>CAVRGV010000009.1:0-52900 GCA_963720855.1 uncultured Chloroflexia bacterium | reverse complement strand
CTTCCTCAATATTCCGAAACGATGGAATACCATCGTGGGCCGGAGTGGGATAGCCAAGATCGACAGTGGACCGCGCTTCATTGGTATCCGGCTCGTTCTTGTTCATATTTCCTGATCTCCTGCTTGGAGGATGGTCTGGCGCTGAAGGGGTACCACGTGCCTGGCGGCCCGTTGGGATCGGCTCCAATAACGACTGTGACAAAGCGCCCGTCTGGGCCAGGGCCTGCAACTACGAACCGATCTTTATAGGATTCCTTGATTAGAACGTGATCGCCGGAACAGACAAACTTCACATCCTCGACCGTGCATCCATGCTTCTTGACGTGCTCCCGGTTCCAGTCGTCCCAGAAAACCACCTCGATCTCCATGCAAACAATGTACTACAACGTAATACATTGTTTGCATCTCTCCTCTCTGTCATTTTGAACACCAGGAATGAGCATTCCGCCACCCTCGAGGAACGCCCCACACAAGACCTCGCAGTGGCGGGACCTGTGCCCGCCAGCGGCCGCAGGCCGCTACTGCGCTGCCCACAGCCGTGTTTCCAGATCGAAGGATGGTCGATGCGAAGGTCCGTGATCGGGCTTACGCCCGATTGGCGGGCACAGGTCCCGCCACTACGATGTGGGGGGCGGCTTTCGCCCGTTAGCGGCCGCGGAGGCGGGGGTCGATGATGGCCTGGAGCTCGTCGCCGAGGAGGTTGATGGCGAGGATGAGGCCGGCGAGGGTGAGGGCGGGGAAGAACATGGTCCAGGGGGCCAGCTCCATGTAGGTTTTGCCGTCGCGCAGGAGAGAGCCGAGCGAGGGTTGCGGTGGTTGCACGCCGAGGCCGAGGAAGCTGAGGGCGCCTTCGGCGATGAGCGCGACCGAGAGGGAGAAGGTGGTTTGCACCAGCAGCGGGCCGGTCAGGTTCGGCAGGATGTGACGGAAGATGATGCGCCGGGTGGTCGCGCCGCTGACGCGGGCGGCCATGACGTATTCCGAGCGTTTGAGGCCCAGGGTGGGTCCGCGGGCGACGCGCACGAAGATCGGCAGGGTCACCACGAGGATGGTGACCACCAGGGCGGGGATGCCGGGTTCCATCACCATCACGATCAAGAGCGCGAGGAGCATGGTCGGGAACGCGAAGAGAACATCGGCCAGGCGCCCAATGACTTCGTCGGTCATGCCGCCGGCGTAGCCGGAAACGAGCCCGACTGCCGCGCCAATCGCCGCCGCGAGACCGGCCGCCAGCAGAGCGATCAGCAGCGAGACGCGCATGCCGATCGCCAACCGCGCCATGACGCTGCGGCCGAGATAGTCGGTGCCCATCGGGTACTCGCGGGATGGACCGGTAAAGACGGAAAGGGGATCGATCTTTTCCGGGTCACCGGTACCGATAAGCGGGCCGATCAATGCGAAGGCGATCGCGAAGATGAGCACGAAGAGGCAGATCGCTCCCAGCGGACTTTTGCGCACGAAGGCGGAAAAGCCGCGCGGACGGGGGCGTTGCAAATCGCCGGAGACGGCGGATTCGGTCACGTTCGTGGGGTTGGTCGCCAGCACGGAATCGCTCATTGGTAGCGGATCCGGGGATCGACCCAGGCATAGAGCAGATCGACGATGAAGCTGCTCATAACGAACATGGCCGCGCCGAGCACAACCGTGGCCTGGGCAATCGGATAGTCACGTTGCAGGATGCCTTGCAAGGCATAGCGGCCCAAACCGGGGAGCGCGAAGATCTCTTCCACGATGACCGCGCCACTCAGGAGGAAGCCGACATTGATCCCGATCACGGTGATAACCGGGATCAAGGCGCCACGCATGACATGCCGGCGGGTGACGGCGCTCGGACTCAGCCCCTTCGCTCTCGCGGTGACGACATAGGGTTCGTTGAGCACTTCGGCCACGCTGGCGCGGGTGACGCGCATGACCACCGCGGTGGTAATCAGCCCGAGCGAAAGGACCGGCAGCACCATCGATTTCAGGTTGCCGGAGACGCTTTCGCTCATCGAGACATAGCCGGAGACCGGCAGCGGAATGCCCCGGGTGGAGACGAAATAGATCAGCAGGGTGCCGAGCACGAAATCGGGGATCGAGAGAAAGAGGAGTGACAGCCCGCGCACGCCGGCATCGGTCGCGGTTCCGCGTTTGAGCGCGGCGATGATCCCGAGCGGAACGCCCAACCCGATCGAGATGAGCGTCGAAAGAAACGCCAGCTCGATGGTGACGCCAGCTCGGCGCACCAGCTCGTGCGAGATGTCCGCCCGGGTACCGAGCGACTGACCGAAGTCCCCCTGCACGGCGTTTTTCAGCCAGACGCCGTATTGCACGATCAGCGGATCGTTCAGTCCGTAGCGCTCGTTGAGCTGATCGATCAGCTCTGGTTGCTGCGCCCCCTGCGGACCGAGCATGGCGGTGGCGAACCCGCCCGGCACCATGCGCATCGCAACGAAAACGATCATGGAGATTCCCAGCAGCACGACGACTGCCAGCACGAGCCGGGTAAGAATGAATCGAAGCATTGCGGTCCGCGTCCGATCGAGTCGAGGCGATTGTCCGGCCGCCGGAATTGCTCCCGGCGGCCGAACCCGTTACGACAACCCTACTATTCCGCGACCGAAATGTTCTCGATCACATGCCAGTACGGCAGTCCGAAGCCATCCGCGGCCAGCAATGTGACGCCTGCCAGCAGGTCGTTGCGCCAGGCGACGAAGTTGTTGCGGGTGGCGAGGAACTGGAAGTACGCCTCTTCCGCCATGAGCTGCTCGATCTGACCGAAGGTCGCCTTGCGCTCTTCCAGGTCGGATTGCCCGGAAACCTGATCGAGCAGCGCGTCGATCTGGGTCGTTTCGGCGGCGCCGACGTATGGGCCAGTGCCGGTGCTGCGGAAGTTGAGCAGGAAGAGATAGGGATCGCTGAACCCGGCGTACCAGGTGATCGTCATCATGGCGGTGAAGTCGATCGCGTATTCCTGCACGAAGGTGGCGAGGTCCTTCTGCTCGATCTCGATCTCGACGCCGATCTGCGAGAGCTGCTCTTTCATCAACTCGGCCATCGGCACGGTCACCTGCAACAACGGCAGGATGAGCAGGCGAACCTTGAGCGGTGTTTCCACGCCAGCTTCGGCCAACAGGGCTTTGGCGCCTTCGGGGTCATAGGTGTACGTCGGGAGATCGGCGACCGGCGAGGCGAGCTGGGTGAACCCGGCAGGGACCGGTCCGGTCAGGTTCGCCATACCGGACATCGCCAGGCTGACCATCTGCTCGCGGTCGATGCCCTTGGAGATTGCCTGGCGGACGCGTGGATCGGCCAGCTCCGGATGCGCGGAGTTGACGAACATGAGATAGGCGTTGGTGGTTAGTTGTTGCTCGATGGTGATGTTGTCGTCACTCTCGGCCAGATTGAGCATGAGCGGGTTTTCGAAGGCAGTGATGTGGATATCACCCGAGCGAAGCGCGGCCACCCGGGCCGAATCGTCCGGCATGATCAGCCAGACGAGCGATTCGACCAGCGGCTTGCCGTCCTGCCAGTAGCCTTCGTGCGCGCCGAATTCCCAGCGCTGGTCCTCAGCGTGATCGACTACCTTGAACGGACCGGTACCGAGCAGTCCGGTGGTGGGATCGAACTCGCCCGATTCGATCTCGACCGATGGGACGATCGACATCACGGTCGGGGTCAGGGCTTGCAGGAAGGCGCCATAGGGTTCGGTCAGGGTGGCGGTGACTTCGTAGGGGGCGGTGATCTCGAAGCTCACGCCGACACCGGGCACGGTCGCGACGGGCGTGCCCATGGCAACCGCGGTGGCATCGGAGGCGATCTGCTCTTCAGTGATCGCGACTGGAGGGCCGAGACGGGTGCGCCACCAGGCGCCGGTGGCGGGATCGAGCACGCGGTTCATGGTGAAGAGCACATCGTCCGCGGTCAGCTCGCGGCCGTTGTGGAAGGTGACACCTTCGCGGATCTTGAAGGTATAGGTGAGGTTGTCTTCGGAAACGGTCCAGCTTTCGGCCAAACCCGGGATGGGGTTGAACTCGCCGTCGAGGAAGACGAGCGGCTCGTAGACGAGCGCATGGATCTCCCAGGCGGTCTGATCGGCGGCGGTGGTGACATCGAACGAGCTGAGCTCGTAGGGCTTGCCGACGATGAGCTGCCCGCCGGAAGCCTGCATGGCCAGGGCGGCCTCCGGGGACATGAACATCTGGCGTGCGGCCATGCTGGCGGCTATGGCGCCAGCGGTTCCCTTGAGCAGGGTGCGTCGCGAGACGTCCTGGGACAAACGATCGTTCGAATCCGACATGAGACTGCTCCTCTCGGGTAACGAGCGACCGCCCTCCGGCCGCGACGTGGGATGATCCTGGGATGCGGTGAACGCGTCATCGAGATTTCGCAGATGCGGCACTCCCCTTTACGCGTGCACGGCTTTCGTAGTATTCCTATAGACCTGCGAACTTCCAGTAGATTACTGAGCCGCCAATGTTGTGTCAATGTGACATCTGCCCAGAAAGCATTCAGATATTGGGTATGGCTGTGCGGGGTGTGCGACCCTCATCCATCTCCCTACCTCCCCTTCCTGCTCCCGGAGTTGGGAGCAGGAAGGGGCGCTCATCGAGTGCGAGGGTTCCTCGGAGGGACTCGGTTTGGGGGAAACCGATCGCCTCACCCCAACCCCTCTCCCTCTGGGGAGAGGGGCTCACGTTTTTGGGAATGGCCGTCTCGATGCGAACCTGGTTCACGCCCACTCTTTCTCTTGAAGGACTGACCGATCGCAGGGCACAGGTCCCTGAGCTGCGGTTGGGGCGAGCGACATGAGCGAACCCTGCTATCCCATCGGGGCGGCGGCGAGCATGGTCGGGGTGTCGGTGGGGATGCTGCGGCAGTGGGAAGGTGAGCAACTGATTGCGCCGGCGCGCACGGAGAGCGGACGGCGGCTCTATTCGGATGCCGATATTGCGCGATTGCGTCAGATCGACCGATTGCGCCGGTTCGACGGGCTGAATACCGCCGCCATCCGCAAGGAGCTGGGAAGCGCGAGCGCAGCCGATCCGGAAGCGACACCGGCAACATCCGCCAGCGGGCCGGGCAACCGGATCCGGGCGCTGCGCACGGGACGAGGGCTTTCATTAGCGCAGGTTTCGGCGGCGACCGGGCTTTCGATCTCGTTTTTGAGCGCGGTCGAACGCGGGACTACCAGCATCTCGATCGCCAATCTGATCCGCATCGCCGATCTCTTCAAGACGTCGGTACCGGGGTTGATGCAGGAATCGACGCCGGCGCCGCATTCACTGATCAAACCCGCCAACCGGCCGCGATTTACGGCCGAGAATGGGCTGGTGACCATCGAGGACATGATTCTGAGTGGCGGCCCGCTGGAGGCGTACCGCTACGAGGTCCAGCCAGGTGGCAGCAGTGAGGGGGTCTATTCTCACCAGGGTGAGGAGTTCCTCTACATCCTCTCCGGCTCGCTCGATGTGACCATCGAGGAGGAATCGTTCCGGCTGACCACTGGCGATTCGCTCCATCTGCACAGCAACCGCCCGCATCAATGGGCCAATTCGTCGACCGAACCGTGCGCCGTGCTCTGGGTGAACCTGACCGTTGCGCTCTCACAACCCGGTAGCGGCAAAGGGAGCGCGGTCGTTTCCAACCCATCCGCCTGGCAACGCCGTAGTGGCAAAACAGGAGAATCCATCGATATGCTCGAGACCACCCACCCGTCCACCCTGCTGCTGCGCCGCGGTCCGAACGACTCGATTGTCGATGTGCCGGGTATCCGCGTTGGGCATTACACGCATCCCGATGTGGCGCGCGGTACCACTGCCATCCTCTGCGAGCGGGGCGCCACCGCCGGCGTCTCGGTACGCGGGGCGAACCCCGGCACCTTGCATACCGATGCCCTGAGCGTCGGTTCGCCATGGGGAGATGTGCATGGCATTGGTCTCACTGGCGGGAGTCTCTTTGGGTTGCAGGCGATCTCCGGTATCACCGAAGCGCTGGCACGCAAGGGGATCGGGATTCAGGCCGGAGTCGCGAAGCTGCCGCTGGTGGCTGGGGCAGTGATCTACGATCTGATCTTCGCCGATCCACATGTGCGGCCAACGGTCGAATGGGGTGTCGCCGCCGTCGAAGCCGCATCGAACGCACCGTTCGCGCGTGGATCGGTTGGCGCGGGCGCAGGGGGAACGGCCGGCAAGGGTCCTGGATGCGTGCGCACCAAAGGCGGACTCGGCACCGCATCGTTGCAGCTCCCGGGAGGTATCGTGGTCGGAGCGATCGTGGTGGTGAATTCGCTGGGCGGGCTGGTGCATCCGATAACAGGTGAGCTCTATGCCACCAGTGGCGGATTCGATTCCGCGCTCCTGTACCAGCCGGTCGACTGGGAAGAGGAAGCGCGTCCCGATCTGACCAATACGACCCTGGGCGTGATCGCCACCAATGCGCAGCTCGATAAATATCAGCTCATCAAGGTCGCCGATCTGGCGCACAACGGGTTCGCGCGCGCGATCCGCCCGATACACACCACGCTCGACGGCGACACGATCTTCGCGCTCTCCACCTGGGATGCGCCGGTGACTTTGCCGCGCACCACCGGCTCGAATCTGACCGATATGATCGGCGCGGCAGCGGCGGATGCGATGTTGCTGGCGATCATGGACGCGGCGGATCAGTCCGCAGGAGTGCCCGATTGGCCTTCGGCGACGGAAGCCAGAGCCACGATCGCATCACGCGCAGCGCCGTAGCCGCCGGCCCTGTGCTGGCGAAAGGGCTCCGGTGCCGGACGTCGTAGGGGTCTTGCGTGTCCTCTCGTGATTGGTCGACGTGTCACAGCAGGACAGGGACGTGCTGCACTACGACCGTGGGATGGGGTGGGATCGAATCGGGACGAGGTCCCGGGTCGATCGGGACTGTTGCCGGCGACGGCGGGACGTTGCTCCGGTAAACCAGAAGGAGACATCGAGCGGATCGACCGCAGCCGATGACGGCCAAATCTGGCGAACCATGAAACGGAGCACACCATGCGCAAACTCAATGGAACATTGGCGGCACTTGCCATCGGCGGCACGCTGCTGCTGGGCGGTCACGTATCGGCCCTGGCACAGGATGCGACGCCGATTGCGGTCGATCCGGCGGAGTGCGTCGTCACACCTCGCACCGCCGAAGACGTGGCCGCAATCTGGAACGCGGGCGACTACGTAGCGGATGCCGAGATCGCGGCCGGCACGCTTCCCACCGGGACGCCAGCAGACGATGAGGTGGTCGCCGCGGTCAATGCGACGCTGCGGCAGATGATCGGGTGCAGCAATGCCAACGACTTTGCTGGGCAACTTGCGCTGATGACCGACGAAGGAACCCAGTTCTTCGCTCCCGAGGGCGAGGTGCCGGTGGATCAGCTGACGGGCTTCTTCGAAGGGCTGCTCGCGACCCCCGTCGCGGTTGGTGACTACGAGGTCTTTCTGCCGCTCAGCGATGTGATCATGCTCGACGACGGACGCGTTGGCGGAGTCGAAGAGGACGATACGAGCGATGGCGAGGGCAATGCGGTCTACATCATCTTCGCGCAAGAGGATGGTGTCTGGTTGATCGACAATATCACCGAGATCGCCGGACCGGCCACGCCAGAAGCGTAATCGCACGAAGCCCATGCAGCAGGGAGCGCCATCGAACCGGCGCTCCCTGCTCGCTTCTCCCAGATGACGTACATTCCCCCACACCATCCGAGCCAAACAGCAGCGACTGGGGCAAACGAGCCGATGAACCATCGCATGCGCGCATACCCGAACTTCCTCCCGGCACAGGCCGGAAGCACCGCTCGCCCCCTGGACGATCTGGTCACTGGTTGTTGGGATCCTGCTGCTGAGCGGTTGGTTTTCGCTGCATCAGGACGGCCCGATCGTGCTTTCCCCGAGCTCGCTCGCGGACACGCTCTATCTGGCAGCGGTGATTTGTCTTCCGTATGCCACGATCGGGGCGTTCATCGCGGCCCGCCAACCCTGGAACGCGTTCGGCTGGACCCTGCTGGGAATTGGGGCGATCTCGGCGGTTGGCCAATTCATCTCGGTCTATAGCCACTCCAGTCATCCGTTCGATATCGAGGTCGCGGCGGTGCTGGCGGGCGCCAGTGAGATCGCCTGGATGCTCCCGCTGCCCTTGTCGATCGGGCTGGTCCCGCTGATCTTTCCCAACGGGCATGCACCGGGACCACGCTGGCGATGGCTCTATGGCGTGACGGCGATCGCGGTGGTCAGCCTGCTCATCTCGTCATTTTCGGAGGGATGGAACGAGCGCGACGCGATCGCGGCCGGGGCTACTACCCTCCCCGATCCGAGCGGTTTGCCGTTGCAGATGCTGCTGGTGGCGCTGGTTGCCACTATGGTGGCAACCGTGGGCGGATTTGCATCGCTCGCGGTCCGCTATCGGGCAGGGCGCGCCAACGAGCGCGATCAGCTCAAATGGTTCTTCCTTGGGGTGCTGATCGTGGTGGCGACCATCGTGCTGGAGATGACGATCGTGCCGGCGTCGCTCGAGCGGATCGTCTGGTTCGCCACCTGGGCCCTCCCGATCAGTATGGCGATCGGCATCCTGCGCTACCGACTCTTCGACATCGACCTGATCGTCAGCCGCACGGTGCTCTGGTCGCTGCTGACCGGGTTCGTCTTTGGCGTCTACGTGATCATCGTCGGGGTGGTCGGCTCGCGCCTGACCGAATCGAGCGATCTGCTCCTCTCGCTGATCGCGACCGGTATCGTGGCGGTCTGCTTCCAACCGGTGCGCCAGCGCTTGCAAACGGCGGTCAACCAGTTCGTCTACGGCGACCGGGACGATCCCTATGCCGCCATCGCTCGTTTGGGCCGCCGGCTCGACGCGATCAGCACCGCGGACGAGCTGCTGCCCGCCATCGTGGAATCGGTGGCGCAGGCGCTGAAGTTGCCGTACGCGGCCATCAGCCTGCGATCGGATTCGTTTCTGGCCCCGGCGGTGTCCTATGGCGCGCTTCCCGAGCGGGGCGAGCTGCTGACGCGGCCACTGACCTACAACGCCGAGCCGGTCGGCGAGCTGATTCTGGCCTCGCGCACGCCCGGCGAGCCGCTGGCCGCCTCCGACCTGCGGCTGGTCGACGATCTTGCCCGCCAGATCGGGGTGGCGGCGCACGCGGTGCAGCTCACCGCCGATCTGCAACATTCGCGCGAACAACTGGTGATCGCGCGGGAAGAAGAGCGGCGCCGGATCCGCAACGACTTGCACGATGGGCTTGGGCCGGTGCTTTCCGGGCTGAAGCTGCGGGCCGAAACCGCGCGTAATCTGGTGGGAGACAACCCCCAAGTGGATGCACTGCTGGCCGATATCGCCCTGCGGACCGAAACCGCGGTGGCCGATGTGCGCCGGCTGGTCTACTCGCTGCGGCCACCCGCGCTGGACGATCTCGGTCTGGGCGCGGCGCTGGAGGAGCTGGGGTATCAAGCCGAGCTGCCGGTGACCGTGACGCTACCCGAGCCGATGCCGTCGCTCAGCGCGGCGGTCGAGGTGGCAGTCTTTCGCATCACACAGGAAGCATTGACCAATATCGCCCGGCATGCGGGCGCGACAGCGGCGCGCATCGAGCTGCGTGCCGAACCGAACCAGCTTGCGATGTCGATCAGCGACGACGGCCGGGGATTGCCTGCCGATGTGCGCTTCGGGGTCGGTCTGCGCTCGATGCGGGAGCGGGTTTCCGAGCTGGGAGGAACGATGACCGTCGATTCCAGCGACGGCGCAGGCACGACGATCGACATCACTTTCCCGTTGACACCCTCGATCGCGAGCGAGCAAGCCGATGTCCACTGAAGCGCCGGGGACGATTCGCATTCTGCTGGCGGACGATCACGATTTCTTCCGTGAGGGGATGCGTGGCCTGCTGGCGACGGTGCCCGGCACCAACGTGGTCGCGGAAGCATCTTCCGGGGAAGAGTCGGTAGCACTGGCGACCAAGTTGCAGCCCGATGTGGTGCTGATGGACCTGAAGATGGGCGGGATGAACGGCATCGAGGCGACCCGGCAGATCGTGGCGACCTCGCCGCATGTCGGGGTGCTGGTGCTGACGATGTTCGAGGACGACGACTGGGTCTTCGCGGCCATGAAAGCCGGGGCGCGCGGGTACCTGCTCAAGGGGTCGAATCAGGACGAGATCGTGCGCGCGATCCGGGCGGTCGGCAACGGCGAGGCGATTTTCAGCCCGGGAGTCGCGCGCCGCTTGATGCGCTATTTCGACAACCCGGCTCCGGTTCCGGCGAGCAAGGTTTTTCCCGGGCTCACCGAGCGGGAAACCGAGGTACTGGTGATGATCGCGCAGGGGTTGACCAACCAGCAGATCGCCGACCGGCTCTTCGTCAGCGTCAAGACGGTGCGCAACCATGTTTCGAACGTGCTATCGAAGCTGCAAGTCGCCGACCGGGCGCAGGCGGCGTTGCGGGCGCGGGACGCCGGGTTGGGGTGACGGTCCCTCGCCGATCGCAGTTCCGCTGGCGCAGTGCCGGACCTCCGTGCCCGGTTGCGTCGACTGACCAGCAGCAGGACAGGGACGTCCTGCACTACGCCGGGCTGATAGCCCGCACTTCCAAGCTACAAGGAACGTCCTGCGCTACGACGGCTCGATCGACGCCCAATCCTGGATGTTGTGCCAGTAAGGGAGGCCGAAGCCGTCGGCGTTCTGGAGGGCGACACCGGCCAGCAGGTCGTTGCGCCAGGCGACGAAGTTGTTCCGGCTGGCGATGAATTGCAGGTAGCCCTCGGTGGCGATCTGGGTTTCGATCTGGGAGAGGATCGCCTTGCGGTCGTCGGGGTCGATGGCGGTTGAAAGCTGTACGAGCAGCGGATCGATGCCCTCGCCTTCAGCGCCGATGATGGGATTGAAGGCGCCGCTCAGGAAGTTGAGCAGGAAGAGATAGGGCTCGCTGAACCCGGCGAACCAGAGCAGGGTGAGCTGCGCGGTGCCATCGACCGCCCAGGCCTGCACGAACGAGGCGAGGTCTTTCTGCACGATCTCGACCTCGATACCGACCTCGGCAAGCTGCTCGCGCATAAGCTCGGCCATCGGGACAGTGACGGTCAGCACCGGGAGCACCATCAGGGTGATCTTCAGGCCGTCCGCGTAGCCCGCCTCGGCCAGCAGCGCTTTTGCCTGCTCGATGTCGCGGGTATAGAAGGGAAGCTCGTCGATCGGGGTGGCATACGCGGCGAACCCGGCCGGAACCGGACCGGAGACCGTGGCGCGGCCGGAGATGCCAACATCGACGAGCTGCTGCCGGTCGATGGCGAGCGAGATGGCTTGCCGGACGCGCTCGTCGGCCAGCTCCGGATGGGCGGCGTTGGCCAGCATCAGATAGGAATTGGTGGTGAGCTGTTCCTGCACGGTCATGGTTGCTTCGGCCTGCGCGAGGTTCAGCATGAGCGGATTGTCGAAGGACGTGATCTGGATATCGCCGGCGCGCAAGGCCGCGAGACGGGCCGATTCGTCCGGCATGATCTGCCAGACCAGCTCGTCCGCGAGCGGGGTGCCATCCTGCCAATAGCCGTCGTGCCGGGCCATGATCCAGTGCTGGTCTTCGGCGTGATCGATGACTTTGAACGGTCCGGTGCCGACCATTTGGGTGCTCAGGTCGATCTGACCGGAGGCGACTTCGTCGCCGGGCACGATGGCGGTGACGGTCGCGGCCAGCGCCTGCAAAAAGGCGCCGTAGGGCTCGGTCAGTTTGGCGGTCACTTCCAGCGGGCCGCTGACCTCGAAGGTCACGCCGACATCTGGAGCCGAACCCGCTGCTGGCGTTGCCGATCCTGCCACTGGTCGCCACGGCAACTGCCGGTCCAAGCCGGGTACGCCACCAGGAGCCGATCTCGGGATCGAGCACCCGGTTGAGCGAAAAGACCACGTCCTCGGCGGAGAGCTCGCGGCCGTTGTGAAAGGTCACGCC
Source organism: uncultured Chloroflexia bacterium (assembly GCA_963720855.1). Lineage (GTDB taxonomy): Bacteria > Chloroflexota > Chloroflexia > Thermomicrobiales > UBA6265 > JAMLHN01. Next base: position 40,976 of record CAVRGV010000009.1, on the reverse strand, counting down.
TTCGCGGATCTTGAAGACGTAGGTGGTTTCGTCGGTCAGGGTGACGTCTTCCGCGAGTCCGGGCAGGGGCTCGAAGACGCCGTCCTGATAGTCTGAGAAAGGTCAGGCTTTCGTAGACGACGGCCTGGATCTCCCAGGCGGTCTGATCGGTGGAGGAGTGCGGATCCATGGTCCGCAGCTCATAGGGTTTTCCGATGGTGATTCGTTTCAGTGGCGCGTCCTGCGCTACTCCCGCGTCACCCAACGCCCCGAATACCCCGCTCGCGGCCAGTCCGGCCGCACCCATCCCGCCCAAAACGCGGCGTCGTGTGTTTTCATGTGCTCCTCGTACCCTGCAAGCCCTCGTGGTGGAACTGTAGAACAGATGCGGCGTTGCCCGCCTGGAGGACGTTTGGCGCAGCGTTTCCCAGGGTTGAAACCCTGGCTCATACCCCTTGCTTGGCGGCTCGGTTTCCAGGACCTCAGCAGGTCGGTTGCGATCACTCGCTGTGGCGAGGAGGTCCTCACTCCGCTTCGCTGCGGTCGGGACGACGGGTTAGCGATATAGCCGCGGCTGGAGAGTTCGGATTTGAACCGGTCGTAGCCGTCGCGATAGGCGGAGACCAGGGTGTCTGGTTCGATGATCGATTCGAGCTCGACCATGTGGTCGACGGCGGTGATGAGATCGGGGTACCAGCTTCCCGGAGGCAGCGAGCATGGCCGCGCCGGTGGCGGCGTTGGCGTTGCGCACTTTGCGGATGGGGCGGTCGAGCACGTTGGCGCGGATACGGAGCCAGGTTTCTCCGGCGCTGCCGCCGCCGGCGGTGCTGACCGCCTCGACCCGCTCACCGGAGAGTTCTTCCACGAGGTCGAAGGCCATGCGCTCGAGGTAGGCGACGCCTTCCAGGGCGGATGCGTAGCGAAGGGTTTCGTCCGGGCCGTCATAGCCGAAACCAGTGGCCGTCGGAGAAGCGAACGGAAAGCGCTCGCCGGTGCCGAGCAAGGGATATGTGGATACGCCTGTTGGAATGGCCACTGCGGCCAGACGGTCGAGCTCGTCGAGATCGCGGTCCGGGAACCAGGCCGGGATCCAGGCGGCGCCGGTGTTACTGGCGGCGCCGGGCATCCAGTAGCCCTGCGGATGGCGATGGTTGTAGATGCGGCCGAGCGGGTCGACAATCGGTTCGACCGTGGTTCCCTTGATGACCAGCGTGGTGCCGATGGTCGAGTTCCAGGAACCGGGACGGACCGCTCCCGATCCCACTTGGGAGGCGCAACCATCGGTCATTCCCAGCATGACGGGCGTGCCCAGCGGCAATCCGGTTTCCGTTGCGGCGGTCCGATCGACCGAGCCGGCGATCTGGCCTGACGTGCCGACGTGTGGCAGTGTGTTGGAATCGATGCCGAACGATCGATAGACCTCGGCTGGCCATTGGTTGCGCGTCAGGTCGAAGCCGGATTTGAGTGCGGTGGTTTGGTCGGTGAGCGTCCACTCGCCGGTCAGCTTTCCGATCAGGAAATCGGAGGGATGCCGCCAGGCATGGATGCGCTCGGCAAGCTCGGGGTGCTCCCGCTCGAACCAGACGATCTTTGGCAAGCCCCAGGAGACATTCGATCCCAGTGCGGGGAAACGACGGTCGATTTCGGCAGCGATTTCGGCGGCGCGTTTGTCGCTGTACATGAGCGCGGGAGCGAGCGGCTGCCAATTGGCATCGAGAGGAATCACGGTGCCAGAGGTCGAGGTCACCGAGATGCCGGCGATTTCTCGATCCGTACGAGATGCGCCGTCAGTCGTCTGCAGACGAACGGGCGACCGCCTCCCACCAATCGTCGGGATTCTGTTCTGGGCCGGACCAGTCGCCGGCGAATCGTTCGGATTCCGAAGCGACGAGTTTTCCGGTGGGATCGTGCGCGACGACGCGGGCGCCCTGGGTGCCGACATCGATGCCGATGACGACCGGTTCGCGGCTCATGCCGGGTTCGGTTGGGCGAGCAGCTTCTGCCGGTAGCGTTCGGCTTCGAGATCGAGAATCGCGGCCGAGTCAGCGGCGGAGAGCACTTCGGGCGTGCCGACGCTGCGCGCCACCCAGAAGATGCGCGCGGCTTCTTCGATGACTTCGGTGCGGTAATAGGCCTCGCGAACCGAGCCGCCTACGGTCAGGAGGCCGTGATTGCGCATGAGCAAGGCGCTCATGGCGGGGTCGCGAATTTCGTGCCGCACGGCGGCAGCCAGCTCCGGCGAACAAGGAACGACGTAGTCGATGGCGCCGATGGTACCGGCGATGGCGACGAAATCGGGAAACATGGGCGGGATCTCGCGAATGCCAGCGCTGATGACGCCAATGGTGATGGGGGGATGGGTATGCACGATCGCGTTCACATCGGGCCGGACCCGATAGATCTCCAGATGCATTTCGAATTCGGACGAGGCACGCGGCCCGTCTCGCTCGGTGCGACCGGACGCGATGTCCATCGGCACCCAGTCGTCCTGCTCGATCAGATCGAGCGGATAGCCGCTGGGGGAGATCCAGATGCGGTTGCCATCGCGCACCGAGAGGTTACCGCCCGGTCCAGCCGCCAACCCGCGCTCGACGATGCGGGTCGAATACCGGATGAGCTCGGTCGCGGCGGCAACGGGAATGACGGGTATCTCGCTCATGCCGCACCTGCCAATCCGAATTGCTCGCAATAGCGTTCATATGCCGCTTGCCAGCGGTCGATCTCGACCGGCTCGAACTGCCGAATCGTGCGATTGTCCGCCACCAGGGCCGCTCCCTCTTCGATCGAGCCGATCTCGCCGACCGCCTGCATCTGCACCAGGATGTTGCCGATCGCGGTCGCTTCCGCGGGGCCGGCCAGCACCGGCCGTCCCAGCGCGTTCGCCATCGCCTGGCAGAGCGCGGCGTTTTTCGAACCGCCCCCCAGCACATGCAGACCGGGATAGCGCAATCCGGCGGCAGCTTCGATCGATTCGAGCACGGAGCGGCTTTTCATGGCGAGGCTATCGGTGATGCAGCGCAAGATGGCTCCCGTGTCGTTTGGGTCGAGCCCGGTCAGCGCACCGATGGCTGCGGGAAGATCGGGCGGGTCGATCAGGCGGGCATCGTCGGGATCGATGAAGGCATGCAAGGGGGTCGCCTCGTCGGTCAGACGAACCATTTCGACGTGGTCGAAGCCAAGACCGTGCTTGCTCCAGTGGCCGCGACATTGCTCGAGTAGCCAGAGCCCCATGATGTTGCGCAAGAACCGCCAGGTGTTCCCGACTCCGCCCTCGTTGGCGACGTTCGCGCGGAAGGCGGCTTCGGTGACGATCGGTTGCTCGACGATAGCGCCCAGCAAGCCCCAGGTTCCCAGGCTCAAAAAGGCTTCGCCCGGTTTGCCGCCGGTGGCGATCATGGCCGATGCGGTGTCGTGCTCGGCGATGGCCACGGCATCGATACGCGTCACGCCGAGCTCCTGCGCGATCGACTCGCGCAAGGTGCCGCCCGGCGATCCGGGTGGCACGATCGGCGCGAGCATGTGGGTCGGCAATCCGGCCTGGGCCATCAACGCGGTATCCCAGTCGCTCGTCTCGATCGAAAGGCACTGGGAGGTGGAGGCGATGGTGTATTCGTTCTGCTTTTCGCCGGTCAGGAAGAAGCGGAGCAGGTCGGGCGTCATGAGCAAGGTCTGGGCGTTTTCCAGCAACCAGGGGCGTTCGTCCTGCAGGCGAATGAGCTGGTCGAGCGCGTTGAACGGCAGGCTCTGGATGCCGGTGCGGCGATAGAGCTCGGCGGGCGGAATTCGGCGGCGGAGCTCGGCCTGCATGGAACGGCTGCCCATGTCTCGGTAGTGGTACGGATTGCTCAGGAGCTGGTCGGAGGCGTCGAGCAGCCCATAATCGAGGCCCCAGGTATCGATCCCGAAACTCGTCAGCGGATCGGGCGAGGCGGCGGACGCCAGGCCGATTCCGTCCTTGATCTCGTTCAGCAGCCGCAGGATGTCCCAGTGAATGCGGTTGCCAATGCGGGCGGGGGTGTTCGGAAAGCGATGCACCTCGCGAATTTCGAGAGCGCCATCGCGCAGCGTGCCGAGCATGGCGCGCCCACTGGTGGCGCCGAGGTCGATCGCGAGATGACTCACGCGCGGGCCCCTTCGGCGTCGATGATGGCGAGGGTCGCCTCGGCGGCCGGTTGATCGGTCACCAGCACGTTGATCAGCCCCGACCGGGCCGCGCCGGTATTCGGCAGCGCCTTGGCGACGCCGGAGCTGACCCCGATGCGCAAGGGAGATTTCAGCATGGCTTCGGCGGGCAAGGCGACCGTGCGGTCGTCGACTTCGAGTGCGCAGCGGGAGCCATCGACGCGAAAATAATGCCCGCAGATATCGCCGACCGCGCCTTCTCCCTCGATGTAGAGCAGGTCGGAATCGTTGAGATACCCGGCGCGGTAGAGCCCGGACTTGCGACTCACCGCGCCGACGCCCATCAGGAGCGCATCGGCGTGACGGCCGAGATCGAGCGTCTGGCGAATGTGCTGGTCGCGCAAGAGTCCGGTGCGCACCGCGGCATCGGCCACGATCATGGGAGCGTTGAGATAGGCGGCTTTCGCTCCGAGCGAGCGGGCGAGGGTATTGACGATACGGGCGCCGTCGATATCCTGCGTGGCGCCGCCGACACCGCCCTGGATCTGCACCACCGTCATGTCGCGTTTGTCGGCGAAATAGCCGCTGCGCACCACGCTATCGACCATGCTGCCCCAGCCGACCCCGAGAATCGAGCCGCTGGGCACAACCTCGGACAGGTAGCGCGCAGCCAGCGCGCCGACCCGATGCGTCAGGTCGCTCTCCCCCTCGACCGGGGACGCCGCCAGCACCAGGCACTCCTGCAACCCAAGCCGCTCTTTCAGTGCCGTTTCCAGCAACGGAGCAGTCTGAAAGGGATGATGCACGCGGATCTCGACGATGCCGCGGTCGCGCGCTTCTTTGAGCATGCGCGAGATGCTGGATCGGGAGACGCCGGTGCGTTGGGCGATCTGATCCTGCGAGAGCTCGTCCTGATAGTAGAGCCGGGCCACTTCGGCCAGCAGCAGCGCATCGTGCGATAGCGGATCACGCGGCTGCATGGCTGCCTGCTCTCTCGGTCTGGAGAAGATCGATCACACGTGGTCTCCCGATTCGAACGTGTGTGCCAGTATAGGGACGGGTGCACAGGTGTGCAATATGCTGTTCCATGAAACCTACTATCGCGATGTATTGCAAAGATTCTTGAAATGAGACACTCGAATGACGCACATATGTGCATATCTCGCACGGATTTCCTAAAACCGCTTGACGCACCGTGTTTCTGGTTGCTAGCATGGCAGCGCCACTCCAATGAGGCAATGAAATCATGAGCGATGCGGCGACGCCTGCCGCAACGAAAGGACGAATGCACCAATGAGTGATCGCTGGTATTCGCATCGCGTGCAGCGGCGCACGGTTCTGAAAGCCGCAGGATCGGCTACTGCCCTTGGCATGCTCGGCTCGACGTCCTGGTCCAACGGCATGGCCGCACAAACTCCCACGGATGTCACGGGAACGGTCCGACTTCAAGTAGAGACGGGTCCTGGCAAGGACATGGCCGAAGTCGTCGATGCGTTTACAGCCCAGTTCCCTGGCATTTCGATCGAGTTTTCCCAGGTCGACCCTGCGGCGCTGGGGAACCAGTGGGCCCGTTTGGCAATCGAATCGGGATCGGTCGATCTGGTTTCGAACGAGAATCCGAAATTCCTGTTTCTCGATCCGTTGCTCAAAACGGGTAAGGTGGCGCCACTCGACGGCTTCGCGGCCGAATACGACTGGGTAAGCGTCGTTGTCCCTGAGGCCCTCAATCGATCGAGCCGATCGGGTGAACTCTGGACACTTCCGCTCTATTACGAGTTGTGCGGAATTGCCTATCGCCCATCGGAGCTCGAGGCACTCGGGCTCGGCGTACCTCAGACCTGGGATGAATTCGTCGCGCTCCTTCAGGCATTCAAGGACCAGGGGCGCATCCCGCTCACGGTTGGGCATCGCGGTTTTAGCCAGATCATGATGTTGCACAACCAACTTTGGGCCAGCATTGGCGGCCCGGAATCGATTTCTAACTTGATCTTCGGCGACGCCAAGTGGACCGAAGGCGCTCCTGTCGAAGCGGCAAACGCACTCGTCGGCTTGTATCAGGACGGACTGATCGATCCGGACGCGCTCTCTATTACGCAAGACGATGCCGCCGAGCGGTTCCTTTCCGGCGAAGCCGCAATGCACGTCACCGGAACCTGGTTCTATTCCGAGATGGCCCGCAATTTCGGAGACGACTGGGACATGTTCACCGCGCCGGGAGGCAATGGCGGACCGGTCTGGTGCACGGGTGAGACCGAAGCGATGGTCATTCCGGTGGACGCCCAATCACCGGAAGCATCGGCGAAGTTCCTCAACTACTGCGTGCAAGAGGATGGGGCGAAGATTCTGCGAGAACTCGGCAACGTGCTCTCGACAACCGCGTTCGGCGAGCTCGCAATCCCACAAGTTGCGCATCTACCGGTTGTGACGGGCGAACCATCCGCCATTCTCAACTTCGGCTGGTTCCCCCAGGAAACCCAGGATGCCTGGCAACAAGGGCTCGGCGGCATTCTGGACGGCAGCGTGTCGGTCGAGGACTGGCTCAACGACGTTCAATCCCAATGGGAATACAACATCGCCAACGGGGATGTTCCCGAGGATCGAGCCAGCATCCTCTAGGACACGACAATCCGGCTACCGGCTCGGGTGGACTCTTCATCCGAGCCGGTAGCGCTCACGCTTCCCCCGTCATTCACCAGGGCATCCCACCATGCTCACACGAGAACACATCACTCCATGGCAGGCAAAGCAACAGCGGCGGCTTGCCTTTCTCATGGTCGCTCCTGCGCTGATCCTCATTGCGGTTGTGGTCATCTATCCCGCACTTCAGACGATCCAGACCAGCTTCTACAAATGGGATGGCATTAGCAGCGACAAGGAGTTCGTAGGTCTCGACAGCTATCGCCTGGCGATGATGGGTCTCGGCTTCGATAGAGCAATCAGCAACAGCATCAAATGGGCGATCGCCGCGATGCTGATTCCTCCAATCATCGGACTGGTTGCCGCCGCGCTCATCGAAGACTCGCGCATTCGATTCAAAGGATTCTTCAGGTTTCTGTTTTTCGTGCCGTACTTTTTTTCGATGGCGGTGGCCGGCGCCATCTTCACCAGGGTCTATGACCCAACATACGGAATGCTCAATCGCATTCTCGATTCCCTGGGGTTCGATGCGCAGTATCAATGGCTGGGCGACCAGAAACTTGCCCTGTGGGCCGCGATCGCCGTGTTCATCTGGCACGAAACCGCATTCTGTTTCATCGTGTTTACGGCCGCCATTCAACAAATCGATCGCGAGCTCTATGCCGCGGCACGGATCGACGGCGCGTCGCCAGTGCGAATCTTTCGCGACATCACCGTTCCCATGTTGAGCTCACTGACGACATTCGTGATGTCGATCATGCTGATCGGCGGCCTGACTCCATTCGCCGTCGTCTTTGCGCTCACCACCCCGAGCCTTGGAAGTCCTTACTACGCCACCGAGATCTTGCCAACGCTGATCTTCAAAAAGGGCATGCAAGGAACAAACGCCGGTCAGGCCTCGGCGCTGGGTGTTCTCCTACTCATTCTGGTCGTTTGTTCCACGGTGGTCTTTCTCCTATTGCGCAAACTGATAGACCGGCGTTATGAGACAGCGCAATGAACAGACGCTTCCGCATCAGCTCGCTCGTCCCCTATGTGCTCACGATCGCACTTGCCTCCCTCTTTGTGCTTCCAGCGCTCTGGGCATTGATGGCCAGCCTTTCGACGAACCAGCAGATCACCCTCAATTCACTCGAACCACCCGGCCGGTTGCACTTCGAGAATTACACCTACGCATGGCGGCAGGCGCAGATCGGGACATTTGTCGGCAACAGCCTGATCGTCGCGGTGACATCAGCATTGGTGATTACACTACTGGCGACGCTCGCTGGCTATGCGCTGGCAAGGCTTTATTTCCCAGGCAAGACGCTGGTCATTCTGGTGCTGCTTTCCGCCATCATCATGCCAGTCTTTTCGTACGTGGTCGATCTGTCACGCAATTTCCGTGACGTTGGGCTCACCAACTCACTTGCACCCGTCATCGTCGGAACGTCCGCCATCTTTCTGCCCGTCCCAATCCTGCTCTTGCGCTCGTTCTTCGGACAGCTTCCAGAAGAGATTGCCGACGCGGCTCGTGTCGAGGGGGCTTCGGAGTGGCAGGTGTTTGCCCACATCATGGCTCCACTTGCCCGGCCAGGAATCCTCACATCGCTCATCTTCGCGTTCGTTTGGGCCTGGAACGACGTGCTTCTGCCAGTCGTCTTTATCCAGAACCCGGACAACTTCACCATTCCACTCGGAATTGCGGCGTTGCGCCCTGCCGCGTTCCGCCAGGACTACGTGTCCATCTTTGCGGCGTCGATGATTTCGACCATTCCCATGATCCTGATCTGGATCTTTCTGCAACGCAGGCTGATCGCGGGGCTCACATTCGGCGCTTCCAAGGGGTGATTGCGTGACGACGCACCTCGGCCTTGGGCTCAACATCTGGAGCCATGCCAGTGCCTGGAGCGCGATTCGTGAAGTCGCAACGCGCGCAGACACCCTGGGATACGACTCGCTCTATACCGCCGACCACCTGTTGGCGACGGTCGGGGATCCGCACCAACCGATCTTCGAGGGATGGACCCTGATAACTGCACTGGCAGTTGCTACCGAGCGGATCCGGTTGGGGCCGCTGGTGCTGGCAAATACTTTTCGTCCTCCTGCTTTGGTCGCTAAAATGGCCGCAACGCTCGACCATGTTAGCAACGGTCGGTGCGTGCTTGGCCTGGGAGCGGGTTGGTCTGCGCTCGAACACGACGAAAACGGAATCGACTTTGGCAACTCACTGAGCGAACGGTTGGACTGGCTCGAAGAGTCCGCTGGAATCATTCGTCAGTTGCTCGATGGACAAGCCGTGACCCGACAACAGGGACGCTATCACCTGGAAAACGCCTTCCAATCACCGGCACCCGTTCAGCAACGATTGCCGCTCCTCATCGGGGGGATCGGACAACGACAGACGCTTCCGATCGTCGCGCGATGGGCCGATTCATGGAACGCGATCGGCGATGCGGAGACACTGTCCGACCGATTCCAATACCTGGACGAGTTGTGTCACTCGATCGAGCGCGACCCGTCCTCCATTCAACGATCGGTCACGATCAAGGCCGTCGTCGGAGACCGATACGAGGACGCTCGCACGACCTGGAGTCGATTGTGCCAACACAATGGAATGGCCATTGATGCGTCCTCGGTTCTGCTGGGATCGCCTCAGGACATTGCAGAGGCGATTCTTCCGTACGTAACGGCTGGCTTCAGGTTGATCGTTATCGATCTACCCGCCCCGTATCATTTCGAAACCATAGACCGATTTCAGAAAGAAATTCTTCCGTTCCTGGATACGTACCTTTCGACTCTGTAGGGACCGCGAGCCAACCTCTGGTAAGTGCCAATCAACACGGTTTTGCCCCTGTTTGCGCTTGCAGACTGGAAGTCGTCCAGTCAACTCGATGCAGGCGTTGCCCTCACATCCTTTGCCTCCTGGATGCTGTGGTTTGCCCAATCGTGAGTCGAGATTTCCAGGCATGAGCGCATTTCGCCGGTTCAAACGCGACATGGCCAGCTTCGGCAATCTGCACATCTGTGCGTTTCTCTGGCCAGCAAACGAACAATTACCCAAAATATTCTCACATTACGTGGCGACCACCATTGACATCGCACATATGTGCATGATATAGCACGAATTTCCGAAATGCTCTTGACGCGCATTGGATGCGGTTGCTAGCATGGCAAGGCCACTCCGATGAGGCAATGAACCATGAGCGACGCGGCAATGCCAGCCGCAACGAAAGGACGGAACCATGTGTGATGACATGTGTATGGAAATCCGCCGCAGCCGCCGTGGGCTGATGGGGACCGGTCTCAAGGGCGCGATGGCAGCCGCCATTGCCGGAGGGCTCGCCAAATCCGGCGGTCTCTTCACCCCGACGATCGCCCAGGCTCAGGATGCGGTCACCATCGACTGGTGGGTGCAGCAGGACGATCCGGACGATGCGCTGGAGGAGTTCCGCAAGACGCAGATCGCCGATCAGATCAAGGTCGAGCACCCGGATATCGACCTCGTCTTTACGACCCGCGCCGATGGGGAAAACTTCGACCGCGTGCTCGCGACTGCGTTGCAGTCGGGCGCTGGACCGGACATCGTGCCCTCCCAGGGTCCCGGGCACGCCGGCACCATGGCGAAAGCCGGTCTGCTGATCGACCTGCAGCCGTACGCCGACCAGTACGGCTGGCGCGAGAAGCTGCTCCCCTGGGCGCTCGACACCGGCTATCTCGGCGATCAGCTCTTCCTCCTCCCGAACGAGATGGAATGCACCATCGCCTACTACGGCCAGCAGCTCTTCGATGAAAAGGGCTGGACGCCGCCCACCAATCGCTCCGAGTTCGAGGCCTGGGCCACCGAAGCGCAAGCGGACGGCATCGTGCCCATCGCGGCCGGTATCGCCGACTGCGGGCTCTGCACCAACTGGCTGGCCACCATCTTCTTCAACACCTATGCCGGTCCGGATGCGGTCTACCAGGCGCTCACCGGCGAGATCCCCTTCTCGGAGCCGGTCTTCGTCGACTCGATTGCCCTGCTGAACGATTACATGCAGAAAGGCTGGATCGGCGGCGGGGTCGAGCAGTTCTTCTCGACCAGCTTCGATACCGTGCACTCCATGCTCGCCGATGGCGAAGGCGGCATGGCCTGGGAAGGAACCTGGTTCCTCTCCCGCCTGAAGAACTTCTTTGGCCCGGACGCGGGGAACGACAACTCGTGGGGCTGGGCGCAAACCCCGGCCTGGACCGACGCGGTCACCTATCCCACCTATCCGCTGGCGCTGGGCTCGACCCTTTCGGTCTCGACGAGCTGCGAGAATCCCGATCAGGCGGCCACCGTGCTCGACTGGTACTTCACCGATCCGAGCCGCATCGCCCAGCGCATCGCCGCCTATCCCGGCTTGATGACGCTGCCAGTGCCCTTCCAGACCAGCGATTTCCCGGCGGATATGGATTCGCGCGTGGCCGACATTCTCGTCAATCTGGGCGAAGCCACCTCCAAGGGCAACTTCGGCTACGCCGCCTGGACCTTCTGGCCACCCGAAAGCCCATGTGGTCCTGCACGATGAGCTCCAGAAGGTCTTCACCGGCGATCTCACGCCGGAGCAGTACTGCCAGGAGCTGGCCGACCAGTTCACCGAAGAGTTCAACGAGGGCGTCGTGCCCGCACCCATTCCGCGGACCGTCGCATAGTGAGCTTCTACGCTGCAGACCGGGCCGGTGACGTTGTCACCGGCCCGCGCCACCGAACGCCCGCGCAGGCGGTTGCGCAGCCGCCATCTGGCTGGCTGCCTCTGCCTGCTGCCGTTCCTGGCGGTCAATATCCTGGTCATTCTGGGGCCGTCGCTGGCGACGCTCTAGTATAGCCTGACCGACTGGAACGGCCTGGGTCCCCCGACCTATATCGGTCTGCAGAACTATCGCGATCTCACCCACGACCAGAACTTCCGCGAGGCGTTCCGCCACGTCATCATCTGGACCTGTTTTTTTCTGACCGTCCCGATCGCCATGGGGCTGCTCGGGTCGTTCCTGCTTTCGCAGATCCACCGCGGGCAGATGCTCTTCCGGCTGCTCTTTTTCATTCCCTACACCATCGCCAGCGTGGTCAACGCGTCGATGTGGAAGAACATCTTCGACACCCGGCGGGGGATTTTTGCCCAGCTCGACAATCTGGGCGTGCCCGGGATGGACAATATCTCCATCTTCGGGAGCACCCGCAACGCCCTCTGGGGAGTTGCCTGGGTGGACAACTGGCACTGGTGGGGGTTCCTGGTGGTCGTCTTTCTGGCGGCCATGCAAACCGTCGACCAGGATCTCTACGACGCGGTGAAACTCGACGGCGGCGGACGCTGGCGCGAATTCCGCGATGTCACCGTGCCCGGTATTCTGCCGACCCTGATCTTCATCCTGCTGCTGACGGTTATCGCCTCGCTGCTGGTCTTCGATTACATCTACATCATCACCCAGGGCGGACCGGCGGGCTCGACCGAGATGGTCGGCACCCTCCTTTACAAACAGGCCTTCGAGCTGTTCGAGGCGGGGTATGCCGCCGCGATGGGGGTGACGATGACCTTCCTCAGCTTGCTCATCATGCTCGGCTACCGCGCGCTGCAACGGCGCGGGTGGGAGGTTTAGCGATGTCTGCGCGTCGCCCCGATCGCCACGCAAGAAACGCTCCACCGAGCAGTATGTCTTCTACGCGGTCCTGATCCTGCTCGCCTTTATCTCGGTGTCGCCGCTGGCAGTGCTGGTCTTCAACTCGCTGAAGACCTCGATCGAGTTCGGACGCAATCCGCTCGGGATTCCCACCGATCCGCAGTTCGGCAACTTTCGCGAAGCCTGGAACCGGGGCGACTACGCGATCTCGATTCGCAACAGCCTGATCTATTCCGGCGCCACGGTTATCGGAGTCTGCGTCATCTCCGGGCTGGCCGCCTACTCGCTGAGCCGGCTCCAGATTCCCGGCGCCAATTTGCTGATCGTCTACCTCTTCATGGGTATCACGATCCCGCCGCAGCTCTATGTGATTCCGCTCTTCTCCTTCTGGGTGAAGCTCGATCTGATCGATTCCCGTATCGGGTTGATCATCATCTACTGGGCGATCTTTTCCCCCTTTGCCACCCTGCTCCTACGGTCGTACCTGATGTCCCTGCCGCGCGAGCTGGAGGACGCCTCGCGGGTGGATGGCGCCAACGAGCTGCAAACGCTATTGCGCATCGTGCTGCCGCTGGCGCTTCCCGGGTTGATGGTGGTGGCGCTGGTCGCGTTCCTGATGTCGTGGAACGAGTTCTTTTTCGCGATCACCTTTATCCAATCGGACGAGCTCAAACCGGTGACGATCAGCTTCCTGGCGTTCCAGGGACGGTTCGACACGAACTGGGGCCTCACCAGCGCGGCCGGGATCATCGTGATCCTGCCGGTGGTGCTGCTCTTCCTGCTGTTGCAACGACGCTTTATCAGCGGGCTCACCGCCGGCGCACTCAAGGGCTGATCGATGTAACGGACGTAGTCGGGGGCGTGTCTGCTCTCTGGTTTTCACCACATCGAGGTGGACTGGAGGCTTGGTTATGGGCCACGTCTCGCCTCACCCCCCGCCCCTCTCCCTCTGGGGAGGTGGGAGCACGAAACGGTCGTAGTCGAGGGCGTGTCTGCCCTCTCCGTTCCAGGATAGACACGCACCATTTACTGAGGAAGGGACTCTACACAAGATGACGATGGTTCAGAACGTCAACCAGACCGACATTCCGGACGCGATCCGCCTGGCGACGCGGACGATGCAAAACGTCTTCGATGCCGACGACAACAACACGCCCTTCTTCCATAGTCTGGTGCGGCCGACCGCGAACCTGGAGTTCTACCAATCGTTCAGCGAAGCCCACGTTCCCGGGCGGCATCTGAACGCGCTCCTCAATGCGGAAGACGCCATCGGGGTCGAGATCCCGGACTGGGCGATCGAGAACCACGCCCGCGCCGCCTTCTATTCCTATAGCGGACCGGTGGCGCTGCCGCTGAACCGAGACTCTGTCGGCGGCACGCTCAAGCGCTTTCTGCCGCACAACCTGCGGGAAGGGTTCCACGCGCTCTATGCCCTGACCGCGTTTCGCAATTCGGCCGAAGCCCAGGATCTTGCCGAGCGTTCCATTGCCGACATCGACCGGTACTGGAACGAGGAAGACGGTTGGGACCGGGCTACGCTGGAAGGCGAGTACGGGCTCGAGGTGATCGAATGGGGCGGACCGTTCATCACCGGCATCGCGCGCGCGATCGGTCCGTTGGTCAAGTACTCCAAGGTCACCGGCTCCCCCGCCGCGCGGGCGCTGATCGACCGGCTGGCGGCAAAGACGGTGGCCGACTACTTCACGACGGACGGCTCGTTCGACTACTCCCGCTGGGGTTCGCATACGCATTCGACTACCTGCGTGATGTCATCGCTGGCGCAACTGGCGGCGCTGGACGGGAACGACGCGCTGCTGGAACGCGTCGCGATCTTCTACGACAACGGGCTGCGCTTCATCAGTGACGATCTCGGCTGGTCGATCGAGAACTGCGCGCCGGAAGCCAACTCCGACCGCGGCGAAGCCAACAACACCGGCGATATCCTGGAAACCGCGCTCATCCTGGGAGCACTGCTCGACCCGAAGTACTACCAGGATGCCGAGCGGATCTTGCGCGGGCATCTGCTGCCGTCGCAGCTTCGCGATGTCTCCTGGATCATCGACCCGCCGAACCCGGACGGTATCGATGGTCTGCGCGATGTGGCCAACCGGCACCTGGGGGCGTTCGGGTTCCCGGCGCCGTATGGGCATGCACCGCTCGACTACGAGGAGATCCGCTTCAACATGGACATCGTCGGGGGCGCCACGGGCTCGCTCTGCGAAGCCTGGCGCTCGACCGTGCGCGAGGTCGACGGCGTCACACTGATCACCATGCTCTTCGACTATGACGACGATGCGATCCGGGTGGAATCGCCCTACCCCTCGGGCGTGCTGCGCATCACGCCGGGCATCGCGCAGTCGATTGCAGTTCGGATTCCGAGCTGGGTGGACGGGGATGCGGCGGCGGCCGCGGTGCCGGGAAGCGCGTTCCATGACACCGCCCGCTGGCTGACCATCGATTCACCGACCCCGGGTGAGACGATCGAGATTCCGATGCCGCTGGCGGAGGAGACGATCGTGCTGAAGCACCGGGCACGGGAGATTTCGACGGTACTGGCCGGTGACTCGGTCGTCGCGATGGACAACTTCGGGGCAGATTTGACGTTCTTCCCCGAGCGATAGCGTTCCAGGCGCACCAATCCGAACTTCTCCAACTGACACGAGTTCCAGGCTTCGATTCCGAAGCCTGGAACTCGTGTTTGTCTCATGGCGCTCCCTCTCCAAATCAGCCCACCTCACCCGGTCAGTCCTACCCTTGAAGCGAGGCAATCGAGCAGGCCCGCAGGGTCCGCTGCTGTCTAGCGCGTGCATGCCAACGACGGTGCGCGTTGCCGATCTGCCTCCCATTACCCAGACCCGGGTGGTTCTCCCATCGATCAATTTTCAGGAGCTGGATCTATTTTTCGTTTCACCGATCGCGACGCTCGCCGGACGTTTCACCCAAACGAATCTGTACGCGCCGGACGACTCGATCGCCCATGGACCAGGAGATACGCCAGATCAGCGGCATTGGTCGGACTGTTCTTCCTGATCGCCTTCGTTGTCGATCAGGCGACCGCTCAGCGGTACAGCAACGTGCTTGGGAGCGGGGCCATTGCGGCAAGTGCGCTCGCGCTCTGGCCGTGGCAACGCTCATTGATTTGGAATGCCGGTGGGTATATCGGTACGTGGCTCGGCTTCGCGCTGCTGCGCGCCGGCGCCACGAATGTGAGCGTACCGGTGATCTCTCCCGAATCTGCCGGCAATCTGGAAGAGGCATTGTTCGGTGGACGAGTCCCCTCCGCAACCCTCCAGGATGCGTTCTACAGCTCGGGGGCGGTACAGGTGCACGATCTGGCATTTATGGCCGTTCATGCATCGTTCTTTTTGGTGCCTACCTGCATCGCTGTCGTACTGCTGCTTTTCAAGCGACAGCAATTCGTTCGCTACTGGATCGCCACAGGGATCATGTTGCTCCTCGGCGCGGTTGGCTTTTTCCTGGCGCCGACTGCACCACCATGGATGCAGAGCGAGGACGTGGTGCATCGGGTCATCGTGGACCAAGCCAACGGGCGTGGACTTTCGTTTGGTTCTGCCAGTTTCGTTTCTGAAAATGGCACACAGCAGCTCGCATTCGACCCCAACAGTCTCGCGGCCATGCCATCGATCCATGTCGCCGCAGCAGTGCTGGTCTGTTTTGCCTGCTGGCCCAATCGCCGAACGATCCGGTTACTCGGGATTGCCTACGCGCTCGCCATGAGCGTGAGCGTGGTCTACCTGGGCGAGCACTACGTGCTGGACGTGCTTGGTGGATGGATGGTTGCGTCGATGGGCTGGTGGCTGGCATCCCGATACCTTTCCAAGCCGGCCTCCCCCGAGCCGAATCGCCCAAGAAACTCCTCAATCAGGCAGGATCTCGTTTGATTGCACGTCCGCTCTCCAGTGCTATGCTTGACCGCACTCCCACATTCGCATCGTTCGGCACCCTGTGGGCACCCATATGTCTGCATCGAATTCTCCACTGCTTGGCGAGCTGCTGCGGACGCGCCGCATTGGCGCGGGCCTGAGCCAGGAAGCGCTCTCCGAATCATCGACGGTCAGCGTACGCACCATCAGCGATCTGGAACGCGGCCAACGGGCGAGCGCGCATTTGACCACGATCCGCCTGCTCGCTGAAGCGCTGGGCTTGTCCGACAATCAGCGACAAGATTTGCTGGTATTGGCGCAGCCCGGTCCTTCAACTGGCAATGAAGCGCCCCATCCCTCTCTTGCACTTCGCCGCTCGACACCACCCTGGGCCCCATCGCTCCCAACGCCAGGCACACCATTCATTGGGCGTCGACAAACGCTCGATGCGCTCGCGACAATCCTGACCACAGCGTCGCGCGGTGTCGTCACCGTTACCGGAACTGGCGGGGTTGGCAAGACACGGATTGCGGTCGAGGCTGGATATCGACTAGCCCAGACCCTCGAAGATGGCGTCGCGTTCGTCGATCTTGCTCTGGTGACCGAGGCCGCACGTGTGCCCGATGCGATTGCGGAGGTTCTTGGTCTAACGATGCAATCAGAGTCCACCAGCGAACAACTCGCCAGTTTCTTGTCCAGCCGCGAGCTTCTTCTCATCCTCGACAACTTCGAGCATCTTCTGGACGCGGCGCCATTCGTTGCGCAACTCGACACTGCTTGTCCAAAGCTTGCGATCCTGGTCACGAGTCGAGTGCGGCTACGGCTATCCAATGAACGCGAATTTGTGCTTTCTCCGCTTCCCCTAGCAAACGTCACCGATTCGCTCGAACGACTTCAGGCAAATGAAGCAAATGTGCTTTTTGCGGAGCGGGCCAGGCGCTGCGATCCAAACTTCACGCTATCCGACCAAAATGCCGTTGCGGTGACAGAGATTTGCCATCGACTGGATGGGCTCCCATTGGCCATCGAGCTGGCGGCATCGCGCTTACGGGTATTGCCTGTCCCGGCGTTGCTCGAGCGTCTGGACCGCCGCCTACCGCTACTGACCGGTGGCGATCGCGACCGTCCGGCGCATCAGCAATCGATGCGCGCAACCATCGGCTGGAGCTACGACCTGCTACCGCCGAACGGGCAACGCTTTCTCCGATGGATGTCAGTTTTCGTGGGTGGTCTTTCGCTGGAATCAGCAGAAGCGCTTGGGCAGGCGACAGGACTGGATCCGATCGAATCGCTGGAAGTGGTGACCAATCTCGTCGAAACCGGGCTCGTCATCCCTTCCCGGTCAACAGGCGAAAACACGCGTTTTTACCTTCTCGAGACGATTCGCGAATTTGGCCTGGAGCAGCTCGTCCGGACGAGCGAGCTGGAAGCCGCACGGCGTTTCCACGCGGAGCACTTTCTGGAGTTCGCCAGCAAGGATGCGCCTCGGCCAGACGAACTCGTGCGTGATGCCTGGATCGGCAGGATAATGCCGGAGTATTCCAACCTTGTACCTGCATTCGATGCGATCTGCTCCCCAGAAACCGCAACACAATCCGCACGCTTTGCCGCCGCACTGGCTCCGTACTGGGATTACCGTGGCCCCATCGCCGAGGCTGCGCCTCGACTGAAACGCGCGCTTGCGATCGCTCCTGAGGGGTCTATCGATACGCTCCATGCATTCTGCTGGACGAGCTTCGTCCTTGGAACCTCGAGCGATTACGACGGAGCCCTGAACCTCGCGAACCGAAGCCTGGAAATGGCGCATGCGATCGGAACCCCAAGCGATCAAGCGGCTGCACTGCAGGCATTGGCGACCGTATTCGAGTACCACGAGGAGTTCGATCGCGCGCGAGAACTGCTCGAACAAGCCATGGAACTGTGGGAGGCGGCCAAGAACACTGTTTTGCATGCAGTATGCCTGATGCTGCATGTGGGTCTCGAATATGCCCGAGGGGACCTGAGCCGAGCGATGGGCGAAGCCGAACGGGCCAGACAAGTATTTCAAGACGAAGGTGAAATCGGCTGGACGGCAGGAGTCATCTGGTATCAGGGCATGATCGCGATCGCGCAAGGAGAACTGGCTCTCGGCGCGACGTTCTACGGAGAGAGTCTTCGCGCCGGTATTCAGAGCGAGAGCCCGCCGCTCTGGTTCAAACCACTGGTCGGTCTGGCCGACGTCGGCGCTGCCGTCGGAAGCTTCGCGGAGGCGAGCCGGCTACTTGGGGCCACCGATGAGTTGCTTGCGCTCACTGGCGCTGAGCTCATGCCATTCGACCGGCCCGGATACGAGCGCGCAGGTGCAGCCTGCCGGACAGTCCTCGGATCCGAACACTTCGGGGAGCTGGTTGCCGAAGGACGGCTCCTGATACCGGAAGAATGGCTCGGCTTATCCAATGCCATCGCCGAATGCGCGGTGAGCCAAACCAGATCGGGTTCCCACTGCTTCGATTCACCGAAGCAGCGCGAATGATCGCGCTATTCCACTGAAACTGACGCCTTCTCAATGGAGACGAGTACCAAGGTGACCGGCACATCCGAGATGTTCCGCAGAAATATGGTGCCCTCTCCTCCGATTAGGGCCGCGTGGCCCGCATCGATTTGAGCGAAACTGCCTAAATCTAACGGCCAACCGTTCTCGCCGAGTGCTTCCACTTTTCCACCTGAGACTGCTATTTCGATCGCCCCGGCGGTAATGCCTACCATGACATTGGCTTCTGTAGGAGGAGTCAGCTCAACCTCTCCGCCAATTGGGAGCACGATACGGGCCGGACGATGGAGCGTCGCTGATTGCGACCAATAGAGAGGACCTCGCCACAACACAGACAGGGTCCCGCCTTGCTTCGCGACATCTTGTGCACGCATGGCAAGCGAGAGGTCTGACGCTTCGGTTCGGACTGCGGAGTAAATGACAACCGATACTGGATTTCCGTCTGCTGAACGGAGACGCGCCCGCACACCGCTCGCAATCGGCGCGAACGATCCCGGCTCCAGAATGACCGGTGCGTCGGCTTCAGAGCCACTCGAAACCTGCAGCATCACCGAACCTGATTCGACCATCACCATTCCGATGCCTTCCCCCCGCCATCCATGCTCGCTGGTGCTAGACAGTTCAACGCGCATCAACGTGGCGACGATTCCTGAGAAGCTGGAAAACGACACGGGCGCATCGTCCGAATCGGATGTTTCGAGCCAGCGAAATTCGGGCGCCCAACGATCGACGATCTTGCCCTGGTGGACTCGCAACACCTCAAGGTGCACAGTTGGATCGGGTTGCTCGACCGTAAGCTCTCCGACTTCGAAAACTCCCTCTTGCGCCAAGCGGATTCCCACCACCAGGTTGCCCCCCGCTGAATCGACAGCCTGCATCGTCAGGCGCACTGGCGGTGACGCGGTGCTCATCGCACGTACCTGATCCAGAAAGGCAGGTGCAGATCGGCTCTCGCCCGTATCCAAGGTGTGGTCGATAAAAATGGAAGACAGCGCCGCAGCCAGCGGCTCGATCGGCCCTCCGCGGAGCGCGTTATCGAGCGCGTCGTAAAACGAGTATGCCGTCGCATGCGCCGAGGCATCATTCGACCGATCTCTGGGCCAGGACGTCTGAAAGACCACCGGTCGTGCGGCGAAGCCAATCAGCAAGGCGATAACCAGCAGAATCGCGAGGCTCACACGTTGCATAGCCGTCAGCTTCCTTCGGCGTGTTGAAAACGGGAACGAGCGTCGGCGCCAACGAAATCAGACGTTTCCAATCGCGCGGGAGAACGGAACGACGGAGCTGAAAGTGGAACGAATGCGCTCTTCCGGAGGGGATCGGAAACGTCTGACTCCCAGTCTTGCGCTCGATCGGATTTGACACCATGCGCCGAACCCACCGAGTTCCCACCGTTTCCTATCCGAGCGGGCAAATGCGATTAGGGGCGCTATTTCGGATGCACGAACGCAGTGCTATGCTGGGAGATACGCCTCCCGTCGTTACCTTCCGCAGCCGCCGGACACCGCCATGCCTGGGTCGATACAACCGTTGGGCGAGATACTGCGTACCTTCCGGTTTCGCGCCGGGCTGAGTCAGGAAGCGCTCTCCGAGGCCGCGGGCGTGAGCGTCCGCACGATCAGCGATCTGGAACGCGGACAACGCGCGAGCGCGCATCTGGAAACCGTTCGCCTGCTGGCGAGCGCGCTCGATTTGACCAGCGCCGAGCGCCGTCAACTGCTGGAGTCGGCCCGCCCTGATGGCCTTGCGACGGGTACGCAAGTCACCGCAACCCCGCACATAGCATTTGGTGCAGTGCGCTGGAACGCATCGATCCCGGCGCCCGCGACATCGCTTGTGGGTCGTGCCCGCGAGCTCGACGCGCTCATGACATCAATCGAGGCGCGAACAGGAGGGCTCTTTACACTGACTGGACCCGGAGGGGTTGGCAAGACGCGGTTGGCGATCGAAATCGCGCATCGCCTGGCACCGTCGTTCGCGGATGGAGCGGCCTTCGTCGAGCTCGCAACCGTGACGCAAGCGGAGCTCGTGCCCGACACCATTGCGCGGATGCTTGGCGCGACATCGGGAGCCATCTCCGGGGCGGAACAATTGACGGTTCTACTGACGTCACGCGAACTCTTGCTGGTTCTCGACAATCTGGAGCAGGTCGTCGAGGCAGCGCCGTTCATCGCGGATCTCGACGCCGCCTGTCCCCATCTGACCGTGCTGGTCACGAGTCGGGTGCCCCTGCGCGTCTCCAGCGAGCGCGAGATCTGTGTCCCACCGCTCTCGCTGGCCGGCCCCAAAGCTTCCATCGACCAATTCCAGGCAAGCGATGCGATCCAATTGTTTGCCGAACGAGCTCGGAGAGTCGATCCACAGTTCGAGGTGTCAGAGCAGAACGTTGCGATGGTCTCCGAGATTTGTCGCCGGTTGGATGGGCTCCCGCTGGCGATCGAGCTGGCAGCATCGCGCCTCCGGATCCTACCCGTGCCGGTCTTGCTCGAACGCCTGGACCGCCGGCTGCCCTTGTTGACCGGCGGCGATCGCGATCTCCCGGCCCGGCAGCAGTCCATGCGGGACACCATCGCCTGGAGCTATGAGCTCCTCCATCCCACGGTGAAACAGTTTCTCCGGTGGATGTCTGTCTTCTCCGGCGGACTTTCACTCGATTCAGCGGAGGCACTTGGAGAGACGCTCGGCCTCGATCAGGTCGGATCTCTGGAGGCCGTGACCTCCCTGGTCGAAAGCGGACTCGCAGCACGATCCGGGGTAGCGGATGGCCGACCGCGTTTCCTCCTGTTCGAGACCATTCGCGAGTTCGGTCAGGAGCAACTCGTCGAGGCCGGTGAGCTCGATGCGGCGCAGGTGTTTCACGCGGAGCACTTTCTCGGACTTGCAAGCATGGACGCGCCGCGACCGGACAAGTCTGCATCCCTCGCGTGGGTCGACCGGTTGTCCAGGGAACACCCCAATCTGCTGACAGCATTCGATTATCTGTGCACACCGGCAACCGCGGCACAAGGTCTGCAGTTTGCCGCGGCGTTGGGGCCGTTCTGGCATGCCCGGGGGCCGGTATCCGAGGGGCGGCAGCGGCTCTGCCGCGCGCTCGACATTGCCTCACCGGCACCAACACTCCTCAAAGCGGATGTCCTCTACTGGGCGAGTATCTTCCTGGGATCTTCGGGTGATCTTCCAGAAGCGCTGCTTGCCGCCAGCCGTTATATCGACACGGCGAACCAGGTTGGAACCCCGGTCGACCAGGCTGCGGCGATCGAGGCGATGGCCTGGGTTCAGGAGTGTCACGAGCAATGGGAAACCGCGCGGGAACTGCGCGAACAAGCAATGGCCTTCTGGGCATCAGTCGGCAATACCGACGAATATGCGATTTGCCTTGCCCTGAATGCGGGCGCTTCATACGCGCTCGGGGATCTCGACCGCGCTCAGCGCGAGATAGAGCAAGCCGGAGCGATATTCCAGACGATAGGCAATCTCGACTGGCGCGCGGCAAGCGAGTGGTATCAGGGCATATTCGCGGTGGCCAACGGGAGGCTCGATCTGGGCGCGGAGCATTACGAACAGTGTCTACGCACCTGGCTGCAGAGCGAAAGCTCGTCACGCTGGTACAGACCCCTGGTTGGGTTGGCGGATGTAGCTGCCGCAATCGGGCTCTTTACGACTGCCGCCCGCCTGCTCGGCGCCGCCGACGACATGCTCATCGTCGGAGGACGAGAACTGATGCCATTCGACCGGCCGGGGTATGCGCGCGCCGAAACGCGCTGCCGAGGGGCCCTGGGCGATGCCGTCTTCGAAACACATCGGAAAGACGGCACGCAGATGTCGCCAGATGACTGGCTACGGAACGCGGGCATGATCGTCTCGCTTGCCCAGCTCTCTCCCTTGGCGGAGGCATGACTCGAAATGGGTCTGGGAGCGATGCGAGACACTGACGTCGAAGCACGCTCGATCATGACGACTATCGATGTCCGGGATAGGTGAGCAGAAGCAAGGCTGACCGGACAAGGGTTAGATCACCCTCGCTCCCGCTCACCGCATGCGATGTTGCAGCCGTCCTCGTGGGAAACGCGGGTGGCGCGGATGCCGGGGAAGGAGCAAGACGACCGTTTTGCCCAAACAGGATCGTGCCATAGAAAAGACCTCGTGAGAGAACTCCTGAGCGCTCCAGCGGTGTTTTCAACATCCCGGCAACCCATTGTTCGTGCGCCCCGACGCGAACATCGCAACTCCAGTATTTGCCATGCATTAACGGCGCAACACTCCGCGAACCCACTTCCTACCCACCGAATTCATTCCCAAGGGTCGCCGATCACACGGGGAACTACATAAGCAGAAGCTGCAACCTGAAAACAACGATACGTCGTCTCATGATTTTCGAATCCTCTTGACATGTGACCATATGGTCACCTATGATGCAGTGGCGATGGAAGATATGGAGCCCGTTTTCAGGGCACTCGCGGATCCGAACCGGCGACACCTGCTCGACCTGCTCCACGAGCGGGATGGGCAAACCCTGCTGGAGCTGCAGGGTCATTTGCCCATGACCCGGTTCGGCGCCATGAAGCACCTGAAGATCCTCGAAGAGGCTGGGCTGATCGTCACCCGCAGATCTGGCCGGGAAAAACTGCACTATCTCAATCGCGTACCGATTCAACTGGTCTACGACCGCTGGGTGCTGAAGTTTGCCCAGCCGATCGCCCAGTCGCTCACGTTCTTGAAATATGGTCTGGAGGAATCGTCGATGATCGCGTCACCCACCCTCGTCACCAACGTCTACGAGGTCTACATTCGCACCACCCCGCAGAAGCTCTGGCAGGCGCTGACCGATGGCGCCATAACCCGGCAGTACTACTTTGGCACCGCGATCGAGTCCGACTGGAAACCTGGCTCCCCGTACCGCATGGTGACGGAAGATGGGTTCAGCATGATCAGCGGTGAGGTGCTCGAGATCGACGAGCCGAACAAGCTGGTCATGACCTTTCAACCGCATTGGGATGAGGAAGCCGAAAAGGCGGGCTACACCAGCCGCGTGACCTACGAGATCGAAACGCTCGGCCCGGAAATGGTGAAGCTCACCACCGTGCACGAAGGGCTCGATCCGTCACTGAAGATTACGGCCGGGTTCCGCGACGGCTGGGCCTTGATCGCTTCCGGTCTCAAAACCCTGCTGGAAACCGGTCAGCCCCTGCCTGCCATGCCGACCGGGATGTAGCGCGCTTCTGACGGCAGCGCCGCTTGTCCGGCGCTGCCGTCTTTCCCGTCTGCCCGTGTCCGGATATGCTGGCGCAAATACGCGTCGAGGCATGGCTCCTCGAACGGATGGAATCCACGACAGCGCGGTCGAGCTCGGTCGACGGGGAGCAGAACGATGAAGCAATCGGATTCGAAATCGTGGCGACAGGCGCTGATCGGCTTTGCGTTTGCCGGAGCGTTGCTGATCGGGATCACCGAGTTCACGGTCCGGGAGGATCGGCCGGCCGTGGCGTCGACCGTTGTGGCGGTGCGCGATGTGCTGGTGGAAGGCTCGCCGGAAGCGGCAGATGGTCAGGTGCTGCAACTGGTGCGCTATGACATTCCGGCCGGCGTAGTTCTGCCGATGCATACCCATCCCGGCATGCAAGCCGCCTATATCGAGTCCGGCGTGCTCACCTACCACGTGGTTACCGGCGGATCGATTCCGGTCACGCGCGCCGCGCACGACGGCACGCCGGAGGCTTCCGAGCTGATCGCGCCGGGGGAAACCACCGAGCTGCATCCAGGGGATTCGGTGGTCGAGATCGACGGCGTCGTGCACTACGGTGAGAATCTGGGACCCGATCCGGTGATCATTCTGGCATCGACATTGCTCGATCCGAACGAGCCGGCCAGTGTGGTCTGGACCCCGCAAGCGTCGCCGGTCGCTTCGCCAGCAGCCTGAGCGGGGAGCCGGCCATTCTGGTCTCACTCACACTCAGCCAACCCCAACTGGACCGTGCTGCGGAGCTGGCCGCGGCATGGCTCGGCTGCGATGCGGACGAGCTGACGATTTCGCCTGCAACCGGTGGGAGATCGACACCGGTCTTTCGGGTCGAGCTGGGTGCGCAGTCGTGCTATCTGCGGCTCTCCGAAACAGCGGAAGTGAGTCTCGGACCGGAAGCGCTGGCGCACGAGGTGCTGCTGAGCTACGGCGCGCGGGTTCCGGCGGTGATTGGCTACGAGCCGTTCGATCCGGTGCTGGAACGTTCGGTCATGCTCACGACGGCCATCCCTGGATCGTCACTGGATGATGCGATGCCCGGCGACCCTGCTCCAGCGCTGTTTGCGGCCGGGGCAGATCTTGCGCGCATCAATCAGGTGCCAGTGGCTGGGTTCGGCTGGGTCAGGCGGGACGATCCGCTTGCCCACCCGGCTCACGGCTCCGTTCGGACGCTGGGACGACTTCGCCGCCGATCTTACCGCGCATCCACTCGACGACTGGTTCGAACTCGAGCTGCTCGACCGGCTCAATGCGCTGGCCCAGATCACGCCGCACGATCCGGAACGCGCGGTACTGGCGCATGGCGACTTCGATACCAGCCATATCTTCGCGACGAGTGGGCGATACACCGGCGTCATCGACTTTGGCGAGATCCGCGGCGCTGAAGCAACGTTCGATCTGGGCCACGTAGCGCTGCACATTCCGGAGGCGCTTCCCTTCATCGTCCAGGGGTACCAGTCGGTCTCTCCACTGCCGCAGGACATCGGACTCCAGATCGCCGCGTCGGCGATACGCATCGGCTGGTTCCGGCTCACCCAGTCGAGTGCCCGGTTCAACCCGCCCTATGCCGCCCAGCTCGTGGACGGGATGACGCGGCTTACGCTTCACGTCTGACGAGGGAGATGGGCGAAACATCAAGCCGGCACAACATATTGACAATCATCTATATATGCGATACGATCCAGCCATGGCAACGAGGACGAGACCAGTAGAATGTTGTGCGAGCCTGCTCATTCCGGTTCCCCTATCTGAGAACGCGGAAGATAAGTTGATCGGTGGGTTCAAAGCATTGGCCGATCCGACCCGGCTGGCGATCTTTCGCCTGATCGCGGCACAGGACCAGCCGATCTGCGTGTGCGACATCGTTGCCCGGTTCGAGGTCAGTCAGCCAACCATTTCGCATCACCTCAAAGTGTTGCGGGAAGCTGAGCTGATCACGGTGTCCAGACGCGGTGTCTGGGCCTACTATTCGGCCGATCAGCGCGGCGTCGCAGCATTGCGGAGCCTGTTTGGCCAGGTGGCTCCCGAGGCTACCGCCGCAGCCTGATCGCTTTTTTTTCACGGCTTATATAGACCATCGTCTATATGCCAGTAAATAAGGAGTATCGCCATGTCCACCACCAACAAACCCGTCATCGAAGTGCGCGAGGTCGTGCGAGACAAATACGCCGATCGCGCCCGGATCGTGCTGGAATCCGAGGGCGGCTGTTGCGCTCCCTCCTGCTGCTCGACCAGCTCGCTCGATCCGGTGACCTCCAATCTCTACTCAGCGAGCGAGGCGGCGGAAATTCCCACCGATGCGCTGGCCGCCTCGCTGGGATGCGGCAATCCGACCGCGCTGGCCGAGCTGCACGCGGGCGAGGTCGTGCTCGATCTCGGCTCCGGAGGGGGCATCGATGTCCTCCTGTCAGCACGGCGGGTCGGTCCGACCGGCTTTGCCTACGGGCTGGATATGACCGACGAGATGCTGGAGCTCGCCAACCGCAACAAAGCAGCGGCGGGCGCGGAGAACGTCGAGTTCCTCAAGGGGACCATCGAGCAGATTCCGCTGCCGGATAATCAGGTCGATGTGATCATCTCGAACTGCGTCATCAATCTCTCGTCGGACAAAGGCCAGGTGCTGCGCGAGGCGTATCGCGTGCTCAAACCGGGTGGCCGTTTCGCGGTTTCCGATGTGGTCGCCCAGGGTGAGCTTCCGGCCGAATTGCGCGCCGATATGCAAGCCTGGGTCGGCTGTGTCGCCGGCGCCCTGGAAGAGCAGGAATATCGTCGCCTGCTGACCGAGGCCGGATTCCAGGGGATCGAGGTCGAGGTGACCCGGGTCTACGATCCGCGCGAGCTGGCCGACAGCCTGCGTGGCGATGAAGACTCCTGCTGCGGTCCGACCGGAAGCTGGGACGAATCGGCCTATGCCCGTTATGCCGACTCGGGCGGTCAGCTGATCAGTGCCTTTGTCCGCGCGACCAAGACGTAAGCCGCCGACGATGGCACACACGCGATTCGCTACCGACGCCGATGCCGTTGCTCTTGCCCGCATTCACAACCAGGGCATCGAGGAGCGTATCGCGACGTTCGAAATCGAGCCGCGCACGCCGGAGCTGGTCTCAGATCAGCTTCGGCGCAAAGGCCACCGATTCCCGACCGTGGTGGTCGAAGAGAATGGCGAGGTGATCGCCTGGGCAACCGCGAGCGCCTACCGCGAACGCCCTTGCTACGCGGGAATCGCCGAGCACTCGGTGTATGTCGATCGGGCTCATCGCGGCAAGGGAGCCGGCCTGCAAGCGCTCGATGCGCTCGCGACCGCCTATGCGGACCGCGGCTTCTGGAAACTGCTCTCGCGCATCTTTCCGGAAAACACCGGCAGCCTGCGGTTGCACGAGCGCGCCGGTTTTCGCGTCGTCGGGATCTACGAGCGTCACGGAACGCTCGACGGCGTATGGAAAGACTGCGTCATCGTCGAAAAATTGCTCGGCTCGCTGCCTGGCGAAACGCATGCGACCGATTCACCCGTCGAACCAGCGGAATTGGGATAGAGGAACCTCGCGAACATGGCAACCGAATCGCTGAACCTCGAGATTTCACCGGCGACACCCGCGGGCCGCCTCTCGACCATCGACCGCTTTCTTCCGCTCTGGATCGTGCTGTCCATGGCCCTGGGTATCGTGATCGGCAAAGTTTTTCCCGGGTTCGGCGACCAACTCGACCGGGTCACACTGACGGGTGTATCCCTTCCACTGGCGCTTGGCTTGCTCTGGATGATGTATCCGGTGCTGGCCAAGGTGAAGTTCCAAACACTCGGGCGCTTCCAGGGACGGCGGGAGCTGTTCGGTCTCTCGATGACCCTCAACTGGATCGTCGGTCCGTTGCTGATGTTCGCGCTGGCCTGGATCTTCCTTCCGGATCAACCCGCCTATCGCAACGGGTTGATCCTGATCGGCCTGGCGCGCTGCATCGCGATGGTGCTGATCTGGAACTCGCTGGCCTGCGGCGATGGCGATGTGGCGGCGGTTTTGGTGGCATTCAACGCCGTCTTCCAAATCGTGATGTACTCCGTGCTCGGCTGGCTTTTCCTGACCGAGATCCCCGGTTGGTTCGGCGCGGAAACCACCACGATCGACATTTCCATGTGGGAGATCGCCAGGAATGTGCTGATCTTTCTCGGCATCCCGTTAGTGGCGGCCATCGTGCTGCGCATCGTGCTGGTCCGCCAGAAGGGTGAGGAGTGGTACGAGCATCGCTACCTGCCCAAGATCGGGCCGACCGCGCTGCTCGGGTTGCTCTACACGATCGTGATCATGTTCGCGATGCAGGGCGATCATTTGCTGGAGAACCCGTTCGATGTGCTGCGCATCGCGCTGCCATTGGTGATCTATTTCATGGTGATGTTCTTTGTCTCGTTCTTTAGCGCGCGGCGTATCGGTCTCGACTATGAAGAGACCGCGGCGGTGGCCTTCACCGCGGCCGGCAACAACTTCGAGCTGGCGATTGCGGTTGCCATCGGTGTCTTCGGGGTGACCTCGGGCGAGGCGCTGGCGGGCGTGGTCGGTCCCTTGATCGAGGTGCCGGTGCTCATCGCGCTCGTCTATGTCTCGCTCTGGTTGCGGACGCGCTTCTTTCCGGATGACGCCGCGGGCGCCAGTATCAATCGATCCTCCGTCTCGTCCCAGGCATCCACCTGACGACTACCCAGGGAAGCAACGATGTCGACCTCTGTGTCACGCAATGGCAAACCCAAACGATCGATCCGCTCGATCAGCATCGAACGGCAATACAGCAATGTGATTCGCCGCTTCCTGGCCGGGGAGCTGCCAAACTTCAACCATCAACGGCATGTCGCGGTTGCGAACATCCTGCACAACCTGCCGTTTGGGCGCGAGTTGATGCATCTCGGTTTGCAGACGATGGCGTATCGCAACTTCGTGCCGGACAAGTACAAGGCCGATATCACCGACTTCTACTGGGACCAGCTCGATGGCACGCTGCCCGACCCGGCCGACTTCGACGATCTGCCGGGCGGCGCGTCTGGCGCCTGACCGCCACTGGATGCACAACAACAAGGCCCTTTCAGCTCCCTGGATCGGGGAGTCGAAGGGGCCTTCATATTGCCTTTTTCAGTTTGGGTCCGTCGCTAGTGCCGGCCACCCGTCTCCAGGTCGCGCGCAAAGTGATCGGGCAATCCATCGGCCGCGCGAATCGCCGCTGCCATCGCGGCGACGTCGTAGGGAACCCGTTCGATCTGCACCACCGGTTTCTTATCCGGTTCGAACGTCAGTAGCGCCCATGCCGCGCGCGGATCGCCATCCTTTGGTTTACCAACGCTGCCATCGTTGATGAAGAGGACGTGCTCGATGGTCCGCACCCAGGGCTGGTGCGTGTGACCGAACACCAGCACCTCGCATTCGGCCTGCTGCGCAATTCGCTCCAGGCTGCGGGGGTCGCGATCCTCGAAGAGATATTCGTTCATGCGCCGGGGACTTCCGTGCACCAGCCGGACCCGCTGCCCCTCCGCTTCGAAGCGGATTTCCGGATCGAGCGTGCGCAGATAGGCCTTGTTCTCTTCGGTCGTTTCGCGTCGCGTCCAGGCGAGCGACTGCTGCCCCCGCTCGGCTTCGTCGGCATCTTTGTAGGCGCAACCGCAGTCGTCGCGGTCGAATCCCACACCGTCGTCGTAATTCCCCATGATGGTGGGAATCTGGCGGGAGCGAATCAGCTCAGTCGTTTCATTGGGAAACGCCCCGTACCCAACGAGATCACCCAGGCAATAGACCGCATCCGGCGCGGCCTGGTCGATCGCGTCGAGCACCGCCTGCGTGGCGGCAAGATTGCCGTGCATGTCGGAAAAGATGGCTATGCGAGTCGTCATGGGACGCAAAACTCCGTCGGTCTGCAGGCTGACACGGCCATGTCATTTGCTGCCATGGGATTCTCCCCGAATGAACTGGTAGCACAGCGCCCCCAGGACCGCGCCGGTGAGTGGGCCGACGACGTAAATCCATTGGGATTCCCAGGTGCCGGAGACCAGCGCTGGTCCGAGCGATCTGGCCGGGTTCATCGAGGCGCCGGAGATCGGCCCGGCGAACATCGCCTCTAGTCCCACGGTGCCACCGATCGCTATGGCGGCGGCCTGGCCGACGGCGCGCACATCGGTGGCGACCGAGATGATCACGAACATGAGGAAGAAGGTCAGAAACCCTTCGAGCACCAGCGACTGGCGATCCGACCCATTGGGGAGGGTCGTCCCGAGATTCGCGGTGTTGCCGAACAGCTCCCGCAGCACCACCGCGGCGGCGATTGCTCCCACCAGCTGCGCCGTCCAATAGCCAATCGCGCGTCGCCAGGGCAGGTGCCGGGTGATAGCAAAGGAAAGTGTGACCGCGGGATTGAAATGCGCGCCGGAAATGTGCCCTATAGCGTAGATCATGGTCATGATGATCAAGCCGAACGTGATGGCGATACCGATATGCCCGACGGCCCCGGTCTCAGCCTCGATGACGATGGCGCCGCAGCCGGCAAAGACGAGCCCAAAGGTGCCGATGGCTTCGGCCAGCAGCCTCCGCGACTCTTCGAACAGAACTCGATTCCGCTCCATGCTACTGCGGGCCATCGGGCGGCAGCTTGCCGCTGATGGCGGCTTCCAGCTTGAGCTGGTCGTCAGCATAGTCCTGGTCGGGGGCTGGCACGTATCCGGCGTCGGTGGCGATCGCTTCCGCATTGCCGAGATAGAATCGGAGGAACTCCTGTACTTCGGGGCGGCTCAGATCCTCGGCCGTGACATAGATGTAGAGCGGGCGGGAGAGTGGCGCGTAGCTGCCGTCGGCGATGGTTTCCAGCGAAGGCGCGACACACCCGCTGCCGGAGTCGACGGCAACCAGCTTGAGCTCATCGCGGCTGACCTGGTAATTGCCAAATCCAAAATAGGCCAGCCCATCTTCCTCCTCAGCGACGCCTAACACCAGCGCACCGTCGTTCTCACTGGGAAAATAATCGGTACGGGATTTTCCCTCTTCGCCCAGGATCACCTGCGTGAAGTAATCGAAGGTGCCTGATGCCGGTCCGGGGCCGTAGAGATCGATCACCTCATCTGGCCAGGCAGGATCGAGATCGGCCCAAGTATCGGCATTCTCCTCCGGACGCCAGAGGTATTCGAGCTGCTCGACCGTCAGGCAGTCGACGAAGTCATTTTCCGGGTTGACCACCACGGTGATGCCGTCATAGGCAATTTCGAACTCGTAGTACTCCACACCGTTCGCGGCGCAGAGCTCCATTTCATCCGACTCGATGGGGCGCGACGCATTCTGGATGTCGATATCCCCGTCGCAGAACTTGCGGAATCCGTCACCGGTACCGGAGAACGACACGGACATGCGGACATCTCCGGCCAACTCCATGAAGCGCAACCCGGCTTCGTCGGTAATGGGATAGACCGTCGACGACCCATCGGCGGTTATCACCCCATCCAGGGTCGCCAGATCGGTCTGCGGCTGATACTCCGCGACGATCGGCGTGCCAGGCTCCTGGGTAGCCTGCGCGGTCGACACCCCGCCAAGCGCTCCAAGCACGATGACGATCAGTACACTCACGAATCGATGCCGCATTGCCGGAACTCCAAACCGTCGCCGTATATCAATGGACACTCATGTTCACGTCAGTATATGAGTGCAGGCTCATATAGCGCGGCGCAATCGTACGGCTCCGGAAAGAGAACAATGTTATCCAGGAATTAAGCGTTCATATGAAAGGGGAATCAAAGACGCGCGGGGCTTTCCGCTCTGGCCTCGTCGAAGGTGATCGATGCCTTTCCGCTACCGTGCAGCACCAGGCAGGCAGGAATCGTCTTCAGACATGCAGGCCCCACGGCTCGGATCCGCCGGCACGCTGTCGCAGCGATGGCTCGCGCCATATCTGGCTGCGGCAGGCAATGGGGCCGTCACGACGAGGGACGCAAGCGGCGCGACCAGTTGCTGCCAAGCCTCCTGGTCGAGTGAGTAGTAGCTCCACTGGGCGTCGCGCCGAACGCGCACCAGTCCCGCTTTGCGCAGTTTTCCAAGGTGGTAGGAAACCAGTGTTTGGGAGAGCCCGAGCTCGTCGATGAGGTCGCAGACGCACGTTTCCGCCTGCGCCAGGGCGGACAGAATGCGCAGGCGATTGCCGTCGCTCAGAAACTTCAACGCATCTACCGTTTGGTCGACGGCCCTAGGATGCTGGAGGCTGATCATGTCGGCGCTGCCCTCCGGGAATGACGTGACTCGGACTCGCTCACCATCACGAAGGTGAGCATGAGCGAGCCGACGACGCCTCAGATTGTACGCTGGCAGGATTCAGCGTCTCAGCAGCCGCGAGGATCCAGGGGATTGCAACCCACCGCTGAATCGATGAAGAGGCTGGCCGGTCCGAACTCCGCCGGATAGCTGTCGGGACCAAGTGGATCGGTTGGGAAGCCGTAGCCGCTGGTTTCCAGCATGTCGACATCGAGGATTTTGGTGATATAGGTCAGGGTGCCGGCGTCCGCATCGTAGGCGGGTTGGGTCAGCTCGAGGATCACCACATCGGCGCCGACCTCAGTGCCGATGACGAGGGCCGCGTTGGGCGGATCGTCGGACGAGAAGTCGAGCGTTTCGAGAAATTGCTGGGTGGACATCGCCCCGGCAATCCGCTGCGGCCGGTCGGAGAAGAAGACCGTCTGTGCCGGCGCCCCTTGCAGCACCAGCAGCCAGCTTTGCACCCCATCGGTTGCTTTGTCGAGGATGCCCGAGGTGAAGCCCGATTGCACGAAGAGGAAGGTGGCCTCGTCATCGTCCATGGGAACCGGGGAGGCGTCCTGTGCGCTGGCGCCACGAGCGACCAGGGCTGCACCGCCAAGACTCGCCAGCGCGGTGGCCGCCAGCACCCTGCGGCGGGAATGGATCGAGCTCGGCCGGGAAACGTCGTCAGTCATGATGAAGTCCTTCTCGCAACATGAAAAAAGGGCGGCGCAATCCTGCGCCGCCCCGCTCATCATAGAGTGATCTAGTCCGCGGCGATAGAGCTCAGTTTCACCGGATAGTCGTGCGCGGCGCGGCCGACGTTGCCCTCGAAATCGTAGGTGGTCTTGAAACGCTCATACTTCCCGTGGGCGTGCGGTTGAGACCGCGCCAGAATTCCGGCCCGTTCCTCGTCGGTCAGCGGTTCGAAGTTTTGCGCAACCGCGAGATTCTGGTTCATCACCTCGATGCTGTCCATACCCGAGACGATCGTCGCTACCGGCAAGCTCATGGCGTAGCGCAACGCTTCCTGCGGGGTAATGTCGGATTCCTTGAAGATATCGCCAGAGGCGAACGACTTCATGCCGATCACCGCGATCCCCTGCTCCTGGCAGAGGGGAACGATCTCCTGCTCGAAGCTCTTGTAATGCGCATCGAGCACATTCAGTGGCATCTGCACGGCATCGAACGGGAAGCCCTGCGAGAGCATGCGCTTGTGGATATTCGGGTCCTTGTGACCGGTGAAGCCGATGTAGCGCACCAGGCCCTTTTCCTTCGCTTTCAGCAACGCTTCGGCGGAACCGCCCGGCGCGAAGATCCAGTCGACATCGTCATCCCAGACGACCTCGTGCAGCTGCCAGAGATCGAGATAGTCGGTCTGCAAGCGGCGCAGGCTATCTTCCAGCTTCCACATCGAGTGGTTCGCCTTGCGGTCGTGGGCGCAGTCCTTGGTCATCAGGAACGCGTCCTTGCGGCGACCGTCCATCGCCAGCGCCTTGCCCATGCGCCGTTCCGACTCGCCGTCGTTGTACTCCCAGGCGTTGTCCATGAAGGTCGCGCCGGCATCCATGCACTCGTGCACGATGCGGATCGCGGTTTCTTCCGAACATTTCGGCTGCGCCAGGTGCGCCCCGCCAACGCAGAGCAGGCTGACCTGCTCGTCATGCTTGCCAAATTGTCGTGTGGGAATCGAACCTGCCATGGACCTGTTCCTCCTCGTCGCCAGCCAGTGTGAATCTGTCTCTGCACCATACCCCCACCGGTCACTCGCGTGCAATTCCGGCGACCGAGCAGGGTGCGATTTCTCTGGGCATACTAGCGGAATCTCGCGCGTCGCCGATCGGTGGCCGTATCCAGTACTCAGGGAGCAGACATCACCCCATGGCCGCATCGCCGAAAACCTGGAAACACCGGCTCAAGGACTGGTCGATCGTCATCGGCCTGGTGCTGCTTTGCCTGCTCTTCGGAGTCTACGTCTGGTTCAACAAGGCAACGACCCCGATCCAGCCCGGCTCGTTCTACACCCCGCCCAATCCGCTCACCGCCGGCGCACCGGGTGATGTGATCCGCACCGAAGCGATTACGCGCGATCTCCCGACGGGCGCCCAGGCCTGGCGAGTGCTCTACCTGTCGAACGATCTGAACGATCAACCGATCGCCGTTTCCGGGCTGGTCATCGCGCCGACGGCCCCGTCCGAGACGCCGCGGCAGGTGCTGGCCATTGCCCGGGGCACGCAGGGGATCTATCCCTATTGCGCTACCAGCCAGCTCCCCGACGCGCTCTCCCACCTCGATCTGTTGCAGACCATGATCGACCAGGGCTTCGTGGTGACCGTCACCGACTATCCCGGCATCGGCACACCGGGGATCAGCCCTTATCTCGTCGGGAAGGTGGAAGGGCAAACCGTGCTCGATTCGGTGCGCGCCGCCCGCAATCTGGTGCCGGATGCCGGCGCCGATTTCGCGATCATCGGTGCGTCCCAGGGTGGGAATTCCGCCATGTTCGCCTCCCAGATGGTGGGCGACTACACCCCGGAGCTCACCCTGAAGGGAACGGTCACCCAGGCGGGCGCGTTCGATCTGGCCGGCATCCTGGAGGCGCGCAGCCAAGACCGCATCGGCGCCATTCTCTTCCCCTTCGTCTTCTATGCGTGGAGCGACGCCTACGGTATCCCGCTCGATGGCGTCATTCAGCCCGACTACGTGGAAGAATCGGAACTCCTGGCCAAGACGTGCATCACCCAGCCGCTCGCGTACCTCAAAATCCGCAACATTCCCACTGGGGGCGATCTGCTGGCCATCGACCCGATGACCACCGAACCGTGGAGCGGCCTGATCGCGGAAAACACCCCGACCGGGCCGGTGTCCACTCCGCTCTTGCTGGTCCACGGCACCGCCGACCAGGTCATCCCGTTCCAGGGCAGTGTCGATGAAGCCGCGCGCCGGTGCGCCGAAGGGGAAGACGTCACCTTCCTGCAATACCTGGATACGCCGCATGACGCGGAGAAGCAATCGGAGCTGACGGTGCTCGGCTGGGTGGTCGACCGCTTCAACGATGCGCCCTCGACCTCGAACTGCGCCAATCGCCCGCCGCCCGGCCTGGGGAGTGCGCTCGTCTTCGATTGATTCGGCCCCTCCCGAACCTCGACCTCGTTCGTAGCCGCCGGGCCCGTGCCGGCAATTACCCAACGCCCGCGTGTGCAAGATCAGCAAATCTTTAGAATCGCGCCCTAGAATCGTCTCGAATGTACCCGCGCAGCTTTTCCTGTACTGCGAGCCGATGCACGACACCACACCACCAACAACTTTCACGGTTTTGCCCAGAGGGAGCCGCTTGTCACAGTGCTGGGGAGTTGCGCTCCTGTTGGGGGTGGCGCTCCTCTTCGCGGGTTATCTCTGGTCGGCGCGCGAATCGAATGCCGTGCAACCGCTGAACATCGTCATGCCGGTGCCAGCGCAACGTAGCGCCAGCACGTCCATCGAGGTCATTCCCTACCAGCACGAGATCGACCCCACCGATTCCACCTGCTCGGTGGTACCAACCGGGGGAATCTGCTTCATCATCGGTTCGGGGGCCGCCGCGCCTGCCCCCATGACCTTCACCTAGCGGTCCGCATTGCACGCCAAAAGGACTACACTTCTCCCTGCTGGATGACGGTCGTACCCGTCCGGCCTGGTTGCTTGTTATGTCGACACTGCTTCGCCTCTTCACCTTGATCACGATTGCCGCAGCCGGTTTCGCGCTGCCAATGACCTGCGCGCAAACCCCCATCGCGGCCGCTGCGGCGACCATCGACATTCCGGCGACCCAGCAGATCGACGCACCGGCGGACGTACCGTCCGACCCGGTTGGCGCACAGGCGGCTCGTTCCCTGGTTCAGCATCTGCTGGACACCTTGCCGCTCGATTGCGGCGACAGCTCGACCCCGCGAGTCGCCGAGCATCCCGCCACCTTCGACACGCAACCGTTCGTGCCCGGCTACCTCGTCTCCACCATCCAGCTGGATGAGGAATCGAGCGATTTTTATGCCCCACCGCCCGCGTTGAACCCCATCGACAGCCGCGCTGGTCCGCCAGACGCACCCCCACCGAAATCCATCGACTGATCGCGCTTTGCCCGGTAAGCGGCATCCGCCGCTGCGCCGTGCCACGCGATCGAGACGACGCACCGCTTCACCGGAAGCGGCAGTTCGACGTTCGTCATTTCGATGGAGAGACCGACCCATGGCATCATCTGCCGACAGCAACAGCAAGAGCAATTCCAGACGCAAAACCCGCAACCAGGTTCGGGCCGAGGCCGAGCGCGCCCGAAAGCGACGTCTCCTTTTGATCGGCGGGGCGATCGCCCTGGCCGTCATCGTGGCGGGAGGGCTGATCTGGAGCAACCGGGATTCGAGCGATCTGCCCACCCTGCATGTGGCCGAAGCTGCCGCGTTCGACGGCATCCCGACCGACGGCCGCGTGATCGGCGATCCAAACGCGCCGGTGCATCTGATCGAATACGGCGATTACCAGTGCCCGGCCTGCTCCGCATTCAACGATCAGGTCTTCCCGGAGCTCCTCTCGGGCTATATCGCGACCGGCAAGGTCAGCTTCGAGTTCCGCGATCTCGCCTTTCTGGGCGACGATTCGATCACCGCCGCCGAAGCCGCCGCCTGCTCGATCGATCAGGACGGTTTCTGGCCCTATCACGAAACCATCTACGCGAATCACTACGGCGAGAATCTGGGGAACCTGAGCCGATCCCGCCTGCTCGACATGGCCGAGCTTTCCGGTCTCGATCGCGACCAGATCGCTTCCTGCCTCGATGACGGCACCACTGCGGCCGCGGTGCAGGCGATGCATCAGGAAGCCAGCGCGCTCGGTGTCAGCAGCACGCCCTCCTTTGTCGTGAACGGCGAATTGATCCAATGGCAAGGCTGGGACTCGATGAAGCAGACGCTCGATGCAGCCCTCGCAAATCAGTAGCCGGCTGACCGCGATCTCGCTCGCCCTGGCGCTGGGCGGGATCGCGGTCTCCGCCTATCTCACCCTGGTCCACTACCGGGACGATCTGCTGGTCTGCGCGGTGGGCGGTTGTCATACCGTGCAGAAGAGCCCCTATGCCGAGCTGGAGGGCGTCCCGGTCGCATTGCTCGGGCTCGGGATGTTCGTCACGATGACGGTCCTGCTCCTGCTGCGCCGGGCGCGGCCCGGCTGGGCGGACACCATCACGCTGGCCACCTTCGGCCTGGCGCTGGCCGGCGCGGTCTTTGCCGTCTATCTCACCTACCTGGAGCTCTTCGTCATCCATGCCGTCTGCCAGTGGTGTGTGTTGACGGCATTGATTATCTGGCTGCTGACCCTGATCGAGGGAACGCTGGCCTGGCGTTCCCTCCAGCCCCCGCTCGAGTTGGACGACGACGAGCTCGAAGCGGCAGTCTGACCGTGTCGGGACAGGCGCGCGCGAGCGTCGTAGCATTGACCTCGAATCGAATCGTCGTTCCGTCGCAAGGAGCACCGCAATGGCCATCAAAAAGCGAGAAGATGTGAACCCCGAGGAGGGGATCAAGAAGTACGGCAATGTCGAGTTCGCCGATCCCACCAACAACAAGTACCCCATCGACACCGAAGAACACGTCAAAGCCGCCTGGGCGTATATCCATAACCCCAAAGACGCGGACGAATACAGCGAGCCCGACCGCGAAACCATCAAGAAGAAGATCCGCCACGCCGCCGAGCACTACGGCCTCCACCTCAACCCGGACTGAGCGTCACCTGCGACGTCACGTGACGATCCAGCATCCTCCCGCTCCACCGGAATGAGCGGCTCTCCTTTGGGCCCCGCTCTCGTAACAGCGAAGGTTGTATCGCTCCGCGGATGATGTTCGACAGATCGATGTGTCTCCCCACCAGGCCACCAGGAACCGAGAGGGCTTTCTCGAAGGGCTTCCCAGCCTCGATGGCGCTACCGGCGATTCGCGGTTACGCTACGGGCGATTCAGCGAAACCAAATTCCTCGGAACCGTTTGTCCAGTTGACCTGATGTTCTGGAGGTTCGAAGCATGGATGATCGCAAGTTCGACACGCTCACACGGCAGGCGGGCGCGGGCAACCGGCGCGGATTCCTCAAGGTGCTCCTTGGCCTCGGCGGGACCGCGGCGATCAGCGCCGCGCTGCTGGGTGATACTGACGCCGCCCGCAGAGGGTTTAGCGGGCCGTCTCTCCCCTCACCCACCCCGACTCCCCCTCCGCCCTCGTGTACCCCAGACAGCTCGAACTACTGCGGTGTCTCGGGAACTTGCTGCCCAGAGGGACAAAATTGCACTCCATCAGGGTGCTGCGCTTGGGACGATATCTCCTGTTGGTATTAGCCAGCTACGCTGCGGGAATCCAGGGGTTCGTGTTTTGTCCGGGCAGCGTGACATGCCAGGAATAGCCAGACGAGTCGCGATCCCAAACTGGTCGCCAACCGGGAACGGCAACGCCGGCGACATCTCGTAACCCAGACGCCGTTCGTCTAGGCCCTCCACTCCATTGCCATCCTGATTGGAACCGCAACGGAATGGAGGGCCGCTGTAGCCCACAACGCGCTTCCGACCCCACCCCAACCGTCATGCTGAGCGAACGCGAAGCATCTCTTCTCCTCTGACTCCCGCGTATGATCCCAAACAGTTCTTTCGCAGGGTATCCGCGACCTTCCGTACTCCATACGATTCGACTAGCCACACACTGTGGCCAGTTGCGAGCATGTCTTCCCGATGGAGGGACAGACCATGGACGATCGGCGATTCGACGCATTCACCCGAGCGCTCGGTCAGCGTGGATCGCGACGTGCGGCGCTGAAGACGTTGCTGGGACTCGGGGGGATTGCCGCCGTTGGCCGGATCGCCATCGGGGACGACGTCCAGGCGGCGCCGCGACCGACGCCGGTTTCCCGGCCACCCCGCTGTCCCGGCAGCCAGACCCCCTGCGCCACCGGGTGCTGCTGCCCCAGTGGAACCCAGAACTGTGGCGGCGAC
The DNA here is from genome assembly GCA_963720855.1 of uncultured Chloroflexia bacterium. Lineage (GTDB taxonomy): Bacteria > Chloroflexota > Chloroflexia > Thermomicrobiales > UBA6265 > JAMLHN01. The sequence continues at coordinate 1,728 of CAVRGV010000009.1, read as the reverse complement.
TGTTGCCCAACCGGTGACTATTCGGTCTGTTGCGATGGCGCGTGCTGCAACGGCATCTGTTACGGGGAAGAGCTCTGCTGTCCCTTGGGCCAGCTGGTCTGCGGTGGGGTTTGCCTGCCACCGGGCGCGTGTTGCACCGATTTCGACTGCACCAGCGGCCGCTGCCTGAATAACGCCTGCGTGCCGTTTACGCCAACCAGCACGACTGTGCCGCCCACGAATACGGCCGTGCCACCAACCAATACGGCAGTGCCACCAACGAACACTGCTGTTCCGCCCACCACGACCCCGACAACTACGCCGTCCAACACACCGCTCCCGCCGACCAATACCTCGACCAATACACCGGTGCCACCGAGCCCGACGGCGACGCGGGTTCCGGCCAGCGCGCAGATTTCATTCGTCCTGCTTCCCAGCGGGCAGTGCCGGGTCATCAGCTCAGCAACGGGTCTGGTGGTTGGCGCGCAATTCTCGTATGGCGCCGCGTATCGGGTGATTGGTCAGACCGCCGAAACCTCATTTGGTGGCGGCGTAAATTTCCCCAATTCGGATGGCTCCTTCTCGACCACGAACGGCATCGTCCCAACGACGGGTGGGCCGTATGAAGCGCGCGTCTTTTACAACCAGGTCGCGCTCGGATGGATCTATTCCGAGTGGTTGCCACCCACTTGCTAGCATTCGCCCGGTACGCGCTCAGCGCGGCCCGGGCGTTCATCCAAGCCGGAGCGGAGCAAGGGTATCGCCGGCTCGTTGCACGCTACGACAGACACAGAAACGCCGGAGGGTCTTGCGCCTCCTCCGGCGTTTTGTGCTCAAGAGGGAAGCACAGTCCCTCGAGCGGGTCCCTGACATCGAATCTCGAGACGGCCAGGAACTGATGGGGATACGGCGGCCCAGCGGCTGCGGATCACTCGATCGACATCGACAGCGGCCCTGGTGAAATGCCGGGGCCAATGTGGCAAGTTGCCCGCATCATGCTTCCGCGTGGGCACGTCACCGTCTAACAGGGGAAAAAGCATCGCTCTCCGGAGCAAAGCACGCCCTGGATGCAGTTTTCGGTGCATGCTCCAAGCGTGGCTCCGATGCAGAAGCTCCCTTCGTCGCCGACCGGGCGACACGCGCAACCGCGGCAATCGGCACTCGTGGTGCAGGGAATGGCGCAGGTGCCGTAGGAGGTACACGTTCGGCCCTCCGCGCATCCGCACGTTCCTCCGCACCCATCGGAGCCTCCGCATTGGTCGGGACGGCACGTGTTGTAGCAGGAGGGGGGCGGCTGAACATTCGGCCCAGAATAGCCTCGGCGAGCCGCATCGGCCCCACCAGCGACGACGGCAGCGCCAACGCTCCCAGCTCCCAGTCCGAGCAGTCCCTTCAGCACCTGACGCCGGCTAGCGCCGGAGGCCATCGTGCGCACGAGTGAATCGAATCGCCGATCGTCCATGAACTCTCCTTGATCATTGGAAAGAAAAGTCGGGATCGCCTTCGTGTTTTGAACCGCTGGAGTATGGCTGGTCGCCGGTGCGATGGCCAGCGGCCCGGGTGAAAGCTCGGGCGGCTTGGTCATTCTTCGGCGGCAATCGGAACGATGGTGAGTGCGACCTGAAATACTGAGTCACTCGCGTCACCCGACTGCTTCTGGAGAATTTCATTTGCGAGATCGTAGAGCAGGACTGCCGAAAGATGTTCAACCTCGGCTCTGGAAATGTGGATTGGCGACCCGGCGGAAAA
>CAVRGV010000008.1:0-179729 GCA_963720855.1 uncultured Chloroflexia bacterium | reverse complement strand
TCGCGCTGCGGATCGATCCTCTGATCCAGCAGGGCGGCAAGCTGACGGGGAAAGAAGAGGAAGGCGGCGGCAACTTCGGTGCCCGCGTCGCCCTCTCCGCTGACGGCAACACGGCGCTCATCGGCGGGCCCAGCGACGAAATCTCGGGTCAAAGAAATGCTGGTCGGAGCGGCGTGGGTGTTCACGCGCTCCGGCTCCGACCTGGACTCAGCAGGGACCCGAAGCTGAGGGGCGAAGATCGGGAAGGCGAGGGGCGAGTTCGGGATCAGCGTGGCGCTGTCCTCCGACGGCAACACGGCGCTGATCGGGGGGATCTGAGGACGTCACCGGCGAAAACCGAGGTGGGAGCGGCGTGGGCGTTCACCCGCTCGGGTCCGGCAATGGGCAGCAGCTCGGCTCAAAGCTCCACCGGGGCTGGGCGAAGAGGTGGGCAGTGGCCGCTTCCGGGCCCGGAGCGTCGCGCGCTGTCGGCCTCGATGACACGGCACTCATCGGTGCCTACTTTTTTTCCCGACAACGGCCTGACCGGGGCGGCATGGGTGTTCAAGCGCTCCGGCTCAAGCTACCTTCAGGACCGGGCCGAACAGCTGAGCAGGCGACCCGCGAGGGCGGCGAAGCGCAGTTCGGATTCAGCGTCGCGCTGAGCGCCGACGGCAAGCACGGCGCTGATCGGCGGGCCGCCACGACGAAGGCGTGACCAAAGAATTCATGGCCCGGCCGCGGCATGGGTGTTCACCGAATCGGTGAAAGGCTGGACGCAGCAGGGCTCCAAGCTGACCGCCGGTCTGGCGAGAAAGGGGCGGGAGAACTCGGGGACGGGCGTGGCACTGTCGGCGGACGGCTATACGGCTCTGCTGGGCGCCCCTGCGGACGACAGCTCCGGATCTGCGCGAGCGTTCGTCCGGTCGGGCGGGACCTGGAGCCAGCAGGGCTCGAAGCTCGTTCCGAGCGACGCCTCCGACGCGGCCGGATTCGGCACGGGCGTCGCCCTGTCCGCAGACGGCAACACGGCGCTCATCGGCGGGCCCGTCGACATGCCCGCGGCGACGCCGGTGGGCGCAGCCTGGGAGTTCGCCCGCGCGCGCTCGAGCTGGAGCCAGCAGGGCTCGAAGCTGCAGGGGGCCGGGAGCGGTGCCCGAAAGCGAATTCGGCGCCGCCGCGGCCCTGTCGGCGGATGGCGGCACGGCGTTGATCGGCGGGCCGATCGACGGAGCCGACGCCGGAGCGGCCTGGGTGTTCGTGAGACCCGCTGTGACGCCGCCGGGCCTGCCCCTGCCGATTACCGCCACCGGGACGACCCCGTCGGTCGCCGCCCCTGCTCCGACGCGGCCGATCCTCTCAGCCTGCTCGCTCAGACGCACAGTCGCTGGCGAGCGGGCAGCGCGCTGGCGCGTCTGAGCGTCAAGACGAAGCGCAAGCCGCCGATCGGCACGACGATCTCCTTCAGCTTGAACGAGGCGGCGAGCGTGACGTTCACGTTCACGCGGCGATTGACCGGCCGGCGGGTGAACGGCGACTGCGTCGCGCAGAGCCTGCGGAACCGCCGCAGGCCTGGCTGCAAACGAACGATTGTTTCGGGCGTCCAGACGCTGCGGGCTCACGCGGGCGCGAACAAGCTGGCCTTCCAGGGCGTGATGCCGCCGCCAAGAAGCTCAAGCCAGGGCGCCTACAGGGTACGCTGGTCGGCGAGCGACGGGGGCTGCGCTCGGCCACCAAGTCGCTCGCGTTCACGGTTGTCAAGTAGCGCTCCCGCGCAGGCGCCGGCTCGCGCCCGCGCGCCGCTCGTCGGCCAGGCCGAAATGTGCGAGCACGATCCGGCGACGTCGCGGATCGCCCACTGCGCCGGCTCCTGCTCGGGCATCTCACGCCGTAGGCGATCAGCGCGCCGAGTGAGTCCGACGCGTGCAGCGAGCCGTGGCTGCCACCGCCGACATGCGCCTGGCGTCCCCAGTCGACGAACTCGTATCCGGGCGCCGCCGACAGCAGCACCTCGCCCGAGGACGGGCACGTGAGCGCCGCCCACACGCGCGCGAGCACGTCCGGGTAGTCGGGCGTCGACAGCCGTCCCTCGAGCGCACGAGCCGCCGATCGCCGCGAGCGGGCCTTCGACGCTCCACTGCACGCCGCGCGGATCCTGCAGCGATCGCCCCAGCGGCGCGCCGGCGCCGATGCCCGCCGGGCGGAAACGCAGCTCGCCGTGAGAGGTGCTGGCGAGGATGCCTTCTCGCGGCGCGTCGTGAGCGTCGCGCGCCAGCCACGTCACGTGATCGACGCCCGCGATCGTCAGCGCGCGCGCCACGACCGAGGCGCGCATCGCGTCGCGCTCGGCCGCGTGCAGCGCGTAGACCATCGCCGCGCGCTGGGACGGGCAGACGGCGATGCGCGGTTCCTCGCTCGCCCGAGGAGCGCGAGGGCGCCAGCACGCCGAGGTCGGCCAGCTCGTCCTGCAGCGCGATCGTGTCCGTCACCGGCGCCTGGGAGTGGTCGGCCATCGCGATCACGGCGTGCTCTGCGAGGAACTCGTCGACGCCGCCGGCCGCCTCGCACACGCGCGCCAGCTGCAGGTCGGCCTGGGCGAGCGACTGCAGCTGGCCCTCCGGGCCCGCGCTTGTGCGAGTACCAGTCGTTGTCGGGCAGCGACAGCAGCAGGAAGTCGAACAGGTCGTGCTCGACCATGTAGCTGGAGACGCATCCGGAGTGCCTGTCGCGCACGCCCGGGCATGCCCAGACCCGGAGCGGCAGCCGGTCCTGCGCGAGGCGAACATGTCGGCGTAGAACAGCTCGCGCGGGCCCATCACGGCGTGGCGCATCAGCGTCGAGGCGACGCGCGTCAGCGCCGTGTCGCGCTGGGGCTCATGGCGGTAGCGCCCGCGATACATCAGATAGGTCGTGCCGGCCGTGCGCACGTCGGCGTCGTCGAGCGTCTCGAACAGCGTCGGCGTGTCGGCCGAGAGATGCGCGCGGTTCATGTTGTAGACCGTGTCGGTCAGCTGGCGGGCGATGCCGAAGCGCTGGGCCGAGCGAAAGCTCGAGCCATATTCGACGTAGCGCTCTTCGTCGCGGTGAAACCAGTTCATCGCCGGCACGCGGTGCGCGTCCTGCGCCACGCCGGTGACGATCGACGCGGCGCAGACGGGCGTGACCGAGGGGAACGCAGCGACGCAGTCCGGCACGTAGCGCCCGCGCTCCATCAGCGTCGCCAGCACCGGTGCTGCGCCGGAGGCGACGGCTCGCTCGAGCATCTGCGGCGCCATCGCATCGATCACGCAGAGCACGAGCTTTGGCGGTCGCGACGCCGACCCCTCCCATCAGCGCCGCAGAATGCGCAAGTCCGGCGTACTTTTCCTCGCCGCGCGCGCGCGCCGCGCAGCGCCATCCAGACGAGCAGCGCGAGCGCCGCGTATCCGAGCGGGTGAAGCAGCGAGACGAGCAGCGCCAGCACCAGCGAGGCGGCGTCGAGATATACCGTCAGCGCCTGTCTGGCCGTTCCGTCGGCGAGCCTTGTGCGCGCCCGCGCAAACACCGGAAGGACGGCGCGCTGGGCCAGCCAGACGACCGCCAGGCCACCGAGCAGGCCCGGCCACCAGGCGTCGTCGTGCGCCGCAAGCGTGCCCGCGAAGAGCACCGCGCCGGCGCCGTAGCCAAGGCCGGCGATCGCCGCCGCCAGCGGCTGCGGGCCGGCTGCTCCGGGCCTCGGCGTCGGGCAGCGCGGACATGCCCAGCAGCAGCTGCAGCGCATAGGCGAGCACGAGCACGACCGCGACCACGAGCAGCCACCAGTCCGCCTGCGCGAAGCGGAACGGGTCGTGCGCGAAGCTCACGCCGAGTGCGCCGGCGGAGGCCAGCGCCCCGGCGAGCAGCACCGGCAGGAACGGGCGCAGGCCGCAGGCGGCCGCCAGGCCGGCGCCGAGACCTATGTAGAAGAAGATGCCGTTCATGCGATCAGCGTGAGGGGTCTGCGCTACCGTGCCTGCAGCGGCGAGCGGTCAGGGACGATAGACGACGCGTGCTGCGTCTCGCCCTCAGCCAGGGCGAGGTTTGACAGACGCCACGGCGAATAGGACGACAGCAGATGAACCGATCGATCGGCGGAGCTGGCGGCGGGCGCGGATGCCCGTCCCACGGCACACGAGCTCGCACGCTACGAGGCGCTGTTCGCGGCGCGCACGCGTGGCATGAAAAGCTCGGCGATGCGCGAGATGATGGCGCTTGACCGAGCGCCCCGACGTGATCTCGCTGGCGGGCGGCCTGCCCGACACGAGCACCTTCGCGCCCGAGCTCTACGCCAAGCTGATGTCGCAGGTCGCCGCGACGCAGACCGCGCGGGCGCTGCAGTACGGCCCGACCGAAGGCATGGCGGCAGCGGCCGAGTGCATCGTCGAGGTGATGGCGGCCGAGGGCACGCACGTCGATGCCGACGAGGTGCTCGTGACGACCGGCGGCCAGCAGGTGATCGACCTGGTCTGCAAGACGCTGATCGACCCCGGGCGACGTGATCGTCGCCGAGGCGCCCACCTACCCGGGCGCGGTGCCGACCTTCAGCGCCTACCAGGCCGCACGTCGAGCAGATCGAGATGGACGCCGACGGCATGCCGATCGACGAGCTGGAGGCGCACGCTCGACCGCCTGCAGGCCGAGGGCCGGCGGCCGAAGTTCATCTACACGATCCCCAACTTCCAGAACCCCGGTGGCGTGACGATGTCGCTCGCCCGCCGGCGGCGCCTGGTCGAGGTGGCGCACGAGCGCGAGCTGCTGATCCTCGAGGACAACCCCTACGGGCTGCTTCGCTACGAGGGCGAGGCGCTGCCGACGCTGTACTCGCTCGACGCCGAGGCCGACGGCGTCGCGCGGCGCGGGCGACCTGGTCATCTACCTCGGCACGTTCTCGAAGATCCTCTCGCCCGGGCTGAGGCTCGGCTGGGCGGTCGCGCCGCGGCCGGTGCTGGAGAAGCTCAACCTCGGCAAGCAGGGCGCCGACCTCTGCTCGTCGCCGGTCACGCAGCTGTTCGTCGCCGAGTACTTCAAGCAGCAGCGAGGGTCGCGGCGAGCCTCGCTGGCTGGGCTACCTGGAGCAGCTGAAGGGCCTGTACCGGCGCAGGCGCGACGTGATGCTGACGGCGCTGGAGGAGCACTTCGGCGAGCACGCGCGCTGGACCGAGCCTCAGGGCGGGCTGTTCGTGTGGGCGACGCTCGACGAGCGCATCGACACGACCGACCTGCTCGCGCAGGCGCGCGAGAGCGAGGGCGTCGCGTTCGTGCCCGGCCGCGCCGCGTACATGGACGGCCGGCGCGGCTCTCACCCCTTTTTCAGCGCCAGACCCTTGTCAGGACATCCGCCAAGGCATTGTGATTGCTAGGTCGTGAGCAGGTTGGCTGGACGGATTGAACCAGTTGCTCCCCCTCCGATGTTTGCGCACCGGGTGGGTCGCCGAGGCAGCGACGACGGCGAGGAGGCGCCGCCTGGGCCATGTTGGCGCGGCGACGAGGGCGGCGGCGGCGGCAGCAAGGACCGAGGAGCGACGGAGAAGGTCGCCGTGCTCAAGGGGGCGGGAGAGCTCGCTGCAGCGAACGCTTCGGCCGCGCCTCGGCGAGCCCATGCCGAGGCGGCCCGTCGCGACTGGTCACCAGCGGTGACGTCCAGGTCCGGCGCAGCCTGAGCTGGACGACGAGCAGCTGGATGCCGTCGTCTTCCAAGGCCATGGTCGCGGAGGACGGGAACCTGGGACGCTGCTCGAAGCCATTGGGATCGCGATATGCCCGAGTCCGGCTGGGCGAGGGCTGCTGCAGACCCGCAAGGTCCTGGAAGCACCTGACGCGGAGCCATTTCCTCAGACCCCGTTCACGTCGCGCTCGGCGAGGCCTCGAGCTACCGGCGCGGCGCACGCGGGCTCGCGGATGTCGAGGACTTGTGTTCCCGCCGTTGAGCCGGCCAGCCAGCTGGAGCGCTGGCGGCGAAGCGGTCGGCGGCACCGAGTAGAGTTCCTTGTCCTTGCCGCTTCGCCATCGGCATCCGAGCTCGCTCGATGAGCAAGGCGACGGCCGGCGTGCGGGCCAGGGTATCGAGCTCGTATGCGGATGAGAGGTCAGGAACGCGCAGCGGCTCGACAGCGACGACGCGTTCACCCCGGACACGTAGCGGAGCGCGACTGGTCGCCAGAATCTGCAAAGCAGGGCATTCACTGAGAAGCGCCGCGATGTCCGGCGCTGCGTCGAGGAGGTGTTCGAAGTTATCCAGCACCAGCAGCATCTGCTGCCGGTGGAGAAATGCCGCTAGCGCCGAGAGCGCCGACCGTCCCGTGTTGACGCGAACACCTATCGTTTGGGCAACTACATCCAGCACCTGTCCGGCCGTTTGCACCGGGGAGAGATCCAGGAAGACGGCGCCATCGGCGTAATTCTCATTGACAATGCGCCCAACCTCCTGGGCAAGACGGGTTTTTCCGACGCCCCCAGCTCCAACCAGCGTGACAAGCGGGGCATTGCCATCGAGGAGCAATTGACGAATCGCCTCGATTTCGTACGCGCGCCCGAGAATGCCGGTGAGTGGCCGAGCCATCTTGAATGTGGCAACAGGGTTCGATACGTCTGCCATAGGCACTCGCTCGGAACGTATGGGATGTTTGGCTTCCCCTGCATCTTACTGGAATCGCAACAGGACGTCACTGCCGCCGAGGAATTTCGGACATCCCCATCCAGAGGTGACCAATCCAGCGCGCACTTCGTCGATTCGGACGCCAATCGGTGCGGACATCGACCGAGGGACCCAGGTTGCCTCTTTATTGTTTTTCAGATCGCAGGGTCGACCAGCGTCAGCAACACCCGATTCCCCGACGGATCGGCCACCATCGCCGAATCTCCGATCTGCTCGATCTCACCCCCACCGATCGCAACCCGCGAAACCGCCGCAGTCAAATCCTCCGGAGAGCGCAACACCAGCGTGTAATACCGCAACCCCGCGCTCCCAGCCGGGCGTTGCTGCTGCCCGCCACTCTCCCAGATGTTCCCCGCCAGCCGGTGCGGAAAGCTCCCGCCGCCGGAGAGGTCGTACATCCCGATCTCGGTGCTGAACATGTTGGGCGTGAACCCGATCTGATCGCGATAGAAGGCGAAATTCTCCTCCATGGACGACACCCGCAGGTGCAGATGCCCCATCACCGCGCCGTCCGGCATCCCTGGTTCCAGATTGCCATCGGGCAGGAAGGTGCGCAGCCAGCGCAGATCGATCGCTTCGCGCCCGCTATGCGGATTGCCCTCGGCATCGATGAATCCAAACACCCCGGGACCGGTGAGCAGCGACCCCACCCGCTCCGGCGTCTCGAACACCATCTCCAGCCCGTTGCCATCGGCATCGTCCAGGTAGTTCGCGTAATGGGTGAGGTGATCGGTCGGGTACTGCTGGTACCCGACCGACTCCGCCCGCGCCTGGATGCGGGCGAAATCCTCCAGCGTCGGCACGTGAATCGCCAGGTGATACAACCCACTGTAGTTGCGCGGCAACAGCGCGGTCGCACCCGGATGGAGCACCACCAGCGGCCGTCCGGGAACCCCAAGCACGGTTACCTGCTCGGGGCCGGTGGAAAGCACCTGCAATCCGATCAGATCGCGCCAGAACCCGAGCGCGCGCTCCAGATCGGTCACATCGAGGTGCACCGCTCCGAAGGTTGCGAAGTCACTGTCGATACTGGAAACGGTGGGAGTCGATTGGGTATCCATGGCAGTTCTCCCCAACGAGTGACGGCTTCGTTCCATGACACGATACGCCTCGTTTCGCTGGGCCGCCAGACCTATCCCCCAGCTTCCAGCGCGGGAAACGCCACGATGTCACTCCCCAGAGGCAGGGCGTCGGTGCGTGGCCCCGCGCCGGAGGTATCCACCGGTATCGGCTCGAGCGTGTCGTAGTACGGCACCACCTCCCAAAGCGGCGGGGTTTGGCCCGTGATCGCGAACGAATCGAAGACAAACGGCAGCCCCTCGGAGTCGACCACCGAGGGCCGGTCAGACACCTGGAAATGCAGATGCGGTCCCCCGGTCGTTCCGGAGCTGCCTGCCGCGGCGATCTGCTGCCCGCGAGTGACCGTGTCACCGGCACTGACCTGCACGCTCCCCGCCTCCAGATGCGCGTAGATCGCGTAGCGGCCCTCGCCCAGATCGAGAATGATGTGATTGCCGCCCGCGTTCTGTGGGGTCACCGCTTCCCGGGCTTCGCCCACGCGCAGGTCGGGATACACATCCACCGCCGCGACCACGGTCGCATCCGCAACGGCCAGCACCTCCTGCCCGAAGGTCGGAAAGCTGGTATACGCCAGCGGATCGCCCGTTCCGGGACGATTGTCCGCCTCCAGCTTGTTGAAATCGATGGCGAACCGCTGGCCGAGTCTCCAGCTTCCATCGATGGGATAGAGCGCGCGCCGATGAGGCCCATCGCAGCAGCTACCCAGCGCCAGCCACTGGTCCCCGGACAACGGCGCTCCCAGAACCACGGGTGGTTGCTGGTCGACCGGCACCGTCTTTCCGGTGTATGCCAGCAGGGTATCGGGCACATCGAACTCCGCGGGAAGCGTGAGCGTGAATCGATGCGTCACCGCCGCGGGCAGCAGAGCGGGGTCCGCTAGCGGAATATCGAGCCAGACCACACCGGTCGCCGACGGGGGGAGCACCACCGTAGCGACATCCGGCTCCGCGGCCAGCGACATCGCATCCAGCAATGTCTGATCGTGTAGCTGAAGCAATACGTCCGAGCTCTCCGCATCGAGCACATCGACCGAGGTGACCGTGACCTCAGCCGGGAGCGGGTTCGTCAGCCAGAGCTCGTAGACCAGGTGAACGTTTCCATCTGAGCCGGTGAACCAGCGCGGCATCGATGGGACCGCATCCACCAGCCCCGTCAGCTGCGGTTGACCGCTCACGGGCGTCGCCTGAGCGAGCCCAGTCGCGGGCAGCATGAGCGCGAGCGCGGCCAATGCCAACATCACCCAGCGGAGCGTTCCTGTTTTCGTGGAACCTGATGCGACCAACTTCGATCCTCACTCCCATTGCATGCATGGAGCTTCCGCGCGAATGTCGTTTTTTTGCGTGCACCGGGCAGTGTATCAGGCATGCGAATGCACCGATCGAGCCGCAACCGGCGACAATGGAGCTATCGAACGACGCGCCAGGAGAGGAAACGAAATGACGAAAGCTCTTCGTTGGGGACTCAAAACCTCACAACAACACACCACCTATGAAGCCATCGTGCCGATCTGGAAAGAAGCCGACCAGAACCCGGTCTTCGAGCACGCCTGGCTCTTCGATCACTTCAATCCCATCGCCGGCAGCGTCGAAGGCCCCTGCTACGAAGGCTGGACCATGCTGGCCGCCCTCGCCGCGCAAACCGAGCGCATTCGCCTCGGCCTGATGGTGGCAGGCAACACCTATCGCCATCCCGCCATCCACGCCCACATGGCGGCCACCGTCGATCTCATCTCGAACGGCCGGGTCGATTTCGGCGTCGGCGCGGGCTGGAATGTCTACGAGCACGAAAGCATGGGCATCCCGCTCTACGAACCGGCAGAGCGCATCAAACGGCTCGGCGAAGCCTGCGAGCTCACCAAGCTCCTCTTCACCCAGGATGTGACCGATTTCGACGGCAAGTACTACCAATTGAAGGAAGCCCGCCTCGAGCCCAAACCGGTGCAGAAGCCATGGCCCCCCTTCGTCATCGGTGGCGGCGGCGAGCAGCTCACCCTGCGCGTGGTGGCGCGGCACGCCGATGTCTGGAACCACGGCGGCACCGATGTGGAGGTCTTCAAGCACAAGGTCGAGGTCTTGCACGGCCATTGCGCCGCCATCGGCCGCGATCCCTCCGAGATCGAGCTCTCCGTCCAGGCCCGCATCGACTACGACGACATCCCCGGCTCCCTCGCCGTCCTCGAACCGATGATCGACGCCGGCGCCACCCACTTCATCCTGATGCTGCTCTATCCCTATCCCGAGGGCATCGTCGCAACCGTGGCCGAAGAGATCACGAAACAGTTCGGCTAACGCGCCTCAGCATCCGTAAAAGCTCCCCTCTCCCCAGAGGGAGACTCCCCCTCCGGCCGGAGGGGGCATGGGGGGTGGTGAGGGCTGGGGGTGAGGCGATCCGGCAACGCAAAGACCCGCCGTCGCTCCCTCACCCACCGCACAAATAAATCCGCACCTCGACCGCCGCTCCCGATTCGATGACCAGCGCGCCCGTCGCATCGAACGCATCCGATTCGATCGAACACGTCCCCTCCGGGAAGCCGGCAAGCTGATAGCTCCCGATCGCGCTCGCCTGCCCGGTTCCAGATGCGTCGATCTCCAGATCGAACCCGCTCCCATCGCCAGAAACAGGCGCGAAGTTCAACGTGGCCGGACCGGAAGCAGGCGCGCATTGCGCCTCGATCACCGTCGTGCCCGGGCAGCTCAACAGCGTGGCCGATACGGTGCCGCTTTCGCCAGCGGTCACGGTGTACCAGTCGCAGGTGAGCGTCTCGCCGCCCAACAGGTTGATGCCTACCGCTCCATTCGCATTGGTAAAGACGAACGGCGTGACCCCGCCATCCGACGAAATCGTTCTCGCATCGCTGGAGCACGCGCCCAGGAATGCGGAGCTCCCGCTTTCGATGATCGCCGCACCGGGCAAGAGCGTGGTCCATCCAGCCACGCCATCGGCGCTCGTTTCACTGGCGATACCGTTCACGGTCACATCCGGCGCTCCCGTTGCGGCCGCGCAATCGACCGCGGGATCGGCCCCCGGCGCGTAGACGTCGTAGCCAGTCGGGCAGGTATGCAGATTCAGCAGCAACGTTGCAGTGGTATCCGACACCGGTTGCGTCTCGCTCTCCGTGCTTGCCGGCGTCGGAGCGGCGGTGGGTGAGGGAGTGTCCGCGTCTGTTTCGATCTCCGTTGCCGGCATATCGTCCGATTCCGGAGAGGCGACTGACACGGCCACGCCGGAGGCAGCGTCCGTTTCTGTTGATGCGTCTGACTCAGCCTCCGTATCCGGCGCCACAGATTCCGGCGAGACGCTACTCCCGGCTGCGGTCGCCAGCGGTTGGTAGTAGAACTCGCAAACCACCTGATCGTTCGCGTTCGCCGTCCAGCTCGTTTGCAACGAGCTAAACGAGGTCCAGGTTGTCGGTATCGCGCCGATCCCCACGTAGGGCGCCGATCCACAGAACGCCCGCAAATAGCGATGGGTGTTCGGCGTGCCCCCGGTGATCGTCAACGCGCTGGCGGGAATCGGTTGCTGGTAGAACGCGGTTCCGGCAACCGAGGTGGGAGTCATGGCGAAGTCGTAGCCGAAGTCTGCGGCGACATCGAACGGCACGCCATCGAGTCCGACCGAACACTGCTGCGCGAAGGTGTTGCGCGGAGTCGTTGCCGCCGGATTGAAATTCAGCGGGCAGCTATGCGCGGTGATATCGAGGAAGGCGTAGTCGGTTCCTTCCTGCACGAACCAGTAACAATCGATCTCCCATTGCGGTTGCAGCGAAACGGTGATGCTGTTGATCGCGGTCACCGGAACCTCGGCATAGGACTCGGTGATGTGGTCCCAGTCGGAGGCGTGGTACTGCACGCAGAAGACCCGTTTGGTGACGTATCCGAGCGGCTGGGTGGCGGTCAACGGGAAGGTGGTCGACGTGACATTCAGGAAGCTACGGTCGCCATTGCCATTGGTTGCCCCGCCCATCTTTGGGTACGAGTCGACCACGAAGTAGCCATTCCCCTGTGGAGCAGTACAGCCAGCCTGCAGCTCCCCCAGCCCTCCGCTGGCGGTGTTGACTCCGGGCGGACAGATGAATTCGTGCAGCAGCACGCTGCTGGCGTAACTCTCGGTGACCGTGGTGTCGAACCACCGGCAATCGATCATCTCCCCAGGCTGGACGGTCAGCGTGACCGAAAAGGTGTCGTCCGGTCCTGCCGTGAACGGGATTTCATTCGCGGGGTTGATCGGTCCATGGGCGGCCGTGGCCGACTGCGTATGACAGAACACCCGGGCGGTGTCCCAGGTTTCGCGCTCCATGGCCGTAATCGTGACCTCGCCAAAGGGAACGCCTTGGAAGAGGGCGAATCCGCCGGCAGTGGTGTATTGCGTCGTGGCCGCGTCGCCATTGATCGTGAACCCGGTGCCTTGCAACGTCGAGCCGCAGGCTGGGATCGCCTGCAGATGCGCGTCCGAGTGGAAGGGGCAGACATAGAGCTGAATATCGACATGCGCGCCCGCGTCGGGATCGACCAGCGCACCCGCATTCGTCGTGTCCGCGATGCTCGTGTCTGGAGGCGTGATCGCGCTCGACTCAGGAGATCCTTCGGTGCTCGCGTCCGGCTCCGCCTGGACGCCGGCATTCGTGGTGTCGGCCACCTCCGCGTGTGGGGTGGAGGTGGCGGTAGGCGCTGCCTGCTCCACCTCCTCTGCCTGAGGCCCAACCTCCGAATCCGGGGTGGGAGTGGTCTCCGGCTCCGCCAGCAGCCCCGCGGTCTTCGGGATATCGAACCAGTAGCACTCGATCAGCTGATAGGTCGTGAGCGACGGTTCGCCGGCGCCGATCACGATGGAGTACTCGGGTGCCGTAAAGATTCGCTCGGTGTCCGGCACCGCAGGATCGAAACTCGCGGTGAACCGGCAGGCAACCCAGGCCGCGCCAAGCTCGATGGAGCCCGCATGCGCGATCGTGAACGGGACGCCCGACGGCACCTCGGGCCATTCCACCTGACCCTGGGCATTGACGGTCAGCGGAACCTGGGGGTAGGACGGGTTGCCCGACGTGAGGGTAAAGACCATTCCGGCGGCCACATCGGGACAGGCGGTGCGGGCGTCCTGCCAGGTGCCGGCCGATGGATCCACGCTGGCCGGACAGAGGCGCTCGTAGACACGCACCGACTTGATCGGCAGTTGCTCGGCAACCGGCGACTGCGCCGTGGTTACGCCTTGCCAGCCTCCGAGCGCGAGCAGTAATACGAGACCCACCAGGAAGTGGAGGTATCCGTTGGGAATCCGACGCGCTGTAACCATGAGGCACCCCATATCTCCGTGGTTCTGGATGAATCCATCCTCTCATGGCGTGCGCGATTGTGATAGCCGCAAGTCAGGAGCGTGACTGCGGGCTCCATCCGTCATCTGCCCAGCTCCAGCATCCATCCTCGGCGGCGAACACTGGCAACTGTTGGACATCGAACGCGCGCACCGAGTGCGCCCAGCGTTCGACCATCATCTCGCCTTCTCCCGCGTTGACCTCGACCACCGAAACATGGTGCGGCGGCTCGATCAATGCCGCGCAGGAGAGATGCAGCAGCGATCCGCTGATGCGCGCATCGTGTATGTGCAGGTGCCCGTGGATCACCACCGTGGGAGTGCCCGATGCGCGCAGGTCCGATTCGATCTCGGCGCGGTTCGTCAGATTGCCCGAATGCTTGAACCCTGCCTGCGTGAGCTCGGACTCGAAATCGAGCACCGGGTAATGCGTCAAAACGAGCAGTGCCCCGGACTGATGCCGAGCTCGGTACCCGCACTCCGCTCAGTCGCTTCGATCCCGTCTCGCCGTGCAACCCAACCAGCTCGACCGAGCTTCCGTTCCCCGATGAAACGAGTGCGGGCGCAATCGTCAGGTCCGTTCCCTGCGATCTGCTCGAAGGCCGTCACCGATGCGATCGACTGAAGCCACATCGCAATTCCCCGGCACGGCCAGCACCGGAACACCGAACGCCACCGCCCGCGCTCGCACGAGCGCGAACGACTCGGGATCGGCCGCTTCGGTCAAATCGCCGAGCAACACGAGGATGTCGATCTCCTGCGAGCTGAGCCATTCCAGTGCGGCATCGATCAGTTCGACCGAACGCGGCAGATCGACCGGGTTGTGCCAGACATACGGCTCCGCGTCGGACGGAGCGCAGTGTGGATCAGCAATGATCCCGAACCGCATCAGGCGCCCTGGATGTTCTTCTTGCGTGCGACCAGCAGACCATCGCGCACCGGGTGGATGAACGAGTCGAAGTCGGGATCGGCGAAGACGAGCTCGTTGTGGCTCTTGATCGCCTCGGTTTCGTTGGTGCGCTTGCCATCATCCGAGGCGACCCGGCCCGACCAGAGCACGTTGTCGCAGAGATAGAGACCGCCGGGACGTACCCGGTCTTTGGCTTGCAACCAGGTTTCCGGGTACTGCGGCTTGAGCACATCGTTATAAACGATGTCGAATTCGCCGAGCGTATCGGCCATCAGATCCTGCGCCATACCGGTGCGGTAGTTCACCCGGTCCCAGCGGCCGGCCCGGGTCAGAAAGTCTTCCGCCTTGACCCGGTTTGCCGCATCGCCGTCGGTGCAATAGACCGTGCCTTCCGGACCAACCGCGCGCGTGAACCACCAGGCGGAATACCCAAATCCGCTCCCCAGCTCGAAGACCGTGCGCGCCCCGACCGTGAGCGCCATCACCTCCAGAAAGACCGCCGAGAGCCGCCCGACGATCGGGAAATGGTTCTCCTCCGCTAGTTTCTCCATCTCCAGCAAGATCGGATCGTCATGTTTCTCATCGAGCTGGAGCAGATAGCGGTCGATGCGCGGATCGAGAATGGGGAACATGGGAACCTCCGGGAGCTGGGAGTAAGCAGCCAAGCTAGGAGCTAGGTTAGACGAAAAGCAGCATTGAGGCGTCCACATCGAGATGCCTTTTCCGTCGATCAAGCAATCTCTTCAGTGCCAAGCTGTGCCTAGGCGAACAGGGTTCCTGTGCGCCCGGGCACAGCTTCGGGTTTCGCTCCGTGCCCACAATGGCTGCAGGCGGTGCGTCAATCGACTCCGCGACTAAGCGCCAGATACACCAATCATTCGCAGGACAGACAAAGAAAGGACAGCATCGGTGCCATTCATCCTACTCAGAGACTTTGGTTTACTCGGTGTCGCAATCATCCTGGCAATGGCGGGCATTGGATCGTCCAAGGACGACAAGTCACTCTACTTAATTGGGGCGGGGGTCTTCGCAGTCATTTGGGCGGTCATCGTCTTCGTTATTCTGTAGTAACGCGCAAGAAACAACGGAAATCGAAGTTCACTGTGAACGAATGGAGGCTGTTCATGAAACTGGCTTCTCGGAGATTCTCCCAAATGCGTTATGTGGCGCGCGGCATTCTGGCAATGGGTGCGTTCCTTGTGTTCACTGAGTCTGCGGTGGCACAGGAAAGTACACCGGTTCCCACCCCGATTCCAGATCCATCCAGGTTCGGGCCGTTCTCTCCAGATGTCCCGGTGGATACCTCCCGCGTCTGGATAGTGCTCATGATCTTCCTGGCGGCGCTCGCAATTGCCGCCATCGTCGCATTCGTAATGCGTAGTGAAAATCGTGAAACCCGGAATTGGATCGAACGATCTGCTGGCCGCGGGGCACTCCGTATCCCCGGATCAGGTGGCAGCGGTGCTGAGCGCCGATCAAGGCCCGCGAGGGCAGGGGGTAAACGGTGGCGCAGCGCCACCAATCACCGTGATTGGCCCCACGACCATCGCCAAGGGAACCGCGAATGTCTTTCGAACGGTCGACGAACAGGGCAACCCGCCAACAGATCAGGTCGTTTGGGAAGTGGTGGATGGCAGTGTAGGTGGTGCCGATGTCAAACCTGAAACGACGACCGGACCATTTACTGTCATCACGGTCCAGAAACCGGGCATCTTCATTCTGAAGGTCACGGTTGCGGGACGGACCCCGGCAACGATTCCCATAACGGTTCTCGATTCCGTGGCGGAGCCAAAGCGATCGGGGCTGAAGGCGTTCTTCCTCGGCGACGGGTATGGCACGATCAATCTGGCCCTCTTCCTCATGGGGCGATTGCAGCGCTGGGCGCGTTCGCGTGTTCGCGATGGAACGGTTTCGACCATTTTCGGCGCCATGGCCGGGTATATCTTTGGCATCGCGGTCGTGTCGACGAACAAGTCCGGCGGCTCCGACCGATTCTCAGGCGTAGTCAACCCGGCCCGCATCGGGCCCTCACGCTCTGGTATGAGCGTGGGGGCCGATCAATTTGCGGCTTGCGCTAGCAGGCCCAGGCGACCGAGAAGGCGTAGACCGGTCCTTCCGGTCCGGCGCCATTGGTGGACTGGATTCCGTCGACATCCACCCGGCAACCTGGGTCGATCTGATTCAGGTGCTGCGCCAGCGCCGCGCCGGCATCCGCCAGCGTCGGCTGCCAGATGAGCGTGCTTTGCCAGGTTGCTCCGCTCGGGTTCGGATTCGATTCCGGGCACGACCAAACCACCAGAAATGCGTACACCGCGCCGTCGGCCGTCGCGCCATTCGTGCTCTGCACAACATCGATGTCGACATTGCAGGCCGCGTCGATCTCATTGAGGTGTTCGGCGAGTCCGGTGCCGGCCTCCGGCAGCGAGGGCGCCCAGATGATCGTGCTCAGCCACGACGGCGGCGCATCCTGGGCGGTCGCGCTCGACCCTCCGCCGCTCAAGGCTCCGAGACACACCAGGCAGCAGGCGATACGCAGCATCAGTCTCGTCATGGATGGTCCTCCAAGTCCGTTTCGATACGCCAAAAATCAGAAGAATCCTCGGTTCGAACCATCCTACCGCGTCCAGCTCCCGAGCGAAACTGGACCGTTCCTCGTGGATCCAAACGCTTCAATTCCAACTGACATGGTTTTGTAACGCTCGCCGAACCGCTGAAACGACCCCTCCACGACGGCTAACCGCATCATCCCCACAGATGATTTGTGCCGATGGGAGGGCTGACCGATATGTCCCGAGTTACCGAACGTCTCAATCGCCGCGAAGTCCTGGGTGGGCTGGGAGCACTTGGCCTGACCGGCATCGGTGTGGCCCTGGCGCCTGACTCGATGCATCTCAGCAGTGCGCGCGCCGCCGATGTCACCAGTCAGGCCGATCACGACGATATGGCCATGACCACCAACCTGCAAAGTGAAACCCCGACCGCCGACGAGATGGATGCCATGCACGAAGCGGGCGTCAAGTCCTTCCCGGCCGCCACCAATGGCAAGGGCGGCCAACCGCTCGAGTTCACCATGGACGGCGACGTCAAAGTCTTCGAGCTCACCTGCGAGGTGGTCGACTGGGAATACAACGTCGGCAAGACCGTGGAGGCCTGGACCTATAACGGCGTGGTGCCGGGTCCCGAGGTCCGCGTGACCGAGGGCGACCGGGTGCGCTTCAACGTCACCAACAAGCTCCCGCAGAGCACCGCGGTCCACTGGCACGGGCTCTACGTTCCGAACGATCAGGACGGCGTGCCTTTCATCACGCAGCCGCCCATCAAACCAGGCGAAACCTATACCTATGAATTCACCATCCAGGACGGGAACGCCGGTTCCCATATGTATCACTCGCATCACAACGCCGCCTTCCAGGTGACATCCGGCCTGCTCGGCCCCTTCATCGTAGAACCGAAGGATCCCTCCAGCCGCCCGGCGTTCGATGTCGAATACACGATGGTCCTGAACGACGGCCCGATCGGCGCCTACAGCCTCAATGGCAAGACCTTCCCGGCCACCGAGCCGGTGGTCGTCAAAAAGGGCCAGCGGCTGCTGGTGCGCTACATGAACGAGGG
The DNA here is from genome assembly GCA_963720855.1 of uncultured Chloroflexia bacterium. Lineage (GTDB taxonomy): Bacteria > Chloroflexota > Chloroflexia > Thermomicrobiales > UBA6265 > JAMLHN01. Next base: position 162,171 of record CAVRGV010000008.1, on the reverse strand, counting down.
ATTGATGATCCACCCCATGCACCTGCACGGCATGAAGCAGCAGGTGATTGCGGTCGATGGCTATCTCGTGCCGCAGCCCTACTACTGCGACACGCTGAACATTGCGCCCGGTCAGCGCTACGAAGTGATCGTGGAGGCAACCGAGCCGGGCATCTGGGCCTACCACTGCCACATCCTGAGCCACGCGGAAAGCGACCACGGCATGTTCGGCATGGTCACCGTCCTCATCGTGCAAGACGACGAGGCGACCCCGGCGACCTGAGCCGGTCCACAGCCCTCACACGCCATCACATCATGTGGCAATTCCGGTTCGCCACGAACGCCGCTCCCCTTTTCGGTGAGACGCCGTAGGGCAACCGGTTCAAGTTATCGAACCGAGGCAACATCGATATGAACCGAACCATGCAAGCCGCCGTCGTCGAACAGTTCGGACAGCCCCTCTCACTCCGCGAGGTGCCGGTGCCGGTTCCCGGACCCGGCGAAGTCTTGATCGATGTCTCGGCGTGCGGTGTCTGCCACACCGACCTGCACGCTGCTCATGGGGATTGGCCGGTCAAACCGGCCCTCCCGTTCATTCCGGGACACGAGGCGACTGGGCACGTAGTTGCGCTCGGTCCCAGAGTGGGTCTGCTGCGAGAAGGGGACCGGGTTGGGGTGCCCTGGCTCCATTCCGCCTGCGGGCAGTGCGAATTTTGCCTGACCGGGCGAGAAACGCTTTGCCCATTCCAATCCAATACTGGCTATTCCGTGAACGGTGGATTCGCGGAGTATTTGGTTGCTCCTGCCGGTTTTGCCACCAAAATTCCCAATGAGCTCGGCTTCGACGACGCCGCGCCCATCCTCTGCGCCGGTGTCACCACCTATAAAGGATTGAAGGAAACCGATGCGCAACCGGGTGATTGGGTGGTCATCTCCGGGGTCGGCGGTCTTGGGCATGTAGCGGTGCAATACGCGGTGGCCATGGGGTTCCGGGTGATTGCGGTCGATATTGCCAACGACAAGCTCGATCTCGCCCGCGCGCTCGGCGCGGAGATCACGCTCGATGCCAGCACGGTCGATCCAGCCGACGAGGTACAACGCCTGATCTGCGGCGCGCACGGCGCGTTGGTCACCGCGGTTTCCCCCATCGCCTTCAGCCAGGCGGTTGGCATGTTGCGCCGCGGCGGCACGGTGTCGCTGGTCGGCTTGCCGCCAGGAACGTTCCAAACCCCGATTTTCGATCTGGTGCTCAAAGCCCTCACCATTCGCGGATCGATCGTGGGCACCCGCGCCGATCTGGCGGAAGCGCTCGACTTTGCCGCGCGCGGCAAAGTGCGGGCCACTTACGAAACCCAACCGCTGGAGGCGATCAACGACATCTTCGATCGACTCGAATCGGGCGAGATCAACGGTCGCGTCGTTTTGCAGATGTAGCTTCAGAAAGAAGTCTGTCATGTACACCCACATCATCGTTCCCCTCGATGGTTCTCGGCTCGCTGAAGGCGCACTGCCGGAAGCCGAGAAGCTCGCCAGAATCACCGGCGCCGAGATCGTCCTCGTACGCGTGGTCGACTTCTCCTCGCGTGACCGCTTCGGCGATTTCGGCATGCTCTATGAATACGAGTCCATGGCCAAGGCGCTGGAAGAAGAGCGCGAGCTCGCAACCCTCTATCTGGCGAATCTCTCCGAACGCCTGGTCAGCGAGGGCCACACCGTCTCCACCAGGCTCCTCAGCGGAATCGCCGCCAAGGCCATCGTGGCGGAAGCCAAACCGGGCGATGTCATCGTCATGGCCACGCACGGCCGCACCGGAGTGCGCCGCTGGTTCATCGGCAGCATCGCCGAAGAGGTCCTGCGCCACGCCTCGGTTCCGGTCCTGCTGGTCCGGGTGACCGAACCTGCTCCCGATGCCGCGAAAAGCAAGGAACATGCTCCCTGAGGAGAAGAAGGGTGTGATCACCTCAACATTCCAGATGTCACCAGATTTGCAGTCGAATCACGCAGTGACGCCGCGTGCCATCGGCCGCATGGCCATCGAATCGGGACGCCGGTTTCTCACACTGACGCGCCATCAATCCTTACGCCGGCCGCCAGAACGCCTGGGCGAATCATTCCGGGTGGAGGACGGGCGTTGCTACCAGATTTTCCGTGAAACTGTCTCGGACGCCGCCCCTGCGCACGTGGCCGATGTCCTGGTGGTCGGGTTCCAGCTCAGAGTGATCGGCGCGTTTCGTTTCCCCCATTGGTTGTTCCAACGTTGCTGCCTTTTGACTACCCCTTTCTGGAGCGGTCTGCCGGGGTTTGCCGTCAAGCTCTGGATGGTCGACCCGGAGACGAAACGCTATCTCGGCATCTACGACTGGCGCGGAAAAGAGGACGCCCAACGATATGTGGACGCCCTGGTTCGCGTGCTGGAACCACTCTCGACCGATGGCTCGGTCTGGTATCGCCTGATCCCAGACTGCGCGCTCGATGCATATCTGGCCACCCATGCGGCACAGATCGAGTCGGGCGCCACGGGCACGCTGTCGCCGGCACGAATTCGAAGAGAGCGTTCGTCATGATGAACCGCCGTCGCTTTGTCGTTCTCTCCCTGCTGGCGGGCTTGCTCGGTGCCGGCCTCGTTGCGGGCGTCCGACGACGGGCGTTCCGGCAACAGATCGACCGCGAAGTGGCGGATCTCCTCGATGCCCGCAGCGTGGAGGCGTCTCGTATCGTTCGCGACGCCGATCTCGCGGGGTTGCCGTCACCCGTACAGACCTGGCTGCGCGCGTCCGGCGTGGTCGGGACAGCGATTCCCTCGGTCGTGCGCATCACGCAGCAGGGGGAGTTCCGGCTTGGAGCGGGAGAAGTCCTGGTTGCCGCTCAAGGCAACGGAGTACTACACGACCAACCCACCCGGTTTCCTCTGGAACGCCTCGATGCGCATGTTTCCCCTGATCGATGTCAACGGGCGCGACCGCTACACCAATGGCACGGGCGATATCGAGATGCGCCTCGCCTCGCTCATTCCGGTGGCCAGCAAATCGGGCGGCAATCTGAACAGTGGCGCGCTGTTGCGCTATCTCAACGAGACCATGTGGTTCCCGGCCGCGCTGCTGCTACCCAACATCACCTGGGAGCCGATCGACGACACCCACGCCCGCGCCACGCTGACCGATGCCGGCCAATCGGTCTCGGCCATCTTCGTCTTCGACGACCAGCACCGGCTGATCGACATGACCGCCGACCGCTGGAACGACGCCGAACAAGCGCTGCTCCCGTGGTCTACCCCAATCACCGCCTGGGGAACCTTCGCCGGACTCCAACTCGCCACCGCCGGCACCGGCGTCTGGCACACCGGCCCGGACGCATACGAGTACATCCGCGTTCACCTCACCAGCGTCGAATACGACCCAGCGTCGATCGGTCGATAGGCGTTGCGACTTCCCACAGCGGCCGGCTGCTATCGTTCCACGATGACCAGAACCCCCGAACCGAACGCGACCCTGCTCGCCGCCTATGAAGCCGCGCTCGATATCAGTACCGAGCTCGATGTCGATCTCGTGCTGCAGCGCGTGGTCGATCTGGCGCGCACGGTGGTTCCGTCGAAGTACGCCGCGCTGGGCGTCTGCGACGAGCGGGGAGTCATCCAGCAGTTCATCACCTCGGGCATCGATGCCGAAACCCGCGCCGCCATCGGACCGCTGCCGCAGGGCAAGGGGCTCTTGGGCGAGCTGATCCATGAAGGCATTCCACTGATCGTGCCAGACCTCGCGCTCGATCGCCGCTCGGTCGGGTTTCCGCCCAATCACCCGCCCATGAAGACCATGCTCGGCGTACCGATCATGCTTGGCGAGCGCACCCTGGGCGATCTCTACCTGACCGAGCGTATCGACGGTCCCTTCACCGATGCCGATCTGGACATGGTGCAGGTCCTGGCCGCGCATGCCGCCCGCGCGATCGAGCGGGCGCAACTCTATTCCGCGGTCGAGCAGCAGCAGCTTCGCGCCGAGGAACAACGCGACCAGCTCCAGGTGATTCTCGACAGTCTCCCCTCCGGCATCCTCATCTATGCCCCGCCAGACGCCCGGATCGAAATGTCGAACGAGACCGCGCGCGCGTTCGTACGTGGAGGCGAGCCGGATGCGCGCGATATTCCCCAGTGCCGCCCTGCCATACCGGCTCTGCACGATCGAAGGAGATCCACTGGCTGGAGAGGACTATCCCTCCCGCCGCGCCTTGCAGGGCGAGACGATCCGCAATGCCCAACTCGTCATGGAGCGGCTGGACGGATCGCGCTTTCCGGTGTTCGTGCAAGCCGGTCCGCTACGCGACGCCGAGGGCACGATCGTGCAGGCGGTGGTCGTCTTTCAGGACATCACTCGCCTGCGGGAAGCCGAGCAGCTCAAGGACGATTTCCTTTCGCTGATCTCTCATGAGTTCCGCACGCCGTTGACCGCGATCAACGGCGGGGCACGGCTGCTGGCCGATGCCGGCGACGCCATCGATCCCGAAACCCGTGCCGAGCTGCTGCAGGACATCGTCGCCGAAAGCGCCAAGCTCGATCAGATGCTGTCCAATATGCTCAGCGTGGCCGCCATCATGGCTGGGCGGCTCATCCCCCTGGCCGAACCGGTGCTGGTCGATCCGATCGCGCGGCGCACCTCCGCCGAGGTGGCCGCCGCGGCGCCGAATCACCGCTTCGCCATTCAGATTCCGGCCGGGCTCCCTGCTGCCGAAGGCGATGCCGAGCTCCTGATCCAGGTGATGCGGAATCTCTATGAAAATGCCGTAAAGTATTCACCCCAGGGTGGCACAGTGCTCACCACCGCCGAATCCGATGGCCACTGGGTGCGTGTGCAGGTGCACGACAACGGTATTGGGCTCGCGCCCGGACGCCGTACCCGATCTCTTCCAGCGCTTTCGGCGCGCGGGCACCGACCCGACCATCCGTGGCATGGGACTCGGGCTCTATCTGAGCCGTATGCTGATCGAAGCGCAGGGTGGCAGCATCTCCGCCAGCTCGGCTGGTCCCGGCAAGGGCTCCACCTTCACGATCAGCTTGCCGATCATTCGCGAATCGGTCGGGGAGAACGCATGAGAAAACGGCTCATCCTGGTTGTCGACGACGAGCCGCCTATCGTGCGCCTGGTCAAGACCAAATTGCAGCTCGACGGATTTGCCGTGGTCACCGCTGGCAGGGGCGAAGAAGCCGTTCCCGATCGTCGAGCGTGACCGGCCCGATCTGGTGATTCTCGATCTCATGATGCCGGGCTGGGACGGGTTCGAAACGCTGCGCCATATTCGGGAGAAGAGTCGCGTGCCGGTCATCTTCCTGACCGCGCGCGCCGGCGATGTCGACAAGCTCCGCGGGCTGCAAAGCGGCGCGGATGACTACATCACCAAACCATTCAATCCGGACGAGCTTTCGGCCAGAGTCACGGCCGTGCTGCGCCGTTCCGATGGCGCCGCCCCCGCCGGCAGCAATCAACTGCTGGAATACCAGCGCGTGCGCATCGATCTCGACACGCCGCCGGGTCACCCTGGACGATCAGGAAGTGAAGCTCAGCCGCACCGAATGGGAGCTGCTCTATCAGCTCGCCAGCAACGCCGGCCGCGTCATGCTGCATCGCGAGCTGCTGAGCCGCATCTGGGGACCAGAATTCAGCAACGAAGTGCAGTATCTGCGCACCTGGGTCAGCCGCCTGCGCGCCAAGCTCGATCCGGACGACACCGGCGAGCTGATCACCACCTTCCCCGGCGTCGGCTACCGCATGGAGCTCCCGGGCGCGAAGCTGTAGCGTTTCGATCAGTGCAGGCCGGTGGAGTACATCGTTCTCACGCTATATGGGGGATCGCGCATGCGCCGGGTGCGTGAGACAATGCCGGTGAAGTGACGCAATTGGTGACCCGGTCACCCAATACTGGAAGGCGGTCGTACCATCGACGACGTCTCGATCGATCTCGAATCGAAACGGTCGGCGGATTTCAGTCCGGACGATCTGGTCGGCTGGACCGTGCGCCGGCCCACCTCCCAGGCACGTCAATGGGCGTTGCTCAACGGATTGGTGCATGGGCTGGTCTGGGCCTTTCCCTTCGTGGCGGCCGCCCTCGTCTGGCGTCGCGCCTCCGGTTCAGATGGCGATCCGCTCTGGCCCGCGCTGCTGTTTTGCCATCGGGATGCTGCTGCTCGTCATCCTGCTGATCAAGGGCATCCTCACGCCGCGTACCTGGTGGTTCGCGTATACCGAGCGTGAGCTGATCGTCGAGCATGGACTGGTCATCAAAGCGCGCGACCATGTCGCCTTCGACCGGGTGCAATACATCGAGCGTCGCGCCGGACCGCTCATGCGGCCCCGCGCGCTTGCCTCGCTCATTCTGGATACCGCCGCCGGCCGGGCCACCATTCCGGCCGCCGAGATGAGTGACATCGAAGCGCTCGAAGAGTATCTGCGGGTCGCCATGCAACGAGCCGCGGTCGTATGAGTGAGGCGCGGCCCCAGGCGCTGGTCGACGAGCAGGTCTTCGACTCGCTCGATGTCACGTCCCGGCGTCTGAGCAAATTCAGTCTCTTCTGGTATCTCAAGAGTCTGCCCGAGCTCACCATGGGCACGATTCTGACCATCATTCCGGTCGCCATCGGGGCGATCCTCTCGCTCGTCCTGTTGATCGACTGGGGCATCCATCGCGCCTTTTCCCAAGCCCAGATCGAAAACGCCATCAATTACGACTTCGATTCCGTCGACGAAGCCAAGTTGCAGGAATGGATCGATAGCCCCGGCGTGGCCGACTGGATCGCAGGACTCTCCGTCTGGGTCTTCGTCATTCCCGTGCTGCTGGCACTTGTACTGGTTATCGGGTGGTTCGTAATTCGCACGTTGCAATGGCGGCGCATTCGTTTTGGCGTCGAAGACGGCGTTATCTGGATGAGCGGCGGACTCTTCGCGAGCTGGACCCGGCGGTTGCCGATCACGCACGTGCAATCGGTCGAGTTCAAGAGCACCATTCTGCAACGCCTGCTGACCCTGCGCAGCGTGGCGATTTCGTCCGCGGCGCCGGAAGGAAAGCGCGCCAGTATCGAGCTGCTGGCAATCCGGCGGAGTGCGGCAACTGAATTGACGACCACAGTTCAGACAGCCTTCGGAGCCACGATTGCCACCCCGGAATCGCCCGATGCCAATTCGGTACCCATCGCCTCGGTTGGCTGGAAGCAGCTCATCGTCGCGGCCGCCAACAGCTTCGAGGTGCGGCTCAGCGTCTTCTCGCTTTACTTCGTCTATCAGCTCTTCGGCCAGGGACCGCTCAAGCAATGGCGCACCCGGGCGATTCACCTGGTCACCCAATACGCCGAAAAGCATCACGACCTGATCAGCATCATCTTGCTCATCATCGGTGGGCTCCTCTTCTTCTGGATCTTTTCGATCCTCATCTATATCGCCACCTTCGCCAATTTCCAGTTGCGCCGCAATGGCAAGCTGGCCCTGATCGAGCACGGCTTGTTGACCCGGCGCTGGCGCACGATCATGCTGCCGCGCATCCAGGCACTCACCTTCGTCGAATCCCCTGCGCAACAAATGGTGAACGATGGCTCGCTGCGCATGACGCTTCCCGGCACCACGCGCCGCCTGCTGGAGCGCACCATGCTGCTGCCCGCGGTCGACCGCTCGGTGACGATCGATGTGCTCGACCGGCTCTTCTTCGACATCAATCCCGGATCGGGCGACGCTTTGCGCTTGCGACCTACGGAGCTGAATCGGCTGCCCCCCTCGGCGCGACGCTCATACGTCTTGCGCTGGACCTGGCGGCTGATTCCCCTCAGTTTGATTCTCGTGCTGGCGCTCTATCTCGTGCCGGGAGGGACGCCCGCGCTCTGGGGACTGCTGCCGTTGGTATTCTTTGGCCCGATCGGAGCCGTGCTCGGCAATCTTCGCTTCAAGGACGCCGGGTGGCGGCTGGATGAGCGAGGGCGGCTGATCGTGCGCGAGCGAGCTCTGAGCCGCACGACCCGTATGACCCGCAGGGAACGCCTCGTCTGGACCCGCATCTCCATGCTGCGCGTCGTTTCCGGACGCAATGTCACCTTCGTCTCCAGTGTGGCCGGGGCAGGATCCCGGCCGGGCATCAAGGCAAGCATTCTTGGCTACGGCCTCGTCGCCCGGGGCGACAGCCGGCTGCGCGTGCGCGGCATCCTGCACGAGGACGCGCTCGATCTGGTCGATCAGCTCGCGAAACGCTTGCCAACCGAAGGCGATCAGCTCTAGAGCGGTTTTTGGAATATTGCCCGGTCTCCTGACACCGTCATCCTGACCAACGGGAAGGATCTCCTCGCCGCAGCGAGTGGTGTCGCCCACCATGCAACCCCAATTGCGGAAAGCAATGCGTTCCGCAACCGCTCCAGGCATCGCGCTACCCTGCCAGGCTCCGAATTCCGGGGAAACGATCCCCTCCTCCAGGCAACGGCTCCCGCGAACGTACGCGTGAGCCGTGCTGTAACGTTTTTGTCATGTCCTTCCAGAGAAAAACATATCTCTCGCAACATTTCTCGCCTACCATGCAACCAATGAAGGTATGCGATCTGCAGACTTCCGCCGGAAAAATCGCAACGAGTGGAGGCGCGAGATGACACGGCAACGAACCTATATGCTCACCGCACTATCGGCAGGGCTTTATCTCTTGCTCTGCTGGGCATTTGCAGACGGACTCTTCTCGCTGAGCCACCTCTGGAATTCCGAGGTCTATTCGGAGTCCACGATCTGGACCTACGTGCTGCTGGCGCTGATCGTCGCCGCCGGTCTCTATCAGGCCCGGACGCTGCCCGAGCGCGGGATTGCGATCGATCCCTCCAGCGATGGTGCGCTCGCAACCCTTGGTCAGGTCGACGACCCGATCTGGTGGAAACTGCTCCTTGGCAATGTCTTCTTCTCGCTGATCTGGCTGCCCCTGCGGTTCTTCGTCGGACGCGAGTGGTTGGTGGCCGGTGAGGAAAAAGTGCGCGGAGGCACCTGGAAGACTGGCGAAGGACTGGCCGGCTACTGGACCAACGCGGTGGCGGTTCCCGAGCAGGGTCGCCCTGCCATCACCTACGGCTGGTACCGCGAGTTCCTGCAGTACATGCTGGATCACAAGTGGTACACGTGGTTCGCCGACATCATCATGTGGGGTGAGATTCTGGTTGGCATCGGCATCCTGGTTGGTGCGCTGGTCGGTATCGCCGCCTTCTTCGGAACGGCCATGAACTTCAGCTTCCAGCTCGCCGGTTCGGCCAGCAGCAACCCGGTCCTCTTCGGACTGAGCGTCTTCCTCATCCTGGCCTGGAAAGTTGCCGGCTTCTGGGGACTCGATCGCTACCTGCTGCCGGCCCTTGGCACACCGTGGCACAAAGGCAAGATCTTCGAAAGCGATGCCGACACGCCACCGACCAAGCCAGCTCTCGGTGGAACCCTGCGGACGAACTGAACTGGAGACGGCTCGAGCAGCGGTTTCGCCCGTCTCACGGCTAGCGAAGACCGGGGCCTCGATGGTCCCGGTCTTTGTCTCTCATCGAGGAATGAACAGGAGCGAATGACATGGCAACGCAGACAGTGACCCCAGCACAAGCGGAAACGATCGGGCGGGAGATCGGGATCGAGTGGGCAAGCTCCCCGTTCGATGTCGAGCAGTTTCGAGCGGGCCTGGAGGTCGAGTTCGAGCATGGGTCGCACGATCCGGAAACGAACGTGACCAACGACGACCCGATCATGACCGGCAAGATCGCCTGGGCGCATCTCAAGGAATTCCCCGACTATTACACCCGCCTGGATGCAATGGAAGCGCAGGCGCACAAGGACTGGGACGCCCGCCGCTAATCTCTCTCCCGAAACGTTCGATCTTTCTGCCGGAGGAAGGATCTCTCCGCCGCAGCGGGTGCTACCCCACAACCGACGTCCAGTGTGATTCTCCTCACCATAACGCCGACGAGCCAGGGCAGCTGCCCTGGCTCGTTCAGAGTGATGCGTAGTGTGGAGAGTATTGCCGGGCGACTACTGCCAGGCGGCATCTTCCCAGGTGACCGCTTCATCCGAAATCGCATACGCCTCGGCGAGCTCGAACGAAACCACTTTGGCCTTGAGGGTGTCGCCGTTCCTCGGCTGATAGACGATGACCTGCAGCGGATAGCTGAGCCCGGTCTCCGCCGGCGAAACGGTGTACTGAAGCACTTCCTTACCTGCAACCTGCATTGTCGTTTCTCCTTATCGTCACCCGCATCAATTAACGGGCGCTGCGTTTTCCAAAAACCGGGTCCCTCCCGGCGGAAGTCGATTACGTGGTGCGAGCGCGGTCCGGATCACTCTTACATCGTCCGGTGTGGTGCGTTCTTCCCACGGTTAGAATCCTAGACCCGGGCCATCCGGATCGCTATCCGCAAGATGCCGTATTTGCAGGGGCTGCCGCATCGGTAGTTCTACGTACATGGAGCAGCACAGCATGTCCGACGTCATCGGAATCGGGATCGATGGACGCGCCAAATGCTGGTGGTGCCTCGGCTCCCCGGCCTATGAGGCCTATCACGACGAAAAGTGGGGCGTTCCCATCCGGGACGATCAGGATCTCTTCGCCAAGCTGATGCTGGACGGATTTCAGGCCGGGCTCTCCTGGAGCACCATTCTGAACAAATGGGAGAACTTCGACCGCGCCTTCGACGGCTGGGATCCAGAGAAGATCGCCGTCTACACCCAGGACGATATCGACCGCCTGATGGCCGATCCCGGCATCGTGCGCAACCGGCTCAAGGTCAACGGCGCGGTCAAGAACGCACGTGCCTACCTCCAGCTCCAGGAAGACGAAGGCTCCTTCTCCGACTACCTCTGGTCCTTTGTCGGCGGCGACACCATCGTCATGCGTCCCACCGGCCAGGAAGACTTCCGCGCCACCAGCCCGGAATCGGACGCCATGTCCAAAGCGCTCAAAAAACGCGGCTTCACCTTCGTCGGCAGCACCATCTGCTACGCCTTCATGCAAGCCGTCGGCATGATCGACGACCACGTCGCCGGCTGCTGGCGCGTGGAATAGTGGGATTCCAGTTCGAGCCCGGACCGCCGTGTGGTCAAGCAGATCGCGAGCGCTCCGCTGGGTCTTGCGAGGCCAAACTCGACCCCATTCCAACACCCAGGAGCAAACAAGGCAGCACCCCCATCACCGAAAATCAGACGTCTCTCCGGTAAAGGCAATCCCCAGTTATTGCCTTTGTCGCGAAAACGACCATCTCCATTCCTGAACCAAAATCCCCTTCGATCGATGATCTCTAAGGCGGCAAAGATTCGTTGATATTCAACGTACGTACGCGTGTTCTCCAAGTACATCTACGTGCATGAAAAGACCAAATGTTCTATAATTATGTCATCGAACCACCCTCGTTCCTTATGATTATTCCGGCCGAAAGGACCCCCACCATGACTTCCACCCGCACGGCCACGCTGACCGTCCAGGGCACCGATATCGCCCTCAAGCGCACCAAGCTAGCCGACTACATCAGCCTCACCGACATCGCCCGCTCGCGCGAGCCCGAGCATGCCAATGACCTCGTGCGCGACTGGCTCAAGAACCGCAACACGGTCGAATACCTGGGTATCTGGGAGACCTTGCAGAACCCGGCATTCGATGTCCCGGAGTTCGACGCGATCCGCGTCAAAGCCGGTCTGAACAGCTTCGCGATCTCGCCCCGCCAGTGGATCCAGCGCACCGGCGCCATCGGCCTGATCGTGCAAACCGGGCAACGCGCCGGTACCTACGCCCATCCCGATATCGCCTTCGAGTTCGCGTCCTGGCTTTCGGTCGAGTTCAAGCTCTATCTCACCAAGGAGTTCCAGCGATTACGGCTCGAATCGGACGAGGAGCAAGCCCTGAGCTGGCAGCTCAACCGTGTCTTCTCCAAGGTCAGCAGCCGGCTGCATTCGCAGGCGATCCGCGCGAACCTGATCCCGGCGTCGCTCTCGCAGGAGCAGGCCTCGCAGACCTATGGCGCTGAGGCCGATCTGCTCAATGTCGCCCTTTTCGGCATGACCGCGCGCGAATGGCGCGAGGCGAACCCGAAGCTCCCGGGCAACATGCGCGATCACGCCACCCTGGAGCAGCTCCTGGTCATGGTCAATCTGCAAACGGTCAACGCCGAGCTGATCCGCATGGGCGTTTCCCAGCCGGAGCGCCTGCTGCGATTGAACGATCTCGCCATTCGCCAGATGGAAGCCCTGGTCGACGCGCCCACCCATCCCAAGGCGATCGGCGAGCAGACCTCGGAAACTGCCCTGCCGCCCCGCGTGCAGCTTCGTCTGGTTCCATCGGATTCCCAGGAAATCGATCCGATCGCGGCATAGTTACCAGCTCAGTGCCATGCGATCGCGCATTGAACCACGACGAAACCGCCCATCGCCGCAATGGCGATGGGCGGTGTTTGCATCGTCCTAGGATGCCAACCCCATCAATACCGCTTCGTCCGCCGTGTCGCCGGTTGCCAGCACGATACCGGCCGCCTGCCCCACGATGTACAACCCGGTGAACTCGGGATAGCTGTTCGACCAGTTCACGGTTCCAGTCGCCAGATCGACCGCCGTGACGGTCGGAACCGTTGCTTCCTGCAACGATGGCGCGAAGGTCACTTCCCCATTGAAGACCTGGGCCGAGCCCGGAAACGAGCCATCCACCAGGGCCTGGTATTGCGACCAGATCATCTCGCCGGTTTCGCCATCGACCAGCACCAGCGCGTTCATATAGCTCAATGTCGGCCCCGCGCCTACCAGATGCGTGTCATCAGCCAGCACAGCGTCCGCACCGATGTTCTGGTTCTGCCAGCGCACCGCGCCGGTAGCCGCGTCGTAGCCGGTGGCCGATTTCACATCGAGCGATCCCCCGGTGCCGTAGACCACCGCCGGTTGTGCGCCCCTGGTGACGTACATCCGGCCATAAGTGCCGTCGTTCGCCAGCGGAGCGGTCCAGAGCGTGCTGCCAGTCGCGCCATCGAGCGCCACCAGCGAGGCGGTGGCATCGGTGAGCACTTCGGCGGCGATCAGGCCAGTCCCATTGCCGGCCAGCTCGAGCGTGCCGCCGGTGGAGGCAGTGGTCGTGCCAACCGGTGTCTGCCAGAGCAGGGTGCCGGTCGCTTTATCGATCCCAAATGCCTGCACATCCTGCCCCTCGGTATCGGGGCGGCCGAGCGCCACCAGCGGACCGCCGCTTACGTTCTCCCAATCCGACACCGAGCCCACCGGCAACATCTGCTGCCAGGCAATTGCCCCGGTGCCAACCGTCACACCCGTCAAACTCCCATCGACGGCCAGCACGATGATGTTGTTCTCGATGGCGACGATCTCGGGCCATCCCTCATAGCCATGCGCGACGCTCCAGAGTTGTTCACCCGTGGTTTCGTCGTACGAATAGACGGCCTCTGAAGTCACCAGAATGGCGAGTCCGCTATCGGTCGCGGCGTCGGTGGCTTCGCCCTGCCATTGATCGGCGGTCACCCGCCAGCGCTCGCCGCCACTGAGCAAGTCGAGCCCGACCAGCGCCACCCGCGAGATCGCGCACCCGGGCGAATTGACCAGCAGGGTCACCTCGGTCGGAGTCCATCCGACCATCTCGTAACTCCCCCCGCCGTCATAGCTATACCGCCAGCGTTCCTGCGCCTGCACCGCTGGCGCCGCCAGCTCCGGCGGATTGCCGCAGCCCACCGCGCCAACCGAGCGCGCGGGCACGAGCGAGACTCCCACCAGCAACAGCGGCAGGATCACCGCGAACACCAAACGAGACCAACGAGCTGCACGACTCATATCCCACTCCCGTTTCTCACGAACGAAGCTGCGATTCACGATGTGCTGTCTCATGGAACGACGCAGGTTCCCAAACGGTTCCGATCCGCGATGATGGCTCGGTGCTGGAACGCTTCCCGGGGACTGTGTTCGCATGAAGACAGGCGTAGCATCCACCAAAATCCGGGTTTTGTCCCGATTCGATGCCCACGAAACAGCGTGATGCGCGCACGGCCCGAAAACCTGGGCAAACCTGCTTCTCTTATTTCGGATATCCTCACTGCTGGTGACGAATTGTCCCAGCCGGGCGGCTACCCTTGCGGCGACATCTGCGGCCTGCGGTGCCGTATCGACCAAACGAACGAACCAAAGGGACCCCAGTGACCATCGCAGGAGCGCAAAGCCGGACGTCGCCCAAATACGATCGATCCGCCCGGCAGTACGACGCGTTGCTTCTCCTCTCCTTTGGTGGGCCCGAAGGCCCCGACGACGTGATCCCCTTTCTGGAGAATGTCACTCGCGGCCGCAACATTCCCCGCGAGCGGCTGCAAGAGGTCGCCGAGCACTACTACCACTTCGGCGGCGTCAGCCCCATCAACGCCCAGAACCGCGCGCTCATCGCAGCGCTGCGCGACGAGCTGCGCCGCAACGACATGCGGCTGCCGGTCTATTTCGGCAATCGCAACTGGGATCCCTACGTCACCGATACCATCGCGCAAATGCGGGCCGACGGGGTGCAGCGTGTGCTCGTCTTCGTCACCTCCGCCTTCAGTTCCTACTCCGGGTGCCGGCAATACCGGGAAGATGTGGTCAATGCGGTCGAGACGCTGGGGGAGCCAGTGCTGGCCTTCGACAAGATTCGCGGCTTCTACAATCACCCCGGCTTCATCGAAACCATGATCGAGCTGACCGCCGAAAAGCTGGAGCTGATTCCCGCCGGGCAACGCGCCACCACCGAAGTCATCTTCACTGCGCATAGCATTCCCAATTCGATGGCAACGGGCTGTGCCTATGAAAAGCAGCTGGCCGAGGCCTCTCGCCTGGTAGCTGGCGCGCTCGATCTGCCCTCCTGGCGGCTGGCCTATCAAAGCCGTAGCGGCTCACCCATGACGCCCTGGCTGGAACCGGACATCCTGGACGTGCTCGATACCCTTCCGGGCGACGGTTTTACCGACGCGGTCGTCGTGCCGATCGGGTTCGTTTCCGATCATATGGAAGTCCTCTTCGATCTCGATTACGAAGCGGCCGAACGCGCCGCCGCGCTGGGCCTGGGCTTTCAGCGCGTCTCGACCGCGGGGGTGCATCCCCGCTTCGTCACCATGATTCGCGAACTGATAGAGGAGCGGACGAGCTCCGATCCTGCGCGCCCGTCGGTTGGCGGTTTTCCGCCCTTGCACGATATCTGCCCACGCAATTGCTGCTCGATCGGCGCGGGCCGCCCCGCGGCTCCCGCTACCGCAGGTGCGCATTCATAAATCAGGCACATCGTCATTGCGCCTCAGGAATGCGGAGATTTACCCAGAAATAGCTGGAAATCCCAGGAATCGCGCGGGTATGCTGGCCGGCCAAAGGTTAAGGATTCGATGACCGACGGGAACCAAATTCGGATAGGAGCGCGCGGGTCGCGGCTCTCGCTGCAACAGGCCGAGTCCGTCCGGGACCGCTTGGCCGTGGCCTATCCCGATCGCCACTTCTCCATCGTGATCATTGCAACCAAAGGCGACCTGACGCTCGACACTCCGCTTCCGGAAATCGGAGGCAAGGGGGTGTTCACGCTGGAGATCGAACAGGCGCTGCGCCTCGGCCAGATCGATCTTGCCGTGCACAGTCTCAAGGATCTTCCGACCGAGCCCGTGCCGGGCATCGTCATTGGCGCCATCTCCGAGCGGATCGATGTGTCCGACGCGGTCATTAGCCGCTCCGGGGTGCCGCTGCGGGAGCTTCCCCAAGGCGCTGTCATCGGCACCAGCAGCCACCGGCGTGCAGCCCAGCTTCGTCGCATGCGGTCAGATTTCCGGCCGGAGTCGATTCGCGGCAATGTCGAAACCCGCATTCGCAAAACCCTCGATCCCAACGGCTCCTATGATGCCGCGGTGCTGGCGACCGCCGGGCTCGAACGGCTCGATCTGCTCGATGCAGCGGTCGAGCGGCTCTCGCTGAACGAGATGCTTCCCGCCCCCGGCCAGGGTGCGCTGGCGGTGCAGTGCCGCGACGATGATCAGCTCGATCGACTTTCTCGCCGCGATCGACGACCGCGCGGCCCGGCTGGCCACCAGCGCCGAGCGTGCCTTTCTCTCCGGGGTCGGCGGCGGATGCTCTGCGCCGATCGCCTGCTACGGCGAGCTGGCCGGCAACCAGCCTGCGCCTGCATGGCCGTATCGTGGCGCTGGACGCCACCGATCAGATCGATGTCGTGCTCGAGCGAGACATTTTCGACGAAGCCGGCGCGATTGCCGCTGGCGCTTCCTTGCCGCCGAGGCGTTGCACAGCGGCGCCGACGAGTTGCTGGCGATGGCGGCCGTATGAACGCACTCGAGGGGCTGCGGGTGGTCAATACCCGCTCGAAAGAGCAAGCCGGCGAGCTCAACGAGCTGCTGCGCGCGGCCGGCGCGATCCCGCTGCCGTATCCGTGTATTTCGATCGCGCCCGTTTCGAAGATCGGCGAGTTCGATGAGACGTTGCGCACCCAGTCGTTCGACTGGATCTGCCTTACCTCGCAGAACGCGGTCGAAATGCTCGCCATCCGCGCGGAAGCCATTGGGCTCGACCGCGCCAGATTGACTGCCCCCCGCTATGCCGTAGTCGGCGCCGCCACCGCCAGTGCCTTGAAGAAGCATCTCGATATCGACGCGGCCTTCACGCCGGAGATGTTCGACGCAGAATCGATGGCACGCGATTCCCCTATTCGTCAGGGCGACCGCGTGCTCATGCCGGTGTCCGATCTGGCATCCGAAGAACCTGCGCAGGTGTTGGCCGAAAAAGGTGCCAACGTGACTCGCATGGTCGTTTATCACACCACCGTTGGGAGCGGGGGAGTCGATGTCGGCACGCTGCTCAAGGACGGGCAGGTCGGCGCCATCACCTTCACCAGCCCATCGGCCGTCTCCGGGTTCGTCAAACGGCTCAAAAAAGAGGAAGGCAATCTGGACGACACTCGCCAGGTTCCCATCGCCTGTATCGGTCCCAGCACCCGCAACCGCGCAATCTCCGAAAACATGTTGCGCGTGTTTTACCCGAAGGAGCACACCTTGCACGGACTGTTGGACGCGTTGAATGAGGTGGTGACATCGCACCGCCAGGGAGGCCGCCTGTGGGGATAACGATTGCAGCTCGGCAAGCGGCCGAACCGTTCGGCCTGTCGTTCGACCGGCCCCGGCGCTTGCGCCGCACCACTGCTCTCCGTGAGCTGGTGCGGGAGCATCGCGTTTCGCCAACCGACCTGATTCTGCCCCTCTTCGTCTGCGAGGGGACCGATATCCAGCGGCCGATTTCCTCGATGCCGGGCCAGTACAACTGGTCGATCGACCGGTTGGTGCCAGAGGTCGCCCATCTCGGCAAACTGGGGATTCACGCCGTCATGCTCTTCGGCATTCCCGACGCCAAGGACGATTGCGGCTCGCAGAACTTCGATCCCGACGGTGTCGTCCCCCGCGCGATTCGCGCCATCAAGGATGCCAATCCGGAGATGATCGTCATCTCGGACATGTGCTTCTGTGAATACACCGACCACGGGCACTGCGGCATCATCAACGTGCCCGAAAGCGTGCATTTCAATGCCGGATTGCCGCACGGCTATCTGCTCAACGATCCAAGTCTGGAGCTGCTGGCGCGCGCATCGGTGGTGCATGCTGAAGCCGGGGCGGACATGATCGCTCCCTCGGCCATGCTCGACGGCCAGGTCGGCGCCATTCGCTCCGCCCTCGATCAGACAGGCTTCGAGCACATTCCGGTGATGGCCTACGCCGCCAAATTCGCCAGCGGTTTCTACGGCCCCTTCCGCGAGGCCGCCCAGAGCGCGCCCTCGTTCGGCGACCGCAAGCAATACCAGATGGACCCGGCCAACCGCCGCGAAGCGATGCGCGAAGCCGAGCTCGATGTGGCCGAAGGCGCCGACATCATCATGGTCAAACCAGCGCTTCCTTATCTGGACATCGTCAGCGACCTGCGCGCCGCCTTCGACCTCCCCATCGCCGCGTATCAGGTGAGCGGGGAATACGCTATGCTCCACGCCGCTGCGGCCAATGGCTGGATCGATCTCCAGCGTTGTGCCATGGAATCGTTGATTGGCATCAAACGAGCCGGCGCGGACATGATCCTCACCTACTTTGCGAAAGACGCAGCAGACTGGTGCAACGGGTGATTGCGAGTGCGCCACCGGTGGCGGAAAGCCGGTTACTCAAACGGATACGGGGCATCCCGACCGACGTCACGCCGGTCTGGCTGATGCGTCAGGCCGGGCGCTACATGCCCGAATACCGGGCGTTGCGTGCGCGGCACTCGCTCCTCGATCTCATCAAGCATCCGGAGCTGGCGGCCGAAGTTACCCTGCAACCGATCGATACCTTCGACCTGGATGCGGCCATCATCTTCTCCGACATCCTCCCTCCGCTGGAAGGCATGGGGCTCGAGCTTTCCTTTCAAAAGGGCGAGGGACCGGTCATCCACAATCCCGTGCGCACCGCGGCCGATATTGCCGCGCTCCGCACCCCCGATCCGCGCGAATCGATGCACTTCACACTCGAGGCCATCAAACTGCTGCGCCCGGAGCTCGATTCCCGCGGGCTGCCGTTGATCGGCTTTGCCGGCGCGCCCTTTACCCTCGCCTGCTATGCGATCGAAGGCGGCAAGAGCCGGTATCACGAAAACACCCGCATCCTCATGCTCAGCGAACCCGCGCTCTGGGACGAGCTGATGACCAAGCTGGCCACCACCGCCGGCGAGTTCCTGCTGGCCCAGGCCGAGGCGGGGGCCGACGTGCTCAATGTCTTCGATACCTGGGTGGGCGAGCTGGCGCCGCATAACTACCGCGCCTATGTCCTGCCCTACGTGCAGCGGATGATCGCCATTGCCGCGCAGGCTGGCAAGCCCATCATCATCTTCGGGGTTGGCAGCGGTCCCTTGCTCGACGCCTTGGCGACCACCGGCGCGACGGTGATCGGGGTCGACTGGCGAACCGATCTGACCCGGGCGCGGACACGCATCGGACCCGATTTGATTCTGCAGGGAAATCTCGATCCCGTTGCGCTCCTCGCCCCATGGGACGTGCTGCGGCGCGAGATCGACGCCGTCTTTGCCCAGAAGGCCGAGGGCGATTCCCGCTACATCTTCAATCTGGGCCACGGGGTCTTGCCGCAAACCCCGGTCGACAATGTTCGCCGGCTGGTCGACTACGTTCACCAGGTCCAATGAGCGAAACACTCGACGTTGCGGTCGTGGGCGGCGGCATCGCCGGATTGACCGTGGCCTGGCGCTTGCGCCAGCAACGCCCGGAAACGACGTTGGCGGTACTGGAAGCAGATGCCCGTCCCGGTGGCAAAGTGCGCACCGAAATCGTGGAGCACGATGCCGGCCGCTTTCTGATCGAACACGGCGCCGATTCGATGCTGAACGCCGCCAAGCCGTGGGCCCGCGCACTCTGCTCGGAGCTAGGTCTGGACGACGAGGTGATCTCCTCCCAGCCGGTGCCGAATCCCACCGCTGTCTGGTGTAACGGAACTCCGGTCGATCTCCCCGCCGGCTTGTCGTTACTGGCGCCTACCCAGCCGGAGGCGTTTCTCCAGTCGCCACTCCTCTCACCCGAGGGCCGGCAGCGCGCGTTGCGCGAGCCGGAGATTCCTGTGCGTCCCGGAGATGACGACGAATCGCTGGGTGGTTTCGTGACCCGCCGTTTTGGCCGGGAACTTCTCGACGGCATCGCCGAGCCCCTGCTCGCGGGCATCTACAACGCGGATCCCGACGAGCTCAGCCTGCTGATGACGTTTCCGAACTTCCGCAAGCTGGAACAGGAGCATGGCAGCGTGACGCGCGGCGTCGCCCAGCTTCCAGCGCCGGCCGGAGGGTCGCCCTTTTTCACGCTGCGCGGTGGCGTGGGGCGCATTTCGGAAACGCTGGCGAAACAGCTCGGCCCGCTGGTGCGCACGAACTGCCGGGTGGAACGCCTCGAACGGATGGAGCCAAGAGGATACCGCCTCAGTGTGCAGAGCGGCGAATCCCTGCATGCAAGGACGGTCGTCCTGGCAACCCCGGTTTCCAGCGCGCGCGCATTGCTCGCGCCGGTAGCCCCCGAGACATCCTCCTGGTTCGACCGTATGAAAACCGGTAAGTCCGGCAACATCGTGCTGGCCTGGCCCAACAGTCAGATCGCGCGGCCGCTCCCCGGGTTTGGCATGGTCGTGCCGAAGCGGGAAGCGCAACCCTTCAATGCCATTACCGTGCATTCCCGCAAGTACGCGGAACGCGCGCCGGCCGGCTGGAGCCTCTTCCGCTTTTTCTTCGGAGGATATCGCTCGCCGCAGATGCTGGAGCTCGACGACGAAGCGCTCCTGCGGGCGGTATGCGGCTTTGCGGAGCAGGCAATCGGTGCCACCGGCGCACCCTCGATTTTCGGCACTACCCGCTGGCAGGAAGGAAACTCGATCTACCAGCTTGGTCATCGGGAGACCATCGCGGGCCTGGAATCCGCGCTACCTCCCGATCTCTCTGTCGCCGGAACTCCGTACCGCGGACCCGGTATTCCCGACGTGGTCCGCACGTCCACCGACCTTGCGCAACGCATCTCGGCATCGCTCGTGCCTGCCGCCTCCTACGAAAGGACCCCATGACCGATCAGGCCCCCACGTCCACCTTTGCCGCCTTCTGGCTCTATCGCGCCACCGACGCCCGGTTCGAGCTCGAACCGGAAGACGCCAACGCAATTCCGCTCGAAACCGCGACTATTCTCGACGACCACGCCAGCAACGTGACCTTGCGCGCCGCCTATTCCACCCTCGGTTTCAGCGCCGGAGCCGACTTGATCCTCTGGGTGGTAGCCGACGACATGCGCAAGCTGCACGCCTTGGCTGCCGATCTGCACAGCTCGGCTTTTTCCGCCTTTTTCGAGCAAGTGCACGTCTACGCCGGCACCGCGTCCGTGTCGCAATACGACCCGAACCACGGCCCCGCCTTCCTACGGGGAATTCCGCCCAAGGATTATTTGAGCGTCTATCCCTTCACCAAAACTCCGGAGTGGTTCCTGCTCGATTTCGAAGAGCGCCGCAACCTGATGGTCGAGCACGGCAAGATGGGCAATGAATACCCATCCATCCTGACCAACACCATCAACTCCTTCGGCATCGCCGATCAGGAGTTCGTCGTCGCCCTCGAAGACGACGACCCGGCCATCATCGTCAAAATGGTGCAACGCCTCCGCGCCGCCGAAGTGCGTAAATACACCGCCCTTGACACCCCCATCTTTCTGGGCCTCAAAATGTCCGTCGAGGACGCGATCTCGGCTGCGCTGTAGTTCGACGTCAGGCTCCCCTCTCCCCAGAGGGCGACTCCCCCTCCGACCGGAGGGGGCATGGGGGGGGTGCTGGGGATGGGGGTGAGGCAATCCGGCAGCCCATCGCCAATCTCCATGTCCAGCACCAGCGTCCCTAAAGCGCCACAGTACCAGCGATGACCGATTCGTCCACGGAGCCAAACCAATGATCCTTTACACCATTGGCTTCACCCAGAAGTCAGCCGAACGGTTCTTCGGACTCCTTCAGGGCAACCATGTCGCCCGGGTTTTTGATATCCGTCTCCACCCGGGCGGCCAGCTCTCCGGTTTCGCCAAGCAGGGCGATCTCGCCTGGTTCCTCGAGCAACTTGTGAAGATCGACTACGTCTACCTGCCCGACCTCGCGCCGACAGCCGAGATCATGAAGGGCTTCCAATCCGGCAAGCAGTGGGATACCTACGAGGCCGAGTACGAAACGCTGCTCGACGAGCGCAACATCCCCGCTGTACTCGACCGGTCGTTGTTCGATCCCGGGCCGGCTTGCCTCCTTTGCAGCGAGAATAAACCTGACCGTTGCCACCGCCGGCTGGCCGCCGAGCGTATCGCCCGGGTGTGGGGCGATGTCGAGATTCGCCACCTGCGGTAGCGTGCTCTTGAGAATCCCGCTCCGCTGCCGGATCAGGGTACGGTTGCCGGGAAGCGTTCGCGCCTCCTGACGTTCGGACCCCGCTGGAGCATTCGTTCTTTCGTGCCTTCTCTCTACTAGAAGTAGTCCCCAGGTCCGCGTCGTCATTCCCGCGAAAAACGAAGCCCTGACGATTCCAGCCACGCTCGACGCCCTGCGCCGTCAAGTCGACCGTGCTGGGCATCCCCTCGACCCAGCGCTGCTACGACGTCACCGTGCTCGCGAACAATTGTGATGACGACACGGCCGATGTCGTGCGCGGATACGCCGAACGCCATTTCCGACGTTTCAGCTCCGCGTTCGGGAAGAACACTTTCCGCCAGCGCACGCGAATATCGGCACGGCGCGGCGAACGCTCTTCGATGAAGCGTGCGATCGGTTCGAAGCCGACGCGATCGATGGCATCGTCGCCTCGACCGATGCCGATACCAGCGTTGCACCCGGACTGGATCGCCGCGACCTGCTGGCGAATTCGCCGCTGGAGCCGATGCCGTGGGAGGGCGCATCCTGCTCTCGCCCGGGGATCTGGACAGTCTGGAACCGGCACTGCGCGCGCTGCATCTGCGCGATACCGGGCTATCGCATCCTGCTCGCGAATCTGGAAGCGCTGGTCGATCCGCAACCTTGCGATCCCTATCCACGGCATCACCAGCATTTCGGCGCGAGTCTGGCGGTGCGGGTTTCGACCTATCGCCGGGCCGGCGGCATACCCACACGTGGTCACGCTGGAAGACATGGCGTTCTATCAGCGGCTTGTGCGGATCGATGCTCGGGTGCGGCACAGTCCGCGCGTCCGGGTCACGACCTCGGGCCGGCGCGATGGACGGGTGCCCATGGGGCTCTCGACGCAACTGGTGGAGTGGGAGATGGCCGCGGAAGAAGGCATTCCCGCGTATCGAAGAATCAGCAGCCCGGTCGCTGAAACGGATGGAGCTGGTGCGCGAACGGCGCTGCGCCTGGCAGCGAAACGGACCGAATCGACGGTTTCGCAACGTTCGGAAGCTATCTGAACGCAGTCGAAGGACGAGATCGAGGACGAGGTGCAGCGATCGGTGCCGTTCGCGCCGGTCCGTCTCGAACAGGTGATTCAGGATTTGCGGGTGGAGGTTGGACGTCGCTCGAACAGATCGAGCCGGTACGTTTCCTCGCGCTGATGCGCAGATGGCGCAGCGGTCCGGCCGGCCCGGCGTCCTCCATGAACGCATCGTGGACCTGGTCGCCGGTTTGCGGGTAGTCGTGCACCCACGGCGTCCAATGCACCAGGATCAGATGCCCCTCGGGTAGCAGTCGCTCGGCCAGCGCGATGCGGGCCCGCGCCAGATCGTCGACCGACCAGTAATAGGCCACCTCGGAAAGCACGATCAGATCGAACTGCTCGTCCGGCAGCTCGCGGGGAGTTCCATGCGCGCGAATCGCACCTGAGGCAGATCGCGACAGCGTGTCCGCGCGCGTTCGAGCACGTCCGGCACCACATCGACCGCCAGCAGCCCTCGCACACGCTGCGCCAATCGCTCGGTCAAGACGCCAATCGAGCAGCCGATCTCGAAGCCACTCTGGTACCGCGCCTTCGGGAGCGCCGCAAGCGTCGCGTCGTATTTGGCGTCTTCATAGGGACTGGATTCGAATCCCCACGGATCGGCATTGGCGCCGTAGACCATCTCGAAATAGTCGGGCCGTTTCGAGATGGTTGGATCACTCATTGCGCGCACCGGTCCCAGGTCGTTCCAGATGCTGCATGAACGGCTCCTGGTACGCGAGCAGCGTAGTCGGCCGCGCCGAGCAGCACGGCATCGGGCGCCGGTTGCCGCAGATAGAGCCGCAGATCGGCGCCGATGCGCGCCGCCGGGTGCGTGGTCATCAACGAGCTCGCGCCCAGCGCCTGCTCGACCGTTTCGATGATCTCCAGGCAGAACGCGTTCGACCGTGGTGCGAGTCAGGCCGACATAGGCGAGAAAGCGATCGTCATCCGTGCACGGTCCGCCACCGAACTGGGAACGATCCGCCAGCGACGCCAGCGGTTTCGATCATCGCGAACCCAGATGCCAAGCGCGCGGACATCGCGTCCGATCCGCTCGCGTTGCAAGGGATCGCCGGCTCGTCCACGCGCGGTCAGCTCGTCCCGCGCCAGATCGAGCAATGCCGCCGCCCCGCCGAGCTGCGCCGCGCAAAAGCGGATCGCCCCACCGGAAAACCACGGCTGCCGGTAGTAGTCGCCATCGCTGCCCAATCAGCTGGCGCGGCTCGATCCGCGCGCCGCTGAGATCGATAGCGTAGCTGTGCGAGCCACGCATGCCAAAGGTCTGCCAACTTCCGCGATCCACCGACGACGGGCGTGCGCTCCATCTCGAGCTGGATCAGCTGCCAACCCCCGGCATCATCCCGGGCGGTGACCAGTGGCCGCTCGATCGATCCCGCGCCGGAGGCAAAGGTCTTGCCGCCTTCCAGGCGAAGCCCGTTGCCGTTGGACGTGATCCGCAAGCCGTTCGCGCCCTTCGGTATTCCAGACCCCGAAGATCAGTCCACGCCGCGGCATCGCCGGCCGCGCGTTCGATCTGCTCGCGCATCACCGAATTGCTGGATGAGCAGCAGCGCATTGAGATGTCCTTCGTAGAGCCGCGCCAGCGACAGATCGCCCCAGCCAATAATCGCCAGCAGCTCCAACAGCGCCCCGTTCGTGCCCGCATCTGCGACCCAAGCCCGAGTCCCACCCAATTCCCGGCTGAGCGGCAGAGTGAGAAAACCGCATGCCGGACAACGAGCGTGAACGCCTCGGTCGGAAACTCCCGCGGATCGCCCTGGTCCATTGCCATTCGGGCGCGCCGGGCAATCGCCCACGCACCGATCCGCGAGGTCACCCGGCAAGCCATCGGTCATGGCGTCTGCGCCAGGCTGTCCATTGCTGGACATGAGACCGGCGCCGCTCCCAATCGCTCGAAGAGTGCCAGCGACTGCGCCACCACCTGATCCATGTTGTAGTAGCGATAGGTCCCCAACCGCCCGGTGAAATGCACGTCCGGCAGCTCGGCTGCCAGCGCGGCGTATTGCCGGTAGCGCTCCGCGTTTTCCGGCCGGGGGATGGGGTAGTAGGGATCGCCGTCCGCTGTCGGGTACTCATAGACCAGCGTGGAGTGCGGATGCTCCTGCCCGGTCAGGTACTTGAGCTCGGTCACGCGGGTGTAGGGATAGTCGTTCGGGTAATTGATCGTCGCGGCGGGTTGCACCCGCTCCGAGCTATGCGTTTCGAAACGAAACTCCAGCGAACGATACGGAAGCCGTCCCAATCGATAATCGAAGTACTCATCGATCGGCCCGGTGTAAATGACCTCACGGTGCGGAACGATGTCGCGGATCTCCCGGTAGTCGGCATTGAGCATCAGATGGATGTTCGGATGCCGCACCATGCGCGAGAACATACGCGTGTAGCCGTGACGCGGCATCACCTGATAGGTATCGCTGAAATACCGATCGTCCCGGTTGGTGCGCACCGGAATCCGCGCCGCCACCTGCGCATCGAGCTCGCTCGGATCGAGCCCCCATTGCTTGCGGGTATAGCCGCGAAAGAACTTGACGTAGAGCTCGCGGCCGATCTTGCTCACCACCGCATCTTCCGAGGTTTCGATCCGCTCGCGCGGCTCCGCCCGTTGCTCCAGCCAGCCGGCCAGCTCCGAGCTGTCCATATGCGTGCCATAGAGCGCATTGATCGTGTCGAGATTGATCGGAAACGGCAGGAGCTGCCCATCGACACTGGCAAGCACCCGATGCTGATACGGCCGCCATTCGGTGAACTGCGACAGATAGTCGTAGATCGCCGCGCTATTGCAGTGGAAGATGTGCGGCCCGTAGGCATGCACCAGCACGCCGTGGTCATCGAAAAAGTCGTAGGCATTGCCGCCGATATGCGGCCGCCGGTCGATGAGCAGCACGCGCTTGTCCCGTTGCGACGCCAGCCGCTCCGCCAGCACGCTGCCGGCGAAGCCAGCGCCAACGATCAGATAGTCATACATGCTGCTGGTCGTTTCTAGTCGGCTTGTCCGGCAACGGGCTGCAGCTGCTCGACCGCCAGTTGCGGCACGAACGCAGGACGATTCGCGCGATCCATCTGCTCCATCATCGAGCTGACGATGGCGTCCCAGGCATGCCGTTGCAAATGCGCTTCCGCGCGGCGCTTGCGCGTGCGCACGCTCTCCTGGCGCTGGCCGAGACCATCGCTTCGACGGCTGCCACAAAGGCCACCGGCATCCGGTGCAATCGAAACGCAGTCGCCATAGAGCTCGGCCACATCATGCACCGGGGTGGAAACCACCGGCAGCTCGGCTGCCAGGTATTCCAGCGTTTTGGTCGGGGAGATGAACTGGGTTGCTTCGTTCAACGCAAAGGGGAGCATGCCCACATCGAACGTTGCCATGAACCCGGGAAGCGCATCGTAGGGCTGCATGCCATGCAGGGAGATGTTCTGCCGGGCCGGAATATCCTCCAGGGTGATCTTGGCCAGCGGCCCCACCAGCGAAATGGTCCATTCCGGCCGCAGATCGGCGATGCCCGCGATCAGCTCGAAATCGATTCGCTCGTCCAGCACGCCGACATAGCCAAGGATGCAGCGCCTCGCTGGCCGGTTTGCGTACGACCTACGGCCGCCTGGCGATAGTGCGTCGCATCGACACCAGACGGAAAGCAGGAAACCCGCGGATGCCGTTCGCACCGTGCGCGATAGAGACTCGGACCTCCAGTGAAGACCAGGTCGGCCCATTTCATCAGCGCCGCTTCCTTGCGCACCAGCTGCCTCCGGGGCAAAGCGGAACGCGGAAAGCTCGTCCATTGCATCGAACACGACCAGCGCGGTCGACAGCGATTCCGGGACACGCGCCCAGCGCCAGCGGCGTCCAGTACCAGACCACTGGCCGCGGCCCCGGTTCGTTGTGCTTCAACCAGTCGGAGAGCAGCGCGCGAATCGCCGCGTTCGATTGCTCGCCATACCCATGTTCGAATTCGCGCGCGGTCAGCAGTGGCGTGAGCACGGTTACACCATCGATCTCGCGCTTGCGCAGCATCGAGGGCGATGCGTCCGCCGCCAGTTCGGGTTCTTCCACGAACACGACCCGGTACCGATCGGCGAAGCGGCTCATCAGCTGCTGGGGACGCTGCCACACAAACGACCAGCGCAGGTGGCTGAAACAGAGCAGCAGCGGCAGCTGCGCTGGAGGACGAGGAGATCGAGAGAGATGAATCGCGGAACAACGAGGGATCCCTTCCAGAAAACGAGCAGACAGCAACGAACCGGGTCCGTCACACCGCAGTGACAGGCACCCGTCCAACCAATCTCCATGTCAGAACGAAAGTTCGACTTTCTGATCGTACTGGACACTGATCCCCGGCACCGAAATTTCGACACCCCTCGGATGCCTCACAATCTGGGACGATCTGGGCAAATCGATTCAAGATTGACAAATGCGCCAGATTTTCGTGGCCGTCTCGACCCATCCAGGCTAGGGCGCAGGAGTCGTTCCCCGCGATCGCGCAACCAATGAGTCGTAGCGCAGGGACCTGTGCCCTGCGATCGCGCGCAGCGCGATAACGACGCTGCCCAAAGCCCGCTACGCGACGAACAACCCTCGCTACCATCAAGGAACTCCCACTGAACGACCTCGAGCTCTGGGGCGGAATCGAATGCACCGTCAACCGGGTTGGCGATACCGTCTTCGACCAGATCGTGATGAGCGGTCACGAGGATCGCATCGACGATCTCGACCGCATCGCCGCGCTTGGTCTGCGTACGCTGCGTTACCCGGCCAATTGGGAACGCATCGAGCGAAACGGCGTCTGCGACTGGAGCCTGGCAGGACGCGCGCATGGAGCCGCCTCGCCGCGCTCGGTATCGAGCCAGTGCTGCACCTGCTGCATCACGGCAGCGGGCCAGCCGGATACGAATCTGCTCGATCACGAGTTTCCCGGAGCGGTTCGCCCGCTTCGCCGGGCAGGTGCGCCGAGCGCTACCCATGGGTAACCCACTTCGTCCCCATCAACGAGCCAGTCACCACCGCTCGCTTCAGCACGCTCTACGGTCTCTGGTATCCCCACCTGCGCGACATCGATGCCTTCTTTCGCGCGGTCTGGAACCAGTGTCGCGCCATTCAGCTCGGCATGCGCGCGATTCGCGACGTGTCACCCCGGACGCGACCTGCATCCTCACCGACGACTACGGCCGGGTGCACAGCACGCCTCGCCTGCGCTATCAGGCCGATTTCGACAACACACGCCGCTGGATCGCGCTCGATCTCCTCTTCGGCCACGTCACGCCCGATCACGCTCTTTGGCCCTCTCTGCGACGGGCGGGGATTTCCTCACGTTCGCTTGCTGGAGATGGCCGGCGGATCCGCTCGAGAACGCGGTCATCGGCATCGACTACTACCTGACCAGCGAGCGCTTTCTCGATCACCGGCTGGAGCGCTATCCCGTCTGGTCGCATGGTGGAAACGGGCGTGACACCTATGCCGATGTCGAAGCGGTGCGCGTGCGAGCGGAAGGCATCGACGGTGTCGGGTCCCTGTTGACCGAAGCATGGCAGCGATACGGACGCCCGGTCGCGATCACGGAAGCCTTCCTCGGCGCGCCGCGGCACGATCAGGTCCGCTGGATGCAAACCATCTGGGAGGCGGCGTCCTGGCCGCGCATGCAGCGGGACTCCCGTCCAGTCAGTCACGACCTGGTCGCTGCTCGGCTCATACGAATGGGATTCGCTTGTCACCCGCCGCACCGGCACCTACGAACCCGGCGCGTTCGATCTTCGCGGCGCCCGGTCATCCGGAAACCGACCTCGCCGCCTGGATCCGCGCCACCCTCAGCGGCCAACCGCAACCGGCTTGCCCTCCCGGCTGGTGGGAAACCGACACCCGTTTCCTCTACCCACCGGTCTTCACCACCGGCCCATCGCACACGGCGCCGCATCTCCGCTACCCCTTCATCCCTGCCCGCGTAACCGCCAGCGCCCGATCTCTCGCGTCCCCGACAAACACGAAAACGCCGCTCCCATTGCTGGGAACGGCGTCTGCAAGAAGTCGGTATCGAGCGCGTTCGCTCAGGCGCTGAGGCGCTTCGCGATCTCTTTCAGCATCTCGTCGTCGATCGCGCCGATCCCGGGTGCCGTCAGCTGCGGCTCTTCCTCGAGCACGGGCGGCGTGAAGCCTTCAGGCATGCCGTCCACCACGACCAGTGGCTGTCCGTCTTCCGGATGCGGACCCTTGAAGACCTCACCCGCGCGCGGGTAGCTCTTGGCATCGTTGGCGTAGAGGATGAGGTGCAATCCCTGATCTTCGTGGACCTTGGCCTCCGGGAACTTGCTGTTGCTGATGTCGGGGATCGGGAAGAGCTTGCTCAGATCCGCACCGGTCAGCACTTCCAGCGCACGGGCGTAGGCCACGATGTGCACGCCCCCGCGCACCAGCAGGTAGCCCACCATCGCGCGCACGGTCGGGTCGTCTGCTCATCTCGTAGACGCGAATCTTGTTCGCGCGCGCTCCACACTCCAGGAAGAAGTTGTGCAGCAGGTCGAGCTTCAGGTTGCCACTGGAGAAGACGTTATCGCCCGTCCAGGGACGGCCCATCGAGTCGAATGGCAACGCCGGCCTGCCCACTGGCGATGAAGTGCAGCGTGTTGCGATTGTTCTCCGTGCCCGCCAGCGGCGTAGCGGTGGGATCGTCGCCCCGTTCCGACGTGCCGGACAGCAGCAGGTTGACGGTGTAGTTCACCAACTCGATGTGCCCGTATTCCTCGGCCGCAATGTTCGCGATCAGATCGTAGAACGGCCGTGCCAGATCGGTATCTCGCCCGCGGAAGTTGAAGCTCTGGAAGGTGTAGTTCATGAGCGTCGACATCTCACCGAACTTACCACCGAGCAACTCCTGAACTGCCGCGGCCCCATTTGCGTTGGGTCCTGCTGGCATCGGAAGATCGAGCGCGACTCGATCGTATTTGGTAATCATCGAAAGTGATTCTCCTCAACAAGGGGTGAGCGCAAGGTCGCGTCCTTCTTTACCCTAGTGGGGCAGTTCGGCTTCGATGAGATTCCGCGAGGCGGGCGTTTGGCGGAATTGACCAGATTTTCCCGTGACCAGACGTCGAAATGGCGCAAAACCGCAATTCGCGATGAACCCGGTCACGTTCGCCAAGATCGGATGGGCTTCTTCGTGGCGATGCGCCGGTTAGCCTTCCCGGCAGAAACGCGCGATCTCCGCAAGCGACGGATCGAAGCCGTCACTGGTATCCACCAGCAAGGTGGGAATCCCGACGATAGGACCGTAATCCTTGCGCTCCAGATCCTCGACGAGCTGCTCGATATCGTCCACGCCGGCATGCACCGGATGCCGCTCGTCACCCTTCTGCCGTTCCTCGAACCGCTCCACGATCTTCTCCATCGGAAGCGTGCACGCCACCTGTCGCACGATCGCCTGCGAGCGAAATGGCTCGATCTGCGATCGCGTCAAATCTGCCCGGAAGTTCGCCTCCAGCAACACCGATCCGCTGGCGTCCAGGATGCGCTGCGCGATGTGATAGAGCGCGGTGATCGCCTGCGCTCCCAGCCGCTCCGAGGTCTCATCGTCCAGTTCGTGAACGGGCGCCGCCTCGGCATCGAAGAGCAGCTCCTTGATCCCATCCTTGGTGAAGAACGGAAAACGCAGCTCGCTCGCCAGTTGCTCGACCAGCGTCGATTTGCCACTGGCCGGCATGCCGGAGACGAGAATCATGATCGGAAGGGAATCGTTTTCGGGTCGCTGCACAGGATCTCCCGGGGTTCGTTCGGACGGTTTACCAGCCCAATGCTCCCGTGTGGAAGCTGGGGCGTGCTCTGAGCATACGCAGCATCGGCACGCACCGGGAATTGCGTCATCGTCCACCCGCTGCGCGCAAGAGCCGTGCAAACCTGCGGATTTCTCGTCAGAACGTCCGGCGCATAGGCGACTGCTGCCCTGTTCTGGCTGTGTCGGGAACCGTAGGCTGAATGCGGTCGCTGTGGCAATCCGCGCGTTGCGCGTCGAGTGTTGGGCGGCATCCATCCCCCCATGGGTTCGAATTCCAAACGCTGGAGGTTCCCCGAAATGAAACGATGTACCCTGCTTGCGGTGCTGGTCGCCCTATTCCTGGCCGCGTCGCCGCGGTTGACCGGGGCCGCTCAGGCAACCCCCGAGATCGATCTGGCAACCCCGAACGCGTCCGAATGCACCGTCGACCCGCGCACCGCGGGAGAGATCGAGGCATTGGTCGCCAACACCGGCGCCGCCACGGCGGAGGTCGATCTCGCCACTCCGGATCTCGATGCCGCGACCCCTGTTCCGTTCGTCGCCCCAGAAGGAACCCCGCTCGCCGCAGGTGAAACCGCTGACGCGATTACCGAGGTGGTCACCCAGTTCTATGCCTGCCAGAACGCCAGCGATACCCTGCGGCTCTTTGCCCTGATGACCGATGACTTCGTGGTCCGCACCGTCGATGCCGGAGCGATCGACCCGGCCGCCTTTGCCAACTCCGGCACCCCAGGCACCGGGGTCGTTGCCTCGGAGCAGCAGACGATCGCCGTCAATGGAATCATCCAGATCGATGCCGAGAGCTACGGCGTCAATGTCGTTGGGGTCGACGGCGCCAGTGGCGAGGAGTTCACCGACTATCTGATCGTGGTCGATGAAGCCGACCGCTATCTGATCGACGATCTCCAGAACCTGGGCTAGCGCGGTTCTTTGGAATAGGTGCCCGGTCTCCTGAGACGGCGATCCTGACCAAGGGCAAGGATCGCCCCACCGCAGCGAGTGGTGGAGCCCACCATACCCCTCTTTGCTTGGGCAGCTCTCTCTGCAAACACTTTATCGTCGCAGATTCAACAGGCAAAGGAACGAGAAATTCGTTCCCTTGCCTGTTCGGCGGTTCCTTTGGGTCGTCTATCGGGTAGCCGTCCAACCGGTATGGTTCGGGGTTGGAATCACCATTTTCGCCGGTTCTGGACAGTGGATTCCCGCGAGACGATCCGCATGAAGGCGTGCTCCGCGGTTTCATCGAGCAAGTTGACACTCTCCTCGACATCTGCCAGGCACGCTTGCAGCTCGCGCTGAACCTCTGGCGGCGCAACTTTCGCGCTGAGTTTCAACAGGGCGGACAAGTTTTGGCGGAGCTGCGACTCGATGGTCAGGAGCTGGCCATGGATTGGCTGGTCGAAAAAAGCACGATGCCAATGTTCCCACAGCAAGTGCTCCGGGGTGCCCTGCATATAGGGATTGGTCAGGTGAGCGGTCATCATCCTTCTCTGGTCGCGGAGGCGGCGACAGGACGTTGCCACATATCGAACCTACGGTAAGGTCGCCTCGAGTCTTGGTGTTGATCGGAGAACATGCTGCTCTCCGTGTGTGCGCGCGTTCCGCCGTTCCCATGACCAACAAAGCTGTTCATTTGGAGGCTCCCGTCCGGCCCGAGGATTGATGCGCTCCAACAGGGCCTCCTCTGACCATATCAGCCTGCGGCCCATTGGGTGGATTACGACGGGAGCGGGCGGAGCTTTACCCAGAAGCCATCTGATTTTGCCTAGCTTCCGCGAATAACCTCTCCCCCGCCCACAGTGATCCCTCTCACCTGGAGAAGCGTGCCCCCATTCCTGCATGTTCAGGAAATACCAGAACATGCTCGCTCGGTGTTGGCGGTCAGGGCCAGGCATCCCGTCATTTGTCACTTGCACCGCCTAATACTCCATGTGAGAATAATCAATAGTTGACTATGGCAATTCACGAGTCACTTTGATGGAGGAGTGCATGAGGATCAGCGCCCGCAACCAGCTCAAGGGAACGATCACCAATATCGAGATCGGCGCCGTCATGGCGGAAGTTACCGTCGATATCGGCAACGGCAACGAGGTCGTCGCGGCCATCACCAGGCACTCGGTCGAGTCGCTTGGGTTGTCGGTTGGCTCCCCGGTGGTCGCCATTATCAAGTCGACCGAAGTCATCATCGGCGCCGAATAACGATTTACGAACGAGGAAAAGGGAAGGTTCGAACACTATGACGATCGTGCGCAATCGCCTGCTGGCGGCTCTTGCCCTGGCGCTCACACTCTCGACAGGCGTCATGGGTGCCGCCCATGCGCAACAGGCTACCCCAGCCTCGTCTCCTGCCGCCGCATCTCCAGTCGCATCATCGGGCAGCATCGAGTTGCTGGGAGCCGTGACATCCGGCGGCTCTGTCACCGTCGCCGATCTGCAATCGCTTCCGGCCCAAACAGTCGAGGTCGACTTTCAGTCCGGCCAGGGCGATCAGCATCATGCCTATACCGGCGTTCTGCTCTGGGACGTGCTGAACCAGGCGGGCATCGTCGTCGACGAGAACGTCAAGAATGACATCCTGCACTTCTATGTCCTGATCACCGCCAGCGATGGCTATCAGGTCGTTATCTCCCTGGGCGAGATCGATCCCGGTTTCGGCAACCACCCCTATCTCCTGGCATGGGACGAGGACGGCGCGCCGCTCGAAGGCGATGCCGGCCCGTTGCGGCTCGTGCTCCCGGGCGATGTGAAGGGTGGCCGCTACGTGAGCGGTATCGCCTCGATCGAAATCGTCGACGCCGTTCCGTAGGCAAAACCAGGATGACGCAGCCGCTCTTCTGCTTTTTTCCCGGTGCCTTCGCGGCCATGGGAGACGATATCCAGGCAGGAGTTGCGGCTGCGTTTCCGGGACTTCTTCTCACCTTCCACGAATTCGTCCCCTCCGGCATGTTGGCCCAGGAGATCCAGGCGGGCGCCCCAGCCGATTGCTATATCTCGGCCAACATCCGCTTCATGGAGGAGCTCCAGGTCGAGGGCTTCGTCCCGAATCCGGCCCACCTGGCCGGCAACCGGCTTTGCATCATCGTTCATCCCGACCATGCCGAGTCGATTCGCTCCCTCGCCGGTCTGGCCAGACCGGAGGTTACCCTCGTCACCCCCCAGAGCCAAACCGACCCCTGCGGGCAATACGTGGTGCAACTCTTCGAGCGCGCCGGACTGAGCACAACAATGGACGCCAAACGCGCCGCCGGCACCCTCATCCATTCGCGCGGCTCCGGCGATCTTCCCGGCTATCTCTTCGATGGCCGCGCCCAGGCCGGCATCTTCTACGCCTCGGAAACCCTCGCCCTTGGCAACCGCGTCGTGGTCGTCGATCTCCCCACCGAGCTCGACCTGCGCGATCGGATTCAATTCACTATCGGCGCGGTCGAGCGTAATGGCACGGTGCACCCACTGGCCGAATCTTTGGTCGAGTGGTTCCTGGGGCCCGTTGGGCAAAAGCTGCTGCACCGGCACGGATTTCTCACCCGCGGCGAATGAAGACCCTCTCGACCGCTACCGTCGAATTCGTGGCTGATCCTGCGACCAATGCATAGTGATGTTGTTCGAGCAGAAACCACGGGAACCGTTCCCGAACCATGAGCTGTCTTCGCCAGCGCGAACAGATCGAAGCAAACCGGAGGAATGGCAATGCCCAACGCTGGACGTACGATCAACGGGGTGCCGAAGATGGCCCAAAAGCAGGCAGCCGATCCCCATCTACGCCTGACCGGAGCACTCAGTGAGGAGCGCTCGTTGGTGCCCGCCGATCTGGAATCCCTGCCCCATGTCGACTACATCGGCGGGATGAATTGCAACGAATCGGGCCGCCGTCCCGACGCGCGCTGGCTGGGCGTGCCGCTGCGTGAGCTGCTGCGGGTGGCCGGGGCCGCGCCCGAAACTCGGTTCATCAACGTCAGCGCCGGACCCTATGCTGTTGCAATCGATGTGGCGGATGCGGATACGGTCATCCTGGCGGATCACCTCGAAGGCGAGCCGATCGTCCCCGAACAGGGTGGCCCATGGCGGTTGATCATTCCGGACGGCCGCTTCTTCGACAGCGTCAAATGGGTCGATACCATCGAATTCTCTCTCGACACCCCGAACTACACCGCCGAGCGCATCGTGCTCGCCCGCGCGCGCGCCCGGGAAAAGAAAGCATCGATCGCAAGCTGATCGCACCCACCCGATCGCGGTCAGGGCGTCATGGAAACGCAAACCGCGTTTCAGGCCCTTGACGGGAAAAGAACATATGTTCTACTATTGAGGTAAGCGGCACATCGGCGGACAGATGCATGCCTGGGCAGTGCCCCAGTGCTACCCGCCCGGCTTCCCCGCCGTCACCCAAGGCTCCACGCGCGGACTCATCGCAGAGTGATCGTTCGTCGAGAACATTCGATGCAACACCCGCATCCGACCAGGGCGAAGCCATACCCTCCACATCATCCCGACTTTCTCCCTCGTCATCCCGACCGGCTCCCCCGTCATCCCGACCGAAGCGGAGGGACCTCTTGTCGCCCAAGCCGCTGTTCCACCCCGAACCACCCATCCGGACGTAGCGAAGGACCTCCGTGCCCTCCCGTCATCCCACCAACCGGGTCTTGCACGAGAACAAAACGGCAGACCCGTGCGGGCGGCGGCGTGCGGGCACGACGCCCTCTATTGCCTCTTGCCACGACAGGAAACAGAGGATTTCGTACAACGACCATCGTCTCAGGACTCACCTTGCGCAAACCTGAACCGAACCCGCTCGCATTGCCCTTCCAACGCTGTTTGCTATCCTGCTAAATCATGGAAACCACCGTCGGCATCATCTATCTCGACAGCGATCTGAACTGTCTGGCGCAGCACCGCATGCTGCTGCCGGACGAGATTGCGATCGCCGCCGAACCGGTCGAGTTGAAAGACGGCATCGTGACCAACGCGTCGCTGGCGAAGATGTTCGACTCCGACCAGCTCGAAATTGCCGCGAAACGGCTGGCTGAGCAGGGAGCGCAGGAGATTCTCTTCGCCTGCACCAGTGGCAGCCTGATCAATGGCGTCGGCTGGGATCAGGTCATTCGCCGAGCGGATCGAGCGCGCCTCGGGCGTGCCCGGCACCTCGACCACCACTGCGGTGCTGACCGCATTCCATGCGCTCGACGCGAAAACCATCGCCATCGGCACCCCATATATTGCGGAAGTCGACGAACGGGAGCGTGCCTTTTTCCAGCAGCTTGGACTTCGAAGTCGCGCACATCGAAGGGCTCGGCTGCTATACCGATCCCGAGATCGGCGCGCTTGCGCGCCGGAAACCATCGTCGCGCTCGCCGAGCGGGTAAATCGCCCGGAATGCGGACATCGTCTTTCTCTCCTGCACCAGCCTGAACGTGGCGCAGGAGATCGACCGGATCGAGGAGGTGATCGGCAAACCCGTCGTCACCAGCAATCAGGCATCGGCCTGGCTGCTTATGAACCGCCGGGGAATCGCACCCCGGCCAGCGCTATTTGGACGTTTGATGAAACTGGAAATCGATAACGAGGTAAGCGTGTGACCGAATTGCAGCAAACCTATCTGGTTGGACCAACCCTGCATCTCCGCGCAGTCGAAGAAGCCGACGCCGCCAGCGAGCCCTCCTGGCGCATGAGCTGGTTTCCCCGGGCCCGCGCAGTTTCCGAAGCGAAAATCGAAGACGACCACTCCGGGCAGCGACAGCACCCTGATCGCGGTACGCACGAGCGATGACGTTCCGGTTGGCTCGGTTCTCATCTGGTTCGACGGTCCCTGGGCGTTCTGCGCGCCTTATCTCGCCCCTTGGCTGAGCGATGCCCAGGCGGATGCGTTCATGTCCGAGATCGTGACGCTGGTCTTGCCCTTCCTGGTCGACGAAGGTGGGATCATCGCGGCACTCACCGAGATTCCTTCGGAAGCGGCTGGAGTGATAGCGGCGCTGGACGAGATCGGTGCGCGTTTCTGCTATCGGCAACGGGAAGCGGGCATGTATCGTGGCCGTCGGACCGACTGGGTGGCGTACCAGTATTTCAATAGAGAAGACGATGGCGGTCTTCGGGGAGCCGGAGTTCACTCCGGAGAGCCCGGTCGAGCGCGAGATCAGCAATCCAGCCCCGATACACTGGCCACTGATCGACACCCCACCGCCGGGCGCGGTGCTCGTGGGCGAGCGGCTCTACCTGCGCATGTTCACCCTGGAGGACGGCGAGGTGCATGCGTGAAGCGTCCCTCACCGACACCGAGTTCTCGCACGATCCGCGCTTCCCGCGCAGCGCCATGACGATGAACTCCCGCTTCCGCAAGAGCTCCGAAGCCGAGCTTCCGGACAATCTGACCTTTGCCATCGTCCTGCGCGAGAACGACGAGCTGATCGGACGCAATGAGCTCGATTTTCTCGATATGGTGCATCGCTCCGCCGAAACCGGCACCGAGCTCTTCAAACCGGAGCACCGCGGCAAGGGCTATGGCACCGAAGCCAAGCATCTGCTGCTCAGCTACGCCTTCGATGTGCTGAACCTGCACATGGTCTGGTCGACCGTCTGGGAAGAGAATCCCCGTTCGCGCGCGGCCTTGCTGAAACAAGGCTACCGGCCGGCCGGCTGCGTCCCCTGGCGGGGAACGCACCACGGCATTCCCTCCGGTGACTGGGTCTTCGACTACCTGGCCTCCGAATGGCAAGCCGCCCGAAGATAACGGGAAAACGTCCGTAGTGGCGGGACCTGTGCCCGCCAGCAGCCGTCGTAGTGGCGGGACCTGTGCCCGCCAGCGGCCGAAGGCCGCCAATGCGTACGCCCACAGACCAGATTTCCAGACCGAAGGATGGTTCTCTGGCGGCGCTGCTTTCGGGCTTCGCTCGACTGGCGGCCACAGACGCCGCCACGACAACACTGAATTGGAGAAGATGGTATCCATGACCGACACCGACATCGACGAATCCACCCAACCACGCAGCACCGGCCAAACATTTCTGGTCGGTCCAACCTACTACCTCCGCCCGATCGAGGTCGCCGACGCGGCCACCGCCCCGATCTGGGACCCCTCGCCCTATCCCGCGCCGGTCGAAGTGGTCGAGGAGCGGATCAAGGAAAAGCTCGGCGACGATGTCGAGGACGAAATGCAGGATCACCGGCTGCTCATCTGCCGCGTGTCCGACGATCGCCCGGTCGGCTCGATCGGCTTCAACTATTTCCAGGGGCGCGAATGCTCCATCGGCATGAAATACGATCCGAACCGCTCGCGCGACGAATGGGCCGCCATCTGGAGCGAAGTCATGACCTTCACCGTTCCCTGGCTGATCGAGGAGCGGCACATGATGATGGTGCTCCCGACCTTCTGGGGCGAGCATCCCCTCGTCACGGCTACTGCCGGCAAACTCGGCCTGCGTCAGAATTTCCGCATGCGGGAAGCAGTAGTGCGCAACGGCCAGCGCTTTGACTGGATTGGATTCGAAGCGCTCCATCCCGGCTGGGTCAAGCGTATGGGCATGCCACGCGGCATGGAGGAGGGTCCGGCCCTGCGGGAAATCCGCGCCCCGGCCCCGCTCACCTGGCCCGATCACGGCGAAGCGCCGGAGAACGCCATCATCGTTGGTGACCGGCTCTACCTGCGTCCGCTGGAACCGGACGATGCCGAGCTCATCTCACAATGGATGCGCCAGGATACCGAAATTTCGTACC
Organism: uncultured Chloroflexia bacterium; assembly: GCA_963720855.1. Lineage (GTDB taxonomy): Bacteria > Chloroflexota > Chloroflexia > Thermomicrobiales > UBA6265 > JAMLHN01. The sequence goes on along the minus strand of CAVRGV010000008.1, from coordinate 123,770 downwards.
CCGAGGGCCGCTTCCCGCATAGCCCGGTCGTGCTCGGTCAGCAGACGGCCGAGCTTGCCAAGGCGAATCCGCCGAGCTGGGCGCGCTTCGCCATCGTGCTGCGCGAGACCGACGAGCTGATCGGCGCCAACGGCATCGAAGACCTCGATCTCCTGCGCCGCACCGGTTGGACCGAAACCGAGATCTGGCGGCCGGAGCATCGTAGCCAGGGGTATGGCACTGAGGCCAAGCACCTGCTGCTCGAGTACAGCTTCGAACGCCTCGGGTTGCACACGGTCTTTTCCTGGGTCTCGGAATACAACACCCGCTCCGCCGCCGCCTTGCGCAAGCAGGGGTATCGCGACGCGGGCTACTTCGCCTGGTCCGACTTCTATCAGGACGGTTTCACCGGCGGCTTCTGCTTCGACTACCTGGCATCTGAATGGAGAGCGGCCCGCCGATGAACCTCGATCGACGAACATTTCTCGTGGGACCGGAATTCTATCTCCGTCCCATCGAGCCGTCCGACGCCGAAAGCGCGCCCATCTGGAACGGATCGGTCATCCCGCGACCACCGGAGATCGAACGATCTCTGCTCGAAGACCGGCTCGGCAGCGATATCTGGACCGATATCGGGAACCAGCGCTTCCTTATTCTGCGTCGCGCGACCGATCGCCCGGTTGGCTCGGTCATCTGCAAAACCAACCGGTTCAGTTTGCTCGACTTCCAGTTCGATCCGCGTGCCAGCTACGACGACTGGGCCAAAGTCTGTAGCGAGACCTTGCGCCTCATGGTTCCCATGGCAGCTGAACGAACGGAGCCGAAAGCAGGTCTACTTCTGGTTCCCCGGCGAGCATCCGCTGGTGGAACAGACCGCGGCTGAATTGGGAATGCGCCGCTGCCTGCGGATGCGCGAGCGGTTTCCCTATCGGGGAACCCGCCTCGATGCGATCGGCTACGAGGCCTTGCATCCGGGATGGGTCGAAAAGCTTGGTCGCCCGCGCGGCATGGAGGAAGGCCCCGAAACGCGCCCGGTTGCCAAACCAGCCCCGCTCACCTGGCATCCCACCTTCGAGCCACCGGATTCCGCCATCATGGTGGGCAATCGGCTCTATCTGCGTGCCTACACCCCGGAGGATGCGGACCTCGCTGCCCGGCAGCTGCTGGAGGAAACAGAGCACTCATTTCCAGAGGGCCGAGATCTGCTGACCCCGGCTGTCGCGGCCCGCAGCGTTCGGGAAACCACCAGCCAACCACTCCCCCGAAAGTTTCGCTTCGCCATGGTGAACGGGGAAACGGGTGAGATGATCGGCGCCAATGCGCTCTTCATCTCCGATCCGTTCATCGGCGTAGCCGAGACCGAAACCGAGATCTGGACTGCCGAAAACCGCAACAAGGGATATGGCACCGAGGCAAAACATCTCCTGCTGGAATATGCGTTCGATCGGCTGAGTATGCACATGGTCTTTTCCTGGATTTCCGAGTTCAACCAGCGATCGGTTGCGGCCATCCGCAAGCAGGGCTATCGCGATGCCGGTTATATCGCCTGGGGCGACTATCACGGCACCGAGCTCTACGGCGCGCTGCTCTTCGATCTGCTGGCCTCGGAGTGGCGCGCCGCCCGCCGCTAAACGGCGGACCCTTGCGGGAAATTCCTCTCGACTCCTGACAGATCGTGCGAAAACTGCGAACATTTTCTCGATGTTGGTGCCTGACAGTGCGTGTCAGGTGCCGGTTACTCCGACCAGTTGCAGGTCCGTTCGCATGCTCGCGGCGGGTGGTCGAAATGAGGGAAGCAATGTTCGACGCCGGCACCTCTGGCAGTTTCTGCCTACCCCAAAGGCATGCCGCCAGATGGGAATAGCCTTTACATCGCCAGCGTGGGTGAGCCGCGGCGAGGGACAGGCGTTCCTGATCGGCCCCCAGCTCTTCTTGCGCCCGGTCGAGCCGGACGACGCCGCCACCGCTCCGGTCTGGAGTGGAGATCGGTTCCCAGCCCCAGTCGAGGTCATGCGCGAGCGTATCCAGCAGCGGCTGTGCGACGATCCCGACGAGGAAGCCACCAACCAGCTCCTGCTGATTTGCCGTGGCTGTGACGACCGCCCGGTCGGCTCGGTCCGCTTCGTCTATGAGAACGAACGCGCTTGCACCCTGCGCTTTACCCACGATCCCAACCGGTCGCTGGACCAGCGCGCCGCGACCGAAGCCGAAGTCATGCGGTTCGCGCTCCCCTTCCTGATCGAAAAGCGCCGCCTCATGAAGGTCACCACCGACCACATGGGCAATCACCCACTGGTGGAGGAGACTGCCGCTGCGTTTGGCATGCGCCGCTGCTACCGATTGCGCGAGGTCTACCGTCATGCCGGTCAGCGGTGCGACCGTATCGGCTATGAGTTGCTCAATCCCACCTGGGTGCGCATCCTCGGCATGCCGCGCGGTATGCACGAAGACCCGGATGAGCGCGAGGTACGCGCGCCGGCACCGCTGACCTGGAATCCCGTTGGGGAGGCATCGCCCAAAGCGCTGGTGAGCGGAGATCGCCTCGAGCTGCGCGCATTCGAACCGGAGAGTGGTGCGCTGGCGGCCAAATGGTTTCTGCGCGAGCACGAAGACTTCTATCCCCAGGGTCCGCCGTTGCGGAATCCCTGGTCGTATGGGCAGCGAATGGCCGCCATCGCCCGGAAAGACCCGCCCAGCCAGATCCGGCTGGCGATCGTGGAATCGTCCAGCGAGCAGGTGATCGGTATGATCGGCGTCGCACAGCTCGATCCGATCGACGGACGCGGCAAGACCACCTACGAGATCTTCCAGCCGGAGTTCCGCAGCAAGGGGTATGGTACCGAGGCAATGCATCTCTTCCTCGGGTATCTCTTCGACCGGATCGGGCTGCACATGGTCTATTGTTGGATCTCCGAGTTCAATCCGCGCTCGATGGCTTCGGTGCGCAAACAGGGCTACCGGGAAGCGGGCTATTTCGCCTGGGACGATCTCTCGGACGACGGCTTTACCGGCGGCGTCTACTTCGATCTGCTCGCCTCAGAATGGCGCGCCGCCCGCCGGTGACCACCTCCGCTTCCGTAGCCGCCGGCCCGGTGCCGGCGAAGGAGCCATTCATCAGGCGCAGCGACGGGCAGGCGTTCTTCGTCGGTCCAACCCTCTTTCTGCGACCGGTCGAACCGGAAGACGCGCCGTCCGCGCCGATCTGGCACCCGGATCCCTGGCCGATGCCGGTCGACGTAGTGGAGGAAAAGCTCAAGGAACAGCTCGGCGACGACCCCGACGCGGAAGCCGACCACCAGCGCATGCTCATCTGCCGCCATAGCGACGATCGGCCACTCGGCTCGGTCCTCTTCGAATACGACGGCGAATGGGCCTGCACGCTCATCTTCACCCACGACCCCAATCGAACGCTCGACCAATGGGCCGCAGTCGAAGCCGAGGTGATGACCGCTTTCCTTCCCTGGTTGATCGAAAAGCGCAACCTGATGAAGCTCTACACCGAGCACACCTGGCCAACTGGCGATCATCCACTGGTGCGCGGCGCGGCGGACGCGATCGGTATGCGACGGAACTACCGCCTGCGCGAAGCCGGTCTGCTGCGCGGCGAGCGCTACGACACGATCGGATATGAGCTGCTCGATCCGCGCTGGATTGCCACGCTTGGCATGCCGCGCGGGATGCAGGAGGACCCCGTGGAGCGAGAAGTGCAGTCCCCGGCACCATTGCATTGGAGGGTTCCGGCCGAGATACCGCCGAATGCGATCATCTCTGGCCAGCGCATTTCCCTGCGCCCCTTCGATCCGGCCGACGGCAAGCTTGCCTCCAAATGGCTGATGCAGGATACCGATGATTCCTTCCCGAACGGCCCGGATGTCGTCAATCCCTGGGTCTATGGGCAGCGCTTCGTGGCGCTGGCAAAAGCATCACCCCCGACCTGGCTGCGATTCGCCATCGTGCGCAACGAGGACGGGCTGCTGATCGGCGCCAACGGTATCGAACAGCTCCACCTGCTGCATGGCACTGCCGAAACCGAGAGCACCATCTTCCATCCCGATTTTCGCAGCCAGGGCTACGGCACCGAAGCCAAGCATCTCCTGCTGGACTACGCTTTCGAGCGCCTGGGGCTGCACATGGTCTATTCCTGGGTGTCCGAGTTCAACACCCGCTCTGCTGCCGCGCTGCTGAAGCAGGGCTACCGCGAAGCCGGCTATTTCGCCTGGGCCCATCTCTACCAGGGCAACTACATCGGCGGCCGCTACTACGATCTGCTGGCTTCCGAATGGCGCGCCGCAAGGACGTAGCGGTCGGTAGTCAGTCTTCAGCAGTCAGTGCTTTGTTTCTGACTGCTGAAAGCTGCCTGCTATTACACTGCCGCCACGAGACTGACCTCCTCACCGAAAGGACCTTCGATGGCGCCGGTTCGAATCATCGTCACGGGATTGGGAAGCTGGGGGCCCGGCTGGGCTGAGCTCATTCAGGCGCAGGACGGTGTCGAGCTGGCTGCGGTGGTCGAGCCGATGGACGACCGCCGCCAGGCTGTGGTCGAGGCACGCGGACTCTCACCAGAACAGGCCTACGGCGATCTTCAAACCGCGCTCGACCGTGTCGAAGCCGATGCCGTGCTGGTCGTCACGCCACCCAAAACCCATCTCGACGTCGCGCGCATCGCTTTCGCGGCTGGCAAACCGGTGCTGATGGAAAAACCACTGGCTGCCACCATGGACGATGCCAAAGCACTCGTCGAGTTGGCTGAGGAAACCGGCAACCTGCTGGTCGTCAGCCAGAACTACCGCTATCGCCCGCCGATGGTCGCCCTGCGGAAGCTGCTGCAAGATGGTGTCATCGGCGACATTCTGCACATCCAGGCCAACTGCCAGGAAGACATGCGCCTCTTCTATGAAGCGACTAACTTCCGCTATCTCATGCCCCATCCGCACATCATCGATATGACCATCCACCACTGGGACCTGCTGCGCTTCCTGACCGGGCACGAGGTCGATACCGTTTACGCGACCTCCTGGAACATCCCCGACAGCCCCTACCAAACCGATGCCGCCTGCGCCATCGTGCTCAAGCTCGTCGACGGCACCCCGGTGCTCTACGAAGGGAGCAGTGCCACGCACAAGGACCGCACCTCCTGGTCTTCCTGGTGGGAATTCGAGGGGACCAAGGGGCGCATCTGGACCGATGGCGGCGTGGGCGATCCACATCTCGATACCGTCCACCTGCATATCTACGGCGAAGACCCGGTGATCGTCGACAACATCACCGTCGCCGAAACTGACCGTCACGGCTCGCTGCTCGCCTTCGTCGCCGCGCTCCAGGGTGGCGACCTCCCGGCCCACACCGGCCGGGACAATCTCAACTCGCTCGCCACCGTCATGGCCTGTGTCGATTCCGTCGAGGAGAACCGCGTCGTATCGGTGAAGGACGTGCTGGGGTAGCCACGCTGGGTATCTGGCGCATCTTCGATTCGGCAACGCGACCCAAATGTTCGATACCGGCAGCATGCTGGTTGCAGAGAAAAGGACTACAGATGTCATTGCTCCTGAAGGGTGCGACGCTGATCGATGGCAGCGGATCCGCACCGCGCTCCGATATGGCGCTGCTGATCGAAGATGGCCGGATCAGTGCGGTTGGCGCGAGCGCGGAGCTGGTGGCGCCGCCTGATGCTCAGGTGATCGACGCGACTGGCAAGGTTGTGATGCCCGGATTGATCGACAGTCACGATCATGAGGCGCATACCGGGTTCGATCTGATGGAGCGAGCTTCCGCACCGCTCAGCCTGACGATGATGCGCATCGCCAACAACATGAAGATCACGCTGGAAGCCGGTATCACCACCGTCCGCGATATGGGCGGTCTGGATATCGGCTTCAAGATGGCGGTCGAGCAGGGGCTCATTCCCGGACCTCGCCTGCTGGTGGCGCTGACGATCCTCTCCCGCACCGGCGGTATCGACGATCCCCGCTTGCGGTCGGGAGTCGATTTGAGCTGGCGACAATTGCCAGGCTTGCCCTCTCCGGTCGTCGATGGCGTCGAAGAATGCCGAAAGCGCGTGCGCGAAGTGCTGCATGCGGGGGCGGACGTGATCAAGTGCGCCAGCACAGGCGGCGTTAGCTCTCAAACCCTGACCGCGACGGTGCCGACCCTGACCCTGGAAGAGCTGACCGTTATCGTCGAAGAAGCGCATATGGTCGGGAAACGGACGACGGTGCATGCGTATGGCGGTCCGGGGCTGGAGAACGCCGTCAAAGCCGGTATCGACTCCGTGGAGCATGGATCGTTCCTTTGCCGGTTGCCCGAGACAATCGCGCGGATGGCCGACCAGGGGACGTTCTTTGTGCCCACCTTTATGGTGCTTGCGCTGCATCGCGAACGAGGATCGCCGTTTACGAGACAGAAGGCCACCGAGCTGATCGACGATCACCGGCGCTCGCTCGAGATGGCGATGCAGGCCGGAATTCCAGTGGCGATGGGAACCGATGCAGGCGGCTATGGCTATGGGCACAACGCCCGGGAGCTGCGCCTGTTGACCGAAGCCGGGATGACTCCGATGCAGGCGATCGTTGCCGGCCACCAAAACCGCGGCCGAATGTCTCGGGCTGGAATCCGATGTGGGAACCCTGGAACCGGGCAAGTATGGAGACGTGCTGGTGCTCGACGGCGATCCCCTCAAAAACATCGGCATCCTGGAACAACCAGACTCGATCGAGATGGTCATCAAAGGCGGGGAGATCTACGTCGATCGTCGCGCACAGATCGCCGCCTAGTTATTACGAATTTTCCGTAGAATGCGACAGCAAGGGGAGAACAACGTGGACCAAGAGTTTCAGGGCAAGGTGGCAATCGTTTCAGGCGCCGCATCGGGCATCAGCAATGTCATCTTGAATCGCTTTGCCGAAGCCGGGGCCAGTGTCGTGCTGGTCGACACCGACGAAGAGTGGGGAGCCGAGAAAGCCGATGCGCTGACGGAGCGGGGATTCGAAGCCCTGTTTCATCGCACGGATGTGCGGGATAGCTCCCAGGTCGATGCGATGGTGGCGCGTGCCGTCGAGCGATTTGGCCGGGTCGACATCCTGGTGCATGGTGCGGGCGTTGGGGTTCACAAGGAAATCGTCGATCTCTCCGACGAAGAATGGGATCTGCAGGTCGATGTGCAGCTCCGGGGCGCGTTTCTCCTGAGTCGATCGGTGGCCCGCCGGTTGATCGTACAAGGGGAAGGTGGCCGCCTCATCCTGCTCGGTTCGACCTCGGGGAACAACGCGCGTCCCAAGTCCGGCCCACATGCGGCCTCGAAAGCCGGGGAGATCCAGTTGGCGCGGGTGATGGCGCAGGAGCTCGGCCGCCATCAGATCACCTCGAACGTGGTTTCCCCGGGGTTGACCGATATCTCTGGCATCTCTCGCGTCAACGTACCGGCCGAGTATCAGCGGATTTTCGTGAATCAGGTGCCACTTGGCCGGCTGGCCATACCCGACGAAATCGCCGATGCGGTGCTCTTTTTTGCATCGGATCGGGCCCGGTTCATTACGGGTCAGGTGCTCTGCGTCGATGGTGGCTATTCCGCGGGCAAACTGCGTGTCGATGGGCCGCTGCCTGGCGAGGAGTGAGCGATTGAGGATTCCCGATATCCTGCTTTCCCGGTAGGTTCATACAGCGGAGCGCAGAATGGATGGGACACGTAAATCCTGTTGTCATCCTGACGAAAGGAAGGATCTCCCCGCCGCAGCGGGTGCCACCACACGGCCCCGCTTCCATTCCTGTATCAACCTTATTGAGAATCGCTATGACGACGTCGATTCGCCGCCAATGTACCGGTATGGCCACGGATGACGCTCGTGCGTGGACGTCGCGTCACGCACCGCTCGTTGACGGCCTTCGATGTCGAAGCAGGCGAGCTGATTGCCGCGAAGCATCCGGGTTGCCGCGTCCATCGCCTGCCGGGTGGTCATGAGGCCATCCGCCACCTCTTCTTCGAGGGCCATGGTGAACCAGCGACGCATCTGCACGGCGTAGGCATAGGCCATCGAGGGCGTCCCGGCATCGTCGCCAAACGCGAACAGTTTGTTCATCGGCACGGTATGCAGGAATCGGCGCAGGAAGTCTTTGCAGGCAACTGGACTGAGTGCCCACGCCCAGCAGAGATCCACGTAGACGTTGCCGAAGTGCTTGGCCAGGGCCATCAGCTCGTCGCTATAGGGATAGGCGATGTGCATCAGCACGAAACGCGCGTTTGGATACTCCATCAGCAGTGGCGCCAGGTGCCCTGCCCGTAACCGGTCGACCGGCATGGGCATGCCCTGTTGCCCCGAGTGCGCGAGATAGCCGGTATGGAGCTTGATCGGTAGTTGGTTTGCGCTGGCCAGCTCCACCCCGCGTGCCAGGCACCAGTCGCCGATACAAAGCCGCGCGTCCGATTGAGGATCGTCGCTCCCGGGCCCGCCAGCGAGCACCGTCTGCACCGCGCGCTCGACGTCGGCATCCGTTCGTTTTTGCCATGCCAGGGTGCGCGAATAGGCGTGCTGGGATTTCACCGCGATGGAGAGGGGAGCGCATCGGTCGAACAATGCCACCATCGCCTCTTCCAGGGTGGCCAGATTCCGGATCGTCACACCGGTCGCCGCTTCGATGAGCGGATCCTCGATCGTGCCGATGGTGAACCGCCGTATCGTGAGATCGCGGAGAAAGAACTGGGCGGACGTTCGGGACAGATCGATCACGTCGAGTCCCAGATCGGTCTGAACATGATCGAGTCTGGCGCGGTCACGCAGGAGCGCGATCGACCCACCTTCGCGCTGCATCGCGTGCAGTCGCGTTTGTCCCACCCGAACGGTTGCCTCGCTCACCTCTTCGATTTCATAGAGATCACGCGCGGCGATGCGCACCGCGTCACCGTAGCCGGTGAACTGGGCCATGGCCCAGGCGTCCGCGACACCAGCGAAGCGGCTCTCGAGATCCTCGTCGCTGGTGTCCAGCAGGCGGGCAACGGCGTCGAGTCGACGCGCCGGCCACGATCAGATCGGACAAGCCGTACCATCCGAAAAGGTCGCTCAGAATGTCCGGTGGGTTCGGCCCCTCCCATGCCCGATCGCCCGGCATATGGGAATGGGTATCGATGACTGAGATGTTGGCAATGTGGTCGGCAATCTCGCTCGGCATCGGTTCTCCGTTTCACGTCCGGGTCGTTTCGTGATCGTCGTCGCAGGCTGCGGCAATCGTCCGACACGACGCGGGAGTGGCTCATGTCCGGGGTTGCCTCTGCGCCAACTGGCTATGAAAGGGATTCTACGTGCCCTTCACCCGCCACACCGTCCGCTCGAAAACGCATCTGACCACCATCGCGGTCGGGTGGAAAATCGCCGCCCAGGACCCTTGACAAGATAAGAACATTTGTGCTAATCTGAAAATAAGCGGCACATCGGCGGAGAGGGACGCGCCCACGAGACTGGCATCCCTCCGACTCCATTTACGGAGTCGAGCGCACCAATCTTCACCACGGTGGAGAGTCGGCAGCGGTAGATGCGGGCCTGGGCAGTGCCCAAACAGCTACTCGCCCGGCCCCAGACCGTCACCCCTGGCTCCATTCGCGAACTCAACCGAAAAAGAGTGACCGCTTTTCGAGACTTTGCACAAACACCCCATCGAGACAGGGCGAAGCTCTACCCAAAACCCCACCCCGGTCGTAGTCGAGGACGTCCCTGTCCGCTCGTCCACAGCCTCGGAGAGGCTTCGCCCTGTCAGCCCCTGGTTTCAACCTGGGGAAATGCAATCCAGCCAGGGCACAGCCCTACCCAAAACCACCGCCCGCTAGCAGGGCACAGACCCCTCCTCGCCTATCCATCCTCTTCTTCGGACTCCGGACCCCTACCCTAATTCAACACATCTTCCGGCGCGCCCAGGCGGACGAAGAAGGCGTTGCCGAGTTTGGCCAGGATGGTGACGCAGGCGACCAGGATCAGGATCGCGAAGAACCCACTCACTTCGAAGTCACCCCGGAAGATGAAGTCGATCGCCCAGAGGAAGACGAACTTCGAGAAGAACATGACCAGCCAGAGCCCGAAGAGTTTTTGCGGACGGCTGAGCTCCCCGCGCCATTGGGTCAGGAATGCGATCCATCGGTCCTTGACGAGGAAGGTGAGAAAGGTCAGCCCTTCCAGCACCACCGAGGCAAGCACGATGTTGGAGAAGCTGGTCGCGGAGACCAGATCGGTGTACTCCTCGAACAGCCCGAGGACAACGACATAGATCAGCGTCCCGACCAGCAATTCGAGAAAGATCAGTTGATCGCGGGTCAGCGTGCCCCGGTTGGCGTTCACGATGTGCGCTCCACCGATAGGGCAGAAACGCCCTCTACTACGACCTATCGTAATTCGCCGGCACAGGGCCGGCGTTTACGGGTTTCCTGCGGGGAGAGACGGCCGCGTTCAGCTCCGCGCCGTTGTCAGATTGGTTGTGATCTGAGCAAGGTGCGTGGTGTCATGCCAGCAGAGATGCACCGTTACCGCGGTCAATGGGGTCGCTCCCCGGCCGGGAACAAACCCGGTGCGCACCCATTGTTCCGGTGAGAGCGCGCGCAAAAGCGCCAGCCGCTCCGCGCGTAGCGCCAGCAGGCGATCCACCAGCGGTTGCAGCGGCTGATCCTGGTAGCCCCGCTCGACCACCATCGCGTCCGGGTCGTATCCGGTCAGCTCAGGGTTGTCCTGCTCCTGGATGAGCGCGATCCGCATCACCGCGCGCTCTTCCACATCGACCATGTGTCCAACGACTTCGACGGTCGACCATTCCCCTTCCGCGGGACGGAACGTAGCGTTCTCAGCATCGACGGCGGACAACACCACCGGTAGCAACACCGGCAATTTGCTCAGCGAATCGATCAGCTCATCCGTGGTCCAGATGCCATCCATGGTTAGACGTCCTCCGGGCGCTCGGCGGGAACTTCGAACACCGGCTCGTCATCGCGCACGGAAGCAGCGTCCAGCCGCGCGATTCGAGCGGCTTCGTCTTCCTCCGACAGGGCCGGCTCGTTCGGTGCCGCAGCGGCGTCGACTTCATCGTCCGGCTTGGCATTCGATTCGTTGGCGGAGGGCACATTGTCGTCCGGGATATCGAGCGCCTCGCGTAGCTCATCGAGGAAGGCGGCTTCCGCCGGGCTCACCCGCGTACCGCCGAAACCAAGGAACCCTCCGGCTTTGGATGCCAGCGTTACCTGATCGGCAATGGAGTAGAGCCAGTATTTGAACTCGACCGCTTCCTCCACCGTTGCGTCGGCTTGCATGATGGCGAGCGATTGTGCCGCGAGCTGCAATGCCAGCGGGCGCGAGGTGGCCGGGTTGCGCTCTTCCACCAGATCTTCGGGGTCGGTCGCGTGTTTGGCGCGTTCCTTGACCTCGTCCGCTTCCTGGGGATCGATCGAATTCATTTCCAATGCCAGCCGCTGAATGATCTGGTTGTCGGGAAAGGCGGTGGCGCCGTCGATGGCTGCCTGCAATCCGGCCTTCAGCTCCTTGCGAATGCTGAAGACGCCATCTTGCTCGGCGTAGGCGGTTGCCATTACCAGTGCGGTCGGCGTGCGCGCCAGGACGATCTGATCGTCGGTGCTGAGATCTTCGAGTACGGTCAAGGAGTGCTCCTCTGTTTCACGGTTAGGTACGAAGCAGCCAGTGCTTGGACGGAGACATCTAGGATCTGGACGTTGGTTCCACTCGTATGCCGGGTCGGACACGGTCATAGTCTCGGTCGAAACTTACGACAGCGTCATCCGGACCATCCGCAGATTCGGTAAGGATGCAGTCGACATAGTCGAGATTGGTCACCGCAAACCGATCGAGCGCGCGTAAATGAAGATCGAGATGCTCGATACGCAAGCCACGAAACGCCAGGATCCGCTTGAGTTCTTCGCTGACTCGCGGGCGAGGGTACGCGAGCCCTTTTGGAGACGCGAGGACTTGCGTGACTTCGACCAACACTCCTTCAGTGGTCGTGGCGACGACCGCTCCAACAGATAATTCCTGGAAGAACGCACGAGCACCGCTTCCATGTTCTGGAGGGCTATTGGTCAAATAGACGATCAAGATGTTCGAATCAATATAGAGCACCGGCTAGTCGTTTTCGGGATCAGCGAAGAGCCACTTGCGAACATTCTGCTCGGCGATGTCATCGAACACATCTCGTTCGATCTCTTTCCAACTTTTAGAAGGATCTGGCACTGGCACGACTCCGAATCCGCTCAGCAAATTCGTTCCTGCCTTTTCGACAGCGATGTGCCCATCTTCCAGGGCAATCACAACCACATCCTTCGGCTCGATATCGAGTTCCTTGCGAAGATCGGCAGGCAGCGTGATCTGGCCCTTCTGGCTGACGCTGCTCGTGTAGTAGGTTCTTGCTGATTTCACCATGGTACAACGCTCTCGTGTCGGTACAACTTCGTTCGTTCAGTTGTACCTCGAAGGCTATGGGACGTCAATCCCAACGAAACGAAGCGTCATCAGTGTCCCCGGTTTCGCTGTTGCAAGACCGGTTCGACCTGCGAACTTGACCAGCTCGAGCGTTTCCCGGTCGAAGATGTCGAGCGACTGGAAGACGAAGTAGTCGATGCCGGCGTCGATGAACTGCTGGTAGTAATCGATCGCGCCATCGACAGTTTTGGCGACCAGTCCTGAACCCCAGAAGCCGTCCACGCCATTCGGAAAGTATGTGGCGATCTTGCGGTCGAGCGCGGCCTGATCGGGTGCGACCACCAGCCAGTGCTCGAAGGTGGAGGTGAGGATATGGTCGGGGTTCCGTCCGACGGTCTCACATTGCTCTCGGAGGACGGCCAACCGCTCGGCAGCCAGCGCGGGTCCGGCGGTGCCGCCAGCGGGCCCAGGGCCGAAATTGACCATGTCGGCCAGTCGCGCAACCTGGCCCAAAGTGCGTTTTCCGCCGCCCGCGATCAGGAGGGGCGGTTCCGGTTGCTGCACCGGCGGGGCGACATAGGCATCCGCGATCTGATAGTGGGCACCGTCGAAGGTGAAGGGCTTTTCTTGCCAGACCCCGCGCATGACCGCGATGTATTCCTCGAGCTGGTCCTGCCGCACCCTGGTTGGAGGATAGGGAATACCGAGCATATCGAACTCGTTGCGTCCCATCTCCCATTCGGAGGCGTTCCAGCCGATGCCGAGCCCGTTGACCGCGCGGCCGTTGCTGAGATGATCGAGATCGGAAACCAGCCGCGCGGAGACCACCGGATTGCGGTAGGCCGCGGCGGCCACGATCGGGCCGAGACTGATCCGCTCGGTCACCATCGCCATGGCGGCCAGGTGCAGATAGATATCCGGCGTCCAAACCGGGTGATCTCCCAGGAAGACACCATCGAATCCGAGCTCCTCGATCCCTTTGGCGGCTTCGACCAGGGTGCGGCCCGGTTCGGGGTGATCGCCGGCGTTGAGCTGCGCCGCGAAGCGAAACTGGCCCTTACGCTCGGCGACCCAGGGATGGATGGTGTCCGGAATCGACATCGTTGGCGCTCCTCGGTAGAACTTTGGCAACGGGCATTTGGCGCTAAGTGTGCCGCCGGGCGCAGAGATTGTGAATAGGGCGATGCATCGCATCTACCGGACAGGGAGGTCCGCTGCTACGGAGCAGGGGCCTTCACACCGGTGTGAATCGCCACGGTTCCGCCACCGAGCATGGTGACGTGGGTGTTGGTCAGGCCAGCAGCGCGCATGAGCATGACCATCTGGGTGCTGGGCGGGAAGGCGGCGACCGATTTGGGGAGATAGCGGTAGGCAGTTGTGTCGCCGCTGAGGATGCCACCGATGATCGGTACGATCTTCTCGAAATAAAAGGAAAAGAGATGGCCGAGCACCGGTTTGCGGTAGGGCGTCATTTCCAGGCAGATGAACCGCCCACCGGGACGGAGGACGCGGGTCATCTCGGCGATGGCGGCGGCGTAGTCCGGCATGTTGCGCAGTCCAAAGGAGACCGTGCAGGCGTCGAAGGTGTCGTCGGGGAAGGGGAGTGCCATGGCGTCGCCGATCAGGAACTCGATATCGGAATTGCGCGCGCGGCCTTTGGCCTCGGCGGCGCCGATCATCTCGGGAGAGAAATCGAGTCCGACCACGTCGCGCGCACCGGCCGCGCGGATGTCGAAAGCGACATCCCCGGTCCCGGTCGCGACATCGAGCACGTTGTCGCCCATGGCGGCGGCCCGTTTGGCGATCTGCTTGCGCCAGCGGATGTCCATCCCGAAAGTCATCAGGTGGTTCATGAGGTCGTAGCGCGGCACGATGCGGTCGAACATGGCGCGCACGGTGGCGGGTTCGGCGATGGCGCCGGGTTTGCGAGGGGATTGGGTCATCGGGAGATCACCAATGCGGCCGAGAGGAGCACGCTATAGAGCAACAGTGCCTTGCCCGTTTTGCCGAGCGAGGGGTTGAGGGCGGGTCCGGTCAGGGTCGTGATCGCCTGCCAGAGCCGGTAGAAGACCGGCCAGGCGAAGACGGTCAGCATCCATGACCAGTTCAGCCAGCCGAGCAAGAAGAGCACGAGCGGCGTCGCCATGGCGATGACGAGCATCAGGCCGTATTCGTACTGGGTGTTGCGCGCGCCAATGCGCACCGCCAGCGTGCGTTTGCCGGTGGCGGTATCGGTGGGGATATCACGCAGGTTGTTGACGATCAGAATGCCGACCGCCAGCGCCCCGATCGGGATCGCGATGGTCATTGCCAGCCAGGTCAGTTCCAGGGTTTGCACGTAGGCGGTGCCCGCCACCGCCAACAAGCCAAAGAAGAGGAAGACGAAGATCTCGCCCAGCCCGAGATAGCTGATCGGGAATGGGCCGCCGGTGTAGGCGACCGCGCAGACGATGGCCGCCAGTCCCAGGAGCAGGAAGGGCCATCCCGCCCGCCAGACGAGATAGAGCCCACAGACGGCTGCCAGCACGAGCACGACGCCGGTGGCTTTCAAGACGGCATTCGCGCTGAGGATGCCGCTGGCGGTGACCCGGGTTGGGCCGGCGCGCTCGGCGGTATCGGTGCCCTTTTTGAAGTCGATGGCGTCGTTGGCGAAGTTGGCCGCGATCTGCAGCAGCAAGGCGGTGATCAGCGCCGCCACCGCCGCCGGCAGAAAGAACCCATGCTCGTGGATCGCCACCGCGCTGCCGGCAATCACGGGCGCAATCGCGGCTGGCAAGGTCTTGGGCCGCGCGGCTAGCCACCATGCCTTCCAGAGCGGCATGGCTGGTTTCGGGTTCAGACTGGTGGGGTCGATGGATTGGATGGTTGGCATGGGACGTGTCGGAGACCGCTCAGGCGTCCGGAAGGCCGTACTCGGCGAGCACGGCTTCGAGGCGGGGCAATAAGGTGGGAACTTCGACCGTTGCCGCGTCCCACAGCGTTTTCTCATCGAGCTCGTCGTAACTGTGCGCGATCCGATTGCGGAGCCCAACGATTGCATGCAGCTCGGGAAACAGATCGTTCAGTGCTGGCTCCCTGCTCACAGCAGCTCGCAATGACTCCGACAGAACCTCGAACTGCCTTTCCACGGCGGAGCGAAAGTAGACATCATCCAGAAAGGCCTGGAACGTACGGCCAGCGATGAACTGTTGGACGTGCTGCGCTGCGGTCATTGCGTCATGCAGCCGCTTCGCGGTTCGTTCGTGCATAGATGGCGACTCGGGTCTTACTCACGCTCGAACGGAAGTAGGGATTCCTGAACGGTTTATCGACCAGCAGATCCACTGGCCGTCCCAGCAGCGTTTCCAGCGCCTCGGCGAAAGCCACAAATCTGCGAGCCAAACCAGGTGACTCGTCCGCGAAGTCGACGATCAGGTCGATGTCGCTGTGCTCAGAATCGAAGGCTCCAGTGGCCGCTGAACCGAAAACCTCCAGCTTCTGGACGCCGTAGGTTTGACAGAGATCCGCGATCTGTTTTTTGTTGTTGCTCAACAGCTCGATCATCGCGCTTTCCTCGATCGCTGAGGATACCCGAATGCCATCGTGTGCGATGCGTGATCAGGGTTTGGTCCTGAGTCCGCGATCGATTTGGTGGACGCACAAGCGTAGCTACTCTCCCAGAATCCGCAGGATCTCTTCGCCGTAGCGTTCTGCGCGGGAGGCGCCGAAGCCGTGGACTTTGGCCAGCTCGGGGAGCGAACCGGGGGTGGCGAGCGCCATTTCGCGGAGCTGGGCGTTGCTGGCGATCACGAAGGCGGCTTTGCCTTCGGTCTTCATCTGCTCGCGGCGCCAGTCGGCCAGGCGGGTGTAGCGCTTCCCTTCATTGGAAAGCGGATCGAACTCCTCGGGCATGGCGGAGAGCTGGGCGCGTCGTTCGAGTCGGCTGCCGGGAAGCTCGACCGATCGGGCGTTGCGTCCCTTGGGGGTGACTTCGATCAGGCGGTACTCGTCCTTCTGGTAGTAGGCGAGATAGTCATGCTCGATCAGCTCGTCGATGAGGGTGCCGACGGCGTGTCTGCGTGAGGTGCTTCAAAGCGCCGAAGTGCTCGGATCGGTCGGAACGGACTTTGCTTTCGTCTGAGCCGGTCAGGAGTCGGGTCAGTGACGGCTTGCCCATGTTGTAGGGAAGATTGCCGGCCGCTTCCAGCACGACTTCCGCATCGACCAGGGTGGCGCGGCTCGATTGCTCGCGCGGAGCGCGGGCGGTGCTCGGTTTGACCTTGCCGGTGCAGACATCGCAAGCGGTGCCGCAGGGAGGGAGGCGCTCGCCGAGGTGGGCGGCCAGCATGACGTGACGGCAATAGCCTTCGCGATCCTGGATGTAGCGCATGATGAGATCGATGCGGCGGTCGTTGTCGATGCGGGATTGGTCGAGCAGGTGCTCGATCCGGTCGGCGATGTTGGGCGGGGGCGGCAGGAGATGCACCGCGATACCGCGATTGCCGCCGCGCACGCTCAGGGTGGGATCGTCGGTCAGATAGCGGTCGAGCTCGAAGGGCGAAACCCCCAAGCGCCGAACAGGCTGCCGCCGTGCCGACGACCGCCGGCAGCTCGAGTTCCTGCATCCAGGCGCGATAGCGTTCCGGCACGGTGGATGCGACATCGTCGCGCCGGGATTGCCCCATGAAACGGGAGAGCGAATAGCTCACCGGCGCGTCGGGATGGCGGGTGATGAGACCGGCCTGCTCGATGATGCCGAGCGCCACGCGGGAATCGATTTGATCGTCGCTATCCGGATCGTTGAGCGCGAGCTCGATACGGCGCGGATCGACCACGGTCCAGTCGCCGTCGGCGGTTTTCTTGATCTCCTTGTAGACATCGCGCAGGGAGTCGATCTTGATCTCTGCCCGGCGGGCGAACTGGCGCAACCGAGTACCGTCGTTCGCGGTCGAGATGAGGATGCAGCGCGCGCCGCGGCCATCGCGGCCGGCGCGGCCCGATTCCTGGGCATAGGCTTCCAGCGAGGCGGGCGCGGCGAAGTGGACGATGAAGCGCACGTCCGATTTGTCGATCCCCATGCCGAAAGCGACGGTGGCGCACACCACCCGGGTTTGCCCGGTCATGAAGCGTTCCTGGTTGCGGGAGCGGGTGCCCTGGTCGAGGCCGGCGTGATAGGGAACGGCCTGCACGCCACGATCGCTCAGGGTTGCGGCCAGCGATTCGGCATCCTTGCGCGAGCCGACATAGACGATGCCCGGCGCCTTGCAGCTGGCGGCAGATGTCGACCAGGCGGGTGACCTTTTCTTCCCGGTTGCGCACCGTTTCCACAGAATAGAAGAGATTGGAGCGGAAGAGACTGACGCGCACCATCTCCAGATCGCGGCCGAGTCCGACCCCGATCTGATTGGCCATGGTGGGGGTGGCGGTGGCGGTCAGTCCGAGCACCGGCGGGTCGCCCAGCTCGGCCAGCGCCTTGGGAATGAAGAGATAGTCGGGCCGGAAATCGGAACCCCAGAGATTGATGCAATGGGCTTCGTCGATGACGGCGAGGGAGATCGGCACCCGTTGCAGCGCGCGCAGGAAGCGGTGATCGCGGAAGCGCTCCGGGGCGATATAGACCAGCTTGGTGGCGCCGTTGCGAATCTCGTCCAGCCGGTGCTGGGTTTCCTCGAATGAAAGGGTGCTGTTGATCACGGTCGAGCGGGCGCGCACGCGTGGCGGCAGCGATTCGAGCTGGTCTTTCATCAGGGCGATCAACGGCGAGATGACGATGGTGACCCCGGGCAGCAGCATGGCTGGAAGCTGGAAGGTGAGCGATTTGCCGGCGCCGGTCGGCATGATGCCGAGGGTATCGACTCCCGGCCAGTACGCGCTCGATGACCTGCCGTTGCCCATCGCGCAAGGTGGTGTGCCCGAAATCGCGTTGCAGCACATCGAAGACGCGTGGGTCGAGCGGTCCGCTGGCGGTTTCGGTGACATCGACCAGTCGCGACGCGGGTTCGGCCTGGTGAGTTCGAGGATTCGACGGCGGGCTGTGGAGCCGGGGCGCTGGAAACGCGAGGAGCAATGACCTCCTCGATCTCCCAATCGGCGCTGCCCTCGACGACATTCTCGAGCGCGGTTTCGATCTGCGCCTGGAGCTCGGTGCGGCGGCGCTCGCGTTCTGCGGCTGCGCGGGCGCGCAGATCGGCGGCGATCTCGCGCTCGCCGGCGCGATCCAGCAGATCAGCCATGCGGGAGAGCTGCGTTTCCGCGCCGCGTTCGATCGCGTCGACCAGCACCTTGTGCAGCAGCGGGCGGGCGGCATCGGCGCGGTCGTTGTCGATCAGCCAGGTGGCCATGAAGACATTCGGCCAGAAGCCGTCCGGATCGGCAGTCAGCTCGCGTTGCAGCCGGGCGCGGACCTCGCTCGGGGTACTGGTGGCGCGGTCGATGGCGTCGCCGAGATGCTGGACTTGTTGTTGCTGGCCGTGGGTTTGGCGGAGCGAGTCGTAGAGCTCGGCGGCGCGGTCGACTTCGCCCTGATCGAGCAAGTAGCGGGCAAGCTGCACGGTAGCGGAGGCGGAGGGATAGCGCTCGTAGCGCAGCTCGATCAGCCGGGCGAGCTCGGGGTCGTTCCGCTGGGCGGCGGCAAGCCGGATGCGCAGCTCGACCAGCTTGACCGATTCGCCGCGCTCGCGCTCGGTGGCTTCGATCAAGCGGGCGGCGTGGTCCAGCTCGCCGCCATCGATCGCCCAGGGGATGATCTTCCAGCGCAGTTCCAATGGAAGCCCGCGCCAGGTGCGATCGTCGATTCGTTGCAGCAGCTCGGTTGCTTCGGTCACCCCACGCGCTTTCGTCTCACTCGCGAACATGTGTTCGTAATTCTAGCCGATTCCAATCCAAGACCGTAGATTCGGCCGGCCGACCTATCGTCAGGTCGCGGAACGGCAGACACGGAGGCCTGCGGCTACGCCCCCGACAGGATATCCGCGATCATTCGATGCCCTTCCTGCTCGAAGCGCTCATCACCGACCTGGTAGGCCCAGACGGCGGTGCCGATGGCCTCGCGGATCAGGAGGGTACGCCAGAGCTCGGGCGTGCGCGGGTCGGGACCATACCCCTCGAAGAAGGCTTTTTCGAGCAGGGGATTGGTACTGAATTGACGGACGGCGAGGCGGGCCAAATCGCTGTAGGCCGGTCGCCAGTCGAAGCGGCCAAAGTCGATGGCTCGGACGACATCGCCATCGATCAGCCAGTTGCGCGGTTGCCAGTCGCCATGGGTGGGAACCAGGGCGACGGGCCGGGGATGGGACGCGAGCAACAGGGCCCGTAGCTGGGCAACCGCTTCCGGGGCGATGCGATGAGGCGAATCGAGTGAAGCAAGCGCCTTGCGGGTCATGCGCGCCTCGTAGTCGTCGCCGAGGCGCGATGCCTGACCATGGAAGGCGGCCAGCATGGCGCCCGCTTGACGATAGGTTTCCGGTTCGTCCTCCGACGGATGGCCCTGCACCAGCTCGCCGGGGAGATAGTCGAGCAGCAGCAGGTTGGTGTCGAGGTCGCACTGAAGCATGCGCGCCGCGCGACCGCGATCCACCAAGGGTTGTGTGACGGCGAGATGGGCCGTGATTTCGCGGCCGATGTGATGGTTGGTGGACGCGCCGGCTTTGACGATCCGATCTCCCTCCGGGGTGCGCAGGTGTAGTACTGCCGTGCCCATCAGCTCCCAGCTCAGATCGGCGATGAGCTCTGCGTTCGGCAGCCACTCCCGGATGACTGTTCGTTGTTGTGGAGTGAGGCGGGGGAGATCGATCATACGTCGAACCTACCACGGGCAAGCGAATTCGATAGGAGGACCGACGGAATTTCTCGACTGTTGACAACAATGTTGCCAATTGCTAGATTTCGCCAGTTCTACCCAGAATTGAAATCTCTTCATGGTCGGTTGCTCGTTCCTCGGAGGTACTCGGAATGCGCAGCCGCGCCGGTTCGTGGTCACTCGGTCTGGTGCTGTTTCTGTGCGTGGCGTTGATTGCTACAGGCAGCGGACCAGGATTCCTGGCGCTGGCGCAGAGCGACGGCACGCCCGTCATCGAGGAACCGGCGCAGGAGGAGCAATCTCCCACCGAGCTTCCTTCGGAAACTCCGGCTCCTGCGTTGCCAACCGAAACTTCGGTGCCACCGACTGAGCCCCCGGCGATCCCAACCCAGACGCTCATTCCCTCGATCACGCCTCCTTTGGAACCAACGGCAAGTGCTACGCCGACGTCAACCGACATCCCGGTCGAGCCTGCGTCTACTGAGGACAGTTCGCCCACGCCGACCTGGGCCAACACCTGGACCACGCTGACGGCGACGCTCGGCAACTGCCGCAGCGAACCGAATTACTGGATCTACAAGCTGGTGATGGACGGCCCGGAATCGGTCGTCAGTGGTTTGAATCCATCGGCCACGCTCGTGTTTCGATCCGGAGGAACGACGTCCATCGGGACGCATCCCAACTGGTCTTCGGTGCGAGAGAGCCCGACAACGCCCGGAGACCTGGAGTCAACGCTCTTCTACGTCCATTTCTCGGGGGTATCCTCACCCGTCGCAATGGCGACGGTGAGTGTTCCCGACATCACCCGATCGACCTTCGAGCTCACGTCGGCGCCCACCTGTGGATCGTTCCCGACGCCAACGCCGACCTCCACCTACACGCCAACGCGCACGACGGGTGGAGCGGTGCAGGTGAATGCAGATCTGAGCTCGTGCCGGCAGGGATACCACTGGACATTCAAAACGGTCATCGACTACGAGCCGCAGTATCTGCCCGGCTGGCTGTTCGTCACCTTCGCCAGTGGGAGCATGCAGTACGTCTACAGCACGTCTGCGATCTGGGACGGGACGAACTGGACCAATCTCTTCAATTATTATGGGAATCTGAACGACACGATCGTTTCGGCATACGGCCAAATCCCCGGTGGGGTGAACGGGACCATCACCCTGGTGCAGGGGCCGACCTGCGCGCCCTGGCCACCACCGGGTTCGACCGAGACACCGACTCCCACCCAAACCACAACGCCATCGCCGAGCCCGGAACCCCTCGTGACGCAGGCCACCTTCGCCGGATGCGCCAGCGTCCAGAATAGCTGGGCCGTTCGCTATGAGACCTCTGGCGCGTATCCGAGCGCGCCAACGCTGACGTTCACGGATGGCAGCTACTCCGTCGCGTCGATCGAGTGGCATTCCGACTTGGGCAACGGCGTGTTGGAGACCAATGCAACGTTGAAGAGCAATTTGGGTGGGCAACTGGTTTCGGTCACGCTGCCGGAGCGTGCAGGTGTGCAGATCACAAACTTCCGGGTGGTCGGTGGTCCCAATTGCACTCCGGGCACGCTGACCAGTCCGGTCTGGACGCCGACCGTCACCCATACACCGGCACCCATTCCGGCGCTGACCGATTTGCCGCTCGACTTCTCGGCGTGTCGAACGGGACCGGGCTTCCATCTGAAGTTGATTGTGTCGCAGCGTCCCACCATGGACAGCATGAATCTGGTGTTCGCGAACGGGAGCACCGGCTGGGCGTCGCCGGTCACCTTGGCCTCCCTGAACACCAGCACCGGCAGATGGGAGGTCACCTACGGTTCCTCGAGCGGTACGGGCAACGACCGGCTGGCCTATGCCTCGATGGTCCTGGCGTCCGATGCGCAACCAGAGGTTCAGGTGCTGTACGCCCCGCAGTGGTGTGAGCTTGGCTCGATTGCGGGGTATCCGACCCGAACCGCAACGACGACCAGGACCCCGACTCCCACGCCCACCGAAACCTTTACGCCAACGATTACGAATACCCCGACGAACACGCATACGGCAACAGCGACGCAGACCGTAACCACCACACCCACCATCACGCTGTCGCCCACGCCGACTTCGGAAACGGTCGATGTACCCATGAGTTTTTCAGGGTGCTATCCGGAGGCTCCGGGGTGGTTCCTGCAGATGAGCCTTCCCGTCGACCGGTTTCCCGATGCGATTACGATCACCTTCGTCAGCGGAGCGACCGCCTCCATGAGACCGGGAAGCTCGTCGTGGTGGGACGGAGCCTTTCAGCGAACCTACATTCTGAACGGATACACCGATGAGCAAGCCTATTCGCTGACCGCTGAGCTGCCGTACGGCGTGCGCGGGTCCGCATCGTTCTACGCCGCCGCCAATTGCGTCTCCGGTGCCCCCGTTACTCCTACGTCGACGCCGACCGCATCCGAGACTCCGACCGAGACAGGCACGCCGACCAGCACGGCCACAGAGACCGAAACTCCATCGCCAACAGTGACCCCCGGCAATACCCCGGCGTTCACGGGCTATTCGGCAACCTTCGCCAATTGCAGGCTTGCAAACTGGGGCTGGTTCTTCCAGTTGTCATTCCCGGGCAGCATTGCTCAGTTGCCAGCCACGATCGAAGTCACGTTCTCCAGTGGGGCAGTCGTTTCGCCCACGCGAACGGACACCTACGTGGAATTTGGCCGCGCCAACGCGTGGTATCCGATCGTTGGCTACGAGCTCGACCATGTGGTGTCGGCCATTGCCCTGGCTCCGACTGGCGATCAGGTCATCTTCGAGGTGGTCTGGGGCGCAGACTGCAGCCAGGGCGGCGCGGGGCAAGCCACTACGACCGTCACCCCAACCCGCACTATCACCACCACGCCAACCATTACCTTGACCCCCTCAATGACGAGCACGCCAGTGATGAACTACATCCAGGCAACGACCTGGGCGTGCGAAACGGACACCCCCTATTGGTACTTCCAGCTGAACATCCGGGGATCCTTGTCCAACTTGCCGTCCACGATCTTGCTGACCTTTGCCAGCGGCACGACGACGACGATCGAGGGCTTTGACAAGAGCAGTGAGAGCGGGAATGCATACATCTGGTTTCTGACCGAGGACTACCTCGACGAGCAACTGGTGTCGGCGGTCGCCGTGGTCCCGCAATGGATCACGGGTGAGCTCTTCCTGCTCCGCGCGCCAGACTGCACGCCAGGGAGCCCAGTGCAGACGCCGACCGCCACACCATCACTTTTTGCGACGGAGATAGCTACAGTCGCGCCGACGGAGACAGTTACCGACACGCCCACACTCGTCCCGACTGCGACGGATACTCCAACCGCTTCTGCGACGGCCACGGAAACCGCATCCAATACCCCCTCGGCGGCTCCGAGTGAGACTGCCACCGTGCTGCCACCGCCGACTGAAACGGCGACGAATCAACCCACAGAGACGGCAACGGCATCGAGCACATCGACTGTGGTTCCGACCGATACAGCGACCGAAACCAGTACGGCGACCGCATCAGCGACAGCTACGGTAACCGCCACGCCTTCGAGCACCCCCACACAGATACCCTCTTCCACCTCCACGCAATCTCCTGTGCCAACCGACGTTCCAACGGAGAGCGCTACACCATCGAGCACACCCACTGAAGAACCAACGCAGACGAGCACGCCGACGAGCACTGAAACGGCGACCGCGACGGCAACCGCGACCTTCACGCCAACACGAACGGTCACCCCGTCGAGCACCGCCACGACCGTGCCGACCGAGACCGCGACGGCATCGAATACGCCAAGCAGCACCCCGACCGAAACTGCAACGGCAACGAATACGCCGACCAGCACATCCACCGAAACCGCATCGAGCACATCGACCGCAACGAGCAGCCCGTCGGAAACGCCAACCGCGACACCGTCTGCGACCTCGACGCCCACCGAAACCGCCACGCCTTCGAATACGGCCACGGCGTCGAGCACCGCCACCGCGACCGTCACGTCTTCGAGCACACCATCGAGCACCTCAACGAGTACGCCCTCGAGCACGTCGACGGCCACCGCGACCAGCACGGCCCTTCCCACGATGCTCACGACCGCGAATGTGAACTGCCGCACCGGCGCCTCCAGCAGCGCAACGTCGCTCGGGGTCGTGCCACGCAACACCGCGCTTCCCGTGCGTGGAACCGCGTCGGGTGGCTGGATCCCAGTGGTGTGCTTTGGGCAAAACGGCTGGATCAGCAGCAGCTATCTGACCCCGGTTCCCACGCCCACCGCCACCCTGCCAAGCGGTGCGGTGGTGACCACGACCGCGCGGGTCAACTGTCGCACGGGAGCCACCACGGGGAGTTCCATCCTCGGCGTGGTACCAACCCGGACCACGCTAGCGCTGCGCGGCGCGGTTCAGGGGGGCTGGTATCCGGTGGTCTGTTTCGGACAGAACGGGTGGATCAGCGCCAGCTATCTGACACCGGCGCCGACCGCGACCGCCACCGTGCCAAGCGGACCGCGTGCGGTGACCACGACGCGGGTCAATTGCCGCACTTCGCCGACCACCAGTCAGGCAAACGTCGTCACCGTGCTAAATAGCGGGGTGACGGTTCCTGTGCGTGGGACGGCGAGCGGCGGATGGACCCCCGTCACCTGCGCCAACCAGCCGGGCTGGATCAGCAGCCAGTATTTGCGCTCGAGCTAACTGAGCCCGTACGCGTGATGGGCGACTACGAAGCTATGGCGTCGAGCCACACCGGGTTGGACCAGGCGCGGTTTGCGTGGGCGTCGGTGATGACGATGCGGAGGTAGCGCATGCCGGGACGGACCGGGAAGCGGGCACCGGTCAGGAGCTCTCCATCGGCGAGGCCCTCCCACGCCTGATCATCGGGTGTGCGAAGGCGTTCGCCCCGATAGGTGATGGCGTGGCGACCGGCGGTCACTTGTCCCCCGTGCGGCGGGTTTCCTAATGCGGCGATTGAAATCGCTGGGGTGGTGCGTACCTGCACCATTTCGCCGTCGAAGGTGAAATCGAGGATGCGCGGCCCGGAGGAGGCATAGAAGCGGCCGGTGGCCAGGGCATCGAGCACGGCTTCGCGGGATCGGTCGGCGGCGTGCACCATCGTCCAGGCGCGGAAGGCGTCGTAGCCGGGGTAGTGGGTGTCGTCGGTGGCGATCAGGCTGAGTCGATGACCCATCGAGAGCCAGATGTCGGCATGGGCGTCGTTGTGGCCGCGGCCCTGCTCTACCTCGCAACTGGCGTTGAAGATCTCCATCCCGGCGCATTCTTCGATGCCGTCGACCTCGTCGGTGCGCAGGCCGCTCCAGACGGGATGGGCCAGGAAGGGAAGCCCGCCTGCGGCGCGTATGGCTCGGGCGGCTTCCGCCAGGGTGGAATTGGCATCGGCCGCGACGGGCTGCGTTATCCCAATGCCAAGCAGGTGCAGCGGACCGCCCGATTTTGGCGCGATCAGGCTGAGTTCGGTCCCACCGATGATCAGGAGATCGTCGGTGCCGTCCGGTGCCGGGGTGTGCATGTCGTGGTCGGTGATCGCCAGCACGTCATATCCGCCCCAATCGTGGTATTGGCGCTGGATGTGCGGAGTGAGCCAGCCATCGGACGCCGTGGTATGCACATGGAGCGCGCAGCGCAGCCATTGGCCGGGTAAATCGTCGAACGGGGAGATGGGCTCGGTCGACACGGTGGCAATCTCCAGAAACCGGACGCGAGTGAACAGTCTGGTGCATTCTGTCTGAAATCGATCCGGGGTGAGGGTGAGGCGACCGCGTCAATCTGTGCGGGGCGATCATCTTTTGGTGAAACCCGCTTGACGCGTTTCTCAAACTTCCTGACAATGACCCTATCCTCCACGCGTCGAGCGGACGCCACCTCCCCAGCCAGTGCAGCCTAGGCGCGATTGGCACAGATGAATCGCCGTTTGCAGTTGAAAGGAGTGTTCGACCCCAGTTCCATCGGGCAGCTCTGACGAACGGAGCCGCAGTCGGATGATCAAGAGAGGGCAAAACACAATGACAACCCAACGAGACCTCATGCGGTTACTTTCCGCGGTCGATGGCAAGCCGGTCACGCGACGTGAGCTCGTCAAGCGCGGCTCGGCGATTGGGCTCGGTGCAACCGCGTTGACCGGCGCGCTCGGCGCCGTGGGCGGCCCACGCATGCTGCAGGCCCGCGCGCTGGCTGCCACCCTGCAAGACGCCACACCGGGCGCCGGCACCAAGGGCGGCAAACTGACGGTCGCCATCGTGGGCGAGCCCCCCACCCTCGACGAGCATCAGAACACCACCGGTGTCACGCTTGAGACGACCTCACCCATCTACGAGACGTTGATGGCCTATGACCCGTCGTACCAGCCGCAGCCGATGCTGGCGGAATCGATGGCCGCATCCGAAGATGGGCTGACCTGGACGATTACGCTCCGGCAGGGTGTGCCGTTCCACAACGGCGAAGAGATGAAGGCTGCCGACGTGAAGGCGTCGATGGACCGGTGGGGCCAGCTCTCCGGCGTGGGTAAGAAGCTTTACGCGGTCACCACCAGCGTGGACGCCACGGACGACTACACCGTCACCGTCAATCTCACCGAGCCGTTCGGTACCCTGCCGATCGCGATGTGCAACAACTCGCAGAACTGCTCGATCTATCCGAAGTCGGTCATCGACGCGGGCACGCTCGAGCCGAACGAGGCGGTCATTGGCACCGGCCCGTACAAGCTCACGGATCGCAAGTCGGATGCCTACATTCGCATGGAGCGCTTCGACGACTACGCCGCCCTGGAAGGCGGACCCAACGGCTACGGCGGTACGAAGTACGCCTACGTCGACATGATCGAGTTCTTGCCGGTGCCTGACATGGCCGCGCGCGTGGCCGGCTTGCAGGCGGGCGACTACCTGATGACCATGACGGGCGCACTCAGCAACGATCAATACGACGTGCTGAATGGGTATCCGGGATTGGTCACCGCGGTGAACACGCCGACCGAGTGGCCGGTCTTCTTCCTCAACTGGCAGTCGGAGCTGATGAAGAATCTGGCGCTGCGCGAGGCGGTGCAGGCGGCGCTCGATATGGAGCCGATGATGCAATCGGCCTACGGCGCGGCCGATTTCTACAGTCTCAATCCGGGTCTGATGATGAAGCAGACCGCCTGGTACACCGAAGCCGGCGGCGACAGGTACAACTTGAACGATCCGGACCTTGCCAAGGCGAAGCTGGAAGAAGCCGGCTACGACGGCACGCCGATCCGCTTCATGTCCACCCAGGAATATGGCTACATGTACGCGACCTCCACGGTGGCCGTGCAGCAGCTCGAAGCGGTTGGCTTCACGATCGACCATCAGGTGACCGACTGGGCGACGGTGATCGAGAACCGCGCCAAGCCGGAAGCATGGGAAATGTTCGTGACCGGGCACGGCTTCGTTCCCGATCCGTCGCAGATCTCGTATGTCGGCGGCATGAATGTCTATCCCGGCTGGTGGAGCGATCCGGATAGCCTCGAGCTGGCCGGGCAAATCCTGCAGCTCTCGACGTTCGAGGAGCGCATGCCGGTCTGGGAACAGATCCAGACCAATGCCTACACCCAGATCCCGGCGATCAAGATCGGCGACGGCGCGACCATTCGTTCTTCCGCGGAATCCGTCCAGGGTCTGGCGGAACAGTTCGAGGAAGGCTTCATCTACTGGAACGTCTGGATTAGCTAGGCGTCCAACCGGCGGATCGCGGTCGAACTTACCGCGATCCGCAAAATCCTTGCCTGCTCTGTAGCGCCGGCATCCGGGCGGTTTCGGGCCTGATCGGACGACAACCGCCATGCGTTGCGGCGCTACGAATTCAGTCCGGTATGAGGCTTGCGTTCGGAATGGCCGTCATGGTGACGAGCTCGCGATCGAGCACGGACGTACCATCTCGCATCCAGGGGCAATCGCCCAGCACTCGGGGAGACGTCGATCGTGGGGGCCTATATCATCCGCCGGTTGATCTTGCTGATCCCGGTCATGCTGATCGTCGGCATCGTAGTTTTCTTGCTCGTCCATATCACCCCGGGGGATCCTGCTTCCGTGATTCTCGGGGACCGGGCAACGCCCGATCAGATCCAGCTGCTGCGTGAGCAGCTCGGACTGAACGAGCCGTTGATCGTGCAATTTGCCGATTGGTTCAGCCACGCATTGCGGCTCGATTTCGGCGACTCGATCTTCCTCGGAATGCCGGTCACCGCGGCCTTGCGGGAGCGGGCGCAGCCAACCATTCTGCTGACCACCTATGCGTTACTGATCGAAATCCTGATCGGCGTGCCGGCCGGGGTGATTGCCGCGATCAGGCGCAATTCACTGCTCGACCGGTGGTTGATGGTCATGTCGATCGCCGGCGCGGCGATTCCCACGTTCTTCCTCGGCATCGTGCTGATCCTGATTTTCGCGGTGCGGTTGCAATGGTTGCCGAGTGGCGGCTATGTGCCGATTCAGGAGGATCCGCAGGCGCATTTCAAATCGATGATTCTGCCGGCATTCACGCTCGGTTTCTCGGCGGCTGGATTGCTGGCGCGGCTGGTGCGCTCATCCATGCTCGACGTCATGCGGGATGACTACATTCGCACCGCCATGGCGAAGGGACTCAAGTTTCGCAACGTGGTGACCGGGTCACGCACTGCGCAATGCGCTTATCCCGGCGGTGACGGTGATCGGGTATTCGCTGGGCGCGCTGCTGGGCGGTGCGGTCGTAACCGAAACCGTCTTTACCATTCCCGGCATGGGTCGGCTGGTGGTGCAGAGCATCGCGCGGCGGGATTATCCGCTGATTCAGGGGGCGGTCATGCTCACCGCCGCCATCTATGTGCTGGTCAACCTGTTGGTCGATGTGCTCTACGTCTACATCGATCCCCGGATTCGTTATGGTAGTTAATACTCCCCTCGATTCGGCCCAAAATATCGGGGAAATGGGGGAAACCCTCAGTCAGCTCGATGAGCGCCCCGGGCGTAGCTGGCTGAGCTCGATGCGCAGAAGCAAATTCGCGCTGGCAGCCGGCGTCGTCGTGCTGCTGATGGTGCTGATGGCGCTGGTTGCTCCCTGGATCGTGCCCCACGACCCGAAATTCATCGATCCCTCGATCCGCCTGTTGCCGCCCGGCCCTGGACACCGCTTCGGCACCGACGAATTCGGACGCGATGTGCTCAGCCGGGTGATGTACGGCGCGCGCGTTTCGTTGCTCATCGGCGCGAGCGTGACCTTGATCTCGGCGCTGATCGGGTCGGTGCTCGGTCTGGTTTCCGGGTACTACCAGCGTTTCGACACGCCGATCATGCGGATCATGGACGGCATGATGGCCTTTCCTAGCATCCTGCTGGCCATCGCGATCATGGCGAGTCTCGGTCCCAGCACGCGCAATGTTTTCATCGCGCTGACCGTGGTCTATGTACCGACCATTGCCCGGTTGGTGCGTGGTTCCACCCTGGTGCTGAAGCAACAACCGTTCGTCGAATCGGCGCGCAGCGTCGGCCTGCGCGATCACGCCATTCTTTCGCGCTATATCTTCCCGAATTCGTTGTCACCGCTGATCGTGCAATGCACCTTCGTGCTCGCGTTCGCGATCATCTCGGAGGCGTCGCTTTCGTTCCTGGGCGCGGGAGTTCCTCCCGACGAGCCATCGTGGGGGAACATGCTGCGTGACGGGCAGAAGCTGATCCAGCGCGCCTGGTGGATGGCGATCTTCCCGGGCATCTTCCTGGTGATCACCGTGCTGGCCTTCAATATCCTTGGCGATGGCCTGCGCGACGCGCTCGATCCCCGTTCGCGAGAACGATAGCGAATCGCAACTACAAACCCCGGAGGTCAGGCTGCAGCCTGACCTCCGGGGTTTGTAGATGCGGTCACGTTTGACGCCCGACTTCTCCGAACGTCACATCGTCGGACATTCCGCACGACAATCCGTTCCGGAGGAATCGAACCATGACTACCCTCGATCAGCTCACCCGCCAACAGCTTGCCGATCTTCTGCGCGATGGCAACGCGCATATGCCGTTTTCGGAAGCCGTCGCCGACTTCCCCATCGACAAGATCAATCACCGTCCGGCGAACGTTCCCTACTCCTACTGGCATCTGATCGAGCACCTGCGCATCACGCAGCGCGACATCCTGGAATACCTGCTCGATGCCGATTATGAAGAGGGAACCTGGCCCGAGGACTATTGGCCTGCTCCGGATGCCATCACCGATCAGGCCGGATGGGATGCCAGCATTTCGGCATTCGACGCCGATCTCGCCCAACTCGTCGCCATCGTGCAGGATCCGGCCACCGAGCTTACGGCAGGCGTGCCGAGTAACCCGGATCACACCGTCTTGCGAGAGATCCTGATCGTGGCGGATCACAACGCCTATCACATCGGCGAGCTGGCGATCCTGCGTCAGGTCGATGGAATATGGGGCCGAAAGCACACCTAGCAGGCGACGTTCCGCCTACTGCCCGGCTGCGCTCATCCACGACGAGACGGGGCGGCGCAGCCCCTTGGGATAGTGGTTTTTGATCGATGTCGCCGGAGCGTTTGCCCCAGCCGAGGGGGAACCCGTCGAAGGTCACGAGCAGCCAGCCGGGTTCGCCGGGTTTGGTGAGGGTTTCGCCCGAGAGATAGCGGCGCGGCTTGCTCGAAATCGAGCGGTTCGACCAGCGCGGTTTGGGCGGGGTCGAGGGCCAGGGCGAGCGCGTGCGATGGGACGAAGCGTCCCGGGGCGATGGCCCCGAGCCAAAGTCCTTTGCGAACAAGCGGCAGATCGCCGAGCGCATCCATGCCGGCGGGCGGCAGGACAAGCGAGTCGCCTTGCCGGACGGGAGCGGTTTCCATCGAGAACCCGGGAATGGCGCGTTGCCGAAAGGCTTCGAAGTCGCCAGGTACGTCGGGCGCGCCTGTGGCTTTGGGTCCGGGTGCTCGGTCCGGTTCGCCGTCACGGCGCAATCGGGCAATCGTGTGGCCGTCACCCTCGAGCTGGTGTGGCCAGAGCCGCGCCAGACCGGAGAGATCGTGATCGGTATCCGACCAGTCAGATCGACCAGGTGCGAACCCGGGTATCGGTTCCACGTGCCAGTCTGGATGCGCGTCAAGGAACGCGCTGATGACATGTTCATTCTCTTCCGGGGCGAAGGTGCAGGTGCTGTAGACCAGCTCGCCACCGGAAGCGACCAACTGAGCGGCGGCATCGAGCACGCCGCGTTGCCGCCGCGCCGAACCCTCCACATGCGCGAGCGACCATTCCGTGCGCGCCTCCGGTGTGCGACGAAAGAGCCCTTCCCCGGAACAGGGCGCATCGACCAGCACGCGGTCGAACTGGTCGCCCACCTTTGCGGCCAGCCGGCTCATGTCCTGATTGGCGATGACCGCCAGTTCGGCGCCCCAGCGCTCCAGGTTTTCGCCAAGCGGCTTGATCCGGCTGCCGACGACGTCGTTTGCGAGCAGCACCCCCCGGCGCTGGAGGTGATTCAGGATCTGGGTGGATTTCCCACCGGGTGCTGCGCAGACATCGGCCACTCGCAGTTCAGGCCGCAAGGCCATCGCTTCGACCGGCGCCATGGCCGACGGTTCCTGCAGGTAATAGACCCCGGCGGCATGCCAGGGGTGCTTGCCGGCCGGCGCGTCCGCAGGCAGATAGAATCCATCTGGACACCAGGGGATCGGTTCCAGCGGCCAGGGTGAGCGGGCCCGGAATGCCTCGGCTGAAATCTTGCTGGTGTTCACCCGCAAGCCCGAGCGTGCCGGGCGATCGTAGGATGCGAAGAAGGACCCCGCTTCGTCGCCGAGCAGCGATGTCATGCGTTCGACATAGGCGGCCGGTAACGGCGGATTTGCCAACGGGGCGTTACTACCCTTCGAGGATTTCGATCAGTTGATCCTCGACCTCGCGCTCGTTCGGGAAGCGGTCGACCTTCTTGCGCGAAAAGAGGAGCTTGTCGTCCAGCCAGACATCGAAGATCTCGCGATCGCCCGGCACGATCGTTACGCCACCCGGCAGAAAGTCGCCGAACTCTTCCATTACATCTCCGGCCAGCTTGTTGGCGCGGCGGGTGAACCCGCATTCGAAACAGAACTCGATCCGTACGGCTGGGGATTTCTCTACGACTGACATGGTGCGCACTCCTCTCGGCCTTTCACCGGCAGACTTCATGTCCGGAATTGTGACATCGAAGCAGGCGACATGTGGCGGACGGCGGAAACTCGACGGATCTGCCTGGGGACCATCCGTCGAGCTGGTGGCTTGGTTGTGGGACACGCGATGGCGGCCTGCGGCCGCTGGCGGGCACAGGTCCCGCCACTACGAATGAGCTGGTGACCTGGTTGTGGGCCATGCGATGGCGGCTTGCAGCCGCTGGCGGACACAGGTTCCGCTACTACGAGGGCCCAGGACATTACCCGAGCCGGCGAATGGCAGACACGGAGGGCAGGCGTGGTCAACGGGGGTTGCGGATTGTCAACGGCCGCCCTTCGGGTCGAACGCGTCGCGCAGGCCGTCGCCGACGAAGTTGAAGGCGAGTACGCAGAGGGTGAGCGCGAGACCGGGAACGATGGCCAGCAGGGGATCCGATAGATAGTCGGTGCGGCTTTCGCTGAGCATGTTGCCCCAGGTGGGGATCCCAGGCGGGACGCCGAATCCGAGGAACGACAGTCCGGCCTCGGCGAGCATGAAGAGCGCGACATCGAGCGTGAAGGTGACCACGATCACGCCGATGACGTTCGGCAGCAGATGCCGGCGGATGATCTGACCGTCCGGCGTGCCGATCGAGCGCGCGGCTTCCACGAACTCGCGCCGCTTGAGCGACAGGAACTCGCCCCGAATGATGCGCGTCAGCCACATCCAGCTAAACAATCCCAGAAAGAAGATGACCCCCCAGGCGGAGATGCCTTCGAACATCGCCGCGATGATGAGCAGCAGGAAGATGCTGGGAAAGGCGAGCATCAGATCGACAAAGCGCATGATCGCGCCGTCGATCCAGCCGCCGTAATAGCCGGAAATCGCACCGAACAGGATGCCGACGACGGTGCAGATGATGCGCCGCCGCGACTCCGATCGCCAGCGACATGCGCCCGCCGTAGAGCAGGCGAGAGAAGACATCGCGTCCGAGGGCGTCGGTGCCGAGCAGATGATCCCGGCTGGGGGGCGCCTTGATATTGAAGAGGTCGATCTCGTTCTGCCCATGCGGCGCGATCCATGGCGCCAGCACGGAGAGCAGCACGATGATGGTCAGCATGACCACGCCCACCAGCGCGAGCCGCGACGTTTTGAAGCGTCGCCAGGCGAGCTGGGAGGGGGTACGCGCCTGCACGAACGCACCATCGTTGCCCAGCACTTCATCGAGGGTGACGACGCCGGCGCTCATCCGTAGCTGATCCGCGGATCGAGCTTGGCGTAGATCAGATCGGCGATCAGATTGCCGATGATGATCAGCACCGCGCTGAACATGAGGATGCCCATGAGGACCGGATAGTCTCGCCGGGTGAGTGAGTCGTAGAAGAGGCGCCCCATGCCGGGGAGCGAGAAGACGGTCTCGATAAAGACCACACCGGTCAGATAGAGCGGAATGTCGATGGCCGCCACCGTGATGAACGGCGTCAGCGAGTTCCGAAGCACATGCCGGGAGAGCACCTTGCGATCGGTGAGCCCTTTGGCGCGGGCGGTGCGCACATAGTCCTGTTGCAGGGCTTCGATGGTGGAGGATCGGATGTAGCGGCTCCAGACCGCGATGCTGCCGATCGCCAGGGTGACCGCTGGCAGGATCAGATGCTCGAGAGTGTCGAGCGGGCCCGGATTCTGCGGATCGTGCAGTCCACTGGATGGCAGCCAGCCGAGCTTCACCGAAAAGAGCAATTGCAGCATCAGCCCGAACCAGAAGACGGGCATCGCCAGGCCGAAGTAGGAAAAAACGGCGGTCGAGTTATCGAACCAGCCGTAGGGATTGACCGCGGCGATCACGCCGAAGAGGAGCGCGAAGATCAGGGCGACGGACAACCCGACGATGACGAGCAGCACGGTGTTCGGGAAGGCGTTCCAGATGACTTCGGTGACCGGGCGATTTTGCACGTAGGAGAGACCCAGATCGCCGCGAAGCAGATTCTGGATCCACTTCACGAACTGCACCGGCAACGGTTGATCGATACCCAGCCGCTCGCGAATCGCCGCCAGCCGCTCGTCGGTCATGCGCGGGCTGCGAGCGTAGGTCGCATCCGGTCCGCCCGGAGCGAGCTGCATGAGGATGAACGAAACCAATGCCACCCCGAAGAGCAGCGGAATTGCCCCCAGCATCCGGCGCAGCAGAAAGCCGCTCATGGGCGAGCACGCGGCAGGCGGCATGCAGCAGGCAGATCGCTGGCGAACCACCCCATCGCGCGCACCTTGGGTTCGTCAGGCATGAACCAGTACTCCAGCCTTCGCGATACTGTGACAGGGACAGCCCTCTGCGGTTGCCCTACTCGGCTTTACGAACGTCGTGGTCATGACGGAATTCGGCATCAACGATCCGATATCCAATCGAGCTGAATCCGGGACCTATTTTCGGCGTGACAAGGGCAACCACGGGGGGTTGCCCCTACCGGATAGACGGCGGTGTGTTGCGCTGCAGGCCCGAAAGGGCAGCAACGCTCTCCACTACGACCGTCCGATTATTCCGTCAGATACCACTCGTTGGCATTCCAGAAGATGGAATTGAACGTGGTCGGCAAAAAGCCTCCAAGGTTGTTCGCAACTCCGGAAAACGACTTATCCCAGTACAGGAAGATGACGGGCGCCTGCTCGTTGAGCAGCTTCTGCGAAGCGAAGTACGCCTCCTTGCGCTTGTCCTGGTCGAGCTCGGCCACGGCCGGATCGATGATGGCGTCGATCTCGTCCTGGAAATTGAAGGGGAAGAAGTACGCCTGCACGTTGCCGCCCGCTCCGGTCGGAGTGTCTGGGATGTATTGCGAGCTCCAGTACCAGGTGTTGTCGGGGTCGGCGGTGTTGAACCAGGAGTAGAGCCCGGCGGTCATCGCGTCGGTGAATTGGTACCCCTCGGGTCCAAAGATGGTGGAGACGTCTTCGAATTTCTGCTCGGTCTTCACACCTAACTGGTCCCACGCCTGGGCGACAACCTGCAGGATGAGCTCGTTCTCCTGGCTGCCAGAGGTGGCCCAGAGCTCGATTTCGAGCGGCTTCACCGGGCCAGTTTTGTCGGTCAAAACATCGATGTCTGTCTCCGGGGCGGGCGTTGGTCCAGACAAGACGCCGTCTTCCAGCGTCAATCCTGCTTCCTCCAGGAGCGCTTTTGCCTTTTCGAGGTCATATGGCGTCGGGGGCAGATCCGGGTCCCAGGCCCAGGTATTCGGGGTGATATCCGCCGAGCTGGGGAGCACGTTGTTCTTCAGCAACTGCTCGATGATCTGCTGCTTCGGGGTGGCCAGATCGAGCGCCTGGCGAACGCGCGGGTCGCGCAGGTGGTCGATGATCTTGAGGTCGAAATGCTTCCAGGCGGGTGATGCGGTCTCCAGGATGGAGATGCCTTCGATGCCGAGCGCCTCTTCCAAACGCACCGCGCTGATGGCGGCATCGCTGCTGGCGAGCTGCACCTCGCCGGTGCGGAGCTGGACGAGCAGGGTGTTGTCGTCGGGCACGATCTTGTAGATCAGTTTGTCGAGGATCGCCGTCTCGCCCCAGTAGCCGTCGTTGCGGTTGAAAGAGATCTGCTGTTGCGG
The DNA here is from genome assembly GCA_963720855.1 of uncultured Chloroflexia bacterium. Taxonomy (GTDB): domain Bacteria; phylum Chloroflexota; class Chloroflexia; order Thermomicrobiales; family UBA6265; genus JAMLHN01. Next base: position 87,928 of record CAVRGV010000008.1, on the reverse strand, counting down.
GGCCCACTCTTCGAAGATGAAGGGGCCGGTGCCGATCAACGCGCGGCCGAAATCGGTGGCGAACGCCTCCGGATCGGCTACCGCGCTGGACGGCACGATCGGCGCCGTGCCGGTGGTGGAGAGGAAGGGGGCATAGGGGTCGGCAGTGGAGATAGTGACCTGTTTGCCGTCTTCGGACGCGACCACATCGGTCACCAGATCCCAGCCAAAGGTGTTGTAGGTGCCGAAGTCCGGGTTGTTGACGATCTTCCACGTGTTGATGACGTCATCCGCGACGAAGTCTTCCCCGTTGTGCCATTTCACGCCCTCACGCAGGGTGAAGGTATAGGAGAGCCCATCATCCGAGATCGAATATTCGGTTGCCAGCTTGGGAGTGAAGGCGAGATCCTGGTCCATGCCCAGCAACCCTTCCATCGCCGCGCTGAACATATCGAACCCGATCATCAACTGGGTCAGATAAGGCTGCAGCGTATCGGGTTCACCGTGCCCCCCAAGGATGAGCGTGCCACCTTCGAGCGGCGTGCCTTCCGGCGCGGTCGGTCCTTCGACGGGGATGGTCGCACCATCCTGCCGGCGAAGCACGGGGGCGCCGGACCGGCCTCCCGGGGCTGCTTCGGCATCGCCGGCCGCGCGCAGCATGATCCCGGCAACGGCCGCGCCGATGCCGAGCTGCCCGGCGCGCTCGATGAGCTGGCGGCGCGTGATGCGTTGGTCTATGCGGGCTTGCACGATCGCATCGACGGTCGATAGGGTTTCGGGATCGACCGGGGTTCCGGGTCGAGGGGTCAATCGGATCATTGGCGTCTCCTCTGCGGGTGCGCTGTCGAGTAGATTCCGGGTAGGTTAGCATCCTGTACTTTGTTCATGAATGTCTAAAGGTACGTATTCGGCATGAGCAAACGATGAACGAGCGCGTTTTCGCCGATGGGAGCGCAGGAGATGCAAATTACGGGGTGATCGGTGTCGACTACGCCGTCTATCGACGCCCCGATCCAAGGATTGCCGCGCAAATCGCCCGGGCGCTGGGGGAGGCGCGAACGGTGCTGAATGTCGGTGCCGGGGCAGGGTCGTATGAGCCGCGCGACCGTGCTGTTACTGCCGTCGAGCCGTCGGCCACGATGCGCGCCCAGCGGCCGTCCGATCTCCCGGTTGCGATCGACGCGGTCGCCGAGTCGCTCCCGTTCCCAGACCAGTCGTTCGATACCAGCATGGGCACCTGGACGGTGCATCAATGGTCCGATCTCGCCCAGGGGATTGACGAGCTCAAGCGGGTCACCCGTGGACCAATCGTCATCATGGCCGCCGATCCGGACCGGCTGCACGATTTCTGGCTCTCGGACTATTTTCCCGAGGTGCTGGACAAGGAGCTCTCCCGGTTTCCGAAGATCCAGACGATCGCTGCGTTGCTGGGCGCGGACACGCGCGTCGAACCTGTTCCCATTCCTCTGGATTGCACCGATGGGTTCACCGAGGCGTACTACGGTCGCCCGGAACGGCTGCTGGAAGCAGGGGTTCAGCGAGCGATGTCGTCCTGGACGCTGGTCGATCCGGCGCTGGTGCGGCAGTTCGAGGTGCGTCTTTTCGCCGATCTCGAATCTGGTGCGTGGGACGAGCGATACGGGCATTTGCGCACGCTTCCGGAATATGAGGGTTCATTGCGTTTGGTCGTTCGCCCGTAGCGGTCGATCGTCCCGACCACATTCCCCGTCATCCCGAGCTTGTCGAGGGACCCCTTGTTGCCCGCGACCCAGCCTCTGGTGCGCCACATCCCTTCCCAATCAACCTGGTGAAGAACCGTTCCCGTCTGGACACTCCACCCCGGAATCCTTCATCGGCACCGACGGATCGAGCCCCGTAGGTAACGCCTGGTGGATGATCGCCTGCCTGTGCTCGTTCAGCAGCTCGATCATCGAACGCTTGCTGCGAATGAACCGGTCGATCTTCCGGTCGACGTGGGTGAGGTACTTGCCGATGGCAGCTTGCTCGTTGAAAGGAGATCAGGCAACGTGAATAGCCCCAAAATCATCGCCGCCCCCCCATGCGCATCTCCCCTCTCACTCTGGGAAGGGACGCCCGGGGTGAGGCGAACCCGCAAAAAGCCACTTCCCGAATCCACGAAAATTCACCGGATCCACCCCTTGACACGAAAAGAACATATGTTCTACAATAGCAACAAGCGGCACATCGGCGGAAGAGACCCGGATCACATCACGAGTTCCGGGCAGCCTCGCCTCTCAATAAGTCCCATCACCTGGAAAAGATGGGCCGAGGGGTTCGATGCATGACCTGGGCAGTGCCCAAGTGCCAACCGCCCGGCTGCCCGCCGTCACCCAAGCCTCCAGCGCGGACTGTCGCTAAGACAGTGATCGTTCTCGAGAGATTCCAGATGCACCCGCATCCATCCAGGGCGCAGCCATGCCTCCCGTCGTCCCGACTCGCGCGGAGGGACCTCTTGGCACCTCACAACTCGGCCCCCGGTTCGAGCACTCGACGACCCTCTCATGAACAGCGATTGCGCGACATCCGCGCATCGATCTCGAAACAGCAGAACGTGCAGCTCAGGACCGATGCGCTACCGATAGCTTGCCGCCTGCATCTCGAAAAGCTCGGCGTAGACGCCATTCAGCGCCATGAGTTGATCGTGCGAGCCGGATTCCACCAGCCGGCCGCCGTCCAGCACCAGAATGCGGTCCGCATAGCGGGTGGTGCTGAAGCGATGGGAGATGAAGAGGGTCATTTTCCCTTCGGAGAGCGAAGTCAGCCGCTGGAAGAGGTCGAACTCGGCTTGCGGATCGAGCGCGGCGGTCGGTTCGTCCAGGATGAGGATCTGCGCGTCGCGCATGAAGGCGCGCGCCAGGGCGATGCGCTGCCATTCGCCGCCGGAGAGATTGGTGCCGCCTTCGAACCACTTGCCCAGGATGGTGTCGTACTCCTCCGGGAACGATTCGATCAGCCGGCTGGCCCCGGCGCGCTGGGCGGCATCTTCGATTGCCAGCTCGTCTTCGATCTCCGCCAGATTGCCAACGCCGATGTTCTCCCCAGCGGTGAGCTGGAACTCGACGAAGTCCTGAAACATGACCGAATACTCTTTCCAGAGCTCCTGCGGGTCGTAGTCCCGCAGATCGTGGCCGTCGAGCATTACCTGTCCGTGGGTCGGATCGTAGAGCCGGGCGATCAGCTTGACGATGGTCGATTTGCCGGCGCCGTTGCGCCCCACCAACGCGATGGTTTCTCCCAGACCGATCTCGAAGCTGAGATCGGAGATCGCGGGTTCGGTCTTGCCGGGATAGGTAAAGGTGACATCCCGGAACTCGATGCCCGTCGTAAACGGATGCGCCACAGGCAGGGGATCGTCCGGAGCGGAAATGGTCGGCGCGCGTTCCAGCAGATCGTCCAGCGTGGAGAGATAGAGGCTGTTTTCGTAGATCGACTGGACGCCGTTGAGGATTCCCTGAAACGCCCCTTGCCCCTGTTGCGCAGCCTGGGTGTAGACCGACAGAGCGCCGAGCGAGACCATGCCACGCACTGCCTGTAATGCCACATAGAGGAAGGTGCCTGAGGTGGCGATGACGGGAATCGCGCCCCAGATGGTGGCTGCCACCTGGCGTTTCACGGCCAGATCGCGGGTTTCCTGATAGGCCTCATCCGCAACCATGGCATAGCGCTGCACGAAGTAATCGCCCAGGCCGAAGACCTTGATCTCCTTGTTGTAGGCATCGGTGGTCAGCAGCGAGCGGAGATAGTCCATCAAGCGGCGGGCGGGCGATTGCCGCATGGTTTGCCGGAACCCGCGCATGGAATAGTTCGCACCCGAAAGGAAGGCGGGGATCGGCGCGAGCAGCACCACCACCGCGATCCACCATTCGAGCTGCAGGAGCAACCCGGCCATGGTCAGAAAGGTGATGAACGATTGCACCAGACCGAAAACGCTGGTGACCATGCCGAGCGGCCGGTTACCCGCCTCGCGCTGGGCTTGCTGCAATTGATCGTAGTAGAAGGAATCCTCGAAGTCAGCCAGGTCGAGCGAGTTGGCGTGGCGCATGATGACCTGCTGCACGTGATAGCGCAGCCGCTCGCCGAGCAGCACCTGGCTCAGGGACGACGCGGAGCGCAGCACGTTGCTCATCAGAAAGAGCACGAGCTGGATGACGGCCAGCACGATGACATCCTGCTCGTACGATGCGCCGCCACCGGCGGCGATAGCGTCCGCAACGGTATTGATCAGCTCGCCGGCGACCCAGATCTGGGCCGCGGGAATGACGGCGAGCACGATCGTGGTGGCGAAAACCACCAGCGTGAAGAGCTTGCTGGTTTCCCAGACCAGCGCGAAAACGCGGCGAATCGAGCGAAACGTGCCCAGCACGTTGCGCTCGAACGATTCGTGATCGGGGAGTTTCAGGCCGCCAAGCTGTCGTCCCCCCAGGACGCCAACGGCGCCCTCGGGGAACTCTTTGGTCGGCTCTTGCCGGGGTTGCATTGGCTCACGCATAGGCGAGAGCGTAGCATTTTCGAAACCTGAGGATGAATCTGCCTAACTATGCGGAATGCGTGATTCCCGGTTAGCGTTTGCGTGCTTTCCAGACTTCTTCGCAGGGCCATTGCCGCGCCCAGTCGATGCTCATCCAGGCGTAGGTGGTTGTGGCATCCGCCGGTGGGCGGATCTCGATCAGGTCGAGTACCTCGAATCCACTCTCACGCAGCAGCCGGATCATGTTGCCATGGGAGATATGGAACTCGGTGGAGCCGTCGTTCCAGTCGAAACGGTTCATGCCAAAAAGCGGACGTTGCAGGGTGGTCGAAACCGGCGTTTCTTCTTCCACACCTTCAGGTTCGTAGGGCGCGCAGACCATCGACTGCACGCTATTGATCAGGAACATCAGCTCACCTCCCGGGCGAAGTAGCCGGGCGGCTTCTGGAATCCACTTATAGGCATCGCACCAGATAGACGCGCCGTATTCGCTGATGGCATAGTCGAACGAGGCATCGGGATAGGGAACGTCTTCGGCGTTGCCGAGGAGGAGGGGGAATTCGATGCCATGCTCCTGCTGCAACCGTTTCGCCGTTTCCAGCTGCTTCGGCGAATTGTCGATTCCTACCGGTTTCGCCCCCCGCTTCGCCAGCCAGGCCGACACGTAGGCCGTGCCACACCCAAGCTCGATCGTATCCTTTCCCGCCAGATCGCCGGGCAATAAATGCCACTCCGACTCCGGGACAGAAAAGATCCCCCACGTCACGTCATCGCTCGCCCAATTCTGCTCTCCGGGGGTGACATAGTCGGCGGCATACTTGTCCCACGCTTCCCGATTCCCTGCTACGTGCTGAGGGAGTTCACGTTCACTATTCATACGCTCGATCCTCCATTACCTTGTGATATCCACTAGCGAGCCGTGTCACTTTGGCCCGCATCATAACTCGCTTGCGGGATACTTCCGAAGTGATTGGCACATCTCGTAAGAATGAGTTAGCACGCCATGCTGACCCAGCTTCGCCAACTGATTCGAAGCAACCAGGTGAGGACGCAGGTCCGCACATCTGAGCGAGCGCAGCAACTGCTGGCTTCTGCCCTCGGGCCATCTGCCTCGTTTCGGAAGGGGCAGCTTTCCGCCATATCTGCAATCGTCGATGATCGCGCGCGTTTACTCGTCGTGGAACGCACCGGATGGGGAAAGAGTCTCGTCTATTTCCTGGCAACCAGGATGCTGCGCGAACAGGGTGCAGGTCCGACATTGCTGGTCAGTCCCCTCCTGTCGCTTATTCGCAACCAGCTCGACATGGCACAGCGAATGGGTATCCGAGCGGCCTGCCTGACCAGCGAGAATCGGCACGAGTGGTCCAGCATCGAACAGGCAATAGCCCAGAACGAGATCGATCTCCTGATGATCTCGCCGGAGCGTTTGGCAAGTCAGGACTTCAACGAGCGAGTCCTGCTTTCCATACCGGATGGAATCGGCTTGTTGGTCATCGACGAAGCACATTGCATCTCAGATTGGGGCCATGATTTTCGCCCGGACTTTCGTCGTATCAGGCAGGTGATCGACGCCATGCCCGCCAAAACCCCCGTGCTGGCCACGACGGCAACGGCGAATGAGCGCGTCATTGTCGATATTCAGGAGCAACTGGGGAGATCCATGCGCATACAACGCGGACCATTGGTTCGTGATTCGCTGCGATTGCAGGTGATAGATCTCCCGGCGCAATCGACGCGGTTGGCATGGCTGGCGTCGTATCTCCCAACGCTGCCGGGTAGTGGAATCGTTTACTGCCTGACGAAACGGGACACGGAGCTCGTTTCGTCTTTTCTGCATCGGAATGGAGTCAATGCGCCGGCGTATCACGCCGACCTCGACTCCGCCGTACGCATTCATCGTGAGAATCAACTGATTCGAAATGAGATCAAGGTGCTCTGCGCCACGGTTGCACTTGGTATGGGGTTCGACAAGCCTGATCTCGGATTCGTCGTCCACTACCAGAGACCGGGCTCACTGGTTGCGTACTACCAGCAAGTTGGGAGAGCGGGCCGCGCAACAGCAGACGCGGTTGCGATTCTTCTCGCTGGTGAAGAAGACGATCGGATCGAGCTCCACCTCATCGACTCCGCGTTCCCTGATGCGAAAGCCATTGCACAGGTGCTGCGAGCGCTGGATGCCGAAGGCATGACGCAGGAAGCGCTTGCGCAGCAAGTGAATCTGTCGCGGGCGTCATTGGATCACTGCCTGAAGTTTCTCGATGTCGAAGGTGCGGTACGTCGAGATGGAACGTTCTACGAGCGCACCCGGAATGGCTGGTTGCCCGAGATAGATCGTTGGAGGAGGGTTACAGAGCAACGAGAAACCGAACTCCAGCGAATGCGGGAGTTCGTCAAAACACGCGAGTGCTTGATGCGGTTTGCGATTCGAGAGCTCGACGACCCAAAACGCAAGACGTGTGGCCGCTGCGCCAATTGTGCGGGAGCGTTCGTGTCAGGAGTCGTTTCTCAGGAGCGCACCTTCGAGGCACAGCGCTTCCTGGATACCCAGTGGATTCGTATCGAAGGTCGTGCATTGCTGCCGCCGGGCATTTTGCCGGGGCGTTCCCGCCAGATTCCCACAGATCGACTCAATGAAATCGGTCTGGCGCTGTGTGAATACAATCGCAGTGGACTCGGTGATCTGATCGCTCGCGGCAAGTACGCTGAAGGGCGTTTTGACGATAGGCTTGTAATGGCCGCAAACGAAGCGATACAGGCAACCTGGTCGATCGATGCTTCCTGGTGGATCGTTCCTGTTCCCTCTCTTCGGCGTCCCGAACTTGTTCTGGACTTCAGCCGCCGTTTGGGCGATGCGCTTGGTATCGACGTTGTCCAGGCGTTGAGCAAGACACGAAACACCGCTGAGCAGAAAAGCATGCAGAGTGCATCGAAGCAGTGCGCGAATGTCATCGATGCATTTCGGGCCGCACCCGAGCGTGTGCGGCCCGGGCCAGTCTTATTGATAGATGACATGATCGACTCCGGGTGGACCTTGACGGTTTGTGGAGCGGCATTGCGCCGCAGCGGAAGTGGACCAGTGCACCCGTTCTCGCTAGCGGCGCAGCGCAAGACGCATGAGGCGTGACTGTGACCCGAAGCGAACTGGACGACCGCATTGCGATGTTCACAGCGTGTGCCGCTCTCGGAGGAACAACCCGAACCGGCCAGCGGGATGACGTGCTGACCACTCAGGAATGGAGTCACCTCGCGCGCTGGCTCATCGGTGCTGACCGTCGCCCGGCGGAGCTCCTGTTTCCGTCGATCGTGGAACTCATTGTTGAAAGCGACCTCGACCGGCGGATTGTCAAGAAAGTGTGCTCGATCCCCGAACGAGCAAGTGCTACCTACGAAGAGATGACCCGAATGCAGGAGGGGGGGATTTGGACGATCTGCAGAGCGGACGATGCATTTCCTGCGCGATGGAAGCAGAAATTAGGGTGGTCCGCGCCTCCGGTGATTTTCGGAGCAGGACAGACCAGCTTGATGGGTCAACGTTCCGTTTCGATAGTCGGCTCTCGGTCGATCTCAGGTCCGCTTGCTGAGACTGCCCGAGCGCTCGGTAAACGCGTCTCCGAGAGTGGAATGACGGTGGTATCCGGAGCAGCAAAGGGAACCGATCTGTGCGGCATGCAAGGGGCTCTTGCGGCAAACGGCCAATCGGTTGGAGTCCTTCCCGGAAATCTTAGGCGACATGCGTCGCAGTACGATCTGCAACCACACATTGCAAGCGATCACCTCTGTCTGGTAAGCCATGTCCACCCCAGCACCGGATTTCTGGTGAGAAATGCGATGGCTCGCAATCGCTTGATCTATGCCCAATCTGAGCTGACCATCGTCATATCGAGCTCGGAAGGATCGGGAGGCACTTGGGCTGGGGCGGACGAGAACCTTCGTCGGCGAATCGCGCCAATTGCCGTATGGACCGGGAAGAATGCGCCTCCGGCTAATCAGGCGCTGGCCGAACTTGGTGCATTGAGACTGAATCATGTGCCCGCCAGTGGGAGCGAACTCCAAGAATTCATTGATGCCGCAACGGCACACTTTCAGGCCATGGACGTAAAGAGAGGAGACCGGCGCTCCTCAGCGGAACAGTCCCCGTTGTCTGCAAGTGATCGGGCGCGGCTCTCGTAAGATGAAGCAACGTTGGCGTTCGGTTGTGAGGCACACTCGTCCAACACAGTAGTCGACCCAGGAGCCATTACCAATGATGTCGAAAGATCCCGTAGCCCAACCTGGCGATGCTGCCCGTGCGTATCACAACCGGAGCAAGTGGCGGTTTGCGGAGGGGCCGGACGGGAGCGAGACGATCGTAGCTGGAACGCCGCCCGACCTGCATCCAGCGCTGGGCGTTCAGGACCCGGCCAACGATCCCAAGCTCTTCAAGCGCTACCGCGATCTGCCCGAGGTGCCGACCGGTGCGCGCCCGATCGAGGCGGTGGGGACCTCCCTTCCCGCCCTGGGCGCCAGCGGGACAGAACCATCCGGCGACGTTATTCCCGATCTTGCGACGCTTGGGCGGTTGCTGCAGCGATCCAATGGGATTCTGAAAACCTGGACCTCGCCCTGGGGCAAGGAGGTGACCTATCGCGCCGCGGGGCAAACCGGTGCCCGTTTTCACCTGGAGCTCTATCTGGTCACCGGCGAGACGCCCGAGCTTCCGGCCGGTGTCTATCACTACGATGCGCTGGCGAACACCTTGCGCACGTTGCGAACTGGTGATTACCGGAACTTCGTAACCGAGGCTTCGGGGAATGAGTCCGCGATTGCCGCTGCGCCTGCCATTCTCATCGTCACCAGCCAGCTCTGGCGCAACGCCTGGCGCTATCTCGATCATAGCTACCGTCATGTCTACTGGGACATGGGCACCATGCTCACCAACACGTTGGCGATGGCGGCCAGCGCCGAGGTTCCAGCCGAAGTGGTTTTCGGGTACGCCGATGGTGCGATCGAGCGGCTCCTGGGCATCGATAGCAAGGACGAGCTGGCGGCCGGTTTGGTCGCGTTAGGCCGAACCGATACCCCGTTTCCGGAATCACCAGCGCTGGATCCGATCGCGCATGCGGTCGAGCCGCTTTCCGATCGAGAACCACTGGAATTTCCCGTGATCGAGGCCGCCTATGCGGGCACCTCACTCCCGTCTGGGGCGGCTGCCAATGCCTGGCGTGCCGCGATCGGCATCGCTCCAGTGAAACCGCCCACCGCACCTCCGGATGCCCCGCCGATCCCCCTGCGCCCGATCTCGACTACGGAGCGTGACATCGAGGATGTGATCGAACGGCGCCGTTCCAACCGGCATTACGCGGCGGAGACGCCAGTTTCGTTCGAAGATCTTTCCACTGTGCTCGTCAGCGCTGCGGCCGCTCCGCCCATGGATGTCGCGGTTCCGCTTTCGGACATCTATCTGATCGTGAACAACGTCGCCGGTCTCGAAGCCGGCGCGTACTTCTACGACCGTGTCACCAAGGCCCTCTATCTGCTCGAATCGGGGGACAAGCGCGCTGCCGCCAAGCGGCTTGCGATGGGGCAGCAGTATGCCGCCGATGCGAATGTGGTCGTCTTTGGATTGTCCGATCTGGAAGCGATCTATCCCGTCTACGGCGACCGGGGTTACCGGATCGCGCAGTTCGAAGCCGCGTTGTTCGGGGGGCGGATGCAGCTCGCCGCGCATGCGTTGGGGTTGGGCGCGGTCGGTTCCGGCAGCCCGGATGACGAAGTTGCTGCGTTCTTCGGGCCACATGCCGCCGGGAAGGACTTTCTCTTCGTAGCGGTCTTTGGAACCAAGCGCAAACCGAGTGAGGCCGAGAACGCCGAAGCCACCAGATTCCTCAACGCGGACCGCGCCTGAGACGATTCGCTCGTCTATACTCAGCGTTCCCGCATTGACCAGTTGGCAATAATCTCAGGGATGAGAAGGAGGAGCGATCCGATGGTCGGCGCGATTGGCCATGCGACGTTGATTGCCGCTGGGCAGCCAGGGCTCGATGCATTGATCGAGGAATGGACCCGCGATGTGCGCAAGACCTACCATCAGAGCCTGATCAGCTTTATCGGGCATGTGAGCGATTCGCCCGGTGAGATCGTGATCATCGCGCTGCTTCCCGATGCGGAGACCTTCCATGACTATCTCCAGCAGCTTGGGGAAGATCCCTGGGGGGCTCGGTTCCTGCAGCACGTGGAAGGCGACATCGACTGGGAGCAGATCGAGGTCAATCAGGTCTAACGGCGAAACCGAACGACGCGATCGGGCGTCTGCAACCATGTAAGGCTCCCCGTCTGGGGATGAATAAGGAGAGAGCACGTAATGGACAAGCGGAAATTCGACGATCTCACTCGAACGATGGCGCTCGGCAAATCCCGCCGAACGGTGATCAAGGGACTCTTCGGTGGTGTGGTTGGCGGGATTGCCATTGCCGGCCGGCCGGCCTACGGCGCATTGGCTGGTGTGGAGGTCGGCTGTGGCAGCGACGAGGAGTGCGCCGAGAACGAAATCTGTTGCGAGGGCGTTTGCGCGGCGATCGAGTGCTGCATCGGCGACGTTGACCCAAATGCGCGCTGCGACGAAGGCGAAACCTGCTTCGAAGGCGTCTGCGACCCGATCATCCTCGGCTGCGGTGATGACGCGGAATGCGCCGGCGACGAGATCTGCTGCAATGGCGTTTGCGCCGCGATCGAGTGCTGCATCGATGAGGAAGACCCGAACGCGCGCTGCCCGGAAGGGACGAGCTGCTTCGAGGGCTACTGCGATGTGATCTGCGATATCACCGGTTGCGAGGATGGCGACTGCTGCTGTGACGACGGCGCCTGCTCGTCCGATTGCTGCGAGACGCCGATCGTGGTGCTCCCGGCGACCGGGAGCGGCACTGAGTCGACGAGTGGAGCGTGGGTGGCCGCGGCGGCGGTTGGCGGGGCGGCAGCCTATCTGACGGCCCGCAAGGTCCGCACCCCGGAGACGGACACCGTCGAGTAAATCCCGACGTTGGACTCGCCTCCGGGCGAACCGTCGCGGGAATGCGATCTGTACACATGAGGCGAGGGCGGCTTCGGAATTCCGAAGCCGCCCTCGGCGTTTGAGAGGAACACGCGCTTGCCGAAGGATCGGCGGTGCGCGTGTTGGGACCGCTGGCGGCGGGCCGGGTCAGGAAGCGCCGCGGGCCAGCGGTTGCAATGGTCGGTTGCCGATGAGCTGCTTCAGGCGGCGCACCAGGGAATCGAGGACCGATTCCGCCGGTGGGAGCGTTTGCTGGTCTTGCCAGATCATGGCCTTCTCCCGATCGAGCTCGCGGGCGAGCTGGTGCTGGATCACTGGGTTCTGGAACATCGCTCGTTCTCCCCTCGGTCGATGGTCGGTGGGCCGGTTCGGTGCGGCAACGTTGCCTTCCGATGCATCCACGGTAGCTGGGGTGAAGGGCTGGTTCTGTCATCTGCGCACCGGCAAACCTGTCGGCTGCGACACAGGGCTTGGCCAAACGGCGCGTTCGATAGGGTGGCTGGTTTCGCTAACCATGCCGGCAAGCGGGATCGGAGGCGGGTCGACGAACTCCCGGCCTGCCAGTGCTTCGATGGTGCAGTTTGCAGAACCGCCAGGTGGGATCTCAGCTGGCCGACGGGGAGTGTTTCAGGACACCCGTGGGCGGCCCTCTCGCTTGTGCATACGGTCGCGGTGGAGGACAGCCAAACGCCCGAGTCGGTTCGACCCGGGCGTTTGGCTGCGGTATCGCCAACGATACCCTGCTTGAGATTTCGGTCTGGCAGTCCGGGAGGGCCCACATCCTCCCGTCCTGCCAACATCTGCATGATGCCGCCTGGCGAACGGGGGATCAGTGTCGGACGGCACAGGTACGCAGTGCTCTTGCTGACACTCAAGGGAGCAAGCAGAACGCCCGAGACCCAGCAAACTGCAGGGTCTGCGTGTTCGTTAGCGCCCGAGCACCTCATCCAGCCAGTCGAAGACGACCTGGTTGCGCAGGCCCATGGCTTTGGGCTCGCAGTGGAGATCGGCGCCTTCGGCGGCGGTGAATCTGGCGAGTGATTTGGTTTTGCTGCCGACGAGGCCGAGGAGCTGTTCGCTCTGGCCGGGCCAGAACGTTTCGCCTTCCGGATCGGTGATGAGGATCGGGGTGGTGATGTCCCTGGCAAGGTCGGTCAGGTCCATCTCGTGGGCGACGAGCAGCGCCTGGCTGAACGAATCGGTGCGGAAGGGATACATGCGGAACTTGATTTCGAAGGCGGCGTAGGGATTCTGCGCCATCTCCTGCTGCACGCCCTGATCGAGCTCTTTCATGATCTGCTGCTGCTCGGCGCCGGTGGTTTCGAAGAGGCCGTCGACCGCACCGGGAGGCATCTGGCTGACCCAGGAGGTCCAGACCTGCACGACCCCTGGATCGGCGACCACCGCTGCCAGGCGATGCTCGAAGGCGGCCGCGCGGGGCGCCCAGTAGCCGCCCTGGCTGCCCCCGGTGAGGACGAGCTTTGCTGGATCGACATCGGTGCGGGTGAGGAGGTAGTCGACGATCGGGGTGACGACGGTTTCCCAATCGGCGATGAAGGCGGTGTTCTTCTCGAAGAGCATGGCGTTCTGGCCCGGGCCGTCGTACATCAGCACGTTGTATCCGCGGCGCAGGGCGGCGGCTCCGCCAAACATCCAATCCCACGGATAGCCGCCGTCGCTGCCGTTGGTCAGCAGGACCCAGGGGCGCGGAGTGTTCGCATCGTCGACCAGGATGGCGTAGGCGTTCAGGGGGATGCCGGTCTGGTAGGGGATCTCCAGCTTCTCGGTCGGGTGATCGACGGTGCGGAGGAACGATTCGAAGGCGTCGCGGTGTTTGCCCCAGACGGCGGTGATATCGTCCGGGGTGGGGGTGCCGAGGGTGTACCACTGGGCAGCGGCGTAGTAGTTGGATGCGCGCAGGTAGGCTTCGCTGGCGCTGACTTTGCGACCGGCTGCTTCCGCGGCGGCGCCGATGCCGTCGAGGCGGTCGGCCATCGCGAGCCAGTTGGTGACCCAGCTCTGGATGTTGCCGTCTTCGATCTGGGCGGCAACCGCATAGCACTCGCCGATATCAGCGGTGCGCTCGTAGGTGCCTCCGAGCGTGGCGAGGAAGTCGAACTCGAACGAGTCGTACTGAAAGACGATGGGGGTGGTCTTGTATGCCGCAGCGGCGGCCGGTGAGGCTGCCGCCGCGGGCGTGCCGGCGGCTGGTGAGGCGACCGGCGATTGGGCTTTGCTGGCGACGACGGTTGCGGCGCTCGTGATCCCGGCGCCGGCCGCGCCCGCCAGGGCGGAACGGCGAGTGCCCGGGTCGGGTGTGGATTCGGGACGTTGCTGTGGCTGATTCGGCACGTGGAACTCCTCCTCGCTCTTTTCAATACGACGCATGATGGCGATCATTATCTCGAATGGATCGACCGCGAGCGGCAACAGGGGGTAACGCCCATGTGGAGGCCGGTCCTTAGCTGTGCGGTAGGACACACCTCGCGTCCCGAGGCTGTGCGATGATGCACGGCCAAGGAGGGACTTTCATGTCCAATGCACAGGTTCGGCTGGGGGTTATCACCGAAATCCATATCGTGCCGCCCGGCACGCCGGAGGGGTACTGGCACAACCCGTTTCTGTTCGATCAGGCGGAGGAGCTGCTCGGGCGGGCGGTGCAGCGTTGCCTGGAGGCGGGGGTGGATGCGATCGCGATCCTGGGCGATCTGACGCACTTCGCCGATCCGGGTTCGTTCGCGGGGGTGCGGCGGGTGCTGGAAACGGTGGAGCTGCCGGTCTATGTGCTGCCGGGGAATCACGATCTCGACAAGAGCGATCGCCCGCTGGGCGCGTTTCAGCAGGCGCTCGATCTGCCGCATGTCGTCGTCGCTCCATTCAATGTGGCGCTCACGCCGGAGATCGATCTGCTGCTGACCGGGTTGGAGCCGAATGGCGATCCGAGACAGTACGCCGGGGTGCGCTCGCGGGCCGTCACCGGCAACGACCCGAAGCTGACGGTGGTGCTGACGCATTTCCCACTGTTCGCGATGGAGGAGCTGCTGGCGGGCGCCGATCTGAAACATGCCGGGGATCTGGTGAACCGCGAGCCGGTGCTGGAGGCGGTGGCGGCGATTCCCGGGCCGGTGCTGATCGTGAATGGGCATTTGCATGTGCATGCCTCCATGGTGCACGAGCGGATGTTGCAGCTTTCGGTGGCGGCGCTGGTGGAGCCGCCGCATGACGCGACGGTGCTGACGATCGGGTTCGATGACGCGGGGCAGCCATCGGTCAGCCGGTCGGCGACTGGGCTGGTGGATACGACCGGGGTGTCGCTACCGGTGCTTTCGGAGCGCGAGGAGACGTGGCAGTTCCGTGACGGAGCGTGGCTGACCGGGTGAGCTCCGACGAGCGGCGCGCTGATGGATAATCCCATCCTACGTTCGACGGCTAGCGAAGGTGAGCTCCATGTGCACGCGCGTTTTCTGGAATGACAACGGCAGGGAACTGGTGGTCGGGCGGACGATGGACTGGCCGGAATCGACCGAGCCGATCTGGATCGCGTTTCCGCGTGGGACGAAACGGGACGGGGGATCGCTGGCGGGACATTCGCTGGGACTCGCCAACCCCATGCAGTGGGAGGCGACCTATGGCTCGCTGGGAATTTCGGTCTATGGACTGGGCACCGTCGACGGGATCAACGAGCGAGGGCTGACCGCGCATCTGCTCTTTCTGAACGAAGCCGATTTCGGCGCGGTCGATCCCGCCAAGCCGGCGATCCATGCCGGGCTGTGGGCGCAGTATCTGCTCGATTCGGCCGCGACCGTGGGCGAGGCGCTGGCGCTGCTGGACGGGATTCAGCTGGTGATGGTGGCCGCGCGCGGGCATCAGGCGACGGTGCACCTGGCCCTCGAGGATGCCGATGGCGATTCGGCGATCGTGGAATATATCGATGGAAACCCGGTGATCCATCATGGCAAGGCGTTCCAGGTGATGACCAATTCGCCGACCTACGACGAGCAGCTGGCGTTGCTGGCGCAGCAGGACTTTTCCAATCCCTCGTCCGAGATTCCGTTGCCGGGCAATGTCAATGCGCGCGACCGGTTCCAGCGGGCCACCTATTACCTGGCGATGCTGCCCGATCCGAGCAACGAGCGCGAGGCGGTGGCCGATGTGCTGGCGATCATGCGCAATGTTTCGGTGCCGTTCGGCGCGCCGTACAAGGGGATGGGTGTGTACAACACCGAGTACCGCACGGTGGTCGACATTACGAACAAACGGTATTTCTTCGAGTACTCGACGTTGCCGAGCGTGGTCTGGACCGATCTGGCCGATCTCGACTTTTCCGCCGGGAGCGGGGTGCGGATGCTCGATCCGAACGATATGTCGCTGACGGGTAATGTGACGGGTCGGTTCGAGCAGGCGGTGGCGCCGTACTAGCTGGCGGCAGGCAGCAGGCAGCAGGCAGCAGGCCAGCAGGCAGCAGGCAGCAGGCAGCAGGCAGAGAGATTGTCGGGGAGTTGCGTACCCACGCCCAGGGTTGAAACCCTGGGCTAAACCTCCTCGACGGGTGGGATGCCGACGTTGGGTGGCCCGAGGTTGAAACCATGGGCTTATACCCCTTGCCTGGCGGGTGGTTTCCAGGTCTGGAAATGGGTTGGCCGCCAGTGATTGGTGCGGCGAGTTTCCCCAGGTTGAAACCTGGGGCTGACAGGGCGAAGCCTCTCCGAGGCTGTGGACGGCAGGACAGGGACGTCCTCGACTACGACCGGGGTGGGTTTTTGGGTAGGGCTTCGCCCTGTCTCGATGGGGTGTTTGTGCAAAGTCTCGAAAAGCGGTCACTCTTTTTCGGTTGAGTTCGCGAATGGAGCCAGGGGTGACGGTCTGGGGCCGGGCGAGTAGCTGTGTAGGCACTGCCCAGGCCCGCATCTACCGCCCTGGGATCCGAAGCATCGATGCGCGGTGCGGCTCCAGGAGTGGGAGGCCGTGTGCTCCACCACCCGAGTTCCCAAGGGGACGGGTCGGGGAAGTGCGGTCGCCCGGGATTCCCAATGGGGAGGTCCGGGTTTCCGCCGTCACCCGGGGTTGAAACCCCGGGCTAGCCAGACGAAACCTCTTCGAGGTTGGGCTGGTGGCGGTAGTGCATCGATTGCTCGGAACAGGGCGAACGACTCCTGATGGAGCCGGAGGGATGCCAGTCTCGTGGGCGCGTCCCTCTCCGCCGATGTGCCGCTTGATGGTATAATAGAACATATGTTCTTTGCTGTCAAGGGTGAGACGGGTAACTGGCACCTGGTGGTTGGTTGGTGGTCGATCGAGGGGAGGACGGATGATGAGTGGACGGGCGTATCGAAACAAGGAGCGCACGCGGACGCAGTGGTGGGAGGAGCTGAGCGAGGAGGCGTTGGAGGAGCGGCCGAGTCCGAATGCGCCGCTGGAGGAGCGGAATGCCTGGCTGGCGGCGAATGGCCGGGCGGTGGCGGTGCGGAGCGAGGAGGCACCGGAGCTGGGGGTGCGGCGGTGCGCGATGCCGGAGTGCGGGAACCGGGCGGTGAGCCGGAGTGTGTTCTGCACGCAGCATCATGAAACGGCGGTGGGAGAAGCGGGGGCGCGGGAGCTGCGGCAGCTCAACCGGGAGATGGAGCGGTTGGGGCGGATCACGGACAAGGAGGCGAAGGCGCATGCGGTGCGCAAGTTCCGCAGCCGGGTGGAGAGCGGGGATTTCGCGATTCTGTTTTCGGGGCAGATGCAGCAGACGCTGGAGCGGGCGGCGGAGGATGCGCAGCTTGGGTTGGAGCTGGGGGCGATTCGGGTGTCGCTGGTGCGGGCGTTGCAGGAGATCGAGGATCCGGAGGCGATGAGCATGACGGTGGCGCGGTTGGCGAATGCGTCGGCGCGAACGGCTCGGGCGAGTGTGGTGATGCGGAAGGAGCGGAGCTAGGCTGTGGACTCTGAAGTGTCGTCCGCGTTGCAAGGCCATGGCTCGCAGTTGGGCCAGCCTTCCGGCAATCCAAACACCTCATGTGGTTTCCTCGATGCCGAAGTAAAGTCGAAACGTCCTGTTATGCAGTTAAGTGAGAAGCGGTTGGCAATCAGGCCAATTGGCAAACCTGCTGCGCCCCAGGGACATTCCCAAGCCGTCACGCTGTTTTCTGTAACACTCCAAGGGGAAGCCCCATTCAGATACAAGACCCCAATGACGTTTGTGTGCTTCGGACCCTCTTTGTCGAACCAGAAGGGTGTTGGACTTCGGATAAAATTGGTGTCCCATATTCCTTCGCAAAGATTCTTGGGCCGTTCTCCCAAGTGCCCGAACAATGCTCGATGCAATTCCCCTAAGTCTCCCGAGCGCACCCTTGGATTCATCATGGCTAAGAGGAGTGGACGATCGAGATCGCCATAGCGATCAGCCTTTTCCTTCAGATTTACCGCCATGTGCAAGTAATCGGACACAAGACCTCCTTGGGAAGGCCATGACCTGATCACCGATTGATTGCATCTTTGACTCAGGTTAGGTAATGCAGTGAATTGCCATTTCCATGATCCGAAAACGATTTGGCATTCAGGATAAACAGGCCGCATGCCCTCGGCTGGGAAGCAGTCGTCTGGGTGGAGGCTATTCAGCCATCTATTGAGCTCGAGGCAGAGACCCTCAGTAGGAGGAGACTCGTGTCCATCAACTAACGATTCCAAGCCGAGACCGAAATTGTCAGAATGAACTTTCCTTTGGATCGCATCGAAGATCGGCTGGCGACGACCATTTTCGTCGCGTTCATGGCGAGGAAGATCTATCGTTGTGGCTTCGAGAAAGAAGGATTCGGATGCGTTCGAGGCTAGGAAATCAGGCGATTTGACCCCCGGTCCATGAAGTGGATGAACTTCGAGAGAATATCCGCACCTCCGTAGATATTCGTGTAAGTAGATTTCCCAGTAAGCTGCGCGGTGCTGATGATCCTTTTTGCTCTGGAATCTGCCCTTCAAATCTCTCTTTTCAGAAGCCGAGATGTGGCCGAACCAATCGTTGGTGACCTGTCTGGATTTCTCCCAGTATGGTCCTGCTACCGTGTCAAGGAAGTGATATGTCGATTCCAGCGGTTCTTTAGGGTGGTGCCGTGTGCGAATTGCTTCGCTGAACAGAGAAACTATCGACTTTGATTCCGAGATACTCATTCCTCGCTCTTCCCTTGGGATCTATCAACGTTAAGCGTCAAGAGACGCTCCAGGACTACCTCTTCATCAATTTCACCTGGGACCTCGCCAGTGGGCCAGCCGTAGGCGTCCCAGACGGCGCGGTCGAGGCGGGCGTGGAGGTTAAGGAGCCAGGTGGGGCGCTCGTTGTAGAGGTTGATGAGGGTGCGTTTTTTGAGGTTGGCTTCGGAGGCGCCGGGGGGATCGAGCCAGGCGCGGCGCTTTTCGTCCAGTTCTTTAGCGGCCGATGCGATGGCGATGACGCGGGGCTCGTCGACGGGTTCGGCGCTGAGTTGTCTTCGAGTAACTGATAGGTAAACACTATCTGACCGATCAATTCGAATCCGAGATAACCTGGAAATCAACGTTTCGGAGTGCACGGTTGCGTCAGTCGAAATCGGAATCGACATCAACCCGGCAAACTGGATGCGCTCACTGATCCTCCAGAATCACTGAAAACACGCGCAATTGGTCTGTAGTCCTGTCGATCACGTGCGACCCGTGCTGATCGAACGTAATTCCCGAACCAGCCACCAGATCCTTGACTGTGCTCGAAACAACCACGTCGCCGAGTTCTTCTTTGGCGCACAACTCCCTCGCGATTTGGACAGGCAGACTCGAAGCCAATTCCGGCCCCAGGAGGATTTCACCCGTGTGCAGGCCAATCTGTACGCGGAGATTTCGGCTTGCCAAATTCTGCTGGATCTCACAGGCACAGCGAATTGCGCGCGCTGGTCCGTCGAACCTTGCCAGAATTCCATTCTCAGATTCGCCGATCTCCACACCACGGAACTTTGCGAGAAGCTGCCGTGCCAGATCAGACGGGGATTGCGTGCCAATGTCCAGCGGCGCCGGGTTCCACTGGACTGCCATGATTGTCGCCAATATCGTCTCGATCTCGTTTTCGACCGAGGCTTGCTGATCTATGTCACGAAGGAATGTAGCGATGACATCAACCAGCGCATCGATGTCGCCAGCTCCCGGATAGTGGTCGTCACCCTGAAGTTCAACAAACGTTGCATTCGGAATCTTATTGGCGACATAGCGCCCCTCTTCGATTTTGCACGCACGATCCCCCGTGCGGTGGACAACCAATGTCGGCACGCGTACGGTTGGCAAGACATGGCGAATGTCGATGTCCATGTTGGTACGGTTAAGAGCCGTGTTCGCTCCTGGGCTCCCTCCCAAGCGAAGCAGCATCGAAAACCAACTCACGAGCTTACCGTCAGTAATCCTAGAGGGGGCGAAGAACTCCACCAGTTCTTCGGCGTATTCCTGCGTCCCCCAACGCTTATGCAAGGTTTGTTCCCGGTGTTCAATTTCCGCGAGCCTCGCTTTCCGATCCGGCGCCCAGGGATAGTCAGTGAACGCGACTTCTGAGGCATATCCGCCGTACACGATGAGTGCTTTCGCTCGCTCGGGATATGTGGCCGCGAAGAGACACGCAAGTGGAGCTCCCTCCGAGAAACCGAGTACGACCGCTCGCTCCGAACCAGCGGCATCCATGACCGTGCGGATATCTTCCATTCGTTGCTCGATCGTTGGAATGTCCATCGTTCGATCCGAGAGCCCGGTTCCGCGCTTGTCGAAAACGATCAGTCGAGACGTGGACGCAATTCCACGCTGGAATTCGACCCATCCTGGTTCGTTCCACATGTGGTCGATGTGGGAGATATAGCCTGGCACAAGAACCAGGTCGATTGGACCGTCGCTGACGATCTGGAATGCGATGCTGATATCGCCGCTCCGGGCATAGCGGGTCTCTGGCAGAGCACCAGGAGTCGACGGAGGAGGCTCGATTCCGGCAGCACGCGCGACGAGACCGATCGCCGCAGGCATCTCCTGGGCGGTAGCGTCGATGAGGTTGATCGACACATAGCGATGAGGAATGACACAGGACTCGATCTGGAGCAATACGAGACGCTTTCGGTTCTGGATTGCCCAATCCCACTCATTTTTGACATTGCGGGATTCAACCGAAGCGGCTGACAGAATTCCAATAATCGTGTCGGAGGCTGCAAGGCCCTTGTCGATTTCGTCCGGCCAATACGCTCCGACGGGAATGTCCACTTCATCCATCCAGGTGCTGGCGCCTTGGCTGGCCAAGTGATTTCGCACTCGCCGGGCTATCTCGGAGTCGCTCCGGTGATAAGAGATGAAGATCCGCTGCTCGACGTTCATACGCTTTGGCATCCCGACTTATTGAGATTTGGCTGGCACCTGCAGCATAGTGCCCTGGGAGATCGTGCACAACCATAAGAAATGCTTGACAGCGACCAGAACGAGCACGCGGTCGATGTCGAAATCGGTGGGGATGGTTGTGCCAACTCTGCAGCGGACGTTACACCGGTTTTAGGAGGGGCTGCGCACGGTGAGCGTGCTGCTTTTCCATTTCGCCACGAAATCGGGGATGTTCATTGTGGGGGGAGTGTCGCGTGATGCGGTGGGATTCCTGACGGCGGCGGTCTTGTCGCGCGATGCGGGCTGGCCGGTATCGCCGCCGTGGCCCCGCCTCTCCGTTGCCTTCGTGATCGCGCTGCTGTGCTTGCATTCGACGTGGAGCATCGACCGAGTGTAGCGCGGATAGCGCACCGGGCAGCAAGTTAGTCACATCCCGTCCCTTTCTGAATTGGAGGACAGGGCGCCGAGCCATACGAGCAGAAGACGCAACAGTCGCCTTCCTTTCGCTTCAACTTTGTGCTGCTACCCCTTGCAGATATAGAACCAAGTGCAGGCGTTGGTCGGCATGGTCTCGGTCGCCGTGAAGCCGCATAGTGGACAAGTAATGGTCGATTCAAGTATTGCCATGGATGTTCCTATGCATTCCTTAGCCCACGTTGACTTTCAGGTATCTCATTTCAGACCCAGAGGATGAGGGATCTGACGGTAGTGCCGATGGTCGCTGAACCAGCGTTGGGCGGATGCGCGCTCGGTGAGCGTGCTGCGCTTCCATTTCGCCACGAAATCGGGGATGTTCATTGTGGGGGGAGTGTAGCGCCGATCGGGTCTGATGGGAGATGGTTTGGGTCAGGATGGATTGTTGCTGCGTGAGTCCGTTATCGCGCTGGCGCGCGATCGCAGGGCACAGGTCCCTGCGCTACGACTGGGGCGAGATTGCGGGAGGGGGTTGCGTCGGAAGGGCATAGGATCACTCTGTTAGTATAGTTTCGCTATCATATGGCAGTTCTCTTGGCAGTATATTCATGTGGCGCTATCACATGGATCGGCCGACTCTCCTTATGCAAGCCGAGCTACGCTATGACCGAAACGACGTTTCGTTCTGACAATCAGCATCGCGCGGGGCGCTACGTCCGCCAGTTGACCGGGTACCGGGCATTCATTCCTGCACCACTTCCGCCTGAGCCGCCAGTCGATCTCGACGGCCCGCTGCGGAAGCTGCTGTCAGAGGCAGATCGCGCGCTCGGCCGGCTCGACGGGTCTGTGCAAACGATTCCGGACCCCGACCTCTTCGTCTACATGTATATCCGGCAGGAAGCAGTCTTCTCCAGCCAGATCGAAGGCACACAAAGTTCGCTGCAAGACTTGCTGGCGGCGGAGGCCGACATCTTTTCAGCGGGGCGGCCAGGGGATGTGGACGAGCTGGTCAATTACGTGGGCGCGATGAACTCGGGGTTGGAGTGGCTCGAACGTCTGCCGGTGTCGGTGCGGCTCATCCGAAACATACACGGAGCGCTGCTGGACGGTGTGCGGGGAGCCGACAAAATGCCCGGTGAGATCCGCACCAGCCAGAACTGGATCGGGAGCGGCTTTGTCGGCCTGCAAGACGCAACGTTCGTTCCCCCTCCTCCCGCGGACGTTGGTAACGCATTGGCGAATCTCGAAACATTTCTCCACGCGCAAGACGACATCCCGCTGCTTATCAAGATCGGTCTCGCTCACGCCCAGTTCGAGACCATTCACCCATTCCTCGACGGTAACGGCAGAGTGGGCAGATTGCTGATCACGTTTCTCCTCTGCGAGCGAGGTGTGCTCCTCAAACCGGTGCTCTACCTTTCGGCCTTCTTCAAGCGGAACCGTTCCGAGTACTACGACCGGCTGCAAAGAGTCCGAGACACGGGAGATTGGGAGCAATGGCTCGAATTTTTCTTGCGCGGGGTGATCGAAGTCAGTCAGCAGGCAGTGGAGACTGCCCGGGCGATTCAATCGCTGCGAGAGCGCCATCGCAATGCGATCACCGAAGAGATGGGTAGAGGTTCCGCGAATGGCCATCGCGTGCTCGAGCAGCTCTATACACGCCCGATTGTCTCAGTGGAAGACGTGCGTGCAATTACCGGCACAACCTACGCGGCCGCCAACCAGCTCGTCACGCGTTTCCAGGAGCTGGGCATCCTGAACGAGATTACCGGCCAAAAGCGATACCGCCGATTTCGCTACGACTCGTACATTGCGCTCTTCCACGACCCGGCGCCGCAGATCGAATGGACTGCGCCAGTCTAACCACTGGTTCTGCATGCCGTCTGCTGCCTGCTATTCCCTCTGTTCCTCAGGGGGTTTTGCGTTCTGGAACATTTTGAGCAGGGTGCGGTCATTGACGACTTTCAGGGTGTCGGCGATGACGAGGGGCTAGCCGAAGGTGGACATGCTCAGGAGATATCCGGAGATGGCGGAGGCGAGGCCGCGGTGCTTCCGGTGCCGAGGACATTGGGCAGTACCAGCTCCGGGTGACAGGGAACGCACCGGAGGATGGTGCCCAGCGTGACTGATGGGGCTCGCATCGCTCGCTAGCGTGATGGCATGGGGAGCGCGCTTGCGCAGATGAACCCCACTGGCTCACCCAGCGACCGAGGAGCGAACCCGACATGACTCTGGATATCACGACGCCCACGTTCGAAGAGGTCTATGCCGAGACCAGACGGGGGTACCTGGCGGCCGGTATCGAGGATGCCGATCTGACCTATCTGACCCGGGAGTTTTACGAAGGACTGCAGGCAGAGACCGAGCAGGACGCCGCGCCAAGCCGCGCGTCCGCCAGCGATCGCTGCGATGCGGGGAACCCCGACGATCCAATCGAGGGTGTCTTGCTGCACCACATGGTTTTCCTCGGCGGTTAACGCCTGAAGGGGTATCGAGCGAGCTCGGTTGGCGGGTGTCCGATGACGGGGCTTGTCACGACCACAGGGGTCCCCATTTTCCAACGAACCTGTGCATCCGGCGGCGGGGCGATTTTCCGGATTGCTCCGGTCTGACGATCGTCCGAGATCGACACGTCGAGGAGTGGGTTGGCGCGGAGCGGGGCAGCCGTCGCCAGGCGGCGGATCGAGCATTGGACCGGGGTTCGGGTACGCATGCTGCGAGGGTTGGCGCGCGCATGTTCGGGTGGATCGATTCCGCATCGGGGAGCGGTTGGAGTAGGCACATTTGCCGATGCCCAGCGCCGCAGACTCAGCGAATCTGTTTGTAGCAAACGATTTTCGTGGCGGAAGAATCCTGGAGCCGTTCTCTCCCGATGAGGATGGCGCGGGACACTCGACAAGGAGCAACGATGCTTCGGACGACAGCAAACGCGCACCTTCGTCTTTTCGCCCTGTTGGCGGTGGTTTTCAAGGCCGCACTGTGGGGGCTTTCGATGCCGCTAGCGAAATCGCTGGGAGATGTCTACGAACCGTGCACACTGGGAATGCTGCGGTTGGTCATTGCGTTGTGCGTGTTCTTGCCCATCCTATTGGTGCAGGGGAAGCGCCCGTTGATCTCGCGCGAAACGTTGCTGCTGGGGGTGACGGGGGTCACGCTGGTGCAGATCTTCCAGAACATGGGGTTGCAATCGGTATCGGCGAGCGGCGCCACGATGCTGTTGTATGGCGGGGTGGTGATCGCGTCGGCGGTGCTGTGCCGGGTGTTCCTGGGGGAGTCGTGCTCGAAGCTGGTGGGAAGCGCGCTGGCGCTGAGTGCGGCCGGCGTCGCGATCGTCGCCATGCAGGTCGAGGATGGAACGGGCCGCGGGCTGCCGCTGGTGGGCACATTGCTGGTCCTGGGGGCAGCGGTGGCGTTTTCGCTCTACACGGTGGTTGGCAAGCGGATCGCGGCGACGGATCTGACCGAGCTCAATGCGGGCGTGCTGCTGGTGGGATTGGTCGCGATTCTGCCGTTTTCGGCACGCGAGGCACGTCCGTCGCTGGGGGAGGCGATCGATCCGCGGCATCTCGCGGCGCTGGTGATTCTCGGGGTCGCGGTTTCCGGAGGATCGTATTTCTTCTGGAGCTTTGGGCTGCGGCATATGAAGGTGTCGGAAGCCAGCGTGCTCAGCTCCAGCGAGCCGGTGTTTGGGTTGCTGTTCGCGTGGCTGCTGTTGCAGGATGGCACCTCGCTCTGGGAGAGCGTGGGGGCGGCGATCATCATCGGGAGTTGTTTGCTGGTGGCGATACGGGCATCGAAGCCGAGCGAGGCGGCGCCGATCGGCGCTGCGCTGTCAGGGGTGCGGCCAAGCGCCTAGCGGACCTTTCCCGTTGGTGTGGTTCGGGTGGTCCTGGTCGGTTTCGATCTGATCTACCGCTCTTCCGGGGGTTTCACGTTCTGGAACATTTTGAGCAGGGTGAGGTCGTAGACGACTTTCAAGGTGCCGGCGATGACGAGGGGCCAGCCGAAGGTGGACATGCTCAGGAGATAGCCGGAGAAGGTGGGGCCGAGGGCGGAGGCGAGGCTGCGGGGGACGTTGGTGACGCTGGCGGCGGCGGGGCGCTCGGCGGGGGTGACGACCGCCATGACGTAGGAGGTGCGGGCCGGGACGTCCATGCTGGAGAGGAACGAGCGGATGAGCAGGCAGGCGACCGCGAGCTCGACGGTGGGCATGAAGGGAGCAAGCAGCAGGAAGCCGTTGGCGGGGAGATGGGTGAAGACCATGGTTTTCACCAGGCCGATGCGTTTCGCCAGGCGGGCGGCGGCGAGATAGGAGACGGCGGTGAGCAGGCCGGTGAAGAAGAAGATGGTGCCGGTGGTGCCGGCGGAGAGCGCGAATTTCTGGAAGAGCCAGAGCGCGATCATGGATTGGACCGCGAAGCCGCTGGCGAAGGAATCGAGACTGAAGAGGGCGGCCAGTTTGTAGACGATGCTTTTCGATTCTTTCAGGGGGGCTTTTTCGGCCGGTCCCTGGGGTTCCAGCTCGGGGGAGAGGCGGTGATAGAGGACGAAGGCGCCGACGCCGAGCGCGGCGTAGAGCAGGAACATGACGTCGACCGATTGGTCGAAGGTGATGCCGGCGTGGCGTTTGTCGATCCACTCGGGTAGTCCGGAGGCGAGCGCGCCGAAGGCGGCGACCAGCGAGCCGACCATGCTGTAGCGGGCGAAGAGATCGGTGCGCTCGCGGTCGCTGACGGTGCGGGGGAGGAGGGCTTGCTCGGTGGGGAGGAAGACGCTGACATCGCCGGAGGAGGGATTGAGGGTGCCGATGAAGGCGACCACCAGCAGGGGCCAGAAGTCGTGCACGAAGGTGAAGCCGAGCCCGGTGATGACGGTCAGGATGGAGCAGCGGATGAGGAGCTCGCGCAGGTTCAGCTTGTAGGCGATGAGCCCGACCAGCAGGGTCAGGGTGGCGGAGCCGAGCATGGTGGCGGTGGCGATGACGCCGACCTGGACCGTGCTGTAGCCGAGCTCGAGCAGGTGGAGGGGGAGCAGGACGCTGACGAACCCGTCGCCAAAGGCGCGCATGCCGCGGGCGGTGAGGAGGGTGCGGGCATCGCGGGTGGCGGTGGAGGGGAGGAATCGGCTGGCGAGGCTGGAAAAGCTCACGAACGGCGGCTCCTTTGGCATCCGCCCGGGTTGCGCGGGCGGTGGATTGGGGAGGTCACTCTACTTCAGGGGTCGGTGGAGGGATGGAGGATATCCCCAAGCCGGGTCGTGGGGTGAGACTCGCTGCGGCGAGGAGGTGCTTCGTTCCTCAGGATGACAACGTGGGGGATGGCGACCGGGGTCGGGCTGCGGTTGCGCTCTCCGCAACGTGGCGATTGACAGAAGATGCCCGGCTGGGGAGTATCGGAGCAGCCGCGTCGGACCCCGTGAGGGAGCGACGACAGACTACCCAGCGGCCAGTTCGTTTTTCGTTGCGACCGTGAGCGTATCCCCATGCAGATCGAGCCGATCGTTCCAGACGGGTTGACGCAACCCATCGCGCCCTACTCCTGGGCAACCGCCGTTGGGGAGCTGGTCTTTCTGGCCGGGCACGCCGGGCTGGATGCGGATGGGCACCTGGTGGGCCGGGGAGATATCACGGCCCAGACCCGGCAGACGATGGAGAATTTGCGCGCGACGCTGGCGGCGGCGGGCGCGGGGTTCGAGCATGTGGTCAAAACGACGATCTTCCTGGCCGATGTGCAGGACTATGCGGCGATGAACGCGGTCTACCGGGAGTATTTTCCGGCCCGCCGCCGGCGCGCTCGACGGTGCTGACCGGGTTCGTGGTCGAGGGATTGCTGGTCGAGATCGAAGGTATTGCCGTTCGCCCGCCTTCGCCAACCTCGTGAGCAGCTTCCGGCTGGATGGGCAGGTCGCGCTGGTCAGTGGCGCCAGCCGGGGGATCGGCAAGGCGATCGCGCTGGGACTGGCCGATGCGGGCGCACGGGTCGCGGTGGCGGCACGCTCGGCGGATGCGCTGGCGGGGGTGGCCGGTGAGATCGAGGCGCGTGGGGGTGAGGCGCTGGCGTTGCCGACCGATGTACGGGAGCGGGCCGAGGTGGACGGGATGGTGGCAAACACCGTGGAGCGGTTCGGGCGGATCGATGTGCTGGTGAACTCGGCCGGGATGGCGTTGCGGCAGGCGTCGGTGGAAATTTCGGAGGCGGATTTCGAGGCAGTCTATGCCACCAATATCCGCGGGCTGACGTTTGCCTGTACCGCGGCCGGGCAGCATTTTCTGGAGCAGGGATCGGGGCGGATCATCAATATCGCGTCGCTGGCCAGTGTGCTGGGGGTGCCGGGACGGGCGCTGTATAGCTCGACCAAAGGGGCGGTGTCGCAATTGACGATGTCGCTGGCGGTGGAATGGGGACCCAGCAATATCTGTGTGAATGCGATCTTGCCGGGGTGGATCGCGACGGATTTCACGCGCGCGATCTTCGATCAGCCGGAGGTGTTGCAGCGGATTACCGATCGCACGCCGTTGCGGCGGATCGGGAGGGCGGAGGATATCGCGGGGCTGGCGGTGTATCTGGCGTCGCCGGCCAGTGGATTCGTGACCGGGCAGCTCATTCGGGTCGATGGGGGGTATGGGTCGGCGTAGGGCGGATTGGGGTTCGAAGGGGGCGGGGTTGTGGGGTAGCACTCGCTGCGGCGAGGAGATCCTTCCTTCGTCAGGATGACAGGTCGTGTGGATGACAGGAAACGGGAAGGGGCGCGACTGGTGTCGCGCCCCGTGGTTTGCATGGTGTTGCTGGTGAGGGTTAGTCCTCGACCCAGGCGGTTTTGAGGGTGTAGGCGAAGTCGCCGGAGTAGGAGACGGCCATATTCTTCAGGCGGTCGCTGACGATGTGATAGACCATCGGCTGCGCCAGGGTGATGTGCACGGCTTCTTCCAGCAGAATCTCCTGGGCGCGGGTGTAGATCTCCTTGCGCTTGGCGATATCGGCGGTAGAGAGGCCGTCGTTGAGGAGCTGGGTGAGCTCGGGATTCTCCCAGTTCTCGCCGAACCAGTTCGGGAAGATGGCGGAGGCGGGATTGAACTCGTTCACATAGCCGCTGGGATCGCCGCGGAAGCCGCGGCCGGTAAGCTGCCATTCGTAGTCGCCGGCGCCGTTGTTTTCGGCGAAGGTGCCGAATTCGAGCGGTTGCACGGTGACGTCGATGTTGATCTCCTTGAGATGCTCGCGCACCACTTCGGCGGCCTGGGTGTAGTCGCGCGGGGTGGCGATCGATTGCAGCTCGACCGAGAAGCCGTCGGCATAGCCAGCTTCTTCCATGAGCTGGCGGGCGAGCTCGAGATCGAATTTCAGGTAGTTGTCACGGAGCTGATCGACCGGGATCGGCCATTCGCCGTAGCCAGTGGGGATGACACCGGCCACTTCGGCTTCGCCGCCGTAAACCTTGTCGATGATGTCCTGCCGGTTGATGGCATGGGTGACCGCCTGGCGGACGCGAATGTCGTGCCACGGTTTGGGGTCGCCCTTGGTGGTGACCTGAATCTCGCGGTGGTTGGCTTGCAGGCCGGAGAGCACGGTGAGCCCTTCGTCGTCGCCGAGCGACATCACGGTGTCCGGCGAGAAGGTGGCGCCATCGATGTTGCCCGAGCGCAGGGCCGCTAGCCGGGCCGGTTCGTCGGGCAGGAAGGCGAGCTCGATCTCATCGATGAAGCCGACGTTTGGATCCCAGTAGTCCTCGTTCTTCACCAGCGTGGCGTAGCTGTCGGAGGCGAAATCGGTCAGCTTGTAGGCGCCGGTGCCGATCGCCTCGGCGAGGGAGTTGATGTCCTGGATCATGTCGACCGGCATGATGTTGGAGTAGCGGGTCCAGGTGGTGAAGCCGATCAGCGAGGGATCGGGCTGGGTCAGGTTGATCTGGAGGGTATAGGGATCGAGCGCTTCGAGCGATTCGATCTTGGGATAGAACGAAAAGGATTGCCCCGGAGGCGGCGGTTCGCGATGGGTGTTGTAGGAGTAGATGACATCGTCGACGGTCATCTCCTTCCCATCGTGGAAGAGCACGCCCTGCCGCAGTTTGAAAACATAGGTCTGGTCGTCGATCGCTTCCCAGCTTTCCGCGAGACCGGGTTCTTCGACGAGCTTGCTGTTCCATTGATTGAGCGAATCGTAGGTAAACACATGCGTGGGAGGCTGGCCGACCGCGCCGGATGGAAGGGTGTTGACCAGAATGTCGACCGCCCAGGTTACCTTGCCGCCGGCTACGGGCGTCGCCTGGGCGGAAACGGACGGCATCGTCACGTTTGGCAGATGCGCGGCCGCAAAGGCGGCGATCGGCGCAGCGGCCGCCCCTTTCAGCAGCGAGCGACGGGTTTGGGTCCAGGCGTGCTTCTCGGACTGGCGAGTCGGAGGTGCTTCGGTCATCGGTCGAATCCTTTCGTTCTAACGTCGAACTCGGGTACGAGGAATTTTGGCGCTTTCGACACGCGCCGGGACATTGGACACGAAGGGCAAGGCCCATCCTCTGATTCCAAGGATGCCCCCACTTTCCCGGGCGCGCGGAAATCCGTCAATACGCCGGTTGCGCTATGCGCACCGAACGCATGCCTGGCCGGTTGGCGTTCTGGCGATGGTTGGTATGATGTTCACAATCCGCATGTTCGCGATTTTCCCTGACTCGACCGCCGTCCCAGCGCCTGACAGGAGCACATGCCCGCCATGACGAAGCAACCCCCAACGTCCGCATCCTCGACCAAGAGCGACCCGGTGCAGTCGGTTGCGCGGGCGCTCGATCTGCTGGAAACCTTGCATCGGCGGCCAACCGCGACGATTGCAGAGCTGGCGGCACAGCAGGGGGTGCACCGGGCAACGATTCTGCGCTTGCTGCAAACCCTGGAGCATCACGGGTATGTCAGCCGGGGGGAATCGCGCGGGGAGTTCCGGCTCGGGTTGAAGTGTTACGAGCTGGGGGCGGCATTTGGCGACCGCTGCGAGCTGTTGCGGGCGGCACGGCCGATGATGCGGCATCTGGCGGCGCGAACGGGTGAGACGATCGATCTCAGCATCTACGACCGGGGCGAGGTGCTGCTGATCGAGTCGATTGCGGCGCGGCCGCTTTCGCGGGTGGGCAGCTCGGTGGGGCGACGTTCGAGCGCAACCTGCACCACCACCGGCAAGGTGCACCTGGCGGCACTCGACAACGCGGAGCTCGAATCGGTGCTCACCACGATTGGATTGCAGCGGCACGGTCCCAAGACGATCACCGATCGGGAGCGGTTTCTGGCCGAGATGGAACGGGTGCGCACGGTGGGATATGCGGTCAACGACGAAGAGACCGATCGCAACGTGCGCTTCGTGGGGGTGCCGATCGATCTGCCGGGCAGCGCGTGGCGCGCGGGGCTGGTTTTGGGCGCGCCCGCGAATCGATTGTCCTGGGGAGCGATCCCCGGGGTGGCGCGCATGTTGCAGGATGCGGCCCGGCGCATCGCCGAGGTTGCGTAATACGCAACTGGGCGGTTGACGCCCTGCCCCACGCCAAAGAAGATCGACGTGCGGCGCGCCGTTCGGCGCGCGCGCCGGTGTTGCGCAGGAAAGGGCAGACATGGTCCCGCGAATAGGGTTCATCGGATGCGGCGCCTTCAGCTCCGCGGTGTTGTATCCCACCCTCCGATTGGTCGCCAACGGAATCGAGACGCCGAATTCGGAGCCAATTGCCGAACTGGTGGCCTGCTGCGATTTCAATGAA
The DNA here is from genome assembly GCA_963720855.1 of uncultured Chloroflexia bacterium. Taxonomy (GTDB): domain Bacteria; phylum Chloroflexota; class Chloroflexia; order Thermomicrobiales; family UBA6265; genus JAMLHN01. The sequence continues at coordinate 56,939 of CAVRGV010000008.1, read as the reverse complement.
AGCTTCGCCAAGCGAAATGCCGAGCTCTTCGGGTTCCAGCGCTGGTACACCGATCATCGCGAGATGCTCGACCGGGAAGAGCTGGATGCGGTTTTCATCGTGATGCATCCGCGCTTGCAGCCGAGCCTGGCGATCGAGGTCATGCAGAGCGGCCGCAACGCCTTTATCGAGAAGCCGCCGTCGCAGACGCTGGCGGAATCGATGGAGGTGCAGCGGGTTTCACGGGAGACCGGCAAGTTCTGCCAGGTTGGATTCATGAAGCGCTTTTCCGAGCCGTACCTGCGGGCGGATGCGATTGCCTCCGATCCAGATTTCGGTCCGCGTTCGGTCTACGAATCGCGCAAGGCGCGCAGCGCGCCCTATCCGCCGGTCTACGATTTCATCAACGACTTCGTTTGCCATCACATCGATCTGGCGCGGTTTTTCATGGGCGACGTCGAGTATGTCTACGCCGAGCTCATCTCGCGCACGCACGATCCGGAACAGCTCAATGCCGCGCTGCTACAAAAGGCCGATGTCTATACCAACTGGCCGGAGCTGCTGCGCACGATGCCGCATGTGCCGCAATCGGATGGGTATCTGATTACCTTCCGGTTCACCTCCGGCGCGATCGGGGTGCACAACGCGAACACGCTAGAAACCGATTCCAATCTTCTGGAACGGGTAACGATCACCGGGGAGGGCGCGGTGGTCGCGGTCGAGGATTGGCACCGGGTGCGGGCCAATCTGACCGGGCAACCGACGATCTTCTGGGAACCCTTCTTCATCGATAAGTCGATGAACAGCCGGTTGCAGCTCACCGGCTATGTTGGGGAAGTGACCGAATTCATCGAGGCGACCGGGCAGGGACGAAAACCGGCGGTTTCCATCGACGATGGGGTGGCTTGCCTGGAGATCATCGCGGCGGTGCGGAAGTCGATCGAGCTGGGTCGCCGGGTGGAGATCTCGGAGATCCGCGCCGGCGCTGGACAGGCGGCCTGAGATGGTGCGTTGTCAGGTTGGCGTGCTGGACGGACGCTATCCCCGCTCGATCGAGGTGCGCGAGCTGGATGTTCCCGATCTCGGTCCCGCGGGCGAGCTCGTGGTGCGCACCCGGCTGTGCGGGGTATGCGGTTCCGATCTGCATCGCTTCAGCGGCAAAACCGAGAAAGCGACGATCCTCGGGCATGAGGTCTACGGCGAAGTGGTGCAAACCGCGCCGGGCTGGCTGGATGCGTTCGGCGTTCCGATCGAAGTCGGCGATCTGGTAGTACCGGAGACGCGCATCCCCTGTCATCGCTGCGCCTATTGCCGCGGGGTGGGATCGCGGCCGGAGAAGCTGCTCGACTATTCCCATTGCCCGCATCAACGCGGGCTGGGCGGGATTCCGTTCGACCAGATGCCGCTGCTCTCTGGCGGGTGGTCGGACTACGTCGAGCTGCCGGTCGGGGCGATCGTGCACAAGATCGATCCGGCGATGAACCCGGAGCTGGCAGTCTTGCTGGAGCCGTTTTCGATCGGTATGAAGGCGGTGCGCATCGCCGGGCTCAACGGCGACGACACGGTGGTGATCCTGGGACCTGGGCCGATCGGGTTGCTGACGGTGGTGGCCGCGGCTGAAGCGGGCGCGAAAACCATCATTCTGGCGGGCGCATCCGGGGACGCGGAACGGCTGGCGCTGGGTCGCGAGCTGGGCGCGCATGTCACGGTCGATGTGACCACGAGCGATCTGCAGGCGGAGATTCGCCGCCACAACCGGGGCATGCTGGCGACGCGATCGATCGACACCACCGGCACCACGCGCGGATTCGAGCAGGCGATCGCGGTGCTAGCACGGGGCGGGGTGATGGTGACGGTCGGGGGATCGGCGCTGGACGCGACTGCCTCGATCAGCCCGAGCGATCTGGTGATGCGCCAGATCGACATTCGCGGTTCGCAGCTCGGCGCGAATCACTACGAATCGTGTTTGGAGATCCTGGCATCCGGCCGCTATCCGATGGAGCGGTTGGTCACGCATCGCTATCCGCTGGCGCGGATCGAAGAGGCGTTGCTGACCTTCGAGCAGCGCGGTCCCTGTATCAAGCCGGTCATCGTCTTCGCCTGAAAGGAACCCGGTGAAACTCAGCGTTATCGGACTGGAAACCACGCACGGGTATATCTACCCCGCCATGATCAATGGCTACGATCCCGAGGCGATGCAGCGCAATGCGCTCGATATCGTGTCGGGCATCTTCCCCACCGGCGGCGCGCCATCGGTCGACGCGATGGGAGCGGAGGTGGTGGCTTGCTACGATCCCGATCCCGCCGTAGGCCAGGCGGTGGCGGAGGCCTGCAAGATCGAGCGGGTGTGCGCAGAGCTGGCGGACGCGTATCGCGACGTGGACGGGGTGATCATCACCGCAGGCGATGCGAGGTCGCATCTGGCGCTGGCGCGGCCGGCGCTGGAAGCGGGGTTGCCGACCTTCGTGGATAAGCCGTTTGCAGCGTCACTTGCCGACGCCGAGGCGATGGCCGAGCTGGCCGCGCTTCATAACGCACCGATCTTCTGCACGTCGGCGATCCGCTTTGCCGGTCAGACGACAGCGCTGAAAGCGCAGCTCGGGCGAGCGAGTGGGGCAATCGCTGAGCGCGCATGTGATCGGCACGGGCGACTATGCCAGCTACGCGGTGCATTCGCTGGAACTGCTGATCAGTCTGTGGGGAACGGGAGTCAGCACGATCCAGTCGCTCGGGCGGGAGGGGTTCGATATCCTCAAGCTCGAGTATGCCGATGGCCGGCAGGCGATCTGGCAGGCGTGCACGCCATTGGCGTGGATGTTCCATGTCGCGATCTATGGGACCGAAGGGTACGCCGACGCCGAGATCGCGTTCGACGATCGCTATGCGTTGTTTCGCAATGCAGCGCAGGAGATGGTGCGCTTCATGACGACCGGCACGTCGCCGGTGCCGATCGAGGAGACGATCGAGATCGTGCGGATTCTGGCGCGGGTGCCGGAGATTCGTGAGACGTGTGAACCGCAGCCGGTTTAGGGTCGGGTTGGTTGGTCACGTCTGGAGCCGGGCTTTGGCGTACCACTCGCTGCGGCGAGGAGATCCTTCCTTCGTCAGGATGACAGGTTGTTGTCGGGCGGTGCAGCCATGTTGAACATCGCAGTAAACCGGAGAAAAGACGTTCATGCCTGATGTTTTGGTGGCGACCAATGTTCGATTGCATTACGAGGTCAGCGGGGAGGGAGAGCCGATTCTGCTGATTCCCGGGACCGGGCAGGGGGGCGGATTGTGGGTGAATCAGGTCGCGGCGTTTTCTCCGATGTATCGGTGTATCGCGCTGGATAACCGGGGAGCGGGGAAGTCCGAGGTGACGACCGATGGCTATACGATCGGTCAGATGGCGGCGGATGCGATCGCGTTGCTCGATGCACTGGAGCTGCCGAAGGTGCATCTTTGCGGGCAGTCGATGGGGGCGTTGATCGCGCAGGAAATTGCGGCGGCGCGTCCGGATCTGGTGCATTCGTTGCAGTTGCATTCGACGTTCGATCGGGTCAGCAGCTATCCGCATCTGCGGCGGCAACTGGAGATCCGGTTGCAGTTGGTGCGGGGCGAGCTGTGGGAGATCTTCGGGCCGAACTCGGTGGTGTGGCTGAATCCACCTGACTATGTGAACGCGCACGATGCCGAGCTTTCGCAGCAGCAGGAGCGGTTCTTCAAGAACTTGCCGAATCCGATTGCGCTGGCGGGGCATTTCGAAGCCGATCTGGCGTATGACGCAGGGGATCGGCTGGGCTCGATCGTGGCGCCGACGTTGATCACGGTGGGGAGCCAGGACATCACGACTTTGCCGTCGTATGGGCTGGCAGTGCAGGCGCAGATTCCCGGGTCGGAGTTTCATCTCTTCGAAGGGGCCGGTCATTGCCGTTTCTGCAAATGCCGGCGGAGTTCGACCGGGTGAGTCTCGACTTTTTGGGCCGGCATCCCTTTCCGGCGTAGTCGTTCGCTCGTTGGGTGATTTGCAACCAGGCTGAGAACCCACGGTTGAAACCCTGGGCTAAAACCCCCTCGATGCGAGCGGTGGTTTGCGGGTGGGGACTGGGGCGTGGTGGTGCGGTGCCGGCATAAGGCCGGCGGCCATGGAGCAAGTCCTTTTCCGGCAGGGTCGTGTGCGGATCGCTATGATGGAAACATCTTCAGCTTCGCGTGCTTGCCGACCCTGTTACCCAGAAGTGGAGGACCACCATGTCACTTCGGAACGATCAATCCCCTGAGGTTCTGGCGCTCGATGCCGCGGTGGAGGCCAACCGGCGGGGCGATGCGGTTGCGCCGCTCGTGACAGACGATCTGCTGGCTGCGGCGGAGGCGATCGCCGGTGACCGCCTGATTACGTCGGTGGTGAAGTTGAGCGCGCGGGCGCCGTGGTTCGATGGGCTGGCGGCGCTCTATTGCTTCAATGCCAGCCGGTGGGATTCGCCGGCGAATCTGGTCTATTGCTTTCCCAACCAGGCGCCTCCCGGGAGTTGGGATGGGACGGTGGTCTATGCCGATTTCACCGCGCCGGAGGCGGGTGACTATGTGGTGGTGGCGCGGTATCACGGTCCGAATGCGCAGGTTCGTATGCGCGGGCCGTGGGGGATCGTCAGTGAAACGATGCCGGCCGGGCAGGATCACGCTACGGTTTCGGTGAGCTGGACCGGGTCGGGCGCGCTGTTTTTCACGTTGACCTTTGCGGGAACGTGGATGGGGATGGTGGGCGAGGTTCAGGTGTTCAAGCTGGACTAAGACGATTGTATCGAGAGTTTCCTGCACATCTTGTGACGTCGTCACTCGTACCACTCGCTGCGGCGAGGAGATCCTTCCCTTCGGTCAGGATGACAGTCTTGCAGGGCGGGGTTCCGCTATGAGAACGTCCAATCACCTCCGTGCATAGAGCCCTCGTGCCAGGGGTAGTTTGCGGTTGCGGTCTTGTCATGCCGGGCGGGTGGGCAGGATGTTGTGGTTGTGGCGGAAGAGGTTGTCGGGGTCGTAGGTGGCTTTGATGGCGGCGAGGCGAGGGAGGTTGGCGCCGTAGATGGCGGGGGTGCGTTGCTCTTCGCCGGCGTCGAGATAGTTGACGTAGGCGGAAGCGCGGCTGAAGGGCTGGATGGCGTCCCAGCTTTCGCGCACCCAGGCGATGCATTCGGGGTTGTCGGCGGGATCGGTCCAGTCGCCGACGATGACGACCGAGAAGGCGGCGGTGCGCTCGGAGAAGGCGGTGGCGTCGGGCGGGATTTGGGCGACCTTGCCGCCGAGCTGCTCGATGGCGAAATAGCAGCGTTTCTGGTCGGTGGAGATCGATGCGGCTGGTGCGCTGGTGGATGGCCGCGATCAGGCCGTCCGAGACCTCGTCGATGAAGCTCGATTTCCAGTAGTGGAGCATGCCGGTTGGGAAGGCTTCGGCGAGCTGCATCTGCACGTCGAGATAGGGTTTCGGCTCGATGGTACCAGCGAACGGCGTGGGGAACGCTTGCAGGGGCGCCAGTACCCGATCGGCCTGGTCGAGCGGACCGGCGTAGCAGACGTCCAGGTTGGCGACCGGTTGCCCATCGAGGGAGAGACCGGCGTTGAGGTAGAGGGTGAGGTCGTCGGGCGCGGCGGCGGCGATATCGCGGTAGATGCGCGCGATGCGTGGGAACTCTTCTAATGGAAAGGCGAGGGTTCCGCCGACGACCTGCTGGAGCGGGTGCATCTGGAAGGTGAAGGAGGCCACCACGCCGAAATTGCCGCCACCGCCGCGCAGGGCCCAGAAGAGATCGGGATGGTGGTGCGCGTCGACGGTGAGGAGCTGGCCATCGGCGGTGACGACTTCGGCGGCGATGATGTTGTCGCAGCTCAGACCGAAGGGGCGCATGAGGTAGCCGAGTCCGCCGCCCATGGCGAGCCCGCAGACGCCGGTGGTGGCGACGACCCCGCCGGTGGTGGCGAGACCGGCGTGATGACCGGCGGTATCGAGCTCGGCCCAGGTGACGCCGCCCTGGACGACGGCGGTGTTGCGCTCGGGATCGATGGTGATCTCCTTCATTCGGGAAAGGTCGATCATCACGCCGCCGTCGCAGACCGCGCGGCCGGCGACACCGTGCCCGCCGCCGCGGACAGTGAGGGGGAGCTCGTGCGCGCGGGCGAATGCGATGGTGGCGGCGATGTCATGGGTGTCGCGGCATTGGACGATGAGGGCGGGATAGCGGTCGATCATCGCGTTCCAGACCCGGCGTTCGGTGTCGTATTCGGGATCGGTGGGGGCGATGACGGTGCCGGACAGCTGGCGGCGCAATTGGTCGATGGCCGTGGAATCTGATGATGCGCCTTGTGACATGGAGCCCCCGTTTTTGGCAATCGATCACCGCAGTCAGAACGTCATGGTACCGGAGCGGAATGTGGCGTGGGCAGCGCTGCGGGTGGTTTGAAGGCTCGTCCGGAGGGCGCGCTGGAGCGAATTACCCCTTTGGAGCCATGCATCTTCCCCGCAATCGGCGTCACACTGCATCCTACCGCGCTGTCGATAGCGCCGATCGAACTCTTCCCATCGGGCCGGTGGCGATATGACCAACGGTTCCCGCACAGGTTGGCCCGGTTGGGCCAGGAAAGTGAAACAACCAATGACCGAGCAAGGATCACACGCGGTTATCGAGGGCGATACCGTGGAAGTGCTGTATGTGCAAACCGCGCATTCGGTGACCGCCGGAGACGGCAGCATCAATCTGCACAAGGTTGCGCCGTCGACCCTCTATTTCTCCGACCGGCCGGAGCGGATTGCCGGGCATATCCGCTCGACCGAATTCGTGGACATCTGGGGCGAGGGGGACGACAGCTTCGCGACCAATCCGCCGAATGCGGTGCTTTCGGTCTTCCAGCCCGACGGCGTGCTGGATGTGGTCGTGGTGCTGACCGATCCGATGCTGATCGACGACACGCTCTCCTATTCGGTGGAGGTGCTCGATGGCGAGCTGCCGGCCACCGGTGGTGAGTGCGCGCTCTTCATCGACACCATCGGCCGGCCGCTGTCGCCGGTTTCGGTGGCGGGCATGAACCGCCGGGCACGCCGCGCGCCGGTAGTGCGTCGGTTGCCTGACGGCGACAAATTCGATTCATAAGCGAACGCTCCCTGGATTTCGATCCGGGGAGCGTTGTTTTGCGCGCAGCGGATCGGTGCCGGTATGGAAATCGCAATCGATCAGGGGCGTACGCATGCAGGATGTGGGATCGACCGAGACGTTCCGCAGGGGAACCGGGATCCAGCACCGAGCCAATGACCGGTGATCAGGCGGACGGGGCGGGCCGCTCGCTGCCGCAGTCCCCAGGCTGAAGCCAGGGGCTCACAGCGCGAAGTCCCTCCGGGACTGAGGACGGGTTGGGAGCGGAAACAGAAAATGGGGATCAGGTAATCGATTAGGGGTTCTCAATTAGGCGGTGGGATCGACCGTGACGCTCGGCCGAGCCGGGATCCAGCACCGAGTGAGGATGACGGGTAACCAGCCCGGGCAACGATGATCTGCTGCCCAGGTCATGCGCTCCTTGCCGAACGTGCCGCTTATCTCATACTATAGAACATATGTTCTTCTCTTGTCAAGGGGTTGGCAACTCGTCCCTCCGGACCTGGTTGCGGTTGCGGTTCAGATGTTCGTACGGCGGACCTGGGCGGCGGGCACGACGCTCCGCCACGCCCGCGAAAACGGATGGCTCCGGAGGTCCTGCGGCAGACTAGAGGAACGGGTGGTCAGACCGCGAAGATGGTCGTTCAGGGACGCCCGCAGATCGTTACGTCAAAGGATGCACCGTGGAGAATACCGAGCGCGTTGGTGAATATGCCCCAGCCGGTGAGGAGAGCGGGGTCGAGGCGACCTTCGGTCTCGATGAGATCGCGAGCGCGTTCGGGGTGGAGCCGGAGCGGGTGCAGCGGGCGATGACGGGGGAGTTTGGATCGGCTGACATGCGGGTCGATTCGAAGCAGGCGCAACATCTGGCCGAGGTGTTGCTGGGGGATCTGCCGCAGGATCAGCAGCTGGCGGGGTTGATGAAGCTGGGGGCGTATACGCCTCGGCCCGATCATGACACGGGGTTGGGGGAGAAGGATCCTGGGGAGGAGAGCGATAAGTTGGTGGATGTGGATGAGGAGGCTAATCGGGGTTAACTGGGAGCCTAAAGAGCGTTTCACGCATCGTGATTTCGAAAGTTGACAATACTGGGTGATAGGTCATTCTCAGCCAGCACGCGTTGCATCGCCATTAACTGACGCACTCTCTCCTCTGTATCCGTAAATATGGTGCGAGGCGAGACGGCCTTCCATACCTGGCGCATCATCTCTCTATACGCCGACTCTCGTTCGGAGCGTAATTTGACTAGAAACTGAGCATCAACTGAACCAGCTTGCGCTTCGATGATCTCAATGCCACGATCATACATCTTTACCGACTGCGAATATTCACCTTGGTTCAAAAGAAGCGCGGCTCGTCCTGTTATAGCGGTAATGCGATCACGCAAATACACATCTCCGTAGATCGCATCATCGATTTCGTTTGCCTCTGCAAGGAGCTGCTCGGCTTTAGCCTTATTCCCCCGCACCGATTCGACTGTAGCAAGATTGAGTAGCGCCACGCTCAATCGATAATCGAAAGCACTCAAATTCTTTCGGTGATTCGTCACAACCTCTTCAAATGCAGGCAAGGCCCGATCGTAATCTCCGGTTTCTCGGTACACCATTGCCAGGTTATTTAAATCAATCGACGCTGCGATCGAATCTGGGCCCTCGGTCTCCGAGTGAATCGCATGCGCCCTCTGCAAATAAGTAATTGCGATGTCCCATCCACCCTCGTGGAAGAATTTCCGGGCATAATTGCTGTACACGACTCCCAGCAAGTGGGTGCTAAACCTGTCCCGATCTTCCATGGCTTCCAGAATCTGGATTGCTTGCCATAAATATTCAGACCTAGAGCCTGCAACCTCCTCCGACTCCGAAACATGCCCCCCAGCCATGCTATTCAAAGCGGCAGCGTACTGCCAGCTTTCTTCTCCGAATTCTGATTTGGTGAATTCCATCTCAATCAATGCAAGCTGTGACGCCTCGCTTCTTCGTCCGATATTTGCAAGGTAGACGATCATACGACGAAGGAATTCGTAAATAGCCTCGTGCCTTAAATCGTCCATATCCACATTAGAGAACAGGGTGATGGCGTGCAGGCTCAGCTCCTTATAAATCCACCAGTCTTCAGAACCATCGCGATCAATAGGGATTAATTGCGAAAAAGCCATCAATGCGATCAAAGACCGAACCCTCTGTTGCTCCGCGGAAATCTCGGCCCGGATGCAGTTAGCAACTAATGGATGAATTGAGACATAATCGTCGGCTGAATCTATGAGGGAATATGAGCGGCAAGACGAAATGAGCCCATTGAATTCAATTTCTGTAAGCTGGCTATCTGAATTCTCCCAAAGCTCCTCCAGACCTCTTTTCAAGTGCTCTCTTGCGATTGGCGCTGGCCCCAAATGAGCCATGAACGCCATTAGCTCCAATGATCCCTTCGCTAAGTCATCTGCCTTCGTGACTGATAGACGAAGTGCGGCAAGGAAGCTTGTTGGATAATCAGCCGAAGGCGACGCCGCATCCATCAATTCCTGGATAGAAGTTCGTAACAAACCCAAATAGTCGCTGTGCCCGATATCTGCTTGTTCTATGTACGCGCCCGCCTGTTCGAGCGCAATGGGTAGATTTCCTAGCTCCGCAGCAATCGCGTAAGTGTCGCCGTCTATGGCTTTGCCTGAACGGTTCGCCAAAAACTCCATGGCGTCGATCTCAGATAGCGGGGGTACCCGGATTTCGTGTCGCGAGATTCCTCTCCAGTTAGGCGACGTGCTGGTAATGAATACTCTGCAGTTGCCGTGTTGAGGCAATAGGTCGCGGATCGCGGGTACGGTGGCAGAGTCGAAGACCACCATGGCCTCTGGATGTTCCTCCAACCACTTCCTTGTGGACCGGGCGCCTTCGACTTCACCCATGATTTGGGCACTCTCAACGCCGAGTTCTACCGCGACTTGCGCCATGCCACTTATAGCTTGTGATTCACTCGCGGCTGAAATCCAGATAATTGTTCGGTTGCGACTGTCAATTTGGCTGAGACAATGCCGAATCAGTTGAGTCTTTCCGACGCCAGACATTCCGTGCACCACAACGACGTTTGGACCGTCGCCGTCCGAGTTTTCGGTAAGACGGCTTAAGTGTTCTATCTCAGCGTCTCGGCCCGTGAAATTGCGTGATGGTGCAACAGGGTCTCCCAACCACACAGGCTTAGCGAATGCATTCTGAGCTTCACCCGGATTCGCCGACACACGCCCTTCAATCAGTTGGGCCGCTTCCCGGAGGCGTGGGTTCTCAGGAAAATCAGATCGGACAGCGGAGACCAAGTCTAGGAGCTTTTGTTGGCGGCAGGCTTCGCGGACTGCTTGATGCCACATGTTGGAGAGGGACGTGTTTTGTTGGATTTGACTCCAATCGACCTCGATATCATCGAGAACACGTTGGAGGCTCGGCACGTCTCGGTACAATCCTTCCAAGACTTGCCTGAGCTGCGCAAGGGACGGTCCACTGCATTCGCTGTCCATCGGGGCCTCCCTTAAAAGAGGGCAGCAATCTGTTCGAGGATGATATCGGTTCTGATTCCTTCATTCCGGTAGTATTTCCGCCCGGTGGTTGGCTCGGGCAGCAGGCCACCCCAGTGGTGAAGAGCCACCAGTTCCCAATTTTGGTCAAATACTGGAGATCCGGACGAACCTTCTTGCGTATCGGTCAGGTACTGGACGACGGTGTCGTCTACGTACTCGACCAAGTTGTGGAAGAGTGCGATTTGTTTCAGGCCACCCAGCGGATGCTGAACAATGTTGACGCGGTCTCCCACCTCGACGGGTTTATCCGAAAATGGGATGGCTCCAAACTGCTCATTGGCATTCCCCTGGACTCTGACTGCGGTCCAGTCTTGATCAGCAGAAGTCAGAAACCCATTCTCTGGATCTAAACCGAATTGGACCACTTGTTGCACATTTCCATTTTCATCGAGTTGGTAATTGAACTCGATAGCGGCTGCGCTCGCTTCCGTTGAGCTTCTAATCACATGATTGTTTGTGACAAAGAGGTTTGATTCTGTGAGGAATCCACTTCCGAAGCCTTCAGGAACTTTAACTCGGGCAACGGAGGCCTGAACCTGCCACCCACGAAGCAGGTTAGCTACTGGCACGAGCGAGCTGACAGCTCCAAGTATTTTCTCAGCGCTATCAGTATTGTTTGAACCTCTCCAGGTGATCGGCTTGGCATCCGTTCTCTGGCGAATTTCCAGAGCCAGCTCCGCTGCCACACGAGCGATTATCTCGTTACTTGGATATTCCGCTGCCGCAACAGCCACTACGTCAACCAGGCGATTCTGATTATTTGCTTCTACTATGATCTGATGCCAGGCGTTAGCGGAACTTCCAGAAAGGGTGATACGTGAATGGTCAAGTCCTGCCGAGTCCAGCACGCGCTCACAGTCGCTTTGGCTCCTGTAGAGTCTTGATAATTCGATTCGAAGCGGCGCAAGTTCAGGCAAAGTTAAACCTTTGCGTTTCAACTTCAATCCTCCTGGGTACGATTGTGGACTTGCCTTAGAGATTCACTGAAGATCTGGTAACTGCAAACAGATATTCGCGGAATTATGGTCCAGACATTATGCCAATGATAATTGCGCTGGGAATGTGTTCTAGGGTCTTTGTGCGTTCATCTTGCGATTACGGGGGCAGCCGCGTCATAGGCAGGACGAGGGGGAGGCCGGTTTCGGGGTGGGGGATGACGGAGACGCGGCAGGCGAAGATGTCGCTGAGGATGGGTTCGGTGAGGGTGTCGCGGGGGGTGCCGAGGGCGGCGATGCGGCCTTCGCGCAGCATGAGGATGCGGTCGGCGTAGGCGGAGGCGAGGTTGAGGTCGTGCAGCACGACGGCGACGGCGGAGCCGCGGCTGGCGAGATCGCGCGCGAGCTCCATGACGAGCTGCTGGTGACGCAGGTCGAGGGCGGCGGTGGGTTCGTCGAGCAGCAGGACGGGGGTTTCCTGGGCGAGGACGCGGGCGAGGGTGACGCGGGATTGCTCGCCGACCGAGAGGGTGGGAAAGATGCGGTGCTGCAGGTCGTAGACATCGGTTTCGTGCAGGACGCGGTCGACCACGGCGCGGTCGACCAGATCGCGGTCGATGGCGGCGCGGCCCATCTCCACGATCTCGCGGGCGGTGAAGGCGAACTGCACGAAGGTTTGCTGGGGGAGGACCGCGCGGCGCAGGGCGAGCTCGATCGGCTTGAAGGCGAAGATCGAGGCGCCCTCGAAGGTGATGGAACCTTCGGCGGGCACGCTGTCGCCGGCCATGGCGGCCAGCAGGGTCGATTTCCCGGCGCCGTTGGGACCGAGGATGGCGAGCACTTCGCCCCGTTCCAGCTCGAACGAGACATCGCGCACCAGCCAGCGGCCACTCGCCTGAATACCGACGCGCTCGACCTGCAGGATGGCGGTCATCCCCAGCCTCCTTCGGCGCGGCGGGTTTTGAGCATCAATATTAAAAGGAAGGGACCGCCGATAAACGCGGTCAGCACCCCGAGCGGCAGCTCCAGCGGGGAGATGATGGTGCGCGCGATCAGGTCGGCCAGCACGATCAGGATCGCCCCGCCCAGGGCGGAGGCGGGGAGCAGCACGCGGTGGTTGGGGCCGGAGATGAGCCGGATGACATGCGGCACGATCAGCCCGACGAAGCCGACCACACCGGCAACCGCCACGGTGGCGCCGGTCATGAGGGCGGTGAAGACGATCACCAGAAAACGGGTGCGCTCGGTTTGCACGCCGAGATGGCGCGCTTCGCGTTCGCCCAGGGTCATGAGATTGAGCGGGCGGCGCCACCAGAAGGAGGCGATCAACCCGGCGATGACGAAGGGCGCGGCCACGATGACGCTGCGCCAGGTGGCGCCGCCCAGGCTGCCCATCGACCAGAAGATGATGGCGCGGAGCTGGGCGTCGTCGGCGATGAAGGTGATGAGCGCGACCCCGGCGCCGGCGAAGGTGTTGAGCGCGATACCGGCGAGGATGAGGGTGACGATTTCGGTGCGGCCGTTCTGGCGGGCGAGCGCGTAGCCGAGCAAGGCGAAGGTCACGCCGCCCACGAAGGCGAAGACGGGGGTGGTCCAGCGGCCGAGGACGGTGAGGCTGAGCCCCAGCGCCAGCACCGCGCCGAGCGCCGCGCCGTTGGAGACGCCGATCAGGGCGGGATCGGCCAGCGGATTGCGGAACATGCCCTGCAAGGCGGCGCCCGAGACCGCCAGCGCCGAGCCGACCATCACGCCGAGCAGGATGCGCGGCAGGCGGATCGACCAGACGACCGCGTCCTGTTGCTGGGTATAGGCGCCGTCCAGGTGGATCCCCAGGAAACCGAGCAGGTGATCGACGACGATGGAGACCACTTCGCGCGGGGGCACATGCACCGCGCCGAGCATGGCGCTGAGCACCATCGACGCCAGCAGGATGAGGAGCATGACCGGCAAAAGCACAGACGCGGAGACGCGAGGCACCGTATTGCCGCCTCGCGTTCCCGTCGTGATCCGAGACCGGTGGGACCGGTTTTCACCGGCAACCAGGCTCATTGGTGGTGGTGCGCTCCTTCTTACGGGTCCGGAGTCCGGAGCCCGATAGCCGGAGAACGGCAGGACAGGGACGTCCTGCACTACGCCGGTTACGAGAGGGCACGGAGGCCCTGCGCTACGATCGCGAGGTGCAACCACAGGGGGTTGCCCCTACCGAGCGTTGTTCTACCCGGCCGGGGTTGCCTCCGGGGTGGCGCCGGCCAGATCGGGATGGAAATCGGCAATCATGATCATGAGCTGCTCGCCGGTGCGCGGGGTCATGCCCAGCAGCATCTCGTCGTCATAGAGATAGATGCGGCCGTTCTGACCGGCCGGGGTTTCGGCGACGCCCGGCAGGGCCATCACGCCCTCGATCCCGCCAACCGCCTCGGCGCCCATCGTCAGGGTGACGATGATTTCCGGGGCGGCGGCCACCAGGGCTTCCGCGGTCACCGGCTGGTAGCCCATGATGCCGGCGGCTTCCGCGGCATCGGTGGCGCCAGCGGCGACCAGCATGGCATTCGCGACGGTGCCGCCACCGGCCACGAGCTGCACGCCGCCTTCCTGAATAAGGATGATCAGCGCGGACGGCTTGGTGGCCGCCTGGCCGGCCAGCTCGATGGCGGCCTGAATCTCATCGTGAACCTTGACGTCGAGCGCCTGCGCGGCGCCGTCGTTCTGCAAACCGAGCGCGGTCGCGACGGCTTCGATCTTGGCGTTGGGAGCCTCGATGGTTTCGGGCGAGTCGATGATGACCACCGGCACGCCGGCGTTGCGGACCTGCTCGATCACTTCCGGCGGACCGGCGGCGGCTTTGCCGATCACCACGGTCGGCTCCATGGCGAGGATGCCCTCGGCATTGAGCACGCGCTCGTAGCCGACTTTCGGCAGCGCCAGCAGCGACTCCGGGTAGACCGCGGAAACATCGACCGCAACGATGTTCGGCTCCAGTCCCAGGGCAACGACGATCTCGGCAATGTCACCGCTGAGCGGGATGATGCGTGAGATATCGGTGATGGTCACCTCGGCGCCGGTGGAATCGGTCACCGTGACCGGCAGCACCGCCGCAACGGGCGACGCGACAGGTGAAGCGTCCTGGGCCAGCACGGCGAAGGCGGGACGCGAAACGGCGTAGCCGAGCGCGGCAGCAACCGGCGCGGACAGCGCCACACGGCGGGAAAAGCGTGTCACAAAAAACCTCCCTGGACACGAAAACGGAGATTCGGCGAGTCCGCGAGCCGCGCTGCGCCCGGACCCATTTCGAAGTTCGTGCAAAATTGCACGAACTCGAATCAGTAGGGCTACTATACGAGTCACCGGGGAGAATCTGGCCGAAATTTCTTGGTAAATCTTGCTATTTTATCGCGTATCTGGGTTTCTTATTTCAGATGACCTGATCTTGTCGACGCCGTGGCGAACGAAGACCGACTGAATCGACGGTCCTACTAGAGGAAGAAACGGAATGTTGATGAACAGCCCAGTGCACCCGGGACGGATCGTGCGGGGGAGCATCGACGAACTGGGGCTGACGGTGACGGATGCCGCCCACATGCTGAATGTCTCGCGGCCGCGCCCTTTCGCGCTCGATGAACGGGCGCTCCGGGCTTTCGAGCGAGATGGCGGTGCGTTTGTCGAAAACGGTTGGCAGCACGCCAGGGTTCTGGATGCGGCTGCAGCTGAACTACGAGCTCGCGCAGATCGAGGAGCGGGCCGATTCGATCGTGGTCAACCCCCTGCCGGGCCGGATACACACCGCCTGAGCGACTTGTTTGCTCCCCAAACGCGGGGGCGAGACCGATTCCCCACCTGCCGAATCGAATGGTGCGATGGGGCCTCCCTACCCTGCACGAAACGAAGCAGGGTTTCGGTGTGACAACCGCCATGAATGGTGGCGCTACGCCTTTCGGACCAGTCGATCACGTTGTCAGCGTTAATTGGGCAGGCTGCACTGTTTCCTGGAGAAACTGTTCGGTACAATGCGGTTCGACGCCAAGACTTGCGTACGTACGCGAGCGGATCCCATGCCGTGTGGCGCGACCCTGTGGCTGGCAGGCACGTTCTCTGGGGAGGGAACCATGCGGCGAATTCTTGTGCGCTCCTTGGGGGTGTGTGCCCTGTTCGCGCTCATCGGCCTTTCGGGGTTGCCTGCGGCTGCCGCGCAGGATGCGGGCTCGCCGGTCGCGGTGGAACCGTCGTCCACTGCGGTCCCTTCCACTGACACGGCTGCTCCCGATCCCGCTCCTCCCACCGAAACAGCGGTCACCGATCTTCCCGTGCTGCCCGCGGCGGAGCTGGTCGCCGGTATCGACCTCGGGACCTGCCTCTTCTCGGCGACCGAGTGGACCTTCCAGATCCTCAACATCGACTCGCCTACCGCGAATCCCGGTTCGATCACCGTCACCTTTACCGATGGCTCGGTGACGGTTCCCGGGGGGACCACGCTCTCCCCGCCGGGCGGCGTGCATATCACCCGGTACATTCTGGCGGGCAATGCCGACCGCACGGTGGTGAGTGCGAGCGCCGCAGGAGTGGATGGCGTGACGTACAACTTCACGCTCCGGTCCGGTCCGGCGTGCCAGACCAATGCAACCAGCCCGACCGCGACCACGCTCGCGCCGTCTTCGACGCCGACCAGGACGTTCACCCCCACGTCGATTCCGCCGTCGTCCACGCCGACCAGAACGTCGACCAACACGCCAATGCCGCCATCTTCGACGCCGACCAGAACGTCAACCAACACGCCAGTGCCGCCGTCCTCGACGCCGACCAGAACACCGGTGCCGCCATCGTCCACGCCAACCAATACGTCGACGAACACGCCGGTACCGCCATCGTCGACGGCAACCAGAACGCCCACGAACACGCCGGCGCCGCCATCGTCCACGCCAACACATACGTCGACGAACACGCCGGTACCCCCGTCATCGACGCCCTCCCGGACCTCGACCAACACGCCGGTGCCCCCGTCGGTCACGCCATCCAACACCGCGACGAACACGCCCTCGCCGATCCCATCCAGCACACCCACCACTACGGCGACCATTACCCCGTCACCGACAGCGACCGCAACGCTCACCGCCACGTCGACTGTCACAACGACACGCGACGGCGACGGCAACTGCAACTGCAACTGCGACTGCATCGAGTACGGCGACGAAAACCGCCACGGCAACCGCGACCGTGACCCCGTCGAGCACCGCAACCGGCACTCCTACCAGCACGGCGACCGCGTCCCGTACGGCAAGCGCTACCGCGACGAGCACCCGCGTTCCAACCGTGGTGACGACCGCCAATGTGAACTGCCGCACGGGCAATTCCACGAGCGCGACTTCGCTTGGGGTGGTTCCGAAGAACTCGACGCTGCCGGTGCGCGGAGCGGCATCGGGAGGCTGGACCCCGGTGGTCTGTTTCGGGCAGAACGGCTGGATCAGCAGCGCCTATCTGCAATCGGGGCCGACCGCGACCGCGACGATGCCCGCGGCACGAACTGCGGTGACCACCGCCCGAGTGAACTGCCGGACGGCACCCACCTCCAGCGCGAACAATGTCATTACCGTGCTGAACAGCGGGGTGACGGTGCCGGTGCGGGGCGCGGCATCGAACGGCTGGACGCCGGTGGTGTGCAGCAATCAGAACGGCTGGATCAGTAGTACCTACCTGCGCTGACGCGGTCGTGAGACGAGCTGCCGGGCGACGGCAAGCTTGCGAAACCGGCAGACACGGAGGTCTGCAGCTACGGAATTGCGGCGCGGCTGGGCGACTTCTTCATGCTCATGGCGCCCACCTGCCATGAGCCGCGCCACCGCGATCGCCATCGCATCCAGCCCAGCCGACCGTCTGGCCGAGCCGATGCGCCGAATGGCGAGGGCGATGCCTGCGCCGGCGGGCGGTCTCCCGGGAGAGGCGGAACTTGCTCCAGTCGACCTGGTCGAACGGCTGCTGTCCTCTCGCGATTGGCGCGGACTCGTACCGCATCGGGTTTGCCGATTCGCGAGCGGCGCAATGCTCCTTGCAATCTGTTCTGGCCTCGCTTTGTTGTCCTGCACAGGCAACGCAACCCCGGGGCCGATGTCGCCCGAGGGTTCGTTGCCTTCTCGCAATTCCGGGTCTTCCGGATTTATTGACATCGTGACCGGTCGTTGCTAGAGTCCGACAGTTTCGCAATACAATATCGCCATTCGATCGACATTCTTCGAGGTCTGCCGAGATGCGCTCCCGTGCCGGGTCGTGGTCGCTTGCGTTTGTGCTCGTGTTGTCGGTGTTGCTGATCCTGGGGTCGAGCAACGCCGGATTTCTGGCACTGGCGCAGTCGGATGGCACGCCGGTCGTCGAGGAACACCTGCAGGAGGAGCAACTGCCGGTCGAGATTGCGACGGAGACACCCGTTCCCGAGCCGCCGACTGAGATTCCGATCGCACCAACCGAGCCTGCGGTGCTTCCTACCGAGACGCTGGTTCCCAACGCCACGCTGGCAGAGGCGGCGATTGTGCAAGCGGCTTCGGAGGTCGGCATTCCGCTGAACATCACCGAATGCACGATCTACCCGACTACTGGCTGGTCCATCTCTCCCTGGACCAATCCGCGTTCCCTTCCAGCCTGGAGTTCAGCTTTGCCAGTGGTGCGCTGGCGACCGTCTCGTTCAGCGGCAACTCCTGGGTCGAAGGCAGCGGATATCGGGGCACTTACGTCAGCTACGCGAATCTTGGGGCCGGCGATCAGCTCGTAACCGTGTCCGGAGAAGTGTCCAGCAGCCTGAATCCGATTGCCTATCTCAAATCCGGTCCGGCGTGCTCCCTTCCCGGTCCGACGGCAACAGCGATCCCGACGGTTACGCCGACGCCAACCTGGTCCGGAACGACGACGCCGATTTCGGCCACGTCTATCGACTGTGCGCCAAACGCAGCGCTCTGGCAGTTTCGGCTGACGATACAGGGCGCGCTTCCGGGCGGCGCGAGTTGGCCGGCAGCCGTCGACATGACGTTCGCCAGCGGCGCAACCGGCACGGCGATCAAGATCAGTGAGACTCTTGGCGAGAACGCGGCCCAGCTCGAATACCGTTCGCAGGATAATCTGACCGATGCGCTCGTGGCTGGAACTCTCTCGCTGCCGACCGGGCTGACCGGAGTGCTCGAGTTGATGTACGCGCCGAACTGCTCCCCGGCCATGCCGTCGACCGCGACGAGGCCCCGACCGAGCCACTACAGCCACCAGCACCCCGACCACGGCCACCTAACCGCCGGGTTCGACTACTGCACGCTCTCCCCCTCAGGCTGGTTCTGGGTCCTGGACTTCCGGGATAGGTGGAGCAGGTTCCAGAATCCATCTTCGTTACCTTCGCCAGCGGAGCAACTGAGACCGTGGAGGCAACGTACCGGGAGCTCTCCGGGACATTGGTATGGCGGGGTGGTATCCGAGTTCGAATCATCTGAGCGACCATGTTGTCTCGGCGACGGCGGAGGCGCCATCCGGCGTGTCGGTCTGGTTCGAGCTTACGCAGGGGCCGAGTTGCCAGCCTGGAATGGCAGGTGACGCGACCTCGACCGCGACGCCAACGAACTCCGCCACGGCGACCGTGACCGATACTCCAACCGTCACCGCTACGCCAACCGTTCCCAGCAGCACCGAGCTGATCGTGGCGAACTTTGCCTCCTGCCAGCCGGAAAGCTGGTGGTATCTCCAAATGTTCATCGAGGCCGACGCGTCCTGGCTGCCGTCTTCGATCACGCTGACGTTCGCGAACGGTGAGACGGCGACGGTCGCCCAGCAAGGGGGCGATTCCGTGCCCGGCGTCGGGTCGTGGGCCTACTTCAATTGGTACCAGAATCTGTCGGACACGTTGGTGTCCGCGACTGCCGAGGTCTACGCCGGAACTGTTGGCGCGCTGGATTTGGTCTGGGCACCTAACTGCCAGCAAGGCGTGCCGGATGGCTCGACCGAGACGCCAATCCCTACCACAACGCCGACCGCCACACCGACCGAGACCCTGACTCCGTCGCTCACCCCGACCGCGACGGCAACGGAAGACCTGGAACGGGCGTGGGTGAACTTTGGCGGTTGCATCACGAACAATGGGGATTCCTGGAATCTCACTTATCGCTATTTCGGCGCGCTCACGACCGCGGTGCCGACGCTCACCTTTTCGGATGGAAGCACGGCGACTGCTTCGATTGCGTTCCATACCAATTGGGGTAATGGTGAATACGAAACGGAAGCGGTCTGGTACGGCAATCTGGATGCGCAGCTGGTCTCGGCCACGCTTCCCAAGGCGGGTATGCAGAACATCGATTTCCGCGTGCGAGCCGCGCCGAATTGCCAGCCGGGAACGCTGAGCGAGCCATCCGCGACGGTGGCCGTATCACACACCCCGACGACGACCGCAACGGCCACGCCTGAGCCGCCGGTGACGATCTCGGCGACTTTTGCCGGGTGTCAGTTCGACGCGTCGAGCTGGACCTTCCAGCTCGATATCAGCGGCACGTTCCCGTTCGATGCGGCCTACCCGCTGGGGGTGGAACTCACTTTCGAAAGCGGGGCAACCGCGCTCGCCATCGAGGGGAGTAGTGTTTCCGGCCCGGGCTTTACCCAGATTTTCTATTCCTATGCAGACCAGCTCGGCGACAAGCTGGTGTCCGCCACGGTCGAGGTGCCGCACGGCGTCGTGGCCACGCTGCTGGTTTACTACGCGCCGTTCTGCGCTCCGGGGAGCCCGGGGGCTGCGACCTGGACTCCGTCCGCAATCGCGACCAGCACCGTTGCGGCTACCGCCACCGAACCTGTCACGCACACGGCTACTGCTTCCAGCACGGCCACGGAGACCGCTACCGGAACTGCAACACCAACGGTGCCGGCAACGGCGAGCCCGTCTCCAACCTCACTTCCAAGCGATACCGCGACTGCGGCGAGCACGGAAACCAGCACGAGCTTGCCCACCGCAACGGAGACTCACCTCGCCACGGCTACCGCGACCGTCACGGAATCCAGCACGTCGACAGACGTACCGACTGAGACGGCGACCAGCACGCCGACTGCAAGTCCGAGCACCACAGCGACCGCGACACCAAGTGACACGGCAACCATCACCAGCACTCCGACCGATGAGCCGACGAATACGTCGACGTCGACGAGTATCGCAACGGCAAGTGCGACACCGACCTGGTCGGGGATCACCACGACCCATTGGGCGACGTTCGACGAGTGCACTATCAATCCGGAGATCTGGTATTTCCGGCTGACGGTGCAAGGAACGCTGCCGGGAGGCGCGAGTTGGCCGTCATCCGTTGCGCTGTCGTTTGCGAGCGGAGCGACCGGACTTGCGCCTGATATCGAACAAGTCATCGGTGAGAACACCGCGCAGCTCTGGTTCTCGTCCAATGGCAATCTCGGTGAGGCGCTCGTCTCCGCGTCTTTGGAGCTTCCATCCGAGCTGACAGGCTTGCTCGAGCTGCTGTATGCGCCGAATTGCATGCAGGGCGTTCCGGTGACGGCGACCAGCAATCCGACCGAGACCGTGACGGCCAGTGGGACCGCGACCGAAACCGCCTCGCCGACCATCACCGCGACGGGAACTGCAACGGAGACCGCGACCCAAACGAGCACGGCAACCGACGTGCCTACGGAGACGGCGACGAATACCGCGAGTGTGACGAGCAGCGCGACGGCGACGAGCACCCCTTCGGAAACTCCAAGCGAGACACCGACTGCGACCGCGACGCCTACCGCGACGGCCACGGCAACCGAGACGCCATCGAGCACGGCAACGGCGTCGAGCACATCCACATCGACCGCGACCGCTACGGCGACATCGACCAGCACATCCACCGCTACGGAAACCGCTACCGTCACGTCTACGAGCACGCCTACGAACACGGCGACCGCGATTGTATCGGCGACGAGCATCAGCACTGGTACGGCTACGAGCACGCCGACTGCCTCGACATACCGCGAGCGCGACCGCGACCAACACGGCCGTTCCCATGGTGCGGACGACTGCCAATGTGAACTGCCGGACCGGAGCGACCACGAGCGCGACGTCGCTGGGGGTCGTGTCACGCGGGACGTCGTTGCCGGTGCGCGGGGCGGTTTCGAGCGGATGGACACCGGTGGTCTGCTTTGGGCAAAACGGGTGGATCAGCAGCAGCTACCTGAGCGCGGTTCCGGTGGCGACGTCCACGGTACCGGCTTCGGCCACGATGACGACCACAGCGCGGGTCAACTGCCGCACCGGTGGGAGCACGGGGAGCGCCATCATCGGCGTGGTGCCGGCGCGCACGGCGCTGGCATTGCGCGGCGCGGTGCAGCGTGGCTGGTATCCCGTGGTCTGTTTCGGGCAGAACGGCTGGATCAGCGCGAGTTATCTCGCGCCCGGGCCGACCGCGACGGCGACGCTCCCCAGTGGTCCGACCGCGTTGACCACCACGCGGGTCAACTGCCGCACCGCGCCAACAACGAGTCAGGCGAATGTGATCACCGTGCTCAACAGCGGGGTGACCGTCCCGGTGCGTGAGGCAGCGACGGGTGGCTGGACGCCGGTGGTGTGCGGTGGGCAGAACGGCTGGATCAGTAGCCAGTACCTGCGCTAGCGAGATCTTCGGCCCGCACCGTGGCGGGTATTCCAACCAAGCGTGCGTCCGCGATGTGGCGTCGTCTGGCGACACTCGCTGCGACGAGGAGATCCTTCGTTCCTCAGGATGACAGCGGGGGTGGTGTGTCTGGCACACGCTGCAATTGGTGCTCGTCCCGAGATACGTGCATCCCTGGGCGTTACAAGCCGAACGATTTCGCTTGCGTCGCAAATAGGCAAACCTGCCGATGGAGCGCGTTCCCGCCTCCGGCATCCTTCGAATCAGGAGATCGATGGCGATCTCACTGGCGATCAGATCGAAGGAGAACGGGTCATGATGCTCATCGGAATGAACTCGTGGATTCAATCATCGACCGGAGCACCTGCTCCCTCCAGCAAACGCCCCAGACGGCATCCAGGGGCGCTGCGTGCCGGGATCGCCACCGCGCTGGTGGCGTTGACGATCATGGTGGGATTCGGTCGCGCCGCGGATACCGCCGCGTACAAGTCCGAGTCTCTGGTCTGCACGACGATCGAGGCGGGATTCCAATACACATTCAGCAACGCGCTCGGTGCGAAGGCCGCAGGCGACACCAAGGGCTTCAACTACTGGAACAAGATTGCACAGGCGACGCAGGGTCTCTGGTACGACATGGGCTGCGGTGAAGGCTCCTCCGGAGGCGGGTGGGGGGCAACCATGTAGGCACCTGCCCGCGTATGAATTGCGACGTATCGCAGTTCTCGTGAGCCGACCAAATCCGTGATTCCCAGCCGTATGCGCAGGGCAAGCTCTGGGTACGCAGGAGGTGGGATCGATGGCGCAAACCCGGACAGTCTCGCCCACCGCGGCGCGGTTGCCCTTCCAATCGGACGTTGTCACTCGTTTGTTTTGTGATGTGTATGAACACCAAAGGAGTACTGGACATGACGCGTATCGAAACGACATTTTCATCTCGATCCTCGATCGCTGCTCACGATTCTGCCTTTCCCGCCGTGCGTGACTCTTCGACGCGCTCGCTTGCCGGCATCCGGGCCGGGCTCGCCGCCCTGCTGGTAGCGTTCGCCTTGCTGGCGGTTGTACTGCATCCAGGTGAGGCCTCGGCCAAGAAGTCGACATCCATCACCTGCACGACGCTCGAGGGGATGTTCACCGCGACGTCCAAAGCCTATGAGGTCGCCGTCGCGAATGGAATGACCGAGAAGGCCAACCTCTACCTCAACACCACCTTCTGGCTGCAGGGGGTCTACCTCGATCTCGATTGCAGCTTCGGTCCGGCCGAGCTGGGCAGCGCGGTCTAGTTTCACCGTCGCGATCCGTGGGCGGGCCAACTTTCGCCCGCCCACGGAAGGCCGTATACTCACTCTTGCAAACAGTTCTCGCGCACATATTCTTCCGCGGCGAAGCGAATCACCTCCTCCCGTGTCGATCGTCGATCGCATTGTCGATCGGAGTGTATGGAGCGACGTATGCGTTTCTTGACGTCCCGGGCGATTGGGCTGCTGGCTTTGCTGGCGATCCTCGCATTGATCAGCCTGCCGATTATCGAGAGCGACGCGCTGGGGCAGGACCCTGGCGATGCCGCGCAGACCGCCGTTTCGGAGTTGGCGCCCACCGCCACCTCGGCGCCTGACATCGAGCAGCCTGCGGAGCCACCTCCGAGCGAGGCGGACGAAAACGAGCCGGTAATCGAGCCGACGGCTGCGCCCGGCTTCGACCAGGATGCGGACGCCGAGGAACCGCCAGTGGTCGAGGCCACGGGAACTGAAACGCCGCTGCCTTCTCTCGAATCAGTCGAAACCGTGGCAGTTGCGGAAACCGCTAAGGAAACGGTCGAGGTCGAAATCGGGGCCGCGACCTCCACCGAACCGGTTCGACCGGAGGACACTACGATTTTTGCCATCATCGATCTGCAAACCTGTGCACGCGGCGAGTTTTGGCAGTTCGAAATTTCCAATACGGTCAGCGCTGAGGCGACTCCGGAATCCATCTCGGTGAGCTTTTCGGGCGGCGCAACCGAGACGATTCCGCGTTTCAGCGTCATCTCGGGCGGCGGTGTCTTTACGGCCTTCTACGACTGGTTTGGCGAGCTGGACGAGTTGGTGGACTCGGCATCGGCCGTGGTCGATGACGGCGTGGTCTCCACATTCCAGCTCACCCAAGGTCCGCCGTGCCCAGAGCCGCCGACTCCCACCAACACCACGACTCCCGCAGAAACCAACACGCCAACCCAGACGGCAACCGCGACTTCGACAGCGACGGTGACCGCTACGGCAACCGCCACCATCGTGACGAAGCCCATCACTGGCGAGATCGATCTGGAGACCTGCCTGCCACGGGAAGATTATTGGCGGTTCGCGGTTTCGAATACGGTGAGCGCCGATGCGACGCCCGCGGTCATTTCGGTGACCTTCTCAGGCGGCGCAACTGAGATCATCCCACGCTTCAGCGTTGTCGAAAGCGACGGCGTCTTCACGGCGCTGTACGACTGGTTCGGCGAGCTGGACGAATTCCCAACCTCGGCCTCGGCGGTGGTCGACGCCTCGGTGGATTACGAGTTCGCGCTTGCCGAAGGTCCCGCGTGCCTGGGCGACGGAAGTGCCACCGCCACTCCCACAGACACCTCAACGGCCACGCCAATTACCCCGTCGAGTACGCCGACCGACACCTTTACGCCGACGGCAATCACACCGAGCAGCACGCCAACAGATACCTTCACGCCTACTCCGATCACGCCAAGCAGCACCCCCACGGATACCTTCACGCCGACAACGGTTCCGCCATCTGCCACGGCGACGGATACGTTCACGGCCACGCCGATCACGCCATCGGCAACGCCAACTGATACCGCCTCGCCGACTGAGACGCTGGTGCCGAGCAGCACCTCAACCCAGACAGCGACGGCTTCCGCGACAGCCACCGCGTCGGCCACCGCATCGGCGACAGCCACCGCATCGGCCACGGTCACACCAGCGCTGAAGACCATCTCGGCCAGGATCATCCTGACCGATTGTGACCCCAGCGCTGCCTGGCTGTTCGGTATCGCAAACGATGTCAGCCCGGACGCGAATCCGGACTTCATCACCATCTCGTTCGCCGGCGGTCCGACGGTGATCGTGCCGAGGGATACCCTCGTGGCCGGATCGGTCGACACGGCGGCGGGACATTACGTCGCCTCCTACACCTGGCACGAGAACCTGGATGACGATCTGGCCTGGGCCAGCGCTGACGTGCTGGATGGGTATGACTACGGTTTCTGGCTGCAAGCCGGGCCGGCCTGCGTGGCGCCGACCGCAACCGCAACACCGACGCATCCGGTGTATCCGACCGCCTGGCCCAGCCACACACCGAAGGCGTATGCGAGCGCAACCTCGCCACCCGGCGGCTTGCCAGGAACGGGAACCGGCACAGGCACAGCGCCAAACAGTCTGTGGGCGCTCCTGGCGACTGGCGGAATTGCGATGCTCGGATTCGCGGTTCGTCGCCGGAACCGAATCGACGCCTGATCGAAGGAGACCGGGCTCATGTTGCTCGTCGGAATGAGCCTGCGGGTGCACTCGTGTAACAGCTACGACATGGGCTGCGATGAAGGCTCCTCCGGAGGCAGGTGGGGGCAAGCATGTAGGCGCGTGCGCTGACCAACCTCGACGTGTCGAGCGGTGTGCCTGGCGTCCGGCAAGAATCTCGAACGGTGACTGCGAACCCGGTGGAGGGCACGTTGCCCACCACCGGTTCCTATGCGTGCGATCGGCTGTCAGTTAGCGCAAGGTGCGGAAGAAGGTGCGGACGTCTTCGGTGAGCAGGTCGGGGGCGGACATGGCGGCGAAGTGGTTGCCTTCGTCGAACTCCGACCAGTGGACGATGGTGTTCATCATTTCGGCGTACTGGCGAATGGCGACATCGTCGCCGAAATTCGCGACGCCGGTAGGAGTGGTGGAAAACCCGGGCCATTCGCCGGCGTGCATGTCCTCGTAGTAGCCGAGGATCGACGACGAGATCGTGTTCGTCAGCCAGTAGATGGTGATATTGGCGAGCACGCGATCGATGTCGATGGTGCGGTCGCGGAACCAGTCGCCGATCCAGGCGGCAAGGCCCGCCGGGGAATCGGTCAGGCTGTACGCCAGGGTTTGCGGGCGGGTGGCCTGGATCCTGAAATATCCGCTCAGGTTCTGCTCCCAATTGCGGAGACGGGCATAGCGGATCTGCTCGGCATCGGTCAGGGCGGCTTGCTCTTCCTCGGAGAGCTCGCCGAAGGGGATGAATCCGAAGCTGGCGGCATTGACATGCACACCGATGACATGCTCGGGGTCGATTCGCCCCAACTCGGGTCCGACGAAGGCGCCCCAATCGCCTCCCTGGGTACCATAGCGGTCGTAGCCGAGGGCTGGCATGAGCCGGGCGATGGCCTTCGCGGTGCGTTTGGTGGTCCAGCCGGTTTCATTCAGCGGTCCCGCGAAACCAAATCCCGCGCCACCCGGGATGACGAGATGGAAGGCGTCTTCCGGCTTGCCGCCGTGCGCCACCGGGTCGGTGAGCGGTCCGATCAGATCGAGGAATTCGATTACCCCGCCCGGCCAGCCGTGCAAGAGGACCAGCGGCATGGCGTTTTCATGCTTCGAGCGGACATGGATGAAATGCAGCGGCTGGCCGTCGATCTCGGTCATGAATTGCGGGTAGGCATTGAGCTTGGCTTCCCATTGCCGCCAGTCGAACCCGTGCTGCCAACGGTCGAGCAGGTCGCGTACCCAGGCATCGGGCACCCCGTAGGCATCCGTGATTCCGGCGGGAATCTGGGGGAGGCGCGAGTGTGCCCGCCGGGATTGCAGGTCGTCCAGTTGTTCCTGGGGGATATCGATCGTGTACGGGCGGATAGTGAGCTCAGTTGTTGCGGTCATTGGGTTCCTCCTGAAGCATTCGTCCAATCGACTGAGCTCATGGTATCGGGCGATTAGGCAGGTTTCGTTCCTGATCGCCCGGTAGACTTCACGGCAGCTCCTCCGCCCAAAGCGGGGAACCTGTGGCCATTGCGTACCCATGGCCACGTCGCGGATTCGAAAGATGGGCTTGGGGAGCGTCCGTTATCGCGCTTTGGCGCGATTGGCGGCCACAGGTGCCGCCACTACGACTCGATAGAGCGTGCGTCGAGCTGCATGTGACGCTTTTCAATATCTTTCGGTTGATTTTGAGGCTTTGCGATTTAACGACATCACCGTTTTCATCCAATTGTTTTTCTGTTTGACGCAATGCTTGACTTTCCCAACTCTCAGGAATACGATGGCGGCAATCTGCTCCACATAATCATCAGCATCATTCCCGAGAGGAGCACCATCGTGGCAAATGCAAAGAAGGCCGGTCATGAAGAATTCCGCGTGGTCCTGAGCGGCTTGGACCTGTCGGACGATCAACTGCAGCAGGTGAATGGCGCAATTCAACGAGCAGCGCTCCAGGCCATCGCTGACCTCGATCTCAAGGGAGATCGTGCCGCAGCACTGCTTCCTGTGAATCCCAGGCTCTCCGGAAAACTTCCGCCCTGGTGGGATGGACACACCTGGGGCATCTGGTGGGTCGACCAATTCGCAGCCGAGGAGTTCGAGCGGTTGATCAGCATTCGCTGACGACATCAGCGTGGCTGCCAATCCGGAGCACTCATCCGCCGACTTCATGTGCCCCAGCTCGCGTTGCGTGGATGGGGCACAACTCCTGGGCATTGTTGGGGCAAATGGGGTGGTGGGATTTGTTGTTCCACCGATTACCATTGACGAGGAATTTGTGCGCCAGACCCGTAAGGGCCGAGCGCCCGAACGACGGTTTCGGTTTGCCAACCGTTGTGTCGAATCGCAATGCGGCTTCTGGACCGGGCAACGCTGCGGTGTCATCGACACCGCAGTCGAAGCTTTGCACGACCACGAAAAGATTCCGCCGCGCCCATGCGCGATTCGGAGCACCTGCCGCTGGTTCAGCCAACATGGTCGAGACGCATGCAGCGTATGCCCGCTGATCATCACGGAAACCGGACCCGACGAATAGCACGTCCGGGCGCGCATTGCGCCGGTCGGTCCACGCTGTCGAAAATAGGGTGCATTGGGAGGTGACGAGCAGAAGTGTCACCTCCTCCCGGTTGTTGAAGCTGCTGTCGCTGTTGCAGACGCGCAAGAGCTGGAGCGGGTCGGAGCTGGCGGAGCGTTTGCAGGTCAGTGGGCGCACCGTGCGCAACGACATCGACCGGTTGCGCGAGCTGGGCTATCCGGTGGATGCCACCCGGGGCGGCCAGGGCGGATACCAACTCGGGGCTGGGGCGGAGCTGCCGCCGTTGTTGCTGGACGATGAGGAAGCGGTCGCCATCGTGCTGGCGCTTTCGGTCGCGCAGTCGAGTGGAGTGGCGGGAACCGAGGACGCATCTGCCCGGGCGTTGAGCAAGATCCAGCAGGTCCTCCCGACGCGGCTACGTCGCAGAGTCGACGCGTTGCGCGCCTTCGCGGTGCGCGTCCCGGCCGAGGGGGAACGCCCGGTGGTGGACAGCGAGACGCTGGCGCTGCTGGCGAATGCCTGTCGCGATCATGAGACATTGCGCCTCTTCTATAGAAAGCACGACGGTTCGGAGACCCGGCGGATGGTCGAGCCGCATCGGTTGGTGGCCTGGGGCGACCGCTGGTATCTGATCGCCTGGGATCTGGAGCGGAACGACTGGCGGACCTGGCGGGCAGACCGCATCGGCCGGCTCGATCCTACCGGGCGGCTCTTTCGGGAGCGGGAGTTACCCGATCCGGATATCACCGCCTATATCTCGCGCAATGTCGCGCGGGCGGCCTGGCGGTATGTGGCGCATATCGAGATCGATGCTCCGGCGGAGGACGTGCGGCGCGATATCGACGCCGCGGTCGGCACCGTTACCCCGTTGTCCGATGGACGCTGCGTGCTTGAAGCCGGCGCGGACACCCTGTGGACGATCGCCGTCTGGTGCGCGGCGCTCGACCGGGATTTTCGCGTGCTCGATCCGCCTGAACTGATCGATTATGTCCGCCTGCTAGCCGATCGTTATGCTCGCGCCAGCTCGTCGTCATCCTGAGCGCCATCAGATCGGATTCCCGGCAGCAGCGGCCAACACGAGGAAACATCCCAAGAAATCCGCAGGTTTGCCGGCCGCATTTGCCCTCTCAGAGAAGGGCGACGTGTACACGGGTGGGCTACCATCGATAGACGCCCTGGTCGATATATGAGGAGAACCGGGGAACTATCGGAGGTATTTATGAATTCACGAACAACGACTGCGTTGTCGATTATCGGGGTGTCGACTGGACTGACGCTGGCGGTCTATGGACTGATCCGCTGGCTCTGGGTGCTGCCCATCGCCGAGATGAATGGTGAGGATGAACCGGTCGGCTGGGCGAATGTGCTGATCGTCACCCTGCTGGCGGGGTTTGTCGCGTGGGGGGTGTACACCCTCTTGCGGCGATCGGGACGGGAGCGCTGGTGGCCGTTCGTCGGGAGCACCGCGCTGGCGATTTCGATCATCGGTCCATCGTATATGGCGGACGGATCGTCGGCGGTGGCATTGATCGTGCTGCATTTCACGGCGGCCATTCCGCTGCTCCTCGGATTCGCCCGGCTCGATGCCATCGCCAGTGGAGCTCCCGCGGTTCGGGGCGGATAAGCGCACGAGCGAGTGTCGCGAGCGTTTACGATTCGGCACGGGACGTGGCTGCGTTCCGTGCCGTTTGCATTCCTGGGAGACGCATGCTCGCGCAACGAATGCTGGAATCGAACCCGAAGCTGATCGATGCCGCAGTCGAGCTGCATCAGCTTGGGGCGTTGCCGGCCAATAGCTTTCTGTTCGATCTGGATGTGGTGGCGGAAAACGCGCGCATGCAGGCGGCCGAGGCGAAACGGCTCGGGCTGACCACCTACTTGATGACCAAGCAAATCGCCCGCAATCCGCTGGTGACCAAGGTCGCGCTGGCGAACGGTATCGACAAGACGGTCGCGGTCGATGTGCAGTGCGCGCGCATGCTGGTCCGCTATGGGATTCCCATCGGGCATATCGGGCAGATCAACCAGATCCCCAAACATCAGATCGACTGGGCGGTTGCGCAGCATCCAGACGTCATCACGCTGTATAGCCTGCACGCCGCCGAATGGGTTTCCGCCGCGGCGGCGAAAATCGGGCGCTTGCAGCATGTGCTGGTACGGGTCTGGGACGAGGGCGATGTTTTTTTCGACGGGCAGGAGGGCGGCTTCCGGGCGGATGAGTTCGTGGAGGCCGTGCGCGCGATCGATGCGCTGCCGAACCTGGTGGTGGTGGGCGCGACCTCGTTTCCGTCCATGGAATACAGCTTCGACGCCGCCCGTTTTCCGGTGCAGCCATTGCCGAACTTCGCGACTGTGCGCACCGCACTGGAACGAGCCCGCGCCGAGCTGGGGCTGGCGCTGCCGGAGCTGAACGCGCCGGGCAATACCTCGGTCGCGACCATGCAAACCCAAAAGGAGGCCGGCGCGACCCAGATCGAGCCGGGTCACGGGCTCTGCGGCACCACGATTCCGCAGATGATGTTCGGCAGTGATCACGAGCGACCGGCATACCTCTACGTCAGCGAGATCAGCCACCATTTCCGCGACACGGCCTATGCCTTCGGCGGCGGCATCTGGGCATTGCTGGGACCGCTGTTCAAGCAGTGGCAATGGACCGCGTTCGTCGGAACCAGTCCGGAAGAGGCCCGCGGCAACCCGGTCGACTATGCGCACCTCGATCAGGTGATGGACTACGTGCTCCCGCTGAAACCGGCTGATCGTTGCACGATCGGCGACACGGTCGCCTTCCCGGTCTATGCCCAGGCGCAGATGTCGCGGGCCTACACCGTCGCGGTCAGCGGCGTGCAGTCCGGGCAGCCGATGATCGAAGGGGTCTTCGATCACGCCGCCACGATGCTGGACGAGCATCTGGTTCCGCTGCCGGTGGACGTGGCACGCGAACGGGTCGATCATGCGGTGGCGCGGTTGGAAGCGAACGTGCGCGTGCGTCCATCGCACCCGTGATTGCTGAGCGGCCGGAGATCGCGCTGACGAAGCGTTGACAGATCTTCAATAGACATATTGCGCTCCGCGTTCGTTCCCGGTACCATCCAGACAATATGTCAGGTCAACAATGAAAGATTGAATCGCCGCAAGGCGATGCGTCCGGGGGTGGCTCCATGTTTCGTCTGCCTTTCCAGGTTCCGGTCGGCGTCGTGTTCCTGCTGCTCGCGCAGCTCCTGCTCTCTGCTTCGGCGACCTCGCCGGTTGCGGCGCAATCCACCGGTGACCTG
Organism: uncultured Chloroflexia bacterium; assembly: GCA_963720855.1. Lineage (GTDB taxonomy): Bacteria > Chloroflexota > Chloroflexia > Thermomicrobiales > UBA6265 > JAMLHN01. The sequence continues at coordinate 25,457 of CAVRGV010000008.1, read as the reverse complement.
TTCGTCTATCACCAGATCACCAACCTGCCGGAAGAGACCGGCACGCTTGGCTATCCCGTGCTCAGTGGCGATGGCACGACGGGCGTGTTTACCGAAGCGCCCGGATCGGGCGATCCGGCAACCCCGAACCGCATCTTTACGATCGCCGCAGACGGCAGCGGGATGACCGAGGTCGATTCGTATACCTCGCTCTGCTTTTGCGGATCCCTGGTCGATATCAGCAACGACGGCGGCGCCGTGGTCTCGACCGACGGGGTCCAGGTACGCATCGCCGATGCCGGCGGCGCGCGCGAGCTGATCGTGCTCGGCGGTGGCGAGATCTCTGCCGTCGTGATTACCGGAAACGGGCAGACCGTCTACTTCCTGGTGCGGCGCGATACGGCGACTCTCGATGGCGCCACTCAGATTCCGCGCGGGATCTGGGCGATCGACGCCAGCGGAACCAATCTGCGGCAGATCGTCAATGCCGATGCCATCGCCGGAGCGCTTGGGGTACCGATCGAGGAAACCGGTTGCTGCTTCCATGGAGATGGCCGTCCGCTCGATGCGTCGGATGACGGCAGCCGCATCGTCTTTGCGGCCTATGGCGGGGGAGCCGAGCACTTCTTCTCCACCGATGGCGCGGGCGGCAACCTGGTGCAGCTCCAGGGCAACATGCAGTACGCCATGCGGGTGGCGATCAGCGGAGATGGGTCGCTCGCTGCTTACGACGGTACGCCCCTGGGCGCCACGCTGAATGACGTGGGGGTCATCCCGGCCGGTGGCGGAACCCCGACCGTGCTCACGTCCATGCCCTATTCCGGCTTCGACGAACCCTTCCAGCTCACCCAGACCGGCGGCAAGCTGCTGATCAGCTCGAATGGCCTGCTCTTCGACACAGCGACCGGAGCGTCGCAACTCCTGGGTGTCTCCATCTACGGTGTGGGCAGCAATCACACGGCAGTGCTCACCGACGGGCTTCCCCGCGGCACCATGGATGCCGTGGGGGAGAATTTCCTCTATGTGATGCGTTCGGTGCGCTGCGCCGATTGCGCCAATCAGCAAGAGCAACTGGCCACGCTGTCGATCGACCCGGTCGATCTCGGGGAAGCGCCGTCGATCTCCGGCGCGAGCATCGACCCGGCCACGATCGGTCTCGACGGCGGCAGTACCGCAACCGCATCCGCGACGATCACGTCAGCCGACACCGTACTCGGGGTCGGATTCGCCGCGCTGCTGGATGGAACGCTCGATCCCAACGTGGGTAACGGACTCGTGCTGCTGGATGACGGCCAGAACGGCGATATGGCGGCGGGTGACGGAATCTACACCGCAGCGGGCATCGTGCATTCGACCATCGTCGCGCAAGACGATGACACGGGGCCGCGCGTGATCCGCATTGCCGCCGAAGTCGAGGGAGCCGATGGACGGCGGCATGCCACTGCCCTCGATATCGGCACGCTGACCGTGGAAAACCCGGCGGCGAGAACGTAAGCCAACCGTCGCCTGGTTCGTCCGATCGAGCACGCGATCGCCGCTGGTTTCCGCATGCAGAAACCAGCGGCGATTGCCACGGTATTCCATAATTCCACTTACATAATGCGTCATTCCTGATGATTACCTTATCGGTAGTTTGTCGAGAACGATCGCAGCGGTGACGGGGTGCGATTCGGAACTCGGATCGCAGTATCCGGTGCTTTTCCGCGCAATTCGATCGTCGTATACTGTATACACACAACTCGCAGTTTGCGGGAACGCTGTTGGAGGGACCCTTGCGCGGAGACCGATCGACCAGTTCCGACGAACCCGTGAACCGCAACACCCTCTCGCAGCAGGTGTACAACCATCTGCGCGCCGGAATCCTCGATAACTCCTATCCCCCTGGATCACCGCTCCCCGAGGAAGCGCTGGCCGACAAGCTGAAAGTCAGCCGGGTGCCTGTGCGCGAGGCGTTGCGCCGTCTTTCCGCCGAGGGGTTGGTAATCATCAAACCACGGCAGGGGGCGACCGTTTCCGAGCTGACCTCGAAGCAATTCCTGGATGCGTATCAGGTGCGCGAAGCGCTGGAGGTCTTGGCTGTCCGGCTGGCCGTGCCCAAGCTCACGCCAGACGATCTCGACCAGCTCGATATGTTGCACGCGGCGATGCAATCAGCAGCCGAAGCTGGCGATGCACTGGAATTCTTCGGCGGTAACGTCGCAATTCCATGGTTTTCTGGTGGACAAGGCCGACAACGGCGATCTGAAAGCGATCTACGACAGCCTCATCGACCGCATGCGCCGGTATCAACGGCCGTCGCTCGGTCTGCGCGGCGGTATGAGCAAGTCGATCGACGAGCACGGCGCCATTCTGGCCGCGATCCGGGACGGCAATACCGACGAAGCCACCGCACTTGATGGCGCAGCACATTCACGTACCGCAGAGCGTGCTCGAGGAAGAAGTCGTAAAGGAAGAGGAAATCTGGTGAGCAACGCCAAATTCGGCGTCAACCTGAACAATCGGGAACCCTTGATCGCTCCGGATTACAGCCTGCAGGATCTGCTCGATCTCTGCGGTGGTGGTCGAGGAGAACGGGTTCGATTCGGTCTGGGTGGGAGATTCGCTCTTTTCCAAGCCGCGCTGGGAGCCGATCAATGTGCTCTCCGCGATTTCGCAGCGGACGAAGCGCGGTCAAGCTCGGTACGGCCTGCATGGTTTCTGGCACGCGCGATCCGCTCTATCTCGCGCTGGAATGGGCCACGCTCGATGCGCTTTCCAATGGAAGAACCATTCTCGGCACGGGCATGGGGAATCCGGAAGAAGGCGTGCGCCGGGAGTACGAAGCCGTGCGGCTCGAGTTCGAGAAGCGGGCCGCGATCTTCGAGGAAGGGCTGGATGCACTGCGCCAGCTCTGGACCACCGGCAAGGTCGATCTCGACGGCCAGTTCTACAAATACGACAACATTTCCTTCTATTCCGGCACCGAGATGAAACCGCTCGGCCCGGTGCAGACCCCGCCCCCGATCTGGGTGGTCAGCAATCCGCGCCTGACGGTCGGCAACAAGGACGAAGCCAAGACCGAAAAGGTGATCAGCAAGGCCGCGCGGCGCATCGCCACGTACGGCGACGGCTGGATGACCTGCTGCCGCGCGCGCCATCCGGAGGAGTTCGCCGCGCAGCTCGCGCAGGTGAACGACGCCATCGACGAAGCCGGCCGCGACCGCTCCGAATTCGTCATGTCCTACCAGGTCACGATGAACATCGCCGATACGCGCGAAGAAGCCCACGCGGGGATCAATTCGTATATCAGCCAGTACTACCCCGAGCTGAGCAAGGCGATGGACCTGCTCGAATGGGGGCCGATCGGCACGCCGGACGACGTCATCGAGTGGATCAAGCACCTTCCAGGAGGCTGGTGTCGACTACTTCATTTGCCGCTTTGGCATCGCTGGATCAATTCGGACAGGTGGAGCGGTTTGCGAAGGAAGTTTTGCCGGCGTTCGCGCAGGACTGACCGCGTCGTGACTTGCCGTAGTGGCGGCACCTGTGGCCGCCATCGGCGCCGATAACGGAGTCGCTGCACCAGCTTCGCATCGGAGACATCGCTGAGGTGACGCAGCGGCTTCGGCCGCTGGCGGGCACAGGTCTGCCACTACGGAGACTTCGGTAGCAGACACAGAGGTCTGCGACTACGGTAGAGGCAAAGAAAGGAACAACCAGACAATGGCTGAGCTGGATAAAGGACTTCGACAAGACGCCGAGCTGATCGTCGGGCTGTGTATGTCGGTCGAGGCCGGCGATACGGTGACGATCATCACCGACAACGATCACCTGACCGAGGCGGATGCGCTGGCGCAGATCGTGGTCGAGCGGGGCGGCTTCCCGGTGGTCATGAACAACGAGTACCAGGTCAAGAAGGCGATCGCCGATATGACCTTCCCGATGGCGCCGCCGCGCAATCTGCACCAGGCGATGGTCAACTCGGACGAGATCATCATCATCACCAATCTGGAATGGGCCAACCGCTTCGCCCATGTTTCGGCGGTGCGCGAGTCGTGCGATGACAACGCCAAGATCGCCTCGGTGGAAGAGGGGATCGGCACCTGGAACCTGACCGAGGCCGACATTCTCGACGCCACCGACCGCGCGGTGGCCGCCATCGAAGCGCATGAAGGGCGCGACGTGGTGCCATGTCACGTCGCCGGCCGGGACCGATGTGCGCGTTTCCATCGAGGGCCGCCCGGCGCTGGAAGTGACGCCGATCAAGAAGCGCGGCCAGATGATGGGCCCGATTCCGCTCTGGTCCGAAGTCGCCTTCGCGGCGGTCGAGGACAAGACCGAGGGCGCGTGGTGGTCGACGGCATCATGCTCGGCATCGGGCTGCCGGGCCAGACGCCGAACCCGATCGAATGGCGGGTCGAGAACGGCAAAGCGGTTTCCATCGAAGGCGGCGAAGAAGCCGAGAAGCTGAAGGCGGTCATCAAGGACGTGCCGGGCGCCACGGTCATCGGCGAGTTCGCCTTCGGCACCAGCGAGAAGTCGCCCACCGGCTCACCCTCGGAAAAGGGTCTGCTCGGCACGGTGCACTTCGCGCTCGGCGACAACCACAACGCCTATCCGGGCGGGCAGAACGTCAGCAAGCTGCACCTCGATGGCAATTGCCTGAACGCCTCGCTCATGATCGAGGACACGGGCGTCTACATCGTCAAAGACGGAAAGTGGGCGCTGTAGGACGGGTCCTCAGCTCCGGGTCGTAGTCGAGGTCGTATCTGCCCTCCCGTCGTAGTGGCGGCACCTGTGGCCGCCAATCGGGCGAAGCCCGATAACGGACGTACGCCACGACCATGCTTCGAACCGGAGGCTTGGTTGTGGGCAACGCAATGGCGGCCTGCGGCCGCTGGCGGGCACAGGTGCCCGCCACTACGGACGGAGACATGGAGCGGAATCGGACGGAAGGATGAGCGCAACGTGATTTCGGGGTAACGGTGGTCCCCCTCGACCAGGTGAACGAGATTCCGCTGCCGAACGGGAGCTGGAGCAAGATGGTGCTGACCGGCGATTCGGTCTCCGGCATCGTGTCGTCGCTGGGCTACTCGGTCTTCACGCCGGGAACCGAGCTGACGATGGTCTCGCACGAGGTCGAGGAGGTCGCCTTCGTGGTGGCCGGCACGGGTGAGCTGCGCACCGAGCAGGATGCGGTTCCGTTCAAGGCGGGCGACGCGATCCATATCGCGCCCCGGCTCTGGCATGCGGTGGTCAACACCGGTGACGTAGGATCTGATCATGGTCTTTGGCTTCCCGTATCCGGCATATCCGCCGACGGAGCGGAAATGAGGAATTGGGAAACAGGAAATAGCTATTGAACATGAAGACTCGACCGATGCACGTTCAGCACGAACTGGTGACGGCGCACATTGACGCGCCACCGTTTCCCATTTCCTCTTTTCCAGTTCCACATCCATTGGGAGCCTCGATGCCTGATCACTCGCTGCGCGAACAACTCGTCTGGGCGAGCCGCATTCTCGGCATGCATGGGCATGGGGATTACACGCTCGGCCATATCAGCGCGCGTGATGGCGATACACGTCCATCATCAAGCGCAACGGGATCGGGCTGGAGGAAGTTACCGACGGATTCGTTGCTCACCCTCGATCTCGATGGCAACCGGGTGGCCGGCGACGGACCGATCCACCTGGAAGCGGTGCTGCACACCTCGGTCTACCGAGCAGCGACCGGACGTGCTGGCGGTGGTGCACACGCATCCGCTCTATACCACCGCTTTCGGCGCGGTCGACGCCAAGCTCGAGATGATCAATCACGACGCCGTCCTCTTCTACGAAGGCCTGGCATATTTCGACGACACCGCCGAGCTGATCCTGAACCGCGAGCAAGCTGACAGCGTTGTCGCACACGCTCGGTGACAATCGTGCGGTCGTGATGCGCGGGCATGGCGTGCTGGTCACCGGCAAGACGATCCCGTGGGTGGTCTATACCGCGCTGACGCTGGAGCGGGTGCTGCAAATCCAGTCGATCGCCCGTACCCTCGGCGAGCTCAAACCGATGACCGACGAGATGGCCAGTGCGGTCTACCAGGACAAATACCGCGACGAATTCATCGGCTACTACTGGGACTACCTGATCCGCCAGGCAGAGCGGGCGGGGCTCGCGCCGGGAGGGCTGAATGGCCATGCTGGCGCCGATTGAGATCCACGCGCCCCGCTCCGTTTCGGACGCATCCGGGCTGCTTGCGCCACTATGGAGATGACGCGGCGGTCTACGCGGGCGGCACCGAGCTGCTGATCGTCATGAAAGAGCGGCTGACTCCGGTCAACCGCCTGATCGACATCAAGAAGATCGATGGGCTGCGCGAGATCGCGGTCGACGATGAGGGCACGCTCACCATTGGAGCGCTGGCGACTCACCGGGAGATCGCCCGCAGTCCGCTGGTGCAGCAGCACTCGCCCGTACTTCGCCGCGCTGGAAGGGATCATCGCCAACACCCGCGTGCGGGCGGCGGGAACCATCGGCGGCAATCTCTGCTTCGCCGAGCCGCATTCCGACCCAGCCACCCTGCTGGCCACCGTCGAAGCGAGCGTCACGCTGGAATCGGCTGACGGTAGCCGCGAGGTGCCGGTGGAGGAGTTCTTCCACGGACTGCTGGAGACCGACCGGCATCCCGACGAGATCATGACGCAGGTGACGCTGCTCAAGCTCTGGGACACCACCGGCGTTTCCTATCAGCGATTCAAAACGCACGAGCGTCCGGTGGCGACCGTGGCCGCGGCAGTTTCGGTATCCAACGGGGTGATCGACGACTCGCGAGTCTTCGTGGGATCGGTTGGTCCCAAACCGCAGCGCATGGCCTCGGTCGAAGATGCCATTCGCGGCCAGGAACCGGGACTGGTTCTCTTCCAGCAAGCCGGGTTGCTCGCCGCGAACGACACCGAGATCGACGAGGAAGGCTTCGAATCCGCCGACTACAAACGCCATCTCGTCGCGGTTTACCTTCAGAAGGCGTTGCAAGACGCCAGCGACATCGCGAAAGCCCGCCAGTCATGAGCACCGAGCTGCTACCAGAAACCGAGCTGAAGACCGAGATCACGGTCGAAACCACCGTCAACGGTCAGGCGATCGCCCGCACGGTCGAAGCGCGCCGCATGCTGCTCGACTTCATCCGCGACGATCTGGGGCTCAAAGGCACCAAGCGCTCCTGCGATTCGCAGGTCTGCGGCGCGTGCACCGTGCTGGTCGACGGGCTGCCGGTCAGCTCCTGTTGCACGCTGGCATACGAGGCAACCGGGAAACAGCTCATCACCATCGAAGGGCTTTCGCGCAACGGGTCGCTCGATCCGGTGCAGGAGGCCTTCATCGCGGAATCGGCCATCCAGTGCGGGTTTTGCACCCCGGGCATGATCCTGGCGGTCAAGGCGCTGCTGGAGGAGAACCCCGATCCCACTCGCGCCGAGATCGAAGCGAACCTCGCCAGCAATCTCTGCCGCTGCACCGGGTACTGGAACATCATCGACGCGGTCGAGCGGGCGGCTGTTCGCCTGAAGGAAGGGAACGGATGACCGTCGGCCAGGACGTTCCCCGTATCGACGCGCGTGACAAGGCGACTGGCGAAACGACGTTCGCCGGTGACCTGGTGATCCCTGGCATGGTCTACGGCAAGCTGGTCCGCAGCCCCTACGCCGCCGCGAAGATCACCCGCATCGACGCGCGCGCCGCCCGGGCGCTTCCAGGCGTCATCACCGTCATGACCGGCGACGATGTGCTCGACATCGATCCCTACTACGGGCACGCCATCAAGGACCGTCCCCTGATCGCTATCGATCGGGTGCGGTTCGCGGGCGAGCCGGTGGTGGCGATCGCGGCCGAGACGCCGGAAATTGCCGCCGATGCGGCTGAGCTGGTCGAGATCGACTACGCGCCGATGCCGGCGGTGCTGTCCATCGGGGAAGCGCTGGCCGAAGGCGCGCCGCATCTGCATGTCACCGAGCTGCTGAAGAAAGGGCTCTTCCACGGGTTGGGCGAGTTCAAGCTCGATCCGGGCAATCTCTGCTATCACCATCAGTTCGCGCGGGGCGATCTGGACGCGACCTTCGCCGAAGCCGATATCGTGGTCGAAGGGGAGTACGACTTCCCGGCGGTCTACCAGTACGCCATGGAAACCCACACCACCATCGCCGAGTGGAACGCCGCCGGGGATGAGGTGACGCTGCATTCCAATTGCCAGCATCCCTTCCTGGTGCGGGCCGAGATCGCCGATCTCTTCCAGCTTCCGGTGGCGAGTGTGCGTATCGTGGTGCCCTGGCTGGGGGGCGGGTTCGGCAGCAAGTCGTACACCAAGATGGAGCCGATCACGGTCGCGCTGGCCCGCAAGGCGAGGCGGCCGGTGCGGATCCAGAACAGCGTCGACGAATCGATGGTCACCACCCGGCGGCACGGCATGAAGGCCTGGATGCGCACGGGCGCGCGCAAGGACGGCACGCTGCTGGCCCGCGAGGTACGCGCCTGGTTCGATACCGGCGCCTATGCCGACAACGGGCCGCGGGTGGTCGCCACCGGGGCGGACGCCGCGCCGGGACCGTATCGGTGGACCGCGGTCGATGTGAACGCCTGGGGGGTCTACACCAACACCTCGCCTGCCGGATCGTATCGCGCGTTCGGCGCGTCGCATCTGCAATGGGCGGGTGAGGCGCAGATCGACGAGATCGGCCGCAAATGCGGACTCGACGGCGTGCAGATGCGCGAGCTCAACCTGCTGGAGCCGGGCGAATATGTCCGTCCCGGCGGCAAGCCGCTCGATGCCGATCTCAAGGGCGACATTCGCAAATGCGCTGCCAATCTCGATTGGGACTCCCCCAAGCCGCCGAATGTCGGACGCGGGGTGAGCGTCGGGTTGCTGGCGGCGGGCGCGCACCCGGTCAGCACCGCGTTCGCGCGCATGGAAGCCGACGGCAAGGTGGTGCTCTACGTCTCCTCGACCGATATGGGGCAGGGGGCGCGCACGGTGTTCAGCCAGATCGTGGCGCAGGAGCTGGCGCTGACCGTCGACGATGTTCGGGTGATGGGCGGCGACACCCAGGTGACGCCCTACGACCGCTCGACCGGCGCGAGCCGCTCGACCACGCTGGCCGGGATGGCGGTCTTGCGCTCCGGCGCGGAATTGCGCGAGCAGCTTTTCGATATCGCCAGCCAGCAGTTCGGTCTTCCGCCGGAAGCGCTGGAGATGCGCGACGGCGCTATCTGGCACGAAGACGAATCCCACAGCTATCCCGACCTCATCAAGTCGCACTTCGGCATGGTCGGCGGCGAGCTGATCGGACGGGGCGAAGTGCGGCCGGAGCACGGCAGCGGCTCCTACGCCGAGGGCCCGGTCTTCTGGGAGGTCTGCATTGGGGGGATCGAGCTGGAAGTCGATCCCGATACCGGCAAGATCACCCTGCTCAAGACGGCCAGCGTGGCCGATGTCGGCAAGGCGATCAACCCGAAACAGGTCGAAACCCAGGAGATGGGCGGCCTGATGCAGGGGATCGGCAATGCCATCTACGAAGAGATGATCTACGATCCGTCCAGCGGGCAGCTTACCAATGGCTCGCTTTTCGATTATCACATCCCGACCATGCTCGATCTGCCCACGTCTCACCGGTCGACAATCGTCGAAAACGAGGATGGCCCGGGGCCCTATGGGGCCAAGGGTGTGGGCGAAGGCGCGCTGGCGGGAGCAATTGCCGCGGTCGCGACCGCGCTGGGCGATCTGGGCATCGATCTCAACGAGCTTCCCGCGACACCCGAACGGGTCTGGAAAGCGATGCAGCGTTCGGGCATTCTCGAGGAAAAGGACTAATGCGTGGGTAAGAAATTCGAAGTTCGCGCGCGCTCGGCGCTTTCCGGCACCCCGCTGCCGGCCCATCTCAGGAACGAAGGCGTCTGGATCGATCCGAAGCGATCGCTGGAGCAAACCGACGAAGCCGACGAAGCCGAAGCGCGCTGGCAGTTCTGGATGGAGTGTTACGAGATCAAGGTTTTGTTCGACAACCACTGGCTGCTTTCGGCCGGCTGTGAAGAGGAGGGCATCTGATGGCAACCCGCGTCTATCTGCTCGACATGGGCACGCTTATGCTGGACATGTCGTTCGTCACCTGGAATCACGGACAAGGACTGGAATACCGCTTTCCGGTCTTCGCGGTCTATGTCGATACCGGGGACAAGAAAGTGCTGCTCGACACCGGCTTCGAAAAGGAGTGGGTGGAGCGCAATCTGCCGTTCGAAAAGCCGGAGCAGAGCGAGGAGCAGACGATCGTCGCCCAGCTCGCATCGATCGGCGTGCGGCCGGAAGAGATCGATATCGTGGTCAACTCGCACCTGCATTTCGACCATTGCTCGGGCAACCGCTACTTCCCGGGCGCGCAGTTCATCATGAGCAAGACCGAGCTGCGGCATTCGTATGTGCCCGATCCGTGGGAACGGCTGGGGTATGACAAGAACCTGGTCGAGATTCCGGGCGCCAAATTCACGCTGCTGCCGCCGCTGAACGGTTATGAGTACGAAGTCGTTCCCGGCGTGACCCTGATCGAAACCCCGGGGCACTCCGAGGGGCATTACTCCTTCGTCGTCCACCCGACCGGCGAAGCGCCGATGATCTTCCCGGTCGATGTTGCCTACAACACGCACAACCTCACCAGCAAAGTGCTGATGGGACTCCATTCCGATCCGCGCGAGCTGCTGGAGTCGATGTACAAGATCGAGAACCTGGCGCAGAAGATCGGAGGACGCATCTTCTTCTCGCACGACCCGGAGAGTTACAAGTCGTACAAGAAAGCCCCGGAGCATTACGGGGAGTAGATCCCCTCCATCCCCCAGCTCCCTCCTTCTCCCAATATGGGAGAAGGAAGGGGAGCATTGGCTCGTAGTCGAGGGCGTATCTGCCCTCTCACCGTAGTGGCGGCACCTGTGGCCGCCATCGGGCGAAGCCCGATACGAAACGGCACGAACGACCATGCTGCGAACCGGAGACATGGTTGTGAACAGCGTAATGGCGGCCTCGGCCGCTGGCGGGCACAGGTCCCGCCACTACGGCGATAGCGGGGCGGAGCGAGCGCTCCCACCCTGTCATTGCTGCGCTCAGAAGTGACAACTGGTGCCAGAGGCGCGGACTCGGACCGCGGCGCTACCAACAAGAGGTCCCTCGACAAGCTTCGGGATGACGGGTGGGACCTCGGGAATGCGATATGACGGACGGACGGGCGACAACCGAACAGGGGAGTACCGGCCCAGCCGATTGTGACGATGCTCGGCATCGACAAGCGGTTCGGGAGGGTGCAGGCCAACGATAAGGTCAACCTCACCCTCTATCCGGGCGAGATCCATGCCGTGCTGGGCGAAAACGGGGCGGGCAAGACCACCCTGATGAACATCCTCTCCGGGATGTACCAGCCCGATAGCGGCAGCATCGCCCTGGACGGTAACCCGGTCACCATCGGCTCGCCCTCCGAAGCATTGGCGCTCGGGATCGGCACGGTCTACCAGCATTTCACCCTGGTGCCGAATCTCTCCGTGATCGAAAACGTCATGCTCGGCACCAAAACCGGTTTCGTGCTGAATCTGAAGCGGGGCGAGCAACAGCTCGAAGCGCTGCTGGCCGGGTTCGAGCTGAACACCGATCCCAAGACCGAAGTGCGCCATCTCTCGATCGGGCAGCGGCAGCGGGTGGAGATCGTCAAGGTGCTCTTCCGCGGAACCCGGGTGCTGCTGCTGGACGAACCGACCTCGGTGCTGACTCCGAGCGAGGTAGAAGGTCTTTTCCGCATCCTCAAACGCTTGCGGGAAGAGGGCGTGTCGGTGGTCATCATCACCCACAAGCTCGAAGAAGCCCTCGATGTCAGCGACCGGGTGACGATCCTGCGCGGCGGCAAGAACGTCGGGCGAGCTCGGTCCCGCCGAGATCGCAACCGCCGGCCGCGCCGGGGCCCGGCAGAAGATCGTGGAAACGATGTTCGGCGGCATGCCCGTTCGCGGCCGAGACCTTTCAGCAACATGTCGCCACCGGCAAGACCCTGCTGGAGCTCGACCGGGTTTCCGCCATGGGTGACCGGGGCGAGATCGCGATCCGCAACCTCTCCCTCCAGTTACGCGCCGGGGAGATCTATGGCATCGCCGGGGTCGACGGCAACGGCCAGAAAGAGCTGGGCGAGATCATCGCCGGGCAGCGCAAAACCACCAGCGGCCGTCTCGACTTCGACGGCACCGATTACACCAACAAGGGGGTCGCGACCCTCTCCAAAGCGGGGGTCGGCTATATCACCGACGACCGTATGGGAGAAGGGGTGGTGCCCGGCATGAGCGTGGCGCAGAACGCCGCACTCAAAACGATCAGCCGCTCCCCCTTTTCGAAAGGCTTCTGGCTCAACCGCAAAGCGATCGAGGAGAACGCGAACACGCTGATCGAGCAGTTCTCGGTCAAGACCCCGAGCGCCGATACGCAAGATCACGCTGCTCTCCGGCGGCAACATCCAGAAGCTGATGCTGGCGCGCGAGCTGGCGATGAATCCGCGCGTGATCGTTTGCAACAAGCCGACCTACGGTCTCGATCTGAAGACCGCGCAGTTCGTGCTGCAAACCCTGCGGCAGGAGGCCGACAGCGGCAAAGCCGTGCTGCTGATCTCGTCCGAGCTCGATGAGATCCTGGAGATCAGCGACCGCATCGGGGTGATCTACAACGGCGAGATCGTGGAGACCTTCCCACGCGCGCAGGTCGAAGTGGAAACCATCGGCCAGCTCATGCTCTCGGGCCGGGCCGCCGCCCAGGAGAGCGCCGCATGAACGAACGCGCGCGCATGTCCAGCTTCAGTGTCCTTCCGATCGTCAGCAGCATTCTGGCGATCGTGATGGCCTTCGTGATCGGCGGCATCTTCCTGGAGGCCAATGGCAAGGACGCCTTGCACGCCTATCGGATTCTCTTCGAACGCGGGTTGATCAACCGCGATGGGCTGACCGAGACCTTCAAGAAAATGGCGCCGATGCTGATCGTCAGCGCCGGGTTGCTGATTTCGTTGCGCGCCAGTGTCTGGAACATCGGGATCGACGGGCAGTTCATGGTCGGGGCGTTGCTGGCCGGGGTGGCCGGCGCGGCGGTGGCAGACTCGGTGCCGAATCCGGTCATGTGGCTGGTGGCCGCGATCGCCGGCATCATCGGCGGGCTGCTCTGGGCGCTGATCCCGGCGTTGCTGATGGTCAAGTTCAATCTCAACGAGATCATCACCACCCTGATGATGAATTACGTGGCGGTGAACGTCTGCGCCTGGTTGGTAAAGGGACCCTTCAAGGACCCCGAGCGGGTCGCGCCGCAGACCAAGCAGATTCCGCTGGAAGACCGGTTGCCGTTCATCCCGGGGACCGAAGTGCATATCGGCCTGATCGTCGGTCTGATCTGTGTGGTCGTGGTCGCCATTCTCTTCCGCTCGACGGTCTACGGTTTTTGCCTGGACGTGGTGGGGCGCAACCGCAAAGCCGCGATCCATGCCGGGCTGCCGGTTGGGCGGCTGACCGCGTCGGCGCTGGTGCTGAGCGGCGCGTTCGCCGGTCTGGCCGGCGCGAACGATGTGCTCGGCATTCAGGGGTTGTTCAAGGCGAACTGGGATCCGGGTTATGGATTCACTGCCTTCGCGCTGGTCTATCTGGCCCGGTTGAACAGCCTGCTGCTGATTCCCTTTGCCTTCTTCTTCTCGTTCCTGCTGGTCGGTGGCGATTCGATGCCGCGGCGGGCGGACGTGCCGACCTACTTCGTGGAAATGCTCGAAGGGCTGATGCTGATCTGCTTTGCGGTGGCGGTCTATCTCGAGCGGCGCTGGCATGTCATTGCCGAACGGCTGCGCGGGCGCCCGGATGACCGGGTGGAACCCGAAACCTCGAGCGGGGTTGGCGCGCTGGAAGGATTGGAGGGATCGTCGTGACGATCAACGGTATCGATCTGGTCGATTTCCTGACTGCCATCCTGGCCACCGGGCTCTTGCGGGCGGTGCCGCTGGTGCTCGCCTCGCTGGGGGATGTTTTCGCGCAGAAGTCCGGCCTGCTCAACCTCGGTATCGAAGGGATGATGCTTTCCGGCTGCTTTTTCGGGTTCTATGCCGCCTATCACACCGAGAACGTGACCTACGGACTGCTGGCGGGAATGGCGGCCGGGTTGGTGCTCGCGCTGCTGTTTGCCTTCCTGACCGTGCAGTTGCGGGTCGATCAGGTGCTGGTCGGTATCGCCATCACGATTTTTGCGGTCGGATTGACGGGTTATCTCTTCCGCGATCTTTTCGGCGGCCAGAATGTCTCGGCCGATGTGCGCCCGATGACGATTCGCATTCCGTTGCTGGCCGATATTCCCATTCTCGGGAAAGCGCTCTTCGACCAACAGGTGCTCTTTTATATCGCCTGGCTGCTGGTGCCGGTGTTCGCGTTCCTGCTGACGCGCACCAGATTCGGGCTCAATGTCCGGGCGGTGGGCGAGAACCCGTTCGCGGCTGATGCGGCCGGGGTGAACGTGATCCAGGTGCGCTATCTGGCGATGGCGCTGGCCGGGATCATGGCCGGGTTCGCCGGGGCGTTCCTGGCGGTGGCCGATCTGAAGATCTTTACCATCGGTATGACGGTCGGGCAGGGATTCATCGCGCTGGCGATCACCATGATCGGCGGCTGGAATCCGTGGAAGATCGCCTTCGCCGCGATTCTGTTCGGTATGCTGAACGCGCTGGGCGACAGTCTGCAGATCATCGGGGTCGACGTGCGCACCGAGTTCATCGGCATGTTCCCGTATATCGGCATCATGATCGCCATGATCGTGCTGGCACGGCGTACCTCGGTTCCGGCGGCGATGGGAGTGCCGTATGCGAGGGGTCAACGATGATGAACTTTCGCCAGGCTGACATGCGCCCTACCGTGAACGATAGGGCTATAAGAGGCCAAGGGTCTCCGACCCTGATGTGGGCTGGACACCTGCTCCCCACCGTGAACGGTGGGGCTATGAGAAGCCAAGGCTCTCCGAGCCTGACGTCAACGTGGCATACGTTCCCCACCGTTCACGGTGGGAGTACGAGAGGCGAAGGGTCTCCGAGCCTACTATCTGGACCAAACATGCTCCCCAGCATTGGATCTTCAACCTTGGGCACAGACAGCTTCATCTCTGGCAGGGAAGTACTGGAGCGTGCACCGGGCTTGTTCGAGAGAAAAAGAGCCGCACGATGACGTGGTGGCGGCTGTTCTATCACCTGATCTGGACGACGAAGTATCGAGAGCTCGTGATCGACGAGCGGATCGAATCCATCGTTCGGCGAACGATCTATGGCCTTGCCGATGAGCGGAAATCGCAAGTCTGGGCGATTGGCATGATGCCAGACCATGTGCATGTCGCCATGTCGGTGCCTCCCAAGTACGCCATCTCCGACGTCGTCAACGCGCTCAAAGGCATCGAGCAGCCATCTGCTGGGCCACGAGCTGCGTAACGATGACACTCCCTGGCCAGGATGGCAGAGCGAATACGGCGTCAACTCGTTCAGCGAGCGCTCGTTGCAGGTCGTCATCGACTACGTCAACAACCAGCGCGAGCATCATGCCGCGCATACGTTGATCGATGCGTATGAGCGCGTCGAGCGCGAGGGCTATGAAGCAGCCCGGACGGTCGCCGGGCATCAGTCGAATGGAAAGGAGGACCACAAGAGCTAGCGGCACTGGCCAATCGAGACGAGCCTGATTGGACATACTATGCAGTCCGATCGAACGACCGGTTGGAAGAGCAACTTTTTTGCAGCCAGTCGGCCCACCGGTCAAGCTCAGGCTCGGAGAGCCTTGGCATTTCGTAGCCCTGCCGTTTACGGTGGGGATGCGAACCAATCGTTCTCAGGGTCGGAGACCCTTGGCTTATCGTAGCCCTGCCTCTTCAGGGTAGGGTTCTGGTGTTCATCTGCGAAATCCTCGCCGGACTGCATCCGTGGCACGAAATGCCAACGATGCAGTCCCGCGCGGGAATGGTTCTCGACGCGAGAGAAGATCGGTACCAGTTCGAAAGGAGACAGGCCCATGATTCGTGTTCCTCGCACGATGCGATACCTGTTCGTGACTGCCCTCGTGGCGATGCTCACGTTCGGGTCGTTCGCGGCAATTTCGGCCCAGGACGCCTCCCCCGAGGCAAGCCCTGCGGCGATGACCACGTCGATCAGCAAGGTTGCGCTGATCACCCCCGCGTCGATGACCAACCTCGGGTGGGACCAGCAGGGCGCCGACGGCGCCATGGCCGCCGCCGAGGCCTTCGGCATCGAGGCCCTCATTCAGGAGAATGGTGGCTACGACGACATCACCCCGGCCCTGAAGGACCTGGCGGATGAAGGCGCCGGTCTGATCATCTGCCACGCCAGTGGCTATCAGACCACCTGCCCTGACTTCGCCGCGACCGATGGCGTGCCCGTGGCGGTCATCGAGAATCCGAGCGCGGTCGGCGATCTGGTTGCCGACATCGAGACCCAGGCCCAGGAAGTGGCCTACCTCGCTGGGGTTGCCGCCGGTCTCAGCACCACGACCGGCACCGTTGGTGTGGTCGTCTCCGGTGAGCCGCCGACCTGGAACTACATGACCGTCGGCTTCGCCGAGGGCCTGAAGGCCAGCAACCCCGATGCCAAGCTGATCTACAGCGTCATCGGCGAAGCCGCCTACGACGATGCCGCGGGCGCCAAGCGCGTCACCGAGCAGCAGCTCGCCGCCGGCGCCGACATCATCTTCGGCATGGGCGACGGCGCGTCCTTCGGCATGATCGAGGCGATCCGCGAGCACAACGAAGCCAGCCCCGATAGCCCGGCCTGGTTCATCGACGTCATCGGCGACAAGTCCGCCGATTACAGCGATGTGCTGCTCTCGTCGGTGCTCTTCGACTACTCCGGCGTCTACGAGCAGATCATTGCCAATGTCGGCACCCCCGACTTCGGCCAGGTCTACACGATGAACGTCGAGAACGGCGGCGTGCGCCTGCTCGACCTGCCGGACAGCGTCGCGCAAGAGACCAAGGACGCGGTTGCCGCGGCCCAGCAATCGATCATCGACGGCACCATCACGGTTTCGGCCGTGGGTGACGCCGAAGGGGTCAAGACCAAGCTCGGTGAGCTCGGCTACTCCTAGCGTTTACGGCACGGATTGGCAGGAGCGCCCGTGGGCGTTCCTGCCGACCCGCCGATCAGGCGTTCCCACGGGGATAGGCGGGAAGGTCGGTCGCCCCGAAGCCCTGGGTGTCCAGCACGCCGGCCACCGCCCGATCGAGAGGATCGGGGAAGTTCTGCTCGATGTTGCGGCGCAGCCGCTCCTGTTCTTCGAGGATGAATCCGCGACGATAGTCCGGCGCAACCTCGAGCAGATTTTCGAACAGCGCACCCATGCGGCGGCAGATCTGCGGATTCGCGCCGCCATAGAGCCGAATCTCGGTCACGCCGAGCCGGAGAAAATCCTCCCACGTCGGGGTGGGATAGACGAGTCGAGGAATGTTTCGGTCATCACGGAAGACACCGGTATGCAAATCGCGCTGAACCAGGTCGACGAGCAAATCCTCGACCCGATCGAGCAACTGCTCGCCGGTGGTCGGATCGTTGATCGCCGCGGAAAGCGCCTTCAACGAAATATCGACCACGACTCGCAGGGCGAATGCCGGATCCTGCTCGGGGGTTCGTTCGGAGCCAAGCGCCAGATGCCCGATCAGCTCCTTGATCCGATGGCAGCACGTCGCCGCCATAGATCTCGAATGCCCGGCCGTGGTAGCGCAGGTAATCGCCGGCGGCCACCGGCAGCACGATCAGCGCATCGTGCGCCATGCAAGCCGCAGCAAGCCCTCGACATCGACCCCCTGCAGGACCGCCCCATTTCCACCATAGGACACGATGCGGCTTGGCGGTTGATCAGGCAGCACCTCGCGGTACCGCGCAGTCCGCTCGGCCGGCGCGGGATCGGGATAGACCTCGCCGATCACGCGATGCCCGGCTTTGGCGATACGGTCGGCCATTTTGGCCGGGCGAATTCCATGCATCAACTGGCTCAGGCATTGCAGGAAGAAGAGCACGCTGAACAGGCTCAACACGCCGCAGACCAGCACACTCAGATTGTTGGCGCTGGTATCCGAAATCTCCCCCATCGACAGAAACGCGAAGACCGACGTTCCGACGAACAGGGCCAGCGCAAACTTGAGCTGGGGATCGCGAAAGACGAAGAGCAGCGTGCGCGGCGAGTACGACGAGCTCGCCATCTGAACCAGCAAGACCAGGATCGTCAGCATGAAACCGGCCAGACTCATCGAGGCGGCAACGATTGCCGAGAGCATCAGGCCGGCGGTACTGGGGGTGAAGGTCAGGTTGTCGGGAGGATCCCAGTGTCCATCGAGGCGGCTGACCAAGCGCTGCGCCATGATGACAGACGAACACCCCGGCCACTGGCACAAGCCAGAGACTGTTCTTCCGCAGCTCTTTGAGTCGAAACCGAAGCGCCCAGCTCATATGTCTCAGTGTATGCCCCAGGGTGCGCCCTGAGAGATCGGCAAAAGGAGTAATTCGATGACCGAATGGCCCCGATTCAACATGGCGGGGGGACCGGTGGAAGTGCCCGAGCGCACCCGCCGCGATCTCTCCAAACCGGTGCTCTATCACTACGACCCGGCTTTCAAGGAACTCTTCGCCCACACACAGGATCTGCTCAAGCAGGTCTACCGCACCGAGTACGACGTGATCATGATGCAGGGTGAGGCCATCCTCGGGCTGGAAGCGGCCGCCGCCAGCCTGATCGCCCCGGGGGACAAGGTGCTGAACCTGGTCTCCGGTGTCTTCGGCAAATGGTTCGAGTTCTTCATCGACAAGTTCGGCGGCGAAACCATCGAGCTCGCGGTTCCCTATAACGACGCCATCGACCCAAATGACGTGCGCAAGGCGCTCAATGCCAACCCGGGGGTCAAATACCTCTCGGTGGTACATTCCGAAACCCCGTCCGGTACGCACAACCCGGTCAAAGAGATCGGCAACATTGCACGGGAGTTCGGCGTCTTGACCCTGGTCGATACCGTTTCCGGTCTCGGGTCGGAAGTGCTCAGCCCGGAAGAGTGGGGACTCGATGTGGCGATTGCCGGACCGCAGAAATGTCTTTCCGGCACCCCGGGGCTTTCGCTGATGGCGATCAGCCCGGCCGCCTGGGAAGCGATGGAGAAGCATCCCAAGCCGTTGCGCGGCTCGTTCCTGTCCATTCTCGACTGGAAAGATGCCTGGCTGGACGGGAACCGCTTCCCGTACACCCCATCGGTCAGCGAAATGTATGCGCTCGAATCGACCCTCACCCAAACGTTGGAAGAAGGGATCGAGCATGTGGCGTGGCGCCACCAGACCATCGCCAAGGCGGCCCGGGCGGGCGCACAAGCGCTCGGGTTCGAGCTCTGGCCGGTCCGGGAGGAGATCGCTGCCTCGTGCGTGACCGCCGTGAAAGTGCCGGATGGCCTGGATGAAGAGAAGATGCGCGGTCTCATGCGCGAACGCTATGGGGTCATGATCTCGCCGGGGTACGGCGATCTCTTCGGGAAGCTTTTCCGCCTCGGCCATATGGGCATGGCGGCGCATCCAACCTATCTCGCCTCCCAACTGGCCGTGCTGGAGCGCAGCCTGCACGACATGGGCCGCAAGGTCGAGCTCGGCTCGGGCGTTGGCGCGGCTATGGCCGCGCTGGACGACTGGGCCACGGGAGGTCCGCAGCCCGGTCGTAGTGGCGGCACCTGTGGCCGCCAATCGGGCGTAGCGCGATAACGGAGTGGCCCACGATCATGCTTCGCATCGGAGACATGGTTGTTGGCAACCTAATGGCGGCCCGGGGCCGCTGGCGGGCACATGGTCCCGCCACTACACGGGCACAGGTCCCGCCACTACGGAATTGAAATCGCTATCAGGCAACGCGCCCGAATGGGCCGTTGAAGAAAGGAAACCATATGGCAATCAGTGTCAAGGATCGGGTGGTCATCATCACCGGAGGTGCGGGCGAGATCGGTTCGGTGCTCGCGCGGCGGTTGGTGGATGAAGGCGCGGCGGTGGTTATCGCCGATATCGCCGACGGCCGCGAGCTGGCCGCCGATCTGAAAAAGGCGAAGCGCGGCAACAAGGTGATCTACGTCAAAGCCGATGTCACCTCGGAAAAGGACATGGCCAAGCTGGCCGCCACCACGCTCAAGAGTTTCGGGCGTATCGATGTGCTCATCAACAACGCCGGTATCTTCACCGGCACGCCGTTCGACGAGATCACCTATGCCGATTGGCAGAAGCGTATGAAGGTCAATGTCGACGGTGTCTTCCTGGCCACCAAGGCGGTCGTCCCGGCGATGACCGAACAGGGCGACGGCAAGATCATCAACATCGGATCGGACACGGTCTGGATGGGCACCCCGGGCATGGCCCACTACGTCACCAGTAAAGCGGCGGTGCTCGGTCTCACCCGCGAGCTGGCGAATGAGCTCGGCCCGCGCGGCATCACCACCGTCTACGTCACCCCCACCCTGCTCGATACTCCCGGCACCCGGGCCGCGTTTCAGCAGGGGCATTTCGACTATGTGGAATCGCACATGCCGATCCACCAGCACGAGAAGCCAGAGGATATCGCCGGTCTGATCGTCTTCCTCTGCTCCCCGGAGGCGAAATTCATCAACGGCTCCGCCATCAATATCGGTGGCGGGATTAGCATGCATTAGCAGTCAGCACGTTGGCTGGCCGTAGTGGCGGCACCTGTGGCCGCCAATCGGGCGGAGCCCGATCACGGACTTGCCCACGACCATGCTGCGAATCGGGAAGTACGGTGGTGGGCAACGCGATGGCGGCCTACGGAGGCGGACACGGAGTTCCGCCGCTACACGGGCACAGGTCCCGCCACTACGTAAGACCAGATCGTCGTAGCGCAGGGGCCTGTGCCCTGCGATCGCGCGAGGCGCGATAACTACGCCAAGACGCGCATCGAACATACGTCATCATCAAGTATTCGATCGTCGGTTATCAGAACGGAGAACAGCACCAGTGAGTATCGAAAACATCAAGACCGTTGCCGTTGTCGGAGCCGGGACCATGGGGCCGGGCATGGCCGCCACGTTTGCCCGCTATGGGTTCGACACGTATCTCTCCGATATCAAGGACGAGCAGATCGAAAAGGCGAAAGGCACGATCGACTTCGTCTTCAAGACCTGGTCGGGGGCGAATTCCTGACCGCGGCGGAAGCCGAGGCAGCCAAGAGCCGCATCACGCTCACCACCAATCAGGCCGAGGCAGTCGGCAAGGCCGATTTCGTGGTGGAGACCGTACCCGAGCGACTGGAGATCAAGAAAGCGGTCTTCGAGGAGCTGTCCAAACAGAGCAAGCCAGGCACCATCCTCGCCTCCAACACCTCGGGGATTCCTATCACGACCCTGCAGGATGGCATCAGCGAGCCGAACCGCGTGGTTGGCATGCACTGGTCGAACCCGCCGCATCTGATCCCGGTCATCGAGGTCATCAAGGGCGCGCAGACCGACAGCGAAACGGTGGAGACGATCAAGGAGATCATCGCGAAGATCGGCATGGTGGCGGGCATCGTCGACAAGGACGTGCCGGGCTTCGTCGAGAACCGCATCCTCTACGCGATCATGCGCGAGGCGCTGCACCTGCTCGATGAAGGGGTTGCCTCGGCGCAGGATATCGACACCATCACCAAATGGGGCATCGGCTACAAGCTGTCCGTCATCGGACCGCTGGAATTGCTCGACGTCGCCGGTCTCGATATCTACACCGCGGTTGCCAGCTACCTGAACAAGGACCTGAGCAACAACACCGGTATTTCCAGCACGGTGACCTCGAAGGTCGAGGAAGGCAAACTCGGTCTCAAGACCCAGGGCGGGCTCTTCGAGTACACCCCGGAGCAGATCGCCGAGCTGGCGCAGAAGCGCGGCCGCCTGCTGGTGGCGACCCGCAAGGCATTGATGAGCTAGTCGAACGAGCAGTCAGCAGTCAGTCGGCAGCAGTCAGTTCGAGTCGCCAAGTGGCTTTCTCGAACGCCTGTTGCGTGCTGACTGCTGACGGCCGATAGCTGCAGGAGCTGACTGCAATGGCAACCTATCCTCTGACCCTGCTGGATGTCTTCGCAATCCAACCGCTGGAAGGCAATCTGCTGGCGGTGATTCACGACGCCGACGATGTCGCGACTGAAACGATGCAAACCCTGGCGCGGCGCTTCAGCCTGAGCGAAACCTCGTTCATCCAGACCGCGTCCGATCCCGGCGCAACCTACCGGCACCGCATCTTCACCGTATCGGAAGAGCTTCCGTTCGCCGGGCATCCCTCGATCGGCACCGCGGTCGCGTGGGCGTATCGCGCCGGTGATACGGATGCGCACTACGTCCAGCAAACAGGGTCCGGGTTGCAGGAGCTCTGGGTCGAGCGGGACGACCGGCATGCCATTGCGAAATTGCGGCAGAACCCGGTCGTGTTCGGCGACGAGGTCGATTCCGCGCCGATTCTGCGCGCGCTGGGGCTGAACGAATCCGACGCCCACTCGTCCCTGCCGGCGCAGGTCGCTTCGACCGGGTTGCCAACCACCGTCGTTCCCTTGAGCGATCCCGCCGCACTGAAACGGATTGCGGTCGACTGGCCGGCGTTTCGGGCGGCGCTGGGCGATGGAGGCGATGCGCGCATCGCGCACAACTGCTACCTCGTGGGCGAAGTCGCGCCCGGGCATTGGGCGGCGCGCATGTTTGCGGGCGATATTCCGGGTGGGGAGGATGCCGCCACCGGTTCGGCGGCCGGGCCCTTCGGCGCGTATCTGCACGCGCGGCTCGGTCTGGATGCCGTTTCGATCGATCAGGGTGTCGAGATGGGCAGCCCCAGCCGGCTGGAGGTCGATCTGAGTGACGGCATCGTGCTCAGCGGCAGTGTCTGGCTGATCAGCACGGGCGAGATCGATTTGCCGAATTCGTAGCAGGCAGCAGGCAGTAGTCAGTAGTTAGAACGTATGCGATGCCCTGGAGTTCCGGAACGGAATGAGTCGCTCCCACGTTCGCACGGTAGGGGCAACCCCCTGTGGTTGCCCTTTCTCGTCACACGAATGTCCCGGATCGGTAACCGAGCTCCCATCCGGAACGTCGTGTTCGGGCGCCCACGGGAGAGATTCTTCGCTTCGCTCAGAATGACAGTGGGGGTGGAATGACAAGGTGGGGGCACGGGGTCTCACTGGTCATCGGGTGTGTGCTGGTACTGGCGCTGCGTCTTCCGGTTGCGGTTTCGGCGGCGGGCACGCCGGTTGCGTTCGACGCCGATCCGGGCCGCTGCATCGGTCGAGCCGCGAAGCTGGATGATCTGGAACGAATCCTTGCCAGCGCGACGCCCACGCGTGCCGATCGAGCGTCCGGCGACCGGGGATCGCGATCGACCCCACCAGCGACACCGGGCTGGGTGCTATCAGCACCATCGAAACCCTCTTCGCCTGCCTCAACGCCGGCGACCGGCTGCGCGCCTACGCGCTCTACACCGACGCCTACCTCGCCACCATCCTGCAACCCGGCGATCTTCCCGCGGTCGCCACGCCGCAACCGAACGATCCTGACGAGCTGACCCGCATCGTCGCGATCGAGCTGCATGACCCTTCCCGACGAGCGCGTGCTCGCCACCGTCACGCTCGATCCCGCCCTGATCCCGGTCCAGAAGATCTTCGAATTCATCCTGGTCCCAATCGACGGCCAGTGGAAGATCGACGCGGCCATCAACGAGATCGACTTCTCGCTTCCGTGAGCGGGCAGCGATCAGACGTCAGTCGTCAGCATCCCGCTCTCACTGACTGCCGGTGACTGGCAACTGACTGCTCCATCGTTGACACGGTTCGTGCCGCGCGGCTACGCTACGCCCCATCATCGACTGGCAAAGGCATCGACGCGGATGGCAACACGGCACCGTCTCGGACAACCGGACGCAGGTGGACTCTGAATGCGGAAACGTGGCTCGGTTCTGGCACTCACCTTTCTCTCGGTGCTCATCGTGGTCGTTGCCTGTGGCCGCGCCAGCGAGCAAGACATCAATAACGCGCTCGGTATCAAGCCGACCGCGACCCTGAGCGACGAGCAGATCTCGCTAGGCCACCGAAGTCGCCATGGCAGCCGCCTCCGCGATTGCCGCGGGCGGCACGCCAGTGCCGGTGAATGGCGGCCTTCCCGTCGGCGATGTGCGCCTCGGCCAGCAACAGTTCCAATTCCAGTGCCTGGCCTGCCACCAGCCCAGCGGAGCGGGCCAGGGCCCAGCGCTTACCGGCCGGACAGCCCGGTGATTGCCATGACCGATCAGGAGCTCATCGATCTGGTCCGCCGGGCGAAGGGCACACCGGCCAGCAGCCGATCTCCCAGGTCCGCCTGTCGGATATGCAGCTCGCCAGCATCATTGCGTACATCCGCGATCAGATCGCCAATCCAGCGACGTAGGGTTTAGCAGCCAGAGGTCAGCAGCCAGCAGCCAGTAGTCGATCGTCACTGGTTGTTGACTTCTGAATGCTGCGTGCTGACTACTGCCTGCTCGGCTTCGTCCGTATACTGTCCTCAACGAACCGGCGAGGCCCGCAACCGTCGCCGGATACACCACTGTGCATTGGGCAGGCAGGAACTGGGTTTGGTTGTTTTCCCCATCATCGCGTTTGTCGTCAGCCTCTGCTGCATGGCCGTCATCGGCAAAGACACGGTGCGTCGTCCCCGGCCCGACCGGGTCGTCTGGACCATCGCTTTCGCGATCTTCGCCATTGCCGCCGGGGCCGAAGTGCTCGGGTACGCTCTCGGGCTGGACCCCGGCCATCGTGCGGGTCTATTACCTGACCGGCGCCGTGCTGGTGGTCGGCTATCTCGCGATTGGGGAGCTCTATCTGCTCGCCGGGAAGCGAATCGCCAAGTTCGCGCCCGGGGGTCACGCTGCTGCTGACCGCGCTGGCGATCACGCTGGTCGATCAACGCGCCGATCGACGCAGGCAATGCTGGCGAATGATGGCTGGGAAGCGCTCGGACGCAATGCCGGGCTGACCGCGCTCACCATGTTCATGAATATCGGCGGCAGCGTGGTGCTCATCGGCGGGGCGCTCTGGTCGGCCTGGAAGTTCCGCAAGCTCGGCACCCAACGCCGCCGCATGATCGGCTGCATCCTGATCGCGCTCGGCACCTTTGTCGTCGCATCCGGCGGCACGCTCACCCGGTTTGGGCAACGCGAATACCTCTATATCGCCATGTCGATCGGCATCATCATCGATTTTCGCCGGGGTGCTGGAAACCCGCCGCTCCGATCAGGAACCGCGTGGCCTGCGCGCCCTGCTGGGGCTGAACGCGGCCGTCGATCAGGGCAAGATCATCCCGTTCCAGCCGGGCGGCGCCAGCCGCAATGCGCGCGGAAACGACGCCCAGGCGCTCGATTATGTGGTGGAACGCCTTCTGCCGCTTCGACGATGCCGCCATCGACCGCGATTGCCGTGGC
>CAVRGV010000007.1:0-13030 GCA_963720855.1 uncultured Chloroflexia bacterium | reverse complement strand
TGGAGCGTGCCGCGCCGGGAGCTGGAGATGCTCGACCGCGCACAGGCGCAGCAGGTCTGGAGCTTGCGCACCCGGCTCGATCCTCCCTCGCAAAAACGCTTCGACGAGCTCGAGCCCGCCGCCCGATTGCAGATGGCGGAGCTCTATCTCGAGGTCTTCCAGGCCCCGGCGAGCATCGGCCAGGCTGGATAGGGCGAAGCAACCGGCGCCAAGCGCCGATCTCCCGTTAGGAACGCACATGAGCCGAATCGGACGCACGATCATCCAGTGGGGCGCGGCCCTGCTGATGGTGGTGTCGATCTGCCTGGCTGGCAGCGAGCGGGCGCGCGCGCAGGCCGTTCCGGAACGCGCCAATCCCCCCATGGAACAAGCCGTGCCGGTGATGCCGCGCACCATCCAGCTCTGGTTCTCGGAGGCGGTGAATCCTGATGGCACGTCGCTTCAGGTGCTCAAGCTCGACGGAACCCAGGTCGATACCGGCAATTCCGCCGTCGATCCGCAAGATTCGACCGGCACCCGGGTCACAGTTGGGATCCACCCCGGCATGGACAACGGTGTCTATGTCGTGCAATGGACCGCGGTCTCGGCGGTCGATGGCGCGACGTCCACTGGCACCTACCAATTCACCGTCGATCCAGCCGCGTCGCCCGCGCCCTTGCCCCAGATCGCCACGCAACAGGCGCCCGTCCGGCTCCCCGAGATCGACGCGGAGGGGAATCCGGTCGACAACGACCGCAACCCCCTGCTCTACGGCATCGTGGGGGGCGTGACGGCCTTGTCGCTGATCGGGCTGCTCATCTTCTGGTTCTTCCGGCGAGCCGCGCATGGCCGCCGCTGGAGCGACCGTCCGGTGGATCGTTTGTGAGTAGCCCGATATCCGGAAGTTCGCCGTTCCGCCGCTGGCTGCTGCCGTTTGCCATCTTGCTGGTGGTCATCCTCGCGCTGGGAGTGCCGGGCGGCACCGCCGCGCAAACCGAGCTCGAACGCAGCTCACCCCAACCCAGCTCGGTGCTGGCGGAGCCGCCCACGGAGATTCTCATCTGGTTCACCAGCGCCATCGACCCCGCCAAGAGCTCGGTGCAGGTGCTCGATGTAAACGGCGCGGTGCTTCCCGATCTCGCGGCCGTTCCGGGGGATGATGACCGCTCGCTTGTGGTTCCCCTGCCGGATCCGCTCGACAACGGTACGTATACGGTTGCCTGGTCGGCCCGATCGGCGGACGACGGGCCCACAACCGAGGGCTACTTCACCTTCACGGTTGGCTCGCAGGTCGATGCGGCGAGTGTCAATGTGCCCCGAATCGAGCAGCCGACCGGAGCGCCGCTCTGGCTACAGGCGGCGGCACGCTGGCTGGTGCTGCTGGCGCTGGCAGTCGCGATTGCCGTCTGGCCGGTCTGGTTGCTGGTGCTCTGGCCCGCGGCGCGGGGGGACGATGCGCTTGCCGGCACGCTCGCCCGCCGCGCAGAATCACTGGGTCTCGGGGCGATCGTCGCGGCGCTGCTCGCCAGTCTGCTGGCGCTGGCGGTGCAGGCAACGACCCTCACGCGCGGCTCGCTGGTCACGCGCATCGGCGACACCCTGTTCGAAACCCGCTACGGACAGCTCTGGTTCCTGCGAGTGGGGATGCTGCTCCTGCTGGCGCTGGCGTTGCGCTACGTCCCCTGGCGCGATCCGTTGGGTGGGAAACGGTACCTGACCGCGGCGGTTGCCGTGCTGGCGATCCTGACACCGATTCCGGTCAGCCTCGGGTCGCACGCCTCCGATCTGGACAGCGGCCGCTGGACGGCGATCTTCTTCGACTACGTGCATCTGCTGACCGCCTCGCTCTGGTTTGGCGGTCTGGTGCTGCTGGCGGCGACGCTGGTGCGCGGTCCGGCCGAGCGGCGCGGCGTGCTCGCGCGGGCGCTGCCACGCTTTTCGGCCATGGCGCTGGTCTGCTGGGGATTGCTGGCGGTTTCCGGGCTTTATGCCTGGTGGCTGCAGGCTGGTAGCATCGAGGCGCTGCGCACCACCGCCTACGGGCAGGCGCTGCTGGTCAAGCTTGCGCTGGTCGCCATTGCCCTGCTGATCGCGCTCCTGAGCCTGCTGCTCGTCACGCGCAAGCTGGGACGGGCGGATGCGGCGGCGCAACCGCGCTGGTTCGGGCGGCTGGGCTACGCGGTGATCGCCGAGATCGTGCTGACCGCGCTCATCCTGCTGGCGGTTGGCCGCATGAGCACGCTCCCACCGGCGCGTGCGGTGTATGCCGCCGAACAGTTCGGTCAAACGGTGCACTTCGATCTGGATGGGCACGACGTCGTCCTGCAATTCGCGCCCGGCGGGGCGGGTCCCAACCACCTGCTGGTCACGCTCCCGGACGATACGGTGCCGATCGGCGCGCAGGCGTTGCTGACCTTCACCTATCTGGATCGACCCATTGGCAGCCGGGAGGTCGAGCTCGGCCGCTCCTCGCTGACCACCTTCGAAACCCATGGCAGCGACTTTGGTCTCGCGGGTACCTGGGAAACCACGCTGACCGTGCGCGACCCCGGCACGTTCGAATGGAGCGACACCCAATCGGTGGTGGTGCCCGCGGTTGGCTCATCGGTCCCACGGCCGCATTGGCGGCTGGGCACGGGCGGTGCGATTGGGCTGATGCTGGTTGCCCTGGCCCTGGTTGGATTCGCGGTTGCCTGGCGGGCCGGCAAGAGCCGGCTCCGCATGGAGAGCGGTGGACTTGGCGTGGCGGCGGCTGTGCTGGCGCTCATCCTCATCGTGCAGGGGCGAATCCAACCGGGAAACAGCTACTACGCCGGGCTGGAGAATCCCGTGGCCGCTACCAGCGATTCCATCACGCGGGGCAGCGCGCTCTATACGGCGAACTGCCTCTCCTGCCACGGCGCCGCCGGCCAGGGAGACGGTCCGCTCAGCGCGGGCATGTATCCGCCGCCGGCCAACTTCCTGGCGCCGCACACGCGCGCGCACTCGGACGGCCAGTTGTTCGACTGGATACGCAATGGCAAATCCAATACCGCCATGCCGGCCTTTCCCGATCTGACCGACGAGGAAATCTGGGATCTGATCAACTACATCCAGGTCGAGTTCCAGGGCGACCCGATGGCGGAGGGAACGCCACTGGCGTCGCCGTCGCCCATCCCCTGAGTCACTCACATAGATAGACGCGCAGTGCGTTCGGCCATGGAAGACGCCAGGTGCCGAATCCCATCCCTACCCGGGTTGGGCGAAACGTCCCAGGCGCTTCTGTTCCGAGCGCGCCCAGGATGGCGGCGCCGGTAGGCGTAAGCAGCTCGTGTGCAACATCCAATGACGGGTTCTGGGACAAAACAGCAAGGCGGCAGCTTGCGACGATCTCCGCTGTGGCTGGAGCGGGCACCGGTAGCAATCCATGACTCGTGAGCACGAAGCCATGCCCGGTGCGTACCGGATTGGACCACGCCCGCTCGATCCCCAGCAGCTCGAATCCGACCGCCGCGCCGACGATATCCACGATGGAATCAACCGCGCCGACTTCGTGAAAATGCACGTGATCCAGGGGGGTGTTGTGCACACGCGCCTCAGCGTCCGCGACAAGCTGAAAGATCGCGATGGCGCGGGATTTCATCGACTGCGGCAAGGAGGATGCGTCGATCAGCGCGCGAATCGCCCCCCAGTCGCGCTGGGGTTGATTCGGCTCCACTTCGACCCGGACCTGGATGCCATGCACGGAGTTTTGCGCGACCCGCTCGACCGCTAGCCTCCAACCGGTGGGCAGCACGGCACGCACATGAACCTCGAGCTCCGCAACGGAAACTCCCAGATCGACGAGCGCGCCGAGCACCATGTCTCCACTCGCACCCGAGTAGGGATCGAACACGAGGGTGGTGTTGCTCATCAGGGTGTGATCAGACCTTCACGCGTGCCGGACATCGAGCTGGTGTTCGGTCCAGTAGTGATGAGTTTTGGCGACGGAAGTGATCACGTTCTTGATTTCGAACTCGATCCGAAAGTCCGGTCCCGCGGGGAGCAGCAGAATGTTGTCTTTGAAGATGTGCACGTCGATGTTCTCTGCGGAAATCGCGGTGTAGAGCCATTCCGCCGCGTCTGGGTCGGGACAGACGAGACCGATGTTCCCTGCCGGGCCGTTCTTCCAAACTGGCCATCCGGTGACCATGATGAGCCCCCGGGCAAGCTCATCGATGACGTCTTTGTACGAAAGCTCGTTCTCTTTGATCTCAGTTTCGTTCCCCTTCTGCAGCAACGTTGCGCGGTGCGGGGGACCGCCTGCCCAGGCAAGATCGCAGAAATCGCCCCAGATCTGATCCCATGCGACCTTTCCTTCCTGATCGTAGACAAGGTCCGCCGCGCCCATGGGCGCGGAACTGACAACGGCCCCACCCTGATAGCGCGCCGGGAGCAGTCGCCGCTTCTCCGCGGCACTCAACCGGTGCGAGTACCCCTGTCCGTGATCGTGGCTGTGTGGAGGAAGCGCATCCAGGAGTTGACGGACGTTTACCGAGCGGCCAGCCTTGCTCGTGCTTGCGATGAACTCCAGCACCTGATCGAGCCCTTCGCCGGTCAGGCTATTGGTCATCACCCAGGGCGCGCCGTCGGGGCGGGCGTTTTCCGCACCGCTACGCATGACGTCGAGATCGACGCGCACATAAGGTGCAAGGTCGACTTTGTTGATGACCAGCAGGTCGGAGTGGGTGATGCCCGGACCCTTTTTGCGCGGAATGTCATCGCCTTCGGCGACGTCGATGACGAAGATGTAGGCATCGACGAGTGTTGGGCTGAAGGTCAGGGTGAGGTTATCGCCGCCGCTCTCGAGGAAGAGCAGGTCGGCATCGGGAAATTTTTCCAGAAGCTCTTCCATCGCTGCCAGGTTGGCGGTGGGTCGTCGCGAACGGCAGTGTGCGGGCAGGAGCCGGTCTCTACGCCGACGATGCGATCGGCCGCCAGGATGCCATCCATGGCCGCGCGCACATGCTCGGCATCGAGCTGGGTGTAGATGTCGTTGGTAATGACCACCGGGCTGAAGCCGCGTTCGATGGCCATGGGAATCAGGGATTCGATCAGTGCGGTCTTACCCGATCCAACGGGACCGCCCACGCCGACCTTGAAGACCGCTCGTCCCTGCATTGCCGTGTCCATAGTGTTCCCCCTGGGCGCGCGTATCGGCTAGGTCATCTGATCGGTGGCGTACCCGTAGGTAACCTCACCTGTGTCGGGATCGAAATAGGCGCGGGGCTGCAGTTGCGGATTGCGCCCAAAGAAGACGAATTCATAGGCCGTGCCGTCCACCCCTTGCTGGGCATGCAGGTCCTGCGGTGGATCGCCCCATTCCGCGGATTGCCCTTTGGCGTGATCGAACACCTCGACCAGCCGGATCTCGGCCCGGTTGGGATCCGCCAGATCGTCCAGTCGTTCCCAGCGCCAGTACCGGTTGGTTCCTTCGATCACGCAGGCAACGCCCCAGGTGTTGTGGTTGTGAATGGGCGTCGGGGCAGTATCGGGAAGCGCCAGCAGCATCAGGGCGCCTTCTCCATCTGGACCTTCGTGCAGGATGGTCGCGGTCGATCCCGTCGTATGCAAACGGTCGAGCGCGACATCGGGAAGAATCTTCGGCTGTTGCGCCAGCCGCTCGAGGAGCGCACGAATCTCAGCGCGAGCTTCGGGAGCATGACCCTGTTGGGCGAGGATTTCCATCGCGTCAGCGTGAAACGCCGCCGGCGTATAAAGGGCAACTGCTGTCATAATCGCTCCATTATCGCAATAAATTGCAGATGCGAATATTCGCAACTTACTGTATCAGCTTCTTGTACGCTCGATAACTGCCAATCGCGTTTTGTGCCGTCGATCGAATTGTCCGTTGCCTGCGAAGGAAACGTTGGGCGGCGAAGCGGTGGTTCCGCCGACCAACGAAACAAATCGTTACTCGCCAGCCAGAAGCTGTTCGAGCTCCTCGTCTGTGGCGGGAACAACCAGGCTCCCGTCGATGATGGCGGCCCGGGCCGCGTCGATGGCAGCGACCACATCGGCTGGAACGCTGGTGTCCAGCATCGTCAGGTCGACGCCTCCGTCTGCCAGCCCCCAGTTCTGCGCTCCGCCCTGAAACGATTCCGAATCGACCAGCGAGATCGCATCGAACATGGCGTCGTCGATCGCCTTGCGCGCGACCCCAAGCTGGATTCCCGGCGCCAGCACCGACTTATCGGCATCGGCGCTGACGATCCAGACCCCGTCCGATTCGGCAGCGGCCGTGTAGACCCCAAGACTGGTCATGCCCGCGATCGGCAGCAAGATATCGGCGCCATCGGCAATCTGCGCCAATGCAATCTCCTTGCCCTTGTCCGGATCCTCGAACGAATCGGCATAGGCGATGACGACCTCGATCTCGGGATCGACGCTGGTTGCTCCCGCCACGAACCCAACCTCCGAGCGAATCAGCGGCGGAACGCGAATGCCTCCGACGATCCCCAGCTTCCCGGAGGTCGACATGCTGGCGGCCAGTATGCCGGCCAGGTAGTAGGCCTCCTGCTCCCGGAAGGTATACGAGCGCACATTCGGCAGATCGACGAACGAATCGAGGATAGCGAAGGGCGCGTCGGGCGTTTGCCCGGCGACCGAGGTGATCGCCTGATTCAGCAGATCGCCCACCCCGACCGTGAGATCGACCGTGTTCGCCGAATCGAGCACGTTTGCCTCGAAATCTGCGGGAGTCACGCTCTCCACTACGGCAAACTCGACGCCGAGCTCACTGGCAGCACGCAGCCCACCGGCATTCGCCAGATCGTTGTATCCGTTGTCTCCCAGGCCGTTGAGGTGGGTGATCATGCGTACCGAGATCGGCTCGTTGGCTACCGGGGTGGCGCCAACCGATCGGTGGATGAGGGCGCTGGTAAGTCCGGCGGCGCTCAATCCAAGCACCGCCCGGCGGCTGAATTCGTTGCGAATCATGAATGGGTCCTTTCATTGCGATGGCAGCGCGGGCAAACGTCCGCGCTACTCGAGCGTTTTGATGTAGGCGATGAGGTCGGCGATGTCCTGATCCGAGAGGTAGTCGAAGGGCGGCATGATGGCCGGGAACCCATCGACAACCTGCGAATTCGGATCGCGAATCGATTGCGCGATGTAGGCCTCGTCAGCCGTGACCGTCGTCCCATCGGAAAGGGTCACCTCGTGACCGTAGAGCCCTTTCCAGGTTGGACCGACGATGGTCCCGCCAGTCACGGAGTGGCATGCAAGACACATCGAGGCGGCAAGCTGCTCGCCTTTGGCAACATCGCCCACCGATCCACCGGCGGTCATCGCTTCCGTGGGTTGCTCGGCGGGCGCCTCGGTGGCGGCGCTTCCCGTTTCGGTCTCGGTTGTCGGCGCATTGGTGACCTGGGCGAGGTCCGCGGTGGGTGAGGTCTCCGCGACATCGACCACGGGCGCGTTCGCGGGGTTGGGGATGCGGGTCACGGTCGGCTTGATCTCCTCGACCGGCTTCCCGCACGCCACGGCAAAGACCCCGACGCTCAACAGCGCAACCAGCAATGTCCCACGCCAGATCGAGCGCGGAGGTTTTTTTTCCTTTAGGGAACGTTGGTGCATCTCCTCTTCTTCCTTTCGATGGTTGGTCATTCAGTTATGAGCGCGCGCAGATCGGCGGCGAGGTCGGCGGGATCGGCGCTCGAGCGCAAAAAGACCCGCTGCTTTCCCTTCGGATCGATCAGATAGATCGCATCGGTGTGCCGGATCAATGCCTGGGCGTGCGACGCCCCCTGATGCGCGTCTACTTCGGCATTGACCCCGAGCACGTCGATGCCATAGGACTGCCAGATGGTTTCCAGCTCGGTCCGGCTGCCGCTCAGGCCATGCCAGGCGCCGGTTTCCTCCAGCGCGAACCGCTCGCCAAAGGCAAGCAGTACGGCGGGGGAATCGGTTTCCGGATCGACCGTTACGCCCAGGAAACGGACCGATTCCTGGATGTCCGGATCCAGCTCATCCCAGGCCGCGCGGAGCTGTGCGGCAATCGCCGGGCAGACATCGGGGCAAGTGGTAAAGATGAAGGCCAGCGCGACCGCCGATCCCTGCATTTCGGAAAGGCGCACGGTGGCACCGTGTTGATCGGTCAGGGTGAAATCGGGCGCGGCTCGCCCATCGAGCTCGGTTCCGGTCAGCTCGATCTTCTTCGACGCGCCGCCACAACTGGCGAGCGTCACCAGCGCGCCCAGGCTCATGCCCAGGAACGCCCGCCGGTTGGTTGGTTGCAGCCGGCGCGTCACAGACGTGACAGATGTCATAGGTTCGTTTCCAGACCGGCTTCGCCGGCTGCACCATGCAGCCGTGATCGGTCGTCTACCAGACGCACACTGTCGATATGCGAGCGCATTCCGGGTGCGTCGACGCCGGGGCAACGCTCGTTCAACGGTTTGCGGGTTTGGGAGGGGGAGGTTCCGGGGACATCAGCTCGGCCGAGCTGAGCTGTCCGGGCAGCGGCAGCTCGACGAGCTGCTCGGTTTCGAGCGATGGGTTGAGCGCGAGCGTGTGCAAGGCGGTGGGAATAGGGAGATAGAGCGTCGCGCCCACCGGGTTCTGTGATTTCGAATCGGTTTCGCCGGTATCGCCTGTGCCTTCGTCGCCGCAGCGAGGCGCGTCCGCCACCGCAGGGTGCGGCGCGGCCATATCCTTGGACGGTATCGCTTTCCCCTGGCTGGTGTGCTGATGCGTTGCGGAAGCGGCCGAATGAGCATGCGCTCCGGCAATCGCAACTCCACTCTGCTCGGGAGTGAGAAAGATCGAGTGCGCGGCCGAGGCCGCGTCGCATCGTACCGGAATCAGCAGGAACGCCAGGGCCAGCGCCACGTTCAGCAAACGTGACGCGTAGGCGCGCGCGATCTCAGCCAATCGATCGGTCATCGTCCCTCAGCTTGAAATCCGATATTGCTCCCGGGCCACCAGCACATCATGCGATCGACTCGTCCCTTCGTAATGATGTGCGGATGCCCGCTCTCCGGATGCGAGACGATGTGACAACGCACCCCAAACACGTCGTGCAGCAACTTCGGCGTCACGACCTGATCGGGTGGCCCGGTAATCACAACCGACCCGCCGGCCATGACGACGATGGTGTCGCAATATTCGAGCGCCAGATTCAGATCGTGAACCGCGACCAGGGTCGTGCCTGAATGATCGCGAATGAGATCCAGAAGCTGCTCCTGATTGGCCAGATCGAGATGATTCGTTGGCTCATCGAGAATCAGGATAGGCGCCTCCTGGGCCAGGGCGCGTCCCAGAAACGCTCGTTGCCGCTCTCCACCGGAGAGCGTCGCGGCGCTGCGATAGCGCAGATGCTCCACATTGACCCGGCGCAGACTCCGATCGATGACATCGCGATCACTCCGCTGGCTCAACCCTAACGCACCGGCATGCGGGATCCGGCCCGCGGCAACGATATCCTCCACCGTGAGGTCGAACGCGATCTGCGTATCTTGCGGAACCGCGGCAATCATGCGAGCAAGCTCCTTGCGCGGCACGCTGCGAAGCTCGCGTCCGTCGATCGTGATCTCACCCAGGGTGTATTCCGTGTGCCGAAAGATGCAGCTCAGCAGGGTCGACTTTCCCGCGCCATTCGGACCCACAATGCCGACGACCTCACCCCGTGGCACGTCGACGTCCACGTCGTTCAGAATGCGCCGCCCACCGCGCACCACAGTCAATCCTCGAATCGTCAGGGTGTGATCGGATGGTGCGTTCATCCGTCACCAAACCGCACGGTGCGGCGCGACATCAGGATCAGAAACGCGGGCGCGCCGATGATCGCGGTCACCACGCCAACCGGCAATTCCTGTGGACGCATCACTATGCGTCCAAAGAGATCTACCGCAACCAGGAAGACGGCTCCGAGCAAGGCAGAGACCGGCGTGAGCCGCCGGTGATCGCTGCCAACGATGAGCCGCGCCGCGTGGGGAATGATCAGACCGACGAAGGCGATGACGCCCGCCAGAGCAACCGAGACTCCTGTGCAGGGCGGCCGCAACGATGTAGAGCAGCGAGCGGATGCGGGTGGGATCGACGCCAAGGGCCGCGGCGGTGGCATCGCCGAACAAGAGCGCGTTGAGTTGCCGTGAGAGGGCGAGGACGATGAGAATCCCGGCGATGAGCACAAACACAGGGAGCCAGAACTCCCCCCAACGCGCCCCGGCCAGACTACCGAGCAACCAGAACAGGGCCGCATTGGTGGTGCCGGGGTCGTTGGCCTGAAAGATCAGGAAATTCGTCACCCCGGCCAACCCAGTCCCGATCACGATGCCAGCCAGCACCAGTCGACTCGACGAAAACGACCCGCTGACCCCCACAAAACCCGATACGACCAACAGGGCGACCATTGCCCCGGCGAACGCCGCGATGCTTACCGATACCCCGCCGAACACGGCCGCGCCGAGCACGATCCAGGCAACCGCGCCCAGCGACGCTCCCGAGGAGATGCCGAGCACGTAGGGATCGGCAAGCGGGTTGCGCATGATGGCTTGCGCCACCACGCCAACGATGGAAAGCGCCGCTCCCACAATGACCGCCAGCAACACTCGCGGAAGACGCAGATTCCAGACGATGTCTTGCTGGATGGGCGTCCAGTGGGCCGGATTCCCCAGGCCTGTCACCTGATAGACCAGGATTTGCGTCACTTTGCTGGGCGGAATGAAGACGGAGCCGATACCCACTGCCAGAATGCAGACCGTTAGTCCGAGCAACGTCAGGATGCCGAGCACGACCCACGTGCTCGGCATCCCCGTGCGGTGTGGTGTCACCGCGTTATCGGTCACTCCGCGAATGCGTCTGGATGCAACGCGCGGGCGATCAGCTCGACGGCTTCGCCGTTGCGCACGCTGCCGACGTAGTACGACTGCGCAACGATCGGTACGAAGTTGCCTTCCCTTGACCGCGGTGACGTTTTGCAATCCGCAGGATCGCTGGTGAAGAAGGCGATCGCCTCATCGACGACCTGGTCGAATTCTTCTTGTGTTCCCTTGCCGAACACTTCCAGCACGATCACATCGGGATCGGCGGCAACGACATCTTCCCAACCGACCTCGCCGAAGACCGCATCGACATCCGAGAAGATGTTTTCGCCGCCCGCGAGCTGGATGATCGCATTGCCCAGGTGCTGGTTGCCCATGGCGTAGGCCTGACCGCCCTGGCCATCTTCCCAGCTATAGGAGAAGACCTTTGGCTTGTCGAGTCCGGAAACCTTTTCCTGAACGGCATCGAACGGCGCCTGAATGGTCGCCATCAAATCGGCGGCGGCCTCTTCGGCCGCGAAGACGGTGCCGAAATTTTCGATATCCTGGTAACCACCGAAACATCGTTCACCGGAGCGGTGCGGTTGCACAATGCCGTGACCGAGAAGTAGTTGTTGATGTCCCGCTCGTTCAGCTCGTCCTGCGAAAACGCTCCCAGGCTGGTGTCAAAGTTGGATGGCCAGCCACCGATCACGAAATCGGGATCGGCTGCCAGCAGGTCTTCCTTCTGCACCGGGACAAACGCGCCGGGCACATATTCGCCACCAAGTTTGGGGATCGTGTCCGCAACGGCCTGAATATCGGCCGGGTACGCACCGGCAGCGGCTGCCTGGGTGCCGATGACCTTATCCTGCAGGCCCATCGCGATCAGAAACTCGAGCACATTGGTAGTGATCGTCGCGGTTCGCTCCGGGGAGCGGTAAAGGTGCCGTGTTGTCGTGACAGTCGGTAATCGTGCGGGTCCCATAAGCATCCTGAGCAGATGCCAGCGGAACACTGAATCCACTCAACGTTGCGGTGAAGACGAGCACGAACGTCATAAATGCTGCGCGAAGCTTCAAGGATATCTCCTCATCTAAAATCATTCACGACACCAGCAGTGCCGAACTTCAATGGTCGAGTGCGTGCCCCCGTCGGACCGGAGCAGCCACATCGAGGGATGAAATCCATAATAGATCGATCGCGCCTCCGATAACAGCCTTGGCAGGAGCCGATCGATCCTGAAGGATCAACCGCTCCCCCGCTCCGTCTGCCGACGCGCTCGAGTCGCTTCGCCACACGCGGCAAGCTCGAGCTCTTTGGCTATCCAAGCACCGTCACCGTGATCGACTCCGCGGGATCGACCGTGCAGGCGATGTTGAACTCGCCCGGATTCGGAAAGCGCTGGGTGTAGGTCTGCCCGGGAAGCACGACGAAGGGACCCGCGCGCAACGGCACCGTATCCTCGTTCGTGACCGAGATGGCAGCTTCGTCGTCCGGTCCGAAGGTGAATTCGGTCGGCAGGACGATGGCGGACTTGAGCGTATCGTTGCTCACCGCCGCGCCCGCGCCCTTCGGGATGATGAAGGTGACGCCTGCCGGTTCGTCATCCTTCTGCCAGCCCAAGGTGTAGATCGCCGCCAGAAGCACGAGCAGCCCGCCCACGCCAATTACGACGTTGATCATCAACTGCCGGCGCGATGTCTTCTTTTCCAGCGGAGCAACCACAGGTTGCTCCGCTGCCGCTCCATCTGTCACGTTCGATTCCTGGTTCGGTTGTTGCGTATCCATGGTCAGCTCCCCGGCGCGTTCGCCGGTGTTCGATTACATCGTGGGGGTGGCTTCGGGCGTGCCGTCCATCAGCAGCGCCGGGGCCGGCCGCGACCAGACACCCGAGATAGTGAGGTCGCCCGCTTCGACCGACACGATCGCATCGCCCTCGGGAGCCGCGCGCTGCACCGTCACCGGCACGACCACATCGCCCGCCTTTTCGAAGGTCAACGTGAGGTCGAAGGTTTTCCCGTCGGTCAGGTCTTCGGTCAGCCCGATCAACATGACGTGATAGCCGCCCGGATCGAGGGTGACGGAGCCACCGGCCGGCACTTCGATGCCGCCCTCCACTGGCCGCATCACCATGACATCGTTCTCTTCGAACATTTCATGGATCTCGACAAAATGGGCCGCATCGGTGGTGCCGCCAATCAGATGATCTGTCTCGCCAGCGTTGTCGATCACCATATAGGCTGCACCGGTGCCACCCATATCATCCATACCGTGGTCGTCCATCA
>CAVRGV010000006.1:0-273617 GCA_963720855.1 uncultured Chloroflexia bacterium | reverse complement strand
CGGTCGACGAAGCGCTGGCGGGGTATTGCGACAAGATCGTGATCACGCTGCACACCGATGGGTCGGTGTCTGTGATCGACAACGGGCGCGGTATCCCGGTCGACAAGCACCCGAAGGGGAACAAGTCGGCGCTCGAAGTCATCATGACGGTCCTGCACGCGGGCGGAAATTCGGCGGTGGAGGATACAAAGTCTCCGGTGGACTGCATGGGGTCGGCGCTTCGGTCGTGAACGCGCTTTCCGAATGGTGCCGGGTCGAGGTTCGCCGCGACGGCAAGCTCTACGCCAGATCTACGAGCGGGGCATGCCAATTGGCAAGGTCAACGTGGTCGGCACCTGCGATCCGAGCGAGCATGGCACCACCACGGTGTTCATGGCGGACACCCAGATCTTCATGGCCGGACTCGATTACAGTTACGAATATCTGGTCCAATGGTTCCGCGAGATGGCCTATCTGACCAGGGGGCTCAGGATCACGCTGATCGACGAGCGTTCCGACCGTGAGACTTCGTTCTACTTCGAAGGCGGCATCGTTTCGTTTGTGCGCCATCTGAATCGCAATCGCTCGGTCGTGCATGACAAGCCGTTCTACGTGCAACGAGAGACGCCGGCCGGTATGGTCGAAGTCGCCTTGCAATACAACGACACCTATGGCGAATCGACCCATACCTTCGCGAACAACATCCACACCGTCGATGGCGGAACGCATCTCTCGGGATTCAAGTCGGCGCTGACACGAACGATCAACGACTACGCCAAGCGCAACGGCTTCCTGAAAGGCGACGAATCGCTTTCCGGAGACGATGTGCGCGAGGGTCTGACGGCGATCGTCTCAGTGAAACTGGAGGATCCTCAGTTCGAGGGGCAGACCAAAGGCAAGCTCGGCAACGCCGATATGGCGGGCGCGGTCCAGACCGTGGTGAATGAAGCGCTGGGCGCGTTCCTGGAAGAAATCCACAGATTGCGCGGCGGATGATCGAGAAGTGTCTGACCGCGTCTCGCGCTCGTGAAGCAGCGCGCAAAGCACGCGAGCTGGTGCAGCGCAAGGGCGGTCTCGAAAGCTTCAGTCTGCCAGGTAAACTGGCCGACTGCTCGGAGCGCGATCCGAGAATGCTGAGCTCTACATCGTCGAGGGCGACTCGGCCGGTGGCTCGGCCAAGCAAGGCCGTGACCGCCGGTTTCAGGCGATTCTGCCGCTGCGCGGCAAGATTCTGAATGTCGAGAAGGCGCGACTGGACAAGATTCTCCAGAACAACGAGATCCGGACGATGATCACGGCGCTCGGCACGTCGTTGGCGATCAGTTCGATATCAGCAAACTGCGCTACCACCGCATCATCATCATGACCGATGCCGATGTCGACGGCTCGCACATTCGCACGTTGCTGCTCACCTTCTTCTACCGGCATCTGGAGCAACTGGTGATCGACGGGTACCTCTACATCGCTCAGCCGCCGCTGTACCGCGTGAAGGCAGGCAAGAACGAAGCCTGGGTCTACACCGAAGCGGAGCGTGAAGCCAAGATGGCCGAGTTCGGTGAGCGCGCCGAAGTGCAACGCTACAAGGGGCTGGGCGAGATGAATCCGGACCAGCTCTGGAAGACCACCATGGACCCGGCACGCGGACCCTCGTGCAGGTGACCGTGGATGATGCGGTCGCCGCAGATGAGACGTTCGACATGCTGATGGGCACCGCGGTGCCACCGCGGAAGAAATTCATTCAGACCCACGCGCGCGAGGTCGTGAACCTGGACGTGTAGTCCCGAGCTCGATCGAATTCACGCAAACGCCCCGAACGACATCGTTCGGGGCGTTTCGTTTCGCTCTGAATGATGCTCAGGGCTGCTCGCCAAAGTACAGCGTTCCTGGACGGACGAAGCGCCGTGCGACCTCATCATTCACCTCCAAACCGATTCCCGGTTTTGAGGTCAGCACCACATGACCGTTCTGGATCACTGGATCGTCCTGAATCGTGAGCTCATCCCACCCGTCGTAGTCGATCCAGTGCCACTCCATCACGAGAAAATTCGGAATGGATGCGCAGACATGCGCAGAGGCCATCGTGCCCAACGGTCCGCAGACGTTATGCGGCGCGAGCGGAACGTAATAGACCTCGGCCATATTGGCGATTTTGCGGCACTCGGAAAGTCCACCACACTTGGGGATGTCCGGCATGATGAAATCGACTGCCTGTTGCTCGAGCAGATCGCGAAAACCCCATCGCAAATAGAGATTCTCCCCGGCGCAGAGCGGCACGGGCGAGCTGCGGCGAACCTCGCGCATTGCGGCCACGTTTTCGGGAGGGACTGGCTCTTCCAGCCAGAGCAATCCGAACGGCTCCATCGCGCGAGCAACCGCGATGCCACTGGCGATGTCATAGCGTCCATGCATGTCGATCGCCAGATCGATCGACGGTCCGACAGCGTCCCGCACGGCCGCCACGCGCTCGACCATCCAGCGGATCTCATCGCCCGATGCGTGCCAGTTCCATTTGTCGTTGCGGAATCCAGCTTCGGTTTCGTCGACATCGAATTTCAATGCGTCGAATCCAAGCGCGACAACTTCGCGCGCGCGTTCCGCATACGCTTCAGGTGAGAAATCGGAGCCAGCGTGGCTGTCGCAATACAGCCGGACCGTATCTCGGAACTTGCCGCCAAGGAGTTGGTAGACCGGCACCCCCAACGCTTTGCCGGCCAGATCCCACAGGGCAATTTCGATCCCAGTCATCGCGGTCACGGTGGCGCCGGCCATGGCGCCATCGAAAAGCCGGGACCGGCGCATCTTTTCGAAGAGCATGTCCACATTGAGCGGGTCTTCCCCGATGAGGTACTGCGCCAACGCCTGCACCATGGCTGGACAGCCTTCACCGCCGTGGATGCACTCGCCGTTGCCGATCAGCCCTTCGTCCGTAAAGATGCGGACGTAGGTCGAATAGCCGTGCCCACGAATCTCGGCCGTGCGAATGTCGCGGATCTTCACGCGGGACCTCCGGTGCGGGTGTTTCCCCTATCTCGTAGCGACGTCCCGTCTCGCGTTCGTACTCGGCCAGCTTTTCCGCCAGTGGCGGGTAATAGTCGTGGATGGAACCACCGGCGAGGATCTTGCCCCGAATCCATTCTTCGAGCGTTCTTTCGGCGGTCCGTGAGACGCGATGTATTCGGCGAGATCGAGCGGCATCGCCACGACTCCTTCGTCGTCAGCGAGGAGGATGTCGCCTGGTTCGACGTGAACCCCTGCCATGTCGATGGGGCGATCGAAGTCGACAGGAACGAGATCGCGTCCGCTGTGGGCGGGGTGGAATCCAGCCGCGAACACCGGCAAACCGAGCTCGGCTATGTACGGGGAATCGCGCACAACCCCATGGATGACGGCCGCGGTCGCTCCGTTGGCTTTCAATCGCGCCGAGAGAATGTCGCCGATGATGCCTGATGTCCGAACCCCGAGCGCATCGATGCAGAGTACGTCGCCTGGCTGGATCTCCTCGATGAGGACGATCTCTGGGGAGGCTCGGCGTTTGGCCGGATCGTGCGCCTCCTCTGGGCCGCGGCGAGTCAGATAGCGGCAGGTTCGCGCCCGCCCAACGAGCCGGACTCCCAGCCCGAGCGGACGAATTGGCAACAAACCCAGCATGTACCCGTTGCGCCATCCCTGGCTGATCAGCAGCTGCGTCGCGGTCGCGGTGCTGACCGCGGCCAGGTCGTCCCGAATTGCCGCCAGGCGCCGGTCGTCGTCTGGTCCCCAGGTGATGCCAGTCATATCGATCTCACCTCCGAATGCGTCGTCGCAGTCATGGAACATGGAATCATGTCAGGAGCGTTGGCAAACGGCTCCGTCCCAGTTCAGGGGCGGAGCCGTCGATGCTGGTCAACCGAGTTGTGGTGACACCCGGCCGGGTGATGGCGTTACTGAACCGCTCGCTTCAGGCTAGCGCCGGCCTTGAAGGCAGGGCTCTTCTTGGGTGCGATCTTGATGGCATCGCCGGTCTGCGGATTTCGGCCCTCGCGGCCCGGTCGCTCGACTACGCGGAAGGTGCCGAACCCACTGATGGCGACTTCGTCACCATTCTGAAGTGCTTCTTCGATAGCCGCGAATATGCCGGTCGCGACTTCGTTGACCTTGGACTCGGCCATGCCGGTGGTCTTGGCAACGTGTGCGACGAGTTCCTGCTTTCGCATTGTTCCTCCTATGGAACTGTGTTTCTTGGCGAATGGGCCGGGCAGGTCATTCGTGTCGTTGACCTCAGACCAGTGCCCTCTGTCCCTGAAAAACCCGGCCTATCATCGGTTAGTCTGCGCAAAAGGTCAACCAGAATCTAGGGTTTTCAGAATTTTGCCTTGCGCGCGTCGCTGGCGACTTGCCTCGAAAAGGATGATCGACCCCGCAACTCCAGCATTCA
The DNA here is from genome assembly GCA_963720855.1 of uncultured Chloroflexia bacterium. GTDB lineage: Bacteria > Chloroflexota > Chloroflexia > Thermomicrobiales > UBA6265 > JAMLHN01. The sequence continues at coordinate 269,224 of CAVRGV010000006.1, read as the reverse complement.
ACGACTCCAGTCCGGAGATAAGTGGAATCGAAATCAGGAGCGGATCGAGCATAAGGGTGGCAGCAGAGAGCCCGTTGCCTTCCGAACCGACGACGACCGCGATCGGACCAACCAGGTCGCACGCGTCATAGCTCGTGGCGCCGGCGGCATCGGCCGCTAAGAGCAGGCATGGTCGCGGAAGCAGCGCGGAAAGCTCCGCTGGCGATACGGTCGACACCGGATCAGAAAGTGCGCAGCGGCTGCCGCACGCACCGTTTTTGGCGCCCAGGGATCGACGGTCCCCGGCAGCGCCATCACCTGAGTCGCGCCTGCACCTGCGGCGGAGCGAATAAGGGTGCCCAGATTGCCAGGGTCCTGCACGCCATCGGCGATCACAATGAACGGGTTTCGCTCGGGGGGGATACGAACTGCGGGAAAGGAAAGACGGCAAGCACGCCTTGCGAGGCAACTGTATCGGAAAGCGACGAAAAAAGCTCGTCTTCGAGGATGCGAGGAACAACGCCGGGGAATTCGGGCCAATCATCGTTCCGCAGCATGTGTCTCGGAACACGCCACCAGCGACGGGATCGCTCCAGTGGCGAGCGCATCGGCAATGAAGCGTGGCCCTTCGACAAGAAACGCTCGCTCCTGGTGGCGCCGGTCGCGACGAAGGAGCGAGCGTATCTGTTTGTATATTGGGTTCTGCCGGCTTCGAACGATCGATTCCGGCGGCATCGATTGTCCTGGCTAGGCGGTCTTGCCCGCGTGTTGCTTGGCGATCTCGGCAATCGCCGAGAACGCAGCGGCGTCATGGACTGCCAGGTCGGCCAGCATCTTGCGGTCGATCGCGACATTGCCTACGCGCAGACCTTCGATCAGGCGGGAGTAGGTGATGCCGTTGAGCCGCGAGGCGGCGTTGATGCGAGTGATCCAGAGGCGCCGGAAATCGCGCTTACGATTTCGGCGGTCGCGATACGCGTACTTCAGCGAACGCATCATCGACTCGTGCGCGCGCTTGTACAGTCGATTATTGGTCGCGCGGTGACCCTTCACCTGCGCGAGGACTCGTTTGTGCCGCCGGTGCGCGGCAACGCCTCGCTTGACTCGTGCCATCTCTTACTCCGTATCCTCTATTACGTCCCGCGGCCTAGCTGCCGTACGGGAGCATGCGCTTGATGCGCTTCACATTCGTTTCGCTGACTTCGATCGTGCGATCGAACTGTCGCTTGACGCGCGCCGACTTACGGCGACGGAAGTGGGACTTCATGCCCTTGGCGGAGCGAATCTCGCCGGTGGCCGTGAAGGTGAACCGCTTTTTGGCGCCTTTATGCGTCTTCAGCTTGTGCTTCGCCACGACTAGTACTGCCTTCCTTTTCCAGTTTTTGCTTGAGGGGAGCGAGGATCATCGTCATCGTCCGCCCCTCTATTCTTGGCGTCTGCTCGATCGAGCCGTGCGGACGCAGCATTTCGCCAAGTTGGTCGAGTAGCCCCCGTCCGATCTCCGGATGCGCCATTTCGCGCCCGCGGAAGAGCACCGAGACCTTCACCTTATCGCCACCGTCGAGGAATTTCGCAGCCTGACGTCCCTTGGTTTCGAGATCGTGTCCATCGATCTTGGGACGAATGCGAACTTCCTTGAGTTCGACGACGGTTTGGTTTTTGCGAGACTCGCGCTCTTTTCGGCTCTGTTCGTAACGATATTTGCCGTAATCCATCAGTCGACAGACGGGCGGGATTGCGTTCGGAGCCACTTCGACGAGATCGAGTCCGCGGTCTCTGGCCATCTCCAACGCTTGCATAGTTGGAATAACGCCAACCTGCTGGCCATTCTCGTCTACCAGACGAACCTCACGGATCCGAATCCGCTCGTTGACCCGCGTTTGAACCGGTCGTGTAATTGTGGAGCCTCCTGAAGCCTGAAATGTTCAGAAAAAAAACGAACGCTCGGACAGCAATGCCGAGCGTGTCAGCCGTGTGACCGACCAATGGTATCACGCAGGGCAAGCGGTATTCAATTCATGATACGGCTTTCGCGGTTGGAAATCCAGCGCGTCTTCCGCGCTCGCAAGCACAGCGCGCGCGTGGGCTTCATCGACCGCCAAGCTGCTCGATCATGGCGTCCAGATTTGAGAATTGTTGGTCGTCCCGAATCTTCTGCAGCATGGCCACTTCGATGGTTTGGCCATAGAGGTCGCCTTCGAAATCGAGCAGGTGGGTTTCGATCTGGCGCACGCCGCTGTTGATGGTTGGTCTGGTGCCAACATATGTCATCGCGGGGCGCGCCACCGATTCCCCGGCCAGTAGCACCAGCGAAACGAAGATGCCGTCGCCCAGCTGAACCAATCCTTCGGGAGGGAAGAAGTTGGCGGTTGGGAACCCGATTTCGCGGCCGAGATGTGCCCCGTGGATGACTTCACCGGAGACAGAGAATGGGCGACCAAGCGAAGCGGCAGCGAAACGTACGTCGCCGGATTCGATCGCGCGGCGAATCGAAGAACTGCTGATCACGCCGTCGCCGTCGACGACGCGCGGCATGGCCACCGTTCGAAATCCAAGCGTTGTCGCCGATCTCGGAGATACGTTCACATCACCCGCGCGGTTGCGTCCGAGTGCGAACCCTTCGCCAACCCAGAGCTCGATCAGCCCGGTGCGCTCCTTCAGTTCAAAAGAAAGTCTTCTGGCGTGCGGGCGGCCAGGGCGCGATCGAACTCGAGGACCGAGATTTCGTCGGTGCCGAGGGCTTCCAGCAACGTCAGCTTGCGACCGGCCGTGCAGATGCGCCCAGCGAACTTGTCAGGCCGAAGTACCGATCGCCGGTACCGGTTCGAAGGTGATGATCGTGGAACGAGCGCCGAGTTCTATGGCTCGGTCGCGGGTACTGGAAATGAGCTTGGCATGCCCCAGGTGAACGCCATCGAAGGTGCCGATGGTGACCACCCGGGTTGCGGGTTCCATCGCCTGAAACGAGACTTGAACTGGCATCAGCGAATGTCCTCTATCGCAGGGGCTGTGGGCGGTATGACCTTGCGTGGACGCAGTTCCGCGCGTCCGTCCTCGACGGCGATCTCTCCGATCCCCAGCCAATTACCGGCAGAATCATAAACGCGAACCACTTCGGCGCTGCCGGTCACATCGACCGTCCAGCGTTTACCCTGTTCCCAGGGGAGACCTGCTCGGGCTCGATCAGAACCGCATCGAGCCCGAGCGCGGTTGCATCAGGCGCAATGGCAATTCGCTCCCATTCCGTTGCCAGCGGAGCTTCCGCCAGCTCGTCCAGGGTCCAGGCGTCGCAAAGATCGAAAGCTCCAACCCGGGTGCGAATGAGATTCGAGAGATACCCGCAGGTGCCGGCCCGCTCACCAAGATCGCGTGCGAACGAACGGACATAGAAGCCTTTCGAGCAATCGATATCGACGGTTAGCACCGGAGAAAGCCAATCGACGACCTCGAGCCGGTGAATCATGATCGGCCGTTTGGGCGGTTCGATGTGTTCGCCACGGCGGGCACGCTCATACAAGCGGAGTTCCATCGATCTTTATCGCGGAGAAGATCGGCGGAATTTGCTCTCCCGGACCCAGAAATGATGCCAGCAAGGAGTCGATCGCAGGATCATCCATCGGCGGCACATTGCAGGTCTGGGTGAGTCGACCCTCGATATCGAGCGCGTCGGTGGAGAGCCCAAAGGTGATCTCAGCGCGGTACGACTTCGAGGCGTCCGCGAGGAATTCGATTGCACGCAACGCCGAACCGACGGCGACCGGCAACACGCCGGTAGCGGCAGGATCCAGTGTGCCGGCGTGGCCCACCGAGCGCTGCCCAAGCAGCCTCCGGACCTTGCCAACCACGTCGTGACTCGTCCAGCCAGCCGGCTTATCAATTATCAGGAGGCCGTGGAATCGATCCTGAGGCATGGAATCACTAGGTCGCCGCCTGCTCGGAGGCCATTTCGGCCGCGCGGCGAAGGAAGTGGTCCCGCTCGGCAATACCGCCGTTGATCTGGACTCCGGCAGCTTTCGGATGACCGCCGCCGCCGAACGCGGCGGCAATCGCCGCGACATCCACGTTCGGGGTGAGTGTGCGCATGCTCACGCGCCAGCCGTTTTCGATTTCGTAAAGGATGGCGGAGATGTTGGAACCCTCGGTGCCGGTCAGAAAGTTCACCAGGTTCTCTGCCTCGGATGCATCAGCGTTGCAATCCGCCAAGAGCTGACGAGATACCTCGGTCCAGAGGAGCGAGCCTTGCCACGAAACCCCTTCGAGCGCGCGAGACCAGACGCAAACGGTCGACGCGGATTTGAGGCGGAAGAGGGCGTCCACGATGGGCGCTGGATCCGCGCCAGCGTCGACCAGATCGGCAGCGGTGCGCATCGTGCGGGCAGTGGTGTTGTCGGTCCGCAGTCCGAGCGTATCGCCATAGATGCCGGCAAGCAAGATCTGCGCGAGCGCGACATCGAACTCGATGCCCCACACTCCGAGAATGTCCGTCACGATCTCCGCTGCCGCTGCCGCGCGCGGCTCGACGATGTTGACGACGCCGTAGCGGTCGTTCGTGACATGGTGATCGATGTTGACGATCGGCATGTCGCCATCAATACGGGACGGGTCGTCGGTATAGAACTTGCCTAACCGGCGCTGATCGGAGCAGTCGACGAGACAGAGCATGTCGTACGCCGGCAGTTCGTCTTTGCCGTAGATCACAATCGAATCGCTGCCGGGCAGAAAGCTCAGATACCTTGGAAACTTGCCGTCACTGATGAGAACGAATCCGTTCCCACCCTTGCGGCGAAGTCCTTCGAGCAGCGCGAGCGCCGACGAGACGCCGTCGGCATCGACATTCTGGTGGGTCGGGAAACAGACAGACCTTGCGGAAAGCAGCGTGGAAAGCGCGTCCTCTGCCGCAGCGACGATCGAGTTGCCAGCTGTCGGAGCTCACTCGGATGACCTCTGCGCTGGCTTCGAGCGGCTCGCGAACAGCGCGTTCCCGCTCGAGCACTTTGAGCGCAGCGGCAATCTCCTGCGCGTACTCCATCGACCGGTCATCGGCAAACGCGATTTCCGGCACCTGACGCATGCGGAGTCGGGGCTTGAGCTGACGCCGGATGTACCCGGCAGCCGATCGGAGCGCTTCGAGGGTTTCCTCGCGCTCCTGTTCGGTGCCGAGCACGCTCACCATTGCGGTGGCGTTGCGAAGATCGGGTCCGACATCGACCCGAGTGATGGTGAAGAACCCGACGCGCGGGTCCTTCACATCGGTACGTATGATGTCGGTGAGCTCTTCTCTGAGCAATTCACCAACTTGTAGTGTTCGACGCGTCATGGTGCGAGCTCCTGGACGGTCACAAAGACAGGCTTAGTGCCGAGTGGGTAGTGCGCGCTAGGTGCGCGCAATCTCCTGCCGGTGGAAGAATTCCATTTGATCGCGTACCTGAATGTCGTTGAAACTGTCGAGACCAAGTCCGCACTCGTATCCGGTAGCAACCTCGCGAGCATCTTCCTTGAAGCGCTTGAGCGATTTGATTGCTCCTTCGTGCACGACTTTTCCGTCCCGCAGAACGCGGGCTCGCGAGTTACGCGTAACCCGCCCGTCCAGCACATACAGACCGGCCACAACATCGCCGCCTGGCAGCTTGAAGATTTCGCGGACTTCGGCATACCCGTCGGTAACGTCCTCGAAGATGGGAGCGAGCATGCCTTGCATAGCTGCCTTCACTTCGTCGAGCAAGTTGTAGATGATGGTGTAGTAGCGGATATCGATGTCCGCGGTGTCTGCGGCACGTTTGGCGGCCACGTCCGGGCGAACATTGAAGCCGATGATGATGCTGCGCGTCGCCGAAGCCAGACTTACGTCCGATTCCGAGATCGCGCCGGTGCCGGCATACGTGATGCTGACGCGAACCTCCTGGCTATCATCATTGAGCTTGAGCAGCGCCGACTGGATAGCTTCCAGCGATCCCTGCACGTCGGCTTTGATGACCATGCGCAGCTCGGCGATCGAACCAGAGCGGATCTGAGCTATAGAGATCGGTCAGCTTCACGCCGCGATCCATCACCAGAGATTCCGCCCGGCGCTGGGCTTGTCGTTGATCGACGATCTGCTTTGCGGTTCGCTCGTCCTCGAAGACCTGAACCGGATCGCCGGCGCCCGGAAGCTCTACCAGACCGAGGACTTCGACCGGGAAGCTGGGATCGGCGCGGCGAACGCGCTTGCCGCGATCGTCGAACATCGCCTTCACGCGGCCCCAGGCGCTGCCGGCAACCACGATATCGCGCACGTTGAGCGTGCCGCTCTGAATGAGCAGGGTCGCCACCGGGCCGCGATTGCGGTCGACCTTGGCTTCGATGACCACTCCGCTGGCGAGCTTGTGCGGATTTGCCTTCAGCTCATTGACATCGGCAACCAGCAAGATCACTTCGAGCAGATCGTCCAGGCCCAGATTCTCGCGCGCGGAGACTTCGACGAATGGAACGTCGCCGCCCCAGTCTTCCGGAACCACATTCATTTCGGAAAGTTGCTGCTTGACCCGGTCGGGATTGGCGCTTGCCAGGTCGATCTTATTGATCGCGACGACCAACGGCACGTTGGCGGAACGAATGTGGGCCACCGCTTCGCGCGTGGTCGGCATCACGCCGTCGTCCGCGGCCACCACCAGCACGGCGACATCGGTTGCCTGAGCACCGCGGGCACGCATGGCGGTAAACGCCTCGTGGCCCGGGGTATCGAGGAACGTGACCTTGCGGCCCTGCGTTTCGATTTGATAGGCGCCGATATGCTGGGTAATACCGCCGGCCTCGCCTTCGGCCACATTGGTCGAGCGGATGGCGTCGAGCAGCTTGGTCTTACCGTGGTCGACGTGACCCATGATGGTCACCACCGGCGGCCGGATGATTGCGTCCGGATCGGTTTGCCCTTCGGCGCGGCGGGATGCAAAGTCGGCATTCGCGGCCTGAATCGCCTCCGGCACATCCTCGAACGTTTCCCAGCCCAGACTCGTCGCGACTCGGCTGGCGGTGTTGTAATCGATCTGTTGATTGATGCTGGCCATCACCTCGAGCTTCATCAGCTCTTTGATGATCTCGATCGGCGTGGTCTGCAAATAGTCGGCCAGCTCGGCAACCGTCATAACTGGGGGAAGCGCAACTGGCTCGCGCGCTACCACCGGAGCATTTCGGCGCACGGCAACGGTGCGAGCGCCGCCGCCTCGCTGGTTCTTGCCACGGCGTCCGCCGCCACGGCGACCGCCCGGTCGGGTTTCGGGTTCCTTCTTCGTAATTGACAACCATTTAGGCGGTCTCTCCTTTCAATGTGTCGTCCGCGGCAGGTCGGTTTGCGAAGATCGATGCCGCAAACGTGCGGAGCGCGTTTTTCGTCTCCGGAGTGAGTTCGGTTTTGAGCGCGTGGTCGAGGATGGTTGGTCTTGTGTCGCGCGCTCCCAGCAGGCGGGGGTGTCGCAAATGTAAGCGCCCCGGCCGGGTTTGCGTCCGGTCAGGTCGATCTCGGCTTGACCGTCGCTGGTGCGGATGATGCGAAAGAGTGCGCGTTTGTTCGTCTTATCGCGGCACGCCACGCACGTGCGCTGCGGAACATGCCGAGGCCGGGGACCTTTTGTCCCCGGCTTCCCGGTCTTGGCTGGGTTGGTGGTCGATACCGGCATGGCGCCGCCTTCCTTGCCTGCCGTTGGATTCGAGTTGGCTGCGTTACTCGTCGACAGAGAGCGCAACCTCATCCAGCGGAAGCTGCGAGCCGTCCGCCATGCTGTAGCGGGCGCGCAGCTCGCGGTTGTAAAAGACCTCGAGCGCTTCGCCGACGAACCTCGACATCGACGCTCATATTGACGAGCGATGGATCGAGCGGGCCGAATTCACGATCCCGCACCGTTACCATGCCGTCCGAACGCACCAGGCGGGGCTGGCGTCCGTGCCAGCCGAAGTCCTCGGGCGCTTCGGCGATCTGCGACTGCACCTGGCGGAACATCTCCAGACCCTGGTCGCGCATGGCTTCCGGATCCTTGATGTCGATTCGCCAGCCGGTCAGCTTGAACGCAAGCCGGGCGTTTTGCCCTTCCTTGCCAATGGCCAGCGACATCTGCTCGGTAGGAACGATGACCGTCGCGACCTTCTCCCCCTCGTTGAGGGTGACGCTGGATGGCTTGGCCGGGCTCAGCGAGTTCGAGATGAAGGTTGCCGTGTCCGGCGACCATTCGATGACGTCGATCTTCTCGCCATAGAGCTCGTTGACGATGTTCTGGATGCGGACCCCGCGCACGCCGACACAGGAGCCGACCGGGTCGACTTTTTCCTGACGGGCAGCCACGGCGACTTTGGAACGGAGGCCTGGCTCGCGTGCCACTTCCATGATTTCGACCGCGCCGCTATAGATCTCCGGCACCTCGATTTCGAAGAGCCGCTTGATCAGATTCGGATGCGAGCGAGAAACGATCAACTGGGGTCCCTTCGGATCCTTGTTGACCTCGAGCAGGTAGACCTTCACGCGCTGCCCGGGACGGTATCGCTCGGTGGGAACCTGCTCGCGAGCCGGCATCACTGCCTCCGCTTTGTTCAGTTCCACAATGACCGCACGAGAGTCGGCGCGCTGGACGATGCCGTTCATGACCTCGCCCTGCCGATCTGCGTACTCCTCGTAAACGGTATCGCGCTCGTAGTCGCGGATCTTCTGGAGCACGACCTGCTTCGCCGTTTGCGCGGCGATGCGGCCGAAATTCTCCGGTGTCTTCTCGATACGAATCTCGTCGCCGACCATGGCCGTGTTTTCGTAACCACGCGGCTTCCGGCAGCGAGATTTCGGTTTCCGGATCGGTCACCTCGGCGACGACGCGCCGGGTGCTCCAGACATGCATCTCGCCGGTGGCCGTGTCGATTGCGACTTCGACCTCCTCTTCGGTGCCTGTCATCTTCTTGTAAACCGTTTTGAGGGCATGCTCGACAGAGGTCAGCACCGCTTCACGGGGAATGCCGCGTTCCGATGCTATCTGCGCAATGGCGGTATACAAATCACTTTTCATCCCGAGAACCTCCTTGCTCGGGTGGCCCAGCTCTGAGTTTGGACCGGGGTTGCTGTGACACGCGGAAAGTGGATGTTCGCCGGATTTCGGGCGATAAAAAACGTGGGTCGGAGGCCCACGTTCACCACACTTGGTTTCCGCTTTCCATATGATAACAGAAGGTTAGGAGTGCCGCTACGATCTGTAAGCCGGCAGGGAAGAAGCATCATGCCGCCGCCGAGCAGTGAACGTTCACCCGCGTTCGGCCAATGTTATCCGCCAAGAACCCGGTGCTATACTGCGGCTCGTCCGAGGAAAGAGGGAATCTTCGGCGACGTGCGGAGGGGACATGGAGCTGCGAAGCTGGCGCACCTGGCTGCGTCCCGGCATGCTGATCAAGCGCTGGATGATTCTGGCAATGGTTGGCATCATCGTGATCAGTCTGGGCCTGGCAATGGGCCTCACCTGGGCCTATCGCAACTACTACTGGCAACTCGAATCCACATCGGAATTCGTCCAGCTCATCACCCTTCAATTCATCCCGCATCCGTATCGCGAGATTCGTGCTGATCGTTCCCGGCATCGCCATGCTCTGCGTTGGGCTCTGGAAGCTCGGGCACGCGGTCATCGGTCCGATCCTCGCGCTGACTTCCGTGCGACAGCCGATCTCTCAGATCGTCGCGAACCACCGATTTGGACCGAACATGCCTGATATCAACGTGGTCGCCATCGGCGGTGGCACCGGTCTCGCCAATCTGTTGCGCGGTCTCAAGCTGCACGATATCGATATCACCGCGATCGTGACCGTGGCGGACGATGGTGGCAGTACCGGTCGAATCCGGCGTGAGTACGACATTCCTGCGCCGGGAGACATTCGGAACTGCATCGTGGCGCTGGCGGATGACGAATCGCTTGTGAGTCAGCTCTTCCAATATCGATTCGATCGAGATGGCTCTGATCTCAAAGGCCATTCGCTGGGAAATCTGTTCATTACCGCGTTGACGCAAGTGACTGGAAGCTTCGAGCAAGCGGTGCTCGAATTCGGCAAGGTCGTCAACATTCGCGGACGTGTGATGCCCTCCACGCTTGCGAACATCGACCTTTGCGCCGAACTTGTCGATGGCACGAAGTTGCATGGGGAATCGAGCATCTCTGGCGATAAGGCCCCGATCCGCAAGGTCTATCTGCAGCCAGAACATCCGGCGGCCTATGCGCCAGCCCTCGATGCCATCGTGAATGCTGACCTGATCATTCTTGGCCCAGGCAGCCTCTATACCAGCGTCATTCCGAATTTGTTGGTCAGTGGAGTGGTCGACGCCATCCGCTGGTCGCGCGGCACCACGGTCTATGCCTGTAATGTGGCGACGCAACAGGGTGAGACCGATCACTTCACCGCGACCGATCACATTCGTGCGGTGGTGGAGTATCTCGGCCGCGGCAATCTCGACTATGCGGTGGTCAACTCGAATCATGCGTCGGCCGAAGCGATCAAACCGGAACTGGGTGTGCAGGCGGTGATCGACGATGGGCAAGATTGCCATCTACGATGGCGTGAAGATTGTCGGGGCGGATGTCATCAGCGATACGAATCCGCTGCGGCACGATCCGAACAAGCTGTCGCAGGTGCTGGTGACTCTTGGCCGCACGGCCGGCTCTGTTGCACCACTTTCCGCAGATCGAATCGACGCCAGCGCATCCGAGCCGCTCAAAATCTAGAATTGCCGCCGCAGGAGTCCGCTCGCACGCGAGGTTCGGGCGGGCCAGACGGAACGACAGGGAGCGAAGCGTGGCATTACGGCTGGCAATCAACGGGCTGGGGCGGGTTTCGTCTCAGCTTATTCGGGTCGTCGATCAAGGCGGCTTCTCCGATCTTTTCGAAATTGTGGCGATTCATGATTCGGCCGGTCCCGAAGGGATCGTGCGCGCATTGCGCAATGACGCCGTGTACGGACCATTTCCCCGCGAGATGTCGCTCGAGGGCGATACGCTCACGATCGGTGAGCAATCGATCGTGCTTTCGTCGCAGTCCGAAGCCAGAAACACCACCTGGGGAAAGTCGGACATTCCGCTGGTGATCGTCGACGGTTCGGCGGCAATGGACGCGTCCTCCCTCGACCAGCATCTGAAAAAGGGCGCCAAGAAGGTGATCCTGCCTGCTGCCTCGGCGCTGGCGAATATCAACCTGGGTATCGGCGTCAACGAAGCGAGCTACGACCCGGAGGCGCACGAGATCGTTGCTTCGGCCGCAGGCGCGGCCAGTGCCATCGCGATGTTCTATCAACTTGCTCGATGGCGTGGCCAAGGTTCGATGCGGCAGTGCGACCGTGCTGGCGCCAGCCAGTGGGTTGCGACCGATGATCGATACGCCCGCGGCCCGCGGTGGGGCCGGTGCGATCGTGCCGCTGGCGGACGAATCTGGCCCTGTCTACGAACAGCTCGTCGGCAAGCTCAGCAACCGTTTGAGCGTGACGGCTTCGAAACCCCAGCTATCGCTGTCGGTTCGATCTCCTTCGGGGTTTGGCTCGAACAACGCGTCAGCAATGAGTCACTGCGCGAACTGGTGCAATCCGCGGCGCAAGGTGACGAGCTCGTCGGGCTCATCGGGACACAGGACGGCGTGACTGCATCGTCGGACGCTGCTGCGTGACTCACGCACATTCGTCGTCGACTGGTCGGACTCTCGATTGCTGTACGAAACCTTCCTGACCGTCAAAGGCTGGTATGACGCCGAATGGGGCGCCGCATGCCGGTTGGCCGACCTGCTGGCGCTCATTTGCGAAGAGGGCGTTCCGGGCACCGCCTGAGACTCCAAACATCTGAACCTGGAGACGGCATATGACGATGCGAACCCTGGACGGCGTCGACGTCGCTGGAAAGCGCGTCGTTGTGCGGGTCGATTTCAATGTCCCGATCGACGATGGCGCGATTCAGGATGACACCCGAATTCGCGCAGCGCTGCCAACCCTCCGTCGGTTACTCGATGGTGGCGCGTCCCTGATTCTGATCTCGCACCTGGGGCGCCCAAAAGGAAAAGTCGATCCCGCATTTTCCTTGCAGCCGGTTGCAGAACGCCTTTCAGAGCTGCTTGGACAACCTGTTGCGCTCGCCACCGATGTTGTTGGCGAGGACGCGAAAGTGAAGGTAGCAAGGCTGAAACCGGGCCAAGTGCTGCTTGCTCGAGAATGTGCGCTTCGAAGCCGGGCGAAGAGAAGAACGACGACGCTCTGGCGCAGGCGCTGGCCGCATTCGGCGATCTGTTCGTGAACGATGCCTTCGGCGCAGCCCACCGGGCGCATGCGTCGACCGCCGGAATCGCGGCATCATTTGCCGTCCTACGCTGGCGATCTGATGGTTGCCGAAGTGGAAGCGCTTGGAGCGCTCATCAACAATCCGGAACGGCCGTTCATCGCAATTCTTGGCGGGGCCAAGGTGTCGGACAAAATCGGCGTTATCGAGAATCTGCTTTCACCGGGTCGATGCCGTTCTGCTCGGTGGAGGGATGGCCAACACGTTCCTGATGGCGGAAGGAAAAGCAGTGGGCGATTCGCTGGTCGAAGCCGACTTTGTCGACACCGCTACCAACGTGATCGAGAAAGCCGAACAGCAGTCGGTGAAGCTTCTTCTTCCGGTCGACGTCGTGGCCGCGGAAGGGATGGACGGTCAGCCGCCACGGTCGATGCGGACGCGCATCTCGGATGGATGGGCGGCATTCGATATCGGACCGCGGACTATCGAGCATGTTCGGCGAGGTCATTGCCAGGCGCCAAAACGATCTTCTGGAACGGTCCGATGGGGGTGTTCGAAAAGACCGGCGTTTGCCAACGGCACGCTTGCCGTCGCGGCTGCGGTGGCGAACTCGGGTGCGTTCACCGTCATTGGAGGCGGCGATTCCGTCTCGGCTATCGAACAATCCGGGTTGGCCGGCAAGATCTCCCATATCTCGACGGGCGGAGGGGCATCGCTCGAGTTCATCGAAGGGCGCGAATTGCCGGGCATCGCTGCACTGGAGGCAAAGACCGAATGAGCGGCCGCACGTCCGTTGATCGCCGGCAACTGGAAGATGAACCTGGAGGAATGGGCAGCGGTCGAGCTTGCCGGCTCGATCGCCGATGGTCTGCCAACGCGGCAACGCCGATGTGGTGATCTGTCCGCCATTTCCCTGGTTGGTGCCGGTCTCCGCGGTTCTCGAAGGGAGCCGAGTGGCGCTTGGAGCGCAGGATTGCAGTGCCGAGGCATCCGGCGCCTATCACCGGCCAGGTTTCCGCTGCGATGCTGAATGGCCTTTGCCGCTACGTCATCGTCGGGCATTCGGAGCGGCGGCGAGATTGCTGTGAGTCGAATGAGCTGGTAGGGAGGAAGGCTCGAGCGGCGCTCGAGGCCGGTGTGATTCCTATTGCCTGCGTCGGCGAATCGCTCGACGTGCGTGATGCCGGCTCGGCCCTTACCTGGGTCGAAGAGCAGGTCGACGCCGTCGTTTCGGCGGTGGGGACCGACGACATCGGCAAGATCGTGGTCGCCTACGAACCGATCTGGGCGATCGGCACCGGACGATCCGCTTCGCCAGGCGATGCCGAAGAAGTGTCAGCAGCAATTCGCGCCCGAATTGGCAAGCAGAACCCGATTGCGTCCGAGTCGAGTTCGTATTCTCTATGGAGGAAGCGCCAACGCAGCGAATGCTGCCTCTTATCTGGGCGCTCCAAACATCGATGGTTTGTTGGTTGGCGGCGCGAGCCTTCAAGCCAATTCCTTTCTGGAGATCGTTGCGGCTGCTGGCTGAGCTTGCGAGAAGCCGGTTGGTCTGGTAGCGTTCTCTGGTTATGTATTCGAGTAGTGTGCGAATGGTGTCGTGATTCATGGAAACTGCGCTTTACATCGTCATGATCATTCTTTCCGTGGTGCTGCTTAGTCTCGTCTTGCTGCAGGGCAAGTCGAACTCATTCGGTGGCAGCCTGACGGGCGGTAGCGATTCGATCTATCGCACACGTCGAGGATTCGACCGAACGGTGTTCAATGCCACGATCGTCGTGGGTGTTATCTGGGCGGTCGTCGCGGCAATCTCGAGCGTCGTTCAGTAGACTCTTACGAACGTAAAGCGGGCGGTTCCGACCGCCCGTTTTTTGTGTCCGAGACGGATTTGGCAAGTATGATGGGCGCGGTGCGCAATCGAGCGCCCGTTGGTTGGGAGGGGTAGCGTGTCGATTCTGCGTGGAGCGCGCATTCTCCTCGGTATCACGGGGGCGTGGCCGCCTACAAAGCCGTCGACCTGGCGAGCAAACTCGTCCAGCAGGGCGCCCAAGTGGACGCAGTACTGACCGACGCGGCCCGTGAATTCATCGGTCCAGCCAGTCTCAACGCCATCACGCGCCGTCCGGTTCATGGATCGGTCTTCGAGCCATGGACTGCCGATTGGGCCGGCCATTTGTCGCTCGGAGAAGACAGCGATCTTATCGTCATCGCTCCTGCTACCGCCAATGCGATCGCGACGCTGGCGCATGGCCTTGCGCCGGACATGCTCTTCTCCGCCGTCCTCGCATCCACGCTCACCGATACTGGTGGTTCCCGCCATGGAAGACACCATGTACCGACATCCCGCCACGCAGCAGAATCTTGAAACGTTGCGCCAGCGAGGCGTGTTTCTGGTCGGCCCCGAACGCGGTCGCCTGGCGTCGGGCGATGTCGGCGTTGGGCGAATGTCGGAGCCGGGCACGATCGTTGGGGCTGCGCGGCTGGCACTCGGCAAGCATGGAATCCTGGCGGGCAAACGCATCGTCATCACCGCCGGCGGCACGCGTGAAGCGCTCGACCCGGTGCGCTATCTCGGCAATCGCTCGTCGGGGTTGATGGGATACGCCATCGCTCAAGCCGCTATCGATGCCGGCGCCGATGTGATCCTGATCAGCGGCCCCACCAGCCTGCCATGCTCCGTTCGGCACGGTGAGGATCGACGTTCAAACAGCCATCGAAATGAAAGATGCCGTTGCCGAGGCGGTAAAGGGCGCGCAGGCGATCGTCATGTCAGCCGCGGTCGCCGACTACCGTCCAAAGGACGTTCGCAGCGAGAAGATCAAGAAGTCCGAGTTGGGAGCGACCCTTTCGCTCGAGCTGGTGACCAACCCAGATATCATCGCGGGAATCAGCGAGCCCGGGCTTGCTCAAGATTGGATTTGCTGCTGAGACATCGAATCTCGTCGGGCACGCACAGAAAAAACTGCGCGAGAAGGGGCTCGATCTCGTGGTCGCCAACAATGCCGAGCAGGCCATCGGGAGCCGCGACAATCAGGTCACGCTCGTGTGGCCGGATGGTGCCGTCGAGGAGCTTCCGCTGCTTCCGAAAGAGGCCGTTGCCTCTCTGTTGATCGATCGGGTCAGCCGAATGCTGGCGGACTGACATGGCCCGGCGACTCTCACGCTCGCAACCGGTTGGCTCGCAGCTTGCCATCGAGCTGGCACTCACTGGATATGCGATCGTCGCCGGGCTGGTCATCATTCGCGCATTGTTGTTAAGCGTCGGTATCTCTGGCAGTCTATGGGTGGGAAGTTTCATCTATGGCATCACAGATCCCTTCGCTTCGATCTTGCAGCTCGTTCCCGGTGGCGATTTCCGCATCATCAACCGCCTGACGCTTGCCGATGTAACCATGGTGGCGGCAGTGGCGGCGTTTCCATTGTTCTTGTTGGCTCGTGGGCCGCGCGAATGACTTATTCGAGAGAATTTCCAGGGGAGGATTTCAGAACATGGATAAGCAGATGAAGAATGCAGTGCGGGGAATCGTGATTCTGGTGCTGACCGCCGGAGTCACGTGGCTCGCAAATAAGCTCGTCGACAGCATCTTCGGCCCGGATGAAATAGAGGCGTAACTCTGGCTCAGCCATCCTCCGCCGAAACGACCGAGCGCGTTCGATTTACTGATCCGCAGCGAATCGTCGTCGTCGCCAATCCCAGAAGCCGGCTCTCACCTGATCGGCTCGAGACGCTGGTGCGCGCGTACATGCCGCCTGGATCGAGTCTGCATGTCCGCCACACCAAGCCAAACACTCCCATTCACGGGATCATCGAGGATCTTGCTCGGCGACGCAACGGTCGCCATTGCCTCGGGTGGAGACGGTACGGTTTCGCAGGTGGCGGCCGCGATTCTCGATGAGCGTATTCCGCTGGGAATCGTGCCGGCCGGCTCGACGAATATGGTTGCCAAGGTCAGCGACATTCCGTCGAACCCGGAAAAGGCCGTCAAACTGATCTTTGGCTGGCACCGCCGCGAATGGATCGACGTCGGGCGCAGTGGCGATCGATTGCTGATGCACCTGGGCGGTTCCGGGATTGACGCCCGCATCTTCCTCGGTGCCAGCTCTGTGCTCAAGCGGTACCTTCGCTGGATCGCCTATGTACCGCCGGCAGTCACGGGCGCGCTCGAGAAACCTTCGATGTATACCGTGACGGTGGATGGAGTCGAAACCCGCGCTCTGTCGAGTCTCGTGCTGGTCGCGAACTCGGCGCAGCTGCTCCACTCGAAGATTCACCTGGTGGAGGACGTCAGCCGAACTGATGGCCGTTTCGACGTGCTGATCTACACCGCCGACAACCCGATCGAGCTGGCCGCGGCTGGGATGACCTCCATGACTGGTCATCTGGAGTCGTTGGGTCAGGTGATTCGATTGCAGGGTTCCAGCATCCGCATCGATGCCGATCCACCCGCACCGACCGAGCTGGACGGAGAGGTGGTCGGCGAAACCCCACTGGAGATCGAGGTGCTTCCCCGAGCGATCGAGCTCATCCGGGGATAGCGTCCGATTCGACATAAAGCAACGAGAAGCGCGGCGCCAATGGCGCCGCGCTTCTCGTTGCTTTGCATTTGCTGGAAGTTCTAGAGGTTATAGACGATCTCGCCCGGCTCGGTTCCCATATAGAACTGGGTGCCCTGGTTGTTGGTGAACAAGGTGTTTGCGCCGGAGGTGGTATAGACCGAAAAGGTATGTCCCACGATCCAGTCGGTCGAATCGCCAGCGGCCAGATTGCCCTGGAAATACTGCACGCCATCGGACGTGATTTGCACATAGATATCGGATTGCGCGGTGATCTTGATCGCAACCGCGCCGTTCGGCAATTCCGGATCGACGGTCTTGGCTATGCCCGCCTCTCCGTTACTCGCTTCCGCTGGCGTCAGGACCGAGATTGCTCCCGGTTGCGTGCTGTTCTGGATGGCGCCGGACGAAGCATCCTCGGTCGCCGATGGGGTCGGTGCTTGCGTATTCACCGGGGTCTGCGTTGGAAGCGACGTGGCGGTGGGACTTGGCAGATCGGGCGTCGGGCTTGGAACAAAGATTTGATCTTCGCTGACCCGCGTCACTGTCGGCTGCAAGTCCACCATGGTGAGATCGTTGGCGTCTGGAGTCTTGAAATACGCGCTGTACATCCAGGCGAAGATCACGGCTCCTGCGATCAATGTGAAGGCAATGATCGCAAAGTTTGGAGCCCAGTGGCTGGGCATGTTCACCGGCTCGATCATCTGGATGGCGGGCGGATCGCTTGGCCGAGTTCCACGCGCCTCGTCGAATAGCTCGACGAGCCGAGTCTGGTCGAGACCCAGATATGCTGCGTAGGTGCGGACGATTCCGCGCTGATAGGGAAGGGCAGGTAGGTTGTCGAACGTCTCGTCTTCGAGCGCGGCCAGATAGTGTCGGTTGATCCGAATTTCCTGCTCGGCCTGGCGAAGGGTGATTCCCTTCTGGGCACGGGCTTGACGCAGGGTATCGCCGAAGACGGACATGGTCGGGCTAAGTTCCTGTTGATGCGACGGTTCACAAAATGCGGGTGCGTGTCCGCGCCGCAATTAGTCTAACAAACCATTGTGCGCCTAACTACCTGATCGGCGCCGATCCGTGTCATTTGCAGGGGTTCCCAACAGCCATTGATCGACTCTGGGAGTTTGCTGAGCATGGCGGGAGATATCCCCGTCACGACGCCACGATTCATCCTTCGGCGTCCACCAGCTCCCGAGGGAGTTACGGCATGCCAAATCGTCGGCATCCACCATGCGGCGATGGTTAAACGCCCATTTGTTGTTGCACCACCCGCGCTCCCCGTTTTCGGCAGGGCGGAAATCGCGGCAAGTTTGGCAGACACGTTCGACCCGGGCCGAAACCGGAACCGCTCGCTCGTTCCGGATGTACGGGCCGTCCAGCGCCACATCTTCGGTAACAGACAGCGGTTGTGAAGCGAAGAGTGGTTGGTCTCCAAATTCATCCGCCACAGGAGGTTCGATTGGAATCGACCGCGTCCGAGACTCCGCCTGTTTCGGTTCGACTCGCGGCCTGCGGCGAGTTTCGAACGACTGCGTTTGCTGATCGTGTGTTGGCTGATATTCCGGCAATGGGGGAGGAATGATGAAATCATCCTCTTCCCAGGATGGCGGGGCGGGTGCCATTCTCGGTTCTGCCCGCTGTTCCAGACGAGCGCGCGGCGCTTCTCGCGGCAATTCAATTTCGTACGAGTCGTCAGTTGGAGAACTTGCAACTGGCGCTGGCGGCGGTGGCAGGACAGGCGCTGCCGCAATCGGGCGTTCGACCTCGCGATAGGGTTCCGGGAAGGGGTCTGGTATCTCCATTGCAGGGGATGGCTCGGGCCGTATCTCGCCTGCGTTGAGCACATACCGTTCGGGATTCGCGTGGTTGGGCTCGTCGACGTACTCAGGATACTCACGCCGCTCTCGACGTTGGCGCAGGAAGCGGTTCAGGATCGACTCACGATGCTGAACCGACAGATCGTCGTCTTCGTATGCCAATTGGTCCGATGGAGCGACGATTTCTTCTTCCTCGAAGAAATCGTCCACCACATACGGTTCGGGGAGTACGGCGTCGATCTGGCGCGTTTCGATCCAGGTGTCGTCCTGAAGGACATCGATCACCTCATCCTCGACGATCTCGGACTCGAACCGCGGCACGGATTCGAAACGCGCCCGGTCTTCAGGGAATTCGGTCATCGATGGAAACGGACGGTCGATTTCCTGAATCTTGACCGGGGAAACCGGCCGCCCCTCGTTGTAATTCGGTGAGAACGGTGCGCGAATCAGCGGGCGGTTTTCATAGCGAGGGTCGACAGATTCCGGGTCAGGTTCGGGTTGCACCAGATCGTGTTCGTGCAGCAGCCGCGCTTCACGCGATGAGGCGAGGAACGTCGAGGTCGGTTCGGACAACCGCTGATCGGCAATCCTGCCTTCGTTCTTGCGCCGCTGGCGGAATTGGTCCCGGGCACGAAGGATCGCTGCTTTCGGGTTCTGCACAAGCTCGGTCGCGGGCTGGGCCGAAATCGGTCCGCTGCTCGGCGCATTCCAGGTCAAGGACGGCGTTTGATTGACGAAGATGTCTTCTTCCACATACGGCTGACTGGCTGGGGCCGGGGCCGTTGGGCGGCTCTCAGGGAGGAGCACATTTTCGGTCTTCGCGGCGACAATCGACGTAATGAGATCGTTCTGTTCCGCTGGTCCGACTTCAGATGCGGCGCGCCCACCGATACCTTCGAGTGGCTGGGACCGTTGATCGGCACCCTCGACGCTGGCGGGTACCCAAAGGTCGGCATTCCAACCATTGCGACAGCCGAGCTCATTGGACCGAACGATAAGCCGCACGTCGGAATTCTGCCGGCGAGACGGGTGGTGACACCAACCGTTCTTTGCGAATCCAGCAGATTCGAAATAGAGACAGCTTTCGCATATGCGTCTCTTCACCGGGAAGCTCGCTTTCGTACGTGAAATGCTCGTGGAGGGCAGGCAACGGGAGGGACCAAAGCGTATCGAGCTGAGGTCTCGAATGTTGAATCAAGGTGAAGAAGGCACCCCTCTGCCCACCGCACGGCCATTCTAGCAAGCTGTTCGGACATTGTCTATCTGGCACGGCCACAGCGTACGGACATGAACGAAACGCCGAATTCTGCGTCGTTGCTGAGTGACCGGAAAGCACAGCACGAGATCGGAAGCTCGCCGCCGCAATCCCACGGAAATGATGTAAACTGTTCTGCTGCCGCATTACTGCGGTCGATTCTGGTGCCCGCCGCAACGGCTCGCCCGCTCATCCATTCAACTCGAGGCAAATTAATCGTGCCAAAGGGCGCAACGCTCGAACTGATCCCGGTGATCTCGCCGGCTCCGCTTCCTGAGAATGGCAAGCTGTTTCATATCTGGACCATCGGTTGCCAGATGAACGAAGCCGATAGCTCACGTGTGGCCGCCATGCTTGCACGAGGCTGGCTATCGCGCCACCGAAACCGAAGCCGAAGCCGACATCGTTGTCCTGAACTCCTGTGTCGTGCGGCAAGCTGCGGAAGACAAAGTGTCTGGCAAGCTGAATGCGCTCATGCGCGAGAAGCGGGCGCGGCCGGAGATGAGCCTGGTGCTCACCGGCTGCATGGTCACCAACCAGCAGGAAAAACTGAAGCAGCGCTTCCCGCACGTCGATCTCTTCTTCGATCCGTCCGATTTCGAGGCGCTCAAGCATTTCGTGCCTGAGCTCGCCGAGATGGAAGACGATCTTGCGACGCTGCCGCATTACTATCTGGAAGATGCCGCCGATGGCGCGGTTTCCGCGTATGTTCCCATCATCTACGGCTGCAATTTCCTCTGCTCGTACTGCATCGTTCCATACCGCCGTGGCAAGGAAACCAGCCGGCCGTTCGACGACATCGTCGCCGAGGTGCGTGGGTTGGTCGATCGCGGCGTACGGGATGTGACGCTGCTTGGGCAGACAGTCAATGCGTATGGGCACGATCTGCCGGAGAAGCCCGATCTGGCGGATCTGCTGCGGGCGGTCGGCGCGATCGAGGGTCTGGACCGGCTTCGCTTCCTGACATCGCATCCGAAGTACATGTCCGATCGCATTCTCGAAGCCATGGCCGAGGTGCCCGCGATTTGCGAGCACCTGAACCTACCCGTTCAAGCCGGAGACAATGAGGTCTTGCGCCGTATGCGCCGCACCTATACGACCGATCTCTGGCTGGATCGACTGGCCAAGGCGCGCGAATTGATGCCTGGAATCACCGTGGCAACGGACATCATCGTTGGTTTCCCCGGCGAAACCGACGAACAGTTCCAACACACACTGGACGTGCTGGAAGCCGCCGATTGCGACAAAGTTCACGTCGCCATGTATTCCCCTCGACCTGGAACGCTCTCGGCTCGCTGGGAAGACGATGTGCCGTCCGACGTGAAGCATGCTCGCCACGGTGCGGTCGAAGCATTGCAGGAGCGGCTTTGCACCGCGCGCAATGCGGCCCGAATCGGTCAGCAGATGGAAGTTTTGATCGATTCGAAGAACAAGGGGCGTTGGGGCGGACGGAGCCGGGGGAATACTCTGGTACACGTCGCAGATGAGCGCACCCTGCTTGGATCGATCGTCGATGTGAGAATCACTGAATCGAGTCCCTGGTATCTGATCGGAGAAGTCGTCGGCTCGCCCCGATAGACTGTTTTTTTAAGGAAGGTGTTGGCTTCGATGCCAGAACAAAAGCAAAAAATTCGTACGACAAGTCATCGAGGAAGCCCGCCGCGCCGCGCTGGACGGGAATTGGGACGCCGCAATCGAAATCAACAAGGAATTGATCGCTCGCGATCCCGAAGGACAGTGCCGCCTATAACCGGCTGGGACGCGCCTATCTCGAGCGTCGCGACTACGCAACTGCATATGAGGCCTATTCGGACGCGCTGAAGAGCGATCCGGCGAATCTGATCTCGCGGCGGAACTTGCAGCGGCTCGAATATCTTCGCTCGGCAAAGACAATCAATCAGGATGCACCGGCGACGCACTTTCCGCGGACCCTGGTTTTCATCGAAGAAGTCGGTAAGACCTGGGTGGATGAGCTGGTGAACCCAGCGCCGTCCTCGGAGCTGGCCGAGATCTATGCTGGGCAAAAGCTCGATCTGGTGCCCGACGGAGCGCGGCTGGCTGTTCACGATTCGAGCGGTCGCCGCATCGGCGAGATCGAGGCCAAAACCGCCGAGCGCGTCATGCAGCTCATGGAGGGTGGCAATATCTACGAGGTCTATGCGCTTGGGCCATCGGCGGCATCGATTCGCATCATCCTGCGAGAAGTGCATCACGATCCGGCGCTGGCGAGTCAAATCTCGTTCCCGCGGCAAATCGCCGCCACGCGCAAATATCTGCGAGAGCGGGACGATCTCCGCCGGCGCGACGAGTCGGACTTCTATCTGGAGGATGACGACTCCGATGATGAAGATCTGGCCGGTTCAGGCGCGGAATCGGAAGACGATTCGATGGAAAGCGACAACCTGGACACGCTAGGCGATGTCGATCCGAACGAAGACGACCAGAACGCAATCTAGCAGTCATCACGGAAACTGATCGAAAAGAAACGGCGCGGGGCAGTTGCCCCGCGCCGTTCTCGTTGGTCGTGAGTTGGCCTAGTCCAGCAGGAAGAGCAATACGAACATGAGCGCCAGGAGTGCCCCGGCGGTGATGAACAGCCGGCGGAGATCGGCGCGGATATACCCGTACTCGACATTGCGCGGAAGCACATACGTCACCGGCTGCGTGGCCTGGCGACGGTTCGCTCGCCGGCTCGCCTGAACGGGAGCGGTAGCCTGAACGTCGACCAGGGTATCCTGCTCGACCGCGATGTCCATGTCGAGTGGCGCGGGCGCGTTCGATTCCGCGAGGCGCACCTGCTGAGCCTTGCGCTGGGAGCGGTTCGGCTGGCGATTCGACTTTTTAGTGGGTTTCGATCGGTCGCTCACGACTGCGATGTCCTCGTAGCGGGCTTATTTCACCCGGTAGTTCGCCTCATAGACTTCGGTGCGGTCCCGCGGCTCGTCCGTGCGGACACGTGCTGGCTCGGGTTGCGCTTCCTGGTTGGCGAAGAATCGCTGCAGAAATGCCACCGAAGCGGTTGCCGCGAGAAGAATAACTCCGATGTCATCGATCTGCCCGACGCCCAACAGGAAATCGGGAATGAGATCGATCGGAGAGATCACATAGGCGGCGGCAATCGCCGGGATGGCAGCTTTGGCCCAGAACGGAATCTTGGGATCCCGCATCAGCGGCCAAAGCGCGGTCAAGCTCTTGAAACGGGTGGTACGAGTTTTCACTGAACTATCAGCTCCTTTGCCAAATCTTCACGAACCAGTGGACACCATCGGTAGCGACACAACTGACTCGACCATAAGTTTACTCGATTTCTCGTTAGGTTGCGTCGGATCGTGTCAACTTATCTGCACGAAACACATTGTCTGGCGCGATCCAATTGTTCGGGGCGGTTCAGGCTGAAGAGGCAATCCAGTTCCGGATCGAGCGCGCGGAGTTCAGATTCGCTGATTTCCTCGACTGACGCTATACCGAAGATCGAAGTGACCGATCGATTGCCCCTCTCCAACGTTTCATCGATTGCGCCGATAGCCGAACGGCGATAGATCGCGGGCATGGGTTGCCATCTGCCGTCCGCAGTCCGGGCCATCAACGACCTCTGCCATGCTGTCGATAGCTGTCATCCACTGAAGGAGTGGGAGAGAGAGGCAAGGCATATCGCACGCCAGCACGAGCAGTCGAGCAGCAGTAGTGTGCCGGAGCGCCGCCAGGATCCCTGCAAGAGGGCCCTCCCAAGGGCGATCGTCGGGAACGATCGGCACGTCTGGCAGATATGTTGCATAGTGTTGGTGACCGACGACGAACGGTATCGTTCGAGATCGTCCCGCCCCATCACCACGACCGCTCGATCAGGGTTTGGCCGTCCGGGCAGAGCGTGACCAACGCTTTATCCGCACCGAACCGCCGCGACTGCGCCTCCCGCAAGCACGGCGACTGCCAGATCTGGGCAAATCTCATCATTTGGATGCCGGCCGGGTGTACGTTCAACGACTTCACGCAGCCTTAACGTATCGGACGAGTTGTGGTTAGAATAGCCGCCAGCGCAACCCGAATCAGGTTACGCGTGAAAGGATCAGGCAGTGACGAGGCAGTCACCGCCACCGAAAGTGGCAATCCACAATAACCCGCAATGAGCACCATCGCAGCCACTGCATGGTGCTTTTTTGTTTCGGTCGTAATGGTCCGTCAGCGACGGCTAGCGGTTACGGGAGAAAGGCTCATGAACTCAGCGATGATTGGAAAAATCGAGAAGGCGCATCGTTATGCGCAGGAGCCGGAACGCATTCAGTTCCAGGAGTTCAAGGCGACGTTCCAGGGTGGTCACGATGCCTATCAGGTTGCGTTCGATGGTGAGAGCTGGACGTGTAGCTGCCACACCTTCGAGTCGCATACGGTGGGAACGTGCAGCCATATCATGGCCATGCAGCAGATTCTCGGACCCATGCTTTCCACTGATGCCCGTTACGCCAGCGAGCTGCAACCCGCGTGAGAATCGGCGGCAATCCGCTCGAATCGCGCGATTGGGAGACGAAGACCACCGCGCCCCCTAACGCCACGCTGTGAACATCGGCCCCGGTGAGCTCGAAGATTTCGGCTTCGAGGTCATCGGGGACCACCTCCACCCGCGAGCGCGAGCTGACTCGAATGAGCTCCAGGCACTCGCGAACCCGCTCATCCTCGACTCCCATGAATACGGTAGAGTTGCCTGCCCGGAGAAATCCGCCAGTGCTTTGGATGCGAGTGACCCGAAAGCCGGCGGTGGTTACCGTCCGCAAGAGCGGATCGGTATCGTACGCCTGCACGATCGCCACGATGAGCTTCACCGGAACGTCACCTTGGTCATTGACAGGATTGCGATGTTCTCTGGGGTCGTTGTCGTTGAGGGCGTTCACGTGAATTCCGATCTGAATACACCTGGACGCATGCTCGCGTCCCTGACCTGGACCGAGATACCTTCGATCGATCGAAGAGGACTCGGTCATTTTGCTGCCGATAGGCGCCGTCGAGGCGCATGGACCGCACCTCGGACTCGATACGGATGTCATTATTGCGCAAGCTGCCGCGCGAAGCGCAGCCCATCGGTTTGCGGAGATAGGCCGAGATGCATGGATCGCGCCCCCGATCTGGTATGGCGTCTCCTTTGTGGGCGCTTCCTTTCCCGGTACAACGCCCGTGGCCGCCGAACCGTTCCGCGCCTATCTGGAGTGGGTGCTGCGTGGATTGGTGGCAATTCGGAATTGCGACGTGATCGTGGTCAACGCACATCTCGAACCGGCGCATTTCACCGCAATTCTCGACGCATGCGCGTCAATATCGATCGAAACTGGCCGTATAGTTCACGCGGTCGATCATCGTCAACCGAAATGGGCCCATTTGCTCGGCGCGGAATTCTGCCGGCGGGAGCCGGCATGCCGGCTCGTATGAGACGTCGATCGTGCTCGCCGCCAGTCCTGATTCGGTGCGCGTCGAGCGATTGCCGGAACTCGAACCTGTGTGGGTGGATCTCCCGTCCCGGCTGAGGGAGGGCGCGCGCACTTTCGATGAAGCGGGCGGCACGCAGGCATATTTCGGCGATCCGGCGACAGCCAGCGCAGAAGAGGGACGACGGCTCATCGAAACGCTGGGCGAGATCATCGTCACGAGTTATCTCGAAGCACGAGGAAGCGCAGTGATCGAGTTCGACCAGCTCACGACTGACCGAGGAAGAACGCGGCATGTTGGCTGGCGCCGACGGTCCAGCGGCCGCCTGGCCATGCGAATTCTGGCGCGCATGGCACCTCTTTACGGCGCCGACCGCTTCATTCGAAGTGACCAAAGCGCATATCGACGGTATCGTGTATGAAGGCAACGCCGGGCTGGCGTTTGCGGAAAAGCTTGCCGATCTTGGTGGCCAGGTGCGCGTACCCACCTCGCTGAATGTCATGTCGATGGACCGAACCAACTGGCGGCAATTGGGCCAGGACGAGCAATTCGCCACCCATGCGCAACGGCTCGGGTACGCCTATGTTCAGATGGGAGCGGTGCCCACGTTCACCTGCGCGCCCTATCAAACCGATTCGGCGCCGGTCTTTGGGGAGCAGATCGCCTGGTCGGAATCGAATGCAGTGGCGTATGCAAACTCCGTCATTGGGGCTCGTTCCAATCGTTATGGCGATTATCTCGATATCTCCTGCGCGCTCACCGGCAGAGTTCCGGCCTCCGGCCTGCATTTGACCGAGAACCGCGAGCGGGACGCATCTCTTTCGGATCGTGGGTGTTTCGGAGGCGCTGCAACAGCGCGATGATTTCTACCCGGTGCTTGGCTATCGCTCGGCCAATCGGTGACGAACGGCATTCCAGTGGTTGACGGGTTGACGGTTACTCCAACCAGCGATCAGCTCAAATCGCTTGCGGCTGCGGCGGCATCGTCCGGCGCGATCGCACTCTTCCACATCGTTGGCGTTACTCCCGAAGCTCCCGATCTGTCGGGCGCATTTCAAGGGAATCCAGAACCAGTAGGACCAGTATCGATTACCCCGGGAGTGCTTCGCGACGTGCGCCGCTCGTTGACCTCGAGCACAACGGATTCCGTCGATGTGGTCGCCTTCGGTAGCCCGCATGCGAGTCTGCGCGAATGCAATGAGCTCGCGGAACTCATGCGCGGCCATCACGCCCGGGAAGGCATGCAGGTCTACATCACCACCAGCCGAGCGATCAAGCAGATTCTGGACCGAACGGGCGCGTTGGAAACGATCGAAGCGTTTGGCACCTCGGTGGTGGCAGATACGTGTATTGCTGTCGCCCCTTTGGTGCGACCTGGAGCGAAAGTCCTGATGACAAACTCTGGCAAATACGCCCACTACGGACCGGGGATCATCGGGGTCGAATCGATCTATGGATCGACGGCCGAATGCGTGGAGGCAGCGATCACGGGGCGCGCTGCGGTGGACGATTCCGCATGGCACTGATGCGCTTTTCGGGCCGGGTTTTGGTCGATGGATTGGCCACTGGTATTTCGCTGACGACGGATACACCGCTGAGCTTCTGGGGTGGAGTCGACCCGCACACCGGCGAAATCATCGATCGGCGCCATCCGCTCGATGGCGAATCGATGATGGATCGTATCCTGGTGCTGCCAAGCGGACGCGGTTCCTGTTCGGCCAGTGGGGTCCTGCTCGAGTCGATCGCAAATAGAACCTCCCCGGCTGGCATCATCGTGTCGGAGATCGACCCCATCATCGGATTGGGCGCAATCCTGGGCAATGAGCTGCTCGGCCGCTCGGTTCCGGTCGTCCTGGTGACGCCGGTTGAACGGGAATCGATTGCCGATGGAATGCTGGTGCGAATCCTGGCCGGGGGATCGATCGAAGTCGGGGAGTGAGCTCGGCTCTGGCGAAAAAGCGCCAGAGCCGAACAGATGAAACTAGATGCGTCGCGCGACTTCGTCGCCGAAGCTGTCGGTCGAGGCCGTCGGGAGATCGCCTGCGATGTCGTAGGTGCGAATGCCAGCCAGAATGGTTTCGTTGACCGCGCGCTCGACTGCGGTCAGCGGCGGCGTCCAATCCCAGCGAGGTGCGCAACAGCATCGCAAACGACAGAATCGTGCCGACCGGATTCGCTCGGCCCTGCCCGGCCATGCTTGGAGCCGAACCATGAATCGGCTCGTACACGCCCCGCCGGCGGGTATCGGTCGAGCTGCGTTGCGCTCCGATACTGGCCGATGGAAGCAGGCCGATCGATCCCGCCAATACCGATGCTTCGTCGGTCAGGATGTCGCCGAACATATTTTCCATGACAACGACATCGAACCGAGCAGGTTGGCGAACCAAGTCGCATCGACATCGAGTCGACCAGCACATGCTCGACGGTGACGTCGGGATAATCGGGCGCTATCTCTTCGACGATCGTGCGCCAAAGCCGCGAGGTGGCGAGCACATTCATCTTGTCGACGCTGGCCAGTTGCTTGCGGCGGGTCTGCGCCAGCTCGAAGGCGAGCCGCACCACACGAACGATCTCCGCCTCGCTATAGCGCATCGTGTCCACCGCCGCTCGTCCCTTGCTGGTGGTTCGCTGCCCAGACGGCTTACCAAAGTAGATGCCGCCGGTCAGCTCTCGGACCACCACCAGATCGGTGCCGGACACGATGTCTGTTTTGATCGGAGAGGTATGCGCCAGCGCTTCGTTGACCGCGACCGGGCGAAGATTGGCGAAGAGTCCCATGCCCTTTCGCAGTGCGAGGAGACCACGTTCCGGCCGAAGTGAAACCTCGATGGTGTCCCAGGCCGGACCGCCGACCGCTCCGAGCAACACCGCGTCTGCCTTCTTGCAAACCGCCAGATCCTCCGGTCGCAACGGCACGCCATACGAGTCGATAGCGGCACCACCGATGGCCACCTCGGTCGTTTCGAAATGGACGTCGTATTTCACCGCGACCGCTTCCATCGCCTTGATGGCCTGGGCCACGATTTCTGGACCGACGCCATCGCCCGGCATGAGCACGATATTCGCCTTGGTTGCCACTCGCTTGGTTTCCTTTCTGCGGACAAAACGATGGGCGCCCTGTCGAGCGCCCATCTGAGATTCGTTCGATTGCACTAGAGGCGAATGCTCGGCATCCAGGCCGGGCGGGTCGCTTCGTATTTGGTGATGTCATCGGCACTTCGCATGGTGATGCCGATGTCGTCCAATCCCTCCAACAGACGGTACTGGGTGAAATCGTCCATCGGGAACTCGATCTCCACGCCGAGCTCCGGCACCGACAGGGTGCGCTTCTCGATGTCGATCGAGATCTGCAGGCCTGGTTCGTCGATCGCCGCGCGCATCAGCAGCTCGTTGACTTCGTCGGGAACCACCACCGGCACGAGTCCAGTCTTGGTCGCATTGTTCCGGAAGATATCGCCGAATTTAGGGGAGATGACGGCTTGAATGCCGTTTTCCATCAGTGCCCAGACCGCGTGCTCGCGCGAGCTGCCGATTCCGAAATTCGGTCCGGCAATCAGTACCGCGCCGCCCTGGTATTCGGGCTTGTTCAGCACGAAATCCGGATCCTGTTTCCACGAAGAAAAGAGCCCGTCTGCAAAGCCGGTGCGCTCGACTCTGCGCAGCCAGACAGCGGGAATGATTTGGTCGGTATCGACATTTGCGCGGTCCAGCGGAATCGCCGTGCCTTCGATCTTCTGAATCTTTTGCATGGCGCCTACCTCAAATCTGCTGGTGTAGCGAAGGTGCCGAGAATTGCCGTGGCCGCGGCCACGGCGGGAGAAACCAGGTGCGTGCGGCCGCCCTTGCCCTGCCGACCTTCGAAGTTGCGATTGCTGGTCGAAGCGCAGCGCTGACCTGGTGTCAGCTGGTCCGGATTCATTCCGAGGCACATCGAACAGCCGGCAGAACGCCACTCGAAACCTGCGCTCCGGAATATCCGATCGAGTCCCTCGCGCTCAGCCTGTTCCTTGACGCGCA
Organism: uncultured Chloroflexia bacterium; assembly: GCA_963720855.1. Taxonomy (GTDB): domain Bacteria; phylum Chloroflexota; class Chloroflexia; order Thermomicrobiales; family UBA6265; genus JAMLHN01. Next base: position 239,942 of record CAVRGV010000006.1, on the reverse strand, counting down.
TCGAACCAGGAACGACATAGGCTTGCACCCCGGTGGCCACCGACTTGCCTTCGATGACCGACGCGGCCAGGCGCAGATCCTCGATGCGGCTATTGGTACAAGAACCCAGGAAGACAACATCGACGGGCACGTCGCGCATCGACGTACCCGGAATGAGGTCCATGTAGGCGATCGCGCGCTCGGCTGCGTTTCGCTGCCCCGGATCCTCGATCTGAGCGGGGTCTGGCACGACCGAGTCGATTGGCACGACTTGGCCTGGATTGGTGCCCCAGGAGACATAGGGCGTGATCCTGGCGGCATCGAGTTCCACGTAGGCATCGAACCGCGCGTCATCGTCGGTTGGCAGCGATCGCCAATAGTCGAGCGCTTCTTCCCACAGCTTTCCCTTGGGAGCGTATTGGCGACCTTCGAGATAGGCGAAGGTGGTGTCGTCCGGGGCAACCATGCCTGCCTTGGCGCCGGCTTCGATCGACATATTGCAGATCGTCATCCGTCCCTCCATGGAGAGGTTCCGGATCGCCGATCCTCGATATTCGACCATGTGGCCGATGCCGCCGCCGGTACCGATCTTGCCGATGATTGCCAGGATGATGTCTTTCGCGGTCGATCCTTCGGGAAGCTCACCATCGACCGTGATCGACATCGTTTGCGGCCGCATCTGGGACAGCGTTTGCGTGGCCAGCACGTGCTCGACCTCGCTGGTACCGATACCGAATGCGAGCGCGCCGAAGGCGCCGTGGGTCGAGGTGTGGCTGTCGCCACACACGATCGTCATTCCCGGCATGGTGAGACCTTGCTCGGGTCCGATGACATGCACGATGCCTTGACCGGGTCGAACCCATCGGATGCAGCAAGATGCCGGACGCTTCGGTGTTTTCCGTTAGCGTCTCGACCTGCTTGGCCGATATCGGGTCCTTGATCGGCAAATGGATATCGATGGTTGGAACATTGTGGTCGGCGGTCGCGATCGTCAGGTCGGTACGCCGAACCTCACGGTCGTGCATCCGCAGGCCCTCGAAGGCCTGCGGAGACGTGACTTCATGCACCAGATGCAAATCGATATAGAGGAGATCTGGGCCGCCAGGCTCGGTGCGGACGATGTGGGAATCCCACAGTTTGTCGCTTAGGGTCTTGCCCGGCGGGTTGGAAATATCGGTTTCCACGCTCATCGGTATTGGTTAGCTCCAGCGCGAGACGCTCGTGGTCGCCGCCAGGACGGTCGACGAATCTCCGGTTTCGATCTTGCTCAGCGCGTCGAGATACGCCCGCGCGCTGGCTTCCACGATATCGGTGGCCAGACCGTGGCCTGTATAGATCGCGTCCTGATATTTGATGCGGACATGGACCTGACCTTGCGCATCGTATCCCGGGGTGATCGCTTCGACATGGTAGTACTCGAGCGACGGCTCGAAACCCGCGGCGGCGCCAATCGCCATGAAGAGCGCATCGACCGGGCCGTTCCCTTCCGCATTGCCAACCAGCATTTCGTCGTTGTGCCCAAGTACGATCGACACTGTCGTTGGCTCCCCGCTCGCGATATCCACCTTCCACTGGTGGAGGGTGTAGACATCGTCTCGGGTTGCCTGCTGATTCTGCACAAGCGCGATCAGATCCGCAGCGGTGACGCGCTTCTTCTTGTCCGCCAGCAGCAGGAACTGCTCGTACGCCGCCTGCATCTCTTCGTCGTCGAGCTTGATGCCGAGATCGTTCAGGCCATTCCGGAATCCCGCGCGGCCCGAGTGCTTGCCCAGCACCAGCTTGGTGCCTTCCCAGCCCACGTCTTCCGGATTCATGATCTCGTAGGTGGTGCGGTTCTTCAGCATGCCGTCCTGATGGATGCCGGCCTCATGCGCGAAGGCGTTTTCGCCCACGATCGCTTTGTTGACCTGAACGTCCAGCCCGGTAATGCCGGAAAGGCGACGGCTGATCGGAACGATGCGATCGGTGCGGATGTTGGTATATGCGCCACCGAACTGCTCGCCGCGAGTAGCCAGCGCCATCACGACTTCTTCCAGCGCGGTGTTTCCGGCACGCTCGCCGATGCCATTGACGGTCACTTCGGCCTGGCGCGCTCCAGCGGCAATAGCCGCCAGCGTATTCGCCGTTCCCATGCCGAGATCGTTGTGACAATGAACCGAGATGATCACATCGTCGATCCCCGGCACACGCTCCTGCAGATACGCCATCAGGTTCGCGTACTCGGCCGGCGTGGTGTACCCCACCGTGTCCGGAACGTTCAGCGTCGTCGCGCCGGCCTTGATCGCCGTGTCGAAGACCTGAACCAGGAAATCCCAGTCCGAACGCGTCGCGTCTTCTGCCGAGAACTCGACATCGCTGGTGAACGACTTCGCGAAGGCGACCATCTCCGAAATACGCTCGATCAGCTCGTCACGGGTCATCTTGAGCTTGTGCTCGAGATGAATGTCCGACGAGGCGATGAACGTGTGAATTCGTGGCGACTCCGCCCCCTGGATCGCCTTGGCCGCACGTTCGATATCGTTGCGATTCGAACGGGCAAGCCCGGCCACGGTGGCGCCCTTGACCCGCTCGGCAATCATCTTGACTGCTTCGAAGTCCCCGGGCGACGCCGCCGGGAAACCCAGCCTCGATGATGTCGACGCCCAGCTCGACCAGGGCGTCCGACATTTCGAGCTTTTCCTCGACGGTCATCGTCGCGCCGGGCGATTGCTCCCCATCGCGCAACGTGGTGTCGAAGATCCAGATTCGTTTACGTACATCAGGCTCCGCTGATGGCATGAGAGTGTGCTCCGTTTCGACCTACGAAACCGGACGATTCCCCTGTTTCAGGAAGGGCATCATCGCGCGCAGGCCCTTGCCGACTTCTTCGATCTGCGAATTCGCGTGCTCGTCACGCATGCGCAGGAAGTTGTCGCGACCAGATTCGTTTTCCGCAATCCAGGCTGCCGCCCAGTTCCCGTTCTGGATCTCCGACAGGAGACCCTTCATGGCTTCGCGCGTGCCTGCGTCGATGATCTTCGGCCCGGCGGTGTAGTCACCGTATTCGGCCGTATCGCTGACGGAGTAGCGCATGTACGAAAGACCGCCGGTGTAGAAGAGGTCGACGATCAGCTTCAGCTCGTGCAGCACTTCGAAGTAGGCGATCTCCGGCTGGTACCCGGCGTCGACCAGGGTATCGAACCCGGCCTCCACCAGCGCCGCCACGCCGCCGCAAAGCACTGCCTGCTCGCCGAAGAGATCGGTTTCGGTCTCTTCCTTGAAGGTCGTCTCAAGCACGCCGGCGCGCGTCGAGCCGAGGCCCTTCGCATACGCCAGCGCAGTCTCCTTTGCATGTCCGGAAGGATCCTGTTCGATCGCGATGAGGGCCGGAACGCCGACACCTTCCTGATAGAGCTCCCGCACTCGATGGCCCGGGCTCTTGGGAGCAATCATGGAAACGTCGACATTCGCCGGCGGCTTGATGGCGCCGAAGTTGATGTTGAAGCCGTGGGCAAACATGAGCGTCTTGTCGGAGGTCAGGTTCGGTTCGATCTCTTCCTTGTAGACCCGTGCCTGGGTCTGGTCGGGAATGACGATCATGATCACGTCCGCTGCCTTGGCGGCGTCGGCGACCGACATAACGGTCAGGCCATCGGACTCTGCTTTGGCGCGGCTCTTGCTTCCTTCATGCAGGCCGACGATGACATTCAGGCCCGAATCGCGCAGGTTCTGCGCATGGGCATGACCCTGGCTGCCATAGCCAATGACGGCGATCGTCTTGCCCGAAAGCGCATCGAGACTCGCGTCCTGGTCGTAATAGATCGTTGCCGGCACTCAGGTTCCTTCCTCTTGTAACGATTCGAAGTTGCACCCAGCACACGCAAGGGCGCCCAATTATCGACGGTTTTCTGTTTAGTCTGCGGCCGCCGACCCAGCATACTGATCTGTCCCGGCAAATCCCTTGCTGGTGATGATGCCGCTCCCTTTGCTCATGGCAATCGCGCCGGTGCGCGCCAGCTCGCGAATGCCGAACGCGCGCAGCATGCCGAGCAGCGATTCGATCTGCTCCACCGGGCCGGTCGCCTCGATCATGATCGTGTTCGGGCTGGCGTCCAGCACGCGCGCATTGAACATCTGCGCGATCAGCAGCACTTCCTGCCGCTGCTGCGCTTTGGCGGCGACCTTCACGATCGCCATCTCGTGCGCGACGACTGGCTGATCGGTGAGATCGATGACTTTCAGCACTTCCATCAGCTTGTAGAGCTGCTTGCCGGCCTGCTCGATGTCCGGATCGGTGCCGCGAACCACCAGGGTCATGCGCGAAACCCCGGGCTGCTCGGAATGCCCGACCGTGATCGAGTCGATATTGAATGAGCGCCGGCGCAGCAGCGAAACCACGCGGTTCAAAACGCCTGGATGATCTTCCACCATCACGATCAGGGTATGTTGCCGTTTCATGCCGACCTCCCGGTCAAGTTGGCTGAAAGCTTATCGATCCTCGTAACGGTGAAGCATCTCGGAGTTGCTTGCGCCCTGCGGCACGATCGGCCAGACGTTCGCTTCCGGCTCGATAACGAACTCGACCACCACCGTTCCCGGCGTTTCGCGCGCCCGTTGGATGGCCGGCAGCAGCTCAGCGTCGGTTTCGACACGGATGCCGGTCACGCCGTAGGACTCGGCCAGCTTGACGAAATCCGGTCCGTAGATCTTCACCTCGGAATAGTTCTTGCCGTGGAAGAGATCCTGCCACTGGCGAACCATGCCCAGATAGCCGTTGTTCAGCACGGCAATCTTGACGTCGATTCCTTCCTGCACGCAGGTCGCCAGCTCATTGAGCGACATCTGGAAACCGCCGTCGCCGACGATCGCCCAGACTTCCTTATCCGGGCAACCGATCTTGGCGCCGATAGCAGCCGGAAGACCGTAGCCCATCGTTCCCAGACCGCCGGAGCTCAGCCACCGGTTCGGGATAATCCAAACCGAGGTGCTGGGCCGCCCACATCTGGTGCTGGCCAACATCGGTGGAGTAGATCGCCTCGCCATTGGACGCCTTGGCGATGGCCTTGATGATGGTGTACGGCTCGGGCGTCGCCGGGCGATCTTCCAGGGCCGCTTCCAGCACGTAGTTGCGCTGCGACTCGATCCAGGCGACCCACTCGTCGTGATTGCGCTGCTCGACCAAATCCAGATCAGCAGCTCGATCACGTCTTTCGCATCGCCCACGACCGGCACATTGGTGACGCACGTTCTTGCCGATCTCGGCCGGATCGATGTCGACGTGAACGACTTCGGCATTGGGCGCGAATCCCGAGATCTTGCCGGTAGCGCGGTCGTCGAAGCGCGCGCCGATATTCACCAGCAGATCGGCTTCCTCCAGCGCCTTGTTCACTTCGCGATGGCCATGCATGCCCATCAAGCCCAAGCGCCAGCGGGTTGCGATTCCGGGTACGAGCCCTGACCCAGCAGCGTGAACGCCACCGGAATGCCGGTCTTTTCGACCAGTTGCGCGAACGCTCTTCAGCGCCCGAGAGCAGGATGCCGTGACCGGCCATGAACAGCGGCTTCTGCGCCTTGTTGATCGCATCCGCGGCCAGCTTGATCTGCCGCATGTTCGGGGATGTGGTCGGTTGATAGCCGCGGCGCTCTTTCAGCTTGGCCGGCTTGTAGGTCGCCCTCGCGACGAACAGGCTCTTGGGGATATCGACCAGCACCGGACCCGGCCGGCCGGATTGCGCCAGATAGAACGCTTCCTTGATCGTCGGCGCGATGTCCTGGATCCGAGTCACCAGATAGTTGTGCTTGGTCACCGGCAGGGTGATGCCGGTGATGTCGCATTCCTGGAACGCGTCTTTGCCGATCAACGGCTGGACGACCTGGCCGGTGATCGCCACCACCGGCACCGAATCGAGCAGCGAATTCGCCAGACCGGTGACCAGATTGGTCGCCCCCGGTCCAGAGGTCGCCATGCAAACGCCGACCTTACCGGTCGCGCGGGCATATCCGTCGGCAGCCAGCGCCGCCCATTGCTCGAAGCGGGTCAGCACATGATGGAAGCCGGCCTGCGGCAGCGCATCGTACAGCGGGAATCACCGCGCCGCCCGGATAGCCGAAAACGATCTCGACGCCCTCGGCCTCGAGCGCCTTGCAGACGATCTGGGCCCCGGTGAGCTCTACCGCCTCGATCTCCTCGACATGGCCGTTATGGCCATTGGTCAGGGTTGGCAGTGTTGCTTCGATCGTTGCCATTGCGCTGCTCCTTCTTCCGACGATTCTCGATAGTTCTACGACGTGAAAACGGCCCCCCAGTGTGCTGGGAGGCCGTTCATTCAGTGTTCGGTTCTTTATTTCTGCTGCCGCTGTTTAGCGGTTTTGGCCCCCAGCACAAGACGCGCTCCCGATAATCGGGAGCGAAATAAGTACGAGGCTGGTAATGAGATTTCGGCCAGTCACAGCAGGTCTACTCCACGCGCCAACGCGGCACGTTTACCACTGACGATCATAGGGACTGGCGTTCACGCTGTCAAGGCCGACGTACGACAAATTCGGCGGATTCGAATCTCACCAAGCATCTCAATCGGCCGCTGTGAGCAATTGCGCTTGATTTGCTGCCAACGCGGTAGTCAGACCGCCAAGCAGCGTTTCCACCAGGAGCCGCGCCCGAGACTCATCGAGTGGCGGAGCGATGCGGCCCATCTTGACTGACCAGGTCTGTCCGTGAATGAGACCAACAAACATCGATGACGCGACGCCAGGATCGATGGGAGGAATTTCTCCCCATGCGACGGCGGATTCGAATATGCGTCGATAGAGTTGCCAGGGATCGGAGCAACGTTCGGTCAGGAACTGCTGCTGTTCTATTGAAAGGTGAAGGCGCGCGTCGCTCATCAAACGGCCAAACTCGGCCTGGGAGTCCCGGAAGATTTGAAGCGCTACGCGCGTCAATTGATCGGCCGCACTGCCCCCGGATTGGATTATCCGCTCGATCTGCGCATAGAGCATCGTCATGGACATGCGCACAACCGCCAGAAAGAGGTCGTCCTTGTTCTGAAAGTGGTGATAGAGGGTGGCTTTGTTCAGCGGAACGGCGTCGGCGATCTCCTGCATCGATACCGCATCGTATCCCTGCTCGACGAAAAGGGGATACGCCACACGAACGATTCGCTGCCGGCTATCCGACCCCGGAGACGACTCCATTTCCTGTACACATGGCTCATATTCACGTTGGCGCATACTCACCTGACCACCTCTTTTCGGCCGGAGTATAGTCGCCGCATCGCGCAACCAACCAACCGGTTGGTTGGCGGTCTCGGGAAGATCGTCCACCCAACAGTCTTCCAGGCATTCCAGTCAAGAGGAGATTTCGATGTCGTCGTCGCAGTTCCGGAGGATCCGGCTCCGGTTCGAGTGCAGCGACCACGACACCACAGCAGTTCACCCATCGACAAATCCAGGTCATTCTCATCGGCGTGCTGTCGGGCATGTTGCTGGCCGCGCTCGATCAGAGCATCGTCGGTACCGCGCTGCCCCGAATCGTCTCCGATCTCGGTGGACTCAACCACCTTGCCTGGGTTGTGACCGCCTATCTGCTGACCTCGACCGCATCCACCCCGCTGTGGGGGAAGATCTCCGACCTCTATGGCCGACGGGTCATTTTTCAGGCCACCATCGTCATCTTTCTGATCGGGTCCGCGCTGTGCGGGCTCGCGACAGTCGATGCCACAGCTCATCATCTTCCGCGCCATTCAGGGAGTTGGTGGCGGTGGTCTGATGGCGATTGCCTTCGCGATCATCGGCGACGTCATTCCGGCTCGCGAGCGCGGCCGATATACCGGGTACTTTGGCGCGGTTTGGGGATTCGCCAGCCTGGCCGGTCCGCTGCTGGGTGGCTGGATTACCGATCACTTCAGCTGGCGCTGGATCTTCTATATCAATCTACCGATTGGCCTGGTCGCGCTGGTCGTCACGTCGATGGTGCTCAAGATGCCTGTTAACCGGCGAGAGGCGAAGATCGACTATCTCGGCGCGGCAACCATCGTCGGCGCGGTCACCTCGCTGCTGCTCTATCTCAATTGGGCGGGCGAACAATTCGGCTGGAGATCGCCCGACGGCGCTCGCCTTTGTGGTCGGCTGCCCTTGTGCTGGCGATTGACCTTCGTCGCTCGTCGAGCTGCGCGCCGTCGAGCCGATCATTCCGATGCGGCTCTTCCGGAACCCGATTTTCTCGGTCGGCAACGCGTTCGGATTCCTGATTGGGTTCGCAATCTTTGGCGGCGCGATCTATCTGCCGCTCTATCTGCAAACCGTCAAGGGAATGTCACCAACTGAGTCGGGTCTGGCGATGTTGCCGATGGTGGCCGGCATGTTCAGCATGTCGATCGTATCCGGGCAGCTCATCACCCGCACCGGGAAGTACAAGATCTTCCCGATCATCGGTTCGATCATTCTGATCGTTGCGCTCTTCCTCCTGAGCACGCTCCAAGTCGAAACCCCGTACTGGCAGACAGCCATCTATGCGTTCCTCTTTGGTATCGGCCTTGGCCTTGGCATGATGACCATCGTCACCCCGGTGCAGAATTCTGTCGATCCGCGCGACATGGGCGTTGCAACGAGCGCGACCACCTTCAGCCGGTCGCTCGGCGGCGCGATTGGAGCCGCGCTCTTCGGAGCCATCATGGGCACGCGGTTGGTGCACTATCTGGCGGAGATTCCCGATGTGGTTTCGGGAGCGATCCCGGCGAGCGATATCAATACGAACGACATCACCGCAATTCATAATCTGCCCGAGCCGCTCAAATACGAGGTGCTTGCGGCATTTACCAATGCCATCACCGATGTCTTCCTCTACGCCATCCCGATCATCGTGCTCGCGCTGGTTGTGGTCCTTTTCCTGAAGGAGATCCCGTTGCGGACCACCGCTCCGATACTTCAGGAGCAAAAAGAGGACGCCATCATCGACGAGTTCGCGCCGATCACTGTGCACTAGCGCCGAAGCACGTCCGCCGTTTCGCTATGCTGTACCCATCGAAACTGGTCGAACGACCTTTGCCACACATGAGGAAAGCGAGCGGCTGATGTCACTTCTCCCTGGAACTCTTGTCTCCACCGAATGGCTCGAAGATCACCTGCTCGAGCCTTCGGTGCGTGTGGTCGATATTCGCGGCTACGTGAAGACAGTCGATGCCGGCACCGGCGATGGAAAGCAAATCTCGACGTATACCGGTGCGCGCGATGAATACGACGAAGCGCACATTCCGGGAGCGGTCTTCGTCGATTGGACCGCCGATATCACCGACCCGGAAGACCCCGTGCCAGCCCAGATCGCATCTCCAGAGCGCTTCGAATCCGCAATGGAGATTCTTGGCATCGGGGACGAGACCGATGTAGTGGTGGTGGATCATACCGGCGGACACTTCGCGACCCGGCTTTGGTGGGCGCTGAATTACTACGGGCATCCTGCGGTCGCCATTCTCGATGGTGGCATGACCAAGTGGCTCGCCGAAGACTTGCCAGTAACCAATGAGGCGCCCAGCATACCCAAAGCCCATTTCACGGCCGCTGCCAACACGCCGCAGCGCTTCCTGGTCGATGATGTCCTCGCGGCTGTTTCCGACCCTGGGATTACCCTGGTCGATGCGCGCGATCCCAATCAATACAGTGGCGAGGTGTATCGTGGCGCGCGCCGCGGGCACATTCCTGGCGCCATCAACCTGAATGCGAAATCGCTCTTCACCCCAGCTGGCACCTGGAAATCGGACGAAGAACTGCGGGATGTCGTGAGCCGCGGCGGGGATTACTGGCAACGAAAAAGTCGTTGCCTACTGCAATGGTGGGGTCACCGCAACCGCGGTGCTCTTCGCGCTCGACCGAATTGGTCATGGCAACACCGCCAACTACGACGGTTCCTGGAACGAGTGGGGCGAGCGGCTCGACCTCCCCGTCGAGCCGTAGCAAGCCAGCTACCGCTCTGGTACCAGCCGGAGTGACTTGATTTCGAACGGCCGGAAGTCCAGCGTGACGCTCTCGCCTGGCACGAGCGGACTTCCGGTGGAGTCCTCCAGCAGGTTGACCGGTTGCACCAATGACATCGACCGCGCGAATTTCAGCCGGGCGGTTCCGCGTGTCCCATTCGGCTCGTAAACGCGAAGAATCACGCCGTTCCCGTCCTCCGCTCGTTTGAGCGCCCCGACGCCGAGGGGGAGTCCAGAGATTTTCACAAAGGATCTCGGGTGGCTCCCCCCTCGGAAACGATCAAGGGGGAGTTGAGAAAGAAGGCTTCGTCGACGACGCGCCCCTCGGACCAGCTGCCCGAATGCGGGAAGTAGCTGTAGGTAAAGCTGTGCTTGCCTTCGTCGGCAAGGGGTCGGGATAGAGCGGGCCCCGGAGCAACGAAAGCATGAGGTCGTTGCCGAGCGCCTCATACCCATACTTGCCGTCGTTGAGCAGCGCCACGCCGTACCCCGGTTCCGAGATGTCTCCCCATCGGTGACCGCATCCTTCGAACCGGGCAGCGTCCCAGGGACCATTTCGATGTGTGGGTCGGTAGACCGTGCCGTACATCGTCTCGAACGCGGCCTGATGACTGTGAATCGCCAACGGCATATGCGTTTTGAGCAGCACCTGGCGTTCATGCCAATCGATCGAGGTCACGATATCCAGCCTGGGAGAATCGTGCCAGAGTCGATAGGTTTGCTCGATGAACGAACCATGCCAGCGGCGCTCGACCCGTACTGCCGAACGGATCGGTCCGGTTTCGACGATACCGAGCAGCTGGATATCGACGATCTCTTCGCCGTCGCGGGCATAGGTTTCGTCTATGTCCCAGGCGTCCCAGGCGTAGGGCTTGTCGACATACGCCCAGAGTTGATTCCCACGATCGGCAAGCGTCTCGCGCTCGGCTCGCTTGTCAAAGGCGCTGTGAATGGTGCCATCCGGTCCGATCGTGTAGCGGATCGAAGCGTTCTGGAGCACGAATCCACGGTCCGAAATTGCGGCACTCGTCGGATCGATGACGGCACCTGTGGACGCAGCGAGAAGGAGTGTGGATCCCGAGTCCTGGAACGACATTCCCGGGATTCGAAACCAGCACTCCATCCTCGACTGCCTGGGAAACGATGTGGTCATCAGCTTCCAGCGACGCGATGCGATCTGCCAATCGACCCGGGAGATGCACGGTCAACGAGCGCGGCTGGAGCGCGGCGGAGGCGATCACGATTTCGGATGTTTCGGCCAGTGGTGAGTGGCCGAGAGAAAGAACGCGATCGCGAAGGTCCTCGGCGGTTTCGATGACCTCCTGCATTTGCCGGTGCGAATCGACATAAACCTCGCTGATCGACGATCCGGGCAGAATGTCATGGAATTGATTCAGGAGCAGGGACTTCCACGCGGCTTCGAGCTCCGCGGCCGGGTAATCGTAGCCATCGAGGGAGGCGATCGCGCTGAAGGCCTCAGCTTCATAGAGCCGATGCTCGGCGGCTCGATTGTTCTTCTTGACCAGCGCCTGGGACGTCAGTGTACCGCGGTGCAACTCCAGATAGAGCTCACCGGTGGACCTGGGAAGTCCGGCATTTGGCAAGGTCGAGAAGAACTCCTCCACCTTCCCCATGCGCAGCCGTGGTAGGGCAGGGAAGTCCTTGATGCGAGCGTAGTTTTCCAGCATCTTTTCGGTCGGTCCGCCCGCTCCATCGCCCCACCCGAAGGAAAAGAGACTCTCTCGCTGGACAGACTTGCCACGAAATGCGCGCCACGTGCCCAGCGTATCGAACGGCACGATGTTTCCGTTGTAGCCGTGCCCGGGATTGAAAAACGTGTGCGCCGTGACGGACGTTCCGTCGATCCCTTCCCAGGTGAAAAGATCGAACGGAAACTGATTGGCCTCATTCCAATTGAGCTTGATCGTAAAGAACCCGTCGATTCCTGCGCCCCGGAGAATTTGCGGTAGCCCGCCCGAGTAGCCGAACACGTCCGGCAACCAGATCGTGCTGTGACGCGCGCCAAATCGATCCTCGAAGTACCGCTGACCGTAGAGGAGCTGGCGGGCAAACGCCTCGCCGCCTGTGATGTTGGCATCCGGCTCAACCCATGATCCGCCCACCGCTTCCCAACGACCCTCGGCAACTCGTGCCTTTACCTTTTGGAAGAGGTCCGGATCGTCCTCCTCCACCCAAGCGTAGGCTTGCGCGGAGGATTGGTTGAATGTGAAATCGGGGTAGCGATCCATCAGGTCGATGACCGACCACCAGGTGCGTTGAATCTTGCGCCGTGTTTCGGCAAGTGGCCAAAGCCAGGCGAGGTCGGTGTGCGCATGTCCAGTCAGGCAGAGGTGTCCAACTGGCGGATAGTCCAACTTGATGCGGTCCAACCGCTCGGCCAGGATTACCCGTGCAGCCCGCGTGGCTTCGATGGCTGATTCATCGAGCGGCCCGAGCTCCTCCGTTTCGGGAAGGCTCCAAATCGGCATGGTCGACCGTCGGTTATCGGGCGCTTCGTCGTCCTGCCAGTCGAACGGCATCGCCAGCGTCGAGTCGCCGATGCCGGTCTCGTAGCCGCGCACATAGCGTGCCACCGTTGCTCGAGTCGCAGTGGGCCAGTTCGAGGCAAGCTCCGACAACGCCGCTTCTGCCGCGTCGTACAGGAATGGCACAACCTCGTGCGAATCGAGCGCCTTGCACGCCTCGGCGACCATGGTCAGATCTCGCTCCAACGCCCGTACGTCGCGATGTGGAACCACGAGTCTTGCATGATCGATCCGCGGTTCAGGGATGTTCGAGCCGAAGATCCCTTTGGGAACCACCTCGACCCGGATTTCGAGTTGTTCCCCACCAGCAGCCCGATCCACGACGGGGAACCGGTGGTGCATGGCGTTCAAGCCGCCGCGGAAGCCGGTGGAAAGCTGAACGAATCCTTCGCCGCCGAGCCAGAGCTCTATTTCGACCGGCATATCCTTCCAGTCAAGAGGCAGACGGGCTTCGGCCTCGAAGAGCACCGGCAGGTCATGCCTCGGCCAGAAATCGCCCGGATGCAGATCGAATCGCTCGCCGTCGGGATAGGTGGCCAGCCAGGTCGCTATCTCGGTTTCGAGCGAGTTACGCCAGGCGCGCAGCTCCTTGATTCGCCGTTCCAGTCGCCGCGCTCGTCTGTCCTGATAGGGAATGACCAAGATGTTTGCCTCCAGGCGATCGATGCCCGATTCGCGATCACTGCCAGGGCATCCCAAGACTCGCCGATGCCGGGAGCGTACCAGCCCAAACGCTCATCGATGAAACGATCATGCGACGAAATCGTACGGTTATCGATTAGCACTTTCGTCCATTTGCGCAACCGCTCTCTCCACAGTCAAATAGACTGAATGGTCAAGACAGGCGAGAGATGACGAGGGAGGCTGGATGAATCAGCGGAAAACGGCAGAGGCACTTCACGGCACCGCCTACAACCTTTTCATGATTGGGCTGACGATCCTGTCGTTGGTGGTCATGGTTGCCATCTTACTTCCGTTGGACCCAGCAACGATCCGGCTTCTCCAGGTCTATGACAATCTGATCTGTTTCATCTTTCTTGCCGACTTCGCGGTGAACTTGAAACGCGCGCCGACTCCTCGAAGTTATTTCATAGGAGAGCGAGGCTGGCTCGACCTGCTCGGTTCGATTCCTACCTTCGGCTTTTTGCGGTTCGCCGCCATTTTTCGATTAGCGCGAATCTTCCGGCTGACACGACTCTGGAAGCTGACCCGCAACAAGAACAAGCACCAGATGGTGGATGAGGTGCTGAACAATCGAGGTCAGTACGCGGTCTTTATCACCCTGAGTTCGGCGATGTTGGTTCTGATGGTCTGCAGCACGCTCGTGCTCGAAGCCGAAAGCCATGCACCAGATGCGAACATCACCACGGGTGGCGATGCCCTCTGGTGGGCGATCGTGACAATAACTACCGTCGGATACGGCGACACCTTCCCCGTGACCGCGTTCGGCCGGATCGTGGCGGTGTTCGTTATGCTGGCCGGCGTCGGAATAATCGCATCGTTGGCCAGTATTCTGACGAGCATTATTTCGCCGTCACAATCAGGACCAGCCGCAAGCGCCGTTGCGACAAGCAGTGCTGCCGACGCTCAGCAGCCCGCTGTCTGCTTCGGCGAAGACGGCGCGGTCCAGAGCTGCTAAGGACGCGCCTACCGCAGATCCGGAGAAGTTTTGTTCAGGGAGTGGTGCCAAGGCGCGGACTCGAACCGCGGACCGCACGATTTTCAGTCGTGAGCTCTACCAACTGAGCTACCTTGGCGTTCTCTGCGTATTCGGCGCCAAATGCTGGTGGGCGATAGAGGGTTCGAACCTCTGACTTCCACGGTGTAAACGTGGCGCTCTGACCAGCTGAGCTAATCGCCCGTGCGGCGCCTCAGCTCCGCGGTGCCCAGGAAGGGATTTGAACCCCCACGACCGTAATGGTCACTAGCCCCTCAAGCTAGCGCGTCTGCCGATTCCGCCACCTGGGCAGGCTGCTGAATAGCCAGCCGATTATAGGGGTGTGCGCTAAGCCCGTCAACGATCCCACGAAGGAACCGCGAGTTTCGATGACGAAATCCCTCGGAGCGGGCCAGGATCCAGGTCGGCGGACCCTAAGTTCCGGACGGCAATGTGGCCTCTGCATATCCGATAGCGAACCCTTCCTCGCCTGCCGGAACCCCCAGATACCACATGCGCACCACGTCGCCGTCGATCAACACGAACGGCGCCAACACACCTCCGCCATCGAACGAACCGGCCGTCGGTTGCAAGACAGGTTGGTCGATCACCGTCCACGGACCGAACGGCGTGGGACCGGTCGCGAGGCCAATCTCCCTTTTCTCATCCTGTAGTGACGTGAAAAAGAGGTGCCATTGCCCATTTGGACCAAAGAGCAGTGCCGGTTCGCCGGCGCCATCCTTGGTCCAGTCGAGGCCCAGGGTAGTCCCTTGCAACACCGGCTGATCGAGTTTCGTCCAGGTGAGCCCGTCAGTCGACGTTGCACCGAGCAACGTAACGCCCCAACCGGCCGTGCAGTCGGTATAGCAATGTCCGGCGTAGACCATGACGAGTTCATCGCCGGCGACGGTGATTGCCGGGCTGTAAATCGCATCACTGTCATACCAGCCGGGGGTAGGGGAAAGAATTGGTTCGTCGGTGACCCGCTCGAAGTGGACCCCGTCGGTCGAAGAGGCGACCGAGAGCATGGCTGGGAAACCGAGTGCCGGATCTCCCCTGGTTTCATAGCCGGAGTAGTAGAGCAAGTAGGTGTCGTCGATCTTGATGGCGAAAGAGGCTTCCAGGTTCTCCTGCCAACTTCCTTCGATACCCCGCAAGGTCAAACCCGGCGTGTTGGAATCGCCGGTATCGACCTCGTCCCAGCGCAACCCGTCCGTCGAAGTAGCGGCGCAGATTCCAGCTCGGACAGCTTGCTCGGTAAAACCGCTGGGGGGCACGATAAAGCAGGTGTAAAAGAGTCGAAGGAAACCGTCCTCGGCAACGACGGCGGGGTCGCTGGCGATGTACTGCCCACCGAAGACAGGTCCGTCGTGCTTTTCGAAGCTGGGTGTCCAGGCAGCGTCAGCGGGGCTGACGAGGGACGGCGGTGGGGCAATTTGATGCGCGATCGCACCGCCTGGGGTCGAAAGCGCAAGGGCCACCGCAATGATGATGGTTACGAGAAATGGTGTGCGGCGCGCACCTTGACAATACGTACACACGTGGGGTACGATTCCCTCTTGCGGTTGCGAACCTTTGTTTGCAACCGGTATGAATTGCCTGGAACCGCGAGTGCTGCACGCACCAACTAAGTTACCACAATTCGGGGAGGCCTAAGCCGTCCCTTTTTTTTCGTGTCCGGCGGGTGGCGCATGTCTCCCATGCGCAGACCAGGATCGACGCCCGACACCACAAAGAAAAGGAACCACCCGCGGCTCATTGGACCCCAAACCGCGGTCGCTCTGACCGCCGTCGGAAAACGAACACAAACGTGTGTCCGTCGCGTCACTCTATTGGAGGCTTGCTAAATGGCAGGAGTCAACGGGAGCGTTGCTGAGCTTCCGCCGATCGTTAGTGCGGATCGGCAGGTATCTTCGAATATTGGTATCGGGCGACGAACCTATTCTCGCATCCCCACCGCGCTCGAAATGCCGAATCTGGTGCAGATCCAGTTGGAGTCGTTCGACTGGTTCCGCCGGGAAGGGCTGCGCGAGCTGCTCGACGAAATCTCTCCCATCACCGATCACCACAAGAAGATGGAACTCTCCATCTTCGAGCCACGCTTCGACCCGCCCTGGCACCGAATGCCGGAAGGGGAGGAGAAGGATCGCGCCAAGATCGACCCGCGCGTCTGTGAAGTCTGGTGCCGCGAGCGTGATATGACCTACGCCGCCCCGTTGCGGGTGTCGGCGCGTCTCGTCATGCACGAAACCGGCGAGATCAAGGAAACAGGACCGGATGGCATCTTCCTCGGGGATTTCCCGATGATGACCACTGCCGGTACATTCATTATCAATGGCGCCGAGCGCGTGGTCGTTTCGCAGCTCGTGCGTTCGCCGGGCGTCTATTTCGACCGGGTTCCCGATGCGCAATCGGGCAAGCTGCTCACATCTGCCAAGCTCATCCCGAATCGCGGCGCGTGGCTCGAATTCGAGACGTCGAACCGCGACATCCTTTCCGTCAAGGTCGACCGCAAGCGCAAGATGCCGGTCACGATCCTGCTTGCGCGCCCTTGGCTACGAATCAAACGACGATCTCCTCGAGCTCTTCTCTGATGTCGATACCAGCGAGGATCGCCGGTTCATCCAGTCGACCCTCGATAAGGAAACGACCAAGAGCAAAGACGAGGCGCTCATCGAGCTCTACCGCCGCCTGCGCCCCGGCGATCCGCCGACGCGCGACAACGCGGTGCAGATGCTCGAGAACCTGTTCTTCAACGACCGCCGCTACGATCTGGCGCGAGTGGGTCGTTTCAAGCTGAATCACCGGCTCCACTCCGACGATCGCGAGACTGAGCGAGAAGTCACCCAGCGAATCCTCACCAATGAGGATCTGGTCGAGATCATTCGCGAGATCATCCGGCTGAACAACGGTGTCGGTGAGTCGGACGATATCGACCATCTCGGCAATCGCCGTATCCGCGCGGTCGGCGAGCTGATCCAGATGCATGTCCGCACCGGGTTCCAGCGCCTCGAGCGCGGTATCCGCGAGCGCATGACGCTGGTCGACCAGGAGACGGTCACTCCCCAGACGCTCATCAGCACCACCCGGCCCGTTATGGCGGCGGTGCGTGAGTTCTTTGGCGGCAGCCAGTTGTCGCAGTTCATGGACCAGACGAACCCGCTGGCCGAACTCACCAACAAGCGTCGCCTGTCGGCCCTTGGACCCGGTGGTCTCAGCCGCGACCGCGCCGGCATGGACGTGCGCGACGTTCACCCGTCTCACTATGGCCGCATCTGTCCGATCGAAACGCCGGAAGGCCCGAACATTGGGCTCATCGGCTCGCTCGCGACCTATGGAAAGATCAACCAGTACGGCTTCATCGAAACCCCGTACCGGCGCGTGATCTCCACCATCTTCCTGGAGAATCCGGAGATCGACCCGGTCGGCCAGATTCTGCGTGAAGATGCGGTCGTCGAAGAAGGCGGCAAGGTCTACGGCAAGAAGGGCGCTTCCATCACGGCGGACATGCTCGCTTCTATGAAGGAAGCCGGCGTCCAGCTGGTGCGCGTCAAACCGTATGCGTCCCACATCATCGACTACCTCTCGGCCGATCGGGAAGAGCGCATGTCGATCGCCCAGGCGACGACCGGACTCGACGAAAACGACCGCATCGTTCCGGATAACGTCACCGTGCGACAGGGCGGCGGTCACCGCTTCCCGGTCATACCGGCGATCAATGTCCAGTATCTCGACATTTCGCCGAAACAGGTCGTGTCGGTGGCAACCGCATTGATTCCGTTCCTGGAGCACGACGATGCAAACCGCGCGCTCATGGGCGCGAACATGCAGCGGCAGGCAGTCCCGTTGCTCCGGCCCGCAGGCGCCGATCATCGGCACTGGCATGGAGCATCAGGCGGCGCGCGATTCCGGGCAAGTGCTGGTGTCGCGACATAATGCCGAGGTGGTCGATGTCAATGCACGCGAGATCAAGCTCGTCGACGACGATGGCCGCGTCCACATTTACAACCTGCAGAAGTTCGTTCGCTCGAACCAGGACACCTGCATCAACCAGCGCCCGAGCGTTCGTCGCGGCGAGCGCGTGCACAGTCAACCAGATTCTGGCCGATACCTCGTCCACCGAGAACGGCGAGCTGGCTCTTGGGCAAAACGTACTGGTCGCATTCATGCCCTGGGAAGGTGGCAACTTCGAAGACGCCATCCTGATCAGCGAGCGACTCGTGCGCGACGACGTCTTCACCTCGATTCATATCGAGAAGTACGAGACCGAAGCACGCGACACCAAGCTCGGACCGGAAGAAGTCACCCGGGACATCCCGAATGTCGGCGAGGAATCGCTGGCTGACCTGGATGAGAGCGGCATCGTTCGCATTGGCGCCGAGGTTGCTCCGAACGACATTCTGGTCGGCAAGGTCACCCCGCGTGGTGAGACCGAGCTGAGCGCGGAAGAGCGATTGCTGCGCGCCATCTTCGGTGAGAAGGCCCGCGAGGTGAAAGACACCTCGCTGCGCGTGCCGCACGGTGTGCGCGGCAAGGTCATCGATGTGAAGACCTTCCGCCGTGACGAGAACAGCGATCACGAGCTGCCGGCCGGTGTGAACCAGATGGTTCGCGTCGCGATCGCCCAGAAGCGCAAGGTCTCCGAGGGAGACAAAATGGCCGGTCGCCACGGCAACAAGGGCGTCATCAGCCGGATTCTTCCGATCGAGGACATGCCCTATCTGCCGGATGGCCAGTCGGTCGACATCATCCTCAACCCGATCGGTGTGCCGTCCCGCATGAACCTCGGTCAGGTGCTGGAAACGCATCTTGGCTGGGCGGCCCAACGGCTCGGTTTCCGCGTGGCGACGCCGGTCTTCGACGGCGCCAAGGAAGAGGAAATTCGTGACGCGCTGGTCGAAGCGGGACTCCCGCCGGACGGCAAGGTCGATCTCTATGACGGCCGGACCGGTGAGAAGTTCGATCGCCCGGTCACGGTCGGCATTATCTACATGCTGAAGTTGGCTCACCTGGTGGAGGACAAGATCCACGCCCGGTCGACCGGCCCGTACTCGCTCGTGACCCAGCAGCCGTTGGGTGGTAAGGCGCAGTTCGGTGGCCAGCGCTTCGGAGAGATGGAAGTGTGGGCGCTGGAAGCGTACGGCGCCGCCTACACGCTTCAGGAAATGCTCACCGTGAAGTCCGACGATGTCGTGGGTCGCGTCAAGACCTACGAAGCCATCGTCAAGGGTGACGAGATCGGTGAGGCAGGCGTGCCGGAATCGTTCAAGGTTCTGGTCAAGGAGCTCCGATCGCTCGGTCTTTCGATCGACGTCATCAACGAGAACGAAGAGACGGTCGACTTCACCGAAGACACCTCTCGCGATCTCCTGTCGAATCTCGACCGCATCAATTTGAGTGGGTTCGAACGAACCGAGGGATAAGTTCTCGGCTCGGAGCACCGTTCGCCCCGTAAGTGAAACGTCACATTTCGCCGCCGGGAGTTGGAGTGTTGGCCCTCCCGGCGGCAACCTGGAAAGGTACGCATCTATGTCAGACACCGCGTTTCGAGAGGCGACACAGACATCAGATCTGTCACTTCGCCCCCACCGAGCGCCAGTCCCGCGGCTTCAGCCGTGGCGACCGTCGCGATCGTGGTCGCGTTCTCGACGTGAATAATTTCGATGCGATTCGCATCAGCCTTGCATCGGCTGAGTCGATTCGCGGTTGGTCGTATGGCGAGGTCACCAAGCCGGAGACCATCAACTATCGAACGCTCAAGCCCGAGCATGGCGGGCTTGTTCTGCGAGCGCATTTTCGGTCCGACCAAGGACTGGGAGTGCTATTGCGGCAAATACAAGCGCATTCGCCACGCCGGCACGGTATGCGACAAGTGCGGTGTGGAAGTTACCCGCGCCAAGGTTCGCCGCGAGCGCATGGGCCACATCGAGCTCGCCGCGCCGGTCGCGCATATCTGGTACGTGAAGGGCACCCCGAGCCGCCTCGGTCTGCTGCTCGATATCTCTCCGCGCAATCTCGAGCGGGTGCTCTATTTCGCCTCCTATCTGGTCACCCAGGTCGATACCGAGGCCCAGGAATCTGCCATTCAGGAAATCCGCGATGTTCATGAGGAGTCGGTCGAAGAGCTGACCGAGGGCGCCAACCTGCGAGCTCAAGGAGCTGGCCGAGCTGACGGGCACCGAGATCAAGGTGCTCACCGAAGGCGAGACGCGCTCGACCAAGGACGTCAAGGACGAAAAGAAGAAGGCGCTCGCCGCGCTCAAGCGCGAGCACACGTCGCTGACCAAGAAGCTCAAGTTGCTCGAAGGCGGCGCTGCGCTGTCCGCGTATACCTACCGTGGTGTGACGATCGTCGAGCCGGACGAGGCCATCAACGAGGATCGCTTTGCGCTCCTCGACGAGACCTATGAGCACGAGAAGACGCGCATCGAGGAGACCGCCGATTACGGCGCCTCCGGCGCCGAAGCCCTGGCCGACGCTGGCAAGGACCTGGCAACGCAGGAGCTCGAAGCAGCGCAGCAGCGCATCACCGATCGCCTGACCGAGCAAGTTCGCGAGCTGGAGCGCGAGCGGGACGACGCCATTCGCGCCGTTTCCGATCTCAAGTCACTGCAGATTCTTTCGGAGACCCAGTATCGCGAATTGCAGGAAGTCACCCCAGCGGGAGTCTTCCGGGCCGCCATGGGCGCCGAGGCCGTCTACGACTATCTGGTCAACAGCCTCGATCTCGATCAACTGGCCATCCAGTTGCGCGACGAGATGCAGGCGTCCTCGGATGCCAAGCGCAAGAAGGCAACCAAGCGGCTGCGTGTGGTCGAGGCCCTGCGCAAGAGTGGCAACCGCCCCGAGTGGATGATCTTCTCGGCGCTGCCGGTCATTCCGCCGGAGCTGCGACCGATGGTCCAGCTCGACGGTGGCCGTTTCGCAACCTCCGACCTGAACGATCTTTATCGCCGCGTCATCAATCGAAACAACCGCCTCAAGCGGCTGATCGAGCTGGGCGCGCCAGACATCATCGTCCGCAACGAGAAGCGCATGTTGCAGGAAGCGGTCGACGCGTTGATCGACAACGGTCGCCGTGGCCGTGTGGTTTCCGGTTCCGGCAAGCACAAGCTGAAGAGCCTTTCGGACATGCTGAAAGGCAAGCAGGGCCGCTTCCGCCAGAACCTGCTCGGCAAGCGCGTCGACTATTCCGGCCGTTCGGTCATCGTGGTCGGTCCGGACCTGGCGCTCGACGAATGCGGACTGCCGAAGCGAATGGCGCTCGAGCTCTTCAAGCCGTTCGTCATGCGCCGGTTGGTCGATCATGGCCATGCGCACAACATCAAGGCTGCCAAGCGATTGGTGGAGCGCGTCGATCAGCGCGTTTGGGAAGTGCTCGAGGAGGTCATTCAGGATCACCTCGTACTGCTCAACCGCGCCCCAACCCTGCACCGCCTTGGAATCCAGGCGTTCCGTGTGCGGTTGATCGAAGGTTCGGCCATCCAGCTCCACCCGCTCGTTTGCACCGCGTTCAACGCGGACTTCGACGGCGACCAGATGGCGGTTCACGTACCGCTGTCCAAGGCGGCGCAGTCCGAGGCCCGGGCGCGCATGCTTTCGGTCCGCAACCTGCTCTCCCCGTCGAACGGCGAGCCGATCGTCTCGCCGACGCAGGACATCGTGCTCGGTTGCTACTACATGACCAGCGAGCGCGACTACGAGCAGGACCTGCTGAACGGCACGCTGCCGAAGGGCTACGGGAAGATCTTCGGTTCGCTGGAAGAAGTCCAGCTCGCCTATGACATGGAAGTGGTCGATATCCAGGCCACGATCAAGGTTCTGACCGATCGCGATGGCGGCGAGCCGAAGCTGATCGAGACGACGGTCGGTCGCGCGATCTTCAACCTGGCGCTGCCACCGTCCCTGGGTAAGTACTACAACCACACGCATGGACCGAAAGCAGGTCCGCAAGGTTGTGGCTGACTGCTACAAGCACTTCAGCGATCCGTTCGACACGGCAAACGTGGTCAACGAGATCAAGAAGGTCGGCTTCAAGTACTCCACCCGCGGCGGTATGAGCATCGCTGTGGACGATGTTACGCAGTCGCCGAGCAAAGCCGGAGCTCCTGGCCATGGCGGAAGAAGCCGCCGACAAGGTCGACCGCCAGTACAAGCGCGGTCTCATGACTGACGACGAGCGATTGCGCGAGATCGAGTCGATCTGGAACAAGTGCCGCGACGACCTGCAGCGGGACATCGAAGAGCGCCTGAAGGGTCAGAACGCGGTCTACATGATGGCCGACTCTGGCGCGAAGGGAAACATGAACCAGATCAGCCAGATGGCTGGTATGCGCGGCCTGGTGCTCGATCCGCAAGGCAAGATCGTGGAAATTCCGATCAAGTCGAACTTCCGCGAAGGCCTGACCGTGCTCGAGTACTTCATCTCGACTCACGGCGCCCGCAAGGGTCTGGCCGATACCGCGCTCCGAACCGCCGACTCGGGTTATCTGACCCGCCGACTGGTGGACGTGGCGCAGGATGTGATCATCAATATCCAGGACTGCGGTACGCACCACGGTCTCCTGATCGAGTGGACCGACGGCGAAGGCAAGGCCATTACGCCGGAGGACTTCCGTGGGAAGATCATCGGCCGCATCCTGGCATCGCCGGTCTACGATCCGAACACCGGGGAGCTGATTGCCGACACGGGCACCGAGCTCGCCGATCTGATCGAGCAGGAGGACGGGTCCAATCGCGACCTGGTCGCCGAGGTGATCGCGACCGGAGAGAAGGTGCACGTCCGCTCAGTGCTGACCTGCGAAGCGGTGCACGGCGTTTGCCGGCTCTGCTACGGTCGCAATCTTGCGACCGGCAATATGGTCGAGCTCGGCGAGGCGGTCGGTATCGTCGCGGCGCAGTCGATCGGTGAGCCGGGAACGCAGCTCACGATGCGCACCTTCCACTCTGGTGGCGTGGCGCGCGCTGACATCACCACCGGTCTGCCGCGAGTCGAGGAGCTCTTCGAGGCTCGCATGCCGAAGATGCCGGCGTTGCTGGCGGAGCGGGAAGGCGTTGTCACCATCGAGCAGGCCGAGGACGGTCGCAAGCTGATCATCAGCAGCACCGAGCAGGATTCGCATGCGCATGTGCTCGAAGATCGGCTGGCAGCCGGCGTTGATCGATGGCCAGGTGGTTGTGAAGGAAAAGACCGCGATTGCGGAAGGACCGGATGGGTCGAAGAAGTACTCGCCGATCGACGGCATCTTCTTCCTCGACGGCCGCACGGTCTACATTCGCAACGAGCATGAGGAACGGGATGAATACCCGGTGCCCATCTCGTACCACGTCTATGTCGAAGATGGCGATCACGTCATCCCCGGTCAGCAGCTCACCGACGGCGCCAAGGATCCGCAGCAGGTGCTGCTGACTCGCGGACGCGAGGACGTGCAGCGCTACATCATCGATGAGGTCCAGAAGGTCTACAAGTCGCAGGGCGTGTCGACCAACGACAAGCACATCGAGGTCATTTGCCGGCAGATGCTCCGCAAGGTCAGCATCATCTATCCGGGTGACACCGACTTCCTGCAGGACGAGCGGATCGACCGGTTCGAGTTCAACCAGATCAACGAGGAGATCCTGGCCGAGGGTGGCGAGCCGGCAACGGCAATGCCGGTCCTGCTGGGTATCACCAAGGCCTCGCTGGAGACCGATTCCTTCCTGGCAGCGGCCTCCTTCCAGGAGACCACACGCGTACTGACCGAGGCTGCCATCAACGGCAAGGTCGATCAGCTGCGCGGCCTGAAGGAAAACGTGATCATCGGCAAGCTGATTCCGGCCGGATCGGGCTTCTTTGGCCCGGCCTCCGCCGGCACCAGCGACCTGGATGAGGCGAACCTGGTCACCATGATCGAGGGCGGCGACGTCGCCGTTCTCGAACAGGCCGAAGAAGAGGACCTGCAGGATCTGATGATCGGCGGACTCATCGCAGGCTCGGGCGGCCCGGACGGCGAAGTGGGTGAAGGGGAGCTCGAAGGCTTCCAGGCCTGGACGCGGCGAGGACGACTCCACCTCGTAGTCGACGTCACGCAACCAGATTGCGTACGAGAACGGCCGGCGCCCAGAGGTGCCGGCCGTTCTGCATCATCCCGTCAGTCACTTGTCGCCACCATGACCGTTCGAATCTTGCAGTACCTCGATGAACGCCTGACTCGAGGCCAACGGGTGAGCAGGCGGCGCAACGCGTTCATGGGAGCAGAATCAGGCCGTGTAGCTCTTTCGCAACGATAATCTTGAAAGAAAGTGTGCCCAAGGTGGGGCGCAATCATCAATATCGCTCTTTACCTTGACGCGGGCGTTGCCATCACGGTAGAATCTCCCGCTGTGGCCGCCGAAAGGCGGTCATGTCGTGAGGATTTGCAACCCGTGTTTGTGCGGGATGCCGAACCTTGCCGGGCGAGTGGCGCCGCAGCTGCGGGCTGAACGTTTCCGCAGAGCACGGTATTAGGCAAGCCGCTTGTCTGTATAGGAGTCAGTTGTGCCGACGATCAATCAGTTGGTCCGGAAGGGCCGGAAGAGCGTCAAGAAGAAGACCAAATCGCCAGCGCTTGGGTTTACCAATAATGCGCTTGGTCGATATGCGGGTCGTACCCGCGTTCTCAGGGGGCTCCCCAGAAGCGCGGCGTTTGCACCCAGGTCAAAACCATGACGCCCAAGAAGCCCAACTCCGCGCTGCGCAAAATCGCCCGCGTTCGTCTTTCCAATCATATGGAAGTCACGGCGTACATTCCGGGCGAGGGTCACAATCTTCAGGAGCACTCGGTGGTGCTGGTACGCGGCGGCAAGGTCAAAGACCTTCCCGGCGTTCGCTACCACATTGTCCGTGGCACCCTGGACACCCGCGGTGTCGAAAACCGCAAGAACGCGCGCTCGAAGTACGGAACCAAGGCGCCGAAGAAGTAGCTCGAGTATCGAGCTCCGGTTCCGCTATGGAACCACTCTGGCGGCTCTGCGAACGCAGAACTGAGACGACACGACTGAGAAAGCGGAACGACGCAGATGTGCGTCTACCGCTTTTTCGTCTGATTACGAGAACGTAAGAAGTACGACGTCGCGCCGGCTGGTCCGGATCGAGCGACAGGAACCAATCGGAGGCGAGAAAGAACAATGCCGCGACGGACCAAGATCGAGCCGCGAGTGCCGGTGCCAGATTCGAAATACAACAGCGAGCTGGTTTCCCGGTTCATCAACAAGCTCATGGAGCGGGGTAAAAAAGGCCTCGCCGAGCGCATGATGTATGACGCGCTCGCACATCGTCGAAGAGCGCTCGGGGCGCGGTGCGCTCGAAGTCTTCGAGCAGGCTGTCACCAACGCGACGCCGTTCCTCGAGGTCAAGCCGCGGCGCGTCGGCGGAGCCACCTACCAGGTGCCAGTCCAGATCGAAGGACGCCGGCGCCAGAGTCTGGCGATTCGCTGGATTCTCACCTCCGCTCGCGGCCGCTCAGGCCGCATCGATGACCGAGAAGCTCGCCAACGAACTGCTCGATGCCGCGAACGGTCAGGGCGCCACGATCAAGCGCCGTGAAGATACGCACCGCATGGCCGAGGCGAACCGCGCCTTTGCCCACTATCGCTACTAATTCAGTAGCGGAAACGATTTGAAGCGCGCAAGCAGGATCAGGACAGTCCAGACGCAATGAGCACGAGCACGGCAACCTTGCCAGCAAACCAACAAAATTCTGCGCTCGCCAGGACGCGCAATATCGGCATCATTGCTCACATCGACGCGGGCAAGACGACCACGACCGAGCGCATCCTCTTCTACACCGGTCGTGTCCATCGCCCGGGTGAAGTGCATGAAGGCGCCGCGACCATGGACTGGATGATCCAGGAGCGCGAGCGCGGCATCACCATCACCTCCGCTGCCACGACGTGTATCGTGGAAAGACCATCACGATCAACATCATCGACACGCCGGGCCACGTCGACTTCACGGTCGAAGTGGAGCGCTCGCTGCGCGTCCTGGACGGTGGCGTGGTGGTTTTCGACGCCGTTGCCGGCGTCGAGCCACAGTCCGAAACCGTCTGGCGTCAGGCCGACAAGTATTCGGTGCCGCGCTTCTGCTTCATCAACAAGATGGACCGCACCGGCGCGTCGTTCGAGCGCACGCTCGAGATGATCGTCGACCGCCTCAAGGCCAAGCCTGCCCCGGTGCAGTTGCCGATCGGCGCCGAGTCTGACTTCCTGGGCGTGATCGATCTGATCGAAAGTAACGCCACCATTTACCACGACGATCTCGGCGAGAACATCGAAGTTGTCGATATTCCCGCCGACATGGTCGAATCTGCCGCCGATGCGCGCCACCATCTGGTCGAGCTCATTGCTGAGACCAACGAAGACATGATGACGCGCTACCTGGAAGACGAAGAGTTCACGGCCGATGAGCTTCGTGCCGGTCTCCGCGCCGCGACCCTGGCGGGGCTGCTGGTTCCGATCCTGTGCGGATCCGCGCTCAAGAACAAGGGCGTGCAGCCGATGCTGGACGCGATCGTCAACTACCTGCCGTCGCCGAACGATGTTCCGCCCGTCGTCGGCATCAATCCAAAGACCGACGAGGAAGTGGTTCGCACGGTCGAGCCGGGCCAGCCGTTCTCCGGCCTGGTCTTCAAGATTCAGGCCGATCCGCATGTTGGCAAGCTCGCCTACGTGCGCATTTACTCCGGTTCGCTGGAATCGGGAAGCTACGCGCTGAACTCGACCAAGGGTGACCGCGAGCGCATTGGCCGCCTGCTGCCGCATGCATGCCAATCAGTCGCGAGGAAGTGCAATCCGCGAACGCGGGCGACATCGTCGCGATCATCGGTTTGAAGGGTTCCTTCACCGGTGACACGCTGTGCGATCCGCGAACCCGGTCGTCGCTCGAGACCATCGTCTTCCCGGAGCCGGTCATCTCGGTTTCGATCGAGCCGAAGACACGGGCCGATCAGGACAAGATGGGCGCCGCGCTCAGCCGCCTGGCCGAAGAGGATCCAACCTTCCGCGTTCGCACGAACGAGGAGACCGGTCAGACGCTCATCGACGGAATGGGCGAGCTTCACCTGGAAGTTATCGTCGATCGCCTCCTGCGCGAATTCCGCGTCGATGCGAACGTGGGCCGGCCGCAGGTCGCCTTCCGGGAAACCATCACCGTTCAGGTGCGGGCCGAAGGCAAGCACATCCGCCAGACCGGCGGCGCGGGTCAGTACGGTCACGCCGTTGTGGTGTTCGAGCCTCTGGAGCGCGGAAGCGGCTATGTCTTCGAAGACAAGATCGTCGGCGGATCGGTTCCGCGCGAGTTCATTGGTCCGATCGACCAGGGTATTCGCGAGGCGCTGTCTACCGGCGGACAGGCGGGCTACCCGCTCGTCGATATCAAGGCCACGCTCGTGGACGGCTCGTACCACGATGTCGACTCGAAGGAAGTTGCCTACAAGATCGCTGGTTCGCTGGCGCTCAAGGAAGCAGTTCGCCGGGGCAAGTCGATCATCCTGCGAGCCAATCATGTCGGTCGAAGTGAACACCCCGGAAGACTTCATGGGTGATGTCATTGGCGACCTGAACTCTCGCCGTGGTCAGATCCAGGGCATGGAAATGCGCTCGGGTGCTCAGGTCGTGCGGGCATTTGTCCCGCTGGCCCAGATGTTTGGGTATGCCACCGATCTGCGGTCGGCCACCCAGGGCCGCGCGGTCTATTCGATGGAATTCGAGCATTACGCACCGCTGCCGGCGAGTCTCCAGGAGGAGATGATCGCCAAGGTTCGGCGCGTCTAGTCAACATTGGATTCGAGCCGCTCGGGCGGTAGTCGGAACGAAAGGAACCTGATACGTGGGTAAGCAAAAATTCGAGCGGACGAAGCCGCATGTGAATGTTGGGACGATCGGGCACGTCGACCATGGCAAGACGACGCTGACGGCGGCCATCACCAAGACGCTGGCGTTGCGGGGCGAGGCGACCTTCCGGTCCTTCGACAGCATCGACAACGCGCCGGAAGAGCGGGAGCGCGGTATCACGATCGCGATCGCGCACGTGGAGTACGAGACCGACAAGCGCCATTACGCGCATGTCGACTGCCCGGGCCACGCCGACTTCATCAAGAACATGATCACCGGGGCGGCGCAGATGGACGGCGCGATCCTGGTGGTCAGCGCGCCGGACGGACCGATGCCGCAGACGCGCGAGCACATTCTGCTGGCGCGGCAGGTGGAAGTGCCGGCCATGGTGGTCTTCCTGAACAAGGTCGACATGATGGACGATCCGGAGCTGCTGGAGCTGGTGGAGCTGGAAGTGCGCGAGCTGCTGTCCAGTTATCAGTTCCCCGGCGATGACATCCCGTTCATCCGGGGTCGGGGCTGGCGGCGCTCTCGAGTGACAGCAAGGATCCGGAGCGCGCCGGAGTACGCGCCGATCTGGGAGCTGATGAATGCGGTCGACGACTACATTCCGACCCCGGAGCGGGCGATCGACCAGCCGTTCCTGATGCCGATCGAAGACGTGTTCGGGATCAAGGGACGTGGCACGGTGGTGACCGGGCGGGTCGATCGCGGCGTGGTCAAGGTTGGCGACGAGATCGAGATCGTCGGGCTGGGCGTGCAGCGCAAGGTGATTGCCACCGGCGTGGAGATGTTCCAGAAGACGCTCGACGAGGGCGTGGCCGGGGACAACGTCGGGGTGCTGTTGCGCGGCGTGGAGCGTGAGGACGTGCAGCGCGGGCAGGTGCTGTGCAAGCCGGGCAGCATCAAGCCGCACACCAAGTTCAGCGCCGAGGTGTATGTGCTGGGCAAGGAAGAAGGCGGACGGCACACCCCGTTCTTCAACGGCTACCGGCCGCAGTTCTATATGCGCACCACCGACGTGACCGGCAACATCATGCTGCCGGAGGGGGTCGAGATGGTGATGCCGGGCGACAACATTCAGATGACGGTGGAGCTGATCACGCCGGTGGCGTGTGAGGAAGGGTTGCGGTTCGCGATCCGGGAAGGTGGCCGCACGGTCGGCGCCGGCGTCGTTACCTCGATCATCGAATAAACACGTAGCAACGGTTCACAGGCAGGAGCAAGGAATGGTCCAGCGGAAACAGGCTCAGAAGATCCGCATTCGGCTGAAAGCCTACGATCATCGAATTCTCGATCAGTCGGCGGCGCAAGATCGTGGAGACTGCGGAATCGACCGGAGCGAAAGTGGCGGGACCAGTTCCTCTGCCAACCCGCATCGAGAAGTTCTGCGTCATCCGGTCGCCGTTCATCGACAAGGACTCGCAAGAGCAGTTCGAGATTCGTACCCACAAGCGTCTGATCGACGTGCTCGAGCCAAGCGGCAACACGATTCGCGCGCTGATGCGCCTGAATCTGCCGGCTGGTGTCGATATCGAGATCAAGCTGTAAGTCGTAACGCGTAGTTCGAGATTTTTCGAAGTTACGCTCTGAAGGTTCGGACGGCCACGGGGCTGCACGAACGTCCTGGCATCAGGAGAGAGCCAATGATTCAGGCAATGGTCGGTAAAAAGCTGGGGATGACGCAAATCTTCGACGAGAGTGGCGTCGTCTACCCGGCAACCGTCATCGAATGTGGACCGAATGTGGTCACGCAGGTGAAGACGGAAGAAACAGACGGATATGAGGCGGTCCAGCTCGGTTTCGGGCTCGACAAGCGTCTCAATCGCCCCGAACAAGGGCATCGCAAGGCGAGCGGCTTTCAGTCGCGCGACTTGCGCGAAGTCGAGGCGGACAGCTATGACGACCTCGAAGTCGGCCAGGTGTTCAAGGCCGATGTCTTCAAGCCCGGACAGTTGGTCGATGTGACCGGCACGTCCAAGGGAAAGGGTTTCCAGGGCGGCGTCAAGCGCCACGGATTTGCTGGTGGACCCAAAACGCACGGTCAGTCCGACCGTTTGCGTGCACCGGGCTCCATTGGGTCCAGCGCCACACCGGGCCGTGTCTGGAAGGGCACGCGCATGGCGGGCCGCATGGGCAATGACCGGGTGACGGTCTTGAGTTTGGAAGTGCTGCGGGTCGATCCCGAGCGCAATCTGCTGGTGGTCAAGGGCTCTGTCCCGGGACACAACGATTCGCTCGTCATCATTCGAAACGCGGTCAAAGCCGGCGCCAAGGCCTAGCTGGGACGCCCTGAGGAACGATGATGAAACACGAAATTGTTGATCTATCTGGAAAGAAGAGCGGTGAGATCGACCTGGACGAGTCCGTCTGGGGCATCGAGCCAAATATTGCCGTGATGCACCAGGCGCTGGTTCGCCAGCTCGCCAATGCCCGAATCGGTACCGCCGACACCAAGACCCGCGCGGAAGTGCGTGGTGGTGGCCGCAAGCCGTGGCGCCAAAAGGGAACCGGCCGCGCGCGGCAGGGTTCCATTCGCGCGCCGCACTGGGTGGGTGGTGGTGTGGTCTTCGGACCCCACCCGCGCAAGTACACCCAGCGAATGCCGAAGCGGATGCGCCGGCTGGCAGTGCGCTCGGCCCTCTCGGCCAAGCTGCGCGACGGCCGCGTGACCTTCGTGACAAATCTGGCGGACATCGAGCCGAAGACCAAGGCCGGATTGGCTGCTATCAAGCAGTTGCCGGAGGCGCGATCGGTCCTGTTCGTTTCATCGGCGAAGTCCGAGAACATCGAGCGGGCTACCGGCAATCTGCAGGACGTGAAGATCGATCCTGGCCAGCTATGCCAACGTGCGCGATCTCTTGAAGTACGACCGGTTGGTCATCTCGGTCGATGCCGTGCCGGTCATCGAGGGCATTCTGGCGCTGCCGGAAGCCGCCCGCGTTCCGAGTGTTTGGAAGCAGGCGCGGTTGGCCGCGGCTGAGGAGGCTGCGAGCTAGTCATGGCCGAGATTCGCATCGAGCGCGTACTGCGCCGTCCGATCATCACAGAAAAGAACACCCGACTGATGGAGGAGCACAATCAGTACTCCTTCGAGGTCGATCCAGATGCGAACAAGCCGCAAATTCGCGACGCGGTCGAGAAGACCTTCAACGTTCGCGTGAAAGCGGTCAACACGCTCAACGTCAAGCCGAAGCCGAAATCGCGGTACGCATCGCGAAAAGGCGGCCGCATCGTTGGGCACAAGCCCGGTTGGAAGAAGGCGATTGTGACCCTGTATCCGGGTCAGAATATCGACATCTTCGAGCAGGTCTAGGGACCCGGGAAGAAGGAGCCAGATCATGCCAGTTCGCAAATACAAGCCCACTTCCCCGGGCCGCCGCCAGATGAGTGTCAGCGGGTTCGACGAGATCACCAAAACGACTCCGGAGAAATCTCTCCTGAAGCCGTTGAAGAGAACCGCCGGCCGCAACAACATCGGGCGCATCACCACCCGCCATCGCGGCGGTGGGGCCAAGCGCTTTTACCGCATCGTCGATTTCAAGCGGAACAAATACTCGGTGCCTGCCAAGGTCGCCGGTATCGAATACGACCCAAATCGATCGGCGCGCATCGCTCTCCTGCATTACGCGGACGGCGAGAAGCGATACATCATCTCGCCGGTTGGCCTGAAGGTCGGCGACATCGTGGTCGCCGGGCCGGATTCGCCGATCCGCACCGGAAATGCGCTGCCGCTCCGAAATATCCCGGTCGGCTCGCAGGTTCACAACATCGAGCTCCGCAAAGGCGGCGGCGGCCAATTGGCTCGCTCTGCCGGTTCTTCCGCGCAGCTGATGGGTAAGCAGGAAAACTACGCGGTGCTCCGCATGCCTTCGGGCGAAGTGCGGCGCGTTCATATCGATTGCATGGCTACCCTGGGCCAGGTCGGAAACGTCGATCACGAGAATGTCGTGATCGGTAAGGCCGGGCGCAATCGCCATAAGGGGCGACGGCCGACCGTTCGTGGATCGGTTATGAACCCGCGCGACCATCCGCACGGCGGTGGTGAGGGCAAGGCGCCGATTGGTGGCCAGCCCAAGACCAAGTGGGGCAAGCCAGCGTTCCAGCGCACGCGCAAAAACAAGCGCACCGATTCCTTGATTGTCCGGCGACGTGTCACCGGCAAGGGGCGACGACGATAAGCAGCCGGTGGCGGCCAACAGCGATCTGAGCTTTTGGCGACGGAGGATCAAGTGGGTAGAAGTTCAAAAAAGGGACCATATATCGACCACAACCTTCTCGAGAAGGTGACGGCAATGAACAAGGCCGGAGATCGCCGGGTCGTGCGCACATGGGCGCGCGCGTCTCAGATCTTTCCGGACATGGTGGGCCACACCTTCGCGGTGCATAACGGCCGGCAGCACGTGCCGGTCTACATCACCGAGCAGATGGTGGGTCACCGCCTGGGTGAATTTGCGCCAACACGCACGTTCCGCGGTCATGGCAAAGACGCTGACCGACGGGCACGCCGCTAACGGTCTCGCACGAGAGGAATGCAGAGCATGGAAGTCATTGCGAGCCTACAAAAGGTGCGTGTCTCGCCGAATAAGGCCCGATTGGTGGTCGATATGTGCCGCGGCAAGAAGGTAAGTGAGGCCCAGGCCCTCATGCGCTTCATGCCGAACAAGACCGCCTTCGAGGTCGAGCGACTGCTGAAGTCGGTCGCCGCGAACGCCGAAAACAATTACGACCTCGATCCGGATGATCTCTGGATCAAGGCCATCTATGTCGATGAAGGACCGTCGATGCGCCGCTTCAAGGCTAAGGCCCGCGGACGTGTCGGTCGCATCCAGCGCCGGACCAGCAAGATCACGGTCATCGCTGAGGATCGAGGAGATCGATAGTGGGACGAAAGGTTAATCCGGTCGGATTCCGACTGGGCATCGTCAGCGACTGGGATTCCAAGTGGTACGCCGAGCGGAACTACACCGAGCAGCTCCATGAGGATCTCGCGATTCGCGCGATGATCATGAAAGAGCTGACTCGCGCGGGTATCTCGCGCATCGAGCTGGAGCGATCGGCCAACAAGGTCGACGTCACGCTGCACACCAGCAAGCCGGGCATTGTCATCGGCAAGCAGGGCGCGAACGTCGAGCGGATCCGCCAGCAGCTCGAGAAAAAGGTCGGCAAGAAGGTTCACCTGAAGATCGAAGAGATCAAGGTGCCGGAAATCGACGCCACCCTGATCGGTGAAAGCATCGCCGAGCAGATCGCACGTCGTGTCTCGTACCGTCGTGCCATGAAGCATGCGGTCCAGCAGGCCATGCGCCGCGGCGCCAAGGGCGTCAAGATCCGCCTCTCCGGTCGCCTTGGTGGCGCCGAGATGAGCCGGTCGGTCGTCGAGATGGAAGGCCGCGTGCCGCTTCATACGCTGCGCGCCGATATCGATTTTGCCGTGATTCATGCGCACACGACCTACGGACGCATCGGCGTCAAGGTCTGGGTGTACAAGGGTGACGTGCTCCCTGAGTCCCGCCGTTCCGATGCCGCTCTGGCCGCGGACCTGCTGGCTCTGCCAGTGCGCGACTAGAAAGGGACTTCGTCATGTTGATGCCCAAGCGAACCAAGTATCGAAAGATCTTCCGTCCGCGCAAGGTGCGGGGCAAAGCGCAACGCGGTTCGACCGTCGCCTTTGGCGAGTACGGTCTGCAGGCGATGGACAATGCCTGGATCACCGCTCGACAGATCGAATCCGGTCGCCGCGCCATCACCAACTATCTGAAGCGTGGTGGTAAGGTCTGGATCCGAATCTTCCCGGATAAGGCGATCACACAAAAGCCGGCCGAGACCCGAATGGGTTCCGGAAAAGGCTCGCCCGAATACTGGGTGGCCGTGATCAAACCCGGCCGAATCATCTATGAGGTATCCGGCGTACCGCAGGATCGGGCCGAGGAAGCGCTTCGCCGCGCGGCCATGAAGATGCCGATCAAGTGCAAATTCGTGACCAAGCCTGAAGTCGGAATTGGCGAGACGGTCGAAGACGAGCTCGCGTCCTAGGCCGGGAGAAAGAACGATGAAACCTGCTGAATTGCGATCGATGACTGAGGACCAGCTAAGCAAGCTGGAAACCGATCTCCAGGTGGAGTGGCGAAACATGCGCTTCCAGGAGTCGGTCGGTCAGCTCACGAACAATGCCCGAATTCGCACGATCCGCAAGGATCTCGCCCGCATCCTGACCATTCGTCACGAGCGGGTGCTCGATGCGGAACTCGGCAACTAAGCGACGAGATCTGAGGAACGACTGATATGGCAGACGTAGCTGAGAAGACGCGAGAAGTCGCCCCACGTACCCAGAAGGTTGGGCGCGTTGTGAGCGACAAGATGGATAAGACAGTGGTGGTTGCGGTCGATTACGTCCGCCGGCATCCGCTGTATCACAAGCGCATTACCCGAACGAGCAAGTTTCAGGCGCACGACGCCAACAACCAATGCAAGATCGGGGATATCGTCCGCATCGAGGAGACGCGGCCGATTTCGAAGAACAAGAACTGGATCGTTCGCGAGATTGTCGAGCGCTCGATTCAGATTTAGGACCAGTGAGTGTCGACCGGGAGCCAGGGGCGTTCCGGCAGAAAGGGATCATCGAGGTGATTCAGCCACAAACCCGGCTTCGGGTAGCTGACAACAGCGGCGCCAAAGAAATAATGTGCATCCGCGTGCTCGGCGGCGCCTCCAAGAAGTACGGGCGCGTCGGTGACACGATCATTGCGTCAGTCAAGCAGGCGCAACCGAATTCCGGAGTCAAGAAAGGCGATGTCGTCCGCGCCGTCGTCGTTCGCACTGCGCAGGAATATGGCCGCCCGGACGGCAGCCACATCAAGTTCGATGACAATGCCGCCGTCCTGATCAATTTGCAGGGAGCGCCGCGCGGAACGCGCATTTTTGGCCCCGTCGGCCGCGAGCTCCGCGAAAAGCAGTACATGCGCATCGTTTCGCTTGCGCCGGAAGTGCTCTAGGCCGGTTCGCCGAGCCAGCGACAAGAGGTAGGAAATTCGATGAGAAAGATTCGGCGCGGCGATGAGGTCGAAGTGATCTCGGGCCGCAATAAGGGCCAGCGCGGCACGGTCCGCATCAATATGGTCGATGATGACAAGGTTGTCGTCGAAGGCGTCAATATCGTTATCAAGCACATCAAGCGTGGTCGCGCCCGCCAGGCCGGCCGCATCGAGGTCGAGGCTCCCCTTCCTGTTGCGAAGGTGAAGCTGGTTTGCCCAAGCTGCGGCAAGCCGACTCGCGTGGGTGTTCACGCCGGCGCCGATGGCAAGAATGTGCGCTTTTGCAAATCATGTGAGAAGGACATCCCCCGGCCCCAGGATTAGGCCGCCGGCGGCATCCCGTTCGAGCGATGGATTCGCCGGTTCATCAACCGGTAAGAGGATTCGAAAGAAATGGCGAGACTGAAAGAGAAGTATCGGACGGAGATCGTGCCCGCGCTCATGAAAGAGTTCGAGTACGACAACGTCATGCAAGTTCCGAAGCTTGAGAAAATTGTCGTCAACATCGGTCTCGGCGAAGCCGTCCAGAACGCGAAAGCGATCGATGCCGCTGTCGGAGACCTGACCCAGATTGCGGGCCAGAAGCCAGTCGTCACCCGGGCCAAGAAATCCATCGCCGCATTCAAGCTGCGTGAAGGCATGCCGATTGGCGCGATGGTCACGCTGCGTGGCGAGATGATGTACGAATTCCTGGACCGCCTGGTGGCGGTTTCACTGCCGCGCATTCGCGACTTTCGGGGCATCTCCCCGAATTCGTTCGATGGCCGCGGCAACTACACCCTCGGTGTTCGGGAGCAATTGATCTTCCCGGAGATCGACTACGACAAGATCGACCGAACCCGCGGGTTGGAGGTCACGATTGTGACTTCTGCCAAAAATGACGATGAAGGGCGACAGCTTCTGGCTAACTTTGGGATGCCATTCGCCCGAACCGAGCAGCAGAGCGCTGCGTAAGCTAAGGGGAACCCATGGCAAAGAAATCGTGGATCGTAAAATCCCAGGAAGTGCCGAAGTTTTCGGTCCGACATCATAACCGCTGCCATCGCTGTGGTCGCAGCCGGGCCTACATGCGGAAGTTCGGTCTTTGCCGAATTTGCTTCCGCGAGTTGGCCTCGACCGGCAAGCTTCCCGGTGTGACGAAGTCGAGTTGGTAGGGACGATCCACACCCAGTAACTGGAGAACGAGCGTATGGCAGTCAACGATCCTATCAGCGATATGCTGACCCGAATTCGAAACGCCGGTATGGCCCGCAAGTCGGAAGTCACCATGCCGTCGACCAAGGTCCTGGTCGCAATCGCCAAGATCCTCGAGCAAGAGGGCTACATTGGCGGTTTCGAAGTGGTCGAACAACGACCGCAGGATGTCTTGAAAATTTCCCTGCGCTATGGCGCAGACAAATCGCACTCGATCCGCGAGCTCAAGCGAGTAAGCAAACCGGGCCTGCGCATTTACGCCGGCAAGGATGCGATTCCCCGCGTCAAGAGTGGACTCGGTATTGCAATCGTCAGCACTCCGCAGGGTGTGTTGACGGGTTATGAGGCTCGGCGGCGAGGAATCGGCGGTGAAGTCTTGTGCACGGTCTTCTAGGACCGGCGCTGGAGTTCTGAAATGTCTCGAATTGGACGCAAGCCGATTGCCATTCCTTCGGGTGTGAAGGTGGATGTTGCCAGCGGCAACGTCATCACCGTCATCGGCCCGAAGGGAGAGCTGAGCTACTCGGCGCCAACCGCCCTCGGCATCGAGCTCGAGGATGGAACCCTGGTCGTCAGCCGGCCGAACGATGCCCGCGAGAATCGCTCGTTGCATGGTTTGTCCCGGACGCTGATCAGCAACATGGTCGTCGGCGTGACCGACGGCTTTCGCAAGAATCTGGAGATCCAGGGCGTCGGTTACCGAGCCGCGCATGGATGGCAAAGACCTGGTGCTCAACGTCGGGTACTCCCATCCAGTGCGCTTCAGCGCGCCAGATGGCATCTCCTACGCGCTCGATGGCCAGA
The DNA here is from genome assembly GCA_963720855.1 of uncultured Chloroflexia bacterium. Classification (GTDB taxonomy): domain Bacteria; phylum Chloroflexota; class Chloroflexia; order Thermomicrobiales; family UBA6265; genus JAMLHN01. The sequence goes on along the minus strand of CAVRGV010000006.1, from coordinate 202,933 downwards.
CCAAGGTCGCGGTCATCGGTATCGACAAGCAGGCGGTCGGTGAAGAAGCCGCCCGCATCCGCCGCGTGCGGCCACCCGAACCCTACAAGGGGAAGGGCATCCGCTACGAGGGCGAGGTCGTCCGCCGCAAGGCCGGTAAGGCCGGTAAGGCGAAGTAGTTTCACCGTCATACGGAATAGGGTGGTCCTGAGCCCAAGCCAGGACACCGGTACCAAACGCCGGAACACCGGGAGAAAGCAGCAAGCATGCGACTCAAGTATCGAAAGGCACTCTCACCGCGAAAGCGACGCCATGTTCGCGTTCGCGCCAAGGTGTCGGGGACCGCGCAGCGTCCTCGCCTGAATGTGTTCCGCTCGTCGGCCCACATCTATGTTCAGCTCGTCGATGACGTGGCCGGTCGCACGATTGCTGCTGCCAGCGACCTCGAGCCGGCCATTCGCGAAAAGGGCGGCACCAAGTCCGAGCGGGCAACCGCGGTCGGCGCCACCATCGCGGAGCGGGCCAAGGAAGCCGGTGTAACCGCCGTGGTCTTCGATCGCGGTGGATTTCTCTATCACGGCCGTGTGAAGGCCGTCGCCGACGCCGCCCGCGAGGGTGGTCTGGAGTTCTAGCAGCCAGGGCGGCAAGTGGCGCGAGCGCCAGCGGACCGGCCAAACGGAGCAAGGTATGGATCGAGATCAAAGAAGTTCACGTCGACGCAACGACGATCAGGATGGTGGTTCCGAATTCGAGGAGCGCGTCGTTCAGATCAACCGCGTCGCCAAAGTAGTCAAGGGCGGTCGTCGCTTTGCGTTCGGCAGTCTCATCGTGGTCGGCAATGGCAAGGGCCAGGTCGGGGTTGGCATGGGCAAGGCCCGTGAGGTACCTGATTCGATCCGCAAGGGTGTCGAGCAGGCCAAGAAGTCGTTGATCACGGTCCCGCTGGATGGCACCACCATTCCGCACGAGGTCACCGAAAGCTTCGGCGCATCGATTGTGCTGCTGAAGCCCGCCGCCCCTGGTACCGGAGTCATCGCCGGCGGTCCGGTGCGAGCGGTCCTCGAAGCGGCTGGCGTTCGTGACGTGCTCACCAAGTCGCACGGCAGCAACAATCCGGTCAATGTCGCGCGCGCAACCATCAAGGCGCTGCAATCGCTGGAGAACACCGGCGATATCGCGCGGCGCCGCCATCGCAAATATGAGCTGCAGCGCTACGGCAAGGCCTCGGCCGACGCAGCCGGGAGCAACATCTAATGGCAAAAGCGAAGAAAGCCGATCAGCCGGAAATCATCAAGGTTACGCTGGTTCGCAGCCTGATCGGTCGACCGCCCGATCAGCGCACTACCGTCGCCAGCCTCGGGCTGCGCAAGGTGCATCAGACCGTCGAGTTGGCGGACACTCCGTCGAACCGCGGCATGATTGTCAAGGTGCGTCACCTGGTCGTTGTCGAAGAGCGCGAAGCGTAATACCGACCAGGAGCGTTCTATTCGCTCGCCTGGAGAAATGAGACAGACGATGCCGTTCAATTTGAATGATCTCAAGCCAAATGAAGGCTCGAACAAAACCCGCAAGCGCTTAGGGCGTGGCATCGGTTCCGGCAAGGGCAAGACCTCCGGTAAGGGCCACAAGGGCCAGAAGGCGCGTGCCGGCGGTGGTGTTCGACCTGGATTCGAGGGCGGTCAGCTCCCAATCCAGAAGCGCATGCCCTACTTGCGTGGCTTCACCAACATCTATGCGACCCCCTGGGAAGTTGTGAACCTCGACACGATCGCGGCCCTCGAGCTCGATGGCCCGATCACCCCGGAAGCGCTGGTCGCGGCCGGCGTGGTGCGCGGACCTGAGTTCCCGGTCAAGATTCTTGGCCGTGGAGAGTTCTCCAGCAAGATCGTGATCCATGCGCACGCCATCTCGGAAGGCGCCAAAGAGCAGATCGAAAATGCCGGCGGCTCGGTCACCATTCTCGAGCGCACCGACCGCTGGGTCACCGCGCGTCCGCGCAATCGCAAGCTGTCGATCGATCGTGACCTCAAAATCGCCCGACTCGGCAAGGTGGGCGGTCCGCAAAAGCGGAGCGACGTCCCCAACGCCGAATAGCCGTTAGGAAGCCGAGATGTTCGAGGCGGTAACCCAGGCATTCAAGATCCCGGATCTCCGGCGGAAGATCTTCTTCACGCTGGGGATCCTGGTGCTCTTCCGAATCATTGCCAGCATCCCGGTGCCCGGCGTCGATCGGCAGGGACTGGCAGACTATATCGAGGGCAATCAGCTCCTCGGTATGCTCAACCTCTTCTCGGGAAGCGGGCTTCGCAACTTCTCGATCGTTGCGCTCGGGGTATACCCCTATATTACGGCCTCGATCATCATGCAGCTCCTCACGCCGGTTATTCCCCGGCTGAACGAGCTGTCGAACGAAGGCCAGCAGGGCCGGAATAAAATCAACCAGTACACCCACTTCTTGACCGTGCCGCTCGCCCTTCTGCAGGGCTACGGTCAAGCGCTGTTGTTCTCACGCACCAGCGTCGGCGGCCAGCCCATCCTTTCGGATTTCGGACTCTTCCATAAAGACACCTTCCTGCCCAGCGCGGCACTGCTGCTGACCATGACGGCCGGTACCATGCTGCTCGTCTGGATGGGTGAGCTGATTACCGAATACGGAATTGGAAACGGCGTCTCCATCATCATCTTTGGCGGTATCGTCGCCAGCTTGCCGCAAGCGGTTGGCAGTCTCCTGACCGGTGGCTCGACCTCGCAGAATTTGATCGGAACCGTCTTCTTCGCGCTCATAGCGTTGGGCACTGTGGTCGGCATCGTCTACATCAACGAGGGCCAGCGCCGCATTCCGGTGCACTACGCCAAGCGAATTCGAGGAAATAAGCAGTACGGCGGCAACACCTCCTTCATTCCGTTGAAGGTGAACTCGGCCGGCATGATTCCGCTGATCTTCGCGGTCAGCATCATGGTGATGCCGGGCCTGATCGCCAACTTCCTGGCCAGCTCGAATCGTGACTGGGTTCGAACGCTTGGGGGAGACCTGCAGCGGTTCTTCAGTCCGAGCAACGTCTGGTACCAGGTTGTCTACTTCTTGTTGGTGGTGGCGTTCACCTACTTCTATACGATGGTGGTGTTCTACCAGCAGAAGATTCCCGAAACGCTTCAGCGTCAGGGCGCGTTCGTACCCGGAATTCGCCCGGGCAAGAACACGGCGGTCTATTTGCAGCAAGTCTTGCAGCGGATTACGTTGGTTGGTGCCCTCTTCCTTGGCACCGTGGCCATCATGCCGTACATCGCCTCGCAGATAACCGGCATTCAAACTTTGCTGATCAGCGCAACCTCGATTCTGATCGTGGTCGGTGTCGCCATCGACACCATGCGCCAGCTCGAAGCGCAGCTCATGATGCGCAACTACGAAGGCTTCATTCAATAGGTTGGTTCCGGGCGCCTGGTCATGTGCCGGGCGCCCGCGCCACCGAATTTGGAACACGGATCGCACGCATGAACATCATCATGATCGGCCCCCAGGGCTCGGGTAAAGGAACCCAGGCCGATCTCATCGGGCCCAAAATCGGTTCCGTCAAACTCTCTACCGGCGACCTTTTCCGTGCCGAGATCGCGGCAGAGACGCCCCTTGGCGTCAAGGTCAAGGAGATCCTGGCGTCCGGGAATCTCGTCTCAGACGATGTCACCCTGGCTATCGTCGCCGAGCGGCTGGATAAGCTCGCGGCCGAGCGTATACATGGAGTCGTCTTCGATGGCTTTCCCCGTACCTCTGCTCAGGCGGAGGGACTCGACCGGCTCCTGGAGCAACGCGGCCAGCAAATCGATGCGGTTATCGAGCTTGCCGTACCGGAAGACGTGCTGATCGAGCGCATGAGTGGCCGGCGTGTGTGCGCGAGCTGCGGCGCGGCCTACAACCTCGCCTTCCAATCGACCCGCCAGCCGGGCATCTGCGATAAGTGTGGTGGCGAGCTGGTGCAGCGCCCGGACGATATGCCAGATGCCATCCGCAAGCGCCTCCAGCTTTATAACGACCTGACCAAACCATTGCTCGACTTCTATGGGAGCCGCGGCCTGGTGACCACGGTCGACGGGAACCTCAATGTCGAAACTGTTCAGCAGGCGATCCTCGATGCCGTCACGGCATCGCAGGTCAATCAAGAGGCCTGATCCTGCGATGGCCATTACGATCAAAAACGAGCGGGAAGTCGAGCTGATGCGACAAGCCGGCCACATTGTGGCCCTCGCTCATGCCCGCGTGCAGCCGGCCATCGTTCCCGGGGTGACCACCAAAGAGCTGAACGAAATCGTTCGCGAGGTCATCGAGGAAAACGGCGCCATTCCGACCTTCTTCGGACATCTCGGGTTCACCGGTTGCATCTGCGCTTCGATCAACGAAGAGATCGTGCACGGTATTCCGGGTAAGAAATCCCTGAGGGACGGCGACATCATTTCCATCGACATCGGCGCCACGTATGGTGGGTACATCGGCGATTCCGCCTGGACGTATCCCGTCGGAATCGTCGATCCGGACTCCCAGCGCCTGCTCGAAGTCACCGAACGATCGCTCTATCTCGGGATCGATCAAGCCGTGGCCGGGAATCGTCTCGGCGATATCGGCAGCGCAATCGAATCCTACGTAACCGGCCAGGGTTTTGGCATGGTCCGCGAATACGGCGGCCACGGCGTCGGGCGGCAAATGTGGGAAGAACCCCATGTGGCGAACCATGGCCGAGCGGGTACCGGCGTCCTCCTGCGTGAAGGAATGACGATTGCGATCGAGCCGATGGTGAACATCGGGGGCGACGAAACCCAGCAACTCGATGACGGTTGGACCGTAATAACTCGTGATCGAAAGCGTTCCGCGCACTTCGAGCACACCGTTCTGATCAGGAACGGACCAGCCGAGATCCTTACAAAGCGCGTGGCAGTTGTGGTATGATCTCCTGTCTTGCGCACGCGCCACGCGTGCGCTCTTGGTGCGTCTGGGCTGTTTGAAACGATTCTTCGAGGGCGGACTGCCCGGCCCCGAGTGAAACACGAGAAAGTTGGTAGTTCGATGAAAGTTGCTGCATCTGTTAAGCGACGATGCGACAAGTGCAAAGTGATTCGGCGGCACGGAGTCATCCGTGTGATCTGCTCGAACCCGAAGCACAAGCAGCGTCAGGGCTAGTCGCTCACTACGAGCGTTAGAGGAACGAGCGATATGGCGAGAATTTCCGGAGTCGACCTTCCGCGTGAGAAGCGTGTGGAAGCTGCGCTTCCCTATATTTACGGTATTGGCCCGCACACCAGCCGAGTTCTGCTCGAGCGCACCGGGATCAGTCCGGATACCCGCGTTCGCGATCTGACCGATGATGAGGTCAATCGCCTGCGCGAGATCATCGACAAGGAATACCGCGTCGAGGGCGATCTCCGCCGCGAGGTCTCGCTCAACATCAAGCGCCTGATGGATATTGGCTGTTATCGCGGTTTGCGACACCGGCGCGGCATGCCCGTGCGCGGCCAGCGCACCCGCACCAATGCCCGCACGCGGCGCGGACCGAAGCGCGGTATCGGAATTCGTAACAAGAAGTAGGCATCGCCCGCCTGGTGGGCTGGGCTGGATAAGAACGAGCTGGTAGAGGAGAAACGACTGATATGTCCGAGCGTCGACGATCGGGAGGGGCCGCGAAGAGCGGCAAGACACGCATTCGGCGGAGAGACCGCAAGAATATCCCTCGCGGTAAAGGCTTCATTCGAGCCACCTTCAATAACACGATCGTGACGCTGACCGATCCGGCCGGCAATGTCATCGCCTGGTCGAGCGCCGGGTCGAATGGCTTCAAGGGATCGCGCAAGAGCACCCCGTACGCCGCGCAGGTGACAGCCGAGCAGGCGGCCCGCAAGGCAATGGAGCACGGGCTGCGCCAGGTCGATGTCTACGTCAAGGGCCCCGGCTCGGGACGCGAGATGGCGATCCGCGCCCTCCAGGCGGCAGGCGTTCAGGTCGTTTCGATCACCGATACCACTCCAATTCCGCATAATGGTTGCCGGCCTCCCAAGCGGCGCCGCGTCTAGGAAAGGTCGCTAAGAGGAATGGCTCGCTATACAGGACCAGTGTGCCGGCTTTGCCGGCGCGAGGGCGTCAAGCTCTATTTGAAGGGCGCTCGTTGCGATGGGCCAAAGTGCCCGATCTCCAAGAAAACTCCTGCGCGCAATTACCCGCCAGGTCAGCACGGTCAGCGCCGCACGCGCCGTCCGTCGGAATACGGTCTCCAGCTTCGCGAGAAGCAGAAAGTGCGTCGCTACTACGGCGTGCTGGAAACCCAGTTTCGCAAGATCTACGCTCAGGCCGAGCGCAAAGGCGGCGTGACCGGTGACAACCTGCTGCAGCTCCTGGAGTCGCGGTTGGACAATACGGTCTTCCGCATGGGCTTCGCCGATTCCCGGCAGCAGGCTCGCCAGCTCGTGCGACATGGTCACTTTACGGTGAACGGCCGCAAGACTGACATTCCTTCATATCAGGTGCGCGCAGGCGATGTGATCTCGGTTCGTACCGAGAGCCGTGCCCGCGAGTATTTCTCCACGGCCACCGACCTGCTGCAGAGCAAGCAGGCTCCCGAATGGCTGTCGGTCAGCCCGACCGAACTCAGCGGCCGGGTGATCACGCTGCCGGGCCGGGATCAGATGGAGATCCCGCAATTCAACGAATCGCTCATCGTCGAGTATTACAGCCGCTAATCCCCTTCGCCCCACCGGCCCATCCTGGGCGGTGGGGCGACCATTGACGCTCGCGAGCGATCTACTTAACTTCAAGGAGGCAGTTCCCATTGTTGGAGCGACCTGGATTTACGATTGAAAAAGTCTTCGAGGGCGAGAATTACGGCCGCTATCGCGTCGAGCCGCTCGAACCTGGATATGGCACCACCCTTGGAAACGCACTCCGCCGGATTCTGCTGCGTTCGCTGGAAGGCGTCGCGATCTCGCGAGTGCGCATCGATGGCGTCTGGCACGAGTTTTCGACCGTCAAGGATGTTCGCGAAGATGTCACCGAGCTGGTGCTGAATCTGAAGAAGGTTCGCTTGCGCCGGGTCCAGGACATCAATGGCGACGTGCGCGCGCACCTCTACGTGCGTGGTGACGGTACCGGCGACAAGGTTGTGACCGCTGGTGATGTTGCCTGGCCGACCGAGGTCGATGTCATCAACCCGAATCAGGCAATCGCGACGTTGACCGCGCCGGACGCCGTGCTCGACGTTGACCTTTGGGTCAACCGGGGCCGCGGCTACCGTGAAGCCGAATCGCAGGACACATTCGCGTTGGGCGAGATTCCCATCGACGCGATCTATACCCCGATTCAGAAGGTCAACTACGTCGTCGAGCACACGCGCGTCGGTCAGCAGACCGATTACGACAGCTTGATCCTCGAAATCCTCACCGACGGCACTATCGAGCCGGACGACGCGCTTTCCGAGGCCGCCCAGATTCTGGTCGAGCACGGCAAGGTCTTCGCCGAGTTCAATCGCGTTCCGCCAATTTCAGAAATCAACGCGGGCCCAACCATTCCGGAAGAGGTGCAGAACACCCGCCTGACCGACCTGGGCCTCTCGCCGCGCGTCACCAATGCGCTCCGCAGCCGGGGTATCGAGACGGTCGGTCACGTGCTGTCGATTGATGCCGACACCCTCATGTCGATCCGCAATTTCGGACCGCGCTCGTTCAACGAGCTGCGTGACAAGCTGATCGAATATGGCTACTGGCCGGAAGACGCGCAGATCGGCGGAGTGGCCGTTGCGATCGACACCGACGACGAAGACATCGACGATATGGCCGCGGCATTGCGGGCGCTCCAGGAGCGCGGCATTGGTGGCGACCTGGAGGACGAGGAATAATTTCATGCGACACCGAAAGGCCGGCCGTAAACTCGGCCGTAATCCAGCCCAGCGCCAGGCGCTCTTCCGCCAACTTGCAATCTCGATGATCCTCCACGAGCGGATCACGACCACCGAGGCGAAGGCCAAAGATCTTCGCCCGGTGATCGAGAAACTGGTGACCATCGCGCGCGAGGATTCTCACGCGAATCGCCACTTGATCATGCGCAAGATCGACAACCCGCTCGCGACGACCAAGCTCTTCGAGGTCATCGCGCCGCGATACGAATCGACCAACGGTGGCTACACCCGAATCTCGAAGCTGGAGCCTCGGCGCGGTGACGCCGCGAAGATGGCGCTGATCGAGTTTGTCGAATAAGAAGCGAGTCGACGATCCGGCCTCCGGAGTCATCCGCATGCGGGTGAGCTACGACGGCCGGGACTTCGTCGGATCGCAACGTCAGGCGAGCGCGCGGACCGTTCAGGGAGAGCTGGAACGAGCGCTCGAGGAGATTGCCGGCAAAGCCGTCCCAATTCATCTTGCAGGCCGCACCGATCGCGGCGTGCATGCCGCAGGCCAGGTGGCGAGTTGTTCCCGCGAGGGAATCCGAGTCGACGCCAGGCAGTTGCCCAAAGCGATGAATGCCCACCTTGGGCGAGACATCGCGGTGCAGGAGTCGCAACTGGAGCCAAAAGGCTTCCACGCGCGATACTCCGCAACTTGGCGAGAATATCGGTACCGAATTTGGGCCGGAACCCGCCAGCCGAACGCGGATGGGTATGTCTGGGTCTTTCCCCAGCAGCTCGACCTCGTTCGCATGGCGGACGCGGCGAATCGGATCGTCGGGGAGCACGACTTCGCGGCATTCGCATCGGGAGGCGAAGGTGTCCCGTGGTCGAGTCGCAAAGATCGCCAGCATGGATCGACCCGTGTCGTACAGATTTGTACGATTCAGGATCGAGAAAGTTGGTGGGGTGCCGGCCGGCGTGAAGGGACGCTGATCGAATTTCGAATCGTGGCAAATGGGTTCCTGCCACGCATGGTTCGTGGAATCGTAGGAACCCTGATTGAAATCGGGCGCGGCGCGCGCCCACCGGAACTGATCGATGAGCTCTTCATCGTAAAGGACCGTCGCTCAGCGCCAAAAAATGTCCCGGCCGAAGGGTTGACACTCTGGGCGGTCGGATATGGAAACGAGCAGCCGGAGGCCTAGCGGAACCGGCCGAATGGCCGGCTTCGAGCCGGGGAGTCAGGATAAGAACATGGAACGCAGAACCTGGTCGCCGCGAGCAAAGGACGTTCAACACGATTGGTTCGTGGTCGATGCGGAGGGCAAGACCCTCGGCCGACTCGCCACTGTGATTGCCAGCACCTTGCGCGGGAAGAACAAGCCGACCTTCGCCCCGCATATGGACATGGGCGATTACGTCGTCGTGATCAATGCCGACAAGATCGCCGTGACCGGCAACAAGGAGCGCGAGAAGCTCTACAGCCGTCACTCGGGCTATCCCGGCGGTCTCACCCAGGTCTCGCTGCGCGACATGCGCCAGCAGCACCCGGAGCGAATCATCAAGATTGCGGTGAAGGGCATGCTCCCGAAGAACGCGCTCGGCGAAGAGCAGCTCAAGAAGCTGAAGGTCTATACCGGCACGTCGCATCCGCACGAAGCCCAGCAGCCGAAGGATTTGGCCGTCTAGGCCGGTAAGGGAGTCATCAGATGGTCGATTTGAAACAGCGATACCTTTATGGAACCGGCCGGCGCAAAGAGGCGGTCGCCCGTGTTCGCATGTATCCGGGCAGTGGCTCGATCCAGGTCAACGGTCGGGAGATGACTGACTACTTCGGTGGTCGCGGTCTCCTCCACGTCACCGTTCTCCAACCGCTCGAGCTCACCCAAACCACCAATTCCTACGACGTCATCGTCAAGGTTGTTGGCGGGGGTACCTCTGGCCAGGCCGGCGCGGTTCGCCACGGCATCGCGCGTGCTCTTGCCAAGTCAGACGATGAGCTGCGCGGTCCGCTCAAGCGCGCCGGTCTCCTGACGCGAGACGCCCGCGTCAAGGAGCGCAAGAAAGTCGGACTCAAGCGAGCCCGCAAGGCCCCTCAGTACACGAAGCGATAATCTCGCTGGAAAACTCGCATCTCATACGCAAACGGCGGCGCGCATCAGCGCCGCCGTTCTTCGTATCCACCGGGACTCGGTGTCAGTCTGGTACTGCACTTCACCGGAGCAACGAATGGCGGACGCGCCGAGATCGGTTTCTGGAAGAGATTTCCCAACGATAGTTTATTGTCATGCACGGCCCGAGATTGCTGGCCCAATCCCGCTGGATCTATTCGAACTCCACCGGGGCCGAGAGTTCGGTCGTGTACTCACCGCTCGCCGAGATCCGCGAGAACTTCCGTACGACCCGGCCAGTCGCATCCCGGCAAAACGCTTCGACCGTCCGCTCGTTTCGCCAATGCCACCAGGGAACCGGAGTAACCAGACTGATCATGCCGTCGAAACCCAGCTCGGCGCACGATGAAAGGGCCCGGTCGGTCAACGATGCGCGGAAACGACCATCCAGGGTTCCAGCGGTAATTCCAATGCGCACGAGTTGCAGCGAAGACATCATCCGGTAGATCGAAGCCTCGGCTTCCCACAGCCAGTCGACTTCCCGGCTGAGATCGAGCGCGATATCGATATCCCACTCCGAAGCTTGCATTCGCAGCCCGGCAATCTGGCTCAGATGCGCGCGAACCCCATTTGGGTGAGACGAACGAACAGCAATCGCCACCCGGCATTGTTCCGCGGTGATTTGCCGCAATCGGATAGCGGTCGCGACCTGACTTGCCAGATCATCCCGAGATCTGCGCTCGGGCCGATCGATCACTATCGTGGGCCGGCTTCCGCCCTCGATCCTGACCGGGCCAATCTCGTCGATCGTGCTCGCCGAGCAAGAGCGCCGAATCGGATGGAATCCAAATAGAGCGGATCCGGTCCGTGTCATCCGCTGGAACCGAGCTCCATCGCTGCAGCTTCGTGCGGAAGGATCCATAGCCGTCCAGATCGATGCCGCTCAAGGGCAAGCGACTTCCGATTTCCAGATACGAGGTTCCGGAAAGGATCGGACTACTGGAAGTGGCGAGCAAAAATCGTGGTGTGGAGAGATACGTCATCGGAGTTCGTGCTACTCAACGAGATCTTTTACGAACTTGATGTCATCGGTTCGAATCGATAATACCATTGCAACGTCTGTCGTTCACGGCGATCATCACGCTATGACGGCATCGAGGATTGCTCGTTCCACGGCCAGTTCCGCTGCAAGGCAAAGCGCCATAGTCGTCATAACGTCGCAATTACCGCTCTGTAAACCGCAGGCGAAAAGAGCGTCACCATCGACCGCCGTATGGCACGGACGAATCATGCGGGCCATCCCGTCGTGCCCGGCGATCGTCATCCGTTCGAGCGTGCGATGGTCGACTGCGGCATCGGTAATCAAAACCCCGATCGTGGTCGACTCACGGCCCTCCCCAGGAACGCGCATGTTCAGCAGCGTCGATCGTAAGTCGACGCTGATGTCCGGCGTGATGATTTCGCCGGCCGCGTTGACCACCAGGTACGCAGACACCGTTCCAGCCGCGCAGGTAACCGAGGCGGCCCCAAAGCCACCCCGACCCGGAGGTTGACCCGGATGGATCGTCCCGATTCGCGCACCGACTCCTGCGCCGACTTGCCCGTGTTCGATGGCATCTGGATCGATAGCCGCCAGGCACGCGGCATACCCGTCGTCGGGCCGTGGAGAAATCGGCGCTCCGACCGCGAGGTCGAAAATGATCGCCGCCGGCACGATTGGCACCGGCCCAGCGACTGTCGGAAACCCGCGCTGGCGTTCCTGCAAGAAGCGCACTACGCCGTCGGCCGCGCTGAGGCCCGGCGCGCTCCCTCCGGAGAGGAGAATCGCATCGACCGCCCGGACAGATGCGCTCGATCGAAGCAAATCGGTCTCGCGGGTGCCCGGAGCGCCACCCCGTGCTTCGAACGCGGTCGTAACCAGCCGATCGAAAAGTATCGCGGTGCATCCCGTCATGGCTTCGCGGTCGGTCCAGTGACCAATCGAATACGATGCCCGCTCGTTCATAGAATCGAGATCTCCATTCCCGGCCATGCGATGTCGACCGGACCGTCGAATGCCGAGGTCGCGTCCCGTAGTAGGCGATCCGCGCCGAGTTCGTCCCAGGTGTGCGCCAAAACCAATCGTTCCGCGTGGCAGGTCTGCGCCAGCCGGCCCGCTTCCTGTGCGGTCAAATGTCCCCGATCCATCGGCGATAGCTCGCTGTTCAGCAGCGTTGCTTCGCAAATCAGTGCACGTACTCCTCGCAGAAACGCGGCCAGATGTGTCACCGGCCCGGTATCAGCTGTATAACCCAGAGCCGCATCAGAACCAGCTTGAGCGATCCGCATAGCCCAGGCAGGCATCGCGTGTTGCGTCGGTGCAAAATCGATCGAAATCGTCGCCGATCTGGAGCGAATCGATTGGGTTGTATTCAGCGGTCGCGTAGACCTGATCGAAGTAAAGCGGGGAGTGCTGATCGAGATCGAGTGGGGCCGCCAGACTGTCCAGGATCTTCGCGCCTCCCGGCGGCAGCCAAAACGGAATCCGGCCCTCGAACGGCTCCGGAGCGTATCGATACGCCGCTCGCAAGGTAACCAGATCCAGAATGTGGTCGAGGTGCATGTGTGAAATCACGATGCCATCCAGCGTTCGGACATCGATCGAGCGTTTCAGCTCGGGAACCGTGCCAGGACCGCAATCGACCAGCACCCTGGTTGGTCCCGCCTGCACCAGATACGCGCTGCATCCTGATCCGGCATTTCCTCCGGCCGCGGCACTTCCCAGCACGGTCAGTTTCATGTGCGCGCTGGTTCCTCAGCCAGCGCGACGCCATCGTCGAGGTGAACGCAATCGTTGGCCGACTACCACGTGCGGAACGCCATCGGTCACATCCACCAGCGAAAGCGAACAGTTTCGCAGGTTGAACGTGCGCCACGCGTTGATCGGTTGACCTGTCGCGTAGCGGAGATAGCCGCCAATTACCGCGCCATGAGCCACCACGATAACGGTCTTGCTGGCATGTTCCTCGGCAATTGCCGCAAACGCCCGTTGTGTACGCTGGTAGAACTCGTGCATATGATCGCCGTTGGGCCATCGGAGATTCGTGTTGTGGGGATCGAGCATCTGCAACGCAATCTGCGGATGGTGTTCTTCGACATGCGCCACTGTTTGCCCTTCGAAGATCCCCGAAGTGCACCTCCCGCAGTTCCGGCATTTCCCGGATCGCCAACCCGGTCAGATTCGCGATCGCGCCTGCGGTCGATCGCGCTCTGACAAGCGGACTTGAAACGAGTTCATGCGCTTCGATTTCCGCGGCAATCCGCCCCGCAACCATCTGCGCCTGACGTTCGCCGGTTGCGTCCAGCGGAAGATCGGTCGATCCGCTTAGCAACCGGGCCGTGTTTGCCGCTGTCTGCCCATGCCGCACGAGCACCAAGCGCGTCGATCGAGGTGTCATCTCAGATTGCTGCTTTCACTGGAGCGGCAAAGTAGTCGCAAATATCACGCATCGAGCACATGGAGCACTTCGGCGCTCGTGCGGTGCAAATCTCACGGCCATGCCGGATCAAATCGACATGAAACGCGAACATGATTTGGCCGTCGGCTGGCAGGCACGCCTCGAGCACATCCTGAATTCCAGCGGCGCGTTTCTCCCCATTGGTAATCCCGATCCGCGTACTCACCCGCTCGATGTGCGTATCGACCGGCTGCGCGGGCATTCCGAGCGCAAACAACAATACGCAGGACGCGGTCTTGTCTCCGACACCGCGAATGGTCGTAAGGTGCGCGCGCGCCTCGGCTACCGGCAAAGCGGCCAATGCGTGAAGATCGGTACCCCCAAGTTCCCGCAACGCGGTTTGAATGGTGGTTGCCTTCTGTCTGGGCAATCCGGCAAATCGGATGGCATCGGCAACATCGTCCAACTGCGCATCTTCGACCGCTGCCCAGGTTGGGAAACCGTGCGCGTAAATCGGCGTATGCCCGTGCCGAGCTCGCGTCCGTCGTGTGCTGCGAAAGAATCGTCAATACCAGTTCACCCATTGGATCGCCTGTCGGCTCGATGCGAGGCTGACCGTACTGCTCGGCGAGCCTCCCCAAACCACATCGATCTTTTGGCAGACAGCTTCCGGTACCGGGCGTGGATGCTTCATGCCCCGATTGTACGAGAGTCGATTAGTCCCATCGATTGCTGCCACGCAATCGGGATCGCTTCAGATTCTCCAATCGCGCTGTATGCCGGAAAGGGTGAACTGTTTGATCTTTCCGGAGTAGTGAATAACCCTGGGGCGAGCAGTCGGCAGTGGGGACCTGCATGGTTGGCTACGAGGTCGAGTGTGGATTCCGTCGCATTCATCGAACCGGCTCTTTCTCGAGCAAAGCCCTGCTCCGGATCCGGAGACTTGCGACGTGAACCAATGTGACAGTGTCACCCGTAAAGGCTGAGAGCCACTTTCTTTGGAACCAAACGAAATCGCTCCCCTGCAAGAAATTAACAATAAACCGTGGCGCAGATGGTACGCTTCATGAGCGTCAACGCCACCGTTAGTCCAACGAGAGTTCACTGCTGCACGGGAGAAAGGTCCCCGATGGATGCCAGGTCGCCATCGTCACCTTCGCCGCCGCTGTTGGTCGGGCGCGACCATGAACTTGAGGTCCTGCAACAGCGTTTGCAGGCAGCCCGGGCCGGACGGGGAAGCCTGGTCCTGATCAGCGGCGAGGCGGGGATAGGGAAATCGGCGCTGCGGGATGCCCTCGTGCATTTATCCGTCGAGGCCAACGTACCCGTCTTGGTCGGCCAATGTTACGACCGCACAGAGACGCCCCCGTTCGGCCCGTGGATCGACATAGCGCGGCGCGCTGAATCCCAAAACCGCGAAGAAAAGGACCTGTCGATTCCCCGCTTCGACCAGTCGAATAGCCAGGCTGGGTTGTTCGGCGAAGTTCGTGAATGGCTGAACGCCATGTCGAACCGGGGTCCGCTGGTGCTCATCCTGGAGGATCTGCATTGGGCCGACAGCGCCACGCTCGACCTCCTCCGTTTCGTCGCGCACTTTCTGCCCGAGATACCGCTCCTGCTCGTCGCCACCTATCGTGGCGAAGAAGTCGGCCGGAACCATCCGTTTTCGGTGTATGTACCTCTGCTTGTACGCGAAGCCCCCACGACTCGCATCGATCTGCGTAGGCTCGATCCGTCGTCGGTCCAGGCGTTCGTTCGAGAGCGCACTTCGCTCGATACCGAAGGAAATCGTCGGGTCGCGAAGTATCTCTTCGAGCGCAGTGAAGGCAATCCGCTCTTCTTTACCGAACTGTTTCGAAACTTGCATCTGGATGGCGCGTTGGACCAGATTGTCGAGGGACGGCTCGCAGGGGTTTCCGCGACCGCGCCAGTGCCAGCATTACTGCGGCAAATCGTCGATGACCGCCTGGACCGCCTGGGCGATGAGGCCAGCGCGCTGCTGGCTGTGGCGGCGGTGATCGGCCACGAGGCGCCGTTGCCGATATGGAGCGCAGTCGCCAGAGCCGACGACGAAAAGCTGCGATCGGTAGCAGAGCGCGCAGAAGTGGCGCACCTTGTCCAGCCAACAGCAGACGGGGACGGAATTCGCTTTACACATGTGTTGATCCGGGACGTGCTATACGAACACATTTCTGCGTTGAGACGTCGGCGGCTCCACGGTATCGTTGCGGAGGCCCTGATTGCGCTTCCATCGCCCGATCCTGATGCAGTCGCTTCTCATCTCCAATTGGCTGGAGATGACCGTGCGGCATCGTGGTTGGTACGTGCCGCTGAGCGCGCGGAAGACGCCTATGCGCGAGTGACAGCAGTCGCGCGCTACGAAGCCGCGCTCGCGCTGCTCGATGCACAAGATGGTGACGCTGACGAACGTGGGTGGATCCGCCTGCTCCTTGCCTATTTGATCCCCTTCGACGAGAGGGAACGTGGATTAGCCTGGGTTAAGGAAGCGGTCGAGCTGGCCGCCACCGCGGGAGATCCCAGTCTCGCCGCTCGCGCGCAGGCCATGTTGGGACTCGAGCTCGTCTATCGCGAAGAAGCCGCAACCGGCATAGCGCTCGCGAGTTCTGCCGTCGACCTCATCGAGCAATTACCTCTCGGCACTGGCACCACCCGTCGTCGAGAGCTCTGGATCGATATGTGGGTGAACCGCGGAACGGTCATTGCATTCCTCGCGCTCAGCGGACGCTTGACAGAAGCCCGGCAACGTGGTGAACGGTACCGAGAGCAACTGGCCGAATCAACCTCTGAGCCTTCGATGGCGGCGACGATCGCCGATATTAACGATGGGCTCTCGAAAGTCTATGCCTTTCAGGGGCACCCCGAGCTTGCAAGAAGATCCTTCGCTGCTGCCTTCTCCGCGTATCGAGCCAATAACGCACACGAATGGGCCCTGCTTCAGCTGCGGGAAGAAATGTTGTTCGTGGTCGTACCGTATTTCGCCGATGACCTCATCGAACGTGAGCGCCTCGCCGGTTTGGCTGAGCGAATGGCTGCGAACGTGGTCGAGCGTGGCGGCCATTGGAATCCGAACCTTCCCCGGATCGTCAGGGTTCCGCTTCATATGTTGGAGGGACGGTGGCGGGCGGCTCGCGACATTCTCGAGCGCCCCGATGCATCGGATGTTGCTCTTCTGACACGCGCTGGTTCGCTGTATCTCGGCATGCTGGCACGTGAGCAAGGAAATGTTGAAACGGCATGGAAATGCGTTCACCAGGCACTGGGGTCGCGAGCCGACAGCGAACCGGGCGAGAGCTTCGACCTCTTTCCTCCCCAGTTTCATCGCCTGGCGGCAGCAATCTCCCTGGATTCGAATGATCTGCCCGGAGCTCGCCGCTGGCTCGACCTGCATCAGCGCTGGATCGATTTCATGGAGGCTACCCTCGGGCGAGCCGACGGTGAGATCCTGGAATCTCGTTGGCATCGGGAGGTTGGTGATCTCGATCGCGCTCGCCTCTTTGCCACCCAGGCCCTTGCCCATGCGTCCAGCCCCCGGCAGCCGCTCGCGCTGCTCGCTGCCCATCGCATGCTCGGCATTTTGGAATCCGACGCTGCGAACATCCCAAGCGCGGAACACCACTTCGGCCAAGCGCTGGCCCTCGCCGATGCCTGTGCCGCGCCGTACGAGAGAGTCCTGACCTTGATCGAGCTCGCCGAATGCCTCTCCAAAACCCGAGATCATTCAAGGGCGTCGACATTGCTCGACGAAGCCAGAGCGTGGTGCCTGAGTCGAGATGCCCTGCCTGCACTTGCCAGAGTCGAACGGATCGCTTCAGCGATTTCAGTCCCTGTCGACGGATTACCGGCCGGATTGACAGCGCGCGAGCTCGACGTGCTGCGGCTTATGGCCGCCGGGCTCTCCAACGCGGAGATCGCCGAGCAGCTCTTTCTCAGCATTCACACGGTCAAAGTGCATGTCGTTCGCATACTTGCGAAAACCGGCGTGCGCAACCGGGCCGGAGCGACCGAGTTCGCGATCCGGCACGGTCTCGTTTGACCTACCCCTGAATCGATTCCCACGCTCCTCCCGAATGCAACGGGATAGCTCCTTGCCCACGGCAAATAGTTCTCCGGAATAGTTCCTTCGAGTGACTTGTGTATGGCAGTGCCCATCTAACGTGGGCTCATGCCGCCGTGGATCTGGAAGCTCGTTCGCTCGGACCCGGTGGCAACTGCGACAGGATGCCGAAGGGGAGCGGGGCCATTGATCCAGCGAGGATCCATGGGCTCGCGATCTCTTCCAGTAGTGAGCCATCCCATATGAAGTCACCGCCCGCCGTCTCGATCGAAATCGCCACCGCAGACAGCATTGCCGGAGCGCAGATTGCCGCGACGCTCGGTGTCGTCGTCGGAATTTCGATTCGCCACCGCGGGGTGAGCGGCAACATCATGGCCGGGCTGGAAGCAATTGGAAACGGCAGCGCCCTGGATGAGTATCGCGACGAGCTCGTTGCCGTCCGCAGAGAAGCGCTCGAACGCATGCAGTCGGACGCCCTGTCACTCGGGGCTGACGCCGTCGTTGGAGTGCGCTTCGACAGTGCCGAAGTCGGTCGCGAGATGATCGAGGTCGTCGCCTACGGCACTGCGGTCGTTCTCCGGCAACGTCACATCCGTCGCAAGTCTGGCTCCCATACGCCCGAGAAAACTCGTCGAACAGATGACGAGCGTCCTCCGCGCGTCAGCATCGAGACTGGGTCGGCCACTACCCGTCTGCCCAAAAGTCGATCAGATGCTCAAACCAGTGTGCGCTGGTCAGCCTCCCCTAAATGCAAACCCGCCTCAGGTCGCAGGGCGTATCGCCCTGTCGGTCCGGCATGGCAGCCGGGAAAGGAGCCCGTCATGTGACGTAGCGGCGGTCCTGGGCCAAGCCCGGTCTGAACAGTTGGATGCACAGTCGCAAAAGGAATTCCCATGATCAGTCGTCGCAAATTGATTTCGAGCGTCGCTGTTGGTTCGGCTGTTGTGGCCGGAGGTGTCGTTCGATCGTCGTCAGTATCTGCCTCGAACGCAGTAGTAGGAGCACAAATGAATACCGATGCAACGCCTGTTCCCAGTGATGTAACCGTCGTCCTCGTACACGGTGCTTTTGCCGACGGCTCGAGCTTCGCCGGCGTGGTCGAAGTTCTCCAGGAAGCCGGGATCGCGGTCATTGTTCCTGGCAATCCGCTGCGTGGCCTCACCTACGATTCTGCGTACATCGCCAGCGTGCTGGACGACATCAAAGGTCCTGTCCTTGCCTGCGGCCACTCCTACGGCGGAGCTGTCCTCACCAACGCCGCCAGTCAGGCCAAAAACGTCGTGGGCCTGGTCTATATCTGTGCTCAGTCGCCTGACGAAGGCGAGACACTTTCCGACCTGGAGGGGACCTCGCGTGACAGCGCCCTCGGCACCGCGTTGATCCAGTCGGACTATCCGACCGGTCAGGGCACGGCCACAGCGCCCGAGCTGATCGTTGACCCCGCTAAATTCCCGGCGATCTTCGCAGGCGATTTGCCAGCGGCCCAAGGCAAGGTACTGGCAGCCGTGCAGCGTCCGACTGGCGCCGCTGCGTTCTCCGATCCAACTCACGACCCCGCGTGGAAGAGGCTGCCCTCCTGGGCTGTGGTCGCCACCGGTGATAAGGCGGCTGGTGCCGACCTCGTGCTCCATCTGGCAGAGCGCTGCGGTGCCACGATCACCAAACTGGAAGGCTCACATCTTGTCATGATCGCTCAGCCTGACCCAGTCGCTGCGGTAATCAAGACGGCACTCGCCGCCGTCAGATAACAGGCCCGTCCCCGAAGGACCTATCTCGGTGCACTGCGCTCCAGTGACTTCAAACGCCCGGTCATTGGGCCCTAGGGACGGCTCCCAACTTCTTTCGTTCGACTTTCGTTCGACCCTTAACTCGAGGAGGCAAATTCATGACTGCAACAACCCAACATACAACGTCTATGCACACCGTCCCCATCGTCACCCCCGACGGGACCAGCATCTTCTATAAAGACTGGGGCTCCGGACAGCCGGTCGTCTTCAGTCACGGATGGCCGCTCAATGCCGATGCCTGGGACCCCTATCTGGATCTGGTAGCGTCCAATGGCTTCCGCGCCATCGCGCACGATCGCCGTGGGCATGGTCGCTCCTCTCAGCCGTGGGACGGCAACGACATGGACACCTACTCCGACGACCTCGCCCACCTGATCGAGACCCTGGATCTGCGCGATATCGTGCTGGTCGGGCATTCCACCGGGGGCGGCGAGGTCACTCGGTACGTCGGCCGCCATGGCTCCGAGCGAGTGTCCAAGGTCGTTCTGGTCGATGCTATTCCCCCATTGATGCTCAAGACGGCCGCGAACCCGGGCGGGTTGCCGCTCGAAACCTTCGACGCCATTCGCTCCGGCGTGAGCAGTGACCGCTCCCAGTACTACCGGGATTTGGCAATGCCCTTTTTCGGAGCCAACCGGCCAGGTGCAAAGGTCTCGCAAGGCATCATCGACATGTTCTGGCTGTGGTCCATGCAAGTGGGATACAAGGGAGCATACGACTGCATCGAGGTCTTTTCCGAAACAGATTTGACCGAGGATCTGAAGCGGTTCGACATCCCCACGCTCATCATCCACGGCGACGACGACCAGATCGTGCCGATCCAGGATTCCGCGTACCTCTCCGCCAAACTGGTCACCGGCTCGGTCCTGAAGGTCTACCCGGGCGCGCCTCACGGACTCTTTGCGACGCACGCTGACCAGCTCAAAGCGGACCTGCTTGAATTTCTGAAGGCCTGATCTGCTCAAGATGTCCGGTCACCCAGCGGTCTAGGTCGCTCGAGGATTGGCCCGATTCGACCTCTCGCAATCCCCGTCTCCGGTCAGTGGGACGGGGAGTGCGCACGGATTGATGACTTCACTCGACGAGCGAACTTCGACACCATGATCGCGAGCGATGTGATCGATTCATTGGACCGAGCCACGGAGCGCCGCCATTCACGGCGGTTGTCTCGCCGAGTTCCCGCTTCGGTCCGTGCTCGAAACGTGAGTCGATTTCGTAACGTTCAGCAATCCGCGGCCCAAGCGAGAGGTGACTTCAGTGGAGATCCAGGCTCGATACGACAAACGACATCGAACGCAGGTAATCCGCAATTGACTGAATCGCGCATAGTGCTGGGTATCCAGGTGACCCGAGTACATCCAGCGGATGCTGCGGGCGGTTGCTCATCCCGGCCTGGTTTTCGCCACGCACCATGTGTGCAATCCGTGATGTGCCTTCGAAATGAAAGGAGATCGAAATGTCCGAAGTTGATCGGATGCGTGATGACCAGGCGCGAATAGCATCCAAGTTCGATGCTGAACCAACCGATCTCCACCTGGTCGATCCGGTCGTCTCGTTGGTCTCCGTGAATGTGGCTCAACCGCGCGTAATCGGCCGTCTACAACGCGGTGAGCCCGTGCTGAGCGGAATCGACAAGCGTAAGGTTGTCGAGGAGAATCTGTATCTCGACCTGCTCAACCTCGAGGGCGATCGCCAGGCCGATCTGCGGGTCCACGGTGGCCGCGACAAAGCCGTCTACGCCTACCCATCGGAACACTTGCCACGGTGGAACGCGGAGCTTCTGCCATCTTCACCATTTGGCCCAGGGTCGTTCGGCGAAAACCTGACCACCGCCAACTGGCTGGAAGACATGGTCTGCATCGGTGACGTCTGGTCCTGGGGAGAGGCATTACTCCAGGTCGTCCAGCCGCGCTCTCCCTGCTACAAACTTGCGCTGTTCACCGGTTACCCCGACATTCTTCGCCGTCTCGTCGAAACCGGCCGCACCGGGTGGTACCTGCGCGTGCTCGAGGCAGGGACTGTGCCCGTGAAAGGCCCTATTCACGTCGTCGAACGCCACCCCGATGCCTTCACTGTGCTCGATGCACACCGAGAGATCTTCTCGTGATCGGCGACCCCAGCTTGAATAGCTCGAGCGATCGTTCGTTGCCAACTTTCAGGTGGGCGGGGCCGACCACAGACTTCGAAACTTGTGAGTGCGACATTCGACCAGGGGAGCTCGACTCGAGTTCGACAGATACCGTTCGATCAACCCGTCGCTATCCGTTCGTCTAAATCCGACATTCAGGAGGACCGACCATGTCAACTTCAAACCCAGAATCCCCGCAAGATGCGCTATCGACGAAACTCAAGCGAACCGAGATTCAACACCATTCGTCTTCGATTCCCGGTCGAGAGATTGTCCAGGTGCTAACTGAAATCCCGGCAGGGGTTGAATCTGGCTGGCACATGCACCCCGGCGAAGAGGTTGGCTACATCGTCGCAGGCACAGTGGAGATGACGATCCAGGATCAGCCGACCTTTACCCTGCATACCGGTGAAGGGTTTCTCATTCCCCCCAACACGCCGCACAATGCGCTGGATGTGGGACCGGATACCGGAAAGATGCTCTCCACCTATATCGTCGAAATCGGCCAGCCATTGACAACCTTCACGCGATGATCGCCTGCCAGCAGCAGCATCGTCATAGTTTCGAGCCGGACGATGTTGGGTGGGAGCAGAAAAATCGGAAATTGCCTGGGGCCTTGATTCGGGTACCCCAGGCAGGGATCGAACCTGCGACATTCCGCTTAGAAGGCGGATGCTCTATCCACTGAGCTACTGGGGCGGGCAGCCGAACCGCACGACCCGGTTCCGCAGCGTCTGAAAGTATATCCAGTCGCCCGACGCCCGGGTCGGCGGATACAGCCGCGCTGAATCCACCGCCCTCGGAGATAATCTCGCAGGACGAACCGTGGATATCGACGCAAGCGAAGGGGCTCGAACACAGACAATGGCGGAATCCACAGCAAACAACCAGAGACGCCGGGCATTGGTCACCGGAGCAGGACTCGGAATTGGTCAAGGCATCGCCATCGAGCTCGCCCGTGCAGGCTATGATGTCGCGGTCCACTATGCCAGCAGCCGGGAAGGAGCCGATCGAACGGTCGCCGAATGCGAAGCGCTCGGCGCGCGCGCCATTGCCATCGGCGGCAACCTGCGTGAGGTCGAAACCTGCTTCCGCGTCGTCGAAGAAGCGGTCGAATTCCTCGGTGGAATCGATGGCCTCGTCAACAACTCCGGCGTCACCCGCGCGGTGAACTTCTTCGAAACCGATCAGGCACTCTTCGACGAACAGTTCGAGATCAACATCCGCAGCTACTTCTTCTGCGCACAGCGAGCGGCCCGATTCATGGACGAGCAGGGCGGTGGCGCCATCCTCAACATCTCCTCGGTTCACGGTGGGGGAGGCGCACCTAACCACGCGGCCTATGCGGCTACCAAGGGGGCGATCGTCGCCTTCACCCGTACGCTGGCCATCGAGCTCGCCGAGAAGCACATTCGCGTCAACTGCGTCGCGCCGGGATTGATCGAAGTCCCACGCTACTACGATATGCCAGGCTATACCCGTGACTTCGGCGGCAAGATGGTTCCCTGGGGTCGTGTCGGCCTCCCGGACGATATCGGGAAACCGGCCGTGTTCTTTCTTTCGGACGACGCCGATTTCATCACCGGACAAACGATCTATGTCGACGGTGGCACCAACGCCCGAATGGGCGTGAGCTGGAAACAGGGCGATTAGTCGGTTGGAGCCGCGTTCCTCGCCTTGTTTTTGGCGCGCAGCCAGGCGAGGAACGCCTTCATTTCAGGACCCAGCCGCTCACCGGCGGCATCGACCGTCACCAGGGTGGTACCAGCCTTGCCCACATTTTGCCGCGCGGAAATCTCCCCCGTAACGCGCGGCAAGATGCCCTCAGCTCTTGCCCATCACAAGCAGATATCCAGGCCGCCCCGTGAGATTTGCTCGATATCCGCGCTCAGGAAAATAGCCTTTTGCCAGTTCCAGCACCTCGGCAGATGTGAGCTTGACGACCGCTTTCTTCTGAAACGCGGTTCGCTTCAGCTCCGCGTTCAGTTCATCGAGTGTCGGCATCTAGAGGTCCGAGAGGTCGATGGTTTCGCCGGGTTTCATTGGCGCGCACCGCACCCCGGTCCGTTCCTCCACCTCGCGTTTGAACAGTCCGGCATCCTGGGCAATCGGTGGGAATGTGTCGTAATGACAAGGAATCACCATCTTGGGGTTCAGGAACTCGACGGCTCGCTGCGCATCGGACGGTCCCATCGTGAACGCATCGCCGATCGGGATCACCGCGACGTCCAGCCCTTCCTCGCCGATCAATTTCATGTCGCTGAAAAGACAGGTGTCCCCGGCAAAATAGATCGTCTTCCCACCGAAACGCACCACCAGTCCGGCCGGAGGCGTGATGGCATGAACCCCGTTTTCATCCTGATACGACGAGGTATGCCACGCTGGCGTGAACTTCACCGTCCCGCCATCGAACGCAGATGTGCCGCCCATGTTGCCACCGGTGGTCCGTTTCGACGCCCTTGCTTCCCAACCAGTTTGCGATTTCGAACAGCGCAATGACATGACTTCCGGCACGGGTCGCAATCGAAACCGTGTCGCCCACATGGTCGTTGTGCGCGTGCGTGAGCAGGATCGTGTTTGGCGAGAATGCATCGCTGCTGACCGTAGCAACCGGATTGCCAGTGATGAACGGGTCGACGAGCACCGAATTGGTTCCATCCGACAGCGCGAACGCGGAGTGGCCGATATAGGTCAGCGAAAGCAATGCGATAAAGCCTTTCTCGCAACTAGCGTGAATACACGATCGCTCCGTCAATAATCGTGTGATCGACCGCGATCTGCCCAATGTCGCCAGGCGCAATCGAATCGAGATCGGTTTCGAAGATCGTTACATCCCCAAGCATGCCCGGAACGAGTCGCCCCTTCGAACGTTCCTCGTGCGATGCAAAAGCACCATTGACGGTGTACGCCCGCAACGCCTCGTCCAGCGAGATCGC
Source organism: uncultured Chloroflexia bacterium (assembly GCA_963720855.1). Lineage (GTDB taxonomy): Bacteria > Chloroflexota > Chloroflexia > Thermomicrobiales > UBA6265 > JAMLHN01. The sequence goes on along the minus strand of CAVRGV010000006.1, from coordinate 178,624 downwards.
TTCATCCGGCCAGATCTCGTGCCCATCGATGTCGGCCCGCGTCATCATCGTTTGAATGCCGATCGTCGCGCTGGTCGGCACCACCGGCGCATCGGTGCTCGCCGCGGCGATCACGCCACGGTCGATGAACGACCGCATCCCATACACATGCCGAATGCGGTCCATGCCCAGATTCTGCACGTAGGCATCCCGGAAGTAGTAGAGAAATGACGTACCGGGAATTGGCACGACGCCCAGCCGTGCGATTCGGTCGATCGTTGCCAGATCGACGATCGAGCAATGTTCGATCCGATGGCGCGGATCTGGTCGTGGATCGGCCCGCTTGCGCCGCTTCATACGCATCCAGAATCAAATCGATGGCCGCATCCCCAATCGCGTGAATCCCCACCTGGAATCCGGCCGAATGCGCTTTCGATACCAGCGCTGTCATTTCTCTGGGTTCCTGCATCCAGAGGCCCACGTTCTCGGCTTGCCCTTCGTACGGTTTCCGCATTCGTGCCGTGCGGCCGCCAATGCTTCCATCACTGAAGAGTTTCGCTGGTCCGATCCGCAGCATCGGATCGCCGAAACCCGATTGGATCCCGAGATCGATCAGCTCGTCCAGCGTGTCGGCAATGATCATCATCAAATACGAGCGGGCCGGAAGCGCTCCGCGTCGCCACAACGACTGATACGCGCGCAGCTCCTCTGGTCGGTCGATGCCCGCCTCGACTGTGCTGGTCACGCCGGATGCGAGAAACGCGTTCAAGCCCCCGCTCGATATATCGCCTCCAGCTCCGCTTGCGTAGGATCGGCAATTGCATGTTGCACCATCGTCAACGCGGTTTCACGGACCACCCCAGTCGGCTCGCCATCGGCATCTCGGTCGATCTGGCCGCCTTCGGGATCTGGGGTATGGCGATCGATTCCGGCCAGCGCCAGTGCCGCGGAATTCGCCACGCCGATGTGATGGCACGCCCGGAAAAGCAGCACCGGGTGATCCGGCGAGACGGGATCGAGATCCTGCCGCGTCGGATGTCGTTGATCGGCCAATCGTGCCTGATCGTAACCGCGCCCGATGATCCAGCTTCCAGGTGCGCGTCGTTCCGCGGCCTCATCTACCATCGAAACGATCTGCGCAATAGTCGGCAACCGGCGGCGTGCTGATTGCCAGATCGTCCAGCGCCATCCCCACCAGCATTGGGTGGGCATGGGCATCGTTCAGTCCAGGTGTGGCCGTCCGTCCTGCCAGGTCGATCTCGACACTTCTCGGAGCCGCCGCGGTTCGAACGTCCGCATTCGATCCCGTCGCAACCACGACACCGTTGCGAATCGCCACTGCTTCGACCAGCGGATTCGACGAATCCATGGTCTTGATCCGACCGTTGATGAGAAGCAAATCACCTGTCATTGCGCAATCTCCAGATTTCCGATTTTCGACCCAGGTACGGTTGGATCGTTAGCGATAGGATCTCGGTGCTCGAACGATTCCTCGGTCTGCAACCATTGCGAAAAGGTCCCGTTTGGACGTTGAAGTGGAACCTGGGCCTTCCGATACGGGCAGTGTGGTCAGTTTATGCAGCCCGAGTCTCCAGTTTGCTTCAGTCTATTCCAGCCTCACGCGCTCGATTTGCGGCTATCCTCAGACCGTAGGAATTGAAGTGAAGCGAGGCGAGCAATGGCGGGACGGGTAACACAAGAACGAACACTTGGTGCGATCCTGGGACTAGGCATCGGCGACGCCCTCGGTATGCCGGTGACCGGCCGAGCTCCCGAGGAAATCGAGCGCGAGTTCGGACCGATCGATCAGTACTACGGCCGCACCTTTCCCGATGGAGCCGAGCTGGCGCCTGGGGAGTTCACCGACGAAACCGAAATCGCGCTCTGCATCATGGAGACCTACACCTCCGCAAACGGCGATCTCGATCCCGAGCTGGTTCGCGCTCGGATGCAATTTCTCGCTCGTGGCGAATCTCGCCGCTGGATGAGCCCGGAAACCCTGCGCTCGCTCGATGATGACGACGACCCCTGGATCTGCTCTTCAGCGTCCGATGATCCGGAAGTCGCCCTGCGCGGCATCTCAGTTGGGCTCATTTACGCCGCGCCCGTCATCGACCAGGCGGGCCTCCTCCGCGATGTGGAAACCGTCGTCTCGCTCACGCATTGCAGTCGCGCCGCGATCGACCAGGCCGCGTTGGTTGCCACCGCTGTCGCCCGCACGCTCGCAGGATCGAGCGACCCATCGACCTTGCTTTCAGATCTGATTCCGACGACGGTCGATCCCACGCTTGTCGTCGCGCTCGAGCGCACGCGAACTGCGGTCGCCTCCTCGAACAACCTGTTGACGGTTATGCAAGCAACGACGACTGGGAATCCCGCGGTCGATGTCATCACTTCGGGAATCGCGGCGTTTGTGCTGGCGCCTCGTTTCGAGGATGCCGTCTTCGCGGCGGCGTCGGCCGGAGGGGCTGCCGATAGTCGCGCCGCTTTGGCCGGAACCCTGGCCGGTGCGCATTTCGGTGCGGGCGGGATTCCTCAGACGCTGATCGATCGTCTCGAAGGCCGCATCTACTCTGACCCTGGCCGCACCCTGGTTTTACCGAACCATCCAGCTGATGTCCGGCCGGGGCATTTCGTTCAGTGCGAACGGCATTTAGCACTCGACGGCTGAGAGTGCTAGACTCCCTTGGCTGGGAAGGGCCTGACGCCTATACTTGCGCCAGTTTTTGGAGTTGCAGCATCCACACTTCATTCCTTTTCTGTCCTCCACGCCTGCCGACCGACATCGAATCGAAACGAAACCACCCCACATATGGCTGAAAAACGCGATTACTACGAGACTCTGGGCGTCTCGCGCACCGCCTCCGATGACGACCTGCGCAAGGCGTATCGCAAGCTCGCCCGTCAGTTCCACCCCGATGTCAACCACGAGCCCGGGGCCGAGGAAAAGTTCAAGGAAGTCAATGAGGCCTACGAATGCCTCTCCGATCCCGAACCGGCGCGCCGCTTACGACCGCTATGGCCACGCCTCCAACGGCGGTGGCGGCGCGGGTAATCCCGTTCGATTTTGGGTCATCCAGCTTCACGGACATCTTCGAAACTTTTTTCGGCGGGGCGACGCAGGGACGTCGCCGGACAGTCAGCAATCGGGGACAAGACCTGCAGGTGACGGTGGAGATCGACTTCGAGGAAGCCGTCTTTGGCGCCGAGAAGGAAGTCGAAGTGACCCGTTTGGAGACCTGCGAAGGCTGCAACGGCACGCGCATGCGGGATGGCAAACAGCCGCCAAAGTGCGAGACCTGTGGCGGGAGCGGTGAGGTCCGCCGGGTACAACAAACGATCCTCGGTCAGTTCATGAGTTCGGCGCCCTGCACCGCATGCAATGGGGAAGGCGTCCAGATCACCGATCCGTGTCCTCGCTGCCGCGGTAAGGGACGCTCCACCTTCGCACGCCGTATCTCAGTGACCATTCCGCCCGGCATCGACGAAACCGCCACGCTCCGGCTGACCGGTCAGGGCGAAGCAGGACCAGCGGGCGGACAACCCGGCAACCTCTTCGTCAAGGTTCGCATCAAACCGCATCAATTCTTCTCCCGGCAGGGCAAAACGATTCAGCTCCAGGTGGGCGTCAATGTCGCCCAGGCGATCCTCGGTGACGAGATCGAGCTGCAAACCGTGGATGGCGCAGTTGCGTTCAAGCTGCCGCAGGCGACCCAATCCGGCCAGCAGTTCCGCTTGAAAGGGAAGGGCGTTCCCGACATGCACGGGGGCGATCGCGGCGACCAGATCGTGACCATCCACGTCATCATTCCGAAGGAGCTGACGCCTGAGCAGCGTGACCTCGTCGAGCGCTTCGGGCAGACGTTGGGTTCGGAGCTGGCTCCCCAACCCACACATCGTGGATTCTTCGATAAAGTGAAGGACGCACTCGGCGTCTAGCCAACCAGGACGATGTCGGAACCGGTGCTATCATTTCCGACGCGATTCCAGCCGAACCGGTTTGAATCGTATGCACCTAATCGCGGGTGGTGAAAAGGTATCACATGGGTTTTTGGCACCTATATTCCAGGTTCGAATCCTGGCCCGCGAGCCAATCAACATCATCTCGATTTCGGATGATCTGGTGCGTCGCACGCGATGATCGTTGACGCGCCAGATCCTTCACGTTCCGTCGTCATTCTCGCCGCCGGCGCCGGCACCCGCATGAAATCAGCCTTGCCCAAGCCGCTGCACGCGGTTGCCGGGCGTCCCATGCTCGCGCACGTGCTCAGCACAGCCCGCCTGCTCGATCCAATCGATATCACCGTCGTCGGCAGCCTGGAAATCGCAGCTCGTCTCGCGAAGCGAGGCCTGGGCGAGCGGTGTTCGCATCGCCATCCAGGATCCGCCGCGCGGCACCGCGGACGCCGTCCGCATCGCGCTCGAAGCCGGCGCGGCCGGCGAAACCGTGCTTGTCCTGTATGCCGACCATCCACTCGTTACTGCGGATGTGCTCACCGAGCTGACCGAGGGCCGTGACCGTTCCCGCCAGCGCATCGCGGTGATGACCTGCGATGTCGAGGACGCTGCGGGTTACGGCCGCATCGATCGCGACGATCTCGGCCGCGTGCGCGCGATCGTCGAAAAGGTCGACGACGAGGAGTCACACCGCATCGGCCCGACCGAGATCAACAGCGGCGTCATGGCGCTCGACCGGGTATGGGCGACCGAAGCGCTGGCAGTCCTCCAGCCGAACCCACGCAAGAACGAGTATTTCCTGACCGATCTCGTCGCGATGGCCTATGCGGAGGATCCTGCGTCGGTTGGATCGTCCAGAGGAACTCGGGAAATCCTCGTCGGCGTGAACGATAGGAGTGAGCTGGCTGTCGCCGAAGGTTTGCTGTATGCGCGCAAGCGCCGCCAGCTCCAGATGGATGGTGTGACGCTGATCGCACCGGAGTCGAACCTGATCGCGCTCGATGTCGAAATCGAGCGAGATACGATCATCGGCCCTGGCTGCATCGTCGAAACGGGTTCGCGAATCGGCTCGAGCTGCACGATCGGTCCAAACGTGGTGATTCGGGCCAGTTCGATTGGTGACCGGGTTCGGATCGAGTCCTCCACCATCGAAGACGCGGTGATTGGCTCCGATTCCGATGTTGGGCCCTACGCCCATCTGCGTGCCGGCACTCAGCTCGGTAAGCGGGTACATATCGGCAATTTCGCGGAGCTCAAGAACGCCTCGGTAGGAGATGATGTCCGGGTCGGGCATTTCAGCTACATCGGCGATGCAGGTCTGGGCGACAACGTCAACATCGGCGCCGGAACCGTGACCTGCAATTTCGACGGAGTCGACAAGCACCGCACCGAGATCGGCGCCGGTGCGTTCATTGGCAGTGACTCGATGCTCATTGCGCCGGTCACCATCGGCGCCGGTGCGCGTACCGGTGCCGGCGCGGTCGTCACCAGGGATGTCGCCAATGGCGCGACCGTGGTCGGGATGCCGGCCCGCCAGGTTCGCCGAAAACCAGTAGAGCCGATTGAAACCAGCGACGGAGGTGAAGGGTAACGATGGAAGGCCGCATGCAGGTGTTTGGCGGAACCTCGCATCCCACGCTCGTCGCGGACATCATGAAGGAGCTGAACGCTCCGCTCGGCCGCGCTGTCGTCAGCACCTGGAAAAACGGCGAGACCCGCGTCAAGCTCGAAGAAAACGTACGCGGGTCGGATGTCTTCGTGATCCAGTCGCTCTGTGATCCGGTCAATCACAACATCATGGAGCTGCTGCTCATCATCGATGCGCTCCGCCGTGCTTCTGCCGATCGCATCACTGCCGTGATTCCATACTTCGGGTACGCCCGCCAGGAAAAGAAAACCACCGGCCGAGAGCCTATTTCCGCCAAGCTGGTTGCCAATCTCATCGTGACGGCCGGCGCTCAGCGCGTGCTCGCGATCGATCTCCATGCACCCGCCATCGAAGGCTTCTTTGATATTCCAGTCGATCACCTGCGAGCCACGCCGCTCCTGGCGCGTCGCTACAGGCGGGAACACCAGGGACCGATCGTGGCCGTCAGCCCGGACGCCGGCGGCGTGACACGCGCCGAAGACTTCCGGGCTCGTGTCGGCGGCTCACTCGCGATCATCTCGAAACAGCGACCCGATGCCGACGCGACCGAGGTCATCGAGATGGTGGGCGATGTCGACGGCAAGACCTCGGTCATCATCGACGACATGATCTCCACCGCCAGCACACTCACCGTTGCCGCTGACCTGCTGGTCGATCGGGGCGCATTTCATGTGCATGCCGCTGCAACCCACGGCGTGTTTGCCGGCGAAGCGATAGATCGCATCCTCTCGTCTTCCATCTCCAAGGTGTACGTCACCGATACCATTCCGCTCCCGCACGAAGAGCTTGGCGATAGGCTGGAAGTTGTCACCGTCGCTCCGTTACTCGCCGAAGCCATCATGCGCATCCACAAGGATCTCTCGGTGAGCGCGCTGTTCACATAAGTGTTACAGGTGGAGTGCGGTTGACCGTCGCTCAGAGCGCGCGAGGGAATTCATTCTGGGCGGAAGCGGGTAGAGCTCACACTTTTGGACCGGGCATCGACTATGACCATTGACAGGCCGCTCGGCGCCCCAATCATTCGAATGGGCATCGTCACGTCCACGATGGATATTGCCCGACGTCTCGAAACCCTCGGCGCGCCCGAAGGCACCACCTCGATCGCTGGTGCCCAAACCCGGGGCCGCGGACGAGCTGACCGTGTGTGGCAATCGCCACCGAATGCTGGTTTCTACTGTTCGATCCTTTTGCGGCCGAATGTCCAGTCCGATCAGTTCCAACCCTTTTCAGTCGCGGTCGCCCTCGCCGTCTGCGAAGCTATCGACCCGCACTACGCGATCGGGCTCCAATTCAAGTGGCCCAACGACGTTCTCTATCGGGATCGGAAACTCGCCGGTATCCTCATCACGACGAGCTTGACTGGTTCGCGAGTAAGTTCAGCCATCGCGGGTATCGGACTCAATGTGCTCCACGACCAGAATCGCCCAGCAACAGCCATATCCCTGGCCGAAATCGAGTCGCTCCCAACGACGCGAATATCTGACCTGCGCTCAACCATCCTCTCCTCGATAAGCAAGCGCTATTCGGACATTTGCGCTGATCGAGCTTCCGCCATCTCGGACTGGCCAAGCCGACTCGCCTACCTCGGCCTTCAGGTCGAGCTGCTAGACGGCGGAACCGTTCGAACTGGCACTGTCCGCGGCCTCGACCCCACCGGAGCCTTGATCCTCTCCACGACCAACGGCCACGAACACATCGGTTCGGGGGAGTTGACTCGCGGCCCCAGACCCCATACCGAAACCTGACGACCAACGGTTCAGTTTTGGTGCCAGCAGGATCACTGATGGCAATTCTGACCCCGAAAACCGGCACGCGCAGCGCCGCATTTCGTGGATGGTGTCTCGCTGAAATGATCTCTCGGTGCATGCAGGACGTTTTGATCGACCGTGACCCAGTCGACCTTGCCTGTCGCCCTCGAAACTGCCGAGTGAACGAATCCAGCCAAAGAAACCGCTCCACCCCTTGACACTGAAGAACATATGTTCTATGATGAGATCAAGCGGCACGTTCGGCAAGGAGCGCATGACCTGGGCAGCAGATCATCGTTGCCCGGGCTGGTTACCCGTCATCCTCACTCGGTGCTGGATCCCGGCTCGGCCGAGCGCCAAGGTCGATCCCACCGCAGTCGCAAATTTCGCGTTCTATCGTTGTCCAACCCCTCCCGTCAACGGCTGGCTTTCGACGTCGAGACCCGTTAGCCGTCGATCCCAATTCGCCATTCTGGCTCGTCACGCCATAACGCACCCCCGTATACTTATCGATTGGCAAATGGCGCGTCGAAAATCCGTCTCGACGCGGTGGATTCCAGTGAAGGGCAATCGATCGACGATGGATTTCAGTCTCACCGAGGAGCAAATTCAGGTTCGCGATATGGTGCGCGAATTCGCTCAGCGAGAGGTCGCCCCTTATATCCAGGAGTGGGACGCCAAGGGCGAATTCCATCGTGAAGTGCTCACGAAGATGGGTGAGCTCGGCATCCTCGGCCTTCCCATTCCCGAGCAATATGGTGGTCTCGGCCTCGACTATGTCTCGTTCGCGCTCGCCTGCGACGAGCTGGAGTACGTCGATACCTTCCTGCGCGTCGTCATGAGCGTGCATGTCGGCCTCAACAGTCTGGCCCTGCTGCAATGGGGGACCGAAGAGCAAAAACAGCGCTGGCTCGTGCCGCAAGCGCAGGGCACCAAGCTCGCCACGTTCGGACTTACCGAGCCGAATGCCGGCTCCGATGCTGGCTCGATCGAATCGACCGTCGTACGCGATGGCGATCACTACATCCTCAATGGGTCCAAGATGTGGATATCGCTGGCCGATGTCGCTGACCATTTCCTGGTCTTCGCCAGCATCGATCGCTCGAAGAAGCACCATGGTCTGTGCGCCTTCGTGATCGAACGCGGCATGGAAGGCTTTACCACCGGCACCATCAAGGGCAAGCTGGGCGTCCGCGCCGGCAACACCGGCGAGCTCGCCTTCAACAACGTTCGCGTTCCGATCGAAAACCGAATTGGCGAAGAAGGCGAAGGCTTCAAGATCGCCATGAGCTGCATCGATCAGGGCCGCTACACCGTCGGCGCTGGCGCTGTCGGACTCATCCGCGCTTGTCTCGATGCCAGCGTCAAATACGCAAACGAGCGCGAAGCCTTCGGCCAGCCCATCGGCAAATTCCAGCTCGTCCAGCAGATGATCGCCAAGATGGCGGCTGGCTACGAGGCATCCTACTTGCTCACCATGAAGGCGGCCGAGCTCAAGAATCGCGGTATTCGCAATACCCGCGAAACCTCGCTGATGAAGTGGTATGCCTGCGATGTTGCGCTCCAGTCGGCCGATGACGCCATCCAGATCCATGGCTCCTACGGGTTCTCGAATGAATATCCCGTGGAACGTTTCTGGCGCAATTCACGCGGTGCCGTGATCTACGAAGGCACCCGGGAAGTCCACACGGTTCTCCAGGCCGAATACGCGCTGGGATACCGCAACGACAAACCGCTCACCCATCCGCAACCGCCCGCGCAGGGATTCGACGCTGCCGAGCTGCTGGCGATGACCCGATAGCAAGTACAAGGATTCTAAGATGACGAAAACCGTCATACTCGCGGGTGCGCGCACTCCCGTCACCAAGATCAATGGCTCGCTCGCCAGTAAAACCGCGGTCGAGCTCGGCGCAATTGCTATCGAAGGCGCATTGCATCGATCTGGCGTCTCGCCCGATGAGGTTCAACACGTCATCATGGGTCAGGTACTGCAAGGCGGTGCAGGGCAAATTCCTTCACGCCAGGCCCAGCTGCTCGCTGGGATCCCACGCACCGTGACATCCGAAACCGTCAACCGTGTCTGCGGCTCGGGACTGCGCGCGGTCACGCTGGCCGACACCCTGATCAGGGCCGAGGGCTATGACGTGATCGTCGCCGGCGGCATGGAATCCATGTCTCAGGCACCCTATATCGTGCGCAACGCTCGTGGCGGAATGCGCATGGGTAACGGCGTCTTCGAAGACATGATGATGACCGACGGTTTGTTTTGCGCCCTCGATCACGTCCAAATGGGACTCCACGGCGACAATGTCGCTGAAGAAAACGGCGTCTCCCGTGAAGAGCAGGATGCCTGGGCGCTCCGATCTCATCAACGCGCGCTTGCCGCGCAGGACGCCTGCTTCCTCTCCGCCGAAATCGTCCCGGTCGAGATCAAGACCAAAAAGGAAACCATCATCGTCGACAAGGACGAGCAACCGCGCCGGGACACCTCGCTCGAGGCCCTTGCCCGGCTCAAGCCCGCCTTCCGGGAAGGTGGCACGGTCACGGCCGGTAACGCTCCGAGTGTCAACGACGGCGCCGGCGCGTTCGTCGTGACCAGCGAAACCTGGGCTGACGAGCATGATCACGAACCGATCGCGCGCATCCTTGCCCACGGATGCGCTGCCTGGGATCCGCCCTACCTGGCGTATACCCCCCAGATGGCAGCCGAAATCGCCATGAAGAAGGCAGGACTGACGATCTCGGACATCGATCTGGTCGAGATCAATGAGGCCTTTTCCAACGTTGCCATCATTGCATCCCGCCGGCTCGGCGTCTCCACTGACATCGTCAATGTCAATGGCGGTGCAGTTGCCCTTGGGCATCCCCTTGCGGCGAGCGGACCTCGCATTCTGCTCACGCTTATCACCGAGTTGCGCCGGCGCGGAGGCGGTATCGGCCTCGCCGGAATTTGTTCCGGTGGTGGCCAGGGCGATGCCATCGTTGTCGAGGTGCCGGGCGCCAAGCATGCCTGAGCCTCGCTTGTTCGCACTTCCAGAATCCGAGCCGTCGATCGACGGCTCGGTTTTTCGCGCCCCCGGTTCTGTCGTCGTAGGCGACGTGCACATCGGATCTGAATCCAGCGTTTGGTACAACGTCGTCATCCGTGCCGATGTTTCGCCGGTTCGCATTGGTGCCCGAACCAATATCCAGGACGGTTCGATTCTTCATGCCGACCCCGGCTATCCCTGTGTCATCGGCGATGACGTCACGGTTGGCCATAAAGCCATCGTGCATGGCGCGAAAGTGGGGAACGGCGCACTGATTGGCATGGGAGCCATTGTGCTCAATGGCGCAGAGATCGGTGCAGAAGCCATCGTTGCCGCCGGCGCTGTCGTGACCGAGGGGGCCATCGTAGCTCCTGGAACGTTGGTTGCCGGCATTCCCGCCAAAGAAAAGCGCCAGCTCGACGAAGATGCCCGCAAAATGGGCCGTAACGCCGCTTCCGGCTACGTGCGGAATGCCCAGCGCCACATGAGCGCGACCCCGATAGAGGAGTAACGATGGCTATCGATCTGGAGCAACGAGGCGCGATCGCCATCGTCACCATGAACCGCCCGGAAGCGCTAAATGCCTTCAACAACGAGCAGCTCCGCTTGCTGGCGGAAACCTTCGATCGAATTGCCGATGACGGCTCGATCAGGTGCGTCATCTTGACCGGTGCCGGCGACCGGGCATTCGCCGCTGGCGCGGATATCAAGGAGATGGCCGAGCTCGACGGCGAAGACGGTCTGGCATTTGGCCGCCTCGGTCATCGGGCCACCCGGTCAGTCGAGGAGCTTCCCCAGCCGGTCATTGCCGCCGTGAACGGCTTCGCGCTGGGCGGCGGATGTGAGCTCGCGCTTGCCGCCGATATTCGCATCGCGTCCGAGAATGCCGTGTTCGCGCAACCCGAAGTCACGCTCGGCATTCCTCCGGGTTGGGGTGGGTCGCAACGTCTGACCAGGCTGGTTGGTCCGGGACTCGCCTGCTGAGCTGATCCTCTCGGGCCGTCGCGTGAAATCCGACGAGGCGCTCCGAATCGGACTCGTCAACGCGGTCTATCCGCTGGGCCAGCTCCTGGACGAGGCGACGAAGCTGGCTGATTCCATCGCAAAAAACAGTCCGCTCGCGGTTCGTTCCGCCAAGCAGCTCATTCGGCTCGCGTTCAATGGCCAAACGGTGGACGGTCTGGAGACCGAAGCCCGCGCGTTTGGACTCGCCTTTACTACCGACGATCAAAAAGAAGGCATGCGTGCATTCGTCGAGAAGCGCGCTGCCGAGTTCCAGGATCCAGCGTAAGGAAGCCCAATGACCTATCAGATAGCCGTGCTGGTCAAGCAAGTTCCCGATCTCAATGCGATGCGTATCGATTCCGCCACTGGCAAACCGATCTTCGGTGGTCAGATGGTCATCAGCTCGTATGACGACTACGCCATCGAAGAAGCGATCAAGTTGAAAGAAGCCCTTGGTGCCGACGTTACCGTCATTGCCGCTGGCCCGCCTGGCGCAAAGGACGCCGTCAGCCGCGCGCTCGCCATGGGAGCAGACAAGGGCATTCTTCTCGAAATAGCTGCAAACGATATCGACACTCGCGTTCTCGCTCGCGTACTGGCAGACCACCTGGCCGGCGGCGATTTCGACCTCATTCTCACCGGTCAAAGCTCTGACGATACGTCCACTGGCCAAGTCGGCCCCCAGGTCGCCGAGTACCTTGGCCTGCCGAGCGTCTCCTCGGTCATCGGACTCGAAGCCAACGGATCGACCTTGTCGCTTGCTTCGCGACACCGAAGACGGCAAGCAAAAAGTCTCGGTCGAAACGCCGGTGCTGATCATGGCATCGAGTGGTTTGAACGAACCGCGCTATCCCTCGCTCAAGGGAATCATGGCCGCCAAGAAAAAACCACTTGAAATCTCCAGAATCGACGCAACGATTTCACAGGACATTGCCTGGAGTGAGCCGTTTCGTGAAGAGCGAGCCGCCATGGGTACGATCCTTTCCGACGTGCCCCCTGCCGAGGCCGCGGCTCAGCTCGCTGCCTGGCTCAGAGAGAAGAAGCTCGTTTAGCCACGGCAGTCGAGGCACAGCGAAACCCATGCTCAAACTCTACTCCTGGAATGTCAACGGACTGCGCGCTGTCATCAAGAAAGGCGCGTTTAGGACATTCATCGACGAATGCCAGCCGGATATTCTTTGCCTCCAGGAAACCAAGGCAAAACAAGGTCAGGCCGAAATCGATCTGCCGGTCTACCGGGAGTACTGGAATTCCGCCGTGAAGCCTGGCTATAGCGGCACCGCCATCTTCTCGAAGGTCGAACCAATCCAGGTGGTCAACGGCTTATCGCCCGACATCATCGATCGATTCGACTGGTCAGCCGACGCCTACGGCAACCCCAACGACGAAGGCAGAGTGGTCGCGGCAGAGTTCGATCGGTTTTGGCTCGTCACGGTCTACACCCCAAATGCCAAAGACGATCTGACTCGCATTCCCTTGCGTCAACTCTGGGATGCGGCATTCCTGGCATATATTCAGCAATTGGAAGCGCAGAAGCCCGTCATCTTTTGTGGCGATCTCAATGTCGCGCACAATGATATCGACCTTGCCCGCCCGAAACAGAACATCGGCAAAAAGGGCTTTACCTCAGAAGAGCGTGGCGGCTTCCAGGCATTTATCGATGCAGGACTTATCGACACGTTTCGCGCCCTCCATCCCGATCGCACCGAGGCGTACACCTGGTGGAGCCAGATGGCCAACTCGCGTGCCCGTAACATCGGTTGGCGTATCGACTATTTCCTGACCTCGGCATCGCTGCAGTCGCGCTTTGTCTCCGCCGATGTTCACATGGACATCCTGGGCTCCGACCATTGCCCCGTTTCGCTCGTATTGGATGACAACTAGGAGCAGTTTTCAGATGGGTTTCAGGAAAATACTGGTTGTCGGCGAAACCGGCCCGAACGGGCTCCGACCCGAGTCGCTCGAAGCGGTTACGGCCGCCACTGAGCTTGCGGCATGCCAGCGGGGCCGAGCTCGCGGGAGCTGTCATCGGCGCCAACGCCGCAGGGGCAGCAGCCATATTGGCTTCGACCGGACTCTCCATGGTCTACCTGGCCGACGATTCGCGGCTGACAACAGACCTCCCGATCACCAAAGCGCTGGCCACCATCGTCGAGACCTCGGGAGCCGATGTCGTGATCCTCGCTGGAACGACGACTGGCCGCGATGTCGCGGCCCGGCTCGGCGCCCGGCTCGATGCCGCAGTTGCATCCGACGTGGTCGGTCTCGAGGCAATCGGTGGCGACGTGGTCGCTCGCCGATCGATTCTGGGTGGCAAGTCGCTCGTCGCGGTTACGTTGAAGGGTGATCCCGCTGCGGATCGTCAGTCTTCGCCCAGGATCATGGCCCAAAGCCGACGCCTCCCAGTCCATTGGGTCGGTAATTCCAGTAGCGGTCGAGCTATCCGACAGCGATACTCGCGTCCGCATCGAAGGATTCGTGACCGCTGGCGAGGGCGGTGGAGTCAAACTACAAGATGCCGACACCATCGTCGCGGGTGGTCGTGGACTCAAGGAACCGCAAAACTTCGCGCTGGTCGAAAAACTCGCTGAAGCGGTCGGCGGTGCCGTTGCGGCGTCTCGCGCGGTAGTCGATGCCGGCTGGCGACCGCACCATGAACAGATCGGACAGACAGGACATTCGGTTACCCCGCGCCTCTACATCGCAATCGGCATTTCCGGCGCGGTGCAGCACAATGTTGGCATGCAGGGATCGGAATACATTGTCGCCATCAATCGAGATCCCGATGCCCCGATTTTCAAGATCGCTGCGTTTGGCATCGTTGGAGACCTCTTCGAAGTGGTGCCCGCGTTGACTGCCGAGCTGGTCAAGTAGGACAGACAAATAGCGAGATCGGAGAACGCTCGTGGATGACGATCGATTCGACGCGATAGTCGTCGGCGCAGGTCCCGCAGGGATTACCGTTGCTCGCGAGCTCGCTTCGGCAGGACTCTCCGTGGTGGTGCTCGAACGCGGCCAATTCCCCGGCTCCAAGAATGTTTCCGGCGGTATCCTCTATCGGCAACCGACCGAACAATTCGCACCAGGATTCGAAACCGAAGCGCCGCTCGAGCGTCCCATCATCGAGCAGCGTTATCTCGCGTTGACCGAAGATGCCATGCTCGGCGGCATCTTTCGTTCGATGAAGCTTGCCCAGCCTCCTTACAACGCCTATAGCGTGCTCCGCTCCGAGTTCGATCAGTGGTACGCCTCAACCGCGGAAGCCGCCGGAGCTGAGATCTACTCAGAGTTCACCATCGTCGATCTCATATGGGAAAACGGAAAGGTCGCCGGCGTTACGACTGGCGACGCGGATGGCGAGTTGCTGGCCCACTGCGTCGTGCTTGCCGACGGCGCCAACTCTCTCTTGGCGAAAGCCGCCGGACTCCATCGGGAATGGCAGCCGTCCGAACAGGCGCTCATTGCAAAAGAGCTCATCTCGCTGCCCGCTGAGAAGATCGATGACCGTTTCGCCCTTCCGCAAGGCATGGGCGCAGCCTATGAGATCTTCGGAGAATCGACCTGGGGTCTACTCGGTTACGGTTTCATCTACACCAACAAGGAGTCGATCTCGATCGGCACCGGCGCCCTCTTGCAGGACCTGATGGACAGCGGCCGCAATGTCAACGACATGCTCGACCGCTTCAAAAAGCATCCCGCGATTGCCCCGTTGATCGCAGGTGGGGAGACCATTGAGTACGCTGCGCACCTGATTCCAGAACTGAACGTCGATCGACTGCCGCAGGTCTATGCGGATGGCGTGGTGGTCGTTGGAGATGCCGCCGGCCTGCTCAATCCCGTCAATCGCGAAGGTGCCAATCTCTCGATGCTCTCGGGCAAGCTCGCCGCTGAAACCATCATCGAAGCGAAGGCAAAAGGGGATTTCTCGGCCCGCACGCTTTCGGCCTACCGCCGCCGGCTCGATCAAAGCATCATCCTCGACGACATGAAAAAAGTCTCGAAGATGACGCCGTTCGCCCACAGTCGCCCGCATCTCTTGACCGATTACCCATTGCTCGCTGCCAGTGCCGCGCTTGAATACCTCACGGTCGACGGCATCTCCAAAAAGGAGAAGCAGCAGAAAATTGCCGACATGGTCAAGCAACTCCCCAAACGTCGCCTAATCGGCGATGCACTCGGCGCGCTCAAGACGCAACGCTAGCCACCTCAGCATGACCATGAATGAAAAGGGCCGATGGCAGAAGCCACCGGCCCAAATGAATTGCATTGAGAAGGTCTACACCGCTGATAGCCGCGCGTCTCGAACGCGCTTGGTGTCCTCGTAGTCGATCTGGCCGGCATCATCGAACACCACGCCATAGAGCTCTTGTGCGGCCTCGATGGACACGAGCTCTTCCAGGACATCCTCGAGTACCCGGCCGGGATCGCGTTCCAGCGGGCTCCCGAATCCACCACCCCCGCCCGAGCGAATGGAGATGAGATCGTCCTTCGCAATCGGTTGGTCGGGAGTCTTGATGATCTCGAACCCCTGGCCGTAGATCGACGAGTCGAGCACCCCATACGTTCGGCCGCCCGGCAAACCCCCTGCTACTCCCGCGTGTGGTGCAATGCATCGCTCGAGCACCGAGATCATCCGACCGTCAGCCAACAGTCGGTAATCCCGGCGTACACCCAGTCCACCGCGGAACTTCCCGGCTCCGCCGCTGTCCTGGATCAGTTCGTATCGCTCGATGATTTCCGGATCCTTGGCCTCTTCCAGCTCGACCGGGAGGTTTCGGCTACACGCTTCGAGGATGTGCACCATCGCGCTCTCGCCGTCGGCGAACGCGCTGGCTCCCATCCCGATCCCTTCGATGTTCGCCTCGACCCACATCTCGCTCGTCATCGGGTCGAAACCGTATCGGAACACGGCGCACAGATCCCCGCCCGACTGGGCTGGGAACCGATGGGGGAAGTCAGGCGCCATCGCTGACACGATTGCCTCGATCGCCGTCATCCCTGGCCATCCATACAGATTGGTGGGTGCCGCGTCGTGCGGATTAAAAACGGTTCCCTTCGGCGCCACGACTTTGATCGGCCGGAACGATCCCTCACAGGCTGCCGATTCTGGCGCGGTCAAGATCTTGCCCATCATGCGAGAGATCGAAATCGCGGTAATGATCGGTGCATTCATCGGACCGCGCTGCTGTTCCGCTGATTCCGAGTAGTCGAACGTAATTTCGGCCGCCTCGGGATCGATGGTTACCGAGACGCCGATCCGAAGGGGTATGCCCCGGTCTACGCCGTTGTCGTCGCAGTAGTCGATGCCAGTCCAGGTTCCCGCCGGCATTCCTCGAATTGCGTCGCGCGCCATCCGCTCGGCATGGTCGTAGATATCGTTGATACAGGCATAAACGGTGTCGAATCCATATTTGTCCAGCAGGCGCAGCACGCTCTCCTCGCCAGTCCGGAAGCAGGCGATCTGAGAATGCAGATCGCCCCAAATGATTTCAGGCGCCCGGGAGTTGGATTTAAGAATCGACGCCAGCGTCTCGTCGAGCACACCAGCGCGATAGAGCTTGACCGGCGGAATCCGCAAACCCTCCTGGAATGCATCGATCGAGTCGGTGGGGTAGGGGTCCTTCGCGCCCACATCGACCAGGTGGGCCTTGCTCGCCGCAAAGCCGAAGAGCCGACCCCCATGGAAGATCGGCATGAAGAGCATCATGTCGGCAGGATGCGAACCAGTGAACGAGGGGAGTGAGGTGATGAAGATGTCGCCTGGCTCGAGGTCTTCCTTCTTGTGGAACTCGAAGCAGCGTTTGATGCCCGGGCTCAGGGTGCCCATGAACGCGGTCAGTCCCGGCGCTTCCGCCAGAGTGCTCGCCTCTGCATCCAGCAACCCACATGCGAAGTCCCGGTCCTCGTAGATGATTGGTGAAAACGAGGTTCGCTGAATCGTGTCGCGCATCTCTCGTGCAGCCGCCAATAAGGTGTTGTGAACCACCGCGGTGGTGATCGGATCGATCGTTGCTTTTTCGGTCATAGGTCAGTGCTTTCTACATCAAGTCAGGGGAACCGATTAGTGGCAAGCTCGATCTTGGATCAGCTGCCTACCGAAACCCGCAAAGCGCCATAGTTGTCGACAGTCGCTGTGTCTCCGGGCATGAGCACGGTGACATGGCTCGGTTCTTGCACCAGCGCCGGACCGTTCACTGTTGCTCCAGCAAGGAGCTTGGTGCGATCGTAAATACCAGCTTCTTGCCACTCACGATTGACGAACACCTGTTTGGTGCTCACCAGCGCGTCGCTTGCTGAGTCCGGCCCAGATTCGATCTCCACCAGCGGTAAACGGTGCATCGCTCCGAAGACGCGCAGGCGAAAGGTGACCGTCTCTCGATTCGAGGGCATTCGGTGTCCAAATCTTGCCTCGTGCACTTCGTCGAACAACTCGGGCAAGATGTCGATCAGTTTCGCATCGATCGGAACCTCTCCCAACGGGACTTCCACCTCGTGTCCTTGCCCGGTATAGCGGCAATCGATCGACCGGTGGAATGTCACCTGGTCCCGGGCAACCCCCGCGTCATCGGTGAGTTGAAGCGCTTCCGATTCCATCTCTGCAAAGAGGCGCTTGACGTAATCGATGTCGAGCAGCGGAATCTGATGAAGGTAGCTGCGGGCGTAACTTCCCACGATATCAGCGCTCAGCATGCCCCAGGCGGAAAAGACCGATGGGTGGCGTGGAATGATGACCG
Organism: uncultured Chloroflexia bacterium; assembly: GCA_963720855.1. Classification (GTDB taxonomy): domain Bacteria; phylum Chloroflexota; class Chloroflexia; order Thermomicrobiales; family UBA6265; genus JAMLHN01. Next base: position 160,524 of record CAVRGV010000006.1, on the reverse strand, counting down.
TGGGAATGTCGAGCGCGCGTGCTACCTCGCTGGCAAAAAGACCGCCGCCGCCGCCAAAGGCGAGCAGGGCGAAATCGCGCGGATCGTGCCCTTGGCCCACCAGGGTTTGGCGGGTGACATTCGCCATGTTGTTCCGGGCGACCGTCAAGATTCCTTCGGCAGTTTCATCTCTTGAAAGCCCAAGCTGCTGCGATAGCCCTTCGATCCCTTGCTGCGCGAGGTCGGGCCGCAGCTTCATTTCACCGCCGGCGAAGAGGGTTGGATCGATCAAGCCCGTAACGACCGCGGCATCGGTCACGGTTGGCGCATCACCGCCGCGGCCGTAGCACATCGGTCCCGGATCGGCGCCCGCGCTTGCCGGACCCACGTGGAGCCGGCCGCCCGCATCGACTCTTGCGATGCTGCCGCCGCCTGCTCCCACACTACGCACGTCGATACTCGATACCTTCGCGGCATAACCGAGAATCTCGTGCTCGGTGCGCAGCACCGTTTTGCCATCGACCACAATCGAAACGTCGTAGCTCGTGCCCCCGACATCTCCGGTGACAAGATTCGGGGTGCCCAGTTTTTCCGCCAGATACGCCGCGCCTATCGCGCCGCCCGCCGGACCAGATTCCATCATTTGAATGGGGGCTCGGCCGATCGCCTCCACCGTGGAAACGCCACCCGAGGAATTGGCGATCAACGGCGAATTGGCGAGTCCCGTCTCGTCGCGTAATGTCGCATCGAGCCGGTTGAGATACCCGACCACCGGCTTCTTGACATAGGCATCGATCACAGTCGAGCTGGTGCGCTCGTACTCTCGAATTTCGCGCGCCACCTCATGGCTCATCGAGACATAAATATCGGGATCGATCTCGCGAACGATGTCCCGCACGGCCAGCTCGTGCCTCGGATCGGCATAGGCATGCAGCAGGCAAACAGCGATAGATTGCACTCCAGCTTCCAGGAGTTTTTCGGTAACGACGCGAACTTCGGCTTCGTCGACCGGCTCGAGCACGGTGCCATCGAACATCATTCGTGCCGAGATTTCCAATCGTCGGCGGCGTGGCACCAGCGGTTTCGGCTTTTCCCAGAAGATGTTGTAGATATGCTCGTCCGGGCGGTCGATACGCCGAATCTCCAGGATGTCGCGAAATCCCTTGGTGGTGATCAAGCCGGTGACCGCGCCTCGCTGAGTTACCAGAGCATTGGTGGCAACCGTCGAGCCATGGATGAACTGACCCACGGCATCTGCTTCGACACCGGTCTTGGCATATGCGGCCATCACTCCCTGCACCACGTCGGATGGAGTCGTGGGCGCCTTATCGGCCTTGATTTCACCGCTCTGGTCGTCCACCCAAACGATGTCGGTGAACGTGCCTCCAATATCTGTTCCGATACGAATCATGTGCGCGTTCGTGCCTCTCTAGACCGCCATCGGCTGGTAGTCCATATCGATTCCAAAGTGCCTGGGGCCCCAAACCGCGAGCGCTTCAGGGGTACGCATGATGTCGGGAACTTGCACAGCCATCACCTTGACGCGCTGGCCGTAACGGAGATCTTCGGTCGTAATAGGTTCCGCTGTTTCGCTGTCCAGCACGCAGATCAAGTCTGGAACCACGGCCAGCACGCGATTTGCTTGCCTGGCGATGATGTTCTCGTTCTGGAAACTGATGAAGAGCTCCTCGGTCGAATCTGACTCCGCCAGGGGAGCGATCCGTACGGAACCCATGGCCCAGCCCTGTTCCGTCCGGCGGTTTACTTCGGTGATCTTGCCGTGGAAGATCACCTTTGCTGGTGTGTATTCGGTCGTCGCAAACGTTTCGCTGATTGCATCGAACGGGTTGCGTGTGAGCCTCGCGGGCTTCGCGGATGGCCTGGCCAACGCGCAGTCCCAGCCCGATCGTTCCGGATACCGAGACGCGTTTCGCGGTGGCGCCATCCATGGGAAACTCAGCGATGTATCCCACCCCTCCCATGCGAATCGTCAATCCGCGCGCGAACCATTCCAGCGCGAAATTGTCGTGGGCTTCGATTACACAGGTATCCATGTGATCGTTCGTCAGCACAAGTGGCGAACCGCTCACGCCATAGATGTGAAATGTCTCGTGGAAGAGTTCTGGAAACGCACGGCCCATGCCATCCGCGTCCACGACCGGAATGCCAAGCCGCAGCCCGACTACGAGCGGCATCATCGAGTTCATGCCACCGGCTTCGATCGGCATCGTCGCGAATCCGCTTTTGCCCAGGTGCTGCTCCAGTCGCTGGAACGAGGACACCAGCTCGTTCCCGTTCGGCAACTTCTCCACGATGCACGTCGGCGCCCCCATCATGGCGGTCGGGATGACCAGTGCGTCATCCGGAACTTCGGAAAGATCGAGCAGGTCGATCTCCCGCCCAGTCTCGTCCAGGGCGCGTTCGACCATCAGCCGCCCGACATATGGATTTCCGCCTCCGCCTGTTCCGAGAAAGGCAGCCCCGCGCGCGAGATCCTTGAGATCTTCGCGGCTAATCTTCAACCCCAACGGTGCTGTCCTTTCCGGCCACTAGCCGCGATCGTGATTGCCGAAGGTTTCCCAGGATGTGAGATCGCGCGTGGTCACCGATTTCGGAGAATCGGAGCTGAGACCGCGGCTCACTGGCTTTGGATCGCCCAGCATCAATAGCAACTCGACAGAGAGGTTCTCCGGCAACCCAAGTACTCCCGCCACACCAGATTGACTGAACGACGTCACAGGGCAGCTACCGACTCCCAGCGCGTGCGCCATGTTCAGCATGTTCTGGGCGGCTGTGCCGACATCGACGTACGGAATCATCGAAGGCTCGATAGAAGAGAACTCGCGTGCGACTTGATCCCAATCGATCAGGATCGCGACGATGGCTGCCGGCTCAGCCAGCATTCCAGGCGAAAACGAACGGACCCGTCGGATCCTCTCGGGATTCCGAGTTATAAAGAATCGATGTGGCCGCAGATTTCCGCCGCTGGCCGCCCACCGGCCCGCCTGCACAATCTCCCAGAGGTGATCGTCTGACACGCGATCACCGGTGAACGACCGCACCGCTCGGCGCGTTTTCATATTCTGGAAGATGTGATCGGTGTTCTGGGTCATTCCGCCGTCTCCTCCGACTGGGCGGAAACGTATTCCGCCATGCCGCGCGGTGTTTCACGCAGAAACCCGTAGAACCCTGGTTTGTCCCACATGCACCACTGCTTCTTGACGTCGATTTCGTCCTTCAAATCGGAGAGATAGGTGCCCTCGACGACCGCGCCGTTGTCTTCCATGAAACCGATCAATCGGCTGACCGCATCGACCAATCGGAGGGGGCCGTAATGAATCGGCTCCTTGATCGTTATTTCCGCGGAGCTGAGCAGGAACGCAATCAGCTCGTTTGCCTGGGCTGGTGTCAATACCGGAGGTGATTCGCTCATCTCAAACTGCTGCTCCTACGAGTTCCTCGATAGGGACGTACTCGATGTCATAGCCAAAGTAGCGAGGACCGGCAAGTTCGATCCCGTCGGGCGTGCGCCACCGAGGGTCACAGGGCATGCCGAGCACCGCCACGCGATAGCCATATCGCAGCGACTCAGTGGTAATCGCATTACCGGCTTCCGCATCAAGAATTGTTATCAAGTCCGGTGTACTTGCGACGGTGCGATCACCCTCACGCGCAATCAGAAATTCATTCTGGAAATCGATCTGGAGTTGCCTTCCCTCATATTCGTCTACGCCATCGATCAACGCGGTTCCGCGCGCGAAACCGGTTTCGGTGCGCCGATTGATATCGGCGATTTTGCCTTTCCAGATCAAATGCCCATCGGTCGCTGCCCGTACGGCTTCGATCGGATCGACATGGGCGGCATGCGCCGCACGAATCGTTTGACCGATGGATTCGACCTTCGAAATCGTGCCGGCAACTGCCGCTTCTTTCAGCTGCTTTCCGGTCATCACGAAAAGTCCGATGAATGCTGAGCACCCCATGTCGACGGCGATCGTGCGCGCAAAGGTCTCGGTCCAGCGATTGTTGAACGTGTTCAGAATGCAGGTGTTGCCCTTTTCGTCGGCCATCGACATCGGCGTGGCAGAGATGCCATAAAGGGTGGCCGTGACCATCTGAATCTCAGGAAACGCACGCCCCATCAGATCGGCATCGACGAGCGGAATACCCAACTCGGCCGCTACCGAAAACGGCGTCGAAGAGTTGAGCCCACCCGCCTCGGCAGACATGGTGGCGTAGAGCTTTTTGCCCACATAGCTCTCGAGCGCGGTGAAGGCGGTGACGATTTCCTCGCCGGAAGGAATCTTTTCGACCATCACCGTGGGAGCGCCCATCATCGCAGAGCACGCGATAAGCGCTTCATCGTCCAGCTCGTCGACCGTGACCATCTGCACCGGCCCGCACTTGCGGATCGAGTATTGGGCCATCAACTTGCCGATGTAGGGATCGCCTCCACCACCAGTGCCGAGCACCGCGGCGCCCAAGGCAATATCATCCAACTGTTCCGCGTGGATCAGTCGCATAGTGACTCCGATCTACGCGTTGAGGGTCAGATCGCCCACTGCCTTGACGCGAATTCGCGTCGCATTTCCCGGCAAGTAGGCAAGGGGCACATCTTCGACATCGACAATGGCGACGGTTTGCGGATCGGCTCCCGCCTCGACCGCCTTGGCAGTGGCTTCGGCCTTCGCATCGTCGAGCGCCTGTTCGCGCGTCAAGCCATCGAGCGAGTACACCCGGTCGACTTCGCCTGAGATCTGGGCGATTGCCGCGCCAACGGCGTTTGCGGCTTCGAAGTGGGGTGGCTTGACCATCTCAGAAGCGCCAGAGATCGGCCGCGAGATGAGCACACTTCCACCACCGACGACGATGACCGGCACATCGGCTGCGCTGGTCTTCATGCGATCGACCGCCGCCTCAGACATTGCCTGGATCAGGTCGATCGTATCGTCGACGAGTTGCTTGTCAAGACCAGCCACCCGGGACGGATCGCCAAATTGGGCTATCCCCGCCGCCACCGCGATATCGCTTGTGGTGAGGGTATCTCCCCCAAAAACCATCGCTTCCTTGGTCAGGCGATAGCCTACGCTCTGTGGTCCGATACGGAGGGGATCCTGGCGCACAAGCGAACCGCCGCCCAGTCCAAAAGAAAAGACATCCGGCATGCGGAAATTCGTGCGAACTCCACCGATATCCACGGCCACCGATGCTTCCCGAGGGAATCCATGGGTTAGCGCGCCGACATCAGATGTGGTTCCTCCGACATCGACGACCATAGCGTCCTTGAGGCCGGAAAGGAATGCCGCACCGCGCATCGAATTGGTCGGTCCTGAGGCGAAGGTCAGTACCGGATATTGCTCAGCGAACTCAGCACTCATCAGGGTGCCGTCATTCTGCGTCAGGTAGAGTGGCGCAGCGATGCCGAGCTCGCCGATCGCACGCTTGAACGCGTCCACGGTCTCTTTGGCTAGATTGCGCAGGCACGCGTTCAGGATTGCAGCGTTCTCGCGTTCGAGCAGCCCGATCCGTCCAATCTCGCTCGAGATCGTCACGGACGATCCAGGAACCTCTGCCAGCAGGATTTGGGCCGCTTGCTTCTCCATGTCCTGATTGACCGGCGAAAACACCGATGAGACCGCGATGGCAACGATCCCTTTGGCTTTGATATCGGCTGCTGCTGCCTTGATCTCGTCTGGATCGAACTTGGAGATCTCTCGCCCGTCGAATTCGTAGCCACCATGACACAGATACGTATGGCGACCGAGGGTTTCCGCCAGATCCTCCGGCCAGTCCACCATCGGCGGAAGCGCCGCCGTTGCCGGAAGCCCCAGGCGAACCGCCGCGGTCGGCTGCAGCCGGCGCCGCTCTACGACCGCGTTGGTGAAGTGGGTCGTGCCGATCATGACTCCATTGACTTCGGAGGTGCTGGTATTCGAGACACCGAGAATGTGATTGAGCGCGGTGGTAATGCCGCTCGTCACATCTTCGGTTGTCGGGGTTTTGATCTTGGCGATGACCTCATTTCCGCGCATGAGGACCGCGTCGGTGTTGGTGCCTCCGACGTCGATGCCGATTCTCAAACTCACTGGATCTCCCTTCTCACATTACTCGTTTGTTGCAAGTGTTTCATCGAGCGGCAGCAGCACATCGTCTGCAATTGCCTCCTCCTCGCCAAAGGTATCGAGCTTGGCCAGTTTGATCGCCGGTCCGTTGTCGAGGAACGTAGGAATTGGTATCTCGCCCCGTACCGAGCGAATGCAGGCAACGGTATGGCCCGGCTCGACTTCCCAGAGTTCCATATTCATGGAACGGCATTCGTCCGCCGCATACGGGCAGCGCGTGACCAAACGACAGTAGCTCGGCGGTTCGATCGGAGATGGGATCTCTCCGGTCAGTATGATCCGCTCGCGGCGTTGAAGTGGATTGGCTGCCGGTACCGCGCTCATGAGCGCCATGGTGTAAGGGTGTCTTGGACGGGAGAACACCTGCTTGGTCGGGCCGAACTCGATGATCTGACCCAGATACATGACCGCTACCTTGTCAGAGAGATACCCAATCACGGAAAGGTCGTGCGAGATAAAGAGATAGGTGAGTTGCTCCTCGCGCTGGAGCCCCTTTAGCAACCGGAGGAGTTTCGCCTGAACGGAAACATCGAGCGCAGATGTCGGCTCGTCGAGCACGATCAACTCGGGGTTTGTCGCGAGGGCACGCGCAATGCCTACTCGCTGCTGCTGGCCGCCGGAGAGCTGGTGGGGATAGCGGGCCATATGCTCGGGACGCAGCCCCACCCGCTCGAACAGCTCGGCAACGCGGTCTTTCGCCACCTGACCTGAGGCAACTTTGTGGATCTTGATCGGTTCCAGGACGGTCTGACCGACCGTCAATCGAGGGTTCAGCGAGTCATATGGATCCTGAAAGACCATTTGCAGCGAGGAACGAGCGCGGGTCAGCTCATTGAACGACAGTGACGTGAGGTTCTTACCCTGAAACTCGATCGCACCCTCTGTCGGCTGTTCGAGCATGGTGACGCACTTGGCGACGGTGCTTTTGCCGGAGCCGCTCTCGCCGACCAGACCAACAGTCTCGCCTCGCTCGATCTCCAACGATACGCCGTCGATGGCATGTAGCATCTTGTGCGAGAACATGCCTGTGCGAATCGGGTAGTACTTCTTTAGCGATTCAATCCGCAGCAGCGATGTCACGCTGGACCTCCTCGAGGTGGTGGCACGCTGCCGTATGTCGCGGCCCGATTTCGCGTGGCAGGGGTTCGACGGTGCTGCACTCTGGAGTGGCCCAGCGACAGCGAGGATGGAACGAGCAACCAGTAGGTCGGTGTATCAGATCCGGGACATTCCCGGGAATGGTGGGAATCTCATCGGTTCCGTGCAGGCTGGGGCGAGACGCCAGCAATCCAAGCGTGTATGGGTGGCTCGGCCGGGTGAAGAATTCCTCCACTGGCGCCTGTTCCACCACCTTGCCGGCGTACATGACCATGATGCGGTCGCAGACTTCCGCGGCCATATTGAGATCGTGGGTAATCACGATGACGCTCGTACCGGTCAGGTCGCGCATTTCTTTGAGCAGCTGAATGATTTGGTACTCGATGGTGACATCGAGGCCCGTCGTCGGTTCGTCGGCAATCAGGAGTTCTGGACCGCAGGAGATGGCCATCGCGATCATTACACGCTGCGCCATTCCACCAGAAAGTTGATGTGGGTAGGCTTTCAAGCGTCGCTCAGGTTCCGGAATGTGCACCAGTTGCAGTAGCTCGATGGCCCGTGCCTTCGCTTGACTGCTACTCATCCCTTGCCGGTACTTCAGTACCTGGCAGATCTGATCGCCCACCGAGAGGACCGGGTTGAGCGAGCCTCGCGGGTTCTGGAAGATCATCGCAATATTCTTGCCGCGAATCTCGCGAAGTTGTTCTTCACTCAATTTGGTCAAATCGCGTCCATCGAACAGGATCTCGCCGGACACGATCTTGCCGGGCGATTTGATCAGATTGACGATCGAGAAACCTGTGACACTCTTTCCCGATCCGCTCTCGCCGACGAGCCCGACGATTTCGCCCTTACCAATATCGAACGAGAGCTTGTCGAGCACCCGCGCCACACCCTTTCGGGTAAAGAACTGGGTTTCGAGCTCGCGAACTTCGAGCATCGGGCGAACGGACTCGCTGCTAGATAGCGTCGCGGGCGCTGTAGTTGGAGTGGTCATCGGCGCCTCGGATCGAGAACATCTTGCAAACCATCACCGAGCAGGTTGAAGCCGAGCACTGTCCAGGCGATTGCCAATCCCGGAAAGGTGTACATCCACCAATGACCTTGTAGGAAGTCCTGGAAACCAAGCTGGATCATGGCGCCCCATTCCGCTCGGGAGGTCTCAACTCCCAAGCCGATAAACGAAAGCCCCGCTGCCTCCAGGATGGCCCATCCGAATTGCATCGTGGAGATGACGAAAATCGGAATCAGGCAATTCGGCACCAAATGCTTGAAGAGGATCGCTCGATGATTTGCGCCCACCGCCTTGGCCGCCATCGCGTATTGACTTGTCTTGGCGCTCAGCAGAGACGAGCGCATCAAACGCGCGTACCCCGGAATGTTGAGCACCGCGGTTGCAATCACCACGGTCTGGATGCCAGGTCCCAGCGCGTACGCGATGCCCATCGCGAAAATGAACCGTGGAAAGCCCTGCAGGATATCCATGACGCGCATGGCAACCTCATCGGTCAGCCCGCCTACGTATCCGGAAACAGCGCCATACACGCTTCCGATGACGAGCGAGATCACGACTGCAGAAAGAGCGATCAAGAGATCGATGCGCGCCCCAAAGAGCACTCGGGAAAAAATGTCCTGGCCGAACTGATCGGTTCCAAACAGGTGCGCCCGGCTTGGAGGTTGCGCCACCACCGCGAAGTCGACTTCGTTGGCCGGGTAGGGCGCGATCCACGGTGCGAAGATTGCCGCGAAGATCACGACGCCGATCATGAACAGACCGATCATCGCGGTTGGATTGCGTCGTAGAACGAACCAGAAGTCTCCGAGACGCTCACGCATCGGTGGCGTCAACGCCGCGTGTGTGGCGGCTGGAGCGACAGGAGGTACCGGCAAGTTTGCGGAAGGAGCGGTCATAGCTAGTACTCGATTCTCGGATCGAGGATCGCGATCAGGATATCGACGATCAGATATGCGAGCACATACATGGCGACTGCCAGGATGATGAAGCCTTGCACAGCAGGGAAGTCGCTTCCCATGATGGCATCGAACGAGTATTTGCCGAGACCTGGCCAGGTGAAGATGTACTCCACGAGTACTTCGCCACCGATGGCGTAGCCGAACACCGCGGCAATCAAGGTCAGCACCGGGATGATGGCGTTCTTCAGCGCATTCTTCGAAACGATGACCCGGGTCGGGAGCCCCAGTGATTTCGCCGTGCGAATGTAATCCGAATTGAGCGCGTCGATCATGGTGGCACGGGTCATGCGCGCGATCGGCGCCATCGAGATGAGGCCGATGGTCAGCACGGGAAGGATCAGTTGCTTGGTCGCTGCCCAGAACGTATCCACATCACCGTCGAGCAACGAATCGATGGTATAGAGACCGGTCACCCTGGGTGGGGCAGTCATCGAAATGGGCAAACGGCCCTGAGGTCCCGGTAGCCATCCCAGCCTTGTGTAGAACGTCGAGATCAAGATCAGCGCGATCCAGAAGATCGGCATCGAAACACCGAGCACCGCAATCACCCGAGTCAAATGATCGACCCAGGTTCCTTGTTTTGTGGCAGAGAGGATTCCCAGAGGTAAGGCAATCGCGACCGCGAGCGCCATTCCGTAAAAGACGAGTTCGAACGATGCAGGAAACCGTTGACGCAGGTCTTCCGTAACCGGCTGATTGGTTTGGTACGAGATCCCCATGTCTCCCTGCAGCAAGTCCTGAAGATAGTTCACGAATTGCGTGTACCAGGGATCGAGTAGCCCTGCCTCACGCTTCATTTCCTCGACCGCTTCGTCGGAGGCATACGGTCCGGCTACCCGTTCGATCGGATTGCCTGGCACCATCCTGGTCAACATGAAGGTCAGGAAGAGCGCTCCGAGCAATACCGGTATCAGAAACAGGAGACGCCTGATGATGTACCGGGCGAGTCTCATCGAGGTTCGAGCTCCTTGTGTCGCGGACGTATCCGCGGCGAGAACTTGTGAAACGTGTTCCCGGGGAGGACTCGATGCCCTCCCCGGGAACTGGGATGACTAGCTGGTGGTTCGCGTCAGCGACGCATAGCGAGGCAGCTCATCGTTGTAGTAGACATAGCCGTCGATGTCATTCCCGAAGTAAATGACCCAGTTTGGCTGAGCGAGAAAGACATAGGGCGACTCCTCGATGATGATCGCCTGTGCCTCTTTACTGGCAGCGTCTCGAGCCTCAGCGTCCGTCGAGAACATATAGGTGTCGAGGATCTCGTCCACTCGCGGATTGCTGAACTTCGGATAGTTGGACGGACTTTCGGTCTGCGTGAGCCAGAACATGTGGTAGTACGGATCGTTGACCCAGGAAATCCACTCGTCGGTCCACATTTGCAGCTTCGATCCCTGCTGCAGTTCGTTGAACTGGGCATACGCCAGCTTTTCGATCGCTACGTTCATACCGATCTGCTTGAGCGAATCCTGCATGATGATCGCAATGCGTTCTTTTTGCTGGTCGTCTCCGGCCACCGTGATCTTGATCTCTGGGAGGCCCTCGCCCTCCGGATAACCGGCCGTCGCCAGCAGCTCTTTCGCCTTCTCGATGTCAAAGCTGTACTGATTCGTGGAAGGATCGTGAGTCGGCATGCCCGACGGCACAATGCTCTTGGCTTCCACGGCCTGGCCAAGGTAGATCTGCTCGAGGATGTCAGCGTACGGAGTTGCATACGCAACGGCCTGCCGAACCTCCTTCTGGTCGAACGGCGGGATGATGTTGCTCATCTCGATCATCACCACCAGATTCGAAGGAATCGACAGCGTCTTGACGTTCTCGTCAGTCGACAGGCCCTCATATTCCGGGAATGGAATCTTGGTGGCAGAATCGACATCGCCGTTCGACAGCAGCTGCACGCGCTGAGTGGCGTCGGAGACGATCTTCATGATCACGGTCTTGAAGAACGGCTGCTCGCCGTAGTAATTCTCATCGGCCACCAGCACGATTTGATCGTCTGGCGTGTAAGAGTCGAGCCGGTATGGGCCGTTTCCGATTCCGAGATTGGCCTTGAAGTAATCCAACGCCCACGGATCGTCCGTCGTGGCAACTTCGGCGAGCTGAGCTGGGCTCAACACCGAAGTGTTGTGCATGACATTGTTCAGGGGAGTGATCGGGTTTGCCACCGTCAGCGCGACCACGAACTGGCCAGCATCATTCACCGAGAGCTGATCTGCGCTGGTGAGCGCTCCGCCCATGCCAAGCAGGAACGCGGAAATGGCGCCGGATTCGAGGATGCGGCTGTAGCCATCCACAAACGTTTGGGCGTCCATGGCGGTGCCATCGTGATACTGGATGCCCTCTTTGGGCGTGAACACCATGCTGTTGCCGTCCCACTCCCACGAGTCGGCAAGCATTCCGAGAATGTTCCCGGTATTGACCGTCTTGTATGCCGTGCCGTCTGGGGTGGTCGCATCCACCACTTCGTACTGCGTGAGCTGATCGAACGTGTTCTGGATCACAGTCTGGGAGGACTTGGAACCGACCGTGAACCCTGGGTCCCACGTGTCGATGTTCTCAGCGACCGCGATGATCAGCGTCTCCGCATCTTGTGCGCCTGCCTTGGGGCCGAACGACCGGCTGGACGGCGCCGCCAATGCACCTTTTTCCACTGCCAGCGCAAGCGCCCCGCCGATTCCGAGCGCAGCCAGACCTTGTCCGAGTTGGCGGCGAGTAATCGTCCGCGCCGCGTATTCTGACTGCAATCGCTTGATTTCTTCGTTATTGATCCGCATCTGAAGGTCCTCCGTATGTGAAACGTGTGACGACGTTCCACGAGCTGGATAGGTATGCCCGCTGCCCACGCGGCGGTGCATGCAGGTGATCCGATCCCGGGTGTCTACGACATCCCGGCCCCAGATGGCTCCTTTCTCTTGGGCTGATCGCCGGCGATCGCGATATTGCCGAATCGGTCGATCTCGAAATGTTGTCCCGGCAGCACTACTGTCGTCGAGCTGCTCTCTTCGATAATGGCAGGTCCGTCCCCATGAAAACCTGGGGACAAATGTGGTCGATGGTAGATCGGGGTAGCACGCGGCTCGCCGATCGCAAACGCCACGGTCCGTTCGCCGGCATGTATCTCATCGTCTGATGTGACAGGGGACGAGGCGCTGGGAACGGTAGAGACATCTACAGTGCTCGTCACGCGGAAGTTGACCAGCTGGATGCCGGTTTGCTCCAGCCGGAACGTGTAAAGCTGCTGGTGCAGTTGATGGAATCGTTCGGCAAAATCGTGCTCCGTTTCGTCAGGCAGATCGACCGCAACGCGCACCGTATGCTCCTGCCCCTGATAGCGACAATCGAGCGACCGTTGATGCGTGATTCGATCGCGAGTGAATCCCTGGTCGATGAGGGCCAGCTCGGATTCAGCCTCGATCTCGGAAAAGATCGATTCTCGTTTCCACGCTGGTTGCTCTGCGAGATTGCGCACCAGTGTGCGGGAGCGATCGATACGCGGCTTGCTGGTCAGCATGCCCCAGGCACTAAATGTGCCGGGAAAGCTCGGGATCAACAGCTGTTTGACACCGAGCTCGCGGGCGAGATGACCGGCATGGATCGGTCCACCGCCACCGTAAGCGATGAGTGTGAAATCTCGCGGATCGTAGCCGCGTCGTACGGAAACCAGTTTAAGCGCTTCGACGGTGAGCTCTCCAAACAAGCGAAGCACTCCGGAGACCGTCTCCATCATGCCGAGTGCCAGCCGCTCCGAAACTGGTGCGAACGCTTGGCGCGAGAGCTCTGGATCGACTTCGAGTCGTCCACCGAGAAACGACGCAGGATCGAGAATCCCGGCCAGGATCATCGCATCGGTGATGGTGGGTTGCGTGCCACCGCGCCCGTAGCAGGCCGGACCTGGGTCCGCTCCTGCCGACTTCGGGCCGATCCGCAGCGCCCCACCCTGGTCGAACCAGACGATGCTTCCGCCGCCTGCTCCGATTTCAACGATATCGACCACCGGAATGCGCAATGGGTAGCCCGGCGACCAGGGCGTCCACTCCATTCGATAGTCCTGCGAAATGGCCGCTTCGCCGTCCACGACGATCGAGCATTTCGCGGTTGTTCCACCTACGTCTAGCGTGATGAGGTGCGATTCGCCTATCTGTTTGCCGATTGCCAGTGCACCAGCGATTCCACCGGCCGGACCCGATTCCACGAGTTGAATCGGTTGTTCTCGGGCGAATCCGAACGTTGCCGAACCGCCGTTCGAGAGCATCACGAACCGATGCTCGGTTACCTGCTGATCGTCAAACGTTGCATCCAGGTTGCCCAGGTAGCGCTCGAGAATAGGTTGCACATAGGCGTTCAGGACGGCGGTCGACGTACGCTCGTACTCGCGCCATTCCCGGCAGATTTCGGACGAGCAGGTAATCGAAATCCCAGGCAACAGCTCCGCTAGCCGCGCCTTGGCGGCTCGCTCGTGCTCGGGCCAGGCATAGGAATGCAAAAAGCAAATGGCGACCGCCTGGATATGTTCGGCCTGGCAAATCGTTGCAATTTCCGTCAATCGGTGGAGATCGAGCGGCGACTCCTCAGTTCCGTCGACCAACATCCGCTCTTCGACCTCGAACCTCCACCGGCGAGGAACCAATGGCTCTGGCTTGTGGAAACGGAGGTTGTACATATCTGGACGGTTTCCCCGTCCGATTTGCAATGCATCGCGAAAACCGCGGGTCGTCACCAGCGCGGTGCGTACCCCCGTGCGCTGAGTAACTGCATTGATGACAACGGTTGTGCCATGAATCAGGTGATCGATCGCTTTCAGATCGACCAGGGAGACGTCGAGCGCATCGAATACCCCGCGGGAAAAGTCATCAGGAGTGGTCGAGCTCTTGGCTTCGACGATTTGATTTGTCTTCGGATTGAAGATAACCGCGTCGGTGAACGTGCCCCCAATGTCGATCGCAACTCGCAATCCGGTATTCATACCCAACCTGACCCGCCACCGTAAACAGTGGCCACGTCGTGTCGGGAGATCAGATCGTCTGCGAGATCTCGCGCGATGGCCGTCGGATTTCGCTCTGACACTGATCCCCAACCGCCGCCGTTGCCCGTTACGATCCGGACGATATCTCCCTGATGCAACGTCGCGCTGGACGTACGGCCGCCTCGTTGCCGGTTCCCATCGACGTGCACCACCTCGTAATAGTTCGGTGTGCCATTGTGTCCGCCGTCTACTCCCCAGGGAGGCGTCACTGATCGGCCCATGCTCGCCATGAGATTGCCGCCGGCCGGGGCATCGACCCGGTATTCGCGTACTGTTCCGAAACCACCCCGAAATTTTCCGTGTCCCGCTGAAGCGTCCGTGTTGAAGGCGTTTTTCAACATGGTCAGCGGAAAGGCAGTCTCGATGACCTCGGCAGGATAGTTATAGGTGTCTCCGTCGGTCGTCGCGATCAGCGAACTCTCCCCGTCCTGGTCGTCGCAGGCGCCCCAGCCCCCGTCCTGAGGAGTTGTCAGCAGCCAATAGCGGCCATCTTCATGCCGGCCGCCGATGTAATACGCGCAAAGCGAAAGATAGGATCCCGCGGACAACGACTGCGGCAAAACCGGCGCAAGTGCTTTCCAGATCAGCTCAGTAGCGTTGGCAGATGCTTCGTAGTACCACCCGGTCGGAGCTGGCCGCGTCGCAGTGAAGATCGTGCCTTCAGGCGCAATCAGCTCGAACGGTCGAAACAAACCCTCGTTGGAATCGAGTTGTGGCCCGACGATCGACTTGAAAACGGTCTTGCAGGCGGAGAGGAGCGCTCCGCGAGCGCAATTGATGGCGCCAGCAGTTTGCTTCGACGTGCCGGTGAAATCGGCCACGAACTTTTCGCCATCTATGGTGACGGTGACCTGGATGGGAATCAGGTCTTCGGTGATACCGTCCCCGTCGATGAAGTCGGTCGCCGTGTACACCCCGTTTGGAACGCCCGCGAGCGCTTGACGTGCCATGGCCTCGCCATGATTCATGATCATGGCGAATGCGTCGATCAGCTCAGACGTGCCATAGCGTCTGGCTATTTCCCGAACCCGCGTGTCGGCCACTCGAACAGCAGCCACACCAGCGTTCAGGTCGCCGATCGACATCAATGGCAGGCGAACATTGGCTTCGATGATTTCGACAATCGCCTGGTTGATCTCGCCTGCAGCGTAAAGCCGCAAGCGTGGAAATTGCAGGCCCTCCTGATAGATCTCGGTCGAATCAGGCGAGATCGACCCGAGCACCTTGCCGCCCAGCTCAGTCCAGTGCGTTACCGAAATTCCGAACCCGATCAATGTTTCATCGACGAAGATGGGCATGATGAGCGCGATGTCCGGATTGTGCGTGCCACCGCCGTACGGCGAGTTCGTCATATAGACATCGCCCGATATGCATCGAGGCTGCGGGAAATTTTTCGAGAATCGAAGCGACTTGCGGCTGGAATGTTCCGGTGAAGAGACAGAGCCCATTGTCCTGAGCGATCACCGCTCCGGTGGCATCGGTAATTCCACAGGCGAAGTCGAGCACCTCGTAGACGATCGGGCTCATACTGGTGCGAGCCAGAATCGTGCCCATTTCGCCGGTGACAGCCAGAAGTTTGCTTCGAATGATTTCCTGGGTGAATGCGTCCGCCAAGAATCGTCTCGAACTCTGAAGCTGCCATTCGTGACAGACCGAAATGCCAATTGCCGTTGCAGGTAAAGAAATCACATACGCCTGATTCGTGCAACCCGGACAAGCGCCAAGCTGCCATCGGCACCGGGATTTGTAAAGCTGTTGGGCGAAGTGAACAAGGAAGAGCTGCCCGGGACGCGCGAGTTGTTGCGCTCAGTCAGGAGCGGGAAAGCTCGAAGAGGGCGATCGACCCAGCGGTCGCTGCGTTG
Source organism: uncultured Chloroflexia bacterium (assembly GCA_963720855.1). Taxonomy (GTDB): domain Bacteria; phylum Chloroflexota; class Chloroflexia; order Thermomicrobiales; family UBA6265; genus JAMLHN01. Next base: position 144,469 of record CAVRGV010000006.1, on the reverse strand, counting down.
AGCGAGTTGACTTCGCCCCGCATTTCGATTTTGAGCAACAAATCACAGTGTTTGGCGAGGTTCGGTCCCATGCCTTGCCCCTCCGACCCGATCACCAGCACGCACGGTGTGGGAATCGAGGTCCTACCCAGTACCGAGGCGCGCTCGTGATGCTCGATTCCAACGATCCAATAGCCTTGGCTTTTCAATCGCTGGAGTTCGTGGACCAGATTGACGACCTGCACGATCGATAAATGTTCGACCGCGCCTGCAGAAGAATTCACTACTGCCGGCGAGATTCCAGCGCTCCGATCGCGCGGAAGCAATACCGTTCGCACGCCGAATGCCTCGGCTGCCCTCAAGAGCGTTCCGACATTCTGCGGATCGACCAGATGGTCCAGGGCGAGCATCGACCCGTCCGCTTCCTCGAGCACTGCCGGTGCTGCGTACGGGTAGGGTGCGGTGAACGCCACCACTCCCTGATGATTGACGTCGGGCACAGCGCGATCAAGGGTCTCTCGGTCGACCCGCTCGAATGACACGCCGAGTGTCTCTGGCCCGCTCTTGAATGGCATCAAGTCGCGGATCGCTTCCTGCGTTGTCCAGCAGCAGCAGATGCCGAAAGTTCCGGCGTCCGGATTTGAGCGACTCATAGATGGCGTTGCGGCCGTAAAGCCATTCGTCGCCGCTCCGATGCTTCGGGCGGCGATCGCGTTCTCCTTCAGCTCGCTTGCCAGGTCGACCCTTGCGATCCGTCCGCAATCGTGATCCCTCTTTCTGCCAATTGATCTCGAATGAGATCTGAGAGCGCCCACTGTTTTTCCGCTCGCAGGCGGTCTCGAACCTGCACCAGGAGATCGATGAATGGCGCCGCGTCGCCAGCGGTAGGATCGTTCGATTCGAGATCGAGTCCGAGCACGCTTCCCAGCTCGATCAGCGTCGAACGGCCGAGATCGAGCTCGTTTTGCCCGGCACCGGCATCCCGGGCACGATTGATGCTCCGGGTCAGATCGAAAAGCGACGCTACGGCGGCAGGACTGTTGAAGTCGTCGTTCATGGCGGCATGGAACTGATCTGATGCCTGTTGCACCGCCAGTGCGAGCCCGGTTTCCACTGCGATTTTTGGGACGTGAGCGTCAGGTCGCGCGGCCTGAAGGAGTCGATCGAGCCCCTTGGCCGCAGCGTCGAGTGATTCTTCGGAAAATGTGAGCGGCGCGCGATAGTGCGACTGCAACACCATCAGCCGGAACGCTTGCGTCTTCTTTCCTTCGATCAGGTCTTTGATGCGAATGACATTGCCGATAGATTTCGACATCTTGTCTCCGCCGAGCTGCAACATTCCGTTGTGCAACCAATATCTCGAAAATGGCTCAACGCCAAGAAATGCTTCCGATTGCGCAATTTCATTTTCGTGATGGGGAAAGATCAGGTCGGTGCCCCCTCCGTGGATATCGACCTGCCCGTTCAGATGGTGGGAGCACATCGCGGAGCACTCGATATGCCAACCTGGACGTCCGTCGCTCCACGGACTCGGCCAAGTCGGTTCGCCGGGTTTGGCCGCTTTCCAGAGCGCGAAGTCGAGTGGATCCTCTTTGCGCTCATCGATCTCGATGCGTGCGCCGGAAACCATGTCATCGACCTTGCGACCGGAGAGCTTCCCATAGTCATCGAACGTGCGAACCCGAAAGTAGACGTCACCGTCGGCTTCATAGGCGTGACCCTTATCGATCAACCCTTCGATCATGGTGACGATCGCCGGAATTTCGTGGGTAGCCTGCGGATAGACCGTAGCTGCCAGCACACCGAGCGCTTCGCGCTCCCGGTGAAAATCTGCGATCAATTTCTCGGTCAGTTCACTGGCCGAGATACCCTCGCGTTGGGCCCGCACGATGATCTTGTCGTCGATATCGGTGAAATTGACCACGTGACGCACGTCATAACCGGCATGCTCCAGATATCTGCGGATCATGTCGAAGACGATCGCCGACATTGCATGCCCGATGTGGGCGTTGTCATAAGGCGTCACCCCGCAGACGTACATGCGAACCACACCTGGCTCGATCGTTGTCAGCGGCTCGACTCTACGGGAAAGCGTGCTGTAAAGGTTGCATTCCATCAGCCATTTCCGCATCCAATCGAGCGATTCTCCTCAGCCTGCTGGAGCGCCAGCCGCAGCTTCCGCGTTTCGTCTTCGAGTTCCTCGATCCGCTGGGTGATGGCAACCAGCGCGTCGCGCTGCGGATCGGGCATCGTCTCCACCCGACGGGTCTCGCCGGAGGAGGGATCGGTCCAGCCAACCGCACGCGCCGGAATGCCAACCGCGGTGGTGTGGGCGGGAACGTCGCGCAGCACGACCGCGCCGCCGCCGATCCTTGCGCCCTCGCCAATAACCACGTCGCCGAGCACCTTGGCGCCCACCCCAACGGTCACTTTGGATTCAAGCGTAGGATGGCGTTTGCCACGCGCTTTCCCGGTTCCGCCCAGATGTAACACCCTGATAAAGCGTGCAATCGTCACCGACGATTGCGGTTTCACCGATGACCACTCCCATGCCATGGTCGATGAAGACCCGCTTCCCGATCGTCGCTCCGGGATGGATCTCAATTCCAGTCAAAAAACGCCCGAGATGGCTGACCAACCGGGCCGGCAAAAAAAGTCCGCCTTGCATACAACCGGTGAGACAACCGGTGAAACTGGACCGCATGGAATCCCGGGTAGGCCAATATGACCTCGACCGCGGAACGCGCCGCAGGATCGCGACTCTGGATCGCCCTGATTTCCTCTCGAATTGTCATGAGATGCTCCTGGACCGACCGGGCCCGCCCTCTTGAGCCCGCTGAACGGTTGCCTGCTTATCCTAGCAAGGGCGCTCGATTCGAGCGCCCCTGGTACAGAGGCAGACGCAGGAAGAGCATCGAATCCTTCATTAGGATTCGCTTGCGGCGGCAGCGGGTTTTTTCTCGCTGGTTTCTTTCGGACTGGCAGGTTTTGTATCGCTGGCTTTCTCAGGCGAATCCGACTTCGCAGTCGAGGTTGGATTCTTCGCGTCTCGGCTGTCGTTGACATACCAACCCGAGCCCTTGAAAACGATACCAACCGGCTGTACCACCCGGCGAATTGGACCACCGCACTCGGGGCACACCGTCAACGGATCATCGGCAAACTTCTGAAAGAAATCGAATGAGTGCCCGCATTCCGAGCAGCGATAGTGATATGTTGGCATACGTGAATTGGGACTCCGAAACGCTCGTAGAGGAGCACATAACTTCTAGACCGTAATTCTACGTGGCCGGGCTCACGATTCCCAAGGAAATCGCAGCGGCCAGGTAGTAGGTTACGCGACGTAATCTTCCATTTCGTTCCAGTTTGGTCCGACAGAAACCTCAGTGAGCAGCGGCACGTCGAGCGGGTAGGCGGTTTCCATCGCTTCGCGAACCGCAGCGACGTCTCGGCTACCGCCTCCTCGCTGACTTCCAGAACCAATTCGTCATGTACCTGCAGAATCAAGGCGGCCGGCAATTCGAGCTCGCGCAATCGTTGCTCGGCTCGGATCATGGCGATTTTCATGATGTCGGCCGCGGTTCCCTGGACAGGCATGTTGATCGACATTCGTTCCGCCGCGGCGCGATGCGCGGGATTCGACGATGTCAGATCCGGTGCAGCCCGGCGTCGGCCCATCAGATGTTTGCACGATACCCATTGGCCGTGCCGAACGCGATCGTTCCATCCAGGTATTCGCGCACCTTGGGAAGCCGCGCCCAGTATTGATCGATGAATGCTTGCGACTCCGTCCGGCTCATTCCGGTATCGCGAGACAATCCCCAGGCCTGCATGCCATAAAGGAGACCAAAATTGACCGTCTTGGCTACGCGCCGTTGATCCGAGGTGACCTCCTCGATCGGAACCCCGTAAACCAACGCGGCGGTCGCGCGGTGAACATCTTCTCCCGCCCGGAACGCGTCGATGAGAAATGGTTCCTGACTCATGTGCGCCATCAGCCGAAGCTCGATCTGCGAATAGTCGATCGAAACCAGCACCGAATTTGGCACGATCTGGAACTCAGGACGTCGATCCGCTACGAACGCCTGACGCACCCGTCGTCCAAGCTCGGTCCGAATAGGAATGTTTTGCAGATTTGGGTTCTGCGACGAGAGGCGGCCAGTGGCCGCAACCGTCTGGTTGTACGAGGTATGGACCCGACCGGTCGACGCCAGGATCGCGCTCGGCAACGCGTCGACATACGTCGAGAGCAGCTTGCCCAACGTGCGGTATTCGAGAATCAGCTCGACCAGCGGATGCTCGTTGCGCAGGTTCTCCAGCACTTGCTGATCGACCGAAAAGCCAGTCTTGGTTCGTTTGCCAGACGGGAGCTTGAGCTCATCGAAGAGAATCGTCGCGAGTTGCTTGGTCGAATTGATATTGAACGTCTGGCCGGCGGCCTCGTAGATCTCCGCTTCGATCTGCTTTGAACGCTCCGTAATCTCTGTGCTGAATGCGGCGAGATACTCGAGATCGATCGCGACTCCGGTCTGCTCCATCTCCGGTCAGGACCGGCACCAGCGGCATCTCGATGTCTCGCATGAGGGAACCAAGCCCGCGCGCTTCCAGCTCCGGTTCGAAGAGATCGCGCAGCGCGAACGTTACTTCGACATCCGCGCAGGCATAGTCGCTCGCATCGGCAACCGGCACGACGTCCATCGTCAACTGCGAACGACCCGTTCCAATCAACTGGGAGATCTCGGTCATCTCGATCCCGAGGCGGCTAAATGCCAGATCCTTGAGACCCACCGACTTCTCATTCAATAGGTAGGCAGCAATCATAGTGTCGAAGGCGACATTGGTTACCCGCAAACCGGATCGCCGCAGAACGGTCAGATCGTACTTGCCGTGGTGCGCGAGTCCGATGATCGACTGATCGGTCACCACCGGTCGCAGGCGCCCTTCTACGACTTCGAAGCTCAGTTGATCTCCTTCTGCATGCCCGATCGGGATGTAAGCGCTTTCCTCCGGCGATACCGCGATCGAAATGCCAACCAGCTGCGCTTGCATGGGATCGGTCGACGTAGTCTCCACATCGATGGCGTAGATGCCGGTCGATCTCATACGATCGACGAATGCATCCAAGTGCGACGATGCTCGCGATCGTTTGACGATTCGAAGGAGCGCGCTCGACGATGATCCGCACTGGAGCGCGCTTCGTTTCAGGAATGCGGTTCAACAATGAGCGGATCTCCAGATCGCGCATCAACCCGACCACAGCCTCTCGGTCGAAATCGTCAATGCGAGCAGTTTCCGGATCGAGCTCGATCTCTATATCGCGCACGATGGTAGCCAGGTGCTTGCTGCGCATAGCGTGGTCGCGATTCCCTCGCAACGCATTCTGCGCTCGCGTGGGAGTGACCTCCTCTACATGATCGAAGATCGATTCGATCGGGCCGTAGCTCGAGATGAGCGCCTTGGCGGTCTTTTCGCCGATACCGGGTACTCCCGGAATATTGTCCGACGTGTCACCCACCAGGGCCTTATAGTCGGGAACGAACTCCGGACCGAATCCATAGCGTTCCACCACCTCAGCAGTGCCGTATTGCCGGAAATCGTCGAAGCGCTTCACCCCTGGCAAATAGACGGTGACATGGTCGCCCGCCAACTGCAGCAGATCGGTGTCGCCGGTTAGCACGATCACCTCGAATCCCGCGGTTCGCGAGCTGCAACGAAAGCGAGCCGATCACATCGTCTGCCTCGTAGAGCTCCCGTTCGACGATGGGAATGTCCAGTGCATCGATGAGCTGGCGAATGCGCCCGATCTGCACGCGTAGCTCGTTCGGCATCTCGGCCCGCGTGCCTTTGTAATCTTCGAAGACGTCGTGCCGGAAGGTTCTTCCACTTTCGAGCGCCATCACCGCATATTCGGGGCGCTGATTGTTCAGGAGATTGAAGAGCATCGACGCGACGCCATAGACCGCGTTGGTCGGTTCGCCTGACGATGTGTTCATCGATGCCTGAATCGCGTAGAAGGCACGGAAGATCAGACCGTATCCGTCGATCAGCATGATCGTCGGGCGGTCACTGGATGACGCCGGCGCGACAGGGTCAGTTGCAGCAGTTTCCGGGGCATCCAGACGAAGTTGCTCGATCATTTTGTCGACTCCATCTCATCGAACTTGCAAGTATAGGGTTTGCCAAATCTTCGTCTGGGGGCAGGCGCGGCTGGGACGATGGCTATACTTTCGTCGACTCGCGGCCCATTTGTCGCCGATAGTTCCTTCGATGAAACCCCGCGTGCCTGTCGTTCGTATGAGCGAGGTGGCGCGATTCGTACAAGGTGACACAATTTCGATGCAGGTTACGTCCGTTCAGGAAATGGTCGCGCGTGCTTCTCGCAATGTCGAGCGGGTGATCGTGGGGAAACACCGAGAGGTCGAGCTGCTGCTCATTGCCTTGATTTGCCGGGGGCATGTGCTGATCGAGGATGTCCCCGGCGTAGGGAAAACCGTTCTCGCCAAAGCCGTCTCCCGCAGTATCGGCGCCAGTTTCAAACGAATTCAGTTCACGCCGGATCTGCTTCCGAGCGACGTCACCGGCGTGAGCGTCTTCAATCCGCAACGCAGTGCGTTCGAGTTTCGCCCTGGACCAATATTCGCGCAAATGGTACTGGCGGACGAGATCAATCGGGCCACCCCCAAAACGCAATCGGCGCTGCTCGAGGCAATGGAGGAGGCCCAGGTTACCGTCGATGGCGTGACCCACAGGCTGGCTGAACCATTTGTCGTTCTGGCGACTGAAAACCCGATCGACTACGAAGGAACCTTCCCGTTGCCAGAAGCCCAGCTCGATCGCTTTCTGCTTCGGGTAGCCATGGGATACCCCGGCAAACAGAATGAGCTGGAGATGCTGGCGCGGCAGCACAAGAGTCATCCGCTCGATGATTTGCAGCAGGTCGTGAGCTATCGACGAGCTGCTTGCGCGCGCAGGAAGCCGTTCGCGAAGTCCACGTGAGCCCGTTGGTCAGCGATTACATCGTGACCATCGTCGAATCGACCAGACGGCATCCTGAGGTACTTTTGGGCGCCAGTCCGCGCGGTTCGCTGGCGCTCTACAACGTATCCCGCGCGCAGGCCGCTGCGCAGGGGCGTGAATACGTGACGCCGGATGACGTCAAGTCACTCGCAGAAGCGACGCTCTCTCATCGCATCATTGTCAGCCACGCGGCGCGAGTCCGTGGTTCGAGTGGCACAGAGATCGTGCGCGACATCGTTCGCTCCACCCCCGTACCCGGCGCGAATCCGAGGATCACGCCCGCCCCGGCGTAGCCATGACCTATCGATCCTTCGTTACCGCCCTTGTCGCCGCCGGATTCTTTGCCGCCGGAGAAGGGTTCGACTGGCCAATCCTGCGTCAGATTGGGGCGGCGCTCGCGGTCGTGTTCGTCCTCGCATATCTTTGGAGCCGGATCAACATCGCGAGGCTCAGCGCGCGTCGCGAGCTGGACATCCGCGCATTGCAGGTAGGGGGCATCTTTTCCGAGCAGCTTTCGGTCCGCAGCAAGGCTCTTCTTCCGAAGCTCTGGGTCGAATTGCGCGATCGGTGCGAAATGCCGGCCCACGATGGCAGCCGAGTATTTGGGCTGAGAAGCCGTGGAACCGTGACGTGGGAAACGCAATCCATCGCGGTTCGGCGTGGCGCGTATCGAATGGGACCAGTCTTTCTCCGTTCCAGAGACCCGTTTGCCATTTTCTCCCATGAACGGCGAGTGGATTTCGACGAGGAGGTTACCGTGTTTCCTCCGGTATTCGACCTCAAACGGTTCGAGCTGCCTGGAGCCCAATCCTCGGGTGGTCCGCATATCGACGGTCGGACTCCATTTACTACCGCGGCTGTATCCTCGATTCGGGACTACGCCGCTGGCGATCCATTCAATCGGATCGCCTGGACTTCGACTGCTCGCACGGGCAAGCTGATGGTGAAAGAGTTCGATCTCGACCCGACCGCTGAAATATGGGTGCTCGCAGACTTTGGTTCTGCGCAGAATGTGCGACCAAGTCGGGAACGCGAGCTCTCGCGCCAGCCGGGTCTCACCTTCGCCGAGGCATGGCTTGATTCAAGTGAGGATTTCGTCGCCGCTCTCGCTGCCTCGGTTTCACGCAAGGCGGTCGATGCCAACCGCTCATTGGGATATCTGTCCAATTCGGCATCTCGGGACTATCGCCCAGCCGAATCGTCCGAACGCCAGTATCTTCGAGTGCTCAATTCGCTGGCAGTTGCCAAGTCGGACGGCCAGGAAGGAATCGATACGCTGATCAATCACGAGATGAGACGATTCGACCGCTATCGGTCGCCGGTGGTGATCACCGCGAGCACAGAGGTCGACTGGATCGAATCACTGGAACACGCGGCGATGCGCGGTGTTCGTCCCACGGTGATCTATGTCGATCCCGAATCGTTCGATGCATCCCGAAACAGCCAGGTCGTTCGCGATCGGCTAGCGCTCGCGCCCTTTCATGTTCACATCGTCGACTACCGTAGCGGCATCGATTCCGGGTTCGGAGAAGCGGCAGGGGTATCCGGGTCGCGGGGTTTTTTCAATGTCAACTGAAGCCACTGTCGACGGTCGAAGCGCCCTGTCCTCTTCCGGACAGCGCTCTTCTCTTATTCTCGAGGGATGGTTCGTTCTCCTCCTCGGCACCCTTTCAGCCGGATTGCTCGGTGCGGTGGTTGGACGCTATGTGACAGATGCCGATCCGGCAGTGATGGCAATGCTTGGCCACGGCTGGGTATCTCGTCGGGTACTTGCTGGCACGGATCCTGATTCCCGACATCGTCGCGCATGGCATCGTCTTCTTGATGGGAATTGCGGTCGCGCTGTTTGCGATCGAACCGAATACGCTTTGGGATCAGTTGCGCGCGGGAGAGTGGCGGCTGGTCCTCGATCGATATGGGACGCTACTACGCGGATTCGTCTCGTCGATCGAATCTGGTGAACGATTCTCGACCGATGTTGCCGTCTTTGCCATTGGTCTGACCATTTGGCTGGTGGGCTATTCGGCCGCCTGGATGCTTTTCCGGCGCGGCTGGATCTTCTGGTCGCTGGCGCTGCCGGGCTCCATTTTGCTCGTGACACTTGCGCTCGATCGCGAGCAACCCACGTGGCCGGCGTTGTTGTACCTCGGTCTCGCCCTGGCTGTCGCCGCCGGCCACACCGCCCTATCCCGCTCCGCCTTCTGGAAATCCCGCGCTATCTCGCAACCCCCTTCCTTTGGACGGAAATCTATCGTCCTAGGTAGCCTTATCGCCGCGCTTGCGGTCGGAGTCGGGTTGTACTACTCATTCGATTTCGATGACCGGTTGAAGGAGCGAGCCGTCGACGGCGGGGACCGGATTGCAAGCTGGGTATCCGATCGATTCGATCCTTCCAAGTCAGGAACCTCCAATCCTCTAACCGCGACTGGTAGCTACTTTTACTTTGACGATCAGTTCAAGATTGGCGAGGGGGTTCCGCCCATTGGCACGCCGGTAGTTGTCGCGCGAGCCAACGGTGAAAAATATCTTGCCGCGAGACACTTGAATGAATACGACGGCTCCGGTTGGAAGTCGACCACCAGCACAAGCGATGAACAGCTAGACCCACCTCCTCGCATTTCGTTCCAGTCCGATCAGCCGATGAACATTCCGCGGGATCAGCTCCAACATCGTGCCCAGGATCCGGCGTCGATCGTTCTCCTCCAACCGACTGGTCGGCTGCTCTTCACCATCGATCAGCACTTTTCCGCGTCCGAACCGACGCTGGTCCGCGTCGGGTGGGAATCGATCGACACGACCTACGAGATCGGCGCTGTCGACCTTGCCCAGGTGCCGGTCGATCTGAGGGAGCTTATGCTGCTGCTTCAGTCGGCCCAGTTCACCCAACCTGGAGTCACCGACGTGCCACAACTGGTTTCGGAGCAAGATAGAGCCGAGTTTGATCGAATTCAAAGCCGACTCATCCAGAGTTACCCGATTGCCAGCGAGTTGAGCTGGGGTGACAACGATGCGATTCAAGTGCAGTTCAAAGGACGCCTGCCTGTCTATTCAGATGTGGATGCAGTGTTCAGCACCGATGAGCTGGCAGACAATGCGTATTCCGTCATTGGTTTGGTTCCACAAGTATCCGCTGAGGAACTGGCGTCCGCTGGCATTGATTACCCGCAATATATTGGCGATACCTACCTGAACCTTCCCGATACGGTTACCCAGCAAACCAGGGATTTGGCCGATCAGATCGTCACGCAATCGGGCGCCGCTACACCGTACGACCAGGCTGTTGCCATCCAGAACTACTTGCGGACGAACTTTAGCTACCAGTTCGACGCGGGAGGCGCGCCGGAGGGTAGAGACTATCGTCGACTACTTTCTCTTCGAAAGTAAGGTCGGTCGCTGCGATCACTACGCAACTTCGATGGCGGTCTTGCTTCGCATGCTTGGCGTTCCCACAAGAATCGTCACCGGCCTGGCGCCCGCCCCGTATGACGCTCAGGTAAACGGCTACCTGTACCGCAGCGAAAATTCACATGCCTGGGTCGAGGTTTATTTTCCAGGTTACGGTTGGATTCCATTCGAACCGACTCCGTCCCAACAAGCAATGGGTCTTGATCAAGGAGGAGATGCGCCGGCTGTCACGCCACAGCCTACGCCAACTGCCTTCGCAACCTCGGTCGCTGACCAATCCGCTTCACCAGCGGCGTTCACGCCAACTCCCACGCCATTGCCGGCACCGCGCCACCGTCGACACGGACGCGACCAGCAACGATCCCGGCGGTCGATCTCCGCTCGCGATTGGTCTGGTTGCTGGTGCCGCTGCGCTGCTAGCCGGGGCATTTCTCCTATTCTGGCGGAGGCGGACTGCCTTTGCCGGAATGCCGGTTGCTCGGGCGAATTATGGACGCTTGCAGCGATTGGGGCGCCTGGTTGGTATCGACGCCACACCCGATCTCACCCCACGCGAATATGCCACGCAGTTTGGCTCGGCCCGGCCGCAATCGGCCACCGGTGCACTCCGTGTGGCTGAGGCGTTTACGCAGGAGCAGTATGCAACCAACGTCGATGCGGGCACTATCGCGAGCGAGAGCGAACACGGTTGGCGCGAGGCAAAAGAAGGAACAGTCGATTGGCGGTTCTGGCGTCGATGATGACGGAGGCGATCCTTGAATAAGGGAAACCGTATCCTGGTGGCAGGTTCGATCAATACCGATCTTGTGGTGCGTGTTCGTCGTGCCCCGGAGGCGGGCGAAACGGTTACCGGAACCTCGTTTGCAACGTTTGGTGGCGGCAAGGGTGCCAATCAGGCTGTCGCTGCCGCGCGAGCGGGTGCGCAGGTCGCCATGTTGAGTGGCGTCGGATTGGACGACTTCGGCCGACAGCGACTCCTGGATCTCGAAGCGGAGTCCGTGACGACCGCAACCGTGGTTTCGGCCGAGGTAGCGCCGTCTGGAGTCGCGTTGATCACCGTCGAGGAATCTGGTCAGAACCGCATCGCGTATGTTCCCGGCGCCGGATGGGAGGTGACTGCCAGGGACGCGCTCGCGGCCTTGGATGCATGGAACCCCGACATTGTGCTGAGCACGCTCGAGCTTCGGCATGAGACCCTTGTTGGCGCTCTACCAGGCAGCCCGGGCAGCGTGGATCGACCATCATTTGCAATGGAACTCCAGAGCCAGCCAGCGGTCGTGACCTCGTCTCGCTGGCCGATGTGCTGATCGTAAACGAGCAAGAAGCGATCGAGCTTGCCGAGAGCGGTTTCGACGACGAGTGGGAACGAGTGGCCGAGGCGCTCGCGTCACTCGGGCCCGAAGACGATCATTCTCACCCTTGGTGAATCAGGGGCCATGGTATGGCGGCAGGGAGCGGCGACTGTTGTGCCCACCATCGAGGTCGAGGTTGTGGACACGACTGGCGCCGGCGATGCGTTCTGCGGAGCCTTCAGTGCATTTCTTGCCGCAGGGAAGCAGATAACCGAAGCGGCAACCATGGCAGCTGTGGCGGGGTCGCTGGCAGTCACGCGCGCGGGCGCGCAACCATCGATCGCGTCGCTGGCGGAAATCGAAGCCGCCTATGCGAAACCGGTGATGTCGGCAGGTATGTGGACAACTGAAGGCGGAAGGGATGGGATTCGAACCCATGAGACGGCATTACCGTCTACGCGATTTCCAGTCGCGCGCACTAGGCCAAACTATGCGACCCTTCCCAGATTTTGGCGCTACCTCGGTTCGCCTGGCGGAGAGGGCGGGATTCGAACCCGCGGTGGCTCAACACCACACCAATTTTCGAGATTGGCACCTTAAACCGCTCGGACACCTCTCCGCCGGGTATTCTAGCAATCCGCGACCGGACAAGCCAGAATACTCCCGGATTTGACATGTCATCTCCCGTGCGCTGCCTTTGGAGGCTTGACTTTGGCTGACCAGGCCGATTCCGAATCGTCTCAAATCGAAACCGTTCAAGACCGCCCATCCGTCAATCAGCTCTTGATCGCGCTTGGCGTGCTGGTGGGCGGCTGCTGCCGGCGCAGCGGTAGCCGGTCCGGGATTTGGCGTCCTGATCGTTACGCTTGCGGCCATCGCATGCGCCCTTTGGATGACATACGGAGCTCCTCGCCCGGCGTCAACTGCACCCCCGTCGCGGTCGCTCCCGTGCCTGTACGGGCACCGATTCGAGCCTTCGTCGCCGGGAGGCATTTCGTTCGATCGGTTCAGGCTCCGCCAATCCGCTCGACGTGGCGGTCGACCGCGCAACGCTGTTGGCGGTCGCCCCGGCGGCGCTTGTCATTGCCGCGCTCGTCGTCTTTTTCTATGCTCGTGATCTGAGAACGAATCCGCCGAACCTCTTCAGTGACGAAGCAATGATCGGCTGCAAGCCGCCGGTGCATTCAACGGTGACGCGAGGTTTCAGTTCCTGCGAATTTTCTATACGCACTTCGAAACCCCGCTACTCGGCGCGTTGCCGGTCTACTCGACGTGGCCATTCGTGTCGCTCTTTGGACTGAATGAATTTGGGGTGCGGTTCGCTTCGTCGTTCTACGTTGGCTTGGGGCTCTTCTTCGCGTATCTCGCGCTGCGACGGCTCAAGGTGCCATATCCAATCGTCCCGGTCGTGATTGCCGGAACGCAGCCAATCGTGATCCATTTCGCACGCATCAATTTCGGCCATGCGGCATCGTTTTGTTGTCTCATGGCGGCCACCTGGCTTTGGATTCGCGCTCGGCAGGACGAACGGCTCGGGCTTGCAATCCTCGGCAGGATTCCTTGCCGGGGTGGCGTCCTACGGCCACTTGTCGTTCGTTATCGCGGTCCCGATGTTCGTGTTGGCGATTTGCGTTTCCGAACTCATCTGGAATCGCTCGGCGTGGCGTTCCTATCGGTGGATTCTGGCTTTCGGTGCCACTGCGGTCGTCACCATGCTCCCGCATGCCTGGCTTGCGATTACCGACGAACGCTATTGGGACCGGCTCGATGAGAAGCAAGGGGGCAGTATCACGCTCGGCGTGCTCGTCGAACGACTGCGGACCTACCCGAATTTCTTCTCCTACGACTACCTTTTCCGGAAGGGTGAGGCTTGGTACATCACGCGACATTCGATCGTAGGAGCAGGCGAACTTTTTCCCTACCTTCTTCCGCTATTGGTGATCGGAATCGCATCGATCTGGTTTATTCGCAAGCAACCTGAGTCGCGCTATTTTTTCATATTTGCATTTCTGGTCCTGCTCTATCCGGTACCCGACGCGATCAGCCGTCCTCCGCAGGTACTTCCCTATACGATCTCGACCTTCTGGGCAGCGATCGTGATTCCGTTCCTGGTTGGAAGCTCATTCAAAGGGATCGCGTTGTTCTTGCGAAGATTCCAGGTACCCAGGGCGATGGCGTTGGTTGGGGCAGGGATTCTGGCGCTCGGCCTGGGCTGGGGAATCTGGTTTCACCGTGGACCTGAAGCAGAATATCCCTTGGTATCAGCTGACTATTGGGGCTGGCAGTACGGTCCCAGACCGATCAGCGATTACTTCCAGGAGCACTCAGACCAGTACGACGAACTTCTGATAACTGGCGATTTCAACGGAGCCTACGTCTTTCCCCAGTTTTATTTCTACGGCTCACCCTTGGCCGATCGGGTGCGCATTGGTGGGATGGAAAATATCGACTTCACCAGGCGTCAGTTGATCGCTATTCGTGTCGAGGAATGGGATCGATACAAGGGCAGCCAGTTCCCGGGCAAGAGCTATCTGACCGTGGTGCAGACGCTCTACTTCCCGAACGGCGATCCGGCCTTCTATTTGATGACCGTCGATCCACTGTATTTGCAGTCCGAAACGCAAGAAATAGAAGCGCCCGCTGGTTAGCGGGCGCTTCGACTCGATCTGGGTACGCCTGGCAGGATTCGAACCTGCGGCCTTTGGGTCCGCAACCCAACGCTCTATCCCCTGAGCTACAGGCGCATATGGTTACCGAAACTACGAACTCGCTACCGTTCGCGGCGGGAAGGGAGGGATTCGAACCCTCGGAAGAGATTTAAGCCCCTTCAACCGCTTAGCAGGCGGCCCCATTCGACCACTCTGGCACCTTCCCAGAATATCGCCTCTCGGGCTGCGGCGCCGGTGGCGGGCGGAGAGGACAGGATTCGAACCTGCGGAGCTTTCACTCAACTGTTTTCAAGACAGCCGCCTTAAACCACTCGGCCACCTCTCCGAGTCGAAAGCCGAGCAAGTTTACACCAGAGCAGGCTTCCCTGCGAAGCGCTCGCTATGCAACATCCGGGAAGACGATAACGCTCCTTGCCACCTCACCACGGTTCAGGGCAGCGTAACCATCGTTCACTTCGTCGAGTGTAATCGTGTGAGAAACGAGCTCGTCCAGCTTGAGGCTGCCCGCCAGATACGCATCGACGTATTTCGGAATGTCCACCCGAAATCGGTTCGAACCCATATTCGAACCTAACAGGCTTTTGCCGTCACCCATCAGGAGCTCGCCGTTGATCTCGATCATCTGTCCTTCGGGGATCATGCCGACGATCACCGCCGTTCCACCCTTCCCCAGCATCTGAAATGCTTGTTCGGCCGCCACCTTAAGCCCAATCGCCTCGAACGCGAAATCGACCCCTCCGGGCACTAACTCCAGCACGGCATCGACTGCATCGTCCTCTGATGCGTCGACCACATCGGTTGCGCCGTACTGGCGGGCCAGATCGAGCTTCCACGCGAGTTTATCGATGGCGATGACCTTGCCAGCGCCAGCCATAGCGGCGCCTTGCACCGCATTCAAGCCCACACCACCACAACCCAGAATTGCGACTGTGGCTCCCAACGGAATTCGGGCGGTGTTCACGACAGCACCAACCCCGGTGGTAACCGCGCATCCAACCAATGCGGCTTTATCGAGCGGCATTTCGTCACTGACCACCACGGTGCTGTTTTCATGCACCAGCATCTGTTCCGCGAACGCGCCGAGCCGGGCGAATTGATTCACCTTCCCGCCGTCGAACGACAGACGGGGCATTTCGTCTGAGCCTCGTTCCAACCCCTGCCGATTGCAGAGATACGGTCGCCCTGTCACGCAGAACGTGCAGGTCCCACAAAAGCTGGAGAGGCAAGTGATGACATGATCGCCAGGTTTCAAATAGGTCACGTCATGGCCAACCGCCACGACCACGCCGGCGGCTTCGTGACCGAGCACGCAGGGGAGATCGGTGTGGTACTTCCCTTCGAGAAAGTGGAGGTCGCTATGACACAGTCCGGACGCCGCGACCTGAATCAGCACTTCCCGGGGGCCGGGTCTGTCCACCACGAGGTCGACGATCTCTAATTTCCCTGGAACTTCGAACTGTACGGCTGCGCGCAACGAACTCTCCGATCCTGCATATGAACGCGAATGCCAGCGTGCTCGGAATTGTACGCATCAAGGCGCCCCAACCCTCGTGCTCGCGACAGAGCTCCTCGGTATGATGTCGTGAACTTCGGCAGGCCGTGTGGCCCCGATAAGGAGTTCTTGTGCGATTCGAAGTTTGGTTTCCGGTCCTTACGCTGATCCTGGGCGGTGTGCTGGTGATGGGGCAGAGCTGGATCGAGACTCGCTGGGGACGATCGGAACGACGCGAGTCGCAACGAGAGCAGTTTCAATACGAAAAGCTCACGGAGCTCCTGACTACCGCGGCTCGATGGCATGCGATCGTCGACCGGCACTATTGGAACTGTGTCAGCGACGTCGAGTCGAACGACACCTGGCCCGTTGGCCCGCATGGCGAGCCAATCGACGCCGCCGATCGAAGCGAATACAACCAGCTCTGGACTGAGCTTCAGGTTCTTTCTTTCCTGATCCACGATCAGGAGCTTCGAGAGGACATCGATTCAGTTCGCGATGCGGCATCTCAAACCATCGAATCTACCGACCGAGCGTCAGGTACGGTTGCGTACCAACGAGAGACCGAGGCCTATCTCGCGGTCGCCAAACGGATCGGACAGCTCCTGAGCGCTGATTTGAGCAGATAGAAGGAGAGTTTATGCGTAAGGCCGTCATTAACGCGTATCTCGACGAACCGGTCGCCAGCATCGATCCCCGTATCTATTCCGGATTCATCGAGCATCTCGGCCGCGGGATTTACGGCGGGCTCTATCAGCCGGCTCACCCAACCGCAGATGCCAACGGCTTTCGAAAAGACGTGACGGAAGCGCTTCGAACCCTGCAACATGCCGTTGATTCGATATCCCGGTGGGAATTTCGTTTCCAGCTACGTTTGGGAGGAAGGAGTGGGCCCGCGCGAGGACCGCCCCGTGCGGCTCGATCTCGCGTGGCGATCGCTGGAACCGAACCTCATTGGGACCAATGAGTTCATGGACTGGTTGGAGTCGATCGGTAGTCAAGCCATGTTGGCAGTCAATCTCGGCACTCGTGGCCTGGATGCCGCCTGTAATTTGCTCGAATACTGCAACCATCCGGGCGGTACCAAATGGAGCGATTTGCGCCGCACCCATGGCTACGACCGACCGCACGAAGTACCAGTGTGGTGTCTCGGGAATGAGATGGATGGTCCCTGGCAGATAGGCCAGCGACCCGCTGCAGACTACGGCATTCTCGCCGCTGAAACAGCCAAAGCCATGCGGCTGGTCGATCCGACTATCGAGCTCGTCGCTTGCGGCAGCTCCGGACCACGCATGGACACCTTCCCGGATTGGGAGATGACGGTACTCGACCGTACCTACAACAGCGTCGATTACATCTCATTGCATCTCTATCTGCAGGAGGAACATGGTCTTCAGGATCTGATGGTCCAGTCGGTCGAAATGGATCAGCAAATCCGCACGGTCATCGCCGCATGCGATTTTGTCAAAGCGCGCAAGCGCAGCGCGAAAACCATGTTGCTCAGTTTCGACGAATGGAACGTCTGGTATCACAACCGTGACATCGACCGGGAGATCATCGCGGATCGTCCCTGGCAGATTGCTCCTCCGGTTGCCGAGGAACCCTACACCGCCGCTGACGCGATAGCGGTTGGCTCGATGATCTTGACCTTACTCCGGCATGCAGACCGGGTTCGCATGGCTTGTATTGCGCAGGTTGTCAACGTGCTTGCCCCACTGATGACCGAAACCGACGGCCGGATATGGAAACAAACCACGTGGTATCCCTTCGAGCATGCATCCCGGTTCGGCCGCGGCGAGCTCGTCTTCCTCTCAGAGTCTGGGCCGCAAATCGACACTCATCGATACGGCCAACAACCGGCGGTCGAGTCGATCGTCACGCGTGAACCGGAAACCGGATCGGTCACACTCTTCTCCATCAACCGCTCGACAGAACATGCAGTTTCAATCGCTGCGTCCCTGCACGGAGAACTGCCCCTTCGGATGGTGCAAGCGATTCGCCTCCATGCCGATGATCCCTATTCGAAGAACACTGCAGACGAACCTGACCATGTAACACCTCGCGCAAACGCTGGAGCATCGTTCTCGGTCGACCTGCTGGAAGATGCGTTGCCGCCGCTCTCCTGGAACGTCTATCGCTTTTCTGCCGCAACGGCATAGCAGAGATCAGTGGTCGTCCTGCGCACCGGGAGGAGGGGCCTGATAGTGCGCGGTTCTGCGATGACCCACCAGCGCGTTGGTTTCCTGCGCCGAAACGCCATATCGGCGCATGACAAATCGCACGCATTCCAGCCCAGCTTCGAACTCGGGCTGCACGATCTCGTTTGCGCCCGCTGACCGTAATAGCTCGACCTCGGAGGCTGCCTGCGCGCGTGTCACTATGGCGACAGACGGGTTGATTTTGCGCGCATATCGAATTGCAGCCGGGGTGGAGACCAGATCGACCGACGCGACCACGAGCACCCGCGCCTGGCGAATACCGGCATGTTCGAGAACCGGCTCGTTCCCGGCATCACCGTAGATCGCGTGAATGCCCCGACTGCGAAGGTCCCGCACGATCGCCGGGTTGATCTCGATCACGGTATACGCGAACCCGCGCCGATCGAGCGCGTCACCCAGCACCGCGCCCACCCGCCCGTACCCGCAAATGATCGTGTGCCGCCGTAGTTCTTCGTGCGGCAGTTCTTCCCCGACCATGGCGAGCTCCTGGGACGCCACTCCCGGCAGCCGCGCTGAAAAGGCCACCAGCGCCGGCGCGAGCTTCACCACGAATGGGGTCAGCAGGATCGACGCGACAGCAGTGGCGAGAATGACGCCGAATTGATTCTCATCGACGACGCCTTCCTCCCGTCCAGCTCCTGCCAGAACGAAGCTAAACTCGCCCATCTGTGCCATGAACACCGCTACAAGGGTCGCGGTGGTGTGGTTGACGCCGGCCGTGAGCAGTGCCGCGCCGATGATCAACATCTTTCCGAAGACGAGCGCCAGGGTGAAGAGCGCAACCTCCGGCACATGACTCGCAATATATTGCGGGTCGACGAGCATCCCGATCGAAACGAAAAACAGCGTGGCAAAGAGATCCCGCAGGGGAATAATCTCGCTGAGCACCTGCCGATCGTATTCCGACTCCGACACCACCAGGCCGGCCAGAAAAGCACCCAGCGCCAGCGACAGACCGGCTTCCTGGCTGGCCAGCGCGGTTCCGAGTGCGATCAGGACAACGATAAGGAGAAAGAGCTCCCGAGATTCGAGGCGGGCAACCGAGTAGAGGATGCGCGGAACGAATCTCGTGCCAAGCACGATCACCAGCACAAGGGCCACCGTTGCGATGGCCATCGACTTGAAGAGCTCCAGCGGTACGTTCGAATCGTTCTCGCTGAGCACGGGAAGCAGTGCGATCATCGGCACCAGCGCAAGATCTTGCACGACCCCAAGCCCAAGCGCCACATGAGCCTGTGGCGAATCGCCCTCACCGCGGCTCATCAACCAGGTGAGTGTGACAATCGAGCTCGAAATGGCGAACGCGCCGCCGAGCAGAAACGATGCCTGGACACTCCACCCCGCCACCAATCCAACCACCACGCCGAGACCGATAGTCAGTGGGATCTGGATTCCTCCCGCGACCGATACGATGCGTCGCACGCGCAGGATCTCCGACAGGGAGAATTCCACACCAAGACCAAACATCAGCAGCGCAACGCCGAGCTCGGCAAGTTGCTGCACCCGCTCGCGGTCGGCTTCGAATCCGGGCGTGTTCGGGCCGATGAGGATTCCGGCGACCAGATATCCGATCAAGACCGGTTGTCCAAGCCGCCGAGCAACCCAACCTCCCGCGAAGGCAGCCGCCAGCGCGAGCGCTAAGTCCAGGACTAGCTCGGAATGCTCCATACCACCGCTCTTCCCAAAATGAACGCAAATTGTCCGACGGTCGCCGACCTACGCCTGAGGGGCGTCGCCGATCGGCAATGGTCGGCACCGTTTCAATCGAGACCGCAAAACTCTGAAGTCAGTGCTATTTTCGCATGGACGAACTTTGACAAAGGGCCAGGACAATCAGGAGGACCAGATATGAAATCCGACTTGCGAATTGAAGTGCTGGAAACGCCCCGATTGATTCTTCGGCCATACGCGATGGATGACGCCGAACCCCTGACCGAACTCCTGCAGGATCCGGAGATTTATCGATGGACGAACTCGATTCCATTTCCATATACCCTCGAGCACGCCCACGAGTTTCTGGCAATTCGTGAAGCGGAAGACGTCACCGGAGAGTCGTTCGTCTGGGCCATAACCGACCGGGAAAATGGCAGGTTACTTGGGGCGATGGGATTGCACGACGTACAGCACGATCGCGGCAGGGCCGAGCTCGGATATTGGCTCGGAGAAGCGTATCGCGGCAAAGGGTTCGCGACGGAAGCGGCGCGGAGAGTCATCTCCTGGTGCTTCGAAGTCGGTGGTTTCCATCGAATCCAGGCGACCTATCTGCCTGGAAACGTAGCCTCGGCAGGCGTCATGCGCAACATTGGGATGCGTGAAGAAGGGTTGCTACGTGGGTATGGGTTCAAAAACGGCCAGCACGACGATCTTTACCTGCAAGCGGTCCTCTGGAACGATCCCACATGGACCTCGACCGAGGATCAGATGGCGGGATCGCAGTGACCACTACAAGCGATGCCACTCATAGGCCTGTCCAAGCAATCGTCGAGGCAACAGATACTGCGATTCCGATCAGGCCCCTCGGCGCAACGAATATCGTGAGCCGTGGCGAAATTGGCTCGACGCATTGCCGCATGGCTACACCGTCTGGCTAGTCACGAGCGAAATCATCTCCAGCTGATGGAGTGCTTGTGCCACCGGCTACCTGGTTGAAGCCAACCCCCGTCGCGTGCGCACAGCGGCTGCGAGCTCGTCGAGTACCGGCACCAACATCTCCCAGCCCATGCATGCGTCAGTAACGCTTTGGCCATAGACCATGTCCCTGGACCAATCGAGCTCCTGCCGACCATCGACCAGAAAACTTTCGAGCATGATGCCATTGATTCCGTATTGACCACGGGCGATCTGCATCGCGACGTCTGACGCAACGACCGGTTGCCGCCTGAAATCTTTTGAGCTGTTTCCGTGACTGGCATCGATCATGAGACGCGGCGGGAGATTCGCGTTCCTGAGAGCGGACAGGGCCGTCTCAACGCTCGCTTCATCGTAGTTCGTTCCCGATCGGCCGCCGCGCAATATGACGTGCGTATCCCGGTTACCGCGAGTTTCTACGATAGCGGCCTGTCCTTGCTCTGTAACGCTCATGAAATGGTGCGGATAGGATGCGGCAGAGATCGCGTCGATCGCGATCTGGATGTCTCCGCTGGTTCCGTTTTTGAATCCGACCGGCATCGAAAGCCCGGAGGCAAGATTTCGATGAACCTGGCTTTCGGTCGTGCGAGCGCCGATGGCCGCCCAGGTCACCGCATCGGCTATGAACTGCGGAGTGATAGGGTCCAGGAACTCACAACCGGCCGGCAATCCCAAATCGAGAACATCGAGCAGAAGACCGCGCGCAATGCTCAGTCCCTCATTGACGGCGTAACTCCCGTCACCCCGTGGATCGTTGACCAGACCCTTCCATCCAACCGTGGTGCGGGGCTTTTCGAAATAAACCCGGAGCACAATCAAAAGATCATCGGCGAGACCCGATGCGACCCCCGCCAATCTGCCTGCGTAGTCGAGCGCAGCGCCGGCATCGTGAATCGAGCACGGCCCAACCACTACCAGCAACCGGTCATCCTCACCGCTCAGAATCTTGCTGGTCGCGCGCCGGGACTGTTGCACGAGCATCGCTCGGTCAGTAGTCAGTGGAAGTTGCTCCATCAGAATGGCGGGTGAGACGAGCGGACGGATTCCGGAAATGCGCAGATTGCTGGTCGTCGGCATGCGAGTTGTCGATGGCTTGACCAGTCGAGCGACTCCCGGCATTTTGGTGAGGGTGAGTTCGATATCGGAAAGGGGCGTTCCCGATAGGAGGATCTGCAAAGGTTCACCTTCGAAAACCATGGAATCAAGCCCGACGATTTGGGCAGCCTGGCAAACCGCTTCGATTTGCTCGATCTCTGCGGACGATTGCATCACCACCAACATTGGGATTCCATCTTTTCTGTCTGGGCACGGTTGAACGGTTTTGCCCCGCACATGCGTTTGTGAATGCGGTGCGTGTCGGCACTCGTAGAGATCTGCGCGGTGCTCCAGTTGAGGCCAAACGGACCGAATAGTACGAGAATGCCGAACAAACAACATGGCCGTGACGTTTCCGCCACGGCCATAGTTTGTATTCGATACCGCTCCAGAAACCGGAACGCCTTTCGAATGTACCGCTTGGCGGAAGCGACGGGATTCGAACCCGCGATCTCAGCCTTGACAGGGCTGCATGTTAGGCCGCTACACCACGCCTCCAAGAGCGGAGTGCATTTTAGCCCGGAATCCGAAACGGTGTCAAGCGACCGAACCAGACATAATATTTTTCGTCTCAGTAGAGAAATCGCTGCTTTTCCCTCGCCGCCTCGTAGGCCGCAAGAGCTTCCTGCACATCCGGCTGATCCGAATTCTGAGCGATCGGCACATCCCACCAGCTGTCATAGCCTGGAACGCGTATGTCTTTGTCTACACGAACATGAATCACCGTGCTTTTCGATTCACGCCGCGCGGCCTGGAGGGCAGTTGCAAGCTCGGCCGGATTGGTTGCCCTGAATGCAACCGCTCCCAGACTCGCCCCGTTGGCAGCGAAATCGATGGGCACCAGGTCTCCATCCAACCGGTTCGTGGCACCATCTCGATAACGTAGTTCGTTTCCGAACGAAGGCGATCCGCAGGCCATCTGCAAACCGCGGATGCACTGGTAGCCGGAGTTGTCCACGACCACCAGATTGATCTTGCGCCCTTCCGCAAGCGAGGTCACCACCTCCGTATTCATCATCAGGTAGCTGCCGTCGCCGACCATGACATAGATCTCACGATCCGGTTCGGCCATCTTCACGCCCAACCCTCCAGCGATTTCGTAGCCCATGCAGGAAAAGCCGTACTCGACGTGGTAGCCCTTGGGGTCGAGCGGTCGCCACAACTTGAGCAGATCGCCTGGCATGCCGCCCGCCGCGCAGACAACCACATCGGTGGGTTCCGTCGCCTCGTTCACGATTCCGATCGCCTGCGCCTGCGTGAGCGCGACTCCCGCTATCCCGGCTCGTTGTTCATCTACCGCCGAGTTCCACTCCTGGATCAGCGTTTCGACCGTGTCTCCATAGTCCGCACCAGTGCGGTACGACTGCGCTTGCAGCAGCGGCGTTATTCCCAGGATTGCCTCCCAGGCGTCACAAATCAACGGAAACGAACCCGCCTTATATGCGTCCATCGAATTGACATTGATGCTCAGAATGCGCAATTCGGGATTCTGGAACGCGGTGTGGGAAGCCGTGGTGAAGTCGGAAAGCCGTGTGCCGATCGCGATGACCAGATCAGCCCCAGCCGCTAGCCTGTTTGCCGCCAAACCACCGTTAGAACCGACCGGCCCCGCATACCATGGGTGGTTCCACGGCATGGTTCCATTCCCAGCCTGGGTGGTGACCACGGGAATCCCGAATTCTTCCGAAAAGTGAGCCAACGTGGACGTTGCTTCGCTGTAGATCACCCCGCCGCCAGCCACGATCAGCGGTCGCTCCGCTGCTCCGATCAATGCGGCTGCGTAGCGCAACTCTGACTCCGGAGCGACCTGACGCACGATGCGATGAACCCGTTTCTCCAGAAACCGCTCGGGGCAGTTCAAAATCTCGGTCTGGGTATCTTCCGGGAATGCCAGCGTCACTGCGCCAGTTTCCGCCGGATCAGCAAGTATCCTCATCGCTTCGGGTGCGCTCGACAGGAGCTGTTCAGGCCGCTGAATTCGATCGAAGAATTTCGACACCGGTCGAAAACAATCGTTGACCGAGATGTCTTGACCCAGTGTGTATTCGAGCTGTTGGAGCACCGGATGCGGGACACGGTTTGCGAACGTGTCTCCCGGGAGCAAGAGCACGGGCAACCGGTTTACCGTGGCGGTGCCTGCGCCGGTGATCATATTGAGGGCGCCGGGCCCAACGGAAGACGTACACGCCATCATCTGCAGGCGATTCTTCATCCGGGCATATGCAATGGAGGTATGCACCATAGCCTGTTCGTTCTGTGGGCGGTAGTAGGTGAGATCGTCACCGACTTCTTCGAGCGCTTGGCCAATACCCGAAACATTGCCGTGTCCGAAGATGCCGAACATCCCGGCGAACATGCGCTGTTCGATACCATCCCGCTCGATGTACTGGTTGGAAAGGAAGCGAACCAGCGCTTGCGCCGTCGTCAATCGAACCGTGTTCATCGTTCCCTCCGTTGGGCGACTCGGGCTTATCGGATTCGCTTTCCAGCGTCGCCGTTGATCTTCTCGGCGATGTCCTTCCAGCCGATGATGCCGTCGTTCATTTCGTCATTCCAGGTTGCTCGCACCCAGGCGTGTTTTGGATCGTCCGACGGTTGCATGGTGCGCACCGACTCGTCACCAGCCAAAACGTTCAAGTAATACCCGGTGTATCCCTGTGCGACAGCGAATGCATGGAATCCAAATGGAACCAGCAACAGATCGCCGTCTTTGATGACGAACGCTTCGTCGATCGATCCATCCTCGGTATAGAGCCGCTGCAATCCGAATCCGTCTGGTGAGTCAATTCGGTAGTAGTAGATTTCCTCGAGATCGGCCTCGCGCGGCATATCGTGGATGTCGTGCTTGTGCGGCGGATAGCTGGACCAGTTTCCACTTGGGGTAATCACTTCGACCACCAGCAGCGCTGTCGGCCGGAAATTCCGGTTTGATGATGTGCCGAATCTCGCGGCTGGCGTTCCCTGCGCCGCGAATTTCGATGGCCACGTCCTCAGGAGCGATCAGTCTTGGGGGATGCGCAACGGTCGCTTTCGATCGGCAGATCGCGATCTCGGCCGTCGATTCCACCTCGACGGAGCAGTTCGATCCCACTGGCAGGTAATACGCCCAGGGAGGATCATCGAACACGTTGGCGCGCGGACCCAGCGAAATGCGCTCGGTTCCGTGGACGATGTCGCATGACCCGCTGAGCAGAACAAGTGCGTACTCCGACCCATCGCTTTCTACGGAAAGTGGCGCGCCCAGATCAATCCTATGCACGGTCAGCCCAATGAATTCCCACCCTGCCGATTCAGTATCGACGTGAATCAGCACGCCGTCGGCTGAGTCGACCGCAGAATGCAGTATCAGCTCGCGCGCGTTCATGGTCGTGCTCGTCTGGACCGCGAAACGGCTCATGGAAACCGGAGCGTTTTCCTTGATCGATGCTTCAGCAGCATAGGCCATCGCGAGTGCTGCCCTGCCATCGCTCCCCGTTATCGGCACCGGCATGTCGTGCCGAACGCATTCCACAAACGCCCGAATTTCAGCGACATATGCCGCATCGAAGCGCTCCAGAAACCAATGAATATGGTCGCTCCAGACACCGTCGCTGTTGTAGCGATAAAGGGGAGTTTCGCGGCCTTCGCCGATCATGATTGCGCCATTCGATCCGAAGATCTCGGTACGGACGTCATAGCCGAACCCGGACCGCCGGCTTGCATCGATGGCGCCAAGCGCACCTGATTCGAAGCGTATGTTGACCGTGCAGGTATCGATATCGCCATATTTGGCAAAGACGGGGTCGACCAAATTGGCGCCCATCGCAAAGACCTCGACCGGTTCGCAGCCCATGACCCAGCGGACACAATCGAAATCGTGAATGACCATATCCCGGAAGAGGCCACCACTTGTGGGAATGTAGGACTCGTGCGGAGGATTTGGATCGCGCATCGTGTCGCGCACCATCTCGATGTTCCCCAAGCTGGCCATCTTCGATCATTTGCGACGCCTTGGCGTACGCCTTGTCGAAGCGACGCTGAAATCCGATCTGGAGTTGGACTCCGGCCGCGGCGGCCGCGGCGATGGCACGGTCGGTGGTTTCCAGGTCGAGCGCGATCGGTTTCTCACAAAAGATTTGCTTACCGGCCGCAGCAGCAGCCTCGATCAATGGCGCGTGCGAATCGGTCGACGTCCCTATCACGACCGCGTCGATTGCCGGGTCTTCGAGAATATCGGCAGGATCGGCCGAAACGCGATCGCAGCCGGTCAGTTCCGCCAGCGCTTGCGCCGCCTCGAGCTGGACATCGCAGATTGCTGCCAGCCGCGCGCCGGGAACCTCGTTCGCGACCGTTCGGGCATGGCGATAGCCGATGCGTCCGGCGCCGAACACGCCGACTCCGTATGGGGGCAGATGGGGTCATGCGGCTTCCATTCCTTTGCTGCCAAGCAATTCCAGCGCTCGGCCAAACATGTAGTCGACCGAGAGTCCGTATTTCTCCAGCAGTGCTTCGTTCGCTCCCGATTCCCCGTATCGATCCTGGATACCGATCCGTTTCATCCGGGTGGGACGTTGCTCTCCCAGTATTTCCGCAACGGCTCCGCCGAGCCCCCCGATGATCGAGTGATCTTCAGCGGTCATGATCAGGTTCGTGCGTTCGGCGACTTCGACTATAGCCGCTTCGTCGATGGGTTTGATCGTCGGAACGTGGAGGACCGCGATCGAATAGCCGCGTTCGTTCAGTTTGTCTGCCAGGTTTCCAGCACCCGAACGGTTTGGATACCTGTCGAAATGATTCCCAGATCGCCGCCATCGCGCAGCAGCACGGCGCGGCCGATCTCGAAATCGTAGTCCTCGGGGAAGATGACTGGAGACGCGTCACGCGTGAGGCGCAGGTACGTTGGTCGCCCTGAAACAGCCATTGCCGCCATGGCCGCCTTCAGCTCCTGCCCATCCGCTGGGGCAATGACATCGATCCCTGGCAGCGCTCGGAATGTGGCGATATCTTCCACCGATTGGTGAGTTTTGCCGGTCTTGCCGGTGAGAATGCCGGAGTATCCACCGCAGATTTTCACGTCGAGCGACGGTTGCGCGATCACCACCCGGATTTGATCGAGGTCGCGGCTGGTCAAAAAAGCGGCGAAACTACTCAGCCAGGGCGTGTAACCAAGCGTTGCCATCCCAGCTGCGACCCCAGCCATGTTCTGTTCGGCGATTCCCATTTCGAAGAAGCGGTCCGGAAAGCACTCAGCGAAAATGTCTGCCCGCGTCGAGTTGGCGAGGTCACCATCGAGCACCACGGTATTCGCGCCGGCGCTCGTCAAGTCGCAAAGCGTTTGTCCCCAGACCTCGCGCAGCGCGGCGGTTTGCCAGGGTTGCGGTGCGAGTGGCACGAGCTTCAGGCTCATACGATTCCCGCCAGCAGAGCCGATCGAAAGCTCGGCGACGGCGTCATCGAGCTCTTGCTGGGTTGGAACTTTGGCGTGCCAGTTGTGATTCGCTTCCATGAAGGAAACGCCTTTCCCTTTGATCGTGTTCGCGATGATGGCAACTGGTTGGGTCGGTGGCCGCTTCTGCCCGATCGAAGGCAGTGCGCAACGACGCGTGATCGTGACCATCGCATTCGATGGTGGCCCAACCGAATGCCGCGAATTTCGCCGCTGGATCTTCGATGAACCGCGAGCGGGAATAGCCTTCTTCGCTGGGCCAGCCGAATTGAGGCAATTTGTTGTAATCGAGAATGGCGGTCAGATTTCCCAGCCCGAAACGAGCCGCCACGAAACAGGCCTCCCAGATCTGGCCTTCCTGGATCTCGCCGTCTCCCAGAATGACCCAGGTATGGAAATCGAGTCCGGCATGTTTCGCCCCGAGCGCCATTCCCGACACCGGGCGAAAGCCCCTGACCAAGCGATCCAGTCGACATATCGACTCCCGGCAACGTCTTCATGCATGGATGGCCCTGCAACCGCGAGTCGATCGCGTCGAAAGTGTCGAGCTCTTCGATTGGGAAGTAGCCCCGCATCGCCAGCACGGTATAAAGGGCGATCGATGAATGCCCCTTGCTCAAAATGACCCGATCGCGATCGGGCATGTGCGGTGCGGAGTGGATCGGTGTGGATCCGGTCGAAGTAAAGGTTGACCAAAATGTCCGTGACCGAGAGTGGCCCGCCGATGTGGCCTGCTCCAGCATTGAAAACGGAGCGTAGGATGAGCTCGCGTGTACGAGCGGAAAGCTCGTCGAGCTCCTGCGTTGGAGCGTTGAGACAGTCGTTTTGAAGTCAAAGCGTCGTTGCCTTTATCTGAAGATGTTAACCAGCGAATAACGTGCGAAACCGAACAGTTTGATCGCGTTCGCCCCATCTGGCCGGATGCTACCGACCCATCGCACCAATGTCAATTCACGCTACCTTGAGGATTCGGTCCTACACTGAGTCCGCATGTGCGCTGAACGGTCAGGAGCACCGGGGAGCAATGAATTTAAGGTCCAATCGACGAACATTGCTGTCGCGCCGCTGCGCTGGCAGCAACTGGCTTCGCTTTCGCGTTCGTCGGACCGTCGCAATTTTGCCAGGATCGAGTCCTCGGTTTCGCGTGGCCGCTCAGAACGAATGCTCCCCTCACCGTGGCAATGCTGGACGCACATGCCGATCGGCTCGAGCCGCTCATTGCCTCATACACCGACGAATTGAGCATCGAGGTCGAAGTCACGCCGCTTGCATATGGCTGACCTTTACAGCCAACTCAGTCTGGCGCTCACGCAACGTTCCCCAACCTTCGATGTTGTTTCGATGGATGATCCATGGATTCCCCAGTTCGCATCGTTTCTCAATCCTGTGAACTTCAGCTGGGAGACAAGCGAGTTCGTGGTGCCGGTTGCCAACTCGGTGGCTCGATTTCCTGACGACGCCGCTCCTTGTGGGGTGCCATGGCTTGGAGATTCCCAGTTCTTGGTCATGCGACCGTCCTGGTTGAATCGCAACGACTTGCAGGCTCCGGTGAGCTGGGACGACACGCTCGCCGCGGCTCACTCCATTGGCGCCACGCTCGATCCTGACGACGGGTTGGCAGGCTACGCGATCTCGACTCGGACCTGCACCAGATCGTCGACAGCTTTCTTCCGATCTTGCGTGGATATGGCAAAGACCTCATCGACCCCGAGACGAACGTGCCTCAACTCGATACCGCCGAAGCATTAGCGGCAGTGGCGATGTTTGAACAGCTCGCGTCAATGAGCCCGATCGAGTCGGACGCAACTGGTGAACCTAGCAATACCGAGCGATTCCAAGCCGGCAATGTCGCGATGATGTCCGACTTCTGGGCGTCCAGTCTGCTCGGAACCGGAGAGGTCGAAGCCGCTCGAAACGCGGGTCCGATGGAATGTGCGTTACAGCCCGCTCAGCTTGGGATCGAACGTCGCTCGATGACCGGCGTCTGGATTGCCGGTATTCCGGTCGGCAGTGAACGACCCAGGCCCGCGCGAGCATTTCTTGAGTGGCTGGTCTCGCGAAAATACCCAACGCGCTTTGCTCGACGTAATGCTCCCACCTGTGGTGGCTACGGTCTATGCCGCCGACGCAGCAATCGATGCACAACCGCATCTGCCCAAGCTGCTGGAACTGCTGGCGGAGTCATCTCCGCGCCCACGTTCGCCGTACTACGCACAGCTAGAGCTCCTGCTGGCTTCCGAGCTGCAACGCATGCTCGACGGGGAGCAAACCGGAGAGATCGCAGTCGGCAACGCTAACATGGCCATGCGTGAGTTTCTTGTCCGCGAAGGCGTGCTGGTGTCTTAGCGGCTAGGAACCGCTAGCTTTAAACTTGACACGGTGATACTGTTTTTCCATCGCACAGGGTAGATGCGCGCCGAACGCAGTTGTGGTTCTGGCGCCGCACATTGCCGGTCCAGGGTGGACCGTTCCAACCCGCACGTTTCCATTGCAGGAGGCAGCAGATGATCGAAGAAGGATTCACTCCCGCCGTTGATCGGCGCACCGTTCTCAAGACCGGCGCGATCGCTGGTGCATTCGCCGCGCTCGGCGGGATGAAATTCGCGCAGGACGCCAGCGCTCAGGATACCGATCGTTCGTCATATTGACATCGTGGTGGTTTCACACGGCCAGGCATCCGACCCATTCTGGTCTGTCGTTCAGAACGGCGTTGCTCAGGCTGGCGAGGACATGGGCGTCAATGTCCAGTACCAGGCTCCGGGCACCGTTCGATATGGTCGCCATGTCGCAGCTGATCGATGCCGCCGTGGCCACCAGCCCTGATGGCTTGGTGGTTTCGATTCCGGATGCCGATGCGCTTTCTGCGTCGATCACCGCCGCAGTCGAAGCTGGCATTCCGGTCATCTCCATGAACTCTGGAAGCGATGTCGCGGCTGAGCTCGGGATCCTGACGCACGTTGGCCAGACCGAATACGAAGCAGGATTCGGCGGCGGACAGCGGATGGCTGAAGCTGGCGTCACCAACGCCATTTGCGTCAATCAGGAAGTCGGAAATGCAGCACTCGACCTGCGCTGCCAGGGTTTCACCGATGCGCTCGCCGAGGCCGGCGGAACCGTTGAAACGATCGCCGTCGACCTTGCCGATCCGACCGGCTCACAGCAACGCATCTCCGCCGCGATTACCGCGGACGATACGATCAACGGCATCCTCACGCTCGGCCCGACCGGCGCCGCCCCGGCACTGGCAGCCCTGACCGATGGTGGCCAGCTTGGCACGATTCCGCTGGCGACGTTCGACCTCTCACCTGAAGTGCTCGACGCCATCGAGGCGGGCGACATGCTCTTCGCTATCGATCAGCAGCAGTATCTGCAAGGCTACCTGCCGATCGTGCTCCTGACGCTGTACAACACCAACCTGAACACGATCGCCAATCCGGTGCTGATGACCGGCCCTGGCTTCGTGACCCAGGAGAACGCAGCGCGCATCAAGGAGCTCTCCGCGGCAGGCACCCGCTAAGATAGCGTCCTCTTCGTTCAGTTGCGCTCGGCCGGAACAGTCTGTTCCGGCCGGGCGCCACGAATCCAAATAGCGGGTGAATCCGATGGCCCAGGTATCCCCGGCAACCGCTCCAACAGCGGAGCCCAAGTCGACTCCGTTGCTGAAACGGCTGCTCGTCAAGCCAGAAATGGGCGCGATCGCGGGAGCGGTTGTCGTCTGGATCATCTTCGCAGTTATCGCGGGGGATAGCGGATTCCTGACGATGCGGGGAACCGCGAACTATCTGGAAGTCTCCGCTGAGCTTGGCATCCTGGCCGTTGCGGTCGCGCTGCTGATGATCGGCGGCGAGTTCGATCTTTCCATTGGATCGACCATTGGCGCCTGCGGCATGATCATCGCCATCCTTTCATCCGAATATGGATGGAACTACTGGGCGGCGATCGGAGCAGCGCTGGTCTTTTCGATTGTCATCGGCGTCATCAATGGCATCGTGGTCGTCAAGACCGGTCTTCCGTCCTTCATCGTGACGCTTGCGATGCTGTTCATGATTCGTGGTGCGACTATCGGCATCACTCGGCAGATCACGGGTACGAACGCAACTCGGTGGTCTGAAAGAGCTTCCGGGATTCGCGTCCGCGACCAAGATCTTTGCCAGCGATATCCATCTCTTCGGAACCAACTTTGCGATCTCGATTGTCTGGTGGCTGGTGTTGACCCTGGCCGCCACCTGGGTGCTGCTGAGGACGCAATTTGGAAACTGGATTCCAGGTGTGGGGGGCAGTCTCCAGGCAGCGCGCAATCTCGGAGTCCCTACC
Source organism: uncultured Chloroflexia bacterium (assembly GCA_963720855.1). GTDB lineage: Bacteria > Chloroflexota > Chloroflexia > Thermomicrobiales > UBA6265 > JAMLHN01. The sequence goes on along the minus strand of CAVRGV010000006.1, from coordinate 112,934 downwards.
ACTCGCGTGAAAATAACCCTCTTCATCGGCACGGCAGTTGCCGCATGGCTGGTGGCCTCGATTCAAGTGACCAGCTTTGGCGGCGCGGATGTTCTACGCGGTACCTATCGCGAGTTCTATGCCATCGTGGCTGTGGTCATCGGGGGAACGCTGCTCACCGGCGGATACGGTTCGGCGCTTGGAGCGGCGCTCGGGGCATTGATTTTCGGCATGGTTCAGCAGGGCATCATCTTTGCCGGCATCGATGCAGACTGGTTTCAGTTCGTGCTTGGCGGGATGCTCCTCTCGGCCGTGCTCATCAATCGATTCGTTCGCTCGCGGGCGGTGTTGGCACGATGACAGAAACACCCCTGCGGTCGAGCTCCGCGACATCAGCAAATACTTCGGGACTGTCGTTGCGCTCGAGCATGTTTCTATCGCAGCGCGGTATGGCGAGGTGCATTGCCTTCTCGGTGACAACGGGGCTGGCAAGTCGACGCTTATCAAAATCATCTCAGGCGTCTTCGACCCCGATCGGGGCGAGTATCTCTTCGAAGGGAAACCCGGTTCGTTTCTCCTCGCCTCGTGACGCGCTTAATGCGGGAATCGCGACGGTTTACCAGGATCTCGCGATGATTCCGCTCATGAGCATCTCGCGAAACTTCTTTCTCGGATCAGAACCGACCAAAGGCTGGGGACCGTTCAAGCGGTTCGATCTGAAGTTTGCCGACCAGGTCACCCGCGACGAGCTGGGCAAGATGGGCATCAATGTCCGAGATACCCAGCAAGCGGTCGGGACGCTTTCCGGCGGCGAACGGCAGTCGGTGGCCATTGCGCGCGCGGTTTACAACGGAGCCAAAGTCCTGATTCTCGACGAGCCCACGGCGGCGCTGGGAGTGAAAGAGGCCGGCGTGGTGCTGCGCTACATCGCGCAAGCGCGGGCGAGGGGCATCGCCGTGATCTTCATCACGCACAATGTCCATCATGCTTATCCGATCGCCGATCGATTCACTATTTTGAATCGCGGCACGAGTTACGGCACATTCGAGAAGAAAGACGTGACGCGAGAGCAGGTCGTCGAAATGATGGCCGGCGGTCAGGAGCTCGAAGAGCTCGGGCATGAGTTGGAAGAGTTCGCCCGGGTTGACGGTCTGAAAGCCGAAATGCGGGCCGGCGAATCGATCGCTGCCGAAGGCCGAGCGCACATTCCCCCGCCGAACTGAGTGCGCCAGATCATTTCAGGAAACAGTCATTCGTAAATACGCATGGTTGCGCTCGTCGAGGAAACCTTAAATCGCGTTTCTCGGAATCATGAGCTGCCTGAATTGAGTAGCCGCCTGATCGATGTGGCGTTTTCCATTGGTCAACGAAATAGAAAGATGCCCCGGCAAAAAGGCATCGAATTCGACTCCGGCCATTTTTAACGTGCTAGCGGAGTAATTCTGGATCGAACAGTCATGAATGTTCTGCGCAATGATCGTACCGCCATAAAACACCAGATCCCCGCCGATCAGATACGTGCGATCGCCACCGGTGACGAGTAGGGAAACGTGCCCGTCAGAATGCCCTGGCGTCTCATAGACAGTGACCGTCAAATCGCCAACTGGAAAACTTGCTCCCTCGGTGAGCGTTCCCCGCCCCGGGCATGGCTCGAACACAGTAGTCAGCAGGATAAAAGCCCGACTGTTTGGCAAACGGCAAGCTAATCTGCTCCTCATCACCGATTGCCAAGGTGGCCACCGTCAGCGGCGATCCGATAGACCTCCAGGCCCAGGCGATTCCGAAAATCGGCCGCTCCGCCAGCGTGATCGGCATGGTAGTGGGTCAGGAGCAACGAGCTGATCTTGCTGGCATCGACCCCGGATTCCTCGATGTTGGCCAGGATTTGCTCGGTCGCACCGTATTTCCCGCCCATGCCGGCATCGACAATTGCCGCTTCCGAACCTCCATCGATGACATAGATGTGGCAGTCGAGCGGGGCTGAAAGTCCAAAACCGGAATTCCCGCCGCCGACCAGGCAAATGTCCTTGGTAAGGCGCATGGCTAACTCACCGGCGACTGAATCGCGGCGAGTACCGCGTTCAAATCGGTAAAGACGAGATCGGGTCGTGCTTCGGCGTGGGCGATCTCGGCGCGGGTCGAGACTCCAGTCAAGCACCAGAATTGCCAGCGTTCCTGCTCGGCTTCCGGCCACGATATCGGTATCGAGCCGATCTCCCACCGAGACGATATCGGAGGGTCGAACATCGAGCTGGCGAGAAATCATGTCGAAGAGCAGGGTTTCTGGTTTTCCGACGATAGCCGGAGTAACACCAGTCGACGCCGCGATGGCCGCGATGATCGATCCACAGCCGGGTTCCAAACCATGCTCGGTTGGCAGCGTGACATCGGAATTCGTGGCAACGAACGCGGCCCCCTTCTGAATCTGGTTGTGCGCCTCGGACAGCTTGTCGTACGTGAACTTCCGATCGAGCCCAGCCACCACCGCGGCTGCTTGCAAGTCGGTTCCGTTCGCCTGAATCAAATCATCGGTCAGGAAGAGCTGCTCGAACAACGCAGGTTCGCCGACTACATAGATCGGCGGACCCTTTCGGGAAGCGCGTCAACAGGTACTCGCGAGTCGCAACCCCTGATGTCACGATCCATTCCGCCGGGACCTCGAGATCCATGTTCTCGAGCTTCTTGACATATTGGTCGGGAGTCAACGTGGAATTGTTGGTCGCGAGACGAAATGGGATATTCCGCAACAGTAACGTGGCGAAGAGATCACCCGTTCCCGGCAGCGGCGCATTGCCTCGATAGAGGACTCCATCCATATCGAAGATCCATGCTTTCGCCGAATTGAGCCGCTCGATCGCCGGCGAAGGTGCTACCTCAGCACTTGCGGGGTCGGGAGTGGTGTGCTCTCGGGACAATCTCATGCCGGTACTTTCGCTCCCAATGCCTCAACGATTGCTTGATTGAACACATCCATATCGCGCGGTGTGCGCGATGAGATCAGATTCCCGTCGATCACCAGCGGTGCGTCTTCGTAAATTCCACCGGCATTCTTGATGTCGTCTCGTGATCTTGTTGACCGCGGTGGTTCTTCGGCCTTCGAGCACCCCGGCAGAGATCAAAAGCTGTGGGCCGTGGCAGATCGACGCAACCGGTTTGCCCGACTCGACGAATTACTTGGTGAACGCGACCGCCGAATCGACTATGCGTAGATTTTCTGGCGCGCCGCCTCCGGGGATGAGCAAGAGATCGAACTGGCCGACCGCGTCTGCACCAAGGGCATCGAAGGTCGTTTCGACCGAAAGCGATGCACCCTTTTTGCCCGTGACCTCTCCCAGTTCGACCCCAATCAGCACCACCTCGCTGCCCGCAGCCTCGATGGCGGCCACTGGATCGATGACCTCCGAATCCTCGAAGTTGTGCGCGATCACGACCGCGACTCGTTTCTTATCCATCGGTGTTCCTCCTCAAAGCGGATGCGGTCTCAGGCGTCCGTCTTGGGTGACAGCTCGATCGCGCGACTGGCGTTCAGGTCTCTCATCATCGCTATCAGCCTGCTCGACTGGAATGGCGCCGAGATCTTCTCCTGTGCGCAAGCGTATAGCGACCGCACCAGCTTCGGCTTCGCGTTTGCCGATGACCAGCATGAATGGAACTTTCTTGAGCTGCGCATTGCGAATTTTCGCCTGCATGCGATCCCGGCCGTCATCGACATCGGCGCGAATACCCGCGTCCTTGAGCTTGCTGCGCGACCTGATTGGCATACTCGATCTGGTCGCCGGTAATCGGGATCAACACGGCCTGCGTTGGCGCGAGCCACATGGGAAACGCTCCCGCGTAGTGCTCGACCAAACCGCCAACGAAGCGCTCCATCGATCCGAGCAACGTGCGATGAATCATTACCGCGCGATGTCGCTCGCCGTCTTCACCGATGTAATTCACATCGAACCGCTCGGGCAAATTGAAATCGACCTGAATCGTCGGGCCCGTCCATTCGCGGCCGAGTGCGTCGACCCATTTGATGTCGATCTTCGGACCGTAGAACGCGCCTCCGCCTTCGTCGATTTTGTAGCTGAGACCCGCGCCGATCCATTGCTGTCTTCAGTCGCTCGATCGCGAGATCCCAGACGGCATCGTCGCCAATTGCCTTCTCCGGCCGCGTCGCCAGATACGTCTGAAACTCATACCCGAAAACGCCGGCCATATGCTCTGCCAGGTCGATGACGCCTTCGACCTCGTCGATTACCTGATCCGGCATACAGAAGATGTGTGCATCGTCCTGCGTGAACCCGCGCACGCGCAACATTCCGTGTAGCGTCCCTGAGCGTTCGTAGCGATAGACCGTTCCCAGTTCGGCATAGCGCACCGGCAGCTCACGATAGGATCGGACGTTGCTCTTGTAAATCATGATATGACCGGGGCAGTTCATTGGCTTCAGGTAGTAGTCCACGTCCTCGATCGACATTGGGGAGTACATGTTCTCTTTGTACGTCTCGAGGTGCCCGGAGATCTTATAGATCTTCTCCGACGCGATATGCGGCGTATAGACAAGCTGATAACCGCGCGCCAACTGCTCCTGCTGCTCGAACTGCTCGACCAGGTACCGGACTGTTGCCCCATTCGGCATCCAGAGGATCAGCCCCGGTCCGATCTCCTCGGAAACCGTGAAGAGCTCCAGGTCCTTGCCGAGCCGGCGGTGATCGCGCCGCTGAGCCTCCTCCAGCTTGGCCAGATGAGCGTCGAGATCTTCCTGCGTGAACCAGGCCGTGCCATAGACGCGCTGCAGCATCGGGCGATTTTCATCTCCCCGCCAGTATGCGCCCGCGACCGATTGCAACTTGAACGGACCGATCCGATCCGTCGCCTCGACATGCGGACCTCGGCAGAGATCGAGGAAATCTCCCTGTTGGTAAGTGGTGATCGATTCGCCCTCGGCGAACCCATTGATCAACTCGACCTTATACGGATTGTTGCCGAAGATATCGAGCGCTTCCTGGCGGGAAACTTCCTTGCGTATGAACCGCTCGGCCGCCTTTTGATGTTTGCGCATTCGATCTTCGATTGCTGCCAGATCGTCTGAGCTCAGCGGCGTTGGCAGGTCCATGTCGTAGTAGAAACCGTGCTCGATGGCCGGTCCGATTGCGAACTGGACGTCTGGATAGAGCTCCTGAATCGCCTCTGCCATCAAGTGCGCGGTCGAATGCCGCATGCGCGCCAGCTCGAAATCGCCGGCCGCTTCTGGATCGAAGGCAATGTCCATCTCCTCGGAGAGTTCGTGCAAGTCTGCCTGTACCATCTCGCCTGTCGCTTTCTTACATAATCGTGAACAACAAAAAAACCAGGCGCCCACACTGGGACGTCTGGCTGACGTGGTTCCACCCTGATTTAGAATCGTTTGGATTCTCTCACTGTCGCCGATATCGAGGCGAGCCGCTCAGGCACTCCCGGTTGGTTTTCCCGCTCCCGGTTTCTGCTTTCGTTTCAGCGAAGGGAAAGCTCTCTGACGTTCCGGATGGCGGTACTCGTCCCGTTCGACGCGCCGGAGGTATTCAATTGCTGCAGAGCATACGGAGCGAGCCCGGCTATTGTCAATCCAGTTCGTGGTCTGGCTGCAGATTGGACGGCACGATCATCGCTGCTTTTCGGCGTTGCGACTGCTGCAGCGCCATCCACCCGCAGAAACCGGCCAGGCCAAGCGCGGCGAGCGCACCCACTGCTACTACGGGCGTCGACACCCGGCGATCACCACTCGATGCTCCTGCTTCCTGACTGTTGGTCGCGGCAGCCATGGGGGATGCGGTGACTTCCGGAGCGGGGGTGGCTTCGGAATCCACGACCGGCGAGGGTGAAGCGCCCGGAATGACGCCGATCGAATTTCCGCCTCGACTTTGCGCCAGAATTCGAGCGGCGTCCGGGTCACGGTAGCTCACGCGATCGCCGGTGATTTGCTTGCCGGACGCCTCGCGTTCGGCTTTCGCCGCGAAGGCATAGTCGAGCAAGATGGCATTGTCCTGGTACCAGATATCGGGAGCCTCACCGTCGAGCGTGACCGAGATCATGGTCGAACCGTCCCTGGTCGCGACTTCGATGAGGCAGTAGCCCGCCTCATCGTCGTACCCGGTTTTCCCGCCGATGATTCCCGCATAGCCGTTCAGTAGTTTGTTGGTATTGCTCACGTAGTAGTAACCGTCGGCGGTCGTGTAGGAGCTCGTGCCGATGACCTGTTGGAATGTCGGGTACTTCAGCGCGTACATCGTGAATGTGGCGAGATCTCGCGCGGTGGAGTAGTGCCCATCCTCGCTGAGCCCGTGCGGATTCATGAGATGGGTATTGGTCAATCCCATATCGGTGACACGCTGGTTGACGAGGTCGATGAAGTTGGCAACTGCTTGCTGGTCGGTATCGCCTGCGTCGTCGCCAAGCGAGCGGGCGATGGCATGGGCAGCATCGTTGCCGGACGGAAGCATCATCCCGTAGAGCAGATCTTTCAGTGAGAAGGTTTCACCTGGGCCGAAGCCCATCGTGGTGGAATCCGCGCCGAAAAGATCGGAGCTATTCGTGGTAATGGGAGTGTCCAGTCCGGCCAGCTCGAGCGCCTCGATGGTGGTGAAGATTTTTGTCAGGCTGGCGATCGCTGCTTGCTCATCGGCATTGTGCTCGACGAATACCTCGCCAGTTTCCGCGTCGATGACGATGTAGCGCTTGGAAGAAATGCCTTCGAGCTGAGTAGCCTGCGCGGAAACCGGGACATAAAATCCAGCGAGCATCGTCGCTGCCATGGCGAGCAACGCAATGACGCGCAGGATGCGGGATGTCACGTCGGATGTTGGGCGATTCATGTGTGGGCCGGAGTGGGGGTCACGCGTCGACGCGTCCTCGGTCTCGAACAAAACGCCCGCTCTTGCGAGCGGGCGCTTGGGGTGGGCGGTACTGGACTCGAACCAGTGACCTCCACGATGTCAACGTGGCGCTCTAACCAGCTGAGCTAACCGCCCATCAGCCGGAACGTGATTATAGAGGATGAAGGGGCCGTTTGTGCAGGGCGAGCTCAATGCCCCAGCAAGCGGACCGAATTGTCCCTTCGATGCCAGCGATAGCTAATCGAGCCAAAGCTGGACCCGAGTGTGGCAGCTTCACTGCGCAGTGGCTTGAGATTCTCTTGCCGGACTTTCCAGGTTCCCTGGACCTGATTGATCACGAGCTGGCTGTCGCCATCCACACGGACATGCTCCAGCGCGGCTCGCTCACCGAGTTTTTGCTTCAGAAATATCAGCGCTTCGATGAGCGTCCGATACTCGGCCTGATTGTTCGTCATTGGCGTTCCGGAACCGGAGAAATCTCGCCGTTCGAGAATCTCCTGCCCGGTGGGGCTTGCGATGTGAAAGCTTCCGTACCCCTTGCCGGGATTGGGGTCGGCGCCGCCGTCGAAGGTAACGACATACGGGGCGGTGCGGGTGGAAAGGGGAGTGGGAGAGCCTACTACCGGCTCTCCCATGGACATTTTCTGTTGGCTCAAGCAGCCGTTTCCTCTCGAACCCGCGCCTCCGACTTGATCTGCTCGGCCAGGTTGGGCGGAACGGGCTGGTAATGCGAGAACTCGCTCGTAAACGATCCTCGCCCCTGGGTAATGGAACGAAGGTCGGTAGCATAGCGTTGAATCTCTGCGCCGGGAACCGTTGCATCGATGCGCGTCGAACCATTCGCAGCAGGATTCATGCCCGTGACATGAGCGCGCTTGCCATTGAGATCGCTCATGACATCGCCGGTAAACCCGTCTGGCACCACGACCGAAATCGTCATGACCGGCTCCAGCAGAATCGGCTTGCCCATGAGGATGCCTTTCTTGAACGCTTCCTTCGAAGCGATCTTGAACGCCATCTCGTTCGAATCGACATCGTGATAGCTACCGTCGTAGAGCGTCACCTTGACGTTTACCACCGGATATCCCGCCACCGGTCCCGCATCCAACGCTTCGCGGACGCCCTTTTCCACGGCTGGATAGAAATTCCTCGGCACCGATCCGCCGACCACCCGCTCACTGAATTCGAATTCGCTTGCTTCCAACGGCTCGAGCTCCAGGAAGACATGTCCATACTGCCCGGCGCCGCCGGTCTGCTTTTTGTGCTTGTACTCAGAATTCGTTCGGGCGGATATCGTCTCGCGATATTGCACGCGCGGCAGGCCGAGCTCGACATTGACGCCGTACCGTCGCGTCATCCGCTCTATCGCAATTTGAACGTGCGGTTCGCCAAGTCCGGAAAGGATCGATTCGCCCGTGACCGAGTCCCGGCCGAGCTGCAACGTCGGATCCTCTTCGACGATGCGATGCAGCGCCTGTCCCATCTTGTCGAGATCCGCCTTGGTCTTTGGATTGACTGCCGCGGAGTAGGACGGTTTCACGAAGTCGATTCGTTTCAGCTCGAGATGGTGATTTTCGTCGCTCAAGGTGTCGCCGGTATGGGTCACCGACAACTTCCCGATCGCGCCGATGTCGCCGGCTTCGATCGCATCGGAATTGAGGTGCTCCTTCCCTCGTGGAGCGAACGCATGCCCAACTCGCTCGCTCTTCTCGGCGTGCTGGTTGTACACCGAGCCATTTGACTTGAACGACCCTGAGAAGACCCGGAAGTACGACACTCGCCCAACGTGCGGATCGGCAACCGTCTTGAATACCAGTGCGGCAAGTGGTCCGGAAGGATCCGCTTTGAGCTCTTCTTCGCCCTTCGCGTTGGTCGCTGTGACCGTGCGCAAGGACGCCGGAGGCGCATAGTGGACAATCGCCTCGAGCAGACGGTCGACACCCTTCATCGACGATCCTGCCCCGGCGAACACGGGAACCATGTCGCCGTTGCGGATTGCGAGCTCGACCGCATGGCGGAGCTCGTCGTCGCTGATCTCTTCGTCGTTCAGATAGCGCTCCATGAGCACTTCATCTGAGTCGGCGGCCGCCTCGATGAGCTGGCCGCGCGCTTCGCGCACTGGTCGCTTGAACTCGTCTGGAATGTCGGTCTCGATCGACTTGCCCGGATTGGCATCGTCGAACATGTATGCGCGGCCCGAGAGAATGTCGGCCACGCCGCGAAACGACTTCTCGGAACCGATCGGGAGCTGAAGTGGACCAACCATCGGGCCGAGAACCGCACGCGCCGACTCGATCGTTCGGCCAAAGTCGGCGTTGTCTCGATCCATTTTGTTGACGAAAAGTATCTTGGGAACATCTGCCTCAGTCGCAAGCGCCCAAGCTTTCTCGCTGCCGACCTCCACGCCGGCCGAACCGTCCAAGAGAATGAGCGCTGCGTCGACCACGGCGAGTGCGGATTGGACCTCGCCAAGGAAGTCGGCGTAACCCGGCACATCGATGACATTGATCTTGTGGTCGCCAAATTCCACCGGTGCGAGCGCGAGCGAGATCGACATGTGGCGCTTGATCTCATCGACATCGAAGTCGGTGACGGTGTTACCGTCCTCGACCTTCCCAAGTCGTGTGGTTGCCCCGGATGCAAACAGCATCGCCTCGGCCAATGATGTCTTTCCCGCGCCACCATGCGAGAAGAGGCCGATATTGCGAATCTTGTCCGCTGAGTAATGCTTCACGGGGTCTCCTTCATCGAGAGCCGTTCAGGCCGGTCGACCCATCATTCGTCGATGGGCAGTCGCGCGACTGGATATGCGGCCGCTCGCCAGCCGATGACACGCACCGTTTCCGGGGCGTTCGAATCAGGCTGACGGCTTCGGTAGCGGATCGTCTGCACCGGGCAGACCTCCATTGGACGCAAGCAATCGTGAACTCATTATAGAAAGGTCAAGCGATTCGTCACAAACGTGACTGTCCGAGGTGGCGGGTTCGTTAGGTATTCACCGGTCTTCAAGAAGAATTGGGGGATCGGTTTTGCAGCAATGGTCAGGATCGAAGGCATTTCCGGCGCTGAGATGTACACATCGCGGAAGGTATGGCTTCGCCCTGGTCGGATGCGGGTGTTGCATCGAAATATTCTCGACGAACGATCACTCAACGATGAGTCCGCGCGTGGAGCCTTGGGTGACGGCGGGGAAGCCGGGCGGGTAGCACTGGGGCACTGCCCAGGCATGCATCTGTCCGCCGATGTGCCGCTTACCTCCATATAGAACATATGTTCTTTTCTTGTCAAGGTCTGCGCAATTCTGCCGGCGGGTCGATGCTGGTGTTGAACGTCGGTCCTGACTACCATCCGACCTCGCGCCTCGACGATGCAGACTCGTGGAGACCGGAGAGGTTGACATTTTGCTTTCACGCAACGCTGGCGATTCCCCGAATGCGCTTAGCAGGGAGCTACCAACCGTTAACTCACCTGCGCCCGTTTCGCAATGACCCGCAGTCCGTCGAGTGTGAGATTCGGTTCGTAGGGACCGAGACTGGCCGATTTCTCTGCGAAAAGTGCGCCGTTTCCACCCGTGAGCACCACGATGTCGCAGCCGCCAAGCTCTTGCCGAGCCATCTCGACCAGGCCTTCGACCATTTTGAGATGGCCCAACACGACGCCGGCCTGGATAGCCGTGGTGGTGTTTCGCCCAATCGCTTGCGACGGTACGTCGATCGGAACCGCGTAGAGCCGAGCGGCCCGTGAAGCCAGCGCATCCATACTCACGCCGAGCCCGGTTGCTATTGCCCCGCCGAGGAATCGACCATCCCGGTCGAGCGCGTCGACTTTGGTTGCCGTGCCGAAATCGACCACGATGGCCGGACGCCCATAAAGCGCATCGACCGAAACCGCATTGGTGAGCCGGTCAGTGCCAGTTTCGAGCGGTTGCTCCGTGGCGACGTCGATGCCAAGCGGGAGCTGGCTCGATACCAGAAGCGGAGGGAGGCCGAAACGTTGCTCGATGTACTCAGTCAGGCTACGAGTGATTGCCGGCACCACGCTGCACATCGCCACCTGGCAGCGATCACATGCAATCGACTTCGAAATAGACATCCAGCAAGGCATGCCACTCGTCCGCCGTTCGGTCGCGGGCAGACGAAAATCGAAAGGTGCGCAGCCAGGGACTGGTCAGGTCAGAAGCGAGCCCAATGTGCACGTTGGTGTTGCCAACATCGATCGCCAGAAACACCGCGAACCCTCTCAATCAATTTGAGAACCTCGCCGAAGCTGGCTCCCGTTCATCTACGGCACGTATTATCAAGCTTGCCGATTTGGCGTGCGGCCTGCGCTGCATCGATCACCTTGCGTTCGAGAGTCTTTCATGTCCACTTCCGAAATCACTGTTCGAAAGCCGGTGTTGCTGACATTCCTGGTGAGTGTGGGCGTCCTGGTCGCGTTGACCGCCTTCTTTCTGGGAGCGCTCGCGCAACGAGAATGGCTTCCTGCCCAGCTTGGCAGCGAGAATGCGATTTCTTCTCCGTCTGAGGACGGAGGAAACCTCGCTCGCCTGTCGGAAGTCGAAGCGCTGATCGCGCAGGAATATTACGGACGGCCGCCATCGGGCGAGGACGATGACGAATTCTGGAGCGATCTCGAAGGAGATGCGCTTACCGGACTGGCAAGCGGGCTCGACGACTATTCGACCTATCTGCCACCTGACGATCAACAGCGCGCCGCCGATCAGCTCGCCGGGACTTTCGAGGGAATCGGCGTCTGGGTCGCTTCACGTGATGGCAAGATGACCATCGTGGCGCCAATACCAGGCTCACCTGCAGAAGAAGCCGGCATTCTGGCCGGCGATGTCATCCTGCAAATCGATGGGACGTCGGTAGAAGGCTTGACCGATGCCGAAGCGCTCGATCTGCTCAAGGGACCGGCAGGCGAAAAGGTCGCATTGCTACTGCAACGGGGTAGTGGGCAGCCCACCGCGCTCGACGTCGAGCGCCGCAAGATACCTATTCCCGTAGTTACCTACACACGTGACGAAGCGTCGAACATCGGCGTGATCGAAATCGTCGTGTTCGGGGACAAGACCGCTGACGAGCTGGATGCAGCAATCCAGGCTGCGAAGAACGACGGCGTGGATGGCATCGTTCTCGACCTGCGCAACAACGGTGGCGGTTGGGTGCAGAGCGCGCAGGAAACCATTGGGCGCTTCGTGCCAGCCGATTCGGGCGCCGCTCTTTGGGAAGACTTCGATCCGAATGTCGAGGGAGACGAGATCGAGGAACCCATTCTGTCAGGGGATGTCAACGCGTATGACATCCCATTGGTCGTGCTGGTCAACAACGGAACTGCCAGTGCCGCCGAGATCGTGGCGGGCGCACTGCATGATTACGATCGCGCCACTATCGTCGGCAAGACGACCTTCGGCAAGGGCTCGGTTCAACGGGTGCACGAGTTCGAAGACGGATCCTCATTCCGGTTGACTTTCGCGCACTGGTTGACGCCGGACCGGAACGCGATCAACAAGGTTGGCATCGTGCCGGATATCGACGTCGAAGATACACCGCCGAACGAAAAAGGTGATGCCCAGCTCGACGCGGCGCTCCAGGTATTGCGAGCAAATGCCGCAACTCCGGTGCCGTAGGCAGTCCAGATTGCGCGCTAACAAAGAATTTACAGAGCGATAACCGGCGCATAACGGAGTCGACCTAGCATTCGGGCGTGATGAACGACCGAACTTCCGTCCAACCGACGACAGCACTGCACGCAACGCTCGCCACGGCCCAAAGCCCGGCGATTCTGCTGGTGGAAGACGATCCCACCCTGCGCAGCACCACCACCTACAACCTGATTCGTGCCGGGTATCGCGTCATCAGCGTCGCCGATGGCGAGGCTGCGATGAACGTGGTGCGTGAGCAGCTCGACGCGATCGATCTGGTGGTGCTGGATCTCATGTTGCCAGGAATGAGCGGCCTGGCCGTGCTCCGTCAGATTCGTACTCGCAGCGATGTTCCGGTCCTCATCGTCTCCGCCCGAAGCGAAGAGCAAGACAAGATCGATGGGCTGGAGATGGGCGCTGACGACTATATCGTCAAACCTTTCGCCTTGCGGGAGTTCGTGGCGCGGGTGCGGGCCACCATGCGGCGCCGTTCCATACCGGCTGCGCGGCCGCCCTCCGTGCTTTATCGCGGTCCGTTGACGATCGAGCTGGAAAGCCAGCGCGCACAACTTGGCGAATCGGAGCTTTCGCTCAGCCGAAAGGAATTCGGCCTGTTGCGTGAGCTCGCGCTGGCCCCTGGCCATGTCTTCACCCGACAACAACTCCTGGACACGGTCTGGGGCACCGACATCTTTGTCGACGAGCGAACGATCGATGTCCACATGTCCTGGTTGCGTTCCAAATTGCGCGATGCCGGCGCTCCGGAAGGAATGATCCGGACGGTCTATGGCAGCGGCTATCGCTTCGAGGTCGCCTCCTGATGACGCGACCTCGCTTGTTTCCCTTCGAATTCTCTGCCGCGTTGGCAGCGAAGAGCCGGGGCGATGTACCCGGCGTCACCCATCCGCTCGTCGGAAAAGGAGAAAGAATGTCGTTCGTGACTGTTCGAGGCTCGCGCCGCACGCTGCTCGGGACTGCAGCTGCCCTGGGGCTCGCATTGACCGTTTCGCTCGGCGGAGTGATGGCGCAAGAAGCCACCCCGCTTCCGTACGAGGCCTCTGAAGGCGCTGGCGATCTCTCGGGCACGATTGTTGCTGATGGATCGTCGACTGTTGGACCGATCACCGAGGCTGTGGCTGAGGAGTTTGCGTCGGTCGCACCCGGCGTTCAGCTCGAAGTGAGCATCTCTGGCACGGGCGGCGGATTCGAGCGCTTCTGCAACGGTGAAACCGATCTGCAGGACGCTTCCCGCTCGATCAAGGACGAAGAGGCTGCGGCCTGCGCGGCCAATGGCGTCGATTACTACGTCTTCGAAGTTGCCTACGACGGCATCGCCATCGTGGTGAACCCGGAAAATGACTTTGTCGACTGCCTGACGGTCGACCAGCTCAAAATGATGTGGCAGCCGGAGAACCCGGCCACCAACTGGAATCAGATCGACCCGTCCTTCCCGGATCAGGAGATCAGCCTCTACGGACCAGGCACTGCGTCCGGCACCTTCGACTACTTCACGGCGCAGATCGTTGGTGAAGAAGGTAGCTCCACCACCAACTACCTGCCGAGCGAGGACGACAACCAGTTGGTCGAAGGCGTCGCCGGCGATGCGAACGCGCTGGGCTACTTCGGCCTCGCGTACTACGAGCAGAACATGGACCGGCTGAAGCTGGTTGCGGTCGATAGCGGCAATGGCTGCATCGCCCCGAGCACCGACACTGTGCGCGATCTCAGCTACTCGCCGCTGTCGCGCCCGCTCTATGTCTATGTGAATGCCGAGAGCATCCAGCGCCCGGAGGTTCAGGAGTTCCTGAAGTTCTACATCGCTTCGGCCCGCGAGCTGGTGGCCGATGTCGGATACGTCGCCTCGCCTGACCAGGTGTATGCCGACGACCAGGCCGAGCTGCTGGCCGCCATCGATGGCACCGGTACACCTGAGTCTGCGAGCTAGTCGCTCTCGCGCCAGGACGATGGACGGCTCCGGACTCCGGAGCCGTCCGTCACGCAGGGGGAGAGGTACGGTTTAATACCCATGGCGAGTGTAGAGCGAAGGCCATTCATGGCGACAGAACCAAGGACAAGCGGAGAGACTCAACCCGACGCTCTGCCGTTCTTTCGGCCTGGCGGGTCGTACGTCGATCAAAAACTGCTTCGCCGGCAACACCTCACAGAGAAGACGGCAGGCTACGTTCTCCTCGCCTGCGCGATTGTGTCGGTACTGACCACGATCGGAATCGTCGTGGTGCTGCTGGCGCAAGCGGTCAATTTCTTCGCCGATGTTTCTGTCGTCGACTTTCTCACGGGAACGACCTGGACGGCGCTCTTCCAGAATCAACAGCAGTGGGGCGTTCTGCCGCTCGTTTCCGCGACTTTGATGGTTACCTTCCTGTCGATGCTCATTGCCGTACCGGTCGGCTTGATGAGCGCGATCTTCCTGAGTGAATACGCATCTCCCCGGACCCGCGCAGTGCTGAAACCGGTGCTGGAACTGCTGGCCGGTATTCCGACGATCATCTACGGCTTCTTTGCCCTGACGTTTATTACGCCGAGCATTCTCAAAACGGTCTGGCCGCAGACCAGCGTCTACAACGTGCTGGCGGCGTCGATCGCGGTAGGCATCATGATCGTGCCGCTCATTGCGTCGTTGTCCGAGGACGCAATTCGATCGGTTCCACGGGCAATGCGCGAGGGCGCGTATGCGCTGGGCGCGACGAAACTGGAAGTTTCCACCCGCATCATCGTGCCGGCAGCGCTGTCCGGAATCGTGGCGTCGTTCATTCTGGCGGCTTCACGTGCCGTCGGAGAGACGATGATCGTTGCGCTCGCGGCGGGATCCAAAGCCCAAATGGTGACCAACCCATTGCAACCCGGCGAAACCATGACCGGCTACATCGTGCAAGTGGTGTCCGGCGACGCACCGCGTGGATCGACCATCTATTACTCGCTTTTCGCAGTGGGACTGCTGCTTTTCGTCATGACGCTTGCGTTGAATATCTTTAGCAACTGGTTTGTCCGGCGGTTCCGGGAGGAGTACGAATGAGCTCCCCGCCAATCCTGCCTCAGTCGACATCACTTTCCGATACCGGCAACCTGAGCCGGCGGCAAAAGGATCGCGTCGGTCGGGAAAGTGGCCTTTCTGGCCGCGACATTGCTCGCGGTGGCAGCGCTGGCCGTTCTTCTCTGGTACATCTTTCAGCGGGGATGGGGCTGGCTAAGCTGGGGCCTGCTGACCAATCCGCCGTCGAGAAAACCAGAAAATGCCGGTCTGAGTATCGCCATATCAGGCACGCTCTGGATCATCTCGCTGACGCTGCTGGTGGCCTTTCCCATGGGCGTTGCCGCAGCCATCTACCTCGAGGAGTACGCTCCCAAAAATCGCTGGACTCGAATGTTGCAAATCAACATCTCGAATCTGGCCGGCGTTCCTTCAGTGGTCTACGGATTGCTGGGACTGGGCATCTTCGTGCAATGGCTCGACCTGGGCCGCGTTGTGCTGGCGGGAGCGCTGACCATGGCGCTATTGAGCCTGCCGGTCATCATCATCTCGAGCCAGGAAGCTCTCAAGGCGATTCCCTGGTCGCTTCGGGAAGCGGCGTATGGAGTCGGCGCCACCCGATGGCAGGTCACGGCGTCCCATGTGCTTGCCGGCGGCAGTCCCCGGCATTCTGACCGGAGTCATCCTCGCGGTCTCGCGGGCGATCGGTGAGACGGCTCCATTGCTGGTCGCCGGGGCGGCCGGATTCGTGACTTCGAAACCCAGCGGATTTATGGATTCGTATACCACGATTCCGATTCAGCTCTACAACTGGATGTCGCGTCCTCAAACTGAATTTCGCGACCTGGCAGCCGCAGGCATCATCGTCTTGCTTGCGCTGCTCATTTCCATGAACTTGATCGCAATCATCGTCCGGCAGCGCTTCTCGTCGAGGACCCGGTGGTAAACCACATGACGCAACAACTCGAACGACCGCTTATCGTCGAAGCCCCGGAACGCTGCCGCTGCCGGTCAAACGTTGATCGATATCAATGATTTGAACGTGTACTACGGAAATTTTCACGCCGTCGGGGATGTTTCATTCGATATCGCCAAACACCGCATCACCGCCCTTATCGGACCTTCCGGATGTGGGAAGAGCACGGTTCTGCGGTGCATCAACCGCATGAACGATCTCATTCCAACCGCGCGTGTCGAAGGGGAAATTCTCTTCCACGGCGAGAATATCCTGACGTCCGAGCGTCGATCCTGTCGATGGTGCGGCGGCGAATCGGGATGGTCTTCCAGAAGCCGAACCCGTTTCCCAAGAGCATCTACGACAACGTTGCCTGGGGAGCCAAGGTGAATGGCATTCGCAAAGGCATGGATGAGCTGGTCGAGTGGTGCCTGCGCTCAGCGGCACTTTGGGACGAGGTCAAAGACAAACTCGACCAAAGCGGACTGGCGCTCTCCGGCGGCCAGCAACAACGACTTTGTATCGCACGGGCGTTGGCCAACAATCCCGATGTCATCCTGATGGACGAACCTTGCTCGGCATTGGATCCGATTTCGACCCTGCGTATCGAGGACCTGATGCGGGAGCTTGCAAAGAACTACACGATTGCCATCGTGACGCACAATATGCAGCAGGCCGCACGTGTTTCTGACCAGACCGTGTTCTTCTCACTGGGCGAGAACCGCATGGGCGTCCTGGTCGAATCGAGCCCGACTCGCGAAATTTTCACGAATCCGCGCGATAGCCGGACCGAGGATTACATCACCGGACGCTTCGGTTAGGCGCCCTGGAAACGGAAAGGAGACACGATGACCCGCGAACAGTACATGCGGAGTCTCAGTGAACTGCGAGACCAGGTGGTGCAGCTGAGCTCCATGGTCGACAAGGCAATTGCCCGCTCGACCGACGCACTGAAGAATCAGGACGTGAAACTTGCGCAGCAGGTGGTCAGCGCGGATCGTGACATCAACGAGCTTCGCTGGAGACTCGAAGATGAAGCACTGGCAGTGATCGCCATGCAGGCGCCGATGGCCGGCGACCTGCGCCAGATCGCCGCGGGGTTGCACATCATCTCCGAGCTCGAACGAATGGGCGACCATGCCGCAGGCAATGCCAAGATCGTCATGCTGACCGCGGATGAGCCGCCGCTCAAGCCACTGGTGGATATTCCCCGGATGTCGGCTTTGACGCGCGCCATGTTGACCAGCGCCACGGATGCATTCATCAAATCCGACGCTGACCTGGCGCGCAAGACGATGGCGATGGACGACGAGATCGACGAGCTCTACAACCAGGTCTATCGCGAGCTGTTGACCTATATGATGCAGGACCCGGCCACCATCAATCGCGCGACCCATCTGCTTTGGGCGGCGCACAATCTGGAACGAATCGGGGACCGAACCGAGAATATCTGTGAGTTCGTGGTTTATTCTGTGACTGGCAATATTTCAGAAGCTACTTCGCCGCCCGACCGAGGAGCTGCTTGATAGCGACGCCGACCTCGTCGATTTCCAGCGGCGGTTCCAGCAAGAGCTGACCACCCGCTGCCAACACTTCAGCATTCGCTATCTCTCCTGGAATGCCGGCGATCACGATCGCCGGCATTGCGCTTCTCGGTAGCCCTGGGGCGGCGCGATCCGAGGTTCCGCGCATGCGGCGAATGACCTCCTGCACGGGTATGTCGCCGAGGCCCGCATCCAGAAGCACTGCATCGAATGTCCGCAGGCGGAGCACTTCCAGGAACTGAAGCCCGCTGCCGATCGCGCTGGTCCAGTAGCCCTCGTACACCAGACCTTCGGTCAGAAAGTGCGACAACGAGATGTCGTGGGTGACGATCGCGAGATGTGGCCGGTCGAGAGCGGATTCACTCATGCGTGGACCCGATGCCGCAACCGGCGAGTACCATTGCTTTCGGCCTGGCAACGGCTGGATTTCATTCGATGTTCCCCGCACATAGTCACGAGGCGCTCTTTCCGCATGATTCTCGACA
The DNA here is from genome assembly GCA_963720855.1 of uncultured Chloroflexia bacterium. Lineage (GTDB taxonomy): Bacteria > Chloroflexota > Chloroflexia > Thermomicrobiales > UBA6265 > JAMLHN01. The sequence goes on along the minus strand of CAVRGV010000006.1, from coordinate 94,481 downwards.
CCGATGACGCCCGAATTCTGGCGTTTGTCGCAACATATATCGAACGGCTCTCGCTACCGTCCGACGACCTCTGGATCACGACCAACCGTACCACCTATAACGAATGGGTTGGCAGACGAGTTGGCGGCTCGATCGGAGGAGCCTATGTCTATCATCCTGGCCGTGGCAAGCATCTCATCCTGATCAATCTCAAGCGAATCGATCTTCTCGCAACCCAGGTCGCTCGAGATCGTGGTCTGTGAAGAACTTTTGCATATGCGGCATCGAATCGATGGTGACCGCCGCCGCCATTCCAAGCATGGGTTCGACCGAATCGCGGTTCAGGTCAGCGAGCTGACCGGAGCATCGATGGAGGAGGTGCGCTCGTGTGTCAAGCCTGTGAAACGGCGCGCTCCCAAATACATCTATGCTTGCCCGAAATGCCGGATGGAAGTTCCGCGCAGTCGCGTCGGGGTCTGGTCGTGTGGGCGATGCTCGCCGACATTCGATCGGCGATATCAGCTCCAGATCGTGCGCAGTTTCGAGCGTGGAGCAGGGTGAGGCATGACCGATCCATTCATCACCGATCGCAAAGAACTCGCAAAATCCGCTCCGCCCAAGACAGCCCGCTTTCCACGCACCGGCCGGCGGATCGAGCGCATTCATGATGTGCTGGATCGACGCCAGCCCGATCTATCGGTTGTATTGGAAAACGTGCATGATCCGCACAATGTCGCGGCAGTATTGCGGAGCTGCGATGCGGTGGGCGCGATGAGCGTTCACATCGTTCAGGACCCGGCGACGAAACCGCATCGCGCGTTTTCGCGGCGAACGTCCGGAAGCGCCGCGAAATGGCTGGAACTCTTCGAGCATCCGGATATCGACGCTTGTTACGCAGTCTTACGAGAGCAGGGTGTCTCGATCGTTGCTACCGGCGGCGGCCCGAATGCGATTCCGATGACGGAAATCGATCTGACCGGTCCGGTCGCGATCGTCCTGGGCAACGAAATGAGCGGATTGACCGAACCTGCCATGGCTGGTGCGGATCGGATCGTCACTATTCCGATGGTTGGGATGATCCGCAGTCTCAATATCTCGGTGGCGTGTGCCGTGCTGCTTTATGAGACCTACCGGCAGCGCGAGGCGGCCGGCCTCTACCGTGAGCCACGGCTTTCAGAAACGCAGATCGCGGAACTGGCCGAAACCTGGGAAACGCGATAACGGCTCACTCGTCGATATCGCGCTGGTGCGAATCCTCGTCGTCGCCCACGAATCTCAGTGCCACACGATCTTCTACCACCTTGAAGACCGAGAGAACAATCACCGTGGCGATCGTGGAAAAGAAGGCCAGAAAGTAGAAGCCGGCTCCGCACAGCATGCCGATCGCTGCAGTTGCCCATAGCCCAGCCGCGGTCGTGAGGCCCTTTACTCTGGCCGCCGATCCGAAGATAACCCCGGCTGCCAGGAACCCGATGCCCTGGGCCACGGTCGAGGCGACTCGGCTGGGATCGACGCCGATGTAGCCAACCGCGCGTGCTTCGCTCGCTATGAGAATGCCGGCGAGGGTAAAGAGCGCGGCACCCTCCGCAGCCAGCGCATGCGTGCGCATGCCGGCGGCGTGGGAGCGCAGCTCGCGGTCGAGACCGATGATGCCGCCGCACAGCAGCGCCGCCATCACGCGCAGCGCCAATTCCAGATTGCTGGGATCGAACACGGCTGAAAGTCCCCTGGGCCTGCGTCAATGCAACGACCGCACCCATTGCGTCAGGTGCGGTCGCAGGAGAACGAATCGGGCTAGAACTGGAACGTCGTCTCGCCGGTCGCGTCGGGCCGGACATAGCGGGCGCTGACGTGCTGACCGGAATCGAGCGTGTCGATGAGCTGGTCGAGGGTCGCCATATTCTTGACCCGCTTTCCTGCCACCGAAGTCACCACATCGCCGCGCCGGATGCCGGCCTTGTCGGCCACGCTGCCGGGCTTGACTTCGCCCACATAGATGCCGCGGGTACCTTCGGGGTAAACCGCCTCGATCTCCGGGTGATTGGCAAAATACGACTCGCTGTCGGCGGCCAGCAATCCGAGTGGGGCTCGCTTGGCTTTGCCGTAGCGGTCGACGATGCGCGCCAGGCGCGGCTGATCGAATCCGACGATGACGTCATTGTCGGCCGCTATGACCGGGACGCCCTGCTGGCCCGAACGCTTGACCATTTCCATGGCGGCGTCGTAGTCGCTGTCGACTCGTTTTTCTTCATACGGAACGCCAGCTTTGCCGAGGAAGTCCTTGACGCGGTCGCACCAGGGACAGGTCGAGGTGGTGTAAACGGTTACTCCGGTAGCGCTCATGGGTGCCTTTCAGGGGAAAGAAGATCGTCATAATGCTGTAAATTGTACGACTCCTGAGATGGAATTACGAGCTTACCATTGGTTAGTTGAGATCGAATGGCAGCCCCTGGAGGCTCTTGGGGAGTTTGCCCTTTTTGGTCATCGAGCCCATTTGCGCCATCATCTTGCGCATCTCCTCGAACTGCTTGATGAGCTGGGACACCTCTTCGCGCGTGGTGCCGCTTCCCTTGGCGATGCGGCGCCTGCGACGGCCGTCGATGAGCTGCGGCCGGCGGCGCTCTTCGAAGGTCATCGAGTAGATGATCGCCTCGATGCGCTTGTAGTCGTCATCGGAGATTTGCGCTTTCGCCTGGCGAAGCTGAGCGCCCATGCCCGGAATCATTTCGAGGAGCTGGTTGAGCGGCCCCATCTTCTTGATTTTCTGAATCTGATCGAGAAAATCTTCCAGATTGAACTGGCCCTTGGTCAGGCGGGCTTGAAGGTCCTTCGCATCTTCTTCGTTGGTTTGTTCGCTGGCGCGCTCGATCAACGAGAGGACGTCGCCCATGCCCAAGAATTCGGCTCGCGAGACGCTGCGGATAGAACGGCTCCATCGCGTCCATCTTCTCGCCGGTGCCGATGAATTTGATCGGTACGCCGGTGACGGCGCGGATGGAAAGCGCCGCGCCGCCGCGGGCGTCGCCGTCCATCTTGGTCAGGATCAAGCCGCTGATGCCGAGGGTTGCGTTGAATGCCTCGGCGACATTGACGGCTTCCTGGCCGGTCATGGCATCCGCGACGAGCAAGATCTCGGTCGGCTGGACGGTGCGCTCGATATCCGCCACCTCGGCCATCATCCGCTCATCGATTTGCAAACGGCCGGCGGTATCGATGATGACGGTGCTGTAGCCGCGCTCCTTGGCGAACTGGATCGCATGCTCGGCGATTTGGACCGGATTTGTCGAGGTTCCTTCCTCGAAAACCGGAATGTCGATTTGCCTGCCGAGGGTCTGCAATTGCTTGATGGCGGCCGGCCGGTAGACGTCGGCAGCCACCAGGAGCGGAAGCCGGCCTTCCTTTCGCAGAAGCGTCGCCAGTTTTGCAGCATGTGTGGTCTTACCGGAACCTTGCAGGCCCGACCAGCATGATGATCTGGGGCGGACGTTCCGGCAGCGCAAGGGGCTCGCGTTCGTTGCCAAGGATATTGATCAGCTCTTCGTTGACGATCGAGATGACCGTTTGACCGGGCGTGAGTGACTTGAGCACATCTTGCCCGACGGCGCGCTCGCGCACAGCGGCGATGAAGTCTTTGGCGACCTTGAAGTTGACATCGGCCTCGAGAAGAGCGCGACGCACTTCTCGCATCGCGTCGTCGACATCCTGCTCGGTCAGGTGGCCTTTTCTGGAAAGCTTGCCGAGTGACTGATTGAGGCGGTCAGAAAGTGTTTCGAACATCGGTTAGCCCTCGTCAGCGCTGAAGAAGAGAGCGTCGACATACGCTTCCGGATGGAATTCCGCCATGTCGGTGGCCTTTTCTCCCGTGCCGATATAGGAGATTGGCACACCGAGCTCCCTTGCAACCGAAAACGCAATCCCGCCCTTGGCGGTGCTGTCGAGCTTGGCAATCATGATGTCGGTGATCTCGACCGACTCGGCGAACTTTTGCGCTTGCAACAGCCCATTCTGACCGGTGGTCGCATCGATCACCATGAGTACTTCCTGCGGCGCTTCTTCGACATGCTTTTGCATGATCTTGCGCAATTTCTTGAGCTCTTCCATCAGGTTGAATTTGGTGTGGAGCCGCCCGGCGGTGTCGACGATCAGGACATCGCGATTGCGGGCATACGCCGCCTGCATCGCGTCGAAGACGACCGCGCCCGGGTCGGCGCCCTGTTCGTGCGCGACGACCGGGACGTCCAGGCGTTCGCCCCAGATCTTGAGCTGATCTATGGCGGCAGCACGGAAGGTATCTCCGGCAGCCATCATCACCGAACGACCAAAGCCCTGGTGGTATGCGGAGAGCTTGGCGATCGACGTGGTCTTTCCGACGCCATTGACCCCGACGACCATGATCACGTACGGCACGCCCCGCTGAAGAATCTTGACCTGGCGGTTGCGGGTTGCGTCCTCGAGGAGCTCGACCATATCCCAGCGAAGAATCTCGCGGGCGTACCCTGGGTCGATGATGCGACCCTCGGCAATTTTTCGCCGCATGCTCTCGACGAGCCCCTGAGTAACATCCCAACCGACATCAGCCTGGATGAGCAACATTTCGAGGTCTTCGTATAAGTCCTCGTCGATCGTCTCGCGATCGAAGAGCCGGGATATCTCACTGAAAACGCCGCGGCGGGTTTTCTCGAGTCCCTGTTCGAGCTGGAAGTCGGGTTCGGCTCGCCGTTTGAAAATCCGGCCGAGTACCAAGGGTGTTCTCCTGAATCGTTCGGTGGAAAAGTGGCCCGAATCGGGCGACCGACAGCCAGCAAATAGTACTGTTCGTGACTATCGATTCGACATCAGAGGATACCACGCATGCTTTAGCGAACCGGTCGATGACGGGCGCATCGGCAGGCGATCCTACCGCTACAATCTCGAACGAAATGTGACTGAGGAGCAAGAGAAAGGGATCCGGTGGGACGGACCAACGGTGTGCGCGAAATGCTCCCCGAGGAGCAACCACGGGAACGAATGCTCAAATGGGGATCGGCGCAACTCAAAACGAGCGAGTTGATTGCGATCCTCCTGAACACCGGTACCGAGGGCGAAAGCGTTATCAAGCTCTCTGAACGAATTCTCAACGAGAACGGCGGGCTGCGAGGCGTCACCCGGCTGGATCTATCGGAGCTCACCGCCATTCATGGGGTCGGTCCCGCCAAGGCTACTCGGCTTCGGGCAGCGCTGGAGCTGGCGAATCGCGTGGTTGCGCTCGACCCCGATGACCGGTTGCAAATTACATCTCCCGAGGATGTGATTCGATTGGTTGGTCCGGAAATGTCCGCGCTCGATCACGAACAGCTTCGGGTCGTATTGGTCGACACGCGCCACAAAGTGCTCGCGGTGCGAACGATCTATCGAGGCAGCGTCAATCAAGCGCAGGTGAGAGTTGGCGAAGTCTTCCAAGACGCGGTTCGACAGAACGCCGCGTCGATCGTGGTCGTGCACAATCACCCATCAGGTGACCCGGCACCTTCCGCGGCCGATATCGCGTTGACGGTCGAACTCGATCAAGCAGGCAGGCTGCTTGGAATCGATGTGCTCGATCACCTGATCGTCGGAAGTCATGGGCATACCTCGCTGCGGAGGCTGGGACTCGGCTTTCCGCGAAACTCCAACTGATCGAAAGGACAGCGCGACATGGCACGACGTGGATTCGGGATTGCTGCAGCAACGCTTTCGTCACTCGTGGCACCATTGGCGGCAGCGGCAGAGGCAAATGGCTACGACACCTTCTGGGTGAATGACACGCCAGGGTCAGACGGCTTCGAAGGATTGCGTCTGGCGGCGTCAGTCACCAGCACCATCCGACTTGGGATCGGAGTGATCCCAATCGACCGGCGTCCACCTGATTCGATTGTGACCGCAATCGAGGAAAAGGGGCTGCCAAAGGATCGGTTGATTGTTGGCATAGGGGCCGGAGCGGAACTCTACGGTTCGCTCGACAACGTGCGTGGCGCGATACATATCATTCGCGATGGGGCCGGCGTTCCGGTCGCGGTTGGAGCACTTGGTCCGAAGATGGTGGCCCTGGCGGCCAAAGAGGCGGACGCGGTACTGCTCAACTGGCTCACTCCACGCCAGGCCAAGCTCTCTGCGCAGGAGGTTCGGAGTCGGCAAGGCGAGGGCCATCGTTGCGAGGTGATTGCCTACGTTCGAGTTGCGTTGCCAGAGGGGTTCGAGCAGCTAGCAGGCGAAGGCGACCGATATGCCTCCTTCCCTCAGTACGCTCGCCATTTTTCACGAATGCAGGCGCAACCGCTGGCGACCTGCGCTTATGGCACGAAAGACAAGATCCAGCATGCTCTGGCTGCGTTCGACTCGGACGTGGATGAAACGGTGGTTCGCGCCGTTTCGGATCGCGAAACGATCGATGCATATATGGGGATCCTGCGCACTGCTCGACCGGTCGTCCGGGAATCAGGCACCTAATTTCACTCGATTCTTCCCATCCCGTTTGGCGCCATACAGGGCGGCATCGGCATGGTCGAGCAACGCCGCAGGGGAAGGTTCGAGAAGGCTCAATTCGGCGACGCCGATACTCACTGTGGCCGCAACCGGTGAGTGGTGCTCGAACATGCCCAGACATATTCGGTCAGCCACAACAGCCGCGCCGTCTTTATCCGTCTCAGGCAGCAGCACGGCAAATTCTTCCCCGCCGTAGCGAGCACCGATGTCGATCGACCTTATCGACGTCTCGATGAGCAAGGCCAGCGTTTGCAACACCTCGTCCCCGATAGCGTGGCCGAAGCGGTCATTGACCTGCTTGAAGTCGTCGATGTCGATCATCAAGAGTGACAAGGGATTCCCGTGACGATCTGCATCGCGCGACTTCATCGCTAAGGCGCTCATCGAAACCCCGGCGATTGGTAAGACCCGTGAGCGCATCTACCCGACTCTCGCGAGCAAGTTGCGTCAGGCGCTCCACGTTTCGGCCACCGGCGCGCATCACTTCCCCATCGATTACGGCCAGCGAACCGCAGGCAGCAAGTGCGACGCCAGCTACTGGCCAACCGAACGGTGTTCCGGCCGCGATCGCAGCCGACCGCAAGTCCGGACGCAGCCACGATGGCAACGAGAACGATATGACGAACGTGGCTGGTCGGTGGGAGGACCGACCTCCGTTGTCGTTGAAATGACGGTGGCTGGAAGCGATTCGACCAGGAAGACAGCAGAGATCGTAAGCAGGGCCGAGACCGCCCAGGCGCGATCTCCGGAGGCGGTAGCTGCCAACGAGAGCATGCCAGCCGCAAACCAGAGCGAAATGCCTGGCACCGCCGGCACTCCAAGGCGACGGATACCCTGAGCTCGAGAGAAGAAAAGCGGTTTCGAGCGATCGAGCGCAGTTGCACATGGCAAGCCGCTGCACACATCGCGGCGAGTACTTGTGTCGCGGCGGCGGACTGGCGATCCTCCGAATCGAGTAAGGAGCAACGGAATCATGAGCGCAAGAGCCGCGCTCGAAACCAACGTTTTTCGAGCAAGTCCGGTCGGATCCACACTCCAGCAAACGATGCCGATCGCAAGAAATAGCCAAACCGAAGCGTTCAACGCTGACGAGCCGATTCCAAGCACGCCCTGACATAGGCAAATAATTGCCGCGGTCAGGCACAGACAGCGCCGCCCACGGGTACTGCCGGTTCCCGGGCGCCTGCAAGACCACGATTCCAGCCGCGATGCTGGCCGCGACAGCGGTCAGCAGATCCAATCTGCCGCCGGGGTCGAGCCGCCAGGCTGACCAGGCACCCGGAGGCCAGCGCGAACGACGCAAGGATGGGAAGCGATGCGGCCCGATGCGTCAGGCCGGATGCGGGAGACTGCCATGTGAGCGGTTCGTCCTGTCTATGGAGCCTCGTCGCCGTTTGGCCAAAGATGCGGCCCGTCATGGCTGCTGGTCACACAAAAGAATCGAGGAGCCGGTGCGGGCAACCTCCTACTGGCGGCATCGTCGCAATCTCTGGGCGGCCGTTCACCGGGAAAGCCCGGGGAGCCCGATGGGTCACAAACTGACAGATGGCATGTTCCATCTGATCGTCGAACCGGTAGACCTCTTTTCGGCCGCCCTCCGCCGCCACCACCGATCGACGGTTGCGGTTGCGATCCTTCGACCCGCTTTCCGACTCGTCTCGGTTGGCTCCCTGTCCGTCGGCTGACCGCTGCTCTTTCGGACGTTGTTCCGGTTGCTTGTTCTCGCCTTCCACGGCGTGCTCCTGGCTCGTGCGTTGGCGGTTGACGGCGCCCGCGGGGGGCGGCCCCGCGAATGCACCATGGTACAATCGCTTGCTGACTTGGCGTCGAGATCGGGCGCCCATGACCCCCGAATAGCAGCATTCGAAGACGATCGTACGACGTCGGAGTTCCCTGAGTGGCAAAACAGATTGGAATCGACCTCGGCACCGCGAACGTGCTGGTTTTCGTTCGTGGCCGGGGCATCGTGATCAGCGAGCCTTCCGTGGTCGCCATCTCTGCCAAGGACGGTAAAGTCAAAGCTGTCGGTCTGGAAGCGCGCGACATGCTCGGTCGCGAGCCGCGGGAAACGATCGAAGTTGTTCGCCCCATGCGAGATGGCGTGATTGCTGACTACGTCGTCACCCAGGAAATGCTGCGCTATTTCATCAACAAGGCGTGCGGGCGATTCTCGCTGGTTCGGCCTGAAGTCATGATTTGCGTTCCCGCCGGCGTGACTGGCGTCGAGCGACGGGCGGTTCGCGATGCGGCGCTCAATGCAGGCGCGCGCAAGGCGTTTCTCATCAGCGAGCCGCTCGCGGCCGCTATCGGGGCACGCATCCCGGTTGCCGATCCGTCGGGCAACATGATCATCGATATCGGCGGTGGGACCACCGAAGTGGCGGTCATTTCGCTCAACGGAATCGTGGTGGCGCGATCGTTGCGGGTGGGCGGCAACAAGTTCGACGAAGCCATCGCCAACTTCATCAAGCGGAAATACAACCTGCGGGTCGGCGAACGGACCGCGGAAGAAATCAAGATCACCATTGGCAGCGCCATGCCGGTCGATGAAGATGTCGTGATGGAAGTACGGGGACGCGACGAGGTAGCCGGCTTGCCCCGCACTATCCAGATTCACGCAAACGAAATTACGGACGCTATAACTGAACCGTTGGAAGCGATCATTGGCGCGGTGCGAGCGGTGTTGGAAGAAACACCACCTGAGCTTTCTTCCGACATCATCGATAAGGGCATGATTCTTACCGGTGGAGGAGCGCTCCTGCGCCATCTTCCCGATCTGCTCACTGAGGTAACCGGCGTTCCCTGCTATGTTGCGGACGACCCGCTCTGCATGTGTCGCAATTGGCACCGGGCTCGCGCTCGAGCACATGGACATCCTGCGCGACAGCCTCGAAGAGCCATAAGCCGAGTCGCTACCGATCGAGAGCCACTTCACGAAAGGCCAGCGCATGAGACTGGAACGGGCGAGCGGAATTCTGGCGCACCCTACCTCTTTCCCGGGTCCCCACGGCGTGGGCGATATGGGCGAGGGCGCATACGCATTCGTGGATTGGCTTGCGCTCGGCGGCCAGCGGTATTGGCAGCTCATGCCGCTTTCCCCCGTGGGCTATGGGGACTCTCCCTATTCAGCGCTGTCGGCCTTCGCGGGCAACCCGTTGCTCATCTCCATCGACGGCCTGGCGTTCCTCGGATTGGAGCATGCCGGCGATTCGCGCGGCTTCAATGAGTACGAGGTGGATTTCGCCGCAGCCGGTGCGTACAAGTACGCCGCCCTGAGACGAGTCTACGAATCCTTCAAGCAACACGGATCGGAAGAGCTTCGCGACGCAGCTGAGCGCACTTCGAGATTGCCCAGGCGGCGTGGTTGCGCGATTTCGCCTTTTTCATGGCGCTCAAGCAGCGATTCCGAGGCGCCTCCTGGCAGGATTGGCCTGATCGAGATCCGCACCCGCGAGCCAGGTGACGCTTGGCGCGTGCTTGCCAGCCGAGATGCGAGACGCGATCGATTTCCATTCGTTTATTCAGTTTCTGTTTCGGGTGCAGTGGACCGCGCTCAAGCAATATGCGAACGAAAAAGGCATCCGGATCATCGGAGACATCCCCATCTATGTCGCGCTCGACAGCGCGGATGTCTGGGCGAAGCCGGAGCAGTTCCGGCTTACGGCGGAACAACGACCCGATGTGGTTTCCGGAGTTCCGCCAGATTTGTTCACGACCGATGGCCAGCTTTGGGGCAATCCCGTGTTCGACTGGTCGTACATGGAGAGTGATGGATTCTCGCTGGTGGATCGAACGTGTCCGGCGACTGACCGAACTGGTCGATGTGATCAGGATCGATCACTTTCGTGGACTTGCTGCCGGTTGGGTGGTTCCGGCCGGCGATGCAACGGCGCGAGGTGGACGCTGGGAACGGGCACCTGGCGCGGAGCTCTTCCGGGCCATCGAGGCTTCACTTGGGCATTTGCCGATCGTCGTCGAAGATCTCGGCATCATTACACCGGATGTGCATGCGCTGCGAGCATGAGCTCGGATTGCAGGGTATGAAGGTGCTGCAATTTGCCTTCGATGGCGACCCGGACAATGCCTACCTGCCACATAACTACGATCGCGATTGTGTCGTTTACACTGGTACACACGACAATCAGACGACGATCGGCTGGTTTCAGTCGTGTTCCGAAGTCGAGCGCCAGCAGGTTCAAACCTATCTGGGCGCCGATGGCAGCGATATTGCCTGGGATTTCATTCGACTCGCATTCGAGTCGGTGGCAGATCTGGCAATTGTTCCGCTGCAGGATGTGATGCGGTCTGGGCGATGAAGCCCGCATGAACCGCCCTGGCATTGCATTCGGAAATTGGAAATGGCGGTACCTCTCCCATCAGCTCAATGATGGGCTGGCGCGCGGGCTTCGTGAGCTCTCGGGCGCCTACGGACGGCTGGCACGTCCAACGATCGAGCGAGGGTACGATCCCTTCGATTACAGCGCTCCTGAGACTGCGCATCCGTTATTCAACCGAAACGATCCAACGAGCTAGCACCAGATACACTGGTTGCGCGTTGTTCGGCACTATCATGTCCTCGGCACCCAGCAAGGATTCCCGACTCCGGAGGAGACTCGATGAGCAAAATCGGCGGTTTTACCTTCGTGCTCCATTCCCATCTGCCGTATGCCCGCCAGGCCGGGATGTGGCCCCATGGAGAAGAGTGGGTGCACGAAGCGATCGCAGAAACCTATCTGCCGCTTGCTGAATGCGCTCTATGACTTGAAGGACGAAGGGGTTCAGTTCAAGCTGACGATCGGTGTCACGCCGATTCTGGGCGAACAGCTCTCCGATCCGACGATTATCGAGCACTTCATCGGCTACGCGGCTGAACGCGTCGGCCTGGGCTGAGGACGATATCGAGCGGTTCGAAACATCCGGCGAGATCGGGATTCCGCGATCTGGCGCGGTACTACCATCACTTTTATGCGCGCGCCTTGACATCGTTTCAGGATCGATTCAAAAGTGACTTGCTTGGAGCGCTGGCTTACTTGCAGAACGAGGGCTATGTCGAAATCGCGACCTCCGCCGCGACGCATGGTTATCTGCCACTTCTGTCGCGCGATTCGTCGATTTCCGGGCAACTGGCAACCGGGGTCAAAGCCTATGAAAAGCGCTTTGGTGCGAGCCCGAAATCGATCTGGCTGCCTGAATGCGCCTATCGTCCCGGCATACGTTGAATCGACGCCCGATGGTGACGTTCGCCGGCCCGGCATCGAGAGCTTCCTCGCCAAATACGCGCTGCAGGAATTCTTCAGCGAAACGCATTCGGTCGAAGGCGGCAACCCGGTTGGCAAAGCGGCCGACGAGGCGATCGGCCCTTATGGTGGGGTCACGCGACGGTACTCGCCCGAGCTCGAAGCTCATGAGATCAATGAGCCGCGCACGACCTTCCAGCCCTACTGGGTCGGAGACGAACCAGGCAAGGTGGCCGTGCTGGCCCGCAACAACGACACGGGTCAACAAGTCTGGTCGGCCACGTTTGGCTATCCGGGAGACTACTGGTATCGCGAGTTCCACAAGAAGGACGCGACCTCAGGACTGCAATACTGGCGAGTCGGCGGTAGCGGGCTCGATCTGGCATTCAAACCGCTCTACGAGCCGCAACGCGCGTCGCAACGGGTGGAAGAGCATGCCGAGCACTACGCATCTCTGGTGCGCCGGTTGCTTGACCGATTACTACGACGCCAATGGCGAGTACGGCATCATCAGCGCGGCTTACGACACCGAGCTCTTTGGACACTGGTGGTTCGAAGGAGTCGACTGGCTGAAAGTCGTGCTTGCGCCGGTTGTCGCAGGCGCCGGAGATCGAGCTGACCACCGCGCATGACATCGTCGACGAATCATCCGCCCGATCGGGTGCTGGCATTGCCAGAAAGCAGCTGGGGCGCGGGTGGCGGGCATTTCACCTGGCTCAATGCAGACACGCAATGGATGTGGCCAAAGATCCATGGCCAGCCGAGCTGCGGATGGAGAATCTGGTCGCGTCGTCGACCGGCGCAATCGGTTCGGAACGCGAATTTCTGAACCAGGCCGCGCGCGAGCTCCTGTTGCTGGAGAGCAGTGACTGGCCGTTCCTGGTGACGACCGGGCAAGCGCGCGAGTACGCGGTCGAGCGATTCGAAGATCATCTGACCCGCTTCGATCAATTGGCCGAAATTCTCGAGCTCGGGCAAGACGGAAGAACCGGAATCGGTCGCATTCCTGCGCGATCTCCAGGAACGGGATAATCCGTTCCCGGACATCGACTACCGAGACTTCAAAGCCCACCAGGGCAGCGTCTAGCCAATCGAGAGCATGCCAGATCACGACGAATTGGCCTGAGCTCCAGCAATGGGAGCCGAGGCCATCTGTTTGATTGGCGTGTCGACGGACGCTATCTCAGGCTATCGCAGCGGAAGCCAGGCCCAATCGGGGCGGCTGCTGAGCTCATAGCGCACCTCGTACAAGGCTTTGTCCGTTTCGAGCGCGGCAACCGCCTTCGAGAAGGCCTCATCATCCTCCGGAGCAATGGGAACCGGCGAAGCCACAATGGCTTTACGGTATGCGGAGAGGAATCGAGCACGCGCGTCGCGCTCCCATGCTTCGAGCCACCCGCGCGATGCCGCGTCCGGTTGACTATCGTACGAGCTGGCAACCACGCCAGTCGCATAGTTCAGCGAGCGCAACATTCCGGCAACATCCCTGAGCGGAGAGTATTTCGCCTCCCGCTCATGGGCGGGACGATGCGGCTCTCCTTCGAAATCGACGACCAGCAATCGCCCATCTTTCGTCACCAGTATCTGGCCGAGATGGTAATCCCCATGCACGCGGGTCTTGTAACAGCCCGTCCAGCAGCTCGAACCAACTCGATCGCTCCTGCCAATCACGCGGGCTTGCGAGGTATTCGCTGGCCGACTTCCTCGGGAGCGCGCGGGCAAGACACGCAGCCGCTCGCCGGTGATCCAATCGGTTTCTTGGCGGACCGCAAGAAAGCCGTCGCGCCAGGCATCGACGTCCTGCCTGCCCGATCAGCTCGGGCGCCAGCGCCGATGACGCGGGAGCCGCCGCCAGGGCAACGTGCATTTCCCCAGTGACGCGACCGAGCCGTTCGACGAATTCCAGTGACTCCGTGCCTTAGGCGGAGGAGTTCCGTCAATGCCGTCCAGGCGTCACGATGTTCGCCAACATGTTGCTGAACGAGCATGAGCGGAATACCGCCCGCTTCGCCGCGATAGGTGGCGGCGGAAATGAGTTTGGGAACCGATGGGAACCCGGCCTCTGAACCCAAATATCGGTTCATATCGACTTCGATATTCTGTCCGACTTCGAGACGCCGGTAGAGTTTGACAATCACCTGTTCGCCGTAGGTGATGGATGAGTTGCTCTGTTCGAAGGCCGGTAGCGGCTGATGGGGTGGCGGGATCGAGCAAGAAGGGGAGACCATCGAGCATCCAGGGTTCGAAGACGAAGGTGCCATGCTGGCCGGGAAGATTCAGCTGCGCTCCGGCATCGATCAAGAAACTCGCGGAAACTCGCGTCACTGATGGCGTCCTGCACCCAGCGGGAGTCTGCTTGCGTCGTCCAACCAGGCGATTGTGGCGCGTTCCGGAGTAGGTTCGCGATGCAGCTGTCATGGGTACGAAATAACGGCGAGCGTCACCAAGCTGAGTAGTCGATCCCGATCAGCGCAAGCAGAATCGTGCAGTCGCGCGAATCGACCGTCGCCAAATCGACGACGCTCAGCGCGGCAATCGGGCGCAGTTTGTCCGCGTACCAGCGTTGCCGGTCGAGATAGGCGGGGAGCCCGGCGGCGATGGCCTGCCAGAGAACGTTCGTCGATCACGCGGCGGGAACCTTGTCGGCGGTGAGGTGACGATGGGAGCCTACGAATGGGGAGACCTCGAACCAATAGTAGCCCAGCGGCCCGATCACGAGCGGATAGGGGGCATCGGTCACCGGTGGGAAAACGGTTCCCCCGAATGCCTCGGTCAAGCGTCGAACCCGCCAGCGACGACAGATCGATTGCGACGCTCTCCACCTTATCGGAGAGATTGACGACGCAAAGCATGGTGTCGTCTTCCCACTTGCGGATGTACACCAGAATCGAGTGGGTTTTCGGGCAGGATGAACTCGATCGTGCCCCGGCCGAATGCCTTGTGCTCCCGGCGGATCTCAAGGATTCGCCGGGTCCAATTCAATAGCGACGACGGGATCTGCTCCTGGTCGGAAACATTGACGTGTTCATAGCCATAGACTGGGTCGTTGATGATCGGCGCCCAAAGTTCGTTGGTCATGAAAAGCCGGCGTTCTTGTCTGCAGACCATTGCATCGGAGTGCGAACGCCATTGCGATCGCGCAGCCAGATGTTGTCTCCCATCCCAATCTCGTCACCGTAGTAGATGCAGGGGAGCCGGGGAGCGAGAGCATCATGCGCGTTGATGAGCTCGATGGCATCGCGGTTGTTGTTCATGAGAGGAGCCAACCGCCGCCGAATCCCGAGATTGCTCTTCATGCGAGGGTTCGGGAGCGAAGACATTCCACATGTACTCGCGCTCGTCGAGCGTCACCATTTCCAGCGTGAGCTCATCGTGATTGCGCAGAAAGGTGCCCCATTGGCAATCGGGGCGGATATCGGGCGTGCGCCGCAGGATATCGATGATTGGAGCCCGATCCTCGCGGCTCATGGCCATGTAGAGCCGCGGCATCACCGGAAAATGAAACCCCATCTGGAACTCGGGCTCTTCGGCGGAACCAAAATATTCGACCACGTCCTCCGGCCATTGATTTGCTTCTGCCAGCAGAATCTTGCCCAGGGAACTCGGTGTCGACCATCTTGCGTAGCTTTTGCAGAAATTCATGCGTTTCGGGCAAGTTTTCGCAGTTGGTGCCTTCGCGCTCGTAGAGATACGGAACCGCGTCACAGCGAAAACCGTCCAGCCCGAAGTCGCAACCAGAAACGAGCCACGTCGAGCATCTCCTCGTGGAGTGCTTCGTTGTCGTAATTGAGATCGGGCTGGTGATAGAAAAATCGATGCCAGAAGTATTGATTGGCGACGGGATCGAAGGTCCAGTTGGACACTTCGGTGTCGACGAAAATGATGCGTGCTCCGCCATATTTCGTCGGATCGTCACTCCAGACGTAGTAATCACGTTTCGGAGAGTTGGGATCGCTGCGGGCTTCCTGGAACCAGCCGTGCTGGTCGGACGTGTGATTGAGCACGAGGTCGGCGACGACCTTCAGTCCGCGCGCATGAGCGGCATCGATGAAATTGATGAAGTCGCCAACCGAGCCGTAGTCAGGATGGATGCTGAGAAAATCGGCGATGTCGTATCCGTCGTCCATATTGGGCGACGGGTACATTGGGAGGACCCAGACGCAATCGACCCCGAGATCGCGGATGTAGTCGAGCTTTTGGGCGAGGCCGCGAAAGTCGCCTTTGCCGTCGCCGTTGGAATCGAAGAAGGAACGGACCGGAACTTCGTAAAAAACCGCGTCCTTGAACCAAAGCGCATCGTTGGACGGCATCGCCTTATTTCTTCTCCCTGTGTCCGCCGCGACTCCCTGCCTTCCGAATGCGCGGATAGTAGAGCTTTTTCATGCGTCCGGTGAGACGTCGCGATTCGATCAGGCATCGATCTCGACATAATCCACATGCTGCCAGCGGCGCAAATGAATGATGTGCGCCGACTCTGTCATGGGATCGAGCTTCACGTATTGCGATCCGCCGGTCCAGAAATAGCGTTCACCTGAGATGAGGTCATGCGCTTCGTACTGCTCGTCAGTTGGCATTCCGAACTCTTCCGCCGGGATGTGGATCATGGTCTCATGACTTTGGAACGGGTCGAGATTAACGACCACAAGGATGTTGTCGGACTTGTCGGGCGTTTGTTTGCCGTAGACCAGGATGTTGTCGTTGTCTGACCGGTAGAAGCGCAAATTGTCGTACTCATGCAGGGCAGGATGATCTCGGCGAATCTGGTTGATCCGCGCGATATCTGCCCGGATGTTGCCCGGTCGATCCCAATCCCAGACTTTGAAGTCGTATTTCTCAGAATTGAGATACTCCTCTTTCCCTGCAACGGGGGTGGCCTCGCACAGCTCGAATCCGCTGTAAATGCCGTAGACGCTCGATAGCGTGGCGGCAAGGACGGCACGAATCTTGAAGCCTGCGCGCCCACCCTCCTGCAGGAAGTAGGGGAGGATGTCCGGGGTGTTCGTGAAGAGATTTCCTCGCATGTACTCCGAGACGGGCGGGGTGGTCAGCTCGGTGAAGTACTCGACGATCTCCTGCTTGAAGTTGCGCCAGGTGAAGTAGGTGTACGACTGGGTGAATCCGGATTTGGCCAGCCACTTCATGAGCTTTGGACGAGTGAACGCTTCGGAGAGAAAGATGGCTTCCGGGTGAACGGCCTGAATGTCGGCAATCATCCATTCCCAAAATGCCGTGGGTTTCGTGTGAGGATTGTCGACACGGAAAGCCGTGACGCCCTGATCGATCCAGAAGAGGATGATCCGCCGCATTTCCTGCCAGAGTTCGGACCATTCCGGATTGCTGAAATTCAGCGGGTAAACGTCTTCATATCGTTTGGGGGGATTTTCCGCGTACTTGATCGTGCCGTCGGGGCGAATGTAAAACCAGCTTCGGTGATTCGACACCCATGGATGATCTGGAGATGCGTTGATCGCGAAATCGAGCACCAGCTCGATCCCGCGCCCCCGAGCGACCTCGACCAATCGGCGGAAGTCCTCCAGCGTCCCCAACGCTGGCTCGACCGCATCATGCCCTCCGTGTTCGCTTCCTATGGCATAGGGAACGCCAGGGTCGTTCGGCCCGGCATTCGAGCGTATTGTTCGGACCTTTGCGATTGGTATGGCCGATAGGATGGATCGGAGGGAAGTACAGCGTATCGAATCCAAGCTCTTGCACATAGTCGAGCCGTTCGATGACATCGTCGAATGTGCCACTCTGGCCGTGAAGCTTGCCGGCTGATCGGGGAAAGAGCTCATACCAGGAGGCATACCGCGCGCGCACCCGATCGACAGTCGCCGAAAGCACATGGCGGTACCAAACCAGTTCCGATGCGGGAATCGCATGACTGCATCAGGTCTTGAAGTTTTGGGTTGGTCAGCAGCTGCACTGCTTCGGACTGCGACTCTGCGACCGCTGCGACATCCCAGATGTCTTGTACCGCGCGTGTCCATGATCCGTTTCGACCGGCGTGCGGCCTGCAGGAGCAGGAGCCCCTCCGCCAGCTCGACGTGAAGATCGAGCCCGGCCGCGAATTTCTTGCCGATCTCTTCTCGCCAGCTTTGATAGTGGTCCGGGAGCTGCCGCGATCGTGTAGTCGTACTTCGTGTTCTCGTGGACGGTGAACGTGCCTGCCCAGCGATCGTTGTCGACGAAGACCATGGGAACCGATTCCCAATCGGGGCGATACCAGGGTTTGAAGAACACCCAGGCAGCGATCTTCTCGTGACCGTCGCGGAAGATATCCGCGGTTACCGCGATGGCGTCTCCCACTTCTCGCTTGATTGGATACCGTCCGCCGTCGATTTCCGGCTCGACCTGCTCGATGCGGATGCGGCCGTGATCGGCCATTTCCAGCGAGTGCGTTCGCGCCGCCCGAATCGTGGGATTGGTGTCGATCATCTGGGCGCGTCTCCTTTGCCTGTCGTACCTCAGAGCGAGGGCGGTGCGTCTGACGTCAATTCTCCACCAGCCGGCCGCTCGAGAGGGAGAGGGTAGGATTGTGCGGGGCAGGGCTGCGCCGAATCGGTCGATATCGCCGTTTCCCGACGCTTCGGAGTGTAAATTGTGATTCCTCGAACTCTTCACCTTCAGCCTGGCAATCCCTGGCCACTCGGCGCCACGATTCGTGACGGCGGCGTCAACTTTGCGGTTTACTCGGAACATGCCGAAAAGATCTTGCTGGCAGTTTTCGAGGACGAGAACGACGCCGTCGAAGTCGATGCCGCGCTCCCCGCGCGAACCGGCTTTGTGTGGCATGGGTTTCTGCCTGGCGCGGGGCCTGGACTCCGCTATGGGTTCCGAGCTGATCGGACCATTCGACATTGCACGCGGATTGCGGTTCAACGCATCGAAACTCTTGCTCGATCCCTACGCTCGCGCCATCTCAGGTGAGCTGATCTGGGATGAATCGGTTTACGACTACCAGCGAAGCCGTGGCGACCATTTGGTTCGCAATCTTGAGGATAGTTGCTCGAGCGTGCCACGCGCAGTGGTTGTCGACAATGCCTTCGATTGGCAAGGAGTCGAGCCACCGCGGCGGCCGCTGGCAGACACAATCATTTATGAGACACATGTCAAAGGTGCGACCAAGCTGCATCCAGACGTGCCTGAGCCGATGCGGGGTACCTACGCTGGACTAGCCCATCCGGCAATGCTCGAACATTTCCGGTCACTTGGCATTACTGCGGTGGAGCTTCTTCCCGTTCATGAATTCATCGATGACGAATTTCTGGTGGAAAAGGGTCTCGTCAACTACTGGGGATATAACTCCATCGGATTTCTTCGCGCCGATGGGCCGCTATGCCATGGCGGGCGACGGTGGCGAACAGGTTCGCGAGTTCAAAGAGATGGTGCGCAGTCTGCACCGTGCGGGAATCGAGGTCATTCTCGATGTCGTGTACAACCACACTGCCGAAGGAGGCAAAGACGGCCCGACGTTGTCATTCCGGGGGCTGGACAATCCAACCTACTATCGCCGGCCGCTCGATCGTCCTGACGATTACGAGAACTTCAGTGGTACTGGCAATACCTTCAATACGCAGCATCCGGCGGTTGTTGGCTCGTCACAGACTCACTGCGCTATTGGGTCGAAGAGATGCATGTGGATGGATTTCGATTCGACCTCGCGACGTCCCTTGGACGTGACGCCGGGGGATTCGATACCTGGTCTCGCCTGTTCACGGCGATCCACCAAGATCCTGTGTTGCGCACGGTCAAGATGATTGCCGAACCATGGGATCTTGGCCCGGATGGGTATCAAGTGGGCCGATTTCCAAACAACTGGAGTGAGTGGAACGACCGCATTCGCAATACCACCCGGTCGTTCTGGCTCGGGCACCGGGCAACCCTGGGAGAATTTGCGCTTCGCCTAACGGGATCTGCCGATATCTACGACCGACCAGGGCGCGGCCCACTTTCGACCATCAACTATGTGACCTGCCATGATGGGTTCGATCTGACGGATCTCGTTTCCTACAACCAGAAGCACAATGAAGCCAACGGAGAAAACAATCGGGACGGCATCCAATGACAATCTTGGATTCAATTTTGGCGTCGAAGGACCAACTGCCGATTTATCAATTCTCGACGCGCGGTATCGTGCCCGCCGCAATCTGCTGGGAACCGCTCATGTTGAGTCATGGGATACCGATGATGCTGGGTGGCGATGAGCTCTCCATGACTCAGGAAGGGAACAACAACGCCTATTGTCAGGATAATGAGATTACCTGGCTGAATTGGTCGCTGGACGATCGGAAGGCTGAGTTCCTGGCATACGTCCGCACTTCATCGCGTTGCGAAACGGGCACCCTGCCCTACGCCCATTGCGCTACGTAGAATCCGAGAATCCTGTTCCGCATGAGCCAGGGATCGTGAGCTGGCGGGACGCCGATGGTTCCGAATTGATGCCGGGAACCTGGGGACGACAGGAACCCAGGGTTCTGATGCTGACCATAGAACCAGCATCGTATGTGCCGAATCAATCGCTGGGAAACCCTGCTCATTATCTTCAACGCTTCGAATGAAGACACGAAATTCAGTGTCCCGAAGCTTGGGAAACGGCGCAAGACAGAATGGCAAGTGGTGCTCGATACCGCTCGCGGAGATGGAACATCCGGCGAGGCGTTTCCAGGAGGAAAAGACCTTCTCGTCGATCAGTGCTCGATCCTGGTGGCAACCGCCCGATAAGCGATCGGTCAAGTCTGTTACCATGGGAGGCTGTAAATTGAGGAAGGAGCCTACATGGCATCGGGGTATTCATTCGATATCGTATCGTCGTACGATCATCAGGAACTGAAGAATGCGGTCGATCAGGCGCGGCGCGAAATTGGACAGCGCTACGACCTGAAAGACACCAAAACCACCATTGACGAAGAGCCGAAGAAGATCACGATCAATACCGACACGGAGACATCGCTGCAAGCGGTTATCGACATGATCGAGTCGAAGTTCGTGCGGCGCGGATTGTCACTAAAGATTCTGGATTATGGCGAAATCGAGCAAGCAAGCGGAGGCCGCGTGCGGCAGGTCGTTACCCTCAAGGAGGGAATCTCGGAGGATCTGGCGAAACAGATCAACCGCCGGATCAAGGACGAGTTCAAGAAAGTGAACTCACAAATTCAGGGCGATTCCGTGCGCGTGCAAGCGAAAAGCAAGGACGATCTGCAAACGGTCATCTCTGCGTTCAAGGATGCCGATTACCCCGTTGCGCTTCAGTTCGTGAACTACAGGTAGACCATTGAGCTCGTCGATACTAACCAAAGAAGCCGGACGCTCATTCAGCCTCGTCACCCTCGGATGCGCCAAGAATCGGGTCGATTCCGAGGGGATGACAACGCTCCTGCAGGGACGGGGATACGCCGAACGCGAAGAACCGAGTGACGCCGATGTCGTCATCGTCAACACGTGCGGCTTCCTGGGAGCGGCTCGTGCTGAGTCGATCGAGGCCTTGCAGGAATTGGTCGATCAGCGAAATCCGGGTCAATTCATCGTGGCTGCGGGCTGCCTGCCGGCGCTCCGGGACTATTCGCTGGATCTCCCAGTCGGAGTCGATAAGGTCCTGACCACGCGCGAATGGTTCCGCATTGGCGATACCGTCGGGTCGTTGTTCGGGGAAGAACCGCAACCACAGCTCGCTGGTTGCGACGGGCTGACGACCACATTCACGCATCACCATGCCGGCCCTTCAGCGTATGTGAAGATCGCAGACGGTTGCGACCATGCCTGCGCGTTCTGCACCATTCCAACCATCAAAGGTGGCCAACAAAGCAAGCGACCCTTGCATGTCATCCAGGAGATCGTCGATCTGGTCGCCCTGGGATCGAAAGAGATCGTGCTCGTTTCCCAGGATACGATCCGGTATGGCGCCGACATCGGCATGAAAAACGGCATTGCCGATCTCATCGATATGATCGGTGAGCAAGTTCCCAATCTGCCATGGCTACGGTTGCTCTATATCTATCCAAATCCCATCGTGCTCAAAATGATCGACGCGCTTGCGCGGCACGAGATGGCGGTGAATTACATCGACATGCCGCTCCAGCATGCTCATCCGGCGGTGCTCAAGCGGATGTTGCGACCAGCCAATCTGGATCTGACCCGCCGCATCCTGGATCATGCGCGCAACACGCTGGACGATGTCGTGTTGCGCACCACGCTCATCACCGGATTCCCGGGCGAGACCGACGAAGAATTCGACTATTTGCTGGAGTTTCTCGACGAGCAGCAGTTCGACCATGTCGGTGTCTTCACCTACTCGCCAGAGCCGGGAACCGTCGCGTTCGATATGGCAAATCCCGTTCCGCTCGAAGTTGCCGAGGAACGCCGCAACGCCATCATGGAATTGCAACAATCGATTTCGCTCGAACACAACCGCGCACTCGAAGGTTCGACGATGTCCGTGCTCGTGGAAAGCATTGGCGAAGTCGAAGACGAGAATGGCGACAAGTCACCGGTTTCGGTGGGACGCGCATACCGTCATGCTCCTGAGGTCGACGGACTGGTTTTCATCGATGGGGAGCATCCAGTTGGTGCATTCGTCGATGCGACGATTTACGCCGGAACCGAGTACGATCTCTGGGCCGCGGTAGCTACCGTTACGACAAAGGAGTGAGCTCGCCTTCGGGCCACACGCGCTGAAACATCACCCATTGCTCAGGAGCGATTTCGATCGCTCCTTCGAGCGCTGCAATCACGCGCTGCATCCCAATTCTGACATCGTCGGCCCGATCCGAGGTTCGTTCGACCACGAAGGGTTGTTCGATCAGGAGCGCGTACTTGCGTCCATGGCGAATGGTGAATATCGGCACAATGGTTGCGCCGGTATCGCGCGCAATGCGAACCGCGCCGACAGGTAACGTGGTTTGTTCGCCAAAGAATTCGACTTGCTCACCATTGAGAAAGAAATCTCGATCTGAGAGCAGGCACAGCACGTTGCCACCGCGAACCCACTCGATCGCTTCGCGCACACCGGCCGACGATGCCTCGATGAGCTTGAGCTTATGCGCTGAGCGCAAAAACGAGATGAATTCGAACGTGAACCGGTTGGTGGTTTTGGTCGTGATCGCCGCGATCGGAAAGCCACGGGCGCTGATCGCGCTCCCCATGGTATCGAAGGATCCCAGGTGCGCGGTCAGCACTATGACGCCGCACCCTTTGGCCATGGCGTCTTCGACGATGCTCCAATCGCCACGGGCGACGTGAATGCCCTTCAGGAGCTGTTGCGGGCTTTGGTGCGGCCCGCGCAACATGGTGGCCACATTGAGCGCATTCGTCTGAAAGATCGCTCGGGTCGTGCGCCGTACCCGGGCCGATCCCGGCGCCTCATCCAGAACGTGTGACAGGTTCGAATCTACGCTCGCACGCCACGACCTGGAAAAGAGATAGCTGAGATCACCAATTCGCCTGGCGACAAAGTCCTCGACCGCATCCGGCACGAACCGAACAACCCATGAGAGCGACGCCGCCGAGAACGCGGCGAGATAGAAAATCGCGTCTCGGCGTTGACTCTTGCGGAACTCGATCCGCGGCAGATGCGAGCGCTCGATGCGCTTGCCCAGTGGGATCGGTTTGTCGGGCTCGGTCATTCCGATGTCGACGCGGATTTCGCCTGCGGACCGTAGGTGAGGACCGCGTCGTATACGACGGGAATTGCGCGCACGATGCTGAGAATCACCGACGCCCAGACACATGCCCAGCCAAACCAGCGAAAGGGATCCCAACTATAGAGATCCCCGAGCAACGTTCCGCTCGAGTCGCGCAAGTCGTAGCCGACCAGTCCGCCGAGGAAGACGAATGCCAGCAATTTGGCCCATCCGTAGAACAGTCGCATGGGACGCCCGGCGGTCAGCCATTCTGTGAAAGCCGAGCGCATCATGTTGTCTTTCCCAAACGGTGTCTTGCCTTCGCTGTAGCCAATGGCGCGTAGCGAATCGACCAGGAATCCTCGGGTGAGCATCAAGAGCGGCACCCAGATGGGGATCAGGCCAAGATCGGCAAAAACCACCCAAAGCACGTTTTCGGCAATTCGGTCTCCGGCGATATCGAACGCGGCGCCGAGCGGCCCAGTTTCGTTGTATCGGCGCGCGACCCAGCCATCCAACCCATCGAGCACAATAGCGACGCCGATGGCGATGGCAGCGATAGCTATGGCGGTCACGCCGCCACGGTAGAGAACATAGACTGCCACGAAAAGCAGGATGAGCCGGCCGACGGTGACTATATTTGCCAAGGGCCGAACCTCACTTCTCTGACAGAGAACGAGGAGGCCGAGCTCGACCTCCTCGCGAAATATGGCTTGCGCCGACGCAATCTACCAGAGCTGGTCGATCACAGCCACCCACGCGAGCACCTGGACGATGCACATCGAGGTGACGATAAAGCGAGCGGCGAACCGGTCTCGCTTCCAGAGAAACCCGCCGAGAATGAGTCCGATCGCCAGGGTCATGAAGACCCCGAACGGGATGCGCCAGAGCGCCGAGCTGGACACCCATCCGTCGACATCGCCGGAGGCGTTCAAATGCCAGGGGATGAGGCTGGCAATGTCGCCAATGCCCCACCAGACGACGCCCACCATGAGGAGCAGGCTCAGCGCGGCCACACCGACGATTGCAGCCAGTGCGCCGTCCGAGATTGCCGGACGGGCAATGCTGACGCTTGGCCGTGTCGATCGGGATCGCTGGCGAGACGTTCGACTGCGCCTCGGTGGGGGAGCATCGTCGTAGGCGGCTGCGTCCTCCCAACCTGGATCGAGCGCTGGGTCGGCATATAAGTCGTATTGGCTGGACGCTGCGGAGCGAACAGGCTCTTGTGGGGCGTAAGTCGGTTGCTGGTAGTACGGATCGGCGGTCAGCGAGTCGTCTAGTCCGCTATACGGATCGCGATATGGATCTTGCGATGGTCGGGTAGATCGACTTGGAACCCGGCTGCTGAGCCGGGTCGGCGCCTGGCTGCTCGGGGAGGGCCTCGTCGATTGCCGAGGCGGATTGTTCAGCGCGTCGTAATCATCATAGGTGGGATCGGGCACCGCGCGCCGGCTGGGCGGATTCGGCGGCGAAGAGCTGCGCTTTGTGGTGCTGGCTGCCGAATCATCCCAGGTTGGAATGTCGAAGTCGTCCCAATCGCCCGGATTCGAAGGTGGTTTGCGGCTGCTCACGTTTGCCTGCCTTATTCCTGCAACATCGACGCGGGGACGCCGGTGCGGTTTGTTGAGCATAGCATTTTCGGACGCGAGCAGCCGGGCATTTACTCCGAAACAGGAGACGCGGTCGGTACGCTACCGCCGTCAACTGGTTCGTCCACCACCGGACTCGCTGGTACGGTGGTGGGGGCAACCGTAGGCGCGTCGGCGGGCGGAACGAATTGCTGGGTGGACGGCGTCGGTGTCGGCTTGATGTCAGACGAAATCGAGGCGCCTTCTCGTTGATCGGTCAGCCAGCGATCGGTTTCAGCTTGAACCGTTTGCGTAATCTGATCGTCCGTGAGCGCGCGGTCGTTCTGATGGTCGAGCGACTGAATGATGTGCCAGCCGAATTGGGTCTGCACCGGCTCGCTGATCGCATCCGGCGCCAGCTCGAAGGCAACCTGCTCGAAGGCCTCAACCATGACGCCACGAGTGAACCAGCCCAGATCTCCTCCGTTTGGCGCGGTGGCGGTGTCGATCGAGTTTTCTTCGGCAAGTTGAGCGAAGAGATCGGGATCGGCCTGGAGATCGGCATAGAGCTTGTCGGCAAGTTCTTCGGTCCCGACCAGGATATGCCGCGCATGCACCTGCTCGGCCGATTGGCCCACTTCCTGGTTGAAGTGGTTCGTGACGAGCTCGCGAGCCAACGCCGGTTCGGCAACGAGACGAACATAGTCGTCACGATTCATGTGCGTGAGCTCGAAGACCTGCTCCGAATACGTATCGAAGTTGGCGGTCGCTGTTTGGCGAACCTCATCTTGATTTGGCGTTTGGGTTGGCGCCGGTGAAGCGACTACCGCCGTGCCGTCAGTTGTCGGGCTGCCAGTAACCGGGGTCCCGTCGACCGCGGTGGGGGAACCTTCGACCGCCTCAGGGGAACCTTGCGCGCCTGGCGTGCTCTCCGGTGACGCCACCGGACTAGCATCGGAGACCGCGACGGGAACGACGGGTGACCCAGTATTGGCGTCCGGCGAGCCGACTGCCTCAGGAGAACCGGCCGTGACCGTACCCTGGGCTTCCGCGCTCGCCGTGGCTGCTGCAGAAACCGCGGTCTCCGTTGCCCATGCGGCGCGCTCTGGAATAAAAGTTGGAGTTGGAGTCGGAGTGAAGAGTGGTGCTTCAGGATTGGCGAATCGCTCGTCGATGAAGTTCTGCACGTCTCCGTCGGAGATCGAAAGCCCCAGTGAGTCCAGACCGTCCAGGTAGAGCTGATCGTCGATCATCGAGGAGAGGGTGGTCGGGTCGGTATCTTTCGAACCCCAAACCTCGTCGAGCTGGACCGACGCCTGTTGCGCCATGGCCAGATATTGTTGTTGCTGCTCGCCCTGGAAGAACGACGCGTACTGCTGATATTGGCTGACCTGGTTCACCAGGACGTTGGACCGGTACTTCCAGTAGTCCTCGCGGGTGATTTCATTGCCGTTGACGGTTGCGAGGACCTTGCGAGGGGTCAGATAGTACTGATTGACGGCTTGCCCGACCAGGACCAGCACGATGGCGACGGCCGCAATTCCGAGAATGCCATAGAGGATCCGCGTGTTTTGTTCGTCTTGCTGGCGGCGAGAGACGCGCTTCTTTGGGCTGGTTCTTTTCGACCGACTTGCCTTGAGCGCTGGCTTTGGAGGATTTGTGCGTTGGTCGATTTACTCGACGTGGCACGCTTCGAGCTCTTGGGTTGTTCCCCGGACGAAGGAACGTCAGGCTGGTTCGATTCGGAATTGGCCATGGGGATTGCGACTCTCCGGACAGTTTGATTCCGGCCGGTTCACGAGAAATTCGCAAACCGGCCGGACGACTCATTCGAGGATAAGAACGGCGTCTAGAACCGTCCGGTTCCCCCAACGAAGGGGAGCAGCGCAACGTGGCGCGAGCGCTTGATCGCAGTGGTCAGCGAGCGCTGGTGCTTGGCACAGGTGCCTGTTTTGCGGCGCGGCTCGATCTTGCCGCGCTCGGAGATGTGGCGGCGCAGATGCGGCAGGTCCTTGTAATCGACCTCTTTGATGCCGTCCATGCAGAACGCGCAGACCTTGCGGCGCGAGCCGAAGCGTCCGCCTCCACCGAAACGGCGGCCGCCGCGAGGCCGTTCACCGTCTCCGGCGCCGCCTTCGGGCCGCGGTCCACGGGGTGCAAATCGATTTGGGCGCTCGCCGCCTTCAGCGGGAGCGGATGACGAGTTGTTTTCCTGGTTGTCGGTCATGTACGTCTCCTGAACAAACTAGTTGGTCGAAATGGGCTAGAACGGAATGTCGTCGACATCCCCGGAATCGGGCAGATCGCGAAATCGGTCGCGGCGCCGCCTCCGCCTTGCGGCGCGACTGCCGCCGGAACTGCTACCTTGTTGGCCGCCGCCGTAGCCGCCGCCACTGATCCGCCGAACGATCCGCCACCACTTCACCGTCAGGGCGAGGCCGACGAGCTGCACTTCGTTGGCGGTGATGTCAAGCGACGTTCGCTGTGCGCCGTCGTTCGCCGTGTATTCACGGGCTTCGAATCGGCCAGAGACGAAAACGGTTCTTCCCTTAACCAGCCAACCCTGTTGCGCCATGCGGTCAAGTTGCTCCGCCAGCGTGCCCCAGGCGGTTACACGAAACCAGTTTGTGCGCTCCTGTTGTTGGCCGCTCTGATCGCGAAATCGGCTACTGACAGCCACGTTCAACGCGACGTTCATTTTGCCGTTTGGGGTGTATTTTGTTTCAGGATCTCGTCCCAAGTTTCCAACGATCGTGATCGTTGCAGGCATCGTTACTTCTCCTCGGCGACTGCGACCTCGACGTCTTCGGCAACTGCCTCGACGTCACCGTCTGCGTCGACCACCGCAACTTCGACATCTTCCGCAATCGCTTCGACGTCGCCGGCTTCATCGAGAACGACAACTTCGACATCGTCTGAGACGGCTTCGAGCTCGCCTGCCGCGTCGAGAACGACAACCTCGACCTCGTCGACAACTTCGACCTCGCCAGTTGCGGGTGACTCAGCGACCACGACGGTTTCGTCAGTCACAACTGCCTCGCCGGTAACCGGGTCGATCTCGGCAGTGACTTCTTCCACTTCCTCGACAAAGATCGGCTCGCTGTCGAGCACCAGCATGAGATGGCGGATGATGCGCTCATTCAGGCGGATGTCACGCTCGATGGTTTCGATGCCTTCCGGCCGAATCTCGAAGTGATAGAGCGTGTAAAAGCCGTCTCGCAGATCGGTGCTGTTGTGACGGATCGGGTAGGCGAGCCGGCGCCGGCCCCAGGGGGATTCGTTGCTGATGCGCAGAATGCGTCCACCAGCAGCGGTGACGTAGCCTGCGATAGCTTCGGCATGTTTCGATCAATTCCTCGGGCGTGCCGTCGGGAACCGAAATCGACATCAATTCGTAAAAACGCGCGCTTGATTCTGGGCGCAAGAGGGAGCCCCTTTCTCTGGAGCCGCCCCGATTCCAATCGAACTCGCGTTGCGCAGGCGAGCAGTGGTACGGAGCAGAAAGGCATATGCCTTCGGCCAATCCGAAGGACAGGACAGTATAGCGCGGGTGATCGGAATAGTCAGCATTTCCGACAAAAGTCCCTGTGGCACGCGTACAGAAACCGGGTGCTTGGCGAATGCTCAAACAATAGCCCGATCTTGGAAATTGGCACCAGAGCTGACCTTTTCATCAAGCAGCCAGCAGCTCTGTCGCGGGAGTTCGGTCTCGAGAACGACGAGTGACGCAATTTCAACGGTGGGTTGAGCGGGGATCCAACGCGTCGCGCAACCCGTCGCCGATGAAATTGATGCTGAGTACTGCCAAGGCGATCATGACGCCTGCCGGCACCCAGAGCCACGGCATCTGCTGAAGAACGGCAGCAGACTGCGCGGTATTGATCAGGTTGCCCCAGCTCGGGGTCGGTGGCTGCACTCCCAGTCCGAGAAATGAGAGCCCTGCTTCGGTCAGAATGGCCGCAGCCACCCCGAAGGTAGCCGCGACAGTAATCGGGGCAACCGTGTTGGGAAGGAGGTGACTGAAGATCACTTTCCATGGCGGCGCCCCGATAGCGCGAGCGGCCTCGACAAACTCACGTTCGCGCAAGGTGAGAATCTGCCCGCGCACCAGACGGCAAATGCCAGGCCAAGTGAGCAGCCCGATAACGATCATCACGTTGTAGATGCTCGGACCGATGATCGCGACAGCCGCCACGATGATGATGAGGCTGGGAAAACACATGACCGCGTCGGTGAATCGCTGAATCGTCGAGTCCACCCAACCGCCGAAGTACCCCGAGATACTTCCAAGTACGGTTCCAATCAGGACGTAGATCGTGACGGAAACGAGCCCAACCGAGAGCGAAACCCGGGTTCCATAGATGATGCGGCTGAGAACGTCCCGCCCGATATCGTCCGTGCCGAGCAAATGTTCGCGGCTGGGTGCCTGCGCTGTCGCGAAGAGATCGATTTCGTTCGGATCGTATGGGGCAATGAGCGGGGCGAAGATCGCCACAAGGGCGAGCGTACCGATGACGATGGCGCCTAAAAGCGCAAGCCGGTGGCGCGTGAATGCGCGCACCCTCGGATAACCTCGTCCAGCGTAGGCGCGTGTGCTCCAAACATCGGGTGGTGTTTCAGCGAAGACTTGATCGCTCATTTGAATCGGATGCGAGGATCGGCGACCGCGTAGAAAAGGTCGCTGATGAGATTGCTGATCAACACCATGCAGGCGGTGACCAGGATCACGCCGAGCACCAGCGGATAGTCGCGAGAGTTGACCGCCCGAATTGCCAGCAGCCCCATTCCCGGCCATTGGAAGATCGTCTCGGTGATCACTGCTCCGGATAGCAACTCCGGAAGACTCAGTCCGATGATCGTGATGAGGGGAATGAGCGCGTTGCGAAAGGCATGCCAGTAGACCACGGAGCGTTCCTTCAGGCCTTTCGCCCGCGCAGTCGTGACGTAATCCTGCCGGAAGGTTTCGATCATCGATGCGCGCGTGTAGCGCATAACAAGCGGAATATGAACCAATGCCAACACGGTGACCGGAAGGATCATGTGCTGGATCAGATCGCGCGTCGTTTCGGTACTCCGAGCGTGCGCATGCCGGATGTTGGTAGCCATTGCAGATGCACCGCGAACAGGTACATCGCGGCGAGCCCCAGGAAGAAGACCGGTGTCGAAATGGCCAGGAATCCGAAGATCGTGAGCAGGTAATCGGTGGCGGAGTTTGGACGAACAGCGGAATAAATTCCAAGCGGAATTCCGATGATCGTGCCAAGCGTGATCGCGGAAACCATGAGCAGGAGGGTCGGCCCGATTCTCGCTTTGATCTGCTCCGCCACGGGCTGACCACCGATGAGGGTATAGCCAAGATTTCCCTGAAGGAGCTCCTTCAACCAGATGCCGTAGCGATAGGCCACCGGACGGTCGAGACCGAGTGCCTTTTGGCGCTCCTCCACCCACTCTGGACCCAGCTCAGCTCGTGTAGCGGGATTGATCATGGCGGTCACCGGATCGCCGGGCGCGAGATTGACAAGCGCGAACGCAATCAGGGTGACGAAGAGCAGGACCGGTACCGATATGACCAGCCGGCGAATGAAGTAACGAGCCATCGACGTTCCAAATGTGTCCCGACAAGAAAACGAGCGAGGGATCCGCCGAGCTCTGGGCGGATCCCTCCTGACAGGCTATTCGGCGAAGCTCCAGTCCTGGATGTTCCACCAGATGTACTGATTCGGACCAGGCTTGACGCCCTGGAGCTTCTTGTTGATGCCGAAGATTTGATTGTCCGACCACCAGAAGAGCGTGGGTACGTCTTCGTTCAAGATTTTGGCCACCTCGTGGTAGATCTCCGTGCGGGTCGGAATGTCGGTCGTGCCGCGTCCATCGATGAAGAGCTGGTCCAGCTCTTCGTTGGAATAGTGCGTTGTGTTGCCACCACTCGGGGTCCAGTTGACCGTCATGTAGTAGTTGGCCGAGACGTCCGGGTCCAGCCGGTACGAACCGCCACCAAACCAGGCCAGATCGAAGTCCGGATTCGATGACCACTTTGTCGACATAGGCGGCCGATTCGAGCGGGGCCAGCTCGATAGTAATTCCAATGTCGGCCATCTGTTGCTGGAAGACCGGAGCGGCGAGCTCGACCGGTTGATATCCCTTGGACCATGTGAGCTCCAGGGTCTGGCTGCCGTCCCAACCTGCTTCCTCGAGCAGGGACCTGGCTTTTTCCGGGTCGAATTCATAGGTGTTCAGATCGTCGTAGACCGCCCAGTCCGGGCCGATCACGGTGCTGTAGACCAACTCTCCCTGCCCAAGGAGGACAGCATCCAGCAGTGCCTTTCGATCGGTTCCGTACATCATGGCCTGGCGGACGCGTTTGTCGGGGACACGCTCGTTGAAGATGGCGGTCTGGAAGACACCAACGCCAGGAGTGTTGACGATGTCGATGGTTTCGCTCGTCGAAAGCCGGTCGGCTTCCTTGGCCGCCATGCGGCTGACCAGATGCAGCTCGCCGCTTTCCAATTGAGCGAGCTGGGTGGCTGGCTCCGCGAGTCTCAGGAATACCTGTTGAATCTTGGGAGCTCCCAGATGGTAGTTTGGATTCGCCGTGAACGAGATGTACTGATCGGGAACGTACTCGACCCACTGATACGCGCCGGTGCCGACCGTGGGCGACTGGCTTTCCGGAGCCTGATCGATTGTGGCGAGATCGACGCTGCTGAAGATGTGCTCAGGAAGGATCCATACCAGTGAGCTCGATCCGGCGGTTCCGGTGAGAAACGCTACGTTTGGAAGTTCGAGCGTGATGCGGAGCGTGGTGTCATCGACGCGCTCGAGTCCTTCGATGGTGTCTGACTCACCGTCGTAGAACGCTGTGGCGCCCTTGATCTGCTTCAACTTTCCGGCCTGGGCGGCGCCGGTCTCAGGTGTCAACGCGGTGGTGTACGTGAAGATAATGTCGTCGATCGTGAACGGTTCGCCATCCGTCCAGGTGATCCCTTCCCGGATTTTGAAGGTATAGACCGTTGCGTCCTCGTTGACTTCCCAGGACTCAGCGAGGTCGGGCTGAAAGGTGAGATCGTCCTGGACCTTGAGAAGGCGGCTGTAGATGAGGTCGAAGATTTGCGTCTGAGTTCCGTTCGACGCATGGAACGGCACGAAAATCGGAGCGAACTCTGTTTCCCGTCCCATTTGCAGAGCAGTGCCGGCATCCTGCGCACCCGTGCTTTGGACGGACAGCGTAGTGACACTGCCCACTAGCGCGGCACCCGCGGCAGCGCCAGCGGTCGCCTTCATGAGACTGCGGCGGTTCAGTTCGAGCTGTTCAGTGGTCTGCTTTCGTGTCATTCGTCGATTCTCCTCATCGATACCTTCGAACGATTTCCATTCACGATGCACCGCGTTGCCTTTGACTACTCCCTCCGTTCAGTACCTCAATCGTTTAGCGAAATGCCGAGCGATGCGGCCAGCTCACTCAGCTCGGACCAAGTCGTTTCAGGAATTGGGATCCCTGAGGAACGGCGCTCTCGCTCGGTGCGCCGCTCGATTTCACCAGGCAGGAGAACTTCGTCATAGCCGGTGGCGGGAGTCGACTCTTCGATAAGCCTGGCTTGGGCCTTTACCTCGGACCTGAAGAGGTCAGGCGTGGTGAAGCAGGCGGGATCGATTGCCAGGATGATGGGCCCGTTCGCGCCTCGCGGTCCGTCGAACCCGGTCGTGTCCATCCCCGCCAGAGCTCGGCCGAGCATCTGAGCGAGGATGCTGATCCCGTTTCCCTTGTGCCCTCCGAAGGGGAGAATGGCGCCACCAGCGAAAAAATCTTCTGGATCTTCCGTGGCGAATCCGTTGACATCGACCAACATGCCGGAGGCGACAGATCGTTTCGAAGCCTGGGCTACGCGCAGCTTGCCTTCTGCGATAGCGGCCGTCGCAATATCGAATGTCAGCGGTTCACTCGCTTCCCCAATTGGCATGGACCAGGCGAAGGGATTCGTGCCAAGCACCCGCTGGCGGCCACCAAATGGTGCGACAGCCGGACCAGCGTTCGACATTGCGATACCGATCATTCCGGCGCGTGCGATGAGCTCGACGTATGGGGCTACTCGTCCAATGTGATAGGAGCGCCGGACCACCGTTCCACCCAGACCGCATTCTCGCGCGAGCTCGACTGGTGGTTTCCGCCGCCAGCCGCATGGCAGGTTGTCCCCAGCCCAGCGCTCCATCAACGATAGCGGTTGCGCGATCACGCTTGACCAGCGACGCCCGTGCGTTCGGAACGATGTCGCCGGCCCGAAGCGAAGCGCAATAGCCCGGCAGGCGGAGTACGCCATGCGAATCGTGACCGGCCAGATTGGCATCGACCAACGAATCGGCGACGAAGGCCGCAATGTCGACAGGGGTGTCAACCGCTTCGAAAATCGAAGTGGCAACGCGCCGAAGCTGAGTGTGATGGACGGTGGGCATCGGAGGAATCCCGCGGACGATCTCTCACATGTTCTGGGTGTCAGATGTCTTACCGCATCGTATCGAACGAACGAAGGCTTGTCAATTGAGTTACAAAACGGAGGCTGGACTGGCGTTGACCGGAGGACGTGCTATTTCGCGTCGCTCGATGCCCGCCTGCCAAGTCGTGGCGGTCCAACCAGATCTCTCGACATGCTTTGCGACAAGGCGAGATACTTGCCAGCAGATCGATTTGACGTAGTGGATCGAGGAGATTCGGGTGCAAACGAAACCACGGGAGGTCGCCGATTTTCTGGCACAGCGGGTGAAATCCGCGTCGCCGTCGCCAACGGTCGCGGTTTCCAATAAAGCGCGTGAGCTGAAGGCACAGGGGATCGACGTGATCGATCTCGGCGGTGGCGACCCCGATTTCATCACCCCAGAGAATATTCGCCTGGCGGCCGCCGAAGCAATGAATGCCGGCGACACCCATTACGTGGCGAGCAATGGCACCCCGGCTCTCAAGAAGGCGCTCGTCCAAGAAGTTGCTCGACGATAACCAGCTCGAGTACGACCCGGCCGAAATCCTGGTTACTCCTGGGGGGAAACAAGCGCTCTTCGCCGCCATGTTGGCGACGGTTGAAGAAGGCGTCGACGTGCTCCTGCTCGAACCGGCGTGGGTTTCCTATGTCTCGATGGTCGAAATTGCCGGTGGAAGGGCAGTTCCGGTTTCGCTCGATCCCGACAACAACTTCCGCGTTACCCCAGAGCTGCTGGAATCAGCAGTCACGCCGGGCACGCGTGGTCTCGTCGTGAACTCGCCGTCGAACCCGACTGGGCGGGTTCTCACGCTCGACGAGATCAACACAATATGTGACTTCGCGATCAAGCACGACATCATCATTTATACCGACGAGATGTACGAAAAAATCATCTACGGGGGCCGCAAGCACTACAGCATTGCCCAGTTCCCAGGCATGTGGGACCGCACCCTGACGTTCAATGGGCTTTCGAAAGCCTATGCGATGACGGGTTGGCGGCTTGGCTATGTGGCCGGACCGAAGCCGTTCATCGACGAAATTGCCAAGGTGCAAAGCCACTCGGTCACTCATGCGACGTCATTCGTGCAGGCCGCCGCGGTTCAGGCGCTGTCCGGGCCGCAAGATTTCATTGGGGAGATGGTGAGCGCGTGGGACCGGCGGCGACACATGGTTACCAACGGACTGAACAAGGTCCAGGGGATCAAATGCCCACTGCCAGAGGGAGCGTTCTATGCGTTCCCAGACGCGCGCGAAACTGGCATGAGCTCGATCGATCTTAGTGCCAAACTGTTGCAGGAGGCTCGCGTGGCCGTAACGCCAGGCATCGCCTTTGGCGAGTCGGGCGAAGGACACTTCCGACTTTCGTTTGCGACTGCCGACGATTTGCTGGAAGAGTCGGTGCAACGTATTGGTGACGCTCTCGGTTGGAGATAGTCCCGCGGCGGAGCGGACACTTCTCGCCGATGACGGGTGATCGGTGCGATTGCTTGTCGGTCCTGAGACAGGACGACGAAAGCGGTAGGTTCGCCGACAAGTTCGAGATGCTATGACCAGACGACGGCCGGGGGCCAATCCGGTCGTCGTCACGTAGAGATTGAGAGGACGCTACACACCGATGACCATCGACCAGCGACTTGAACGAACTTGGCATTGTTCTTCCGGAACCAGCTCGCCCGGTTGCGACGTATGTGCGTTACGTGCATACCGGCAATCTCCTCTTCATTTCCGGCACGGGGCCAGGGCCAGACATCCGACCCGGCAAGCTCGGCGCCGATATGTCCGTCGAGGAGGGATACGCGGCGGCACGGTCGACCGGGCTAAGCATTCTCGCGACCGCGAAAGACGCGCTGGGCAATCTCGACCGGATCAAGCGTCTGGTCAAGGTGCTCGGCATGGTCAACGCAACTCCGGACTTTACCGATCACCCGCGCGTCATCAATGGGTGCTCCGACCTGTTTGTCGAAGTCTTCGGCGAATCGGGGTATGGTTCTCGTTCCGCAGTGGGATTCGTCTCGCTCCCGACCGGTATCCCGGTTGAGATCGAGTGCACGTTCGAAGTCGACTAATCCGGTCGCAATCAAGCATTTTCGTCTCAACGAAGCAGGGGTTACAACAATGACTTCCGAGCCAGTTCCAGTTACCCGCGAAGGGCTCGAGCGTCTCAAGGAAGAGCTCGCCAACCTGCGCGAGGTGCGCCGTCCCGAGATTGCCGCCATCGTGGCTGAAGCGCGGTCGCATGGTGACCTGCGGGAAAACTCGGCCTATGACGCCGCGCGCCACGATCAAATGATGAACGAGCGGCGCATCGCCGATCTGGATGCGCTCTTCCGCAACGCGGTCATCGTGGATGACTTGCCGGTGATCAGTGGCGTGGTTGGACTAGGGTCCACTGTCACGATCGATTTCGATGGTGAAGAAGAGCGTTACACCATCGTCGGCGCTATCGAGGCGAAGCCCACGGAAGGGAAGATTTCGAACCAGTCGCCGATTGGCGCGGCGTTGCTGGGAAAGCGGCCGGGCGACACTGCGCGGGTGCCGACCCCAGGCGGCTCGGAGACGGTCAAGATTCTGCGGGTCGAGTGACGTTCTCGATCCGGGACAAGAGACCAGAATCAAGTCATAAAGCAAAGGGGCGCCGCATTGGCGCCCCTTTGCTCTAGAGCAATCATGGAGGCTCGACCGACAAGCTCCGTTGGCGCTACACCGCGGCCTTGAGGGCTTCGGCTTTGTCGGTCTTCTCCCATGGGAGATCGAGATCTGGACGGCCGAAGTGGCCATATGCGGCGGTTTGCCGATAGATCGGGCGGCGCAGGTCGAGGGTGTCGATAATTGCCGCGGGGCGAAGATCGAAGTACTCACGCACCAGCTTGGTCAACTGTGTCATCCGAGACAACGCCGGTGCCATGGGTTTCGACCATGATCGACACCGGGTGCGCCACGCCGATTGCATAGGAAATCTGAATTTCGAAGCGATCGGCCAAGCCGGCGGCGACGAAGTTCTTGGCGACGTAGCGGGCTGCGTATGCGCCGGATCGGTCGACCTTGGTGGCGTCCTTGCCTGAAAACGCCCCGCCGCCGTGGCGGGCCATGCCGCCGTAGGTATCCACGATGATCTTGCGTCCGGTCAGACCGGCGTCGGCAATTGGGCCGCCGAGCGTGAACCGACCGCTCGGATTTACGAAGTACTTGGTCGACTTGTCGAGGAGCTCGCCGGGCACAGACTTGCTAATGACCGCGTCGAGTACGCCTTCCTTGATCTCTTCGTTGTTGACGAATGGTTGGTGCTGCGTGGAAACGACGATGGCATCGACCCGAATTGGCTTGTTGCCTTCGTACTCGACGGTCACCTGGCTCTTGCCATCGGGCAGCAACCAGGGAAGGATGTCGCCCTTGCGTGCGGCCGCGAGTTCGCGGGCGATGCGGTGCGACAGTGCGATCGGCAGTGGCATCAGCTCGGGGGTTTCGTTGCTGGCGTACCCAATCATCATGCCCTGATCGCCGGCGCCGATCTGATCGTACTTGTCCTGGGCATCTGCTTTCTCGCGCACTTCCAGCGCCGCGCCAACGCCGCCGGCAATCTCGGAGCTTTGCGCTTTGAGCGACACCATCACGCCGCACGTTTCGGCGTCGAAGCCATGTGACGAATCGGTGTAGCCGATATCGCGAATGACCTGACGCACCAGCTCGGGAATCTCGATATAGGTGCTGGTGGTGATCTCACCGAAGACCATCACGAGGCCGGTCGTCGCTGCCGATTCGCAGGCGACCCGGCCATACGGATCATCGGTCAGCACGGCATCGAGCACGGCGTCCGAGATCTGGTCGCAGAGTTTGTCCGGATGGCCTTCGGTGACCGATTCGGATGTGAAAAAAGTCGATTCGTTGCCGTTGTTCGCGCGGCTCATCATTGCGTGTTCGTCACCTCACCGATCTTGGACCGTCGCCGGTCTAGTGCAGCTCCCAGGAATTCAGATAGGTGTTCTGCTCGTCGGTGAGCGAATCGATTTCGATCTCCATCGCGGCCAATTTCAGGCGAGCGATTTCGTGGTCGATCTCCAGGGGAATGGGATAGACCTTGTTCTCGAGGTTCTTGCCTTCTTTGACCAGATAGGCCGCGGCAAGCGCCTGGTTGGCAAAGCTCATATCCATGACGCTGGCCGGGTGTCCCTCGGCGGCTGCCAGGTTGATCAGACGACCTTCGCCCAGCACGATCAACTTCTGATCGGGCGCGATCACATATTCCTGAACGAATGGCCGCAGCGTGCGAACCCCTTCGCCCGCCATCTCGTCGAGGGCGGAGATGTTGACCTCGGCATTGAAGTGGCCGGAGTTGGCCATGATCGCGCCGTCTTTCATTTGGGCAAAGTCATCACGATCGATGACATTGATGTTGCCGGTAGCAGTGACGAAGATGTCGCCCCGGGCAGCGGCCCGCGCCATGGTGGTCACTTCGAAGCCATCCATCGCGGCTTCGAGCGCGCGGACGGCGTCGATCTCGGTGACGATCACGCGAGCGCCCATTCCGCGCATGCGCATGGCGATGCCCTTACCGCACCAACCGTATCCGGCGACCACTACGACCTTGCCGGAGAGCAGGATATTGGTTGCGCGAAGAATGCCGTCGACCGTGCTCTGGCCGGTACCGTAGCGATTGTCGAAGAAGTGCTTGGTATCGGCATCGTTGACCGCCATGATTGGGAATGCGAGCACGCCATCCTTCTCCATGGCCTGATCGCGGATGATGCCGGTGGTGGTTTCTTCTGTGCCGCCGATGACATGCGGCAACAGATCCTTGCGGGTCGTATGCAGCGAAGTCACCACATCGGCGCCATCGTCGATGACCAGATTTGGCTTGTGATCGAGGGCCGCCTGAATGTGGCGGTTGTAGGTCTCCGCGTCCTCGCCCTTGATCGCGAAGACCGGAATGCCGGCATCGACCAGTGCCGCGGCAACATCGTCCTGGGTCGAAAGCGGGTTGCTGGCACAAAGCACCGCATCTGCGCCGCCTGCCTGGAATGCAAGGGCGAGATTCGCGGTTTCGGTCGTGATATGCGCGCAGCAGAGCAGTCGCAGTCCCTCGAACGGTTTCTCTTTCGCGAACTGCTCGGTGATCTGGCGAAGGACCGGCATTTCGCGGGCGGCCCATTCGATGCGACGCCGGCCGTCGGGCGCCAGTGACGGATCCTTGATGTCGAAATCCATCGACTTGGTGGACATATATATCTCCTTGATGACTCTATGACGCTGGCTGAATGGAACCGCTCAAGCAGAGCGGTTGAGATCGATCCCGCAAAATCGGGGAAGGACTCGTCGAAGCGCTCGACGAACTCGTCGATGGTGTAGGAGTGTTCCTGCGTTCCGGTTTGCTCGACCGCGTAGACCGCGGCCAGATTCGCAATGCGACCAGTGACCGCGGGCGGCAGATCGAGCAACAACCCGCGCAGCATACCGCCGCGGAACGCGTCTCCGGCACCGGTGGGGTCGACCACCTGGCGAGCGGTAGCCGCAGGAACGTGGGAGGTTTCGCCATTGACGATGAAGTCGGAGCCCTTTTCGCCGTAGGTCACGACGACGAGCTCTTTCTGCGCGGCGATATCGGCCACCGTAAGGCCGGTCTTGCGCTCGATCATGGCGAATTCGTAGTCGTTGCCCACAACGCACCAGGCGGCGTCGATTCCCTCACGGAGATCGTCCGCCGAGAAGATGATGATCTGAAATGCCGGGTCGAAGATGAGTTTACAACTCGAAGCCCCAAGCTGGCGAAGGTGCAACCGCATCACTTCTGGATCCGTTGGCCCAACCAGGCCATAGCGGCACGGAATCGCCGATCTCCGTCAGATCGATCGAAGCCGCCTGGCTTCCCGGGCCGGGATAGAAGGAAGCGATTTGATTGCTCTTCAGGTCGGCCATCATGAACGCCGAGGCGGTCAGAGTGCCGTCGTCCTGAATGACCTGATCGATGCCGATTCCCGAGCTCTTCGAAAGCCGCGCGGTACGGGCCGAAGTCATTGCCGACCGCGCCAACCAGGTGGCTCGATTCTCCCAGCAGCGCCAATGTGTAGCAGATGTTTCCGGCGACTCCGCCGCGTTGCTTGCGCAGCGAATCGACCAGAAAGCTGACCGAGATGACGTGGGCCTTTTCGGGAATGATGTGGTCGGCGAACGAACCGCCGAACCCCATGATGTAGTCGTAGGCAATCGACGCACTTACAACAGCATTTCGCTCAACCGGCAACGCACACTCCTTGTTCCGCATCGCCCCATGGGCGCAGAATGACCGCCTCCGACAGGTGGGCGATGGCGGTCGAGCCGAGAATAGCATGCTCGAACGTCAGATGACGTAATACGAGCCGCATTTCAGATCGACAACTACGCAACATGGACTAGTGAATAACCTTGCGAATACGAACAGCGACCTGCTCGCCGCACCGCCTTCGATAGCTGCATCATGCGTGCCATCGATCTCGTTTCGGGATCGGTGGTAGCAAGTACGTCGGCCAGGGTTTCGTTCTTGATGAATGCGGCAAAGTCTCGATGGCCGCATTGCGATTTCACCGTTCGACGGTGTAGGCGATCGCGATCCGGTCTTCGATCTGATATCCAGCTGACTTGCGGGCATCCTGGATGCCGCGAACGAAGTCGCGGGCGATCCCTTCGTACAGGAGTTCCTGGGTGATCTCGGTATCGAGCACCACCGTACCGATCTCGCCCTGGGCTGCCGCAAATCCGGGACGCCTGACGAGGTCGACAAGAATCTCCTGGGGGTCGAGCGCGACCGCCGTTC
This sequence comes from uncultured Chloroflexia bacterium, assembly GCA_963720855.1. Classification (GTDB taxonomy): domain Bacteria; phylum Chloroflexota; class Chloroflexia; order Thermomicrobiales; family UBA6265; genus JAMLHN01. Next base: position 54,329 of record CAVRGV010000006.1, on the reverse strand, counting down.
CATCGTTCAACGTTAGCTGAATCGATTCGCCGGCATTGACGGTGCGGGCGATCTCGGCAGGATCGAGTGCGGCCAGCAGACCACGAACTTCGCCGAGCTGCTTCCCCAGTCGAGGATCCGAGCAGGCTCAAATTCGGGCGAATCCCATACGACACGACTTCGCTGAGCTCTTCGAGCGGAGCGATCGACTTGATATTGAGCTCGTCAAGAATGAGCTCCTGCAGCGACTCAGCCGCCGCATATGCCTCGGGATCGCGGGTATAGACCAGAATTCCGGCCAATGGCTGGCGGACCTTGAGATTCGATTCGGATCGCGCCGAGCGGCCGAGCGCACACGATTTCCATCGCGACTGCCATATCGCGCGAAAGTGCCTGGTCGATTTGCGCTGGATCCGCGACCGGGAAATCGGTCAAATGGACCGAAGCGGGGGCGGAATCGTCCACGCCGGCCACAAGATTGCGATACATCTCGTCGGTCAGGAACGGAATGAACGGAGCCAGCAAGCGGACGGTGGTCACCATTACGTCATAGAGCGTGCGATACGCAGCGGCTTTGTCCCGGTCGGCTTCCGATTTCCAGAACCGGCGCCGATTGCGGCGGATGTACCAGTTCGACAGTTCTTCGACGACGAATTTCTCCAACGCTTGCGCCGCCAGCTCGGGCCGGTAGGTGAGCAGGTTTTCTCGCACGGTTTCGATGAGCTGATTTTGGCGCGAGACGATCCAGCGGTCGAGCAGGCTGCGCTCTTCCAGTGGAATGTTGCTGGACGGATCGGTCGGGTCGAACCCATCCAGGCGCGCGTAGGTCACCAGGAACGAGTAGGAGTTCCAGAACGGCAGGATGAACTGCCGGCGGATTTCGTCGAGTGTCTTGTAGCCGAAGTTCAGATTGTGACTGGGATTCACCGAGGTGTAGAGCCAGCGCATGACGTCGACGCCGGAAACTTCGGCGGCATCGTCGAACCAGATAGCGTTGCCCTTGCTTTTGTGCATCTCCTCGCCCTTTTCATCGCGCATGAGGGCGTAGGAAAAGACGTTCTCGAAGGCCGGACGATCGGTGAGGGCGGTGCTTTGCGCGATTACCGAGTAGAACCAGTTGCGAAACTGGCCCGGGAAGCTCTCGGAAATGAGATCGGCCGGGTACCACTTTTCCCAGTAGTCCTTGTCGCTGCGGTAATCGAGCGTCGAAAAGGCGACGATGCCCGCATCCAGCCAGGGATTTCCGACATCCTTGATGCGTGAAACCTGAGCGCCGCAAGCAGTGCACGCGATTTTCACGCCGTCGATCCATGGGCGGTGTGGAGAGTGCCCTTCGAACTCCTGCCATCCTTCGACAGCGCGCGCCGCTAGCTCATCCTCGGAACCGATGACTTCGAAGGTGCCGCAGGATTCGCACTCGAAGATGGGAAGAGCGAGACCCCAATACCGCTTCTTGGAGATCATCCAGTCGTCCATATGGGCCAGCCAGTCGAGCTCGCGCTCACGGCCGAACCCGGGAACCCAGTTGATTTCCTTGGTGACGCGCATCATCGGCTCACGCAGCGCGTCCATCGAGATGAACCACTCGTCGACCAACCGGAAAGCGAGATCGGTCCCGCATCGCCAGCAGACCGGGTAGCGGTGGGTGTACTGCTGGCTGCGGTAGAGGAACCCGCGCTTTTCCAGGTCGCGCATGATCGGGGTAGCGACATCGTGCACGTACTGGCCGGTCAACCAGTCGAACCCGTCCATGTAGATGCCGGACTCATTCAGCGGCGCAATGACGTCCAGATCGTTGACCTTAGAAAGCTGGAAGTCTTCCTTGCCCGCGCCGGGAGCGATGTGAACGATCCCGGTACCTTCGACCGCGCTCACATCGGTCCATGGGATGACGATATGCCGCACTCCGGCATTCGCGGGAAAGTCGTCGTACGGAGCGCGGAAGGTCAAGCCGAGAAGGTCCGCGCCCTTGAGCTCGCCGAGGATTTCGTATTCGCCCTTGATCGCGTTCGCGACCGCGTCTTTGCCGACGTAAAAGATGCGCTCGCCCTGCTTCAGGCGCACATACGGTCAATTCTGGATTGACGGCGGCCGCCACGTTGGCCGCGAGGGTCCAGGGCGTGGTGGTCCAGACCATGAGCTCTTCACCCGGCCGCTCCACGATGGGATAGCCGACGAACAGGGAGAGATGCGTGCGGTCCTGATAGCCTTCGGTGACGATCTCATGTTCGGAGATGCCGGTGCCGCACCGAGGGCACCAGGGCATGGAATCGTGCCCCTTATAGATCCAGCCACGATCGTGACACTGTTTCAGGAAGTGCCAGATGGTGTAGTTGTTCTCGTCGGACATGGTGAAGTACGAGTTGTCCCAATCCATCCAGTAGCCAAGCCGGATCGATTGTTCGGTGATCCGGCTGGAGTACTTCCAGACCCGCTCCTTGCAGCGATTGACGAACTCGGCGATGCCATAGGTTTCGATATCGCGCTTCGATTTCAGTCCCAGCTCTTTTTCGACTTCGACCTCCACCCAGAGGCCCTGGCAGTCGAACCCGTTTTGATAGCGTTGTTCCTTGCCGAGCATTGTTTGGAACCGTTGAAAGAGATCCTTGTATGTGCGGCCCCATCCGTGGTGCACGCCCATGGGATTATTGGCGGTGATCGGACCGTCGATGAACGAGAACGTTTCAGACGCGCCGATGTTCCGATTCAGATAGGCCTGCATGATCCCGTCCTGGGTCCACCAGGCGAGAATTTCCCGCTCCATGGCGGGGAAATCGGGTTTGGCTTGAACTTCCTGAAACGCTGTCATGCGGTATGAATCCTCAATTTTCTTGATCGGCTGGTTCTGGAGCGGAAAAACAAAAAAGCCGCCCTGATTCAAAAGGACGGCTTGAGCCGCGGTACCACCTCGATTGGCGACGACTCGCGTCGCCCACTTGGGCTGCCGGGATAACGGCCGGCGACCGGGCAATTCTCAGGCATCGCCATCGAATCGCGGCTCGGAGATGATGCCTGACGGCCGATCGACATGCCCGGCTTCCACCATCCCGAGCTCGCTAACGCGATCGGCTCCGCGGGCGTGTTCCCGTCGTTGCCTCTTCCTCTATCGACCAGTCAGACTACCACGACCGTTTGACGGAATCAAAGTCGCGGAATGCCGAGGCGTTCCATGGTGTCGATCAGTCGGTCGGGACGGTGCGTGATGATGCCGTCCACATCGCGGGCGAGCAGCGATTCGAACTCGCGCGCGCGTTCCGGCGTCCACGCATAGATCTTGAATCCTGCACGGTGCATCACGGCTATGAGCGGTGGCACGCAAATTGCCTGATTGAGCATCAACTCGGTGGCGCGGCAATGCTTGCCCAGGATCAGGAGCGGTCCGATCTGCAAAATGCCCTGGACCCAGCCGAACATCGAGCGCAGTCGGCCCCGCGGGACGCGCGTCGCCCATTGTCCGCGACTGAGACCGATGCGCATATCCGGGACGGCCCTGGCGATGGTCCGCAACGAGCGGGCGTGCGTACTCGAAATCGAAACGTCGTCCTCATTGGCGCGCATCGCCTTGATGGCGACGATGACGTCGTCCTCCAATCCGCGGGGCTTCAGGTCGAGCAGCAGCGGGGTTTTGCCTTCCGTCAACGTAAGGAGCTGATCGAGCTCGACCACCAGTGGATCGGATTTTCGAATCTGATCGAGCGTGAGCGAGCGGACTTGCTGACGCTTCCCTTCGATCTCGATGACCTGATCGTGTACGAGAAAGAGCTTGCGATCGGTATCGCCAGTGAGGTCGCATTCGATCCGATCGACCCCGAGCTCGAGTGCCTTGCGGAACGAAAGATCGGTGTTTGCTGGATGAAACCCATCCGCCCCCGAGTGCCCGATCACTTCGCAGGGCCGAGTGCGTTTCATTCCGTGACTTCTCGTTTGCGGGCGCGCTGATAGAGCGACGTCAGTCCGATCAAATAGCTGGTGCCCAGCAAGTAGGAGACCGTTACATCGCTGGTGAAATGATGTCCCAGATAGACCCGGCTGGTACCGACCAACGCGACCATGCCGGCGAGGAGGCCCACGATCGCTTTGCGCAGCACGCAGGCTTTGATGTGAACATGCGCCAGGTAGGCCAAAAACCCGTAGACCCCGGTGTAAATGATGACGTGTCCGCTCGGAAAGCTGCTTCCACCCAGGCGGGCTTTGGTCACCACGATCTCGGGATGGTTCGGCCGGGGTCGTTTCATGGTGCGCTTGATTCCGCCTGAGATAGCCCCCGTTCCCCAGCCCATCAACTGAAAGAACGCCTCGAACGGCCGGCCGGACGCCAGCATCGAAGTGGGAATAAGCAGCGGGAGAATCTTGCTTTGCGGCGGGAAACCGGCCCATGAAACCGCGTGCATCAGTCGATCGAACCCGGGCAACGCGATCTTCTGCACGCGTCGCGTGAGCTGCTCGTCGAGCTCCTGGGTCGCTCCGCTTTTTACACCGAGCGCGATCGACGCGGAGGTGGTTACGGCTGTGCCGACGTAGGCAAATTTGAGCAATCGACGAGCCATGCACCCTCACTTACTTCGTACGCAGTTCGCAACACCTGGTTCAGCTTTGGGAATTCTAGCCACCTCGGCCATCACGGAAGTAGAGTTCCCGCATGGCCTACCTACCTGTACCTCCCGATCGCCACGAGCGCGCAGACTCGGCTTCGTTTTATCGCCGGCATCTGCTGGGAATTCTGCTGCACGCTGCTCTCGATCGGTTTCCTGGCAGCGCCCTGGCCGTTTCAGAGCAAAGCGCATGCACTGCTGCATGGCATTTGCGGCCAAACTCCGAGCCACACGCTTGTGTTGGGTGGCATGGAGCTTCCACTGGACACTCGATGCGTTGGAATCTACGGCGGCTTGCTGGTGACGGTCATGCTGCTCATCGGTTTCGGGCGGCATCGCTCGGCGGCCATGCCATCCAAGGGCGCGGGTGTGTTTTTACTTCTCTTCCTCGGCCGCGTTGGCCGTGGACGGATTGAATTCGCTGATGACCGATCTCGGGAAGTGGCATCCCTACACGGCATCGAACGATTTGCGACTGATCACCGGCTGGTTGACTGGCGTGAGCATTGGAAGCGTGCTGGTAATGGTGACCGGGATGACGCTTTGGCGCTCGCCGAAGGTCACCATGCGGGTCTTGCCGAACTGGCGTTGGGCGATCGGGCTGGTGTTGCCCTGCGTTCCGGCGTTGCTTCTCCTGCGATCCGGTTCGTCGCTGGTCTACTACCCGGTCAGCATGCTGTTGATTGCGTCCGCGATCACCGCATTCGCGGCTCTCTCGACCTGCGCCATCGTCATGCTGCGCAATCAGGACAACCGATACGACGACTTTCGGCCAGGTCGCTCCCCTGGCGGCTGTCGGGGTCGTAATCGCGGTCGCGCTTCTGCTGGCGCTGGGTGGGGGTCGGTTCTGGCTCGAAGCCGCGCTACACTTGCCGTCACCGTCGTAGGCCGCACATTATCCGCATGTTAGAATCCCGACCGTCAGCCGGTCGCGGACGTCTGTGATCGTGCCTTCGCGCGGTTTTCCACGAACGGACGAGACCAGAACACCCATGCGCATTTATCGAAATACGGGACACATCGACGCTTCGAGACGCCGTGCCAAGCTCATGGCATTCGGTGGATTCGCGCTGCTGGTCGCAACCTTTCCGGTCGCGTTCTTCATGAGCAGCCGCAACAACAACTTCATTTTCCTGACCTATATCTTCCTGGTTATCGGGTTCATCCTGTTCAACCGGGGGATGCAGCAGATCGGGCGATGGGGTCATAACGCGCGGCACGTGCGTGAGGATTTCTCACTCGATAGCCATCTGAAATCGCTGTCCGACAAGTACGCGCTGATCCATTTCGGGCAGCCGCTCGACAAGGTTATCGACCACACGCTGGTCCATCCGGGTGGCGTGCTCGTCATCACCACGAAGGATTTCCCGGGTCAGGTGAAGGTCGACAACGATGTCTGGCGCAAGAGTGGCTCGGTGCTGGGGCGTATGTTCGCATTCAGCGGACCGCAGGTCGGGAATCCGACCAAGGAAACCGGGCAATCGCTGGACAATGTCGAGGCTGCCCTGCGATCTGCCGACCTGGAAGCCGATATCGAGGCGGTGATCGTCTTTACGGCGAGCACAGCCGAGATCGAAGTGGACGGTTCGAGCGACCCGGTAATTCCCGTCGAAGAGCTGGAAGCCTACGTCCGCGATCTCGACCCCGATACCGAGCTTACTACCGAGCAGCGCAACGCAATTGTGGCGCTGTTGTCCAAAGGCGAACAAGTCGAAGAGCCGATCAAGACCACAACCCGGCGCCCGGTGAAAGTCAAGAAGCGGGCCGCATCGTGAACTCGACACGGATGGCGATTCTGCGGAAATCGCCAGTCCGTCGAAAAGCTCCGTATCGCGGCGGCCCGGCGACCGCCTCGCCATGCCTTTCTGATAACCGGCGCCCCATCGCTCGGAAAGCGAACGCTGGCGTTGCGCTTTGCCCAGGCGCTTCTCTGCGAGCATCCGATCGACGGCGATCCCTGCTTCGAATGCAGAAGCTGCCGGAAAATAATGCGAGACGTCCATCCCGACGTTTCGATCGTCTCTCTGGAACGCCAGAATGCAATCGGCGCACGAGCGAGGCGGCAAGGGAACGACCTTGACCATCGAAACCGCGCGCGCCATTTCTGCGCAGGCGCCGTTGCGCCCGATGAATGGTGATTGGCGATTCGTGATCGTCGATGATGCGGAACTGCTGATGCCGGACGCTCAGGAAGCGTTGCTCAAAACGATCGAGGAACCTCCCTCGTTCATGGTGCTCGGCATTGCTCGCGTCCGATCTCGAAGCGATTCTGCCGACCATTCGTAGCCGATGCGAATTGCTGGAGCTGAGTGCGACGCCGATTCCTGAAATCGAGCAGTTTCTGCGAAATCGCGAGATCGAGCCTGATCTTGCGGAGGCCGCAGCCGCCTTCTCCAACGGTGCGCCCGGGTGGGCGATTCGCGCCAGCGAAGATCCCTCCCTCATCGAGGAAAGTGCATCGATCGTCGAACAGGCGGCAGCCTGGATCGATTCGACAGACTTCGAACGGATCGCGACGGCCTTCGCAATGAGCGATGCGCTGGGAAAGCAGCGTGTTGAAACAATGGTGGTCATCGAAGCCACCGCTGGGCTCTGGCGCGACTCCATGCTGGTCAGAAGCGGCAACTCCGATAGAATTATCTTCCGAGCCCATTCGGACTTGACCGATCGACTTGCTGGCTCGCACGACATTTCAGAACTTCTCGGGGCGCTGAGCGCGGTGTGGACTTGTCTGGAAGACCTCCAGATCAACGTTCGCCCGCGACTCGCGCTCGAATCGATGGTGCTTTCATGGCCGAAAATACCAGCCCGCAATTGACGGGCGGTGTGGCGGATTCTCCGGTTTCGTTTCCAAAAGATGTCGACGAGGCGCGCTCGCTCGCAAAACAACGCTTCAAAGAGCGGCTGACCAACGGCGAAAAGGTGGGCGATTGCGCCTGCCATGATGACGCTGGTGATCAGGCGACATTCGCGCCAGGGACAGGCCGACGTGTGGTTGGAGCGCGCTTCATCGACTCAGGTCAGGTCTATTTCTTCGACCCAGGACACATCGAGCTCGATACCGGTGATTGGATCGTGGTCGATACCAGCCGCGGGTTGGAGGCCGCCCGCGTGGTGGTCGCTCCGCATCAGGTTGCCTCCAGCCAATTGAAGGGCGAGCTCAAAGTCGTGGAGCGCCGTATGAGCGAGCGCGATATCGAGCGCATGGAATCGCTGCGCAAGAACACTGCCAGCGCGCTCCGCACGTTTGGGACAGAAATCCGCTCCCGACGCTTGCCGATGAAACCCATCGCGGCGGAATACAACTTCGACGGCAGTCAGTTGACATTGAGCTTTTCGGCGGCCGACCGGGTCGACTTCCGCGATCTTGCGCGCGACTTGAATCAGAAACTGAAGTGCCGCATCGAGCTCCGGCAGGTTTCGGCTCGCGAAGAGGCGAAATTGCTGGGCGGCTTGGGCCGATGTGGTCGTACGCTTTGCTGCTCCACCTGGCTACCAATGTTCCCGGATATCACCATGGGCATGGCCAAAACGCAAGATCTTTCCCTCAATCCCAGCAAGGTTTCCGGAGTCTGCGGTCGGTTGCTCTGTTGTCTTTCCTATGAGAATGATCAATATCGCCAGATGAAAGCGGTGATGCCGAAGCTGGGCCAGAAAATCGAAACGCCCCTTGGCCCGGGCACCGTGGTCTCGTTGCAACTGCTGAAAAATTTGACGACGGTCCTGCTGGATGCGGAAAATCAGGAGCAGACGTTTGCCGCACGCGACCTTGGATTTGGAGAAGTGCCGGTAGCGCCGATCCGGATCGAAAAACCACCCAGGCAGGTTGTCCACGAAACGATCGAAGTCGACATTGTCGAGGTCGAAGCAGTGGCCGTCGCGGTGGAAACCGTCGAGATCGAAGCATCAGACGAGAAAACAACCGGATCTCGCAGCGGCAAGCGGCGTCGACGCCGCCGGAACCGCGGCGGACAAGGCGGAGACAACGCCAACAAGGGGAGTGAAGCAAGCGAATGACCACCTATCTGGTCATCCATACGCCGCTGGAATCGAACGACTCAGATGTCAAACCGCCATCGGATCTGGCTGGCTTGGCAGCTATTCATGGGAAAGCGGATGCGAACCCGCGTTGGCTCAAGGCATGGTCGCCCGATCTCTCTGACGACCGAATCTTCTCCCTCTGGGAAGCGAAGAACGCCGGAGAAATCGTGCTGGTGCTCGAGCGATACGGGTTCCTCGATCAGATGGACTACGCCGCAATCCCGGTGCACGAGTGGGGACCGGAGGAGATTCTGGCCGCGCACGCTGAAGCTGCAGGATGATCGACGTGTGGTTGCGGCCATTGTTCTCCGCGATTTCCTAAGCGACTGAGTGTTGCGGCCATGCTCCTCGACCTGGAAATCCGTGACTTTGCCATCATCGACGATTTGCGCATTCAGTTCGGCCAGGGTCTGAATGCCCTAACCGGTGAAACTGGCGCGGGGAAATCGATCATCATCGATGCACTGGGAGCTGTGCTCGGCGAGCGCGTTTCTGCCGATCTGGTCCGCTCGGGCACGAAGACCGCCTATGTCGATGCCCGATTTCAACTGGACGACCTGGCCGAATCCCCTGCCTTACAGGACTTGCTGAGGGAGCATGGGATCGAAGCGCCGGATGGGGAGCTCATCCTTAGCCGGGAAATCCAATCCGGCGGCAGGAGTACCGCCCGCATCAACGGCCGACCGTCGACGGCGGCGTTGTTGGGCACGCTCGGACAGTTGCTCGTCGATATTCACGGGCAAAGCGATCACCTCTCACTCCTGCGACCGATGGCACAGCTTGCAATTCTCGACCGATACGCGCACCTGGAGACGGATCGAGCGTCGGTGGCTGCCCTCGTGCGCGACTGGCGGAGCGCAAAGAATCGCCTCGATGCGGTCGACACTGGAGCGCGAGATCGCGCGCAGCGAATCGATCTGCTGCGCTATCAAGTCGACGAGATTTCCTCCGCAACGCTGGTTCCCGGTGAAGATGCCGATCTCGAAATCGAGCGAAATCGACTGGCAAACGCCGAGCGTCTCGGTCAGTTGATCGCGACGGCGGCCGGTCTGGTTGCGGGAGATGAGGTGGGAGAAGTGTCGGCAGTCGATCGGTTGCGCTCTGCCACCAGATCGCTCGGCGACGCCGCCGAGCTCGACCCGTCGCTAGCCGTTCTGTCTGAGCGCCTGACCGAAGCGGCGCTGCTGGTCGATGAAATTGCGCTGGAGCTGCGGGACTACCTGGACGAGGTCGAAGCGAACCCGGATCGGCTCGCGATCGTTCAGGATCGGCTGGAAGCGATCAAACAGCTGAAGCGGAAGTACGGAGCTTCGATCGAGGAGATTCTCGATTTCCAGCAGACGGCCGCGATCGAATTGGAGACGCTGGGTGGCAGCGAGCACGACGAGGAAGCACTTCGGGCACGAGTGGCGGAACTCGAGGAGAGCGTTGCGGCGATGGCGGCGAGACTCACAAAAGCGAGAAGAACCGCAGCGAAACGATTGGCGCAAGATGCTTCGCTTGCGGCGGCCGACCTGAACCTCGGTAGCATGATGTTCGATATTGCGGTCCGCGCCCGGAGCGGGGCCGTCCCGTTCGATGAAACCGGCGCCGATCAGGTGGAATTCATGTTTGCGCCGAACCGCGGAGAAACCGCAAAATCTTTGGCACGGGTGGCCTCTGGTGGTGAGACCGCGCGCATGATGCTGGCGTTGAAATCCGTGCTGGCCGATTCGGACCGCACCCCGACGCTGGTTTTCGACGAAGTCGATGTCGGGATCGGCGGGCGTTCTGGTCAGATGGTCGGGATCAAGTTGCAGCAACTTGGCGCAGGTCATCAGGTCATCGTCATCACCCACTTGCCACAGATCGCGGCGGTGGCTGAACACCACTTCAAGATCAAGAAGGCATCACGAGATGGCCGCACCACGTCGCGCGTCGTTCTGCTGGAAGGGGATGAGCGGATCGATGAGATTGCCTCGATGATCGATGGCGAGCCGCCATCCGCGACCTCTCGCAAAGGAGCACGGGAAATGCTGGAACGGGCGGGGGCGACCGCCTGACGGCGTCTGCTCCTACCGTATACTCGAACGTTCGCGGACGCTCATGGCGACGCGCTTTGGAAAGAATCGAAAGGACAATATGCCCATGGGCGTGAACATGAAGATGATTCAGCAGATGCAGAATCGTATGGCGAAGATTCAGCAAGAGCTGGAAGAAACCGTCGTCGAAGGCTCCGCCGGCGGCGGAGTTGTCGTAGCAAAAGTGACCGGTTCGAAAGAATTTCAGAGCATCAAGATCGATCCGTCCGCCGTCGATCCTTCCGATGTCGAGATGTTGGAGGATCTGATCACCGCTGCGATTCAGGATGCTATGACCAAGGCTACTGACTTGAGCTCGGACAAGCTGGGTGCGCTCACCGGTGGGATGAAGATTCCAGGATTGATGTAGCGACCGTACGCAACGCGATCATGCCGATCAGTCAGGACGGACCGCTCGAATTTCGCGTGGGAGATGTGGTGCGCATGCGCAAGGCGCATCCCTGTGGCAGTTTCGAGTGGTCCGTATTGCGTCTCGGTGGCGATATTGGCGTGAAGTGCCAGATCTGTGGCCGGCGGCTCATGTTGCCCAGGCGTGAGCTGGAGCGCCGCATGAAGAGCTTTGTGAGCCGGGGGCTCGACGTTACCTCGACGAGCGCCTCAGGCCCTCCAGGGACCAGCGAGCAGGGCATCCAGTAGCGCCATCCGAACATAGACCCCATTTCGGGCTTCATCGAAATATTTGGCGCGCGGGTCGTTGTCGAATGAAGAGTCGATCTCATCGACGCGCGGTAGCGGATGCAACACGATCGACGTGCCGGGCAACTTCGCCATCGTGTCGTTGGTAACGATGTAAATTCCTTTGTTGCGAGCATATTCGTCTTCCGACGCGAACCGCTCTTTCTGGATGCGAGTCTGGTAGACGACATCGACTCCGTCGACAGCGGAGGAGAGATCGGACTCGTCCCGGAATGGGATTCCCGCGGCTGAGAGTTCACGGCGAACATCGTCGCCCATCTGCACCTCGGGCGGCGAAACGAACACCAGCTCGATACCAGTGGAGCGCGTCAGGAGCATGGCGAGCGAACGTACCGCCCGGCCGTAGCGCAAGTCGCCGACCAGGGCTATTCGAAGATTGTCAATACGGCCCAGCTCGTGGCGAATGGTGTAGAGATCGAGCAGTGCCTGAGTTGGGTGCTCGCCTGGACCGTCGCCGCCGTTGAGAATCGGAACAGACGCGACCTTCGCGGCGCGGGCCGCCGCGCCCTGTTCGTGGTGACGTATGACGATGGCGTCGGCGTAACCCTCGACGATGCGGATGGTGTCTTCGACGGACTCTCCCTTTATCGCCGACGAGAACTCGCGAGCGTTCTCGGTGGAGATGACGTTCCCACCCAGTCGCAGCATTGCCGATTCGAAACTCAGGCGGGTTCGTGTGGACGGCTCGTAGAAAAGGGTTGCGAGAATACGGCCGTCCAGGCGGTGATCGGGTTTGGCAAGCACCCGCATTTCGTCGGCCAGATCGAAGACGAACTCGAGGTCGCCACGCGAAAATTGACTCACTTCGACGATATGTCGTGGCACCGAATGTTCCTCCGTCCCGTGCGATTCGCCCGGCACCAGTATAGTGAGCGTGCCATTCAGAGCCGCCGCATTTGCGGCAAACACGAGGAAATCACATGACGGTCGAATTCCTGACAGAGCAGGTGGGATACATCCCGGGTGCTGTAAATGTTGGGGTATTACGCGCGGCGGGCGATCGGTACATTCTGATCGACACTGGATTGAACGACACCAGCGGCAAGAAGGCTGTCCGGGCAATCCAGGAACTGGGTGGTAGCGTGGCGGCCATCGTCACGACCCACGCGCATGCCGACCATTTCGGGGCCAATGCGACCGTCGTCAAACGGACAAACGCCAAGGTGTATGCACCGGCAATCGACGAAGCAGTGATTCGCTACCCGATCCTGCAACCATCACTTCTCTATGCCGGAGCAGATCCGCCCGCGACCATGCGCGGACGATTTTTGCTGGCAGACGCGAGCCCAGTGGACGAGATCATCCCAGAACGGAATTTCATTATCGAGGGAATCCCGATCGAAGTGATTTCTCTGGCAGGGCACTCACCGAACCAACTGGGGTTTCGGGTCGAGGGCGTCTTCTTCAGTGCGGATGTCGCGTTACCCGAATCGGTGCTCGACAAATATCGGATTCCGTACCTCTACGCTGTAGGTGACCATTTGAATGCGATCGACAGGGCTTTGCGTGTAGAAGCAGATTGGGTGGTTCCCGGGCACGGAGCAGTTTCACCATCGATTGCGGATTCACTTGCGCTCAACCGAACTCTCGTGCTGGATGTAGCCGATCGATTACAGGAATTCGCCGCTGAACCAACCAATGCGAGCGATTTGATGGCACGCGTTCTGGCGAGCTATGACGCACCAGTCGCTGATCATCCGGCATATTTCCTGCTGCACCCGACGATCTATGCCTTCTTGAGCTACCTGCATACCCAGGGAGCGCTCGAGAGTACCGTCGAGGGGTACCAGACACTCTGGTGGCGTACCTGAACCTGAGCGAATCGGACCCGAGCCTGATCACGCGCCTCGTCCGCGATTGAACAGCTGCGCAGGTACCTGGCGCCTACTTGCGCAGGTCAGATTTGACCATCTCGGAGATCTGGTTCCCCAGGCGAACCGAGTAATTCGTGCCCCGGTCCTCGGGATAAATCTGGCTCGTATTTGCGAGATAGAGTCCGGACAGCGGCGTGCGGTGATCGGGGAGCCGTTCGCTGTAATTCAGCGTGATGATCGGCTGGGCGGCTCGCTCGCGGAAGACCCAGTAATTGCTCAGCCAGCTCTTGTCGAACTGTTTGTTGACCTTCCGCAGATGAGGAAGGTAGGAATCGATGACCGCGTCCTCCGCCATCGTGAAGTAGGGGTCATCTGGTTCGAGGTATTTGCTCAAGTAGACGTAATGTTTGCCGTCGTAGTTGCCGGGTGCGACGAAGTTGGTGTGCTCGATGATGGCGGTGAATGGCATGGACGGATCCGCGATGTTCATCCAGTAGGTACTGGAGAGCGCGCGATCCATTTCGAGCAAGACCACCACCGCTGCCTCGTAGTCGAGTGACAGCAATTTCTTTCGATAGTCGTCAGGAAGTTGCGGGACGAGACGGGCAAAGATGGGAGAAGGAACCGAGCCGATGACTGCATCGAAGGTATGGGTATCCTGGCCGTCGAACTTGACCGACCATGTGCCATCGTCGTTTTTGGTCAGCTCGTTTGGACCGCTTCCGGCAATCAGTGTGGCGCCGGCATTGCGTGCGCCTTCGACAATCGCGTCGATGACGACGTCGAAGCTGCCGATCGGGTATCCAAGTTTTTCACCCTCGAGTGGCGACCGGCGGGACGTGGTGCGAAGCCAGATCTTGCCCCAGAACCAGACCATCGCGATTTGGTCGGCATACCGTCCGAACTTCGCGTCGAGCTGCGCGCCGAAGGTGCGCGAATAGGCACGCTCTCCCATTGCGCGAGTGAGCCATTCCTTAGCGGTGACCTTTTCGTATGGCTTCCAGTCCTTCACGCGCTGAAGATAGGCGGTAACCAATCCGACCCGCACCCGGTCGTGGAAGGGGAGAATCGGAAGCGTCAACAGATCCTTGGCTCCGTTGAGTGGATAGATCGTGCCATCGGCGAAGTAGCCGACGTTGGATGGCAACCAGGCAAGTCGATCGCCAATGCCGAGCTCATGGATGAGCTCGGTGATTTGCGTATCGCTCTGAAACAGGTGGTGGTAGAAGTATTCGAGCTTTCCACCCTCCACCTCGAAAGCACCGGCCTGACCGCCGAATTTGGGCGCGCGCTCCCAAAGCGTGACGTCGAATCCCGCCTGGGCGAGCCGAAGCGAGGCCGTGAGCCCGGCTATCCCGCCGCCGACGATTGCGATGCGTTTCCGATCCGACATGTCCACTCGCTCTCTGACTCAGAAAAAAAGAGCGGTCCGCATAGGCGAACCGCTCTCTGTGCGTCGAAGCTCGAATCCTAGATGAAGAGCGGCGCGAGCACCAGCGTGATCGTTGCAAAAAGCTTGATCAACACGTGGAGCGACGGGCCGGCCGTGTCCTTGAACGGATCACCGACGGTATCGCCAACGACCGCGGCATTGTGGGCATCGGAGCCCTTGCCGAGAACATTGCCATTCTCATCCTTCAGATTTCCGGCCTCGATGTACTTCTTTGCGTTGTCCCATGCACCACCTCCATTGTTCAGGAAGAGCGCCATGAGCACGCCGGTAATCGTGCCGATCATCAGCAGTCCAGCGGCCGCTTCCCAACCGAGGGCAGTTCCCACGATCACTGGTCCGGCCACCGCCAGGACACCCGGGGCAATCATCTCTCGCAGGGCAGACCTGACCGAGATATCAACGCAGCGTGCGTAGTCGGGAAGCGATGTGCCGGCCATGATGCCGGGATCCGCTTTGAACTGGCGGCGAACTTCTTCGATCATGTCGCCCGCGGCGTTTCCGACTGCGCGAATGGCAAGTGACGTGAAGAGGAAGACGATCATGGCGCCGATGAGGCCGCCGACGAAGACGCGCGGCTCGGCGACATTCACGACGCGTTCGACTTCATTGCCAACGCCCTTGAAGCGATTGACCTCTTCGAGGAACGCTGAGAAGAGGAGGAAAGCCGCCAGCGCGGCAGTACCGACGGCATAGCCTTTGGTGAGCGCTTTGGTGGTGTTTCCGACCGAATCGAGCGCATCGGTGACTTCGCGGACCGACTCTGGCTGATTGGACATTTCCACGATGCCGCCAGCGTTGTCGGTGATGGGGCCGAACGTGTCCATTGCCAGGATGTAGGCAGCGGACATCAACATTCCCATGGTGGCAACAGCCGTGCCAAAGATGCCCGCCGAAATGGCGGCTTCGGTGGGGAACTCGACCGACTTGCCGACATAGTAGGAGGAGAGCAGCGCTGCGGAAATGACAATCGCCGGAAGTCCAGTGGTTTCCATGCCAACGGAAAGGCCGGAGATCATGTTGGTCGCAACTCCACGGCGGGACTGTTCGGCAATCTCACGTACCGGCCGATACGTGCCGGAGGTGTAGTACTGCGTGATGAAGAGGAAAGCGATCGCGGTAATGATTCCGATGATGCCGCAAACCGCGAACTGCCACTTGCCGTAGGGCAGCACCCAGTAGCTCACAACGAAGAGCCCGACAGCGCCCAACGCGGAGACGACGTAGAAACCCTTGTTGAGCTCGCCCATCGGATTGGAGATGACGCCCTTGGGGCGGACGGTGAGGAGTCCAACCATCGAGCAGATGACGCCGACAGCGCCGACGAGAAGCGGGAAGAAGATCCAGGCAATGTTTTCGTCGCCGGAGCCCGATGCCTTGTACAGGGTGACGCCAAGAATCATCGCGCCGATGAACTCGGCAGAGGACGATTCGAAAAGGTCGGCACCGCGGCCGGCGCAGTCGCCGACGTTGTCGCCCACCAGGTCGGCGATGACGGCCGGGTTGCGCGGATCGTCTTCCGGGATGCCGGCTTCGAACTTGCCGACCAGGTCGGCGCCGACGTCGGCGGCTTTGGTGTAGATGCCACCGCCGAGCTGCGCGAAGAGCGCGACAAAGCTGGCGCCAAACGCGAACCCGACGATCCAGTACGGCGTTTCCGCCACGGTCGGAAGCGCGCCTTCCGCAAACTGGTAGACGACCAGATAAACGCTGGCCACGCCCAACAGCGCGAGGGCAACCACGAGGAATCCGGAAACCGCGCCGCCGCGTAAGCGCGACATTCATCGCCTCGGCGAGGCTATTGCGGGCGCCGGCGGCGGTGCGAATGTTCGAGCGAACCGCGACGTACATCCCGATGAACCCGGAGATACCCGAGAGAAACGCACCGAACAGGAAGGAAAGCGACGTGACCAGCGCCCGCGTGGTCTGATGGTCGTTTTCGAAGAAGTAGACCAGACGCCGCGAGCACCACGGCGACGACGAGCGCCAAGGATGGTGATGGTCCGGTACTGGCGCTTGAGGTACGCGAGCGCCCCTTCGAAGATGCGGTCGGAGATGTCCCGCATTTCCGGGGTGCCCGTATCCTTTCGCATCACATCGCGGGCCAGATAAACCGCGAAAATGATCGCAATGAACGCCAATAATGATTACTGGCGCGAGATACGTACGGATATCGTCCAAGTTCCCCTCCTCGATTCCCGCATGCGCGAAACGGCATCCGCCGAAAGCAGCACTGCTTTTCCCAGTTACACACAAAAGTGGCTCTTCTACGGCGGTTCTCGCTCCGCTTCGAAGAGTCACTCCCAGGCTTATCCAGCCGTTTCGCCTCTTGTTACCGCACGCCGCCTCTCCGGCTCAGCGCGACGACGAAGTCTACCATCGTCGTTCGCGTCGCGACCGATCAGATATGCGGCTGTAACTCGCCATCGAGGTTGCTAGCGAGACGGCGCCGGCGCCGTGGCGCGCGCGCGGCGACTGTTCGCGCCAGCGGGCGAAAGTCATGCTCTTCCCAGGAGACAAGCAGTTGACTTGCGTTGAAGATCGAAGAGTAGGTGCCGCTGACCACACCGATGAGCAGCGCAAGCACGAACGTGCGCGTCGATTCGCCGCCGAAGAGAAAGAGCGCCAACAGCGTGAAGACGACCGTCAGCGAGGTGTTGACCGATCGCACGATCGTTTGGGCGAGACTGTAGTTGACGATGCCTTCGAAGGTTGGGTCAGATTGCTTGGCAAGGTTTTCACGAATGCGGTCGAATACCACGATCGTATCGTGAACCGAGAATCCGATCACGGTCAGAATGGCAGTGACGAAGAGCGCGTCGACCTGGACATCGAAGAGCCAGCCCAGAATAGAGAATACGCCCAACACCACCAGCACATCGTGAAGCATACCGATGATGGCGGCGGCTCCGTAATGCAACGGTCGATGCGTGTTGCGAAACGCGAATGCGATATACATGAGGATGCCGACGGATGCGACGACTATCGCGAGAATCGATCGCGATCGCAACCTGATTGCTGACCGACGATCCGACAGTCGAAATCTGAAGTTCGATGAACGGTCCAATATCGTCCGTTAGTGCCTGGGTGAGCTGGGTCTTTTGCTCAGAAGGCGTGGCCATCTCTTCCATCCGGATGATGGCCACATTGTTATCACCACCGCCCTCCGAAGAGGTTTGCACGATCGATTCCTTGGACGCCGTATTCGGCCAGTACGTCCTTGACCTGCTCAGTTGTTATGGTCTGGTCGAACTGAATCTCCCAGATGGTGCCACCCGTGAAGTCGATGCCGAGATCCAGACCCTTGAAGATCAGGCAAATCATTCCGGGCAGGATGATCAGAATCGAGAGGAGGTACCACCACTTGCGATACGTCGCGAGATGTTCGATCACAGTATGTGTCCTTTAGTCCGCCGGGCTCGAGCTGGCGGCCGGAGGTCGGCTCGTTCCAAGCCACCAGGTGTTGTGAATATGGGTCGAGCTCAGCACAAGCCGCAAGAACGTGCGGGTGACGGTATAGGCCGTGAACATGCTCACCGCAACGCCGACGAAGAGCGTCAATGCGAAACCAGTAATCATGGTGGCCCCGGTGTACTGGCCGAACCAATAGAGGATGGCAGCCGTAATCATCGAGGTGATGTTCGAGTCTCGGATCGATGGCCAGGCATGCGCGAATCCGAGCTCGACCGCCTGGGGCGCACTCCGCCCAAGGCGCAATTCTTCTTTCAATCTGGAGAAGATGAGGACATTGGCATCGACGGCCATACCGATCGAGAGCACGAAGCCCGCGATTCCCGCCAGCGTCAATGTCACTGGAATGAGCTTGAAGAGCGCCAGCACCAGCAGTGTGTAAATGCCAAGCGCCAGCACCGACAGAAATCCAGGTAATCGGTAGTAGAGCATCATGAAGAGCGCGACAGTGCCAAGACCAATGATGGCAGCCGTCAGGCTTTTGTCGATCGAATCTTGACCCAGTGACGGGCCGACCACGCGGCTCTGGACGACCTCCAGCGGGACCGCCAGGGCACCGGCTTTGAGCTGAACCACAAGGTTGTCGACTTCCGCCGGAGCGATGCCCTCGATTTGTCCCTGGTCGGAAATGGCGCCGTTGATGACGGGAGATGAGATGACGGTTTTGTCGATGACGATCGACATCGGCCGCCCGATGTTCTGACTCGTGAAATCGTAGAACCGGCCAGCCGCATCACCCTTGAGCTCGAAACCGACCACGATCTGCCCAAGCGGCCCGGTCGCGCGATAGGCGTCTTTCAGATCTGCGCCAGAAATAATGGTTTGGAAGATCGGCCCATCGGCGGCCGTGTCGTCCACGGTGCTGGCGACGGGCGACGCTTCCGGTGAGGCAACCGGAGAGCCATCGAGCAGCGGCAGGGGTACCCGGGCTCGCCAGTGTCATTTGGATTCAAGCGTGGTACGGACTTTGGTGCCAGCCGGGAGCACCTGACCGTTGGTGTCGATGATCTCGAGAAGCGCGGTTTGCCGGACGACTTCGACCGCCTGCTCGGGATTGGTTACGCCCGGCAGCTCGACGATGATCTGGTTGTTGCCGCGGGTTTGCACCAATGGCTCGCTGACGCCAAGTCCGCCAACGCGGCGCTCGATCGTGTCGCGCGTGCCTTCCATGGTGCCGGAATCGATACTCTGCCCGTCAGCTGGACGCGCTTCCAGAAGCACTTGCACGCCGCCCTGCAGGTCGAGACCTTGCTGAATCGGGTGATCGGCCTTGAAAGAGCCGACATCGAGCGTTTCGCCCGGCAGCGCGACCCACCCGGCAAAGAGGGTCAGCACGAGGATGAACGCCAGGGTAATCCAGGGGGAGATTTTCAACGGTGGCACTCCGGCCGCGGCATTGGAATTGGGTCAGAAGGCTCGACGCGCGACCAAAATAAAGACCCCGTACGTCGCAGGGGCCGCTCGCGCGGAGTATAGGGGTTGCGATGAAGCACGGTCAATCGAGTATCCGCCGACCGTCGAGTGATTTCTCTGCATCGAGATAGAGACCACTGGCTTCGATGTAGCTCTGAACTGAGCGAGGAACGAGATAGTCGATAGGCAGGCGCTCGGAAACGCGATGCCGCACTTCGGTCGAGGAGATCTCGATCAGCGGGATATCGACGAACGAAGTTTGCGTTCGGGTGGGCGGAAGGAGCCGTGCCAGCTCGTTTTCATCGAAGTCGCTCTTGGGGCGCAATCCCACCAGAAGATCGGCATGTTCGAAGAGCCGAAGTGGCTCATACCAATGGGGGAGGTCGCGATACGAATCGCTCCCCATAAGGAAGAAAAGCTCGGCGTCAGGATACTCATCCGGCCAGGATCGCCAGCGTATCCGCCGAGTAATGCGGACCCTTACGATCGAGATCGACCGTCGTCATTTCAAAGCGAGGATCGGGATCGATCGCTCGCAGCAACATTTCGATGCGTTCTGAGACAGGCGAAACGCGCCGGTCCTTGTGCGGGGGATCGGCGGCCGGCGCAAACAGGAGCCGATCCAGACCCGCACCGCTCGAGGCATACGACGCCAGAATGAGATGCCCGTGATGGATGGGATCGAATGTTCCACCAAAAAATCCGATGCGAGGTGCCCGGCTACTCATACTCGGTCGAACTCGGCGAAGCCCGGTGCGCAGAGAGCGCTGGTATAGTTGGCCGGCGTCGAGACGGTTTCGAATGAGAGAGGTCCGCGTTGTTCGACTATCACGTCCACACCGAGTATTCGGTCGACTGTGCCACGGCCATGGCGACCTCCTGCGTCGCGGCTATCGATGCCGGTATCACTGAAATCGCGTTCACGGACCACATCGATCATCAACCCAATGATTTCGGATTTGGATACTACCGTATCGACGACTACTTCCGGTCACTCGACGATGCGCGCCAGCGAATTCGGCGACCGATTGACGATACTGGCCGGGGCGGAGATCGATTTTCATACCGACACCTACGACGCGGTCGAGGCTTGGGTATCGGCGAATCTCGATCGATACGACTTCACGATCGGGTCGGTTCACTATGCATCCGACGGACGTTTGATCT
Source organism: uncultured Chloroflexia bacterium (assembly GCA_963720855.1). GTDB lineage: Bacteria > Chloroflexota > Chloroflexia > Thermomicrobiales > UBA6265 > JAMLHN01. The sequence continues at coordinate 33,625 of CAVRGV010000006.1, read as the reverse complement.
ATCCCGCCGCTCTATGACGAAATGACCTTGGACGACGTCTTCTCCGCGTACCTTCAGCAAATCGAGGCCGCGGTTCGGACCGGCTGGTTTTGCTCGATCGGGCACCTCGATATTCCAAAGCGCTACTTGCCGAAAAAGTACCGCACCTATGAACCGGCGGACATTCGCGATCGCTTGCAGCCGGTGTTCAGGGCCATGATCGAGTCGAACGTCGGGTTCGAGATCAATACCTCTGGAATTCGGCAAGCGCCGAAAACCAGCATGCCCGGCCCGTCCATCGTCCGTTGGTATGCCGATGCGGGTGGCACCCGAATTACCACCGGCACCGATTCCCACACCGAGCGAACGATTGGCGCGGGCGTACCGCTCACGCTGGAAATGCTGCGACTTTGCGGTGTGCCGAACGTCATGTCTTTCCGCAATCGCGAAGGAACCCCGGTGCCGATCGATCGTCTGCTTGCACGGGCTGCTGCCTGACCGTCGTGAGATCGCAGCGCGACAGCCGCTCATCCGGATCGGATTTGGGGAATCGGCTGCCCGATTGGCAAGACGAATGGAAACCCCAAACCTGGAAGCCTCCCGCGGAGGCCGACGAATACGACGCGGCCGGAGATCGACGGCCGCGGATCAGCCGCGCCGCTATTCGAGCGGCGCAGCAACCGCGGATAGACCGCAAACGCGAACAACTCCTCCTGGCAGTTTCGCCGGCGGTCGCGGGGATACTTTCTCTGCTTCTCTGGTTCTTGTCACCTTTACCAGGGGCGGGTTCCATGCCACTGGCGTTCATCGTGCTCGCGACTGTGCAGGTCATTGGCTACCTGGTCACACGGGACGATCGGCCAGACGCGCTGGCGAAGCCGTGGACGATCCATCTCGCCGCGGCAATTGGATTGCTGCCGATGCTGGCCATCCAGGTGGCACTGATTCGCGAACCGTATGTTTCCATCGAAAGTGGATCCGCCTTGCCGGCAGTTCTGACCACCCTGCTGGTGATCTTCTTCACCTTGGCGTTGGCGGTAGTTTCGGCGGCGAGATTCTGGTCGCGGCCAGATCAAGCTTCGCTGGTCTTTCTGCCGGTTGCGCTGCTCATTCCGCAGGCCGTCGGGGAACGTACGCAGATTGGAGTTGGTCAGGCGCTGGGTATTCTGGCGATGGCGATGTTATTGGGAGCTGCGGCCACCGTCGTGTCGTCATACGTGGGCATGGGCGTTCGGCTGCTGATTCCGCCGGTCGTTCTGGCGATTCAGATTCTCATTCTGTGGATTGCCGATCGGGGACCCGTGTTCCATTCGACCAGCGGAGGGATCGTGCGCCTGCTCTACATCATGATGCTGGCGACCGCTGTGGTGCTGGTGGTCTGCGTGCCGATCTTTTCCGTCTGGTTGCGGCGATGGGGGCCTCCAGCAGTTACAGGAGCTGCGGCACACTCGACCTCGCTAGCCGAGACTCTCGTTGCAGAAAACGCGAAGCCGGGCGGACGATTCGTCCGCCCGGCTTTCGTGTCGCGATGATCTAACTGATCGCTTTGCCATTGAGCGAGGCGTTTTCTTCCGCGCGATCGATAACGGGATCGCTGATGGCGACCGAAACGACAACTTCGTTCGGTTTCGGCTTCATCACGGTTACACCCTGGGTGGCGCGACCGATCAGTGAGATCTGATCAGCCGGCATGCGGATGACCTGACCGCTCGAACTGATGAGCATGACGGTCTGATCTGGTCGCACCATATGGGCTCCCACCAGATCCCCGGTCTTGTCGGTGCGCTTCATGGCGGTGACGCCCTTCCCGCCGCGCTTTTGCAGCGGGAACTGCTTCAGTGCGGTTCGCTTGCCGAAGCCATTTGCCGAGATAACCAGCAAGTCCGCATCTTCGGACGAGACTTCCGACGAGATGATCTGATCGCCAGTATCGAGACGGATACCACGCACGCCGGCCGCGGGCCGTCCCATTGGGCGAACATCATCTTCGGAGAAGCGGATCGCCTGACCGAGCTTGGTCGAGAGAATCGACGTCGTCACTTCCTGAGCTGACCCGCACCCAGACGAGCTCGTCGCCTTCGTCGAGTCCAATGGCAATCAGGCCATTGGCGCGCACCGCCTTGAACTGATCGAGCGCAACGCGCTTGACGGTCCCCATGCGCGTCGTGAAGAAGAGGTACTTCGAGGCCGAAAACTCGCGGATATTCAGGAAGGTCGTGACGGTTTCGTCCGGGAGCATGCTCACGATATTGACGATCGGAAGCCCCTTGGCGGTGCGGCCGGCGTCGGGCAGCTCGTGAACCTTGACCTGATAGACCTTTCCGCGATTTGTGAAGACGAGCAGTGAATCCATGGTGTTCGCCGAGAGGATGTGCTGAACGCCATCCTCATCGCGCATGGTGAGACCGGTGACGCCTTTTCCGCCGCGTCGTTGCGTGCGATACACGTCGGCGGGAATGCGCTTGACATACCCACGATTGGTCATGGTCACCAGCACGTCGACTTCCGGGATGAGATCCTCGACGCTCAGGTCGGACGATACGTCCTGGATGATCGTGCGGCGCTCGTCGCCGTATTTTTCCTTGAGGGTGGCGAGATCCTGCTTGATGGCAGCCAAGACACGATTGGGATCGGCCAGGAGCGCCTCGAGGTCGGCGATGATTGCCATGATCTCGTTGTACTCATCTTCGATCTCGTTGCCGCTCCAGACCCGCCAGGCGCGCAAGGCGCATGTCGAGAATGGCGTTGGCCTGAATCTCGGTAAAGCCAAATCCGCCGATCAGGTTGTTGCGCGCGTCCTCGGTAGTCGACGAAGCGCGGATCGTTGCAATGATCTGGTCGATCGAATCGAGCGCCTTGAGGAGCCCTTCGAGAATATGGGCCCGGCGGCGTGCGCGCTCCAGCTCGTACTCGGCGCGCCGGACGACGACTTCCTGCCGGTGGCTGACATATTCCTGCAGCGCGCGCCGCAGGCTCAGCACGCGCGGCTGGGTGCCTCGCTCGACCAGCGCGAGCATATTGACGCCGAACGACTGCTGCAGCGAGGTGTGCTTGAAGAGGTTGTTCAGCACCTTGAGCGGCTGCGCATCGCGCTTGAGCTCGATCACCATGCGCATGCCGGATGCGGTCCGATTCGTCCCGCAGATCGCTGATCCCGTCGAGCTTGCCATCTTTGACCAGCTCGGCAATGCGCTCCAGCAGCAGCGCTTTGTTGACCTGGTAGGGGAGCTCGGTGACGATGATCTGAAAGCGGTTGCCGCGCGGCGACTCCTCGACGAAGGCCTTGGCGCGAATGACCACCCGTCCGCGCCCTGTGGCGTAGGCCGCGCGGATTCCTTCGGTGCCGAGGATCGTTCCACCGGTCGGGAAATCCGGACCGGGAACGAACTGCATCAATTCGTCGATGGACGCATCCGGATTTTCGATGAGATAGGTGATTGCGTCGCAAAGCTCGTTCAGATTGTGGGGCGGGATGTTGGTCGCCATGCCGACGGCAATACCGGCCGAGCCATTGAGCAGCAGATTCGGCAAGCGGCCGGGCAGCACGCTCGGCTGGGTCATCGACGCGTCGTAGTTCGGAATGAAATCGACCGTGTTCTTGTCGATGTCGAGCAAGAGCTCGTCGGCGATCAGCGCCAGCCGCGACTCGGTGTACCGCATGGCCGCGGCGCCATCACCATCGACCGAGCCGAAGTTGCCCTGACCGTCGATGAGGGGGTAACGCAGGTTGAATGGCTGCGCCATACGGACCAGGGTGTCGTAAATCGCACCGTCGCCGTGTGGGTGGAAGTTCTTCATCACCTCGCCGACGGTACCGGCGCTCTTGCGGTAACGGGAGGTCGAGCGCATGCCCATTTCCCACATCGCGAAGAGCACACGGCGGTGAACCGGCTTCAGTCCGTCTCGGGCATCGGGAAGCGCGCGTTGCACGATGACGCTCATCGCGTAGTCGAGATACGACTGCCGCACTTCGGTATCGATGTTCGCTAAGCGAACGTTGCCAATATCCGCCAAATGAGGGTCCTTTACTGTGGAGGATCGTAATCAAAACGACCCTGAATTCTACCATTTATTGGCGGAATTTTCGACCCTGCGAACCATCGAAACCCCGCATAATTGCTGATGATTTCGGCAGGGCGACATGACGGTGAAGGATGCGCATGAAAACGGGGCGCTTCGGTCAGGAAGCGCCCCGTTTCGATTGTCTGTAGTGGTTTACGAGCTACTCGCCGATGAGCTGAAATCCGCAGTTCGAGCAAAATTTCGCACCGGGCGTGACCGGGGAGCCACAGTTCGGACAGAAGTTCACCTGACCCTGCGCACCGGCCGCAGCAGGAGCGCCCCCCGCCTGTTGCCCGCCTCGCTGGCTCTGGCCAATCGCGTCAGCCATTGCCTGACCCATTGCCATACCGGCGCCGAGCCCGACGCCAGTCGCCGCGGCTCCGCCACCGCCTGGGTTCTGGGCGGCGTCACGCATTGCCTGCGCCGCCTGAAACTGGGTGAAGGCACCCATATCCCCGATTGCGCCCATACCAGAGCGCTGATCGATCATCTTGGCCACTTCATCCGGCGGCGTGATGGCTTCGACCTGGAACGTCACCAGCTCGAGACCGATGCGGTCGAAGTCGTCGCTCAGGGACGCTCGCGAGATCGGAGTTCAGATCGGTCATCATGCCGGGTAGATCGGTGAGCGTGCTCTTCATATCCCCGAGGATGTCGTTGAAGTTGCTCACGATGATCGAGCGCAGGAATTCCTCGATGTTGGAAATCGAGTACGCCCCGCGCGTGCCGACGATGTAGTTCACAAAGAGCGTTGGATTTGTGACGCGAATCGAGAACGTGCCAAACGCGCGCAACCGAACCATGCCGAGCTGGGTATCGGAAAAGGTCATTGGCGTCGGCGTGCCCCATTTCAGCCCCGTGAATTCACGGTTCGAAACGAAGAAGACTTCCGCGGTGAAGGGTGACTTTCCGCCGAAGGCCGCGCCAATGAGCCCACCGAGGAGCGGGATATTGTTTGTCGAGAGCGTATGCCGCCCTGGGCCAAACGTGTCGAGGGCTTTTCCGTCTCGCACGAAAACCGCAGACTGGTTCTCGCGCACAACAAGCTGCGAACCGAGACGGAACTCTCCCGAACCGGTTTCGGGCACGCGTCGAACGATTTCGTCCGGCCGCTCATCGGTCCATTGGATCAGATCCAAAACTGCCAACGTGGTTTCTCCTGTCGAAATCAGATCGACGAGTGGCGAAGCGGGCTAGGCGTCCGAGTCAAGCGTTGCCGGAATCTCAGCGGCGACCGTTTTGCCAGCCTTGAGCGCGGCCAGCCGGGTTTCGATATCTGAGTCATAGTCGAGCTCGGCAAACTGGGCGTCGAGCGAATCGTCCTGCATTTCCAGCGCGGCTGCCGTTTGGGCTTCCTGACCACGGATCTTTCGCTCCATGCGGTCGAGATCGCTGGACGGATCCATCGAAGAGAAATCGGCGCCACTGAGTGACTCGGCGATCTGCGCTTGCGCCCGGGCGCGCTTCTGGCGAGCGACCAACGAATCGCGCTGGCTGCGGGTCTGATCGTATTTCGCCTCGAGCTGTGACAGCTGACCTTTCAACTTCGTGACAGCCTGGGACTGAAGCTCCAACTGCTGCTGGTAGAGAGCGGCATTGTCGCTGTAGTCCTTCTGACGACGGAGCGCCTCGCGGGCAAGATCATCCTTGCCGGCATCGACGGCGCGTTGCGCTTTATCGCCCCAGGCGTCCGCCAGTTTCTGCGTTTCATCTCGCTCATATTCGAGCTCTTTTTCCTGCGCGATCATCGATGCGACCTGTTTGCGGGCATCGGCAATGTTCGACTGCATATCGCGCAGAATCTGATCGATCATGATCTCTGGATCTTCGGCCTGATCGAGGAGATCATTGACGTTGGCACGCACCAGGCGTGAAACTCGATCGATAACTCCCATGGTGAAATCCTCCGTTCAATGCATCGGGTGCGGTGTTCGACGCTCGATCGACGAGCTCAACAGGTAATTTCGCACCCGTAACAATTATCTCACTTGGCTCGATAGGTTTCGATATCGTCCGGATGGACCTCTGTCGCGGAGAATCGCTGCACCGCACCGTCGATGTCGAGCTGAACGACCGAAGTTCCGTCGCTCGCCGTTCCCGTGCGGATCACGCCCGGTCCCGAGCGCGTACGCTCGTCGGGTACCGTGATCTTCGCCCGGCCGGCAGTTTCGGACCAGACAATCTCTTCAACCGGCTCCGCAGAGAGCAGCTTTTTCGGGGTCTGGGATGGATCGGTGGAGAGCCACAGCCACATTTGGGGCTTGTTGTCGAGACGGATGAATCGCTCGGTCACGTTTCCGGTGTCGACGTCGATCAGCGCTTCGACCAAATGATCGTCGCCGAGGATCGACATGGCATCGCCGAGACTGACGTTCGGCAGCTCGACCGTCTCCGGTTCTTTCTTCTCTCCGTCGTCGAAGGCTTTCTCAGTAGCCGGGGAGACTTTGGCTGGTTTCGACGGCTTGGCCGGGCGACCCTGGTCGATCACGCTGCCTCGCAAATCCAGCCCGGCCTTGAAGTCCGCGATTTGGGATGTCACGGCCGCCGCCGCGTTCTCGTCGCCGGCTTCGATGCTGTCGACGCCGGTTTGCAGCGCGGTTGCTTTGACGAGTAACGCTTCGTCGAACAAACGGAGTTGAGCAAGCGCCGTGTCGTCGACAGGTCGGTCGGAAAAGAGTCCACCGTAGCCATAGCTCAGCGAACGGACCAGATTGGCGGCATTGCGGAAGCCTTGCACGACCGGCTCGAGCTCATTGACTCGAGCGACGTTGCGCTCGTTTGCGGCCGAACGCTCCAGCGCCTCGACGCGGGTTGCATCCTGGTCGAGCTGCCGAGCGATCTCGTTCCGGAACACACGGTCGGAATCGCGCGCTTGCTCCTTGCTCTTGTATCCAGCGTAGCCCGGGATACGATCCAGCATCGATTCCGCGCTGGCCTGGTAGTTGTCAGCGAATTCATTGGTTTGCTGGACTGCGTCGTCCACCGCACCGCGGGTGGTGTCGACTCCGCTACTGACTCCGTCTTTTACCCAGGTCTCGAATTGATCCGCTTTGGCCTCAGCTTTCAGCATCGTTTCCCGAAACCAGCTCATGGTGTGTTCTCCTTGCGATAGCGTTCAGCGACGAAAAGTCCGTCTATCAGGATAGAAAAATCTGCGACGCCGCAATACGGGCAGGTGACGATTCCTTTGCCGGCCAGCTCCAGCTTGCCACCGCAGTTCGGGCAGAATTGGGCACCTTGCAGTTTGGAGGCCTCGACCGAGTAGAGCATCCCCTTGTTCCAGTCGACGTATCCACTGAAGAGACCGCGACCGACCAGCTCGTTGAGATCCTTCTCGACCTGATCGCGGGTCGATTTCATTTCGAGCACGAGATCGGAGATCGAGACCTGCCCACGGGTCGAGACGATATTGAGCAGTTGGCGTTGCTGGTCGATCTTCGCCATCTGCTTTTCTTCCATCGAGCCTTTGCGGGTAAAGAAGATTCCGCCGCCGATGAGCGGGATGACGATCGACGCCCAAGTAACAAGATCGAGCCCGAAAGATCGCGCCGGAGCGCTCGAGCTTGTCCTCGTTCATGCCAGAGATGAGCCACGCGCCTCCTGCAAGGCCGAGAATCGCTCCCGCGGCGATCATGCCCAGTCCAACCAATTTCCCCGATGAACTCATCGCATACCTCAAATCACCTACCGAGCGATTGTCCGCTCAAATCGAATTGTCGCGAATCTCGCGCAAGAACGCGAGGGTTTGGAGCGCGCAGCGTTGCCAGGTGAATGGTTTCGACGCTCGCTCTTCCACGTTCGACCATGCTCTGCCTGAGCTGCGGATCGTCCAGAACCCGGCTCAGGGCCGTCGAGATCGACTGCAGAATCGTTTGGGTCGACGAGCAGCGCCGCTCCCCCGCAAACTTCGGGCAGCGCCGACCGGTTCGCTGCGACCACCGGCGTCCCGCAGGCCATCGATTCCAGGGCGGGCAAGCCAAATCCCTCATAGAGCGAGACAAATGCCGTGACCGCCGCTGCGGAATAGAGGGCTGGGAGATCGGCATCTCGTGACATAGCCGATGTGATGGATCCGATTCGCGAATGGGCTGCGGTCGGCCCGTTCCAACGTTTCGTGCGCTCGCCAACCCGACGCGCCGCAGAGAACCAGCGCGAGATCTGGCATGTCGGAAGCCATCCGCTCGAACGCCTGAATGAGGCGTGACAAGATTCTTGCGGGGGTGAATCGTTCCGACGGCCAGCACGAAGCGTTCGGGGAGCGCGTAGTCTGCCCGGGCCCGCGCGACGGCATGCTGCGTTGCCGGACGAGAACATCGGAGCGACGCCGTGATGGATGACGCGAATCGAGTCAGGCGCATACACCGAGGTGCTGGATCAAGATCGCTGCGCGTCGCATCCGACACAGCAATGATCCCTCTCGCAGCGTGGCAATTCCAGCGTGTAGTCCAATCGAGCTGCTTTCGGTGCATTGGCTCGTGACAATCCGGCTCGACCAGGTAGCCAAGATCGTGCACCGTGACGACCGAAGCCGGATGAACTGGCGGGATCACATGCGACGGCACAAACAGCACGTCGGGTGGGTTGCGGCGCATCTCTAGAGCGAGCGAGCGTAAGGTCCAAAAACGCGGACCCGGAATTGGCTTCGGCGACACCGGGGTATCTGGACGCCATCCGAGGCTGCGATGTTCGCCGTTGAAATAAACCCGGATATCGTCAGGTGGATCGAGGTCCGCCATGGCGGCGAGCAGCTCGATGGCATACCGCTCGGTTCCGGTCGGTTGCCCGACCGTCGCGCGGCTGCCATCGATGCCGATCACGGGGCAGGCTGAAGCGGTCGTTAGGTCAGCTCCGACATCAACGGGCCGAGCGCAAACATGAAATCGCCCTTGCAGGCGACTTCGCCATCGACCGTTGCGATGCCACTACCGGTACCGATCGAGCGGCGCATCTGACCGATCTCAGCTTCAAGCCGCAAGGTGTCTCCCGGTTTGACCTGGCGTTTGAAGCGGACATTGTCGATGCCGGCGAAGAATGCGATGCGCCCTTTGTACTCCTCGACGGTGCCGAGCGCGATTCCGCCAACCTGGGCAAGCGCTTCGACGATCAGCACTCCGGGCATCACGGGATATTCAGGAAAGTGACCCTGGAAGAAATGCTCGTTGATGGTCACGTTCTTGATCCCAACCGCTCGCTTGCCGACCTCGAGCTCGATCACGCGATCCACCAGCAGAAAGGGAAAGCGATGCGGCAATGATCTTCTGAATGGCCGACCGAGTCGAGAACCGTGGGCAATTCGTTTTCCGACATGCGTCGATCCTTCTAGCGTGAAGCGGCAGCGGTGAGATTTCCGACCGGAACCAATTGATCCCGATCGGGACCGACTCCAACCATCGACACCGGAGCCCCGGTGAGCGATCCGATTCGTTCGATGTACGCAATCGCATTGCGAGGCAGATCGTCGGCGGAGCGCACCGATGTGATGTCCGTGAGCCACCCGTCGAGGCAGAAGAGTACAGGTGCGACTCGGTCGTAGTCGGTTGATATCGTTGGAATATGCTCGATCCGCTGGCCGTCGAGCTCGTATCCCACGCCCACCTGAATCGGATCGAACGCGTCGAGCACATCGAGCAGCGTCAGCGCGATCTCAGTTACGCCATTCAGCCGGACCACGCGCCGCGCTGCCACGGCATCGAACCATCCGACCCGGCGCGCTCGTCCGGTGGTGGTGCCGTATTCACGACCGCGTTCGCGGATTTCGTGCCCTGTCGTATCGAAAAGCTCGGTCGGGAACGGTCCGCTGCCAACTCGGGAGCTATAGGCTTTGAAAACCCCGATCACCGCGTCGACCTGATTTGGCGCGATTCCCGCACCCTGGCATGCGCCAGCCGCGGTTGGGGACGAGGAAGTAACAAAGGGATAGCTGCCATAGTCGATGTCGAGCATGGCGCCCTGTGCGCATTCGACGATCACCCGCTCGCCGCGATCGAGCGCGTCCTGCACGACCTCCTCGGCGTGACCCACGAACGGCCAGAGAATCTCGGCGGCTTCGAGCAATCGATCGGTGGTGGTGGCAGCATCGACTTCGTCGGCGCCGTAATAGCTGGAAAGCAATCGATTGCGCGCTTCGAAATTCTTCGCCAGATCGGCCCGGACCGTCCGCTCGTCGCACAGATCGACCATGCGCATCCCGCGTCGCGAAACCTTGTCTGCATAGGCTGGCCCGATACCGCGCAGGGTGGTGCCAATCGGAGCTTCGCCACGCAGCGTTCTCTTCACCGCGATCGATCTCGGAATGAAATGGCAGCACTACATGAGCGCGATCGGAGATGACCAGCGCGGAGGTATCGATGCCACGCTCGCGCAATTCCGCCAGCTCTTTTGCAAGTTGGAGCGGATCGATCACCACACCAGCGCCGATGACGCAAGTCGTTCCCGGGGAGAGGATGCCGGAAGGCACCAGGTGCATCTTGAAGACGCCCTGGGGTGTCGAGATCGTATGACCGGCATTGCTGCCGCCGTTCGCCCGAACGACCATGCCCGAACGCACCGGCAAGGGCATCGGTGATCTTGCCCTTCCCTTCATCTCCCCATTGTCCTCCGAGAACGATTGTTGCTGGCATCGTCTTCCTAACGTTTCGTGGCTACAGTTCGAGAATGAGATATCAGGTGCGTTTCCGCGAGGCGTCTCGTGCGAGCGATTCGACATCGAGCGGAGCGCGATGATTTGCTCGCGCATGTTGAGGATCACTTCGACCCCGGCCAGATTCACGCCCGAGATCGTTCGTCAACCGCTCGATCGTCAGCACTCGCTCCACGGTGTCCTCATGGTAGAGCCGGAAATGCTCGTCCGATTCAGCAGGACCGATGAGTCCCGCGCTCTCCAAATAGCGCACTCGGCGCGTCGTGATTCCGGTACGGGTGGAGATCGCCTGGAGTGTGACGTATCGAGTTTCGAAGCGGCCGGCCGGATCCGCCGGATTGCGCAGTCATGGTCAGCCTCCGGATCGCAGCTCTCGCAGCTCTTCGAGCAGCGCCTTCTCTTGGTCGGTCAGATTGGTGGGAAGCACGACGTTCGCTCTGGCAAGCAAGATCGCCACGCTCGCCGGACTTGGATTTCAACTTGGGCATTCCCTGGCCGCGCAGGCGGAAACTCTTGCCTTGCTGGGTCTCGGCGGAATGGTGAGCTCGACGCGCCCGGTCGGTGTCGTGACTTGAGCCTTTCCGCCCAGCAGCGCGGTGAAGAGCGGCACCTCCACCTCGGTGCGCAGGTTGTCGCCTTCGCGGACAAACCGCTTGTCGTCCGCGACCTTCGACGATCAGATAGACGTCGCCGTTCGGGCCACCGCCTTCGCCAACGCCGCCCTGACCGCCGACCCGAATGCGAGAGCCATTGGCTGACCCCGGCCGGAATCTTTACTTCGATGGTCTTGATGCGTGGGATATAGCCAGCACCGTCACACGTTGGACAGATAGCGTTGCGCACCAGCCCGGTTCCGTTGCAGGTTGGACACACCTCTTCCGCCTGGATGTCGAAGCGGCGGGTGGTGCCACGGAACGCTTCATCGAAGGTAACTTCGACCTCGGCGTCTATGTCCTGACCTCGTCGCGGCCGGGGGTCGCCCGGGTGAAGGTGTCCGAAGTGCGCCGGCCACCGCCAAAGCTGCCGAAGAGCGTGTCGAAGAAATCGGAATGATCGCCTCGACGATCCGAAGTCAGGCGAAGAAGATCCGCCGCTACTACCCGTGAACCAACTCCCGAAATCGTCGGATTGGGCGCGTCGTGGACCGCCCTTGGGTTCGTCACCGGTATACCCCGCATCCTTGTACCGCTGCCATTCGTCGCCGTAACGATCGTACAATTTCCGCTTGTCCGCATCTGACAGGACTTCATACGCTTCGTTGACTTCCTTGAAACGCTCTTCCGCGGTCGAGATCGCCGGGATTGACATCGGGTGATATTTGCGTGCCGCCTTGCGAAAGGCGGTTTTTAACGCAGCGTCATCAGCGGACCGGTCGACTCCAAGTGCTTCGTAATAGTCCTTGAATTCCAGTTTAGGCATCGGGTGTTTCCGTTGGACGGCCGGAGCAGCGACGGATCGGGTTCGCCTGCCGACTGCTCGCTTCGGTTTCCGGCCGGCTGGCGTTTCGGCGAGCACGACTACACCGTCGGTGGGTTGCGCCGATTGCTTGATCAGATCATTGGGACCGCTCGTCTTGCGGTAGATCCAACCGAGCCCAATGCCGGCCGGAATGGCGAACGCAAGTCCGACCCATGGGAATACGATGGCCAGCAATGTCGTGACGCCGGCAATACCGTCTTCGATGAGCGAAACCATGGGATTGGCGAGCCCATTTGAGGCGACGGTGATCCGGGTGCGGCTGACCGATTTGTAGACATGGACGGCACCGGCCACGAAAAGACCGATGAACATGGCGACGACCTCATGAATCTCGCCCTGGCCGGAAACTGCCGCCATCATCAAGAAACATGCCGGACGCAGGGCGGAGCGGGGAGTTGATCAAATCGTTGATGTGGTCGATGCGCGGGATTTTGTCGGCGATCAGGTCGATGGTGACCAACACCAGGAGAATCGGCAATACCGCCAACAGACGAGATGATGTTGTACGGCTGGGGGAGATCGACCTAGTTGGTGAATCGGTCCGCGAGCGCCAAACCGAGAATCGGCAAAAACGCGTTCAGACCAGCCGCTGCCGCCAGCAGCACTCCGGTCAAGGTGTTGGTCACAGATTCACCCTGAGATACTCACACCGACACCGACCGTGCACGGCGCGACCATAATACCAGTTTGATAAGATACGCCGACGAAACGACAGACGGCGGAGTCCCGCAACTCCGCCGCCCTCCTGCATTCAGTGTTCTGTTTTCCGGGCCAGCGCTGAGTCCGATCGTGCGAGCCCGGTTACGCTCCTGACGGCTAAAGGACCGAACGAACGACGGTGATCAACTTGCCCTGAATCTCGACATTGTCGGGACGGGTATAGATTGGCTCCATGGTGACGTTGGCCGGTTGCAGCCGAATGCGATCATTCTCGTAATAGAACTTCTTGAGGGTCGTTTCCTTCTCGTCTTTCAACCAGACGGCAACGGTGTCCCCGTTCTCGCAGGTTTCCTGATGCCGCAGGAGGACGACATCGCCATCGTTGATGAGCGAATCGACCATCGAGTGACCCTTGACCCGCAAGCGCGAAGAGATTGGCGCCACCATCTGGAAAGAGCTCGGAGCTGAGCTCGATCGACTCGCTGGCTTCGGCTCCCTGAGATCTTCCGGAACCGGAATGGGAAGACCGGCAGCAATCTGGCCGATCACCGGGATGGCGATCACCCTGCGACGGCCCGGTCCACGGTTTACGAGCTCGATGCCGCGTGAGATATTGCGATTGCGGCGAATGAGGTTATGCGCTTCGAGGACCTTCAGGTTGTAGTCGACGACACTGGTGGATGAGATCCCCAGCTCGGCCTGAATGTCGCGAATTGTGGGGGGATAATCGTTCTCATCAAGAAAGTTCGCGATGAAGTCGAGAATCGCCTGTTGTCGTCGAGAGAGGTCCTTCATACTTTTCTCCAGTGCTGTAGGTCCCTGTGCGGGTGCGGGTTCCTGGAGCTGGATTATATGGCGAACACATGTTCGTGTCAAACGCTCGTTCTAATTTTGACTGCGCGAGTCATCGTTATCCTGCTGCTGATGACTCTTTGGTCCAATTTGATTGCTGTGACGAAAGATCACGACGATGCAAGACGATTCCATTTCTGTCCTTACCCCGGCGCTGGACAAGCTCGAGTTCGATGAAATCCGCTTGCTGACTGGCGGCGCAATGCCTTTTCTCGGTCACCCGCGAAACACGCGCTGGCGCTCGAGCCATCGACCGATCGCTGGCTGGTCGATCGCTGGTTAGAAGCCACCGCCGAAGGTGTCGACCTGCTGACGAACTTTCCGGACATCACGATTGGCGGAGCGCGAGACATTCGATCCGGAGCGGAACGCGCCGGACAAGGGGAGCCGGCTGCTGCCACAGGAGCTGGTGGCCATAGCCGACACCGCTCGGGCCGCCCGCCTGTTGCGCAGATCGATTCACCGGCTGCCGGAGGTCAACCAACGCTTTCCGCAGTTTCTCGATCTTTCATCGGGCCTGATCGATGCGATGGAGCTGGAAACCACCATCGGTCGGACGATCGGCCCCGCGGGTGAAGTGCTCGATTCGGCCAGCCCGGCGCTTTCCCGAATTCGTAAAGAGGTGCGGATCGCACATGGCCGGTTGATGGATCGGCTCAATCGATTCGTCGGCAGCGCGAACCCGGCGTCTGCAGGACGCAATTGTCACCTCGCGCGATGGCACGGTACGTGGTGCCGGTTCGTGCGGATAGTCGCGGGCAGATTCCCGGCGTGGTGCACGATGTCTCGTCGAGCGGACAGACGATATTCGTCGAGCCGTCTGGAAGTGGTCGAGCTCAACAATCGATGGCGTGAAGCGCAGATCGAGGAAACCCGCGAGGTCGATCGCATCCTCGACGAGCTCAGTCATGAAACTGGCCGCTATGCCAGCGAGCTGCGATTGACTGTCGATTCAGTCGCCCGGATCGATTTTGCGATGGCGAAGGCGAGACTGGCATTTTCCATGCGGGCCACCCAGCCGAATGATCTGGAGCCAGGTTCGTCGCGACGACTGACCTTGCTGGACACGCCACTCAGCGAATTCGGCTGCGCCGGGCGCGGCACCCGCTGCTCGATCAGGAAACCGTGGTTCCAATCGATGTCGATCTGGGCGAGGACTTCCGGATCTTGCTGATCACGGGCCCGAACACTGGCGGAAAGACCGTTGCGCTCAAGACCGTTGGTCTGCTCTCTGCCATGGCGCAGTCGGGTCTCTTCATTCCGGCGGACGATCAATCGATCCTGCCGGTCTTCACCTCGTACTTCGTCGATATCGGCGACGATCAAAGCATTGCCCAGAGTCTCTCGACGTTTTCCGCGCACATTGCTTCAGTCATCTCGATGCTGGCTCAGATCGAGCCGACCAGTCTGGTGCTGATCGACGAGGTCGGTTCGGGCACTGACCCGATCGAAGGATCGGCACTGGCTCGGTCGATCATCGCCGAGCTTCTGGAACGCGGTCCGCTGGTGATTGCTACCACGCACTATTCGGAAGTGAAGAACTTCGCGTACGAAACGCGTGGGGTCGAAAATGCCTCGGTGGAATTCGATGTCGAAACGCTTCGGCCCACCTATCGGGTCGTGATCGGAGTACCGGGACAGTCGAACGCACTTATCGATCGCGCGGCGATTGGGATTGAGCGATCGCGTGCTCGACCGTGCCGCCGGCTATATCGACTCCGAAACCATTCGCACCGATGAGCTGCTGGGAGAAATTCGCGCGATTCGGGATCGTGCGGAGCAGGAGCGCGAGCAGGCCGCTCAGGAGCGACTCAACGCCGCACAATTGCGCAACGAAGCGGCCGAAGAGTTGCGCAACGCAGAGATCGAACGGCTCAATGCCCGTGAAGATGCGCTCGCGGCGGCCGAGGCAGAGCTGGCCGAGAGCCAGGCCAGTGTTCGGACGCTTGCAACAGGCAGCGGCGGCGCGTCCGGCGGAACGCCCGGAGATCGAGCAACCGCAGGTCGAGCTCGATAAGGCATTGCGACAGGTCAAGGATTTTCGCCGCAATCTCGGTGCCAGTCGACCTCGCCAGATCGGCGCCGGTGATCTCGGTTGGCGATCGGGTCGAAGTGTTGACGCTTGGGAATGGAAGGTGAAGTCGCGTCGATCGAAGGAGATTCTGCCGAAGTCGTGATGGGCGGATTGCGAATGCGGCAGCAGCTTGCGGGATTGAAACGTCTGGGCGCCGCTCGCAAGGAGCCAACCAGAAAAATCTCGATCGCAAGTGGAACCGGCATCTTTGTGCCGATGGAAATCGATGTGCGTGGCGAGCGAGTGGCCGATGTCGAGGATCAGCTCGAGCGATATCTGGACAACGCCTATCGGGCGAACCTCCCGAGCGTGCGCATCATTCACGGAAAAGGCACGGGGCGCTGCGACAAGCGGTTCGACGCCAGCTTTCGTCGCATCCAGGCGTTACGCGCAGTGAATCAGGAGGGCACGGAGAAGGCGGCGATGGGGTGACCATTGCCTACTTCGAGGAAGCGTAACTTGAAGACAGGTTCAAGCGATCGAGAGTGCCGCCTCGGCTTCGCGGCGGCGCTCGATTGCCAGTTCCACCTCGTCGAGCACGGCATCGAGCGCGTCCGACCACTCCTCGTCCAGCTCGACGAGCCGAAGTCGAATCGAATTCGGAGTGATCTTGATTGCATGCCCGAAGCGACCGATCAGCTTGCGGGCATTCAGTTTTCCAGTTTCGATCGGACGGATGACGATTTCGCGCTCACGCTCGACGATCGAGGTGATACCGAGGCGCTCCGAGCGCAGCCGAAGCTGGATCAATGCCAGCAGATGTTCCACCTCTGGAGGGATTCACCAAATCGATCCACCAGCTCGGCTCGCATCTCCTTTAGCCCATCGCTCGTCCCCGATTCCGGATATGGCTCGATAGGTTGCCAAGCCGGAGCTCGACATCCTGGATGTAGTCGGCGGGAATCAGCGCGGTGATGGGAAGATCCATTGTGACGGCTTCGATCTCCTGGATGGGCGCACCGTTGCGTGCCTCCTCGACGGCCTGAGCGAGCAGCCGAAGATAGAGTTCATAGCCAATTTCCGCAATATGACCGCTTTGCTCGGCGCCAAGCAGGTTTCCGGCCCCACGGATCTCCATATCGCGCAGGGCAACGCGCATGCCCGAACCAAGCTCGGTCGCTTCCTGAATTGCTTCGAGTCGCGCCTCCGCTTCTATCGATAGCGGCTTGTTGGGTTTGACCAGCAGGTAGGCATAGGCGCGATGGGCGCCGCGCCCGACTCGCCCTCGAAGCTGATAGAGCTGGGTAAGTCCGAACGTATCGGCGTTATCGATGATGATGGTGTTGGCATTGGGAATATCGACACCCGATTCGATGATCGTGGTGCAGACGAGCACATCGAATTCCCCTTGCACGAACTTCGTCATCACCGATTCGAGCACTTCTTCGTCCATTTGCCCATGACCGACGCCGATGCGCGCCTCGGGGACAACCTCGTGCAGATGTTTGACCACCTTCGAGATCGATTGCACGCGGTTATGGACGAAAAAGACTTGCCCGCCTCGCTCGATCTCGCGCAGAATCACGTCTCGCATCAACGGATCGCCGGTCTTGGTCACGAAGGTTCGAATCGGTAGCCGAGCGTTCGGTGCTGTTTCGATCACGCTGATATCGCGAATGCCCGGCCAAAGCGATATGCAACGTGCGTGGGATTGGGGTCGCGCTCATGGAAATGATGTCGACTTCGGTACGAAGTTGCTTGAGAAACTCCTTTTGCCGCACGCCGAAGCGCTGTTCCTCATCGATGATGACCAGACCGAGGTCCTTGAATCGGACATCGCGCTGAACCAGCCGATGGGTGCCGATGACGATATCGACCGAGCCGTCTGCCAGTCCCTTGACGACCTGTCGTTGATCCTTGTCTGAACGAAGGCGTGAGAGCATCTCCACCTTCACGGGGAAAGCGGCCAGCCGTTGGGAAAACGTCGCGAAGTGCTGCAACGCGAGCACGGTGGTTGGAACCAGCACCGCAACTTGCTTGCCGGCGTTGACCGCCTTGAACGCGGCGCGCATGGCGACTTCGGTCTTGCCGAATCCCACATCGCCACAGATGAGCCGGTCCATGGGCTTGTCTGATGACATGTCTCCCTTGACATCGACGATGGCTTTGGCCTGGTCGATCGTTTCCGTATAGGGGAAGGAGCTGTCGAGCTCGCGGTCCCAGACCGTATCTGGTCCGAATTGGTAACCCCGAGCGGCATCGCGCGCGGCATAGAGATTGATGAGCTCGTACGCCATGTCACGCACTGCCCGGCGAACCCGCCGTTTGGTCTTGACCCATTCCCCTGAGCCGAGCGAGCTGAGCGCCGGCGACAGTCCACCGGACGAATAGACCGTCACGCGGTGCGATTGATCCACCGGGACGTACAAGCGCTCGCCTTTTGCGAATTCGAGCAGCAGGTACTCCCGCTCGACACCTCCTTGCTCCATCCGGATGAGCCCCTGGAAGACCGCAACGCCGTGATCGATGTGGACCACGTGATCGCCGGGAGTCAGCGACGCGGCAAAGGCACGGGCAGCCTCCTTGCGCTTCGGCTCGCGGGCGCGCAGAGTCTTATGGAATCCGTAGAGCTCCAAATCGGTCAATACCATCAATTTCGCGGTAGCAATCTCGAATCCACCATCGAGATCGGAGGCCACGATCTCGATCTCCCCAGGTTCGAGAGGAAGACGGGCACTGCGCGATTCACCTTTCGACCGGCGCGGGAAGATCTCGTGCTCTTCGAAAATATCGGTCAATCGGTCGACCTGGTCGGTCGCGAGCTCGACTCGCCAACCGTCTCGAATGCGCTGGGCATCGTCGCGACGATATCCGGGATACGGCCGGCAAACTGCGTGGGAGCCGACCAACCCTTGAACGCAACCGTTTCGGGTCCTTGCTCCTCGGTTCCACCGAACGAAAGCGTCTGGCGACCCTTCAGCTCATCGAACAGGTCTGCAAACGCGACATAAGGATCGGGCAGTCCCCGCGGGAGCTCGCGGCTGTTGACTGCTGACTGGTAGTGATCGCGGGCATGTTCGTCACGTTGCTGACCCTGCCAGGGCGATTGTGCCCGGGTCGTCGAGCACGATCAGCGCGTTCTCGGGCAGATGGTCGAGATCGTGGTCGGTTGTTCCAGCAGAAACGGCGCGAAGAGATCGAGCTCAGCAGGAACGACGCCATCGCCGGCCCGTTCGAGCGTTCGACCCAGCTCCTCGCGGACTTCGAAGCGAAGTTGAGAGAGATCGAGTTGCCGGAATGCGCGGGTGGCGAGTGGCAGATCCCAAACCGGAAGCTCGATAGCGGGTAACAAGGTGAGCGAATCGATGCGTTCCAACGACCGCTGCGAATTGGGATCGAAAAGCCGAATGCTGTCGATCTCGTCTCCAAAGAAGTCGAGTCGAGTTGGCCCGGGGGATCCCGGAGAGTAGATGTCCATGATGCCGCCGCTTCGGGCAACTTCGCCAACCCGTTGGACGATCGTGACCGCCTCATATCCAACCGACGTCGCCCAAGCGATAAGCTCGGCCTGGCGCACGATCTCGCCTTTGTCGAATCGTGCGAAGCTGGTCTTGCAGGTCGGATGGGGTAGAGCACCGCGTGTGTCATCGAAGCGGCGGATACGAAGGCAATCGCTCGGTTCGGGATCGGAGGAAATCTGCAGGAGCGCCGATATATAGTCTGCGCTTTGGTCGCTGTCTCGGGGAAGTCGCTCGTATGGAAGCGCAGGCGGGGCCGGCCAATGAATGACGGGCGAGTTCCATCCAAAAATTCTGCAACGGCAGATGACAGCACATCCGAGCGATCGCCTCGGCTACTGACGACCAGGATCGAGCGATCGACCTGAGAGGCGATCGCCGCAATCAAAGCCGGCCGCGCGGCATAGGGGAGATCGTCGACGCAGGCGCTTTCGCCCTGTTGACGCGCTTGACGAGCCGCTTCGCGGATGGATTCTGCATGAGGTCAGGGAGGAGGTGGGCAAGGTTCATTGGGCAGGCTCCGAACTGGAAGGGACGCCAAACGACCTCCAAACCCCGGTTCGGAGGGGGTCGGCGGCAGCCAGTAAGTTTACCATTCGAGATGCCGCTTATCCCGTAAAATGCCGAGATCATTTGTTTCGATCGCCGAAAGCTGACCCCGCATGAGCTGGCTGCGACGCAATTTCATCCTGGTGGCCGCGCTCGGCCTGGGTATCGTGCTCGGAATCGCGGCGCTGCGCGTGTTCGACGATCGGTCGGCACCAGAAATCATCGTTAGAGATGCGGCGCAGGCGCGCACGATTTCGGTGCAAGTCAGCGGGGCGGTCAATTCTCCCGGAGTTTTCGATCTCGATCCCAACGCGCGGCTGGAAGATGCGATCATCGCTGCGGGAGGCGCCTACCGAGAAGCCGACCTGGCGGCACTCAATCTGGCACGGCGATTGAAAGACGGAGAGGACATCGACATTCCGGCGATTGTCCCGACTCCCGGGCCCGGAACCATTACCGCCAACGAAAATGACGATCGCGTCAATGTCAATACGGCCTCCGCGGCGGAGCTCGATTCGCTGCCAGGCATCGGACCTGCACTAGCCGACGCCATCATCGAATACCGAACAGACAACGGTCCGTTCGGATCGATTGACGAGCTGGCGCGGGTGCCCGGCATTTCCGCACGCATGGTCGACAACATGCGAGAGCAGGTGACGACCTGAACGATGACCGGACTGGCGATCGGTCTAGCGTTTCTCGCGAGCTTCGGTCTGGGATTTGCCAGCGTCATTGTCTGGTGCGGACTGGCGTTGCTGCTGCGCGCGCGGCACGCGATCGGCGTTGCCGCGGCTGTCGCCGTTGTCGCCGCCGCATTAGGTGGGGCGGTCTGGGCGCACGCGAACCGAGGCGGAACTCGTGCCCACCTTGCCGTCCGGGTCGTTCGAGGGCGTCGCGACGGTCGTCGATGGGCCGTTCCTCACAAATAGGGGTCAGCGGTTCATCGTTCGCGGTGAAAGCACGCAGGGTCAAGATGTCTGCGTGTATGCAGATCCTCTGCCGCGCACGCATGCTGGCGATCTGGTTTTCCTGGCCGGTACGCGTGGTCTTGCCGCAGGATCTTTCTGACATTGGTCAGGCGGTACTGCGGACACGGGATTGTGCGGTTCAGCTCAACGCTGACAACCTGGTCGTTGTCGAACGCGGGACAGGTATTCAGGCGCGGTCTTTCACGGTTTCGAACCGACTTGTCGGATTTTCTGATGCAGGCAGCACCGGGCGACACCGGCGCACTGCTGAGTGGACTCGTGACCGGTGATGATGGCGCGCTGACCGACGAGGCGAGTGACGCGTTTCTCAGTTCGGGAACGACGCACATTACCGCGATCTCTGGCGCCAACTTCGCTATGTTGACTCTTTTGCTGGGTCTGATGGCAACCGGCGCGATGCGTCGAAGTCTCTGGTTCATCGCGATCGCGACCAGTCGTCGATCTGGCTCTATGCAGCCATGGTCGGGTTGCAACCTTCAGCTTTGCGCGCGGCGTTGTTGGCATCGGCGGTCCTCGTTGGTCGGTGGCTGGGACGGGTTCCCGACTTGTTGACACTGACTGTGCTGCTTGCGTCAGCCCAAATCGTGCTGCGCCCGCATGACTTTCACACGTTGGCATTTCAGCTTTCCATTGCCGCGACGCTAGCGCTGATCGTGGTATTCGATGGGAGCGAGCGCATGGGCAATCGGTCCTGGCCGTCGACACTGGGTATGAGCGTGGTGGCGGCGCAATTGGCAACGTTGCCTGTGCTTGGCAGCCAGGCTTGGAACGGCCAACGGGATCAGCCTGTTCGCCAATCTGGCTATCGGCCCGCTGGCGTCCCTGGCGTTTCCCGTGGCACTGATTGGCGGATTGATCGGGCAACTCGCGACTGGGTTGGGGAGGTCGTGTTGCTGCCGGCGATATGGATAGGCGATGCGATGATCGCGATCGTGAGCTGGTTTGGATCGAGCCTGCCGGGCACCGTTCAGACTGGGCGCTCCCGTACCGGCAGTCAATCGCAGTACTGGCAGTCGCCTGTTGGTCGATTGTCTTTGGGATGAGTGGCGATCTGCGCCGCATGGGCAGGCATGGCTGGAAGCTCATCCGTAACTGGTGAACCGAAGTTGCGGCGGCAGGCGCGATATTCCCCTATGCTTAGCTGGCTCGATTTCGCTCTTGCGATTGTCGAGCGTGCCCTCATAGTCTAGTGGACCAGGACGTCACCCTTTCAAGGTGAAGATCGCGGGTTCGAATCCCGCTGGGGGTACCAAGCACGCAACGGGCGCCTCAACGGCGCCCGTTGCATTTCCCGGTAAACTTCCGATTCATCGAATTCGCCATCTGGCATATCGCCAGCACGTATGGGCAGCGACGTGCCCGACAGGATGCAGCGTGGACATCATCTTGCCAGTAGCTGGATTGGGAACTCGGCTTCGGCCGCAGACCTGGAGCAAGCCGAAGCCGCTTGTCTCGGTTGCAGGGCGGCCCATGCTTGCGCATGTGCTCGATCGGGTGATGCCGCTCGAGCCACGCCGGCTGATCTTCATCACTGGCTATCTGGGCAAGCAGATCGAAGAATGGGTCGCGGCGGAATATGACACCGAAGCGCATTTTATCGAGCAACCGAAGATGCTGGGTCAGACCGATGCCATTATCCGGGCGAAGGATGTGGCCGACCAGGACGCGCTGATCCTCTTTCCAGACATGCTCTTCGAAGTCGACTTCGACCGTGATCCACCGTTCGGATGCCGATGTGATCGCATTCGTCAAGGAAGTCCCCGATCCATCCGCCTATGGCATCGCCGTCGAAGAAGGCGACCGGGTGGTGAAGTTGGTGGAGAAGCCGCAGCACCCTGTTTCGAACCAGGCACTGGTCGGCATCTACTACTTCCGCCACACCGCTGACTTGTATAGCGCGATCCTGGAACAGTTCGAGCGGAAGATCTCACTCAAGAATGAGTATTTCCTTGCGGATGCGGTGCAACTGATGATCGATCGCGGCAAGAAAGTGGTCACCGCTCCAGTTTCAGTCTGGGAGGATTGCGGGAACGATGCGGCGCTTCTGCAAACCAATCGCTATCTGCTGAACACCGTTTCCGATGGTGACCCCAGGATCGAGGGTTCCGGCGTCATCGAGCCGTCGTTCATCCATCCAAGCGCGCGCATCGAATCATCGATCGTCGGTCCGTATGTCAGCGTGGGACCAAATGCCGTCATCAAGCGATTCGATCGTACAAGACTCCATCATCGACCAGGGGGCAGTCGTCGAGAACGCGATCCTCGACTATTCGATCGTCGGCAAGGATGCCAGCGTGTCTGGCCACGCAGTTAGCGTGAATGTGGGCGACGCGAGTGTGGTGCGCATTTGAGCGAGCACGATGCGATCCAGGGCAACTGGATCGAGCTTTCGGTCGAGGTCGATCACGAAGCGGTTGAGCCGGTGGTCGAGCTCTTTTCCCGCTATGGCTACAACGAGGGCGTTGTCATCGAGGAGCCCTTTACCCAGGATCGGGACGGCGACAACGTGCGGGTCGATGTTTCCCGCCCGTTTCGCATTCGAACCTTCATTCCGCAGGAAACTTTCGACACCGCGTCGCTCGATGCGATCCGAACGGTATCTGGCATCTTGGTCAGATGCGGGGAACGGGTGAGCTCATCGTCGAAACCCGAAACGAGGAAGATTGGGCGAATGCCTGGAAAGCGCATTACAAGCCGGTTCGGGTAGGAACCCGCGTGGTGGTTCGTCCCCCTTGGCAGGAGTACGATCCGACGGGTGATGATCTGGTCGTGCTGCTCGATCCGGGTATGGCGTTTGGAACGGGTACGCATCCCACCACGCAGATCGCGTTGCGGTTGCTGGAAACGCTCGAGCTGACCGACCGATCCGTTTTCGATGTCGGAACCGGCTCCGGCATCATTGCTATCGCGGCCGCCAAACTCGGCGCCAGCAAGGTCGATGGGGTGGATATCGATGCTGTCTCGGTGCGGCAAGCACAGACGAACATCGATCTGAACGACGCGCGGCCGAGGTCACCATCTGGCAGTCGGCAATGGAACCTGCCGGACGGCGCAGCTCCCGGTGTACGACATCGTGGTTGCGAACATCATTGCGCGTGTGCTGGTGGAGATCTCAGACCAGATTGCCGCATCGGTTGGACCGACAGGGCACCCTGGTCTTGAGTGGCATCATCGACTCGAAAGAGGAATCGGTGGTCGAGCGATATCGTGCACTGGGCTTCGAACAGATCGACCGGCAGCAAATCGAAGACTGGATCGGTCATATCTGGCGGCGCACAGCGATATAGGCGTCATAACGTGATAGAATCGTCTGTTTGCCGGTCGACGAACCGGCTGGCGGAATTCTCCCCGCTCAGTAAGTGAGTACGAGCACCTGTGGCCCCGAAAGTCAGTCAGCTCACCAATCGCCGTGTCGACCTCGCACCAGAGATTCCTGGGCTGATTGCCGGCGTCGCCGATGGCTCGCTCGGCGATACGCTGGGCCTCAGGGCCGGGGATCGAATTGTTTCGGTCGATGGACGGCCGGTGGTCGACTTCATCGACTTTCAGTTCCATGCCCAGTCGGAATCGGTTTCACTCGAAGTTGCCCGAGGTGACAGCGTCGAGCTGTTGGATCTGGAGCTCGAAGGCGACGAATACTGGGGTATCACCTTTGCGGATGCCACTTTCGATGGGGTTCGCACGGATTCCCTCGCCGTCATGGGTTTCCGCGGTAAAAGCCAGCAGGCCACCCGACACCAGCACGCGGTGCGACCTCCGCAACAACCGGCGGCAGGTCGGCGACATAGGACCATCGCATCGGCCGCCAGGATGAGATCGGCGCTGGCGTCCGGCCGCAGCGCGCAAACCCTGCAGCATGTCGGCGACGTCCAGTTCCGCATACAGGCGAGGTGGCGCGCGCCCGCTCGATCATGCGCGGCGACAGGTCGACGCCGATGAGACCGATCGACCGTTCGGGCGAAAGCGGCTGCGGCGAGCCCGGTGCCGCAGCCGAGGTCGATGGCGCACTTGAACAACGCCGGCTTGCGTGCTGCCGCGCGCACCGACAGCACGGCCTTGAACAGCAGGGCCGGACCGCGATAGCCGAGATCGCCGACCAATGAGGCTTCGAATCGCGACGCATACTGGTCGAACAGCGTTTGCACATAGGCCTGCGGCATGCTGTCTCACCGGCTTGGCGCCAAGCCGCATCAATCGAAGCCCCGCGCCGTGGCGGTCGCCGGGATCGCTGGCCTGCGCGGTCTGATAGGGCCGCAATCGCCGCGTCTTGCTCGCCCAGTTGTTCGCGGATGCCGGCAAGCATGAACCAGGCCGAGGTGAAGTCCGGCGCCAACGCGATCGCCTGCTGCAGCAGATCGGCGGCGGCGGACGGATCGCCTTTCAATTGCAGGTCGCGCGCGAATTCGAAGCGACGGTCAGCCCTCAGGTCGCCGGAGGAAAGAAACAGTCGCGCGGGCATGAGTTCCAGGACGGATGCGCGGGTCAGGCAGGCGCGCGATGGGTAAAAGTCGACGTAAGACCTCCTATATAAAGCCGCATGCGACCGCAAGACATCCTGAAACCCGACGCCGCCGGCCTGTGCTGCGAACCCGGCGGCTTCCATATCGATCCGGTCCGCCCCGTCGCGCGCGCCGTCATCACGCACGGCCATTCCGACCATGCGCGTGCGGGCCACGGCGCCGTGCTGGCGACGCAGGAAACGCTCGACATGATGCGGCTGCGCTATGGCGAGAATTTCGCCCGCTCCACGCAGGCGATCGGCTGCGGCGACGAGATCAAGCTCGACGATGTCACCATCAAGCTCCATCCCGCGGGCCATGTGCTCGGCTCCGCGCAGGTGGCCGTCACCTGCAGGGAAACCGCATCGTCGCCTCCGGCGACTACAAGGACGCGCCCGATCCCACCTGCGCGCCATTCGAAGTGGTGCCGTGCGACGTGTTCATCACCGAGGCCACCTTCGGGTTGCCGGTGTTTCGCCACGGCGATGCAGCCGACGAAGTGAAAAAACTGCTGGCGTCGGTGGCGCTGTTTCCAGAGCGCGCGCATCTGGTCGGGGCCTATTCGCTCGGCAAGGCGCAGCGGGTGATCGCGCTGATCCGCGCTTCCGGATATGACGCGCCGATCTATCTGCATGGCGCGATGGACAAGATCACGCGCTACTATGAGTCCCGCGGCGTCGCGCTCGGCGATCTGCGCCCGGTGAAGGGCGTGAAGAAGGCCGATCTCGCCGGCACCATCACGCTGGCCCCGCCCTCGGCCACCTCCGATCTCTGGACCCGCCGCTTTCCCGATCCGGTCACGGCCTTCGCCTCGGGCTGGATGCGTGTGCGCGCCCGCGCCCGCCAGCGCGGCATCGAACTGCCGCTGGTGATCTCCGATCATGCCGATTGGGACGGACTGACCGCGACCATCGCGGCGACCGGCGCCGGCGAGGTCTGGGTCACCCATGGCCAGGAAGACGCGCTGGTGCATTGGTGCAAGACCCAGGGGCTCGCAGCACGTCCGCTCGACCTCGTCGGCTACGGCGACGAGGAGGAGCCCGAGGCCTTGCCGGCCGGCGAGGAGGCATGAACCGCTTCGCGCAATTGCTCGACCGCCTCGCCTACGAGCCAGGCCGCAACAACAAGCTCCGGCTGCTGACCGCCTATTTCCGTGACGTCGGCGATCCCGATCGGGGCTACGCGCTGGCGGCGCTGACCGGGGCGCTGTCGTTCAAGCACGCCAAGGCGGGGTTGGTCCGCGACCTCATCGCCGCGCGCACCGACCCGGTGCTGTTCGCATCTGTCCTACTGATTACGTCGGCGATCTCTCGGAAACGGTCGCGCTGATGTGGCCGAAGCGCCCGCGCTGCGCGCGCGAAGGGATCGCACAACAACCCGCCCCCTCCCACCCTCGCCGAAGTCGTCACCACGCTGCGTACCCTCGGCAAGACCGATTTACCAAAGCAGCTGTCGCGCTGGCTCGATGAACTCGACGAAACCGGCCGCTGGGCGCTGTTGAAACTCGTCACCGGCGCGATGCGGATCGGCATTTCCGCGCGACTGGCGAAGACGGCGGCCGCAGCACTTGGCGACAAGGACCCGCATGAGGTCGAACTGATGTGGCCGGGGCTCACCCCGCCCTATCTCGATCTGTTCGCGTGGCTGGAAGGCACCGGCGACAAGCCCGTGAATGTCGATCCGACGCCGTTCCGCCCTGTCATGCTGGCCCATGCCGTCGAGGACGCCGATTTCGCCAACATCGACGCATCAGATTATATCGCCGAATGGAAGTGGGACGGCATTCGCGTGCAGGCCGTCAGTGGCCGCGATGACAGCGGCAACATCGTCGCACGGCTCTATTCGCGCACTGGCGAGGATATCACGACAAGCTTTCCGGACCTGCTGCCTTCGCTGCGCCTGCCCGGCGCGATCGACGGCGAACTGCTGGTGCTGCGCGATCGCCGCGTGCAGAGCTTCAACGTGCTGCAGCAGCGGCTCAATCGCAAGATCGTCTCGCCGAAGCTGATCAAGGACTATCCGATCCATTTGCGCGCGTATGATCTGCTCGGCGAGGGCGGGACCGACCTGCGCACCCTGCCGTTTGCCGAACGCCGCGCGCGGCTCGAAACTTTCATCGCTGATCTCGGCGAGGAGCGGATCGACCTCTCGCCCATGATCGCCTTCGACAGCTGGGAGGCCTTGAGATCAGCGCGCGCCGACCCCGCCGCGGCCGGCGCCGGCGCGGATGCCGAGGCCGTCGAAGGCGTGATGCTGAAGCGGCGCGACGCGCTTTATCTGCCGGGCCGCCCCAAGGGACAATGGTGGAAGTGGAAACGCGACCCGCACATCATCGACGCCGTCCTGATGTATGCGCAGCGCGGCCACGGCAAGCGCTCGTCCTATTATTCCGACTATACGTTCGGCGTCTGGACCGCAGGCGACGATGGCGAGCAGCTGGTGCCGGTCGGCAAGGCCTATTTCGGTTTCACCGACGAGGAGCTGCTGCAGATCGACCGCTTCGTCCGCCGCAACACCACGGAAAAATTCGGTCCCGTCCGCCATGTCGTTCACGACCCCGATCAGGGCCTGGTGCTGGAAGTCGCCTTCGAGGGACTGCAGCGCTCGCCGCGGCACAAATCCGGCGTGGCGATGCGCTTTCCCCGCATCAGCCGGCTGCGCTGGGACAAGCCGCCGCGCGACGCCGATCGACTGGAGACGTTGGAGAAGTTGCTGAAAGCGGAAAACACCGAGCAAGCCTGAGCGTCTGGCGCAGCCAAGGCGCAAATGCATCGGCCATTAAAACGTGGTAAGCCACCATTGCGGCGAGGTTCCCCATCTGCTCGGCGCCGGTCTATGACTGGCGGATCCGCCCGGGAGATGATCGATGCAGAACGATGTCCGAGATTTGCCGGCCAGCAATGACGGTCTCTACCGCTTTCTCGGCGGCTCGCCGCTGTCGGTGGCATTTCGGCTGATCCTGCTGTCGATCCTGGTCGGCGTGGTGCTGGCCGCGATCGGATTCGATCCGTGGAACATCATTCTCAGCATCCGACAGCTTTTCCAGCGGCTCTGGGATCTCGGATTCGACGCCGTCAGCTGGCTGTGGCGATATTTCCTGCTCGGCGCCGTCATCGTGATCCCGATCTGGTTGCTGTCGCGGTTGTTCGGCAGCCCCGCGCGGGCGATAGGTTTGCGCGGAGGCGGACCGCCGATGCAAGTGCGATTTATCGGCTGCTGCGACGCCGGCCTGTTCGGCAGTCCGCCGGCGGGCACGGCAGGTGCACTCCCTCGCTTTCCTGCGCTTGCGGGGAGAGGTGTTGCGGGTGAGGGGCTGCGTCCACAAACACCGACTGCGCGGTGATCACGAAATTCCTATCGCGAATTTCGACCGCCTGCCATTCGGCTGGTCGACGCGCCGTTCAGCGACCACCCACTCTTCTTTGCAGCCGCAGGGATCGTGGCGAAGCTCGCCAAGGTGATGGAGGCGCTGTTCGAGCACTCCTCGAAGACTTTGCCGCGTTTTCGATATTTTGGTCGTCGCGCTCGCGCGGAGCGAGCCCGCATTGGCGGGTTCACGCTTCACTGGCGGGCGCGGCGAATCCGGCGGTTCCTGCTGACGCTCGAGCGACGGACGCAACGTCATCGCTACAGCGCTCGGGAGAAAGTGAGCGTGACGTTGATCCCGCCGGCGCAAGGCGCCGACCTGTTCATTGCCGAGACCTATTATTACGACAAGATCGTCAAGAACCATCTCAGCCTGAAAACGCTGGAATCCATCTGCCGCGAGATCGACGCCAAACGGCTGGTCCTCACCCATATGAGCGACGACATGCTCTCACGCTTCGGCGAACTGCCCTACACGGCCGCACATGACGGCATGATCGTCGATTTCTGACATGCATTTTGCGTCCCGTAGCGACTTCCAAAATCACGTCCGCCCGGGTGTTTGCGATCGCGGGCCCGGCGATGGTCGCAAACCTGACCACCCCGCTGATCGGCATCGTCTCGACGACGGCGATCGGCCGGCTCGGCGACGCCACGCTGCTCGGCGGCGTGGCGATGGCCTCCGTCATCTTCGACTGCCTGTTCTGGCTGTTCGGCTTCCTGCGCATGAGCACGCTCGCGTTCACCGCGCAATCGATCGGTGCCGGCGAGACGCAGGAATATCGGCCTGCATCTGCTGCGAGGGCTTGTCGTCGCGGCCCTGATCGGCGCCACGCTGATCGCGCTGCAGATGCCGCTGGCAACGCTCGTCCTCGACGCGATGGGCGGCAGTGACGGCGTCACCCGCGCCGCCAAAACCTATTTATCGATCCGCATCTGGTCGGCGCCACTGGCGCTGGCGAATTATGCGGTGCTCGGCTGGCTGATCGGGCAGGCCCGCGCAACGCTGGCGCTTCCGTCCAGATCGCGATCAACCTCGTCAACGTCGCGGCAACGGTCGCGCTGGTGCTCTGGTTCGATGCCGGCATCGCCGGGGCGGCCAGCGCCGCGGTGATCGCGGAAGCCATTGGCCTGGCGATCGGAATTCTGATCGCGCTCAGGCTCTGTCGCACGGCGCGTTTGCGGTCTCGCTCGCTAGCTGCTCGATCGGGCCGCGCTGATACGCATGCTGGTCGTCAACCGCGATATCATGATCCGCACCGCCGCCCTGATCACGGCATGGCTGTTCTTCACCGCGCAAGGCGCCCGTGCCGGCGACGTGACGCTCGCTGCCAATGCGGTGCTGAACAACTTCCTTCTGGTCAGCGCCTTCTTTCTCGACGGACTCGCCAACGCCGCCGAGCAATTGTGCGGACAGGCGCTGGGCGCGCGCGACCGCGGCGCCTTCTCCACCGCCACCCGGCTCGTCATCGCCTGGGGTTTTGCCTTCGCGGCTGCGGTCACCATCTGCTTTTCGCTGTTCGGCCCGGCGCTGATCGACATGATGACCGCAAGCGACGATGTCCGGCGCGGCGCGCGCGCTTTTCTGTCGTTCGTCGCCGTCTCGCCCTCTGCTGCGGTGTTCGCCTTTGCCTTCGACGGGGTCTATATCGGCGCCACCTGGGCGCGCGACATGCGCAACCTGATGGTCGCCTCGCTGCTGATCTTCTTCGCCGCCTGGCTGGCGCTGCGCCCGTTCGGCAACGCCGGCCTCTGGGGCGCGCTGCTGGTGCATTATGCCGCGCGCGGCGGGCTGGAGGCGCTGCGCTATCCGGCGCTGCTCAAGGCGTCGTTCGGAACGAAGACCGCGGATGAAATCGCTTACTTGACCGGCCAGTCCTCGGCGGTGATCGTGGCGGCATCGGCGCCGACGATCTCCGACAGCTGCGTCGCGCCCGGTGCGCAGCAGCGTCGAGGAGAGGTCGTTCTTGATATCGTCGACCAGGCTGAGCCCCTTGTAGATCAGCGACGAATAGAGCTGGATCAGGCTCGCGCCGGCGCGGATCTTGGTCAGCGCCGCGCCGCCGGAATCGATGCCGCCGACGCCGATCAGCGGAAACGCGCCCTCGGCGCGCACGAAGGTCTCCGCCACCATCCGGGTCGACAGCCGAAACAGCGGCCGCCCGGACAATCCGCCCTGCTCCTTCGCGCGGGCCTGTTCGCGCAAGCTCGACGGCCGCGCCAGCGTGGTGTTGGAGACGATCATGCCGTCGACCCGGCGCGAGCGGGCGACGTGAACGACGTCGTCGAGTTCGGTCGAGGCTGAGATCCGGCGCGATCTTGAGCAGCACCGGGGAATCGCCGGCCTTGGTCCGCACCCGCTCGCGGGCGTCGATGACCGCGCCAGCAGATCGTCGAGCATCGCGGCCTGCTGCAGATTGCGCAGACCCGGCGTGTTCGGCGACGACACGTTGACGGTGAAATAGCTCGCCACCGGCGCGAAGGTCTCGATCAGCTTCACATAGTCGGCGACGCGATCGGGCGAATCCTTGTTGGCGCCGACATTGACGCCGACGATGCCGCCGAGCTGCGCGCGCGACGCGAGCCGCTGCAGCACGATTTCGGCGCCGTCATTGTTGAAGCCCAGGCGATTGATCACGGCTTCGTCGCGCTCCAGCCGGAACAGCCGCGGCCGCGGGTTGCCGCCCTGCGGCATCGGCGTCACCGTGCCGATTTCGACGAAGCCGAAGCCGAGCCGGAGCAGCGCGTCGGGCACCTCGGCATTCTTGTCGAAGCCCGCCGCCATGCCGATCGGATTGGGAAAGTTCAGGCCGAACGCCCGCACCGCGAGCTTCGGATCGTCCGGCTTGCGGCGGATCGGCGGCAACAGCCGCAAGCCCTGGATCGCCAGGCGATGCGCATCCTCCGGATCGAGCCAGCGCAACAGCGGCAGCGAAAAGGCGTCGAAGGCGCGGATCAAGGCGTCAGCTCCGGGATGTCGTGAGCGCCGTCGGGACGCGCATGGATGTCGCGGACGGCGACGACGGCGCCGAGATCGAGTTCGCCATAGAGGTGCGGAAACAGTTCGCCGTTGCGCGAGGGCTCCCAGCGCAGCGCGTCGCCGAGCGCATCGGCATCGACCTCGACCAGGAACAGACCGGTCTGGCCAAAGAAATGCTTGCGGGCCGTCTCGGCGACCTGCGCCGCGGTGGAGAAATGGATGAAGCCGTCGCGCAGGTCGTCGGCGCTGCCGCGATACACACCCTGACGCTCGGCCTCGCGCCAGGCCGAAGCGGGAGAGATTTTGTAGATCCTGCGCACGGCCTGTTCCGGCTGGTTGTTGAGTCGTCGGGATTTTCCCGGAAACGGCCGGAACGGCGGCAGACCGTAAAGGCGGCAGGCCGCCAACTCAAGCGGCCGCCGCAGCCACCGCCGAGCAGCGAAGATTTGCGCGAAACCGAGAGCCGGAATGAGGTAATTATTCCTAGGCGACTTGGCGGCATATCCGATGGCCAGGCTTCAGGACACCGCGCCATGCTGACCCATGGCCAGATCTGGACTGCGCTCGACCGGCTGGCGGAGCGCGCCGGCCTGTCGCCTTCGGGGCTCGCCAGAGCGCCGGGCCTCGACCCCACCACCTTCAACAAATCCAAGCGCATCACCGCCGACGGCCGCGAGCGCTGGCCGTCGACCGAATCGGTGGCGAAGGCGCTGGCCGCGACCAACCGTCGATCGACACCTTTGTGCAGTTGATCGGCGACCGCGCCCGCGGTGCTCGGTGCCGCTGCTCGGCTTCGCCCAGGCCGGTCGGCGGCGGCTATTTCGACGATGGCGGCTTTCCCGCCGGCAAGGGCTGGGACGAAGCTGCTCTGCCTCGACCGACGACGAGCACGCCTATGCGCTGGAAATCTCCGGCGATTCGATGAAGCCGGCCTATCGCGACGGCGACATCATCGTGGTGTCGCCGGGCACGCCGATCCGGCGCGGCGACCGCGTGGTGGTGAAGACGTCCGACGGCGAAGTGATGGTCAAGGAATTGAAGCGCCGCACCGCCAGGACGCTGGAGCTGGCGTCGCTCAATCCGGCGCATGCCGACCGCACGCTGCCGCCGACGATGTCGACTGGATCGCACGCATCGTCTGGGCGAGCCAGTAGGAGCGCACCCCATGACGGATGTGCTGAGCGACCTGCTGCAGCATTCCCTGCGCATCGTGTTGTGCGGGACGGCCGCCGGGACGACGTCCGCCGCCGAGCGGGCCTACTATGCACACCGGCAGAACAAGTTCTGGAAAATCCTGCACGAGACGCGGCTCACGCCGGACCCGCTGCAGCCGCATAGATATCGCAACCTGCTGCGGCATGGGATTGGCCTCACCGATCTGGTGAAAGCGGGCGCGGGTATGGATCGCGCGACACTTCCAAAACTGACGGCGGCGGATCGCGCCCGGCTGAGCCACGCCATCGCGGCATTCCGTCCGCAGTTCCTCGCCTTCACCAGCAAGACCGCCGGGCAGAAATTCTTCGGCGGCAAGCGGGACTATGGTGAGCAGGCTGAGCCGATCGGCGACACCAGGGTATGGATATTGCCGTCGACCTCCGGCGCCGCCAATGGAAGCTGGCAGCCGGAAATCTGGCACCGGTTTGCGGACGAGGTGAGAGGGGCGAGGTGACTTTCCCTCTCCCCTCGTGAGAGAAGGAAAAAGCGTTACGTCGCGTAGTCCGGCTCTTTCCGATCCAGCATCCGCTTTCAGCGCATCGAAATGGCGCTGCGCCGGAGTCGGTCCGTTGTACAAATGATCGTCACGGTAATCGCGCTGGGTTTTTTCGACCACCGGCGCCGGAAGCTGCTTCAGCCTCTGTCCGGTCCACATCGCGTAGATCTGCACCTGGGCGGCGCGTTCGACGTAGTACAGCATATCATAGGCGTCGGCGACGCTGGCGCCGACCGTCGAGATGCCGTGATTGGCCATGAACAGCACCTTCCTGTCGCCGATCACGCCGGCGAGCCGGGCGCCTTCGGCGGGATCGAGCGCCGGGCC
>CAVRGV010000005.1:0-580096 GCA_963720855.1 uncultured Chloroflexia bacterium | reverse complement strand
TCGGATGATCTCGCGGCCGTCCCGTCACTGCTTGCCCTGCTGATTGCCGTCGGCGTGCTGGCCTGGGGGCTGCAGCGGGTGTCCGGCCAGCGACAGATGCTGGCGGTCTGGCTGAGCCTGATGACGGCCATCGGCATCGGCTGGGCCAGCGATGCGCTGTACGTGCAGCCGGGTATCTGGTACGCGCCGGAAGCTGGCGACGTGGCTGACGCGACGACGCACTGGACCCATGGCGAGCAGCTGCTGTTCGAGCAACCGGACCGGGTGGACCGGGCTGTCCGGGCGATTGCGGAACGGGAGCCCGGACGGCCGAACGCCTACTTCGTAGGCTTCGCCGGTTATGGCGGGCAGAAGGTCTTCGCCGAGGAAGTCCAGCTGGCGGCCCGGGTGATCGGCAGCAAATACGGCTCCGCGAACCGCACCGTGCGGCTGGTCAACGATCCGCGGAACAGCAGTGCATTGCCCCTGGCAACGGCCTCCGGACTGCGGCGCGCCCTGCTGGAAATCGGCCAGCGGATGGACCGCGCCAGCGACGTGCTGTTCCTTGTCATTTCGTCCCACGGCGGGGAAGGGGCGGAGATCGCCGTGCAGAACCGCGGCCTGCCGCTTGCCCAGCTCAGCGGCGCCGAACTTGCGGACTCTATCCGGTCCGCGGGGATCCGGTGGAAGGTGGTCGTGATCTCGGCGTGTTTCTCGGGCGCATTCATCGACGCGCTGAAGGACGATCACTCCATCATCCTCGCGGCGTCGGCTCCGGACCGTACGTCGTTCGGCTGCAGCAGTGACCGGGACCTGACCTACTTCGGCGAGGCGTTCTTCCGGGACGCGCTGCCGGACTCGACCTCCCTGCGCCAGGCGTTCGCCATGGCGAAGACCAGTATCGCGAAGCGGGAGCGGGAAGAGGACGTCACGCCATCCCGGCCCCAGGCTTACTTCGGCGCGGAGATGGAAAAGCGGCTGGATCTCCTGCGGGGGAACTGACGACGGATTCGGCCCACGGCAATGCCGGATTTCTGCGCTAGACTCCGGACCTAGGGCAAGACACCGGTGACGCTGCCACGGCCACGCGCGGCCTGCCGGTGATCGGGTAGCCGCGGGGCACAGACATCCATGCCGCTCAGTTTCCGCAGCCGGCCGGCGGATTTCCGCTCCCTGGTGATCGAGTCGGACCGCGTCCGGCTCCACGCCATCGCCAAGGATTACACCGCGGAGATCAACCGGAACTTCACGCCGGAGATCACCCGCTACATGATGCCGGCGCCACCGACCGACATCAGCGAGACCCGGGCATTCGTCACGTCGGCCCTGCAGGGCCTTGATCGGGGCGACGACCTGCATTTCGTGATCTGCAGGCGGGACAACGCGGAGTTCATCGGCGTCTGCGGGCTGCACGGGCAGGGGCCGCCGGCGGCGCCCGAGCTGGGGATCTGGCTCAAGAAGGCGGCTCACGGCAACCGCTACGGCCGGGAGGCCATTCGCGCGCTGTCAGAATGGGCCGGCGAGCACCTGGACTTCGAGCGGCTGGTCTATCCCGTGGACCGTCGCAACGTCCCGAGCCGGAAGATCGCGGAGTCCCTGGGCGGTACGGTGATTGCGGAGAAGAAGGTGCTGTCGTTTGGTGGGTTGGAGCTGGACGAGGTGGTGTACGGCATTCCACGGCCTGCGATCAATACCGGCGGGCACTCCGACGGCTCACACAGCACTGCGTACCACTCGCATCGGCCTGGCCTACTTTCCCACATCGACTCCCGCTGACCGGGCAAAGTCCGCCGGAAGGTAGAACTTCCGCTTGACCTGATGACTGCCAATTCGATGGGAGTAATTCTCGTCGTCGTAGACGTTGAACGTTACCCGATACGTGTGATTGTTCTTTATGCGGGTGATGGGCGGCGACGACGCCACATACAATATCTGTTCAGGCAGCAGCTGCTTGTCAACGCGGTCCACGGTGACATCGAAGGGGTGGTCGCGATCGCTTGGATTCTCGAGTTGAGCCCGCACATAGAGTGGCGTCGGCCAATCCTTCCGGGTGACGAAACTCAGCGCGTACTTCACGCCTTCCCCCGGGGACAGGTCGAAATTGACTTTGGCGGTTACGAAATAGCCAGGTGAACTGCCGGGCTCCGGCCCGGTGGGAGCCGTAGAGCTGGGAGACGTAGAGCAGGACGCGCCGATCAGGGCGAGAACCAAGAAAACGATCAACCGGATTTTCACAGGGAGTACCGCATCAGGTCGCCAAGCCCGCAATTTGCATGCAAGACGGCCGAAAAGCGAGTCCACCGGCTGTCGATAGACGGCCCGTCCTATCGCGCCACCACCGAGACCTCCCCCAGCCCCGGTGCACCCGGCACATCGACCGCCGGCGCACCGGATCCGACCGTCTCCAGGTAGGTCTCGCCGTCCGCGCTCCGGTGGAGGGCGCCGGGCGCGGGGAAGCCCGCGAGCAGCAGCTGCCCCAGCAGTATTCCTGACAGCCCGTTGGAGTAGTCCAGACGGATTTCGCCATTTGCCGAGATGTGGGTGGCTGTCATGACGCCTTCCCCGTAGCCATCCTGGACAACCGCGGTGATGGCAAACGGGTCACTGGTCTGGGTCAGTCCGGTCGTGGCGAGTTCTATCGCCAGGTCGTCGGCCCCGTTTCCCAGGACCAGTGGGTCGTAGATGATCAGTCCGGCGGACGACAGGGCACCGCCCGCGAAGGTGAGGGACTGGCAGGAATTGCCGCCCGCGTGCACGAGCGCGTCGTCGACATACAGGTAAAGATCCCAGGTGTCCGCGGTGGTCGCCCTGACGAAGTAAAACGCCGCGGGGTGGGCCACGCCGAGCGAGTCGAAGACAGTGACTTCCGCCCTGGAGCTGTAGCTGAGCGGGTCGTTGACGTCCAAAGGGGCGACGGCTGACGGACCGGAACCGGCATCCAGGTTGGCGTCGAGTTCGACGCCGGACGTCGCAACCGGGGCGAGTATCCGGACATCGGCAATGGTCAGGTCCACCAGCGCGGGGAGAACGGTGCCACTGGCATCGGCGGCGTAGCCGGAGACGCGATAGCCGTGGTCGTCAACGAAGTTTCCCAGACTGTCGGTGCCGAGGACGATGCTCGCGTCATAGTGCGTGGTGCCGGAATCGTTGAGCCGGAAATAGCCATTACCAGCCACCCGCAGGTCGAAACGGCCCTGCTCGCAGGCAAAGGGCCCCTGCAGGCCGGGCTGGATCGTCCCGAACTCTGCGCGGCCCGCCTCGCCCCGGCGTGCGACGCCGGAGGCGGCAGTCTCCAGGCACACACCGCCAGCTTCCGCTGCCAGGTTCTGGGTGGAGGGGAAGGTCGCCAGCGCCAGCTTGGCCAGCACCAGGTTGTCGCCGACGGTGTACACGGCTTCCAGAACGCCGTCCGCATCGACGACGGTGTCGCTGAGGCTGCCGCCGGACGGATTCGTCAGTGGCAGGACCAGGTCGGTCAATTGACCCTGATTGAACCCGCCGCCGGGAACCGGTGCGTAAGCCCGCACCCGGTAGCCAAGGCCGTTGATCAGGGAACCATCCTGAGCCACGCAGAAATCGCCCTTGCGGCTGTAGCGGAGATCGGTCCCCGTGGACAGCATGAAAAAGCCGGTACCGTCGATGGACAGGCTCACGTCCGGCAGCAGGACGCCGGAGGCGGCACAGGCGGACAGCGAGTTGTTGCCATCGCCACACCCGGACAACGCCAGGACGGGCAGCAGGATCAGCAGGTACCGGTAGCTCGCCATGTGCGTCCTCCGTGAGAACCTGGCCACAAGTGGCTGAATACTAAACGATCGTAGGCCCCTGCGGATACTGGGCGGCGGCGCCGGCTCAGGTTTTCTTCGCGGACTGCTCGGCCAGGATCACGATCTCGGTCAGGGCATCCGTGCCGCGATTCCACTCGTACCAGGCCATCTTCCGTTCCAGCCGCTCATCGTCGCTGATCTGGTTGGCCATGCCGAGATACCACCATTGCAGGGACGCTGGTCGCTCCACCCAGGCACCGACCTCCTGATCGCCACGCAGGAGAATGACCGTCGGCGTGGAGGCCCGGCCGTCGGGCGTGTGGTGCGCGTCCATGATCGACTTGCCGGTCTTGAAATCCACGACGCGCACGTCGACGCCGGCGCCCGCGGCGAGCGTCGCAATATAGGGCACGCTGTTCACTGAGTCGGGGCACCAGTCGGCCGTGATGACCAGCAGCCGCAGGCCATCGCCGGCCCGCTTGAAGCGCTCGACCAGGGCCGGCGGGACGTCACGCGCGGCATTCTTCAGCCAGGTCTCCCGCTGGGCCTTTGTGCTGGCCAGATACTGATCCCAGGGTTTCCCCTGGCCGTACATGGCCGCTGAAGCGCTGGCCGCTGAAGCGCTGGCCGCTGGGGAGGCTGCTCCGGCGCATCGGCCGCGATGGCCGACAGGGTCAGCAGCAGGGTTGCGAAAAGCCATCCGCTGGTCCGGATTCCGGGGCGGGGTGCTGGACTCATTGAAACTCTCCCGTGGCGGGTGTTCGATGGCGGGAGACGATAACAGAGTATGGTCGCCCGGCGCTGACCTCACGGCTTGAGTGGTTGCCAAAAGCGAACTAATGTCAGCAAATGCTTCATATCCGGCGTTTCATGGCTGGCGACGAGGCGGCGCTGTTCCGCGTCCATCACTCGGCAATTCACCAGATCGCACGGCGCGACTACACGCCGGAACAGCTTGACGCGTGGGCGCCGGACAACCTCGACCCGGAATTGTGGGCCAGGCACATGCAGTCCATTCAGCCGTTTGTGGCCGAGGAGCACGCGGAGGCCGTCGGGTACGCTGACGTTCAGTCGTCCGGGTACATCGATCACTTCTTCGTGAGCGGCTTCAGGCCGCGCCAGGGCATCGGCGCCCGGCTGATGGAGCGCATTCACGCGGAGGCCGCTGCCCTGGGGCTGACCGAACTGACGGCGGATGTCAGCCGGACCGCCCAGCCGTTCTTCGAGCGCCATGGCTTTCATGTCGTGGAGCAACGCGTGCCGGTGGTTCGCGGCGTGGTCGTCCCGAACGCCTTCATGCGCAAGGTGCTATCCGCGGACCGCGGCGTAATCGAGCGCACCGCAAGTCGGTCCGAGGTTCTCGCTGCCATTCCCGCGTTTCGGCAGGCGTCGCCGGACATCGCGACGTCGGGCCAGCCCCGGGAGGAGCACTTCCGGGATATCGCGGCCGCGGGCTACACGACGGTGGTCAATCTGGGGCTCCACGACGACAGGCGCTATGCGCTGCCGGACGAGGCCGGTACGGTCGCAGGCCTCGGCATGCACTACGTGCATATCCCGGTCCGTTTCGACAATCCAACTGAACTTGATCTGGTCGCGTTCATGGACGCCATGCAGAACCGTGCGGGCGAAAAGATGTGGGTACACTGCGCGGCAAACATGCGAGTGACCGCCTTCCTTGGTCTGTATCGGGTGCTTCGCCAGGGCTGGGCCCCGGAGCAGGCATTTGAGCTCATGCGCAGTGTCTGGACGCCGGGGCCCGTCTGGGAGGCCTTCATTGGATCCCGGCTGGAAGGGCGGCAGTGAGCCTCATTGGTGTTCAGCCGGTCGCTGGCGCAGGGCTTCTCAGTCGTCAGGCAGTCTAGGAGGAATCGTGGCAATTACCGGCGGGTGTTTCTGCGGTCGGGTCAAATACGAAATCCGGTCGCCTCTTGTGAATGCCAGGAGCTGTCATTGCTCGCGTTGCCGAAAAGCATTCAGCGGGGCCGGCTCCGCGTACGCAGAGGTGGTGCCGGGTTCATTCTCATGGGTGGAAGGCGAAGGCAACCTGACGCCGTTCGAGTCTGTTCCCGGATGGGGGCTGTGCTTTTGCCGGACCTGCGGCACGACGCTCTGTGGAACTCACGATGGAGCCGTCCACGGCGTCACTCTCGGGAGTGTGGATGGTGATCCCGGCGTACGGATCGCCATGCACCTGTACGTCGACTCCCGGGCGCCCTGGGATCACATCGGTGGCAGCGCCGAGCAGTTTGCCGAGGGTGTGAAGTGAGCCGGCCCGAACCGGATTCAAGCCCCTGGGCCCGGTGCTCAGGTGTCGCCGGCCACCAGGTTCAGTGGCTCCAGGGGATTGAAATCGATCCACTCACCGCCGACGATTTCGCCCTGGGGTTGGTCGATGTCGGTGGCACCCAGGGCCCTGAATATCCGGATCGCCGCGCTCTGCTCCAGCGCCGCGGGCGCGGAAACCGCCACGAGTATTCCTGATCGCCGGGGCTGCTCATGACCCGGAACTGCATCGCCGGTGCTACCGGTACCGGATTGCGAGTCGTCGCGCATCGTTGCCAGGGCCCCATACAGCGACCCGACGTAGGCGCCCATTCCTGCCGTAGCAATTGACGCGCTGGCGCCGAGCAGTGGCAACCCCGCGACCCCCACTGCCACGCCCACGGCACCCCCGGCGGCGGCACCGATCGCGGCACCGGCGGTTGCGTATGCCGAGCCTGGAGATTCATTTTCCTCCGCCTGCTCAGGTCCCAGGTCGTGCTGGCCGGCCGGATTCACGTAGTACGTCACGGTCTTGTCGCTGGCGAAGCCAGCGACCTCAAGGTCCGCGATAGCCTGCCGCGCCGTGGCTTGTTGCTGGAAATGGCCGGTAATGATGGTCGTCATGGCAGCTCCCTCGTGTGCTAAAGGCACCGGTCAAATGGCGTTGTAACTGCGACGCGCCAATTGGACTGCCTGCGAAAGCGATGTGCCGGATCCTCCAATGTTCGATGCTGCGTCGTCAGTTGATTGCTGTCTGTTCGCTGGCGTACCCAGCGCGCACCCGCAGGCGAAATAAATATCTGGCGGTCGTCATGAAGACGCCCGTCGCTTTGTTAGCATGTAGTTGAACCGGGACGCCTACCGCAGTGCCGAGGGCAATGCGGGGTCGTGCACCGGCGCAATCATGAGGAGACCCGAGATGGCCACCGCCGCCAACAGGATCAAGGACATTGGACCACAGCCGCAGTCGTTCGACATTGAGCGTGCGACGAAGGAGAATCCGATTACCGTTCAGTCGCGTGGAGCGGGCGATATCTGCAAGTGACGCTGATGTCGATCCCCGCCGGCGGCGACATTGGCCTCGAAGCGCATCCGCAGACCGATCAGTTCCTGCGCCTCGACTCCGGCCGCGGCCTGGCGCAGATGGGCGCCGCGAAGGACAAACTGACGTTTGAAAAGGAAGTCTCGGACGGCTGGTGCGTGCTGGTTCCGGCGGGAACCTGGCACAACATCACCAATACCGGCACGACGCCCATGCAGGTTTATGCGATCTACGCGCCCGCGCACCACTCGCCCGGCAAGGTGCAGGCGACGGCGGCGGTGGCCGAAGCCGACAAGGATGATGAGCCGGCGGCCTGGTCAGTGCAGCCAGGACATGCGCCCGACAAGCACGGGTGAGGTGATCGCTACCGGACGTCCGGACCGCTCGGCAAGGAGCCTGCGGTCCCAGCCTCATTGGACACATTCCGGCCACCAGCCAGGGCAATTTTGTTCACGCGGTATCCGCCGAGGGCCATGTCGTGTCCGCTGACGTCAAACTACAGCAGCGCCTTGATCGGCAGCAGCTGCCAGAAGGACACCTTGCTGCGCTTGATGAAGGTCGCGAATTGATCGGGATCGTCCGTAGCCGCGTTCCAGCTGTTCTCCGGGAGCATGTCGGTCCCGATCGCGGCGGCAACTCTCCGGGCCTGTCCCGCATCGTGGATGACGACCCCCACCTCCGTATTCAGGTTCTCTGACCGGGGATCGAGATTGTAGGTGCCGATGAAGACGACCCGGGTGTCTACCACCATCGTCTTGGCATGCAGTGCGAACACCGGGGCCTCTGAGCGCAGCGCTTCGTAACGTTGCATAACCTCCCGTGCGATCGCCGGATCAGGTTTGAACTCGTACACTTCCAGTCCGAGCTTCAGCAGCTGCGCACGCTGACTGCGGTACCCGCTGAACGCCTGCAGGTTGTCCGTTGAGGCAAGCGAATTCGTGCTGATCCGGCTGGTGCGCGAGCGTGGGCGCCTCATGAAGCAAGCCGGTGAGGATACCCGCGGCGGTATGGCCGCGATCCTGGGACTCGACGACGAGGCCATCGCCGAAGTCTGCCAGGTCGCGTCGGCCAATGGCATCGTGGTTCCTGCCAATCGCAATTGCCCGGGGCAAACTGTCATTTCCGGTGAGATCGGCGCACTGGAACACGCCATGGATCTCGCCAAGGGGCGGGGTGCCCGGCGGGTGGCGCGCCTCAATGTCAGCATCGCCTCACATTCTCCGTTGATGGCCAATGCCAACGCCGAGTTTCAGAAACTGCTGCAAGCTGCCGCGCTCTCGCTGCCGGACTTTCCCGAGAAGCCGAGCGGCATGGTGATCGGCAACACGACCGCCCTGCCGATCTATTCGACCGGCGGGCTCTACGAAGAGCTCGATCTGCAGATGGTGCGGCCCGTCGACTGGACCGGCTCGATCCAGACCATGGCCGATGCCGGGGTGAAGAGCCTCATCGAGATCGGTCCGGGCAATGTGCTTGGTGGGCTGATCAAGCGGATCGTCTCCGATACCCAGACCGTCAACATGGCCGGGCTCGGGCTCGGAATCCCAACCTTGACCGCGCGGTAGGGTGACCGTCGGCGGAGTTTGCTGACTATCCCGTACACTAGCGTGTTGATCGGCGGCGATGTCTCCGGTCCCCTTTCTAGTTGACGCACAACCTGGGTCGATCGAGCGGCAAACGCCGCGCGCCCTGGTATCAAACCGAGGAGTTACACGTGAAGCGAGTGGTCGTGACCGGTGCAGGAGCTGTATCCCCACTCGGCATCGGAGCCACCACGCTCTGGGAAGGGTTGCTCGCCGGAAAGTCGGGCATTGCCGAGATCGAGAACTTCGATGTTTCCGATCTGGAAGTGCGCATCGGCGGCGAAGTCCGCAACTTCGATCCCAAGGATTTCATGGATGCGAAGCTGGCGAAACGGATGGACCGTTTCTCGCACTTTTCGGTTGCTTCGGCGGCCGAAGCGCTGAAAAACGCCAACTTCGAAATCGATCCTGAGAACAGCGAGCGTATCGGCGCCATCATCAACAGCGGCGGCGGTGGCATTCCCATCATGGAAACGAACGTCGAGGCTATGGTGACCAAGGGACCCAAATGGGTCCATCCGCTGACCATTGCCCTGTTTGCCCCGAACATGGCGAGCTGCCAGGTCTCGATGGCTTTTGGCATTCACGGTCCGACCGTGACGTCGTCGGCGGCCTGCGCTTCCGGCGTGCAGGCATTCGTCCAGGCGGCGCAGATGATCCAGCGCGATGAAGCCGATCTGATCATCGCGGGCGGCGCCGAGTCGGGCCTGCGCCGCACTTCGATCACCGCCATGGCGAACATGGGCGCGCTTTCCAAGCGAAACAGCGATCCGCAAGCCGCAAGCCGTCCGTTCGATCTCGGGCGCGACGGGTTCGTCTTTTCCGAAGGGGCGGGCTTGATGATCGT
The DNA here is from genome assembly GCA_963720855.1 of uncultured Chloroflexia bacterium. Taxonomy (GTDB): domain Bacteria; phylum Chloroflexota; class Chloroflexia; order Thermomicrobiales; family UBA6265; genus JAMLHN01. The sequence goes on along the minus strand of CAVRGV010000005.1, from coordinate 570,613 downwards.
CGAATCGGAAGAGCATGCGCTCAACCGGGGCGCGAACATCCTGGCCGAGCTCACCGGGGGCGCCTTCACCTCGGACGCGTTCCATATCACTGCCCCCGATCCCAACGGCAAACATGCCGCCAAGGCAATGACGCTGGCCGTGCAGCGAGCCGGGTTGCAACCGCAGGATATCGACTACATCGCCGCGCATGCGACCTCGACCAGCGTGGGCGATATCGCCGAGACGGACGCGATCAAGACTGCCTTTGGCGACCACGCGTACAAGCTGGCCGCTTCGGCAAACAAGTCGATGCTGGGCCACCTGCTCGGCGCGGCGGGAGGTGTCTCTGCCATCGCCTGCGTCTATGCGATTCGCGATGGCATCGTGCCGCCAACCATCAACCTGACCAATCCGGATCCCCGATGCGACCTCGACTACGTCCCCAACGTGGCCCGAAAGATGAATGTGGATGTCGCCATGGTCAACGGTTTTGGCTTCGGCGGGCAGAACGCGGTGGCATTGTTCAAGCGGTACGAATAGCGAAACAGCTTTCACTGCCGGGGAGTGGATTCGCACATCACGAATCGACACCCCGGCTTCCCGTTTTCGAGCGCCGGTTCGCCCGGAAATCCCCGCATTTCACGCAACTGTCGTTTGCCCGGTGGGCCTCGACTGGGCTACCATCGTTGCTGTCCCCTGCGTAGACCCTGCCAAACTGGCACGTTCGCGCCAGATTTGGCATTGACCGCAGGGCACAAAAACTCGTTCCTGGGAATCCGAGTGCCGTTTCGTTACGTAGACTCGATCAGGGACGACCGCGCAGCATGTCTTTTGCAGAGGCATGCTGTGGAGCTTGGGGGGAACGTTGTGGTTTCATCGAGGATACCGGGAAGCAGGGCTTCCATGGGCGAAACGCGGGTGCTGGGCCGCTTCGCCGGGAAACGACGCCGTTTCCGTTCGCGACCATTTGCCATTCCAGTTGTCATTCTGACCGTTGCCTGTCTGACACTCACGCCGCTGATCGGCATCTCCGAGACCGCCGCGCAGACCGCAACCCGCACACCGACGCAGGTGTCTTCGCCTACCCGCGTTCCCCCCACGGCCACACCATTTCCGTGTAACACCGGCGATTCGTCCGGCATGACCTGGACCTACGCTGATTTGCATCGCTGGAACGGCGAGATCCTGAGCGTCGCCAACTCCACTGGGGTCCCGACCAACGTCCTCAAAGCCATCATGTGGGTCGAGTCGCGCGGCATGCTGAATGCACGCTCTCCCATCACCAGCTCGGGCTACTACTTCGGGCTCATGCAGATCGGCAGCACCTCCGCGGTACCCGATTACATGAAAAGCGTCACCTGGATGTGCGACAACGCCTACAACCAGGTGCTCGCTGGTGGTACCGAGATGGTCAACAAATCCATCGCCATCAATTCGCAAGATTGGACCAAGGTGGCCGGTGCCTACTTCGGTTACGGCACCGATGTGACCGGCACGACCACCAATTCCTACATGCAAATGTTCGTCAATCACGCAACGGCGCTGATCGGCACCACCCCGGGAGGCACCGACTGGACGCCGGCACCGCTGCCAACCCCGACCACCGCGCCGACCGTCACGTTTACCATCGGCTCGACTATCAGCGTGGATTCCGACACGCTCAACATGCGCGCCAGCGCCGGGCTCTCGACCTCGATCACGCGCGTGCTCACTATGAACACCAGCGGAACCGTGCTCCAGGGTCCGAGCCGGGTCGATAACTTCGACTGGTACCAGATCCGGCTTGCCGACGGCACCACCGGATGGGTTGCCGCGCAATACATGCGGGCCGGCGGATCGACAACCGGCAGTATGACCCCGACCCGAACGTCAACTCCGGGAACCCGCACGCCCACCGTGTCGCCGACCGCGACCCGCACCGGGACCGTGACCGGCCAATGGACGATCGGCGATTCCTTCCGAGTTACCACGCTGGTCAATTTCCGCTCGGCCCCCGGCTATTCGGGAGGCATCATCGGCACGCTGGCGGTCGGATCGACCGGTACGATTGTCGGAAGCGGGCAGCGGGTCGACGGTATCGACTGGGCGAATATCCGTACCAGCGCTGGAGCCACGGGCTGGGTTGCTTCGGAATACCTCGCCAAGACTGGTTCCGCCACGACACCCACACGCACCGCGACCACCGTTCCGACGACCACCAGAACGCCAACCGCCACGACGACGCGCACCAGCACGGTTGGGGTCACGTCAGTCGCCGGCCGTCTCTACCGCACGACCACGTCGGTGAACCTCCGTCAGACACCATCGACCTCAGGCACCATTCTCGGAACACTGCCAACCGGTTCAGTCGTGACCTCACTGGGCGATTCGGTCTCCTCCAACGGGCATACCTGGTTGCGCATTCAGGCGGGAGCAGCGGTCGGGTGGCTGTCGATGGCCTACATCTCCCCCACCGGAGGATCGGGCTCCACCCCCACCGGCGTCGCCTCGGTGACGCGCACCGCCAGCGCGATTCCAGCCAGCCCAACGCGAACTCGCACGAGCGTGGCAACGAGCACCTCGATCGGCGTCACCTCGACCTCGGGCTCGCTCTACCGTATCGACACCCGCGTCAATCTTCGGCAAACACCATCGACCTCGGGCACCATTCTGGCGACCTTGCCCACCGGCGCGGTGGTCACCTCGCTGGGGGACACCGTGACCGCCAACGGACACACGTGGCTGCGCGTCAGCTCGGGCTCGATCGTCGGCTGGATTTCGACGCGGTACATGACACCGACTGGTTCGCGGGTCAACACCCCCACCGGCGTAGCAACCATCACGCGCACTCCGAGCCGCACTCCAACTGCTACGAATACCCCCGTTCGCACGGCGACCTCCCAAGCGACGGGCACGCGGGCGGCGGGCGTCTTCATTGCCGGAGACACGATCCGGGTGGCCGATGGGCCGCTGAACTACCGAAGCTCCGCGAGCACGTCAGGCACGATCATCGGCACGTTGCCGACCGGCACGACCGGTCTCGTGATCGGCGGTCCCACCTCGTCCGGCGGCAACACCTGGTATCAGCTCCAGGTGAGCGGACGCCCGAACGGTTGGGTCGCGGGCTCCTTCCTGGCGCTCGTTTCTGGCGGAGTGGTCAACGGTTCGGTCGGCGGTGAAGAAGTGATTGGCTCGACGCTCCAGAATCGACGCAACCGGCACTCCGAGCCAACTGCGATGCCAACTGAAACTCCTCAGTCGCCCGTCAGCGAGCCGGCTCCGAGCGAGATCGTGACTGATCTCCCGACCCTGGCTCCGACCGAAACGCTTATCCCGGCAACGGACACGCCGGTCCCATCGACCGAAACGCCACTGGCAACGGAGACGCCGATTCCGCCAACCGCACACCGCGACGCCGACTGAAACGCCGGTTCCGCCGACCGCGACTCCGACGCTGCCTCCAGATTCCGATCTGGATGGCATCGAAGACGCGCTCGACGCCTGCCCAGGGGTGGCCAACAGCGGGCTCGACAGCGACGTCGACGGTATCGACGATGCCTGCGATCCAACTCCGCTGGGCGAGCCGACCGTACCGCCGGTGGTCGAGCGGACCTTCGAGTCGTATGCCGCTTCCGACACGAGCGTCTCCTCGGTCGATCCCGCGGCGGTTCAGCCGGGCGATCAAACCGGCTCGCTCCCAATCGGGGGTGAAACGGGTGGTATCGCCTATATCACCTTCTACCCGGACCAGATTGGCTATGGTCAGGTGCAAAGCGCGATCCTGTATCTGACCGGCGTCAGCGGGGGCGGCTCGGTGAACATCTCTGTCGCCAATGGCGTCGCCATCGACGAGTACTCGCTGACCCTCGGTTCGGCTCCCGGCGGCTCTGGCGCGTCGAGTGCCTGGATCGATGCCGGGGTTGCGGTGCCGATCGACCTGACCGGATGGATCACCTCCGACGGCCCGGTCACGATCATCGTCAGTGGCGATGGGGTAGCGCTCGGAAGCCGCGAAGGTGGCGCACCTGCCTATCTTTCGATCACCGTGCTCGACAGTCAGTAGTCGATCGCGATCGAAACACCGATGTGTCAACAGGACGCCTCTCTAGGCGTCCTGTTTTCTTTGCTCGCGACGGCTCAGTCGATTCGCGGACTGCGAACTGCGTCAAGTTTGTTGTCACGTGGCACCATTCTCTTGGTACGGTGCCGCAATGAGATGCGCCGGTACGAAGGAGCAACAGCGTCACAATGGGAACAATCGATCCGAAATACACGACCTCGGTCACGGTGAAGGGTGCTCGTCAGGGCCACGCCGTCAGTGACGACGGGGTACTGGATGTGCAGCTTCGCACGCCGAAAACCAATGGCGTCAGCGAAGGAACCAATCCGGAACAACTCTTTGCGGCAGCCTGGGCGGGCTGTTTCGGCGGCGCGTTGGGTGGGGCCGGCCGTGGGGCTGGGGTCGACACCTCAGAAGCGACGGTGAAGGTCGAGGTTTCCATGGGATCCGACTCCGACGGCGGTTATGGACTTGCTGCCAGGATTTTCGTTTCGATCCCGGGTGTGGAGATGGAAACCGTGCAGGAGCTCGCCGACTCCGCCCACCAGAATTGCCCATACTCGAAGGCAACGCGCGGCAATGTCGACGTCGAGGTGTTGGCGGTCTAGCTTTTTCCTGGCGCAAACCGCACGACCGGGGCGTCGCTTACGTGGCGTGTCACAGCTGAGCCCCTCACGCAGGATCGTCGATCCCGTCGTGAGGGCTTTTTCGCGTTTCCGAACTTGTGTCGCAGCGCACACTGCTGGTGTAATCGCCGGCACTCTCCGCCGGTGCGCATCCCACTACTATCGAAGTCGAACCATTGGAACCAGCTCCGGCTCGGCGCCAGCCGCCAGTCGCGCTCCGTTCACGGGCCATGCATCCTCGCACGGCCCGTTTTCGTTTCCGCTCATTGCCGACCGAAGCGCATCCGGAGGCTCCGGTAGAATGCCGCAGATGTTGACACGCGAGAAGAAAGGAACAGACCGGGTGAAAATCACTGATGTCGAAGTCGCCTATTTGAAGATTCCGAGCATTTCGGAAATCTCCAATGGCACCCAGGACGTGGCCGTGGTGCTCGTCCACACCGATGAAGGGATCACCGGCATCGGTGAGGCGGAAACCTCGCCCCACGTCGCCAAGGCGGTTGTCGACGCGCCCCGCTCCCATTCGGTGATGGTCGGCCTCAAGGAAGTGCTGGTCGGCGAGAATCCGCTCGACATCGAGCGGCTCTGGCGCAAGATGTACCAGGCCACCATCTACATGGGCCGTCGCGGCGCCGTGCTGCACGCCATCTCCGGTGTCGATATCGCACTCTGGGATATCAAGGGCAAGGCCTATGGCCAGCCGATTTGCGATCTGCTCGGTGGCTCGACCGACGCCAAGGTGCGCGCTTATGCCTCGGCTCTTTTCGGCAAGGACGGCGTCGAGACCGCCGAAAAGGCCGCCCGCTTCAAGGAAGCCGGCTACACCGCCTTCAAGTTCGGCTGGATGAACTTCGGGTTTCATGAGAAGTCGGACCGCGCCCATGTCGAAGGCGTGCGCAACGCGGTCGGACCCGATGCGCCGATCATGTTCGATGTCGGCTGGGCCTACGACTCGGGCGGACCGGAATGGGATCACACCACCGCCCTGCGCCGCGCCAATATCTTCGCCGACTACGACATCTACTGGCTGGAAGAGCCGCTGCATCCCGACGACTGGGATGGCTACCGCGAGCTTTGCGACCGCTCCCCGGTGCGCATCGCGGCCGGCGAGCAGATGCAGACCGATTGGCGACTTCCGCGATCTGATCGAGCGCGCCCATCTGGACGTGATTCAGCCGGATGTGGCCCGCGTCGGCGGCATCACCGAAACCATGCGCATCGCCGCCTACTGCTACGCCCACCGCAAACCGTGCGTGCCGCATCACTTCAGCACCGGCATCCTGGGCGCAGCCTCGATTCACGTCAATGCCTCGATCCCGAACAGTCTCTTCCAGGAAACCCCGGCTCCGGGCGAGGGTTCGATCCTCAACACCGATCTGGTCACCCCGGGCGTGCAGCTCGATGCGGATGGCAATATCGTCATCCCGAAGGCCCCGGGCCTCGGTATCGAACTCAACCGCGACATTTTCGACAAGTACCGCGTGGAGTAACCCATGAGCGTTTCCAGCCGCGAGCGATTTCTGCGACAGGTGAAAGAGCTGCATCGGCTCTGGAACCTCTCCACCGACGATCTGACGGTCGAGCAGATGAACCATCGGGAGCGCGACGGCGTGCTCCCCATCGCCTTCACCTTGCTCCACTATGTTCGAGCCGAAGACCGGAACATCTGCCAGGCAGTGCTGGATGAGCCCACCTTGTGGGATGCCGGCAACTGGGCGGAACGGATCGGCGGCAACCCGCTCGATATCCGGCGCGGAACCGAAGATCGTGGAGGCGGAAACTGCCACCATTGGCAATGCCGCGACCTGGAAGGACTACCAGAACACGGTCTTCACACATACCGAGTCGGTGCTAGCGTCGCTGTCCGATGAAGCAGTTCGAAGCGGACAAATACCCTAGTGTGCCGGAGCACTTCCAGGCAAGCTTCATCGGTCGAGTGGTGAACGATGGCGAGGCGCTGCCGATGTCGGTCATGCTGCATTCGGTCATCTTCCAGCACGGCATCCGCCATCTCGGTGAGCTCGATCACGCCCGCGCACTGATCGGCCTGAAAGGTGTGAGCTGACGGTTTCGATGGCTAGACGAAGAACATCGCCAACGCGACGATGAAGACGACCACACCGGCAATTGCCACCGCAATCAGCGCATTGCGGCTCAGGTGCCTCGCCCAGTCGAACATGCCACTTCCCGTCCTACCACATGAGTTCTGATGCTCCGGCACTCTAGCACGCTTCCGGGAGACGAAGATGTCCACAACAGCAACACTCGAACAGCAAATTCGCGATCTGAAGGTTGACGAAGGGTCGGTCGCGATCGTCTGGCTGGGGCAGGCGGGCTATCTGCTCAAGACCTCTGCCGGCACGATCGTGATGATCGATCCTTATCTCACCGATTGGGCCGAAACCCAGTGGGGACTAGTACGGCAAATTCCATCGCCGATCGATCCCGTCGAGCTGCAACCCGACCTGTTGCTGATCTCTCACTGGCATGAAGATCATCTCGATGTGCCGCTGGTGAAACAATGGGCCGCAGCAGGGGGCACCGGCACGTTCGCCGGGCCGTGCACCTGCTCAGTGCGCGCGCCGGTTTGGGGCTGGCCGGCAGAACAGGTCGTCAATCTCGACGAAGGGCGAGCGCGCGACGATTGGCGAGATCGAGGTGCTTGCCACGTTTGCGCGACACGAGGTTCGCGTCCGCTCCCGCGCCGGAAGCGGTCGGATTACCTGCTGGATGTCGACGGTCTCAAAATCTGGGATGTAGCCGATACCGAATACGACGCGCGTCTCCGCCCCATGGCGGATGAGAACATCGATGTCATGATCGTGCCGATCAACGGCGTCGGCGGCAATCTCACCACGCATGAAGCCGCCTTGCTCACCTGGTACGTCAAACCGAAAGTCGTCATCCCCATGCACTACAACATGTGGACGCCGGAAGGTTTTGGACCCGGCGCGACGCTCGATCCGCTCGAGTTCGCCGCCACCTTCGCGAAGCTGGGTGGCACCTCCGAGATTCGCATTCTCGACGTGGGCGAGATCGCAATCTTCTCGAAATAAGTATCGGAATTCGCTGGCTGTGGCATGATCCCGGCAGAACGTTTTGCGGGACCATCCCAAGCTCGAATGGAGTAACGAACACAATGCAGTTCGACGGAAAGCGCGCCCTGGTTACCGGCGGCGCACGCGGTATCGGTGCGGCCATCGCCACCCGGCTGGGCGCCAACGGCGCGAAGGTCGTGATCGCCGATCTCGATCTCGAAAAGGGCAAGGAGACCGCTGCCAAGATCGGCAACGGCGCGATCGCCGTGAAGCTCGATGTCACGTCGCTCGAGTCCTGGCAAGCAGCCAAAGCCGAGGTCGACGCGGCCTTCGGCGGGCTCGACATTCTGGTCAACAACGCCGGCATCGCCGGACGCTCCGCCCCAACCTGGGAGCTCTCGTTCGACGAGTGGAAGCAGGTCATCGATATCGACCTGACCGGCGTCTTCCTCGGCTGCCAGACGTTCGTCACCGGCATGATCGACCAGAACTACGGCCGCATCGTCAATATCTCCTCGATCGCCGGCAAGGAAGGCAACCCGAACGCGGTACCCTATTCGGCCGCCAAGTCGGGCGTCATCGGGCTCACCAAGGCGCTGGCCAAGGAAGTCGCCACCAAGGGCGTGTTGGTCAATGCCATCACCCCGGCGGTGATCGCGACCGAGATCCTGGCGCAGGTGAGCGAAGAGCACATCAAATACATGACCAGCCGCATCCCGATGGGCCGGGTCGGTCAGCCCGAGGAAGTCGCCGCCCTGGCCGCCTTCCTCTCCTCCGACGACCTCTCCTTCAGCACCGGCGCCGTCTTCGACCTCTCCGGCGGCCGCGCGACGTATTAGGAGTTTCGCCGGCACAGGGCCGGCGTCTACCGTTTCGAGCAAGCCCCGTTCCGTTGATTCGGAATGGGGCATTTTCGTACGTGTCCCCTTTCCAAGGGACGGACGGCACAGAATCCGGTAATGCAAACGAGGCGGGCTCTTTCGAGCCCGCCTCGTACCATGCTGTGCGAAACCGCGCTTACGCGGCTGGGGAGGCCTCTGGCGAAGCGCTGGCGCCTGCCGGGATCTCGGAGCAGTCCGAGACGTACAGGTAGCGGGCGATTTCCGGATCGGCGATGTTGTCGCGGGTGACCACGGAGTAGCCGGTGGTGTAGACCTTCTCGGCCGGCTCGGTGCCGTCGAGGAGGTAATCCGCGGCCAGGTTCACGGCCTGGTAGCCGATGTCGTACGGGTGCTGCGCGATGAGCGCATCGACCACGCCGGCGTTGAGGTCGGCCACCTGCTGTGGACCGGCATCGAAGCCGACGATCTTGATCTCACCGGTCTTGCCGGCGTCCTTGACGGCCGCCGCCGCGCCCTGGGCGCTGAAGAGGTTGGTACCGAAGATCCCGGCCAGATCAGGATTGGCCTGGAGCTGCGCGCTGGTCTGCGACGCCGCGGTGGTCGGGTCGTTGTTGTTGTAGTCCAGTCCGATGTAGTCGATGTTCGGGTAGGTCGCGATCTGGTCCTCGAAACCCTGCGCGCGCTGGTCGGTTGTCGACGTGCCCGCGATGGTGTTCGAGACATAGACCTTGCCGGTCTCGCCGATCAATGCGGCCAAGGCGTCTGCGGCCATGGTGCCACCGAGGACGTTGTCCGAGGCGATATTGGCGAGCGCTACGCTGTCATCCTCGATGAAGGTATCGACCGTGAAGATGGCGATACCGGCATCCTTGGCGTCCTTCAGCGGGGAAATCATGGCGACGCGGTCGTTCGGAGCGATCAGGATCGCATCCGGCTCCGACTGCACGACCGCATTGAGGAGGGAGGTCTGGATCGACGCGTCCCACTTCTCGCCGGCCTGCACCGTGAGCTCGATTCCGCGCTCGTCGGCGGCTGCCTGCGCGCCGCAGGCCATCGAGATGTAGAACTGGTCGTTCTGGATCCCCTGGATCAGGGTGACCTTCTTGGCCTCCTGCGCACCCACCGGGGTGTAATTGAGACCTCCGAGAGCCGCAACGGCTGCGGTAGCCGCACCGGCCTTCATCAGATCACGACGGTTGAAACACATATCCGACCGCTTGGTCATGTGAACCCCTTTCAACGGGAGTTTGGCTTGCGTGGCAACGGTCGCCACAAAGCACACAATACTCGGTGCCTCGCCTTCCGGCGGCGAGGGGCCTTACATGCGCTCCGACGCTTTGCGCCGGCGCTGATCGATATAGACGGCGACGATGAGAATTGCGCCGATCGTCACTTGCTGCCAGAACGGGTTGATTCCGCCGATGATCAGGCCGTTGCGCAACACGGTCGGAATGAACGTGCCGATCACCGAACCGACGATCGAGCCCATGCCACCGAAGAGACTGGTGCCACCGATCACGACCGCCGACACCGCGTTCAGGTTATCTGCCGAATGCGACGCGTGGAAGCGGTGGCAAATCGGGCGACTTCGAACGCACCCGCCATGCCCGCCATCAAGCCGCTCACGGCATAGACCTTGATCAGGTGACGGTCGACATTGATACCGGCGCGTCTGGCCGCCGCCTGATTCGAACCGATGGCAAAGGTGTACCTGCCATATCTCGTCTGACTCAAGACGATCATCGCGATGATGACGATGATCGCGGTAATGACCACCAGGAGCGGCAGCCAGCCAAAAAAGCGACGCGCGCCAACCCAGGCCTGCACGTCATAGGGAACATACGGCACCGTCTGGCCGCCCGAGATGATCTGGCCGAGGCCGAGTGCCATCCCCAGTGTGCCCAGAGTCACGATGAAGGGTGGGAGACGTAGCTTGGTAATCAGCACGCCATTGAATGTGCCCCACATCAGGCCACACAGGACCGCCGCGGCCAACCCGATGGGAATGCCGATGTTCTGATGCGGAAAGTCGTAGAGCTTCACCTGTTCCGGGCTGCCCGACAATCGCGACATGACCTTGGCGCCGACGACCGCCGAAAAGACCAGTACCGCGCTGCACGACAGATCGATACCCGCCGTGATGATGACGAAGGTCATGCCAACCGCCAGCAACATGAGCTGCGATGAATCGAGCGCGATATTGCGGAAATTGGTGCGGTCGAAGAATTTGGTGCCGTGCCAGATCGTGAAGATGACGATCAGGCCAATCAGGACGATGAAGATATACGTCCAGGCAAAGTCGAACCGCTCCTTCATCTGTTCGCGGAAGGAGAGCTCGGGCAGTGGTTCCAGCTCCGGGTTCTGAATCTGTTGAAGATCCGACATCTAGGCTGCCCTGTTTTCATGTAGGGACGACGTGGTGGTCGATCCCGTCATCCATCCGACGGCCTTGTCGATGGTATCGGTTTTCGGATCGAGCTCGGTCACGACGGTACCCAGCCGGAGCACCACGATGCGATCGGCGACTGCGAAGACGTGCGGCATGTTGTGGCTGACGTAGATCACCGGGATGCCAGAGTTACGCACTTCCACGCATGAGGTCGAGCACCATCTGCGACTGGGCCACGCCCAGCGCCGCGGTCGGCTCGTCCATGATGACCACGTTCCTGGCCCATTTCACCGAACGGGCGACCGCAACGCTTTGTCGCTGGCCACCGGAGAGGGTAAAGACGCGGCGGCGCGGATCGGGAATGCGCACGCGGAGCCGTTTCAGCTCGCCAGCGGTTTCTTCCATCATGAACTTGTTATCGAGGAACCCGAGCTTGCCGAGGATGCCGGGCTTCATCGCCTCGCGGCCGAGGTAGATGTTCGCGGCGGAATCGAGATGGGGCGCTACCGCCAGGTCCTGATAGACCGTCTCGATACCCATGTTGCGGGCGTCCTGCGGCGAATGCATGGTCACCGCTTTGCCATCGAAGAGGAATTCGCCGGCGTCTTGTGGAAACACCCCGGTCATGCAATTGATGAGGGTACTCTTGCCAGCGCCGTTGTCACCGATCAGCGCAACGATCTGTCCGGGGTAGACCGAGAGATTGACGTTATCCAGCGCGCGCACAGCGCCAAACGACTTGGAGATGCCTCGCGCTTCGAGGATCGGGGTAGGGGCGCTCATCCATGAGCCTTTCATTTGACAATGTCACCAGGGCGGCGCGTCTTGGTCCCCTGGAAGTCTGCCGGGGTAGGATACCAAAGCGCTGTTTACCGCTAACAATCGCATGACGGGCGATGATGCGAGTTCGATAGGAGGATTCATGAAGATCGGATTGATTTTGATGCTCGGCGAAGATGAGGCAACCGGCGCGCCGCCGCCATACGCCCAAATTCGCTCGAATGCCCTGGCCGCGGAAGGGAGCGGTCTCGATTCGATCTGGATCTACGACCACCTCCTCTATCACTTTCCGGACAAGGAACCACAGGGCGTTTGGGAGGGTTGGACCATCGCCTCCGCGCTGGCCGAAGCCACCCAGCGGGTCGAACTCGGAACACTGGTACTCTGCACTGCCTTCCGCAACCCGGCGGTTACTGCCAAGATGGCGGTCACGCTCGACGAAGTCAGCCAGCAGCGGCTCACGCTTGGCATTGGCGCGGGCTGGCATCCGGCAGAGTTCAATGCCTTTGGCCTGAACTTCTCCCACAAGGTCGATCAGTTCGAAGAAGCGACAAAGATCATTGCGCCGCTGGTGCACGAGGGGTCGGTCGACTTCGTTGGCGAGTATGTCTCCGCGCCGAATTGCATCATGCTGCCGAAACCGGCCCGCCGCATTCCGCTCATGATCGCCGGCAAGCAGCCGCGCATGATGAGCCTGGTGGCGCAGTTTGCCGATTCCTACAACACCTGCTGGTGGGGCGATGTCTCGGCCATCGAAACGGACCGCACCAATCTGAAGGCCGCTTGCGAGGCAATCGACCGCGATTTCAGCGAGATCGAGTTCACCGCCGGCGTCGTGGTCCGCTTCGATGAGCTGGTGGGTTCGTCCGAGGAGGAGGTCGATCCGCAGAAGGTGCTTTCAGGAACTGTCGAGCAGATCGCCGACGGGCTGCGCGCCTATCGGATGGCCGGTGTCGACCATGTCATCGCCAATATCGATCCACTTACGACCGAAGGCATCCAAGCCCTCGCCCGCGCCCGGGAGCTTGCCCTGGCGGACTAGCCTTTCCCTTGCTTTTCCTTCAAAAACGCACAGATGCCGGGCCAGCGTGTGCTCGGCGTCTGTGCGTTTTTGGGTGGCCGCGATTTCACAGACAGGCCGCTGGCAGGTTTTATCTGCGTGGGATGTGCGTGGATACCGCATCGATCGGCCGTCTACGCATCCCTGCGGAGCGGGCGGCTACATACCCATACGTCACCGAATACGTGGTTTTACCGATGTTCACGACGTACCCCACCCGGCAGAATGCGTACATGGAACTGATGGACCGGTCGCCCGGAACAAGGGCGATAGTCGAGCCGGGAGATCAGGGGTAAGCGAACAACCGGGCGGTTCGATGTATGAGGTGGGCCGCCCAAAACGTAATGGTTCGTCGTGATAGTTGGTGAGGTTAGGTTCTCATGGCAGTAATGGTTCAGGATCTCGTTTTGCGCGGCGGGACGATCAAGCGTCCCGCATCGAACATCACCCGGCTCCAGCTTGCCGTGGCGATGTCCATCTTCTTCGCGATCGTCCTGCTGGACGCCATGGTGCGCCCGCTCGCCGGTTTCGATCTTCCGCTCATCACGCGGATCCAGGCGGTCGATCTCCCGGGCATCGCGGGCTACCTGAGCACTGTCAGCCATTTGACGGGCTCGGTCGGGGCGATTGCGGTTTGGGCCCTGGCGACCGTGGTCTTTGCCTCTCGGCGGATCTGGTCGGCCGCGCTGGCGATGGCGCTGATGCCGATCGGCGGCGTGCTCAACACCGTCATCGGTGAGCTGCTGGTCGAGCGCACCCGCCCGCACCTGGCAGAGCTGGAGCGGACCAGCCTCAACTTCGAGGAGCGCTCCTTTCCGAGCGGTCACGTCGAAGGCGCCATGCTCTTCTACGGCCTGCTCTTTCTGCTGGCGCGTCGCATCGAGCATCGTGTGTTGCGGCTGGCGATTCAGACGGGATCGGTCGTCATTGTTGCGTCCACCGCGTTCGGCCGGGTCTGGCAAGGCGCCCATTGGCCAAGCGATGTGCTGGCCGCGCTGCTGCTTGGCGGCATGCTGGCGATCGCGCTCGATGAAGTCGCCCGCCGCACTCGCTCGCTCGACAAGCTGCCGCTGATCAAGGCGCAGTGGCTCGATCACAACGAAACCGTGCCGCATGCCCATGCGCTGACCAGCCTGGTGCTCTTCCAGGGTGCGACGGTTGCCAAGGTCTACGCTCCGGGACTGCTCCCTCGCGCGCTCTACTGGGTCGCTTTCCAGGCGCCGTTCCCATATATCTCGAATCGACACGCCCTCTGGGCTGCAGCGTATCGCCGAAATCTGGCCGGCATGCTGACCGAGTACTGGTACGGACAGCGCATGACGGCCGGCGTGCTGGGGGTCGATGAGATCGATGGCCGTCTGGCGCTCGTGAGCGAGTTCGTGCATGGCACCGAGGCGAAGGACCGGGACGCTGCCAAGGCTTTCCTGACCGACCTGCGTGGCCGGTTCGAGGACGCCGGCTTCCCGACCTGGCAGATCGATCCGCGCCAGCCGCGCGCCGTCGACAACGTGCTGCAGGTCGCGGATGGCAGCTTCCGGATCGTCGATCTGGAGTCCGGTCTGGTTTCGCCGCTCGCGTCGCTGAAGACCTGGAAACGCGCGATCGACCGCCAGATGGTGCCCTTCTTCGACGATATCTTCTTCGACATCCTGCGCGACTATCTGGCCCGCGAAGAGGCCCGCATGGTTGCCGCCAAAGGCGAAGCCTGGGTGAGCGAGCTGCACGCGATGGTCGACGATGCGGAAGCGCAGGTCACCAGTTGGCACGCCTGCGAGATTCGCTTCTGGAACCGCGCCTTCGCTTTCGCGGCCGGCGGGTTCGGAGTTCGGACTGCCGTCGCCAAGGGCCGCGCACTCTGGTCGGGTGGCAACGAGAAGGCGATGAGCTGGGTCGATGCCGGCGTGACTCGCTGGGAGACCGAAGGCCGCCTGACCAGTGACGAGACCGTCAAACTGCGCGAGCAGATCGCGCAGCCCGACTTCCAGACGATGATGCCGTACCTGGGCGGGCACATTCTGCTGAGCATTCCGCTCCGCTTCCCGTTCGGCTGCATCATCCGCCCGATGCTGGTGGCCGGCGCGCTGGGATGGTCGACCGTGCTGCTGATGCGCCGCAAGATCGACCGCGCCGAATGGAAACGCGCCTTTGGGATTCACTCGCCGCTGGTCATGATCGTGGCTGCCATTCCAGGGGCGGGATCGGTTGCCTATCTCGCCTCGGAGCCGATCCGCCGCAACCGGCTGATGATGCGTGTCATGACCGACGCGATGCTCTACAAGCTGCCGAAGCAGCTCTATCTCAAGTCCGGAACGCGCAAGTGGATTGCGCGTCCGGCGCGGACCGAGCCGGTGATGCTCGTTCCAGTTCGCACCACGACAACTGACGCGGAACCGCTGGCTGCATAGGGATCTGCCTCCTGGCCACGGTTCCAACCTCCTCCTCACCTGGCATCGAGATCCGACGGAATGGTTCCCCTCAGACCACTCCCGATCGGATCTCGATGTCGTGGTGTATGATCCGCTCCCTTTCTTGTCGTCCTCCCTGCCGAGCGCAGTGCAGTGAAGGAGCTCTGGGTTCCTGACTGTTCGAACCGGTAGCGATGCTTCGGGCAACGAGAGATCCTTCGACAAGCTCAGGATGACGAATGGCGCAATCGGTTTCCGTCCGGCGCGATCCCGATTTTCAGAAGCTCTGGTTCGGGCAGACCGTTTCCGTTTTCGGCTCGCTCATCAGCCGCATCGCCATCCCCTTTCTGGCGGTCATCGAGCTGGACGCCACTCCGTTCGATATGGCCGCGCTCGGGATCGCCGCGCTTTTACCAGGATTCCTGGTCGGGCTGCTGGCGGGAGCCTGGATCGACCGGCGGAAACGACGGCCGGTGATGATCGCCGCCGATCTGGGACGCGCCGCTGTGCTGGTGCTGGTTCCCATTCTGGCATTGACCGATCAGCTCGATATCTGGCACTTGCTGGTCATTTCCGGGTTGTTGAGCATCCTGACGATGCTCTTCGATATCGCGTATCAGAGCTATCTTCCGGGTCTGGTGGGGCGGGAACACCTGATCGAAGGGAACAGCACGTTGACCGCAACCGAATCGGTGGCCGAGTTCGGCTCGTTCTCGATCGGCGGGTGGCTGGTTCAGATCTTTACCGCTCCCTTCGCCTTGCTGGTCGACGCGGTCACCTTTCTGCTCTCGGCACTGGCGATCAGCAAGATCGCGGTGCCGGAAGCGCTGGAGCGCGACGAATCGGTCGAGACCTCGCTGATGCAGGAAGCGGTCGCCGGGTTCCGCTATGTGCGGCACGACAGCGTCATGCGCGTGCTGGCCGTCGCGCAGGCATTGCTGAGCCTGAGCCATGGCATGACCAGCACGGTCTTCTTCCTCTTCGTCGTCGATACGCTCGGATTCGAAACCGGGCCGCTCGGCATGATCTTTGCGTTCGGCGGGATTGCGTCGCTCGGCGCCGCGCTCGTATCCAGCCGGCTCTATGGCAAGGGGCACCATCTGTTTCGCATGGCCCTGTTGCTCTTTTTCGTGGCACTGGCCAACTCCCTGCTGCCATTCGCAACGACCGCAGACTGGGTGGCAGTAGCGCTCCTGCTGGTTCCGCAGCTTTTGTCCGACCCGGCAGAGACGATCTTCATCATTCACAGCACCACGCTGCGGCAAGTGCTGGCACCCGACGCCTGGCTGGGACGCATCAACGGTTCGTTCCGGGTGCTCGAAGTGGGAGCGGTGATCGTCGGTTCGCTGATTGCCGCCTGGACCGGCGAGCATCTCGGCCTGCGAACGACGATGTGGATGGCGGCTGGGTCTGATCGCGATCGGCGGTTTGGTCTGCCTGATCGGCAGCCGCATGGAACCGCGATATATCAATCGTGCTCTTCGAGGAATCAGCCGTGTTGGGATGAGCGAGGGAAGCGATGCCGGGCTTCTGAAGCCGGCCGCCTGGCACCGATACACAGCAGGACAGGGACGTCCTGCACTACGCCAGTCCGTGGCAGAGCAGGGACGTCCTGCCCCACGCTCCGTAACGCTAGATTGGTTCGAACCGGCTATACTCTCCCGCCTTTGCCCGGGACGACCACTTCGACGCTGAACGGCGACGGGATCTCATGGCTACCACGCTCACCTACCGCCAGGTTCTGCGGAACACGCAATTCAAGAATCTCTGGGCGGGAAATTTCTTCTCCGGTCTGGGCGAAGCCGTGGGCCAGGTCGCGCTGCCACTTCTGCGTCTACGACATGACCAGCTCCGCGGCGTTGATGAGCGTCATCTTCGTCTTGCAGATGCTGCCGCGCGCGATCCTTTCGCCTTTCGCTGGGGTGCTGGCCGACAACCTCGACCGCCGCTCGATCCTGCTGGCCGCCAATACGCTGCGCGCCGGTTCGATCGTCTTCGTCCCATTCGTCGAAACCCCTGCCCAGCTGGGGGTTATCGCGGTCTTGCTTGGGTTAGGGCAAACCTTCGCCATGCCCGCGAGCCTGGCGGTCCTGCCCACCATCGTCGATGCCGATGCCCTGGTTCCCTCGCTGTCGTTCGTGCAGGTTACCAGTGCGATTACGCGCATCGTCGGCCCGGCTTTAGGGGCGGCCATCGTCGGAATCGCGGGGCCGCGGCCCCCGTTCTGGCTGCAGGCGATGTGCTATGCCATCGCGCTTTTCTGGAACTGGCGCTTGTCGCTTCCCAGGGCCGATCAGGGTTCCCGCAACGCGCTCGGCACCATCATGCGCAATTCGACCAAAGAGATGCGCCAAGGTTTCCATACCATCTGGACCACGCCCATCCTGCGGGGAGTCTGTATTACCGAAGGACTCTGGTCGCTCATCTTCGGGGTGCTTTCGATCACGATGGTGATCTACTTCGAAGAAACCCTGGATCTTGGCGACCGGGCCGACTTTCTGTATGGACTGCTGGCTGTCTCGATGAGCTGCGGAGCGGTGGCCGGCGCGCTCACGGCCAGCCGGCTGGAACGGCGCATCAGTCGCGCGAACATGCTCTTTGCCGGATATCTCGGACCGTTGCTCCTGATTCCGGTTTTTCTCGAGCCACCGATCCCAGTGCTCTATGTACTCGCATTCGCGTTCGGGCTGGCCGACGCCTGGGCCGTCATTGCCATGCAGGCGTACATGGCCGAGTGGACCGCAAACGAGATGCGTGGCCGGGTCTACGCCATCTGGGGCGGCGTGATCGCGGCGTCGGCCCTGCTCTCGTTCTCCCTGGTCGGCTGGGTGACCGATCTGCTCGGGCCGCCATTGACTGTCGCCCTTGCTGGACTGGTCGTTGGTCTGGGCGGCCCTATCGCGTTGGTGGTCACAGGAGCGTTGCGCTCGGTGCTGCACGGCGCTCCCGATCACCTGGGAACCAACCGAGCGGCCTTGGGAGATGAGGCCGCTCCGATCGGGTAGAATCTTCAACCGTGAGGATCCGGCCAATTGCCGGTCGAATTCACCACGTCCGAGGGGAAGAATGGGACTTTTCAGCCGGCAGAAGATCAATCCGGGTCAACCATGGTGGACCCAGAACCGCACAAAACCGGTGCCCAAGCAGGTAGATGGTTTCCGGTTCTCGCTCAAAGGCTCTCCCCGGCACTACGAAGACGTGCTGCGCATCATCGAAGCCGATCCGAAGGCAACGGTTTACTTCGGTGAAGCGTTGACCTACGAGCGTGGCGCGGGCGTTGCGCTCTGGCGTATCAACGCCGAGAGTTTCGCCTGGCTGCCCAATCTCTACAACTGGTGGGCGGAAGCCGAGCGCATCGAGCCGATCATCTTTACTTTCCACCTCTACCTGCCGTCGAACCCGAAATATCCGGCCTTCGATCTGCGCTCCTCCACCCCTGGCGAAGTCGAGCGCTACGTCAAGGCGTATGCACCGAAGACCGAAGCCGAAGCGCAGGCCCAGTCGCGCCGGTACTAAGGAGTTCAACCAGGATCGAACGAATTTGGGAAGCGGGCGTCGAATAGGCGCCCGCTTGTGGTTTGCGCCTGATCAGCGAGGTTGTACTGAAGTTTCGCCGGCACAGGGACGGCGGCTACGAGTGGGCTGATGCACTGGGGTGCTGGAAAACGGGGGCGCATTCGTTTTTTCGACGAATGCGTTTCGGGGGCATCGGCGGGATCGACCAGGAACACGTCGTGGGAACGTTGGCTGCGATGAGCAGGAGTTGAAACCACCAACGAACCCAAGGTTGAAACCATCGGCTCATACCCCTTGTCACCAGCGGAGCTTTCCGGAGGCGACGCGCAGTGGTGGGGATGCAGAAACGGGGCACGACGCCGGGATCCGGGGCCGATGCGGATTCAGGAGCGAGCTCGGTCTGGTGGACCGTCCGCTGACCTGGCCAACGATCAAGTGAGCTGGCACACGACGGACGAAGTAAGGCGCTGCCCAGGCCCGCACCATCCGCCGGTGTGCCGCTTGCCGATAGCATAGAACATATGTTCTTATCCGTCAACCGCTGTGAAGAGCGAGCACGGTTTTGGCGTTCGAACGGTTGGGCGGAGGGGGAATCAGGAAGGGAGCCAAGAACCAAACAACCGCCCCGAGTGCACCGGGGCGGTTGTCTTTTGAAGTAGTCGCTTCAGGAGATTCTGGCTTCGCTCGGATGCCCTAATCAGCAGTGGCTTTGGATTCTGTCAACATCACGGTCTCGATCTCGACGATCGGGAGTCGCTCTGGATGTACCTTCCAGCAATCAGCTACTGACTCGGTCGCCTGACAGTACGCCGCTTCCTCTGCTCCATGAATCGCCCAGCCGATGTTGCAACGCCACGACGGCTGGTTGGGAGCTACAGGATTCGAACGACACCTGGCAAGCATGGGACAACCGAACTGACCCGAGTCCTCCACCAGCTCTTCGACGACGAAGAGCCCGTGCCGGCCGCGGCTCATAGTTGAGACCTTCCCGTGTCCGTGCGCTCCCGCCGTACGGCTGCGCGCTTCGCTTGTCTGGATTTCGGTTGAAATCGAGCATGTCGAGCGGTGCTTCCACGTCCGGCCCTGAGGCCGGTCACGAGCGCTCCGCGGCATTAGCCAGCTTTGGGAGATGGGCTCTGCACGTCCGATCTAGCCCATCGAACCCAGTATACACAACCACTTAACGATCTCTTCAGATCGATTTGCTCGCCCCGATCGGTCACCCGGCGCAGTCCGCGGCCAGCAGAGCGGGCCAGCCGCTCTACCCCATGCACCGTGCGACGCGCCCCCGACTTGAGCAGATAGATGGATGTATCGCGCACCGTGCGCAGGTCGTCGGCAAAGTCTTCTTCCTGCAACCCGGCCCGTTCCAGGTGCTCTTCCCGCACCTCCGGGGGCGATTGCGCCAGCGCGAACCGCAGTCCCAGCAAGGCCACCAGCAGGTCGTCGAGCTGGCCAAGCACCGGGATGAAGCCGGGGATCAAGTCGATCGGGGAGATGACGTAGGCGCCACCGACCACCAGCGCGCTGCGCGCTTCCACCGGCACCCGGTCGTCTCGCAGCATGTTGGCCGCCAGGCGGCCATAGCGCGGCAACCGGCGCATGCTGACTTTGAACCGCGCCATGATCCGATCGTAGTCGGTCAGCGGTTGCTCGAACGGATCCTCGCCTCGGCAGCTCGGTGGTGTTTGGGATGGCACTCATGCGCTAGTCCGCCGCGGCCGTGGACGGAATCGTCCCCGCCTCTTGCTGCACGGTCGGGAACGGTCCCTGCGCCTGATCGATCCACCCTTTCATGACCTGGCTCAAGTGCCCGGCGCCGACGATCGGCTCTGCCGGCGCCTGATAGATGGCGGGATGCAGGATGAATGGCCGCTGTTGGGGACCGCCCAGACCGCCATGGTTGCCCAACCAGCTCTTCGAAGGCGGCCACTTCCTCGGTCTCGGGATCGAACATGCTGTTCACATAGAGATCGGGCGCGTTATCGAAGGAACTGGCGCGGCGCAGGTGCTCGGCGGCAAATGGGCCGAAGTTCGCGAGGGGGTTTTCTCCGGCGAAGGTGTCGTTGTCCAGGTAATAGACGCCTTTCGGCCCGAAGACGACGCCACCGTCCACGCTCGAGTTCGCCAGCACGAAGCTGATGCCCGGATGCGTCATCAATCCCGGGATGAGATTGGGATAGAGCTCGGCCATTTCTTCGGCGGTCAGTCGCTGCGGATACTTCGGGAATGAGATCAGCCCCAAATTGCCCGACGCAAGCACTACCACGTCGGTCGTGCCCTCCTTCGCGCTCGACTCTACCGCGGTGTCCTTCTCCTTGTAGCTGCCAAGATGCACGTTGCCGTTGTCGGATCGGCTCTTGAGCATGCGGCCCGTGAGCGCGGAGGTGCGGCTCTCACCATTGACGGCCTGCGTCACCGCCATGCTGATATTGCCCATCGCCTCCTGCGAATCCAGGATCGCCCTCACATTCGCGTCTTCGCCGATCAGCTCCTCGACCAGATCGTCGAGCGTCTTGCCAAAGCGTTGCAGGAAGGTTTGCCCCTGACTCTGCCCGTGATCGCTGAGCAGGAAGAGATGCACCGGCCGGGGCGCAGACTGGGCGGCGCGCTCGAGACCGGCCAGCATCTGGTCCATGACCCGCAGAATCTTCAGACCGTCAGTGCTGCGAATGTTCGAGTGATGCGCGATTTCGTCATAGCTGAAGAAGGTGTAGTAGGCCGACGGAATGCCGCGCTGGATATCGGCGGTGGCCACAAACCGGCCCCCTTCCAGCATCACGGTCGAGGTGGTCGCGCGGGTGAGCACGTACTTGAACTTGCGGTGACCGCGCGGGAGCTCGTTGGCGCGTCGCTGCTTGAAGCTCTCCATGACTTCCCGGCCGCAGTCGGCGATGAAAAGGCCGAAGGTGCGCGGCAAGAGATACGGATTCGCCAGATAGGCCAGATACGAGGCGTTCTTGCCGAGCTTGGAGGTGGAGACCTTGCTGAAGGTGGCCATGGCATCGGGCGCATCGCCGGAAAAGACATTGAAGCGGCTGCCGCCGTCGTGCACCAGCAATCCGTCGCCCGACGAGAGCTCCTGCTCGAGCGCGCTGGCGGTTCCCATGGAGCTGGAGACCATGAGCTGCCCGCGCGGTTTGTCCCACCAGCGGAACGCAGGAATATTCTTGTTGCTCCCCAGCAGGATGCCGGCCTGACTGGCCGACGTTTGCGACGAGAGATCGGGTTCCCAGCCGGTGAGCACATGCTGGCCGGAATCCATCCAGCGCTTGACGGTCGGCATGTAGTCTCTCGCGCACCGCGCGCTGCAGCACATCGATCGATAGTCCGTCGAACTCGACGAAGAGCAGCGCCGGCTTGTCCGAAACGATCTTCTCTTTGTCGTAGCTCTTGCGCAACTGATCGGTGACGAAGCGGTCGTAGCCATCCTCATCGTTCAGCGAGAAGAGACCGCCCACGATCGTGCCGAAGAAGGTCACCCCAAGGGCGACCCAAAGCGCAGTGAGCCAACCGTGTATGGACACGCCGTCGATTCCGATCGCATCGAGCAGGGAGGGCGATATCAGGACAAAGAACGCGGAGAGCGCAAAAGCGATGACGGGAAAGAAGATCGGGTGCAAACGGCGGGCGAACCGATACGCAATACCGAGCGCTATCCCAGGCACGATCGACATGAGCAACGCCATGCCGAGCAGACCCCAGAACGTGTCGATCGTAAAGTCATCGAGGATCCAGTTGAGCAGCCAGAGCCCGACCACATTGACGACCGTTGAACCGACGAAGTACTGGAGGAAATTGGATCGTGCGGCTATTCATTCAGGAAGAGACCTCGATACGGCGGATCGAAGAGCATGCGCAAGCGACGGTTGACCGAAAGCGTACGGCTGATTGTCACCGGTTTGGCATCCGCTGGTCAATGGGGCCGAAGCTCAACGACGCAAAATGGATCGGAGGGACCAGCTTACGCCCAACCGGAGAGCCAGTCTTCCCGATGCGGCATGGACTGCAGGAGCCTGCGCCCGGACACGTTCCAGATCGAGCGGAATCGCCCGCAAGCGAGACGTCGATCGCGCCATGCTCGACGGTCACGATCGCGTACTCCGCCCAGGGCGGCGATCGGCCGTGGGTCGGTCGACCCGGGTTGGGCGATGGGTCAACCCCACGCTGCCCGGATTGATGAGCCATTGACCATCGAAGCGGCGCAGCAGCTGATGATGCGTATGCCCACCCGCCAGCACTGTGGCGGTCGACCGTCGATCGCGGCACGCAACTGCGTCCAGTTCGGTTTCGGCGCGAATGATCTCCGTATTCGAGCGCGGCGAGCCATGGAAACAAAGCAGCCGCACGCCGGAGCCGAGATCGAGCTCCAGCGTTGGCAGGAACGACGCGACGAAGGCGCGCTGCCGGTCGTCCGAACTGCTCCTGGGTCCAGAGAATCAGATCGCGCACGATCGGGTTCTCGATGTTGACCCGTATCTCCGTCGGGATCGGTAAACAGCTCGGTGTCCGCATTTCCCATAATCACCGGGCAGCTCGATCGATTCGCAGCAGATCGAGGGTGCCGCCCGGGTCGGGACCCATCGCGGCGACATCGCCCAGGCAGACGATCTGGTCGGGTGCGTCTCGCTCGATGGCGGCCAGCACGGTTTCCAGCGCCACCCGATTTCCATGGATATCCGAAATGAGTGCGACGCGCATCAGGCAGTCTCCGTCGTGGTTCGCGGCATGAGCACCCCGGGAACGAGCGCTCCGACCGCCGACAGCACCCAGCATCAGAATCGGATAGGCGATGAACGGCGCGCTGTAGCTGAACGAGTCGGCAATCGCGCCGCCAACGACCGGGCCGACCACCAGCCCAAGATCGCTGGTCTGCCGGAGCGCGCCGACCGCTTTCGAGCCCGCCCCGCCCCGATGCAACACGATATCACCGGCCGCATTGACCGCGCCCACCATGCCGCTGCCGTAGCAAGACCAGCGGAATCGCCAGCAACCAGACCGACGGTGCGGCCAACACGCCCGACGCTTCCGACCACCGCCAGCAGCAATCCGGCGATCAGCACACGCGGCGATCCGAAGCGTTGGATGAACCGGCTCACCGGCACGGCAGCCGCCAGATGGGTCAAGGTAATGATGAGCAGCAGATTGGCGGTCATCTCCGGCCCAATGTCGAACTTCTGCTGCGCGTACAACGGCAGGATGACCCAGATCGAGTAGTTGCTGAAGATCAGGAAGTTGATCGCCAGTGGCGCAAGGTACGAGCGCACCGGCACCGAGGCGTTCGCGTCCGGCTGCCGCGAGAGCGACTGGGCGAACCGAGCGCCGCGCGACCCGCGTGCTCATCAACGGGATGATGGTCAACCAGACGCCCAGCAATGGCGGACAGAGCAAAGATCGAGCGCCATCCGTAGGTTCCGGTCAGAAACCCGCTACTCTGCAACCCGAGCACGCCGCCGATCGTCGACGCGATGCCGAACAGGGTCATGGCGGTGCCACGCCCCGGTTTGGCAAACAGAATCGAACGCAAACCGGCGTTGACCAGCAGCGCGATGCCGAAACCCTGCAGGACGCGCCCGGCGTAGAGCACCTCGATCGTGGGGGAGACCGCATTGACGGTGGCGCCGGCGGCCATCAGCAGCCCGCCGATCGCCGCGGTGCGCGGGGAGCCGACGTGTTTCCAGCAAGCGCGCCGCCGGGAAGTTGCCAAACAGGCGCCCCAGAAAGACGAAGGAAAAGATCAGTCCGGCACCCTTGGCGGAAAGCCCAAAGGTGTCCTTGATCTCCGGGAAGGCCGGGGAGGTGATATCGATCGCCCAGTAGGTGCAGGTCACCAGCAGGGCTGCGAATCCGAACGAGATGAACGGTTGTGCCGGAGCGGATCCGCCGGAGCTCGTCCCGTGCGGCTCTCGTCTTCGGTTCGTCAGCCGCCGCGCGCCACGGTTCGTTCTCCATCGTATCGATTCGGCAACGCACGCGGCTGCGGAGGTCTGCACGGGTATTCTTTCACCATGTCGGAGAAGACACTGTTCCCGCATCCAGAATCGCGACTCGGCCGCACGATGGGCACCGGATTCCCGGTTTCGACCATGCTGCGCGACAGCCTGTACGACATCGTGCCCCTGGCCGATGCCGAGCTGCGGTTGATCGATTCGCAGGCATTTCTGCGGCTGGAGCGGATTCAGCAGCTTGGGTTCGTCTCGCGCATCTGGCCGGGAGCGCGGCATACCCGCTTCGAGCATTCGATCGGGGTCTTCCATCTTGCCCGGCTGGCGGTCGAGCATCTGCGCGCGCGGGCCGATGCGCAATGGATTACCGACGAAGACGCCCGCACGCATCTGCGCGGCGGCCCTGCTGCACGATATCGGGCATTACCCGTTTTCCCATGCCATCGAGGAGCTGGGCGATCCGGTCATCTCTCATGAGCGGGTGGGGCGCAGCATCGTGCTGGGGGACGAGATCGCGCCGATCCTGCGCGAGGATTGGGGTGTCGATCCGCAGCGGGTTGCGTCCATCATCGATCCCGCCGGACAGACAGCTTCACCCGGCCGACACGCTGCTGCGCGGCATCCTCTCCGGCCCGCTCGATGTCGACAAGCTCGACTATCTGCCCCGGGACGCGCGCGCCTGCAGCGTTCCCTATGGCGGGGTCGATACCAACCGGCTGATCGCCTCGCTGATCTTCGCCACCCCGCCCGCGGAGGCCAAACCGCGCATCGCGGTCGATGCCAAAGGGGTCAGTCCGCTGCATTCGCTGATCAATGCCCGCCAGGAGATGTTCGACAACGTCTATTGGCATCACACCAATCGCGCCTGCATGGCCATGCTGCTGCGGGCGGTGCAGGACGCCATCCTGGACGGCGCGATCTCCGCCCGCGGAGCTGACCGATAACGACGACGCCTCGCTGCTGGCGCTGATGCTCCGTTTCCGCATGCCGGAAACCACCCGCCGCCTGGCGAACGCGCTCCACCGGCGCGAGATTCACAAACGCGCCGTCGAGATCAGCGCCCAGGCGACCGATCTCTCGCTCCGCGTCGGCGCGCTGTATCACACCCCGGCGCGACGCCGCGCGGTCGAGCTGGGCATGACCCGCCGGCTGGAAACCCTGCTCGGGGAGAACGCTGCCGGACGAAACGATCTTGATCGACATCCCCAAACCGGAACGCTGGCGCACCGATGTCTGGGTCTGGTTCGAGCGGCCGCCGGTCGGGTTTCGGCGATTGATGCCCTGGCGGGAGGTGGTCGGACTTGGCGACGACGACTTCAAACGCTTCGAGGAGCACCGCCGCATGGTGCGCATCATCGTCGCCGCCCCGTATCGCGATGCCGTCGCCCGCCATTGGGAATCGCTGTTGCTGCCCGAGCTTGGGAGGCGTTCTGTAGCGGCTGGCTGCTACACTGCGCGCGTGGAAAATGCGTGACGCGATCGAAGAGATCGAACTCGACTATCCGGCCAACGACCCGGAAACCGAGCTTGCCGTTTCGCCAACCGGTCGAGCCGGAGGAGCCCGCCAATCCCGACGCCTGGCTGCAATGGGCGCTCATCATCGGGCTGCTGGTGCTCTTCCTGGTCTGCGCTCTGCTCATCCTCATCGGCTGGAATAATCGCTAGCACTCCCCGAAGCCTTCAACGGCGTAGCGCCGGACGTCCCTGTCCGGCGGTTCATCGCCAACCCATTCCCGAATGAAAACGGCGCAGGCGCATCGATTCGGATCTGCGCTTCGACTCGAAACGCAATCGACCCGGGAGTGATGCTCCCGGGTCGATCCGATGATCTGTTCGTTTTTTTCGCGGACTAGAGGATGGGCCGCGTCACCGCGCCTTCGTTTGCCTGGCCGACGAGTGAGGCGTATTTGGCGAGCACGCCGCGCTTGTAGCGGGGTTCGGGCGCTTTCCAGCTCTTCAGGCGCTCGGCGATCTCGTCGTCGTCGACCTCGATGTCCAACGAGCGCTTCTCGATGTCCATGACGACGATGTCGCCCTCGTGCACTGCCGCGATCGGACCACCGACGTAGGCTTCCGGTGCGACGTGGCCGGACATGAGTCCCTTGGTGGCGCCGGAGAAACGTCCGTCGGTGACCAGCGCGCAGGTTCCGCCCAGGCCCTGACCGATCAGGGCGGCGGTGATGGCCAGCATCTCCTGCATGCCCGGTCCGCCCTCGCGGTCCTTCGTAGCGGATGACCACCACGTCGCCGTCGTTGATCTTGTTGGCGTAGACCGCTTCCAGCGCCTCGGGCTCCGAATCGAAGACCCGGGCCGGGCCGCGATGATAGGGGCGCTCGTAGCCGAAGATCTTGATGACCGCGCCATCCGGAGCGATGTTGCCCTTGAGGATGACGAGGCCGCCGGATTCCTTGATCGGATTGTCGACCGTGACGACCACTTCCTGACCGGGCGTCTCGACCGCGTCGGAGGCTTCGGCCTCGAAGGAGACGCCGCTGGCGGTCATCAGATCGCCGCGCAGCTTGCCGCCTTCGATCATCCGCTTGGCGACCAGCGGGGTTCCGCCGGCTTTGTCGAGATCGGCGGCAGCGAAGCGTCCACCCGGCATCATGTCGCAGATCAGCGGCGTGCGGCGCGAGATTTCGTCGAAGTCGTCGATCGACAGCTCGACGCCCGCTTCGTCGGCAAGCGCGAGCAGGTGCAGGACCGCATTGGTCGAGCCACCGCTGGCGGCCACTCCGGCGATCGCGTTTTCGAATGCATCGCGGGTCAGGATGTCGCGCGGCTTGATGCCCGTGCTTGAGCAGGTCCATGATCAGCTCACCCGCCTGGCGGCCGATTTCCATCTTGCGGGGATTGACGACCGACTGCTTGGTGCCTTCGCCCGCCTCGAACTGCTCCCAGGAGACCGCCGGCGGCGATGCGGAGCCGAGCGGCGAGAGTCCGATGAACTCCATCGCCATCGCCATCGTGTTGGCGGTGTACTGACCGCCGCAGGCGCCGTGGGTCGGGCAGGCATGATCCTCGATCAGCTTGAGCGCCTTCGGCGCTCAGCTTGCCGGCCTTGTGACCGCCGATCGCCTCGTAGACCGAGCGGACCGTGGCCTCGTGCATCTCACCGTCGATCTCGACCTCGCCCGGCAGAATCGTGCCGCCGTAGATCAGGAAGCCGGGAACGTTCACGCGGGCCAGCGCCATCGAGAGACCCGGGAGCGTTTTGTCGCAGGCACCGAGACCGATGATCGCGTCGAACATGTGGCCGCGTGGCCACCAGCTCGACGGAGTCGGCGATCATCTCGCGGGAGACGAGCGAGGTCTTCATCCCCTCGGTTCCCATGGTGATACCGTCCGAGATTGCGATGGTGTTCATCTCCATCGGGATAGCCACCGGCGGCGCTTGACCCCTTCCTTGACGGCATGGGCCAGGGTGCGCAACCCGAAGTTGCAGGGCATGGTCTCGATCCAGGTATTGGCGATCAGGACCATCGGCTTCTTGAGATCCTCATCGGTCAGGCCGATACCCTTGAGCATCGCCCGGGCGCCGGCGCGCTCGACGCCGTCGAGGATATGGCGGCTCTGATGCCGCATATCGAACGCACCGTTCTGCACGCCCATTGGACCCGTTGTTGGAGGTCATCGTCGATCCTTCCTGGTTGTTACGTACCTGAGCGCTCGTAGAGCTCAAATGTGGCTTCGAATCGGGCATAAGTTTCGCATAGGGCGCGATGTGACACGTTGCCCCCGGTCACGCCGCGCGGATGAAATTCCGACGAAACCGGTCGGGAATGGCCAGCACCAGCAGCCCGATCAGCAGCAGGCCGACTCCGAACCATTGCAGAACCGAGAGCCGCTCTCCGAGCCAGGCGACCCCGAGCAAGGTCGCGGTGAGCGGTTCCATCAGGGTGAGGGTCGCCGCGGTCGCGACCGGGATCAGGGTCAATCCCAACCCGAAGAGCAGATACGGAACGGCGTTGGTCGCCAGGCCGAGATAGAGCGCAACCGCCGCGCCACGCGGCTCCAGCACCCATTGCCAGTCACCGAGGAAGAAGACCGGCATCATGATGAGCGCCGCCCCGCAGAAGATCGCGGCAGTGACATCGACGGGATCGTGACCCTGGTCCATCATCTTCTTGCTGACGGTGACATAGATCGCATAGGCGGCGCCACCGACGAGGCCGAAGAGCAAACCAACGGGATCGCCGCCTACCGTATCGGCGGTTCCCAGCACCATGATCGCCGCGCCGACGACCGCCAGCGCGGTGGCAATCGCCCAAATCCGGCCGGGTCGCTGGTGGAGGTAGACCGCGCCCAGCACCCCGGTAAACACTGGCGCCACCCCGATGGTGAGCACGGTGCTGACCGCCACGCCGGCACGGTCGATGGCGGTGAAAAAGGCGAGCTGTCCCCCAGCAACGCCAACCGCTCCAATGACGAGCAACAGCCACGGCCACGACTGGCGAGTACGGCCCCGTCCATCGACCAACGCAACCAACAGCAGCCCCACGGCGCCGATGATGACGCGGATCGCACCAATCGAAACCGAATCGGCCGAATCCGGGGCATAGGTGCTGGACGTGCCGGACGTCCCCCAGAAGATCGCGGCACCAAGAACGAACAGAATTCCGCGTCCCATCAGGGCAACCGACCCTTCGGTCCCGGATTCCACATTGCGATCAACTCAGGTAGTGTCTCGAGTATGCGCGTGCTGCCGCGAGCGAATACGTCATGGGCGGATGTTGGCGTTGAAGCGAAATACGTTCGCTGGATCATAGATTCGCTTGATCTGACGCAATCGCTCGTAGTTCGAACTGTACGCTGCTTCGGTTCGGTCCTCGTCGCTTCGGTCCATGTAATTGATGTATCCCGATGGCTTGGAAAATGGCTGCATGCTCGCGAATGTCTCGCGAAGCCAGTCGACCCGTCGATCGGTTTCGGCCGGGTCGGTCCACCCGGTCGTGATCAACAGGGTGCTCGCGGCATCGCGATCGGCAAACGCGGTGACATCCGGAGCGACTCTGGCGATTGCCCCGCCCATCGGCTCCAGGCTTACTTCGCACCCGGGAAACGCTGCCCGTGCGATGGCTTCCTGGCAGACCCGCAATCCTTCTTCGGAAATCGCTATCAGAAAGCTCGATTTCCAGTAGTGCAGCCCGCCGAGCGGGAAGCTGTCGTCCCAGTGCTGTTGCATCTCGAGATAGGTCATCCAGCGGATGTCTTCGGCAATCGGACGCAGCCGCGTACGAAATCGGTCGATCGCGGCTTCGCCCGCTTCGAGCGATCCACTGTGGCAGAACACCAGTGATGCTTCCCGACCGTCATCACCAGCCGTGTAGTTCAAATAGATCTGCAGCTCGTCGGGGCGCTTCGGCCATTTCCTCGCTGTAGATGCGAGCAAGCTCGGCCGCATCGGCAAAATCGAAGATCATCCTGCCGCCGAGCACATTCGTCAGCGGGTGGAGCTGGAAGGTCATTTCCGTGACCACCCCAAAGTTTCCGCCCCCGCCCCGGAGTCCCCAGAAGAGATCGGCATCAGTTTCTGCGCTCGCAGGAACGATCTGACCGTCCGCGGTGACGACCTCGGCAGATATCAGGTTGTCGCAGGTGAGCCCATAGCGGCGCATCAGCATGCCGACCCCGCCGCCCAACGCAAGCCCGGCGACACCAGTTTGGCGATAGATCCCGGCGGTGGTGGCAAGCCCGTGCGCCTGGGCACCCGCATCGAGACCGCGCAGGGTCGCTCCACCTGCGACGGTGGCGGTGCGCTGATCCGCATCGATCTGTACCGATGACATCTGGCTCAGATCGACAACGATTCCGTCATCGCAGATTGCTTTTCCGGCGACTCCGTGCCCACCGCCTTTTACGGAAAGTGGCAGGTCGTGCTCGCGGGCCATCATCACCGCACGCGAGACCTCTGCCACGTTTTCCGGTTGCACGACGAAGAACGGTCGCCGGTCGATCATCCCGTTCCAGACCGATCGGGCCAGATCGTAGTCAGGGTGGGTTGGGGTGATGATCGGGCGGCTGAATGCACTTTGCAGCGTCTCGACTGACGGAATGCCCATCAGGTTCCTCCCAGTCTTGCGGCCATGCGTGGCATTCTCTGATCGAGAATTCCATTCTACGGACAACCCTGCCGCCGGTAAAGCATCTCAGAAGCAACAGAAACCCCCGGTCTCGTGTGAGACCGGGGGTGACGTCAGCGCATGGTTCAGGCTGCGGGAGTGGCATCTCCGCCGACGCCGGCTTCGGCCGCGCGCTCAGCCTCGGACAGGTTGTCCTTGGTGATGAGGATCGGGGTGAGATAGGTGTCGTGCTCGGCCGGGGTGACGTCGTTGAGCAGGTAGTCGACCAGAATGTCGATGGCCTGGGTCGATTGCCCGCCCGGGAACTGCTCGATCGTGGCGGCCATGGTGCCGTCGTTGATCGCGATGAGGGCTTCCGGCAGGGAGTCGAACCCGATGATGGGGATGTCCAGGCCTTGCGCCTGAGCAACTTCGGAGACACCGAAGGCCATGTCGTCATTGGCAGCGACGACCGCGGCCGGCTCCGGATTTCCGGCCAGCGCCGACTCGAAGACCGTGACCGCCTTATCGCGCGCAAATTCGGCAGTCTGGCTGACCACGATTTTGACCGCGTCCTGCCCGGAGATGATCTCGTCCAGGCCCGCATGCCGATCGCCTGTACGTTCGGGCGCGCGCGTGACTCACGGACAAGCGTGCATACTTCAGCCGATTTGATGTTTGCCGTGCCTCCGATCCTCATACTGGGCCCGATCGTTTCGCCCGGACGGCGTCGGATCTGGGGCGAGTCTGGAACAGGATCGCCACCCATGCATTCCTTCGTGGTCATCGCCAGCAAGAGCGACCAACCGGTCGATCCACTGCTGCTGGCGCGCATCGACGATGCCGATCCGACCGAGCTCCATTTCGTGCCCGAGGATTACCTCACCTGGTCCAACGCCAGCGGTACGGTGCATTTTTTCGGCTGGCAAGCGTTCACCGACCAGCACGGCATCGGATCGCATTGGCATACGGACGACGACGGGCTGACCAGCTTTTCCGGCCACGTCTGGCCGCGCTATTCCGGTTGGGACTGGAACGGCGCTCCCTGGGCACAGCAGCTCGCGGACTATTTCGCGCAGCGCCGATATCGTCGAATCGCCCGAGGATCTGTACGGCATCTTCACCGCGGTCAGCCTGCCCGTCGATGGACGCGGCTATGTCATCAGCGACCGCTTTTCACTCGGCATTCTCTATATCGCCGAAACCGCCGGACGCGCTGATCGTCTCGACCCGCTCCAGCCTGGCGGCGCGCGCGGTTACGGCCACCGGGCGTGCTGCCATCGCGCGATGTGCTTCGGGGTCGGCTGGCTGCCAGCCACCACCCAAACCCGCACGCTCGACACCGGCTTTACCGAGGTCAAGGCGATTCCGCCGATGGCGCATGTGCTGCTCGATCCCGCCATTGGCGCGCGCGTCGTCGAGCACGACCGCTGGTACTGGCAGTTCCCGAATCAGGACGAGATTCCGCACGATATTCCGGCGCTGCGCCAGATGCTGGAAGACGATCTGCGCAAGGAGATGCGCGCGCTGGTCGAGCTTCCGGCCAGCATGCGCCAGATCCGCCTGAGCGGTGGCAAGGACTCGCGCCTGCTGGCCTCGCTGGCGCTGCTGGAGGGCGTGGCCGGCGAGTTCGAGTTCATGACCTTTGGCTTGCCCGGTTCGGGCGAGACCGAGGTTTCCGAACTGGTCGCCAAGCGCTTTGGGCTCAACTGGACCTTCCAGGACCGCAGCGATTGGGAGATCGAGGAGCTCGACCGCACCATCCTGACGCATGTTTTCCAGATGTCGGGCGTGCGCTCCGCCTGGGATATGAAGGGCGCCATCGACATGGGCGACTCGCTCACCCTCTCCGGAAACATGAGCGAGTTCTTCCGGATGGGTCCGGCCGCCTGGGCCACCCGCAACGCGGTCACCCGCTCCGAAGCGTGGGATGCGCTGATTGCCGGGCAGAACTTCGACCGGATGAACCTGCTGCGCAAAGATCGGCGCGAGGTCTTCATCGAACGCATCCATCAGTGGATGACCGATCTGCTCAACCGGGGCGAAACGCTCGATCGCATCAGCTCGCACATGTTTCCGGAGTTCATCGCGCGCTGGCAATACGGCGCAGGCACCGAGGCCAACGGCAAGCTCTGGAGCTTTCCCTTCTATACCCCAACCGGCGTGCGCGCCATTCAGCAGCTCCCGCCGCTGGAACGGGTCAGCCATCGCTTCCATTTCGAGATCATGCAGCACGTCCACGAAGACATGGTGCGCCTGCCCTTCTTCAAGGATCCCTGGCGCGAGCATGCCTATTCGCATCTGCCGAACGCTGACGAGTATGCCGCCATCGAAGCGATCCTCTCCGAGAACGAGGCAACCGACTGGCGCGTAGCCAAGTTCAACGAGAATCACGATCTGTTCGACCAGTACCTGCTCGATTCCTCCAACCCGATCTACGAGGTCTTCGACTTCGAGCGCATCTCGGGCATGCTGCGACGGCCGGTGAATGCGCTCGGGGCCGTGCGCTATCTCTATGCGGCGCTCGACCTCGGCGCTCTGGATGGCGCATGGCGAGCTGCCCGCACGCATCAACCGCACCGGCGATCTGGTCATGGCACCGTTGCCGACCGCGAGCGTGCTGGAGCTGCTACTCAAGCGCGAGCGCCGAGCCCGCAGCGGAGGAGCCAGTGGACGAGGTGGCTGCATATCTCTCCTCGCTCGGCGTCGATGACGCCGCCCGCAATCCGGGCACGATCCTGCTGGTCGACAACAACTTCCCTTCGATCTCGCAGACCTTCATCGTCGACAAGTTCCTCCACCTGCTCATCCGTGGCTGGGATGTGCATGTGCTGGCGGTCAATGGGGACGATGCCGACTGGGACGCCTATCCCGAGATCGCCGAACAACCGGAACTGGTCGAGCGGGTGCATATCACGCGCGATTTCGAAGGACTGCTCAAGAAGCATCAAACCCGATCTGGTGCATTTCGAGTTCGGGCACACCAGCCTGGCGCACCTGCTGAGCTGCCGGTTGGCCGGCGTGCGCACGGTGGTGAGCTTCCGCGGTTTCGATATCTGCTACTACGGACTCGAAGACCCAGGGTTCTATAACGACGTCTGGAAATTCGCCGATGTCATCCATTGCCGCAGCGAGGGCATCTGGCAACGTTGCCTGCAACGCGGTTGCCCACCGGACAAACCGCACCAGGTCATCGTGGGCGGAATCGACATCGACTTTTTCGATCCTGGCGGCCGGACGCATGGCATGGTCGCCGGTACTCCCGAACGCCCCTTCCGCATGCTCAGCGTGGGACGGCTGGTCTGGAAAAAGGGGCACGAATACTCGGTGGAAGCGCTGGCCAAGCTGGTCGAGCAAGGGATCGAAGCCGAGCTGCGCATCATCGGCGCCGGCGTCCAGGACCGCGCCATTCGCTTTGCCGCCTTCGATCTCGGCGTGCTGGACCGGGTCACCCTGCTCGGCTCGAAACCCCGCAACGAGGTCCGGGCCGAAATGCGCAAGGCCGATGTGCTGGTCATGCCCAGCCTGAGCGAAGGGTTCGGCATTTCCGCGCTGGAAGCGCAGGCCATGAAGCTGCCGGTCGTCTGTTCCGATGCGGAAGGGCTTGCCCGAGAACGTGCAAGACATGGTTACCGGTTTTGTGGTGCCACGCCGCAGCTCCGAGCTGCTGGCGGAACGGCTGGCGATGCTGGCCAGCGACCCGGAAATGCGCCATCTGATGGGCGAGGCCGGACGCGAGCGGGTGGCCCATTTCTTCCGGGTCGATCAGGAGATCGACGCCTTCGAGCAGCCTCTATTCCGAGACGATCGACCGCCGGTTCCAGGCGCACCGCTTGCTTGCGATTCTGAACGAGACACCGCCAAGCGCGGAACCGGATATCCTGACGCTCATCCGGCTCGAAGAAGAGTTCAGCAACCGCGCAGTCGATCCTTTAATCGACCGGGGTTGCCCGGAGCTGCATCTCGCGCATCTACATCGGAATCCATGGGCGTTCCAGACGGAAGAGTCGTTGCTCGCGTTTCTGCTGCTTTCCGCCCGCGACGGCACCCCGATCTCCCAGGCTGAGCTGGCGTTGGCAACGGCGCAGGCTGGCTGTCTGCCTGCCCTTCGTGCCCGAATCGCACCTTCAGTGGACCAATCGCATCCGGAACCGTGGCGGTGCTCGGTTGGCAGGCGCTGACCCACAACGCGGGGCTCGGCTCTCACTGGCATGTCGATGCCACCGGCGGGCTCACCCTCTTTGCCGGGCACTGCTGGCCACGCGTGACTGGCTGGAAGCATGGAACCGACGCAGAGCTGGGCCAGCCAGCTCGCGAGCTGGCTCCATGCCAATCCCATCGAGGACGCGCACGAGCACCTCTACGGGCTCTATGCCGCGCTCCGTCTCGATTCCGATGGCGCCGGTATGGCCGTGACCGATTTGCTGGGTGGCGGCTCGCTCTATCACAGTGAGAACGCACGCTGGTTCGCGCTCTCCAATCGGGCCGGACTGGCCGCCGCTGCCGCGGTTGGGTTCGAGTCCGTGCCGGAGCGCGATCCGCTGGCGATGGGTTGGCTCGTTTTCTGGGATTCGACCCTGGCCGACGATTCCGGCTACTGGGACGCGACCCGGCTGGTCTTCAACCATCTGATTGCCTTCGGACCGAACGGTGCGGCGCACATCGAGAAGCGGCCGCACCCCTTCTGGCATCGACCAGGACCGAACCCGACCTCCGGCGACTACGCATCCATGCTCGATGAGCTCGATGCCGATCTCCGAGCCGAGCTGCGCACGATTGCCCGGCTGCCTGTGGACGATTTCGAGCTCCGGCTGAGCGGCGGCAAGGACTCCCGCATGCTGGCCGCGCTGCTGCACGACGAAGGGCTGGCAGACCGGTTCCGCTTTCACACGTACGGTCATCCTGAACACGCCGATGTCATCGGAGCCAGACTGGTCGCGGAGAAACTCGGCCTGCGCTGGACCTTCGAAGCGCGTACCGGCATACCGGCAGCGCAGGAAGCGCGCCGCCTGCATCGCCATACCTTTCTGGTGGAGGGATTCACCAACGGTTGGGACAGTACCGGCATACCGATTCCCGAGCGGGGCGTCAGTCTCTCCGGAGTCGGCGGCGAGTGCACCATCTTCGGCCGTACGTCGACGGCCGGAATCAACGTGCAGACGGTCGATGAGGTCAAGGCGCTCTATGCCGTCAAGGACAACTTCGACGAGTTCAAAATGCTGCTCCCCGATGTGCGCCAGCACTATCACCGGGTGGTGGATGACTGGGTCGATACCCAGGCTGCCGATGGCAATGAGCCGAACCGCATTTCCTCGCTCTTCATTACGCAACAACGCACGCGCTGCTGGGCCGGACCATCGCTGGCGCTGAAACCCAGTCTCTGGCTGGGGCCCTTTCTGACTTCCGTCCTACATCCGCTTTCGGCAGCTTCTGCCGATGGCCGACCGCGCCAATCCGCGCGTGCATCTGGATATGCTGCGCCGTTGCCGGGTCGATGTCGCCACCGTTCCCCTGTATGGCGAGACCTGGCCGGAGGGCGCCATCGCCAATTATCCCGACGCGGAGCAGCTTCGCGCTATCCAGCCGTTACGCAACCAGCCCGGCGTGCCAAGTGGCTGGCGGACGGCGTCTTTCGACGCGCTCAAGCCGATGTTGCGAACCTATCTGGACGACCGGTCGAACCCGATTTTCGAGGTGGTCGACTATGACGAGACGCAACGCACGCTCGGGCGCGCGAGGATCGATGGGCCACGCCTGCGCAATCTCTATGGGGTGGCAACCGGCGCCATCTGGCTGAGCGGCCGCGAGCAACCGGTGCAGCTCAACCGGCCCTGGCTGGATTAGCGCGCTCATGCTTGCCTACCTGCTCCTTGCCGGCCGCGATGGCGCTCCCGTGGACGACGGTCTGATTCGACAGCTTTCGAACGACCCCAAGGCATTGCCATTCGAACCCGAACAGTGCATCGTCTGGGAAAACCACGATCGCAGCTGTGTCTTCCTGGGCTGGCAGGCCTTTACCGACCTGGCCGGCATCGGCTCGCACTGGGCGGTCGACGAGCGGGGGTTGACCGCGTTCGGCGGGCATTGCTGGCCCCGCGCGACCGGCTGGGATCACCTGTCCGGCACGAGCTGGGCCGCGCAGCTACGAGACTGGCTGGGCGAGGGCGATCTCCTGGAGTCACACGAACAACTCTACGGACAATTCACGCTGCTTTCCCTGGCAACAAATGGCAGTGGAGCACTCGTCACCGATTTCGGCGGTTTCGATCCGGTCTTCGTTTCTGAGACTGACGACGTCACCGCCATCTCGAATCGAGCAGGTCTTTGCGCCCAGGCCATCGCCTCCGGGGGAGCCGAGCCGCAACGCTCGCTGACCGGCGCCGGCTGGTTGATTTGCCACACCGAGATGTTCTTCGATGGCGAAACCGGTTACTGGGATGTGGAACGGATCCCCCTGGGCGCGCACATCGCGATCGAACCGGGCCGAAGCGCACAGGTGATCGAAAGCGAAACCTGCCCGCTCGGTCCGCGTGGAGAAACCGCCACGTATGACGAGCTGCTCGTCGAGATCGAACGCGACCTGCGTCAATCGATCCACGCGATTGCGAATTTGCCCGCCACCAACCGGCAGCTTGGTCTGAGTGGAGGGATCGATTCGCGCCTGCTCACGGCGCTGATCATCCAGGAAGGATTGCACGACCGCTTTCGGTTCATCACCTTCGGTCCTCCCACGCGATCCGATCCGATGGTCGCCCGCGAAGTGACTCATCGTTTCGGGCTCGAGTGGACTCCGATCGACCGCAGCGAGCGCACCCTGGCCGAAGAGCGTACCGATGTGCTGGCACATGCGTACCTGGCAGAAGGAATGGCGAGTAGCTGGAACTCGGTTGGCTCAACGGCTTACTCAGGGAGTCTGATCGTCACCGGTCTGGCAGGCGAGTATCTGCGCTGGGGCAAAACCTCCCGGGCGGGTATGGCGGTGCGCTCTGAGGAAGAACTGATCGCCCTGCTCCGTCGCAATATCAAGTTCGATCCGCTGGGAGTGATGCGCCCAGCCGTGCTGGAGTACTACCATCAGACCGTGGCGCACTGGGCGCGCGCGTATCTGGAACAGGGCGAAACCCTGCACCAGGTCCCGTCCTATTTCAACCAATCAGGACAGGCCCGCAATCGCTTTGCTGTCGTGCAGGCGTGGGGTGAAACCATGACCCTCACGCCCTTCATCACGCCGACGGTCGTGCGGGCTATGCAACGCCTTCCCGTCGAGCAACGGCCCATGCACGGATTTCAAATCGATCTCATGCGCCGGTTCGAACCCACGCTGGCACGCATGCCGTTCGCGGCCACGGGTTGGAGCGCGGATGCCGTTGCGCACCTGCCGGATGCTGCCGACTATCTGGCGATCCCTCCGGTGCGATCCGCTCCGGACGGGCAAACCTGGCGCGTGCTCCGCTATCAGGACTACCTGCCGATGCTGGAGGAATTCCTGCTCGACCGCTCCAACCCGATTCACGAGCTGATCGATTCCGACCGGCTCGAACGGGTCCTTCCCACCGGCGGCCGTCATGCGGGTCGAACCCGTCGCCTCTGGGCGTTGCTGACCGCCGCGATCTGGATGGGGCGACACGAGTCCCCCGTCCGGATCGGACGCAGCTGACATGTTGGCCTATCTGGTGCTGGCCGGCCGCAATGGCGCCCCTGTCGATCCAGGCCTGGTGACCCGGTTCGATGTCGACGAGCCGCCTTGCATGCCATTGCGCGCCAGTGAGCGGATCGTCTGGCGCAATCATGACGGCAGCATTGTCTTTCTCGGCTGGCAGGCAGGCACCGAGTTCGCCGGGATTGGCTCGCACTGGCATGTCGATGCCTGGGGGGTGACCGCCTTCAGCGGGCATTGCTGGCCACGGGAGCACGGCTGGGTACACGGTACCAGCCGGAGCTGGGCCGAACAGCTTCGTGCGTTTCTGGGC
Source organism: uncultured Chloroflexia bacterium (assembly GCA_963720855.1). Lineage (GTDB taxonomy): Bacteria > Chloroflexota > Chloroflexia > Thermomicrobiales > UBA6265 > JAMLHN01. The sequence continues at coordinate 531,960 of CAVRGV010000005.1, read as the reverse complement.
GAATCCCCGGATCTCGCCAACACGCGTGCATCGCTTTTCGGCCACTTCACCATTCTTTCGATTCCCTTCGCAGGGAACGCGCAGGCAATGCCCGATTGGGCCAGCGTCGATCAGCTCTTTGTCGCGGACGGAACCGATTTCACGGCGGTTTCCAACCGGGCTGGACTCTGCGCGCACGCGGTCGTCGCCGAGGGCGAGACGCCGCAACGGTCGCTCACCGGCGCGGGTTGGCTGGTCTGCGAGGGCTGGATCTTCGACCAGGAGAGCGGCTACTGGGATGTCGAGCGGCCGCCAGCCGGGAGCTTCGTCATCTTCGAGCCGGGGCGGGGCGCACGGGTGGTCGAACCCGCCCACTCCCCGTTGTTCCCTTCCCATCCCGACGATCCGCCACCTTCCTATGCAGAGCTGCTGGACGAAAACGACCACCTTCTGCGAGCGATCATGCGCACGATCGCCGGTCTGCCGATCGACGATCTGATCCTTTCGCTGAGCGGCGGCAAGGATTCGCGCACCCTGCTGGCAATCATCCTGAGCGAGGGTTTGCGGGATCGATTCCGATTCGTCACCAATGGCTCGCCCGAGCGGGCCGATGCCATTGCGGCCAAGGCCATTGCCGATCGCTTTGGGCTGAACTGGTCCCTCGAGGATGCGAGCGCCCGCTCTGCTGAGCTCGAGCTGGAAAATGCGTTGCTGCATACCGGCAGGACCGAAGGGATGACGAGTGCCTGGGGAACCTTCATGCCACTGAACGAGGCGCCAGCAGCAACGGTGACCGGGGTTGGCGGGGAAGGGTTGCGCTGGGGGTATGTGTCCAGCTCGGCGGTGCAGGCGCGCACGATCGACGATGTGCGGGCCGCGTTACGGCGGACCCGGCCGATCGATCCGCTCCGGGTGCTCCGGACGGATGCGCGCGCCTACTACCAATCCTGGGTCGACGACTGGGTGAGCCAGCAGGTGACTACCGGGATTCCCCTCAAGAGCATTCCTCCGCTCTACATCCAGGAATCGCTGCTGCATAGCCGGAACGGACCGGATTACGCATGGAGTGGGCGACTGCGCCTGACGCCGTTTGTCACACCCGAATGTTTGCGCACCAATCATCGATTGGGCGGCGACCTCGGCCCGGATGCCCGGTTCCATCTCGACCTGCAACGCCGGAGCAGCATCGAGCTCAGCAAACTGCCGCGCGCTGAGGAAATCTGGCCCGAAGCCGCGTACGACCAGCTCCCGGACGCGGCGGATTACCGCAAGATCGAACCCATCCACTCCACACATCTCGACGGCCGGACGTGGCGCCAGAAGCGCTATGCCGACTACTTGCCAGCGATCGAATCGCTCTTGCTGGACCGAAGCAATCCGCTGCATGAGCTACTCGACCATGACCGACTGGTGGACCGGGTCGCCACGGGAGACGCGAACGCCGGCCGGACCCGGCTCATCTGGGGAGCGCTCACCGCCGCCATCTGGATGGGGCAGCACGAGCGGCTTCCACGCTTCGGCGGAGACTGAGATGCTAGCGTACCTCGTGCTTTCCAGCCGTACCGGCGCCCCGATCGATCCGGGTTCGATCGAGCGGTTCGATCGTGCCGAGCTCCCTGACCTTCCGATTCACCCAACCGAGCGCGTGGTCTGGCAAAACCAGAACCGAACCGTCGCTTTCTTCGGCTGGCAAGCGTTCACCGATTTCGCGGGGATCGGCTCTCATTGGGAGATCGACGAGCAGGGGCTGACCGCGTTCGCAGGGCATTGCTGGCCCCGGGAGACTGGGTGGACTCATGGAACCGGACGGAGCTGGGCATCCCAGCTCAGGGACTGGCTCACCAATCGGAGCGACCTGCGGGAAGCCCGCGCCGAGCTCTTCGGGCAGTTCACACTGATCGCGCTTTCGGCCATGGGAGACGGGTTCATCGCTCCCGATTTCATGAATGCGGATCCGGTCTATGTCGCCGAAGGAGACGACCTCATTGCCGTCTCCAACCGCGCCGGTCTGGCAGCGCGCGCCGTCGCGCCACCGGGAGTCGAGCCGCAACGCTCGCTCATGGGCGCGGGCTGGCTGCTCTGCCTGGGATCGATGCTCGACGAGGAGAGCGGCTATTGGGACGCCCAGCATTTGCCATTTGGCAGTCATGTGCAGATCGATCCCGTTGCCGGAGCATCGGTGGTTCATCCCGGGCGCTCGCCACTAGTGCCGGAGTCGGAGTCGAGTTACGAGGAGGCGCTGGAACGGGTCGACCGCGAGCTGCGCGCCACCATGCGGGTCATCGCCGCGCTCCCCATCGCCGATCTCGAGCTGGCACTGAGCGGCGGCAAGGACTCGCGCCTGTTGACCGCCATTATTCTGAGCGAAGGTTTGCAGGATCGGTTTCGGTTCTTCACCATCGGTCCGCCCGACAAAGCCGATCCGCTCGCCGCCCGCCAGATTGCCACCACCTTCGGACTCGATTGGACGCTCGTGGACCGCACGGGCCGTTCTCCCGAAAGCGGCGCTGGAGGAAGTCTGCGCGCACACCGGGCTGGTCGAAGGGATCACCAGCGCCTGGGACGCGGTAGGGCCAACCGAATTCGCCTCTGGAGCAACCGTCAGCGGGTTCGCCGGCGAATATCTGCGCTGGGGTTCGCTCGCGCTCAAGGGCGCCAGGGTCAACAACGAATCCGAGCTGCTGGCGCTCGTCAGGCGTGGCGTTGGATTCGACCCATTGCGAATCCTGCGGCCGGAGGTGCTCGAGTACTACCACCAGGCGATGGCGAACTGGGTCATCCGGCATCTCGAAGGAGGCGACGACCTGACCCAAGTTGCCTCGTTCTACATGCAGGAGACCCGGGTGCGCAGCCGGGCCGGCCCAACGCAGGCCTGGAACGCGCGCATGCGGCTGAGCCCGTTCCCGGTCCGGGGCGTGGTGCAGGCAAATCATGGTCTGCCCGACGCATCGCGGCCCAGCCAGCGATTCACGATCGATCTCATTCGCCGCCACAGTCTTGCGCTGAGCAAGCTCCCGCTGGCGGCAAGCACCTGGGACGAAGCGGAGATCGGGCACTTGCCCGACGCCGATGACTACCGGCGCGTCGAGCCAACCCGCACGACGAGCGCCGATGTGCGCAACTGGCGGTTGATGCACTATTCCGACTACCGGCCAATGCTGGAAGCCGCGCTGCTCGATCGCCTCAACCCGATTCACGAGCTGGTGCAATTCGACCGTCTCGCGGAGCGGATCGCCACCGGCGATGCGAACCCCGGCCGTACGCGGCTGCTCTGGGGCGCATTGACCGCGGCTATCTGGATGGGCGACTACGAGCTCGACGCGAGGATCACGCCATGACGCTCAGGTTCGGGGTTGCGCGAGCCACGCTGGTCAGCGGGCTCTCCTGGAGATTCTGAGTGTTTGGATTCGTCACGCTCATCGGGAGAAACGGTGAACGAATCGATCCGGAGCTGCTCGCGCGCATCGAACGCGAGGGGCCGGCGTATCTTCCATTCGAATTCGACCGCATCCTGCGCTGGCAGAACCGCTCCGGAAGCGTGGCAGTGCTGGGATGGGAGGCGTTTGCCGAGATCGGTGGGATCGGTTCGCACTGGTTTGCCCGTCCCGATGGCGGACTGACCGCCTTCGCCGGGTATTGCTGGCCGGTGGGTTCGGGCTGGACTGCACACAACGTCCCGTGGGCCGAGCAGCTCGACAGGTGGCTGGGCGATCGCGATCCATCGCTGGCGATCGATGAGCTTTTTGGGCAATTCGATCTGATCCAGCTCGATGCAAATGGGTTCGGTGCGGTGGTCACCGATTTCATGAGCTGCGGACCGCTCTTCTCGGTCGAGCTACCCGGATGCACGCTCCTCTCGAACCGGTCCGGGATGGCAGCGCTCGCGGCAACGCCCGAGGGAGAACACCCGACCCGCAGCCCACTCGGCGCCGGCTGGCTGGTGCTCGATTCGCTGATCGTTTCCGATGAAACCGGCTATCTGGCGGTCGAGCACGTTCCTCACGGCACCTGGATCCGCATCGATCCCGAGCGCGGCGCCACGCAGTCGACGCCCGATCGCACGCTGTACGAAGCCCGTTCACCCGGCGATCTGCCGCAAACCTACGACGAGCTTGTGCCCTTGATGGCAGACGAGATTCGCAGTCTGGTGCGCTATCTGGCCAGTCTCCCGGTCGATCCTATCGAGCTGCGGTTGAGCGGAGGGAAGGATTCGCGCCTGCTGGCGGCCGGGGTGATTGCGAGCCGGGTTGCAGGACCGGTTTCTGATCAAACTGATCGGGGCGCCCGGCTCGCTCCGATCCGAAGGTGGCGGCAACCATCGCGACCGAGCTCGGCTTCCGTTGGGAGCTGGACGACCGCCGCGACCGGCCGGCCGAGCAGGATCTGGCCATGGTGGCCACGCATACCTTCCTCACCGAAGGCATGCTCTCGGGCTGGAACACTACTTCGTTGCTCCATCCGCGCAACGATCTGACCCTGACCGGGGTAGGCGGGGATTACATCGGCTGGCGCTACGAATCGGTCGCCGGAATCGAGGCGACCACCCGCGATGCGGCGATCGCACAACTCGCCGGGCGCTCCGATTTCGATCCCTACCGGCTGCTTCTTCCCGAGGCAAAGGCGTGGTACCTGGACGGGGTCACCGAATGGATGGACCAACGTCTCGAGCGCGGGCTCGAACCGGAACTGATGCGGGCATTGATTCTGCGGGAGACCAAAATGCGTGGCGGCGCCGGTATTGCGGGAGCCGTGGAACCGCGCATGTGGATCGACGGATTCTCCTCCCCGATCTGGTTCCGCGCCAGTTTCCAGCTTCCGCTCGAGCAACGGGCCGGATTCCGCTTTCACGTCGACATCTTGCAGGAGCTCTGCCCGCATCTGCTCGACTATCCCCTTGCCAGCACGGTCTGGTCACCGGAGAGTTACCGGCACCGCACTGACCATGAACGGTTCTCGGCAATGAGCGCGGTGCGGGGCGATGGTCCCGCCACGCGGCACTGGCGAGTGGTGAACTGGGAAACCTATCGCCCTCAACTGCAAGCCGTGCTCCTGGAACGCGGCAATCCCCTCTATCAGGTGGTCGACTACGCACGTGTGGAGCGCTTGCTGAGCCGCACCACGATCGACGCGGGACGTCTGCGCTACCTGTATGGCGCGCTGACGGCCGCCATCTGGCTCGGACAGCGCGAAGACCGGCAGCACATCGCCCGGCGGGTGGTAACCGAGCTCTCTGGCCAACCCAATGACCCTACAATGACCTGCACATGATCAACCCGGGCACGACGCAGACGATCGCAGAATCGCCGTGCCCGCTCGTTCGCACAGAAGCGGATCGACCGACGCCCATGCCAGCTCCCATTCCCGGCCGCGTGCTCCTGGTCGTCTATAACTTTCCGTCGAATTCGCAGACCTTTGTTGCCGACCAGTTTCTGCATCTGCTGGTGCGGGGGTGGGATGTCCATCTGGTCGCCCGCGAGCGGTTCGAGCATGCCTGGCAGGTCGTTCCCGAGATCGCGGACTCGCCCGATTTGCTGGAGCGGATTCATTTTTCCAACGACTTCAGTCAATCGATCCGCGCCCTGACACCGCAGGTGGTGCATTTCGAGTTCGGGAATCTGGCACTCGGACATTTGACTGCCTGCCGCGACACCGGCGCGGCGAGCGTGGTGGGGTTCCGCGGCTACGACGCCTGTTATCAAGGCCTGAGTGTGCCCGGCTATTACGATGAAGTCTGGAACGACGCGACCATGCTGCATTGCGCCAGCGAAGCGCTCTGGAAGCGGCTGGTGCAACGTGGATGCCCGCCGAAGAAACCGCATCGCGTCGTTCCCGACGGTATCGATCTCGACTTTTTCGATCCCGGCGAGCGCATGCATACCGCCGTGACCGGAACCCGCAAGCGACCGTTGCGCATGCTCAGTGTCGGACGGCTGGTCTGGAAAAAGGGGCACCCGTTCGCCGTGCAGGCACTGGCTACGCTCAAGCAGCAGGGAATACACGCCCATCTGACGATCATCGGCGGCGGAACGCTTACGGACGAGATCTCTTTCACCGCCTGGGATCTCGGCGTGTTCGACCGGATCGAGCTGCTAGGTAGCCGCTCGCGCGGGGGCGTGCGGCTCGCCGCGAAACGCGCCGACGTTTTTGTCTCCGCGAGCGTCAGCGAAGGCTTTGGGGTTTCGGTGCTGGAAGGGCAGGCCATGATGCTGCCGGTCGTCTGCACCGATGCCGAAGGACTGACCGAGAACGTGCTCGACGGCGTCACTGGCTTCGTGGTTCCGCGGCGCGATCCGGTCGCCATGGCTACTCGCCTGGCCGAGCTCGCGATCGACCCGGAGCTGCGCCAGCGCATGGGCGCCGCCGGCCGGGAGCGGGTTGCCACCCGCTACCGCATCGACCAGGAGATCGACGGTTTCGAATGGCTCTACGTCGACGCCATCGAACTACAGGGCCTGAAATCCGGCGCACTCACGTTGGACAGCTGACGCCTCCCATCGAGCATCTTCTCGCGCCCCACTCCCCCTGCGTGCCAGCCGGTCAACAGGGCATACTACGCACTGCTGAGCACGGGCGGTGTCCGTACATCCTCCCGCCCAAGAATCGACGAGAGGACTGACACCGGTATGCTGGCCTTCATCCTGCTTGCAAGCCGCCTCGGGCGCCCCGTGGCCGGGGCCGATGTGGCCAAATGCACGCGCTACGACATGGCCGAGCTCGCCTTCGAGCCCGACCAGTATCTCGGCTGGCATAGCAAAGACCGGCGACTCTACCTCTTCGCCTGGCAAGCCTTCTCCGAGCAGGGCCAAATCGGCTCCCACTGGCATGTCGATCGCGACGAAGTCGTTCTCTTCAGCGGACTGCCGGTCCCGCTCGATGCTCCCTGGACCTCAGGCGAAAGCTGGGCGGATCAGCTTGCCGAGCGAATCGCCCGATCCGACGCCAACACTATCGCCGCCGAACTCGGCGGTGCCTTCACGCTGCTCCATCTGCATCCCGATGGCAACAACATCGTGACCAACGATCTGCTGGGCGGAGCATCGCTCTACTCCGATGCCTCGCAAGAGATGCTGGTCATTAGCAATCGCGCCAACCTGGTCGCATCGGCCTGGGAGCAACCCGGTACCAACTCGGTGCGCGACTGGCGAGGACCCACCTGGCCGGTCTACGCCCGGCAGGTATTCGGGCTCGATTCCGGTCTGAAAGATGTGGCCGCGCACGCTCCCGGGGAATGGTGGGAGCTGGGATGGAAACAACGCCCCGCGCTGCGCAACCGCACGCTGCCGGAACCGGTCCCAGCCAGCACGGCGACCGCCATCGACCAGATCGAAACGTCGTTGCGCCGCTCGCTGCGCTCGATTGCCGCCCTCCCCTATCAACAGGTCACGCTCGCGCTCGACGGCGGAAAGGCGAGCCGGCTGCTGCTCGGACTGACCGCGGCCGAAGGATTGCTCGACCGGGTCGCGCTGACCGCCGCCGGCGAACCAGACGAACCCGCGGTGCAAATCGCGGCCGAGCTGGCCGATCGGGTTGGCCGTCCGCTGACGCTGGAATCCCGCACTCTCGAGGATCCGAGCGAGTTCGAGCAGCAAGCCCGGGTACACGCCTTTCAAACGAGCGGGGTGGGCAGTTTGTGGGATCTGTCCGGACGGCTGGCATCTGCCGATCTGATGCGCATCGAATCAGGGGCAGCCGGTCTGGTGGCGCCGAGCACGCGCAACCAGGCGATCCTGGCAGGCAGCAATGAACCGGCCAGCCTGTTCGGCGCATCGGGGGTCTTCGACCCACTCGCCGTGCTGCGACCGCCGATTGCCGCTTTTTACGCCGACAAGCTTGGCGCGCAGCTCGACGGGCCGACCTCCACATTGCGCGGAGCGATCGCTCTCGCCGCGAATCCCCGATCGATCGCCCAGGTCGTAGAGACCCCGGAGATCGCGCATGCCTGGCCCTATCTCGACCCGCACTTGTGGAGCGCGCTCTCGACCTTGAGCCTCGACGAGCTGCTGGCCGAATCCATTTACACGACCATCATGGAACGCGTTGCGCCCGAGCTGCTCGATGTGCCAGTTTGCGACGAGCTCAGCGAGCACGATGGCCGCGTCAGCGGGTTCGATGTGCTGCTCCCGGTTTTTCAGGACTATCTGCTCGATCCCACCAATCCGATGCAGGACCTGATCGACTCGGAACATGTGGCCGCGCTGCTGGCCGATCCCGATCGCCCGATCGAGGCGGTGCGCACCCTCTACGATCTGTTGTCAGTCGCAATCTGGCTGGGACAGGACGAGCAAGCGCTGCGCATTCACCGGGCCGACGAAATGGACGTGCGCGGAGTCTTCAGCCCGCTCGACTATCGCGAGCCGGTGCTGCTGGGCGACCCAGCGCTCCTTCCGCAACCGGACGACTCGGTGCGCCATCGCGCGACCGATCAGGTGCTGGACAATTTCCTCAAGCTCGACAAGGCCGGTCACCATCTGACCCCGGACGCGAAGATTCTGGGCGTCATTCCCTACTACGAGGCTGAGGAGTATCTGGAAGCCGCCATCGACTCGCTGGTGCGCCAGTCGCGCCCGCTACAGGGCATCGTCGTCATCGACGATTGCTCGTCGGTCCCCCCCACGACGACCCTCGACAAGTTTCCGGGCGTCACGCTGCTTCGCTCGGAGGAAAATTCCGGCCCGTACCGGCTCATCCAGGAAGTCATCTCCAACACCGGGTACGATGCGTTTCTCTTTCAAGATGCCGACGACTGGGCCGCCACCAACCGGCTGGAGATCTTGCTCGATCTGGCTACCCGCACCGGCAAGGAGCTGATCGGCAGCCAGGGGCATCGCCTGATCGTCGACGAAGCCGAAGTCGTGCTCTATCAGCACCCGCTGAACCCGGAGCTGACCTTTCAGACCACACCCAAGAGCAAGCCGGTCCATCATCCGACATCGCTGGTCACGCGCGATCTGATTCAACGCGCCGGCGGGTTCGCCAATGCGCTTCCCTTTTCGGGCGATACCGAGTTCCTGCGGCGGGCGGCCACGATTGGCCCGATCGCCAATACCGCCGAGTTCATCTATGTCTACCGGACCCGGTCCGACTCACTGACCGGCTCCGAGGAAACCGGGGTGCACACCGCGGTGCGCCGCGAGCTCTGGGCCATCCAGCATCCGCGCGCGCAATGGATTGCCGAACGGGTCAATGCCGGCCTGGGACCGATCCTGGCGCCGATGGCGGTCACGTCGCCGGTCAATCTGACCCATCTCTCCGGTCCGGCCCTGTTGGGCGTCGATGGTCAGCCCTGGCCGCTCACCGTCGACGCCGGGATCGGCATGCCTTCCGCAGGACAAGAAAGCCAACAGCCGGCGCAAGAAAACCGGACAGCCGCCGCAGCCAGTCTTCGTGATCGGGTCGCCGCGGTCTGGTGCGAGTATTGTCGCGCTCGCCATCGCGCAGCTGCCCAGCTTCAAGCTGAGTCTCGATCCAACCTGGCTGACCAATCTTTCCTCGTCCTTGCATCTCGCGTTCTCTTCCGTCGAAGAGAGCGAAACGGTCAACGATCTGGAGATTCAGCGCATCGATACCGAGCAGTTTGCCGCCCACTTCGGCGCCGCCGCGCACGATCTGTTGCTCCGCGGGATCGATCCCAATGTGGCCGCGCCGTTTGAGGATGAACGCCTGCGCCAATTGCGGACCCGTGTCAAACCCACTCAAACCCGGGTGGTGGCCGAAGGGCGAAAAGCTCGCGCAGCATGGGTTCGATCTCTACCGGCTCTTCCCGCATGCCAGATTCATTCATGTCCTGCGCGATCCGGATGAAGTCGTGGCCGCGCACCAGAAGGACAAGCGGATGCTCTACCGGTCGCGCTTCGTCTATATGGACGAAGAACGGGCGTATGACAAGTGGATCGAAGCGGTACAGGCGGCGCGCGACCTGGAAATCGCGCTGGGTGCAGATAAAGTCATGCGTGTCGAACGGTCTGCATTGCTCGCCAACCCGGAAACGCGCGCTCCGCGAGGTGCTCGCCTTCATCGACGAGCCGTTCGATCCGGTCGTGCTGCGCCCGTTCGTCTAGTCAGGTCCAACCGGAGCGGCCGGACGCCGTGCTCGCTGGGCCCGCACGTTCGGTCGCGGGTCCTCGCATGGCTTCCTCCGTCACCGTTGCACTGGCTGGACACCCGCCTGCGACGGGCAAAACAAAACCGCTGGCGGTTGCCCGCCAGCGGTTCAGTTTCAGGATAACCCCGAAGTCTTAGGCTTCGCCTTCGGACTTCTTCGGCTGTCGCATGCGCAGGGCAACCAGAGCGGCTGCGGCGGCACCGGCGGCCAGAGGGGCCACGATGCTCGACTGATCCTGCTGCGCAACACCGGTCGCCGGAAGCGTGGTGACCGCGGCAGGTGCCGGGGCCGGCTTCGGCTTGTGTGGGTGATGCGGCTTCGGTGGCTTCGGCGGCCACGGATACGGATCCGGATAGATATCCGAAGACCGACTAATGCGTGCGGCGCCACCCGGCGCGGCGCTTACTTTGTCTGCGAGCGCCATGGCCACAGGAACGGATGCGCCGAGCGCAACCATACCGCGGACAAACGAACGCCGACTGATTCGACCACTGACGTAGGCGTCAGTCAACTCACTGCGTGACATTGCCCCTCCCATTGAGCAATCCAAGCCCAGTACTTAAAAACAACTTCAGCAAATGTATCAGACAACCATGGCACAGGCAATACCCCCATCTCGCCGATTTTGCGAAAGGACCACCCTGCGATGCCCACGAACGTACGAGCGGGTTAGCGTTTGTGCACAAATGGCGCTCGATCTCACCAAATCTCCAGATATCTTTCAGGTTGCTATGCCGGGATACGGTCTTCTTTTGACGCTCGTCCATGCGAAACCCGATACTCGCTTGTGAACTCATGCACGATCGGGTCTCTGCCGGAGCGATTTATGCGCAACGACGCTCGCCTGGCGCGTCCCGTTCGCGGAATCGTCTCTCAGGAATTCGGCCGTTTTTATCGCAAGCGCACCCACTCATTCGGCTCGCTCACGCACGATCGATCGACCCGTGTCTCGAAACATCGAACCAGACATTCCCGATATCGTCATTCGGCGGCTTCCTCTGTACGTTCGCACCCTGCGTAACCTACAGGCGCGCGACATTCCCAATGTCTCGTCGGACCAGCTTGCCGAGCTCATTGGCGTGACCGCTGCGCAAATTCGGCGCGATCTCTCCTACTTTGGGAAGTTCGGGAAACAGGGCAAGGGGTACGACACGGTTCATCTGGAACAGGCGATCGCCCAGATTCTGCAGCTCGACCGGGAGTGGGATGTCGCGCTGGCCGGATTCGGTAGCCTGGGGCACGCTATCGCTCACTACCGCGGATTCATTCCGTCGTCATTCAATATCGCCGCCATTTTCGACCGGAATCCCGACCAGATCGGCCAATCCGTCAGGGGGTCATGGTCATGAGCGACCAGTGCATCAGCGCTGAAGTGCGCCGGCTTGGGCTCGAGATCGGCATCATTGCGGTTCCGGCTGCAAACGCACAGGATGTGGCCAATGCCATGATCGACGGTGGAGTCCACGCACTGCTCAACTACGCCCCCACCGTCCTCAAGGTGCCGGATAGCGTTCAGGTGCGCGAAATCGACCCGATCTGGGCCATGCAGTCGATGACCTATTACCTGAGTCCGAAATCCTGAGACGTACGGCCCGGGCCTCCCACAATCTTTCACCCTCTGCCGTGACATTTCGACAACCCAATGTCCGTACTGGGCGAATCTGTTGTTCGCCAGCACCGAACGCCGAAGCTGGGAGTTTTTGACCGTTCGTTCACTTGCGCCGTCCCGTTTCCATGTGATTAGCTGACACGGAACCGAGAGAGCCCAGCTCCTTCGACCAACCGAATTTGCACACCTCGAAGAAAGGGGGATGGTTGTGCGAACCCGGCAGGTCAGGCAGCATGGCTTGGCGAATAAAGCGCATGTGCCGCACCCTCGCAGCGGCCCTCGCCATGCTTGTCTGTATTGCAGTACCGACAGCAGGATCCGTTTTCGCGGCTCCCGCGTCCAATTCAACCGAAGCGACCGTCGCCAAAGTCAACCTCGGCGGCGGATCCTATCGCGTTACCGCATCCGTTTTTGCCGAAGGCACCGACGGTCAGGTCGGCACCACCGCATCCAGCGGACATGTCATCCAGCCGAACGACAATCTGGTCGCGCTTCCGGGTTGCACCGAATCGTCGTGCCCCTGGGTGCCGGTCGGCACCGGGGTCGAAGGCACGTACGGACCGCAGACCGAATGCGCCGAGGCGGATGGGCTCTGCTGGGTGGAGATCGTCAGCGACACCACCGGCGAATGCACCGTTGCCCCGGTCCACGACCGCGGTCCACTCTTCATTCGTGACAACTGGTGGGCGCCGCAGAACCTGCGCGAATACAACGTGCCGCAGGGGACACCCGGCGGCCGAATCCGCGCGCAACGGCGCCAACTTCGGCTTCGGCGCGGGTATCAGCGATGCTGGCTACGACATCCGCAATGTCTACACCTACGCAGCCGGTATCGATCTGGCCGGCGGTACCTGGCAGGCGCTGGATTTGCCAGTTTCCGCCGGTATCACCACCGTTACCGTGACCATGCTCTGGCAGGCAGGCATCACGCACGACGAAGCCTGCGGTAACGCGCCCGATCCCGAACCGACTGCCACGCCAAATCCGACGGTGGGGAATGCCACCGTGATCGATGGAACGCTCAACCTCCGGTCCGGCCCCTCCTACTCGGCCTCGATCGTGACTGCCATGCCTGGGAACAGCCGGGTCACGGTCACCGGTGGCAGCCAGAGCGGGTTCTATCCGGTCACGTTTGGCAGCACGGGCGGCTGGGCGCTGGGAACCTATCTCGACATCGACGCCGGCGAAGACCCGGGTAGCGATGACGACGACCCGACCCCACCTCCGACCGGGGAAAACGCAACCGTTATCGATGGTTCGCTCAATCTGCGCTCCATCGGCCAGCACCAATGGCTCCGTGCTGGCGGTCATGCCTGACGGCGCCACGGTTTCGCTGACCGGCCAGAGCAGCAATGGCTTCCTGTCGGTCTCCTATAACGGGACCGCCGGTTGGGCCTACGCCATCTATCTGAGCACCGGCGACGATACCCCGCCCAGCAGCGGGGGCACCGCGACGGTGATCGACGGTTCGCTCAATCTGCGCGCCAATGCCAGCACCTCGGCCGGTATCGTGACGGTGCTGCCGGACGGCGCGACGGTCACGCTCAGCGGGGTGACCAGCAATGGATTCAGCCAAGTGACCTGGAATGGCAATACCGGCTGGGCGTATTCCATCTATCTCAGCACTGGCGATGATGGATCCGGCAACGGCACCTACGCAACGGTGTTCGATGGCGCGCTCAATCTCCGCTCCGGCGCAGGCACTGGCTACGGCGTTGTGACCGTACTGCCGGACGGCGCTCGGGTGGAACTGACCGGCTCGACCAGCAACGGGTTCACCCAGGTGATCTACCAGGGACGCACCGGATGGGCGTCCAGTCAGTGGTTGACCACCGGCGGATCGTCCGGTTCGACCGCGACGGTGATCGACGGCGAGCTGAACTTGCGCGCCACGGCGTCCACAAGCAGCGCGGTGGTCACGGTCTTGCCGAACAACGCAACCGTTACGCTGCTCGGACAATCATCGAATGGTTTCGCAAAGGTGCGATACAACGGCACCGAAGGCTGGGCCTACGCGGTCTATCTCGACTAGCCTCGCCACCAACTCCAGCGGGAAGTGCCAGCAATCATCTGGCGCTTCCCGGCAGGCCTTACTCCGCGAACAAGCAGTTCAGAACGCCGTTGCCGACCTCGACGCAGTGCTGGCCGGGTTGGCAGCAAAGCCCAGCGCAGCAGATGGTCACGTCGCCGCAATCCTGATCCGATTCGCATTCGTCCGGCAGCAGGCATTCTTCGTCGCTGCACTGGCCGTCACAGCAGTGTTGCGAGGCGTCACAGGTGGACCGTTGCTCGCAGACGAGATCGCTACACGCGCCAACCTGACATTGCTCGGCATCGTCGAACTCCGCACAGTCGGAATCAGCGCAACAGACGCCCGCCTGGCTCAGGTCGACGCAGACGTATTCATCATCGATGATGCAGCAATCGATGCCACCTTCACAGATACATAAGTTGGGCCCGCAGGAGCCCGCTGTGAAACACTGATCGCCCGCGTCGGTGAAGCAGCAGTCCTCTCCCTCGGCACACCCCGAGCGACAAAGCCCACCGATACAGGTCGCGCATCCGTTGCAGGGATCCTCCTCCGAACAGGGATTCGGACAGTACCCTTCGAAGGCGCACGCCGTACCCAAGGTGGACAGGCAACATAAGCCGCCGTCACCGCAGTCTTCGTCGGAACAGCATGTTCCAAGGACGCAAAAACCGGCCCCAGTTTGGTCGCTGCAACAGATTTCGGTCGCCTCATCGCACCCTGGTCCGCAAACATTGGTCTCCAGATTGCAGACCTGACAGGGATCGTTGCAATCTGCGTCGCCGCAACAGCCGGTATCGGGAATGCAGGTGTTGGCATCGGTGCCCCCGCCGCAGCATTTTGTGTTGCCGTTGCAACACTCGAATGCGGAGCCGCCCCCACTCGGACACAAATCCTCCGCAGCACAACAGTGACCATCGTCCGAGCAGGGAGTTTCGCAACAGCCGTCGACCCTACAGCAGAAATGGTCGAGCGGGCAACACTCGACTCCATTCTCGAGATTGCAGATCTGATGCGTCGGCGGTTGATTGCCCGGCCGGTTGTTCGTCGGGCAGCAGAGCTCTTCGCCAAGGCAGGTTCCCTCGCAGCACGCGTTGTCGCAGCACTCGGCATATCCGGGGCTCCCCGGCAGGGCCCCATCGTTGCAGCACGCCGGACCCACGCCGGGATTGCATTGCGACAATCCTTCGGGACATTCGCACACCCCATTGACCGAGCGCTGATTGCCAGGGCATCGGACCGGCTTCGGGGTTGGTGTGGGCCTACGGGCGGCTTCGGTGTCTCGATCGAGAAGCGCGCCACCAGCGAGCGCGACGCCGCCCAGTCCGAGCAGCCCCTTCAGCACAGCGCGACGGCTGCCGCCCGCAGCAACCGATTTGACCAGGGCATCGAACCGTCGATCGTCCAAAATTGCGTCTCCTGGAATAGAACGAGATGCGTCGAACGCGGGAAAGCAACACTAGGACGTGCCACAGGGCACGTCAATTCACTCGTCTTGTGCTTTTCTGCATCTTATCGGATTATCGGGCTCCGGGCTCCAGCCTCGAATCCCGTCCCTACTCCCACTCGATGGTGGAGGGCGGTTTGCTGGAGATGTCGTAGACCACGCGGTTGATACCGCGTACCTCGTTGACGATGCGGTTGCTCATCCGGGCGAGCACGTCGTAGGGGATCCGGGCCCAATCGGCGGTCATCGCGTCCTGGCTGGCGACCGCGCGGATCGCGCAGACGCGGCCATAGGTGCGGAAGTCGCCCATGACGCCGACCGAATTGACCGGAAGCAGCACCGCGAAGTATTGCCAGATCTCCCCCGCCAGTCCGGCGGCTTCGATCTCCTCACGCACGATGGCGTCCGCCTGGCGGAGTAGCTCGAGCCAGGGTTCGGTGACTTCGCCCAACATGCGCACCGCGAGCCCCGGTCCGGGGAAGGGTTGCCGCCAGACGATCTCGTCCGGCAGGCCGAGCGATTTGCCGACCTTGCGCACTTCATCCTTAAACAGGAACTTGAGCGGCTCCAGGAGCTGGAACTTCATATCGGCCGGCAGCCCGCCGACGTTGTGATGGGTCTTGATCTTGACCGCGGCTTTGGTATCGGCAGTGGTGCTTTCGATCACATCGGGATAGAGGGTGCCCTGGGCGAGGAAATCGAACGGGCCCGTGCTTTTTCGCTTCCCGCTCGAAGACGCGCACGAACTCGTCGCCGATGGTCTTGCGCTTCTCTTCCGGGTCGGTGACGCCTTCCAGCCGGTCGAGGAAATTGGTCGTTGCGTCCACATAGACCAGCGGCATGCCGAAGTTGCGGGCGAACACCTCCTGCACCAGCTCGGCTTCGCCTTCGCGCAGCAGACCATTGTTGACGAAGACCGGGGTGAGCTGATCGCCGATCGCTTTGTAGATCAACGCGGCAGCGACCGAGGAATCGACCCCGCCGCTCAGGCCGAGCAGCACGCGCTTGTCACCGACTTTGGCGCGAATCTCCTGCACGGCGCTTTCGACGAAGGAATCGCTGCTCCAGTCGAGCGGCAGCCCACAGAGATTGGTCAGGAAATTGGTAATCACCTGCTGGCCGAGGGGGGTGTGCGCGACTTCGGGGTGGAACTGGATGGCGGCGACGTTGCCCTTGATCATGGCGGCGAAGGGAAGGCGGCTGCTTTCGCCGATGACTTCGAAGCCGGGCGGGATCGCTTCGACATGGTCGCCGTGGCTCATCCAGACATCGATCGATTGCGGCATGCCGGCGAAGAGCGGCGATTCGTCGTTCACCTCGATGGTGGCGGGGCCATATTCGCGTTTGTCCGCGCCGATCACCTTGCCGCCCAGCTCGTGCGCCAGGAGCTGCATGCCGTAGCAAATGCCGAGCACCGGCAGATCGTGCTCCCAGAGCCAGCCTGGCAACGCGGGCGCGCCCTCTTCATAGACGCTGGCCGGACCACCGGAGAGGATGATCGCCGCTGGGTTCAGGGTTTCCACCCGGCTCCAGGGGGCATCGAAATGGACCAGCTCGCTATAAACCCCGGCCTCGCGCACACGCCGGGTGATGAGCTGGCTGTACTGAGAGCCGAAATCGAGCACCACCACGGTTTTGGGATGCGCGGATTCCGCGGCGATGTCGATCGTTTCGCTGGTCTGGTTCGTCAAGCTGTCCCCTCGGAAAGAAGCAGGAAGGCCACCTGGGGGAATTCTAGCGCCGTCCGGTGCAATGCTTGCGTCAAATGCACGGCAGGGGACGCGGAGGGCAAACGTGTGGGCCGCATCACCCCGGGCTAACGCCGCAGGGCTACACAGCCGAAGTGCCGCTGGGACTGAGCTCGCGGTCGATCACCGCATAGGTCGTCGAGACGCCAACAACGGCGACGGCGCAAAGAGCGTCATTACGATAGGTGCTTCTCTTCCGGGATGGGCGACTGGACTGGATTCTCTGGGTCGTGAGCGAACCTGGCTCGAGCTTGCGCAAGATGTGCATGCAGCCGCTCCTGATTCTCCCGCTCTGACTCAATCAACGCACTGGCGAAGCGCGTGAACAACGCTACCAGCAATCCGATGCCACAAAACATATAGAAGACTGTCAGCAGTTTTCCGGCTGAGGTTGTGGGCGTGAAGTCGCCAAATCCCAATGTGGCCGAAGTAACCGCGGAGTAATAAAAGCTATCGAGGTACGACCAGTGCTCGACTTTATGGAACACAATCGTACCGACCAAGAGAAACGACGCGGTCAGCGCCACGATTGTGCGGAAGGTGGGATCTTGCCATGCCTTCCGGATCGCAAACCAGAACCGAGTCAGGCCAACCACCAGAGAAGCCACGACGTCCTCCTCTTCTACGCACCATCCGACGTTATATCGACTCGCGGTAACACAACCTGCTTCTTCGACGGATCGACTTCACAAATGAGTCACGGCCAGTTGACCTCACAAGAAGAAGCAGAAGGGCGGCCTGAGGGAATATTAGCGCCGTCCGATGTCTAGCTGGCGCGCAATGGTGCATCTGCGCGTTGTCTACGTTAGCGGTCGGGAAGCGTTCAGGGCTATCCACTGCGGTTGCGCCTGGTGATGGGGGCCCGCTTCGACGCTTCGGGATGCAGGGGTGGGACATGCCAATGCGAGCGATCACCCAAGTCGAAAGCCACAGGGCTACACAATCGAGGTTCATGCGGGACTGAGTACACCGCGTGGAAGCCTGGTATCACATAGAACGTTGAGAAGCACTAAGCCCCGGTGGGATCGACCGTGACGCTCGGCCGAGCCGGGATCCAGCACCGAGTGGGGATGACGGGCAACAGCCCGGGTCGGATGATCCGCTGCCCAGGTCATGCGCTCCTTGCCAAACGTGCCGCTTGCGGATTGTATAGACGCCTTTGGTCTGTTTTGTCAGCGGGTATTCGATGAACACGACCCAAGTTTTCAGCCTCGATGAACCTCCCTTTCCGATCCGCTATGCTAGCGTCAAACAGCATACCTACGGCATCTGTGACATTCCTGTAACGATAAAGGACACATGGACGATCGCAGGATCGACAAATTGGCTCGCCATCTGGGCGGCGGCGGCTCGCGTCGCACCCTGTTGAAGGGGTTGCTTGGTTTGAGTGGCGTGGCCGCTGCTGCCGCTGTTCGGCACGACACTGACGCTGCCCGGCGTGGATATTCTGGTCCCAGTTTTCCCAGTGTGGTGCCCACGCCGTGCGTTCCGCAATGCGACGGAACGACCTGTGGATCTGATGGGTGCGGTGGCACGTGTAGCTGCCCAGCACTCTCGTGCGCCTGCCTGGCGGATCAGGGCATCCCCAATGCAAGTCCGATTTGTGTGAGTCAGTGGAGTACCGGAGATTACCGCTGCTCATTGGAGATGGATTGCAGCGACTATGGTCCAGATGCGTGGTGTGACCTGCCATCGGGTCACTGCTGGGTTGGATGCAGCTAAATCGGTTGCGAAAACGCTTGCTCATCGATCGTAGAGCCGCGTTGGTTGTTGAAGCAGGACACGGAGGTCCTGCACGACACCCGGAACACCTCGTTCGCAGGCACAACTTTCAGCACCCGCTTTAGTTTGGACCGGGGAACCGCGGTGAAACGTTCTCGGGCGAGAATCGTCACTTGCAACCGGACGGACCGACCCGCACGTTGATTTCCGAGCTGGATTCCGCTGTCATGCAGGTCGTTGCGGGGGGCGTCGATCACGCAAAAAGCAAAGAAGAAGCGCCGGGCGGATCGCCCGGCGCTTCTTCTTTGCGTACCAATTCTTCTTTGCGTTCTTATTGGGAGCAGCTGAACGCGGCGGAGTAGGAATAGCTGCATCCCGCGCCGCACTGCGAACCGAAGACGTAGTTGCAGCCGTCGGTCCATGAGTCGCCAGAAGGCGATGAGCCACAGGGCCGGCAACACAAGTCGCCAGAATCCCAGCAGAAGCCAAAGTTGCTGCCATCGGTGGGGATCGATCCGATCGATTCGCCATCCGGCCCCCAGCAGATCACGTGCCCATCCGGGCAATCGTCGATGAAGAGACTGGCCGAGGTGAATTCGCCCACGGCGTCTGCTCGCGTAAGCGGTTCGTCCTCCAGGTGCAGGTCGATCTGGGTGACGTCTTCCAGAATCCGCATCTGGTAGCGGACCTGGCCGGTGGACGCGTCGTACTCGGGGGTTACCAATTCGACAATCAGGATCTTACCGGAGGGCAGCACGAGCGCCGCATTGGGCGGGTCAGCCGGAGTAAAACCCAGGCCCTCGGCATCCGCTCCCCCGGTCAGGAAGTCCGCGGTCGGCACCATGCCGACGATGCGGTCTGGCCGATCGGAGAAGAAGATGGTCTGGCCGGCAAGATGATCTGCCACCAGCAGCAAGCTCTCCACCCCATCGGTGGCGGCATCGATCGACCCCGCACCGAGGGTCTGCACGAACATGAATTCCACCCCATCCGCCGACTCGAGCGCGATCGGGCTGGCTTCGGGAGTGGCATCCTGGGCCGCGGTTCGCGTCAATCCGAGCGCAGCCAATCCGCCCGTTGCCGCCAGGGCCTTGCGCCGGGAGAGCTTGCGCTCGGTGAGCAGAGCGGACACGCGATCGAATTGGGACAGGGACATAGCGCACCTCGACGGACGAACTCAAATAGTACGAAGACGACACCTCAAGGGTGATGCGATGGACCGATTGTATCAAGGAAGAGCAGCGCCGAAGGGTTCGATTCGCTCTTCACCTTCGGAGCGAGCATGCTGTTGCGAACTGGCAACCGGGGATGCTTTGCGCGCTGTTTCCATCCATCTCATGTCTTATCGGCCGATCTATGCACGGGATATACCGATCGAATGACAGTAACGGAATTCCGTTCAGCCAAAAACGAGTCCGCGATCACCTTCAGGTTCCGTCCCGGGACCGGTGCCAGTTGCATTCCGCGGGCGAGTCTGGCGCTTTTCCAACCGAACTCCGATTTGACCGCCACCTGGTATGTCTTTGTCGGCAATGAACGATCCAGACCTTATTCCTCGCGGGCCTGACCGACGCGAATGGTTTCCGGGTTGCGTGGTTCCCCGAATAGCCGATCACCGTCCAGTCGCACGTGTCGGTACAGGTCGAGATCTCGGGGGTCACGGCTCAGCGCGTGGTGACCTGCGCGAGGCGATGCGAGGCGTCCCGAGCTGGATGCCGGGACGCTTCGAACCAAAGCGATCGACACAGGAGATCGATCGTCGACCAGGCTGCGGAGGTTGTTTCGATTCCGGCGCCGACGTTGCCCGATCCGCCGCGCCATGCTCACTACTGCCCAGCGTCTCCCGAATCGCCGCAATACTCCGCCTGTTCTGCATCGGAGAGCTCTTCTCCAGGATCACTGCACATATCGCTGATTTGGACTGGCGGGTCACATTGCTCTCGCAGGTCCGGGCTGAGGAAGCCGCTGTGGCAGAGCGACTCGCATGCCATTGGGTCCTGGACACAGTACATCTGCGCGGAAACATCGTCGATGAAGAGGTGCGCCTCCGCGTACTGGCGGGGCGCATCGAGGACGGTCAGCGGCTCCTGCTCGAAGACCCGATTGACGATCTCCTCGACTCCGAGAATCCGTATCTGGTAGGTCAGGGTCGCGGTCGCCGGGTCATAGGCCGCCTCCAACAGCTCGACCACCACTGCCTCCTCTGTGTCGCCTCCCACTTCGGGATGACCAATCAATGTCGCGTTCGGGGGATCGTCGCCGAAGGCATCTGCCCAATCATTGACAAATCTGGCGGTTGGGATCGCTCCGGCGATGCGGTACGGTCGATCCGAGAACTTCAGGGTCTGAGCGGTCGCTTCGCTCATGGTGAGGGTATGGATGTCACCGGGACCGGGGGTGAGGGTGGTGGCGCCGCCGGTCTGGACGAAGAGCATCGCGACCTCGACGGCGGCGACCGGCGAAGCGACGGGAGAGGCGTCCTGGGCGGCCACCCGGCCGACAGCAAGGGTAGCCAATCCAGCCCCTGCGCCGCCAAGTGCGGCGCGCCGGGTGGTGGGCCGGGCGGCCCAGCGGGTAACGGCATCGAAGCGTGAATGGTTCATCGAATGGACTCCTTGGCAGCGTGATTGGGCCCACCGAATGAGACCGGGGACCACCGCGCCTCGTCACGTTGGCCAAGGGGCCGCGCGCGCACGACGATGCTGTGAAACGGTTCACTCAGCATACATGCTCAAAGGTACCGGACGGTTCGGCTAAAACTGTTGCTCCTCACGTTTCGGCGCGCTTTGTTCAGGATTGAAGAATTTCGCTTCCCTGGCAAAAGTCGGACACCATCACCGTGCCGGACTCGCGAGTGGCTGCCACTGACCACCAGCGCAGTGCGTTCCCGTCGATGCATTCCCCGCTTCCGGCCAGGGCGACCCGAGCACGGCGGCTCCGTACTCCACCGTGCCAAGTGTTGCCGTGTCGACAAGATTCCCGGCATTGCGCGCCACGAAGAGCTCGCCGAGTCCGTGCCCCCCGAAGATCAGCTCAGGTGGAACCCGGCTATCGGAGCAGCTGATGATGGTCGCCCACGGCGCCTGGTGCCCGGAAACCGCACTACGCTGGTCTTCCAGCTCGATCGAGCAGAGTTCGGGATGGCTAACGAAGTCCTGTTTGCCTGCTGTCAGCTTGGCGAGGGCGTCGTCAGGAGAGAGCGCGGTCGGTGCATGGTCGGCAGCCAAGGCCTGCCAGGACGCGCGACTGTGCCCCAGCGCGACCACCCCAGCCGCGCCGACTTTCACGAGTGTTCGCCGATCCATCCACTTTGGATTTCGAATTCCGGACATGCCTATACCCTCCGCAGGAACGTTCGTGCTGAGATGCGCGATGGTTGCTGGTCAGCCGGAGTATGGAGGCCGATGGAGAGATCACAATAGGGATAGGGCCACGGCCCTGTCACCATCGGGTCCCACTGCGTTCGCGTCCGCCGCAGTGCCCATACCTGCCGATCGACGTGGCCGCTTGCCGAGTGCGCGTCCCTCGTCTACGCTGACGAGCACAATCGAATGCTGTTCGAACGGGAGCTCGGAGGGCCGGGCTGAGAGGGCGGAAGCGACCGCCGACCGTAGAACCTGATCGGGATAATCCCCGCGCAGGAATCGCGAATACCTGTCTTGCCCCTCCCGGCGCGTTTGCTCGTAGCGATGCGCCGTTTTCGCTTCCCGGCTTCGAACCGCTCACCGAGAGGAGCGCGTTCCATGCATCCCTATTTCCCGACGCACGTTGCTGGCCGGATCGGCAGCGCTATCCGCGGTTGCCGCCACCGGCACGTTGCCACGGGTCTCCCGCGCGCAGGACCTCACGAAGGTCACGCTGGCGCTCGACTGGTATCCGAACGCGAATCACGCCGGGCTCTTCCTGGCCCAGGAGCGCGGGTATTTCGCCGACGCCGGGCTTGGAGGTCGAGCTCTATACCCCGTCCGATCCGACCGTGGTGCTGCAAACCGTGGGCGCCGGCCGGGACGACTACGGCATTTCCTATCAAACCGATGTCTTGCTGGCGCGGGCGCGAGGAGGTGCCGGTGGTGAGTGTGGCGGCGCTGGTGCAGCATCCGCTGATGGGGGTGATGTCGCTGGAATCGGCCGGCATCACCCGTCCGGCCGATCTGGTGGGCACCACGGTCGGCTATCCCGGCATTCCCGAGCCAGGAGGCCTTTCTCACCACCATGATGGCCAGTGACGGCGCGTCGATCGACGATCTCGAGCTGATCAATGTCGATTTCAATCTCGTGCCGGCGGTGATCTCCGAACAGACCGACGCGGTGATGGGGGCCTACTGGACCCACGAGACGATCCTGGCCGAGCAGGAGGGCTACCCGGTCTCGATGATGCGGGTGGAGGATTGGGGCGTGCCCGACTACTACGAGCTGGTGCTGGTCACCAGCGAAGAGAAGATCGCTGGCCGACCCGGAACAGATCGAAGCGCTGCTGGGCGCGATCCAGCGCGGCTATCTCGATGCGATCGCCGAGCCCGAGGCGGCCATCGCCGCGATGAAGGCCGCCTATCCGGAGTTGGACGAGGATCGTCGAGCGTGATCGGCATCGGTACTGCTCAGCGGAGTCTGGCTCGATCCGCAAGGCGCGTTTGGCGTGCAAACGACGGAGCGCTGGGAGACGTACGCGGACTGGATGAAGGCATTCCGGGCTGATTCCGGACGATCTGGATCCCCGCTGGCTGCGTTCGATGCTCGTGCTTGCCAGAGCTTCTCCGGAGGCTAGCCCGGTCGCCGGACCATAAGGTTGCTCATCTTTGCTACGCTAGGGTGTATGTACACCTGCGGGGACGGCTGGCTCCTGCAGGCGCATCATTCAGGCGGAGGTAGGGCATGTTCGACGGATTCCGAAAGTTCATCATGCGCGGAAACGTCATCGATCTTGCCGTCGCGGTTGTCATCGGCGCTGCGTTCACCCTGGTGGTGAACTCGCTGGTCGAGGACATCATCAATCCGATGCTGGCCGCCATCGTCGGGAAACCGGACTTCTCGGATCTGACGATCACGGTGCGCGACGCCACCATCATGTACGGTAGCTTCATCACCGCCTTGATCAACTTCCTGCTGGTGGCAGCGGCGATCTACTTCGTCATCATCAAGCCGATGAACATGATGCATGGCGCGGCTGGACGAGGCAAAGGGACGGTCGAACCCGGATACCAAGCAGTGCCCGGAGTGCCTGAGCGTGATCCCGATCGCCGCCACCCGCTGCGCGCATTGCGGCATTTCGTGTTGACCGGCTCCCGGACGGCCCGGCAGCTCCAGGCGTAACGGCATAGCGCTCGAGAGAACGGATCGCCGCAAACGAAACGGGTCGCGACGATTGTCGCGACCCGTTTGCAACTTCTCCGGACTTGGAACTCCGCTCCGGCCAGTCGCTATCCCTTCACACTTCACCGTGCGGCGGGGCCAGCCGGTGGCGCCATCGGGCAGCGGCGAGCGGTCGGTTTCGGACATCACGTTGCCCTCGCCGTCGGTCACGCGGATGCGCATCTTGTATTCGCCTTCCTTCGAGATTCGACCGGGAAGGCCCAGCGCACCCAGGTGAACGGCGGATTGAGCGCCGGTTCCAGAATGGCATCGGCCCAGCTCGCGGTATCGTCCAGGGTTACTTCCACGCGTGAGACACCGCGCGCGCCGGCCTGGCGCCACGCCGGTCAGGGTGTGCGGGCCGGCGTCGATATCCTCCCGATTCTCCGGGAAGTCGATGCGGCCCCATTCGTTCACGACCGCGGTATCGCTCCAGCCGCGGGTCTGCCAGTAGCCCTTGAAGTCCTCGTCGACGATCTCGATCCGGTCGATCCACTTCACATTCTTCATTCCATAGATATTGGGAATGATCAGCCGGGCCGGGAATCCGTGATCGTCGGCCAGCGTCTCGCCGTTCATCCCAACCACCACCATGTTGTCGGGACTCATGCCAACCTCGATGGAAACCGAATCCTCGTAGTCGTCGGCGGCGTGGAACTTGAGATCGACCGCTCCGTCCTTGATCGCCGGCTTCATTGAGCAGATCGATCAGCGGCACCGCGGTCCATTGGGCGGTTCCGATCAAATCGCCGTTGATCTGGTTGGAGATGCAGCAGAGGGTGGTGATCTGTTGCGGGTGGCCCGCTCCACCAGTTGGTCGTGGGTGAACTCGACCTCCTTATCCACCAGTCCGGTGATCTTCAGCGTCCAGCCGGCGGCGCTGACGGTTGGGTCGATGATGTTCTTGGAGACGTGATAGAAGTCGGGGGTGGCGGTCAAAACCGGGGTGATGATCCCCTCGGCGTCGAGCTCGGCGAACAATGCCAGGGGATCGTCGGCCTGCATCGCAAGGTCGCTGGTAGAGCATGGCCTCGGCTTGCGGGGTTTCCGTGGGAACCGGTGTCTCGAGCTCAAATCCCTGGCTCGCGCGCTGGGTGGCGACGATGTCCTGCACCGTTTCCTGCGCGGCGGTATCCGCCACCCGCGGCATGCGCGGGTTGACCAGGCGCCAGATCGCTCCGCCGGCAACGACGACGCTCGACCAGCGTGGCGGCATCCAGCACGAAGGTGCGGCGCGATTGGTGGCTCTGCGTGTAATCGGCTTGCGACTCGAACTGCTTCGGCGGTGAAGAAGGCCCAGCTGACCGCATAGATGGCGAAGGTCACGATGATCTGCATCGAGGATGTCGCTGGTGTAGGAGCTGTCACGCGCGAAGAGCACCGAGGTGCGCGATCGGCAAAATGACCAGCCCGGTAAAGAGGAAGAGCGCGGAGGCAACGATTCCGCTGGCGGCCAACCGTCCGGCAAAGCTGGTGCCGGTTTTGCTGGGTCAACTTGCCGGCGACCCGGCCGCCCCACATGCCAACGCCGGCGATGGCAATGCACGATCGCCACCAGGAGGGTTTTCTTGGCCAGGCTTCCATAGTTCTCGGTCGCCGCGCCGAACACCGAGAGGGGCGTCAGCCGGGAAGCCGCGGCCACCACGAACTCGGGAAAGGCCTGCACCACCCCGTTGTGCGACCAGTTCAGCCGCCAGATCAGCTGAACGGCCACCATGATCGCCGCGGCCAGAAATCCAGCCTGGCCGGCTTGTTCGATCGGGCGTGGACCTCGGTCGGGAAGTTCGATGCTGCTGTTCATAGGTTTGCCCCTCGGATCCCGCGCCGGCGATGCGCCATACGCAGTTGCGCTCATCGGGACGGCGCACCCGTCCCACATCGATTGGATTCATTACCAATCTTACGGTTCGGCAGCGCCTGGAGGATCACTTCAGGAAGGCCTGAGCGCAGTCTTCATCGCGTTTTTCAGGCTTCCAGGTCGCCGAGAGGGTGCCAAATGGGAGCGGAACGGGGTTCGCTCGCTGTTTCTTATGGCATATGTTATGCCGATTATCAGCATATAGCGGTATTGTGTGCTACACTTCGAATCGTTAGTAATGGAATTGCCGATCGATGGCACCTAGTAAGGAACTCACGTGAAGTCGTTTTTCTCTCGATTTGGTCGAATTGGTTTTGGTGGCAGCTATCTGGATCGCTACTATCAGGGTGTCGTTGGACAGGGCGGCGTGGGGTATCCCGACCCTCGATGAGGCCCGCCAGGACTACCAGCGCGTCCTCGCTCAGCGGAACTATTCCTCGCAGCATGTAACTGAACCCGAGTAACCGAATCTCGATGTGCGACACGCCCCGGAACCTATCCGGGGCGTTTGTCGTTTCTCCTGGAACAGGGGACCGGGAAGGGGTTCGCCGCCATGCTGAAACGGTGCATCGAAACCGGAATCGGTGTACGCTGCAAGTCAATCTTTGAACCGTTCCCTGTACTCGATCATCTACGTTCGATGCGTCTGGAGGATACGGAATGACCAGAAGACCGCACGGATGGCGTCTCGGCCTGCTCGCCATGGTGGGCATGCTGATGATGCTGATTGCGCCGGCGTTGCCTGTGGCAGCGCAGGCCGATCCGGCAACCGACTTCGATACCACCGTCAGCCAACTTGCGACCATGACCCCGGTTGCGGGCCCATTGAGCGGATCGATCGATGCCGCCAATGCGCAAACCGCGCCAGCCGGTGTGTCGATCGCCAATGGCGCGGCTCATGCCGAGTTCACGGTTCCCGCGGTGGCGGCGGGTACGCTCTGGGCGATCGCCATGGAGTTCCGGGTTTCGGATGCGGGCAAGAATTTCCTGCTGATCTTTCCGGACGGTACCTGGCAGCTCGATAACGGGGTGCAGGGCGGCGGCGCCAAGGGTACCGGCGCCACCTTCGATACGACCGCCGGAGCAACGGTTGCGCTCGATGTGGTCTTCAACGGCGCGAGCGGTTCTTTCGGCATCAATGGGACGTTCGTCTCGGCGCTGGATCTTTCCGCCGTGCAGGGCGCGGGCGATGTCGATCTGACCGGTTATCTCGGACTGGGCGCGGGCACCACCACGCTCGACTACAGCAACTTCTCGGTCTACGACCTGCAGGCCGGCACGGTTGCGCCCACCGCCACGACCGCTGGCGCCGTGGCCCCAACTGCCACCGCCGGTGGCGAGGTTGTCGTGCCCACGGAATCCGCGACGGTGACCGTTCCAGGGACAGAGACGCCCATCGAGAATCCTGCCGACCTGTTCTACGATGTATCTCGCGCAGGAGAACACGCAGCCGATCGTCTTCGGACCGGAAAGCGGCGTGCTGATCCACGATCCCGAGCGGGTCACCTTCCTGCCGACCAATGTCCAGGTCAGTGACTTTGGGGTGCATATCGAATGCACCGCGCCGCGCACCGCTGCCGAGCTGTGGGACTGCGGGCTCGCATTCCGCGATACCTCCTCCGCGAATCACTACCGTCTGGGCGTCGTTTCGGACGGTCACTGGTTCCTGAGCGTGGGCGCGGGCGATCCGCTGCAACAGGGTGAAGGGATCCCCATTCCGGCCGAAGCAGGTGGAAAGATCGCGCTCGACCTGATCGTGATCGGGAACACCGGGTACTTCGGGGTGGATGGCACGTTTGTCTCCGAGCTCGATCTCTCGCAGATTCCGGGGCCAGGCACCGTTTCGGCGGTCATCGGCTTCTTCAATGAGACCTATATCGCGAACGGTCAGACCGCGTACGAGGACTTCGTGGTCTGGAGCTTCGACCAGGGCGCAGCCCCGGCCAGCGAAACCGCCGTGGTCGGCGTTCCGACCGAGACGCCGGTTGCCGGGCTGCCGACGCAGGCGCCGACCGTCGCTCTTCCGCCGGTCGAGACGCCAACGACCGTCGCGGGAATTCCGACCGTGGCCCCGACGGTGGCACTGCCGCCGGTCGAGACCCCAACGACGGTCGCCGGATTGCCGACGGAAACCCCGATTGCCGGCACGACCGCGGTCACCGAGACCACTCCGGCCACGGGCGACCTGCCGGGCGTCGACACCGCCGCCAACACGTACACCAGCCCGACGTTCGGGTATCAACTCACCTGGGATCCGACCTGGAGCCCGGTGACCTCGTCGTCGCAGGACTCGTTCGATGTGTTGCGCATCACCAACGATGTCACCACGGTCGATCTGTATAGCGGCGTGAGCACGATGTCGCTGGAAGAGTGCATCACCTCGCTCTCCGACTACTACACAGGCAACGCGTCGTACACGAACGTGGCCTTTGTGCCTTTCGGAAATGGCGAGAACATCCTGGTTCAGGGAACGGTGGCGATCGCGACCCTGACCTTCGACTACAACGACGGGACAACCACCACCCCGACCACCGATTCGGTCATCTGCGTCTCGATGCCAACCCAGGGTGCATTGGTGACGATGGAGAGCTACATCCCGACGGCCGACTACAGCACGCAGATCGAAGCCGTGCTCGGACTCGAGGCGCAGTTCGTGGTCGACGGCGTGCCGGTCGTGCTGCCGCCGCTCCCGGTGGACAGTGGCGTGCCGACGGTGGCCGCCACCACGGAAGCATTGCCGACCACCACGACCGCGGAAACCGCGGTGGCCGTGCCCACGGTTGCAAACACCGGTTCGGCGACGTTCGCGCTCACGGCGGTCGAGAGCAGCGTTACGGGCATCGGCACGATCGACGGCCAGGCGCGCACGATCAACGTCTCGGCGATCCTGCTCGGCGCGGCGCCCGGCTCGTCGGTCGGTATCTCGCGTGGCACGTGTGCCGAGCTCGTGATGGTCGTCGAACCCGACTACTACGTCGGCGATGTCACCGACACGGGTATCGTGCAAGGCACCGTTCCGGTCAGCCTGACGGTGCTGCAGTCGCGCGGTCCCTATTCCGTGGTCGTCTACGGCCCCGACGGCAATATGACTGCCTGCGGCGAGATCACCGTCGGGTAAACCGCACGCGAACTCGATACGCAAAAGTGCCCCGGTCCGTCTGGACCGGGGCACTTGCGTTCGGAGCACTCAGGAGAGCGCTTCGATGGAGCGAACCGTTACTCCCGGCTCGCCAACCAGGGCTTCGATGATGAACTTGGCGTAGTGCGTGGCCTGCTGGGCGGTGAAGAGCTCGCTCCAGGAGGCAAGCTCTTCGATGCGTGACGGAGCCTGGGCGGAGAGCATGCGTCCCAGCGTGAAGAGCGCATGCTCCGCCGTCAACGTCGAGAGCAGCGTGAGGCCGATGGTCAGACCGGAGTTGGCCACCTCCTCCAGCAGATCGAGCACGAGCGGGCCACTGGCATTGCCAAGTCCTTCCGCATAGATCACTGCCCTGCCGGACGGCGCCAGGTGACGCGCGAGTCCCGCAAGCATGGGACGCAAGACCGACATGCCATCCGTTCCGCCGTCGCCGTAGAGCGGGAAACCGGTCGAGCTCGGGACGGGAATGAATGGGGGATTCGCCACGATCAGGCCGAAGCGCTGACCCTCCACTGGAGCGTAAAGATCGCCCTCGACGGCGGAATATCGGTCACTGGTGTCGTTGAGCATGGCATTGAAGCTCGCCGCTTCGATTGCCTGCCCGGAGAGATCGACCCCGGTCCAGACGACTCCGCGGCGTACCGCTGCCAGCGATTGGGCGGCAATGCCGGAGCCGGTGCAGAGATCGAGGGCCTTCCCCGAGGACGGCAATGCGCCGGCGCGCCGTTGCAGATAGTTCGCCAGGGTGTACGACTCGGGGCCGAGGTAGATGTCCGCGATGGCGGGATCGAAGCCGGGATAGGCGCGGCTGGTGGAAACGACGAAGTATTGCCCCAGCCGGCTCACCACCTGCAATCCAGCGGTGGAGAGGCGCGTTCCGGTTGGGTCGAAGATCAGCAAGCCAGTCGCAAGATTGGCTTCCAGCACATCCCGGCCCAGCACCGTCTCGATGAGGTCAGGTTCGAATGACTCCCCGACCGTGTAGAGACGAAGCAGCAACCGCAAGGTGGGATCGAGCTTTTCCATTCGGGGCAGCAAGGTTTCGAGGTTGGGAAAGGGCGAGACCAGATAATCGGGACGCAACAGCTCGTGCGCCAGATCGAAACCGTTGCGCTCGAGGGTCGAGCGCAGCAACGAGACACTGTCTCGCTCGGAAAAGAGGCGCGGGTTGCTCACGATGCGGCCGCTCCCAGCTCCATCGTGCGCTCGAGCTCGCGCACTTCTTCGGCGAAATGGCAGGCCGCGAAGCGCTTTCCCCCGACCGGGCGAAGCAAAGGCCGCTCCTGCGCGCAGATCGGTTTGGCGATCGGGCAGCGTGGATGAAACGAGCAGCCGGTCGGGCGGTCGATGGGATTCGGAACCTCGCCCTTTAGCCGGAATGAGATCTTGTCGAATTCCGATTCCTGATGGTCCGGGATCGAATGCAGCAGCGCGAGGGTGTAGGGGTGCATTGGAGCGGCAAAGACCTCTTCCGACGGTCCGTCTTCCACCAGGCTGCCGAGATACATGACGCCCACGCGGTCGCAGAGATAGCGCACCACGCGCAGGTCGTGCGAGATGAAGAGATACGTCACGCCAAGCCGCTGCTGTACTTCGCGCAGGAGATTGAGCACCTGGGCCTGGATGGAAACATCGAGCGCCGAGACCGGCTCATCGAGGACGAGCACTTCGGGGTTCAGGGCGAGCGCCCGCGCGATGTTGACGCGCTGTCGTTGCCCTCCACTGAGCTGGTGGGGATAGCGATTGGCCAGACCCGCGTCGAGCCCCACCAGGGCGAGTAGTTCCTGAACTCGCTGGCGTCGCTGCTCCTTGTCGCCCATGTGGTGGATGCGCAACGGCTCTTCGATGGCCGTGCCAGCAGTCATGCGCGGGGCCAATGCGGCGTAGGGATCCTGAAAGACCATTTGCACTTTGCGCGGATAGGCGCGCGCCTGGGATTTGTCGAGCCGGGCAATGTCCTCGGAATCGACCAGCACCCGGCCGCTGGTGGGCGCTTCGAGACGGAGCAGCACTTTCGCCAGCGTGCTCTTGCCGCAACCGCTTTCGCCCATGATCCCGAGAATCTCGCCTCGCTCGACCCGCAGGTTCACCTCATCGAGCGCCATGAGCATGGTTCCATCCGCGGCGCCGCGAACCGGATATTCCTTTACCAACTGCTCGATGTGGACGACCGTGTTGTCGCTCATTGGGCGCGCTTCCCGGCCGGTTGCACGATCAACGGGTGATAACAGGAGACGTGCCGCCCGGCTTCCCCGATCCGCTCGAAAGGCGGCTGGCTGACGAGGCAATCGTCCTGCACGTAGTGACAGCGCGGGGAAAAGATGCACCCTGTGGGCATGGCGCCGGGCGAAGGCAACCGGCCCGAGATCGCCTGCAACGGTTCAGCGCGATCGGTGCGCAGGGTGGGGGCGGATTTGAGCAATGCCGCGGTGTACGGGTGATACGGTTCGCGGAAAAGACTCCCGACCTGCCCTGATTCCATCATGCGACCGGCATACATGACCATGACTCGATTCGCGATGCTCTGGATGACGCCGAGATCGTGACTGACGAAGATGAGCGAGAAATCGAGCTCATCCTTGAGTGAGATGAGCAGATCGACGATCTGGGCCTGAATCGAGACGTCGAGCGCGGTGGTCGGTTCATCGGCGATGATCAGCTTGGGTCCCAGCAGGAGCGCCATGGCGATGGCGACGCGCTGGCGTTGACCGCCGCTCAATTCCCAGGGGTACGCCTTCATGCGCGATTCGGGCGCCGAGATGCCGACCAGCCGCAGCTTGTCGATGGCCAGCGATGCGGCGTCGGCTTTCGAGACCTTGCGATGCGCCCGGACCACATCGGTGAGCTGGGTACCGATGGTGAAGAGGGGGTTCAGCGAGGTTTGCGGATCCTGAAAGATGATCCCGATTTCCTCTCCCCGCATCTTGCGTAGCTGATCCTCGGTGAGGGTTCGCAGATTGCTGCCGGCGAAATCGATGGTGCCCGATTCGATCTTTCCGGGATAGTCGATGAGGCCCATGATCGAAAGCGCGGCAACGCTCTTTCCGCTGCCGCTCTCGCCGACGATCCCGAGGCACTCTCCGGGAAAGACATCGAACGAGACATCGTCCACCGCCACAAAGCGTCCGGCCCGGGTGTGAAAGACGGTGGTGAGATTGCGCACCGACAGGCGCGGTTGCTGGGTCTGCTGGCTCATGCGGTTTGCAATCGCGGATCGAGCAACTGCCGTAACCCGTCGCTCATGACATTCAAGCTCAAGGTGACCAGCAGGATCGCGATGCCGGGCAGGGTGATCACCCACCAGGCACTGGCGATGTATTGCGTGCCATCGAGCATCATCCCGCCCAACGATGGGGTAGGCGGCTGAATGCCGAGTCCCAGGAAGCTGAGGGTTGCTTCGAAAATGATGAGGCCGGGAAACTGCAAGGTCGCAATGATCGCGATGGAGGGGAGCACGTTCGGCAATACGTAGCGCATCCCGATGCGCCAGCGACTGGCGCCCAGCACCTGAGCCGAGCGGACATAGTCGCGTTGCATCTCCTGCAGGACCACTCCACGCACGACCCGGGCGAAATAGACCCAGCCGGCCAACCCGAGCAGGACGATCAGGATAGGAATCGACGTCTTGGTGGCGGCCACGATAGCCATAGCCAGCACGATGTAGGGAAACGCGAGCTGCAAATCGACGACGCGCATAAGGATGGCGTCGGTGCGCCCACCGAAGAGCCCGCTGACGAGCCCCAGCGTCACGCCGAGCGCCATCGAAAGGCAGAGCCCTGCCAATGCCAGTACGAGCGAGACGCGCAGCCCGTAGAGAATGCGCGACAGCATGTCGCGACCCAGTCCGTCGGTCCCCAACGGAAACTCGGTGGAGCCACCGTTGGCGGTATCCCAGAACGGGGGGCGCAGGCGATCGGTGATGTTGTTGCGCGAGGGATCCTGGTCGGTGATGAGCGGCGCAGCGAGGGCAGCGCCGGCCATGAAGCAGAAGAGGAGCAGGCCGGCCAGAAAGGTGCGGCTCCCCTCCCGTTGCAGGAACGATCGCCATTTGGCACGCACCCCACCCTTGCTATCGGGAAGCATGGGCACGGTGTCGACATCTTGGGGAAGAACACTGAGCTCCATGCGTCAGGCCTCGATACGGATGCGTGGATCGAGCACCATGTAGAGCAGGTCGATTCCAAGATTGACGAAGACGAAAAGCAAGGCGGTCAGAATGGTGATGGCCTGGATCAAGGGATAGTCACGCGCGTTGACGGAGTCGATTGCGAGCTGTCCCACCCCGGGATAGTTGAAGACGACTTCAGCCACGATGGTGCCGCCGAGCAGATAGCCCAGATCGATACCGACGACCGTGATGAGCGGCAACGCGGCATTGCGGAAGGCATAGAGCCAGGTGATGCGGCGATTGGAGATGCCAAACGCGCGCGCGGTGCGAATGTGTTCCTGATGGAAGGTATCGATCATCGAGGCGCGCAATACGCGCAGATCTGCCGGGAAGACGGCCAATGCGACCGCGATTGATGGCAGCACCAGGCTCTTCCAGCCGTTGAACCCGACCGCCGGGAACCAGCCAAAGTGGACCGAAAAGATCAGCACGAGCATCAGGCCAACCCAGAAGGTGGGGGCCGATTGCCCGAGCGTGCTGGCAGCAATGCCGAAGCGGTCGATCGCGCTGCCAGGATGGCGCGCCCCGGCCACCCCCAGCAGAATCGCCACGACCAGCGCCAGGGTGAGCGACGTGAGCGCCAGAAGCGCGGTTTCCGGTATCCGTTGCCAGATGAGATCGAAGACCGGCTGCTGATAGCGGAACGAGGTACCGAAGTCCCCACGCGGGAGACCCGAGACAAAATCCCAGAGCTGAGTGGTCAAAGGACGGTCGGTACCGAACTGCTCGCGATAGGTTTGCAGGATCTCGTCGCTGGCGAAGACGGGAGCCTGCATGCGGGCAGGATCGCCGGCCGTGAGCCGCATCAGGATGAAGACCACCAGCACGATTACGACGACCAGCACGACATTTTGCAGCAGCCGTCGAAGGATGACTTTACGCATGACAATCCGGATTCGCCGCGAAACTCAGAAGGCCCGAAAAGAAGATACATGGTTGGTCGAAAACGGGGTAGACGCCGCCAGCCACGACGTCCACCCCGAGTAAAAGACTGGTACCGGAGCTACTCCGCTTTGGTGGCGAAGCGCAGCAGCGGCTCACCGACCACGGGAACGCGCTCGTAATCCACGACCTTGCTGGAAACGATAAACGGCCAGAGCTCATCGGAGAGATAGAGCGACGGCTGCAGGTCCCAGAGGTAGGCGGCCAGATCGTTGATCTTTGCCAGGCGCTCGTCGCCCGACGAGGTGCGCTGGGCTTCGATCATCGGCGGAATCGCGGGATCGTCCAGGCTGAAGACTGCCTCAGCGGTCGGGCCAGCATAGAAGCCGAGCACGAAGTCGGGATCGTAGTTGAAGCTTGCCAGCGTGTTCAGGGTGAGGTCGTACTGGTTGTAGCTGGTGCGGAAGGCGCCGACCTCGAGATTCGTGATGTCGACGTTGATACCGACATCGCCCAGGAACTGCGCGATGGCCTGGTCGATCTCTTTCTGGTGCGGAACCAGGGTGGTGGTCGCCATGGTGAGGGTGAAGTCTTCGCCGACGCCCGCGGCCGCCAGCA
This sequence comes from uncultured Chloroflexia bacterium, assembly GCA_963720855.1. GTDB lineage: Bacteria > Chloroflexota > Chloroflexia > Thermomicrobiales > UBA6265 > JAMLHN01. Next base: position 497,310 of record CAVRGV010000005.1, on the reverse strand, counting down.
ATTCCTTGGCTTTGTCCGGATTGAAATCGAAGCGTTCCGGCTGCTCTTCGTAGCCGGGCGCGTTGGTGGCAATCGAGGAGTAGGGAACTTTGCCAACTCCCAACAGGATGCCGTCGACGATGGCCTGCCGGTCGATGGCGAAGGCGAGGGCCTGACGCACTTCCTTGGTGGCCAGATTGCCCTTGTTCTGGTAGATGCAGACGATCTGCGACAGCGGCGGCGCGTCCACCACGTAGTAGTTGGCGTCGTCCTTCACCCGATCGAGCTGCTCGGAGGAACAGCGGGTGATGATGTCCGCCTGACCCGCGAGCAACGCGCTCACACGGGCGTTGGCATCCTGGATGTAGTCGAACACGACCGTCTGGATGCCGGGAGCCCCGGCCCAGTAATCGGTGTTCGCTTCCATGGTGACTTTGTTCTCGTCGTAGCTGATCCACTTATAGGGACCGGCACCCATGGCGCGCTGGGTGAAGAGGGTGGGGTCGGCGATATCGGCGGCCGGGAAGATCGGGGCGACGGCCAGCGACTTCTCGAGCGGGCCGAAGACCTCTTCGGTCACGATCTCGATGGTGGTCGGATCGACGATGTTGACCGTCATGTTCGGGAAGATGAGACCGTGCCAGGCCATGCCGCCATCGGGATCGCCGACGCGGTCGAGGGTCGCCTTGACGTCCTCGGCGGTGACGGGAGAGCCGTCGTGGAAGGTGACACCCTCGCGCAGGGTCAGTTTCATGGTGGTGGGATCGGTCATCTCCCAGGCAGTCGCCAGATGCCCGACGATGGTGCCATCGGTGCTGTCGTAACCGAGCAGTGAATCGTGGACCAGCGAGGCGACTTGCGCGTCGACCAGACCGAAGACGGTGTACGAGTCCCACTGGGCCGAGGTTGGCGGCTCAGCGTTGGCGATCACCAGGGTGCCACTTGGGGCGGTGGGGGTGCCCTGGGCTCCCGCGCCGGAGAGGGTTGCTTCCGAGAGGAGCGCCATCGCTCCGGAGAGGGAAAGCCCCAGCGCGGCGGCCCGTTTCAGGGCATCGCGCCGGCTCATGGTGCCGTTGGCAATGGCGAGTTTCAGATGCTGGAGATCGATATCGGGTGTCTTGTTCAAAGTATTCGCTCCCTTGCGTCGAACGCATAGACGTACGAGACGAGATGTCCGGGAACCTCCAGCCCTTTCCTGCTGGTCATCTGTCCACTGAACCAATCCGGGTCGCATATCGCGACCGACCGCGTGAAATCCTGACGAGTGAACTGGTGCCGAGTTACTTGCATGATAGCAAAAAACAAGGTAAAAGCAAGCGAGCACCGAATCTCCGAGACACGATTTTCTTCCGCGCATCATCGAGGAGCCGTCTGTTGGCAGGCGCCACACCGCCCCAGGCGAATCAAGCTGGTCCTTTCCTGGCCGAGACTCCCCGCCAGCTCGACGTGCTGCGGATCATTCGCGAGCAGGGCGTGCTCACGCGCGCTGAGATCGCGGCCGAGCTCCGGTCGAGCGCCAGCCAGGCGAGCCGGCTGACCGCGCCACTGATCAAACGGCAGGTCGTGACCGTCGAGCCGCGGCTCCCCTATGTCGAAGGCCGGCCGACCGAGCTGCTCACGCTTGCGGAGCGGACCCATTTTGTGGTTGGGCTCGATGTCGGGGGGTTGGCGCAGGATGCGGTGGTCACGAACTTGCGCGGCGCTGTGGTCGGGTCCGCCCATGCCACTGGCTCGCCGCCCGATTCGCGCGCCAGTATCGTCAGCCAGCTGGTCGAGCTGGTCGACCGCGCGATTGCCGATGCCGGGGTGCCCGAGGATGAGATTCTCGGGATTGGCGTGGGGGTGCGCGCGATCGTCGATCCGGTTTCGGGAGTGATCTCCGCCGGCCCGGAAACGCCTGCGTGGTCGCCCGTGTGGGCAGACTTCGACTTGCGAGATCTGCTGGCGAAGGCGCTGCCCTGGCCGCGTCTGGTGATCGACGACACCGTCCGCGCGCTGGCAGCCGCGGAGCGACGGTATGGGGACGCCCGGGGGATCGACGATTTCGTCTACCTGCTGGCCGATTCCGGTATTGGCGCAACGCTCATGATCGACGGTCATCCGTATATCGGACCGAGCCATCTCGCGGGTGAAGTCGGGCACATCACGCTCGATCGGGACGGACCGGTCTGCGGGTGCGGGAGACGCGGGTGCGTCGAGATGTTCGCCTCCACCAGCGCCATGATCGGACGCGGCCAGGAGATCGATCCGTCGATCGAAACCATCCAGCAGTTGATCGAGCGCGCGGAAGCGGGAGACGACGCTTACCGGAAGATTCTCGATTCGGGAGGAGCGGCGCTGGGCCGGGCAATCGCGATCGTGATCAATCTGCTCTCGCCGGCGCTCGTGGTGATCGGTGGTCGGGCCACCGCATCGGATCGCTATATGGAGCACGCCCGCGCCGCTGCCCGGATCGAATCACTGGCTCAGCCTTACCGGAGCGCGCGCATCGTCAGCAGCGCGATCGAGCGCAATGCGGGAGCGCACGGAGCCGCCACCCTGATCCTCGACGAATTGTTCTCAACGACCGGACCCGCCGGGGCACGGCATGCCACCCCTCGAAATTCACCATCGTCCATTTCGCGTATCAGGAGAGAAGGAGCAGTTCGATGAGTCGACAACCGTTGCGGGTACTGGCGATCGGGGCGCATCCCGACGATCTGGAGTTCTATTGCGGGGGCACGCTGGCGAGGTATGCCGAGCGAGGCGACACCGTCGTGATGGCGGTGGCGACCAATGGCGATATCGGCTCCGCGACGCACACGATGGAGGAGATCGGCGCGATCCGCAAGCAGGAAGCACTCGATTCGGCGGCGCTGATCGGTGCAGAGCTGATCTGGATGGATTATCACGACGAATTCTTCTTCTACAACGAAGCGACCCGCCGGCACATGATCGAGGTCATTCGCATGGCCGAGCCCGATGTCGTGCTGGGGCACTGGACCGAGGACTATCACCCCGATCATTCGCTGAGCGGGATGGCCGCCCGTGATGCACGCATCATGACGGCGGTGCCGCTGATCGTCACGGCATCCGCGCATCTCAAGAAGATTCCGACGCATTTCTTCTACGACACGGCGGCCGGGATCAACTTCGCGCCCGAGGTCTATGTGGACGTGACGAGCACCTGGGAGACCAAGAAGGCCATGCTGGCCTGCCACAAGAGCCAGAATGCCTGGATCAACGATGTCTTCGAGGGGCGCAGCATCGCGCAGATGATGGAAGTCCAAACGGCGTTTCGCGGTCTACAGGCCGGAGTCCGCTACGCCGAAGGCTTTCGGGCGCTGGAAACGTTCCCGAGGGCGCGGGATTATTCGTTGCTTCCGCTCGAGTAGGCCGGGGTCCGGATTGCCCGGGCGCCAGTGCAGTTCGGAAGCAGACACGGAAGTCTGCACCTACGGAGTGGAGACCTGACGATATGCGTGCCGGGTTTCTGCGGGCGCCCCTTCGCGCAGCCGCGCTAGGGTGAACCGAGGGCCGCGACGGTATCCAGGCCGAACTGCTCGATCGAATCGAGCTGCAGGTCGGCGATGCAGTAGCGGTTGTCATCCTGCAGCTCGTGGGGCGGAATGGCGATGCAGCGCATCCGGGCGGCTTTGGCTGCCAGCACGCCGGCGGGAGAGTCTTCCACGGCGAGGCAGGTATTTGGCGCCACGTCCAAGCCGGCGAGCGCATTCGATGTAGACGGCCGGATGCGGTTTGCCGTATGGCTCGTGCTCGGCCGACTGCAACACATCGAAATCATCGCGCAGGCCGATTTTGGCGAGTACCGCTTCGATGATCTCCATTGCCGATGAGGACGCAAGGCCGACCTTGTATCCGCCGGTCCGCACCGCACGCACGGCTTCGACGGCGCCGGGAAGCGCTTCGCCGCGTGCTTCGATGAGCGCGATCACATTGCCGACGATGGCGCCTTCGACTTCGCGTTTGGACGGTTCCGACCAGGGATGCCGGGCGTACCAGAATTCGACCACTTCATCGGTGCGCAGCCCCATGGTCAGGTAGCCGTCGTCTTCCACCATCGGCACACCGATGGCGTTCATCGCCTGGGTTTCTGCGATGCGCCAAAGCGGTTCCGAATCGATCAGCACTCCATCCATATCGAAAATGACGGCTTCGATCACGCGTGTTTTTGCTCCTCATCCCTGGGTTGCGGGTGTCCCATCTGGGGTGGTGGTATCTGTCGTTTCGGTCGTCGCGGGGTACGGGTTCGACGCATGCAGGGCGCTATCCTGCTGATTGCGCTCGATTTGCATCAAGCCGCTCGTGAATACTGGCGAGCTGATCGGCGGCTCCCTGTTCGGCCCGGCTGGCAAACGAGTTCGCCAGGGTCGCAGTCAGGATACTGAACAATGCCACGCCGAGGAACATCAAGAGGGTGGCCAATCACCCGACCTTCGGTCGTCACGGGAAACCTGTCCCCATAGCCGACGGTGGAAACGGTCGAGACGGCCCACCAAAGACCATCGCTCAGACGAGTCGATGTTCGCGTTTGTATGGTTTTCTTCGGTCGCGGTCATCGAGACGCCAAAGGCAAGCACGATCAGCACGACGGCACTGGCGATGAAGAAGATCGAACGCAGCTTGAAGAAGTAGCGCACGCTATTGACGGCGCGAGTCGCGATCACGACGATCAGCGCCAGGCGCACCAGATCGCGGGTGGTGTCGGATATGCGGAAAAAGGCGAGGAGCCCGAACACAGCAAAAGCAGCGCGCCGATGCGCATGAAACGTTCGCGGCGATTGGTCGCGAGGATGAGCCGGTAGACAAGATCGGCCGCTATCAGGATCCAGAAAATGATGTCGAATGCAAAGATCGACTCGCGAGGAATCGAGTGAGGTGATGGCGACACGAGGCATCAGCAACAGCACAAGATAGAACGCGCTAATGATCGCGATGGCCGGGTCGGCCTTGGCGCGATAGCGCTCGAAATGGCTTGGAGTGGCCGTTCCGGATCTGGTTCGGTTGCTTTACTGGGAATCATCGCGCAGACGGCTCTTCCGGCTCGGTGGCCTAGGCAACGCGATGGTACTGCGGGACGACGGCATCATAGCGCAGGTGACGCCTGTCTATGCGATGATCTAGTAGCAAGAGATCGGAAAATCAACGAAAGGGAACTACACGGATGGGTGTCGAAGGCGTCGAGATTCTGGGACCAGTTCCTGACGATCTGCAGTCATGTGCTTTCCCCGGATGCGCTGGCGTTCATTGCCGGATTGCATCGGCAATTCAACGATCGCCGGATCGAGCTGCTGGGGCTGCGGCCCGCGCGAGCAGCCGCCCTGGTGAGTGGCGACTATGCCGCGCTGCAAAACCCCGATCCCGCGGTGCGCGAAGGCGACTGGCAGGTGGCCCCCGCCGCGCCGGCATTGAACGATCGCCGCACCGAGATCACCGGCCCGACCGACCGCAAGATGATGATCAACGCGCTGAACTCCGGCGCGAAGGTCTTCATGGTCGATTTCGAGGATTCGCTCTCGCCCACCTGGTGGAATGCGCTCGACGGCCAGCGCAATGTCGATGGATGCGGTGCGCCGCACGATCGCCTTCGAGAACCCGGACGGCCGCAAATACGAGCTCAAGGACGAAACCGCCACGCTGATCATCCGCCCGCGTGGCTGGCACCTGGTCGAGCGGCATCTGACCGTCGACGGCGAGCCGATCTCGGCCAGCCTCTTCGATTTCGGGCTCTCCTTCTTCCACAATGCGAAGGAACGGCTGGCCCGCGGTGAAGGACCGTTCTATTACCTGCCGAAGCTGGAGAGCTATCTGGAGGCACGTCTCTGGAACGATGTCTTCGTCGCCGCGCAGGATGCGCTCGGGGTTCCCCAGGGCTCGGTACGCGCCACGGTGCTGATCGAGACCATCCTGGCCGCCTTCCAGATGGAAGACATCCTCTACGAGCTGCGCGATCACTCGGCGGGGCTCAATGCCGGCCGCTGGGACTACATCTTCAGCCTGATCAAGACCTTTCGCACCAGTCCCGGACCATGTGCTGCCGGACCGCGTGCAGGTCACCATGGCGGTGCCCTTCATGCGCGCCTATACCGAGCTGCTGGTGCGCACCTGCCACAAGCGCGGCGCGCATGCGATCGGCGGAATGGCGGCCTTCATTCCGAGCCGGCGCGATCCCGAGGTAAACAAGATCGCGCTCGGCAAGGTGCGCGAAGACAAGGAGCGCGAAGCCAACGCTGGTTTCGACGGCACCTGGCTGGCGCATCCCGATCTGGTTCCGACGGCGGCAGAGGTCTTCGATGCCGCGCTGGGGGAAAAGCCGAACCAGAAGGATCGCTTGCGCGAGGATGTCGCGGTCGAACCATGGCAGCTGGTCGACACCGCCATTCCCGGTTCCGCGATCACCGAGGCCGGGATTGCGCATGAATGTCAGTGTCGGATTGCAATACATCGATTCGTGGCTGCGTGGTAACGGCGCGGCTGCCATCAACAACCTGATGGAAGACGCCGCCACCGCCGAGATCTCGCGCGCCCAGATCTGGCAATGGATCCGCACCGGCAGCACCACCGACGACGGCGAGCCGATCACCATCGAGCGGTATCGCACCATCCGGGACGAGGAGCTCACCAAGCTCGGCCGCACACCAACGCAGCAACAGGCTGCCGGCGTGCTCGATCTGCTGATCGATTCGGACGAATTCATTCCGTTCCTGACCATTCCGGCGTATACACTTCTCGACTGATCGAGACCAAAACGACAAGCTCATCGAAGACACAGGCGGCGGGGACATCCCCGCCGCCCAGATCGGCAGAACAGCATGGCTCCGAGCGATCATATGAGCCTGACAACGGCGACAGCGGACGAACCATCGGCCTCCAAACCCGACGTGAGATTGGATCGTGCGATCGTCCCGGTCCCCGGGAGCGGCGCTGGTTCCTGATGCACGCGTTGCTTCGCGGCCTTTTCTGGTTGATCCCGTTTGTGATCGTCGCTCTGATCTGGGTGTACTGGTTCGAAGTCGGCTTCACCGATCCCCTTCCGCTGGCAATGCTGGTGCTCGGTCTGCTCCTGCTGCTGGTGTTTCTGCTCTGGGGCGTGGTCTATCCCCGCAAGTGGGAAGTGGCCATCGGCCCGCGTGACGTGATGGTCAACCGGGGCATTCTCTGGTCGACCCGCGTCTTCATCTCCTATGACCGGGTGCAACAGATCGACCGGGTCTCTACCCCCGTCATGAGCCAGCTCGATCTGACCGAGCTGGTGCTGCACAGCGCGGCCGGCGGAGTCCGCATCTACGCGCTCGATTCTGCAGACGCCGATCTGATCGAGAACCGGGTACGGGAGAATCAGCCGCTCATCCCGCTCATGCGCCGATGAAACTGCGGGGGTTCTTGCGGCGAAGCGACCCTGTGCTGGCAGCCGGAGACAGCGACTCGGTCGAGCCGATCGTCGATCGCCGGTTGCACTGGTTTTCGCTCTATACCTACTGGAAGACCCTGCCGATTACGATCGGTATCGTCACGCTCATATCGCTGCTGCCCGGGGTGATCGCGCTGCTGATCGTGACCGGGTTCGGGCTCTTCTACGAATACGGCGACAATCTTCCGTCTTTCCTGAAAGACACGGTGCTGCAGGACGCCATCGACTACGAGCTGCAGGGCGCCGGGCCGATCCTGGATCAGCTCCGGCACAACCGGTATCACCCGGAGCTCACGATCATACTCGGACTGGTGGCCGTCTCCTGGATCGTGGTGCGCACGCTGCAATGGCGCAGCACGGTCTATGGGGTCGACGACGAGCATGTCTGGATCAGCGGCGGACTCTACTGGAAGTGGGAACGCCGGCTTCCCATGGAGCGCAGTACAATCGCTGGAGCTGCGGGCAAGCTGGCTCGACCGGATCCTCGATCTCCGCGGGGTGGAATTCAACTCCGGGTCGCCAGATCGCAACGCGGCCACAATCCGGCTGGCCGCGATTCCAACCCGGGATGCCATCCAGATTCAGCAGATCGTGCTGGGCGCCACCCACGCCATTCTGGACGACCGCTACGACGGGCTGGAAGCGCAGCGGGAACGAGTCCAGCTCGCGAGCATCTCGACCGGCCAGCTCATCGCCGCAGGGATCACCAGTTTCGAGATCAAGCTGAGCTTCGTCGGGGCGCTCGCCGCGTTTCACATTTTCAGCAAGTCTTATCTCAAGGAGTGGCGCAACGACCTGATTCACTGGTTCGTCAACACCATCGAACAGAAACACGCATTTGCCGATCTGGTCGATTTCACTCTCGTGCTGCTCGCGCTCTTCTGGATCCTGTCGATCATCACCTTTGTCGCAACCTTCAGCCGCTTCCGGTTGGAACGGCTGGGGCATCTGGCGCTGATCGAGCACGGGCTGGTAACCCGCAGGTGGCGGGCGGTGCTGCTGCCGCGGGTGCAGGCGATCACGTTCGTCGAGACACCAGTGCAAGAGTGGCGCAAAGCCGGCTCGCTGCGCATGGAGCTGGCCGGGTCGCACCAGAATTCGCTCGACCGCAAGATGCTGCTCCCGTCGCTGCCGCGCGCGCAGGCGATCGACACGCTGGAAAAGCTGTTTGGCGGGTCGTTTTTCAAGAATATCGAAAAGGAGTTCGGGGACTTCCATCACGTGCCGGAAACGTCCAAACGGATGTACACCATGTTCTGGGTCTACCGCAGCCTGGGACTCGCGGCATTCCTGGTCGTGCTGGACTGGGCATCGCCGGATATCAAGTTCGAGCATGTGACGATTGCCGTCATCGCGCTCCTTGCCATACCCGGATACGTTTACGGCCACCGGCAATTCAAGGATGCTGCCTGGTTGATGGACGCCGACCGTGAGCTGATCGTGCGCGAACGGCAATTGAACCGCCGAACGATTGTCTGCCCGGCCGATCGGTTGCAGTGGCGCGGGCTGAAGCAGATGACGTTGCCCTTGCGCAAGCCGGGCGCCGCGACAGTCGTGGCCTACGTGGCCGCGTCTGGCAAAGTCGATGGCGTGGGAAAAGGCATCATCGGGACCGGTTGGCCGATCTTCGACGGCCGCCTGCGCATCCGCGGCATTCCGCGCGCCGAAGCCGACGCGTTGCTGGAACAGATGGGCCCTCAGCCGGATCAGCCGCAATACCGCCCGCACGTGGTGTAGCACTGAATCCTGAGGAACGGTTTTGGGCGATCATCGGTGGCCCCGGCATCTTCCCACCATGGTCGTGACGGCACCTTTGGCAGCCTACTGGATAGACGCCCGATGACGGAGCTATCAGACCAACAAGCTTCGAATCGGGAAACTGGCTTTGGGCCAGGCAGTGGCGGCCTGCAGCCGCTGGCGGACACAGGTCCCGCCACTACGAGGGGTACGGTGGAAGGTTCCTGAGTATTCACCAGGATTCCAAGTGAGAAACCGAAACGGCCCCGGTCTCTTTGCAGGGACGGGGCCGTCTTTCTCCAGGTGACCTGGAGACTACGCGGTTTCTTTCTTGTATCCGAGGGAGTCTGCCAGGTTTTGCATGTACTCCTCTTCGGACGGGGTGACTTTCTCGCCGCCAAGCCCGAGGAAGCCTCCGGTCTTGGTGGCCTGTACCGCGGCATTGGCGGCGGTGAGCAGCAGTTGCGCCCAGGCATCGGCGTCTTCGTCGTTCCCTTTGGCCAGAATCGCCTCATGCGACGATTTGGCGGCCGCGAGACCGTCTGCGACCGCTTTCTGGGAGGTCTCGGGCGTTGACTTCGCCTCGTTTTCCGCCTGATCGATATCGGAGGGATCGGAATCGGTCACGATCTGCTTGAGCAGCGGATTGCTGGAATCGCCGACGTAGACCGCGGATGCGCGCATGGCCGCCACGATCTCGCGCATCAGACCGAAGGAGCCGCTCTTTTCACTCATGCCCGCACCGAGCACGACCGCCCCGAGCGCCTTCGTCAGGCTGGTGAGCTCTTCCTTGGAATACGCATCGACCGGAACCTCGACGACTTCCGTCACGGTTTCGACGACTTCGACTACTTCTTCTTTGGGTTCTTCGGCCATGCAGTTCCTCCCTGGAACGTTGTTTCCTCGATCGACGTTGAAGGTTACCGCATCCTCTCCGCGTGTCTCAGCCGACACTCTCGGGGGTGCCCTCGACGGACGTTACCACCAGATTTGGAACGACGCGATGCGGCCCGGTTTGCTCGAACGCATAGGCATACCCGATGAGCTGGGCATCGGTGCAGCTCGTCCCGACGAAGGTCAGGCCCCCACGCCAGTCGCCGATCAATCCACGCGGCACCGTGATCGCCGGGTAGCCGGCCAGGCCGTACTGAAACGACCAGGAGTCGTCGAGGGAGACGAGGGCATCCAGATCGTTGGATTGCAGCAGATCGTCGATGTAGGCCTGCGTCATCTCGGTGGAACTGGTGGTTAGCTCGGCTTCTTCATCGGCTGTCATTTCGCAGCTCTCTGCCTCTTCGAGCCGGGCCTGCCCCAGTGGCATGTAGGTATCGGGATCTGTGTTGTTGAAGGCGATGATGTCTTCGAGGGTAGCCGGTTCGAGCTGGTTTTCGGCCAGGTAGGCATTGACGCCGTCACGCAGCCCGCAGGCGATGATGTGCCACCAATCCGGCTCGTCCATGCCTGGCTGCTGCACCACCACGACCTCGGCGCCAGCCGCCTGGAGCGAATCGAGCACGCCGTTGATGTTGAAACTGGCCAGCACGTCGTCATCGCTCATGGAGGGATCGGGCCCAACCAGCCCAAGCCGGACTCCCTGCAAGGCATTCGGATCGAGCGCCCCCAGGAAATCGACCCCGGCGATCGGGGTGGCCACCGCCGAACGGGAATCGGCGGTATCGAGCTGTCCCGCGAACACGGTCATGGCCATGGCGATATCGGTCACCGTTTTTCCCATGGGGCCTGCCGTATCCCAGGCCGGGGAGAGGGGAATGATGTTGTCCGAGCTGATCAACCCAGTGGTCGGGTGCATGCCGACGATGGAGGCATAGGTTGCCGGAGAGATGATCGAACCGATGGTCTCAGTGCCAATCGCCAGTGGAGCGAAGTTGGAGGTGACCGCCACCGCGTTGCCCGTGCTGGAGCCGCTGGGATCGCCTCCAAAGGGACTGTCGGTCTGGCCGCCAAAGGCGCTGTAGCCATTGGCGATCGACATGTGCATCCAGTTGGCCCATTCGGTCATGTTGGTCTTGCCAAGAACGACCGCGCCGGCGTCCCGAAGCTGTTGCACCAGATAGGCATCGTGGGCAGCCGGGCTATCCGCCAGCGCGATCGCGCCCGCGGTGGTGGCCAGCGCATCGTCGGTGGCGATGTTCTCCTTGAGGAGGACGGGAATGCCCTGCAGCGGTCCTTTGCTCTCGCCGTTGGCACGCTGCACGTCACGCAGGTGGGCCAGGTAGAGGGCATCGGGATTGATCTGCGTCACGGAATTGAGCTGCCCGGCGTCGTACGTGCGGATCCGGTCGATATAGAAGAGCACCAGCTCCTGCGAGGTCAGCTTCCCCGCTTCCATCAACTGTTGGAGCTGCTGCACATCGGCTTCGACGATCATCCCCTGCAGCTCGACCATCCGCTCGGTGGTGATGCTCGCCAGGGCGTCTTCGAATGGAGAGAAGTCGAGCGGGCGATAGGGCGTGTTCGGCAGCCAGGAGAGATCCGCTTCTTCCCCGGTATCTTCGGGCGTGCCGTCGTCGGTCAGCTGGGTGTCGTCGTAGGTTGGCTCCTCTTCGTAGTAGAGGTCTTCGCCACTCGACCCGTCGCCGGCTGGATCCTCCTGGGCCGCCTCATCCTGGGCATGAACCACCGGATGCGAGACCAGGGGCACCAGCGCGGTGAAGAAGAGCGCAGCCACCAGGAACAGACGAATTCGGATCATCCGACTCCCCACCATCATGCTTGCGACCACGGATCACTTGCATCGCATTGCTCGGTCCGGGTCGAAGAGGGGCGGGAGTAGTCCGGAGCAATACGACGTCGCGGCGCAGTGTACGGCACGCACCTTAAGAAGACTGCCAATCCGGGCTGCTATGCCGAAGGCGGCGAGTCACGATGCGAGCGCAACCACGACGGCGTGATCTGCTCGGTCAATGCCAATTGGAAGCGCTCGATGCGCGTGGCCCGATCGCTCGCGCCCAGATAGTCGAGCACCAGATCGCGGCCGGCGAAGTAGGTGAAGATGTAGGGGCGCCAGAGAGGATCGTCCAGGAAGCGGAAACGACGCTCGGCGCGCTCTTTTGGCGTCAGCTCCCAGCGCTGCAGATAGTCGATCACCTCCGCTTCGCTGGCGCCGTGCTCGTGGCGCAGGATGGCGGCATTGCCGGCAACCGCTCGCAACCGGCCAAAGAGGCGCTCGATCCGTTCCTCGCGCTCCGGATCGCCCTGCACGCCCAGGGCGGGGTAGAGCACCTCGGATTTGAACACGATCCCGTCGTCACCCGGGAAGATCTGCTCCTCCGCGACGGTGGCAATGCCTTCGCTGATGACGCATTCCGGCGTGTTGATCAATTGGATCGCGTGCTCGGCATACCCGCGTTGCTGGTAGAGCACCCGGTCCTTGAGCGAATGCTCGGTATGGTGACCCGGATACCCCTCGTGGGCGGTCAAATCGGTCATCGCATTGGCGCGCAGGGGCAGGTCGACATTGATCTCGACCAGCGATGTTGCGTTCCCGAGATACCAGTTGTATCCGGACCACGGTTTGTCGACGACGAACGCCAGCTCGATCGATTCGCCCGCCGGAAGCTCCACGATCTCCAGGGTGCGCTTGCGCGTTTCATTCAGAATCAGATCGAATCCGGCGCGCGCGGTCGCGTTGTCGATGATGTACCGGTCGCGCCAGACATTCATGCGTTCGAGCAACGGTCCGCGTCCGGGCACGATCTCCTCGAGCTCGGCGATCGCCGTCTCGAAGGTCGACTCCGGTTCCATGGCGATCTCGATGTCGAAGCAGGCAGCAACTTCCTCACGATACGGGACCGCCTCGCCTTGCAGTTTGCGCAGCACCATATCGATCGCGGTGAGCTGTTTGTCGAGATACGAGTGCCGGGTGTCGGGATATCCCTGCGCGGGAAGCTGCGCGTGCAAAGCGCGCGTGCGCCGTTGCAGATCGGCGAGCGCCGGCAACGGTTCCATCTCGGCTTCGGCTTTGAGCTCCGCCGGCCCGACATATGCGTCGATAAAGCCGGGGAAGTGCCGCTCGATGCCGAACGAGATGCGCAGGTAGTCGGTTCCGAATGCGTCAAGCGTGTTCATGGGGCGTAGCTTATCAGTCAGACGGTCAGTAGTCAGCAGTCAGAAGTCAGCAGTCAGAAGTCAGCAGGTCAGCAGGCAGCAGGCAGCAGGCAGAAAAAAGAATCGGGCGAGCGATCGTGCGGTTGGCGGCTTCACCTCTGTGCTGACTGCTGACTACTGCCTTCTGACTGCTGTCGTCTAATACACCTCGAGGTAGCGGGTACGTTCCCAGCCGGAGACGTGCTTGCGGAAAGCGTTCCACTCGATGCGCTGGGCTTCGATCAGCCGTTCGAAGACGTGATCGCCGAGCGCGCGGCGCACCACTTCGTCCCGCTCCATTTCGTCGATCGCTTCGCCCAGGGTGGACGGCAGGGTCGGGATGTTGCGGCGGCGCAGATCGTCGTCGGTGAAGTGGTAGAGATTCTCTTCCACTGGCTCCGGCAGGGTCAGGTCGTTTTCGATCCCGTCCAGGCCGGCCGCCAGCATGACCGCGAAGGCAAGATAGGGATTGCAGGACGGATCGGGACAGCGCAGCTCCAGCCGGGTCGCGCTGACCTGGCCGCCACGAATGGCCGGCACCCGCAACAGGGCTGAGCGGTTGGTGCGCGCCCAGGAGACATAGACCGGCGCCTCGAAACCGGGCACCAGCCGCCGGTAGGAATTGACCAGCGGCGAGAGCACACCGCACATAGCCCGCGCATGCGCGAGCTGACCAGCAATGAACTGCTTGGCAAGTGGCGAAAGCCCATACGGATCGCTGGTATCGACGAAGGCGTTCTGCCCGGTGTCGATCGAGCGCAAGCTCTGGTGGACATGCATGCCGGATCCGGCGATGTCCTCCAGCGGCTTGGGCATAAAGGTCGCGTGCAGTCCGTGCTGCTGGGCGATCGCCTTGAGCACGTACTTGAAGGTCACCGCCCGGTCCGCCGTGGTGAGCGCATCGCCGTACTGGAAACCGATCTCATGCTGCCCGATAGCCACCTCGTGGTGACTCGCTTCGACTTCGATCCCCATCTTCGCCAGGGTGAGCACCATCTCCTTGCGGATCGTGCTGGCGGGATCGGTCGAGAAATCGAAGTAGCTGCCGCGGTCATGCGGCAGCGGAAGGATCTCCCCTTCCGAGGTCTGAAAGAGAAAGAACTCCAGCTCTGGACCGGTCATGAAGCGGTATCCCAGCTTCTCGATCCGGTCGAGCTGGCGCTGCAGCACCGCGCGTGGATCGCCGGGGAACGGATCGCCGTTTGGGTTGAAGACCCAGCAGATCACCCGAGCGGTCGGGAAACGAATCCCGATCCCAGGGAAGCTCGGCATAGGTGGAAAGATCGGGCACGAGATACATGTCCGATTCGGCAATACGGGTGAATCCCGCGATCGAGGAACCGTCGATCCACTGCCCGCCATCGATCACGTGGCCGAAGATGCCAGAGGGAATGGTGACGCTCTTGACGATGCCCATGACATCGGTGAACTGGAGATTGATGAACTGGATGCCGTCGTTTTCGACGCGCGCCAGAATCTCTTCCCTGGTCGGAGCCGGTGCCTGAGCCTTGTCGGGAGCCATCGTCATCATTCCTCGTTTCGTTACAAGCGCAGACTCTTCACGAATAGGCAACTCGCCCTATTCTCGCGCAATGGTGGACCGCTGTGTCCGCGTCTGAACGGAATTCCGCACCGAATTCGGCAGACACGAAGGTCTGCAACTCCGCGGATCCGCTGGCCGGCATGCTCGATTGTAAAAACGTGGCGCACGAAGAATCTCGTGCGCCACGTTGCGGTGCAACCCTCGTATGTTCGACGGTCTAGACGTCGAAGTAGAGGTAGAACTCGTATGGGGTCGGGCGCAGCGCGATCGGATCGATCTCGTTGGCCTTCTTGTAGTCGATCCACGAATCGATCAGCTCGGGCGAGAAGACCCCACCCTGGAGCAGATAGTCGTGGTCGGCGCGAAGGGCGCCCAGCGCCTCAGGCAGCGAGCCCGGAGTGCTCTTGATGCGGCGAAGCTGCGCGGCGCTGGCCTCGTACAGATCGAAGTCGGCCGGCGCGCCCGGGTCGATCTTGTTCTTGACGCCATCGAGACCGGCCATCAGCAGGGCCGAAAAGGCGAGATATGGATTCGCCGCGGTGTCCGGGCAGCGGAACTCGATGCGCTTGCTGCGCTCGCTCTTCGAGTAGGTCGGAATGCGAATTGCAGCCGACCGGTTCGCCTGGGAGTAGACCAGGTTGACCGGAGCCTCGAAGCCAGGCACCAGGCGGCGATACGAATTGACCGTCGGGGCAGCGAAGGCCAGCAGCGACGGGCCGTGCTTGAGCAGACCGCCGACGTAGTAGCGGGCGAATTCGCTCAGTCCGGCATAGTCGTCCGGCGTGCCGAACATCTGGTTCTTGCCGTCCAGCCAGACCGACTGGTGCACGTGCATACCGGAGCCGTTGTCGCCATAGATCGGCTTCGGCATGAAGGTCGCGACCTTGTTGGCGGCGCGGGCTTCATTGCGAACGACGTACTTGTAGGTCTGGGTGTTGTCGCCCATTTTGACCAGCGTGTCGAAGCGCATGTCGATCTCGCACTGGCCGGCGGTGCCGACCTCGTGGTGATGGATCTCGACCGGGATGCCAAGCTCTGCCATGGTCAGGACCATCTGCGAGCGCAGGTCCATCAGCGTGTCGTGTGGCGGGACCGGGTAATAGCCCGACTTCGGGCGAATCTTGTAGCCGAGGTTCGGCTCTTCGTCGCGCCCGGTGTTCCAGAACCCTTCGACCGAATCGACCGCGTGGAAGGACGACTCGTTGGTGGAGGCATACTGCACGTTGTCGAAGATGAAGAACTCAGGCTCGGGGCCGAAATAGGCGGTGTCTCCCAAACCGGTCGACTTGAGATATTCCTCGGCGCGCTGCGCGACGCCGCGCGGATCGCGGGAATAGCGGGAGCCGTTCCGCGGATCGTAGATGTCGCACAGGATGTACATCGTGGGGATCTGCGTGTAGGGATCGATCTGCGCGGTGCTCGGGATCCGGCATCATCAGCATGTCGGATTCGTTGATCGCCTGGAAGCCGCGAATCGACGAACCGTCGAATCCGACCCCATCCTCGAAAATATCCTCGTCAACATCGGCGATCGACTTGGACGTGTGTTGCCAGGTGCCGAGAAGGTCGGTGAACCGGAAGTCGACGATCTTGACCCCCGCATCCCTGGCCATCTTCATCACGTCGGCCGGCGTTTTCGCCATCGGTGCTCCCCTCTTGATACGAACATCGTGGAAGGTGTTCGGCGCGCTGCACTCTGGCCGCCACTCGGCCCGCAACAACCTGAAATCCTAGGCAGTGCGGGTGGGTGCGTCATCGTGCAGACTGGGGTAATCCCCCGGGGACACGTGTGCGTATTGACTAAATCAGTGCGCATGGCACGAACATACACCGGCGTTCCCACGTGGCAGCACAAGGTTTCGCGCAGAGTGTGGGTCGATTTTTGTGCGTCGCGAACCGGGCAGTCGCGTTACAAGGGATCAGGAAAATTCTAGGCAAATCTGATGAAAATCTAAACTAGTGATCCAGCTTTGTGATCCGCCAATGTGATCCAAACCGCACTGGCTCCCGTATTCGCTTCCGGTGGCCGATGTGGGGCCACCGGAAGCTACGGATAGCAAGGGGCTGGACCCCCGAGCTTTCCGCAAATGGAGGTCTACACCATGGGGAACCAACATTCCAAGCTGCTCGAAGCAGTGTTCGAAGAGCGTAGCCGTCTCATT
This sequence comes from uncultured Chloroflexia bacterium, assembly GCA_963720855.1. Lineage (GTDB taxonomy): Bacteria > Chloroflexota > Chloroflexia > Thermomicrobiales > UBA6265 > JAMLHN01. The sequence goes on along the minus strand of CAVRGV010000005.1, from coordinate 480,371 downwards.
TCCCGGCGCTCGCTGTTGAAGATCAGCGCTGCCGGCGCGCTCACCCTCGGAGTGGCAAGCGCCCTTCCGATGTCACGCATGTCGGCCTTTGCGCAAGACATTGCGCTGGCGTCCGATCTGGATGTCCTGAACTACGCACTCACGCTCGAGCACCTCGAATATGCCTTCTACCGCGACGGTATCGGCAACTTCACCTTTGGCAATGACCCCTTCGGTCAGTCCATCGATACCAACCTGGCCGCCATCCGCGACCATGAAGGCGCGCATGTGACTGCCCTGACCGATGCCATTACCGCGATGGGTGGCACACCGGTTGCCGAAGCGACCTATGACTTCGGCTACGGCACCGATCCGGTGGCGTTCCTCGCCACTGCCGCGGCCCTCGAGAACACCGGTGTTTCCGCGTACGACGGCGCAGGCCAGTTCATCCAGACTCCCGATCTGCTGCCGGTTGCCGGCGGAATCGTGGCCGTCGAAGCACGGCACGCTGCCTATCTGAACCTGATCACCGGCGCCGAGCCATTCCCGAATGCCTTCGAAGTGGCCCTCACGCCGGCCGAAGTGCTCGAGATCGCAACGCCGTTCATCGTCGCCTAGTTCCGCCGAACACCTGTCAAGCACGAAGAGGAGAAATTCAACATGACGCAATCAACCCCAATGAGCTCGCCGTTCGCTGACGCGATCGCGGTTCTGAATTACGCACTCACCCTGGAGCACCTGGAGGCCGCCTTCTATCGTGAAGGTGTGGCAATGTTCGATGCCGCCGCATATGAGGCCCTTGGTTTCCAGGCCGGCGTCCGCGACCGCATCTCCCTGATCGCCGATCAGGAGGCCGAGCATGTCGACTTCCTGACCGCCGGCATCACTGCCGCCGGTGGCACCCCGGTTGCCGAGGGCATGTACGACTTCGGCTACACCGACCTGGCCGGCTTCCTGAAAACTGCCGCCACCATCGAAGGCGTGGGCGTTTCGGCCTACCAGGGCGCGGCTCCTTACCTCATCGATAACGACGATCTGCTGACCGCTGCGCTGACCATTCACGGTGTCGAAGCCCGTCACGCCGCGTATCTCAACCTGATCGATGGCACCTCGCCGTTCCCCGATGCGGTCAACCCGACCCTCACCTACGACGAGGTCATTGCCCTCGTCACACCTCTCATCGTCGGCTAGCGCCGGTCCAGCTTCTGGCACTAGCCGGATCTCCTTCCTCATGGCAACGGCCCCGGGCTTCGGCTCGGGGTCGTTGTCTTTCGCCGGCGTGCGGAGGGCGCACCTTGCCGCAGGCACGGGTGGATTTCGATCTCCTCGACCAGATTGGCTCCAATCGGCATCCTGGACATGCGAGAATTGGGGGAGTTTGGTTCCAGATGGCGTCCCTGTGGACGCGTTCCGTTCGGGTGAGAGATGGCAGAAGCACAACCGGCAAATCGAAGCGCAACAACCCCACGATCGCCAGGGGCGTCCAAATCGCCGCAGCGGCCGGGGCAAACGCCAGATCGGTCGACCATTCCGGGACATCATCATATTCAGGCGCCGGCCCCACTGGGCCCGCCGACTCGCCCGGCGGTGCAGTATCTGACCGCGCAGGAACTCTCGAACGCGATGCCGATTCCTGACGAGGTCGCCGAATCGGCCGATTTCGAGCAGGCTCCGGCGTCGTTCGAAGAGAATCGCAAGGCCTATCCCTGGCAGAACCCACCCAGGCGTCCGTCGCCCTGGTTCACGCTGGGTGATGGTGTGGCTCCAGCCGACCCGGCGCTGGCTGCCGGTGCGGAAGGCTTGGCGTTGCAAATGGGGCAGCTCGCGGCGGAATAGTTGCCGCTCGATCACGACCAAGTGCGGAGATTCCGGCAATTCCGCCCAGGTCATGTCCGCAATTTTGGCGGATCGCGTCATGCTGCCATTCGGGCGCTCCGAACGGACAGCCCCCGGGTTGGGTACAATCTGACAACCAGGCTGTCGGGTCTTCCTTACTTCGATTAACCCACCAGTTGAGGAAGGCCGGGGGCGACCGGCTCCAGATTTCCGCGGGAACGGACCCGACCGGATTCCGGAGCGATCGGAGATCAGAATGGCGACATCGCGAGAAGCACCAAAGAAGAAGCGACCTGCCGCCGAGACGAATGGCGACAAGCCGCACGTAGATCAGCTCAGTCCAGAGCTGCTGCTCGAGTTCTATCGGAAGATGGTGCTCGTGCGGTATTTCGAGGAAGCCTGCCAGACCGCGTTCCGGCAGGGCAAGGTCGGCGGGTATCTGCACATGTACATCGGGCAGGAGGCGATTGCCACCGGGCTCCTGGCTACCGTGCAACCGGACGACCGCGTGATGACCGCCTACCGCGATCATGCCCATGTGCTGCTGCTTGGCAGCGATCCCAAGGCGGTCATGGCCGAGCTCTATGGCAAAGGCACCGGACTGGTGAAGGGCAAGGGCGGGTCGATGCACCTGTTCGATGTCGAGAACCACTTCTGGGGCGGCTACGGCATCGTCGGCGGGCACATTCCGCTGGGCGTTGGTATGGCCTATGCCCAGCGCTATCTTCCGGACAATAACGGCATCACGCAGCTTTACCTTGGAGATGGCGCCATTCACAACGGCGCCTTTCATGAAGGTGCCAATCTGGCCGGACTCTGGGGCAAGCAGGGGTTGAACCCCTGCCTCTTCGTGCTGGAGAACAACCAGTACGGGATGGGCACCAGCATCGAGCGGGCCACGGCCAACACCAACCTGATCTCGAAGTTCGATTCCTACGCCATCCCGAACGAATCGGTGGACGGTATGGATATCGAAGCGGTCTATGCGACCGCGGTCCGGCTCACCGAGCTGGTACGCGAAACCGGCGCTCCCTACGCGCTGGAAGCGATGACCTACCGGCTCTCTCCCCACGGCGCCGCCGACTTCCTGGAGAAGTACCGCTCCAAGGACGAAGTGCGCGAGGCGCGCAAGCGCGATCCCCTGGGGATTGCGGAGCAAAAGCTGCTCGACCGCGACATCACCACCGACGACGAAATCGACAAGATTCGTGAAGAGTTCCAGCAGGTGGCCGCCGATGCGGTCAAGTTCGCCGAAGAAAGCCCCGAGCCACCGCTGGAAGAGCTGCTCACCGATGTCTACGCCGAGCCGGAAGCGGTCGGGTAGCAGGAAAGGACGCAACGTTCGATGCCTGTCGTTACCTACCGCGAAGCCATCAAGTCCGCCATGGCGGAGGAGATGGAGCGCGACGAGCGCGTGGTCGTCATGGGCGAGGATATCGGCCTCTACGGCGGCACCCACCTGGTCACCGATGGTCTGCTCGACCGGTTCGGACCCAAACGGGTGATGGACACGCCGATCGCCGAAGGCGGGTTCACCGGCGCGGCGATCGGCATGGCGATGGCGGGCATGCGCCCCATCGTCGAGATGATGACCTGGAACTTCTCCTTTCAGGCGGCCGACCAGATCATCCAGAACGCCGCCAAGATCCGCTACTTCTCCGGTGGTCAGGCCTCGGTGCCGCTGGTCATCCGCGGGCCAAACGGCGGCGGCGTCCAGCTTTCCGCCCAGCACACGCATAGTCTCGAGGGTTCTACGGCCACTTCCCCGGGCTCAAGGTGGTCTGCCCCGGCGACGCCGTACGACGCGAAGGGGATGATGATCGAAGCGATTCGCGATCCAGATCCGGTGCTGATCCTCGAAGCTGGCGCGCTCTATGGCACCAAGGGTGACGTTCCCGACCGAGGAGTACACCGTTCCCTTCGGCAAATCGCGCATTGCGCGCGAAGGCACCGATGTGACCCTGATCGGCTATGGCCGGCAGGTCAATCATGCTGCTCAAGGTGGCCGACCGGTTGGTCAAGGACGAGGGGATCGAGGCGGAAGTCGTCGATCTGCGCTCGATCCGGCCGTTCGATACGGAAACCATCGTGAACATCGGTCGAGAAGACCGACCGGGCGGTCGTGGTCGAGGAGCAGTGGCGCTGGTTCAGCGTCGCCTCCGAGGTCGCCGCCCATCTGCAGGAGCATGCCTTCGACTATCTCGATGCTCCTGTGGAGCGGGTCAGTGGCGCCGAAGTTCCTGCTCCCTACGCCCGCAATCTCGAAATCGCGGCGTTCCCAAGTGAAGACGACATCATCGGCGCGGTGAACCGCGTGCTGTACCGGAGGTCTTGACCGTGTCCCAGATCATCATGCCCAAGATGGGCGACGGAATGGAAGAGGGCACGCTGCTGCGCTGGCTGAAGAATGTCGGCGACCAGATCGACGCGGGCGATCCGATCGCTGAGATCGAGACCGACAAGGTCGCGCTCGAAATCGAAGCGGCGGAGAGCGGCTTCCTCATCCAGACCCTGGTCAACGAAGGCCAGACGGTGCCGATCGGCACCGCCATCGCCCAGATCGGCGCCGAAGGCGAAGCTCCGGCCGCATCCGCTCCGGCTGCCGAAGCGCCGAAAGCCGAAGCCGCACCCGTGCAGGAGGCGCCGCTCCCGTCGCGGAGCCGGTAGCTGCCAGCGCGCCGGTGCCAGCCCCGGCGGTCGAGGAAGCTCCGGCTACCCCGGTGCGCGCCGACGGCGAGAAGCTGCGCGCTTCTCCACTGGTCAAGCGCCTGGCCGCCGAGCATGAGATCGATCTCTCTGGCATTCCGGGCACCGGCCCCGGCGGCCGCATCGTCAAGGACGATCTGGCGCCGTATCTGACCGGCGCGCGACCGAAGCCGGCTGCGGCTGCCGCTCCAGTGGCTCCAGCGCCTGAGGCGCCCGACCGGCCGCTCCAGCAACCGCTGCGACCGACGGCGGAACCCGCCCGGCCGGCGTCGCCCGCGAGCAGAGCCGGATTCGCAAGACCACCGCCAAGCGGATGGTCGAAGCCAAGACGTCCATCCCCCACTTCTATGTGGTGTCCGAGGTCGACATGACCGAGGCGCGCGCGTTCCGCGAGTTGGTCAACAGCGAGATCGAAGAGAAAGAGCCAAGGTCTCCTTCAACGATCTGGTCGTCAAGGCCGCCGCGCTGGCGCTGCGCGACTTCCCGAATCTCAACTCGAGTCTCGAAGGCGACCAGCTCTACGATCACGCGAATATCGATCATCAATATCGCCGTCGCGATCGAGAACGGGCTGATCGCCCCCTTCCTGCCGGATACCGACAAGCTTTCGCTTGGCACCATCGCGCGCATGACCAAGGATCTGGCACGGCCGCGCCCGCAAAGGCGGATTGCTGCCGGAGGAGTACCAGGGCGGCACCTTCACGATCTCGAACCTGGGGATGTTCGACGTCGCCGAGTTCGTCGCGATCATCAATCCGCCGCAGGCTGCGATCCTGGCGATCGGCTCGATCTCCGAAGTACCGGTCATCAGGGATGGCGAGCTGGCAGTGGCCGTACAAGATGAAGATCACGCTTTCGGCCGACCATCGCATTTCCGACGGCGCCGAAGTCGCCCGCTTCCTGCAGGCGGTCAAGGGCTATCTGGAAAAGCCGCTGCGGCTGGTGCTTTAGACGAGCTGTCGGTCATCGGCAGTCAGCAGATAGATCGAATGCATACGATGGGGCAGCCTTCGCTTTTGGAGGCTGCCCCTTTTGTTGTCGAGGTCGAACGGGGTTTTGGCGAGGCCCACGCTACCGGCTCGCCGGAAGTCCCTTCGGGACTACGCTGGCTCTCCTTTCCATGTCATTCTGAGCAGCGCGAAGCATCTCTCCTCGTCGGAGGAGCGCAACGCATCGGTGCGGGGCTGTTGGGGAACGCGGGAGAGATCCTTCACTGCGTTCAGGATGACAAGTCAGCGGGGATGCACCGATGGGAATGAACCATCCGGCACCATCTGAACCGGGGATCTTCGGGCGGGCGTTGCAGGGCGGCAGCCTGCAGTTTCTCAAGAAGATCTACCGCTGGTTCAATCTGACGATCGTGCAGCACGCCATCTGGCCATTGCTGATCGCGGTCTTTGCCGCTCCGCAAGTGGCGGTCGAGGATACGCCATGGGACTGGTATATCGGACGGCTGGCCGGTCCGCTGCTGGCGACCCTGCTGGCGCTCGCCTACATCCGACGTGCGGCGGCGCGCGGCATCGAGGAAACGTCGCTCCCCTCTCTCTGGGTACCTGAGGTTCCGGGGCGGATCGCGCAACAGGCACGCTACCTGTTGATCGGTGTTCCGATCATGCTGCTGATCGCCCGCCTGCTGGCCGGTCCGATCGATGAGGTCATCAAAATCGCGCTGCTCGGACTGTTCATGGCGACCGCGTATCACGCGATCAATTTCTGGATCGTGCCGCTCGGCTTTCCAAACGGCACCCGCGGTATCGATATCGGCACGGCGCTCTTCGCGGTTTCCTGGGGATTTGGGGATGTCATCCGGGTTGGCTCGAGCGCCGACGGCGGCAATCTCCCGATCGCGTTCCTGGCCGGTCTGACCGCAGGATTGCTGGTCGCGCTCGTCTGCCGGGGCATTCGCCGCTGGCCGGGAGGAACCTTCCCGGCACCGTTGGTGCAGTGGCTGCTGATTACCCTGGTGCTTGGTTTCACCGCCTCCTGATCCGCTTCCGCCTTCGATGTTAATTATGTCTATTTGATCGCTTGTCCCTCTGCGTCGTCCTGCGGGCGAGAGCGTCCTCGTCTGGCTGAGCTTGCCACCTGGGTTGAATCGCCAGGATGCCAGTCTGTCTCGTCGCTCTACATCTGCCGGTGCGCTTGCTGAACGCTGCCGGCAGATGCTGGCGAAACCGCTAGCGAACGTCGACCCACCGGATCTCGACCGCATTGTTCCCATAGCCCAGGCGGTTCCAGGGCGGTAGGTCGGGCTGAATGTTGCCGGCCGCGTCTGTCGCACGTGCCCGGATGGAATGGCGTCCTTTCTTGGCGGGAGTCCATTCGTAGGACCATTCCTGCCAGGCGTAAGGTTCGTCCGCAGGAGCGAGCTCCGCGGCGAACCAGTCACCTTCACCCGTAAAGCTGATCTCGACCTTGGTAACAGGGCCGGTACCCGACCAGGCCTTGCCTCGGATGGTGTACGGAGCATCGGGGATCGTATCCAATGGTTCCGGATCGGTGATGCGCGCGCGTACGAGCATGAGGTCGACCGGCTCGTGCGGACGATCGGGCCACTCGTACATGTAATGCGCGGTTTGGAACTCGCCTTGATACGGCTCGGTAACGACCTCTATCCGGGTCAGCCATTTGACGGAGGCGACGCCATACCAATGCGGCACGATCAACCGAAACGGCGCTCCATGGTCGGCGTTGAGCGGTTCGCCGTTCATCTCATAGGCAACCAGGATGGCCGACGCGGCATCGATCGACTGCTCGAAGGGCAACGAGCGAATGAATTGAAGATCCTCGTAATCGTAATAGGGACCGTGATCGGCTCCGTAGCAAACGATCTCTACGGCGTCCGATCCCGGATTGGCCGATTGCAGGATGCCGCTCAACGGCGTGCCGGTCCAGGACGAGGTGGAAACCGCATAGCCACCCCACGGTTCGCCGACTGGCAACGGCTTCATGTCGAGCCGGCCGTTTCCCGCGCATTCCATCGTCATGGTGAGTGTCTGCGCAGGCAGCGCCCGCAGCGCATCAAGCGTCAGCGTAATGGGATCGCCCACCGCGCCGTCGATTCGCAGGGTTCCATCATGCTCCGGAAGCGCGAAATTGCTGCGCACATAATGCAGATCGGTTGGGGTGATCGGTTGCAGCAATGCATCGGGCGGAGCCTCGGCGTTGTACGGATGCGGGGCGCCCTGCACCATCACCAGGTTCGCACGGGATTGTTCGAGCTCAGTCGCGGAAACCATCGTTCACTCCTTCTCCTCATCGTCCCAACGGTAAATGGGGGCTAGTAATCTGCGTCCTGGAAGGTGGGATCTCGGTCTTCATTGAACGCCGAAATGCCTTCGACCCGGTCCGGATGCACCGCGGAGCGCCAGTGGTTGTCCATCATGATGGCGATGGCCTGCTCCAGGGTTTCTCCCTCGCCGAGACGAACGGCGCGCTTGACGGACTGCACCGCGGTTGGAGAATTGCTGGCAATCGATTCGGCGATTCGCAAGGCCGCCGCTCTCAGCTCGGAAGGTGGGTGGATCTCGTTGACCATGCCGAGCCGCCAGGCTTCCTGGGCGGTGATCGGTTGACCAGTCAAGAGCATCTGCATGGCTTTGCCCGGGGGAAGCAATCGTGGAAGCAACGCGGGCGATCCGCCCCCAGCGGAGAGGCCGATCATGGCTTCCGGTTGACCGAACGTCGCGTTCTCGGACGCGATGATGAAGTCGGTGCTCTGGGCAATCTCGCTCCCGCCGCCGTAGGCGATGCCGTTGACCGCGGCGAAGATCGGTTTCCGAAGCTGGCGCAGGGTGTAGAGCGTGCGGTCGAAGTCCTGGCGCTGGCGCAGCCAGTCCTCCTTGGTCATGTTCTTGCGCTGGCGCAGATCGCTTCCCACCGAAAAGGCTCGATCGCCCGAGCCGGTGATGACGGCCACCCGCACGTTCGTGCGGACCGCGATCGTCTCCAGTGCTGCCGTGAGCTCCGCGCCCATTTCGGTCGTGATTGCGTTATCGGCATGAGGCCGGTTCAACGTGATGAGCGCTATGCGCCCGTCTGATAGATATTCGACGTTGACTGAATGCTCGGGCTCCTCGGTCCCGACCGGGGGTGGGCCGAAGTCGAGCACATCCCAGCGTGTCGTGCGGGTGGTCATGGGAACTCCTTTGCTGATGGATCGCCGGAAGGGCTTTCCAGGTCCGCCAGCCAACGCATCGCGCTCAGGCTGGGAGCGAAGAAATACTCTCCGCCGCGGTTGACGACGAACGCCGGCAACGCTTGCAGCCGGCGTCTGATCGGGCGGTGTGGAATGGTGAATGTCCCGGTTCCGTCGTTCGGCCCGACCAGCGGATCTTTCTCATGCGATGCGCCGATGAAGGTTCCTTCGTTGACCCATTGCGTTTTCACGAACTCGAACTGCCGTTTGAGATGCGCCCCGGCAAAGACGAAGGCGATGCCACGGTCGGCGCCATCGTCCTCCAGCACGCCATCCGGCAACGGGGGGCCATAGCTTGTTCCTCTGCGGATCATGCGATGAAGTCGGACATCGACACTGCCGTCGCCAGTGAACGCATCGCGCGGATTCATGCGCCGTGCGTGCGAACCGGCCGGGCACAGGAACCCTTGCGGGTCATCGACGACGTATTGGAAGTCGTTGTTCCGAAGCGGATCTGCGCCCAGCGCCGGATCGTCCCGCTCGGGGCTCAGCACGAGGGGCGCGCCACTTTGCCAGCGACCTACGATTTTTGCAGCAACAAGAGCCTCGTCTTCCGGGGACGAGGCAACGGATCGCAGGTAGGCGCGAAACGCGCTTACCCGGGTATGCAGTTTGACAAAGGCGAGGTAGGTTCCATTGCGGCCGAGCACCTCGGGATACGGCATCGGCGGTAGGCCACCCGTCTCGTCGGGATAGCCCAGCAGGAATTCTCCGGCCTTGATCGGCTCCTCGAAGGTGTTCGTCGCAGGAAGACCGCTTCCCTCGATGGCGGGCTGCCCCATGCCGTCGGCAAACCCGAACGGATTGCGTCCATTCGGCAATTGGTAGCAATTCTGCCGCCAGATCAGCTCGACTCCAGGCAAATCCTGAAACGCGGCGCGCGCCCGGGCTAGTGCCGCTTCCAGGTGCTCGATCGTGGTCGAAAGCGCGGCCACTGCGAGATGAACGTCCGGCGACCCCAACGGGGCTTCCCAGTGTTCGGGAGCGTTCTCGCCGACATCGCCCAACACTTGCGCCCGGGCGGCCATTCCCTCCTGAAACTCGGGAGGAAAACTTGCGAGCGACTCGGCAGGGACCTCGAGCGCACGCAGTCCTTGAAACGTCAGGGCGACAGTTACCCAGGTTCCACTCAGAGGCATGTCCAGCGATCGGCTCGAATCGACGACCGGGAGGAGCCGTCGCACCAATTCCCGTCCAGCCCGCGGATTATCGATGCGAATCAGCAGGTAGGTGCCGAAGTAGGGAGTCGGGCGCTCGTGCAGCGCGCCGCTCTGGATGTCTTCGAGCTCGAGCCGGATGGGGGAATGAATGCTCATCGCACGCTGCCCGTTTCCACCATTAGTGATGCTCCGGAGCTTGTGGCGGGTCCGGGCTTGGTGGAGCGAGATAGGGAAATACCTGGCTCGCCGGCCGGGAGGCGCGGTCGATTCCGTCGCGAATACGAGGCCCGCGCCCGGCGTTGATCATCAGGGAAAAGATCGTGTCCATAACGTCGTCGTTTGGCGTCCGACCGCCACAGGTCGTGTGCTTCCTACCGCCGAGCGTCGCCTGCTCGATTTCGAGAAATGAACCCGACTCCTGGTATGGCTTCGACATATCCACGACCAGGAAGTCGGCCAGAATCCACTCGGTGAGCGGATGGCGGCCCGACTCATCCGCTGTCCAGTCGGCTTTGCCATCGAGCCCATCCCAGAAGGAGAGATTTGCGTCGAGCCGCGCTCGGTAGGCTCCCTGATATGCGTCAGCGAGATGAAAAGCGTCTTCCATGTTGTAGAGATCGCGAATTTCGAGATCGCGATTGACCTGGTCGAACTGTTTAGGCGCCAACATCATGTTCTTGACTTCCGGACGCCCCACGCGTTCGATCCGGATGGGGATCTTGCCATTCGTAAATGTCTCGGTGATGACGGCAACCATCGGCGCATTGCATCCCATGGCCGCGAGATCGACTTCCACGACCAGACTTAGCACGCTCTTGCCGTCGAGATAGATGTGGCCGGGATCGGTGAAGGCAAGTTGCTGACTTGCTATGGTCTTCAACGCGGCTGGGGCGTCCATGAAGAAGGGATCCCAGCGGGCGCCGGCAAAGACCTGTATCGGCGAATTGGGGTTTCCCGAAACCTCGCCGAAGCGGATCGACTGTGACAATCCACCGCTGGCGGTACAGATCCCCGTCTGCTCTGCAGGCGGGGAAGCAGTTTCGTCCGGGAGCGAGAATGTGCAGTCGATGACGAATTCGTCGTTCCACGGAGCGACTCGATCCCCACTCGCGTAGGTAAGGAAATCGCTCGGCCGGATGCGGAACCGGTAGATCAGTCCATCGGAAAATCTCGTTTCCGGCTGGGCGAATGGGTACGTGTTCTGGATGAGCACCAGCCTGCCGGGATGTGTGGGGCTCGGGAACGCGTAGAAATCGGTAATGTCCGCCAATGGCTCGGCAAGAGCGCGAGGACCCGAAATATGATCAGACACGCAGGGAACTCCTGAGCTTGACGATGCCTCGGCTGCTAGTCGGCTGCTTCTGCGAGCAGCGGTGCGAGTGCTGGATGCTCGAGAACCTCCGCGGCAGCAGGATCGTCGAGCACTTGCTGAAACGCGGCGTTCACGCGATTGGCTTTTCGGAGCTCCTTGACCGATCCAGGGTAGTTCCGGGAATACCCATCCGCGGACACCTGTGCGCCCAGAATGAACGCTTTGATGGCTGCCAAATCGGGTAATCCTCCATATCCCACCGTGTGACGGAAGATGGCATCGAACCCGGCCAACGGCGACATGGCGAAATCGTCCATGTATGCATCCCATGAGCCATCGAAACTGGTGGCGAAGAGCAGGCGGGTGGCGTCGTCGAAGAGGACAAACCTGGCTTCGTGGATACTCTGGATCGGCAGGGCATAATCACCCGGCCGGTATCCGGGTGTCTGCTGCAATCCTTGAATCGCTTCGCGGATTTCATTTTCATGACCCGGAATAACCCGGAAGAAGAGCGTAAACTCGCTGGCCGACCCGACTTGAATGCCGGGTCTTGCCGATGCCTGAGTGTCAGAAGTCATCTTTTATCCCTTTCGTGCCACGTGACCGCTGCCCACTGGCATGACTGGAACCGACGTTGGAGCGGGCCACCAAGCGTCCAGACCAGAAGCAAGATCTGAAAATCTGCGATCCACCAAATGAGAGAGCTCGGCATCAGCGGTCTCCTGGCCGTTCAATCCGGTGGAGCACGAACAGCCTCCTGGCAGGCGCCCTTCGCGAACGGTTTGCGGGACACGGCCACCGGTAGAAATCGATCGTACGGGACGGTCAAGAGGCGCAGTTATCGCTCGAAAGTGGTAATCACCTGAACCGAACGCTCCCAATGTGACTGACTGTTAACCAATTGTTCGTGAATTCACGTCCAACAATGTCCCGATCGCGTCGACACGGCGGAAACGAACGTCCGCGTCTCCGTATGCATCGTCCATTCGGCACTCGACTTCCCCGGGTGATTCCTGCCTGCAGGCTTGCTAATAAGGCGGATGGCTGGAGCGATCAGTTGACTGGCACTTCGTGTCGTCATATGCTGTAAATCAGTTTCGTAACTCAGTTGCATATCGTGGAACTCACGTGCAGTGGCGATCGACGTCGGACACCGGGCGGTAACCCGTACCCAGGAGGAAACGATGAATCAGCGCGAGATCTTCGAAGTTCTGTCCGAGAAACTCCACAACGGTTCGATTACCCGACGGCAGTTCGCCCAGGCGGCGGCCTTCTTCGGAATCGGAGCGGCGGTGTTGCCCGCGGCGGCATCGGCCGCGCCGGGCGCCCAACCGCAGCGCACGCTCACGCGGCAGCAAGCCGACGGAGAAGTGCGCTTTCTGATAGCGGAAGCGTTCTGGGCCGACTGGCATCAGTACCTATCGACCGCGCAGAGCCAGTGGCGGCTGGGACGCCAGATCTTCGATACGCTGGTCATGCTGGAGACGCCGGACGTGGCGGCGTTCTCACCCGGTCTGGCCGAAAGCTGGTCGCAGATCGACGACACCACCTGGGAGTTCGTGCTGCGGCAGGGCGTCACGTTCCACGATGGGCAACCGTTTACCGCCGCCGATGTGAAAGCCTCGGTCGAGCTGGCCACCGGCGCGACCGCCGAGCAAACGACGACCGCATCGCGCTGGGTGCCGACCACGGTCGAGGTGGTCGACGACTACACCGCCCGGCTGGTGACGTCTACGCCGTTCGCTCCGGCCCTGATCGAGCTGGCGCAGCTTCCGATTCTTTCGGCGGCTGACATCATGCCGTCTACCGATCCCGCAACGCCTTCGGCCGGCACCGAGACGCTCAAGGCGCACCCCAATGGCACGGGACCGTTCAAGCTTTCGAGTGACGAGCAGAACGTAAAAACGATGGTCGCGAATCCCGATTACTGGGGTGGCGCGCCCGCTATCCAGACGCTGGTCTGGGAGTACATCCAGGACGCGCAAACCCGCCTGAATGCGTTCCTGGCCGGGCAGGCGCAGGCGATCGACCGGGTTCCGCCCGAGAGTCTCCCCGTGCTGGAAGCAACCGACGGGGTGGAGCTGATCTCGGTCACGGGATTGGAGAACGTCAACCTCTGGATGCGGCAGGACGCCGCGGCCCCCTGGGATGTTGCCAATCTGAAGCTGCGGGAAGCGGTGGCCTGGGCGATCGACCGCCAGGGGCTGGTCGACAATCTGGTCGAAGGCGCAAGCCAGGTCGCGCAGACGCATATTCCAAATGGGGCGGTCTATGCGGTCCCGCAAGAACCGGTCTATGCGCTCGATCTCGACAAGGCGAAAGCCGCGTTGGTCGAAGCTGGTTTTGCCGAAGGAGAAGGCCCGACCTTGCCACTCTGGGGCGTCACCGGTTTCCTGCCACGCGGTCCGGAAGTCTGCCAGGCGATTGCCGATTCGCTTGGGCAAGCCGGTTTCAATGTGGAGCTGCAGATCACCGATATCGCCGCGCTGGTCGACGGACTCTTCGCGGAGGACAAGCCCGGTCTCTTCTTCCATGTGAGCTGGAGCAGCAACGGCGATCCGAACGCGGCGCTGGCGACACTCTACAAGTCACCCGGCGCCTGGGTCGGCATCAACGATCCCAACGTCGACGAGCTGCTCGAGCAAGGGGTCACGACCACCGATACCGATGCGCGGGCCGCGGTCTATGCCGAGCTGCAGCAGTATCTCTGGCAGAATCTGATTCACATTCCGCTCTACAACAGCGATTTCACCGTCGCGCATTCGTCGTCGGTGCAGGGCATCAATGTGCTGCCGAACTTCGATACCGTCTTCGCCAAGGCGACCTTGAGCTAACAGGAATTCGAGAGAACCTGGACCCGTCTCGCGGCGGGTCCAGGCCGGCACGGTCATGCTCGCCTTCGCGCTCCAACGCACACTGCAAATGGCCCTCGTGATCTTTGGGGTGATCACGCTGACCTTTTTTGTCATTCGTCTGGTTCCCGGCGATCCGGCGCGCTTGATGGAAGCCCCCGGTACGCCGGAGTCGGTGCTCGATATCACCCGGCAAAAGCTCGGCACCGACAAACCGCTCTCTCAGCAATATGTCGACTTCCTGAACAACCTCGCCCATGGGGATCTGGGCACATCGTTCCGGGGAGGACGCCCGGTGGCGTCGACCGTGCTGGACTCGGTGCCGAACACATTGGCGCTGGGTGCGATCAGCATGGTGATCACCACGGTCATCGCCTTCACGCTGGGTATCGCCGCGTCGCGCAAACCCAATGGGATCATCGACCGATTGACCCTGACTCTCTCCTCGATCGCGCAGGCGACGCCTGGCTTCTGGCTCGGCGTGATGCTCGCGCTGCTCTTCGCGGTCAATCTGCGCTGGTTTCCGGCGGTCGGCAATGCGGGCTGGAAGAGCTATGTCTTGCCGGTGGCGACACTGGTGATCTCGCTGCTGCCGTTGCAGATTCGAGCGGTGCGGCAGGCGTTCATCGAAACCATGGGCGAGGGATTCGTGCGGGCTGCCCGGGCACGCGGACTCTCCGAGCGGCGCGTGCTTGGCGTGCACATCATGAAAGTGGCCGCCATTCCGCTGGTTACGCTGATCGGGTTGCAAGCCGGTTATGTGCTCGGCGGGGCGATCGTGATCGAATCGATCTTCAACTGGCCCGGCATCGGCAATCTCACCCTGCAAGCTATTTCGCAACGCGACTTCCCAATGATTCAGGGAACGGTGCTCATCACGGCCGTCGTGTTTACCTTGATCAATTTCGTCGTCGATCTCACCTATGCCGCGCTCGATCCCCGCGTTCGCCTCCGATGAGCACGGAACCCTTGCTGGCCGGGACCACGACAACCGTGTCGAGCGCTGCGCCGGCAGGCGAACCATCGTTTCGCCGGATCCTGGGTGAGATCCGCCAGCGTAAGGTGGCAACCGCGGGGCTGATCGTCTTCTTTGGAATTCTGCTCATCGCGCTGTTCGCGCCGTGGCTGGCGCCACACGATCCCCTGAAGCAGAACCTCGGGGACAACTTTCTCCCGCCAGCCTGGAAAGACGGCGGCGATTGGACCTATCCGTTCGGGACCGACCCGCTCGGGCGCGACATCCTCACCCGGCTCATGTACGGCGCCCGTGCCTCACTCATCATCAGCATTGGCGCGGTGGTGGTAGGCATGGCGATCGGGTTCGTGACCGGCCTGGTCGCGGGGTTCTATGGGGGAGTGGCGGACACCACGCTGATGCGTCTCGGAGACGTGCAGCTCGCATTTCCGTTCGTGCTGTTCGCCATTGCGATTCTCGCGGTATCGCCCAATCGCACAGTCTGGCACCTGATGGCGGTGCTCGGTATCTCGAGCTGGGTCATCTATGCCCGGGTGGTACGGAGCCGGGTGCTTTCCGAACGGAACAAAGACTACGCCCGGGCCGCGCAGGCGGTCGGCGCCTCCCGCTGGCGAGTGCTGCGGCGCTATGTGCTGCCCAATGTCTGGCAGGCGATGGTGCCGATAGCGCTGCTCAATCTGGCGTATTTCGTGGTCGTCGAATCGCTGCTGAGTTTTATCGCGCTCGGTCTGAGCCCACCCACGCCGTCGTGGGGATCGATTCTGGCGGATGGCCGCCAGTACATGATGATCGACCCGTGGATGGCGCTGCTGCCCGGACTGGCGATCATCATTACCGTGCTTGCCATCGGGCTTGCCGCCGATGGATTCGCCGATGTGCTCGATCCCAAGTTGACCCAGGGGGCGTTCCAGCGAGAACCACTGGTTGCGGCGCTGGTTCCTCGGACGGCTTCCGCAACCGTTGCGGAGAGCTCGCTGCTGCACGTGCGCGATCTGACGGTGGATTACCCCACCAAGTCGGGCACGGTGCATGCGGTGCGAGATGTTTCGCTCGATATCGCGCCGGCCGAGGTGGTGGGCATCGTGGGAGAGAGCGGTTCGGGCAAATCGACGCTCGGGCTGGCGATCATGCAGCTCATCGACCTACCGGGCAAGGTCGCCGGCGGCGTTATCGACTTCGAGGGTGAGGATCTCACGCGGGTCAGCAACAAGCGGATGAACCAGATTCGCGGCCGCGGTATCGGAATGATCTTCCAGGATCCCGGCAACTCGCTCAATCCGGTGCTGACGGTCGGCTATCAGCTTTCCGAGGTCATTCGCGTCAACAACGCCGCACGGGGCGACGGCATCGATGCGCTGGCCCGGCAGTCGCTGGCCGCGATGAACATCGCCGATCCCGACCGGGTGTTGCGCGCCTATCCCTTCCAGCTCAGCGGCGGGATGCAACAGCGCGTCATGATCGCGCTGGCCATGATCGCGAAGCCGCATCTGCTCATCCTGGACGAGCCGACCTCGGCGCTCGATGTCACGACCCAGGCGCAGCTTCTGGCCGAGCTCGAATCGCTGCGCGCCGGTCAGCAGACCAGCATGCTCTTCATCTCGCACGACATTGCGCTGCTGGCGCAGATCGCGAGCCGGATCGTGGTGATGTATGCCGGCCAGATCGTGGAATCTGGTTCGCGCGACGCAATCGTCGAACGACCGCTGCATCCATACACGCGCGCGTTGATCGGCGCCGTCGAACGGATGGACGCCGACAGTGATGAACGGCTCGAAGCCATCACGGGAGACCCGCCCGATTTGCGCGTCGATTCCACCCGGGTGCCCGTTTGCACCCCGTTGCCCGTTGGTGATGGATCGCTGCTGGACCGTAGCTCCACCACTCATCGAGGCGGAGCCTGGGCAGGCGGTCGCCTGCCATCTCTATCCAGCTGGGGAGCAAGGGGGGTACGCGGCATGAGCGAGCCATTGCTCCAGGTCGATCACCTCTCCAAGCACTATCCCATTCGCTCGGGCGCATTCGGGCGCCGCTCGACCGAGTCGGTGCGCGCGCTCGACGATGTCTCCTTCACGCTCGATGAGGGCGAGACGCTGGGCGTGGTAGGAGAAAGCGGATGCGGCAAATCGACGCTGGCGCGAACGATGCTCTGGCTGGAAGAGCCAACCAGCGGCAGCGTTCGCTTTCGGGGGAAGACCATTGCCAAGGGCGACCTCGCGACCCTGCGCAAAGAGATGCAGATCGTCTTCCAGGATCCCTACACGTCGCTTCCTCCCCGCATGCGGGTGCGCGATATCGTGGCCGATCCGCTCGAGATTCACGGTCCAGATACCGGGCGAGACCGATCCCGCAAAACGGTCGATCGGTTGCTGCGCGAGGTTGGGCTCGATCCTGCACGGTCGGGCCAATACCCGTTCCAGTTCAGCGGCGGACAACGGCAGCGCATCGGTATCGCCCGCGCGCTGGCAGTGAATCCCGCGGTCGTTTGTCTGGACGAATCGGTCTCGGCGCTCGATGTCTCGGTGCAGGCGCAAGTGCTCAATCTGCTGCGCGATCTGCAACAGCGGCACGGGCTCGCCTATCTCTTCATTTCCCACGATCTGAGCGTGGTGCGCTATCTGAGCGACCGCATTGCCGTGATGTATCTCGGCCGCATCGTCGAGGAAGGGCCGGTCGAGGCTCATTGCCACCAACCCGCTCCACCCGTACACGGTCGCGCTGCTGGAGGCGGCACCCGACCCTCAGCCGGTCGAAACCAGCACACATTGCCTTGCAAGGCGAACCTCCCTCGCCGACCAATCCTCCTTCCGGGTGCGCGTTTCATCCCCGCTGCCCGATGGCGGCCGACCTTTGCCGGAACGAGCGTCCAGAATTGGTGGAGTGGCTCCCTGGACGGAAATCGGCTTGCCACTTCGCGCTCGATGTTCCCACGACGTCTCGGCAAGGCAATTCCATGACGACCCATCAGGCCGGCCCGGAGCTGGCCGCGCGGTACCACATTGGTGTCCTCAACAAGGCATTCGATCTGCTCGATGTCCTGGAACACACAGGACCGCTCACGCTTACGGAGCTGAGCACGCAGGCCGATACCAACAAGGTCACGGTGCTGCGGATCCTGGCGAACCTGGAAACCCGGGGGTATGTCGAGCGTGACGATGCGGGACGCTACAGCCTGGGCATGCGCCTGTTGCAACTTGGGCTCCGCAAGTCGGCGGCAATCGACTTGCGCGCAATCGCCCAACCCGCCCTGCGGGAGCTGCGTGACCGTTTCGATGAGACGGTCAATCTTGGGATACCCGGACGGCGCCGGCATCCTCTACATCGATATCCTGGAAAGCTCACTCGGTCTGCGCATGGCCGCCACCGTGGGCGCACGGGACGACATCCATTCGACCGCCATCGGCAAAGCGATCGCCAGCACCTGGAGCCGCCACCAGCAGGAGCGACATCAGTGTCCTGGCGCTCCAGTCGAAGACCCCACGGACGATCACCGGCGCGGATCAGCTCGAACGCGAGCTCGACGCCGTCCGGTTGCGCGGATATTCGGTCGATGACGAGGAAAACGAAACAGGCGCCCGGTGTATCGGCGCGCCTGTGTTCGACTATTCCGGCGCGTGCGTGGGGGCGATCAGCGTTTCTGGCCCGACGATTCGCATGTCCGATGAACGGCTGCTGGAGATCGGGCCGGAGGTCCAGCGTACCGCGCTCGCGATCAGCGAGCGGCTCGGGTTTCGCTCCTGATTACGGCTGGCCCTTGGCCATCCAGTCGAGGGCGTCCTTGCGGTCGATCGAGACGACATCATGGTCGATGATGTGCGACTTGAGGGAGCCGCGGAAGCAGGCGGTCAGGATGGTGTCGATGTCGATGCTCAACAGGGCAGAGAGCTCCTTTGGCGTCAGCGTTTGCTGCGTCATCAGCTCCTGCATCGACTTCTCCGAATGTTCGTAGATTTCCAAGAATGCGCTCCCTCTTCCAGCGTTACGTGTTTCGGCTCGATTTCTGTTTGCAGAGGATACCCGAAGGATCAGTCCCGGTCGGCCAGCATCGCTTGCGCGATCTCCAGCGCGCGCTCCTTGTCGCCCGACGCGAGCTCCCCATCGATCACCAGCTCGCGCAGATGGTCCTTGATCTCGGCAATCCAACGGCCAGGTTTGCGATCGAAGGCGGCCATCAGCTCGTCGCCGTCCAGCGGGCTCTTCCACTGGTCGGCTTCTCGCTCGATCTCCAGCCGCTCGATATGGGAACGCAACCCGGCGATCCGCTGGGCCGCGGCCTGCTGGCGAAACGCGCGCGCCGAGGTGACATCGGCGGCGGCCAGATCGAGCAGATCGTTCAGTTCGTCGCCGGCATCGAGCATCAGCCGGCGCACCGCGCTATCGGTCCAACCGCGCTCATAGGTTCCCGGGCGGCCGTGCAGCTCGACGATGTGGCTGACAGCGTTCACCGTGGCACGGTCGGCATGCAGCCCTTCCAGCACCTTGCGCGCCAGGATGGCCCCTTCGCGCTCGTGCCCGATGAAGTGGATCTCGCCGTTCGCGTCGTATCCGCGGGTCATCGGTTTGGCGGCATCGTGCATCAAGGCAGACCAGCGCACGATCGGCCGTTGCGGAGCCTTGTCGACCACTTTCCGGGTGTGCTCCCAGAGATCTTTTTCCCGATGCACCGGCCCGCGGTCGCCGGTTTCCAAGGAGAGCGGCTTCAAGCCGGGCATCGTGCGTTCGAGCAACCCTGTTTGCGCGAGGGTTTCGAGCGCATGGGAGGCGTAGGTGCCGGTCACCAGACGAGTCAGCTCGGCATAGACGCGCTCGCGGCTGATGCGGTCGATACTGGGCGCCATCTCGATCATGGCATCCAGGGTGTCGGGCTCGATCATGAATCCAAGCTGGCTGACGAAGCGCGCCGCGCGCAGCAAACGTAGCGGATCCTCGTCGAAACGGTGCGCGGGATCGCCGACCGCGCGAATGATGCCCTGATGCAGATCGGGTTGCCCGCCAAATGGATCGACCAGCTCGCCGGTGAGCAGATCGACCGCCATCGCATTGATCGTGAAATCTCGCCGGGCAAGGTCGGCGGTCAGATCGGTGCCGAATTGCACCTCGGGATGGCGGCTCTCGTCGGGATAGTGCTCGGATCGATACGTCGTGATTTCGACCGTGATCGGATCGTCGCCGTTGTCTTCGGTGAAAACACAACCCGATGGTGCCGAACTTGGCGCCAATGTCATAGGTAGAAGTTGCCCCGGTGCGCGGCGCCAGCGCGAGAATCTGCTCGGGATGCGCATCGGTGGTGAGGTCGAGATCGAATCGCGCCTGGAATCCAAGCAGCGCGTCCCGCACGATGCCGCCGACCAGCGACAGCTCATGACCGGATTCGGCGAATGCGGCAGCCAACCGCTCGACCACCTGGGCGTGTCGCGGCTGAAGCATGACCGCCACGGGCGGTTGACCTGGAACAGAAATGGACATCGCGTCGGGAGCTCGGATTGGATCGTCTAAGCCGGCAACCCTCGCCGGTAACGATCGGCCAGTCTACCGCATGACGCCGGTTGGACAGTAATCATCCTGCATCGCGGCGGCCTTTCGGTCCCCACTCCCCGGCAGCGGGAGCAGGGACAGTCCGAAATGAACGGTGATTGCCGTGTGATGAGGAAGTTCTAGGCCTCGGGGGTTGCGTCGCCGGTGACTTTTTCGGCGGTGCGGAGGGTTTCGAGCACGGTTTCCAGGAACGCGGTAACGCCGGCGTAGCTCACCGGGAAGTCGCGGTTCCAGAGCCCGACTTGCCCAGCCGCGACTGCCGGCATGGCCGCGTAGACCGGTTCACCCGCCAGATCTTCGGCAGTCAGCAGCACGCTGTAGACATCGGAGAAGATGACATCGGCGGGATAGAGCAGCGCTTGTTCCGCGCTCAGCTCTTCCCAGAACTCACCGGCCATTTCGGAATCGGCGTTCGCGAAGCTCAGCCCGAGCCCGCCGAGCCATTCGAGCTCGGACACGCCACCCGGGCCACCGACATAGATGAGCTCGGCATCGAAGTTTCCGAAAAGGGTGGTCAAGTCGGCTTTTTCGGCCGCGATCTGCTGGAACTCCGCCACCTTGGCTTCATACGCCTCGCGAGCGGCGACGACCTCCGGCGCCTCCAGATCGGCACCGAGGGACGCACCCAGCTCTACCAGGCGATCGACCAACACATCGGTCGACGCCATATCGGTGACGACCAAGACCGGGGCAATGGCGTTGATCTGGTCCAGCAAGTCGGGCGGGACACCGTTGGTCTGCGCCGGATCGGTTGGATCGAAGGTTTGGGTCAGGACAATATCCGGATCGAGCGTGAGCAGCATTTCCGGCTCGATATTGCCATCGACATTCCCGACATTGACCACCCGATCGGCCGGCACGTTGCCCCAGGCAATGTGGTTGCCATCGGGATAGTTCGAGACGGTCCAGTCGAAGACGCCCACCGGCTCGATACCAAGATCCCAGAGCGCGGCAGCGGTCACGATATTCGCGACAATGCGCACCGGTTGCTGGGGCAGGGTCACCGTGGTGCCCAGCACATCGGTATAGCTCCACTCACCGGCGGCAGGGGAAGCATCCTGCGCACCGGCATGGCGCGCCAGCACGGCTGCCCCGGAAAGCGCGGCTATTCCGCCCAACATGGTGCGGCGCGAAACTGTCGTGGCATTCGAACGTGACACCCGGAGTCCTTTCGTGATCGAAACGCTTCAGCGGGACGGCCCCGCCCGTTGACATTCATATCCTACTAGATTCGTCGGATATCGTGTGCGCTCCGTTCCGATGGTGCATGGCCGACCCACCCTGTGCATCCCGGTACAATCGCGAACCAGGGCGCCACGCCACTTCTATGTCATCACCAAGCAGGAACGCCAGTTGTCCGACCGTACCGCGTCCGAATCGAAGCCTCCCGCGCTCGACGTCATCGATCTCTCGGCGACCTTCGTCGAGCAGCGACGCCGATTGCAGGTGCTGAGAGGACGTCTCGTTCACGCTCGGGCAGCATGAGTTCGTCTCGATCATCGGACCGTCCGGCAGCGGCAAGACGACGCTTGCTCGATATCCTGGCGGGTTTGCTGGAACCCGATGCCGGCTCGGTGCGGTTGGATGGCAATGACCACCAGCGCAGCCGAGCGGTTGGGGAAGGCCGCCTACATGCATCAGCGCGATCTGCTGCTTCCCTGGCGCACGGCGGTCGACAACGCCGCGCTTGGCCTGGAAGTCCAGGGCATGGCCCGCTCCGCAGGCGCGTGACACGGCCCGCCAGCGATTTCCGGCGTTTGGGCTGCAGGGATTCGAGGATCATTATCCCGCCCAACTCTCCGGCGGCATGCGCCAGCGCGTCGCATTTCTGCGCACCCTGTTGACCGGCCAATCCCTGCTGCTACTGGACGAGCCCTTCGGCGCGCTCGACGCCATGACCCGCGCCACCAGCCAGAGCTGGTTGCAATCGCTCCTGGCCGAGAACCCGCGCACCGTGCTGCTGGTCACCCATGATGTGGAAGAGGCGATCTTTCTTTCCGACCGGATTCTGGTGCTCTCCGAGCGGCCGGGAACCATCCGCTATGTCGAAACGATCGCCGATCCACGTCCTCGCCCGCGCGGATTTCTTGACCTCGCCCGAATTCAGCGTCATGCGAGCCCGGTTGCTGATCGAGCTTGGCCTGATCGATGAACCGGTCACACCATGAACGACGAGCGAGTTGCTGCCAGGCGAATCCTGGTCGAACCGCGTTGCTGCGCTGGATGTTGCCGCTTGGGCTGATCGCGCTCATGTTGCTGGCGTGGGAACTCTGGGTGCGCGTGCGCGATACGCCCGCCTGGTATCTCCCCGCTCCCAGTGCCGTTTGGCGCGCCCTGATCCACAACTGGTCCTCGATCCGCGCCGATGCCTGGGTGACCTTGCAGGAAGTGCTGGTGGGATTCAGCGTGGCGGTGCTGGTCGCCATTCCGGTGGCGATCGCCATCGAGCGTTTCCTGCTGTTCGAGCGCGCGCTCTATCCCATTCGTCGTAGCGACCCAGGCGATTCCCGCTGGTCGCGCTGGCCCCGTTGCTGCTGATCTGGTTCGGCCACGGGCTGCTGCCGAAAGTGGTGATGGTGGCGCTGATCTCGTTCTTTCCCGATCGTGGTCAGTCTGGTCGATGGACTCCGCTCGGCCGATCGGGAAACCCTCGATCTGCTGCGCACGATGGGCGCCAGCGGCTGGCAACGCTTTCGCATGGTGGAGATCCCCTCGGCGCTACCGGCGTTCTTTTCCGGCGCCAAGATCGGCATGGCCGTCGCGGTCATCGGCGCGGTCATCGGCGAATCGTCCGGCTCGAGTGCCGGACTTGGGCACGCAATCTCGCTTTACGGCGCGTCGCTCAAGACCCCGCTGGTCTTCGCCTGCGTGCTCGTGCTGGCCCTCATGGCGATCGGGTTGTTCGGCTGATCGCGCTCATCGAACGTCTGGCCATGCCCTGGCGGAAGTGGGTCGTGGAATAGGATTACGACCGATTGGCGATCCGTTCCGCGACGACCCGCTCGAATGGCGACGTTGTTGCTCGGCGCTGAGCGGAATATCTTCGCGACGCGGCCGAGCGGACCGATTTCCTTGCCAGCCGGATCGGGAATGGTATTGCCGAGCGGTGGCCAGTAGAAGGCGATCATCTCGATCCCGAGTCTCCTGAAACGCTCCGACGAACTCATCGAATGCATCGACGGACGACCAGGGATCGACCTGCGCGCGGTCGAGCAGGATACTGCGACGCACCGTTTGCGGGTCACGCCCTTCTCCACGCAGATTGCGTCGAACTGCTGGCTCATCCGTTCAGGTTGGCGACCGCTTCGCTCAGGTTCTTCGGCGACTTTGGGTCGGTGTTGCCGGGACTTTGCATGTTGACCAGCGTATTCCAGCCATCGGCATATCTGGCCGCGATGCGCATTCCGCGGGGGCCGTGCGCCGCCACTGTCAGCGGCGGACGTGGACGCTGCACCGGTGGCACCACCTGTTCGACCTTGACCGAATACCGCTGGCCGGAATAGTCGATCGATTCTCCCCGCAGCATGTGCGAGAGGATGGCCGCGTATTCCTCCAGCCGCTCCGAACGCTCGCGCGGCGTCCAGGGCTCGGATCCAATCGCGGGATAGCTTTCGACCGCGCCACCAGCACCGATGCCGACCTCGACGCGGCCGTTCGACATGTGATCGACCGTGAGCGCCTGGGTCGCCATCACCGCAGGCAACCGAAAGGTCGGCACGGAGACCAGCGTGCCCAGCCGAATCCGCTCGGTGGCAACCGCCAACCCACCCAGCACGGACCAGACATCCAGTTCCGCATAGGCGGCGAGAAGAGATCGTCGTCGATCCAGGCGCTGTCGAAGCCCATGGCTTCCGCTTCGCGAATGTCCCGTTCCAGATCCGAATACGGAATGCGGGTGAGCTTCATCATTCCAAACTGCATGGGTTTCATCGGCAAGCTCCTCGGCGGTCAGGTGGTTGCGGCGAACGCGCTTTTCAGTGTGATTCGCCGTGCGTTGGCTTGTGAGATGGAAACGGGTCCGGCACGTGCGCCGGACCCGTTCGAGGGTGCGTTTCGTTGTTCGGCCCGGATTAGCGGATCGATTCCTCGATGTCGGTGATGGAAGCCTCGAGCCGGTCGATCTCGGCATTGTCGTCCGCGATCGACTGCTCCAGCGCTGCGATGGTGTCCTTCAGCAGATCGGCCTCGTCCCCGGAGGCAGCCGCCAGATCGGCCTGCGCGGCGGCGAGCGCTTCCTGATTGGCGGTCACGCTGTTCCTGAGACCATTGAGCTGCTCTCTGGATTTGAAGACCGCTTCGCGGATCTTGCCTTCCCAGGTGACGGCGCGGCGCGCGCCTTCGGCCGCGGCATTGACCTTGATATCGCCCAATCGCCTTGCGCAGCCGCCGGTCGAGCTGGTCCTGCCGATCCTTGCGAATCGCCGGAAGCGCGTCGTACTGCTCCTTGAGCCGGGCGGCCTCGTCCTGCGCGGCAACGGGGTCGCCGGTGTAGGCGAGCGCTTCGACGGCAGCGACGATCTGCTCCTTGCCCTTGCTCGCTTCGCGGGCTTCCTGCTCACGCTTGGCCTGCGATTCGAAGCGGCGGTCGAAGAAGGCGTTCTGCGCCGCCCCGGAAGGCGTCCCAGAGCTTGTTGTCGAGATCGCGGTTGCCGGCGGTGCCAACCGTTCGCCAGTCGGCCATCATCGCCTTCATTTCTTCGAAGGTGGCTTCCCAGTCTTCCGAGCTGGAGAGCTCCCTGGAGCGGGCGACCAGGGCTTCCTTGCGCGCCTTGTTGTCCTCATAGAAGGCGGTGCGGCGATCGTAGAAGTGTTGCTGCGCTTCGCGGAACTGCTTCCAGAGCTCTTCGTCCTGCTGGCGGCCGGCGCTGCTGACCTTCTTCCACTCGGCGAAGAGATTGCGCAGCGCCTCGCTGGTGCCGCGCCAATCGTCCGAGGTGCTCAATTCGTGCGCCTTGACGATCAGCTCCTGCTTCAGCGCGGCATTGGCGCCCCACTGTTCCTGACGCTGCTCGAAGTGTTGCGAGCGGCGCTGGTTGAAGTACTCGCGCGCGGCGATGAAGCGGGCCCAGAGCGAGTCGTCCGACTCCTTGCCGGTTGCTCCGACCAGTTTCCACTCTTCGAACAGCGCCTTGTAGGCATCGCCGGTGGCGCGCCAGTCGGTCGACTCCTTGATCTCTTCGGCTCGCGCGATCAGCGATTCCTTGGAAAGCTTCTTGGCGTCGATCTCTTCGACCAGCTTCGCCTCCAGCGCGCGCAAGCGGCCGAAGAGCGAATCGAAATCGCCCAGGGCATCCGCCTTGCCGGCGCTGGCCTTGAGCTTGCGGATGCGGCCGAGAATGCCAACCTTGTTCTTGGCATTCTCGGCATCCGTCTCGATCAGATCGGCATCTTTCACGAACTGGGTGAACGCGGCCTCCAGCTCGGCGATCTGGTTCTCCGGGCTGTCATAGGCCTTGCCGACCACATGCCCGCGGTAGTTCTCGGTCGTGTTCTGGTGGATCTTGCGATTCTGGTCGATAAAGCCCCAGGTCAGCATCTCCACCGGGATGGCCGGTTCTTCCGCTTCCGCCGCGGCGGCGTCTGCCTCGGCTGCCGCCACGATGGCGTCGGCGGCGATCAGATCGGCCGCGGCAACCGGTTCGCTGGCAACGGCTTCGACCGGCAGAGATTCATCTGCCGCAATCTCGGCATCCGGGGCAATCGACTCGGGCGCCTCTGGCAGCTCGACTTCGATCACCTCGAGATCGATCGTCTCCTCCACCACGGGTTCCTCGGATTCGCTGGAAGACACAGGTGTATCGACCACGGCCTCGAGAGACTCCTGCTCCGCGATGTCGGCGACAGCGGCCTCGTCGACCGATTCCAATGTCTCGTCTTTTATTTGGTCGATCACAGTTTCTTCCATAGAGCTCACGCGAAACCTCCGATGCGTCGGGAGAGTTTAGCGGTTTTCCACGCGCGCGTGACGAGAAATCCCCAGATATCGAAGTCGTGACTGGCGGATTGGGTGCCTGGATCAAGCATTCCAGGCGGATTCGAGGATGCCCAGGTAGTCGGCGTCGTCCATCACGCGGGCATTACTGGCGTTGGAAAGGTTGGCAACCGAGGCTGACGCGATCCAGGGGAAGTCGTCTTCCTGCACACCATGTAGCTCGCGGAAGCGCGGAATTCCGATGGTGCGCCCCAGATCGACCAGATAGCGGGATGCCTGTTCGGCGGCGTATCCCGGCTCGTCATCTTCGGTGGCGATTCCCAGGGCAACCGCGACATCGGCATGGCGTTGCGGATCAGCCGGCGCATCGAAGGCGAAGATCCAGGGAAGGAAGGTCGAATTGGCGATCCCGTGTGGCGTGTCGTACCGGCCACCGAGGGCTTCGGCGATGCAGTGCACCGCGGCCACATCGGCATTGCTGAAGGCCATGCCGGCAATGGTGCTCGCGAGCATCATCTGCTCGCGCGCGGTGGTATTGGACCCATCCGCTACCGCCACCGGCAAGTTGGGGCCGATCAGGCGAATGGCGTGCAACGCCAGCGCATCGCTGATTGGGGTGGCGCGGTTACAGGTATAGGCCTCGATGGCATGCGTGAGCGCATCCATGCCAGTCGATGCGGTGAGCAGCGGCGGCAAGCCAAGCGTGAGTCCTGGATCGACAATCGCAATTTTTGGCGCGATGGCCCAATCGCGCAGCGACACCTTGATCTGCCGCGCGGTGTCATTGATCACCGAGCTGCGGGTGACCTCGCTCCCGGTGCCGGCGGTGGTAGGCACCGCAATCAACGGCAACGGGGCATTGGCAAAGGTGCGCGGCGCCACCCAATCGAGCGCGGTGCCATCGTTGGTCGCCAGTCCGACCGCCGCTTTGGCAAGATCGATCGGGCTTCCCCCGCCGACAGCCACCACGGCTTCCGCGCCGATGGCGCGCGCCAGCTCGGCCGCGGCCAGGCATTCGTAGTCGCGCGGGTTCGGGCTCACCTGATCGTAGATGTCGAATGCGATCCCGCTGGCTGCCAGGGTTGCTTCGATCTGCTCGCAGATGCCGGCGGCACGAATGCCCGCGTCGGTGACCACCAGCACCCGGGAGACCCCGAGCGAGCGAACCAGCTCACCGGTTTGACCAGAAACGCCGTATCCGAAGTGAATGGCGGGCGCAACCCGGAAACTCTGGCTCATTCCACATCCCACGGGTTCACGAAGGCCGGTACAGTCTTGGCATTTTGCGTCGCGGTCGGGGTGACGATCGCATACTGCTTGAAGTTGTTGACCAGCAACTGCGCGGAGAGATCGGTGGATTGCGCAATCGTGCCGCTGCCGCTTTGGCCGGTGGAGCCCGCCGCCAGGGGGAGCGAAGCGTCCCCTGCTTCGAGCGTCAGGCCGGTCGCGGCCGCCGGCGGGACGAAGACCAGCACCACCGAGGTTCGCTCGCCCGGGCCGATCTCTTTGGTGTCCTTGACGCCGTTGCTCTCTCCCATGCCGAGATACGACGCGACCGCGCCAGTGGCAGAATCGAGATCCAGCGGATCCCCTTCCGCATTGGCGAGCTTGAACTGCGACATGTCGAGCGTTGCCGGCTCGGTGCCCGCGTTCTTGACGTCGACCGTTACCACCACCCAGCGCTCGTCCTGCAACGGACCAAGCGTCAGGTCCGGCAGTGAGGCGCCCATCTGCAAATCGGTGATTTCGAAATCGAGCACCCCGCCGCTCTCGGCCGGCGCTTCGGTTGGTTGGATGACATTGCCGGGCGTATCGGTCGCTTCAGCGGCCGGCTCGGCGGTTTCAGTCTGCGGCCGGTTCGTCGGCCGGCTCGATCGCAGGGGTTTGGGTTGCATCCGGCGGAGCGATCACCGGGGCTTCGGTGGCGGCCGGATCGTCCTGCGCGGCATTCACGTCGCTATCGGGGGGATCGGTTTCGCCACCGCCGACGCCCAGCGCCAGCGCAGTTTGCTCAGCGGGCGCGTAGGTTGGCTCAGGTTGCGTCGAGCTCGGGCCGTTGGCAGCGCTGTCATCACCACTGGTTTCTGGCGTCTCGGTCGATGCCGCGACGGCAGTCTTCTCGGGCGCCGTAGTCGGCTCTTGCGTCGGAGTGCCGTCTGGCAATTGGGCAATCGTCTGGATTTCGGGCGAGTTGTCCTCGAACCGGTCCCGGATGCTGGAATACTCCGGCAACATGCCACCTTGCCACGCCGCGATCCCGGCGATCGCCAGGAAGAGCGCGGCGAAACGCATCGCCCAGGCACGGCGATTGCGGCGGTCCCGGTTGTCCATCCCATCGATCGGCTTGAGATTCCAATCGTTCTGGCGAGGGATGACGTTGGTACTTGGGTCAACGGTCGCGCCGGCCGCGAGCCGGGGCGCCCCGGACCAATCCGGCATGGGATCGGGCGCGGGGGCGATTGGCGGAAAATCATCGTCATCCAGCGCGGCATAGACCGGAAATGGCGGCAGCGGATCGACCGGCGCCGGACTATGCTTGCGTTCGTACGGGGCTGGACGCGCCGGTATGATCGGCTCCTCGTCCAGGAACATGCTGGAGCTCCAGGTCGGGAAATCCGGCTCATACCGTTCTTGCGGGGTGAGCACATCGACCAGCTCGGCAGCGGCCAGCCGTCCCTCGCGGACGATGAAGGTGATCGCTTCAGGCAACCGCTGACCCGGCGTGATCACCTGCAGCCCAACCGTGCCGGTGCGCCTGAGCGTTGGTGGGGAGGAGATCCACTCATGCCGGATATCGAGCGCAATCACTCCGCCGCGGATCAAGGCCAGCCGCTCGTTGGTCACCACCAGGAGGGCCGCCAGATCGGTGCTTTCACCGGCAACCAGGATCTGGCCCTCCCAGAGGAGTCCTTCGGCCTGAAGTTGGCGCCAGGCGCTGCCGCGGGGGCGGCCTACGATGGGCAGATCGTCTGACATGGGTGTTGTCCCTCTCGAGCGGTACCAGACAGCGCGTTCCAGCACACGCGCTGACAACGGGTTTCGTTTCCGGTGACCGTGGGGGACGGGGAACCGGCTCGGGCGGGAACCTGTGACAGAAAAGCAACCGTACACAGTGTACGTACAGTCTAGCACAGTCCCTTCCAGCGCTACGAGGGGTTCCGGGCGGGGAATTTCCTGTGAACGCAGGCAGCTTTTCGAGCTCGATTGCCGAGCGTGTACTGCTCCAAAAGCGGCAGCAGCGAAAGCTCGTCGCACCGGGGAATCCGGCACGACGAGCTGACTTTCGCGGGAGTTACGGAACCGGTGTTCCCGCGGCCGGCGTCGCGGACGCTTGCGACGACTGGAGCCCGCGGAGCATGGTGACGGCGTCCTGAATCTTGGCGGCGGCGGATGCGAGCATCTGCTGGTCGCTGGTTGTCAGGGCCTGAAGGATGTCACTCGCCGCGCTGTCCAGCAGCCCGAGCGCTTCGAGGTACTGCTGGTTGAACTCCACGAAGTCAGCCGGAGGTTCGACATCCTGGGCTACCCGGTAGAGCAGCTTCCAAAGAAAGAGCTCGCCGCCGACCTGACTCGACCAGGCGCTCTCGCTGGGCGCCGCCTGATCGAACAAGGCATCGATGCGTTGCAGACTGCCGACCAGAATCGTCAACTGGCTGCTCACCATCGAGGAGTATGCGCCTGACTCCATGACGGTCCCTGCCGGGGCGGAGCCTTCGTTGGTGGCCCCGGTAACAGCAAGGAAGGTGGAGATACCGGTTTGCGCGAGGTTGGCGGTATTCGGCGCCAAGTACGCAATGCCACTGATACCGGACTCCCCAACCGGCCGCAAGCCGATGGAGAGGGCGCCATCCGAACCGATGACTCCCCCGATCTCCCCGCACGCGACCAGTAGCTTGCTGGTGCCGTCCAGCACCACGACCGCCGTGCTCGCGCTGGTAAGCGACTCGAGCGAGACCGGGGCGACCGAATAGGACGAAGCAGCGCGCGCGGCGTCAGCGGCCCCCACGGTTTCGGTGCCTGCATAGGTCACGTCCTCGAGCTGGGCCAGCCCATCTCCGGGAGCTTCGCACGATCCGGAACGGATCTGAACGATGTAGCTCCCCGTTGCCTCCTGCGCCCCAACGGATGGCGTGGCCAGGCAGGCAAGCGCTACCAGGATGATGGTCAGGCTCGCAATGATTCGGCACATGTCATGACCTCCTTGGTTCCTCCCCTACCGGGGCAGGCGATTTGTCTTCGTCCCAACGAGCGCGATCGTTCCTCTTGCCGTCGCCAGCGAGCGGGGGACTGCCCTGTGGTCGCCCTTGCGAGGTTGGGGGGCTGGTGCGTTCCCGAGCCACGCGTGAACAACGGCGACTCGCAGGATCGATGGCCCAAAGGCGCACCAACGATTCGCGAGCGCAAGCGCAACCACAGGGAAGTCCCTCCTCTGCAATCGGTGTCACGGTGATGCGATGTCCTGGAGCGCGATACGGAACTGGGGCTGCGGCGCGAGATAGACGAGCTCGACTGGCTCGCTCCCGTCAGGAACGGTGAAGAGCACCCAGCCGCGCGAGCGTTCACCGGGATTCAGATTGCGCGGATTGATGGTTGGATCGGTGCCGATGGCACTCCCGCCGCGGTACTCGATGCCGTCGCGCGTGCGAAGTCGGATGTCGATGGGAGTAAAGGCGAGCCCCTGCCCGGACTCGTTGACGATCTCGACCTCCGCGCCCACAAAGCGCATACCTGCCGGTTCGTCCTGCGGTACTTGAATCTCGCCGGCATACGGATCCTGGAAGTTGAAGACAGAGAATGTCCAATTTGGTGCGGGCGCGGTCTGGGTTCCATCCTGGGCGGCAGGGGTGCCCTGCGCGTGGGCGCGGTCGCTTCCGACGGCAGCGACGGCCATTCCCGCCATTGCCATCCTTATTAGCTCCCGGCGTGTTACTGGGGCGAACCGGCGTTGCATCATGCGTCAACCTTCATTTCATTTCGATTCGATTCGAGTCGATTCGATGACGATGGACCAGTGAACCGGGTTGGTGATCCCCGGGTGCGCGCTCGGAAGAGAGAGGCTTCCGAGCGCTTTGGGGACCACCAACGAAACGGTTCGAAAATCGTGTCTGGCCTCGTGATCCGGATTTGGGAGCCGCCACCAGTCCTGGCCGAAAGGGGGAACGCACGGCGCTGGTCTGCTGGCGACTCTCGATCCGAATTTAGCCTGTCGGTTCTCCTTCCTGCCGTCGCCGTCGGCGATGGTCATTGGTGCTTGCCTGAGATCGATGTGCGACCGGTGTCGCTACCATGCTGTGTGATGTGCGTCTCACTCAGAGACCAACGTTCGCGATCGCGCTGTTCAGGCGATCGAACGGCGCTGCCCAGCCAGGCGAAGGCTGGCGCCTGCGGCCATCAGCGCCAGGGAGATCAACAGAACGAGCTGTTGGGACTCCGATGCCGACATTCCGAAGAGCGCGCCGCCGGTGTTCGGGAGTGCGTTCACCTTGGGGCCGCCGCCCGAACCGGACTTGGTCACATGACCGCTGCCCGACGTGCGCACGATCTTCTTCACGACCGTTCCGCCAGAGCGATAGACGACCGTGGTGCTGTTGATGCGCTTGACGATGGTCTTGTGAATCGTCGTGTGGTTCGTGACGTTATTCGTCGTGGTGTTGGTGACGTTGTTTGTCGTGGTGGTGTTCGTCACGTTGTTATTCGTGACATTGTTCGTCGTGTTGTTGATCGTCGTGTTGTTCGTGGTCGAGCCGGAGCCGCCAGGGTTGGTTCCCG
Organism: uncultured Chloroflexia bacterium; assembly: GCA_963720855.1. Taxonomy (GTDB): domain Bacteria; phylum Chloroflexota; class Chloroflexia; order Thermomicrobiales; family UBA6265; genus JAMLHN01. Next base: position 448,119 of record CAVRGV010000005.1, on the reverse strand, counting down.
TGCCGCTGCCACCGTTGTTCCAGGTGTTGACGATGGTCGTCACGACGTTGTTCACCACGTTGTTGTTGGTGATGTTGTTCGTGGTTCCACCATTCACCAGACCACCGAGATCGAAATCGATGTCACCGAACAGATCGTCGAGATCGATGACCTGATTCTGGTTGCCGTTGCCGCTGTTCTGGCAACCGAAGAGGCAACCGTTCAGGATGTTGGTGATGTCGCCACCGATCACATCGCCACCAATGACGTTGACCAGATTGCCACCAACGACGTCTCCACCAATGAGGTCGCCATCGATGATGGTGCCAACAACGTCGCCGCCAATGACGTCGCCGCCGACCAGGTCGCCAGTTTCGATCAGGGAGACGTCCCCGATCACATTGGAGAGAAGATCGCCGCCGATGATGGTGTTGCCATTGAGGTTCCCGTTGAGGATGTCACCCGTCAGGATGTCTCCACTGAGGATGCCACCATCGAGGATGTCGCCGGTCAGGATGTCGTTCTGGTTCAGCAGGTCACCATTGAGGATTCCGCCCTCGAGGAGGCCGTTCAGGAGGTCGAGGTCGGCGTCGTTGAGGATGCCGCCGTCATTGTCCAGAACGTCCAGATCGTTGAGGGTGTTGTCCAGATCGACCACATCGCCGCCGATCGTGGTGTTGAGGATGCCGCCATCGACCAGGTCATTGGCGATCCCACCGTCGACCACATCGTTGAGGATTCCGCCGTTCAGCAGATCGAGCTCGTTGAGCGACTCGTCGAAATTCAGGATGCCGCCATCGAGGATTTCGAGCTCGTCGAGCGAGTTTTCGAGGTCGATCAGCTCGACATCGCCGTTGAGGACGTTATCCAACTGGACGTTGTCATCGAGGACGTTGTCCAGATCGAGGGCGTCGACATCGTCGAGGGTCAGCGAATCGAGATCGATGAGATCGGAATCGCCATTGAGCAGGTTGTCGAGGTCGACCAGATCGGAGTCGGTGCCGTTCAGGATGCCGCCGAGATCGAGATCGGTCACGTCGGAATCGCCAGAGAGCACGTTGTCGAGATCGACATTCGTAACATCGTCGAGAAGCTGGCTGTCGGCATCGATGATGTCGGCGTCGCCGAGCACCTGATCGATATTCACGATATCGGTCACGGTGTTCTCATCGAGAACGTCGGTGTCCAGGACGACCGCATCGACAGTGTCTTGCACGACGGTGGTGGTTTCGCCGAGCTGGATGTCGTCGATCACGTCGACGTTGTCGAGAATCTCGGCATCTCCAGCGACATCGGTCATTGGCGCGATGACGGAATCGTCCAGCACTGAGGTGTCATCGACAATTTCGACCACCGGGTCGATGTACTCGACGACAGTCTGAACGGTGTTGTCCTCGACCACCTCGGCAACCGGAGCCACGTCGACGACGTCGACAACCGGATCGTTCAGAACGTCTTCGACATAGACGGTTGGGTCATCGACAACGACTTCGACGATATCGCCAAGATCAGTGCCGCCGAGCAGACCAGTGGAGTCAGCGGACGCGTGTCCAACACTGGCAAAGGTAAGCAGGGCAACGAGCAGAATGCTGAGAGCGCGTGCGATACGAGACATGTTCTGTTCCTCTCATCTCTGGTCTTCGCACAGGCGCGAAGAGCCACGAACGGATAGTTCTTCGGTCCGCATCGGGAAGGCACTGGCGAGCAGCACCTACCCAGGGACCGGCTATCCGGGAGGAACCGGAACGGTTTGCGAGATGGACGAGGGGATACTCGAATCGAGTGCGAGGTGGGCCACCGATCCGCCCGGCACGTCGAAGAGGTCACCTGCGAGCACGGCCAGGGGTGCTGCCGCGCTGCTGGAGGAGCTGCCACCGGCGCCAGCATCGACCGGAACGATCGACTGCAAACGGTCACCAGGAGCACCGCTCAACTGGGTGGCACTATCGATTTCGTGCGTGTCTTCTCCGGCCGGCGACCACCGCGGTCCGGTGGTGAGCTGATCGACCGTGAGGCTGGTGACGAACTCGCCAACCGGGCGGGTGACCTGCGGTGACGCTACAGGTTGCTGGCTTTCGATGCCGACATCGGAGCCGCTGTCGGGGCGCTCGCCGGCCGAGGGGGCGGGTACGGGATTCGAAGGTTGTGCCGCCGGCTGCTCGGGAACGATCGCTGGAGGCGCGGTTGGGTCGACCGGACTGGGAACGTTGACTGGTGGAGTCGCCGGATCGACCGGGTTTGGAACGATGACCGGTGTGGTCGGAATCACGACCGGAATTTCCGGCACGATGACGGGGAGCTCAGGTTCGATGATCGGATCGACGATCGGGCTGACGGGATCGAGGATCTGATCGATGATCGGGCGAATTGGGTCGACGATCGGCGTGACCGGTTCGAGAATCGGCAGCACCGGCTCCAGGACCGGCAGCACAGGATCGAGAGTCGGGAGGACCGGTTCCAGGATCGGAAGCACGGGGTCGAGGATCGGCAAGACAGGGTCGAGAACCGGGATCACCGGGTCGACGACCGGGTTCACGACTGGGGAGACGGGGTCGAGCACAGGAACCAGAACTGGAAGAACTGGATCGAGAATCGGAGCCACCGGCTCGAGAATCGGCACGATCGGCTGGGTGATGGGATCGGTGATCGGCACGACGGGCTCGAGCACGTCGACCACCGGAACGATCACTGGCTCGATGATCGGCGGCACCTGATCCAGGATTTCGACGACAGGAACCAGGATCGGGGTGACCGGCTCGAGCACTGGGGTGAGGACATCGTCGATTGGAGCAACGACTGGTTCGAGTATCTCGACGACTGGCTGGGTCACGGGCGACAGCTCGGGAAGGAGGTCGACGATGACTGGCACTTGTTGTTCGACGACCGGGACCACGATTTCTATGACTGGCTGAGCAGGCTCCAGGATCTCGGGCAGCGAATCGACGATCGATTCCAATACCGGCGCGACCGGCTCCAGGACGGTATCGATCGGCGCCGCGACCACGGGAGCGGTTTCGATGGGAAGATCGATCGGCTGGAGAATAACGCCACCGCTTTCGGTCAGGCCGTCGAGCGTCTCGGACACGGTGGTGAGCGTTTCGGTAACGAGCGGATCCTGCGTGACATCAGCGACCGGTTCGAGATCGATCTCCGGGAGCGAGTCGATCACCGTTTCGACGATCGGCAAGTCAGGTGAAGGAGCGACCTGATCGCCGATGATCGGCAGCTCGGCCAAAGGCAGGTTTTCGATGATCGGAGCCTGGTCGAGCTGATCGAGCACAGTCAGATCGAGCACCGGTTGCTGGCCCAGATCGGAAACGAGTGCTGGCCCGTCGAGTTCGAACAAGAGGTTCGAGCGGCAAGTTCTCGGGCAAGGTCGCCGTTGAGTCGGTCTCCGAGGGAGCCAGGATCGGATCTGTCACCGGTTCGATGTTCTCGGCGATCGGCGCAACAACGGTATCGACCGGCGCTTCGACAATCGTGACGATGTCGGTCACCGGTTCGGCGGCCGGAAGCTCGCCGGTGTCGACGACTTCGACGACGGGGGCTACGACCTGATCGACCACTGCTTCGACCGGCGCGGTCTCGACGATCTGGTTTTCGATGGGAGCTGCGACGGTGTCGACGACCGGCTCGACGACCTCCACCACCGGAGCGACGCTCTCGACGATGGGCTGGGCGACCGGCGCTTCGGTGACGACATCGAGGAGGGAGGGATCGGATTCGCTCTCTGGCTCGATCGTGTTTTGCACGGCGCCGACGAGATCGTCGAGACCTTCAGCATGGGCGGAGCGTTGAGAGACCCACAACATGCCGGCCACCAGGAAGGCGGCTACCGCGAGCAAGATCGAGATTTTGCGGCCTGAATCACTCATGGAACGATCTCCAAAAAGTGTCCGGTGCGTGCGAATCGGTCATCGTTCCAGGTTTCGCGGGTATGACAAAAGGGACGTCGTCCAACGAATACGTCACTGCCATAACCCGCCTACCGGGGCTCGTGGGACAGGTGCGGTCTCTCTTCCAGCACGTGTCAGGTGTTACCCGACTCCACTTTTACCGATCAGCGAGAGCAAAATCCCCCTGTGCAAATACGCTACTCCTCCGAAAGTTCGGTGTCAACGCTATGGCAAGTTGTATACAAGAACATGGCCCGAAACGCGAATTTTGCCCTGAATCATGTGATTTTTCGCACAAACTTGGTCTCGAACGCACGTTGAGAGAGATGGCGTTCAGGTGTTCGTTCTGCCGATTTGTTCGCCTGAAGTGGGAAAGATGGTCCGTTGCTGGCGTACCGATCCGTAGGCAAGCAACCATGAAACGATTCGCCGGCACGGTGCGTTCCAAGAGCAGAGGGACCAACACGAGCACATGCTGGGGTGCGATGTTCATGGACACACAACGATTCGATGCGCTTGCGCGCGGGCTGGGGACGCGGGCAAATCGACGCGACGCGATCAGGTGGATCGGAGCGGCTGCCCTGAGCTCGTTTGGGGTCGCGCGTATCGCGGAGCCGGCCGCCGCCCAGGCAACGCCTGGCACGTATGGCGACCCGTGCGAGCTGGTCGAGGGAAGCTGCCAGGCGCCCTTTACCTGCTTCGAGGCGATCTGCGATCTTCCGCGTGGCTGCGTGGGCGATGGGCAGCCCTGTGTCGATGGCTTCGCGTGTTGCGATGACGAAGGACTCACCTGCCTCGATGGCATCTGCGCCGTACCCACTGGGACGAGCCTGCCCGCTACCGGCGTCGGCATTCCTCGTGACACCGAACGCGTCGCTGGACTGGCGCTCGCTGGAGCCGCGGTCGTGGTGGCCGGCAAGCTCATTCGCGATAAGGAACGTGATCCGGAGCTGTAATCGCCGGTACGAGCATCGACCAGGATGGCTCCCGCCTTCCCGATCGACAGGGGTCATCAGCCACTAATCGGGTGCGATCACCAGGACCGAACAGGGAACGTGATCGATGACGAAGCGGCTGACGTGCGAGAAGCGATGCGGACCGATCTCCGGCCGCGCGCCGATGACGACGATCTCGGCCGGAAGCTCAGTCGCGAGCGCGACAATCTCGTGCTCAGGCACTCCATAAAGGAAAGCCAGGTCGGCATCGCGATTGCGGTCAGCGAGCCAGGTGTCGACATCTGCCTGCACATCCCGCTGCAATGACGCAACCGAGCGTTGAATCCGATCGTCGCCATCGTGGGCGTGGATCGAGCGGCGACCGGGTAATCCGGACATGGCCCGATCGAGCTCACCTTCGGGCCGTTCGTCGACGACGTGGACGATCGTCCAGTCCATTTGCCCGGGAAGCAACGCCACGGCCCGATCGAGCAAGCGGGCGATATCGAATCCGCGCACGCAGATCAGGGCACGGCCGGCGCTCATCGCAGCGAAAACCAGAGGGCTATGGCGGACGAGATGAGTATTGGCGGCATCGACAAGACTCCTATACGCAGATACTGGCCGGTGGTGACATCGATTCCCCGCTTGCGCACCAGGGAGAGCCAGAGCATGGTGGCGAGCGATCCGTAAGTCGTCAGGATAGGTCCGATATTGGTGCCGATAAGGACAGCATACGTCAGCGCGGTTTGATGCTCCCCGGAGCTGCGTTCGATGACGGGCACCGAGAGGAGCGCCATGGGAACGTTGTTGACGATGTTGCTGCCGATGGCGGTTGCGCCGGCTGCCGCGATAATTGCGCCAACCAGACTCTGGGGCATTTCGAAGACACGGTCGCGCAACCACCCCTCCTCGAACCCGCGAATCAGCACTAGCATCCCCATCACGAAGACCAGCACCGGCCAGGAGACTTCCCGCAGCTCGTCGACCGGGCGGATGCGGTTGCCGGCGTAGCCGACCGCGAGCAGGAAGACGGCTCCTCCCATCGCGGCAAGTGCGAGAGGCAGATGGACGATGCCTGACCAGAGCAAGCCGACGAGCGTCACGGTCAGGACCAATGAGGATGTCCAGAACCACCAGTCGATCGGGGGGAGCGGTTCCTGTACCTCGGTCGAAAAGCGGCGTGGGATCTGGCGCCGGAAAATCAGCAGGAAGACGATCAGGTTGACGACCACGGCCACCAGGTTCGGGAGCCACATGGCGCGGGCAAAATCGAGAAAGCTCATCTCGAACTGCTGGTAGAGAAGCAGGTTGGTCAGATTGCTGATCGGCAGAATGAGCGAGGCAGTGTTCGCCACGAAGGTGCAGGCGAACATGAAGGGAAGCGCGTCGATACGCCGCCGCATCGTAACCGAATAGACGATGGGGGTGAGCACGACTACGGTGACATCGAGCGAGAGGAGCGCCGTGATCACCGCTCCCAGCACAAAGACGAAACAGAAGAGCGCGATGCCAGACCCGCGCGCCAGGCGAGCGCAGCCTTCGGCCAGCACATCGAAAACACCTGCCTGCTCGACCAGCACGGTGAGCAGCATCATGCCGGTCAGGAAGAGCAGAACATCGGCGGTCGAACGGAGGAGCGGGGGAAGGTCGCCGATTGGCAACGGGCCGATGACGACCATTGCCAGACCGCCGGCGGCCGCGATCCAGGCTTCCGAGATGCCCCGCGGTCGCCAAAGGATGCCGATGAGGGTCGCGGCGAGGATGACCAGACTGGTGACGCTGTCGAGATTCGCCACGGTCTGCCCTGAAGCTTGAGCGATTGCCGAATGAGAGGAGGTAGTAGCTGAGAACGAGCGCGGTTCCGTGCCAGTTCGATGGCGCAAGGATAGATGAGGATCGGGACAAATCGATCATTCCATCATGTGCGCGCTCAAGGCCAGTTGGTTGTACAGATTCTGTAATTCGGTATTCTTATTGTTAATAGCCCAAGGAGGACAGGGACCATGGTAGCCACCGAACCGAAGAGCAAGACCGTCCACGTCCTAAGAGGCGGTCAGGTCACTATTCCAATCGAGTTTCGCCGTGAGCTTGGTATCGAAGAGGCTTCCCTGCTGGAAGTTACGCTCGCCGGTGGGCAGCTCACTGTCCGGCCCGTGGAGGTCAACCCGAAGGGGTCGGAGTGGCTTCGCGACCTCTATGAGATTTTCGAGCCAGTAAGACAGGAAATTCGCGAGAAGGGATATACCGAAGAAGAAGTGAACGAATGGGTCGACGAGGCCATTGCTGAAGTGCGTGCAGAACGTCGTGCGTCTAGTCATTGACACCGTTGGGTTCGTTCGCGCCGTCCTTTATCCGAACGGTGCCTGGGGCGCCCTCCTCTTCGAATATTCGTCCAGATATGAACTGTTGACGTCCAACGTGCTCGACGCAGAAATCCAGGAGGTGTTCGAGCGCCCGTTCCTTCGCGAGAAAATTGGCAGTCTCTACGACCTTCGTACTAGTCGTGTTCTGGGGGTTCTGGAAAACGCAGAACACGTCCCATTGATGGAGATACCGAGTGTCTCGCGTGACAAAGACGACGACCATGTCGTTGCCACCGCTGTTGGGGGTCACGCCGACTACATTGCCACCGAGGACAAAGACTTGCTCGATATGAGCGAGTATCAGGGGATTGGGATCGTGACTGGGGTGGAACTGCTGCGGATCTTGCGCACCTGACAGAAACGCGAACGGGGCGTCCGAAATTTCGGACGCCCCGTTTCGATGTTCGGCTGCGTTACGAGCAGCCGAGGCTGTTGCCGCAGTTGAGGCAGCGGTAGCAGGAGCCGTTGCGGACGGTGATGTGGCCGCAGTTATCGCAGAAGGGAGCGTCGCCCATCATTTCGGAGAGCTGGGCGTCGAGCGCGCCGCTCATGGTGAGTGTGGCGACGTTGCTCTCGTATTGATAGCTGACTTCCAGCTCGCTAAGCGCGCTGTGCCCATTCTTACCGTTGCCATTGGTGTGGCCATTGCCGTTCGCTTTGACCGTTACCGGCTCGGCTACCGGTGACGCAGTCGCGACCACGATCTCGGCCGGTGCGGAGCTGTCTTCGCTCTCAGCGGCTACCGCCTGAAAAGGGGTGTCATAGCTGTCCGTGCCGTAGTCGTCTTCGTCCGATTCGTTGAGATCGGGCGGAACCTGGGCCAGATCGGTGCGGCCGAGGTATTCGAGCCCGACCACGCGGAAGACGTAGTCGATGATGCGAGGTCGCCATCTTGATGTTCGGATGGCCGCTGACCATGCCCTGCGGCTCGAAGCGCGTGAAGGTGAAGGTCTCGACGAACTCGTCCAGCGGCACGCCGTATTGCAGGCCCTTGGAAACCGCGATGGCGAAGCAGTTGATCATCGAGCGGAAGGCGGCGCCTTCCTTATGCATGTCGATGAAGATCTCGCCCAGACGTCCATCCTCGTATTCGCCGGTGCGCAGGAAGACCTTGTGGCCAGCCACCCGGGATTCCTGGGTGAAGCCGGTACGGCGAGCCGGCAGGCGGCGGCGATACGGTTCCGGATGCCCCACCGCGGAAGCAACCGCGGCCGCGATCTCGACTGCCTTCTCTTCCTCGACCTTGGCGAGCGCTTCAGCAACCGCGACCGCTACCGCGTCGTCGATACGCTGCTGGATCTCGGCTTCGCTCACGGCTTCGGCCGCTGCGGACGAACCGGAGTCCGACTTGGCGGAGAGCGGCTGGCTCAGCTTGGAACCGTCGCGATAGATGGCCATCGCCTTGAGGCTCTGATTCCACGATTGATCGTAGGCATCGAGGATGTCTTCGACGGTCGCCTCGTTGGGCATGTTGATCGTCTTGGAGATGGCGCCGGAGAGGAAGCTCTGGGCGGCGGCCATCATCTTGACGTGGCCCATGTAATGAATGAAGCGGGTGCCCTTCTTGCCGCACTTGTTGGCGGTGTCGAAGACCGAGCAGATCTTCGTCCTTCAGGTACGGCGCACCCTCGACGGTCATGGTGCCGCAGATGTACTCGTTGGCTGCCTCGATCTCGGCGCGGGTGAACCCGATATGGCGCAGCAGATCGAAACCGGGCTTGCTGCTCTCTTCCTTGGAGATGCCGATGCGCGCCATGGTCTCGTCACCGAGCGACCAGACGTTGAAGGCGAACCCGAGCTCGAAGACGCTCGGCAGCGCCGCGTTGACCTTGTCGATATCGGCGTCGGTGAAGCCCTTCGGCTCTTCAGCGTTTCGCGATTGATGTACGGCGCGCCGTCGAGGGAGAGCGTACCGAGCACATAGTCGAGGATCGCCTTGCGCTCGACCTCGCTATAGCCAAGGTTGCGCAGCGCGGGCTCGATGCTCTGGTTGGCGATCTTGAAGTAGCCGCCGCCGGCCAGCTTCTTGAACTTGACCAGCGCGAAGTCGGGCTCGACGCCGGTGGTGTCGCAGTCCATCAGCAGACCGATGGTGCCGGTGGGCGCCAGCAGCGTGGTCTGGGCGTTGCGATAGCCGTACTGCTCACCGAGCTCGAGGGCGCGGTCCCAGGCATCCCTGGCGGCGACGACCAGATCGGCCGGAGCCAGATCGGCATCGAGCCCCATGGGCGCAACGGTCAGATTCTCGTATTCGCCATCCGGGACGTTGTAGGCGGCGCGGCGGTGGTTGCGAATGACGCGCAGCATGTGCTGCGGCATTGAGCTCGTATTCCTTGAACGGTCCCAGGAGACGGGCCATCTCGGCGGAGGTGGCGTAGGACTCGCCGGTCATGATGGCGGTCATGGCGCTGGTAAAGGCGCGGGCTTCGTCGGAGTCGTAGGCCAGACCGCGCAGCATGAGCGCGGTGCCGATGTTGGCATAGCCGAGCCCGAGGGTGCGGAAGTCGTACGAGAGCCGCGCGATCTCCTTGCTCGGGAACTGGGCCATGAGCACCGAGATCTCGAGCACGACGGTCCAGACACGGACGGCGTGCAGGTAGCCCTCGATATCGACCGTACCGGTCTCGTCGTCGACGAACTTCATCATGTTCAGACTGGCGAGGTTGCAGGCGGTGTTGTCCAGGAACATGTACTCGGAGCAGGGGTTGGAGGCATTGATGCGCCCCGATTCCGGGCAGGTGTGCCACTCATTGATGGTGGTGTCGTACTGGACACCGGGATCGGCGGACTTCCAGGCGGCTTCGGCGATCTGGCTCCAGATGTCGCGGGCGCGGACGGTCTTGTGGACCGAGCCGTCGGTGCGGCGGGTCAGGTTCCAGTCGGCATCGTTGCGAACCGCGTCGAGGAAGTCGTTGGAGATGCGGATGGAGTTGTTGGCGTTCTGGCCGGAGACGGTGGCGTAGGCGTCGCCGTTGAAGTCGGCTGAATAGCCGGCGTCGATGAGGGCCTGAACCTTCTGCTCTTCGTTGGCCTTCCAGCCGATGAAGGCTTCGACGTCGGGATGATCGACATCGAGGCAGACCATCTTGGCAGCGCGGCGGGTGGTGCCGCCGCTCTTGATGGCGCCGGCGGCGCGGTCGCCCACGCGCAGGAAGCTCATCAGCCCGGAGGAGGTGCCGCCGCCCGAGAGCGGCTCGCCTTCGCCGCGCAGATTGGAGAAGTTGGTGCCGGTACCGGATCCGAATTTGAAGAGGCGAGCTTCGCGGACCCAGAGGTCCATGATGCCGCCTTCACCGACCAAATCGTCGTCGATCGACTGGATGAAGCAGTTGTGGACGATCACGTTATTCGAGAGGTATTGGCCGCTCTCGGTCTGGATATCGAAGACCGGGCGAACGCCGGTCATCTCGATCCGTTCGATCACTTCTTCGCGCAGCGCCGGAAGCTCCTTGCCCGGGAAGTCGGGCGAGCAAGCGATATCAAGCTTGGCCTGCTTGTCGGAGGAGACGAAGCCGATCAGCTCGGCATAACGATTGCGTGCCGTTGCGTAACCAATGGAGACCTGATAGGGCGTGCGGCGATTCTCGCGCTTGTCGCTTCCGCGGCTGACGCGGGAGTAGATGCCATGGTTGGCCAGCAGGGTCTGAACTCCGCCGGCGAGCGGCTGGGAGACCGTGGTGAGCACGACATCCGAGGTGCGGGTGTTGCGCTGTCGAAGGCGAACCGTGCCATCAGCCTGGAAGAGCGATTGCAGATACGCGCGCTGGGCCTCGCCACCTGCCCGCTCGATGGCGGCCGGCACGTTGAGCTCCTCGTTGCCGCGCATAAGGCCGTACTTCTCGACAAAGGGCCGAAGCTCTTCACCGTAGAGGCGAATACGGCGGATATCCAGGGCCCCGTCCTTGCTTTCAACAGCGCGGACCTTGACATGATGCTGTGGGAAAACCCGGTCGACCCGCTCCATGACATGCTGAAACTCATCGTCATTGATGGTGATGAATTCCATGGTCAGACTGCGGTTGGTGCCGTGATCGTATTGGCCCACGAAACCATCGCCCTGGAGCCATCCGACGAGCGCCGCCTCATCGACATTCTGCTCGTTGGAGAACTCGGTGACTCGGGTAACGGTGGAATGCAGCAAACGATCGCCAGGATTGACTTCGTCGACTCGTTTCCACTCCGCCTGGGCGCGGCGCTTAGTGCGCACCTGAACCACATGATCGGGTGTTGCTTCGATCGCCTGTCCATTTTTCAGCACGATGCGCCAGACCGGCTTCTCACCGTTGGCCTTGACGGCTACGACCCGGGTGGTGCCCATGCCGTTAGCTGTTCCGTCGTAAACCCGCATGCCCACGAGATTGCGATCGACGATCTCGCCGATCGGCATCGGACCCGCTGGGGTCGACACGCGCGCTTCCCATGGTTGGCACGCGTGAGGTTGCGGGTGCGTGTAGGCGTCGACCGATTCGACCACTTCGCCGGTGACGGGATCGGTGTAGTAGTGGCCCTGGGCGGGACCGGTGATGCCGTAGGCGTAGTTGATGCCAGTGTTGAACCACTGCGGCGAGTTGGGCGCGGCCATCTGGTGGATGAGCATGTAGACCAGCTCATCGTAGAACGCCTGGGCATCGGCTTCAGTGGCGAAGTAGCCGTGGGTTTCGCCCCACCAGCGCCAGCAACCAGCCAGGCGGTTGAAGACCTGTTTGGCGGATCGCTCCGGACCGAGAACCGGCTCACCGCTCTCGTCGCGGATGATGCTGCCGTCAGCAGCGTACTGGGGCACGCCTGCCTTGCGGAAGTACTTGGAGACCATGATGTCGGCGGCGACCTGCGACCAGCCTGCCGGAATCTCGGCGTCTTTCATTTCGAAGACGACCGATCCGTCCGGATTGGTGATACGTGAGGTGCGCGTGGTCCACGCGGAGGAGGCGAAGGGATCGACGCCCGCCTGCGTGTAATAGCGAGGAATGGAGAGTCCTTTCATCGCTTTTTTCGATTTCGCAGTGGTGCGCTTACGCGTCTTGTCCATGATCCCCGCCTGATCCTTTCCGCGGACGGTCTCCAGTTCGACCGCCCTGTTTCAACCGTGTCCACTACCGCATCCGCGCGGGTGGACGACCTGCACCCTGGCGAGGAAGACAGCGACGCAAAAGGACGGCATCGCCGCCCTCGGTGCACCCTCTCCCACCGGGAGAATCGATCCCACAGGTTTTCGAGTGGAACCACAAGAAGTAGTAGCTATCAGCTCATCGAGTTACTAGATATGCTACTTCTGTTCGAACCAGTCTACGTTCCGGGAACCGCAAAATCAACATTTGCCAGCATGTCAACACAGGCCTGTCTCCGAGTGTACGTACACTCTTAACAGTTGGCAATTCCGCTTTGCGCTTAACCGGGAACACGCAGTGTGACGACGAGTCCAATCGTCGATTTTCCATCGTTGTGTACGTACGGAATCTGGGTAAAAACAAGAGGAATTCTGAGGGCCGATGTTCTTCGAGCGAAGATTATGACGAGATACCAGATGTGGTGTTCGCGTCCCGAAGCCGGTACCGGCGGTGGGAATACTGAGCGGACGGTGCTAGCGATTCCGCCCGGTGGCGGTTGTACAGGCGCTACGAACTGAATCTTCACGGCGCACCCGAACATCAGCGACCACAGGATCGTCTGCGCGGGTGGGGGACGTGATGGCGCCCCGCCCACGTTCAACTGCTCGTCGTCCCCCGCACTCCCGGTTGGGAGTCGCTTTATCGCCTTATGAACGGTGGGATTTCTCGGTCAAAGCGAGTTCGATTCGGGCCCGCCAGGCTCCCGAATCGACTGACACGTATGCAAGAATGACGCGTGGGCATGGTTTCGCCCGCATTCACGTCAACCTACTTGCATCGATGCAACCACCAGACGCCCATTCCACGCGTGAATGAGGCGTCTCCGGGTTTATCGGCATCTGTCAGCGCCGGGGTGGCTTTGGTCTCCGGCGACGTACACGCATTCGCCAGACAATGCGGGAGAGATACTCGTGGAAAACGATCCGCAATCGGCGCTGGGGCATCTGAACCGCGGCATCGGCGCGTTCGATGACGGTGACCTGGAGGTTGCGCGCCGCCACTTTGCGCAGGCGTTGCTCCAGGAGCCGGATAACGAGCTTGCCTGGCTCTGGCTCGCCGAAGCATCGGACGCGCCCGGGCAAAAGCGGTACTGCCTCGAACGAGCAGTGGCGATCGACCCGGACAGCGCCGCGCTCTTTCGCAGGGATGCGCTGCGGGCGGCTGGCGTTGAATCGGCAGTTCCGCCGGTTATCAGCGATCTGGCCAAACCGCAGCTCCCGCCCAGCCTGCGCGACAGCGCAAGCTCGGGACCAGCTTCCCTGCGGAAGAAGCTACCGGGACGCAAAGGCAATAACGCGGAGGGTTCGCCGGCAGCGCGCCGCAAGACCCGGCTGTGGATGGGTCTCGCAGCAATCGCGCTTGTATTGCTGGCCGGCGCGTGGCTGATCTTTTTCCGGTCGAGCGGCCCGGACCGGGGCGTGGTCTATCTGGCGGTTGCCGGGCCGATGACCGGAGACTCTTCGGCTATCGGTGAGGAAGTGAGCAACGCGGCGACGATCGCCCGTGACGACATCAACGCCACGATCACCGACGGCCCAAAAGTCGAGCTGCTCTTTTTCGACGATCAGAACGATCCCGTGCTGGCTGCCGAGATCGCAAGGGAGATCGTGGCTGACGATCGGATCGTCGGTGTGGTGGGGCATGGCACCAGCGGCACGTCGCTGGCCGCGGCGCCGATCTACGCCGAAGCGAATATGCCAGCCATCAGCGGTCAGGCGACCATCGATACGCTGTCGGACTATCCCAATTATTTCCGCACGATCTTTTCCAATTCCGATGAGGCCGTGATCGTATCCCAATATCTGCGCCAGGATCTCGGCCAGGACCGGGTCAGCATCGTGGCCGGGACGTCCGACTACGAGCAATCGCTGGCCGATGATTTCGAGCAGGAGTACGGAAAGATCGGCACCATCGGCAGCACCTGGACCATCGGCGATGACCGGACGGCGTCCATTGCGACCATCGTGGCCGACATGCAAGCCACCGAAAATCTGGGTGCGCTGTTCGTGGCCGTGAATGAAGCAAATGGCTACGAGCTCCTGCTTCAGTTGAGGAACGCCGGGCTCGATCCATTGATCATCGGTTCCGAAGCGGTTGGATCGCAGGCATTCGCCCTGAGATTCGCGACCCAACCACAGGAAGTCGAGCAGCCCGGCTTCTACACGCAAAACGTCTATGCAGTCTCACCTCTCCTCTACGACTCCGTTGGGGGAGACACGCTCGCCTTTGCCAATACCTATCGTGATGCCTACGGCGAGCGGCCCGGATGGCGCGCGCCGAAGATCTGGGATGCCGTGACCGGACTGGCGACTGCGGCGGGGCGAAGCGGAGTAACCGGCCATGCCGGGGATGTGCAGGAATCTCGCGCGCTGATCGTCAGCGAGCTCGGCACGATGACCGATCCGGAAACTGGTTTTCGCGGGCTTTCCGGTCCGGTCTTTTTCAGCGCGACTGGGCAGTCCCCTCAAGGCCTGTCGATCGGCACGTTCGATAACGGCAGGTTGATCAGCGCCCCCGTGCAATATCGCCTGATCGATACCCCGGCGAACTACGACATCGCGGCCGAAATGGAGGCCGGAAGCATTCTCGAGCTGGATGGCTACTACGTGCGCAAGTACCGCGTGGTCTACGTCGGCATCGAGATGATCGAGCTGCGCGATCTCTCATCCACGACGCAGTCCTACAAGGCGGATTTCTTCATCTACTTCCGTTATTACGGCGACGATCTCCCGCTGAACGTGGTCTTTACCAATGCCGCGGCTGGCAATCTGGCACTGGGCGAGCCACTGACAACCGAAGTCACCAAAACGGGGATGAACTACCGGCTGTTCCGCGTGCAGGGGACCTTCAACGAGCCGATGGACTTTTCTGACTACCCCTGGGACGAGCACCAGCTCACGATTCGATTCCAGAACCCCGAGCTTACCCAGAACGACATCGTCTATGTGGCCGACCCATCAGTGATCGCCATGACGCAGGAGGAGCGCCTGCGGAGCAGCTTCGATCTCTCACGCACGTTCGATCGGGTGCCAAACTGGCAGGTCCACGGGTTGCAGTACGAACAGATGTCGATTGCGTCGACGTCCAATGACTACGACACGGACGGCGTGGTCTATTACTCCGAATTTCGGGTGACCATGTACACCGGCCGGGATGTGGGGTCGTTCCTTTCCAAGAACCTGTTGCCGTTGACCTTGCTCACGCTCGTGACCTATATCGCGATCTGGTTTCCGGCGGAACAGGCAGGCGCACGGATCGGTTTTGCGATCACCGCGCTGCTTTCCTCCTCGGTCATGCTCAACTCGGTATCGAGCCAGTTACCGGCCATTGGGTACAACGTGGCAATCGAATGGGGGTACTACGCCTATATCGGGCTCTCGGCGATTCTGGTATTACTCACGATCGCGGTCGAACGGAGCTTCAAGGCCAAACGCCGGGCGAGGGTGCGCCGGCTGGATAACTTCCTGCGCATCATGTATCCGCTGGCGATCGCGTCGATCGTCGCGTTGTACTGGCTGGTGTACCGAACCGACGCCCGCTCATCCGGCGGGCAGGACGATATTCGCTTCGGGGTCGTGGTGATCACCGGCGTGCTGCTGGCGCTCTCGGCGCTGGTCGTGCTCTGGCCGGATCATTTCGACTGGCGGTCGATGCGCGGATACAACGATCCCGATCTGAGCACGACGCTGGAGGTCGGTCCTGCCGGCGACGGTCGATAGACCGGATCACCCTGACGACGTAGGGTTTCGATTGCTCTCGGAAATGGACCGACCCTCGCCCAGGCTGACTGGGGTTGGGAGGGAGCTCCAGGGGCGCCAGGAGAAGTGCGCCAGGGAACGGTCGAGCGTACGAAGCAGGGGAGCGCCGATCAGCAGAATGATCGCGGCGTTGGCACACGCGCGGAACGCGTCGTACCAGAGTGAGGTGACCAGATAGAAGCGCGCGTAGTGCTCCAGCGATTCCGCCGTCGAAAGGGAAGGATTCCAATAGAGGCCAAGATCCTGCCCGGCGCCGGGGGCGGCGAAGGGCCACGACGAGAGATTGAGCAGCGCGCCGTAGGCAAATCCTGAGATCGCGCCGTAGGCAGCCAACACGACAAGGCGGTGGCGCGGATTGGCCGGCTGCGGAAGGAATCCGGCAGCCAGCCCAACCCACCCGGCGCCGAGCATCTGGAAGGGAAGCCAGGGCCCGATTCCACCGGTGAGGAAGGCAGAAACCAGCAGCGTGAGCGCGCCCATCTGGAATCCGAAGACCGGACCGAACACGGCGCCGACCAGAATGATCAACGCGAAAATCGGTGAGGCCCCGAGGAAGGTCGGAATGAGGCGAAGCGCGGCATTGGCAGCAACCAGTACCCCGAGCAAAGCGACCAGCTTCGAGGCCGAAATCCCACCGATGCGCTCGCCCGCAGGATCGAGCTCGATCGCGATGGCGATCAGGCAGAGCATCGTAACGAAGGCGAAAAGGATCGGCGCATCGCCGGCCCGGGCGCTGGTCTCGCCGCTGGGCGAAATGACCGGCAGCAGGAACGGATAGAGAAATGCAGCCACGCCAACCAATGATGCGACCCCGACCAGCACCCACGATTGGGCGCTGAGCCCGTCACGCTCCCAACGATTGATCGGCGCATTGTGCAACTCAGACAAGTCAAGTTCCCGGCAGGCAATTTCTCATGCCAAATGTGATAATGTGACCCAACAGATACGATCTGGCGCTGTGCACTCTTAACAATGACGCACCAGGCTCCAAGGTAACGTCGCGATGGCTGAAATTACAATAGGCGATCTTCTCACCTGGGAACCGCGTCTATCGCTTTATCACGACGATTTTTTCGACGGGAGCGAGCTGCGGGGATCGGATGAGGATCGCGAAGTCACCTGGGTGGTGACCGTGCGGGCCTCCCAACCGGTGCTTCCACCGTTGCGCGGTGGTGAGCTGGTCATCGTGCCGCAACGCACGGTGGTGGACACCGGTATCCCCCTGCTGGAGCTGCTGCGCGAGATCGCCAGCCGCGGCGCCACCGGCATCATTTTCGACACCCCATTCGACGTTCCCGAGGGATTGGTACGCCTGATGGCCGACCCGATTCCCGTCGATCTGGAAAGCGATGTCAACCGCCTGCTGACCGAGCAGCGCGGCTCGATCTACCGCTCTGGCACCGAGCTGGGCCGCGTCCTGCAACAAGCCAACTCGCTGGGCGTGGATGTGGAGCACGTGCTCAAGTCGGCGTCCACCTATCTGGATATGGATGTCACCGTGATTGGGCCGAACGCCGAGCTGCTGGCATCGTCTGCCCCGCAGAACGGGCATTCACCCAAGTTGCGCTCGGTGTCCGGCAACCGCGCCTGGAGTGGCGATTACTACGGCACCCGGCTGGCGGGCACGGAAACCCTCTGGCTCGGCCCAGTGACCGACGACCGGCGGGCCCTGACCCGGTTGGTGGCCGATCGGCTGGTGGTGGCAGTGGAGGCTGCGCTGGCGCATGCCATCGAGGTGCGGCCGCGTGGCAGCGCCCGGGCGATCGCGCTGGCCGGGCTCTTTTCCGCTTCAGCGACCGATGCCGCGCGTGGGGCGGCGTCGCTGGGACTCCCGGCCAACGGCGCCTATCGCGTCGTCCTGAGCTCGAACCCTACCGACCGATTGGCGATTCAACGCGATCTGGCGCTCTATGGCGCGGTGCACGACGCGGCGGATTTCGACACCTATGCCGCCACGCTGATCGAAGTGCGCGGCCGGGCCAAACCGCCGGAAGCCGAGCGCAAGCCGCGCATTGCCGGCGCGGCCAGGCAAGGCGCGCCAAGAGGGCGCTGGGCCGCGATTTCGGGGCCGGTAGTTGGCGCCGCGCAAATTCCAGAGGCCGCGCGGCAGGCGCGGTTTGTCGCGGCATTGATCGAACATGGGTTGGTCGATGGCGAAACCATGCGCTTCGACCGCGTTGCCGATGTCGGGGTCTATCGTCTGCTCTACCCACTCTGGGGTTCGGCCGAGCTGGACGCGTTTGCCACCGATGCATTAGGCAAGCTGCTGACCGCCGACCGGCGCGGCACCCTGCGCTCGACCTTGCTGGCCTATCTGGAAGCGGGCGGATCGCAGGTGGAAGCAGCGGCCCGGCTCGGTGTGCACCGCAATACGCTGTCGTACCGGCTCAAGCAGATCGGGACCCTGACCGGCGCAGAACCGATCAACCCGGAGAGTCATCTGGCGTTGCATATGGCGCTGCTGGCTTCGATGCTCCCCCCGGCACCGTAGGTTCGCTCGTTCCAAACTTCTCGCTGTCCACGCTTCCCCGAGGGTGAACCCAAGGACAAAAAACCATTGGCACTTTTCAGCTTGCCTCCTCCGAAAGACGCCTGTCCGGGTGAGGTTTCGGGTGCTGTTCCCGTGGTGGCGCAGTGGCGTAAGCTGTAAAGGATGGGCGGGACTCGCTTGCCGTCAGGTGACTGGAAGGGGCTGGGATGACGGACGAAGCGAGTCAGGAGCCGCGAGGAGCAACCTGGCGGGATTTTCAACCACGGCATCTGGTGACCATCATCCTGGTGCTGATCGTGCTGGTGATTCTCTATCTCTCGCGCGGCAAGCTGGGTCCGTATCTGCTGGCGATCACGCTGTCGTACCTGCTGCTCCCGGTGGTGCGTGGGATCGAAGGATTGCTTCCCGGCACGGGCCGCTGGAAATCGATGCGCCGGCCACTGGCCACGGTGCTGTCGATGGTCATACTGGTCGTGGCGGTGGTCGTGCTCGGAGCCCTTATCGCCCGACCGGTGATCGACGACATCGACGAGATCGCGGACCAGTTCCCCGAGTACTGGGCACAGCTCACCACCGACTCGCGCATCAGCGGCTGGTATGCGGATCTCGTCCCGAGCGAGGCCCAGGCGTGGGTCGATGAGAACTTCAGTAGCCTGGGACAGACGCTGCTCACCTCGGCGTCGGGTCTGCTCGACTACCTCTTCAGTGCGACCGGTTCCATCATCGAAGCGGTGCTGGCGTTCATCATCGTGCCGGTCTTTATGGTCTATGTGCTGATCGACCGGCCAAACGCCGGACGTCAGATCCGGAAGCTGATGCCGGAGCGATGGGTGGACGACACCATTGCCGTGGCCGGACTGGCTGACAGCATTTTGGCCGCATATACGCGGGGCGTGATCATCAGTTCGGCGGTCGTGGGATTGATTACCGCGGCTGGCTATTGGGCAGTTGGAATCGACCTCTGGCTAGCGTTGGGTGTGATCGCGTTTCTGGGCGAGATCGTGCCAATTCTGGGACCCTGGATCGCGTTCGTGATTTCGTTCCCGGTAGTGCTGGTGACGCAGCCGGACAAGGCGATCTGGGCGGTGCTGGTGTTCGGAGTGATTCAGGCGCTGGAAGGCTGGTTCATCTCTCCCAAGATCCAATCGGCTTCGATCGAGTTCCCGCCGGTGATCGTGCTGCTGGCGCTGGCAATCGGTGGTGAGGTCGCCGGAGCGATCGGGGTGGTGCTGGCAATTCCCGCGGCGGCGATCCTGCGGGCATTGGCGGTCTACGTCTTGCGCCGGGTCGATGGAGTACGGCCGGCGGCGGCGACCGATGGGCTGCTGCCAAGCGGGGCGATCGGGTTCGACTATCGGAAGGCATTGAGCTGGCGGCCCGGTTCGCAGGGGTGAGCAGGTTTCAGGCTTGAACGACTGAGGCCCCCAGATGTCTGAAGGCAGGGACGCGAAAACGAGAAACGAATTCTAGAGGCGACAGGAGGTCCCTCCGCTCCGGTCGGGATGACGGGGGCGGAGGGAGATTCTGCCTGCTGCCTGCTGCCTGCTGCCTGCTGCCTGCTGCCTGCTAAAGCGTGAGTACGCTGAATGCGTTCTTGAAGATGTCGTCGTCGCGGCGGAACGTGTCGGGGTTGAGGTTCTTCAGGACGGCCATTTCGTAGGCGAGCATCTGCATGGGCACGACCGCGAGCAGCGGGGAGAGGATTTCCGGGAAGTCCGGCAGCGAGAATGTCGTCGCGTTGGGGAGAGTGTCGACGCCCTGGCCGACCAGCCAGAGGTCGAGCCCAATACCGTCGAGCACGCGGGCGATATCGCTGGTGCGCTGGAGGGCAGCGCCGGGGACATTGATCATGACGCCGAGATCGCCGGGATGCACGCCGATGAGCGGACCGTGCAGGAACTGCTCGGCGGCCATGGCATCGATCCAGCCGTAGGCGGCTTCACGCACTTTGATGACCGCTTCGAGGGCGGTGGCTTCGTTCGGGCCGGCTCCGGCGACGTAGGTACGGCGGCTGATAGCCTCACTGGCAACCGGCTTCACCTCGTCCTGGCGGTCGAGGATGCCCTGGATCAGATCGGGCAGCTCGGTGAGGCGTTCCTTCCATCCCTGCACGCCGGATGCATTCCACTCGGATCCCATCAGGAACGCCATTTGGGCGAGGGCGGTCATGGCGCTGAGATGGGACGAGGTGTACGCGGCGGATTTTTCCCGCTCGATGGTGCGGATGACCTTCTGCGAACCTGGATGTTCGGCGGCGGTGCTCCCGACCGAAATGACGGCCGCGCCAGCCTCGACGGCGCGCTCGAGCGCGACTTTGGAATAGGTCTTGACGCCGGTATGCGCCATGACCACCACGGCATCGTCCGGGTGCAGCGTCCAGCTTTCCGGATAGAACGCGAGATCGAAGGAGGAGATGGCGCGGGCGTCTTTGCCGGTGGCCCGGATGAACCAGGCGCCGATCAGCGCGGCGTGATAACTGGTGCCGATACCGGTTACGAAGACACGGCGCGCCGATTCGATAATCTCGGCGGCTTCCGCGGCTTGGTCCCAGCCGTTTTCGATCAGGTTGCGCAGATCGGCGGGCTGGCGGTGCATGGTCTGGTACATAAAGGAATCGGTGGTTGGCGGCATCGATGCTCCTGTGGGTGAATGACGCGCAGTATCGTGCAGCGATGGTAGCAGAGGGTCGGGTGGGCTCCGATGATCGTGACGCCAATCACCGATAATTGCGCCAGATGGAGCATTTGCTGCGCCAGACGGCGCGGGGATGCCGCGGATTCTATGGAAAGGACGGCCATCGATGGCCAAGACGCCCGAACATGAATTGATCGTCGTGCCACTGGACGGTTCCGAGCAGGCCGAGCAGGTGATCCCCTATGCCGAGGCGCTGCGCGGCTCGGGAGGAACGCTGCTCTTTTTTCAGGTGATCTTTCCGTCCGGCCCCGCACGCGGGCTCTTCGGCGATGTCGAGCTGACGATGGAAGACATCGTGGCACAGGAGCGGGAAGCGGCCGACGGTCGGCTCAAGGAGATTGCCCAGCGCTGGGATTCCGTGCTCGACAAGAAGCCGCAGGTCGAATCGTTTGCCGGTGACACCGTCGAGGCAATCGAGGCGATCGTGCGGGACCGCAGCGCGACCATGCTGGCGATCAGTAGCTCGGGCCGGGGATCTCTGAGCCGCTGGGCGTTCGGAAGCGTGGCCGACAAGCTGATGCGAGACGCGCCGGTGCCGCTGCTGATCATCCACCCGGGCCCGGAATCGGACGACCCGATCCAGGCGGTCGAGCTCAAACGGATTCTGGTGCCGCTCGACGGCTCGGAAACGGCCGAAACCGCATTGCCAGTGGCCGGGCGTCTGGCCCGGGGTGCGAACGTGCCGGTCGTGCTGGTGCAGGTCATCAATCCGTCGCTCGAGTTTTCCATGACCGGTCAGGGAATGGCGCCGATTACCGCCGATCTCTATAACGAGGTGGAAAGCGATTTCACCGCGCAGGCGAATGACGAGCTTTCGAAGGGCGCAGCGCTGCTGGGTGATGTTCCCGAAGGCATCCTCAAGACGGTCCTGCAGGGCGGCACGGTCGAGGCGTTTCAGCACTACACCCAACCGGGCGATCTGATCGTGATGACGAGTCACGGGCGGACCGGCGTGCGGCGGTTCGTGCTGGGCAGCGTGGCGCAGAAGATCATCAACGATCGGATTGCGCCGGTGGTGCTGGTGCCAGCGGCGCATGGCGGTGATAAAGCCTAGCCTCAGTTCCCCCAGGTCGAAACCAGGGGCTGCCAGCGCCAAGCCGCTCCGAAGCTGAGAACGCAGGTAGCCGTTCGCCTTTCGTAGCGAATTGCCGTACCTATGCTGAATGGATGCAACACTCATGCGGTTGATCAAGATCGGGCTCGGGAATATCAATTCGACGGTGGGAGCGGTCGATTCGAACGCCACGCAGGTGATCGCGGTTGCGAACGCGATGGCGGCTGACGCGGTGACGGTCGCGCTCTTTCCCGAGCAGGTGGTCGGTGGGTATCAGCCCGAGGATCTGGTGCAGTGGCAGGGGTTCGTCGAGCGGCAATGGGATTCGCTGGTGTCGATCGCGGCACAGACAGCCGAGCTGCCGATGGTGCTGGTGGTTGGCGTGGTCATCGATCATCAGGGGTTGCACTACAACTGCGCGGCGGTGGTGGCCGGCGGCGAAATTCAGGCGCTGGTGCCGAAGGAAAAGCTGCCGACCTACAACGTCTTTTACGAGCAGCGCACGATGTCGCGCGGGATGCCGCTGCTGCTCGACGAGCATCGCGGGGTGCCGTTCGGCGATCTGGTGCTGGAGTTCGATTTCGGGATTCTGGGCGTGGAGGTTTGCGAGGACCTCTGGAGCGCCGAAGGACCGATGCGGCGGCGCACTTATGCCGGGGCGGAGCTGATCTGCAACATCTCGGCGTCGCCCTTCCGGGTGGGAGTGCTGCAAACCCGGCGCGAGCTGATCTCGACCCGGGCAGCGGACAACCAGTGCACGCTGGCGTACACGAACCTGGTCGGCGCGAACGACGGGCTGATCTTCGACGGCGGCGGCTGGGTCAACCAGAACGGCAAGACGATGCTGGAAGCGCCGCGCTTCGAGCGGGGGTTCACGACGGCGGTGGTCGATCTGGATCGCACGCTGCGCTTGCGGGCCGAGAACACGACCTGGCGGGACGATCTGCATAGCTACCTGGAAACGTTCGACGTGCCGGACACGCTGGTGATCCCGGCGGAGGAGTTCTCGACCGCGACCCAGCGCGCCACGCTGGCCTATCCGGTTCCCGCTCAGAAGAGCTTTTTCCTGCCGGCGGACTATCCGGTGGTCAGCGCGCGGGAGCAGCTTTGCGAGGAGATCCTGGACGCGCTGGCGTTGGGGGTCGGGGACTATTTCGAGAAGAACCGGGTGTTCAAGCTCATCGGCATTTCGCTGTCGGGCGGGCGGGACTCGTTGCTGACCTTGCTGGTGGCGCATCGCTATGCCAGCAAGGCGCGGCCGGAGGATCCAGGATCGCTGATCCGGGCCTTCTATCAGCCGTCGCGCTATTCATCGCAGGAAACCCGAGTTGCGGCGGAGACGATCTGCGCCGATCTGGGGGTGCCGCTGACGATCGAGTCGATCGACGATGCCTTCGAGCGGGAGATGCAAGCGGCGCTGGCGATGCTGGATGAGGGGCAGACGCTGACGCCGATCACGGAGCAGAACATTCAGGCGCGCATTCGGGCGCAACGGATGTGGAACTGGTCGAACTCGGCCTCGGGTCTCTTTCTGCAAACCGGGAATATGACCGAGAAAGCGGTGGGCTACACGACGGTCGGCGGCGATCTGATGGGCGCGCTGGCGGTGCTGGCGAATGTGCCGAAGACAGTCGTGATGTATCTGCTCGATTACCTGCTGGAAACCCGGGGATACGCCGGGATCGCGGCGGTGCTGAAGAAACCGGCCGGTCCGGAGCTGGCCCCGAACCAGAGCGGCGAAGAAGAGCTGATGCCGTTCAAGGTGCTGGATGCGTGTTTCTATCTCTTCGCCGGAGAGAAGATGACGCCGGACGATGTCGAGATCGTGGTGGCGGAGATGTTCCCGGATATCCCGCGCGAAACGGTCGATGGGTACGTGGCGAAGTTCGTGCGGTTGTTCCTGCAGTCGATCTACAAATGGGTGCAGTCGCCGTTGTCCCTGCACATCGGCAATCTCGATCTGGAGCGGGAACGGGCCTTGCAGTTGCCGGTGGTGACGAGCTCGGAGTGGACGAAGTAGGTTCAGAAATTCGTCAGCGTCAGCTTTTCTGCTTTCTCGATACGCACTCTTAGTTGACAGCAAACGGTAAAATGAGTGCGCTGGCTGCCTGAGGTAGAGAGTCTCCTATCTACGGCCGGATCCACCCTCACGGGTAAGGCTATGCGGGAACGAGGAGCCCCGCCAGGCAGCTAGGTCTCCCTTTTCCACACCATACGTCCCTGTCTTCCCTCTCGAGCATGGTCTTCTCGACGTGTTTTGCGTGCGCTGATGACGGATGCCGAAAGGCGTGTGTGCAGAGGAAGCCATACTGCGGCCCGTACGAAGTACTGCCTTTCTTCGTCGAGCGGCCGCCAGAAGATCGCCATTTCGAGATCGTTCCTATTTCGGTGGATCTCGTCAGGATCGAGCACGGTTTCGAGTACTCGTACCAGGAGATACGTTGTTTCTGGATGGCGCGCGTAAAGGTGGTCTAGCCGTTCACCAGTGATAACCACTCGGTCGCTCTTGAGATCCGGCCAGTACTGCGAGACCAGCAATGGCAACCTCCCAATATCCGCCACGTCTTCGAGACCAAGCAAACTCACTCGCCGGGCAATCAGCTCGAATGACTCCTCGTCTACCAACCTTCTCTCTTCTGCGTTTCATTACATTCGAGGCACCGGACCACGATCGCCAAGCTTTGTCCATTGCCTACTACGTCGCGGAGCGTTGAAGTCTCGCAGGTTGGACGATTCGCTCGACGCGTCACTGTGAGGACGGAATGGATGACTTCTCAAAAATCCGTGTGAGCCGCCTGTGAGCCATTGAAGTACGTAGTTCTATTTGCTTCGGGAAGCCTAAATCCTGGCGCCGACGAGCGAGACCCTTCACTTCGTTCAGGATGACGGATTGCCAGCTACCGGCTGCTGGATACCGGGCGGCGGGTGGTGAGGAGAAAGAGGCCGGCGAGGATGAGGGCGGCGCCGAGGAGTTTGGTAGGGCCGAAGGGGTCGGAGTAGAAGAAGGTGGCGAGGAGGCCGGAGAGGACGGGGACGAGCAGGATGAAGCTGCTGGTGAAGGCGGCGCCCCGGTGCTGGACGGTGTAGTTGAAGAGGGTGAAGGCGACGTAGATCGGGAAGACGACCATGTAGGCCAGCGAAATCCAGCTTTGGGTGGGAAGAGTGGTCCAACTCTGCTCGATGGCGGCCGGCATGCCGATCAGCACGAGCGGGATGGAGCCAGCCAGCAGGGTCCAGGCCGTGGTCACCGGACCGGAATAGGTGCGGGTGAGCGGCCGAATCCAGATCGCGTAGAGGGCAAATGCGGCGGCCGAGGCAATGCAGAGCAGATCTCCCAGCAGCGATCGCTGACCGCCGGCCTGATCGAACAGGAAGATTCCGACGCCCGCAGTGGCGATGATGACGCCGATCCAGGCAATTAGCGGCGTGCGCTCCCCGATGACGGCCAGGATCAGAATGGTGAAGAGCGGGGCGGTGGCGTTGAGAAAGGCGGCGGAAAAGACTGACGTGAGATCGACCCCGATGTTGAAACCCAGACCGTTGAGCGTGAACCCCATCAGCCCGACCGCGATCACGCGAGGCCAGTCGGCGCGATGCGGAGTCCAGCGCTGCCCCGGCGTACGGCGCACCGTGAACCAGAGGACGAGAAATGCCAGCGCGGTCATCAGGGCGAAACGGACCGCGATATAGGCGAAGACGGAAATGTGGCTGAAAAGGGATTTGGTGACAAGAAAGGTCGAGGCCCAGATCAGCAGGGTCAGCCCCAGTGCGGCATCGGGCTTCCAGTCACGGGCAGGGGATTCCGGCCGATGCAGCGCTCCCGTGCCGGCGTCGGTCATCCAGCGCTACTCGCGGGTTTCGCGGCGCCACGCTGGCCGAGCCAGCGCGGTCCGATGCGGATGAAAAGGAGGCCGCCAAGCACGAGCGCCGCACCAACCAGCTTCATGGGTCCAAAGGCTTCGTCATAGAGAATCGCGGAAAGCGATCCAGCGATGATCGGCACCAGCAGGCCGAAGCTGGTGGCGATGGCCGCACCGCGGCGGGCGATGCCGAAGTTCCAGAGCATATAGGCGATGTAGACCGGGAAGATGACCACATAGACGATGGCAACCCAGCTTCCCGCGCCCAGCGCTCCCCAGTCCTGGCGGCCGGCGGCCGGGATCCCGGCCAGCACCAACGGAATGGCCCCGAGCAACAGCGTCCAGGCAGTGTAGGTGGCGGGGGGATAACTTTTGGCCAGCGGGCGGTTGATCACACTGTAAAGACCGAACGCGGCCGCGGCCATGAAGCAGAGCAGGTCGCCGAGTGAGCGAGTGCTCGCCACCCTGCTTATCCCGGAGGAAGATGGCGACGCCGACGACGGCGACTGCCACCCCGATCCAGGCGGCCGCGGGAGGTCGCTCCCCGATGGCGGTCAGCACCAGGATGGTGAAGAGCGGACTGGTGGAGATCAGGAGCGACGCGGAGAAGACCGAGGTTCGGTCCAATCCCAGGTTGTATCCCAACTGATAGAAGGTGAAACCGGCCAGACCGGCGACCAGGAAGCGGGGCAGATCGCTTCGATGCGGGGTGATGGGGATTCCGGGATTCCGCGCGCGGATCACGAAGAGGATGGCAAACGCCATGATCGTCATCAGCAGGAAACGGATGAAGACGAAGGCCATCACCTCGATATGGGTGAAGGCGTCCTTGGTGACGATGAAGGTGGTCGCCCAGAGGGTGACGGTGGTGAGGAGGGCTAGCTCGGGCAGAAAGGCGTGCTTCGCGGCCGGTGGGGATTCGATCGGATCGGGTCGGCTGGTCACGTCGGTCGATGAATCCCTGGCTATGCGTGGTGGAGGCGCGTGTTCGCGGTTCTAACAATACGAACGATCGAAGGTTCGTGCCGTGAGAATGCGGGATCGGGATGGCAAGCGACGACGCTTAGTCGACCGTGATGGTAAGGCCGTCGTAGGCGACTTCGACACCGGCGGGCAGGAGAGCGGAGGCGGCGACGTGGCTGGTTTCGTGCGAGAGGTGGATGAGGTAGGCGCGTCGCGGGGCGATCTGCTCGATCAGCCCAACGGCTTCGCTGAAGCTCAGGTGGGTGGGATGCGGTTTCTCGCGCAGCGCGTTGATGATGAGGGTGTCGACGCCCTTGAGCAGCTCGATGGAGCTTTCCGGCACGAGCTTGGCATCGGTGACATAGGCAAGCGGACCGAAGCGATAACCCAGCACATTGGTGCGTCCATGCGTGACCGGGATCGGAACGATGGTCTTACTCTCGATCTCGAAGGGGCCGCGCACCTCATGGAGGATCAGATCGGGCTTCCCTCCATAGAATGGAAAGACATCCTCGAAGGCATAGGCAAAGCGTTCGCGCAGGATGGCGGCTGTGTCGGGACCGGCGTAGACCGGGAGATGCGCCTGGGCCAGCTCGTTGAAGCGGCGCAGCTCGTCGAATCCGCCGGTGTGGTCGGCATGAGCATGCGTGAAGAGCACGGCGTCGACCTCACGAATACCGAACGTGAGTGCCTGAAGCCGCAGCTCGGTGGCGGTGTCGATCAGCAGATGCAGCCCGTCCCAGACCAGATAGGCGGAGGTGCGGTTGCGAAAATCGCGCGGGTCGGTGGAGGTGCAGACGCCGCAGTCGCAGCCGATCATGGGCACGCCGTTGGAGGTGCCGGTTCCGAGAAAGGTGAGCGTGAGCATCTGCGTGGCTGTGGGTTCCTGCTTGTCCGGGATGGCCCGGGTCCGGGGCGAGTATAGAGCGCGCGCGACAACTCGCGGCCGGCCGAGATGCCCGGCCATCGCAGCCAGGACGACCAGATATTGACAGATGGCGGAGGGGTTGCAACACTGCCAGCACGAAGCAACCGCATGCTCAGCAGGCCGAACCGTGCCGGCCGCGTTCTCCCTGTCGGTTGCGGGAGTTCCCACATGCTCGGCAGGCGTCTCCTCGCGGTCGTCACGATCGTGTCATTGCTCGCAATCGGGCATTCCGGGAGCTCGATCGGCGTTTCCGCGAACCCGTCCGCCGAATGCGCCCAGCTCGCCTGGTATGCGGGCGAGCTGATGGCAGTTGGCGAGCGGATCGATGCAGACGAAGCCACCGGACCAAGCACTGACAATATGGAAACCTGGACCGGGGCTGATTACGACACCGCGATCGCGGAGTACGACTCGTTCCTGGCCTGGCTGAACGGTATCGACCCGCCGCCCAGCGCGGTGGAATTCCATCAGGCCATCACCGATGGCGTCGCGCTGTTCCAGGTTGCGCTGGGCACCATGAAAACCGACGGTCCCTTCGCCCTGCTTGCATATCTCGATCAGTTCGA
The DNA here is from genome assembly GCA_963720855.1 of uncultured Chloroflexia bacterium. Taxonomy (GTDB): domain Bacteria; phylum Chloroflexota; class Chloroflexia; order Thermomicrobiales; family UBA6265; genus JAMLHN01. The sequence continues at coordinate 419,521 of CAVRGV010000005.1, read as the reverse complement.
CCAGCTGAATCGGAAGGTGGCTGCGCTGGCGCTCCCGTTGGAAGAACGTTGCGGGTTGGCGCTCTACGACAACGACAGCGACGGCGAGCCGGAAGTTGGTGCGGGCAGTGCAACCCCAGTGGCGGGATCGACTGAGGCTGCTGGAACGCCGGTTCCGGGAGCCGTGGTTCCCATCGGCACCACCGTGCAGACGAGCGATGCGTTCTCGCTTACGATCGTGTCGGTCGATCAGGACGCGCTCGCGGCAGTGCAGGACGCCAACCCGGGGAGCGTGCCGCCAGACGGGTTCCAGTTCGTCAATCTCGAGATCAAGCTCGGCCATCTACGCGACCAGAAAGACACATTTACCCTGGAGAATCTGGTGGCGCTCGGACCAACCGGCGTGGCCTACTCGGCGGTGAGCAATAGCTGCGGTCCGATGAACGGTCCCCTCTCCCCAGGCGAGTACGGCGGAACACTGACCATGACCGGTCATGTGTGCTTTGTCATCGCCTCACAGGACGTGGCGGGACTGCGGCTTTACGATGCCAGCCAGCCGGCTGAGGAGAGGGTCTATCTGTCGCTCGACCCAGACGCGGAATGACACGCGCGAGCAGGGCACAACAATTCGGTGCGACGACGGAAATGGAATTCGGTTCAAGCAATGAAGGGGATCCACGCATGACACGATTTCGACTTCTGATCTTCGCGCTGGCAATCGCGCTGTGTGGATCGTCGCTCGTCGTACCCGGAGCACTGGCGCGGCAGGGAGCGGATTGCGAGGGGATCGACAGCTATATCGAAGCGATCAATGCCACCGGCAACCCGGTGACTGCTCCGCAGGACACCGATTTGCCCGAGGGATTCATCGACGAATGGGACGATGCGGAAATCGAGGCCGCGACCGCCGAAATGCTGCGGATCCAGGGCGAGCTGGAGGATATCGATCCCCCGGCGGCCGCGGAAGCGTTTCATGCCACGCTGATCGAGGCGATGGGCGCGCTGGCCGAGCTGATGGGAACCGTGGGCGATTCCGGGCTGGATGCGGCCATGTCCTTCTCCGAAGACGTGGAAGCGCTCGACACGCGGCTGTATGACGATGGGCTCGCGGTCGAAGAAGCCTGCCAGGTGCCATTGCTCGATCACGACTTCGATGGCGAGCCGGAAATTGGCGAAGGGGACGGATTCGAGCCGGCGACTGCCGCGACGGTGGAGGCACCTGAGGCCCCGCCGATCCAATCGGTTTCGGTCGCGGTGGGAACTCCCGCGATGCTGGACGATCAATGGGAGCTGACGGTGCTTTCCGTCACCCCGGATGCCACCGCCGCGGTGCTGGCCTACGACCCAAGCAATACGCCCCCGGAAGATGGCGATCAGTATCTGATCGCCCGGGTGAAGATCACGAATATTGGCGCATCGGATGGCAGCTTCAGCGATTGGCGGCTGTCGCTGGAAGATCCGTCGGGGCTCACCTATGCCCCGTTCATCGACTACTGCGGTTTCATCGAGGATGAGCTGACGACCGATACCATCGCGCCCGGCGAAAGCGCCGAGGGCAACGTCTGCTGGGCGGTGCCGGCAGCGGAAGCGGCTGCTCCGGGAGCGCTTGCGCTCTTCGATGGCGACGCGTTCCCGGGCGATCGGCTCTATTTCTCGTTGGACGCACCGGACGGAACGACTGGCGGAGGCTTCGCGGATGCCATTGGAAATGCTGGGGAGGGCGTACTTTCCGGATTCGGTACTCCCGAAGCTGAAAGTGCTGATGACAACGGATAGCACCGGAGGAAGACAATCGTGACCCACTTCGCAACGCGACTCGCGGCAGTCGTGCTTCTGGCGCTGGCCGGATTCTGGGCCGGGCCATCGGGCGGGGACACTCGCCCGGCAGGACTCTGGCTGCGACGGGATCGACGCGTACATCGTGGCCCTCGAGGCAAGCGGCGAAGCGCTGGAAGCGGCCCTGCCGGCGTCCGACGATTCCAGCATGGACTCGTGGACCAGTGACGACTTCACCGCGGCGGGTGATACGCTCGAAGCCGCCCAGGAAGCATTCGGTGAGATCGATCCGCCACTGGTCGCCGAGGAGTTCCATGCCCTGCTACTGGAGCAGTTCGGCATGCTAAGCCAGATGTTCGACACCATGGCGACCGCCGGAGTGTTCGGCGCATTGATGTATGTCGAACAACTGGAAGATCTTGATACGGAGGTGACTACGGCAGCGCAAGCGATCGAGGACACCTGTGGCATCGAGTTCACGGACACGCTCGGTTCGGAAAGTGTGCTGGCGGATACGGAATCGGCAACACCCGTCGTGGTGGCGAATACGGGAACGATCGAACCGGATGGCTCCGCAAGCCACACGGGAACCGGCTCGCGCGAGAACCCGGTTCCCTTTGGACAAACCGTGCAGATCCACCCGGATTGGGAGATGACGGTGGTATCGGTCACGCCTGACGCGACCGATCTCATCCTGGCGGAGAACTCATTCAACGAGCCGCCGGTGGATGGGCAGCAGTTCTTCCTGGCGACCGTGCGCCTCACCTATATCGGAGACACCTCGGACGAGTTCTACGTCTCGGATCTGAACGCCGTTGGGCAGTCGGCAGTGAGCTACAACCAGTACGACGACTATTGCGGCACGATTCCAGACGAGCTTCCGTCGCGTGAGCTCTTCACCGGCGGAACCATCGAGGGCAACGTCTGCTGGTCGATAGAATCCGAAGACGTGAATTCGCTGGTGCTCTACGACAACTATGGGGAGAAAGAGGATCGCGTCTTTCTCTCGATGGTGCCTGAAGCGGACGCGATCGCAACCCCCGTCGCGGCAAGCGCACAACGCTGAGCCAGTACGGCGGGGAGTCGCATCCGGGAATGAGAATCGAATGAATCCAACTGAATCGGCGGAGATGATGGCCGCGCTGTGTGATGTGTCTGCTGCCTGGTGACGATCTTTTCCCGATGGCATCGGTGACCGGGACGCAGGCGGTGGTGGCGAACCGGTTGCGGGAGCGGTATGGCGGGGTGATCTTCGAGAACCTGGGACAGGATCTGGCGATCGGGGGGCAGGAGTTTCGTCGAGCTGTCCGAGGACGAGCAAGTCGCGGCATTGCAGAGGCTGGAAGCGGAGAAGCCGGAGTTTTTCGGTTTTCTGCTGATGGCGGCCTATCTCGCCTATTACGCCACGCCGCCGGTGATCGAGGCGATCCGGCTCGACGGGCACATCTATAACGACGCGCCCCAACCGCTGGGGTATGACCTGAAACCGTTCAGCTTCACGCCGGGGCTCGATCTGCCGCTGGTGCCGAGAGGGTCTTTCAAATGGACCTTCGATGATGGAACGGATCGATCATCTCCAGCCTGGCCGATCTCGATCTGCCGGCCGGGAGGGAGCGCGCGTGAGCGGGCTTCGATCCGGTGGATGTGGTGATCGTCGGTTCGGGCATGGGTGGCGCGGTGGCCGCGCTGCGGCTGGCGCAGGCTGGGTTGAAGGTGGTTTGTCTGGAACAGGGCGGCTGGACCTCGCCCGCCGCGCATCCGCATGCGCGGCCCGATTTCGAATGGGAACGGCTGACCAGTTTCGCGACCTCGCCGAACGTCCGGCAAATGGGAAACGGATTACCCCGTCGATACGCTCGATGAATCCACCCTCATGTGGAACGGGGTGGGCGGATCGACGGTGCATTACACCGCGACGTGGCCGCGCTTGCGGCCGTCCGATTTCCGCAAGGGCGTAGAGCATGGCTGCCAGCCCGACTGGCCCTTTACGTATGAAGACCTGGAACCATTCTACGATCAGGTCGACCGGGTCAGCGGTATCGCAGGATGCATGGGCGACTCGAGCCATGCCGGAACGGATGCCGTATCAAACCCGCCCGGTGGCGCCCGGGCCGTTGGGACCAGTGGTCGCGCGCGGATTCGACAAGCTCGGCTGGCATTGGTGGCCGATGCCGGAAGCGATCCTGGGCGATCCCTACGACGGCCGGCTTCCCTGCAACAACTGCGGAAATTGCCAATCGGGATGCCCGCGTGGATCGCTGAATGATATGTCGTTCACCTATTGGCCGAAAGCGCTGGCGGCGGGCGCGCAACTGCGCACCTATGCGCGGGTAGAACGGGTCGAATCGGACGATACAGGCCGAGCCACCGGTGTGACCTATGTCGATATCATGTCGGGGCAGCGCTTCTTCCAGCCAGCGAAGGTCGTGGTGCTGGCCGCAAACGGGGTCGGCACGCCGCGCTTGCTGTTCCTGTCGGAATCGAATCGGTTTCCGAATGGTCTGGCCAATGGCAATGACCTGGTCGGGCGGCATCTGATGCACCACGGGCTGGCGATCATCGAAGCCTGGGTGGACGATATCACCGACCCGCACAAGGGGGTCGAATCGGCGGTGCAGATCTGCTCCGAGTTCGCGGAAACCGATGTCTCGCGCGGGTTCATCAACGGGTTCACGATGCACATCGTGCGCATGAACGGCGCGGGGTTCCAGGCGCTGGGCTCGCATTCGCGGCACACGATTCCGTGGGGCAAGGAACACCACGCGCTCTTCCGCAAACGCTTCGGGCATGGCATCAGCGTGGTCTGCATGGGCGACGATCTGCCATTGCCAGACAACCGCGTGACGCTTTCGGAGACGCATGACCGATTCGAGCGGTCTGCCGGCCCCGAAGATCGACTACCACCTGCATCCCAATGACCGGCGCATGATGGATTTCGCGATCGACCGGGCGGTCGATCTGGTACAGGCGTGCGACGCGTGGGATATCAAGATCAACCGCTGGGATCGGTTCGGCCGCGACTATGCGCCGCCGGCGTTTCATCTCTATGGCACCTGCCGCATGGGCGTCGATCCGGAAACGTCCGTAACCAACGAATTCGGACAGATCCTGGGAGGTGCCGAATCTGTTCGTGATGGATGGCAGCCTGATGCCGACCGGCGGCGCGATCAATCCGACCTCGACGATTGGTTCGGTGGCGCTACGGTGCGCCGATCGTCTGGCTGACACTTTCGAGGAGTTCGCATCATAGCGTGGACATCGCTGATTTGGGATAGCCGGCGACCTTCTCGCGGGCCAGACTTTCGACTTCCGAAACTATTGGGTCCGATGCGGCATACTGGATACCAATCCAACCCTAGGTCGCGCCTGGCGCGACACCCGACCTTCGACCCGGTTTGCTCGTAACGCATGGAAGACTCCGCACCCCGAACCGATGAAGAACTGATTGCCGATCTCGGTCGTGGCGATGCAGAAGCGCTCGGGCTGCTCTACGACCGGTACCGACGGCTGGCGATGTCGGTGGCTTACCGCATTCTGGAAGACGCGACCGCCGCTGAAGATTGCCTGCAGGACGCGTTCGTGCAGGTCTGGCGCAACCACACCTCGTTCCATCCGGAGCGAGGCAGTGTCAAGAGCTGGCTGCTCACCATCGTGCGCAATGCCGCCATCGACCGGCACCGGGGGCGCGAGGGCCGCGCGCGCCAGGATCGCCCAATCGACGAGGTCGAGTATCTCCTGAGCGAAAACGACGATCCGCATGTGCAGGCGGTGGATTCGATGCAGGCGGAGCAGATCCAGGCAGCCATTCGCAGCCTGCCGGATGAGCAGCGCGAAGCGATCACGCTGGCCTTCTTCAACGGCCTGACCCATCAGGAGATCGCCGAGCGCATGGGTGTTCCGCTCGGAACGGTCAAGGGTCGTATGCGATTGGGTCTGAAGAAGATGCGCCAACAACTGGTCGAAGAGGATTGGCGTCCGGAGGCCTGAGCTTCAGGTCCGGAATCCGGCGCCGAACGGTCGTGCGGGCCCGCACCAGATGCGGTCCACGGGAACGGTCGTTGGTTACGGCCTATTCTGGGGTGAACGCGGTGCTTTTCCCAGGCGACGATGCGGCCGATGTTTTCGCAAAGCGCGCGGAACGCTTCGGGGCCCAGCAGCTCGGCATACTCCGCTTCGATCTCCTGCTTGAGGGCTGACGCGGCGCGCAGGTAGTCCCAGCCAGCATCGGTGAAAACGACCAGCGATGCGCGTCCGTCGGTAGGATCGGGGATGCGGTTTACGAGCCCCTGTCGCGCGAGATCGTCGACCACTTGCCCCGCGCCCTGTTTGGTCATGCCAGAACGCTCGGCGATGACGGTCGCGCGGGTTCCGTCGACATCGATATGGGGAAGAATGGCAGCGTGCGCCGCGCCGAGCTCGGTATACCCGCGTTGCCTGAGCATGTCCATGGCATGCGCACTGTAGGCGCGATGGGCCTGCAGGAAGAGCCGCCCGATATGGTGATCGCGAACCGCTCGAATCTCAGCGCGCTCGGTGTCCGATGGTGGCATGGATCGCCTCTTGACAGGTTGGACAAGCTGGTTTACTGTCTTTCTAGACAACCTGGTTGACTTTATCACGTGCCTGATCAGCCGTCGAGCTTTGACGAATTCGAGGGGACCGAGCAATGAATGTTCTTCGCGCAGCGGATCTGATCGCTATCGAAACGCCGGGGTCCAACCGGACGACCGGTATTGCGACTGCCAGCCACGGAGCCAGCGAAGTGAGCGTGATCCGGCAACGGCAGCAACCTGGGGGCGGAAATCCGCCGCATACCCATGACCGAGAAGAAGTGATCCTCCTGACCGAAGGCACCCTGGACGTGCGGGTCGCCGGGGAGGACGTGACCCTGAACCCGGGCGACACGCTGGTGATTCCGCCGCAAACCCTGCATCAGGTGGCAAATGCTGGGGAAGTCGATGCGGAGTGGCTGTTGATCGCTCCCGCCGGGATCGGCTTCTTTCACGAGAGCGGCGAACGGGCGGATCCGGTTTGGGCACGATAGCTCCCCATCGGGATAGGGAGTCGTGCCCCAGATTGGGCCCACGCGCCAACGAAAGCCAGCCAATCGCCACGGGTCTGCGATCTCACCTGTGCCTGTAGACCGGGTCACTTTTGGGCGGTCTGCCATCAGCGGTCGCTGGTGCCAGTCACATCCTTGTAGCGGACATCTCCGCGACCACCAGGATGTGGAGTAGCATATCGGCAAGTTCCCCTTCTCGAATGCGAGCTCAAGATTGTCGACTGGCACGCACGCGATCTTCATCTCCTACCATCGCTCCGATGCCGAGATCGCGCGGCGAGTTCGCAGCGATCTGGCACGACGCGGCGCGTCGACCTGGATGGACGAATTCGATGTGCCGCCCGGTGCCTACTGGCCCGACGAGATCGACAAGGCGCTCGAGTCGTGCACGACGGTGATCGGGCTCCTGAGTCCCGCGGCCATCGCGTCGCGCAATGTCAAGAACGAATGGGACTGGGCGCTCTTCAACAACCGCCGTCTTTTACTGGTGCTGACCCAGCCGTGCACCGTGCCTCATCGCTATATCTCGCTGAATTGGATCGATGCCACACAGATGGGGCTCGAAGCGGCGCTGGACTCGCTCGCCGGTGCGGCCGGTCTGACGGCCGCACCGTCCATCGCCAGATCCCGAACCTCCGCCGCTGCCAATCACCCGCTATACCCGGTCGGGCGATGGCAATGTTGCCTGGCAGATGTTCGGCGATGGACCGATCGACCTGGTACTGATCCCTGGAGCGATCTCACATCTGGAACATAACTGGACGATTGCCTCCCGGACAGCATGGCTCCGCCGGCTGGGCACGCTCGCCCGCGTGGTGACATTCGACAAGCGCGGCACCGGCCTTTCGGATCGGGTCGGGCGGGTGCTCACGCTCGAGGAACGGGCGGACGACATCCGCGCCGTGATGGATGCGGCCGAATTCGAGCGAGCAGTGATTTTCGGTATCTCGGATGGGGGATCGCTGGCCGCGTTCTTCGCTGCAATCTATCCCGAACGAACGATCGGACTGATGATCTACGCTGGCCTGGCATCCTATGTTGCCCGGCCCGACTATCCATGGCCTCCGACGCACGACGAATACCGTCGCCACATCGAAGAACTGGAGGAGACCTTGCATGAACGCTGGGGAACGCTCCAGCTCGCCACGGAAGACATCGAGCTTATGGCGCCCTCGGGCGCGAACGACCCGGAGCTCATCGCCTGGGCGGCGGGTCTCATGCGGCTCGGCGGGAGCCCGGGCGCGGAAATCGCGCGGCGCAAAATGAACCTCGAGCTGGATGTGCGAGGGATTCTCCCCACGATCTCCGTGCCGTCGATCGTTTTGCATCGTGTCGGTGAGGCCGACGTCAAGATCGAGGAAGGGCGCTATATCGCCACCCACATTCCTGGTTGCGGCCTTGTCGAGTTACCCGGGACCGATCACTTCGAGCATGTTGGCGAGCAAGCGCCCATGTTTGCTGCGATCGAAACGTTCCTGGGTGGGTTGGCGCCAGATCGGGATGGCGCCGCGAGCGGCCAGAAATTTGCGACCGTGCTCTGCCTGGACATGCCACTTGGCGCCCCTCGGCTGACAACGGCAATCTGCGAGACCGTTCGCGCGACGATCGATGAGTACGGAGGCAAAACGGTCGATCAGGGCCCGCGTAACCTCATCGCGCACTTCGATGGATCGATCCGCGCCATGCGCTGCGCATGGTCCCTAATCCAGCTCCTGCGAGCGCATGCTCCAGCCGGAAGGATCGGCATCCACAGCGGTCCCATCGAACCCGGAATCACCACATTCGGGGCCACCGGAGTAGCCATTCAGCTCGCGTCGATGACGGAGTCCGGGAGCGTCATCGTCACAGAAAGCGTCAGGAATATCTCATCTGGTGCTGGCTTGCTGCTCGAAACGCTTGGCGAGCAGACGTTCGCTGGAATCGAAACTCCGCTCGAAGTCTTTCTCGTATCAGGGAGCGCACCTGAATAGCGCCATCGCCTCGTAATTCGCAATGCTCAGCGCGTTCACGCCCCCATGATTCGAGAGATCGTCCCACTAAGATCGACCACATAGAGCTCGCCGGCGGCGTCCTGGGCGAAGGATGACGGGTTCATGCCGGTTTCGATGAAGTCGGTTGCCATGAAGGTACCGTCGCCGTTCGGGACGAGGCCCCAGAGATAACCGGTGCAATAGTCGGCGAAGAGGTAGGTGCCAACGAGGTCGGCGATGTTCGCGCCGCGGTAGACGTAGCCTCCGGTTACGGAACAACCGTAATCGTGCGTGTATTGATCGACCGGAGCGGTGTACGCCGATGCATCGCAGTTGGGGTCGCTGTAGCAGTCGTTGCCTTCCAGAACGCTCCAGCCGAAATTCTGGCCGCTGGTGCCGGCAGGGATGAGATCGATCTCTTCGATGTTGTTCTGCCCGACATCGCCGATCCAGAGATCGCCGGTTTCCCGGTCGAAGCTGAAGCGCCACGGATTGCGGAATCCCCAGGCGAACGTTTCCGGAGCAAAGCTGGCATCGTCGACGAAAGGATTGTCGGACGGGACGCCGTAGGGTTCCAGGTTCCCGCTGACATCGATGCGCAGGATTTTCGCAAAGAGGACGCCCGGGTTCTGGGCGTTGCCCTCCGGATCGCCCTGGCTTCCGCCGTCGCCGAAACCGAGATAGAGATAGCCGTCCGGTCCGAATACGATATGACCGCCGTTGTGATTCGGGTACGGCTGATCGAGCGAGAGGATCGTGACCACCGAGTCTGCATCGAGCTGGTTCGGATCGTCCGCGCTGACGGTGTAACGCACGATCTGCGAGTCACCATCCTGGTCGGTAGAGGACACGAAAACCCGGCCGTTTTCGGAGAAGCCGGGATCGAGCGCCATGCCGAGCAGACCCTGCTCGTTGCCGGTCGACACCTGGTCGGTGATATCGAGGAAGGGGGTGTCGAGCAGCTCGCCGCCCACCGAGACGAGGATGCGGCCATCCTGCTCGACGATGAAGAAGCGGCCCGAGCCGTCGTTGGCATCGATGTAGCCAACCGGGCGGCTCAGGCCCTCGAGGACCGGTTCGAACGCGATTGGCAGACCGGAGACTCCTTGCGCCACCACGAAATCGGGAAGCGCCAGCCCGCCCAGAGCGAGCGGGCTAGCGACGAAGGTACGACGGGTGAGGCGCATTGAAAACTCCTGATTCGATAGGACTTAGGTGGCGGTCCAGCCGCCGTCGACGGTCAACGGCAGGCCGTTGACGTAGGACGACTCCGGCCCACACAGGAAGGCGACCGCGTTGGCCACCTCTTCGGGATGGCCGAGCCGGCCCATTGGGGTACGGAAGATGATGTCGTCGTAGGCAGCCGGCTGGCTTTCGAACATCGGGCGAGTGAGCGGGGTATCGACGAAGGCAGGGCAGACCGAATTGACCCGAATGCCCACTGGCGCCCATTCGAGCGCGAGCACCTTGGTCATGTTCACGACCCCGGCCTTGGCGGAGCAATAGGCAGAGCGCTGGTAATAGCCACCGAGGCCCATGGTGCTGGCGATATTGACGATCGAGCCCCCCTGCGGGTCCTGATCGCGCATGATCCGGCCAACCGCCTGGGCCATGAAGAAGACCCCTTTGAGATCGGTGTCGATCACCTTGTCCCACGCCTCTTCGGTGACGTCGAACGCGTCCTGGCGGATGTTGATGCCGGCGTTGTTGACCAGCATGTCGATCCGGCCGCGCATGGCGGCGGTCGTTGCCGCCACCTGGCGGATGTTCTCGAGGTCGGTCACATCGAGCGCCAGCACCACCCCGCTTCCCCCGGCGGCTTCGATCCGGGCGAGGGTTTCCCCGGCGCGGTCGAGCCGATCCGGCAGCTCGGTGAAGGCGACGTGCGCGCCGCGGCGGGCGAGCTCGATGGCCGATGCCTGACCGAGCCCCGATCCAGCACCGGTTACCAGCGCGACCCGCCCGTCGAGATTTCGTGGAACGTCCATGTCCGACTTGTTACTCCTGGTATGCGTACACGGCCAGATCGCCGCGCCGCTCACCATACCAAGCTTGGCCGATCTGGCTGGGAGGAACCTGAATTGTTGGGTAACGACGGCTGAGTCCGGGACGCTCAGAAGTCAGCTGTGCGAGCGCAGCAGACCGTGAATCGTTGCTGGTGAATCGCGCAGGGGTTCGGACACTGGGCATCAGGGGAGCAATCGCTGGGAGAAATGCCCAAAAGTGCGGCGCGGGCGTATGCGACGCCTTGTCAACGAGGAACAATTTCCGGGAATCAGTTGTTGGGGGTTGGGAGGCTATGGTACCGTGATCAGGTCTCTGAAACGCGTCGAACTCGCAACGAACAGCACGAGCCTGGTCAACGGACTCCGCTACTCGTTTGCCGCCGCGTCTGGAGACGGGATTCATCCGGCATGGTGGATCGGAACGGCATAGGGCGATGTGGCTCTCTGTCCACCTTTACGGACTTCAGAATGGCCTGGAAATCCGTGGCGTCAGCAGAATGACGCACGGTTGCCCGGCACCGGCGCGCGTGCGCCGGTGAGCCGAGAACCAAGATCGAGGAGGATCGAGAACCAATGCTGCAACTTCGAAATCGTTTTCAGCAGATGTCGCGCAAAGAACACCGCGCGGCGCTGAACACCATTAGCCGGCGCGGTTTTGTCGGCGGTGGCACCGCCATTGCGGCCATGATCGCCGCGGCCGGACTCAAGCCGGGCGTCACCCACGCCGAAGCGCTCGCGAACCTGAACCTCCTGCCGGAGGACCTGCCAGCGACGCAGTACCGCGCAGCCACCGTCGAAGTCGGCGCCGCCTCTACCTGGGTTTCCCACGGTATCGAGACGTCGAAGTTCGTCGGCAGCCTGATCGGTGTCGAGGTCGAGGCCTTCGACGGCCAGTTCGACGCGGCCAATCAGCTTTCGGCCCTGCAGACGATTTCCGGTGAGGACTGGGACTTCGTGGCCCTGCACCCCGCGTCGTCGGATGCGCTGGTCGACGGTACCGACGCGATCATCGGGAATGACATTCCGCTGATCATCATGGACACGCGGCTCATTCAAGATCCGGCCGCGAACATGGAATACAACTTCCTGACCTTCATCGAGCCGGACAACATTTACATGGGGTCCACGGTTGCCGAGGAGCTCATGAAGGGGATCAACTACCAGGGCGAGGTCATCCATACCCGCGGTCAGCTCGGTCACACGGGTTCCCAGGGTCGGTATGACGGTTTCCAGCAGGTGGTTTCCAAGTATCCGGACGTGACCGTGGTCGACGAGACCCCGGGCGAATGGCAGACGGATATCGTCGCCAGCCTCTGGCAGGACCTCTTGCAGCGCTACCCGAATGTCGTCGGTGGCTACTTCCACTCGGACGACATGGCACTGGCCGCGGCAAGCATCGTCGACGGCGCGGGCATGGCGGATCAGGTCAAGCTCGTCGGTGTCGACGGCGGCAAGAACGCCTGCGAGGCCATCCTCGATGGCCAGCTCTACGCGTCGGTCATCAACCCGTCGGGCCGCATCCACGGTGGCTCGATCTGGGCGGGCTATCTGAACGCGTCTGGCACGGATAACTCCGACGGCGAGATTCCCAAGTTCATCCGCGCCGACGGCGGCCCGATCACGGCCGACAACGCCGCGGGGTACATCTGGCTGTACGACAACTTCCAGTACTAGGCGATAGATGACGGCAGGCAGCGCGCGTTGCCTGGTCGTGAGTATCTGGCAATCAGCTACTGACACCAGGAAACGCACCGCTGCCTGCCTCCTCGTATCCGGACCGCGGCTTCCACTTGCTCGAGCGCAGTGACGAGCTACTACGAACCCCAGATGGTGAGCACCATGGTTTCCAGTGTGACAGTCGACGCCGGCAGCAAACCAACCGAGCAATCGGTGCAACCCATTCTCGAACTTCGCGGCGCAACCAAGCGATTCGGCGGCGCCACCGCGCTGGATGATGTCGATTTCCAGCTCTACCCAGGCGAGATTCATGGGTTGATCGGCGAAAACGGCGCCGGCAAGAGCACGCTTTCCAAAATTCTGAGTGGTGTGCAACGTCCAGATTCGGGCGAGATGCTGCTGCGGGGCGAGGTGGTGCGCTTCCGGTCACCAGCGGACGCGAAAGCGGCTGGCATCGGCATGATCTACCAGGAGCTGAGTCTGATGCCGGCGCTCTCCGTCGCGGAGAACGTCTTTCTGGGCAGGCAACCCCGGAACAAGTTCGGACTGATCGACTGGAAGCGGATTCGCAACGAGTCCCGCCAGCAGCTCGCGGATTTCGACATCGAGATCGATGTCGACGAGCGGGTCAAACAGCTCTCGCTGGGCAACCAGCAGCTCATCGAGATCGCCCGGGTGATTCACTCCGGAGCGGACGTCATCATTCTCGACGAGCCAACCTCGGCGCTTTCGGTGCCAGAAACAGAGCGGCTGTTCGAGCTGATGCGCGATCTGCGCGCAAACGGCAAGAGCATGATTTTCATCTCGCACTTCCTGGAGGATGTATTGGCGGTTGCCGATCGGGTGACCGTGCTCAAGAACTCGAAAAAAGTGACCACCATGTCGGTGTCCCAGCTCGATAAGCATGCGCTGGTCAACCTCATGATCGGCCGCGATGCCGACCAATTGGCCGAGTCCTATGAATCCGGAGTGGCCTTGCCGGCTCCGATCGAGACCCGGCCAGTGCTGGAGTTGGCCGATCTGACCGTCCCCGGTGAGTTCGAGAATGTCACGTTTACCCTGCACGAGGGTGAGATTCTCGGCCTCTTCGGGTACCTGGGCGCGGGAATGACCGAGATTGCGCGGGCCCTTTTCGGGTTGCTCAAACCTCGCACCGGCACGATCACCCTCGACGGCAAGATCATCAAACCAGCCAGCCCGGTTGCGGCCAAGAAGCTGGGGATCGCCTATCTCACCGAGAACCGGCGCGCCACCATCTTCCCCAAACATGAGATCTACAAGAACATCACGCTCGCGCATCTGGACCATCTGGTCAAACCGGTGTTCCGGCACGAATCGGAAATCGAAACCGCGACCACGCTGGTGCAGCGCACCGGCGTTCGCCCGGCCAGCCCGACGATGCTGGCCGGTCACCTGAGTGGTGGGAACCAGCAGAAGGTCGTGCTGGCCAAGTGGCTCACCAAGCAGCCGCGAGTGCTGATTCTCAACGAGCCAACGCGTGGCATGGATGTCGGCGCCAAGCGCGAAGTGCTCGACCTCGTGAAAGAGCTCAAGTCGGAAGGCGTTTCTATTCTGCTGCTGTCGACCGAGCCGGAAACGGTGCTGACCGAATCGGACCGGATCCTGGTGATGTCGCGGGGAAGAATCGCCAAAGAGTTTGTCGATGAGCAAGTGAGTAAAGAAGATCTTCTGCTCTATGCGTAGTCAGTTCGAGGGAGAGGTGGAGAAACGACGATGAGCGACGCGAGTCCAGCACTTCAGCCAAGTGGGTTGGAAAGGAGCTCGACCGATTCAGCACTGCTATTCGCGACCAGAAACGCCCGCATCCTGGCGCCATTGCTGACCCTGATCGTGCTCGTGATCTTCTTTTCGATCACAACCGACACCTTCCTGCGGCTGAGCAACTTCCGCAATGTGGTGACGCAGGTTGCCCCGATTGCCGTCGCGGCGACCGGCGTGACCTTCGTGCTGCTTTGCGCCGAGATCGACCTGAGTATCGCGTCGATCGCCACCTTTGCCGGCATGCTCTGCGCCTGGTTCTGGGTAGGCGATCCCGTTTCCCTGGGAAGCTGGGGCATTCTGGTCGCTATCCTCATTGCCGCCTTCCTCGGACTGGTCAATGGCTTTTTCATCTCCTACGTCGGCATCCCGTCGTTCATGATGACCCTGGCGATGCTCACGATCGCGGGCGGATTGGCGACCTTCATCAACGACGGCAAGCCGATCTTCGACGTCCCCGATGTGCTGCCCAAGATCGCGCGGGCTGGCAACCTCTTTCTGGGCGTTCCCGTCATTGGGTGGATTGCCGCGGTCGTCATCATCGTGGGGCACATCGTGCTGGCCTACACCCGCTTCGGGCGGCAGGTCTATATGACGGGTGGCAATCGCGAGGCGGCGGAGATGTCCGGCGTGGATACGCGCCGGGTCATCATGCTGGTGATGATGACCTGCGGCCTGACCGCGGGTATCGCCGGCATCCTCTTCATCGGACGCCTCAGCTCGGCGAGCCCGGCTAGCGGTCAGAACATGCTGATCGACACCATTGCCGCGGTGGTGCTGGGTGGCACCTCGCTCTTCGGTGGCGAAGGCGGCATGTTGAATACAGTGCTGGGACTGCTCATCTTCGCGGTCCTCTCCAACGGCTTGAACTTGCTGCCCGACATCAGCATCTATTTCAAGGAAGCGTTGACCGGCATCATTCTGCTCTGCGCGCTGCTGCTGAACGTGCTGGCGTTGCGGCTGGAGAAGTATCAGCGGCGCACGGAATAGCCCAATTTGGTGGAAGGGCGCTCGTCAAGCTGTTGACGAGCGCCCTTCGATTGCGCCCCACGACAACTCTTGGGTTGTGTCGCTTTTATGCGGAGCTTCGACCCAGATCTGTGGGGGCGGCGGGCGCGGGTTGACACGCTGGGTCGTTACGTCGAGGCGTTCGGCGGCAAGCGTCACATCGACATCGTGATGGACGACCCAAGCGTCACCATCGCGTAGATCCGCGGAGCGGGCGGTGCCGCTACGCGTCGAGGAGCGGTTGGTCGGATTCGTCGATGTCGGGTTCGCGGTGGTGGATGACGCGGACGAGGGCCACACGGTAGCCGTCCATCGCTTTGACTTCCATGATGAGGGGGCCGGATTCGACGATGTCCCCGACGACCGGAATCCGCTCCAGCGCATCGGTGATCAATCCACCGATCGATTCGGCCTCCGCGTCCCCGAGTGCGCTGCGTGGCAGATCGAGGCGGTCGAGCAGATCGAGCAATGAGAGGCGCCCATCGACATCGAAGACGTCGGGCTGGATCTCGTGCAATGGCTCATAGCCGGGGTCGAACTCATCGGAAATTTCACCAACCAGCTCCTCGATCAGGTCTTCCAGGGTAACGATTCCCGCCAAACCACCGTATTCGTCGACCACGATGGCGATGTGGGTCCGCTGGGTGCGCAAATCCTGCAAGGTGTCGTCGATCGGGCGAGTCTCCGGGACGACATAGGCAGGCCGCACCAGCTCGGCAGCCTGCATGGCGGCGGCGTTCGGGTTATCGAAGAGCAGGCGAAAGACATCCTTGATATGCAGCACGCCGATGATTTCGTCGGGTGTTTCGCGATAGACCGGCAGGCGTGAGTAGCCGGTGCGAAAGAAGACGCGCATCGCTTCATTGAGCGTGGTGTCGCCCGGGATCGTTTCCACATCGACCCGGTGGATCATCACATTGCGCACCTGAATCCCGCCGAACGAGAGCGCTTCCCCCACCAGATCGGCTTCGCTCTTTTCGACCACGCCCTCATCGTGAGCGGTTTCGACCATCGCCAGAATTTCGGCCTCGGTCACGCTCGGCATGTTGGCGCGCTTGTCGGAGCCGAAAAGACGCAAGGTGAAATTGGTGATGGTGGTGAGCAAGCCGCACCACCGGCCGCATGAGCTGGGAGAGCACGTAGATCGGGACCGGCAATTTTCAGCACGATCGAATCGGCGTGGTTGACGGCCAGGGTTTTTGGCACCAGCTCGCCAAAGACGATGCTCAGGAACGACAGCAGGATGGTGATTCCGAGATAAAGGCGATGGCACCGCTGTGGTTTGCGAGAAACCGATCGGCGTATCGCTCAGCCCGTCGTCGACATAGCTGGTCAGGGTGACGGCACCGACCGCGGCGGTGAAAAATCCCGCAATGGTGATGCCAATCTGAATCGTTGCCAGAAACCGGGTTGGGGTTTCGGCAAGATCGAGCGCGCGTTTGGCAGCGCTGTTGCCTTCTTCGGCAAGTGCGCGAAGCCGGGGGCGGCTGGCCGAGACCAACGCCAGCTCGGAGGCAGCCAGAAACGCATTGATGCCAAGCAAGAGCACAATGACGAGGAGCTCGATCACGAGTCGGGTCATGAACGGAACAGGAAACCTTTCCACAGTGAAGAGCTGCGGTGCACGCGTCGCGGAGAACCCAGCGTCGCCGCGGAAACGACCAGCGATCGCGTGCTCGAAGCGACCAGTTCCAGAGCAGCGATCGTTCGTGTCGTCAATTCTCCCAGATGCGGGCAAATGTGGGCGGCACTGGACAAGAGCGGCCTTCACAGACGAGAATTAGTCTCAGCTAAACCAAATGCATCACCGTTTCGATCATCGTTTCCTATCTGCAATAGCTCTCATCCATCTCCATTGGGAAACGATTGGGACGCGGTGTTGCGCGATTGCGCGCCGAGAGTCCTCTGGAAAATCACTCATGTTTCGATTTACGTTCGTCGAGAGAAACGCTCCCTGCTTCAGGGTGTTGCGCAGTAATGCTGCTGGTCGGATGGTTTTTCGTTCCGAGCAAGAAGGTTGCGCTCGCGCCTCCCCAGCAATGGCGACGCCACCTCGAGCGCCCGTCCTAGACCAGGCGAGACGTGGTGCTCGTGAGCGCGCTGGAAGACTCGCGGCGATCACGCTGGTTGCGGTCCTGGTCCTGGCGGGGTGCGGGCGAATTCCGGAGAAGACGCTGCCCGACTTCTGCCGATCGGACGATCGAAGTGGTCGCCACCACCGGCATGGTGGGCGACATCGTCAAAGAAGTCGGCGGCGACCGGCTGAACGTGACGACGCTCATGGGAGCCGGGGTCGATCCGCATCTCTACAAGGCGAGCGAAGGCGACGTGGAACGGCTCGACAAAGCCGATATCGTCTTCTATTCCGGATTGCATCTCGAAGCGAAGCTGGCGGAAGTCTTCGAAAAGATGGGAGACAGCATCGTGACCGTGCCGGTCACCGATCTGATCCCGCGCGACGAGCTGCATGTGGTCGGCACCGGCGAAGCGGCCTACGACCCGCATGTCTGGTTCGATGTCTCGATGTGGTCGGACGCGGTCGAATCGGTGCGGCGCACGCTGGTCGAGGTCGATCCCACCCATGCCGCCGACTACAACGCGCGGGCCGAGGCGTATCAGGAACAAGCTGACCGCGCTGGACGACTACGTTCGAGCCGAGGCCAGCACCGATCCCGGCAGACAAACGGGTGCTGATCACCGCGCACGACGCATTTGGCTACTTCGCGACCGCCTACGGATTTCGAGGTGCAAGGGCTTGCAAGGCGTCAGCACGGCAACCGAAGCCGGCGCTGGCGATGTGCAATCGCTGGCAGACTTCATCGTCGAGAACCGCATTCCCGCGATCTTCGTCGAGAGCTCGGTTTCTCCGCGCACGGTGCGCGCGCTGCAGGAAGCGGTGCGCGCGCAGGGATTCGACGTGCAAATCGGTGGCTCGCTCTTCTCGGACGCCATGGGCGACCCGGGCACGCCCGAAGGCTCCTATCTCGGCATGGTCCGCCACAACATCGATACCATCGCCCACGCCCTCAGATCGGACGGAGAGACCCGAATCATGAACCCATCCACAACCGGCGATCGATGTTGCCGATATGACCGCCGTCTACCACGAGCAACCGGTGCTCTGGGATGTCGATCTGCTGGTGCCTCCCGGGGTGCTGATGGCGATCGTCGGACCGAACGGCGCCGGCAAGACCACCTTGATCAAATGCATCCTGGGGTTGATCAAACCGGTGGCCGGCAAGGTGCTGATCCAGGGGAAATCGTACAAGGAGAGCCCGCGAGGCGGTGGCCTATGTGCCCCAGCGCGGCAGCGTCGACTGGGACTTTCCCACCAACGTGCTGGACGTGGTGGAGATGGGCCGCTACGGCGCGCTCGGCTGGTTGAAACGGCCCGGCAAGACGGAACGCGACGCGGCCATGCACGCGCTGGAGAAAGTTGGCATGGCGAGCTTTGCCAAACGACAGATCAGCCAGCTCTCCGGTGGACAGCAACAGCGCGTCTTCCTGGCGCGCGCGCTGGCGCAGGATGCCGATATCTATCTGATGGACGAGCCGTTCCAGGGAGTCGACGCCACGACCGAGCGGGCCATCGTCGAGCTCTTGCGCGAGCTGCGCGCGGCGGGAAAGACGGTGGTGGCGGTGCATCATGACTCTGCAAACGGTGCCCGAGTATTTCGACTGGGTAACCCTCCTGAACGTGCGCAAGATCGCCAGTGGCCCGTGTCGCTGAGGTCTACACCGACGAAAATCTGCGCCTCACCTACGGCGGCGTGGTGGCCTTCGTCAATCATCCCGGCAATGGTCATACACCCGATCCCCTGGGGATCGAAGACGACTCGGCGGCCTGATCGATGGAGCACCTCGTTCGCAATCGCGACCCTGCTGGCTGTGCCAGATGTGCTTGCACGATCTGGTCTTCGACTACACGCTTGCGGACCGTCGCGCTGGGCGCGGCGGTGATCGGCATCGTGGCTGGAGCGCTGGGCGCGTTCGCGGTGCTGCGGCGGCAGAGCCTGGTGGGCGACGCAATGTCGCACGCCGCATTGCCGGGTATTGCCATCGCCTATCTGATCACCGGCGCAGAAAAGCAATGTCGTCTTGCTGACCGGCGCGGCGATTGCCGGCTGGCTGGCAACGCTGGCGGTGCTGGGGATCGTGCGCACGTCGCGGGTCAAGTTCGACAGCGCGCTTGGACTGGTGCTGTCGGTCTTCTTCGGCTTTGGCTTGATGCTGCTGACGTATATCCAGCGGCAGCCGAGATGCGTCGCAAGCGGGGCTGGACAAATTCCTCTTCGGGCAGGCGGCGACCATGATCCAGAGCGAAGTGCGCAACATGGCCATCGTCGGCGCGGCGGCGCTGCTGGTGCTGCTGCATCCTTTGGAAGTCGTTCAAGCTGCTCAGCTTCGACAGTGATTTTGCCGCGACCATCGGCTATCCCGTGCGCCTGCTCGATGTGCTGCTTGACCACCCTGATCGTGGTGGCCATCGTGATCGGCCTGCAGGCGGTCGGCGTGGTTCTGATGAGCGCCATGATCGTGGCGCCGGCGGCGGCCGCGCGGCAATGGACCAATCGCCTGGGCGTGATGGTCATCCTGTCGGCGCGTCTTCGGAGCGCTGGCGGGGGTAACCGGCGCGACCATCAGCGCACGCGAAACGCATCTTCCCACCGGCCCGGTGATCGTGGTCTGCGTGAGCGTGATCGTGCTCGTTTCGCTCTGTTTCGCGCCGAACCGCGGGCTGCTCTGGGCGTGGTTCGCGCAGCCGGCGCAAGCGGGAAGAGCTGATGCGCGCGCTGGACGCCGCCGATGCCGCGCACGGCGGACCGCGCCTGATGCCGGGTGAGGTCTCCAATGAGCGGTCCGCAGATCGACATTCAGCTCATTGCGGCGGTGACCGCGGCGGCCTGCGCGATGCCGGGTGTCTTCCTGGTGCTGCGCCGGATGGCGATGATGAGCGACGCCATCAGCCACTCGATTCTGCTGGGTATCGTCATCGGCTTCTTCGTGGTCGAAAGCACCACCTCGCCCTTGCTGATCTTCTTCGCGGCGGCGGTGGGGTTGCTGACCGTGGTGCTGGTGGAATCGCTGCAACGGACCGGGCTGGTGCGTGAGGACGCGGCCATCGGCATCGTCTTTCCCGTTGCTGTTCAGCATCGGGGTGATTCTGATCTCGAAGTTCGCCGGCAATGTCCACCTCGATCTCGATGCCGTGCTCCTCGGGGAGCTGGCGTTCGCGCCGTTCGACCGCGTGCAGATTGGCGGCTGGGATCTGGGGCCCAAGGGACTTTGGGTGATGGGGACGATTCTGGTGCTGAACGTGGTGCTGGTGATCGCGTTCTTCAAAGAGCTCAAGCTGGCCACCTTCGATCCCGCGCTGGCGGCCAGCCTGGGATTCGCGCCGGCCTTGCTGCACTACGGATTGATGTCAGTGGTGTCGGTCACCGCGGTTGGCGCGTTCGATGCGGTCGGATCGATCCTGGTGGTGGCGCTGATGATCGGTCCACCGGCCGCGGCCTATCTGCTGACCGACGACCTGAAACGGATGCTCGTGCTCAGCGTGCTGATCGGGGTGTTTTCCTCGATTGCCGGGCTATTGGCTGGCGCACTGGCTCGACGCTTCGATTGCCGGAGCGATGGCGACCACCATTGGTATCGTCTTCCTGGGCGTGCTGCTGTTTGCTCCGGCCCGCGGTCTGGTGGCGCAGGTGCGACGGCGCGAGCGGCAGAAGGTCGACTTCGCGCAGACGATGCTGGCGATCCATGTCATGAACCACGAAGGTACCGCCGACGCGATTGTCCGAGAACCGGGTGGACGGGCTGGAAGAGCATCTGCACTGGGATCCGCGGTTTACGGCACGAGTCGTCGACCTGGCGCGCCGGCATGGGGTCGTGACCGAATCGGGCGGGATCTTGTCGGTGACCGACGCCGGCCGCGCCCGGGCGCAGGCGGCATTGGTGCGTTAAGCGCCGACTAGTCGACGACGGAGATCGCCACGAGCAACAGGTTGGCGGTGTCGGTGCCGAGTACCCGATAGGATGCAGATCCTCCCGGAAGCGTCGCAACCCCGGTGCCCGACTCGATCTCGAACTGATCCCGCACATTGGTCGCTGCCCCAGACGCGGAGACATGGAGAAGTTGGCCGGTATGGATGTTGGCGCTAACCAGTCCATCGATCACGATCAACTGGTGGCCAACATCCTCGTTGCTGGGCTCGAGAGCGGTTCCGGGGGGAACCGCAATCCGGGAAAGCTCGATCCTGAGTCCGGTGAGAAGAGCGGGGAGTCCAATGTAATTACTCCACGCGCGGCTCTCGATCGTCACACCGGCCGGTTTTGGAGCGATGTCGCCTGCGATCAGAACCTGGGATGAAGCATCGCTCGTCATTGTGACGTACCAAAAGGAGCTCGTGCCTGAGGAGCGGTTCGCGATCCGGCGCACTGATAGTTGCCGGGCAGACTCCATTTCTCCCCTGGCAAGGACCGAGACAGCAGAGCCGTCATCCAGCGCGATCAACCCATGCTCGACGATCACCCAGGACGCGCCGGACGGTTCAGGGCGCCATTCCACGCCAGGATCGAGGGTGACGAAATCGACCTCGACCCGAAGCAAGGTGGGCATGGCGAGGTGGATCTCATCAGTTAGCGAAAGCTCGATCCGTGGAATCACATCGTCCTGCCCCCAACGCGCCACGATGGCATCGCCTTGCAGTTGCAGGAACTCGATCGCGCTGGCCGCTTCATGCCCGCTAACGACGAAACCACCCACATCGAGCTCGGCAGGCAGCCCCGTCGATACGCGCACTTGAATCATCTCTCCCAAATCGTCCAGCGTTTCGATGCTGAACTGGGGGATTGGGGCGCTCATGCGCAGATCATCCAGGCGGGCGATCAGAGAGTCGGCCGATCCAGGAGCGGAATCGAGCACGCCGGTATCCTGAAAGCCGGGCGCCAGCAAGTCCAAGAAGTCTGCGTCTCCTGTCGTCAGATACGTATTCATTCCATCGTAGAAGGATCGAGCCAGCTCGAGGCGACGCTCGGATGAAATCACACGCGGGGCAACACCCTGGGATCCCACCGCGGTTATCTGACCCACAACGCCACCGGTCAGTAGAGCGAGCACGATGGCAGCCGCGATCATATTTCGGGACACCGGCGTCTCCTTTCGCCTCGTTATCACTGATGTATTGGAATACGCGCGGCATGGCGTCGATGTTACCGGCGGCTCAGGCGTTCGGCCCAGAGACTTTGTAAACCGTGGTCGGCTCTGCGGATAGTCGGATAGTGGTGACCAGATCCAGCGATGAAGTCGAAGGAGATTCAGTTACCGGCTAGCCTGCAGAGGGACTGAGAGTAGCGTCGGAGTTCGCCGCGCTCGACCAGCGCGCCAAATAGAGATCGACTGTGCCCGAGAGATCTCGACTGACCGTGTACGAGCCTGGCGGATAGTCGCCGAGCGAGGAGGCAGTCGTCGAGGCGCCGTGATTCGACCCGTCTTTCGTGATTCGGACGGCGCCTGTGCCCGAAGTGACCAGCAGGAATGACTCGCCAGCACGAATCTCGATCTTTTGCATTTCATGCTTGTCGAGCGGAACCCGCTGCAGGTCGATCGTCACTGCCCCCTCCCGCCATCCGGGGCCCTGTTGATCTTGCGCAAAGGTGCCGACGAAGGCTGGGGTGAACTCGAAGTACGGGCCGTACGGACTGTCGCCCACCTTCCCCATCGCGTACCGTAGGATCTGCGATGCCGTGTCGCTCGTGTTACTGGCTGAGGCAAGATCATCCATCGACGTCATCCAAGCATCTCCTTCTGCCAGGGAGATTGCGGTGTTTGGAGCGATCTGCTCACCGGTGTCTAGGCCCTTCCGGTAAATCAGGGTGGGACCTGACGAGATCGCGTCGAACGTTCCGGTTGTGACCACCACAACTGAAATGCCGATGTCGCCGCTCAACGGCCCGTTTTGCCTGTACGTTTCCCCGGTGTCGATGTTCACCAGGTATTCGAGGGCCACGGTCCACGTTGCCTGGCCAGTTGCGCCGATGCTCATTGGATCGATCGTCACATGGAGCAGCGGCGCTTCACCGGAGGCAACAGCCGCCGTGGCTGGTGCAGTCTCGAAGATGGCCGCCGGAATCGAGCGTTCTTCCGGATCGACCTTGTGCTGCGCGATCCAAAGGACCAGCGTCCCGCCCAACACGAGAAGAAGCATGGCAGCCAACGCTACCCATTTCCGAAATTGTGGCGATTGCTCTCGCCGCGTGGGCGATGGTTTCGGCCCGGGAAGCGGCGGAGCAAGAGAACCCGGGTGCGGGGCAAGCGCCTGCGATCGATCACCAAACACCATCTGCTGGCGCAAGCGTTTCACGAAATCCGCATCTGGTCCGGGAGTGGTATCGAGCGCGTGGAATCTGCGTAGCATCGCCAGATCTGCATAGTTCGCCTGAGGCTCATCCAGTGTCGATCCAACGATTGCCGCATCCCAGGCCTGATTGAGCTGATCGCCCGCGAGCTGCTGGTCCCAAACGCTCATGACGGGCGCCCTTTCGTCTCCATATCCGCCAGCAGGGCACGAATCTTGGTGAATGCCCGGTGCTGCGCAGTGCGTACCACTGCGTGGCTGCATTGCAGCGCTTCCGCTATCTCGACCCCAGTCAATCCGGCGAGTCGTAGCTCGACGATGTGCCGATCCCGCTCGCCCAGTTGGTCGAACAGCCGGTGAATGGCGGTGGCGCTCTCTTCATCGATCGCCAGATCCTCGGTCGAGACCGCACGGTCCGGCAGGTCGTGAATTGCCCCCAGTGGCGTTTCGGGGGGCCGGCTCCGGCGATAGTGATCGATCATGGCGTTGTGCGCGATGGCAAAAAGCCAGAGGCGGAAGGGGCGCGCTCCGAGGCTGGGCATTGCCGCGTAGGCATGCATGAATATCTGCGAGGTGACATCTTCGGAGGCCTCGCGATCCCCGAGACGACGGTAGCAGTAGCGGTAGATATCGCCGACGTACTTGCTGTAGAGCACGGCGAATGCGTTGGGATCGATCAGCGTGTGCTCGACCGCAACCTGATCCTCCGACAACTCGGTTGGGAGATCTTCCCTTGAGCTGACATCGAGCGTTGCGTGCATCTCGTCACTGACTTGGCCCAAGCAAGTCGCTCGGGTCTCTCCGAAACGAATACGCAAGAGGGTCGCGTAGTGTTACTGGTTGCACTGCCTGTTGCCGCGCACAGTGACGCTCAGTTGGGTTCTCACGGGGCAGAGAGCGTCATGAGCACTATCGTAGCTGGCTCCAAACCATCGACACGATATTCCAGTTCCCCGTCCGAGGTGACGCCAAACCCCTGTCCCGCACTGGCGATCGCGGCGCCGGGCAGCGCGATCATTTGCCCGAAATCCACCATGACATACGCGTTCCCGTTGAAAAGATGGCAATCCAGGGCGCCATTCAGGACGGCTACGGTTTCGAATACGCCGGGACGGTGCGCTTCGATGACCGCTCCTGCCGGAAGGGTCACCCACGTGGCGGTCAGCAACATGTCACCAGCTGGTAGTTCGGCTGCAACGAAGGCGCGAGTTTCCTCTTCGAAGCCAGCGGATTGTTTGGCAAGCCGCTGATTGATTGCCGCCGGTGGATGGATGCCGGTCAGACTGAAGGTCCAGACGATCGCTGGAATCGAATCGGGATTGCGCAGGCGCAGACGGCCCGGAACTTCATCGAGCAGTCGCACATCGCCCGTAGCGATCGGAACCGCCGCGGCTTGCGGGGTTCCTTCGAGATCTCGTCCATCGATTGACGCAATCAGCGTTCCGGATTCGACCAGCAAGATCACCGTGACCTGCGCGGTGAGCTCGATCTCGGTCTCTGGTTGGAGAACGAGTCGCTGAATGGCGGGAATCAACGACTGCGGCAGCAGCAGCGTGACCGGTGTTTCGACCGAAAGCGCTACGCGCGGCCAAGCGTCACCCTGGCTCCATCGCTCGGCAACCCGGTCATCTTCGATACGCAGGGTTTCCCAATAGTGCTCCCGCTCCGGCACGCTCACCGCAAGTCCACTCACGGTCACGTGAGCTTCGGCGCTGTCCCGCAACTCCACGGACACCATCGCTCCATCGACCAGCGTTTCGATCACCTGAAGCTGCAACGAGGGCTCGAGTGGGCGGACCGCGTTCAATTCGTCGATGAGCGCGACGATATCGTGGTCCACTTGCGTATCTATCTGGTGGTCGACAAAGTCGGAAGTGATCCGAGATTCGATTGCCGTATCTCCCGATGCGAGCAAGCGATTGATATCGGAATAGAACTCGTGGACAACCTTTCGCGCCCCCGAGTCGTCAGATTCGTCGATGCGTGGGGCGACCACCCGGGAGGCGACCAGCGTTTGACCGACCTGACCGAGCACGAGGGCGGTCAGGAACCCAAGCGCGATGGCGGCCAGGGTCGCAGGGCGAATCATGACAATCGATTCCGGTCGAGGCCGCATATGCGCGAGCTGTCCACCGCGACATCCTTTCGACTTCCAAGATGCGTGGGCGCTGCTCATCATTGATAACGGTTCGCCGGAGGAGAACGTGACGTCCTGGCGACACGTTGCGAGATTCGTCCCTGACAGGTACGGCTGATTTGGCGGAAAGCACCCCGGACAGCGCCATCCATTCTGTCGTTTCCACACCGCACAAGACCGATCCGCTGGGATCTAACGGAAGGTTGGCGCGAAGAAAGCTCCCAGGTCCCCAACCACTCAGGTTGATGCGATGTGGTGCCTTCTGCACGAAACGATTGTGACCACTTGACAGACTGGCGAACATGGGTGATTGTTTACAATCGACAGAGAACTGGAACCAACCGACTGCCCCCGAAGGTGAGGGCGAGATGGCGCAACGTAGCAACACCCGATTCAACGACGATCTGGCGGCCGTACTCTCCATGCCGGAGAAGCGCGCGCTCTCCGACGATGTCGCTTCCCGCTTGCGGGCGGCGATCCTGAGCGGCGCGTTCACGCCGGGAGAACGTTTGCGGGAAGAGGCACTTGCGCGCGCCCTCGGGGTCAGCCGGGGACCGGTGCGAGAAGCGCTTGCCGAACTGGAACGACAGGGGCTGGTCGTCATCAATCGCAACCGCGGCGCCGTGGTGGCCCAGCTTTCACGCAATGACCTGGAAGAGCTTCACACGATGCGGCTGGCGATCGAAGAACTTGCCATCCGCCGGGCCGCCGAATCGTCCGATCCGGAAGCAATCGCCATCATGCACGCGCACATCGACGCCATGCAGGAAGCCATCGACCGAGGCATCACCGAGCAGGAGGCTGCTGAGCTCGATCTGGAGTTTCACGACGCCATCTACGACGCCGCCAATCACCGCCGGTTGCGGGATGCCTGGACGATCCTGCGGCCGCAGATTCACGTGTTGCTGCTCAGCCGCAACGTCGCCAGTGACGATTTCAAAGCCATCCTGGTGGTCGGCCATCAAGACTTGCTCGACTCGATTGTGGCTTCCGATCCCGATCAGGCGACGGAACGGATTCGGGAGCATCTTGGAGTTTCGTACGAACGCGTGAGCCAGAGCCTTGAACGGCAGCTCGAACAGCTCGCGTCCAAATCGGTAGCGACGAACAAGGAGAACGACTCTCGTGGCATTTGATCCCGCGTCACTGTTTCGACTCGATGGGCGAGTGGCCCTGGTAACCGGCGGCGCCAATGGAATTGGCCAGGCGATTGCCATTGGGCTGGCCGGCGCCGGCGCCGATGTCGCATTCTGCGACCTCTCCGAGGACTGGCTTGGGGAAACCAAAACAGCCATCGAGGCGCAAGGGCGCCGTGCCCTGGCATTGACCGCCGATACCGGCAATCCGGACGATATCGAGCGCATGTTCCTGGCGATCGACGAAACCTTCGGCCAGCTCGACATTCTGGTGAACAACGTGGGCGCCACCAAACGCCATCGCCCCGAGGAGCACCCGCTGGACGAGTGGAACCGGGTGCTGGCAATTGGAGTCACCGGATCTTTACTTTGCGCTCAGCAGGCCTTCAGGCGCATGACCGAACATGGCCGCGGCGGGAGCATCATCAACATCAGCTCGATCGCGGGAGCGTCAGCATTGGGCCGCGGGAATCTGTCCCACAGTGTCAATAAGGGCGCGCTGAACAACATGACCAAAGAGATGGCGGTCGAATGGGCCAAGCACGGAATTCGCGTCAATGCGATCCTCCCGTGCCAGGTCGTGACCAAGGGTTTCCAGACCTGGCTCGATTCGCCCACCTTCGACCCGGCGTTGATGGATCGTTTCCTGACCGGTATTCCCATGAACCGGCTGGCCACTCCCGAGGAGATGGCCGGTCCGGCAATTTTTCTGGCGTCGGACGCCGCGTCGATGGTGACGGGGGTATTGCTCCCAGTCGACGGCGGCAATCTGGCGCTCAATGCGGGCGGAAGTCACACCTGGGAGACGGCATAGTCCGGTCCCGGTGCACGATTCCCCCATTGGTTTCGACCATACAACGTGTTCTGCAGCAGGCGGCACACTGCGGAAAGGAGGGCAACGCAGCCGAACGGTTTGAACAAACATGAACGAATTCGCATCGATGCCGATCGAAAGAACCAATATCAGGAGGTTCAGTCAGTGAACGACAACAAGACGAGGATCGTCACCCCAAGCTGGTCACGCCGCAAGCTGCTCAAGACCGGCGCAGCGGTTGGCGCTGCCGGCCTGGCAGTTGGAGCCCATCCGAAAGCAAGCAAGGTTTTCGCGGCTCCCACCGTGCTGCAGGGCGACCCGATCACGCTCGATTACTACACCTGGTTCTACAACGAGCCGGGCCGCGGCGACGCCTGGAAGGCGATGATTGCGGACTTCGAAGCATCGCAGAGCGACATCAAGGTCAATATGACCGGCTGGCCGTTCGACGATTTCTCGAACAACATCATCGTCCAGCTCCAGGCCGGCAAGCTCGACGGCGATCTCTTCCAGACCACCCCGGACCTGGTGCTCCGCCTGCTCAAGGCCGGCGTGCTGACCGACCTCAATCCGGTGCTGGAGGCGAATGAAATCACCACCCTGAGCTCCGCGCACGATTACATCACCGTCGACGGCGCCGTCATGGGTCTCGACGTGGTAACCGTGGTCTTCGGTCTCTTCTACAACACGGAGCTCTTCGACAAAGCTGGCGTTACCGCCGACAAGCTGCCGGTCGATCCGCAATCGTGGATGGAAGTTTCCAAGCAGCTCACCGAGCGCCCGAATCAGTTCGGTCTCTTCAACGACCACCTGGTTTCCGAGCCTTCGTCCTTCTGGTTCACCCTGCAGCAGTGGGCCTGCATCTTCGACGGCACCTGGGCCGACGGCGCCACCCCGTTGCTGACCTCCCAGCCGGTGCTCGAAGCGTTGACCCTGTTCAAGCAGGCGTATGACGATTCGTTCCCGCAGGGCGTCGACAACGCGACCGCCAACCAGCTCTGGGGCAACCAGCAGATCGCGTCGCAGCTCATCGTGTCGGCCGCCGCCAATGTCTACAAGGACTCGGCGCCGGAGTTCTACCCGAACATGAACACCTATGCGCTGCCGTGGGAGAGCAAGAAGGCCATCTCCCGCATTCACCCGATCACCATCAACAACCAGAGCGAAAAGGGCGATGCGGCCATGGAGTTCCTCACGTGGCTGTATGCCCCGGAGAACTACCGCAACCTGCTCACCCGCTCGCTGGACGTGATCCCGGCCTACGAGGTCGGCGGCCTGGACGACTACTTCGCCAGCATTCACTGGCTGACCGGGTTCCAGGACATCAACATGATCACTCCGCCGGAGATGGTGGGCGACTTCATCTTCAACAACGATGAGTACGGTCAGATCGTGATCACGAACTTCCAGAACGTCCTGGCCGGCAACCAGTCGGTCGAAGACGCGATGGCGACCGCGCAATCGCAGGCCGAAGAGCTGGCTGGCCGGCTCTCTTCCTAAAGCGACCCGAACCCCGTCCGGCTGGCTGGAGCCGGACGGGGTTCCCTTTGTCACTTCGAGCCAAGCCCGTTTGTCATTCTGAACGAAGCCAAGAATCTCTCCCGTGGGTGCGCGGTCACCGAAGCCCAAAAGAGGAACCAAGTGCGTCAACTACGAAGCAATCTGTCGACGAGGCAACCGCTGCGGCGGGGAAACCCTTCGTTCCTCAGGATGACCGACCGAGGGGAAGCGACCTCGCGTGAGATATCTGTCGGTACGCCCATATTCGGGGTGATCGTTCCATGTCGGTAGTTGCTGGATCGCCACCGATTGTCCCCGCCCAATCCGCGAAGCGGAGCCGGCGGCGTCCCTCATTGTTGCCCTATTTGCTCGCTGTTCCGATTCTGATCTATGAATTTATCTTCGTTCTCTATCCCATCTATCAGGGTGTCAAATCGAGCTTCTATACACAGGCGAATCTGGGAACACCACCGATCTGGGTGGGACTCAAGAACTACCAGCGCCTGATTCACGATGACTTCTTCTGGAACTCGCTGAAACAGACCTTCATCTTTATGGCCGGCGTGATCGTGGTTTCGATCGGGTTCGGCCTGCTCTCCGCGGTCGTGCTCAATCGCGCCTTTATGGGCCGATCGGCCGCGCGCGGAATCATTACCCTGCCCTGGGCCTTTCCCGAGGTGCCGGCGGCGCTCATCTTCATCTGGATGCTCAATCCCCAGTTCGGCGTGATGAACGTCTTCGCCGGCTGGTTACCCTGGGTCGACCAGAATCCGAAATGGCTGCTCGAACCCAATCTGGCGCTGTTGTCGGTGATTCTCATCACGGCGTGGAAGGGCTTTCCCTTTTATAGCCTGGTGATTCTGGCGTCGCTGCAAACCGTGCCAAGCGAGCTCACCGAAGCGGCCCGAGTCGATGGCGCGAGCCGCTGGCAAGCCTTTCGGGCGGTGACCATTCCCTATATCACCCCAACCCTGATGCTGCTGGTGGTGCTGGCGGCGATCTACGCCTTCAAACAGTTCACCATCATTTGGTTGTTGACGGGCGGTGGTCCGGCGGGTGCGACCGAGACGATCGTGATCCGGATCTACCAGACGGCTTTCCGCTTCTATGACTTCTCCTATGCGGCGACGATCGGCGTGGCCGGGTTCCTGGTGGTGTTGGGAATCGCGCTGGTCTTCCTGTATATCCAGCGACGGCAGGAACTGGCGGGAGGCCGGGTATGAGCGTTCCGATTTCGGCATTGCCACCCGTCCAGCCCAAGCCAAACAAACCGACCCTCACCCAGCGATTGGGCAAGGTGGGATTCGCGCTGGTCGTCATCTTCATTTGCGCGGTCACCTTCTTCCCGATCTACTGGATGCTGGTGACCACCATCCAGCCGACCAAGCTGACCCTGCACTACCCGCCGTCGCTTCTGCCGCAGGCATTCGATCTCTCGTCGTACCGCGAAGTGTTCGACAAACAGCCGGTCGGCCGCTGGATCGTCAACTCGATCATCCTCTCGACCATCACCACCGCCATCTGCGTGGTGCTGGCAATCCTGGGTGGCTACGCCCTCTCGGCCCTCCGCTGGCGTGGGCGAGGGCTCTTCGCCATCTTCCTGCTCATGACGCAGATGCTGCCGGAAGCGCTGATCATCGTGCCGGTCTTCAAGCTCTTCGTCGACTTCCCGATCATCCATCAGGACATCCGCAACAGCCTGCCGGCGGTAGCGCTTGATCGACGCCGCCTTCATCCTGCCGATTTGCGTCTGGGTGATGAAGAACATGTTCGATACCGTGCCGAACGAGGTTCGCGAAGCGGCAACCGTGGACGGCGCGGGGCCGATGCGCATTCTTTTCCAGATCGTGATGCCGATCGCGCTCCCGGGCGTGGTGGCGGTGGGCGTGGTGGCCTTCTTCTACGCCTGGAACGAATTCCTGTTCGCCCAGACCATGATCCAGGACCAGCAGCTGAAACCGGCATCGGTCGGACTGGCGGGCATGATCACCATGCTCGATACCCCGGTGCCGTTGTTGCTGGCCGCCGGTATGCTCTTCGCGATCCCACCGGTCGTCTTCTATCTGGCCATGCAGCGCTACATCGTGGCGGGCATCGCGGCCGGCGCGGTGAAGGGATGATGTGATGAGTAACTGGTAACCAGTAACTGGCAACTAGTCACCATGGCGTTGAAAGCCGGAAGCCACAGACGAACCGATACCGGTCACCAGTTGCTAATTACGAGTTACCAGTTGCCAACTACCAGTTGCTGAAAGGACCCAATGACCAAGAAGATCGTGCTGGCGTATGCGAATCCGGATGAGATCGGCCCTGAGCTCGAGATATTGAGCGGCGGAGACTTCGAGGTGATCGCATCGAAAGGTGGCCTGGTCACCGGCAAGCAATTGACCGATCCGGATATCTGGCCACTGGTGCAGGATGCCTCGGCGCTGCTGACCGGATTGCATGTCGTTTCCGCCGAGATGATGGACCAGATGCCGAATCTGGAGCTGGTCACCCGCGTAGGTACCGGCTACGACGCCATCGACTTCGACGCGGCCGCGGAGCGCGGTATCTGGGTCACCAATGTGCCCGACTACTCGATCGACGAAGTCTCGGCGCATGCGCTTGCCCTGTCGCTGGCCCTGGTGCGTCATCTCTTCGAGCACCGGCAAACCGGCCAGGAGGGCACCTGGCGCTACATGGGGCATACACCGATCAAGCGACTGGCCAATCTGACCTTCGGCGTGGTTGGGCTCGGGCGAATCGGCAAGGCTTCGGCGCGCAAGGCGTCCGGGCTGGGTATGTCGGTTATGGCCTATGACCCGTATATCCCGCAGGGCGATTTCGACTCGGTCGGCGCGGTGTCGGTCGATTTCGAGACGCTGATGTCGACCTCGGATATCGTCCCGCTGCATGTGCCGTTGAACGCGGAAACGCGCGGCATGATCGACGCGCGCGCGCTTTCGCTGATGAAGCCGACCGCCTTCCTGATCAATACCGCGCGCGGCCCGGTGGTCGATGTACCGGCGCTGGTGGCGGCGGTGCAGGCCGAGCAGATTGCCGGGGCGGGTATCGACGTGCTGCCGATCGAGCCCTGCCCGATCGACGATCCGGTGCTGCACGAGCCGCGCATCATCGTCACCCCGCATCTGGCGGCATCGTCGGTGGAAGCGGTTCACGACGTGCGCGTGCGCGGCGCGGAAGAAGCGTTCCGGGTGCTCACTGGGCATGCGCCGAAGTATCCGGTGAATGCGCCAGTGAATCCGCGCAACGCCGCGCTTTAGCCTTGCCCTCGGCCGTAGCGCAGGACCTCCGTGTCCTATCGCTTCCGGTCGTAGTTCAGAACCTCCGCGTCCTGCCGCGGCCAACCAGAGATCCATCCGCTCCGGTCGGAATCACGGAGTGGCAGGACGACACGAATCGATTCGCAGTCCCGTAGGGACTTCCAGTGCGTAGCACCGTCGCTTCAGCGCGGTGCGGGCGTCCGACGCGAACGTCCAGAAGGAAACGAGAAGGAGCAACAATGGAATTCGGGGTCATGATCTCACCGGTTCCCCGCCAGGGAACCATGCAGCAAATGGTCGAAGCGAACGAGCGCATCCTGGAGGTTGCCAACCGCAACGGCTGGGGGCTCTGGTTCGTCGATCACCTGCAGCAGGGAGAGATGCCCTATCTCGAATGCTGGACCCAGATGGTGCACACCTCGGCACGTTATCCGGATCTGACCATCGGACCGATCGTGCTCTGCCAGAGCTATCGGAATCCGGGGCAGCTCGCGAACATGGCGGCAACCCTGCAATTCCTCTCAAATGGCAAGTTGATCTTCGGAATCGGCGCCGGCTGGAAAGAAGACGAATATCTTGCGTACGACTACGACTTCCAGCCGCCGAAAGTTCGGCTCGATCAACTGGAAGAGGCGCTCGATGTCGATCGAACGCGCTCTGGACCGGCGAACGAGTAACGGTGGCAGGCGAGCATTACCGGGTGACCGAGGCGATCGCGCTGCCGGCCCCCGATCCGGTTCCGCCCATCATGATCGGGGGCAATGGCAACCGCACCGTCGGTATCGCGGCACGCCGTGCCGACTGGTGGAATGCCGATCTGGCCACGCCGGAGGTCTTCAAGGAAAAGGTGGCGCTGCTGCGCGACAAATCGGTCGCAGCAGGACGCGCCGCCGACGCGGTGCGCCCGACCGCGTTCAACATGCTCAGCCTCTCCGCCGATCCCGACAAAGTCATGCGCAAAGCGCCGCGCGACGGCATCCACATGATCGCCGGCACACCGGACGAGGTCCGCGACCAGCTCCGGGAGTATCAGGACGCCGGCGTGAGCTACATGCAGATCAACTTCATGGACTTCCCGGATAGCGAAGTCTGTATCTGTTCGAAGAGATTGCGAAGCGATTTCGCCGCAAGTAGAACTCGATGCATCGTGCAACCGGTTACGCAGTTACTGAGAGGACGTCATGAACCACGAACTCGCTAAAACCTGCGAAGAGCTGCGGCGGATCGGGGCCGATGGCGCCGTGCTGGGCTCGATCGAGAATGTCACCTATGTGACCAATGTCGAGCAGCCGGTGCCGGTCGGCGCATTGGCGGCGACCACGGTGGCGCCCTGGCTGGCCATGATCTCCGCCAAAGACGAGCGTGGGATCGTGGTCGCGCCGGAAGGTGTGGCCGCAGGTTTACGCGAGAACGCGCCCGGGTTCGAGGTGATCGGGTTTCCCACGTTCGACAGCTTCGTGGCAACCGATCCACGGGCCAGCTATATCGAGGGGTTGACCCAGGCCCTGACCGAACTTGGAATCGATTCGAGCACAGCGACGGTGGCGGTCGAATCGGAAGCGGTTCCGCTGCTGGCCGGACCGCTGATCGCAGCCAGGCAGGTCGAAGCTGCCGAAGCGTTGCGCCGGGCACGCTGGATCAAGACCGAACGAGAGATCGGACTGCTGCGCACCGCGTCGAAGCTGGCCGATATCGGGCACACCACCCTCGACCGGCTTTGCGACGAAGCCGGCAAGAACGAGATCGCCATGTGGTGCGAGATCAGCAACCAGATCTTCATGGAAGCCGGACGGGAAATTCCGCTCTCCGGCGAGCTGGTCACCGGTCCGCGCTCGACCGTGGTGCTGCTATCCCAACGGACCGCGCAATCGCATCACCGAGATCGGCGACGCTGCGCTGATGGATCTCAGCGGACGCTACCAGGGCTACTGGTTCGACTGCACCAATACGCACATCATCGCCGGGCGACCGACCTCGGAAGAAAAACGCTACGCCAAGGCGTCGCAAGACGCCTGCGAGGCGGCGATGGCCGCGCTCAAACCGGGCGCGAAAGCCAGCGACGCCGCCAACGCCGCCGAAGCCGCCTTTGCCAAACATGGGCTGCCAATGGCGCACTACGCCGGGCATCAGATCGGGGTATCGGTCAACGAATTGCCCCGGCTGGTTCCATACGATCATTCCGATTATCGAACCGGGCATGGTCTTTTCCGTGGAACCCGGAGCCTATCAAGGGAAGGACGGCACATTCGGCGCACGCTCGGAAAAGATGGTGCTCGTCACCGCAAGCGGACCGGAAATTCTTTCGACATTCACATGGGGGATCTAGATGTCGGTTCTCTCTGAGGGCGCCCTCGATCTGACGACCGATCAGGCGCTCTGGCTCTTGCGCGAGATGCTGCGCATCCGCCGGGTAGAAGAAGCGCTCGCGCGCTCATACGCGCAGGGGCTCATTCCCGGCGCGTGTCATACCTATGTCGGGCAGGAGGCGATCGCGGTTGGCGTCTGCGCGCATCTGCGCGCCGACGATGTCGTGTTCAGCACCCACCGCGGACATGGGCATGCGCTGGCCAAGGGCGCTCCGGCGCGCGAAGTCATGGCCGAGCTCTTCGGCAAAGCAACCGGCGTGTCCAAGGGACGCGGCGGCTCGATGCACCTTTTCGTGCCGGAAGTCGGACTGATGGGCACGACCGGTATCGTCGGTCCGAACATCCTGCAAGCCACCGGAGCGGGGTACAGCTTCCATCTGATGAAAACCGACCAGGTGAGCGTGGCCTTCTTCGGAGATGGCGCGATGAACAACGGCGCCTTCCATGAAGGGATCAACATGGCCGCCATCTGGGGGCTGCCGGTGGTCTACGTCTGCGAAAACAATCAGTACGCCACCGAGGTTCCCTTCGACTACGCCACGCGCAACACCGATGTGGCCGAGCGCGCGCGGTCGTATGGCATCCCGGGTGTGACGGTCGACGGCAACGATGTGCTGGCAGTCACCGAAGCTGCCGCGGCCGCGATCGAGCGGGCCCGCACGGGCGGCGGACCATCCCTGATCGAAGGCAAGACCTATCGCACCCGGCCGCACGCCGAGGGGATGCGCGACGGCGGCTATCGCACCGTCGGAGGACATCGAGGCCTGGAAGCAACGCGACCCGATCCTCCTGCTGGAAGCGCGGCTGCTCGACCGGGAGATCGCAACCCCGGAGCAGGTCGCCGAGGTGCGCCAGGAGATCGAGGACGTGGTGGCCGAAGGGCTCGAGTTCGCGAAGACGAGTCCCTATCCGGAGCCGGACACCGCCGCGCTCCATATCTATGGAAAGAGCTAACGTGGTAACGGCAGTCCAGAACGGAACGGCAACCGGCATGCGCGAGCTGACTTTCACCACCGCGGCGCGCGAAGCGCTCGACGAGGAGATGGAGCGCAATCCGCGCATCTTCGTGGTCGGCGAAGGGATCGGCGAGCGCGGCGGCAACTTCAATACGACCCTCGGACTCTACGAGAAGTACGGCCCGGAGCGATTGCGCGATACGCCGATCGTGGAGCGCGGCTTCATCGGCATGTGCACCGGCGCGGCCATGACCGGCACCCGGCCGGTGGTCGACTTCATGTTCCTCGACTTCGCGCTCGATGCCTTCGGCGAGATGGTGAACCAGATCGCCAAGCTGCAGTACATGTCGTCCGGGCGGCTGGAGATGCCGATGGTGCTGCGCGGCTGCATCGGCATCGGCGGCGCGTCGGCGACCCATCACTCCGGCAACTACTACCCGATCTTCGCGCACCTTCCCGGGTTCCGGGTAGTCATTCCCACCACCCCGCGCGATGCCAAGGGGTTGTTGAAAACCGCCCTGCGTGGACCGGATCCGGTGCTCTTCCTGGAGCACAAGCTCTTGCTCAATGTGAAGGGCGAGGTGCCGGAGGTCGAAGCGGACGAGATGATCCCGTTCGGCAAAGCCGCGATCCGGCGGCCGGGCACCGATGCGACCGTGGTCGCGATCGGCGCGATGGTCGACAAGTCGGTGCAAGCGGCGGAAACGCTGGCGGGCGAAGGCATCGAGATCGAGGTCATCGACCTGCGCTCGATCGCGCCGATGGACGAGGAGACGATTCTCGCGTCGGTCGCGAAAACCGGACGCCTGTTGATCGTGGACGAAGACTTCCAGCCCTGCGGCATGGGCGCCGAGATTTCCGCCGTGGTGATGGAGCAGGCGTTCGACGAGCTCGACGCGCCGGTCCAGCGCCTGAACGGCATCTTCACCCCGGTGCCCTATTCGCCCGTGCTGGAGAACGCGGTGACCTTGTCCCGCGAGCAGATCCTGCAAGCGATGCGGGACTTGCTGGCGGAGTAGCGGCCGCGACACTCCTGGTTGCGGGCGTAGTGCAGGACCTCCGTGTCCTGCCGCGTGGCCACCCGATTGTCATTCTGAACGGAGTGAAGAATCTCTCTCGTGGCAACGACGTCACGACGCAACAGGTTGCCAAACGGGAAGAAGGATCTCTTCAACACCCGCTGCGGCGGGGAGATCCTTCGTTCCTCAGGATGACACGTCTTTTGAAGGACACAACGAACTCGCATGAACCTGATGTTCGAGAACAGGGCAGGAGCAAACGGTGCCAAGTGAAATCGTGATGCCGCGTCTCGGCTGGACCATGGAAGTCGGCACCGTGGTCGAGTGGCTGAAGGCGAGCGGCGACCCGGTCGAGGCCGGAGAACATATCTTCGCGGTCGAAAGCGATAAGGCGATCGTCGAGGTCGAATCGCTCGATTCCGGCGTGCTCTTCATTCCCGATGCGACGCCGATCGGTGTCGAGGTGCCGGTGGGACAAGCGCTCGGGTTCATTCTGGCCCCGGGCGAGACGCCGCCGGCCTATGCGTTCGGCAGCGGATCGGCCGCTCCAGAACCGCAGGATCTCGGCAAACCGATCGACGGCGACATTCCGACGGATGCTGGTTCGGCGACTGCGCATCGGCCAATGGCAGTCATGCCGGCGTCATGCCGGTCAGCCCACGGGCGCGCCGGGTGGCAGCCGAGTTGGGGGTCGATCTCGATTCGGTGACTGGCACCGGCAAGGGCGGCCGCATCCGCGAGCAGGACGTACGCGCAGCCGCCGCGGCAATTCCCGCCGCTGCTCCCGAACCGCGCGCCACGCCCAGCGTGCGCAAGATGGCCGAGGAGATCGGGGTCGATCTGCGCACGGTTCCGAGCAGCCGTCCAAGCGGCCGCATCACCCGCGCCGATCTGACGCGCGGCGCTGGCGCACCCGCGGTTGCTGCGACCGAAGGGACCTCGTCGCCGATCAGCCCGATCCGGCGCGCGATTCGCGACCGGATGAGCGAAACGGCCCGCACGGTCGCGCCGGTCACGTTGACGACCGAAGCGGATGCGACCGAGCTGTGGGATTTCCGCGAGCGGCTGAAGCGCGATCTGGGCGGCAACGGGGCATCCATCGATCACCGACCTGCTGGTGCGCATCTCAGCGCTGGCGCTGGTCGATCAGCCAGAGCTGAATGTGCGGCTCGATGGCGACACGATCACCCAATACGACGCGGCGCATATCGGCATCGCGGTCGATACCGAGCGCGGATTGCTGGCGCCGGTGCTGCGCGATGCCGACCGCAAGTCGATTCACGACATCGCGGCGGAGTCGGCCGAGCTGATCGAGCAAAACGCGCAACGGCTCGATCGCGGGCGAGCAGCTCAAAGGGAGCACCTTCACGGTCACCAATCTGGGGATGTTCGAGATCGACGCGTTTACGCCGATCCTCAATCTGCCGGAAGCGGCCATTCTGGGGGTCGGTCGGATCGTGCCGAAGCCGGTGGTGATCGATATCGATACAGAAGACGATCGCGATCCGGCGGATGCTCTATCTGAGCCTGACCTTCGATCACCGGGTGGTGGATGGCGCGCCGGCGGCGCGTTTCCTGCAACGGATCAAGGGGATGGTCGAGCGGCCGCTGGTGGCGTTGACGCGGTAAGGCAGCCGCGTTCCGGACGAACCCAGGAGGACACGGCAGAATTGAAAAACGGGCGAGGCAATGATGCCTCGCCCGTTTGGTTTGTTCGTGCGCTTTCGCGGGGATCAGCCGGCGGGGGTGACGATCACCTCTGGCGTTGCTTCATCGAGCAGCTCTGGAGTCGCGGACCACGCTTGCCGCCGCCGCATCGCCCGGCCCGGCAGAAGCCGCAGCCGGGGCCGTGATGGCCACCAACTGCAGCGAACCGTCGTCCGACCGCCCGATCGCGATCACGTCGTAGACGGTGTTCGGCTCGATCACCAGATCGGTAACCCGAATCAGCACATCGTCGCCCTGCTTCACCTGAATGTCATACGTGGTGGCATCCAGCGTTTCGTAATCGGTTGCGTCCTTGAAGTTGACTCCTCTGAAGAGATCCGGACCATCGGTAACCACCACATCGATTCCATCGACATCGGGAGCCGCATGGATGACACGGACCCGCGACTGTCCCTGGGGCAGCGGGCTGAGATCGACATCTTCCACACATCGCATCGATATCTTCGACCATGTCGACCGCGATGATTTCATAGGCATGCCCGGCGATCAGGTCGACATTGGTGTCGATGACCGCATCATCGACCGGGCTGCCCGACGGGACGATCTTGACTTCCCGATCATCACCTGCCGGAAGCGCGATGAAGTCGGTGAAGGCGCCAAACTCCAGTCCCTCCGCAATGAGGGAATCGTTCACATAGACATCGACCGGCGGCGCATCAGGAGACGACATGCACGATGCGCAAGCAGGCGTCATCGGGAGTGCCGATGCCGAGCACCTCTGAACAGTGGGTTTCCACTGGCGGTCGCCAGCGGCAACACCTGAAGCGAATCATCGGCAGCCAGGCCGATAATCAAGAGCGCGATAGGCGCTTCCCGGGCGCGACCTCGAATCCCGGCAGGCTGACCGCGACGGTCGCCTGATCGTTCGGGCGAACTTCGAGGTCATAGGTGCCAGCATCGACATCCTGATAGTCCGACGCGTCACCAAACTCGATTCGCTGAAGAGCTCATCTCCGCCGGTCTGGTAGACATCCATGGTGCCATCGGCTGGTGAGAGGTTGATGGCGCGCAAGCGCGACTGATCGCTGTCGAGATTGCCCATGATCGGCCTGTAGATCTTCGCCTCGATATCGGCCAGCAGTCCGGCGGCCGCAACGATGTAGCCCTGTCCGCCCTCAGGATCGAACTGCGTATCGATCACCGCGGACGCGGCGTCCGAGCCGGACGGCACGACCTGAATCTGATGCTCATCGGGCGAGACCGAAATGAAATCGGTGACATCGCCGAAGTTCAGATTCGTCGCCACGACTGCCCCATCGATGATCACATCGACCGCCGGAGCATCAGGAGAGGCATGCAAGATACGAACGTTCGCATCGGTTTCAGTCGGATCCTGGGCGCCTGTCACCTGCGGCGAAAAGGCCGTCAGGGTGAGCGAGAGGAGGAGCGCCAGAGCGACTCCAAGCCTGCGAAGGGATACGCGCGAGTGCGCGGATGTATCGGACATTTAAGAACTCCTCGTGAATCAGTTCACGCGAACGTGGCCCCTCCAATGCAGGAAGACCGGAAACGAAAATCGCTGTCGCCTGGGAACTGTAGTGGCACCGGCTCGAACGATATTGCCTACGTCGACCGTACCCAAATCAGTCACAAGGTGTATTTGGAGAGGAGAAGAGCGGTTTTCGCAGATTCTCGAGATCGGCGAGGCAGAAAGGAGGCCGGGCAATCTTGGCGTCGCTCCGCACTTCGCCATCTGACGCCCCCAATCCAGCGAGGTCGCGCAGCACCGGAAGAGCGTGACCGTGCGATGTCGACGATGCGCACTCTGCTAGGGGTTGCAATACGGGACACTCGCCTGGTTCTGCCTCGTGCCTGCCGTCCGGATGCATCACTTCGAGCTGATGATGGCAGCGTTGGCATGCGTAGACGTGCGCCAGCGTCCGCTCGGTCGGCGTACCGCACCAGCGACAGGGCAACCCAGGCCGATTGTCGACCACACGGAAACCGGGCGCGCCACACGATGGACAGGCGCTCCGCGCATTGGCGATGAGATCCAGGGTCGCCGCCCGGATCGCTTGCATGCGCACGGGATTGCGATGGGCGCGCAAATCGGATTCGATGAATGCGCGTCCTCCAGCGACGCAGCACAGCATCGTCTCGACAGCCGCTCGCAGAGGTCGTCCTCCGTCTCAAGAACTCTTTGATGAGTCCGTCCAGGATCGTCCGGACCGCGCCGCACCACCAGCCCATGGTCGGGAAAACCAGCCTCGATCGCAAACGCGACTGCTTCATCACGCTGGCAACCCAGGTTTGGCCGCATCGGATATCGGTCGCGATATGCACTGCCATGGATCTCGAGTCCGGCGGCCCGGTCGATCAGAACGACCAGCTCGACATTGCCCGTGCACGAAGGGGATCGCCGGATGCGCGTCCAAAACTCCCCTCGCTGGCGAGCCCCAAGATCGAGACCCATGAGCGTCCATCGCCGCCATCGCCTTTTGACGCGCCGCCGCTAGCTGCGTGCCGGCGCGGGGAATTTCCCGCGTGAATGTGCCGAACTGATCGCTATCGAAGTCCGCGCGGCACGCACAATCTCGATACCCAGCTCGTCCCGCAGCAGCGGCGCGATCACGCGCTTCCTTGCCGTGTTTCGTGCCGAGTGCGGCCTGGCGGCCACCGAACCACTGGATCGGTTTCCATCTGGCTTCTCCTGATGACCCTGTTCCACGACCTCACGCCGCTCATGACCCCACTGCCTTCACGCAGGTGGGCATGTCGCGCGGCGTGCGGTCGGGCCGCTACTGCCCCTGCGCCACCGAGTAGCCCGGTTGGCCATCGAAGGTGTAGAGATGCTCGGTCTTGATGAAGTCGAGCCCGGCGGCATCGACGCGCTCCAGCAGGGCGATCACCTCGCGCGTGCGTCGCTCCCTCATCCGCCAGGAAGCGGCAGCGCCAGTGATCGGTGCAGAAGGTTTCCGGAGCGCCGTCCGGCCAGACTTTCGTGCCCCGGTTGGTGATCACCGAAAGGCTGCAGCCCGTCGCCGTCCAGCGGCTTCACCAACGCGGCCAGCGCCTCCGGGCGAACGCTCGGGCCAATGCGAGAAAGACATCGACGCCCACCAGTTCCTTGCGGGCGCGGGTCTGCTCCTCCAGCGAGACGCGGCCCTCGATCTCCGCGCCGCGCTCATAACGCGACGGGTCGCAAGGTCTCCGGTTCCTGGCCGAGCCGCGCGATCACTGCCTGGGCAAACCCGCGGGTGCCGACCTGCTCGACGACTCACCCCGCTCGCGTAGATGTCATAGGTGTGGATACCATCTTCGATGGTGCGCAGCCACGCGTTGTGGACCCGTTCCGCCACCTCCGGCTGGCCAATGTGGACCAGCATCATGACCGCCCCGAGCAGCAAACCGGAGGGATTGGCGAGATCCTGACCCGCCCGGCGCGGCGCCGAGCCGTGAATCGCCTCGAACATGGCCACATGCTCGCCAATATTCGCCGACCCCGCCAGCCCAACCGATCCGGCAATCTGGGCTGCGACGTCGGAGAGAATGTCACCGTAGAGGTTCGGCAGCACGATCACGTCGAACGCTTCCGGCGTATCCGCCAGCTTGGCAGCGCCGATGTCGACGATCCAGTGCTCGTGCTCGATCTCCGGGTACTCGGCAGCAATCTCCTCGAAGACCTGATGGAAGAGCCCATCGGTCATCTTCATGATGTTGTCTTTGGTGAAGCAGGTGACCTTGCGACGATTGTGCTGCCGGGCGTACTCGAAGGCGTAGCGGACGATCTTCTCCGTGCCTGGGCGGGTGATCAGGCGCAGGCACTGATAGACCTCATCGGTCTGGCGATGTTCGATCCCGCCGTAGACGTCTTCTTCGTTCTCGCGCACGATGACCACATCCATGATTGGGTGCTTCGTCGCCACGAACGGGTGAGTACGAAACGCATGGGCGCACGTTTGCATAGAGACCGAGTGCCTTGCGCACGGTCACATTCAGACTCTTGAACCCGCCGCCCTGCGGCGTGGTGATTGGAGCTTTGAGAAAGACGCCTGTGCGGCGCAACGACTCCCATGCGCTCGGCTCGATGCCCGCCGAGGCGCCGCGCAGATAGACGGATTCGCCGATCTCGATGACCTCCGGCGCCAGCCGCGCGCCCGCTTCCTGCAGAATCGCCAGCGTCGCCTCCATGATCTCGGGACCGATGCCGTCCCCATACGCGACCGTGATCGCGGTCGGGGCAGACGGGTCAGCGGCCGGAACTGGGGCCTGCGCGGAAACCAGCATGTGACGACTCCTCAGGATGATCCGTGGTCGATGCCAACCATCAAACAAACGACAGAAGTATCACGACAAATTTATCGTATTTCAAGGGGGAGAATGGTGTTGCGCCTGGGAACGGGGATGGGTCAGGAGCCGTCTTCCCCGAGGAGCGTCAGGAGATCGTGTACCGCGCGCCCCTGCTGCGCGGGATGGCGCATGGGGAGATCGGGATGCGTTTCGTAGCGGTTGCTGCGCCCGTCGCGGAAGCGCGTCAGGTAGCCGGCCTCTTCCAGATCGTCGAGGATGCGCTGCACCGCGCGCTCGGTGATGCCGACGGTGGCCGCGATCTCACGGGCAGTCTGGCGATTGTTGCTCGCAACGCAGAGCAGCACTTGCGCGTGATTCGTCAGAAACGTCCAGCGCGCCATGGCGATCGCCTCCGGGCCACAAAGCAAGTAGCGAGGGAGCGGCGTTGCGCTCGTTGACGCGATTGTAGCAGCGGCTCATGCGCGCATGTCCGGGCCTCGGGAAAGGTGGCGCCGTCGTGGGGTTCGTGCCTTCAGGCTCTCGAGGGTGCGCCTGTGATCGAGTCGAGCGGCTCGCTGGTTGCCCACATGAACAACGGGGTCAGGGACGCCTTTGTCCCTGACCCCGTCGAGATTCCGTATCGCCGGATGCGGGAGCGAACGCTACCGACCGGACGGCTTGCGGCGGATGGCGATTCCGGCCAGGCCGGTGATGCCAACGACCGCGATGCCCAGCATGTACCAGGCACTGGTACCGGACGAACCGGAGCCGGTGGCCGGCAGGGTAACGACGGTGGTGGTGGCAACCGGAGTCACGGTCGGTTCCGGGTGCGGGTGGTGCCATGCGAAGTAGTTGGTGACGGTGGCGTAGGTGATCTGCCCGTCGTAGATCTCGAACCACGCCCACGTGCCGGTGTTGGTTTCCACCAGCTTGTGCGGCCCGGTCTCGGCGGTTGTCTCTGGCAGGTTCAGCCAGACTTCGCCATCGGCGCCGGTGTTGAACGAAATCGCATTAGACGAATCGCCAAACGGCCAGATTTCGAAGTTGGCATCGCCCTGCCAGCACTTCTTGTGGTGATCGCCGTTCCAGCCAGCGGCGGTGACATCGACCGGATAGTCGAACGAGATATCAGTCGTGTCGTACTTGGCCTTGCAGTAGATCTTGGTGAGATAGAGCGAACCCTCGCCGTAGGTGTAGTTCCAGACCGGGATAATGGTCGTCTCATCGCCGAAGATCTCGAACTCGTACTGCGCGCCAGAACTGATTTCCTGCAGGATGTAGTCGCCGGCTTCGAGATCGATGGTAGCGAAGCCTGTCTCGGCATTGGTCGTGATCGGTCCGGTGATGTCGGTCGGATCGGACGTCGGCCAGATGTAGAACGAGGCGGCGCCAAGTTCGCAATCCGCGGGCTCCGGGCCAAAGATCGCGCCGAAGTAGGTACCGGCATCTTCCGGATCGTCGACCGCGCAGAACGACTTCTCGATCTCGAGCGTGCCGATCTCATCGATCGGGTCGTTCAGGACGGTCCAGCCATCTTCGTTGTCGGGAAGATTGACCGTGACCGGTCCCGCGCGGAAATATCCGGTGGGCGCGGTGGTTTCGACCAGGCAATAGTCGCCCGCAACCAGCTCGGTAAAGATGGTCCGCCCGGCGCTGCCGTCGACCGCGCTGGCATCCCCGGT
This sequence comes from uncultured Chloroflexia bacterium, assembly GCA_963720855.1. Taxonomy (GTDB): domain Bacteria; phylum Chloroflexota; class Chloroflexia; order Thermomicrobiales; family UBA6265; genus JAMLHN01. The sequence goes on along the minus strand of CAVRGV010000005.1, from coordinate 375,073 downwards.
GAACTGCTCCGGTCCAACCGGGGCGCCGTTTCCTGTGCAGTCGTCGTAGAAGAGGGTGAAGCCGGCTCCGCCAAGCTTGGCGCCCGTTTCGCTATCTTCCTTGTAAACCGGCAGATCGAAGGTGAGCGGCGTCAGGACTGGATCATTCTCGAAGGTCCAGCCAGACGCATTTTCAGGAAGGCTGACAGTCGCGGATCCGCCGCCGGTGTATCCGGCAGGAGCGGTGGTTTCGACTACGCAATAGGTGCCCGCAGCCAGATCGGTGAAGATCGTGCGGCCCGCGCTCCCGTCGACCGCATCGGCCGGACCGGTGAACTGCTCGAAACTGGCAGTTCCGGTTGCCGGGCACGCGCCTGCATACAGGGTGAACCCCGCGCCGCCGAGCTTGGCGCCGGTCCCGCTGTCTTCCTTGAAGATCGGCAGGTCATACGTCTCTTCCGGGAGCGGCGCGTTCTGGAAGGTCCAGCCGCTCGCGTTGTCCGGAAGCACGAGAGTGGCGGAACCGCCGCCGGAATAACCCGAAGGCGCCGTGGTCTCGACCACGCAGAAGGTGCCTGCGGCCAGATCCTCGAAGATCGTCCGTCCGGCGCTGCCATCGACGGCGTCACTCGGGCCGGTGAACTGCTCGAAACTCGAGATGCCGGTGGCGGGGCATGCGCCGGCATAGAGGGTGAATCCGGCTCCGCCCAGCTTGGCGCCGGTTTCGCTGTCTTCCTTGAAGATCGGCAGATCGTAGGTCTGCTCCGGCGCGGCAGTGAAGACGAACGACCACTCGGTCAGCAGCCGTTCCGTGCTGAGGGTGATCACGACGCCAATGGGATCGAGGTATCCGGCCGGCGTGACCGTCACCACGATGCAGACCTGGGTTCCCTGTTCGGCCACCCCGGTGAAGGTGAGCGTGCCGAACTCATCGGCCGCCGTTGGCCCAGCGAGCAACGAGGTGCAGGTGGAGTCGTAGATCGCGTAGGTGGCGCCAGCGACATCCTCGTTGGCGTCATTCTTGGAATAGATCTTCAGATCGCCCAGCGCGGCCGCCACGACAGGCTCGTCCACGGTTTCGACCGGTTGCTCGACGATCTCGTCGGTCGGTTGGGCTACAGGAATCTCAGGAGCGGTGGTTGCAGACGGCTCAGGTGTCTGCGAGGGAAGTACCGTCTCGGACGGTGGAGCGGTGGGCGTGGCATCGGTCTGCGCGGCCGATGCCGAGGAAAACGGCGCGATCAGGGACAGCGCCAACAGGACGGCAACCAGCCATCCCAACCTTGCGGGGTTCTTCATTTGTCCTCCCTTTCCGGGTTTTTAACCGCGGAGGCCCCAAATCCTCCACGTGCGGGTACTGCTCATTCTAGGGATATATGGACTGCTTGTCACTATTTATCATGCTCAGTCACATCCCAGGCTTCGCGTTTGCACAGAATGCAGCGGATACTTGCGCGGTCGAGGTCACGACCCGGAGTGGTCGCAAAGGAGCAGTCGCAGGTGAGTTCACAGAATCCGGATCATCGCACGCCTGACGAGGCGCTTTTCGATCTCATGGCCGGGAACGAACGCTATCTGCGTGGAAGCTGGGAGCTACGGGACTACTCGGCCGCTCGGGCCGCGGCAGTCGAGGAACATGCGCCGCTGGCGGCGATTCTCGGCTGCGCGGATGCGCGCGTGGCCGCCGAGCTGATCTTCGACCGTGGTCCCGGCGATCTCTTCATGGTGCGGGTGGCCGGCAACTTTCTCAGCGAATACGGACTTGCCAGCATGGAATACGCGGTCCGCTTTTTGGAGGTGCCGCTCCTGCTCGTGCTGGGACATACCCAGTGCGGGGCGCTCTCGACCGCGGTCAAGATCGTGCAAGAGCGCTCGCATCTCCCGGGCAGGCTTCCCTATCTGATCGATGCCATCGAACCGGCGGTGCATATCGCCCGGGAGAAGAACCCGGACGATCTGCTTCGCACCTCCATCGAAGAAAACGTGCGGCGGCAGGTGCAACGTCTCACCACGATTTCGCCGGTCATCAACGAAGCCGAGGCCGAGGGGACCACGCGCGTGGTCGGCGCGGTGTACGAGCTGGAAACCGGCCGGGTCGTTCTCCTGGACTAGAGCGTCATCGATTGCGCATACGGGGATCGATCGCATCGCGCAGGCCATCGCCGAAGAGGTTGATGGCCAGCACCGTCAGCATGATCGCCAGCCCGGGGAAGAACGACACCCACCAGTGGTGGCGCATCATGGTGCGCCCGTCTGAGAGCATGTTGCCCCATTCCGGCACAGGCGGTTTCACGCCCAATCCCAGGAATGACAACGTCGATCCCAGAATGATGGCCCCGGCGATACCCAGCGTGACCAGCACGATGATCGGGGGCAGCACGTTCGGCAGAATGTGCCGGAACATGATCATTGGATCGCTTGCTCCGGAAACGCGTGCCGCCGTGACATATTCGGTTTCCCGGGTCGAGAGCACGGCACTGCGCACGACACGGGTGTATTCCGGAATGGTGGCAATGCCCACCGCCAGCATGAGATTGAACAAGCTGGTGCCCAGAATGGCCACCAGCGCCAGCGCAAACAGAATGCCTGGGAAGGCCAGCAAGATATCCGAGCTGCGCATGATGACGGTGTCGGTGTAACTGCCGAAGTATCCGGCGACCAGCCCGAAAAAGACGCCGATGATCGAGGCGATGCCGATGGCGACGAAGCCGACCGGCAACGAGCGGCGACCGCCATAGAGCACGCGCGAGAAGACATCGCGCCCGAAGTTGTCGGTGCCCATCAGATGGTGCCGGCTGGGCGCCTGCCGGATGGCCTGGGTGTCCTGCTGGATCGGGTCGTACGGGGCGATCTGCCCGGCGAAGATGGTGATCAGGATGATCGCCACCAGCACGAACAATCCGGCCACCGCTCCCGGATTCTTGCGCAAGCGGCGAACCGCGTCCCGGGTCAAACCGGAGGGCGCGGCCTTCGCGCTCAGCTCCGCCGAAGGCAACTGGGAATCCGCTCTGCATCTCGGCGGCATCGATTGCCGCGGACGTGATGGCCGAGTTTGGATCAGTCATAGCGAATTCGCGGATCGATGAAGGCGTAGGAGAGATCGACGACCAGACTGACCGCCAGATAGATCACCGCGGTGACCAGAACCGTTCCCTGGATCAGCGGGATAGTCACGATTGCCGATCGCGGTAATCGCCACCCGACCGAGCCCGGGCCGGGAGAAGACGGTTTCGATCACCACCGCTCCGGTCAGCAGCCCGGCAAGTTGAATGCCGAAATAGGTCACGGTCGGAATAAGCGCGTTTTTGAGCGCATGGCGCATGATGACCGAGCGTTCGGTGAGTCCTTTGGCGCGCGCGGTCTGGGTGTAGTCCTGATGGAGCACTTCCAGCATCGACGCTGCGCACCAACCGGGCGATATACGCCGAGGAGGCGATGCCGATCGTTACCGCGGGCAACACCAGACTGCGCCACCCATCCGATCCGCTCGAGGGAAACATGCTCAACCGGAACGAGAAAATAAAGAGCATGATCAGCCCGAGATAAAAGACGGGCAACGAGACCCCGAGCAAGGCGATCACCATGGCTACCGAATCGATCCAGGTGTTGTGATAGATCGCAGCCAGCACGCCGAAGGTCACGCCGATCGTAAGCGCCACCACCAGCCCGGCCATGGTGAGCTTGAGCGTCGGCCCGACCGCTTCCCGCAATCGTGTCAGTCACCGGACGCTTGTTATGCAGCCCAGCTCCCATATCGCCATGAGCGAGATCGTTCATATAGGTGAGGTACTGCTGCCAGAGCGGTTTGTCGAGCCCATACTGCTTGCGTATCTGCTCGGCCAGCTCGGGAGTAACCGGCTTTTCGCCCGCGAATGCCTGCACCGGATCGCCCGGCACGAGGTGGGCGATCAGAAACGTGAAGAGCGTGATGCCCAGGAGAACCGGAATCGCCTGCACGAAGCGCCGAAGGATGTACGTGATCATCTGAGAGGTTCACCACCGCCCGGCGGAACCCGGGCCACAGCGGAAAAGCGGGCGGCGGCACAAGCCGCCGCCCGATCGCTCTCGAAGCAGCGCTCGCTATTCGAATTTGCCGTCGTTCCACCAGACATAGGAAGCCAGGAAATCCAGGAAATCGCCCTGCAGGTTGGCCCGCTTGGCGTTGTAGGTGATCGAATCGGCCATCGGGATGGTGATGGCATCCTCCACGACCTTCATCTGCACCTGGGAATAGGCCGTCGATGCGCGCCTCGGGATCCAGGCTCGTCCCGGCCCTCGTCCAACCAGGCATCGACCTCGGGATCGGAATAGCGGGAGAAGTTGAACCCGCCGATGTTATCGGTATGGAAGATCGATGCGCAGGATGTCCGGATCGGCGTACGAGAACCAGAGGAAGGAGACATCGTAGTCGCCGGCCAGCCGCTTTTCGCGCTGCAGCTTCGCGCTCCATCGGCTCGACCTGCACATCGACCCCGATCTCGCGCCAGGCGCCCTGGATGAAGGTGGCCATGTTGCTGGTCGTTCTCGCGATCCTGGATACGGCCAGTAGAGCTCGAGCTTCTGGCCGTCCTTCTCGCGAATGTCGCCATTGAGCACCCAACCAGCCTCATCGAGTATCGCATTGGCCTTGTCCACATCGTAGGTGTAGAGCTCTTCGGTCTTCGGCTCGTAGGCGAAGGTCGGCTTCATCAGCGGGCTGGCGGCGGGAATGTTCGATCCGCCGAAGACCGCCTCGTTGAAGGCGTCCTTGTCGACCGCGTACGCCAGTGCCTGGCGCACTTCGGTCGTCATCTGCGGCTTGCCTTCGCGGTCCATGTTGAAGAGGAGGATCCAACCGGAACCCGGCTGCCCCTGCTCGATCACGACCACATCGGAGTTGGAGCGCAGATCCTCGAGCTGCAGCGGGTCGACATCGTCGATGTACTGCATCTCATCGGAGAGCAGCGCCAGCGTGCGGGTGGCACGGTCGCCGACGATGCGGAACTCGATCGAGTCGAACGCGCCGGCGCCCTGATTGGCGAAGAACGAGGAACCCCAGTTGTAGTCCTCATTCTTGGTCAGGGTGATGTGATCGGCCTCGATCCACTCCTCGACCTTGTACGGCCCGGTGCCGACCGGCTTGCGGGCGAATTCGGCCAGGCCCATGCTCTCGACGGCCGTCGGGGAAACGATACCGAGGTAGCCGTTCAGCCCGGTCAGGAACGGGGCGAACGGGGTGCGGAGATTCATCTTGATGGTGTAATCGTCGATGATCTCGGAATCGACGTACGGACCAATCTGATCGTGCGCCTGTCCCGGCGTGATGATCGTCTCGGGATCGGCCGGCGGGATCGCTTCCGGGGTCGCGCCGGCGGCGAGCTGCTCTTCGTTGTACTTATCGATCGCCACCACCCGGTCGTAGGTGAATTTGACCGCATCCGCATTGAACGGCGTGCCGTCGTGGAAGGTGACGCCCTGCTTGAGCTTGAAGGTGTAGCTCATGCCGTCTTCGCTGGCTTCCCAGCTCTCGGCCAGTCCCGGCACGATCTCGGTGGCGGACGGCATCCAGACCAGCGGCTCGCAGACGTTCAGCATCACGCGGATGGTCGAGTCGAAAAAGGTCACCTGCGGGTCGAGCGTGCCGTCGACATCGAAGCCGAGACCGTAGACCAGCGTGCCGCCATCCTGATTGCGCTGGATTCCGCGGGCCGTGCCCGGCACGCCGCTGGCGGAGGCGCTCCCCAGCTTGGTCGCGGCCAGGGCCGCAACTCCTGCTGCCCCGGCATATGCCATTGCCGCGCGGCGGGTTGCCATACGCTGCCATGGGGTCGTGAATGAAGTCGGGTGAATCGGGGTCGATTTCTCCTCGGTCATGAGGCCCTCCATTGATGCGAGCGCCGGATACACTCCGGCTACGACATGTCAGATGTGCAACGCGAATTTCGAATTTCGTCCTCTACTGCGAGAGACTAAATCAATTAGATGTGAATGTCACTCTCGATTCACAATATGCGTTTTTGCAGATGCCTCGTGGTACCGGTAACTTCGTGCGCAATGCATAAGTCCGCAAGCGAGCGCATCGAACGTCCGAACGGGAATACGGCACACGGAACGAGAGGATTGCCACGGTGAATGAGCGGCGAAACCTGCGCGCAGGAGTGATCGGCGCGGGAGCCTGGGCGCGGGTCGCGCACCTGCCGGCATTGCTCGATCATCCGGACACGGAGGTGGTGGCGGTCTGCGACGCCAATGCCGCTGCGCTCGACGCGATGTCGCCGATGCTCCCGGATGGATGCGCCCGCTATGCCGACGCAACCGCCATGCTCGATCGGGAAGCGCTCGATCTGGTCTGCATCGTGACCCCGGACGATCAGCATGCCGTACCGATTCGGGCGGCGGTCGCCAATGGAACGCACATCGTCTGCGAAAAGCCATTGGCGTTGACCGGCGCGGAAGCATGGGAGCTGACGCGGCTGGTCGAAGCCGCCGGGCTCGTCAATCGCGTCGGGTTTACGGTGCGCTACTCGCCGGCCATGACGATGCTGCACGAGCTGATCGTGGGCGGAACGATCGGCGAGCCGCATTTGCTCATCGGTTTGCAACAGAACGGGCAATTTCTCGATCCGGCCACACCCTTCCATTGGAAGATGGACGCCAAACGCACCGGTGGCGGCGCTATCGTGGAATACGGCATCCACACGCTCGATCTGGCGCTCTGGCTGGGCGGTCCGGTGCGGCGGGCATACGCCGTCGGTCAAAACCTGATCGACGAACGGCCCCTGGCGGATGGTTCCGGAACCCGCCCGGTGACGGTCGACGACTCGACCGGCTGGCTGATCGAGTACCAGAACGGTGGTAAGGGCATCGGGCATGCCGGATGGGCAACCCCAGGCAGATCGCCGGGGCTGGAGATACGCATCTACGGCTCGCGGGGCGCGGCCCGGGTCGAGCTCAGCGACGAATTCCCCGGCGACGAAGCCCTCTGGCTTGCCGGACCGGACGGAGTCTTCATCCGGCAGGAGCTTCCCCCGCCACCAGATCGGCCCTGGTATGCCGCCTGGATCGCCGCATTGGTCGGCGACGCGATCGACGAGATGCTCGGCCGCCCCCATCGGGGCGATCCGACCTTCGCCGACGGCGCTCGCGCCCAGGATCTACTGGACGCGTTGATCGCGTCGATGACCGTCAAAGCTCTCTGATCGTCCGCTCGCCCCTGAAGGGCCATCTCGAACGGAGCGCTACCCGTTTTCGCGGCCGGTCACCCAGTCGTAGCGCGGGTCGTCGTCGATGATCGGTCCCGCGGGCCGGCTGCCGATTCCGGCGCCGCCGTCGACCTCCACCACCGTGCCGGTCATATAGCTCGCACCGTCCGAGGCAAGGAAGAGCACCACCGACGCGACCTCGTCCGGATCGCCGGGTCGGGCCAGCGGGAGATTCGGGATGCGCTTGGCGAGACCGGCGGCCATATTCGGCGGCAGCGGTTTCGGCTGCGTATCGATCAAACCGGGGGAGACCGTCGTCACCAGGATGTCATACGGAGCCAGCTCGATAGCCGCCACCCGGGAAAAGCTCTCGGTAGCCGCGCGGCTGGATGCGTAAGCCGCGGCTCCGGCCGAGCCCTTGTGCGCGACGCCAGACGAGAAGTTGATGATGCGACCGCCTTTGCCCGCGTCGATCATCGCTTTGGCGGCGGCGCGCGTCATGAGGAAGGTGCCGCGCGTATTGACCCCATAGATCGTGTCCCAGACCTCCACTTTTTCGGTGAAGATATCGGCGTGCGGCGCGACCGCGGCATTGTTGACGCAGACATCGAGCGTGCCAAAGCGAGCCAGGGTTTCCGCCACGATGGCATGCGCGCCTTCTTCGGTGCTGACATCGGCGACCAGCGACACAATCCGCTCGGAATCGAGCCCGTCGATCGGTTTCAGCCAGCCCGTCGGCATCGCGATCGGCCGTCAAAACCTGGGCGCCACTCTCGGCAAACCGATGCACCATCGACCTGCCAATCCCGCGGGCCCCACCGGTGACGATGACGACCCGGTTGACTAAAATCGAACGAGACGTTCATCACTTCCTCCGTTGGGCCCTCACGCGTGTCATCATGCGGCTGTAGCATAACAACCGTTTGACACATTCCTTCAACCATCATTCGAATTGCTTACGAACCTGAAGGGGGCTGCCATGTTTACACCGATAACCGGACGCAAGGTACGTGTCGGGGTGCTCGGCGCGGGTCGCTGGGCGGAGCGGGCCCACCTGCCTGGCTGGACTCGCGACCCGCGCTGCGAGGTCGTCGCGCTCTGCGATGTCGACCCGGCGCTGCTGGCAGAGACCGCGGCGCAGTTCGGCATCACCGATACGACCACGGACTATCTGGACGTCGTCGGCCGGGACGATATCGATGTCATCGATGTCTGCACCCCGAGCCACACGCACTTCGAGCTGTCCATGGCGGCGCTCGAATGCTGGCAAGCATGTGCTCTGCGAGAAGCCGGTGGCCTACGACTTCCGCGAGACGCATGGGCGCGGCCGAGCTGGCCAAGTCCAAAGGGCTCAAGACCAAGCTCGGCTTCACCTTTCGCTACTCCCCGGCCATGCAGTACATGAAGGAGATGGTCGACCAGGGCTTCACCGGAACCCCCTACATCTACAACGCCTACGAGCAGAACTCGCAATGGATCGATCCGCAAACCCCGTTGCGCCAGGTCGACCATGAAGCCGATCAGTCGGTGATCCAGGTCTCCTCCCTGGAGGGCTACGGCGCGCCGGTGATCGATATCGGGCGCTGGATGACCGGCGCTGACATGACGTCGGTGGTCGGCACGCTCAAGAATTTCGTGCCCGAGCGGGTCGTGCGCGCGACCGGCACGATGATGCGCATGAACATCGACGATGGCGACATCTTCCTGGCCGAGTTCGGCAACGGCGCGATCGGCTCGGTGCAGACCAGCTTCGTCACCGTCGGCAATTACCCCGGCATCGAAGTGCGGCTCTACGGCTCCAACGGCGCGATCATCACGCGCCTGGTGGAAGAGTTCGGCATCGCCGAAACGATCAAGATCGCCACGCCGGACGATGTCGAGTTCAAGGAAGTCGAAGTCCCGCAGCGCTTCTATCCCGAGGGCGGCAGTCCGCGCGAGGCGTGGAACACGCTCTTCTACTCCAACCTGATCAAGGATTTCCTCAACGAGCTGACCACCGATACCGAGGTCAACCAGGGCAACTTCGAGGACGGCGCGGCGGTGCAGGAGATCATCAACGCGGTCGAACAGTCGCACCACAAGCGCGCCTGGGTCGATCTGCCGTTGCCGCAGTAGCCAGCTTCGAGTCACATACGTAATCGAGCAGATCGGGACAGGGAATCCATGAGCGACGCAGCGAATCCAGACAATAGCCAGGCATTCGACGCGTGGTTCGATGCGTTTCTCGACGACTACCTGAAACGGCGTCCAGTCAGCGCCACTTTTATGGGCGCGCACCAATACGACCATGCCCTGCCCGACTATTCCCTTGGGGCCGATGCCGACCTGGTCGGCCAGTGCGCAGGACCTGATCTCCCGGCAGGACGCAATCCCCAACGACGGACTGTCCGAAGCGCAGATCTATGACCGCATTCTCACCCGCGGTTTTTTGGAAACGCAGCTTTGGGAGGTCGGGTCGCCCTTCTTCCAGGCCGGGAATCCCTCGCATCACACCGGTGAGGCGGCGTTCAGTGTCATCTCGCTCTTCCAGCGCGATGCCGAGCCGCTCACCGATCGGGTCGAATCGGCCATCCGCCGCATGGCGGCGTTGCCGGCATACTTCGAAACGGCGCGCCAGCGGGTGATTCATGCGCCGCTGCTCTGGACCGAGCGCGCCATCCGCGAAGCAGACGCGGGCGCGGAATATTTCACGAGTGGCATTCAGATTCTGGCCGAAGAGCGCGGCATCGATCGGCCCGCCTTCCTGAAACAGGCGAAGGTGGCGGCGCGCGCGTTCAAGGAACATGCCGTTTGGTTGCGAGAGGAGCTGACGCTGCGTCGCTCCCCCTTCAAACCCGCCGGGACCGAAGCGTTCGACCGCTATCTGCACAAGGGGCACTTCCTACCCGCCAGTCAGGACACCCAATGGTGGTTCGACTATGCCCACGCCGAGCTGATCGAAGCGACCCTCGAGATGAAAGAGCTGGCCAAATCGATCGACCCGAAACCGCTCCTGGCAGGAGCAGCTGGCCGAGCTGCCGGAGCATCATCCCACCGCCGATCGGTACTACCAGAACTTCGGCGAGGTTTGGGACCGCTGCCGGCAACAGGCGATTGATGCCGAGCTGGTCACCTGGCCCGATTTCCCGATCGACTTTGCGCCGATTCCGCGCTCGGACCGGCAAGCGGCCAAGGGGCTCTATTACCTCTACTACCGCTGCCCACCGCCGTTTGGGTATCACGATTCGCATCGGTATTTCGTCCCGCCGTGTGATCCGGATATGTCCCCGGAAGAGCAGGAAGCGGTGCTGCGCAGCACGAACGACGCCCAGGTCACGCTGAATCACGTCGTTCATCATGCCGGCTTGGGGCATCACGTCCAGAACTACAACGCCTTCCGCGCCGAATCGCGCGTCGGGCAAATGGCGGGCACCGACTGCGCCTCCCGGGTAGCCATGTTCTGCAGCGGTTCGCTGGTCGAAGGCTGGGCCTGCTACGCCACCGAGCTCATGGAAGAGATCGGGGCGCTGACCCCGCTGCAACGGCTCTCGGAAGCGCAAACCCGGCTGCGCATGGCCGCCAGAGCGGTGGCCGATACCGCCATTCACTCGGGCGAGTTCAGCATCGAGCGAGCCGCGCGGTTCTATCGCGACGAAGCCGGCAATGCCATCGCATCCGCGGCCCTTGGGGAAGCGGTCAAGAATTCGATGTTCCCCGGCGCGGCCGTGATGTATCTGGCCGGAACCGCGGGGATCGACGAGCTGCGCAGAGCCATGGAAGAAAAGGAAGGGGCGGACTTCTCGTTGAAGTCGTTCCACGATCGCTTCCTCAGCTATGGCGCGATTCCGGTCACCCTGATCGCGGCCTCGATGCTGGGCGCACCCGAAACCCGCCCCGCCCAGGGTTGAAACCCGGGGCTATCCCCACCGAACCTCGACGAGATTCGGTGGCTACGGCGCGCAAAGAACGATGGCCTCGTTCGAGCCGGTGTGATACTCCAGTGTCGATGTCCCATCGGTTACGGTGATCCGGTAACCAGGCGAGATGACCTGCGCATAAACTCCGCCGTCCTCCGGGCAGCCGAGCGACGAATCGGGCCAGTCGACTGCGTCGATGCCGGTCACGGTGAGGGCAGCTGGATCGACGCCAAGTTGCGTGGCGGCGCCCTGAAGTACCAGCTCGACCACGGGAAGCGCCTCCACCGGAATATCGATCCCGCGCACACCGCCGGTTGTGGATCTGCCGCCGGAGAGGTCATATCGACCACCCAGCGTCCATCCTGCTGCACGAACCAGACGATCTGCTGATTGCCGCCCCAGGCGTTGGAGCTTGCCAGGGCGGCGATGCGGCCGTCTGGCAACTGCACGGCGGCGAGAATCATCGGCTGCTGATCGGTCGGCATGGGAGCCGGGGTCGCGCTGGACGGCGTCTTCTGCGGGGCGGCAATGATCGCCACAGACTCTGGCGCGAAGAATTGGGCCACGATAAATGCTCGCTATAGAGGGAAAGCAGCCGGGGAAGATCGTTCGCCCAGGAGCAGGCATTGATCTGGGACAACGTGTCCAGCAGTTGAGCCTGCACATCGGCCGTGATCGACGCTCCCTCTGGCAGGGTCACCGCCTGCGTCGGAAGCCCGGCAACTGGGAGTCGCCGCGGCGATGGCGGCCAGCTCGTTGATGCGTTCCTGCGGCATGGGCTCGACCGTGCAGCCGTTTATCGACGAGACGATGGGCGTTCCCTCCGGCTGCGCGGCAGTCGCGGCTCGCGGAAGCGCGATCAGGAGAGTCGCGAGGGCGAGGATGACAAGCGGTTTCATAGGGAAGTCTCCGTTCGGTGCAGATGCGGGAGGGATGCTCTCGTCATTGTAGAAACGACCGTGCGGGTTGTGGTGGGTTCCGTTTTCTCCATCCCCGAAACCGATATGCCCTTGCGGGACGGGCGCTGTTCCTTCACTATCGCCTGATCGAAATCAATGGACCGATGACGACAGGGGGAGCGACGATGATCTTCAATTCTGCCGAGCGCGTTGCGGCGCTGACCGCGGCCTGGAACGGCGAGCGGCTCGAAGATGGCCGGCCGAAAGTTGCGGACGACATCATCGAGCGGATGAAGCTGGTGACCAACGACGAGGCCTGGGGCATTCTGGAAAAGGGCTACACCGGCTACAACTTCCAGTTCGAAGGCGATTGGCTGCAAACCCAGCCCGACGTTCCCCTCTCCGGCCGGGTGGTGACCGCGCAGTTCGTTCCGCAGCGGCAGGACTTGCAGGATGTGGTCCAGTCGATCGGCGGCGAAGAGGGCCGCACCGGCGGGCAGAACACCTGGATCATCGATCAGCTCCTGCCCAACGATGTGCTGGTGGTCGATCTCTTCGGCAAGATCCACGACGGCACCTTTATCGGTGACAACCTCTCCACCGCCGCGCGCCGCCGAACCGGTACCGGCATGGTCATCCACGGCGGCATCCGCGACTACGCTCGCATCCTGGAGATGACCGACTTCCCGGTCTATTGCCGCGGGGTCGATCCGACCGCCATCGCCGAAGTCACGCTGGTAGGGGTCAACATCCCCATCATGATCGGCAATGCGACCGTGCTGCCGGGCGACATCGTGCTCGGCACCCGCGAAGGACTCACCTTCGTGCCGCCGCATCTGGCGGAAGAGGTGGTGCTTCACTCGGAGGACACCCGCCAGCGCGATGTCTTCGGCAAGGACACGCTCGACAAGGGCACCTATACCAGCGGCGAAATCGACGTTCCCGTCTGGGCCGACGCATATCGAGGCCGATTACATGGCCTGGTGTGAGGCAAACGGTTTCGACTATTCGGCCAAGCACTAGATTGGCGAATCCGGAGTTCCGAGTCCGGAGGCCGCCGTAGTTACGGTCTCTTCTCCGGACCTCGGACTCCGGGCCGCCCCTCAGGAGGTCCCATGACCAGCCCAGACAACCTCGGATTCACGACGCGCGCGATCCATGCCGGTGAGGAGCCCGATCCCACCACCGGCGCCCACGGCGTGCCGATCTACCAGAACAGCACCTTCGCGCTTGGCAACATGGAGCGGTTCCAGGAGTTCTGGGACGGGGTCCCGAACGCCTGGGGCTACACCCGCGACGGCAATCCCACCGTCGACCATCTGGAACGCAAGGTCGCGAATCTGGAAGGGGCGGAATCCTGCGTGGCGGCCGCTTCGGGCATGGGCGCGATCAGCGCGACCCTGCTGACCGTGGGAGCGAACGGCGGCCATATCGTCATGGCGAACCAGATCTACAACACCGCCAACAAACTGGTGAACGAGGATCTGCCGCAATATGGCATCACGTTCAGCCGGGTCGACATCACCGATCTGCACGCGGTCGAGGCCGCTATCACGCCGCAAACCACCGCCATTTACACCGAGGTCTTCTCCAACCCCTCGCTGGTGGTGGCCGATGTGCGGGGACTGGCCGAGATCGCACACCGGCATGGACTCGAGCTCGTCATCGACAACACCTTCCTCTCTCCCGCGCTCTACCGGCCATTGGAAGACGGCGCCGATCTGGTCATCCACAGCGCCACCAAGTATCTGGCCGGGCATGGGGAAGTATTGGGCGGCGTCGTGTCTGGGTCGGAGGAAGCGACGGCCCCGATTCGCAGCAAGGTGTTGCGTTTGGGGAGCACCCTCAGTCCGCTGGCCGCCTGGTTGATCATGACCGGCATGCGCACCCTGCCACTTCGCATGGAGCGGCATTCGCAGAATGGCCGCACGGTGGCAGCCTACCTGTCGGCGCATCCGGCAGTCGCCAGCTGGCACTACCCCGGGCTGCCGGACGACCCCGGCAATGCCACCGCCACCCGCCTGCTGGGTGAGAGCGCGGACATGGGCGGTATGGTCACGATTTCGCTGAATGGGGGCGCCGAGTCGGTGGCGCCATTCGTGGAATCGCTGAGGGTCATCACCCTGGCGACGAGTCTGGGCGACACCTCATCCCTCGCCTGGCCGATCCTGGGCACCGATCTGGTGCGCCTCTCGATCGGGCTCGAGAACGAGGAAGATCTACTCGCCGATCTGGACAACGCGCTGGAGCGCATCCCGGGATAACTCACCGGTCGTGTCGTAGTCGAGGGCATATCTGCCCTCGACTACGAACGCTTTTGGACTCGTTGCGTGAACGCCACTCCGGGGAACGCGTTGCGGCGTTCCCCGGGGAAGCCTCGACCGTGAGGTCTATCCGGCGAGCGCCGGTGTCTCGTCGTCGTCGAAGTGCTTGTTCATCTGATTCTTGCGACGAGCCGCGATCTTGGCGAAGATGATGCCGACTTCGTACAACAGGTAGATCGGCGCAGCCACGAAGAGCATGTTGAACGGATCCGGCGTCGGCGTAATGATCGCCGCGGCCACCATCACGACCACGATCGCATAGCGGCGCGAGCTCGACATCCGCTTCGGGCTGATGATCCCAAGCCGGGAGAGCAGGAACATGATGATCGGGAGCTCGAACGCAATCCCCATCCCCAGCGACACCTGCATATAGAACGCGGCGATGCTGCCGTAGGTCGGCGAGTAGTCGAACAGGTCGCTATTGAAATTGGACAGGAATTCGAACGCTCTGGGAATCGCCAGGAAGAACGCGAACGCCACTCCCATCAGGAAGAAGATCACCACGAACGGCAACGAGCCGTAGATGTAGCGCTTTTCCTTCCTGGTCATGCCGGGCGAAACGAACGCAAAAATTTGATAGAAGATCAGCGGCAGCGCGAACGCGATCGCGATATACAGCGCGGTCTTGAAGAAGTCCGTGATCGGCTCGGTTGCGTCGATGACATCGAACCGTTCGACGTTGGCGTTATCCCGCACCACCCCGAGCAACGGGCGGGTGAGGAAGAGCCCGACGATGAACGCCAGCCCGATACCGATACAGGTTTTGACCAGGCGGGAGCGCAGTTCATCGAGATGCTCCCCCAGCGTCATCTCCTCGAAGACGTCCGCATAGTCTTCATCGTCGCCTGAAAAACCGGGCATCGATGGCATGTGTAATTTGGGAAGATGGAGAGCACCAGCCACGAGTCGCAACTCCTACGAGTGGCAGGCCGGGTGATCGTGGAACGGTTCAGATCAAGCGGCACCAGGAACGGATGGGTCGCCAGGGTGCGGCACCGCGCGTAGGATACTCCTATTCACCCTGATTATCCGAAATCGCAAGGTCCAATGCGCGAACATCTCCCACAACAGGGAGCGCAACCCGGCTTTTCTGCGTTGGGTTCAGGTGATTTTGCCGCCACCGTAGATGCCGGTTCGACGATCCGTCACCACTTCGTAGACAATTGACACTTCCTTCAGGATGGTGTGCTATCGTTCGCGCCATTCATTTTGTTACAGCGGTGTTACGACTGGGCACGCGGAAAGGCGGTGGGCACGCGAGAGGGCCAAACGAGTCGTCTGCGCACAGATCGACTCGGAAACTGATCTCATCGGGTGCGCCCGGCAAGGATGCCGGGTCAGCAGCAAATGCGAAATCGCATCGACGAAGCGGAGGTACGCTTTGGACACTCACCGAACGACACGACGCAAGGTTCTCGGATCACTTGCACTGGGCGCCGGAGCCCTCTTCACCCACACCGCAATCGGGAGCAACTGGGCCGCGTATGCCCAGGATGAGACCTACGAGCTGACCTGGGCCACCAACAACCTCGAGGGCACCGAGCCCGAAATGTTGCAGAAGGTGACCGACATGTTCGTGGAAGCCAACCCGAACTACAAAGTCACCGTGCTCAAGTACGACGGCACCACCTACGATCAGAAGCTGCTGACCGACATCGTGGCCGGCACCCTGCCTGACCTCTTCGTCAGCGCGGACGTCTACACCAAGCCCTTCTTCGACTCCAACCTGACCGCCGACCTGAAGCCGCTGGCCGATGCCGCCGGATACGATCTGTCGAACTTCGACCCGCTCTTCCTCTCGCTGGCCGAGTACGACGGCATGATCGGCTTCCTGCCGCGCGCGGCCGACGTGGTGGTCACCTACTACAACAAGGTCAAGTTCGACGCGGCCGGCCTGGACTACCCAACCCCGGACTGGACCTACGACGACATGCTGGCGATGGCCGAGAAGCTGACCATCAAGGACGGCGACGCCACCACGCAGTACGGCATTACCGCCGCCAATGACTGGTGGGCCTACTGGGTGCCGATGGTGATCGCCGAAGGTGGCGAAATCCTCAACGAGGACAACACCGAAGCGATCTTCAACTCGCCCGAAGGCATCAAGGCCTGGAACGTCATCTTCACCGCCCTGCAGAACGGCTGGTCCGTTCCGCCCTCGGTGCAGGACTCGGTCGGTGGCCCCTGGACCCCGTTTGCGAACGGCATGGCCGCCATGACCTTCACCGTGCGCGCGCTCACCCCGACCTACCGCGATCAGCTGCATGGACGATTGGGACGTGCAGCTCGTGCCCAAGGGCACCGCGATGCGCAAGACCGGCATGGGCACGCAGGGATACGCGATCTCATCGCAGACCGACGATCCCGCCGCCGCGTGGAACCTGATGCAGTTCATCTTCACCGACGGCATGGTGGTCTTCATGGAGAACTACCTGACGGTTCCGCCGATCAAGTCGTTCTACGACGACCCGGCCTGGCGCGATCTGCCGGCGCCGCCCGCCAACAACGCCGTCTTCATCGATGCCACCACCGAAGCGATGGTTCCACCGCCGCTGCCGTTCTACAGCACCGGCGCCTTCCGCCAGGCCATGCTGGACGGTATCGACGGCGTGCTCCTCGGCCAGATGGATGCCGAAACCGCAGTGAACAACATGGCCGCGGAAGCGACCGCGTCCCTGCAGGAATAGGAACAGCGATTCCGGTAGCGGGATGGGTGGTCGGCAACGATCGCCCATCCCGTTTTCGTCCCGATCGAACGCGCTCTCCGGCGAAAGGCGCCCCGTGTCGATGCAACTTCCTGCAACAGAATCCGAGATCACTATCCTCGAGAACCCCCGGTTCTGGCATCGGGATCCCTACCGGATCAAGGAAAAGAAGGACTGGAACGCGGCGCTCTGGGCGCTGCTCTTCCTCGGTCCGAATCTGATCCTCTTCCTGATCTTCACCGCCTATCCGGTCGGATACGGGCTCTACATCAGCCTCTTCAACTACAGCATTCTCAAACCGAAAAAATGGATCGGGCTTGATAATTACGACAAGTTCTTCCACGACCCGAAAACGCCGGATCTGATCTGGCGGTCGATCTACTACGCGGTCGGCACCACCATTCCGGTCGTGATCCTGCCGCTCATCATCGCGGTGCTGCTCACGAATGCGGGCGTCTTCACCAAACCCTTCCGCTTGATCTACATCCTGCCAATCGTCACCTCTCCGGTCGCCGCCGCGGCGATCTGGAAATGGCTCTACGCCAAGGATTTCGGCCTGATCAACTACGGGCTCAGCAAGATCGGGGTAAGCCCGATCGACTGGCTCTACAATCTCACCTGGTCGATGCCGGCCGTGATCCTGATGTCCGTCTGGCTACTGGTTCCCTTCAATATCATTCTCTATACCGCCGGGTTACAGGAGGTCCCCCGGGATCTCTACGACGCCGCGGAGGTCGATGGCGCGTCGAGCTTTCAGAAGTTCCGCACCGTGACGGTTCCGATGATCACGCCCACCATCTTCTTCGTTTTCCTGATCACCATGATCGGGGTGCTGGTCGGCGGGTTCGATGTCATCAACGTGTTGACCCAGGGCGGACCGCTCCAGTCGACCAACGTGCTCATCTATGACATCTACAAGAACGCCTTCGAGAACTTCAAGATGGGCTACGCCTCGGCGCAGGCCTACATCCTCTTCCTTGGCGTGCTCGCTATCACGCTCTTCAACTGGTTACTCCAGAAGCGGTGGGTGCATTACTCATGAACGAACCTCCAGCGCGCCGGATTTCCGGCAAGGTGCTGCTCCTCATCGCACTGATCATTGGCGCCTTCATCGCGCTCTTTCCCGTTCTACTGGATGATCGTCACCTCGCTCAAGACCAGCCGGGAGGTCTATCTCTACCCACCGACCTGGATTCCGAATCCGTTTGCCTGGAGCAATTACCCGGACGCGTTCGACAAGGTCAACGGGCGGGTCTTCTTCAACTCGGCGTTCTTCGCGCTCTCCATCGTCTTCTTCCAGGGGCTGTTCACCACGATGGGCGGGTTCGCCTTCGCGCGCATCAACTTCCCGTATCGCAACATCTTTTTCATCGTCTATCTGAGCACCCTGATGATTCCGCCCCAGGTGACGCTGATCCCCACCTTCCTGGTGGTCGTGCGGCTGGGTTGGGTGGATAGCTATCAGGGACTGATCGTGCCGATCCTGGCGCAGGGCGCGTTCGGCACCTTTCTCTTCCGGCAGTTCTTCCTGCGGTTACCGAACGAGATGTACGAAGCCGCGCGGCTGGACGGAGCCAACTACTGGCAGCAGTTCTGGAAATTCACGATTCCGCTCTCCCGTCCCGTCATCACCGCCTATGCCGTCATCACCTTCCTGACCGCCTGGAAGATGTACCTGTGGCCGGTGATCGTGGTGCGCTCGGAGGACCTGAAAGTGCTGCCGATGGTGATCGCGGAGCTGAGCGCCAATAGCAGCCAGGACCGTGGGGTGATGATGGCCGCTGTGGCCCTCTCGATCCTGCCTATCCTGATCCTGTACATCGTGGCGCAGCGATGGTTTGTCGAAGGAATTGCAATGACCGGACAGAAGGGGTAGTCACACCAGGTGGCATCGAACGCTCATTCGTTACGTTTCGCGTATAGCACCATCAACTGGGGCACGACCCCCGATCTCGATGCCATGTTCGGGGAGATCCGGGACGCGGGCTGGGGGGCGGTCGAGCTCTTCGTCCATCCGCTCGACTGGCTCGGCACCCCGGAGCACCTGCGGTCGAAGCTCGGCGACTCTGCAGGTAGCCACCAACTTCGGCGTGGTCGAGGTCCCGGGCAACAAGCGACCAATTGACGAAACTCAAGAATCAGATCGACTATGCCGCCCTCTTCGGCGCGGAAGCGATCGGGCTGGTCGGCGGATCCCGGCTGCGCTGGCGTCCCCCGACCGATGACGAATATGCCGATCTGGCGCGCTTCTGCGAAGAGCTGGCGATCTACGGCGCCGACAAGGGCGTCGCGGTGGCCTATCACCCGCATGTCGCCTGCACCATCGAAACCGAGGACGAGATCGATCGGCTGATGGATCAGACAAAGGTGCTGACGCTCTGCCTCGACGCCTCGCACATCGCGCTGGTGGACGAAGACCCGATCGCCCACATCCGCAAATACCGCGACCGCACCAGCTACATCCATCTCAAGGACTGGGCGCGTGGCAAGTTCGTCGAGATGGGCCAGGGCACGATCGACATCGATTTCGCCGCCATCTTCAAAGAGCTCGACCGACAACCAGTTCGGCGGCTGGGTGGTGGTCGAGCAGAGCCGGAGCGACGTCTCGCCGTCGGCCAGCGCGCAAGCCAATGCCGAGTTCGTGAAAGGTCTGGGCTACTCGCTCGAGCTGAGCTCGGCCGAATGACGATCTCGCTGGCAATCGCCGGATGCGGCGTCATGGGCCGCCGCCATGTGGGCGGTCTGAGGAAACTCCAGGAGATTGGCCGGCTGCGGTTCGATCTGGTGGCGGTCTGCGATCCGTTCGAATCGAGCGCGGTGGCGATGGCCGATCTGGTCGAAGCTCAGCTCGGCACGCGACCGGCGATCTATGCCGATCCTTCCGAGCTCCCAGCGGATGTGCAAGCGCTCGACGTCACCACCTCGCCCGATCTGCACGCCCGCATCGGTATCCAGGCGCTGCAGGCCGGCCGTCATGTGCAAATGGAAAAGCCGATCACGCTGACCATTGCCGAAGGGCGCGATCTGCTGGCCGCACAGGGTGACCGCAAGCTCTCGGTGGCCGAGAACTACCGGCGCGATCCGGTCAACCGGCTGGCCAAGGCGTTGATCGACGCCGGCGTGCTGGGACGGCCCTTTCTGGTCGTCCAGTCGTCCTCCGGCGCGGGTGAGAACGTCATCATCACCCCCTGGCGGCATCTGAAACGCGTCCTGCGGCATCGCGATCGATATGGGCGTGCACTACGCCGACATCCTGGAATACCTGCTCGGTCCGCTGGACACCATGGCCGGTCTTGGCGCGGTGATCGATGCCGAGCGCAAGGGCGCGGACGGAACCATGTATCCCCGCCGACGCCGAAGACCTGACCCTGGGCATCGGGCCGCTACCAGAACGGCGCGCTCGCGACCATGATCCTGAGCGTGGCCGGCCGCGGCGAGGGGCATTTCACCCGCGTGGTCTATGGCACCGCGGGATCGCTCTCGATCCCGGGCGACCGCACCGGGCAACCGCTCAAGCTCACCCTGCGCAGGAACGGCGAAGACCGCATCATCCCGACGATGAACTGCTTGGGACTCGTGCCCGACTTCCGGCTGGACGACGACCACCGCCGCGCTCTTCGGCGGCGAGCGCATCACGTCGTACGAGCTCCCCTGGGCGAGATACCGATGCCAACCTGCTGGCAATCGAGTTCGACGACTTCGCCGAAGCAATTCTGACCGACCGGGAACCGGAAGTGGACGGCGCCTTTGGGCTCCGCTCGCTGGCGATCTCGTACGGCTTCCTCGAATCCGACCGGCTGAACCGCTTCGTCACCGTCGACGAGCTGCTGACCAGTAACGAGCTGCCCTACCAAAAGGAAATCGAGGAGGCACTCGCTCGAGCCTGACCCACCTCCGTAGTGGCGGGACCTGTGCCCGCCAATCGGGCGCAAGCCCGATAACGGAGGCACCTGACCATCATGCGTCGAATCGTGAACATGGTTGTGGGCACGTCCATGGCGGCCTGCGGCCGCTGGCGGGCACAGGTCCCGCCACTACGACCCAAACGATACGGGGGAACATCATGGCGAAGGAAAAGATCAAGATCGTCGTTTGGGACAGCATCGGCAACACGCGTGCTGGGGGTGCGGCCCTGGTCGAGCTGGGAACCGCGGCAGGTCGAGCACTTTCTGCGCGAGGATCCGGCAGGACCGGAGCGGGCGAAGAGCTTCGATGAGCTCTTCGCCGACTACGATGTCGAGCTGATCTGGTTCAACAGTGCCGACGAGGCCTACGGCGCTTTCGGCACGCTCGGCGAGGACTACGCGGGCAACCTGCGGCCGACCAAGGATGTCGACGAGATCGCTGCCGAGGTCGAGGATGCCGACTATCTCGTCATCCACAAGCAGAACTTCCCGGCCGAGGCGCTGCTGAACGCGAAGAAACTACGACTGGTGCAGCATCTGGGACAGGACTATCGCGGCATGCCGGTAGACGCCGCGCGCGAGCTGGGCATTCCCGCCGCGGCGACCCCGCTGGTCAACTACATCACCGTGGCCGAGCATGTCTGGGCCTTCGTGCTGAACTGGCTCAAACGGCTGCCTGCCATCCGCGAGCACATGCGCGCGCGGCAGTACGCCGAGAGCTGGGGAATGTTCCCCCGCGTGCAATACGCCGGCGATGTCACGCTCGGCCTGCTGGGCTATGGGCGAGATCGCGCGGCCGATCGCGAAGTACGCGCAAGCATTCGACATGCCGGTCATCTACTGGGATATCCAGCGCTTCCCCGAGCTGGAAGAGAAGTTCGATCTGCGCTATGTCGAATGGGACGAGATCTTCGCCCAGTCGGACATTCTCACCGTGCAACTCGCGCTCAACGATCAAACCAGGGGGATCATCGGCGCGCGCGAGATCGGGCTGATGAAACCGACCTCGCTCTTCATCAATACCGCGCGCGGCAAGCTGGTCGATCAGGCGGCCCTGACGGCGGCGGTAGCAGAAGGCCGCATCGGTGGCGTGGCGCTCGATGTCTTCTACGAGGAACCGCTGCCGGTGGACGATCCGCTGCTCGATCTGCACGATCTTCCCGGCGACCGCGTCACCCTCACCCCGCACGATGCCTGGCAGAGTCCGTGGACCTGGGTACGGGACTCGCAAGAGATCTGGTTCAACGTGCTGCGTTCGCTGAAGGGCGAGCCCTTGCAGTTTCTTGTGTAGTGCCTCTGGCGTCCGTAGTGGCGGCACCTGTGGCCGCCAATCGGGCAAAGCCCGATAACTTAGCCGCCATACGACACAGCTGCGATTCAGAATCCCTGCTGTGGGCTACGCACTGGCGGCCTGCGGCCGCTGGCGGGCACAGGTCCCGCCACTACGAAGATGCAAACATCGCCTGTGATGTCGTCAAAGGAGTCATCGACCATGCCACCGATTCAGTTTGGATTCTGTCTGCCGATCTTCGCGGCGCCGGGGCCGAACTTGTTCCGCACGCCGGGATTCGCAGCGGTCGATGCGGCCGCCTGCATGGCGATGGGGAAACGGGCCGACGAGCTGGGGTACGACTCACTGTGGGTCGCCGATCACCTGATGCTCGGCAAGGACGATGCCATTCTGGAAGGCTGGACCGTCATTTCGGCCCTTGCCGGCGCGACCAGCCGGGCCAAACTGGGGATGATCCATCTGGCGGTGCTCTTTCGCAATCCGGCGCTGACCGCCAAGATGGTTGCCACCCTCGACCAGATCTCCGGTGGCCGCGTGATTCACTTCATGGACTGCGGCTTTAGCGGCCGGGAGTACCTCGCCTACGGGCTCCCCTGGAACGACGAGATCGACGAGCGCGTGGCGATGCTGGCCGAAGCCACCGAGCTCATGCTCCAGCTCTGGACGACCGACGAACCGGTCACCTTCGAGGGCGCGCACTATTCGACGCAGGCCGCGCTCTGCAATCCCAAGCCGATCCAGCAGCCGTATCCGCCGATCTGGTTTGGGGAGGTCAATCCCAACACGCTGGATGCCTGCGCGACCTATGGGCAGGGATGGAACACGACGCCGGTTTCCATCGCCGAGCTGCGCCGCCGGCTCGGATTGCTGCGGGACGCCTGCGACCGTCAGGATCGTGAATTCGACGAGCTGGAGCTCAGTCTCGAAACGCAGCTGCTGGTGGCGCCCGATCTCGACGCGATCCGCGCGCGCTTGCGCGATCTCGCCGCGCTGGCCGACGCCGAGGCTGACGAGCAGCGCGGCCAGGTCAAAGGGTTCGTCAGCAGCTATGCCACGGACGACGACTTCCTGACATTCATCTCGGGTGAGAGCGACGCGATCCCCAGCCGCCTGGCGGAAGACTGGATCATCGGCACTCCCGACCAGGTCGAGACGCGCCTGCAGGAATACATCGACGAAGGCATCAGCCACTTCATGATCTGGTTCATGGACGCGCCAAACATGGCCGGCCTGGAGTTGTTCGCGAGTGACGTCGCGCCTCGGTTCGAGCGGGCCTGACCCACATCGCGGTCAGGGGCAACCCCCTGTGGTTGCCCTTCTCGGTCGCACGAATGTCGTGGATTCAGCAGATGGCCTGAGCAGCCTTCGTTGTCAGGAATGCGACACGTCCGGGGAAAATCGTCGATGTGACAAGGGCAACCACAGGAGTTGCCCCTACCAGTAAACGAAGCGGGAGGTCGCGAAGATGCAACCAGCGCAATTCGATCTCGTGATCCAGAACGGGCGGCTCATCGATCCGGGTGCGAGGATCGATGGGTACTTCGATATTGCCTTCCAGGACGGGAAGGTGGCGAAGGTTGCGCCAAAGATCGATCCCGGGGACGCGCAAGCCATCGACGCGCGCGACAAACTGGTAACGCCGGGGCTGGTCGACGCGCACGTGCACGTCTACGAAGGCGTCTCCCACTATGGGATTCCACCCGATCCCACCTGTCTGGCGCAGGGAGCAACGACGGTGCTCGATGCCGGTTCGGCGGGCGCGGACACCTTCAAGGGATTTCGCAAGTACATCATCGAGGCGAGCGCAACCCGCGTGCTGGCGATGCTCAACATCTCGTCGATGGGTATGCTGGCGGAAGAAGTGGGCGAGCTCGACGATATCAAATGGGCCAATATCCCCAAGGCGCTCGCGACCATCGAGGCGAACCGCGATGTCATCCTGGGTGTGAAAGTCCGCCTTTCCCGCGACTTGAATTGCAGCGAGGCCTCCGGGATTCGCCCCCTCTTCCTGGCACGCGAGGCGGCCGATGCCGCCGGACTCCCCTTGATGGTGCACCCTCAGGATTCCTGGGCGGATTCGATCGATCAGGTGCTGGCAGTCTTGCGCGATGGCGACATCATGACCCATATGTATCACGGCATGCGGCACGGGATTCTGGACGAGAACGGCCGGATTCAGCCGGCGGTGCAGGCCGCGCGCGACCGCGGCGTGCGCTTCGATGTCGGGCATGGACAAGGTTCGTTCAGTTGGGATGTCTGTTCCAGGGCAATGGAACAGGGCTTTCTGCCCGATACGATCTCGTCCGATCTGCATAGCCACAATGTCGAGGGACCGGTCTTCGATCTCATCACCACCGTCTCGAAGTTTCTGTTGCTCGGGATGCCACTGCACGACGCGCTCGAACGCGTGACCGTCGAACCAGCAAAGACCGTCGGCATGCCGGGACGCATCGGAACCCTGGCCGTCGGCGCGGAAGGCGATGCCGTGGTGATCGAACAACGCGAAGGCCAGTTCGACCTCGTGGATTCGCACGGCGTAGTACGGCAGTCGCCGATGAAGCTGGTTCCCACCACGGTGGTCAAAGGCGGTCGCGTCATCCGCACCGAAGCCTGAACGCCACTAGCTTGGAATCATCTCCAGGCGAATCGGGCTGCCAATGCCGGTAACTTCCGCTTTGAGGGTTTGCTCGTATTCGGCGCCAGAGATCGCATCCCGATAATGCACCGTCGCTTCCAGCACAAAGTCTTCCGGGACTTCCCAGTTGGCCCCCAAAGGAGCCTCCGGCGCGGACAGATCGACCCCGTCGATCGTCGGGGCCGCCAGATCGAACACCAGCCGGTACCACCCGGGTAGGGCCGGAAAGGTATCGATCTCGTCGATGGTGTGACCGCGCGCATCCTGGAGCGGCAGGCTGAGCGAGATGCGGAGATCGCTGGCGGGATTGCGGCCGTGATTCCCGATGGTCAACGTCGGAGGAGACGAGTTCGCGACCATGGCAAAGAGCACGGGCCGAGATTCGTTCGCCATGGCGGCGCGCATCTCGTCGGTTTGCTCCTGCATCTGGTTCGTCTGGGCATGCAGCGCCGTCAACGATTCCACCGTCGCATCCGACTCGCGTTTCATCTGGGTCACCGTGGCGCGTTGATAGTACGCCGCGAAGACGATACCGGTGAAGAGCCCGATGATCGCCAGAATATCGATCGCCTGTTCCCAGTTCATGGCGGTGGTCTTTCCCGTGCAGTTGCCGCAGTGGCCAATGTTCCTGAGTTCGCCCCATTGTCTCCGGTAAGCGGGCGGGATCGCCACTCGTTTGTGGCGCGGCGCGGAAGCCCGAGTAGACTTGCTCACCATGCGCATGTCGACCGATTCCGTTCGCCTTCCCTGGCGAACCGCAGGATATGACCTTCGTGCAACTGGCGTCCGTCCATGGTGGTCGTCACGGCTCGATGCGCCCGAGCTTATGGACGGCGATGGATTCAGTGCCGGCGAGCTCACCGCCAATTTTCGGGACATTCAGCGCGTCAACCGCTGGTTCGGCGGCACGTCGGCCATTTTGGCGGCGCTCCCCAAACTCCTGCCTCCCGGCGCCACCACCCTCTCCCTGCTCGATCTCGCCACCGGGGTGGCGGACATCCCCCGCGCCGTCGAACGATGGTGCGATGCTCGTGGCTACGACGTGGAGATTACGGCCACTGACGTATCGCCCCAGATTCTTGCGCTTGCCAAGGCACAGGTCGCGGGTTCGACGCATATCCGCCTGCAACAGGCCGATGCGCGTGCGTTGCCCTTCGCGAACAACTCATTCGATATCGTGACCTGCTCCCTGGCGCTGCATCATTTCGACCCTGCCGGCGCCGTGCTGGTGTTGCGGGAAATGGACCGGATCTGCCGCAATGGGTTTATCGTCAACGATCTACGCCGCGGCGTGGTCGGGTACGGGGCAACCTGGGTCGCCAGCCATCTGACCACCCGCAACCGCCTGACCCGGCACGATGCGCCCCTCTCGATCAGGCGCGCCTACACACCAGCAGAATTGCGGTCGCTCCTGGACGAGGCCGGCGTGGAGCGCGTCGACGTCAAGCTCCTGCCCTGGTTTCGTATGGTCGCGATCAAGCGAGCAGCCGGTGAGTAGCGCAACGGCGCCGGCACGCATCACGGAAACCGACGCTGAGGTCATCGTGGTCGGCGGTGGACCGGCCGGGAGTACCACCGCGCTCCTGCTGGCCCAAGCCGGGCATTCGGTCCTGTTGCTCGACAAAGCGAGCTTTCCCCGCCACAAGGCATGCTCCGAATACATCAATGCCGGCGGAGTGGCCGCCTTGGCCGAGCTGGGCCTGCTGGACGACGTCATGCACACCGGCGCCCACCGGCTCACCGAAATGCGCATCCATTCGCCCGAGGGCGGGCAGTTCACGGCCAGCTTCGACCGGGCCGCCCCGGGCCGGCATGCGATCGGCCTCTCCCGCTACCGGCTGGATGCGTTGTTGCTCGACGCTGCCCGGGCGGCTGGCGTGACCGTGCTGGAGCGCGCACACGCGCGCAACGTCGCGCTTCGACCGGGCGCACCTGCCACGGTCGACGTTTCCTGCAACGGCACCGTCACCCAACTGCGCGCCCCACTGGTGGTCGGCGCCGATGGGCACCACTCCTGCGTCACCCGGTCGCTGGGACTGGAGCAAACCCGGCGCTGGCCGCGGCGAGTTGGTCTGGTGGCGCACTATCGACACGTCGCCGGCAATGACCATGGCGGGGATATGTATGTCACCTCCGATGGTTACGCCGGACTGGCCCCATTGCAAGATGGATTGACGAATATCGCCGTGGTGATGCCGGAAGCGCGTGTGCAACAGCGCGCTGGCTCGATCGAAGCGCTCTTCGAGCAGCAATTGGCAGCTATTCCCGAGCTGAGTCGTCGCCTCGATGGCGCGGTCCGAATTGGGAACCTGCGTGGCGTCGGCCGGCTCGGGCACCGGGTCCGCCAACCAGCAGGGGACGGCTATCTGCTGGTCGGCGACGCGGCGGCCTTTCTCGACCCCTTCACCGGCGACGGTATCTACGAAGCCCTGCGTGGGGCGCAGCTTGCCGCTCCCGTGATCGCTCGAGCGCTTGCCAACGGAGACGTTTCCGACCGCGCCCTCGCGCCCTATCGCTGGGAGCGTCGCCGCGTCTTCACGATGAAACGGCAGCTATGCTGGGTGGTGCAAGGCTTTGTCCACACCCCGGCAGCCATGAACTACGCCACCCGCCGTCTGGAGCGGCGGGAATCGCTTGGCCTGGAGCTGGCCGCGGCGCTGGGCAACATTCGTCCCGCGCACACGGCGCTCACCCCACACTTCCTGGCCCGGCTCCTGCGGCCCTGAGATGGAATGGTTCGATGCATTCTGAAAATGTCGTCTTCATGCGCGGGAATCTCGACCAGATCGTGGAGCTGGCCGCCGACATCGAGCAGTGGCCGGTGATCCTCCCCCACTACCGCTGGGTCACCCTGCTGGATGGCGGCGGCGACCACAAGGTGGTGGAGATGGCCGCCAGGCGCGGGCGTATCCCGGTCCGCTGGCGGGCGAAGCAAGATATCGACCGCCAGGGTCCGACGCCAATCATCCGATTCACACATATCTGGGGAGTAACCAAAGGGATGGACGTCGACTGGACCTTCGTCCCCACAGAAGAGCAGGTAGAAGTGCGCATTCGTCACGATTTCAAACCGAACTGGCCCGTTGTCGGCCCTCCGATCAGCGAGCGGATCATCGGCCCCCAGTTCATCTCACCTATTGCCAATCTGACGCTGGCCACCATCAAGGGCATCGTCGAAGGGCGTGATCCCCGGTTCCCGCAATGAGCCGACGGGTCGTTATTACCGGGATCGGAGCGATCACCCCAATCGGCAATGGAGCCGAAGGGCTCTGGGCCGGGGTGCAGCGCGGCACCTCCGCCGTGCAGCGGGTCACTCGCTTCGATCCGTCCAACTTTCAAAGCCAGGTCGCCGCGCATGCCGATTTCGAGCCGCTCGACTACCTGACCGAGAAGCGCGCCCGCCGGCTCGACCGCTATTCGCAACTGGCATTGGCCGCTGCCCAACAGGCCATCGACGATGCCGGGATCGAGCGCAAAGAACTGGCGGAGATCGGGGCAGGCGCGTATATCGGCTCCGCGCTAGGCGGAGTTGCCTATGGCGAAGAGCAGCATGAGGCCTATGTCCGATCGGGCACGCAAGGTGTCAGCCCATTGCTGGCGCTCTCGGTCTTCGGCGGCGCCGCCTCGTCGAACATTTCGATCGAGTTTTCGCTGAACGGTCCTTGCCTGGCCTACGGCAATTCCTGCGCGGCGGGGTTGATCGCCATCGGGGAAGCGGCGCGCCTGATCGCCGATGGCCGCGCGACCGTCATGCTCGCCGGGGGAGCGGAAGCGCCGCTGGCGCCCCTCACCTTCGGCGCGTTCTCATTGATCCGGGTGCTCAGCACCCGCAACGACGATCCCGCCACCGCCAGCCGGCCCTTCGACCGCGATCGCGACGGATTCGTGATGGCCGAAGGAAGCTGCATGCTGGTGCTGGAAGACGCCGAATATGCGGCAGCCCGGGGCGCTCGGGTCTACGCCCAGATCGACGGCTTCGCCACCACCAACGACGCCCATCATATGACCGCGCCCCTCCCTGACGGCACCTTCGCCGCCCGGGCGATCTCCCAGGCACTGGCCGACGCTGGACTGCCGCCGGAAGAAATCGGGTACGTCAATGCCCATGGCTCGTCGACCGTGCTGAACGATTCGACCGAATGCAAAGCGATCCGCATTGCGCTTGGCGCCCATGCCGAGCGCGTGGCCGTCAGCGGCACCAAAGGGCTGCATGGTCATGCCCTCGGCGCCACCGGCGCGATGGAGACCGCGATCTCCGCCATGGCATTGCAGCGAGGCATGCTGCCTGGCACGGCGAATCTGCAAATCCTCGATCCGGCCTGCGATCTCGACCTGATTCCGCCGGGTGGCCGTACCGAACAGGTGGAGCACCTCGTCACCAACGCCTTCGGATTTGGTGGGGTCAACGCCAGCGTCGTGATGAGCGCAACGCGCTGACAGCCCACCTGGCAGCGCAGTCACGCGGGCGATGGGCGCGTGCCTGAAACGCGGAAGAGACGCGGACGCGCTCCAACCGAGCAGTCAGCTCTGCATCGCGCTGTCGAAACTTGAAGTGCCACCCAAAAGATGCGAACATTAGTTCGTAACTTTGGAGGATGTTCTGTGCTCGAGCGCGCCAGCGGACAATTCACGATCGACGGCCAGGTGGAAGACATTCTGGGCGGTATCAGCGGCGCGGCGCGCATCGCCCGCATCAGTCAGAGCTGCCAGCTCACCGGGCAGCTCGATGGCGAGAGCATGGCGGAGTTCACCGCCGTCTTGCCGCGCGACGGTGACGGGTGCTTCCACGGCTTCCAGCGGATCTCGGGAACGCTCGGCGAACGCGAAGGCACGTTTGTCGTGAGTGTGAGCGGAGACTACCGCAAGGGTGTGCCGCAGGGCTCCTGGACCATCGTGCCGAAATCGGGCACCGGCGACTTCGTGCATATCCGGGGCACTGGCGAGTTCTCCCTGCCCGATGGCAAGCCTGGCAAATATCGGCTGGAATTCGATCTGCGCAAGCCACGGTCGGCCAAGAACGCGGTCGCAGCGCCAGACGCCGGCGAGCCCTTGTCCGAAGATATCGCGCCTCCCGAACCCATCGAGATTCCGGTCACGCTCATTGCGGACCCGACTCCCCCTCCAGCGAAGCCGGCCCGCAAGCCTCGTGTCGTCGCGGCCGAGCCACCCGCACAAGCTATCGTCGAAGCCCCGGCGAAGCGCCCGTCCGCAAGATCGATCCACCAGTCGCCGATCATTGCGGAACCAATCCAACCAGTGTCCAAACGGACGCGCACCAAGCCGACCGAGAGCGTCATGGCTCCTGAGCCGGTATCGGTCGAATCCGTGCCAAAACCGAAACGGCCGCGCAAGACCACAGCAGTTCCGTCCCCGGTCGCAGCGACTCCGCTTGTTGTGGAATCCATACCGGAAGCGGTTCCAGCGCCGAAACCCAGTCGGCCCCGCAAGACGTTGCCCGAACACTCGATGATCGAAACAGCACCAGTCGTTGCGGAGATTGCGCCGGAACCCGCGAGTGCCGAAGCCAGCCCGGCGCAAGAAGGAGTCGCCACCCGAGCCGGTTGCGCTGCCTGTCGCGGAACCTGCACCGCGCCGCCGCCGCGCGAAAGCTGCCTGACATCGCCAGCGCATACCAACGATCGCGCAATCTGATTAGGGCGCTTCGAACCCGACCTCCGTATGGGTACCATCGCAGAAGGGTTTGTTCTTCGATTGGCCGCAACGGCAGAGCGTGACCCGGTTGCGGATCTCATAGGTGAATCCGTCCTGGGTCGTGATGGGAACCCCGCCGCGCACCCAGAGCGGACCGTTCGGCACGGTCGCAATCGATGCCTCGAAGCCCGGCTCGATCGGCGCGCCATCCGGGTCGGCCACCGCCAGGCGTCCAGAAGGGCAGTTCGACACCATGGTGATCAACCGGTCGCGCACCTCGGGGTCGTTGCTCCTGCGGACCATTTTCCAGACATTGGAAACCCGGTTGCTACAGAACCCGGCATGCTCGCAGAGCGATTCGTCGTCGGTCATGACGATCGCGTCTGCTTCGAATGAGCGTGCCCGCTCGGCTCGTGGCGCGCGATCGGCGGTCAGGGCCGCATCCGGAAAGCCGTCGCTGGCGTGCGATCCATCGCAGAACGGCTTGTTCTTCGAGTGGCCGCAGCGGCATAGCGCGTAACGAGCGTGCGGCTCAGCCGGCTCCGGCTTTCCGCCCACGGGATCCCAGGCCAGGGGCTCGCCCTCGGCGCTCTCGACGGGATGCCGCGTGGTCATCGGAACCCCGCCCCGCACGATATACGGGCCACCCTCGGTGATCGTGATGGAGCGTTCCTGCTCGGCCATGGCGCAATCCTCCTCTGTCGTTGGTCGATGCGCGCAACTATAGCCATCCCGCCTGAATCGTCATGCGTTTCGGCCCGGTGAGCGCATCTGCGAACTCGGATACCCTAACGCTACCCTCGCCGCAAGGGCTGCGGCGGCATCAGAGCCACTTTCTGGAGATCGACCGAGCTATGGCCACGCGACGAAGGTTCATTTCGACCACCCTCGGACTAGCGGCACTCTATGGATCCGGCCAGATCGCCAACGTGGCAGCCCACGATGCGACGCCCGCTGCCTCGCCGATCGGATCGCCAGTAGCCGAAGACATCCGTCAACTCCCCGTGAAGCATGCCGGCCAGCTCACCGTGCATACCGATAGCCCGGTCTATGAACCGTGGTTTGTCGACGACGATCCGGCCAACGGCCAGGGATTCGAGAGCGCATTGATCTATGCGCTGGCCGCGCGGCTCGGGTTCGAGCAGGATCAGATCGTCTGGGGCGTGACCCCGTTCGCCGAATCGTTCGCTCCTGGCCCGAAAGACTTCGATCTCTTCGTCACGGAAGTGCTGATCACCGGCCAGCGCCGGGAAGCGGTCGATTTCAGCGATCCGTACTACACCTCGCAGCTGACCCTGATCGCCCGGGACGATTCTCCCCTGCTGGATGCGCAAACCCTGGCGGATCTGAAACCCTTCACCTTCGGCGCGCAATCGGGAACCAACAACGCGACGTACATTACCGAGATCATTCAGCCTGATACCGAGCTGGTGCAGTTCGACTCGAATCTGGCTTCGATGCAGGCACTTTCGGATGGCGAAATCGACGCGATCCTGGAACCGCTACAAACCGGCCAAGAGGTGGCCACCGTGCAATTCGACAATCTTGCGCTGGTCGCCTTGCTGCCCGACGCCGGACACGATATGGGGATTGTTTTCGAGAAAGGAAGCGGCCTCGTCGCGCCGGTGAATCAGGCGCTCCAATCGCTGAAGGAGGATGGTACGCTCGATGCGCTGGTCGCGCAGTGGCTGCCCGTACCCGAGGATTTGCCCGAGATGGGCGCCTAGCACGGACCGGATATTCCTCAGTTGATCATGAGGATATGCTAATATCGGCGGCAACGTCATTTCCGCTACAACGGTTCGGAACGCATCGTTCGTTTACGGAGGTTTCAGGAATCTATGATTACCCGACGAAAGCTCATTCCGGCCGCTGCCGGTGTCGTCGCCTTGGGCGGCCTTGGTACGTTCGGCACCGTTGGCGCGCAAGATGCTACTCCGGGAGCATCGCCGGTGGCCGCTGCCTCGCCGGTGGTTGCCAGCATCGACGAGCTTCCACTCAAAAATGCAGGCAGATTGACCGTCCATGCCGATCAGCCGCTCTACCCGCCCTGGTTCATCGACAACGATCCGACCAATGGCCAGGGCTTCGAAAGCGCGCTGGCGTTTGCGATCGCCGAGCGGCTCGGCTTCACCGCTGATCAGGTCGATTGGGGCTACACCTCGTTCAACACCTCGTACGCCCCAGGCCCGAAGGATTTCGACTTCTACATCACCGAGGTCTCGATCACCGAGCCTCGCAAGGAAGCGGTCGACTTCAGCGACCCCTATTACGGCTCCCCGCTTGTGCTGTTGGCCGTCGATGGGTCGCCCCTTGTTCGAGGCCAAGACGCTGGAGGACCTGAGACAGTACACCTTTGGCGCCCAGGTGGGTACGGTGTACTACAGCTACATCGTCGATGTCATTCAGCCGGACAACGATCCGCTGATCTTCAACACCAATGCCGACTCGATCCAGGCACTGGTAAACGGCCAAACCGACGCAGATCTTCAGTCGTTGCAGATCGCCCAATTCGTCGTGTCCGACGTCCCAGTTCCCGGATCTCGGAATCGTTGGCGTGCTGCCGGACGGTGAGACCGACATGGGCATGGTCTTCGAGAAGGGGAGCGAGCTGGTGCCGTATATCAATATGGCGCTCCAGTCCCTCAAGGACGACGGCACCCTCGATGCGCTGATCGCCGAGTGGTTGCCGATCCCGGCGGACCTGCCCGAGATCTCCGCGTAACCTCGAACCAGATGCAAAATGAAGCGGGTCAGCCGGATGAGTGGCTGACCCGCTTCGTGGGTGAGGTATCAGATGACCGACCGACGATCCGTGGTACTCGATGTCGACGTTGGCATCGACGATGCGTTGATGATCCTCTATCTCCTCTCCGAACCGGAGGTGGAGGTGGTCGCCATCGGCGCAACCCATGGCAACTGCACCGCGGCCGATTCGGCCCGCAACGCGCTGCGCACCCTGGAAGCGGTTGGCGTGACCACCGTGCCGGTGGCGCTCGGGTTGGAAAGCCCGTTCGAAACGCCGCATTCCGCCCCCCAGGTCCACGGCTACGACGGTCTGGGCGATATCGGCTTGCCGGAGCCGGTCGGACAGGTGACCGGTGAGTCGGCAGTCGATCAGCTTGTCCGGCTTGGCAAGGATCGACCCGGCGAGCTCGATCTGATCGCGGTTGGCTCGTTGTCCAACCTGGCCGCGGCCCTGCAACAGGACCCCGAGAGCCTCAAGCGGTATCGCTCGGTCACCTACCTCGGAACCCTCTCGCACTACCCGGCCAAGCCACCCGTCCCCGATTACAGTGACGCCAATGTCTACTTCGATCCGGAGGCAGCTACCTTGGTGCTGTCATCCGACACCCCAATGACCATCACGCCCATCGACCTCTCCCGCCGTGCTGCGCTGGAGGACGAACATCTCGACGCGCTGAAAAACGGCACGACACCGCAGGCCCGCTTCGCCTGGACGATCCTGCCCTACTACTGCAATTTCTACGAGGAACGGTTGGGACGCTGGTCGGCCTCGATGCACGATCCGCTCGCCGCTGGACTGGCGCTCGATCCCTCCCTTGCCACCGAAGTCGTCGAGCGACCTATCGTGGTCGAGCCGTACAACGGGCGCCACCGCGCGGTTGGCCGCACCGAACCCTCCGCCGACACTGAAGGCATTCCTCCCAAGCGCATCATCCCCCAGGCCGACCTGCCGCGTTTCCTCGACCGCTTCGTCGAAGTTCTGCTCGGCCCGGTCAACCCGGTCTACAAATCCGACGACCTCCCAGCCATCGCCAAGCTCCCGTCACCGTAAGCATTCACCGGCCCACCGTAGTGGCGGGACCTGTGCCCGCCAGCGGCCGCAGGCCGCCACTACGGTGCCCACAGCCAAGTTCCAGTCCGCAAGCATGGTCGAACGGCGAGTCCGTTATCGGGCTCCGCTCCAATTGGCGGCCACAGGTGCCGCCGCTACGGAAATCGGGTCCCATCAGCAGCTGGTGATCGGCGACGCCACGAACTCGGGAGGCTCGAACGCCCGGATCGGCGGGATCGGCTCGGTCCATTTTTCGACCTCGACCCAGCCGAGTTGCCCCGTGCACCCCTGCGCCAGTTTGGACGTTCCCACATCCTCAGTAAGCACATTCGGATTGCCATGCACGCAAAGGGCGTCCAACTCCGACCAGTCGATCGGGTCGTACCAGGCGCCGGTCGAAAGCTGCACCACCCCCGGCAAGATCTCGTCGGTCACGATTGCCCCGGCCAGGCAGCGCCCCTTGTCACTGCTCAGCAGCACGATGTCGCCCGCGACGATGCCGCGAGCTTCGGCGTCCCGCGCGTGAATCCGCACAGGTTCGCGGCCCTGGATCTTGGTCGACTGGCTGTAGCCGCCCATATCGAGCTGGCTATGCAAACGCGAGCTTGGGTTATTTGCCACCAGCCGCAAGGGAAAGCTACCGGATTCTCGTAACGTATCCACATCGAACCAGCTCGGATACCCGCGGCAGTCGTCGTACTCGAAGCTGGCGATCGTTTCCGAGCCGATTTCGATCTTGCCGCTCGGCGTGGAAAGCGGATGCACGACCGGATCGGAGCGGAACTCTCCCAACAGGGTGATACCGTCGATCACCGGCGTCCTGCACGAGACCGTCCTCCCAGAACGCATCGAACGAGGGCATGTTCTCGCCCGTAGCGGCTTCCACCCGGTCACTCCAGGTGTCGTACATCCAGCGGAGCCATTCCCGCGGAGTGCGATTCTCGTGATAGCGCTCTCCGAATCCGAGCCGATCGGCGAGACCGGAGAAGATGGCGTAGTCGTCGCGCACCTCGGCGTACGGCGCGACTGCCTGGCGCATGGCGAGCATGTTGGGGTCGTTGCGGTTGGCGCCGAGATCGTCTCGCTCCAGCGTCACCGTGGTCGGCAGCACGATATCGGCGTGCCGCGCCATTCCGGTCCAGTACGGCTCGTTGACCACCACCGTATCCGGTCGCCCGAATGCTCGACGCAACCGGTTGAGATCCTGGTGGTGATGAAACGGGTTTCCTCCCGACCAGTAGACCAGCCGGATATCCGGATACGTCAGCTCGCGGCCGTCGAAATCGAACGATTCCCCTGGTTGCAGCAGCAGATCGCTGATCCGCGCGACCGGGATGAAATCGCTGACCGCATTCCGGCCCTGGGGCAACGACGGATGATCGACCGCGACCGGAGGGCGCCCAACTTCGGCCATGGAGCCGTAGCCATGCCCGAATCCGCGGCCGGGCAACCCGATCTCGCCCAGCATCGCCGCCAGCGTCACGCCCATCCAGACCGGCTGCTCGCCGTACCGCGCGCGTTGCAGGGCCCACCCCACGGTTACCAGGGTGCGATCGTTCGGCCATCTCGCGGGCTAGCGATTGGATACGCTCAGCCGGAACCCCGGAGATCGCCTCGGCCCAGGCGGCGGTTTTGGGTACGCCATCGGCTTCGCCCAGCAGATAGCGCCTCGAAGGTGTCATACCCGGTCGGTATAGGATCGAGGAAGGCGCGGTCGTGCAATCCCTCGGTCACCAGCGTATGCGCCAAGCCGAGCATGATCGCCACATCCGAACCCGGCCGGGTGGGAATCCATTCGGAGGGCACCTCGGCCAGGTCGTCCTGCAACGGACTGAAGGAGACGAAGCGCACTCCGCGGTCGGTGGCGGCGTGCAAGTTCGCGCGCATGGGATGCTCGGTCACCCCACCCGGACTCACGAAGGTGTTTTTGACTGGCAGGCCGCCGAAGGCGACGACCAGCTCGGCATGTTCGATGATCTGGTTCCAGTTGGTGGCGAATTGAAACGGATTCAAATTGCCGAGCACGCGCGGCACGATCACATGCGACGCGCCCAGGCTGTACGAATGGACCGACGACGTAAAACCACCGAGCAAATTCAGGAAGCGCTTGAGGTGGCTCTGGGCATGGTGGAATCGTCCTGCGCTTGCCCAGCCATAGGACCCGCCAAAGATGGCCTGGTTGCCATGGGTGGTGGCCACCCGCTCCAGCTCCAACGCCAGCAGATCGAGCGCCTGGTCCCATTCGACTTCGACGATACGGATCGACGCCCCGCTTGTCGGTCGCGCCCGGTCCGTTCTCCAGCCAGCCCTTGCGAATCGCGGGCCGCTTGATCCGCGCCGGCGAGGAGGTCGAGCCGGGAATATTTCCCAGCAACGGCGATGGATCGTGATCGAGCGGATGCGGGGTGACCTGCACGATCTCGTTGCCGGAAACCTCCGCCAGATAGGCGCCCCAATGGGAAAGTTGCGTTACATCCGCTGGTCATGCTCGTATTTCCGACTCCGTTTCATCGCGACTCCCGTGAGCTCGAATTCTCGAGAACTTTATACTGATATGCTCGTGATGCGGTCGGGCGAATCGTCTGGGTTGTCCGGAATCTCGATCCCCGTGCAGCAACCAGAAGGAGGACCCGATGAGCGCGCCGCCCGCATCCGTTTCGGAGAGCTCTCGCGCGAGCAGATCCAGGTGCTACTCACCCCTGTGCCACCCTGGAAGCAAGCCGCCCTCTGGAAGTCGATCGCCATTGCGCTGGTGAGCACCATCGTGATGCTGGTGGTGATCGGCGTCGTCCTCTCCAACTCGACGGGTTGGGAATCCTTTCGACGCGCCTTCCTGAGCTGGCCCAACTTCAAGGCCTCGTGGCCCATGGTCGTCGATGGTTTCAAGCTCAACGTCAAGATCTTCCTGATCGCGGAGCCCTTCATCCTGGCGATTGGCTTGTTGATCGCGCTCATTCGCGTGACGCGCAGCCCGATCCTCTTTCCCCTGCGGGCGTTCGCCGTCATCTATACCGACTTCTTCCGGGGCGCCCCGGCCATTCTGGTGATTCTCATGCTTGGTTTTGGCATGCCGGCGCTGCGGCTCAATGGCGTTCCCGAACGACCCGGTCTTCTGGGGCACGGTCGCCTGCATCCTCACCTCGTCCGCCTATACCGCCGAAACCTTCCGCGCCGGTATCGATTCCGTCCATCCCAGCCAGCGTGCCGCGGCGCGTTCGCTCGGCTTTTCGAATGTGCAGACCCTGCGCATGGTCGTCCTGCCGCAGGCGATCCGCCGCCAGATTCCGCCCTTGCTGAGTGGGTTCGTGGCCTTGCAGAAAGAGACCGCTCTGGTCTCGGTCATCGGCCCGCTGGAAGCAACCCGGCAGGCGCAGATCTACTCGGGCCTGTATTTCAATTTCACCAGCTATCTCGCCGCGGCAGTGCTCTTCATCGCCATCACCGTGCCGCTGGCTCGCTTCACCGACTATCTGGTGCAACGTGACGCCCGCCGCCGCTCGTCCGGAGGTGCGTATTGAGCGCGTCGCCATTGCTCCGTATCGAGCATGTCTACAAGGCCTACGACGAGCATCTGGTGCTGCAAAACGTCGATCTGGCCGTCGACGCCCATGAGGTCATCTGCCTGATCGGACGCTCCGGCTGCGGCAAATCGACCCTGCTGCGTTGCGTCAATCGGCTGGAGGAGATCCAGGCAGGCCGCATTCTGCTCGATGATGTCGATATCACCGCGGCCGAACGCCGACCGCGACAAGATCCGCCAGCAGATCGGCATGGTCTTCCAGTCGTTCAATCTCTTCCCGCACAAGACCGTGCTGGAAAATATCACCATGGCCCCCATCCACGTGCAGAAGGTGCCCAGGCGGCAAGCCCGCCAGGAAGCGCGAGGAGCTCCTCGACCGCATTGGGCTCCCCGACCGCGCGAACGAATATCCCGACCGGCTCTCCGGCGGTCAGCAGCAACGGGTGGCGATCGCCCGTGCCCTGGCGCTCAAGCCGAAGCTGATCCTGCTCGACGAGGTCACCTCATCGCTCGATCCGGAAACCATAGGCGGGGTGATGGAGTTGATCCGCGAGCTGCGCGGCTCCGGCATGACCATGATGATGGCCACCCACCAGATGGGGTTCGCCCGCGAGATTGCCGACCGGGTCGCCTTTCTGGACGCTGGCCGCATCATCGAGATCGGGCCACCCACCCAGATCTTCGACCACCCGCAAAGAGGAGCGCACCCGCGAGTTCGTCAGCCATACGCTTTCCACCGCAGCCTCGGAGCTCGAAATCGTGGCGCCAATTCCGACCAACCGCGACGGCCAAGACTGGACCAATCCCCTGCTCTCCGCCCTCGAAGAAGTTGAGTAACACCGCGTCGTAGTGGCGGGACCTGTGCCCGCCAGCGGCCACAGGCCGCCATTGCCTTGCCTACCACCAAGCCACCTGTCCAGGATGCTTCTGGCCTGAGTCTTATTCTGATGTTCCCCTGAGGGTTACTCCTCAGTCACGACCTCGCCATCACCCGCGAAGTAGGTCCATGGCTCCGATGGCCGGCTGACCAGATAGCCTTCCTGCCAGTTCCACTGCGGATGCTGCTGCAGGAAATCCTCCGCATCGAATGGCACGCCATCGGCGCGGCCGAAGCGGCCCCACATGCTCATATTGCGTGCATCGGCCGCGGTTGCCACCTTGCCATCGACTGATCCAGCCGGATAGAAAGGGATGTTCCAGACCGCGTTCGGATCGCTGACGTAATACATCGGGTCCACGTCGTAGTGCGAGCAGATCGTGCGGGACGAGGGATTGATGTAGCCCAGATACGGATCGAAGGTGTCCGCCAGCATCGTCTGCCCGATTTCGGCGTCGATCCGCCCGTCGTACTGCTCCAGCAGTTGCGGCCAGCGCACCCGGCGGGCGCCCGTCTGCTGGCGCACATCGTTGTATCCGGTATCGGTGCTTTCCAATTCGCGAATGCGCGGATCGGTGGGCGCGTTGTCGCCGCAGAACTAGCCATCGGTCTTCTTTTGCAGGTTCTGGTAGATCAGGCCCTGCTCGTAATTGGCGATCTCGCCGGTCTCCAGGTCGCCGATCAGCCACATATTGGCGTAGCCGCCATTGTTCTCGGCATCCATCAGCTCGACCCAATGGTCGATGCTCTCCGCCATACTGCGCCGGCGTTGCGGGCGCGCACGTATTCCGGCACCTTATCGACGTCGTAGCCTTCGTAGCCGACCATCGTCGTCTCGACGACCACCAGCCCACCGCCAGTCACCCAGAAGTCGGTCATGCTCGCGATCCACCCGGGACTGGTCTGCATGACGATGCGATAGCCGTCGTCCGGAGTGATGTCCAGGATCACGTTCATGTACTGGCCGTTCCAGAATTCGGTGAACGATTCGATGCCCGATCACGATCTGGCCATCGGCGGTGGCTGAACCGGTGGCGATGAAGGCGCTGCAATGGCTCTTGCGATTGCCATTCGGAGCGCTGTTGGCATACTGGGTCGCCACGGTCGGCCACCAGTAGCCGGTCATCTCCATATAGGCGTTCCAGCCGATGATGTCATCGAGCGTCGTGGGCACCCCAGCAGTGGTGTAGCCAGCGGCCAGCCCCTCCATCTCCTCGATCAGCTCGGGCGTGATCTTGTCCTTGTGATACTCCGCCGCCTTATCGACGAAGAACGAGTAGTCCATCCCCATGGTCTGGTACGTCATCTCGGTGTAGACCCGGATCGCCTCGGCATACTCGGCCGCGGTCAGGTAGCCGTACTGAAACCCGCGCGCAAACGGCGCGCCCTGAATGCGCACATGCATCCAGCCGTTGTTCATACCTTTGCTCGCCTGGTCCACCCACCCTTGCTGCTCCTCGGTCAGCGCCACGGGTGATGCAACCGGCGTGGCGCTCTGTGCCGCCACCCCAGTCGTCCCGATCAACGCAGCGGCACTCCCACCAGCCGCCAGCGCTCCCAACCGTCGGCGTGAGAGCGAGCGATCGAGTGGCTTCATATCGTGAACAGTCATGGGTCGGAATCTCCTGCGTTGGATCTGTCGCAATCAAATGGAATGCCGAAATTGCCAACGCATTCTGACACGTCAGAGCACCACGCCGTCGTAGTGGCGGGACCTGTGCCCGCCAGCGGCCGCAGGCCGCCACTGCGTGGCCCACAACCCTGTTCCACATTGCAACGCGGTTATTCGACAACCCCAGTCTCGAGTCTTGCCCTAGGGACGCAAGAGCAGGAACGTCTCCTGCGAACGTTGAAACCGAGTGGCGAGTTCGTTACGATCACCTACATATCCTCTGCCACTTCGGGATCAGGTTGAGGTATTTTCACCAAGCAGCCCCTCTGTAATTTCTCTGCGCAGGACCGTAGGATTACATCGATATCCCCTGTCGCTTCTGGTGGCAGGCAGAGGAGTTGCCGCAAGGTAGCTCCTCTCTTGTTGGGACATCGGAGACGGGCTTGACTTTCAAAATGTGCTCCATTAGCCTTGAGAGAACACATGTTCTCTTTTTTTAGTTGGAGAAGGCGATGCACGAATTTCGTGATGCTGTGCACGGGTTCGACCGTTTCTCTTCGGATGAGCGGCTCGTCATCGACTCTCAGCCTTTCCAGCGCCTGAGGCATATTCAGCAACTGGCTCTGACTTCCTTCGTGTACCCAGGTGCTAACCACACCCGCTTCGAACACTCAATAGGCGTTGCTGAGATCGCGGGGCGGATTTTTGATGTGGTTACGCGACCGGATCGAATTCACGCTGACGTGCAGTCGTCACTTCCGGGAATCACTGATAGCCGGAAACGCGGAGCTCACCGGTTCGAAGTGCGACTCGCAGCGCTTTGTCATGACATGGGTCACTTGCCGTTTTCGCATGCTGCTGAGAAGCAATTGTTGCCGGAAGGATTTAGCCACGAACGCATGACCGTTGAGATCGTGGTCGGGCCGCTGGAACACGAAGTGCTTAGGCACATTGATGTCCCTCCAAGTGCGCATAAAATTTCACGAATCGCGGCTGGGCCGGAGCTGTTTCCAGAAGAGCCGTTCAACGAAACCGAGTTGCTCCTCACTGATATGGTTACTGGCACTGTTTTTGGGGCTGATCGAATTGATTATCTATTGCG
The DNA here is from genome assembly GCA_963720855.1 of uncultured Chloroflexia bacterium. Classification (GTDB taxonomy): domain Bacteria; phylum Chloroflexota; class Chloroflexia; order Thermomicrobiales; family UBA6265; genus JAMLHN01. The sequence goes on along the minus strand of CAVRGV010000005.1, from coordinate 333,696 downwards.
GGATTCTTTACACGCCGGTGTCGCATATGGGCAATTTGATGTTCGTAGGCTTGTAGATTCCCTCCACGTGCTTCCGGGTCTCACTGGAAGAGCAAATGGTGATCCTGCCCCTCAGCTCGGAATCGAAGAAGGGGGACTCCGGGCGGCCGAATCGTTGTTGCTTGCTAGGTATTATATGTTTAACCAAGTGTATTTCTATCGAGTGCGCCGAGCTCTGGACTTGCACTTAGCCGACTACATGGTGGAGTACGCACGGTCCCATTTTGACGACGGCCGCTTTCCAACCGTCCCGAGTGAATTTGGAGAGATTTCCGATACAGACGTTTGGACCGCGATGTTTAAAGCAGTTCGTGATCCTGAGTTACCTGGGCATGAACCAGCGACCCACATCGTTTTGCGCAATCCGTTCAAGCGCGTTTGGCAACCAACCCAAAAGCAGATCGAAGACAATCCAGACGTAGGAGGATTGGTCTTTGAACTGCTGTGCGAACAATTCGAACCGAGCAAGGTCAAACGGGACTACTATCCCTCCAAGCGTGCGACAATCGACTTTCCAGTTCTACGAGAGAATGGCACGGTTCAGCCTGCATCTGAGTTATCGCAAATTCTCTCCTCAATTCCTATCGCCAGTGTCGACGATGTGTTCGTGCATCCGACTATCTTTCAGGAAGCCATGAACTGGCTCCGTGCGAACGAAGAGACGATCAAGAATTTGCCGAAGGCATCGGAGGTAGAGTCATGAAAGGTCTGGACCGCCGAGCGATTGTGCTCTCGCTCATTGCGTCAATGGAAGCCGAGAATAGCTGGTGCGGCGAGACTCATGTTCAAAAGTGCGCCTACTTTTTGCAGGAGGGCTCAGGTCTCGACCTAGAGGTCGAATTCATTCTCTACAGGCATGGTCCGTTCTCGTTCGAATTGCGGGAGTTCCTTGGAGAGCTGAGTGGACTTTCCTTGCTAGGGTCTCGTTCGCGTCAACCCTATGGAGCATCGCTTTTCGTAACAGAAAGTGGAAAGGCCTATCTGGAACGATTCCCCGTTTCGGTTGGATCCACAAAGGACACTATCGGCCAAGTGGCTAAGGATTTCAGCGGAAGATCAGTTTCTGAGCTTGAAGTAGTCGCCACTGCGCTTTACGTCACTCGTCTGCGCCCGGAGACTTCCGTAGAGGCGCAAGCGGCCTATATTCATGAACTAAAGCCGCATATCTCTCCTGAGCGTGCAATGAGGGCTTTGGATGAGATGGCCCGAAGGTATTCGGTAACTTGATCAGTTTGCGAGAATAGAATTGGGAGTCTCGGGACACTAGGGGAGTCCTAATCCTCCGTCACCGCATACGCAATCAACAGCGCCAGGATCAACCCGCCCTGGATCATCATGCGCACCGATTCGTCGATGTTCTCGACCGTCAGCAGATTGATCAGGATCGTCATCACCAGCGCGCCGCCGATGGTGCCGATGATCTTTCCCCGCCCGCCGATGATCGAGGTACCCCCGATCACCACCGCCGCGATCGACATCAGCATGTAGCGGATCGCCGGCGGTCTTGGAGCTATACCCCGTGCGGCCAAGCATGAGCAGCCCGGTGATCGCGGCGAAGAAGCTGCACAGGCCATAGGTGGCGATCTGGATAGCGGTGGTCGGCACCCCGGAGATGAAAGAGGCACGTGGATTGTTGCCGATCGCGTAGATCCCGCGCCCATACGAAGTGAAGTGCAGCAGCACGACGCAGACCAGCGTGACCGCGGCCAACACCCAGAACGGCGGCCGGGAAGCCCAGCATCTTGTCTTTCGCCCAGTACTCGAGAAAGGGCGATTTCCCGCTCATCGGTTTTCCGGCGTTATAGACGAGTAACACCCCCTGGATGATGCTCAGCGTGGCCAAGGTCATCACCAATGGGGGAAGCCGCAGGACCGTCACGCCCAGGCCGTTGCAGACGCCGATCAGCACCGCAATCAACAGCGTCACCAGAATGCCGCCGGCCTGCCCGACCCCGGGTCATCAGATTGCCGGCCACCACGCCGGTCATGGTGATGACCGCCGCCACCGACAGATCGATCCCGCCCATCAGGATCACCATCGTCTGCCCGGCGGCCACGATGCCGAGGAAGGCCGCGGTGCGCAGGGTCAGCATCGTGTAGTTGACCGTGCGGAACCCTTCGTGCGGTAGATGCTGAATCCCCAGAGCAGCAGCAGCACCACGAAGGTCAGAATGATCGGATCGATGCGGACGTTGCGCAGCCGGGAGCTCACGCTCGATGAAGGTCGTGGGTAGGGAAGCCATATCAGCGCCGCTCCTCGATACGATAGGCGGCGAAGGTTTTGATGCCGATCGCCACGATCAGCACCAGTCCATAGATGATCCGCTGATAGGCGACCGAGAAGCCGGAGATGAACAGGATCTGGGTGACCAGGCCAAGCGAGAGGACACCGGCGATCGTTCCGCGCAGGTGCCCTTGTCCACCGAGAAAGCTGATACCGCCGAGCACCGCGGCGGCGATGGCCGCCAGCGTGTAGGTGGCGCCGATCAGCGGGTCGCCCGAACCGGCATACGCCGAAAGCCCGATTCCGGCCAGCGCCGCGAAGAGCCCGGCAATGATATAGGCCGCGATGCGCAGGTTCTTGACCGGAAGACCGCTGAAGAACGCCCCGCGCTCGTTGTCACCGATCGCATAGATGCCGACGCCGAGCGGGGTGCGCTTGATCCCATAGCGCCAGAAGAGCAGCGCCCCGATCAGCACCAGCAGGCTGACCGGCACGACTCCGCCGATCTGACCGATGAAGCGGGAGGAAAAGGACCGCGGTAAATGCCCACCCGCCGAGGATAAGACCCAAAGCGCTGCGCCGGCCCAGATAAAGGAGGTCGCCAGCGTGACGATGATGGCGGGCAGTTTGATATAGGAGACGATGGCGCCGGTAAACAACCCAATCAGCGCGCCCCCAACCAGGACCATCGTGACGGCTTTCGCCATGGAAAGCGGGTTGTCGTACATCTGGGTAGCCAGAATGCAGGTGAAGAGCGACATCATGTTGCCGGTCGAGAGATCGATACCGCCGGTGAGCATGATGACCGACTGCGACATCGCGGCCAGGAACAAGGGAAACAGCCAGGTGGAAAGATTGTTGACCGTATTGATGCCGAACGTGTCACGGTTCATATAGAGATAGAGCACGATGAAGATCGCCGTGACCGCGTAAATCGGCAACACATCCTGCCAGGCACGGGAGAGCTTTTTGAAAACGCCCAAGCGGGCGATGCGGCTGAGCGATCGCTGCTCGACCACCTCTGCGCTTTCGACCGGTTCCGCGGATCGAGCTTCGCAGCCGCGCATCGATGGCTCTTCTCGCCACCGACCACCGAGGCATGGACCACGTTCTCCTCGGTGACGTCGGCGCCACTCAGGGTGACCACCGGCTGGCGCTCGTACATCACCAGTACCCGGTCGCTCAGCCCCAGCAGCTCGATGGTGTCCGAGGAAATCAGGAGAATGGACGCGCCGGCGTTGGTCAGCTCCCGCATCAACCGGTGGATTTCCTGCTTGGTGCCCACGTCGATACCCGCGGGTTGGCTCGGACAGGAGCAGAATCTCCGGTTCCTGCGGCAGCCATTTGGCGATGGCGACTTTCTGCTGGTTGCCGCCACTCAGCCGCAGCACGCGTCTGCTTGGGTGAGCGCAGCCTGATCTGCAATTTCGCGATCAGGGAATCGATCAGCGCCCGCTTCGCGTCCCCGGTCGATCAAGCCGAACCGGCTGATCGCATTGAGATTCGGAAGAGCGAGGTTGTCGTTGACCGGGAAGCTGAAGCACCAGCCCCTCGGTCTTGCGATCCTCGGGAACGAAGGCGTAGCGCTGTCTAATCGCGGACGCGCGGCCTGCGCACCGGCGCCGGGTTCCCATTCGAGCAACACCTCGCCCTTCGACCCGGTAGAGTCCGAAGAGCGCCGCCAGCAGCTCGCGCTGCCCCTGCCCCTGCAATCCGCCCAGCCCAAGGATCTCCCCGCGATGCAGCTCGAAATCGACCTGCTGGAACCGGTTACCCGAGCTGAGATTCTTGCACCGAGAGCACCACCGGCTCCGCCATCAGCTCATCGATCGGCGGCTTTGGGCGGGAAGATGTCGGTGATCTCTCGGCCGACCATGAACTTGACCAGCGCATCGGTGGTCGTTCCGGCGGTGGGCACGGTGGTGACGTATTCGCCGTTTTTGAGCACGGTGATCCGGTCGGTGATCGCGAAGATCTCTTCCAGCCGGTGAGAGACGAAAACCACCGAAACGCCCCGGTCACGCAAGGTGCGCAACGAGTCTGAAGAAGAGCTCGACCTGGATCTTGTCCAGGGCAGAGGTGGCTTCATCCAGAATGAGGAGCTTCGGCTCGGCGACGAGTGCCTTGGCAAACTCGACCAGTTGTCGCTCGGCGAGCGGAAGCTCTCCTGCCATGGGCACGCGGATCGATCTCGATCCCCGAGATCGGCGAAAGATGCGGGCCGCTTCGGCCTCGATATGCGCATAGTCGACCTGACCCAAACGGGTTGTCGGCATCCGGCCCAGAAAGATGTTCTCAGCCACCGTCAGATGGGGGCTGAGACTCAGCTCCTGATGAACGGTGGCTGATGCCGATCGCTTCCGCCTGGTGGGGAGACAGACCCTGGTAGGTGACCCCGTCGAACTGATCGTGCCCGAGTCGGGTTGGTGTACCCCCGTGACCAGATTGATCCAGGTGCTCTTGCCCGCGCCGTTCTCGCCCATGAGGGCATGAATCTCGCCGGGATAGACCTCGAAGCCGACCCGTTCGAGCACCACATTGCCGGCGAACGACTTCGTCAGGTCGACTGGTGCGCAGAATGGGGGCGGTGTCAGGCGACGGCACAGTCGATCCGGAGGAACGCTCGTATGGTCCCGTGGTCACGGCTATCGAGCGGAGAGTGACCGTTGTAAATGAGGAAGCACGCGGTATGCCGGTCAATCGTCCCGAGACGAGCCCGGGCACTGGGTACAACCTCATCGAGGTCTGGTCCCTGCTCCCGATACCGGGAGCGGGGCGATGGTCGATGGCGAGTTAGCCGGCAGGGGTGGCTTCCGGGGTCTGGCTACCACCGGCAAGCGCGTTGGCCAGGATCTGCTCGATCTCGGCCGGTCCTGGTACCTGCGGAATCGAGTACCAGTCTTCCGGCAAGCTCGGATTGGCCCATTCGCCGACATTCTCGTCGGTGATTTGCGGCAGCGGGACCCAGACCCGGCTCGGCACCGGCTGGCCCTGGTTGGCCACAATGGCCAGATCGAGCGAGATAACCGCCATGTAGTTCGACCTGCGCGGTCGCAAAGGAGGAGAAACCGCTCTCCAGCAGGTCGTTCCATTGCAGCAGGTAGGCGTTGTAGTTCTCACCGGTCATCGGCATGAACGGCAGCCCCATCGCCTGCAGCGTCTTCAGACCGGCCGACGCGTGCGCGCCCGCCTGGAACCAGATGCCAACCACGTCCGGATGCGCGGCCAACAGGCTCTCCATCTCGGTCAGGGCCGGGGCCTCGTTGTATTCGATGTTGGCGGTGCCAACGATCTCGACATCGGGATTGGCATCGAAGACCTCCTTGGCGCCCGCCCAACGGGCTTCGCTCACGGAGATGCCAGCGGGACCATTGATCGCCAGGATCGGACCGGAACCGCCAATCGCGTCCACCAGCCATTGCGCGGTCATGTTGCCCCACTCGTGCTGGTCGGTATTGATCTTGGCGGTCAGTTGATCGGTGGTGACCTCAGAGTCCCAGTTGACCACGATCACGCCGGCATTGTGCGCCGACTCGACCACCTGGTCGAGCGCGGTGGCCGACCCGGCGATCAGCAGCACGATGTCGTACTCCTGATCGATCATCGTCTGGATCTGGGCGATCTGGGTCGCGGTGTCGCCATTGGCATCGAAGACCTGGAAGTCGATGGTAGCGCCCATATCGGTAAGGCGCGCGACCTCAGCCTCGATCTCGTTCTGGGTCTCGGTCATCCACGACGGCGTCGTGTAAATGGTCGACCAACCAACCTTGAGCGCCGGAAGCCCGTCGACCGGCGGCCAGTTCTCATCCTGCGCGAAGGCGCTCAGGCGGGTCTGACTGGCGACGGCCACGGCGGCCGTTAGTGCAGCGGAGCCGACTACGAATCGGCGACGATCGAGTCTTTTTTCCACGTTGATATCCCCTTCGTTCAGCCTGCGGGGCCGAATTGACGGAATTGGGACACGCCTGCGTCCCAGTTCGTTACTCTACACAACCCGGAAACTCGACACAAACGAAGAATGTTCAAACTTGTGATCGCTATCATCTCGAATGGTGGGCGGTTGGCGTTCTTCGGGCTTGTGGGAAGATTCACGAATTGCACGTTGCCCCGTGGCCCGAGGATGAACCCGTGTCGCTCCCAACCCCTGTGCGCACCCGGCGCGCGAAGTTCGTTCCGCCGTCCACGAGCCCGTGGATGGTCGATCGGCCGCGCCTTGCCGACCGGCTGGACGATGCCCGCTTGTTTCCGGTCACGCTCCTGAGTGCCGCCGCCGGTTCGGGGAAGACGACGTTGCTGGCCGAGTGGGTTCGGTCGCTCGATCTTCGGTGGGGCTGGCTAACGATCGACGACAGCGACGCACCGCTCGATCTCCTTTTGACCAATCTCATCAACGCCATGCAGATGGCCTCGCCCGGGCTGGGCGAGAAAACGCTCTCGTTACTGCGCATCGATGTGGATCCGGATATCGATGCGCTGGTCGCCGAGCTGGACGACGACCTCCTGGCACTCGAACAGGACATCGTGGTGATCCTGGACGATGTGCACGCCATTCGCGATCCCCACGCGATCGAGTTCTTTCAGCGTTTCCTGCAGCACCCATCGCCCAGACTGCATCTCGTGCTCGGCGCCCGGCGCGATCCAACGCTCCCGCTGGCGCGCTTGCGCAGCCGGGGACAACTCCTGGAAATCCGCGCGGCCGATCTGGCCTTCACCGAAGGCGAAACCCGCGCCCTGCTGCAAAACGCCGGCGTTTCCGCCGATCTGGCCGAATCGCTCGAACAACGGAATGAAGGATGGGCCGTCGGCATTCACCTGGGCGCGCTCGCGTTGCGCAGTCAGCAATCCAGCGAACGGGGCGCCGAGGAGATCGTCGCCGCCGGGGTGCACGACCTGATCCTGAACGACATCCTGGCCCTCCAGCCGGATCGGGTGCAGCGGTTGTTGCTGGCCAGCTCGCTGGTCGACCGGTTTACCGGCGATCTCTGCGCGGTCCTGCTCGACGATCCGGATGTGCACAAACTGCGCGTACGTCCCTTGCTGCAGGAAATCGCGGCAGACGGATTGCTCCTGTATAGCCTCGGTGGGGAGCCGGAGTGGTTTCGGTTTCACCAGATCTTCCGCGAAGCCTTGCAGCATGAGCTCCGGCAACGGGTATCGCCCGAAGCGCTGGCCCAGATGCACGCCCGCGCCAGTGCCTGGTTCGAGCAGGCTGGCTTCATCTCCGAAGCCCTGGACCACGCCCTGCTGGCTGGAAAGGAAGATGCAGCGGTCTCCATCATCGAGCGCAATGCGCAGCTTGCGATCGCGGAAGATCAGTGGTTCGAGCTGGGACACTGGCTCGAGCGGCTGCCAGAGGCGGTCGTACGCTCCCGCTCGGAGCTGATCATGGCCCAGGCCTGGGTTTTTCAACCTCGTGGCAACCATGCCGAGCTCCTGTCCGCCATTGGGCGCGCGCGCCTGCTGCTGGAGAGCGAGGCCCCGCTCCACGATGCCGACTGGCTGCTGGCGAGGCAGGCGGAGCTGCATGTCCTGCAGGTACAGATGAGTGGCGTGGAAGACGATCCCGAAGGGGTGGTTGCGAATGGCGAGACGATTGGGAAACTCGCGCCCGAACGATTCGCATCCGGATTTGGACTCAGTCAAATGGGGTTTGCCATCATTGCGCTCGGTCAGTACGACCGGCTCGACGAACGGATGCGCCAGGTCATGGCCGCGAACCGGGGAGCTGACGATCCCTTCTCGCGCCAACGCGAGCTCTGGGCACGACTGCTCATCGGCACGGTGAGCCTATGCCTCGGCCGCCTGGCTGAGTCCGCGCAAATGGCGCAGGAGGTGGCTGGCCTCGCAGCGAGCTATGGGTTGCGCCGCTTCGCGGCCATGACCTGCTACTGGCAAGGGTGGCTCGCCTACGAGCGTAACCAGCTCGACGACGCGATCGCGCTCTTCGAACGCGCGGTACACGAACGCGCAACCGGCATTCTCATCCTGCTCTTTTCCTCGTTTGGCCTGGCGCGCGCGCTGGATGCGGCCGGACGAACGTCCGAAGCTGACAATCTGATGGCCCGGCTGACGGCTCGCTACCCGCCGGACGGGCATCCGCAGTTCGGCAAGGCCATGGTCATGGCATTTGCAGCGCTGCGCGATCTGCAGCGTGGTGATCTCGACGCGGCCAGCCGCTGGCTGCAAACCGTGCAGGTCTGGAAACCGGAACCAGAGGTCGCCACCATCGACCATCCCCTGCTGCAACGAATTCGCATCCTGATCGCGACCGATCAGCTCCGCGAGGCCGATCGCGCGCTGGCGCTGGTGGAGGCGGCCGCCACGCGTCCGCCAGTAGTGGTGCACTTCCAGCTCCGCGTGCTGGCCCTGCGAGCGCTGCATGATGCTGTGTCCGGCAATCGGGTGCGCGGGCTCTCCCAGTTGCGCGCGGCCTGTGCGATGGCCGGGGAGGCTGGGCACATTCGGGCATTGCTGGACCTCGGGCTCGGTTCACCGGCATTCCAGGAGTTGCTGTTGCAGCTCCCGGAAGACGAGCTTCCCATGTCACCCGACGCCATTCGCCGCTACTACCGTCTCGCGACGGTCAGCAATGAGCCCGTACGCGCTCCCGTGCCGAATGGGTCCCCAAATGACAACCGTGTCTACGAGCAACTGACGGAGCGAGAGCGCGATGTCGTGGACGGCCTGGTGCGCCGGCTTTCCTATAAGGAAATCGCCTACGAGCTCAGCATCTCTCCGCTAACGGTCAAAAGTCACTCCACGCATATCTACGCAAAGCTTGGGGTTTCGAGTCGCCGGCAGATGATTCGCCTGCTCGAAGCGGCGCCGTCCTCCTGATTCCACCATTCCGGACGATACCAACGGCCAACCGCTCCGCTAGGATGAGTGGGAGTCGATCGCCAAGTGGCAAGAGACAGGTGAGGTCGATGTCCCCCCGACGCAGTGAGACAGCACAGGTGCATTGCGAGATACTGGTCCGGGGACCGGTCAAATCATCGTGGCTGGATCAGCTCAGCGAGCTTTCGCTGATCAATGCGCAGTCAGATGCCGGACCGGTCTGCATGCTGCGTGGGAACGTGACCGATCAGGCGGCGCTCATGGGCGTCCTGAACGGGCTCGATGGACTCGGGCTTTCCCTGCTCTCCATTTCCTGCAATGCGATCGAGCCAGCAAGATAGCCGGCCGCGTGTCGATTCGGCCGGAGGCGGCCGGTAGCGAAAAAAGCGAGGTGGAACGAGTGGCCAAGAAACCGAACATTCTCATCCTTTGGGGTGACGATATCGGCTGGTGGAACATTAGCTACAACAATCGTGGCCAGATGGGCTATCGCACGCCGAACATCGACCGCATCGCCAACGAAGGCGTCGCCTTTACCGACTACTACGGCCAGCAGTCCTGCACCGCCGGCCGCGCTGCCTTCATTACCGGGCAGAACCCCTGGCGCACCGGCCTGACCAAGGTCGGCATCCCCGGCTCGCCTCTCGGCTTGCAAAAGGAAGATCCCACGATTGCCGAGCTGCTCAAACCGCTCGGGTACACCACCGGCCAGTTCGGCAAGAATCACCTGGGCGACCGGGACGAGTTCCTGCCCACCATGCACGGTTTCGATGAGTTCTTCGGCAACCTCTACCATCTGAACGCCGAGGAAGAACCGGAAGACCCCGATTTCCCGAAGAGCGAAGCGTTCCGCAGTCGCTATATGCCGCGTGGTGTCATGCACTCCTGGGCCAACGGCGATGGCACGCAGAAGGTCGAGGACACCGGCCCGCTCACCAAGAAGCGCATGGAAACCATCGACGAGGAGATCACCGAAGCTGCCCTTGGGTTTATCGACAAGGCGGTCGAGGATGACAAACCGTTCTTCCTCTGGTGGAACAGCACTCACATGCACTTCCGAACCCACACCCGCGAGCAGGATCTGGGGCGGTCTGGCCAGGGCTTCTACAACGACGCCATGATGTACCACGACGATCTGGTCGGCCAGATGCTCGACAAGCTGGATGAGCTCGGCATCGCCGACAACACCATCGTCATGTACTCCACCGACAACGGTCCGCACTACAACGCCTGGCCCGATGGCGGCATCACCCCCTTCCGCAGCGAGAAGAACACCAACTGGGAAGGCGCCTACCGCGTGCCCGCGTTCTATCGCTGGCCCGGCCACATTCCGGCAGGAAGCGTGCTCAATGGCATCGTCACCCATCAGGATGCGCTGCCCACCCTGCTGGCCGCCGCGGGAGAGCCGGATATCGTCGAGAAATGCAAGCAGGGGTACACCGCCGGCGATATGACCTACAAGGTCTCCATCGACGGGTTCAACATGCTCGACTACTTCTCCGGCGAGAGCGACCAGTGCCCGCGGAACTACTTCTTCTACGTCAACGACGATGCCAAGTTGGTTGCTATCCGCTTCGGCGATTGGAAAGCAGTCTTCCTGGAGCAACGCGCGCACCAGATGCTGGTCTGGGCGGAGCCATTCGTCGAGCTTCGCCTGCCCAAGCTGTTCAATTTGCGCCGCGATCCGTTCGAGCGCGCCGATCAGGATTCGAACACCTATTGGGACTGGATGTTGAGCAAGTCCTACATCATCGCCGGCGCTCAATTCGTTGTCGCGGCGCACATCGAGTCGATGAAGGAGTTCCCTCCGCGCCAGGCGCCCGGTTCATTCAATCTCGATTCGATCATGGAGACCATCGATCGGTCGATGGGCGCTGGGGCGCATTAGTCTGAGAGCTACGAAAGTTCGATCGGGGGTGGGCGCAGTGCCCGCCCCCGGTTCTTTGGTAGATGGAAGGACACACATGACGAAACCTCTGGCCTCGTGGAACGACACCCCCACTCGCGCGGCAATCGTCGACTTCGTCGAGCGCACGACTACGGAAGGTGGGACCGACTACCTCGATCCGTACGACCGGATTGCCGTCTTCGATAACGATGGCACCCTCTGGACCGAGCAGCCGCTCTACAACCAGTTCCTTTTCGCCATCGATCGGCTGCGCGGCATGGCGCCCGACCATCCGGAATGGAACGACGACCCGGCCCTTGGCGCAATCCTCGAGGGGGATTTGGCCGCCTTCGGGGCGACCGGCATGAACGGGATCCTCAAGCTGGTCGCGACAACCCACACTGGCTTGACTACCGACGAGTTTGCCGACCTCGTGCGCGAATGGATTGCGACTGCCGAGCACCCCCGCTGGAAACGCCCGTATCCCAAAACCGCGTTTCAACCGATGCTCGAGCTGCTCGACTATCTCCGCGCGAACGGCTATCGCACCTTCATCGTTTCCGGCGGCGGAGTCGAGTTCATGCGCGCCTTTACCCAGGATGCCTATGGCGTTCCACCTGAGCAGGTCATCGGTTCGACCGGTAAAACCGAATTCGACATCGTGGACGGCCATGCCGTGTTGCACAAGCTGCCGGAAGTCGATGCCATCAACGATGGCCCGGGCAAACCGGTCGGGATCGAGAAGTTTCTGGGACGTCGTCCGGTGATGGCGTTCGGGAACTCCGATGGCGACTTGGAAATGCTCCAGTACACCGCCAGCGGCTCCGGTCCGCGCCTGATGGCGCTGGTCCATCACGACGATGCCGAGCGCGAAGTTGCCTATGACAAAGGTTCGCCTGTCGGCGGACTGGATAAGGCGCTAACCGAAGCCGGAACGCGCGGCTGGACCGTCATCAGCATGAAGAACGACTTCAAAACCGTCTTCGCGAACTGACCGAATAGAGAACGTTCGAAGGGAGCGCAACCAGCGCCAGAGGTCTGGCGCTGGTTGAGCCAACGTCGCCCCCATCCGCTATCCTCGTCGAAATGACAGCATCTTCCATCATCCCAGCCCTGCGTGCACAACACCCATGATCCGCATCGGTTATCCCTGCTCCAATCTCTCGCTGCGCTCCACTGCCGCCCGAACCTTCAAGCTCAGCTCGTATAGCGACGCGCGCCTGATCGAGACCGTCGAGGAAAACCTGACGGCGCTCGAGTCCTACCTCGCATGGAACGCCGCGCACGACATCGGGTTCTTCCGGATCTCCTCCGATACGATCCCCTTTGCCTCACATCCCGTGATGACGGTCGATTGGCAGCGCCACTTCGCTGACCGCCTCGCCGCCATCGGCGTCTTTATCGCCGCTCATCGGATGCGCATTGGTGTCCACCCTGGGCAATACACCCTGCTCAACTCAGACCGCCCGGACGTGATCGAGCGCAGCATTGCCGAGCTGGTCTACCACGCCGAGCTACTGGAGCTGATGGGACTCGACCACACGCACAAGATCCAGATTCACGTCGGCGGGGTCTACGGCGACAAAGCCACCGCCAGCGCGCGCTTCGTGGAAACCTATACGCGCCTGCCGGATGCGGTCCGCCAGCGGCTCGTCATCGAAAACGACGAGCGCCAATACAGCCTCGCCGATGCCATGCGCATCCATGCGGCAACCGGTATTCCCGTGCTGCTCGACGTCTTGCACCACCGGCTGTTCGATACGGGCGAATCGCTCGCCGAGGCGCTCGATCTGGCCATACCAACCTGGAACGGGCACGGCCCCCCAATGATCGACTACAGCTCCCAGCACCCCGACCGCCAGCGTGGCGCGCATGCCATGAGCATCGATCTGGACGACTTCCTGCCGGTCGCCGCTGCCATCGGCGACCGCGACGCCGACGTGATGCTCGAAATCAAGGACAAAGAGGTCAGCGCGCTGCGAGCGATTGCGGCGCTGCGGTCCTCCGGATTCGACGTGGCGCCCCGGACATCTTGATCCGAGCTCGCGGACATCACGTACCTGGGTGTGATACATCTGCCTCGTTCGCAGCCGACTCGTAATGAGAGCGCCTATGCCCTTGGCCATCGATCCCTACATCCAGGATGCCCGCATCGAGCTGCTCGAAGAGCGGCCGCTTACAACCGGTGACTGCGTCCTCCTCTGGGTTTCCCGCACCCAGCGCGCCTGGAACAACCGGGCGGCCAATCTGGCGATTGCGCTGGCGGATGAGCTGGGCGTGCCGGTCGTGGCCTGTTTCTGCCTGGTACCGGCCTATCCCCAGGCCACCCTGCGCGCCTATACCTTCATGGCCGAGGGATTGGCCGAGCTGCCCGCTGCCTTTCTGGAGCGTGGCATCGGCTGGCGGTGCATCACCGGCGACCCGGTCGAGCTGCTCCCCCAGCAGGTGCGGCAATTGAACGCCGCCGCCGTGGTCACCGATCTCGACCCCATTCGCACCGGACGCGCCTGGCGTGCCGAGGTTGCGAAGCAGCTTGCGGTTCCGCTGTTCGTGGTCGATGCCGATACCGTGGTTCCCACCGCCACGTTCCCAAAGGAAGAATGGGCCCCACGCACGATTCGCCCCAAAATTCAGCGCATCCTCGCCGGCGGTCTTGAGTCGCTGCCGAATCCGCAGCCGATCCATCGCTCGACCCTGCGCGACGGCATCGATCCGATAGAGACCATCGCGACGCTGCCACTCGACCGCTCCGTGGATCCCGCACCGAACATCCGCGGTGGAGCATCGCAAGCAGCCAAGCGGCTGGAGCAGTTTCTGGAGTCACGCCTGGCGACGTATGACGATGGCCGCAACGACGCAACGATCGAAGGAACCACCCAGCTCTCGCCCTATCTTCACTTCGGGCAAATCTCGGTGCAGGAAGTCGTAGCCCGCGCAATGGCAACCGCTGACGACGGCGTGACCGCGAAGCCGATCGAGTCGTTGGTGAACGAGATCGTGGTGCAGCGCGAGCTCTGTATCAATTTCGCCCTGCGCAACCCGGACTACGACCGCTTCGCCGGGCTGCCCGATTGGGGCAGGAAAACCCTGGCCGCGCATGCCGCCGATCCGCGTCCAGGCGCGCTATTCGCGAGCGGTTCTGGAAGCCGGCGAGACCGCCGATCCGCTCTGGAATGCCTGCCAGCGCCAGATGGTACGCGACGGATTTCTGCACAACCGGCTGCGCATGTACTGGGCCAAGCAGCTACCGCTCTGGACCGCCACCGCCGAAGAAGCGTTCGACATCGCCGTCGCGCTCAACGACCGCTACTTCATCGATGGCCGCGATCCCAATGGGTACGCCGGCATCGCCTGGTCCATCGGTGGCCGGCATGACCGCCCGTTTCCCCCAAACCGTCCAATTCTCGGACTGGTGCGGCCGATGGGCGCGAAGGGACAGCGCAAGTATTTCGATGTCGATCGCTACATCGCCCAGGTCGATGACGCCACCTGACGGCCCCCGCTGTACCGGCAAAAAGCCGATTGAATGCGTCGCAGAACGTCTTCAAAACGACCCGGACAGCAGGTGTATTTGGATGGCCCGGTGAAGATTCGCAAGAACGGCGATAATTACCACTGGAAACAGAGTTAGCGATCCGATTCGCCGGCTCCACGACTCCAGTGCGAGGATGTGCAATGAAGCGACGTGTCGTGCTTCGAATCTGGGGACGGGTTCAGGGCGTCAATTATCGGCGGGCCGCGCAGCGGGAAGCGTTGCGTCTCGGCGTGACCGGGTTCGCGCGGAACATGCCAGACGATTCGGTCTGGATCGAAGCCGAAGGCACCGATGAGACCATCACCAAATACATCACCTGGTGCGAGAAGGGTCCCCCGCGCTCGGAAGTGACCCAGTTCGAGGTCCAGGAAGGCGATCTCGTCGGCTACAAGGGATTCGAGATCTATTGACCGACACCATCGCCCCAAACCTTCCCGCCCCGCTGGATGACAGCGCGCTGCGCGATCTGTTGCTGCGTGCCCGCACCATCGCCGTGATCGGCTGGTCGGACAAGGAAGACCGCTCCAGTCACGGCATCGCCGGCTATCTCCATGCCCAGGGCTATCGACGTGCCGCTGGTGAATCCTCGCCTGGCCGGGAAAATGGTCCCTTCGGCGAACCGGTCTACCGGTCCATGGGCTGATATCCCCCGCCACGTCGATATCGTCGATCTCTTCCGCAACGCCAGCTTCGTGCCCGGTCATACCCAGGAAGCGATCGCCATCGGCGCGGGAGCGATCTGGCTGCAAGCCGGGATCGTCAGCGAGCCGGCGCGTGCCATGGCGGCCGCGCATGGAATACCCTTTGTGCAGGACACCTGCATTTCCGTCGCCCACCTCTTTCTGGTCCGGGCGCGAGCGAGCTAGAAAGAACCCATCCGATGGTCGTACCCAAGATTGGCGCCCAGTGGGCTATCAAAAAGATTGCCGACGAGGTCATGGCGCCGCCCCCGCCTCCGCCCACGCCCAATGAGCCGCCTGCCCAGCAACAGGCCTATCAACCGCCGGTTGAGGAATACGACGAGTTCGACGGCGAGATCGTCAACGATGAAGAGGGCAATGCCATCGGCACCGCCCACCGCATGCGCTCGATCGGCATCTATCTCGTCTC
This sequence comes from uncultured Chloroflexia bacterium, assembly GCA_963720855.1. Classification (GTDB taxonomy): domain Bacteria; phylum Chloroflexota; class Chloroflexia; order Thermomicrobiales; family UBA6265; genus JAMLHN01. The sequence continues at coordinate 318,063 of CAVRGV010000005.1, read as the reverse complement.
CGATTCGCATGGCAACCTGGAAAAAGAGCTGCAGGATTGCATCGAGGACGAGGAAAGCCGCAAGTACTTCATCCGCGACAAGCGCGGCCGGCTGACGGGCGTCATCTTCGCTCCCCACCAGGACCGCATGCCCACCCGCGCCCAGGCCCTCCGGGCAGACGAAATCTAGCCAGCGCTTCCCTCGAACGCCATCCAACGCAAGAACGGGCCGCCTCGACAGGCGGCCCGTTTTGGCGTTCCCGTTGCTGCACACCCGAACGATTCGGTACTTCTACGGATACGGCCGCCCAGCTCGAGGCGTAAGGTGGATTCCAGGTTCGTCTAAGCGGAAGACGTCCTTACTCGCTCTTAAGAAAGGAGCCATACATGACCGCAACAGCGACCAAACCCCCAAGCATCACGGACGCGGCGATCGAGCAACTGCGCGCAGGCGGTGCGCGGCTCGGTCGTCACCCCGGACGATCCGGGATATGACACGGCCCGTACCGTCTACAACGCCATGATCGACAAGCATCCCGCCCTGATCGTGCAATGCGTCGATGTCGCCGATGTGATGCTGGGCGTGACCTTCGCCGGCGCGCACGATCTGCCCATCTGCGTGCGCGGCGGCAGTCACAATGCCGCCGGACTGGGCACCTGCGATGACGGCGTCGTCATCGACCTGAGCCGCATGAACGCGGTGCATGTCAATCCCAACACCCGGCGGGTGCTGGTGGAAGGCGGCGCGCTCTGGGGCGATGTCGATCATGCCACCCAGCCGTTCGGGCTGGCGGTACCCTGCGGCATCATCTCGACCACCGGCGTCGGTGGGCTCACGCTGGGCGGCGGATTCGGCTATCTCAGCCGCAATCGCGGCCTGACGATCGACAATCTGCTCTCCGCCGATCTCGTGCTGGCCGATGGCTCGTTCGTGACCGTCAGCGAAACCGAGCATCCCGATCTCTTTTGGGCCATCCGCGGTGGTGGCGGCAACTTCGGGGTCGTGACGGCCTTCGAGTTCCAGGCCGCATCCGGTCAGCACCGTGACCGCCGGCGTGCTCTTTTACGAGCTCGACAAGGCCGAGGAGCTGATGAAGCTCTACCGAACCTTCATCGACGACGCTCCCCGCGAGCTCGGCATCTTCTTCGGCTTCCTGATGACCCCGCCCGCGCCCTTCCTGCCGGAAGAGCTACATCTGAAGAACATGGCCAAGATCGTCTACTGCTTCACCGGTCCGGAAGCCGAAGCCCGCGCGCTGCTCGAACCCTTCCTGAAGATCGGTCCGGCGGCTGAAGTCGGCGGCGAAATGCCCTTTGCCATGTGGAACGCCATGTTCGACGCGCTCTTCCCTCCGGGCCGGCACGACTACTGGAAAGCCGACTACCTGACCGAGCTCAGCGACGACGCGATCGACGTGCATCTGCGCTACGGCGGCAAGATGCCCAACCCGTCATCGGTGGTGCACATCTATTCGGTCAACGGCGCCATCCAGGATGTCGGCCCGCACGACACCGCGTACAGTCACCGCGACGCCAAGTTCGCCTTCGTGACCCTCGTTACCGACGACGACTCATCGCGCATGCCGGAGCACATCGCCTTCGCGCGGGAATACTGGGACGCCCAGCATCCCTTCTCAGCCGGTGGCGCCTACATCAATATGATCATGGATGAAGGAAGCGATCGGGTAAAAGACGCCTATCGCGACAACTACCCTCGCCTGCAAGCGATCAAGGCGAGGGTCGATCCGCAGAACCGCTTCCGCATCAACCAGAACATCGTCCCGAAGGGATAACGCGATTGCTGGCGCCGTGGGATCCCACGGCGCCAGCCGGGTGCTCAGCTCAGGAGATCCAGGCCGCTGCACATATCGGTGACGGTTTTCAGCTCGGCCTGATTCAGGTAGACGAATGCCTGACTCGCCAGCACGAGCGCGGGTTGCGGCGGATTCCCACCGAAGAGTTCCATGTTCTCGGCATGCGCATCGAGACCCACCAACCGCAGCACATTCGGCAGCGTGTTGGCGTAGCCGACCGATTCCGCGAAGCCGCGGCCCAGATCCTCGCCATTCGGGCCGAGCAGATAGACGGCGCCTTCCGAATATTGCGCGCCCCCGGCGAAAAAGCCCGATTGTCCGGTGCTGACGATCGGGACCATCGTGAAGGTCCGAATATCTTCCGGCACGTCCTCGCCAAAGGTGAATTCCCACTTGTCCGGGTACCAGGTGTAGGTTGGCGGAAAAACGTCCGGCGATGGGGTATCGACGCTCAGGATCCATTCGGTGACCGAAAACTGCCCCACGACCGCGTGCGTGACCGAATCGGGATCCATGTACTTCGCGTGGACACTCTTTGTCATCGTGCCCGGCGGATTCGGCCCGGTCTGCTGATAGAACTCCAGATAGTCGTTGCTGTGAATGGCATTGACCGTCATCTCGCGGCTGCCGTTGAACTGCGCCATGAACCAGTCCCATCCGGATGGGATGGCCGGGGAGAGATTGTTGGCGGCGCGGACCACCTCGGAGTTGGCGATCGAGGCAAGCATGCCCCACTGGTGATCGAACCAGAAGCTCCCTTCCGTGAGCTTCGCGGTGGTTCCGTCGATGGTAAGCGTGCTCGCCTCTGGATCGAGCGCCAATCCCGGGATGGAGTAATAGAGCGTGCCCACGCCGTCGCAACAAGGCGTACAACCATCGGCGCCTTGCAGGAGCACTCCCTTGCCGCCGGTGAAGGTGATATCCATCGAGAACGTCACCGGGTCGATCTCGACCGTCGTCCTGTCCCCAGGCCTGCAGGCGGATCGGGTAGATATCGCCGGCATCCGTCTGACCGCCGGCCGAGGTGATGCTGTTCTTGCCCATCGTCGCGCCGAGCTTGTCGGTTTCGAAGCTGAGCAAGCCGGTGGTGCCGGCAATGACGATCGGCTTGGCCTGATAGTGGCGCTCGCCCGCCTTGGCAACGGCGAAGTGCAGCTCGACCACCTGGTTCTCGAGGTCGGAAAGCTCGAGCGTGTGCGCCAGATCGGGCGGAACCAGCGATGCCCGGAAGAACATCATCTCGAGGCCGTATTCCTGCCCGTCATCCGCAACCGCGCTCCCGACGAAGAAGTACCACCCGATTTGCGAGGTCAGGTCGGCGGCATTTCGCTGGGGAAATTGGAAATCGGCCTGGTTCGGAATCGGCGGAAAACCGCGCGTTTGTTCCGGGCCGATCAGATTGCTCAGCAGATACGCCTGATGCGCGCTGAGCGACTGCGCCACGGTTGCCAGCTCCTCGTAGCGCGGACTGTAGCTCTGCACAAACGAAAGCGGCTGCGCGATCAGCTCGAGCAGTCGCGCGCCCATGCGCAAGCCGAACGCGGTATTGCTGTTCTTCGGCCCCAGAATCTGGGAGAGTGCGTCAGGCGGGATATCGGCCACGGTCAGCGCATCGGATGTCGTCCAGAGCGCGCGGGCGATAGCGTCCTTCGTATCGGGATCGAGCGCATCCAGTCCCGCTTGCGCCCCGGTCGCCGCATCGGACATCGGAGAGGCAACCGGACTGGCATCCTGCGCCAGCGACAAGGCCGGCATCTTGGTCAACCCGACCGAAGCCAGCCCAACCGCCCCCGCGCCCTTGATCAGCGCGCGGCGCGACTCCACGCGCGAAATAAACCTGGTCAGTGCGTCGAAACGCTCGTCTTGCATTGTGTGAGCTCCTATTCGATGACCGCACGGCGAAGCCAGACGCCCACTGCGCCTGTTGCCACCGGACGGATCTCACCACTCGACCCCGGCTTCTCGGAAACCATTCGCAAATTGTGTCGACGAACTTCCCGAACGAAAGCTACCGCAGTCTACAACTCAGGATTTTTCGTCGCAATCGGGGTCGTGCAGGCGCGTCGTCACGTCCCTTGGCGATTGCATAGATTTGTGCGCTGCCTGGTCGCTACGACATCAGTCCGCTTGCCACCGCCGCCAGCCGCGCGATCTCGCCCATCACCGGTTCCGCATCGTGCAGCACCGGGAAGCCGTCGGTGAAGACCGCCACCACCATGTCGCCATTGGCGCCGCGCACGAAACCGGCATCGTGGGAGACCGAGCCGACAGTGCCGGTTTTCGAGCCCCAGGGCAGCGTGCCTTCCGGAAAATACCGGCCGATGCGGCGCGTGTTCTGCTGCAAGCTGAGCATCTCGATCATCCCGTCGCAGCTCTCCCGCGAAGCGGCCGTTCCGTTCAGAATCGCGTCGATGACGGCGCGAAAGTCGTTTGCGGTCGCCCAGTTTTCCGGAGATCCGTCTTTCGCGGGAACGCCCCGCATCTTGCGGCCCAACGCGGAATTGACCATCCCCAGCGAGGCGATCGCTTCGTTGACGTTTTCCATACCAGCCAGATCGATCAGCATGTTGGTGGCGGTGTTGTCGCTGATGCTCATCATCAGGTAGACGATATCGCGCAACGTGAACTCGATTCCCGGGTGAAGCTGAAGCATCACGCCGCTGCCGGGGCAGATATCGTCCTGGGTGAGGGTGAAACGGTCGTCCAGCGCCAGATTGCCGCGGTCGATCTGCCGGTAGATCTCGACCATGATCGGGATCTTGATCGTACTGGCCGAAATGAACCGCTCGTCGCCCCGGTGCGCGAAACGCTCACCGTCCGGCGCCTGCACCGCCACTCCGATACGGATCGAACCGGTTTCCGCGCCGTCTATATACGCGGCCAACGCGTCCCAACGTGTCGAAACTTCACCCTTCATGCCCAATCCGCTCCCATACGACGCACGTCCTTCATTGTCCCCGCATTGTGAACGGTTCGCTGGGCACGGTCCCACGCCTTATCGCAACAATTCCGTAGTCCCGCAGGGACTTCAAGTGTGGAGCACCGTCGCTTTAGCGCGGTGCGGGGTTGCAGGTTTCACCAAGCAACCCGCAGGCCACCCCCGCCAACCGGCCCATCTCCGCAATCGGCGGCTCGGCCTCCTGCCAGGTGGGGTAGCCAACGGTGCAAACCGCCAGCACCATCTCCCCACCGCTTCCCCGCACAAAAGCCACATCGTGCGAATCGGCATGGACGGTGCCGGTCTTGGACCCCCAGGTAAACGCAGCATCCATGTAATGGAAACCGATGCGGTTGACGTTCTCCTGCCAGGCCAGCATGTCGATGAGCTTTTCCGTGCTTGCCTTGCCAGCAGCCTTCCCCGAAAGGATGGCTTCGAACAGGGCGCGCAGGTCGCGCGCGGTGACCCAGTTATTGGGAATCCCTTCTTCCGGTTGCGCCGGATAGCCCCGGAGCTGGCGTCCGAGCTGGGAATGTCCCATCCCCAGCTCGACCATGGTGTCGTTGATCGCGTCGATACCGGCCAGCTCGATCAGGCTATTGGTGGCGTTGTTATCGCTCATGCAGATCGCGAAATACATCAGGTCGCGCAGCGAAAGATCGACACCCTTGCTGAATTCGAGCCTGGTGCCCTGGCCGTCGCCCAGATAGACGTCACGCCAGAGCACCGGATATGTCTGCTTGAGGGAGAGCTCACCCCGATCGACCCGGCGCAGCAGTGTGATCACCACCGGAACCTTGATCGTGCTGGCCGCCAGAAACCGCTCGCTTCCCCGGTAGCACCAGCGCTCGCCATCCGGCGCCCGCACCGCCACGCTGATGCGAACCCCATCCGCTTCCTGCTGCCGGGCGTAGTTCCACCAGGGCTCGCCAGCGCGCGGGAAATGCCTCACCCAAGTCGTCGTTACTCCAGGCGGCTCGCTTGCACGTAGCCGATGATCTGCGTCTCCGGATCGAGCACCGGATACCACGCTCCCTGATCATTTGTAACGGGCTGGCTGAGAATGTGCACAGGTCGATTTGGTGCAAGGATCTGCACCACGGTTGCATTGGCATCTGGCGCGGCAAACACCGGGGTCAAACCATTGGTCATCGCGGTCGCTCCCGGCTCCAGCGCGCCCGTTCCGCTCTCGGGCGTGCCCACGGCTTCGAGTCGCAACCGCTGCTGTTCCGGCCCCTTCGATGGGGAAGAAGTAGCGCGCCGATCACATTGCGCGCCACGAAGACCGTGCCGTCCGTTCCCCAGACCGGCGAAAGCCCGTATTCGACCGGCACGGCGCTTTCGAGACGTCAGCCGCCACCAGGGTCGCTTCGCCGGTAGCCAGCTTCGTGACCCAGAAATCGCGCGAGCTTCCGTCGATCCCCACTGCTTGCAGGAGAAACTGTCCGTCCGGTGAGAAGGTGGCGATCCAGGTTCCGGCGAAGATCTCGCTTTCCGGCGCGGGATCGGGCACCGGGCTGAGTTCGCCGGTTACCGGATCGACGAAGCGCAGCGCCGAGCGGTTGAGATAACCAAAGTTGCCGACTGCCACGGGATAGAACGCCAGCAATCGATCTCCCGCGGGCGAGACCTCGCGCAGCACCAGCGGACCAAGTTCCGCATCGTCCGACACCGCCAGCAGCGAGGTATCGCCGGTTGCCTTCTCATAAACCCAGATGCCGTTGTCCGGGTTATCCCGGTCGGGATAGGTCACCGAGTAGAAGAAGCGTTGCCCGTCCGGCGACCAGTGCGCCCGGTAGTAGAAGATCCCCGGGGTATCGCCGACCGTGGCGAGCGTCTCCACCTCGCCGCCGGCGGCGGGAACCTGCGCGATGACATTGGTGGTAACGCCGCCGTCGCCCGGAAGCGTGCGCGAAAACGTGATGTTCTGGCTATCCGGAGTCCAGGCGGGCGAGACATCGACGAAGAACGGAACGTCGTCGGCATCGTCCTGCAGGAAGAGGATCGCACCGTCGTACCCGTCGTCGGTCAGGTTGGTAAGCGCCCCGGTGCCGGCATCCATCACCCAGAGATCGCCATCCTTGAAGGTCACGAAGGTCTGCTCGCTGAATGCGAGCCGGGTGCTATCCGGTGACCACACTACATCCTCGATCCTCAGCATCGTGTTCAAGACGGAAAGATCGGCGCAGCTCACCTCGGCCATCGTCGCGACGTCATAGACGCAGAGCGCTGTTTGTGGTGGTACCGCCACCGCCAGATAGTGCCCATCGGGCGACATGCTGACCGCGCGTCCTTCGGGAATATCGACGCTGCGAACCTCGCCGCCGGCCGGCGTGCCAGTGGTCGCATCACCGGCCACTGGTGACGCGATTGGCGTCGCCTCGGATGGCTGGATGGCCAGTCCGATGCCGTCGACCGGAAAGAGATACCCGCCGCCAATACCCATCCCAAGCAGGACAGTGCCATCGGCGCCCCAGCTCGGCATGAGACCGGGATCGAGCACCGCCTGCGCGATCTCTTCGATCAGCAGCTGCGGCTCGCCGCCTGCAAGCTCGGAAACCCAAACGTCATAAATCCCACTGCCCTTCGAGACGACCAACAACAGCGCCTGGCCATCCGGGGAGAAGGCCGCGGCTGCAAATCCGGGAAGGGTCGTTTCCTCCACAACCGGAATCTCGGGAGTGGAAAGCGCGCCGGTTTCGGTATCGATCAGCCGTAACAGGGGGGCGGTAACATCGAGCCGGCCATAGGCCATCGGATACCACGCCAGCAGCCGATCTCCGGTTGGCGACACCCGCAGCAGCGTCAGTGGGCCAAGCTCAGGATCGTCCCCCACCGCCAGCAGCGCCACCTCACCGGTCACCGCATCGTAGCGTCCAGATGCCGTTCTCCGGGTTGTCGTTGTCCAGATGCGTCAGCGAGAAATAGAACGTCTCGCCCGATGGATCCCAACCGGTGCCGAAATAGATGCTTCCCGGTTCGGCGTTCGGAATGACCGCGAGGGTTTCCACCTCACCGCCAGAGGCAGCAACCTGGGCGAGCTCATTGTCGGTCCGCTCGCCCTGCACGAATCCAGAGCGGGAGAAGGTGATGAACTGGCTATCGGGCGTCCAGGCGGGAGCGACATCGAGATAAAAGGTGGCGTTCTTGGACGAGTCGTCACTGATCGAGATGATTCCACCCTGGTAGCCATCGTCGGTCACATTGGTTAGCTCGCCGGACCGGGCATCCATCACCCAGAGATCGCCGTCCGCGCCAAAACGGAACCCCTGCTCGGCAAACGCAAGCCGGGTGCTATCCGGCGACCAGACCACATCCTCGAAACGGATCCCGGCATCGAGCGGCTCGAGCGACGCGCACGCGATTTCCTGCTGGGTTTCCGTGTCGTAGACGCACAGCGCGGTGGCCTGAATAGCCACGGCGTACATGGTCCCGTCCGGAGAAAGCCCGATCGGATGGCCGTCTTCCACCTGGAATTCCCGCAACGGGCCAGCAGTCGGAGTCACCTGGGCGCTGGCCGGCATAATCCAGCCGGCCGAACCCACGAGTGACAGAAGGAGGAGGGCAACACATAGGCACCGGGTCATTGGCAATCCTCTTATTGGTCAATCCAGCATCGAACCACAGGTCGATCCAGTCTCAAGATTAGGGTAGCCCGAACCGCCCAACCATCGGGGAAATGCCGTATTCCGGCCAGAACGCGGTATCCGCAGTTCTGCGTAGTCGGGAGTGAATTGGACCGATTCCGGGAGATTCGATGGTTGTTGGCACGGGAGGTCAGAGACGCCCTCGGCTACCGCCGCATGGAGTGTGAGCAGGGCGGAAGAGACCAACCCAGAGGCCACCCACAACTCCGTAGTTGCAGACCTCCGTGTCTGACCCGTCGCGCGTAAACCCGCTAACCCCGTGTACGGGTGGCGCGGACGACGATGCGTTCTTCGTATTCGCCAGAGTCGTAGTCGAAGGTGCCACCGCAGGTGATCAGCGTCAGGCTCTCGTTCGGAGTGGGGCCGATGATCTCCTGAATGGCGGCGCTGTCCAGATCGGCGATCTTGTACGTCTTCACCCAATCGACCGTATAGACATAGACCGCCCCGTTCTTGCCGGTGACCTCGATCTTGTCGCCGTCTTCCAGCTTCCACAGATCGTAGAAAATGGCCGGGCCGACATCCCAGTAATCCAGGTGACCCGCCAGCACGACATTGTTGTCCGGTTCGCCGAGCCGCCCGGTTTCCTTGTACCAGGCAACGACGAATGGGCCGGAGGGGTTCTGCATCACCCCGTTTTCGATCTGCTGCTGCTCGATGGTGGCATCCAGCGCGATCGGCTCGATGCGCAACCCCACCGGCAGCACGCCCGGGGAGCGCAACCCCGGCACCGCATTGACCGGACCCGGCCGGGCGCCGCCGCTGGTCGGCTGCTCGCCCAGCTCTCTGGGGGCAACGGTCGAGCTTTGCGCCAGCACCAGCGCGAGGCGAGCGGAAACGGGCAGGGAAACGCCCACGAACGAACCTTTGGCAACCATCGAATCGAACTCCCCTGTCCGGACCAAACGGGCCTGCACGATGCCGTCCGGACCTCCGCGCCTCGAGGACGCCGGAGCAAAACCAGTCTGCAGTATAGGCCTCGTTCCTGAGAGTAACGGAGGGCCGCCATCCCCAGCCAGACGCGCATCTTCGATTCAGCCGTTCTCAGGCGAACACATTATGTTTGTATGAACGATGAAACCGCCCAGCGGTTCTCCGCGTTTTGATTAGATAAGCGGGGTAGCCGGGCACGGTGCCTTCCCGCGTTCGCGGAAATGCATTGAGACCCGCGAACGTACGCGTATACTTGAGATCGAGCAACGAAACGCAGTTGCGTCCAGTCGATCCTCGCCCCCGCACCGCACCAATTCTCCGTCCTGCTGAGCCGCCCGCGGCATCCGGACGCATTCCAGGTCGAGCACTCGGTGAGCTATTCGTCGTCGTCGTCCTATCACCCATCATCTCGAGGACCCTTGCCACGCGGACCGCGTCGCTGGCCGTTGGTGCTGGCCGCCGTGCTGCTTGGCGTCGTGGCCCTGATCGGCGGTATCTGGTTGGGCAGCGGCGAATCCCCAGCCGACCTGTTCGAGCCGCGTGCGCGGCAACGAAACCCCATCCGGCGAAGTGGCCCAAACCGACCCGGCCCCAGACCGACCCCAATTCGGTGGTGATCGAATCGGCCACCGAGGTTCCCACTCCGACCACGCAACCGGACGAGCCGGCCGCAAGCGGTCCCGATCCGAACGCCCCCGCGGTTTCGCTGGATGCCACCGAAACGCCGGAGCCAACCGCACAACCCACCACCGAAAACGATGTCGTCACCACCTCCCCGGCCGATGTCGCCAAAGCCTTCGCCCAACGCTGGGTGGATGGCGACTACGACGGGATGTACGACCTCCTGACCACCAATGCGCGCGCGCAAACCAGCCGGCAGGACTTCATCGACCGCTATGAGGGCATCGCCGCGGAAGCCGGCATCACCGATGTCGCTATCACCCTGAACGGCGGGGCGAGCCCCAATTCGCAAATTCCGATCGCAGTCACGCTCACCTCCAGCTACGTGGGTGACATCGAGCAGGACAACACCATTCAGGCGCAGCAGGAGGACAATCGCTGGCTGATCGAATGGACCCCATCGCTCATCTTCACCGGTCTGGGCGAAAACTGCGTCGACTACACCGAGCTCGGATCGGGCCGGGGCGACATCCTCGACAAAAACGGCGAGCAGCTCGCCTACGAAGGCGTGGTCAACGAGGTTGGCATCATTCCCGGGCAGCTCACCAATGAAGACTGCCGAGGTCGCTGCGCTGTCCAAACTCATCGGTATGAAGGCCGAAGACATCAAGGACCGCTATGCGGATGGCGAACCGGCCTGGTTCATGCCGATCACCCAGCTTCCCGATCCGCTCACCAACGAAGTGCTCAACGGCATCTCCGAGCTCGACGGCGTGGCGGTGCGGCAGGTCGAATCCCGCATCTACCCCTATGGCGCGGTAGCCGCGCATATCACCGGCTATGTCACCGCCGTCAACGCCGAGGATATCGAAGCCAATCCCGATGCCGGCCTGGTCGCGGGCGAGTTGATCGGTCGCGCTGGGATCGAAGCCGCTGCCAACGATCTGCTCTCCGGCAAGCCGGGCGGCCGGCTCGCCATCGTCTCCTGCAACACGCGCACCGAGCAATCGGTGATCGCCGAGCAGGACGCGGTCGAGCCCAAAGACGTGGTCCTGACGATCGATATCGAATTCCAGAAACAGGTCGATGCCGCGGTCGGCGATGTCACCGGGAGCGCGGTCGTGCTCGATCCGCAGACCGGCGCGGTCATGGCGCTGGTCAGCCACCCCAGCTTCGATCCCAACGTCTTCGTCAAGGGCCTGACCGACAAAGACGCCGCCGCGGTATTCGATGAAAAGACGCTGCCGCTGCTCAACCGCGCCACCCAGCAGGGCTATCCCGACCGGATCGATCTTCAAGGTGATCACCATGTCCGCCGCGATGGCCGATCTCGGCTACGAGGGGGACAGCGAGATCTACTGCCCGACCGAATGGACCATTCCCGGCACCGACGTCGTCCGCCGCGACTGGACCTACGAGTACCAGACCGGCGAGCAGGGGATGCTCACCCTGCACACTGCGCTGGTGAACTCGTGCAACACCGTCTTCTACGAGCTTGGCTATGAATTGGACGACAAGGACGAGAACCTGTTGCCCGATATGACCAAGGCCTACGGACTCGGCGCGCCCACCGGTATCCCCTATCTGCAGGAGATCGCCGGCGTGGTACCCAGCCCGGATTGGAAGATCGGCAACGTCGGCGACTACTGGGCCATCGGCGACGCGGTCAACCTCTCCATCGGCCAGGGTTTCCTGGAAGCCACCCCGCTGCAAATGGCCAACGCCTACACCGCCATCGCCAACGGCGGCGATCTGCTCCAGCCCTTCATCGTGCAATCGGTGGTCACCGACGGCAAAACCGAAGTCGTCGGCAAGCGCACCGTCATCCGCCACCTGCCGCTCGAGGACTGGATGATCGACGAGCTGCAAAGCGCGCTGCGCGATCAAACCAGCAATAGCTGGGGCGCGGGTTCGGTCACCGTCTTCGGCGACTTCGGCTGGCCGATCGCCGGCAAGACCGGCACCGCCCAGAACGAGCAGAACGTGGCCGGCAAACCGCACTCCTGGTTCGCCGCCTTCGGCCCCTACGGCGACACCGCGGAGATCTCCAGCATCGTCATGGTCGAAAGCTCCGGCGAAGGCGTCTCCTTCGCCGCCCCCATCACCAAAACCATCTTCACCGACTGGCTCGACGACGGCGGCGACACCGAAAACGCCGGCAGATTCGGTCCGAACGCATCAGGTTAAGCCTCTTTCCTGTCGAATCACAGTCAACGCTCACTGCGCCTCTCAAAGCACTACTGTTACGCTTGAATGGCGAACGTATGCTATGCCAATGCTAGCTAGCGAAAAGAAGGTGAGACGGTGGAATGGAACTGGCCGATGCGAAGAATCGATTTAGCGAAGTTGTTGATCAGTGCGATTAACTGAAGGCCCTCAACACGTGACTCGTCGAGGAGAGCCCGCCGTTGTGGTGGTTTCGGCGGAAGAGTATCGAGCGACTTCAGAACCACAAGCGCTCCTTTAAGGACCTTATCCTCAATGGACCCGATCTTACTGGCGTCGACTTGAGCAGCAATCGAATCGCCGCGACGGGAATACGAATGGTGAGCGTGTTACTCGACACCTGCGTGCTCTCTGAGATTCAGCGAAGCGGCGGGGACCCTCGAGTGCGAGCAGCAGTGGACACATCCGCTCTACCGAGATGTTCTTCAGCGTCATTACTATCGGCGAGATCGCGAAGGGGCTGTCCATGCTTTCGCCAGGACGGAGACGTTCTGGACTCGAGGATGGCTACACGAAATCGAAGGTGAACATAGCGATCAGTATCCTCCCCATCGGTATCGAAATCGCGAGGATCTGGGGAGAGCAATCGCGCAGTTAATTCACGAGAAGGGACACCAGTCGAGGCCGCTGATGGTCTCATCGCGGCGACAGCTCGCTACTACGAGACTGCCTGTCATGACGCGCAACGTCAGGCACTTCCAGCAGGCAGGCCTCAAAATCATCAATCCTTGGTCGACGTGACATTAGCGGCGTTGCTGGCTGGCGGCATTTGGAATCGCTCACGAGCGCGAACTGTTCAGGCAGTGGGCGGCTGACTCCCATCGACCCGTTCCACCAACCCATGCGCAACCGCATAAGGCCCGATCTCCCGCCAGTCTTCCAGCCCCAACCGCTCGCAGATCCGCCCGACGATTTCATAGACCGAGCTGACGCCCCGTTCCCGCCGCGCCGCGACCATGGCGATATCGCACCCGTCCGCGAGTTCGCGCACGACGCGTCATCTGCCGGTTGGTCAGTTTGCGCGGAACGGCAGGCGTTGGTGGACGTTCGAGGGGATCGACGTTGCAGACATATGCGTTCTCCAGGCCGGTCACCGTCGATGTGATCCCGGCAGAAGGGCGAACCCCGCCCCCCTAACCTCGCCGCACGTGGGAGCTGTGTCTCCGCGAACCCGGAATCGGATGGTGAGATCCGAACGGGCCGGCGTGGCGAGGCAGGGGCAGGACAGGCCGAACGGCGATCAGACCGTCGAGGTCATTTCGGCGTCCGGTGAGGGGATGGACGACCGGGAACTGGCCGGCGTCCATGCGACAGTGTTCGAACGAGTCAGCGCCTGCTGCGCTTTCCAGGTATTCGCTTCGATAGAAAGGGCCACCGAGATCAGCTCGGAGAACGCCCAGAGCACCAGCGCCGCCAGCAATCCGCCGGCCACGGTTCCGACACGCAGCAGCATTGTCTCCTCCGCCACCGCTAGGATCACCCCTGCGGCAATCGCAAGCACGGCACACAACTTGAGCACCAGCGCAATCGATTTCAGAGCAGGAAAGCGCGACATATCTACGAGCCTCCGGTGTCTGCCGCAATCAGCGCAACAGTCACGGGCACAGAACAGTTGAGAAATTTGCTTCTTGGTTCATCAACGATGATGGATGAATACTGGGAATTCGACAAGAGGAAATCGCCGCCGAACCCATCCGGATTTTCCGGATTTTGCGGATTATTTCGGTGGAATGAACCCAGGACGGGATTTTGGCGGGCTCACCAGCCCATGGTTCACCGCAAACGGCGCGATCTCGTCACGGTCGTTGAGCGCGAGCCGTTCCAGAATCCGATCGACCAGCTCATAGGTGGCGCTCACGCTGCGGCCACGCCGGTGCGCAATCGTGGGAATGTCGTAGCCCTGCGCCAGATCCTGCACGATGGTGAGCTGGCGACGGGTGAGGCGCGGAGCTGCCTGCGCGGCGGTCGGATCGCGAAGAACGAGATCAGCATCGGTCAATGCGCTTTCCACGACGCGGTCCGGATTCTCGGCGCCTTCGCGAACGCGTATTTCCAAACGGCTCGGGATCATTCGATGCCTTGAGCTCGATCTCCGTTTCCTGGTGCGTCATCAGCTCGCTTGGGAGCAGCGACCCGCCAACCCGGTCCATGAGCACATGCGCCGCCCCGAAATACGTCGCGGCCTGGTGATCGACTCCCTGCATCACGGCGATACAGGCCAGGCCAGACATTGCGCCGCCCGCGCCCCAGAAATCGCCCAGCGCCCAGAACCGTTGCAATGCATCGTGCAGCAGCGCCACCGCTTCCGGAATGCGAGATGGGTCACTTTCCGCCAGATCGCGGGTTGCTTCCGCCGCGAAATACCGGCCAGCGGCCATGCCCCATTCATAGCTTGCTCGGTGTGCAGTTCTCGCGCTTCTTCGAAAAGCTCGAGGGCTCGGACCGTATCACCGGTAAGTCGGGCCACCTGCCCATAGATGAGATAGCAACCGCCTAACCCGTTGTTGTCGCCTCCCAGACCGAAAAAGGCGCTCGGCCTCTTCCACGTATTCCATCATCGTGAAGACGTTTTCCAGACCCTTGCGAAACTCCATGAGCGCCATGAACGAGATAGATCCATGGCCACGGGCGCTGTAGAAGGCCGTGCCCTCCGTCGCTGCAATTCCAGCCTTGACGATCTCTTCGCAACGCGCATCGTCGTCCTGAATCCAGGTTAGAAATGCGAGTCCAGGAAGATTGGTGGCTTGGCACCAGTGCTTCTGGCCCGGGCGGAATATCCAATCCTCGATATAACGCCGGCCTTCGGTAATCAGCCCCCGCGTTTGCCAGTAGTTCCAGAGCGGTCCAGAAAGGCGTATGCCGAGTTCGGCTCCGGCGTCTCCCAGAGTGGCGGCCCAGGCCAGCGCAGCGCGAATGTTCTGGAGGTCCGCGTCGATACGCTCGCGCCCCCATTCGCGATAGTATCTTGTTCCAGAACGCCCTCGCACGATGCTTCGCCAAATGCCATCATCGCGGCCGCGTGCGCATGCCGGACCGCTGCGCTCTGTCCGCTGCGCTCCAACTGAGACAAACCGAACTCGCGTATTGCCTCCAGCATGTCGAAGCGGGGCACGCCATCGATCTCGCCCACCTGATAGACCAGACGATGATCGACCAGCGATGCCAGCGCAAGAACCGCATCGGTGCGAAATCGGCGCGAGCGCCCGGGCAATCGATGGATCCTGAGGCTGGTCGGTCGGATTGCCGAGTCCGTCGATATCCAATGCCCATTGCGCAGCCGTATCCATCCGCATAGGGATAGCCAGCCCCGGCGCTCCGGCCGCTCGCCATCTTTTCCACCAGATCCCGACTGAATCCACCGCTGAAGACCGACAGGCGCAACAGCAGCGCCTGCTCGTCCGGCGTAAGCAGACCAAAGCTCCAGGCGATGGCATCCATGAGGCTCTGATGGCGCGGATCCGCCACCGGCGTGCGAAACGCAAGCTGGTCCGGTTTCCAATCCAGCAGCTCGCGCGGAGAAAGCACCGTCACCCAGCTTGCCATCAGCTCGATCGCCAGCGGAAGTCCGTCGTAACGGGCGCAGAGCTCCTCGATGACCGGCACATCATCCGGCGCGCAACCGGAAGCGGTCGTTGGCCTCTGAGCGCGCGCGCCACGAAGAGCTGCGCCGCTTCGCTCAGGGAATCGGTGCTCGGTTGCTGGCTGGTCGGTCAACGGCGAGCGGCTGCAATTCCAGCCGCCACTCGTCCGGCAATCCCGATGACCGGCGCGAGGTGAGCACGATCCGCAGCTCGGGACAGCTCGCCAGCAGATCGGCGACCACCGGGTTGGCAGCCGGCGTCAAATGCTCGTAGCAATCGAGCAAGACGACCGACGGCGCCGCGCTCAGCTCCTCACGCACGATGGCATCCAGTTTTTCCGCCTGATCGATCGATCCCCATCGCGCGGGCGATCTCGGGCACGATATCGTCCGGACGCTCGATCGCTGCCAGCCGAACCACCACCGCCCCACCGGGATAACGCTCGTCGGCGGTCGCGCATCGCTTCCAGCGCGAGCCGCGTTTTGCCCACTCCTGCCGGACCGAGCACCGTCACCAACCGGCCGGGCGCCTCGGCTATGCCTTGCGCAGAGCTCGGCCAGCTCGCGGGCGCGGCCCACAAAGGTATCGGTTGGAAAGACATGCGGATCGCCGGACGCGTTGTAGAACGCGCGCTCTTCCCGTAACGCAGAGTCACCTTGACCGATGCCACGATGTGCCTCGTCGAGTCTACCGTATCGTGCGCGGCGTCCTCCAGGACGGATTGCCGCTGTGCATTTGCTGTGTGCCTGTCAGCATACCCAATTTCCGAAGATTCGCATCGCTGATGGTGACTCTGTCGATGATTTGCATAAATGCCCCGTGCAGATCATCGCGCCATGCGGCTGCGGTGATACGCAAACGCGACCGCACCGCTCCCCTCGGGTAGCATTGCGCGGCGCACTCGAGCCTGCTCGTGCGGCAGGTTTCCCAGATTTCCCCGGTCGTCGCGCCTGGCGGTCGTTCTTCTCAGAGGTCGTATGGCAGCCATGGCGGCGGACGCCGGAACCTTTTCGCTGCTCCGCCAGTTTTTCGCCTATTACCGCCCGCATCGCAAGCTCTTCGCGCTCGATTTCTCCTGCGCGGTGATCTCCGGTGTGCTGGAGCTCGCCTTTCCGCTGATGGCGGGCCTCTTCGTCGATCGCCTGCTGCCCAGCGGCGACTGGACCAGAATCATCCTGGCGGTCGCGCTCCTCTTCGCGGTCTACGTGCTCAATTCGTTTCTGATGATCGTGGTCACCTATTGGGGTCACAAGCTCGGCATCAGCATCGAAACCGAGATGCGCCGCCGCAGCTTCGATCATCTGCAAAAACTCTCGTTCCGCTTTTATGACAACAACAAAACCGGCCATCTGGTCGGGCGCGTCACCAAGGATCTGGAAGAGATCGGCGAGGTCGCGCACCACGGGCCGGAAGACGCCTTCGTGGCGGTGATGACCTTCATCGGCGCCTTCGTGCTCATGTTCCTGGTCAATGCCAAGCTGGCGGTCATCACCGTGCTGGTGGTGCCGCCGGTCACCTTCGTCGACCATTCACTACGGCGGGCGCATGGCGGCGACCTGGAAGAATCTCTTCCGCAGCGTCGGCGAATTCAATCACCGTATCGAGGAAAACGTCGGCGGCATCCGCGTGGTGCAAGCGTTCGCCAACGAGGATCACGAGCGCAAGCTCTTCTCCGTCGACAACGATCGCTATCGCGACAACCAAGCTGGACGCCTACCGCATCATGGCCGCCAGCATGACCCTCAACTACGCCAGCATGCGCTTCACCCAGCTGGTCGTCATGATCGCCGGTGCCTATTTCGTCATCGAGGGTGAGCTCAGCGAAGGCGGCTTCGTCACTTTCCTGCTGCTGGTCAATGTCTTCTTCCGGCCGATGGAAAAGATCATGGCCGTGCTGGAGATCTATCCCAAGGGGATCGCCGGATTCCGCAGCTATACCGAGCTGCTGGAGATCGAACCGGATATCGCCGACAAACCGGATGCCATCGAAGTCGGCCGCCTGCGGGGCGATATCCGCTTCGAGAAGGTTCGCTTCGGCTATACCCCCGAGCGCCCGATCCTGAAGGGGATCGATCTCGATCTCCGCGCCGGCGAAACGGTCGCCTTTGTGGGACCCTCCGGCGCCGGCAAAACCACCATCGCCTCGCTGTTGCCGCGCTTTTACGAAGTCGATGCCGGCCGTATCACGATCGATGGCATCGACATCCGCGACATGACCCTCTCCTCGCTGCGTCGCGAGATCGGCATCGTGCAGCAGGATGTCTTCCTCTTCGGGGGCACCATTCGCGAAAACATCGCCTACGGGCGGCTCGACGCCACCGATCGCGGAGATCGAGGAAGCCGCGCGCCGCGCCAAACTCGACACCATGATTGCCGACCTCCCGGCCGGGTTCGAAACCATCATCGGCGAGCGGGGCGTCAAGCTCTCCGGCGGCCAGAAACAACGGCTCGCCATCGCGCGCATGTTCGTCAAGAACCCGCCCATCCTGATCCTGGACGAAGCGACCAGCGCGCTCGACACCGAAACCGAGCGGCAGATCCAGGCCAGTCTGGAAGAGCTGGCCGTCGGGCGCACCACCTTGATCATCGCCCACCGACTGGCAACCATTCAGCATGCCGACCGCATCGTGGTCGTGGATGTCAGCGGTGTGGTCGAGCAGGGCAAGCACCAGGATCTCCTCAGGTTGAACGGCGTCTACGGCCGCCTGCACGCCGCCCAGTTCGACCCGATCCCGGCCTAGGCCCGTCATCGTGGGTAGATCTCTGTTCTAGCGTCTCCCGTTTCGGAACTCCTGGACTACCATTGCCCGTAATGGACGAACACAACCACCCCGACCAAAACGACAACCACGACCACGACGCGAGTCATAGCCACTCGCCCTTGAGCGATCGCTCCGCCAAGCGCAAGCCGCTCGCCATCGCGCTGGCGATCACCACGATCTTTCTTGTCGTCGAGGTCATCGGCGGAATCGCCGCCAACTCGCTGGCCCTGCTGGCCGATGCCGGGCATATGGCGACCGATGCCGGCGCACTGTTGCTCGCCCTCTTCGCCGCCTGGCTGGCCGGGCGGCCCGCCACCCCGCGCCGATCCTTCGGGTTCATGCGCGCGGAGATCCTGGCGGCCGCGGTCAACGCCGCCATCTTGCTCCTGCTCTCGCTCTACATCTTCTATGAAGCCTGGCAACGCTTTTCCGACCCGCCGGAGATTCGCAGCGGGTTGATGCTCGGCGTGGCGGTGGCCGGTCTCGGCGCCAATATCGTCTCCGCCTGGGTCCTCTCCCGCGGCGGCGGACATCAGCACGACCTCAATACCCGCGGTGCCTTCCTGCATGTGATCGGCGATCTGCTTGGTTCGGTCGCCACCATCGTCGCGGCGCTCATCATCATGGCCACCGGCTGGACCAAAGCCGATCCGATTCTCTCGGTGGTCATCGGCGGACTCATCGTCTTCAGCGCCTGGAAGCTGCTCAAGGAAGCGGTCGATATCCTGCTGGAAGCCACGCCGTCAGACATCGATCCCGCAAGCGGTGCGCTCAGCGCTCAAGCGCCTGCCGGGCATCGCCGACGTGCACGATCTGCACGTCTGGACCGTCACCTCCGGCATCGTCGCGGCCAGCGCGCATCTGGAAGTCACCAACGTTCGCAGTGGCCAGAGATCCTGGAAGAGGCGAGTCATGTGCTGGCCGACGAGTTCAGCATCGCCCACTCCACCTTGCAACCGGAGGAGTATCATCCCGACCGCACCGGCCCCCGCGCCTGCTCGCTGGATAGTGACGAGGGGTTGGCAATCTGCCAGACGGTCGGGACCAGGAGCCAGGTAGCGGCAAGTGTGAAGTAACGGGCGCAAGCCCCACTTCAGCCTCCGCGCATCAGTCGCTCCGAAAGGAAACGAGATGACCGACAACGAGGCCGCCAGCACATCGAAATGGGGCGTCGCGCCCTGGATCGCCGTTGCGTTGGGACTGCTTGCGCTGGTGTTTGGCGCGCTCGCGCTCTACTTCTTCACGCAGGACGACGACCATCCGGCAAACGACTCCGCCGATGTCGGCTTCGTGCGCGATATGAGCATCCACCATGCCCAGGCCGTGCAAATGGCCAATATCGCCTACCGCCGCACCGACGATCCCGATATCGCCCGGATGGCGCGCGATATCGCTGATACCCAGCAGTTCCAGATCGGCATGATGACCGGCTGGCTCGATATCTGGGGACTCCCGGTGTCCAGCGATCAGCAGCTCATGGCATGGATGGGCGATTACGACATGACGCTTCCACCGCCGCCCGAAGGATTGGTGGACGACGACTCCATGGCCAGCATGGACATGAGCACTGCAGATCATCCCGCCACTCCGGGCGCAGGTTCGGACACGGAAGTTCCGCTCATGCCGGGCATGGCGATCGGTTCAGAGATCGCCGCGCTCGAAACCCTGCCGGTGGACGAGATGAACGCCCAGTTCCTGCGCCTCATGATCCGCCACCACCAGGGCGGCGTGCTCATGGCCGACGCCGAGCTCGAGCTGGGCAAGGACGAGATCGTGCGCAACTTCGCCCAGCAAGTCGTCAACACCCAATCGGCCGAGATCGCCACCATGACCCAGATGCTGGACGAGGCAACCGCCGGAAACGGCTCGTCCGAGAGCACCGCCAACCGCCGTCGGCACGCCCGAAACAACTCCAATGGCCGATCACGAGGGGTAGGAAGACGACAACCCTTCGACTAGTAGCGCCTTCCTGGCGCTGCTACCGACCCTGTCCTGTTGGGGAGTTCGTCCAACCCTGAATGTCACATCTACTGGCGACAGGGTGCCCAAACAATTCGTCATTCAGAGCGAAGCGAAGAATCTCTCCCGTCGGCGCTACCCGAAAGCTATGCTCAGGAATAACCGACGCTCGTTGCGGCCGAGCTAGTCGCGAGACCGTGCCGGAAGTTGCAAATTCCACATCCGCGCAACTGCATGAAGATCGGGATCATCGGGATTGATAGGGAGCGCTGCGTCGTGCGTTGCGAGCGTCGCCCCTTCGAAGATGGCCCAGCAAGTCAAAGATGGATTGTGGCTCGATCGATAGGCGATGCCATCGAATGCATGGTCGTTTGCCCAACCAGCAATCACCCGCGTGACGCGATTGTCATTCGATATGAGATCGCCGAGCACGAATCCCTGGCCAAGTCCGAGCTGACCGAACTGGTGAGCAAGCTCGTGGCTCAGAACAGCTTGGGTTTCCATCGCACGAAGATCCAGCCACTGTTGGCCGTCGGCGACGCGGAAACAGACCAGCAACTGCTCCATAAACCCGGGTGGAATCGTTGGGCGATCCGGTTTGGAGAATGGAGCCTCGGTTGATCGTAGGCTGGTCATCCCGCACGGTGGTCGCCAGCAAATCAGGACGGTAGACATCGAGTGCTTCCAGGAACGCGGCTCGGCGTTCGACGGCGGCATACAACGTCCGCTTTCGGCCCTGTGGATCGTCGAAGCGCCCAGTCCCAGTTACCGCAGGCGGTGCAAACGCGAGCGGATCGGGAGCCAGCCCAATTCGATAGAGGCGCTTGGGTGCCGGCGCGCCGCGGACGTCCACTAGTCCCGACACGCTCGTGCCAGATAAACAGCCCACGCTTGCCCCAGCAACCCATGAACAGAGGTGGCTTCGACGGTGGGACGAGGAAACCTCAATACCGGCATCGACCGCCTCCCTGTTCCCAAACACGCTACCCGAGGCATACCTCTGCCTGCCACCTATTCCCGTTCGAACAACGCCTGGATCACCACCAGCCGCCCGGTGCCGAGATTCTTCCCGAAGTTCTGGATCCGCTCGACAAAGGCAGGCCCGAACAGAATCATCTGGCCCGGCGGTTGCTGCGCGGGGCCGCTCCGCTCGGCGGCAGACGCGCCCTGTCCGCGATCCATGAACGACAGCACCTTCGCGGTTTCGTCCTCCCACGCCAGCTCGCGGAACCCCGACGCGCCGATCAACGCGCGCATCTCCCCCTCGGGACGCAAAAAGCTGAACGCCGCCTCACCCGCCCACGGAACCGGGTAGTCGATCGGGTCGCCGTTCCCACCCATCACCTCGTGCATCACCAACCGCCCACCCGGTTTCAGCACCCGATGGATCTCGGCGTAGAGCGCCTCCTTGTTCTCGATATTCATGGTGCTGTGCTGGGTCCAGGCGCCATCGAAACTGGCATCGGGAAAGGGCATCGCCGTCCCATCGCCCACTTCGAGCTCGACCTGATCGCTCATCCCCAGCCGCTCGGTCAACACCCGCCCCTGCGTCACGAACGCCGGCGTCAGATCGAGCACCGTGACATGCGCGCCGGACCGCGCCGCCAGCGCCCGCGCCGGCCCGCCCAATCCTCCCCCCACATCGAGCACCCGCGCGCCTGCCGGAAAATCGGCCAGCGCGATCAGATCGAGCGTCGCGCCCAATCCGCGCGAATGAAAGTTGTCATACGGCGCCAGCGCTTCCAGCGTCGGATGCTCGGGATCGATCCCCTGCTCGCGCAACTGCCGATCGATCCGCTCCAGCGCATCTTCGGATGTGTAATAGGACGCAATCGTGGTGTTGGTCGACATGAGACGCTCCAGACACAAGGACGACAGCAAGAAAGCACGAGAGTCAGTCTCTGGATCATAGTCGTGTAGGAACCAAAATGGAACGCTTGTATCGCTTGGCAATTTTCAGCATGTACAGACTTCAGATGGATACGAGCAGATGTTTGGCAAGGCTTCGCCCTGGTCGGATGCGGGTGTGGCATTTTTCGAAGGGCGGGTCATGGTGAGGACCCAAGGCTGAAGCCATGGGCTCATACCCCTGGTGAGGTGCGTTGGCTGCAGTGATGGAGCGGGTGTTTCTGCAACAGGAGGTCCCTGCGCTGGCAGAGGGCCGGCGGCTATGGTCGGGATGACGAGGAGGGTAGAGCTCCGCCCTGTCTGGGTGGGGTGTTTGTGCAAATGCTCGAAAAGCGTTCTCTGTTTTTGAGGTCAGGCCGCGAATGGAGCCAGGGGTGACGGTCTGGGGCCGGGCGGGTGGCAAAGTTAGGCACTGCCCAGGCCCGCATCTACCGCTGCCGAATCTCCACCGTGGTGAAGATTGGTGCGCTCGACTCCGTGGATGGAGTCGGAGGGATGCCGATCTCGTGGGCGCGTCCCTCTC
The DNA here is from genome assembly GCA_963720855.1 of uncultured Chloroflexia bacterium. Taxonomy (GTDB): domain Bacteria; phylum Chloroflexota; class Chloroflexia; order Thermomicrobiales; family UBA6265; genus JAMLHN01. The sequence goes on along the minus strand of CAVRGV010000005.1, from coordinate 295,172 downwards.
CGCCGATGTGCCGCTTACCTATATATTAGAACATATGTTCTTTCGTGTCAAGGGGTGCTTGAGGCGGAATTTCTGACCATACGCCTCCTCACGGTCCCTGGCGATCGAATCAGCGGTTGGTCCCTTCCTGCCGTGCTGCCTCCGCGAGGCCGCGCAGAATGAGGTCCAGTCCAAAATCGAACTCGGCCGAGAAGCTGTATCCCGGCTGCATCACGTGCTCTTCCATGAACGCGTGCATGTTGGGAAACGCTTCGACTGGCAGGACTTGAGCCACCTCGTCCGCACCTTCCTGTATCGCCTCGTCCCCCTGAAACGGGAGCGCCACCTCCTGGATCACGAAGCCGTACACGAAGGCATCGAGCAGCGCGTAGATATGGGCGCTGAGCGCCATCGAGAGCCCCGCCGCCCGGTGCAGGCCGATCATCTCCTCGTGATGGCGCAGCATGGCTGGGCCGGGCGTGGTGCGCGAGTCCATCAGGCCCACGGCCCACGGATGGCGGAGCAGGGCAGCCCGGGCAGATGAGGCGCGTTCCCGCATCGCGTCCACCCAGTCACCTCCGGGTGGCGGCACCACGATCTCGCTGAACACCAGGTCGATCATCCCGTCCAGTAAATCGTCCTTGTTGGCCACGTGGTAGTAGAGCGACATCGCTTCGACGCCGAGTTCTTTGGCAACGCGCCGCATCGTCAGCGCACCGATCCCTTCGGTGTCGGCGATGGTCATCGCCGCGGAGAGGGCGCGTTCGCGGGTGAGCGGCGTCCGAATCTCGGTCTTGCGCGGCATCTGGTTCCTTTCGCTCTGCAGCAAGCACCGCTTCCCCTTGACAATCTTACAACGTAAGAAGTAGTCTGGCGCAGCAGTTGATTCTTACGGTGTAAGAATTTCCAGTACGTTCCCCGCGTTTGACGGAGTGACCTCGAAGATGTTCCCCGAATCCAGCCCATCGAGCATGCGCGCCATCGTCCATCGCGCCTACGGAAACGCCGATGTCCTGCAACTGGCCGAGCTCGACCTGCCAGTTCCCAGCCACGATGAGGTGCTCGTCCGCGTCCATGCCGCCGGGTTGGATCGCGGTACCTGGCACATGATGACGGGTGAACCCCGGATTGCCCGGTTGGCGCTGGGTCTGCGCCGGCCAAAGCAGCCTGTGCCGGGTCTCGACCTCGCCGGGGTCGTGGTTGCTGTTGGGAGCAACGTCACCCGGTTCCGGCCAGGTGACGAGGTGTTTGGCATTGGCCAGGGAACCTTTGCGGAATATTGCGTGGCCAGGGGCGACAAGCTGGTGGCGAAACCGGCGGATCTCTCCTTCGCGCAGGCGGCCGCGGTTCCGATCTCTGGACTGACCGCCCTCCAGGCCGTGCTCGACGCCGGGCGCCTGCAGCCAGGGCAGCGGGTCCTCATCCTGGGCGCTTCGGGCGGGGTCGGGAGCTTCGCGGTCCAGATCGCCCGCTCCGCTGGTGGCCACGTCACCGGCGTCTGTCGCACCGATAAAGTCGACCTGGTGCGAGAGCTGGGCGCCAACGACGTGGTGGACTACCGCACGTCCGATCCCCTGGCGGTGACCGAGCCATACGACCTGATCGTGGATATCGGCGGGGGGCGCTCGCTTGGCCGCCTGCGCCAGGCGCTCACCCGGCAAGGAACCCTGGTCATCGTCGGCTCGGAAACCGGCGATCGCTGGCTGGGCGTTGGCCGGCAATTGCGAGCGAAAGCCCTCGATCCGTTGGTCTCCCAGCGGCTGGTCATGCTGATTTCCAGTGAAAACGGAGCCGATCTCGAACGACTCCGGCGGTTGATCGAGGAGGGTGAGGTGAGACCCATCGTCGAACGGACGTTTCCGCTGGCCGACGCGGCCACCGCCATGCGCCACCTCGCGGCTGGCGAGGCGCGCGGAAAGCTGGTGATCGTGCCTGGAGAAACCTGAATGGTCGATCGGGCGCGGCAGGTCAGATTCGAACCTTATGAACATGAAGGATGTAGGCATGATTTCGGTAGATCGAATAAGTAAGCGGTATGACGGCCGGTTGGTCGTCGAGGATCTCTCGTTCGACGTACAGGCCGGGCGCGTGACGGGCTTTGTCGGACCCAACGGCGCCGGCAAGTCCTCGACCATGCGCATGATGGTTGGCTTGTCTGCGCCCGATTCCGGTTCGGTGCGCTACGACGGAATCCCGTTTGCCCACCTGTCGCACCCAGCCACCGTGGTGGGCGCGGTGCTCGATCCGCGCTGCATGCACCCGGGCCGCTCTGCCCGGCAGCACCTGCGCTCCATGGCTGCCCTGGGCGGGATCCCGGTCGAACGGGCGACGACAGTGCTTGCGATGGTCGGTCTGGAATCCGTCGCCCACCAGCGAGTCGGTGGGTTTTCCCTGGGCATGCGTCAGCGTCTGGCACTGGCTGGCGCGCTCCTCGGGAATCCCTCCGTGCTCCTGCTCGACGAGCCTGCCAACGGGCTCGATCCGGAGGGCATGCGCTGGCTGCGCGGCTTCCTGCGCGCGTTCGCCGATGGTGGCGGAACCGTGCTGGTCTCCAGCCACCAGATTGCCGAGCTTGGCCTCTTCGTGGACGACCTGGTCGTGCTGGGCGGGGGACGGCTCATCGCCGCCGCGCCGGTGGACGAGATCCTGGGCCAGGCATCCTCGACCGTGGTGGTCTCCACGTCTCAACCCGCCGATCTGCTCCAGCTGCTTCGCCAACACGGCCTGCAGGCGACGCTCGCTGATGGCCGCATTCAGGTGCGGGGCGCCACCCGTCAGGTCATCGCCGGATTGGCATTCGAGCACCAGGTCCAACTGGACGAGCTGACCGAGGTTCGACCGTCGCTCGAAGAGATCCTACTGAACCTCACCACCCCCGCAGCACAGTTCATCGCTGCCTGACCCTCCATTACGTTGATCGAAAGGCCGATTCATGTCACGTTCCACGGAAGATACGATGCCGATAGCCTCAGTCACTGGTCCATTGCTCGAGCCGCGGGTTGGGAGCCGGAACGAGCCTTTCCGGGCTCTGTCCGGAGCGCTCCACAGCGAATGGATCAAGCTGACCTCGCTACGATCCAGCCTCGTCATGGTGCTGATCGTGGGAATCGCCGGTTTGGTCGTCTCCTGGGCCATGGCGTCCTTTTCGGGTGAGGACGTCTCCAGCGTCGAAACGGCCTGGTTCTACTGGACCCCGGTCGTCGCGGTGCTCGCGGCCGTTGTCGGCGTGCAGGTGTTCACGGCCGATCTGCAGCACGGCGCGATGTCAGCCATGCTGGTCGTGCAGCCGTCACGCCGGATCGTCGTACTGGCCAAGATTGGCATCGCGGCGCTCGCGGGGCTCCTGCTGGGGACACTGAGTGTGGCCGCCGGCGTCGTTGGCGCCGCAGCGTCCGGCGTGGAATGGGGAGACACCTCGACCATTGTGACGAACATTCCCTGGGCCCTCGGCTACACAACGCTCTCGGCCCTGCTTGGATTGGGTATGGGCCTGCTGATCCGTTCTGGCGTCATCGCGATCGCCGGCGTCCTGATCTGGGGTCTGCTCATCGAAGGCCTGTTGGCGATGGTCCTGCCCGCGGAAATCGGTCGCTTTCTGCCATTCCTGGCCGGAGACCGGATGGTGGCCCTCGAGTCGCAATTCCTGAATACGGGCGACGCCGCGGTCAAGCTGACGCAGGTCGAGGGAGCATTGGTGCTGGCGGGGTATGCGCTGCTGCTGCTGGTCGCCGGCGCGCTCAGCTTCCACCGGCGTGATGTCAGCTGATCAGGTGCGGGGAGCGTGTGGACGATACGAAGGCGCTGAACGTTTGCCTGGATAGTGGGGGAATACAGGAGTGGAAGGCTAAATGGTTGCCAACGCGCCGTCACCGTAGCGGTCGTAGAGCAGGTGCCACTGTGCCCTGCAATCGCGCGCCAGCGCGATAACCAGCTTTGCCCAGAACCCCTCCAATGTATCAACCATCTCGCATGTCACGCTCAAGCGAATTGCAGAATAGTTGAGGCGTGCTTCGCTGCGGCGCGTCTCCTTAAAAGCCCAGCCACCGCATTGATCGACCTGAACTATTCGGAACTTCTGGAGCGTTCGACAGAGACGCGCCGAGCGGGATGGCAATATTCGCTACAGAAGCGACCGGGGTCTAGAAAAGCGTGTGCCCCTGTCTTCTCAGAGGAAGAACGATCATGCCCAACGCAAAGCAACCGGCTGTTACGCCGCCATGCAAAGTCTGCGGTAAGCCGTCAATGGATCGCCCCGGCACGGAACTCGTGCTCTGCGCCCATTGCGCTGCGTTCGCCCAAGAAATGGCCCAGCTAAAGTTTGACGCTGTGACGCGGGCAATTCGCAAGCTCAAAGCTGATTCCCGAGAGCAGCATTGAAGAGAGGGAAATGCAGACGACTAGTCGAGCGGCACCTATCAGAGTCGACAACGGCCCAAGCGTAATACCTGGACCGTTTCTACGTATGATTCAGGCAATCCGCAGGACAGTCTTCTAGAAACATCGAATGAAACCATTTGACGTTTCGTCAGAACTGGCCGATTTTGAGGATCTTCGCAAGCTTTCCCACGAGCTTCAATCTTTCGGACGGGATTATGCCGATCGCGGCGTCAGTATGCTCAGCGATAGTATTTCCGACTTTCGGTGGGTCACGTATGGGCGAACCACCCCAGGAGGCTCCCTGCAAACCTAGGAAGGGCAACGGCCGGGGTGTTGAGTCCGAGCTGCTCTGATTAGATTCTAGCCATGCCGCAACTCGCCGCCGCCAGGCAGAGAGATGCGCTCGTTTCTGAAGACAAGCGCATCGCAGTCCCCCATCTCATCTGGACCAACATCGAACCTGAGGTCCGCGTACGTGACAAATTGACGGCTGAAAACATCTTTGTATTCCACCGTCAGCCGTCCTAGTACGCGCGTTGCGTCGAGTGGGCCGATCATGAACTCCTCGATCATGATCTCTAGCCACTCCGCTTTGAACGTCAGACGGTCGACATCACCCGGGCGCATGATCGCTGCTCCATCCGGCAATCTGCGGACATCGAGAGCCTGTCCCGGTGGGGTGAAGTCCCAGTGGACAAAAATGGCCAGCGCTGGCCCGACTCCGTTGTTTTTTATTTCGATGACTACATCCTCGCCATCACCTTCCGGACATTCGCGTTCGAAAGTGATAAGGGGCATGTAGCCGTCAATATGCTGTCGGTTGCTCATCTCGAGAGCCGCCCGAGTCGTGCGCAGGCTGGCGAAAGCGACACCGACTGACACGGCAGTGATCAGCACTGATATCACAGCAATCCAGACCGCCATCTTATTGGCCCTGCTTGTTCACTCCGGGCATCGATAATAGTAGATGTCGTTGAAATTCGAAATCACAAAATCACAATCGGAAGGAAGAGAAGCCACCCACTGGAGTGCGCTAGACAATGACTCATTGCCGTCAGGAAACCTCTGAACCTGCCAAGTTCCCTGTGCCTCGGCCTCGGCACCGAACTGCGAAACCGCAACCATTACGCCGCTTAGCACCAACGTCGTGGCCAAAACACCTGAGAGGAACCAAACCACCGGACGCGACACTGCGAACCTCCCCCGTTCTCACTGAATTAATTGCTGATTCCAGCATCATAGCGAACTCCCAGCTACGCCGCTACATCCCGCCACCATGACGCCGAAGCGCTGGCGTTCAGCGGCTGGATAGGGTGAGTTGAGCGACTAATCGATTGGCTGGACGGGCCCTAGTACATGAAATAGTCCCAGCCGTTGATGTAGCCGCGGCGCTCCCCGGCGACTCTCATCCGGCCGGAGGGGCATGGGGGTGGCAGGTCCGGGGGTGAGGCGATCCCGCTCACCCAGCAAACTCACCTCATCCCAACACACACCTCGCTCACTCCCACCCACTCCCCATCTCCCCCATCCCACCCCCAAGCATCCCCGACACCCGCAGCACTCCAGCCGCCGCCTCGCCTCCATATGCCCCTGCCCCGCCTTCTCCTCCGTCTTCCGCATTTTCCACGTCTCCACCCAGCTCACCGCCAGCGCCGTCCCCGGCACGATCCCCTCCATTCCATCTCCTTCACCAGATGCTCGGCGGATTCCCCGCATCCACCGCCCACGGCTTCCGGTACACCTGGCTCTCCTTCTCCAGATCGATCAAAATCCCGTTCAGCAGATCCGCCAGGCTCTCCTCCGTATCCTCCCCCTGCGTCCGCTCCCGGCTCTCCTGCAAACAGATCGCCCGCCCCAACGCCCCGCTCAGCTTCGCCAGCCCATGCGCCATCTTGCTCGGCTCCTCCTCCTCCGTCAGCACCCGCCGCATCGCAATCCGCAACATCCCGATCTCCCCCGTCAGATCGTGATCCTCCCCCGACTTCGCCAGCATCTCGTCGAACGTGCTGCTGAACAACGCCGCATACTCCCCCCGCATCACCTCCTGCCGAAACGCCCGCGCCGCCTCCCGCTTCGCCTCCCCCATCTCCGCCTCTCCAACGCCGCCAACCGCTGCGACAGCACCGCACCTCCCGCCCCGTCTCCGACCCCAATGCCGTCCGCCGGTGATCGCGCACACCACCGCCCCCGGCTCCACCCGCCGCCGCACTCCGGCACCACGCACACCCGTCCCCGTCTCGCCATCTCGATCCCCCTTGACAAAAGAAGAACATATGTTCTATGATAGCAGCAAGCGGCACCTTCGGCAGGAGCGCGGGCCTGGGCAGCACATCATCGCCCCGGGCTGGTCACCGGTCATCCACACTCGGTGCTGGATCCCGGCTCGGCCGAGCGTCACGGTCGATCCCACCGCCTACTGCCTATCACCTAATCCATTTCCTATTCCGAATTCCCATTTCCACTCCCGCTCGTGCTCAGCCTCGGAGAGGCTTGGCTTCTCGTAGCCCCTGGCTTCAACCTGGGGTCCCGTTCGTAGCCCTGCCGTTTCCGGTGGGGGCCTGTCCCCAACGACAACTCCCCTGGACTCTGGACCCTTGCCGTCTCCCCGCCGTGCTACTCTTCCGAAACTCCTATGGAAGAGACACGACGAAAGGCCGTTGCGATGGTCGAGCAGATGGATCGGGGAACGCAGCAGTCGTCTCGCCGGTTTCGGCGGCCGATGTCGCGGCAAACGCGCAAAGATCTCCGCCGCGCCTCCCTCCTCCCGCCGGCCGTCTATCACGATCCGAACATCCTGGAATACGAACAGGAAGCCTGGTTCGCCGGTGGCTGGGTCTGCGTCGGGCGCGATGAAGACATCCAGCGCAAGGGCGACTACTTCCTCACCTCCCTCTGCGGCGAAAACATCATCGTCGTGCGGGACAACGACCAGAACGTGCGCGCCTTCTTCAACTTCTGCCGGCATCGCGGCGCCACCATGGTCACCGAAGAGAAGGGCCGCGTCCCCCGCTTTCAATGTCCCTATCACGCCTGGGTCTACGATCTCGATGGCACCCTGCACATGCCCCGCTTTTGCGATCAGCTCGAGAACTTCGATCTGAGCGAATGGGGTCTGGTACCGGTCAATGCCGGCGTCTGGCAGGGACTCATCTTCCTCAATATCAACAACAACGCCGCTCCCCTGCTCGAGTCGCTTGGCGACATGCCCCAGTTCTTCGATCGCTTCGATCTCGGCGCACTCCGCCGCGCGCAGCTGATCGAATACGATGTCCAGGCCAACTGGAAAGCCATCATCGAGAACTACTCGGAGTGCTACCACTGCCCGGGCGTGCATCCGCAGCTCAACAAGATCACCCCGTTCAACCTGGGCGACTCGATCGAAACCGAAGGCCCCTGGCGCGCAAGCTGGATGCCGGTGGTCGGCGACTACGAAACCCTCACCATGGACGGGCAGATGACCGAGCATGGCCGCGGCTTCCTGGACGGCATCACCGAGGACGATCACAAGAAGGTCTACTACTTCGTCGTCTGGCCGAACCTGCTCATGAGCCTGCACCCCGACTATCTGATGACCCACCGCGTCGTGCCGATCGCCCCGGACCGCACCTATGTGGCCTGCGAGTTCTTCTTCGATCCGGAGCAGATGGCCCGTCCCGGGTTCGATCCGTCCGATGCGACCGAGTTCTGGGACCTCACCAACCGGCAGGACTGGGAAGTCTGCGAGCTGCAACAGCAGGGAACCGCCTCCCGCGCGTACACTGCCGGTCGATTCACCGCCATGGAAGGCGGCGTCTACGCCTTCGATATCAAGGTTGCCGACCGCTACGCCAACGACGGCGTGTTGACCAGGATCGAAGAAATCAGCAAAGCCGATGCCAGCGCAAAGCTGGCCGGCAGGATAAAGAGCCGTGCCGTTGCCGATTGATCCGTATGATTCTGTCAAGACAGTGATCCTTGTGCATCGTTCTTGCGTAATGCAAGTGGACGCAGATTCGCAGGTGCGAATCCATCCAGCTCGCGCAGGTCGAGGCATCCCGTGCAGGTAGTTCCACGCTCTGGAACCCAAAGGAGTCCGCGCCAGGTGACTGACGCCGATCTCCTGGTACCCGGACCAGAGCCGGATATGAAAGCCGTGCTCAATGCGGCGCTCGCCCGCCTTCCCGCCGAACAGCGTGAGGCGATCGAGCTTGCAGTTGGGGCGCGCATGAACTACCAACAAATCGCGGAGCGAACCGGGGTGCAGGGCATCACCGTTCAGCATCGCCTCAATCGCGGATTGCTCGCACTCCGCGTTGCCTTGCGAGATTACCCATTCGTTGAGAGTTTCAGTTATCCGGAAAGCGACCGATCGTGACGCACGATGATGTAACACCCGCCCCTATCCACGAGCAGGACGATGCCGCCCTGTCGCACGATGCCATCGGGGCATACATCCTGGACGCGCTTCCGGACGATGAGCGCAGTGCGTTCGAAGCGCATTTGCGCGACTGCCCAAGCTGCCAGCAGGAGCTGCGCGAGCTTGGTCCCATCGCCGGGCTGCTTCCCCGACTCTATGACGATCTCGATCTCCCGGAGATCGATCCGCTCCCGCTCGATCTCGATGCCTCCACTGTTGTGCGCGAGCGCATCGTGGCCGAAGCGGTGACGATTGGCGCCGCCGGAGCGATCGTGGCCGAATCGGCCAGCGTCTCCGAGCTGATCGTCGATCCTCCCACCATCGAAGCGGTCGACGCCTCGGTCGAGGCAACCGTTCCCGAGCTCGAGGATCCGGTCGTGCCGCTCGATCGCCAGCCCTGCGGTCGATGCCTCGCGGACGAAGCAGCACATCCCCGGTAGCCGCCGATGACGCGCCACCGTCGCCCGCACCGCGGCGGCGCCCGCGTGGCCGCATTTCTCCCGGGGAAGCCCCTCCGGAAGCCAACATCGTGTCGCTGCCGAAGCAACGCAGCTCGATCCTTCCCTGGGCGCTCGCGGCCGCCGCGGCCGTCATTGCGGCCGGTTCGATTCTCTGGGCGCTGGCCATGATGGGCCAGATCGACGACCTGAAGGACGAGCGCAATTTGCAGGATCAGCAGCTCGCCCAGATGAACGCCGAGCGGGAGCAGTATCTGGCGCAGACACCGGCCAATGTCTATCCGCTGGTTTCCACCACGGACGCTTCGACCGACGCGACCGCGATGGTCTATATGGATCCCGATCCCGGTGGCTGGGGTGGCATCGTCGCCTTCCGCGGCATGTCGCAACCGCCAAGCGGGCAGGTCTACCAGCTCTGGATGATCGAAAACGGGCAAGCCGTTCCTGGGCCAACCTTCATCCCGGACGCCGGCGGACAGGCCACGGTTCAGGTGCCGGGCGACGCCGCAACCTCCCAGGCCATGGCCATCACCATGGAACCGGACGGCGGCAGCGAGACCCCCTCGACGACCCCCATCATGCAAGGCGACCTGACGGCGTAGCAGGATAGATGCTCGATTCCCCCGCAGGGCCGGCACGTAGCGTGCCAACCCTGCGGGGCGATTCGTTTCTACCGGATCGCCATCACCGCCGCGGTCGCGCCCACCAACCCGGACACCAGCAACAATGCCAGAGACGATCGATCGAAACCGCTCGACGGACAAACGGCGCACCAGCCGCTGCCCGATCATGGTGCCGATCACCACCGGGGGCACCACCGCCAGCGAGCGCAGGAAATCTTCCCGGCCCAGCAATCCCTGTTGCACCAGCGCCAGAATCGAGACCGGAATGATCAGGTAGTAATAGACCGTGATGGTCGAGCGGAACGCCGCGATCCCGTAATCCCGGCTGCTCAGCAGAAAGACCACCGGCGTGCCATCCATGCCAGTCGTCGGCGAAAGGATGCCGCTCAGCAATCCCGCCAATGGCCCCGCCGCCGGGGCATGGGCATGCTTCGGGCGCCAGCCACGCATCAGCAGAAGCGCGGCCACGATGACCACCAGGCTCGCCAGCAGCTTGATGTAATCTCGGATCGACCGTCCGCACGACCAGAATCCCGATACCGATCCCCAGCCAGGCCGTTGGAAGCATCGCGCAGATGGTGCGCGCGTTGGTGGTGCGCCAGGTATCGGTCAGCAACATCCAGCGGGTAGCCAGCGCCAGGATCAGCAGCATCGCTGTCACCTGCACCGGGTCGTACAGCAACAGCAACGGGGGCGCGGCCACCAGCGAGAAACCGAATCCCGCGGTAGCGGCCACGATTCCACCGAAGAGCGCGATCAGCAGGGTCAGTAGCAGGGTGCGATCGAGCTCCACCGGATCAGCCGAGCAACGCCTGAATCGCGGTCACGATGCCGGTGGTGCCAGTCAGCAGCAGCATGACCAGCGTGATCTTGCGAAACTGCGATTGCGACACCGATCGCAGCAAACGCCGCCCGATGAACCCGCCCATGATCGCCGCCGGCAGCAGCCGAATCGCGATGTCGATCTGCTCCCATCCGACGATGCCGCGCAGAATCAGCAGCGACAGCCCCACGAAATTCACGTAGTAGAAGTACGCGGTAATGCTGCCCCGAAACTGCTGCATATCGTATTGCCGGGTGGTGAAGAGCAGCACGACCGGCGGCCCGGACATGCCGGTGGAGGTGCTGAGCGTGCCGCTTGCCAGCCCAGCCAGCGGAGCCGCCAGCGGATGATGCACCGCATTGATCCGCCATCCGCGCAGCACCGACAACGCGAAGAGAATGACCACGACTCCCGGCGATCAGCTTGATGACCGCCGGGTTCCAGTCCGGTGAGCAAAACCGTACCGATGAACGACCCCGACGGTGGCGCCTGGAATCAGCGCCCCAACGTGCGCACCTGCACGGTGCGCCAGGTGCTGAGCAACACGATCCAGCCGCTGGCCAGCACCAGAGAGCTCCCAACCGTGGTGACGGTGGCCGGCGGATAGAGCATCAGCAACAACGGAACGGTCACCAACCCAAACCCGAACCCCGCCAGCCCCGAGACGATTCCGCCCATCAACGCGATGAGCATGGCGATCAGCAGTGTTTCCGACATTCCCTTCCTCTCGTGCCGCATCGTATCCCGCGGCGCGCCCGGGCTGCCGCCGGTCATCCGCCATTCTCGGTAGAGGCCGAAATCCGCCAAATGACGTATGGGCGTCCATCCTGACTCCGACTACGATGTTCTTCAGTCGATCGATGCGGTCGCCGCGGCTCGAAAAGGGAGGGACCAACCCGAAACGACGGGAACGATGTTCGAGACAGCTAATGGTTTACGGTTCGAATAGCGGTGGAACGTTTCGCAATAAGGAGGATGAAGTAGCGTGAAGAATCGAATTGTTGTCGTGCTGGGGCTGTTCCTGGCACTGGGATTGCTTACACCATTCACATCCGGGTCGCGCGTCCTGGCCCAGCAGCCGGTCGATTGCCGTGGATTGCAGGCCTACGCCGATGACTACCACGCCATCGGCGTGGAGTACATGGCCGCCCTCAGCGGGCTCGACACAGTCGAACCTCGAAAACTGGACTTCCGTGGAATTCGCCCAGGCGCAGGCCGCAGTCGCCGGAGCGTTGAGCGGCATCGAAGCGCTGACTCCAATTGCCGATCGCGACCGAAATGCAGGCCCAGGCGATCGAATCGCTGCAGCTCTTCCAGGAGATGCTGACCGCCATCGAAACCGAAGGCATCCTGGCGGCACTCCCCTACATCGACCAGATGTCCGCCGCCGGCGATGAGCTCGACGCGATCGTGCTGCCGATCGAGGAGCATTGCAACGTCGCGATTCTCGACAACGACGATGACGGCACCCCGGAAGTCGGCCCCGGCACGGTGCTTGCGCCGGACATCGATCCAAGCGCGCCCCTGGGCGACTACGCCAATCCTTATCCGGTGGGCTCCGCGCAGCCGACCGACAGCGAGTGGACTATCCAGGTCGATTCCGTCACTCCGGATGGCACCCAGGCTGTGCTGGACGAGAACTCGTTCAATGAGGAACCGGAAGCCGGGCCGCCAATTCTTCATCGCCACCATTACCGCTACCTACACCGGTCAGCGGCGCCGAATCATTCGATGGCAACTTCCGGCTGCGCGTGCGTGGCGCCGATGGCACCATCTACACCGCATTTGGCGATGCCTGCGGCGTGACGCCAAATGAGTGGGATCAGAATGTCATCGCGGCCAGCGGGCAATCGCATCACCGGCAACCTGTGCTGGTCGGTTCCGTCGGACCAGCTTGCCGACCTGCGCATGTTCGATGAGAACACAGAGAACACCACCGGCCTGCGCTACTGGTCGCTGGGGCAGGACACCGTCTAGCAATCGAAGACCGAAAGACTCCTATCGCGGCGGGGCCCTCGGGCTCCGCCGTTCGCATGCTGTGACTCACGGTGGCAGGGAATTCTTGCCAGACCTTTGCAGCGTCGAGCATGCGATATGGGCATTGATCCCTTCGGGTGCTATGCCTGCTCACGCCACTCTGGTAAAGTCGGGTAGGTGAGCCCGATCTGCGGGCTTTCACTCAGTCGTGCGCTTCAGGGGGAATGTGGATGAAACGAAGTTTGGGTATGTTGCTTGCGCTCGCGGTGCTGACCCTCAGCATGAACGGGCTCATGAGCGGCGCATTGGCGCAGGATGCGACTCCCACGGTCGATCCGGCCATGGTTGCGTCCGATCCCATCACCGCCGAAGATTGCGACCGGCGTAACCGAGTACGCCCGCATTCTGGTGACCCTGGGCGCCGGCCTGGCCGCCGCCAGCTATGGGCTTCCCTCGGCAGCGGTATCGGAATGGTCCGATGAGGCCTACACCGCGTTCATTTCGGTGCTGACCGGCGCAATCGAACGACTGACCGGTATCACCGCGCCTGAAGCGGCAAAGAAGCTCAACGACTACGCCATCGTGGCAATCAAGACCGTGCAGGGCGCGATCGTCTTCATTCGCACCTCCGGCATTGGCTCCAGCCTGCCATTCGTCGATCAGCTCGATAAGGTCGACGATGTGTTGACCTCCATCATCTCCACCCTCGAGGAGGCCTGCCCGGGCAGCACCGAGGGTATTGGTACCCCGGTCGCCTCGCCGGCCGCTGCCTGACACCTCAGGTTTCATTGACAGACGCAAAAACGCCCGGTCGAATCGACCGGGCGTTTTTGCGTCTGCAAAGCCGGCAAGCGGCCCGCAGGACTCAGTTGAGATGGAAGATCTGAAAGAACCGTTCCGCGTCGTCGAGTGAGCCGTCAATGGCGATGCGTTGCGCGGCGATAGCATCCGCCGCCGACTCGCGGCCATTGAAGAGCTCCATCATGGTTGTCGGATCGCCCTGGATCGAAAGGTCTGGTTGATCTGAGCACTCGACTGGCACGCTCAGCACGCCATCGTCGATGCGCCCCTGCACCACGAAATCGCGCATGGGAACCTCGAACGTCATATCGATCCCCTGTGCGGCCTCCGGGTGAAACATCGCTCGTAGCCCGAGGGTAATCGAGTTGCTGCTCACGAAGTCGGTGCTTTTGAACGCCGGCAGGCTTTTTGCCCCCCAGTGCCCCAGCCGCATCATCGGCTCTTCCAATTCACGCCCATACTCGGTGAGCTCGTAGACCACCGAATTCGCTGGCCGGGGAAGCAGCCGCCGCACCACCAGCCCGTGCTCCTCCAGATCGCGCAAGCGCGTCGACAGCACATTGGTTGGTATGCCGGGAAGACCATTCTCCAGCTCGGTGAACCGCTTCGGTTCGACCAGGAGCTCCCGCACGATCATCAGCGTCCAACGGCTCCCGATCAGGTCGAGCGCATGAGACAAACCGCAAAACTGGCCATAGTCCTTTGTCATGACTGAATTCTAGCAACGGTACTTGACTTTTGCAAGCAGGCTTGATATACCAGAGCTTGCAACCGTAACGCACGCTGCATGTGTGGTACCGAGCTTTACAGAAACAAGTAGCGTGAAAGGACTATCGCGTGGAGCGATCGAGCACTGTTGCCCATAAAGGGTTGATTCTCTTTCTCGTTTGCCTCGCCCAATTCATGGTGGTGCTCGATCTCGCGATCGTGAACGTGGCACTACCGTCGATCCAGGTCGATTTGGACATGCGGCAGAGCGCCCTGCAATGGATCGTCATTGCCTATGGCCTGATGCTGGGCGGGTTCCTGCTGCTGGGTGGCCGCCTCGGCGATCTGCTTGGACGGCGCCGGATTCTGCTTGCTGGGCTGGTGCTCTTCACCAGTGCCTCACTGCTGGCCGGTCTCGCGGGTTCGGCCAACGTGCTGATCGCCGCCCGCGGGCTACAAGGGTTCGGCGCGGCCCTCATGGCGCCATCTGCACTTTCCATCCTGGCGGTGACCTTCACCGAAGGCTCCGAGCGAAACCGGTCGCTCGGCATCTTCGGGGCGGTCGGCGGCACCTCTGCCTCGATTGGCGTCATTACCAGCGGCCTGCTCACCGACGGTCCTGGCTGGCGCTGGATCTTCTTCATCAACATTCCCATCGGCATCGCCCTCATCGCGCTCGCGCTGCGGTTTTTGCCCAACGACTCCGCCCATGACGGCGCACGAAACTACGACGCGCTCGGCGCCGCCACTATCACCAGCAGTTTGATTTTGTTCATCTATGGCCTGAACCGGGGTGTCGACCACGGCTGGAGCTCACCCGCGACGATCGCACTGTTCATCGTCGCGATCGTGCTCTTCCTTGCCTTTGTGCGGGTCGAATCGCGTGCATCCGCTCCGCTCATTCCCTTCACCGCCCTGAAGAATCGGATCATGGTTTCGGCCGATCTGGCATCGTTCCTGGTCTTCGGCGGCCTTTTCTCCTACTTCTTCCTGGGCACGCTGCTCATGCAGGAGGAACTGGGATACTCGCCCACCCGCACCGGGCTGGCCTGGCTGGCCACGTCCATTCCAGCTTTCATCATCTCCGGCATCACCGGGGCGAAGCTCGTCGGTCGAGTTGGTGTGCGCAAGCTGCTGATCGTCGGCCCACTCTTCCTGGCCGCGAGCGCGGCCTGGCTGACGCGCATCGACACCGGCGCGGATTTCCTGACCGATATCTTCCCCGCCTTCCTGCTGGCCGGCATCGCGATCGGGCTCTCCGCTCCCACCGTCCAGATCGGCGCGCTCTCCGGCGTGAAGGGCGAGCACATTGGGCTGGCCTCTGGACTGGTCGAGACGATGCGCGAAATCGGTGGCGCCTTCGCCATCGCCGCCGTGTCGACCGTACTGGTCAGCCAGATGGCCGACGGGGGCGCGATCGACATCCAGGGATTCCGCTACGCCTTCTACGTCATCGTCATCGCTGGCTTGGCCGGCGCAATCATCTCCAGCATCGGCTTCCCGTCGCGCATGCCGGTCGTCCAGCATGAGGAAGCATTCCGCACCGACGACGACATGGTCGCCGAGGCAGCGTAACGATCGCGCATTCTCTTCCCTCCTTCTCTCGCAAAACGGGGACCAACATTGGTCCTCGTTTTGCTTGCCACGAAACCTTCAGGAAGTTGTCGATCGTCCGAATGGGCGTACGACAATGGGTGGGCGATCGGGAACGCCAGAGCAGAATGTGCGCGCCGCAGACCGTCCGTTTCCCATATCCTGCTGAACGAAAGGAAAACTGCCGATGGATGCACCCGCTGTGATGAGTCTGCCCCAGGGAGATGTGCGGCTCCTGCAAGCGCCGGCCGCGCGGGAGATGCTGCAATCTCGCGAACCGGCGCGGGTCGCCTATATGGGACCGGATGGATTCCCCCGCATCGCCACCATGCAATTCCACTGGACCGGCGAGGAACTGGTGGTGACATCGATCGCCTCATTGCCCAAAGTCCGCGCCATTCAGGCGAATCCAGCGATCCAGGTCACCATCGACACCTTCGCAATCGAACCCGGCATCCCCATGCGCGTGCTCTCCATGCGGGGCCAGGCAACGATTACCGAAGTCGAAGGTGTAGTTCCCGAGGCCTACCGGGCCAACTGTCGATACATGGGACAGGAGTTCGCCGATGGATGGGCAGCCTGGATCGCTCAACCGGGAACCACGATCGCACGCATCGCCCTCCGACCAGCGTGGGTCAGCTTGCTTGACTACCAAACGCGCTTCCCGCAGGGCTGGCCTACCCATCTGATGCCGTGACATTCATCCGGCCAAGGCACTTGCAATAGGATGGCGGCCCGGGATAATGACCCGCATGAAACAGATGCTGGACATCGAACACGCGCCCGAGCTGCTCGGCTATCTGCTTGCCGAAGGCTGGATCGACCCGAAACGAGCTCCCCGCGATCGACGTGCTCCAGGGCGGCGTTTCGAACAAGACCGTGCTGGTCGAGCGCACCAACGGCGATGCCTGGGTGCTCAAACAGGCGCTGGCCAAGCTGCGGGTGCAGGTCGACTGGTTCTCCCCGGTGGAGCGGGTGCACCGCGAAGCGCTCGGTCTGCGTTGGCTGGAAGCAGATCGCCCCACCGGAAACCACCACCCCTCTCATCTTCGAGGACTTCCAGTACCATCTCAT
Organism: uncultured Chloroflexia bacterium; assembly: GCA_963720855.1. GTDB lineage: Bacteria > Chloroflexota > Chloroflexia > Thermomicrobiales > UBA6265 > JAMLHN01. The sequence continues at coordinate 278,363 of CAVRGV010000005.1, read as the reverse complement.
CGCCATGGCGGCGGTGCCGCAACCGCACGAGAACTGGAAGCAGATGCTGCTGCGCGGTGAGGTGGTTCCCGATCACGTCGACCAGTTCGCCACCCTGCTCGGCACGATTCATCGCGAAGGCGCGCATCCGTCGGGCCGAGCTGGAACCGGTCTTTGGGGACCGCGGCTTTTTCGAAAGCCTGCGGCTGGAGCCCTATTTCGGCTTCACTGCCAGCGAGGTGCCGGAAGCGCGCCAGTTTCTGCTCGATCTGATCGACGAAACCCGCGCGCATGTCGAAACCCTGGTGCATGGCGATTACAGCCCCAAGAACATCCTGGTACATGACGGCCGCCTGGTGCTGCTCGACCACGAGGTCATCCATTTCGGCGACCCGACCTTCGATCTCGGCTTTTCGCTGACGCATTTCCTCTCGAAAGCCCATCACCTCCCCGACCGGCGGGAGGCATTTGCCGAAGCGACCCGCCGCTACTGGGATCGTTATCGGTCCATCGTTGCGGATCGAGCCATGGGCGAACGATCTGGAAGGCCGCGCGGTACGCAAGACGCTCGGTGTGCTGCTCGCCCGGGTGCGGGGCCGCTCGCCATTGGAATATCTCGACCAAACCGAGCGCGACCGGCAGGCCGCCGTAGTGATCGCCCTGATGGCCGATCCGCCCGAGACCGTGCCCGCGCTGACCGATGCCTTTCTGAATCGAATTGCCGAAATGGAGTCCAGGTAGATGTCCGCCATCCGCTCGCTGTCCGCTCAGGAAATCCTCGATAGCCGGGGTCGTCCCACCATCGAGGTCTGCTGCACGCTGGAAAGCGGCGCGAGCTGCCTGCGCCTCGGTGCCGTCCGGCGCGTCGACCGGCTCGGCGGAAGCGCTCGGAGCTGCGCGACGGCGATCCCAACCCGCTATCGCGGACTCGGTTGCCGCACCGCGGTGCACAACGTCAACCGTCCGATCGCGAGCGCTCTGGACGGCGTCGAGCTTAGCATCGCAACAGGAGCTCGATGCCACCCTGATCGCGCTCGACGGCACGTCGAACAAATCCCGTCTGGGCGCGAACGCCCTGCTGGGGGTATCGCTTGCCTTCGCGCGGGCGGTCGCGGTCGAACAGGGTGTGCCGCTCTACCGGCACTTCGCCACGATCCTCGACCCCAAGCTCGAGCTCACGGTGCTGCCGCGTCCGACGATCAATCTCTTTTCCGGTGGCAAACATGCCGGCGGTCAAGTCGAAATCCAGGACATCCTGCTGGTCGCCAACGGAGCCGCCACGGTCGACGACGCCCTCGCCTGGACCTGGGCGGTCTATCAATCGGCCGCCGAGCTGATCGCGCAGCGCTACGGCGAGCGTGCGCTGGGTGCCGACGAAGGCGGCCTCGCTCCGTCGGCTGGTTCCATCGAAGAGCTTTTCGAGCTGGCGGTCGATGCCATCGCCGCCGCCGGATACCAACCGGGAACCGATCTCTCTCTCTGTCTCGATGTCGCCTCCAGTCACTTTGCCGAAGCGGGCGGCTACCGCATCGCCGGCGATCTGCTCACCCCATCCCAGATGATCGATCGGGTCGGTCGGTTGGGTGGATCGCTATCCCATCGTCAGCGTCGAAGACGGACTGGCCGAGGACGACTGGGACAATTGGCCCACGCTCTACGCGCGCATCTCGGACAAGGCCATCGTGCTTGGCGACGACCTGCTAACCACCAATCCCCGGCGCATCGAACGGGCCATCGAAACCGGCTCGGCCAACGCCCTGCTGCTCAAGGTCAACCAGATCGGCACGCTCTCGGAAGCCGCCGAAGCTGCCCGCATCGCCCGTTCCGCCGGCTGGACTATCGTCGTCAGCGCCCGTTCCGGCGAAACCGAAGACAACTGGCTCTCCGACCTCGCCGTCGGCTGGCAGGGCGACGCGCTCAAGGTCGGCTCCATCACCCGCTCCGAACGGCTCGCCAAATGGAACCGCCTGCTCGCCATCGAACGCGAAACCAGCATGCCGTTGACCCCCTGGCCGAATCGATAGCCTGGCGCGTCACAAGGATCGAAGCTTCCGGACAAATCTCCCCCGTTGGTGTCGCCGGACGTCAGGCGGCCATTTCGAATTGGCTCGTGTAGAGATCGGCATACACCCCGTCGAGCTTCATGAGCTCGTCGTGCGTGCCTTGTTCCACAATTGCGCCGTTCTCCATCACCAGGATGAGGTCGGCATTGCGGATGGTCGAGAGCCGGTGGGCGATGACGAAGCTGGTCTTGCCCTCCATCAGGCGATCCATCGCCTCCTGAATGAGCACCTCGGTACGGGTGTCCACCGAGCTGGTGGCTTCGTCGAGAATCAGCATCGGGCTATCGGCCAGCATCGCGCGGGCAATCGTGAGTAGCTGCTTTTCCCCTTGCGACACATTGTCCGCGGCCTCGTTGAGCTCCATCTGATAGCCCTCCGGGAGGGCCCGGATGAAGTGGTCGGCATGAGCTGCCCTCGCGGCGGCCACCACGTCGTCGTGAGTCGCCTCATCCTCGGCATAGGCGATGTTCTCTTCGATGGTGCCGTTGAAGAGCCAGGTGTCCTGCAGCACCATGGCGAACAACGACCGCACTTCCGCGCGCGTCATGTCCTGAATGTTCACCCCATCGACCCGAATGGCTCCGGAATCGACGTCGTAGAAACGCATGAGCAGATTCACCAGCGTGGTCTTGCCAGCGCCAGTCGGTCCCACGATGGCGACTCGCTGCCCGGGTTCGATGTCGACGCTGAAGTCCCGGATGATGGGCGTTTTCCGGATCGTAGCCAAAGGTGACGTGGTCGAATTGCACCGCGCCCCGGACAGGCGTTTCGAGCACCACCGCGCCGGCTTCAGCCGGTTCCTCCACTTCTTCGAGAAATTCGAATACCCGCTCGGCCGCCGCGGCGGTTGACTGGAGCACGTTGGCCACGCTGGCCGCCTGGGTGATTGGCTGGGTGAGCTGGTTCGTGTATTGAATGAAGGCCTGCAGGTCGCCGATACGAATGCCGCCATGCAGCGCCAGATAGCCACCAACCACGGAAACCGCGACGTAGCCAAGGTTTCCGACGAACGACATGACCGGCATCATCAGACCGGAATAGAACTGCGATTTCCAGGCGCTGTCGTAGAGCGTGGTGTTGATCGCCGCGGAATTTCTGGATGGAGGCCGCCTCGCCCCCGAACACGCGCATCACCTGGTGACCGGTAAACATCTCCTCGATATGGCCGTTCATATCGCCCAGCGAGGCCTGCTGCTGCTTGAAATACTGTTGCGATCGCCCCACGATCAGCCGGATCAAGCCGAAGCTCAGGGGCAGGATGAGCACGGCAATCAGGGTCAACTTCCAGCTGATCGTCAACATCATGATCAGGATGCCGATCACCGTCACGACCGAGGTCACGATCTGGCCGAGGCTCTGGTTGAGCGTTTGGCTGACGGTGTCGACGTCGTTGGTGACGCGGCTCAGCACCTCGCCATGAGTTCGGGCATCGAAGTATCGCAGCGGCATGTGATTGATCTTCTGCGCGATGCGCTCGCGCATATCGAAGCTCACCCGCTGAGCGACCCCCGCCATGATGTAACCCTGGGCATAGGCAAACGCCGCGCTGACCGAATACAGCAGGACCAGCAGCATGCCCATCCGCTTGAGATGATCGAAATCGATCCCGGGGCGGTGGGAGAAGTCCATCGTTTCCATCTGCTCGCGTTGCTCGGCCGGAATGGAGTCGCGCGCCGATGCCGGCATTTGGTTCAGGATGTCGGCGCCAGTTGTGCCCGCGGGAAGCTGCACTCCGGCCGGCAGGTTCTTCATGACCTCGTCATAGGTCTGACCGGCCTGATACCCGTACACGATGGTATTTGTCATGTTGCCCAGGATTTTGGGGCTGATCACGGCAAAGGTCGTGCTGGCAATGGCGAACAGCAGCACCACCAGAATCCACAGCCGAAACGGCCGCAGATAGCTGATCAGCGTCCCCATCGTCTTCTTGAAATTCTTGGGTTTCTCGACCATCTGGGTCGCCATCGGTCCGCGGCCAAATGGGCCGGGCCGGGCTTCCTGAGCTGGTGGGGTGCGTCGTTCGCTCATGGCGCCAACCGCTCCTGGTCGAGAGCTGGCGTCGCATTCGATGCGAGCTCTTCGTCAGAAAGTTGGGACGACGCGATCTCCTGATAGATCGAACAGGTCACCATCAGCTCTGCGTGGGGTCCCTGGCAAACCAGACGCCCTTTGTCCAGCACGAGAATGTTGTCAGCCTGGAGGATGGTGCTAACGCGCTGGGCGACGACGATAACCGTTTTGTCGCTCGTTACATCCCGCAGCGCGGCGCGCAACCGGGATTCGGTCCCAAAATCCAGCGCGGAAAAGCTATCGTCGAAGATGTAGATCTCAGGATCTCTGGCAATGGCCCGGGCAATGGAGAGCCGTTGCTTCTGGCCGCCAGAGACATTGCCGCCTGCCTGGGCAATGGGATGATCGTAGGTATCCGCGTATTCATCGATGAACGCGGCCTGAGCGATATCGGCGGTCATTCGCATCGCTTCGTCGGTCAGGTTGGGCGCACCGTAGCGCAGGTTGGAGGCAATCGATCCAGAGAAGAGCATCGATCGCTGCGGGACGTACCCAATCTTGTCGTAGAGATCGTTCAAGCGCATGGCACGGATATCGACCCCATCGATCAGGATGCGGCCCTCGGTGACATCGTAAAAGCGCGGGATGAGATTGATCAGCGTCGACTTGCCGCTACCGGTACTCCCCACGATCGCGGTAAATTCGCCCGGATGCGCCTCGAACGAAATGTCCTGCAGAACCGGTAGTTCCGCCCCGGGATAAGAAAATGACACATGGTCGAAGACCAGCTCGCCCCGTGCCTCAGCGGCCGGCGCAACCGGTGATTCCGGATCGGTGATGGTTATGGGCGTATCGAGCACTTCGACCACCCGATTGGCCGACACCGACGCGCGCGGCACCATGATGAAGATGATGGAAATCATCAGGAAGGCGAAGATCGCCTGCTGCGAATACTGCATGTAGGCGAGCATGTTGCCGATTTCCAGACTTCCGTTGCCGACTTTCGAGGCCCCAACCCAGACGATGGCCACCAGGGTCAGGTTCAGGATCAGCAGCATCATCGGTTGCAGCAACGCCAGCAACCGGTTGACGAACAGGTTCACGTCGGTCAGCTCGGTATTGACCTGCTCGAACCGCTCCTCTTCGACCGCTTCCTTATTGAACGCCCGGATGACTCGAAGTCCGGTCAGGATTTCGCGGGTGACGAGATTGAGCCGGTCGACCAGCTTCTGGAGGAGCTGGAAGCGAGGCATGGCAAAGTAAAACAACACGCCAATGACCGAAACGATAGCGACGAGGGCGACCGCGATGATCCACGTCATCGATGGGGCCAGCCGGTAGGCTTTGGCGATCGCCCAGACCGCCATGATTGGAGCCATCAGCGCCAACCTCAGCAACAGGACGGTGACGAGCTGGACCTGCTGCAAATCGTTGGTACAGCGCGTGATGAGCGACGCGGTGGAGAAGTAGTTGAATTCCGTGAGAGAAAACCGCTCCACCTTGGTGAAGAGATCCTCGCGGATGTTTCTCACCATGCCCGTGGCAATGCGAGATGCGAGAAAACCCACCCCCACCATGAAGGCGCCACCGATCAGGGAAAGGATGAGCATCCGAATGCCATTGCTGTAGATGGCGCTCTGATTGCCCCCGATGATCCCTTCGTCGATGATGTTCGCGGTATAGTCGGGAAGGGCAAGAGTGGTAAAGACCTGCCCAATTACGCAGACCAGGAGCAGGGCAAACGGCCCAAGGAATGGTTTGAGATATTTCGCCAGGCCCAACATGAGGTATTTGGCATTCCCGATCGTTCCCGGCGGCGTCGGAGTGGCTCACCGGATGCGCGTTCGCGAACCCTACGTCATGGACAGCGTATTCCGCTCCATTCGATCCAGTTGGGGAATTCCGCATCGGCCATCGAGTTATGCGAAGCAGATCGAACGCATTCGCTGCGCATCGGTAACACGCGCGTTAGGCACAGTGAGGCGCGAACGCGTCGGAATTGAGAGAAGCAACAGATTGCACGCCGCGCGTATGGGCGTATTGTGACGGCCCAGATACACTGGGCTCCCGAAGCACCGGATGGTGAGCTGGTCGCGGCGACCGACGCGCTCCGTGAACACGGTATCCAGCCTGGTCTGACCGGGTTCGATCTCACCAGCCTCGCGGCGGCGAGCTATTCGCGCAGCTGGTAATACGGTATCGACGTTCACGGTAGTCAATTTCTGGCAGAAATTTCGACGGCCGCCTACTCCCGAGTAGTCGGCCCGAAACGAGGGGTGGGATCCACTCCGGAGGCTGCGATGATTGTGGCGCTGGCGCACGCGCTTGCAAGCGAGGCTCCGGACGAACGATAGCTTCGAACACTCCTATTCGAATTCGACAGGACATCATTCCCGACCATTCCGTGATGCAGTCAACTGCGACCCGGATGTCGAGCACGCGACCAGGACATGAAACGTTGACGCTCCTCGCATCGGAATCGTTGGCCCAACAGGCCGCACGGCGACGAACCTTCGCCATTATTTCTCATCCCGACGCCGGGAAAACGACCCTCACCGAAAAGCTGCTGCTCTACGCCGGAGCGGTCGATATCGCGGGGGCGGTGCGCGGTCGCAAGACCGGACGGCATGCCACCGCCGACTGGCTGGAGATCGAGCGGGAGCGCGGTATCACGGTCACGTCCACCGTGCTGCAATTCGAGTACGCCGGCCGGGTGCTCAACCTGCTCGATACGCCCGGGCATGACGATTTCTCGGAAGATACCTATAGAACCCTGATCGCCGCGGATTCCGCGGTGATGGTGCTCGATGCCGCTCGCGGACTCCAACAGCAAACGCTCAAGCTCTTTCAAGTCTGTCGCGATCGGCGCATCCCGATCGTGACCTTCATCAACAAGATGGATCAACCCGGCAAAGACCCACTCTCACTGCTCGACGAAATCGAGCGGGAGTTGTCCATCCAGCCGGTGCCAATGAATTGGCCCATCGGAGACGGGATCGACTTCCAGGGCGTTTACGATCTGAACGCCCGGCAATTTTCCCGATTTCTTCGGACGGAACGTGGCCAGCACCGCGCCCCGGTGAGCAAGTTCGACCTTCCGCCGAACGAGCTGGGCCCCATCCTCGGAGAGCAGCCCGCGCGAAAGCTCGCGGAAGACATCGACCTGGTGAGCGCCGTTTACGGACGTATCGATGCCGAGCTCTTTCGCAGTGGCGCGCAAACTCCGGTCTACTTTGGCAGCGCGCTCACGAATTTCGGGGTCGAGCCCTTTCTCGACGCCCTCGTGGAGTGGCTACCCTCGCCCTCGGGACGAGCGGGTGGCGACGCCGTGGTCGAACCCGACGACGAACGGTTCACCGGATTCATTTTCAAGATTCAGGCCAACATGGACCCGCTGCATCGAGACCGGATGGCCTTCATGCGGGTTTGTTCGGGATCGTTCGAACAGGAGCTGCCGGTCTACCATGACCGTTTGCAACGCACCATTCGTCTCAGCCGGCCACATCGCCTCTTCGGTCAGAGTCGCGAGCAGCTCGAAGCTGCCTATGCCGGGGATGTGGTCGGGCTCGTAAATCCCGGGGTCTTTCGCATCGGCGACAGTGTCAGCAGCGGTGCGCCGGTACGGTTCGAACCCATCACGCCGTTTCCTCCCGAGTGCTTTGCCTGGCTCTCGACGCGCGATACCGCCCGCCGCAAGCAGTTCCACAGAGGCGTCGAGCAGTTACAGGAAGAAGGCGTCATTCAAGTCTTCTACCCCCGCGAGAGTGGCCGCAATCCCATTGCGGCTGCCGTCGGCCCGCTGCAGCTCGAGGTCGTGGCCGCCCGGCTACGGGGCGAGTATGGGGTCGAGGTATCCCTCGAATCGCTCTCGTTCTCGATCCTGCGCTGGATCGTCGGAACCCCCGCAGAGGTTCGCTCGATGCTGTGGCCGAGCCGCGAATGTCTCGCCGCGGAGTCCAGCGACGGTCGCCCGGTGGGACTGTTTGCCACCACCTGGGCGCTGCAACGCACGCAAACCGAAAATCCGGCGTTGCAATTCCTGGCACGCGCGCCCTGACGCCCGGAGGAGCGGTAACCGCCGATCCCTACAGGACAACAGGACCGCAATGGAGTGCGTCGAATGCGTCAAATGAGCGCCGGCAGCGCGTCCTCTATACTTATCTGCTGCACACGAGACGCCCGTTCCGGCGTCGTAGCGCCAGCCGATAGAACCAACCATCATGACCCTGCAGCTCAAGCCCATCATCAATCCAGGACTCCCCGCCGATCTTCCGGCGGACGCCGCATCGCTCCTCTCGGAGGAGAAGATCGGGCCGCGCGACGGCGCCGGCAAAACCGTCGTCGTCGCCATGAGCGGCGGCGTCGATAGCGCGGTCACCGCGCTGATCATGCGCGAGCGTGGCTACCGCGTGATCGGCATGAACCTGCGCCTCTTCTCTCCCGACGACCCGGAGCATTCCGTCAATCCCTGTTGCGGGATTCCGGCCATGGACGACGCTCGTGCCACCTGCGCGCTCATCGGCGTGCCGTTCTACGCCATCAATATGGAAACCGAGTTCGGACAGCATGTCGTCGACAAATTCGTCGATGAGTACGCCAACGGCCGCACCCCAAACCCTTGCCTGGAATGCAACCGGCACGTGAAGTTCCGCCACCTGGTGCAGCGGGCCCGCATGCTCGGGGCCGATTGCCTCGCCACCGGACATTACGCCCGCGTCGTGCACGGCGCCAACGGCGCACCCCACCGGCTCTACCGCGCGGTCGACCAGCGCAAGGACCAGAGCTACGTGCTCTACACCATGGATCAGGACCAGCTCGGCTATATCACCTTTCCGCTCGGCAATCTGATCAAGCCGGAGGTGCGCCAGCTTGCGCGCATCTTCGGGCTGCCGGTGGCTGACAAGGAAGAGAGCCAGGAGATCTGCTTCGTCGGCAAGGGATCGTATGCCGACTTCGTGGCCAAGCGCCGCCCCGATGTCACCCGGCCCGGCGAGATCGTCACTACTGATGGAACCACCATCGGCCAGCACAAGGGACTGGTGAACCACACCATCGGTCAGCGCAAGGGGATCGGCGTGGCGCGCCGGGATCCCCTCTATGCGCTGCGGCTCGATCTGGCCGACAACCGGCTGGTGGTCGGTTCACGTTCCGAAGCCGAAGCCGCCCGCGTGACCGCCGACAGCGTCTCGCTGACCCAGCAAGCCTGGCCCGATTTGCCGATGGACGTGACCGTTTCGGTGCGCTACCGGGGCACCCCGATGCCGGCAACCGTCACGTTTGAGACAGATGGCTCGCGATCTGCCACTATCGAGTTCGATACCGATCGGCCCATTGCCGCTCCCGGACAGGCCGTTGTCTTTTATGATGGTGATGAAGTACTCGGCGGCGGCACAATTGCCACAGTCCAACGCGCCTGGGAAGGCGCCGAGGCGATGGTGGCCGGCTAACGCCGTGTTCTGTGGCTCCGCGACCAAAAGGGTGAGGGACGGGGATTGACTGATCAGCAAAGCGGAGGCAATGCGGGCGACGACCCGATCTTTTCCTCTACCAATCCATCGGTGCAACCGGTTCCACCCGGATTCGAACCGATCTCCGATCCCTACGCCCAACCCGATCTGGAAACCCGTCTCGTGGGCCAGACCGAGGAGCAGAAGAACACCACCCTCTACTTCATCCTGGGGGGCACGGTCGTTCTGCTCCTCTTCATCGCGCTGACCGGATTCCTCTTCTACCTCGGCGGCGACAATCAATCCTCCCTCGAACGGCTGATGAACATCGCGGTGATCTACATCGTCTTCCTTTCGGCCGGGATCGTGATTCTGCTCGCCGCCGCGACCATTGCCTTCGTCTTCCTGATCCTGCAGTTGCGCGACAAGGCGCTGCCGGCCATGGACGAGCTGACCAGCACGCTCAAGAGCGTGCGCGGCACCACCGAGTTCATGAGCGAGGAAGCTGTCAAGCCGGTAATTCAAGCCGCGGGCAAGGCTGCCCAGGTCGGAGCCGCCTTCCGGGTCTTCCGCAACGCCAGTAAACGCCGCTGATGAGCGAACACCAGCTCATCCGGCCGGTGCGGATCGATGAAGCCCAGCTCCTGCACGAGCTGACCCAGCGATCCATCATGCACTGGGGATATGAGCCGGAGTTTCTCGACTGGGAACCGCAGGCGATCGCGGTGACGACCGAGTTTCTGGAAAAGGCGCTCGCCAGTTACGCGCTGGACGAATCCGGCGTGGTCACCGGCTACTACACCCTGACCGGCACGCCAGAGCATGCGCATCTGGACAAGCTCTTCGTCGATGCGCCGTATATCGGCACCGGCCGCGGCAAGCTCCTCTGGCATCACGCCATCGCCACCGCCAAATGGCATGGCGTGCAAAAGCTCGACTTCTACGCCGATCCCCATGCCGCCCCGTTCTACCGAGCCATGGGCGCGATCTGGATCGAGGAAGAGGAAACCTCCCGCCCCGGCTGGAACCTGCAGCTCTTCGACATCCCGTTGTAGCTCCGCAGGTTCAGGACCCGAGCTGCCGTCCGTAGTGGCGGGACCTGTGCCCGCCAGCAGCCGCAGGCTGCCATTGCCTGGCCCAAACTTGCGCTTCTAGCTTGAAGCATGGTCCATATCTCGGGCCACGCCCGATTCGCCGCCGCGTCTGCCACCACGCCAGTAATGGTTGCGCGTCGCGCCACTACGCACCCGGATCTATCACTCTTCCAATGAAAAGAATCGTGCCGGTCTGAGTATCACGGATCAAAAAGATAAACGGGCGATCGATGCGCACCTCTACGGGTTCGTCAAGATTAGCTCCGAAACTTCGTATGGAGATTGTGGCACCGGCAGCCTCAGTGCCGTCCTCATTCACGTTGATGAACGCCTTGTGGAGCATCTTGCTAAGGTACCCCTGCCCGGAAGCGGAAGCGTCCAGCATGCCAGAGAAATCGGCGAGGTTGGCATCGAACGCGTCGAGCATCCCCAGCGTCTGGAGCGGTTCGATCAGGCTAGTCGCGAACTCGAATTCGAACTTGGGCAGGAAAGCAATCACCGGCCGGTCCCTCAGCGTCCCGATCGCGTCACTGAGCAACGAGGAAGTGAATTCTGCCTCGATCCGAGCGAACTGCCCAACGTCCGGCAGGATCACGGTCAACGCAAACTGACTGCCAAAATATGGGAACTCGATAGCCTGATACCCATCGCCGGCAGCATAGGGCAACGATTCACGTAGCCGCATGAACGTCGCCAGCAATCGCGTTCCATCGAGCCGAAAAAAATCACCGTCTTCCGGTGTCATGTTCCTTGAACCGATATTCCCAGGCACCATAGAAGTACAGCGCATTGACCAGCACGAGCTGGGTGTCGGGAGTGATGACGCCTGGCGGAACGATGTCCTGAATACGCGAATTCGTTTCCCTCGCCACCCACGAATTGATCATCTTGCTTGCGGCTTGGGACTCTCTGCGGAAGTCGGCGGTCAGGATACCGGTCGCGAAGAATTCCTCCAACTGCGCGCCATACGCTGGATCGAACCGTAGCGACTGCTCTCCCCAAAGTCCATTCACGCTGTGCAATGCTCGTGGGAGACTCACGTGAGCCGTCCAGGTATCGAGGTTGCCCCGCTCTCGCAAGGACGTATTCACCTTTTGGAAAGCCGCTGGGAAGTCGTTCCATTGATGAGCGAGGTGCATTGTGGTGGCAATTTGTCCAGCAGTTTGCCCGGCGGATCCCAGGTTCAACATGGCCAGCGATTGGAAGATGCTGTAGGGCGATAACAGGAGATTGCCCCCCGCTTGCGTCCGGAACGCGCGATAGAGATCCATCGCAAACTCCGTGCTGCCAGCGATGACGTGTGCTGTGGAAGGGTCCGGCTCCAGCGCGCCAAAGCTTGCCGGTTGCCCGAGATGTCGCGCGAGCGCCGCAGACGGCCTGACTCTCATTGTGACCCTCCATTCAGCTTCGAAAGATGTGCGGCCGCTGGTGAACGACCGACCAACTGCTCCAGATCGCTCCTTTGCTAAACGAGCGCGCAGCATCCTTGGTTCCATCGCTCAGCGGCTGATAGGTCTGCGCATTGCCAGCTTCAGACCCACTGAACCAGCTGATAGATGATGCCGTTCGGATCGAGCACCTGAAAGCACCGCTCGCCTCACGGCTCGGTTTCGATGGCGGTCGGAAACGTGAGATCCAGTCCGTGCAGCCGCTCCCACTCCACATCGATCTCCTCGACCACGAAGACGATCAACAGCCCCGTCCCGGCCGCGTCCGCGATTCCGGGCGCTGCAACCTGCCCTCTTACGGTCAATCATTCGAAAAAACTTGTCAAACGCGACACGCGTCAGTCGCTGGCGCGATCCTGCAACGGATTCAGCAAGCCGCTCAATCCCTCGCTGGGATCGCCCAGCAGAATCCAAGCGCGCAGAATTGCGAGCGAATAGAGCGCGATGACGGTCACGGCCAGTCGTCGCAGGGCATCGGCCGTCTCCTCCTGCACGAGCAACTGCATGCCGAGTCCAGCTTCGATGGTGAAAATCACGACGGCGATCAGACTCAGGCTAACGACCCGGGCCGTGTGGCGCCATGTTGCCGTACGCGAATCGTTCCGGTGATACCGGGCGACACGCCAGGCGAGATACGAGGCAGCGATCGCTCCCCAGATTCCACCTCCCAGCGCCACCCATCCGACATTGAGTCCGGGAATGAGCGCGACACTGGAAACAATGAAGCCGTTCGCCATCGTAACCAGTGCCGCCTCCGCGAGCTGCTGCCGCGGTGCGGCCGGCACCCGCATGTGCCCGAAGGTCGTTCTCGGGGAGATCGAAATGGCGACGAAGAGCAGCCCGATGAACGCTCCGCCAACGCCGGCGGACGCCAGAAAGAAGGCTTCGAACGACGGGTCTGTCACGATGTTCAGCCTTTCAGGGATTGAGAGCCAGCCTGCGCTGAGCGGAATCGAGCGCCATCGAGAACAGCCTGGGCAAACGCCTGCGGAGCCTCCTGCGGCAGATTGTGCCCAATGCCGGTCGTGATGATTCGATGCTCGTAGGACCCGGTGAATTTGGCGGCATATGCCCTGGCGTCTGGATGCGGCGCGCCGTTGGCATCGCCTTCGAGCGTGATCGTTGGGACCGCGATAGTCGGACCTTCGGCCAACTGCCGCTCCAGCTCGTCGTAGCGCGGCTCCCCCTCGGCCACCCCGATCCGCCAGCGGTAGTTATGGATCACGATGCTGACATGATCCGGGTTGTCGAACGAGGACGCGGTACGCGCGAAGGTCGCATCGTCGAACTTCCATTGCGGCGAGGCGGTCTGCCAGATGAGCCTGGCAAATTCGCGCCGGTACTGATCGTATCCCGCCCGTCCGCGATCGGTGGCGAAGTAATACTGGTACCACCAGGCGTGCTCGGCCGCCGGCGGCAATGGCGCCCGGTTAGCTTCTTGATTGCCGATCAGATATCCACTGACAGAAACCAGCGCCGTGCATCGCTCCGGCCAGAGCGCCGCGACAACGTTGGCGGTGCGCGCCCCCCAATCGAATCCGCCAAAGATCGCCTGTTCGATTCCGAGCGCATCGAGGAGATCGATCGCATCCACCGCCAGCGCCGCCTGCTGGCCATTGCGCATGGCGTCCGCTGCCCGAAAGGTCGTCGTTCCGAATCCTCGCAGATACGGAACGATCACCCGGAATCCCGCCGACGCCAGCAGCGGGGCCGCCTCGACAAAGCTGTAAATGTCGTACGGCCAGCCATGCAGCAGCACGACGACGGGAGCATCGACAGCGCCCATCTCCGCGTAGCCGACATTCAGCACGCCAGCATCGATCTGCTTCGGGCTTGCGAACGCAGCCATTGCATCCGCAGCGGGGGCATCAGTCAGGGTATCCATCAGCGTTGCTCGATCCTCCATCAGCCGAACGTGAAGCAATAGACCACCGCGCCCGGTAGGTCGAATTCGAGCTCGAAGCGGCGCCAGTCGATCGGTTCCGATTGCCGGATCAACTGGTAGGTTCGCGGCGCATCCAGCAGCCCGGTGCCATCGGGATTCAGATCGCTCCCGAGCGCACCCAATGCGAGTTGTCCATCCAGCGTCACCCGAAACGGAATTGCCGCTCCCGCCTCGTCCGGCGTCATCACCAGATTCAAGTCGCGCGCGTGAAACTGAAACGCGATGCGTCCACCAGACGCGTTCGAGACTGCAGCACGCTCGGTGATGGTCCAATCGCCCGATAGTCCCCAGCCATTGGTTGGCAGCGCACCAGGCATTTGGTAGTCGGTCGGCTCGTCGTATCCAGCGCTCCCTTCTTGCGCGAATCCGGAGCTCCTGCTGTAGCCGATGTATGTCTCGCCGGACTGGACTGACGGCCAATCGGCGGCCACTTCCAGTCCCGTAGGCTTGACCGAGACCAGACTCTGGTCGATATCCTGCGCTCCGGCCTCGGTGAGCAGCTCCTGAATTGCACGTTCGGTTGCGTCGTACGCCTCCTCACCAAAGTGGTGATAGCGAATACGGCCTTCGGCATCGGCGAGATAGACCGCGGGCCAATAGTTGTTGTCGAACGCCTCCCACACGGCATAGTCGTTATCGAGCGCTACCGGCCAGGTCACCCCAAGCGCGTCTGCCTGAACGGTGACATTGGCGATGTCGTGCTCGAAATCGAATTCCGGGGTGTGGACGCCGATCACCGTTAGACCGGCATCCCCGTATTTCTCGGCCCAGGCGCGTACATAGGGCAACGTGCGCAGCCAGTTGATGCAGGTGTAGGTCCAGAAATCGACCAGCACCACCCGGCCGCGCAACGCTTCCGGAGTGAGTGGTTCGGAATTCAACCAGCCGGTGGCGCCCTCGAACGACGCCAGCGACCCCTCATCCCGCAGGTCGGCCAGCCGATTCGTCAGCGTGTTCGCAGTGCAGCCGGTCACGAGCGGGACGGACATGGTCATGGCGGCTCCTTTCAGGACGTAGCGGCGACTCAGCGCGGGCATGATTACCTCGGGATCAACGGAGCGGACGGAACGCTGCGCGCAGCTCGTCGGTGAACAGCTCCGGCTGCTCCCACGCCGCGAAGTGACCGCCGCGATCGAGCCGGTTGAAGTGGATCAAGTTAGGATACGCCTGCTCGGCCCAACTGCGGGGCGCGGCATAGATCTCGTCCGGGAAGACGCTGATCGCGACCGGGATCGTGACCCCCTTGGGATCGAAGAAAGGCAGCTTGCTCTCCCAGTAGAGCCGTGCCGAGGAAACCGCGGTATTCGTCAGCCAGTAGAGGGTGACATTGTCCAGAATGTCATCCCGGGTCAGCCCTTCCGTTGCGCCGGCGAAGACCCGGGCGATCAGGTCAGCGCTCCGCGAATCGTGATCGAGCATCCAGGCCGCCAGACCGATCGGAGAATCGCCGATCCCATACAAGGTCTGCGGACGATTGCCCATCTCCTGCGCGTAGGCCAGCCCGTGCTTCCAGAAGAAGTCGAGCTGCGTCCAGGCAGCGGACTCCTCGTCCGAAAGCTGCTCGGTGGGTTGCGTTCCGAGCCGCAGCGCCTCTGAGATAGCGGCAGGCAACGTGGCCGGCATATTGGTGTGAATTCCCAAGAGTCCATCCGGCTTCAGGAGCGCCATCTGCTCGGTGACCGCGTTCCCCCAGTCTCCCCCCTGAGCGACATAGCGGTCGTAGCCGAGCCGCTTCATCAGCACGATCCAGGCGCGGGCAATCCGGATCGGATCCCAGCCGAGCTCCGTGGGCGTCCCGGAAAAACCATGCCCCGGGAGAGAGGGAATGACCACATCGAATGCGTCCGCGGCGCTGCCGCCGTGCGCGGTGGGATTGGCAAGCGGGTCGATGATCTTCAATTGCTCGATGATCGATCCGGGCCATCCGTGGGTGACGATGATCGGCAAGGCGTTCGCGTGCGGTGATTTGACGTGGATGAAATGGATGTCGACCCCATCGATCTCGGTCACGAACTGTGGCAGCGCGTTCAATCTCGCTTCGACGAGTCGCCAGTCGTGCTCGGCGACCCAGTAGTCGGCGAGCTGTTGCATCGTCGCGAGCTGCACGCCTTGCGAGGCGTCCGCCACGAGCTCTCGCTCCGGCCACTGCGTGCTGGAAACGCGTTGCTTTAGATCGTCGAGTGCCGCCTGCGGAAACTCCACGTGGAAGGGTCGTAGAGCCGACGGCTCGTTCGCTTGCGTGACATCCTGCGTTGTTTGCGTAGCGGTCATGCCAATCTCCTTGCAGCTTCCCGGTGCTTCAGGCCGGATATCTGGGTGCCGATACCGAGGGCCGCCGGGTGCCACGAAGCGCGACTTCATAACGTCCGGCGACTCCCCGGTGCCCTCACGTTAGGGGGCGAGCGCCTGTGCCGCATCCGTAAGACTTCTCAATTGTTCGAACGATATGCAAAGGTGAATTGAGGGGAATCCCCCAATCCGGACTGGCCCTGTTTAGTGGGTACCGCCATCGAGAAGACCGTGGCGCAACGCATAGGCTGTTGCTTCACTGCGGCGAGCCACGCCGATCTTGCGATAGAGACTGGTGACATGCCGTTCGACCGTACGATCGCTGAGCCACATCACGGCCGCAATCTCCTTGTTACTCAAGCCTTGCGCCAACAGGCCGATCACCTCGACTTCACGCCGCGTCAACCGCTGGGGATTCGTCCAGTCGCGCGTAGCAGAGACCTGACTGACAACCGCGAAACGTTCCCCGCGAGAGCGGGGCGCATTCGGTGACGTGTGAGGCTGGATCTCTTCGGCTAAAAGCGCCAACCCCTGCTCGGCGCGACCGGAAAGCACCGGGAGCATCGATGCCAAATCCTGGGCGAGCGCGGCAATGAAGGCGTTCCGTTTGTCCAGTGCTGCTTCCACTTGCGCGCGGGCACCGCGCTCGGCGGCCACGAGACGCGCCGTGTAAATCGCGATCACCGCCTGACTGACAGCCACCCGCAGCAGATGCATCTCCACATCGGTGGGAAAATCGCTGTTGCGGGAAGCGGCAAGTAGGAGCGTGTTGCCATGCGGGAGTGACAGCGGCAGGCACAGGACCTGGGTGGCGCCGCGTGCCTCGGTTCGCACCGCCCCATTCACAGACTGCGATGCCCCGCCATCGACTCCGGCAAGCACCGTCTCGAGCTCCACCGGAATGGCAGCGCCGATCGGTCGCCAGCATGCGAGTGGCGGTCCCCCTGCGGGGTCATCGAAGCGAGCGTAGGCACTCTCCAGGTTCAGCATTCCGAGCAAGACGCTCAGTAAACCGGTTCCGATTTCGGTCGGATCGTGATCTACCCACATGGCCGGCAATGCGAGCAACGCCGCCAAATCCCGTGCCCAGCGACGCGATATCTCGGGATCATCGCCGTTGTTCCAGAGCGGCAGCCCGGTCGGGTTTGGCTTCGTCTGCTCCATATCACGCATCTGCGCGAGGGCGGTGACGCCCTTTGAGCTCTTCCAGGAATTCCTTTGCCGGCACGAAGAAGGGATTGAGTTGCAGCATGCCGCCCACCAGCACCATTGGGTGCGTGCGCAGGATATCCACCACGAAAGCGCCATCGAACTTCGAGACATCGTAGACGCAGATCACCACATGCTGGTGTTTGGCATGCACGAAATTGGCGCGCGCTTCGAATTCGATCAGTCGCTCGCCAACATCTTCCTGTCCGCTTGCCCATCCCATGTCGGCCACCACTCGGATACGTGGAGAACGTGAGCCGATCAGCAATTCATCGAGGAGATCCAGCATCGCGTACTGATCGAACTCGCCGCCACGCAGATAGGTCTCGGTCCAGGTTCGCAGCTCGCATCGGTGCTCTTCGAGAAGGGTGGGCATATCCAGACCAAGATGCCGAAGATGATTGACCCGCTCTCCCCGCTCTGCGGGATCGACAAGTAAGAGCAGCCTTTCGCCTTGCTTCAACCCCTGGGTGACGAACGGATCGAGAAATCGGTCTCCCTCTTCACGCCCGTTGACGAACGCGCAGACATGGCGGAACTGGTCGAGCAATCCGCCCGCAAAGAGAACCGGATCGAGAAATTCCTCGTCGCTTTCGCTCATCTCGGCACTCCAGGGCATTTACTCGGCGAGAATACGAACGAGAACCACTCTTCGGGCAGAGCCGAGCGCAGCATGGGCTCGACTCGCACAATCGACGTGAACCGAGAGGAATGTGCACTTCCCTAACTGTAGAGGGTAGAAGTGAATAGCGATAGAGGGAGACCAGGGCGTTGGTTCCGGACGAACAACATCAGTACAGTTGCGTCCGTCTCAAATCCACTGCACCAACTGATAGATGATGCCGTTCGGATCGAGCACCTGGAAATACCGCTCGCCCCATGGCTCGGTTTCGATGGAGGTCGGAAACGACGAGATTCAGTCCCTGCAACCGCTCCCACTCCGCATCGATCTCGTCGACCACGAACGCGATCAGCAATCCCATGCCCGCCGCCGCGGCATGCGTCGCTGGCTTGAAGCTGGCCAGCCCGACCTCGAGAAAGATCAGATTGAACCCCGCATCCTCACGTCCGAGTGAGATGAACCCGGGTGCTTCCATCGCCCGCTGAAAACCGAAATGCGTTTCCAGAAACGCAGCCGACCGCTCCACGTCGGCAACGTTGAGCGAGATGGCGGACTGGGTAATGCGCATGCATCCTCCTCACGAACGATCCGGCCCACAAACGGACAGGATGGATGAAACGAGGAGGGACCTCCTGTTGTGAGATTCAGGACGTAGGCTCAGTTCAGAGCGAGTCCTCGCGGTCGCCCGGTTCGGAGTCCTTCTGCTCACCCTGGCGAGAGGTTTGGACTGCCATCAGCGCCGCGCCAATAGCTACCCCAGCACCCAGGAAGACCATGTTGTCCAACGCCACGCCGAGCGCTGCGCCGATGGCGACACCGATCGCCAGGAACCCTGCGGGCGACATCTGTTCGGGAAGGTTCATGAGTTCTTCTCCGCTGGAGATCGGCCGTTCAGCAGCGCCAGCAGAAAGCGCTCATCCGGATCGAGCAGTTTTGCATCGGCGGCGGAAACCCCCGTCTTGCGCAAGTCGACCATTTCCAGTGTGCCATTGGTGAACGCGTCCAGCACATCCGGATGGATGTACGACGCCCGGCAGACCGCTCGCGTGTTGCCCAATATGCCTGCCACCTCATCGATTGCCGCCACGATGCATTTCTTCTGCCCGGACTCGCTTTCCGGCCGCTCCACATCGCGAAGGAACGCCGCCGCGATCACACTTCCGCTCCAGGTGCGGAAGTCCTTGGCGGTATAGCCACCACCGGTAACCGCGCGCAACCAGGCATTGATATCATCGGAGTCGATCGGCTGCAGGTTGCCCGCATCATCCTCATATTGAAACAACCGCTGCCCTGGCAGCTCCTGGCACATACGCACCACTTTGGCGGTGCGCCGGTCGCGATAATCGACGCACCACTCCTTGCCGCTCTTGCCATTGAAGGTCAGCCGGATGGTGGCGCCACTCACCTCGGCGTGCTGGGTGCGCAAGGTCGTCAATCCGAACGATGCGTTGTCGCGTGCGTACTCCTCGTTGCCGACGCGAATGTGGGTCGAGTCGAGCAGTTGCAACGCCACCGCCACGATCCTGGCTTTCGGCATACCGTGCCTGCGGAGGTCGGCATCCATCTGGCGCCGGATCGCCGGCAGATGGCGACCGAACTCAGCCAGGCGGCTGAATTTGGTCTCTGCCTGCGCGGCGGTCCAGTGGTCGTGATAGCGATACTGCTTACGGCCGCGCTGATCGCGGCCGGTTGCCTGGATATGCGCGTTCGCCGTGGGAGCGATCCAGACATCGGTCCAGGCGGGTGGAATGACGATCGCCTCGATGCGCGCCCTGACCGCGGCGCTCACCGGCTTTCCAGACGCATCGAGATAGCGAAACCCCTTGCCCGCTTTGACCCGGCGAATCCCCGGCGCGTCATCATGGACATATCGCAAGCCCACCTCGGCGGCGCGCGCTTCGCCCGAAGCGGCCAGATCCCCATTCGATTCGACCATGTGTGTGCTCCCGGCGGCCAGTCGGCAACGCCGCAAGCAAGGATAGAAGCACCATCAGGCAAACAGGAAAATTGCACAGTCGATGACGGCGATGCGGCCCGGCTCACGAACGAGAAGAATTGTTCTACCCGCGTGTACAATCGGGAAAACGCAACACATTGGAGGTCTGACATCGACGTCAACGGGACCATATCGGTCGCCCACTCGTCTGACGAGTCGGTATCGCTTCGGCGTACCTTCCTCTTCACCGATATCGAAGGCAGCTACCGCCAATGGGAGCGCCATCCGGAGGCGATGCCGCGCGCGCTGGCGGTGCACGATGCCATCCTGCAACGCGCGGTGGCATCCAACGGTGGGCGCATCTTCAAGACGATTGGCGATGCCGTCTGCGCGGTCTTCTCGTTCCCGCTCGATGGCGCCCGCGCCGCGGTTGCCGCACAGCGGGACCTCCACGCAACCGACTGGCAAATGCTTGGGCTGGCCCAGCCGCTGACAGTGCGCATTGCGCTACAGACCGGCGAAGCGGTGGAACGCGACGGGGATTTCCATGGGCTGGTGCTCAATCGCATCTCTCGCCTGCTGCGCGCCGGGCATGGCGGCCAGGTGTTACTGGCCGGCTCCGTCGCGGACGAAATCCAACCCGATGGCATAGCCGGCGTTGGACTACGCGATCTGGGCGAACGCCGCCTGCGCGATGTTCCCGGCGCCAACCGCATCTACCAGCTCGAAATCGAAGGGCTACCGAACGCCTTTCCGCCCCTGCAAACGCTCGATGCCGTGGCCCACAACCTGCCGGTGGCGCTCAACACCTGCCTGGATCGCGAAGTCGAGCTGGCCGAGATGCGCCGCCTCCTGCTCGATTCCCCCACCCGGCTGGTGACCTTGTTGGGGCCGGGCGGGATCGGGAAGACCCGACTCGCGCTCCACGCCGCGACCCAGTTGATCGATGCATTTCCCGGTGGCATATGGTTCGTCGATCTTTCCGGTATTCGGGACCCGGCACTCATGCCAACCGCCATCGCGAGCGTGCTCGGAGTGCGGGTCGAAACCGGCACCGACACCCAACGCGCCATTACCGAAAATGTCGGCGACCGAGAGATGCTCCTCCTGCTCGACAACTGCGAGCAGATCGTGGATGGCGTGGCGCAACTCATTTCCGGATTGCTGCCGAACGCGCCCGGCTTGCGAATCCTCGCCACCAGCCGGGTGCCGCTCGAGCTGCGCGGCGAGCAGCGCATCGACATCGGGCCGCTCCCCATCGAGCTCGATCAGCATGCTGGCCCAGCAGTGCAGCTCTTCATCGAGCGGGCCCAGCAGATTCGCCCATCCTTCGAATTGACCACCGCCAATCAGGAATCGGTCTACGAGATCTGCCGCCGGGTCGATGGCATTCCTCTGGCACTGGAGCTGGCAGCCGCGCGCGTGGCCGTGCTCAGCCCGGACGCCCTGCGCTCCCGGCTCTCCTCCCGACTCTCGCTCCTCACGTCCACAAGCCGCGACCTCCCCGAACGCCACCAGACCTTGCGGGCCGCCATCGAGTGGAGCTACGCCCTCCTTCGCCCCGAGGAGCAGGTCGCCTTCCGTGCACTCTCCGTCTTCCAAGGGGGATGGTCGCTGGCCGGTGCTCAGGCGGTGACCGGACTGGACGATGTCGCCACCATGGAGATCCTTGGCTCCCTGCGAGACAAAAGCCTCGTCCGCCTCTCCGAAACCGACGACGGCGAACCTCGCTATTCCATGCTGGAAACCATCCAGGAATACGGGTTCGAGCAGTTGACAGCGAGTGGTGATTTGGAAGCGGCGCGTGCGGCCCATACTAGCTACTGTGTTCAGCTCACAGAGCAAGCGATGATGCCCATTGAAGGGGGACCGCAGCAACAGTTCTGGCTTGCCGCCATCGATAGTGAGATCGCGAATCTACGGTTCGCCCTGCAGTGGAGCCTGGAGAGCCGATCTGCTGAACAAGCACTCGACCTCTGCATGAATCTTTGGTTCTACTGGTCCACGCGGGGTTTGGGAATCGAGGGACATGCCTGGTTCGGAGAAGCAGTTGCCCTGGCAGAATCAATCGATCCGCTCTTACGTGCTGCGGCTCTGCGTCGAATGGGAAATCTGGGTGTCGAGCGCGGGGAACTACGATCCGCCGAAGCGCTCTACCAAACGTCTCTGGAAATCGTTCGATCACGGGAAGATCCTCTTGGCCTCGCGCAATCGCTGTCCGCGCTCGGTATGGTGGCCGGTATGCAGGGCCGCAGCGGCGATGAATTTAGCTTTCAGTCAGAAGCGCTATCACTCTGCCAGGAGATCGGATCGAAACGCGGAGAAATTAGCTGCCTCGTGAACTTAGCCGTTTGGGCTCGAAATAGTGGAGACATCCAGGAAGCGTTTCGGTTCCATGAAGAGGCGATCGCGCTTCAGTTGGAATTGAGTGACGACGTAGGCCTGGCACTGAGTCAGATCTACCTGGCGCAACTTTATGAAGACAGCGGCGAGCTCGAGTGCGCTGCGGACTTACTCGAGAAAGCGGAACAGACGTTGGGCGGAATGCAGGCAAGCGATGGCTTGCATTTTTGCTGGCTGCGACGAGCGTCGATCGAATTGAAACGTGGGAATGTGGCGCTGTCGACGATTCTGATTGCCGACGCTGTTGCGGGATATCGATTGCGCGGTGATCGGCCCATGCTGGCCGCCTCGCTCGAGGTCGACGCGATGATCCTGGTTGCGCAAGGGAAGATGACCTTAGCGGCAGAGAAGCTTGGAGCAGCCGAGCATCTGAGAACGGTAACGAACGCTCCGCTCTCTTCGGTTGAAGCCCCTTTGCTCGACGAGATTATTCAGGTCGTTGAAGCGGAAATTGGCCTGCCGCGCCTCGAATTGCACAGGGAAATGGGCAAGCAACAGGAGATGCGCGCTCGATGGCTGGAAATTGCAATTCCAAATGCTTTCGATAGTGGCGCCGGTGCCTCGCGGAAGTAGAAATGTCTCGACACCACACCTCGGTGCAAATGAAAGTGTGTAAGATTCCAATGCCCAAAACGTTGGTCCCACGTCGCGTACGAAGATGTCCGTAGCTGGAGAGGAGACGTCGTGTTTTATCCACCCCTGATCGATGAGTGCGAATTTCCCATTGAGGTTCCCGATGCCTTCAGCCTGATGCTTCGGGCTTGGGAACTCCGCCTGAGCCCCAATCCTGATCCCGCCAACGGCGAAGTCAACATTGTTACGCTCCCAGCAGAGGTTGGTGATGGTTACGTAGCTGTCGTCTGGGAAGGCGAGGTCGAGATCAGTGGTGCAACTCCAGGTGATGGCACTTGCCAAAATAGCCACCGCATCTTTCCGGTGACCGGTGGCACAGAGATAAAGCCGAAGAATGACCTCCCAGCTCGAGTCGCGATCCTGGGGATCGACAATGTGAAGCGGCCGATTGGCCCGCTCGGGCGAGGCGCCTATACGTTCTCGAACGAGCCGCTCGAAGGACGGGCAGTAACCTTCATTCTTCGCGTACTCGATTTTACCGGAGTCACCGACGAGGTCGCCATTGAAGCGTGGCCCCGACCCGGATTCCTGCTCACGATGATCGATGGTCCCAGAATTTGCGGGATGGGCGATCCAACAAATCCCATTCCAGAGCTGGACTTTGTTGCCCTTGCAATCGATAAGCCAGAACTGATTTGCGCTGGTAGCAGTGACGCGTCGCTCGCGTTTTTGCTCGACTACTACGTCGTGGGCGATCCGGTTCAAGTACGGGTTTCGGTTGATCGAGACGAGCAGGGATGCAGGCTTCGTTGTTGGGGCGGAGGAATCTAGTACGTCAGATCGCTGCTACTCGCCAGCTTCAGCGAGATCTGGATATTTCAGAATCGCCCATCAGTTCGTCTCATATAACATTGGAGGTAGTTGAATGAAGCGAGCACTGGGTTTCCTGGGAGCGATGGCCATACTGGCCCTCTTTTTCAGCGGTTTTGTTGGAGAGGCGGAGGCCCAGAAAGGTGACATGAAGGTGATCGCCACAGCAATAGTGCGGCCGCCGACTGGCCCCGTCATCAATCCTGGGTGTCAAATCCGCTGCTGGGGACCATAACTCAAGCTTCCACTTTTATATGGTCGACGTAGGCGAAGCAAAGAACCCCGTATAGTTCCCGATTGGCCGGGAAGATGCCCGGCGATCGTCAGGAACGTTTCCCGTGCTCCGCCTCCGGCGCCCGCAGTTAGGGCTTCCACAACCCGTCGTGCCCATTTTCTGGGCGCTCATCCTGATCGAGTCGGCCTACGGGGCCTATCTCGGCATCCTGCCGCTCTGGATCGAAGAGCTGGGCGCGCCGATCGCCATCGTCGGATTGATCCTCGGGGCGAACGGCATCCTGCGCATGTTCGTTCTCTTCCCCTCGGCGAACATCGCGAACAAGTTCGGCTACCGGCGCACCATCATGGTGGCGCGATCGGCGGCATTTCTGGGGTTGATGGCGGCCGCGCTTGCCACCCGCTGGCAACAATTGATCGTGCTGGTCATCGGCGTCGCCATCGGTGAGCTGGTCTTTCCCTTGCTGCAAACCCTGGTTGCCGCCGAAGCGGGCGAGCAACGCATGCGCGCCTTCGCCTTGATCTTTACCGTCGGGCCCTCGGTCGCGCTGGCGATCGGGCCGATTCTCTCCGGCGTGCTGGTTGCCGTGGCCGGTATGCGCGCCGCCTTTCTGCTGGCCGCCATCCTGACCGCGCTTTCGTTCATCTGGTTGCGCAAGATCGAGGAACCCTCCTCACTCAGAGCGCGCGACCTCTCGCAACAAGCTGGTTATCGGGAAGCGATGTCCGACTACCGGATTCGCATGATTACCCTGCTCCTGATCGGAGTGGTCTTTACCTGCTCGCTGGGAGTCGCCTTCGTCCCCACCTTCCTGGAAGATGTGCGCGGCTATCAGCCCGCCTCGATCTCTATCTTCTCAGCGCTGGGCGCGGTCGGCTCCGCCCTGTTTGGCATCGCGGTTGCCCGCACGCGCAAGCTCCAGAAAGAGCCGTTCCTGGCGGTGGCGATTGCGCTGGGATCGATCGTCATCTCGCTCATCCTCTTCCACGCGAGCGCGGCCCTGCCGGTGATTCTCTTCGCCTACCTGTTGCGCGGCGGATTTTTCTCGGCCTGGGCGATGCTCAATGCCTCGCTTGGGGTCAATGCCCCCGCTCGCTTCCGAGCGCGCGGATTCGCCATCGTAGAGATGGCCGGTGGGCTGGCCTCGTCCTTCGGTCCTATCGTGGCCGGCATCCTCTATGCCCGGCGCAACACACTCAGCTTCGAAGTCGCCATCGTGCTTGGCCTCTGCCTGATCCCCGTGATTCTCTGGATCAACCGCACTGCGCGCCACTGGCCGCCGCCGGACGCCGAGTCGCCGATACGTGTCGAGGAGGAGCCGATCATCGGCGAAGCCCCTGAGGCCGCCCCCGAGATCATTCGGGAATCCGACCTCGGCCCCCAACCCGTCATCACCGGATCGGTCGAGTAGCACGAGTCGCTCGCGAATGGCAGGTTGGGTGGGGTGGCATAGTGCCCATCGGTTTGCCCGCGACTTCGGTCTCCTTCGTTACCGGCTGCGAATCACCCCGATTCCCTGCCGTACTTCGCCCAGGTGATAGGCGGCGTGACTTGTGAGCGCAAACGCGCCACCAACAAAGTCGGCATTCCAATCGACCGTCTCTGTGGCGAGCGTGACGACCCACTCGTATGCATCCCGGAGCTGATCGATCAAGGCACGCCATTGCGCGTCATCGACCGGGTCGATCTGCCAGGAGGCGTCCCAATCGGCCTTGTATTCGAAATTGGTTTCCAATCCCTTGCGCAGCGCTTCGACGTAGAAGGCGGTGTGCTGCACCTGCGCCGCCAGGGTGGCGGACTGCTTCGAAACCGGGATGTTCGCTTCATCCGCGGAAACATCCGCCAATGTTTCGAAGAAGGAATTGTCATCGTCCAGCAGATAGTGCGGGCCGTCGGTCGGCTCGAAGATTTCCTTCCAAACCGCCAGAAACTCCTTGCGAAAGTCAGCCACGTCGATGGCAGTCGTCACGGTTTGCTCGGTCACAGCTCATCTCCCTTGGATATGGATGACGTACGGGGCGTTCCCCAATTCAACCATCCTGCTGACCGAACGTGAGAAATCGTTGCATCAGTTTCCCGGCAGATTGCCGATCTCTTTCAGGATGTTCCAGCAGTTGATGGCTGAGTTGATGAGCAGCAGAAAGATCGGCAGCACCATCCAGTCGATCAACTCGCTGCGATTCAGCATGAGACTGACGCCGATCACGATCGCGCTCAGATACGCCGCGATCATATAGCCGAAGCGTTTCACCGCGGCGTACTTTCCGGACCAGCGCGGATCGGGATCGGTCCGCAGCGAGCGCACATCAGCCGCCATCTGGCGCAGGCCGAGGATGGAGACGGCAACGATGGGAATCCCAATTCCCAGGCCAGTCGGATCGGGGATCAGGAAGATGAGCGCGAAGCTCAGCATCAGCACCAGGCTGTGAAAGGTCTCCGAGCACCAGACCCGCAACCCGGGGGGTGAGGTGTCCCGCATGATCCCGGGACTCAAGGCCAGTGCCACGAACAGCAACCCGACCAGCACCCCGGCAACCCCAGCCACGGCAGCATAAAAGGCAGTCCAATCCTGCAATTCACTGTTGATGCTCATCGATACGTCCCATGGCGTGCAATCGAGCGAACCGGTCGTGGTTGCCGCACGGTACTCGCTCCACGCGCGGCAGGCAAGACCCCTTCGCGGCGCTGGTCACTCCGCCGCCACCGGGCCAGTGGCCACCAGAAACGCAGACACGGAGATCTGCGATTCCGACGGGCGTTCCCTGCGACGCGGTACAGACAGCGCGGAGGGTATGGCTTCGCCCTGGTCGGATGCGAGGGTTGCATCGAATGTTCTCGACGAACGATCACTCTATGATGAGTCCGCGCGTGGAGCCTTGGGTGACGGCGGGGAAGCCGGGCGGGTAGCACTGGGGCACTGCCCAGGCATGCATCTGTCCGCCGATGTGCCGCTTACGCATAGGATAGAACATATGTTCTTATCTTGCAACTGGTCGTTCCACGTGCCAGTTGCGGAGGGATCACGTCTGCATCACTCAGTAACCTTACCGTCTCCCCTCGGCAGGGTCGCCTCCCCTGCCGCAGCCGCAACGTGCCCGCATGTTGCTTTCCGTTCCCCATCGACCCGACTGGACACGGAGGTCCTTCACGAGGACCGACGATCGTGGTTCGCCCGGTTCTCAGGATTCCAAGGTTATTCTCAGGAAAGACGCAGATCACCCACAGAGACGGACCCTAGGATAGTCCCAGATCGATCGGACAGCCGATCGCAACGACACAACCCGCGGTGCGGCCTTCTCCCTCCCAGAGGCCGTACCGCACCGATCAGGACAGAAAGGAAAGGGGACGACCATGCACACCCGCTCATTGATCAAGGGCGTCTCGATCGCCGCCACCGCATTGACCATTGCCCTCGGAGGCACCGGAATCGTCTCGATGGAGACCGGTCTGGTCCGCGTGGCCGCACAGGACGCCGCCACCTCGGCTTTCTCCGCAGGACAAACAGTGCAGGTGAATGCCGATTCGTTGAACATGCGCGCCGACGCCTCGGTGGATGCCGAGATCGTCACCACGCTGCAAAACGGCACCTGGGCCACCGTGGTCGACGGACCGGTCGACGGCGGCGATTACTCCTGGTACCAGGTCGAATACGACGACGACACCGGTTGGGTCGCGGCCGAGTTCCTGGTCGATTCCGCCTCGGCCGGCTCACTGGCTACCGGCTCGACGGTCATCGTGAACACCGAATCGCTGAATCTGCGCTCCGGTTCAGGCAGCACCTCCGAGGTCGTCGAGATTCTTGCGGCATCGGCCGAGGGACAGGTCGTCGAGTGGTCCGGAAACCGTCGACGACATGGTCTGGTACCAGGTCGATTTCGATGGCACCCAGGGCTGGGTGAGCCGCAGCTACCTGGCGGTGCCCGCCACCGGTGACGACGCAACCGCGACAGACGTGGTGGCCACGGGCAGCCGCGATTTCCACGGACGCCGCGATTTAACACGACATCGATTTTGGATGGACAGGCCGGCAGCCTGGGTTGGTTGCACACTCATGGTGAGTGGGCGCCCATCTGCCGGCAGCACTATGGAGGTAGTGTACGAATGAATCTCGAACTTCTGACTCGCCGGGCTCCCGGACTCGCCATGACCGGACTCGCCCTTGCAGGCGCAGCGGTCACCATGCTCCCGGGTGCGGCTTCGGCGCAGACCCCGACCACGTTCGGAGTGCTCGACACCGAGCCCAGCACGATCGACTGCTCAGCCATCGAGACCGATCCCGCCGCACTCGGCGCCGCCTCGATCTACGTGGTCGATCCAGCCCAGTCGGAAGCTCGCTATATCGCCGAGGAAGAGCTGGCGAACGTCGGCGCGAACACCGTGGTCGGTACCACGAACACCATCCAGGGCGCGTTCCTCTTCGATGCCGAAGGCAACCCGATTGCCTGCTCGACGATCTATGTCGATGTCCGCACCTTCGTGACCGATTCGTCCCGCCGCGACAACTTCCTGCGTGGCAACACGCTGCAGAGCGATGAGTTTCCGCTGGCCGAGTTCGTGGTGACCGAGGTTCAGGACTTCACCATGCCGGCCGACGGCGAGGAAACCACCTTCACCCTGGTTGGAAACTTCACCCTCCATGGCGTGACCAAAACGATGGCCTGGGAAGTGACCGCGGCCCGGGATGGCAATACCATGACCGGCACCGCCAAGTCCCAGTTCGATGTCGCGGACTTCGACATCGAGAAGCCGATCGTGGGCCCGGTCCTTTCCATCGAGGACACCATTCAGCTCGAGATCGATGTGGTTGCCGTCAATTCGGCTGCCTAAACTGAACCCTGCTGCTCGCGTTCCTGACCGGACGCGAGCAGCCCAAAGCGCAGGCGGAGACGACAATGAAGAAAAACAGCCGGAAGTGGATCATTGCCGCTATCGCGATCGTGGTCCTGATTCCAGTGATCGTCATCGGCGGGTTGGGGTCTACGGATTGAGCCAGACCGATCAGCTTCCCTGGCAAACACAGCCAACGCGCATACCGATCACTCCGGTGGAAATGCCGAGCTTCGGCACGATCGGAGGCACTCCGGTCCCCACCTCGGTTCCTGAGGCGAGTCTCCCGCGGCGTGAACGCACGTCTGGCCAATGCAGGCCGGACATCAATGAAAGACGAATTTAGAGATGCAGACCATGACCCCAGACCAAACAGCCAGCAAGCGAATCCTGATCGTCGATGACGAAGAGCCGATTCGCGAGCTGCTCACCACCGCGCTGCGGTTTACCGGATACCAGGTCGAAAGCGCGGCCAGTGGCCTGGAGGCGCTGCGCGCGGCATCCAACTCGCCCGACCTCATCGTGCTCGATGTCAATCTCCCCGATCTCGATGGCTTCGAGGTCTGCCGCAAAATTCGCAGCGGCGGCGATCTCACCCCCGTCATCTTCCTGACCGCCCGGGACGACGCCTCCGACCTGCGGGCCGGTTTCTCCCGCGGCGGGGATGACTACCTGACCAAACCGTTCAGTCTGGAAGAGCTCCTGCTGCGCATCGGCGCGGTGCTGCGACGTACCAGTGCGCCCGAGGTGGAACAATCCCGCCTGCAAGTGGGCGATGTGGTGCTCGACGAGGACTCGTTCCGCGTCTGGCGCGGGAGCGAGGAGATCAATCTCTCGCCGACCGAGTTCCGCCTGCTGCGCTATCTCATGCTGAATCGCGAGCGTGTGGTTTCCAAAACGCAGATCATCGATCATGTGTGGGATTACGATTTCGCTGGCGATCCGGCTTCGGTGGAAACCTATGTATCCTACTTGCGGCGCAAGCTGCACGACCGCGACGCCCAGCTGATCCGAACCGTGCGCGGATTCGGCTATTCGATTCGTGTGCCAGATAACGCTCCGGCCGGCGCGCGCTAAGCAACCGGCCAAGCTCCGGCGACGTATGCCAGGTGCCAACACCATCGGCACCTGGGGAGGTGTGTGGTGAGAATTCGAACCAGATTGACTCTCGCGATCGCGGGTGTGCTGCTGATCACCATAGCCTCACTTGGCTATGTGCTCGTGCGGGACACCCGCGCCGCGCTGGTGCAGGATGTGGATGACGACATCATCGCCAACGCGCAGCGCAAAGGGTCCCAAACCGGAAGATCACGACAAGGAACCCCCGTACGAAGTCAGCGGCTCCCCGGTCGCGAAGCCGAAGATGGCAAGGGCCGCCTCCATGGGAACCGGCGGAATGGACCAAGGCCACCCCCCAGGTAGTCGGTGCCACCATCATCGACGAGGGCGACAGCGATGGCGACGCTGGGCGGGATATCTACGAGCGCTCGGTCGCATCGTTTTGTTTTGCTCCCGATGGAACGACCGTTTGGAATGAGCCAAGTGGGTATACCGACGATCCCGATTCCCCACCCCGCATACCCGAGGTTCCCAGCTCCGAGCTGAGCGCGATGCTCAACACGATGCGATACCGTTCCGTCGGAAGATGGGACATTCAATTACCGCATGCTCGTGACCACCCGGGACAATGGCGACTACCTCATCACGGCCCGCTCCCTGAAACAAGTCGACAGCTCGATCGAGCGGTTGATTCGCACGATTCTGGTGGCTGGCTCGCTTGCGGTGGCAGCGGCGGCGCTTGCGTCCTGGCTCGTCATTCGGCGCGGATTCGAGCCCGTGGATCAGATGATCGGCACCGCCGAAATGATCGCCGCCGGCGACCTGACCCAACGCGTCCCGGAGAACGATCCGCACACGGAGCTCGGCCGGTTGGGCAGCGCGCTCAACGTGATGCTCGGGCAGGTGGAGCAAGCGGCGCTGGTCCGGGAGGACAACGAGAATCGCTTGCGCCGATTCGTTGCCGATGCGGCGCATGAGCTGCGCACCCCGCTGACCTCGCTACGCGGATATGCCGAGCTCTACCGGCAAGGCGCGCTGAAGACCCCGGAATCGGTCGATATGGCCATGGGCCGCATCGAGTCCGAATCGCGGCGTATGGGCCGGCTGGTGGACGATTTGCTGTTGCTGGCGCGCATGGACCAGCAACGCGGGCTGGAAATGGCCCCGGTCGATATTGGCGAAGTCGTATCCGAAGCGGTGACCGATTTCGAAGTGGTCGACCCCACCCGCACGGTAACCATTCGAGCAAACCGGCGACCCCACCGTCATCGGCGACCGCAACCGCTTGCGCCAGGTGATCGACAACCTGCTCACCAATGTCCGCACCCACACCCCGGCCGAAACTCCCGGTGCATGTGGTGGTAGCGCCGGAGCCGGGCTTTGTCGATATCTCGGTCGAGGACGAAGGTCCGGGCATTTCCAAAGCCGATCAGGAGCGCGTTTTCGAGCGCTTCTGGCGGGCCGATCCCGGCCGCGTGCGCAGTCGGGGCGGTACCGGCCTGGGATTGGCAATCGTTGCATCGCTGGTACAGGCGCATGGCGGTTCGGTGGCGATCGACAGCGAAGAGGGACGCGGCACCAAGTTCACGGTTCGCCTGCCAACTGCCCCCGCTGCTATGGAAGCGGATTAGCGCTCAGCACCACCCCGGACCATCCGAATTCGGCACACTTTGTGACCGAACGTGGCATACTCGAAGAGATGCAGGGGCATTCGTACGCACAGATCGTGCAACTTTTTGCGGCATACCCTCTTGACGTTGCCAGCCGGGAACAGCATTATGGGATGGCGCAAGAGTGCAACTGCTGGGGCGGACCAGCAACGACGCTGGCGTGGAGAGTCGTTCAGAGGAGGATGGGTTCAATGGGGTTGATTTCCTGGGTAATTTTCGGCGCACTGGTCGGTTGGCTTGGCAGCAAGCTCGCCGGCACCGATAGCCAGCAGGGTTGGATTGCCAACATCGTGCTGGGTATCATCGGCGCTGTCCTGGGCGGTATCGTCTGGGGTTGGATCGATGACCGCGAGTTTGTCATCGACTGGTCCATCGGTAGCCTGATCCTGGGCGTCGTTGGCGCGTTCGTCGTTTCATGGGGATATGCATACCTCATGGGCCGCAAGGCGTAACGACTTCTCCCAATCAGTGCCAAAGCGCCGGGGCATCTGCCCTGGCGCTTTTTCGTTCCCCCCGAATTGTCGCAGTGGCGGGACCTGTGCCCACCAGCGACCGAAGGCCGCCATTGCGTGGGCCACAACCAAGCCTCGCATGGGACGCGTTGTCGTGAGCTGTGTCCGCTCGCGGACTACGCCGCCACCAGTTCTCGAGTGGCGACCGGATACCCTGCTGCTTTCCAGGCATTCCAGCCGCCCGCGAGCGCGAAGACATTTGGAACCCCGTCGTCGATCAGCATGAGCGCGCCGCGCGCGGCGGTGGCGTCTTCCGGGCAGGCGCAATAGAGCACCACCGGCGGTCCCTTGGGTATCGCGTCGATGAGGTCGATCAGATCGTCCAGCGATGCCCGGATGGCTCCCGGGATCGTCACCCCATCCTCGCCGGAGCTGCGACGGCGCACATCGAAGATCGTGTGCGGCTCGCCTGACTGGATGAGCTGGTAGAGCGACTCCGGCGACATGCGCGGCGCATCGTGCAATTGCGGCGGTTTCAATTCGGCATTCAGCAGGGCGGACGAGCTTACGGCAGTCTCTTCCGGAAGAGATGCTTCTTTCTGTTTCTTCGCATATCGGTTGAGCAACGGGGTGGCCGACGAGCCATGCAGCACCACCGACGTCAGCACCGTGACGCTGACGATCCCGAAGACCACCTCGGGCTGCGGCAGACCTTCCACCACCGCCAGAATCACCAGCAGCAACGAGTTGAGCCCGCGCGGCCCGAACCAGGCGAGCGCGATCTTCCCCTGCCGGCTGATGTTGGCGTGGAAGAGACTGATGAAGAACGCGACCGGCCGTGCCAGGAAGAGGACGAAGAGCGCAAAGAGGATCGTCTTGACGTCGAATGCTTCCCGTGCCGAGATCAACAGCGCACCGCCCAGGAAGACGAAGGTGAGCAACATCGCCATTTCGGCGGTGGTTTCCCCGTATTCGATGAAACAGTCGCAGAGCTCCTGATCCATCATCGAGATGGTCAGCCCGGCGGCAAACGCCGCCAGGAACCCGCTGCCGCCGATCGATTGCGCAGCCGCATAGGCGACGAAGGCCACCCCGATCGAATAGAGCGATTCGTAGTCACGCCGCACAAGCTGGCGCGCGCGCACCACTCCGAGCAGCTTGATGGCGACAAACGCGACCAGCACCCCCAGCAGCGGCCCGAGCACGTAGAGATCGAACCCAAAGGTGAGCCAATCCCGGTTGCTGCGCTCCTCACCGGCGGCGAGGGCGGTAGCGATGAGCACCAGCGGCAGGATGATGACATCGTTGGTGCCGGCTTCCACACTGAGCGTGTTGCGGATCGACTTCGGCACACGTTTGTCGTTCAACACATCGCGCAACAGCACCGCGTCGGTCGAGGAGAGCACCGCTCCGATCACCAGCGAAAGCAGCCACGACAATCCGAACAACCAATGGCATACCACGGTCGTGAAGAGAATCGTCAGTAGCGCACCGGGGCCGAGCGCCAGTGCGGGCAGGAACCAGTTCTTGCGCAGCTCCCAGACATTGATCTTGATCGCATCGATGAAAAAGACCAGCACCAGGCTGATGGTGCCGGCCGCGACCACCGGTGGTGCGTCGATCCCGAAGTCGATGACATCGAGCCCCCAGGGGCCGACGACGACACCGATGGCGATGAAGACCAGCACCTCGGAAACCGGCCCCCGGTCGA
This sequence comes from uncultured Chloroflexia bacterium, assembly GCA_963720855.1. Classification (GTDB taxonomy): domain Bacteria; phylum Chloroflexota; class Chloroflexia; order Thermomicrobiales; family UBA6265; genus JAMLHN01. Next base: position 244,521 of record CAVRGV010000005.1, on the reverse strand, counting down.
CGATGCCGGAGACCAGCGCGGAGAGGATGATGACCAGCCCGACCGCTCCCAGCGCAAGCGCGAGGCGCGATTCGGAGAGGTGGCCGTCACTGGTGATTTGCAGCAGGGAGAGGTTCATCTGCGAAGCGTACCCGATCGCTTACCTTTCGTGAGCGATCCATCGCATTGTTGAGTACGCTTCGCTTCACCCGGGTTTCGCTGGTTCTTGACTTTGGCCGCATGCGCCCTACCGCCTGAGTTCCAGGCAGCCAGTTCGTGAAAGGCCACTTTCGGTTCCCAGAACCCGGTGGTCTCATACGGGAACTCGGAGCCTGCTCCCCAGGTAGAGACAATGCCGTAACCGGTGAGATCGTAGTCATACAGGGGATCGTTGCTACGGGTCGAACCGCCGGTGATGAACTCATACAGGTAGGCTCGCTCCGCCAGCGAGCGATCGATCAAATCCAGCGTCTCGACTATGACCCACTGCGCTTCTTCGTCATTGCTCCGGGAGGATCTGCGGCGGATCGCTCTCATAGCTTCCACGATGTCCCAGGCCATGCCACCAGCTTCGGAGGCGCCGCGCCAGGGCGGGCAGCCAACTCGTTCACCCAGACCGGTTTGCCGGTTGCGGCGAGGGCGTCGATGGTTTCCACATAGTTGTCGATGGTTTCACTGCTGATGTAATGGTCGATCCCGATGATATCGAACGCATCCCAGAGCTCGGGTTCGCCAGGGGTATCAGAATAGGTAATTGGTCCAGTGAATACCGAACGGGCGGTGGTTGCGAGCATCGCGAGCAGCGCTAAATAACGCTGCATCACGTCGACCCAATCGACATTACCACTGGTGATGGCGTCCATCTGCGCGAAGAAGTCTTCCCCGGGAATCATTCCATCGGCGAAGAGCAGGTATTCACAGCCCACGTCTAGCACGATCGAGATGCCCTGCTGACGAACCCGCTCGGCTTCAGCCGCGATGACCAGCAAGCGCTCGACCATCTCGGCCTCGGGCAGGAAGTTCAGCCGGGACTGCAAACGGATATCGAGCCCAAGATCGGCGGCGATGTTCAAGCCCGCGATCAGTTGCTCGGGGCGGGATCCATAGAGTCCGACCGAGTGGCAGTGGAGCTGATCGCGGATGGCGGTGAGCTCATCGCGAAAGAACTGCTCATCGGTAGCAAGACGAGTGAACTCCCCTCGACCAAGCTCCGCTCCGAGATCGTAGTTCACCCCGAGCGCGCCTTCCATTGCAATGGGAGAGGCAATCGGTGTGGATGCCACCGCGGCGCGGGTGGTAAGCGCGGTCAAGGCGGATGCGACGATGAGATTTCTGCGCGATGTCGATGGCACGGTGCCCTCCTCGAGCCGTGGTGGTGCGCACTTCCTCAGCTTCTATGATCGCTGCTCATAGACCGGATTCACCGGACCGAGTAGCCGCTCGACGAAGTAGTCGAGGAAGCGGGTCACGTCGGCGTCATCGACGATACGCTTGGGTGGATGGCCGGGAACGGGCTCCGGCTGGCCGTGCGCATGTACCCGGTCCTTGTACGGTTCGAGCACGACCGAGCGTTCGACCGCGTGCGTGCCAAAGGAAGAATCGATGGCAATCGCCCCGGCGATGGGATCGTGCATGCAGGAGGTCCAGCGCCCGACCCATGGTTCGTAGAAGTCGTTGTAGAAGGGCAGGATCTTCCAGGCGAATGCGGCCTGCGGGGTCGAGCCGGTCTTGATCGCGTCGAGATGCGCGTCTTCGAGGATGGCGCGGTAGGAAAGATCGATCGGGATGACAGTGACAGGCGTATCGGACCTGAACACCGAGTGGGCAGCGTCCGGGTTGGAGATGGTGTTGGCGTCGAAGTAGTCGTTGACCAGCTCTTCGGCCGGCGCGAGCGAAACGCCGCCCAGCCAGGCGACCGAGCGGTAACGCTTGAGCGATGCGGGATCGCTCTCCAGCGCGGCAGCCAGATTGGTGAGCGGACCGACCGCGATCAGGTCGAGCTGGCCGGGCCGTTCCTGGCCGAGTCGGACAAGTTGGTCGGGAGCCGATTCGCCGGTGATCGTGCCGTTGGGACGAGGCAACCCAAGATCGGCGAGACCGTCGAACCCATGCACGTGACTCGCCTGATGCGGCGGATCGAGCGGGCTTTCCGGTCCCAGCGCGACCGGGACGTCGTGCGCGCCGACCGCTTCCAGCACGCGCAGCGCATTCGACGCGGCGTCAGCAGCGGTGCAATTGCCATGGGTCGAGCCGACCGCGACGACCTCGACCGAGGGCTCCGACAGGAGCATGAGCATCATCAGCGCATCGTCGATTCCTACGTCGACATCGAGCACCAGTTGTCGCGGTTCGGTCACGGTTGGTTTCTCCCAGGTTCGTTCAGACGCCCCTTCTGGGCCGAACTATCGTAGCCGAGCGGCGTGCCGGAGACGGCGCTGCCCCGATGCGATGGCATCGGGGCAGTACCGCTTTGATTTCGTTCGAAGGATCGGGCTAGACGCTGTTCGGATCGATCGGATCGGTGCCGATCTACGCTACGGACTAGTCGACGAAACCATCGCCATCCGCGTCCTGACCAGCGCCAGGATCGGTCGCCGGATCATCCGGATCTGGGGTTGGATCGACCTCCGTGCTTCCATCTCCGTTATCGGCGGAACCGTCTCCACTCTCCTCGGTCGGTGGCAGCTCATCGGAACCGTCGCCGGTGGGTTGGTCAGACGTCACGGTCTCGGTGGGGAAGTCGTCTCCGGTCGCGATGGGAAACTCAGCCTCGGTCGCGGTGGGAAACGCGGTCTCGGTGGCCTGAGGAGTCGGGGAACCTGAGCACGAGCCAGGCTCCAGCGTTTGGCCATAGGTCGTGTCCCAGTACCACGTGTAGGTCGAGTTCGGATTGGTGTTTCGCGCGATGCCGATGGTGGACCCAGGCAGGATTCAGCAACATCGGTCCCTGGGCGCCACTGTTCCGCCACCAGCCGAACGCGCCCGTCGCGGTCTCGATCCCTGCGAACAGATTCTCGGCAGCGGTGTCCGCGCCCGCGTAACCCGCTTCGGTCAATCGTTGGGCATTCGTCGAACCGTTCGAGCCGATAGAACCGAGGAAATCGTTGGTCGCCATATCGAGGCTGTGCGCATCGGCTGCCGCAGACATGGCTGGACCCAGGACCAGCGGTCCGACCCCGTTTTGCGCCCGATAGTCATTGATCAGCCCCAGCAGCGCGAGCTCTTCGGCATCGATCCCGGCACAGGCCGGATCGCTGACCGCACCAGCGTTCGCTTCTTCGACGGGCGTGCCGGCGGCTGGTGCCGCTGCGCCATTGGTATCGCTCGGGGTAGCAGTCGGTTGAACGTCCGCCTGATCGTCGCCCGGTGCAGCCGGATCGATACCTGGTTGCTCGCCACCGACACAGCTCGGTGCATCGACGGTCGAGCCGAACGTATTCGTCCAGTACCAGCCGCGATCCGGACTGTAGACGCGTGCGATGCCGATGGCGGCAAAGTCCGCGTTCAACATATTGGCGTTGTGCCCCGGACTGGTCTTCCACCAGCCAAACGCGCCCTGGGCCGCACCGTCGAGCCCGTACACATTCTCACCAAGTGCGGAAGCATTGGGATAACCCGCCGCCGCTATTCGGTCTCCGACCCCCGAACCATCCGTGCCGTCATGCCCGATGAAATTATTCGTCGCCATATCCTGACTTTGCCGGTCGGCGGCATTGCTCAGCGTCTGGCTCAGGGCATAGGGGGGCAAGCCATTGGCTGCACGGTAGTCGTTGATCAAGGTCAGCAACGCCAGCTCCTCGGCATCGAACCCTTCACAACCGGGTGCGAGCGCGACGGCAGGCGCTTGTGGCTCAGTCGTCGGCTCGACCGGTGGCTGTTCGGTTTCCGTCGCGGTTGGCTCGACGACCGCTGATTCATCGCCCGTCGTGGTCTCTCCTTCAACAACCGGAGGAGGAATGACCGGCGTCTCGTCGCCCGTCGTGGTCTCCCCTGCATCGACGGCGGGAGGAATGACCGGCGTCTCGTCGCCCGTCGTGGTCTCCCCTGCATCGACGGCGGGAGGAATGACCGGCGTCTCGTCGCCCGTCGTGGTCTCCCCTGCATCGACGGCGGGAGGAATGACCGGCGTCTCGTCGCCCGTCGTGGACTCCCCTGCGTCGACGGGGGGAGGAATGACTGGCGTCGCGGCGTCGTCACCTGGCTCTACCGGAGGTTCGGTGACTGTTGGTTCCGCCGGCACCGTGGTCGGTTCGACCGCGGCTACCTCGCCACCGACACAGCTCGGTGCATCGACAGTCGAGCCGAACGTGTTCGTCCAGTAGGTGCCACGAACCGGATCTGTGACCCGCGCGATGCCAATGGCGCGCAAATCCGGGTTCAACATGTTGGCATTGTGACCCGGGCTGCTCTTCCACCAGTTGAAGGCGGCCTGAGCGGTGCCATCGAGCCCATAGACATTCTCGCCAATAATCGAGGCACCGGGATAGCCGGCGGCGGCTACTCGCTCGAAGACCGACGACCCATCCGTGCCGTCGTGCCCGATGAAGTTGTTGGTCGCCATATCCTGACTCTGCTGGTCGGCGGCAACACTCAACGTCTGACTCAGGGCATAGGGCTGCAAGCCATTGGCGACGCGGTAGTCGTTGATCAAGATCAGCAGCGCTAATTCCTCGGCGTCGAACCCTTCGCAGCCGGGTGCCAGAGAAATGGCAGTTGGGGTCGGCTCGACGACAACCGATTCGTTGCCAGTCGTGGTTTCCCCTTCGACGACGGGGGGAGGAATGACCGGCGCCTGGCCGTCATCCGTGCCGGGGTCGCCAAGCGCGACCGTTGGCTCGAGGGTCGGCTCTAGCGTTGGTTCCATGGTTGGCGCGACCGTTGGTTCGACGACGGCTTCCTCGCCACCCACGCAGCCGAGCCCATCGATCGTTGAGCCGAAGGTATTGGTCCAGTACCAGCCGCGATCTGGATTATTGACGCGCGCGATACCAATGGCGCGCAAGTCCGGGTTCAACATGTTGGCGTTGTGGCCCGGGCTGCTCTTCCACCAGTTGAAGGCGGCTTGGGCGGTGCCATCGAGCCCGTAGACATTCTCACCAATAATCGAGGCACCGGGATAGCCTGCGGCGGCCACTCGCTCGAAGACCGACGACCCATTCGTGCCGTCGTGCCCGATGAAGTTGTTGGTCGCCATATCCTGACTTTGCTGGTCGGCGGCAATACTCAACGTCTGGCTCAGGGCATAGGGCTGCAAGCCATTGGCTGCACGGTATTCGTTGATCAGTTGCAGCAGCGCCACCTCTTCGGAGTCGGCGCAAACATTGCCGGTTTGCGCGGCCACGACGGCGGCTGGCCCGACCGACAGTGACGTGGCAACGAGCCCAAGGAAAAGAACGACGAGGCCCAACCATCTCATTGCGGTCACTCCTTCACAAAACCTGGTACATCCGAGATTCAAAGACGTCGACTTGTTCATGCGATGTGCAGTGGGCGATTGGGGAGACACGCGCTGGGTGTGGCAGGGGTGGGCGCAGCCAATCTGCTCGTCGCGGGTTGCTGACGCAGCATGTCCCGCCGATCAGGATGAACCGCAGCCCGCTCATCGAACAGGGAAGTTGGGTTCGCTCGCTCTGCCCTGATCTTCAATCGATCGAACGAATGACGGCCCCGGTTAGAACGCCGACCCGTGAATTGTTGTCAACTTGCCGAACTATTGCAGTCGGTCAAACAACTGTCAAGCGTTTGGACAGAGAAGGTTCTCGGGCACTCGTCCGCAGGTAGCACTCCGGATTCACCAGACCCAGGAACCGCTCCACGAAACCGTCGAGCATGCCCGACGGTTTCACGTTCTCTTGGCTGCCCATGAGAGAGCTTCTTCGCGTCGCTCAGAATGACAGCCCGTTCTGGGCCGAACACTCGTGGCCCGGCAGCGTGGTGGAGACGGTGCAACCCCGGTGCACTCGCACCGGGGTTGCATTGCATTGCTTTCGTTCGTCGGACGAGGCTAGACGCTGTTCGGATCGAGCGGGTCGGTGCCACCGACGAAGAGCTCGTCTCCGTCACTCACGCCGTCGCCATCCGTATCGAAGAGGTTCGGATTGGTGCCGATCTGCGCTTCGTCGGAATCGCTGAGCCCATCGCCGTCCGAGTCCTGGTCCGTACCAGGCTCGATCGCGGTTCCCGTACTTAGCGGATCGGTTCCAGCCGCGATTTCCGCTCCGTCACTCACACCGTCCGAGTCGGTATCCGGATTGGCGGGATCGGTTCCGAAGCTTGCTTCGTCGGCGTCGCTCAGTCCATCGCCATCCTGATCGGGAGAGGCAACGGGGACCTGCACTTGTTCGGTCGCGGTTGCGACCGGCTGGTCCGTTGTCACAGCCTCGGTCGGCATGACCGCCTCGGTCGCGATGGCGGCCGTGGTCGGGACAGCTGGGGCCGCGCCCGCGCACGCGTTGGCCTCGACCGTCTGGCCGAAGGTGTTCGTCCAGTACCAGCCGAAGGTCGAATTCGGATTGTTCTCGCGGGAAATGCCAATGGTGACATACGCGGGGTTCAACATATTGGCGTTGTGGCCGGGACTGGCTTTCCAGGCATCGAACGCGCCCTGAGCGGTTTGATCGCCGGCGAAGACGTTTTCGCCAGCGGTGTTGGGATCGATGTACCCAGCGGTCGCCAGCCGCTGCCAGACGGTCGAGCCGTCGCTGCCGTCGTGCCCGAGGAAGTTGTTGGTGGCCATGTCCTTGCTCTGCACGGTGGCGGCAGCGGTCATGGCCGGGCCGAGCACCAGCGGGCCGACCCCGTTCTGGGCGCGGTAGTCGTTGATCAATTTCAGCAACGCCAGCTCTTCCGCGTCGCCGCAGTCGGCGGGGGCGGCGGTCGTTCCTCCCTGGGTTGCGGTAGCAACCGGATCGGTCGTGACCGCGCCATCCGCTGGCGCCACGACGGCCGGTTCGGTCCCGGTCGTGCCTCCGTCTCCGGCTGGCTGTGCCACCGTCTGGCCCGCAACGGTAGGTTGCGCGGCATCATTGGTGGCTGGCGCAAGCGCTTCCGTGGCCGTCGCGACCGGAGCGTTGGCATCGGTTGGCGGTGGTGCGGGAGCCGGCGGGAGCGCTTCGGTTGCGGTCGCTTCGAACGCTGGGGCGATGACCTCGGTCGGAGCCGGAGTTGGCGTGGGCGGAAGCGCTTCTGTCGCAGTCGCTTCGACCACAGGGGCGACTGCCTCAGTGGAAGCCGGAGTTGGCGTGGGCGGAAGCACTTCGGTCGGTGTCGCGGTGGCGGCGGCATCGGTTACCGGCGCAGCGCCGCCGACACACCCAAGCGCATCGGCGGTGTGCCCGAAGGTCGTGGTCCAATACCACTTATAGGTGGAATTTGGATTGTTGGCCCGCGCGATGCCAATCGCCACATTGGCTGGATCGAGCATGGTGGCATTGTGGTGAGGGCTGTTCTTCCACCACCCGAACGCACCGGCGGCGGTTTCGTCTCCCGCGAAGACGTTTTCAGACGCGGACCCCGAATCGATATACCCGGCCGCCGTCAACCGATCGACATACGACGATCCGTTGGAGCCGGTATGGCCGAGGAAGTCGTTGGTCGCCATATCCTGGCTTTGCTGCTCGGCCGCCACGCTCATCGTCTGGCTGAGCGCCAGCGGCGGGGCGCCGTTCTCGGCGCGGTAGGCATTGATCAATCCGAGGAGGGCAATTTCTTCACTGTCGGCGCAGGTCGTGGTGGCCTGTGCCGCGGAGGCGGAATCCGGTCGCAGGTGGGAGAGCGGCACGATCGCCAGCAATCCAACCGCAAAAACGAGTCGCAACCATTTCATGTTTCTGCTCCTGAACAATGACGGTAGATGCCATGGCATGCTGTGGCAGAGTCAGTTCGGAGCGGAATCCATTCGAGGTTCGGGCTGTCGCGGTGCCGCGGAACGCAGGGCGAATCGACGCGGATATGGGCCGTGTGGCAGGATCCCGCCCGATCGCTGGACACGCACATCCGCATAGCGTGCCCGTTGCGAGCAACGTACACATGGAACCCCGCGGTCGAGCGGCAGGCGGCCCGCAATGGAGGTCGGACCGAATGATCTTGTCTCAGGACCAATGCACTATTGCATTGGCATTTGACCCTGTCAAGTAGTCGAACGGGGTAGTGAGCGACACTATCTCACAGGGGGTTCGCACGTTCGTGCCCCGTTGCGAGACCAGGAACGACGCACGGATGCATGCCTCTGGACACGGGGAGCCGCTCCTACCGAAGGGGTCTCCGCCACAGGAGCGGCAGAGACGAGAGAGCACGGGGCCCTTCGCTACGACCGAAGCGGGGTCGGGATGGCGGAAAAGCCGGGTTGGTAGCGCTGGGCACTGCCCAGGTATGCATCTGACCTCTGCCCCAACCTGACGGATGGGGCGGGCATCACCTGCCGGCAAAACGGGTGTAGACGGCGCCGGTTTCGAAGTGGATCCCTTGCGAATACGCCGTCGATGACGGGATCGAAGCGGAGCCAGTCGAAGTTGGGTGGTTCGGCTCCAACGCGAAAGCCGTCGTCTTCGGGCAAAAGCGGACTGGCGTCACCGCCGGCGTCGATCAGGACGAGGGCGCCATCCCGCAAGACGATCCTGGAGGGCGGGATACCAGGGATTGTAGGAACGGTACATGCCGGTGAAACCGTGCCATTCGGCTGGGTAGCCGAGCGTTTCGGGGAGGGCCTCGCCGTCGCGAACGAAGGATTCCCCTCCATGGAAGAGCTTGACGATGGGGCCGAGCGTGTCGTCTTCACCGTCTTCGCGGCTCGGCTTCGAAAAGAAACCGGTCCCAGTCAGGATGATCGACCGTCAGATAATAGTTCGAGTGACGGGAATAGCGCTGCAGCGCAATGCGTTGCGATTCGTCGATCAGGGTCAGACCGTCGCCGTCGATGGCGATCTCGATTGTGCGTTCGGACGAGCGCCACGTTCCGGCCCAGGCATCCGCTCCCTCATAGGCGCGGAGGGTTTCGTCATTCAGCTCCGGTAGGGGATCGCCATCGATCGAGGCCGCGACCAGCTTGCGCAGGTCGTTGGTCACCCGGTAGTCGGGAACGGCTCCGCTGGCCAGCATCACGACGCAAATGCCGTTTGCGATGTCGACGAGCATTCCGGATTCGTAGCCAACCATGTCGCCACCGTGCTCCAGATAGATCACCTGGCCCGGTGGGTCGGAATCGTCATCCGCACCCCAAAGGAGTCCGTAGCCGTAGCCCTCCTCCGCTGCCGGCGGGGGGAGAAGTGCTGGATCGACCATCGCCCGAAGCTGGGCGGAGGTAAGGACAGGGGAGTTTTCTCCATTCCAGGTGCGAAGAAGGAACTCGGCGTATCCCAGCATGTCCGAGACGTTCATGACGATGCTGCCCGCGCCAGAGGACGTTTCCATCCAGGTCGCCGGATAGACCCGTGATCCACTACGCCAGGGCCGGTCGTCGAACTGCCGCTTGTATCCCACGGCCAGTGATGGGCGCAGCGCGGACGTGACCGAGGCGGTCGCGGTATCGAACCCGAGCGGTTGCAGCACGCGCTCGGTCAGGATCGTGTCGAAGGGTTGGTCCAGAATCGTCTCGGCCAGCACGCCCAGCAGGCTGTAGCCGACATCCGAGTAGTGCCAAAACGCGCCCGGCGGGGCTGCGCGCACAGTTGCGCAGCTCCCAGAGCTCGAGGATGCCATCCGGGCGATGGGCAAAGCCGGTTGGAAGACCAGCAGTGTGGCAAAGGAGATGATGCGTGGTGATGGGAGCATGCTCGGAGCGGACCGAGAACCAGGGAAGGTAGTCGGTTACCGGCGCGTGGAGATCGATCTTCCCTTCCGCCGCGAGCTGCATGAAGACGATGGCGAGAAAGCTCTTGCTGATCGAGCCGATCTCGAACAGCGTTTCCTCCGCGACTGGAATTGCCCGCATCGCGATTGGCGAAGCCATAGGTGCGAAGGATGCGCTCACCGGTTGGCGAGTAGAGATGCCGATCGCCATTCCCTGAGCCTCGGATTCGTCGAGGGCGCGTTGCGCAATGGCGTCGATTCGATCCAGCAGCATCACGTTCTGCATGGTTAGCAACCCGCCCGGTGAACGGCGCCCAGCGCGGCAAAGGTTGTTTGCTCGGCGCGGGCGTCAGTGGTCATCGCAGCCGGGGCCGCCGTAGTCGGCAAAGACGATGTTGATCGGATTCGAGCGCTCGTGGATGTCGCCAAACGCGCCGATGCCGCCGGAGAGCCGGTTGAGAAAGGCGTGGCCGTAGATCTCGTCGAAAAGGGTCTGGCTGGTCCAATCGAGCTGGAACTCGGCTTTGTCTTCGCGTGGGAATCGTGTCGTAGAGCGACTGCGCCATGGCGGCAATCGACTCCGGGCCGTCGCAATCGCGGGCTTTGGTGAGGCCGTCGTCGGTGAGCAGGATGATGACGCCGTCCGGCACGGCAGTGACCGAGCCGATGTATTGCGCGCTCGGGTCGCCTACCGCAGGACAGGCGACGTTCGGGCCGGAATCGCACTCGGCGGCGGGGGCGTCTTGCGCCTGGACGAACATGGGAATAGCGGTCAGCGCAAGCGCGCCGAAGAATCCGATCGAAAGCGCGAGCAGCAGCCCGCGGGTGAGTTGAAGAGCTACCTGTTTCATTCGTTACACCTGGTCAGTTCAAAGAGGGGAGCCCCGCAAGTCGCGGGACTCCCCGTCGTTCGTGTTCGTTGCGATCATCACGAGTCATTCGTGCGACCACCACTCGCTGCGGCGAGGAGATCCTTCGGCTCCGCTCAGGATGAGACGGTGGGCGCGGGACGCCTTCCGTTCAATGGTACGTTGCGTACCTGAAGCTATTCGTACCGCAACGCCTCGGCCGGGAGGATGCGGGAGGCTTGCCGGGCCGGGAGCCAGGTGGTGATCAGCGAGGCGACCACCGCCAGCGCCAGCACGATACCGACGGTGTTCCACGGCACCACGAAGCTGATACCTCCGGTGGCGCCCATCTCTTCACCGGTGAGCAGATTGCGCGCGAGCGCGAGACCGAGCGCGGTGCCGGAGAGGACGCCGAGCCCGACGATGAAGGCGGCTTCGATCAGAAAGGTCCAGGAGACGAGTCCACGCTGGAAGCCGATGGCGCGCAACACGCCGATCTGCTGCCGCCGCTCGATGACGTTGCGGAACGAGATCACCCCGATGGCCGCGATGCCGACGATCAGGCCGAGCCCCATGAACGCTTCCAGGATGCGGAAGAAGCCGCGGTTCTCTTCCGTGTCGTCCGCGATCTGCTGCTGGAACGAGGTGGCTTTCACGCCGTCCGGCAACATGATCGATTGGATCTCGCGCGCGGCTTCATCCGCCTGAGCGGGATCGGCGAGCTTGACGACGTAGCTGGTTCTCGGCGCCGGACGCGAGCAGCGGCGCGGCAGTTGCCTCGCTGGTGTACAGCCCGAAGAATTCCGAGAGCTTGGACGAGATGACCCCGATGACCCGGATGGTCTCCGGTGTGCCATCGCCATTGCGAACCTGCAGCTCGACCGGCGTGAATGCCCTGTCGCTGGCCTCGATGCTCTCGAAGAGCGTGGTCAGCTCCGAATCGTCCATACCACTGACGATGAACGAATCGACCACCGCCACACCCGGCTCGGTGCGCAAGGCTTCGATGATGGCGGCGTCGCTGGCGTAGCCCTCGGCCCGGCCGCTGAATTCCCAGTCGGTGCTGGAAATGTAATCGGCATCCATGCCGGTGATATCGAGCTCTTTCCACTCGGTCGAGCCGGGAAGCGCGGCTTGACCGTCGGTAGCGTGGGTGAGCGATTCCGACCGCAGCGATCGACGCGGGATCCATGCCACCGGCTTCGAGCTGACCGGCGAAATTGTCGAGCGGCACGCTATTGGCGGCCTCGGCTTCGATATCCCATCCGGCGCTGGCGGAGTCGCCCAGGAAGGCGCGCTCGAAATTGAGATTGATGGTGGCGATCATGACCAGCGAGAAGACGATCAGGCTGAACATGGCGATGGTCATGCCGGTGCGGCTGCGGGCGGCGCCCGGATAGGCAACCCCCAGCTTGAGCGCCGCGCCGCGCGATCGGAAGACCGAACCGAGGCGCGAGACCAGGCCCAGCAGCATGCGGTCGTTCTGCATGATGACCAGCGTGGCCGAGATCACCAGGAAGATGCCCGAGACGAAGAACATCTCGAAGTCGCCGTCGTACTCCCCGAAGATGCGGGCAAAGAGATCGCTGGGCAGCAGCCAGAAGATCGAGCAGGAAGATGCCCGCCGCATTGAAGACCTTCCGGCTGGAGAGTCCGACCTGACGCAGGATGAGCGCGATCGACAGCACCAGCAGGCTGACCCCGGTGGTGAAGGGCATCGCGGAACCGGACGAAATGCCCTGCATGGTGAGCAGGACGCCGCCCGCCACCAGCAGTCCCTGCCAGAGGAAGGTCTTCCAGGAGCGGTTGCGATGGCTGGCATCGGGCAGATCGCGCACCGCGGCGACGATGTTCAGCCGGCTGATGCGCCAGGAGGAGACCACGACCGCCAGGAAGGTAATCACCACGCCAAGGCAATATCCGGCGATCACGCTGGTGGCGGAGATCGAGGTTTCGATATGCGCGTAGGTGCCGAAGACCGAGGCGAACGCCCGCGAGATCGCATAGGCGACGCCAACCCCAAGCGCGGAGCCGACCAGACCGGCGAGCAGCGCGTAGAGGGTGCCTTCGCTCATGAACTGCTGCACCAGCGAGCTGCGCTGCGCGCCGACTGCGCGGGCCATGCCCATCTCGGCGCGGCGTTCGGCGGCGAGCATGGTGAAGATCAGCAGAATGAGCAGGATACCGGCCGAGATCGAGAAGAGCCCGACCACCAGGAAGAGTCCGGTGAAGACACTGGCGATCAGATTGGCATCGTCCAGCCAGTTCTGCTTGAGTGGGTTGATCGCCAGTCCGGCTTGCTCGACGGCAGGCAGCAGCGCCGACTGCACCGCGGCGTCGTTGTCGAGTCCGTTCTTCACGCCGCCTGCATTGGAAAGGGCGATAGCGGTGATCTGGTCGTCCAACCCGGAAAGCTGCTGCAGAGCGGGCAGGGTCATCGCCAGGCCGGTGATCTCTTCGCCGGAGTCGTTGTCGCGGCGCATCCCGGAGAGATAGCTGTTCTCGGCGATGGCGGCGACGGTGAAGGTCTGGCTGGAGTCGTTGGCGAAGATTTCGAGCTGATCGCCGACCGCGGCATCGAGCTCATCGGCGGTCGATTGGCTGAGCACGACCGAGCCTTCGGGCAGGCTGGCGAGGTCGATGGTGTCGCCGTTGGGAGCGTTCAGGCCACCAATCGCATCGACGGTCGCCGGATCGAGACCGACCGCGACCAGCTCGGGCATGCCGATTCCGCTGGACAGCTCGCGGGCGGAGACGCGTCGTTCCAGCAGCGGGCTGGCGCCATCGACCAGCTCGGTTCCGTCGATCGCTGGTTGCAGCTCGGTCCAGGAGGTAGCAGGGAATGGTGGTGGTGAAGCTGTTGCCATCGATGTCGTCTTCAGCTGCGATCGACCACGAACTGATCGATCGACCCCAGACTGGAATAGACCTCGGAGGTCATCGAGCCATTGACCGTGTCGCCGGTGCCAAGCGCGGCGGTGACGATGAGGGTGCTCAACATCAAGCCGAAGACGATCAGGGCGGTTTGCGCCTTGCGGCGGGGAATATTGCGCGCGCCCAGATTGAAGATGACCCGGCGGCGGGTCCAGACCCAGGCGATCGAAAGCAGGCAAATGGCGAGCATGGCGGCAAGCGCGACCACGATCGTCGACATCGGAATACCAAAAAGTTCAGTCATGTTGGGAGTTCTCCTCTTATCAGACTTGTCGTAGTGGCGGGACCTGTGCCCGCCAATCGCGCTTCGCGCGATAACGGAGATGTCCACAGCTCGGCTTCGAGACCCGAACCAGGGTTGTCAAGAGCGAAATGGCGGCCTGCGGCCGCTGGCGGGCACAGGTCCCGCCACTACGAACCGTCGCCTACACGGCCAGGGCTTCGACGGGCTGGTAGGTGTCGCGGGTGACGCCGACCGGGGCGAAGCGGTCGCGCACGACGGTCGTTGTGGCAGCCGGTTCGATCTCGCCGTCACGCATGCGGACGATGCGGTCGCAGCGGTCGCCGACGGTTTGGTCGTGGGTGACGATCACGGTGGTCAGGCCGGTTTGCAGATTGAGCGCGCGCAGCAGACCGACGATCTCATCGGCGGTGTGGGAATCGAGCGCGCCGGTCGGTTCGTCCGCCCAGACGATGGCCGGATTGTTGACCAGCGAGCGGGCGATGGTGACGCGCTGGCGCTGGCCGCCAGACAATTCCGCCGGGCGGTGACTCGCCCAATCCGACAAGCCCGACCGTGGCCAGCGCTGCTTCGGCTTTCTGTCGCGCTTCGGAAGGCTTGATGCCGGAGACCAGCAGCGGAAGCTCGACGTTCTCGACCGCGCTCAGCACGGGCAGCAGGTTGTAGACCTGAAAGATGAAGCCCATGCGGCGGGCGCGGTAGGTGGTGCGCTTCTTGTCGCCCATCTGCGCCAGGTCGTTGCCATCGAGGATGATCTGGCCGCTATCGACACTGTCCAGCCCGGAGAGGCAGTTGAGCAGGGTGGTCTTGCCGCAGCCGGACGGCCCCATGACCGCGACCATCTCGCCGCGCTGGACCGAGAAGTCGATCCGCTTGAGCGCTTCGACTTTCGCCGAGCCGGTGTCGTAGGTCTTGACCACCTGGGATGCCTGGATGATGGCGCCGTCGATCGGGACAATCGGTTCGTTTCGCTTCCGGAGTCGCATTGGGTTGTGGCCTCGCTTCATGGTGTTTCGCTTACGGCCATCCGATTCGATGACCCGACCTCGATACTAGGGAGCGTTTCTCAACGGCCCATTGGTCGAAACCTCAACACCTGCTCAACAACCGGTAGCCATTCGCATCAGATGGGTGAAATCGCCTTGGAAAGCGGGGAGCCGCCTCTGATAATGGCAATCGAGGCGGAATTCGCCGCCGAATGAGATTGCCCAAATGACTGACGACCGCACCACCGTTCTGGTGGTAGACGACGAACCCGAGATCGTCTTACTGATGAGTGACTTCCTGCGGCCGAGGGCTACCAGGTGGTGACCGCCAGCGACGGCAACGAAGCGCTGGCGGTGCTGCAACGTCAGCCGGTGCGATTGCATGCTGCTCGATGTGATGATGCCGGGGCTTTCCGGATTCGATCTCTTGCGCACGGTGCGGGAGAGCGGCGATATCCCGGTGCTGATCCTGAGCGCGCGCATGGACGACAGCGACAAGATCCGCGGGCTCGGGCTGGGAGCGGACGATTACATCGTGAAGTCGGCCACCCCGGCGGAAGTCGTAGCCCGGGTGAAAGCGGTGCTTGCGACGGGCGCGGCCGGTCGGCCCAACCGGTACGGCAGACGCTCGATTTCGAGCAGCTTTCCATTGATATACAAGCGCGCGAAGTTCGGAGGCATGGCCGGCTGGTTTCGCTGACCGCGCGGGAGTTCGATCTGCTGAAACTGCTGGCCGAGCATCCCCGCCAGGTGTTCAGCCGCGATCAGCTCTTCGAGCGGCTCTGGGATTCGTATGGCGATCAACATACGGTGACCGTGCACATCGGCCGCCTGCGGGACAAGCTGGAGCGCGATCCCTCGCGTCCCGAGCTGATCGTCACCGTCTGGGGCGCGGGCTATCGCTTCGACGGACGGCCCGTCTGATGAACGCTTCCGCGGGACCGGTGCGCAAATGGTCGGTCCGGTTGCTGGACTGGCTCATCTGGCGTCCGCTCGCCTGGTGCACCAAACAGTGCTACCGGCTGACCCGCTGGGTATTGCAGTCCGCAACGCTGGCTTCGATTGTTCAGTTGGTTACGATTTTCCAGTATTTCGCTGCGACGCTGGCTGTTCATCGCGCTGGTGGTACTGGCGGTGTTACCCGGGTTCGGGGCCGGCATGGTTGCCGTCGTCATTGCGCTCACGATTCATCCGCAACCTACGGCAACCGAGCAGATGTTGCGGGACAACGGCGATCGGTGGAACGATCCGGCCTGGCAGGCAGAACTGGAAGCGCAAGCCAAATCGGAAAATGCGCAAGTTGTGCTCTACCAGGATGACGAACAGATCTACCGCTCCGAAGGGGTCACGCTTCCGTTTACCAGCGCACGACGGTGGCGTCATCACTGTTATCCCGAACGGCACCACCGATCAAACCGCAGCGGTCCACTTGATCAACGATCCGGACGACCGCTTTATTCCCGTGCCGATTTCGTATTTCATCTTCCTGATATTGACCTTCATTGGAATCGCGATCTTCTTCGGTCGAACGGTGGTGAAACCGTTGGCCGCCACCAGCGCGGCGGCCAGCGACGTGGCCGGCGGGAATCTGGACATCACGCTGCCGCGCTCGCGGGTGCGCGAAGTGCGCGAGCTGAATGCCGCCTTCGAGGGGATGGCGGTGGAGCTGAAGGAATCGCTGGAGCACGAAGCAAAGCTGGAAGAGGAGCGCAAGCAGTTCATCAGCGCGATCGTGCACGATCTGCGCACCCCGCTCTTCGCGCTGCGCGGGTCGTTCGAAGCGATCGAAACCGGCGTGGCCGATACCCCGGAGAAGCAGAAGTACTACTTCGAGCTGGCGCGGGAACGGGCGAACGCGCTCGATCGGATGATCACCGATCTCTTCGAGTTCACCCGGCTGGAATATCTCGCTCAGGAGCCAGAGCGCGCACCGATGGAGTTCGGGGCATTGGTCGAGCGGGTGGCGGGAGCGCTGCAACCGCGCGCCGCCGATCAGGGCAGCACGATCCTGCTCGATATCCGCCCAGACCTGTGCCAGATCTCAGCCGATGCGCACATGCTGACCCGCGCCATCGACAACCTGATCGACAACGCGATCCGCTACTCCGGGCCGAACAGCACGATCTGGATCGAGGTGCTCTCCGCGCCCGATTCGGTGATCTTCAGCGTGTCGGACGACGGCCCCGGCATCCCCGCCGAAGACCTGCCCAATGTGTTCACGCCGCTCTTCCGGGGCGAATCGTCCCGCAATCGCAAGACCGGCGGCGCGGGCCTGGGATTGACGATCGCGCGGAACATCTTCCTCGCGCACGGCGGGACGCTGACGGCACGGAACCGGACTCCGCATGGGGCGATGTTCATTGGGTCGCTGCCGTGCAGTTCGACCAGGTAACCCGACAGGCGCACCAGCCAGTGTCGGAGGAGTATCGAAGGCAACCAAGCAGGCAGGGTCAGATCCTTCGTCGTCCAGGGCATGCGGAGACCGAACTGCGGCACAATTGAATGGACGCTATCCGGTCGTGTGGAAAGAGACGGAACCCCTATGGCACTTGCGAAGAAGATCGGGACCGGGGCGATTATTGCGGCCGGGTTTGCGGGGGTGAATGCGCTCAAACAAAAGGTCACGTATCCCACGCCGCCGGCATTTTACGAGCCGCCGAGCGTGGTGGGGACGGGTGAGCCGGGCGAGATCGTGCGGATCGAGGAGATTCCGTGGACGATGCGCACGCCGGGCTGGCGCATGCTCTACCGCTCCACCGATCTGCAGGGAAAGCCGTCCATCGTCTCCGGACTGCTGGTCGCGCCCGCTGGACCAGCGCCCGAGGGTGGATGGCCGGTGGTGGCGGTGGCGCATGGCACCGCCGGGTTGCCGCGCGGGGCCGCGCCGTCGATGACGATCGACGCCAATTCGGACGAAACAACCTACGTCTACGCGAACAACATCAAGCCGTTTCTCGATGCCGGGTACGCGGTGGCGTTTGCCGACTATCAGGGGCTGGGCGCGCCGGGTGCTTCGTCCTATCTGGTCGGGACGGTCGAGGCGGCCAATGTGCTGGACAGCGTACGGGCGATTCGCCGGTTCTCTGGTATCCCGGTGTCGGATCATCTGGTCGTCTGGGGGCATTCGCAGGGAGGCCATGCGGCGGCATTCGCGGTCGAGCAAGCGCCGAGCTATGCCCCGGAGCTGACGATCGCGGGAGTCGTGCTGGTCGCGCCGGCGGCCGAGCTGCGTGGCGATTCTGGATGTCGTGCTGGAGACCAAACAAGCGCACCTACATGTCGATCCTGGTGATGATCAGTGTCGCCAGCTGGGTGAATGCCTATCCCGAGCTCGAAGAAGCCGATGCGCTGAAGACGCCCGGCGCGCTGCTCCTGCGCCCATCCGCGAGAAGTTCTGCGCATGCAGTTCGGTGCGCTTTGCTGCCGGCCGTTCACTCCCGATCAGCTCTTCCATACCGACGTGATCGAGAAATGGGCGCCCGTATTTCGATGCCAACATTCCCGGACTGAATCACCGGCTGGGGGTGCCGATTCTGGTGGAGCAGGGCGATGCCGATGAGATCATTGCCCCCAAAATCGAATCATGCTTTCGTGGCGCGATTGAAGGCGAACGGCGAAGACGTCACCTTCAAGACGTATCCAGAAGCTACCCATCTGAGCGTACTGGAGCCGGGCACGCCGGATGCGATCGCCTGGATGGCCAAGCTGGGAACACACTGAGGGTTTGCGGAAACGGCGCGCGCGAAATCTATGCGATGATCTGAGCAACACTCACATTCGATGTGGAACGTGGCTGCGACCGCTCTGCACTTCAGCTCCCCAGGGGCGCCGGGATGGCCGACCGTTCAACAGACTCGATGAAACTTGACTCCCCGCCTGAGCCAAACGGCAACATGTCGGCGGCGACACCGCCACGCCCGCGGAGCGCGCTGATCGGCCGGGAGCACGAGCTGGCGCAGATAGACCGCATGCTGGCCGGCGAAGCAGTTTCGCTGCTCACCCTCACCGGGCCGGGTGGAGTCGGCAAGACCCGGCTGGCGGTCGAAGCCGGAAATCGCGCCGCAGCGCTGTTTCCCGATGGTATCGTCTACGTCTCACTCGATGCGACGGATGATCACCTCCTCGTCTGCAAAGCCGTCTGTGACGCGCTCGAGCTCGGCAACCTGGGTGCTGCACCCCCCTTCGACCTGATGGTCGGATACCTCCGCAACAAGCAGATGCTGCTGATTCTGGACAGTTTCGAGCATCTGCTCGAGGCCGCGCCGAATGTGGTGCGCATGTTGGAGCAGTGCCAACAGGCCAAGGTGCTGGTCACCAGCCGTACCCGCCTTCAGGTATCGATCGAGCACGATCTCCCGGTGCAGCCGTTGACGATACCAGCCGCGGTCGAGCTTTTCGTCGCGCGGGCGCGGGCGTCCAATCCGGAGTTCGCGCTCGATGCCCGCAGCGCCGCCGATGTCGCGGCCATCTGCGCCCGGCTCGACGGATTGCCGCTGGCGCTCGAGCTGGCGGCGGCGCGGGTACGCATGCTTTCGCCGCAGGCACTCCGCGCCCGGCTGGAACACGCGCTCGACCTGCTGACCACTGGCGCGCGCGATCAGCCCGATCGGCACCGCACCATGCGCCTGGCCATCGCCTGGAGCTACGACCTGCTCGAACCCGACGAGCAACAGCTTTTCCGTCGTCTATCGGTGTTCGAGCATGGATTTCGGCTCGATATCGCAGACGTCGTGCTGCCCGATGGCGATCTCCTCAACGGTGTGATGTCGCTCATCAACGCCAGCTTGCTGTTCAAAACCGATGTTCCTCACGATGCCGAACCCTGTTTTCAGATGTTGGAGACCGTGCGGGAGTTCGGATTCGAGCGCCTGTTGGAAAGCGACGAAGCTCACACAATTCGACAGCGGCATGCCGCAGCGGTACGCGATCTGGTACGGGCGAACACTGAGCAAATCTGGACTGGTGACGGCCCGAAGATTCTTTCCCGGTTCGATCTCGAACTGGCCAACATTCGTGCAGCGCTGCGGTGGGCGGCCACGGCCAAAGCGATCGATCTGGAGCTCGAGATCGCCAGTGCCATGGTGAATTACTGGATCGTGCGCGGGCACTACGCCGAAGGGATGGCGACCATGCAAAGCGCCATCGAACGCGCGGGCGAGCATTCGTCGCCAGAGCTGGCACGCCTCTATTCCGGTATTGGCTGGATCTCCACGCTGCTGGACGATTTCGAGCTCGCAGCAAGCACCGGGCGCGAAAGTCTTCGGATCGCGCGCAACGATGGCCATCTCCTCTATGAGGGACAGGCGCTCCAGCTCCTCACCCTGGTCGAACACGATCGGGGTGACTATGCCGCGGCGCTCGACTGGGCCGATCAGGCCCTGACGGTCTACCGCCAGATCGAAACCCAAATCTTCGCCGGTTCCCAATACGTTAGCTCGATGCTCAGCACGATGGGCGGCCTGGCCCTGGCCATGGGGGATATGGCGCGCGCGTCGCTCTATCTGGAGGAAGAGCTGCTGCGGCAACGCGGCTGGGGATTCACCTGGCGGTTGGGCGAAACCCTGCGTTATCTGGGTGATGTGGCGCTGGCCCGCGGAGATGAAGCGGCCGCACTGGCACGCTACAAAGAGAGCGTTGCGCTGGCACGCGAGCATGGGGACCGGATGTTTCTGGCCGGAGCGCTGGTGGCGATCGCGATGCTGGAGTCCGACCGCGGCAATGCGGTACGAGCGGCGCGGTTGTTGGGTGCGGCAGATGCGCTCAGCCAGCAGGTGGGTTTTTCGCTGGAGCGGTGGGCACGTTCCCGGTATGAGGCGGTGCTTTCCCACCTGGAACAAACGTTGCACGACGGCACGTTTCGCGCCTCCTGGGAGGCCGGCGCGGCGCTTTCGTTCGATGCCCTCCTGACCGAGGCACTGGCCGAGGCAGATTCGCCGCCGATGCCTGCCACAGCGCCGCCCATCGCTGGGCCGATCTCGCTCACGTTCCGGGAACAGGCGGTGCTGGCGTTACTGGCCGAGGGTCGGTCCGATCGGGAGATTGGAGAAGCGCTGAATATCAGTCCTCGGACCGCGAGCGGGCACGTCGCGAATTTGCTCGCCAAGCTGGGCGTCTCATCGCGAACCGCCGCAGCCGCGTACGCGATTCGCCATACCCCGCCGGAACCCACGTAGGACTACCCGGCACAGCGAGATTTGCGCGTATACGCATCCACTCGTACGTGATCTTCCGATGTCACTCCCCGGCCAAAAAACACGCAATCCTGACGGTTTCTTTTCGCTTTGCGCGCCCCATGATGCAGGTACGTTCCGACACCGAACCAAATGTGGTCGAACGCAGCGACGTGCCACGTCCCGCTGCACGGTGACGGAAACACCATAAAGGAGGCGCGAATGGATCGGTTGTTGTCTCGTCGCACGGTCGTTGGCGCGATGGCGGGAGGAGCGGCAGTGGCCGCGGCCGGCCTGACTCGGTTCGAAGGCGTGTCCGCCGCTGGCGGAGCACCAGTACAGAAAGGGAAACTCATGGCACAGGGAACACCAGCAGCCGAAGCAACTCCAACGGCGGCTACCACCGTCGTCCTGGTCCACGGCGCGTTTGCCGACGCCTCCGGGTGGGCCGGAGTCATCACCCGGTTGCAAGCCGCGGGCATCCCCGTGATTGCCCCCGCGAACCCGCTGCGGGGCGTGTCGGCTGATGGGGCGTACATCGCATCGGCCGCGAACCAGGTCGGCGGACCGGTGCTGCTGGTCGGTCACTCGTATGGTGGCTGCGCGATCACGGTGGCGGGCGCTTCGGTTCCGAGTGCGCTCGGGCTCGTCTATGTGAATGCGTTCGTACCGGACGAAGGTGAAACGCTGCTCGACCTGGCGACCAAGTATCAATCGCCGGTGGGAGCCGCCCTGCGCCCAGCGGAATACCCGACCGGACCGGACACCCCTCCAGGCCATGAGCTGTATATCGACCAGGGGATGTTCCACGACGTCTTTTGCGCCGATCTTCCGGCCGAGCAAGCCGCGTACATGGCCGTCAGCCAGCGCCCCGCCGCCGATGTCGGTTTCGGCGAGCCGGTGCCGGCCGCGGCCTGGAAGACGTTGCCATCCTGGTTCTCGATCGCCACGGCCGATCAGACCATCGGGCTCCCGGCGCTGCAGGCGTTTGCCGAGCGGGCCGGGTCGATCACCCAGGAGATCGAAGGCGCCTCGCACGTCTCCTTCATCTCACAGCCGGATCTGGTCACCGAGCTGATCATCTCGGCGTACAACACCGTTTCTTCGTAGCGGTGCAGCGCCCGTCCGCCCCTTCCTGGGACGGACGGGCGTTTTTGTTTGCTAGACCTCGTCGGCGCGGAAGCCGCGCGGCCGCGCCTGGCCCGGGGGAAGCGCCGGGCTCGACGCGGGCGCCTGCGCCGGGGCGGCAGGGCGGGGCGCAACGGGTTTGGGAGCTGTGGCGGTCGACGTTTTCCCGAGCATGGCGGCAGCCGATTTCGCCATCCCGGCGAAGGCCGGGCGAACGGGAGCGGCGGCGGCAGCCTTGGGGATGGTGCCGGACGCCGTCGTCGGGAGATTCGAGACGACATTCGACATGGTTGCGGATGCAGCGCTCACGGCGGAGGCGGCGGTCGTGGCCATGGACGAGGACACGGATGCCGGCTGAGCCGCGCCCGGCTGTGCGTTGGTTGGCATGGGAGCGGCCTTTGCCTTCTTTTGCTCTTCGGCGAGCTCGCGCTTGCGGGCCGCGGACATCGGCTTGGGCGGCGGAGCCTTGGCCGTTTTGACATGACCCTGACCGGACAGCGCCATAGCCATGGCGCGGTTGGTCGACGGGCGGAAGACCATGAAGAGCATCGGCACGCTCACCAGGAGTGGCGCAACCGCACTCGAAATCGGCGCGGTTCCATCCATATGGCTGATGAACGGAACGAAGAAGCCGATGATCCCTGCCAGGATCGTCACCATGTGCGCCCAGGGTTTGACGGTCAACCAGGCAAATGCAGCAGCGTAAAAGAACGCGGCGGCCACGGCGTAGAACACCACACCAGTCCAGCGGCCACCGATATAGGTTCCCTCGTCACCTGCCCAGGGAATGACCTCGGCGAACTGTATGACCACAAGGGTGCAGAGCAATCCGCCGATCGTCCCGAGGACGGCGAGTATCCAGAGGGGAGCTGGTCGTCCGAGCACCTCTCGACCTTTCATTCATTTCGAACGCGAATACCGTGCGAGCCCGCTACTCTTTCCCGTTGTTCCCCACAGGAGGAATTCCGGGATTCTTCGCCCAACTCTGTGTGATGACCTCATCCGCCCGGCGGTTTCGAACGAAGACGCCGGGGATTGGAGCAAATCATACGTCAGCGGAGATGTTGGAGTCCGGAGTCCGCGGGTTTTGCGTCCTGAGACACCTGCGCATGGGCGCAGGGCACACGCCGCTGGACGCAGACCAGACCCGCTAGACGTCGTCGGAGCGGAAGCCCTTCGGGCGAACCACGGGCGCGGGGGCCGCGGGCGCGCCCTTCTTCGGCTTGGCCTTGGGGGCGGATGCTGGTTTCGGGGAGCTGCGCTCGGCGGCGGCTTCGGCCAGCGCCAAACGCACCGACGGCCGGATGGACAGCAGCACGATGAGCGCGCTAAAGATCATCGGCACCAGCGCGGACGAAAGGAGATTGGTGCCGGCCAGAAAGGTCATGAATGGGACGAAAAAGCCAAAGAGCGCAAACAACAGCGTGATGATCGGCGCCCACGGTTTGAAGGTGAGCCATCCGAACGCGACCGCGAAGAAGAGGAAGGTTTCCAATCCATAGAGGAAGACCCCAGCCCACTTACCGCCCCAGAAGGTGGCTTCGTCTCCCGCCCAGGGAATGATCTCGAGGAATTGCAGGGTGACGACAAGGGTGGTGAGCCCCGCAATCACGGCAACCAGCGCCAAAAACCAGATTGCGAGCGGTCGACCCAGCACAGCATGCCCTTTCGGAATTGCAACAGAAACTGCGCAAGCATACGGTGCCGGGCGTTCCCGTGTGGGACATTACGCGATTTCGACGACCTTGCTTTCGCACGGCGCCGAGGCATAGGCTCCCAGGTAGCTCGCTTGCGCGTTGCCGCGGATCTCGGAACGCGCGAATTCGACGCCGAAGTACCCGTTGTGAATCCAGCTGCGCTTCGACGGCAATCTCCGGGGTGGGGTCGTCCAGGTCGAACGGCATGATCGAGATCACCACCGTGCCTTGCACACCCGCGTGCGTATCCGATTGCACCACGCGCCCGACCGCTGATCCGCCCCCATCGCCCTGAACATCGAAGAACTCGAACTCGGTGGCATACCCCGAAACGATCCGAACCGACACCCCGCCGATCACATCGTCGGCACAGGTTTCCCCGGTGTCGCCGAGCGCGGAGAGCCGCAAACGGGTTTCCAGCACACGCTCGTGGTCCCAGAATTCGGAGATCATGCGGTCATAGCGGTCGTCTCCGAGCAGCGATTCGACCATGAGCAGGATCTGGCGCCGCTCACCTGGTTGCAGGTAGACCCACCGGTGATCGAGAAAGACGCGGAAGAGCGGATGCGGCTGGTCGATCGAGAAGCTGATCAGCGCAGGCTCGTCGTAGGGGTTGTCCGCCCAGATGGCGGTGATTTCCCGGGTGGCGGGCGAGTGGCTGGTCGAAGCCATCCAGGTGTAGTTGGACTGGGCCTCGTTGTTCTCGGTGGTCACCTCCCAGAGATGGGTCACCGGATCGAAAAATGGCCCGAATCGCCCTCCAAAACAGGCGTGCTGGCTGTAGTGCAGCTCGCCGATCGGGAACCAGGCCTGGGGTGGACGCCAGGTTCGTGGGGACTCGAAGATCACCGGCGGCCCGATGGGAACATCGAGGGTGCGGGCGCCGAGACTCGACTCCGCGCCACCGCCAAAGGTGAAATCCTTGGCAAAGAAGTCGACGGTAACCTGATGGGCGTCGCTCAAACCGCGATTGGTGACCGTAGCGCGCACCCAGTTGTCGTGCCCTTCCCACGGAACGTTGGCAAGAGCGGGATCGGCCATGCTTCGGTGGTTGACCACCTCGATATCCGGGCTTTGCCAGTTGCTGCTGGGTGACCAGGGTGTCATGCCAGGATCGGGTTTGTTGTCGGCGGCATAACGCACCCGCACGGTTGCAGTGGTTGCGGTGGTGCTGAGGATATCGACGATGAATTCGTTCTCGAACGCGGGCGACGAGGTGTCCTGCTCGATGAAGTCCTGTCCCTGAATAAAGGAGCCCGAATTCATCGACCGCGTCGTCATCGTCGGCCACCAGCAGAATCTGCGCGCGATCTGTGGGAACCGGCGTCCGGGTCAGCGCTTCGGTACCGAGGACGGCAAAGGCTTCCGGGCTATTGCTGTCGACGATGGCGCCGGACACCGCCGGGCGATATTCGAAGTAGTAGTTCCGGCCATCTTCCAGGCGAACCTCGATGGCGGCGAACTCGCCTGTGCCCGGAATGGGCAGACCGCTGGCCACCGCGCGCAGCGTGACCTCTTCATCGGCGGCGCCGAAGGTACCGAAGTTGAAGAGCTTGACCGCGGAGGGAGGGAGCCACCCGAGCATGAGCCGGTGCGCGGCTGACGGCAGCGGCAGATCGTCTTCCCGCGCCATCAGCTCCCAGGTCCAGAGTGGCGGAGCTCCGGGAGGATCTTGCGAGGTAATCCGATCGGCGATTGCGGCGACATAGCTCTTGTTGTACTGATCGCGCAGCCCCAGGTTATGTCCAAGCTCATGAGCGGCGGTCTCGTGGAACCGGCGTCCCCGCCGCACGGCCCAATCGTGCGGCATGAAGAGCCGCGCCATCTCGTGCTGGATGGGGATCGAGAGCGGGATTCCCCACACGCCGAGATCCAGGTGGCCGATGGTGTGGAGCTTTTTCGAGCGGGATGCGCGCGGCCAGGCAAACCGATCGGCCGCCGGGGGTGTGGCGATCGCCGAGCAAACGACGTACATGATCGAATCGACCACGCTCAGGTCGAGAAAGGGCGGATCGCCATTGGCGGCGGCGGCTTCGTTGCGGGCAACGATTTCGGTGATGACGGACGAATCGACATCCTCCCGGTAGAGCCACCGGGTTCCACTCATGGTGAAGTAGCTGGTCCAGGGATTGGGTAAGGCGATCGGTCCGACCGGGCCGATGATGTTCACCGTGAACGCGCCATTGGAGGCGGCGGCGTAGTAGTCGACGAGCGAGCGGGTCTGACCGTCGACGGTGACGCCATCGACCAGCTCGTCCCGCAGGTCGTCGATGATGGTCGTGAGCGCGGCACCGGTGGGGTACTGGCCGTTGGGCTCGGCGGTTTCGACCAGCACCACCGCGACATTGCGGGTTCCGAGCGCAGGATGCACCTTCACATTCTGGGGCACGCTGAAATCGCCGCTGTCAGGGCCGCCCCAGGTGCCTTCGTCCGGTCCGCTGACAACCGCTCCGAAGGTGGCGATCGATGGGCCGAGCGTTGGGTCTGTCCAGGTATCGATCACGTCGAACGGAACCCGTGTGAGCTCGGAGCCGTCGATCCGGTTGACCGCTACCAGCTTGTGGGTGCCAGTGCGCCACCCGGCGCTGAGGACGACCGTGGGCGCGCCGGGATCGAAACTGTTGTCGCGCGAATTGGAGACCAGGGCGCCCCCTTCGACCGGTTCGACATGGAACGCGATGTCGTCGAAGGCGATTGCCGGGTCGTTGATGATGACCCGCGCACGGACCCAGCCGGCGATGAAGAGCTCGTCCAGCGGGATGGAAAGCTCGACAGGGGGATGCACGACCGGCGGTAGCGTCACCAGTGAGATGGTGGCGCCGGTGAGGATGGCCAGGGTTTCCGTGCCGACTGGTTGCGCGGCGCGGAGCTGGCTCAACCCGGAGGCGAGCCAGACCGGCGGATTGGTGGGCTGCCGCAGGTCCACGCTGACCACGCGGCCAGCGGCGGTATCGGCGACCAGCACATGGGTCTGCTCCGGATCGTGCCAGGCGAGATCGACCGGCTTCCCCAGATCGTCGACGAGTACAGCGGGCGCGCTGCCAGCAACGGGGGTGACCAGGCGTCCACTCCCGTTCTCGGCAACGATCAGGCGTTCCGCTCCGAGCTCGTAGACCATGCCACGGGCACGGTCCAGACCGCTTTCGAGCAGCGAGAGCTGGTTCGTGCCCAGATCGAGCAGCAGCAGCCGGCCATTGGCGCCCCCTTCCGCGACGATGACCGACCGCCCGAGCGGATCGACCACGACCGCGCGGGGTGCGCGCAGAGACCGGATGAGCCGGGTGGGCGCAGAACCGTCCAGCGGCGCTTGCCACAGCCCGATGCTGCTGCCAGCGACGAACGCGGTTCCCCCATCCGGGCTGAGCGCGAAGGTGGCGATCCGTCCAGGAAGCTGCGCGAGCGTGGTGCGCTGTCCGGTTGCGATGTCGATGCCTTCCAGCAGACCGCCGCGCAGAGCGACGATAAGCTGCGTTCCGGCAGGATCGCCGCGCAGGGCGACGGGTTGCGCGAGATTCGTTGCGAGCACCATTGGGTCAGGCATCTGAAGGCTCCTCAGGGAACGTGGGTGGACGAACGAGGGTGTTCCGCTTTTGTGAGGCTATCTTCTCATCGGCTTTTGGCCATGACCATGCTTTTCGCGTTGCGTGGCCGATGCGTGGTTGGTAACGCCGGATCAGTCATTCCGGCGGGTAACGGAACCGACACGTCTCGGATTACCCGGCATCGATACAGGTATTGCCGAACGCAGGTTCGAGCAAGCCGATGACGCCGACCGAATTGCCGCACACGTTGACCGGAATTTTGGGAGGAAGCTGCACGTCGTCGATAAAGAGGTAGCCATCCTGCAGGGTGATGGTTGGAAAGGAAAGCTCCGCCGGTGTCGCAAGACTCACACCAGGCATCATCTGAACGTCGAAGGTCATGGTCCGGGCGGTTTCGTCACAGGTTGCCGACCGCAACTCGACTACCAGCGGTTCTGGTTGTTCGGACGTTGATTGTCGACCCACCAGGGCGGCATTCGGAGGATCGTTCTGCACGGCTTGCAGAATGTCCACGAATGTCTGCGCTTGCACCAGCGCGGCCAATCGTTCCGGTCGATCGGTAAATGCCAGGATGTCTGGAGTGATTCCTGCCAGCGTCAATGTCGCGCTACCGGCCCCACTGGCCGACGGCGCCAGGGTTCCGCGCTGAAAGGAGACGGTGAACAGCCAATCCCTTTCGGCGGCAACCGGCGTTGCGGCTGACCGGCTCGTGTCCTGCGCACCGGTTTCTGGGGCCGATTCGCCTAGCACAGCAGCAGCCAATCCGCCCCCGAGGGTCATTGCCTGCCGTCGTGAGAGGTTCCGCTCTGCCCATCGACGAAGCATGCGGTCGGACCGAGACAGAACCATGGTCGTTGCTCCAGCTTCCAGGGGGATCGGCGAGGTCGTGCGGAGAGTATAGGAACTCCGATTCGTGTAGGGGGTTGCAGAACGAGGCATTCGAACCGCAGCGCGATGAACCGGACGCGTGCCAGCGCCCGGCACGACCAGACCGATTCGAGCGCGTCCGTTGCTTGCTCATGTGGGATGGGGGACGTTCCAGTATCCTGAGGCGCCAGCCGTCGCTGCCGCCATCTTCAAAAGGAGTCCCCGTTCATGGATGATCGTCGATTCGATGCCCTCACCCGCGCCTTGGGCCGAGGGGGTTCCCGGCGCACGCTACTGAAGGGCCTCCTTGGTCTGGGCGGGGTAGCTGCCGCCGGCGCCGTGCTGCATGACACCGAAGCCGCCCGGCGTGGCCAGCCGGATCCGGCGACGTCGATCCCGCAGCCGACCCTCCCGCCCCAACCGACCGCTCCTCCGCCACGTCCATCGGCGACGACCGTTCCCAAATGCCCGGGCAACCAGACGCCCTGCGGCTCGGACTGCTGCTGCCCGGCAGGAAACACCAAATGTGGTCCGGATTGCTGTCCGGATGGGCAAGCAACGTGCTGCGACAGCGCATGTTGCTACGGCACCTGCTATGGAGAAGAGCTCTGCTGTCCGCCAGGTTCACGAGTTTGCGATGGAGCCTGCTATCCAGGTGGCTGCTGCACCGTGGCCGACTGTGGGCTCAGCTGCCAGGTGTGTGGGTCCGACCATGTTTGCCGCTCGTGTGAGGAAACCGGCCAAATTTGCCAGAACGGGACCTGTGTGCCCATCAACACACCGGTCAACACCAGCACTCCCACGAGCACGAGCACGAGCACGCCCAACCGTCAGCCCGCCGACAACCACGCCGACAAGCTCCAGTACCCCCACCAGCACCAGCACTCCCACCGCCAGCAGTACGTCCACGCCGGCAAATTGCGGCGAAAGCGGAGCTCCGTGCAACGCGGGAGAGATTTGCTGCGGTTCGGCCTGTTGCCGAAACGGGGATATCTGTTGCGGAGGGTCGTGCTGCGCCGCCGATCGCTGCTGCGAGGCAGCGGGTGAGTGTTGCGAAGTGAACCAGACCTGTTGCGGAGATCTTTGCACCAACCGCCAGACCGATCCGGAGAACTGCGGGATCTGCGACAACACCTGCGTCGTCCCGGATCAGATCTGTTACGAGGGTAGTTGCTGCACGCCGCAGACGGTTTGCCAGCCTGGACAGTGCAGCACGGTCTCCGATGGCTGTGGCGGCACGCTGGCGTGCGGCGCCTGCCCGGGTGGTCAGACGTGCTGCGAAGAGGTGTGCGTCGACCTGCAGTCCGACCCGGCGAACTGTGGCGCCTGCGAGCACGCTTGCCCGGGCGGATGGGTCTGCTGCAACGGGAGGTGCAGCATCCCCTGCGACGGCGGATGCTGCGGGCCCGGCGCGAATTGCGTGAATGGGGTCTGCGACTTTAGCCAATGCAACGCGACCAATTGCCCCGGCGAGAATGGGTACGAGTGCGTCAACGGCGGGTGCTTCACGATCACCCCGGATTTGTCGTGCGCCGGTTGTTCGAGCGAGTGCGGGGGCAAATGTACCGGCGATGTCGACGGTAGCAACAGTTATCTCTGCGCGGTGGACTATTACGAGGGCATCTACTATGTAGACTGCTCGACGAATGCGCAATGTCCGTCCGGCACGGCCTGCTACGACAGCTATATCTGCGTCCAGCCGTGTTGAGCGACACCATCTGACACGGACATCAGATCACCCCGGATCGGTACCGATCCGGGGTGATTTCGTCGGTACAGGCACCTGATCCCGATTCCAACGTTGGCTCGCCCGTCGCATAGACCGCGACTGGCGATCGTCGTTTCTCTGCGATCGTTCGGGCACTTGCTCTCCGAGCGTGTCGTGGTCCAGGAGATGTGGTGTCCTGCCTAGTCGAAGAACGCCGGGAGCGATTCACCGATCAATTTCACACCCAGGATGAGGAAGAGGACGCACATGATGACCCAGTTGTACTGCACCAGATAGCCGCGCAGGGTGTCCAGCTTAGCCTTGGCGCTTTCGCCGGCGATCAGAAACCAGATGACCGGGATGCCGATCGTCAGCGAGGCCAGGATCATGAAGACAACAACGGAGACGATCTGTTGCGAGGTGCTGAGATTCCCAGCCACAATCGCGGTGGCAGCCGCGATATCAAAGATCAGGTTCTTGGGATTGAGGCCGGAGAGAAATGCGCCCATCCCGAACGCAAAGATGGGAGAGGCGTCCTGCATCTTGGCCATCCACGAGGGCATGGTGGCGTCCTCACCCTTTTTCGGACGTCCCTTCAATTGTTTGACCGCCAGCAAGAGCAAGAGCACGCCCAGCGCGAGGTGCAACAAACCCGCCAGGGTGCTTGGGTTACCGTCACTCTGGTTCAGGCGATCCGGATCGACGAACGCCACGATTCCGCCGACCACGATCGCCAGACCGGTCAGCCAGCCAAGCAGGAAAACGGGGCCGTTGACCTTGGCCTTGTTCGAAAGCAGCATGAGAATAACGCCGACGATCGGCAGCGGACTCAGCATCACGCCGACGGCCGTTGGCAGCAACTGCCCGATGACTTCACCCATGTACGTTCTCCCTTATCGGCCTACGCCTGTCCAGCACGTTCGAACTGTCGCGGAACCTGGAGTCAAGGCTCAGGCTCACAGCTTAACCTGTTGGATTTCTTCAGCAGATCGCATCAGGGCGATCGAATCCAGAACTCCAGATTTCTGGTATTCTGGATGCATGAAAACGACGCTCGACCTGCCAGACGAGTTGATGCGCGCCGTCAAGATCCGTGCGGTCGAGGAAAGCCGCACACTAACGGATCTCATCGCTGAGTACCTACGGCGGGGATTGGCGCAAGAGCCCGGGGAGCCAGCAACGATCCGGAAACGTGTGAAGTTGCCTTTGCTGGTGGGTGCCCAACCGGCGAAACCGGGCGAAGAGATGACGCCGGAGCGTGTTGCGGAGATCTTGCTAGCCGAAGAGGCAGAAGCATACCGTGATTCTGTGCGATAGCAACGTCTGGCTGGCACTGATACTTCCCACGCACGCTCACCATGCCGCAGTTCGCGACTGGCTTGAAACCGTTGTGGATGCTGCGTCAGTGTGCTTTTGCCGCCCAACACAGCAGACTTTCCTCCGGCTCCTCACCAATGCGACAGTGCTGGCTTCCTATAACATCCCGCCGCTCACCAATCGCCAGGCGTGGTCTGTTTACGAAGCGCTCCTCGACGACGATCGGATCGTTGCTCAATTCCGAGAACCGCGGGGAGTGGAACGTCTCTGGAAACAATTCGCCCTGCGCGATTCGTCATCGCCCAAGCTCTGGATGGATGCCTATCTGGCCGCGTTTGCGCTGGCTGGTGGCTATCAGTTCATCACGATCGACAAAGCGTTCTCACAATTCGATGGGCTGGATCTGGTTCTGCTTGGTGCGTCGCACTCCTGATGGCTCTCTCCTCGTTGCGGCCGGATAGAGACATGCGGCACCGGAGAGAGGGCTTTTGCTTCTGTTCAGGCTTCATCTTCAATACCAACGCGGTATTGGCGAGCATTGCTGCAGCGCTAGAGGTGAAACTCGAGCACCCAGGAGATGGCGTACATCACCACCAGCACTGACAACAGCAGCGCCACGGTCAGGAGGACTGGCAAGAGCGTTCTGGAAATCGATTCGACCATGTCGATACTCCTCGATTAATCCAATAGAGTCACCAATGTACCGACATCTTCGCAGAAACGACACTCGCCTGCTCTGCCACGGTCGCGTCGTCTTCTTCAATAGAAGATGGTGGGCGTGCGGTGATAGGGCTCCGTCCCAGGTGGGAGGGATTGGCCGGTGAGCCAGAGGGCCCAGTCGATTTCCATCGCCATGAGCGGTTTGCCCCGAGCGGCCAGTGCCTGACGGATCAGCTCACAGGCCCAGATGGTGGCAGCGCGGATCTCCAGCTCCCATGGGCTGTTGGCCGGGATGAGCTGCCGCTCCTGAAGCGCTGCTTCGAGATCCGGGCTATAGCGCAAGACGCCGAAGCGGCGTAGCACCTGGGGCACTTTGTAATCGGCAAAGGCGGTCAGCTCGTGCAGATCGGTGAATGCGCCCAGCCCCCGTCCACCAAAGGCGCCATAGAGATCGGCGATCAGGATCTGGGCGCGTTTGAGGAAGCGGATTTCCTGCCCGTCGATCCAGACGACATCGTCGAACGAGGGAAAGCGGCGACGGACCGATTCGGCCAACGCGACCGCGGAACCATTCGCATCGCCGATCAGCTCCTCGATGGGCGTTTCGCGCAGACCGGACGCCGACCTCGCGCAGGTGGGCCACCCGCCGTTCGAGCTGGGGAATCGGAACGCTGCCTGGTTCGGCGGGAGTCGAAGATGGCGATCAGCTCCGCATCCGGGGCGGTCAGGAGATAGCCGGCATCCCAGAGCGGCTGACCGCGATCGATCGCTTTGCGCAAGGCGGCCACCAGCGCCCAGTAGCCGTCGTGCCGGACACCGTCGTATTCGACCGTCCAGCGCTCGTCGAGATCGCCGGCCCAGCTCCAGAAACAGAAATTGAGGGCGTCCAGCACCAGTACCCAGGCGGCGGTGCGCCAGCTGTCGTCGCGGAAGTGAATCCCGGTTTCCCATTCAGGCGGGGCCAGCTCGGCGTTGGCTAACAGCGCCGCGGTGGCGTCGACTGCATGGGGATCGATGGACACCGAGCGGGCGTGCTCGATCAGCGGCCGCGTGGACCGCAGGACACCGAGCGAATCTGGACCGATACTTCCTTCGAACATGCTGACAAGTGTACCGAGTGAGGATGGAGCGCCATGTCGAAGCGCGATCACCTGATCTTCGAAACCATGCATCTCCCGGCCGAGGTGACGGTGCTGGCGCCGGACACGTCGGAGATTCGCGTGCTGCTGCGGAACGACCATGCCAGCATGGCGCATGGCACCTTGCCGCCCGGCGGGGTGTCGCTGGCGATCAAGCACAAGACCGTGCATGAGATCTGGTACATCCTGGGCGGAGAAGGCGAGCTCTGGCGGCGAACCGCGCATCAGGATGAGGTCGTGCATCTGCGCGCCGGCGTATCGGTTTCGATTCCCGTGGGAGCCGACTTCCAGTTCCGTACCCTCAGCGAAGAGCCGCTGCGCTTCATCATGTGCACGACGCCACCCTGGCCGGGACACGACGAGGCGGTGCTGGTGGAAGCGCATTGGTCGACCAAGACCGAAATATGATTGTTTACGGGGGAATTCACACCGAATGAGCGCACCACGGTTCGCGAGTATCGACGACTATCTTGCCTCGCTCGATGCGGTAAGGGCCGAGACTGCCCGCGGCATCATCGACACGATCGTTACGGCATTTCCGGAAACCGAAGCGGTGATCGCGTGGAACGTGCCGCAGATCAAGCTCGGCAAGGCGTATGTCTTCGGCTTGTTCGCGGGGAAGAAGCACCTCTCGCTGAACCCATGGAGCGAGGCAGTGCTGGAGGAGTTCCGGCCACGGCTGGAAGCATCATTCACCGTGTTGAAAACGACGTTTCAGGTACCGGTCGATTGGGATGTCGATGGCGATCTGCTCGCGGATCTGGTGCGGGCGCGGATCGCCGAGCTGAACGCTGCGTAACGATTCGAGGAGCATGGTCATGACCGTCACATCGCAAACGCCGTCGTCCCGTGGTCGGAAGCTGGCGACTGGTTTCCTTCGAGCTGCGGGACGAAACCGGCGCGGTATCGCGTCCCTGGGGCGAGGACGTCAGCGGGATCCTCA
The DNA here is from genome assembly GCA_963720855.1 of uncultured Chloroflexia bacterium. Taxonomy (GTDB): domain Bacteria; phylum Chloroflexota; class Chloroflexia; order Thermomicrobiales; family UBA6265; genus JAMLHN01. The sequence goes on along the minus strand of CAVRGV010000005.1, from coordinate 210,576 downwards.
CCCATACCGCGGATGGCTTTCTCTCCGAGCAGTTCAGCAGCGCGCATCGTCCCGCTTTGACCGTGGACGACTGGGTGAGCGCGTCGGTAACCGAGATCGATCTGGCGGCGCGTCACTACTTTGCCTATGCCGGAACCTACGAGATCGACGGCGATCACCTCATCTACCATCTCGAGGTGAGCCTCATGCCGAACTGGATCGGGAAAGTGGAACGGCGGCACTGGTCGGTTACCGGCGATACGTTGACGATCGCGACCCCCGAGCTGCCGATCGGCGGCAAGCAGCAGATTGCGACGCTGATTTGGAAAAAGGCGGATGGCCGCTGATTGCCGGTCGTGCGAGAATCCGGCATCTACCAGGTGGCATCACCGCGAAAGGCCGTTCATCATGCGTCGTTGGTCCGTCGTGCTCCTGCTTCTCACCGTTCTCTTCGCCCATGCGGTCGCTCCTTCGGCCGCGCAGGAGGCATCGCCCGTGGCTGATTGCCCAGCGACCACTACCGCCGAAAACGAGGCGATTGCCCGCCTTTGGTTCACCGAGGGCTACAACGCCGCCAACCCGGGCATCCTGAACGAGATCATGGCGCCCAACGCGCTCTATCACGCCGCCACGTTTACCGATGCGCGGGGACCGGCCGAGACCGAAGCGATCATGCAGGCGGTGCTGGTTGGGTTCCCAGGTATCCAGTACACGGTCGACACCGCCGTTTCCGAGGGCGATCTGGTGGTGATCGGTTGGAGCGCGAAGGGAACCAATTCGGGCGAGTTCCATGGCCAGCCGCCGACCGGGGTGAGCGACACGTGGGTCGGGGTCGGGGTTTATCTCTTCGAGTGCGGCAAGATCGCCGAAGCCTGGGCGATGATCGACCAGGTCGGCGGATTCGCGCTTGCTCCTGCGACGCCGGCGACTCCCAGCGCCTGAGCGTTGCAGGAACCAAATGAGTATCTGCCTCGCCTACGGATGAGTACATGTACGGTTCGCCGGCTGGTCCTCCATCCCCCAGGCTGAAAGCCAGTCTCTGACTCCGGATGTCACGCAGCCGCCAACACGCCGTTGGCTGGCTCGCGAATCGATGGGTACGCGCACGCTCTGTCCACCACTCCGGAGATTCGAAAGGAAGGCTTCATGGAATCGACTGCAACGGATGTCCTCGCTGACCAGTCCATCTCACGTCGTCGTCTGCTGGCGCTCAGCAGCGCCGCCCTCGCGATGGGCGCGTTCTCGGCTGCCGGAGTGACCATGCCTGCCAGCGCACAATCACCCATTCCCGGTCACGCCGAAGGCGATTTCGCCGGTCTCGTCGATATCGGCGGGAGGTCGCTCTATCTCACCTGCGCGGGGAGTGGCGGCCCAACCGTGGTGCTGGTGACCGGCTATCGCGATGCGAGCGATATCTGGTCCCGCGATCAGAAGAATCTGACCGATCCACGCACCATGGTCATGCCGGCGCTCGCGGAATTCACCCGGGTCTGCGCCTACGACCGCCCAGGAACGGGCACCGCGTTCGGCGACGAGGATGTGCTCGGCCGCAGCGACGCCATTCCCCAGCCTCGCACGGCCCCGGAAGCGGCGGAAGAGCTCCATGCGCTCGTGCATGCGGCCGGTATCGAAACCCCCTTCGTGCTGGCAGCGCATTCACTGGGCGGCGCGATCGCGCGGCTCTATGCCGGTGCCTATCCCGAGGATGTTTGCGGACTGGTGCTCATCGACGCCTACAACGAGTTCATCGAAGCGCTCATGACCCCGGAACAGTGGCAATCGCTGGTGGCGTTCAATGTCGGATTGGGCACCGACACGATTGTCTCGATTCCCGGCTACGGCGATCTCGAAACCATTCCCTATGGCGCCATGAACCCTGATTTGCGAGCGGTGGCTCCCCTGGGCGACCTGCCGCTGGCGGTGTTGGCGCACGGTGTCCCGTTCGAGATCGACACGGTGCCAGAAGGATTCACCTCTGCCGCGGAGCTGGAAGGATTCCTCACTGCCGCGAACGAGCAACTGGCGACACTGGCGCCCGATGCGCGCTACTGGGTCGCGGCAACCAGCGGGCACTACGTGCATCAGGACCAGCCGGAGCTGGTCGTCGAGGCGATCCGGCAGGTGGTCACCGGTGTGCGCGAACCGGATACCTGGACCTCGTTGGAGTCCTGCTGCGCCGATTGAGCATCTCCCGGCGAGTTTCCCCTGCGCCCGTGCTACCCTGACGCCGACTCGGTCATCCGGCGCATCGCCCAGGGAGATTCCTCATGCCAGCCGCTCCATTTCCCCGCACGACGCCGGAAGCGGAAGGCATCTCCTCGTCCGCCGTTCTGCGCTTCGTCGAGGCGCTCGAGCAGCACGCGCATCCGCTCGATGCGGCCCACAGCTTCATGCTCTTGCGGCACGGCAATGTGGTGGCCGAAGGCTGGTGGGCGCCCTACCAGCCCGACGTCCCGCACATGCTCTACTCGCTCAGCAAGAGCTTCACCTCGTCGGCGATCGGCATTGCGGTGGCCGAGGGACTGCTGAGCGTCGATGACCCGGTGCTCTCGTTCTTTCCGAACGATGCTCCCGCAAACCCGGGTGACCATCTGCGGGCAATGACCGTCGAGCATCTGCTGACCATGAACACCGGTCACCACGAGGACACGCTGGACCGCGTGTGGGGTGGCACGGATGACAATTGGCCGCGAGCGTTCCTCGCGCTGCCGGTGGAGCACGAACCGGGAAGCTGGTTCGCCTACAACACCCCCGCCACCTATCTGCTTTCGGCCATCATCACCCAGCTCACGGGCCAAACCCTGATCGATTACCTTCGCCCGCGCCTGTTCGATCCGCTCGGGATCGAGGACCCGACCTGGGATGCCGATCCTCAGGGGCGCAGCATCGGCGGATCGGGGCTGCATATCACGACCGACGCTATCGCCCGTTTCGGACAGCTCTACCTGCAAAAGGGCGTATGGGCCGGCCAGCCCATCATCGCCGAAGCCTGGGTCGACGATGCGACCACCGCCCATTCCGACAATAGCAATACCCAGACGAATCCCGACTGGACCGTCGGGTACGGCTACCAGTTCTGGCGCAGCCGGCCCGCTGGCGTCTATCGCGGGGACGGCGCATTCGGGCAGTTCTGCGTCGTCTTCCCGGAGCAGGACGCGGTGCTGGCAATGACCAGCGGGGTGCAAAACATGCAGCATGTGCTCGATCTGGTTTGGGAGCACCTCTTGCCCGCGTTCGCCGATGGACCGTTGCCCGAAGATCCGGCGGCGCAGGCTGCGCTGACGACAACGCTCGGATCGCTTTCGTTGCCGGTGGCCGCGGGGTCTCCCACCTCCGACATCGCGCCCTCGATGTCCGGCAGATCCTTCGCGATCGAGCCAAACCCCTTCGGGATCGAGCAAGTTCGCTTCTCGTTCGGTGACGACATCGCCCAGATCAGCGTGACCGATGCCGTGGGTATGCAATCGATCGCGGCTGGCTACGGCGAATGGCGGTTGGGCGTGTCCGATGGCCGGGTTCTCGGCAGGGAACGGGCCTGGGCGGGTGGTCTCAGCAGAGAGCAGGTGGCGGCAAGTGGCGCATGGACGGCGGAGAGCACGTTCGAGCTTCGCATCTGCTACATCGAAGGTGAAGTCTGTCTGGTGCTGCGCTTCCGCATCTCGACCGAAGCGATCGAGATCGCGATCGACCCGAATGTGTCCTGGGGCGAACCCGGGGTGACCATCCTGACCGGTCACGCCGAAGCGTAATCCGGATTCCTCTCCCGCTTTCCAGCGTCCAATCCCGGTAGACTGCCGCTCAGGCAGCTTGCCGGATTCGCGCACGCTTGAGGGGGTCTCCGATCGTGATCGTCATCGACAGTCATCTCGACATTGCCATGAACGCGTTCTATCTCGACCGGGACCTGCGCAAGAGCGTGGCCGGCATCCGGGAAGACGAAGCCGGCATGACCGAAAAAGGACGCGGCTGCAACGTACTCTCCTTTCCCGAAATGCGCCGCACCGAAATGGCCCTGAGCTTCTGCACGATGATCGCGCGCACGAAATCGGGCCGGAAGGACTTCATCGACGTGCGCACGCAGGAGATCGCCTACGCCCGCGCGCAAGGCGAGCTGGCCTTCTATCGGGAGATGGAACGGCAGGGCGACATTCGCATGATCGCCGACTGGCCGCAGCTCGACGCCCATATGAAGGAATGGAAGGCCGATCCGGAGAACACCCCGCTAGGCATGATCCTCACCATGGAAGGGGCCGACCCGATCGTCGATCTCGATCAGCTCGGCCTCTGGTGGCAGGACGGGCTGCGCGCCCTGAGTCTGGCCCACTACGGACCGAGCGAGTACGCGCATGGCACCCAGGCAATCGGCGGCCTGACCGAGCGAGGAAAGGCCCTGCTGGAAGAGATGAACGAGACCAATCTGGTACTCGATATCACGCATCTCAACGATCAGTCGTTCTGGGAAGCGGTCGAAATCTTCCAGGGTCCGATCTGGGCGTCGCACTCCAACTGCCGCGCACTGGTGCCGGGCGACCGCCAGCTCACCGACGAGATGATCCAGCACATCGTCGAACGCGACGGGGTGATCGGGGCGGCGCTCGATGCCTGGATGATCGTGCCGGACTGGATCCAGGGCGTCACCACCCCCGAGGTCTGCAGCATGGAAGACTATGTCGATCACATCGACCACGTCTGCCAGATCGCCGGGAACGCGAACCATGCCGCCATCGGCACCGACCTCGACGGGGGCTACGGCACCGAGCAAACGCCGCGCGAGCTCGACACCATCTTCGAGCTGCAAACCATCCCCGACCGGCTGCGCGCCCGTGGCTACAGCGAAGAGGACATCGAGAAGATCATGCACGGCAACTGGCTGCGCATGCTGGAACGGGTGTGGACCTCTGAGGCGTAGGAGTGGCGAAAACTACTGGTCACCAGTATATTGAGCTTCCGGATCCCCTTCGGTTCGAGTGGGATCCGGATAAGAGCCGCTCGAATGCCGCGAAGCACGGCATGGATTTCTATCGCGGCGCGGCGGCCTTCGAGGACCCCGGTCGAGTGATCATCTCATCAACTCGGGCCCATGCCGTCGAAGCGCGTTACTCGTTATACGGATGTTCCGATCCAAATCGAACCGAGGTCATTACGGTCGTCTTTACCATTCGGGGTAGTCGGATCCGCATCTTCTCGGTACGGAAAGCAAGCAGAGATGAGCGACGAGCATACAGTTCACGCCAAGCTTTACCCTGACGGTCGAATCGTCGAAGAAATGTCCGATGGCACCGAACGTCCGATCGAGGACGACACGGACTGGGAGCGCATCGCAAACATGTCCGAGGAGGAGATCATCGCGAATGCCCTCTCCGATCCGGACAATCCCCCACGCTCCTGGGATGAACTCTCACAACTGGATCCCGTCCCGGATGCGCGTACGGTGCGGAAGAGACTAAAACTGACTCAGGTTCAGTTCGCGAAGGCATTTGGAATCCCGCTTGGCACGCTGCGGGATTGGGAGCAATTGCCGATCGTTCCGGATCGAGCCGCCGCGAGTTATCTGCGCGTGATCGAGCAGAACCCGGACGCCGTCATTGCGGCGCTGCAGGCATATCGGTCAGGTCCGAGCGACACGATAGAGCAAGAAGCCGAACCGTTGGCGTCGCAACGGAGATAGTGCAATCGGAGTCCTGCGTCCAATGGTCAGGAGGAAGCGTTTTGCACGCTCTTCTCCTGAAGCCAGGCAGCAATCTCCTCGACTGATGGATGATCGGTTGCCACCAGGACAGCGAAGTCTTCGAACTCCTGCTGTGTCGCGGTCAGGCCGTGGCCGTTCAGCCCAAGTGTCATAGCGGCGGCAGAGATCCCGGTGTGCTTGTTTCCATCCACGAAGGGATGTTTCTGAACGATCGAGCGCATGAGGTCCGCGGCTTTCTCGAACAGAGATGGATAGACCTCCTGCTCGCCAAGTCCGCTCGACGGGGCTTGCACCGCCGATTGCAGCAACCCGACGTCACGCACGCCATGGGAGCCACCGGTTTCCTCGATCAAGCGATGATGCAGGTAGAGGATTTCTTCCCCGGTGAGCAGTCTCACCGTTGCGAGAGGGCTTCGAGCGCGGGGCGATAGGCTTGAATGAATTCATCGACCTTTTGGGCAAAATCCGGGGAGATCACCGGCTTGTCGACCGGTGAGATTTCGATCGCGCTACCGCTTTCGCTCAACGCAACGTCGACCTCAGAGCCGTCCTTCAGATGCAACTCATCGAGCAGCTGCCCTGGTAGCGCAACGACCAAACTGTTTCCACTCTTGAAGACCGAACGAATCATCTCAACTCACTCCCGCGCAACACGTAGCGATATGTGCTGACGCTGTCAGCACGGATGGTAGTGCGCGCACCGCTCACCTGTCTAGCGACTACGGGCGTCGAGCTCTTCGGTGAGGCGGCGGATGATGGGGTCGATTTGGTCGTCGTCCAGCCAGTGGGTATTGATCTGGATGCGGTCACGCAGGGGGTCCAGGTGGATGGCGGGATCGCCGTCGATGAGCGCTTGCTGCACCTCGCGCACCGGCCAGCGGTTGTCGACCGGGTAGATGCCGATCACCGGGGCGGGCCATTCTGCAGTGTCGTCGGTACGGGTCAGGCGCACGTCGGAGCGCCTTTCGAGCGCGGCTACGAGCCTGTCGGCCTGGGCGAAATGCCTCCGGTAGTCGGCCTCGTGATCGTGGACCAGAAAGCGTTCCAGCGCGACCCAGAGCCCGGCCATCGACTCTTTGCTGACCTTCATGCCGCGACCGACAGAAGCATGCGGGCTGCCATTGGCACGGGCGGCCTCGATCAGGTCGGCACGTCCGGCCAGCAAGCCGGATTCCGCTGGACCGCGGATCCCCTTGCCGCCGCTATAGATCACCAGATCGGCGCCGCGCTCGATCCAGACCCGCAGATGGTTCACCGGAGGCACGGTGGAAGCGGCATCGACGATCACCGGCACGCCGCGCGCATGCGCGATCTCGACCACCTGCTCGAAGGGAAGCGCGCCCGGTCCGTTGTATTGCGAGCGGTGAAAGGCGACCGCGGCGGTGCGCTGGGTGATGGCTTGCTCCAGCTCGGCGGGATCGGTCTGTTCCCAGGTGCCGATCAGCACGAGACGACCGCCGCCGACGCGATAGAGGCGGTCGTACTGAATGCGATGCGCCCGGTGGAAAACGATCTCATTGGGAAAGCCGTCGCTGTCGGGGAGCGCGGCGATCTTCGCCGGATCGCTCCCGGCCACACAGGCAGCCGCGGCCAGCACCATACCGGCGGCCGATCCGCTGGTGACATAGCCGGCTTCGGCCCCGGTGACCTCGGCGATGCGCTTGCCGACCGCGCGGTTGAGCTCTTCGATATCGACGAAGCGGGTGGACGCCTCGGCCATCGCGGCCAGCACCTCCGGTTCCAGCAGCGAGCCGCCGACCGCGGTGGTCGGACCACGCCCGTTGATGATGGTGCGCACCCCTATGCGTTCGTAGATCGAACCGCTCGTCATCGAACCTCTCCCGTCATTTCGCTAATTGCAGAGCATGCCGCCATCGACCACGATCATCTCGCCGGTGACATAGGAGGCGTCGTCGGACGCAAGAAAGGCGGCTACCGATGCGATCTCATCGGGCGCGGCCTGCCGTCCGAGCGGGATGCGCGCGGAAATCTGCTCGTTGGTCCAGCCGTTGCGTCGAATCGCTTCCAGAATGTTCTCGGTGCCAGTCGCGCCCGGGGCAATGCCGTTGACGCGGATGCCATGCGGGGCGAGATCGCGCGCCAAACTGCGGGTGAGCAACAACACCCCACCCTTCGACGCTGCATACGCGGGCACATCCCCTTCCGGCCGAAAGCTGTTGACCGAACCGATGGTGATGATGCTGCCGCTTCCTCGCGGGATCATCCGTTTGGCGGCGGCGCGGGCGGCGTAGAAGACCCCGGTCAGGTTGATGGCGATGATGTCGTTCCATTCGTCATCGGAAACATCGATGAGCGGGCCGATATAGGCGGCGGTTCCCGCGCGGGCGGCATTGGCGACCACGATGTCGATGCGGCCGTAGCGCTCCATCAGCTCATCGAAGACGAGTTCGTACTGCTCGGACGAGCGCACATCCAGCAGCCGCGCGAACGCGCTCCCACCAGATGACGTGATCTCATTGGCAACCGCGTCGATCTGCTCCTGCTTACGCCCGGTGACGCAGACAGTCGCCCCATCCCGAGCGAACCGTTGCGCGATCGATGCGCCGATGCCCGTCCCGGCGCCGGTGACGATTGCGATCTTTCCCTGTAGCTGGGTCATTGGGTGGACGACTCCCGCTTCACCGATTGCAAATGCTGCATCACCTGATCCTCCCAGCCATGCGCGACGTCCAGATGGAGACGCATTTCTGCCCGGGCACGGTTGGGATCGCGACTTGCGACCGCGTCGCGCAGCCGCAAATGATTCTCATACTCACCCGCGAGGATATCTGGCAGCGTCTGTTCCACCCGGATCCCTTGCGCAACCTGGGCGCGGGCGAACACCTGACTCATGCGGTAGAGCATCGAGTTGTGGCACGACCTCGCCAGCGCCCGATGAAAATCGAGCGTGATACGCGAAACGACCTGATTCCGGGCGGACGCTCGCTTCAGCCGGGCCAATACCTGATCCATACGGGCGAAGTCCTCGTCGGTCGCCCGCTCGGCCGCCAGGGCAGCCATTTCGACTTCCAAGACCATGCGAGCCTCAAGCGCCTCGAGCGCCGCCTGGTGGGTTTCGATCTCGAGCCGACCGTCATCCAGCGGCATGGCAGCCAGGTCGCTGACATAGACCCCACTACCGGGGCGAATTTCCAGCACGCCACGCGAGGCAAGCCCTTGCAGCGCTTCGCGCACCACCGGACGGCTAACACCCAGTTGACGAGCCAGATCGTGCTGAGACGGCAGGGGGTCCCCGGGACCGAGCGGTCGGTCCCGTACGTAGGCTTCGATGCGATCCATGGCGACCCCGGCCAGCGTGCGCCGCTCGACAGGCGCAATCTCACCAGCGGTGGGGGTCAGCGTTCCCGACTCCATGCTCGTCCCTGCTAGATCTTCATTCACTATGCACGAGTGAAAGCCTGTTGCACTGGTCACACGGAACAACCGGTCATACCAGTTGACGTGTTGGCGGTTCCCCCGTATGATGCCAGACATCGACCCCACTGTATAGAGGTTCCGGCAGGAGGATTTCCGCGCAGTCTCCCGGGCAATGGCCCGGTATGGCATCGGTTCTCTCGCGACTACCCGTATCCGTCAGAAAGGGAGTACGTATGGCAACCAGAGCAGAGATCGACACCCTGGTCGAGGGCGTGATGAGCGGGCGGCTCGACCGCCGCCAATTGATGACCGCAGCCGCCGCGCTCGGAATCGGCGTGCCAGGAGCCCTGGCGATGCGCGCCGCTCCGGCAATGGCGCAAGAGGCCAGCCCGACGCCAAAAGAAGGTGGCACGCTAACCGCGATCATCGTCGACGATCCGAACTTCCTCGATATCCTGGTCACGCAGCTCGCGCAGGTGCGCAACATCATGGACAGCGTCTATGACACGCTCACCTATCTCGATGCCGCCGATCCCACCTTCGCCATCAAGGGACGGCTGGCATCCGAATGGAGCTTCCCGGAAGAGCTGGTGATGGAACTCAAGTTGCAGGAGGGGGTCACCTTCCACAACGGCGAGGAGTTCACGGCCGACGACGTCAAGTGGACGGTCGAGTACGTCAAGAACCCGGAGACCGCCTCACCGAACGCTCCGTTCCTGGAGCCGATCGATTCGGTCGAGATCATCGACCCGCTCACGGTCCACTTCATGCTCAACAAGCCGTGGGCGGCGCTGCCCTTCAACCTGAGCACGATCCAGATCTATTCCAAGTCGGCCACCGCCGATTCGATTGCGTCCGCGCCGAATGGCACCGGTCCGTTCGTCTGGAAAGAATGGGTGCCCGGCGACCACATCACCATCACCAAGAACCCGAACTACTGGATCGCGGGGCAGCCGTATCTGGATGAGATCGTCTTCCGGCCGATCAAGGAAAAAGCCACCAGCCTGGCAGTCATGGAAGCGGGCGATGCCGATGTCTTCTTCACTCCGGAGCTGAAGGACAAGGAGACGATCGACAACGCGGAGAACCTGAAGTCGGTTCCCTCGCTGATGAGCGACTCGGGCTACATCCTCTATCTGAACAACGGCCGGTTGCCGATGAGCGATCAGAACATCCGCCTGGCCGCGCAGTACGCGCTCGACCGGGACACCTATTTCCAGGCCTTCCTCGGCGGGCAGGGCGAGAAGAACACCAGTCCCTGGACCAAGACGCTCTGGCCCTACAGCTCGATCAACGACGACGCATTTGTCTATGACCTGGACAAGTCGCGTGAGTATCTGACCGCCGCCGGCTACACCGATGGCAAGAACGCCGATGGCGAGCAGCTCAGCATCAATATCGTCTTCCCCAAGGGATACCCCGAGTGGAAACAGGGATCGGAGATGTTCCAGGCGGCGATGGCCGAGTTGGGGGTCGACGTGAAGGTCGAAGAGCTCGAGCTGGCGGCCTGGATCGACCGCATCGTGACCACCGATGAGTACGACATGTCCTGGGACTACCACTTCCAACGCGCGATGGACCCGGCCTACACACTCTCGCTCGGCTTCTTCTATCCCCCGGGACCGCAGAACATTCAGCGCTACGAAGATCCGACCATGACCGAGCTGATCGCCAGCGGCGGCACCACGCTCGATCAGGATGAGCGCAAGCAGTATTACGATCAGTTCCAGGAGCGCTGGAATGAGTTCGGGTACGGCATCATCGTGGGAGAGTTCCCCCTCTATCACGCGGTTTCCAAGGATGTCGAGGGTTTCTACACGAATCCCCTCTTCTTCCAGGACTTCCGCACGGTCTGGCTGAACCGATAGGCATCGTGTCGCGCACGGTTCCCGGATCCGGGAACCGTGCGCATCTCGTCACTCCGGGCCGAGCCGCCAGAGGACCATGCTCAGTTTCATCATCCGCCGGCTGATCCTTGGCATTCCGGTGCTGATCCTCATCAGCGCCATTGTCTTCATCGTGACCTATCTCATACCGGGCGATCCTGCCGCGGTGGTGCTTGGGCAAGGCGCCACCCCGGAAGCGGTGGAGGCGGTCCGGCACCGGCTCGGGCTCGATCAACCGATCCTGCTGCGCTATCTCTACTGGTTGCGCGACCTGCTGCAGGGCAATCTGGGCATCTCGATCCTGAGCCGGCAACCGGTCTGGACCCTCATCAGCCGATCGTTACCGATCACCCTCTATCTCACCACGCTGGCGATGCTCATCGCGGTGGTGATTGCGATTCCGCTCGGCACCATCTCGGCATTGCGCCGCAATACCTGGGTCGATGTTGCCTGCACGAGCTGGGCGTTCGTGGGGGTCTCGCTGCCCGGGTTCTGGCTGGCGATGATGCTGCTCTATGTCTTCGGCGTGCGGTTGCAATGGGTGCCGTTGCAGGGGTACATCAGCCCGCGCGAGGATCTGGCCGCCAGTCTCAAGACGATGATCCTGCCGGCCTTCACGCTGGGCGTCTTTCTCTCCGGACCGTTGACCCGCTATCTGCGATCGAGCGTGCTGCAAACCCTCTCGCAGGAATATGTGCTGGTGGCGCGCGCCAAAGGGCTCTCCGGGCCGAGCATTCTGGGCAATCACATCCTGCGCAATTCACTGATTCCGTTCATCACCGTGCTTGGCATCCAGTTCGGCTATCTGCTGGGCGGCGCGGTGGTGGTGGAGAACATCTTCGCGCTGCCCGGGATCGGGGATCTGGCGGTGAGCGCGATCGGCAATCGCGACTTCCCGGTCATTCAGGGGGTCACGCTGGTGGTTGCCGTCGCCTTCGTCCTGATCAACATGGTGGTGGACATCATCTGCGCCGTGCTCGATCCGCGCATTCGTAGCAGCGGAGGGAGCTGGTGAGCGGCCTGGCAGCTTCCGCGTCCATCGCACCCACCGGTTCCGCCCCAGCGCGGCGCCCCTGGTGGCATCCGGCTGCGCTGCTGGATGCGGCCATGCGCTGGAAAACCTTCTCGCTCGGTCTGGCGATCATCGGCGTTTTTGTCATTTGCGCGGTGTTCGCTCCGCAAATCGCGCCCTACAACCCGGACAAGCCGGACTATCAGGCCCTGCTCCAGAAACCGAGCCGGGAGCACCTCTTCGGCACCGACGACAAGGGACGCGACATCTTCAGCCGGGTGATCTACGGCACGCGCATCAGCTTCACGATCGCGCTGGTTGCGGTTGGCATTGCCACCGCGATTGGCATTCCTGTGGGGTTGCTGGCGGGCTATCGCGGCGGCCGCATCGACACGGTGGTCAGCCGGGTGCTGGACGCCATGTTCGCATTCCCGGTCATCTTGCTGGCGATTGCGATTCTGGCGATCACCGGGGTCGGATTGCGCGGCGCGATCATCGCCATTGGGCTGGTGGCGATTCCGGAGTTCGCCCGGGTCAGCCGGTCGGCGATGCTGGCCGAGAAAGAAAACGACTACGTGCTGGCCTCGCATGCCATCGGCGCGTCCAGCATGCGGATCGTCTTTCGCAACATCCTGCCGAACACGCTCGGCCCGTTGATCGTGCTGATCTCGCTGGGATTCGCTTTCGCCATTCTCAACGAGACCGCGCTGAGCTTTCTGGGATTGGGGGCGCAACCGCCAACCGCCTCCTGGGGAGCCGATCTGGCAGACGGACGCCGCTACCTGCGCGAGGCGGTTTGGCTGACCGTCTTTCCGGGTTTGGCGATCTTCTTCCTGGTGCTGGGTCTCAATCTGGTGGGGGATGGCGTGCGGGACATTCTCGATCCGCGACGGGATCGCCGGTAGCTCGCCTGCGACCGGCCCTGGGAGACAATTTTGGAAGCAGATGCTGGCTAAATCGCCCATTCGATGGCTGCGCTTACCGGTTGACGGGTGAGCAGGCAGGCGATACGATGCCGAAAATCCCCTGAAACTACCCACCAAAATACGTGAAAGGATGAAACAGCCAGATCACCTCCCACCAACGCCCGACCGTGAATTCGTCGAACTGAAAAGGAGCGAACGTAATGACCGCACCGCAACTCTCGCGTCGTCAGCTCTTGCAGCTTGCATCCGCCATTGGAGTGACCGCATCCGGGTCGATGCTCCTGCCACAGCTTGCCAGAGCAGCCCGCCAGGAGGACACGGTTCCCGCCGGCTCGGTGATCTGGGCGATCGATACCGATCCCGTTTCGATCGTTCCCTATGGAAGCTCTTCGACGTCCAACATGTGGGGCAAGGAGTTCATCTACGACTCATTGCTGGAGTGGGACAAGGATCTCAATATTCAGCCAGCCCTCGCGGAATCGTATGAGGCTGCGCCGGATGCCACGTCATACACCTTCAAACTCCGTCCCGGCGTGCTGTTCCATGATGGACGGCCGCTGACCGCAGCCGACGTCAAGTATTCGCTCGATCTCACGCTCGATCCGCCCGAACCCGTCGTGGCATCACCCTATCTGGCAAATGTTGCCGAAGTGGTGGTGATCGACGAGATGACCGTGCGCATCGACATGTCGAAGTCAGACCCCACGCTCCCCGGCGTTCTTGCCTGGCAGCGGATGACCCCGATCTTCCCGGAAGGAATTGCCGACGAGATCAACTTGCTGAGCGAGGGCATTGGAACCGGCCCGTTCAGATTGCTCGAGTACGTCTCCAATGAACGGCTGGAATACGAGGCATTCGCAGACTACTGGAAACCGGGCATCCCGTGTATCCAGAACCTGACGCTGCAAGTCGTCCCTGAGCCGCAAACCCGCGTTGCCTTGCTGCGCTCGGGAGAGATCGACGGCGGCACGTTCGGGCCCGATATCGCCGTGTCACTCGAAGGGGATGAGAACCTGGAGGTGCTGAGCGGTCTCGTTTCCTCCCCACGCACGATCTACATCAACATGGCGAAAGAGGTGCCCTGGCGCGATATCCGCGTGCGCCAGGCGGTAAGCAAGGCCATCGACCGCCAGGTCATCATCGACAACGTCTATGCGGGCTATGCGGAGCTGTGTGGTCCGATCCCGCCAGGTTATAGCGATTGGCCGCTTTCGAACGATGTGCTGGCCGAGCATTATGCGCTCGATATCGAAGGCGCCAAAGCCCTGATGGCGGAAGCCGGACTGGAGGACGGATTCGCGGTCGATATGATTGCCATCTCCTCCCCGCGTGAGTACACACAAATCGCCGAGATCATGGCCGAGCAGCTCAAGCAGATCAATATCGATGTCTCGGTAGTGCCGCAGGAAATCGGGACGTTCGTCGAGAGCATCAATAGCGAATTCAGCTGGGCGTCGACCGGCGGCGGCATGCGGGGCGACCCCAGCGGCTATTTCTCCGTGTTCCGATCGTCGGACGAGGGAACCTTCGCAATCAACTACGGCGCTGACGGCTGGAAGAGCGACGAGCTCGATCAGCTCTACGATCAAGCGCTGGCAACATCCGATCGGGCCGAGCGCCATGCGCTGTATCAGCAGTTGCAGGAGCTCGTACTCGCCGAGAACCCCTTCCTCTACACGGTGCAGTCATTGAAATTCCAGGTGGTCAATAAACGCCTTTCCGGCATGTATGTCGCCTATACCGACTTCAACACCGGTCTGCGGCAAGCCTGCGTGACCGAAGACTGATCGAGCTTCGCAACGTTGTGCTGCAACGTCGGGCACTGGCCTCCATGGGGGAGGCCAGTGCCCTTGCCATGAAGGGAAGAACGTGAAGATTACTGACGTCGAAGCGCTTTCTGTTTCTGGTGGAGTCGACTACCCGTACGCCATCGTGGTGGTGCTCATTCGCACCGATGAAGGCATCACCGGCATTGGGGAAGCGAGCCTGGGAGGCCGGAGCCGCGGGGTGCTTGGAATCATCGACCACGCCCGCGACTTGCTGATCGGCCAGGATCCGGCCCGCATCGAGCATCTCTCGGCCGAAATCCTGCGGGGTACCTTCTGGTCGACCGGTCAGGTCATCATGAGCGCCATCGCCGGTATCGACATGGCGCTCTGGGATATCAAGGGCAAGCGCCTGGGCGCACCAGTCTATGACCTGCTGGGCGGGGCCACGCGTGACAAGGTGCGGGTCTATCGGCATCTGGCGCATGACTCCTCGGGAAGCGTCGATCGGGAAATCGACGGACTGGTGGAAGACGCGCACGCCTGGGTTGCAAAAGGTTTCAATGTGTTGCGGTTCTCGCCGGTGGCGGCCGACCCCGGCGCTCCCTGGGATCCGACACGCTCGATGCTCGCGTCGGTTCAGGCCGCGGAGCGCTTGCGGCTCGAGCTTGGAAACAACGTCGAGCTGCTCTTCGACGCCCACACCATGTTCAGCCCGATCGAAACGATCCAGTTGGCGAACATGCTGGAACCTTCTCGCCTGTTCTTCTATGAAGATCCAGTACGCGCATTCAACGGTCAATCACTCCGGCTTGTGCGCCAGAAGACCAACCTTCCGCTCGCGACTGGCGAGCAGTTCAGCCACAAATGGGAGTTCCAGCCGCTGATCGAGGAAGAGCTGATCGACTACCTGCGCATCGATATGGCGCACGCGGGTGGGATCACCGAAGCACGAAAGATCCTCGCCGCGGCCGAGATCCATGGGCAGCGCTCGGCACTGCATCATGCGAGCTCACCCATCAATGCCATCGCCTGCCTGCATGTCGACTGCGCGATTCCGAATTTCGGCATCCAGGAATGGCCCGAGTTTCCGAGCTTGCAGGAGCTCTTTCCGAACGCGCCCACCGCGGTCGATGGCTACGTCACACGGCCGGAAGGACCTGGACTCGGATTGGAGTTCGATGAAGCCGCCGCGCGCAAACGACGTTCACGCGATCGCGAATTGCCCCACCGGTACTGGCCGGATGGCGCGGTGGCGGACTACTAAAGCGGTTGCTGAACATTGTGCCTGCGACGTGCGTGTTTCGGGCGACGTGCAGGACCTCCGTGTCTGTCCGGTGACGTGGCGCACCCGGTCGATACCGCTCCCAAACAGCGCCAGATGGACGGGACGATTGCACCCGCCCCGAACCCGGGATCACCGCGAGAACGGCAGACACAGAGGTCTGCAGCTACGGGGAGCGCGCTCAGGATTCCGCGAGCATGAAGATCAGGTCGCCGGTGTCGACATGCGGAGTTTCGCGGACGGCCCAGACCGAACCGCTGACTGGGCTGGTGACCTCGGCCAGCACGGCGCCGAAGGGATCGATGACGACACCGAGCCGCTGACCGGCGTTCACGTCGGCGAGCAGCTCGGTGTCGACCCGCAGAAAGCCGGTTGCGGGTGCGATGAGGTCGATGGTGCAACGAGCCAGGCGATCGTCGCGTGAAGGACGGTCCCAGGTCGGGCAGACACCGAGGTAGCTGAGCAGATTGCGCAGGCCCTGACGGTAGCTGGCGACATCCCCCGGGCGACATCCGGCGCGGCCGGTGGTTTCCGTGCCAATAGTGGGAATGCCACGGCGCGACGTCTCGGCATTGAGCGGGCCGGGCGAATCGGGAATCTCCCAGAGCAAGGGAAGTCCCATATGGCGGGCGGCATCCTCGGATCGGTCACGCGCGCGCCCGGTGCCAGCGCGGTATCCGACCATGGTGGCGAAGGCGACCTCGGCGGTGCCGGAATGCAGATCGAGCAGCAGATCGTCTGGACCAACGGTGCGCGCGATCAGGGTGAAAAGCGCATCCGCGAGCCGGCGGGTTGGCTCACCCACCGGATCGCCGGGAAAGACGCGGGCGAGATTCAGCCCGTCCAGCCATACGGGACTTTCGCGCGTGCGGCTGGAATAGGCGAAGGGGTTGGCGGTCAGGATGGCGGCAAAATCGCCCCGCATCTCGGCGGGATCGAGCTCGCCGATGACCTGCCGCACGGCTTCCATCCCCTCGTACTCATTGCCATGAATACCGGCAACGGTGAAGAGCAGTGGACCCTGGTCCCGACCGCGCACAACGACCATGGGGACATCGACTGCTCCCCACTCGGGAAGATCGAACAGATGCACCCAGCATCGCGTCATGCCGTATGGCAGTGCCGCGAGATCGAACTCCGCAACCGGCATGCGCTGATTCATCGCGAAGCTCACGACAGTGTTGGGTTCGCGATTTCGCGGGCGATGGCCTCGAGTGCAACATCGCGGCCAGCGCGATACGCCTCCCAGGTCGGAGGCGCGTAGAGATCGGGCGGGATCCAGGGGCGGCGATCCTCGGGCCAGCCGCTTTGCCAGTTCAGATCGGAGATGTTCACGCGGGTGCCGGACCAGGGAAGCCGGAACTCGACACTCTCGCCAGTAAAGTTTGGAGATGATCCGGTCGGCTCGCCCACGAAGATCGCCCTGGTGTGGAAATCGAGATAGGTGGCGAAGTTCTGCGCCGCCGACCAGGTGCGCCGTCCAATGATGACGAAGAGCCTGCCTCGCTGGTTCAACGGACTCGCGATCAGCTTGTGAAGGAATGGCCATTCCAGGGTGGTATTGCCGCCCTTGTTCATGCGAATGTCGATGATGAGCCGTTCGGGCCGGGTTTCGTCCAGCATGGCGAAGAAGCGGTCGCTGAACGCGGCCAGCGTTTCGTGGTCGCCGTCGCGCACGGAGTTGAATTGCAGATAGACCGCGTTCAGATCGGGAAGCGATTCGTACCAGAAGGGGGTACGAAGATCCCGTAGATACAACGGACGCGCTGGTAACTCGTCCATTGGCGACGCCCAGCTCGTCGGGAAAGGAAAATTTCGGCCGAGTGGTGCGGTCGGGAACTCGTCATCAGCGACGATCGTGTGCTCTTCTTGCACGCCGGACTCGTCCATCAGTCGCATCGTGACCCGATCCGGATGCGCGGTCAGACCGAGGGCATGCAAGAACGCGGGTTCCCGCAGGCGAAACGGCACGATCTCGGTGGGCCAGTGCGGATTGTCGGCGCAAATGGTGGGCACGATCGCCTGGGCGACCTCGCCCATCGAGCGTCCTTCGATATCGGCCACCTGTTTGCCGGCCAAATGGGCGTAGCCGGGGGTTGCCTGCGTGATGAAGACCCCTTCTTCGAACCGGTAGAACGCGACCGGAAGCGCTGCCAGCAGATCGGCTCGGTCGAGCGCGGGGCAGACGTAGGCGTGCCCATCGCGCAGCGGAACCAGCAAGCGGTCGAGATTGAGCAGGATTTCGGCGTCGCTCAGCGTGGGCACATGTTCATCGAGCCAGTCGAGCGCCCCGTCGAGCTCGTCGGGAGAGACCACGCCGAAAGGATTTGGTGCCCGACGGCGATACTCCTGATCGAAGTAGTCGATATCCGCGCGCCAGCCCTCGGTACGGTCGAGCCCGGCATCCTGGATGCCAAGCGCCTCCGCGATCTGGGGAATCGACACCAACGGAGCGAAGTCGGCATCGGTTCGCAGGGGCTCGACATCGCGATAGCGGAGATCGAGCGCGAAAAGCAGGAGCTGAGCCCCACTTTCACTATCGCCGCCACGCAGGGCAGCCCGGGCCGCCAACACGATCATCTCCCCAAATTCACCATAGCCGAGCTCGGAGGCACGCAGCGCCGCTTCGAGAGCAGGCAGGTACTCGCCAGCCGCGAACAGGGCTTTGGCCAGCTCGCCCTGGGGCTCAGGGTGGACCGGGTTCGCCTCCACGGCTGCTTGCCATTTTTTGACTGTCTCGCGCATCACCGTCCCTGCCTGCAACCGTATTCGTTCCCGGTACACTATCAGCCACAATCCCCACCAAGTGTGCGACAGCGAGCAGGACAACGATGTCGACCGTGGCAGAGCAATGCGACACCTTCCTCTTTACCGATATCGAAGGGAGCACACGGCTCTGGAACCGCGCTCCGGTCGCCATGGCCGCGGCGGTCGAGCGACAGGAAGCGTTGCTTCGCCGAGTGGTGGGCGAGCATGGTGGGTCCGTCTTCAAGACCGTGGGCGACGGCGTCTATGCCGTTTTTTCAGTCGCTCCGGATGCGGTCCGCGCGGCAATCGAGGCACAACGCGCATTGCTGGCCGAGCGATGGCATGGATTCGACGATTCCCACCAACTTCGGGTTCGGATTGCCGTGCATACCGGAATCGCCGAGCAACGGGACGGCGACTACTTCGGACTCGACGCTGAACCGGCTCAGCCGCACCCTGGCTGCGGGGCATGGCGGCCAGATTCTTTGCACCGACGACACGTTGGTCGCCTGTGGCGAGCTATGGCCAGACGGCATCGAACGTCGTGACCTGGGGGAACGCACCTTGCGCGATGTGCCGGGCAGTGGCCGCATCTTCCAACTGGTTGCCGCGGACTGCCAGCGCACTTTCCCCCGCTCGCCACCCTCGACCCACGAACCCACAACCTGCCGCGCTGGCCGTCTGCCATGGTGGGCCGCGAAACAGAGCAGCAGCGACTACGCCAGCTCCTGCGGGCGCCGGAAGCACCGCTCATCTCCGTGCTGGGCACCGGCGGGGTAGGGAAGACCCGACTCGCGACCG
The DNA here is from genome assembly GCA_963720855.1 of uncultured Chloroflexia bacterium. GTDB lineage: Bacteria > Chloroflexota > Chloroflexia > Thermomicrobiales > UBA6265 > JAMLHN01. Next base: position 191,106 of record CAVRGV010000005.1, on the reverse strand, counting down.
AAGTGGCGGCACATGCTGCTGGACGAGTTTCAGGACGGGGTTCGCTTCGTCGACTTGTCGGCCCTGCGAGACGGTGCGCAGGTGGTGCCGGCAATCGTGCAGGTCACCGGGGCAACCGATCAGCTCCTCACGCCGAGCGATGCCGTGCTCGAATGGCTGCGCCCCCGCGAGCTATTGCTGGTGCTCGATAACTGCGAGCAGGTCATCGATGGCGTGGCCGCGATGTGTTCCGAGATCTTACACGGCGCGCCCGGGGTAACCCTTCTCGCGACCAGCCGCGTGCCGATTCGCATCCGGGGGGAGCGGCAAATGGCGCTCGAGCCGCTGCCGGTCTCGGAAAACTCGCCGGACCATTCGGCGGCGCGCCTTTTCACCGAACGCGCCCGGGAGGTCGACGAGTCGTTCGCGCTCGATGCCGGCAACGCAGACGAGATCGCGGCCATTTGCCGCATCGTGGATGGTCTGCCGTTGGCCATCGAGCTGGCGGCAGCCTGGGTGCGAATCCTCTCGCCGGAAGCGTTGCACCGGCGGTTACAGGATGGTCGATCGATGCTGCGCGATGGCGCGCGCGACCTGCCCGACCGGCAACGGACGCTGACGACCACGATCGCCTGGAGCTACGACTTGCTGGAACCCGAGGATCAACGCGCGTTCCGGCGGTTGGCGGTCTTTCGCGGCGGGATCGCGGTCGATGCGGCCGCGGCGGTCATCTGGGAAGCACCGGTGGAGGATCCGCTCTGGGCACTCAGCCGCCTGGACGCACTGGTCCAGGCCAACCTGCTGCAAGTCGCCCCCGATCCCAGCGGCGAGCCGCGCTTCCTGATGTTGCAAACGATTCAGGAATTCGCGGTTGAGGTATTGCGCAACGCTGGCGAATGGGACGACGCAGCATCCGCTCACGCAGAGTTCTTTAGCGAGTTGGCCATAGGAGCCGATACCTTCTCCCAATCATCGAACATCGCGGCATGGTTCGATCGGCTCGATCGCGAGCTCGACAACTTGCGGATAGCGGTCGAGACGTTCGGCAACGCCGGGCTGCCGATGATCCTCGCACTCTTCGAATTCCTGGATACCCGCGGCCATCAGGCAGAAGCCAGGAACTGGCTCGAAGCCGCGTTGGGCTCGACATCGTCTCCCACTATCGATCAGAAGCAAGTCAGCCGAGCGTATGCGCATCTCGGTCAGTGCTATCCAGACGATCCCGAACAGGCAGAGGCGTGCTTTCGCCGCGCCCTCGACGCCGCGGAGCAAACGGGAGATCCCAGCCACATTGCCTATTCTCGCGCAATGATTGGCATTGCCGCCCGATCGCGCGGCGACTATCCCGAAGCGCTGGAGGCGCTGGAAAACTGCGTTGCCGTCGCCCGCGAGCAGGCGAACCGGGAACTGCTTGCGCAAGCGCTTCTGCAGCTTAGCGTGACGCAAAGTGAAGCCGCCCACTTCGATGCAGCGCTAGTCACGAGCGGCGAAGCGCGACGCCTTTGTGAAGCGGATGGGAATGTGCCGGGCGTGGCCTGGTCCTGGTTCTACGATGGCCGCACGTTGCGTCGGTCGGGGGCGTACAGCGAAGCCGTCGCCGAGTTCCAGCGCGCGCGGGCATCGTTCGATGAAATCGGTGCTGTGCCAGAAGTCGCACTCTGTGACATCCAGCTCTGCTGGTGCGCAGATGCGATCGGCCTCGCCGCAGCCGAATACGCCGCGCTGCGCGCCCTGCCGACAATTGTCACCACGCAGGATCCCTACAACACCGTTCTGCTGATCGAGGCCGCGTCCATGCTGAGCGCCAGAACGGGCAACCATGTACGTGCCGCTCGGCTTTCTGGTGTCAGCGAGCACTGGCGGTCACGGACGCTGTCGGCGCGATCGCAAGCAGACCATCGTTTGCACGAGCAGGCACTCTACGCATCACGAGATGCGTTGGGTAACGCAGGCTTTGCAGCGGAAGTCGCGGTCGGGACTCAGTTGACCCTGCGCACAGCGCTGGACCTCATCGAATCTCGTCAGGATCCTCTGGCATTGCGCTCGCTAGCCTCCCCAGTGAAAGCAACCGCTCCCCTTGCAAGCACGGATGGAATATGAGGTCGTGGCGACATCGAGCATGGCCGCGTACCAGGCCACACCTTGTACAACGGTTCGATACTCGCTCCCGGTGAGCACATAGCGGTCGTCAGCGTCGAGATAGCATTCATCTCCCGCCTGCAGCATGAACGAGGTACCGGGCTGCACCGCGCACACGCCATCTCCGCACGTCGCATCCAGTGGATCGGGAGGAGCCAGCGGCCGCACGAATACTTCTCCTCCTCCGCAAACGGAGAGTCGAACGGCGCCCAGCCTGACACGAACGATAGCGTTCCCCATCGAGCTCACACTTCCGGATGCATTCGGAGCAATACCGACCTCGACCAGCGTCAACGGACAGGAGGCCCCACTGTTCGAATCGCTCCTGTTCTCGCTAATCCGCAGAATATCGAAGCCGTCCCCTATGGAAGGAAGAGAAGATCCGTTTTCTTCGATCCCTTCCAAAATGGTGCATTCATCCATTTGAATCCTCCCAGCGCTGGCAGCGATGCGCCAGGCAACGTGAGCAAACTCGAGCGTACTGTCCATTTCCTATTCGGTATTCTCAGTAGACACCCAGCCGAAGACTATGTCAACCGCTACACGGTGGCTGTCGGTTACGTGACAGCCGGGTGCATTGGTCCCGCACCGCACGTGAAGCGCATACACTACCCTCCGTCGACACCAACATCTCCCAGCTCCCGCCGGCCGCTCCGTTGCGCCACGGATATTCATGCAGACCTTTCTCTTCACCGATATCGAAGGCAGCACGCGGCTCTGGGAACGGCATCCCGCCGCCATGGGCGAGGTGATCGCAAGGCAGGAACAGATCCTGCGCAACGCGATCGCCATGCGCGGAGGATCGGTGTTCAACACCGCGGGTGATAGCGTTTGCGCCGTCTTTCCCGAGCCAGAGCGAGCGGTTGCGGCGGCCATCGATGGGCAGCGTCGCTTGCTCGCCGAACCCTGGGAGGCCTATGCGCCAGGGCTGATGATCGCGGTTCGTATGGCCCTCGATGCCGGCGATGCCGAAGCAAGCGGGGAGAACTTCGTCGGGCCGGTGCTGAACCGATTGCACCGATTGATGAAAGCCGGGCACGGCGGGCAGATTCTTTGTACGGCCTCTCATCGCATCCGGACGACCTGGGACCTGAGCTGCGCTTGCGCGACCTGGGGAGCCATCCGCTGCGCGATATAGCCGGGGAGACGCGGCTCTTTCAGATCGTCGCAGCCTGGACTGCCGGTTTCCTTTCCGCCGTTGGTCACTGAGCGTCCGCTTCCCCGGCGGTTTCCGCTGCCGCCGATCACGCTGTTCGGCCGGGAGCATGGAGCTGAACGAGCTCGACGAGCTGCTGCGCGAGCGGCGAGCGCGGCTGGTGACGCTGCTCGGCCCGGGGGGGTCGGAAAGACGAGTCTGGCGCTCGCGCTTGGGCGGCAACTGTTCGATGCCTTGCCGGATGGGGTGCATTTCGTCGATCTCTCGGCCTTGCGCGATGGCGCGCTGGTCGATTCCCGCGATTGCTGCGGCGCTGGAGGTCGACGATCCGCTCCTGAGTCCGGAAGACGCGCTCGATCTTTCGCTTGCAGCAACGGTCGCTGCTGCTGATCCTCGATAACTGCGAGCAGGTCATCGATGCGGTTGCAGCGATCGTGCAGCGGTTGGTCGGCGAAACCGAGGCCGTCACCGTGCTGGTCACCAGCCGGGTGCCGTTGCGGCTGCGTGGGGAGCACGAGGTGCGTATCGAGCCCTTCCCAGCTCCGGTCGTCCACCGATAATCGTGGAGCAGCATCCGGCCGTGCAACTCTTCACCGAGCAGGCGCGGCAGGTCGACAGCCGGTTCGTCCTGAGCGAATACCGTGCGACCCGCTGTGATCGATATCTGTCGCTTGGTGGACGGTCTGCCGCTTGCGATCGAACTGGCGGCGGCCTGGGTGCGGATTCTCGATCCCGTCACCTTGCGCAATCGGCTGGCTGAAGGCGCGCCGTTGCTCAAAGGTGACGCGCGCGACCGTCCGCAACGGCATCGAACGCTGACCAGCACCATCGACTGGAGCTACCAGCTTGCTGTCGCCTAGAAGCGCAATGGGCCTTCGGACGACTTGCCGTCTTCCAGGGCGGCATCCCATTTGATGGCGCGCTGGCGGTATTGCAGGATGGCGATCGGACGAGCTTTGTCGAAGCACTGGAGCTGGTCGATACGCTGGTACAGGCGAATCTAGTGCGGGCACCCCTCCAGACCGCGGACGGACCCCTCTACCACATGCTGCAAACCATCCAGGAATTTGGCCGCTCCCAGTCTGCGGACGGCGAGCGCTTCGCCGCTCATCGGGCCCATGCGGCCCACTTTGCGGCGATGGCAGCGTCGGCCGATGCGCACTACCGGGGACCAGACGCCCTGATCTGGCTCAAACGCCTGGATGCCAACATCGAAAATCTTCGCAGCGCGGTGTCGTGGCTGGCCGTACAGGAAGGAGCGCATGCTGAACAGGCGCTGAACCTGGCGATGGATCTCTGGCAATACTTCGACATCCGTGGCCGGCATCTCGAAGCGCGCGAGCTGGTGGCCCTTTCCCTCGAACACGCCGTCGAAGCGCCTCCCCTGCTTAGAGCTCGGGCGCTTGCGATCCTCGGGCACACCTGGCTCAGCAACTATGAGCAGGCTGAGACCTATTATCGTCGCAGCATCGAACTCCACACTGCGGTTCCCGGGAACGAACCGCCGCAGGGAGCGGTGTTCGGTCTTTGCACACTGGCACAAGTGCGAGGAGATTACCAAGCCGCTGTCGAATTAGCCGAACAGATGCTCGCGCTCGTCAGGGCCTCTGGTGATCTCACTTCGATTGCGGACTGGTTGCTGCTGCTCGGACAACTCAAATCAGAGATGGGCCAGTTCAGCGACGCCGCCGCCCTACTCGATGAATCGCTGAGTCTTTCGGAACAAGCGGGCAATGCATTTTTCGCCTGCTGGGTCTGGCGCACGCTGGGCGAGATGCATCTCTGGCAAGACGACGTGGATCGAGCTGCGTCCCTGTGCGCACAGGCGCTCGCCGCATTCGAAGAAATGGAAGATCCGTTGGTCGCGGCCCAGTGCCGACTTGATCTGGCCTGGATCGCCGTACGACGCTCGAAGGCCGACGAAGCGCTTGCGCTGCTCGAGAAAGCCGTTGCCGAAATCGCTCACCACGGCAATCCCTTTCTGACCCACGAAGCGCTCTCGACGGGAGCGATGATTCTAATCGCCACGAACACGGACGTTGCAGCCGGGCTGGCGCTGCTAGCCAGCGCGGACCACTGGCGAGCCACGACCGGCTCGGTGCTCAACCCGCTGCGCACTCCCTGGGTGGATTCGCTGAGAACACAGGCGCTCAACTCGATGGCCGCATCTCCGCCCGATGCTGGAGCCACCATCCAGGCGGCGACATTGCGCGAAGCCATCGATCTGTTTCAGGACGTTCTGCGCCGCATCCCATCGGACCGCCTCGATTCGGTATCGTCGCTCGACACGATAGACACCACCGTTTCGGTTCCATCCCGGCCGTAACCGAGGGAGCCGTACAGGTACCCGCTCTAACAGGCGGCAGAGGGGTCGATTTTGCTACGGACCGATGCAGTGATTCCGAATACAGATCTCCGGCCCAACGGTCAGAAAGCGGACCGGTGCGGTGATCTTCGTGCAATCGTCGAGCCCCCAGCATTCAGCGGCAGCACAGATCGCTCCATGTGGGCTGGCAGTATTGATGCCAATGTCCAGGCGACTGGCGTCCTCGGCGCGCAGCGACACCCTTCCTCCGGATTGCGTCATTTCCAGATAGACCAGTCGGGTCGTCGCCGCGTCGAACCGCAAACCCGTGTTCGCTGGAGCCTGAAAGAACTGGTTGTCGCCTTGCACGGTATCGAAGATGAGCGGGGTTTCGCATGCCCAGAGCATCGAGCGAGCCTGAGATCAGCTCGATAATGGCATCCGTCCCATCCAGGCTGACGATCGCGCCCGGCGGAAGATCCCACGTTCCGCCGAGCGCGGCAGAATCGCCCACCCGATCGAGCTCGCCGATCAACACAACCTGCGCTCCCACCGGCGGATCCGGCGTCGGGCCATCATGGCAAAACCCGCTCATATCGACCGTGGGGATCGCTGCCGGCGCGGGAACGATGGAAACGGTCATGTCGCTACTCCCTGATCATCTGAGGTGCTCGGCCAGTCGCGCCATGTAAGCGATGCCTTGTTTGGCTTCAGGTCAACGGTGGTGCTGATTCCTGTCAATCGGACACCGACCACCTATTTGGTCCAGCATTTGTTCAGGACACAAACCTCGGTACCAGCATCTGGTTCCGTGGGTTCTCTGGTCTTGTCATCGAGACCCCAACACTGCTCTGTGCCGCACACGGCACTGCTTCGAGACGGCCCAAGCAGACTAATGTCGAGCACACTATCGGCGTCCGCCAGGAGCGCAACCGTTCCACCTGACTCGGCAATGGCAAGCAGGAAACCCGGGTTTGTCCCGGCATCGAGCTGCACTCCCAACCCGGCGGGTGATTCAAAAAATTGGCCGTCGCCCTCGACCGTATCGAAGACCAACGGGTGCTCGCACGCAAGGATCGTTACCGCCCCTGACTGCAGCCCGACGATTCCAGTATCGGCGTCAACCGTCACCAGGGTTCCAGCGGTCAGTTCCCAAACGCCATTCAGCGATGGAGGATCGTCTCGGCCGATCAGATCTCCCGCCAACACGGGCTGCGGTGTGTCGGCAGGTGGGCCAGCGGCACAGAATTCAGTCTTGTCGACCGTGGTCAAATCACCAGGAACGGGCAAGTTGGGACTGGACATCGTTGTCGTCTCCACTTCTGTTAACCAGTACGCGCCTGATCAAACGACTACTAATCGCGCACAGGCTGATTCGGACGTCAGGTAGCTGCGTTTCGCGAAATCAACGCGAAGTCGAGATCGTGATGACGCAGGTCACGTTGGGTTGTTCTATTCGATGACATTTAATGCGAATGATCGAGATCTGTCAACGCGGCGCGCACCACGCATCCCACACCGGACGCGAGACCGGATGCCATTCCTTCGGTTCAATTCTTAGCGTCAGCCGACGCTCCGGTTGAAGCGTTCGATGGCGGACATGAGCTCGTCGAGCATGGCTTCCTGTTCGGCGGGGTCGCCGCCGATGACGCAGCCGCGGATGTGATCTTCCAGCACCAGCAGGCCGGTGGCGCGCAATCCGGCCACGATGGCCGAGATCTGGGTGAGCACGTCCACGCAATACTTGTCGTCCTCCACCATCTTGTGCACCCCGCGCACCTGCCCTTCCAGTCGTTTCAGGCGCGCCAGGATCTTCGCCTTGTCCTGCTCGTAGGATGGCGTGTGGTGGTGATGGTCTTCGGGTTGATTCATTGGGCGCTTCGCGTCGTTCTGCATGATTCCGTCGTTTCCTGACTCACGAGTTGAGGGATTCCGCGCTCAGCCGCGCTGCGACGATCGCGCCCGGTGGAATCCAGTTGCTACAATTGTGCCAAACGCGGAATCCAAAGAACTCCCTGCGCGGCCCGTATTGCACGTTCCGCTCGAAACGACCCGTTTTCGCATCACAGCGAAAACGCGGCGCCCCGTTGGACAAGGATTCGAACCCATCATGATCGACCCATCCATTTCCCGGCGGACCCTGGTCCATACCCTCCCAGTCATGCTCGCTGCTGCTTGCCTTCCTCACGCGACCGAGGCGTTGGCCCAGGATCCGAACGCGAGGAGCGACGCGCCCGCGGTTGCCCTGGGCATGATGGTCGAGGTGGTGGAGGATCGCACCAGGCTCGATACCACCATCGAGCAAATCGGCCGCCCGCTGGAGGTGGTGATGTTTCACACCCACTGGGGCACCAACTCAGGCACCTTCGATCCCTCCCTGCTCCAGTATGTCGACGAACGGGGCGGCATTCCGCTGATCACCTGGGAAGCGTGGATTCCGATCTATGCGGGTGGGGTCGGTGTCGCCGATCAGCCCACCTTCTCACTGGCCAATCTCATCGGCGGCGGGTTCGATCCCTATATCGATAGCTGGGCCACCGGTCTGGCCGAGTGGGGAAAACCCGTCCTGCTCCGGTTCGGGCATGAGATGAACGGCGATTGGTATCCCTGGGCGGCCGGCGCCAACGGGAACACCGCGCAACAGTTCATCGATACCTGGATCTACCTGCACGACCGCTTTGTGGCGGCGGGCGCGGCAAATGTCTTCTGGGTCTGGTCGCCCATCGCCAGTGCCGAGGCGGCCGTGCGCAGCGAGCCGGTCGCGTTGGAGGATGTCTTTCCGGGCGACGAGTATGTCGATTTCGTTGGGGCGAGCGGGTTCAACTGGGGCGATACTCCGCAACCCTGGGGCGTCGAGGGATGGGAAACCTTCTCCGATATCTTCGAGGCGACCTACGCGGAGCTGCAAGCGCTCTCCACCCGTCCCATCATCATCACCGAAACCGCGTCTGCTGAGCTGGGCGGCGACAAGGCCGCGTGGATCACGAGCGCGTTCCTGACCGAGCTTCCCGAACGCTTCCCGGCCATCCAAGCGGTGGTCTGGTTCAACGTGCTCAAGGAGACCGACTGGCGCATCGACAGCTCGGTCGAATCGCTGCGCGCGTTCGTAACCGCCGCCAATAGCCCCGAGATGCAGGGCAATCTCGTCTTCGGCTAGAGAGGCTCGGCGTCCCCTACCGCCAATAGGGCGGAAGCATGAATCCGGGTTTCGCCGGCGAAGCAACGCCCAGCGAAAGATCGCGCAGGCGCAGATCGCCGAAGCCGCTGTTGATCAACGACACCGCCAGCTCGGTCGTGCCGTCGGGACAGGCGATCCCCGCCATTCCGCGATCCCACCCCTCATCCAGGCTTGCCGGCGGCGGCAACGCGGCCGTCGAATCCGCCAGCACCGCGCCGCGCAGATCGAGACACGAAAGCTCCACCTCGCCCGATCCGACCGGCAGCGCGATCTGATACCCGAACCGGACCAGATAAAGTGCCGCCCCGGCAACATTCTGGCGATACTCGGCGGCGGCGTCACCATCCACCAGTGGGTAGATCAGCAACTGCGGAGCGCCGTCCGCATCGACTCCCGCGAATGCGCTGCCATCCTCGAGCCACCACCCGGGCGCCTCTTCCACCGGCGCGGTTTCGCTCGCCCAGGTCGAGATCGAGCGTCGCCGGTCACCAACCAGATCGGCGCTTACCCAAAGGTCGAGTGACATCACCGGCGGGAACGGCTCCGATTGCACCAGCACGAAACCCTGCTCCCTCAGTCTCGACTGAAGCTCAGCCTGCCCGGCGGCTTCCCAGGGATAGCCGGTCGCCACCTGCCAGAAGACCGGTGGATGCGTCGTTGCCCCGATGTCGCCAAGCTGGACGTCCGGTTCATAGATGGAAATGGCGGTGCGCACCAGACCGGTCGAATCGGCAATGACCTGCTCCGCTGGCCGCGCGATCGCCACCAGGGGATAGCCGAGTGCGTCCACGTCGCCAGCCGCCGCGGCGAACTGCCGGTAGTGCTCCTTGTCGGCATCCTGCGCCACCACATGCAACGCCAGCAGCGAACCGCCCAGCAGCAGCGCAACCGCACCCAGCGCGAGCGGCCGCACCCCATTCGGCACCCGGCCAAACGGCGCGGATCCCGCCAGCATCGCCCAGCCCAGCACCGCGTAGGACACGGTGCGGTCGGCATAGCCTGGGCTGACCAGATAGCTGGCCAGTGCGGTCATGGCGATCGTGCCAAAGGAGAGCGCGAGCCCCAGCACCAGCATCGTGCGGTACTGGCCGCTGAGCGTGGCAAGCGCCAGAAAGAGCACCAGCGTCACCAGCGCAACCGCCACCGGCCGAAGTTCGGGCCAGGTGACCCACGGCGTCGAGACCACACCCCAGTAATAGATACGCTCGCCCGGCAGCCCGACGATGGCAAAGAAGGAATCGAGCACCTTCTGCCAGGTGACAACGAGAAAAACGCGGTCGTCACCGACGAACTCGATACTGCGCAACACCTGCGCCGCCCACGGCGCAAAGAGAAGCGCGGCGGCGCCCACCGCCACCATCCAGGCCCGGAGCACGCGCCAGGGCGATTCGCGAGCCAGCCAGGCGACCATCAACGCCTGCGGGGCCAGCGCATAGAACGCGCTGTAATCGGTATACGCCGCCAGCACGAGCGTCACGCCGTAGACCACTCCCCAACGCCGATCGCGCCCGGGCAGGAAGCGGATCAGCGCATACCAGGAGAGCGCGACGAACAGTCCGGCCGGGGCATACATGCGGCCCTCGCGCGAATACCAGATGTGCAATGGCGCCAGCGCCAGAATCAGACTGGCCAGCAGTCCGGCATTCGTGCTCACCAGCCGCCGGGTCAGCAAGAACACCACGACGATCGTGATGCTGCCCGCCAGCGCGCTCACCACGCGCGCGGCCTGGGCCTCGCCGGTGAGCAACGAAACCGCTTTCACGAACCCGAAATAGAGCGGTGGGTGGTTATCGTAGGCGCCATCGAACCCGAGCACTGTCCGCCACGGCCGGCGGATGTAATCGACCACATAAATCTCGTCCAGCCAGAGACTCAGGGCGTCGAGCCGGACCAGCCGCACCGCGATGCCGATGGCGACGATCGCGGTCAGGACCAACCAGGAGACCCAGGGCGGCAGCGTCGCCCGGGAAACCCCGACCGGGGGATCGGTTACCAGCAACCGCTGGCCGGCCACTGCCCGCATCGTCAGTCGCCCATGTTCGCTTGCGAAGGATCGAGCGCTGGGCTCCGGCGCCCGATCAGCACGCGCACCGGTTCGAGCCCGAACCAGCTCTTGCGCACGAACCCGGCCATCGGGATCACCTGCAGCAATCCGAGATAGAGCAACCCGGCGTCGAACGCGCTCCAGTCGGTGGTATTGGCAACGCGGTAGACCAGACCGGCGCCCAACAGCAGCACCAGCCCAGATCTGCACGAGGGTTTCTCGCCAATACCACCGATGCGCATCGGTCTTGCGCGTCACCTTGTAGCGATAGGCGCCATCCGGGCCGCCGAAGAGCGCCCGCAGGGTTGCCTTGGCATAAATTGGGGCCAGCCCGGTCGCCATCTCGCGCAAGCGCCAGACCGATTCGAAAGAACGATTCCCTTTCAACGACACCAGGAAGAGTTCGGTAGCTACCACCAGCGGCCAGAAGCGGATGGCGGCCTCGTATCCCTCCAGCCGGAAGGGGTAGATGCCCGTGAACAAGGTGACCGAAATACAGAGGATGAAGAGCAAGGTGGACAGGCTGTGCAGGTAGAAGATCGCCATCTGCGCGAATTGCAGCCGCTGCCGGATTCCCAGTCCCTTGAAATCGAGCCAGAACATGATGCGCATCGTGTCGAGCGCCCAGGTGCCCCGTTGCTTGTAGACATTGGGGATGTCTTCCGGGGCATGTTGCGCTTGCGCGCCCACGATCGGGAGATAGGCGCTCTTCCAGCCAAGCCGCAACGCCTCGATCCCGGACATCAGATCCTCGACCAGGCTCCAGGTCGGAAAGAGGCCGATCGATTCGAGCGCGTCGCGCCGCCAGACCAACCCGGATCCACACGGAAAGACCGCGTTGGCCGCATGACGCGCAAGAAGCATCCCTTCATAGAACATCGGCTCGAGATTGTTGAACGGATCGCCTTCGGAGACGACGGCCGTCTTGCGGGTCTGAACGAACGCGAGCGCCTCGTCGTGCCGTAGCAGCCCGACCACCTGGCGCAGGAAGAGCGGGTCGACCACCTCATCGTCGCAATCGCGGGTTTCGACGAAACCGGCGTTCGGTTCGATCGCGATCAGCCGGTCGTACGCGGAATTGAGATTGCCGGCCTTGGCATCGCCTTTTCGCTCCGGCGAACCCCGCTGCGGGGGTCGGTGATAGACGATGCGCCCCTGCGGAAAACGGAGCTGCAACCGCTCGACATCCTGCTCCAGCTCCGGGGAGCCAAGATCGTCGCTGACGATGACCACCAGGCGGTTGGCCGGCCAGTCCTGCGCGAAGATCGATTCCACCGTGCGGGTCACCATCGGCACGGGCTCGCCCAGGGTAGGCACCAGCACCCCCACGATCGGCTCCGTTCCCATTGGCACCGGATGCGTTTCCGGAACGGTGCGCCGCCATTCGTTCACGAAGGTCACGGCGGTGAGCGCCATGGTCAGGCTCAGCGCAAAGGCGAACGGAACCGAGAGCCAGAACGCTTCATCGTTGAGATGCAGCAACAGCCACGGGCCGCACCAGATCATGCTTGCCACCGCCAGCATGCCCGCCAGCCGGATCTTCCAGACGCTCACGCGGCCTCCGGGAACGGGTGCGCGTTCCGGCGCACCGTGGTCTGGATGGTGGCCTCGCGCTCCTGAAGGCCACCATCGAGCGACACGACGCGTGAACTGGCTGTCGCCACCGGCTCGAAGGTTCCACAGGAGCCGATTCCGGTCAGCACCAGTGCGCTCCAGGGGTCGAACGATTGCGATTCGACAAACCAGGCGAAGCTGCACATGTCGAACACCGTATCGCTCTCGAAAAGCAGCCGCTTCGTCCAGCACATCGCCGGGCTCCTCGATCCGATCGGCTTCATAGAGCGCGAGCGCGTAGGGCCAGCGTTCATTGGATAGCACCCGATCGCCCGGTTGCATGGATCCGACCAGCGCCGCCACCGGCGCGGACGAATCGGGCCATCCCTGGTCGAACGCCCGGGTTTGCTGCGCGGAAAGCAACGCCAGTCCGAGCGCGACAATCCCGAGCCCCGCAAGCCGGGCCCGATCCCAGCGAATCTGGGACAGCGCCAACCCCACGACCGGATAGAGCAGGACCGTTGCCAGCGCCAGATCGAGATGGACCAGCGCCGCTCCGTCACGTGCGCTGAGTATCCATACCCCCACCCAGAGCGCTGGCCCGACGATGAATGCCGCAATGACCAACCGCAGATCCCGGTTCCGCTTCCAGGCGACGAAACTCACCACCAGCGGCAATCCGCCCCAGAGCACGACGACGGCCCGCACCGCGCCTTCCGATTCGAACGACCCCGCCCCGTCGGACAGCCCAAGGATCTTGTCCGGTGAGAGGGCCCCGACGATCTGGGTCGAGAAGACATCGAAGTAGACGACCAGCGCCAGCCCGGAGAGGAGCCACAACAATCCGATATCGATCGGGGCGCGCCGCTGGCGCAGCGCAACCAGCAACATGGAAACCGGGATCAGCATCAGTACCGCCCGATAATGCGCCAGCATGGCCACGCTCACCATGGCAGTCGCCAGCAAGAGCCAACCGCGATGGTCGTACCGGGCGAGCTGCACGATCGACCACGTCGCAATGCAGACCGCCGCCAGCGCCAACGCCTCCATCGAGCCGAGATGCCCCACCACCCAGAACGGCGCGCTCAGCGCGAGCGCCCCCGCGGTGAAGCAGGCGGCCTTCGCGCCAAACACCACCCGCGTGGCGGAAAGCAACGCCGCGAACCCCGCCACGACCAACAGCAGCGCGATCAGGCGAGGTCCAGCCGTTCCCCAGAAGTCGTAGGCGCCTCCGCTCAGAACCGGCCAGAGCAACGACCCCGGCAGCACCCGCAAATACCCATCGCTCCAGCCATAGCCATCGAGGGTGCGCAATCCGGCCACTGCCGCGCGCGCTTCGGTAGCGGACGGCGAGTTGAACTGGCGCAGGATATGAACCGCCTGGAAGGCAGCGAACAGCAGCAGGATTGCCAGTGCGGCAATCTCGTATCCCCGGCGCTGGTTACGAAGCCCGCGCAATTCGGCACGCAATGCTGCGGATGAGGGCGCCATCTCCCGACTCGATAGATCACCTGGCCGCGCACGACGGCCGTGACCGGGTAGCTCAGAATTCGTGAGCGAGTTCAAACGGACTCGCTGGAGCGTCGACCACGCGAAGGTTGCCGATCAGAGCGCATGTGCCGGCGCCGCTCCAACTCCGTCCATCGTTCCGTCTGCCGATATGCGCGATCGAACCGTTTACCGCCGGGTAGGATCGCCAGGAATCTCTTCCCGGCAAGCGGATGGCGGCCGCAGCGCGGCGCCCGGAACGATGGATTGGAGGCTTGCTGGCAGTGTAATGAACGCTGAGCGCTTCGGAAAGGGGTCCGTACACCGGAATCGGGACATTCGAGCCTGGGGCCAGGTACGAATGATCGAATTCCGCCGGTACAAATCGCAAAATCCGGAATTCTGATTCGATCCATCCTGCGCTGCGAGACGGGTATGGTACTGTCTGAGGAACACGAAACAACCTGAACCGCAACGGTCTGGACTGGAATGCGCTGTCCCGATCGAGGCACTCGATCGACACATGTTTCCCTTTGCTCGCGGAAGACTCGTGACGATGCATTCACATCGACGTTTTGCCATCTTCGGTACGCTGGCGCTCGTAACGCTCCTGTTCGTCCAGATCGCGGTCGCGCAAGACGGCACGCCGGGACCCGCGTCCCCCGTCGCCAGTCCGGCCGGCTCGCCCATCGGGTCGCCGGCCGCCGTCGAGCCAACCCCAACCCAGATCCCGGACGGTCCTCCCGAAGGCACCCAGCTCCCGGCGCATATCACCACCGGGCTCTTCCCCGGTCAGGGTTCGGTCACGCTGGTCAAAGTCGCCGACGGACTGGAAAGCCCGCGGGTGATCACCCCGGCGTTCGACGGCACCGGCCGCCTCTTCATCGGCGAGCGGTACGGCACGGTGCGCATCCTGACCGCCGAGGGCGAATTGCTGCCGGAGCCATTCATCGACATCGGCCCAATCGTCGTCTCCGTTCACCAGGATCAGGGGCTGCTCGGCATCGCCTTCGATCCCGACTACGCGAACAGCGGTCTCTTCTATCTCTCCTACACCGACTACAACGTGAACGGTGGGCTGGTGGTCTCGCAATACCGGGTTTCCGCGGACGACCCCAACAAGGCCGATCCGGACTATGCGGTCGATATCATCAAGATCCCGCATCCGACCCCGATCCTGAACGGCGGCACCATTCACTTCGGCCCGAACGACGGCTATCTCTACATCGCCAGCGGCAATGGCGCCTTCTTTGGGGTGCACGACACCTTCACCGCCCAGGAGATGGATCAGAGCCTCGGCAAGCTGCTGCGCATCGCTATCGTGAACGACGATCAGGGCGCGCACTACACGATCCCGCCCGACAATCCGTATAACGCCAGCTATACCTATCCGGCCGCGCCGGTCACCTGGGCGATGGGACTCCGCAATCCCTGGTCGTGGCAGTTCGACTATGAAACCGGGGACATGTACGTCACCGATGTCGGCGAGATGTCCTGGGAAGAGATCAACTTTATTCCGGCGACCAGCAACGGAGGTCAGAATTTCGGCTGGCCGATGTGGGAAGGGGCGCACTGCGTCAACTACCTGACCACCGGTTCCTGCCCGGCGATGGGCGACCTGCCGGTGGCGGAGTATCCGCACGTGGGCTATGGCTGCGCGGTGGCCGGATTGGGCGTCTATCGCGGCGACGACGTTCCATTCCTCGAAGGTTTCTTCCTGGCGGTCGACTACTGCACCGGCAAGATCCTTGGCCTCTCGCGCGATTCGGTCGGCAAGTGGCAATTCCAGGAGCTGGCCGACCTCTACCTGCTGTTACTGGGTGGGGGCGCTGCCGAAGACGGCGAGATCTATGCTCTCTCCTGCGATTGCGGGCTCGGTCCGGGCAAGGCCGAGAACAATCCCGGCACCGTCTGGAAAGTCGTCAGCACCGGCAACATCCCCGACGGGGCCGAGGTCGCGCCAAACGGCTAGCCCAGGTACGCAACGAATCGATCCGCTCCGATCGGGCATGTGGGCCTGCCACGAGCGAGATGCTTCGCAAGCGCTCAGCAGTCTGTCCAACGGAAATTGTCCGGCCCCGACCGCATGGCTGCGGGATACCTCCGACGAGAGAGATCCTTCGGCTTCGCTCATGATGACGGTGGGGGGCGGGCTTGTGCGGTGGCGCAAGTCGTCTCGCTTGCCACCATGCGCTATCCTCCCAGAGTTCTGGAAACTCAGGTGAACCTTGTTGCGTCTTCGTAACGCTGATGGTGACTCATGGACGATCGCCGATTCGACGCGCTGACGAAACGTTTGGCTGCTCGGGTCAGTCGACGTGGCGCCATCAAGGGGTTGCTTGGGCTCGGCAGCGCGGCCGCGGTTGTATCGGTCCTGGGCGAAACGGCGCCGACCGAAGCGCAACGCCGGCCGACACCTACCACACGCCCGCAGGAATGCCCCGGGAATCAGGTGCCCTGTGGCAATGCGTGCTGTTGCCCGTCGGGTTCGACCGCCTGTGGCTCCGATTGCTGTCCAAACGGTCAGGCCGCCTGTTGCGACGGGGCATGTTGCTACGGTACATGCTTCGACGAAGGGATTTGCTGCGCCCCGGGACAGCGCGCGTGTAACGGCGCCTGCATCCCCACCCGCATGTGCTGCGCCGATAGCGAGTGTGTGGAGGGCCGGTGCGTCAACGGCTCGTGCCTGCCGTATACCCCAACGTCGGCGCCGACCAACACCACCATACCCACGGACACACCGGCTCCGTCGCAAACCAGCGTGCCGACCCAGACCTCGGTCCCGGCGACCTCCACCCCCACGCCAACGCGCACGGTGCAGCCAACCCTCACGCCAATGTGCCAGGTGGATAACGATTGCGGCCCCCGCACGTGCGGAGATGGGGGCCGCCGCGTCCTGTACGGAGCATGTGTCAGCGGGCATTGCGTCGGGACGTCGCTCATTTGCCCGGTAGCCACCACCTGTGTCACCGGGCAATGCGTCGCAGTTACGGCAACCGCCACCCCGACGTCGACTCCGACCACTACCCCGACATCGACTCCCCCCGGAATGTGGTTCAATGCCTGGGCGGATAAGAATACGCCGTATGGCCAATGCGGGCTCCGGATACGCCTCAATGGCGCACCCCCAAACACTCCGCTCACCTTCGAAATTCGATCCTCTGCCTGGAACCTGTCCGACACCGGGGACGGCACGACCGATGCCGCTGGAACCTGGACCTGGAACTCATCGCAATCAGCATTGATCTACTACATATGGCCTGGTGGTTTGTTTTGGGTCACGGTGAGGATCAACGGTCAGCGAGTCGACGACACCGTTTGGGTCAGCCGAAACTGTGTTGCTTCCTAGAACGGACCTGGGACCCCGGTAACAGCACACGGCGTCGTTCACGATCCGGACATCGGGCCGGATTCATGCTGGGTCCGCCGGGTTGCGGCGGCCCGGAGAGAAATGGGCGAGCCCAACGACTCCGGTCACACCGGCGTGGCATGGCTCGGAGCCGATGGCGATCAGACGGAGGTCGTCGTGATCGCGATCGAGCCTGAGGAAATGAGCGAGTTCTTCGTCTCCGAATGCATTTCATCCAGCGGGTCCCGGGAAATTCGGGACCCGCTTTCGTGGCTGCGAGAAACGCTCAGCCCGCCCGTGACCGTGGGGCACGGACTGCTGATAAACTTAGGCATCTCGATTGTGCGGTCGGGGCACGTTGCCGCGCTGATGTCCCGTCAGATGACGCCATCACCGCAACGCATCGTCAGGTGGTCGCGCCAAGGCGGCCGTCATTCGTTCACCCAATTCGATCGATCAGCCGTGAGGAAGGTCCATCGGGCAGAGGAGCCCCGTGTGAACCGCGTTTCGTGCTAGCCAAATGAACGCAACCCTCGCTTTGTTGCTTGCCGCGCTCTTCGCCGCGCCGTTCACGGCCGCGTTCGGTACCGCGCGCCCATCGCTCACCCGGCCGGTGGCCATCATCACCACCGCCATCGCCTTTTTGGCCGCGCTCTACAACGCCTTCCGGCCCGGACCAACCATCGACCGGGAATGGGCTCCGGCCTGGGGCATGCGCCTGCATTTCGAGGCGGACGGGATCGCGGTGCTCTTCGCGCTGCTCGCCACCGGCATCGGCCTGGCGGTCGTGATCTACTCGAGCGAATACATTCCCATCCACCTGCACCACGAGCACCGGTCCGAAGCAGACCAGACCCGCTTCTTCGCCTTCATCCTGCTCTTCATGGGCGCGATGACCGGGCTTGTCATGGCGCAGGACCTGATGCTCATCTTCCTCTTCTGGGATTTGACCGCCATCGCCTCGTACTACCTGATCGGGTTCGATTCGCAACGGCGCGATGCCCGGGTTTCCGCCTTTATGGCGTTGATCGTGACCGGTATCAGCGCGGTCGGCTTCCTGATCGGCGCGCTGATGCTCGACGCCGAATACGGCTCGTTCCAGCTTCCCACCCTGTTCGACACCATCATCCCCAACTACGAGTTCAACATCGCCATCGTGCTGATCGTGATCGCGGCGCTGGCCAAGAGCGCGCAGGTGCCATTGCATTTCTGGCTCCCGCGCGCGATGGCCGCGCCCACGCCGGTGTCCGCGTATCTCCATTCGGCGGCCATGGTGGCCGCGGGCGTCTTCCTGATCGGCCGGTTCTACCCGCTGATCACGCTGCGCCAGTGGATGCTGGACGGTTTGCTGGTGGTCGGCATCGCCTCGATGCTCACCGGTGGGGTGCTGGCCCTCACCCGCGACAACATGAAACAACTGCTGGCCTATTCCACCATCGCACAATACGGCTATATCGTAACCATGTTCGGTCTGGGTGGGAAAGCCGGCGTTTTCGGAGCGATGTTCGCCATCATTGCCCATGGCCTGGGCAAAAGCGCCCTCTTCCTGACCGCCGGCACGGTGACCGAAGCGACCGGCGCGCGCGAGCTTTCCGACACCGGCGGATTGCGGCGCTCGATGCCGCTGCTGGCAATCGCCAGTGGAATCGCAGCGGCCTCGCTGGCGGCAATCCCATTGACCATGGGCTTCTTCAAGGACGAATACTTCTTCGAAGCCGCCGCCCATCATGGCCGCCCGATGCAGATCATCGCCGTCGCCGCCGCCGCCATGACCTTCTGCTATCTGGCCCGCTTCTGGTGGGGGATCTTCGGCGGACCGGAGCATGGCA
The DNA here is from genome assembly GCA_963720855.1 of uncultured Chloroflexia bacterium. Lineage (GTDB taxonomy): Bacteria > Chloroflexota > Chloroflexia > Thermomicrobiales > UBA6265 > JAMLHN01. Next base: position 172,085 of record CAVRGV010000005.1, on the reverse strand, counting down.
TCGTCAAACCGGTGCCGTTCACGCTGGTCGCGCCGATCGCGGTCCTGGGCGGCATCTCGCTGATCGGTGGTATCTGGCCGGAGCCGTTCGCCAATGTTGCCTCGAAGGCCGGCCAGGTAGCGCTGCAGGGTGACGACTCGCTGCACCCTGCCTATCACCTGAAATGGACCACCGAAAACGCGATGGCAATCGCCGCCATCGGGATCGGGCTGCTGCTCTTCTTCACCCGGCGCCACTGGTTCACCAGAGTCGAGCTGGCCGAGCTCTTCGGGGCGCGCTTCGGCCCGGAGCGCGTCTATCGCGCCGGGGTGCTGAAGCTCAATAGCATGTCCGACCAAATCCACTGGATCGAGGTGCGCGATCTGCGCAGCCGCGTCGCCACCGTGCTCGCCCCGGCAGCGCTCATGGTGGTCATCACGCTGATCTTCACCAACGCCGACAACTCCTTCCGGGTGGGCGGGTTCAACCGGGACGATCTGCCACTCGTCATGATGATGGGGTTGGCCGCCATCGCCGGGCTGGCCGCGGCGATCCCGCGAGATCACTTCTCGATGGCGCTGGCGCTCTCCGGCGTGGGGTTCGCGTTGTCAGTGGTCTTCGCATTGCTGCGCGCGCCCGATGTGGCGCTGGTGGCGGTGCTGGTGGAAACCCTCTTCGGGCTGCTCTTCTTTGCGTTCCTCGGGTTGTTGCCACGCAATGTGGATCATGCCGATGTGGTGCCATCCGACGAATCCCAGGAGGTGGGGCATAGCCACCGCATGCGCGACTGGGTGCTGGCGACGTTTGGCGGGTTGCTGGCCTTCCTGGTGGCATGGGGTGTGCTCTCCCAGCCAACTCCGACCGACAGCATCTTCGAGCGCTATGTCGAGCTCACCCCAGAGGCGCACGGGGACGCGATCGTGACCGTGATCCTGGCCGACTTCCGCGGGCTCGACACCATGGGCGAGATCACCGTCATCGGCATTGCCTTCCTTGGGATTGCAACCTTTATCCGGCGGAGGCGGTTGCGATGAACAACAGCATGTCCCGGCAGGCGGCGCGCCTGCTGCTGCTTCCCACCTGGATGATCGCGTTCGCCATCCTCATCAAGGGATATACCGATTCGGGCGACGGCTTCAGCGCGGGGGTGATCGCGGCGCTCGGCATCATCATGCAATACGTCACCTACGGCACCGAGACGGCCGAGAAGCTGCGCCCGGTTCGCTATGCGCGCCAGATCGCGATGGCGGGATTGCTGATCGCGCTTTCGACCGCGTTCATCCCGGTCTTGCGCGGGCAACCGATCATGACGCACTACCCGGGTCCGGACAATCCTGCCGCGCACATCGGCTCGCTCGAGCTGACCACCCCATTCCTCTTCGATATCGGCGTCTTTTTACTGGTGATGGGGGTCTGCATCGGCATCTTCGATCTGCTGGCACATGCCACGCGGCGGGAGCGCCGCCTGTGACGCTGATCGTTTCCATTGCCATCGGGATGCTCTTCGCGGCCGGGTCCTACCTGCTGTTGCAGCACGACTTCATCAAGGTCGTGGGCGGCACCATCCTGATCACGCATTCGGTCAATCTCTTCATCATGGTTTCCGGGCTCAGCCGTGGAACCGAGCCCATCTATCCGCTGGTGCCGGGTGAGGAGATCAGCGACCCGGTGGTGCAGGCGATGGTGCTCACCGCCATCGTCATCAGCTTCGGGGTCTCGGCGCTGCTGATCAGCCTGATCTACCGGGTCTATGTCGCGCACCGCTCGGTCGATATCGAGCATCTGTCCGATTTCGAAGAGCGGCTGGTCCAGCTCGAAGAAGAGCAGGTCCCCGCCGAACCGGGCATCGGCATTCTGGAAGACCGCGAGCTCGCCGACGACGAGGAGAACGAAAGCAGCCAGCAGCCGGTTGGCAGCAGTCAGCACGAATCGAGGGGGGCTGAATGAGCGACATCCGCCTCCGGTACCTGATGCCCAGCGTCGAATCGTCATCCAGGTCCAAGCGGAGGGACCTCTCGGGCATCTGCAATTCCGTCGCCGGCCCCCGACGAGAGGAGATTCTTCGCTTCGCTCAGAATGACAAGCGTGGTGAGGCGCGCGCCACAACCGAAATCGCCCAGTACGGTAACTACGCTGCTGACTGCCGGGTGCTGACCGCCGACTGCCCGGAATGGACGCTCCCATGTTGATCGTCCTTGGGCTGGGGATTTTGTGGATCGCGGGCGTTTGCCTGGCGATTCTCGATGGCCGCCGCAAGCGGGTCGGCTGGCTGGCGATCGGAGCGCTGATCGCGGCAATCGTGGCGCTGGTGGCGCTCGGCGTGCAGGTGCGCGACGATGGTCCGCAGCGCATGGTCGCGGGCAACTGGGACGCCGGGGTCGGTATCGGGCTGAACGCCGATATGCTGGGCGTCACCTTTGCCCTGCTTTCACTGGGCGTGCTGCTGGCGGCGCTGACGTTCGAAGTCTGCAACGGGGTGCGCTCGCAATCGTTTCCCGCGCTGGTGCTGTTGCTTGGCGCGGGACTCACCGGCGTCTTTCTGACCGCGGACGCATTCAACTTCTACGTCTTTTTCGAGATCGCCATGATCTCGTCCTATGTGCTCACCGGCTATGGCGACGAAGGCCGCCAGCTTCGTTCGGCAACGATCTTCGCCGTCGTGAACCTGCTCGGGTCGGCCTTCTTCCTGATGGGCATCGCCGCGCTCTATCACCAGACCGGGCGGCTCGATATGGCCGGCATCGCCCAACGGGTCGCGCTGCTGCAAACCGAGTCGGTGATCCTCAGCGCGGTGCTGATCTTCACCGCGTTCGGCATCAAGCTTGGTATCTTCCCCTTCCATTTCTGGTTGCCGGCGGTCTATACCGGCACCCGCCCGGCCGTGGCCGCCATGCTGAGCGGCGCGGTCGCCAACATCGGCACCTATGGGCTGCTGCGCTGGGGTGGCGGCATGCTGCCGGACGAGCTGCGCACCGCTGCGCCGATGTTCTTCGCGCTGGGCGTCATCTCCATTCTCTACGGCTCGCTGCAGGCGATTTCCCGCCGGTCGGTCGGGGAAGTGCTGGCCTATTCATCGATTGGGCAGGTCGGGTTCATTCTGGTGGCGCTGGCCATCGGCGGCCCGGCCGGCTACACCGCCGCGGTGCTGTTCGCGATCGTCAACTCGGTCAACAAGACCCTGCTCTTCCTGTCGGAAAACCTGCGCGGCTGGCTGGTCGGCTTCGCCTTCGCGGTGGGCGCGTTCAGCGTGGCCGGGGTACCTCCGGCGGGCGGATTCCTGGGCAAGGCCGGGCTCTTCCGGGTGGCGGCCGAGGATGACAACTGGTTGGTGATTGCGCTGGTGGTCGTCGGGAGCGTGCTCTCCTTCGTCTATATGTTCCAGATCTACCAGCGCCGCTTCTGGAACCCGGAAGTGTCGGATTCGGCGAATGCCGTGGCCAGCTCCAGATCGGTACGCGCCGTCGTCGTGATACTGGCGATCATCACCCTGCTGATCGGGCTCTGGCCGGAGCCGATTCTCTGGGTCAGCGAACAGGCCGGCCATAGTCTTGCGTTGGCTCAGCCATGATCCGCTCCGCGTTGCTCGTGCTGCTGTTGACGATCGTGTTCTGCCTGACCCTGGCGAGCTACGACCCATGGGACATGCTCATTGGGGCGATTCTCGGCTCGATCGTGCTGGTGATCTTCCATGGGGCGGTGCCGGGGATTCAGGGCAAACCGGAGGATGCGCTTCCCTCCCTGCCGTCCCGCATCCTGCACTTCATTCCCTTTGCCGGGATCACCGTGTGGGAGATCCTGATCGGATCGGTGCGGGTGGCGGCGATCGTGATGGGGCTACGCAAGCTGGAGCATCCAGGCATCGTGGCGGTGCCGATCGGCGAACGCAGCAAGTTCGGCGTGGTGGTCACCGGAATCACGACCTCGCTGGCGCCGGGCTCGATTCTGCTCGATGTCGACTGGGACCGGAACCTGATGCTGGTGCACGTTATCGACGCCACCGACCCCGACCAGGTTCGCGCCGATATGCAGGAGCTGTACGACCGATACCAGCGGAAGGTGTTTCCATGAGAAGGCAAGTGCTTTCGTGCCCAAACCCACGGTTGAAACCCTGGGCTAAGACCCCCTGGGGGCGATATACGCTCCAAATCGGTCGGGGTGTGCGAAGTGACGTCTGCTACGACCAGATCGTTCCAACCCACACTGAGTGCAGCGGCACGGTTCGTCCGATAGTGGAATCCACGTTTTCGGTAAGGAGTTTTAGCCCAGGGTTTCAACCGTGGGGCTGCGGCCGTGCCACCGATCCAGATGGAGGCGCATATGCATGAGATCGTCTTTCGTGCCGCGGCGCTCTGGATGGCGGTGCTGCTCTGCGTCTGCCTGTTGACCGTCGTGCGGGCGCGATCGTCGCTCACCCGCGTGCTGGCGCTCGATATGGTGACGCTGCTCCTGATTGCGCTGCTGATTCTCTACTCCGACTCCCGGCGCGTGGGGTATTACCTCGATGCGGCGCTGGTGCTCTCGCTGCTCTCGTTCCTGGCCACGATAGCCGCCGCGCGCTATCACAGTGAAGGGGAGATTTTCTGATGCTCTCCGACCGATTGGGCAACCTGGGCCCCTATCTGGCCGATGCGCTGGTGGTGCTCGGCGTGGTGATCATGACCCTCGGCGTGATCGGCATCATCCGCATGCCGGATGTCTATACCAAGATGCACGCCGCCAGCAAAGCGGTCTTCCTGGGCACCATCAGCTTTACCATGGCGTCGATCGTGACCAATGAATGGGAGATTATTGCCCGGGTCATCCTGATCGCTGGTATTCTCATGATTACTACCCCTGTGGCATCGCAGGTGATTGCCCGGGCGGCCGCGCTCGAACATGAGCTGATGCGCTCGCCGGGCGCGGTGGACGAGTCGATCTACGATCTGGTGCTGCGCGACGAGCTTGCATATCTGCCAATCGAGCGGGGAGAATCGGTCCGAACGGTCATCCGTGACCGCAAGCACAAGAACGATATCGGCTGGCAGGCCCGCCATCCACACGTCCATCCGCACCCAACCGACGACGAAAATCAGGACGCCAACCAATGACCGACAAGCCGCCCATCGACCCGCCCACGAATACGCAGCCGCCGGTCGTCTACGTGGAGCGCAAGCCCGAGCCGGACAAGCGTCCGGTCTCTGTGCGCGCCAAGGAGACCGCCAACGCCGGGTATCGCATCGTGCGCTGGATCGTACTGATCATCCTGGTCGTGATCGCCACCGTCTTCATCATCCGGAATTTCAATCGAGTCGAAGTCGACTGGGTGTTCGGCACCTTCTCGGTGCCGCTTTCCCTGGTCATGCTCGGCTTTTTGCTGATCGGGCTCGTGATCGGCTGGTTGATTCACTGGTTTTCCAGCCGCGCCCAGCGCCGGCAGTAGCATTCACATCGCACAACGACGGTTTCCATTTCTCGACAAAGCACGGGAAGGTACGCAGATGAAGGTTCGCGGGAGTTTGCTTGGGGTTCTGGCGGCGTTGACGCTCGCCGTCTTCTCGGTCACTGGCACATTGGCGCAATCGGCCACCCCGGTCGCATCGCCACTTGCCTCGCCGGTGGCAGCCGCCGATTGCGGCACGCTGCTCGGTATCGGCGCGCCGGATGACGGCTGTCTGATCTTCATCAACGGCGTGGCCGATAGCGGTTCACTCGAGCTCTATATCGACGGTTTGAAGGCAGTCGAAAGTCTCAACTTCGACGATGTCAGTGGCTACTTCTCACTTCCTTCCGGCACCTACACCTTCGATCTGGTGCCCGCGGGCGCATCGATCGAGCACACCGTGCTGTCGGTTGCCGATGTGGAGATAGCCGCCGGGACTGCCTACGAGCTGGCCGCGGTCGACACGCTCGCTGCCCCGCAGCTGCTGGTGAGCGCGGTCGATCTCTCACCGCTCCCGCCGGGCGACGCCGGCACGCCGCTCCAGAACACGCGCATCCGCGCAATTCACGCCGCGCCGGATGCCGGCACGGTCGATGTGGCCTTTATCGGCGGCGATATCGCCGAGCGGGCGTTCGGCGACCTCTCCTTCCCGCAGGTTTCCGACTACCTCGAGAAAACCGCGGGCAGCTATCGCGTGATCCTGAATCCGACCGAAGGCGAGTTCGTCACCTTCGATCTGGGCGAGCTGAACTTCACCGGCGATTCGGTCAACAGCATCTACGCTATCGGCAGTGCGGCGAATGGCGATCTGCGGCTGCTGAACGTGTCGGTCGATCTGACCGATGGCACCTCGACCGCGCGCGCAATTCCGCCCGCGCTGGTCTCCGATATCGTGCAGGTCAGCCGCTTCGAGCTCTATGACGGCGATTGCTCCGAATTGAGCGGCCAGGTGGCCTTCGCGCTGAGTGGCACCGGCTACGACGGAACCGGCCCGGGCACCCTGGCTCCCTGGGGCGGCGGTGAGGATCCCGCCGGCGCGCTCGGCGCGGTGCCGGTCGAGTATGGCGAAGGCGTGCTGGACGATCTGAATCTCGGCGATCTGCTCGGCGGGCGCACGGTCTCGGTGGTGGTGCACGATGCCGCCACCGGCGGCGTAGTGGCCTGCGGCGAAGTCGGCGGCGTGGTGGAAAAAGCCGACCGCTTCTGGAAGCACGACCGCCTGATCATCGGGCTGCTACCAGTCGGCGACTCGGGCATCTCCGGCACCGCCACCTTCACGGAAGACACCGGGATTCTGACCGACAAGATCACGGTTTCAGTGACATTGACCGTGGTGGAATAGACGGCGGTCGCGATCGAATGCAACGGCCCGGGAGCAGGTCGCATGGTTCCCGGGCCGATGTGCTGAGCGGACAACGTCCAGTCTTCCAGGATCACGCCGGACGGCAGGAAGCCGCTCCGCCAGGATGCTCGGATTGTCAGCCGGAGGCGTTTACTTCATTCAGTGCGGATACTGCCGACTGAGTAACGGAGTCTCCTGCTCCCGGAGCAAACGGGCTGGCCAGCGCCTCATAGGTTCCGGCGGCTTCTGCGGCGGCGTCGACCAGATAGCCGACGTACCCGTTGGCATACCCGAGTACCAGCGCCGGTCCCGGGGCGTGCTGGAGAATCCGGGCGCCCAGCAATGCGAAGAGCTCGCCCGGCACGGCCACCAGGCCGATCTCGCCGAGCCGCCATGCCGGCAGCTCGAAGCAGTTCAGGATCGCGCCGGTTCCAGCGGCAGTCAATCGTTCCAGTAGCAGTGCCCCCTGCGCGCGGGTTTCCGCTTTGCGACGTTCACCGGCTGACTCCCCGGTCGTGCGCTCGATGGGCTCCAACGCACGGGATATTGGGTCCGGCGCCTCGTCCAGCAGACGAGGGTCGAGCATCACCGAGACGCGAGCCGAGCCGATTCCCGGGGCAACCTCGAACGCATTCCCCAATGCCTCCATCGCGGCGGTCGCGAGTCCCTGCCCGACACGCTCGACCTCGTCCTGATCTTGTGACAACCGGGTAAAGCGCGTGCTGACATCGCCGGCCGCGCCATTCGCGAAAAGCACGACCGGCGCGGAGCCGTTCTGCCCGAGCGTAGACTCCGCGGCGCGTCGCATCGCTCCCGGAAAATCTGCCGAGAGCAACCGGTTCTCCGCACTGAGGATGGTCGGATGGCAGGCGAAATGCACCAGCATGGCCGTGAGCTTCCCCGTGCGATTGCGCGTTGCCAGCACGGATACCCGCGGATCGAACGGGCCGTTCGGAGCGTTGCGATTTGCCGCCAACCCCCGGGTTTCCGCCTGCCCGAACAGGAGCTGGACCGGTTCCGCCTTACTGCGCGCCCGGTCGATCGCCTCGACGGTCGACCGGACAAACGCCTCACGCAGCACCGGAATCCGCCCGTCGCGATCCCCGGGATGCATGCGCGAGATGACCCCCGCGGGTCCGCTGTGGGTGTGGGACGCGCAGAGCACAAGCTGGGTTCGGTCGATGCGCGCAGCGGTCGCAACCTCATCGACAAGATCGGCGTCCACCGCCGCGATATCTGCCGAGATGAGAACGAACCGTCGCTCCTCGCACGTCAGGTACAACGCTCCGATCGTCAGCTCATCGAGCGTTCCGATGGCGGGGCCGCTGCGGGCGGCGTAACCGGCCATGGGCGTGCCCACCGGAACCGGAAAGGGCACGCGAGCCGCCCCCGCACTCCAGGTCAGGCTCATGCCAGACGATCCAGCGACGCGGCAGCGTTTTCGAGCCAGGCGGCGTCGACCACGATACCGACCGATTGCGCGGCCAGCACCAACGCGCCGACTGCTGGCGGAAATCGCGGCTCGCGCGGCTGTGCCTCGGGCCATTCCCGCCGAAGCAAGGCGCTGAACGGGTCCAGCAGCAGGGGTCCAGCCTTGAACACCCCGCCGGTCTTGTAGACATCGACCGGCGTGCCAGGCGCGAAGAGCTGGCGCATGACCCCGAGCGCGGTCCGCGCAAGCTCTTCGCCGGCGTTCTGGATGATCTCGATAGCGGCGGCATCGCCTGCGTCGGCCGCCTGCACCACTTTTGGCGAGAGCAGCGAGATTCGCTCGCGCGAAAACCCCGCAGCATAGATGATTCTGGGAAGCTGGCGGACGCGCTCGACCTCGAAATGCTCGGCGACGATCTCCTGCAACGCGGTCTGGCTGGTGCGGAGATCGGCGCCCCGGCATGCGGCTGCGATGGCGCGCAGGCCGATGTTGAACGCGCTCCCCTCGTCTCCGAGCAGAAATCCATATCCGCCTGCTATCGCCTCGTCGCCCGCTGCGGTAACGCCGTAGCCGATCGAGCCGCCGCCCGCGATCAGCACGACCCCCGGTTGCCCACCGGAGGCGCCCGCCAGGTTCGTGACGTAGTCGGGCACGACCGTGATCTCGCGCGGCGAGAGCCGCTCGCGCACGATGCCAACGACCACCTCGGGCGTGCGCGTATTGGCCGGCGCACCGGTGTGGCCGATGCCAACCGCGTCGACCGTTGCGCCATCGCAACCGGTCGCCGCCAGGACATCGTCGATCGCGCCGGCGATGGCACGCCGGTTCTTTTCGACCCCACCCTCGATATGGAAGTGGTCGGACGGGCCACCGAGACCACTCCCGAGCACCGTGCCATCGGCGTGCGCGATCAGCGATTTGGTCGCGGTTTGCCCGCCATCGATGGCAAGGAGCAAACGATCGGCGCCCATGGACCTAGCCTTTGAGGAGTTGCAGGCGCGGCCCATACTTGGCGTTGAGCTCGCGATTCAGCTCGTCGCCGTTCGGGACGTTCATGCTGACGATGACCGGCGGCTGACTTCCACTTTCCACCATGTTCTCCGCCACCTGGGCAACGATCGCATTCATCAACGCCGCCCCCAGCACGGTCGACGAAGCACCCACCTTGGCGGGAAGACCCTCGAACTCGAGAATGCCATCCCCCACCGGAACGCGGCTGTCGACCACCAGATCGACCACATCGACCAGCTTCTTGCCCGAAGAATGGCGCGAGGCCGCTGGCCCGTAGTGCTCTGCCGAGGTCATCCCGATGGTGGTGATGCCCCGCGCCCGTGCCGCCATAGCGAGCTCGATCGGCACCGGATTGATCCCCGAATTGCTCACGATGACGACCACTTCTCCCGGGCGAACATCGAACGAATCGAGCACCACCGTGGCATAGCCCTCGGTGCGCTCGACCATTCCGGCTTTGAGCGTGCCGAAGCTGGTCAGGTTGATATCCAGCATCGCATTGAAAGCCCACAGACCGCCGGCCCGGTAGAAGACCTCTTCCGCCATCATGTGCGAATGGCCGCTGCCGAAGACATGCACCACCCCACCCGCCGCAATGCAGTCCGCCATCAAGGTCGCAGCCGCTTCGATCTGCGGAGCTTGGGCTTCCAGCTCACTAAGCAGTTCCTCGAGTTGTTCGAAATACCGCGTGTACGCTTTGCTCACCCCAGTTGTTCCCTTTCCCTTTCCAACAGTTTCATTTCAGGTGTGGCGCAGGACGTCCCTGTCCTGCTGTTGGTCGAACCGTCGCAGCAGGACACGGAGGTCCTGCACTACGCCCCGGCAGGCTATTTCAATGCCGCGATGAATCGTTCCGTGATGGCCTGCGGATTGGTGATCGCCGTGCCGACCACCACGAACGACGCCCCCAAATCGAGCGCCTTGCGCGCGTCCTCTCGGGTCCAGATGCGTCCTTCCGCGAAGACCGGGACCGAAAGCTCGGCCACCATCTGCTCGATGAGCGCGAAGTCCGGTCCCGCCTGTTTCGGTCCGCCCACGTAGCCGCTCATCGTGGTGCCGACCGCATCGGCTCCCGCATCCACCGCAGCGCGTGCATCGTCCAGCGTGCCGCAATCGGCCATGGCCAGCCCGCCGGCCGCGTGGATGGCCGCCACCACCTCCGCCAGCGATTCGGTGCTGGGGCGCGGGCGCGTGAGTGCTTTCCAGCGCCACGAGCTGGGCGCCGGCGGCAATGACCGCTGCGGCGCTCTCACCCGTTGGCGTGATGAAGAGGCCACCATCGGGCAGCTTGAGCTTTGCGATACCCATGATGGGAATCTCCGGTCCGATCGCCGCCCTGATGGCGCTGATGTCGGCCACCCCATCGGCGCGAATCCCAACAGCCCCACCCGCGACCGCCGCTGCCGCCATGGCCGCCATAAAGACCGGTCCATGCAGCGGATTGTCTTCGCGCGCCTGGCACGACACGACCAGACCGCCGTGCAGGCGTTCCAGCGTCGTCGCCACAGCACGCTCGTCAGACACCATTCGATTCGTCATCCCTTCACTCCGGACATGGTCAATGCTTCGATAAAGTTGCGTTGCAACACCAGGAAAACCAGCAGCACCGGCAACATCGCCATCAGCGCGACCGCCATCAGCTGCGGATAGTTCGTGCCGTAGGAGCTCTCGAAGAGCGCGATCCCCAGCGGCAACGTGCGATAGGAGTCATCCGTGGTGACGAGCAGCGGCCAGAAAAAGCTGTCCCAGTTCCACATGAAGATGAAGATCGCCAGCGAGGAAAGCGCGGTTTTGCTCATCGGCAGGATGAGCCCGGCGAAGATGCGCGGCTCGCTGGCGCCGTCCAGCCGGGCGGCGTCGAGCAGATCGTTCGGAATCGTGGTCATGTGCTGGCGCATCAGGAAAATACCGAACGCGCTGGTCCCGGCCGGCAGGATCAAACCCCAGTAGGAATCGATCCAGCCGAGATTCTTCACCACCATGAACAGCGGGATGATCATCGATGCCAGCGGGATCATCAGGGTGGCCAGCACGACCCCGAACATCAACGTACGTCCGGGATAGTCGAACTTGGCGAACGAATAGCCGGCCAGCGAGCAGGTGAGCAGATTCAGGAAGGTCACGCTCACCGCCACGATGATGCTGTTCTTGAAATAGAGCCCAATCGGATGCTCGCGCCAGACGGTGGTGAAGTTGTCCCATTTGATCTCGGACGGGATCCATTTGACCGGCGTCGCGAAGACCTCGCTCAACGGTTTGAGTGAGGTCGAAAGCATGTAGGCAAAGGGCAGCACGATCAGCACCGCCCCTGCGATCAGGGCCAGGTAGAGCAGCAAATGGGAAAGCCGCGCCTTGATTCGGGTCGGCGACGCAGGAACTGCGCTGGCGGCAGGGGAACTCATGGGCGCTCCATGCGAGGGTTCAATCGTAGACACGGGACCGGTACAACCAGAATTGCGCGAGCGTGATGACCGCGATGATGCAGAAGAGCACCACCGACATGGCAGCCGCCTTGCCGCCATCGAGGAAGACGAACGCGGTTTCGTAGATGTTGAGCGTCAGTACCAGGGTGGCATCGACCGGACCGCCCTTGGTCATCACGAACTGGGGAATGAAGACCTGCAAGCCAGTGATCATGGCGATCACCGAGGCAAAGAGAATGGTCGGCTGCAGCAACGGCAGGGTGATGGTGCGAAAGACCTGCAGGGTGCTTCCACCGTCCACCTTGGCCGCTTCCAGCAGATCACCGCGCACGTTCTGGAGCCCGGCCAGAAAGATCACCATGAAAAAACCGAGCTCTTTCCAGACGCTCATGATGACAATGGCGTCTGGCGCCAGGCTCAGATCGGTCAGCCAGTTCTTGGGCGCAATACCGACCGGGTCGAGAAAAGTCGAATTGAACAGGCCGTTGCGATGGAAGATCAGCTTCCAGATGACCGACACCACCACCCAGCTCATCACCACCGGGACGAAGTAGATCGTGCGAAAGAGGCCACGTCCCCGAATCTTCGTGTTGAGCGCGAGCGCCAGCAGCAGCGCCAGAATGAGCACCGGAATGTAGGTGAAGGCAACGTATTTGAAGGTATTCAGCAGCGAGGTCGTGAACCGGTCGTCACCAAAGAGCGATCGATAGTTCTCCGTCCCGGTATAGACCGGGGGATCGACCACGCTGTATTCGAAGAACGACAGATAGAACGTCCGCAAAATCGGATAAACGGCAAACAGGGCAAAGAAGACCATCGCCGGCAACGCGAAGGCCATTCCCCAAAGGCTTCGCTTGCGCTCGTGCGTGAGCCGCGCCCGGCGACGGGACGGCTCGACCACGCCCAGGAACGTGTCCGGCGAGAGATATGGCGTGTTCGATGGAGTCGTATCCATGAAATCCATTAGACGTTCGTACCAGGAACAGGTCCATCAGAATGGTGAGAGTCACTGAATAGGACGCGAAGTCGGGCCGTATCGCGGCACTTGCCGCGGCGAGGAGATCCTTCCTTCGTCAGGATGACAGCGAACGGAAGCGACGCCTCCCCCTTGTCATTCTGAGCAACGCGAAGAATCTCTCCCGTCGGCGCCCCGCTCCACAAACGGCACAACCCCGGAGCGGACCGAAATCCGCTCCGGGGTCGAACTGCTAGCTCGCCAGGGCCGCTTCGATCTGTGACTTGGCGCCGTCGAATGCTTCCTGCGGCTCGACGCCAGAGAGAATCGACAGCTCGATGGCCTGCATCACGATGTTGTCGACTTCTTCGGCTTGCGGGGTGACCGGCAGGAACTTGCCCTTGGCCATCTCGCTCTCCCAGATTGGGCCGAACTGGAACTCGGCAGCTTCCGGCAAGGACGCCCAACCAACCACAGGCTGGATGAAATCGACGTTCGCCAGCCACTGGCCGGGTTCGGACGAGAGGTATCCGACGAACTCGCCGGCCGCATTCTTGACCGCCTCATCGGTGGCCTGCGAATTGAGCGACCAGTAGTAGGCATAGAGCGGCGTGACCGCGGCGTCCGGGGTCACCTGCGGCAGCGGCACGATGGCCCAGTTGTCGCCGATGACGGTGTCCTCGGTCATGAAGCCCATACCCCAGGGGTTCATGAGGGTCATTGCGACCTTGCCATCCAGGAAGTCCTGATACGGCACGGTGGCCTCGCGCGAGGCGATGTTCGGATCGGCGATCTTGTACTTGTAGACCATGTCGTACCAGATTTGCAGCGCCGCGACCGATTCGGGATCGGCGATGGTGACCGTGGTGCCATCGTCCGCCACGATCTGTCCACCCGTTTGCAGCATCAGGGTGCCGAGCTGGTTGTGGTACCAGCCGGAGTGCAGATAGAGGAAGTCGAACCCGCGGCGGGTCATCGTATCGCCGTCCATGACCACCAGCTTCTGGCCCATCTCGCCGACCTCTTCCCACGTCGTGGGCGGGGAGGCCGGATCGAGACCCGCCTCTTCGAAGGCAGCGGTGTTGATGGCGAAGGCGGTGACATTGAACTCACTCGGCACGCCGTAGACCTTGCCGTCGATGGTCGCGCCTTCGAGCGCGCCGGGCAGGTACTTGGCCTGCAGCTCTTCGAGCGAGGCGAAGCCCATGGCAACCGGATCGACTTCCTGCACCAGCGTGCGCGGAATGTAGATCGAGCGCATGGCGGCGTCGTCCATGTTGATGATGTCCGGCCCGGTACCGGTGCCCATGGAGGTGAGCATCTTGGTGCCGAACTCCATGTTCGGGATCACTTCGTACTCGATGGCGATCTCGGGATGCGCCGTCTCGAACTCGGCGATCATCGCCTCGTTCTGGTCGACCATCGGCGGGTGGGTGTGGGTCCAGAATTTGACGGTCGTCTCATCCTGGGCGTAGGCACGTCCCAGATTGAGTCCGCCCAGCGCGCCGAGTGCCAGCGGTGCGGCCGCCATGCCCTGGGCGAAACGGCGGCGAGAGATGGACGTGTTGGTGATTCGATCGGATTTCATCGTGTTGCTCGACTCCTTCTGATTTATCGATTCCGCTCGTCTGAACGAGGCGCCCCTCATCGGAATTGCCGAACTCCTCCTTTCGGTTTGACTAGCGATAGTCACGCATCAAGCGGGTATAGAAGCGATATTTGTCGCCGCGATAGACAGCCTGGGCATATTCGATCGGTTGGCCGCGCCGGGTCGCAGTCACCCGGCGAGTACGCAACACGGGACTACCGGCGGCGATTTCCAGCAGGCGCGCCTCCTCCGGACCGACCAGCCCAGCCTCGATCTCTTGCTCAGCCGCGATCGGAGGCATGTCGAACACCTCACTCAGGATGCGGTAGAGCGAGTCCTGTTCCAGATCGTAGTCGAGCAGGCGCTCGCAGCCGATAAAGCAGACCGTGGTGGTTTCGATGGCAAGGGGTTCGGCATCGGCCAGTCGCAAGCGCCGCAGGCGATAGACCGGCTGGCCGAACTTGATGCGCAGCGCGGTGGCGGTAATCTCATCGGCGTCCCACATGATGGCCTCCAGCACACGCGCCCCGGGCCGTTGCTCGCGGACCCGCATGTCTTCGGTAAAACCGGTGAGCGACATGAGCTGCTGGGGAATCTTGGGTTGCCCGACGTAGGTGCCTTTGCCCTGCTCGCGGTAGAGGAGGCCTTCGTTTACCAGCTCGGTGATCGACTGGCGCGCGGTCATACGGCTGATGCCGTGGCGTTCGCACAGCTCGCGCTCAGAAGGAATCAGCATCCCGGGCGCCCATTCGCCGCTGCGAATCCGCTCCCGGATGAACTCCTTGAGTTGGTAATAGCGCGGAACCGGTCCGCCCTTGACGCTGTCGACCATTGCCAGCCAATTGATCCGTTGCGGATGACGTGTTGTCTGCTTGTCGTGTTGTCTATACCAGTTAAGAATTTATTGGGTCGATGCCCTGATTGTCAAGCAGCGGGTTTCTGCGCGAGCCCCTCATCGTAGCCGCCGGCCCTGTGCCGGGGAAGCCCCATCACCGGCAGAGAGCCAGCGGTCAGCGACCTACCCCTGCAACGCCTTCTGGAACAATCCGACCGAGTAGAACTCGTACGACGCCGCCTTATCCGGCACGTCGGTCAGGTGGACGGTGAAACGGCAAGGCACGCCATTGTCGGGCAAGTTGTCGGCGAAGAAGGACGAGTAGGCTTCGGCATATTCCTTGCGCAACCGGTCCTGTTCGGCGGCGAATCCGGCGGGATCGACCAGCGGATTCGGGCTCTTGGGCTGGCAGCCGAACGCATGCACCTCGATGAAGTCGATCTGCTTCAGCGAATCGGCGATACCGGCGTCGCGCAGCCATTTCTCCCAGCACTGGAAAACCAGCGGAATCTCCCGATGGGGATCCATGGTCACCAGCTCATCGAGCCCGAGCACGCCCTTGGCCGAATAGCCCCCGGTCAGCCCGGCGAAGTAGATCTTCAGATCGCCGTCGGATTGCTCCTCGGTGACCAGCGCGGAGAGCACCGGGCGATCGCCGTCGAAGTAATAGGTCAGCTTGCCCCGTTTTTTCACGTTGAACGCCATTGATTCATCCTCCCTCACGCCAGACTTGCGCGTTGCGGCCCGACCGGTTCGCAGCTCGTGGCTCCGCGCACTTCGAGAGCACAAGTTTCGTGCATCTCGGTGCGAGCCGTCGGGGGTGTCGCCGGCGCTCAGGACGCCAGCCCGGAAAAGTGGTCGGTTCGGATATTGCGCTCATGCACGCCTACCGCACGAAGCGCCTGAACCGTCGATCGCACCATCTCCGATGAACCGGAGACATAGAAGAGCCGCTCGCGAAAGTCTGGGATCTGCCGGATGAGCAATGCCGGTGTCACCCGGCCGACCTCGCCCTGCCACCACTGTGGAACCCCGCGCCGGCCGGAAAGCAGGTAGACCGTGCGAAACCGAAGCGCGGCTGCCGCGGCGTCGAAGATGTCGCGATAAACGAATTCCGCAGGGTCGCCGGCCGCGTACAGCAGCACCACATCGCGTTGCTCGCGCCGATCGGTGAGGTACTTGGCCATACTCCGAAACGGGGTGATCCCGATTCCGCCGCCGATGAACGCCAGCTTGCGGTCGCGATTGCGCGGCATCGTGAAATCTCCCGCCACCTGGGCGCCCAGGGTTGGCTTCCCGGCAGCGGATTGATCGAGAAACTGTTGCTTGAAGCTGCTGCCATCGCGCTCGAACTTGACCCCGATGCGCAGCTCCTTCTCGGTTGGCGAGGACGCCAGGGTGAAAGAGCGCCGCTTCCCCCGGCTGTCTACCTGCGCGTGATCGACCGTCCACTCCATATATTGCCCGGGTTGGTAGGCGAGCGGCTTGGGAAGGCGGTAGACGAAATCCAGCAGCCCCGGTCCCAGGTGAACCACCCGATCGAGTGCAAACCAGCGCTTGTCCAGCGAGCGAGCGGGAAGCATGACCGCATTGGCAATCACCAGCGCCAGCTCAGGAGCGAGAAAGTGCTGGCCTATGTGGAACTCGGGCATGACCAGAATACCCACCAGCACGGCGTACGCTATCTGCCAGAGCTTCCTGCGGGGCATCGTGACCGGTTCGGTGAGCATGACGAACCCCAGGAACCAAACGAACGATGCGAACACATCCTGCCGCAACGCTTGCTCCCAGGAGACGCCATCCAGCGCGTTCCATGCCAGCGAGCCAAAGAGCGTGGTCAGCAGAAAGGCAAAGACCAGATCGTTTCGCCGCAGCTTTCTGACCACCATCACCCCACCCAGCACCACAAACGGGGTCAGATGCGCGTCGGAGATCCACCAGCTTGCGGAGTGATGCGCAAAGAGACTGGTCAGCACGATGGCGATCGCAGCCGGATTGAACAGATGGGTGTGCCGCCAGGCGAGGATGTACTTCGAGGCCATGGCGAGGATGCCCGCCCAGGCGACAAAGATGAATTCGTCGGTCGTGACAGCAGGGCCAACGATCGACGCGAGAATCAGGCCGGTGATGATGGCCGAATCGTTATTGAGCGGCGCGCTGAACACCCGGGCGAAGAGCGCGTTGATCGCAACGCACGCGAACACCGCCAGCAGCGTGGTCGAGACGATACTGACCGGCGTGTAGGGCAAATCGCCCAGCGCTCCCAACACGGTGGCGATCCCCAGTAATCCCGCCAGATACCACGTCACCAGCCGGTACATCGTGACCCGGTCGAGCACCCGGTCCAGCCGGGCCACGGGATGCTCAGGCCACGTAGCGGTCGAACCCCGGGGTACGGAATGCGTTTCCATCTTTGTCGATCCCATATGCTTCGAATCCTTGAAGTTCGGCCGCGAACGTCAGTCCGGCGCGACCCATGGCGAACGCGGCCGTGGCGATCCGGTCCGCATCGAGGATCGTGCCGGCCACGATGGTGAGACTGACCAGCGGGCTTTCGACCGGGGCATTGCGGGTCGGATCGATGATGTGCGCGCCGCGAATGGCGGTACCCGAGGTCGCGACCCCACTGTTGGAAATGGCGAGCACCTTGACCACCGCATTCCGGTCGAACGGGTTCCTGATACCGACCCGCCACGGCGCACCCTGCGGGTTCAGGCCGCTGGTCTGGATATCCCCGCCGGCGTCGACGAAGAAGTCATCGAAGCCCCGGTCGTGCAGCAGGTCCGCCGCGCGTTGAATGGCCCAGCCTTTGACCAGTCCGGAGGGGTCGATCCCGTCACCGCACGCGATATCGAAGTAACCATGACTGAGAACGCGCGTCTCTTCGCTCAATCGCAGCACCTCGCGCAGGTCGGCGCTCAGCTCAGCGCGGCTCAACAAACCCGCATTGAAGCGGGACACCTCACTGGTCGCGAGATAGGTGCTGAACCGCTGGTTCACGTGCGCGAAGAATGCAGCGATCGCGTCCAGGTCATCCTCGGTCGCCGAGTCATCCACAATCGCCACGGTGACGGGCATGCCCATTTCCAACCAGGTGCGCCGGATCATCGGAGCGCCTGCTGCAAGGCCGCGTCCAGCGACTGGATGAAGGCAAACGAGGTATCGGTCGCCCCGGAGACGATATCGACCTCGGCCGATTGCGACTGAATGGCTTCCTGGATCAGCTCGGGAATCGCGTAGTTGTTGATTTCCTGCGAGCGATTGCGATGGTTGGGATACTCGAGGAACGCCACATCGGTCAGTTCGCCGTTCGTCACTGTCACGGAAACATTGACATAGCCCCAGCGCGCGTCTGCTTCGATCCCGGTATAGACCCCGTCGACATAGCGGCCGCTTGGGATGGCCGTCGCGGTCGGCGGCGCAGGAATCTCGGTAGCCGTCGCGGTTGGCGGCGCGAGGGTGGCGGTGGCCTGTTCATTGGCCCGCGCAATCGCCTGCGCCGGCTCGGTTTCGACCGGCGAAGTGGCGGAGGGAAGGTTCGTTGGCGTCTGGGAGGGCGCGGGAGTCGGCGACGACGATCGCACGCTGGGTTGCGGAGACTGAAGCACGGCCAGCGACCTCGAATCGACCGCGATCGATTGCGGGCGCTCCTGCACGGCATACAGTGCGAACAGAATCACCACGGCAGCTACCAGCAGGAGTTTCTTCAGTTGAGGGATCACGGCCTACTCGCGTCTATTTCCAGTACCGTACCGGCGTCGCATCGCCGGTTCATAGCGTGAATCCTGCGGGAGCTGACTGTGAATCAACTGGAGAAACCTTGAGCAAACGATGCGAGATTCGTGAGGAAATGCTGAAGACGCGGCGGTCGAGCCAGAATCCGTCCCTTCGAGGGAACGCGGCACCATACCAGCGCTGTCGGATAGCATCAGGGGACACGATCGAGCGGCAGGCGCAGACGGAACAGGGAGCGGTATGAGCGATTCGAATCAGCAATGGACCTGTGGCATGGGGTTGGCCGTCGGCGGCGAGCTGCCGGGCCGCATGGCCGATCTTCTGAGCGTCATGGCGCGCAACCTGGAGCTGCACATGCGCTCGCTGGATAGTAACGATCCCCTCGCCAATGACGAGCTGGTCGCCTACGAACGGCTGACCGGCCGCATGCGGGACGTGTCGGGGTACCTGGAAGCATTGGCTGGGGAGATGGCAAGTTACCGCGATCTTCCGATGGCGCCGCATGACGAAGCCGCGCTGGGCACGCCCGAGGTGGCGGAGGCATTTCATGCGCTGATCGCCAGCGAACGCGATCTGGCGGAGTATCTGACAGCATCCGCGGATGCCTTCGAGGGGGCGGTCGGCTGACGACCGCGGCTGAGCCGGAGCGACTGTGTCACGCTTGAATGAGAACGTTGCGCCGAATCCAGCGAAACCGCCCGCAAAAGGACACGCATGCAAGCAACCCAACTTTTCGATGACCACGGTCTGCGGACCTATCTGCTGGTGATGGACAAGGGCGACGAAGCCGTTCGCGAGATCACCGACTTCGCGAAGGCGAACGACATCGATGCGGCCACGCTCACCGCAATCGGAGGGTGCACCTCGGCCACCCTGGCCTACTTCGATCATGAAACGGGTGCATTCGAGAGCAAGAAGTTCATCGAGCAAATGGAGATTGCCGCGCTGATCGGGGATATCGCCGACGATGACGGCATACCCGCCCTGCACGCCCATATCGTGCTCGGCCGTCGGGATTACTCAGCGCTGGCCGGACATCTCGAGGAAATCCACGTTTTCCCCACCATGGAAGTCGTGCTCACCGAAACCCCGGCCCACTTGCGCAAACGGCTGGACAAGGAAACGGGGCTCACGCTGATCTCGCCGAAGGATTCGACTGGCGTCGAGTAGCGTCGAGCATACCTTGCGCGGAGACGAAAGCGAATCCCGAAAAGGTCGACATCGTCGGTCACCCACTACGGTCGTAGCGCAGGGACCTCCGTGCCCTGCGATCGCGCGCCAGCGCGATAACGGACTCGCCGGAAGGCTTCTCCCAGTGTGTTGACAAATGTGAAACTCGCTGTAGTGCTCGAGTAAAAACGCGTCCCGTCGTGAACCCGGTGCCTCCTGGAGCGGTTCAAGCAACATCTGCCCGGCCCCCTGAGACCGTCATCCTGACCAACGGGCAGGATCTCCTGGCCGCAGCGAATGGTGTCGCCCACCATGCCCCCCATTTGCGTGAGCACTTCATTCCGAAACCGCTTTAGGGCACTGTCAGCCCCTGATTCTCAACTCGAAGAAATTGCCCAGCGACAACCCTTGACACAATAAGAACATATGTTCTATGATGAGATCAAGCGGCACGTTCGGCAAGGAGCGCATGACCTGGGCAGCAGATCATCGTTGCCCGGGCTGGTTACCCGTCATCCTCACTCGGTGCTGGATCCCGGCTCGGCCGAGCGTCACGGTCGATCCCACCGCCTAATCGATAACCACCTACATTCCCCAGCTACTTTGATTTCATCATCATCTCTGGTCCCTGCACTCAGGCTCCCCCTCCCCACGTCCAATTCGCGATCGCCGGCGGATCCTCGAAATGCTCGCGCGAGTACGCAACCGCTTTCCGGATGTCGTTTTCCAGCTCGGCGATCAGCGCGTCGGACCGCTGGCGGAAACGGGTGGCGCGTTTGAGCGCCAGCGCCGCCAGGTGATACCGGCTCATCTCGTTGAGCACCACCATGTCGAACGGCGTGGTGGTGGTGCCCTGTTCGTTGAAGCCGCGCACGTGAAAGCGTTGCGGGTTCACCCGGCCATGCACGATCTCGTGGATCGCGCGCTGATAGCCGTGAAAGGCAAAGACCACCGGCTTGTCGGCGGTGAAGAGATCGACGAAACGGGTCTGGTCCATCCCGTGCGGATGGGCGTCTGGCGGGAAGAGCGCCATCAGGTCGACCACATTGACCACCCGCACCTTCAGCTCGGGCACACGCTCCCGCAGCCATTCGACCGCCGCCAGTGACTCCTGCGTCGGCACATCGCCCGCCGAGGCCATCACCACATCCGGTTCCAGATCGTCCGCGTTGCCCGCCCAGTGCCAGATGGACGCGCCGTCGATGCAGTGCTGCTCGGCCTCATCGAGCGTGAGGTACTGCAGGTGCGGTTGCTTGTCGATCACGATCAGATTGACGTAGTTGCGCGATTGCAGGCAATGCTCGCCGACCGAGAGCAAGGTATTGGCATCGGGCGGCAGATAGATGCGCGAAACCGAGCCTTTCTTGGAGAGCAGCACGTCGATCAGCCCGGGACCCTGATGGCTGAAGCCGTTGTGATCGTTGCGCCAGGCGGTCGAAGTGAGCAGGATATTGAGCGAGGAGATCGGCTCCCGCCAGGCAAGCGCGTCCGCCTCCTGCAACCATTTGGCGTGCTGCACCATCATCGACGCCGCCACCATCGCGAACGATTCGTAGGTGGGGAACAACCCGTGCCGGCCGGTGAGGGTGTAGGCCTCCAGCCAGCCCTCGCAGTTGTGCTCGCTCAGCACTTCCAGCACCCGGCCATCGGGACTGAGATGATCGTCGATGTCGATATGCGGGCCCATCCAGCACCGGTTCTCCACCTGCAACACATCGCCGAGCCGGTTGGAGGTGAGCTCGTCCGGGGAGAAGATGCGGAAGTTCTTCTGGCCCGCATTGAGCGTAAAGACATCGCGCAGGAAAGTGCCGAAGGGCCGCGTATTCTCGTACCAGCTTCCGCCGGGCGATGCGATGGGCAGCTCGAAATCATGCGGATCGGGCAGTTTCAGATCCACCAGCAGCTTGCCGCCGTTGGCATGCGGATTGGCGCCCATGCGCCGGTCGCCCCGTGGAGCAAGCTCGGCCAGCTCGGGAATGAGCTTCCCGGACCGGTCGAAGAGCTCGTCTGGCCGATAGCTCCGTAGCCATTCCTCCAGGATCGCGAGATGCGCCGGATCCTGGCGAACCCCGGAGAGCGGCACCTGGTGGGCGCGAAACGTTCCGGAAACGGGAATGCCATCGACCACGTCCGGCCCGGTCCAGCCCTTGGGCGTGCGCAGCACGATGGCCGGCCAGCGGGGCTGACCCTGGAAGCCATTGGTGCGGGCCTCGGTCTGGATTGCCGTGATCGTGTCGTACGCCCAGTCGAGGGTGGCGGCGAACTCCTGGAAGACCGCGGCAGGATCGTCGCCGCTCACGAAACGGACCTGGTAGCCATGCCCTTCGATCAGGGCGCGCACGTCGTCGTCGGCCATGCGGGCCATCACGGTGGGATTGGCGATCTTGTAGCCATTGAGATGCAGGATCGGCAAGACCGCGCCGTCGCGCGCCGGATTCAGAAAGGAGACCCCCTGCCACCCCCCGGCCAGCGGGGCAGTCTCTGCCTCACCGTCGCCGATCACCGCCGTCACCAGCAGATCCGGGTTGTCGAACGCCGCGCCAAACGCATGGCTCAGCACATACCCAAGCTCTCCGCCCTCGTGGATCGAGCCGGGCGTCGGCACGCTGACATGACTGGGAATACCGCCCGGAGTGGAAAACTGGCGGAAGAGCGCGCGCATTCCCGGTTCGTCCTCGGAGATGGAGGGATAGATCTCGGAATAGGTCCCTTCCAGATAGACCTGCGCCACGATGGCCGGACCGCCATGGCCAGGTCCCGCCAGGTAGATGGCATCGACATCGCGATCCCTGATCAACCGGTTGAGCTGGACATAGATCAGGTTCAATCCCGGCGACGTGCCCCAGTGCCCAAGCAGGCGGGGTTTGATCTGCTCGGCGGTGAGCGGTTCGCGCAACAGCGGATTCGCCTGCAGATAGATCTGCCCGACGGTCAGGTAATTGGACGCCTGCCAGTAGCGCAGCATCTTGTCCAGCAGCTCGGGCGCGAGCGGCCCCTCGGCCTTGGGTGCGGGTGGGGGTGGCTCCTGGGTAGCGACGACCGTACGACAGATCGGGATCGAAGACGTAATTCATGCGGTTCCCTCCGAGGCAATCAGCTGGATCGTGTCGCGTGCGATCATTCGCTCCTCGTCGGAGGGAAGGACCATGACACGCGCGAGGGTGTCGTCATACGAAATAACCGTAGCGTTCGTGGCGTTCTTGTCCAGGTCGATGTCGATTCCGGCAAAGGCGAAATCACGGCAGATGCGCTCCCGAATCGGAGCGGCATGCTCGCCGATGCCGCCGGTGAAGACCAGCAGATCGACTCCGCCCAGCACCGCCAGCAACCCACCGAGCTGCTTGCGAGCAAGGTAGACGTAGAGCTCGAGCGCCATCGCGCACCGGGGATCGTCGTCCTCATGCTCGAGCAGGGTTTTCATATCAGCCGAGCGTTGCGAAACCCCGCGCAATCCGGCCTGGTTGGTAACGAGATCGGCGACCTCGTCGATGCCACGGCCGGTTTGCTGCAACAGGTAGAGCATCACCCCGGGATCGAGATCGCCCGAGCGGGTACCCATCATCAGACCGCCGAGCGGAGTGAAGCCCATGGTGGTATCGACGCTCTTGCCATCGCGCAGCGCCGCCATGCTGGCTCCGTTGCCGAGATGCGCGACGATGGTTCGTGGTGCGATGCGCTCGCCGAGCTGATCGACGATCGAGGCGTAGCTCAGCCCATGGAAGCCATAGCGGATCACGCCCGTCCCGCTCGAATTCGGGAGGCAACGGATAGCGCTGCGCGACCGGCGGCATGGAACGATGGAAGGCGGTATCGAAACACGCAACCTGCGGCAGGTCGGGGAATGCGCGCCGGGTAGCGGCAATGGCCGCCAGCGCCTGCGGCAGATGGTTCGGGGCAAACGGGATGATCTGCTCGATGGCGGCCACCAAGTCGTCGTCGATCGACGCTGGCGCGGAGAACTTCGGGCCGCCATGCACCAGCCGGTGCCCGATGGCGATCAGTGGTTCGATCTCCCCGTTCCGGCCGAGCCAGTCGATCAACGCCGCCAGCGCTTCGACGTGATCCTTCGCGGCGATCGTTTCGTTCGCAAGCTCGTCCCCAGCGCCGTTGGTCACGCGCAGGGAGGATTCATGCCCGATGTGCTCGACCAGGGCGGTCATATGCCGGTCGCTCAGATCATCCGCATCGAAGACGGCAGCCTTGAGGCTGGACGAGCCGGTGTTGATGGTAAGCACCGCCCGCTCAGGCATTGGCGTTCACTCCGATACTCGCGAGGGATCCCAGCAATCCGGCATCGTCCAGTGCCGCGAAGAACGGATCGAGCGACGCGGGACCATCCGCACCCGTGTCGATGGTGACCGCGATCACACCCTCGGGAACGACGAGCGGCGTCTGCGCGAGCTGGGCGATCTGTCGCTCGCGAATGGCGAAGGTCGCGTCCGATGCACTGTTGCGCTCCCGCGCGCGGCGTTCGATACGCGTTCGGGCGATCGCATCATCCAGCTCGGTCCAGATGATCGAGGTGGGAACGGACTGGGTATCCCCAGCGTCGCAAAAGCGTTGGCGTTGGGCGTTGTCGAGGAAGGTGGCGTCGACGATGGCCGTCTGCCCCCGCTCCAGCGTGGCATTCGCCAGCTCCAGCAACCGGTCGTACGTGCGCGCGGTCCAGTCGTCGGAATAGATCCCCTGGTGCCAGTCAGACGCGGCGGAGTTCGTCGGCCCAATCCCAGCCAGTTCCTTGCGCACCCGATCGGAAGCCAGAACCATGCCGTTGGTCGCCCGTCCGATGGCCGCCGCCACCGTCGATTTGCCGCTGCCGCTTAGACCGGAGACGAGCACCAGCATCGGAGCGGTTGGGCAGGCGAACGAGGTGGCGATATCGAGATAGCTGGCGGCTTCGAACGCGCGGCTACGGTCGCTTCCACGATCGTGCCCGGAGCGCTCCAGCGCGGCGACTTTGGCACGCACCAATGCGCGATGCGCGCCGTAGAGATCGATCACCGGCTGGGGCAGGTCGAATCCGGCGGCGCGGTAGCGTTCCAGCAGTTCGATGGCAACCGGCTCCGCGCCGAGACGGCGCAGATCCATCAGCAGAAAGGCGAGATCGCTGGCGACATCGGCGCAGCGGATGGCAATCTCGAACTCGACACAGTCGTAGATCTGGAGAGCATCCGGTTCGAGGCAGATATGCTCGCATCGCAGATCGCCGTGGCCCTCGCGCAGCCATCTCGGAAAGCGGCCTTCGAGAAGGTCATGCTGGTCACGCATAAACCCGCGCATCGACCGGTCGACGAGCGCGAGTTGCCTCTGTCCCGAGAATGTCGGATGCCACCTCGGCGACCTGTGCCAGGTTGTCGGTCAGAACGGTGAGGTACGTGTCGGGATCCTGGGGACAGGCGTTCGGCCGCTTCCCAGATCTGTCATGTTGAGCGGAGCGAAGAATCTCTCCGTCGGCTGCCGTGGCCGACTCATCCGACACACCACGCGAACGATCGTCGTGCAGGGCCGCTGTGCCCTCTCGTAGCGCCCCTTCGCCTTGTGAGAATGGCCCTCCATCGGAGGGTTGGGTCGCGGACGACGAGAGGTCCCTCGGCGTCGCTGGGGATGACGGCTGGGCCATCTGATGGAACGGAATGAGACGAGTCCGCGAGGCGTTCGGCCAGATCGAAAGGAGCCATGCCCTGATCGAGAAGATAGTCGAGCATCCGGTCGGCGGGCAGGCGACGCATGACCACCGCCCATGCGACCGGTTCGCCAGGCGCATCCACGCCGCCAGAGGTCACCGGCACCACCCCTAGATAGACATCGGAGGTCAACCGCTGGTTGAGACGCACCTCGTCATCGCATGCACTGTTTGCGTTTGGCCGGATCGCGGAAATCGACGAAGCCGAGATCGACCGGGCGCTTGAGCTTGACCACCCGATCCCCGGCCAGATAGACCCAGGAGATATGGGTTTCGATCAGGCGCACATCCTCCACCGGCCAGGGATAGGCGGCTGGATCGAGCAATCGCTGCGGATCGAACTGAAGCGCAGTCATAGCCTCTGGGTCCCGTCCTTGTGCGCGTCAGCGCCCGCTGACGCCGGGCTCTTGGCAACGGCGCCGTCTCGTCCTAGTCTAGCGAGTCAGGCCACCGCCACCATTTCCGTGCGGTCGTGCCCTATGGCGAGCCCTGCCAATCGGACACCGCCCCGACGGCGCGGGCAACACCAACACTCTCCGCTAGCGTTGACAATCCCTCAATGCTGGCGAGACCGAAGCTGCAATGCCAGTCCTGCCTGAACGATGAGCAGCGCGATCAGAACGGGCTGCAACCAGCTGATCAATCCGACCGCGGCAATCTGCACGACGAACCACCCGGCCAGCACCACGCTCGCAAGCAGTGACCGGTCGATCGCCGAATCACTCTGCCGCCAGACAGTCCATGCCGCCAGAAGCGAGGATCCGCCCACCACGACTGCCAGCGCCAGACCCGGAATCGCATATGAGGAAAAAGGTGACCCATCCAGATACCGTTCCGGCATGCCGCTCGATCCGGAGATCAACGCCACTCCACCGCCAATCGCGCCCACGCCCATGAACGCATGCAAGGCGGTAAGCACCTGCCATTCTCTTCGATTCGTTGCTCCGTGTCGTGCCGTTGCCATGGCCGCACCTCCCCATTCGTTCGATGCGATTGTGCGCCGCCAGGCATCGCATTCGACTCGCAAGATCGGGGACCTGCGTGACAAATCTATGTCGATTGGAGAACGACAAGAGGAGGTCGCCTTTAGACTCGCTGGCGCGATCGCATTCCAGGTCCTTGCGTGCGGTCCGAAGCGGGGTGAGTCCCGCCGCTACATGCGGGTCCGGATGGCTTCCTCGAACTCGACGTGGCGTTCGACTTCTTCGGCCAGGGTGACTTCGCCCTCGACATCGTCGGTCGCGACACGCTCCCAGTCCTTGAGGGTGAGGTTCATGAGGAGCGAGACCAGATCGCCACGGGACGTATCGAATTCGTTCAGGAAGGCATCGGTATCGGTGGGCACAGGAGCGACGGCAATCGCTTCATCGACCCCAGGCAACACCTTGAACCATGGGGGAGACGATTCGCGCGTCAGATGCTGCAACCGGTCGAGCACGGTTTTGTCTCGCTCGTGCAGCGCCGAAACCGCAATCACGACCTGCTCGGACGGACCGCCTTCAGTGTTCACGAAGAGGGTGCGCACCAGCGAGGGCGTACCGAGCAGCTCGTCGATGAGATCCTGATAGTCGTCAAGCATTGGCGAGGACGTCGCTTAGCGTGGTGTAGATCACTTCCGGCAACGCGCCGGCCATGGTGACCTCCCAGGGCACTCCGTACGGATCGCGGAACGCGAAGTAGGTTTGCCCGCCGCCCAGATTCTCATAATTGCGCATGAGTGCCTGACCGCGCAGCCGGTTGAAGGTCTCGGCATCGACCCGGATGGAAACCCGGTCCACCAGGGTGCGCTCGATCCGCGCGCCGCGCCCCACCCGATGAAGCGCGATCAACAGGGCGCCGTTGCGCAGAAAGGAATCGTCTGCCATTTCGCCGGTCATCACCGCATTGACCGGATCGTAGTCGGACGACAGCAGCCGATAGGCGCCCATCTCGTCAGATTTGGTGCGCGCCACCACTTCCAGCCCGAGCAACTCGAGGTAGAAACGCTCGGCCTTGACCAGATCGGTCACATTGATGGCCAGGTAGTTGACCGATTCGATGACGACCCGTGGTTCTTCGACGACGACGATCGACTCTTCCATAAAGGCTTCCCTATCTCCCGCAATGGCGGCATTCACGATGGCGGCGCCGCGGCTGGCTTCCGGTCCGACCCATGGCTGGGCAATGTGATCGCCGATCTTGGGGATCGTGCGTTCGACCCAGGGCTGGTCGCGCCGGATCGCGGCGATGAGTGAGCCCTCGTCGTAATCGGACAGCTCCACCCGGCGGCCGCTGTAGAAGACGAAGCGAATGCTCGGGGTTGGGTCGAGCGTCGCGAACCAGTCGTAGAGGGTGCCGATCACCAGCAGATCGGGCGCGGAAACGGTCAGCGCGGTGCGCGGCTGGTCGTACCCATCGGCGAACGAGGTGCGGTTGGTCACGATCTGCGTGGCCGGCGCTTGCGTGATGGCGATTTCCGCTTCCGAAGAGTACGCCAGCGGAGTCTCCAGCATGAACCGGTACGCCATCCGTCCTCGTCTCCCTCGTGCTGCCAAATCGCCCAAACTGGCGACCAAAAAACACGGCTGTCTGCCAGGCACCGATTGTACCGTACCCACTCCAATGGCTCGGATGGGCTATTCGTCCACGGGTTGTGCAATCTGAACGGAATCTGTGAGAAATTTCACAAATCAGGATGGCGCCTTGTATACATATGTTGTCGCATGCTACGATGCCGTCCTCATCACGTCGGGTCAAACGTAGCGAATTGACGTTGCAGTCGTCCATTCGGCTAACCTGCGTGACCACACCGACCGATGAGGCGTACCGAAAACGCTGACAGGCTGGCATTCGCCGGGGGGCGATTGCAGTTGGCGTTGACCAACGTAGGGCCCCGCGGGGGTCATCCGGACGATCCGCATTGTTCGTCCGGCCCGTTGTCCTACACAGAGGGAAGGAACCGAATAATGGCTCACCGCGCCGAGGCGCGGCGTCGCATGTTGCAGCATGCACGTCGTGCAATCGTTGCTTTGGCAGCAGGATCGACCCTGCTGCTCTCCTCCGCGCTTCCTGCGCTCGCCCGTGAACTCCCCGTCGTCCCACTCCCCGCTAGCTCCACCGAAGCCACGACCAAATCGTCACCCTATCTGTTGCCCACCCGCTCGATTCCGATTGGCGGGCCAGACGGCTCCGAGGTGGTTGGCTTTGCGCCGGCCGCGGTCGATCCGGATGCGCTGCCGTATGGCGAAATCCTGGCCGCGCCGGCAGTCGGTCCCACCATCGTCAGCATCGCGATGTCGTATCTCGGCTATCCCTATGTTTCCGGGGGCGCGGGACCGGGCGGGTTCGATTGCTCCGGCTTCACGCAGTTCGTGGTCGGTATGGCCACCGGCATCTGGATCTCGCACGCGGTCGAGGCACAGCCCTACTCGGCGGGAACGTTCGTCGACTATGGCAACTGGCAGCCGGGCGACATCATCTTCTTCCAGAACACGTATCGCGCCGGCATCTCCCATGCCGCGATCTACATTGGCGACGGCATGATCATCCACGCCGAAAACGAAGGTTCCGGCGTGACGATCGATAGCATCTACTCCTCGTACTACGGCCCTCGCTACTGGGGCGCCGTGCGCATCGGGTAGCTCGCCCACAGAAAACCGCCGCTCCTCAGCCCGGGAGCGGCGGTTTTCTTTTACTCTGCGATCTGGCCAAAACCCTGATCCCGCCGTAGTGACGGCACCTGTGGCCGCCAAACGGGCGAAGCCCGATAGCGGACGCACGCAACCACCATCGTTCCAGCCTGAAACATGGCTCGCGTGCAACGCAATGGCAGCCGCTGGCGGGCACAGGACCCACCACGACGAGCAGGTCCCTACGTTGCGCTCGCCAGGAACGCCTGGATGTTGCCCATCTGCTCCTCCCAGCCCTGGGTGTTGTTGAGCAGCGAGCTTTCGCGAATCTCCTCGGGAAGCGATGCGAAACCAGACTCGATGACGGTCAGCTTGGTGCCGTCTCCGTCATCGGCCAGGAAAAACTCGATCAGCGTGCTGGGCACGTCATCGATCGGAATCGCGGCATCCCACTCCTTCCCCTCGTGGGTCCAGCGGTAGGCAACCCGATCCATCGGCTCGACGATTTCCACCCGGCCGCGGTGCACGCCCCATTCGCCAAAATCCATGTGAATGTGACGCACCCTCGACCAGCTCGAACTCCCAAAGTGCCCAAACCACTGTGAGAACTGGGCCGGGGTCGTGAGCGCCTCCCAGACGCGTGCGCGGGAATTCGGAAGCACGATGCTGCGCTCGATGGTGTCCTGAATAGTGGCCGTCATGTAGATGCTCTCCTTCAATCGTCTTGTCAGTCGAGGGCTGCCCCTCAGCAGCGTCCAGTGCAAGAAAGTTGGCCAGTGCGGCCAGGCGGCGGTCCCAACGGGTTTCGATGGTGGTGACCCAGTCGGTCGCTTCACGCAGCGGCTCGGGGCGAAAGGTGACGATCCGCTCCCGGCCGCGGCGCTCGGTTTCCACCAGACCCGCGTCGTGCAACGTGTCGAGATGCTTGGTCACCGCCTGACGGGTGATCGGGAAGACCTCGGTAAGCTGGGTGATCGTGACCGGCCCCAGCACCGAAAGCTGCTCGATCATCCTCCGGCGGGTTGGATCGGCGAGCGCCAGGAAGACCTGGCTCGGATCCCGGGGACTGGCGGAAACCGGTGCGATCATCAGCCGGCCTGCTGCGCCACGAGGTAATCGAGCAGCGCGGTGGTCTTGAAGATCCAACCTTCGGTGTTGCCCATGCACCATTTGCTCGCGAATGTCGTCCGGAAGCGCGCTGAATCCGGATTCCGTGACGGTCACCCGGGTTCCCTCCGCAGTCTCCTCAAGGGTATACTCGACCAGCGTGCTTGGAACCTCGTCGAAGGGAATCGACGTGATCCGTCTCGTCCAGTTGGAATCCAGCGATAGGCAAACCGGTTGGGGGGATCGATGGTTTCGACCCGGCCACGGCGGTCGCCATAGCCATCCCAATGGAAGACGATCGGCGAGCCCGGCATGAGCTCCATGGTGATGGCATCGCTGAACCATTTGGCAATCTGCTCGGGCGCGGTAATCGCGTCCCACACCCGTTGTCGCCCAACGGGAATAACGAGCTGCCGCTCGATGGTGTCCTGTACGGTAACGGTCATTGGTTTCTGATCCTTGTGACTTCGATAGCGAACAATACGCAACTCATGAGTTGCGTATGAGCTTAGCACGCCTCGATCAATCATGCAACCAATTGGTTGCGCAATGAAATCTAGAGCGAAAGCCTTGCTGCGCAAACCCCGTATCATTACGTCGACGATGCACACGTTTGGAGACGGAACGATGCAGGCCACGCTCGATATCGACGAATACGTGTTGAAGGCTGCGGACGAACGCGCACAAAGCACAGGACGAACCCCCGGGGCGGTGATTTCCGATCTGGCTCGCTTCGCCCTGGAAATGGAGGCCATCAACAGCCTGCCAACCCACAATGGATTCCCACAGCTTCGATTCGATCCGTCCGTGGAGGTTACTCCTGAGCTGATCGATCACATCCTCAACGAAACTGAGGGATGATTTATCTCCTGGACGTGAATGTGTTAGTCGCGCTTTTCGACCCACGTCACCCGTTTAATGTCGCCGCCCGCGCATGGACCGATGATGCGCTCGGAACAGAACATGGTTGGGCAACCTGCGCTATCACTGAAAATGGCTTCCTGCGCGTCGGGAGTTCATAAAAATTCGTGGGGAAGCAAGCTGCCAATTTTCCAAGGTTGATGGCCGCGCTGATGACTGCCTGCAAGCATTCCATCCATCAGTTCTGGTCGCTCGACCGCTCGATCCAGGATGTATTGCCGTTTGGGATCGATCTTTCTCCCAAGCAGATCACTGATGTCTATCTCCTCGCAATCGCGATCGAGAAAGGCGGCAAGCTCGCCACGTTCGACGAGCACATTCCGGCGCGCCTTCTTCCAGGTGGGGTTGACGCGCTCGAATTGATTCGCGCCTGAACACATCTCCAGCAGCGGCATGCCATGATTCGCGCATGACCAATCTGTTGGAGCGATTGAAAGCGTTTCTGGGTCGCTATCTGCGCCCGGAAGACAGCTTGCTGGAAGTCCTGGGTGGGGTGATCGTGGTGTTGGCCACGGTCAATACGCTCGTGGTCACGCGGGACCGGGCCGGGGTCGATCAGCTCCTGGAAGCATCGTTCACGGTCGCCATTGCCTGGGGTCTGGTGGATGCCGCGCTCGGGCATTTTTGGCACGGTCTATCACCGCAAGTATCAGGAACGAACCATCCGCGCGGTCCGGGAAACCGACGAAGCAGGTGGTCTGGCGATCATCTCGGGGGTGTTCGACGATGAATTGCTAGAACTGGCCGATCCCGATATGCGCGACGCGTTCTATCAGCATCTCGCGGCGCAGGCGCGGCGGTGCAACCGAACCGCCGCGCGCTGAACCGGGCCGATCTGATCGCGGCAGCGCTCATCCTCGGACTCATGTTCTCGGCCACGCTGCCGCTCTCGATTCCGCTCTATTTTCTGGACGATCCCGGTATCGCCGTTTTTGCCATGAACGCCATGGGGTTCATCTTCCTCTTCATCATCGGCTGGCTCTGGGCCGACTACACCACCTTGAGCCGCGTGAAGCTGGGGCTGGCATTGGGGAGCATAGCCCTGGCGCTGACGGCAGTGGCGAACATGTTCGATTGAGGGCGGTACGTTACGTGAGCCATCCGATGCGGCGGGCCACTATCCAGACCAGCCAGCCAAGCAATCCCATCAGGAACACAGCGAATCAGGTAGCCCTGATAGCCGTTCCGAAAAGGTGAGACGTTGAGGCTGATGCCGAATATCGATGGGACCAGCGCCACCAGCGCCAGCATGATGGAGAGCACGGTCAGACGTTTGACCAGATTGTTGAGCGCGTCGGATTTGAGCGATTCGTAGGTATCGAGCAGATTGGATACCAGCGTCGAAGACTGGTCGATCGTGTCGATGGCACTTTGCAAATCCACCGAGACATCGCGGAACGCGTCGGTCAGCTCGTCGCTTTCCGATCGGAGTCGGGCGAATGCATGCTGGAGATCAGCTCTTCTTCCGGAGACATGACCTGCCGCAAATCCCCGAGCAGCTTGGTCAACTGATAGACATCCTCGACGCCCTCGGATTCGTGCTGATCGAGAATGCGCTGCCGGAGCTGGGTCACCTGCTCCTGGATCTGCGACGATGACCGCATCGTAGCGATCGACCAGCGCATCCAGAATCGAATAGGTCAGGGTGCTCACCGAAAACCCGAATGTCTGCGATGCTGTCCTCGATCTGTTGGGACGCCAGAGGAATGACGTTCGAACCGGTGGGATGCGCGGTAATGAGGAATCGCTCGCCGATGAGATTGACCAGCTCGAACGATTGAATCGCGTTCGTGGCGGCGTCGAGCTGGACATCGAAGATGACGACCAGCCGGCAGCGCAGAAAACGGACCGCGCGCGGTCCGCGGTGCGGCTTGGTGAGGTGCAGCAGCACCCGCGGGGAGAGCCCAAACGTTTTCCCAAGCAGATCGAGCTCGTCTTGCTGGGGCGGCTGGGCGAAATCGACCCAGAGCATCTCATCCGTGTCGCCAACGTGGGACGCCAGATCGTTCAGGGCGAGGGTACGATCCACCGCTCCCTTCGCATCGATCGAAATGACTGTCGCCACCGCGCTGCTCCCACCCCGTCACATATTCCGGCAGCGCAGATGGTACCGCGACAGCACCGCAGAACCGGCGTCCGCGCTAACCTCTGATTCCTGGTTATCGATCACCATTTCGTCCTCGGGCTCGCTCCTCGACCAGGAACCGGGCCGCGTCGCCCGCTCGAGCCGCACGCGCCCGATTCCGGAAGCTGTAGCGCACCATCAGCATGAACGATCGCGCCTACCGACGATTACCGGCGCGATGAAGAAGACATATTCCGGGCCTGTGATCGTCGCGACGACACGCCAAGCAGGAAGACCGCCGCGAGATTGAAGGCGTTCTGCTGCACCTGCTGGAGGCCAAACATACCGCCCTGCTCGACAACGGGAACGTGGCGATTGATGTAGACCTGCACCGACTGGCTCGCGGCAGTCGAGCCAAAGTTCGATCGGGAGCACGATCATCCCTGCCGCCAGTACGAGGTCGCTCAACTGAATCCGAACGGCTCCAGGAGGCGCAACGGGCTGAACCGTGCGAAGAATGGAGCGACGGCTCGATCCCTGCCGAGCAAAAAGGTCCAACGATCATGAACATCACCGCGATGACCACCAGGCGGCGCTCGCCAAATCGGAGAATCAGACGCGGGCCGCCAACCGCGCCGATGAGGTACCCGATGCCGGCGGGCGCGAAGATGTAGATGCATGTTGGCCGGATCCTCATTGAGCACATCACGCGTGTACACCGGCAGCAGGGAGTTGATTCCTGCGAAAAGCGCGGCGGAAAGCATTCCGACCAGCAACATCGAACCCACCGCGCGATGGGCCATGATCCACTCGGCGTTGTATTTCAGCGACAGCGCGCGCGGCTTCCAATTCATCGATGAAATTGAGTCTCGCAGGCTTCTGCTTTCCTCTTTCTCTTTCTTGGCAACTTGTAGATTCGGATCGCGCCGATGAGAAAGAGGAGCCTCCCATCAGCAGCACCGCGTTGATTCCCCGTGCTTGATCAGCAGCGGCGCCAGCGAACGATGAGCCAATGGCCGAACCAATCGACCCGAGCACATTGACCAGTGCCCCGGTCGTCGCCACTTCCGCTGGTGTCGGAAACAATCGCAACGATCGATTTCAGCCCGGGCGAAATGACCTGGGTCGATGGCGCTTGTCAAAAAGATCAACACCAGCATGGGAGCAATATTTGTGCCAAAGACGAATGGCAGCACGAGCACAGAGGAACGCCTGGACCACAAAGCTGGCGGCGAGGATGCGCCGTTTGGGGCCCGTGTCGGCCAACATGCCGCCCTGTAAACCGAAGAGCAACGCCGCCAGAAAGGAGGCAGAGCTGGCAGGCGAGATCTCGAGCTGGCTGGCTCCCGCGGCGGCGAGAAAGATCATGATGCCGTAGATCAGCGTCGAACCGGCCATCTTCGGCGGCGAATCGGGAAGCCGCGAGAATCTTGACTTCCGGGTGCTTCAGGACAGCCCGATAGGACAACGGCGCAGAGGAGTGTCCTACGGGTACCGGAGTGGCGGCTTCGGTCATGTCACCCACGCGTTGCATCTACAAATAAGTGTCCGTACAGCATAGCTCCCCGAGCGCAGATTAGTAAATTCCACCAAAGGTGTATTCTGTTTTCCAATCGACACCGCTAGAGATGGAACCATTGTGTGATTTGCCATCGGGACATCGTCCCATGGCGCAAGGGGGAACGACGCGATGTGCTGTATTTTTTCCATTCTCGTGTTTCTGGGGCCGAGGTTCGGCCTGATCTTCTGGTATCTCTACCAGCCAGGCCGGTTCGACCGCGTGTTCGATGGCTGGGTGCTGCCGGTGCTCGGTTGGGCCGTCCTTCCGTGGACCACGCTCATGTGGGTCGCGGTCGGAGTTGGCGGAGTCAGCGGCATCGACTGGCTCTGGATCGGCTGGGTGTGCTGGCTGATATTTCCACCTACGCTGGTGGCGGATGGCGCAACAAGGACCAGATCAACACCTACTCCACCAAGTACGTGCCGCGCTAAATCCCGGATCCTGAACCACACACGGCCGTGGCGATATCGCCACGGCCGTTGGCCATTCCTGGCTCGTTTCATCGGGTGACCTGCCCTGTTCGCACTAGTCCGACCGGCGTCGATCGACAGCGCAACGACGCGCCATCCGGGACGCGAGGCAAGGTTGAAGTCGTTATACTCTGAGGCATTCTCAGGGACGAACAATTTCGCAGGGAACCATTTCCCGACGGTAAGGAGAGAGACATGGCGGATAGTCTTCTCGGGCAACTCAGTGATCTCGCGTCTCCCCAGGTGCTCGATCAGATCAGCAAGATGACGGGGGTGGACACGAGCCTTCTGAGCCAGGGTATGGGCGCCGCTGGCGCCACCGCCCTGGGCAGCATGGCCACCTCGGCCGGGAGTGCCGATGGTCTCAGCTCGTTGTTCGACATGGCGTCGAAAGCCGGGGACGCCGCCGAAAGCAGCGATCCGCGCGGTGGGGAGCTCCCATCCTTCCTGGGTGGTGGCGATACCAACCCGCTGATTGGCAGCCTGATGAATTCGGTGCTCGGCGGCAGCGGAGCCTCCTCGGCCACCGGCATTACCGATTCAGTGCTGGGCGGCGGCATCAACGCGATCAGCGGCACGCTTTCCAAGTCCCTGGGCTTCAATGTTGCCCCGATGCTGACCATGGTGGCCCCGGCACTGCTCGGGTTCGTGACCAAGGCGATCAAGGGTGACAATCTGGATGCCAACGGTGTGAAGGAGATGCTCACCTCACAAAGCGATGCGTTCGCCAAAGATCCCGCCAATGCGGAAACGGTCAAGTTGGTAACCTCGGCCCTCGATGCCGGCAAGCAGGGCACCGCTCTTCGCGCCAAATACACCGATGCCGGGTGGAGCGCCGTCAAGGGCGCGCCGCTGGCCGCCATGGCGATGGTGGCGGCGGCGTCTCCCTCGAAGGGCAGCGGCGCGGCGGCCGAGTTCTCCGCCGCGGCCGGTGCGATCTCGCAAGCCGCCGGCAAAGCCGAGCCCGTCTCACTGCTGAACATGGCCTTCAGCGGCGGCCCGTCGCAGGACGAGATCGACGCAATCGTCGGGCGCGCAGGCGCGGCGAATCCGCTCGAGCTGGTCAAGGCCGGCGTCGAGCAGGTCTCCACCGGGAACCCGGACGAGGTCGCCGCCTACAAGGCATTGATCCTGAGCACCGCGCAGGCCACCGCCGAAGCGACCAAGGAAGGCGGATTCCTCGGTATCGGCGGCACGCAGATCAGCGCGCAGGAGCAGGCCGTGCTCGACCAGCTCAAGACCGCCCTGGCCTAAAAATCTCGGTCGGCGCTGTGTCGCCAAACGTGGAGAACACGCTCAGACGCCCGCTTCCGGTTTTCGGGAGCGGGCGTTGTTGTTTCAGTCAGCTGGTTCGTCAGGCGGAGATTTCTTCTTGCCGCTGACATCGTGAATCTCCTGCGGCGGAACATCCTCGGTGAGGAACCCGATGCTTTCCGACAGGTGCGGCGTCTTGCCGGTGGAATGCCGGAAGCTGTAGTCGATCAACGCCAGGCCCAGCAGCCCCAACCACGATCGGCGCGAAGAAAAAGATGTACTGCGGGCCGATGATGGTTGCAAGCCCCCCGAGCAGCAGGATGACGATCAAATTCAGCGCGTTCTCCTGCACCTGTTGGAGACCGAAAATGCCGCCCTGTT
Source organism: uncultured Chloroflexia bacterium (assembly GCA_963720855.1). GTDB lineage: Bacteria > Chloroflexota > Chloroflexia > Thermomicrobiales > UBA6265 > JAMLHN01. The sequence goes on along the minus strand of CAVRGV010000005.1, from coordinate 135,146 downwards.
GGTCCTGGGGGACGGTGCGGTTGATGTAGACCTGCACCGCTTGCAGGCACATGGTCGAACCCAGATTGGCGGGAAAGGCAATGATGCCCGCCGCGAGCACCGGGTCGCTCATGTGCACCCCGTCCAACAGGTTCAGTATGCCGCAACGGGCTGATGAAGGCCAGTGGCGTCGCGACCCGATCGATGAACGCGAGCAGGGTAATGCTGACGGCCATCAACACCAGCGATGAGACCGCCACGCGCCGCTCCCCGAATTGTCCGGATCAGTCTCGGGGAAATGAACGCGCCCACGAAAAACCCGACCCCGGAGAGAAAGAAGATATAGACGCTATTGGTGGGATCGGAATCGAGCACATCGCGCACGAAGAGCGGAATCAGGGCCGTAATCCCCTGCAGCAGCGAGGCGGAGAGCGCGGCCGACCAGATCATCGAGGCCACCGGCCGGTTCGCCATGATCCAGTTGGCGTTGTAGCGCAGCGAGAGCGCGCGCGGCTTCCAGTCGAGCGAGCTCAGTTTTTTGGTCGTTTCGTGGCTTGCCCATCTCCTCGGCGGACGGAAGCCGGTAGATGCGCACGGCGCTCAGTAAATAGAGGATGCCCGTGGCAATCAGGATCGCCTCGATGCCCGATTGCTTGATCAGCACCGGCGCAATGAGCGTCGACCCGACCGATGAGCCGATCGATCCCACGATATTGACGAGCGCGCTGGTGGTCGCCAGCTCGGCGGGTGAGGACACGATCGCCACGATCGATTTGAGCCCCGGGCCGACCACCTGATTGATCGCGCTGGCGACGAAGATCACAAAGAGCAGATCGCCGCTGCTGGTTCCCAGCAGGAAGGGCGTCAGGAAACAGACGCTCGCCAGCGCGACAAAGCCCACCAGCAGGATCTGGCGCTTCGGCCGCGAGTCGGCGAGCATGCCGCCTTGCAGCCCAAAGAGGAGCGCCGCTACGAATGCGGCGGACTTGGCAACCGAGATCTCGAGCTGCGAGGCGCCCGCCACGGCCAGGAAGACCATGATGCCGTAGCTCATGATCTGTCCCGCCATGCGCGACAGGAAACGCGAGAGCGCAACGATGCGCACCGGTTGGTGATTCAGCACCGACCGGTAGGTGGGAGCGGCGTCCGGGGCAGATTCGGGTGCGTCCAGCGCGATCTCGGTCACAGGGGCAGATCCAGTTCGAATGGGCACTGGCCCGACTGTACCGCACGGCGGATCGCTCTACGGCCATTTCGGGAGAAATTGCTTCGAAAGAGGTAGCTCTGACGTCGGGAATGAGCGGCATCGGCATGTGCAGGCGACGCATCATGCGTCAGGTACGCAACGCCCACACGATCGACTCCGGCGCAATCCTTCCGATGGCGGATAGACGAAGGAGCTGGAAAACGGGAGCGCATTCGTTTTTTCGACGAATGCGTTTGGGGTGCATCGGCGGGGTCGACCTGGAAACACGTCGTGGGTTTGTCTAGGACGTGCGTGATGCCCACCGAACCCACGGTTGAAACCCTGGGCTAAGACGCCTTGGGTTCAGCCGAGTTTTTCTGGTGGAGGAGCGATGGTGGGGATGCAGGAACGCGGCACGACGCCGGGACCCTGGGGCCGATGCAGGAGCAGGAGCGAGCACGGTCTGGAGGACCGTCCGCTGACCTGGCCAACGATGCGTAGGTTGGCACACGGGCGGATGCAATGAGGCGCTGCCCAGGCCCGCACCATCCGCCGGTGTGCCGCTTGCATACAGTATAGAACATATGTTCTTTTCTTGTCAAGGGGCGCATTGGGAAATGAGAGCCTGTCGCTTCGGTTGTCGTAGTGGCGGCACCCGTGGCCGCCAAGCGGGCAACGCCCGATAACGGAGGTACACATCGACCGTGCTTCGAGTCGGAGACTTGGCTGTTGGCACGTCCGTGGCGGCCTGCGGCCGCTGGCGGGCACAGGTCCCGCCACTACGCAAGGGCGACCATAGTTCGTGTCACCTTGGGGCGAAGATCCACACCGGGCCGAACGGAATTCCGTTCGGCCCGGTGGGTGGCTGGAGGGAAAGAATGTGGGTCTACCCCATCGAGAACTGGCTATCCTCCGACACGAAGTCGAACGTCCAGGACGAGGTTACGTCACCCTGGGTGAATTCGATCGCGTAGCTCCCCGGGTCGGCTTCGACTTCGACCGCCACCTGTTCGCCGGCGGGAAGCTCGACATCGATCCCCAGCTCCGGCGAACTGATGTGAGTTGCCGTTCCGCTGGTGTTCACGAAGGTGTAGGTGAACGGCGTGTTGGCCGGAATCTCGTTATATGCCCACGGTCCCACCTTGAAGATCCCGGCGCTCGTGCAAGGGACTGGGGTGCCGTCCTGTACGTCGCAGGTCGGAGGATTCTCGTTCGCCACGGAAAGATCGGCCACCGAGACGGTCAGCTCGTGCGGGAAGCGATCGACAGGCAAGATCCCATCTCGCGCGCCAGCGCCGGGAGTCCCCTCACCAACCTCCACCGGCTCCAAAACGATGGGCGTCCCGGCTGGGTCGATCTCGGGTTCGGTCATCAGCCCGACCTCGTCGACATACCAGGTACCGTCATCTCCCGGAACCACGGAGAGCACCCGCGATTCGCCAGTCCAGGCCTGCTCGTCGAGCACTACCAGGTAACGGTCGCCGTCCATCAGCTTGCGGGTTTCGACGACCACCGGCTCCGTGGACGGGAGCCAGAAGGTATTGATTTGCAGCGGCAACCCGGCATCCCGGTAGCCGTTGAGCTCGCGGCGGAAGTAGTCGTCGCTGTAGAGCGAGAAGTAGTTGCCCTCCATGTCGATGCCGCCATCCGCACCTGAGTGCATACGCCCGGCAGTCATAGAGGGTATCGAGCATCCGCTGGATGTCGCCCTGCACTCCGTCGTCTGGCGATGAGTTCATCCAGATAACCGTGCCATCGACCGTGCCGGCTCCGGGCCCACCAAACCCGATGGGTCCGCCGATGGGATCTCCGTTGATCCTTGGGAAATAGGCGAGCTGCGTCGCTGGTGTCTGCATGATCTGTTCGATGGCGCCCGGCTCGCGGCGGGGAACGTCGCAGCCGGTGGCTTCCGGAGTGCCCGGCAGGAAGAAGGAGGCAGCCGGGATCGAGGTGGGCTGGTTCGGTTCGCCGCCTCCGCCGAATCGGTCGAAACCGACCACGCCGACCGCCAGTCCGGCCGCCAGCGCGGCGGTGCCGACGAAGGCCAGGGCGCGATGGCTCCAACGCGGTTGGGTTACCTCGTCGTACCGGCGCACCGGTGGTGAGAGGGTGGCCCCCGGGAATGGGGCTGCAATTGCGTGCGACTGCATGATGGTTCTCCAGGTCTCTGATTTCGCATCGGGATCGGACGGCATGTGCGCCATAGCCGTCGTTGCCCAGGTCCAGGTATCGATCAAGGCAGGATCCAGATCGTCCGGATCGACTGAACGCCCTGCCACGTGATCGTCGAGGTAGGAATCGAGGCGGTCGGCCTCACGTCGGAAGAAGGTCATGAGAGTGCTCCATCGGTGGGCAGCTCGAGCTCCAGCACGGTGCGGAGCCGGGAAAGGGCGCGGAACTGAATGCTCTTGGTGGCGGAGAGGCTGCGACGGGTCGCTTCCGCGATCTCCTGTCCAGTCAAGCCGGCCAGGCGCAGCTCCATCACTTCGCGTTGCTCGACTGACAGCTGATCGAGCGCCCGCCAGAGCCGGAGCTGCTCGTCGCTGCGAAGCGCAGACTCCTCTGGCGAAGGCGACGGATCGTGCACCAGCTCGGCATGCTCCAGCTCCACCTGTGGGCGGGAGGCGCGTTGCATGTCGATCGTGACGTTGCGGGCGATGGCATAGAGCCAGCTTTTGAACGACCCGGAGCGAAAGCCGCCGATCGCCGTCATGGCTTTGAGAAACGTCTGGCTGGCAGCATCGGCGGCCAGCTCACGGTGATGCAGGCGCAGATAGCAGTAACGATGGATCGGGTCGAAATAGGCCGCGTACAGCGGAGCGAACGCCGCCGGATCGCGCCGGGCCGCTTCGATCTGTTGCCGCTCGGCCTCGTCGGGCGTCATCTCGCTCCGGTCCATCGGGGTATTCAACTGGAGATATCGTCCTTCGCCAACCATCCGGTGCAGGTTCCTCCGCCCTATAAGACGGAGGAGGTGGGAAAAGGATTCGCACCGGGTCCGGCCTGACTTCGCCGCCATGCCGGACCTCTGTGTCCCTCGGCATCGTTTCGACCAACAGCAGGACAGAGACGTCCTGCACTACGGCCGAAGCCTGGGGACGCCGCGCGTTCAGTTCGGGAATAATGACGAGTCGACGAGCCGATTCCCGGAAAGTGATTCCTATGACCGAACCCCTGATCGTCGTAATCGCGCAATGGCAAACCGTCGATGGGTTTCACCGGGCGCTGACCACCCCGGCAACCTATCGCATCGCCCCCTCGGCAAGCGACGCCGACGTGGCTCCGCTCCTGCCGGGAGCGCATGCCATCGTCACCGGGATCTTCACCCCGGCCATGGCCGCGGCTGCCGATTCGCTGCTCTTGATCCAGACGCCGGGGGCGGGTGTAAATGGAGTCGCCTTCGATGCGGTGCCGCCCCAAACCACGGTCTGCAATGTCTACGGACACGAGCGCGGGATCGCCGAATACGCGTTCACGACCATGGGGATGCTGAATCGGGACTATCCCGGCATGGACCGGCGCATCCGCGTGGGGGACTGGAGCGACCATCTGGGACCGCCCCTGCCGGAGCTGCAAGGGAAGACGCTGGCGGTCATCGGGTTGGGACGTATCGGCGCGGAGGTGGCGCGCTGGGGGAAGTTCCTCGATATGCGCGTGATTGCCGCGACGCGCACCCCCGGTTCGGAACAGAGCCGGAGTGCTCCGGTCGATCAGCTTTTTGGGATGGACGCGTTGCAAACCGTGCTGGCGGAAGCGGATTTCGTGGTGCTCGCGTTGCCGCTCTCCGCGGAGACGACCGGGCTGATCGGCACGCCCGAGCTGGCGGTCATGAAACCGTCGGCCTTCCTCATCAACGTGGCGCGGGGCGATGTGGTGGATGAGGCGGCGCTCTATGCCGCGTTGCGGGATCGGGTGATCGCGGGGGCGGCAATCGACGTCTGGTATCGCTATCCAGGTCCGGATGGCACCGCACTGCCCTCCAACCTCCCCTTCCACGAGCTGCCGAATGTGGTCATGACGCCGCACATCGCGGGTGCGACCGAGCCGACGTTTTTCTACCGGTGGGATCAGATCAACGAGAACCTGCGGCGGGTTCGCGACGGGGAGCCGTTCTCGAACGTCGTCCTACCAGAGCGCAATTGAGGTCGCCAGGAACGCAGGGATTGGCCTGTCATTCTGAACGAAGTGAAGAATCTCTCTCGTGGCAGCCGGGCAGCCTGGTCGTCGGGTAACACTCACCGCGGCGAGGAGATCCTTCCTTCGTCAGGATGACGATTTCACGACGCGCTCCTGCTCTTCTGAACCGCTCGAATCGACCTCGAAGCCGAAGAGGACCGCGGTGCGGGCGGGAATACGCAGGGCGGCATCTGCATCGTGCTGGTGCACGAATGCGCTCACGTCGTCCGCTCCGGGGTCGCTGTCGGCGGTGGAGAGCACTACCGTCCACTGGTCGAGATGCACCTCGCACCCGAGGCCGATCTCGCGTACCGGCAGAATGAGCTCGGCGCCGAAATTGGCGATCAGCACGCGATGTGATGTCTCACGCCAGCGGTGCAGCAGAAGCGCTCTCCCGCCGGCCGGCTGAGCGTGGCTGCGGGAGCGGTCCTGCACCTGGAAGACGGGATCGCCATGGCGCATGGCAAACAGGCGCTGGTAGAGGCGGTAGGTGTCGTCGTTCGACCGGCGCTCGGACAAGCGCAGTTTCGATGCCTCGAAGGTCGCTTCGTCCTGCGGATCGGGCAGCGCGTGTTTGGCTTCTTCCAGGGCAAAGGCGCGGAACCCGGAGAACTCATTCTGGCGGCCCTCGGTGACCAGCGGGCCGAGCTCTTCATGATGATCGGTAAAGAAGAGGAAGGGGGTCGAGGCGGCGAACTCCTGCCCCATGAAGATGAGCGGCGTTTCCGGAGCAAGTAACAGCACCGCCGACGCGGCATGGAACCGCTCGCGGTCGATTTCGTGATGCAGCCGCTCGCCAAAGGGACGGTTGCCGACCTGGTCGTGATTCTGCAGCTCGAAGACGAACGCGCTGGCCGGTTCATCGGTGACTTTGGTGCCACGCGGTCTGCCCAGAAATGTGGACTCCTGACCCTGAAAGATGATCCCGTCGTTCAATGCGCTGGCGAGGTCCGCCACCGAGCCGGTGTAGTCGGCGTAGTAGTTCTCCCAGGCGTTCGACAGCAGCACGCGCATTTCATGATGGAAGTCATCGGCCCAGAAGGCATCGAAGCCGTTCCCGCCCTGCGCGGCCGGGGTGATGGTGCGCATCTCGTTGCGCGCGTCCTCGGCCACGAGCACGATCTCGCGGTCGACCGAGGCGCGCACGCGGGTCTGTAGCTCGGTCAGGATATGGGGATCGCCGTCGTCCTGAATGGTATCGACCGCGTCCAGCCGCAGGCCGTCGAAGCGATAGTCGCGCACCCACTGGATCGCGTTGTCGATCACGAAGTCGCGCACGAACCGGGCATGCTGACCATCGAAGTTGACCGCGTCGCCCCAGGGCGTCTGGTGCCGATCGGTGACGTAGTCCGCGCTGTACTGGGAGAGGTAGTTCCCATCCGGCCCCAGGTGGTTGTAGACCACGTCGAGCAGCACACCCAACCCCACCTGATGGGCGGAATCGACCAGCCGCTGCAAATCCTCCGGCCGCCCGTAGGCACGAGATGGGGCAAAGAGCGCGACCCCGTCATATCCCCAGTTCCAACGCCCGGGAAAATCGGCCACCGGCATGAGCTCGATGGCTCGCACTCCGAGCCGCGCGATCTCCTGGAGCTGACCAGCCAGCGCGTCGAAGGTGCCGTCCGGGGTGTAGGTTCCGACATGCAGCTCGTAGAACGAAAGATTTTCCTTGGGGAGCCCGGGCCAGTCGGTCGCGGTCCAGACAAAGCTGTCCAGATCGATGACTTCCGATGGGCCATGCACGCCGAACGGCTGGTAGCGCGAGCGGGGATCCGGCGTGCCGGGCCGTCCGTCGACGCTGAACTGATAGAGCGTTCCCGCGCCGGCACCGTGAACGAGCGCGGTATGAATGCCACGCTCATCCCGGTCCATGGGATGCCGGGAGACCGCGTCTCCGGTTTCGAGCATGAGGTCGATCCGTTCGGCAGCCGGTGCCCAGACACCGAAGTGAACGCCGTCCGGGGTACTAGTGGCCCCAAGCGGTGCGTGCGGCTGGTTCGTGTTGACATCCATAAAGCTACTGGATTCCTGTCCGCTTGCGTTTACGCGTCGATTCCCGGCTGAGCAAAGCAACCGGGAAACCGCGCAGGATCGATTCGACCTCGAGCACCGGTTCGTCGTCACCGCCGGTCGTTTGCACCTGTTCGCCGGTGAATTCGTTGCGGTACCGCTGACCGCGTTGCGCTGGATCGAGGACGACGACGGTGCCGCGCCAAACCTCGGCCACTGGAGCCTCCGCGGCACTCCCCATCACCTGTCCTACCAAACGCGGGACGACCACGATCGATTCGTCGTCATCCGAGCCTCCGGCGGAAGGCGACCAGATTGGCTGCCAGCGGGCCTCGGGTTTCGAGCGGCTCGTAGTCACCGCGCGCATACAGCTCGGGATGCGCCGCCCGGTGGGCCAGCGCCCTGGCGGTCAGAGAGAGCTTGATGCGACCGCTGGCAAGATCACCAAGCAGCTCCGCGGCAAGCTCCGGACTGGGAGAATGCGCGAGCACCTCGTCGAGCAGTGCCGCACGACGAGCGTAATCGACGGGTCTTCGGTTGTCCGGATCGACCAGGCTGAGGTCCCAGAGCTCGGTGCCCTGGTAGATATCGGGGACGCCGGGAGCCGTCAGCTTGAGGAGCTGTTGCGAGAGCGATGAAAACGCCCCGATGCGCGTGACCGGCGGGATGAAGCTCTGGAAGTCGTCCAGGAAGGTGTTTTTCGGACTTGGGGTCGAGGAGCGCCGCAACGAACTCGGTCAACGCCGCTTCGTAGGCTGCGTCCGGATTCACCCAGCTCGTGTGCACCTGCGCCTCGCGCACCGCTTTGATCATGTATTCGGTCACGCGCTCGCGCAGTGATTCGTCGGGTGTGGAATCGTCGAACGGCCAGACGCCAACCAGGGTCTGGTAGAGGTGATATTCGTCGTTGCGGTCGGGAGCGGCCTGGCCGTGGAGACGCGTCTTGTGACGCCGGTTCATGCGCGACCAGCGATTGACCGCGGCCCGCCACTCGCGCGGAAGCTCGCTGAGCGCGCTGATGCGGGCGCGCACGTCTTCGCTGCGTTTGGTGTCATGGGTGGAGGAGGAGAGCATTGCCGACGGCCATCGGCGGACGCGCGCCACAGCATCCTGGTGGAATTCCGCCACCGAGGTACCGAACTCCGAAGGATCGCTGCCGACCTCGTTCAGGGAGAGCAGCCGGTTGTATCGATAGAAGGCGGTGTCTTCTACCCCCTTGGCCATCACCGGCCCGGTGAGCTGCTGGAACTTCATCACGAAGCGGCAAATGGCGTCACGCTCGGCCGTGGAGGCGTCCTCGGGAATGCGGAGCTGGAGGATGCCGCGGATGAACTCGAACACCCCGGGATCCAGCGCCGGATTGCGCCGTAGCGCGCTGTCGACCGCGCGATCGATGTAGCGCCGCTCGCGTCCGTCGATCGGCCGGTCGTCACAGGCCAGATAGGTGCGATAGACCGGAAACGAGGCAATGATCTCGCGCAGCGCGTAACGAAGATTGTTCAGGGTGAAGTCGCGCGTGCGCCGGTTTTGCTCGGTCAATCGGTCGAGCGCGCGCGCCAGCACATTGGTCTCGCTCACCAGCGCGACCTGCATGATGCGCCGCTTCTGCTCGTAGATGATGTCGGTCAGGTTGGTCTGATCGCCGCCGAAGCGGGCGTAGATCTGGTCGAACAGCTTCCGGTTCGCGGATTGGACGAAGAGCCCGGTCACGATGCGGGCGAACTCATAACCAACCGTTCCGGCAACCGGCCAATCCTTCGGAAGCTGCTCGCCGGCTTCCAGAATCTTCTCGACCACCAGGGAGAGCGGATCGACGACGGTCCGCTCCGTCCACATCTCATCGAGCTCCGGCTGCCAGCTCTCCCAGGTGGCATCGTCGACCGGTTTGGACCGTCGCGCATCGACCGCCGCCCGGAAGCGACTGAGAAACGCCGCATGCTGGAGCGTTTGCAGGTAGTCCGGCCGGGTCCCAGAGACCGTCGGGATGGTCGATGCGCACGCCGGACACCTGGCCGTTCCCGATGAGGGAGAGGAGCAGGCGATGGGTCGCGTCGAAAACCTCCGGCTCTTCCTGGCGGATGGCGGCCAGATCGTTGATGGCGAAGAAGCGCCGGTAATTGATCTCTTCGGCGGCGACGCGCCAGTACGCCAGCCGGTACGACTGCGCGTCCAGCAGGACCTCGAGCTGATCGAACGACGCAGGATCGCCAACCGTGCCGTTGACGCGTGCCAGCACGCCGTCGAGCGCATCCCGCATCGGCGCTTCGCTCGCGATCAGCGCGGCCAGCCGATGCTTGCTCAGGAACTGCTCGCGACGGCGCTCCAGCAGCAGGACCGGATCGGTGTCGTCGTTCGATGCCAGCCGCTCGAACACGGCGATCGTGCTTTCCAGCTCCAGCAACGGAAACGCGTTTCGCGGATAGACGTCCTGGACCGCCAGCAGGACCGGCTGCAGGATGCGTGGATAACTGGGCGGCGCGATCGGGAACGGGGTTCCGTAGTAGTCGATGTGAAAGGCGCCGTTGTCGCACACCAGCCGCAGCTCGCCCCGCTCGAGAATGTTGCCGAACTGATCGCCCAGCACCGGCACCAGCACCTGGTTGCGCAGCTCATGTTTGAGTGGCCGCCAGTCGATATCGAAGAAAGCGGCAAATTCGGACGCGCGCCCGTTTTCGAGCACATCCTGCCACCAGACATTGGCGCCCCCGCCGATCCCCATATGGTTGGGAACGACATCCAGGGTCAGGCTCATGCCCTGCGCATCGAGCTCGGCGCTGAGCGCATCGAACGCGTCGCGGCCACCGATCTGCTCGTCGATACGCGTGTTGTCGACGACGTCGTAGCCATGCATGCTTCCTTTGGTAGAAGCCCAGATAGGCGAGGCGTAGACATGGGAGACACCCAGGCGCGCCAGGTAGGGCACGATCGCACGCGCGGCGGAGAGCGGAAAGCCCTCGTGGAGCTGCAGGCGATACGTCGCGCGCGGTGGAGGCAGGGCCGACTGGAGCATGCGGTTCGCAAGTGCTCGATCGCGTTGGGTAAGTCCGGTCATGAGCGCACTTTCGATCCGTGATGAACCGTCGTCTCGCGAAAATGAGTCTTTCGAGATCGACGACGTACTATGAGTGGGCAAATCGAGCGGCGCGCAGCGAGCGCGTGCCGGCTCAGGCAGATCCCATCGCAGGGACAACCTTAGTTCACCCTGTGGCCCACCGCGTTTTTGGGTGGGCTCGCTCAGCGCCTGCCCGAGTCGTTCCGGCGGCGCACGTTGGGAACGATGTCATGACCTCGACCGACCGATTCGAGCCAGGAGAAAGTGCTTCCTGGTGTTTCCTACCCGCTTGGCGCCACGCCCGATGCCGATGGCACGAATTTCGCGCTCTTCAGCGAACACGCCACCGGGGTAACGCTTTGTCTCTTCGACCAGGATGGCAAGGAGCGCCAGTTCCCGCTTACCGAAGTGACCGCGTTCGTCTGGCACGGCTATCTCCCGGGTGTCGGCCCCGGGCAGCACTACGGCTATCGGGTGGATGGCCCATACGAACCCGGCGAGGGGCATCGCTTCAACCCGGCCAAGCTGCTGGTCGATCCCTATGCCAAAGCGCTGGCAGGCGATGTGAACTGGGAAGCGCCGGTGTTCGGCTACGTCATGAGTGGCGATCCCGACGCCGACCTGCACCGGGACGACCAGGACAGCGCCGGGGGAATGCCGAAATCGCTGGTCATCGATCCCACGTTCGACTGGGGCGATACCAAAGCGCCGGCCATTCCGCTGCACCGCTCGGTGATCTATGAGATGCACGTCAAGGGATTCACCGAGCTGCATCCCGAGATCGATCCCAAGATTCGCGGCACCTACGCGGGCGTAGCCCACCCGGCGGCCATCGCGCACTTGCAAAAACTGGGAGTGACCGCGGTCGAGCTGCTGCCGGTGCACGACTTCCTGACCGACAAGTACCTCGCCGATATGGGCCTCACCAACTACTGGGGCTACAACACCCTCAACTTCTTCTCGCCCGAGTCACGCTACAGCAGCAGCGGGGACCAGGGCGGACAGGTGCGCGAGTTCAAGGAGATGGTCAAAGCGCTGCACCAGGTGGGGATCGAAGTCATCCTGGATGTGGTCTACAACCACACCGCCGAAGGCAACCAGCTCGGGCCGACCCTCTCGTTCCGCGGTATCGATAACGCCGCCTACTACCGGCTGGTAGAAGACGATCAGCGGTACTACATGGATTACACCGGTACCGGGAATACGCTCAACGCGCGCAATCCGCAAACGCTGCAGCTCATCATGGACTCCTTGCGCTACTGGGTGCTGGAGATGCATGTCGACGGTTTCCGCTTCGATCTCGCCTCCGCGCTGGCCCGCGAGTTTTATGACGTCGACCGGCTCTCCGCCTTCTTCGACATCATTCACCAGGACCCGGTGCTCTCGCAGGTCAAACTGATCGCGGAACCGTGGGACATCGGCGAAGGCGGCTACCAGGTCGGGCAGTTCCCGGTCTTGTGGGCGGAGTGGAACGGCCGCTATCGCGATGCGGTGCGCGGCTTCTGGCGAGGTGACGAAAGCCACGCCGCCGATATCGCCTATCGCATCTCCGGGTCCTCGGACCTGTATCAGAACGATGGCCGCCGCCCATACGCCAGCATCAATTTCATCACCGCGCACGACGGCTTTACGCTGGCCGATCTGGTCGCCTACGAGCAGAAGCACAATGAAGCCAACGGCGAAGACAACCGCGACGGAGCCGACGACAACCTCTCGCTGAACTTCGGCGCCGAAGGTCCCACGGACGATCCCGGGATTCTCGAGCTGCGCGCGCGCCAGCAGCGCACCCTGCTGGCCACCCTGTTGCTCTCGCAGGGCGTTCCCATGATCACCGCGGGCGACGAGCTCGGCCGCACCCAGCAGGGGAACAACAACGCCTACGCGCAGGACAACGAGCTGAGCTGGATCGACTGGAAGCTCGACGAGGCAAACGAGGCGCTCCTCGCCTTTACCCGCCGTTTGATCGAGCTGCGGCACCAGCACCCGAGTCTGCGCCGTCCCAAGTTCTTCCAGGACCGGCAGATCCGCGGTCAGGAGATTCGCGACCTGCTCTGGTACGCGCCGGACGGTTCCGAGATGTCGGACGAGCAGTGGAACAACGATTGGGTACGCTCGCTCGGCATGCAGCTCACCGGCGGATCGCTCGATGTGATGGACGAACAGGGAAATGCCATTCAGGACGACACCCTGCTGATGCTGCTCAACGCGTACCACGAGCCGGTCACCTTCACCCTGCCCCCGGCGCCGGTGATGGCGGTTGGTGACGTGGTGGTCACGGAGACCCCGAACGCGTCACAAGCGTGGGAGCTGATCCTGGACACCGCGACCCCCGACGCCGAGGCGCACCAAACCTTTCCCCCGGGCAACAGCTACGACCTGCAGTCGCGCACCTTGACGCTTTTCCGGTGGCAAGCCCCCGCGTCCTGACGACTCGTTCCAATCCCGACACCATGACTTCCGCTAGGGGTACCCCCTGTGGTTCCTCCTACCGGTGGTGCTCCGTAACGCCGCTGTGTATTTCCACTTGATCGGTCGTCATCGATCGCAATTGTCATGTTGGGTAATTGATGACCCATTGACAAGCTATCTCATCGCCTCTATTCTGAAACTCAGTTTCATGAAAGAAACACGAATCTCACCGGTGAGTTGCTGCCATGAGCTCAGAGTCCCCGCAATACCAGGTTCGCGCGCTCGAACGCGCGCTCGATCTGCTGGACGCTTTCAGCCTCGCCGAGCCCGAGCTCTCCTTCACCGACCTGACTGAGCGCAGCGGTCTCTCCAAGGGAACCGCCGTGCGCCTGCTTGCCGTGCTGGAGCGGCGCGGTTTGCTCGAGCGCTCGCCCGATACCGACCGCTATCGCATCGGCCTGCGCGCTTTCGAGCTCGGCAGCGTCTACATCCAGTCGTTGCCCCTGGAATCGGTCGTCGCAACCCTTCCTGAAAACGCTGGCGGAGACCTGCGGGCAATCCGCCAATCTCGGCATCCTCGACCAGGGTGAAGTGGTGCATCTCTACGTGGTGCCGGCCAGCCGCCCGATCCATTTTTCGGTGCGCAGCGGGCAACGGGACGCGGCCCACAGCAGCGGGCTCGGCAAGGTTCTGCTAGCGGCATTGACTGATACCGAGCTGGACGACGTCATCGCCACGCGCGGGCTTGCCGCACGCACCCCCACCACGCTTACCACGCCGGAAGCCCTGCGCACCGCCCTGGACGAAGTTCGCGCCCAGGGATATGCCATCGACGATGAAGAATCGGTGACCGGGCTCACCTGTATCGCCGCGCCGGTCTTCGACGATCGCGGCCGGGTGACCGGGGCGGTCAGTATTTCCGGGCTCAGTCACGAATACGCCGAACCGAATCGGTCGGCCTACATCGACGCCGTGCGCCAGGCAGCGCGGGGCATCTCGCTGCGGCTCGGCGCCGCGGTGCATGACGAGGAGGGAACCGGGACGACGATCCAGCGATCGATCAGCGATGCGGCCTGACGAGCAGCGATTCACGGCGGAAGGAACCACAGCGATCATGCACCCGGATATCCAGGAAAGTACGGCCTTGCTGGAACGCGCCAGCGAGTTCACCCCCGGCGGCGTTCACACCTCCATTCGACGCACCGATCCACCCCTGAGCTTCGCCCGCGCCGATGGCGCCTATATCTTCGACGTCGACGGCAACCAGTACATCGACTATCACGCCGCCTTCGGCCCGTTCGTGCTTGGGCACTGCTACGAACCGGTCAACGCGGCAGTGCGCGAGGCGATCGGCAACACCGATCTCTTTGGCGTCGGCGCGACCGAATACGAGCTCGAGCTCTGCCGCCGCATCGTGCAGCACGTCCCGTCGGCGGAAAAGGTGTTGCTCTGCAATGCCGGGTCGGAAGCGACCTATCACGCCATCCGGCTGGCGCGCGCCGCCACCGGCCGCAAACTGCTGATCAAGTTCCAGGGCTGCTATCACGGTTGGCATGGATATGTGCTGCGCAACGGGTTGAGCGCGCCGGAAATGGTCGGCAAGCGCGACTTCGGTTCGGCCGGCATGCTGGACGAGGAGATCGACAGCACCCTGGTCTGCACCTTCAACGATCTGGCCGATGTGGAAGCGACCATTGCCGCCCACCCGGACCAGATCGCCGGCATCATCCTGGAGCCGATTCCGCACAACATCGGCTGCGTGCTGCCGAAGCAGGAATTTCTCGAGGGTCTGCGCCGCCTGTCCGATGACAACGGCATCGTGCTGATCTTCGACGAGGTCATCACCGGGTTCCGGCATGCGCTCGGCGGCTATCAGTCGATCTGCGGCGTCACGCCCGACCTGACCACCATGGGCAAAGCCATCGCGAACGGCTACCCGATTGCCGCATTGGCCGGACGCGCCGATCTGATGGACCGGTTCAATACCAATCCCGGTGGCGATGTCTTTTTCGCCGGCACCTACAACGGGCATGCCGGTTCGGTGGCCGCCGCCATCGCGACCATCGACATCCTGGAAAAAGAGAACGTCAACCAGCGCATCGCCGAGCTGGGTGACCGCATGCGCGCCGGTTTGCGGGACATTCTCGACCGGCTCGATCTGGTCTGGACGGTGGCCGGCTTCGGCTCGGTCTACACCCTCTATTTCATGGACGGTCCGGTAGAGAACTACACCGATCTGCTGCGCAACGATGCCGATCTCTATGTCGGCTACCGGCAGCGATTGATCGACCAGGGCATTTTCGAGATGCCGATGAATCTCAAGCGCAACCACATCAGCTACAGCCATACCGAAGCCGATATCGACCGCACCCTGGAAGCCGCCGAAGTCGCCCTGCGCGAGCTGGCCGGTACGAACGGAGCGGCCCGATGATCGTCGACGTCCATAGCCACACGCCGCGCTATCGCGACGCGGCCGACGCGGGCGCGGATACCGGCAACGCCGTCTGGCGGCCAGACCAGGTGCAACCGTCCAAACCCGACTGGAACCTCTACCTGGAGGCGATGGCGCCGGTCGACAAGGCGATCGTTTTCAACATCGCGGCCGATCCGCGCACCGAGGTCGAGGACGATGGCGGATTGCAATACGCCACCCCGATGGTGAACGACGACACCGCGGCTATCGTGCAGGCGAACCCGGACAAGCTGCTCGGATTCCTGACCGTGCATCCGCACGATCCCGGTGTGCTGGAAGAGATCGAGCGCGCCACCCAGGATCTCGGTCTGGTCGGCATCAAGCTGGGACCGAACTACCAGAACTTCGACCCGCTCGGCCCGGAAGCGTTTCAGGTCTACAACCGGGCGCAGGAGCTGGGGCTGCCGATCCTCTTCCATCAGGGCACCTCGCCAATCCGCTTTGCCGATCTGGACTTCGCGCATCCCCGTCACATGGACCGGGTCGCCACCGCATTCCCCGATCTCAAAGTGATCATGGCCCACATGGGGCACCCCTGGCAGATCGACTGCATCGTGGTGATCCGCAAGCATCCCAACGTCTACGCCGATATCTCCGGGCTCTTCTATCGCCCCTGGTCGTACTACAACTGCTTTCGGCTGGCAACCGAATGGGCGGTCTTCGACAAGCTCCTTTTTGGGTCCGACTTCCCGATCGCGACCCCGCAGGAAACCATCGACGCGCTCAGCCGCGTGAACGATCCGATCGCGGGCACCGGGTCTGCCGCCGGTGCCGCTGGATGAGATGGAAAACATCGTCACTCGGGACAGCCTGCGGCTACTGGGGCTGGAGCGGTAGCCACAGATATCGAATGCGACCGAGGGAGGTGCAACGCGAGCACAGCGGTCTGAAACAGGGTTTCGACGCAGGACACGGAACAAACGGATCGAAGGAGATCGAATCATGTCATCCCACGAATTGAGCAAATTGCGAACCATCGAGCTGGATCGCCGCAAGCTGTTGCTCGGCGCCATTGCAGCCGGCGCGACGCTGCCGATCGCGTACAACGCCGTAACCGGCGCCTCGGTCTACGCCCAGGCCTCCGAAGATGGCGGCACGCTGATCTTCAACAACGGCACCAACCCATCCGGGCTCGATCCGCACATCACCGGCGCGGTCGCGTCCTGGTACGTGATGGACCAGGTCTTCGACCGTTTGCTGCGGCTCGATCCGGACACCAGCGAGCCCGCTCCATCGCTGGCCGAATCCTATGAGGTATCGGACGACGGTCTCGTCTACACCTTCAAGCTGCGCCCCGGCGTGACGTTCTCGAACGGCCGCGAGCTGACCTCGGACGACGTCAAGTGGAGCTTCGAGCGCATCATCAATCCGGACGTTCCGGCAGTGGCCAAGGGCTACTTCGTCTCGCTCGATTCGATCGAGACCCCCGATCCCGCGACCGTCGTGCTGACCTACACCGAGCCGTTCGCGCCGTTGCCGCTGGCGCTTTGCCGCCTCGAAACCTCGATCCTGCCGAAAGAAGCGGTCGAGGACACGGCGGTCTGGGACGTGACCCCAACCGGTTCCGGCCCCTTCATCGTCGAGAGCAACGTCAAGGACCAGGCGGTAGTGCTGGTTCGCAATGACAACTACTGGGAAGAAGGGCTTCCGTACCTGGCCAAGGTCGAGCACCGCATCATCCCGCAGGCGGAAACCGCGCTGGCCAACATTCGCACCGGGGATATTCACGCCACCGAAGTGCCGGCCAAAGATATCGAGACGTTGTCCGATGACGACGGCGTCAATGTCGACGTGCGCACCTCCTCGCTCTGGCCGCATCTGTCGGTCAACACGCAGGTGGCGCCGTTCGACAATCTCCAGGTCCGCCAGGCAATTCGCTGTGGATTCAACCGGGACGATATCCAGCAGGCCGTCTTCTATGGCACCGGTCTGCAGAGCAATACCATGCTTCCCGACGGCAACCCTTACCGCGCCGAGGTCGACGGCTGGGGCTACGATCCCGATAAGGCGAAGCAGCTGCTGGCGGACGCCGGGTTTGCCGATGGCTTCTCGGTGACCATGCGCATCGTTCCGGCGGTGCCCTGGGAACCAGCGGCGGCCCAGATCATCCAGGCATACCTCTCCGAGCTGAAGATCAACGTCGAGATCGAGCAGATCGAATCGACCACCTGGTTCAGCGAGGTCTTCACCAACAGCGATTTCGAGATGTCGATGACCGCGCATACCAGCAAGGTCGATCCCGATCTCTCGATGTTCGACATCCTGCATTCCGGCGAGCTGGGCACCAAGAACTACACCCAGTTCAGCGATCCGGAGATGGACGATCTGCTGGACCGGGGCCGAATTGCGACCAATACCGACGAGCGCAAGGAGATCTACGCGCAAGCGCAGCAGATCTTCGTGGAGCGGTCGGGCTACTTCGTGATCAACCTGCAGGAGCAGGCCTGGGCGCTGCGCGACAACGTGCAGAACTTCACCATGCTGCCATGGTCGGAGCTGCGCTGGAAAGAGACGCAGATCTCGTAAGTGGGTAGCGCGGGCGATCGGCGACAAGCGAGCGAGTGACGGGATATGTTGGCTTACCTCATCCGGCGGTTGCTCTTTGCCATTGTCGTCATCGCCGGCGTTGCGACGATCTCGTTCGCGTTGCTGCATCTCATTCCGGGGTCGCCGGTCGATGCCATTCTCGGCAACGAATCGACCCCGGAAGCCCGCGCCGCGCTCGAGCGACAGCTGGGGCTCGACCGGCCGGTGGCGGTGCAGTACGTGAGCTGGTGGGGAAATGTGTTGCGGGGCGATCTTGGTGAGTCGGTCATGACCAACCAATCGGTCGCCCAGCTCATCTGGGAACGGCTGCCGGTCACGATTCCGCTGGCCGTCTTTTCGATGCTGATCGCGCTGACGATCGCCATTCCGGCCGGCATCCTGTCGGCGATCCGGCGCAATACCTGGATCGATGGGGTGGTTTCGGTGGTGGCGTTCGCCGGATTGTCGATTCCCGGCTTCTGGCTGGGAACCCTGCTCATCCTCGGCTTTTCCGTCCACTGGCAGATCTTCCCGCCGGGTGGCTATGTGAGCGTCTTCCAGGACCCGATCGACGGCCTGCGCCATCTGATCCTGCCCGCGATCGCGCTCGGCACCACCTTCGCGGCGGTGCTGACACGCATGATCCGCTCGAGCATGCTGGAAGTGCTCGGGGCGGACTACATCCGCACCGCGCGCGCCAAGGGGCAAACCGAGCAGCGGGTGCTGGTCGGGCACGCGCTGCGCAATGCGCTCATCCCGGCGGTCACCATCATCGGCGTGCAGGTCGGCGTGCTGCTAAGTGGCGCGCTGATCATCGAGCAGATCTTCTCGCTTCCCGGCATCGGGCGGCTCACGGTGCAGGCGGTGCTCGACCGGGATATTCCACTGCTCCAGGGGTGCATCATCACCATCGCCCTGATCTTCGTGGTCGTCAATCTGCTGACCGACCTGCTCTACGTCTATCTCGACCCACGGATCAGCTACGCATGATCGACCCGGAAGTTCCCGCGCTCGAACCTATGAGCTCCCGCTGGTCGGGCGCGCCGATGGCTTCGGCCAATGGCGCCAACGCGCGCGGCGGTCGGGTCGGGTCCGCCTTGCGGCAGATCGCGCGCAACCGACTGGCGCTCGTTGGGCTGATCGTGCTGCTCCTGGCGATCTTCGCCGCGCTGACGGCGCCGCTGATCGCGCCCTACCCGCCCAACAAGATTGCCGTCATGGATGCCTTGCAGAGTCCAAGCCGCGCGCATCTGATGGGAACCGATAACCTGGGACGCGATCTCTTCAGCCGGGTGCTCTACGGGATTCGCATGTCGATGCTCATCGCGGTGGTGTCGATCGCGGTCGCGGCAACCTTCGGCATCGCATTGGGATTGATCAGCGGGTACTACGGCAAGCGGGTCGATGAAATCATCATGCGGCTGATGGACATTCTCTACGCCTTTCCCGATCTGCTGCTCGCCCTCGCGCTGGTGGCCACCTTCGGCACCGGGCTTCCCAGCCTGATCGTGGCGATTGCCATCGGGCGCATCCCCGGGTTCGCGCGCATCACCCGCGCGTCGGTCCTTTCGGTGCGCGAGAACGAGTATGTCGAAGCCGCCCGCACGATCGGCATGGGCAACGGGCGCATCCTGATCCGGCACATCCTGCCCAACGGCATCGCGCCAATCATCGTCATGACGAGCGTCAGCCTGGCGCTGGCGATCCTGGTGGAAGCCAGCCTGAGCTTCCTCGGGTTGGGGATTCAACCGCCGACCCCCAGTCTCGGCGGGTTGCTGAAAGATTCGCTCGGGTTCATGGAAACCGCCCCCTGGATGGCGATCTTCCCGGGCGTGACCATCGCGCTCATCATCTTCGCGCTCAATCTGCTGGGCGACGGCCTGCGCGATGTGCTCGACCCGAAGCTGAAATAGACTCAACCGTCCAGGGCAGTCGACGTCCCACTCTCTCCTGACTTCTGACTGCTGACCTCTGACTTCTCATTCCGCGTGCCGCGTGCTCGTTGCCCGGATCGCCTATCATCTAGGACACACAACCCAGGCGCCTGCACCCACTCGGCCGGACCGTTGTCCCGGCCGGAGCGCGCCACCCCAGAACCGCGAAAGGAGCAGAGGATGAAACGTCGCACCCTACCGCTCGTATCGCTTGCCATCGCATTGATGGCGGCGCTGCTTTCGATTGGGCCTGCGCTGGCCCAGGACGCGACCCCGGTCGCCACCGAGGAAGCCCCGGCTGCCGTCGCGGCCGAGGATCTGCGCCCCTGGGTGGTGACCGATCCGTTCACCCCCGCGCCGGACGAATGCACCGTGGACGCGATCGACGTTTCCACGTTGGCCGGTTCGCTGGCAACCCCGATCCCGGTGGTGGCGCCCGATCTCACCAGTTTCGGCATCAATGCGTTGGATGTGACCGGACTGGCCGATGCCGCCACCATCGACGGCGTGCTCGACACGTTGACCCTCTTCTGGGCCTGCACCAATGCCGGTAACCGTCCGGCGGTGGCCGCGCTGATGACCCCGGCAGCGGTTTCGCAGTTCTACGGGATCGACCTCTCGCTCACCGGCGCGGAGCTGGAAGACGCCGTCGCGAGCTCCCTGGTGAACTCGGGCGATCGGGAAACGGGCACCGAGGCGAGCATCGATGGCGTATTGACCGTCGAGTATCTGGGCGATGGCCGCACCGGCGCGCTGGTGCTGAACACCGATCCCTTCGTGAACAACGGGCTGCCGGTGCTCGACCTCTTCGTCTTCGTCAACCTGAACGGCGTCTACCAGGTCGATTCGGTGATCTTCGACCCGTTCGATCTCACCCCAGGCTACGGCTTCGAGATCGGACAATAGGCAGACGGTAGTCAGTCTTCGAGATCAGTGGCAGTAGTCACCCGTCTCGAACGTCGAGACGGGGACTTGTCGTTTCTGGACTGCTGACTGCTGAAACCGGTTTCCCATTGTGCCTGTGTCGCAGAGCACACCGCCTCGCGTGCCTTCCGGCACAGCGCATCCGGCACGCGTTGACACACAATCGAAGCACGGTTCGCCACACCCGCGCGTGCGGACGACCAGTACCCCTGGGGCGAAGGGTTTCGAGGAGGAAACAACGTGCTACGGAAAGTCATGGGGGGATTGATCGCGCTGATGCTGGTCGCGGCCCTCCTGCTGCCAGTCGCATCGGTTGGCGCGCAGGAGGACGAGATCGAGCTCGGCGCTGCGCCGGTGATGACCGAAGAAACGATATCTGGAAGCGGAGTCGCGCGGTCGAGGAGGTGCCACCGGTAGTCGAACCGCAACCGGAGTCTCCGGTGGTGGAACAACCGATCGTGGAGGAACCAGTAACCGAGGAGCCTGCCAGCCCCGGTCGAGGATCGCCGTCACGGAAGAGCCAGCTTCCGAAGCGCCAGTGACCGATTCGCCAGCCACGGAACCGATCGATGATGAGGTCGAGGTGAGCGAAGAGCCCATAGACCATTGAAAACGCGGGCGAGCGAGTCCGATGACGTGACGATGTGCGTAGCTGCCGGCTTCACCAGTCTCTCCAATGTGGCTCTCACCTGCGCTGGACTACTGACGTTCACGGTGGACACCACCAATGGCGGGCCACTCACGATGTGGTTCTACAGCCATTCGCGACGAAGGAAATGAGCGAGCTGGACGAAGAAGTAATCTCCAGCCCCGCCCCTGGTGCGACCCAGGTGCAGTTCTCGTTCGATGCCGCAGTCGCTTGACAGAATCCGTTGGCGTATCGATCGTCAACGATGCGTACGATCGTGATCGGCTCGGCAACCGTCTCCGGATGCGCAGGGGATGATGGCGAAGTGGATCCAGAAGAACCCGACCGGGGTTCGGTCATCTCCGGCGCCTCAGTCGACTGCGCCGGCGCCCTGAACTTTACGATCGCCGAAGCGGCGGAGGAGACGCTAAGCATTCGATTCACCAATCCCAGTGCCCCTTCCGCCAATCAAGACCTGGGCTCGGTTTCGTTCCCTGTCACAACAACCGGCACTTTCCAGGTGCAAATCGAACTCTCCTATGGGCCTGCAAGTATCTACGCAACCATCACATCTGAAGCATCCGGCGATACGATCGCCGAGGCGGCGGCGTACGACTGCAGGCTGCCCGAAGCTGGTGCGGGCGATATCGTGAGCGGCCTTTCGGTCTCGTGCGCAGGCGTGGTCAGTTTCACCCTCACCGATGAGTTGGAAGCCGGGTTCATCAGGATCTTCGATCCACTACAGAACCCACAAGCGACCATTGCCAGTGAAGAATTGCCAAGATTCCTTTCCGCGGGGGCGCATTCTTATGCACTCACTGTCCCCAGTGGCGAATACGATCAGCTACTCGTGCGTCTCCAGGTGCAGTTCTCCTATGTCGAGACGATCGCCTGGGCGAGCGTCACTGACTGTCTCGAGGATGAAGAGCCTGTGTCGGCTGTCGTCCGAAACCTCAGCGTCGATTGCAACGGACTGGTGACCTTCGATCTGGAAACCAGCGAACCTGTGGTGCTCGATGTCTCGATCTTCATTCCCGCGGCCGCGCCGGGGTACCGCGACGCCGCGCAGCTCTCCGCCGAATCCGGTCCCCAGCAGGTGCAATTCGATCTCCCTGTGCGTCCATACGAGTGGGGAACAAGTGTCTCTCTGGGAGCGGAGTGGTTGGCCGATGCCATCGTGCAGGGATGCCCGATGCAACCGCTGAATACCCTGCCAGGGAGTGACGTGACGGTGCCGGTCGCCGGGGGCACGGTGACGTTCGAGAATGTTCTCGAACCTGGGGAAACGTTTGTGACGCAGCTCGATCCCGAGTTTGCGCCGCCGCTGCCGGCCGCATATGACGGGCAGCTCGTGATCATGGTCGATATCTCCACGACGGCAGTCATCGCGGCTCGGCCGAAGTCTGTCTGCCAATCGCGGGAGAGGTGGCGGCCGATCGCCGCGAACGTGCGCCTGCTGCACTTCGAAAATGGCGCCTGGGTGGATATCACCAGCTCGCGTCGGCGGAGACGGACGTGGTCTGCGGGGTGACCTCCAGCTTCTCGCCCTTCGCGGTCATCTGGACGGGCAGCTGATGGGAACCGGTCGATCCCGGCAATCCGGTGGAACCGGGCAACACCGATTGGTTCCGAGAAGCCAGGGCATCCGGGCAAGCCTGGCGGGGCAACTTCGCACGCGAGCCGGGACGATCGCTTCCAGCGTAACGTGAACCCTCACCACGCTCTCCGATCACGGGCAGGCGGTGACGCAACCCTGCTCAACAACGGCACCGAAACGACTCCAACTCATGCTTGGTGCGCTTGCGCTTGATCGCGGCTGCCGGGTTGCGGGTATCCGCGAATCCCGCATTCGCGGTAACCCGCGTACCGCTCATCTCGCATCGAACGAACCGGAACGGGATCGTATCCCGTTCCGGTTTTCGTTTGTGAGATATCTCTTTCGTTATGACACCCAAACAACCATCGTGGCGACGCTCATGGCCGCACCCGTCGTAGTGGCGGCACCTGTGGCCGCCAATCGGGCAACGCCCGATAACGGACTCGCCCACAACCATGCCGTCGGTCCGGAAACAAGGCTGTGGGCAACGTAATGGCGGCCTGCGGCCGCTGGCGGGCACAGGTCCCGCCACTACGGTGAGGGGTATCTCCAAATTACAATGCCGGACATCGTGATCGCAGCCGCTCACTGGAAGGAACCGGACATGCTTGGGAATCTCAGCCGACTCTCGAATGCGGAAAGCCGCAGCATCAGCCCGGAGAATCCGACCGGCGCGCGCGGCGCCGGGGGCATGTCCACCGATGGCCTGGCAGCCGCATCGGCCCGGGAGCTGGGCCAGGGCTGGAAGGTCTCGCCCTTCATCGCCGTTGGCGGGCATGAAACGGTCACGCTGGCCGAGATCGAGGGATCGGGCGAGATCACGCATATCTGGCTGACAGTGCATCCCACCCAATGGCGGCGGCTGGTGCTGCGCATGTATTGGGACGGCGAGGAGACGCCCTCGGTGGAAACGCCGATCGGCGATTTCTTCTGCTCCGGCTGGTGCGTGCGCTGCAATGTCAGCTCGATTCCGGTAGCGGTCAATCCGGCAGGCGGCTTCAACTGTTACTGGCCGATGCCGTTCCGCAAGGGCGCGCGCATCACGGTCGAAAACCTCTCGCCGGACGATATCGCGTCGTTCTACTTCTCGATCGACTACGAGCTGAAGCCGATCGAAGATGACGCCGCCTATTTCCATGCGCAATGGCGGCGGAACAATCCGCTTCCCTATGGCGAGGTGCATACCCTGCTCGATGGCGTGCAGGGCCGCGGGCACTATGTCGGCACCTATATCGCCTGGGGGGTGAACAACAACGGCTGGTGGGGCGAAGGCGAGGTGAAGTTCTATCTGGATGGCGACCGTGACTGGCCGACCATCTGCGGCACCGGCACCGAGGACTATTTCGGCGGCGCGTGGAACTTCGAGCATCCGCAGGGGGAGTACGGCTCGTTTTCGACTCCGTATCCTGGGATTGCCGCAGGTCATCAAACCAGACGGTCTCTATCAAAGCCAGCAGCGCTTCGGCATGTATCGCTGGCATATCCCCGATCCGATTCATTTCAAGCAAGAGCTACGCGTCACCATCCAGGCGCTCGGCTGGCGCTCCACGCTTGAAGGCAAACGCCGCTACCTGCCATTGCAGGACGACATCGCCTCTACGGCATTTTGGTATCAAGCCGAACCGCACGCACCGTTTCCGGAGCCGCCCCTCCTGAACGACCTGGAAGTTATCTAGACGATCGCCGTAGTGGCGGCACCTGTGGCCGCCAATCGGGCGAAGCCCGATAACGGAGTCTCCAAACGACAAGACTTCGAATCGGAAACTCGGCTGTGGGTTCCGTGATGGCGGCCTGTCGTAAAGGCGGGCACAGGTCCCGCCACGACGACAGGCGGACGCGGATCCGTGCCACACGACCGATTGCAAGCGCAGATATTCCATTGTGTCGGATGGGATGGAAACGATACCGTTCGTGACAGCACGTCGATTCGCCTCGCAGGCAAGGATAAGGAAGCGCAATGCCCCAGGGACTCACCCCGCATCAAATCATCTACGACATCGTGACCGCGGGTGATCCGCAGATTTCGCCTGATGGCAACACGCTCCTCTTCACCAGATCGTGGGCAGATCCGGGAAGCGCCAACAGCAAACGCGCCATCTGGCTCGCCAATGCCGATGGAACCGACCAGCGCGTGTTCACCATGCAAGGCTCCATGGCTCGCTGGTCTCCGTCGGGGGATCGCGTCGCGTTCGTCTCCGACCGGGGCGCGTTCGGCAATGCGGTCTTCGTCATGCCGGCTGGCGGCGGGGACGCGATCGAGCTGGCCCGCCATCGAGGCGGCATCGGCGGACTCGCCTGGAGCCCGGATGGCACCACCCTCGCCTACACCAGCGCGTTCGATCCTGACGACCCGGACGACCATGGACCGGACAAGGACGCCGCCCCGAAAGTGCGCGTGGTGCGCCGCTACGACTACAAGCAGGACAACCGCGGTTACCTCAACGATGTGCGCCAGCAGGTCTGGCTGGTGGGGACCGACGATTCCGGCAAGCGCAAGCTGACCAGCGAGCTGGTCGATTTCGAGGGACCGCAATGGTCGCCGGACGGGAAGACGCTGGCCGCCAAGATTCCGCTGCGCAATGAGATGGAAGGGCAACTGGCGCTGATCGATGTCGCCACCGGAGCCGTCACCCGGGTAGGACCGGAACATGGCACCTTGGGGGTTTGGGCGTGGTCGCCTGACGGGAGCTCCATTTTCTTCGCCGGAGACACCACCTCGACCTGGCAGTACGACCTCTTTCTCTACGACGTCGCCAGCGAAACGATCGAACGGTTGACGGACGATCTGCCGGTGCAACCCGATTCGGGGTTCCCGACCGTGACTCCGCCGACCGCAGCCGGTCTGGCTGGATGAGGAAACAGTGCTGCTTTCGGCATTCCGGGGCGGAGCCAGCGGGCTCTACCGGTTCGATATCGAGACGCGGACACTGGAGCTGGCGCAGGATTTCGGGGCAGTACACGGCGGGTTGTCGCTCGATCGCACCACCGGCGCGGTCTATCAGGCGGCCAGCTCGCTGAACAGCACCGGGCAGATCGTCAGGAACACCCACGAGCCGAAAGCCTCGACCGTCATCGTCGATCCGAATGCCGAATTGCTCGCCGAGACGCCGATGGCTGACTGGGAAACCTTCAGTATCGAGCGGGGCGGCTACGAGATCGAGGCGTGGATCCTCAAGCCATCGGGCTTCGACCCCACCAAGCGGTATCCGATGGTGCTGGATATCCATGGCGGTCCCGAATAGCTGGTACGGGCCGGGGTTCATGCCGGTGCCGCAGGCGCTGGCGGGTGCGGGATTCGTGGTGGTCTATGCCAACCCGCGCGGATCGGGCTCGTACGGCCGCGATTTCACCAGCCAGGTCCGCAACGACTGGGGCGGCGAGGACTATCTCGATCTGATGGCGGTGGTCGACAAGGCGATCGAGCTCCCCTGGATCGACGCAGAACCGGCTCGGCGTCTACGGCTATTCCTACGGCGGATTCATGTCGAGCTGGGTCATCGGGCATACCGACCGGTTCAAAGCGGCGGTGATCGGCGCGCCGGTGGTCGATCTGGTCTCGTTCTATGGCACCGCGGACATCGGTTACCTCTTTGGTCCACTACAAATAGGGGCGAAACCAGACGAGAATCCGGAGGAGTACCGCTTCCGCTCACCGCTGACCTATCTGACCAGCGACCGGAAAACGCCGCCCGTGCTGATCGTGCATGGCGAGGCGGACGACCGGGTGCCGATCGGCCAGGGCGAGCAGCTGTTCATCACGTTGCAGCAGAACGGCGCGGAAGTGGAATTCGTGCGCTATCCGCACGGGGCGCACCCGTCGCTCACGCGTTCCGGCTATCCGGCCCACCGCAAGGATTATCTGGAGCGGGTGGTCGGGTGGATGGAAAATGGCTCTGATCGAGTCGGGATTGTTGTTCGTCTTCGCGATTTCCCCGGGAAGGATTGACGATGGCGTTCGCGGGGGTCTTGCGCGCCAGTCGAGGGGAGATCGAGTTTGCCGAGCTGGTTGCCATCTGGCGCAGCGCGGTCGACGCGACCCACGCCTTTGTCTCCGCCGATGATCTCGACCAGATCGAAGCCGCCATGCCGGAGGAATATCTGCCAAGCGTTCAGTTGACCGTCGCGGAGATCGATGGTCGACCGGTCGGTTTTGCGGGAACGTCCGCCATCGCCTGGAAATGCTCTTCGTCGAAGATGCGTTTCGCGGTCGGGGCATTGGATCGGCACTGCTGGAGCATGTCGTGCAAACGCAAGGCATGACAGAGCTCGATGTCAACGAGCAGAATCCGCATGCGGTTGCGTTCTATACCAGCAAAGGATTCGACGTCATCGGTCGAAGCGAAACCGATGCCGCAGGCTATCCATATCCCCTGCTGCACATGCGGAAACAGCGCAACGCCTAACGTCACACGTATCGAAAGGACATGTTCATGGGACTCGTAATGCTGGGATTGATGGCGCTGGTGATCGGCGCTGTCTGTGGCTTCGCGCTCTATGGAGCCGCGAAACGGGATGGGAGAAGCCCGTTGGTGTGGGGAGTCGTCGGCTTTCTGACCAACATCATCGGCGTGATCATCTATCGCTTCGCGGTCGGCCCGATCATGAAGCCGTAGCTGCTCCTGAGGCGCCCTGAGTGACAGTACCCCGAACGCCTACCCCGTAGGGGCAACCCCCCGTGGTTGCCCTTGGTACACAACAAAACAGTTCCATTCTCAGACCGAGCGATACATTACTGCTTGTTCGTAAACATTTTCTATTCGGCGCGATTTGTGCGGACGAGAAGGGCAACCACAGGGGGTTGCCCCTACCGGGTATGTGGTCGCAATCAGGTGGCTGATAAGCGGCGAAGAAAGACCTGTTCACCGGCGATCCAGGTTTCCGCAACATGGAGCTCGGGATCGAGCACGACCAGATCGGCGGCGTTGCCAGGCGCAAGCGTTCCCAGATCGTTCCGTCCCAACAAACCGGCCGGGACTGCCGACGCCATGGTCAGGGCATCCGCGATCGAGACGCGGCCCCAGGCGGTCATGTTGCGCACGGCGGCATCCATCGTGAGGATGGACCCAGCCAGGCGACCATCTGCCAGCCGGGCCGAGGTGGCATCGACGGTCACCGGGATGTCGTTGAGGGAATAGTTGCCGGGGGGCATACCGGCAGCGGCCATCATGTCCGAAACCAGCGCGATCCCATGCGTTCCCTTGGCGCGCGCGGTGAGCGCCAGATTCGCCGGATGGGTGTGGATCCCATCGGCAATCAACCCAACCGTGACGCGCTCATCGACCAATGCCGCGCCCACCGCGCCGGGTTCGCGGCTATCGAGCTGGCTCATGGCATTGAAGAGATGGGTCGCCATGCGCGCGCCGGCATCGATCCCGGCTTCGAACTGCTCGAAGGTCGCCTCGGAATGCCCGAGACTGACCAGCACGCCGCGCTCGACCAGCCGCGCTGATGGAGTCCACCGCGCCGGGCCGTTCCGGAGCGAGCGTGACCAGCCGCACCGCATCTTCCGCGAGCAGTTCCTGGAAGAGCGCGTCGTCCGCCGCATCGATGGCTTCGGGCGCATGCGCGCCCTTCTTTCCCACGCGCAAGGAACGGCCCTTCCAGATGCAATCCGAGCACGCGCGCGCCGGGAGTACCAAACGCAGCGGGGAACGCCTCGAAGACGCGCCGGTAACGATCGCCAAACGACGACACGATGGTCGGCAGAAACGCGGTGCAGCCGGTTTCCGGCAGCCAGGCCGCGCACCCTCGGCAATCCGCTCGGGAGACTCGCCGAAGTCGACCCCGAATCCACCATTCACCTGCAGATCGATGAATCCGGGCGCGATGATGCGCTCGTCCGTCACCGAAGGATCGGGCTCGACGGCGGCGATCCGGTCGCCATCGAGCGTGATCGCCCGGGAACAGCGTCACGATCGAGCAGGAGCCGTCCGGTCAGCTCGGTCATCGAATGAAGTCTCCTGGCAAGATGACGCGCAGCGACGAGCGCAGGTTCGTCCACGATATGCACCGCCTCCAGGTCGAACTGATGCTCGATCCGGTCGAGCACCATGCGGCGGTAGCCGTCCCGTTCGACCAGCAAGCTCCCGGCCAGCACCAGCGACACCGCGCCGTCCCTGGAAATCGAGCGCTTGCTCGACCGCTCCAGCCGCCGCTGCCAGCTCGGCCGCGCCGCTTTGCACCAACCGCGACGCCACCGGATCCCAGGCCTCGGCCGCATCGAAAACCAGCCGGGCGCAGTCGGCAATGACCGCCTTGTCGCGCTCGTGATACACCCGATCGATGATCTGCAACGGCTGCTCCAGCCCCCAATGCGCCAGCAGCATTGGCAGCAACGCGGTCTGCAATCCCCGGCCATCGGCCGCTTTGGCCGCCGCGCGAATCCCCCGCCGGCCCAGGTCGTACCCACTCCCCTCGTCGCCGATCAGATAGCCCCAACCCCCGGACCGAGCGGTCTTGCCATGCCGGTCCTGCCCGAGCGCGATCGAGCCAGTGCCGGCAATGAGCACGATGCCGGTCGCATCGGGAAACGCCCCGAACAGGAGCTGGGCGTCATTGGTCAATCGCACCTCATGGGCCAATAGCGGTGAGCTGCGCCTCGATCGCTTCCCGGGCGCCGGGGCGTTCGATCCCGGCCAATCCCACCCAGAGCGAGTCGATCGGCAACCGAGCCCCGGCCGCACCGATTGCTTGCTCCACCGCGACTGTGACATTCGTCACCACGCGTTCGGCTCTCCCCCGCGACGTAGTTCGACGGCCCGACAGTGGAACGACCAACTCGACACCCACCCAGTCCAGTACGATCGCCCGCGTCTTCGTCGCGCCACCATCCACCGCACAGACGACACGATCGCGCATGAGCTCCTGCTGCTGATCCTGAGGCCAGGAAGGATTGCTGGTGCCGCTCTCCACGTCGCTCCAATGATTCGAACCTGCTTGCTCCGCATCGCGCGTACCGCCGAGGGAGCAGAGCTACCGGCGCACTGTATCAGGAGTTCGGGCCACCGAGCGACCTCGGTCATTGAGCCTGGCCTCGCCAACCAGATCGTCGCCGCGCTCCCCAACCAGCGTCCAGAAGCTCCGCACCCCGGGACACTCCGGATGTGGCAACGAGACTCCCACGCTCCCCAGCAACGACTGGTGCTGCGACGGGAGGTTCATAGCGTGCCGGAGATCAGGAGATCAGGAATGTCACGGGCGATTTGCGCGAAATAACCCGTTGCCTGCTTGACACAGTAGCACCTATGTTCTACTATGTACGTACTTGCTTCGGGAGACAAAAGCACCCCTACCCCAGGTCACCGGAGCAAGCCAACCACCCCCCTCTCCGAATGAACCGTTGGGCCTTCACCCAGCGGTTCATTTCTTTTTCTTGCTTCCACTGCTTGATGATTGAGAGCTTGTCCGCACGTTGAAGCGCTCGACGAAACCCGATCGTTCCAAGCCCACCCCATCCCCCATACTTACGCCCAACAACCATTCCGACCCATCCGGAGGGGAAGGCACGTCAATCTATGCAAGCACCAATCATCATCGTCGGCGGAGGGCTCGCCGGGCTGGCGTGCGCGTCGCACCTGATCCAGCAGAACATGCCGGTCATCCTCTTCGAGGCGAGCGACCGGGTCGGCGGACGGGTGCGCACCGATATCGTCGAGGGCTACCGGATCGACCGTGGCTTCCAGGTGATCTCGGAGGCATATCCGGCCCTGACCAAAGTCGTCTCCATGCAGGAGATCGGACCGCGGCGGTTCGACGCCGGGGCGGTCATCTGGGACGGTAAAACCCAGCATCGCCTGATCAGCCCGTTCTCCGAACCGAAAGCGTTGCCCGGGGTGATGCGCAGCCATGCCATTCCCCTGCGCGACAAACTCAAGCTTGCCAAACTGGCAGCCAGTTGCCGGATGGCCAAATGGGAAACCGCCGCGGCCGCGTCCGTCAGCCGGGAAGGGAGCCAGAGCGCGCTGGCGTTGTTCGAAGAGGCTGGGTTCAGCAGCCGGTTCATCACCCGGTTCGCGAAACCGTTCTGGGGTGGCATCTCGCTCGATCCCACCCTCTCGCTCAGCGCCGGTCCGGTGCTCTATACCCTCAAAATGTTCACCCAGGGCGCGGCAGTCATTCCCGAGGCGGGGATGCAGGCGCTTCCCGATGCCATGGCCGAGCGGCATCCCGACGCGTTGGTGCGGCTGAGTACGCCAATCGACACGATCCTGATCGAGAACGGCCGGGCGACCGGGGTGGTTGCCGGTGGCGAGTCGATCCAGGCATCGGCGGTCGTGATCGCAACC
Source organism: uncultured Chloroflexia bacterium (assembly GCA_963720855.1). Lineage (GTDB taxonomy): Bacteria > Chloroflexota > Chloroflexia > Thermomicrobiales > UBA6265 > JAMLHN01. Next base: position 103,967 of record CAVRGV010000005.1, on the reverse strand, counting down.
GACGGACCGGCAGCCAAAGCGTTGACCGGCATCGAATCGATCCCGGCCGACGGCATCGGTTGCACTACGGTCTACCTGGCCGGATCGCGCGATCCCGGCATCGGCAAGTCACTGCTCCTGAACGGTTCCGGCTTCGGTGGCGTGAACCACATCGCGCCACTTTCGAATGTCGCCCCGTCCTATGCCCCTCGAGGGAAGCACCTGATCGCGGCGGTGCTGCTGGAATCACCCGATCTGCGCGGGCGTAATCAGGAATCGATCGTGCAGCTCGCCCGCGCCGATGCCGCCCGCATGCTGGGACAGAACATCGAGGACTGGGAACTGGTAAGCACGGTCACCGTGCCCTTCTCGCAGTTCCGGCAGCCACCGGGATTCGTGGCGCATCTGCCGAGGAATCGCACCGAAACCCTCGGGCTCTATCTGGCCGGGGAATACACGGTCGATGCCTCGCATCAACGGCGCGCTCACCAGCGGACTGAACGCTGCCACCGCCATCCTGCGCGATCGAGGCGTCTTTTCTGCATGAGCGACGACACCTATTACAAAGGGGAGTTCAAGACCCCGGGCGGCAAATTGGTCGGCGTGCGGTTTTCACATGGGAGACGGCACGCTGCGGGACGTCGAGGTGCATGGCGACTTCTTCCTCTACCCAGAGGAGGTGCTGCTGAGCATCACCGCCGCGCTGGAGGGCGCTCCCGCCGATCTGGACGATGCCGCCTAGTGGAACGGATCGCCGCGGCGATTCCCGACGGCACCGAATGGCTCGGATCGTCACCCGAAGCGCTCGACCACCGCGGTGCGCCGCGCCCTGGATGGAGGGCCGCGCCATGGTTGAGCGAGACGACCTGGACCGCTGGCGGCAATACGACTGGCAGCTCATCGCCGCCGAACCGACCGAACCGCATATGAACCTGGCACTCGACGAAGTGCTCACCCAGCAGGTCGGCAAAGGGCTGCGGCCACCGACCCTGCGCATCTGGGGCTGGAACCGCCGGTGCATCGTGCTGGGGCGCTTCCAGTCGGTACGTAACGAAGTCGATGAGGCCAATGCCGCCAAGCATGAGGTGCAGCTCGTGCGGCGTATCTCCGGCGGCGGCGCCATGTTCATCGAACCGGAAGGCGCGATCACCTGGTCGATCTACGCCCCGGAGGCGATGGTGAAGGGCATGTCCTTCGCCGACTCCTACGCCTTTTTCGATAGCTGGGTGGTCGAAGCGTTGCGCGGTCTGGGCGTCGATGCCTGGTACGAACCGCTGAACGACATCACCTCGACCGGCGGCAAGATCGGCGGCGCAGCCCAGGCGCGGCGCGGCGGCGCGGTGCTTGCATCACACCACCATGGCCTATCAGATGAACATCCCCCTCATGCTCGAAGTGCTGCGCATCGGGCAGGAAAAGCTGAGCGACAAGGGCATCAAATCCGCCGAGAAACGGGTCGGCCCCCTGCGCCAGCAAACCGACCTTCCGCGTGCCGTCATCATCGACACGATGATCGACGCCTTCCGCGAGCGGCATGGTCTGGAGACGGGAGCCCTGAGCCCCGAGGAAATCGCCACCGCGGAGCAGTTGGTGCGTGACCAGTTCGGCACGCGCGATTGGGTCTACTTTTTGCCGTAACTCGAGTGAGGATGTCGAACCAACGAGTTCCTGACGCTGATCTCCCAGAGAAACCGATGCCGATCTATTCCGAAACCCAACGCCCTCGGCAATCGTGGCTCTTCCTCGTCATCGCGCTGCTGGCGTTGATGGGCTGGGGACTGTTCATCCAGCAGATCGTGCGCGGCAAACCGTTTGGTGACAATCCACTGCCGGACTGGGGCGTGGTTCTGATCGCAGTGCTGCTCGGCATCGTGCTGCCGGTCTTCTTTCTCTGGTTCAAGTTGGAAACCACGGTCACGCCCGACCGGGTCGAGATCCGCATGGCGCCATTCACGCATCGGGCCGTCCGCCCATCCCAGATTGCCAGCGCCACGGCACGCACCTATCGCCCCATGCGCGAATACGGCGGTTGGGGGATTCGCGGCTGGGGCGCCAACAAGGCCTACAACATGAGCGGCGATCAGGGCGTCCAGCTCGTCCTGACCAATGGCGACCGCGTCCTCATCGGCACACAACGCCCACGAGGAGCTGGAAGCCGCGATCGCCTCCATTCGGGGAGGACAAGCTCGTTCGCGCTAGTCCCATTCCCGACAATCTGGTAGCGTCTTCGTGAGGAAGCCGACTCGAGGTGTGACGCTTCGGCGATTGAAAGAGATTTGTGGAATGACCGATACCAGCTCGACGCACGAGGGCAGCTCGTTCGATGACTTTCTCCGGGAGCAGAGCCCTCTACGAAGAGGTCACCAGTGCCGCGCTCACGCGTGTGTTGGCATGGCAGCTCAAGGAAGAGATGCAGCGGCTTGGCATCAGCAAAGTGGAAATGGCCGAACGGATGGGCACCAGCCGTTCCCAGCTCGATCGGCTGCTCGAATCTGCCAACTCTGGCGTTTCGATAGACACTGTCTTCCGGGCAGCTAAGGCACTGAATCGCGAATCCATATTCAGCTCGTTTAGCCCCGTTTTTTCCCCTCCGTTGAGTTTCGAGGAAGCGTCTTGACCCGACTTCGCATCGTCTCGCTGGCAGTCCTTCTCCTGACGATCGGAGCACTGGCAGTCCCGCCAACCGCTCTGGCAGCCGGTGAGCTGATCGGCTCGAATCCCGCCGATGGCGCGACGCTCGACGCGGTGCCAGAGCAGGTCGAGCTTACCTTCGACGGCTCGATCGATCCCGAGACCGTGCAGATCGTCGTGATCGCGCCGAACGGCGCCCGCGCGGATACCGGCATCTCAGAAACGACCGCCGACGGCACGCGGTCGATCGCGCTGCAACCCGGATTTGCCGATGGACGCTATCTGGTCTATTGGCTGGTGGCCCAACCGGGCAGCCGCGCGTCGGCATTTGGCGATCTGAGCTTTACCGTCGAAGACGCAACGCCCTGCCAGCCCACCTCGAACGCCACCCCGCGCCCACCGGCTGAGGAATGCATGCCCGATCCGGTAACCGGCGGTCCAGACGGACCAATTGCGAGTAACGGGATATCCGTAACACTTTCGGTCAGCGGCGACCAGGCGGGACCGGTCGACCTGCAAGCAACCATTACGGACGAGGCCGGAAATCCCCTGGAGAACGCTGCCGTCTGGTTCCGGGCACGCCACCTGGAAATGGACCACGGCGAGCTGCCCTATCTCGCCGCGCAGTCCGAGCCCGGCGTCTATCAGGCAGGTGGCGTCGGTATGGGAATGGGTGGGGATTGGCGCATCGCGGTCGACGTGATCGTTCCGGGCGCGCTCCCGGTGACCGTCTTCGTCGAACAGACGATGGTGGAATAGCCATCGGGGCGCAGCCATCTACCTGAATTCCTGACCTTCAACTGCGGATAGTCCCTCCCACTACAATAGAAGGAGCATGCGCGGCTTCGCCCGCGGGTCCGCGCCGGCCGATTCGTTCGGCGCGGGCAACCCACATCGGAGCGTCGATGGACCCCCTCGACATCGCGCGATGGCAATTCGGGATCACAACGGTCTACCACTTCTTCATGGTGCCGTTGACCCTCGGTCTCGGCCCCCTCGTCGCCTATTTTCAAACCAGGTGGTATCGCACCGGCGACGAGCGCTACCTGCGCATGACCAAGTTCTGGGGAAAGATCTTCCTCATCAACTTCATCATGGGCGTGGCCACCGGCCTGGTGCAGGAATTCCAGTTCGGCATGGCCTGGAGCGAATACAGCCGCTTCGTGGGGGATGTCTTTGGCGCGCCCCTCGCCATGGAAGCACTGCTCGCCTTCTTCGTGGAATCGACCTTCCTCGGGCTCTGGATCTTCGGCTGGGACCGGTTACCGAAAAAAGCCCATCTCGGGGTCATCTGGGCCGCCGTGATCGGCTCGATCGTGTCGGCCTATTTCATCATCGTCGCCAATTCGTGGATGCAGCATCCGGTCGGCATCGAGCTGGTCGATGGCCGCCCGCGCATGAACGACGCCTGGGCGGTCTTCACCAACAACACCGCGCTTATCGCCTTCCCGCATGTCATCGCCGGATCGTTCATGGTCGGCGGAGCGCTGCTGATCGGGATCAGCTGGTACCACCTCTGGCGACGTCGCGCGGATGGGGTCGACACCATCGGCCCGAACGGCAAGGTGGCAGTGGGCGACTCGACGAAGATCCCCGGACGCGACAAGACCGATCACGGTGTCTGGCTGAGCTCCCTGCGCACCGGCGTAGCCATCGCGCTGCTGGCCGGTATTGCCGTGGTCATCACCGGCGACCGGCAGGGCAAGCTCATGTTCCAGCAGCAACCGCTCAAAATGGCCTCGGCCGAGGGCGCCTGCGACTCCGGCACCGAGCTCTCGCTGCTGACCATCGGCAACCCGGCCTCGAATAGCTGCGACGATGTGCGCACCTTGATCGCCATTCCAGGCATGCTCTCGTTCATGGCGAATGGCGATTTCGACACCCCGGTGCTGGGCGTCAACGAGCTGGTGCCCATCTATCAAGGCGAATTTCGGCACCCACCTGCCAGACGACCCTCGCCTGGGCGACCGCGCCGGGCAGGAGATTCAGTACATCCCGCAGATGTGGGTGACCTACTGGGGATTCCGCTCCATGATCGGGTTGGGGGCAATCTCCACGATGGGAGCCATCGTCGCCTGGTGGCTGACCCGCAAGGGAACCGTGCCCACCGCCCGCTGGGTGATGTGGGTGGCCGCCGCCGCGATCATGCTCCCCTTCCTCGCGAATGTCTCCGGCTGGATCTTCACCGAGATGGGACGGCAACCCTTCGTGGTCGCGCCCAATCCGACCGGAATCGAAGGCGTCTTCATGTTCACGGCCACGGCGGTTTCACCGGGCGTGGCCGGTGGCGAGATTCTCTTCTCGCTCCTCACGCTCACAGGCGTCTACGGTCTGCTGGCCATCGTCGAAACCGGCCTGATCGTGAAATTCACCCGCGCCGGTGTTCCCTCGGCTATGCCGGAGCTGATCGCGCACGAACCGACCGACGACGAACAAAAGAAAGCCGACGATGTCCTCGCCTTTGCGTACTAGCCTGCAATCGATGACGAACGAGCCCAGCCTGCTCCGTCGGCATACTTCGCTCCCCTATTGTCATTCTGAACAACGTGAAGAATCTCTCGCGTCGGATGCACGACACGGCCACCCCCTGGGCGCAACACCTGGAGCCGGGCCTTGGTCAACACTCGCTGCGGCGAGGAGATCCTTCCTTCGTCAGGATGACAAACAGGTCTGGTTGGCTCAAGGCGGTGTCCGATGACTCTGGAAACCTTCTGGTTCATCCTGATCGCGGCGCTCTGGACCGGCTATCTCTTCCTGGAAGGATTCGACCTCGGAGTGGGCATGCACATGAAGCTGCTGGCCCGCGACGAAAAAGAACGCCGCTTGCTGCTGAACACCATCGGCCCGGTCTGGGACGGCAACGAGGTCTGGCTGATCACCGCCGGCGGAGCCACCTTCGCCGCCTTCCCGCTCTGGTACGCCTCGCTCTTTTCCGCGCTCTATATCCCACTCACCCTGGTGCTGGTCGGATTGATCTTTCGGGCGGTTGCCATCGAGTACCGCGGCAAGGGAAACACCCAGCGCTGGCGAGACAACTGGACCTGGGCTCTGGCGCTGGGCTCGTTCGTGGCTGCCTTCGGGGTCGGCGCGATGCTGGGTCTCACCACCACCGGGCTTCCCTTGAATGAATACGGCGACCGGGTCGGCGGCTGGGATGCCTTCCTCGATCGGAACGCCATCATCGGCGGGCTGGCAGTGGTCGGGTTCTGCCTGGTCCACGGCGCGGCCTTCATCATGCTCAAGACCGACGGCGAGATCCGGCACCGCGCGCGACAGTTCGCACTCCGCTGGATGCCGCTGCTCCTTCTGCCGCTCGTCATGTGGGTCCTGAGCGTGCAGCTCGACAACGACACCCGCTGGACCTGGGCGCTGGTGGCCATCGCGGTGGTGGCGGTGGTCTACGCCTGGATCAGCATGCGCGCCGGCAAGGAGATGCCCGGTTTCGCCGGCATGGCCGTCTTCCTGCTGGCCGGAGCGATTGCGATCTTCGGCGCGGTCTATCCCGTAGTGCTCCCCTCGACCCTCGATTCCGCCTGGGATCTGACCGTCAGCAACGCCTCGTCATCCCCCTACACCCTCAAGGTGATGTCGGTGATCGCCCTCTTCGGTCTGCCGTTGGTGCTGGTCTATCAAGGGTGGAGCTACTGGGTCTTCCGCAAGCGCTTGAGCACCGACAGCATCCCCGACGCGCACGCGATCGTGCCGCAGACCGGGAGCGGGCGATACGCGGATACTCCCGGAGATTAGTCGCCACTCGATGACCTCCGACCCTGCCAGCGCGCCGCCCTTGCGTCATCCCGACCGACGCGGAGGGACCGCTCCCTCGGCGGGGCACGGCCCATCCGCGCGGCGGCGAGGCGCCTCCCCGTTGCGCTATCTCACCCCGGACGGGCGCCGGGCGCTCTATCTGCTCGGTTTGTTGGCCGCGCTTAAGGCGCTTGCCCTCGTGCTGATCGCGCAAGCGGTCGCATCCGGCGTGGTCAGCGTTATCGACGGCACCGATGCCTGGCGCCGCGCGATCGCCATTGGCCTGCTCGGCGGGACGATCCGGGCACTCGCGAGCTGGTTCACCGATATGGTGGCCGCACGCACGGCCAGCGCGGCAAAAGCCGATCTCCGCCTACGCCTCGCGAGACGCATGACTGCCCGTGGCGGCCGCGACCTCGACGCCAGGGTAGGCGAAACCACCACCCTGGCGACCACCGGGCTCGATTCGCTCGATGGCTGGTACGGCAACGTGCTCCCGGCCATGGTCAACGCGGTCACGATTCCAGTGCTGATCTGGGCGCGCATCCTCTGGGCCGATTGGGTGAGCGCGCTGATCGTCGTGCTAACCGTGCCGCTCATTCCCATCTTCATGGTGCTGATCGGCTTATCAGACGCAGGACAAGGTTGCCGAAGCAGCGAGCACCCTGGCGCGGCTCTCGAATCAACTGGTCGAGCTGGCACGTGGGCTGCCGGTACTGGTGGGGTTGGGCCGCGCCGAAGCGCAGATCGCCGGGCTGCGCGAGATCTCGGACAACTATCGCCGCCGCACGATGGATACCCTTCGGGTCGCCTTTCTCTCCTCGCTGGCGTTGGAGCTGATCGCCACTATCTCGGTCGCAGTCGTCGCGGTCTTCATCGGTATCCGGCTGGTCTACGGCGAGATCGATCTGCTGACCGGGTTGCTGGTACTGATCCTCGCGCCGGAGTGCTATCTCCCCTTCCGCCAGGTCGGCGCGGCATTCCACGCCTCCGAGGACGGCATCGAAGCGATGGATCGCGCGCAACGGGTCATCGAAACGCCGGGTTCCGTGCTTCTATCGGTCGAGCCTACCCTGGATCGGTCATCCCGAGCGGAGCTGGGGGACCTCCCCGCCGCAGCGGATATTTCCATATCGACCGCGTTCCAATCTGCCGCCGCGCTCATGGTCTCCGATCTCACCGTGAAGTACGGCGACCGATCGACGCCAGCAGTCGATGGGTTGTCGTTCACGGTCGAGCCGGGCGAAATCGTCGCGTTGAGTGGACCGAGCGGTTCGGGCAAGTCGACCGCACTGGCGGCACTCGCCGGATTGCTGGGCACGACCGCGAATGGCTCGGTGACGGTGACCGGCCAAATGTCCGGCCTGGATCCGGAACGCATCGCATGGGTTCCCCAGCATCCGGAAATGTTCGCTGAAACGGTATGGCAAGAGATCGCGCTGTATAGCGAAGCGCACTCCCCCCTTTGTCATTCTGAGCGCAGCGAAGAATCTCTCTCGTCGGCCTTCCCGGAGACCGTGCCTCCCGGTAGTTCCCCCACAGTTGAAAACCACGGGCTCATACCCCTTGATGCGAAGCAAAACTCAGGCACTGGGAGATCGTTATGGCGTGGCACCCGCTGCGGCGGGGAGATCCTTCGTTCCTCAGGATGACAGGGGGCGTGTGACGGACCTCCTCGAACGGGTGGGAGCGGGGCATCTGATCGACCGGCATCCAGCCGAACTGAGTCCGGGAGAGCTGCGGCGGGTGGCGATGGCGCGGGCGTTGGCCCGCATCGATGCCGGCGCGACGTTGCTGTTGCTCGACGAGCCGACCGCGCATCTCGATCCTGCCACCTCGGCAGACCATTCTGCGGTTGATCGAGAAGCTGCGCGGTCAGGTCACGATCCTGCTGGTGGCGCACGACGCGCGGGTGCGCGCCCTGGCAGACCGGGTGATACCGATCGGTGCCGCAGCGGAACCCAGAACGCTCGATCCGGAAGTGCCACGTACCGAACCCGCCAGCGCACCGGCCCTGACAGCACCCCGAAACAGCGCACCCGCCGACGAGACTCCACCGGCCCGGGGATCGCTTCGCGATCTCCGCGAGGTCCTGCGTCCGGCCGGCCGCGGTTTCGTCGCTGCGGTGGTGTGGGGAACGCTCGCCATGCTGGCCGGGGTAGCGCTCATCTCGGTCTCCGGCTGGCTGATCGTGCGGGCAAGTCAGCAACCGCCGATCTTCACCCTGCTGGTCGCCATCGTCGGGGTGCGCTTTTTCGGAATCGCGCGCAGTGGGTTCCGCTATCTCGAGCGGTTGCGCATGCACGACGCCATGTTCGCCGCCATGACCGAGCTGCGCATCGATACCTGGAGCCGATTGGCGGCCCAGGGTCCGGCAATCGCCCGCTTGCTGCGCGGCGACCGGGCGCTCGATCTGCTGATCGGCGATATCGACCAGATGCGCGATCTGACGCCTCGGGTGGTGCTGCCGCCGGTGGTGGGAGCGGTGACGACCCTGATCGTGACCGTCGTGCTGGGATGGCTCCTCCCGCTGGCCATCCTCCCGATGCTGCTCTGCTCGCTGGTCTGCCTGGTGATCGCCCCGCTGGTCACCGTGCGCTCCAGCGCGTCGGCCGCGGAAGGACAGGTCGAGCTCCGCTCGCGCATCATGCGCACCGTTGCGTCGCTCTTCTCGGCCGCTCCCGATTTGCACGCCAATGGTGTCGACGCATGTGTCGTGGATCAGCTCGACCAGCTCGATCGGCAGGCCAATCAAGGAGCACGCCGAACCGCCCGCGCGCTTGGGCTGGGGAATGCCATCGTCATCCTGGCCTGCACCGCTACCGCCATGGCCATGCTCTGGCTCTCACACCAGGCGATTGGCAACGGGGCCATCACCCCCCAGGTCGCAGCGGTGCTCGTCCTTACACCGCTGGCACTGATCGATCCGTACATCGCGACATGCGACGCCACCCAGCAATGGCCCGCGCTGCAACGCGTTCTCGGACGCCTGCGCCGAGATCAGGCAATCGGTGATTACGATTTAGCCATAAATCTTGAGCCGCCGGAAGCCGAGCATTCCCCCGATGTCATTTCAGTCCTCGCGATCGAACATCTGGCCGCTCGCTGGCCGGGTGACGAACGCGATGTCTTTTCCGATTTGACGGCCCAAGCGGATGCCGGACATTGGCTGGTTGTCACCGGTCCGTCGGGATCGGGAAAATCGACCCTGCTGACAGTGTTGCAGGCATTTCTGCGCCCCAGCGCAGGCCGCTATCTGTTGAACGGCCGGGATACCGCGGGAATGACCGAATCGACGATCCGAGCCCATATCGCCTGGTGCCCGCAGGAGGCGCACCTGTTCGATTCGACCTTGCGGGCGAATCTGCTGTTGGCTCGGTCGCGGGAGGACGCGCCATCTGAGCCTCAGATGACCGGTGCGCTCGAACAGGTCGGGCTGGGACCGTTGCTGGCCGACCTGCCCAACGGACTGGACACCCCGCTGGGATCGCGTGGCTCGCATCTCTCCGGCGGGCAACGCCAGCGGGTCGCCATTGCGCGCACCCTGCTGACCGGCGCAGATGTCCTGCTCATCGACGAACCAACGGCGCACCTCGATCGCGAATCGGCGGATGCATTGCTGAATGACCTACGGGAGGGACTTGCCCGACAAGATCGTGGTGCTAGTCACCCATCATATCGCCGACCTGGACCCGACCGACGTGCACCTGGAACTGCCGTAGTCGAGGGCGTATCTGTCCTCCCTCCGTAGCGCACGGACCTGTGCCGTGCGATCGGGCGAAGCCCGATAACGGAGTTGCCCAGAACATCATTGGAGGCAGGAACCGATCTTGGCTTGACCTGCAACGAGAGGGCAGAAACGCCCTCCGCTACGACCGATTGGTTCGCCAGCGGCTACGACGACGTCGTGGCCAATGAGTCGTACACCCAGCGGGAGATGCGGGAGAGGCGGTCGGTGACTTCGGGAATGTCGTCCTGGCCGCGGCTCATGATGGCGATGGCGTACCGCGCATTCGGCGCGTAAACCAGCCCGACATCGTTCTTCACCCCACGCAACGACCCGGTCTTGTGCGCGACCTCGATCCCTTCGCGACCGGGAAGACGGCCCTGCAGAATGGTCGTGAAGTTCTGGTGCTTGAGCGTGTTCAGGATCTCCTCGCGGCCGGATTCGGTGAGTCCCTCGCCGGCATCGATCAGGGTCAGCAGGCGCACCATATCGGCCGGGGTGCTGGTGTCATTGCGCGCGTCGTAGACCATGGCGGGGTTGTCCGGTTTCGGGTCGTAGTCCTTGAGATAGGTCATCAGGTAGTCGTACGTCGTTTCAGGCGCGGCGGGATCGGCCTCGGCCAGCGTCGAGAACAGCTCGTGGATCGTGTAGGGCAGCGAGGTTTGCGCCATGCCGATCTCGGCCAGCGTGGCATCGACGGTCGCTTTGGTCAGCCGGTTCCAGAGCAGATCGGTCGCCCAGTTGTCCGAGACGATGATCATCAGCTCGGCCAGGTCGCGCAGTGTCGGCTGCAACCCTTCGTCCATATGCTGCAAGACGCCCGAACCGGGCACGCGATTGGCATACGAGAGCGTCACGCGCTCCTTCAGGTCGATCTCACCGGCGCCGGCCAGCCGGTAGAGCGCGTAGATGAGCGGAACCTTGAGCGTGGATGCGGTCGGGAAGATCTCGGTGGCGTTGTAACCGAAATCTGCGCCGGTCTCGATGTCATGGACAGCCACGCCGACCTCGCCGCTCAGGTCTGAGCAGTAGTCGGCCAGCGTCTCCTCGAAGGCATCCTGGGTGAGCGGGGTGATCGGATCGGGCAGCGCGGCAATCGTCTGGGTTCGGTTCGGCATCGAGGCATTCCTTGGTAGTGCATCGCATTCTGTCACCGCCATCATCGCCGAAACCTGGAAATGCGGCGAGGAGGTCATCGTCACAACCAGGGTATTGACAACATCCCTGAATCGGGTTTACTGTATCGATTAAGTTCTGAATCGATTCAGAACGCAAGAAAGACGGACATGGGCAAGAAGACGCAGGACGACAAAAAGACAGAAACGATCACGTTGCAGACCATCGCCGATGCGATGCAGGTCTCGCGCGCGACGGTCTCGAACGCCTTCAACCGGCCCGACCAACTGACCCCGGAGCTGCGCGAGAAGATTCTCGCCAAGGCCAAGGAGCTCAAATACGGCGGCCCCGATGCCGCCGCTTCGGTGCTCCGCAAGGGACGCACCGATACCATCGGCGTGATCTTCACCGAAGCGCTTTCCTATGCCCTGACCGATCCAGTCGCCCTTTCCGTCTTGCAAGGGATCGCGAAGGAGACCGAGGAAGCCGAGATTCGCCTTTTGCTCATTCCCACCGCCGCCGACCGTACCGATACCTCTCCGGTGCGCGATGCGGTGGTCGACAGCTTCATCCTCTGGGCGCTCCCGGACACCGATCCGCAGCGGCTCGCCGCATTGGCGCGCCGCCTGCCGGTGGTGATCGTCGATGGTTCCCCCGATCCGGAAGCTGCCTGGATCGGCATCGACGAGCGGAGCGGTCTGGAGGAGCTCATTGGCCGATTGTCCCGGCTCGGCCACCGGCGCTTCGGCGTCATCACCTGGCCACTGGCGGAAGACGGGTTACATGGGATTCGCCGATCTGGACCGCCGCAACTCGATCTACGCCTCCGCGCGCGAACGGCTCGGTGGCGTGCAGGCAGGTGTCGAAGCCGCGGGCATCGCCTGGGCAGACGTACCGGTCTTCGAATGCGAGATCAATTCCCGTGAAAACGGGGTGCGCGGCGCGGCTGCCCTGCTCGATCTCGACGAGCCGCCGACGTCCATCCTCTGCATGAGCGACATGCTCGCCTTTGGCGCGATCCAGACCGCGTCCGCACGCGGACTGGCGGTGCCAAGCGATCTCACCATCACTGGGTTCGACGATATTCCTGCGGCCGCGCGTCGATCCCGCCGCTGACCACGATTCGCCAGCCGTTCGGGGTCAAAGGCAAGCACGCCGCCCGTTTTCTGCTCGATGGCTGGAGCGGGCAACCTCCCCAGATCGAGCTCCCCACCGAACTGATCTGGCGGGAAAGTGCTGGCCCGGCTCCATCCTGATTTGTCGATTTGCTACCTGGTCGACCGACTATTCGATGCGTACATCTGTTCAGGGTCGAACCGAGGAAGGAATACATACGATGCAACATGACTTCACATTGACAACATTGGCCAACCGCTCGGTGGAGCGTGCCCTGCCCCCCGATGTACGCGAGCTCCGGGACCACATCGGCATCCGGGAACCGCGTGCGCTACGGCTGCGACGCGCCACCAGCGCCTGGCTCTATCGGCTGGCGGCGCAGATCGATCCGCGCCCTGCGCGCACCGATCACGACGAGCTCTTCGATTCGATTTCAGCCCTGCTGGCGGAGCCGCAATGTGGCGCTCCCAGGCTGAAAACCGCCTCACAACAACGCTGCTGAGACGTTCTATACACACGAAGCCGGAAGGACTTCGATACGGTAATTGTAGGAAGAGCGATTCCGATTCACATACAGATTCCGTTGCGGCGAACCGCAGGAAACTAAGAGGAGAACAACCATGACCCCAGATTTCGTTACAGTGATGGCGGCAAGTAATCTCACCCGTTCGCACGCGCATTCGGCGCTGCCGGACGCGCCCGTGATCGCCGATTTCATCGCGCGAACCGAGCGGGAGCCGCGTATGTTCCACCTGCGCAAGCGGCTTGCGGGGATGATCTGGCCCGGAGAGCTGGTTGCCCCCACGCTCGACCAGCGCGCCCCCGCCCCAAGCTGCTGACGCGGACAAAATAAGCGGAACCCATTACATGAAGGACGGGGCGGGGCATAGGCTCCGCCCTTCGTTCTTCTCCGCACAGGCTACATACGCATTCGTGTCAGCACGAAATACGGAGGATTGCGGATGGCTGGGATCGGCAGTGTTTGCGAACATAAGCATGTCGGATGAAGGAGCGATCGCATCCGGCGTCTATATGAATGTGGATCGCTCAGGAATGTCGTTAAGAGGAGAACAACCAGGATGAACCCGGATTACGTCGCGTATTTGGCCGTTATTGGTATCGGCAAATCGATCAGCAGTTCAGCGTTGCCCAACGCCCCAGTCATCGACGACTCCAATGACCGCCCCGCTTTGCGAGTCCAGCTTGCGGCGTTGCGGATGCGCGTAACGCATCTGCTGGGGGCAGCCGAGCGTGCCACCCCGGCGCACTCGCAACCCGCCACCGCGTCGCGCTAACCCGTCGATCACAACTCATTCATGCGAAACGAGGCGGAGAGCAATCTCCGCCTATCGTTCTTGTTGGGACGCTGCCGTCCTCCTCCGTTCCATCCACCCAGCTTGTCGTCACCGTCCGAGGATCCCGGTGTCCCATTCCCAACACCCGCGACGCTTCTCCAGTGAACGCGATCTCGCCTATCCGCTGGCGCTGATCGCCTTCATCGCGCTTGGGCTGCGCGTTTCGGTGCTGGGCGTCGCCTGGCCGTCGATTCGTACCACCTTCGATCTCTCGCAATCCGGGCTGGGCGTCGTCCTCTTCGCCACCGGTCTCGGCTACTTGACCAGTAGTTTTCTGCTGGGACGCGTCGTCGGCCGGCTCGGCGTGGGACGATTGCTGATCGTCAGCGCCGCGGTCGTGACGGTGACCACCATCGGCATCGCGCTGGCGCCCAGCTATCCGGTCTTCCTCAGCGTGTCATTGCTGGCCGGGATCGGCACCGGCGCAATCGATGCCGGCATCAACTTCGTCGCCACCCGGCACTTTTCCGGAACCCAGATGAACCGCCTGCACGGCTGCTTCGGCGTGGGCGCGCTGGTGGGACCCATTCTGTTCGGGTTACTGCTGGGTTCCGGCGCTTCCTGGCGCACGGGATATCTGCTGGTGTCGGTCATTCTCATCGGGCTCACGGTGCTCTTCATCGTGACCAGACACCTCTGGGAAACCGCCGTGCCGCGATTCGCCACCACCCACGCGACCGAGAGCATGACACCCCGGCAGGTGCTCTCCATGCCCATGATGTGGGTCTGCCTGCTGATCTTCATGTGCATTTCGGGAATCGAGCAGACATCGGGACAGTGGGCCTTCTCCGTGATCCAGGAAGGGATGCACACCTCGGATCAGGTGGCCAGTCTCTGGTCGGGGCTCTTCTGGGGCGGCATGGCCTTCGGGCGGTTGACGCTGGGCGGCACGGCGGTGCGCGTCGGCACCCTGCGCTGGATCCAGGGCGGTGTGGTCGGCGCGGCGCTGGGCGGGCTGGTCTACGCGCTGGCGCCCTATCCGATTGCGCCGTTAGGGTTGCTGATCATCGGTCTTTCGATGGCGACCGTCTTTCCCCTGATGATGATGCTCTCCCCCCAGCGCATCGGAAACGCGGCGCTCCCGCACGCGGTCGGCTTCCAGATGAGCGCCGCCACCATCGGCAGCTCGCTCCTCCCCTGGATCGCCGGCTATCTCTTCGGCCGCACCAGCTACCACGCCGTCGCGTGGGTCATCGTGGCCGCCTGCCTCGTCCTTTTCACCGTACACGCGCTCCTCATCCGCTGGCAACGGACGCATCCAGATACGGCAATTTCGTAGACTCCAATCGGAAGCCGTGACGCAGAGTCCTGTAGCCCACGCCGTTGGGCGCTCACCATTACGGGCGCTGCATGATTTCGGCAATGCGGGCCGTGCGGCCAGCGAAGGCGTCCGCGATTTTGGCCTCGGTCGCGTCGAGCCAGGCAAGATCCCTCGCGAGTCGATCGCGTGCCTCCGCGATCGCACGGGCGGTTTCCATGGGCGCCGGACCGCCCGGGAGCGTGCGCGCATTGACGAACTCCCACGGGTCGAGCATATGCGCCGCCCACGTTTCGTCGACCGCGATCGCGCGTCCGGTGAGCGCAGTGGCCGTGTCCGAGATGCGCGCACTCGTAATCTCGCCACCTTCGGAAACGAGCTGCGCCAGCACATGATGCGCCGCCCGGAACGAGAGTCCGAAATCACGCACCAGCCCATCCGCAACCGCCGTGGCGGTGATGTTGCCGTCACGCGCGCGGAGTGCCAGCAGGTCGATATCGAAGGTCGCCGTTGCCAACGCCGCGCCCAGAAGCTCCAGCACGCTGATGGTTGCATCGAACGCGTGCGCGATCGGCAGCAGAATCTGATCCTCGACATCGTTCGTGTCCCCGAACGCCGCCGAATGGATCATCGTGCTGACGGTCGCGGAATCGCCGTAGACAGCGGCCAGCCGGGCACGGACGTGCTCCAGCACCACCGGATTGCGTTTTTGCGGCATGATCGAGCTGATCTGGATGAACTCGTCGGCAATGCGCAGCACGCCGACCTCGCGGCGCGTCCAGACCAGCAGCTCGTAGACGAAGCGCGAGATCCCGGACACCAGCGTCACGAGTGACTGGGTCGCCTCCATCATATGATCCCCGGTCCCGACCGCGTCGTAGCCGTTGACCACCAATCCGTCGAGCCCCAGATATCGCGCCGTGCGGGCACGGTCGATTGGGAAGCTGGTGGTCGTGAAGGCCGCCACGCCCAGAGGCGACTGGTTCAGCCGTGCCCATCCCTCGCGCAGGCGCTCGCTGTCGCGCTCCAGCGGTCCCAGCACGCCGAGCAGATAATGCGCCAGCGTGGTCGGTTGGGCTGGTTGCGTATGCGTGATACCCGGCATGATCGTGCGCACATGCTGCGTCGCGAGGTCCAGCAAGGTTCCCCGAAAGACGATGAGCGCACGCTGGACACGCAACGACTGTTCCCGAATCAGGAGCCGGCTCATGACCGCGGCAAGGTCATTGCGCGAGCGCGCGATCTGCAGATTGCCGCCAACCTCCACACCGGTGGCGGCAATCACCCGTCCCTCCACCGCGAAGAACAGGTCTTCGACGACCGGTTCGTACGTGAACGATGTGGGACCCTCCGCTTCGACCTCAGCGAATGCCCGGAAGAGCGCGGCGCCGTCCTCCCGGCTCACGATCCCCTGCTCGACCAGCATCAGGATGTGCGCCTCGTTGGCCGCTTGCATATGCGCGAACAGCAAGCGCTGCGCTTCCCGGAAACCCACTTCCAGAATCTCGCGCGCGTAGATCGGATTTGGAAATACACCTGCCGCTTGCCCCATCCCAATCTCCCTTCCCGAACGATTCGCCCCCGGCCCGGTCGCCTACTTCAGGCCGGTCAGCACGATGCCCTTGATGATCTGCCGCTGGAAGATCAGGAAGACCAGCAGGACCGGAATAGTCGCCAGCGCCGCCGCGGCCATGATCAGGTGAAAGGCGCTGCCCGATTCAGTGGAAAAGAAGGCGATGCCCACCGGCAAGGTGCGCATCTCTTCCGAGCGCGTGACGATCAACGGCCAGATGTAGGCGTTCCAGTTCCCCAGAAAGGTGAAGATACAAAGCGCCGCGATCGCCGGTTTCACCTGGGGAACCGCAATCTTCCAGAAGATGCGGAACTCGGAGAATCCGTCGAGCCGGGCGGCATCGATCAGATCGTTCGGCACCCCGGTAAAGAACTGGCGCATCAGAAAGACCCCGAAGGCGCTGATCACGCCGGGAAACATGATTCCCTGATAGGAGTCGGTCCAGTGCAGCTTGATCGACATCATGTACCACGGGATGACCAGCATCTCCGTTGGCACCATGAGGGTGCTGAGAATCAGGATGAAGATCGCCGTCTGGCCGGGAAAACGGAACTTGGCGAGCGCATACCCGGCAATCGAGTCGAAGAACGCAACGCTGGCGGTGGTGATCAGGGCAATGATGAGACTGTTGAAGAACCAGCGGAGGTATTTGGTTTCCTCCAGGACCGTGCGGTAGTTGTCCAACGTCGGTTTGGGTGGGATCAGCGAGAGCGCGTAGATATCCGCCGGCAGCTTCAGCGAGGAGGAAACCATCCAGACGAAGGGAAAGACCATCCCGATCCCGCCGATCAGCAGGATGACGACCAGTAACAGGCGCGCCAGCCGATGGCGCCAATCCTGCTGCCCCGCGGCGACGTGAATCTGCGCTCCGGTTCCGAGCGCGCCCTCCGCGCCCAGCGCGGTGGTTGGCGGCTGCAGCGTCACATTGGGATCAGTACTCATTGTTCTCCCTCGTGAAGAGCTTCAGCTGAGCGAGCGTAATGAGCAGGATGATGGCGAAGAGCACGAAGGTGATCGCCGAGGCGTAGCCCATCTTGGAAGGCAATTGCTGAAATGCCTGTTGATAGACGTAGAGCACGAGACTGATCGTGCTGTTCAGCGGTCCCCCGGTGCCGGCGTTGCTCATCGTCCGGATCTGCGTGAAGACCTGCAGGTAGTCGATCACCCCGGTCACCAGCAAAAAGACGAGGGTGGGGTTCAGCATGGGAAAGGTGATGTCCCGAAAGCGTTGCCAGGAACTGGCGCCGTCGACCCTGGCCGCCTCCTGATAGATGGTCGGTATGCTCTCCAGCCCGGCAAGAAAGATGATCACCTGGAAGCCGAGCCCCTGCCAGATGGTGACCACCAGGATCGAGTAGAGCGCGGTGTCCGGACTGCCGAGGAACGTGAACGGGCCGACGCCGATATGCGACAGCGCCTCATTGAAGAACCCGTTCGGCATATACATCCAGCGCCAGACCCAACCGACCGCCACCAGCGACGTGATATACGGAATGAAATAGAGCACCCGGAAGAAGCCCACGAAGCGGATCAGCCGCTGCAACCCGAGCGCGATCGAGAGGCTGAGGGTCAGACTGATCGGAACGCCCAGCAGCACATAGGTCCATGTGTTCCGGAACGCCTTCCAGAACACCTCGTCCGACCAGAGGTTCCGGTAGTTGTCGGCCCCGACATACGGACGGTCGATCGCAATGGGATCCCACTGGTGAAGACTCACCCAGAAGGCATAGATCACCGGCGCGATTCTGACTGTCAGGAAGAAGAGCAGCGGGATCAGGACGAATGCGTACGCCCAGATCCACCGCCGCCGCTCGAGGGTTAGGTGCACCATTCACCTCCTGCTCGTTTTCGCATCCCGATCGCGCTCCTGGAGAACCGATCGAAAAAGATGCATGGAACGGTCGAGAGCGCCCTTCCATGCATCTTTCGAAGGAGCGATGCGAGACGGCCGGCGCTCCACCGGGCCGAACGTTAGCCGTCGATGGACGCCCAATACTCGTCGTATTGCGGCTGAATCTTGTCCTGCGCCTCGGTGAGCGCCGACTCGACATCGACGCCATTCAGCGTCACCTGGTCGAACGCATCCATCACTGCCTGGCGCAAGTCGGCCTCATTGACCGTGAAGGTCGCATACGACCATGGCAACGATTCGATGAACGGCACGAGCTGCTCGTTTTCCAGCAACGCGGGATCGCTCGCCAGCTCGGTGCGGGCCGGCAGCTCGCCGATCGCCGGCGTCCAGCGCGCCTGCACGCTCGGGGACGACAGGAAATCGATGAACTTGGACGCAGCGATCAGCTTGTCGCCCTCCCCGGCGTTGCGGGTGATCGTATTGGCCCAGTACGACGCGAAGCTCGCCTTGTCCTTGTGCTCGGGCAGCGGCACGACGCCGAAGTTCAGATCGGGGAAGTCGCTATTCAGGGTGCCAAGCCGGTAGGAGCCATCCACATGCAGCGCCGCCTTGCCGGAACCGAAGGCTGTGGGTCCATCGGTCTGGAAGCCGGTTTGCGTCACGTCGTACTTGGTCAGGAAATCCGTCAGGTAGGTAAACGCCTCGATCGATTCCGGCGAGGTCCAGTTCAGGATGCGATTCTGGGTTTCGTCCTCGAATGGAAGAGCGCCGTTCTGGCGAATCAGCCCCTCGCGCCACCAGGAGTGTCCCTGTCCGTCGATATCCTGCGTGATGCCGACGATATCGAAGTTATCCCCATCTTTGACCACGGTTGCCTGGGCCGCGGCCACCAGCTCTTCCCAGTTGGTCGGCGGCTCCAGCCCAGCCTGTTCGAGCAGATCCCGGTTGTAGAAGAGCGCGAGCGTGCGGACCGCGGTCGGCAGTGCGTAATAGGCATCGCTGATCTTGGCGTTTTGCACCATCGGAAAAAATGCCGACTCGATCTCGTCGGTCGGGAAGTACTCCGCCGGCAATGGCACCAGGAACTGCTGCTGGACGTAGGAGGGAATCCAGCCGTAGAAGACATTCAGAACATCCGGCCCCTCGCCCGCCTGCACGGAGGCCGCGACCTGCTGGCGGAAATCGTCATAGGGGAAGTTGACGTGCTTGACGGTGATTCCGGGGTTTGCGGCTTCGAACTCGGGAATCAGCTCGTTGACCAGCGCGGTCTTGGTGGCGTATTCGTACTGCCAATACTCGATCTCGACCGGCTCACTGACCATCGCGTCAGTGGTATTGAAGCCGGAGATGGGCAGATCGGCAGCCGGGCTTGCATCCTGCGCACCCACCATCCCGAAGCGGCCCACGGCTGCCAGGCCGGCTGTGGCCGCACCGGCCTTGAAGAGCTGCCGCCGATCGAGCGCGGGGAATCCAGCCAGCAAGGGTCGATTTCGTGCACCACCTGGGGTCATTCTCGTTCTCCTGTACTTTCCGAGCCTGAATGGCTCGGCGCGTCATCCGATCCCACTACCAGGGAGACCCGATCGAAGATGAGGTCGCATGAACTCGGCGACCACCGTCATACGCCCGCCTCAGCGGCGAGCGTCCAGCTGCGCCCGCCGAGTGAAACATCCAGCAGGCGAGCGGCATTCCCTCCGAAGATGAGCTGGAGCTCGTCATGGCGCATCCCCATGAAACGGCAAATGCGCACCTGATCCTGGAGGTAGCGAATGGCATACCCGCGCGGAAACCAGTACGAGTCGCTGCCGAACAGGATGCGTTCCGGACCGATGGTCTCGTAAAAGCGCTGGAACAGATCCTCGAGGGTCAGCTTGTACGGCATCCAGCGCGTCCACTGGTTGCTTCCGGAGGTGTCGACGTGCACATTCGGGCACGACCAGCAGAGAAAGAGCAGATCGGTCACATGCTGGATGCCGAAGTGCGGAATGATGAAATCGACCGTCGGAAAGTCGCGTGCCACTGGTTCCAGCACGGCCGCCGACATGTTGGGGTGGTAGGAGATTCCTCCGGCAGCGCCCTGCATCCCGAAATGGATCAGCACCGGAATGCCCAACCGCTCGCAGACCTCCCAGACGGGATAGAGCGAGCGTTCGTTGAGCAGTACCGGGGTGATGGGCCCCAACAGCTTGAGCCCCTTGAGCCCCAGCTCCCGCACGGCACGTTCCAGCACCTGGGGCGCGTCCGGTTGCGTGATGTCGTTGTGCGCGTAGCCGACAAAGCGGTCCGGGTGGTCCCGCACCACGGCGCCGAGGGTGTCGTTGTCCCGGCCGGTTACGAACCCGATGCGCTCGATGCCGTATTTGTCGAGCTCGGTGATCCAGCGCTCGGCATTGACCTCAGGTTCCGGGAGTTCCGATTCGGGATCCGGAAAATCGAAGGCCAATCGCCACTGCGTGCGTTGCTCCCCGAGGCGGCTCTCCCGCTCCTGGTATCGCAGCCTCGCCCGCTCATTCTCGATCGGACCGGTCTCGCGCGTGCGCAGGCTCCGACCGCCGGACGTGAGATCGCCCTTTACTTGAAAATGGGCATGGACATCGAAGATATGGAGATCTTGAAACACGCAATCATCCTCTTCCGACGCTGGATGCGATGACGTTGTCCAAATAGTCTAGGACGACATTAGTAGTCAGAGTGAATATGAACACCCCTACCAAGCTGGGCCCTGAGGGTGTGGGCAAGATGGACAGCGATGCCGATCCGGTATGCTGAGGCAGCCTGATGAGCTCATGTCGCATATCAACCGCAATGTGCCATCGAATGGTTCGCTGGAGATCTTATGAGCCGCAACCGACCCTTCAAGATCGGCCTCTTCTTCCCACAGTTCGAACGCCCATGGAGCGGTGAGACCATCGGCTGGGATGCCATCCGCGCGATGGCGACCACCGCCGAGGATGTCGGGTTCGACTCCGTCTGGCTCCCCGATCACCTGCTCTTTCGTTTTCCCAACGTCAATCCCCAAGGCGTCTGGGACGTCTGGTCGCTCATGCCCGCCCTGGCGGCGGTGACCACGCGGGTGGAGATCGCGCCGTTGGTGGCCTGCTCCAGCTTCCGCAATCCCGCGCTGATCGCCAAGATGGCCGACACCATCGACGAAATCTCCGGCGGCCGCTTCATCCTCGGTCTCGGCGCGGGCTGGCATAAACCGGAATACGATGCCTTCGGTTTTCCCCATGACCATCGCGTCGCCCGCTTCGAGGAAGCGCTGCACATCATCCACAGTCTCTTGCGCACGGGACAGGTCGATTTCGAGGGGAAGTACTACTCCGCGCGCGACTGCGAGCTGCGTCCCCGCGGCCCGCGCCCGGAAGGTCCTCCCATCCTGATCGGTTCCAGCAGCCCGCGCATGATGGGGCTGATGGCCAAGTACGCCGATCTCTGGAACAAGGACCGGCTCAACGATATCGACAAACTGCTGGAGCTGGAAGCGACGGTCGATGCCGCCTGCATCGAGGCGGGACGTGACCCCGCCACCCTCGGTCGCGTCGTCGGCATCCAGGTCGATATGCTGAACGACCAGCGTGAAGCATTCACCCCACGCCAGTGGATCATGAGCCCATTCCCCCTCACCGGCTCACCCGAAGCGCTGGCCGAGCAGATCCGCGCCTACACCCGCGCCCACGTCGACCACCTCATCGTCTCGATCGACCCCGTCTCCCCCACCGCCCTCGAAGCGTTTGCTCCGGTGCTGGAGTTGTTGGATCGGTAAGGACAGAGATTCCACGGTGGCGTGAGCTCTTATGAATGCAGAATACCGGCAGAAACGACGCTTGACGTCAAGCGTCGTTTCTGCCATGCTTATTTCATGACGCTTGACGATGTACTTGTCGATGACCAGCCGCTCTACCGGGACAAGCGAACGGAACGGTTCGCCAATGGTGAGCGTGTCAAAGAGTTCCAAGCGTTCGAAAAACAGGCAAAGAGGCGCCTGGACATCTTGTTCTCATCGCATGAACGCAACGACCTTGCACGGCTGCCCAGCAACCACTTCGAGGCGATGATAGGAGATCGAAAGGGTCAGTTCAGCATTCGAATCAATAGCCAGTGGCGAATTTGCTTCGAGTGGCCGGATGGTATCGCGCGTCCGTTCAACATCCATTTCGTCGACTATCACTGAGGAAAGAATGCCGTGACCGAGCAACGACCGATTTATCCTACCCACCCAGGCGAAGTGCTGGCCGGCGAACTCGAAGAGCTCAACATGACCGCCGCCGAGCTCGCTCGGGCACTCCATGTTCCCTCGAACCGGCTCTATCAGCTCATCGCCGGCAAGCGCGCCATGACCGCGGACACGGCGCTGCGACTCGAGCAATGGCTGGGCGTGAGCGCGGGATTCTGGATGAATCTGCAAATTCGCTACGAGTTGGATGTTGCCGCCGAGCAGATTGGCGAAGAAATCAAACGAACGGTCACTGCTCGTCCGATAGTGGACATAGCCTCCAACCCGAACCACGTGGGGTAAACGAGAGCCAGCTCCTGAGTCCCTGGTTCGGTTGCCCCAACCACTCCAGCCTCCCTCGAAACCGTCGTTCCTGTCCTCGATCTGCTGGACGGGCGGCCATCGGAACGTCCATGCACAACGAACCCGGTTTTCCACTGGGAGCGTAGACCGCGTCTGCGACATTTTGCATATCATGCCGTCATATGCACGGCGAATCACAGACAAACCAATGAAGGAGATCCCGTGACTGAACATGAGGACCACACACCAGGCATGACCGCGGTAACCCGGCGCAAGGTGCTCGCCAGCATGGCAACCGCCGTTGCGGCCGGGCTGGTTTCGCCCTCGATCTTCCATATGGTCTCGGCGCAGGATTCGGACGCCACCCCTGAAGCCGTATCCGGTGAAGCAGCCGCGGTCCCAGTGTCGCCGGGAGGCGCGTTACCGACGATTCCGCCGGAAATCGAAACGTATGCCAACGACTGGCCAATGGCGCAGGCGAACTACCGGGGCACCCGCGCATCTGCCAGCTCGACCATCGATTCCACCAACCTGGATCAGCTCGGCGTGGCCTGGAGCTACCCGCTCGATGCCGCCAGCGGCTGGGGCGCGATCACCTCGAACCCGATCGTGCTCGGTGACACCGTCTTCATCATCGATAACGTCGGCAATGTCCACTCGCTCGATCGGGAGACCGGCGCCGTCAACTGGCGCAACGACTACAACGTTTCCACCCTTGGTCCGAACGGGGTGGCGGTCGGCTATGGCTATCTGATTTCGGTGCTGGGTGATACCGCCGAAGTGCTCTGCCTGCTGCAGGAAACCGGTGAAGAGGTCTGGCGCTTTCGGCTCGCCAACCACAATGCCCTCGGCGTCACGATGGCCCCACTCGTGTTCGATGGCTATGTCATCGTGAGCACCGAGCCAGGCGGCAACTCCAGGGCGGTCTATGAGGGCGGGGCATTCGGCATCGTTTTCTGCCTCGATATCGAAACGGGCGTCACGCTCTGGCAGTGGAATACGGTCACCGACGACGCCTGGGGAAATTTCCGCGTCAATAACGGCGGTGGTCTCTGGTATCCACCCTCGGTCGATGTCGAAACCGGTGTGCTCTACCTGGGGATTGGCAATCCGGGACCCTGGTACGGTCATCCCGAATATCCGAACGGCTCCAGCCGCCCGGGCCCCAACGACTACACGAACAACCTGGTTGCGCTCGATCCGAATGCGGGCCGTGTGCTTTGGACGATCAGCGTCAAACCGCACGACCTGTTCGATCATGACAACCAGCAGACGCCCGTGCTGGCGGATATTCCGAATGGCGACTCGATCGTCAGAATGGTCTTCTCGTCTGGCAAGCACGGGTTTGTGCTGGGAGCCGACCGCACCTCAGGGATCGAGATCTGGCGCGTTCCGGTCGGGAAGCACCTCAACGACACCGTCACCACGCTTGGGGACGAATTTGTCGAGATCTATCCCGGCGCGTCTGGCGGCGTCGAGGGTCCCATAGCCTACGCCGATGGCAAGGTGTTTGCCGGCGTGCTCAATGCGTCCACCAGGTTCAGTGCGACCATGATCGATCCGACCAGCCTCGACCTTGCGACCGCCACCGGCACTGTCGTGGCGATCGATGCCCGCACCGGACAGATCATCTGGGATGTCGAGATACCGACCGGCATTGCCGGCACTGGCCCCACGATCGCCAACGATGTGCTCTTCATAGCCGGGCTGGATGGCGTGCTGCGCGGGTTCGACACCGCGGACGGTGCGCTGATCTGGTCTGTGCAGCTCCCGGCCGGCGCCAATGCGCCGTTCGCCATCGCCAACGATCTGCTGCTGGTGCCCGCGGGAAGCTTCTTCATTCCCTCCTCCGATTCGATCGGGGAGCCGACCATGCCGTTCCCGCAGGTCGTCGCGTTCAAGCTGGGCGCCACGGGCGAGGTACCGATGGGGCCGGTGATGGAATCCGCTGGGCCCGGGACGCCCACCGCCGGGGGTCCGGCGACCGAGTTGACGATCGAGCTGCGCGATATCTACTTCGATCCATCGACGTTCACCATTCCGGCGGATACCGATGTGCCCGTGACGATGTCGAATCTGGGCGCCGCCGTCCATAATTTCAACATCGACGCCAATGCCAACCCCAGCGACCCCGATATCCATTCGGGAGATGTCAATCCGGGTGAGACGGCAACGCTGACGATCAATTTGCCGGCCGGCAAATGGTTCTTCTATTGCAACATTCCCGGGCATGCGAACGCCGGAATGGTGGGCATCATCACGGTGGTCTAGCGCCGAGCGCACTGCTCGCTTTTCCGCCACCCTCGAAACAACGTCCGACACCAGAGAACGGGAGGCTCGCAAGCGTCCTCCCGTTTTGTGTTGCCCACCCCCTTGGGTCTGCATAGAACTACGTAGAACGACCGAGATCGAGATACCGCACGGGAATACGTCGTCCTCCCGATAGGCGGAGGGATTGCGGTACGGCATCATCTGACTGTCGGATGAAACGGTGATCGCATCCGGCGCTTATGTGAATGGAGATCGCCACGATTTGATCTAAGAGGTAGGACAAGATGTATTTGGAACCACGTGCCGCTACGCGTTTGTCTGTCATCACCGAGCCGATCGATCTGCTGCGCAAGCGGGTCGATGGCGAAATTCTCACCGCCGGTCACCCCGAGTACGACGCGGCGCGCAAGACAGTAAACATTGGGTTCGATCGTTTCCCGTATGCCATCGTCAAGGTCACGTCCGCCGAGGATGTGGCAGCCACCGTCGATTTCGCCCGCGAGATCGGCTTCCCCCTTTCGGTCCGCAGCGGCGGACACAGCCTGGCCGGGTTCGGCGTGGCCGATGACGCGGTGGTCGTCGATTTCTCGAAGATGAAGCGCGTCTCGGTCGATCCGGTATCCGGTATCGCCAGGGTGCAGGCGGGCGCCACCTCGGGCGATATCGTGGCCGTGGCCGGACCGCACGGGCTGGCGCTGACCACCGGCGATACCGCCTCGGTCGGCATCGGCGGGCTCACCACCGGCGGCGGCATCGGCTTCATGGTTCGCAAGTACGGTCTCACGATCGATAGCCTCCTCTCCGCGCAGGTCGTGCTGGCCGATGGCAGCATCGTGACGGCGTCCAGCGAGTCGCATCCGAGTCTCTTCTGGGCGATCCGCGGTGGCGGCGGCAACTTCGGCATCATCACCGAGTTCACCTTCCAGCTCGAACGGGTCGGCATGGTCCTCGGTGGCGACATCATCTTTCCCGCCACCCGGGAAGCGGTGCGCGGCTACCTCGACTACGCTGCCAACGCGCCCGAAGAGCTGACCACCATCGCGCAGATCATGCACGCGCCGCCGGCGCCCTACATTCCGGGCGAGTGGGTCGGCGAAGTGGTCTTCCAGATTCTCACCGTCTGGACCGGCAGCCCGGAGGACGGCGCGAAGGCGCTGGCTCCGCTGCGCGCGCTCGGCACCCCGGTGGTCGATACCGTGCATCCCATGGAATACGGCGAGATCTACCAGTACACCGCCCACCAGTCCATGCCGCACACCGCGGCGCTGCGCATGACCTTCGCCGACGAGCTGAGCGACCGCGCGATCGACGAGATGCTGGCCGCCATTTCCAGCGCGAGCTCGCCCTATAGCCTGGTTCACCTGCGTGGACTCGGCGGCGCGATGGCCCAGGTCGGCAACGACGAAACCGCCTTCGCGCATCGCGACCGCAAGTTCTTCGTCGCCATCATCGGCCTTTGGCTCGATCCAGCCGAGGATCCGGCCCCGCACCGCGCCTGGACTGCCGACCTCTGGGAGAAGATCGAGCGTGAAGGATCCGGCGTCTACGTCAACTTCCTCGAGAAGGAAGGCGACGACCGCATTCGCGCGGCCTATCCGGGCGAGACCTACGAGCGGCTGGTCGATGTCAAGACCGCCTACGATCCGGAAAACCTCTTCCAGTTCAACCAGAACATCAAACCGCGCGGGTAACCCTCACCTGCGACTGCTACCAACCGGGGCCGCCCACACGGCCCCGGTTCATTTTTTTTGGTTGGCAACGCATGTACGGAGACGCATCACCCTGCCGGTGCTGCCGTCGTGGCGGGACCTGTGCCCGCCAGCGGCCGCAGGCCGCCATTGCGTTACCCACCGCCTGGTTTCCAGACTGAAGCATGGTCGTAGCGAAAGTCCGTTATCGGGCTGCGCCCGATTGGCGGGCACAAGTCCCGCCACGACGGATCTGGCCGCATTTTACGAGGATATCGTATCGTAGAGATGGCACGCGACATCCTGACTCCCATTGACCGATTTCAGCACCGGGGTCTCCACCCGGCAGCGGTCGAAGACGAAGGGACACCGCCCGGCGAAGCGGCAACCGGGACCGATATTCAACGGTGTCGGTGGATCGCCGGTGATCTCGATCGCGTCGATCCCGGCCCGGTCGCCCTCCACCGTCAGGGTGTTGGAGAGCAGCGCGCGGGTATACGGATGCTTGGGATGGTCGATGACCTCGTCGGCGGTACCGGTCTCGACGAACATCCCCAGATACATCACGGCAACGCGCGACGCAACATACCGTGCCACCGCAATATCGTGCGTAATGAAGAGAATGGCCAGCCCGGTTTCGTCGCGCAGATCGAGAAAGTGGTTGAGGATATCGGCGCGCACCGAAACGTCCAGCATCGAAACCGGCTCGTCGGCCACGATGAACTTCGGCTCCAGCAAGGTCACGCGCACAGTCGCAATGCGTTGCAACTGCCCGCCCGAGAGCTCGTTCGGATACCGGTCGAGAAAATCGCTGGCCGGGGAGAGTCCGGCGCGTTCCAGCGCGGTAACGATCAGCCCCTCGCGCTCGTCCAGCCTACCGATGTCGAAGATGCGCAACGGTTGTTCCAACGACGCGCGCACCGTTTGCCGCGGATCGAACGCCTCGAACGGATTCTGGGCGATGATCTGCGCCTTGCGGCGGAACTGCTTCAGCCCATCCCCCTCGAGCTTGGTAACGTCTTCCCCGTCGAAGTCGATGGTGCCGCCGGTCGGTTCGATCAGGCGCACCAGCATGCGGCCGGTGGTGGACTTGCCGCAACCGCTCTCCCCCACCACGGCCAGAATTTCCCCCTGATCGAGCGTGAACGACACCGCGTCGACCGCGTGAATGGCGGGATGCCGCCCGTTCACCCGGTCGTTCAGCGAGCGCCCCGTGGGAAAGAGGCATCGCAACCCATCGACAGTCAGCATCGGCCCGTCGCTCATGGCGCAAACACCGGGTTGTCCTGAAAGAGGATGCAGCGAACCAGGTGCCCCTCGTCCAATCGATAGAGCGGCGGAATGGCGACCGAGCACTCCGGCGTAGCGAACGAGCACCGGGGCGCGAATCGGCAACCGGGTGGCGGATGCTTGAGGTCGGGCAACGAACCGGGAATGGCAGTCAGGCGCCCTCTGGTTCCCGAAACCCGCGGTACCGATTCGATCAATGCCTTCGAATAGGGATGCGCCGGGGTTGTGAAAAAGCGCTGCCGTGGCGCAACTTCCATCAGTTGCCCGGCATAGAGCACCGCAACCACGCTGGAGGTGGCATTGATCACCCCCACATCATGCGAGATGACCATGGCGGTCAGGTCGAGCTCGTTTTGCAACCGGTTCACTTCGCGCAGAATCTGCGCCTGGGTAATGACATCGAGCGCGGTGGTTGCTTCGTCGAAGATCAGGAACGGCGGATTGCACAGTAGACCGAAGGCGATCATGGTGCGCTGCATCATCCCGCCGGAGAGCTCGAAGGCATAGGCGCGCAGCACCCGCTCCGGAAGCTGCACCATGGTCAGCAGCTCGTCGATCCGTTCGGCGCGTTGCTGCCGGGACAGCTCGGGCTCGCTGATGCGCAATACGTCATCGAGCTGTTCGCCGATCCGGTGAACCGGGCTGAGCGCCGAGAGCGAGCGCTGGAAGACCATCGCCATCTCGCGCCAGCGCCATTTCTGGCTCAGCTCCTTATCGGAGAGGGTGCCGAGATCGGTACCGTCGAAGACGATCGACTGCGGGGAGACCACCGAGTTCTTCGGCAGAAGCCGCAATATCGCGGCGGCAATGGTCGATTTGCCCGAGCCGCTTTCTCCGACCAGCCCAACCGTGGTCCCTTTCGGCACATCCAGCGAAACCCCCTGCACCGCGCTCACCGTGCCACGACTGGTGCGGTAGTCGACATTCAACTGGTCGAGCCGAAGCAATGGCACGCTCATTCGCGGTCTCGCTCTCCGCCCGAGGCAATGGCCGACGCGATTCCGTCACCAATCAGATAGAACGCCAGCACCGTGATCAGCATGGCCACCCCGGCAAAGACCGACGGCCACCAGGCAGTCAGAATCGAGGGACGGCCGTCGTTGATCATCCGTCCCCAGGACGCCTTGTTCGGATCGCCCAATCCCAGAAAGGCCAGTCCCGCTTCGGTCAGAATCGCCGCCGCAATCAGCAGGGTGCTATTGGCGATGATCGGTTGAATCCCATTGGGAATGATGTGCCGCACCAGAATGCGCCACCGGCTCTCGCCCAGTGCGGTCAGCGACTGAATGTACTGCCGTTCGCGCAGGGTGAGCACTTGCGCGCGCATGAGCCGCGCATTTCCCGGCCAGGTCGTCAGTCCGATGATGATCATCACGTAGATGAGATTGTTCCCCAATGTGGCAACCACGATGATGATCAGGAAAAAAGCCGGCATGATGAGGAAGACATCGGTGATGCGGCTCAGCACCGCATCGATCCACCCGCCGAAGAACCCGGAGACACTCCCCACCACCACACCGATCACCCCTGCGATCAGCGCGGCGATCAATCCAACCACCAGCGAGATGCGTGCCCCGTACAGTATCTGGCTCCAGACATCCCGCCCCAGATGATCGGTTCCCAGCGGATGTCCCGGGCTCAACGGGCGCACGAATGGCTCCGATCCCAGGCGGAAGGGATCGGTGGCCAGGACCGGGGCCAGGATCGCCAACCCGCAGAGCACCGCCAGCATGCCCAACCCGACCATGCCGTATCGGCTACGGGAAAAGGCGCGCCAGGCGTCCCGAAATCGGTTGCGCTCAGCGGGCGCTTTCGCCGCATCGACCGCGGCCAGATCGACAGGTCCAGGAAGAGCGCTCATCGCAACCGGATCCGCGGGTCGAGCCAGGCATAGACCACATCGGTCAGCAAAATACAGATGGATACCGCAATCGCCAGGATCAGATAGATACCGAGCAGCAGCGGGTAATCGCGCTTGTAGACCGCGTCGAGCGCCAGCCGTCCGATCCCCGGCCACGCGAAGACGATCTCCACCAGGGCCGCGCCGGTGACGACATAGCCCAGATTGAGCCCGAACACGGTCACTGGCGGCAGGATGGCATTGCGCAACGCGTATTTGCGGAAGATGCGGTCCTCCGACATACCCGTGGCGCGGAACGTTTGCACGTAGGCCTCGGATTGCTGCTCCGCCACGCTCGCGCGGGTGACCCGGTAGAAGATGGGAATCTGCACGAGGATCAGGGTCAGCGTTGGCAACACCATATGCCGGCCCACGTCGATCCAGGCCTCCACCCCCGTGTATTGCACCCGCGCGGTGCGCATACCCGAGGTGGGAAACCAGCCCAGCTTCGAGGCAAAGACCACGATAAAGATCAATCCGAGCCAGAAGGCCGGAATAGAGAAAAGCGCATAGTTCAGAAAAGAGATACCGATATCGGATTTGGAGTTGGCACGCCGCGCGGTCCAGGCTCCCAGGAACACCCCCACCACGAAAGCGATGATGGCGCTGGTGAGCGTCAGCATCAGTGTCGCCGGCATGCGGTCCATGATCAGATCGATCACCGGTTGCCGGTACGCTTGCGACTGCCCGAGATTTCCATGCAGCAACTGTTCGACGTAACTGAAGAACTGTACCGGCAGGGGGCGATCGAGCCCGAGCTGGACCCGCATCGCTTCGACCTGCTCCGGGGTCGCCGAATCCTTCCCCGCATAGAGCCGCGCCGGATCGCCAGGCGCGGCATGCAGCAGCATGAAATTGATGACGACCGAGAGGATGATGGTCGGGATGATCGTCAGGATTTGGCGGCCCAGATAACGGCCCATGCGTGTTCCTTGGTCCAGAGTCCGGGGGCCAGAGTCCGACGTCGTGTCGGACAGGTACCAGCGCCTGGGCCCCGAGACGTCTCGTGTCTCAGGGCCCAGGTCTCATATCGTCGAGCGTCGTTACTGCGCGATGCGCGTGATATTGAACCGGCTGGTGCCGACCGTGCCGATGCCTTCATCCCACGGCAGACCGGAGACTGTGGACAGATGCGGGTAGAACAGCACCACGGTCGCCAGCGGCGCCACCGGCACATCCTGTGCCAGAATCTCCTGCACCTGGAAGTAGAGTTCGGCGCGCGCATCCTGATCGACCGTCCCGGCAGCCTCGGCCAGCAGTGCGTCGACGTCCGGATTGCTATAGCCGAACGGATTGATACCGCCATCGGTGCCGACGCGGATCACGAGACCGTTCGGATCCGGACCCCAGAGTCCGCCGAGCAGCGTGATATCGAAATCGGCCGCGGTGAAGCGATCGTTCCAGGTGTTGAACTCGAGCGCGACCAGTTCGCAATCGACATCCACATCTTTCAGGTTCTGGGCGATGATGGTGGCGATATCGCTGTATTCCGCAATATCAGTGAAGTACGGAAAGACCAGCTTGAAGCGGGCGCCATCGGTCGCCGGATAACCGGCGGTATCGAACGAAGCAGCCGCTGCCGCCGGGTCGTACTGTGGCACCTCTGCCTCGGGGCTGGTATTGGCCGCCCAGGCGATGGAGGGCGGATAGAACGTGGTGGCCACTTCCGGATAGCCGCCCAGCGCCAGATCGACGATCTGCTGTCGGTTGATGGCCTGCGAGATACCGCGACGCACATCGACGTTGGCCGTGATCTCTTGCTTGAAGTTCATCGCAATGTAATAGAAGCTCGGGATCGGCTGAATCGTCACCTCGATCCCTTCGGTCTCTTGCAGCGTGGCAACCTGGGAGATCGGCGGATTGGAGGTCAACACATCCACTTCGCCATTGAGCAGCGCCTGGAGCGCGGTGTTCGCATCCGGAATGATGCTCATCACCAGGCTATCGATATATGGGCCTTCACCCCAGTAGTCGAGATTTGCCTCCAGCTCGATGCGGGAACCCGGCTCATAACTGACGAATTTGAATGGTCCGGACCCGATCGGGGCCTGGTTGGCCGGGTTGGTGGTCCAGTCGGTACCTTCGTAGATATGCGCCGGCAGGATCTCCGTGCCATACCACCCCAGGAAGGGAATCATCGACGGCGACGGCGCCGACAGGTTCAGCACCACCGTAGCATCGTCCGGGGTGTCGATCGAGACGATCGGCGAGAGGAATGCGCTGGCGATCGCGGCGGTATCGCCCCTGATCGTGTCGAAGGTGTACTTCACATCGGCCGAGGTAACCGGCTCGCCATCATGCCAGGTAGCGCCCTCCACCAGATGGAAGGTGACCGTCAAACCGTCGTCGCTGGTCTCCCAGCTCTGCCCCAGCGCGGGGAGCACCGCATACGATGCATCCAGCATGACCAGCATGTCATAGAGGTTCAGCGTCGCGACGAAGCTATTGTCGTCCGCCTGGAAATTGGGATTGAAGCTCAGCGGATCGCCCGACTGGGACACCACCAGCGTGCCGTCGCCACCCTTGGGACCCATGGATATCGGGCTGGCCACCGGCGACTGCGCGTTGGCGCGGTACGTATTGAGCTTCACGCCGGCCACCCCGGCGGCGCCGAGCATTGCCGCGCGGGCGAGGAAGGTGCGGCGGTCGACCCCGTGCTCCTCCAGTGCGTTCATGAGGGCGTCTTTGCGTGCTTCGATCTCGTTCACATGTGCCTCCTGCATCAATCTGCTTCCTTCATAGACGTTGTCCGCTCGTTCTCAGATCCGGAGGATCTTTGCTCTGTGAGCCCATGGCTTCGACCTGGGGACCGCGACGGCCCGATTGCCCGTGGACAAACCCGGGAACCCCGCGCCATCCCTCAGTCGTTCGCTCCCGTAACCACCCGCTTGCCGGCAAGATACTCCGCCGCCGCGAGAATCGCGCCGAGTTGCACCGCAACCAGCTTGCGAATGGGAACCGTCCGAAAGTTCAGCTCACTTTCTAGCTGGGCGCCCCAGCGCTCGAACGTTTCGGTTGCCTCCTGGAGTGACGCGCGAATGGCAGGAGTGCCATTGCCGATGGCGAGCTCCGCCTGCAACATACGCACGATCAGCCCCTGCCAGCAGAGCCGGTAGAACTGCGGCATCACGCGGTTGCTGAACAACTCCGCCTCGGTGGCGGGACGATCCATATCCGGATTGCTGGCGATCCAGTTGCGCTCGGCGTCCTGCTGCTTCTCCAGATCGAGCCACCAGCGCACCGTTGTCTCGAACGGTGTTTTCGCGCGCAAATCCTTTTCGGCCGCGCGCACGAACGCCGACATGATCGTGCGCGATTCGAGACTCAGGTCGAGCCGATCCAGGTTCGCCTGACCGCGATTGACCGTGGTCGGGGTTTCGTCGTTGATACGCGGATCGTCGAAATACGCCACCTCGGTCACGATGCTGAACGTGCCGTAGGGACGCGAATACTCGAAGCTGGACGTGCCGGAAAACTCACCGGCCGGGTCGCCGCCATTCGCTTCGATATAGTCATAGGCTGCAGACGTTTCCAGCATCGGGAAGACCGCCGGTGCCAGCGGCTCCGCCCAGGGAACTTCGGCCTCGCCCAACTGCAATGGCAAATCTTCCCAGGCGGGAATTTGCTGGAAAAGCTCGAAGAGCGCCTGGTCTCCCTCCGAGACGTAGTAATAGACCCCACTGAATCCGGCGTTGTGCAACGACGCCATCAGCTCCGGCTTCAGCTCGTCGATGACGCGCATCAGCATCTCGGTCTCGGACAGGCTCTTGTCGAAATAGAGGTTCTTATAGGAGATCGGGAAGGTCCATTCCACCTGCTCGAACCCCGCCGGGCGATAGAAATGCCGCGCGTAGTTCGTCGGGGTGAATGGTCCTGCGAACCAGCCTTCGTTGAGCCGGGTGCCGTCCGGATCGACCGTGGGAATGAAATGCCAGGTGTAGTCGAACGCATCGCGCAGCTCGGCGTCCTTGCAAACGGCCTCGGAGAGGTGATGGATCAGCATCCCGCCGATCGGCTCGTTCGGATGGGGGCAGCCGAAGAGCAACGCGTTCCTGCTTCCCGATCCCACCGAGAGCATGCGGATCGGCTCGCCCAGCGTCGAGGTACCGACCCGGCGCAACCGAGCAATCTCGGGATACTCCGCCGCCAATTGGTCGAGCCCGGCATGCATCTCATCGACGGTGAGAAAGCGATCGGACTCAGGCACATCGGCCATGTAGCGTCGGATATCCATGCGCGGGCTCCAGGGCGAACGGGGATTCGCGTGCATTCCGGTTTCTTGAAGATATCACAGGTTGCTTTTCATCCATAGAATAGACGAAACACCGGCGTTGTAACATGTCACAATGACGAATATCGCTTCTCCGTTATGATCACGCGGTCATCGAGCGCCGAAGTTGGAGACAGCCCATCGTGGTGGAAGCGGAACCGGCAACGTCCAAACAATCGCTCACCGATCAGGCCTACGGGCGGATCCGGCAGGCCATCATCTGCTGGGATCTCGAACCGGGCGAACAGGTGACCGAATTGCAGCTCACCAGCCGGTTCGGTCTCAGCCGCGCGGCCGTCCGCGCCGCGCTCACCCGCCTTTCCCATGACGGATTGGTGCGTCCGATTCCGCGCCAGGGCTTCGTGGTCGCTCCCATCACCATGCAACATGTGCAGGACCTCTTCGGGGTTCGCCTGATCATCGAGCCCGCCGCGGCCCGGTTGCTTGCGCAACGCAGCGATGCCGGGGTGATTGCGCTGCTCGACCGGCTCAACGAGGCCTGCAAAATTCGCGGGGATGTCTTCGACAGCATCGCGCTCCGGCAGGCGAATGCCGATTTTCATGTCGGGCTGGCTCGCGCAACCGGCAACGAACGCCTGGCCGAGATCACCTTGGCCTCGCTGGATGAGCTGCAACGCATTCTCTTCGTCCCGCAAGTCGCCCAGAACTCATCGCGCATCGAGGACACCTTCGACGAGCACGAGCTCATCATCGCCGCCATTCGCGAGCGCAATCCACAGGCAGCCGAGCGCGCCAGTGCCGAACATGTCACCAGCAACCGTCAGACCATCATCGACGCCTTGCTCGGTTCCGCCGCAATCCGTTCCATCAACCTGGTGCGTCCCTGAGTACCATTCCGCCTGTATGGCGATCCGACATCAGCAACAGGGCCAGATCATGCATCAGGGACGAACCGCGGGAACCAGGTGGGATCCGAACCAATACGCGCGCTTCAGCGATCACCGATTGCGGCCGGCCCTCGAGCTGCTCGAGCGCGTACCCCTCTCCGATCCGGCAGTGATCTACGACCTCGGCTGCGGCCCCGGTGAGGTGACGCAGATCATCGCGCAACGCTGGCCGGATGCGAACGTCATCGGGGTCGACAACTCTCCCCAGATGCTCGAGAAAGCCCGGGCGCTGACCGACAAGGTCACCTGGATCGAAGCCGATGTCGCGGAATGGCAACCCGACGAAACGCCCGACCTGATCTACACGAACGCCACATTGCAATGGCTCGACGGGCATGACCTCCTGATACCGCGCTTGTTCGGCCTGCTTGCACCGGCGGGGTGCCTGGCCGTGCAGATGCCGCAAAGCTGGCCGCTGGCATCACACCGCCTGATGCGCGAAACCCTGGCGCACGGCGGCGCGGACGGCTCACCGATCGGCCCTCCCGAGCTCCGTCAGTCACTGGATCACGTCTGGGTGCAAGACCCAGCGCACTACTTCGATCTCCTCTCGCCACTCGCGGCGCAGATCGACATCTGGGAAACCGAGTATCTCCAGGTGCTGGAAGGCGACGACCCGGTGCTGGAATGGGTCAGCGCCACCGGTCTGCGCCCCGTGCTCAACGGCCTCGATGACGCCGATCGCGCCACCTTCCTGGCCAGGTATTCGGCTGCCCTGCGCGAGGCATATCCCCTACGCCCGAATGGCCAGACCCTCTATCCCTTTCGACGGCTCTTCATCGTCGCGACGACGTAATCAAATGCGAAGCGCCAATCTCACAAATCGGTCGGTATGATCGTACTGAGGTCACTCGGCCGCTCATTGCGCTGGTCATGGAGCGCGCGGTGTCGTGCGTGGAATGGCAGGTGTGAATGGGCGCATCTCGCCCCCAACCTGTCATTCTGAACGAATGTGAAGCATCTTTCCCGCCGAAGCCGCCCAAAGCCAACCGTCGCTATCGACGCTGCCACCAAACCACCATCGTCCAGGAGAACATCTCATGACCGCTGCTCGCACCATGCTCACCGGAATCTACCAGCACAGCCAATTCGCCAATGCCCGGCTGCTCGATCAGGCCGAAACACTCGCCGATGAGGAGCTCGACGCCGAGCGGCCCGGCATGTTCGGCACGATCCGCGTCACCTTGCAGCATATGATGCAGGCGCAACACTCCTGGCTCCGCCGGAGTCAGGGTCTCGATCCCGTCGAGCCGTGGACCGCGGACGCCTTCCCCACCATTGCCGATCTGCGCAACCAGTGGGATGCGCTCGATGCCGAAAATCTCGCCTACGTCGCCACCCTGACCGACGACCAGCTCCTGGAGATCATTCACATTCGCGCCTGGTCGGGGTGGGAGATGGACGCTCCGCGCTGGCAAGCCCTGGTGCATCAGGCGTTTCATCAGCACCAGCACCGCGGCGAGCTCGCCATGGTGCTCACCAATCTCGGCCACTCCCCCGGCGACATCGATGCCTTCGACTGGTTCGAAGAAGACGGCACCGCCCGCGACGTCACCCCCGGCCGCGCGGCAGCTACCCCGAATTGACGCCCCTCCCCCGCGAACGTACAGTTCCGAACGGGTAGACGAGCACAGGTTCAGGGAAAGGACACGGCGGGATGGGACGCGGACGACGGGCGATCGGCGCGCTGGCAACGATCGCGCTGCTGATGAGCGGCTTCCTTTCTATTGGAAGGCAGGTCGATGCACAGCAGGAAAATGTCACCGTCATCGCACGCGGGTTGACCACGCCCGGTGGCTTCACCTGGAATGCGGCCGATGTCCTCTTCGTGGCGCTGGCCGGCAGCGGAGGAACCGATCCGGTCCTCCCGGCAGCCCCTGCGCCACTCGGACCGTTGACGGTGGGAACCACCGGCGCGGCCGCGATTATCGATGACGGCTGCCCAACCGCCCTTGCCACGGGCATCAGCTCGCTGCGCACCCCGCAGGGGCGCATCTTCGGCGCCGAAGCGATCGCCGAGCTCGACGGTCAGCTCTATCTCCTCTTCTCCAACGCCGGCGACCAGGTCGGCACGCTGGATCTGACAAACGGCGTCTACCGCATCGGAGGCGACGGCTCCCTGGAGCTCATCGCCGATCATGCCGCCTTCCTGCAGCAGAATCCCCCTGCCGTCGCGCCAGCCGAGGGGTTCCCGAACCCGGGCAACCCGGTCGCCATGTCGGCCGGCGATGGCGCGCTCTGGATCGCCGATCAATTGAATGGTCTGGTGACGAAAGTGATCCCTGGTGGCGATGAGGAATTGGTCGCCGATCTTTCCGCGCAAGGCTTCGCGCCCACCGATCTGGCCCTGGGCGCAAACGGCTCGGTCTATGTCAGCGGTCTGGGCGATCCCGCGACCGCGGGAAGCGCAAGTGTGGTGAATGTCCCCTCGGATGGCGAGGCGCAAACCGTCTGGACCGGCCTGACCATGGCCAGCGGCATCGCCATCGGCAACGATGGACTGCTCTACGCCACCGAGCTCGCGTCGGGCATGAGCGAAAATGCCGTCAATGGCATTCCCGGCAGCGGACGCCTGGTACGCCAGACCGGTGGAGACACTGCCGAGGTGGTGGCAGACGGATTGATGTATCCCGCCGCGCTGGGCACCGGCCCGGACGGCGCGGTCTATTTCGTGTCCGGGGCGCTGGGCAGCAGCACCGGCTCCGGCTGGATCGGCCGCTACGCGCCCGATGGCTCCGCTGCCGACGCAGCGCCGCTCGACTGCGACCCCATCGCGGAAACCCTCTCGGCCGATACCCCTGCGCCCGATGGATCTCCTGAAGCCATCGCAACCGCGCCCGCCACTGAGGACACCCCAACGCCGGTTCCCTCCCCGACCCCGCGCACCGACGAAACCTGGACCCCGGACGGCGCCGCTCCCACCGGCGAGGTCATCGACGTTGGCCTCTCCGAATACACGATCGACATGCCCACCACGCTTCCCGCGGGACCGGTCACCTTCCTGATTACGAACTACGGCTCGCTGCCGCACAGCTTCGCCATCGAAGGCCCGGGAATCGACGAAGCGCTCACCCACGAGCTCGAACCGGGACAACAAGGCGCCTTTACCGTCGACCTTCAGCCGGGAACCTATTCGGTCATCTGTCCGGAACCTGGGCATCGGGATAACGGAATGAGTCTTGTACTGACTGTTTCGTAACCAACTTACGGTTTGTTATTTCGTCAGACTATTCCGTAGTTATCGATCAAAAACAAACTGAGAGATATCCGGAATATTGCTGGATTTTTGCCCAGAATCTCGGTACGAACCTGTTTACTTCTTTCGCTACTCCCCGTAGGATAGAAAGCAATACGGTTCCCATAATGTGCCTTCCAGTGCGGGAAGGTCTTTATGCTGTAAATGTCGGGAACCGGAAAGGGAGATGGGTTCATGGATAAACAGAAGTTCGACGCTCTGACCCGAGCGTTCGCGACCGGAACGTCGCGGCGCACGGCGATCAAGGGCATATTCGGCGGAGCGGCCGCGGTGGCCGTCGCCAGCACGCGCATCGGTGGAGCGGGCGCACAGGGAACTCCCTGTACACCAGCAACGGTGCTCGACGACTGTGTGCTTCCCGATGAGTGCTCGACTGCAACCTGCGAGCAGGGCGTGGGCACGGAAGCGTTCTTCTGCACCTACTCGAGCGACTGCGATGCGAACTGCTGCCCCGGTGGCTATTGCGCCGAGTGCTGCGATGCGAGCGATTGCGAAGGCAGTTGCGATATCTGCGACAGCGGCGTGTGCGTCAGCTCCTGCAACGACTGCCAGGAATGCGAAGGCGGCATCTGCGCGGATCTGGACGACGGTGTCTGCTGCGACGGCACCTGGGTTCCGGGCGGCCAGTGCTGCTCCACCGGTGACTGCCTCGATACGGCAGCAACCTTCTGCTCCAGCGTCACCTGCTCGAATTACCTCTGCACCGTTGTTCCGGAATGCCCGGACGATCAACAGTGCTGCGGCTACGGCCAGGAAGGCGCCTACTGCGCCGAATGCTGCGAGAACAGCGACTGCTACATTGCCGGACCGTGCTCCGTCTGCGAGCAAGGCTTCTGCAGTACTCCAACCTGCTGTTACGACACCGACTGCCCGGACTGCCAGGTTTGCGGTGAAAACGGCGAGTGCGCCTATCTGATCTGCGAGCTGGGTGAGACCTGCTGCGACGGTCATGAATGCGTTCCGGAAGCCGACTGCTGCAAGGGTCCTGGCGACTGGTGCGGAGTCCTCACCGCGGACAGCGATCAGCTCGACTGCTGCGACGGTCTCGTCTGCTGCGAGAACTGGAACTCCCAGGGCTCGGTCTGCGCGCAATGCTGCAACGACTGGGACTGCGGCAAGGACGGCTGGTGCCACGAAGGCTGGTGTGAGTACCCCACCTATTGCGACCACGATAAGGATTGCCCGAAGGGCACCTGCTGCTGCAACGACGGATCGTGCTCTGGCAAGTGCTGCCACCATCCGCATCCGCCCAAGCCACCCAAGCCACCGGCGCCAACCCCGCCGGCTCCCGCTCCAGTGACGTCGCTGCCGGCCACCGGCGCGGGTCCGAACGACGAGCGCAACGGCCTCTTCGGCGCGGCTGCGCTGGGCGCCGCGGCAGCCTTCGTAGCTGCGAAGAAGCTGCGCGAAACATCCGGCGAGGCCTCCACTCAGGAATAGCCCCTCCCATCTTCATCAACGACGGCCGCCAACATTGGCGGCCGTCGTTGTGTTTGTGGACATGAAGCAGACGAAACATTCCGGGATCGGACCGTTCCGGCGCGGGGGCTCGATCGAACCCCAGACATCCGCGGTGCATTTCCGATACCATGCCCGCAGCACAGTTCCATTGGGATTCGTTTCAGAAGAAGCTCGAAGAGGGTCGCGCGCCCAGGATGACTGGACGCGCTGTTCGTGCTTGGAAGAGGGCAGGAAGACGTCATGGACGATCGACGATTCGACGCGCTCACGCGCGCGCTTGCGCAGGGAACCTCGCGCCGGACCGCCCTCAAGGGGGTATTTGGCGGACTGGTCGGGGGCGTCGCGCTCACGACCCGGAACGCCAGAGCCGGCGGCCAAATGGAGTGCGTCGACAGTGGAGACTGCGACCCATGCCAGGAGTGCAACGAAGGCGAATGCTTCTATCCAGTGTCCTATCCAAATGGCGTCTGCTGCGGCAGCGAGGGCAACTACTACTGCGCAGAGGAGTGCTGTGAGAGCTCCATGTGCGACGCGTGCAGCTCGTGCGTGAGTGGTGTGTGCGTGGCGGACGCGTGCTGCTCCAGTGACGACTGCGGCGCGTGTGAAACCTGCATCGAAGGCGAATGTCTCGGCGCATGCAGCCAGAGCGAGCGTTGCTGTCGCGACCAGTGCATCTCGGACGATCAGTGTTGTGACAACGACGAATGCGAGCCGTGCGCGATCTGCACGGGCAACCAGTGCTACCAGATTTGCTTTGGGGAGAATGTCACCTGCTGTGATGGTGTCTGTGTCGACGTAGGCACCTGCTGCGTCGGCGTGGGTTTCTTCTGCGATGGCGAAGCGCTCGACTGTTGCGATGGTCTTCGCTGCTGCGGTTCCGGTCCCGGCAGCGCCTGTCTGGAATGCTGCGACGAGCGCGATTGCGATGCCGGCGGCGCCTGCGAAAACGGGAGCTGCGTCTATCCAAGTGGTTGCGATCACGACAAGGACTGCCCGAAGGGCACCTGTTGCTGCAACGACGGCTCCTGCTCGGGCAAGTGCTGCGACGCGCCGCATCCGCCCAAGCCGCCGAAGCCAGCTCCGCCGGCTCCCACCCCGGATGCCCCGGTGACGACGCTTCCGGCAACCGGTTCCGGCCCCAACGACGAGCGCGACAACCTGCTCGGCGTCACGGCCCTCGGCGCCGCCGCGGCCCTGTTGGCCGCGAAGAAGCTGCGCGAGAATCCGGAAACCCAAACCGGGGAATAACCTCCTCGAGCAACCGCAGACCTTCAGAACGAGAGCCGCCCAAATGGGTGGCCCTCGTTGCATAGAAGTGCCCCTGTACGTTTAACGACAACCGCCGAACTATCTCCCGGGCAAATCATTTACGTCTACCCGGGATTCGGGTAAGATGCGCACAACGGTCGCAGGTTTCCAAACTGTCACGCCTCCAGTGCGCGAGGCTCATGACGTGCTGCTGTACACAATGCAGGTTCGGGAGAGGGCAAACATTCCATGGACGATCGACGATTCGATGCCCTGACGCGGGCATTGGCGCAAGGGAGCTCCCGCCGTACGGCGCTCAAAGGGCTGATCGGCGGACTGGTGGGCGGCATAGCCGTCACCACGGGAACGGGCCGTGCTGGAGCTGGAGTGGTGGAGGAATGCGACTGTCCAGTGGTGGCATGCCAGTCGGTGCGGTGTGAGGGTGAGTCATGTATCTACGAGGATAATTGCGAGGACGCCTGTACCCAGTGCAACACGTCGACGGGGGTCTGCGATCCGAAGATCTGCGGCCCGTGTGAAGCATGTAGCCGGGGCGTCTGCTTCGACACCTGCGGTGATGGCGGCAAATGCTGTGACGACCTCTGCGTCCCCGAGTGCTGTACCGACCAGGACTGCCCGTCCTACGAAGACCAGTGCGGCACCAACTACTGCATAGACGGTGTTTGCGATCCCCGGAACAATTGCACCACCAGTCAGCGCTGCTGCGGTTTCGGCACGTCAGGCGCCTATTGCGCAGATGAGTGCTGCAGCGACCAAGACTGCCCGGGATGCGAGATCTGCAACATCTCAGGCATCTGCGAGGAAACCGAATGCTGCGGTGATTCCGACTGCGTCTCCGTCTGCGGCGACTGTGTCGAAGGCACCTGCGTCCCCCGCTGCACTGGGGACGACTATTGCTGCGCCTACGCGAACGACTGCCGGGCGCCGGGCGACTGCTGCACCGATGACGACTGCCCCTGTGGCGGCGCCTGCAGCGATGGCACCTGCTATCCCCAGCCTCCGTGCCCGGAGGGCGAGGAATGCTGCGGCGATGAATGCGTCCCGTTGGGCCAATGCGTGCATCTTTGCCTCCCAGAAGGGCGACCACTGTGACGGCGAGCAGCTCGAATGCTGTGTGGGCTTGCAATGCTGTGGCGTCAACGGCGGCAGCACCTGCCAGGAATGCTGCGCGAACTCCGACTGTGACGACCCCTGCGAAATCTGCGTCGAAGGTGAATGCGTCGGCGCCTGCAGCCAGAGCCAGGAATGCTGCGACGACGAATGCGTCGCCATCGGCACCTGCTGCCAGGAATCGGGTGACGCCTGCGCCGTGACCGACGGCCCCGGCACCCAGGGCAACTGCTGCGACGACCTCCTCTGCTGTCCCGTCTCGAGCGGCTATTGCGCCGAGTGCGTGTCCAGGACTGCCAGCTGCCCTAGCGCGAACTGCTGTGACACCAGCGACTGCTGCGACGCGTGCGCCCTACTGCTGCTTCGAATTGCGATGCAATCTGCTACGGCGATGCTCAGCCAGAGCGAGTGCTGTTGCGACGGCGAATGCGTCGACGATGACGACGGATGTTGCAATCCGGAAGGCTCCATTTGCGGGGTCGTTCCCTCCGACGACAGCGAGCAGCTCGACTGCTGCGACGGACTGGTCTGCTGCGATAACCTCTACTACGGCATCAGTGTCTGCGCCGAATGCTGCGTCGATGCCGACTGTCCGCATGGCGGCCACTGCCACGAAGGCGAATGCAAGTACCCGCACACCTGCAAGGATGACAAGCAGTGTCCGAAGGGAACCTGCTGCTGCAAGGACGGCTCCTGCTCCGGCAAATGCTGCGATAAGCCGCATCCGCCCAAGCCACCGAAGCCGCCCAAGCCAGCGCCGTCCGGAAGCACGCCCAGCACCCTCCCGGCAACCGGCGCCGGCCCGAGCGACGAGCGCAACAACCTGCTCGGCATCACCGCCCTCGGCGCCGCCGCAGCCCTCTACGCCGCGAAGAAAATGCGGGACGAGCAGGGAATCTCCGAGGCTCCCACCGAGGAATAACGCCTCGCGTTTCGATCATCACGTACCCACAGCGGGCCGCCATATTGGCGGCCCGCTTGCGTATCCAAAAACTTCTCGGGCGTAGTGCAGGACCTCCGTGTCCTGCTGTAGCCATCAACGCGGCTCCGCAATCGACGAGCACGCGCTTTCGCAACCGCTTGAGTCCGTGCCAGCCGACGGCGACGGTGGGGGCTCTGGCAGCATTGCCGCCTCCTTCGTCTTCTCGACCCGCCACGACGCCACAAACGCGATCACCAGAATGCTCGTAATGACGCCAAGACTCAGCACCGGCGGCACCTTGACCGCATCGATCAGCACCATCTTCGCCCCGACGAAGACCATGATCCCTGCCAGCGCCGGCTTGAGATAGACCACCCCGGAGAGATACCCCGCCAGCACGAAGAAGAGCGAGCGCAACCCCAGGATCGCAAACGCGTTCGACGTGAAGACGATGAAGGGATCGTCGGTAATGGCATAGATCGCCGGAATCGAGTCGACCGCAAAGATCAGATCGGTGAACTCCACCATCAGCAGCACCACGAAGAGCGGGGTCATGGAGCGCACCCCGTTGCGTTTCGTGAAGAACTTCTGCCCTTCGTACTCCTCGGTGACCGGCATGAACCGCTTGGCAAAGCGGATCACCCGATGATCCGCCACATCGGACACGTGGTCGCCCCCACGAATGAAGCG
This sequence comes from uncultured Chloroflexia bacterium, assembly GCA_963720855.1. Classification (GTDB taxonomy): domain Bacteria; phylum Chloroflexota; class Chloroflexia; order Thermomicrobiales; family UBA6265; genus JAMLHN01. Next base: position 60,059 of record CAVRGV010000005.1, on the reverse strand, counting down.
ATACCCGGTGAAGATCAGAAACGCGCCGAAGACATAGATCATCCAGTGCAGGCGATCGAGCAGGAAACCCGCCCCGGCAATCAGGATGCCGCGCATCACCAGCGCGCCGAGAATTCCCCAGAAGAGCACCCGGTGCTGGTAGATCGCCGGCACGGAAAAGGTCGTAAAGATCAGCAGGATGACAAAGATGTTGTCGACGCTCAGCGACTTCTCGACCAGATAACCGGTCGTCCACTCGACCCCGGCCTGCGTCCCCATGAAGGAATAGACGCCGGCATTGAAGATCAGCGCCAGCGAAATCCAGAAGCCGCTCCAGATGAGCGCCTCACGCCGCTCGACGACATGCGCCTCCCGGTGAAACACACCCAGGTCGAGCGCGAGCATCACCCCCAGAAATGCCAGAAACCCGACCCAGGGCAAAAGATCCATCCACATCGAACAGTGCCTCCTCGGACCGGCAAGCAAAAACCCCGACCGGTCCGACATACGGAACGATCAGGGTCTCACCGGCCGAGAGGCTTGGCCTCTCGATGACCCGGCCGGCGCACCATGCGCGAACTGACGACCGGATCCTGTGCGGAAGCAAGTGGTTACTCCCCCTGGTACGAAAACGCTATCTCAAGTTCAGATTTCCCTGCAAGTGAGATCGGCGCGCCGCGTCGCCGCACGCGGCCAGCACCGCCTACTCAGTGGGTGGCGGATAGGTATGCGGCAGCATCGCCTCGTCCGTATCCTTTTTCGCCTTCCAGGACGCAATGATGGCAATCGTCAAAATCGTGGCAATCACGCCGAGGCTCAGCACCGGCGGCACCTTCACCACATCGATCAGCACCATCTTGGTTCCCACGAACGCCATGATGCTGGCCAGCGCCGGCTTGAGATACGCCATGCCGGAGAGGTAGCCGGAAATAACGAAGAAGAGCGAGCGCAACCCCAGAATCGCGAATGCGTTCGAGGTAAAGACGATAAACGGATCGTCGGTCACCGCGTAGATCGCCGGGATCGAATCGACCGCGAAGATCAGGTCGGTGCTCTCGATCAGCAGCAACACCAGGAAGAGCGGCGTCATGTAACGCACGCCGTTGCGCATGGTGAAGAACTTCTGCCCCTCGTATGTCTCCGTCACCGGCATGAACCGCTTGGCAAAATTCACCAGCTTGTTGTCGGAGACATCGGCCACATGGTCACCGCCCCGGATGAAGCGGTAGCCGGTGAAGATCAAAAACGCGCCGAAGACATAGATCATCCAGTGCAGGCGATCCAGCAGGAACCCGGCACCGGCAATCAAAATGCCGCGCATCACCACCGCGCCGAGGATGCCCCAGAAAAGCACTCGGTGCTGGTAGATCGCCGGCACGGCAAAGGTCGAGAAGATCAGCAGCATGACAAAGACGTTGTCGATGCTGAGCGAATATTCGAGCAGATAGCCGGTCGTCCATTCGATGCCGGACTCGGTCCCCATCGTCAGGTAGACACCGGCATTGAAGGTCAGCGCCAGGCTGATCCAGACAACACTCCAGATGAGCGCTTCACGTCTGGTAATCGCATGAGCGTCACGATGAAACACGCCCAGGTCGAGCGCGAGCATGCCGACGATGAAGGCCAGAAAGCCGATCCACGGCAAATAGTCCATGAGCATAGATAAGTTCCTCCGGAAACTGGGCGCTCCGGAACGGTCGCATCAGGACCGTTCCGGAGCTCGAAAGCCAACGACAAATCAGATTCGCCGCGGCTCAGTCGCCGAAGTCCAGGAAATCGAATTCACGCTTCTTTTTGGATTTGGACGAGCGGTCGTCGTCATCGCGATCGTCATCGTCATGATCGCGTTTGCGGTCACGGTCGTCGTATCGGCGTTCGTCGTATCGCCGGTCGTCGTCGCGCTCCCCATCCAGCACGGTAGCCAGACGGCCGCGCAACCCCCCGGAGGGTTTGCTGGACGACTTCTTTTTGTCATCGCGTTCGAAGAGTTCGAGCAGGGAATCGAGCATGGGTGTGCCTCGCTGGACCGCCGGAAAACAAAAAGCCCCGACCGGTCCGTGTAACGGAACGATCAGGGTCTTACCGGGCGAAAGAGGCTTATCTTTCGATGATCCGACCGGCGCCAACGGAGGCACGTAATGACGACCGGATCCCCTGCGGAAGCAAAGTGGTTACTCCCCCTGTTACAAATTAGGATACTTGCCGACCCCGCGATAGTGCAAGAATCGGGACCGGCCCCATAAGAAGCCGTTTCGATGCTCCGACTACCAGTACGGGAGCGTCACCCCACATGGCGAAGCAGGCCCCGCACTCCCCATCCCCGTGCCACGCAATGCGCCCACACCACAAAAATCCAGATACCCTTGACAGGATAAGAACATATGTTCTAATATACTGGATAAGCGGCACATCGGCGGAGAGGGACGCGCCCACGAGACCGGCATCCCTCCGGCTCCTACCTCAGGAGTCGTTCGCCCTGTTCCGAGCAATCGATGCACCACCAGCCCAACCTCGAAGAGGTTTCGTCTGGCTAGCCCGGGGTTTCAACCCCGGGTGGTGGTGGAGAACGCTTCTCCCGTACAGAGACGAGGTTCGCATCGATGCTTCGGACCCACAGGGCGGTAGATGCGGGCCTGGGCAGTGCCCAAAAGCTACTCGCCCGGCCCCAGACCGTCACCCCTGGCTCCATTCGCGAACTCAACCGAAAAAGAGTGACCGCTTTTCGAGACTTTCCACAAACACCCCATCGAGACAGGGCGAAGCCCTACCCAAAACCCCACCCCGGTCGTAGCGCAGGACGTCCCTGTCCTGCCGTCCTCAGCCTCGGAGAGGCTTCGCCCTGTGAGCCCCTGGTTTCAACCTGGGGAAATGCCTCCCACAGGGTCGAAAACCCAGGCCTTTCCAAATCCCTATCGTTGATCGATAGCGCTGGTCGCATTGCCATCGTCGCCACCCCATCGCCACGACCATTCTTCTCGAGAGAGAACGCCTATTCTTGACTTCCTCATGAAGTACTGCTAATTTACCCGTAACAACCAAAGAGCGCACTCATCCAGAGGGGGAGAGGGACCGGCCCGGTGACCCCCCAGCAACCTCCGCCAGTGCGGCAGGTGCTAACTCCGGCAGTGATCGAACTGGAAGATGAGGAGTCGCCCGCCGCACCCGCAGCGTTTTCGACCCTCTCCTTCCATTGGAATAGAGGGTTTTTTCGTGCCTGAACGGCTGCAAATCCGGGGCGTGACCAAAACATTCGGCAAGAACGGCTCCGCCATGCAGGCGCTGCTGCCGATCTCGCTCGATATCGCTCCCGGCGAGTTCGTGGTCATCGTCGGGCCCAGCGGCTGCGGCAAGTCCACCCTGCTCCGCCTGATCGGCGGACTCGAAACCCCAACCCAGGGAACCATCTCCATCGGCGAGCGCACGGTCGATTCCGTCGATCCCCGCTGCGCCATCGTCTTCCAGGAACCGCGTCTCTTCCCATGGAAGAAGGTCGACGCGAATGTGGCGGTCGGCGCGCGCCGCATGAAGGCGAAAGCCGATCCACAGGTGCTGCTGGACAAGGTCGGTTTGACCGGCTTCGAGCACTACTATCCCAACCAGCTTTCCGGCGGAATGGCCCAGCGCGTGGCGCTGGCGCGCGCCCTCATCGGCGGACCCCAGGTCATCCTGCTGGACGAGCCCTTCGCCGCGCTCGATGCGCTCACCCGCCTGCGCATGCAGGATCTCGTGAACGATGTCTGCGGCTCGATCGGATCGACCGTGGTCATGGTCACCCACGATATCGACGAAGCCCTCCACCTGGCCGACCGGATCGTGGTCATGAGCGCGCGGCCGGGCACCATCGAGGAAGAGATTCGTATCGACACACCACGCCCGCGGGAACGGGGGGATGCACATCTGGCGGCGTTGCGTTCGCGCATCTTGCGCCATTTCGGGTTCGACACATGTACCGAGTCCGCGGCGGAGGTGGCGGCCACCGCCGCGGACTAGTTCCGCAGTGCTTTTGAAAACCAGTCCCGGCTCGGTGTGAGCCGGTTGTGCCAACGATCTATCGAGGAGTTTGCTACTTCATGAATCGACGACGTTTCACCCTGCTGGGCGCCGGCGCACTTGGTTTGGGCGCGCTTGGTGTCGTTCCCCGCTTCCAGGGAGCTGCCGCGCAGGACGCTCCCGAAAAGATCGTGCTCGACTACGCCTTCTATAACCCCAGCAGCCTGGTGCTGAAGGAGTTCGGCTGGATCGAGGAAGACCTGGCCGCCGACGGCGTCGAGGTCGAATGGGTCTGGAGCGCGGGCAGCAACAAGGCCAACGAGTATCTGCGCTCGGACGCGGTCGATTTCGGTTCCACCGCTGGTGCCGCCGCCCTGCTGGCCAAGGCCAACGGCTCCAACATCAAGACCGTCTACCTCTTCTCGCAACCGGAGTGGACCGCGCTGGTGGTACCGCCCGATTCCGAGATCACCGAGGTCGCCGAGCTGGCCGGGCAAGAAGATTGCCGCCACCAAAGGCACCGATCCCTATTTCTTCCTGCTGCGCTCACTGAACGAAGCCGGATTGAGCGGCAGCCGATGTCGAAGTCGTCAACGTGCAGCATGCCGATGGCAAGACCGCGCTGGAGAACGGCGATGTCGATGCCTGGGCCGGTCTCGATCCCTACATGGCGCAGACCGAGCTGGAGCACGGCTCCAAGCTGCTCTATCGCAACATCGATTTCAATAGCTGGGGCTTCCTGAACGCGCGCACCAAGTTCCTCGAGGAGTATCCGGCCTACGTGCCGCGCATCCTCGCCCAGTACGAGCGCGCCCGGCAGTGGATCCAGGACAACCCGGCAGAAGCAGCCGCCATTCTGGCGCGCGATGCCGAGCTCTCGGAAGAAGTCGCCACCCTCGAACTGACGGAGCGCACCAATCTGGACATCGACCCGGTTCCAGGCCCAACCCAGACCGCCGTTCTCGAGCAGATCATCCCGATCTTCGAAGCGGAAGATCAGCTCCAGCCGGGTTCCGACGTCAATAAGGCGCTCTCCGAGCTGTACAACACCACCTTTATCGAAGAAGTCATCGCCAGCCTCGATTCCGCATCTCCGGAAGCCTCGCCGGCGGCATAGGACCAGGAACTGGTAACGAGCTCAGCGAACAGTCGACCGAGCTCGTTGCCAGTTCCCAGCAACCAGGTACTCGTTACGAGGGGGCGCTCGTGATTCAACGTTGGAGCTTACCGGCACAGGAGGACCGATCGATCTCGATCGGCCGGCCGGCGTTGCGCGGGGGCGAATTGCTCAAACGCATTGCGCTGGCGATGGTCGTGCCGCTGGCATTGCTGGGGATCTGGCAGCTCGTGGTCGAGCTGGGGATCTATAGCCGCGGCCAGCTTCCGGCGCCGATCGATGTCTGGCGGGCTGGTGTCCAGCTCTGGGATGCCGATCTCTTCTGGCTCAACATCCGGGTCAGCTTCGAGCGCGTGGTACGCGGCTTCGCCTATGGCGCCGTCATCGCCATTTCGCTTGGGTTGGTCGTCGGGCTCTGGTCAATCGCCCGCAAGGTGCTCGATCCCGCCCTGCAAGCCTTCCGCACCATTCCCTCGCTCGCCTGGGTCCCCCTCTTCATTCTCTGGATGGGCATCGGCGAGCAGCCGAAGATCATGCTCATCGCCCTGGGGGCGTTCTTTCCGATCTACACCAATCTGGTCAGCGGCATCGAGCATGTCGACCGCAAGCTGATCGAAGCCGCCAAAGCCTATGGCTACAAGCGGCATTCGCTGGCCTGGCATGTCATCCTGCCGGCCACCCTGCCATCACTCATGACCGGCATGCGGCTTGGCCTGGCGCAGGCCTGGCTCTTCCTGGTGGCCGCCGAGCTGATCGGCGCATCGCGCGGCCTCGGGTTCCTGCTGGTCGATGGGCAGAACAGCGGCCGCGCGGACGTGATCGTGCTCAGCATCATCCTGCTGGCAGTCGTCGGCAAAACCTGCGACTTCGGCCTCGCCATCGTCCAGAACCGCCTCCTCCGCTGGTCGGACACGGCGAACTAGCTCGGTTCTTGGAATAGGTGCCCGGTCTCCTGACACGGTCATCCTGACCAACGGGAAGGATCTCCTCGCCGTAGCGGGTGGTGTCGTCCACCATGCCCCCAAATTGCGTGGGCAACTGTTCCCGCAACTGCTCTGGCTCGTCACCCCGGCAACCGATTTATGGACGAATCGGCGGGACTATTCCTCGCCGATTCTCCTGTGCCGCCCGTAACTGTCGAGGCCGTCGATCAGAAGATGAGCACGGGCATCAGCAACGGGTCCGCGCCGCAGGCGAGCGCGACCGTTGCCTGCCCGGTGGGCAGATCGTCCGGGATGGTCAGCAACCAGAACACCTGGCCGTCTCCGTTGGTAAACGTGGCGCGGGGCTCGCCCAGCACGGAGTGATCGGCAACCATCAGGTCGAGCGTGCAATTGGCGCCCGGCACTGCTTCCGCCACGATCAACGCCTGCTCCCCGCTGATCACCAGCAACGGAAGCCGGTCGGGGGTAACCGGGATCAGTTCAGCCGCGATCGGGCTCTCCTTCAGGACACCGCGCTCAAGGATGCTGGGGAAGAGAAATCGACGCCGGAGACCTTGACGACGGCCTGCCACGCGGCTTCCTGGCTGGCGCGATCGTGGAGGTGTGGCTGGCGCTGCACCTCGATTGGGCCTGAGAACTTCCCTTGAGCCGAGGCGAAGAATTGCCCTGAGACGTCGGTTCCGAACTCCGACGCCTGGAGGTACCGACGGGCCGCGGTCTCCGGCGTCTGATTCATGCCGGGAATGAGGTTCACGATTGGGATAAACAGATACTTCAACAACGGGCCAGCGTTTCGCGCCACCTTGGTGGCGGTCGCCCCACCGGGCGAGACAGCGTACACGGCCATGCCGGAGGGTAGCCGGCGCGCCAGCGCCGCGACCCACCAAGCGATGATGAGCTTCGCGTCGGCATACGCATTGTTGGGCACGTACTTCACGTTCGGCCCGTTGTGAATCAGGGCTTCCACAGCGGCGGTTCGGTCACCCTGGTGGTATTTGGCCGCGAAGGCCGGCAGGTCGGTGTACTTGAACATGGGCACGCCCCCTCGGGCAGGTTCCGCGCTGGCGATAACAATCCGCGCGTTGGGGCTCAGCAGGTTGGCGCGGAGCAACCCGACAGTCAGTTGATGATGGCCGATCAGCGGGGCCTGAGACGCCTCGATGCCCGCCGCAGTGAGCACGCGCTTCTTTACCTGGGACCATCCCGGCATTGAGCAGCAGGAAATCGATCGGCCGACCTCGCTTGACCAGCTCGGCGAGGGCGGACTGAACGCTGGACGGCGTGTCCAGCTCCAGCTCCAGCGGCGTGAAGACCTGTGTCTTGGTCTCAGCCGCGAGTTGAGCGGCCGTTTCCTGGACCCGAGCCAGGCTGCGCCCGGTGACGATGATCTCGCGCCAGCCCTCTTCGGCGAGAGGCGGGCTGCCGCATAACCGAGCCCGGAGGTGGCGCCGGTGACGAGCGCGATCGAATGTTTCATGGGCGTCTCCGTGGTGAAGGGTGAAGGTCGAGTCGTGAGGCCACGCGAGGCCGGACGACTTGCTAATTTCGAACTATTCGGTTATATATTGGGCGATGGCCATTGTCAAGGAGTTTTGAACTAAATGTTTCAAAATACCGCCAGGCCGCGGGGACGGCCGCGCAGCTTCGACGAGACGGGACGCGCTGGAAAAGGCGACCCAAGTTTCTGGTCGAAGGGCTACGACGGAGTGACGATCGACGATCTCGTCGCCGGGATGGGCGTGGGACGGCCGAGCCTGTATGCCGTCTTCGGGGACAAGCGGACGATATTCTTGCGCGTCCTCAAGGCGTACGCGGAGAAGAAGGGCGCTCGCGCCGCGAAGGCGCTCCTCTCGCCGCAGACTCTTCGCGACTCGCTCGCCGGCTTCCTGAGGTACGCCGTCGAAAGTGCGACCGAGAAAGGATCCGCCCGGGGGTGTCTTCTCGATGTGCGTCGCGCCGCTTGTGGACGACGCTGAGGTCCGGCAGTTCCTGCAAAACGCGGCCGCCGGCGCCGCCGCGCTGGTGGAAGGTCGTTTCCGGGACGCGATCAGCGCGGGAGAAATCCCGTCCGACTTTCCGGTAGCCGTGCGCGCGAGCCAAGTCACGGATTTTGCTCGTGGCCTGACCATGCGTGCGCTGATAGGCACGCCGCGCAAGACGCTTCTCAGGGATGCCGGGGAAGCGGCCGACTTGGTGCTCCTGCCGCGCCTGGAGGCCATCGATGCCGCCCGGCGTAACGGAAGTCATGACGAGGAGTGCCGGGGGTCGGCTGATTGACTCCTCGCACCGGCGGGCTAGCTAGATCTCCTTACGGATGAAAAGCAGGGGCCCCTCTTCTCCGCGAACGGTCGACTCGAAGCTTCTAAAAATCGGTAACGACCGTTTCAGCGATTCCGATACCGCTTGTGGCAATCGGTAAACCTCGATCGGAACGCCCTGGGCATCGAGCATCGGCTGGAAATTCGAGACATCTGACGTCATTTCGCCGAACGACCCCACGACATCGTCCAACGTTGTGCCGGGTGCGAACGTAAAAGTGCAGCGTGATTGTGTGGGTTGGTGCCTGTGGCGCGGCCCTTTGCCCGCAGGCTTACGCCACCAGCACCGGCGCAATCAACGGATCCGCGCCGCATGCGAGCGCGACCGTTGCCTGTCCAGTGGGCAGATCGTCCGGAATGGTCAGCAACCAGAACACCTGGCCGTCTCCGTTGGTAAACGTGGCGCGGCGCTCGCCCAGCACGGAGTGATCGGCAACCATCAGATCGAGCGTGCAATTGGCGCCCGGCACTGCTTCCGCCACGATCAACGCCTGCTCTCCGGCAATCACCAGCAACGGAAGCCGGTCAGGCGTCACCGGACTGGCAAGATCGATCCCTTCGATGATCTCAAGTTCGCCCGGGAAGTCCTGCATCTGCGGGAGTCCGGTGGCGCGAAACTCGGCGAATGCATCATAAAACGGCGCTGGGGCGATCCCGAACGCGCGCTCGAACGCCAGCGGAAACGACGTTCCCCCGCTCAGCTCGGTGTAATACGCATCGATCGCGGTCAGCGGAAGATCCTGCATGAGCTGGGCGACCCCAAAATACGCGAGCGGATAGACCTCGCCCGGCTGCGCCTGCATCGCGCTGTAGTCTTCCAGCTCCTGCAACGTGGGCAGCGGAGTGAACGCGACCGTGCTCCCGAAGAGACCTTCCATCGCATCACGATCGACCAGTCCCAGCTCGGAAAGCGCGACCATACTGAGGTATTCCGCCACTCCCTCTTCGAACCAGGCTGCCGAGGCGAGCTGTCGATCTGCCGATTTCGCGGACTGATACGCATGCGTGTATTCATGAATCACGACCCGAACCCGCTCGGTCGGTGGTAATTCGAGCCAGCCGAGCGATTGGGTGTAGATCACGATCGACGTCCCGTAAGTAGCGGCGATCAGATACGGATCCTGCGGACTGGGGATCGGCAGTGCGCTCACGGTGACGTCCGAACCCATGTTCATCGCGAAGCGCGCCGTAGAAAAGTCCTCCGCCAGGTGGACCGCTTCGGTGATCAACACGCGATCCTGAATGGTCACATTCGGATCGAAGATGAGAACGGCGGTGTCCTGCTCGCTGACAGAGGAGGTACCGGTCCATGTTTGGGCCGAGCTTTCGGCCAGGGGGAACGCGAGCGATGCCAGCAGGATCGTAAGCGCGAGAACAGATGCCCACGCTGCGCGCTGAGGAGTACGTGTCATTCGATCTCCCGTTCGTGCCCTCGGCCGGGTGATTTCCGGCCGAGGGCGTCTGAATCTCGTCCTGCGGGGCCCGTCGCCCCCAGGCGAGACACGAACCGCTTAGCTACAGAACTGCCAGATCCCTTCGCTGTTGGACCGCGCAATCTGCTCGGCATGTTCCAGCCATGCCCCGAAGCGAGCTGCTTCCGGCAAATCGCCTTCGAACGCGAGACCGTTTGCGATCAAGCTCACGTTGAGCAGAACCCGTCCACCTGCGCCATCATCCAGCCAGACATAGTAGGTATCTGCCTCGGCGATGGCGGGATCGGTCTCCAGCCAAACGGTCTGGCTGGGAACGGAATCCACCGAGATTTCGACCGGATCGCCGCCAATCGAGCTGCAACGTCCATCTTCCGTGAAGTCGACACCCGCCAACTGAACCTGGACCTCACCGTTGTCGGTATCGACCACGAAAACCGGCTGCTCGCTGCCATTGTCTGGCGCGACGCGCAGCGTGCCCGATAGCAGCGCAGGTGGCGTCGCAATCGTGGAGAGATCGGTCACATCGAACTGGCGGCCAACCGCATCCTCGAGCGGAAGCTGATTGCCATCGACGCTCAGAATGAGCTCGGTCTCGCTCACCGGAATCGAATAGACCAGCGCCACCCGAATCGACGATCCAGCCGGAACCTGCGCGGTACTGCCGTTCGCTGGCTCCAGTCCCAGCAGCGAAGCGGTCGATTGCGTGTTGACCGCATCCGGAGCAACGTTCCCACTGGCGGTGGACAGCGTCATGCTGGCCGCATCGAGCTGCTGGTCTGTTTCGGACCAGTTGGTGACATCGGCATAGACGACTACCCATTGGTTTCCGTCGACGTAGCCGAGTCCGAGATAGTCGATCGTCTCGCCGAGATCCACGGCCCGCACGGCGATACGCCACGGTCCTGCCGCGAATGCTGGGGCGGGTTCTCCCGCTCCTGCAGGGGTCGGCGTCGCCGTCACATCGGGCACGCCGGTCGGACTCACCTCAGGTTCAGCTGTCGAAGTGGCGTCAAATCCTGGTCGCTGGCCGCTCGCGTCGTCAGGAGTCGGAGACTCGATTGGGACTTGCTCGGTCGGCACTGGCGTTGGTGTCGCATCGTCCACCAGCACGGAATCGGCAAAGTCGTGCCAGGATTGCAACGAGGTGTCGTCCCAGTAATACGAAACGGTTGTACCCGTCATCAGCAAAATGACTCCACCGCTCGAGCGAACGCATGTTGTAATACTCGCATGAAATCGATCGTCGATCCGTCCTCCAGCGTCGCGTTCCGGTATAGACCGCCCATTCCTGATCGCCGTTCATTCCCCTGAGTCGGAACGCCCCTGGGCATCGAGCATCGGTCGAAATTCGATATGCCTGGGATCGCTCGCCCGCTGAGAACCGCATCCAGGAATTCCTGCAACGATGCACCCGGCGGGAAGGCAAAAGGAAACTGGCCTGCGAAACCCCGTCGGAGAATACAGTGCATCGTCAGCCCCACTCTCCGATGTTTCTTCGATGAAGAACCAGGGCGCGCTCCACTGGAGCTGATAGTCGAACGTTGGGCTGGTATAGACCGTCCCAGTGACATTGCCCTGAGCGCGCGCTGCCCCAGGCAACGTTACGAGCGATCCAAGAAGCAGCATGACCACGATGGCCGCGCGGATGCACCGATGCATAGATACCTCCCTGACATGTGCCGAATTCGGGAATCTGAAGGAAGCATCTTCGCTACGCACACTGCCGTCATCCGTAGAAGTACGGTTTTTCCCGGTGGGAATCGCCTACGTACTGGACGAATTCCGGAACCAATGGCCATTTTCCGGAAAAGTCCAGGCGGCCAGCGTGTGCGCGGGTCATGTGAAGCGCGGCATACCGACATTTGCCAACATGGCGGCACAGTGTCAGAGTTAAAGCGCGACCGATCCTGTCCAGGATCGAAGAATCTCCGTTCCAGAGAAAGGCTCACGATGAAACGATTCCTCTTTGCCCCGTTGATAGCGCTCATGCTTGGCGTCATGGCGTTCGGCGCACCGGTGGCCGCGCAGGACGCGACCCCCATCTCACCCGCGCCGGAGCTCTGCACGCTCACCGCGCCAACTTACGAGCAGCTCTCGTCCTATGCTGCCAGCCCGGTTGCTGAAGTCGCCGCGACGGCCGAAGCCACCCCCGGCGCCGAGCTCACGCTGCCCGAGGGCACCCCGCTCGACGATGCCACCCGCGATGCGGTCGAGCAGTCGATGATCGTCAACGTGGCCTGCCTGAACACCGGGTCCACCTTGCTGACCATGGCCGCCTACTCCCAGAGCGCGCTCGAGCGCCTCATCGGCGGTTCCGGTCCGATCAGCCAGGAGCTCTACGACTCGCTGGCCACCCCTGAGGCAATTGCCGAAACCGACCGCACCGTCATCCTCGAGTTCCAGGATATGGTGCTCCTCCCGGATGGCCGCGTGGCCGCCATCATCGTTGGCGACAACCAGGGCGACGATACCTCAGCCGAGGGTCCGACCCTCTTCTACCTCGCCGAGCAGGACGGTCACTGGTACATCGACGATTTCGTCAACCCGGCGGAATAAGTCTCTCTCCAACGCATCGAGACATCCAAACGAGGCGGCCGAACTGGCCGCCTCGTTTCACGTCCGTCATCGTCGCTTTCCGATCCCGGTGACCACCGCTTCGTTCCGACCTGAATCTCTCCAATTCTTCAGGTCAGCCGCTCCCGAAACTTCAGTTTTCGGGGTGGGTTCGCAGTACCATTGACCCAGCTATCGAACCTGATTCGTCGTTCGTCATCGGAGTGTGCGCTATGCGTCGATTCCCGCTTTTCGGCACGTTGCTCGTTGCCGTGCTCTTCGCGCTGTCCAGCCTTGCGCCGGCCTTGGCGCAATCGCCGGTCGCCAGTCCCGCCGCCTCGCCGGTGGCGTCTCCCGTTGCCACGACCCATGGCATCCAGGTTGCCGACATGGACCTGGCGGTCGATCCGGCACAGGACTTCTACCAGTTCGCCAATGGCGGCTGGCTGGCCCGCACCGAGATCCCGGCCGACGCCTCCTCCTACGGCGTCTTCGATGCGCTCTACGACAAGACGGAGGCGCAACAGTTCGCGCAGCTCGACGCGCTCATGAACGACAACACCCTGCAGGAAGGCTCCGACCAATGGAAAGCGGTCGAGTTCTACAAACAGGGTGTCGACATGGAAACCCGCAACGCCCAGGGCATTTCCCCGCTGCAGCCGCAATTGGATGTCGATCGCCGGGATCACCGATCTGGCCGATATGCATGAGAAGATGGCCTCGCCGGCCTTCAACGGAATTCCCGACTTCTTCAATGTCGGGCTCACCGCCGATCCCGCCGATAGCACGGTCAATACCGCCTGGCTGGCCGGTCCCGTCCTGGGTCTTCCCGATGTGACCTATTACACCGAAGACTCCGAAAGCAACATCGCCGCGCGTGAGGCGTACAAGGCCACCGCGGCCGGATTCTTCCAGCTCATCGGCATGTCCGAGGCGGACGCCACCGCGGCCGCACAGGCGGTCTACGACTTCGAGGCCTCGCTTGCCGCGCAGATGGTGACCCCGGTCGAGGCGCAGGACTTCGCCGTGATCTACAACCCGACCACGCTGGATGACTATGCAAACCCTCTATCCCGATCTCGACTGGCAGGCCTATCTGACCAATGCCGGCGCAACGGTCGACGGCTCCTCGATCGTGATCGATTCCGAGAAGCGGTTGATGGAAAATCTCGCCACCACCCTGGGCGAGACCGACCTGCAGACGATGCAGAACTATCTGACCCTGCAGACCATGCTGGGCGCGGCGCCCTATCTCGATCAGCAGGTGCGCGATATCTACTTCGGCTACCAGCAGGCGCTCTACGGCGTGCTGGAGCAACGCCAGGTCGAGCAGTATGTGCTGACCGCGGTCAATAGCCTGATGCCCGAGGCCATGGGCCAGGTCTATGTCTCCGAGTACTTCTCGCCCGAGGCCAAGGCCGATATCGAAGCCCTGGTCGAGAACCTGATCGCCGCCTTCCGCGTTCGGCTCGAGAACAACACCTGGATGACCGATGAGACCAAGGCAGCCGCGATCGAGAAGCTCGATGCCATGAGGGTCAAGGTCGGCTACCCGGATACCTGGCAGACCTACGAGAACTACACCATTGGCGACTCCTACTGGTCCACGGTCTTCGATTCGCTGGTGGCCGAGGGCAAGGAGCAGATGGCCAAGTACGGCCAGCCGGTCGATAGGGGCGAATGGTGGATGTCGCCCCAGACCGTGAATGCCGGCTATGACCCGAGCAAGAACGACATCACCTTCCCGGCTGCGATCCTGCAGGCGCCGTTCTACGATCCAGACGCCGACCCCGCCTCCAATTACGGCGCGATCGGCTATGTGATCGGGCATGAGATCACCCATGCCTTCGACTCTGAGCGGCTCGCAGTTCGACAAAGACGGGAACTACGTCGACTGGTGGACCGATGCCGACCGCACCGCCTTCGACGCACTGAACGAGGATGTCGTGGCTGAGTACGATAAGGTCGAGGTCTTGCCCGATCTCTTCGTCGACGGTCAGCTCACCGTCACCGAGAACGTCGCCGACATGGGCGGGTTGCAGGTCGCCTTCGATGCGCTGCAGCTCGCCCTGCAGGAAAACGATCCGGGCGAGATCGACGGGTTGACCCAGGCCCAGCGCTTCTTCATTGCGGCCGCGCAGGTCTGGCGCGAAAAGATCCGTGACGAAGCCCTCATCTCCCAGGTGCAATCCGACTCCCACTCCCCCGGCATCGCCCGGGCCACCGTGCCGGCCGCGAATATGGATGCCTTCTACGAGGCGTTCGGTATCGAGCCCGGCGATCCCGCCTTCATCGCCCCGGAAGACCGCGTGGTGATCTGGTAGAACAGCGACTTTCCCAGGCACAACCAAGCCCCGGTCCCAGCATGCTGGGACCGGGGCTTAGTGGTTTCGCGTGCACGACAAGCGTGCATGGAGCTTGGAACGAGCCTGAGTGAAGCTGAAATCATTCTGAAGATTTGAACCTATCGAAACCTTATGGGCGTATGAAGATATGGAAGCGGAGGCAGTAACGCCTTTTGCACCTCGACGACAGACTCGTGCATATCAGGAGTTCGATGACCATGGCCGAACCCGTTGCGGTTCAGATCGATCCTCGCATCGATCGCGATCGCGCTTATGCTGGTGGTCGCCAATCGCGGCGGCATCCTGGCGCAATCGCAAATCACCTCGTCCCACGGCGTGCAGGCGTCCGATATGGACCCCACCGTCTCGCCCGGCGACGATTTCTATCGCTATGCCAATGGCGGCTGGCTCGACCGGACCCAAATTCCGGACGGCATGCCCTCCTACGGCACCTTCGAGCAACTTTAGATCCAGACCCTCAACCAGCAAATCGAGCTGATCCAGCAGATGGCCAACAGCGCCGCAGCCCGGCTCGGACGAGTGGAAAGCCGGTCAGTTCTTCCTGCAAGGCGTCGATACCCAGTCCCGCAATGCGCTCGGCGCCGCGCCGGTGATGCCGCAGATGAATCTGATCGATTCCGCCACCGACATCGCCTCGCTGCACCAGCTCTTTGCCAGCCCGCAGTTCGCCGGCATTCCCGACCTGTTCAACATCTCGGTCTCGCCCGATCCGGATGACAGCAGCACCGCGGTCTACTACCTGGCCGGACCGGCCCTGGGGCTGCCAGATGTGACCTATTACGAAGGCAGTACACAGGAACATCTCAAGGCGCAGCAAGCCTACCGCGACTGCCGCCGCGCAGCTCTTCCAGTTGATCGGCTATACCCCGGAGCAGGCGCAGCAAGCCGCCACCAACGCCTACGCCTTCGAAGCCACCCTGGCCGGCAAGATGCTCTCCCCGGTCGATGCGCAGGATTTCTCGGTGATCGACAATCCGACCCCGGTCGCGGTGCTGCAGCAGATGTACCCGTTGCTCGACTGGCAGGCCTACATCGAAGCGGCTGGCGGACATGCTGATGGCTCGACCATCGTCATCGATTCGGAAGTCGAGCTGATGAACGATCTCGCAGACCATCGTCAGCTCCACTCCGGTCGCGACCATTCAGGACTATCTCAAGCTGCAAGTCCTCATGATCGCCAGCGACTATCTGGGCGACGATTTCCAGAGCGCGCTCGGCGGTCTCTATTCGGCCATGTACGGCGTCGAGTCCAGCAACGATCCCGCGGTCGACGCGCTGAACTCGGTCAACGCCTTCCTGCCCGATGCCCTCGGCCGCGCGTATGCCGCGGAATACTTCTCCCCGGAAGCCAAGGCGCAGGTGGAGCAGCTTGTCGCCAATCTTGAAGGAAGCGTTCGAATACCGGCTGCAGCACAATCCCTGGATGTCCGACGTCACCAAGCTGCAGGCCATCCAGAAGCTGCAGGCAATGACCGTCAAGGTCGGCTACCCGGATTCGTGGCAGAGCTACGACAGCTTCAGCATCGGCGATTCCTACTGGGCCACCGCCTTCAATGCGATGGCGATGCAGACCCGCATGGCCATGGCCAGCGCCGGGATGTCAATCGATCCGAACCAGTGGGGCATGTCGCCCCAGACGGTGAACGCCGGTTACAACCCGACCGCCAACGACATCACCTTCCCGGCCGCGATCCTGCAGGCGCCGTTCTTCGATCCGAATGCCGATCTGGCCTCCAACTATGGCGCGATCGGCTACGTGATCGGGCATGAGATCACCCACGCCTTCGACTTGCAGGGCGCCCAGTTCGACCTGCATGGCAATTACGCCGACTGGTGGACCCCCAGCGACGAAGAAGCCTTCACCACCCGGAACGAAGCCGTGGTCCAGGCGTATGGCGACTTCGAAGTGCTGCCCGATCTCTTCATCGACGGCCAGCTCACCGTGACCGAGAACGTGGCCGATATGGGCGGCATGCAAGCCGCCTACGACGCGCTGCAATTCGCTCTGCAGCGGCAAGGCGATCCGGGCGCGATCGACGGGTTGAGCCAGAATCAGCGGTTCTTCATTGCGGCGGCGCAGGTCTGGCGAGAAAAGGTGCGCGACGAATCGCTCCGCACCCAGATCCTGACCGACGAGCACTCGCCCGGTATCGCGCGAGCGGTCCTCCCGGCGCTGAACATGGATGCCTTCTACGCAGGCGTTCCCGGATGTGCAGCCCGGCGATCCGGAGTACATTGCTCCGGCAGACCGTGTGGTGATCTGGTAATGCTCTGAAAGAATCCCCTGCCCGGAACCGGGCAGGGGTCCGGCCCCGGGCGCTTGGGGTGATCGACGCGATTTGTTTTGTTTTGGGCACGATCGCGTCCTCACCTCAAGCGCCCGGGGCCGTTCTGCGTTTTCCTTTACCGATGCGACCGCTACAATTCATCTATGTCTGTCTTCCTGAAGGATGCGCATCCATGGTACTCACCAACCCCACCACTCCCACCTCCAAAGAACTCGCCGATCAATTGCTCGCAGAACGCGACGTGATCGAGCGCTATGTCGAACACGTGAACACGCTTCGAAGCCGTGTGCTCGCCTACGAAGAGCAGTTCGGCATCCCCTCTTGCGATGTCCATGAAGCCATCGAGGACGGCCGACTCCAGGAAACGCTCGAGGTCTGCAAATGGATCATGGATTTCTATCGGCTTACCCGAGCGACGACGGTTGGCTAGTGATCGCTCGCACCCGATTCAATTTCGACCGCTATTCAACGATCCACGACGCCACGCTGCGCGAGTTCGACCACTTCATCGAACAAAACACGATCTCGTTCTTTGCTGGTACCGATCGAACGTGCCATCTGATCGAGGGCCGTCTGACTTGCCTTGATGGCATGTATCTTCAATGTCGTGATCGTCCTTGAACTGGACATGCGCAGATTTGTTGAAGTCTTAGCGATACACATTTCATGCAGGTGTCGGCAAAGCTGAAGACCATCCCATATTTCGCTATGATAACGCCCACGTTTACACGAGAGAGGGGCAACCCGATGCTCATCACAAGCATCGATTCGATGTTGTGACCGGACGGGAAATCATCCCACCTGAGTGGATCGGCGCGGCGAATCAACCCACGTTACGCTCGGTTCTCACTGAGCTCGAAGAATGGTGGTTCGAGGTCGGGCAAGAACTGGAGCTTTAGCCTGCCACGTCCCGGCGCCCAGTCCTACCCGTACCCGAAGAACCGGTCGAAAATCTTGTTCTTCCAGGCGTAGCGCAGCCCGAACGTCCAGGCGACCACCGCGAGCGCGATGATCACGTAGTGCCACCAATCCAATAGTCGCACGCTGAAGAGATTGCGCGACCATTGGTAATAGAGAATCGCGACATACAGCGGGATCATCAGCAGTCCCACCGCGGTTGGGCGCCAATCGTGATCGGTCTCCTCGATCACCGCCCACCATTCGTTCGGCGGTGCGGTAAAGACCACCAGCGCCAGCCCGCAGAGGATCATCACGTAGGTCAGCGCGTCCTTGGCCAATGCGCCGGAGACATCCGGGTTGTTCACTTCCGCCGCCGAGGCATGCCGCAGCGTTTGCAGATCGACATCGTTCACAAAATAGAAGATCAGATAAACGACCACCGCCACCAGAAACATCAGGATCGTCGCCGGAAGCACGAACTTGAAAAGCGGCAGGAGAATACGGTCGGGCGCGCGGCCGGCATGGGCAAAGATCGCCAGGGCAAACGTGGGAATACCAACCGTCAGCAGGGTCAGCAACGTCATCGTCGATGGGGAAAAGGGAAACCCGCCCCGCACGAACGTCACCGCGATGATGATCAGGCTGACGGTGAAAACGCGCACCAGGAAGAGATTGAGCACGCTTTGCAACCCGCGGCGAATGCGCTGGCCTTCCCGGAACGCGGCCGGCACCGCGGCAAATGAGTCCTTGAGCAAGATGATATCGGCCGCCGCGCGGGCTGCCTGCGACCCGCTCTGCATGGCAATGCCGAGATTCGCCTTCTTGATGGAAAGCACATCGTTCACGCCATCGCCGGTCATGGCGACATAGTGCCCGTGGCGGCGCATCGATTCGATCAGGCGCTCTTTCTGGTCGGGGGTAATCCGCCCGAAGATATCGCCATCCTCGGCCGCCTGATCGAACTCGGCGTCGGTCATCTTGGCCAGATCGAGCCCGGAAACCAGGATCGCATCGGCGGAAAAGCCGGCCTGACGCGCGAGCGCGGCCACCGTTTCCTGGTTATCGCCGGAAATGATCTTGAGCCGCACCCCGGCCTTGCGGAACCCGTCCAGCGTCTCTTCCAGATTGGGACGCAGCTCGTCGGAAAACGCGATCCAGGCCGCGGGCCGCAGATCGAGCGGCGCGGCTGGGTCGCCATCGGTATCGACCAGGCTGGACGGCTCCGGACTGTAGGCAAACAGCAGCACACGCCATCCCTGGGCGGCCCACCCCTGCGGCGCCTCGAGCTGGCGATCCCCTTCGATCAGCGGACCGAGCATTTCCGGCGCGCCGAGCGCGAACACCCCGCGCAGATCGTCGGTATTGGCAGAGATGGCGCTCCACTTGCGCGCGGAGCTGAAGGCGATGCTCCCCACCAGCGGCTGCGCTTTGCCGGGGAGCGCCGCCACGATCGCCTCGTTGGTCTTGTTGCCGGCCGGCACGCTGGCCGCAAAGCCCGCCAGCATGGTCCGCACCTCGTCCTCGGAGAGGTTGCCGATCGGCTCGATCTGGGTGAGCACCAGCTTGTTGGCGGTCAGGGTGCCGGTTTTGTCGGCGCAGAAGACATCGACATTACTCAGCGATTCGACCGCGTTGACCTGCTGCACCAGGGCATTTTTACGGGCAAGCCGTAACGCGCCCATCGAGTAGGTGACGGTGATCATCAGGAAGAGGCCGGACGGCACGATGCCGAGAATAACCGCCGCACCGACCACCGTGTCATTGATGGGATAGGCCCAGATGAGCGAGCTGAGCAGCACCAGCACCAGCAGAAAGATGGCGATCGCCAGCAGCGCGCGCACCACATAGTTCACATCGCGTTGCAAGGGCGTGAGCGAGATGGTGAACTGGCGCGCTCCTGCGGTAATCGTGCCGGCAATCGATTGCTCGCTGGTCTTTTCCGCCTGGTACCACGCCTTTCCGGTCAGCACATAGGTGCCGGCGTAGACGGTGTCGCCTTCCTTTTTATTGATGCTGTCGGTTTCGCCGGTTAGCAGCGATTCGTCGACATCGATCTGCCCCGGGCCAACCACGATGCCATCGAGCAGGATCTGGTCACCCGGCTCGACCACCAGCAGATCGCCGATCACGAGCTCGCTGGGATCGATCTCCACATCCTGCCCGTCACGCATCACCCGCGCGGTTGGCCGGTTGAGCAGGGCGATCCGGTCGAGCCGCCGCTTGGCAATCGATTCCTGCACCACGCCAATAGAGGCATTGATGATCGCCAGCCCGGAGGACATCAGCGCGTCTTTGGGCTGTCCGAGCAGGATGAGAATGAAGCCGATGCCGAGCAGGGTGGTGTTGATGAAGGTGAAGAGGTTGTCTTCGATGATCTGCCGGTAGGTGCGGCTGGTTTTGTTCTCGATGTGGTTGCCCAACCCCTCCGCGCGGCGTGCTTCCACCTCCGCGGTGGTCAGCCCAATCGGGGCACGCGCGGCGTCAGGCAGGAGCTCGGCCGGGATGGAATCGGCGGTCACGGTCATAGCTCCTCAGTGTAGAGGGAAGCTGGGCGTTTGGGGAGATGGCCGCAATAAATTGGGCGGAACGGATCACTTGCTGGAAATTACTCCAGAGCTCGATCGATAGCGGCTCGTTTTCTACGGAGCGTCCGCAGGAAAACCCGGCCGGGACCCGCCTGGAAAATCCGCAGAACTACCGATGGCATGCGATTCACGAGCAGGCATCCTCCCCGTAGCGAGAGGAGCGACAGGCCATGTTCAACGACCCGGTTCCCACCAACCGTTCGAGCCGTACATCCAGCGACCGCTCGCGCGACGACCAGATCTGAAACCTGACTCGCTGGAATTCCGTCTGTCGCCGAAAACCGCAATGCGATTCGGCACCGCCGATTGACACCGGGAGGAAAGGAGCTAGGATTGCAGCTATCACTCGCACGAACATAACGTCTCCCCGAACATGCGTCTGCCCGGTTTCGGACCGGACGCGCCACACGCAGAAAGGAGCGATCGATGGGTACTACGCTCGCACACAACTCGTCTTCGACACGCTTCGATGAGGCCGAATCTCTGCGCGCCACCATGCGCGGGGAGATATTGCTTGTCGCCGATCCCGGTTATGACGACGCCCGCATCCTTTGGAACGCGATGATCGACCGCAAACCGGCGGTCATCGCGCGTTGCGCGGGAGTCGCCGATGTCATGGACGCGCTCGCCTTCGCTCGCGAGCACGATCTGTCCGTGGCGGTCCGCGCCGGTGGCCACAATGTGGCCGGCACCGCGCTCTGTGACGACGGTCTGGTCATCGATCTCACCCACATGAAAGGCATCCACGTCGATGTCGCCAACCGGCGCGCCCGGGTGCAAGGCGGCGTCACCTGGGGCGACCTCGACCGCGAGACCCAGCGCTTCGGTTTGGCCACCACCGGCGGCGTCATCCCATCGACCGGCGTCGCCGGGCTCACCCTGGGCGGCGGACTCGGCTGGCTCATGCGCAAATACGGCTTGAGCTGCGACAACCTCGTCTCCGCCGATGTGGTGACCGCCAACGGAGAGTTGCTGATCGCTAGTCCGGCGCAAAACCCGGAGCTCTTCTGGGGCGTGCAGGGCGGCGGCGGAAACTTCGGGGTCGTCACCTCGATGGAGTTCCAGTTGCACGAAGTCGGTCCCAATCTGATAGCCGGGCCGATCTTCTATCCCCGAGAAGCCGGAAAGGAGCTCTTCCGCTTCGCGCGGGACCGCATGGCCAACCAGCCAGACGAGCTGCTGGTCCATCTCGGGGTCGTGAGCATGGAAGGCGGAGTACAAGCGTGCGCCATGATCCCGGTCTATGCCGGGCCTCTCCCCGACGGCGAAACCGCGGTCGCGCCACTGAAAGCTTATGGGGAGCCGATTGCGGACGCCGCCGGCCCCATCCCCTATCTCGCGTTGCAGGGGATGTTCGATCCCGCCTATCCCGCGGGAAAGCGCAACTATTGGAAGTCGGCCTTCGTCGATCATCTTTCCGATGAGATCATCGACCTGCTCGTCGATGGATACGCCGATGCCCCCACACCCAACGCGACCTTCTTCCTCGAGCAGATGGGCGGCGCCATCAACCGTGTCGCAACCACGGCGACCGCCTTCCCGCATCGGAACGCCACCTACAACTTCCTGATCACCAGCGCCTGGGACGACCCGGCCGATGACGAAACCAACGTGCGCTGGGTCCGTGCCCTTTGGGCGAAGCTGGAACCGCATCTGAATGGCGGCGTCTACGTCAACTACCTGAGCGAGCAGCAATTGGAAAACGGCAATCGCGTGCGCGCGGCCTACGGCCCGAACTACGACCGGCTCGCCGCGCTCAAACGAATGTACGACCCGGAAAACCGCTTCCGGCACAACCAGAACATCGTGCCAGTCCTTTCCTGATACCGGCAGCGTCGCAATCGGCGACTATCCACACGACTCGGGAGCAAGGAAGAGCACAGATTTCCAGCTGAAGAGCGCACACCTCCCGTACGGTACATGACCGTACGGGAGGTGTGATTGCCCTCACGCCACCTGCGCACCTCCGGCAATCACGACCAACCCGGGAATTGTCGATGCACGGAGCTTCTCGCAGAGTTCCACTCGAAGCACAACATACCTGCGCCATCGCGGCGCAATCGGGTCACGCGAGACGGATGTTCCGGTTGCGATGGAAGAACTTGCCTGGATCAGAGATCCGTTTCGGGCCGGCGAGCCGGTCGGAGGGGGCTGCATTGTAGTTCTGGCTCAGACGGCGCACAATCGATGTGCTCGGGGGCCGTCCTGGGTG
This sequence comes from uncultured Chloroflexia bacterium, assembly GCA_963720855.1. Taxonomy (GTDB): domain Bacteria; phylum Chloroflexota; class Chloroflexia; order Thermomicrobiales; family UBA6265; genus JAMLHN01. The sequence continues at coordinate 37,374 of CAVRGV010000005.1, read as the reverse complement.
CCAGCCGCGGAGACGATCCGGAAAGACTTCATCAGTCCTTCGACGTTTGCCTACCAGAAGGGAAATCCGTCATGCCCTCCCCAGACACCATCGTCCTCGTTCATGGCCTCTGGATGACTCCTCGCAGTTGGGAGCACTGGATCGAGTATTACGAGAAGAAGGGCTATACCGTCCTTGCGCCTGCCTATCCAGGTTTCGAGATCGAAGTCGAAGCGCTACGCGCCGATCCCTCACCCATCGCCGGGGTCACGATTCCAGCAACTGTCGCGGCGTTGGAGCAGCTCATTCAGGGCCTCGAAACGCCCCCGATTCTCATGGGCCATTCCTTCGGTGGCGCGCTCGTTCAGATCCTGCTGGACCATGGGTTTGGCGCGGCCGGGGTCGCGATCGATTCGGTTCCCACCGAAGGCGTGCTGACCCTGCCCATCTCGCAGATCAAGGCCACCTTCCCGGTGCTGGACAACCCGGCGAACCGGCACCGCGCGGTGGCCTTCACCCCGGACCAGTTCCACTACGCGTTCACCAACACGCTCTCGGACGCCGAGTCACAGGCCGCGTACGACCGTTACGCCATCGCGGCGCCGGGGAGCTGGGTCTGGGGCGGGGTGCTGGCCAATTTCACTCCCGGACATCAGGAGACCTGGGTCGATTATCACAATGCCAAGCGTGCCCCACTCCTCTTCATCGCCGGTGGCAAAGATCACATCATGCCGGCATCGGTCAACGAGTCGAATGCGAAGAAGTACCACAATTCGGGATCCGTGACCGACTTCGAGCTCTTTCCGGAGCGCTCGCACTTCACGGTTGGTCAACCGGGATGGGAAGCGGTTGCCGACTATGCGCTCGACTGGGCGGTGTCACAGGCCACCGGCGCACCGAGTGCCTGATCAGGCGGCGCCTTGAACGTCGAGTATGGCGACGCTGAAGATGAAACCGGCGGCGATGCCGCCTGCTGGGCGCATCTCTTCGATGGTGTGCAAGGAGCCGATCTGGCCGCGGTTGCCGGCGCGACCGCGGTGCGCGGACCGGCCTGGCGGCTGACCGATGCCGATCTCAACGCCAATCTGCTGGTCTTCGATACCGGCCAGGGGATCGAGCCGCATGTGAACCACGCGGTCGATGTGCTCATCGTCGGCATCGCTGGGTTGGGCACGGTCACCATCGAGGGGTCCGCTTATCCGCTCGCCGCTGGCCGGGTCGTGCTGGTTCCGAAGGGAAACGAGCGGTCGATACGCGCCGAGTCGGACCGCTTCGCCTACCTCACCGTGCATCGCGCGCGTGGCGGCCTGATCCCGGAGGCCGGCCGTTCCTGAGCGCATCCCATCTCCGGTCATCGTCAGTTCGCCCAGCAACGATGCTGGCCGATTCCCGACACGCGCCATCGATCTGGAGGGCCGGCTGGCGGCCCCAGGCTTATGCTCCGGTACTGGAATGCGGCGCTTCGACCGGTTTCGATTCCGGGGAACCGCGCTGGCGCAGGAAGATGGAAAGCACGACCAGCGCCCCCACCGCCAGAAACTCGCTCTGCCAGTTCTGGAACGACTCGAACCAGAACTGCGCGGTGTGCAGGTATTCCCAGGTGGAAAAGCTCTGGCCCCCCTGGGCAAGCTGTTGCTCGCTATAGACCTGCGACCCGCCCCAGGCGTGCATGCCGAAGCAAAACGCGAAGATGGCGAGCAGCGCGATCGTGAGCGAGTTCTCGTACAACTTGAGCGCCCAGCCCCCATGACGCACCGGCCACGGACAGCTCGGATCGGGAGGCGGCTCCCCAGCCGCTTTGGGCTCATCCGGATCGCGCGATTCGGCCGAGCCGCGCTGAAACAGAAACGCGGTCAGCAGGACATACGCCCCCATTTGCAGGAACTCGCTCTCCCAGTTTTCGAAAGTTGCTTCGACAAAATGCCCGGAACGCAGATAGGCGCCGTAGGAAAGGTGCGACGCCCCCAGCTCGGCGCGCTCGGCGTTGTAGACCCGATAGCCGGTCAGCGTTTGCCCGGTCAGGAAAGCGAAAAATAACCCGAGAACGACGATGGTAAGCGCTTGATCGTGCAGGATCCGACGCATGGAAGGGATACCTCCGCGGGCAACAACGGCGATGCCCATTGCAAAGCGTAGCGATCCAACTCGATACCCATGAGAACTGAGGAAGGACGAACTCCGGCTTTCGTTGGGTTCCCACTGCAAGAATTCGTCGTTGCCGCCCATGCGGCCCCAACATTGCCCCAGACGGTATCCGCGTATTCCCTTTAGGATAGAAGCGATGGCCCGGCGTACCGGGAAATTCGTATCCGCTGACAGACACAGGAGCGATGGGATGAAACGATTTCGAATGGCACGCGGCGTTGTCATGCTCGTAGCAGTCATCTGTCTGATGGGCGGTGGAGTTGCCCGCGCGCAGGATGCAACCCCGGTTGTGCCGGTGGCGACGCCGGAAGCGATGACCGCCGCCAACGCGCCGGTCGAGCTGAAGCTGGTCGACCAGTCCCGCAATGTGAACACGGTCGACTATGCCAACGACGGATTGACCCCGGGGGACATGATCGTGTGGGGACCGGATCCGCTCTACAACGCGGACAATATGCAGGACACCGGCTCGGTCACCTACGGAAGCTGCGTGATGGTCAATACCGATGGCGATTGCATGGCGCAGGAGACCTTCATCTTCGCCGATGGCAGCACGCTCGAAGTGCAGGGGCTCGAATTCGGCGCCACCACCCAATCGGTCAAGACGATCGTCGGCGGTTCGGGGATCTTCCTGGGCGCGACCGGCACCCTGACCGACATCCCGGACGCCACCCGCAGCACCTGGACCAAGCACATCGAATACTGGCCGGGACCGAACGCGCCGGTTCAGTAAGCAATAAGCAGTTAGCACGCAGCAGTCAGCAGTCAGCAGTCAGAGGATTTTCTTCTGGCTCGGATCGCTGACCTGACTGACTTCTGAAGTCTGACTGCTCGACTCGAGGAACATTCATGAACCGACGACGACTGCTGCAATGCGCGCCGGGCGTGATGGCGGCGGCATGGCTGGGGTCAGTCGCTGCACAGGGAACGCCGGACTCCATTCCCGCACCGACCGAGCCACCGATCGAGGCGACCGCCCAGGTGCTGGAGTACGACGCGCTGGTGGCCCATGGGCTGAAGCTTGGTCGGCAGGCATCCGATCTACTGGCGGCCGGACACTCGCAGGCGCTGTTCGATCGATTTTCCCCTGAGATGCAAGCAGCGGTCAGCCTGGAGCTGATCGACGCGACCCTGCTGGAGTTCACCAGCAACCGGGTGCATTTCGAAGAGCCGCACTTCCATCTCATCTTCGACGGCCGCGTGGTAGGTAATGCCATGAGCGGCGTGTTGCAAAGCAGCGCGCTCACGCCATTTTCGCTGCGCCGCAGCGACGCAACCCCGGAACCGTCTCCCGTAGCCGGAACGCCATTTCCCACCGAGGCGCTCGCCGGTCACTGGACCGGCTCGACCGACCTGCCAGACGGCACCAGAATTGGACTGGCCATCCGACGTTTCCGCCAGCGGGCAGCAGGCCACCCTCTCCATCCGCGATCAGAACGTGGCCGATGCCGCGTTGACCAACATCGCATTTCGATCTGAGCAGCCGCTGGGGGAGCGCACCGCTGATTGGCTGATGCCGCTTGCGCCGGGCACGCAGATCTATGGCGCGATCTACGAGTGGGGTGGGCGGGGCTTGACGGTGTCGATCACGTTCGACGGATCGGACCAGATCTCCAGTCTGCAAATGGCTGAAGAATGGGTGCTCGCGCCCGACCCCGCCGCGGATCTGCCCGCGTTACCGTCGATGCGGTTACCGTTCGAGGGGCGCTGGTGGGTCTACTGGGGTGGCGAGACCGTGGGCCAGAATTATCACGCCGCAAATGCCGAGCAACGCCATGCGGTCGATCTGATGATCTGGCAGGACGGCAGCACCTTCCGGCATGACGGGGCAACGAACGAGGACTACTACGCCTGGGGGCAATCGGTGCTGGCGCCGATCGACGCCACCGTGGTCGAGATCGTCGATGGGTACGATGCCAATCCGCCCGGCCAGTTGCCGGAGAACCCGCCGGACGCGTTCGGCAACCATGTGGTGCTGCAAGTGGGGAACAATGCCTTTCTCTATCTGGCGCATTTGCAAAAGGGTTCGATCGCCGTGGCAATTGGGGACCGGGTCACGGCTGGCACACCGCTGGGTCTGGTCGGGAATTCGGGAAACTCGTCTGAGCCGCACCTGCATGTGCACGCGCAGAACTACGGAACCTTGCGCGCCCCGGCCGTCGGGTTGCCGCTGACCTTTGCCAATGTGCTGGTCGACGGCGAGCTGGTCGAGACCGCCAGCCTGACACAGGGCAGCTTCGTGGCCCAGCGATGACTGTGCGGGTACTGATCACCGGCATGTCCGGCACCGGAAAATCGACCGTGACCGCCGAGTTGGCGCGCCTGGGCTATCGCGCGGTCGATCTGGACAGTCCGGACTATTCCGAGCTGGTCCCTGCGCCGGAAGGCGAGCTGACCGGAGTTGGCGGCGGCATGGATTGGGTCTGGAACGTGGAACGGATTGCGGCCGTGCTCGATTCCGCCGGCGACGAACCACTCTTCGTCAGTGGGTGCTCGCCCAATCAGCGGCTGTTGCATCCCCGGTTCGACCACATCATTCTGCTGACCGCCCCCACCGAGATCATCCGGGAGCGACTCGCCACCCGCACCACGAACGACTTCGGCAAGGATCCAGACGAGCTCGAGCGGACGATGGCATTGATCCAGGACATCGAGCCACTCCTGCGCCGTTCGGCCGACAGAGCGATCGATACCAGCGGGTCCCTGAGCGCCACGACACTGGCGATCTTGCAAGCCATTCCGTCGTGACGGCCGCTGCCGTTCACAGCAAGGCTGGCGCGGCATTGCGAAATTTCGCAAACTTGTGCAATTCACAGACGAATCGCATCGCTTCCGGATCTCCTGCCCCATTTCAGGCTGTCGTTTTCGCACGGAGGAATGTTCCATGCCTGGTTTCGAGATATCCGACATCGTGGCGCAGCGGCGCACGACCCGGCGGAGTGCGCTGGCAGCCAGCGTGGCTGGCGCGCTGGGCCTCGCAGGCGCGGTCGGCGCATCGGCGCAGGACGCCACCCCGGAGCCGGGGGATGCCGCGTATCCGATGTTTCTCTACGTGCAGCTCGCCGAAGGGGGCACCTGGACCCAATCGGCCGACGACCCGGAGATCTACGAGCTCACGATGGTTGGCGTTGGCTCACAAATCGCCTATTTCAGCGACCGCCCGGAACGCATCGTCGGCACCACAGATATGGTCAAGTTCCTGGATATGCTCGGCTTCACGCCGGTCAATCCCCCGAACGCGGCCGCGGTGGTGCGTACACCGGATGGGGAACGCGACGTGCTGGTGATCGAGCTCTTCGATCCGGTCTATTCGCGCACATTCGGCGAGGATGCGACCGGAACGCTCACCTATCGCGCCCGGGTTCTGGACGCGTACCACGGCGACAACCTGGACTCCTGGTACGACGAGCAGGACGATCCCGAATTGCCATCGGAATTCGACCAGATCACCCTCTTCATCGACGACTGCCCAGACATCTCCCGGTGCATCTACTCCGGAATTCCATCGAACGGCGTGTTCGAGAAGGGGCCGGTTCCTGGTGGACCCTACCGAGGATGCCCAGATTTCGACCAGGGAGTCTGCTACGCCTGCGGATCATCCTGGGATGAGATGGCAGCGCTTTGCAACGCGACCTACCCCGACTGCATGGATCGGTGCTGGGCGCTTGGGTAGCGTTTCGCGCCCACACCATCGCGTTCACCTATCGACTCCAACTATCGCTCTCCGCGGTTCCGAGTGGCAGCCGCTCGTTTCCCGAACGGAGTCTCCCTTCCGTCGCCTGCACAGTGTTATGTGGACTGCCCACTATCGCCGTACACTACCGAAAACCAGAAAACTCGTCACCAAGCCACGGGGAGGCACATCATGGATTCGTCTCGCTTCGATCGCATTGCCCGTGCATTCGCGCACTCCCAACTGAGTCGTCGCTCGGCGATATCGGGTGCGTCGCTGGGCGTCGCCGGTGCCCTTGCCGGTTCGGTCATCTCCCGAGCGCAGGGCACTCCCACCGCCAGCGACCCGCTGGCTGCCGACAATTCCACCCTCTTCGTCCAGACCGCAGCCGGAGGAACCTTCCTGCCCAACACCGAGGCCTCTCCTGAAGCGGGTGATCGCGGTACCCATGTGCTCACCCTTTCGGGTCACCCCGGTCAGACGATTTTCTTCTCGGACAGACCCCAACGCACATTCGGTCAGGCTCCGACCGAGACCCTTCTGGTAGAGCTTGGCTTCACGCCGGACAACCCACCGAACGCTGCGCTGGTAGTCAGCACGCCGGACGGCGCGGATGACATCCTGGTGCTGACGCTGTTCAACCCAATCTACGACAACGATGCGAACCTGCTGATCTACGAGGCCAACATCCTGGGCGAGTACGCTGGGGAGAACCTGGCTCCAGTGGCGGACCGGCAGCAGGATGACGAGCTCCCCTCCGAGTTCGCGCACGCATCGCTCTTCATCGACGACTGCCCGGACTTGATCTACTGCTGCTTCTTGCCCGGTCAGTTTCCCGACGGGTGTCCCATCGGCAGCGGCGTCCATGTCGGCACCTGTTGGAATTCGAATACGTGGACGTGCGATGTGTGCGACCCAAACCGCGACTACGGCGCGTTGTGCAATCAAACCTTTGCGAGCTGCAATAACGAGTGCGAAGCTCATTACGCTGGGGACGTCTGCTTCTGCTGATTGGGCGGAGATGCCAACCAGCCGGCGGCGTCGCCGGGTAGCGCGAATCGTCGATTGGACATGGAATGACCACGGCGAGGGCGCCTTCGTGGCGGAAAGCTGACACACGACGGATGGACTGAGCAATGCCCAGACCCGCTCCATCCGCCGGTGTGCCGCTGGTCACCACCATAGAACATATGTTCTTTTCCTGTCAAGCGCGGAGAGAGATGCGCTGGATTTCGAAACGAACGGCGCTACACTGCCGGGACAGCGTGCGTCTCGCGTACCACCCGATCTCCACCAACGAAGGGACCCCTTCCATGTCCGACCGTCGACCCAATCCCGACCCTGCTGCCCAAACGCTCCGCTTGTCCCGGCGATCCGGAATGCGCCTGGCAGGGGTGGGCGCGCTGCTTTCCATGCTCGGCAGAAATCTGACTGGCACGGCCGCGCAAGATGCGTCGCCGGTGGCCAGTCCAGATGCGAGCTGCATCGCCGACCCGGTCGCGAATAGCGCCACCGCTGCCCGCTGGTTCACCGAGGTGCTCAACGAGCAGCGGTTCGAGGTACTGGAAGAGATCGTGGACCCGAATGTGGGGCTGGATCCGGCCGCCTATTCCGAGATGACCGGCATTCCGCAGGTGCAGCAGATGCTGGGCGAGCTGCTGGGGGCGTTCCCCGATGCGGCCTATACGATCGAAGACACGCTCGTCGACGGGGATCGCGTGGTGGTTCGCTGGACCGCCAACGGCACGCACGGCGGCGACTACGCAGGCATCGCCTCTACCGGCAACGCCATGCGCTGGAGCGGGATCCATTTCTTCCATTTCGCCTGCGGACGCATTACCGGCGTATGGGCGGAAGCCGACCTGCTGGCACAGCTCGGGCTGGTGGACGATGTCCAGGCAACCCCGACCGCTGCGTCCGGCGGGAACGGCACCCCGGGCGCCGGGTGCGACGCATCGTCTCCGGAAGAGATGGAGGGGTTCGCGCACGCCTGGCAAGACGTCTGGACCTCGCACGATGTCACCGATTATGACGGCGTGGTGAGCCCCGACGCCGTGCATCACTTCGGGGTGCGCTCGGATGCCGTCGGGCTGCCGGCGATCCAGAGCGGGATGTCGGGGTTCTTTACCGCGTTTCCCGATCTGACTGGCACGCTCGAAGATGTCGTGGTCGATGGCGATCGCGTGGCCTTCCGCTATACCGACACCGGCACCAACACGGGGAGTTTCTTCGGATCGCCGCCCACCGGCGATCCGGTCACCTGGACCGGAATGACGATCTTGCGGGTCTCCTGCGATCTGGTGGTCGAAAGCTGGGCCGAGGTGAACGGGCTTTCGTTGTGGCAGCAGCTTGGCTTGCTGGAAAGTCCGGCCACACCGGCCGCATAGCGACGACGCTGCCCGCCGCGGGAGCGGGAGAGAAGTGTTCGATCATGCGCGACATCGGGCATGATCGATTGCTCTCTCTGGTTACGCTCCCGGCCGGTACGGAGCCTCGGTGCCCAATTCGCCGACGAACTCGGGCAGATCGGTATGGCCGAGCTGTTGGCGAAGCGCATTGGCCTCTCCGGTGTGATACCAGTAGTGGTACGTCGCTCGCAGCATCAGGGTGCCCACCGTTTCATCGAGCGACTGTCCATTGGCGACCAGATAGTCCGCCATCCCTGCCTCGGTGAGGCTATCGAGCCAGGGATCGGTTGCCTCGGTGACGGCCTGCCAGGCCGCCCATGCTTCGGCAAGCGGTGGCGTGCTCGCCGGCAGGCCATGCCTCCCCCATTCATCCAGCTCGGGCGCGACATCGCTGATACCCTGCGGCCAGATAAGCCAGAAGCGACGTTCCTGTCCCGCCATATGGGCCACGATCCAGCTGATGCTGTTCGATGGGAGCAGGCGAGTGGAGCCATCCTCCTCCGACACCCCTGCCAGACACCGCTGAAACTCCGACCGCGCGAACCGCAGTTGCTCGACCAATGGATGCGCCATCTTCTGAATCTCCTCCGTGCATTCCTGCACGCCCCATGCGCTCTTGCCGGAACGCATTCTCCCTCATCCATCTCACCAGCGGCGCAAGAGCGATTCCGCCTCCTCGACCAGTTCCCGCACGATCTCGGCGGCGGGTTGCACCTCCCGAACCCCACCGACCGACTCCCCGGCGTACAGCGCCATGGCCTCGATCTCCCCGGTCATCCCCTCGTGCGGAGCGCCCCGCCCGAAGCGTTGCACCGGATACCGCTGCCCGGTCAGGATATGACTCCCCTCCCCGATCGGACCCTCCGGCAACCGCTCCGCCGCCGCAATACTCGAGCGCAAGACCCGATGCGGCGCGTCCGGCCAGCCCACCCAGAACGCCTCGGTCAGCACCGAATCGCTCGCCCGCGCGGCGAAAAGCTGCTCCAGATAGCGCGGATGCGCCCCGGTCTCCTCAGCCGCGATGAAGCGAGTCCCCACCCGCACCCCATCGGCTCCCGCCGCCAGCGCCGCCGCCATCGCCCGGCCCGAGCCGATCCCGCCAGCCGCCACCACCGGCACCTCGACCGCTCCCAGCACCTCATCCAGCAACGCCAGCAGCCCGATCGTGCCGCGCACATGCCCACCCGCTTCGCTCCCCTGCGCCACGATGAAATCGCACCCCGCCGCCTGCGCCGCCAGCGCTTCCTCCCGCGATCCGACCTGCCAGCTCGCCAGCGCCCCGGATGCGTGCACGACCGCCACCACCGCCGGATCGGGATCGCTATAGAAACACTCCACCACCCGCGCCCGCTCGGCCGCCGCCCGCAGGCAGTCGTCCCGTTGCCCGGAATCGACGAACCGCAGCACGAAATTCGCGCCATACGCCCCGGGAACCTCCCCCGGCAGCGCATCGAACACCGCCGTGATCTCCTCCGGCGACACCCCCTGCGCGCCCCACGTCGCCAGCATGCCCAATCCCCCCGCCCCGGCCACCGCCGCGGCCAGTCCAGGCGTCGCGATATTCATCGGCGCCTGCTGGATCGGCACCGTGCACCCGATCAGCTCGGTGAATCGCGTGGTCAGCATCGGTTACCTCCTGCGCGGGAATGGCAGTCAGAAATCAGTAGTCAGAGGTCAGTAGTCAGAACTCCGGACCATCCTCAAGTCGCCGCCGAGAGGCAGACGTTGATCGCCGCCTCGACGCGCGTGGTCCACTCCTCCATCCCGCCGAGCAGGTGGCTATTGGAAACAAACGCGAACGAGACCCGCTGCACCGGATCGCACCAGATCACGCAACCCGACGCCCCCTCGTGCCCAAAGCTCTGCGGGGAGGCGAGACCGGAATCGGCGGAACGGTCTTTGAGAATGAAGCCCAACCCCCAGGCGTCGACCGACGAGCTGGGCTCCGGCCGATACCCGAAGAGCGGCCGGATCCGCGCCTGGTCGGAGGTCATGGCGGCCATCGCCACCCCGGAATGGATCCGCCGCGTGCCGGCCGGATCGAACAGCAGCATGTAGCGCAGCGCATCGTCGAGCGACGCCACCGTGCCATAGGCGGGATGCGCGGTGCGAGCGCCGTAGGCCGAGTTGTAATGCGCCCAATCGGTGCCATATCCCAGCACATTCGCCACCTGCGCCACGCGCCCGAGCTCGCGTTCCGGCGGCGGCATGAACGTGTCGCGCAGTCCTCCCGGTTCCAGCACGCGGCTGCGCACCAGCTCGTCGAACGGCACCCCGGTGACCGTCACCGCCATCAGCGCGGCCAGTCCGATACCGGTGTCGCTGTAGGTCTGACCGGTTCCGGGTTGAAACAGCAGCGGATCGGTGTAGCCATGCGCCAGTTGCTGCACCCAATCGGCATTGGCCTGAAAAAGCTCGGCCAGGTTCTCCGGCTCATAGGAGAGTCCGGCGGTATGCGTGAGCAGATGCCGCAGCGTGACGTGCTCCCGCCCATCGCCGGTGAACTCGGGCAGCACCGCGCACGACCTTGGTGCCGAGCGTCAGCAACCCATCCTCGATCAGCGAAACGATCATCGACGCCGTATAGAGCTTGGAAATCGATGCCAGCGGCCAGAGGGTTGCGTCCGTAGCCGGAATACCGGGTCGCGCCTCACCGGCAAACGCCCGAAAGACCACCTCGCCCTCGATGGCGATCGCCGCCCCGGCGGCCGGGGTGCGGCCCTGCGCGATGATGCGATGGATGAACTGCTCGACTGGTGCGAAATTGCGTGCCATCACGCGTACCCACGAAATCCGACCCGGCGCTCGCCGGCCACCGGAGCGGTGACTGCCGCAATGGCAAGGTTGATGGCGGCTTCCCGCCGCTGGCGCGATTCCGGGTCGCCACCCCAGGAGCGATTGGAGACGAACGCAACCGAAACCGCATCGGCAGGGCTCACCCAGCCGCCGCACCCGGTGCCCCCCATATGCCCGAAGCTGTCGATCGCGCCCAGACCGGTATCGCCCCAACCGGTTTGGAGCTGGAACCCGGCGCCCCATTTGGCAATCGGGAACTCGGGCGCATCGCCACGGAACACCGCGGTCTGATCGGTCGACATGACCCGCACTCCCGCCTTCGAATGCAACCGCAGCTCGGAGTTGCGGTCGAAATGCAGCATGAAACGCAACAAATCCGAAACCGTAGCCGCCACCCCATAGGCGGGATGCGCGATCTGCGCGCCCCAGTCGATCCCCGCCCCATCCGCGCCCGCCACCTGCGCGACCCGCGGCATGAGCTCATCGGGGAGCGCCAGCGCGGTATCCCGCAGCCCAGCCGGTTCCAGCACCCTGGTGCGGATCAGCTCGGGAAACGACACCCCCGCCACCTTGGCCGCCATCAGCCCGGCCAGCCCGTAGCCGGTATCGGAATAGGACTGTCCCGTGCCCGGCGCGAAGAGCAGCGCATCGGTCCAGGCATGCGCAATGCGCTCCTCGGCGCTCGCCCCGGCCGCATCCAGCTCGTCACTGTTCGCCGGCCCCATGGGCAGGCCGGAGGTATGCGTCAGCAAGTGGCGCAGCGAGATCTCGTCCCGCCCATCGCCGGTAAAGTCCGGAAAGACCGCGCTCGGCCGGGACAACATCCCCAACTGCCCCTCCTCGATGAGCGACACGATGGCGGAGGCGGTGAAAGCCTTGGCGATGGAGGCCAGCGGCCAGAGGGTTTCCCCGGTGGCCGGCTTGCCCGGCGCCGCCTCGCCGTGCAGGTGCGCGAACACCGGCTCGCCCTCGACCGCAATCGCGATCCCGGCGCCGTTGACCTCACCCGCTTCGACGATCCGGTTGATGTAGTGCTCGACTCGAGAAAAATCGTGTGACATCGGCGTCCCCTCCTGCTGGCGATAGACGCGCATTGTGCGTGTTTTTCGTCTGGGAGACGGAACGGCTATCTCGGAGACCCCACGCACCGCGGACCGGGCGCCGCCACCGGCCGTCGTGGCGCACGGACCGGTGCCGTGCGATCGCGCACGGCACGACAACGGAGCCGCCCAACCACACGGTCCGTGCGGAAACACCAAACCTACGCCCGGCGCGACATCCCCAGCAGTTGCAGGATTTGCAGGTAGAGCCAGACCAGCGTCGCCAGCAACCCAAAGGCCGCGAACCACTCCATCGACTTCGGCGCGCCCCCTTCGATCCCCTTTTCGATGAAGTCGAAATCGAGAAAGAGATTGAGCGCCGCGATACACGCGATGCCCGCGCTGATGATGAACCCAAGCGGGTTCGGATTGGTCCAGAAATAGATATCCGCCCCAAAGATCGAGAGGATCCAGGTGGTCACGTAGAGCACCAGCACGCCAAGCGTCGCGGCGATCACCATCCGCCGGAAACGCGGACTCACCCGCACCGCCCCCACATGGAACAGCACCAGGCAAACCACGAACACCCCGATCGTCGCCAGAATCGCCTGCGGCACCACCCCATCCCAGAGCTCTTCGTAGAGCGCCGAGATCGACCCCATATACAGCCCCATGAAGATCGCGTAGACGAACCCGACCACCATCGCCATCTTCGGGTTCTGGGTCGCCCAGATGCTCAACCCGATCAGCACCATGAACCCGAGCAGGAACCACATCCCGTTGGCGGTGGCGAAGATCCGGTCCGCGTTCTGCCAGCCGACCGCGCCGAAGATCAGCGTCACGATCAGCAGGATCGCCGACTTGACCGTCACCCCCATCAGCGACATCCGGTCGCTACCGGTCTTGACCCCACCCGCCGCCTGAATCGCCGCCGGCGTAAACGTGTGATCGTTCAGCATCTGCTGCGCCATGACCGTCTCCTGCTCCCGATCGAAGAAACCCCAGGCGCGAACGACCCGGGACGCGGCCCAACGGTCGCCGCCTGCATCAGCATGCGCACGGTGTTTTGCTGGCCGTAGTGTACTCAGCATGCCCGCCCGCTCACACGGGAAATGTGGAACCGCGCGCTCGGCATGCAGGCGCGCTTCCTGCGCGATCGGCCCTGCTACCCACGCCCCCAGGGATCGTCGATGACCAGATCGAGGTCAGCGACCGGCAAGCAGCGCAGCGCGCACCCGGGGCACAGGAGATGCACCGCCCATGCGCGATGTTCGCAGATCGAACTACCGTTGAAAATCTGTTCCAATCTTCGCTACTATACGGAGGAGAATCGCACAGCGTCAACGCGGCTTACATGCCATGTGAAACACGCTTGGCAGCGTCCGGCTCGACGTTTCGAGCGCTCGTCTGGCGTCAGTGGAGGAACCATGCCTCGTCCGTTTCGCTTCGTGGTCTACGCCTACGGGTCCAGCTCGCGCCGGGAATGGGACGAGTCCGCGCGCCGCGCTGAGGCGCAAGGGTATTCCGCGTTGGTGATGCCCGATCACTTTTTCAATCTGCTAACGCCGATTCCGGCACTGGCCGCCGCCGCGGCGGTGACCACCACGCTGCGCATCGGCACGATCGTGCTGGCGAACGACTACCGCCAGCCCGCCCTGCTCGCCAAGGAAGCGGCCACCCTCGATCTGCTCAGCGACGGCCGGCTGGAGTTGGGCATCGGGGCCGGCTGGTCGGTCGACGACTACGAGCAAGCCGGTATCCCCATGGAGTCGCCGGGCGTGCGCATCGAGCGCATGGCCGAAACCCTGCAGATCCTGCGCGGGCTCTGGGGGGACGGCCCGTTCGACTTCCAGGGCAAGCACTACACCATTCGCCAGATGGACGGCATGCCAAAACCGCTGCAGCAGCCGCACCCGCCCCTGTTCATCGGCGGCACCGGCCGGCGCATGCTGCAGCTCGCCGCGCGCGAGGCGGACATCGTCGGCTTTCTTCCGCAAACCCGTCCGCACGGCGGGCACGAATGGGCGGGAAGCACCTACGAGCTGCTGGAAACCCAGCTCGGCTGGGTGCGCGAAGCCGCCGGGGCTCGCTTCGCCGACCTCGAGCTGTCGCACGTGGCGTTTCGCGCCATCGTGACCGACAACCGGGCGCGGGTGCTGGAAGAGCTGGCCCCGGCGTATGGGATGACGCCCGAGCAGCTGGGGGAGTCGCCCGAGTTCCAGATCGGCAGCGTCGACCAGATCGTCGAACGGCTGGAGGAACAGCGCGAGCGCTTCGGCCTGTCACATCTCGAGGTCAATTCCGCCGAAGCCACGGAGTTTGCCCCGGTCGTCGCGCGGCTCGCCGGCCGGTAGCCCGCCGAGCCCTGTGAGCGCGTGCCACCGGGAACGTGCATCAGGGATCGAACATCACCTGAACCGGTTCGAGGGAACACGGCACCGCGTTTCCCTTCGCGCTCACCTCTGCCATTGTGCGTGTTTGCGAGAGCAAACATTAGGCAAATGTTGTGAAGACATTCGAGAAGAGGACGTGCCTGGCCTGAGCCAGGTCATTGCCTACCTGTCGGAGGTCTCAGCAACATCCTTGAAGAGGGTGGGAAGATCCACCTCCTGCTGGAACTGGCTTCCCTTCGACATCTGGGCGACCTGACCCACGATGGCCACCACCGGTTGATGATCGAGCCTGGCATCGTAGAGGCCGTTGAGCAGGTGAATGGCCCCGGGTCCCTGGGTGGCCGGGCACACCCCCACCTCACCCGTGAACTTGGCATGGGCGCAGGCCATCAGCGCCGCAGTCTCCTCATGCCGCACCTGGAAGAACTCGGGATCATTTCCCGCGCGGTTCAACGCTCCGAGGATGCCATTGATACCGTCCCCGGAGTAGCCGAACAGCCGGTGCACCTCCCACGCCTTGAGATGTTCCACCACAAGATCGGCGACGGTCTTCGGGGCTGCCACTCAGGCGGCTCAACAGCACCGCGTTTCGTACCGCCAGAACTGCCTCGTACCAACGGCAACAGATCCCCAGAAGCGTCCTGACCTGCGGGCTTTGGCGGGTCTTTCCCATCGCCTCGTCAATGGAATCGCTGGGCGCGGCATTGTGCTTTGCGACCGAATCAAGGATGGCAATCTGTCGGCCTGGATCAGGGCTCTCTATGGTCATCTTCGATAGTGCACGTCGTTACAGATGACCGCTGAATTGCTACCACTCTTCATAGCTGCTAGCATGCTGCAACGAACACACTAAGGATCATGTCAAATCGTCTGCGCACAGCCCAGAGCGCGACACCACTTCGGTGTCCAACTTTGCTTGCTACCTCCCCAAATATCCATGGCCGACCACGCTTACAGTTCTAAAAACCCTTTCTGGCTATTAGGCCTTTCTACCGATTCCAGTACTAAAGTCATCCGCAATCGCATAGAAGAGCTTCGACAGCAAGATTTCTTCGGGACAGCCCCTCGAGGAATCAATGAGCATACCCTACAAGCTGTTAACTTCGAGCTCGAGGATTCCGTCCGTCGCTTCCAATCCGAATTGCAGTGGTTGCTGTGGAATGAAGACCGGACTCGGTTGCGACACTTTCTACAATTGGAGACCTCGAGCGACGTGCCATCTTCCTCGTCCGGAATCTCGATCGCACGCTGCCGATACAAGCTGCTCTCATCGAACACGATCTTGCGCTGCTCGCGGGAGAAATAGTCTCCAATTCCATTCCCACCGCTACCAAGATCGCTGGAGTCTATCTTCGTTGGTGCAAAGCTTTGACTTCACCGGGCTTCGAAGAAGCTGTTCACCAACGTGCGTCGGAGCGAAACGAGCCTCGACTGACATCAAAGGCTGTCACTTTGTGTCTTGAAGGGCTTCGCGAGTTTGCAGTCAAGCAGTCGTTTCTTCACATAGTTCACCTTGATCTAGACACCAAGATCCAACTGCTAAATACAATTCAGTCATCGTCCCAAACGACTCTGCTTCTTGAAGAACCAGTTTCTTTGATCTTTGAGCAAGAGCAATACCGACTGACGATAAGCAACAAAGAACTATCAGATGCAATTCGCCGAATAGATGAGGATTATCCGCTCGCAGGCGTAGAGAGAGCAGCAACAATCTACAGGGAAACGATATATCCGACTTGTTTCGCCTCTCGCCTCTATTTTATCCTCCCTGTCTTCACTCAGTCGCAACTCGATGATTGGCGAGGCTCTTAGGAACGCTGGGAGAAATCTACGCTGCGTGGCTTGACGACTATCGAAGCTCAGTGTTCTTTCTACGAGTAGCCCAGATGAGAGCCGCTCGGCGCTCAGTTCAGGCTTCTCTCGAACGCGACTTGGATGCGGTGCTGTGCCAGTTCTTCCTTCTGCAGCGAGACATGGCAGACGAGTCGAATGACTTGGCTGGCTACATTGCAGCCCTTGAATTGGCGTCTGCCCACACTGATGAGCCACATCGCTCCGAATATCAAGAACTGGCCGACTACATACGCTTCAGGAACTCTCATATTTCAGATACAGCGATTGATGAGAGGAAAGTATGGTACTGGCAGGCCCTCGGTTGGGAGCCATTACGTGGGCGATCCCTGCCAATACAGATCGAACAGCCCCACGATCCTCTTACGTCGATTGCGCAAGCCTTGGCGGTCACGGAAGAAGCGACGATGGCCGAACATGAGACAACGGCACCAGCCGAAAATGCTGACACCGTATCTCAGTCTCGAGATGCTGAGGCCCCACTGACATCAGCCGCGATTTCCAATGACGACGAATCAAGCCCGGAGTCATCCTATACAGAGAGCGACGGAGTCACATCGACAGCAACTGAATATTTTTGCTGAACAGCGCACAAGAAGCAATCGTCTCACCTATCCACCTGCACCTCCAACATTCACGTCACCGGCCACTACCCCTTCTTCCGTTAGTCCACCACCCCCGCCCTTACCTCCGATTCTCCCATCCGATGTAAACGCAAAAGGTTCATACCTGACCACACGCAAGTCGAGGACGATCTGGCCCGGGCTTCGGCCGCTCGACTTGCTCTGATTCTCGTTGGGGGATATTGGATTCAATTTAGGGAAAGCGGCGAGAAGGAACCTGCGGTTGCCTTCAGTCAGTCAAACATCAAAACATCAACCCCTGCACCGTTCCCCACCCGCATACCCACCGAGCGTCCGACGATTGCCAACGCTACCGAATATTCCACAATCCCACTAACGTTGTCTCCTACTTCTAGCTGAGACTGCCATTCCCGCAGCAGTAAGCACGAAATCTCCTGACAGAGATTCCTAAAATAGTCGAACTAACAATTCCGCTGATCTCCGAGCGATTCGACGGTCACCACATTTATTCATCTATCTTCGGATCAGCCGCCAAAGTGAGCTACTCCGAAGGCAAATTGGCGTTCGATTTCCGGAGGCCCGGGTTCGGAAGTTTCCGGCACATCATTGCACCGGAAGAGCGGTCATATCGGCTCTCCGCAAATTGTTCAAAACTGCGGGGAGCGAACGGCGGCTGCCTACTCCTTGGTTACCCGATCGGCAAAAGGTTGGTTATCAGATCGTCGTGACTTGGTCGACCGATGGTATGCGGGCCCAAGTTCGCCTGTTTTTGCCTGGTGAGGAGCAGAGTGGACTCTCGGACTCGCCTTCTGTCCTAATCGATCCCATTTCATTAGAAGCCGAAATGAGCATAATCGCTGCAAACGATGAGATTCAGTTCGTCGTCAACGAGCAGATTATCTATCGCTTTCCTACCTCCTCACTGGCTCCCAGGAGCGTAGGTTTCGGTGCATTTATGTCAACTAAAATCGACTCGGTATCAGGGCCGATTTCAGTGGCTTTCAGTTCTTTCGACTTGAAGCAAATGAGCAGTAGCCAATCGCAGATTGATAGGTAAGAAAAGAGGATGACCATTGAGCGAATCAACGAGTGACGACCTAATCGCGGGGCTGGTGATTGAGTTTTTGCGCTTGCAACAATCCTTCTCAAGCGGGAACGTCTCAGCGGATATCGTCCCTGATGCGTTGGTACGCGAATACTTTGCGCGTGTTGCTTCCTTGCTTAGTGACTACAATGTGGAGATTCGTAACCATACGGGAGAGAAGTGGATCGATGGTTATCTGATGACCGTGGTGCATACACGGGCTGGAACCACCGAACCTGTTATCGTCGAAACGATCCGACCTAGCATCGCTCTCAATGATCGCATCATCAGTCAGGGATTTGTCGTGCTTGGCAACAAGACAGAACTGGAGTAATTGAAGTGACACGCGCCACCATTGACTTCGGTATCGATTTGGGCACATCAAACTCCTCTATTGCCGTCTTTTCCGGCGAGCGTGTGGAAATCATTCGAAACAACGAGAATAATGAAATCACCCCATCGGTTGTGCGTTACCTCCCAAATGGAACCGTACAGGTCGGGCAAGCTGCCTATCAGTATCTACGAATGCCTGACGCCGCCGGATCGACCTGGGCTCGCTTCAAACGTTCGATGGGTCAGCAGGAGCCCTATCTTGTCGAGTCTACTCGGGCAGAAGTGACCCCCGAGATGCTCGCTGCAGAGGTACTCAAGTCGCTACGCCAGGATGCTGAGACTTGGGAAGGTATGTCGGTGGAGCGTGCGGTGATCACAGTTCCCGCAATGTTCGATTTGACGCAATGCGAAGCGACGACGCGTGCAGCAGCGATGGCAGGCATCCGACAAGCTCCTCTTCTCCAGGAACCCATTGCTGCTGGCCTCGCCTACGGCTATGACAACAACGCCGATGACGGCTATCTCCTCGTCTATGACATCGGTTCCGGCACCCTGGATGTGTCGATCCTCAGGATAGAAGCAGGCCGCCTCTCGGTGGTCGGGACCGAAGGAGACAACTACCTCGGAGGTAGCGATTGGGACCTGCTCTTGAGCAAAATGGTTTCAGAACGATTGGAGGAACAGGGGTATTCACTTTGGGGAGTCGAGGATCCTGACGGTTACGGGTTCCGAGCACGACTCAAGTTCATCGTGGAGCAGGAGAAGATTCAGCTCAGTCGCAGGGAACAGGCTGAACTATTCCTGGACGGAACGTTGACCGATGCCAACGGGCGAGCGATTACAACGTCGATAACCCTTCAACGATCAGAATACGAGCATCTGATCGAATCCGATCTGAACCGATCCATCGAAATTGTTAGCCGGCTGATTGACACTCGCGGTATGTCAACTTCTGCATTCAAAGGCCTTGTGCTTGTTGGAGGACCCACCAAGACTCCATATCTCCGAACGCGGCTTTCGAGCACTCTCGGTATCCCTCTGGAAACCCGGCTCGATCCCATGACCGTCGTTGCAAATGGCGCCGCACGATTCGCGTCCACCATTCCGGTCGAGGATCAGCTGATTGTGACCCCAGTTTCGATCGACACGCTCGAGCTATCTCGAATTTATCCACACGCCTCGGAAGAAACCGTCGTTTCAGTTGGTGGACGCTTCGAGGACGCGCCGGCGGGACTGGTGATCGAAGTTCGGAGAGCCGATGGAGGCTGGATGAGCGGGAGAATCCCGGTCCAGGGAGGAATCTTCCAAACATCCGTTCGCTCGTCCAGGGCCGAGGTAATGTGTTCGGCCTTACCGCTTCGGGGGCACAAGGACAGCGATTCCATCTGAACCCCGTAAAGTTCACCATTACTCAGGGATTGGTAGCTGCACCTCCCCCACTTTCAAGAACTATCTCAATCGTCGCGTTCGACGCAACAGGTAAACCCGCACAATTCGCACAACTGCCGCGAGACACGCCCCTCCCAGGTGTATCTCGAAAGTATCAGTACCACACGGTCCGCCAAGTTCGTGCTCAACACGGCGAGGATGTGCTTGCCATTCACGTCGTCGAAACAGGGAGAGCACGATCGCCCAGAACTCGATCGCATGTGGGCAGGTCGAAATACCAGCACCAGTTGACACGCGACCTGCCGAAAGATTCACTTGTTGAGATCATGTTGAAAGTCGATCAATCACGCAATGTTCAGGTTTCAGCGTATATCCCTCTCTTGGATCAGACGATCACGGAAGTTTTCAACAGGACAAATTCCTTCAGCAAGGCGACCACACGCTCATTCGAAAAAGACTGGACAACGAGTTAGAACGGATTTCTCAAGTTTCGAGCTACGAAGCAGACGGGCTCGATCAGATCAGTAAGTTAGCTCGACAGATTCAGGACGACTTGACACGGTACTGGAGAGACCGATCGAGCAAGTCGAGCTGCCAGTAACTGGCAAGAGTCTGCCGGCTGCAATTGACAATTACGAGAATGCAGTCTCGGCTCAACATGCCGCCGCAACACTTCAACGCCAACTGGGCTGGACGCAGCACATCGTTTCCGATCGAGGAGACACACTTCAACGCGAGCGCTTGCGCCTGTTGCGAATCGAAGCGACGAAGCACTCGACCAGAAGAATGTGATCGCCATGCAAACAGCTAGAGACGATCTCCGCGATCTCTATTTCGAGATTCGAACAACAGAGTCTGACTTCTGGATTTCAGCCTTCAACAATATTCTCAGAAACTGGCCTTGTAAAAAATATCTCGCCCAAGCAACGCTACTCCTTAACAAGGACGAAACGCACTTCTCAAAAGTGATATCTCACAATTGCAGAATGTTTGCTATGCGCTCTGGAATCCATAGCCCGACGAAGACGCGGTCGGTGACTCGTTGCAGGATATTGGGATCCGATTTCTTTAATTGGCCGATTTTTCATCTGCAAACGAATCTTCACGTATGTAGTTCTATCAAATCCAGATCGCACGGCTCACGCGCCCGCAAACGGTGACAAAGAATCATCGTGTTACGGAAAGCAGCATTAAGTTTGACAACCAATCGATTTGGACAGCAGACACCCTACTCCCCGCACGGATTCTCGCTCGCGCACGCCTCAGGGCAACCCTCCAGGTACGGGCGGCAGACATCTTCGATGCAGACGAAGACTTCGCTGATCGTCCCTCCCAATTCGAGGCACACCGGGAAGCAGGCGCAAAAGGCGCGAAGTCGCAGCTCGAGCAGTCAGGCGCGCAGGCGGGATCGGGCGCGGTTTCGCAGACATGATCGGCGCTACACACGGGATGCGTGCAATCACCCCCGGCAGGACAATCGCCATCGGTGCAGCAGGCGCCGTCGACCAGGCAGGTTCCATCACAGCAATTGCCACTACAGCAACCCGCGCCGCACGCGTCGCCGATCTGGGCGCAGGGCGGCGGGGTGGGCGTGGGGTCGGGCGTCGGAAAGGTCGGACCGGCAAACCCCCGCCGCGCAGCCGACGCGCGCTCGCTGGCAACCGAAGCAGTCGCCGCCCCGGCCCCAAGCCCGAGCAACCCGCGCAACACCGTTCGGCGTGACGCGCCCGAACCAAGCGCGCGAATGACATCGTCGAACCTGCGATCGTCCATGCCGGGTCACTCCTGCAACGCCTCGTCTCGCGACCGTCTCGATTGTGTTGGCGGGAAACCGTGGAACCGTTGCTTCAGAGCGTAACACCGCCCACCGGGAAGTCAATCGTTGCGCTTCCCCCACCATGTCAACCCACTCAGGCTCGGAGAGCCTTGGCTTCTCGTAGCCCCAGACTTCAGGCTGGGGACATCGGGGCTCGGGGCGGAGACGTCAGGCTGGGGATCCGATTGCTGATTGCCCGCGTCCACCCCTTGACAAAAAGAGAACATATGTTCTATGATGAGATCAAGCGGCACGTTCGGCAAGGAGCGCATGACCTGGGCAGCAGATCATCGTGCCCGGGCTGGTTACCCGTCATCCTCACTCGGTGCTGGATCCCGGCTCGGCCGAGCGTCACGGTCGATCCCACCGCCTAATCGATAACCACCTACGTTTTCACAATGTCCGTATTTTCTGAATCTCCACACGCATCGAAGCAAACCGATCTCATCTCGATCCCGCGCCCAGGCGCGCGCTCGAAAAAAACCAGGGCGCGGTACTCGCCGCGCCCTGGTTCACCTTCATCGGTTTGAATCGATGCCCTGGGATCCCGGCCGCTACCCGGCAGCCGTGCAGAAGCAGCCACCGCCCGTGCAAAGACAGTCGCCTTCGCAACACGAAACCGCGCCAGATCCGGACGCGCACTCCACCCCGGTCGCCCAGCAGGTATCGAACCGGCACATGCACTCCGGCAATCCCGGAGGCGAGCCGCATCCACAAACATCCGAGGCGCATTCGGCATTGCTCGAGCACGCGCCGCCCACACCCACCGATCCGCACGTTCCCGTCACCGGGCTGCACGTCTCCCCGCAGGAACATGGAGAGCACCCCGTCGCACCACCGGAGCTCGCGAACGATCCGGCGGGACACGCGTCGCAGATCCCCGCCCCGATATCGTCGGAATAGGTTCCCGCCGCACACGGCGTGCATTGGAGATTGGCGGCGCCGCTGGCAAAGCTTCCCGCCGCGCACGGCACGCACACCGACCCGTCGAACGAGGCCGAACCCTCATCGCATGCCGCGCACATTCCAAACCCGTCCGGTGCATACCCCGCCTCGCAGGGCGTGTCGCAATCGCAGATCAGCGGCATGTCGCCCAGCGCGCAATTACATTCGGTGCATTCCAGCGCGCCGACGGACTCGGTGTAGAACCCTTCAGTGCATGCCACGCAGCTACTCTGCCCCGGAAGGTCCTGATAGGTGTTCAGGTCGCAGGGCTTGCAGAAGACCGAGTCAGGAAGATCGGAGTAGGTTCCGGCGCTACAGGCTACGCATTCGCTCTCAGCGAGGTACTGGCCCGGCACGCAGGTGGCGGGTAGGCATCCGCAAACCTCGGGCATGCTTCCAGCTTCGCAGTCGCAGGCGATGCATTCGGTCGACATGACATGCTCGGTATAGGTGCCGGCCGGGCAGGGCGTGCACACCGTCGCCGCATTCGTGTCCGAAAAGGTCCCCAATGGGCATTCGGTGCACTCAGTCGAACCGGATTCGGACGCATACCACCCCGGCGGACAGTTATTGCACTCGTCATTTTCGCTATCGTCGGTGTAATAGCCCGGATCGCACTCCTGGCATTGCGCGCTTCCGGCTGGCGCGGCAGTGCCGGGTCCGCAGCGTTCGCAGGTGATCCCGTCCGCGCTGGCGAAACCGCCGGCGCACGGGTGTGCAAATGCCTTCGTTGCGGTAGTAACCGGGTTGGCAGGGCGCATCTGGATCGTCCGGCACGCATCGGTTGTCGATACAGCTCTCGTCAGCCTGGCAGTCCGTGTCGGTGCAGCAAGCGCCCTCCTGCGATGGGTCGAGACAGACATTGCCGCTGGTGCCCGCCCCGCAGCAGGTGAAGTTGTTCGTGCAGCAGAGATCGGGGCTGTCATTGCCCGGGCAATACGCTTGCTCGGGGCAGCAGTTGGAGTTGTCGTCCTGTCCCCCCCAGCAGACCGTATCGCAGCAGCCATCGACCTCGCAGCACGATTGGTCGGCAGGGCAACATTGGACGCCCTGCGCCGAGGTGCAGATCTGGCTGATCGGTGGTAGCCCACCGGGCCGATCGTTGGTCGGGCAGCAAAGCTCCTCCCCATAGCAGGTGCCGACACAGCAGGCGTTATCGCAGCATTCGGAATGACCCGGCGCCCGCGGACGCGGATCGGTGGGCTTGCCGGTACAGCAATCGGGACCGCATTTGTTCGGGGCGGTGCCGGGGCAGGTACAGACCCCATTGACCGGGATTTGCTTGCCGGGGCATTTGACCGGCGGCTTCGGCGTCGGGGTGGGACGGGTGGCCGCATCGGCATCGCCCTCCCATGCCGCGCTGCCCACCACGGCCACACCGCCCAGCCCCAGCAGTCCCTTGAGCAGCGAGCGGCGGCTGGCGCCCCCCGCCAGCGATTTTGTCAGCGAATCGAATCGACGATCGTCCACGCGTGTGTGCCCTCTGCGCGATGCCGTTCAGGGGAAAGGCAAGACGCGTCGGGCCGAGCGTGGTCCGCGTGCCGTGCTATCCCGGTATCCCATGGAAGCTACTTCGCGCATGATAGAAAGCCGCCACCGGGAAAGCAAGCATCCGCAACACGAGAATCCGGAATCTGTCGCCGCATGCGCGTAACGGACAACCCAGCGTGGCGATAAGGAATGGCACTGATCCGGAGACAACCTCGCAGCACCGGAAAGATCTCGTGCCCCCCGCAAGGGCCGCTACCAGGCGATCGCGAAAATGCCCGCTGGATCGACGGACCGGCGCGCGGCTTCGATACGCGTCAGCACGTCAGGTGGCCAGGGGGTGGCAAAGGGGTTGTTGCCGATAAAGTTCACATTGGCCACCGGAAGCGTCCACGCACTGAGGTCCTGCAGCACGGTGCGAGCGGCCTCGGGCGCCGCCTCGGCAAAGAGGGGTGGCGCCACGCAGATCAAATGCAGGGTGAAACCGGCCTGACGATCCTCGGTGGCATCGCCGTCCGGCGGCTGCACCCGCTGGCGCCCACCGTTCTGCCGCAGCTCCGCCATTCCCAACGGCGATTGCGTCCCTGCGCCAAAGTGCGCCAGCCAGGCATCGGCAAACGCTCCATCGAGCTCGCGCAGCTGGGCACCGGCTTCCCAGGCCGCCATCGCGGTCGTGGGATCGTTGTGGATCCGGTCGAGCTGATCGACGGCCAGCGGGCCGATATCGTCGTTCAACATTGGCGCCAGCGCCCGCAAAGGCGCAGCCAGCTCGATCCCCCGGGCTATCTCGCCCGGATAGGCAAAGCGCAGAAACGAGATCCGCTTGCCACGGTAGGGCGGCGGCATGCCATCCATGTCCGGAAACGAAATGGTGATGAAGCTGGTGGTCACCTGCTCGTCGGCAGTCCGCGTCCAGTCGATCCACCCGCGAACCACCGCTTCGATGTGCTCCTCGGCGAAAGCCAGCGAGCCCGCATAGATCTGCGAGAGCTTCACCAGCCGCATCGTGACCTCGGTCACGACACCCAATCCGGCTTTGCCGCCACGCAACGCCCAGAAGAGCTCCGGGTTCCTCGTAGCGCTCGCCTCCACCAGCTCCCCGGCACCGGTGACGATCGTTATCGACTCCACATAGTCGACGCTGTACCCATGGCTGCGTCCCAGCGGACTGGTTCCGCCACCCAGCAGGTAGCCCACTGCTCCCACCTGGCTGCACGATCCGGTAATGGGCGTCAACCCATGCGGGAGAGCGGCATCGACGACTGCTCGCCAGGGAACACCCGCGCCAAAGGTCGCGGTCTGGCGTTCCGCATCGATCTGGACATCCTGCATGCGACGGGTAGCGATCAGCACCCCGCCCTCGATCGATGCCGCTCCATGGCCGCCACCGATTACCGCTACCTGCAGTCCATGCACCTGCGCGAACCGCACCGCATCCGCCACATCAGCAGCGCACGTCGCTCCGACCACAAGCTGCGGGGAACGCGGCGCGATCAGATTGAATCCGGTCGCTTCTGCGGCATAGCCGGGATCGCCGGGATAAAACACCGGGCAGGAAAACGCGGTCATTGCTGCCGATGCGAGCGAGCTCATCGAGGTAACTCCAGTGCAGAAACGATGCGGTCCCAACGGATCGCGCCATGAAACAACCAGGGAAGCACCACTGCCACACCCACACACGGCAATGCATCCGTCGCGCATGGGCAGCGGATGCATCGGCATCGGTGAGTATGGGGGATGCCCACCAGGGTGAGCAGTGCAGCATGAGCGGACGTCACCCGATCGGGACGCCCACTGCAATGCGCGATGTTAGATCAGTTCCGGGGTCTCCAGGGGAGCCGCGGTGAAGTCCGGGCGGTGGCGCCGCCCACCCCGGCGAAAGTTGGGGGCCTCCTGGCAGCCGAAGCCACGTCCGCGCCAGTCTGGCCCGCGCCCCTCGAAACGAGGACCACGACCCTCGGGTCCAGATCCTTCCGGACCGCGGCCACCGTGGCGACCGCCACGGGGACCATGCCCGCCGGGACCGCGATGTCCGCCGCGCGGACCGCGTCGCTCGCCACGCTCCTGCGTCGTGTCCACGCGGCCCATTCCCTGGGCGAGAAAGGCAAGCGCGAGCTGGTTCAGGCTCACGCCCTCCGCCTCGGCCAGCTCGGCAAGCTGCCGGTGCATGGAGCGGGGCAACCGCAGCACGAACTTGCCGCTGTAGTCGGCGTCCTTCTCGGCTTCCGCCGCGGCAGCCGCGTCCTCGGCGGCCCGCTCTTCGATAGCCGCACGCATGGTGGCGCCGACCTCGTCGAGCGATGCAACCGGCACCGCGTCTCCGGCAAGATCGGGCGATCGCAGCACAAAGCTGCCGTCCTCTTCGACGAAGAGTGCGAAGCGATACGGGCGGTTCGGTCCAAACGGGCGCCGGCCGCGCATACCGCGCCGCCCACGGCGATCTGGCCGCTCATCGGTGGCTTCGATAGCCTCCGTTGGTTCGATGTCGATCTCCTCGATCGGCTCGTTTTCGTTGTTGATGTTGATGGTGTTCGGTTCCATTGGTTGGTGGGTACTCCTGTGCGCGTCTGCGCCGGCAGATTGGCCGGATGCGCGCGATGGTGAGGTCGATTGGTTCAGTACGGTCGACGCCATCGCAGCGCTGTGGGCCCATTCACGCCAGGGGGTGTCTTCCGTATGTAAGTAGTATCACATACGATACTAACAATACACACTGCCCAATTGGCTAGGTGAGATCCTGCCCGGCAGATTGGGGCGTTTGCTTACGGTCAGCCCGCCCCGGGGTTGAAACCCGGAGCCATCCACGCTTATTGGTAAATATCTCCAGCCATTCGACGAAGCAGTAGGCTGGATTGCGCGGGAGGGGGCATTGGTTCAGTGCAGATCGTGCCTGGTGGTGGCAGGGTCCGGTCGATTCCGAAGCTCACGCGCGAGTGCCACCAGGCCATCCGCGGCCCGATCGAGCAGGATCGCGCCCGTTTCCGCTGTCGCCAGGCTTGGCATACCGGCCACCCCCGCTTGCGAAAAGCTGCTCCACCAGTGCTCGCCCAGGTGAACGCCAGTGCTGGAACGAAGCTCCATCTGAAGGAAGGCTCCCTGCTCGAACCCGACATCGTCCACGATCTTTTCCTGCTGCACGCGCTGGGGATCGAGCGCCAGCATCACCGCGGTCTCCAGCTCGCACGCGTGCCCGGTGCCCCCAGGCGCTGGCGAAGAGAGAATACCGTCCAGATCGTCGACCACGGCGGTCCAGAGCAGCCCGGCGCAAAGAGCGCCGGTGCGCACGTTCACCTCATTGGCCGCTACCGCCAGATAGGGCGGATTCACCCCATGGCCACTGATAAAGATCAACCGGTCGAACCCGTGGTGCGTCACCGAGGTCGCCACATCGATCAGCCAGGCAATCACGGTTTGCCACTGAATGGCGATCACCCCGGGGAAGTCCATATGGTGCGCATTGAAGGCATAGGGAATCACCGGCAGGATGAGCAGCTCATCCGCGGCGCGTTGCCCCGCCCGATGACAGATCTGGCTGACAATGGAGTTGTCAGTATTCAGAGGAAGATGGGCGCCATGTTGCTCCATCGCACCGATCGGTTGGATCACGACAGACTTGCGCGCGGCGGCTTCCTTCAGCTCCGGCCAGGTGAGATTGCCCCAGTAGAACGCTTCCCGGGAGTCGTATTCCATAGCGTCTTCCCCTTGCCAAAGGCGGAGTTCACGATTCGAGTCCGATCGAGAGGTCAGATACGCCCTCGGCTTCGACCGAATTGGTCAGTCGGCGGCGGTTGCGTGCGTGTCCTGACCGCCGTAGCGGGGATACCAGAAGGTCCAATACCGCTCCTCGCAGGCGTCGTTGCAGAACTTCAGATGCTTGCCTTCGCTCTCGACCTGCCAACCCTTCTTGGGGATGAGCCGCCCACAGAGATCGCATTGGGTCAGTGTCGAGTCGTGCCACGCGCGCACGATCTCCACCCAGCGTCCGGGCGAATGCGGCGGAATGATCCGCATGGGATCTGGCCAGACGGGAACCACCGGCGTCTCGCTCTGCGGAACATCACGATCGCTGGCGCGCAGCTCGGCGCGCCTGACTTCCGTCGCTTCGACATCGAGCGTCACCAGACCCGGCCCAGCGCTCGTTACGATCACTCCGTAATCATCTTCGGCAGACTTGAATAGGGAGCCAGCCGTTGGCCACATCCTCCACCACCGCGTCCGGATCGCGCAGCATCGGGTCGCCCCAGCCACCGCCGCCGGGGGTCGCATAGCGCACCAGATCGCCACGTTGCAGGCGCACATTGGTGAACTTGGTGGGAGAAACCGTGCCGAACGCCTGGGTGAAATCGAGAAACCCCTCGGTACCGGCCCGCTGGATCAGCAGCACACTTTTACCGCCATCGTGGCCGCCTTCCATTCCCCAGGCGGGAATCTTCGCCCGGTCGAAGAGACAGCTCAATGTGATCTCGTCGGCAATCACTTCCAGGGTGCGCGTGGTGGCCAGACCACCGCGATGCTCCCCAGCTCCGCCCGAACCCGGGGAGAGGCGATAGTCGAGCGTGCGGAAGGGATAGCGCTCCTCGAAGACCTCGACCGGGGTGTTACGGCAGTTGGAATGGCGGGTGATCTCCCCGTTGTTGCCATCCTTGCTCATGGTGGCCCCGGTGCCCTGTCCGTCGAAGTGATAGTTGGTGTAGTACTCGCCGCTGCGCGGATGGTTCCCCCCGAAGAGGAAGTTGCTGCTCGATCCGCCAGCCGCCGCGGCGGCCCGTTCCGGCCGCGCCTGCCCCAACGCGCGGATGAGCAGATCGATCAGCTTGGGTTGCAGATCGGTGTTGCCCCCCACGCACGGTCCCGGATGCACCACGTTGACCACGCTGCCAGCCGGCGCGATGAAGTCGATCGGGCGATAACAACCGGAGTTGCGCGGAATGCGCGATTGCGGATCGACCATCGAGAAGACGGTGTTGTAAACCGCCGCGGCGACCACCACCACGGTGCCGTTCATCGGACCGCGCACCTGTGGATCGGTGCCGGTGAAATCGGCCATGATGCGGTCGCCCTCGACCGTCACGGTGACCTGGATATGGAAGGGATCGGGCGATACGCCGTCGTCTTCCACCCACATCTCGGCGAAGTAGGCGCCATCGGGGAGCTCGGCGATCTCCGCGCGCATACGCCGCTCGGAGTAGTCGTGCAATTGAGCAGTGGCAGCGGAAAGCGTTTCGAGATCGTAGCGCTGGCTTAGCTCGCGCATGCGCCGCTCGGCGGTTTCCAGCGAGCCGATCATGGCGTGAAAGTCACCCCAGGTATTGCGCGGGGTTCGGTGATTGGAGAGGATGATGCGCCAGACATCTTCCACATGCTCGCCCCGGTTCATGATCTTGGTGGGGGGAAGCCGCAACCCTTCCTGGTAGATATCGGTGGCGTCGGAGGAGAACGAACCCGGGCGCTTTGCCACCGATCTCGGCCACATGTCCGATATTGCCAGCGAACCCGAAGAGCACATCGTCCACGAAAAGCGGGCGCATCATCATGTGCTCAGGCAGGTGACAACCGCCGCGATAGCAATCGTTGTGGATCAGCACATCGCCCGGATGCAGATTGTCGAGTCCCTTTTCATCGATGGCCCATTTCACCGTGTGCGGGATCGCGCCCATCATCGCCGGGGCGTAGTTCTTCTCGGCAATCAGGTCGCCGTTGCGGTCGAGCAGCACGGTGCAGAAGTCGAGCCCTTCGTTGAAGATCGTCGAGTAGGACGTCTTCAGCATCACCAGCGCCATCTCCGAGGCGATATTGGTGAGCGCGTTGTGGACGATGTTCAGCGTGACGGTATCGAGCCTGGTCATCGGTTCCCCCTGTGTACGAACCTCGAAGAGGTTTTGTAGGAGTAGCCCGGGGTTTCAGCCCTAGGCGGGTTGGCGAACGACGCGTTCTGATTCACGCCAGTTCCATGTCCAGCATGCCGTCGGATCGCACCGTGCAGGTATCGCCTGGATGGATGACGGTGGTCGAATCCGGTTCTTCCACGATGGCGGGACCGGTGATGGTGAATTCGGCCGGCAAGCGCTCGCGCCGGTAGATTGGAGTCGGTAGATAGCCGTGCCCCCGGAATGCCACTGGGCGGGTGGGCGGCTCGCCGGGCGGTTCGGTGGCCGTCGGTGGCTCGGTCGCCACCTCGCCGTCCGCCATGCCGATCGCGCTCACGCGGATCAGCACCGCTTCCATCGGCTCGCCTTCCAGCGCAAAGCCATAGAACTCCTTGTGCTGATCGACAAAGCGCCGCTCCAGGATCCCGATCGTCTCCCGCGTGATCGGTCCGTCAGGAATCGAGACTTCGCGCTCGTAGTTCTGGCCGGCGTAGCGCATGTCCAGACTGCGCACCACGATCGGCTCGTGGGTCACGCCATCGGCCGCCAGCTCGGCCAGCGCGGTACGGGTGAGGGTATCGAGCACGGTTTGGAAGCGCTGCAGATCGAGCGTGCCCAGCCGTCCGACGAAGGTCTGGGTCCGGTCGGCGCGCAAATGCGCCACCGCCGCCCCGAACGCGGAGCTCAACCCCGGATGTGGTGGCACCAGCATGCGACGGATCCCGAGCAGCTCGGCGCAGGAGCGACCATGAACCGGCCCCGCGCCGCCAAATGGCACCAGGGTGAACTCACGCGCATCGAGACCGCGATCGACTGCGATCAACCGGATCTGATTGGCCATGTTCTCGTTGGCGGTATCGACGATGGCATGCGACGCGGTTTCGACCGCGTCCGCTTCGTCCGCTCCCAGCGCCAGGCCGATCTCTCCGCAGTGCCGGAATCGCCACTTGCGGGATCGAGCGGCACCCGGCCACCCAGGAAGTAGTCCGGGTTGAGCCGCCCGAGCGCCAGATTGGCGTCGGTGGTGGTCGGTTGCTCGCCCCCCTTGCCGTAGCACATGGGACCGGGTTCGGCGCCCGGCGCTTTCCGGGCCAACCTGGAGCAAGCCGCCCTTGTCGATCGAGGCGATGCTGCCGCCGCCGGCACCCAGGGTGGCGACATCGACACTCGGAATCACCACCGGAATACCGAAGCCGACTTCGAACTCGGAGATGGAGCGCTCGGTTCCTCCCTGGATCGTGCCGATATCGGCACTGGTTCCGCCCATATCGAGGGAAAAGACGTTCTCCACGCCCAGCCAGCCGGGCGTAGGTGCGCGCGGCCACGATCCCGCCCGCCAGTCCAGAGAGCAGGAACTGCGCTGGTTGCGCGGGCGCCTGATCGAGACCCAGATGCCCGCCGTTCGATTTCAGCATGCTCACCGGCGCGTCGCGGCCCGAGGTTTGCAATGCGCTGCGCACGCCGGCCACGTAGTCGCGCATGATCGGTTTCACGAATGCGTCGCCGATGGTGGTGCTGCCTCGCTCGTACTCACGCCAGATCGGCGCGACCTGATGGGAGAGCGAGATCGGCAGCTCGGGAAACGCCGTCACGCAACGCCGCGCCGATGGCAAGCTCATGCTCGGGCAGCACATAGGAAAAGAGCAGCGATACCGCCACCGCCAGATCGGGCGATTGGTCCAGCCGCACCCGCACGAAGTCGAGCAGCTCTTGCACGCTCTCCGCATCGAGTGGGGTCAGCACCTCGCCGTCCGGGGATGATCCGCTCCCGCACACCGAAGCAGTCGCTGCGCGCGGTGAGCGGTTTCGGTTTCTCCCAATTGAGGTTGTAGAGTTCGGCCTTGTCCATGCGGCCGATGAAGGGAACATCCTCGAAGCCGGCGGTCGTCACGAAGATGACGCGCGCGCCGGCGCGTTGCAGCACCGCATTGGTCGCCACCGTGGTACCGACCACGATGCGCTCCACCCCGGTCGCGTCGAGCTGCGGATCGGAGAGCACTGCCGTCAGCGCCGCGCTGGGTTCGCCTGGCGTCGACGAGCTCTTGGCATAGATAAAGCGGCGCGTCTCCTGCATCGAAGCCGACCAGATCGGTAAAGGTTCCGCCGGTATCGATCCCGATTCGCACTGCCATCGTCGCTGCTCTCCCTGGCTCTGGTCGACGTATCGCGTGACCGTCGAGTGTCGTGGCGGCGGCCACAGGTGCCGCCGTTATCGCGCTTTGCGCGATAACGGCGCAGCCAACACCCGAGCTACCGAACGGGAAGCTGGGCTGCAGGCAAACTATGGCGGCCTTCGGCCGCTGGCGGGCACAGGTCCCGCCACTACGGAGGTCGAGCCTGGCTTACAGCACGCCGTATTTGTCGTAGACGTCCCGCAGCAGATGCCCTTCAAGCAACATGTCGCGGGTGGCATTTTCGGACTCGACCTTCTCGGCTGCCTCGGTAACGACCTCGGACAAGATCTCGATCGGAATCACGACGATGCCATCGAAATCCCCGAAGACCACGTCGCCGGGGCGAACGGTGACCCCGCCGCATTCGATGGTGCAGCCGAAATCGACCACCACCGAGCGGCTGGACGAATCGACCGGTTTGAATCCGGTGGAAAAAACGGGATACCCCATCTCGATGATCTTCTTCGCATCGCGGGTGTAGCCGTCGATGATGGTGCCGGTGCCGCCCCGTGCCCGGGACGCGGTGGAGAGGAGCTCGCCCCAGTAACAGGTGCGCGTCGACTGGTTGGTGCTCGCCACGACGCAGCTTCCCGGAGTAACCGCGTCGATGGCCGCGATCTCCGTTTCATAGGGGTTGTCCGGTCGCTGATAGATATCGGCGCTCAGCACGGTATGCGCGCGGCCCACCACGCGCATTTCGGGATCGATCGGACGGATGCGGGCATCCATCGCCTGGTGCAGATATCCATGCCGGTCGAGCACGTCGGAAACGACCGCGGAGTAGAGCCTGGTCCGAATCGTCTCCAAAAGCGCATCGATTGTGGCGTCGTCAGTCATCGAGGTTCCTTTCAATTCCAATCTTGTTCCAAAGGAGGGTTCCCCTACCGTCATCTTGAGCAACGCGATGGATCGCGCTCGCGGGATTCGCCTACCGCCGTCCCGAGGCGTGGTCCTGACTCATGCCACCGACTTTCCATGCACTACCGGCGAATAGCCGAACCGGGTCGACAGCCGGTCCGCCGAGCGGGCCAACTCGGATCCATGCTGCAGGGCGATCTCATGGGTAAAGCGCGGCGACGGTCCGGTGACGCTGATGGCAAAAAGCGGTTGGGCATCCGGTCCGCGTACGGCTGTGCCGATAC
Source organism: uncultured Chloroflexia bacterium (assembly GCA_963720855.1). GTDB lineage: Bacteria > Chloroflexota > Chloroflexia > Thermomicrobiales > UBA6265 > JAMLHN01. The sequence continues at coordinate 4,267 of CAVRGV010000005.1, read as the reverse complement.
AGCGCACCCCAATCGAGTCGTCCTCGTCGTCCATGGTGAACCCGCGGGCGTGCGCATCGGCGAGACGGGCGCGAAAGCGGGCTGGGTCGTCCAGCCCGAGCGGCGGTTCGAGCGCGCTTGCCTCCGCGATATAGCGCTCGACCGTCACCTCGTCTTGGGCCGCCATCAGCGCCATGCCGAGGCTCGTGCTGTGCACCGCGCCCCGCGTGCCAATACGCGACGAGACCCCCACCCGCTCCAGCGACTCGATTTTGTCGATATGCACGATCTCGATCCGGTCCAGCACACCGACGTGCACGGTCTCGCGGGTCAGCTGGGAGAGCCAGACCAGCTCCGGGCGGATCTCGTCCAGAAACCGGCGTTGATGGTTGACCACATGCCCGATCGCCAGGAACTTCACCGAAAGCTGAAAGCGGCCATCCGGCGCCCGCTCGGTCCAGCCAGAAGCACAGAGAGTGGCCACCAGACGATGCGCGGTGGTGCGGTTGATGCCGATCTGCTCGCTGATCTCGCGCACACTCATGGGACGGGCTTCGTGCACCAGCACTTCCACAACCCGCAACGCACGTTCTACACTCTGCAATGAATCTGACAGTGGTTGCATCATCGAAACCTCTTGTCCTCAGCGTTCGCCGTGCGAACATATCGCACTGCGTTGTCACGTATGCGGGCAAACTAGCCGATCTTGACGTTCGCTGTCAATCGTTCACAATGTTGCGGTAAAACTCGTGCGGACCAGTGTTGGTCCAAATACCGGCAAAACGTTTTGCATTCGAACCGCAGGAGGTATTTCGTGACCGATCTTTCTTCGTTGACTGGCCGTCGAACCGACCGCCGATCGCTCATCAAGGCGGGTGGCGCGCTTGCCGCGGCAGGCGCTTTGACCTCGTTCACCTTTGGCATCCGGACCGCCGGCGCCCAGGATACGGTGACGGTCACCATGTGGGGCAACCACCCCGAATGGACCGAGCCGATGGAAGGCATTATCGCCGCGTTCCAGGAGGCGAACCCGGGTATCGAGATCGATTTCTCCGCGTACCCCGGGCGATCAGTACGGCGCCAAGATCCAGACCGCCATCCAGGGTGGCGAAACCTCGGACATCTTTGGCGATCTCGAAGGCAACATCATCGTGCGCGTGCAGGACGGTGGCGATCTGCCCTTCATCGATCTGACCGGCAAGGTCGATGTCAGCAATCTGACCGATTCGGCCCGCGGCCAGGTCGAGGTCGATGGCGTCGTCTATGGCTGCCCGCTGGCGGCCTACACCGTCGGTCTGGCGATCAACAACACCGTCTTCGCCGAAGCGGGCCTCACCCCGCCGACGACCTGGGATGAGCTGACGACCACTGCCCAGGCGCTCAAGGATGCTGGTGTCGAGGCCCCGATCGTGCTCGGCGCCAAGGACTGGGTCCACCCGTACTTCATGTACATCGGACTCACCTCGTCGATCCTCCGGCCGGACGGTATCCAGGGCGTGCGTGAAGGCACCCGCGTGCTGAACGACGCGGAAGCCGTCAGCGCCACCCAGCTGCTGCTCGACCTGGTGCCGTTCTACAACGCCGGCTTCGAGGCGACCGACTACACCACCGCCAAGGCGATCTTCGCCAACGGGCAGGGCGCCATGATGGTGGCCGGCACGGCCGACTTCACCGGCTACTACGCAGGTGAATCCGGATGCCGATCTCTCCTTCGTCGCGTGGCCGGGCCCGGTGGCCGATTCCACCTGCACCACCACCGGCTTCGAGCTGCTCTACACCGCCAGCGCCTTCTCCGATGCCGAGAAGCAGGATGCCGCGGCCGTCTTCGTCAACTGGCTGGCCGGCGACGAAGCGCAGCAGCTCGTCATGGACACGATCGCGCTTTCGGTGTCCAAGAACATCACCGAGTCGACCGATCCGATCCGCACCCAGACCGCTACCGCCATCCAGGGTGGCGATGTGCCGGTCTGGTACGCGGTGCCGGAGCTCAATGGCAGCGTGACGGTCACCCAGGACAACCACGGTGGTCTCTGGACCGGCCGCATCTCGGCGCAGGAGTTCTGCGATCTGCAGCAGGCGGCGGTCAAGCCGTCCGGCGCCGGCGCCGACATGGGCACGCCAGCCGCCTAACCAGCGGACAGAGAAATCAGGACCTGACTTTTCGCTCCCGGGGACGGGCAACCGCCCCGGGAGCCGCATGATTCGGAGCAGCTCAGCGTGTCGTCAGACAATCGAGGGAGATCGGAAAGCGGCTGGCGTTTTCCCAATATGCCCTATTTCTGGTTCATCTTTCCGGGGCTGCTCGCCTATACGATTCTCTTTATCTGGCCCACCATCCGCTCCTTCTATCTCAGTCTCTACGACTGGAGCGGGCGCGGCCCGCTCGGACCGATCGTCTGGGAACAGAACTTCCGCAACATCGCCCATTCCGACAAGTTCTGGCAGGCGGCCGGTAACTCGTTCCGGCTCTTCATCTTCATCTTTATCTTCCAGAACACGATTTCGCTTGGGTTGGCCATTCTGCTCAATCGTCGTGGCCCGGCCACCCATCTCTTCCGGGTCATCATCTTCCTGCCCCAGATCATGTCGGCGGTTGCCACCGGCATCATCTGGATCATCATGCTCGACCCCATCATCGGCGCGGTGAATCCGTTCCTGGCCGATATCGGACTCGGCTCGCTTGCAACGGCAATGGCAATCCGATCCCGCCTGGGCCTTACGCACGGTCATGATCGTGATGGCCTGGCAGTGGAACGGCATGGCCGTGATCCTCTACCTGGCCGGATTGCAAAACGTGCCGGACGATCTGAAGCACGCCGCCATGATCGACGGCGCGGGACGCTTCCGCGCTTTCCGGGACATCACCTTCCCGATGCTGGCCCCGGCCTTCACCATCGTGACGGTGCTTTCCTTCATCCTGATCTTCCGCGCCTTCGACCTGATCTATATCCTCGGCGGTCCCGCGGGGGTGCCGGACGGCGCCACGCTCGTGCTCGGGGTGCTCATCTATAGCGACGCCTTCGGGCAAGGGGCCTTCAACAGCTCAGGCCCGGTTCAGTTACGCCATGGCGGAAGGGGTTACCCTCTTCATCTTCCTGGCGGCTATCTCCGGGATGCTCATCTGGTTCCTGGGACGGCGAGAATCGGCGGTGAAGTCATGACGAGTCGCGAGCTCTCTCGGTGCTCCGGCCTACACCACCCCGCGCCAAACTGGCGTCTGGAGCTTCTGGCGCAGTCATTCGCAAACCGGTTTCCATCGTCGCCTGGTATGCCGTGATGATCGCGGTCAGCCTGGTGGTGCTGATTCCCATCATCCTGGTGATCTTCGGCTCGTTCAAGATCGGTCAACGAGTTCTTCGCGACCCCCTATGGCCTGCCGAAGCAGTTCGATTTCTTCAACTACCGGAAGGCGTGGGGCACCGCGAACCTGCAACGCGCCTCGCTCAACAGCCTGATCGTCACCTCGCTTGGGGTCTTCTTCAGCACGGCCCTCGCCTGCCTGGCGTCGTATGGACTGGCCCGGTTCGACTTCCGCGGGCGGAGCTGGATCCGGCTGGCATTCATCGGCGGTCTGGTGGTGCCGGTGCAGCTCATCATCATTCCGATCTTCGTCATCATGCGGCAGACCGGCCTGCTGGGCACCATCTGGTCGCTGGTGCTGGTCTATTCCGTGCTCGGAATCCCGCTCGGGGTGCTGGTGATGGTCGGGTTCTTCAATGCGCTGCCCAGAGACCTCGAGGAAGCGGCCCGCATCGACGGCGCCAGCCATTTCCAGATCTTCTTCCGCATCATGCTGCCGCTCACCCGGCCGGCGCTGGCGGCGGTGGTGATTCTCAACAGCGTCTGGATGTGGAACGACTTCTTCCTCGGCCTCATCCTGCTCACCCGCGAGGACGCCTACACCCTGCCGGTGGCGATCATGGCCTTCCGCGGATCGTACTCGACCGAATGGGGACTGATCTTCGCCAGCGTCATCATCTCGATCCTGCCGGTCTTGATCGGGTATGTGCTGCTGTCGCGGCAGTTCATCGCCGGTCTGACTGCTGGGAGCGTGAAGGGGTAGCAATCGATGACATCTGCCTCTTCAACCCTTCGCATAGGACTCGCTACTGTTCCGAACGCGCCGACGGTCGAGGAGCGGCTCGAGACGCTCGATCAGATGCTGGCCGAGGCAGCGGCGCAGGATGTGGCCATCGTCTGCTTCCCAGAGACCTATATCCCAGGGTTGCGCGGATTCGATTTCTACGTGCCGCCACTAGATCAGGCGCGTCAGGAAGCGGCGCTGGAG
>CAVRGV010000004.1:0-176980 GCA_963720855.1 uncultured Chloroflexia bacterium | reverse complement strand
GGTCCGAGAGCTCGACGCCGAGGCCCGGGTTTTCGGGCAGGCGAACAGCCGTCTGCTTGCGGGGTCAACGGTTCGGCGAGCAAACTCTGAAAAATCGGTCACCCCGTCAGCGCCGGGGGTTCCTCGAGCAGCTCGATCCAGGGCGAGTTGGGGATCCAGGTGCTGAAGTGCAGGTGGGCGGCGACTCCCAGACCGCTCCCGCCGCGACGCTCGATTGTCTGGCTTTTGTCGCATCCCTGCGTACGCCGCGATCTTGCGTAGGTCGCTCAATCCGCCACCCACCAACGCATCTGGCTGAATGATGTCGTAGCAGTTCTGATCGATCAGCGTGCGAAATTCGTGCAGAACTCTGATATCGTTTTCCCCGCCGGCAATGGGGCACATCGGTGGATGCGGTTAGCCGGGTGAGCAGGTCGTATCCGTAGCGCCCCCTAGCGGTTCTTCGACCCACGTCACATCGAGACTGCGCCAGCTCCCGGGAGAGCTTCGCCATGGCGCGATCGTATCCCCACATGCTCTTCTCTTTGCTACCCCGGGGGTGCCGGGTTCCTGCGCCTGATTGGCATCGACCATGATTGCCATGCGATCGCCGACCTCCGCGCGCACCGCTTCCACCTTTTATCTTCGCGCATGGTTTTATGCAACTGTAATCAGACGCCGGCGTATCCTAGTCCGACAAGCGGGTGGCATCTTCGGCGCGTTGTTCCGTGCGCGGATCTCCGACGAGGCTGGCGTAGGCGCGGATGCGCGGTCGGTGTGCGCTCCCCTGTGGCATAGAGCGGCAGTCCGGCCGCCTTGCCCATGAGATCCCAGAGCGCGACTTCGATGCCATTCGCGATGGCCAGGCACGACCAGAGCGAGCCGCTGTTGCGGATCATGCGCACGAGCGGCTCGATATATCCGGATCGCGGCCGATCAGCTTGGGCGCGATCAGCTCGCGTGTGATCGCGGCAGAGCCATAACTGGCGCCGAATCCAGTAACTCCGGCATCGGTATGTACGCGAAAGATGGTGGTGGAGAGCCTGTCCAGGTGCGGCCCGGCGACCATGCCGGATGGACGGTGCCCCCAGCGGGGTGCTCCCAACAACATGGGCATCGACGGCGGTGCGTCATGGGCGCGGAGTCGCTCCATTGCTGATGGTGTTGGTATTTGATTCTTGGGACGACAACCCGCCGGGCCGCGCGCAGAACGGGAGATGCTAGCACTGAGTTTGAGCACTCAGAAGAATCTCCCGGTGCGGTGGCTGCGTTCAGACCGACGAGAGAGATTCTTCGCGTTGCTCAGAATGACAGTGGGGAGACAGGCGCTTTTGGCAGAAATCGCTCTATGCGGTGGGCGGGCGGGGCGGGGTCCTTGTCGCAGGTGGGTGCGGAGGGGCGCGGGTGAGGCACGGCGGCCGCGGCGGAGCTCTTCCTTCGTGTCTGCGGTGATAAGAGCTCGTCGACCGCGGCCAGGCGCGGACCCGACACTCGCCGACGACGCGTCGAATCCGGCTGGAACGAGACCACTCGGCGCCGCGCGTGTCGACGGCGCACTCCTCCCGGCGAATCAGTCCGCGCTTTTCCATGCGGCCCAGATGAAGCGAGAGCCGGCTGCGCTCCCAGCCAACCGCCGTGGCCAGATCGGACGAGCGCAGCCGCCGGTTCTCGGCCTCGGTGAGCGCGAACAACACTTCACAGCGGCCGGTCGAGAGCGCCGACTCCTGCTGCAACTGCTGGCTGAGCTCCGATCTCAATTGTTCCGCGGTCTCGATGTACCCGCGTGGAGGACGCGTAGTTGCTCATCCGTCAGGCGTCTTCTCAAATTTGCTCGAACTGTTCACTAGGGCTCCTCATCGTCTTACAGTGCCAACTAAACTCCGTCTAACGGATCCACGTGTCAACTATCAGGCGCGGATGACGGCAAACCGCTTATGGATAAACGCGGCATTCGTGTGAAATGCTGCAACAGGAAGATTCAGTGGAACAACACTTCGACACCCTTCAATTTGGCATCGACACCTTTGCCGAGATCCCACGGACGATCGCGGACGTCGTGAGTTACGCGCAGGCGATTCGCGCGGTGGTCGATGAGGCCATCCTGCCCCCAGATTGGCGTCGACGCGATCGCGGTCGGCGAACACCATCGCCCGGAATTCGCCATCTCCAGTCCGGACACGTGCTGGCCGGTATCGCCACCCGAACATCGCGCATTCATCTCGCGTCGGGGGTGACGGGCCCCGCTCCGTCATCCGGCGCGTGTCTTTCAGCGGTTCGCCACGGTGGACGCGCTTTCGAACGGGCGGGCCGAGGTGATTCTGGGCCGGGGTTCGTTCACGGAGTTGTTTCCGTTGTTCGGCTACGAATTGCGCGACTACGACATCCTGTTCGGCAAGATAGATTGCCCTCTTCCACAAGCTGCTGGATGAAAATCCGGTCCCACCTGGGACACCGGACGCGGGTGAAGTTTGCAGGATGCGGATGTCTTTCCCGGAAGACGGGAATCCGGTCGATCTCACGACCTGGGGTTGGCGTGGGCGGTTCGCCACAAATCGGTGATCCGCACCGCGCGCGGACCGCTTCCGGCTGATGCTGGCGATCGGGCGGGTCGCCGGAGCGCTTCGTCCCGCCTATGTCGAGCTCTACCGGCGAGCGGCCGAAAAAGGCTCCCCGTTTTCGGGGGGCGCTCGCCGGGCTTCGTTGCCAGAACCGACCAGGAAGCGATCGAGCAGTTCTATCCGGGATACAAGGTGATTCGCGATCGTATCGGCGCCGACGCGCGCGTCGGCCTCCGCTGCGCGAGAGCGAGTTGGCGAGATCGAGCATGGATCGCTCTACCCCGGTCGCCGGAAACGGTTGCAAGAAAGATGGCCAATGCCATCGAGGCGCTCGATGCGCGGCGGTTCGACATGATCTTATTCGCTGGGGGTGCGATGCCGATGAGCTCGGCTGCGGGCGGTCGAGCACCCCGAGGGCCGATGCCCCGCGAGCTGCTGGCGGAGCGATCTCCAGCCGCCATCAGCGCTAGTCGAGGCTGCGCGATGACGCGGCCGGTCGGCAGGCTATCCGGCATTCTTGCCGCCGGCAGAGGTTGGCAATGTGCTGGCGCGGCTTGCCGTCGCCGTGTTCAATTAGGTTCCGCATCGCCGGGTCGGCTATCTGGCAACGATCGCGCTCACGATTGAGGTGCTCTCGCGCCCGTGCTCGTCGCGGGTCGGGCAGCCGATGCTGCCCTGGCAAAGCGATGTGATGACACTCGGCGTTGCCGCTGGGCAAGTATCAGTCGATTCCGGCAGCGGAGCTGGACGGGAAGCTGGTGATCGATGCGATGAACTATTGGTGGGAGGTCGATGGGATCCGCGACGATGGCCAGGAGCCAGCACATCTCCAGCAGCGAGATCGTGGAGGATATCTGCGGAACGCCCGGGTGGTGAAGGCATTCAATCACATGGGCTATCACGATCCGAGGACGGCGCGACGTCGTCTGGCACATTGGATCGGAAAGCCATCGTGATTGCCGGGAACGATGACGGGGATGTTGCGGTCGTGTCGCAATTCGTTGACGAGCTTGGGTTCGATCCCGTGGTCATTGGGCCGCTGGCTGCAACAGCGCCCCGGCAGCCAGCGGCCCAATGACCACGGGATCGAACCCAAGCTCGTCGACGATTGCGGACACGGCCGCAACATCCCCGTCATCGTTCCCGGCAATCGCGATGGCTTTCCGATTCAAAGCGCCAGACGGCGTCGCGCCGTCCTCGAGATCGTGATAGCCCATGTGATTGAATGCCTTCACCACCCGGGCGTTCCGCAGGTAACCCTGCACGATCTCGCTGCTGGAGATGTGCGGGCTCGTCAGATCGTCGCGGATCCCATCGACCTCCCACCAATAGTTCATCGCATCGATCACCAGCTTCCCGTCCAGCTCATCTGCCGGAATCGACTGATATTTGCCCAGCGGCAGCGCCAGGATGACAACCTCGCTCTGCCGGGCCACATCGGCGGCCCATCCCGGGATCGCGCCGGGCACGAGCACCTCGATCGTGAGCGCGATCGTTGCCGGATCGCCCGACCCGGCGATGCGAACCTCATAGCCCGCGGCGACGGCAAGCCGCGCCAGCACAGTGCCAACCTTGCCGGCGCCGAGAATGCCGATAGTCCCGACCGGCTGCGTCATCGCGCAGCCTCGACCAGCGTGATCCCGGCTGGAGATCGCTCCGCCAGCAGCTCGCGCACCATCGGAATCACCTCGGTGCCATAGAGCTCGACCGCCCGCAGCCGGTCACTCATCGGCATCGCACCCCCCAGCGAATAGATCATGTCGAACCGCCGCACATCGAGCGCCTCGATGGCATTGGCCATCTTTCTGGCAACCGTTTCCGGCGACCCGACATAGAGCGATCCATGCTCGATCTCCGCCAGGAACTCGCTCTCGCGCAGCGGAGGCCAACCGCGCGTCGCACCGATACGATCGCGAATCACCTTGTATCCCGGATAGAACTGCTCGATCGCTTCCTGGTCGGTTCTGGCAACGAAGCCCGGCGAATGCATCCCGACGGGATACGCCGTGGTGCCGAACTGTTCGGCCGCTCGCCGGTAGAGCTCGACATAGGGGGCGAAGCGCTCCGGCGACCCGCCGATGATCGCCAGCATCAGCCGGAAGCCATAGCGCGCGGTGCGGATCACCGATTGCGGAGAACCTCCCACGCCAACCCAGGTCGTCAGTCGACCGGATTCCGTCTTGGGAAAGACATCCGCATCCTGCAAAGCCGCCCGCGTCGTGCCTTCCCAGGTGACCGGAGTTTCATCCAGCAGCTTGTGGAAGAGGGCGATCTTCTCTTCGAACAGGATGTCGTAGTCGCGCAATTCGTAGCCGAACAACGGAAACGACTCCGTGAACGAACCCCGGCCCAGAATCACCTCGGCCCGCCCGTTCGAAAGCGCGTCCACCGTGGCGAACCGCTGAAAGACACGCACCGGATCGTCGGAGCTGAGCACCGTCACCCCCGACGCGAGATGAATGCGCGATGTTCGGGTGGCGATACCGGCCAGCACCGTCTCCGGACTGGAGATGGCGAATTCCGGGCGATGGTGTTCGCCGACCGCGATCACGTCGACGCCAATCTCATCCGCGAGGATGGCCTCATCGACCACCGCGCGAATCGCCTGCGCGTAACTCACGACATTGCCGCGATCGTCCGTGGGGATCTCGCCAAAGGTGTCGATGCCAAATTGAAGGGTGTCGAAGTGTTGTTCCACTGAATCTTCCTGTTGCCGCGTTTCGCACGAATGCCGCGTTCATCCATAAGCGGTTTGCCGTCATCCGCGCCTGATAGTTGACACGTCAATCATAACGGAGGATAATTGACATGTCAACGATGAGGAGCCCTAGTGAACAGTTCGAGCAAACCCAGACGACGCCTGACGGATGAGCAACTACGCATCTGGCGCGATTACATCGAGACCGCGGAACAATTGAGATCGGAGCTCAGCCGGCGGTTGCAGCAGGAGTCGGCGCTCTCGACCGGCGACTATGCCGTATTGCTCGCGCTCACCGAGGCCGAGAACCGGCGGCTGCGCTCGTCCGATCTGGCCACGGCGGTTGGCTGGGAGCGCAGCCGGCTCTCGCATCATCTGGGCCGCATGGAGAAGCGCGGACTGATTCGCCGGGAGGAGTGCGCCGTCGACACGCGCGGCGCCGAGATCGTGCTCGTTCCAGCCGGATTCGACGCGTTGCGCCGGGCCACGGGTCCGCACCTGGCCGCGGTCGACGAGCTCTTTATCGCCGCACTCTCCGAGGAAGAGCTCGCCGCGGCCGCCATCCTCACCCGCGCCCTCCGCACCCACCTCGACCAAGACCGCCCCGCCCCACCCACCGCGTAGAGCGATTTCTGCCAAAAGCGCCTGTCTCCCCACTGTCATTCTGAGCAACGCGAAGAATCTCTCTCGTCGGTCTCACCCCACAGCCACCGCACCGGGAGACGATCAAGTCTCTGAGTGCTGAAGACTGACTGCTGACATCTCCGTTCTGCGCGCGGCCCGGCGGGTATCATCCCAAGAATCGAAATACCAACACCATCGCGATGGACGACTGCACACCATGAAGATCACCGCCGTCGATGCCCATGTCTGGGAGCACCCGCTGGGGGGCACCGTCCATCCGGCATGGTCGCCGGGCCGCACCTGGACCAGGCTCTCCACCACCATCTTTCGCGTACATACCGATGCCGGAGTTACTGGATTCGGCGCCAGTTATGGCTCAGCCGCGATCACACGCGAGCTGATCGCGCCCAAGCTGATCGGCCGCGATCCGTCGTATATCGAGCCGCTCGTGCGCATGATCCGCAACAGCGGCTCGCTCTGGTCGTGCCTGGCCATCGCGAATGGCATCGAAGTCGCGCTCTGGGATCTCATGGGCAAGGCGGCCGGACTGCCGCTCTATCGCCTCTGGGGAGCGCACACCGACCGCATCCGCGCCTACGCCAGCCTGGTCGAAATGCGCGCACCGGAACAACGCGCCGAAGATGCCACCCGCTTGCTGGAACAGGGATACACCGGCGTCAAATTACGCCTGCATGCTGACACCATGCGCGAAGACATTGCCCAGGTGGAAGCGGTGCGCGCGGCAGTCGGCGATCGCATGGCAATCATGGTCGATGCCAATCAGGCGCAGGAACCCGGCACCCCGGGTAGCGAAGAAAGCGTAGTCTGGGGATACGATCGCGCCATGGCGACCTGCCGGGAGCTGGCGCATCTCGATGTGACGTGGGTCGAAGAACCGCTGGGGCGCTACGAATACGACCTGCTCACCCGGCTAACCGCATCCACCGATGTGCCCATTGCCGGCGGGGAAAACAATATCGGTCTGCACGAATTTCGCACGCTGATCGATCAGAACTGCTACGACATCATTCAGCCAGATGCGTTGGTGGGTGGCGGATTGAGCGACTTACGCAAGATCGCGGCGTACGCAGGGATGCGACAAAAGCCGACGATCGCCCATCACGGCGGGAGCGGTCTGGGAGTCGCCGCCCACCTGCACTTCAGCGCCTCGATCCCCAACTCGCCCTGGATCGAGCTGCTCCAGGAACCCCCGGCGCTGACGGTGACCGATTTTCAGAGTTTGCTCGCCGAACCGTTGATCCCGCAAGCAGACGGCTTCGTTCGCCTGCCCGAAAACCCCGGCCTCGGCGTCGAGCTCTCGGACCCCGTCAAGGAAATGCTCGCAGCCGCAGACTGAGACAAGCGGTCGGTCTGCGCCCTGAATCGTCCGCTACCGTTCCATCAATCTTGAAAGATCGCTTGAAGTGCCAACCTGAAACCCGGGAGCACATCCCCACCATCGAGCACCCCAGTCGCCTCGATAACCTCGGGAGTCTGTCCCAATCGATACACGATCACCGTCTTCCGATCCGGATCGACCCACCACACCAGCGGAACCCCAGCCTTGGCATACAGCTCCTGCTTTTCGGTGTTATTGGCCTTTGGGTTACCTGGCGAGATGACTTCTACCACCAGATCTGGCGGAAAAGGACAAAAGCCGTGGTCTGGCATTCCGTCTAGGAAGCGCTCACCACGCACGAAGCCAACGCTTGGAGCAACCACGGTCGCAGGCCGTTGACTCAGAATGAACCCAGCCCTGGCACCGGTGACAAATCCCAGTTGCTGGTCATCGACATACCTGAAGATCGCACTCGCGATGCGCGCACCGAGCACACTCGCCCGGATGCTCGACAACGACACCTCGTAGAGCACTCCACCGATCAGTTCGTACGGCGCATCGCTGCCCATCTGGTAGAGCTCGTCCACCGTCACGAGTTGTGTTGCCGTCATGTCGCCATGCCTTGCCAGAATGCGTGTTCCCAACAAGCGTAGCAGTAGCCGACGCGCGAAGCACACAAACAGATTTGCAAAAACCCCCGAGCCCATCGCTGGACCCGGGGATTCGTTTCTGACTGCTGACTACTGGCGACTGACGGCTCTCTTCTGCCTGCCGCCAGCCGCGTGCCGCCTGCTTATCCGACTTCGACTTCGACCTTCTCCAGCTCGACATCGGCCGTGTTCGGGCTGCTCACCTTGGCAGCGCCCGGCAGGCGGTTGTCATTGATGAAAGCCTCGGTGCGGTTGCGGGCGATATCGTCCGGATACTGTTCCGCCGGCGACTTCATGAAGTAGGAGCTCGGGGCCATCAGCGAACCGCTGATCCCGTTGTTCAGCGCCAGCTTGATGCAGCGCACCGCGTCGATCACGACGCCGGCCGAGTTCGGGGAGTCCCAGACTTCCAGCTTCAGCTCCAGGTTCAGGGGCACATCGCCGAAGGTCGTGCCTTCCATGCGGATGTGGCACCACTTGCGGTCCTTCAACCAGGGCACATAGTCCGACGGACCGACATGCACGTTCTCGGCCCCGACATCGTACGGGATCTGCGAGGTGACCGCGTTGGTCTTGGAGATCTTCTTCGAATCGAGCCGCTCGCGCTCCAGCATGTTCAGGAAGTCGGTGTTGCCGCCGAAGTTGAGCTGATACGTACGATCGATCTGCACGCCGCGGTCGAGGAAGAGATTGGTCAGCACGCGATGGGTGATGGTCGCGCCCACCTGGCTCTTGATATCGTCACCGATCACCGGCAGGCCGCGCTCCTGGAAACGCTTCTGCCAGTACGGCTCGCGGGCGATGAAGACCGGGATGCAGTTCACGAAACCGCAACCGGCCTCGAGCACTTGCTCGACATACCACTTGGTCGCCATCTCCGAACCAACCGGCAGGTAGGACACCACCACGTCGGTTTTGGTGTCCTTCAGGATCTGCACGATATCGGCGGTTGGCCCAGGCGCCTTGGTCACCACCTCGGAGAGGTACTTGCCGATACCGTCATGCGTCATGCCACGATGAACGGTCACGCCCAGGTTCGGCACATCGCTGAATTTGTAGGTGTTGTTCGGCTCGGCAAAGATCGCCTCGGAAAGATCCTTGCCAACCTTGCCTTCGACCACGTCGAACGCCGCGCTGAACTCGATATCGGAAACGTGATAACCGCCCAGGTTGACATGCATCAGCCCTGGGACGCGCTCGTTCTCCGGCGCGTTCTTGTAGTACTCGACGCCCTGCACCAGCGACGACGCGCAGTTGCCGACACCGATGATCGCCACCCGCACCTTGCGTGTGTCACGTCCATAGGCCTGAACGCTGGAATGACCGTTCTCGTTGTCGTGGGCGCCGTTGGCCCCGTTGGATCCGTTCTTCTTCGCCACGAAAATCCTCCTGGATACAGGACGACCCCGGAAAATCCGAGGTCGCAACACAACATAATGCTGTTGTACGAAAACCAGACAGAATGACCGACGGGACGCCACCAGGGTGCCCGTCAAACCTCATTCAGTTGTTAAGTCTGGATAGTCGTTGATGGCGGGTACTTCCGCCGCACGCGGACTCGAGCCGCGTTCACCGCATATCTTAGTGTGCGCATAACAACTCTGCAAGGACCCCTCGCTCGTTCCAGGTCCTGGTCCTCCGCGCCGGCTCATGTCCAGCCTCGAGCGGAATGGTCATCCGACCGCTGGCTGCTGTCGGCTGACTGCTCACCCGGCCGCCACTCGAACGCGCGCATCGTCACCACATCCGTAAACCCAAGTGACTGATACAGCCCATGCGCCATCGGGGTAGAGACCAGCATCGCTTTCCGCGCCCCCCGGTCATACGCATGCCGCAGCAGCTCCTGAAAGATGGCTCCCGCATACCCTCGCCGCCGGTAGTCAGGGAACGTCACCATCTCACAGACATAGGCGTGACCCTGCACGATCACCGCCTGCCCAATGGCCGCGACGCTCTCCATCACCGGGAATCCAGCACTGGATGAACCGCGCATCGGCGAATTGCCCTGCCCGCACCCGATGCCCCACATCCTCTCGTGCATGCTGGAGCTCGGCCAGCATCGCTTCGGTTTCAGCATCGGTCACCAGCGCCACCGGGATGGTTCCCTCCGGTGGCCGCTCCAGCAATGACCGGCGCATCACCTCCCATGTTCCGAGCAGGTGATACCCATGTGCGGGAAAGAGCCCCAGCTCATCCTCGCTCGATCCAAACGTCTCGAGCCAATGCGGCACACCCGCGCTCAACGCCTGCGCCCTGGCAATGCTTTCACTCGCCGGGAGTCCGAAGCTAAAGACATCGAGCAGGATATCGGACCCGAACCGACCATTGGGATGCCGGTGATAGCGCAACCCATCCTCATGGACGACCTCGTCGACCGCTGGATCGAGATCCATGAACGCGAAGATATCGACCATGAGCCTGGCACTGGCGAGTTGCGTCGCATCGAGCATGGTGCACGTCCATAGGAGTGGGTCTTTGTCGGTTCACCCATCCTAGCAACGCGGACGGGACAGCGCAATCTTCCTGGAGCAGACGAAACGAAAAAGGGGACGAGGCGTCGCCGCCCCGTCCCCCTGCAAGCGGTTGCCTATATCCGCAGATAGCGGCTGCTGATCCAGCCGTTCTGGCTACCGCAGACGACCGGAGTCCACTCACCCTGGGTCGCGCCGCGCAGCGTGAGCGTGGTGCCATTCGCAACCACCACGATGATCGTCGATGTCGTATCGGCGCCGGTTCGGCAGTTCACCCGCGCCGTCGTGACCACACTCCCGCCACTGGGGAAGGTCGCGGTGGCAGTTCGCGTCGGGGTTGGAGACTGCACCGCGATGTAGCCCCCCAGAATCCAGCCATCCTGCCCAAAGCAGACCACCGGATACCACCCGTTCTGCAAGCCACCGCGCAGCGGAATCCGTGCATTGCGGTTGACCACACCGAGGCTGGAGAAACTCGTTCCCGGCCCCGTGCGGCAGTTCACGTTGGCCTGCAGGAACGCAGTTCCCACCAACGGAACCAACGTCGGGGTAGTGGTGGCCGTGTTGGAGGCGGTCGCCGTATTGGTCGCGGTACGGGTGAGCGACGGGCTCGGTGTCACGGTTGGGGTGTTGGTCGGCGGGGCCACGGTGGCCGTGCGCGTCGGAGTGCTGGTTCCCAACAATGCCAGGTAGTTGGAGAAGATCCAGCCTGGCTGTCCGAAGCAGATAACCGGTGTCCAGCCGTTCTGTGCCGCGCCGCGCACTTGGACTGTCACATTGCGTCCCACCACGCCCAGGCTGGTGAAGGTGTTGCCAGGACCGATGCGGCAATTGGCATTGGCCTGCATCCGCGCGTTGCCGGCCGACGGATTGGTGGTGGCAGTTGCCGAAGCCGTCGGGGAGGGCGTTGCGCTCGGGGTCACCGTGGGAACGTAGCCGGCGCTGATCCAGCCATCCTGCCCAAAGCAGACCACCGGAACCCAGCCATTTTGGACGGCGCCGCGGACCGTCAGCGTGGTGCCGCGGGGAACGACACCAAGCGATGTCTGGCTGGTGGCAGGCCCGACTCGGCAGTTGACATTGGCAGTCGTCACGACGGAGGGAGCAATCGTCCCGGTCGCGGTTGACGTGCTCGACGCGGTGGCCGTCTCAGTCAGCGTTGGCGTGGCTGTGGCTGTTTGCGTCTCAGTCGATGTGGGGGTGGTGCGTCTCGGTCGAGGTGCTTGTCGCCGTGGCGGTCTCCGTATTCACCGGCGTATTCGAGGCCTCGGTCGTCGTCGTTGCCGTCGCGGTTTCAACGGGTCCGCAGTTCGGTCCGCTGACACTTTGCACCGCTGGATTTAGCGCTTGCGGGAACGCGCCCGAGATCGAAAGGAACTCGTCAGCCGTGTTGGCATACCACTCGTAAAGGCCATACGCCCGGTTGTTGATGAATGAGGACTGGATATACGACGCCGTCCCCGACCCACTGGAGAAGTTCAGCGTTGCGGTCGCCGGAAACTCGTAATCGTCCATCGTTACGAAGATCTGCCAGAAGCCCAATCCTGCTGTGCACACCGATGGATCTGGATAGAGCGTGATGTTCGCCACGGTCGGCTCCACCGTCGCCGTTGCAGTCGCCGTGGCGGTCTCGGTATTCACCGGAGTGTTCGAAGGAACTGCGGTGGCGGTTTCACTCGGACCGCAATTCGGCCCACTGACACTCTCCACGATGGGATTCAGCTCCGCCGGAAACCCCCCGGAGATCGAGACGAACTGATCGTCCAGATTGCTGTACCAGTCGTAGAAGGCGTAATACCGGCCGCTGATAAACGACGACTGGTTGTAGGTGGATGTTCCAGTCTCTCCACTATCGAATGTCATGGTCGCGGTGGCCGGGAATGCTGTCCCATCCATCGTGACGAAGATACGCCAGAAGCCCAGTCCCGAAGAGCAGACGGAGGGATCCGGCACCAGTGTGGTGTTTGTAACTGTCGGAGACTCGGTCGCCGTTACGGTGTTCACCGGCGTGTTCGAGGCAGTCGTGGTCGCGGTTGGCGTGGTCGTCGCGTCGCCCCCTGGGCACGACGGTCCCGTCTGAACGATGGCGTTGGAGGTTGCAGTCATCCCGCTCGGCAGGAGGACGGAAATCGACTCCAACGTGCCCGAAAGCTGATCGCCCGAGACATACGTTCCCGTCCAGGCTCCTCCGCCGAATGAAATGCCGCTATAGGAACCTGTGCCCGTCGCCCCTCCTGCGAAGTTCAAAGTAAGAGTGGATGGAAAGGAGTTCTGCGCAGACTTGAACGCGACTTGCCACGCGCTCGCATCGAACGTACAAACTGAGAAGTTCGCAGCGAGTGTCGTTGGCGCTGGGATCGTTGGCGTCGCCGTGGCCGTAGCGGGTTCACTCGGCCCGCAATTCGGTCCGCTGACGCTGTCTACGAGTGGGTTCAATTCCGCCGGAAATGCCCCGGTGATCGAAACAAACTGATCCGTCTCGTTGCCATACCATTCGAAGAACCCGTAGTACCGGCCCTGATCGTACGACGACTGTTGATAGGGAACCGCCTCGGAGTCCCCGTTATCGAAGTTCAAGATTGCGGTCGCAGGGAACTGATACCCATCCATCGTCACGAAGATCTGCCAGAAGCCGAGGCCTTCGTAACAAGACGCGGAACCCTGCGTCAGCGTGATGTTTGCCGCCGTCGGCGTAGCCGTAGCAGTGAAGGTGGCCGTTGCGGTATTTGTGGCCGTGTCGGTCGCGGTTGGCGTCACGGTCGGCGGTCCGCATCGTGGCCCGCTGACCGTCTCCACCGCCGGGTTCTGCTCCTCCGGGAACCCGCCCGTGATCGAGACGAACTCGTCGCTCAGGTTGTCATACCATTGGAAGTAGCCGTAGTACCGCCCCTCGATGTAGGACGACGCCTGGTAGGGCACGGTGGCCGTGCCACCATCACTGAACGTCAACGTCGCCTCAGATGGGAAGTTCCAATCATCCATCGTGACGAAGATTTGCCAGAAGTTCAGACCCGGAGAGCAATCCTCGGGATTGGGATACAGCGTAATGTCCGCAGCCGCCTGAACCGAATCCTCGGTGGCCTGAATCTCGATCGGAACCGTCGGCTCCTGGGTCGCGATCTCGGTCGGAGACGGGACCTCGGTTGGCAATTCGGGAACCGCCGTTTCCGCCGGTTGCTCGACAGGAGGCTCCTCGGCCTGCTGATTCTCGGTGGCAGGCGTGCCATCCTGAGCCAGGACCAGCGATCCGGAATCGCTCGCTCCCGAAATCAGCACAAGCAAAAGCACCAGCATAGCGGCCAACGACCGCGAGCCGTAGACAAAACGCATCTAGGCATACCTCTCGCAACGCAAATGAGATTGTCGATTCCCGAGGAAGCTCTGGAACTGAGGGACCTTAGCAATCTCCGGAAAAGTTGTCAATAAGTCCCAAATATCCGCGCTGCCTCGTCTTTTGAAACGAGGCAAAGGAGCGGAAAGCTTGTGATCGAATAGGGGGCGCCACCGCGCGCCTTGCGCCACATCGCTTGTCGGAACGCTGCGGCCACCCGCGTCGAGCAGAAAAGGGAATGCTCCACATCGCAGCAACGCCGGCGGGGAAATCCCCGCCGGCGTCGTCATGATGAAATCGGGAATGGCGTCTCCTCGATCAGGCGGTCTGTGCGTCCGTAGCGGCCAGGATCTCCTCCGCCAGCGCGTTTACGGTCGCGGCTGGATCGCCGGTGGCCGACGAGCCGCCCAGCCGGATCAGATACTTGCCATCCTGCACGTAGAGCACATAGAGATTCACACCATCGCCGGGACCGGCCAGACCGCGCGCATCATCGCCGATGGCGGGGGTTTCCACATCTTGCAACCCCTGCGCCGACACGACGATATCGGATAGAGCCGTCAACGCTTCCGCTGCGCCATCGGCATTGGCAAACCGGTGCACGCTGACATTGATGAACGACGCATCGTCCGGCGCATCCGCCGCATCGTTGCGGTTCAGATCGCGGTAGAAGTTCTCCCGCCAGCGCCAGCTCGTCAGTTGCGCATCCCCGTCCGCCCCGATCGCCGCGGCAACCTCGGCCTTGGTGCGTTCACCCTCGTCCGTCACCGACCAGTCACCCACCAGCGCGGCGGGTCCCGGCAGGAACGCTTCCGCGCTTTCCGATGCGGAGACTTCCTCGGAGTCGCTGGCTGGTGCGGTCGGCGCGCCATCGACCGCGGCGCTGTCGACACTCGCTTCGGTCGGCGCTTCAGTGGCATCGGTCGATGGTGGCGGCGCTTCGGTCGGCGCGGCGGCGGTAGTGGCCGTCGGCGCTGGAGCATCTCCATCGGAGGCTTGTGTGGGCGCAAGGGTAGGGGTCACCGACCCATCGGTGACCGCGGCCACCGGCGGGTTCTCGGGCGAATCGTCATCCCCCAGGAAGCGGGTGATGGCATACGCGCCCCCGCCGATCACCCCGATGAGCAACAACCCTGCCAGCAGATAGCGCAGCAGCTTGTTGCTCCGCTCGTTGCGCGGCTTGATCGGCGTCATCGGGCCGGTTTGGCGGTAGTCGTTCTGGTCGGGAGCGTAGGTTCCCGGCTGGCCGTACCACTGACCGCTGCTCTGGCCCTGCTGGGCGCTATAGATATCGGCCGTGCGCTGGGACGTCGGGGGCTCGACGGTTGGCGACGGCGTCCACGGCGTGCGGGTCGACTTTGTGGACGACGGTCCGGTCGCCCGGCTGGGCCGTGACGGTCTCGGTTCCAAAGGTTAGCGGTCCTCCGTAGGACGGGGTTAGGCGCGCGGGGGCTCGACGATAACAAGTACGGGAGCAACGGGCGCGTGGTTCACCCATTTCGAGAGAAAAGTATACGCGGGCCTCAATGAAGGAACGCCGAAGCGCCCACGCGACCCGTTCTATAGGAAGAAACGTTTCACGCACCACTTCGGTTCCTGGGCTATTTCACAGGTTTTGTTCGTTTTCGGTTTCCCCATTTCCCCGGGATCTGTGGCTGAGGGGGTTGACTCAGTTTTATGGGCCATACCTATGCTTCTGCATCGTCGCCGAGCAGCTATCCCGGAAATTCATCGAAATCAACGTCGTTGGAGCATTCTTCTTGGGCCACCATCGCAACGAGCAAGATTTTCATGATTGTCCGTAGATCGCCCAACGAAGTCGCAGCGAGCGAGAATCCCGTATCACCATCGCGATGACCCCACAGCAGATGATAGGTAGGTGCTTCTGAGGGAGGTTCACTCGTACTATAAAGCAATGAAGGCACAGCAATTCCTATGGCCACGTTGTCCTCGATGATCGTTTTGTTGATTCCCTGCTGATTACTATCCCGCAATTCGATCAAAAGCTGATAGATTCTTCCGGAATCTAGCGTGACCCATCTTGCAATTGTGGCCACGCTGGAATCGGGCGCGAGGTAACGATACTCATGGCCTTCTATCCCATACTTGGGATCAGAGCCTCCTGCGTCCTCCAATACATAAGCACCGTCATCTCCAAGAAAGCTACGAGGTAACACTCGCTCGAATACGAAGGGCGCAAAGCAACTCTCTGGAAATTGGTCGATCAAGGAAGGGTCTGAATTCTCTGGAATTTGGGTTGGCGCCCAGTCTGTACTGGGTTCGTTGGTTGGACGATTCGGATCTGATTCATTTCCACAATCGCCCTTATAGCAGTACGATCCGTTCGAGCAAACCACGCCGCAGGCGCCACAGTTCAGGGGATCAGAAAATGTGTCAGCACAGTAGCCACACATATCGGTTCCTGGCGGACATCGGCAGATGCCTGACTCACACGATGCTCCTTGCGGGCACTGGTAACCGCATTTCCCACAGTTGTACGGGTCAGAGAAGATGTCGCCGCAATAGCCTCCGGTGTTGGATGGCTGGCAGTTTCCAAACGAGCACGCCTCAAAACTGGCACATCCTGCCGCACCAGCCGCAATTCTGCGGATCACTGAACGTATCGACGCAGGAGCCGAAGCAGTCCTCCTGTGTCAACCCACATTCAGACTGGGCAGCAACCTTTCGGTCACGCGTAATTACGAGTCCCGAGACGAATGACAATGCCCCGAAAATCGCGTTCCTTCTCGTCGACTTCTGGGCCACCATGCGCGATAAACGATCAAATTCCTTCTCTCGCATGACTTTTCCTTCACATATCCCCAAAGGTTTCCGAGGGTTGAGAGTTTGACGGGAGGGTAACCGCTTTGCGGCCAACTCGAGCGAAATCGAGGATTTGCGCGCAAAACCCGCCCACACCGATTCTGCGCAAGACCCGCCCAACCCCGCTCCCAGCCGGTTTACACCTTCTTCGTAACCCCCTATAGTGTGGGTATGCACGTGCAGAGTGATTTGCACGAGGCGGTTCTGGCCCCGCTTCGTCATCCCGCATCCTCTGCCGTTTCATGGGGGAACCAATGGCTGAACTCTATTCGCAGGCCCCGCTGCCTGCATCGGGTCGTGGCGGCGACCCAGCAATCTCCGCCTCCTGGGGGCTGCCAGGACGGCAAACCGCCGATACCCTGCCTCGTCTCTATATGACCGGCGATCTGCGCGCCGTCACCGGCCTCTCGCGCACGCAGCTCGATTTCTACCTGCGCGACGGGCTCGTCAAACCAACCGCCCGCACCGAAAGCGGCTTCCTGCTCTTCGACGACACGGAAGTCGAGCTCGTGCGGCAAATCGTGAGCGAGCGACGCAATGGGGTGGCCCTCAAAGAGATTCGCCGCCGGATCGGCCGGTAGCGATCGTGAACCACCAATCCGAAGAGACCCCGACGAATCCGATCCCCTGGCGTCCGCGCGAGCTGCCGCGGCCGTCCGCGCTACCCGCTGCCCGGGCGATCGAGCTCTTCTACCCCTCGCTTGGACATTCCGATTGCATCGAACGCCTCGAAGACGCCAGCCGCAACGGCGGACTGAGCGTGGTGGTGGGCGAGTCCGGATTGGGCAAGAGCTTGCTGCTCGATGTCTGCCTGGACGATGTCGCCCTGCGCCACACAGCGGTGGTGATCCGCGATCCCCGCGAGATCCGCACCGATACCCAGCTCCTCAAGGCGATCATCGCCCAGGCGGGCGCCACCGCCAGCGGCCGCTCCGGCATCGCCCTCATGGGCGACCTGCACGAGCTCACGCTGACATTGCTGCGCCGCGAGCGTCCCTTACGCATTCTCATCGACGACGCCGAGCAGCTCTCCAGCTCGCAGCTCGAATTGATTCGCACCATCCTCTCGAACGTCGTCCCGGCTTCCGGCGCGATCGGCGTGATCCTTTTCGGCAAACCGGCGCTGATCGACAAGATCGACCGGCGCCAGGCGCTCGCCGCGCAAATCGAGATGCGGCATACGCTCAATCCCTTCTGCCGCAAGGACACCGCCGGCATGGTCCGGCACCGCGCCAAGGAGCTGGGCGATTCGCCCCTGGCCCGCTATCACTTTTCCGAGGATGCCCTCAATCTGATTCACACCCGCGCGCGCGGCAACCCGACCCAGATCCTGCAGGCCATGAGCCTCGGCATCGCCCGGGCGCGCACGCTTCAGCGCACCACCATCGACGCCAGCATCGTGCTCGACGCCATTTCGTCGCCACGACGCACCGAGGTGCAGCAGCGCTTGCCATTCGACCGTTTCGCGGAGCAGCCTGGGGATCGCCCACCTGCGCCGGTTGTCTTGTTTCAGGAACGCTCGGGCCATGGGCTCGAGGGAGGATGAGCGCCATCGCTGGATAACCGGCGAATCGCGTTGCCGCGTGGTTCCGCTCTGACGCCAATCGGAGCGAGCCGCGCGGGACAAAGAAAAAGCCCGGTGCGCCAACACCGGACCATTCTCGATTTGCTGAAGTGTTTGTCGTTTCCCGGATAGAGAGCGGCCCGTCGCCAAACTGATCGCTCGAACCCGGTTTCGGAATCTGTCGCCATCCCAATGGGGGAGGGTTTTGTGTACCCAGGCAACGTCCTGATTCTAGACAGGGTCATAGCACCGTGTCAAGACGCGCGCGCATCGCGTGTGGCTTCGCCATACGCCGCCCCCGCGCGCCCCGGAACGTTCCCTCGGTTCACGTCCACCCAATCGTCATCCCGACCGGAGCGGAGGGACCTCTCGTTCCCCTCCACGCGGGCTTCCATGGGGCAACTCGGTAGGGGCAACCCCCCGTGGTTGCCCTGCCACCCAACACGAACGCCACACGCCGGCATCTCGCCCACCCAACCAGGCGTCTTAGCCCAGGGTTTCAACCGTGGGATCTCCCTGCCCGCAACCCCACCGCCCGGAGGCCATCCTTGAGCCCCCGGAAGAAACAACTCGACACCACCGCCGACTCCTCGATCGCCGGCGTGATCGGCGACGCCTCCGCCACCCGCTCCGGCGACGACTCCCGCAAGCGCGGTTGGTACTGGCATTGGAATGCCACCGTCACCCAGTTCGCCCCGCTCATCGGGCTCAAAGGGGTCGGCCTGCTCAACTCCTACACGGTCTGGACCGACCGGCGCGAGGAATCGCCCACCCGTGGCTATGCCTTCCCCTCGCAACAAAGCGAAGCCGACTTCTATGGAGAAGACCGCGCCGAGCTGATCGTCATCAACAAGATCCTGGTCGCGCTCGATCTGATCGAAATCCGCAAGGAGATGGTCGTCCGCCCGGACGAGCAGGGACGCCGCTGGAAAGTACCCCACAACTTCTATCGGGTGAAGGACCGCGACGACGGCTACACCCTCGATGGAGACGCCGTCATGCGCGTCGTCCACCTGGCCGATAAGGACAAGGCGGTCTACCGCTACCTGCACCATATCTTCTCGGAAAAGTTCAGTCCGATCGATGCGCAGAACGTCTGGACCGGAATCCTCGCCGGCGTCCGCAACGACCCAACCTGGCAAAAGCTTGCCGCCAAAACCCAGGCCGACGAACGCCGCGCCAGCGATCGCACCAGGCTCGGGCACGCCTCCCGCAAGGACAAGAGCGGCGTACGTACGCACCTGAAAGCCGTCTCCGACAGTGTCGCTGTCGAATCTGTGACCGTTGTGTCAGCGCCGGAAACCTCTGTTGCAGATTCCAACAATGGTTCAGAAACGGATGTTGCAGAGCCCAACAAAGGTTCCGAGCCGTTCGAGCCGACCAACGTTGCACCCGTCACGGGAGGGAGCCCAACCAACGTTGCACCAAGCAACAGGACGTATTACCAAGAGAAAACAACCACGACAACAAGTCGTGACAATGCGGAAACAACGTACGGCACGGACGTATTCACCCCCGGGGCCGCCCCGGGCGATCAACCGAATCTTGAAAGAACCTTACGCCGATTCGCCGATGCAAATGGGCGAGAGGCCACCGGCGCCGAGCGCAAGATTTTGAAAGAGCTGGCGGAGCGCTTCGATCTCACCGCGCGCGAATGCGGCCGTCCCGAGCTCGCCAGCGGCTGGGCCTGGGTCTCCGCCGCTATCTACGAAGCGGTCGACTCCGGCAGCGCCTACGTCGCGCCGAAACGAGTGCGCGAGATCCTGCTCCGCTGGGAGCGCGACGGCCTTCCCTCCAATGAGCAAGTCGAGCCTGCTCTCCAGCCTGAGCCGCGCAAGAAATCAGGTCGCACCCGGACCAAGAGGACCACCCCCGAGCCCTATGCCCCAGCCGGCGTAGTGCAGGACGTCCCTGTCCTGCCGTCGAACCCAACCACCTTCCCGGATGACGCCGATCTCTTCACCCCGCCCGTCTTCCCAATGGGCGGCGGTCTTTCGAGCGTGCAAGCCTGGAGCGCCGTGCTCGCCCTCCTGCGTCAAAGTGGCGTCACCGCCGGCGACATCGATCTCTGGCTCCGCCCGCTCGTCCTCCTCGACCGCATTCCAGAAGAGGAAATCGACCGGCTACTCCTGGGCGCGCCCAACCGCTCTACCGCCATGCGCGTCGAGCAACGCTTCGCCCATCAGATCGAAGCCGCCCTTACCGCCCTCCTCGGCCGCCCGGTGTCCATCGCCGTCACCCTCATCCATGACTGGCTCGACAACCGCTCGACCGCCTGACCCGATGACGGCCACCTTCGCCTACCCTTGGACCGGTCATTCTGAACGAAGTGAAGCAGCGCGCTCGTCGGTGCCTGCGAGGTTGCTTCCGATGACAAACTACTCGCCGGATACCAGGTCGGCCCCGGGCCATGTGCGCCCGGAAAGAAAGGATCGCTCGATGATCGAGTCGCCAACCTCACTCGCGGGACGCACCGCATTGGTCACTGGCGCCGGGAGCGGCATCGGGGAAGCCATAGCCACCGAGCTCGCCAGCGCCGGCGCGTTCGTGCTGGTGCAGGACCTTCGCCTCGAAGCAGCCCAAACCGTCGCCGAAGCCATCCGCGCTGCCGGACGGGAGGCCGGTGCCACCGGCGGCGATGTCAGCAACCCGGACCATGTCGCCGCGATGGTCGGCGCGCTGGTGGAGAGCCACGGCCGCGTCGACATCCTCGTCAACAACGCTGGCTTCCAGCACATCTCGCCCATCGAGACCTTGCCGCTCGATGTCTGGAACCAGATGCTCGCGGTACTCCTCACCGGCCCGTTCCTGCTGACCCAGGCAGTCATCCCGCACATGCGGAGCCAGGGATGGGGCCGCATCATCAACATGTCATCGATCAATGGCAAACAGGGCGACCGTGGCAAAGCCGCCTATTGCTCGGCCAAGCACGGGTTGATCGGCCTCACCCGAACTGCCGCACTCGAAACCGCCACGGAAGGGATCACGGTCAACGCCATCTGCCCCGGCGCGGTTGATACCCCGCTGCTGCGCAACCAGCTCGACGATCTCGCGGCGGTGCGTGGACTCTCCAGCGACAACGCGCTCGAGACGCTCTTCCTCGCGAACGTTCCGCAGAAACGGTTACTCGATCCCAGCGAGATCGCCGCCATGGTGCGATTTCTCGCCTCGCACGAAGCCCGCGGCATCACCGGCCAGGCCATCAACGTCTCCGCCGGCTGGATCATGCACTAGCTCGTCTCCCAAATCGTCGTAGTGGCGGGACCTGTGCCCGCCAGCGGCCGACGGCCGCCATTGCTGGCCCATCACCCCGTTGGCGAACACGCCATCGTTGTCTGCTGACTCCATGATCGGGCCTGCGCTCGATTGGCGGCCGCAGGCCGCCACTAGGACGCGGCGTCCAGCTCCTTCACCAGCGTCTTCGGCGCCACCAGCCGGTAGCTCTCCTCGATCAACCCGCAGACATAGTCCAGATCCGCGTTGCCATCGAGCCCGACCCCGATCCATCCCTTCGGCCCCACATACGGCGGCGCATAGAACGTCTCCGGATCGCCGGAAACCAGTAGGGTCTGCACCCCCGGCGCCGCCTTGCACCAGAGCGACGGGCGCTCGCCGTCCCGCTCGCGCGGCATGGCGAAGATCTTGTTCCGCACCCGAAACGTCGGCCGCTCCCACGCCTCCACCTCATGCGCCTCTGGCAGCGACAGGGAGAAAACCCGGATAGCATCGAAAAGCGCATGCGATTCGGTAATCATTGGAGCTAGCTCCTCGTATATATGGCTCAAAGCGCAACCGATGCAGAAGCATTTGCAGTAGCATCGCATCAATGAGGGGCATCAGCGCGCCGAAGAGACGTCGTTCTCAGGCTCGGAGAGCCTTTGCTTTGTGAGCCCCTGGCTTGAGCCTGGGGACGCTCGAACACCAGAGAGAAGGAACGATGATGTCCACCTCCGTAGCCGAACCGCGCGACCTCAACCGCAACGGCAAGATCGATGTCTACGAAGATCCCTCCGCGCCCATCGACGACCGCATCGAGGATCTGCTCGGGCAGATGTCCGTGGCCGAGAAGGTCGGGCTCATGTTCCACACCATGACCATGTTCAACGTTCCCTTTCCCCTCCCACCCGAGATGGATCCCGCTCACTTCATCGTCGAGCGGCAGGTGAACCATTCCGCCTTCTTCGGGGAAGGCACCGCCGAGCAGCTCGCCGAGTGGCAGAACGGCTTGCAGCGCCTGGCGGAATCGACCCGGCTCGGGATCCCCTTTACCCTCTCCAGCGACCCGCGCCACGGCGCCGGCGCCAACCCCATCGGCGTTGCTGGTGGCGCCGCCTTCTCCGTCTGGCCTGATGCCATCGGTCTGGCCGCCGCGCGCGACCCGGAGCTCACCTTGCAGTTTGCCGATATCGCCCGGCAGGAATACCTCGCGGTCGGCATCCGCGTCTCACTCCATCCCCAGTCCGATCTCACCACCGAGCCGCGTTGGGGCCGCATCTCCGGCACCTTCGGCGAGGATGTCGATGTCGTCTGCGCGCTGACCGATGCCTATATCCGCGGCTTCCAGGGCGAGTCCATCGGTCCGGAAAGCGTGAGCTGCATGACCAAGCATTTCCCCGGCGGCGGTCCGCAGAAGGACGGCGAGGATCCCCACTTCCCCTACGGCCGCGAGCAGGTCTACCCCGGCGACGCCTTCGCCATTCACCTCAAGCCATTCGAGGTCGCCATTCGCACCGGCACCGGCCAGATGATGCCCTACTACGGCATGCCGGTGGAAACCGAATGGGAAGAAGTCGGCTTCGGCTTCAACAAGGGAATCGTCACCGGTCTCCTCCGCGAGCAGCTCGGGTTCGACGGGATCGTCTGCACCGACTG
The DNA here is from genome assembly GCA_963720855.1 of uncultured Chloroflexia bacterium. GTDB lineage: Bacteria > Chloroflexota > Chloroflexia > Thermomicrobiales > UBA6265 > JAMLHN01. The sequence continues at coordinate 154,071 of CAVRGV010000004.1, read as the reverse complement.
GGGTCTGATCACCGACGCGCACATCATGGGCAAATTCCTGCCGGCGCGTGCCTGGGGCGTCGAGCATCTGGACCCGATCGATCGGGTCTACAAGGCGATCGACGCCGGTTGCGATCAGCTTGGTGGGGAAATCTGCACCGACCTGCTGCTGGCGCTGGTGGAACAGGGCCGCGTGAGCGAAGCACGCCTGGACATCTCCGCCCGCCGCATCCTGCGCGAGAAGTTCCGCCAGGGGCTCTTCGACCGTCCCTATGTCGATGTCGAGCAAGCCAGCCGTATCTGCGCGAACCCGGGCTTCATGCAAGCCGGCATCGCCGCCCAGCGCCGCTCGCTCGTGCTGTTGAAGAACGACATCGTAGGCGGCAATCCGCTGCTGCCGGTATCGACCGATGCGCTCCTCTATATCGAGGGTATCGCCGAGGAAACAGCCGCTGGATATGGCGCGGTGGTGGCAACCCCCGGAGAAGCCGATCTGGCCATCGTGCGCATCGGCACCCCCTTCGAGCCGCGTTCCGAGCTCGCGCTGGAAGAGCTCTTCCATGCCGGTTCGCTCGCATTCGACGATACAACCCTGGCGCATCTGCTGGAGATCGCCGCCACCGTGCCAACCGTGGTGGTCATCGATCTCGACCGCCCGGCCGTCATTCCCGAGCTCACCGCCGCGGTGGCCGGCTTGATCGGCGCCTTCGGCGCAACCGATGCTGTGGTGCTCGATCTCATCATGGGCAACTCGTCACCCTCCGGCAAGCTCCCCTTCGAGCTGCCGTCGTCCATGGACGGCGGTGGAGAAACAGCTCAGCGACCTGCCGGCCGACTCGGAGGATCCCCTCTTTCCGCTTGGGTTCGGGCTTGAGCTACTGACCTCGGACCGTTGTGCGATAGGGGGTGACGATCATGTCGAAGATCGCGCCCAGGCGAGCCAGATGGCTCTCCGTCTCCGGTGTGGACGCCCACAGCACCGTCTCACCCATGGAGGCGGTATAGAGCGCTCGCGCCAGCAGGTTCGGTTCGATATCGTGCAGCTCGCCCTGTGCGATTGCCGCGGCCAGCACCCGCTCGATCTCCGTCAGGTAGATCTGGTGGATCGCTTCGAATTGCGGACTAATCTTGGGGTCGTGGCTGGCGGTCAGCATGAACGCCAGCACCCGGGCCTGCGTTATCTGGTCTTCGCTGATCTCCATCCGGCCGTCGGGATCCGCCACGAAACGGGCCCGCAGCGCTTCCAGCGGAGAGGCGAATCCGGCATCGTCGATCCGGTAGTTCTCAGCGATCGCCAATTGCGTAGTTTCGAGATAGGCCAGCAGCAACGCCTGTTTCGTTCCGAATCGCCGCAGTAGCGCTTGCCGGGTGCAACCGACTTTTTGCGCGATCGCTTCCAGCGTGAACTCCGTGTGTCCCTGCTGGCGGATTGCGAGTCCGGTTGCGGCAAAGATGGCTTCATCGGAGAACACGCGTGGCCGTCCGACTTCGCGGTGGGGTGTCGTGGATGGTAGAGGCCTGGCGTCCATAGTCATTCCGTTGGCGAAAAGCGAACAGCGTAGAAACAACCGTTGGTAGTTGTTGTGAAGCAGTGTCGAGTTGGCGTACCGCTGTAAGTCTACTGTGGCGCCCTGGTGGAAAGCGATGGCGACGTCGGATGGATACGCCCCGCGCTCGCGGGAACCGGCGGCAGTCCGGTCGCGGGATGGGTCGCAGTCAGACACTAATCGTCTCCCCCCTCCACGCGGCCAGGACCGCTTGCGCCAGCGCAGCGGTATCGACTGTGCCGGTAACCAATCCGCTCTCCGACTGTGCCAGCTCCCGACATCCGCCGGAAATAGTCACCCAACGTGATCGGACGCTCGGAAAGGGAACCGCGCTGGTGTGCCGTCCGGTTTCCCGAGCGGCGTTAGCGCGGTGCGATGCCGAGCTCCCGGGCAACCCGTTCGAGCGCCTCGATGTGCTCTCCGGGCGTGCGATAGCCGGCGTACATCGTGTTCACGCAGAGATGCGTGGCGCCCAGCCTGCGCCAACCCTCCACATAGGCATGCCAGACATCGGGCGGCCCGCTGTTGACATCGAGCTTCGGTTCCAGCCCGATTTCGGACGGGTCGCGGCCGGCCTCGCGGGTATACGCCCAGAGCCGTTCCAGAATGGCCGCCATCTCCTCGTCCGGCTGCCGCCAGGGGAACCAGCCATCGCCGAACTTCGCGATGCGCCGCAGGGTGGACTCGGCATACCCGCCGATCCAGATCGGAATCGGCTGCTGCACCGGCAGCGGGTTCAATCCCGCCTCCACCACCTGATCCCATTGTCCGTCGAAGATGATGGACGGATTGGTCCAGAGCGCCCGCAGAAGCTGCATCTGCTCCTCGGAGCGCACGCCGCGATTGCTGAACGTCTCGCCCAAGCCGTCGAACTCGACCTCGTTCCAGCCCACGCCGATCCCCAGCCGGAAGCGGCCGTTGCTCAGCACATCGATTTCCGCCGCCTGCTTGGCCACCAGTGCGGTCTGCCGCTGCGGCAGGATGAGAATGCCGGTCACCAGCTCGAGCCGCTCGGTCAGCGCGGCCGCATAGCCGAAGAAGACGAAGACCTCATGAAATGGGTGCTGCAGCGTGTAGGGGCCACTGAAATCGGGGCGGTTCGTCGTGTCCGCGCTGAGTACATGGTCGTAGGCAACCAGATGGGTATACCCCAACCCTTCGACGGTCTGGATGTACTCCTTCAACGCACCGGTGTCGTTGCCGAATTCGATCTGCGGAAAGACCGCTCCAATGCGCATCGTCTGTGCTCCTTTGGGACGTCTCATGGGACGTAAGCGAGAGCGGTCATGAAAAGAGGCGCCTCTTTCCCAAGGATTGTCATCCTGACCGCAGTGAAGGATCTCCTCGCCGCAGCGAGTGGTGTGGGGCGCCATGCCGCCACGATACCGGCAAGCCTCTCCGCAACCGTTGTAGGACGAGCGACGGCCGTCCTGGCTCGTCGCTCGTCCTCATTGTGTCAGATTGCGTCCCGCCAGCGGGCGTTGATCAAGGCGCCTCCTCGACGGGCGGCTCCTCGCTTACCAGCGTCGGCTCCTCCGTGGGCAACGGAACCTCGGTCGGTGGCTCAGGAACGATCGTCGGCGGGATAACCTCGGTCGCCGTCGAAACCGGCTCCAGTGTCGGCTCGACGATTACCTCGGTCGGCAAATCGCTCGGCAGCTCGGTGGGAATCGCCGTCTCGGTCGGCTCGATCGAGCTGGTGAGCACGTTCGTCAGATACTGCCCGGACGCCCACCCCTCACCAAACCCGGTCATATCCACCGGATACCAGAGCACCGATCCAACCAGTTGCGGAGCTCCCGTCACCACCCCGGTTGTCCCACGTGGCATCACTCCAAGACTGGTGTTGCCCGACCCGGGACCAGTTCGGAGGTTGAGATTGGTCGTGACCTGAACCTCTTCACCTGGCTCGTACGCACCTGGAATGGTCGTGGCGGTCGCCGTGGCCGTCGCGGTCGATCCTCCGGTCACCGTCGAGGTCCGGGTGACGGACGGCGTTCTGGTCAGGGTCGGCGTTCGGCTCGGCGTCGGGGTGACGGTCGGGCCGGTGCCCGTCTTGCTCAGATAGTTGCCTGCCAGCCAGCCGACCGGGAACCCATTCATCGACACCTGATACCACTGGTACCCATTCGCGGCGACTGGATAGCCGATCACGATGCCGCTGGTGTTGGTCGGCACGGAGCCCAGGATGCCGAAGCTCGTGCCGGGCCCGCTGCGCAGATTCACCGTGGTCGTTGCTCGCACCCGGTCACCTGGCACGAATCCGCCCGGCAGCGCCGTTGGGGTTCGGGTTGCGGTGATCGTGGGCGTGTTGGTGATGGTCACGACCGGCGTGTTGCTCGGCGTCCGGGTGAGCGATGGCGTCGACGTGATCGACGGGGTAAGCGTGATCGTCGGCGTCCGCGTCACGGTCGATGTCCTCGATGCCGTCGGGGTAGCGGTCGGCGTGACGGTGGCTGTCTGCTTGACCAGCTGACTCCCGGCCATATAGCCGGCAGGGAACCCGTCCATGGAAACCGGATACCAGGTGTAGCCGTTCGCCATCGTCGGATACCCGGTCACCCGCCCCTTGCCACTCGCCGGCACCACCCCCAGGATCGAGAAACCCGTCCCCGGACCGCTGCGCAAATTCGTGTTCGACTTGGTCTGCACCAGATCGCCCGGCGCGAATCCGCCCGGAATCGTCGTTGGCGTGCGCGTCGACGTCCGCGTCGCCGTAGCCGTGCGCGTATTCGTCCTGGTTGCCGTATTCGTTGGTGTCAGCGTCTGCGTGGGCGTGTTCGTCGAAGACGGCGTCGCGGTCGCGGTCGCCGTATTGGACGCGGTCGCGGTGTTCGATGCCGTGGCGGTATTGGTCGGCGTATTGCTCGGCGTCGGAGTCGACGTCTCCGTCGGTGTATTGGTGCTCGTCGCCGTGTTCGACGCGGTTGGGGTATTCGAAGCCGTCGCGGTTACCGACGGGGTGAACGTCGCGGTTGGCGTGCTCGACGCCGTGCGGGTCATCTCGGGGTAGGCGACAGTGTAGCCGTGCGCGTGGACGTCGGCGTACGGGTGGAGGTTGCTGTTCGCGTTGCGCGTCGGCGTTGGAGTAATAGTGGGGGGACCGGCAACTTTGGTCAGGAAATCATTTCGTATAAACCCAAGATCCGCGAATCCGGACATTTCAACGGGATACCACCAGCGGGTGCCATCTTTCACTGGGAACCCCACGATTTCCCCGAGCGTATCCTTGGGAACCACGCCCAGCGAACCATAATTAGTCCCTGGTCCCCCGCGAAGATTCACATTCGCAGTCGTCCGCACGGTATCCCCTGGAATAAATCCTCCGGATATCGGCGTGGGAGTCGGAGCATAATCCGAGAAGTAACACGCATCTTCGATCCCGCCACCGATCTCGGTATTGTCGTAATACTCGATGACGAAAAAGATGTATCCAATCTGGTTCTCGTACGAGCCATCGAACCAATAAACATCGAACGCAACCGCGATCGTACTTTCGGAACCGGCATGCACCTCAAAATTCACGTTGACGTCTGGGAACGCGGCATACCCTGTACCGGCGTTGGTGGTGCCCTGGAGATGTGGGTGTTGAACAGGGTTGAGCCTCCCCCGAATGCTCCAGACCTCGGCGATCACCGCAATCATGTTGGCCCGCTTGTCGCCTGAGACTTGCGCGAACTTCGATGTAGGGAATGAGGGCAAACTGTGCGCTGGTGCATGCGCTCATCGCGCACAATGTGCCGGGCGATTCCGGACTATCTGAGACAAAAATCTCGCCAGTCTCGCCTTGCTCAGCCCCTTCAGGAATGTACGCACTTGGTCCTACCGGCTCATCCTGCGCGGCAGCGGGCAACGCGGAAACCGGACCGACAAGGAGCAGGAGCACCAGGATGCTCAAAATGCGCAAGCGTCGATTGTTCACCATTGCTTGTCCTTCCTGATTTGCAGCGCTCCGGGGTGTAGCTCGAATGTGCCGTAACGGCCCTTGCAGCCACGGTTGCCATAGAAATTTCGCGACGTCGCTGAAGTGGTTAGCACGGAATGGATTTGCTTAGAAGAACGGTGAAGGCGCTCATCTGTGACAGGCGATCTTCGAACGGCGCTGGAGACGCTGGGTACGGAGAACGATCGAGGTATCGCCGCGGCCACCACTGGCGCACGCGACGTCACCGGCTGAGGCGACGAGATATCCGTCTTTGATTACGTTGATTGGCCAACCATAGGGCCGCCAGAGCGGCAAAACAAGCGCGCGCGACACAGTTCGGCTGTTTTTCCGGAAACTCCGACCCCAGCGCGCTACGATGCCCCGAGTTGCTGCCGCCATCCGCAAGATTTCATCTCTGCCGAGGTACCGGAGTTCCCATGCCCGCCATCACCGATCTCGAACCCTGGCTCGCCCGGCTGGCCGAATTGCCCGCGCCCCCGAACTCGGTCAACCCCTGGTCGCGCGACACCAACTACGGCCAGATACGCCTCGACAATCTGCGCCGCTACTTCGCCCAACTGCTGGACCGCGGCGTCGATACCCTCATGCTCGGTGAAGCTCCCGGCTATCAGGGCTGCCGCCGCACCGGCATCGGCTTCACCAGCGAGCCGCAGCTCATCGGCGGCATTCCCGCACTCGGGATGTTCGGTGCCGAACGCGGCTACCAGCTGACCGGCGAGTTCTCTGACCTGCGCAAGGAACCCTCCGCCACCATCGTCTGGGGCGAGCTGGCCGTGCTCGATTTCGTGCCGCTCATCTGGGCCGCATTCCCGTTCCATCCCCACAAACCCAACCTCCCCAACTCGAACCGCACCCCGAAACGTGCCGAGATCGACTTTGGCCGGCCCATCTTCCTCGAGCTCATGCACGCCTTCCAGATCGAGCATGTCTTCGCGGTCGGCAATATCGCCCACGCCTCCCTCGCCGCCGCCGGCATCGACGCCCCCAAAGTCCGCCACCCCGCCCAGGGAGGCAAAAACGACTTCGTCACTGGCATGGAATGGGTCGTCTCCCACCCAGGCGAGCTGGGTCGCGTTCCCGCCCAATGACCGCGCGTGCCACTGGTGCTTTTGCCGATTGCACCCTACGGGTGATTCGCCATTCCCCACTCCTTGGCACAATGAATCTGGGCCGCACGGTTCGCAGAAGCGTTGCTCCGTGACGGCTGAATCAAAAGAAGCAGGAGCTCGTACCATGTCCGACCCAATCGAAATGGCCGTTCGTGCCGCCATCTACGGCTACCCCATGGTCTATGACCTCGACGAAGCCGTCCAGATGACCACCAAACCGAAGACCGCCGTCGGTGGCCCGGTCAATCGATTCGCGCATGCAACCGCGCTCGGAACTCCCAGCGACAAGTTCGTCTCGCTCAACAACGACACGCTCTATTCCATCGCCAATTGCGATGTCACCAACGAGCCATTGGTGCTTCACCTTCCGGCCACCGGCGAGCGCTACCGCGTGATGCAGTTCGTCGATGCCTGGACCAACAATTTCGCCTATCTCGGCACCCGCGCGACCGGCAACGGCGAAGGGCTCTTCCTGCTGGCCGGTCCCAACTGGACCGGAACGGTTCCCGAGGGGATGTCCCTGATCCAGGCGCCGACCAATGTCTTCACCATCGTTGGCCGCCACGCGGTCGATGGCGCCGCCGACGTGCCCAATGTCGAAGCCATTCAGAAGGAAACCTGGCTCACCCCGCTGAGCGCCTATCCCACCGTTTCCGATGGCAGCGACCGCAAGATGGGCGATTGGGACCTGGCTCCCTACGACACCCGCGTCGGCGACGATCTCGTCTTCTGGGAGAAGTTCCGCGCCTGGATGAAGCTCTTCCCGCCCCCGGCGGAAGAAGCCCCATTTGTCGAACGGCTCGCGCCGCTCGGCCTGCTGGCTGACGAAAGCCCCTATGTCGATCCCGATCCCGCGTTGGCCGAGACGCTGAAGGCCGCCCACGACAAAGCCAAGGAGCTCATCGTCGCCGCCGGCAAACAGGGCGGCGCCAAGGTCAACGGCTGGAGCGCAGCCACCCACCTCTTCGACTACAACCTCTATCGCCTCGGCCCCGGCACCATCGATGCGCCGGAGTGGAAGCAGACCGATTCGAAGATCGTCTACGTCATGCGCAGCGTCGCCGCCGATGGCGGTCTCTGGGGAAATCATGGCTACGAGGCCTTCTATGCCTGGACCTTCGTAGATGGCGACGGCAATCCGCTCACCGGCGCCAACCGCTACGTCATGCACTTCGACACCCCGCCCCCGGCCAAAGCCTTCTGGTCGGTCACGATGTACGACCTGCCGAACTACTACCTGATCGAAAACCCGATCGAGCGCTATTCCATCGGCGACCGCACCCCCGGTCTGGTCACCAACGCCGATGGCTCGATCGACCTCTATCTCCAGCACCGACGAACCCACCGACCCGAACGCCAAAGCCAACTGGCTCCCAACCCCATCCGCCGAGTTCCGCCCGCTGGTGCGCATCTACCTCCCGGAGGAATGCCGTCCTCGACGGCACCTACCAGCTCCCCCCGATCACAAAGGTCGGGTAACGCTCACCTCACCCAACAAGGTGTCATTCTGAGCGAAGCGAAGAATCTCTCTCGTGGCTACCACAACGATTATCCTCGCAGACGTGCGACGTAGTCCCCGGATCGCCTCACCCCAACCCCTCTCCCTCCGGGAGAGGGGCCCTATTCCCGCGTACGTACGCGATATCCCACACTTCCATCGTAGCGCAGGGACCTGTGCCCTGCGATCGCGCGCAGCGCGATAATCCACCCCACAACCTTGCTGGCACCGTCACCAAGCCAATCACGGCATCATGTTGTCGTACGCAACAACCTAAACAGACGCGATCCGCGACACAATAAACTCCTCCGCCCGCGCCACATCGACATCCAGCGCCACCCGCACCGGGTTCTTCCCCTCCGCATCGATGATCGGCACCGTCATCCCGGTCGTCACCCGCCCCGCGGTCTCCACCTCGATCCGCATCTCCTCATACCGCCCCAGCGACGGATCGAGCAGCATCGCCACCGCCAGCGGATCGTGCAGATACGTGTACCCCAGCTCCTGGAACCGCGGATACCGCTCCACCTGATCGGCAATCGCCAGCGCGAACGCCGACCCGCCCTCCCGAATCCGCGCCACATCCGCCGGGCGAATCACCGTCTGCCGCGTGACATCGAGCGGCACCAGCAGGCAATCCGGATTCGCTCCGAACACCACCTGCGCCGCTTCCGGATCGCTCACGATGTTGTGCTCGTTGATCCGCACATTCCAGCGTCCCGGCCCACGAAACACCCCACCCATGATCGTCAATCCCGCCAGCCGGCCCAGAAACCCGGGATCGCGCCGCATCGCCAGCGCGACATTCCCCAGCGGCCCGATCGCCACCAGCTCGATCTCGCCCGGATGCTCCGCCGTGATCCGCAACAGGTAATCGACCGCATGCTCCGCTTCAGGCAGCAACGCGTCATCTCCGTCCTCCAGCAATCCGACCCCTTCGTGTCCCGGCCAGAACACCGGCAGCACCCCCAGCAACGGCGGCTCCAATCCGGCATAGACCGGCACCTCCGCCCGCCCCGCCAACCGCAGCAGCTTGCGCACCATCCGCACCCGCAACCCGACATCCCCATAGACGCAGGTCACCCCAACCAGCTCCACCTCCGGCGACCCCAGCAACACCCCCAACGCCAGCGCATCGTCCACATCCGTCCCGATATCGGTATCGAGAATCACCTTCAAGACGTGCTGCTCCTGAGTAGATGACAAATGAGCCTGATGTAGGCGATGAAGTCAGATTGGAACCTACCATTTTGTCCGTAATGGATGGCGGCTGCTCGGGGTTGAATCCGCAACGAACTCCGATTCGATGATCGGAAGCTAGGTCAGCAGGGGGAGTTGACCTTCCCAAGCCGGAGGAATGATTTCGATGCTAGGAATGAGTCCGTTTAGCCCCAGAATTTTATCGTCGTAGGTGTAGAAGGTTTGGCAGCTTCTGCGCAAAGCGGTCGCCAGCTGCGCGGCGTCAGCGGGCCGAAGATTGTAGTTCCAACACATATCGCGAGCACTTTCGCCCACGAAACGATCAATTGGACGAACTTCGATATAAGGATTCAAAAAGAATGTGTCGATCATCGTTCGATACTGAAGCGCCAGTTGATTGTTGTGACGGGTAATCTCGGCAAGAGTTAACGTAGAAGTAACGGCAACGAACTTGCCCAGCCTGGCATCGTTCAGCAAGTTCCGGCAGTGATCTACTCTACCGGATTCTCCAGCGATCAGGGCCGTAAAGCAGCAGGAATCCCAAAACCGAAAATCCGCCGCATTAGTCACGAGCAGCGCCGATCCATTTCTCAGCCGATACCCCGTTTGCAATCTCCGGTACGAGTCCGGCCAAGTCGTCAGGCTGTGCCAATTCGCTTTGATCAGGAAAGGCGAAAAGCTGGTCTACTGTTTGAAGGGATCGGATCTCCCCATTCGAGTCAAGCGTCGCATTGCCAGATAGCACTACACGCTTGCGGAGCGCGCCGTTGACTTGCGACTCTTCCAACGAGATTGTTGTGAAGTGGCAATTCACCTCGGAGCCAGTAACTCGATCTCGAACAGTCATGAACGGAGACGCTCCGTATTTCACCCCGATCAGTTCTCCTTCGATCGACCCGTGTTCTGATGTCAAGCGGACGACTGGCGTTGACGTTGTGCTTGCATGCGATTCGACTGTAACTGAGTGAGCCCCGCGCGAAATAGTGGTTTCACCTAAAGATCCGTCTGAGATTCGCTTCACAAGTTTTTTGATACCCGTCGCAGCACGCGAGGGGAGCAGGCCCGCGATCTCCATTCCTTTCGTAGCCTGGTCGATGGCGTCGGTGACGCGACGTGTCGTCTCTTCAGCAACATATTCCGCAAACGGACCAGCTCCAACTGGAGCGATTGTGGCATAGAGGCTACCTGGATCGGCTTTCACCAGCATCCATATCACTCCAGACCCCTTAGCAGCCAACTCCTGGCTTGTGGCGTCGAGGCCATCCGCAAGATCACTAAGTGCCGCCGCCACTTCTTTCAGTGGCACAGAATCCGCGTACTCGTGTAGCCCCGCCGTCCTGAACAGAAGGGGAGCGAGCAGGATTTGTTGATTGTCGGACTCGAGGTGGCTTGATGCGTCCACAGTCCAGTTCTCCAGCGAGCTGATAGTTTCGCGCTATTTATTCTGCCGCCATCATACCTAGTGAGAGAATGCTTTTCGATACCGCTAAGTTTCAGGTTACTTACAAAAATGTGCAGTAAGGGCTATTGAACCCATACTTCATTGATCAGCCTAAGAAAGAACAGAAGTTCTATTATACCCTTGCAGTCCATCTCAGTCAGTGCGATGTGCATCGCTTCCGAGAAGCCATGCGAGCCGACAGTAGCGATGGCGCCCGCTGATGGTGGGCGGTCTTCGGACAACGCGAAGTCTATCCTTCCAGCCGGGATAGGTGCCCCCGCCCGATCACCCCGCAACCATAAATATTCAAGAAACCATCAAGCCGTCCGCTACACTCCCTCAACGATGCTCGGCAGACGCTCCCTGACCGCCACGTCCGGCTCATCGACAGCCGAACCAATTTCCTGGAAACGTAATCTCTACGCGCTCTGGATCGCCCAAACCCTGGTCCTGACCGCGTTTTCCTTTCGTGACGCCTTCTTTCCCTTCTATATGGAGGAGCTCGGCGGCTTCACCAACGATCAGGCCGCGCTCTGGTCCGGGGTCACCATCTCCGGCGGCGCGCTCGTCATGGTCATCACCGCCCCCTTCTGGGGCACGATGGCCGACCGCCGTGGCCGCAAGCGCATGGTGCTGCGCGCCATGTGGGCCGCCATGATCACCGCCTTTCTGATGGCGTTCGCCATGGCCCCCTGGCAATTGGTCGCGCTGCGCATGATCGAAGGCGCCTTCACCGGCACCGTCGCCGCCTGCGCCGCGCTGGTCGCCTCCACCGCCCCGAAGGACCGCATGGGCTACGCGCTGGGCATGATCCAGACCGCCGTCTTCGTCGGCGCCTCGATCGGTCCCTTCCTCGGCGGCGTGCTGGCCGATCTCATCGGCTACCGCGCCACCTTCATGACCTCATCCGTGCTCTTTGCGGTCGGAGGACTCATCGTCCTCTTCTTCGTGCAGGAGCATTTCGTCCCGGTCGAGCGCGGACCGGAACGCGGCATGGCCGCCATCCAGCGCATCGCGCGCCTGGCTACTCACCCCTACCATCATCGCCATGACGTCCATCCTGGTGCTCATGCGCTTTACCCAGATGGGCGGCCGCCCGATCCTTCCGCTCTACATCGAAGAGCTGGGGGGCTACACCGACGCCCGCGCCGCCTCACTGGCCGGGCTCGCCTTCGGGCTCATGGGTCTCACCAGCGCAATCTCCTGCATGATCCTCGGCCGCCGGGGCGATCGGGTGGGGCACAACCGCATCCTCATCGCCTGCCTGATCGGCGCGGTCATCTTCTATATCCCGATGGCCGCCGTCATGAATGCCTGGCAAATCATCGCGCTCCAGGGGCTGCTCGGATTCGCGATCGGTGGGTTGCTCCCCTCCACCAATGCCATCATCGCCTCCAGCACCCCCGCCTCCCGGCGTGGCGCCATCTTCGGCTTCACCGCCTCGGCCGGCTCGCTGGGCGCCTTTGCCGGCCCGTTGGTCGGTGCCGGCCTGGCCGCCCTCTTCGGATTCCGTTTCGCCTTCGCCGTCCTCGGGATCATCATGACCGTCAGCGTCGTGACCATCCTCTGGTACTACCTCCAGGGCCGCATCCAAACCGCGACCGCCGAAGAGTCGGGCGCACCGAACCCGGAGTCACCCTGAACTCCTTGGTCGGCCGGACTCAAGGTCTTTTCACCCGCTGGTCTCTCCAGAAGTCGTCTCGAATCGTCTCCATCATGCTAGAGTCGTGCTATGAGCATGACGTACCCAGACATCCTTACTCCAGAGCAGGCAGCCGACTACCTCCAGGTCAACCGCGAGACGATTTATCGCTACATTCGTGATGGGCGTTTGACCGCCTCGCGCATTGGCCGCAGCTACCGCATTCGCAAGCAGAGCGTCGAGGTGCTTCTGGCGGCCACGTCGACCCGGCCGGATATCCAGCTTCGTACCTATACCGATCGCCAACTGGAAGCGTTCCTCGAGCAAGACAAGCTCGACGACGAAACGAGTGCCATTGTTCGCCAGTGGCAAACGGTCGAAGCCTTGAAAAAGGCCAATGGGTCGAGCTGACCGATCGACGCTGCTCTTCTTCGATGCGTCCTGCCTGATTGCGGCCGCGTCATCGCCGTCAGGCGGTGCGGGATTTCTGTGGGGTTTGTGCGAGCGCGGATACCTGCAGGCGGCAGTTTCACAGGCGGTGTTGGCCGAGGCTGCCTCGAATCTTGCCAGTAAGTTCGATTCAGCATGTCTGGAACGTCACGATCAACAACTTCGCACATGTACTCCCCAGATCGCACCGATTCCGCTCCTCGGTGGGCAACCGCGCGTATACCACCAAATCAATCCGAAGGATGAGCATGTCATTGCGGCTGCGTTTGCCGTACGGGCGGACGTGATTCTGACACTGGATCGGCCCTTGGCCAGGGAGATCCAACAAGCCGGACTCGGCATACCAGCGAAGACGCCGGGAGATTTCATCCAGTTCGATCTGACCACGCATCCGTTTTTCGCGGAGCTTCGGGAGGAATGACCTCGAGCGCGTTGAACCGCGCGCCGATTCCGCTAGTGCCGCTCTCGTCTCTGCGTAGGCTGAACACAATCCATCGAACGCTGCTCGGTACGAACTTCCCTGCCCGAGCAACGTTCCATGACAGCAATCAGCTCGGCAGCCCCTCGATCAACCGCTCAGAGAAGATCTTGGCGATCGTATACAGCGACTGCATCGGGTTGGCCCCAACCGACGTCGGGAAGATGCTGCTGTCCATCACGTAGACGTTCGGGACCTCCTCGCCGTTGGCCGCCCAAAGCCGGTGATTCAAGGAAACGACGCCCTTCTCCTTCGGGCCCATCTTGTTCGTCGCCTGACAGTGCGCGGACGTGAGGACGGTGCGATTGGGCACGAACTGGATATTCTGCTCGACCGCGTCGGCCTGGGAGATATCGGTCAGATAGACACCCACCATCGGATCGAAGTCCGGCAGCCCCAGGACATTCTCATTGGATGGGACGATGACCTTCGTTGCGCCCGCGAGGAACATCATGCGGATGCCAATGGCAACGCCGATCCGGAACCGCTCCTTGTCAGCATCGCTCAAGGCGTATTGCAGCACCGTATCCCCGCTCTCGTCGAGCATGACGCGGTTGTCCTCCGATGGCGTGTCGATGAGCATGACAGCCAAATCCCGCATAGTCGTTGAAATGCGCCAGCTCATCGTAGATCTGCTTGCCGTTTCCCGGCACCATCACGGCGCCGTACGCCGGCAGGCCGCCCATCGTTTCGAAGATGAAGCCGGGCGTCACGCCGAACGCGGCACAGAAGGTGGCGCTATCGAGCCCTTCGAGCAGATTGATGGTGTGCTCGAAGCGGCCGAGCAGCGGGAACGAGACATGCAACACCAGCCCGCGTCCGATAAGCGGGTTGGCCACCGCTGGATTCACCGCGGCGGTATTGAGCAGGATGCGCGTCGTGCCGATGGTGCCGGCGGACAAGACGATGTCGTTGGCTTCGATGGTGACCGAATCGCCGGGGGTGATGCCAAGATTCGACGGATCGACGATCGTGTTGCCGAAGTCGGTCCACGGCGCCGTCGTATGCAGCCGCACGCCGGTCGCGCGCGTGCCGCTCTCGTCGAAGAGGATCTCGTCCACGATCGCGTCGGGAATCAGACCGAGCGGGTTCTCGGTATCGCCGAGCGCCGGGTAGATGAGCTGCCGGGCGGCATCCAGCTTGTCGTCGACCGGCGACGGAGAATCGCCGACCGGGAAACGGTTCAGATGATAGAGCGATGGATCGACGCCGTAGGCGAATGCGCCGTCACAGAGTGCCCGGTTGTCGTTGTTGATCTCGCTTTCGGCAACCAACCGGGTGCCGATTGCCGTCCGCACCCAGTCGTAGGCGGTGGCCAGCCGTTCGGTCGAATAGGCGCTGTCCATCAGCCCCTCTTCGATCCAGGCATTGATGCGCGCCTGAATGGTCGATTCGAGCGGCGAAAAGGCCAGGTCGATATTGACCGCGGTCCCGCCTCCAAGCGCCTCGCCGGCGCGGATGATGATCCCGTTGTCGGTCGTCGCCGCACGGTCGTTCTTGTACATGAGACGCGGATAGCTCATCGTCGTCATCGAACCCCAGACGACGAACGGGCCCTTTTCGATCAGGACCACGCGCTTGCCGGCCGCCTGAAGCTGGCTTGCCACGGTCGCGCCGGCGGGCCCACTGCCCACCACCAGGTAATCGATCGGACCGTCGCTATGCCGGATCGTTTTCGTCGCGGCGTCGTAGACGAGCTGGCTGGGAGCGATGCTCGGCGCATTGAGCTGGGCCTAGATGTCGGGGCGATTGGCGAACACCGGCGGCGCGAGGAATCCCGCCAGCGGTTCGGCCAGCGGCAAGTCCCAGATCGATGAGAGGTACGCCTCGCGCAGCACCATCGCCATCTGGGTCGATACGGGAGCGGCACTCCCCTCGAAGAAAAACGAGAAGAGGGGCGATCTGAGCTCCGGATCCATCCCCCCGAACCCGCCGGGCGCCGCCAGAAAGGCCTGCACGGCCGGATCGGTGGAGGCAGCCAGTACTCGTAGAACGGCAACGCCGCCGGCTGCGTCATCCCGGCGAGCACCGGCGCCAGCGACGACTGGCTGAATGCCGCCAGCATCCCCTTGTTGACCTCGGCCGCGATCTCGCCGATGGACGCTTCCACCTCAGGCGGCAGACCGAACTCCGTCAGCGGGAACCAGAAATCGAACAGCGCCTGATGGGTCGTTGCCACCTCAGCCGCGCTGATCTCAGCGGTAGGCGTCTGCGCGCTGGCCGAGTGCAGCTCGGTCACCGCCACCGCCGCGGCAACCGCTGTCAATACCTGCCTGCGATCGAGACTGAACGAGGACAAAACCGATTCGTCGTGCATTGCATCTCTCCCTGAAACATGACCGCCCGCCCTGCGGTGCCCAACCCCGACGCGCTTCTTCGAACGCCGTCGAGGAATAGGTGCCGTCGCGAGCCTGCCGGTCTGCTTTCTGACAAACGTGTGGCGCCCCCGCGTGACGTCCATGCTCGCATCGCACGTCGCAACCCAAGGGGGCTATGAGATCTATCTGGAGACGATCATACGGGTTTGGGAACAGGAGCGAAAGACCCCAAACAACGAATTAGTCCGGTAGCGCCCGACTTCTGTGATGAATGGCAGAAACACAGCAGAGCGGCGAAATCGATCGTCGTGAAGCCCGCCATCGTTGAAACTGATGTCGAACTTATTACCTCACACTGCTGTCGCGGCAAACTTCCGTGACCGGGAAGGAGACAGGACAACCCCCGCTCATCGTGACGCCGAAACCGCGGACCATCACCAATCTCTCCGAAGCAGTCGAGGGGCAGGCAGCACGCATTCCCTGGCTCGATATTGGGGACCTTGATGAGCTCGGAAAATGTATTCACAGCCAAGACCCCGTCCTGGCCTGCCGCTGCTACGTGCGCGACCGTTCGCCGAAAAGCTCCACCTTTGGAAACGACCACTATGGCTTGGTCGACCACCAGCCACAGATCTCGAATGAACCTCCCGGCCGACTCTCAGCAACTCTTTGACAAAGGAGAAAGATCGATTTGTCCGGCGGCAAATCACCATTGGGATAAACTAGATTTCCGAAAAATACTACGTCGGTTTCTGGATTTAGTGGTGCTGGAAACTCGCGTTCTCCCGAAATCGCCTCAAGCGTTTTGACTCGAGCCGTCAGTCGTTCGACTTGTGTTTCCAAATCTCGAATTTGTGCAGCGTAAGCGTCAGTCGCTGGTGGTGAATCATCGGGTGGTTCGGTCTGAGGCGATGAGTTGTCGCAATCGGTATAGAACGTGAAATAGGTCCTGCCGTAGGAGTCGAGGACGGCAGTCACGGCTTTTGTTTCATCTGATGAAAGCGCGCATCCAGGCGGTGGCTGCGTCACTTGAACCGTGACTATTCCGGACAGGCCGGGAATCTGAATAGACCCCCCAGCACGGTCATGATCGAAGAACGAAGGGCCATCTGGTGGAGGTGTATCGGCTAGCGCATCGCAAACGAAAAACTCCATTGTGTCAGTTGTGACTTGAATGCAGGCTCCCGCAACTGTTTCCTCGGTTCCACTGTCCAGAACTTGTACTTCAATCCCCCCGCCATCTTCGGCACTTGCAGACCATTTAGCATAGAACCCCCCCGCACCAATAATCAGAATCATGCTCATGACAATAGCGAGTATGCGCTTGTTGATCATCCGTGAAATCTCCTCGTGCTCCGACAACGCGGCGATGTGGCTATTGGTCGTCAATTTAGGTGCGCAGAGCGGAGGTCGAAAGTAAAAGGCTGAACTTGGGCATCTGTCAATTTCGAATCGTTTGCGGGTGAATACACTTGATCTGGTCGAGGCGGTCGCGGACTAGGATTGAGTTCACCAATGTTGAGGAGTCGGTGCACCACCATCACCCAACCCGCTGCCTGCTGCCTGCCGCGTGCCGCCTGCCTCGTACAATGGATGCGGCAATTTGTCGTAATGCGTAAAGGAGCCATTCCTCACCCTATGTTTACCGGTATCGATCGCCGCATGTCCCGCATGTTTGCCAAAGACGGCAAAAGCCTCACCCTCGCGTTCGACCACGGCAACGTCGGGTTCAACAAGGACGGCATGGCGGTTCCCGAAAAGACCATCCGCGAAGCCCTCGCCGCCGGCGCGGACGCCATCCTCACCACCACCGCCCAGCTGCTCGCCTTTGGCAACACCCTCAAGAACGTCGGCGTCGCGGTCAACATGGACGAGTTCTACGGCGACCCGACCCCGCTGGTGAAACAGGCCATGTACCTCGGCGCGGACATGGGCAAGATCATCTGCTACACCGGCCCGGAAGGCAGCGAGGAGAGCATCCGCAAGGCCCAGCACCTCAGCGCCATCTGCCGCCTCCACGGCCTCCCCCTCATGATCGAGCCGATCCCCGGCTCCTTCGAGAACAAGCCGCAGCACACCCCGGTCAACATCGGCGAAGCCGGCCGCATCTCCGCCGAGATCGGCGCCGACGTCGTCAAGATGCAGTACACCGGCGACCGCGAATCCTTCAAGGAAGCCACCCGCGGCATCTTCCAGCCGATCATCGTCCTCGGCGGACCCAACCGCGGCAACATCAAAGCCGTCCTGACCGATGTCCACGGCGCCATCGCCGAAGGCGCGGTCGGTATCGCCATTGGCCGCAACATCTGGGCCCACGAAACCCCGGCCAAGGTCATCGCCGCCATGAACGTCATCATCCACGGCGGCGGCAGCGTCGACGACGCCATGAAAGAGCTCGCCTAAGCAGCCAGTCTTCAGCAGCCAACGGTCAGCAGTGTCGTCATCCTGAACGAAGTGAAGGATCTCCCCGCCGCAGCGGGTGTTGGCGACCCGAATAGTGGAAAGCGACCGCCCAGTCGCCACCACGAGACTGACGGTTGGCTGCTGATTCCCGACTGCTCCTCTACACTCTAAAGATGCCGAGGTCGGCGTGGACCGTTACCGGGACGTCACTGCTGACGTCTGAATGCTGATAGCTGACTGCCAACCATGACCGATACCCTCGTCCGCACCGCCTTTCCCGCTTCGCCACCACCCGCGCCCTATCCGGCCACCGACCGGCAGGCCGAGATCATCGCGCTCGCCGACCGGATGGCGGTCATCGCCGCCGCCAACGCCGAGCGCCACGATCGCGAAAACTCCTTTCCCTTCGACACCTACCAGGCGCTCAGGGAAAGTGGCTATCTCGCGCTGGCGGTTCCGCAGGAGTTCGGCGGCTTCGGCGCCACCCCCCTCGAGCTGATGCTCGCCCAGGGACGCCTCGCCTGGGGCGATGGCTCGGTCGCGCTCAGCTCCACCATGCACCATCTGCAAGTGGCCGCCATCACCAACAATCCGCAATGGCCGCCCGATCTGCGCGCGCGGGTACTGCGCGATGTGGTCGAGCACGGCGCGCTGGTCAATAACTTCGCCAGCGAACCGGAAATGGGCAGCCCCAGCCGCGGCGGTCTCTACAAAACCACCGCCACCCGCGACGGCGACGATTGGATCATCGACGGCCGCAAGACCTTCTCGACCCTCTCGCCCGGAGTCACCTGGGCAGTGATCCTGCTCACCCTCATCGATGGCGACCAGGAACCCGAGCGCGGCACCTTCCTGGTCAATATGGACTATCCCGGCATCAGCATCGTGGAAACCTGGGACACCATGGCCATGCGCTCCACCGGCAGCAACGACGTCGTCCTCGATCATGTGGTCGTGCCCAATGGCAACCGCTTGCCGCAAGCGCCCGGTCTGCCCGCCGGCGATCTCGGTCCCTGGAATCTCATCGGCAGCGCGGTCTATCTCGGGATCGCCACCGCCGCGCGCGATTTCGCGGTCGACTTTGCCAAAAATCGCCGTCCCACCGCTCAGCAAGGGAAATCGATTGCCGAGCTGCAAACCGTGCAGCACCGCGTCGCGCAGATGGACCTCCTGCTCCTGGAAGCAAACTCGGTGCTCTATGGCACCGCCGAGCTGGCCGAGCGTTGCCCGGACGAGCGCAAATCGTTCGGCTGGCGCTTCGCCGCCTCCAAGTACGTCGCCACCAACAACGCCATCGCGGTCACCGACCAGGCCATGCGCGTGGTCGGCTCGGTCGGGCTCTTCCGCTCGAATCCGCTCGAACGCTACTTCCGCGATGTGCGCGCCGGCACCGGCAACCCGCCGATGGACGACGTCGCCCTCACGATCATTGGCAAAGCGGCGCTCGGCGTCGAGTAACGTAACCGTAGATGAGGGCGTCTCTGCCCTCTCGTCGTCACTCGGTCGTAGCCGAGGGCGTCTCTGCCCTCTCGTCGTTTCGCCTGAGGAGCAAAGATGCTGACCGGAATCGACCATATCGTCATCGCAGTCAATCATCTCGATGAAGCCAGCGCCGCCTTCGACGCCGCCGGCTTCACCGTCACCCCCGGCGGATCGCATCCCACCGGTACGCACAACGCGCTCATTGCGTTTGCCGATGGCAGCTATCTCGAGCTCATCGCCATCGAAAAGCCCGACCTCGCCAAAGGCCATCCCTGGTTCGAGCGCATGGGCGGCAAGCAAGGCTTCGTCACCTTCGCGGTCGGGGCCGATCCGCTCGACTACGAGCTGGAGCGCCTGACCTCCCTCGGCATCACCGCCGTCGATCGCAAGGACGGCGCCCGCCTGCGTCCAGATGGCCAGCAGCTCCAATGGAAATCGGCTGCCCTGCAAACCGATCCGGCCGTCCCCCTCCCCTTTCTCATCCAGGACGTGACCGACCGCACCCTGCGCGTACCCAGCGGCAAGGATGCCGAGCACAAGAACGGCGTCAAAGGCACCACCGGCGTGACTATCGTCACCAGCTCGATCCAGCAGGCCATGGTGCCGTACGGCAAGATCTTCTCCGCTCCAGTGGCCGCACTCGACCATGGCTACGAAGGCGTCCAGCAGGCATGGCGGTGTTTCGTGCAGGAATACTGGATCGATCTCATCCAGCCCCAGGACCAAACCTCACCCCTGGCGGACTACCAGCGCACCTACGGCGACAGCATCTACCAGATCTATCTCTCGAGCGACACCGGACCCGAGTTCCCCGTCTCCCGCATCGACATCCCCGGCTTCCCAGATCTCCACGTACTCACCACGGATTAGGGTTCTTCCAGGGACGTGTCATGCTGACCGAAGGGAAGCATCTCCTCGCCGCGCCGAGTGATACGCAGGGCCATGCCTCGCTCGAACCAGCACGTTGGTCTATGAATGCTCCGGGATGCGATGCTCTGATCGGCTACCGAAGCGTAGCCATCTGGATCATCGCCGCATAGATCCCGCCGCTCCAGCGCGAGGGATGTGTGGCCAGCAGACGCGGTGAGGGAAGCCCTGCCTCCCGGGCGAGCGGACCGAGACGCTCGAACGAAATCGGGTAGGGAACCCACTGGTTCGGATTGTTCGAGTCGTACTCGACCAGCACGATCCGCCCATCTGATTTCAGCAGCGTGCTCCACAGTCGCAGGGTCGCTGCCTGCTGCTTGCGATCGACATAATGCAGGGAATTTGCCGCCACGATCCCATCCAGTACTGGGAGCTCAGGTGGCTGACGAATATCGCCCTCGATGAGATGCAGATACGTCTCTGGAAACATCCGGATCATCCCATCGCGCAGCGACGCCAGCGCCCCACGGTCCCGATCCACCGCGTAGATCTCGCTTTCCGGGCCTGCCAAATCGCGCATCGCCAGCGTGAACGCCCCCCAACCTGCCCCAAAATCAGCCCAGACCCCACCAGATCGTTCGAACGCGCCGGAAATCAATCGCACATGATCGTCATGATTCATGCCCCGATCGTACCCCACCGCCCAGCGCGCCGGCACGTTTCTCCAGTTGCCAGCTACAGCAGCTCGATCTCGCGCACGGTGCGGTTGCGCCACCACCAGGTCGCCATGCTGACCACAATGCCAATGACCAGAATGGCGATCGCCAGCGCCAGTGTCGTGGTGGTATCGAGTCGAATCTCAGCCACATGGGCATCGAGCGCCGTATCGGCCACCTCGGTTGGCGCGATGGTGGTGCGGCCGGCCTCGCCGCCCGTCGCGTTCACGATGTCCGACTGCTCGCCCATCGGCGAATCTTCTACCAGAATGTCGACACAGGTAGCGCTGCCGGTAAAGAGGCGAATCCTCCCCGAACCCTCACAGACATTGGCGGTGTCGATCGCCACCCGCACCCCCAGATCGTCGGCAATGCCGGACCGCAACGCGATGAAGGTGAGCGGAATGAACAGGGTGATCGCGCCGACCACCCAGACATAGATCCAGCGATTGACGAAATTGTTGCGAGTCAACGTCTCTTTCCGAACCGGAACGCTCGAGCTGATGCGGTCCTCGGCGGTGTCGAGGACCGCGTTCAACACGTGCGGCTTGCCCCGCTGTCGCGCGACGACGAGCAGTACGAGCACCGCGGCCAGGATCGCCAGATAGGTGTAGGCAGCCACACGCTCGAAACTGGGAAAGTGAACGCTTGCCCATTCCACCACGCGCACATAGACCAGGCTGATGGCTGCGGACAGCGCTGCAAACGGGATCAGCACCCGGGTGATCACATCGACCAGCAGGGTGCCTTCGTCCCGCACCTCGAATTCATCTTGAAAGCATTGGCTCAGATAGACGAGTGAGGCGTCGAGCCGCTCGACGCGCTCTTCCAGCGTTTCGCCGGCAACAGCGGGAAATGGCTTGCACTCTTCCGCGTAGCGTTCCGCCCTGGTCGAGCGCCGGTTCCGCATTGGAGTGGACGCCGGCGTTTCGGTGTTCAAAGGATTTGGCACGGTGGTCTCGGCAGTCGTCATCTGTTCCTGCCGAGCCTATCGCATCGACCCGAGGAGCGAAAAGCGGTGTGGCGCCGAGCCTAGACAGTCCCCAGCGACGCGTCCACATCCGCGGTTTCTGCGATCTCGATCTTGCGCTTCTTGTCCCGTCTCGACCAGCGGATCATATTCACGATGATGCCGCCGATCAGGATGACAAAATAGAGCACCAGCGTGGTCGTGACATCCAGCCGCACCTGGGCAACGTTCACCTCTTCCGCGGTTCGCGGCGGCACGACATCGAGCGTGTTGACCTCGGCCTCATCGCCCAATCCGGTTGCCGAGGAGGTGTTTACGTCGCTGCTGGAGGTGTAGGTATAGCCCGATTTGTCACAGACATCGCTGCCTTCGTAGGGATTGAATCCCTCGACCGTGGGGGTGCAGACATTGGCCGTATCGAAGACCAGATTCAATCCAATGCGTTCCAGCGCGTCGGCCCGGAAGAGGAAGAAAATCAGTGGGAGTCCGAGAATCAGTCCCCAGGTGAGCCAGAAGAAGATCCAGCGGTTGACCAGCTTGTTGCGGGTCAGCTTTTCCTTGTTGGGGGGCACGGTCAGATTGAGCGCGCTGCGCACGGATCGATCGACCGCGTCTCCTCGCCCGCCCGACCCAGGCTTGCGCGAGTTCCGCCACAGCGCAATCGCCCCGCCAGCGATCACCAGATAGGCGATCCCCAGAATCAGCTCGGCATGCTTGCTCTGGCCCTCTCCCGCCCGCAGGAAGCTCACGTAGAGCGCGGTCATACCAGCGGCGATCGCGGTGAACGGCAGCACGACCTTCAGGATGATCAGCGTTAGCAACGACGATTCGGTACGCACCTTGAGCTCGCCGTTGACGCAATCGCGCAACGCTTCGAACTCCCGCTGGATGCGGTCGATCTTTTCGGAATCGGTTTCGTTCTCGGGTGCGGGTAGCGCCGGGCGGCAAATATCGTAGGCGTCAGGATCGTACTGACTGCCGGCCACGGTGGAAGAGGGTGGTGCTGCGTTTGCGGTTGCCATGTCTTGCGGCATCATACCGGGAATGGCGAAATAGTGAAACCGCGCGGATGGTTTTTCAGACCTCGCCCGGATGTTCTCGCGGATCCAGCAGGTACAACGCCGCGACGGCAAGGATCAGGCAGGCCCCAGCGACCAGCGTGCCGGCCAGCACATCGGTCAGATAGTGCACGCCGAGATAGATCCGGCTGAACCCGACCGCCATGATGATGAACGCCGCGACAACTGGAGGCACGTAGCGCGCGCGGCCCCGAAGCTGGTTCACCAGCACGGCCGCCAGCAGCCCGTAGGTGATGACGGCCGTCATCGTATGTCCACTGGGGAAGCTGTACCCGCCGGCATCCTGCAGGTGGGGAACGACCGACGGCCGGGCACGCTCGAAAAAGAGCTTGAGCCCGCTTTCCAGCAGTTTTGCAATGACGAAGATCCCGCCAATGGCGACCGCGGTACTGAAGCGCCGCTGCCAGCAAAGCCAGAGCAGGATCCCGCCACAGATGATCGCCGCCAACCAGCTCGATCCTAGCTCGGTCGTGGCGCGCACTGCTTCCGTGCGGTCAGGAGTGGCGTACTGCCGGATCTCCAGACTGGTGGTGCGGTCGAGCCAATACCGGCCGT
Source organism: uncultured Chloroflexia bacterium (assembly GCA_963720855.1). Classification (GTDB taxonomy): domain Bacteria; phylum Chloroflexota; class Chloroflexia; order Thermomicrobiales; family UBA6265; genus JAMLHN01. The sequence continues at coordinate 130,391 of CAVRGV010000004.1, read as the reverse complement.
CCATCACCACCTCTTCGGCCAGCACGCCAAAGAGCGCGAAGAGCGCAACCACGCCGCCAAACGCGACGACGAGCCAGGTGCGGAGGGAGAAATTGAATGTGTGATCGGGCATCGAAGCTGCCTGCGAAAAAGGGAAACGTATCGAACCAGGTTCGATCGGCATCGAAAACACCGGCGAAGTATAGAGAGGGAACCCGTCGCTGGCGAACTTTCGGGTTCGGCCAGGGCTCGGTATCCCAAGGCAATTCCCAGCCACCTCCCCGAGAACTCAGGAAACTGGCTTCTATCGTTGCGTCATCAGGGTAGTCGAACCCCCATGAACGCGATGGAGCACGTGAAGATGAGTCAACCGGACGAGAAGACGAACACCCAGGAGCGTGGCTTTGCCGCCACCGACGTACTGGCGAGCCGCCGCGCAGTACTGGCGGCAGGGGCTGCCGCCGCGGCTGGCATCAGCGCGAACAAATTTGGGGTACTGGCACAGGACACCGCCTCCACCCCGGTATCCGAGGCGGGCAACACCGCGGCAAACGCCTGCGTGCTTACCCCCGAGCTGACCGAAGGCCCCTATTTTCTCGATGGCGATCTGATCCGCCAGGACATCACCGACGGCCGCCCGGGTGCTCCGTTGCGGTTGAAGATTCTGGTCAACAACGCCACCACCTGCCAGCCGCTTTCCAGCGCCGCGGTCGATATCTGGCATTGCGACGCTCACGGCTATTACTCCGGCATCGAGGGAAACAATCCCGGACCAGATTCCGATGCAGCCCTCATCGAGGAAGCCGCCGATCTCCGCTTTCTGCGCGGTATCCAGCTCACCGACGAAACCGGTGTCGCCGAGTTTCAGACCATCTATCCCGGCTGGTACATGGGCCGCACGCTTCACATCCATATGAAAGTCTCGGAAGACGGCGAAGCCGGCAAAACCTATGAGGGTGGCACCACATCCCATACGGGCCAGCTCTTCTTCGACGACGCCATCTCCGAGCAGGTCTTCCTGCTGGAGCCCTATGCCGGCCGGCCGGACGAGCAGCGCACCACCAATGACGAAGACAACATCCTGGGCGATCACGAGGACGAACCCGGCTTCATGCTCGATATCGTTCCCGTCTCCGATGACTGGCTGACCGATGGCTTCGTCGGTACCATCACCATCAGCGTCGATCCGGAAGCGGTCTCCACCGAAACCGGCATGGGCGGCGGTGGCGGCGACGGCCAGGGGAGCGGCCCAGGCGGTCCGCCGCCCGACGGCGGCCAGGGCGGTCCAGGCGGAACCCCGCCAGACGGCGCCCCCAGCGCACCACCCGCCGAGGCGACCGAAACAACCACAGCCTAATCACATGTTCCGCGGGGTCTGCGCCTCCGGTGGGTCGGAAACGGCCTCCCGGAGGCGCTCGCAACGAAACGTATCGTACGAGTAAAGGACAACGTATCGAACGAGTGAAAGGACTTCGATCTCACGAATTCGCCCGAAGCTGGTTTGATTGGGGCGCAGCTTTCTGCATAGGCAGTAGGGAGGGAAGTCAAATGCACCGATGAAGAGATCGATGTCGATGTTTTGAATAATTTGATGAAGCAATAAGAGGAATTCAGTGCAAGAGCCAATCTCAGATATGCAAGGTAACGATTGTCTGACCGAAGAAGAGCGAATTCAGATCGAGGAAGCGTGTAAGCGAGACACGATTGGGCCTATCTTGGAAGGCGAGGCCGCTATAGCGGCGCTACGATGGCTCGAGCAATTGCGAGACCTGGTTCAGGCGAGCCTTCCTCCCATGACGGACGAAGAGCGGGAACAACTGATTGACGAGCTCACTCTGGAAGTCAATGCAAATCTCAATGCGAAGTGGAGAGCGCGACGCGAGGACTGCCTGGAGGATCGTCTTTACGATCGTGAAATCTGCAGGGGCAGCGATGATCCAGCTTGACGCAATCACCATGAGACCAAAATGACGTCCGCAAAAGTCATGCTCGACACCGATCTCTGCGTCAGCTACCTCTTATCCTCCAAGTCAGAGGAAGCGGTTGTAGAAATCTTCCGTGCCGCTCTCGACGCTAAATTTCAACTCGTCGTTTCCAGACGGCAACTCCAGGAACTTGGGAATGCCCTTCGAACGTGGCCATGGTTGCAACAAGGAGTAACCGAGCACCTGCTGGTTGAGCCATAGGGGAGGTCGCTCTCTCCATTCTTCTCTACGCGAGGGACGCAGACACGAACATCGACAGTAAGCGAACAGCCTACTTCCTGATCTGCACGGTAGGTCAGCTTCTTAGCGTAAGTTGGAGCGATCAATTGGGAGGCAGTTGGTCGCTCCTTACCCCTGATCCAATAACTCCAGTACCGGCCCGAACGCTTCGTATCCTGCCACCGTGTTCGGCTCGATCGAGAACAGGACTCGAAGGCAAGAAGCACATCCTCTCCATGTTTGGACGGAGAACGGCTGTGCTACGCTGGCTTGACTGATCGCCAGTTCCGAATCACTTCCATCGGCCTCTCAACGGTGAGTAGTCCCGATGCAGCCATCACCGGATGCGAATCAGGTCTTCCTCAGTTACGCCGCGACCGACCGCGAGCGCGCCATGGCAATTGCGGACGCGCTGGAGCGGGCAGGTGTGCCGGTCTGGATCGACCGGCGGAGCATCGCTGGTGGGGATCTCTGGGCGACTGGCATTGCTCAGGCAATCCGCAACTGCGCTGCGCTTGTCATCCTGTGTACTCCGGCATCCGTCACATCCCGCAACGTTCGTCAGGAGTTGCAACTGGCATGGGATTTCGATCGGCCAATCTTCCCATTGCTGCTCGAATCCATCTCCTTCCCGGATGAAATCGCCTACTTCGTGCATGGCAGGCAATGGATCGAGTTGTTGGATTTCTCCGATTCGCAATGGGTCGGAGAACTCGTTCGTGTGATCTCATCGGCAACGACGCAATCGCACGGCCAGTCGAGGGATAAAGCAACCGATCTGGCGAGCTCGCCTTCCATCGTCTTGCGAACGACCGGGATTCCGATATCGCCAACGGAACTTGATTGGCCGAGAGCAGGAACTCACGGCTGTGATGCAACTCATCCGCGAGAATCCCGCGCGAGTTGTCACATTAACAGGACCCGGCGGGGTCGGAAAGACGCGTTTGGCGGTCGAGGCCGCAACCGCAATTTCCACTGAATTCCCGGATGGCACGGCGTTCGTCGATCTCGGACCGCTCACCGAGGCGAGTCAGATCCTTCCGGCAATCGCGAGCGCGGTCGGGCTGCGGGAGATCGGCGATCGTTCTCGTCGATGTTCTGACCGGATATTTCGGTGCGCGGCGGTATCTATTGCTGCTCGACAATTTCGAGCATCTGATGGCTGGCGCTCCAATGGTGGCCGCCCTCATTCGGGATTGCCCGTACCTGCATGTGCTGGTCACCAGCCGCGAGCCGCTTCGAGTGCGCGGCGAGCGCGAGGTGCAGGTCAATCCTCTTCCGGTTCCTGAGTTTAAGCAGTTAGATTTACCGGAGCAGCTCCGCGCGAACGCGTCAGTCATGCTCTTCATCCAACGGGCAAGCGACCTTCGCCCGGACTTTTCACTGAATGAAGCTAATGCCCAGCAAATCGCGGAAATCTGCCGCCAGCTCGACGGACTCCCGCTGGCAATCGAGCTCGCTGCAGCTCGTATTCGCCTGTTGTCGCCTGCGGCGTTGATGGAACGTCTCGGAAAACGCCTGGGGTTGTTGACGGAAGGCGCGCGCGATGCACCGAACCGTCAACAAACTCTGCGGGGCACTATCGCCTGGAGTTACGATCTGCTTTCCCCAGTCGAACAAGCTTGCTTCCGACGAATGTCGGTGTTCGTCAATGGCTTCATGTTCGAGGGCGCGGTTGCAATCGCGAACACCTCAGGATGTGACCCCCTCGATATTGTCACCTCTCTGGTCGAAAAGAGTCTCATCAGAACGTCTGACAGGAAGGCGACACCCGATTCTGGATGCTGGGATCCATTCGCGAGTTTGGCTCGAACGGTTGGAAGCTCACGGTGAAGTTGCTGACGTGCGCACAGCTCACCTGGCCTATGTGCTTTCGATGGAGAGGCGTTTGACGCTGATGGAGATTACGAAGGAATCGCAGATCGCTGGTTTGGGCGTCTCGACGTCGAACTCGAGAATGTTCGTAGTGCATTCAGTTGGGCACAGCAAACTAATGACGGTGAATCTCTGATTCGAATGGCAGTGGAAATGGGCAGTTATTGGACTTCTCGACCATTCACACCCGAGGCAATAGCACAACTCAAGATTGGGATCGCCTCCGCTCCGGAGGCTTCGAGTCGTCTACAGGTCACAAGCAGATACTTTGCCGGAATGCTAATGAGTTCCGAGGGGGATCTAGAAGGCGCCCTGGAATATGCCGAAACCGCGCTTGCGATTGCCGAGAGAGACGCGGATTCCTTCCTGCAGGGCCTTGTCCACTGCCTTATGGCGGGCATCTGGGAATCGGCCGGGAATTGCGATCGTTCGGCGCAATCGTACCGAGCGGCGGTGGACGCATTGCGTCCACCGCCCGATGTGTTCTGGTTTCATCTGGCAATTGGTGAATTGGGCGATCGCCTGACTGTTTGCGGCGATATCGAGGAAGCGATCACCTTCTGGTGGTGCCGAAGATGGCTCCCGAAAGCGACAAAGTGAATGGGGAATGGCAATTATCCCCGCGCAGCGCGCTCATGCTGAAATCGCCCGTGAACTAGACCTGGCCAGGAACTCTTTTTTCGAAGTATCGATGCTACGCGCGCCTTCGGAGATCTGCGGATGGAACTCGGTGCGGTTCTGGGATTTGCATCGATAGACCGAATCGGGTCTCCGGATCAGCGGCAAGAATCATCGGCATTGTAGAGCGGGAACGTGCATCGCACGGGATTGGACGTAAGCTCGCCCACCCGCTGGCCAATGAACGGACTGATGCTCGCGTTCGCGCCTCGCTTGGCGACGCTCGCTATCAGCAGTGCATCGTAGCCGGACAAACTATCTCCTATGGAGAACTCTTGGAAGACCTCCTGCCTGTTGCAAATCGAGTTGGCAGACTCCCCAACTTCCGCCCAGCAATCTCAGTCGCCGAAACAGTAGCGAGCGCCGCAAAGGAACTCGAGCTTATCCCTGATCCAATAGCTCCAGCACCCGGCCAAACGCCTCATACCCTGCCACCGTGTTCGGTTCGATCCAGAGCTGCACGTCATCGACACCCGCGGCGGCGTAATCACGCAGCTGGTCTGCCAGCGCTTCCGGACCGCCCGTGAGTGGATCGACCGACATCGTCGACGGCGTATGCGGGCCGATCTCGACCTTGACCGCCGATGAGCGGGAGAGCGTTTTCGGATCGCGGCCCTGGGCTTCGCAGGCGGCATCGACCCGTAGCATCAACGCCTTGAGTTGTTCCAGATCGTTGTTCGTTTGCGAGAACCAGGTGTTCCAGCCGTCCGCGTATTTGGCGGTCAGGCCGAGCATGCGCTCCCCTGCCGTGCCGATCACGATCGGTGGTCCCTCCGGACGCGGACCGCGCGGCCGCAGCTCGCAATCCTTGATCTGATACCAGCGGCCGTCGAAATCGCAATGACTGGTGCGCAACAGCGAGGTCGTGATCTCGATCCCTTCCTCGAACCGGTCGACCCGGTGATCGAAGGGATAACCAAAGGCGCGGTATTCCGGCTCGTTCCAGCCCGCGCCGAGCCCGAGGATCAACCGCCCGCCGCTGATCTCCTCGACCGTATCCGCCATCTTGGCCAGCAGGGCCGGATTGCGGAACGAGTTGCAGATCACCAGCGTACCGATTTCCACCCGGTCGGTGATCGCCGCAATCGCCGATAGGAGCGACCAGCATTCCCAGGGGCCTTCCAGCTCGCGCAGGTCTCCGCCGACCACCACCGGGGTATCGAGCGGCTGATCCGCCCGGTGGATTAGGTGGTCGGTCACCCAGACGGAATCGAACCCGACCGCCTCGGCGGTACGCGTCAGCTCTGCCAGCTCGGTCCAACCGGCCGACGCGCCGTCCATCTGGTTCTCGGTATCCGGGAGGAGCACTCCAACTTTCAACGGCCGTGGCATGCTGTTCGTCTCCTGTGGGCACTATCCGCTCATCGTGCAGTCGTCATCTCGCGCCATCATGCATTGCCCGGCGCGCCCGCGCAATCGCAAGCTTGTATGATTCTGCACGTCACCGAATCCGGCAACGCTTGCCAGGTAAGAAACTCCCACGCCGATCCTCGAGCGATCGGCAGGAACGCAAAGGACACCAACGATGGTGAACACGGTCGACGATATCCAGGCGACCAAACGGATCGATACCGTACCCGTACTGTCGGTCAACAATCTCTCGGTCTACTACCACACCTCCCGTGGGCCGGTAAAAGCGGTCGAGAACGTCAGCTTCGATATCCGCGCCCACGAACGGCTGGGATTGGTGGGCGAATCCGGCTCGGGCAAGTCGACCATCGCGCTCGCGCTGCTGCGCATGATCAAACCGCCGGGCCGCATCGAAACCGGCGAAGTCATCCTCGACGGCACCGATCTGCTGCGGCTTTCCGAAGAGCAGATGCGCTCCATGCGCCTCAACAAGATCGCGCTGGTGGCCCAGGGCGCCATGAACTCGCTCAACCCGGTGGTCAAGATCAAGCCGCAGCTCATCGACGGCATGAAAGACCATAGTCAGGGATTGAGCGACAAGCAGACCGACGTTCGTATCGCCGAGCTGCTGGATAGCGTCGGCCTGCGCAAAGAAGTTGCCAACATGTATCCGCATGAGCTCAGCGGCGGCATGAAGCAACGCGTCTGTATCGCCATCGCCATCAGTCTGGGGCCCAAGCTCATCATCGCGGACGAGCCGACCAGCGCGCTCGACGTGGTCGTCCAGCGGCAGGTGATGGACACCCTGCTCAAGGTGCAGGAAGACCTCGGCGCCTCCATTCTGCTGATCGGGCACGACATGGGCCTGATGGCGCAGGTGGCCGACCGGGTCGGCATCATGTACGCCGGCGAATTCGCCGAGCTGTCGCAATCGGCCGATCTCTTCCGCGATCCGCTGCATCCCTACAGCCAGCTCCTGATCAACAGCCTCCCCTCGCTCGAGCACAAAGGCACGTTGAAAGGCATTCCCGGGTTGCCGCCTTCGTTGCTCGACCGGCCACCCGGTTGTCCCTTCCGGCCCCGCTGCCCCTTCGCCTTCGAACGCTGCGAAGTGGAACAACCACCCCTGCGGGAAGTCCGGCCGAATCGGCTGGTTTCCTGCCATCTCTATTGAGGAGGACCCCGATGACCGCGCTCATGGAGATACGCCACGCCAGCAAGATCTTTGGCGGCAAAACCATCACCGGCAAACAGAAACCCGGCACCGTCGCGCTGAACGACTTCACCATGACCGTGCACGAAGCGCCTCCGACCATCACTGCGGTGGTGGGCGAGTCGGGCTCCGGCAAGACCACCCTGGTGCGGCTCCTGCTCGGGTTGACCTCGCCGACCAGTGGCGACGTGCTCTACCGGGGAACCGACATCCGCAAGCTTTCCAAGGAGGCGCGCATCCAGTTTTTGCGCGACGTCCAAACGATCATGCAGGACCCGTACGAGGTCTATAACCCCTTCTATAAGGTCGACCACGTCCTCAAGGTGCCGATCGAAAAATTCAAGCTCGCCAAGAACCCGGCCCAGGCGCAGATTCTCATGGAAGAGTCGCTCAGCGCGGTTGGCTTGCGCCCGGAGGACACCCTCGGGCGCCATCCGCATCAGCTCTCCGGCGGTCAGCGGCAGCGCATCATGGTCGCGCGCGCCCTGCTCATCCGCCCCCGCATGATCGTCGCCGACGAACCGGTCTCCATGGTCGATGCCTCATTGCGCGCCACCATTCTGGAGAGCCTGCGCAAGCTGCACGACGACTTCGGCATCTCCATGCTCTACATCACCCACGACCTCACCACTGCCTACCAGATCAGCAAGAACATCATCGTGCTCTACCGGGGCGATGTGGCCGAAGTGGGCGATGTCGATCTGGTGGTGCGCAAACCGCTGCACCCCTATACCCAGCTCCTGATCGATTCGATCCCGGTGATCGACACCACCCAGACCTGGGAAAAGGAAAAGCTGGACGATTCGACCCAGTCGGTATCGTCGGTGCCCGCCCAGGGCTGCCGCTTCGCCAATCGCTGCCCGCACGTGATGGACATCTGCCGCCAGCAGGCGCCGCCGCTCTACCGCACCGACGAAGGCCGCGCCGTCTCCTGCTTCCTCTACAAAGACAGCCCCGCCCTCGGCGACCGCGGTCTGGACGAGGTGCTGGAAGCCACCCAGGGTCCGGTGGCGACCGCAGCAGATTAAATTCAGTCGCGACGACTCTGCTTCTCGTTCAAAATTGGGATTTTGGGTGAGGCTTCGCCCTGGTCGGATGCAAGGTTTGCATCGAAATTTCTCGACGAACGATCACTGAATGACGTCAGTCCGCGCGTGGAGCCTTGGGTGACGGCGGGGAAGCCGGGCGGGTAGCACTGGGGCACTGCCCAGGCATGCATCTGTCCGCCGATGTGCCGCTTGCCACCAGCATAGAACATATGTTCTTTTTGGTCAAGGGTATTTGAAGGTTCTGATTTGACCAGACCGCGTTCGTAGTTCTGCCGCGCGATTCAGAGGTAGGAAGCGAGTTGACGCTGATCTGGATTGGCTTCTCGTCGTGCATCCGACGGGCCATCCTGAGGCCACAAGCTGGTCGTATTTTCGGAAGGTTCGGCATCGATTCATTCTTGTAGGTCAAAACCAAGCGCTCGATCGCAACATGTTTTCGGATGACCGCTGACAAAATAGCCAGCATGGCACAAACGAAGTAGATACCTCACACTCCGCAGGCAGTAGGTTTCGTGATCGAGGGCGTTTACCTGGTTCTGAACAGGTTGCATGCATTCCCGGACAACAGAGCTAGGCATCGACGCGTCGCCCGTAAACGCCGTGGGTATTGGCGGACATCGAGAGCAGTGTAACGCCGGGTGGGGAGCCAGGGTGATTGCTGATTTCTACAACATCCGGCACAACGTGCCGATTGTGCTTCGGACGTCACGCTCTACGCGGTTCAGCGTCATTGTCTTGTGCTCCGTCCTCGCCTTTCTCATTATTGGCCAAATAGTTCGCCCGGGATTCACGGAATACTGGGGGTATTTGCTCTTTCAGATATCTGTAACGCTTGTAGTTGTGATGCTGTTCGACGCAGCCTTCGAACAGGAAGGAGGCATGACTTGGCAGACTCATGCACTCATCATTGGGGCAACGCTGGCGGATACGCTTGGGAATGCCGGAAAGATGTATGACAGATGGGGGCATTACGACAAAGTTGTGCACTTTGCCAGTGGTGGGGCCATTGCGGTGCTGGCATACCAGGCGCTGAGATATCTCGAAGCCCGAGGGATGCTAACGTACTCGCCAATGCGTCGCGCCGTAGTTTCGATCCTGGTCAGTTTTCTTCTCGCCGGTCTTCTGTGGGAAACATACGAGTTTCTGAGTGACTTTGTCTTTTCATCCGAGCGCGTGTACGGATGGACAGATACGGCTGGCGATCTGATAGTCGACATCATCGGGGCAATAGTGGCAATTTGCATAATGCTGTTGGCACAATCGCGCCAGGGCCGCACGAGCACATAAATGTGCGGGTAGCGTAATGCCCCAGCGGAATGATCGACTCTCGGTATGGAACTAGAGGGAAATCGACTACTCCCATCTGATAGCAATGTTCGGCGTTGAAGCGCTCGTCAATACTATTCCCTCGTTGCTGTACGCAGGCCGGGGATATCTCCCGCCAGCAGGCCTCGCCACTCTATCCCACCGACGAAGGCTGCGGCGTCTCCTGCTTCTTCTTCTAAGGACAATCCCATTCTCGGCGCCTGTTGCTTTGGCGGCGTGCTTGAAGCCACCCAGAGATCGGTGGCAGTCGTGGCCGACTATTCGAAATGCGATCGGTGGGACGGCGTCGGAAGGTGGGCACCGAGCGTGCGGGCAAACGCCAAGCGATTCTTACCCCACCCGCTTTGATGGCGTTGACGGTCTGCTGGAAACGCAGTTACTCGTCAGCCGCAGCTTCCGCTTCGAGTTCTGACACACCCGAAGGGCGACCCGCCTTGACCCACCTGGCATAGAGGAGCCCGGAAACCAGCAGGCTGGCGGCGAGTGAAACGAGTGGATAGCCACGCGTGAGATTCAGCAGCAGGACGAAAGCGATCGTGCCAGCGCCCAACAGATTGATCGCAACCAGCGCGGTGCGTCCATCGCGATGGGCAAACGCAGCCATCGCGATGAGCCCGCCGAGAAACGAGAGAAAGACAGCGACCGCATAGAAGAGCACCAGCTCCTGATCTTTTCCACCCGCCAGCACAAGGCTGACCGCCGCCGCGATCGCGAAGAAGATCACGCCGAGAACCGGGGCGTGGAACCGATTCACCCTCGCCAGTGGCGCCGGCAAGACTGCGGCCTCTCCGGCGAGTGCTTTCAACAGACCGGGGCCCGCCTGGAACGAGGAGCTTGCGGCTGCCAGCAGCAGGAGCGCGCTGGTCAATTGAAAGAGCGTGAAGATCGTGCCGTCGCCAACAGATCGCCGCGCGATTTCGGCGATCTGGGTTGATTCTGCTGGTGGAATTCCCACGTTCAGCCGTACAGCCAGCACGGTCAGCGACAGGGTCAGTGCGCTTACGATGCCCACCGTCAACCAAAGCGTCGTTTGGCCAAAAAAGCGTCGCCCCCGATTGTCGAGTTGCCCCAGTTGCGCGATGGCGGATGAGGGTGCCTCGATCCCGGTGGCGAGGGCCATCGCCACAGGAAACGCCAGCAGGACTGCGATCAACGGCGAGTGGCCTGGCGATGCCACAATGGGTGGTCCCACCCCCTCACTTGGATTGACAAATCCGTGGACGAGCACGACGAGCGCCACCCCCAGAAAGAGCACCGTCATGATCGCGAATGCGAACCGTCCGCCATGACCGAGGCAGGATCCCCCGGCAACGATCAATAGCAGCACGAGCGCAAGCGGAATGCGCCAGGCGCCCAGTTGGGAGACATCGGCGATGATGGCCGATGTGGCCGCAGCGATACTGATCGAAATGGTCAGGCAGAAGTCGACGATCAACGCCCCGATTGGCAGAAACGCCCATGGGTCGCTAAACGCGGCTCCCACCGCAGCAGCGGCTCCGCCACCTTCCGGGAATCGATCAATGAGCATGTGGTAGTTGACGGCGACCAGGGCGACCACGCCAACCACCAATCCCATGGTTGGCAGCAGCAGATGGAGGTCCCCATCCAAGGCGCGCAGGGCGGCTTCGATCGCATAGGCGACCGACGAGACCGGATCGCCCATGATCGAAAAGGCAAATGCGAAGAGAAGTATCCGCCGGCTGCGCAGCATCGACAGACTCATGGAGAGCCGTCCCCGGACGGGTATCTACCAGATTCCCGGGGAAAACTAGCCAGAGCTGTAATGAACACGCTCAAAAGCGCGGGCGTCTGTTCGGAGCGAGGAAGGGGAACAGAGAACGGTCTTTCATGTCTACTCAATTTTAGCCGGTTGCGCGTCCTGATATGAGTTGGGAATCCAGCGAAGCCCGACCGCTCGCATGGCAGTGAACGCAAGCTCCACATTGGCATCAGCTAAACATGCGCAGCAGGATCGGGTCAGCGGGACGCGACGACAGTCACACTACCAAACGATAGCGTGACTGTCTGTAGCTTTGAGATTTCGTGGAATGAATTGCTGCCTAGCGGTCCAACAGAGAGGAGTGCTTGATAGCGAAGCGCAGCGACCCCCCGCTATGCAGTGACTTCCAGCGCGATGAACTCGGTCACCTGGGTGTCGCTGAAGTTGTTGTCGGAGACCAGTACCAGCGTGCGGTTGCCGTTGTCCAGCACCGGACCCCAGGTGATGCCTTCCACATTATCGACCGGGGTGATGCCCTCGGCATTCAGATCGAGGATCAGCCGCTTGCTTACCGGGGTGTAGCCACCCTCGGTCAGCCAGCTTTGCGCCGCGACATTGGTGGCGCCAGCCGTGTCGATCTCGTAGACCTTGATGAAATTGGTGTAGACCCCGTTCGCGTCGGCAATGGTAGCGCGCTCGATGGTCAAAAAGCGGGTGTCATCGACCGCCAGGATTTCGGTGGCGCCGGTTGTGTAAAAGCTGGCGTCCTCGATGGAAGCGGGAATCGCATCGAGCTCGTACACGTATTGTCCGAGAAGCTCCCCATTGCGCGCCAGGTTTGTGATTCGCACCGGCGTGCCTTGGATATCGGTTGCAGGAGCGCCGTCCTGATAGAGCGGTCCTTCCATTGCGAGCCAGAGCGACTGCCCGTCGGCCGAGAAGCTGAACCCCTCGAAGACTTGATTGTCACGCGGTCCGGAAACGGTGCCGCTTTCCATCTGGAAGATGGCCGGCGTTTCGGGCGAGGCGATAAAGGCGCCGTCCCAGGTGGTGGAGGCAACGAATGGATCGATCAACCGCGCGCGACTCCCTTCGCTGGTGTACCAGAGCTGACCGGTGACCGGATCGAAGCGAATCGCCTCCGGGTCGGGGATGTTGCCGCCGGCTTCGCCATTGGGATACGGCTCGCCGTTTGCCTGCAACAGGGTGGTGGCGCTGGAAATCTCCACCGGCGCCAGTTCGTCGGCGGTCAGGGCGAGGTCGAGCTCGTAGAAGCGCGCGGGCTGATTGTCCGAGCGGTCATCGCTGATCGCGATCCATCGGCCGGTGGCAGGATCGTAGTCGATGCCAGACAAGCCACCGACCAGGGTGTCATCCACCACCAGGTCATTGGCCACCGTTTGGACGCCGATCACGCGCACCGCACCAATCTCGGTCGTCGTTTCCATGGCGGTTGGGCTGGCCACCGGGGTGCCCTGGGCACTGAGCGCCATGGGCAGGAGCGCGAACGCGCCAAATGCGGAAAGGATGGAACGTCGCTGGATCATGGGGTCCTCCGGATACTGGTAAAAGCGTGATCGGGTCGATGACTTCCGACGCGTGCCGGCTAGATCTCCGGCACGCGGATGACGATGATCTGACTCGCTTTGCCCGTGGGAATCGTGTTTCCGTCCGCGTCGTACGCGTTGACATCGAAATCGTTGTCATTGGCGATGGCAATGGTGGTTGGATCGAGCACGGCGATCCCTTCGATCTTGTCGGGAACTCCGGGAAGCTGCTCCAGATCGACCAGTAACGACTTCGCCAGCGGCGCGATCTTCGCCGCCGCCAGATCCATGGTTTGTTCCAGGCTGGGAGAGGTTGCCGCGTCGTCCCAGGCGGTGCCGAGGATATTCGTCGCGCCGCTCAGATCGACCTCATACAGCTTGGCCACCGGATCGGTCCGCTCGAGAATCAGCAGCCGGTTGTCGTCGAGCCATGAGATGCCGGAGAGCTTCATGAGGCTGGGGTCGCCCTCGGCACTCGGATCGAACTCGTTCACGTCATCGAACTGATAGACGTACTCGGCAACCGGCGCGCCGGTTGCGATATCCAATGCCAGGACGCGCGTATTGCGCGATGCTTTGCCGGCGTCGGCATCCGGCAGGTAGAGCGGGCTTTGCAGCGTGGCATAAAGGGTCGATCCATCCCCGCTGATCGCCAACCCTTCGAACCCGCGGTTGCTGCGCCGGTCGGCATAAATCGCCGGCAGGGAATCGATCACCTCATAGTCGGCGCCGTCCAGGGTGACGCCTTCCGGGGTGTAGCGTGCGATGACCTTGCCGTCCGCGCCGACGTGCAGAATCGACGTGCTGTACTCCTCGGCCAGCCAGAAGTCACCATCGGCGGTCACCACCAGGCCCTCAGTGTCGAGACCGCTGGGATTGAACGCCAGCGCGGTCTGTCCGTCGAAGGAGTAGGGAACGTTGTCACTGCCATCCAGATTGCCGAGACCGGTGGTCGGAGCGCCCGATTGCCCAACGATGGGCAGCGCATCCAGGACCTCGATCGATTCTCCTGACGTGCGGACATGGAGGATGGTCGGTGTGAATCCCTCGACAGGGAACGTCAGGCGCGTTTCATCGCCCACCTCGACGTCCACGTTCGGACCGCGGTCGGTCACCATCCAGAACTCATCGGACGGCGCTCCGGGAGCGTGGAACAGGTCGCTGCCGATCCCGCCCAGGAGAAAGCCGCGATCGTTTTCGATCGCGTAGTCGGGCAGGGCGGCGTTCTGGAACTGAGATAGGGGGATGTCCGGCAGGGTGAAGACCGAAACGATTTCGGCGTCGGCCGAGGCAACTGGGGAAGCGACAGGGGTCGCCTGCGCCAATGCGCCGGCTGGCAAAGCGAGCGAGAACAGCGCCGCCGCAGCAAGCGACCGCGTCCGGGAACCGATCATAAATGCTTCTCTCCATCTGAACACGCGCCCAACGTCGGCGCAGGTTTCACTGTAGGAGTCTCCTCCCGAGGCAAGGCTGTGGAAACGTTAAACGTGAGCGCATATGCCGAATCCTGCACTGTCGTTCCCTCGGATCTCCTGATGCAAGGAATCCTGGAAACGCAGGGAGCACTGCTCGCGAATTCGTATCCGCGGGCAGTGCTCGCAGGTGCGACTAGGCGACTGGTGAAGCGACCGGTGACGCGCCGGGAACGATCGTCGCCGGCAACCCCGCCGGCAGCTCGAGCCCCAGGGCCGTCACGAGGGCCACAAAGACATCGGTGTTTTCGTAGTAGCCGGCGAGCAGCTCAGATCCAGGTCCGGTTGCGGTCAGGGGAACGCGCACGCCCGTGTGCCCAGAGGTGGTCCAGTCGGTCAGGAAGGTGTATCCACTGCCCGCCACCGGGAACGGGCCGTCTTCTCCGGAGGTGGTGGTTTCGTCGCCCGACTCGTCCGGGTAGTCCGGATCGTCGGGTCCTTCGAGGGTAAGGCCGCCGCATTCATGGTCAGCCGTCACCAGCAGCAGGGTGTCTGGGTTGGCTGCCACGAACTCGAGTCCAGTTTCGACCGCCTTGTTCAGCTCACCCACCCCCTTGATCATGAGCGTGCTGTTGTTGGCATGGGACATCTCGTCGATCGCTTCCTCCTCGACGAAGAGGACAAACCCATTCGGATTTTGCGACAGGATCTCGATGGCCTTGGCCGTCATTTCCTGCAGCGTCACGACCGGCTCGTAGATATCGCCTTCGCCTTCAGGCCGTTGTTGAAACATCTCTTCATTGGCAAAAAGTCCCAGCAACTTGGGGCCGGTCGCTGCCATGAGGCCGGCCGCGTCACTGACATACACGTACCCAAGTTCCTGGGCTTTGGCAATCAGATCGCCCTGATCGCTGGAGCTCTGCTCCTCGGGATCCTCGGCCGGATTGTCCGGGTACGCGCCCGGTGTTCCCTCTGGAAGCCAGCGATCTTCGCCCCCACCCAAAATGACGTCGAGCTGGGCATCCTCGATCGCCTGCCGCGCGATTTCGCTCTGCTCGCCCCGGTCTTCGACATGGGCGAAAAATGCGGCCGGGGATGCATCCGTGACCTGGCTGGTGGTAACCACCCCCACCGACTTGCCCGCGGCCTTGGCCAGCTCGAAGAGGTTCGTGACCGGCGCGAGATTGACATCGACGCCGACGGCTCCGTTGAACGTCTTGATACCGGTGGCATACGACGTGGCGGCCGCCGCGGAATCGGTGATGAGCGCGTCGGCTGTGACCGAGTTCGTGCCTACCATGCCGACGACCGGCAGGGCATCCATCGCCTGCGGGGTATAGGCGCCCGTGTAGAACCACTGACCGGCATCGCGATGGGCCTGGCCCATTCCGTCGCCAAGATAGAAGATGACACTCTTGGCAGCACCGGCAGCCGGGACCGGACTCGCATCCTGCGCTCGAACGCCCAGGCGAGTCCCACCAATGGCAATGGCTGCGGCTGCGGCAGTCGCTCCGCCAAGCAGACGGCGACGATCGGTCTTCAGTGCGGGTAGGGATGTCTTCACATCGTGCATCCGATTTCTCCTTTGGAGTGGTCATCGAATCTCGAGGTCCCGGTTGGGGCGTCGGCGCTGGCACAGCGCGAATCGAGGCTAACGCAGCGTTCGATCGCAAACGTTAAAAGAATGACAATCAACCCGATGTTGTATAGCTTTCGCTAATTATCATGAACGTGTTTAGTCTCTTCTGCACGGCTCCTCTTCCGTTCTGGAGAAGGGAGTGCGCGTACGAGCTCTGGCGGGTGGTCGTCCTGGGAGTCGGTTCTGGCTGAGGAGTGCGTGCGCGTCGGATGCTCATGGAGCGAACCTGGAAAAGAAGGAGGGGGCGCCGGGCAGGTGAGGAACTGGCAGACAGGTTGCCCGGCGCGAGACCGCGAACCGAGGCGTGTCGCATCGCGGATACCTGCACAGTAGTTGAAAGCGTAGCCGGCAATGTTGTCTTCGTGTAAACGTCGCCGGCTACGTTCGATTCGCCCAGATTCTCTGGTATTCCAGGGTGCGGCTCACGTGATTGATCGTCAGCTCACCCAATTCGTCTGTGACGCTGACCGGCCGCCCGAGCAGAGCGAGCGTTGCCTCAGCAACCGCGGTGCGCAGGGTCCAGGACACACCGAACCAGCACAACGCTCCAGTGCATGTCCGCTCACGGACGATCCGCGCAAATGCTTCGTTGATGATGTTCTCGTTGTTTTCTGCGACGCTGAGCTCACTGGAATGTCCGATCACCGCTACCGAGGAGCGTCATGGAATGCGCATTCGGAATGTGCCCATAACCTTCGTGCTGGTGTTGTCTCTGGGTGCGCTCGCCGTCAGCACGGTGAACGGGATGGCTCGCCAGGACGATCCGGGAACGCCCACATCGGTCGCCTCCCCGGTCGTGTCGGGAACGGTCGTGCTGGTCGAGATCGAGGACTACGAGTTCATCCCGTCTCGCGTCGAGATCACCGTGGGCGATATCGTGCGCTGGAAGAACCTCGATACCAGCCCGCATTCGGTCATCTCTGACGAAGACGAGGAATCGGTGGATTCCGGCCGGATGGATAGGGGAGCTGGGTTCCGGCACCAGTTCGATACGCCGGGTACCTTCAACTATGAGTGTGGGTACCACCAGAACATGGGGGGCGTCGTCATCGTTCGCACGGCAGCGGGCGCACTATCCAGCGAGGCGACGCCGGCGCCATAAAGGCTGCTCGGGAACACGAAACACGCAACTCGCCAGTTTTATGGTCGCGGACGCTGGTGGCGTTGCGGACTGCCGCTAGACGGCGCCCGACGCGGCTTGGTATTGCTCGACCAGCGAACGAATGTCCCGCATGGCGAGCAGCGGCACGAAGGTCGTGACTCGGGTGCGCTCGGTCAGCAGGGAATCGAGCGAGGCGGTAACCCAGACTTGCAACGTTGATTCGTCGATCACAGCGCCATATGCGCGCCGGCTTTCGGCCAGGACTCGGGCGGAGATGACCTGAGCGGTCTTGGCAAAATTGGTAGGCTGGAACGTTTCCATCCGGCGGAGTTCTCCTCTGTCAATGCGCCGCGCATTCGGAGATGCCCGGCACAGATTTCGCGATAGCGCGATCGCTTGACCAGTGTGGAACAGTTGGGTGGATGCTGACCATGGAGAATTGTTAAGTCATTGTGAATCTCTCGCGGAAGACTTCGGCACGCACTGGCCGCCATCGAAGGCGTTGTCCCGATGCGGGCACCCTGTGAAATCGGCATCCATGCGGCCGGACGTGACGTCCGGCCGCATGGGGCTCCGGTGATCGGTCCATCGACGGTCGTTCCGACCGAACTACTGGTTCAGCGCCGCCTTCAGTGCGCTCGCCGTCTGCGCGATAGCCGTGCGCGTCGCGTTCGTCTCGGCCAGCGCGTTCAGCATCATGAAGTCGTGAAAGACGCCCTCGTAGCGCACGCTGGTCACATCGACCCCGGCCTGCCGCAGCTTGCGGCTATAGGCCTCGCCCTCGTCGCGCAGCACATCGGCTTCGTCGGTGATCACCAGCGCCGGTGGCAAGCCCGCCAATTGCTCCAGCGTCGCCTGCAACGGCGACGCGGTTGGCTCGGATCGCTGCTCCAGATCGGGAAGGTACGCATCCCAGAACCACTGCATCGCTTTGCGCGTCAACCACGGCCCATCGGCAAACTGCTTGTAGGAAACCGTGTCGAAGGCGGCGTTGGTTACCGGATAGAGCAGCGCCTGGTAGCGGATCCCTGGGCCGCCGCGCTCCTTCGCCATCAGGGCGACGGCGGCGGTCATGTTGCCACCGACACTGTCGCCGGCGATCGCCAGCCGGCTCCCGTCGAGCCCCAGCTCGCTTCCATGCTGCGCTACCCATTGCACGGTGGCATAGACCTGCTCGATCCCGATCGGGTAACGCGCTTCCGGCGAGGGTGGGTAGTTGACGAAAACGAAGGCTGCGCCGGTCTGATTGGCAAGATCGCGCACCAGCCGCTGGTGGGTGCCGAAGTTCCCCAGCACCCAGCCACCGCCGTGGCTATAGACAACCACTGGCAGGCTGCCGTTCGTCCACTCCGGGCGAACCAGCGTGATGGAGACGGTGCCGGTCGGGCCGCCGGGAAGCGTGTGTTCCTCGATTTCCGCCGGTGGCAGCGTCACCGCTCCAGCTTGCGCGCCGTCGAGCACCGCGCGGGCGTCGATGGGAGAGAGGGTGTAGAGCGGTGGACCATCGCTGGCCGCCAATGCATCGGCCAGCGCCTGGGCAGCCGGCTCGAGAACGAATGCGGGGATAGTGAGATGGGGAACGGTCATCGTGCTCATGGAAATACTCCTGAATGGACGTGGATGAAGGTGGTCCGCCGGGGCTGGCCGGCGGACCGAGGGGAGGGGGAGGGGAATTACTTGACTGCGGCAGTTCCGAGCCAATCTTCGATAGTGAATGCTGCCGAGCCGTGCGCCGTTCAGCGGAACGAGCGAGTCTTCGCTCGGCACCGAGCCGAAGTAGATCGCGTTCGCATCGGAAACCACCTGGCGCGGATCGTGACGCGCGGTCAAGCCGTTCCCGGATGACCTCGTCGAAGCGCAGCCGGTCCGGACCGGCGATCTCGATACGTCCATTGACCGGCGCGCTCGACCGCCGCCCTGGCGACCGCTGTCGCACACGTCCTCGGCGGCGATCGGCTGAAACGCCACCGGCGCCATGTGAACCTCGTTGCCGATCGTGGCCGGAGTCGGCGATCCCGTCGACGAACTCCATGAACTGCGTCGAGCGCACGATCGTGTACGGGATCGGCCCCGCCTCGATCAGCTTCTCCTGCGCGATCTTGGCCTTGAAATACCCGTTGTCCGGAGAGCGGTCGATCCCGACGATCGAGAGCGCAACATGGTTGCCAACGCCGGCCGCCTGCTCCGCGGAAAGCAGATTGCTGGTCGAGGTTTCGAAGAACGAAAGCACGGCGCTCTCTTCGAATGACGGCGAGTTGGAGACGTCGACCACGACGGACGCGCCCTTCAGCGCCTCGGCCAGACCTTCGCCGGTGATGGTGTTGATGCCAAGCCGCGGCGAGGCGGGAATCGCCTCATGCCCCTGGGCCTTGAGCTTGCTGACGACATTCGAGCCGATCAGCCCGGTGCCACCGATAACCACGATTTTCATTGGAGTTTCCTTTCGATGTTCTGTCGTTCTGATCGAAGTGAGGGAGGGCTCCCGTCGCTGCACCTCGAATGGCAACGACGGGAGCGACTGGGTTATGCGGCAGCCATCGCCGCGGGCGTGGAGGAGTCACGCGCAACCGCCGCGAGTGCAGTCAGAATCACGTCGGTCACCGCGCGCGGCTGCGACATCATCACGACATGCGAGGCATCGATCTCGACGATCGTCGCGCCGGCCCGCTCGGCGGTCGAGCGCACCACATCGCTGCCGGCCGCTTTGTCGCTGGTCGCGACGATTGCCCAGGTGGGGAGCGTCTTCCACGCTGGAGTACCGGTCGTCTCCGAGAACGCCAGCTCGGAGATGGGGCGCTGGGTAGCGGCCATGACCGCGGTCTGCACCCAGGGAAGATCGGCGGCGAAGGCATCCTGGATCTTGGCGGGATCGATCGAGAATTCGGTCGCCGTTCCGCTGTCGGTTGGGTAGGTCCTGGGGATCAATGCCGAAACCAGCACGCTGTCCTTCGAATCGCTTTCCAATGCTCCCAGCGATTCCCCCTCGTCCGGGGCCAGGCCGGCGACGTAGACGAGCCCGGCCACATTCGGGGCCATGCTGCCCGCGTTGGTGATCACCACGCCACCGTAGGAGTGGCCGACCAGCAGCACCGGCCCTGCAATCTGCTGGAGGAAGCTGGCGACATAGGCGGAGTCGTACGCCACGCCGCGCAGCGGGTTCGGGGCAGCCGTCACGGTCACTCCGGATTCCTGCAGCAGCTCGATGACACCATTCCAACTGGAAGAATCGGCGAAGGCGCCGTGCACCAGCACCACGGTCGGATCGGACGTTTCGGGAGTCTGATTGAGATCGATCATGAGAATGTTCTCCTTTGGGGTAACCGGGACGAAAGATCGGACGGCCTCGCTGGCCGCAATGGAATGTGGCCGTAGCCGGGCGAATGCCAGGGCGGCGCCGGCGCCGCCGAGGAGACGAGCAGCGCTGCGGCGCGACAGGCGCGCCTCCACCACTGCGCTGGAAAAACCTGGACTCATGCTGTTCCCCTTTCTGTGATGCGTTGCCGCTACGGGTCGATCCCGAAGGCATGCATCGATGGTGCGCTCGTGCGATGCACGGCACATCGGGGGAACTCCCTGATTCGTTCGATGGTTCAAAACATGGGAAGCTGAGGAGAATTCCTCAGATGGTGGAGGGGTGTGAGCTGGAGCACGATTGCCGCCCCCGGCGATTGGCCAGGCAGAAGCGTCGTCTTCGAGATTCTGCTGCGAACCCCGGGGTTCGAGCCCATGGCTTCAGCCTTGGGAACCTGGCTTACAGGAGTCCGTTGCGCACCGCATAGACCGCAGCCGCCGTGCGCGAGCTCACGCCGATCTTCTGCATTGCGTGCTGCACATGGTTGCCGGCCGTGCGCTCGCTGATCGAGAGCGCATCGGCAATCTCCCGATCGCTCAACCCATCGCCCAGCAGCCGGAGCACATCGATCTCCCGCGGGGTCAAGCCCAGTACCGCTGCGGGTGACGGCTGTCCGACCCCGTCGGGCTCGTCCCGAGGTGCCTCGGCAACCTCTTCCTTCGCAAGCTCGTCGGCCAGGGCGAGCGCCTCCGACGCTGCATCCGCCGGTCGCAGAGCTAGACCAGCCTCCCACCCCTCCGCAAACGCCAACCGATCCATTCGCGTTGCGAGCGATTCCGCGGCTCGCGTCGGATCGCGTCGAGGAGGTGGGGCCGCGCCAATCGCTTCGAACAATGCGGCCGCGCTGGCATAGAGCCGCGTGGCAGACACAGCACGATTCCGCATCTCGGCGCACTGGGCAATGGACGTGATTCCCTGGGCGATCCCGACGCGATTCCCCATCGCCAGAAAGAGCTCCAGCGCTTTGGCCGACTGCACCGCAGCTTCACGTATCTCCCCCGTGAGAATCGCGACTTCGCCCAGCCGCATCGCGAGATAGGCCGCCTGCCGCCGGTCGCCGATCGATAGCGTGAGGATGGCGGCTCGTTGGAACAAATCACGCGCCCGCGATAGATCGTTCTGGTGCAGGGCTACGACCCCGAGCTCGTTGAGCGCAGCGCTTCTGCCATTGAGATCTCCAATCGAATCGGCCAATACCAGGCATTCGTCGAACAACGCGATTGCGCGCGCAGAGTCACCTGCGTCACTCGCACCCTTCCCCAGCTCCAGCAACACCTCCACCATGCCTGGCGGGTCGCCGGCCGCACGCAGATGCGCAAGTGCGTGCTCGTAATAGTCACTGCCGACCGCGTGGTCGCCCTGCACCCAGGCCAACATCCCGAGATGACACAACACGCGGCCGATCCCCCATCGGTCATCGATCGACTCGAACGCAGCCAGGCTTTCCCGTCCCACTGCTTCGGCGCGCGCGTAATCGTCCCGATGTCGTGCCACGATTGCCAAACTGAGCAGCGACCGGCCGAGGCCGCGTTGCCCATCGATCTGGCGCCAGCCGATCAGCGCCGCTTCGCTATGCTGAATAGCCTCCACATAATCGGCTTGCAGCAGTGCGAGCGCTCCGGCGCCGGTGAGCATGCTGCACCGGTGCGCATGCATAGCCGGATTGGGTGGAAGCGCCAGGATCCGCGCCAGCGCGGCACGGCCCTCGCCCAGATAACCGCGCCGCCGCCAGAAAAGCCAAAGCGCCGCGCCAAGCCGGGTTGCCAGCTCATGCTCGTCCCGCTGCAGGCTCCAGGCAAGCGCCGCGCGCAGGTTGTCGTGCTCGCATTCGATTGCGTCCAGCCCCTGCACCTGATCGGGCCCGATCAGCTTCGGCTCGTTCGTTTCGGCGATCGCCAGAAAGAACTCGGCATGGAGCCGCCGCATCGAGTCCCACTCGCCTAACTCGTTCGAGCGATCGCGCGCGTATTCGCGCACCGTCTCCAGCATCTGATAGCGGGTGCTTCCACTCGGCCCCGGAAGCTGCCGGAGCAGACTGTGCTCGATCAGGGTCGTAATCCCGTCGATCACGTCCAGTGGCGCGCGTTGCGAACCCCTGCCGGCCAGCGCTTCCGCGGCATCCAGGGTGAACCCGCCGGCAAACACCCCGAGCCGCCGAAAGATCGCCTGCTGGTCGTCGTCCAGCAGGTCGTAGCTCCATCCGATCGTGTCGCGCATCGTCTGCTGGCGGAGCGGAAGATCCCGCGCTCCGCCACTGAGCAACGGCAGTCGCTGTTCCATCCGTTTCAACAGCTCGGCCGGCGGCAATGCCCTGCTGCGCGCGGCGGCCAGCTCGATCGCCAGTGGAAGCCCATCGACACGCCGCACGATCTCCTCGACGATCTTCAGCGTGGCGGCATCCTGAGGGAAGTCGGGCATCATGTCCCGCGCGCGGTCGATGAAAAGCTGCAACCCACCCGAATTCGGCACCAACTCGGATCCGATCGACGCTTCGATGGACAATGGCGCCACCGAAAACTCCCGCTCCCCGGAAAGGCGCAATCTGATCCGGCTGGTGACCAGCATGGTCAGCCGGGAGCACCGCTCGAGCAGCGGAATGAGCCGGGGCGCCGCAGTTACGACGTGCTCGAAGTTATCGATAACCAGCAGGAGGCGGTGATTGTCGATCGTGGCCGGCAACCGGTCCCCCAGCGACTCGGCTCCAAGATCGCGCAACCCGAATGCCCCGGCAATCGTATCGAGCACGAGCTCGGAATCGCCAAGCTGGGAGAGATCGACAAAGACGATCCCGTCGGGAAATGCAGGTGCGGACTGCGCGGCTGCCGCGATCGCCAATCTCGTCTTGCCGACCCCGCCAGGACCGGTCAGGGTCAGCAAGCGCACGGAGGGATCGTTGAGCTGGGACGCTACCAGCGCCAGATCTCGCTCCCGGGCAATCAATGCGGTGAGCGGTCTGGGAAGTGGGGCGCCGGTAAAGACGGTCGATGTGGACGGCTCGATCGGTGGCATAGCGTTGGCAGAGAACGATGGCGGAAGGGTCATCCGGAATTGAACGCTCAGAGCGAGAACGCATGCAGTTACTGCAGCATCGCCGAGGGTCCCGGCGCTGTCAACCGTCCAAACGACGCTGCCAGACACCCCGCTCCTGTGCTGTGCCTGACTGCGACCGCAACGACGCTCGATCTAGCGCAAGCCGAGCGCCGTCCAGGGATTGGGCATGGCCGCCACCGGAACTTCGATCAACGTCGGCTCGTCGGCCCGGATCGACTCGCGCACCGCGATGCGCAGCTCGGCGGCATTCCTCGCGCATCGGCCTGTGACGCCAAACGCCTTCGCAAGCATCTGATAGTCGGGGTTCACCAGCTCAGACGCGAGCAAACGTCCGCCCATCTGTTCCGCCTGGATCCGTTTGACATTCCCGAAGGCGTTGTCGTTGAAGACGATCGTCACCACCGGGATGTTGTGTTGCACCATCGTCGAAAGCTCGGACATCGAATAGCCGAATCCGCCGTCGCCATTGATCGAAATCGACCGGAACATCGGGTTTTCCGACCTTCGCCCCTAACGCGGTGGCAAACCCATAGCCAAGCGCGCCCTGATACCCAGGTCCCAGAAAGGTGTTCGGTTCGTAGACCGGCATGCCGAGAAACGACCAATAAGCGATCTGGGTGTACTCCCCCACGATGATCCCGTCGTCTGGTGTCTCCGCCCGGATCGCCATTGCCAGCCCGGCTTGCGGCTCGACCGACGCGAGCGTTTCGGCGGCGGCGCGCTTGAACGTGTCCAGCTCGGCTTTGCGTGACGGCCGGCTCTGGTTATGCCGCTCCGTGCGTTCCGCAAGCTCGTTCAGGGCTGCCTTGAGATCGGCGGCGATTCCGACCGCCACCGGAACATTGCGCCCGATCTCTTCGGGATCGATATCGATCTGGATCGCGACCTGACCGGACGCAAGCGAGCGCACTGGTCCGTCACCGGTAGAGAAGCGCGATCCGGCGATCAGCACCACATCGGCCGCCGGGAGGAATGCGCGTTCCCCGAAGATCCCATGCGCAAGGTAATGCCGATCGGAAATTGCGCCTTTGCCGTTCATCGAGATGACGACCGGAGCCTGGAGAAGCTCGGCCAGCCGGAGCAATTCCGCGCCCGCTCCCGCGCGCTGGATTCCGCCGCCCGCGTAGATCACCGGGGATGTCGCATTGCCGAGGAGCTTCGCGGCGTGTTCGATCAGGTCCGGATCGCCACCCTCCCGCTGGCGCGGCGGAATCGGTTCGCCGATCTCGACCGCCCCGCTGGCAAAGAGCGTGTCGACCGGAAACTCGACTTCGACCGGTCTGGGACGGCCCGTCCGCAGTTGGCGAAAGGCCTCCGCCACGGTCGGTGGGATCGCCTCTGGCACGGTCGCCCGCGCGGCGTGTTTCGTGACGGATCGGATCATCCCGATCTGGTTCGGTATCTCGTGCAATGCGCCGGTATGCTGGTCGATGAGATCGGAGCGAATCTGCCCGGAAACCACCAGCACCGGCGAATTGCAGGCGTAGGCCGAGGAGAGCCCCGCCGATGCATTCAGCAACCCGGGTCCCGGCACCACCACCGCGACCCCTTCGCGCCCGGTGACCCGGGCATACCCATCGGCCATATAGGTCGTGGCCTGCTCATGGCGCGGATGGACGATGCGGAAATGGTCGCGCTCGTCCCACAACGCATGGAAGAAGCCATCGAGCTGGACACCCGGAAGGGCGAAGAGCGTATCGACGCCCTCATTCCTGAGGCTTGCGACCAGCGCTTGCCCGCCCGTCATCTGTTGCGGTCCGGCGACGTCGTGTACGTCCTCTGGCGTGGCGGTCTCCACTCAGGCAATGCTCCTTTGCTGGTCCAGCAGCGTGCGAATCTCGTCGTCCGTGACATCGTCGACCGGGTACTGCCGGGGACGGGGATAGCGGCGCCAGTCGGCGTCCTCTTCCGCATTGCCCCAACCAGGCCCCTGAAGATCGATGAACCCGGCCGCGTCGGTGTAGTGGAACCGTTGCTGATTCACCGACTTCGTCACCACGATGCGGTAGTCAGCGGGATCGATCCCGACCGACCGAAAGACCGTCGGCTCGGTCGACATGACGGGTACCGATGTGACGACAACCGTGATCCATGGACCGATCTGAACGACGGCCGTGTTGCCCATGGACCGATTGCTCACTTCCAGATGTCCTGGTAGCGGTTCGTGACTTTTCATCAGGGTACCGTCCGAAAGGAGTCGCACCCGCGCGTCGACCTGTACCGGTCCATACCGATCGCCACCCCATGTGCCTCCAAGTGATCCTGAAACCGTTCCGCCGACCCAGGCTTCCTCCGCCCGGGCGACAAAATCGGGATCCGTAATGATATGGAGGGACGGCGCTTCGACCGCGAGATCGAGCAGGGTCTGAATCACCGCGGGACAGTCGCCCGGGAAACCGCCGGTGACCGCGTCGAGCGGATCGGCAATGACCACCGTTCCCGGGGGCATCGCGACCGCCTCCGATACGGCATCTGGCAGGGAGCTCCGTGGGCGTGTTTCCGCGGTCAGACGTGACCGTTCCGACCAGGCGCGCCACATCAGCTCGCTCCCGATCTGCCGTCCAGGCTCTGGCGCACCGTCAGTGACGACGACCGCGCTCAGGACATGGAACTCCTGCACATCGAGATGGGGATGGGTCGGCATGATCGAGCAACAGAGCACGCCGGGCTCGCGCTCCCGTTCGACGCACTCGGCGATCAGATCCTCCATCAACGGAAGCGAGCTGAGATACATCGGAATCGTGGTGATCGTCGTGATGGGATGAGTTTCGCCGCGGGCGGCCGAGAGCACGATCCGGGCAGCCTGACGTCCGCGTTCCACGAAATCGTGATGGGGATAGGTCTTGTAGGCCACCAAAGCGTTGGCCGATGACGCCATCAGCTCGGTTGGGTTGCCGTGCATATCGAGCGTCGCCGCAATGGGAACGTCCGGGCCAACCACCGCCCTGACCGCCGCGAGCAGCGCGCCGCAGGTGTCCTCCTCTCCGACGGCCAGCGAGCTTCCATGCAGAGAGATCAGCACCCCGTCGACGGGAATCGCTTCTCGCAAGCAGGTGATCATCCGCTCCAGCAGCCATTCCCAGAGTGGTTGCTCGATGGGACCGGAACAGGAGGCGTGCGCTCCCAGCAACGGAACCGCCTCGATACCCGCCTCGTCGAGCTCGGCCAGGAATCCGCCGACCTCGGTGCGGGTACCGGAGAAGAAGTCGATCAGCTCGGCGCCCTCGACCAGCGCGCCCGCCTCGAACATCGCCCGATGCCCCAACAGGGGAGACATCGAGCTCGATTCGGTCCAGAAACGACCGACTGCAATGCGCATTTGCGTTCCCTCCGTATGGTACGAGCAGTTATTGCCCGTATTTCAGCTCGTCGCGCTGCCGGACGATCTTGCCGTTCCGCACCAGGTCGACGACCTCGCGCAGATCGGAGAGATACCCATCCAGGAACGGCTCGTGCCCCGGCGACAGCATGAGGTGGATGGATGGCGGAACCCGTTCCAGGTAGACCATCCAGCCGCGCTCCTGTAAACCGTCTCCGACGGCGACGATATCGAGCGAATCCGAGCCAAACGCGATCAGGCTCATGACCGGATCGCCCACGATGTACAGATCGGGGATCGCTTCGATCTCCACGCGCAACCGCTGCATGAAATCCATCGTCTGGCGGGTCAGTCGCAGGTAGCCGGCCTCGCCCAGATAGTTCATCACCGCCCAGGCCGCCGCGATGGCGCCTCCCGGCCTGGTGCCGGTCAGGGTCGGCGTGCGATAGGTGCCCCCCGGCCAATCGGAAAAGGCGAACTCCTGGTACTGGTAGATCTCCTCGTCCCGGCAGGTCAGGGTCGAAGCCCCCTTGGCGGTGTAGCCGAACTTGTGCAGATCGGCGGAGATGGTCGTCACGCCCGGATTGCGGAAATCGAAGGGGATGACGTCGTAGCCGAGCTTCTCGACGAACGGCAGGAAGAACCCGCCCACGCAGGCATCCACATGGAAGCTGATGTCGCGCTCCCGCGCCAGCTCGGACAGCTCCGGAATGGGATCGATCATGGTGTAGACGTAATTGGGCGCCGAACCGACCAGCAGCACCGTGCTGTCCGTGATCGCGTTCCGGTAGGCATCGATATCGACCCGGTAATCCGCGCCGACCGGCGTGCGCGTGATATCGAGCTCGAAGTAGTGGGCCGCCTTGTTGAATGCCGGGTGCGCGGTCTCTGGCAGCACGATATGCGGCCGGGTGATATGCGGTTGATGCACGCGGGCGCGGTCCCGGGCGATCTTGACCGCCAGCAAAATGCTCTCTGTGCCACCGGACGTGATATTGCCCATGCCGAACGGCGCGTTGAGCAACCCGGCGGTCATGTCCACCACCTCGGATTCATAGCGCTTGAGACTGGGGAACGCGGAGGGCGCCAGCCCGTTGCCGGAGAACCCGCGGAGATAGGCCGTTTTGGCAACCTCAGCGACATCCTCGCCCGCCAGGTAGACGAGGGCGGCCACCCGGCCGTCCTGCCAGCGCACGTCCGCGCCCGCTTCCGCGTCCATGGTTTCCCAGAGGTCCGGCGCGGAAATGCCGTGCTCAGGCAAGGCTACTCGCGTGTTGGACGTCACCATCACCATCTTCGATCCTCCTGGGGAAACGCGCTCACGGGCTACCCCACCCCAATAGCGTCTGAGAGAAACGGCGTTGACGAAAAGAAACGCGGTTTCCTTGTGAATCGGCATTCTATGGCCCATGCTTTGGCCAGTCAAGAGATTGGGAAACCGGCATTGAATCCGATCGAGAACGGCAAGACCGTGATGGACAACACAAGCAGTGGACTGAGCGCCGTCGATCGCGCGCTGATCATGCTGGAAGCTCTGGCGGATGCTCCCCAGGGTTTGACCGTCACCGATCTGAGCGATCTGCTGCAAATCAACAAAGGGCTCACGCACCGGATATTGGTCTCGCTCGTGCAACGGGAATACGTCTTCAAGGACGAGAGCACCCAGCGCTACCGGATCTCGCTTCGGTTGCTCGGTCTCGCGTTCCGGCACCTGCGGGTGATCGATGTCTACGATGTGCTCCTGCCGATCCTGCGGCGGCTGGCGCGGGAAACCGGGGAGCTGGCAGAGCTGAACTGGGTCGAGCAAGGCCGGATGGTCACGGTCGCCAAAGCCGACAGCCCCAGCCAGCTTCGCGTCGTCAGTCTCCTGGGAGAGGAACAGGCGCTCCATGCGTCGGCCGCCGGGAAGCTCTATCTCGCCAGTCTGCCGGCCGAAGACGCCCTCCGCCGTGCCATTTCGCACGGGCTCACGGCGTATACCTCGCAGACTATCGTCACACTCGAGGGCCTTGCCGCCGAGCTGGAACGGGTGCGGGAGCAGGGCTATGCCACCAATGTCCGCGAGACCAGCGACCACGTGCTGGCGGTCGCAGCGCCGATCCGCGCGCTGGCCGACGACGGCCGTGTGGTGGGCTCAGTTGGTGTGGTCGCGCCCGATTTCCACGAGATCCATCTCGAACCGGGCATCATCGAACAGACCAAACGTGCCGCGGACGAAATTGGCAACGCCTGGCCCCTCGTCCATCTCGAGGTCTAGTTCACGCGTGGTGGGTTGTGCCCGTTTGCTAGGATGAATTCACGCACCGTTTGACGTGCGATCCGTGAACGGCGGCCGAATGCGCTGCCCAATGCCCAATTCCTGAGGAGGGAGATCCCAATGCGCCAATCGTTGAAGAGTCCAGTTGTTCGGAAGTTCTTCGACGAAATGGAACTGCATGGCGATCGTCACTATAGGAATCCTGGCGCATGTCGACGCCGGTAAAACGTCCCTCACCGAGCGAATCCTCTACGAAACCGGGGTCATAGCCGCCCCGGGCAGCGTCGATAAAGGCACCACCCAAACCGATAGCCTCGAGCTGGAACGCGCCCGCGGCATCACCATCAAGTCCGCGGTGGCCGCCTTCCACCTGCACCAGCTCGAAATCGACCTCATCGACACCCCCGGGCATGCCGACTTCGTTGCCGAAGTCGAGCGCTCGCTGCGCGTGCTCGACGCGGTCGTGCTGGTCGTCTCTGCCGTAGAAGGCGTGCAGCCGCAAACCGTCAAGTTGGCGCGGGCTATCCGCGCGGCCAAGCGTCCGCTCGTCCTCTTCATCAACAAGATCGACCGCATGGGCGCCCGGCCAGATGCGGTACTGGCCGATATCCGCCGCAGGCTTCAGCTTCCGGTGATTTCCCTGAACCGGGCGCTCGGGGCAGGGGAACCGGATGCGACCATCGAGCCCATCGATTGGTCCGCCGAAACCTGGCGTGAATCGCTGATCGATTTGCTGGCCGAACGGGACGACCGCGTGATTGCCGAGTTCGAGCGGACCGGTGGTAAGGTCGATGACGGCTTTTTGCGTGACCGCGTGCGCGAGCAGATCGGGCTTGGGCACATCTCGCCGCTCTTCTGCGGATCGGCGCGCACCGGCGTAGGCGTGCACGAGCTGCTTGCGGGCATCGAGCAGTGGCTGACACCACCCCAACGATGCGACGACGCTCCCGCCACCGCGCGCATCTTCAAGATCGTGCGCACCAACCGCGGCGAAAAGCTCGCCTACGCGCGCATCGAGTCGGGCACCCTCGCACCGCGACAACGGATCACCCTCTCCCGGCAGGACGGGTTGGGCGAACTCGTGCCATCCGAGGAGCGCATCATTGCCGTGGACCGATTCGCTGGGGGAACCCAGGTCGCCACCGATCGCGCCCGGGCCGGTGAGATCGCGGTGCTGCACGGGCTGCGTACGGCTCGAATCGACGACTGGATCGGTGACCCGGATCTGCGAAACGACCTCGATGAGCGCGCCTTTCCCGCGCCGTCGTTCGAAAGCATCGTCACACCAGTCGATCCCGCCCAGGCAAATGCGCTTCACGCGGCCCTCGACCAGCTCGCCGAACAAGATCCGCTCATCGGACTGCGCGTGACCGATAACGGACTCTCCGTCTCACTCTTCGGCGACGTCCAGAAAGAGGTGCTGGCCGACACCCTGCTGCGCGACTATGGTTTGCACGCCGTTTTCGGAACCAGCCGCATCATCTGCATCGAGCGCGTGATCGGAACGGGCCATGCGGTCGAGATCATCGGATCGCCGGAGAACCCCTATCCGGCTGGGCTCGGCTTCACGGTGGAAGCCGCTCCTCCGGGGAGCGGGATCCGCTTCGAGCGTGAGCTGGGATCGTTACCGCCGGCCTGGTACCGCGTGATCGAGGAGACCGTCTTCGAATGGCTCGCCCAGGGATTGCATGGCTGGCGGATTGTTGACGGCGTGATCACGCTGCATTCGCTGGAATACTGGTCACCGGTTACCGTCGCGGGTGATTTCCGCCGTTTGCTGCCGTTGCCCCTGTTCGCGGCCATTCAGGAAGCCGGCACGGCCGTCTGCGAGCCGGTCGACGAGCTGATCGTCGATCTGCCGGTCGATGAGATCGGCGCGGTCGTGCGCGTGCTGACCAATGCCCGCGCGACGGTTGGCGACATCAACGGCGAAGGATCGATGCGCCAGCTCACCTGCATCATCCCGACCGCCGAGCTGCGCGATGTCGAGCAGCAGCTCCCTCGCCTGACCCGCGGCGAAGGGAGCTGGCTTGCCAGCCAGTCCGGCTATCGGCCCATCGACGGTGCCCCGCCTGAGCGCGCCCGCTCCGGTCCGAATCCGCTCGTTCGCGATGGGTATCTCGGCGACGTGGCGCGATCGTGAGCGGATCTAGTGGCAAAAGCCTTCGCTGTCACATTGGCCCCCGCCGCAATCGGCGTTACTGCAACATCGCCCTGCGGCGGCACAGACACGTGAGCCATCGTCCTTCACGCAGCAACGCGCGTCGTCGCCACAACAGATGCCGTTGCAGACTGCGTTGTAGGCGCAGCACTGGGTACCACCGATGCATTCACCATCGCAGCAGCCCACATCCTCGCACCATGATTGCCCGGTGGGGCAACATTGCGAGTCGTGACAGGTACCCGCGCAGCAGTACCCATCGCAGCAAACCGTTTCGTTGTCGTCACAACACTGGCCGCTACATGACAACCCTGAGCATTCGGAGATGGGCGGCGTCGGCGTCGGCGGCACGGGAATCTGGGTCGGTTTGGCAGGAATCGGAGGCCCGGAATAACCCCGTCGGGCGGCATCGGCATCGTGCAATACCGAGCCGGCTGCGGCTATGCCGCCGATCCCGAGAAGTCCCTTGAGCAAGTTCCGGCGCGAGCCGCCGCGAGCGAATACCTTCGCTACTGAATCGAATCTCTGATCGTCCACGATGTTGCACCTATTTCGTGTCGAGAGGGAGCATGTTTGCCGTTCGAGCGCTGAGGCATCGTTCCCGGCGGACAGGCGTTACGTCGTTGGGCACTGTACTGGATACCAGGACGAGGTGAATCCATCGACCACGATCTGGAGCGCATATCCCGTGCTTCCGGGGATGCGCAGATCGGCGTCGAGCTCGCCGCTCCCACTGCTGTCCGTCAGGATCGTTCCGGAGGGTTGCTGACCGATCGAATTGTCCGGCATCCGAATGGCGTACGCGACGGTCAATGAGCTGTCCGGCGTGAAACCCTGAATGACGATGTGTGGCCGGCAGATCTCGAACTCGAAATTGCTGTCCTGCGCGAACGTGATGATCACATCGTCGGTCGGGGTGGCAGTCGGGGTCGGGGCGGCCGGACAGTAGACTGGGGCCGACGAGCGGGCAAGCTCGAAAACCTCTCCCGAGACGATAGCCGTGATCCAGGTGATCGATGGCGGGAATTCGTTCGTTTGGCCGGCGGATCCAGTCTCATCGAAGCTCAGTGGGAAGGTCGCGATAACGGTGCCGGTTGACCCTTCGTTGCCGTCCCAGTCCAGCAACGAGAGAAACGCCGAAGTGTTCGGCTCGAACCCGGTCAGGCCGATCGTTACCGTGCAGTACTCCAGCTCTCCACCGAAGGTGAAATCGATGGTGGGTTGACTGGGCGGGTTGGTCGCGGTGGCGGTTGGCTCCGTCGTCTGCGTAGGCTCGGTGGTTGGGGTGTTGGGTATGCAGGTTCCATCGACGCACCGGCCGGAACCGCAATCGTCATCGCCGCAGCACGCACCGCCTGGCAGGCAGACCCCGTTGCACACGCGCTGCCCGGTGGGGCAACAGAGCTCTTCGCCGTAGCAGGTGCCGAAGCAGCAGGCATTGTCGCAGCACTGGGCCACCCCATCCGGGCAGCAATCGGGACCGCAAACGGTGCTCCCCGCCGGGCAACAGACGCCGGTGGCCGTGCAACTGCCATCGCAGCACCCATCGGAGCACAGCACCCCCGCGCACGATGCGGTCGCGGTGGGAGGAACCTGCGTTGGAGGGGCCTGGGTAGCGGTCGGAGGCGGCGGCAATGTCGGTTGCGCGGTCGGTGCGGTGGGCCCGGATGTCCCGCGCCGCGCCGCATCGGCGTCCCGGAAAAGAATCGTGCCGGTCACAGTGACACCGCCGAGTCCGAGCAGCGTACGCAGCGCGGTCCGGCGCGACGTGCTCTGGGCAAGCACGCGGGTAAGCCGATCGAAACGGGACTGGTCCATCGGAAGGCTCCATCCTGTTCTGGGCCGCCGAGGCGACCAGCCATAGTCACGTTTTGCGGAATTGATGATCCTGAGATTTTTGCAGAGTGTAATAGGAAAGCGCGCCGTGGTTCTGACGGTTCGGCGAATGCTCTATCGACGCGCTCTCAGGGGATTCGAGCCGCTTCCGCAATGTCACCAGCACATCCAGCGCATTCTCCCGCGTCGTGCGGCGACGCATGGGGCCCCGCGGCCCAGCCCGGTCATAACCGGGCCGGAAGAGATTCACGCCCAGTTGGTAGCAATGGATGGCTGTCGTCGGCGGAGCCACGGTCGGCGTTACCTGGCTAGTCAGACCCGTAGTACGGGTTCGTGACCAACCCCGCGCACTCGGTCGGAAGACCTACCGGGCAGACTTGTACGCCGATGTTGAAAACCTCACCTGGCGCGAGCGGAAACTCATACGAGCTCAGCTGGCCCGTGCTTGCGGCGATCAGAAAATTGTTGCACGACGCCGAATTCGTTCCTTGGCATGACCAGAAGAACGACAACGCGTTGCCACACGCGCTCGAACTTTCGCTCGCGTCCAGGTAGAGGATTGGTGGCAGTTGCGGCCCCCCTCCTGGTTGCAGGATTGCGGTAACGAACTCCGAGCAGGGTGTCGCGGTGGCGGTCGGCGTCACCGAAGGCGTTTCGGTTGGGAGCTGGGTCGGCGTATCCGTTGGCGTAATGCTCGGCGTGAAGGTCGGCGTTGCCGTCTGCGATGGCGTTTCCGACGGACGCTCAGTTGACGTGCTGGACGGTGTCGTCGTGTCTGCTGGCGTCGCGGTCGGGGTAGCCGTCAGCGTATTGATTGCGGTCGCCGTGGCCGATGCTGTGCTGGTTGGGGTTTCGGACGGGATCGCTGTCGAGGTGCTCGATGGAATGCTCGATGCGGTCATGGTCGGCACAGACGACGCCGACAGCTGTCGGCGTTTGGCTTGGCGCGATCGTGGCCGTCGCCGTAGTCGTCGCTACCAGGGTACGCGTTGGGAGCGGGGTGCGGGACGGGGCGGGGGTACGCGATGGGACGCGCGTCTGTGTCGGCTGCGATGTCTTGGTGGGCGCGATGGTCTTGGTCGGCTTGGGCGTCTGCGTCGGTTGCGTCGTCCTGGTGGGAGCAGTGGTCTTGGTCGGCTTGGGTGTCTGCGTTGGCTTTGCCGTTTTGGTGGGGGCGGTGGTCTTGGTGGGCTTGGGCGTCTGCGTCGGCACCGCTGTCCTGGTTGGCTGTCGGGTTTGGGTTGGGCGCGGTCCCTGCGATTGACTTTGGGATTGGACCGGCGCTTGCGTGCTCGAACTCGCGAACGACACCGAGTCGACGGCGCACGTGTTCGTGGCGTCGGTTGGGCACGCATCCGTATCGTCGGAAATGCCGTCTCCGTCCGAGTCCGGTAGCGCCGAAGGTGAAAGCGGGTCCTGACTCTGTGCCGCGACGGGTTCCCCACAGGCCACGTCCGGGTCGTCCGGGCATGCATCGTCTGCATCGGCGATACCGTCGCTATCCCGGTCCGCCGTTTCCTGCGCCAGCACGACCGGACCGGCGGCAAGCGAGCTGGTCAGCGTGGGTACTGCCACCGGCACGATCAGTGCCAGCACGACGATGAGCAACGGGAACAAGCGGACGGCGCCGCGTTTGGGCGAGGGCATGGTTGGCTCCACAGGTGTGACGATTTCAGGAAGGACGAGCCAGCGAATCGCGAAACACTTGTTTCAGCGGACCACGAGGTTGGGTCGAACCTCATGGTGCCGCCCGCAAGGGGAGCCGATGTACTGCATTTCGGAGTCTAGGGGAATGTTCGACCCGCGCACACCCTGCGAAAGAAGGGTTTTCCTGGTCGAAACGACCCGCTCACGTTCCTGGAGGGACCTGGGATAGGGAGCATAGTCACGCACGAGACATACCTGCGGGACTACACGACCGTCTGTTGTTCAACGGCCAGCTCCCGTGCCATCGGTGCGACCACCGTGCCGAACAAGGCGATGCTCTGCGGATCGTCGCTGGCCAGGATGAAGGTCGAAATCCCGTATTCCCGCTCCAGCTCGACGATCTGCCGCGCCCAGGTCTCCACTGGACCCTGGAACATGCCACGTTCCTGTTGCAGGAACTGCCCGTTGATATTGAGCATGCGCCGGATATCGCTCGGCTGCCGACCCGCCCCAATGGCCGCCGCGTCGATCTCCGCGTTCATTGCCGCGAGACTGGCTCGGCCCCTCCGGCAGATAGCCCAGACTTGGCAGCCAGCCATCGGCCAGTCGCCCAGTCAGCCGCAGAATGCGTGGCTTGTACGCCCCCACCCAGATTCCGATCTCATGCGCCGGCGCTGGCCCGCGGGTCGTGGCTTCGACGCGGTAATGCGTACCTTCCAGTGAAACCGAGGTCGGCTCGTCCGCCTTCCACAATTCGCGGATCAGCTCGATCCCTTCGCCCAGCGCTTCGATCGACTGTCCGGCGGAGAGCTTCTTGCCGCCCATCGCGCCGATCCCGTCCCACATCGCGCCCGCCCCGATTCCGAGCTCGATCCGCCCGCCGCTCAGCCGGTCGAGAGTCGCGGTCGCCCGCGCCAGCTCCACCGGATCGCGCAACGGCAGATTGAGCACATTCCCCGCCAGATGAATCGTCTCCGTCACCGAGGCCGCATAGGCGATCAACGTCCAGGTATCGAGGAACTGCGGGTTGTACGGGTGATCCTGAAACGTCACCAGATCGAGTCCCGCCGCTTCCGCCACCACCGCCAGCTCGGCCGCATGCTGCGCCGGCTCCGCCACCGGACTGACGAAAACACCGAACTGCAGGTCGTGTCCATAGCTGGTCATCGACTCACCCCTTCCAGCGCAAGGTCGACGGCGCCGACATTGAAGTTGTCGCGGAAGAGATTGCTTGGGTCATAGGTTTCCTTCAATGCCCTGAGTCGAGTGAATGCGGGTTCCGGGAAGGCTTCCAGCAACCGCTCGGGGCGGGTATCGGTTTCGAAGCTGAGATAGAGTCCGCTGAAGTGCGGCGCCATCTGATCCCAGAACGTGTTCAGCCGGCTGCGGCTCGGCCCAAACGCGACCACCGAAAAGTTGGCCGACCGGTTCGGAAACGCGGTCGCATCCGGCGGGACATCGGCCACCGCGCCACCCATCGAGCGAATCTGGAAGAAGTACGATCCGCCACTTTCGATGAGCCGTTTCGCCTCCTCGGCGAACTCGGGCGTGATGTGCTCCAGCAAACCGGAGCGCACTGCCGGATCGCCCTGCCCCTGGTGATAGTGGTCGCTGGCATTGGCCATGACATCGGCATAGGTGGTAATCGCGATCCGTTGCTGCAACACCCGCGCCACATCGGCCAGCGGTTGCAACCGGCTCACGATCGTCTCCGGATCGGGCGAATCGATTACGGTCAGCACATGGGCATACATCTGCCGCGCGTTGCGCTGCTGCCCCATGATCATGAAGCTGGTGGTATCGCGTGGGCTGTTCTCGATCCAGTTTCCCCACGCTTGCAGGAAGGCGGGAATGTCGGTCGCGTCGAGCACCAGTTGCGCCCAGCCGACCTCGCCGATCGGATCGACCTCGAACTCGAAGCTGGTCACGATCCCCATGTTCGCCCCGGCGCCCCGGATCGCCCAGAAGAGGTCCGGGTTCTCGGTGTCACTGGCATCGACGATCGAGCCATCGGC
Source organism: uncultured Chloroflexia bacterium (assembly GCA_963720855.1). Classification (GTDB taxonomy): domain Bacteria; phylum Chloroflexota; class Chloroflexia; order Thermomicrobiales; family UBA6265; genus JAMLHN01. Next base: position 93,659 of record CAVRGV010000004.1, on the reverse strand, counting down.
CAGGACGATCTGCGCCTTGCGCAGGTGATCGATGGTCAACCCGTGCTCGCGCACCAGCCAGCCGACCCCTCCGGCCGTCGCCAGTCCGCCGACCCCCACGCCGCCGTAATCGCCCGAGCTCAGCGCCCAACCGTATGGTTCGATGGCCGCCGCGACATCCATCCAGCGCGCCCCGGGCTGCACCCGGATACGCCGCGTGGCCTCGTCCAGAATCTCGATCTGATCCATCCGCCGTAGGTCGATGATCAAGCCCGCCGTCATTGGTCGAACGCCCGCTGATGCCATGCCCCCGGCTGCGCACCGAGAGCGGCAGTTCCCGATGCTCCCGCGCGAACCCGATCGCGTCGGCAACCTCCGCCGCCGTGCCCGGCATCAGGATCAATCCCGGCGACCCGCCGCGCATGTAATTCGAGCGCAATCGCGCATAGCCAGCGTCGCCCGGTTCGACCGCGTTGGCCTGCAACGACGCCGGAATCGACTCGTAGGCGATCCCCTCGCGCCGTTTCGCCCGCATCCGGGCCGGTTTCATCGGAACCACCGCTGGCAATCCAACCCGCGCCTCATCCACCGCCGCCCGCAATGCCGGAATCGTCTCGGTCGCAAACCGCTCGATGACCGCCGCGTCGTTCGAATCGAGCAGGAAGATACCCGCGCCCTGCTCCAACACGAGTGGAAGCAGCGGTTCATCGCCCTGGACCACGACGATACGGCTGATCTCGCTCGGGTCGCGCCCGGCGGCAAGTGCGCTGGCATCGAGCACCGCGTTCGCGAGCGGCAGCTCTGCCGGGGTCCCGATCCAGCCATCCGCCGTGCGTCCTGCCAGCTCCAGCAACGGCAATGCGCTGCCGGAGAGCCAGATCGGAATCGTGTGCTGGGGCAGGGGACCGCGCTGCGCTCCCATGATCGGGAAATGCCGCCCGTCGAGCGCCACCGTGCCCGGCTCGCTCACATCCAGAATGGCCCGCACGATATCGATCGCCTCATCCAGCGCCTCGACCTCGTTCAATGATTCGACTGGCCCAAACGCCAATTCCGCGCGACCGTTACTGAGCAGGTCGAGGCTGGCGATCTGCCGCCCGATGACCGTGGGCAACCGTCGGTGCAGCCGCCCAACCAGCCCCCCGAGCCAGATCCGCTCGGTCTGCCCGGCGATCCACGTCAGCGTGGTCCACGCATCGAGCCGCTCGCCCATGCCTGGGTCGTCGCGCAGCACGACCGCGTCGTAGCCGAGCGATTCGCTCAGCCGCGCCAGCGCGACCGCGCGCTCCGGCGGATCGGCAACCGGATCGAGCAGGGTTCCAAAGAAAAGTCGGTGTCCGTAGTAGGGCATGGGTAAGGCTCCATAGGTTGATACATCAACTAGTATGCCTCACAGAGGTTGACATGTCAACAAAGGTCGCTATACTCGACGGCATGGACCGTTGTGATGCTGCCATATCCACCTGGAGCCGGTTTCAGATCGTCTACGGTCACCTGGCCGGCGAGATCAACCGCGTTCTCTATCGGGAAACCGGGCTTTCCGAAGCCGACGCCGCGGTCTTGATCGCGCTGCTCGAGACGCCGGAATCGCAACTGCATTCATTCGAGCTGCGCTGCGGGCTCGCCTGGGAAAAAAGCCGGCTCTCGCATCAGCTCAAACGCATGGAAGCCCGTGGTCTCATCGAACGGACCGCCTGCCCCCAGGACAACCGCAGCTCGCTGATCGCGCTCACGGCGGAGGGCCGCGCGCTTGCCGAATCGGCGCGTGCCGTGCTCGGCCGCGCGGTGCACGCGGCGCTTGCCGGCGCCCTGACCGTTGATCAGCTCACCCAACTGGAGTCGATCACGGCCGCGGTGGTCACGCACCTCGAGCGTACCCACATGGCAGAATCGACTCCCAGTCGGTAGCCCGCGCCCCGGCATTCCGGCGCGCGGGTGTCACGGATGACGTGTCAGCCTCAATCGGGGTTGCATTGCGCCGTTTGCGGGGTGCACCCGCTGTTGAAGCAGAAGGTCGTTTGCTGGCTGTAGCAAATTCCGGAAGCTGTGAGGCAGGTCGGCGTCATGACAAACTCCTCTTCGCAAAACGGAACGCCGCCATCCAAGGTTCAGCGCTCATGCCGGCGGCGGGCCGTCGGCAACGCAACCGCCGCCCTCGCAGTGATAGTTCGCTGGGCAGGAGCCTACCGAACCGGCACATTGCCCGCGAATGCATTCCGGGCACCGGAACCGGCGGTCGTCCAGACACGTGCACACACCGCAATCGTCCGCGGTCGAACATCCCCCTGGTGGTGTTGCGGTCGGAAGAACAGTTGGAGTTGGCGGGGTGCGCGCGCAAACGCCATCGATACAGAACTCGCCCTGCGCGCAACAGGTAGACCCGTTGCAGACAACCCGGCCGGTTGGACAGCAAAGCTCTTCGCCGTAGCACTCGCCGAAACAGCAGGCGTTGTCGCAACATTCTGATTGTCCCGGAAGACAGCAGTCGGGACCGCATTGCTGCTCCGCGCTGCAGGACGGGGTTGGCGGCGGCTTGGGAGTTGGCGTTGGACGGCGAGCCGACTCAGCATCGTCGAACGCAAGCTCGGCCACCATCGCCGCGCCGCCGATGCCGAACAGACCTTTGAGCACGGTTCGGCGCGAGGCGCCGCGACCGAGATCTCTGGTCATCCGATCGAATCGCGGTCCATCCATGCGAAAACAATCCTTTCGACGCGCATCGAGAACGCCGGCAATAACGCCACTACGAAAACGAAAACAACACCTGTGCCTGTCAGTTGCCGCAGTCTAGCAGAGCGCCTGGCGCGCACTCGTGCAACAGCCACAAGACTCGAACGATGGGAAACTCAGGGATTACATGGGCACGGATATTCGAGCGAATCACGCGTACGTGATCCGTTCTTTGGAGACGTTACCGGATCACCGAACTGCTGGCGCATTCCGCATGGCAGCCAGTCGAGATCGCTACCTCGGGGTACCATCGTGCGTGACGAGGAAGGGTGCAGGGGTGAATTTCAGACGTGGATCGCAGGACGATACCGATGCCGTGCTGGCGCTCTTTGATGCCAACATCGTTTGGTTGGTCGAACGCGGCCGCTCCGCTCAGTGGGGCACCGAGCCATTCTCCGAAAACCCCAAGCTGGTCGAGTTCGCTCGCGAAATGCTCGCGAGCGGTGTGGTGACGATCGCAGAGATCGATGGCGAGGTGGTCGGCGCCAGTGTAGTGACCGACCATCCCATGCCCTACGTGCCCGCCATCGATGAACCAGAGCGCTATCTCAAGCTGCTCATCGCCTCCCCGGCGTATCGCGGCCAGAAGATCGGCCACCAGTTGATCGAGCTGGCGCGGGAGCTCACCGTTTCCGACGGGATCGACCTCCTCCGGGTCGACTGTTGGTCAGGCGGGGATCGGCGGCTGGTGGCGTATTACGAAAGCGAAGGCTTCATACCCACGGAGGAGATCGAGGTTCGCCCGGGCACCTCCGTGCAGGTCTTCGAATGGCGCCCAGGCGATTGACGACGAAACGAATCAATTAGGCCTGCGCGCGAATCCACGTCAGCGCCGATTCCGCCTGGCGCACGACCGTGAAATGACTCGCTCCCTCGCAGAGACGCAGCGTCGCGCTCGGGCAGTGTTCCGCCAACCAGGCGCCATGACTCGCCGGAATGATGCGGTCCTCGGTGCCGTGCACGAGCAGGACAGGACACGTGATGCTGGATACGTCACATCCCCACGCATGCGTATAACAGACATCGTCGTCGACCTGACCCCACGGACCGGCATCCAAAGCTGGTCCCGCCACTGTACCCAGCCATCCCCACGGGCCATCGAACAGCCCGAGATCGTTGGCCGTAAAATCGATCTCGTAGTCGAATCCGGACCGATCGAGTGCCCAGCGCACCTCGCGCCCGGCCGCCGCAGTGCTCAGCGCTGCCACCCCCGACGACGTCATGCCCGAGTACCAATCCAACCCTTCAACCAGGTAGGGCGCCACCGCCGCGAGGGTCGCTCCGGCGACTACCCGATCCCGTAGCGCCGCCGCACAGCCCAGCGCAAACGAACCGCCACCCGAATAGCCCATCACCGCGAACTTCCCGATATCCAGGGCATCAGCAATATGCGCGGTATCGGCGCGACCGAAGCGATGGTTCGTCCCGCATCGACTGTCGATCCGCCATACCCCGGTCGATCGAATCCGACCCAGCGAACGCCGAGCAGGTCCGCGGCCGCGAACAATGGCTCAGGGGGCGGACCGAGATTCGGTGTGCCGTGATGCCAGACGATCGGCAACCGGCCATCGCCATGAATCCCGGTGTCATAGGTGTGAAGCGTGCGGCCATCGCTGAGCCGCAGATCACGCTCGATCATGCGCAGGCGCTCGCACCCATCCATATGACCTTTATGTTGCTGAGGTCTGAACCTACACCCGGTTCCGCAGCCGCGGATTTGCCAGCTCGTCGAGACCGACCGCCGTCAGGAACAACCCGGTGAAGAGTATGGCGATGATCAGGATCGGCGGTACCCACCACCACCACCAGCCATTGATGATGGCCGCGTTGTAGTTCACCCAGTAGAGCGTCATCCCCAGGGTTGGCGCTTCGAACGGGCCGAGTCCCAGCAGCTCCAACCCGATCGCTGCCAGCACCGCCGCCGAGATCGAGCCCACCAGGCCAGCCACCAGATAGGGCAGCAGGTTGGGCAGCAGCTCCTTGCCGATCACTTCGCGCCCGTTCATGCCGGACAGCTTCGCGAGCTGCACGTAGCTGCGTTCTTTCAGGGTCAGAACCTGGGCCCGCACGATGCGGGCCGGATAAAGCCAGGCTAAGCAGGAAATGGCAAAAGTCATCTGGTTCACGGTCATGCCTGCGCTGGAGCGCATAGCCAGCACGATCAGAATCAGCAGCGCCGGAATCGTGAGCCCGACATCGATGATGACGCGCAGAATGCCATCGACCCAGCCGCCGTAATAACCGGCAATGAACCCGACCACCGCGCCAATGAACAGCCCGATGAATCCAGCAATCAGCCCAAGCCGGAGGGTCAGCGGCGTCCCTTCCACCATCACGGCGTAGAGATTACGGCCCTGCTTGTCGCTCCCGAACGGCAACGCCCAGGATGGCTCATCCAGACTGCCGGCCGACATCGGGGCCGATTCGCTCACATCCACGGTAAGGTGGCCAATGAGCACGAACAGCGCCAATCCGCCCAGCATTGCCAGCCCGACCAGCAACGATCGGTTGCGCAGCAGGTATCCCGAAGTCCGGGAAAACCGGCCCGGCGACGAGGAAACAACAGGGGTGGTGACAGGAGCGGTCTGCTGACCGACGACAAGACTCACGGATCAAGCCTTTGTATAGGTAATACGCGGATCGATAAACGGATAGATCAGGTCGAGAATCAGCGTTGCCAGGGCGATGGAGAGGATGAGGAAGAAGACGATTCCCTGGATGAGGGTGTAATCGGAACCACGAATCGCGTTGAAGAGCGTGGTGCCGATGCCCGGGTAGGAGAAAACGACTTCCACCAGGACGGTGCCGGCGATCACCTGCCCGAGCACCAGCGCCAGCGCGGTGGCCTGCGGCAGCAGCGCATTTCGCACCGCATAGCGCATGAAGATCGTCCGGTTCTTGAGTCCCTTGGCATCGGCGAAGGTGACATAATCTTCGCCAGTAGTGGAGATGATCACCGAGCGCATGGTCAGCGCCCATCCGCCGATCGACACCAGGATGATCGAAAGCGCCGGCAGCACGGAGTGCCGGAAGACGTTCATGGCAAATTCGGGGGTGTACGCGGGGAAGGTGCCGGCACTGTAACCGCCGGTCGTGGGGAACCAGGGGAAACGGAACGCGAAGAGATAGATGAGGATGAGCCCCAGCAGAAAAAACGGAACCGCGTTCAGTGAGAGCAACGGCGGCATGATGAATTCGAGGAACTTCGGAGAGCGGGGCCATCCCATGAAGGCCCCGAGCAAACTCCCGAGTATCCACGAAAAGAACGTCGTGGTAATCAGTAATCCGATGGTCCAGGGAAGTGCTTTGCCGATGATGTCGATGACGCGGGCCGGATAGTTGGCAATCGAATAGTTGAAATCGAAGTGGAGCAGATCCCACAGGTAGTTCAGATATTGCTTCCAGATTGGGGTATCGAGCCCGAATTTCTTGTTGTATTCGGCTACGACCTCGTCCATGCCGCTTTGCACATTCCCGCCGAGCGCCGCGGTTTGGGCCATCTTCTGGCGAACCGGATCGCCTCCTCCCAGCCGGGGAAGGAAGAAGTTCACCGTCGCCGCCAGCCAGACGACAAGCAGGAACATACCGAATCGTCTGAGGGCATAGGAAAGGGTCATAGCCGATACCTGCTGGGGTTAGGGATCCACGGGAGGGATCGATCGATCCCTCCCGTGGACAATGAACACCGAAAACGTGGCTTAGGCGGCTGCCGCTTTGGAAAGCCGGTGCATGACCATTTGGAAGGTCAGGTGGAAGTGCGCCGGGTTGATGTACGGATCGTCCTGGGTTGGCCAGCCGGTCCAGTAGGTCAGGTTCATCGGCAGGCGGTGGATGCCCTGCGTGAGCTGGATGTCCGGATAGTCCGGCAGCCAGAGCTCCATACCCCGCTTCCAGATATCGAGCGTTGCTTCCATGTCGGTCGGGCTGATCGTGTACAGCTCGTCCACCAGGGCGTCCCAATCGGCATTCTTCCAGAGGGAGAAGTTCGCCAGGTGACCGCCGGGAATCTCGGTCGAGGCGCTCTGGTAGAGCCGCATCGAGTAGTAGATGTCCGAGCTGTAGCTGCCGCCGTGTCCGAAGAGGCAACCGGTGTAATCGCCCGCGAAGAAGCGGGTGAAGATATCGGGCGGCTCGGAGTAGGTGGCATTGATGCCGGCTTGCTTGAGCTGCTCGACGATCACCGGGCCCACCGACGTGAAGTCGAAGAAGCTGATGATCTCGAGATCGACCGACGCGCCGGTCTCGTCTTTCCAGTTGTCGCCGTCCTTGGTCCAGCCCTTGGCTTCCAGCAGCGCGTCACCCTTCTCCGGGTTGTACTCCAGATAGGGATACTGCTCGAACATCGGCTCGACCGCTTCCATGAACGGGGCGAGTCCCGGATAGTCGGGCACGAAGAGCGTGGACGGCAGGCTTGCGCCGTTCCAGCCGAACTCGATGATCTGATCGCGGTTGATGTAGTAGCTGATCGCCCAGCGAACGTTCGGATCGCTCCAGGGAGCGACCGTGTTGTTCAGGTAGAGCGAATGCGGCCACCAGTCGATGTTGCCATACGGCAGATCGCGCGCGGACCAGGTCGTCGTGTTGTCGTTACCGTTGAACACGGTATCGAACGTGGCCGGCTGGATGCCGGTGGAGATGTCGTACTGGTTCGAGATCACGCCCGCGGCCAGATTCTGCTCGCCCGGGTCTGGCAGGAAGATGTAGCGCAGCGGTTCCGGCAGCTTGCCGACCCCGGCATCCACGCCCCACCACGAATCGAGCCGGTCCAGCACCTTCTGCTCGGGGGCCGAGTAGACCACCTTCCAGGGGGCAGTGGTAACCGGATCCATCGCGGCAAAGGTGGTGAAATCTTCGTTCTCGAAGATGTGCTTCGGGGTGATGAAGCAGCCGATGTCGAACTTGTACGAGATGAACTCGAAGAAGCGCGGCGCGGCTTCGATGAAGTCGAAGATCGACGGTGGTGTCGTCTGGTGCGGTGGCCTCTTTCAGGGAGATCTGCACGTCCGCGCCGAACTTCACCGCCGGTCCGACTTCCACCAGCTTGTTGAACGTCCAGGCAACATCCTCGGCGGTGAACGGTGTACCGTCCGACCACGAGATGCCAGGGCGGATCTTGACCGTGAGCTGTGAGTAGTCTTCGTTGTACTCGTAGCTTTCGGCCAGCCAGTAGGTGAACGTATCGGTAAATGCGCTGTAGACCGCCAGTGGTTCATAGACCATCTGGACGGCGAGCTGGTGGTTGGCGAGCGGGAGGTAGGGATTCCAGAGCAGGTCACCTTCGGTGAACTTACCCTGGGTACCACCGCGCACCGCGATGAGGGTGTCTTCGCGCGGGACCTCAGCGAGATCCTGTGCGAGCGCCGGCATCACATCTGTTGCCATGATGCTGCCGAGTACCGTTGCCGAGATTCCCAGCGCTGCAGCGCGCTTGAAAAGATCTCGGCGGTTCACCCTGCCCGTGGAAAGTTCCCAGGCAAGCTGTTGCACCGCGTGCTGTTCCGACATTCAGTTGTCCTCTCCTAATGCAAATCGCGCCGTTGTCCATTTGCTCCGTTGGAGTTGGCGACACTGTAGGGCGTATCTGACGGGCGGTCAAGGCCACTGGTAAACAATTCACTCATTGGATTTTGCTATGAGGACCAGCGGTGCAGGCCGCACAAAAGCTCCAGCTCGAGAAGCTCGAGTGCCATGCGAATAAATCGGATTTGCATCAAAATGCAACCAGCAAAGTTGTCACTTCCAAACCGTCCGGTGCTTTCCTGGCGGAACCACATGACGGTGCCGGCCATCCGCGCACCGCAATGGCCCCGATCGGGGTCTCTCCGCGCATTGCCAATTGGTGTAGGAAAGGAACGCTTGGGATGAAACCGACGCTTATCGATCCACCAGCTCCCCACTCGCTCGCCGATGCGCTGACGCGCCGTCACTTTCTGGCGTGGTCCGGCGGCGCAGGCGCGGCAGCCCTGCTGGCGTTGCGGCAAGCGACCGACCGGGTCGAAGCAGCAGACGCCACGCCCATCGCGGTCGATCCGGATCGGTTGCAACAGCTCACCGACCTCTCGCAAACCTTGTGTGGCGGTGGGAGTTTCTCGACTGACCGAGCCACCATGCTTTACCAGCTCATCTTTACCGATCCCGATCTCGAAGCCGGGTTCGAGCAGTTGCTCGCGCAACCCCCGGTGGCTGGTCAGCCGATTACGCCCGACTTGGCCAAGGCGACCGCACAGGTCATCCTGATCTACTGGTTCGCTGACATGTATGAAGGAGCGCCGCTGCCGGACCGGGGGAGCGCGTACTACCAGGTGACCTCTTGGCAAGCCATGTACACCTTCTCCTGGGCGGTCTGCCACTCCTTTGGCGGGTGGGCCCAGGAGCCCTCCACCGATCCGATCATTCCGGCGAATAGCGAGAGCTAAGCGAGGACCTGTACCGATGAGTAATCAGCAAGCGGAATTCGATTGTGATGTGGTCATCGTCGGTGCGGGCATTGCCGGCGCGTTGATCGGCTGGCAGCTCGCCAAAGGCGGCGCGAAGGTGGTCATTCTCGAAGCGGGGCCGCCCATGGACCGCAGCACCGGCGTATCGCGCGCTTTTGCCAGCGCAATTCCGGGATTGCCCGAGGCGGCCTACCCCAATTCGCCCTGGGCGCCGACACCATCGTCCCTCGATCCCAATAGCTACTACGTCCAGACCGGCCCGGACATGTTCGCCAGCATTTACGAGCGGCTGGTGGGCGGAACCACCTGGCACTGGCTCGGAACCGCGATCCGGTTGGTGCCGAACGACTTCGCCATGCAGTCGACCTACGGCGTGGCGGTCGACTGGCCGATCACCTACGACGATCTCGAACCGTGGTATCTGACCGCGGAGCAAACTATCGGCGTGGCCGGAGATTCGCAGCAGTTCGATGGCGCGCCGCGCAGCGGCGACTTTCCCATGCCCCCCATTCCGCTCACCTGGTCCGATACGAAGTTCGCTGCCGCGGCGAAGACGCTCGGGCTCGGCGTGCTCGCCACTCCCGCCGCGCGCGTGAGCGCCCAGGAAGGCTTCAACGGCCGGCCGCAATGTTGTGGGAACGCGTTCTGTATTCCAATGTGCCCGATCGGCGCCAAGTACGATGCGACGGTCCACCTCGATATGGCCACCCAGGCGGGAGCGGAAATCCGCGACAGCTCGGTCGTCTTTCAGCTCGACGCGGATGCGAATGGCAATATCACCACCGTCCACTACCGCCGTCCCGACAAAACCGACGCCTCGCTGACCGCCAAGCTTGTGGTCCTCGCGGCCCATGCCATCGAAACCCCCAAGCTGCTGCTCATGTCGGCCACCGACAAGCTCCCCAACGGACTTGCCAACTCCAGCGATCAGGTCGGGCGTCACCTGATGGATCACCCCAGCCAGCTCTCCTATGCGCTGGCCAACGAGCCGATGGGACCCTATCGCTCGCCGCTCGCCACCGCCGGAATCGAGCAGCTGCGTGATATTCCCGAGCGCTCGACCCGTGGCGCATTCCGTATCGAGCTCGGGAACGATGGCTGGTCGTGGCCCGGTATGGACCCGCTCTCCTGGTCCGTGAATCTGATCGAGCAGGGGATCTGGGGAACCGATCTCTACAACCAGGTCGCCCCGCTCAATGTGCGCGCCGTGCGCATGGCCGCGCTCGTCGAGCAGCTACCGGACCCGAACTCGCGCGTGACGCTCTCCGACAAAGTGGATGCCATCGGGCTCCCACGGCCCGAGCTGCACTACATCGTCGACGACTACGCAAAGCAGGGTCTCGCCGCCGCGCGCGACCAGTTCGCCGCCATCTTCGACGCGCTCGGCACCACCCAGCTCACCCAGGTCGACGCGTTTCAGGGCGCCGGGCACATCATGGGCACCTGCCGCATGGGCACCGATAAGTCGGCGTCCGTCACCGACTCGTTCGGCCGCACCTGGGATCATCCCAATCTCTGGATTGCCGGTTCCAGCCTCTTCCCCACCACCGGCACCGCCAACCCCACCCTCACCATCGCGGCCCTGGCCTTCGCACGGCTCCCGAGATTGACAAATGCACTGGCGGAAATCAGGCGTGGATCGAGATGGTGGCACACCACTCAGTTTTCTGCGACTAATCGCATCGCCTTCTGTTAATGTGGTGACACGGTCGTCACTGGTCATTTGACCTGTGAGGGTCTCGAAGAAATCGCCACTGTTTCAGAGTCTGAAGGCTCATGTGACTGCTCACCAGGCCTGGAGTTTCAGGGGCTCCGACTCGGGGTCCTGAAATCTATCTTGAAGTTGCTCGTCGCTTTCTCGATCTACAAGTTAGCACTGACGACATTCTCGACACTCGCAAATACGATGTCTTTTCAATAGGCAGCACGATCCTACCAGTAACGTTCGGGCTGTTGAATCTCGCGGACACGGACGATGCCGCATCGGGCCGAATTCGCTCTCTTGAGCGCATTGGTGGCCTACGTCGTTTGTGATCTGTTCTCTTGGCGGGCCAGTCATCATCCGTGGAATCGAATATCGGCCAGCGCTTTAACCCCTGGCTGATCTCGTTACTCAGATGGATACTGCCGGCAAACTGTGAGGATTGGGTTGCGCGGGAATACGCCAGATCAGCTGCTGTGAACCGGCATAGTCTTAATAGAAGGCACGTTGGGTTGGCGCAGCCAATATTTGCCTCTACGCAGAAGCCTTGCTCCTGTCGTTGGCGGCGCTTTGGACTCTACTGTGACTTGACGTCCTTAGGGGCAGGGAGAGGGTTTGGGGTGCGCACGATGATGTTCGACGGTCCTGGCGGAGGGAAATTCGCCGCAGCTTATAGGACGGTCCCAGAGCTCTGATCTGCCAGTGCCAGGATCGGGATCGGCAACCCAGGCATCGGCCGGTGCGACTCGTTTCACCTCGAGTCGATGAGGCCCACGTGTTCTTCATCGTTTCGGTGGCGCCCATCGAACCTGGGGCCGACTCTGTTGCGCATCATACATTGATCCTTTGCCACAGAACTATTGTACGCTGGCCCCGCAGACCACAGACTGCATCTGTCCAAGCGCCCTAATCGACCGTGAACTCCCGCTCCGAGTCGATCTTCGCCGGGTCGATCTCCATGCCCATGCCGGGTCGGGTCGGTACCGTAATCACGCCGTTCACCGGCAACACCGGATCCTTGAAGAAGAACTGCAGGATCTGGTTCCACTTCACCAGGAATTCCACGTACGGCACTTCCACCGGCGAAAGCGCGGCGGAAAGCTGCACATTGGCCGGCACCGAATGCCCGTGCGGAATGATCGGAATGTCGTACGCCGCGCAGAGATGGCAGATCTTCACCATCTCGCTGATCCCGCCGGCCCAGTAGGTATCCGCCTGCATCAGGTCGACCGCATGCGCGTCCAGCAGCTCCTTGATCCCCCAGCGGGTGTACTCATGCTCGCCACCGCTGATCGGCACCACCGACTTGGCGCGAATCTCGGCATACTGCTGGATCTTGTCGGGCAGCACCGGCTCTTCCAGCCAGCGCGGATCGTATGGCTTGAGCCGCTGCGCCATATCGAGCGTGTAGGGGACGTTCCACGACATCCAGGCGTCGATCATGATGTCGCTTTCCGGACCCGCCGAATCGCGCAGGTTCTCCATCAGAGCGACGTTCTTGCGAATCCCCTCTCGCCCGTCACTCGGCCCCCAGCGCGGGAACCACTTCTGCGCCGTGTAGCCCATGGCGGCGTATTCCTTCGCCCGGGCGGTCACCTTGTCCGGTTCGAGCGAAAAACCGAGCATGGAGGCATAGGCCGGAAGCTCGGTGCGGGTCGGTCCGCCGAGCAGCACATGCACCGGCTGCCCCATCACCTTGCCGCGCAGGTCCCAGAGGGCCGCATCGATGGCGCTGATGGAGAACATCGGGGTGCCCTTACGGTCGTGCACGCCGTCGCGGTACATGATGTCCCAGATCCGCTCGGTCGCCAGCGGGTTCATCCCGATCAGCTTGTTCCGGTAATGCACATGCAGATGGGCCGCGGTGCCGCGGTCGACCGGGCCGCCCAGACCGGTGACGCCCTCGTCGGTTTCGATCTCCACGAAGGTCAGCACGATCGTGCTCGATCCCTCGCCGGACGCCACCGGTTGCCAGTTTGCCGTCGCCCCGGTTTGCGCCTGGAACTCGGGATAGACATCGACCGGCCGAATCAACCGCTCTTCCCAGAACGGCCCATCCGGATGCTCGATCGTCCCGGTTAGCTCCCGCAGCTTCATATTGGTGATCTTCATCGATACCCCTTCCCTTTCATTCCCGGCGACACGCTCCGTCACCGATTGAGTCCATCTGCATTCTCCCCTCTCTCCAGAGGGAGAGGGGCTGGGGTGAGCGATCCGGCAACCCGAAAACCTTGCTTCGGCCCGCAACGTATCTCCTACGTCAACAGCTCCAAAACCGGAGCCAATGCCTCGATTCCTTCACGTGTATTCGGTCCAAGCCAGATCTGCACGTGTGTCGTGCCGCGATCGGCGAAGGCGTTCAGCCCCGCCGCGATCTCTTCGGCTGTTCCAGAAAGCGCTGGCTTGATACCAAGCCGGTGAATGGTCGCGAAATCGTCATGCTCGCTCGCGTTCCAGCCGGGCGCATCGACCAACAGGCCGAACGTCCGCTCCAGTGTCGCCGGATTGCGCCCCACATCGACACACGCGGCATCGATCCGTTCCAGCAACGCGTCGGCTTCTTCCGGCTGCGCCAGCCATTCCGCGTTCCAGCTATCGGCGTATGTGGCCGCCACTCGCATCACCCGCTCGCCCTTGGTGCCGATCAAGATCGGGGGGCCCTCCGGGCGCGGACCGCGCGGCCGCAGCTCGCAATCGCGCGCGGAGTAGTACGTGCCTTCGAAATCGACATGTCCGGTCTTGAGCAACGGGTGAATGATCTGGATTGCTTCCTCGAACCGGCTGGCGCGGTGGTCGTAGGGAAAGCCGAACGCCTCGATCTCATGCTGATGCCACCCTGCGCCCAGCCCCAGGATCAAACGTCCCCCGGAAATCTCGTCGACGGTATCGGCCATCTTGGCCGTCAGCGCCGGATTGCGCAGCAAGGTATTGCTAACAAACGGGCCCAGTTCGATTCGGCTGGTGCTGGCGGCAATGGCCGCCAGGATCGACCAGCAATCCCACGCGCCGTGCTCGACCCCCTCCCAGCCAGGCGTGTTCGATTCGATCAGCTGATGATCGAGGATCCAGACCGAGTCGAACCCCAGCGCCTCGGCATCGCGCGCCATCCCCAGGATGTCGTCCCACCGCGGCGTCCCTCCCATGTAAAAGAGCTCGCCCGCGGGCAGAAAGAGACCGACCTTGAGTCGCCGGGGGGATTCCGTCATTGGCTCGTTTCACGCTCCGTCGCTGGATCGATACATCGTATCGGGATTGTAGAGGAGACGAGCGTCGTCCGTGAGTCGCTTGCATCGAGTATAGGAAAATAGCTAAAATTATGGCTAATAGAGAAATAGTCACGGCAGTCGGGCATGACAACACGAACGTTAGCGCTACTGAGGCGAAGAATCGATTCGGGGCAATCGTGAAGAGCGCTCCGGACCGATGGAGATGTAGTTTCGATCGAAAACCATGGCGAACCCTACGCATTCATTTTGTCGCCTTCCGATTTCAGGAGCTGCAGGATGCCGAAAAGAACTACGGCGCAAGCAGACTCGGGAACGCCTCGATGAATTGAGGCGAGTGCAGGCATGGAGCGGAATAAGGACCTGACCCCGGACGAGGCCGATGAGATGCGCCGTTCGCGCGGTACGCGAAGGACCGGAGAGCGCCAACGACAGCGTACCGACGAGCTAGGCGAGAATGCTCCGTGTTGTTCTCGACGTCAATGTCTTCATTAGCTATCTGCTTGACTCCACTTTCGGGAGGGGGCATCGAGCGAAGCCGTTCATTCGAGGCTGGAACGAAGATTCGACGATCCTTTTTTCAGCGCACTTGCTGGGTGAGATTGAAGGGTATCGTTGCAACCAGCGCCTACGTTGGTGCGCGTGTATAACCTTCGCTGCTAATGAATTTCTGGAGGAACTCGTATTGCTGGGCTGCACCAGGTCGAGTGCGAGAAGAACGGATTCTGGCCGCGGCTTAGAGACCCAGAGATGCGTATCTTCTTGAGATGGCAATTGTTGGCGAAGCGGACGTTCTCGTTCTGGGGATAAAGGGGTTCTCGATGTTGACGGACTGCTGCCGGGCATCGCCGTTGTCGCACCCGTAGCCTTTCTTGAGCTACTGGATGGGACAGGATGAGCTGATTTCGAGATTGAGTGAGTAGGGTCAGTAATTGCGAGAGGCCACCTACACGATCTTTCGCGCATGGTGGAACATGAGCACGCGGCGATCGTGATCGAGCGGTAGGGAAAGCCTCGTGATGTCCTGCTCGGTCTGGCCCACATCGAATCCTGGCTTGCGTCTTAGCGACAGACACCGCTTAACAGTGGATTGGCGGCAGAGGACAGTGATGCGATACCTGGCGCCTTGCCAGTGAATGAGAAGTAACTTACAATTGGTAAGTTAATATTCGATTCGTGCCGTCCGAAAGGCAGCTACCCATGACCCACCAATCCATCCCCGCCGGAACCCATATCGGCCATGTCCATCTCAAGGTGGCCGACCTCGACCGATCCATCGCCTTCTACCGCGATCTGCTCGGGTTCGACCTGCTCTACAACATGGGCTCCGCCGCGTTTCTCTCTGCCGGCGGCTATCACCATCACATCGCGCTCAACACCTGGGAGAGCGCCGGAGGAGAGCCGCCGCAGGGTGGCAGCACCGGGCTCTATCACTTCGCCATCAACTACCCAACCCGCAAGGATCTGGCAGTCGCCTTCAAACGATTGCTCGATAACGGCTGGCAGATCGATGGCTACAACGATCACGGCACCCACATTGCGCTCTATCTGCACGACCCCGATTTCAACGGCATCGAGCTCGCCTGGGACCGCGATCCATCCGAATGGCCGCAGTTCCAGAACCTGAGCAACGACGAAGCCGTCGCCAACATGATGAACGGCCACCGTCGCCTCGACCTGCGCGCCTTCCTGGCCGAAGCCACCGCCGAGCGTCTCGACGAGGTCATGACCCCGGCGTAGCGTGCTCGGCAGTGGTCCGCCTGCTTGCGAACCGCCATCGTCTCGATCATGCTGTGACCGACAGCGTGGCGGTTCGCGTCATGGCTCCAGGAGATCGGCCGTGGTTGTCTCGAACCCGCTCGCACCCCTCATCGATCGGCTCATGACGGAGCTCGGGCTCTCCCGGGCGGAATTCGCTGCGGCGCTCGACGCATCCGAACGGTCGGTGGCGCGCTGGAGGGCGGGAGAGCACGTCCCGCAATATGAGGCGCGCGCTCGGCTCGAAGAAATGACGGCGCTCGCCGATCGGATGCAGGCGTCCTTCGCCGATAGCGCTGCTGCGGCCGCATGGCTACGCGCCCCGATAGGCCAGTCTGGGGGGAAAGCTCCCCTGGATGCCTTCCTGCGGGGACGATTCGATGCGGTCGAGGCGGCGCTCGATGCCCGGGACGCTGACATCGCCAGCTAGCCACTTGCGGCAGATGACAGCCGAATCCTGGATAGTTATCTGATCGAATTCTCCGCTCGAAACCGGTCAGCGCCGACAATAGACAGTGTCGACCCCAGGAACCTGAGCGGTTCGACGATTGGTCGATGGTGACCGTGGACTGACGTTACCAGGACCGGGAGTTTCCATTGGAAGATCTGGCGAAACATTTCATCGATGACGAACCAAGAACCCATGTGGGCGATGTGGCGGGCGTCGGCGTTTCCGTCACACGTGGATGGTGGGTACAACCCCTCGGCATGCTCGCTGGCGGATTGTTCCTTGGGCGGCTCTTTGGCAAGCCTGACCACCACCTGCGCAGCGGGCTCGGATTTGCCGCAGCTATCGGAGCCGCGGGCGCCGTGCATCAGCTCGGCCATATCGCCAGCGCGCGCATGGTCGAAGCGCCGATGGATACCCTGCTGGTCACCCCGATCCGCACGTATACCCTTTACGACGACACCGGAGACACCATTACCGGCGATCAGCATCGGGGTCGCGCCATCGGCGGCCCGGCGGCCAATATTT
Source organism: uncultured Chloroflexia bacterium (assembly GCA_963720855.1). Taxonomy (GTDB): domain Bacteria; phylum Chloroflexota; class Chloroflexia; order Thermomicrobiales; family UBA6265; genus JAMLHN01. The sequence goes on along the minus strand of CAVRGV010000004.1, from coordinate 76,853 downwards.
CCCTCGGGCTTGTGGCGCTCGTTCTATCGCTCTTGATCAACAACCGCTACCTCCGGTTCTTTGGCGTCGTCAGCACCTTCATCGGGTTTGGCGCGCTGGCTCCGTTCGGCGGCAACGACGGCGAAGAGCTCTTCCTCGACAAGCACGACTAGCGGCTCGGGCCAGCGAACCAACAGGGGACGCCGTTTTACGACGCCCCCATGCGCGCTTGAATCGACTCACCGGCCGGCCGGTACGTCCCAGACGCCGGACGCGGCGGCATTCCGGGCATAGTCGCGGAAGTCGCGTGGCGGTCGACCCAGCGCGCGCTGGACGCCATCGGCCAGCCAGGCGTTGCGGCCGTCCATCACCGTCGAGAAGAGATAGTCCAGCAACCAGATCACGTCATCGGGTAGTCCCGCAGCCCGCATCCCTGCCGCGTAGCTTTCCGGATCGACCTCGATAGAGTCGATGGGGCGACCCAGCGCGTCGCCGATCTCGGCAGCGGCCTCGGCCATGGTGAGCGTGCGCGGACCGGTCAGCTCATAGAGTTGCCCCGCGTGCCCCGGCTGGGTCAGCGCGGCCGCGACCACATCGGCAATATCGTCTGCATCCACGAACGGCTCGGGCACCTCGCCGACCGGCAACACGATCTCTCCGGCCAGTACGCCATCGATCAGATAGTTCTCGCTGAAGTTCTGCATGAACCAGGCGCAGCGCACGATGGTCCAATCGAGCCCCGACTCCTGCACGACCACTTCTGCTTCTTGCGCTTCGGATTCGCCTCGTCCGGAGAGGAGCACGACCCGAGTGACACCGGCCCTCTTCGCGGTCGCGACCAGTTGCTCGATGGCACCCACTGCCCCGGGCACCGCCAGATCGGGTGCATACGTCGCGTAGATGGCCGACGCGCCCTGCAGCGCCGCATCCCACCCCGCTGGCCGATCCCAGTCGAACGGAATTGCCGACGAACGCGCGCCAATCCGCATCGGAATGCCCAATGCCTCCAGCCGCTCGGCCACCCGCCGTCCCGTCTTGCCGGTTCCCCCGGCGATGAACACCGGTCCGCCAGCAGATGCGGGTGCCGGGGCCGTGGTTCGTTCGATCACCGTGTTCATGGTCTCCTCCAACGTTGTTGTCGTCGATCGCTTCGACGACCTGCCAACCAGTCTGCGAGACCATTGCCGTACGATCTATGGCCAGGATCCCTGAACTATTGCTCATTCGTCCAATTTCTGGACGAACGGTCGAGTCACGCTATGCTGCAATCATGACGATGCCAGCGTTCCAACCCGTCGATCCACTGGGGGAAGCCCTCTACTACCTGCGCATGACCGGGCTTTTCTACAGCCGGTGCGTCTGCTCCGCGCCGTGGGGAGTCGATCTGCCCGCCATGCCCGGTTATCTCATGTTTCATGCCATCACCCGGGGAAGCTGCTGGCTCGATCTGGGTGACGGTGAGCGCATCCAGTTGCGTGCGGGTGATGTCGTCCTGGTGCCTCACGGTGAGGGGCATCGTCTCTCCGACGATCCGGCAACCCCCTGTATCTCGCTCTGGGACACCCCGCGCATAGCGGTCAGCGAACGCTACGACCTCCTCTCCCTGGAGGGAGGGGGCGAGCAGGTCGATCTCATCTGCGGCGCGGTCCGTTTCGAGCATATGGCCGCTGCGAACCTGATGGCCGTCCTGCCGCGCGTACTGCGCATCGAGTCGGGACCATCTGCTCAGGGCGAATGGGTGCAGAGCACCTTGCGGTACATGGCATCCGAAGCGCGCCAGCTTCGGATCGGCGGCGAGGCGGTCATCACCCGGCTTTCGGACGTGCTGGTGATTCAGGCGATCCGCACCTGGCTGGAAACATCGGTCGAGCTCGAGCGCGGCTGGATCGGCGCGCTGCGGGACGAAAAGATCGGCCGCGCGTTGACCATGATTCACCGCGACCCGGCGCGCGCCTGGTCGCTCGCCGCGCTGGCCGACGAGGTCTTCATGTCCCGCTCTGCCTTCGCCGCCCGTTTTACCGACCTCGTCGGGCAACCCGCCATGGCCTATGTCACCTGGTGGCGCATGCAAGTCGCCCGGAGCCTGATCGTCGACGACAGCCTCACCGCCGCCGAAGCCGCCATCCGGGTCGGCTACGCCTCCGAAGCCGCCTTCAGCCGTGCCTTCAAACGCACCCTCGGCATCTCCCCCGGCTCCGCCCGCACCGCCGTCCCCGACCCCCTCCTCCCCGCCTGGACGACCTGATTCGTCCTATACATCCGGATATTCCGGGTTTCGTCCGCCGAGACCCTTGTGCTTTCCTCACGAGCTCGATAGGCTGGGTCTTGAACGACTCAATTCGAGCGATTCATGCAGTCCCTATGCCTGTCGGGACCCGTGTTGGTCGCGCTTCATCCGGAGAACGAACCCCTTGGACGGTCAGCGCTTCGATAATCTGACTCGTGCTTCGGATTGACCTTCCACGACGGCAATCTTCGCCATGCTCTTGGCCCGTTGTCGGGCATTCGGCGTACCGCGTCGCAGCGTCGATGACCAGGAGTTTGCGACGACAGATCCGACTTGTCCAGAAACCGCGAATGGGAGCTGTGTCACAACATTCGACAATGAGCATGGCAGCTGCGTTTGTGTTCAGTCGCAGTTGGGGATGGCTGTCGAGGAGGGTTTTGCTTAGTCGATGCCGACTGCGGCGAAGAGTTTCGTTGTGTCGACTATGACTGTGGTGACGGATATGGCCATTGCATGTCGGCCTGCCGAGGTCGGGGCGATTCGCCAATATTGCGATGCCGGATTTCATGTCTTGCGATGGTGATTGCGTCGACCTGATGACAAACAACCGACATTGCGGCGCTTGTGAAAGCCCCTGTCCCGTGGGGGGAGGAGAAGACGTCGTCCCACGTTGTCGCGATGGAATTTGCCAATGCCCGGAAGATGCAACGCCCGCATGTGGACAGGACTATTGTGCGAGCGAGCAGAATGACTCTCAGAATTGTGGGAGGTGCGGCAATGTATGCCCGTCCGGAACCCGGTGTTGTGGCGGCGATTGCCTCGATTGTGGCGACAATTGGACCTGCTGTGGTGGCAGATGTCTGACGCCGGAAAGCGGCGAGCGTTTCTGTGACTTCTGTGGACATCTGACTGGTTGGCCACAAGGTTGCCTGCCCCACGAGGTTTGCGATCGTGGACTCTGCGTGTCAAAAGAACCATCGACTCCGTTCTCGCAGGCGGTCGTCGTGGTCACTTGTCCGGCACCACCGCAGATCGAGCACCACGTCGACACGAGCGATGCTGAGGTCTATCTCGAAAGTTGGGAGGCTTGGGGTTGCACCGCCGTCGATGGAGGCACCGTCGAGGCGTGGGCAGCAGATGGACAGCTCGTTTCGACCTGCACTATCGAGAGTGGAATCTGCCATATCGAGGGGACGTTTGGCGATTTGCCCATCACGCTCGTGCGAACAGATACGCCTGCGTCTGCCACGCTCCAATTGGATTGGGGTAACACGCTCGATGAGAGCAATGTCGGCTGGCGAATGGCCCTGGTCTATGTGCAGTCAACAGACGGAATAACACAATCCAGTACCGATGTTGCTGAGTCGAACCTGATCGGGCGAGTCTTGTTCAATGCGTTGTCCTGTCCGCAGGAGGAAACAACAATCTCGGTCGTGGGTCCAGGCATCGCACTTGATTACGGACCGCCGTGCAACCCACTTGGCGTACCTCAGCGCATGAACATCGATGGTCCGAACGGCTACCACACGGTGATCATGACACCGGTCGAGCTCGAGTTGCCAATGGGGCGTTATGTGATTACGCACCTCGTCTCCGGTACGGAGGCATCATTCGATCTTGTCCCCAACGATGCGTTTGTCGCGTCCTGCAGCTCATCACCGGAATGTATCTTTCAATGGTGGGTCACGCTGGTTGTTGACTCAGAAATGGACGGTGCGTCGATCGAGAGTCAGAGTGAACAGGCGACGTCGGGACCCAATCTTGGTAGCCTCGAAGTTCACGCAATCAATTGCCCTCCGGGCTTTACTGGGCCCGATTTCTACAACGTGTGCCACGGAAACGGCGAGCGCGGTCTCACCTTCCGCATCGAGTCGGAAGCTGTGTTCGAAAGTGCAACGACTGAGATCGAGCAATCGCCAGGACCAGGAATTGCCCGTTTCGAGAACGTGCCGTCCGGAACCTATGGGCTGAACTTCCTGTCCAAGTTCGTCGAAGCCCCGGCCTACGTCTTCTGTTCGCCCGATCAGGGCGAGACCGTGCTCGTCGACCAGTTCCTCGACCCGTACCACGATCCCGTGATGGTGCCGGTCTATGGTCAGGCCGTGGTTTGTGACTGGAACTTGCTGAACTAGTGAGGTATCTGAGGCGAGACCTGTTCGTGACTGGAACCGGCGTGGGCGTGGCTTACCCGCCCACGTCGCAATTCCACCGCCCGGCGAACCTCGTCCGCCCGAAACGCCAGCTCGTGTTCGAATAACGCCCGGTCGAACTCCGACATGTCGGCCATGAGCGCCAGCGAGCCGTACGCCTGCAACCATCCCACCTCGGCATCCAGCGCGGAATCCCCGCATCGTTGCCGCAGCGCCAGGCCACACCGGTGAATATGCCGCAGCTCCTGCACATGCTCTGGCGTGACATGGCCGCCGGATGCGCGCTCGTCCAGAATCTCCCGAATCAGCGCGACCTCATGCTGCGTCAAAGCGTCGATCTGCCCAAGGGCGTCACCGGCGTCGAATGCAGGAATCGCGGCCGCCACTCGGTCGAGGTCGATCTGCTCCAGCGCGGCATCGTGTCGATACAGCGCGGCGCTGGTGCGACGCGAGATCCAGACGGCTATGGGAATGGCGACAAGCAGCGCCAGGGTGGAGAGCAAAACCGGGTGTGAGAGTGCCACGGCAGCGAATTCTGCACCAGAAAAACCGCGTCGTCACGCGAGAACGTTTGGCGTTCTTAATAGGTAGGAAACCGTCCGAAATCGAAAAAACTGGCTCGAACTTGATCCAATCGACGCGCGATTTCCGGCGCGCGTCACGGGGTGAACATTCCCGGGAAGGCCAGGTCAGGCAGCATTTCGCATGGCTGAACTGGCAAGCCGCGTGAACTTCACCAAGTCCGAGACCAATGCCCCATGCGACAGCTTCCGACGACGAGACGATCAATGCTGCGAACCCGCTACGAGCCAGTGCGGTTCCCAGGCGTTTCATCTGAGGATGCGTAACATCGAACGGAATCACCCCCGGGCAAACCACTACTCCTGCATGCAGGCCCGGTCCGGCGGGCCAGTAGAGCTCGTCCGGCACGCGCGCATCTCCGCCCGGGAGCACGACCGGCTCATGCCGGGCAGCGAGACCGGGCTCACTCGTTCGGCTCAGGCAGCGGATCGCGCGAGTGGAGTTACCCGGTTTCGAATGGTTGCCCCGTCGGTTTGTTCGATCAGGCGAAGCTCGTACTGTCGTTGCAGGTTGAGCCAGAGTTCGGGCCCACTTCCCAGCCAGTACCCCAGCCGCACCGCCGTGTCGACGGAGATCGATCGCTTCCCGGCAAGAATTTGGGAAACGCGGTTCGGCGGAACGTCGAGCGCACGAGCAAGCTCAGCGGCACTCATTCCCAAGAAATCGAGCTCATCCTTCAGAATTTCTCCTGGATGAATTGCTGGACGTCCCATTCGGTTCTCCTAGTGATAGTCGACAATTTCGATACCGAAAGGTTCATCGGCTTCCTCTGGCCACTCGAAACAGAGTCGCCATTGGACGTTGATTCTGATGCTGAATTGGCCGGCTCGACTTCCGCCCAATCGCTCGAGGCGATTGCCAGGGATGGCGCGCAAGGAATCGAGAGAACGGGCAGCCTCCAGAATTTCCAGACGCTTGTACGCTTGCCGTTCGAATGATTGAAACGCCGGAACTCGATCCCCTTGAGCGAACTCACGCGTTCGCTTGTCACGGTACGAATCAGGTCCGAATGCCATGCGCTCGAGAAGGGTCCACTTCAGTCGATCGTACGCGTGACGTATCGCATACACCCGTAGACTAGCATTGATTTGATCCGTCCCGCGGTGCCGTCACCGGATTTCGTTGAGATCAGACAACGTTGTATTGCTTTGCGTCCGGATCTATCCCGTTCATATCGCGCAGGAGTTCGCCCCGGATCGCTCGTCCTGACTCGATGAGCTCATCGAGCTTCAGCCCCAACGGTCGCAGAACGTCGTTGAGCTGGTCGATTTCGTCCTCGATATCCATGGCATCCCTACGCCCGCCAAACCACCCCCGTCATGCAATGGCACGAGCCCCCGCCCTTCATCAGCTCGGAGACATCGACCTCGATCACCTCGACCCCGTGCTGCTCCAGCAGCGCCTTGGTCTTCACGTTCCCGGCCGGGGTCACCACGGTGCGCGGCCGGAGTGGCACGATGTTCAGCGCCATGCCGCCCTGCGATTCCGCCATGTCCGGCAGGTCGATCACCGTGAACCCATGCCGCTTCAGGTTCTCGTAGACCACCCAGGAAAGCTGCGTCGGCATCACCATCGCCAGATCCTTGTCGACCACATTGATCGTGCCGTCGATATGCCCGCAGCCATAGGGAATCTCGACCTCGACTACTTCCGCGATGCCGGCATCGCGGAACGCGCGCGCCACTTGCTGCACCCCGGACCGGTTCGAGCGCATCCCCAGCCCGACGAAGACCAGATCCTCGTTCGCCACCACCACATCGGCCCCCTCGAAGGTGCCGTCATGATCGACCGAATGCACGATAGGCACCCCCTCACGCGCCAGCGCAGCCGCCGCCCAGCGCTCTTCACCGGCGCGCGATGCCGACGCCATGCGCGACATCACCGCCCCGTCCGGGGTCATGCAAAAGGTATCCCGGCAGAAGTAGGCATTCGGCAACTGCGCGCCGACCTCGCCCAGCTCGATCACCTTGACCCCGTTTTCGCGATACAGGTCCATGAACGCGTCGTGCTGCGCGCGCGCTTTGATCGGATCGATCGGCGCCAGCCAGAGCGCTGCCCGGTAGTCGGGCACCTCGTCGATCTCCCAACCTGGCCGGTGGGTCAGCACGGTGCGCAGTGGAGCCCACTCGGCCGACACCCCGCATGCCTCCCAAATCGTCCCCAGCTCGTCTCGCCGGCTCCCCTCGCGCGGCACCCAGCCGTCACCGCCATGCGCGGAATCCTCGTTCTGCTTGAGCACATCGGCCGGTCGCCCGGTGAATTCCTGGAGCATCGTTGTTCCCCTCTGCGCTGATAGTTGTGTCGATGCGCGAATAGTACCCAGCAATGTCGGAGCCTACGATCTCACCGCGCCAGTCCACCTTGCGTTCTTTCTGCACGGTATCCTCGAACAGACGCGCAATCGATGGGAGGAACGACATGGCGGACGAGCTGCAAGTGGCATTGGAAATCGGTCCCAAAGGCAAGAAAGTCGTTGCCTGGGCGCCGAACTGGCCCGGACTCTCTCGCGGCGCAAAGACGGCGGACCTGGCGATCGAGCGACTCATCACCTATGTACCGCGCTACGCTCCGGTCGCCGCACTGGCAGGTATGGACGAAACGTTTCCGGCGGACGTCGTCCCGAAGGTGGTCGATGAATACCCCGGCACCGGTTCGACCGACTTCTGGGGCATCTCCTTCGGCTACTCTGAGATCGACCTTGCTCCCATGTCAGATGTCGAGCTGGAACGCGAGCTCACGCTCATGCAGGCGGCCTGGATGTACTTCGACCAGGTTCGTTCTCAGGTCTCGGATGAGCTGCGGAAGGGACCGCGCGGCGGCGGTCGCGATCTCGATGACCTGGTCCGGCACACGATCGGCGCGGAATACGACATGTGCTGGAAAGTTGGCATTCCCGCCATGGAAACCGGCGCCTGGCGGGACGACGCGAACCTGCGCGCCCATCGCGACAGCTACGTCGCCGCCATCCGGCAGTACCACGCCGAGGGCAAGATGGCGAAAAAGTGGCCGCTCCACTTCCTCATCCGCCACACCGCCTTTCACACCCTCGACCACACCTGGGAGATGGAAGACCGGGATATGAGCTAGGAACGCTCAGTCGCTCACGATCGCGACCTCCACCCCATCCAGCCACAGGGTCGGATCCCGAAACACGAAATCCAGATGCAACGGCGCCGCGTTCGTTCCGCCGAAATGGATATTGCTCCCAAGCGCAATATGCCCGGTGCCCGCCACGCCCTCATCCTCGACGATCACCCCCCGGATGATCCCCTCCGGGTTCAACCCAAATGCAAACTCGGCCAGTTGATAGACCGCATCCGTTCCAGCCGCCTCCAGGACTGCGCGCACTTTTGCCGCGCCCTCGCCACCTTCGACCGATATAGCCCGCCCATGTTCGACCGTGATCCGGATCGGCTCCGACAGCACGCCCGCCACTGATGCCGATGCATCGACCACGATCACCCCATTCGCGCTCGCTTCCAGCGGCGCGATGAACGCCTCGACATCGGGACAGCCATTCTTCTCACCTGGGTTCAGCGCCATCGCCGTGATGGGAACCGCCTTCCGGCCAGTCAGATCGACCGTCAGGTCGGTGCCACCGGGCGCCGTCACCCGCGCGATCCCGGCACCGCTCAACAGCTCGGCTAGTCGATACGCTCGCGGCGCCAGTGCCGGGAAATCGGCAAAGACGCCGCCCTCCCGCAAGACTTCCGGAATGAATGCGGTCAAGCCGAGAAAGCGCAACGCCTTGGCATCCTGCACCGCCCGGGTGTGATAGAGCGCCCCGCTCGTCACCGCCAGCGTGACATCCGAGGCATGAATCGCCGCTCGCACCACCTCCGGCGGCTCGGCCCCGGATGGTACCGGCTTCGTGATGACCACTGAGCCAATCCCACCCGCCTCCGACACCGCTTCCAGCAAGGCAGCGATCACCGAAAGCGGCCGGTTGGTGTCGGAAACGATCGCCACCTGCTCGCCCGGTTGCACCCCGGCGCAGACCGACACGATCCGGCGCGCCCCAGGCATCAACGTTTCATCGATTGGGAAATCGCTCATCGTTTCACCACCGGATCGAATGCATCCCGCAAGCCATCGCCCGCGAGATTGAAGCCAATAACCGTCAGGGCGATCGCCACGCCCGGGAAGATCGCCATGTACGGCTCGGTCAGGATGTACTTCTGCGCGTCGCTCAGCATGCGGCCCCATTCCGCGGTTGGCGGTTGCGCGCCAATCCCCAGAAAACCGAGCGCCGAAACCAGCAGGATCGCGGTCCCAACCCCGATGGTCGCCTGAATGATCACCGGAGTCAGAATGTTGGGGAAGATGTGCTTGCGAATGATCCCCGCGCGCGTAAGCCCGGTCACCTCGGCGGCCGTGATGAACTCCCGCCGCTTGATCTGCAATGCCGATCCGCGCGCCAGCCGCGCATAGGCCGGTAACCCGACCAACCCCGCCGCAATCATCGCCGAGGTCAACCCGGGCCCCAGCCGCGCCGCCAGCGTGATCGCCAGCAGAATCGCCGGAATCGCCAGCAACAGGTCGATCAGCGCCATCAGCCAGAGCCCGAGTTTGCCTTCCAGATATCCCGCGATCAACCCGATCGTCGTGCCGATGGAAAGCGCCACCACCACCGCGGTTAGCGCCGAGGCCAGCGAGATGCGCGCGCCGTAGACCGTGCGCGCAAAGATGTCGCGCCCCAGCTCATCGGTCCCAAACCAGTGCTCCCACGACGGATGGGAAAAGCGGTTCGGCACATCCTGCGCCCGCGGATCAGCCACAAAAAAGGGCCCGAAGATGGCGATCAGCGCCAACGCGATCAGGACCAGCGTGCCTGCCACCGCCAGCCGGTTACGCGTGAACTGCCGGAAGATCCGGCGCCAGCGCCCACTCACCACAGGCGAGAGATCGAGCAACGGCTCGGTGATCAGCGTAGCCATCAGGAGTACCGGATCCGCGGATCGAGCCAGGAATAGATCAGGTCGACCAGCAGATTGAGCACGATGAAGACCGTCGCCAGCAGGAGCACCACCCCCTGCACCACCTGGTAGTCACGCGCCAGAATCGCGTCCGACGCCAGCTTCCCGACCCCCGGCCAGGAAAAGACCGTTTCGGTCACCACCGCGCCGCCCAGCAATCCGCCCAGCTCCAGCCCAACCACGGTCACCACGGGAATGAAGGCATTGCGCAGCGCATGCCGTTGCACCACCAGTGACTCCTGCAACCCCTTGGCCCGCGCGGTGCGGATGTAATCCTGGTCCATCGTTTCGATCATGGCCGCGCGCGTCATGCGCGCGGTAATCGCCGCCGGCCACCCCGCCAGCGTCAGCGCCGGCAGGATCAGATGCTCGAACGAATCGCGGAAGACCACCCAGTTCCCATGCAGCGCCGAGTTGATCACCAGGAACGGCGCGGACGGATCGGCCCCCAGCCGCGGATTGACCCGCCCCGAGATCGGCAGCCAGCGCAGCTCTACCCCGAAGACGATGATCAGGATCATCCCCAGGAAGAAGGTGGGGATCGAGATCCCCAGCAAAGCTCCCAGCGTGCTGGAGTAGTCGAAGAACGAATCGCGCTTCACACCGGCCACGACCCCGGCAATCACGCCGATCGTCGTACCGATCAGCATCGCCGCGAAGGCCAGCTCGATCGTCGCCGGAAAGCGAGTCAGGATCTCATCGGTAACCGTCGCATTGGAGCGGAACGACCGCCCCAGATCTCCCTGCAAGGCGTTTCCGGCAAACTCGGCGTATTGCACCGCCAGCGGCCGGTTCAGCCCCATCTCCTCGCGCAGCGCCGCCACCGATTCCGGATCGGCGCGCGGTCCCAGAATCTGCGTCGCGGGGTCGCCCCCGGCCGAATGCAGCATCAGAAACACCACCAGCGACACGCCGATCAGCACCGGAATCGCGATCAGGACTCGCTGCAGCATGTAGCGTCCCATTGGCTACATGGTCCTTTGGGTGGACGGCCACGCGTTCCCAGGGTCGAAACCCTGGGCTAGAACCCCGTGTTTGCACCATTGCGTTCGCCGGGAATGGTCTGCAATCCGGTAGGGGCGACCCCCCGTGGTCGCCCTGATGGTAGGCACGACGCCACGTGACCACCATGAATCTGCCCATTCAGGGGTATGAGCCCATTGCTTCAGCACTGGGTCCGGCGTTCGTACCATGGCACCCTACCGATCCACCGCCAACCGAAACGGCAACCGGTCCAAAACGTCGTGCCCGTCGTCGGTCACCAGCACCATCCGCTCCATCTGAAACGCCCCCACGCCATAGACGTAGTACGGCAGCTCCATGCTCAACACCATATGCGGAACCAGCGGACGGTGCTCATTCGGCGCGATGAACGGCGCTTCCTCGAAATGTTGCGTCAATCCGTCGCTATGCCCAAGATGCCCCCGGCTGTAGTTCGCAAAACCCGCCCGGTGCATCGCGCCCGACCCAATCGCGTAAAGCTGGCTGAAGGTGATCCCCGGCGCCACCGCCGCGATCATCTCGTGCAACGCCCCCAGCAAGGCGTCGTAGATCGCTTGCTGGTCGGGCGTCGGATCGATCGCATACGTCCGGCCCACATCGCTGTGATACCCGGCGATATCGACCTGCATGTCGAACTTCACGGTTTGTCCCGGCGCCACCCGACCCGGCGAATCGATGCCCAGCCCGATCGACGCGACCCCTTCCGATTGCCGGAACTGCGCGAAGCGTGGATCCTTGGCCGCCGCGTGATGCACCGCAAGGTGATAGGCGCTGTTCACGGCCAGCTCGGTTTGATCGAGCTCGAGATTGTTCGATGCGGCCTCGATGCCGATCTCGGTCAGCTCGCACGCCAGCCGCAAATGCGCGATCTCGTCCGGGTCCTTGATCGCCCGCAAATCGTCGAAGAGGTCGTCGCAGGGAAGCCCAAGCGCCGGTCCGAGCACGCCGACGAGATAGCCGACCGAGCGATCGTCGACCAGCTTCAGATCGACCCCAACGTTCTTCGCATCCGGCGCAACATGCCGAATCGCCTCGCCGACCCGGTCGAACACCTCGCCCATATCGAACTGCGCCGGCCGCACGACCCGCTCCGGTCGTGCCCGCTGGGTTCGCTCCGCGATCGTGCCGCCGGTTTCCCCGCGCACATCGAGCGACTCGGTCCAGCTCGTGAAGGGAAAGAAGGCGTAGTCCGGTTCCGGTGCCAGCGGGTCGCGCCCGAACTGGCCGGCCACCACCGCCTTTTTCCCGTGCTTGCCGATCGCCACCGCGAACAACCCGGGCAGCCGCCAGTGGGTTGCGATGTAGTTGCCATGCCCGGCCAGGTAGTGGGCATTCTCCGGGGTCAGCGCCACCAACGCATCGAGATTGTGCCGCTCGATCGCGTCCTGGATCCGCTCCCAGCGGTTCGCGCCCTGATACCACTCCCGTCCGGCCATCGGTCTACCTCGTTGCGGTGTCGATCAGCGCTGCCAGCCGGTCGATGTCGGATGTGTCGTTCCAGAAATGCGTGCCGACTCGGATGCCTCCGCCGCGCCGTCCGAAGAAGACCTGCTCCTTCCGGCCTGCATCCACCAGCGCGTCGTCCCGTTCGATCGAGCCGAGCGTAAACGTGAGATACGACGAGCGGTGCTCCGGATCGCGGCTGCTGGTGATCTCGACGGGCAACCTGTCCAGCCGCGCGATCAGCGCATCCGTCAGCTCCAGTACCCGTTGCGCGATCGCATCCGCGCCGATCTCCGCCTGCAATGTCAGCGATTCCGCCATCGCGCACACCCCGATCCAGTTCAGCGCGCCGCCCTGGTAGCGCATCGCGCTTGCGGCCCAGTCGAGGTCATATTCCGGAAACGGCCACCCCGAACGCACGCTGTAGCGACCGGGCGCGGTCGGCGCGATCGCTTCCTGCGCCGCCTCACTCACATAGAGCAGCGAGATACCGTGTACGCCCATAAGCCACTTGTAGCCAACGCAGACCAGCGCATCGATTCCCCAGCCAGTGACATCGACCGGGATCGCGCCCAGCGACTGGCTCGCATCGACCACGAACAGCGCTCCATGATCGTGCGCCAGCACGCTCATCTCCGCCAGATCGTTGCGATAGCCCGTATTGAAATCGACATGGCTGATGACCACCGCCCGCGTGCGGTCGTCGATCACCTCCTCCACCGCATCGAGATCGGTTGCGATGCCGATCGAAGGCGCGAATCGTGCCTCGACGCCGGAGCGCGCCAACCGCGTCCACGGCAGCACGAAGGAGGGATACTCCCCCTGCACCAGCACCACGTTGTCGCCCGACTGCCAGTCGATGCCGTTGCTGATCGCGGCGGTCGCATCCGCCACATTGGTCAGATACGCGAACCGGTCCGGGGTCGTGTTCAACCGCTCGGCCAGCAATCGGTTGGCATCGGCCAGATACGCCTCGCGCTTGCGCACCGCCGCCAGCGGATTCGCCAGCAGCTCGGCCCGCTCCACGATCACCCGTCGCGTTCGCTCGGGAACCGGTGAATCGGACGCATGGTCGAGATAGGCCAGATCGGCCACCGCCGCGAACTCGGAATCGCGCAGCTGTTTCGCCAGATCGTCGGTTTCGGGTCAGGGGCATGAGGTTTTCCAATCGTTGGTCAGCTCGGACAGATTCCAGCATCCACCCGGTACCCCGTCATTCTCAGCGAATTCGCATTCTCGTGCCCCAACGGAAATTGCGCGACCCACGCTCGCCCCCGTAGTGGCGGGACCTGTGCCCGCCAGCGGCCGCAGGCCGCCATTGCGTTGCCCACAACTTCGTTTCCATCTCGAAACACGGTTGCGATGTACGTCCGTTATGGCGCTTTGCGCGATTGGCGGCCACAGGTGCCGCCACTACGACGTGCGGAGACCCGGTTCGGATTTCCAAACCGGGTCTCGCACGGGCCTCTGAGGCATTTGGCCTCGGGACTCCGTTACGCGATATCGACTTCGCGCAGCACGATGTTGCCGATCGGCGACAGCACCAATCCGGTAACGCCCGCCACCGTGCCGATCGCGCGGCTCGGATACCCGAGGAAGACGCTCACCGACTCGTCCAGCAGCTTGGCCTGAATCTCTTGATAGAGGGTCTCGCGCACCGCCGGATCGGCCTCTGTCTGCGCCTGGGCGGTCAGGTCGATGATCTCGTCATTGCTCAAACCGAGCCGGGCCTCGGCCCGCGGTGAGGCATAGAGCGAGTAGATGATGTTGTCCGGATCGCCGTTGTCCCACGTCCAGTCGTTCAGGAACGCGCCGACCTTGCCAGGGGTATTGAGCGCATCGAAGAACTCGGCATCTTCCAGTGAAACCAGATTGGCGGTAATGCCCACCTCGGCCAGATCGGCCTGGATGAGCTGCCCCAGAATCGGCCAGAAGGAATTGGTCCGGTTGTAGAGATCGAAGCTCAGCTCGGTCACGCCCGATTCGCCGATCAGCGCGGTGGCCTGCTCCGCATCGTAGGCGTAGGTCTCCGCCAGCGACTCGTCGTACCCCAGCAGCCCCGGCGCAATCGGACCGGCGCCCAGGGTGTAGTTGCCGTAGAAGACCGCATCGGAGATGTTCTGCTTGTTGATGGCGTACTGCAGCGCCTGGCGGAACTGCAGATTGTCGAACGGCGCCACACTTTGGTTGATGCCCAGGAACTGCACATTCCAGAACGGCCCGGTGATGAGCTGCAGGTTCTCGTCCGCCTCGACCGAGGCCACATCCTTGAAGTCGATCTGGTTGGCCACGTCGATGCCGCCGGTGGTCAGCTCCGCGATGCGTACCGTGTCGTCCGCAATCGTGCGGAAGACCACCCGGTCGAGCGCCGGCCGGCCGCCCCAGTAGTCTTCGTTGGCAACCAGCACCAGCTCGACATCCTTGGTCCAGGAATCGACCTTGAACGGCCCCGTCCCGGCGGAATGCTCGCTGTAGTCGGCCCCGTAGGTCTCCAGCGCGGTCGGGCTGACGATGCCGCCCGCGAAGACCGCCAGGTTGGCCGGCAGCAGCGTGATCGGGCGGTTCAGGGTGATGGTCAGCTCGAAGTCGCCGGTAGCGGCCACGGTCGCGACCTCGGCGAAGACGATCTCCGCATACGGGAAGTTGTCCTGATGCAGTGGGTTCTCTGGATCGAGCTGCCGCAGGAAATTGGTCTCCACCGCTTTGGCGTCGAGCGGCGTTCCATCATGGAAGGTGACGCCCTCGCGGATCTTGAAGACATAGGTGAGCCCGTCGTCCGAAACCGTCCAGCTCTCCGCCAGCGCCGGTTCGATCTCGGCGGTGCCGTTCTTGTAGCGGGTCAGGCCCTCGGTGATGTTCTCGTTGAGCGGAATGATGTCGCCGTAGCCGTTCGAACCAGCAACCGCCGGATCGAGCTGCACGGTCGCCTGCGGGATCGCCACGATCAGCGTCTTCTCATCTTGCAGCGAGAAGCGGGGAGCCGCTGCGCTACCGGTCGAGGTTGCCCCGACGCCGGGCAATGCCCTGCTGCCAGAGCGTCGCCGCGGCCGCGCCACCGATACCGAGGCGAGTGAGATTCCCGATGAATTCGCGCCGGCTCAGATCGGCCGAGTCGAGACTGAGCGACGAGCGAGCGCAGCTCGGACGAATTGGAATTGGTCATGAAAATCCTCCAGTGAGAAACAAACGATGCAACGAAACGAACGATCGAACGGGAAAGCGATTTCGGGCCCAACCGGGGACCCATCATCCCGGGCAACAGGCCCGGTGCTGATGAGACGATCCAAGCAGATCGCGTATAAGAAAGGTAGTTCGGCTGGAACGCCCAACCGTTGGTTGTCCGCTTCATCGAATCCCCGTACACGCACCCGGACTGCTGTCTCATCTGGCAGCGAATCCTTAGTAGTGTATCAACAATACCGATATACCGCGATGATCCATCTACACGATATCGTTCACCAACACGCAAGGCGAGTCGTGGCGATCGCTGTTCGAGTTCGCCCAGACGCTACGGTCTTCCAGCTGGAAGCGCGTTGGGGTTACCGATGTGGAGACGACCCTACACGAATTCCCGGTCGAGTTCCTGCCAGGCAGAGTCTCGTGCGCCGGCTGGCCGGGACGGCCGCGCAAGCCATTGGAGATATCCGCCCGCGTCAACCAGCCCACCAGGGTGCCGTTGTCCGTGCAGCACGACGACATAATGCTGATCCTCAGCGCTGGTCTTGTACCACTGCTCGTAGAGCGGATCGTCTGGCCGGGCGATCGGAAAGGTGCGCCGCATCATCTCCACCAGCGGCGCATCGGGCCGCTCGCGCAACGCCTCCGCCAATCGCATTGCCGGCAGCACGCCGACCACATAGCCATCGCGGTCCACCACTGGCAGCGCCCCGGCCACCGATGCCGCTGGCGCGAGATCGGCGATCTCCCGCACGCGTTGCGTGATGCTGACCGTCGCCGGGGGCGGCGTCATGGCGACCATCACGGTCGTGCGCGGCATGGTGCTCAGCGGTGGGCATGACTGGCTCGGCGGCGCGGTTGCGACGGCGGTTCTGGCAAATCGACCATCTTCCGCTCCTGCCAGGCGCCATAGCCAACCATCAGTCCGATCAGTGACAGGAAGACATCACGCGAGGCCAGCCCGCCCAGCACGAAGAGACGCGGCGAATGCCAACCCCGACGCCGGCCGCGATCCGCGTGGCCGTTTTCCAGGGGAGCTTGAACGCCAGCAACGCGCGCAGCACCCGGCCACCGTCCAGCGGAAACGCCGGGATCAGATTGAAGAGCACCAGGATGATGTTGGCCAGCATCAGATAGACCAGCAGCGATTCGGCGTTCCCCGCATCCAGCTTGTCCAGCAGGAACTCCGGGGTGATGTCGGTCTCATTGCGATAGAGATACCCGGCGCCGAAGGCCAGCACCAGGAAGATCGCCACATTCACCAGCGGACCCGCAATCGCGATCGCCAGTTCTTTCTTTGGCTCGCGCGGAATGGTTCGCAAACGCGCCAGTCCGCCGAAGGGGAGCAATGTGATGTCCTCCACCTTGATGCCGAAGCGTTGCGCCACCAGCGCGTGTCCCAGCTCGTGCAAGGTCACGCACACAAAGAGCAAGAGCGCCGCAATGACGCCGAATACCGCGCCGCGCAACATGTCGTCGGTGCGGGAGCTCCACATGAATGCGGCCCAGATGGGAAACCAGAGAAAGGTGAGATGCACCCGGATGGGGATGCCGCGGACGGTGAGCAGGTGGTAGGCGCTGGGCATCGGCGGGAAGGGTCGATCCTCGTCGTGACGGACGCCCGTATTCCCACTGAATTCGGGCGCGTCCGTCAGGCGTAAGGGTAGCCGGTTCGCGACATTGGCAGAACGGGGCCGAAAATGAAAACCGCCGGAAAAAGCGATACGGCGCGGTGTTGCTGGCCCCGCGCCGTATCTATCACCACTCGAGGGAAGGGGGACAACTACACCGTGGCTGGCAGTGTAGCCGGAATGGCTTGAACCAATACTAGCGGACTCCCAGCCTCCAAACCGGTCCGAACGGATATTCGAAAAGGTCCGTTCGGTCGAATTTTCGACATGTTGTCGCGTTCGACGTCGTTGCATGCAACAACATCGGCCGCAAGCAGCGGCATTTGACGTAAGGAAGCTCCGCCTGCGCGTCCATCCCTCCTGTCGTGCTCCCGACACTTCGGCTGTGGCCGGGGCGATTTCTCTCCATCCTGCGTCCTCCTATCGTGCATTCGAGCGATCGGCAACCTGGTGCATCGGCGCCCGGCGATGGTCGAACCGCAGGAGGAATGAACGATGGTGAAGTCGAGTTTCGATCTTCGGTATGCACGGGTATCGCCCCCGAGACGGCAAATCCTGGTCGTGCTCGCGTTGCTGTTGGGCGCGTTCTCGTGGCCCGCGCGTGACGTGCCCCACACCTCCGCGGCGGCTATCCCGGCAGTTCTGCTGCCATGCAGCTCGCCCGCATCGGACGGCACCCCGGAGTGGGGGATCTTCTCGGACGAGATCGATGCCCTCGATTTTTTCGGGAGCAGCCCCAGGCCGGTGAATTGCACCGCCGCGCAGCTCGCCGATGTCCCTGCTCCCGATGAGGATGAGGCCGCCGCGGATGCTCCGATCAATAGTCACGGGCTGACCGAGCCCATGGCGATGCACTGATGGTCGCTCCGAAAGGGGATGCCCTGATCCTGCTTTGGCGGACGCCTGTCGGCCGGTGGTTCGCCATCGTCACGGCGGTGCTGTTCTTCAGCGCTGTCGGGTTGGTGGCCATGACAGCGGAAACCGGCGCGGTTGGCATCGCCTACTGCGTGACTGCCCAGGACAGCCTGGAGGAGCCACTGCACGTCAGTCTGATGGAGCAACGTTCCAGCGGTCCGGCGCGGGTGCTCACTGGGGAAACCAGGCAGGATGGCTGCGGCGAGTTCTCAACGGTCCCGCGCACTGGCCCGGTCATGATCGTCGTCTGGACCACCGACGGCTTTCGTACTGGCTCGACCGGCTGGCTCGATCCGGACGCCGTCAGTGAACCGCTCGTGATTTCGCTTGCGTCCCAGGCGTCACCACTGGTCGAGATGTCTCATGGTCGAACCGCCATGCAATGAGAAGGACCCGTGCATCGCACGGGCCCTTCCTGCGGAGTTCAATGGCGTGACGGATCAGTCCAGCGCGGCCAGGAAATCCGGATCGACCGCGAATGCGTCGGCCACCCCGAGGCGCTGCATGATGACCACGCTCAGCGCATCGTTGAAATTGAGCGGCTTGCGCGAGGCAATAACCCGGTCACGCGCCTGCTCGAGATCGTTGGCATCGGCCACATAGACCGGCAGCGCCATCTCGTCCAGCCAGGAACGGGCAATCTCATGCCCGAGCGCGCCGGCCAGCAGGTCGTACGTCTCAGCCAGAATGTGATTACTGGTGAACAGCCGGTATCCCTCGGATTTGAGAGATTCGTAGGCATCCACCGCGGCGCGGTGGGTGTAGTCGTCCCGGTCGACCAGTGAGACCAGAGCGGAAGAATCGACGAACGCGGCGCGATGCTGCGGCAGTGGGGTCACCATTTAGCGCCTCCGCCACAGTTCCTGCCGGTAGGCATTCTTGCCTTCCGCCAGATTGCTACCGCCGCCCGCCGCGATGCCGATCGTCGATCCCAAAGGATCGCTGATCGCTGCAGAGACAACTTTATCGAGGAACGCGCGGGCTTCCCGCTTCTGCTCCCCAAACGTCTGTAACGCTTGTTGTTCGATGAACCATTGCCCGCCGATGCGCCGTCCGCTCAAGCGGCCCTCACGCAAATAGCGCCGCACTTGCTCGGTCGATCGGTCCAGACGAACCGCGGCATCAGCCACGGTCAGCAACTCGCCGCCGTCCACCACTTCCTCCATCTGCTGGATGCGCGGCGGCCGGCCCTGCGGGGGCGGTTCCGGCGCATGTCCCTAATTCCTTCCCGGGCCACAGTATACGGGGTCGATCCACGGTCAGCTATCGGTCGTCAGCCGACAATCGTCACGAGCCGATGCGGGGGACCATTTTCGCGAGCAGCTGCATGCGCTGACTCCTGATTACTTGCTACTGACTACCGATTGCTGACTGCCATGCTGGAGTATCCTCACGGGATCGAATGCGGTTGGGGGGATCAGAAGAATGAGCGAATCCTGGGAATGGAATGTGGCCGATGCGATCGAGGAGCTCGATGACGGGCTCTTTCTGATCGACCTTGGGTTTCAGGGACGCAAGGAAGTGGTGGCAGCCTATCTGCTGGTCAGCGACGACGAGCTGGTGCTGATCGAAACCGGCCCAGGCTCCACGATCGAAAACCTGCGCAAAGCGATGCGGCGCATCGGGTTCACTGTCCAGGATCTCACCCGCGTGCTCGTGACGCATATTCATCTCGACCATGCTGGCGCTGCCGGTCTGCTGGCGCGGGAGAATCCGGCGCTCACCGTGCATGTCCATCCCTTCGGCGCGCCGCATCTGATCGATCCGTCCAAGCTGATCAACAGTGCCACCCGCATCTATGGCGATCAGATGGGGCCGCTCTGGGGTGAGTTCGCTCCCATTCCCGAGCAGCAAGTAATCGCCTTCGAGGATGAGGAGGTCATGCGGGTGGCCGGGCGCGACCTGCAAGTGATCTTCACCCCGGGACACGCCTGGCATCATGTCGCGTTCTGGGATCGCGCTAGCGGCACCCTCTTCACCGGCGATGTCGGCGGAGTGCGCATGCCGCGCCACACCTACGTCTGCGCACCGACCCCACCGCCCGATCTCGATCCCGGCGCCTGGGCGAACAGCATCGCCCGCATGGAGTCGCTCGGCGCCAAACGGCTCTGTCTGACGCACTTCGGCCCGGTCCACGATCCCGGCTATCACCTGAGCCGGGTCATGCCCGAAGTGAACGGATTCATCGGTCTCGGGGTCGATCTCTTCGAGCGAGGCGCCGGTCAACCGCAGGTCACCCAGGCGCTGACCGCCAAGATGGCCCGCGACATGGACGGAAACGATGCCGAGGCGCTGGCCAGCTACGAGATGGCGACCCCGGCCTACATGGCCGCCATGGGGATCGATCGTCTCTACCGAAAGCGCGCGGGATAGGATCTTACAGGTACGCTGTACGCATTACCCTGTCCGGGCCCCGCATGGCAAACCGTTGCAGGAGCGAATTGGTGGACGACGGGAAACGCGCGCGAAACATGGAACTGGCAACGCTGGCGCTGCTCGCCGAAAGCGGCGAGCCGGTTGGCTCGCCCCGCCTTGTCACCACATTGACCGGCGAGGGGATCGAGGTGGCGGAAGCGACCGCCGGCCGCTATCTCCGAACCATGGACGAGCGTGGCCTGACTATCCGCATCGGCCGCCAGGGGCGCCTCATCACCGATCGGGGACGTCAGCGGTTGCAGCATCTGCTACTGGTCAACCGGCTGGACGAGCAGAGTTCCGAGCTGGTCCGCATCCTGAGCGAGCGCGACATTACCCAATTGATCGACATTCTCAACCTTCGGCGGGCGGTGGAGGGCGAAGCCGCCCGGCTGGCTGCTCTCCGCGCTACGGACGACGAGCGTCAGTGGCTCTGCGATATAGCCGCCATGCACCAAAACCACGTCGATGCCGACCAGGAAGGACGGCAAGATGCCGTGAACTTCCATCTCGCCGTCGCGGTTGCGGCCCACAGCCCGATCGTCCGTACCACTGTCGAGCTCCTGATCGAACCCGCGAACGATCCATTTATGCGGATCGTTGACATCATCACGGTGCAAGCCGGTTCCCAGTTCGCGTTTGCCCACGATCATCGGGGCGTTGCGGATGCGATTCTGCGTTCCGATCCCGCCGCGGCTGAGCAAGCCATGCGCGACCACGTCGATGCGATCATCGCCCTGGTCGATGCCTATCTCGCTCGTCCTGACTAGGCGAGGATCTCGTCCAGGGCGTCACCCTGTTCGCGTGCCGGCAGGTCCAGCACCGGCAGCTCCTCGCACAGGATCATATGATCGTCTGCCGCCACCCGGCAGTAGCGCACCTCGCCACATCCCAGGCACTCGTGCACGATCACCTGCTCGCCATTGCGCCGAAAGGCGGTGCCGATCGGTTTCATCAAACTGCGGCACTCGTTCTTGCGGTCGCCTGGCGTTTGGTCGACATGCCGGGAGTAGAGACAGAGTGGGCAATGGTTGCGTTGCCGGCCACCGCTGATCGGCGGGCCCACAAACGTCTTGCAATGCCCGCACTTGAACTCTTCCAACTCGGTTTGCCGCAACGATGGCGCGCGATAGACCCGCTCCTGCCGCCCGCGGGACGATCGTCCCTTTGGGCCGAGTTCGTCATCGTCGTATTCGTCGTCGAGATCCAGGGCTTTACGATTCGCGGATTTAGCCAATTCCAGTCACTCCAGTGCCCGGACGCCGTTGCCGGGAGATGCACACATGCAGGGAGGCCGGCCGACGCCCAATGCAGGAGCGTCCCCGAGCGCGAAAACAGAGCATGAAGGGCATGTGGGGCAAGCAGTGCGGCGTGCGATGGTGCGCCATTGGCGGCCAGGCAACGCGTTGCTCGGCATTGGGGAAGAAACCGGTGAGATCGAAACGAATCGTCGAACGCGGCTTCGCTACTTCCCGAGCCCCGAGTCAGCAACAAGGATCGATGTCGTCATAGCTCACTGGCCAATCTAGACCGGCCCATATCCGGCAGGTAGTGCGGTCAGAACCGCGTCGTGATTCCATCTTATGACGCGGCATTCCGCCGTGCAAGCGGTATAGAATCGAACCATTCGCACCCGGAAAGGCAGACCGCCATGGTGACCACAACCAGTAAAGACCTCATCCCCGAAGCGTTCCGCGAGATCGTGCTGCAACGCCCGCTCGATGCCCGCGATCTGCGCTCCTTCCCGGAGGACCGCAACCGCTACGAAATTATCGGAGGACAACTGATCGTGTCTCCCTCACCTTCGACGCGACATCAGCATGTTCTGATCAAACTCGCAAGCGCTTTGGACACCTACCTGTCTCTCGAAGGTTCTGGAGCGGTCTATGCCGCTCCGTTAGATGTCCGTCTGTCGTTCTACGACGTGGTGCAGCCCGATCTCCTGGTCGTTCTCGACGATCGAGCGGAGATCGTTCAGGAGCAGGGCATTGTCGGAGCGCCGAATCTCGTCGTGGAGATCCTCTCGCCATCATCGAACGTCACGGATCGGGTGGACAAGGCGGTGCTCTACGCGCGCAGCGGGGTGCCCGAGTATTGGATCGTCGATCCGATCGCCGAAACGGTGACGGTGCATGAGCTCGATGCCGATCGTCTGATCCCAACCGCGCAATACAAGCGAGCAGACCGCCTTTCGTCTCCGACATTGTCTGACTTCATCCTCGATCTCGATACGATTTTCCCCGCTGCTCCGCCCACGTCATCGACAAAAAATCCTGTTGAAACAACCGAGTAAGACAGAATCGAGCATCCACTATGGTGATCGCAACCAACTATCCAAGCACATACGACGAAGTGCGAGAGCTTGCACGCCATCGGCTTCTCACAGCAGAGGATCTCGCACTGCTCCCGGACGACGGCAACCGCTACGAAATCATCGGAGGACAACTGATCGTGTCGCCGTCGCCCACATATCGACATCAGCGCGTCTCGTTCAAGCTAACGAGCGTTCTGGACGCGCATCTCTCTGCGACTGGCAACGGCCAGGCGGTCGCAGCTCCGATGGATGTGCACCTGTCGAGCAACGACGTGGTGCAACCTGATTTACTCGTCGTGTTGAACGGACAATCCGGCATAATCCAGGATCATGGGATTTGGGGGGCGCCTGATCTCGTCATCGAGATTCTTTCGCCTTCGTCGATCTCCAACGACTTCCTTAGGAAATCCAAACTTTACGAGCGATTCGGTGTGCGGGAATACTGGATTGTGAATCCTGAAAGCGCAACGGTCAGCGTGCAAACGCTCGACGGAGAGCGCTATGCACTTAGCGTTGACTTCGGCCCGGGTGACACGCTGACCTCCGCGGTGCTCGATGGCTTCACGCTCGATGTCGCGCTGATCTTCCCGGATACCAAGACAGAAGTGACTCAAACGACCCAAGAGGAAGCACAACCAACCAATGACGACTAACACCCCCCGACGGCTCGAAGGCAAAACCGCGCTGGTCACCGGAAGTACCCGTGGTCTCGGTCGCACGATAGCGGAATGGCTGGCCCGCGAAGGGGCGAGCATCATCGTCTCGGGCCGTGAAGCCGATGCAGTCGAAGACTCAGTGCAGGCCGTCCGCGCGCTCGGCAGCGATGCATTCGGCATCCCGGCCGACCTCTCGAAAATGGACGACACCGAACGGCTCGCCACCGAAGCACTCGCACATGCCCCGCAGCTCGACATTCTGGTCAACAACGCCGGCATGAGCATCCGCCAGTCGTTCTGGGAGGTTTCGCCCGAGCAGTTCGACGAGCAGCTCAATGTCAATTGGCGCTCCCCGTTCGTGCTCAATCAACGCATCGCGAAGAACATGATCGACCAGGGGATCCAGGGCCGCATCGTCAACATCAGCACCATTGGCGCACGCGCCTGCCACACCGACGCCCTGGTCTACGACGCGGCCAAGGGTGCCGTCGAGGTCATGACCCGCAACATGGCCTTCGAGCTTGGGCCCTATGGCATCGGCGTCAACTGCGTCGCCCCCGGCAATATCGCCGATCGCCCGGGCGCCTCCCATGCCGAATGGTGGGAGCGTGGCGCCAGGAAGATTCCTTTGGGCCGTATCGGCAAAGCCGACGACATCGCCGCTGCCGTGCTCTTCTTCTGCCTGCCGGAAACCAGCTTCACCACCGGTCAAACGCTCCTCGTCGACGGCGCGCACGATAGCTATCTGCCCGAGTTCTAGAACGCGCGGCGTTCAGTGAAGCATTCATTGAAAACACCCGCCGCTCGGCGTATCATCGGCGTGCGCCCTGAATCCGGAGAAGCAGCATGACCGCAACCCAACCCAAATCCACCAAATCTGGCACCGTCTACCGCGCAAAGGTCACCGGCCGCCACGCCATCACGCTCCCGGCTGAGCTTTGCCGTCAGCTCGGCATCGAAGTCGGCGATTCAGTGGAGCTCGAAATCAAAAATGGCGTTGCCGAACTTCGACCTTAGCCCTGTCGACAGTGCGTTCCACTCGCTGAGCATTCGAGGAATCATGCGAGCGGTACTTCAAGGATTGGGCTGACATCCAGCAGCATGTCAAGGAACTGCGCGACGAGTGGGATGATCATCCGGAGCTGGACGATGAATTCCGCCAGTGGACGAGCGGACGACCGATCATGACGCAAATCGACAGATATTCGCTCAGGGACTATCGCGATCGGGACGCTCGATCGCGCTCGATAGTTCGGCCTTGATCGCCTACTTGTCGATGAGGAGCAGTCTGCCGGACCACTCGTTGAGCCGATCTTGGAAGTGAGTCTGTGATCCATGGTCTTTCGGCGATCTCGCTTTCCGAAGTCGCTCGTTCGGACTGCTCGAGGCGAATGAGCCGGGCGTGCAGCTTGAAACGATCGCCTTGAGCCTTCAGATCGTCATCCAACATTCAGGTGGTTCCATTCGGTAACGCAGCAGCTTATCGAAGCAGCCAGAGTTCGAGCCGGAACCGCGGTTGAAGCTCCCCGATGCCGCCATCGTTGCTACTGCGAAATTGGCGGGCGCCATCGCTATTGTGGGCAACGACCGCGCATGGCAAAACAAACCGCTCGGAATTCGGTACATTCACCTGGATGATGTCGTTCGCGAGCAACAAGAGGAAGAGGATCCGCGCTGATGCCCGACACCTTGCAGGACAAACCAACTTTGGCCACCCAGCTCTACGGCCTGGTCACCACGGGTCAGCCACGCCAGCTGCTCGACTATCTGATAGATCATCCCGATGTCCAGATCGATAGCGAAGCGCTGCAAACAGCGCTCCAGTTCCCTCAGCACAAGGACGTCGCCCTCGCCGCCTATTCCATTGGAGAGTCGGCTGCCGCGCTTGGACTGAAGCGCCCCTGGATCGAAGGGCAACGCGGCTATCTCATGAATGCCGATACCGCAAGCCTCCTTGCCCGGGCACGCTCCGGCAACGCATAGGAGCATCACCCGAATGCCCGATTACGGCCGTCCCATCGAATTCGGAATCTTTCTCGATCCCGCTGCGGCCCAGGCCGGAACCGTGCTCGAGACCATCGCGTTGATCGATGAGCTCGGTTTCGACTTGATCGGCATTCAGGACCATCCGTACAACCGCGCTCACCTCGATGCCCTGACCTTGATCGGCATGGGAATGGCCCGCACCGAGCGGGTTCGCTTTTTCCCCGATGTCGCCACGCTTGCCTTGCGACCGCCCACCATGCTGGCCAACCAGGCGGTCACCCTCGATCTGTTGAGTAATGGACGGTTCGAGCTCGGTCTCGGCTCCGGTGCCTTCTGGGATGCTATCGAAGCCATGGGCGGCCCGCGTCGCTCGCCCGGAGAAGCCTATGCCTCGATGGACGAGGCAATCGACATCCTGCGCGCTGCCTTCGATGGTGCCCGCTCGGTCGACCATCCGGGTGAGATCTATCAGGTCCACGGTTGGCGTCCCGGTCCAGCTCCCGCCCACCGTATCGGCATCTGGCTCGGCGTTGTTGGCCCACGTGCCCTCGGTCTCACCGGCCGCAAAGCCGACGGCTGGATTCCCTCCCTCGCCTATGTCCCACCCGCTGCTGCCCGCGATTCCATGACAAAGATCGACGCCGCGGCCACCTCTGCAGGACGAAATCCTGTCGATATCCGCCGCGTCTACAACATCTGGGGCGGATTCACCGATGCCCCACCCAGCCCCATCGACGAAACCAGCGGCGAATTCTCCGGCTCCCCCGATGCCTGGGTCGCCTTCCTCACCCACCTGGCCACCTCCGTCGGTTTCGACACCTTCATCTTCGGCATCCCCTCCGACCCGACACTGTTGCAAACGATCGCGAGCGATGTCGTTCCCGTCGTGCGCGAGAAGGTCCAGCAGCGTCGCGAGTAGCCGCTCATTGCACGATCGCGCACCCTACACTCAAAACGACGAGGTTTGCGCAAGCGGCCGTGGCAATCGCCTTGTCACTCGGGCTCAGGCGTCACCAGGTTCCACTGTTCAGCCACTGCGAGCAAATCGGGATCGTGGTGAGAAACCGGAGTCATCGAATCCACAGTCGCAATACGGGCATGCTCGAAGAGTGCCCAGCATGTTTGTGCAGGATCGTGACAACTCGCATACGCGATTCCGGCGAACCCTTGGTCGATGGCCCATGCCGCAAAGACCCGGGTGATTCGGTGATCGTTGCCGAGGAGATCTCCATGGACGAATCGAGCGGTGACGCCGGCATCCATCAGCCGACTGGCCAACGGGGTACGTAATGCCTCTGACGATTCGGGGACGCGCAGATCGAGCCAACGTTGTGCCGGAACCACCTGAAACTCCGCGATCAGGCGATCGAAAAATGGCTCCGGGATGACACCGCGTACAGTGGGCATTCCCTTGCCGAACGCGGGTCGCTGGCTCGTTCGCCAACCAAGTTCATTTGGAAGTTCATCGATCTGTGCAAGCAGCGAGAGATCAGGCCGAAAGGCATCGAGCGTTTCGAGAAATGCGGTGCGGCGCTCAATCGACGCATACAGCGTTGAAACAGCTTGATTGGGAGCATCATATCGCCCCATACCGACGAAGGCCCGTGGTGGCCAGGCCAGTGGATCGGGGCGGCGACCGATCCGCACCAGCCGAGGCGGATCGTCGGCCAGGACGATGGCCACTAACCGTGTGCCAGGAACGCTTTCGCCGCGGCCAGCGCTTGCGCCGCTCCATCCGCACGCTCTGCAATGACCGTAGCCGGAGCCTGGTCTCCCAGCAGCGGATTCATACCCACCAGCCATGCCCGCACTGTATTGTCCGAGTCATACGCCGAGATCAGCATGGCGATTTGATACGCATCGCGCAGGCGCCGCTCAGATTCTCCCCGCGGAGGCCGCTGGCCGCTGGCCCATTTCCCGACAGCTTTGGGATCGCTTACGCCGGACATATATGCGGTCAGTTTTTGACCTACGAGATCTTGGAAATAGCGCGCGATTTCCGGTGCGCTGGTGCGAACAGCCTTGTCATGCGCGTTCTCGAGTGCCGCCAAGGCGGCAGCTTCGGCCACAGGATTCTGGTTCGGCGCAATGGCAGTCGACATGGCTGATTCCTTTCGCAGAAATGCTCAGGAAAAACTACCATAACACTACCTAAAACGCTACCAACGTGCTCCAGAACGTACTTCTCTCTCGTCGCGGAGCTCTGAAACTGCTGTTCGGGGCTTCCCGAGATCTCCCATGATCGTCAGCACGAGTCACACAATCTCCGTCGCGGTGTTTAAGCTGTCAGTACCGAATGACAGCCAGAGGACCGAACCATGGGCGGGGTGCGCGAGCACAACCTGGAACGAGCGCAGGAGGTCGATGACGACATCCTGGTTCGCAACGCCCAGCGAGACCCATCCGCGTTCGCGGCCATCTTCGACCGCTACTGGGATCCGGTCTTTCGCTACTGCTACTACCGCCTGGGCGATTGGCATCTCGCGGAAGACGCCGCCGCCCAAATCTTCCTGAATGTCGTCTCGGCCCTGCCGGGCTATGTGCATCCAGGGCATGACAACGCCTTCCGGGGTTGGCTCTTCACCATCGCCTTCCGGGTCGTCAGCAACGTCCGCCGTACCGAAGCGCGGCATCCGCAAGCCCCCCTCGAATCCGCTGGCGAGCGTGCGGCGCCCGATCTTCCATTGGATGAGCACGCCATCGCCTACGAACGACAACGAATGCTCTATCACGTGATCCGTCAGCTCGAACCCAATCAGCGAGAGCTCGTCGAGCTCCGGCTGGCAGGATTGAGCGACGTGGAAATAGCCCGCGTGCTGGACAAGTCACCCGCCGCTATCCGCAAGGCGCAGTCGCGCGCCGTCGCGGTCATGCGCGGATTGCTCGCCAATGCTGGGCAGGAAACGGGCGGTGATCCCCATGACTGAGCAATACGACGACCGCCTCAACGAATGTTGGAACCTGCTGAATGCCACCGGCGATACCCGGCGCGAATCGGCTCGATCCCGTCGCGTCCGAAACCATCGGACAGCTCCACTCCCTCTCATTGTCGCCAACGCCAGATTCGGCTCGCGAGCGAGTCCGGCTTCGCGTACTCGACCAACTCGACGCTACCCAGGGAGAGAATGTCATGTCTGTGAATGCTGCGGCTCTGCCGCTGCCAAGTCCCAATGGGCACGGTTCGCCGCCCCTCGCGTTACCTCGCACGGGTACCCGTGCGCCCCAGATCAGCACCCGCTGGCGCTGGATCTCCATTGCCGCCGCCCTGCTCATCCTGCTGGCTGGCTCCGCTGCCTGGCTCACCTACGACCGGTTCTTCACCTCGAACGAACCGCAGCACCCGGCGGTCATTCCCGCCATCCAGGCCTCGCCCACCGGCGATTGGCCGATGTATCGCGGCAACCCCGCCCGCACCGGATCGACCATGGGCCACGGCATCATCGGGCAACCGCAGATCGCCTGGACCTTCTCGACAAACGGATCCGCCGTCCGTTCCCCGGCCGTGGTTGGTGGCATCGCCTATTTGGGCAGCGCCGACGGGTATCTCTACGCGCTCGACGCCGTCACCGGCACCGAGCTGTGGCGCTTCCAGGGCGACGCGCCCATGGAATCGACGCCCACGCGTCGCCGGCGGCACCGTCTACATCCCCAGCGACAACGGCACGTTCTATGCCATCGACGCGGACAACGGGCGAGCTGCGTTGGACCTCAGATCGATCCATCACCCAGTACTATTCCGCCATCGTCCTTCGATACCACCGTGGTGGTCGGAACCGCTGACGCCAAAGTCATCGGCATCGATACCGCCACCGGCGACGAGCGCTGGTCCGTGACCCTCGGCGGACCGATCGATCGCACTCCCAGTGCGGCCGGAGACGTCTTCTATGGCAGAAGCTATGATGGCAAGCTCTATGCGCTGAATGTCTCCGACGGCAGCACCCTTTGGACATTCGATACTGGCGATCCCGATGTCGGCACCCCGACTGTCGTGGACGGCAGCGTCTATCTCGCTCACCACGGCGGCAAAATCGTTTCCGTGCTTGATGCTGCCACCGGAACAGAACAGGCCAGCTTCGAGGCTCCCTCACCCGAGGTTGGCATGACCCCACCAACGGTAACGGAAGATGGGTTCTTCGCTGGCAGTGGAGACATGCATTTCTACAAGCTCGACCGGCAGACCGGAGCGGTGGTCTGGTCGTTCCCGATGTCGGAACCGAGCTACTCCCCGCCGATCGTTGCGGACGGCATCATGTACGGCAGCGGCGACGATGGGATTCTCCACGCGCTCGATGCCGAAACAGGAACTGAGCTCTGGAACGTGCCGCTCGACGGGGCCGTTGCCCGCGGCCCATCCCTGGCCGGCGGTATGATCTACGTCTCCACCGACGCGGGCACCCTCTTCGCCATTTCCGGTATGGGCGATGCAACGCCGCAGGCATCCCCGGTCTCGTCGCCAGCCGCGTCCCCGGTGCCTGAGCAAGCGCAGTTCCTCTGGGCCGGTGAGCCGGGCGCGTTCGGGCAAGTTCCCACCGGCATGGCCATCCAGCCGGACGGCAATCTGGCAGTCGTTTCATACCAGGACCCACGGGTGTACATCGTCTCCCCTGAAGGCGAGTTGATCGAAACCTGGGGACGATCCGGAACTGCGGAGGGCCAATTCTCGATACCCGGTGCGATTGGAATCGACGCCGTCGGAAACGTCTACATCAGCGATGGCCAACGGCAGATCATCCAGAAGTTCGCTGCCAGACCACACGTTCCTCACTTCGTGGGGTGGGGCAGGGACCGACGACGGGCAGTTCGTGGAAATCTCGGGTATTGCCATCGACGCGGACGGCAACGTCTACGTCAGCGATGTGGAGCGAGACATCGTGCAAAAGTTCGACCCGGACGGAAACTACCTGCTGACCATCGGCACGCCTGGACTCGAGCTGGGACAACTCGACAACCCATCGAACCCGGTTGTTGCGCCCGATGGAAATCTGTTGGTGCCGGAGTTCGGCAACAACCGCATCTCGACCTTCACCCCGGACGGAACCTTCCTCTCCGCCTTCGGTTCAACCGGCGGCGGCCCAGGTGAGTTCAATGAAGCGAACGGCGTCGCGGTCGATGCGGATGGGCTGATCTATGTGGCAGATTTCAAGAACGGCCGCGTCCAGGTCTTCGATCCGTCCGGCGCCTTCCTCTATCAGTTTGGGCACCGCGGGAAAGGCGATGGACAGTTCAGCGATCTCTCCACCGTGGTCGTCGATGATGAGGGCAACCTCTACGCCGTCGACTCCACCAACGGCCGCATCCAGAAATTCCGCCTGCCGGACGACATCCCCCTGGCGACCCCCGTCGCCTGATCCCCGATAACGCCTCATCGACCGACGCGTCCGATGCCCTTCCAACCCGGAAGGGCATCGGCCCCTCCTGCCCCTACCGCGCTCACAGCGATCCCGTAGTCCCGCAGGGACTTCCAGTGCGTAGCACCGCGGCTTTAGCCCGGTGCGGCCACCGCCAGTGCGCCCCGCGTGGCCGACACCACATCCCAACCGAAACCAACCCCTCTGTCACGTTTTTCGCTTTGCGGGGATTACCATGACAGGAACACCCGAACGTGCAAATTGAGGAAGCCCAATGCGGCGCTTGTCCCTGCTGCGAAGCGAGACAACTCCATCCCCCGTGATCGACACGGACGCCTCCGACGCCATCCTGGCGGCCGCGGCCCCGCGCGATCCCGCCGCGTTCGCCATCCTCTTCGATCGCCACTTCGACGCCGTCTTCAAGTTCTGCTTCTACCGGCTCGGAGACTGGCACGCCGCCGAAGACGCGGCCAGCCAGGTCTTCACCACCGCCTTCGCCAGCATCGACCGCTTCGCCATCCGCAACGACACCGATTCCTTCCGCGCCTGGCTGCTCGGCATCGCGCACCACACCGTCGGCAAAGCCTATCGCTACACCGACCGCCATCCCACCACGCCCCTCGATGACGCGCTCGACTACGCCGGCCCGTCCGACTCGGTCGAAACCATGGTGCTCGACG
Source organism: uncultured Chloroflexia bacterium (assembly GCA_963720855.1). GTDB lineage: Bacteria > Chloroflexota > Chloroflexia > Thermomicrobiales > UBA6265 > JAMLHN01. The sequence continues at coordinate 45,372 of CAVRGV010000004.1, read as the reverse complement.
CCGAGCGCCGCGACCAGCTCCGCGCCCTGCTCGGACAACTACCCGCCAACCAGGTCGAAGTCATCGAGCTCCGCCTGGCCGGATTCTCCGCTATCCAGATCGCCGAAACCCTCGGCAAGAGTCCGGAAGCCGTGCGCAAGGCGCAATCCCGCGCGCTGCTCACCCTGCGCGATCTGCTGGCCGAACAACAACACGCGACAGAAACCGGGCGCTACCATGGCTGATCGCTACGACACCAACATCGACGCCTTCTGGGACAGCCGCAACGGGCAGGCCGGGGCCACCCCGGTGCTCGACGCCGAGCTGGCCGCCACCATCCAGCAGCTCCATACCCTCTACGCGTCTTCCCCGCCGAGCTCCACTCGCGAGCGAGTTCGGCAGCGCGTGCTCGACAAGTCGTCATTCGCAACGGAGAACGCACCCGATATGCACGCACTCGCATTGCCGGTCCCGGTACCGGCCCGACCGGCACCTCGTGCGCCCAGCGCACCCACCATCGATCGCCGCTCCTTCTGGATAGCCCTCGCTGCCGCCGCAGTCATCCTCTTCGCCAGCCTCGGCGGCTGGCTCACCTACGAGCGACTTGGCGGAACTCCGTCTGCTCCTGCCGTCATTCCCGCCGTTCAGGACGCCACGCCCACAACTGCCGCCACGGATTGGCCCATGTATCGCGGCAACCCCGGCCGCACCGGCGCGATGCCCGGCACCGGTCCAAAGACCGCTCCCGGTGTGGTCTGGAGTGCCCTGCTCGACGGCTCGGCATACCGGTCGCCCATGGTCGCCGCCGATACCGCGTTTGTCGGCACTGCCGCCGGCACGCTTTACGCCCTCGATGCTGCAAGTGGCGCAGAGCGCTGGCGCTTCACCGGCGACGCCTCGCTGGAAACCACCCCCGCCTATCAGGATGGCATCGTCTACGTTCCCAGCCAGCTCGGTACCCTCTATGCCATCGACGCGGAAACTGGCAACGAGCGCTGGCGCTTCGCCGAACCGCTGGCCGAATTCGCTACGCCCACCTTTGGCGATGGCCTGCTCTTCGCGGGAAGCGCGACCGGCAATGCGCTGTACGGCGTCGACCCAGCCACCGGAGCCGAGGTTTGGCACTACGACACGGAAAGCGCAATCACCCGCGGTCAGGCCTATGCCGATGGGGTTCTCTTTTCCGGTAGCGAATCGGGAGTCGTCTACGCCCTGAACGCCTCCGATGGCACCCTCGTTTGGCAGCAGAACGCCGATCCCGGCGGACACGGGACCCCCGCCGTTGTGGACGGAGTGCTCTACACAACGACCGCAGACGGGGCGCTGATTCAGATCGACACGGGAACTGGCGACGAGGTCGGACGCATCGAGACCGGTTCTACCGCTGGCATCACCCCGCCCACCGTCGGCGATGGCAAGGTCTATTTCGGCAATAAAGCTGGTTCCGTTGATGCGATCGATCTCGCAACCAGCCAGATCGTCTGGTCCCACCCCATCCAGCAGCCGATTCAGGCCGCGGTGGCGCTTGTCGATGGCGTTATCTACGCCGCCACGCTTGATGGTGCCATCCTCGCGCTCGATGCGGAAACCGGTGCCGAGCTCTGGGCCGTCCAGGTCAATGGAGCGATGGACTTCGGCCCCACTATTGCCAATGGTTTGGTGTACGCCTCCACTGATAGTGCGGAAGTGATCGCGCTTGGTGACGATGGCTCGCCGGCTACCCCGGTCGCTGCCACGTCGAACGCGGGTGACGGGGCGTCGCCTGTGGCCAGCTCCGGCTTCGACCAGTCCCAGATCACGCTGCTGCAAACGATCACCGGCCCCGAGGACCATCCGCTCCTCGCGCCGCAAGGCGTCGCCATCGCTCCGAATGGCGACATCTACGTCGTCAGTGCCGTGACCGACACGGTGGAGATCTTTTCGCCCAATGGGTCATGGCTCGACTCACTCGGCGGCACGGGCACCGGGCCTGGACAATTCCGCTTTCATAAGCCGGGAGAATCGACGGGAATCGGCAATGTCGGCTTCGATGCAGACGGCAACCTGTACGTCTTCGACCTGCTCAATAACCGGGTGCAGAAGTTTGCGTCCGATCACACCTTCCTGCTCGAATGGGGCACGCTTGGCAAGGGGAATGGTCAGTTCGAGGGAGTCACCGGGTCGGTGGATGCGCGCACTGGCCGCGTCTTTGTAACCGATATCAACAACCGGGTGCAGGTCTTCGATCTGGATGGGACCTTCCTCGACAAGTGGGGAAGCACCGGTTCCGGCCCGTCGAAATTTCAGAAGCCGACCGATGTGGTCGTCGATAGCGAGGGCAATGTTTACATCGGCGAAGAGAGCAACCACCGCGTGCAGAAGTTCGACCAATACGGCGCGTTCCTCGACAGCACCGGTTCGATCGGCACGATGGAAGGTGACATTGGCGAAGTCTTCGCGCTTGCTGTCGACGCCGATGACAATCTGTTCATAGCCGATTTCACCGGTGACGCCATCCACATTCTCTCCCCGGACGGAACGCTCATCGGTACCATCGACACCATCGACGGCCCCGTCAGCGAACCTTCTGGACTCGCCATCGGCCCGGACGGCGCCCTCTACGTCGTCGAGGAAGGCAACAACCGCATCCTCGAGCTGACCCTCCCGCCACTCGGGGAGTAGTCGGCCGCTGCTTCATCACACAACGCCGCGACCGCCATCCCGGTCGCGGCCTTTCTTATGCGTCCGCCGACATTGTCATTCCGAGGAACGAGGAATCTCCTCGCCGCAGCGAGTGTCTCGTCATTACGATCGAACGAGGCTCAGGCCAACCGTCCCGATATCGAACCGGGCACAGAACGCGCCGCCGCGTATCCTCCCCCCTTTGGGTGATCACCTCAGACGGTCGGAACAGTGCCGCCGTCGATGACGAACTCGGCCCCGTGGATCGCGGCGGCACGATCTGAGGCCAGATAGGCGATGAGGTCGGCGACCTCATGGGGGTCGGCCGCACGTCCAATCGGGATGCCGCCCAAGCCGTCAAGGACCACTTGCCGCGCCTCCTCGATCGTACCGCCATTGGCGGTCTGCAGACGTTTCAGGAAGTCGACGGACGACTCGGTCATGATCCAGCCGGGGGAAACGACATTGACCCGTACGCCCTTGGGACCAAGTTCCTTCGACACGGACTTGCTGTAGGTCCTGAGCGCCGCTTTAGCTGCGGCGTAGGCGGTGGTAGCCTCGGGCAGCGGAAGGACTGACTGGATGGAGGTCACATGCACCACCGCGCCGCTGCCGCGTTCGATCATCTGCGGGATCAGAAGGCGATCGAGGCGAACGGTCGCCAGGAGGTTCAGGTTCAGTTCGGATAGCCAATGGTCGTCGGTCAGGGCGACGAAGCCGCCGCCCGGCGTCGACGATCCGCCAAGAACGTGCGCCAGGATATCGATTCCGCCCAGGCGCTCGAGTGCCGCTGTGGCCAGCATTTCTCCGCCCTCGGCCGTCGTCAGGTCCGCCTGGACGAACTCGACACCGTCGATGGGCTCCGGGGTTCCGCGAGCTACGGTAATCACCCGGGCGCCGCCGGCCAGGAAGCGGTCGACGGTGGCGCGGCCCAAACCCTTGGAGCCGCCGCTGACGAGCACGCGCTTTCCCGCGAACTCGGTCGGATCAACGTTGATGCTCATGCCGTGATGTCTAAGGTTTTGATGGCGTCGTCTTCGAGCGTGAAGCGATAGGTGAAGCGGATCGGGCTGCCTGGGAAGTCGCCATGGGCAGGGCCTTCGACCACGACCTGACCGTTCTCATGGCGAACGGTATCCGGCGTGAAGATCGCCTTGGCGGGCACCACCGCTTCTTCGAGCAAGGTCCGCAGCTCGGCGTGGCCCTCGTGACGCCCTCCGTTATCAAGGACGACGCAATCGGCCGCGAACGGCTTCAGCATGCCGTCCACATCGAGTTGTGCGTTCGCCTCGACAAAGTCGGCTATAGGTTCGGGTAGTGCTGGCGTCATGAGTATTCTCCTCTGCATTGGTACGCTTCGTTGTTGCGCTTCAGCGAGAATAGAGGTAAGCTGCAGAAATGGGAAGTACAGACAAAAAAGTGCGGTACGCACCAAAAGGTAAGCATATCGAGTACACGTCGCAAACCGCCGCTCAGAGCGCGCAGAACGTGATCCGCGTGGTTGAGGGTCGGTGGAAGCTCGTGATCCTGTTTCAGCTGTTCGACTCGAACTGCCGTCGGTTCTCCGAGCTTGAACGGGCCATCCCGGGCATCTCTCAGAAAATGCTGATCCAGCAACTACGCCAGCTCGAGGCCGATGGCGTGGTCACGCGGATTGTTCATGCTGTCGTGCCGCCTCGGGTGGAGTACCAACTCACCGAATGGGGGCAGGCCCTTTGCCCAGTGCTGGACATGCTGCTCACCTGGGCAGAGCACGCGCCAGACGAGGTACGGGAACGCCTCATCCACCCCGACGCCATAAAAGCTGTTCGTCAGACTGAAGAAATCTGATCGTAGGAACTCTTTGTCATTCCGGGGAACGAGGAATCTCCCCGCCGTAGCGAGTGCCCCGTAGTCGCAATGGCCCGAGGCTTCGCAGCAGTTCCACAGTCCGCCTGCACACAGAACGCAACGCTTCCGCGTATCCTCCCCCCATCCGTCACACATTCCCCACCGCGGTGTCTCTTCCTGTGAACAGCAGGTTTCATTTGGGAGGACGGCAATGAGGAGCCAACATCTGGCGCCTCCAACCAGCGATTCGGCGAACGCAAGTCCCCGCGGTCACGCGGGACTACGATCTCGTCGTCGCCGCCCGGCGCGATCCTGCCGTCTTCTCGCGCCTCTTCGACCGCTATTGGGACCACGTCTTTCGCTTCTGCTACTACCGGCTCGGCGACTGGCATGACGCCGAAGACGCCGCCAGCCAGGTCTTCGTCAACGCCTTCGGCGGCATCGACCGCTTCCGCAATGAAGACCGCGACGACGCCTTCCGCTGCTGGCTTTTCACCATCGCCCGCAGCGCCGTTTCCAACAGCCGCCGCTGGCACGCCCGGCACCAGACCAGCGAGCTCGAGCGCGCCGCCGAAGTGGCGGCCGCCGATCGCTCACCCGAAGAGCACGCCATCGCCAGCGACGATCACGCCTACCTGCGAACCCTGCTGCTCACCCTGAAGGACGACCAGCGCGATCTGCTGGAGCTGCGCCTTTCCGGCCTCACCGATGCCGAAATCGCCCGCGTGCTCGGCCGGTCGCACGACGCGGTACGCAAATCGCAATCGCGCGCGCTCCAGGCGTTGCGCGCCCACGTCGATGCCTCTACCCACGAAGGAGGGGCCCGATGATTGGCCCACGCAACGACGATCAGCGAATCGGCGATTTCTGGAACGCCCTCACGCGCGGCAATCAGGCCGATGCCGCGTCCCTCGATCCGTCGACCACCGAGCTCATCCTCCGGCTCGACACCCTCTCCCAGACGCCACCGCCGGGATCGGCTCGCGAGCGAGCCCGGCAGCGCGTGTTCGAAGCAACCCCTCTACCAAAGGAGAACACGATGACTGCCATCACCGTACCCAGCGCTTACCCGAGTCCCAATGGACACGGAACCCAACCCAGACCCGCCCCGCGCACCTACCCAACCCGCGCCAGACCGAAATGGGCCTGGGCCGCGCTCGCCGCGGCGCTGCTTCTGGTTCTCGGCGGTCTTGGCAGCTACTTCAGCCAGGACGGCAACCGCCCCTTCTTCGGCGGCGCCACCGGCACCGAGCAACCGAACGTCATCCCGGCCGCCACCGTCGAATCCGGCTGGCCGCAATTCCGCGGCGGCGCGGCCCGCACCGGCTACTCCAGCGACCCCGGCCCCGCCGGCGACCTCGACCTCCGCTGGACCTTCACCACCGATGAAGTGGTGAACTCCGTGATCAGCGCCAACGGCACCGTCTACGCCTACGGCCGCAAAGGTGATCTCTATGCCATCGATGCCGTCACCGGCGCGCAACGCTGGGCGGTCGATCTCTCATCCGGGGAATACAGCGAAGAGAATCGCTATCCTAGTCCCGCGGAAATGGATGGCGTGCTCTACACCGCCACTTTCGATGGCGCGGTCGTGGCGCTCGATGCTCAGACCGGAGATGTGATCTGGCAGCGGACCATTGCGAACCAGCGCCTCACCTCATCGACCACGGCCGCGGTCGGCGCGCTCTATCAGCTCTCTCTAGATGGGGCCATGCTCGCGCTCGATCCTGCTACTGGCGATACGCTGTGGGAATCGTCAGGCTCGGTCGCCTTCCAGGATCTCGCCCCGGCGGTCGGCGACGGGCAGCTCTTCATCGGGGATCTCGATGGTGCGCTGGTCGCCATCGATGCCACCACAGGTGAGACGGTTTGGATCTCAGAACCGATGCTGGTCCACCGGGTCGCTGCCTATCGTGATGGTGTGGTCTACGTGTCGTGCGATGACGGCAGCTTCAAGGCGCTCGACGCGAACTCAGGCGAGATCCTTTGGACGACCGACCCACAGGACGGACAGGCCCTCAACCCGCTCGTCACACCGAACGCCTTCATCGCCACCAATCAGGAGGGCCCGCTCCAGGCGCTCGATCTCACCACCGGAGTGCCAATCTGGAGTGTGCCCGGCCCTGGGAACTCATCCTCACCTCACGCCAGCCAGAGCGCGGTCTACGCTGTCTCTGCCGATCTGAGTGCCTTCGTAGCGTATGACCTGGAAACCGGTGAAGAGTTGGGCCGGGTCGCTGTCGATCAGGCGGGGAGCACCGCGGCCATCTCCGGCGATACCCTCGTGCTCAGTAGCATCGCCGACCAAGGCGTCGTTCGTTCTTTCGGTCCCGGTTCCGGTGCTCCGATAGAAGTGACCGCTGGACCATCAGTCGCAATTCCCGCTGCCACTCCGCTCGCATCCGATCTGGCCACTCCCGCGGCTGCCACCGCATCGAGCTTCGATCCCTCGCAGACCAGCTTCGTCTGGCAAGCGACCGGCTCGGCCAGCGACCCGCTTCAGGGTGCAGCCGGATTAGGGATTGGGTCCGATGGCACCATCTATGTGACCGACGACGTGCGCAGCGTCATCGACCTCTTCTCCTCTGATGGCACCTACATGGAAACCTGGGGAGAGCCCGGCAGCGGTCCAGGGCAATTCGCGTCCCCTGGAAGCATCGGGTTCGATGCCGATGGCAACATCTATGTCTTCGACACACTGAACAACCGAGTCCAGAAGTTCGCATCCGATCGGACGTTTCTCCTCGAATGGGGCACGGCGGGAACGGGAAATGGCGAGTTCAGCGAAGTGCACGGCGCGGTCGATGCAGTGGCCGAACGGGTCTATGTCGCTGAGTTCCTGAACGATCGCGTCCAAGTCTTCGATCTGGACGGTAATTTCATCGACAAATGGGGCAGCACTGGACTCGAAGACGGGCAGTTCAGCCATCCGAACGGCGTCAGTATCGACGCTGATGGAAACGTCTACGTCGGAGAATCTGTGAATGGCACGGGCGCCCGGCTGCAGAAGTTCGACCCGTTTGGTCGCTGGCTGGAAACCATTGGCTCGAGCGACGGAGTGCCCGCGCAATTCACCGAAGTTTGGGGATCGGCCATGGACGCGCAAGGCAATCTCTACGTCTCCGACTACTGGAACAACCGCATCCAGGTCTTCACTCCCGACTTGACCCCCATCGGCGTCATCGAGGACGTTCCCGGCGCCGGCCCATTCTTGCATCCAGTCAGACTGCTCATCACCGACGACGGCATTCTCTACGTGACCGACTACGACAACGGCCGCCTCCTCAAGCTCAAACTCCCGCCACAGGAGTAATCCCGCAAACCGCACAACCACCCGAAGACCGCGGCCGTTCCAACGGCCGCGGTCTTCGCATACCCGGACATCGACACAACATATCTCCCTTCAGCAAACCTGCACACAAGCAATCCCTACATTCCCTCACCACCGGTAGGGGCAACCCCCTTTGGCTGCCCTTGCCACGAACACAGGATGCCTCCTTTGGTCAAACCCTCTGGTTGGAATGGGGTATGAGCCCATGGTTTCAACCTTGGGCGCTTCCAAACACCAAAACGCGCAACTCTTCAGCAAACCTGATAACATTTCAGTATCTCTTCAGCATTGCTGAACACCTTTCGCAACTTCTAGGAACCGAATGACCGAACCAATCACCATCCAACCCACCACCGACCCTGATGCGCTCCATGCCGCCAGCGAGCTGCGCATCTCCCTCTTCCGCCTCATCCGCCGCCTGCGTACCGAGCACCCCACCGGGCTCAAGAGCTTCGCCCAGATGGCCGTGCTCATGCGTATCTACCGGCACGGCCCCGCCACCCTCAGCGAGCTCGCCGCCGCCGATGGCATCACCCCGCAATCGATGGCCCGCACCGTCGGCGAGCTGGTCGACGACGGCCTCCTGCGTCGTGAAGCCGACCCCTCCGATGGCCGCCAGGTCTTGCTCTCGCTGACCGCTGCCGCCCATGCGCTGGTGCAGGACTTCCAATCCGAGCGCGACAACTGGCTCGCTCGAACCATGCTCGAACGGCTCAGTCCGGAAGAACGCGACCTCATGCGCGTCGCCTCCCGGCTCTTCGATCGTTTGAGCGCGGAGTAGGCACCGATGAGCTTTGGCATGAGCGGCGGACGCCGCGCGGCGCTCACCGGCGCTTCTTCCGACTACGAGGTGCAAAAGGCGCTCAATGCCGAAGCACCCGCCATTCCCAACCTGCGCCGCCGCATCGGCGCGCTCTTCGTCCCGTACAAGCGCGACCTCGCCATCACCATCCTGCTGGTGCTCATCTCGGCCGGGCTCACCATCGCGCTTCCCCTCATCACCCGCGCCATCTTCGACAAAGCGCTCTTCCCCGCGGCGGGACAACCGAACATGCACCTCCTCACCGAGCTGGTGCTCCTCACCTTCGGCATCGTCGCCGCCGCGGCCGCCATCGGCATCGTGCAAACCTGGCTGACCACCCGGGTCGGCAGCCGCGTCATGGGCGATCTGCGCGTGCAGCTCTACGAGCGGCTGCAAACCATGGAAGTCGCCTTCTTCACCCGCACCAAAACCGGCGTCATCCAGTCGCGCTTGCAGAACGATGTCGGCGGCGTCTCGAACGTGCTCACCAACACCGTCGGCAGCGTGCTCGGCAACAGCGTCACCGTCGGCGCCTCCATCATCGCCATGGCCATCCTGAGCTGGCAGCTCACCCTGGTCGCGCTCATCCTCATGCCGATCATGGCGCTCGTGCAGCAGCGCATCGGCCAGATGCGCGCCCGCATCGCCACCAGCACCCAGGAATCCCTCTCCCGCATGACCGCCATCACCCAGGAATCGCTCAGTATCTCCGGCATCCTCCTCTCCAAATCGTTCGGCCGTCAAAAGGAAGAAACCGACCGCTACGCCAAAGAAAACCAGGAGCAGATCCAGCTCCAGATCCGCGAAGCGATGAGCGGCCAGGGCTTCTTCGCCGTGGTCACCGTCTTCTTCCAGTGCGTCCCCGCCATCGTCTACTTCATCGCCGGTTGGCTCATGTCGGATGGCAACGCCGCTATCACCGCCGGTACCGTCATCGCCTTCACCACGGTGCAGGCGCGCCTCACCTTTCCTTTATTAGGGCTCATGCGCTCCACCCTCGATCTGCAAACCTCCGGCGCCCTCTTCGCGCGTATCTTCGAATACCTCGATCTGCGCCCCGCCATCGTCGACGCCCCGAACGCCAAAGCGGTCGATCTCACCCAGCTCGGCCGGGTCGCCTTCGACGACGTCTCCTTCCGCTATTCCGATGCTCCGCTCGACGCCTCCCCAACCCTGCATGACGTCTCGTTCTCGATCGAGCCGGGTCAGTTCATCGCCTTCGTTGGCCCCTCCGGCGCCGGCAAGAGCACCGTCGCCAATCTGATCCCGCGTTTCCAGGACGCCACCGCCGGCAGCGTCCGCTTCGCCGGCACCGATGTGAAGCAGCTCCAGCAGTCGAGTCTGCTCTCCCATATCGGCATCGTCAGCCAGGAGACCTACCTCTTCCACGACACCATCGCCGCCAACCTGCGCTATGCCAAACCCGACGCCACCCAGAACGAGATCGAAGCCGCCGCCCGCGCCGCGTCCATACACGACGTCGTTATGAGCTTCCCCGAGGGCTACGACACCATCGTCGGCGAGCGCGGCCACCGGCTCTCCGGCGGCGAAAAACAACGCATCGCCATCGCGCGCATCTTCCTCAAGGACCCGGCCGTACTCATCCTCGACGAAGCCACCAGCGCGCTCGATACCGTGGTCGAAGCCCAGGTCCAGGCCGCGCTCGATGCCGCCAGCCACGGCCGCACCACCATTGCCATCGCCCACCGGCTCTCCACCATCCGCGACGCCGACCAGATCTATGTCCTCGACCACGGCCGCATCGTCGAGCACGGCACCCACGACCAGCTCGTCGCCAACGAAGGCGCGTACACCGCCCTCTACAACCTCTCCTAGCCCACCACCGTAGTGGCGGGACCTGTGCCCGCCAGCGGCCGCAGGCCGCCATCGCGGTGACGAGCCAGCCCGCAGCGCTGGGGATGCGTTGCTCGTCCGCTCCGTGGCTGCTCTCCATCGAATGGTGGCCGCCGATGCGCTGTTACGATGGAATCGCGCCGCCAGCCGCTCGGCCGGCTCCCAAAATCAGGAGCCCGGCCAGCAGCGACACTCCACCCAGCATCCAGAAAACCGGATCGTACGCCCCGAACACCCCAAAGGCCACCCCCGCCACCACCGGAGCGAGCGCCCGCGCGATGTTCAGGATGAACGCCAGCGCCCCATTGATCGCCCCGAAGTTCCGCCGTCCGTAAAAATCCGCGATCAGCGTCGGACGCATCAGCGTCACCACCCCACGCCCCATCCCAAGCAGCAAAACCGCCAGCAACACCCCCGCGTTCGCATCCCACCGCAGCAGGATCGCCATCGCCAGCGCCTGCACGGCGAACACGAGCGCCGTAAGGGTCAGTTGCGAAACCCGCTGACCGAGCGCCGTCGCCAGAATCCGCGCCGCCACCTGGGCCGCCCCGATCAACCCCGTTGCAAACGCGGCAAACCCCACCCCATCTCCCCGCTCGACCAGAAACGCGATGAGATACACCCCCACCGCAATCGTCGAAAAGGTTCCCAGCGCGAACCCGCCCGCCAGCCACCAGAAGGTCGGGTCACGCAGCGCCTCCCGCAGCTCGGCGCCCACCGGCTCGCTGGGGGAGGACCACGGCTCGATCGCTCCCTCCAGGTGCGTTCCATCTGGATGCAAGCCCATGTCCTCCGGCCGGCGACGCAGGAGCAAGGCATGCGGAATCACCGTGAAGACGAAGAGCACGCCCGCCAGCGTCACCAGGGCCGATTGCCACCCCTGCGTCCGTTCCAGCCACGCTGCCAGCGGTAGAAAGATGGTGCTCGCGAACCCGGCCGCGATCGTCACCAGCAGAAACGCCTTCGACCGGTCCCGCTCGAACCAGGCGGTCACCGCGGTAAACGCCGGGTCGTAGAGCGTGGCCGCCATCGCCAGCCCCATCCCGGCCCAGATCAGATACCAGGCCAGCAGGCTGCCCACCTGCGACCACGCCAGCACCAGCGCGACCCCCAACAGCGAGCCGCCAGTCATCAACCAGCGTGGACCGCGCCGGTCGATCCACCGGCCAACCAGCGGTGCCGCGAAGCCAGACACCAGCAACGCCAGCGAATAGGCTCCGGTCAGTGTCGCTTCCGACCAGCCGAGCTCGGCGTTCATCGGCACCAGAAAGACCGAAAAGACGTAGAAGAGAACGCCCCACGACACTGTCTCGGTCAGCGACAGCGTCGCCACGATGACCCACCCGTAATAGATTCGGTTTCCGAGCCGGTCGACCACGTCCCTCTGCCCTCTGCATGCATAGGGTGCCATGGCCTCAGCGGATCATTCGTTCATATCCGATGTATGTGGCTTATCACAAGTTAGTGTTGACTATTTCTGTTCGGATGATGCTGTTCAGTTATGATCGTTCTATCTAAGTAAGCGCGATGTTCGCACGAACACCGCTCGTTCCGGGGAGATACCCATGGTCGCGCCAGAAAAACCAGAGATCGAACGCACACCAACGATGCCAGCGTCGTATACCCGCCGCCGCGTGGTCGCAGGATCGGCCGCAGGCGCCGCCGCGATCATGGCGGCGATTGCCCTCCGCAATGGCGGCTTCGCGCAGGATGCAACGCCCGAAGCGGCCATGGAAGGCGCTGCCTCCCCGGTTGCCGGTGACTTCAGCACCTTGCCGATGGTGCCGCCTGAAATCACGCAGTTCGCCGATGACTGGCCAACTCCCCAGGGAAACCTCTCGAATCAGCGGTCGGCACAGAACTCGACCATCGATTCGAGCAACGTAGCTGGTCTGGAAGTCGCCTGGACCTTCCCGCTCACCACGGTCAGCGCCTACGGTGGCACCACCGGCACCCCGATCATTGCTGGCGATGTGGTCTACATCCAGGATCAGGCCAGCAATGTCTATGCCATCGACCGGAACACCGGCGAGCAGGTTTGGGTCAAGCAGTACGACATTCCGACCATCGGGCCAAATGGCGTTGCCCTGGGCTACGGCAAGATCTTCGGATCGACCGGCGACGGTCGCTCGGTCTTCGCGCTGGATATGACCACCGGCGAGGAAGTCTGGAACGTTCTGCTGACCGGCAACGCCCGGGAAGGCATCGACATGGCTCCCCAGGTCCACGGTGGGCTGGTCTATATCAGCACCGTGCCCGGCAACTCCGAAACCTTCTACGAAGGGGGCGCCCGCGGCGTGCTCTACGCCCTCGACGCCACCTCAGGCCAGATCATCTGGCAGTTCTACACCGTCGATAACGATCTTTGGGGCGAGCCGACCGTCAACAGCGGCGGCGGCTCCTGGTATCCGCCCGCCGTCGACGAAGCGGGCAACACCTATTGGGACATTGCGAACCCGGCCCCGTTCCAGGTTCACGAGATCGATGGCACCCCGATCACCCTCGGCGAAACCTTCGACGATGGCCTCTATTCCAATACGCTGGTCAAACTCTCGCCCGAGGGCGTGCTGGAGTGGTACTTCGCGGCGAACCGCCACGACATTTTCGACCACGACCTCCAGCAAAGCCCGGTGCTTGCCACCGTCGATAACGACGGTCAGCCATACACCGTCGCCCTCGCCAGCGGCAAGCTCGGCCGCGTGTTCGCAGTCGAAACCGAAACCGGTCTCATGGTCTGGGATACCGAGGTCGGCGACCACACCAACTGGGACAATTCCCAGTGGGTTCCGCCGGGACAGACGGTTACCGTGCTGCCGGGGGTTTCCGGTGGTGTCGAGTCTCCCATCGCCTATTCCGATGGAACGATCTTCGTGCCGATCCTGAACATGCCATCGGGCTTCAGCGATCAGGGGCTCGATGCGTCGACCATCTCGTTCAATGACGCGACAGGCGAGTTGATCGCCCTCGATGTCTTCGATGGCTCGGTCAAATGGAGCGTCGATCAGCCGGCCGGCAACGTCAGCTCGGCCACCGTGGCCAACGATGTGGTCTTTGCGGGCGCACTCGATGGCATCGTCCGCGCGTACAATACCGCCGACGGTTCGCTCCTCTGGGCGTACGACACGGGCGTTGGTCTCAACGCGCCGTTCGCGGTGGCCGGAGACCTGTTGGTCGTTCCCGCCGCCGGCCTGAAGCTGGTGGCCGAGGACTACGCGCCCGAGGCCAGTCCCGTCGCGGTCAGCGATGCGGGATCCGCCATCATCGGCTTCCGCCTTCCGAGCTAATCATCGCTCCCTCCCGTGAGCAGCAACAGGCCCAGGCCCTCCAGCCCGGGCCTGTTGCATGTCCAGAACCTGAGCCTGTCATCCCGGCCAACGGAACGCACCTCCTCGCTACAGCGAGTGGTGGCGTCCTCCATAACCAGGTCGGCGGACAAATCGCTCTGCACTTGCCTTGGTCGGCATTGTCCAGCACGTCCCTGTCCTGCCGTTGACGGCAGCGTTCCCCATCTTGCTCTCCCCTCGAACGTCAGAGACGACCAGGGTCCGCGGAATTCCGCGGACCCTGGCATGGCCCGTTCGTTGGGTCGAGTGAAATGGACTAGGAGGCCGGGCAGGAAACGGCCTGCACGCCCGTGGTCGAGCTGTTCCAGACGGCCTCGATGGTAACGCCGACAGATCTGCCCGGCTCTGTCCTTCGTTGGCTGTAGCTCCCGCTGCCAATCGCATCGAGCGCCACATCCCGCGTGTACGCGGGAAAGTTCGTGCTCCCGATCTTGACCGTGATCGATGAGGGTGATGGTCTGGTTGGGCGGACCGCCGGTGATGTTGACGTTCCACCCGCACCAGGACCCATCTGCCCCGTTCGGTGTGGCGATATGCCGGAACGCTATCGTCATCGTTGGGGTGTACACCGGGGTATTCGTCGCCGTATTGGTCGGCGTGCTGGTCGATGTGTTCGTGGGGGTATTGGTGGACGTATTCGTTGCGGTGTTGGTCGGGGTATTGGTCGACGTATTCGTTGGTGTGTTTCGAGGATTGGTTGAGTGTTCGTGGGTGTGTTGGTCGACGTATTGGTCGGGGTGTTCGTTGGCGTATTCGTTGCGGTATTCGTCGCCGTGTTCGTTGGGGTCATCGTCGCGCAGGCGCCCCCAATGCAGCGCCCGTTACCGCACTCGTCGTCCGAGCAGCAATTCTCCGCCGGCACGCAAATGGGATTTCCGCCCTCGTCGGCGCAGCAGCGCTCGCTGTTCGCGCAGCAGAGCTCGCCGCAGACATTGGCGGTCGGGCAGCAGAGCTCCTCGCCGTAGCAGCGGCCATAACAGCAGGCGTTGTCGCAGCACTGGGCTGCGCCATCCGGGCAGCAATCGGGTCCGCACACCGTATTCCCGGCCGGGCAGCAGGCGCCGGTGGCGGTGCAATTGCCCGCGCAGCAGGATCCGTTGCACCAGTTCCCGGCGCAGTTGGGCGGCAGTGTTTCGGTGGGCGCCGCCACGGTCGGCGGGACCTGGGTGGGCGGAGCCGAGGTTTGGGTCGGCGCGGGCGGAAGCGTCGGTTCAGCAGTCGGGGCGGTTGGTCCCGAGGTGCCGCGCCGGGCGGCATCGACATCGTCGAACACGATGGCCCCAACCGCGGCCATTCCACCGAGACCGAGCAGCGCCTTCAACGCGCTCCGGCGTGAGCGCCCTTCGGCCAATGCGCGGGTCAGCGCGTCGAATCGGGAATCATCCATTCGAGTCCTCCTGGGGCCGGTGGTACCTGTGGCTGGGTTGATCGCGCAGTGCCGAGAACATTCCGGATTTTAGCAGTCTCTCCGGTAGTCCTGGGCACACCGTGTCCGGCACAGAGAATCGTGCATGCTCGTCACAGCCGCCCCGGTTCTCCGCCGCTCGAATGTTCGCGCCAATGCCCAGTGTTCATCGCGGACGCGCCAGGCCCGCGTACGTTCGCAGCGCACGGGGGATTCGTTCGAATCGTGAAATTTGACCCGAAGTCAATTCCAAAAACGCCCAGAACGTGCGAAAATGTACGTGTACCCCGTACCGCATACGGCTCAGTATCCCCCTTGCTGAGCACGCTCTGGCGATTCGTCGCATGCAGAGCCGCACGTTTTTCGTGCCTGCCGCTTCCCGCGCGCGCATGGCGTCGCACAACTGGTTCGTCTTGCTCCCACCGCAACCGTGCAATCGGGAGCTCCGCAATGCGTGTATCGGGGGAAGGTATGAAAGCTTCGAGTTTGGCGATCTCCAGGCGAGAGATCTATCGACTGGCGCTCATCGCGGCGTTCATGGTCGCCGGAATCGGCATGTCGCCCATCGGAACCTCCGCATCGGGCGGTGGCGTGGTCGATGGCGGCAATCTCTACATCGGCGCAACCGCGGTGGTCAACAGCGGACCGCTCAATATGCGCTCCGGCGCCGGCACGGACTACTCGGTGGTGGAGGTCCTCTCCGAGGGCGCCTATGTCGAAGTGCTCGACGGTCCCTATACCGCGAACGGCTACAAATGGTGGCAGGTGCAGGTCGACGCCTCCGGCAATATCGGCTGGGTGGCCGGTGTCTACCTGACCGTCGTTTCCGCCGGACCGTTCTCCATCGGCGATACGGTCTACGTGACCAGTGACACCCTGAACGTCCGCTCCGGACCGGGTACCGGCTATTCCGTCATCGACATCATCACCTATGGCACCAACGGCCTGATCATCGACGGCCCGGTCACCGCCAATGGCTACGTCTGGTATCAGATCGAATATGTCGGCGGCACCTACAACGGCTGGGTGGCCAGCGACTTCCTCGCCCTCGAGAGCACCGGCGGCGGATTCGCGATCGGCGACATCCTCTCCGTGACCAGCGACTCGCTCAATGTCCGCTCCGGCGCCGGCACCGGCTACAGCGTGATCGACACCCTCGGCTATGGCAATCAGGTGCTCGTGCTCGACGGCCCCTACATCGCCGACGGCTACACCTGGTACGAGGTCAGCTACAGCTTCGGTGGCTACACCGGCTGGGTGGCGGGCGAGTATCTCGCCTATGTCTCCAGTGACGGAATTTCGATTGGCGATACGGTCTACGTCACCAGCGACTTCGTGAATGTCCGCGCTGGCGCCGGCACCGGGTATGCCATCGAAAGCACCCTCTCCTACGGCACCGAGGCGTACGTGATCGACGGACCGGTCAGCGCCGACGGCTACACCTGGTACCAGATCGAATACAGCGGCGGCTACGTCGGCTGGATCGCGGGCGAATTCATCGCACTCGTCTAGCTCTGCCATGGACTCGGCGGACGGGTAAGCGCCCTCGGCTTGCTCGTCCCCGATCGCACCTGGATCGATTCGCACCCTCTCCCTCTGCTCGCAGCTAGCCCGGGCCGGCGCCCCACCGCCGGCCCGGGCTTTTTCCTGTGCCGCCGCTGCCGGGATTCCGGCGCTATTCAGCAAAAATACGGATGTGCGCGCCGCCGTCCTTGCGGAGACTGCGGGAAGTCGCATCGATGCTGCCAGCGCCTGCGTCACCGGGACCAGGTGTGGGGAGCCGCCGCTGCATGGTGCAGCGGCGAGGGGGTGCGATCAGGAGGCCGCAAACATGAGTGGGGTCACGACTGTCGCATTCGATCATCCCGATGAAACGCGCACCTTTGCCCATGGCCGGACGGACATCGTGCGGGTTGGCAACGCCACCGTTGCCCAGCTCAGTCTCGATCCGGGATGGCATTGGGCCGCGGATGTGAAACCGCTCGCCGGCACCGACACCTGCCAGGTGCACCATGTTGGCTACATGGTTTCCGGGCGGCTCGAGGTGACGATGGACGACGGCACGGTGCGGGAGATTGGGCCCGGCCAGGCGTATGTGATCGAACCCGGTCACGATGCCAGGGTGGTGGGAGACGTCAAGGTGGTGGGAGTCGAATTCTCGACCCAGGCGGCCGAAACCTTCGCCAAGAGCGGCTCCTAGGAATCGCGCGGAATCGGGGGGAGCGATCGAGCGAGACGCTGGAACGCTCCTCTCGTTCGTTACCTTTCGAAAGATGCGTACCAGCAACCCGCCCCGGAAGCGCACGCGTCGGGAGGGTGCCCCGTGGATGCTTGGCGCGGCTACCATTCGCGTATGCGCATCTTCCTGGCCGGTGGTTCCGGCGCGATCGGACGTCAGCTCATTCCCCTCCTGGTGGAGGCCGGCCACACGGTCGTCGCCACCACCCGGCGTGACGAACGGCTGACCGCCCTCGCAGCCCTTGGCGCCGAACCGCTACAGCTCGACGCGCTCGAGCGCGATGCGGTCCTGACCGCCATCGATCGCGCGAAACCGGATGCCATCATCCACCAGCTCACCGATCTTGCCGGTCCCTCCATGGCCGGCAACGCTCACGTGCGCATACACGGCACCCGCAATCTGGTGGACGCCGCCAAAGCGGTTGGCATCGAGCGGATGGTTGCCCAGAGCATCGCCTGGGTGGTCGAACCGGGAACCGATCCCGCCACCGAAACCACCCCGCTCGACCCCGACCCGACCGAGCCCCGCGCGGGCACCATCGCCGGCGTGCGCGCCCTGGAAGACGCGGTCGCCGAGCTCCCCAACGGCGTCGTGCTGCGCTACGGACAGCTCTACGGCCCCGGCACCTGGTACGCCCGCGACGGCCGCTACGGGCTATCCGCTCGGGAAGGAACCCTCCCCGCCACCCCGGCGATCGCCACGTTCGTGCATGTCCACGATGCCGCCCGGGCCGCCGTGGCTGCCCTCGCCTGGCCCGCCGGCATCGTCAACATCGTCGACGACACCTCCGCTCCCGGCACCGATTGGGTTCCCATCTTCGCCGAAGCTCTTGGCGGCCCACCGCCACGTTTCGAGCCCGGCCCCACCACGGGCCGCGTCATCTCGAACGCGAGCATGCACGCGCTGGGGTTCTCGCTCACCTATCCCTCCTGGCAAGCAGGGTTCCGCACACGGTAGGCCGCAGCGGTGGAGGGGTTCACCGGAGTTCCGGGGATCTTGATACATTCTTGCAACACCCGAATGGCGTGCGGTACGTCGCTGCGATCCCTGGGCCGATATCGTGGTACTGCCCGAACCGGAGCGCGTTGGCGCCCGATCCGGGCCGGACCAGCACGAAACGCGACGCAGTCACACGCATGCACGTTGGAAAGGTTCTTCGCCCATGGATACCATCACCGGTCTCCCAGCCCATCCATTGATTGCGCATCTCCCGGTCGTCGCCATACCGTTGGCCGCGGTGCTCGTCGTCCTCTACACGGTAATCCCCAACTGGCGCAACGTGCTGGCGTATCTCATCGCGGGGATGGGCGCGCTCACCGCCATCGGTGTGTTCCTCGCGGCGAGCTCCGGTGAAGCCCTGGAAGAAAACACAGAAGAATCTGCCCTGCTGCATACCCATACCGAGCTGGGCGATCAGCTGCAAATCATTGGGATCATCTTTGGACTTTCGCTCGTTGCCCTGGGGCTGTATTCCATCCTGACCGCTCGATCGATCATCACCTTGGGCGAGTCGCGAGATCATACGGTGCTCGTCGCCTTGATGGCGCTGGCCCTGGTCACCAGCACCGTGGCGACCGTCTGGGACGTCCGCACCGGACACTCGGGAGCGAAAGCGGTCTGGAGTGAAGAGGGCGAAGGCGGCGGAGAAGCAGGCGAAGCGCTCGTGCCGTACCGTCTTCTCTGAAACCCGGAGCACGGATGACGATTGAGGATGTGATCTCCCCATCAAATCAAAACGCGTAGCGCCGCCATTCATGGCGGTGGTCACGCCGAAGCCATGCGTCGGCCAGTGCACGATCGGTGGCTTGCGCACGCACTGTTTATAAGCGACCGTGCTACCCAGATGACATCCTTCCGCAACCATAGACAGACGCCCCTCGTCCGGTCCACGGCCTCGCGGCGGCGTAGCCCTGTGAGCGCTGGTTTCAACTTGGAGAATCCATCCGCAAAACGCTTGACACGATAAGAACATATGTGCTAATCTGCAGATAAGCGGCACATCGGCGGCGAGGGACGCGCCCACGAGACCGGCATCCCTCCGACTCCTACCTCAGGAGTCGTTCGCCCTGTTCCGAGCAATCGATGCACCATCAGCCCAACCTCGAAGAGGTTTCGTCTGGCTAGCCCGGGGTTTCAACCCCGGGTGGTGGTGGAGAACGCTGCCTCCCGTACAGAGGCGAGGTTCGCATCGATGCTTCGGATCCCAGGGCGGTAGATGCGGGCCTGGGCAGTGCCCACCCAGCTACTCGCCCGGCCCCAGACCGTCACCCCTGGCTCCATTCGCGAACTCAACCGAAAAAGAGTGACCGCTTTTCGAGACTTTGCACAAACACCCCATCGAGACAGGGCGAAGCTCTACCCAAAACCCCGCACCAGTCGTAGTCGAGGACGTCCCTGTCCGCTCGTAGGGTCGGAGACCCTTGGCTTCTTCATAGCCCTGTCGTTCACGATAGGGTTCGTTGGTCGCAGTTCCGCCTCCCACGCATCACACCATCCCATTCAAAGCCGGAGACACGCAGTCCTGTCGTTCACGTGAACACCATTCTCCGGTAAGATCGACCCATCGAATTCGATCTCGGCCACAGGAGCCCACGATGCCGTTTCGCTCGTCCCTCCGCCCGCTCGCCACCGTCGCCCTGGCGCTCGTGCTCTCCGTCATTCCCATGGCCACCGTCACCGCCCAAACCGCCACCCCGACGGCGGACGACGGCGTCACCGCCATCGCCAGTGGACTCTCCGCCCCGCGCGGCTTCACCTGGGGACCGGATGGCGTCCTCTACGTCGCCCAATCCGGACCCGGCGCCACCGAGAAAGCCACCGGCGCCGCCTCATCGGTCGTGAAGATCGTCGATGGCTGCCCTGTCCCGGTCGCCAACGGCCTGCCGTCCACCTTCGATCCCTTCCGCGACGCGCTCGGTCCCATGGACGTGCAGTTCGTCGGCGATCAGCTCTATGTCCTGCAAACCGCCACCGGCGAATACGGCTCCGGCAGCCCCACCCCCGCCATGCCGAACGGCATCTACACCGCCGGGGCAGACGGCTCCGTCTCTCTCTGGCTCGACCTGACCGACTATATCGATTCCTATCCTCCCATCTATCTCCCCGGCGACTACAACGAGCTGGGCGAGCCCTATCGCTTCCGCTACGACGGTACCGGCTTCTGGCTGATCGATTCGAACCGTGGCCTGGTCTTCTTCATCGACATGGACAAATCGATCGATGTCGTCGCCGATCTCTCGCTCGGCCATCCCGTGCTCGCCTCCATGGCGCTCGATGGCGAAGGCGGTGTCTACGTCGGCAATCTCACCCCCGCCCCGCATACCGATGGCACCGCCAAAGTGGTGCGCATCGACCGCCAGGGCAATGTGGAAGATGTCTGGACCAACCTCACCACCGTCACCGGTCTCGCGGTCGATACCGATGGCACCCTCTACGCCATCGAGATGGCCTCCGGCAACGAAGGTCCCGATGGCATGCGCGCCGGCACCGGCCGCATCCTGAAGCAAACCGGCCCGGATACCTACGACGTGGTCGCCTGGGGTCTCGAATACCCGATCGATCTCCAGATCGGCCCGGATGGCGATTTCTACGTCTCGATGCCCGCTTTCGGCGCCAACGCCCAGGCAGGCCTGATCGTGCGCATTCCATCCGGCTCGACCGGCCTGACCGTCGATCTCGCCAAATTCGATGGCGGCATGTGCACCGGCGCGCAACCCTATAAAGCACCCGCTGCCGTCCCGCCCGGCAGCCCAACTCCACCGCCCACCTCGACCCCCGCCCCAGCCGCCACCGAAGCGGCCACGCCAACCGCCTGACCGCACGGCAGTCGTAGCGCAGGGACCTGTGCCCTGCGATCGGGCGAAGCCCGATAACGGAGTCGCACAGAAACCAATTCGTCATTGAAAAACTCGGTCGATTGGAACTACAGAACGGAGCATCGATGCCTGCATCGCCCACCACTCGCGTCGCCGTCGTCCAGGCCGCGCCGGTCTCGTTCGATCTGGAAAAGACCTTGGCCAAAACCCGCACCCTCGCCGCCGAGGCCCGCGCCCAGGGCGCCGAGCTGGTCCTCTTCCCGGAAGCGTTCGTCTCCGCCTATCCGCGCGGCGCCGGCTTCGGCGCGGTGGTCGGTGCTCGTACCGATGCCGGCCGCGATCTCTTCCGCCGCTACTACGAATCGTCGGTCGAGATCCCCAGCCCCGCGGTCGATACCTTGAGCGAGATCGCCCGTGACAACGGCATCTATCTCGTCATCGGCGTCATCGAGCGCGACGGCGGCACCCTCTATTGCACCGTCCTCTTCTTCGATCCCGCCGGCACCCTCATGGGCAAGCACCGCAAGCTGATGCCCACCGCCTCCGAACGGCTGGTCTGGGGCCAGGGCGACGGTTCCACCATGCCGGTCTTCGACACCCCCATCGGCAACATCGGCGCGGTCATCTGCTGGGAAAACTACATGCCCCTGCTGCGCACCACCATGTACGCCAAGGGGATCGAGATCTACTGCGCCCCCACGGCCGACGCGCGCGAAAGCTGGCTCGCCACCGTGCGCCACATCGCGGTCGAAGGCCGCTGCTTCGTGCTCTCCTGCAACCAGTACGCCCTGCGCAGCGACTACCCGGACGACTACGACACCAGCTTCGACAACGATCCCGATACCGTCTATTGCCGGGGCGGAAGCTGCATCGTCAACCCGCTCGGCGAGCTCATCGCCGGACCCAACTACGATGGCGAAACCATCCTCACCGCCGATCTCGACCTGCGCGAGATCGCCCGTGGCAAGTTCGATCTCGATGTCATCGGCCACTACGCCCGCCCGGACATCTTCCAGCTCACGGTCGACGAATCGCCGAACGCCACGGTCGCAGGTATCGCGTCACTGTCTGCCACCGCCCGCCGGAGCGCCGGGGAATCGCTGGAGGCCGACGTCACGATCGAGCAGGTTGCCACCGAGCTCTTTTCGTAGCGTCCTTCGCCGCCGCAAGAGCCGAAATGCCAATCGGGGAGCCAGGGCGAACCCCGACTCCCCGATCTGGTGCAGTGCTCGTCACCTCGCTCGGGGGTTCATCCCCGGTCCGATGAGCCCGAGCACGTTACTCGTTGGCAGGAACCGAAACCGGCACGATGCTCAACGGCTGCTCGGTCGAACCCGGCGTACCGATAACGACGAACGTGTACACCTGTCCAGCGTCGAGGGCAACGCCAGCAACTTCGAGTGCGACGTTGGTCGTACCAGCCTGGGTGGCGGTAATGTCATACGTGCCAGCACCCAGCTCGCCACCATCAGTGGCGCCGCCGAAGCTGAGGTTCTGGATCACCGGGACCAGATCGCCGAGCGCGATGCCGCCGCCAGCTTCGGAGGCATAGATATCCACCGCGGGAGCTTGCGGCGCAGCGTGGACCACGCGGGCACGGGCCATGTCGGCGCCGGTGCGGCTCGTATCGAACTCGGTGGGAATGAGGATCAGATCGGTAATGACGACCAGATATTCCTTGCCCGCCTCAGTCGGAACGACCGTGCTGTAGAGGTACCGGTCGAAGCCAGTCACGTTTTGCTTGACCACCACTCCGGTGACCGGGGCCGTGCCGGTGTATGCGTCTGAGACCGTGCCGTACTCGAGACCCTCCACCACGCGCTGGTCGCTCTCATCGCCATTGATGTACACGTCGACCTTGTCGAGCGCGGTCATGGCATTCATGAAGCGAATGTTGACTGGAAAGGAGCCATCAGCGGGCGGGGTCGAATCCTGCGCTTGCGCGGAGCCGATGCCCATCGTCATCGCGCTCATTGCCCAGAAACTGAGCAACAGCGCCGCAATACCAATTCGTCGAAGGTTCATTGTGTTGGTACTCCTGTTGAAAGAAACGGTTGAATCGATGTCGTTCGGAGCCATCCCATTCCGATCGATGCGGACGTGACGGTGAGATTCGCGCTGGTGCTCCTTTCGTTTGCTGCTCCTGGCCTGAACCCGTCGGTATCGCTGGGATGGAAGCGAGCAGATGGGACAGCGGAACAGCACATGTGACGCGTCGAAGTCATTGGCATGTCTAGGTCAGGAGACCTTTGGATGTCTCCTGACCGATCAGACAATTTGAAAAGGTACTGAAGCCGTGCGCCCTACTGACGGGCCATGGCCACTTGAAAGCGCTCTTCCGGAGAGATCAGATGATCCTGGTCATCCAACCCGGCGTCGAGCTGCACCCAGCCGATCTTGCCGTTGAAGGTGCTCGTCAACCGGCTGTATTCGTCACTGACCGGCGTTCCGCTCTCTTGACCCACATCGGTGGTTTCGTCGGCGGAGAAGAGCATCGGCACCGTACGTTCCACGCGCCCCGTGCCCACCGGCTGGCCATCGTAAAACAGCGTGACGGTTCCGCCCTTGGCGAGCCCGCCGCCGTCATACGCGAACTCGGCCCGCACCTGGTGCGTGCCTTGTTCCAGCACGGACTCGGCCTCCACGATGGTGGTTTCCAGTCCAAAGAAGTTGTAGGCGAAGCGAGCGATGCCTTCTTTGAAATAGAGACTCAGTCCACCAAACGCGCCTCCCTGGGCAATGATCACGCCCTCGAGCGGGGTATCCGTGCGCTGAACCTCGGTCGTTATGGAGAATGACCGGTTTTTCATCGAGAGCACCGAGTTTTCGGTCAGGCGTCCCATGCCGGCGAAGAGGAGCTGGGTATTGCCCCGGATGAGTTGCGGCCGCCCTGCCAGATCGGGATCGAAACGCTCGACGCGCCGGTCGTCCAACGGGAAAACGTTGAATTTCGACGCTTCCAGCACGAAGAGCATTTGCAGCTCGGCCAGCTTCTCCGGCATTTCGCTGGCCAGGTCGTGCGCCTGGGTCCAGTCATCCGGGCCGTACAACTCCCAGCGGTCGGCCATAAGCGCGGGCATCGGTCCCATGACCCAGGGAGTCGAGTGCCGCGTGACGGCGGTCCAACCTTCATGGTAGATCCCGCGGTTACAGAACATCTCGAAATACTGAACCGTGTGCCGGTCGTCCGCTTCCGCGTCGTTGAGGGTATAGGCGAAGCTGGTGCCTTCCATCGGCGATTGCTGCACACTCTTGACGATGGTCGGTTCAGGAAGTCCGGCCAACTCCAGAATGGTCGGCGCGACATCGATCACATGATGGAATTGGCTGCGGATCTGCACCCTTATCAGTGATACGGTTGGGCCAATGCGTAATCATGCCATTGCGGGTGCCGCCCCAATGCGAGGCGACCTGCTTGGTCCACTGGTAAGGCGTGTCCATGGCGTGCGCCCACCCAACCGCGTAGTGGTTGTATGAATTGGGGCCGCCAAACTCGTCGATATGCTCCATCAGGAACTCGGGTGTTTCCAGGCCGCCCATGCCGTTCAAGACCGCGATCTCGTTGAAGCACCCGTTTGGCGTCCCTTCAGCGGAAGCGCCGTTATCGCCGATCATCGCAATGACCAGAGTGTCCTCCAGAATCCCGAGATCGCTGAGCGCATCCATGAACCGGCCGATGTGGTGATCGGTGTGCTCCATGAAGCCGGCATAGACTTCCATTTCGCGGGCAAAGATGGGCCGCATCACTTCGGGCGTGTCATCCCAGGCGGGAATCTCGGCTGGCCGTTCGGTCAGCTCCGCGTCCTGCGGGATGACGCCCAGCTCTTTCTGGCGCGCGAACGTCGCTTCGCGTTGCGCATCCCAGCCCGCGTCGAACTGCCCCTTGTACTTGTCGGCCCATTCCTTTGGCACGTGATGCGGGGCATGGGTCGCGCCCGGCGCGTAGTAGACGAAGAACGGTTTGTCCGGCATGAGCGCTTTTTGCTGGCTCACCCAGGCAATCGCCTTATCGGTCATGTCCTCAGTGAAGTGATAGCCCTCTTCCGCGGTTTTCGGTGGCTCGATGGGAACCGTGCCATCGTAGAGTGCCGGATCCCATTGATTGGTCTCGCCCCCGAGAAAGCCGTAGAAGTGTTCGAATCCGCCGCCGCCGGTCGGCCACTGGTCGAACGGGCCGAGTGGGCTGGTCTGCCAGACCGGTACCTCATGGCATTTCCCGAACTGCGCCGTCGAATAACCATTGAGCTTCAGGATTTCCGCGAGCGGCGCTTTTTCCTTGGGGAGCACCGAGCTGTATCCCGGCGCGGAGGTGGCGAGTTCGGTGATGGCACCCATGCCGGCCGAGTGGTGATTGCGGCCGGTCAGCAGCGCCTGGCGCGTCGGCGAGCAAAGCGCGGTGGTGTGGAATCGGTTGTACCGCAGCCCTTCGTTGGCCAACTTCTCCAGATTCGGGGTTTGGCACGGACCGCCAAACGCGCTCGACGAAGCGAAACCCGCGTCGTCGATCAGAATGACGACCACGTTCGGCGCCCCAGCCGGTGGGCGCAGTGGCACGATGGGCGGAAATTTGGTGGCTGGGTCTTTTGCATCGTACGTCGTGATGCCCATATGCGCGCGCTGCGGAATGGGCAGGATGGTGCGTTGAATCACTGGTTCGGTCATTGGTTTCTTTCCTTGACTACGTGTTTTGTCTGTTCCGATTCGTAAGCTTGGGACGGACGTGTTGGCAATCAGATGGGTCGGCGATGCGGCTGAGCGTCGCAGAGCTCGAGCAGGCCCCGTATCGAAATCCATCCAGTGGCAACCAAATGTCCCTGTGCGATGTGATCGTCGCCAAGCTCGTCCATCCAGTGATGTTCGACAAGTACGAGCAGACTCGATGAGTTGCGTGGGATCCGGTCACTTATCTCCAGCAGATGTACCTCCTTCAAATCGATGATTGGGTCGGGTGCGTCCAAGGAGTCCAAAGGGCTCCATGGAGCTTTTTCCGTAGCGTCCATACCGAACAACGCGCGCGCCAACAGCCCTCTCCATACTCGGCCGGGATTGCTGATGTCGCTCACAGCGGTGAATTCGATCGCGTCGTTGTCGTTCTTTGCCAACTGCACCGCGTCGACAAAATCGATCGGTGCGAATTCCACAGAGCGGCGAACGGCGTCTTCCAGATCGGCGATGTTTCTGCCTTGTGGCTGACTGAGAACGATGAGTTGCGTGCGTCCCATAGACTGAGCTCCTAAAAATCGAAGCCGTGAGCGAGCAGATCGATGGTGAGCGCGGCAGCCAGTACCAGTGCGGCGTCCTGGCCGGGGGCTACCTCGACACCGAACGATGCTGGCAGCCGAAACCACCGCCGGGAAATCTCCGCGATCTGACCCCGCGGGCTGTCGAGCGTGAACTCACAACTGCCCACGTCACCGATGACGAGCCAGAAGCCGCCCGATTCGAGGTCGACTTCGAATCGATCCCGCACGGCGGAAATCGGCCTTCGGGTCACGCGGGCCAGTGCGCGCCCATCACCTCCCAGGATTTCGGTCGCCTCTGGTCTCGATTGCGGACCAGGCAGAACGCAGCGGACGATCTCATGCATGTCGCGCAGGACGAACATGTCGACCAGGTCCCGCCGTGCGATTTCGATCTTGAAGGCCGCGTTTCCCTGGTCCGTCTGGACGATGACCGCCTCGGTGATCGACGCCAGGTTTTGCATCAAGCGGTAGCGAATGCCGATCTGGAGGGAGGCAGCTCGATGAGCATCACTGGGATTGGCGTTTGTGGATGGGCGGTCTCGAAAGACCATTGCACGTACTCCAGAGCAACACGCAAGACCGTTGATGGAGCAACGATAAGGTCATCTGGGTGGGTGCGAACATAACCCAAAGTAGGCAATTCGGTTGGGCTGGAGGTGTTCGGGCCGGAATCGATCGCTCGCAAGAACGAGCTCAAAGAATGTTCAGGCGCCGGCACGCATCGATCGCTTGCGTTCGACTGGAAACTTCCAACCGCGTAAACGCCATGCTGAGATGCTTTTTAACCGTCTGTTCGGAGATGAAAAGCTGGTCGGCGATGTCTCGGTTCGATTGTCCGGCCGCGACGAGCCGCATAATCTCTGTCTGCCGTTTGCTTAGGGGGTTCGCCAATTCCTCGGGCGACTCGCCATGCTGGCGATCGAGCCGGATCTGCTCCAGCAGGCGGCGAATGAATCGTGCGTGATCGCTCGATTTGTTGAGGTGTTGTAATGGTTCTTCGAGCTCGCTGCCATATGCAAAAAATGGCCGGAGGTGACCCGTAGAATAGCCGATTTCAATCGCCAAACTGAGCGAGTCGTGCGATTCCGCAGACTTCCCCTGCGATGCCAGGAAGATGCTCTTCAGCAGCAGCATGTTGAGCAGGTTGTGTCGATGCCCTTTCTCTTGGGCATTGGCGATTGCAAGATCGAGGGAAACGAGGGCCAGCCTTGTTTGGCCATCGCGCGCAAGAAACTCCAATGCGACGAGATACTCATCAACATGTGAGAACTCAGGAGGCTGCTCGAAATTTAGGTTGAGCTCGTTCGCCCAGGAGCGCGCCAAATTGAATTTGCCTTGCTTCATCCAGATGCGTGCGAGCTGAGCGCGGGTATGGCGCAATTCGACGCTGAATCCATCGGGACCGGCCGCGACGATCGAGCGCTCGATCGCTGCCAATGCGGTTTCGGGATCGTGTCGTGCCCAGGCAATCTCTCCGAGTAGGTGGTGAATGCGGATGGGGTGAAGCCGAACGGATAGTCGTTCGGACAGCTCGAGGGCACGTTCGAGCGTCTGTTCAGCTAAATCCAGGCGATACTGATCTAGATAGAGACTACCCAAAAGCAGATGCGCAAGCAGGACTGGAGTATCGTGCCATTCATCGCCTGTCGCAATGACACGTTGAAAAAGTGTCTCCGCCTCGGGAAACGCTCCCCGAGCGACCAGGCACAACCCGGTCATATTCATATCGAGGAGGAGTATGGAGACGCTGCCGGTCTCGCGGGCGAGCAGGCGGCAGCGCATCAGGGCGGCCTCGGCCTCTTGAAGTTCCCCTTTCTGGGTGAGCAGGTATCCCAACACCGCAAAGAGACGCGCCCGGTCATCGATAAACGCTTCGGGCAAGAGCGCCAGGCTTTGCTGGCAGCGTTCGATCCCGCGAGCGTTCTCGTGCAGATAGAAGTCCTCGAGCGCGCGAAGAATCAGAATGCGCCCGATGCCGACTTTATCTCCAGCGACCCGCCACTTCTTTTCAGCAGCTTCAGTGAATGGACGACTGCGCGCCGCATATCCACCCCGCATCAGCGCCCAGGCGTACTCACTGCTTAGCTGAGGATCGCGCTGGATGACCTCGCTCGGAAGTGCGTCCAGCCAGGCGCGGACCGTGACCAAACGTTCCTGGCGAAAGAGCTCACTGCACAGCGGGGTGAGGATCTCGACGGCCAGATCCCAATCCTGCCCTTTGATGGCATGCGCGGCGGCTTCTTCGATCAGACCTTCCGATCGGTACCAGCGAGACGCGCGTGCATGCAATTCGCGGATTTCATCATGGGGGACCAAGCGTGCCAGTCGCTCTCGCAAAACATCTTCGAACAGGTGATGGTAACGATGCCAGGATCTCCGCTCGCCTAAGGGGATGAGAAAGAGATTCTCCTCCGCGATGGCGGTCAACATCGCTTCTGCGTCGGAACGCCCGGTGACCGCATTGCAGGCCTGAGCGTTGAACTGATCGAGAATCGACGTTTGCAGGAGGAATCGTTGCCGCTCCTCCGGCTGACGTTGAATGAGTTCCCGCCACAGATAGTCCGCGATGAAATCTGGATTGCTGGCGAACCGATCGATGATGGCCTGGACCTGATCCTGCGCTCGTTCCTGCAATGCCTGGCCCAGCAGCATGAGCCCGAGTGGCCAGCCTTCTGACCAGGACTGCAGCGCGGCAAGCTGTGCGTCATCGATTGGGAGACCATAGCGGTCGCACAGCAGCGACTGGGTTTCCTCCGGCGTGAAGGCCAGATCGGATGCTCCGATCGAGAAAAGCTCGCCGTGCGCGCGCAGGCGCATGAGGGGAAGCCGTGGGTCGGATCGTGTAATGAGCACCAGGCGCAGCGCGGGCGGCGCATAGGTAATGAGCCTTCCGATCCCCTCCAGCAAATCCGGCGCATGGATCGCATGAAGGTCGTCGAGCACCAGTACGAATGGCCGGGTCGCCGACGCAAGCTCGCTCACGAGCGTATCGATGATGACGCGAACGGGAACGCCGCGTTGCTCCTCCACCAGCCGGCGGGTGCCGGTGGTCAGGCTATCGTCGATTCCATCGATGGCCTCGATCAAATAGCGCGCGAACGTGACCGGATCGTTGTCAGCCGCATCGAGGCTGATCCATGCGCTGGGATGGGGCGTCGCTTGTAACCATTGAGAAACCAGGGTGGATTTCCCGTAGCCAGGGGGAGTGCTGACCAGGGTGACCTTGTGGCTGAGTGCTCGATCCATCACCGCCAATAGCCCTGGTCTTGGAAGAAGACCAGGAGCAAGCTGGGGCGCATAGATTTTGGTCAGCAGCAGCGGAATCTCGAATCCGTCACCGATGGACGATGCGCGACTTGGGCTACGAGAATCTTCCACGGTGACGTTCCTGGAGTGGCCGCTCGGCCGGACTTGGTGCGATGCAATCGGAAGCGTGCTATCCCTCGCGCAGTTTCGGCAAAAGATCGACGACCACCTGATCGAAGACCTCTTTCTGCCCGGGATTACGCGGCCAGGGAAGCCGGAAGTCGGTGAAGCCGAGCGCCCGGTAGGCGTGAAAATGCTCCTCGAACTTCGCCGGCGATTCGAGGAAGATCCGCGCCGGACTCACCGAGCGGACCAGCGTCTCAGGATCGCGCCCGATCTCCAGGCAGGCTTTGTCGAGGTTTTTGCTGGCGGTGCCGGCTTCGTCCAGATCGCCGACCGAGTTCCAGATATCGGCATATTTCGCCACCAGCCGCATCATGCGCGGCTTGGTCCCGCCGATCAGCACCGGCAGCTTGCCCTGCGATGACTTCGGTTCGAACGGCGCATCGATCAGCTCGTAGTGCTCGCCGATATAGGTGATCCGCTCTTTCGATTGCAGCAGCTCCCAGATTTCGAGCGCCTCTTCGAACCGGTCCACTCGGGTCTTCGGGTCGTAGAGCTCCCAGCTATATGCCTCGTGCTCGCGCCGGGTCCAACCTGCGCCGACCCCGAAGGTCACCCGGCCGCCGGAGATCTCGTCCACGGTCATCGCCTGCTTCAGCAGGAAGACCGGATTGCGATAGGTGTTGCCGGCCACCATGACCCCCAGCCGTACCCGGCTGGTGAGCGGCGCCAGCGCGGCCAGCATGGTGTACGCCTCGTGGGTCGGCTCCATCACATCGAAGAGCCCATAGAAATGATCGACCACATCGAAGCTGTCCCAACCGGTTTGCTCGGTGGTGACGATACGCTCGGAAAGCTCCTTGAAGCTCGCCCGTTGCCCGCAAACAATTCCAAATCGGATCGGGTGTGTCATTCAGCCATCTCCATTGCTTCAACCGGCGTCATGGTACGGCAGAACATCCCGCCCCGCTCACGTTGTTGGTTATCCCAACTTACCAGCGGAACATCCAGGTGGGATGCCAGCGCAACATAGACGGCGTCCGATCCTCGAAGCGCTGCGATGCGTGCAACCTCGGCGGATGATCTGGCTAATTCCCTTGTAATTTCGTGGATGTCGAAGAACTCAGGATCGAACAAAGCGTCCAGCATCAATGTCAGCGATGGGTCCTTCGCATCGATCCGAGTCATTGCGCCCAATACCTCCGCAGGGAAATGTGCGGGAACGCAGAGCGACAATCCCGAGCTGTTTGCCATGTCCAGCCACCGAGCAGAGCTGGCGTGATTCCCATCGCCAGCCACCATCCCACTGATCCAGACACTGGCATCGAGGACCATCACGACAGCGTCTGCTCAGCGGCCGGCTCCCACTCGTCCGGTGTGAGATTGCGCCGTTGCTCATGGACGAGTGCAACCGCATCGATCGATCTGTCGCCAACATCCTCGGCGAGTGCTGTGCGGAGCTCTGCCATCCGTTCACTGAATCTCCGGATGCCTGCATCGCTGCGTCGACTTTCAGTCGGAACGAGCTTCGCAACGACCTTGCCACGGCGTGTTATCTCGATTGATTCTCCGTTGTCGATGCGGCGAAGTATCTCGCTCGTGTGCTCCTTCAGTTCGCGGACGCCGACCGATGCCATATGGTTGCTCCTTGCAGATGTGACCACATTGGTGACTACATCAGGAGTGTAGCATTCGGTCATCGGGCGAATGGGCGGGTTCGGAGGAGAATGGCGCGATGAAACGAGTCGATCCCGGGTCGATTGGCGTGCTGCTGATCGACGTGCAGCCGTTCTTTCTGGAGGGGTGGATGGCCGGCGCGTTCGAGCCGTTCATAACACGCGTCGAGCATCTGCTGGGACTGGCAACCGCCTACCAGCTTCCGGTGATCGCCACCTTCGAGCAGCCGGTGGAGACAAAGGGTTGGCTCCCCGACCGGCTGGAGCCGTGGTTCCCGGCGGCGGCACAACGGCTCACCAAACAGACCTTCGATTGCACCAGTGAACCGGCGATCCGGAACGCCATCGCCGCACTGGGCGTGACGCAATTCGCGGTAGCCGGCGGCGAGACCGATGTCTGTGTGTTGCAATCGGTACTCGGGGTGCTGGGTATGGGATACGAGGTCTTCTTATTGGAAGACGCGCTCTTCAGTGAGGAGCCGAACACTGGGCCGGCGTTGCGGCGCATGGAGCTGGCGGGCGCGATCCCCTCGACGGTGAAGACCCTGCACTACGAGCTGCGTCGCTCAGTAGCGGCGCCGAAGACACCGGAGCTCCTGGCCGCCATCGATTCGGCAATCGTGATGCGCGATCCGGAGGATCTGCCCGACGCTCCGGTTTGAGTGCGCCAGCGGGCACGGAGATCCTGCACGACGCCGATCGTGGCTAAGCGAGTGCCTCGTCGACCATGGTGAAGATCGAGCGCGGCGCGTAGCCGAGCACAGATGTTGCCCGCGCGCTGCTGAGATACCAGGGCGGCCGCGCGGTCGGCACGGGCACGATCACCATCGGCATCCCGGTACGCCGGGAAAGAAAAGTCGCCAGCTCGTGGGTGGTGAAGGGAGGACCGCCTCCCAGGTCGAAGATTTCGCCATCGGCAGCCGGATTGCCCAGCGTGCAGCAGGCAGCCGTCGGCCACATCGCGCGCATCGCCCCACTGGCGAACCTCGGGGTGAATGGTCATGTCGGTCAGGGCGATGAGCTTGTCCGATCCGGTATCCAGCGAGGAGAGGATGCGCAGGGTTTCGTCCTGGGCCGGCGTGCGGTGCGACTGGGCGGCGAGGAACTCGCGGGCTTCCCTGAGATAGAGCCAACGGGCGAAGACGCTTTTTGGGTCGATCAGTTCGTGGGCGTCGCAGGTAGCTCCGAATCTCAGGATCGTGGCCGGGAATCCTTCGCTGCGCCAGAAGGAAAGACAAAGTTGTTCCGCGCCGGCTTTGGTCGCGCCGTAGATCGATCCGGGTTGCACCGGCGACGACTCGTCGATCGGCAGCGATGCGGCCGGACCGCCGGCGGCGTAGACGGCGTCGCTGCTGGCATAGGCGAAGCGTTGAAGGTTCGGTGAACCAGCGCGCGCGGCGAGGAGCAGGTCGAAGGTCGCGTTCAGGTTGAGCTCGATGAACTCACGGTCGGTGTTGCCGCGCGAGGTCAGCGCGCCGGCCAGGTGAAAAATGGCATCGACTCCGGTGGCGATCCGATGCAATGCCTCGCGGTCGCGCAGGTCGCCTTCGATCAGCTCGACTCCAGGGAGACGAATGAGCTCAGCGCGTGGATCGCCGGGAACGACAAAGGCGCGTACCTCGTGCCCTGCCTCCAGGGCGGAGCGGGTCAGATGCGCGCCGATGCGGCCGGCCGCGCCGGTGATGAGGACCTTCATGCCCGCGCGGTCTGCGTGCGCGGCAGGGAGAGCGCGCCGATCAGGACATCCAGGTGCATAACGAATTCGGCGGTCACGGTGATGTGATTGGCGAAATCGTTGTGCGGGGCACGGTTTTCCCAGTGGCCGTCGGCATGCTGGGTGGCGAGGTAGAACTCACCCAGCCGAATGGACCAGTCGCGGTAGCGTTCCTCGCCGGTGACTTCATAGAGGAGCGACGATCCCCAACTCGACTTGCAGACTTGCGGCACCTCGAACTGCCGCTCGGTCGAGTTCATCGAAAATGCCTGAAACTCCCGCGCGAGGTCGAGGTAGGCGGGCGTTCCGGTCGCCTGAAAGAGCCGCACGAGGAAGGCCGCCGCGATCCCGCCGCAGGTAAAGCGCTGCTTCTCACCCTGGGCGTCGACGACATAACTGGTGGCGCGTTCCGCCGGGAAATCGGTGACCAGCGATTGGGTATCGGCCGACCAGACGTAGTAGAGATAGCCGGGAAGGGATGGTTGCGCGTCCCAGAGGCGCTGGAACCATTCGCCCACGCGGATGGCTGTGGCCACATCGCCCATCATGAGCGCGGTTTTGCCGCACTGGGCGACGGTGGGAATATTCTCGTCGGCGGAAATGCCGAAGCCGTCCGGGAAGTGCCGAAAGCCGCCCGAGACCGGATCGAAATGCGCGAGCAAGCGCCGGTATCCGCGATAGGCGAGATCGAATTCGCGTCCCATTTGCGCGCCGAGGATGAAGACCGCGTTCTCATACGCATAAGCTTCCAGCCCACGGGGGGAAACGCCGGTGAAATCGCCGTTTTCGGCGAACTGGTTGTGGCGTACCCAGTCGCTCAGCCGGACGGCATGGCGGGTTTCGCCGGAGATGATGAACGCCCAGGGAACGCGGTAGTAGTTGAACCCGGCAGCGACCGGTCCAATCGAGCCGTCCGGGTGAAGCTGCTGCAGGAGCCAGTCGACCCCGCGTCGTTTGGCGGCCAGATAGGCATCGATTCGTTCCACCGGTTCACCTCGGTTGTGAGTGACATTCACGACTTCGGCACTCTACCGTATCCGGTGCGGATGTCGGAGAGGGTATGGCTGCGCCGTGGACGGATGCGGGGATGGCATCGCTGGCTGCCATCCGCCGGGCTGCCGCCGTTTCCGGGATCAGCCTGACGTAGGACGGTTAGGGTTGGCGTGGGGAACATGGCAGCGGCACTCCTGACCGAGCGTTCGCCGCTTCGGCCAGGAGTGACATCGAGCGCGGCGAAGCGGACGATGCTGCGCCTGGAGATTTCGGACCGGTCAGGCCGTGGGAGTGCCGAGGCACCGGCAACACCCATTCCCTTGGCTATTGTCCGAAGAGCACTGGGCCGAGGTGAATCCCAGAGAAAAGCAGGTGTCGTTGCAGTCGCCCAACGCGATCGTGCAGGTCCCACCGTTGTACCCACCGTCGGCGCAGATTTGCGCCAGGGTGCGGGGATCCTGCGTCGGGGGCACAGAAGTCATGGTTGGCGGCACGGCGGTATTCGTTGGGGGCGCCACGGTATTCGTCGGCTGGCTGGTCGCCGTCGAGGTAGTGGTTGGCGTATTCGTTGGTGTGCTGGTTGGGGTGTACGGCACGCAGGTGTTGTTCAGGCAGCGGGCATTGGTGCAGTCGAAATCGGTGCAGCACGCGCCCGGTGGCAGGCAAACCCCACCGCAGACCAGCTGGCCCAACGGACAGCAGAGCTCTTCCCCGTAACAGATGCCGTTGCAGCACGCGCCATCGCAACAGACCGAATAGTCACCGGTTGGGCAACAGTCGCCGCCACAGTTCTGGGTTCCACTGGGGCAGCAGCACCCGGTGGCGCAG
Organism: uncultured Chloroflexia bacterium; assembly: GCA_963720855.1. Lineage (GTDB taxonomy): Bacteria > Chloroflexota > Chloroflexia > Thermomicrobiales > UBA6265 > JAMLHN01. Next base: position 10,289 of record CAVRGV010000004.1, on the reverse strand, counting down.
GGGGTCTGGCTGCCGGGACAGCGGGGTGGCCGGGAAACCGGCGTCGGTCGTGGCGCCGCCCGGACGTCGTCCCCGATGGCGATCCGGCCAACGGCGGCAATCCCCCCGAGTCCCAGCAACGTCTTCAGCGCCGCACGTCGCGATCCGCGCTGACCGAGCGCTCGGGTGAATGCGTCGAATCGCCGATCGTCCATGGACTGGGACCTCCTGAGCAATGAGAAGACAGTGAGGGGTTTTCATCAGGATAGTAGAAGCATTGCGACGGCGCAAAAGCCATTGGGTCGAACGGAATCATCGGCCTGAGACTTCGTTACCAGTGAATGATTTACACAGATTCTGCGAGCTGATACGATCCGCACGTCATGCAATCCGAGACCTCATCCCACCCGGCGCGCTTTTATATCCTCAGCGCGCTCATGACCAGTGAATTGTTCACGCTCGACCAGGCGGAGCGTCTGGCCGACGCAATTCTGGACACGCTCGAAGCCAACGACATTCAGATCCTCAAGCGCCCTCGTTTTGCGCCATGGCAGGAAGGTTTCACGAACGTCAAGGAACCGGGCGTGTAGTACCCGGTTGCGGACCCCAAAATGCGCCCCTCTGCGTGAGTCATTGCCGTTCCGCCCATCGCCGGACGATCTGTGGCCAGCGGACACATCGGACCGAGAGGGAGCGCTGAGGCACGGATTCTCTTCAATAGAAGAGCCCCGAGCTACCCGCTCGATCGCTGGTGGTCGATCAACGCAGCGTGCGATAACCCGTACGCTCCAACCACGTGACCAGCCTCGATCTGCAAGACAAGGGCCACCGGCGAGCGAAGCACGCTCCCATCGGGAAAGGTTCCGCGCTCTTCCACCAGCAGATGCACGAAGGGAAGGTTCACCGCGAGTGAGATCTCGGCCAGGTGGTAGTCCGCCACTTCCTGGAAGATCGGATCGCTGAGCTGCCGGCGCATCCATCCGTCTCGGCCCGGTTGCTGATTGGGCATCCCATAGAGCGGTAGATAGCCGGGTCCCAGGATCGCATCGACTCGCGACCAATCCTGGCGTGAAACCATATCGAGAAATTCCCGAGCGACCGCTATGCCAAGCGCTTCGTCCGGGGTAGGTACTCGTTGCACCGCTCCGTCCTTCGTTTCACCACGCGAATCCTGCGCTCGATCGAGGCATCATCAGCCAGGAGCGTCGCGGCAGCATACCGATAATCCGGAAAGCGTGGCGCGACGGACATCGCACGTTCGCATGGGCGTTGGCCGGATGGCAATGCGGACGGTATCGCCGAGCGCCATACTGCCGACCGCGCCAATTCCGCGAGGACCGATCAAGCGTTCGATCAGGGTGCGACGAGCCCCACCACGACCCAGCGATCGAGCGGGAGCGACGGATCGACGGTCGCCCGTGCGGACGTATCACCGTGATGACGTGCGGCTGGGATGAGGGAGTGGGTATGCATTCTCGGTCAGTACGGCCGACCGGAGATCATGCGAATGATCCAGGCAATGGTGCCGCTCGTACCCCTGGTATGCCGCGTTTTATGAGCGATACGAAAACGAGCATGATCCTGGAGACGCAAGTCGGCCAATGGTTGATCGCTCGATGAGCTCCCTTACAAGCCTCACCTGTCTGAGCTGTGGTGCACCAGCCCAACCACGACGTGGAAAAGCCGTCGTGTTCTGCGAAGCGTGTCTCGAACGCTACGAGTGGCGTCCCGACACCTTTGGCCGCAGTGAAGATCAGCGAACGAAAGCCGGCAACGTCCGTAGGTCAGTCAGACTCCGCAAGCCGCGAGAAAACCGACGAGTCGTCGACCGTCGGTTCCGACTCGGCAAGGTCCTGAGGGCCGAGGTCGGGAGCCTGCGGCACGAGCGTGGGATTGGTTCGCGCTCCCGTTGCTTCGATGTCCCAGCACGTTGGACAAAGCGGCAGCCGATTCCGATTGTAGGGAACCTCGGTTCCGCACCGCATGCAAAGCTGGGGGCGACCAGCGTCCTGGGCCATTGCCGGGCCCCTTTCTACGATTCGCCACGACCTCACCGCCGTAGCCCCATGAATCTATCACTCATCACTGATGAGTGGCGGATGACATTCCTTTCGCACTATGGATTTCACCCGCGCCACAGCGATTCGCCGGAACAGCCTCGGTCCGGCGAACCTGATCTGATGAACCTAGTCGGCGCGCGCCCAGATGACCACGTACGGATTGCGCTAATCGAGCTTGAGCGCGCCAACGCAGCGCCACAGCAATTGATCGGACCGCACTGGACTTGCCTCGCGTAGCTCTTCGTTTCAGCTTTAGTTTGTGCAAGATTTTAGCGGCGTCGCTGGAAATTCGCTTTGATGCGCCGAAGCGAACAGAATCATTTCATGTATAGGTCACGTCAATCAGCGAAGGAACAACACTGCCGCTTGGGTGACCATGCACGCAAACCGCGAAAGAGGATTGTCGAATGACCGCGTTGACAGTTGCGCTGACTGATCGTACCGTGAAGGCGATCCAGGCGTCAGCGACTTCTCACTTCAGGAGCTTAGGTCCTTTTGCAACCCTGATGAGCTCGACCAGATTGAGGTGTACGCATGCTCGAATCTCTGTCGTCGGTATCAGAATGGGTTACTCATCCTTGGGTGGAGAAAAGCGCGGCCCAAGTTCGATTCGGGATCGCCAACGGACCTCGCGGAGATTGGGGAGCGCTTTCTGAATTCGTCGCTGCGCTAGAAGAATTTGACTACGACTCCTTTTGGAGCAGCGATCACCCGGTTCTTTCCCCTGGTTGTTGGACCACATTGGCCGGGCTCTCCGCTACAACTACGCGGATCCGCCTAGGGTCTTTGGTGACGTGCATCTACTATCTCAATCCGGTTGTCCTGGCGCGTACCGCCCTCGACATCGATCAGATGAGCGCCGGTCGGCTCGTGGTTGGGCTTGGTATTGGCGACATCGCACGCGAGTTCGAGCAAATGGGTCTGCCATGGGCGAGCACGCGCGACCGCCAGGAAGCGCTCGACGAAGCGATCAGCCTACTTCGGTATTTATGGGGAGACGCACCTACTGGCCCGTCTGAGAAGCATTTCGCGGTGAGTGCTCCTTTGCTCCGACCCGGACCAGTTCAGCAGCCCCGTATTCCGCTTCTGATCGCCGGAGGTGGTGAGCGGGTAACGTTGCGGCAGGTCGCCCAACATGCCGACGCGGCAAACTTTGGCGAGCACGCATACGCAGGAGGAGTCCAAGGAGAAGAAGCAATCCGAAGTCGTATCGCTGCTCTCGACCGTCATTGCGCAACCTTCGGCCGCCCGCCAGATTCGGTCTTGCGGACTCACACCACATATCCGCTCGTGATCGCGGAATCACAAATACAAGTGGCCGAGAAGATCGACCGCTTCCTTCCGGCGTGGGTACGGGACATTACGCACGAGACGATCGTGGCAGCCACTCCGGACCAGGCGATTGCCCATTACGCGCGCCTTGTTCGCGCCGGGTTTCAGTATTTCATTGCTTTCGTGTACGGTCATGACTTAGAGACCATCCGGCTATTGGCCGAGCTGGTCGCTCCCGAGGTCCGGCGTGTCCAGGTGGAGACGGGATTGTAGCGGTGTGGTGGTGGGTTCGCTATGATGCTTACACATCAGGCCACCATCCCACTAGATTGGGGATCACATGGATCCGTTCTTGACGGCGAGCCTGGCCAGACTTGAAGAAATTTTCGACGATCTCATTGCCTTGCTGAATCGAGCAGATGAGGCCTCGTTCGATTGGAAGCCGTCCACTTCGGACACGAACTCAACCGCAATTCTCGTGAAACACATGACCGTTTCTGCGGCGATCTGGCTGGCTCGCGCGCTCGACGAGCCACTAACCCGCGACCGCGATGCTGAGTTTCGCTTCAGCGGGTCGCGCATCGAGTTGATCGCAGTCATTGAGGATGCACGCGAGCTCACCCGCCAGCAGTTCGCCCGATTGGATGGCATCGATCCGAGCGAGGTCCGGAGCTACTCGCGCGTTACCAAGCCTGAGCAGACCGGATTCACCGTCGCCTGGTGTGTCGAGCATGCGCTCGTCCACACAGCGGAGCACTGGGGAGAAATCCAGCTCATTCAGCAGCTTCACGCCGATCGCTGACGCATCAGAATGGACGACGACGAGGGGACGCCGCAAGCAGAGAAATGCGAATCCGACCGACCACGGTTCCTGCAGGCACAGCGTTCGTACTTCGGTTCGACGTCAAATATTTGGCCGGCCTCTTGGTTTCGGGCATAGAGGCAGAGATCGGTGCACTGCGCATACTCACGCGCGCCTATTTCAGCGGCGACTACGAGAGCGCATCGCTCCCAATTGACGATTCAGGATTCCTGCAGCAGGGTCTTTCACATCTTGCCTCTGCTGACGAACTCATTGCTCAAGCCAATAGATCAGCCGCTTTATCGGTGCTCAGGCAGTTCACACAGTTTATGGATGACGTGCTGGCGGTAGAGGAGCTTGAAAACACATCGCATGTGCTAACGCGCGCGATCACATCGCCTGACGATCAAGGCGCCTACATGCTGGATCTGGTAAAAGATCGATCTTCTCAGATTGGCACTCGCAAGAAGCTCCACAGTCCGAACAAGTACAACCAATTGGTCGGTGATGAGGGCAGGTACCGGGACGAAGCGGCTCAGTTGTTTCGCCTTCGAGCTGCACTGGAGCACCATCGGCAAATCGCTGGCGAGGACATTTCTATTCGCCTGATAGCGTTGCGTGCCACGACCGATGGTCGACACGTCGAGCAGGGTCAGCACGGCGCCCTCAAGGGCGGTGAACATTTTGAAATGAACTTTGTGGATCGGGTACTTGATTTTGCTGGTTGGGTGAGTATGTGTGGGATTGGTGGGGGCGTCAACGGGGTGGCCGGTCGGTCGAACCAGACGCAAAACCGGGGCTGAGCCTATCGCCCGGCCCCGGTTCGCATTTGCGCGGGCGGTCGCTATGAGCCGGACTTGGCGTAGGTCTCCGCGGCTGGGGTCGAGAATTCGATCCCTACCACCTTATCGTTTCCGACGACCACGGCATCGTGCCCGGGTTCGATGACATAGGCCTGGCCGGGTCCGATCTCCAGCTCTGTGCCGTCGTCCATGGTGACCTTCAGGCGTCCAGACACCATGTAGCCGACGTGGTGCACCTGGCAGGTATCGGTGCCTGCGATCGGCTTCACGTCGGAAGCCCAATGCCATCCTGGCTCAAGGCTGAGCTGGGAAACGGTCGCATTCCCGATACGGACGATGTCCGACCGGCCGTGCGGAAACGTGCGGGTTTCATCGGGTTGATCGAATGCGACGGTCGTGACACCAGCCATTGTCGTGGCCTCCTGTGAGTGGATTGCGTCCCGGCCGCTGCACCATGCAGCAGGCTCTGCCCACGCGCGGACCTGGAGAGACCGTTGCGCGGGCAGCGTTGGGACGATGTTCGCACTTGCGCCTGGCAAACCGGCCGCACATCGCACGAAATACGGATACCGATCGTCACGAACTGTTTGGGATGGTCGGTATTTTTACTGAGCAGGCGCGGACTCGGGTTCCGCGGAGTTGCCACGGTTCCGGGTCCGGCAGGCGCAGGGCGGTTAACCGATCGGGCGGGCGCGAACGAGCCCGAGCCGGCGATGGGGCGCCGGCTCGGGATGTATGCGAGCGAGAGATCCCTCCACTCCGCCGCGGCTCCGGGTGGGAACGAGGGCGGTTGCAGAGGAACCGACCCAGACGATATGGGGGAGGCGCTACTTCGCTTCGAAGTCGATTCCGTATTGCTCGCCGGCTCGCTTGATCCGGTTCTTGATGGTTTCCAGATCCTTTTTGTCGTACTCGGCGGCGTTGTCCTTGTGGTGGATGTAGCTCCAGGCGGCGCGGACGTGCTCTTCGGTGTCGATGGGGTACTTGTTGTTGGTCGGATCGGCGAATTTCACGTCGCCGTATTCGTGCTCACCCCGCTTCGGGGTTTACATCGTCGCGCTTTTCGATCGGTGTCATAGCGATTACCTCCATGCGAGACGCTTCGCGCGTCGCTAACATAATGCTACGACTGGCCGAATGCGCTGACGGAATCTGTCAGGGGGCCGGCTCGAGCTCGTCGCCGTCGTCCAGCTCCGACGGCGGCTGGAGGGAACGCCAGGCCAGCGTTCCCTCGACCAGCGTCAAGAGCCAGATGATGATGGCGGTCAGCACGCACCACTGGCAGACGGCGTGGATGACGAACAGCTCCAGGTAGGTGAGGTAGATGGCAAAGACGGCTCCGGCCAGGACCAGGCCGAAGGTGGCCAGTGTGATGGTGTCCTCCCAGGCGGGCCGCATCCGGCGCACGAGCAGGAGCACCGTCACGACGATGAACATCCCGAGTCCCAGCAGCGCGACCGGGATGCCTGCCAGCTCGGCGTAGGGACTCTTCTGCACGGTATGACACCCGCCGACCGCACAGACGAGCAGATCGTCCCGGTAGTGCACCAGGGTGAGATAGGCGGAAACCGCGATCCCGATCAGCGCCAGCGCGAGCGAGATCGCAGTCAGGCGGCTATTGGTTCGCAAGAGCGGCATCGAGACTTTGCTTCAATGCGTCCCATCCCTGCCATTGGATGAGCTCGCCATTCACCACGAACGATGGCGTGCTGGTGACACCGAGCTGCGTGGCTTCCTGATGCATGGTCTGCACATCGGCCGCGGTGGTGCCGTCATCGAGACAGGAGGCAATCTGGTCACGGTCGAGACCGGAAAGCTCGGCCATTTTCAGCAAGCGGGATTTGCTCAAATTGCCAAGATTCTCTCCATAGTGATTGTCGTAAATGGTGTCGTGGTAGAGCCAGAAGCCATCCTGCGGAATCGCACAGGCCGCGGCTTGTGCGGCAGTCACTGAATCGTCTCCCAGAAACGCCAAATCGCGGAATTCGAAACTGACCTTGCCGGGAGCGATATAGCCGGAAAGCAGCTCGGGGAAGGCCCCAGTGGCGAACGATGCGCAGGCCGGGCATTGATAGTCGCCATATTCGATCAGATGCACGGGGGCGTTGGGATCGCCAATCACGCGGCCGTCGGTCGGGATTCCGGACAACTCGGCAGCGTCGGCAACCTGCAAGGTGGGCAGATCGCTCGAACTGCGGTTGCTCCAGATCAGTCCACCCGCCACCAGCACGGCAACGACGACTGCCCCGGCGATGAGCGCGATCCGTCGTCTGCGGGCGCGTTCGGTTTCAGCCCGGACCTGGGCGCGGGTGCGGCGTTTGGATCTGGTTTTACTCGTGTTTTTATCGGACGGTGATTCCATTGGGTTGTCTCTCCATCGCATGGCGAACATCGCGATACCGCTCCAAGGGAAGCGGTGCTTCATCTCGATCGCACGACAATCGCAGAAGGCCACACGCCGTTCCACGGGGCAGCGCGATCAGTCGATAGATTTGGGCGGGCGGCGCGTCGGGCGGGCCGGCGCGACTTTCGATTGGATTCATCGCGGGAGGTGGAGCGACAGAACTCGGTAGATTGCTCCACCAGGCGAATGCTAGACGACAAGATAGCCAGGCACGAACGGTTGCGTATCGAAGGTGGCCGGATGCTCAGCGACCCGCGGTGTCGCTCCATCACCGCAGTCGAGCGGCAACGTGTCGAAAAGATGCTGGGGTATCGATCTGGCCGCGGGTTCATCTCCGGTCATGTCAGCCGGATTGTCCCGGAGGCATCGATCTGAGAACCGCGGAAATCTCCAGCGTCATCGGTCAGCCGCCGAGGTGCCTTGGGCACAGGTCATCGGCAGCGCAAAGCTGGCAGCGGCGATGGTGAGCAGTGTGAAAAGACGGACGAGCGTTGACATAGGATTCGATCCAGCCGGACGAATGCGATGGCGGTCCGGCCAGTGAAAGTGTAATCGTTTCGATGTGTGGCGCGGTCTGCTAGGTGAACGTCATGGGAGCAGGAGCAGGGTTGCTTGCCGATGATGAAGCAGATCCCTCCGACCGGGGTTGTGGCCGCGCAATGAGTTGCGACGGTTCGATCCATGCTGATAGGGAACGACCTCGATGGACGGGCTGGGGTTATCCAGCGGAGGGCGGAGCAGTGACGATGCTCACTGGCTGCACTGCGGCCGATTCCCGGGTCAGCCACAGCTAGGCCACGAACAGAAACGCCAATCCCAGCAACAGTCCAATACCCCAAAAGCGCGACAGGCGGCCACTCCAGGGAGAGATGTTGGACGAGCTGGGTGTTCGATATCGTGCATCGGCTCACAGTCTAGGTGAAGTTCCGCGTACGTTCGATCCGATTTTAGGAGTCGTACCTAAAGATTTGCTGATAGTGCAAACGCGCTGGTCGAGCCGGGCGGTGGGCGATTGGCGCAGTTAGATGTCGAGGGCGCATCGGCAAAGCGGTCGACCACCCAGCCGAGCGCCGTCAGCATCGATTGGGTTTCCGCGTCGTGCGGCGTATCCAGATACTGAAGGAAGGTGACATCTTCCCCCTCAGAGCACCGGCGCGCGGCTTCGTCGACACTGCCCTGGAAGGGGATGACTTGTCGGCGGTGCCGTGGACCAGCAAGAGGGGAGTGGAAACCGGGCCGGTCGGGGTGTTTTCCGCAATCAGGCCGCTCCACGGTTCGGTAGTGGTCGGGTCGATGGCCAGCAGATCGCCCCCATTGGGAATGTTGCGGATTTTGAGATAGGCCAGCGGCTGGGTGATGCAGGTCTTGGCAAGGCGTTCCGATTCATCGACGTAGTCGGGCTGAATGACTCCGTCGAGCGGGATACCGTAGGCGTCGCTCCACGCATAAAAGACGAAGGGAAAGAGAATGCCGCCCGACGCGGTCCTGACTGCGAGCCTCGAGAATGCCGGCCAGGTCGAACGCGCCCGCCTGGGTGACCGTTCCCTTCAGGGTGAGCTCCGGGGTGTAGTCGGACACCATCTGGGACGCGAACATGGCGGAGTGCCCCCCTGGGACGCGCCGATGATCGCGAAATCGGCTCCGGCATCCGGAACCAGATTGCGGGCGGCGCGCACCGAATCGAGCACGGTTTGTCCTTCGACCTTCCCGACGAGGTAGGGGCTGATACCGGGCGTGCCGATACCCGGATAGTCGGTGACGGTCACCACAAAGCCCTGGTCGATCATGGTTTGCAACAGGTCGAGGTGGGTGAGCGCATCGGGGAGCTGGCTGGTACCGCAATACGGGTAGATCCCCTGCGTGCCCCGGGCAATAGCCACGATCTGCCGCGGATTCTCGGATGCGCCGTAGGAGCCACGACCAGACCGGAAACCGCGATCGGTTGGTCGTTCAGATCGTTCGACAGGTAGAGCACCCGCCAGGCTTTGGCGCCCGTGGGGAGATCGCGCGTAATTTCTTCGGTACGGATCACGTCACCCGGTGCGCCGGCGGCCAGGGGATTGGGCGGGGTGTAAAACGAGCCGGGCTGGACGGGGGTCGTTTCCTTGTTGAACCAGACAAAGACGCCAAAGAGGAGACAAAGCAGCAGCAAGCCGATGACGATCGACCAGTTCTTGAGCCGTTGTTTCCAGGATTGTCGCGATGGCATGGCGATTGACGTTCCCCGCAAGTTGGATAAGAGTACCACTCGGTGACACTTGAGATTTCGTTAGTATGCTGTGAGCAACTGCAGCGAGCTCGCCACCGGAATTGCATCGATCGGCCGGGGCGGGTATGGTGCAGAGACGGATTCATGATGGCTTGCAACGAGGAGGACAGTTCCATGGCGGGTTCGATTCCCACACGGCAATTCGGAAAGCATGACGAGCAAGTGAGCTTGCTCTGCGTGGGCGGGGCGCATATTGGGCGGCCGGGGCACTGATGAGGCCACGGCTATCCGCATCGTGCAGGAGTGCATCGATGCCGGAGCTACGTTCATGGACAACGCCTGGGACTATAACGACGGCGATCAGAGCGACGTATGGGCAAGGCGCTGGCGCAGGACGGCTATCGTCAAAAGGCGTTCCTGATGACCAAGGACTGCGCGCACGATCGCAAAGCCGACCATTCGATGTGGAAACTGGAAGACAGTCTGCGCCGCTCGCAGACGGATTATCTTGATCTCTGGCAGATCCATGAAGTTGTCTGGGAAGACGATGTCGACTGGATCTTCGCCCCGGGCGGTTCGGCCGAGTCGCTGCTAAAGGCGAAGGAAAAGGGATACGTTCGCTATATCGGCTTCACCGGGCACAAGGATCCTGCCATCCACAAACGTATGCTGTCGCAGGGCTTTCCGTTCGACTCGGTGCAGATGCCGCTCAATGTGCTCGATGCGCACTACAAGAGCTTCGAGCAGGAAATCATGCCGA
>CAVRGV010000003.1:0-1455119 GCA_963720855.1 uncultured Chloroflexia bacterium | reverse complement strand
CCTCACGGGATAGCGGAGAGCAGGGACATTGTGCCCTGCTCCCCCTGACCGCGACGATCAACCGACTACCCAGCCCGCTTCAACCGGCCAGTCACCTTCGCGTAATGCTCGCCCTTACCGAACAGGTACAACCCGAGCGGCGGGAAGACCGCGCCCATGATCAGCAGCGGCCAGATATTGGCCCACTGGCTGGTGAACGACGCCCCATCCAGCAGCATCGCCCGAATCCCGTTCAGCGTGTAGTAGATCGGCGACAGCTTGGCCAGCGGCTGCATCCAGCCCGGCAGCACGTCGATGCTGTAGTAGATACCGCTGATCAAGCAGCAGCACCGCCGAGAAGATATAGGTCACCTGCTGGCCCTTCTCCGGTGAGATGAGCGGCATGATCGCCGCCATCATCCCGAAGCCGACCAGCGAGATGCTGCAGATCACCAGCAGCGCCAGCGCGCCGAGATAATTCGCGTTGTCCATCGACAGCTCGAAGAACAACGAGATCGCCCCCAGCATGATGATCATGCGCAGGATGCCGTAGGCAACCGCGTAGATCCCCATCCCGATCAGCTGCGACGCGCGGCTGGCCGGACTCATGAAGGTGTATTCGATCGTCCCTTCCCAGCGCTCCCAGCTCACCGTTTCCGACAGGATGTCGAAGATCATGGAGAGGTAGCTCCAGATCAGCGTGCCGATCAGCAGGAAGGTGGTGGCGCGCGCGGTTTCCGCGGCGGTGCTGCCGACCGAGGCCCCGATGAACCCGATCGTCAGCGCGTTCATGGTCGAATAGACCAGCCAGACCACCTCCCACAGGAAGTAGCGCCGGGTCAGAAAATAGTTGCGCTGCGCATAGCCCCAGATGGCGACCAGCTCGCGTTTCCAGTTCGATTGTCTGGATAGGCGCGTGTAACGAGCTCATAGTCTCGATCAAACCTCGAGCAATTCGTTCGAGCTCGATCGTCGGGGCGCTCTCGTCTCCGTCGCCATCCTTCTCGGAAATGGCGTCGTCGAGCGACAGCCCGGTCGCGAGCATGAAGACTTCTTCCAATGTCGGGAGCTCATCTCCCTGCTGATACTGCTGCTTGAGCCCGAGCGGCGTATCGAGCGCGATCAGATTGCCATCCACCAGGATGCCGATCCGGTCGCACAGCTCCTCCGCCTCGCCCATGTCGTGGGTACAGAGCAGAATGGTGGAGTCGTGACTGGCGCGGATCTTCCAGATCAGCTCCTGCACGTCCCGCTTGCTGCGCGGATCGAGTCCGGTGGTCGGCTCGTCCAGCAGCATCAGCATCGGGCTGGTCAGCAGCGCCCGCGCCAGCGCGATCTTCTGCTGCGTGCCGCGTGAGAGATGCTCCATCGGCTCGCCCACCCGCTTCACATCGAAACCGATGCTGCGCAGGATCTCCATGATGCGCGGGCGGCTCTCCTTGTCGGTGATGCCGTAGAGCTTGGCCCCGAAGAGCAGGTTCTCCATCGAGGACATCTTCTTGAAGAAGCTGGCCTCGACGCTCACCCGGTTGATGTAGCGCTGCACGATCTTCGGATGCGCGACCGCGTCGACCCCGAAGATCTGGACCGTGCCGGTATCGGGCACAGTCAGGGTCGAGATCACGCGCACGAGCGTGCTCTTGCCCGAGCCGTTCGGCCCCAGGATCCCCACCACTTCACCCCGTTTCAGAGTGAGCGAGACCCCCTTGAGGGCATAGGTATAGTCGCCCCGCTTCTTCTGGAAGCGTTTGGTGACATCGCGCAGCTCGAGCGCGTTCTGGGCGTGTTCCATGGATGATTCGACAGAATGATTCACTGAGGGTTCTCCTCTTGACCGCCAGCGCAGGCGGAACGACACGAACTGATGCCGCGCTGGAGGACTTCGGCCGCGACGCGCGCGGCGAATGGATTGTCGGTGCGTTACCGGGAAGCTATTGGACTGGTCGCTGCGATGGAAATCAACAGGGACCGCGTCCGAAGCGAGCGCGAAAGTCGGGCGTCTTACGAGGCCGACCGCTCGCTTCGAGGCACCGACCAAACCCTGCGAGAGGAACAGGAGCAGCAGATGCCACGGCGTCGCCAATATTCATTTCGATTTGGCAGCACACCATAACGGCACCTTCCTTCCCGTACGAGGGCGATCGGTTGGCAGGGAGGACCCTGCAGCGTTCCATATTGCCGGTCACCTTCCCGAAAGTCAAGCATTCGCCGCCACGGGAAGCGGTGCCAAAACCATACAACCTCAACGTAACTTGAGGTCAACTGATTCCATCAGCAGGTGGTGTCAGAATCGCTGAGGTGCGCGGGGTGTAAACAGAATCGTCTACAATATCGTATACAGGCATCCGCAGTAGAAGACGAGAGATGCGAACCGGTTCGTGAAAGGATGAGCAAAATGGCGACCACAGTTCGCGTCGATGAGCGGGTGGCTGAGCGGTTACGCGCAATCGCGCTCGAGGAACACCGCTCGATCGGCCAGGTGATCGATGATGCGGTCTCCCAATACCAGAAAGAGAAGTTCTGGACGGACGTGCATGCGTCGTTCGCCCAACTTCGCTCTGATCCGGGCGCCTGGCGGGAGTACCAGCACGAGATCGCACTCTTCGAAGGGGCATCGATGGACGGTCTTCAAGATGAGGCTCCGTACTACTCTGCGGAAGAGGAGGAGGAGATTCGTGCCCAGCACGCCAGAACCTAGTACTGGTGAAGTCTGGGATATCGATTTCGATCCCCAGGTCGGGAGAGAGCAAGGTGGGATACGTCCGGCCCTCGTCATTTCCAACGACCAGTTCAACCGCTTACCCAATGGGCTCTCCATCGTGGTGCCGATTACCGGCACCGATCGCAACATTCCGCTCCATATTCGCCTGCAACCGCCGGAAGGTGGACTGACCAAGCCCTCGGTCGTCATGTGCGATCAGGCCCGAGCGCAAAGCAACCAGCGGTTTCTCCGCCGGCGCGGGGTGGTTTCTCCTGAGATCGTCGCGCAGGTGCAGGCGATGGTGGGTGCCTGCATCGACCGGTAATGGGCTGTGCCGGCGCGCCGGCACGCTGCATTCAAGGCGGTGAGATTTTCTGCCGCCGAATGCACGCTATGATCCGCTCATCCGTTTCCAACGATCCCGAACATGTTCCCGGTAAGGAGCAATCATGGACTCCCATCAATTCGACCGCATCGCCGCCCGACTAGCCACGCATCGCATCACGCGCCGCTCGACGCTGGGCAAGGCCGGGGCCGGCATCGCAGCCGCATCGCTCGCCGTTTCGAGTAACCGATTCGCCATGGCGCAGGACGCAACCCCGGTCGCGGATGAGCTGCCCGATACCGTCCATCCCGGCGCCGCCGCGGACACATCCGAATTCCTCTTCGTGCAATCGTTCGCCGGCGGCTCGATTGACTCCCCTGAACGCCGATGAAGGGCAATTCGCGCTCACGCTCGATGGTCTCAATCCGCAAACCATCTACTTTAGCGACCGACCCGAGCGCGTCTTCGGGCTCGCGACCACGGCCACGTTTCTCGAAGGCCTTGGCTTCACCCCCGAAGACCCGCCCAACGCCGCCCTCGTGGTCACCACCGAAAACGGCGAGGAGGACGTCCTCATCCTCGAGCTGCTGGAACCGGTCTGGGACGAGGCGAGCGGAACCCTGACCTACACGGTCCAGCTCCTTTCCGATTATGCCGAACCGGGGCTCGCCTTCGCCGCCCTGCAGCAGACCGACTTCGACCTGCCGGAGAATTTCGGACTGGGCGGCCTCTTCATCGACGGCTGCTCGACCGATCGCGTCTTTGCTCTCTGCATAATGAGGATGGGACCAAAGGCAAGGGCGTCGGCCCCAGCAAGCAAACCCCGTTCTGCTTCGATTCCTCGAGCAAAAAGTGCACCCCCTGCTCCACCCCCGCCATCGTCTGCGCGGAGTCCTACCCGCAACAGTGCCTCTCCGCCGGGCGGAAGCTCCTCTGTGGAGGCATTGCCATCAACTAAGCGCGCTCTTCGAACGTGGCTGTTCCCAACCCTGTGAACTCACTGTCTCAGAGGCGCGGCAGCGTCTCCAGCACACGTGGGTCGATCCGGCCGATCCGCTCCGGATCGGCCAGGATATCGATCGCCACGATCCGGCCATCGACCACCGTGAACGCGGCCATGGAAAGAATCGCGCCATCGATGATCCCGATCGCCCCAGGCGCGCCATTGATCGTGGCCGCGTAGCCGGATTCCGCACGGCTGGCGAAGGTGGTCGCTCCCCGGGAAGCGGCCAATGCGCCATGCACCGGAATCACCGGGCGTCCCCCGCCAAAGTCGGAGCGCACCACCACATCGGGATGCAGCACCCGCATCAGGGTCTCCATATCCCCCGTGCGCGCCGCGATGATGAAAGCATCGACCACGGCGCGATCGGTGGCGGGCGCAGTGGGGGAGGGCGCGCCACTGCGGACCCGGGTACGCGCCCGGCTGGCCAGCTTGCGCGCGGCGTCCGGCGATTTGTCCAGAATCGCCGCGATCTCGTCGAACGGCACCCCGAACATGTCGTGCAGGATGAACGCCAGCCGCTCGTCCGGCGAAAGTGTTTCCAGCACCAGAAAGAGCGCGAAGCTCACCGAATCGGAAAGCACCGCCTGCGCTTCCGGATCCTCGGCCGGTGGCCCGATGATCGGATCGGGCATGTGCAGCTCGAGCGATTCCTCCCCATGGAGCTTGCGCGCCCGCAGCATGTTCAGGCAGATGCGGCTGACGATCGTCGTCAGCCAGCGCGCGCACATTCTCGATCCCGTCGAACCCCGCCGCGGTCGCCCGCAGCCAGGCGTCCTGCACCGCATCCTCGGCATCGTCGAACGAGCCGAGCATCCGATAGGCCACCCCGCGCAGATACGGGCGATGCAGTTCGAATTGCAGAACGAGGGGATCGGTTTGGGCCATCGGTCACATTCCTCCGCGCTGGCGTGTCAACACTATGAACCATCGGAACGGGCAAACGTGACAACACGGCCCGCATGAAAGGAGAACCCGATGCAAACGATGACCGCGAAACGGATGGAAAACCCGGCCACCCTCTTGCCGGAGACGATGCGCGCGATCCCGCACCTGCTGGGCGGAATCGAACAGGGTGGCCTGTCCACACGAGCTGCGCGAGCTGGTCTCGCTGAGAGCCAGCCAGATCAACGGCTGCGCCGCCTGTGTCTATGGACATGTGCATGCGCTGCGCAAGTTGGGCACATCCCAGGAGCGCATCGACACCGTGGCCGTCTGGCGGCACTCGCCGTACTTCTCGGAGAAGGAGCGCCTGGCGCTCGAGCTGACCGAATCCGCCACCCGCATGGCCGATAGCCGCGGCGAGCCCGTTTCGGACGAGCTCTGGAACCGGCTGCGCCTGCACTTCGACGAGCCAGAGCTGGCCGCGCTGATCCTGGCAATCGCGTTGATCAACTTCTTCAACCGCATCAACGTCACCATCCAGGAGCCCGCTGGCACGACCTGGTAGGCATCGCGCCGCTCGATCCATGGCGGCCGAATGGCGTGATCGAAACGCGTAGCCGAACGACTTGGGTGAATGCCCAGGTCGTTCGCATTCCAGCCCCGTTCGCGGTATGCTCCCGCCGATTGCAAAAATTGGGAGAATGGCGGCAATTTGCCTTTGTAGATTGCGTGGGTTATGGACGACCGGCGGTTCGATGCGTTTACGCGCATCCTGGGTGAGGGTGCCTCTCGACGGACGGTAATCAAAGGGCTACTGGGGTTAGGTGGCATCGCCACGGTTGGCGCCGTAATGATGGAGGACGACGTGCGAGCGGCGCGTCGTCCGACACCAACGCCCAAGCCGGTGACGTGCCCCGGTCAGCAGGTTCCCTGTGGCACCGGATGCTGCTGCCCAGCGGGAACGTCCGGGTGCGGCTCCGACTGCTGTCCGAATGGGCAAGCCGAATGCTGTGATGGCGCCTGCTGCTTCGGCGCCTGTTATGGCGAAGAGCTCTGTTGCGGCGCCGGGAACCCCGTCTGTTCGGTCGACGGGTGTTGTAGCGGCGTCTGTGTGAACCAGGGTCAGCATTGCTGCCGTCCGGCCGCCGCCTGCGGGGATACCTGCTGCAGCGACACGGAACGATGCTGCACTTCCGGTTCTGGGGTACTGGTTTGCCTGCCGGCCGGAGGCTGCTGCACCGATGCGGAGTGTCTCAGTGGTCTGTGCCAGAATGGGCTCTGCATCCCCCGCACCCCAACATCGCAGCCAACGGCGACCCACACGACCGTGCCAACCCAGACGACAGCGCCAACCCAAACCAGAGTGCCGACCGAGACGCCGATCCCGTCCTCGACGTCAACAAACACTGCAGAGAACACGGCAACGTCGATTCCAACCGAAACAAGTACCCCAACCGAGACGCCAACCAGCACGGCAACGGAATCACCGACCGAGACGCAAACCGCGAGCCCAACCCCCACCCAACCCGCGCCGGGCGCCCAATTGCATGTCCAGTTCAGTCCAAATGAAGACGGCGAGACCTGCGCCCTCGATGCGCAAATTACCGGCGGGCCCAGCTCCGAGCTGATTGGCTGGGTTCTTATCTCAGACGATACGGACGCCATCGAACAGGGGCTGCACAATTTCAGTGGCTTCACCGATGACAGTGGGCGAGCGACGCTTGACCTCACTGCGGCTCAATCTGGGATTCCGTTCCCTAGCGTATTTCGGCCCGGCTTCCGGTTGCATATCGAGACGAGTCTCTCGGCCAACCTCTTCGATGGACCGGTCGACTGCGGCTTACCCTGGGCGGCTCCGACTCACACGACAGCGCCGACCCAGACGCCGACTGGCACCGCGACTGAGACCGGCACGCCGACCGGTTCCGCTACCATAGCCGTCCCAGCCATGACCGCCCTCCTGCTCAACCTTGTCGACCGCTGCCTTGTGTTCCTCGATCTCAGCGGATTCCCCCCCAACGACCTGGTGAATTTGTCGATGCTCGCGAGAGCGAATGGCATGGTTTCCCGTTTTCTGGACGACCAGTTCTACAATGACTTGCCGGTCGATCAGCATGGCAACTTGGAATTCTCCATGACGAACGTATGGGTCGAGCACGAACCCTTCGTCACAATCACCGTCTGCCCAATCGCGGTTTCGCAATCCACCGGTGCGACCGTGTCAGCCGGTTGCATGATCCTGCCAGAAAGCTGTGACCCATTTGACTAGCCCCTGCTGATCAGACGCGCAGGCGCGAGAAGCAATGGACGAAACGGTCAGTCCAAGCCATTCCTGCTCCTCTGGCGCGTCCTGTGGGCCCGATTGCTGTGACAGCGCGGCGCTTTGCTGCGATAACGCGTGCTGTGCCTCAGGACAGGTGTGCACCTGGGAGGAAGTGTGCTGTACACCAGGCTGCGAACCGGGAATCTGCGGAGACGACGGCTGCGGAGGCCAATGCGGATGTCCGGAAGGAATCTGTCTCGTTGGTCTCTGCTTCCGGACGGTGCCGTCAGGCGGATCCTGTGGCGAAGGGAATGCTTGCGCCCAATACTTTTATCCGGACTTTGACGCGTGCGTTGGAGGCACCAACGGCCAGTCGTGTACGCCGGGTTCGTGCCTCGCGGGATTCGGATGTCTTCCCGAGCCGATCTCCTTATGTTACACGCCATGTTGGCAGCAAACTTGCGAATCCAGTCGACCAGGGCGGAGTGGTACGGAGCGTCGCTCGCCGATCGTGCGCTCGATTCAGTGTGGTGGTAGCCGTAGATCACAGTCCGCGTCCATGAGCAATTTCCGCCTGCGCAATCAGTCCAGCGCTCGGCCAGCCTGGTTGAACCCGAGTAGCGAGTACGTGCGTCCTGGCCCATCGACGATCGAGACGATGGGTCAGGACAATGGTAGTTTCGGGCGTCAGGAATAGCTCAACTGAAACTGCGATTCCTCCGGACGCCCCTCCGGTGTCAGATCGAGGATGTTCCAGGCTGGGTCGATGCTGTCGACCTGTGCCGCCAGTCCTGGCCGGGATCCGTCGGCGCGAACATCAGCTCGGCACCCCAGAAATGCCGAATGGTCCCGTCCGCGTCGCGCTGGAACACATTCAGCATCGGCATCTGACTCCCGGTCGCGGTTTCCCCGAAGTAGTCGCGGTTGTAGGAATTGCCCGCCGACGAGACAATGCGGAACTTCGTCCATCCCCGGTCGTCGGTAAAGGCGCGAATGCGCTCGATCGGCGAGCGCGCCACCAGCACGAAATCGACATGCTGCTGCACATGCGGCACCGCGCCCTCGACACCGTCCATGAACGGCGTGCACCCGCTGCACGGCTGCTCCATCTGCGGCCCAAACATGTAGTTGTAGAGAATGACCGTGTTCTGCCCCTCGCGGAAGAGCTCCGACAGCCGCACCTCTCGCGGCGTCGCCATCCGGCCCAAGCTCCGTGAAGACATAATCCTCGGCAACCTCGCCGCCCGGTGGCAACGCGCGCCGTTTCACTGCGACCGCCTCCGTCAGCCGGCGCAGCTCGATCTCCATCTCCAGCAGCTCATCGCGCGCGGCACGATAGTCGGCGGTTTCATTCGGGTAGGTGACTGGCATCGGTGAAATCTCCCTCGATGACGACTGTTTCATTTGCACCCTGTTGTCGTCTGAGCGAGTGCCCGATCGACAGCGCCTGGCTCAGGGTTCAGCAGCGACGTGGGATGTCGGAAATTCACGGGTACCCCGGCCGCGCTCCTAAGATTGAGGCATGAACGGTCGCATGCGTGCGGCCTCCGCCTTTCGTAAGGAGATGTGCTGTGCACATGCGCTCCACCCCTCGTCACCACTTGTGGGTTTTCATCGCTTCATTGCTACTCGGCATCACCATCGGTGTGCTTCCGTCCACCCGAGCCCTCGCCCAGGACGCCACCCCAGTGACGACCGACACCACGAGCTGGCCGGTCTATAGCGCCGACACGTCCGGCACCCGCGCGCTACCCAGCAACCTCGACACCTCCACCGCGCCCAATCTGACGCGCCGCCTGGAGCGTCGATATCGGTGGACCGATCAGCGCCACCCCTGTCATCGCCGATGGCGTGGTCTACGCCGGTTCCTATGACGGCAATCTCTATGCGCTCGATCTCGCGACCGGCGCCTCGGTCTGGACCTATGCCACCGGCGCCGCGGTCCCGGAGCCGAATCTCGGTATCGACCTCGGTATCACCGGTTCGGCCGCCGTTGCCGATGGCATCGTCTATGTCGGCGATGCGGCCGCCACCGTGCATGCCGTCGATGCCGCCACCGGATCGCCGATCTGGTCGGTGAAGGTCGATCAGCAACCCTCCGCCAGCATCTGGTCGTCGCCGGTGGTCTGGAACGGCACCCTCTATATCGGCGTGGCCTCGGTCGCCAAAGAGACCGGTTTCCGCGGCAGCGTCGTCGCGCTCGATGCCGCCACTGGTGAGCTCCGCTGGCAAACCTACATGGTGCCGGACGGTTCCGATGGCGCCGGCGTCTTCGATGTGCCGGCCATCGACCCCGAACGCAATCTGGTCTTCGTCGGCACCCAGAATGCCTACACCGCAAACCCGGCTCCCTACGGCGACCCGACCAGCGTGGTCGCGCTGGACGCCACCTCTGGCGAGATCGCCTGGGTCTTCAATGGTCCCCCCAACGATGGCACCACCGCCCCGGTCGACGATGTCGCCTTTAGCGCCTCTCCGAATCTCTTCTCCGCCGATATCGACGGGCAATCGGTCGATCTGGTCGGCATCGGTCAGAAAAGCGGAATCTACTGGGCCCTGAACCGCGACACCGGTGAGGTCGTCTGGCAGCAGCAGATCAGCCCGGCCGGCTTCCTCGGCGGCATGGAAGGCACCGCCGCGGTTTCGAACGGCGTCATCGCGGTCCCGGCCACCGACTGGCCCGAGTTCGATGGCCCCGCCACCGGTCTGGTGACCGCGCTCGATACCGCCACCGGTGAGGTCCTCTGGACCACGACCGAAGACGCGCCCGCTGCATCGCCCGCCAGCATCACCAACGATGTCGTGCTCCATGCCGGACTCGATGGCATCCTGCGCGTCCGCTCGCTGGCGGATGGCTCCGAAGTCTGGAGCAGCGATCTCGGCGCATCGGTCAGCGGCGGCATCGCGGTCTCGGGCGACTACGTCGTGCTGGGCGCGGGCACCCCGCAGTTCGCACCCTTCGTCAAGCTCGGCAACACCATTCGTGCCTTTTTCGTAAGCGCTTCGCCGGCCATGCCGGCCGCAACGCCCATCGCCTCGCCGCCCATCGGGGGAACGCCGCTCCCGGAACCAACCGAAGCGATGGAGGCGTCACCCTCGCCCGTGGCGTAACATGCCGACCCTGCGCCCCGCGTTCGCATCGATTCGAGCGCTGCCAGCAGGAGACCGATGAACGCCAACTCCATTGCCGACACGATCATCCAGGCGGAGCGCACCATGCTGGACCCAGCGGTGCGCTCCGACCCGGTCGCCCTCGACCGCTGGCTCGATCCCGACTTCACCGAGATCGGCCAGTCCGGCCGCCTCTGGACCCGCGCCGACATCCTGGCCGATCTCACGAACACCGATCAATCGAGCTACGCCGCCGCCGAGCTGAGCGAGCCACACGTACGCGAGCTCGCCCCGGATTGCTACCTGCTCACCTGCGTGGTGCAGGTCGGCGACCGTCGCAGCCGCCGCTCGTCCATCTGGCGGCTGCGCGACGGCCAGTGGCGCATGGCGTTCGATCAGGGAACGTCGCTCCCGGAATGACTTGCGTGCGCCGGCGCTAGCTTGTGGAGTCGAGGGAATCGAGCAGGTCGCCATGGTGATGGATAGCCAACCACTCCCCATCGACCAGCGAGAAGATATTGGTCACCCGTAGCTCGAACGCAATCTCTTCGCTCTTCGACGACGATGTTTCCAGCCTCGCTGCCAATGGCAACTCCGGTCTCACCCAGGACGAAGGTGACCAGCGGAGTGAAAGCGATCGATCCGCTCGTGACCCGCTCTGCCAGTCCGGTCCAGGCGCTCTGGACCTGCTCCCAACCGAGCTGCTCGCCACCAACCGCATGCATGGTGGAGACGTAGGGCGCCTGCGACCAGAGCGCCAGCATCGGCGCGGCATCGCCGTTTACTGCCTGCCCATATGCGGCGTAAAACGCGTCGATTGCCTGATCCAGCCCCTCGTCGGCCACCGGTGACTGACGTGCAGAGACGGGCGCGCCTGCTGCTGCGAGACCAGCGGCAAGGGAGGCGGCCAGAACCGTTCGGCGAGTGTGCATGATGGTGATTTGCCCCTTCGGATGGACGTGCTGCGCGCTCTTCGAGTAGAGGGCCCATTGTAGATTCAGGAGTGGAGTTGTAAAGGGGAGGATGCGATCGCGGGTGCGGAAGCGCTCGTCATCGGAAGCCAGCCCAAAGCCATTCCCGCAGCCCACCAAGACCTGCGCCAGCTTGCAGTTCGCGATGCGTTTGCGTAGCATCGACGTTCTGCGTGGCAATGTCCGGCCCCGCGCACTACAGGAGGAACCTGCATGAAGCTTGCCGAAGCGCTGGCCGAGCGAGCCGATCTTCAGACGCGCTACGGTCAGCTCGCCGCGCGGGCCAAGCAGTCGGCCCGTTTCCAGGAAGGCGAAACCCCGCCGGAAGACGCCGCTGCCCTGCTGGCCGAAATGGATCGGGTTGCCGCCCGTCTGGAGGTGCTCGTCGTGCGCATCAATCTCCAGAACCTTGCGACCGAGGTCTCCCCGGGCGTCTCCATGACCGCCGCCCTCGCCCGGCGCGATACCCTGCGCCGGCTGCAGAAGTCGCGCGCCGAGCTGGCCGATGCCGCCGCAACCCAGGCCGACCGATACTCGCGGACGGAGCTCCGTTCATTCGCGGCGCTCGATGTGAAAGCCTTGCGCGACCAGGCAGATACCTACGCCAGGGACGCACGCGAGCTCGATACCCTCATCCAGGGCATCAACTGGATCACGGACATGGCCGAATAGGGTTCGGCCGGCTGTTTCCCGGGCGACCTTCCGGGATCGTATGGATCGATCTGGTCAGCAGGAGGCGGCAGTCGGTAGTCGATTCGATCTGGGCGAGCGCAAACCCGGCCCGGGCAGGGCATACCGTTGGGGTTCCGGGCGGACCCCATGGGACATCCGTCCCCACCGCGCACGCCCAGCACGCACCGCATTGCGGTTACACGTGCACCGTGCATCGCCCCTTGCGCACCACCACGCGCTGACGGATCGAATCGACGAGGGTGGGTTCGGGGCCTGCCGCCTCCACTGGCCGGTACGCAACGCGAACACGCGAAGAGCAGCCAGCGCGGTACGGCGATGTTCGGGCGACTGAGATTCTGAATGGGTCTGTCATCCTGAGGTACGAAGGATCTCCCCGCCGCAGCGGGTGCTGGCAACGCGCTTGCCTCCGGAGTGCACCCCAGGCAATCTGGAAACCGCTCTAGGGTTGTCCGGCAGAGAACTCCGGCGCCAGCGCGATTCGTTTCGCCGAACTGTAGATATTGAACCGACTCCCCCGCAAAAACCCGATCAGCGTCTGATCGAACCGCCGCGCCAGATCGACCGCCAGCGAGCTCGGCGCCGACACCGCGCAAACGATCGGAATCCCCGCCGCGACCGCCTTCTGCACGATCTCGAAGCTCCCCCGTCCGGAGATCATCAGGATCGACTCGTGCAGCGGCAGCCGGTCTTCCAGGAACGCCCAGCCGATCACTTTGTCGACCGCGTTGTGCCGGCCGACATCCTCGCGCAACGCCAGCAGCGCACCGTTCGCATCGAACAACCCCGCCGCATGCAACCCGCCGGTGGAATCGAACAGCCCCTGTGCCTCCCGTAACCGGTCCGGCAAGCTGGTGATCACGTCAGAGGAAACAATCAGCTCAGAGCGGACGGGTTCGATCCCGCGCCGTTCGATTTCGTCGATCCGCTCGCGGCCGCACATCCCGCAGGCTGACGTCATCCCGAATGTGCGCCCGGGAATGAAGAAATCGGCGCGCGTCCCGGGGGCCGTCACCGCGGTCACGATGTTGTACTGCTGCGCGGCGTCGCCCTCGCAATCGACGCAGTATTCGATCCGGCTGAGCTGCGCGCGGCGGTTGACGATCCCCTCGGCAAAGAGCAATCCCGCCGCCAGTTCGAAATCCGCCCCCGGGGTGCGCATCGTCACCGTCACCGGCTGGGTGCGCGTCCCGTTGCGCAACCGAATCTCCATCGGTTCTTCGACCGCCAACAGATCGATCCGCGCGGTGGCTCGCCCATCCTCGACCGATTGCAACCGAACCCGCGTCTTCCCCGCCCGTCGCCCGTCCACGGATCAGCCGACCTCGTTTCTCCCCGCTCCCCAGAGGGAGCGGGGTCGGGGGTGAGGCGATCCGGTGGCCCAGTGACCTGCGTCCCTGCTCATCTCAATCTGCCGCCAGCGCAGCCGATTCGGCCGTTTCCACCGTCACATACGCGTTGTAATCTGGCACGCCCGACTCCGGCGATCGCTTCTGCCGGTGCAACAGCATGTTTCCTTCTGGCCACATGACTTGCAGGTTTCGTCGTGCGATATCGGCAATCTTGACCCGGCCCGTATACACGCCGTTGTCATTTCGAAGCGTCACGGCATCGCCTTCGGAGAGACGTAGTTCTGCGGCATCCGCCGCGTTCATGAACACCGCGTCGCGCATCGCGCCGGTAATGGCGTCCTTCTCGGCATGGACCATGCTGTTGAACTGCTTGCCCCGCCGAGTGGAAACGTAAAAAGTGCCTTCAGGAATCTGGAAGTTCGGCAACGGTACCGGCAGGAAGTGCGCCTTGCCATCGTACGTCGGGAAAACCCAGTTTGCGCAGAGATGCTTGCCCCCCGCCTGGAACTGATCCCCGGTCTTGTGCAACCGCTGGATCCCGTCGTACGCGGGAACCACACGCGCGATTTCTTCGCGGAGTTGCTGGGTCGACGCATACGTGAGGTGCGCGCGCCGGTCGGGACGTACCCGCCGCGCCAGATCGGGCAGGATCTCCCACTCCGGCCGTGCTTCGCCGATACGCCGCCCCTCGATCTCGGGCGAGAACATCACCCGCCGCTCGGTGGAGCGCTGCGTCACCCCGCCCGGCGTTTCATACCGGGTCGCGGCCGGTAGCAGAATCACCTCATCGGCCGGATCGACGAACATCTGGTTGGTCAGCACGATGTCCTGATGCACCCGCAACGGGATGGCCGCCAGCGCTGCGTCCACATAGTCCGGATCGGGCAGCACTTCCAGGAAGTTGCCCCCGGCGCAGTAGAGCACGTCCAGCGCTCCTTCATGGGCGGCATCGATCATCTCCGAGGTAATCATGCCCGGCGTATCTGGCACCTCGAACCCCCATTGCTTGCCGAGTTCGGCCGCCGATTCGGCGTTGATTTCGACATTGCCCGGAAACGCGGTCGCATACGCGCCCATCTCCGCCCCGCCTTGAATCCCGGAATGCCCCCGGATCGGCATCAACCCGCACATCTCCCGCCCAACGAACCCGCGCGTCAGCGCCAGATCGACGATGGCGCGCACGTTCTCCTCACCGCTGGTGTGCTGGGTAACCCCCATGCTCCAGACGAAGACGGCCGTCTTCGCCGTGCCGACCATCTGCCCGAACGCGCGCATCTCCTGCTCGGAAAGCCCGCTTGCGGCTTCGAGCTCCGTCCAGCTGAGCGCCGCTACCGACGCCTTGACGTCATCGAATCCAGTCGTGTGCTCGGAAATGAAGGCCTGATCGACCAGATCCTTTTCGCAGATGTGCTTGAGCGCCCCGCTCAGAAACGCGATGTCGCCCCCTTGCGTAATCAGGAAGGTCCGATCGGCAATCTTCGTGCCAAAAACCGCGCTCTCCGGGATCGACGGCACCCAGTAGCGCTCCATCCCCGGCTCGCGGTACGGGTTGATCAGCACCACCTTGGTGCCGGCCTTCTTTGCGTAGTGCAGATACTTGGTAGTCACCGGTTGATTGTTAGCCGGGTTCGAACCGATGAACACCAGCAAATCGGTGCCGATCCAGTCCCCGTAGGAGCAAGTCGTGGCCGACACGCCCAGCGTGTCCTTGAGTGCGATGCTGCTGGGCGCATGACAGATGCGCGCCGCATTGTCGATCGAGTTGGTGCCCATCGCGCGCACCGCTTTCTGGGCCGCGTAATAGGTCTCGTTGACCGTACCGCGACCAGTCAGATAGAACCCGATCCGGTCGGGCGAGGTCGCCTTGATCCGCTCCGCAATGCGATCCAGCGCCACATCCCACGTGATCCGATGGAATCCCGGCTCGCCCTTCTTGCGCAACATGGGATAGGGAAGCCGCCCCAGCTCGCGCAGGTCGGCGCTTTTCTTCTTCCGCAACGGCGCGACATCGGCCAGCAGCCGCACATCGAGCGCGGGCATCGTGTTCAACCGCAGCAGGCGCAGGCGGATATTGCAGAGATGGGGACCGTCGGTGGTCCAGTCTTTCAACCCGGCGACCCCCAGCGCGCACCCGTCGCAAACGCCTTCGCTCAGAATGCGCCAGGCAAAGGGAAGCTCATCCTTGTTCTCTTTGACCGCCCGCGTGATCTCGGCAAAGTTGTTGGGATGTTGGGTGGTCAGTCCGAAGGGAACCTTGCTCGCCCAGATGGACGGGTTCCAGCGTTTGGGGACGCGGTCGAGATGCGGTTTGCCGGGGTGCGCCATTGCGCCGAGCTCCTTCGCGGGTGATTACTTCTCGAATGAAAGTATCCCACTCTCATTCGATTCGAATACTGGAACGCGGAGTTGACTGGTCGAGCGTCGCGTGCTATTCCATCGCCAGCCATCCCAATCCACGACGAGCTATCTGGTCCGGAGGCTCGGCAAACCGCGTCGCCTTCCAGTTATCGATGATGGCCGCGAGTTCGGAGAACGGATGTCCTGGGAACTTCCGTCCGGTCGCGGGTTGGTCGCACGGCCCCCTGGATGTGCTGATCGTTCAAATCGTCACGGATCGCCAGATGAGGATCGCGGCGCACGCACAGTCCCGCAGGGACTTGCAGTGTGGAGCACCGTCGCTTTAGGCTCAGTCCCGTAGGGATATCCAGTATGGAGCACCGCCGCTTTAGCGCGGTGCGGACCACAGCACGCAAATTCCCCACTCTTGTCATTCTGAGCGAAGCGAAGAATCTCTCCCTCCGCCGCATACCGCGATGGATCGAATCGGCGCACTGGTCGCGCGAGCTCGGCTCACGCTCCATACCAAACTCCGCGAAGTGGTACATATGCGCCGGACATCGGGTCACCCGTGCCGTTCGGTCGATCATCAGTGAAGATGGAGTCATGTCGGTCTCCGATTTGGATTCGCGCGCTACTGCTGGGACTTCTGCTGCTGCCGGCGTTCGCCGGATTGCGGCCCGATTCCGGCTACGCGCAATCCGACCCCGCCCAGGAGCTCGCCGACCGCTGGGCGCCGCTCTCCGTACTGCGCGATCAGACCGCCCCCTGCGACCGCAACGGCGAAGGCTACTTTCCCGCACCCGTCGAATCGGTCCTCGGCAATCCGGACGTTGCCCTCAAGATCGCCGATGGCGATTCGTCCGCCACCGACACCATCGTCAAGATGGCTCCCACCGCGCAGGACATCGCCAATCTCGACGACCGGTACTACCTCGACTTCCCCGGCAATCCCCGCCGACCCGGCTGCGTCTTCGAAACCGATTTCAAGGAATACGCCGCCGCCCAGGGCCTGAAACCGACCACCTACGCCCACATCGTCGTCGACGACGAAGAGCATCGGGTCGTCATCCAGTACTGGCTCTGGTGGTATTTCAACGACTGGAACAACTTGCATGAAGGTGATTGGGAGGTCGTGCAAGTCGTCTTCGATGCGGACAGCATCGAAGGAGCGCTGGCATCCGAGCCGATTCGCTACGCCTATGCCCAGCACGGCGGCGGCGAGCTGGCCGATCCCGGCGCCCGCAAGCTGCGAATCAGCGATGGCCATCCCGTCATCTATCCCGCAGCCGGATCGCACGCGACCCACTACGAGCAGGAGCTCTATCTCGGGTGGGGCGAGAACGGCACCGGCTTTGGCTGCGACAACTCACGCCCACCCGGTACCGAAGAGCCGCTCGAGGTGGTCGTCGTACCGAACGACCCCGATCCGAACAGCGAGTTCGGCTGGGCGACCTTCGGCGGCCGCTGGGGTGAGCGGCAACCATGGGAGTTCAACGGCCCGCGCTCACCGAATCTGACCCGCCGCTGGGCGGACCCCGTCGCGGATATGTCCAACTGGCGCGAGAGCAGTCTGATCGTTCCTGGTTCGGGGGCGCTCGGGCCGAACGTGACCGATACCTTTTGCACCCTCTCCTCGGGCGGCGCAGCAATCATCAGTTGGGCCGACCAGAACCAGCGCGCCCTGGTTCTGATTCTGGGCGTTCTGGTGGTGGCCATCGCCACGCTCGGGTTCCAGACCCGGCGACGGGTAACCTGGGCCTATCGCACCTACCGCGAAAACTGGCTCCTCTTCCTGCCCATTGGCCTCGCCGCGGTTCCCATCGGGATGGTGTTCGATGCGCTCGCCTGGCTCCTGCAGCAGACCCAGCCAGGCAACTGGGTGGTGGAATGGTTCAACAACCCATCGCAAACCTCGCTGGCATCGCTCTTCCTGGCCACCAGCTTTCAGTATCTCGCTATCTTGCTGCTGGTCGTCCCGGCTACCGTAGCGGCAACCGCCATGGTCCTGCGCAAGCAGACCACGACTCCGGTGCTCTGCTACAAAACAGTGCTCGTCCGTATCAAGCCGATCCTGATCTGCCTGCTCCTGCTCTCGGCGGTGACCGGCATCCTCATCTCGTCGTTCATTGGCATCGGCATTGCCATCTTTATCCTGGTTCGCTGGCAGTTCTACCCTCAGGGTGTGCTGGTGAGCGGCGCCCGCACCTGGCGTGGCGCCCTCGGCTGGAGCCGCGAGGTGGTACGCCATCGCTGGGTGCCCACCCTGCTCAATACCATCGTCTTTCAGGCAGTCGCCATCGTGCCCGGTCCGATCATTGGATTCACACTGATGGTCTGGCTGCACCTGTCGCCCGTGACGGCCAATCTGATCAGCAGCCTGATCTTCGCGGTCACCGTCCCACTCGCCACCATCGGACTGACCCTCTTCTATATAGAAGAGCGCAGGAATCCCTACTACAAGGGAAAAGCGCCTGAGCTAAGCAGCGCTGAAAAGAATCAGGCGGATGAATTTCCCGGCATCGAAGGAATGGAGGCGGCCCAGGTATGAGCGATCAGACGATGACCTTGCTGATTCTCGGCGTCGCCATCGTGGTGTTCGTCTGGAACAAGCTCCCGGTCGGAACGGTGGCCCTGGGAGTTGCCCTCGCCCTCTGGGCAAGTGGCGTGGTCACCATCGAAGAAGCGGTCAGTGGGTTCGGCAGTACGACCGTCATCCTGATCGCATCGCTCTTCGTCGTGGCGGAAGGGTTGAACAACGCAGGCGTAACAACCTGGGCCGGGCAGATGCTGGCGACCAAATCGCGCGGCAGCAAAACCCGGTTGCTCATCATGCTGATGGTCACGGTTGCCTTGTTGACTGCCATGATCACCACCAATGGATCGGTAGCGGCACTGGTGCCGATGGTGGTGGCGCTGGCGGTGCAGTTCTCCGTCCGCCCATCCAAACTCCTCATGCCTCTGGCGTTCGCGGCCCACGCCGGTTCGTTGCTGGTGCTGACTGCCTCTCCCGTGAACGTGCTCACCCTCGAAACCGCGCGCGAGTCCGGTGCCGGCGAGCTCAACTTCTTTTCGTTCACCCTGGTTGGCGTGCCGTTGCTGATTGGGACCATCGTGTTGATCGTGCTGCTCAGCGACAAGCTGTTGCCCGACCGCGAGCCGACCACCGCGCTCAAAGACCTGAGCGACTTGCCCGATACGCTCAAACAGCAATATCTCGCGGAGGACAAACTGGGGCGCTTCTGGGCCAGCGATACCTCCCGCCTGACCGGCAAGACGATCGACCGGCTCAACGCCGAACTTCCCAGTGATCTGCATCTGCTGGGCGTGCGCTCGGCCGGGCAGCCTGCACCCATGGATGCCCTGTTACGCTCGGGCGACGAGCTGCTGGTACGCGGCAACGCGGTGAGTTTGCGCACTTTTGCCACCGAAGAAGGACTCTCGCTCGATACCGACACCGAAGGCGCCTTCGCCAGCGGTCTGGTGACGCGAGATACTGGCATCGCGGAAGTGCTGGTTGCCCCACGATCGCGCTATGTCGGGGATGAGGTCTACCCCGGCATGGTGACCGAAAGCGGCAAACTGGTCGTCTTCGGCGTCCGCCGCGGTACGGAGGAGGTCGAATCCGGCCAGTCGATTCGGCTGGAAGCGGGCGACTCGATGCTCCTCTACGGCACCTGGTCCGACCTGGAAAAGCAGACCCGCGATCCGGACGTGATCCTGGTCGACTCTCCCGATGCCATTCGCCGTCAGACCATCGCGCTCGGCCGCAGCGCGGCGCCGGCCTTGGGGATTCTGCTCGGGATGGTCCTCTTGATGTCGTTCGATCTGGTTCCGCCGGTGGTGGCGACCTTGCTGGCGGCCATGGCCATGGTGCTGCTGCGAGTCCTCTCCCCGGAACAGGCGCATCGCTCGATCAACTGGCCGACCCTCATCATCGTAGGCGGCATGACGCCGCTCTCCATCGCAATCACCGAGTCAGGTGCGGCGGAGTCGATTTCGAATCAGATCGTGCGCCTCGTAGGTGGGGGGAGCCCATACATCCTGTTGCTCGGGCTCTTCCTGGTCTCGGCCATCCTGGGCCAGATGATCAGCAACACCGCCACCGCGCTCATCATCCTGCCAATTGCGGTCACCGTCGCGGCCGATGCTGGCATCAATCCGCTCGCGGTCCTGATGTGCGTGAACATCGCCTTCGCGGCGTCCTTCCTGACCCCGATCGCCACCCCCGCCAACCTCATGGTCATGGAACCCGGCGGCTACAAGTTCGGCGACTACTGGAAGCTCGGCATAGTCCTGCTGGCGCTGTATGCCGTGGTAGCCGTGTTGCTCGTCCCGCAGATCTGGAAGTTCTGATATTGGAGGGCTGGGTAGCGCGGACACGCTACCCAAAGGAGATGCCTACTCAAGGTAGCCGTCGTAGTGGCGGCACCTGTGGCCGCCAATCGCGCACAGCGCGATAACGGACCCGCACACAATCATGCTTCGAACTGGCGACGTGGCTGAATGCCAGGCAATGGCGGCCTGCAGCCGCTGGCGGGCACCGGTCCCGCCGCTACGACCTTGCTGCTCGATGCGTCCGTAAAAACGAAATCGGCCGAACGGGTGGCTGGTCCCGTTCGGCCTACTTCTTTGGAGGGAAGTTCCACCGGACACCTCTGGCTGGATGGTGTTCAGTGGGAATCGTCGGTTGCTGGCTGGCGCTCGATCGATCTGTCTTCATGATAGGCCCGCGTTATGCGCACAACCATGGCCGAACGGATACGATTTTCGGTCCGTTCGCGCGTAACGATTTGCGCGCTCGCGCGTCAGTCCGAATTCCAGTGTGAGAGCGAGTCGATTCAGTCTCGCGAAAGCGTTTGGTGCGTCAGAAACTTTCACTGAACTCTGAACTCTGAACTCTGAACTCTGAACTCTGAACTCTGAACGTCTGAACTCTGAACTCTGAATCAGATCAACCCGCGCCGAATCGATTCCGCCACCGCGTGCGCCCGGTCGATCGCGCCCAGCTTGGCGAAAATCACCTGCAAGCGCTTCTTGACGGCGATCTCGCTGCGCCCCAGCTCCCGGCCGATCTCGCGGTTGGTCAATCCCTGCGCGGCCAGCTTGACGATCTCCCGGTCTTCGTCGGAAAGATCGGCATCGCGCCGGGTTTGCTCGCGGGCCAGGCCTTTGAAGTCTTCCAGCACGGCATCCAGCAGCTCCGGGCTGAGCTGGCGCCGCCCGCGCACCGCGCTGCGAATGGCGGAGATGAGCTGATCGGGTGGGGTGGATTTCAGAAGATAGCCGTCGGCTCCGGCTTCGAGCGCCTGTCGGACATACGCCTGGTCGCCATAGGAAGTCAGGATGATGACCGCCGAGCGCACATCTTGTTCCCGCAGCCGGCGAGTCGCCTGCACCCCACTGGCGCCGGGCATACGCAGGTCGAGCAGGATCACATCCGGCTTGAGCAGCCGGGCCTGTTCGAGCGCGCTGGAGGCATCGTTCGCAACCCCCGCCACCGAGATGTCCTCGGAGGTTTCCAACACTCTGCGGATGCCTTCGACGACAACTGGATGATCATCGACCAGCAGGACGGATATCACGCGGTTTGTGCCTCGGGCGCCGGTTCGGCTTCATGGATGCCGTTCGTGGACGCTCCATTCAGCGTCACATCGTCGACCCATGCGTCCGGTTCGATCTCTGGCAGCGGCCGGACCAGATCATTCTCCCATGGTCGGCGCAGAACGACGATGGTGCCGGCGCCGGGCCGCGAGACGATGTCCAGATCGGCGCCGATGGCAGCGGCCCGTTCGCGCATGCTCAACAGCCCCAGCGACATGGACCGGCCAGCCGATTCGATATCGAATCCCGAGCCGTTATCCCGCACCGAGGCACGTAGCTCGTTCTCCCGGTACTCGATCTTCACCAACGCCTCGTCCGCATGCGCGTGGCGCAGCGCATTGTGCAGCGCTTCCTGGATGATGCGGTAGATTCCGAGCCGCACCTCCGGCGAAAGCCGCCGAATCTCGCCGTTGACCTCGAGCTCCGAGGGCAGACCGGTCCGATTGATTTGATTCACATAACGCTCGACCGCGGCTTCGAGGCCGACATCGTCCAGATCGGGCGGCCGCAATGCGAAGATGACGTTGTGCAGCTCGTCCATCGACTGCTCCAGCAGCTCGGAAGTGACCACCAGCCCCTCGGTTTGCTCCGACTCGCCGTTGCCGTTTCCGTTGCCATTGGTATGACCGTGACCATTGCCATTCTCGGTGAGCAAAAGCGCTCGCACGCGGTAGAGCGCGCCGGTGATGAGCGGCGAGACCGCATCGTGAATGTCGCCCGCGATGCGGCGGCGCTCGTCTTCCTGCAAACGCACCGTGCGCCGCAGCAGCTCGCGCATCAGATCGTTCTGTTCGTCGGTTTGCTCGCGCGCTTCTTCGACTTCCTTGACCTGGCTGGTCAACCGGTTGGCCATATCGCGCAAGGAGAGGCTGAGGGAGTACACCTCGCCGCGCCCCACGGGCTCCACCTGGCTGTCGAGTTCGCCCCCGGCAATGGCGGCCGCCTCTTTGGTCAGCCGTCTGAGCGGCCGGGCGGTCAGCTCGCCGAAGATCACCGAAAGCAGCAAGGTCAGCGCAACCGCGGTGGCCAGCGCAATCAAACTATTGCGCACCAGGGTCTCATTGGGACCATAGTTGGCGGGCGAAGGTCCGGTGACTGCCACCGCCCATTGCGCGCCGGGATACTCCACCGGCAGCAAGACCCCCATGCGATCGATGCCGTTCTGGTCGGTGTAGTCGATACGCACCCGCTTGCCGGCCACCGATTCGGCCACCGCCTGTTCCAGTTCGGCGTTGATGTCTTGCCCGGTATCGGTCGGGGTTTCCTGGTCGGCGATTACCCCGGCAGCGGACAGCAGGACAACCGAAGTTTGACTGTCCGATTCTCCCGCCACAGGGAGGAACGACCGTTGCAAGCGATCCACGGAGATGAACGAACCGATCGCTCCCACCGGAGCGCCGCTTCCCTCATTACCATCCTCGGGCTGTGAAAGCACGGGCGAGACCATGGCAATGACTTCGACTTCGCCTTCCGGAACCACCAGCTTGCCGGTAATGGCCGATTCACCGCCGGTGAGGGCGATGTCGGCTGCTGTCTTGATCTCCGCCTGGAACGCCGCGGGATCGATGCCGCCGGACATGGCGACCACGTTCTGCTCGGGATCGAGCAGGAAGAGCCCAGCCAGGCTCGGGCGCAGCTCCTTGGCCTGAGCCAGCACTTCACCGGCCGTGGTCGGATCCATCGACGAGATCGTCGTATTGGCCGACAGGGTGGTCAGCACGTCCTGATTTTCCTGGAGCGTCTGATTGATACCGCGAGAGACGACTTCGGCGAACGCGACTTCGGTCTCGTAGAGCTGATCGCGGCTGTTGGAGAGGCTCTGATCGAGGATATAGAAGATGACCCCCAGCAGGGGGAGGAGGCAAAGCGACGCCGCTGCTACGAAGCGGGTGCGCATTGACCATCGTCGAGTCATGACGGATCCGATAATTGACGCTGCGCTGCGTCAGCGCAGCACAAAAGGCCCCTCGCGTGCGGAGGCATCTCAACAGTGTCGTCTACTCGGCGGGCCTTTCCCATATACAGAGGAACCGGGCGAGGTATCCGTTCCGAACCGAAGACCGTACGAACAAATCGGCCACCACTGCATCGTGGCTCGCTCGTGGCTCTCGTTCCTGCCCGAGTGGACATAGGATGTCCCGGTCGCATGACGGTCGAATATGGTGAATCGCTGGCATCGTATCATCCAGCGATGGAACCCGCAGCGCGTAGGAGAAGACCGATGGAGTTTCCCGTTTCCGGCACTGTCGACGGACGAGCCGCGCAGGTATTCGACCTGGAACAACCCCGCTTCAAGGGGATGCCGGTGCACGATTCGCATCAACCGGGGTACTTCTATTCGCTCCACCGGCGGCATAGCGATGCAATTCGCAATGGTGCCAAAGGCTCGCGCACCGGGTCGTCCGGCGTGATCGTGGCCATGGAGCATTCCGGCACCCATATCGATGCGCTCTGCCACCAGGCGGTCGATCTCGCGTTTTATGGCGGCGTGCCTGCCGAAGAGTCGGTGCGCTTCGGCGGCTATGCCGAGCATGGCGTCGAACACATCGGCCCCATCGTCGCGCGGGGCGTGCTGCTGGATGTCGCCCGCCATCGCGGCGTCGAGTCTTTAGTCACCGGCGATGTGGTCAGCGCGGCAGAGCTGCAAGCGGTCGCGGCCGCACAGGGTGTCGAGATCCAGGCCGGCGATGTCGTGCTGGTCCGCACCGGCAATGACCTGCGCTGGGACGACCCCGACCGTTACCTCCCCGGTCCCGGCATGGATGGCAGTGCCTCGAAATGGCTCGCCGGTCTCGGGATCAAAGCGACCGGCGCCGACAACATGGCATGGGACGCCATTGACCTTTGGGATGCCGAGCTCGATATGGAGCTCCCCGGGCATGCCACCTTCCTGGTCGAGCACGGGATCTACATCATCGAGAATCTCTACCTGAAAGCGCTCTCGGACGCGCAAGCCTGGGTGTCGACCTTCATCTGCACCCCCCTCAAGTTCATGGGCGCGACCGGCTCGATGGTCAGCCCGATTGCGATTGTTGTTGCTTAGCAACGAGGAGCGAGTAACTGGCAGCTAGTTGCCGGCCCCCAGTTGCCAGTTACTTGTTGCTAGTTACCATCTGCTCAAAAGGACTCCGAATGCCCCACCAAACGAATCCATTCCAGGATGTTGCCGAGGCGATGGACGCCGCGCATGCCGCCGCCCGCGAGCTGGTGCTGACCTTCCCCGATCGGCCGGTAGGCCGGGGCGTCACTCCGGATGCCATGGCCGCCGCTTTCGATGATGAGCTCCCGTTCGAGGGGGTGAGCGCTTCCGTCGCCATCGAGGAATGGCTCGCCCGCGCCGAACCCGGCATCGTCGCGACTGCCGGACCGCGCTTTTTCGGCTGGGTCTTCGGTGGTGTCACCCCGGGCGCCATCGCGGGAGACTGGCTCATCTCCGCGCTCGATCAGCAGGGATCGCTCTGGACCGCCAACCCGGCCTCGGTGCAAACCGAGCATGCCGCGGTGCGATGGCTGAAAGAGATGTTCGAGATTCCGGCTGATTGGGTCGGCACCACCACCAGCGGCGCCACCATGTCGAACATGGTCGGTCTCTCGGCCGGCCGCCAGTGGGTCGGCCAACAGCTCGGCTTCGATCCCGCGCTCGACGGCCTGGCAGGGAATCCCGTCATCCCCGTGGTCAGCAGCACCGAGATCCACACCAGCGCCATCAAGGCGCTCGGCCATCTCGGTCTCGGCAAGCGGGCCATCCGCAAGGTGGTCGCCCCCGGTGGCGCGATCGACCTTGCCGCCTTCGAGCGAGAGCTGGACGCCATCGACGGCCCGGTACTGGTGGTCGCCAATGCTGCCGAAGTGAATTCCGGAACGTTCGACGATCTCAACGGGATGATCGATATCGCTCGTGCCCATCCTGGGGGCGCATGGGTCCACGTCGACGGTGCGTTCGGGCTCTTCGCCCGGCTCTCGCCACGGACCCGGCACCTGGTCGATGGGATCGAGCGAGCCGATTCGATCGGCTCCGATGCCCACAAGTGGCTGAATGTGCCCTACGATTCCGGGTTCGCCTTCGTCCGCGATCGCGAGCCGCTCTTCGCATCATTCAGCAATCCGGCGGCCTATCTCGCGGGGAATCCGGTCGGGCTCGATTTCGACGTCTACATTCCGGAAATGTCGCGCCGCGCTCGTGGGGTGGCAATCTGGATGTCGATCAAGCAGATGGGCTTGCGTGGCTATCAGGAGATGGTCGACCGCTGCCTCGACAACGCCTGGTCCTTCACATCATGGATCGAATCCGAGCCGGGCGTCGAGCTGATCGCTCCCGCGCCGCTCAACATCGTCTGCTGGCGCTACGTTCCAGACGGCCTCGACGACGCCGCCACCGACCAGTTCAACCGTGACGCGGTCAAAGCCATTCAGTCCGATGGCCGCGCCTTCGTCTCCGGCACCGTCTACAACGGCCACGCCGCCATCCGCTGCGCCTTCGACAACTGGACGACGACCGCCGATGACGTCGCGATTTTGCAATCCACCGTGCGCGACATCGGGAAACATTTGCGTGGTCTTTAGATTAGGGAACGATTGTTATCGTGCCCTCACGCGCCACCACACCGAAATGCCGGAGATCGAGTGTGGCGACTTTGCCGCCATGTCGTTCTGCGCACGCGATTACAGCAGCATCGGCATAGCCGAGCGGGAGGTCATGGTAACGATGCACGAGCTCACGAATCCGGGGAATGTCGGACTCACCACAATCCAGGGTGTAATCGCCTTCATCGATATCGCGCAGGAACAAATCGAGATAGCGCTCACCAAGACGGCTTTCGATCAAATAGGAAATCTCGGACATGATTCCAGATGGCACGATGAAGGGTCCCCGCTCGACCATCACATACGTCATCAATGAGTCATGCAATGGAGTGCGCCGGTCGAAAAGGGTGAACAGCACCGAAGTATCCAGCGTTACCAATCGGGCTTCCAATGCTCTGCGAGATACCGCTCGTCGTCTGCAGGATCGAACGATCCGTCAGCAACCATCCCGAAGGATCGGGGTAATCGTCGATCGCGCCGGCTTGCCAGATAAGTGCTTACGGCTTCCCGGATGATCTCGGCCTCAGGCCGGCGTTCCATCTTTGCCACCGCTTCGATTTCGATCTTGAGTTCATCAGGAAAGTAAATCGTCGTTTTTCGCATGTTGGATCCTTGCAGCGAGCCATTTTACGACGGTGCCACATACCATATACCACACAATTGATACATGAGTTATTGCCGTGAAATCCGAGCCGGGCGCCGATCCGATCGCCCCCGAGCCGCTCGACATCGTCTGCTGGCGGTACACCCCGGCCGGCCCCGGTAACGCAGCCACCGACCAGTTCAACGCTGATGGCCGCGCCCTCGTCTCCGGCACCGTCTACAACGGCCACGCCGCCATCCGCTGCGCCTTCGACAACTGGATGACGACGGCCGCCGACGTCGAGATTTTGCAATCCACCGTGCGCGACATCGGGGCAACGCTTCTGGCGGAATAGGGGGACTAAGGGACGATCTGAATCGTGCCTTCCCGCGCGACGGCGCCGAAGTGGCGCAGATCGAGTGTCACGACCGTCCCACCGTGCCGTTCGGCGCATGCGATGACTGCGGAATCAGAAAGTCCGAGCGGAAAGTCAGCGTATTTCTGAATCAGCTCGGTCACTCTGGCCCAATCGAATTCGCAGCAATCCAGCTGGAAGGTGCCGGACCTGATATCAGCTACGAAAGCGACCAGCGTGCCATGGCCGAGATCGCGTTCGATAAAATGGGCGATCTCCGACAGCACAGGAACAGGAACGATGAGACGACCTACGTTCATCTTGATGACGTCGACAATCGAGGAGTGATTTTTGTCTCGGTGATCGAGAAGAGCTACGACGGCTGAGGTATCGAGGGTTACCAATCACGCTCCCAATTCTTCTCGAGCCATTCATCGACTTCGTCGGATTGGATCCGCCCGCTGCTCGCGACACCGATTGATTGGGGCACCTTGGGATCGAGCATCCAGTGTTCTTTGATGTACGTCTCGTCTGCGGCAGCGTTCGATTGCTCCTTTGAATCAATATCGCTCGATCGGGGCAAGTCGATTTCTTCTGCGTGCTCGACGTATTGGCGGAGCGCCTCTCGAATCACGTCCACTTCCGAGCGATGTTCTCGCTTCGAAACGGCTTCGATTTCAATTTTCAAGTCTTCAGGAACGACGAGTATTGTGTCTGCCATAGGTGTCTGCCCCGATTGAGTTTTGATGAACAACTCTACGTTATCAGGTTGGGCAACGACGACGGCTACCGGTCGATTTCTCGACACGCATGACGGTTGATCGTACCAATCGGGCCACGAGTCCTGGCTGAGTGATCGCTCAACCTCGGCGAGATCTCATGAACCATCGGAAACCGTTATTGAAACTTGCTGCCAGGCTGCTTGTCGCTCGCGCTCGATATACTCGGCCAGCGCTTCCCGAATGACGCTGGACAGCGACACGCCGCGCTCGACCGCGATGGCGCTCAATGCGTGCTTCAGGTCTGAAGGCAGTTCAATCGTGAGTTTCTGCATGGGCATCACAACGTCACCGGCTTTCCCGTCCGCGACGACTCGTAAATCCCCAGGATGATCGCCAGCGAGTTGCGCGCGTCCCGTCCCGTCACGGCTGGCGTTCTCCCAAACCGAATGGCATCCAGAAACTCTGCGATCTGCAACTGATGGAACTCGGGAAATCCTGGCCTGCCCCGTTCGGCCTCGGCCCACGCCGCCCGGTCGAGCGCGCCCGCGCCGAAGGTCCAGACATCATTGACCCCCTGGGTCCCCTCAGGGATCTCGTGCACGCTGGCGGTTGCGCCGTTGTCGCCATGCACGGCCACCCGGAAGCCGAAATCGGGCTGCACCGTCGTCAGCGCCTCGATGGTTCCGAGCGCGCCGCTCTCGAACACGACCGTGGCCGCAACCGTATCCTCGACATCGATATAGTCACCATGCCGCAGCGTAGCGATTCGCCCATAGACCTCCGCTGCCGGACCCATGAACCATTGCAGCAGGTCGATGGTATGCACCGCCTGGTTCATCATCACGCCGCCGCCCTCGGTCTCCCATTTGCCGCGCCACGGATCGGACGCGAAATACTCCCGTGGCCGCCAGAGCAGAGACGAGGCACTCGCAAAAGTGAGCCTGCCCAGTTCCCCGGCATCGATTGCCTTCCGCATGCGTTGCGCCGCCGGCCAGAACCGCCGCTGAAAGATCACCCCGAACGCGACCCCGGCCGCGTCCGTCGCCGCGATCATTCGGTCGGCCTCTTCCAGCCGGATCGCGATTGGCTTCTCGCAGAGCACATTGACGCCTGCTTCCGCGCACGCCACGACCAGCGTCTCGTGGACCGGATGCGGCGTGCAGATCAGGGCCGCATCCAGCGATCCGCGTATGAAAAACTCGTCCAGTGAATCTGTCGCAATCTCCGCGCCGAATTCCGCCGCGAACGCCTGCGCGCGCGCCAAATCCGCATCGCAAAATGCCACCAGCGCTGCGCCGGGCGTCACACCCACTGCCTCCGCATGGGTGCGCGCGATCTTGCCGCAACCGATGATGCCAACCCGCAACGTTCGCTCGCTCATGCTCCCAGCACCTCATGCAGATAGCGGGCCGAGTGGGCGACCGCATCGAACCCCGGATCGAGATCGTCTTCCTGTTCGATAGTGATCGTGCCGTCGTAGCCGATCTCGCGCAGTGCGGCCACGATTTCCACCCAATCGAGCTCGCCATTGCCGGGCAACCGGTACCGCCACCAGCCGCTCCCGAGGATGCCCTGACGACGCAGCCGTTCGCGCACGATCTCGGCATCCTTTCCATCGACGTGATAGATCCGGCCCTCGAACTCGCGAATCAGCCCGGGAATGTCCTCGATCCCCAACCAGAGCAGATGTGACGGATCGAAGCTGAGTCCCAACGCAGGCGAGGGGACGGCATCGAACATCTTTTCCCAGAGCTCTGGGTTATGGGCAATGTTGCCTTCCCCTCCGCCTCGACCCGCGGTTTCGAACGCTATCCGAATGCCCTTCGCTTCCGCGTGCTCGGCCAGCGGGCCGTACACCTCGGCAAAACGGTCCAGGTTCTCGGCCACCTTGTTCGAGGGATGCGCATCGCCGACACCGGGTAGACCATAGAAGTACATCCCGTTGCCCGACCCGGCGAAGGTCACCACCAGTGGACACCCGAGCGCTGCTGCGGCATCGATGGTCGTTCGCATGTAGGCGATACGTTGCGTCCGCAGCTCGTCGTCAGAGGTCAGCAGATTGATCATTGGCGCGAGTGCCGTGAGCTCGATGCCAGCATCATCGAACAGCGCGCGCACCGGCTCCGGTCCGCCGGTCAGAATCCGATCGAGGTCCAGATGCCCCCGCAGCGCTCCACCATCGGTAACGGCATACCCCGGCCCGATATTGACCTCCATCCCCTCCAGGCCATTGGCCGCCGCCCAGTTGACCACCTCTGCCAAGGGTCGCGGCTCCAGCCCGACCAGTGACGCGAATCCGATCTTCACCCGCGCTCCCTTCCGCTCCACGATTCGGGCGATTCTATCCGAGCGCGTCCGCGCGATTCGCCGGCAATGCAACGGTCGAATGAACCGGCGCCATTGCGACTACTGACAGAAGCTCGTCTTGTCAGGAGAGGTACCTGTGAATCCGGAAACCACCATCGATCTCCGTTTCGGCGATCCAGCCGCCCAACCGACGCCGTGGTCCACCGCCGAGGAAATCCTCGACACTGCAGAAACCTTCTGGATCTCGACCGTGCGCCGCGATGGGCGCCCCCATGTCACCACGCTCTTGGCCGTCTGGGTCGACGGCGCGCTCAATTTCACGTCCGGAGAGATCGAGCAGAAAGTGCTCAACCTGCAGGCCAACGACAACGTCGTGATGACCACCGGCTGCAACCTGTTTAGGGAAGGGCTCGACATTGCAGTCGAAGGAACCGCCGTGCGAATCACCGAACCCGCCGCGCTGCAACGCATCGCCGACCGCTATAAAAGCAAGTACGACTGGAACTTCCAAGTCGGCCCCAACGGATTCATCCAGGAAGGCGAGCACGAACCCTTCTGTTTCCGCGTCACCCCCGTCACCGCCTTCGGCTTCAAAAAAGGCAACCCCTTCAGCCAAACCCGATGGCGGTTCTGAGGGGATTTCCCGCGTTACGCGTCGCCGGGTGGCGACCAAATCGAATCACCCACAGTTTGCTGAAGGCGACGATCGAATGAAGCGATTGGTGCGTTCGCAGCGCGCCCTTGTTCGATCACCAGACAATCCACGAACGAAAGCCTTGTCGGCTCTTGCCAAAGGTTCAGTGCACGAACGATTTCGTCCCGTTCAGGCAATACGCATCCTGGCAGACGCAGAAGCCGGCTCAATCGAGCCGCTATCTCTGAGCGGGGACGGTCATAGTGGGTCGGCGAATGCAGGATGAACACGACTTCGGCAACGACTGCGGCATTAGACGTAAAGAGCAATTCGCCGCGCGCCGCCGTCTGAAAGAGGTACTTGGCTGACTCGGCCTGTTGCTGGGTGTCCACGGATGTGGGCTCGACCAGAAACCGGAGAAAGACGTTCGCGTCAACGATGACAGCGTCCTCCCGCGTCATCGGTCAAGGGCGCGAAGAGCTGTCTCGATTGCATCTTCGATCTCAGTATCGAAGTCGTCGGTCGTATGCGCCAGCGCAGGGACGGAGCCGAAGAGATCATCGATCGACTGTGGCGCGCCAAGCAGCATCACGTCATTGTCGGTCAGCACAAAAGTGACAACCGAGCCCTCCGCCAGCCTCAGGCGCTCGCGTACTTCCTCAGGAAGGGAGATTTGGGATTCGTGAGTGACCGTTGTACTTACTCGTTTTTCCATGGAATACCCCCTGGTCGGCACGCTGGATTGTACTGCCAAGCGTCTCCTTCGTATCCATGGAGCAGTCCGAAGCAGGCCGTGCCAAAAGTAAATACGCCTGGAACTTTGCCGTCGGTTCGAACGGCCTCGTCCAGGACGGCGAGCACGAACCCTTCTGCTTTCGCGTCGCTCCCGTAACCGCCTTCGGCTTCAAAGAAGGCGATGCCATACGTATGGCATGGAGGTATTCTGAAGTTTGACTGCCTAATCCACAATGGCCAGTGGGTGCACCAACGCTACGCCGGAACCCCACCCTCCAGCACCGTGATCAACGTCTTCACATCGATATTCCCACCCGAGACGATGCACGCCACCTTCCCGCCACCGGCCAATCCGGCCAGAGCGGTGGCAACCGCCGTCGCCCCCGCACCCTCCGGCACTACCCGGTTCCGTTCCACGATCAGCTTGAGCGCGGCTGCAATCTGTGCTCGTGTCGCCACCAGACAGCCATCGACCAGTTCCTGCGCCAGCGCCCACATCTCCTCGTTCACGAACGGCGAGCTGATGCCATCCACAAAGCTGGGCGTGAACGGCACATCCACCAGCTCGCCCGCTGCGAACGCAGCCGCCAGCGGCGCCCCGGTATCGACCTCGCAGGCATAGACCTTGCATTCCGGTTTGAGCGCCTTGATGGTTGAAGCGATGCCAATGCACAGCCCGCCTCCGCCCCAGGGAACCACCACCGCATCCACATCCGGGAGGTCTTCCAGCAGTTCGAGCCCGATCACCGCATTCCCCGCCATCACCAGCGGATCGCTATACGGGTGGATATACACCCCGCTCCCGCCCGGATTGCTCCGATTGCGGAACACCTCCGCCCATTCCATCACCGGCAGAATGCGAATCTCGCCCCCATAGCGCCGCACGTTGTCGATCTTGGCCTGCGGCGCGGTATCGGGCATATAGACCACCGCCGGGATGCCCAGCACCCGCGCCGAGTAGGCTACCCCTTGCGCCATGTTCCCCGCCGAGCTGGTCCACACGCCCTCGGCCAGCCCGTCGCGCCCGGCCGCCAGAATCGCGTTCGACGCCCCGCGCAATTTGAACGACCGAATCGGCTGCAA
This sequence comes from uncultured Chloroflexia bacterium, assembly GCA_963720855.1. Lineage (GTDB taxonomy): Bacteria > Chloroflexota > Chloroflexia > Thermomicrobiales > UBA6265 > JAMLHN01. The sequence goes on along the minus strand of CAVRGV010000003.1, from coordinate 1,422,895 downwards.
ACATTCGAGCTTGAGGTAGATTTCCGCATCGGTGTCATAATCGAAGCGAACTAAAGGCGTTCGCACGGTAATCTCACGGGTGCGCTCGCGCGCGGCACGTGCCTCGTCGAGCGAAACCGGGCTCCACTGAATGCCGCTCGTGCTGCCGGTAGTCTTCATCGTCAACCTGTTCTCCTGATCGATTGTTCGTCGTGGAAGGCATGGAACCCATGGGCCTCCTGGATCGTATCGGTAAAGTACTGAAAACCGCCACCGAAAGCACCCCGGCCAAACCGGAGGCTTCCGCCAAACCGGAAGCGCCGCAGAGCACGGCCACCACCGCCAAGCCCGCCGCGCCGTCCACCGAGCCGGCCGCCCCCAGCACGACCGGCCTCTTTGGTGGCGCCAGCGCGGAACCCACCCCGGCCGCCCCAGCCGAGAAGAAACCTGCCGGCCCCGCCCCCAGCACCAAAGGACTCTTCGGCGGCACCGACACCGACGCCGCTCCGGCTGCCGAACCCAAAGACCTCGAGAAGCCTGATGCCACCAAGGGTCTCTTCGGCGCCGCCGCGACCACCCCGGAAGCCGCCGCTCCCAGCAGCACCGGAGAGAAGCCAGCCACCGGCCGAAAGCTGAACGCGGACCCTCCCTCCAGCACTGTGCCCGAACCCGATCCGCAGGCGAAGCAGATCATGCCGGTGCATCCCAAAGTCCTCATGATCGTGCACAACCCTCCGATTCCCTCCGAGGGCAACAAGCGCCTGACCGAGATCTTCAAATGGCACGACGCCGACAAGAACGCCAGGGGCTATATCGAAGACCTGAAAAAGGTCAGTGGCGGCTACGTCAACTACGAGATCGTCGAGCGCATCGACGCCGACTTCTTCCCGCCCAAGGCCGACGGCTTCACCTATTCCCCCGATGAATACGTGCAGGTCATGCGCGGCAAGGCCAAAGCCCACGACCCCGACTGGCTCGACTACCACAAGCGCATCGAAACCTTCGATCTGCAAAACCGCTTCAACAACGGCGACTTCGACGAGGTCTGGTTCTTCTCCTTCCCCTACGCCGGCGAATACGAATCGATCATGGGCGGTCCCGGCGGCTTCTGGTGCAACGCTCCCGCCATCAAGAACACCGACCGCTTCAAGCGCAAGTTCGTCATGATGGGCTTCAACCTGGAACGCGGCGTCGACTGCATGCTGGAAAACTTCGGCCATCGCTCCGAATCGATCATGACCGAGCTCTACAAACGCCGCGGCAAGAACAAGGACATGTGGAAGCTCTTCACCCAGTACGAAAAGCAGAACCCCGGCGACGCCCAGTGCGGCTGGATGCACTACGCCCCCAATAGCGTCAAAGACTACGACTGGGGCAACACCACCAAAGTCGAGTCGTACTGCGACGACTGGCTCACCTATCCCGAGCTTCCCCGCGTCGCCAAAACCGTGGACACCAAAACCTGGGGCGGTGGCGACATGCGCGCCCACCACCTCTGGTGGTACGAGCACATCCCCAAAACCACCGGCGAAACCGACGGCATCTCCAACAACTGGTGGGAATACATGGTCGACCCCAACAAGGTCTAGGTCACCGATCTCGCTCGACATTCCGAACCGGGCGGACATGCTCCGTACAGCCTGTCTGCCCGGCCACGTCCACTGGCTATCTCAAGACCGATGGTGACGTCACGGGGGCTCACTGGGCGATAAAGGCGATCAGACCGGGTCGAGCACGCCCCGGCTTCCCCCGTGCTGCTACTGGGCGTAGCAAAGACCGTCGATGCATTTACTGCCATAGGTGGAGACGCAGACCTGCTGCAGTTCGATGAGTGTTGGCCCCGGGGGATCGCATTTGGACGGATCGCAGTTGGCCCAGCCTCCCATGCATGCGTCGATTGGACTACCGGGCAACGGGCCAACATACTCGCCCGTATTGTCGACGACCGTGAAACACGCCCAGAATGGCGCGCAACCGTCGATGAAAAGCTGGGCCAATCCGAAATCTTCCCCCGCCGGATCGGGCTGACGCGGCGTCTCCTGAAAGTGCAGCCCGCCTTCCGTGGTGAACGTATCCAGGATGATCACGTCGTAGGTCAGCGACTGGGTAGCCTGATCGAACTGAGGATTGAGAAGTTCGAGCACCACGATATCGGTCTCGCCCGGGCTTGGCTCCATCACCAATGCGGCGTTCGGCGGATTAGCAGGGGTAAAACCAAGTCCATCGAGGAAGTCTTGCGTCGGGATCGAGTGGATCACCCGTTGCGGACGGTCGGTGAACGCAATGGTGCGGCCATGCTCTCCCTGCAACGTCAGCACGAAGACGCCGTCTTCGCCCGGTTTGGGTGCGAACGAGCCACTATCGAAACTCTGCACGAAAAGCTCGGTCGCCGCATGATTCGCAGCCTCCGGTGACGCAACCGGCGTCGCATCCTGGGCCGAAGCCGTCCGCGACAATCCCAGGGCCGCCAACCCGCCGCCGGCGCCCGCCAGAGCTTGCCGTCTCGACCGGCGGGTAGCAAAGAGTCGCGTAACTGAGTCGAACGACCGTGGGTCCATCGAAGCTCCTCCGTTCGCCGGTGCGACTGAAATCGCACGACAAGTTGTGGGAATGACGCCGTATGCCGCAACAGAATACGCCCTGCGCGGGCAGGAAAACAGCCACGCTCCAAATCCACCCGAGAATCCGACGGCATCTCCAACAACTGGTGAGACCATCTGGCCGACCCGAACTATGCCTGGCGCGCCACGCTGCTCGAACGGTGTGTCTGTTCGCGTTAGAAGCTGTCTTCGTTCGATTCAAAGAGCAGCATCGCCGTGTACTCCACCGTATCGGTGCCTTTGAAGTTTCTGCGCACGATGGGAACAAGCTGAGCCGAGTCCAGTCGCGCGTTCTTGCTCGCAGCGTCGGCAATTGCAGCATTGATCTGTGCTTGCAGCTTTTCGGTTGATTCGACCACATCCGCCACGACCGCGTAGCGCTTAAGAGTTGTCATAACGTCAGTCTCACCTTTGATCGATCGCTCGGACAGTCACCAGGTTGGCTCCGGAAATGGTAGTGGGAAGCAATCCACTACGCTCGAGGCGCCGCGATCTGAAGTCCCCGGGTCGAATAACCGCCGGTCGTGACGCAAGTTCTTTGTGCCCTGCCATCGCGCAGGCGAGAGAGTGGGCGCTATCCAGCACGTTCGCTTTCCTCAACGTCGGCGCGGACTGTCGATTTCCCGCCAACCCAGGCGACTATGGTGTGTACAGCCGGTACAACCCTATGGAGGAGGACATCTGTGAAAACGCTACATTTCGAAACCGTGATCGACGCAACTCCCCAAAAAGTGTGGGACACCATGCTCGGCAAAGAGACCTATCCCAAATGGGTCGATGCCGCCTGGCCGGGATCGACCTACAAGGGCGAATGGAAGCAGGGCGCGAAGATCCGCTTCACCGGTGACGACGGTTCTGGCGGTGACACGGCCGGAGGCACGCTTGGAGAGGTACTCGCGCTCGATCCATATTCCAAAGTCGAGATCGAGCACATCGCCGTCCTGCTCGACGGTGGCGGTGAGGATCGGGAAAGCGACATGGCCAAGCTGTGGATCGGCTCGACCGAGACCTACACCTTCGCGCCCGACAACGGCTCCACCAAACTCGATGTCGAGCTCTCCATCCCCGCCGAATGGGTGGACGAATTCGAAGGCGGCTGGCCAAAAGCAATCGAAGCCCTCAAGCAGCTCGCCGAGCAGTAAAACCAAACGGTTCCCTGAAGCCCCGGTTCCAACACCGGGGCTTCGTGTTTACGGGGAACGCGACCCTACGACGGCTCCCCCGGCACACCAGCAGATTCGAGCGCCACGCCCTGCTGCACACTGCGGATCGCGCCGGTCACCCAGAGCGCGGCCGGTGCGCCGATGCCCACCACCACCCCGGCCACAGCCAGCGTGAGCGGTGCCCCAAGCCACGGGGTCAGCAAGCCCATGGCATAAAAAGCGATCGCGCCCGCCAGGGCCACGATGCCGCCCCAAACCGCAAAGACGCGCCCCCGCAGGCGCGATGGCACCGCTTCCGCGAGATACGCCTGGAACGAAACCTCGGCCAGGGCATCCAGCACGCCGTACCCAAACCACGCCGCATAGATCACCGGCATCGCAGGCTGGAACGTCGCGGCGATGAGAAAGAACGGGGCAATATAGCCGAGCGCCATCATCCGTGGCCGGCCGAGGCGACGCGCGATGTGCCGCGCCATGAATGCCCCGAGCACCTCCCCCAGTGCCACCGACGTGGTCATCAGGGCGAACGCGGCATTGGACCAATCACCAAGATCCAGCGTTTGCTCGGTATACACCACACCGGCAATCGTCATCGCTGCTGGCGCCAGGGTGTGGATCGCTTCCGAGCCGGTGATGCCCCGCACGATTGGGACCTCACGGATCACCCGCAACCCGCTCCACATCTCGTCGCGCGCGCTGCGCAGAAAGCTCGCCCGTGGTTCGGCGGTGCCGCCTTCCAAAGGCGAGCTTGCCGGAATATGCAACCCCCACAACGCCGCCAGCGATCCGGCAAAGCAGACCGCCTGCAGCCAGAACACCGGGGCAGGCCCAGCCACGACGATAAACCCCGCCCCCAACGCCGGCACCGCAATCCGAATGATGCCGTTCGATACTTGCAGCAACGAGATCGCGGCCACCAGCCGGCCGGGACCGGCCACCGACGGCACCGCGGCCATCTCCGCCGGTCGTCCCACCGCACTCCCAACAGCGATCGCCGCGGCCAGCACCGCGAGGTGCCAGATCTCCTGCGTCAGTGGCACCAGGCTCACCAGCACGAGGCGGCTGGCATCTGCCCCGATCATCAGACGACGCCGATCCAGCCGATCGGCCAGCAGACCGGTAACGGGCGCCAGCACCACGCGCGGCAGGATCAGCACCAGCGCGATCAAGCCCACCATCCGCGCCGAGCCGGTCAGCTGATAGACGAACAGCGGCATCGCGATCTGCGCCAACGCCTCTCCCGAGCCGGAGAACAACTGGGTAATCCACAGCCGCCGCAGGTTCGGATCGGACAGCAACGCCACGAACCCGAGATCCGGGGCCGATCGGTCAGCAGACGATTGGGCGGTCATGGGAAACGTTCGGGAGGCACCCGCTCGCAGCGGGCAGGGTGGGGAAAGCGCAAAACGGGAATCCACGGGTCATGTTGTTGGTCGAAGATCTGGCAGTCCAGCGATCATATCGAGTTTCCGCCCCAGAGGGAAGTGCACCGCCGGCGCTGGCTACCTCGATCCTCCGACCCCACCCATTCGCAACCCACCCGTAGTGGCGGAACCTCCGCCCGCGTAGTGGCGGAACCTCCGTGCCCGCTACCCGCAGGCCGCCATCGCGTCGCCTACCGACCCCACCCATTCGCAGATCCACCGTAGTGGCGGGACCTGTGCCCGCCAGCGGCCGCAGGCCGCCAATGCGTCGCCCGCCACATTGCCTCCAGATTTCAGGAGCGAGGCCGCTATAGCCGAGAGAAGAACATATGTTCTGGTACACTCCGCTTCCATGCACACCCCGCCCGCCGCCACCGTCCTCACCCTCGAGCAAATCACCGAGATGCAGCGCGTGCTGCTTGCCTACCGCTTCGAAGCCGCGGCCGCCATGTACCGCACCGACGCCTACGAACGCCCCTACCGCGCCGGCCGCGGAGAGATGTACCGGCTCTGGAACATGCTCGGCCAGGCCCTCGAAATCCTGGAAACCTTCAAACGCGAGCAGTTCCCGGCGGAGTAATCATCGCGCGCAAGGCCGCACGCAGAGGCGTCGATTCCCAATTCGGAACTCGCTCGTAGCGCAGGGACCTGTGCCCTGCGATCGCGCGCCAGCGCGATAACTGGCGTTGCAGAAAACCCACGCTGGTGCGGAATGGCGGTAACGAAGCAGTCCAATGGAGGTTTCGAGCTCGATCCAGTTAAGGCAACGGCCCGCAGGACTCCCTCCGGGCCGTTGCCGTCACCTGGTTCAGTCGCTCGGGTCGCCTCCCGTAGCCGCTTCGCAGATCGGGTCGCAGATGAGGACCAGCACGAGACCGGCCAGACAGAAAACACACCCGTCGAAGTCGTCGATGAAGAGATGGGCCTCCGCATACTCGCGCGGCCCGTCGAGCACCGTCAGCGGCTCCTGCTCGAAGGTGCGGTCCGCGATTGCCTCGGCACCCAGCAGACGCACCTGGTAGGTCAGCGTGGCGCTCGCCGCGTCATAGGCCGGCTCCAGCAGCTCGATGACGACCGCCTCTTCGGTATCCCCACCCACTTCTGAATGGCCGATAAGCGTCGCGTTCGGTGGGTCGCCCGCGAACGCATCCGCCCACGCCTCGACCAGGGTGCCGGTCGGCATCGCACCCGTAACACGGTTGGGACGGTCCGAGAAGTACAGCGTCTGGGCGGTCACGCCGGTCATGGTCAGCGTGTGGATGTCGCCGGTGCCCGGAGTCAGCGTGGTCGCGCCGCCGGTCTGGACGAACAGCAAGTTGACATCGGCGGCCGGTGTCGGCGAGGCGACTGGAGAAGCCTCCTGCACCGCCGCTGGCGTGGCGTCCTGCGCGGCCACGGCCATCCGGCCAACCGCGAGGGCGGCCACGCCGGCCCCGGCGCTGCCGAGCGCAGTCCGTCGGGTTGTGGGCCGGGCGGCCCAGCGGGTAAAGGCATCGAAACGTTTCTCGTTCATGGGTCAGACTCCTTGGCAGCATGATTCGGCCCACCGGACCAAACCGGGGACCACCGCGTCCTGCTCCACAGGCGATGAGCCCGCGGACGCTCGACATAGCTGAGAAACGGTGCCCTCAGCATACATGTATATGCTCCGGACTGAGTGATCGGGAATGAGCGGCGAGTTGCCCGGTCTCCTGCCCCGCTCGTCGGACCGCATGCACCATTGCGCCCCACGATCGCACGCCTATCTGGCAGGCGTCGCAACAGCCTCCGGCTCGACGCTCAGCAGCTCCTCATCGCTGATGATCCCCAACTGCTGCCGCAAACCCAGCCCATCCGATCCGGTCCACACCTCGGCGACCAGACCGCACGCCACCCGCACCATCGTGATCCCTTCCCAATGGGCGCTTCGGCCGGTCGGCGCCACCCCATCGAACTCCCCCAGGTGGGTCCCTTTGGCCACCCAGAGCACCGCGACCGTGTCCTGCTCGACCACCACCCGCTCGACCGTCACCACCACATCCGGCAGCCCAACGTGGAACTCCCGGTACCGTTCGAGTGCCTCCGTGGCGGTGAATTCTCCGACCCCGGACGCGCGATGCGCAACGAAGTCGTCGGCCAGGATCTCCGCCAGCTCATCGGGATTGGTCCAGCGCTCCTCCACGAATCGCCGCGCGAGCGCCTCGGTTTCAGCCGCACTCGTCACCAGACAGTCCGCCTCCGGGCTCGCAACGCTGGCCGGCGTGGCGACCGGCGAAGCCTCCTGAGCCGCAACCCCGCCAACCGCGAACGCGGCGATGCCAACCCCCAGACTGCCAAGCGCAGCCCGCCGGGTAGTGGGGCGTCCAGCCCAACGAGCAACGACATCGAAACGCGTCTCATGCATGGAAGGGACTCCTTGGCAGCGTAATCAGGTCCACCGGACCAGTCCAGGAACCATCGCGCTCCGTCCCATTACCAAACCGGCCCGTGGACGCACATCGATGCTGAGAAACGGTGCCCTCAGCATACATGCTCTGGGTGGAGAATTCGGGAAGTGAACGGTGGTCGCATTGGACCTGGTTCTTTTCCTCTCAAATACATCTACTAGCGGCTATCGCAGAACGGCCCGGGCGCTGTACTAAACCACACGGCGCAAGAACTGAAACTCTCCCGATCTCCAATTCCCGTTCGTAGCGCGGGCGCCGATGTGCCCCGCGATCATGCGCGCGAGCGCGATAAGCGGTGATGGCAGCCCCCTATTTCATTCGGACAACTGCCAAACCCGACGACATCTCCAGCAACTGAATGGAATACGTTGATGGTCCAAACCTCGTTCAGACGGAAATCGTTTCAAAGTCTTTTCTCTATCGCTCCACAGTTGTTCGGCGCTTTTGTTAAAGTGCGATTCTGATGAGTCAAAGTCTGTTGATCCTGCTGTCATACTGAGAATTGTCCCTAAGCCACTTGGAGCCTTACATGGCACCGCCGCCAATCAACTGGACATCCATATTTCCCTACGATGGAGATACGCAGCGTGCGTTTGAGGAGCTAGCGTTTCAGATCGTCGACACAATTTACAGCCAACAAGGAAGGCTCATTCGTGTCAACGACAGCGGAGGAGGAGATGGTGTTGAGTTCTTCCTGGAATTCCCGAACGGGGATCAATGGGGCTGGCAAACAAAGTTCTTTTCCGAAGGCCGGCTGAGTGAGAGAAGTCGTTACGATCAAATTCGAGAGTCATTGAAGAAAGCACTGGAAGTTCACCCCAGAATGACCAAGTGGATTCTATGCACTCCAATGAATTTCACGCCGAAGGAGCAAGCATGGTTCGATAATTCGTCCGATCTTTCGAAGAAACGTCCCGATCCTTTGCTCAACGTTGTCCCTGACGGTCGGCAGGTGGAGCTAATCCACTGGGGAAATGCCAAGTTTCATGGATTCCTAAGTGAGCCGCTCTTCTCTGCCAAGCGCTTCTTCTTCTTTGGCGAGTTGCATCTTGATCTTGATTGGTTCACGAAACGGTATGAAAGCCTCTCAGCTGGGATCAAGGACAAATTCAACCCGGCCTTGCACACCGAGTCGCAAGTCGATCATGCAATCCGCCGACTGCTCGTAGATGCCAAGTTTGCGGAATATGCTCGTGACGAGATCACTCGAGCCAACGAGAGGCTTGAAGCGTTCGAACATTCATTGCAAAGCCTTCGACGCGAACCATTCGGGGATACTCGTTGGGAGGCTGCTCGTGCGGAAATCCTGGGTGTTGCCGAGTTACTGGCTCCACCTTTGCGCGCCATGCAGGCTGCGGCAGCGGCACTTTATGATCGTCTTGCGAAGGGAGTGCCTCGACCGTTAGCGGGAATTGAATGGAGAACGCATTTGGCGAACGCTGAATTGTCCCGACACACTCTGGGCGAAGTCGTTGAACGGGTCTCTCCTAAGTATCTTCGTCCTCTGACATCAAGGCGAATCAGCAGTATTCCTTGCGCTCGATTGAGCATCTCGTTAGCGCTCCTGGCGATGAATCTTTTCGTTACCAAGCCGCGATCCGGGAAATCTTCGAAGAGGTAGAGGAAGCTCGAGTCACCTGCGCTCCACGTTTTAGGCCCAGTTGGAGCAGGTAAAACACATGTGGCCTGCCAAGCCTCGGCTGATCGCCTCGGCAAAGGTTTGCCCGCAGCTCCCTTCCTGGAAGGCTATTTATCTACAATGCACCATTGAGCACTCAGATCCGCGAACTTTTGATGTGCCTCCCGCGTACGGATGGGACGATTTTCTTGGGTCACTGGATGTAGCCGGTCAGGTTTATAAGACCAGGATCCCGATCGTGATCGACGGATTGAATGAAGCGGTTGTGAACGGAGCGCTCACCCCTGTTTGGAGGCTATACCTAGCGGGACTCGAACAAGAAATAGCCAGATACCCACACCTTGCGCTGGTCACTACTTGTCGTGCGAGCTATCAGAAAGCAATATGGCCGAGCATCCAGCCAGAAAGCGTGATGCACTTGTCCGGTTTTGAATACGACGATACGGAGAAGGCCGTTCGGAGGTATTTCGAATACTACAAGATTCTCGGTGATGTTACGCTCGCCTCCCTGACTGAGTTCAGACTTCCTCTCTACCTCAAGCTATTCTGCGAGACAAAAAATACTAGCGCTGAATATGAAATTCCTGTCTATGTTGGGCAGGAGACTATCTTTGATGTGCTCACGAAGTATATGGTATCCGCGAACGTCTCCGTCAGTACAAGGCTTAGTAAGCACGCTCAACTGAAACTCGTTCAAAACGCGCTGCGCAAATTGGCAACTGAACTTTGGAAACAACGTAAAAGAGCACTTCCGATAGCGAATGCATACGAAGTCGTCGACGGACGCCCCCTCGAAGATATCGACGTTGGTAAATCAGTCATGGAGATGATGTTGGAGGAAGGGTTACTGGTGAGTCGAGATTGGGGGACAGAGGAAGAGACTATCGGCTTCACTTACGATTTGCTGGGTGGATATCTGATCGCAGATTCCATCATCTCGCATCATGGTGATCGCCTCGAAGAGTTCTTCGGTGATACAGACTGCCTGGCCTTGCTGTTTAGCCAGAATTGGCAGAAGCGGCATCCACTCGCCGATGACATCTCACGATGCCTAGCCGCGTTGCTCCCGCAGAGAGCGAGCGGGAAGTATCTTCATGAGTTGTCCGATGACGAGAAGGCAGTAAGCGACTCCATCGTGTCTCTATTCGAAATTGCTCCTCAATCAGTGAGCCTCGCGGCTGTAGAGCTGTATCTGCTGTGTTCGCGGTACCGCAGAATCGTGAACGAATGCTTGATTTGGCAATGGCAGCGACAACTCACGTTGCGCATCCGCTTAACGCTTCGTTCTGGTCATTGAAAATAAGTGAGTTGAAAGTCGCAGATCGGGACATAGCTTGGTCTGAACACGTTCATCACAACCGGCGCCGGTTTGGGCGCCTTGTGGAGGAGTTCGAATTGGCATGTCGCCGTTCGGACCTGTCCGAAACTGCGGAACAACGTGTACATTTGCTCGCGCCGTTACTTCGTTGGTGCCTGACGTCGAGTATTCGCCCGCTCCGGGATCATGTGACCAAGGCGCTTTATTGGTATGGGCGTCGCTGGCCATCTCGATTGTTCGAACTGACATTGGAATCCTTAGGGGTGAATGACCCTTACGTGCCGGAACGTATGCTAGCGCGTTGTACGGCGTAGCAATGGCACGGCAGTGGGATTTCGTTGATCCTACTTTCGCGGCGCTGTCTTGCCTCGGATCGGTCGAGCATTGTATGACGCAATGTTTCGGATCGGAGCGCTTCACGCTACCACTCATATCTTAGCTCGCGATTATGCGCGCCATACCATTGAGATTTGCTCACTCCACCATCCGACGCTTCTTACTACAGATGAGGTCACTAGGATCAGGCCTCCATTTCAAGAAGGAGGGCTTCGAGAGTGGAGAGAGGAGCAAGATCGAAATCCCAAGCAGTACCGCGGAAATCATCCTATCGATGTTATTGACCACAATCCCATAGAAGAGCTGGGTGTTGCTTCTAAGTATAAAACTGGAGATTCAGAATATCAGCGCGCTGAAGGCAATCTTTGGTGGCGCGCATATGGATTTGGTTACTCGCTTGAGAGGTTTGGAGGAGCTGATCGCATTCTCGGCAGCTTGGATGGCGATCTGGGTGGCGGCCGCTTCGAGCGCCGGGTAGACGGATACGGACAAAAGTATGTTCGAATCGCAATGATGGAACTGGCCGGTTGCCGAGAAGATGACCTCGAGATGGAAGATCGACGCTATTTCCCAGGGGATCGGCTTTCCTTCACCGACATAGATCCCAGCTTCCCGGAACCCGAACCTGATCGTACTGTGATTCGGACAGATTTCTTGGGGGATCGTAGTGTCTCCTTGCAGACTTGGATTTTGTCCGGATCGATCCTGACATCGGTGCCTACCTAGTTATGGATCAAGTCGATGACGAGCGTGGCCCATGGGTGCTAATTGATGGGTTCGTGGTGCAAGAGGATTCCGACAGCCACCGGGAGATGTTCCTTTTCTGCCGTGGACTCATGTTACCGACTGACTCGGCTGATGAAGTGCTAGCACTCCTTCAACACCAGGACCTAGGCAATCGTTGGCTACCAGAAGTTCCGCATGACGTGTACCGATTTGCAGGCGAGATTCCCTGGTGTGAGACCTATCCGGAGAATGGGAGCGAGGATTCAATTTCGAGACGGGAACGGAATGCAAAACTGTAACCGAGGAACGGTGGTTCCGAACGATCGATGGGGTAGATGTTGGAGAGAAGTGGGAGCACATTCTCAGCCGAATCGACTCTTTCGATAATATCCTGCCTACGGCGGACGCGGACTCTGGCGTTGTTGAAGTTGGGGATGTGAGTGAATCTGCCTCCTCTCCATCCGATATCGATGCGGATGGGGGCTATGAGCTGCGGGAAGTGCAGGTCGAACGGCAAGTGCCTTTCATCGAAACGCATAACGCTTTGCTTCCAGTACGAAATGATGGCTGGGAGTCTTATCACACCGTGGTAGTCCCTGGCCGCTCGTTGAATACGCCTGCACGAGAGATTACTGACGCTCTGGGGCTGGTCGGGAAACCTCAAACTTTTGACCTATTTGAAAGGGACGGTCGCCAAGCATCGTTCACTGTAGCCAGCGGTGACTTATGGCACAACGGTCACCAACTCACCTACTTGAGAAAGGACCTCCTGGATCGATATTTGAGAATGTCTCGGCAGGGGTTACTGTGGGCAGTCTTGGGTGAACGCCAAGTTGCTGGCAGGTCAATTGTCGATCATCTCTTGGAAGTCGATATCGAGACTAAGTACAAGGTCTTCCAGAGGGTCGAGCGCTACTCTCCGTCTGATGAGAGTAGTTCTTTCGCGTAGCGATACAGCAGCCTCATCACCCAGCATGCGCACTCTCACCCCCACACCCCCCAACTCCCTCCGCCTCCGCCTCGTTGAGGCAAATCTGGTCAAAAGCAGGCGAATCGTTCGCCCCCCTCGCCAAATGCACGTACACCCCCGCTCGTCCGCTACCGTTTCGTTCAGCCGAAGGTCGGCTCGCCCCGAACGCGGAAACCAGTGAGGCGCAACAGTAGTGGCAACCACCAAGACCAAACCGAAAAGTTCCGACACCATGGACACTCCCCTGGAGCTCTTCGTGCATGAGCTCTCCGACATCCGCAGCGCGGAAACCATCATCCTGACGATGCTGGAAGACGCCATCGAAGCCGCGTCCAATGCGTCCCTCAAAGCCGGATTCAAGGCGCATCACAAGCAGACCGAACAGCATCTTGCCAACCTCGATCAGGTCTTCGAGCTGATTGGTGAAAAGCCGGAGCCGATCGAGTGCAAGGGCGCCAAGGGACTCTATGAGGAAGCGCAGGAAGCCATCGAGGAGAAGCCGGCGCCGGCGATTCTCGATAGCATGCTCGCGTCTGGGGCAATGAAGACCGAGCACTACGAGATCGTCTCATATGAAGGACTGGTCGATCAGGCCAAGTCACTCGGCCAGTCCGACGCGGCCAAACTGCTGCAGGCAAATCTCAAAGACGAGAAGGACACCCTGAAGAAGCTCGAAGAGCTCGAACCGAAGCTCTCCACCAAAGTCGAAAAGCTCGGGAACTAGCACCAAAGCTCGCGAACGGCCCCGGCTTCGATGCCGGGGCCGTTGCGCCTTCTCGAATTGGAGCATCTGCTTGATGGAACCCAACGCACGCTGGACGGCGACCACGCTCAATTCCCCCGACCCGCCCAGGCTCGCTCGCTTCTATGCCTGCCTCCTCGGCTGGGAAATCGGGAAAGAAGAACCCGACTGGGTCACGCTCCCCAACCCCGCCGGTGGCATCGGTCTCTCATTCCATATCGAGGATGTTTGGACCCCGCCGACCTGGCCGTCAAAACCGGGCAAACAAATCATGCAAATGCACCTCGAAATCCTGGTCGACGACCTCGCCGCCGGCTGTGCCCACGCCCAGGCCTGTGGCGCCACCATGGCCGACTACCAACCCCAGGACCATGTGCGCGTGCATCTGGATCCAGACGGTCATCCATTCTGTATCTACATCGAGACCCCAGCGCATCCTGATGGATGACCGGCTCCGCGCTCGGAAATGAATGGGAGCGTTGCCGGTACTCACCCCCGGCCCTCCACTACCCGCCGACTCTCCGACGCTCAACCGCACGATCACCTTCGCCATCTCACTCGGATCGTCGATCTCCGTCAACGCCCGGTACAACCCCAAGCGCACACTCCCCAGCTCGATCCCCAACTCCGTATTCCGCCGCCGCTCCTCCTCCAGCTCTTGCAGCTCCGGCGAAAACAGCACCGCATACCGCCCCATTTCCATCTTCCGGCTGAACCGAATCTCCGCCCGCCGTCGCGCCTTCGGATCGCTGATCCCGCTCAGCTTGTCGATCTCCCGCGCCAGATCCTTGAGCTGTCGTTTCGCCGCCTTCCCCAGCGCGCTCTGCGCATGCACCGCGCAATGCAACGATCCTCCCTTCGCCCACGCGTCGCACCCCTCGATCGCGCACACCCGTTCCGCCATCGCTCCCCGTCGTGCTCGTGTCATCGCGCATCTCCTTCGATAAGAAAGACATGCGGGCCTGGGCTTGACACAATGAGAACATATGTTCTATAGTATTTGCAAGCGGCACACCGGCGGATGGTGCGGGCCTGGGCAGGGCCTTACTCCATCCGTCGTGTGCCAGCTTCACTCGATACTGGCCAGGTCAGCGGACGGTCCACCAGACCGTGCTCGCTCCTGCGTCCGCATCGGCCCCAGGGTCCCGGCGTCGTGCCGCGTTCCTGCCTCCCCACCATCGCTCCTTCACCAGCACAACTCGGCTGAACCCAAGGCGTCTTAGCCCAGGGTTTCAACCGTGGGTTTTGTAGGCATCACGCACGTCTAACAAACCACGACGTGTTTCCAGGTCGACCCCGCCGATGCACCCGAAACGCATCTGTTGAAAAAAACGAATGCGCCCCCGTTTTCCAGCTACCCGGTCCATCATCCCGGCCGCACCGTTCACCACCCAAACCTCCGACGCGAACAGAACGGATCCAATCGCCGAACCCACCGAACGCGCACCACATCCACGTGCCGCATTCCTCGGCAGTCTATCGGGTCGCGCGCCGGGGTCGCACTGTCCAAAAGACGCAATCGCCGGAGGGAAGCGAATCCCTCCGGCGTGAGCTGCTCATCAGCTTGAGCTCCCCGGTTTGCCACCCCGGAAACACCGCCAGCCGGCGTCCAGTTCGGACCTGCACCGTCGCCCGGCCAATGCGGGGCGACAGCGCCACCAGGGCAGCCTATGCGACCGTCAGCAAGGGCAGGACATAACCCCGTTGTTCACGCAGCATTGCCCCGAACCCGTGCCCGCGCAGCACCCATAGGAGCCGCAGAGTTGCATGTCGTCCTCGCAGGCGTTTCCATTACAGCCCGAAAGCTGTTGGTTGCATGCGTCGCTATAGCTGCCGCAGGGATTGCAGGTCCAGTTCGACCAATCCCAGCAATTGCCGCCCGCCACCGTGCCTTCGTTGACGCAGCTGTTGTAGCAGTTGTCGGTGCTATCCGGGCAGTCGTCGATGAACAGGCTCCCCTCCCCGAAGGTTGCTGGCAAGTCATAGCCGAGTTGCTGCCGCGCCAGGTGGGCCAGCCCGCGCTTGCCATAGTTGGACAGCACTCGGGCCTCGTAGATCAGCGTGGCCGCCGATGCGTCATAGAGCGGGTTGAGCAGCTGCACCACCAGAATGTCCTGCCCGCCGCTGTCGTTCTGCGCCACGATGGCCGCGTTGGGCGGGTTCTCGGAGGAAAAACCGAGCCCGTCCAGAAAGGGTTGGGTCGGCGCCAGCCCGGTGATCCGCTCTGGGCGATCGGCAAAATAGGTGGTTTCCCCCGCCGCCCCGGATAGGGTGAGCACGTACGTCCCCTCCTCGCCGGGCTTCGGCGCCCAGGTGCCCGCGTCGAACGGCTGCACGAACAGATATTCCGGATGCGTCACCGCGCTATCCGCGCTGGGGTGGGGATCGCTGGGAAAGGCTGCCGGCGAGGCCGCAGGAGTTGCATCCTGAGCGGTCGTGGAACGGGTGCTGACCAGCAGCCCGGTGGCCGCCAGTCCGGCGCCACCGGTGACGAGTGCCTGGCGGCGCGTTCGCCGGGTAGCGAACAGCTTGCTGAGACGGTCGAAGCGTGCGGGGTCCATTGCGTCTCCTATTGGATGGGAAGCCATTCGGCTCCGGAGGGAACAGACATTGATTCTACCGGAAGTTCCCTGGGCCGATGCATCGCGCGAAAGCAGTCCGCCAGGCCATCGGGTTCGCCGCGCCGAACCCCTCCCGGATTGGTAAGCTGCAAGTCACACAGACCAGTCAGCCCCACGCTTCCGGAGGAGACCGCATGAACCGTCGCCAACTGCTCAAATACGGCGCCTTCGGACTCGGCGCGATGGCGGTTCCCCCCGCCCTCGTGCATCTCGATCAGGCTGCCGCCCAACCTCAGGCCGATCTGAGCGCCGTCGAACGGATCGTCATTCATCCTGCCTTCGGCGTCGCCCGCGTCGGCAACAGCCCGGACGAGTGGTTCCTCGGCCCGGAAACCCCCGGCCCGCACCCCGTACCCGAGGGCGGCTTCAAGGACGCCGCCGGCCGCATCAAACCGCAGGCGGCCCGCTTCCGCCTCTACGGTCTCGATAAAGACGATCGCGTGGTCGCCGAGGTCACCGCCGCCGGCGCCGACATCACCTGGAATGTCCATCTCGCCAACACCAAAGCCGGCTGGTACAACTTCGATATTGCGCTCGATATCCCCCAGGCCAAAGGGCTCCCCGCCGCCCCGCTCCAACCGGCGCCCGATCCCCAGATCTCGCTCCGGCGCAACCTGGTCATCACCGAACGCGACAGCCTGCGCATCGATCCCGGACCCCGTTCCATCGGCGGCCCGAACGCCAATGCGGACGGAACCGACGCCGCTGCCCGTTTCGACAGCGGCCAGTTTCTCGGAACCGATGTCCCCCTCGGCGAGCTGCGCACCGATGACGCCGGCCGGCTCCTTGTCTTTGGCGGCGATGGCCACTCCGCCCCGGCCATTCCCGGCGCCATCGCCATCACCTTCGCCAACAACGATCTCTGGCACGACGATGTCAGCGACGGTCCGGTCGATGCCACCGTCCAGATCGACGGCCGCGATATCCCGGTCACCGGCGCCTGGGTCGTCGTCGCCCCGCCCAACTACGCCCCCGGCATCCAGTCGGTCGTCACCATGTACGACGTCATGTTCGAGGTCGCCACCGAACTGGAACCAGAGCTGAAGCCGGAGCGCCCTTCCTTCACCCGCATGATCTATCCCATGTTCGAGCGCCTGGTGCAAAACCAGTGGGTCAACGCCGGCTTCCTGCGCGATTTCGGTTGGGGCTCTCCCAGCGATTTCCTCGCCCCGGAAACCCTCCAGCTCCTCGCCGATCCCTCCCCATCCCAGGCCATGCTGCGCCAGCAAGTCTTCGAGCGCTTCCGCGATCCCGCCTACACCAGCATGGAATACGGCACCCTGCCCCCCTACTACGGGGACGGCGTCGAGCTGCCGGCCTCCAATCCGCGCCAGTGGATGGCCGTCCTTCCATTGCAGTACGAATGGCTCTCCCAATGGGCCGCGGGCGATTTCGAGGCCGACTGGCCAGCGGACGGTCTCACCTTCCCGGCCACCCTGGACGATCTGCCCGTCGCCGAGCAACCCGCCGCGCTCGATCGTGCCGCCCTGGACGAATGCCTCGGCGGCCCCTTCCATCCCGGCTGCGAGCTCACCTGGCCGATGCGCCATCCGCTCATGTACGACGCCCCCTTCCGCCTCCGCCGCCGCACCGGCGAGGAGCGTGACTGGGGCGCCCAGATGAACTCGAAGATCGCGCTGGCCGAAGACGGTCCCTTGAGCCAGAGCGGCCCCGGCGACCTCACCCGCTGGATGGCCGTCCCCTGGCAAACCGACACCAGTAGCTGCCTCTCGCGCTACAAGCGCGATGTCGATGGCTACCTGCCGGCCTTCTGGCCCGCCCGCGTCCCCAACGACGTGCTCGATCTGGAAAGTTACCAAGCCATCATGGATGACTCCCTCAGTCTGGACGAGCGTCAGGCCGCCTTCGAGAACCGGGTCAAATGGCTGCGCGATCTCCCCGGATTCGGCGACTCCAGCCGCATCCGCATCAACGCCTTCCTCCGCCAGTGGGCCGATGCCGGCGTCGTCACCGCGCAACCCGGCCCGGACGACCGCTCTTTTCCCGAAACCTTCTGGGTCGAGCTGGGACACCACTTGTTCGACGACCTCGCCACCGCCCCGAGGATCGGCCTCCCGGCCACGCCAACCGTTGGCGACCTGGCCGGCTCGACCGGTTCACCGGTCGCCACCCCCGAGCCCTGATGCGCATCGGAACCGCCACCGTCGCAATCCTCGGCGGCGGTCCCGCCGGAGCCAGCGCCGCCCTCGAATTGGCCCGGCTCGGGATCGACACGCTGCTCATCGAGCAGAGCGACGGCAGCGGCAATCCGGTCGGCGAATGCCTCGCGCCCTCCGCGAATCCACTGCTCCAGCAGCTTGGAATCGCGGATCTCCTCCAGGCATCCGGCGCCCTCCCGAGCTACGGCAACCGCTCCGCCTGGGGAGGCGATGGCTCCGTTGCGGACCGCGACTTCCTGCGTGACCCCCACGGCCACGGCTGGCATCTCGATCGTCCCGCCTTCAACCGCGCCCTGCTCGCCGCCGCCGAAACCACCGGCGCCGCCGTCTTGCGACACCATCGGATCACCGCCATCGAACGCACCAGCGAAAACTGGCTGATCACGACCCAATCGCCGGATGGAGAAGTGATCTTGCGCGCCACCCTGCTCGTCGACGCCACCGGTCGCCGCGCCCTCCTGGCCCGTCACGAACGGATCCGCCATCGCGCCTTCGATTCCCAGGTCGCCGCCGTCGCGTTCCTCCATCCCGATAGCCACGCCGCCCCGCTCCACGACGCAACCACCACCATCGAGGCAGCGGAACACGGCTGGTGGTACGCCGCCCTCTTGCCAGATCGGCGTCTGGCGGTCGCCTGGTTCACCGACCCCGAATTGCTCGCCGAACAATCGGCTTGGCGCCCGGAGGCCTGGTGGAATCTGCTGCGAGCCAGCGATCTCGTCGGAAACCTGGTCGCCTCATACGTCTATGGTCGACCCGAGCGTATCGACATCTTTTCAGCCCGCAGCTCGTTGCTGACCAACCCCACCGGCGACGGCTGGATCGCCGCCGGAGACGCCGCGGCAGCCTACGATCCGCTCTCGTCCCACGGCATCGGCAGTGCCCTGGCCGGCGGCCGCACGCGCCGCCCGCACCGCCGCCGCAACCCTCGATGGCGATCTCACCGCCTTCCCCACCTACCGCGACCGCCTCCTCGCCGACTACACCCACTACCTCTGCACCCGCCACGCCTACTACGCCGCCGAACAACGCTGGCCCACCGCCCCCTTCTGGTCCCGCCGCCACGGAATGCGAGTTCCGGCATCAGAATGGCAACCAAGCTCATCGACAACGCACGAATGGACTTCGAAGACCGAGAACATCCAGCCGCAGTCAAGGCTGCCTGGAGCAAATTCCCATATCAGGAACCCGCGCTAGCCGCTGCAGGACCCCGCGGTTCCGCTGTCGTCACATGTTTGCCCGCTCTCGCAACAGGTGCAGGTGTTCTCCCCGTTCGGGTTGCTCCCGCAGCAGCCGTACTGGGGCGGAGGACAATACACGGCGGGTCCGCCGCCTTGCACCGGAACGCAGACGCAATTGCCAGGGACTTCACACGAGTCGCAAAAGGAGCCGCCACCGCAGCACGTCGGATTGGGCAGGGGCTGCCCCGGCTCGGTATACAGACAAACGGTCGAGCCGCTGGGACAATCGACCACGCACTGGCTACCCTGACAGACAAAGCCCGTTGGACAGCCCGCGATACACGTCCCGGAGTCCGAGTCGCAGATCAGGCATTGTCCCGAGTCCGCACAGCTCCGGCAGACGTGGTCAGCTCCGCAGACGAGACATGAGCCGCCGCAATCGGCATCGGTGCAGCATCCGCCGGGATAACAAACGCCGTCGCACGCGCGCGAGCCTGGTGGGCAGCACAGCTCTTCGCCGTAACATTCACCAAAGCAACAGGCGCCGTCACAGCACTCCGATTGCCCCGGCTGACAGCAGTCCGGACCGCATTTGACAGAGCTTTCTGGACAGCAGCACTCGCTGCCGCATGGCGTCTGATTGCCGGGGCATTTGGGAGTCGAAGTCGCGGAAGGGAGTGGTGGAGCAGCGGTTGGTTGCGGCGGCTGGGGGATGGACGTCCCAGAATTCGGCTGGCCACGCCGGGCGGCGTCGGCGTCATGCAGGACGGCACCCCCTGTGACCGCGCCCCCCAAACCGAGCAACCCTTTCAGGAGGGTACGCCGGGAGCCGCCACGCCCCAAGGCACGAGTCAGGGCGTCGAAGCGACGGTCATCCATGAGGTAAGCCTCCCGGGAACGCATGCGGAACATTGATAGAAATTCATGATAGTGGGCCGCTCGCGGCAATGCGAAAGTGGGCAGCAGCGGCATGTACCCCAAACCAGGTGGCGAATGGCCCTTGCACAAACCTGGCATTCCAGGTTGCCAGTACCGACGCCCTGGAGAGTTTCTCCGGGATCGAGCTAGCGATCGGATCGACGGATCACATGCCTTCCAGACCGCTCGTCACGATCGACTGAAAAACCGGTACCGCAGTAACGTCGTTCCTACGACCAGCCCGTCCTTCCAGCTGATCTTTTTCCCCTCGCTGAACTCTCGGCCCGCATAGGAGATCGGAACCTCATAGATGCGATGACCGCGTTTCAGGATTTTGGCGGTAATCTCCGGATCGAAGCCCCATCGTTCCGATCGTAGATCGAACGAGCTCGCAACCTCCGCGGTCATGACCTTGTACCCGGTTTCCATATCGGTCAGGGTCGTGTCGAAGAGCACATTGCAGAGCAGCGTGAGGAACCGATTGCCGACACTGTGCCAGAAGTACATCGCGCGATGCGGCCCGAGAAACCGGGAACCGTAGACCACCACAGCGGTTCCGTTCTCGATCGGCGCGAGGAGCAGCGGGAAGTCGGCGGGATCGTACTCGAGGTCCGCGTCCTGGATGATGACAACATCGCCGGTCGCGCGTGCCAATCCGGACCGCACGGCTGCCCCTTTGCCGAGGTTGGTCGAATGCACCACCAGCTCGATGGTATTGGTTGCTGCTTCCGTTCGCAGCAGGTCGGTCGTCCCGTCCGTCGATCCATCGTCGACAACGATGATTTGCAGGGTGTGCTGCACGTTGCGCAATCGCCGCAGGACTTCCGCTATCGTCGCCCGCTCATTGAACGCGGGAACGATGATGGATACGACCATGGTTTGGTCACAGCGCTCGCTTGTCTGCGATTGCTCCAGAAGAGGCGTTGCCAACGGCAGAAAGTTCCCAATTGCTTAGGTTATCTTCAGATCTGAACCATCATATGTGGCTTGCTCTCTCCACGCAACGTGCGCCTGAGCTGTATGCCTTGCAAGAGGCTGCACGTATGCTGTGGACACGCGAGAGAGCTTTCCCGCAGATGATCCGTTTGTCGGCTCCGATGACGACTGCGGAGCCCATTGGTGATTGCCTGCGACCCAATCACGCTATCCGGCAATCAATCGGCGCGATACACTGCGCGTATCCAGAAGTTCGTAAGAAACGTGACCAGCCGGCGCTGTCGAAGCAACGTGATCCAACCCCGTTTAAGCTCAGGAGTACTCTGTGAACGTCGACCTGGTAGGGATCGTCGCGAGTCTCACCCCGCACGTGCTGTCGCTCGGTCTCGTCGGGGAATTTGATCCCCTTGGTATCGACGGTCTCGTCCTGCTTGCGACGATTCTGATCCCTATCCTCGTCGTTCGCAGCCGGAAAAGCGAACCGCGGTACGGCACGACGATCGGCGGGGAAGCGCAACCCGTCGACCAGGCAGTTTCCGGGGATCACGCACCCATGGCCATCTCGCGCTCGACGGCCCGCATCACCCTGACACGTTCCGTTCCGCTTCAGTCAGTTCCAATTGATAGCCCGGCACCGCTCCCTGGGACTTCCTCAGGTTCGACCACCCAACCAGACAGCAATGTTCCGAGTCAGGCGGTTCCAACGCGTTCGCGTCTGCTCGCATTCCCCGACTTGGTGGCGACCCGGCTGCGATTGCGCAGTGCTCCGGTTGCCGCGCTGGCCCTGGTCGTCGGGCTGGGCTTCGTCTGGATCGGGCAGCGCGCGCTCCTCGGGGTCGATCCCGGTCCCGGCGCGTTTGCCGTTTGGTTCGCCGGCCTGCTGGTGCTGGTTTTGGTCTGTGTCCAGGCCGGCCGGGGAATTCCGGCGGGGTATGCGATTCCAGCCGACCGCGTCAGAATTTCACGTCTGCAAGTGGCGCTCCTATGCGGCATCGGCGTCGTCTCGCTCTACATTTGGCAAGCCGCGCCGGGCAGAAGCGTCACCGACTCCAGCTTGGATCTGGTTCTGTTGTGGCTGCTATCGATCGCGGCGCTGGTAGTCGCGGCCGCCGGTCCGCCCCGCCGTGAGCATATTGACCGGTTGCGCGCTTGGCTTGGCCGTCACCGCGAAGACATGCTGATTACCGCCGGGGTTGCACTCATCGCGTTCGTTCCGCGGATCTACGACCTCAGCAGTTATCCGTGGGCGTTGTCCGGAGACGAGGGAACCTTCGCGGTCACCGCCCAAAGTGTGCTGCGCGGGGAGTTCACCAACCCATTTACTTCCGGTCCCTGGGGCTACCCGAGCCTGCTGTTCATCTTCCAGGGCGGACTGATGGATCTGGCAGGCGAAACTGTCGGTGGTTCCCGCATGCTGAGCGCCGTGCTGGGAACGGCTTCCGTCGTGGCGATCTACTGGCTGACCCGCCACCACTTCGGGCGCTGGACCGGGTTGGTCGCGGCAGTGATTGCGGCGTCGTTCAATTTTCATCTCTTCTGGAGCCGGAACGCGCAAAACGCGATCGCGCCGATGTTCTTCATCCCCCTCGCCCTTCTGTTCCTGGATCGCGGATTGGTCGGTCGCAGCCGGCTCGACAGCCTGGCCGCGGGATTGGTGATCGGGCTCGCGCAGTTCTTCCATCCTGCCAACCGGATCCTCTTTCCGATTGCCGCCGCCTACGCGGTGTATGCCTTGCTCTACCTGCGCCCCAACACCCGTGCCGAACTGGCGCGAGCCCTCCGCATGCTCGTGCCCAACGTGCTCTGGCTTGCGGCGGGTGCGATTGTCGGCCACCTTCCGCTGCTCGCGTACTTCAATACCAATCGGGTGGCGTTCTCCGACCGCAGTAACCAGGTCTCCGTCTTTGCCTCAGGGTGGTTGGAGCAGGAGCAGGTGATCACCGGCAAGAGCGCGGTGGAAATCCTCTGGCTCCAGTTCCAGCATGCGGCCATGCTTCCATTCAATACCGTTGCTGGAGGGCACTTCCATCCGGAAGTTCCATTCGCGAGCTGGCCGCTGGTGGTCCCGCTGGCACTCGGCATGGCGATCGTGACGCTCACGTTCTGGCGGCGCAGTAGCTTCGGCCTCGCGATGGCATTTTGGGCAACGGTGGTCGGCCTCGCACTGACCGATGGTTCGCCTCAGACTAACCGGTACACCTCGTCCGGACCCTTTCTCGCGATCTTCGCCGCCATCGGGATCATGGCCGTCGCAAGCGTCCTTATTCGTCTCGTGCGTCTCCCGCGCATCCCGGTCGCCGTCCTCGTCGCTACGGCCACGCTGCTGATTGCAGGCTGGCATCTGAATTGGTACTTCGAGGATCCCAATCCGGCTGCCGTTTCGTCCGACCCGAATTCGCAGATCGCCAATCGGTTGGCGCACGAGGCCGCACTCCATGGAGCAGGAACGACGGTGTACTTCTCCGGACTGCCCCGGTTGAGCTACGGGGGGTTCGCCAACATTCCGTACATCGCACCAGATGCGAACGGCATCGACGTCACCGAGCCCTGGACGGCGAGCGATCCCAAACCCGAATTGACCGGTCCAACCCTGTTCGCCTTCGTGCCAGATCGGTTGGCCGAGTTGGATGTCGTGCGCGCCTGGTTCCCGGACGGCGCCATTACGGTGTCGACGTTGCCGAACGGCGAGGAAATCCTCACCACCTACTTCGTGGACGCGCCCGCCATCGATGTCGCTCGCGGACCCATCACGGTGCTTGGCGCATGACCGATGAAGATATATCTGCCTACGTTGCCCCGCGAGACGACGTTTCCAGGCTACCCGATCTATCCGCCAGAACCGAGCCGATTGGCCGTATCTCACACAGATACGACCGGTGCGGCACCGATCCGCTCACGGGATCGACCACGTCGCTCGTTACGATCAGGTTCAGATTGGCGCCATCCGCACTGTACGGATCGTAACTCGGTGCGCCGAGCTCCTCGCAACCCTGCCACCAGCCATGCTGGCCAACTGCCACGCGCGGATCGAGACGCTCGTTGAACCGCGCCCGCGCCCGCACCGATCCATGCGGTGTTTCGATCTGCACCCAGTCGCCCTCGGCGACTCCCCGCACCCCTGCGGTAGTGGAATGCAATTCGACCTCCGGGTCGCGCGAGAGCTTGCGCAACCGGGCGATGCCACGGTGCTGGGTTTCACAAAAATGCGTGTTGTGCGCGCAAGTCAGCACCAGTGGGAACGCGGCCGCCAGATCGGGACGTGACAACGCACTCAGCAAGGGTTCTTCGTACGTTGGCAATGCCGAGTAGCCATGCTCGAGGAATCGCTCCGAGTAGATCTCGGCTTTTCCGGTCGGAGTCGCAAAGCCCTTGAACGCGCCGTCCTGCTCCATCTCGAAAGCCCGATAGCGTGTTTCCAACGGCAGCCGCACACCCGCTGGATGGACTCGCAGCTCTTCCAGGGAAATGCCGGTCGGCCCGAGCTGGTGACGATAGCCGGCATCGATGTCACCATCCCAGAAGTGCTCGCCCAATCCCAACCGACTGGCCAGATCGAACACGATATCCGTATCTGCCCGCGATTCCCCGATTGGCGGAACTACCGCATGCCGGAGCTGCACCAGCGACTGCGCCTCGGTGCTGATATCGAAGCCAATTTTCAGTGCCTCGCGCTCGAATGGGGTCGCCACCGGGAGCACGATATCGGCAAGCTCGGCAGTCGGGTTCATGAAGAGATCGGCATGCACGTAGAAGTCGAGCGCCTGCAACGCGGTTCGCCCCCGCAGACTATCGGCGTGCGCCAGCAGGAGATTAGATCCGAAACCCACCAGCCCGCGCACGGGATAGGGCTCGCTCTCCAGAATCGCTCGATAAACCTCTTCGGACGTCACATATCCCGCACGCGCCGGGCCCAGTGGCCGCTCCTGCAGCCCCAGCGTGCGCGACCGTTGCTCGGGCGACATCAGCGCATCGCCTGTCACGGACGCCGAAGGCGGCGCGGCGAACTGCACATTGCCGCCCCGGCTCCCAAAACTGCCGGTCAGGGCATAGAGCAGCCCCAATGCCCGGGCGAACTGGGTCGTATTGGTATGCTGCTCCACTCCCGCCCAGGCGAAATAGGAAACCGGACGTGCATCCCAGAGCAGCCGCGCGGCCAGCTCGATCTGCTCGGCCGGAACCCAGGTCAGCGCTTCGACGATTGCGGGCGAATAGGTGCCGCAAAGCTCGCGCGCCAGGGCAAACGCGGGACGGCACGCGATCGGGCCATTCGACGACGGCACCTCGAACTCGCCCTCCAGAGCAGGCACTCCATCGGCGCGATCGTAGCGCCGGGCGACGGCGTCATAGCGTATGGGACGGGAGGATCGTTCGTCCCAGGCAACGTAGGTTTCGCCCGTTTCATCGAGTGACAGATCGCACCCTCGCAGCAGCCGGCCATTGTCCGCGCGCACCAGCAGCGGACCGTTGGTCCAGTCCCGTACGAAATCGCGGTCGAACCAGCCCCGCTCGATCATGACATGCGCGATACCCAGCGCTAACGCGCCATCGCTTCCCGGGCGCGGTCGCAGCCAGAGATCGGCCTTGCTGGCCAGCCCCGCCTCGCGCGGGTCGACCACAATCAGGCGCGCGCCTCGTTTGAGCGCGGAAACAGTGCTGGTCGCGTGAGAAATGCGGGCGCTGCTGGGGTTATATCCCCAGAAGAGGATGCATCCCGCGTGTTCCAGATCGGGCATCGCCGTGCCCGGCAACCCGATCGGTATTCCCCAGGTGTACATGGCGGCATAGCGCCCCCAACCGCAGAGCTCCATCGAGTTGCTGAGATTCGGCGAGCCATAGGCATTCATCAGGCGCTGAATCCAGGGGAGCGTATCGCCGATCGCTGACGTGGATGCGGAGACGACGCTGAAGACGACACTCTCCGGACCGTGCTCCCCGGCCAGCCGTGTCAGATTGCTCGCGGTCAGATCGAGTGCCTCATCCCAGCCGATGCGCTCCCACCCGGGATCCGGATCTGTTTTTGGGCGCGTCCGTTTCAACGGATAGCGCAGTCGGTCCTGGTGATAGACCAGCTCTGGCGCCGCCCGTCCCTTGGCGCAGAGTGCCTTGCCAGTCGGATGCGACGGATCCGGGTCGAGTGCCACGAAGCGGCCATCCTCGACCCGGGCGATTGCCCCGCATCGCGAAATACAAAGCGCGCAATAGCAAGGTGCGTGTTCGATAGATGTAGCGTCGGTCATGGGCGATCTCCCACACGAAGGTGCTGAGGTGTCATCGCCATCCTACTCCTGCACCCGTCCTCGTGTTCCCGGCTCGGAGCTCACTTCATTGGATGGCCACGAGGAAGGTGAAGGAGTGATGTCTTAGGCACCAACGAGCCCGGAGCCGACATTGTGGAGGATGATGATTCTCCTACGACTCAACGATGAAATCTCTGGTACCAGAGTTACTCACCGACTAGGTAATTCCTGAATCACGGCGAAGATTCGGATCACCGCGGGAGATTCACCCCGATCCTGAAACACACCCTCGACCCCAATCGGAATTACCGCCCACCGCCTGGACGGCAAGGTCGTCTTTGGTGTATTAACGACGGTCGCCATCTCCGCCCACCCTTCATCGATCGCCGCCAGAAGTGTCCCGTCCCCGCCTGGAAGCACAAACGCCGCTCTCGAATTCAGGAACATCCAGCCGAGCGCCAGGATTGGCCGATCCGGTATCGCGATCTCGACGTTTGAAGCCAGGACATATGCCGAGAAACCAACCGGGGATGGGGAAGCTCCTCCCAACGCCTGCGGCATCGCAGCGACCGTCCAGGATGCCGCTAATGAGGAACTATTCAGTGGCCACTCGCCACTAGGTTTGTTGGATAAGCTAACGACGATCACGACCGCAGGCGTCGGACCGTCGTTGGTGATGGTGTAGTCCGCTTCGGGTGTCGTCACAACGATGTCGCCGGTCATTGCGGTAATGACTCTGTCCGGCCTGCTGGCAATTGGTGTAGCCGATTCCCGCGCTACAGAGACTGTGGCTCCGGACCGAATCGCCACGTCGATCGTCAGAACCCCCACCGCGACAGCGAAAAAACGGATTGCTTGACCGTTGTTGACCGCCATGGTCGCCTCCGGCTCGACGGTCATGCGCGTCTCAGTCAACCGGCGGTGACCGGATCCGAGCGTTTCGATCGGGATCGGCACCTCCCCCAATGGCACGAGCACTGTGGCGGCCGGGTCACCCCAGTGCTCCACGATCTGCCCTCCCGCGATCCGCCAAACCTCCAATGGGCCCCACTGAGCGGCCGATGCTGGCGCTGGACGTCCTAGGAAGACCCCAGACTCGGTACCTTCGGTGTGGACTCGTGCGACAACTTGGTCCGTTCCAGCCGAGCGCACATCGTCGACGATGAGCGTCAGATCCGGGAATGTGGCACGCAATGAGAGCAATGCTCGGACAATCCCATCGCGTCCCGATGCCACACCGGGTCGGGCTGGGTGTTCGACGAGGTCGGAGGCGATATCGCGGTCAAGGAGAGCAACATCACCGGTAGCAAGTATCCCTGCAACATCGGCATAGAAGCGGCGCACGAGGTCGACATTGGCGGCTGTGATTTCGCCCGACCGGTGATGCCCGGAGATTGGGGTACGACTCACCTCCCTAGTTAGCGCTATGAGTGTCATTCCAGTTGCGAGCGCGCAAAGGCAAATACAAATGACCAATGGAAGGGAACGGCGCATCGGTGGTCTCCGAAACGAAGCGAGTCGGCTGGCAGCACACGCGGGGAAAAGAACCCTGCGCGACCTCAGCGTGCCAAGCATTGTCCCGCGGCGCATCCGGAGGACCTCCTTGTTTTCAGTGGAGCGGCTGAGTGGCCCAAACCACGTAATTACTTGTCTGTGTGAGAAAGGGACTGGTCCTCACTTGAATCCGCGTCGGAGGGCATACGCTCGTGCGCCCCGGCGCGTTTCGACCTCGAGCTTGGCCAGGATGTGAGAAACGTGCGAACCCACGGTGCGGGGACTGAGAAATAGCGCCTCACCAATCTCGCGGTCCGTTTGGCCGTCGACGAGAAGGCGCAACACTTCACGTTCGCGAGACGTCAGCCTAGCAAGACCGGCATCGTCGATTTTCTGGCCCGGTGCGAAAGAAACCAGCTCATCCGCGACCCACATGGCTTCGGTGACAGCGTCGTCCAACGGTAGTGCTCTTCCCGCCGCCCACGCAGAGGCGTAGCGTTCCTCTCCCAGCCGAACGCGGACGCCCGAGAGCGCGCGTTCGCGGCCCGCCTCCACGTTTTCATCTCGTGCTAAACCAAGCTGCTCGTGCAGGCGCTCGGCGGCGCCAAATAGCCGGGCCGCCGTCTCATCTTGTCTCATCTCCGCTGAAAGAATCGCAAGTCGGTCGATTGGGAAGACAACCCGCTGCAGCGCCCGATCGTCCCATGCAAGCTCCAGGCTCTGGCGGCAATGCGCAGCCGCAAGCGCGCTTTCGCCCTCCTGATAAGAGATCAGCGCCAGGTGAAACAGAGTATCTGACACCCCCATGTTGTACCCAAGCTCGCGTTGTTGCCCCAGTGCGTTTTCAGCCAGGCTGCGCGCGCGAACGAGATCGCCTTGCCGAATGGCAATCCACGCCAGGTTAGTGAGCATTTGGGTCGCTCTGGACGCGGCGTTCGGGACCGTTTCGCCGAGCGCTCGGAATGCTGCGTGCGCTTCTTCCATGCATTTCGCCGATCGGACAAGGTCTCCGCTAAAGCCCGCCACGGCCCCAAGCACAGGTAACGGAGTATCGGCACCAACCGCCTCTCCGATCTCCCCCGCGATTGCGAGGCACTCTTCGGCCCAGTCCATCCCCTGGGCCATGTCGCCGTGGAACAGTGAAAAATACGCGGCCATATTCAACACTCGGATGCGCTCGATGGTGCGGAGCTCCGCGCTCCACACCATCGCTTGCTCTAGCCAGCCGCGCCCTTCTGCCCAATGGTTACGATAAAACCAGAACCACGCCAGCCACCCGACCAGGCGAATTCCCGTTGCGGAAGCGTCCGTAAGTGCCAACCACGCCAGGGCAGCTCGCAAATTGTCATGCTCGGCGTCCAATTGCGCTGCCCACCGCACTTGCTCCTTCGAGTGCCAAAAGGGAGCCGCCCGCTCGGCAAGACCCGCATACCAGGCGGCATGGGCGCCGCGGACTGCCGCCTCCTCTCCGCTCGTCGCGAGTTGCTCGATCGCATAGTCGCGCACCGTTTCCAGCATTGAGTAACGGGTTTCGTCTGCGTTGACTTCCTTCTCGAGGCGAAGCAGGCTTGCCTCCACCAGCGCGGCGATCCCCGCGAAAGGGTCGAGCCCGACATCGCCTGTTGCTTCAGCAATTGCGCCAGCTGCCTCTAGCGTGAACGAGCCAGCGAAGACCGCAAGCCGGCGAAAGAGGATCCGCTCATCCAGCGTCAGAAGATCGTTGCTCCAGGCGACGGCATCGCGCATTGAGCGCAAGCGCGGCGGCTGGTCCCGGTTCCCGTCAGTCAGCATCGGCATCCGCCGGTCGAGTCGTTCCAGGAGCGCTGGCGGCGCCAGCACTTTGACTCGTGCGGCCGCCAGCTCGATCGCCAGAGGCAGTCCATCCAGCCGGCGGCAAATCGCGGCGACAATCGCGGCGTTTTCATCGGTAAGGATGAAGTCGGCCCGGACCGCTTGCGCCCTGGCGACGAAGAGCTGCACCGAGGCCGCTTCGGCGACAGCGTCGAGCGATGGCATCCAGTCGGTTGCCGCCAGCGTCAGCGGTGGCACCGCTTGCTCGTGTTCGCCACTGATCCGCAGGCGTATCCGACTGGTGACCAGCACAGTAAGCTCAGGGCAGGCGGCGAGGAGGTCGCTCACGAAGGGAGCGGCATCGACGACGTGCTCGAAGTTGTCAAGCACCAGTAGGTGAGATCCCTCTCGTAGGACGGCTTTGATACGATCCAGAATGGGTAGCGGGCTCGCCTCGCGCGCCTCCACGGCCTGACCAATAGCGGACGCAACATGTGCCGGATCCGCGATCGGCGCAAGGGCTACGAACAGCACCCGATTCGGGAACAGTTGTTCGACATGAGTGGCAACTGCGAGCGCGAGCCGGGTTTTGCCGATACCGCCTGGCCCGGTCAGCGTGACGAGGCGCACGTCGGGGCGGAGGATCAGATCAGCAACGGCGGTCACGCTCTCCTCTCGACCAACGAGCGGAGTGAGTGGAAGAGGCCGGGTGATCCCCTGATCGGTCATTGAAGGCACCATCGATCATGCGATCCGATGAGCATATCTCTCCTTCGCGGGGCTGCTTGATCGTTCCGATTCCTCGCCCTGCTTCTGGTGGTCCCTCCGTTTCCACGTGACGCCGTCGGCGAGCAATCGATGAACCTAACGGCAAACCCGACGCGAATTCACTCCTGCCAACAATTGTCCACTGCGGAAACGGAAGTATCGTACAGCGATACCTGGGGAAAAGTGATCATTCGAATGGACCGTCGGCGGAATAGCTTGATTTGACATCGGGAAGCTTTGTCCTGAACTCATGCCGGCGATGCTGGGGGCTTGATCGTCGGCCAGTCGCATTCTGAAATGGGGCATTTGCAATGCAGGTACTGACTGAAGTAGTTAGCCCGCCTCGATGTGACCGGGCGCGCTTGGCCCCACAGGATCCAATAACTCTATTTCGAACCGCCGAGGCGCAACTCCTCCGCCGTCACACCTGCCACGACCGATCGACTGCTGAGGAAGCGACGAGTGATCCCTGACCGATGCCTGGATTATTAGGCACAATGAAAATTTGGTGCACCCGCTTCCCATGCGGATGTTCTGCACATGGCGCAATACCACCAGGCGACGGCGGACCCACGGTTGCAGGTGTTGCTCCCAAAACATGCGCGGCAAATGATGGGCCCATCCAATTCCGACTATGCTGGGGGGTAAGAGGACATCCTCGGCACGTTGCTGATCGATCTGCTCGCGACCCGGGTCAGCTCGATAAGCCGGCCCCCAAAAACCACAAATACCTGGAGTGCTCAAAACGATGTCCCAGAACCCATTCGATCTTCGCACCGACGCTGATATTTTCGCGACCTTCGGCATGAGCGCCGGTGAGGCCGGTCGTGGTTTCGACACGGCCACGCAAAGCCGGGTTTACGCTGACGGACTCGTCCGCTCTCGCGGCCGATTTGCCCAGCACCGCGCGCTCTACGCTGCCTTTGTCGAAGGCGGAAGCCTCTACATGATCGAAAACCTCGACGAAACGGGTGACGGCCAGGAGCGTCCTGCCAAGCTGATCTTCGCCGATGATGAGCCGGGAGCTGACGTGGCGGAGAACCCCCTGCTGGTGGTCTGGACCGAGCGGACCCTGCTGGAAGCGCTGACCGACGAGCGTGCCATCCAGGACTTCTTCGCAGACCTGCTGGACGAACTGGCAACCGCATAACCCGAATCCACTGAATTCGTTGCGCTCCTCGATCGACGGTCAAACCCGGTGGAGATTCAAGGGGGAGTTATACACCGGCTGACAAGCCGCTGTGGATCGCGGCCGCGTCCGCTTCCAATCCGCACTGGACAACAATGGCCAGCATCGGCCGGCCGCGCATTCGCTTTATCCTCATCAACATGATCGAGGAGTACGCCCGCCACAATGGCCATGCGGATCTGATCCGCGATACCGTCGGCGGGCTCGTTGGGCATGACGCGCCCGGGTGAGCCATCACCCGGGCGTCACACCGAACCGTTGCCTACCGGTTCGCCGGAGTCGCTGCACCATCCTGGCCCCGGCCGGTCTGCGCCTGCAGCTCATCGATGAGCTTCGACGCATCCGCCTTGGTCAACGCCGGATCGAGATCGGACTCCGGACGACCCGCCTGTTGTAGCAGCGTCGTGAGATACGACGCCTGCGGTCCGGTCATGGGCTCATCTCCAGTGGTCCAGTCGTCCGGGTCCTTGACCGGATTTTGGCTTTGTAGATCGAGCTGTTCGTCGGCCATTTGCGTGCTCCTTCTCGCGTGAATCGATTCCTTCTTCACCACGACAGAGTTCTGGAATGGCAAGTCCAAACGGTGTATGCTCTGCCGCTTTGCGCCGTTCTCTCGAACGCGCAGGTCCAACCATGGTAGAACATATATTCTGATTTGGGGAATTCGTGCTGGCAACGCACCCCTCGTTGGACTATCCAAAAAGGAAGGAGGAGCGTATGTCGCCGAAGCACCGGCAGGTCATCATCGCTGGAGGCGGGCCGACCGGGCTCATGTTAGCCGCCGAGCTCGCCCTGGCCGGTGTAGATGTGGCCATTGTCGAGCGACGCCCAACCCAGGAGGTCGCCGGTTCTCGCGCTGGTGGTCTGCACGCCCGTACCCTCGAAATTCTCGACCAGCGTGGCATCGCCGAACGCTTCCTCGCGCAAGGCCAGACGTTTCCGACCACGTCATATGGCTGGATTCCGATGAACATCGCCGATCTCCCAACCCGGCACCCGTATGTTCTCGCACTCGGTCAGCCACAGATCGAGCGCATCCTCGCCGAATGGGTCAGCGAGCTTGGGGTGCCGATCTATCGCGGCAAGGAGGTGACCGGTTTCACGCAGGACGATACCGGCGTCGCCGTGACGCTTACCGATGGATCAGCCCTGCGCGCGGACTATCTGGTCGGATGTGACGGCGGACGCAGTCTGGTGCGCAAAACTGCTGGCATCGACTTCCCCGGCTGGGACCCAACCATTCGCCACATCATCGCCGAAGTCGAATTCGCCGGCGAGCCGGAATGGGGGCTCGTGCGCGATGCTCACGGAATCCGTTCCCTGAGCAAAGCAGAAGGTGGTCTGGTGCGGGTCATGGTGACCGAGCAACATCCCGGCCGCAACCAGGAACCAACGCTTCAGGATCTCAGCGAGGAGCTCATCTCTGCCTATGGCACCGATTTCGGGGTGCGCAACCCCACCTGGATCTCCCGGTTCACCGATTCGACCCGCCAGGCCGCACGCTATCGCGACCGGCGAGTCTTTCTGGCCGGTGACGCCGCGCACGTGCATTACCCGGTAGGGGGCCATGGCCTGCAAACCGGAGTGCAGGACGCGGTGAACCTGGGGTGGAAGCTCGCTCAGGTGCTCCAGGGAACCTCGCCCGACAGCTTGCTCGACACCTATCACGCCGAGCGACATCCGGCCGGCGCCCGCGTGCTGAAGAACACCATGGCGCAGATTGCGCTCCTGCGTGCCGATGAACGCACCAATGCCCTGCGCGATACCGTGGCCGAGCTCATCGGCAACGACCAAACCCGCCAACGCCTCGCCGCCGAAGCGACCGGGCTGGATGTCCACTACGAGCTTGGCAAAGGGCATCCGCTGCTCGGACGCCGCATGCCCGATCTCGATCTGGAGACCCCAACTGGTCCAACGCGCGTCTCTTCCCTCCTGCACGATGCCCGCCCGGTGCTTCTGAATCTCGGAGAACCGGGCAAAATCGACATGGCATCCTGGGCAGGCCGCGTTCGCTTCATCGACGCAACGTTTGCAGGTGTGTGGGATTTGCCCGCGCTAGGCGACGTTCCGGCGCCCTCTGCCGTGCTGGTCCGGCCCGACGGACACGTTGCCTGGCTTGGCGAAGGATCCAGTACGGGATTACCGGACGCGCTCGCCACCTGGTTCGGGCCGCCTGCGCCCGCATAGCGACCGCTATCCCATGCCGCTCACCGAGTCGGCTTCGATTGTGACGATCACGCGCACTTGCTCGCGGCCGCCGTACCAGGGGTAGGGCTGCCCGGTGTACTTCTGGGAAAGCGCTTCGATATGCTCGGCGCCTCCCTCGGTCGTCTGGCTCACCACTCGGCCCCGAATCTGAAAATACCTGAACCCTTCATCCGGATCCATGACCGCAACCGCAACCCGCGGATCGCGTTCCATGTTCTTGAGCTTTACATACCCCTCGACCGTGTTGATGATGACGTGATCCCCATCGGTATCCACCCAGACCTGGGTAAGCTGAGGGGAACCGTCGTCCATCAGCGTGGCCAGGTAGGTATAGCTTGGTTTGCGTAGCAGATCGAGTACGTTTTCTGGAAGTTGCACGTAAGAACGCCTTTCGAGCGAAGGGGTGTCGTGGCCGGGCAGCGGCATCGAATATGCAACGTGCGTTCCCGGTCATCGCCTTGCTCTCGTAATCGTGCGGGTCAGGCGCGCTACAGGTGGAAATGCGCACCCTGTTCGCGCGCCTGACCCCGGAGCGTTCGCCGAATCGCCAAACGGCCAGCGGTATGGGACCATGCTCGCCAACCAGCTCCTGCGAATCGAGCGACACCGGCGACAACCCAGGGGAACCACGATGAGTCAGCCCAACAAGACCGTTGCCACCCACACGAGTGTCGCCGCGTTTCTCGCAACCCTCACCGACCAGCAACAGCTCGACAGCGGGCAATGCATCGCGCTCATGCACGAGGTCAGCGGGCAATCGCCGGTCCTCTGGGGACCGAGCATCATCGGTTTTGGTGAGTATCACTATGCCTATGCCTCCGGCCGGGAAGGGGACGGACCGGCAATCAGCTTCTCGCCGCGCAAGAGCAATCTGGTCGTCTACTTCGCGGAGGGCCTCAGTCACCACCAGGAGGCACTGGCAAAGCTTGGTCCCCACACCACTGGCAAGGGCTGCCTGTATATCAAACGCCTCGCGGCGATCGACATGACCGTGCTCCGGCAGATGCTCGAAGCATCTTATCGGTATGTCACCACGCACACGCCCATGCATCGCGCCGACTGATCTGCGCCGGACATTCCTCCGTGGGCTGCGGGCAGCGTGCATGGCGGCATGAGGACGCTATTCCCGGCATCACCGGCGAGAGGTCGGTTCGAACGAACGGCCCGAGCATGGTGCCCGGGCCGTTCGTGCTACTAGTTGTCGAGGATTCCCTCACCGATGGCGAGACTACATCTCGCCCTGCATCAGGGTAATCGTCACCGTGGTGGTGCCATCGCCGTTGTCGTGCAGCGTGGCCGTGCCGGTGAAGCCAGAATCGTTCAGAGTGGCCAGCTCGATCGTCACATCCGCATTGTCTGCTGGAGCGCCCATGATGTCGCCGCAGGCAATGTAATTCCCGATGTTTTCGGCCGACTCGTGCACGTTGATGGCATAACCACCGGCGGTAAGATCGGTCAACGTCGCTTCGACGATGGTCTCGCTGGTGGAAACGGCCACACCGAACGGTCCGGAGGCCGGGGTGCCCATCGCCATGTCGGAGGTCGGGCTTGCCATCGCGTCCATCTCGCCCATCGACTCCGGCGATCCCATCATCTCGCTCGATGCTGCTGTTCCCATGTCCTGCGCTGCGACCGGCGACGCTTCAGGCGTACCGGCATCGGCGCTGACATCGGTCAGCGGGTAGACCACGTCGCCCAATTCGGCGCAGGTGCCAGCGTGAATGTGCGCCGGATGCGCCACCATCGCCATATCCTGCGCGCCGGCACTTCCTGGAACGAGCATCAGTCCAAGCGCGAGTACGAGTCCGGTTGCGAGCGCCGACACGGCATGTGACGCTCTGATGCGGGTGTGCATTGCTGCGCTTCTCCTGCCGGCCATCGCCGGCGGTATCTCCACTGCGGCAGCCCTCCTGTCGCCTTCGAACCCTACGCGCCCAGAAACAACCTGACGGAAATGAAGAGCGGGTCACGCCAGGAATGCGCAGGTTCGCGCGAAAAAAGAGGGTAAATCTGCGTTTTCGGCAACTCCATCGCACGCTGTAACGGATGCGACAGGAGGGTGCGACGCTGTCAGATCTGCGCGTCGATCACGCTTCCAGTCGTTTCCAGCGAGACGAAGAATCTCGCCTTGGTCGAGCGAACAAAACCAACCAGCCGCCACAGCCGAATCGCGCTGGACCAGATCCTCAGGATGCTGGCGTCGCCTGCGATCCGGCGTCCGGCAACGCGATCGATTGCCGGTGGTTGAAGATATTCAACGGATCCCACCGCGCCTTCACCCGCTGCAACCGGGGGTAGTTCTCCTTGTAATAGAGCGCTGGACAATTTTGCAGATCCGCATCCGGATAGTTGACGTAACACCCGTCCATCACCCCATCTGGCACCGGACCCGCCTCGCCGTACATCGCCGTATAGAAGGAACGGATCCACTCCAGATTGGCGTCGTCTTCCGCCGGATCGGTCCAATAGGCCTGGTATTGCAGTTTCATCACCGACGACCGTTGCGGAATCGCCGTCGCCGCCGGATCGACCGCATTCACCTGACCGCCATACCCATCCACCTGCAGCAACGCGCTCGCATTCGACCAGCTCGGGTTCACGAGATGCTCGTAGATCACGTCGATCTGCTCGTCCGGAAACGGCTCGATCATGTAGGCCGATTTGTATTTGCCCCGCCGGCTCGGACCCGACCCGCTCAGATTCTCGGTCGCCGTCAACCAGGGGTAGCTCTCGATCCCGGCCGTCTGCCTGAGCATCTTGTGATGCACCCCCGGCATCACCTTCGCCGCAGGGGAGGGAAGTCCCGCCGACACCGCCTGCGCGAACTCGTCCAGCCGCTGCGGCTCGTCCCCCACATACTGCGCCGTCAACGCCAATATGCCCCGCCGCCTTCTGATTCAGCGCCAGCAATGGAAAGAGCCCCTTGTACGGGCTATCCACCCCGCTGTGCTCCGCCATGAAATTGCCGTAGTTCTGGACGAACCGGCGGAAGCCCGTCTGATCGAGCGTGTTCCAGTCGAAGGACGTCGACCACAGATACGCCGTCTCCGGCGCCGCCGGCAAATCCCGGAAGAAGAGCTTGGTCACGATACCGAAGTTGCCCCCGCCGCCGCCCTGATGCCCCCAGAGCAAATCCTGCTCCTCTGGATCGGTCGACTCCCGGCTGACCGTTACGATCTCCGCGCGCCCCTCCTTCGTGACATGCACCACCTCGACCGCATCGAGATAGTCCACCGTCAACCCATGCAACCGCGACAGCAGGCCATACCCACCACCCGTCACATGCCCGCCCGCGCCCACCGAATGGCACGATCCCCCCGGAATCGTCACCCCATACTGCTGCGACAGCGTCGTATAGACATTCAGCAGCTGCGCGCCCGGTTCCACGCTATACAACCCGGACTCCGCATCCCGCCCCACCGCCGTCATCGGCGACAGATCGACGATCACCCCGCCATCGTTGCCACTGGAAAAATCCTCATAGCAATGCCCGCCGCTGCGCACCGTCAGCCGCAACCCGCCATCCACCGCCACCTGCACCGCCTGCGCCACCTGCCCCGCATCGCTGCACAACGCGATATACGCCGGCGACCCAATCCACCGCTGGTTGAACCCATGCGCCAAATCCCCAAACCGCGGATCGTCCGGAAGCACCTGCTCGAAGCCCGCAGCCGGCGTCCCCTGCGCCCACACCGGCATCTCCCCCGACCCAACGGCCAGCGCCCCAGCCGCCGCTCCACCCACCTTCAAGAAACTCCGTCGATTCGAGGTGAATGTCACTGGCTCGTTCCTCCGTTGTTGACGCGGTGTCAGCCAAATACTTCGCAGCAAGGTTGCCCGACAGCGCTGTTCTCTTCTGAGAATCCGGTGTGCAGCCTACCAGACGAGGTTGCCA
The DNA here is from genome assembly GCA_963720855.1 of uncultured Chloroflexia bacterium. Classification (GTDB taxonomy): domain Bacteria; phylum Chloroflexota; class Chloroflexia; order Thermomicrobiales; family UBA6265; genus JAMLHN01. The sequence continues at coordinate 1,385,154 of CAVRGV010000003.1, read as the reverse complement.
GTGCAGGAACTGCGTTGCCCAGCGCAATCCGATACGTGTTCTCGGTCCACTGGATCGCGCGTACTCCCCTCTCCCAGAGGGAGAGGGGTTGGGGGTGAGGCGATATGCCACCCCAAATCGCTCTCCCCTCCCAGAAACCGTGCTCTATCATCCCGCCGGAGTAGCGATCCCATCCCCCGGCAACCGAATCGACTGCGAATAATTGAACACATTCAACGGATCCCACCGCGCTTTCACCTGCTGCAACCGCGCGTAGTTCTCCTTGTAATAGAGCGCCGGCCAGTCGATCAGATCGACGTCCGGATAGTTCACGTAACAACCATCTAGGTCCCATCCGGCATCGGACCCTGCTCGCCGTACATCGCCGTATAGAACGATCGAATCCACTCCAGATTCGCGTCATCGTCGGCTGGGTCGGTCCAGTACGTCTGATATTGCAGCTTCAGAATCGACGACCGTTGTGGCACTGCCGTCGCCGCCGGATCGACCGCGTTGATCTGGCACCCATATCCGTCGATCCCCAGCACCGCCTGCGGATTCGGCGTAGCTCGGATGCATGAAAAATTCCCACAGCACATCGATCTGCGCGTCCGGAAATGGCTCGATCATGTAGGACGACTTGTACTTCCCGCGTTGCTCCGGTCCGCTCCCGCTCGAGTTCTTGGTCGCGTCCAGCCAGGGGAGGGTCGAGATATCGGCCGACTGCGCGATCATGCGATGCCGCACCAGCGTGCCGGTGCTCGCGCTCGGCGTGGGAAGCCCTGCTTCCACTGCCTGCGCATACTGGTCCAGCAGCTCCGGCTGATCCCCGACATACTGCCCGAACAACCCGATCTGGCCGCCCACCTGCGGAATCGCCAATCCCGGGAAAGAGCCCCTTGAACGGGCTGTCGACGCCGCTGTTTTCGGCCATGAAATTCCCGTAGTTCTGTATCAGCTGCCGGAACCCCGCCTGATCGAACGAGCTCCAGTCGAACGCGTGGAAGAAGATATGCGCCTCGGTCGGGGCAGGCGGCAGATCCTTCAACAGGAACCGGGTCACGATCCCGAAGTTCCCGCCTCCACCGCCGGTATGCCCCCAGAGCAGATCCTGCTCGTCTGGATCGGTCGAATCCCTGCGCGCGACGATCGTTTCCGCTTTGCCGTCCTTTGTCACATGCACCACCTCGACCGCGTCGAGATAGTCCACCGTCAATCCATACAGGCGCGAGAGCATTCCATAGCCACCGCCGGTGATATGCCCTCCGGCCCCGACCGTCGCGCACGATCCCCCCGGTAAGGTCACGCCATACTGCTGGTCGAGGGTGGTGTAGACATCCAGCAACCGCGCCCCGGCGTCGATCACATAGCGTCCCGCCTCGTCGCGCGTGACGCCGCTCATCGGCGACAGATCGATGATCACCCCGCCGTCGTTGCCGCTGGAGAAGTCCTCGTAGCAATGCCCGCCGCTACGCACCGTGATCCGCAGTTCGTTGTCCACCGCCTGTTGCACGGCCTGCACCACCTGGGTGCTATCGCTGCACAACGCGATGTACGCCGGCGACCCCACCCAGCGCAGATTGAACCCATGCCGCAGATCCGCATAGCGCGGATCGGACGGATAGACCCGCACCTCCGGGGACGGGGTCGCGCCGAGCGTTCCCTGCGCGAACGCCTCCAGCCCTGCCCGATTCACGGCCAGCGCGCCAGCTGCCGCCCCGCCTGCCTTCAGAAAATTCCGCCGATGTGTGGTGGATGGCATGTTTTCGATCCTCTCCCGGACCCAACGCGATCCCGGCTTGGGCAGCGCAGGTCATTGGTCGTACTGTTGGGAAAGCTGCCACATGGCGAGACTCACCGCAACACGGATCGAGCGATGCTCCCGCGAATCCTAGGCGCCCCCATCCTGAACTGGACCGGTTTCTCCGCTCGGCCGTTCCAAACCGCCGCCAGCTACCGCAGGACGCGCTACCGGTCCGGACATCGATCCCGCTCCTGGAGTCGGCATCGGATCCTCCGCCAGCGAATCCTCTCCTTGCACCGCCGTGTAGTCCGAACCGGGCTCCGCTGCGTGATCGGGAGCCATGCGCGCCGCCGGATTCTGGGTCCATCGCTGCTCCAGCGCATCGGCCCTCGTCACCGACAGATGCACCTCGCCATCGCGCGACATCACGATCGCGCTCAGAGGGATCTGTATATCCGATGGCAGATCGCCGTCCTGCAAGCGGAAGGACGCATCCTCCGATGACTGGATCGCCCCAAGTTTCTGACCGTCGGCGCTATAGACGACCGTGCCTGGCGCCAGCGTTTGTCGCTCTTCCATCTGTTGTTCTCCTTGTCAGTCCGTTGGCCATCGACGCAGTCCGAGAGGGCCATCGCACGGCAACGTTCCATATCGACAAGTATGGGAAGCCGCCGTGCCCAACGGTGGTTTTCGCCACCCCGGGGCGGATCCATCGCGTCGTGCGGCAGCGCTTCACCCTGTCGGTTTGCGCGCCCGCAAGGCGCCTGTGTTATCCAGAAAGGGCACATCCAAACATCGTAGAAGGAAAACCCTGTGACAGAGAAGACGCCCGAACAGAACCCAACCTCTGAGGATATGAACATCCGCTCGCCAGAAGAACGGTACGGTGGTGAAGGCCACGCCGGAACCGATCCCTTCGCGAAGCAGAAGCCCGGCAGCAGCCGGAATGCCGATGCGGACTCCGCCGTCGAAGTGCCGAACGCCACCGTCGAAGAGTTGATCGAGCAACCAAAATCTGCCGCGGACCGACCGAAGCAAGCCACGATTCCAGAGAAAAAGAACGAATAAGGGGGAGCGCGCACGCCCGCGGCAACATTGCCGGCAATCGCGCTCCCTCATGCGGCCCGCAGCGCAACGTCGCGCGTCAATTCAGGCGTGGGTGCTCGTGAGACACTCCAGGTGGGCCAGCATCGCATCGAGCGCGGCCTCCAACGCGGCGGTATCTCGTCGCACCTGCGTCAGCAGCAGTCCGCCCTGAACGGCAGCCAGCAACGCCAGCGCCAACGCATCCGGATCGGCGCCACCAACGAGCTCGCCACGCGCGGACATCGCCTGCAAACCCCTCCGAAAAGCATCTTCCCAGAGCGCGAAACTCGCTGCCAGGTCGATGCGCACGTCGTTCCACTCCACGGGTAGCTCGCTCGAGATCGAACCCAACGGGCATCCGCCCCGACCGTCGAGCTGCTGCATCGAAACCACGAGGTCTCTCCAGGCACGCAGCGCCGTCAGGCTATCCAGGCTGCTGAGATACGGCTCCTGCGCCTGGAGCACCGCGACCGTCTGATAAGCGATAACCGCGCGAATCAGCGACTGCTTGTCGGCAAAATAGTGGTACAGCTGCGAAGCGCTGACGCCCGCCGCCGTCTCCACATCAGCCGTGCTGGTGCCCGCGATACCTCGCTCGTACGTCAGCCGCGACGCGACCGCGATGATGCGGTCCCGCGTAGCCAGACCCTTTCTTGTGAAAGTGGCAGTCCCGTTCCTGGTGTCCATCATCCAAGCATAGTTCGCATTTGGTGTCCTCCCCACATCTCTCCAGGCGCGCATGCACCCAGATCGATCTCCCCGATCTTTTCGATGAATACCGAGTGATCCAGCAGAGCGGTACGTCCCGTAGTGAGAATAATGGATTGCGCAATCCAAAATAGATTTTTCCGAGAGACCTCATGGAAAGGAAAGGGTCTCCGGCTCGAAATCGTCCACGTCTGTCTCGATCGACTACCCCATCAAGGAGCACCAGACATGCATCACGCAAAGCTCGCCGGCCCTCCCCGGCTTCGGCTCATAGCCCCGGCGTTCCTGATCGCCGCGCTCATCGTCTTTTCGAGTCTCTTGAGTACCTTCGCGCAAGACGCAACCCCGGAAGCAACGGACAACGACGCCGCGCCAGCCCCCGCCTCGATCGGCGCGGATATCCCGCTGACCTATTTCGGGCCCCCGCCATCGAGTCTCGATCCTGAGCTCGTCGGTCCGCATCAGCTCCTTCGCTCGGGAACCATCGATACCGACGCTGGCACCATCACCCTTCCCCTCTACCAGGGACAGACGAAGGATGGAACCGCCGTCTGGTACATCCTGACCGACACCAACGACAAGGGGAATGCTGATGCGCTCGGCCTGAACTATTCCGCCAAGCTCACCTACGCGGCGGTCGGCAACGCCGTGCGTCACGCAACCCTCGAAGCCGATCAGACCCTGACCTTCGATACCGGCGCTGTCGATTTCACTCCCGAGCGCACCCTGGTTCCAGGAGAGGGCGAGAACGCGTTTCCTCCAATGTCGGCCACGCCCGGCTCCGTTGGAGATGCCACCTACACGCCCCTCGTCAAGATCGACAATGCTGGTGAGTTCATCTACAACGCCCCGGTCGTCGCCTTCGGCGCCACCGATGAGCAATTGAATGCCTTCTGCGATGGCGATCCTGACTATGCCGTCGTGCACGACAAGGTCGCCAAGATCTGTGCGGCCGACATGACGGTCACGATCAACCTAACCGCCGGATTCAGCTTTGCCAAACCGGTCCTCTACCTGAGCACCGAAGCCTCGGATGAGACGGTTGCCACGCTGGAAGGCGCCACGTTTACTCCCGCGCTACGCGATATCACTGTTGGCCATGACGACAGTGCGTTCAGTCCGGTCGAGCGCATCTTTGTCACTGCGAACGGCCCCACCGGGTCCGATAATCCGCAACGGCAAGGACTGAACAGCGCCATTCTCGATGGCCGGTCACCGCTCAACGTGCTGGGCGGTATCCCTACCGTCGCGACCGACTACAGCCCCCTCTGGGATGCAAACCTGGGGGAATGGACCCAGGAAGCGATCGACAAGGGCTATCGCGCCCGTGTGACGGAAGAATTCCAGATTCTCGGATTGGTCGAGCAGGGCTGGATCACCGGCCCGGGTGGAAATGAGTACGGCTCCATCGGGATCGTGATCAACTGCCCGATCGTCTGGCGCTTCCTGTAGGAGCCATCCCATCGTGGTTCCTGCCGGTTGACACGCGCACCGGAAAGACGCGTGCGAAACGGCCCAGGCATCGCGCCTGGGCCGTTTCTCCATCTCGTTCTGGCGGACAGGATCGCTTTTGAATTGCGAGCAAATTGCATCAACAGGTCCTCGACGCCTGACGTGATTCGCCATCCCTATACTTCCGGCAACAAGTCGCGTCCGTTGATTCCATGAGGAGATTCTTTTGACGAACCTGCCAACTGCTGAGTCCTACCTCGACAACACCGGACGCGACGACCTGCTCTCCGGTGGGGTCAAGATGATCCCCATCGAAACCCCGAAAGGCACCTTCAAGGTCTGGACCAAGCGCACCGGCAACTCGCCCACCATGAAACTCCTCCTCCTGCACGGAGGACCCGGCGCCACCCACGAATACTTCGAAGTTTTCGACAGCTATCTCCCGGCGGCCGGCATCGAGTACTACTACTACGACCAGCTCGGTTCCTTCTATAGCGACCAGCCGGACGATCCCGATCTCTGGGACATTCCCCGCTTCGTCGACGAAGTCGAACAGGTTCGCCAGGCGCTTGGGCTTGACAAGGACAATTTCTACCTCCTTGGCTCCTCCTGGGGCGGCGTCCTCGCCATGGAATATGCGCTCGCCCATCAGGAGCACCTCAAGGGGCTCATCATCTCGAATATGATGGCCAGCGGCCCGGCCTACAACGCCTACGCCCAGCAAGTGCTCAAACCCGCCATGGACCAGCAGGCCCTGGCTGAGATCGAGGCCTTCGAAGCCGCCGAGGACTACGAGAATCCGCGCTTCATGGAGTTGCTCATGGAGCAGCACTACGTCCATCACGTGTTGCGCATGCCCGCCGAGCAATGGCCCGACCCCGTCAGCCGCGGGATCGGTCACATCAACCCAAAGATCTACATCCCCATGCAGGGGCCGAGCGAGCTCGGCCTGGGCGGCACCTTGCTAACTTGGGACCGCACCGCCGACCTCGAAAAGATCGAGGTACCCACCCTCGTCATCGGCGCGCAGCACGACACCATGGACCCCAAACACAAGGAGTGGATGGCTTCGGAGTTGCCCAACGGCCGCTTTCTCTACTGCTCCAACGGCAGTCACCTGGCCATGTACGACGACTATGAAACCTACCGTGACGGCCTGATCCAGTTCATCTACGACGTCGACGCGGACAGTTTTCCCGGATCGGTTTCAGCCGAATAGCACGATCGCTCGGCCAGACCGAACCTGTCAACAGACGCATTCCTGAATTCCACCGTTCGCTGGCGGCGGCGCGCAGCAACAACCGGTCCAGGCGCCCTCCGAATTGGGATCGCAGCAATATCCCAGACTGTCGGATCTGCCGGTGGTGCAGCAAATTCCGCCGGGCTCGAGCACGCCGCTGGCGCAACACACTCCGTTCGCATCTCGCACGCAGGGTGTCCACGTGGGAAATGTCGGCCCGCTGAACCCGCGTCGCGCTGCTTCGACTGGCTGCTCCGTCACCACGGCCACACCCGCCAGGCCCGCCGCGCCCGCGCTGACGCCGAGCAAGCGCTTCAGCACGTCCCGCCGGTTGTGTCCGGTCGCGAGTGCGCGAGCAATCGTGTCGAATCGCCGGTCGTCCATCATTCACTCCCTCCACAAATGGGAAAATGCCGAGTGTTGTTGCGGTGGTATGCGTGTACGCATCATAGCGATCGCTCGATCGTTTTTCGAGCGCCAACGAAAGCGAGAACGACCCGCTCGTTCCTGTTTGCCGCGCACAGGCATCTCGAAATCGCGCCATACGCTTTGATCGAACAGAGGGAATGAAGTGGATCGACGTAGCCAGGAGATTCCGCTCCGAACAGCCGGCGAATGGTCGTTTCAGGCGGAACGAGCCTACGACGCACCATTTGCTGACGTGCATCTCGACGCCCACCTCACGTCGCCGTCCGGAAAGCCGGTCATCATGCCCGCCTTCTACGATGGTGAAGACACCTGGCGCGTCCGCTTCAATCCGAACGAAGTCGGAACCTGGCGGCTCCGCACGGTCGCCCGCGTGCCTGATGCCGGGTTGGAGCAGCAGCTCACGTTCGACGTCGTACCCAATGAATCGCGCGGCTTCGTCAAGGCGACCCCGGATCGGGGCTGGGGGTTCAGCTACGAGAACGGCGATCCGATCTTCATCTTCGGCGATACCGTCTACCACCTCTTCGGCATGGCGCATGTCGGCATCGATGTCGTCCCCTTCATGGAGCGCCGCGCCACCCAGGGGTTCGATCTGCTCCGCGTTCGCGTCCCGGTCAGCCCCTTTCATCCACCCGCTGGGCACAATCTCTGGCAGGATCGGTCCCTCTGGCCGTGGGGCGGCAGCCCACAGGCGCCTCGCTTCGACCAGATCGACGTCGACTACTTCCGCACCGTCGACCGGGTAGTCAAGAAAGCAGAAGAGCTCGGTCTGGGACTCGAGCTGATCATGGAAGGCTGGGGATTCGAGTTCCCCTTCAACAGCCGCCAGATATTTCTGCCGGAATGGGAAGAGCTCTGGCTGCGCTATCTCATCGCCCGCTACGACGCCTCACCCGCCACCTGGTTCTGGACCCCGCTCAACGAATATGAGTACTACCCGAACGGAGATTTCCACTACCAACCGGTCGCCGATCGCTGGTTGTTGCGCACCGCCCGTTGGATCAAGGCGAATGCGCCCCACGGCCATCCGGTTGCCGCCCACAATGGTCCACGCCTGCCCCCATTCGCCCAGCGTTTTGCCAACGATCCGTCCGCCGTCGATCTCATTCTCTTCCAGGACTGGGGATCGCGCGGCGAAGATGACGGGTGGTTGGCGGCGGGTATCGAAGAAACCATCGACGCGAGTCTGGCGAGCTGGCAGGGAAGCGCCGTCTTCGCCGAATGGGGCTACGAGCGCAACCCGGCATTCGATCTCAACGTCCCCGCGCACGAGTTCTGCGACGCCGACCACACCCGCCGCGGCGCCTGGCGCGGTGCCTTCCGCGCAATGGGCCTCATCCATGGCTTCGAAAACTCGTGGGGACCGTGGGCCCTGCTTGACGAGGACCAACCGGGTCTCGCCCACCTGCTTCAGGTGCGCCGCTTCTTCACCGGGATCGTGCCCTTCGCCGATCTTTGCATCGCGCCCGACGCCATCGAAGCGGAACCCGCTCCGCTCGGCATGAATCCCCAGGCGCTGGCGAATGAAACGCGCGATCGCATCGTGGTCTATCTGCCGGTCGGAGGATCGGTCGACGTAATGACCGCAATCGGTGCGAGTGCCGAATGGTTCGATCCCCGCACCGGAGATCGCTCGATTGCCCACGGCGAACCGGTGCTGAACGGCCTGCGTTTCACCGCACCCCCAGCGACCGGTCTACGACCAGACGACTGGGTGCTGATAGTGTCGGCCAGCGGGTGAGCCACGGAAACATCGATCGAGATGATCGATGGCCAGCAGGGTTTTCCGTGGCTCACCCGACATCGGCGACGTCGGGCCGCTATCCGGCGGCGACCTCGTCCGTGAAGATGTACCAGTCGCAAACGATCGCCTGGCTGCTATCGACCGTGAAGAGCGGAATCCCCCCACCCTCGAACTTGGTCCCGTCGTAGAGCACGGCGCCACTGCTCTGGTCGGAGCAATAGGCATACCCCGCCGCGGGATCGTCAGACGAGAGCGTCACCTGCGTGACACTCGAAATGCCACCCAGAATCTCGCCGCTACCCACCCCGGATGCGTCGGTCGTGAAGGAAACCGGTTCTGACTCCAAACCGGCGAACGTGAAAGTCACGCCCCCGATACCGTTCGCGTGACAGGCATCGTAGAGACTGAGACTGGCATCGTTGACGGCGTCTGTCGAACAGACCGCCGCATGCACGGTGAACGCGACCGGTCCGGTCGCGGCATCGTCCGCTTCAGCGGACGAAGAAGTGACAAGCGGCAGACAAAAGCCGCAGACGAGCACAATGGCGATCAACATTCTTCGCATGGCTTCCCCCTTTACTGCGAAGTCGTGTCGGTTGTGCGGAGAGTGTCAGCGGGGCCGCTGGCTCTTCTGGTCTATCCGATTGGGTTCGATCCGTCAAATTCGGCGAGCATTATTTTCCGCGAACGTACGCACCGATTGCCGTTGAGGCGACTCCGGATGAGAACGGGGTCCTAGCAAGGAGGACGCGGAACCGTCGGCGGTAGAGCCAACCGCGACGGTCCTGGCGCAGGGACCTGTGCCCTGCGATCGCGCGCCAGCGCGATAACCGGTGCAACCCAGCACGTGTTCCAGATGTGTCGACCAGGCTGCAAAGAGCGCTAGTCGACGACCTCGACCACCCCCATCATCGAATGATCTTCGTGAAACAGAAAATGGCAGTGGTAGACGAACTTCCCGGTGTAGTCGAGAAAGCGGCTGCGGATCGTGAGCGAGCCATCGGGCGGGATCATGAACGTATCGTCGTACCCATGCGCGGTGCGCGGTTCACCATTGATCGCGACCACCTGGAAATCGTTGACGTGGATATGAAATGGGTGCCATTCATGACTGACATTGACCAGCTCCCACTCTTCCAGCGAGTTCAGCGGCACCGTTTGGTCGACTCGGTCGTGATCGAAGACGCGCCCATCGATCAGATAAGCGTTGTCGTCATCGTCGACGATCTGAAAGAGCAGTGACCGCTGCCGGTCGACCTGATACTGGCCAAGATCCTCGAACGGAACCAGGAACGTCGGCATCGGTGTTGCGTCGATTGGGTCGCCCTCGATCACGACGTTGCCCAGCAGCAGATCGTCGGTCGCCTGGAACCCGGCGCCCCAGAGCAAACTGCGCAGCGCATACGTCCCCGGCACCTCGAAGGCCCGCACCAGCACATCGGCCCGCTCTCCCGGACCGAGCACGATCGAATTCGCCAGTTGCGGCGTGTCGAACGCGTTGCCGTCGGCCGCGATCTGATAGAGCGCGTGACTGGCCAGCGCCACGTTGTAGACGATCCCCGACGTCAGATTCCCGATCAGCCAGCGCTGAATTTCTCCCGGACGCATTCGGATCACCGGTTGCCATTGCCCGTTGATCAAAGTCAGCGGGTCGTACTGCATGCCGGTCGGCAGCACCATACCGGTCGTGTCGAACTGGGTCGACTGGATCGCCATGATCTTGGTCGGGTAGTCCGCCAGCTCCGGCACCAGATCTGCCATCCCGTCATTGACGATCATCCCCGCCAACCCGAGCGCCACCTGATGATGCGTGTTGCCGTGGTAGTGCGGGTGATACCAGTAAGTCCCCGGTGGGTGATTGGACGGGAGCTCGATCTCGTAATCGAACGACTCGCCCGGCTCGATCGTGACGAAAACATTGTCACTGTTGCCGCTCGGCGACACGTGGAACCCATGCGTGTGCAGGTTCGTCGCCTGATCGAAATCATTGTTGACCCGCAGCTTCAACCTGTCGCCGGATTTCACCAGCAAGGTTGGGCCGGGCAAACTGCCCTCATAGGTGAGGGTCGTCACGTCCCGACCCGCCACGATGGCCGATCCGAATCCAGCAGTCAGCGTCGTTTCCAGCACGCCATTTTTGCTCGTTCGCACCGGCGGGTCGGCGAATTCTTCTCCCGCCACGAAACCGAATGCAACCGGGTCGGTCACCGGAGTCGGCTGCGGTCCGCTCGTCGGCGTGGCATCGTGGTCGTGCGCGGCCTCGGTAGCCGACTTGCCAGGAACGTGGGGCGTTGCGGCGGGTGTCGACTCCTGGTGCGCCCCGGCAGCGAGCTTCCACCCCAGCAGCGGTACCAAACCAAGCGTCCCCGTGACAGCGCCTGACGCCAGGATGGTCCGGCGAGATCGCCGCGGCCGCCCAGTCTCGCCTGATGGAGTTTCCGTATCCGTCATGTGCCTTCTCTCTCGGTCTCGTGCGACATCCGCGCAGTCCATCGTCACCGCGCTTGTCCTGCTGCCTTGATCCTACCGCTCATTGTTCCTGACGACAGTACGGCAACGCGCTCGAGCGGAACGGCTATTCACACGTTTTTACTTCCTTTGAGGAATGCCGCATCCATACCCACTCGACGCACTATGTGACCCAGGATGCCCTGCTTGCGAAAAGCTGAGGGGATCATGGATGTCGCGAAGAACGTCGGGCACGCAAGATGCGTGTCCAGATGTTCGAAGGAGGGATTTCGATGAAATCACGTTCCCGTTCCACCGTGTCTCGTGGACTAAGAATCGGACTCTTGTCCGCCGTCGCCCTGACATCGATGGTGGCATTGCCGCTCTCTGGAGCGTTCGCTCAGGATGCCACCCCGGTGCCCACCATTTCGGTCGATCCGGCCAACTGCACGACCGAAGGAATTTCCACCGATCACGCGGCCGAGCTGCTCTCGACTCCGGTCGCTCAGCCTGAACTGGCGCTCACCGACGCCGGCATCGTGGCGCTGCCAATGGGCGTCCCGTCTACCGAAGCCGAGTTGGCGCCGGTCCTGGTCGCAATCGAGCAGCTCTGGTCCTGCAACAACGCCCGCGACAAAGCGGCCGTCTATGCGAACTTCACCGATCAGGCGATCCAGGAAACCATCGGCTTCACCGAGGGTTCGAGCTGGGACCAGGCGGACCTGCGTGCCGACGTTGCCGCTGCACTGACCCCTGGCGATCCGCGGGCTGAGGAAGAATGGGCCTCGGTCAACGCGATCGTGAGCGCGACCACCTACGAGGATGGTCAGATCGGCGTCCTGATCCTGAACACCGACCCCCTCGTCGCGAACGGCGCCGAAGTGCAGGACTACTTCAAGTTCGTCATCGAGGACGGAGTCGCCAAAGTCAGCCAGGTCATTCTCGATCCCTACGATCTGACACCCATCTACGGCTTCAACAAGACTGCCTAAACCAACTGGCGCTCCCGATCGTTCGGGAGCGCCGCGCCTTGGTTCGATCCCACCTGCATCGCTGGCAACTCGGCGTGTTTGCAGCCCCTGGTGAGATGGTCGAGGATCACGTGTCCTGAGCAGTGCCCGGCGAGGACGTCGAGGAGGTGCAGTTCGAAGACTGTCTGTTCGAACGGGACGTCGACCGCGTGAAACCGAAAGTCACAGTGATGCGCTCGCATCCCACACGGAGAAGCGCGAACGGTCCGCCAAAAATCCGACGATGGACATCAAGGAGATGATTCGATGCAAGATCCGCTCGATAAACCAATACCGCAGGACCAAAGTAGCAGCTCGACTGCGGACATCTTCGATAGCGTCCGACAAACGATTGACACAATTCGCAAACGTGCAGCGCCATCGATCGGCGACGGAATTCCGTACAGTTGGCCCTTGCCGCCAGGAGTGTCCGTCGACATTGCCTTCCAGGGCGGCGAGCCAACTTCGGCGCACATCGCCCAGCTAATCGGATACCTGGAGCTCTTCAAGGCGGCGCTCGAAGCACAAGAGCGAGCCGCGCTTACCTCCCTCGCACCCGTCGCGGAAGACGTGCCTGTAGTCGACTAGGTTGGGCGGGTACCCCGAACTTTGGCTCGTCCAGCAAAACGGCGCAGGTTTCCTATCTCGGGCGAAAGGCTTCTCGACGCGAGTCGCAAGCCTCTCGCCTGAAAATAGTTGGTCTACTTAGTGCGATTTCCGCATTGGTTGAGACAGCTTGCCCGATCTGTCATCCCGAGGAATGGGATATCGCCCCGACGCAGGGGCGTCTTCGCCACAGTCCGCCTTCGTCAGACTGCAACGATGCTGCAAATCGTGGCAACTCAGCCGAATCGTCACCCGGTCTCTTCAGCCTTCGCCACGATGTTGCGCAACATCCGCGAAAAGATGAACTGGTGCAGCGGATACGTGGCGTACCAGTACGCCAATCCAAAAAGCCCCACCGGGTCATAGATTGCGGTCTGACGGATCGTCGAGCCTTCACCATCTGGCTGGACTTCGAACTCGAGCCACGCCCGTCCCGGCAACCGCATCTCCGCCCGCAATCGCAGCCGCCGGTTCTGCTCGATCGCCTCGACCCGCCACCAGTCCAATGCATCCCCGACTCGCAAGTTCACGGGATCCCGGCGTGCGCGACGCATACCCACCCCGCCCACCAGCAGATCGAGAAAACCGCGCACCAGCCAGAGCCAGTTTGCGTAATACCAGCCGGTCTTGCCGCCAACCCGCGCAATTGGCGCGAAGGCTTGCTCGGGTGTCAGCTGCACCGTCGCGGTGCGCGAGTCGATACGCCGGTTTCGAAACGCAACCCCCCGCCAGTCCGGGCTCTCCCCGCCCGCGGAGAGCGCATCGAACCAGCGCGTAGCCGCCATCTCCATGTCTTCGCTGCGTAAGGCTTGGGCGATCGCTTCGCGCACGCCGATCGGATCGATCGGAAACGCGCGCAACGCGGCCGGATGCCGCACGATGGTTGGGTTGCGCACACTCTCGATCAGCTTGCGCCCAACCCGGGCATACACCGGCGTAACCAATCCCAACCACAGGCTCGACAACCGCGGCGTCAGCACTGGCACCGAAATCATCAACCGGTGCAATCCGCGCTGCCGCGCATACTCCCGCATGATGTCGCCGTACGAAACCTGCTCCGCCCCGCCGATCTCGAAGATCACGCTCTTTTCGAGCGGGAGCGTTGCGGCTCCCAGCAGATACGCCAGCAAGTCATTGATCGCGATCGGCTGCGTGGTGACCGAAACCCACTTGGGAGTAATCATCACCGGCAGGCGATCGACCAGCGCCCGCACCAGCTCGAACGAGAAGCTTCCCGAGCCGATCACCACCGACGCGCGGAACTCGATCACGTCGACCCCGGACTCGGCCAGCACCGCGCCGGTTTCCTGCCGGCTGGAGAGATGCTCCGAAATCTCCTCACTCTCCTCGCCCAGCCCACCCAGGTAGATGATGCGCTTGACGCCGGCTTGCTTGGCCGCGGCGCCGAAGTTGCGTGCGGCGGTGCGGTCCTTCTCCGCAAAGCTCTTGGCCGATCCCATGCTGTGCACGAGGTAATACGCGATCTCGCCGCCGCGCATCGCCTCCCCGAGGCTTTCCGGCGCCAGCATGTCGGCGAAAACTGCTTCGGTACCCGGTCCCATTCGACCTTCGAGCTCGTCCGGCCGCCGCGCCAGACAGCGCACGCGGAACCCCGCCGCTTCCAGCCGGGGCAACAACCGCCCGCCGACATAGCCGGTGGCTCCAGTCAGCAGCACCAAGGGGCCGTGGGCAGATGGATCTTCCGATGGTGACTCAGAAATGCGATCGAGATTCATTGTGGGTTCCCCAGTCGTGTGGTTGGGCCAGGGATCTCGCGCGTGCTCGACAGTGGTCCGGAGAACTCGCAAGTTCTGCGAGTGTCGTCTCCCTCAAGCGTAATTCAGCAGGGGTGTTTCGGTCCCCTGCGCTCGAAGCCGGTTCCGGGCATCATCCAATTGATACGGCTGTGGCAACGTTCCGTCAGCGATCGAGCCAGATCTCGAACGTCTTCGACCAGTACTGCAAATCGTCAGTCGGTTCGACGGTAACCGTCCCGCGCGCACCCAGATAAATTCCGCTTCCGCCGACGATAGTGCGGGTCGACGCTATCGGCTCGCCCGGTTGCAGCCCCTGCAGCTCCAACGTACTCCCATCTGGAAAGAGAATCGTCTCGATCACGATGCAATCGCCGGAGGAAATTGCGGTACAGACTCCCTGCGTCGTCGCGCCGGTATCGATGCTGTTGGTCTCGTCGTAGAGTGGATCGGGACCCCAGATGATCATGTCGCCCGCCGAGGGACCATCCTCCCCAAGATCGATGTTGGCAACGTAGTCGGAATGCTCGATCAGCGCCAGGATCACATCCGGATCGCCTGGTCGGATACCGGGGTAGCTTCCTGCGCCACGGCGGACGAGGAAATGCTGAGCGTCAGGGCGAGAGCTGCGAGTGCGAGCGCGCGGCGAACGAGCATGCAGTGACCTCCTGGAAACGAGCGCGACCCATCGGTTGCGGCATCGTACCATCGGTTCGCGTGAGAGCCAATTCCCTTCCGGGCTGTGCGACGATGACGCAACATTGTCGACAGTGCGGGAGAAGCAGCGGCAACCATGCAGATCGAACACATCGAAGTCATCAATCTCCGCTTTACCTATCCGAACGAGCGCGGATTCTGGTACGGCGGCGGTATCGCCACTGGCCGGCTCACCTCGCTGGTGCTGGTCCATGCGTCCGGCGGCCAGATCGGCATCGGCTCGGTCTACAGCCATCCCGATCTCGTGCGCACCGTCATCGAAGGGCACCTGCGCCCCCTCCTGCTCGGTCGCGACCCTCGCGAGGTCGAAGAGCTTTGGACCTTCATGTATCGCCAGACCCGCTGGTATGGCCGCAAGGGCGCGGCCATGTCAGCCATTGGCGGCATAGAGATGGCCTGCTGGGACCTGCGCGGCAAGGCACTCGGCAAGAGCGTCGCATCCCTGCTGGGAGCCGAGCGCGCCGCGGTGCCCGCCTACGCCAGCGGGCTGCTCTGGAACCGCGATCTCGATGCCCTTGGCGCCGAAGCGCAACGTCATGTCGCCAATGGCTTCCGCCGGGTCAAGATGCGCCTGGGCATGAGCGAGGCAGAGGACATCGCCGCGGTGACCGCCGTCCGAAAAGCGGTCGGCCCCGACATCGACGTCATCGTCGACGCCTCCATGCGCTATTCGCTTCCGATCGCGCTCCGCATGGCAAAAGTACTCGCGGAGCTGAACGTCTTCTGGTACGAGGAACCGTTCGAACCGGAGGACATCGACAACTACGTCGCTCTCCGGCCGCAAATCGCGGTTCCCATCGCCGCCGGGGAGAACGAGTTCGGAGTGCAAGGATTCCGTGAGCTGCTGCGCGCCGGCGCGGTCGATATCGTGCAGCCCGACGCCTGCCGCGACGGCGGCATCGGCGAAACCTACCGCGTCGGCAAGCTGGCGCAGGAGTTCGGCGCGTCGGGTCGCCACCCACACCTGGAGCGACGCCGTCGCCCTCACTGCCAACGCCCATGTCATCGCATCCCTCCCGAACGGTCTGACCGTCGAGGTCGACCAAACCGGCAATCCCTTCATCGACGATCTGCTGGTGGAACCGATCGTCGTGCGCGACGGCTTGCTCGCCGTCCCCGATCGCCCGGGACTCGGCATCGAGCTGAACATGGAAACCGTCGACCGCCTGCGCGTTCCCGCCGGCACCACCGTCCCCGACGGCAACTATTCCGACTTTCTCTGGGGCGCCCAGCATCTTGCCCCGCCGTCCCCCTACCAGCCCATCGAGACCGACGCATGACCGCACACGCCGCGCATCGCCATCGGCCAGATCTCGCAGGAAAGCAACGCCTTCGTCACCTGGCGCACCCAGCTCACCCACTTTCAGAACAGCTATCTACTGGAAGGCGATGACCTCTTTGCGCTCGCCGAGTCGCAAACCGAAGTCGCCGGCGCGCTCGCCGTCTGCCGAGCAGCCAATCTCGAAATCGTGCCGCTGATCGCCACCCGCTCGGTTTCCGGCGGACCGCTCAGCGCTGCCTGCTACGCCGATCTCAAAGCCCGCCTGCTCGATCACGTCGCCAGGGTAGGTGCGCTCGACGGTGTCTTCCTCTCGCTCCATGGATCGATGCTCGCCGACGGCGAGGACGATCCCGAAGGCGACCTGCTCGCGGCAGTCCGCGCACTGGTGGGCGATGCCGTCCCGATCGTGGCGACCCTCGATCTGCATGCGAATGTGACTCAGCGCATGATCGAAACGCCACCGCGCTGGTCGCCTACACCCACTATCCCCACGACGATGCCATGACCACCGGCGAGCGCGGAGCGCGCCTCCTTCTCCAGACCGTCGCTGGCGAGGTCGACCCGGTCATGGTCATGGCAAAAGTGCCGATGCTGGTCGCCGGCAGCAACGGGCAAACCTTCGGCGACGCGCCCATGCACCACTTCGAGCAACGCGCCCGTGCCTGGGAAGCCGACCCCCGTGTCCTCTCCGTTTCGAATCTGCACGTGCATCCCTACCTCGACCAACCCGGGCTCGGCTGCGGCGGAATCGTCGTTACCAACCGCGATCCGGCGCTTGCCGAAGAGATCGCGCGTCAGATCGCGCTCGGCTTCTGGGAACGCCGTCAGGAGCTCATGCCGGAGGTCTTCTCGGTCGCGGACGCGGTCGAGCGTGGCCGCGCGCTCGACGGTCCAGTCGTACTGGTCGACACCGCCGATTGTTGTGGAGGCGGCGCCGCCGGCGACAGCATCGCCGCCCTGCGCGAGCTGCTCGCGCTCGGCGTCGAGGAAACGACCTATCTCATGGTGGTCGATCCAGTCGCCGCCGCGGCCTGCATCGCCGCCGGAATCGACGCCGAGGTGACCATTCCGGTCGGATACGGGATCGATCCCTCCTGGGGCGAGCCGATCACCGTCACCGGCGTGGTGACCACCATCAGTGACGGCCGTTTCCTCTATGAAGGAGGACTCTTCGGCGGCACCTGGGGGTCGATGGGACCCAGCGCGGTGCTAGCGCATCGGCGGAATCCGGCTCCTGATCATGTCCGAGCCGACCTACGACTGGCTCGACGAGCAATACCGCGCCGCCGGGCTCGATCCGCGCGAGGCCAAATTCATCTGCGCCAAGAACCCGATGAACTACCGCTTCGCCTATCGCGACATCGCCTCGGCCATGCTCGTCATCGATACTCCCGGCCCAACCCCGGCCCATGTGCTCCATCTCCCGTACGAGCGACTTGACCGCCCCGCCTTTCCCTTCGAAGATTCCTCCGAAGCCCCGCGAATCGACCTGTTGCGCCAGCCCGTTCGCTGACCCATTGCCGGGAGAGATCGCATGACCAGCAAGCCCAACAAAACCGCGCCAACCATCGTCAGCGTCGACGACTTCCTCGCGAACCTTCCCGAGCAACGGCAGACCGAAGCGCGGCAATGCATCGCGATCATGCAGGAGATCACCGGCCAGCCGCCCGTCATGTGGGGGCCAAGCATCATCGGCTTCGGCAGCTACCACTACCAGTACGAATCCGGCCGGGAAGGTGACGCACCTGCCGCCGGATTCTCACCGCGCAAGGCGAATCTGGTCTTCTATCTCGCGGACGGCGTTTCCCGCTACGAAAAGCTGCTGGAAAACCTCGGCCCACATACCACCGGCCAAGCCTGCCTCTACGTCAAGCGGCTCTCAGCCATCGATCTCGATGTGCTGCATGAAATCATCGCCGAGTCCTACCAGTACGTCACTGCCCAGGAATCGATGGGTAACGCCGAGTAAGCCACCCGCTCTTTCCGAAAGGTGTTCCCCGCCGTACCTGTTTCGGTCGTAGTGCAGGACCTCCCTGTCCTGCTGCACCAACGAACGCATCTCCGCGCTCGACGATGAAGAATCTTCGCAGCCGCTCTACCCGCGCGTTCCGATCGTCAGCTTGCTCTGATAGTCGCCACCGAACAGGATCGACCGGCGCGATTCACCCGCCGCCGGCGCCAGATCGAACCGCGGAAACGACATCGCCGCCACATCGATCCCCAACCGGTGCCCCGGCTGCACCACATGCCCGAGATGACCGAGATCGACCGTGAAAATTGCCGGCTCACCCGGAGTAAGTGCCTTCCGCGCAATCCCATCGGCCAGATACCGGCTCGATCCGCGATGGTCGATATCCACCAGCGTGACATGCACGTCGCCGATCGTCTGATCCGAGGTCGACCAG
This sequence comes from uncultured Chloroflexia bacterium, assembly GCA_963720855.1. GTDB lineage: Bacteria > Chloroflexota > Chloroflexia > Thermomicrobiales > UBA6265 > JAMLHN01. Next base: position 1,366,550 of record CAVRGV010000003.1, on the reverse strand, counting down.
ATCTCCGCCCTCACCGGACCCAGCGCAACGAGCGGCTGACTCGTCGCCTCGGTGGTAAAGCGCACCACATCGGCTCGTTTCGCGCGCGCATCCTGCCAGCGCGATCCCACCGGCAGCAGATAGAGCGCGCAGCACAGCCGCCCACCCACCGTCGGAGTTGGATCCTCGGTATCGGCAACGAACGCCCGCTCACCAGTTCCGGTTCCCACATCGTTCAGCGCGCCGTTCTCTCCCAGAAAAAGCTCGATCGGATCGACTGGTGGCGGCCAGGTCTCGAACGACTCCCACCGATTCACCCCGGTAATGAACATCCGGTTCGCCGGCCAGTCCGGTTCCGATCCCTCGTGCAGCAACCAGTCGAACCACTCGCGCTGCGCTCCGACCAGATCGAAGGTGGCGCGCGGGCCGAAATCGAAATTCCCCGAACCGCCCGCCAGCGGCATCGGGGAGTGATCCCATGGTCCCATCACGAACCGGTGCTGCGTCCCAGCCTTGCCCGTCGCCAGCTCATCATGCAAGCCGAAGGTGCCATGATGAAACAGGTCGTACCACCCACCGATTTGCAACGCCGGCGCGGCGCTTTCTCCGACCCCGAACCCGCTTTGCGCCGCCCAGAAAGCGGCATCGTCCTTGCGCGACACCCAGTCCCGCAACCAGCCTCCGGACGGCTGGTCGAAGAGCGGATTGGACGCGATGGGAAGTCGCGCGCTCTCGGTCCAGTTTTCCAGCGCATCCAGCAGCGATCCCGCGTCTCGCGTGCGCGGATCGCTGCTCATCATGCTCAAGCCCCAGGAGAGATCGAACCCGAGCGCGAGCGCATCCCCCTCGTAGACCCAGCCCGTGCGGGCGTCGATCGTCGTAACCCCCGGCACCCACGCCTTCAGCGCATCGGGACATTCTTTTGCCGCCAGCACCTGCACGAACCCGACATAACTCGAACCCGTGGTGCCAACCCGGCCAGTCGACCACGGCTGCTCGGCGCCCCACGCGATCGTGTCGACCCCGTCGCGCCCTTCATTCAGAAATGGAGTGAAGTCACCCTCGGACGCGAACCGCCCACGCACGTCCTGCACCACCACCGCATAGCCCGCCGCCGCGAGCTGCACAGCATTCATCTGCATCCCGAACGCCGAGCCAAGCTGCCGATCGTACGGCGTGCGAATGATCACCACCGGCCACTTGTCGCCCCCGGCGGGCCGGAACACATCCGCCTTCAGCGTCACCCCGTCCCGCATCGGAACGTCCAGGTCGTAATCGATCGTGACCGTGCGGGTCTTACGCGGCCAATTCGCCATTCTGGTTCCAGCTTTCTCTTGCTCTGATTACCAAAAGAAATCTGGCAGCTCGATAGACTCGAGCTGCCACGTTCTCAGCCTCGGAGAGGCTTAGCTTTGTGAGCCCCTGGCTTCAGCCTGGGGAGACGTGCCAATCCGCTACGCGCAAGCCGGACTATTCGGATCCCAGCGATTGAACTTCGGCGTATCCTGCTCGGCCAGCGCCCGGCGTGCCTCGACCCAGAGCGCGTTCCACGCCTCGGCATCGTGCAGCTCCGTCTCCGGCTTCTCCTGGCTGCGCGCCACGAACCCCGGGAACGCCTCGCGTCCGGTCGGCTGCCCGATCGGATTGAAGCGCAGGTCGAAACTGATGCGCACCTCGTCGCTGGTATTGCGTAGCGAGCAGTGCATCGTCTCCTTGGTCATGAAGAGCGCCGAACCAGCCTTCATCGGCATGGGAACCACCTCACGGCCATCGATGATCTGCTGTCGGATATGCACGCCCACGCCCTGGGAGTTGTCCCGCGTCGCCGGACAATGTTGCACGAGCCCTTCTTCATGGCTTCGTGGCGCGACCGCCAGGCAACCATGCCGTTCCGATGCGTCCCGCAACGGGAACCAGACCGTGATGATGTCGCTCTCGTCGGCCTCGGCCGTGATCACGCCCTGGTCCTGATGCCACGGCGTCGCGCCGACCTGCGCAACTTCATGATCCTTCAGTTTCGAGAACGTTTCCGATTCGGGCGGCTTGATGCGAATGTGCTGCACCGGATTGGAATAGATCTCCGGCCCGATCAGTGTTTCGATAGCGTCCAGCAGGCGTGGATTGCGGATCGTATTGAATACCGCCGGTCCCGCCCAGAACGGCGTGTCATGCGTGACCCCGTTCTGCGGCAGCGAGAAGTCGAAATACTGCGGGTGAACCGTGCCGCTCTCCTCGTAGATCTTGATCAAGCGGTCGGAAAAGGGGAGATCCGCATACGTGGAAGCGATCTTTCCCTCGGCATAGAGGTCGTTCGCCAGCGTATCGAGCACGCCCGCGTACTCGGCCAGAATCGGAGCCAGATCCTGCTCCGGATCGAAGAGATCCTCGACCAGCAAATACCCTTCGGTCTGAAACTGATCGACTTGTTCGGCGGTCAACCCACTCATCGTACCCTCCCGGTCTTCATGCGTTCCTGCCACGGTGCAGCAAAGCGTTCGATGTTGTTCCATTCTAAGGAAGGATAAAGTCTTTCACCCATCTCGTGAGGCATGCTCGATCTCGCACGAGATACCACGGCTCATGTGCCCCGTCGTAGTGGCGGGACCTGTGTCCGTGTAGCGGCGGAACTCCGTGTCCGCCGCCGCAGGCCGCCATTGCTGCCCACGACTCTGCTTCGGATCCTGGAACGAGACTCCCGTCGTAGTGGCGGGACCTGTGCCCGTGTAGCGGCGGAACTCCGTGTCCGCCGCCGCAGGCCGCCACGACGTTGCCGAACGCCATGCCTCGGATCCTGAAACGCATCCCTATCCCAGGACGTGCCGGTCCAGGAACTCATTGCGGAACTTCCCTTCCGGATCGACCCGATTCACCAGCGCCCGGAAATCCGCCATCCTTGGATAGCGTGGCGCCAGCTCCTCCGCGCTCGCAACGAACAGCTTGCCCCAGTGCGGACGCGGGCTGAACGGCTCCAGCGCCTGCTCGACCACCGGCAGCATCTCGTTGGGAACCCCAGGATCGGCAATCGTCGCGTAGTGCAGGCAAATCGTTTCGCGCTCGTACGCCGTGCTCATCCAGAGATCGTCCGCCGCCACACTGCGGAACTCGGCCGCCAGAATGTACGGCTGCACGGCCTGGGATACCGCTTTTAGAGCGCGGATTCCGGCCACTGCATCGTTCCGGTCGACCATGTATTCCGCCTGCATCTCGTTCCCGGCATCGCCGATCGCTTCCACCTTGAAATGGGGCAGCCGATCGCACCACGCGCCCACCTCGCCCAATTGGTCGGTGCAGTAGGTTGCATCCAGATGCGGCACCGGATGCATGTTTACAGCGGCCGCCCGAGCGCCAAACAGCTCCGGGCGCGGCGTCCAGCTATCGTCGTCCGAGACGCGGGTCTTCACCCACAACTCGTTGACGGTATCGCCGTAGTCGGTGAACATGCTGACGCTGTCGCCGCAGCTCATGATCTCGTCGAACTGCTCGTAGACCACGTCCCAATCCAGATCGAGAAAAATCTCCTGCCGCATGCGATAGCTCGGCTGCACGTCGAGCGTGATTTGCGACACGATGCCCAGCGCGCCGATATGCACCACCATCCCTTCGAAATCGGCGTCGCCCCGCGCCACTCGCAGCATGTCTCCGGTGCCGGTGATCAGCTCCATTCCCGCCACCGCTCCGGCCAGGTTTTGCAGCTTGTCGCCCGACCCGTGCGTTGCGCTGGCAACCGCTCCGCCGATGGTGATATGCGGCAGCGACGCCGTGTTGTGGATCGCGAGCCCTTCTTTTTCCAGCGCCTGGATCAGCTCGTAATAGCGCATTCCCGGGTTCACGGTCACCGTGCCGGCCGCGCGGTCGATCTCGACCGGCATTGGCATACGATCCAGCGCCAGCAGCTCGGCCGAATCGGCGATGCCATTGAAGCAATGCCGCGATCCGACCGCGTGTATCTTGCGGGCCTTCGCCACGATGCTCCGCAGCTCATCCAGCGAGGTCGGATGCGACACCGACGGCGCAGCATAGGAATAGACGCCCGACCAGTTCTTTTCGACGGTGACCATGGCTTGCTCCGCGGTGATGTGCCGGATTCGCACCGCTCGCCGTCGAGTGTGCCGAATCCTGATGTGCGACCTGTCCGATAGTGTGTGGCGCTCCGATTGCCCTTCTCCGGGAAGCGCCGGTTGCCCCCGCTAGGATATCGCCCTTGAGTACCGCGCACATGGCCGTTTCCCAGGACGTAGGCGCCCCGACCCCCTCGTCATTCTGAACGAAGTGAAGAATCTCTCTCATTGGACCTGCCCACGAACACCTCAGCGAATCCAGGCGATTTCTTGGACGACGCCATCGAGATCGACCTGACACATCGATCGACAAGTCAGATCTGACACGATCCCGCAGTCCCGCAGGGACTTCCAGTGCGTAGCACCGCCGCTTTAGCGCGGTGCGGGCCACCCCACAGAGACGTTTCGGGATAGGCATCTGTTTGGTTCATCGCCCGGGAACTACGGCATGGCGCGTCGATTGCGCAGGCAATTTCGATCATCCCCTGCCGATACCCAAGGGGGTATCCTATTTGGCATGAATTGTCCGGCGCGTCCTGCGCATGTCTGAAGGGAAAAACCTACGTTCGATCCAGCGATTCCAGTCTCGATTCTCGATCTTGCCGCGGTGGGCGACGGAGAATCCATCGCCGATAGCTTTGCCGGCAGCGTAGAGCTCGCCCAGCTCGCGGAGGAATCCGGCTACAAGCGCGTCTGGTACGCCGAGCATCACAGCATCGACTCGATCGCGTCCTCCGCGACCGCGGTCCTCATCGCGCACATCGCCGCCCATACCTCCACCATCCGGCTGGGCGCGGGCGGCATCATGCTCCCGAACCACTCGCCCATGGTCATCGCCGAGCAGTTCGGCACCCTCGCCACCCTGCATCCCGGCCGCATCGATCTCGGTCTCGGCCGCGCTCCCGGTTCCGACCAGGCCGCCATGCGTGCGCTGCGCCGCGATCGTATGGCCTCCGAGCAGTTCCCGCAGGATGTGCTCGAGCTGCAAGCCTTTCTGGGCGACGAAACTCCCATCCCCGGCGTGCGCGCCATCCCGGGCGAAGGCACGCACGTCCCGCTCTATATCCTGGGGTCATCGACCTTTGGCGCCCAGCTTGCCGCCCATCTCGGACTTCCCTACGCCTTCGCCTCGCACTTCGCGCCGCGCTCGCTGCTCGAAGCCATCACCATCTATCGTGAGAATTTCCAGCCCTCCGCCCAGCTCGATCGGCCGTACGTCATCGCGGCAGTCGGCGTCCTGGCTGCGGAAACCCTCGAAGTCGCCCAGGAGGAATACACCCAGGTTCGCCGGAACTGGGCCCGCAACATCCTCAGCCGGGGCGGTCCGCGGCTCTCGCTCGAAGAGGTCGATCTGCTGCTCGGCACGCCCCGCGCGGCCATGGTCGACGAGATGCTCCACTACACCGCCCTCGGTTCACCACCCGAAGTAAGCGCTTATCTTGAGGAGTTCCAGCGCATCACTCAGGCTGACGAGCTGATCACCGCCCACCGCGCCCTCTCGGTCCCAGCCCGCCTCCGCTCGGTCGCCCTGACCGCGCAAGCCCTGGATCTCGCCCCGATCACACTGGCAGTCTGAACCCCAGGTCGAGCGGAGACGACCAGCGGTCCGCTCGGTGCACGCCATGCACCAGTCGATGCATACCAACACCCCCAGGTTCGTATGAACCTGGGGGTGAGTTGTGGTGCTTGAACGAATCGATGCCGAGAACGGCTGTTAAAGCGTGCTCGCGATGTAGTCGCTGTGGATGTAGCCAAACTGGCCGTCGTACCGCACCCGCGCCCAGCTCCCAGCCGGACCCGCATAGAGCTCGACCGAAGCGCCTGATGGAACCACCGCCAGCACCTGATACCCGGTGCCGCTTCCTGCTCGCAGGTTGACCGACGATGTCGTCGTGCCCATGCCGGTATACGCAGGCATGTCCGATTCGTCGTCATAGTCCATGATCAAAAAGTCGTCGTGCACCCAGCCGAACTGGCCGTTGTAATTCACCAGCCAGAAATAGTTCGCGTAGTCGTCATACACATCGACGACCGCTCCGGCCGGGAGAACGAGCATCACGCCGTAATCCATGCCGCTGCCGCTGCGCATGTTCACCGACGACGAGGTCGTCGCCTGCCCACGGTAAGCAGCGCCATTGCTATTTCCGCCCGAACCGCTGCCACCGCTGGCCGGGCTAAGGTATTCACTCTTGGCCCAACCGATACTGCCGTCGTACGAAACCTTCGAGAAACCATTCTGCGATTCTTGCTGATCGCCGACCAAACCGCCCGCGGGAATCACCAGCAGCACCGACGCCGAGAGACTGGGCTGAGAACGAAGATTGAGCGCCGTCGAGGTGACCAGTTTCTCCGGTCCAGCCGATGGCCCCGCGGCCGGCGTAGACGTGGCCAATGCTGCCCCGAGTAGCAGGGCGGTCGAGCCACCCACGAGTTGCTTCACAAGAGTTCGACGAGAAATTGCGCGCTGATCGAAGAGCGTAGTCATTGTCGTAATCGAGTCTTTCTGCCTTAAACCGGAGTGGACGCCACACGCGAACCACCAAACAATCAATTAACCGACTCCGGGCCAACCGGACGGTTCTCCTCCATGTATTGCCACCCGTTTCCCCTCGATCCGCGTAATCCTTTCCGCTGCCCGGGCCCATCTGCGTTGTGCCGCTAGGTCACTGCACCTGACTCCGTCATGGTAACCATCCCAAACGGGCATTCCCATGCGCGGTTCGACGTATTTCCGCAACCGCAGTACGTAGTGCGGCTGCGCTATTACGTACAGAGTTGGAGAGGTGGGAGAGAGGGAGGTTGGATGAGCAAGGGGGTTGCCGCGATCAGGGAGAAGGATCCCGTAGTGCCGCCAGCAGGGATGCGCGACTCGCTGAGTCCACGGATGACTTTCAGGGGAACTGCCTGGATGGGCGAGCGGTGACTACGCGATCACCGCCGGCAGAATCCATTCCTCGATAAACGGGCGCACGATCGACACCGACGCCGGCGGATCCTCGAACCCCTTCAGCACCACGACCACGAGATCGAGCGCCGGAACCACGTACACATAATTGCTCCCGAAGCCCAGTCCGAAGTACGCGTGGAAACCGTTCTCGTAATCGACGACCCACCACTGATAGCCATATCCGGCGTACCCGGTCGTATCTCCCTGCAAATGGAAACGGGTCGCTTCGGGAAACCATCCCTCCGAGATCAGCGATCGATCGCCCCATTGCCCATTGCGCAACGAAAGCAGGCCGAACTTTGCTGCGTCCCGCGGTGTCAGTTCCACCCCCGATCCCCCGGAGACCACCCCTTCGGGCGAGCGCTGCCACTCCGGTTTGGCAATGCCAAGCGGCTGCCACAGCCTCCGGTCGGCGTAATCGGCCAAATCCTCGCCAACGACCTTCTGGGTGATGACCCCAAGCAGGTGGCTTCCACCGGTGTTGTAGGCATAGAAGCTCCCCGGTTCGTAGACCACCGGCAGCCCCAGAGTCAATTCGGTCCAGTTGGGCGCGGCAGTCAGCGTGCCCCAATCGGTATGGATATCCCACGCCCACCCACCGCTCATGGTCAGAATGTTCTCGATTGTGATCGACGCGGTGCGCGGATCGGCGTTCGCCGGAATCAGATCGGGAATCGTCTCGCCAATCGTGCTGCTCAGCGAGAGCAATCCATCGTCGATTGCCATTCCCACGAGCGTGCCGGTGACGCACTTCGTGATCGACCGCACATTGATCGGATCTTCGATCCCGTACTCGCCGCCAAAGTACCGCTCGTACGCCAACCCGTTGTTCCGCACCACCACGATCCCGGTGATATCCGGCATGTTCACGGCCGCGTAGTCGCCCGCCGCTATCAGCTGTCCTTCGGCAAGCCCCACCTCACCCCCGGATACCAGCGTCCAGTCGGGATCGGGTATCGGCACGGTCCCTTGGGCCTGAACGCGTACCGTGCCTCGCACCGCCACCGTCCCAAGCGCTGCCAATACCGCCCGTCTGGAGAGACCGCTCATCATCGTGCTTCCTTCATTCGTCGGATATCCATAAACGCTTCTGACTCCATCCTGGGCAGTTCATCTGAAAGACGGCTGGGAGTGAACGCAGCTCAGCCGTCATCTGTTGGTACAGACGGGAGAACTGAAGAACCGCGGCAGAAGATGCCGCGGTTCTTCAGTTCATTGCATTGTCCGGAAACGAGACTCGTTACGAGCGAGCTGGCTTCCTGCGCACGACGACCGCCAGGCCAAGGAGCGCGACGACCGAGCCCAGGATGACCAGGACCGCCGAGCCGGGGCCCATTCCATCATCGCCGGCACCCGTGTTGGGCGGCTTGGGGAGGACGGTCCCGGTAGCCGACGGCTTCGGGGTATGAGTCGGGAAGACGGTCTTGGTCGGTGTGCTCGTCACCGTTCGGGTTGCCGTGCCGGTGGCCGTCAGCGTCGGCGGTTCGATGGTCACCGTTCGACCCGGCGTATTGGTCGGCGTGTTCGTTGGCGTATTGGTGACCGTGTTCGTGGCGGTATTGGTCGGCGTGTTTGTCGCGGTATTGGTTGGGGTGTTCGTCGCCGTATTGGTTGGGGTGCTGCTTGGGGACAATGTGCCCGTCGGCGTATTCGTTGGCGTCTCGGTCGGGGTATTCGTCACCGTATTGGTCGGCGTATCAGTCGGTGTATTCGTCACCGTGTTCGTTGGCGTGTCGGTTGGGGTGTTCGTCGCCGTATTTGTCGGCGTATTCGTCGGTGTATCGGTCGGGGTGTTGGTAGCCGTATTCGTCGGTGTATCGGTCGGGGTGTTCGTGACCGTGTTGGTCGGCGTATTCGTTGGCGTATCGGTCGGGGTGTTGGTAGCCGTGTTGGTCGGCGTATTCGTTGGGGTGTTCGTGACCGTATTGGTCGCGGTATTCGTTGGCGTATTGGTGACCGTGTTCGTCGGCGTATTCGTGGCCGTGCTGGTCGGAGTCAGCAAAGAGCATGGGCGGTGCGACAGCACAAAGTTGCCACTCCAGCCATCGAAGATCGTGGCCGTCGCATCGGTAACGGAGGTTACGCCGGCATTCTCCAGATCGTATTGCGCGACGTTCCCGTTATGCGCCGTCAGTGGCACGTCGATCACTCCAAGATTCGTGGTGACCGAGATCGAGGCTGGAGGAGTCTCCTGCTGAGAAATACCCGTGATGTTGAACTGCCACTCATTCGGGTTTTGCGGATCGCACCCAGCGTCCCGTAGCGACGACTGGCTGACGCTGATATCGATGGCGGCGGGCACCACCGGATCGTCCTGCGCTGGCTGACCGGCGGCAACCGGCGAGCCGGTTGATTGCGCCGAGACGCCAGTAGCGCCAATCACCATCGAGATCATCAAGCTGAGCGCAATGGTGACCAGGAGCCGTGTCTTGAAGATTGAAAATTGCATTGTTCCCAGGCCCAAACTTTCCGGATACATCCCACGATTTGATGAAGTCTTCCCATGCTGCACAACGCATAGGCGGCTCGACGCGTTTCGAGCGGAGTCAGGAATGCTTGATGTTCTCGTCGCTGAGCCGAATCCCGTCCATGTCGCACCTGGCAAATGCGAAGCGACCGCGGTCGCAATGAACGGATGAAGCACCTTCCGCACATTGTACGGGGAAGGGGGCACATCGGGATCACTAACCCGCGTGGTGTGCGATCGCCCCTGGAGAAAACTGGTCGCGAAGGCCGATCGTTCGCGCTCAGATTCTGGGAAGTTGCTTGTCCGTGTGTCCGGACCGTATCGATGATGCGGGCAGCGCGCCATCACCATGATCAGGTCGCCGCCGCCCGACAGGCAGCACGCCGGCGCCTCGAATTCCCTGTTCGACGGGGGGATAGCGGCGCAATCGCTTGAACGGGTCGGTAGGGAGCGTCTCCCTACCGTAACCCCAGCAGTGACTCAAAGCGCCGCCTGCGCCGCCGCCAACCGCGCCACCGGCACCCGGAACGGCGAGCAGCTCACATAATCCAACCCGACATGATGGCAAAAGGCAATCGACTGCGGATCGCCACCGTGTTCGCCACACACACCCACTGTCAGGCCCAGCTTGGCGCTGCGCCCATTTCGGTTCGCAATCTTGATAAGGTGGCCGACGCCCTCTTCGTCGAGCACCTGAAACGGGTCGTCCTCGAAAATGCCCTGTTCCAGGTAGGTGGGCAGAAAGCGCGCCGCGTCATCCCGGCTGAGACCGTACGTCAACTGGGTGAGATCGTTGGTGCCAATACTGAAAAAGTCGGCATGCTCCGCAATATCGGCCGCCATGCAGCGCCGCTCGCGGCACTTCGATCATGGTGCCAACCTTGAAACCAATCTCCACCCCAGAGCGGTTCATCACGTCGGCCGCGCAACGATCGATGAGCTGCCGTTGGCTGGCGAGCTCCGAGGCCGCCGAAACCAGCGGCACCATGATCTCCGGCAGCACCGTGATTCCCTCGCGCGTCACGGTGATCGCTGCCGTCAGAATCGCGTGTACTTGCATGCAGGTGATCTCGGGAAAGGTCACCCCCAGGCGCACGCCGCGAAGACCCAGCATCGGGTTCACCTCGCGCATCGCCTCGACCTGGTTCTCCAGGGTTTGCGTGTCGACCCCGATCAGCGCGGCCAGTGCTGGCAGCTCCTCCGCCGGGGGCAGGAATTCGTGCAGCGGCGGATCGAGCAACCGCACCGTGACCGGCAGCCCGTCCATCGCCCGGAAGATGCCGGCGAAATCGGCAGTCTGAAACGCTTCCAGCTCATCCAGCGCCACCGACCGCTCCGCGTCCGACTGCGCCAGGATCAACCGGCGCATCACGTCGATGCGGTCGGGCGCGAAGAACATGTGCTCCGTCCGGCAAAGTCCGATTCCCTCGGCGCCGAACGAGCGCGCGCGCGCCGAATCGGCCGGAGTATCGGCATTGGTGCGTACCCCCATGCGCCGGAACCGGTCGGCCCAGGCCAGCAGTTGATGCGCGTGCTCGCCCAATCCCGCCACGGTCATCGGCGCCTCGCCGAGCATGACCTCGCCGGTGAGTCCATCGATGGTGATCACGTCGCCTTCGCGCACGGTCGTGCCGTTGCTCTGAAAGCTGCCGTCCGCCAGGTCGATTTCCAGCGAGCTGCATCCAGTGACCGCCGGAAGTCCCATCCCGCGCGCCACCACCGCCGCGTGCGAGGTCATTCCCCCGCGCGCGGTCAGGATCCCACGCGATCGTTCCATACCGGGGAAGTCCTCAGCCGCCGTTTCGTGCCGTACCAGAATGACCGCCTCGCCCGCCTCGCCCAGTTCCCTTGCCCGCTCGGGCGTCAGTGCCACCTGTCCGGTAGCCGCGCCCGGGCTCGCCGGCATCCCCGTTGCGATCACGGTGCGTTCGAACTCGGGATCGATCTGGGGGTGAAGAAGGGCATCGATCTCTGTCGGCCGGATGCGGCGCACCGCGGTCGCCTCGTCGATCAACCCCTCGCCGACCATCTCCACCGCCATGCGCACCGCCGCGGTCGCGGTCCGCTTGCCGGTGCGGGTTTGCAACATCCAGAGCTTGCCCCGCTCGACCGTGAACTCGAGATCCTGCATATCGGCGTAATGCCGCTCCAGCAGCTCACCCACGGAAAGCAGCTCCTCATGCGCCTGCCGGAACATCGGATCGGACGGCATCTCCTCGACCGGCAGCGGAGTGCGCACCCCGGAAACCACGTCCTCGCCCTGCGCATTCGGCAGGTATTCGCCGAACATACCGGTCTCTCCGGTGTTGGGATTGCGGGTGAAGGCAACGCCCGACGCGCATCCTGGGCCGAGATTGCCGAAGACCATCGCCTGCACGGTCACTGCCGTGCCGCCGTCCTCACGGAGTCCAGCCGACCGCCGGTAGGCGATGGCACGCGGCGAGTCCCATGAGCGGAACACCGCCGCCACCGCCCCGCGAAGCTGCTCCCAGGGATCGTCCGGGAAGGGGGTTCCGGTTGCGGCCACGATCTGGCGAAAGTCGTCCACCAGCCGCACCAGCGCCGGCACATCGAGCTCGTGGTCATGCGCCACGCCGGCCCGCGCCCGTGCGTCAGACAGCGCATGCTCGAACGCTTCGCCATCTGCTCCCAGCACCACCTTGCCGTACATCTGAATCAGCCGCCGCCACGAATCCCAGGCAAACCGCTCGTCCGACAGGCAAGCGAGTCCTTCCACCGTTTCGGCATTCAGCCCGACATTGAGAATCGTGTCCATCATTCCCGGCATCGAATCGCGCGCGCCGGAACGGACCGAGAGCAGTAGCGGGCAACCCGGATCGCCGAAACGCCGCTCGAGCCGGGACTCCACGTCCGCCAGCGCCGCGCCAACCTCGTCCCACAACGCGTCGGGCACCGCGCCGTCGTTCTGCTGAAACGCGCGGAATGCATCGGTCGTGATCGTGAACCCTGGGGGCACCGGCAATCCGATGCGGGTCATCTCGGCCAGATTGGCCCCTTTGCCGCCGAGCAAATCGCGCTCTCCGGCATGTCCATCGCGAAAATGTCGTACCTGATTCGTAGTCATCGAAACCTTCCTTCCCCACAGATCCCTGAACAACGAAACGAGCCGGGGAATTCCCCGGCTCGTTGCGACACTGGATGTTTGGTTAAGCGCTTTGTTTACTCGTCGCTCGACCGCACCTCCAGCATCGCCCGGTAGGCGTAGGCGTAATAAAAGAAAGAAAAGACAGGAACTGGCGCACCGGCAAATCCCACCGGTGAACCCACGTTCGATTGGCAATGTGCCCGAGACATCGTAGTCATACAGGCAGTGTACCGGTCCAAAATGTCGATTGCAATACGAAAGCGATGAAAAGAAATTTCAATCGGTGTCCCAATTTTGCGCAAGACTGTGAATTCTCTGCACTTCGCGTGTAAGCGGGAAACAAACGGGAATCGCAGAATGCAGCGACGTGTACCCGCAGTACAAAGTCGAATCGAAGGAGGGAAGACGTCGTGGAGATAACCGCATCGGTCTCGAGCAATGCGATCGTGCACGACACGCATGTGTCGACCAACGGGCAATCGAAATCGATCGCCATTCCACGCCGAATCGATGCGCCTGGCTCGAGCGTCAATGGCGGCGAGCTCCTCTTACTGGCTCTCGCCACCTGCTATTGCAACGACATCTACCGGGAAGCTGCCAAACTCGGCATCGCCGTCGAGCAGGTTCAGGTGGAGGTTTCGGGAACCTTCGCCGGACCGGGCGACCCAGCCAGCGGCGTCACGTATCGCGCCCGGGTGGAAGCGAATGCGTCGGAAGCGGAGATCGCCGCGCTCATCGCCCATACCGATACCGTCGCCGAGATTCAAAATACCCTCCGCGCCGCGATCCCCATCGAGCTGGCAAGCTACGAGGCCGTATCGCTGAACGAGAGATAGCGCATCTGGCCGTTCCCGGGCCGCGCCGTCTCGGCTGAAACCACCCGGCCCACAATCCGACGTGAGGCGGTTCCGACACAGTCACGCAATTCGACCAACAACATGGGAGAACTGCTCGGACTCGGACGACCGCTGCTGCCTCCCCTCCGAAGCCCCGATCGGTGGCGGTGGGACATGGGACGCCGGCTGCAACCACGCCTTCCCCTCAACCTGCAGTGGCAGCTGCGACCACCAGTACAACGCCGCCTTTGGTTGCGCGAACGAGTAACCCGCGCTGTTCAAACAGTGTCGTTCGGCCGGTTGGTAAACCCTACTTTGGAAGGGTAGACCAGCCGCATACCCCGCTCTACGATCGAACTGCGTCCACTCTGCACAATTGCCACGACCCACCGGTCTGAACGCCGGTAACTCGTGCTGCCCGGCGTCATGCGCCGGCTCAGCCGCGTGGATCGTTACCCCTTGCGCCCAGCCGGCCCGGACTCTACGATGCGCGAATGCACAACCACGAACCTGTCCCGGCGACGCCGGCGGGAGATCTTCGCGCGGACCGCGAGCAGATGCTCGAGCTCCATCCGGATGACGGCGATCCCCTCAAGCTCAGCCCCACCGACATCGCCCAATACATCCGGCTCGACCAGTGCCGCCGCTATCTCCGTCTGCGCCTCGTCGAGCGCAACGCCGGCCAGAGCTTTCTCGGCGCCTGGGATGCCCAGCCGCAATCCATTCCGCCCTTGCTCACCATCTCCGGTCGCGACTTCGAGCAGGGTGCAGAAGCCGCCATCGAGGCAATAGGGGGCTCCACGCTCGTCTTCACCTGCGATCGGGAAGCGCGAAAAGCGCAAGGACGTCCAAACGACAACGCCTTCCTTGTTTCGGTCGCCGAAAACCTCTCCCCTGGTCAGCGAGCCGTCATCTTCCAACCGCTGCTGCAGGCCGACATCGAAGGTTGGGCCCTCACCGGCATCGCCGACGCCATCGACTTCCGTCGCGACGAATTTGGAGTGCGCTCTGCGCTCATCGTCGACTTCAAGAGCACCACCGCCGCCCGTATGGAGCACCGGCTCCAGATCGCCTTCTATCGCGAGATGCTCGATGAGGTCTTGCGGCCAGCAGGAATCGTGCCCGAGATCACCCTCGCCGTCCTCTATCGCGGTGCGCCCGCCGCCGAGGCCGAAACCGACGACCCCACTCTGGCAGCGCAACGCGCCGACGCCCTGGCGACCTTCGGGGTCGAGGGGTATCTGGAACGCATCGAAGACGCCAACGCACTCCGCAGACATGTCAAATCACTCGTGCTCGCCCAGAACTCGGAAGCCCGCCGCAATCTGGCGCAGGACTTCGATCAGCTCCCCTTCCACCTGAACTACGTCTGCGACGGTTGTCTCTACAACCAGTTCTGCCTGCGCCAGTCGGCCGAAACCGACGACCTTTCACTCATCCCATTTCTCACGGCCGATCAGAAACGCGCCCTCCACACCGCGGGCATCCGCCGCTGCGCCCAGCTTGCCGAAATTCCCCTTCCCAGCGAGACCTGGTCCGAGGGGTACCGCCAGCTCGCGATGGCTCCCGCCCTCGGTGCCGAGCTCGACGATCTCATCTACCGCGCCCGGGGCTATCGCGAATCGAAAGGCGATACCTGGCCGGTGCAGCGCTGGCTGCCAGATAGCCGCCAGAGCAGCCTGCCGCGCTGCGACTCCGAACTCCATCCCAATCTCGTCAAGGTCTACATCGACGTCGAACATGACTATCTGCAAGATCGCGTCTACCTGCTCGGCGCGCTGATCGTCGGCGCGAAGGATGGCGAAACCTCCCCGGAACGCCGCCGCGCCGTCATCGAAATCGCGGATGGTCCCCCCGAAACTCCGGAAATGGAAGCCGAGCTCCTGCAACGTTGGATCGAGGGCGTCATCGACGCCATCGTCGCCGTCGCTGCGCCAGATGCCGAAGGCAACCAATCGGCGCCAATCCACCTGATCTTCTACGACAACTACGACCAACGCGTGCTGCTCACCGCTTTGGGCCGCCACCTCACCAATGTCTTCGGCGCCACCGCGCTCTACGATTTCACCTCGCAGTTGGCCGCCTACACCTCCCCGGTGATCACCGTCCTGTCCGACGAGATCAAGGCGCAACGCAACTTCCCGCTCCTCTGCCAGACCCTGCAATCGCTCGCCCGCCTGCTCGGCTTTCCCTGGAATGCCGAACGCCCCCTCACCCAGCTCTTCCGCGAACGCTACTTCGATGCCGCCGGCAAGTTCGAGGATCACGAAGTGCCCGGACGGCGACACCTCCCCGTGGTTCACCAGACGCGCACGCTTTAGCAGCCAGCTCCCACTCGAATACGCCTACGCCGCCTGGGGCCAGCTCCCGGATCCCGAGCCCGACGACCGCTTCGCCCCCTTCCGCACCGTCACCACCGCCGACCTCCTCGCCCTGCACACCGCCCGCCTCGAAGCCGCCGAACGCATCGCCGCCGAGGTCCGCCCCAATCCCTGGGCCACCAAGCAATCGTTCGATCTCTCCAACCTGGCCAACTTTCAGGACATCGCCCAGAACTTCGCCACCGCCCTCGACGAGTTCATCACGATCGAACGCCATGTCGCGCTCGGCGCCTGGAAACAGGAGCGCACCGTTTCTCCTGAGCGTCGTGTGTTGGCCGGCACGTCCATGTTGGTCCGTTACCACGAGGACGATCAACCCTCCGCAGTCGTCGAATACAACCGGGCATTGCGATCCTGGGAGCAACTGGAAGACCGGCAGGGCCAGAAGGCTCCCGCGAAACCCGAGGACGGCGTCCGAATCCGACTGCGCATCGATCTCACCGGGGTCTCCGCCACACTCGATCATGTTCGCTCGCTTTGGCCAATCGGCGAACGGGATTCGGTCGTCATCTCACCCCGCTGGACGGTCGATTCCCGTAAACCGGTAGAGGAGCAGAAACGGTTCACGCCGACCGTTCGCCAGCTCCTCTTCGGAGCGGGAGCCATGGTCACCGAAATCGGCGACGCCCTTGCCGAGGATGGCTCCAGCTACGGCTATGTCGATATCGAGGTGAGCGGCTTTCGGCGCGAAGAGCACCGAATTTGCCTTCAACCAGCCGTTTCGACGGCTTCGAGCCAGGCGCCACCTTCACGGTCGATGAATCTCCAAATGATTGGTATGGCTCGTTCCAGACGGAATGTTGTGAGTGGGCTGCGCGCCGGAGCGCAGAATGCCTTGTTCGACCGAATCACGGGTCACATGCCACCGGTTCGAGAAGCGCATCCGGACGCGATCGCCGGTCAGTCACGCTTCATGGACGGACTGAGAGCGCTTCAGGCTGCCGGGCTTCTGCATGGATTCGAGCAGAGCAAACAGCGCCTGATTGGCGATCTGGCGGCCGCGCCATCGCTGCTCGTGCAGGGTCCGCCAGGCACCGGGAAAAGTCTCACCGCTGCCTACGCCATCCTGGCCCGGATGCAAGGCGCCATGGCTGCCGGTCTTCCATGCCGGGTGATCGTGACGTGCAAAACCCACGCGGCCGTCGACGAGCTCCTGCGCAAGATCGTGGACGTGCTCGATGATTTGGCGAAGTTTCGTTCCACCCACCGGGACCTTTGGGATCGGTACCTCGATATCCGCCTGTTGGAACTGCCGCTCTTCCGGTTTGCGGGTAGGGGCAACCTGCCTGATGGCGTCATTGCGCTCGTCCGCGATAGCGAGACCAAAGGCGACGACCGCGCCAGAGTGCAGATCGCCTCTGCTGGCTATTGCATAGTGGCGAGCGCCTTGGGCGGGATCTACCGCATGGCCAAGGATCGTGGCGGCAAGGGCGACACGGCCCTTTTTCAGCATCGCTGGTGCGATCTCCTCGTCCTCGACGAAGCCTCCCAGATCAATCTCCCCGAGGCCATCATGGGTGCCCTTGCGCTCGAGGACGACGGCCAGCTCATCGTCATCGGCGACCACCGCCAGATGCCCCCCATCGTCCAAAACGACTGGGAACGCGAGGTGCGCCGCACATTCGCCGCCTTCAGAAGCTACGAATCGCTCTTCCTCACCCTGCGCGATCAGCTCCCCGAAGAACACCAGATCCGCTTCCAGGAGAGCTTCCGCGTCCACTCCGATATCGCGGAGTTCCTGCGCAAGGAGATCTACCAGCAGGACGAGATCGCCTACTTCTCCCGCAAAACCGAGGTGTTGCCCCTCATCCCCACCACGGACGACTTCGTCGCCGCAATCCTGCATCCAGATCACCCGCTCACGGTCGTCGTGCACGAGGAGATCGCCAGCCAGAACCGCAACATCTTCGAACAGGAGCTCATGCGTCCCGTGCTGGAAGCCCTGGCCGCCGCCGGGTTCGATCCCAGGACGGGTTTGGGCGTGGTCGTCCCGCACACCGCGCAACGTGCTGCCTTGCGCGCCGGGATCCCGGTCCTCACCGAAATCGACTCGGCCACCGGACAGATCATCCGCTCGGCGGTCGACACCGTAGAGCGCTTCCAGGGAGCCGAGCGGGTGGCCATCGTGGTCGGAGCTACCGAAAGCGACCCACTCTATCTGCTCGCCAACAGCAAGTTTCTCTTCGATCCCCGCCGACTCAATGTCGCCATCAGCCGCGCCAAAAGCAAGTTGATCCTGGTCGGCTCGCGCTCGATCTTCGACCTCTTCTCCACCGACGAAGACGTCTTCGCCAGCGCCCAGCTCTGGAAGAACCTGCTGGAAGAAACCTGCACGGTCCCCCTCTGGGAAGGCGAGCGCGAGGGGCATCGCGTCCAGGTTTGGGGCAACGTTTCCAAACCTGCGTAGATCCCGACAATCCTTGGGATACCTTCGGAAATCTGCCTGTCCGTTTGGGCGCGAACCAGAACATCCGTCCCACACTGAGAAGCGTTGAAACGTGCCAGCGGACCGAGGCTGCAGCCAAGTCGCACGCCGGTTCAGGCAGTTTCACCGTTTCGAACAGGTATCCAGGAGGATAGGTTTTACGTGACCGCAACCAGCACCGTTACCGAAAAGAATCAGAAGACCATCGCCAAGTATCTGGGTGATGTGCAAGCGCTCGAATCGCATATCGAGGAAGCGCTCGACCACCAGCTCGATCTGTTCACCGACCAGCCGGAGGTTCAGAAGGCAGTCCAGGGCTTCCACGACATGGTCAAAGCCCAACGAGATCATGTTGCAGCGCTCCTGGAGAGTGACCCGGCCGATTCGGGCTCCAGCTCGGTCAAGGACGCCGGATCGTCGCTGCTTGGCAAAGCCGCCGGTGTGATCGACAAGATCCGTACCGAAAGCCAGTCGAAGGCCCTGCGCGACGACTATGTCGTCTTCAACTCGGCCGCGATGAGCTACTCGATGCTCTACACCACCGCCACCGCCCTCGGTGACGCCCGGGTCGCCGCGATGTGCGAGAAGCACCTGACCGGTTACGCCGAAGCGATCCAGGACATCAACCGGCTCATGCCGGGAGTCGTCGTGAACGAGCTGAAGAAGGACGATCTCCAGATCGTAGCGACCGACGCTCCCGCCCAGTCGCGCGATGTCATCGACCGCGCCTGGAAGATCACCTCCAACTAGGACGTTCGGCGCGCGAGCGAGAGTATTCCAACCAGGTGGCCCGGCGCATGCGCCGGGCCACTTGCACGTTCGCGATTCGGTCTATGCAAATGTTTACAGAACAGATGTGATAATGCACTATCGGAACAACAGCGATGAGTGCTGGCTTGTTGCTTGGCAATCACACCGGACGCAGGCGTCCGAGGCGAAGAGAGAAGGAGTCTGGACGTGACAGGCGAAACGAAACGACGGATGTTCATCGAGGACATCAAGCCCGACCGGCGGACGGTGTTGAAGCTTTCCGCGATGGGTATCGGCGCCACACTCATTGGTTCGAGTGTGCGCAATGTGGCTGCGCAGGATGCCAGCCCGGAGGCCTCAGCGGTGGCAGGAACCCAGTTTGCCTATGTCGGCTCCGATTCCCGCTCGCAGATGGTCGAAGGCACTCCGGTTCCCGAGCCGATTGGTATCTCGGTCTATTCCATCGACCCGGAAACCGGCGCACTCTCTCTGATCCAGACGCTCCCAAGTGACAACGCCTTCTTCTTTGCGTTCGATCCGGATCAATCGCACCTCTACGCGGTCAATGTGATCGGTGACTACAACGGCGGCACCAACGGTTCCGTCGAGGCCTATGCCCGCGATGCGGACACGGGAATGCTGACCTTCCTCAACCGGGTCGACGCCGGCGGCGCGGTCTCGGCCTATCCGGCCGTCGATCCCTCGGGTAAATGGTTGCTGGTCGCCAACTACGGTGGCGCCAATGTCACCGTGTTCCCGATCCAGGACGATGGCTCGCTCGGCGAGCTCGCTGGTGAAGTGAAACGTGAAGGTTCCGGCCCGGACACGGCCCGGCAGGATCAATCCCGCCCGCATGCCGCGGTCTTCAGTCCGAGTGGCAACTTTGTCGCGGTAGCCGACCTGGGAACTGACTCAGTCGCCATCTATGCCTTCGATCCCGCCACGGGCGCCCTGACGGAAGCGAGCACGGTGCAATCGCAGCCGGGCGCTGGCCCGCGCCATATCGCCTTCAGCGCCACCGGAAACATCCTGTACGCCGTCAACGAGCTGGACGCGACCATCAACGTCTATGCCTTCGACGATGCTACCGGCCAGATTGGCGAGCTCTTGCAGACGGTGTCTACGGTGCCCGATGCCTTCGAAGGCACCAAAAGCACCGCCGAAATCGCCATTCACCCATCGGGCAAGTTCCTCTATAACTCGAACCGCGGGCAGCCGGACACGGTCACCCCGGAAGGGGATGCCATCGTCGCCTGGGCCATCGACCCAGATGCCGGCACGCTGACGCTCGTCGGGCATACCACCGACGAAATTGGCCAACCGTGGAGCTTCGCCTTCGACACCGAAGGCGAGAACCTCTACGCCGCCAACTACACCGATAGCACGGTCACCCAGTTCGAGGTCGACCTCGAAAGCGGCGCGCTGCTCTCCACCGGCAACCGCACCGACGTGCCATTCCCCTTCGTGATCGCCATCTCGGCCTAACTCGATTTCGTTCCCACAAAACAGCAAAGCGGCGCTCCCCACCGGGGCGCCGCTTTCAGTTCTTGCGAATTTCGACGGAGATGCCATCCCCGGTTGCCGATCGCCTTCGTAGCGCAGGGACCTGTGCCCTGCGATCGCGCGAAGCGCGACAACGGACGTGCCTCACAACATGCCTCAGATCTGTTCGTTCCTTTGAAAGCCACGCTCGTCTTCAAGGCAGCGTGACGCACGCACGTAGTCCCAACGGGACGTCCAGTGCATAGCACCGTCGCTTTAGCGCGGTGCGGGCCACCACAAAAACATGCACGAGCTAACCGAACCCTCGATCCGGCTGTCGATCCGCTTCCACCTCGTCCGACTAAGAAACAGCAGCGCACCCGAAATTGCTCGATACGAACGGTGGCACTGGCTCGAAAGCGCGCCGCAAAGGAGGAAACGAATGGCACAGAAAATCACTCCATGTCTGTGGTTCGACGGCAACGCTCTGGAGGCGGTCGACTTCTACGCCGGCATCTTCGATGATGTCAACATCACCGCGACCGACTACTACACCGAAGCCGGCCCGCTGCCCGAAGGCACCGTCATGTTCGTCGAGTTCACCATGAACGGGAACGACTTCCAGGCCATCAACGCAGGTCCGGAGTTCTCCTTCACCGAAGCGATCTCCCTGTCGATTGACTGCGCCGACCAGGCCGAAGTCGATTACTTCTGGGAAAAGCTCGGCGAAGGCGGCGAGTACGGCCCCTGCGGCTGGCTCAAGGACAAATTCGGCCTCTCCTGGCAAGTAGTTCCCCGCCGGCTGCACGAGCTCACCCGCGACCCGAACAAGATCAAGGCGAACGCGGTCTTGACTGCCATGTTGCAAATGGGCAAGCTCGAAGTTAACCAGCTCGAAGCCGCCTTCGCCAACGCCTGACCAGGTGAACGCCCGCGGTGAACCATGCACCGTGGGCAAGCGATCTCGTCCAGCTACGTTCGCAAGAGCCAACCTATCGCCCTCCCGCGTCATCCCACCCCGTGTCATCCCGAGGAACGAGGGATCTCCTCGCCGCAGCGAGTGCCGCGTGGTCGCGACGGTACGAAATTCGACCCCCCCGCACCTGACCGAAAATTGACATCGATCGCCCCTTGTCGAATGAGAACATATGTTCTATAATATTTGCAAGCGGCACACCGGCGGATGGTGCGGGCCTGGGCAGCGCATCACCCTACCCGCCCGTGTGCCAACCTGCGACATCGTTGGCCAGGTCAGCGGACGGTCCACCAGACCGAGCTCGCTCCTGCTTTCGCATCGGCCCCGGATCCCGGCGTCGTGCCCGCATTCCTGCATCCCCACCATCGCTCCTCCACCAGCACACCTCAGGCGAACAGAAGGCGTCTTAGCCCAGGGTCTCAACCGTGGGTTCTGTAGACATCACCCACCGCGAACCCACCCACGACGTGTTCCAGGTCGATCCCGCCGATGCCCCCGAAACGCATTCGTCGAAAAAACGAATGCGCCCCCGTTTTCCAGCACCCCAGTGCATCAGCTCACCCGCAACAGCCGGCCCGCTGGCGGCGGTGCACCTTGGTCCCAACGGCACGTCGCTTCTGTAGCGCGGCTCATCGAGCAACCCAATCCCTCCCCACACGGCTGGGTGACGACCTCGCCGCAAACGAGTAGGGTTGTCGATTGCCAGCCCGACATCTGGGCCGGCGAGGATGACGCTGGATGCAAACCGAAAAACCAACCACTGCCACCTGGCGCGCCATTGCTGGCTACGCCCGGCCCTACTGGAAAACCCTCATTGCCGGCGGTCTGCTGTTGACCGTGGGCGGCTTCGTGAGCCTGGTCCAACCGCTGATCGCCCGCAACATCGTCGAAGCACTCGGCGACGACGAAACCATCCGCGATCCGATCATCATGCTTATCGGGTTGATCGTGCTCGGAGCGTTGCTCTCCGCCTTTGGATCCTATTTGCTGGAGCGCACGGCCGAATCGGTGGTGCGCGGCGCGCGCATGCGCCTGATCGACAAGATCCTCTGGCTCCGGCTCCCCTCGATGGAAAAGACTCAGCCCGGTGACCTCATGTCCCGCGTTAGCTCGGATACGACCCTGTTGCGCCAGGCCGCAACCTACGGCTTCGTCCAGGGCTTCACCCAGACAGTGCTGCTGGTCGGCATCGTGATCATGATGGCCTATCTCGATCTGGTCTTGCTCGGCGTCACGCTCGCCGTCATGCTGGTCATGGGCATCATCGTCGCGTTTGCCGTCCCGCGCATTCAGAAAGCCACCAAGGCTGCCCAGGTATCGGTCGGCGCCATCGGGGCCGAGCTGGAACGTGTGCTGGGTGCCTTCCGCACCGTCAAGGCCTCCGGCGCGGAACCGCGCGAGCGGGCCGAAATGGAGGTCGCCACCCAGAATCGCCTGGGAGAACGGTGTCGAGGTTGCCAAGTGGCAGGCGATTGCTGGTACCGCCGCCTGGGGTTCGGTGCAGATCGCGTTCCTGGTGGTGCTCGGCGTCGGTGGCGCGCGCGTCGCCAGCGGAGCGATTCCCATCGCAACCCTGGTCGCCTTCCTGCTCTATCTCTTCTATCTGGTGGGACCGATCGGGCAGCTCGTCGGTGCGGTGGTCCAGTTCCAGCAAGGCTCGGCGGCGCTCAGCCGGATCGACGAAGTCATGACGCTCGAGGACGAAAAAGCGGAATTCGTGACGCCGGTTCCCGAAGCTCGTGGTGGGCCGGTATCCGTCTCGTTCGACGATGTCTGGTTCCGCTACCGTCCCGAGCTCGAACCCGTGCTCAAGGGTGTCTCGTTCTCGATTCCACCTCGTGGCATGACTGCGCTGGTCGGACCCTCCGGGGCGGGGAAGACCACCATCTTTTCCCTGATCGAGCGCTTCTACCAGCCGGATTCCGGTCAGGTGCTGCTCGATGGTGAGGATGTCGGATCGTTGCCGCTGCCCGGGTTGCGCGCCACCATCGGCTATGTCGAGCAGGACGCCCCGGTGCTGGCCGGTACCTTGCGCGACAACCTTCGCTTCGCCGCTCCCGATGCGACCGATACCGAAATCCTGGCGGCGATGGAACGCACCCGGCTTCTCACCCTGCTGAGCCGGTTACCGGACGGGCTGGATACGTCGGTGGGTCATCGCGGCTTGACCCTCTCCGGCGGTGAGCGCCAGCGCATCGCCATCGCGCGAGCGCTCTTGCGCAATCCCACGGCTCCTGCTCCTGGACGAAGCGACCTCCCAGCTCGACGCCCTCAACGAGCTCGCGCTCCGCGAAACCATCGCCGATATCGCCCGCGAAACCACCGTGCTGGTCGTTGCGCACCGGCTCTCGACGGTCACCTTGGCCGATCGCATCATCGTGCTCGACGCCGGCGTGGTCCGTGCGGTTGGGACCCACGACGAGCTGGTCGACCTCGATGCGCTCTATCGCGAGCTCGCCGCTACCCAGCTCCTGGCGGTGCGGCACGAAGACGAAGCCACGGTTGCCGCGTAGCAGGTGACTCGCGCGTTCGGACCGCAGTTGGGACACTTCTCCCAGTCGCGCTAGAGCTCCTTTTCGAGTTGCTTCTCGCGCGCTTCCACCGGCTTGCTCACGTACTGTTCGCGCCGCTCCAGCGTGCGCTGCATCGACGCGTGCGACACCGCGCTAATGAACACGCCCAGAATACCGACCCCAACGAAGATATAGAGAATGCTGAACAGCTTGGCAATGGGTGTGGTCGGCGTCAGATCGCCATAGCCGATCGTCGCCAGCGTGACCACGCTGAAATAGAGCGCGTCCAGCAGGCTCCAGTGTTCGAGCCGGTGGAACACCAACGTCCCGATCGTCAGCACCACGACAACTGCGCCAAAGATTGGCCGGAACTCGGGCTGCAAGATGGTGGCGAAATAGTCGTGAAACAGATGCAGCCTGCGGGGACGCGGACGCTCCCGCTGGTCAGCTGATTGCGAAGGAGTCGGGGTGTCGCTCATCTTTCCTCCAGAAACGGGAGCTGCATTGCGGCCCCTTGCGTGCGAAATGGCTCGGCGCCTGCGCTCAGATGCCGTCCGTAATCCGCATCATAATCAGATTGGACCGCCCGGCGAACGGAGCATGGAACGCGCCAGTACCAGATCGCGATCACCGCTCTCGAGACCGGAACCGGGATTCACGGTGACTGCCGGATTCGCCGCTGGCCTAGACTGGTGAGAGCACTATTCGCCTCGAACCCAGGATTGCTGATGAAGTTTCAGATCGAACTCTTGACGCTCGATCATCTCGATCGCTGCGTAGACGTTTTCGTGGCCGCATTCACGAAACCCGATTGCCTGCCATGGAAGCCGGAGGATGTGCGGACCCGACTGAACGATCTCTGGAACGAACCGAGACGAACGGGACTGGTGGCCATGGACGGTCCGGAGCGAACGCTTTCCGGCTTTTCGATAGGAAACTTCGTGCAAGTCTCCGATGGCCCGTCGCTGCGCATCGCCGAGCTTTGCGTGCATCCGTCCCGACAGGGGTACGGCCTGGGCTCCCGGTTGCTCATTGGCATGGAGGAGTTGGCGCGTGAGCAAGGCGCGCATTCGGCGTACCTCACCGTCCAGCCGGAATCGGCTGCGTTTTGCAAGCGGCTCGGCTATGAGCAGCAGGAGGAGTGGATCTCGATGGGTCGCCGCCTGCACGTGCCGGAACCCGATCTTGATCTTCCAGCAGCGGCGAATTGAGTACCATTGCCGCTTTGTCTCGTTCACGCCGGAAAGGGATATCCGCTGTTTCTTCTCGCATCTGATCCATCGACTACCGAGCTGACAGGCATCGCCGATTGGGCGGTCCGCTTTATGGAGCGGCTGGGAGCGCCGGGGGCAGGTCTCCTCATCGCCCTCGAAAATATCTTTCCCCCATTGCCCAGCGAAGTGATCCTGCCACTGGCCGGATTCACCGCCAGCCGGGGCGATTTCCAGCTCTGGGAAGCGCTGCTCTGGACCACGCTCGGCTCGGTCGTCGGCGCCATGGTGCTCTATGCCATCGGCGCGGCCCTGGGTATGCAACGCACCATCGCCATCGCTGAGCGCATTCCCCTGATCCAGACCTCGGACATCGACAAGACGGTTGCCTGGTTTCACAAACATGGCACCAAAGCTGTCTTCTTCGGACGCATGCTGCCCATCTTCCGCAGTCTGATCTCGATTCCAGCAGGAATCGAACGCATGCCGATTCCCACCTTCTTCTTGTTGACCCTCGCAGGAAGCTTCATCTGGAATTCGATCTTCGTCGTCGCTGGCTATCAGTTGGGCGAAAACTGGCACCGGGTCGAGAAGTACGCCAATGTCTTCCAATATCTGGTGATCGCTGCCGTGGGCATCGCGGTGCTGTACTTCATCGTCCGCCGCGTTCGCTCGCAACGGAACCAATCCGCCTCAGCGGCGTAAGTCGCGGTTGCCGAGTATCAGGGTCGTTTAGAATTTCTTACAACAAACGAAGTGAGCCGCCGCCGGTGTCCGCCCTCTTCGCGATCTGCTGTTCGACCCGATTCGTCGTGACTGGAGGACCTTTCATGCCTGTCGTCTTCTTCCTGAACAAACTGCGAGATGGCGTCGCCCCAGAGGAATACGAGCAGTGGATCCGCGAGGTCGACTATCCCGTCGCCCGCGCGTTGCCGCAAATCAAATCCTACGTGGTCGCCAAAATCGACGGCACGCTCGACGGCAAAGACAGCCCGTATCCCTACATCGAACGCGTCGAGATAACCGACCTGGCCGAGTACCAGAATGCCCTCGCCAACGCCGAAGGGATGGAAGACTTCTTCGCCCAGTGGAGCTCGTTCGTCGGTGAGTCGATCGCGGTCCATGGGGAAGAGATCGAGTGAGCGACGCTCCAATTCGATGCGGCCTCTCGCCGGTGCTGCACGGTGGGTTTCCCAACGGAGACCGGCCCGGTTTGCTCCGTGCCCTGGTAACCGTCGCTGACCAGGGCGGCTTCGACATGTTCTGGGTAGAAGACCACACCCGCCTGCCGTTCGAGGAGATTTCCGCCTCAGAAGGCGTCTCGAATGTCGATGAGCCACTGGACGCATGGACGACTCTCGCGTATCTCGCGGGGATCACCGAGCGCGTTCGTCTTGGTACCGAAGTCACCCCGGTAACCCTCCGCCACCCGTCGATGCTGGCCATGTCGCTCGCCACCCTCGATGTTCTCAGTGGCGGACGCGTCGTTTTCGGCGCCGGTACCGGCTGGCACAAGAAGGAATTCACCTCGCTCGGCATTCCGTTCGAGAAGAAGGACGAGCGCTACGCCAAGTCGATCGAAGCGCTCGAAGTCATGCAAACGCTTTGGACGCAACCCGTCGCCAATTTCGACGGACAGTTCTATCAGCTCACCGATGCGGTCCTCGCGCCCAAGCCAGTGCAATCCGGCGGCATCCCCATCTGGTTCGGCGGCTTTTCCG
Organism: uncultured Chloroflexia bacterium; assembly: GCA_963720855.1. Taxonomy (GTDB): domain Bacteria; phylum Chloroflexota; class Chloroflexia; order Thermomicrobiales; family UBA6265; genus JAMLHN01. The sequence goes on along the minus strand of CAVRGV010000003.1, from coordinate 1,339,698 downwards.
ACCAGTTGCTCGACCTCATTGTGCGCTTCGGCTCAGGCTGGATTTTGGGCACCAATCCCGATCCAGCCTTCATCGTCGAACGTCGTGACGTGCTCTGGCAAAAGCTCGATGCCGCCGGTCGCTCGCGCGAATCGGTACGCATCGCCGTCCCGTTGATGGCCCATCTGAGCACCGACGGCGACCGCGCACATGCCAGTCTCGATCGCTACATCCAGCGGGGTAACTTCGGAGCCTGGCTAGGCGATTTCTTCGGCGAGAACGCCCGCAAGTTCGGCCTCGTCGGCACCGCTGAAGATGGCATCTCCCGACTGCAACCCTATCTCGACATCGGAGCGCGCGACTTCATTTTCGACCTGCGCCCACCTGGCGTCGCGCTGGAAACCGCCGAGATCCTGGCCGAATCCATCGTCCCGTTTCTAACCCAACAGGACTAAACATGACCGAGAACCAGACCGAGCGCACCCGCGTCGTAATCGAAAAACTCTACGCCGCATATCTTTCAGCCGACACCGAAGGGATGCTGGCGCTCATGGCGCCCGATGTGAAGGTCACCTTCAACTACGCCGGCACCTTCACCGGCATGGCCGAAGCGCGCCCGTTCATGACCTGGAACGGCGCCCAGCTTCCCGAGCTGACCTTCAATGTTCGTCACAAGATCGTCGACGGCAATCGCGCGGCGGTCACCTGGGACGAAACCGGCAAGACCATCCGTGGCGACGACTGGTCCGCCATCGGTGTCGACGTCTACCGCATCGAAGGCGACCAGATCGTCGAAATGACCTGCTACTCCGACACCGACAAAGTCGCCCGCCTCCTCGACCCGTATCCAGGTGGGTAAGAGGGTTGTGGAATTAAAAGGACTTTCGAATGGTCGCCATGGGTAGGCAGAGTGTCATCGGATCGTGGGATGAAGCAAGAAATCCCTGATGCAGATACCAAACGCGTGCTGAGTCCGAAATCGCATGAACCAATACGGCTTTGCTACCGATCAATGCTGCTGCCGACAGACTTCGCAATAATGCGTCACGGAGAAGCTCAGAGCCGAAACCGTCACCTTGGAGTCGAGTGGCGACGGCAAGGCGCCCAAGGACAATGACGGGTACTGGATCAGGACTGTTTCGCTGCAGCGGCTTCGGCGCAGAACTGCGAGCCATCGCCCCTGAAGCCAAGGCGTAATATGCGACAACAGCCGGACCCTCGCAAACGACATAGGTGCGAGAAGCGTCATTTTTCTCATTCTTGAGAGCGTGCTGTTGGAGCCATTGATCTAGGACTGGAACCCCGCACGAAAATGACGATGTGTCATGTTCCCTGGATATTGGAACGGGTTTGGAGAACCGGGCTTCGGTCATTCCCAACGAGGCTTGCGAGCCATTAAGCGACGCAGCGCATCGGACGGCTCAGGAGGGTTATCGATCAATTCCATGAACTGATCGAATGCTTCTGGTTCGAGAAGGAAAAACCTTTGATCGAGCAAAGCATCTTCTGCGGCACGGCAAGCGGTTTCGAGCATGAAGTCCGATCGGCTCTTTCCGAGCACAGACGCGGCATGATCGATGAGGTCTCGCTGCTGCTGCGTTGCCCGGATATTGATCGCCTGATCCCGATTTTTGGTTGGCTGGACTGTTGATGCCATAGTGTGCTCCTCACCAAGAAGCGTACAAAATTGTGTATCAATTGTCCACACACGTGAAGAAGATTTAGGCCAGCGCGCTCAGCAGCAGATCCGCCGGTTGCGGCGAATCCAGCATGATATGTGTCGCACCGGCGTCGATGAATGCCTGCAACTGCGACCGAGCCGCCCCCGCCGGGCCGATAATCGATGAAGCGGTCACCAGCTCGTCAGGCACTGTTTCCGCCACCGATTCCGGCGTAACCCGCTTGTACGAATGCAGATACGGTTCCAGCCCCTCGGCCTGAATTTCGTCGATCTTCAGTGCCTGCCGGATCGGGTCCAACACCTGCACATCGACCCCGCTATCCGTCAGGAAGATCTCGCCGCGTCCGCTCATGCCGTACGCCAGACCGAGCCATGGCTTGAGTTCGTCCACCGCCGCCTGAATCTCATTGGTGATCCGGGTGGCAACCATGACGATGATGTCGAGATCCGCAACGCTCCGCCCTGCGCGCTCCGCACCGGCGGAAACACGTTTCATCGCCCATTCGATATACGCCGGCGGCGAGAATCCGGTGAACACGACCCCATCAGCAATTTCGCCGGCCAACTCCAGCATCTTCGGACCGATCGCCCCGATGACGACCGGAACCGACCCATTCACTGGAACCATATCTGGCACGATCCGGTCGATCTTCACCACCTGGCCGTCGTAGCTCATCTCGCCGCCACGCCAGAGCCGGCGCATCGCCTCGGTGTACTCGCGCATGGTGGCGAACGGCTTGCGATCCTCGATCCCGATCTGCCCGAGCATCGTTCCTGAGCTGCGACCCATGCCCAGGATCAAACGTCCGTTGCTGAACTGATCGAGCGTGGCGGCAGAGCTGGCAAGCAGGGGGCGGAGCGCACATAGGGCGTGGTTACGCTGATGCCGAGCGCGATCCGCTCGGTCATCGCCGCCACATACCCGAGCGAGCCGAACGCTTCCCACGAGTAGTAGTCCTCGATTACCCAGGCCGAGTCGAAACCCGCCGCCTCCGCTTCGACCGCTCGTCCTGAGATCGATTGCGGTGTCGCGAATCCTCCCAGCGGAAGCAGCAGGCCAAATTTCGTCATGCCTCGGGTTCCCCATGAATCGCCCGGAACACGCGCTCGGGCGTAAAGGGCGCCTGATGAAGCGCCACGCCGATCGCATCGGCAATTGCATTCGCTATCGCGCCTGGCGGCACGATCACCGGAGGCTCGCCCACGCCCTTTGCGCCATACGGGCCGTCAGCAGAAGCGAACTCCAGGATCTCGGTGCGAATCTGCGGCACTTCCAACGTGGTCGGCAATTTGTAGAGCGCGAAGTTCGGGTTCTGGATGATCCCGTCCTCGATGTGCAATTCCTCGGTCAACGACCATCCAATGCCCTGCACCGCCCCTCCATGCATCTGACCTTCGACATAGAGCGGGTTGATGGCAAAGCCGACATCCTGCACCACCACATAGTCGATCACCCGCACGATGCCAGTTTCCAGGTCGACATCGACCTCGGCCGCATGGCAGTGATACGACGGCGCATTGAAGGCCGGCAGAATAGCCCCATTCAGCGTCGTCTCCGCATCTGAAGCTGGAAACCCGGTCAGGAAGGTGCCATGCCCGATCAACCGGCGTGGTCGCCCACATCTGCCAGGCCATCAGCTCGGCATACGAGACGTTCCGGTCGGGGACGCCCTTCACGTACACGCGACCCTCGATCACCTCCAGATCGGCCTCGGCTGCTTCCAGCACATTCGCCGCCTTTTCGAGCAGTTGCTGTTTCGCGTCCTGCGCCGCCTGCATGGCCGCATTGCCCATGTTGTACATGGTGCGGCTCCCCTGGGCACCGGCGTCCATGGGGGTACCGTCGGTGTCACCCCATTTGACCTTGACCTGCTCCAATGGAATTCCAAGCTCCTCGGCCACCACCTGAGCAACCCCAGCCATCACAGACCCGGTCCCGATTTCGGTTGCGCCGGTGTGCACCACCGCGGTGCCGTCCTCGTTCATCTGCACAGTGCAGCCGGACGAACCGGCGGTCGTCAACCACCATGCGGCGGAGAGACCCTTCCCGCGCCGGTGATTCGGCTCGACCGGCTCAGATCGCGTTGTGTACCCTATCGCCTCGGCTGCCCGGGTAACCGCTTCGACCATACCGACATTGGTCAGCACCTGGCCGCTCGGGCCGAGACTCCCTTCCTTGAAGACATTCAAGAGCCGAAGCGACAGCGGATCGACGCCCAGCGTCTTCGCAATTTCGTCGGTATGCGATTCGACCGCGAAGGTCATTTGCGGGCCGGTCGGACCACGATACGCGCCGAAGGGAGGATTGTTGGTGTACACCGCATAGGCATCGATCTCGATATGCTCGATGTCATACGGGCCAGTGGCCAGTAACGCCGCCGCGCCGACCAGCAGGGGGCTGCCGACCGCATACGCGCCGGAGTCCATGATGACCCGGCCCTTGCGCGCGAGGATGCGCCCTTCGCTATCGAGTGCGCTTTGCAGCTCGACGATCATCGGATGTCGCGGCACTCCGGAAAGGAAGTCCTCTTCGCGCGAGTTGACCATGCGCACCGGCAGCCCGGTCGCCTGCGTCAGCAACGACGCGTAGATCTCCACCGCCGCCTCCAGTTTGGAGCCAAAACCGCCGCCGACGGTTTCTGCGATGACGCGCACATCGCCATGCCCAATTCCCAGCGCGTCCACGAGCTGCTGTCGCACACCGAACGGATGCTGCGTGCTCGCATGTACGACCAATCGCCCGACATCGTCCAGCTCCGTCACCGCCGCGCGGGTTTCCATCGGCGCCTGATGCACCGAATGGCTCGAATAGGTGCCTTCGATGACGGCGTGCGCGTTGGCAAACGCTGACTCGACATTGCCGCGCTTCAGGGTGACCTTGGCGCAGATGTTGCCCTCGCGGATCAGCCCCGGCGGCCCGGCAAGATTGGCGACATCGTCATGCACCAGCGGTGCGCCCGGTTCCAGTGCTTCCAGCGGATCGAAAACCGAGGGCAAATCCTCATACTCGACCTCGACGAGCTGGGCCGCCATCTCCGCAATCTCGGGTGTCTCCGCCGCGATGGCCGCCAGTGGCTCGCCGGCGCAGCGCACCTTATCGATGGAGAAGACGAGCTGATCCTTCACCACCTCGCCGAATGGGCGCCAGGAACCTTCGCCCGAAAGCACTGCCAACACCCCCGGAAGCGCTTCGGCGGCGGAGGTATCGATCGAGACGATGCGTGCGGCCGGACGGTCGCTGCGCACGATCTTGCCGTAGAGCATGCCGGCCGGTTTGTAGTCGGATGCATAACGGGCGTGCCCGGTGATCTTGCCGTCGGCATCGAGCCGCCGCGCGCGGGTTCCAACCGTGGTCATCGTCATGCGAAGAGCCCTTCCTGGTCCGTTGGCGCGCGCCTGCGCGAGCGCCCCCGCCCGTTGCACAAACCGATCCACCATCTTGCGGCGATACCACTCACTCGCTTCGGTGTCTTCCAGAGGTTCGCACTCCTCGGCGGCGATGCGGCCCGCTTCCACCCACAATTCGGGGGTAAGCGCAGCTCCAGTCAACGCCGCCTCGGCATTCGATGCACGCAGCGGTGTCGTGCCAACCCCGGCCAGCCCGATACCGGCCGATTCGCAGGTCACCCCGTCGGCCGCGAGTGTCAGTCCGACGCCGACTCCCACAATGGCGGTATCGATCCCACGCACACGATGTTTGACATAGGCAGACGAGGTTCCGGCAGGGGGCAAAAGCACCGCGGTCAGCAAGCTCGCCCGGTTGCAGAATGGTTTCCATGTAGTCCGCGAAGAGCTCATCCACCGGAATGACGCGGCGGCCCTCCGCGCTGGCGATCTCGACCGATGCCCCCAGCGCGATCAATGCCGCCGGCGGATCGGCAGTAGGATCGGCGTGACAGAGATTGCCGCCGAGCGTGCCGCGCCGCCGCACCTGCGGGCGAGGAGACGCACGTCGCCGCATCGACCAGCGCCGGATACGCGGCGCCGATCGTGCGTTCGCGATGATCTCGTGTTGCGTGACGGAAGCCCCGATGCGCAAGCCCACCGTCAGATTCGGCGGTCGATGGCCGTCAGCTCGTCGATCTTGCGCAGACTGACAAAGTTCGCCGGTGTGACGAATCCGAAGCGGAAGAGCACCAGCAGCGACTGTCCCCCTGCCAGCACTTTGCCTTCGTCGTCGAGCTCAGCCAGGAGTTCGACTGCTTCGTCCACCGTCAGCGGGGTGCGGACCTCGGTTTCGACCGTATCCATGACGTCCATGGCTACGATCCGTCCGCAAGCTGCGCCTGCACGCAGCTCGTGAAATCATTGAACATGCTGTCGGCGCGTTTGCTGATCATGCCGTGCCCGTACTGGCCGATCTTGCCCATGATGTCCGCGTCGGTCACCACCGAAACCGTGGTCTTGCCATCGCGTTCTATCATCGACATGTTCATCTTTGCCTTGACCGCGCTGCCGAGCTTCGAGTCTTTACCATTCAGCTCGACAACACCGATGCGCGCGTCCGGATCGAGCTCCACAATCGAAACCCGGCAGGCGAACTTGGCCCCGATCGGGCCGATCTTGGCTTTGACGTTGGCGTCGTATGACGTCTCGTCGACCTGGGCGATATCGGACGCCCCTGGGATGCAGAGGGCCATCTCCGGAATGTTCATCAGGAAGTCCCAAGTCTCGGCGGCGCCGGCGTCGACTGTGAACGAATGCTCGAATTTCATGCTGAAGCTTCCCTGGCAGCGGCCATTACCGCGTCGACGATCCTGGTGTAACCGGTGCATCGGCAAAGATTGCCGCTGAGGGCAATGCGAATCTCTTCTTCCGTGGGGTGCGGGTTTTCTGAGAGCAGCGCTTTGGCAGAAAGGACCATGCCTGGCGTGCAGAATCCGCACTGGACCCCGCCCGCATCCGCAAACGCGGCCGGCACAGCATCGAGCTCGCCGTTCGAGGAAAGCCCCTCGATGGTGGTGATCTCGGCGTCGCCCACCTCGCTGGCCAACATCAGGCAGGAATAGACCGCCTCGCCATCGACCAGCACGGTGCATGCGCCGCATTCACCCATGCCGCAGGCGTACTTGGTCCCGGTCAGGCTCAGGTCGTCGCGCAACACATCGACCAGAAAGTCCGCTGGTGCGACAGTTACCCGGCGATCCCGGCCATTGACCCGCAATCGCAACGTTTGCATCTCGAAAACTCCCTTCGCGACCGAACCTGCCTAGCCCCGGAACGCGGGAATCAGCTCGCTTGCGATTCGTTCGACGCTTTCCTCGGTTTTGTCTGGCGGAAATGGGATGAAGACGATTTCATCGGCGCCCGCATCGATCAACGCCTGGATGCTTGCCTTGCATTCATCCGGTGTCCCCGCGATCGAGCAGCCTTTGACGATCTCGTCCGTGACCAGCTCGGTCGGAAACCGTCCTTCGCGGTAGATCCGCCCCATCTCGACCATCGTCTCATCTGGCACGCCGCCATGCTGAGAGATCGGCGTCGGTCGGCCACCCGCACCCAGATATTCGGCGATGGTCGAGCGCACCGCGTCCTTGGCGGCCGCGCCATCCTCGTCCATAGCGAAGATGACATAGACCACCATCTTGTGCTGTTCCGGATCGCGCCCCGAAATGGCGCACCCTTCTCGCACTCGCTCCCATGCCCACGAAACATAGCCCGGGCTGGCCAGCACCGAGAGCACGGTGCCATCCGCGATCTCGCCGCTCAGCGTCAGCATCTTCGGTCCCTCGACCCCAAGATAGATGGGCGGTTCGTTGCGATAGACCGGGAAGTTGAGCTTCACATTGTCGAACGAGTAGTACCGGCCATCGCCGGTGATCGTTTCGCCGTTGTACAAACGCCGGCTGGCGTCGACCGCCTCGCGCATCGCCGTCATCGGGCTGGAGTAGTCCAGTTTCATCTGGTTCATCCAGTACCGCACGCCGGCCCCGTAGCCCATCACCAACCGTCCGCCGGAGATATGATCCAGCGCGGCGGTTTCCATCACGGTCAGCGCTGGATGACGGGTGAGCGGGGTCAGAATCCCTAACCCAATAGTCAGATTCTCGGTGCGCTCCGCCACAGCGGTGCCGGTGGCGATCCCGCCCCAGTAAAAATAATCCTCACCGAACCATGCCGAGTCATACCCGAGCTTGTCGGCCAACACACTCCCGTTGATGGCTCGCATCAGCGGGAACGCGCCACTGAAAAGGACACCGAATCGAACCTTCTTGTCTATTTCTGCGCTCATGCGACCTCCAGAAGTTGTCTGCTGCGCTGACGTTCCTCGAGAGGAACAAACGGAATGTCATAGCCAAAGTAGGCGGGACCCACGACCTCGAGACCGGCGGGGGAGCGCCAGCGCTCGTCGCCGGGAATACCGATGACCGCCACCCGGTGCCCATAGCGGAGCCCCTCGGTGGTGATCGGCTCGCCGGTCTCGAGGTCGAGCATCGAAATCAAATCGGGCGTGGTCGCCAGCACCTCGTCGCCAGCCAGTGCGACCAGGAATTCGTTCTGAAACCCGATGGTCAGCACGCCGTCGCCTTCGAGCTCGGCGACACGCACCTCACCACGGGCGAACCCACCCACGGTCTTGCGTTCCACATCGGTCACTTTGCCGCTCCAGAGCCGAACACCATCGGTGACCTCGCAGATCGCGTCGATTGGATCGAGGTTTGCTGCCCGCGCGAGACGGCTCGCCGCTCCGATGGCCATCAGGGTGGAGGGCGTGCGCTGCACGCATTCGACCGCCACTTGCCGCCCGCGCATCGGATAGAGCGCGATCAGCGACCAGCAGCCCATCTCGATCGTCATGGTCCGTGCCAGCCGCTCGGCCCACCGGTTCGAGACCGTCTGCAGAATCGAGACATTTCCCTTGTCGTCAGCCAGCGACATGGGCGTCGCCTGCGTGCCGTAGAGCGTCGGCGTGCACATTTGCAGCTCAGGGAACGCCCGACCCACCAGATCGGCATCCACCAGGGGGATGTCCCGTGCCACCGCCACGATCATCGCCAGGGTGGAATTGATCCCTCCAGCCTCGGTCGCCATGACAGCCGCCGCCGGCTCTCCCAGAAACGCCTCCAGCGCCTCGGTCGATTGTGTCAGCTCCAGCCCGCCCGGCAGCTTTTCCACCATGACTGTCGGCGCGCCCATCATGCCCACCGGAAGCACGAGCGCATCGGGATCGAGCTCAGACGGGTCGATCAACGTAACCGGGCCATACTGGCGGATCGCCTCAGCTGCCATCAGACGCCCGATGTACGGATCGCCCCCGCCGCCAGTACCCAGCACCGCCGCGCCAACTGCGAGATCATTCAGATCTTCGATATCGATGGTTCGCAACGGGACGATATTCCTCGCCTGTCGAGTTATTTGCCGCATGTTTGCGACGCTACACGGAGATGGAAGTGCTGGGGAGGAACCTTGTGTTCCTCCCCAAATCGTATCTGTAGTCGAGGGCGTATCTGCCCTCTCGTATCCCTGCTAGCTCTTGCTCACCAGCCAGTACTTGCAGGTCGTATCCGGGTTGTACTGGAACCCCTCGATGTTGGCGCGCGTTGCGACCACGTAGTTGATCTGGTAGAGCAGACCCCACGGCGCTTCGTCGACGATGATCTTCTGGATATCCAGCGACATCTGATCGCGCTTTGCCTTATCCGGCTCGTACATGGCGGCGTTGATCATCTCGTCCACCTGCGGGTTGCTGTACCCGGTGCCGTTCGTGGCGGTCGCGGCCGAGTTGAAATTGAAGTTCAGGTGATAGATCGGGTCGTTGACCCAGGAATACCACTCCCCAACCCATGCCTGCAGCGCGCCGCTATTGAACTTCTCGAGGTATTCCGCATCGGTCATCTTGAGAATGTTGACCGTTGCGCCCGCTTCGGCCAGCGACGACTGGATCCAGACCGCAATCTGCTCGTGGGTCGGGAAACCGGTGCGCACCGCCATGTCGAACGAGAAGTCGGACATGCCGAGACCGTCCAGGATCTCCTTGGCCTTGGCCGGACCGCCGTCATACGCCCAGAACGAATAATCGCTGGTCGGCATGCCGTTCGCCACCGGGCTCTTGAGCTCGGATGCATACCCGTACATGACCTGATCGATGATGGTCTGATACGGGATGGCATGGCTAATGGCGCGGCGCACATCGACATTGTCGAAGGGCGGGATACGGTTGTTCATACCGAGGTACTGCGGCCAGGGAATCTCGAAGTTGAGCACCGCGACATCCGGATTACCGGCCAGATCGGAGAGATCTTTCGGCAAGAGGTCGAAGGCAATGTCGACGTCGCCGTTCTGCAGCAGGCTCAGGCGCTCCTGCGGGCTTGGGATGGTCCGGTTGAGCACGCCCCCGTTCAGCACGGCTTCCTTGTTCCAGAAGTTCTCGTTCGGTGAAAGCTCCCATTCGACGCCCGGGGTCCACTTGCTCAGCGTGTAGGCGGCCGAGCCGAACGTATTCTTGGCGAACCACTCGTGCCCGGTCGGGTCGGCATCGGTGGAGTGCTCCTCGATCGCGGCGGCGGACATGATGTTGAGCACATTGGTGGCCAGCATCTTGAGCGCGAACGCGGTCGGTTGCTCCAGGGTCAGCACCACGGTCTTCTCGTCTGGCGCGGTGATCTGATCGGGGGAGGTGAGGGTCATCAGATTGAAGACCAGGTTGGAATAGACCGACGACGGCGAAACGCCGCGGTCCCAGGTTGCCTTGACATCCGCCGAAGTGAGCGGCGTGCCATCCAGGAACGTGAGCCCGTCCTTCAAGGTGAAGGTCATGGTCTTGCCGTCTTCCGAAACCTCCCAGGTCTCCACCAGCCAGGGAGCCAGCACCCAGTCGCCGTTTTCATCGACGTCGGGGCGCAGACCGCCTTCTTCCTGCTCCGAGTACGGGTGCGCGAAGATGTTGTCATAGACGTTGGACATCAGGTAATAGCTCGGGATCGACTTGAAGTAGTGCGGATCGAGCTCGTCCAGGTCCTGTCCGTTGGCAACCACCAGCCGAGCCGTCGCACCGGTCTCCTGCGCCAGCGCGCGGAGCTGCTCGCTGGAGTAGGGAGCGGCCAGCACACCCTCGCGCATGGCCACCAAACCGGCCGTCGCGCCGAAGGCCGCGAAGAGATTCCGGCGGGTGAGCCCTTTCCCATTGAGCGCTTTGGTCAGCTCGGACGAGAGATTGTTTCGTTCCTGTTCCATCTGAACCTCCTGTGTGGCAAGTCGCTTGCCATGGGCAACGTGAACAGTTGACGCGAACCCATACGTGGGCGGCGCCGCTAGGCGGCCTCGCCGACGTCTGGAGCGGTTGCGCCGGCACCGCTTCCATCCTGGTAGAGCAAGCAGGCAACCCGATGGTCGCCCGGTCCCACGGAAACCATGGGAATACGGCCTTCTCGATGTGAAGGCTCGACATAAGGACAGCGATCGGCCAGCGGACAGCCGACGATCGGATGGGTCAAATGCGGGGTTTCGCCTGGCAGCACGATCCGGTTACGCGATGAGCGCAGGGCGGGGTCGGGTATCGGCACCGCCGAGAGCAGCGCCTGGGTATAGGGGTGCTTTGGCGCGGTGAAGATTTCCTCGACGGTCCCTTCCTCCACGATCGTGCCGAGATAGAGCACGATTACCCGCGAGCACAGATAGCGCACCGTGCTGAGATCGTGCGAGATGAAGAGATAGGCGAGGCCCATCTCCTGCTGCAGATTGCGCAGCAGCTCGATGATCGAGATGCGAATCGACATATCGAGCGACGAAGTCGGCTCGTCCAGCACGATGAAATCGGGCTCGGTGGCAATCGCTCGCGCGATGCCCACCCGCTGCCGCTGACCGCCCGAAAGCTGCCCTGGACGCCGGTCGAGGAAATTCCGGTCGAGATTGACCAGATCCATCAACCGGTTCAAATGGCTGTCGAGATCGGCTTTGCCAGTGGCGATCTTGTGCAGCTTGAGCGGCTCACTCAAGGTCTGGCGCACCGACAGGCGCGGATTCAGCGAAAGCGTCGGATCCTGAAAGACCATTTGCAACCTGGATCGCAACGGCCGCATCTGGCCTTCGCTCAGATGGGTAATATCCTGACCGCGATAAGCGATCGAGCCTCCGCTCGGGTCGCCAAGCCGCACGATCGCCTTGGCAATCGTGCTTTTGCCCGAGCCCGATTCGCCAACCAGTCCGACCGACTCGCCGGCCGCGATCTCGAATGACACCCCATTGACCGCGTACACAAGACCGCCCGGGGTTTTGAATCGTTGTTCCAGGTTGTCGACCGAGAGGATCGGCTGGATGCTCACGCCACCGCCTCCTGAACGCTGCCAACCGCGTGCGCCAGCACCAGATGGCCCGGATCGACTTCCAGCATTTCCGGTCGTCCCACCCCTTGCGTCTTCCATTGATCGACCGATACCGCCTGATAGGGCACCCCGCCGGCGGTCAAAAACACCGGCGGTTGCTCAGCCCCACGCGACAGATCGGGAAGCGTCGGTAAATCGGGCCGCAGGATCGAACCGATCAGTCTCCTGGTGTACGGATGCACGGGATCGGAGAAGAGTGTCTGCACTGGGGCAATCTCTACGATGCGTCCAAGTTGCATCACGACCACCCGCTGGCAGGTCTCGGCAATAACGCCCAGGTCGTGCGTGATCAGCAGCAGCGCCATCTGCGTTTCCTGCTGGATCTCCTGGATCAGCTCGAAGATCTGCGCCTGGATGGTGACATCGAGCCCAGTGGTCGGTTCGTCGGCGATCAGCAACTCCGGTCCGCACGCCAGCATCATCGCGATCATGACGCGCTGCGCCATGCCGCCGCTGAGCTGATGCGGATAGGACGCCGCCACCCGGCCTGGTCCGGCAATGCCCACCCGCCGCAGCATCTCCAACGTTGCTGTTGCCGAGTCTTTCTTGCCCAGTCCGCCATGCCGGCTGTAGATCCGTCCGACCTGCGTGCCGACAGTCATCAGCGGGTTGAGCGAGGTGCGTGGTGACTGAAAGATCATGGCCGCCCGCTTGCCGCGAACCTGGCGAAGCTGGTTGTCGTTCATTTGCAGGATGTCGTCGCCGTTCAGCAAGATGCGCCCGTTCAACACTCGGCCCGGCGGTTTGGTGAGCCGCAAGATCGCCATCGCGGTTTGCGTCTTACCCGAACCCGATTCGCCAACCAGGCCAACGATCTCGTTCCGGCCGACCCAGAACGAGCTATCCCGAACCACAGGCAGCATCGTTCCGTCACGCTCGCTCGGATAGCCAATCGAGAGCTGTTCTAGAGAAAGCAGGGGACGCTGTGTCTGGCTCATATCGGCTTACCTTGGCCCGAACCGGTCGCGCGCCCAATCGCCGACCAGATTGAACCCAAGCACCGCGATCAGGATCGCCAACCCGGGAAAGACCGAGATCCACCACTGCCCGGAGTTGATGTACTGCGCGCCTTCGCCCACGAGCACGCCCCACTCGGGAGTCGGCGGGCGAATGCCGACGCCGAGAAAGCTCAGCCCGGCGGCGTCAAGAATGCCCCATCCAAGCGTCAGCGTGGCTTGCGCGAGCGCGATGGGAATCGCGTTTGGCAACAGGTGGTAGAGCAGAATTCGGATCTTGCGCACCCCCACGACTTTCGCGGCCGAAGCGTATTCCTGCTCGCGCAGCGCCAGCATGTCGGAACGAACCAGACGCACGTAATAGGGAATGTAGGCAATCGAGACCGCGATGATCACGTTGCGGGTCGAATTCCCGAGCATGGCCGCAATGCCGAGCGCCAGTACGAACCCCGGAAAGGCGAGGATGACATCGATGATGCGCATCACCACGTGTTCCAGCACACCGCCGTAGAACCCCACCAATCCGCCGATGAGCGTTCCGACGATGAGCGCGACCGCCGTGATCGAGATGGCAATGCGCAGATCGAGCCGGGCCGCATAGAGCACCCGCGAGAAAACATCGCGACCGTACTGATCGGTGCCCATCCAATGGGAGCGGCTTGGGCCCTGCAGCGTCACCATCGGATCCGGTTTGTTCGGGTTGTACGGCGCAACTTCCGGCCCGATGATTGCCATTGCCAGCACGAGCCCCAGCGCAATGAAGCCGATCACCGCTAAAGAGTTGAGCTTGCGCCCATAGCCTCCTGCGGCGGCATCGGGATCGACCAGTTCCAACTCGACCCAGTCGTTGGACCAACTCTCCCCGCCGATATTCGAATGCGTGGTGATGGATGCCGTCATGGGTCGATCTCTACGCCAGCCGAATTCGCGGGTCGATCAGGGTGTAGGCAATGTCGACGAAGAAGTTGAGGAAAACGTAGATCACCGCCACGATCAGCACGAAACCCTGGATGGCGTCGTAGTCGCTCCCGGTGAGCGCATTCCAGGCATAAAAGCCAAGCCCGGGCCAGGCGAAGATCGTTTCCACCAGCACATTGCCTGCCAGCAGGTAGCCCAGCACGATGCCGCTCACCGTCAGAAGCTGCACCATCACATTCTTCAGTGCGTCCTGGCGGATGATCTCCCGGTCGCTCAATCCGAGGCTGCGCGCCGCGGTGATGTAGTCGCTCCCGAGCACATTCAGCATCGAAGTGCGCGCCATCTTGATAAAAGGCGACATCACAATGAAGGAGAGCGTGATCACCGGTAGGATCAGATGCCCGGCAGCGTCTTTGAACGCAGCCCAGTTCAAAGTAATGAGTGAGTCGACCAGTAAGAGATGGGTGATAGTTCTGGGAGGCTCGATGTTGGTCGAAAGCTGCCCGACTGGCGCCGGCGCAATATTCCAGCGTGCATAAAAAAGGTAGATCAGTACCAGGCCAAGCCAGAACACCGGCGTTGCGGCACTGAAAATCGACAGTTGCTGAATACCGGCATCGCGCTTGCTGCCATGGTGCAGCGCGGCGTAGATCCCCAGTGGAATGCCGATGCCTCCGGCAACGAAGAGACTGACCAGCGCCAGCTCCATGGTGACCGGCAACCGCTGAGCCAGATCCTCACGCACGGTATGACCCGAGCGGGTGCTCTGCCCCAAATCTCCCTGCAGGACATTGCCGATGTAGTCGAACAGCTGCCGCGGCAGCGGCTTGTCCAGCCCCATCTGTTTACGCAGCTCTGCCTTGATCTCGGGAGTAGCGTATTGACCGGCTTTGACGGTGACCGGATCGCCCGGCAGTACACGCGCCATCAGAAAGACGGCCACGATAACGCCAAGCAGGGTAACCGCAGTAAGCCCAAGTCGCCGCAGGATATATCGACTGAGGCTCAAGCTGCCCTCCAGGCTCGAAGCGGTACGCCGCATGTGAAGCGGTTTTCGGCTCTCCGCTGAACCTCGACGGTGAACGTTCGAACGTCTGGCAAGGAGAGTAACAATCTCACGGGCGCACCGTCAAGAAAGTTTCTGCATCTTGTACGAAGTCGATGATCGCGGTTGCGCGCCGTTTCGTTCTCCCATGGGCATGATGCATAACCGTCAATCATCGACAGGGGACTGGGCAGCTGGAGCAATCTGAAATCCCTCCGGGCGTACGTTGTCATCAAAGCTCCCCAGTGTGCTGGAGACGTGAAGAGAGAGCCGCCACCGTTTGCGTTCGCACCCACGAGGCAGGACCGCAAGATCGGTGTCTGACCCACGCAACAACCGTGCGTGGAAATCGTTCCAGTCCCGCACGATATGGGTATCTGTTCCCGGAAAAATCGTGAGAATTACGTATGGACCCCGGGATTGCAGGGATCGTACCGTTGTGTCCGTGGGCGCTCGGGTGAGTGCTCGATAGAGGTCGAGGTTCTAAGAGAAATGGATCTTAATGTGGATCAGGTACGTTTGAATCGCCGAGATTTGCTGATTCGTAGCGTTACGATGGCCGCAGCCGCCGGCGTCGCGTTACCGGTAGTCGGATCGTTTGCACAGGACGCATCGCCCGAGGCTGCTCCCGAAGAGGGAGGTGGCATGCCGCCGCTTCCGGAAGGCGCCACAGTTGTCGGACAGGGGCTCTGGAACCCGGGTGACATCACCCTTGGTGAAGACGGCACGATCTATATCGCCGAACAGGGTGTTGCCGGTGGCGATGACACCGCACCACCAGCCGAGGCCACACCGGGAGCCGCACCTGCCGAGGGGATTCCGCCCCTGGTACCCCCGCAGGTTTCCGCGATTGCACCGGATGGCACCCAATTCGTGTTAACGACCGCGGTCGGCGGTATTGGCATCGACTATTTCAATGAGGAAGTCTTTGTTTCCACCGGCGGTGGCTCGGTTGGGAGCGGGATGCTGCCGCTTCCAGCGGAAAACACGGTCAGTGCTGTCAATATCCTGTCTGGCGAGTCCCGCCTCGTCGCCGAGCTCGGTCCTTATGAAGAAGCCAATAACCCCGACGGCACCGATATCAACCCGAACCTCTATGGTCTTGGAATCGCGCAAGACGGCACCCTGTACGTTGCGGATGCAGGCGGCAACGCCATTTATCAGGTCGCGCCCGACACCGGCGAGTTCACACTCTTTGCGGTGGTGCCGAATCTGACCGACCTCACCGGCTCGACGCCGACTGCCGAAGAAGAGGCGATGCAGCCCGGGCCGCGCCAGCCGGTACCCACCAGTGTGGCGATTTCACCGGACGGCACCATCACGATCGTGCTCCTGTCGGAGTCGTGGAACGGTCCCTCGATCCTCGATTACCAGCCGGACGGCACCTACACCCCGCGCGCGACCCAGCTCTCGATGATCGTCGATGCCACCTATGGCCCAGACGGGCTGCTCTATGTCAGCCAGCTCACCGCCGACTTCAGCGGCGAGATGCCGGCACCGGGTGCGGTCTTCCGCATCGATGCCGACGGTACTGCCACACCGGTGGTGGAAGGGCTCTTCTTCCCGCACGGCATTGCCTTCCACCCGCAGTCGGGCAATCTCTTCGTCACCACCAACTCGATCATCTCCGGACCGGACGCCCCGGCCGGAATGCTCGTCCGCTTCGACGGAGTCGCGACTCCCGCCGCTTAAGGAGCCGAGAAATGCAACGGCCTGGACGGGAATTCCCGTCCAGGCCGCGTCGTGGGCACGAGATGCAGTCGTCGTTAGCCCGAAATGACCGCTTGCAGGCGGCCCATTTGGACTTGCGCCGCCCTGCCTGCAGCCAATTGCAGTTCGCTCGCCAATGCTCGGTCGGCCATGGTGGAAGCCAGTTGCCCAGCGCTGAGAGCGACCAGCACATCGTGGATAATCGGACCAAACGGGCCATCCGGGTCTGGGCCGGTACCATCTGGATTCGGGTACCCTTCGGTGCCGATTAGTCCTGCCACAGTCACAAGTGTTGCGAGTTCCCGTGGATCGGGAGGGAACTTGTCCCAGTCGACCGGCACAGTGAGGTCGCACAGTCCAGGAATGAGCTCGCACAGTGAAACAAGGTACTGGTCGAGCTGCTCTCGCGTTGGGGGCCCAAAGATCTGGTACCGCCACGTGGCATGTACCATATCTCGAGTCGTTCTCGCCTTTTCTACTTTTCCAGAAATGCCGCCCATCGTCGCCTCCTTGGCGTTACCCGAATCGTTCGGGTGGAGATATTGGCGAAATTGCCTGTTTCGACGGTAGGACGACACGAGCGCCTGTGTTGTGACGCAAGTTACGAATGAATTGTTGGCTGAACCACTTGCGCTCGAACCTATCCTGCTAGAGCCAACGCCGCCTGCAACAACACATTCCCACCAGCCGTGATGTCCTCCGGCGTGCTTTCCTCGATCTCGGCGTGACTGACCCCGCCCTGACTGCGTACGAAGATCATCCCCGAGGGCACCAGATCGGCGAGATGCTTGGCATCGTGCCCGGCGCCGGACCAGAGCGCTTCATACGGCAACCCGAGGCGCTGGCATCCGGAGCGGATCGCCTCGATCACGGCTGGGTCGAACGGGGTGGGATCACTCGTCCAGATGCGCTCGACGGCGATCTCGACCCCGCGATTGCGGGCGACGGTTTCCCCGAGGCGGGAGAGCTCGCGCGATAGATACTCGATCGTCTCGCCATCCGGATGCCGGAAATCGACACTGAAGACCGCTTTGCCTGGAATCGTGTTGATGGTGTCCGGCTCGACCGCGATGCGGCCGACGGTTGCCACCGCAACGTCGTCCCGGTCGAGCGCCAGCTTTTCGATCGCCGCGATCATGGTGGACGCCGCCATCAGGGCATCCTTGCGCAGCGGCATGGGCGATGGTCCAGCATGATCGGATTGCCCGATCACGATGACTTCGCTCCAGATGATTCCCACGATGCCGCCGACGACCCCGACCGGCTTGCCGAGCGATTCCAGCACCGGTCCCTGCTCGATATGCAGCTCGAGATACGCGCTGGCCGGCAATGGCCGCAGCGCCTCATCGCCTTTGTATCCGATGCGCTCGAGCTCGTCCCCGAAGACGTATCCATTCCGGTCCGTGAGGCCATACGCATAGTCGCGTGTAAACGCGCCGGCGACGACGCCCGAGGCCAGGGTGGCCGGTTCGAAGCGAACCCCTTCTTCATTGGTCCAATTGACGATGCCGACCGGGAGGCGGGTTTGCACGTCGTGGTCGTTGAGCGTGCGGATCACTTCGAGCGCGCCCATCACACCGAGCGCGCCGTCGTACCGGCCGCCTTGCACGACGGTATCGATATGCGAGCCCATGTAGACCGGTGGCCCGTCCTCGGTGCCGGCCCGCACGCCGGACATATTGCCCAGATCGTCGACCCGCACCTCCAATCCGGCCTCGATCATCCACCTCGCCAGCAGATCGCGCGCGGTCTTGTCTTGATCGGAGAGCGTGAGCCGGGTGACACCACCGCCCGGCGTTGCGCCGATGGTGGCAAGCTCCTGCAATGTCGCATTCAACCGATTGCCGTCGATCTCGATCATTGGTCAGTCGCTTCCTGCTCGATTGGTGAGTACGGATTTGGCCGATATCGCTCTACCATACGCAAACGGTCGAACGACGCATTGCTGTAGTGGAGAGTCCATCGTGCTCGAGAAGCGTAGCGCACCGCACGGAAGGGCTAACCGCTGGGATACGGGCCGACTCGAAGCGTTTAGCGATGGGGTGTTTGCGATTGCCATTACCCTGCTGATTCTCGAGATTCACGTGCCGACCGTCGAACAGGTCGAAGGGCAGGACAGCCTCTGGCGAGCGCTGCTCGATCTCTGGCCCAGCTATTTCGGATACCTGATCAGCTTTCTCGTCATCGGCATCATGTGGATCAATCACCACAACATCTTCAAATTCTTTGCGGCGGTCGATCATTGGCTGCTTGCGATCAATCTGGCGCTACTGCTCTGTATCTCGTTCATTCCGTTCCCGACGGCCCTGCTGGCCGAGCACATCACCCATCCCGACGAGCGCACGGCCACGGTGCTCTATGCCGTGGTCTTTCTCATAACCGCGCTTGTTTTCAACGCGCTCTGGCGCTACCCGACCCGGCGGGCAACCTGGCTGCTCGAGCCTGATGCCGATCCGAGGGAGATCGCGGCCATCAGCCGGCGATTTTCGTATGGACCACCGGCGTATCTGGCTACTGCGATTATCTCGTGGTTTTCTCCCACCATTGGCCTGGTCGCGCTTGCCGTGATCGCCGTGCTGTATCTGGCGCCCGCCGTCATGGGAGCGCCGATCGATCCGAACCAGGATCCAACGCTCCCGCCGGAATCTGGCGTTAGTCCAACTCCCAGAGGTTCGTGGGAGTAGGGGTGATGATCTCGGCGGGGCCTAGCGCGTGGACGACAACTTCCTGCTCGATCGCCGCGCCGGCAACGTCAGGAATGAACAATCCCGGTTCTACGCAGAGCACCATGTTCGGTTCGAGCAAGGTCGGCTCGCCCACGTTGAGATAGGGCAGCTCGACCGTCTCCAGCCCGATACCGTGGCCCATCATGCCGGCAAAATAATCGCCGTACCGCCCGCGCTGCATCACCTCGACTGCCGCGTCCGCGATCGTCGCCACTGCAACCCCAGGCCGGATCTGCGCCACCGCAGCGTTGGTTGCTTCCAGGGTGGTTTCCAGCAGGCGCCGGGTTTCGGCGTCCGGCTCGCCACAGACCGTGGTGCGGTTGACGTCGAAGCCATACCCCTGATACGCCCCGATGGCATCGAGCGCCACGATCTCACCCGGCTCGATCATGCGGTTCATTGCCTGCGGCCAGCGCGATCCGAACGCCGACCAGGGACCCGAATGCACCCGGAAATAGCGCACGAAATCGGCGCCCGCCCGCATCGCCGCGGCGATCGCCTCGGCGCACACCTCGCGCTCGGTTACTCCACCTCGCCGGATCATGGCGTTGGCGGCCATGAGCGCGGCATCGGCGCAACGTGCTGCCCGGCGCAATAGATCGAGCTCGCCCGGACTCTTGAGTGCCCGCATCGACGCCACGATGTTCGGCTCCGGATCGAGCGTGAGGCCGGGCAGCTCGTGTAAGAGCTGCCGGTCGATCGCCGCGGGCAGGATGTCATCCCCCACCAATCCGACATTCCCATCTTCGAGATAGGTTTCCTTGAGCAGATCGATCAGCCCGAGACCCAGATCGCCTGCCGCGCGCACATCGTCGACCACCACCAGATCGGGACGATGCTTGCGCGCGTCGGTCAGCAGCACCGGTTCGCCGACTACTGGTAAAAGGAGCATGGCGTGCCCCATGCCCCGATTTCCCTCGGAAAACACGGTGGTCGGGAACGGAGGGAAATGCCCGCTGAGATAGGCCAGATCGCCCGGCCGGTCGTAAAAGGACCGCCCAACCACCAGCAGCGCGTCGTACCCCGCGGCGGCGGCCCGATCGCGCGCGATCTGCTGGCGACCGCGAATCTCGCTGGCCGAAATCGGATCGACCTCTTCCAATGCTGATCGCTCGGGAACCTCGTCGAAGCGCTTTGGTGTTCTCATCTCTCCCTCTGAAAACTGGGACCAGGGTGCGGGCGCGAAGAACTCGACTCAGGGATTCCGCCTGGGGATTCCCTGATCCTGCCCGCGTTGTCGTACTAGCCGTAATTCTCGACGAATGCCGGGAACTCCGCGCAGCCCTGGGTTCCGGCCGCAACGGCGGCTTCGGTCGCATCAGTGACCGTGGTAATGGTGCTGCCGTTGGCGGCGCTGGCCGCCATGATGCCGCCCTGCGCGTACGCTCCGCGAACGATGTCGCCAACCGCCCGGTCGAAATCGATCTGATTCTGCAACCAGGCAGCGGCATACTCCGGCGCCGGCGCCGCTTCCAGAATGAGCGCCACGGCTTCGTAGTAGTCGGCCAGGCTCAGGAACTGCAACTGGGTCCAGCCGATCGACGGATCGACATCCCAGTCGGTGCCAAACTCGGCCAGCGGTTCCAGGGCAGCGGGAACCTGCACCAGTGCCTGCAGGTTCGCGCGCTCCAGCGCGATCCCGAGATCGTCCAGTCCCGCGCAGCCCGACCAGGCCGCAAATCCGGGCACCGGGTCGTCCAACTCGCCGTCCACCATATCGACGTCGGTAGCGAACGCATCGAAATCGGCACAAGCAGTCGTGGCATCCAGGCGCGCCTGCGCAATTTCGCGATCGGAGCGGAGCGACTGGTCGAAGTAATCGACCAGTACGGTGAAAACGCCATTGAGCGCGCCATCGGCAAACAGGGCCTGGGCAAGATCGAGCGACTCTGCATTCGCTCGTTGCCAATCAGCGGCGAAGGCGGGCGGATCGATGGTATCGAGGTTTTTGAGATGGGTTTCGATCGTCTCGACAACCAGACTCAGTTGCTGAGGCGTGGCACTCGCAATCGCGCGCAGATCGCTGGTATCGAGCACGGTCGCGAGCTCGTCGGTATAGCGTTGCTCTTCCGTCAGGTACTGTTGCGACCAGGCGGCCAGGCCGGCACAAGGATCGGCCTGCGCCAAAGCGGTTCGTGCGCTGGCCCCGCCCGGAGCCAGCGTCAGCCCGGCGAGCATCGCGATCAGGACGAATGCAGTCAACAGTCGTCGTAGTACCATCTCGGGTATTCCTCTCTTAACGCAAATCACCTATGAACCTTGCTGGATTTTCCCAGATCGGAGCCGATCGAGCGGCCGGCGATCATTCCGATTATTCGCCAGTTGCCCATGCGGCGAAATCCGCGCAGACCGCGGTGGCTGTGGCCACGGCCGCATCGCTCCGCGACGAAAGATCGCCCATCGCGGACGATGCCTGCATCGAGGCGATGGTCAACCCCTGCGTGGCGATGTTGGCGGTGAACTCCCCGAGCGCGCGGAAGATATCGATCTGCACCGCGTGCCATTCCGCCGCGTACGCAGGCGGGGTGATCGCCTGGATGCCATCTGCCAGCGAGAGATAGAACCCGCTCAGGGCGGTCGCTTCCTCCGGGGTGATCTCTTCGAAAATATTCTGCACTTCAGGATTGCTCTGCGCCTCGAGCAGGAAGGCGAGCGCCTCCGGGTTCGCAACCGCCGCGGTGGTATAGGCATCGTCGAACGCCGCCTGGTAATCGGTGAAGCCCGCGCACCCTGCCGCATCTGTGCCGGTGGCGCCTGAGACCTCGGTGGTGGACGTGGCGACAGTCGATCCGCCGGGACGCCCCTGCGCGTCGCCGGTGACGGCTCCCTGGGTTGGCACGGCCGTCGGCTGCGAAGCCTGGGTCGGTTGCACGACGACGACCGGCGTTTGGGTTGGTGCGGTGATGACCGGACCAACCGATGTGGCGGTTCCGGTCGCGACCTGGATCGTCACATTCAAGAGAATGGCGGGATCGACCGGTTTCGATTGCTCACCGTCGAGCTGAGCTTGCACCGCGCCCTGCGAAATCGCCTGCACGACTTCCTGGCCGCCGATCACCTGCCCGAAGACGGGATAGTCGGCCGGGATCTGATCGGTCAGATCGGCCGCGGTGATGAAGAACTGCGACCCGTTCTGGTTCGGCATGGCATTGGCCATTGCCACCGAACCGGTGGGATAGGGACCAAGCGTAGGATCTGAGGGCACCGAGTAGCCTGGGTTGCCGGTTCCCGTGCCGCTCGGATCGCCCCCTTGCACCAGATAGCCGGAAAAGATGCGATGGAAGTCGGTTCCGGTGTAGTAGCCAGCCAGCGCAAGGCAGACGAAATTGTTGGTCGCAATCGGCGCCTTGGCGGCGTCGAGCTGGATGAGGATGTTCCCCATCGTGGTATCCAGCGAGGCTTGATACGACTGCGCCGGATCGATGATCGTCGCCGGCGCTTGCGACCAGGTCATCGTTCCGCCGGAGATTCCCGCCAGCGCCCCCTCGGGCCAGCAACCCGACCCGTCCAGCCCGGATTGCGCTCCTGTGGTGGAAGACGTCACGACGGCGGCAGGCAACAACGCCCCCAGCACGATGACGAGCGTCAGCATTCTCCGCATGAAATCCGTCATCGCATTTCGTCTCCTCGGTGCAAAGCCTGGGTATCGCTCCATTCTCGCACGAGCCAGCAGAAGGAACGTAGGCGTGCGGAACGGCACGTTGTCGGCGAAACTCGGGTCAGCTGGGCGGAGGCACGCTAGCGGAAAGCTCCAATGTCGCGCGCTGATAGACTGAACCGATGGGCCCACCCGAGAATATTTCCAGCGCATGGCTAGAGGAGATCCTCGAACACCACTACGGCCTGACAGGTGTCGCTTTGGAGCGCTTGCCTTGGGGAGCGGATGCTGATTCGATCCCTTATCGGATCCGAACTCCCGATCGCCAGGACTATTTTTTGAAGCTGAGGCTGGGAAACTTCGACCCCGTCTCCCTGAACCTGCCCCGATATCTGCACGATCGGGGCATCCCGCACCTCATCCCGCCGTTGACCACCGTGTCGCACCGACTCTGGGTCGAGACGACTCTCTGTGCCGTCGTGCTCTACCCATTTGTCGAGGGCGTGAATGGCTTCGCTCGGGAGCTGTCAGCGGGTCAGTGGCAAGCGTTCGGGCACACCATGAGGACCATTCATGATCTCACTCTTCCTGCCGAGCTCCTGGAGCAGATCAGAATCGAGACCTTTGACCCGATCTGGAGAGATGCCGTCGTGGCGTACCTGGACCTCGTGAATACCAGAGGATTCGAGCTGCCTTTTGCGGCCCAGGCAGCACAGTTGCTTCAGGAAAAGCGCCAACTCATCATGCAGGCAGTGAACACCGCCGATCGGCTCGCTCAGCGATTGACAGTCGAAGATCTCCCCTTCGTCACTTGCCACTATGACTTGCACGCCGGCAACATATTGCTGACCGGCGACGAGAAGTTCTTTGTTGTCGACTGGGATAACCCCATTCGTGCGCCCAGGGAACGCGATTTGATGTTCATTGGTGCCGGAATCGGGGGGACGTGGAGCTCCGCGCGCGAAAGCGAGCTCTTCTACCGTGGGTACGGCGCTACCCAGATTCATCTCCCGACCCTGGCGTATTACCGGGTAGAACGCGTGGTCGAGGATATTGCCGCCTACGCCAGGGAGCTGCTCATCGATGGGGAAGAAAGTGCGAGCGCTGCCCAGAGTTATGGCTATCTCGAAGACATCCTCACACCAGACATCGTAACGAGGATCGCATTCGAGACTGCGAACGCCGTGGAATAGTCAGCGACTGCGGGTGCAGGCCATCTCCGGTGCGGGCGTGTGTCCGAGGGTTGTCACTCGATCTCGCTTTTCAGCGTTGCGGCGAGCTCATGCTTGAGTACCCTGGAAAGTGCTTCGACTGATGCGGCTCGCTCGACAAGCGCTCGATCCGCCCCGGGTAACCGGGCGGTATGCACCATCGCAACCGATACCCCGGCAGGGTCGCGAGACTCGATCTCGATGCTTCCCGACACCGGCGCGGATCCCGGAGTGAGCACGCGGAAATACCAACCGGTGCGCCCGTTCTCCACCATCGCCTTGATCACCGAGCGATCGTGCAGCACTTCCCCGAGCTTGTAGCAGGGAAAGCGTGGCTGGCAGATCTGCAACCGCACCGCGCCCCAGCGCCAGATGTCGCCGATGCACGCCCCGTCCTCCAGGATGCCGGCGAGGCTCAGATTCTCGCCGAACGATCCCGGGCCATATGGCTGTTCGGGTTGGAGCTCCTCCGTCCAGGGTGCCCAATGTTCGGACGGATATCCATAGACGGCCTTTTCCGGACCACCATGGACCCGCAGGTCGCCCTGTCCATCACCCTCGATGTTCGTCAGCGTAACGGCCACGGTCTCACCGGAAACCGGTTGCTTGCGGATGCCGCTTTCGATCATGTGTCCACGGCGCTGGCAGAGGTAACTCGGCATAGCGACGTTGACCGAGACGAGCTCGATCGTGCCGGCCGCGATCACGACGCAACCGCCGCCTGCGCGTTGACCGCGAGCACGTGGTCGACCAACGCGTCGAGTCCGATAAAGATCGGCACGTCATGCGCGGCGGGGTCGTGTCGTTCGTAACGGTCGATGAGCGCCGCCCGCATTCCGGCGTTGAGTGCGCCAACCACATCCGATTTTGGCTGATCTCCGATATGCAGTCCCCGCGCGGGATCGACGCCCAACGGCTCGAACGCGGCCTGATAGGTCTTGATATGCGGCTTCTCATACCCGATCAAGGCCGATGTCACGATCAGATCCATGCCCCGCGCGAAATCGAGATGGACGCAAAGCTCGGTGACATCGCTGTCGGCATTGGAGATGATGGCGGTTTTCACCCCTGCCTCGTGCAGGCGGGTGGTGGCATCGATCACGTCGGGAAAGACGAGATAGCCACCAAAGGGGGAATCCTGGACTGCGGGAGTTTCGTACTCCGCCATGTAGTGCTGCCGTGCTTCCCTCACCAGCAGTTCGTCGTACGGAATCCCGGCTGCCTCCAGCCAGACTTCCATGTAGTGAAGTCGGATCCGCTCGCGGTCCGCGGCCGGACGGTCACGGATCGGGATCGCGCCATTGACGATGGTGAAATAGTCCTCGGCGATCAGATCGGCATCGCGCAGCGCTCCCAGATCGGCATCGATCCCGATCCGTCCCAACGCGCGATGCAGCCGTTCCCACCGTTTGGGATGCAGCTCGATCAGCGTGTCATACAGATCGAAAGTGACGAGCTCGATTGGCTGTTCGTTCGTGATGGTCAGAGAATCCATGGGGCGGGTTCGAATCCTTCCAGGTTTCAGGCGAGCTCGTCGCGCAGGCGGGGGATGACATCGGTGGCCAGCCGTTTGGCCGATTCCAGCCCGTCGCCGCCCAGCGGGAAATCGAAGAGGAACTGGCTCGACCCAGCAGCGCGGTAGGTGCGGATGAGCTCTGCGAACCCGTCCGCATGTTCCAGCCGGTCGGCTCCGAAACTGGACGAGACGGCGATCTCGCTGGGATCGCGACCGATCTCCTCGCAATGAATGGCAATCTGGGCCAGGCCTGCCTGTAGCTCTTCTGGATCGCGGCTGGTATCCCAGAGATCCGCGTGCCGCGCAATGACCTTGAGCATTCTGGGACGCGTGCCCCCGATCAGCACCGGCAGTTTCTCCTGCACCGGTTTCGGGGCGAAGGGCGCATCCTCCAGATCGTAATGCTCGCCATGGAAGGTCGTGCGGGTTTCGGTGAAGAGCGATTCCATGATCTGGAGCGACTTCGTCCAGCATCTCCACCCGGTCGCCGGCAGAGGGGAAGGGGATTCCGTAGGCGCGATGCTCGCGCTCGTTCCATCCCGCCCCAATACCCAGGATCGCGCGGCCGTTGCTGATGTGATCGACCGTCACGATCTCCTTGGCCAGTACCGACGGATGCCGATGCGTGTTGCCGTAGACCAGTACGCCGATCCTGGCCCGGCTGGTCTCCTGTGCCAGCGCCGCCAGCAGGGTGGAGGTTTCCAGGCACGGGCCATCCGGATCGGCATAGAGCGCCATGAAATGATCGAACAGCCAGATCGAATCGAACCCGAGCTCCTCGGCCAGCTTCCATTGGGAAACCAGCTCCGGCCAGGTGTATTGATGCTGGGCGATGACGACGCCAAAAGACAGGGGATGCCGGAACTCACCCATGGGATGGTCGAACCTCGATGCGAGTGAACAGTAAAGGGACCGGACATCTATGGGTCTGGTCGATTCGATTTTAGTCGACGGAAAGAAATTGCTGTTCAGCCGTACCGCGATTGCGAAACTCAGAGCGCAATGGTGGAGACGCTCACCTCCCGAGCCGCGAACCTGGAGTTCACGACCTCTGGCTAGCCTGGACCGAGGTCAACTCGATCATCGGCGCCGGTGGTCGTACCGACTGCGGAGTCCTGATCGGCGGAGCAACGCTGTACCTGGTGCAGTCCTACGGGCAGAAGTGGCCGCTGCACGGACTGAGCGGCGCCATCCGTTGGAACTCCCCGGTGACGATAGGGCCCAGCTTAGTTCCACCGCTACACCGATCGATATCCCCCTCGCCATCGATACGTTCACCGGAGGTTGCACGTCGTCATGCGGCTCCAGTCGGCCTCGATGTCGTCATTGTGGGACATGAGAACCTCGCATGCGGTTCGGCGTGCGGATTGCCGTCTGCGCTTCACACCTGGAGATGGAAACCCCGTGTCCCACCGAACGACATGCACTTACATGATCGTGCGGGCCCGATCCCGAATTCGCAGGAATGTGCCCCATCGAACCGCCCGGTCGCATACGATTCGTAAGTAATCGATCGACCCACCGGTCGCAGCCTGCACCTGGCTGATGCGACCCGAAGGAGGACCCGCTTGGAAACAGCTGCTGTCATCGACGCTATCAACAAGGTGCGCCAGTCGCGCATCTATCTCGATAAACCGGTCTCGAAAGAAGATCTCGACACCTTGCTGGAAGTCGCGCAATGGACCGGCAGCGCGCGCAACACCCAACCCTGGCACTTTGTGGTGGTTCAGGAGAAGGAAACGCTGGGCAAGCTCGCGGCTCTGCGCAGCAATATCGATTGGGTCGCCAATGTTCCGGTCGCGATCGCGCTGGTCTTCGATGGGCACGACACCGTGTTGGAGTCGTTCGACGAAGGCCGCATCTTCGAGCGGTTGGCGATTGGCGCCAAGCTGCTCGGCCTGGGCGCCGGTACCGCCTGGTTCCTGGGCGAGGCGGAAGAATCCGCTGCCAAAACATTGCTCGGCGTACCCGAGGACCGCGTGATGCACTCGCTGGTCGCGCTCGGCTATATCGACAAAGACGCCAATCAGCTCCCCGGCCGCAACTACGTCGGCCGCAAACCGCTGGACGAGATCGTCAGCTACGAAACGATGTAAATAAATAGGTAGCCCGATCCGATGCGCACACAGGGCGCATCGGATCGGGGGTTGAGAGGAATTCCCACATGACTACGCCATTGGAAGAGATTCGCAAGGTCCGTCAATCACGAAAATTCACCGATGAGCCGGTGACCGACGAGCAATTGCAAGCGCTGCTGGAAGTCGCGCAATGGACCGGCAGCTCGCAAAACACGCAGCCATGGCATTTCATCGTGATTCGCGACAAAGACCAGCTCGAGAAGGTCAGTCAGGTCCGCGGAGAGGCAATCAGGTGGGTGGCGACCGCACCGTTGGCGATTGCCCTGGTCATCACCGCCAAGGGCGAGATCAGTGGCGCGTTCGATGAGGGCCGAGTCACCGAGCGGCTGATGATCGCGGCCCGTCTGCTCGGATTGGGCGCGGGCACCGCCTGGTATGGCGATGACAGCCAGCGCGCCGCTGCCAAAGCGCTGCTGGGTATCCCACCCGAGCTGACGGCCCGCTCGATGGTCGTGATCGGCCATCCGGCCGACGGGGCGCAATCGACAAACGGCGGCCGTAAGCCGCTGTCCGAGCTGGTCAGCTACGACCGTCTGAGCTGATCCCGTTCCACCCGGCGCGTACCATGTGCATTCTCAGCGATGAGACGTAAAATCCGCGCGGCATTCGATTCATTGCCGCGATTTTATCGAGCTGAGGACACGTACATGGAAGATTCGATGTTGCGGACTGCGTATCGGTTCGACCGGCGCCGCTTGCTTTCGCTTACCGTCGCGGCTTGCGCTACCGTTGCGCTGGGCCAGCGGGCCGGCGCGCACGATGTCACGCCAACTCCAAGCCCGGCCGCGTCGGGTGCGGGCGCCAGTGAAGCCACACCGGTTGGTAGCCCGATCGCCTCTCCAGTTCCATCGGGCCCAGTCTTCGAATCGACCATCGCGTCGCTCAAATTCCTGCCACCGGAGATCGATATCGAAGCCGGCACCACCGTCGTCTGGACGAACGACGACGTGGTCGCACATACCGTCACGCACAAAGTCAAAGTCGAGGATCAGCTCTTTGCATCGCCATTCCTGACTCCCGGCCAAACCTTTACCTACACCTTCGACAAACCCGGCACCTATCCCATCTACTGCCTGCCCCATCCCTTTATGACGCAGACGGTGGTGGTAACGGCAAAGACTTAACCCAGCGTCTTCCGCAAGCGCAGCGTGTTCTGCTCCGGATTTCGCGGATGTGGGTCGACCGAGATCACCGCGTAGCCGAGCTTCTCGAACAGCGCGCGGTTGCCCGGCAATACTTCCCGCATCGAGAGCTGCGTCTCGGCCACACCAAATCGGAGCGCTTCCGCTTCGGCGGCATGCATCAGCGCCTGCGCCACCCCGCGGCGCCGAGCCTCTGGAATCACCGCCAGCCGTCCGATGTAGAGCCAGGTCTCCTCAGGCTCGAAACGCACCGAGCCAACCGGCGTTTCACCCAGCCAGGCGATCGCCGCGCCGCCGCGGCCAATTGCCGCGGCGACATCCTCGTCGGTCTCCCAGAATGCGCTCGAAGGCGGATCGAGCAGCTCGCGGAACTGCGCGAACCCGGTCAGCATCAGGTCCCGCACCAGGGACGCTTGGCTGGCCGTCACCAGTTGGACCGCTAGATCGTTATCGGCATCGATCTCGGAGATGTGCCTACCTGCTTCAGCTACCGCGCCAGCGCCAACTGCTGGATGGCTGGATTGCGTTCGATGGCGGTGCTCCCGCCGACCAGATGAGTCACGGGAAACCCGGGCACATTTGCGTCCGATACCCTCACGGTTTCCTCAACGGTACGAACAATAACGAGATCCGGAACCCATGGGCCACGCGCCCCGAACCTGCCCGAACAACGAGTATCGTCCTCCCCATCCGGTGGATTCAGCAAAGCTCGGTTCATGAGAAGCTATCGCGAATTGTGCCGAGCATCGAAACAGGGAGAACAGACATGAGCGATTTCAATTCCCAGGTGATCGAGGAGTTCCGGGCCAATGACGGCAAGGTCGGCGGAATGTTCGAGGGCGGCAACCTCATCATCATCACGGTGAAGGGTGCGACGAGCGGCAAACTTTACGAGGTGCCCCTGGTCTATGCGCCCGATGGCGACAAGTTCCTCATCATCGCTTCGTATGGCGGCAGCGATGTGCATCCTGCCTGGTACCGCAACATCGTGGCCAATCCCGCGGTTCCAGGTCGAGGTTGGAGACGAGACGTTCGAAGTGGATGCGCGCGACCTGGAAGGCGACGAGCGACTGCGTGGATTCGAAATTCTGGCCAATCAGAATTCGGTCTTTCCGCGACTACCAGGCGAAGACCAGCCGGGTCATTCCCGTCATCGAGCTGACGCGCGTCGGGTAGATCGCTGCCGCGGACGGCTGAAAAATCGCTGAAGTTGGCAGCGAACCGGGCGGGGTCACCGTAGAATCAGACCGTATTGCTGATTCGACGACGCCAAAGGTGACCTCCATGCGCTCGCTTCGCTTCCTCTTCGTTCTTGGTTTAGCCATCGGGTCGCTCGCTGGATGGGGGTTGTCGCGCGCCGACCTGCATCCCTGCCACCGCACAGGAGGCCACCGCGCCCGGCGATGCCATCTCCGTGGTGCAGCAGGTGGGGCCGTCGGTGGTGACGGTCATCAACCAGCAGATGTTCCAGGGATTCGATACGGTCCAACCGGTTGGCTCCGGCACCGGATTCATCATCGACGCCGATGGGCATGTGGTCACCAATTGGCATGTGGTCGATGGGGGGCAGGAGTTCCTGGTCATCCTCTCGAATGGCGAGCGGCGCCCTGCCACGCTGGTGGGATCGGACCGGATCAGCGATCTTGCCATCGTGAAAATCGATGGGGATGTGCCGGCCTTCTCATCCTTTGGCGACTCGGATGAGCTTCAGGTGGGCGAACCGGTGCTGGCGATTGGATCTCCGCTGGGCACCTATACCAATACGGTCACCGAAGGAATCGTCAGCGCGCTCGGCCGGGATCTGCCCCAGTCGAACTACAACAACCTGATCCAGCACGACGCCGCCATCAATCCCGGGAATTCTGGTGGACCGCTCTACAACCTGCATGGCGAAGTCATCGGGGTTAATACGCTGGGCGTTTCGGAAGAAAACGGCCAGTCGATTCAGGGACTCTTCTTCGCGCTTCCCGGCAACCAGGTGCAGAACATCGCGTCCCGGCTGATCGCCGACGGGCGCGTGGTCTATCCCTTCTTCGGGATCACCTACCAGACCATCAACTGGCAAATCGCCGCCCAGGCGAACCTGCCGGTCGACAACGGGGTCTACATCTCGGAGGTCTCCCCGGGCGGCCCCGCGGAAGCCGCCGGCCTTGTGGCAGGTGATATCGTGACCGCGATCGATGGCGTGGCGATCGACCAGCAGAATGCGTTTGCCGAAGTGCTCTTCCTGCACCAGCCGGGCGATACCGTCTCGGTCGATGTCCTGCGGGGCGACCAGTCGCTTACCGTACAGCTCACGCTTGATCGAACGCCCCGCCGACGCGTGAGTTCCTGGCTCTGGAGCCTCGAGTCCGCAGGCGCACGTGTTCGCGTCAGGTCGATTGGCGATTCGCAACGGGTGCGCACAGCATTCTCAGCTTCCTCCCCAGGACGCGGAGGTCTGCCCTGCGGCCGACCAGGGCTCAGGCGTACGTACGTGACCTGAAATTAGGTCCGGTTGGTGCTTCATGCCGGGATACGGACGTCGCTAGACTCGAGTGAAAGGCCGCATTGTTGTCGTGCCGGAAAGGGTGGGCATGTTCTCGCCGGATGAAATCGACCATGTCGCATGGTTCCTGGTCCTGCTGATCGCAGCATGGATTCTGGTGAACGCGCTGGTCGATGTGTCGGGAGAGCGCGCCGAGCGCCGCCGCAAACGTGCCGCGGACGAGCGCCTCGACGGCAAAGGCGACTGAACGCTCAAAACCGCCGAAACTGCAACGCAAAACGCCGCCGGATTCGAATCCGGCGGCGTTTCTGTTCATGCTCGATACGGCTACTTCAGGGCTACTTCTGCAGGTGGGCTTCCAGGAACCAGAGGCCCTTGTCGATGCCCGCGCGCAACTTCGGTGAACATATCGGCGGTTGCCATGTCGCCCGACTTGTCCGCTTCGTCGATGGCGGCCCGGGTGGTCGCGGCATACGCGGCGTAGCGGGCTACCAGCTCCTTCACGGTATCCAATCCGTCGGTGGCATCGGTTGGGAACTCAGGCAAGCGCGAGTTCGCGGCCGCCATGCGGGCGGTGCCCATTGCATAGCCCCCGAGCTGGGTCACGCGCTCGGCAATCTCATCGACGTAGCCCTCGACCTCCTCGGCCAGGTCGTCATAAAGCTTGTGCAGCGCAATGAATTCCGGACCCTTCACATTCCAGTGCGCCTGTTTGATCTGCGATTGCAGATCGGCGGTATCGGCGAGTTGCTGATTGCAGAGGTCGATCATCTCGGTCCGTGTGCCAGCCGGGATATCGATGCTTGTCTTGAAACGATCGGTTTTCGAAGCCATGGATTCGTCCTTTCTCGATTCGTTCGACTGAACGATACAGATCAATTTTACTCCCGCGGAAAACCTCCAGGTGGGGTAAAACAGCGGATAAAAGAAATGACCGCATGGTGTGAGAGAATGCGGGAAGCGTTCATTTTTCGAAGACCGGCCACCCGGCGGCAGCGATGCCAATTGATGGTTCCACCGGTAGATCGGCAGGGAAACGTGCAGACCGGACGTCGATCGATCCTTTCAGAACGTGCCATACGGCAGATGCTCCGACGCCGCTGGACCGGACTCTCTTCACGCTTCTTGCCTTGATCGCGGCGCTGTCCTGGAGCATCGTCCCGGTGGCAGCCGAATTGCAGGGCACGGGCTCACCTGTACCTGGTTCTCCGGAAACCGGCTCGCCCGAGGCCGCATCGCCCATCGCCTATCCACCAGAAATGTTCCGCAACGACCCCGAGCGAAACGGGCAAGCTGGCGGTCCAGGGCCGATCGATACCGCCGGAGTCGAAGAGCTCTGGAGCTTCGATGCCGGAGGCGATGTCGAGTCTTCCCCTGCGGTGGTGGGTGGCAAAGTCTATTTCGGGAGCGGCGACGGCTCGGTCTATTCGGTGGATGTCCAATCCGGCGATGTCGATTGGCGCTTCCGCACCGACGGGGAGATCTATTCCTCGCCGGCGGTCGTCGATGGCTTGGTCCTGATTGGCAGTGAAGATGGCAATCTCTACGCGATCGATGCCACTACTGGCGAAGAGCGCTGGCGGTTCGAAACCGGTGACATGATCGTCGCCTCGCCCGCGGTCGTCGATGGCACGGTCTACATTGCCAGCTATGACAATCGCCTCTACGCGGTCGAGCTCGAGAGCGGCGACAAGCTCTGGGAGTTCGCCGGCAATGCCAGCTTTTACGCCTCCCCGGCGGTCGCCAATGGAGTCATCTACCTCGGTGGGGTTGATGGCGCGTTCTATGCCGTCGATGCCGCGTCGGGCGCGCTCGTCTGGTCTGCCTCCGGCGCATCGGCCATCTTCTCGACCGCAGCGATCGAAAATGGCATCGTCTACTACGGCACGATCGATGGCGTCGTCATCGCGCAGGATGCCGCCTCTGGCACCGTCCTCTGGGTGCAAAACGCCGGCGGCTATGTGAACTCCTCGCCTGCCGTAGCCGATGGCCGGGTCTTTGCCGGCAGCTCGGTGGGTCTGTTTGCCTACGATGCGCCGACCGGCACTCCGCTCTGGAATGTTCCGGTCGATCAAGGTTTCTATGCCTCGCCGACCGTGGTCGATGGCACGGTCTACGCGGGATCGAATGGCGGCGTGCTGCTGGCGCTCGATGCCGCGACCGGCGCCGAGCTCTGGCGCTGGGAAGATACCGACGAAATTCTCTCCTCACCGGCGGTGTCTGAAAGCGGCGTCTTCTTTGGCAGCCGCGACGAAGAGCTGCACCTGCTTGGCGTGCGTGATGAGGTCACCACTCCCACCCCGACCCCGACCTTGACGCCGAGTGTCACGCCGACCCCGACGATGACTTTCACCGCCACGGCGACCTTTACGCCAACGTACACGCCAACCAATACCTCGACGCCGACCAACACGGCGACCCCGACGCGGACGCCAACGGCGACCGCTACGCATACGCCAACCCGCACCCCGACCAACACCGCGACGGCGTCCAACACCCCGACGGCGACTGCGACCAACACCGCGTCGAACACGCCAACCGCAACTGCAACGAACACTGCGACAAATACGCCGACCGAGACGGCCACCGCAACCCCGACGGAGACGCCGACCGAGACGCCGACAGAGACGGCCACCAACACACCGACAGTGACCCCTTCGGACACAGCGACAGCGACTCCGACAGAGACACCTACGGAGACGGCAACGGCCACCCCGACGGAGACCGCGACGCCGGTGCCAACGGAGACTCCCACCCCGCTGCCAACCGATACTCCGGTGCCAACGTCGACTCCGACGCCGATCCCGCCAACGGATACGCCGATTCCAACCTCGACCCCGGTTCCGCCAACGGACACGCCGGTGCCGACCGCTACCCTGGTTCCGCCGACGAGTACGCCGACGCCGGTACCACCCACCAGTACCCCGTTGCCGACGAGCACTCCGCCGCCGACCAGTACGCCGGTCCCCCCCACGAACACGCCAACCGAGGAATCGGCCAGCATCTTCCAGTCTGGCGGCGAATCCGGAACATTCCGTGAGGCTGCCTCGGCCACCCCGACCAATACTGTGGTGCCGACTGCGACCACGCTGGCCACCGAAACGCCCCAGGCAACCGCGACCGTGGCCCCGACTGAAATCGCCACCCAGGAATCAGTCGATCAATCGCCGGTCGAAATCGAGGTCAGCACGGCGGAATCGGCACCGGAGGCCACCGAAATACAGGTGCAGGCGACCGAGGAAGTGACCGAAGAGGCGACCGAAGCACCGCAAGCCGAGGGCAGCGACGAGAATCGCGACCGCTATGTCGACAGCGAGCAAGTCGACCGCTTCGAAGAGCTGCGCGATCAAGCCCTCGCCGGCGAATCCCTCTATGGCCCGGTAACCGGCGATCTGGTCGAAGGTGTCGGAGTCATCCAGGGTATCTACCCCGAGATCGTCACCAGCAATTCCTACTTCCGGGCGACGTTCACCAATCCGGACGATCTGAGCACGCCCTACGATATCGGCTTTGGTTTGCGGCACGTCGAAGGCAACAACCAGCTCCGGCTGGTGATCAACTCCAATGACGAATGGTTCCTCGGCATTGGCGACCAGGCGGCCTACCAGACCGGCAAGGCGAACGGGTTCCAGTCGGAACCGGGCGAGCAGAACACGATCGAAGTCGTGGCCGATGGCAACACCGGCTACCTCGCCGTCAACGGCACCGTGGTCGCCATCCTCGATCTCTCGCCTTCCTCCGCGGCCGGTGATGTCTGGGTCGCGGCCGGACTGAACGTGCCCGATATCGTCACCGGGCGCACATCGGTCGTGTCCGACTTCCAGATCTGGGCCTTGCCGTAACCGGGACGGCAAGCTGCCACAGTGCTACGGCGAACGAATATCGCGAATGGCGGGGAGCAACTCCCCGCCATTCGTCGGCTCCTGCGACAGCGAGATCATCTCGTCAGAACGAACCCCGAAACCCCAAAAGGTCGCGATTCTCGGTATACTTCAGGCAGTGATTCATATTTTGGCTGTCCTTATTTGTTTGAACGAAAGGTTGAGAACATGCATCGTTTGCTTCGCAGTGCGCTCGTTATCGCACTCCTCGCGTCGGTGGTTACCTGGATCGGAAGTGCGCAGGGCGCATCCGCGCAAGGCCAGGTCTATCAGGACTCGATGGACTCCTCGGCCACCGGGCTCCTCAGCAGTCAATCCCCAGATCCCGCTCGCTTCGTCTACGGCTATCAGAACAGCCAATTCATCATTCAGTCGCTCGAGCAGGGCTGGTCCGGCGACCTGCTCGCCTTTGCCAATGTGCCAGCCTCGCCAGACGTGAGCGTGAAGATCGACTTCTCGATCGCCGGGGATTTGACCGGCAAGTACGCCTTCGTCGGGTGCCGGGTGGGCCAGGATGACACGGCCTACATGTTCGAGGTTCATCCCGATACGGGACAGGCCAATATCTGGCGCTTCGATCCCGGGAATGCCGTCAACCTGGCCAGTGTCACCGATACCTCAGTCGTGACGGTCGGTAGCGCGAATAACACGGTCGAGATCAAATGCCAGGGCAACACGATTACCGGGATTGCCAACGGCGTCCAGCTCCTGACCGCACAAGACGCAACCTACACGTCCGGTGATCCCTTTATTGGCACCGGCAAGAACGATGCCACCACCGATCTGCTGCTGACCGGATTCGACAATCTGGTCATCACCGATCTGGGAGCCAGTGCTCCGGTCCAGCCGACCCAGGCGCCGATGCAGCCAACGCAGGCCCCAGCGCAACCCACGCAGGCGCCGGTGCAACCGACCGTCCAGGCTCCGCCCCAGCAGCCGACCCAGGCCCCGATCCAACCGACCACCCAGGCGCCTCCGGTTCAGCCGACGACCGGCAGCACGGGAACGACTGGCGATGTGCCGATCGTCCCATTCACCGATCCAGCTGTCGATCCGTCCGCAACGCTCGACGATGCGTTCTTCATGTCGTTTGCGCAAGACCCGGTCTATGAGTCGAATGGCGCCGATGGCGATTTGACTTCTGGAAGCCCTCAGTTCCTCACCGCGGGTGTGAACCTCCCCAGCTTTTACGCAGAGCTCAACTACCTCACGCCGCCGGTCGATCCGGCCGGCATGTGGACCTTCGGCTTTTGCTTCTGGGGTGACGCCAACGGTGACTGCTACGACTTCTTCGTCAGCAGCGACGGTTCGCTGATGATCTGGGGCCTCGGTGTCTGGAGCCCGGGCGGCTACGAAATCGTCCAGTCGGGCGAGCTGCCCGCCGGCGCGATCGATTTGACCCCTGGCGCGGAGAACGAAATGACCATCGCGGTCTATCAGGGCATCGCGATGTTGAGCACGAATACCTACGAGCTCGATACCTCTCTGGCGGTTCCCGGCCAGCCATTTGGTGGCGATATCGCAGCCACGGTCGGCTACATTGCCGCCACCGAAACCGACACGCGCACCCTGCCGGTCTCCATCACCTATGTCGGCATCTGGGATATGTCCTCCGGGGTCTATCCGGACATCTTCGCGGCGACCGAAACGCCGGCCGCTCAGCCGCCGGATCAGCCGACCACGCAGGCCCAGCCAACCCAGGCTGGTGTGCAGCCGACCGTTCCTGCCGCCACTGGCGGGGTCGATCCGGTGCTGACGCAGGCGTTCGATACCCTCCGCACCGCCGCTGTGGCCACCGCCCCGCTCTTTACCAGCTCGTCCGGTGTGCTCACCCAGGCAACCGACGGTTTCAGCGTCGTGCAAGGCGGTCTGTCGGTGTCGAACTTCTATGCCACCGCAACCTTCACAAACCCGACCGATATGGCAACTCGCACGGATATGGGGATCGGTTTCCGGGACATCCTCGACAACCAGGAATACCGCTTCATCCTGCAGTCCGACGGTGCCTGGGGAATCGCGATCGGGGCCGGTAGCCCATTCGTTCAAGGCACGGTCGCGAACTTCAATGCTGCCCCGGGTGCAAGCAACACCATCGAAGTCATTGCGCAGGACGCTACCGGGGTCATTGCCGTCAATGGGGTGGTGGTGCAGCAGATCGATCTCTCGGGCAACCTGAACGCCGGCGAGGTCTATATCGCCAGCGGGATGCTCGTCCCGAACGTGGTCGGCGGCCGCCAGGTTCCATACAGCAACTTCTCGGTCTACGCGCTGCCCGCGTAATCGCTGTACGCGTCCCAACCGAATGGGGTGGCTGGCCAACCGGCCACTCCATTTGCGTCACCCGGAACGGCGGCCGACTTCGCTATGCTGTCGCAGCCGCCGTTTGCGGCCTGAAGAGATCGAGCTGCCGGGCGAAATCACGCCGGTGGCGAACCGAGGAGCGCTCCCGAACTCATGATCGTCGATGTTCATAGCCATACCCCCCGCCATCGCGTAGCCCCCGAGCAGACCGGCGCCGCGCTCGACAGCAAATGGCGTCCGGATCAATCGGCGTCGACCGTGCACACCTGGGACGATCATGTGCGCGCCATGGAAGTGGTCGACCGGGCGATCGTCTTCAACATCGCCTCCGATCCGCGCACCGACTTGCCCGACGACGGCCAGCTCATCTATGAAACCCCGCGTGTCAACGACGATACCGCCGCCTTCGTGCAGGCGCATCCGGAAAAGTTCATTGGCTTTTTGACGGTTCATCCCTTCCAGCCGGACGCCATCGAGGAGATCGAGCGCGGCACCCAGGATCTCGGGTTGCGCGGTATCAAGCTGGGACCGAACTACCAGAACTTCGACCCGCTCGGCCCGGAGGCCTTTGCGGTCTTCAAGCGCGCGGAAGAGCTCGGCCTGCCGATCCTCTTTCATCAGGGAACCTCGCCGGTGCGCTTCGCCGATCTCGATTTCGCCCATCCGCGGCACATCGATCGCGTGGCGACCGCTTTCCCGGATCTCAAGATGATCCTGGCGCACATGGGGCACCCATGGCAGACCGATTGCTACGTCGTCATTCGCAAACACCCGAATGTGTACGCAGACATCTCGGCCAACTTCTATCGACCCTGGTCCTACTACAACGCCATGCGCATTGCGACCGAATGGGCGGTGCTCGATAAGCTCCTGTTCGGCTCGGACTATCCAATCGCCGGCCCGCAGGAGACGATGGACGCGCTCTGGCGGGTCAACGATCCCATCGCAGGCACGGCGCTTCCGCCGGTTCCGATCGATGCCCTGGAGCGGATCCTGCACCGCAATTCGCTCGAGCTCCTGGGGTTGGAGTAGGGAGACCCATTCGTGCCTCTTGCGTCCTGTTCATCGACTCCTATACTGCAAGAACGGCATCCATCTAGCTTCGCTTCGAACCAGGAGAAATTGCCATGCGGCGCGTGCTGAGAATCGTTCCAGTCGTCCTGCTGCTCGTGCTTGCCGGGATCAACCTTCCGCAGGCTGCCGGAGCAGAGGGACAGGTCTACACCGACACCATGGATTCGGCGGCAACCGGGCTGCTGAGTACCGAATCGACCACGCCGGGAATTACCTATTCCTATCAGAATGGCCAGTTCCTGATTCAGTCCAGTGAGCCATCGTTCCAGGGCGAGCTGTTGTCGTTCATTGGCGTGCCTGAAATGTCCGATGTGCGCGTCTCGGTCGATGTCGCGTTGGGCGGTGACGTCAATAACAAGTACGTCTTCGCCGGCTGCCGCGCAAATGACACCAGCGACGGCTATTCAGTCGCCATCGCACCGGCGAGCGGACAAGCCATTCTCTTCCGATCCGATCCGGATGACGATGTCGTGCTGCAACGTGTCACCGACACGGCGTTGGTCAACACCGGCAACGCCAACAACACGATTGGCATCGACTGCACCGGCAATGTCATTACCGCCCTCATCAACGGGCAATCGGTTCTGACGACGACCGACGACACCTACGCCTCCGGTTCCA
Organism: uncultured Chloroflexia bacterium; assembly: GCA_963720855.1. GTDB lineage: Bacteria > Chloroflexota > Chloroflexia > Thermomicrobiales > UBA6265 > JAMLHN01. Next base: position 1,300,391 of record CAVRGV010000003.1, on the reverse strand, counting down.
GTTTTATCGGCGCAGGCGCCAGCGGCGATCAGACCGACGGATTGACGGTCGGATTCGACAATCTCACCGTTACCGACCTGGGCGGCTCGACCACCGTCCAATCGACTGCGCTCCCGTCCGCGCCGACGGTGGCCGCTCCCACGGTTGCTGCTCCCACCGTGGCCGCACCAACGCTCGCCGCGCCGACCCTGACGGCGCCGACGGTTGCCGCGCCGACTGTCGCGGCCCCGGCTCCGACTGAAGCCACCACCGGTGGCGTCACGCAGATGCGCGATCCCAGTGTCGATCCGGACGGCGTGCTTTCCGATGCCTTCATGATCTCGCTCTACGACGAGCCAGTGGTGGCCGATCTCGAGGGTGCTGCCGATGTAACCATCGACAATGTGCGCACCCTTCCCGCCGGAGTGCAATTGGCTGACTTTTATGCCGAGCTGCACTTCACCACGCCTCAGCTTCCTGCCGGGACGTACTACCTGGTCGGTTTCTGTTTCTGGGTTGATCCAGCCGGAAACTGCTACGACATCTACGTGCAGGACGACGGCACCGGGGCATCCACCTGGGGCTACGGGTACGACTCAGCCGGCGAGGGCTACGACAATATCCAGACGGGGGATCTGCTTGCTGGCACGATCGATCCTGCTCCTGGCGCGGACAACTTCCTCAGCATCACGGTGTACGACGGCGTGGCGATTTTGAGCGGCAACACCTTCACGGTGGCCGCGGTCATTCCCCTGGAGGGTACGCCGATAGCCGGCGATGTGAAAGCCGAAATCGGCTTCATTCAGATGGCCAGCGCTGCTCCGTCCACCGTCACCACGCTGCCTATGGACCTGTCGCGCTTTGGAGTGTGGGACCTTTCCTCTGGCCAGGTACCCGCGATTCCGACGGAAGAGCCGGTTGCGTCCGAAACGCCGGCGGCGCTCCCAAGTCCGACCACCGCGGCATTGCCCACCGTGGCCCTGCAACCGACGGCTCCTTCGGCTCCAACGCTGGCACCCACCGTCGTGGCGCCGCCGACGACGGCCTCGACGACGTCGGTTACGCCAAACCTACCGCCCATGCAGTCGTCCGATGTGCAAAGCATCATCTTCGATCGCGCACGTTCGGCGGCCATCGCCAACCCACCGCTGGTTGGTGGCGACAGTGGTGTCTTCACTGAGGAAGCCAACGCTTACTCGTACAGCTCGAACGCGATCAGCGCGGGAGATTTCTACGCGCTCGCAAGCTTCACAAATCCGACCGATGCCGCTTCGCCATTTGACATTGGGATCGGCTTCCGTGCCGCTGCTGGCACCGATTCCGGCCTGCGCTTCGTGGTCATGTCGACCGGTGCCTGGTATCTCATCGTTCCGGGCGGCGCAACCGTGGACAGTGGAACCTTGACCAACTTCGATGCCGCTCCCGGTGCGACCAACACCATCGAAGTGCTGGCCCAGGGAGGGGTCGGCATTATCGCGGTGAATGGGGTAGTGCTCAAGCAATTCGATCTCTCGAGCGCTACCGCCCCGGGGGATGTCTACATCGGCGCCGGTTTCTTCCAGGGTGATACCGTTGCCGGCCGCCAGATCCCCTACGAAGAGTTCTGGGTCTTCCCAATTACGGCCTGACCGCCAGCCAATCACTAGTTGCGAACGGCCACCTCGATTCGAGGTGGCCGTCCTCACGTCGAATGCAACGTGTCAGGATGAGCGAAGCGAACCATTTCTCCCGTGGCGACCTGAACCTGCGGTCACCGTTGGCAGGCCGTTGTTCTCACGAACGTATCAGCTGTTCTTCTGCCAGATTGCGCCGTTGAGTGTGATCGCTACGAAGGCCCAGAGGAGATACGGCACCAGCAGGAGCGCCGCAACTTTGGATACCCGCCAGGCGGCGCCAATCGTGAGCGCAATCGCGGCCATCAGCACCAGATTCTCGAAAAACGCCAGCCGCGGATTTTTGAACTTGAAGAAGATAAACGTCCAGAGACTGTTCAGCATGAGCTGAATGGTAAACAGCTCGAGCGCCGGTTTCGCGTCAGGATCGTCGTGTCGCTTGCGCCACAGGATCGAAAGCGATACCCCCATCAGCGTGTAGAGCGCCGTCCAGACACCGCCGATCGTCTTCCCAGAGGGGGTCCAATCCGGCTTTTCCAGCTCGCGGTACCAGGGAGTGTCTCCGCTCCCGGCCAGCACGGCAGTGCCGCCGCCGACGCCATTGCACAGCGCAATCGCAGCGAGCGTTTCGCCGAGCACCCGAAGTGACGACGGGTCGTGGGGATTGCGGGTGAGCTTGCTGACCATGAGCGCTCCTCGAAATTCGTCTCCGCAGCGGATTGGAAAAGGGCGTCGGGGTAGGACGATCGAGGTCCGGCACAACCCGATATGGCAGCGAAGGACGCCCTGAAACGAGGGTAGCATCCCCACGTCCATCGAGAGAATTTCGCGAGCCGATAATCGCCTGCGCTTTGCGAGCGTTTCCGATACCCTCAGCGCGGCAGGCAGGATGCCAGGCAACGGGTCCAGTTGAGGAGCGGAGGAAATCGTGCTGATCGGGTACGTGAGCGACGAGAACTATGTAGCCCTGGCCGATGTGGCGATCGAGATCGACCGCGATGGTGAGCTCGTCGAGGTCATTCGCGCGACGCCGCGAGGTGGGGTCTATGCCGAGCTCGCGCCGGGACGCTACCGTTTCAGCCTGGTCAAATCCGGGTTTGGTTCCAAGAGCGTGACACTCGATTTGCCGCGTTCCGAGCCATACCAGTTTCGCCTGCTCTCCGATGGTGTGCTTGGCTACGTCTGGCCGAAGTGGGTCAAGAGCGGCGGCCGCTCCGAGTTTCGTGTCCACTCGCACGAGCCTTATCAGCTCTCCCTCTGGCGCTATGGTCTCGAGAAAGAGTTCGTCGCCATGCTCGGCTGGTATGACGAGCATGGACCCCGGGCGGTGATGCAGATCACGCCCGACGGAGACTATGTGCAAACCGGCGTCCAGTGGAACAAGACCGGCTACGGCAGCGCTCACCATACCCAGTTCGTGACCGGTCCAGAGCGCTCGGGGCTCTACTACCTGGAAGCCAAAACCGACACCGGCAAGTTCTTTTCCTTTCCCTGGGTGGTCGCGCCGGCGGAACCGGCCAATCCGATCGCGGTGATTCTCTCTACCAACACCTGGAACGCGTACAACAACTTCGGCGGCCGCAGCAACTACGTGAACTCGACCAATCTGCCGCCCACGCCATCGGTCAACGCGCGGCAGGATCTGCTGCGCTATGCCGCCATTAGCACTTTCGGCGAATGGGCTGCTCCAGACGACGACTACCAACCGGTCCACTTCGAGCGACCGGAGCCGGGCAACAGCATCCCGGAAGGCACCCAGGTCACCGACACCATTGTTGGACGGCTCGGTTGCGGCATGGCCCCGGCGGAATGGCGCCTGCTCGGCTGGCTGGAGCGTGAGGGCTTCGGCTACGACGTCTATAGCGATCACCAGCTTCACACCGGTGAGCTCGATCTCACCGCCTACAAGGCGGCCATCGCCAGCGTGCATCCGGAATACTGGTCACGCGAGCAATACCGGCGCATCGAGGAGTGGGTCACGGATACGGGTGGCAACTTCCTCTATCTGGGTGGCAACGGCCTGAATTGCGAAGTCGATTTTCTGAACGACGGCACCGCCCTGAAGTTCTACAACTACATGCCGACGTCGGGCGGCGACATGGGCTACACCGATCCCGACACCGGCGTGTTCATCGAAAGCCGTATGCACCGGCGCTACAAGAGCGAGGCCGAGCTGCTCGGCGTGGTCACCACCGAATCGGGCATCATGACCGCCGCTCCGTACCGGGCAACCGACACCGATCACTGGATCTATGCCGGCACCGGTCTGAACGACGGCGACATCTTCGGCCGAAACGGATTGCAGGAACGTTGCTGGGGCGGCGCGTCGGGACACGAAACCGACAAGATGAGCGCATCGTCACCGGCCGGGGCACGCCTGCTGGCCAAAGGCCTGAACCCGGATGAGGGCGGCGCCGAGATCGTCCAGTACGACACCGCGTCAGGCGGCTCGGTCTTCTCGGTCGGTTCCATCACCTGGCCGGCGTCGTTGCTGGTCGACGACTTCACCTCCCAGATCACGAAGAATGTCCTGAACCGCGCCCTGAGGTCCTGAGCCCTGAGAAGGTCCAGTGTCCAGAGCTCGACAAATGCTCGCGCGCTGATGGCTGACGGCTGACTGGCTGATGACTCGTGCTGCCCTTTGCATGGCACGTGCTCGTTCGTCCGCTCTGATGTCATCCACGGCGTGCCGGTTCACACGGCGATCAGCGCTGGTATCATGGCGGCTCACGCACGACTCGAAACCATTTATCGGAAACTGCTAAATTACTCTCGAAGGCAGAACCCATGAGAGGAGGACAGCGGATCGCCCGGCGACAGCAAGCCGGGTCTAAGAGCGAACGCCGGCTCGATTCGAATCGAGCCGCGGTAATCTGAGAGCCGGTCAGCACGACCGGACTAACGATCGTTGAAAGGACAACCATGGCCGACCAAGATAACGACCTGAGGTTTCTGATCGATCTCGCTCGTGGACGGTTCTCCCGCCGCGATGCGCTCAAGGCCGGTGGCGCGCTCACCGCTGGAGCCGCAATTGGTGGCGGATTGACGATCCGCCAGCTGGCCGACGTTTCCGCGCAGTCGCCCGAGGCCGGCGCTGCTCCGTCCGGAGAGGTTGTCTGGGCGCTCGACTCTCCGCCGCCGAACCTGATTCCCTTTGGCGCTGTCTCCCAGCCAGCCTGGAATGGTCGCGAGTTCTTCTACGACTCGCTGCTGATGTGGGATCGCGATCTCAACCAGATCCCGGGCCTCGCGGAATCGTGGGAAACCGACGAAGACGGGAACCATATCTTCCACCTGCGCAAGGGTGTGAAGTTCCACAACGGCAAGGAACTGACTGCTGCCGATGTGAAGTACTCCATGGATATGGCGGTGGCCCCGCCCGAGCCAGGCGTGGCGATTGGGATTCTTGCCAATATCACCGGCGCAGAGATCGTGGACGATTACACGGTCAAGATCACTACGGCGACGGTCGATCCGACCCTGCTGGGAAACCTGGCCTGGGGCAGATACACCGCGATCGTGCCGGAGAACTTCTACGACGACTACAACGCGCTCAGCGAGGCGATCGGCACTGGTCCGATGAAGTTGGTCGAATACGTCCAGGACGACGTCGTGGTCATGGAGGCCTTCCCCGATTTCTGGGGCGACGGAATCCCCTGCATCAGCAAGCTGACCCTCAAGACCCTGACCGAAGAGCAGACTCGCGTAGCGGCGATCCGCTCAGGCGAGATCGACGGCGGCACCGTGAGCGCAGACACGGTCATCACGCTGGAAGGCGACGACAGTCTTACGGTCCTTCAGGGGCTGGTCTCGACGCCCAACGTCATCCAGTTCCAAACCGCCGAAGCAGATGTGCCCTGGCGCGATACCCGCGTGCGACAGGCGATCAACAAAGTGGTCGATCGGGAGCTGATCAAAGCGAATGTCTTCGGCGGTAGCGCAGAGATCACCGGCGCCATTCCACCAGGATATGGCGACTATCCGCTCACCCCTGAGAAACTCGCCGAGCTCTACGCCAATGACGTCGACGCAGCAAAAGCGCTCATGGCAGAAGCGGGCTATGCCGACGGCTTCGATGTCGAGCTGCAATCAATCGCAGCTCCCCGGTACTACACCCAAAATGCCGAAATCGTCGCTGAGGCCGTCAAGCAACTCAACATCAACGCCAGCGTGGTTCCGTTGGAAATCGGCACCTTTGCCGACAACAACGGTAAGGGCGCGTACCAGTGGCAGGCCACGGGCCGCGGTATGCGCGGCGACCCGTCGGGCTATGTCATCGACTTCCGCCAGGGCACCACGCAAAACGTGACCTGGTTCGGCGATGGCTGGAACAACGACGAGTTCAACACGCTCTATGACGAGGCGCTGTCCGAACTCGATCAGGCTGCCCGCGTGCCGATGTACCAGCGGATGCAGGAGATCATTGCCGAGGATGCGGCGCACCTCTACCTGGTGCAGCCGTACAAGTTCCAGGTGGTCAACAACCGGCTGACAGGGATGTACATCTCGTTCACCGACACCAACCAGGGCTTGCGCACGGCGTGCGTGTCCGACGGCGAATAGCATTCGCAATTAATCGCATCGAGCAAGGAGCCGCCCCCAGGGGCGGCTCCTTCGCATTGGCGCAGCAGTTCGATTCGGACTGTCGCCGTCTCGATTCCGACCCGGAAAAAGTCAGCCTCACGTATGTCCTGAGGTGTACCGAGTGGTAGATCGTTGCCCGGCCATCGTATTCGGTGAAACGAACCGGCTTTTGCGTGGCGCCGAATTGCCCGCTCGCTCGTCCGCATAGATGGCAGTTTTGGCGTGAGCGTCCACAGAGCGAACAAGACTGGTAGAATGGCGGCTCACAACCTGACTGGTGGAACTTAACCAGAAGCTGCTAAATTACTTTCGAAACCGATTTCCATGAGCGAAGGGTCGCGGTCCGCCCAGCGCCGAAATGCCGGGCCACGAGCGAACTCTGACTCATGTCCAAAATCGCGAAAACCAGTAAGCCGGTCATGTCGACCGGTGCAGCAATATTTGAAAGGACAATCATGGCCGAAAACGACAATGACTTGAGGTTTCTGATCGACCTGGCCCGTGGCCGGTTCTCCCGCCGTGATGCGCTCAAGGCCGGTGGCGCGCTCACCGCTGGCGCCGCCCTCGGTGGGGGATTGACGATCCGCCAGCTGGCTGACGTTTCCGCGCAGTCGCCGGAAGCGACCGCTGCCTCGGGTGAGGTCATCTGGGCGCTCGATGCCCCGCCGCCCAACCTGATGCCATTCGGCGCGCTCTCGCTCGCCCACTGGCAGGGCCGTGAGTTCTTCTACGACACACTGGTCATGTGGGATCAGGACCTGAACATCATTCCGGGCCTCGCGGAATCGTGGGAAATTGCCGAAGACGGCACCTACATCTTCCACCTGCGCCAGGGTGTGCTCTTTCACAATGGCAACGAAATGACATGCCGCCGATGTGAAGTACTCCATGGACATGGCGGTTACTCCGCCAGAGCCGGGTGTGGCAGTGTCGTATCTGGCCAACATCACCGGTACCGAGATCGTCGACGACTACACCGTCACGGTAACGATGTCGAAGGTCGATCCGACCCTGCCGGGCACCATGGCCTGGGGCGGGTACACCCCGATCGTTCCCGAGAACTTCTACGACGATTACAACGCGCTCAGCGAAGCGATCGGCACCGGTCCGTACAAGTTGGTCGAATATGTCCAGGACGATGTCGATCGTCATGGAAGCCAATCCGGACTACTGGAACCCGGGCATCCCGTGCATCGCCAAGCTGACCCTCAAGACCCTGACCGAAGAGCAGACCCGCGTGGCCGCGCTCCGATCGGGTGAGATCGACGGCGGCACCTTCAGCGCCGATGTGGTCATCACGCTCGAAGGTGACGACAGCATCACCATTCTCGAGGGCCTGGTTTCGACCCCGAACGTGATCCAGTTCCAGACCGCCGAAGCAGATGTGCCCTGGCGCGATACCCGCGTGCGGCAGGCGGTCAGCAAGGTGGTCGATCGCGAGCTGATCAAGGCGAATGTCTTTGGTGGCAAAGCCGATATCACCGGCGCCATCCCACCGGGATATGGCGACTATCCGCTGACGCCTGAGAAACTCGCCGAGCTCTACGCCAATGACGTCGAGGCAGCCAAGGCGCTCATGGAAGAAGCCGGCTATGCCGATGGCTTCGATGTTGAGCTGCAGGCGATTGCCGCCCCGCGCTCGTACACCCAGAACGCCGAGATCGTGGCCGAGGCGGTCAAGCAGCTCAACATCAACGCCAGCGTGGTTCCGCTGGAAATCGGCACCTTTGCCGACAACATCGGCAACGGCGCGTACCAGTGGGCCGCCACCGGTCGCGGCATGCGTGGCGATCCGTCGGGTTACGTCATCGACTTCCGCCAGGGCACCACGCAGAACGTGACCTGGTTCGGCGATGGCTGGAACAACGACGAGTTCAACACGCTCTACGATCAGGCGCTGGCCGAGACTCGATCAAGCTGCCCGCGTGCCGATGTACCAGCGCATGCAGGAGATCATTGCCGAGGATGCGGCACACCTCTACCTGGTGCAGCCGTACAAGTTCCAGGCGGTCAACAACCGCCTGACCGGCATGTACGTCTTCTTCGGCAACACGAACCCGGGCCTGCGCACGACCTGCGTGTCCGAGGGCTAAACAGCGCTAATCTGCAATCGGCAGGAGCCGCCGCATGGCGGCTCCTGCCAGTCACTCTCCGATCCGTAAGCCCCCGGATTACTACAGGAATCACCGCGTTGTCCAAGTACATCTTCCAGCGCCTGGCGCTGCTCGTTCCGACACTCATCGGCATGAGCCTGCTCATCTTCGCGATGTTGCGGCTGCTGCCTGGCGATATCGTCGACATTCTCGCCGGCACCGACGGAACCGCATCCTCGGCAGCCAAGGAAAAGCTGCGCGATTCGATGGGCCTCAGCGATCCCATCCCGGTGCAGTACGTGAAATGGCTCGGGAATCTGCTCCAGGGCGATCCCGGCACCTCGATGCGCTCAGGCAAACCGGTCGGCGAGATTCTCGCAGCCGCTCTGCCTATCACCATCGAGCTCGCCATTCTCGGATTGCTCATTTCCACCTTCGTCGCGATTCCGCTCGGCGTGATCTCAGCGGTCAAGCGCGATACGGCCTTCGATTTCGGGGCCCGCATCACCGGGCTGGTCGGCCTCTCGCTCCCCAACTTCTGGGTCGCGACCCTGATGCTGCTGTTCACCTCGAAAGTCTTCGGTTGGACTCCTTCGATCCGCTTCATCCCCTTTACCCAGGATCCAATCGGCAACCTCCAACAGATGATTCTTCCGGCTATTGCGTTAGCCGTGCCATTGATGGCGATCACCATGCGCATGACCCGCACCACCATGCTCGAAGTGCTGGGGCAGGACTACGTGCGCACCGCCAAGGCCAAGGGATTGGCGCCCCAGCCGGTGCTCTATCGCCACGCGCTCAAGAACGCGCTCATTCCGGTCATCACGGTCATCGGTTTCCAGCTCGGCGGCTTGATGGGCTCCGCCGCGGTGGTCGAAGTGGTCTTCGGCCTCAATGGGATCGGCAATACTCTTCTGCAGGGCATCTTCAATCGTGACTATCCGCTCGTGCAGGCCGCCACGCTCTATCTGGCAGTGGCCTTCGTCCTGATCAACCTTATCGTCGACGTGCTCTATGCATGGCTCGACCCGCGGATCAAACTCGGATGAGCGTCGTTACCACTACTCCCGATGTCATTACCGAAGGACGCGTCGCGCGCTCATCCACCCCATGGTGGAGATTTCCCAAGCGCTATCGCAACCCTATCGGCATCGTCGGCGCCATCATCGTGCTGACCACGATCTTCATCGCGATCTTCGCGCCCATCATTGCTCCTTACGATCCGGCCGCCCAGGGATCGATTCGCTTGCTCGCTCCCAGCCGGGATCACCTGATGGGCACCGACGAGCTTGGCCGCGACACCTTTTCGCGCATCGTTTATGGGGCGCGCGTTTCGCTGCAGGTCGGCATCGTTTCGGTCATCATCGCGTTGATCATCGGCGGCTTTCTGGGAATGATTTCTGGCTATTTCGGCGGTTGGGCCGACACCTGGGTCATGCGGCTGGTCGATATCATGTTCGCCTTTCCGGGCATCGTGCTCGCGATCGTGATTGCGGGGCTGCTCGGCCCGAGCCGGCGCAATGCCATGATCGCCATCGGCATCATCTATGCGCCCGCGTTTGCGCGCGTGGTGCGCGGGGCGGTGCTCTCGGTCAAAAGCGAGGCGTATATGGAAGCCGCCCGGGTGGTGGGCGCCAGCAATACCAGGCTGGTGCGGCAACATGTGGTGCCGAACATCATGGCGCCGATGATCGTGCTCACCACCGTCTATCTCTCCAGCGCCATCCTCTCCGAAGCGGCCCTCAGTTTCCTTGGATTGGGAACTCAGCCACCGGAGCCAACCTGGGGCGGCATGCTCAACATCGCGCGCACCTATATGGAAATCTCTCCCTGGATGGCGATCTTCCCGGGACTGGCGATTGCCATTCTGGTGCTCGGTTTCAACTTCCTCGGCGACGGTTTGCGCGACATTCTGGACCCGCGCTTGCGGGACCGGTAGGCAAGTTCGGGGGCACAACGACGTGACTGATACGGCGATGGAGCAAGTCGATCCGGAGTACGTGCGCCAGGAATACCGCTACGAAAAGCTGACCTGGCCCGAGATCAACCAGGCCATCGTGCAGAAGAAGGTCGTCATTCTCCCGGTGGCGGCTGTCGAGCAGCATGGTCACCACTTGCCGATCGATGTCGACGTCAAGCAGGTCGAATCGATCTGCCAGGAGGCGGGACGCCGCGCACCGGAATCGATGCTGGTCATGCCGCCCGTGCAGTACGGCTACTGCCACCATGTGATGGATTTTCCCGGCACCATCAGCATCCAGCCGACCACATTCGTGAGCTACCTGCTGGATATCACCCGCTCGCTGGCCTGGCACGGGTTCGAGCGCATCATCGTCATCAACGGGCATGGCTCGAACCATCCGCTGGTCGAGCAGGTGGGACGCCAGACCAATCTGCAAACCGACGCGCTTTGTGCATTCCTCTCCTGGTGGCAGCTCGGCGCCGACTACTGGAATCGCGAGGTCCGCGACCTCCGGGGCCGGCGGCTCGGCCCATGCCTGCGAGCTGGAAACCTCCATGTATCTCCACCTCGACGAAGCCGGCGTCCGCAAGGACCGAATCCGCGGCAACATCCATGAAGACGTGCTGGAGATTCCCGGCGCGGACAAATGGCAATGGGTCGATCTGACCATGGGAGCCGGACCCGGCGGCATCGTCGGCTGGACGTCGCAGATGTCGACCACCGGTTCGATCGGTACCCCTGAGCTCGGCACTGCCGAGAAGGGCGCCAAGCTCTTCGATCATGTGGTGAGCGAGCTGATCGATCTCGTCCAGTGGTTGCAGACCCGGCCGATCCGGCCGCGTCGCGACCATCATCTCGAACCCCGAACCGAGCCGATGCCGTTCGGGTTCTAGCGCGGCCGTCCAGAAGTTCCTGGCCAGGACATGCATACTCGTTCGATACCAGACATGAGGGAACCGCAGGCATGGGATCGTTTCAGGCAGGGCTAGGACGAGTCGATATCACGCCGCCACTCTCGGCGCCGCACGCAAGCTGGGGCGCGCAAGTGCATGTCTTTGCGGAGGATGTCGACATTCCGCTCACCTGCACCGTGCTGGTGGTCGACGATGGCACGAACCGGGCGGCCTGGGTCGATTTCGACCTGATCATTCTCTCGACCTCCGAAACCCAGAAGGTCCAGCACCGGGTTGCGGACGAAACAGGCATCTCCCCCGAGCTGGTGCGGGTGAGTGTGACCCACAACCACGCCGGTCCACCTCCCAGTAGCTGGGACTGGGCCAAAGCCGGCATCGACGCCATGAAGGCGTATTACGCGCTTCTGCCGGACTACGCTGCCGGGGCGGCCCGGCTGGCGGTGGAGAAACTGCAACCGGCCCGGGTCGGAGTCGGCCGAGGCGAGAGCTTCGTCGCCGTGAATCGGCGCGAGACCGCGCCCGACGGTCGTACCGTCACCGGCACCAATCCGGATGGTCCGATCGATCCCGAGGTCTTCGTGCTGCGCATCGACGCGCTCGATGGTTCTCCTATCGCGGCGGCCGTCGGCTACACCATGCATCCCACCACCCTTGGACCGAGCAACAAAAAGCTCTCGGCCGACTGGCCTGGCTATCTCAAACGTACCGTCGAGCTCGTCACCGGCGCGCCGACATTGTTCGCGCAGGGGGCGACCGGCGATATCGGTCCCGGACCGGACGGTTTCACCGACGACATCGCGGTCATCAAGCGCCTCGGCAGCAGTGTCGGCGCGTCTGCAATCGTGGCCTACAACGACATCCAGCTTCCCAGGCGCAACTACAAACACGAGAAGGTCTGGGAGTCTGGCGCGCCGCTGGGCAAGTGGACGTTCGACGCTGATGAGGGTCCCGATCCAGTCGTGCGCGGCACCACCACCACGGTCAACCTGCCGCTCATCGAGCTGATGCCATTCGATATGGCGGAAGAGCGGGTGACCCAGGCGCAGGAGCAGCTCGATTCGCTCAAAGCCGCGGGCGCCGATCCGAAAGAGATCGAAGCCGCCACCTTCGTGGTCAAGCGGGCCAACATGGCCTTCCGGCATGTGCAAGCGTATGACGGCCGCACGGAAACCCCGGTCGAGATCAACATCCTGCAGATCGGGCCGGCCGTCTTCATCGGTACCGAAGGCGAGCCGTTCCAGGATATTGGCAAAGAAATCAAGCGTCGCTCTCCCTTTCCCTTCACCTGGTTCGGCGGTTACGTTGGTGGATGGGCGGGCTATATCCCGTTGCCAGTCGACTACCCCGCCAAGGGCTACGAGGTCGACACCTCTCCCTTCACGCCGGAAGCCGCCGGCATCCTGGTCGAAGCCGCAGTGAAGCTGCTGGTCGATCTGGACGCCTCGGAATCCTGACATTCGCACCTACTGACATGAGATGAATTCGATAACGGCGGACCCAGCGGGTCCGCCGTTATCGTGTGTGAGAGCGCCAGTCAAGGTTGTGATGCGACGTTCGGAGCAGGGGTGGATGCAATGAATGCCGCGTCACTCCGGTGAACGCACCACGGATGCGATGGCTCCGGGGGCTGGATTGACGGACGGGTCCAAATCGCTGTAGGTGCACCGAGTAGCTCGAAAACGGAGCGCATAGCGAAAACGCACGCGATGCGCCTGGGGGCGTCGGTGGGGTCGACCTCGACACATGCTCAGAGCTCGACGTTTGGAGTTGGGGAAGGGTAGCTGCTGAGGATGCCGGGACCCAGTGACCGATGCGAAGGCAGGAGCGAGCACGGCTGGGAGCCGTCCGCTGACCTGGACAGCGAAGGTGGGCTGACACACGGCGGACGCAATGATGCGCTGCCCAGGCCCGCACCATCCGCCGGTGTACCGCTTGTCAGCAGTATAGAACAAATGTTCTCTTCATGTCAAATTGGGTCGGCGCTGTTTCGCACGGATCGATGACAAAGCGTCGCGCCATACCGGTACCCGAACGATGGCGAGGGATCCTCTGATCCGAGTCGGTCACACTTTTGCGATTCCAGCGAATACCATCACAGGAACCGCAACAACACATGGGACCGAGATGCGAACGCTGCTTTCGAAAAAGAAAGCTCCGGATGAGTCGCTGGATCGAGCGATCGACCCAGACGCGGCCGCGGTGAGCGCTGCACTGCGGGAACGCCGGGCATTTGCCACGCTCTTCGACACCTACTGGGATCCCATCTTCAAGTTTTGCTACTACCACCTCGGCGACTGGCATCAGGCCGAAGACGCTGCCAGCGAAATCTTCGTCAAGGCGCTGGCAAATCTGCAGCACTTCGATCCAATGGTTCCCGGGACCACCTTTCGCGCCTGGCTTTACGGCATCTCGCGCAATGTCATCGCAACCAGCTATCGGAAAACGGTGCAACGGCCCCAAACTCCGCTCGACCGCGAGCCGGACCTGGCGGCGGACGGTGCCTCGATCGAAGAGCTGATCATCGCAGCCGAACGTCATGCGGAGCTGCGAGCGCTTCTGGATCAGCTCCCCGGCGATCAGCGCGAGCTGCTCGAGCTGCGGCTGGCGGGGCTAAACGCCGTCGAGATCGCCCGAACGCTCGGTCGATCCCATGAAGCGGTCCGAAAGGCGCAGTCGCGCGCCATCATCGGTTTACGTGCCTCACTGAACCAGCAGAACGAACGACAACGTGCCGAGGGGAATGGCAATGACTGAACGAACCTCCCCCGCTACCACCGACCGGCTCTGGTTCGACCTCCTATCTGGCGATTCGCCCCTGTCACCGGACGAGACGTCGTCCGGTGATGCGGTCCTGCACATCGCAGCCCTCTATTCAGCGCCCACGCCGGGAGCGGCTCGCGAGCGAGCCCGGCAGCGCGTGTTGATTCCGATTCGATTCCAAAGGAGAACACGATGTCTGCTTCTACCGTACCGATCGCATTGCCAACCTGGTCACCACCAGTCGAATCCGGCGCGCGTCCAGCGAACGGACTGGCTGCACATTGGCGGTGGTTGTCACTGGCCGCCGCGTTGCTCGTTCTGCTGGCAGGATCGAGCGGTTACGTCGCGTATGAGCGGTTTGGCGGCGATGGATCTTCGCCCGCGGTGATACCTGCGGTGCAATCGACCCCAACGGCCGATTGGCCGATGTACCGTGGCGATTCCGGGCGAACAGGCGTGGCTACGGAAGCGGGGCCAACCTCTGCGCCTTCTCTGCTGTGGACCTACTCGGCCTCATCCTCAGCCTTTCGATCTCCGGCTATCGCCGGTGGCGTGGCGTACCTGGGGAGTGCCGACGGTACGCTGGCGGCGATCGAGATCGATTCCGGTGAGGAGCTCTGGAGATTCACCGGCGATTCCTCGCTGGAAGTCACCCCGACCGTGGTCGACCAGACGGTTTATATCCCCAGTCAGCTCGGCACCCTCTACGCCATCGACACGACCACAGGCCAGGAGCGCTGGCGCTTTGCCGAAACGCTCGGTGAGTTTGCGATTCCCTCCTACGCAGACGGGGTGCTCTTTGCCGGAAGTCAGGAGAGCGGCACCTTCTATGCCATCGACGCTGGTACAGGTGCCCAAATTTGGGCCTACGACACCGGCGCCCCCATCCATCGTTCGTCAGCCTATGCGGACGGTATCGTCTACACCCCCAACGACGATGGCAAGCTCATTGCCCTCGATGCGCAAACTGGCGCAGCGGTCTGGAGCTACACCTCGGATGTGGCGGCATTGAGCACTCCAGCTGTTGATGATGGGGTGGTTTACGCCGGAGGCTCAGCATTCGATGCGACGACCGGCGAGCTCGAGCTGGAGGTCACCAATCCCTCAGGCGACGGGATGACCCCCCTTACGGCCGATGAGGGTCAACTCTTTGCTGGAGGGTGGGATGGCCGCCTGGTGAGTTTCGACTCGGTCTCTGGTCAAATCACGTGGTCGTCGCCGACGAACGCCGGCGTCCGCGCCGCTCCCATTGTCGGTGGAGATGTCGTGTACGCGGCAGATGAATCTGGCTTGCTCTATGGATTTCACAAGACAACCGGTGCCGAGCTCTTCCGATACCAGTTGGATGGAGCGGTGAACTTTGGGCCTTCCCTCGCCGGCGGGGTTCTCTATGTTTCGACCGATACCGGCACCCTCTATGCCCTGGGAGAAAGTGATGGTGGCGCAGCAACGCCAATGGCCGCCACTCCTGAAGCCACACCCGACGCAGTCACGGGATTCGACCCGGGCGAAGTCGAGCTGGCCTGGCAAACATCAGGCGTCGACGGCAGCGCGCTGGAAGTTCCGCTGGGGGTTGCCATCGCGCCAGATGGCGATCTCTATGTCGTCAATGGCTGGCGCAACACGATCGAAATCTTCGCCCGGATGGCACCCATCTGGAGAGCTGGGGGTCGCCGGGACAGGGTGCGGGGCAATTCCAGTTCACGAAGGGTGACTGGGTCAACGGCGATATTGGGTTCGATGCCGATGGCAACATCTACGTGTTCGATACCTACAACGACCGGGTCCAGAAGTTCGCTCCCGACCACTCCTTCCTTTTGGAGTGGGGGAGCCGTGGAAGTGGGAACGGCCAGTTCATCGATGTCCAGGGCACCGTCGATGCTGCCAATGGTCTGATCTACACCGCCGATACCAACAATCGGATACAGGTCTTCGATCTCGACGGCAATTACCTCGACAAATGGGGGAATACCGGTGCAGGTCCCGGGCAGTTTCGCGTGCCGCTGGACGTGGCTGTCGACACCAGCGACAACGTCTACGTTGGCGAAGACCAACCGGGCCGCGTGCAGAAGTTCGACGCTTCGGGCCGATTCCTCGACATGACCGGATCTGGTGGGACCCTGCCAGGTGAGGTTGGAATCGTCGTAGCGCTCACGACCGACGACGAAGACAACCTCTACATCGCCGATTGGACCAATAGCGATATCAAGATCGTCGATCGCTATGGCGAGCTGATCGGCGTGATCGATGAGATCCCCGGGCTCGGGACGATCGAGAAACCCTGTGGCATCGCGGCTGATGGGGATGGCGCGGTCTATGTGACGAGTTGCTCTGGCAACGCGCTGTACAAGCTCTTACTCCTGCCGTTGACCTAACGGCCGATGCCAGAAAAGGAGCTATAACGGGCGTGACTGCTTCGAAGCAGTCGCGCCCGTTTTCGATCTTGCTTCGATTTGCCGCTGTAACGTTTTTCGCCCATGACGACTACCCTTACAGAACACCAGACATTCACTGAGCGGACGAAATGCACGGTCGAGCCGGAACCTCAATCGAGCTCTGCGTATTCCTCTCTGTCAGATGGGCAGCTCGCTCACCTGGCGCTGAGTGACCGCCAGGCATTCGGAATCCTGTTCGACCGGTATTGGGAACCGGTCTTCCGCTATTGCTCGTTCCGTCTGGGTAACTGGCACGAGGCAGAAGACATCGCCAGTCAGGTGTTCACGCGGGCCCTTGACGGGCTGGATCGTTTCAACAGGATCGAAAATCCCGACGGGTTCCGCGCCTGGCTCTTCGCTATTGCCCGGCATGTTGTCATCGACGCGCACCGGTTTCACACTCGCCATCCTCAGGCTGAGCTATCCGCGGCCGAGAGTTCTTCCGAACGACGCTGCCGATGGACGACCAGCTCGTGGCTTCCGAGCAACAGCAGCTGCTCGAGCCGTTGCTGGCACGGCTGAACCCGGATCAACGCGATCTTATGGAGCTGCGGCTCTCCGGCTCTGACCGCCACAGAAATCGGCAATTTGCTTGGGAAATCACCCGAGGCGGTTCGCACCGCGCAGTCGCGCACCATCCAGGCCCTCAAAAGTGCGGTGGCGTCGAATGCGCCGATGAAGGCCTGCGACTCCATGGTTGACGCATTCGACGCCAATACGACCAATCCTGGAACGACCTCTCTGCTGGACCTCAACGGGTTCCACCCGGGCAACCCTGCAGGCGCGGCCGACGCCGTGCGGTTGACCGCAACACCTCTTCTCAGTCACCGACGCCGGGAGCGGCTCGCGAGCGAGCCCGGCAACGCGTATTCGATTCTCTGACCCCTTCAGTCAAGGAGAACCCGATGTCTGTCGTTGCCATACCCATTTCCCTGCCGCATCCCAATGGTCGGGCGCCGTCTGCACAGGCAGAGCCTCGCCCAATCCGACTCGATTCTCGCCCGTCATCGCGCTGGAGAATGCTCGCGGTAGCGGCGGCGCTGCTGCTCGTGCTCGGTGGAACCGGAGGATATCTGCTCTACGAGCGTTTCTTCAGCGGTAGCGGGGGAGACATCCATCGAGTGATACCGGCGGTCCAATCCGAAGGTGACTGGCCGATGTATCGCGGCAACCCCGCGCGTACCGGAGAGGACGCCGGCTCAGGACCCATCAGCCACCCGAGGGAGCTCTGGCGGGTGCAAACCGGTGCATCCGCCACTCGCTCGCCGGCCATCGTGGGCGGGGTTGCCTACGCCGGCAGTGCCGACGGCTATCTCCGCGCGCTCGATGTGATATCCGGTGAGGAGCTGTGGAAATTCCAGGCCGATTCGTCGGTCGAAATCACGCCGACCGTTGCCGGGGGAGTCGTCTACTTCCCGAGCCAGTTCGGCACCCTGTATGCGGTCGATGCCGCCAGCGGTGAGCAGATCTGGACCTTCGATCAGCAGGTGGCGGCATCAGCCGCTCCAATCGTGGACGGACTGTATCTCTTTGTCGGGTCGGACAACGGCACCTTCTATGCCCTCGATCCGGCCAACGGCGACGTGCAGTGGCAGTTCGAAACCGGCGGCCCGATCTCGCGCTCTGCGGCACTCTGGGGCGGTGTCGTCTACACCGGCAGCGAAGACGGCAATCTCTACGCCCTCGATGCAAACGAGGGAACCGAACTCTGGCGTTTTGCGACCGGCAGCGACATCGTCGGTACTCCGTCGGTGGCGGGTGGTCAGGTCTATTTCGCGCTCCCGACCGGCGCCGGGCTCTTCGTGCTCGATGCGAAAACTGGCGCCGAGCGCTACCAGCTCGTCGATCCGTCCGGTGGCGAAATGACCCCGGCCGCGCTCAGCGGTGGCGGCGTCTTCGTCGGCAACAAGACTGCAAACACCTTCGAACGCTACGATGCGTCGACGGGGGCGCTCGTTTGGTCGGCCGACGCCGGCGATACCATGCAAGCGGTGCCCGCGGTGGTCGGCGGCGTGGTCTACGGCGGCACGCTCGACGGCACGGTGGTCGCTCTCGATGCGAATTCGGGCGAGCAGCTCTGGCGTTTCTCGACCGATGGTCTTATCGACTACGGACCCTCGGTTTCGAACGGCGTGGTCTATGTCTCTACTGAAGCCGGCAGCATCTATGCCATTGGTGGCGCAGGCAAAGCAACCCCAGAGGCGACCCCGATTGCGGCGGTGGCCGATACGACCGGCCCGGCCACCTTCCAATGGACGACGTCGCTCGTCGGCAAACTCGTAACCCCGTTGGATATTGCCACGCAACCGGATGGCAATCTGCTGGTGGGCGGTCTCGATTCAACCGAGCTCTACGTCATCTCACCCGAGGGAGTCATCGTCGAATCCTGGGGAACGTCGGGTACCGGCCCAGGCGAATTCCTTGCCCCAACCGCGCTCGCGTTCGACGCCGACGGCAAGCTGTTCGTTGCCGATATGGAGCGGGACGATATCCAGATGTTCGGCCCAGATCGGTCTTTTCTCCTCGGATGGGGAAGCAGCGGCACCGGTGACGGTCAATTCGGCGAGGTGAGCGGTATCGCCATCGCCCCGAATGGCAACCTTTACGTTACCGATGTCGAGCGCGACGATGTCCAGGTTTTCGATTCGAACGGCACATTCCTCTTTTCCTTCGGCGGACAGGGTGGCGCTCCGGGACAGCTCGACAACCCCAGTTATCCAGCTTTCGATACCGACGGAAATCTCTGGGTGCCGGAGTACGGCAACGATCGGATTTCGCATTTCACTGCCGACGGCACCTTTTTAGGCTCATTTGGCTCGAGCGGTGGCGGTCCGGGTGCCTTCGAGCAGCCGAACGCAGTCTCGATCGATGCCGACGGCAAGCTGTACGTCACCGATCTCGAAAACCAGCGCATGCAGATCTTCGATGACACCGGTGCATTCCTGGCTGCCTGGGGAACCAGCGGCTCCGAAGCGGGGCAGTTCGGACAGATGGCCAGCGCCGAGCTCGACGAGTTCGGGAACATCTACGTGGCCGACACGGAGAACTCCCGCATCCAGAAGTTCTCGCTGAATCCGTTGCCTGGAACAGCGGTTGCATCGCCGATTGCCTCACCTGTCGCGGTCCAACCCGAAGCGACCTTCCTATGGGAAAGCAGCGGCACGGCGCAACTGGCAGGTCCGATGGACATCGCATTGCTGGCAGACGGCAATCTGGCGGTCACCGACGGAGAGCAGGTCGCGATTCTTTCCATGGACGGTGAGTTTGTGGGCACTATTGGGAGCGTCGGGACGGAAGACGGGCAGTTCCAGGAGCCGACCTCGATTGCTGTCGACTCGCTGGGGAACATTTACGTGTCCGATGCTGTGCGCGACGACATCCAGAAATTCGCCCCCGATGGAACCTACTTGCTCGGATTCGGAAGCACCGGAGACGGCGACGGGCAATTCCAGGAAGCGCTTGGGATCGCGATCGACGCAGACGACAATCTTTATATCGCCGACGATGTGCGCGGCGATGTACAGAAGTTCGACCCGAGCGGCACCTACCTGATGAGTTTCGGAGAACAAGGCGGCAGCCAGGGTGAGCTCGGACATGCCCGCGTTCCCGGCCATCGACCCCGAAGGCAACCTTTGGGTCGCCGGGCTCAACGACAGCCGCATCCTGGTCTTCGCCCTGGACGGAACCTTCATCGAATCGATCGGCGAGCGTGGTGGCGCACCGGGCCAATTCACCGAAGCGAGCGCAGTGTCGATCGACGCCGATGGCAACCTCTACGTTGCCGATGCGCGGGCCAATCGCGTGCAGGTCTTCGATGCTGACGGGACCTACCTCTATGGCTTCGGTGGCCCGGGAACGGGAGACGGTCAGTTCAACATCATCTACAGTGTCGAACTGGATGGACTCGGACACATCTACGTGACCGATACCGATCACGGCCGCATCCAGAAGTTCCAGCTTCCTGTCCTGAGCTAACGCACTCTCTTTGTGCAGCCACCGGTTTCGGGCCGGTGGCTGCGCACGCGTAGTCCCGCAGGGACTTTCAGCTCCCCAAAAATTCCCGCATCACTCCGGCCAGACCATCTACCACGATTTCCACGAACCGCGCACCAGCGTCAGCGGTCGCCGCGGCCGGGCTATCGGTATAGCCATCGATCGCCTGCCACCAGTCGTTGCGCTCAAGCCGCCAACCGACGACTCGTGGCGGGAGCGCCTCGATCTCGGCAATCGTGCGCGCTGGCGAGTCCGTTCGGCGGCAGATCCGGCCGCAGATGCAAGACCACCGAGGTCTCGAACTCGCCCGCGTGCCCCGGTGGGGGATGCCCGGGTTTGCCCGCCCACTCGCCGTCCAACTTCCCCTGCGAGGGTTGCCAGTAGGAAAGCGCCCCGATCTGCACCGGGTGGATCAGCGCCAGATCGCGCGCCGCAAGCTGCACGATCTCGTGATTGCCGCCATGCCCGTTCACGATCAGGATCTTGCGGAAGCCATCGGTTATCAGTGAGGCGACCAGATCGCGGATCACCGCGTAATACGTTTGGGTGCCAAGCGAAAGGGTGGCCCCGAAGGCCAGATGGTGATCGGAGGAGCCGAACGGGAGGGTCGGCGCGACGACGATCGAACCGGCATCGGCTGCTCGAACCGCCGCTGCGCGGCTGATGTGCTCCACCGCGAACGTATCGGTGCCGGTCACCAGATGCGGTCCATGCTGCTCGGTCGCTCCGACCGGCAGCACCACCAGGCTGGTTGGCGCAAGCGTTGCCAGAGCAGTACGGTCGAGCTCGTTGAAGAGGATGGGGCGGTCGTTCATCTCGGGTCGGATCATACCGTACCGGGCGCTACTACGGTGGGGTATGTTTGCGGCATGAACCTTCGTAGTCTTCGCCTGCCCATCGCAATTGCCGCGCTTCTGCTGTTGTTGACTGCCTGTGGCTCGGAAATCGATCCCGCGCCAACAGTTGTCTCCACCGCGACCCAGGAAGAGTCGACCCCCATCGGCTTGACCGTCGGTCAGCTCGCCGATCGGATCGATGCTGGGTGGGTAGGGATCGACCGCTATCAGTCCGTAACCACCACGCAAACCATCGGCAGCCCGGAGTCCAGCGCTCCCAGTACGGAAACCGTCGAAGAAGCCATCTTGCCCGATCGCCGTCGCCAGGTCGTCTCGCTCGGGGGCGAGCTTCGGTCCGAGATCGTATCCGCCGGCGGCAACATCTACGGTCGCGGAGTGAGCTTGCCCGGCATCGTGCAGCCCAATCGCGATCCCGATGTCTGGATCGTCATCAATGGCAATGTGCTGGGTTCGGACAATGCCTATTCGGGGTTCTATCAATCGCTCTTGCTGCCGGTGCAGCCGCCGTACGCGGGATTGAGCCAGGCCGATCGTGACAAACCGGCCGAGGACCTCGGCGATGTGGACGTCGGCGGCCAGACCTGCCGGCAATACCACATCGTCGACACGACATTGACCGGTGAGCGCGTCGAGATCGCGTTGGCGCTTTCCGATTCTGGCCTGGTCTGCTCCATTCAAACCACATCGGACCATTCCGTCACCACCACCGTCTTCAGTTACGACAAACCCACCGAAATCACGCCACCGGCGTCCCCGGTGCCGGCCCCCGCGGAGAATGGATGAACGAATCCGTCACCCTCCAGTCGACTGGCTTCGAGCGCGTCTCCGAGACGCACTGGCGCAAGCTGGTGCGGGGCCGCGCCATCGACTTTCGCGAGCTGCGCACGCTCGAGGAGCTGGAGCTCGCCGAGCGTTTCCAGCGCGAGGTGCTCATGGTCGAAGGGCCGGATGTCATCACCGCGTCCTTTCTGGTGGTTGCGCCCGATACCGGTGGATACGCCATCGGTGCCTTCGAAGGCGAAAAGGCGCTCGGTGTCGAGTTTGGCTATGGAGGCTACGTCCATCCGGAGCCGTTTCTCTATTCGGATTTCCTCGCGATCGTGACCGAAGCGCGCTCGTTCGGTCTCGGATTCGAGATGAAGCGGTTGCAGGCGGTGCTTGCGCTCGAACGTGGTTTCGATTCGATTCGCTGGACGGTCGATCCACTGCGCGCCGCCAATGCTCGTCTCAACTTCGAACGGCTCGGCGCACTCGGGATCAAGTACACCCGCGACAAATACGGATCGAACTTCGCCGCCAGTCACTATGGCGGTATGCCGACCGATCGCCTGTTGATCCGCTGGCCGCTGCGCACCGAGCGCACCGCCGAGCGCTTACTGGGTGACTACGTGCCGATTCCCGAGAGCGCGCTCGATGCGCTGGAAGAGGTTTCGGCCAAGTCGCTCGGGGCCCCGCAGTTGGTGGTCACCATTCCAGGCGACATCGACAGCCTGGTGAAAGCCGATTTCGATCTTGCCATGCATCACCGCATGGCAACCCGCGAAAAGATCGAGCTCGCGTTCGACGCTGGGTATCTCGTCTCCGGGGCAGCGCGCGGCGGTGAGGGATCGCGGCTGTTGCTCGAACCCGCCGCCATGTTCGAAGAACCAGGAGCTGACGCATGAACCCGCATGAGATCGTCTCGATCGAGATCATTCCCATCGAGCTCCCGCTGATCGAGCCGTTCATCATCTCGTACGGCGCGGCTGCCAGCGTGGAATCGGTGCTGGTGCGGATCACCGACCGCGCCGGCAATACCGGCTGGGGCGAAGGCACCCCGGATGAAACCGTGACCGGCGAGAATCCGGCCACGTTGCGGCACGGACCTGACGGAGATCGCCGCTCCCGGCATGCTCGGATTCGATGCCCGGCGTCGCGACCTCGCCATGGCCGAGCTCGAGCGGCTGCTTCCAAATCGTCCTACCGCTCGCTGTGCCATCGATATTGCCCTGCACGATCTCGCGGGCCGCACGGCCGGCATCCCGGTCTGGGCGCTGCTCGGTGGCTCGAAATCGGCGCTCCAGATCTCCCGCGTCGTGAGCATGCGCGAACCAGAACGCATGGCCGCCGATGCGCTGCGCCATGTCGGCGATGGCTTCACCACGGTCAAGCTCAAAGTCGGCCAGCAAGACGATGTGGCGCTCGATATCGACCGCGTCCGTCAGGTGCGCGCCGCGGTCGGCCCGGACATCGGCATCAAGATCGATGTCAATCAGGGCTGGGTCGATGCGGCAACGGCCGTTCCCGCCATGATTGCTTTGCAGGAGTTCGCGCCCGACTACATCGAGCAGCCCGTCTACCAGGGGGACCTGGCAGGGTTGGCCCAGGCGCGCAAACAGAGTGGCGCGCGCACCATGGTCGACGAGGCCTGTCACGGCCCAGCGGATATGCTCGAGGTCGTTCGGCTGGAAGCCGCCGATCTGGTCAATATCAAGCTGATGAAAACTGGCGGTCTCTACCCGGCCCTGGCGGTCGACGCCATTGCCCGCGCGGCTGGTATCGGGTCGCAGGTCGGCACCATGGTGGAAAGCTCGATCGCCTCTGCGGCCGGGCTGCATTTTGCCGCCTCGCGCGGCAACATCAGGACGGTCGAAATGGGCGGTCCCATCATGCTCGCCGAAGATATCGGCGATGTCCGCTCCTGGTACGACGCTCACACGATCTCAGTCCCCGACGCTCCCGGCCTCGGCATCACCCTCGACGAGTCCCGCATCCGCCAGTTCGCCCTCGACTGGACCACCATCACAGCCTGATCTTCGGTACGCCTCCGAAGGCCACTCAGCTCGCTCGTCGGACAGCCCTTGACACGATAAGAACATATGTGCTAAATTAACATCAAGCGGCACATCGGCGGAGAGGGACGCGCCCACGAGACCGGCATCCCTCCGGCTCCTACCTCAGGAGTCGTTCGCCCTGTTCCGAGCAATCGATGCACCACCGGCACAGCCCCGGAGGGGGTTCGTCCTGTCAGCCCGGGGATTCATTCCCGGGTGATGGTGGAGATACGGACGCCTCCCATGCGGACGCCCGTTACTCGCATCGATTCCTCGGACCCCAGGGCGGTAGATGCATGACCTGGGCAGTGCCCACAAAGCTACTCGCCCGGCCCCAGACCGTCACCCCTGGCTCCATTCGCGAACTCAACCGAAAAAGAGTGACCGCTTTTCGAGACTTTGCACAAACACCCCATCGAGACAGGGCGAAGCTATGCCCTCCCCGTTATTTCGACCCCCGTCCCATCTGCCCGACATTGGACCTCGCAGCCAGGACGGTACTCGTCGATTTCTCGGCAATTTCGCAGTGGGAAATAACCTTCACTTGACCTACCAGGACCTGTGACAGATGCACAATCCTGAAGGGCGAAATGTCCGCACGATTGTTGCGCATGTTCCCCTGATTCGATCTCACACGTACCGCCCTGACACGTTCTATCTGTGTCTGCCGAGGCGACCAATTCGGCGCCGGACAAAGCGGTAATCGGCAGCAATCGCAGATCGTATGTTGACGGAGATCTGCGGAAAGAGGAGGAAACGAGATGACATTTGTATTTGGACGTAAGCGACTTGTTATTCGTTTGACTTCGGAGCAATCCGATCCTGTCGCGGAGCGGTATCCCATGGCCTATTCGGCCACCGACCGTGAGCTCGCCCGGCTCAACAAGCTGGGAATCGGCGCCGCCGATCGTATTGGACACGATGTCCACCGCGTCATGCATGGAGCCGGCTGGGTCCGGTAAGCAGTAAGAGGAACCTAAGCTATGGATAATGGAATTGCGTTGCTCATTGGAGTACTGATCGCCCTCGTGGTGCTCGATCTGGCGGCTCTGCGCTTTGGCGCGGACTCGCGTGACGGTCGCCGCAACTGGTGGTAAACCAGGCGCCGAGCGCCAGCTAGATTCGCCTTCTTCCTTCCCACCCTTCTCAAGGAAACGCTCCCGGATTCGCCGGGGGCGTTTTCTTTTGTGCGGGGAGGGAACGGCTACTCGGAATCGGCAAACTGATCCAGCAGTCCTTCTTCACAGATCAGCTCCAGATCGTCGTCTTCATCCTCGACGGTCGTTCCAGACACGGGCTCCGATACTGGGGCAACCGGTTCGACCAGCCGCTGCGGCGCCGCGCCCGCGAAGAAGTGCGACATGACGTAGTCGACCCCGGCGTCGTTGACATTGCGCAAATCGGGGTTGAAGAACTGGCCGCGGATCGGATGAGTTGCGATGAGCTCGTACGACGGGAAGTAGCTAATGTCGGCATGGGTTGCGGCGAAGTCACCGGCGATCGCCCGGAGCGTCGCTTTCGATTGAGTGGTCGCCACCAGCACATGTTCGTCCGATGCGGTCGCCGTCAGCGGTACCGGTGAGACCGTCAGCAGCATGCGGATGGTGGGGTTGACCTCGCGCATCATGATCCACAGCAGCTCGAGATCGGCAGCAATCTCCGGGTAGCGGAAATTGTGAAATCGGTAGGCTTCCGGATCGAAGGTCCCTGCAATCGTGCCGGGCGCGGTGGGAAAGACCGTTTCGTCGCTTGTCGACTCCCACGCTTCGGTGAGCCCGAGCGTAAAGACGAAAAGCGTGGCGGTTTCGAAAAGCTGCTGCACCTTGGTCAAATGCACTTCGCGCAACGCCCAGATGTCTTCGGGGCGAGCATGGCCGACTGGATCGACTCCTGGACGCAATGCGTCATAGTGTCGCCCGTCCTTCTCCCAGACGTACTCGGCGGGAAAACGGAGATCGAACGCCTCCTGGAAGAGCTGGAGCAGTTGGCGAACGGTGTAGATATTTCCGTAGCGGCAGGAGAAGATGCCAAATCCGTGGCGATGCGCTTCTTCGGGCGTGCATCCGGCGGGCGCCGGTTCGAGATCGAGATAGCCGACGCCCCGTTTCCTGAGATTGCGCCCGATGTGCTGAGCGAAGCAGCTCCCGGCGGTAGCGATTTTGTCGTCCTCGCGAAAGAACGGCCCGATGGCGATCTCTTCGAAATCAGCGATATGCCGATCGGCGACGGCCGGACGCCAGAACGCACGCTGGGGCAGACTGGAATAGGGCGACGTCATGATGGGTGCCTTTCGGTCGAGTGCGATTCGAGGAGCGCGTTGGCAGCGGAGCGAGCAACCCGGGCGGCGATCTGTTCGTCCCGGTTCTCAGCGCGGGTGACGGAGTGTTGCGGCAGCGGCTTGTTCTGCCTGGGCGGCCTGGAAGGGTTCTGCCCAGCCCAGGTCTCTTCGATCGCGGCGGCGGTCGTGATCGGGGCGGTCAGCGCGGCCTTCATCCAGGGAATCCATATCTTCGCCGGCACCGCCTGGTGGCCGCGCCGGCCCCACTGTGCCATCCGGACGACCAGCCGGTCGGCATACTCGCGGGGAAGCTGAGTGACGAATGGGCCGAAGTGCCACTTGAGGTGATAGAAGTCGCTCGCTTCCTGGAGATAGATTACCGAGTTGTCGCACCTGCTGGCATAGAGGGCGCAAAGGTCGGTGTCGATGGCATCTCTTAATGACGTGAAGCTGGAGAGGGAGGGCCAGCAGGCGGCAAGGTACCGATCCCGATGGGTTCGGATCGCGTGGTTCAGGTTCGTTTGTGGATTGGAGACAATCGCCACGCTGCCGGGAAGCTGCCAGGAATAGTAGAGCGCGGCAAATCCTCCGCCGGAACCTCCAATGAACACGATCCGGGTCGCGTCGAGACGATCGACCATTTCCCGGATGAGCGTGGTCAGGGCCGTCTGCACAGCAAAGCCTTCGTGCCCGGCATACCAGGCCAGCTTCAGATCGTCGCTCCTGGCCAGCGAGGGATCGGCGATGCCGATGACGGATGCTGGCACGTGCTTATGCAGACTGGTGGAGGTAAAGAAGGGTAAGGGATGGTTTTCGCGGTCGATCGCGCCGGAAAAGGAAAAGACAACCGTCGACGAATCCTGGAGCTGCACCAGCATGGGGATCTCACCGCTGTCGACGGCAATCGAAACGATGCCGTGCGCGGATCGATCGTGCAGCGACCTGAGAAACGCTTCGGCTGATATCGATCGCACCTGTTCCGTCACGCGAGGTCGTCCGGGGTCATCGGCGCGCTGAGCAATGTGCCTGCCGCGCGATAGGCAAGCCAGGCGGCAATCTCCTCATCCCGAGTCTTGGGCAATTTGGAGGGTTCGCGCACGGCACGCCGGAGTGGATACTCGGTATCTCCCGAAGTCGATGGAGGCGCGGGCTTGCTGGACGTCGCCGAAGGGCTCCGCAGCGGTGGCCGGGGTACAGGGTTCTTCATGACCCAGCTCTCCTCGATGGACGCCGCGGACGTGTCCGGCGCAGCCAGGGCAGCTTCCAGCCAGGGAATCCAGATACTCGTCGGGGCCGGCTTGTGTCCGTCGACCCCCCAATTGGCGACGCGGACGATCAAGCGATTGCGAAACGAATCCGGAAGCGCGGCAAGGAACGGCGCCACCTGGCGTGTGAGATGAAAGAAATCGCTCGCGATCTGTATGCAGATGACGGTGTTTTCGACATGATCGGCATAGAGTGGGGTCAAATCCGCGGTGAACGCTGCGTCGAGCAGCGAGCTCGTTCCGAGCCCTGGCCAACAGATATCCCGGCACCACTTCCGGTGTCGCCAGTGATAGTGGTTCAGGTTGGTCTGCGGGTTCAGCACGACCGCCACGCTTCCAGGGACCTTCGAGGAATAGTAGAGCGCGGCGAATCCACCACCCGAGCCCCCCACGAAGGCAACTCGTGTGGCGCCGAGCGTATCGATGATCTGTTGGATCAGACTCGGCAACATCTTCTGGAGTTCGAACCCCTCGTGCCCGGCATACCAGGCCAGCCGCAGCTCATCGTGACGGACGAGAGACGGATCGGCCAGCGCGATGACCGACGCCTGGAGCTGCTTTCCGAGTCCGGTCGAGGCGAATTGCGGCAGAGGGCTGTTACGGTTGGCCGCGCCAGTAAAGGTGAAGACGACCGCAGGCGAATCCTTCAGAGAGACCCATACCGGAAGCTCGCCGTTGTCGATGCTCGATCGTACAGACGCCAGGCGCCGATCGATCGCGCAGCGACGCGAGAAACGCTTCCACACCGAGACGTTGATCAAGTTGAGTCATGCCCGATGTGGTGCCTCTGATTCTGAATTGTCGCCAAAGTGGCGAAATAGTAGCGCTCTCCCGAGCGGGGTGTCACGCGCGTTCCGAAACGGACGAAATCAGGGCTGACACACCTCGTTGGCCTGATACGAAAGGAGCTCCCTGGTTGCCGCGCGGGCGAGCTCATCGGCAATTGTTGCGTCCCTGCCGGAGGGCTTCGTGCTGGGGGGCAAGGACGGGAGCTGAAGCGGATTCTCTTCCGCCCAGGTCTGCTCGATCGACGTGGCGGACGTATCCGGAGCGCGCAACGCGGCCCTCACCCATGGAATCCAGATGTTCGCCGGAGCCGGTTTGTGTCCCCAACGGCCCCAGTTCGCCATGCGCACGATCAGCCGTTTGGCAAAGTCGCGCGGGAGCGCGGCGACGAACGGGACGAACTGGCCCTGCAGATGGGAATAGTCACTGGATACCTGGAGATAGATCACCGAGTTGTCGAAGCGCTCGGCATAGAGCGCGCAAAGGTCGGTATCGATCACCGAATCCAGGGCATCGTTCTCGGTAAGCGACGGCCAGCAAACCGTACGGTAATCAGCGATAGGGGCTGGCATGTACCGATGGAAGTTCGTTTGGGGATTGGTGACGATTGCGACACTGCCCGGGATGTGCCAGGAATAGTAGAGCGCGGCAAACCCGCCGCTCGACCCGCCGACGAACGCAATCCGGGTGGCGCCGAGGCTGTCGATCATCTGGCGGATCAGACCGGGCAGGAAGCGTTGCAACGGGAACCCATCGTGCCCGGCAAACCACGCTGCCTTCAGATCGTCATTCCGCGGCAGGGACGGATCGGAGAAACCGATGATCGTTGCGGAGACGTAGCCAGCCAGCCCATGAACGGCAAAGTGCGGCAGTGTGAAATTGGCGCGGTTGGCGGCCGCGCCGGTGAACGAGAAGACCAGCGTCGACGGATCTCCCAACCGAACGGAAACGGGCAGCTCGCCGCCGTCACTGGCGATCAGCGCGACCCCGTTGGCGGTTCGATCGCGCAGCGACGCCAGGAAGGTGTCGACGTCGATGGGCAGCGCCGATTGACTCATCTCAAATCTGCTGCCTCACTCTGCGGAGCATGATCTTGCGTGCGCCAATAGTACCAACGGCGGCCTGCATGAAAAACGGCTCCCGGGGTCAACCGGGAGCCGTAGGGATGCCAGCGGCTAGCAGCTCGTCGATGTCGGATTCGTGCCGGCCAGCACTTCGGCGCCATCAGAAACCCCGTCGCCGTCACTGTCCGGATTGGCTGGATCGGTCCCGAGCTCGATCTCGCTTCGGTTGCTCAGCCCATCCTGATCGGCATCTACCGATGCGTCGGTACCGGTGTCCGCCGGAGATGCCGGATCGAGTGGATCGTTCCCGAGGAAGAACTCCCAGCCGTCGTCGATCCCGTCGGAGTCGGTATCGGAAAGCGTCGGATCGGTCCCGATCGAGCTTTCGAGCGCATCCGGCAGACCATCGATATCCGAATCGATGCCGAAGGAGTCTGCGTCGAGCGGATCGGTATTGTCGAAACCGGTCTCGATCCCGTCCATCATGCCATCGGCGTCGGTATCGGCATTCTTCGGATCGGTGCCCAGCGTGCCTTCTTCGGTATCCGTGATGTTGTCACCGTCGGCATCGCCGGCCACCGGCGGACCATGCGGTGAGGTGACCATGGCGACATCGGACTCGATGCAATCTGTCGCAGCCACGTCGGCAGCGCCAACGTCACTCAGCCGGGAACTCGCCCAGGTAGATGGACACCGACACCGATGCGCCGAGATCGGCGATGTTCCCGATGCCGGAAATGCCGGTGTTGTTGACGTCGTCGATCCCGAATGTGACCGAGCTATTACTGACGAACCCACCGATAACGCCGCACGCGAGCTCGGTCGCGTCGGCACCGGTGCCCGAAGCAACGATGATGGCCAGCGGAGCGTTGCTCATCAGATCGGTGAAGCTCACTTCGAGCGAGGTAATCGATGAAGCCACATCGATCGCCTGGTCGCTGCCGGCGAACGTCGCGCCCGTCACCGACGCGGCCGGCACGATTGGTTCGAGATCGACCAGGAAGTCGATGGTTTCCGAATCGCACGTGCCCTGATAGATCGCCACCGGCAAGGAGCTCACCGCCTGCGCTCCCGCGGAGAGCTGCGTCAAGACTCCCGCTAGCGCAAACGCACACACCGCGAGAAGCGTTGTCCCAAGTCGATTCCTGGTTCGCATCGATCGTCCTTTCTCTGTTCTGCTGTCCGTTGCTGGCAGTTTCGCATAGAAAGCGATGCGGCACTATTTCACACGGCCCGCGGTCGATGCGCCGTTCCCGTTGGTGGGGAATGGCAGGTATTCCTGCAGGAAATCGGGGAGGTCGAAGGCGGCCTGCGTGCCTTCGATCACGATCAGCTCGCTATCCAGCCAGGCATCCGGATCTTCCACCGGCTCGATGTGAATGACCGTTTCCGTGCCGGGAAAGGTTGCGTCGATGGAGCCTTCGATCTGTTTGGAAAGCTGATGGGCGTCGCGGACCCGTTGCACTCCCGGCACCAGCAAGTGCAGGTCGACTGCCCGGTGCGATCCCGACCGGCGGGTTCGCAGCGCGTGGTAGGTGACATCGGCGGGAATGGCCTGCTCGATGGCTACGCGGATCTTGCGCTCTTCCTCGGTGGGAATCGCGCGGTCCATCAGACCATCGAACGAGCTGCGCAGCAGGCTGAAGCCAATGCGGATGATGTTGACCGCCACCAGCAGACCGACCACCGGATCGACCCACTGCCAGTCGGTGACATTCGCCACGATCAAGGCGGCAATGACCCCCACGGTGGTCCAGACATCGGTCATCAGATGCTGCCCATCGGCCTCCAGCACCACCGACTCATGCTGCCGCGCCACCCGCAACATGGCGCGGGCCAACGCCAGATTGATCAGCGTGGCGAACAGCGCGATGAACAGGCCGAGGCTGACCGACTCGATTGGCTGTGGATTCAGTAACCGCTGAAGCGAGAACCAGATGATCGAGGTCGCCGCCACCAGAATCAGAGCGCCTTCGATGGCGGCAGAGAAGAATTCGATCTTCCGATGCCCGTAGTTGTGGCTGCGGTCGACGGGCCGGGTCGAATACCAGAGTGCAAAAAGCGCGGTCGCCGCCGCGACCAGATTGACCAGCGACTCGACCGCGTCCGAGAGGAGACCGACCGAGTCCGTGATCAGATACGCCCCGAATTTGAGCGCGATCGTGATGACCGCGGCTCCGATCGAGAGCCAGCCCCATTTCAGTAACGACGTTGTTGTGGAACCACTCGTGCTCGTTGCCAGTGACGTGCTCAGTCCGCCGGGAACAGCCGGCATGTGCAGTCTAGAACGCTGGATGCGGCTTAGTCAGCAGCAAAAACCGCTCTTCACAACGGCTAAATGCCAAACGCGCCCGGATACGAACCGGACGCGACTGGGACGTGAATTCGAAGTTGCACCAGCAGATGCTTCGTCGATGTGCAGGTGAACTACAGTCGCAGTGCCTTCTTTCGAAGATAAAGGCGGGTTGTCCCGTCTCGAAAAGACAGCACCAATGGATCCGCGCCGTTGTTCGTCATCACATGTCCCGTGGTATTTGCGTCGTATGCGACGGTGTCACCCGCGTTGAGCACACACGCTTCGCCAGAGTCGACTGCTTTCGGTTCGGTGGATCCAGCACGGGTGATCGTGGCAGACGATTGTGTGAATGAGGTCGTGCATTCACCCGAAAGGAGGGTGATGATGACCGGTCCGGGCTGACGGTGCATGGCGAGGGAGCTGCACGGTCCTATGGCCTGGTTATCGCGCGTCTGCGCGATAACCAGCGTTGCCGAAGACTTTTTTCGCTGTGTCGGCGTATGTGCAAAGCACGTTCAGGAATAGAAGTACGGATCGAGCACGGTCACCTGGGTGATCGCGTCGGCCGGTAGATCGTTGCATTTGGCCGCGGCTTGGATCGCCTCCGGATTCGGGGCGTCATAGACGCAGAATGTCTTGCGTTTGTCTGGACTGACGTAGGACTCGATCCAGGTCACCCCGAGATCGGCGTTGCGGGAAACCACGCCACGCACGGTGGCCTGACCTTCCCGCGAGATCGGAATTTCGAGACCATCCGGGAAATTGCGCTCGACGATATATCTGGGCATTCTGTTCATCTCCTTGGCGATAGGGCAAACGGTTCGTGCCGGCCCCAACATGATGGGTCCGGAGGGTCGTCTGGCACATCGGGGAGAGCTACCTACATTGCGGCGGAACGGTACCTAGTTTTGCGCCGGGCGCGCGAGCTCAGCGGCGGCCCGCACCGCGTCGCGGCGGGATCCTACTCCGAGCTTGGCGAAAATTGCGGCGGCGTGATTCTCGACCGTTCGTGGCGAGATGAAGAGGGTTTCGGCGATCTCGGCATTGGTCGCCCCGGTGGCGAGCTGAGCGAGCACGTCCAGCTCGCGGGCTGTCAGTCCGGCGGGATTGGATCGAGTCTCGCGGCGTGGACCACGAGGAATCGAGGCGATACCCAGCTCGCGCAACCGCTGGCTGGTGCGTTGCGTCATGGGACGAGCGCCCAGGGCTTCGAACTCGCGCAATGCGATGAGCAGGCCGTCGGATGACCCCTGGTCGTAGCGGGCGCGGGCAGCTTCGTAGCGGCACCCGCGACGAGTCCATTCTGCGATGGCCGCCGATGTTCTGCCGACCGATTCGAACCACCAGGGATCGACCAGCTCGAACGGTGGCGTGGCATCGACCCCGGCGCGGCGAAGCCAGTAGCTCAGCTCGCCGGCGTGCCAGCGATGCTCGTGACGCACTGCCAGACCGTAGGCACGCAGGGATTCGGCGACCGTTCCTTCCGGATCTCCCTCCAGCCACCGGGCTTCTGCACGCGCCGCGGCAACCGGGGCGAGCCGCTGCAAGGTGCCGGTTGGCTCCGCCAGGCGGAGCGCGGTATCCAGCATCTCCCATGCGCCGGGCTCGCCCCGGCGTGCCCGCACTCTTCCAAGCGCGACGGCGGCCATGATTTGACTGATGACGTTTCCATGCGGCATGTCCAGTGCTTCGGTCGCGAGCAGGACACTCTCGTCCCAGCGACCCTGATACATGCGAACCAGCGCGAGCCAGGCAATGGCGTAGCTCAGGGCACCGTCCAGGTCGAGCGCGCGTGCATCCTGAATGGTCTGGAGCAGGGCAGTTTCCGCAGCTTCAAACTCGAACATTTCACCGGCGGCAGATCCGAGATTGTTGCGCAGATTGACGGCAAGATCGTTCTGGCCGTTGGCCAATGCTCGAGCGATCGTGGTTTCCAGAACGAGCCGCCCCTTTTCCAGCTCGCCGGACACGATCAGCGCCGAGCCGATGGCGTTGCTTGCGCGGGCGATGCCGTCGGTGTCGTCATAGCGTTCAGCCAGGCGAATGGCGCGATATCCCCAGTCGATCGCCTCCTCGTTGTTACGGTCGAGCATGAGCAGCATGGCCCTGGTGCCGAACACCTGGGCGTGCAGCGCTTGTTCAGGAAGCTCGTCCAGCAGGGCGACGGCTTTTCGAATGGCGGCCTCTCCGGCGATGTTGCGTCCGGAATTGACATGCGAGACCGCCAGTTGCCTGAGCTGTTCGATTTCGGCAGGAAGGTTGCCCGTGGCGTGATAGCGTTCGATTAGCTCAGTGCGGGTTCGGATGTCTTCGTCCGCCCAGCCGTTGATCATCGTGGCTCGGGCATAGCCTTCGAGGAGAGGAACGCGAATTTCATCGGGCTGATCGTCCGCGGACGCAAGGGCGTGTTGGTAGTGACGCGCGGCTTCCCGGTTTGCGCCCAGCGCGGCCGCGCGGTCGGCTGCAAGCACACTGTAGTGCCGAATCGCGCCTGCATCGCTCGCGCCAGCGGCGTAGTGCGCCATCCAGGCGGGGTCGGCATGGGGATCGAGCGCGGGAAACACGCGCAGGATCGTGCGATAGATCTCGCGCCGGCGGAACGGCGTGATGGCCTCCAGCGTGGCATCTCGAGCGAGCTCGTGCCGGAACTCGATCCCGGTCGAGCCATGCTTCAGCAATCCCGCCTGGATCGCCTCGTCGATTTCCACCGCGACATCATGGCCCGCGACGGCTTCGATAAGTTCGACCGTTTTCGCCGGCCCGATCACCGCCGCGATATGGACCACCCGTTGAACCTGCTCGTCGAGCTGGCTCAACCGTCCAAGCACTGCGTCGCTGACCGATGCGGGAAGGGATGAATCGGAAGCAAGCACTTCGGTGACAAAGAATGGATTGCCACCGGTGCGCCGGTACAGGGCGACAGCCGAGATCGATCGATCCCCAACCAGCGACTGAACGGAGTCCGGGCCAAGTGGAGAGAGCGCGAGCCGGACGTAGCCGGGAGTGCGGGCAAGATCTCCCAAGAAGAGGCGTAATCTGGGGGATTGCCCCGGCTCATCATCGCGCATGGTGGCCACCAGCAGTATCGGAAGGGTGTCGATGCGCCGGAAGAGGAAGCGAAGCAGATCGAGCGTACCGTCGTCTGCCCAATGCACATCTTCGAACAGCACCACCGCTCCGGGCATCGCGCGCAGTGCGGTCAGCACCGCGGGAAAGAGCTGTGACGATGGAGCGGCTTTTTCCAGTAGCGCAACTACATCCTGCCCGAGCGCCGGCGCGAGGTCATACAACGGGGCGTGAGCAGCAGGCGTCGCGAGTGGATCGCACGAACCGATCAGGAGCTTTTCGCCGTCGTGCAGCATGGCGTCGAGCGAGCGGGCAAGCGCACTCTTCCCGATCCCTGCTTCGCCGGATATGAGCACGATGCCGCCTCGCCCGGTGCGGGCGTTCTCCAGCATCCGTCCGAGCTGCGCGAGCTCGCGCTCACGTTCAAGCAGCGTCATGCGGAAACTCGGCGACCGAAATGGCGGGCCTCACACGATCTAGGGGGTGGTCAGTGTTTCGAGGGTGGCGGCGAGCTCGGTCAGGATCGTGTGGGCGGGTCGGCCGGGACGGAGCTCGGCGGCGGGCATGCGGGCCAGTGTGCGCGCAAGGGCCGCGACCTGCATGTCCAGGCGGTCCTGCTCGTAGGGGGCGGCCCAGGCGGCATCCGCCAGCTCCGCCAGGTGCTGGCGGTCACCGGCCGCACCGGTTGCGGCTGCGGAGACTGCGCGCAGGAGAGTAGCCGTCGAAACCTCTGGCGGGGCGGCATGCTGTTTGCCGCGGAGATCGGCCAGCAGGAGCACCGGTGGCAGCGCTCCCGGTTGGGATTCGGCCGACTTTGAGGGCGCGCGCCAGCTTCATCGCAGTCTCGGCCGGCAGGTCGTCGGCGACGATTGAATCTCGCAAGGCGAGCTGCGCTTCCGGCGAGAGACCCTGGAGCGCGCGGCTCTGTTTTTCGCTGAGACGCCCGGCGCGGATATCGTCCTGGATGGCATCGGGCAGCTTTTCGGTGCCGAGGAGCTGAAAGAGCCGACTGCGACGAATGCCGACAGCGGCGGCGACCTGCTCCCAGGCGGCGTCGTTCATCTGCAGTTTGAGGGCGCGCAGGGCTTGGGCGCGATCGACCGCGTTCAGATCTTCGCGGACGACGTTTTCCATGAGCTGCTGAATCGAGCCGATGCTCTTCATCGACTTCGCGCACGATGGCGGGAATGGTCTTCTGCCCGGCCTCGTGCGAGGCGCGCCAGCGGCGCTCGCCATGCACGATGACGTAGATGTCGTTCGGTTTCGTCGTACCGGACCACGATCGGCTGGAGCACCCCTTCGAGCGGTGATGCTGGTGGCCAGCTCCTCCAGACGGACCGGGTCGAAGGTGTGCCGCGGTTGAGCGGGATCGGGAACGATGCGGTCGAGCCGGATCTCCTTGGCGGTTGGCAGATCGGTCACGCCGACGGCTTGCGCGCGGCCATCCTCGAAGAGGGCATCGACCGTAAAGCGGCGTTTTCCCTTGGTGGCTTTTGCAGCTGGCTTGGCCGATGGCGTCGCGGCAGGTGCTAGACATGCAGCTCCTCCGTGTGGACGAGCAACGACGCCGGGATGGAACTGCGACGTCACCGTCCGTTGTTCGATCCAGGTGGCGACCGCTCGATAGGCGGTGGCAACGGGTGAACGCGGCATGTAGTGGAGCACGCTGGTGCGTTCGGCCGCCGATTCGGCGCTGCGGACTGAGAGCGGAATCTGCGGTAGCAGCGGGAGATCGGGGAACTGCTCTTCCAGGCTGAGCAGCATATCGGTGGCCAGCCGGGAGTTGGAATGCACCTTGGTTGGCAGGAAGCCGAGGATTTCCAGATCCGGGTTGAGCCGGCGTACTTTTGCGAGCGTTTCGAAGAGCCGCTTGAGCACCATCAGCGAGAGGGGATGGGGCTCGATCGGGATGATGAGCGCGTCGGACGCCACCAGGATGTTGATCGAGATGATGTTGAGCGCCGGGGGCGAATCGATCAGCACGTAGTCCCAGGCGGAGAGATCGAGCGAATCCAGTCGATGGGCCAGCACGCGCTCGCGCTCCATCACGCTCAGCAGCTCCAGCTCGGCGGCAGCCAGATCGGGATGCGCCGGCAGCAGCTCGACCGAACCGATGGTGGTGCCGGTGATGACCGATTGGACATCGACCGATTCGTCGAGCAAGACGTCGTAGACCGAACCGTCCATCGACGCGATATCGGCGCCGACGGCCATGGTCAGGCTCGCCTGCGGATCGAGATCGATCATCAGCACGCGACGCCCTTTTTCCGCCAGCGCGGCGGCGACATTGAGGGTGCTGGTGGTCTTGGCGGTGCCGCCTTTTTGATTGAAGAAGGCGATGAGGCGAGTCATCGGGAAGGCTCCACTCGTGCTGCGGGAGGTCCGAGTGTACGTACGGATGTCCCTTGCAATGTAGCACGGTGGCCGTGATGTGGACAAGCGGGCACAATTGGGATCGAGGTGGCCTGAGCAACTCGATGGTGTCGATGCGGGAGGGCGGATGGGCGGGTGGGGCAGGGCAACGCGAGAGGGCGATGGAGCGCTGTTTCCCGATCGAGACAGGCGGTTCGGGCGCCAGGGCGGCCACGGGGGCCGCCCCTACCCGGTGGGGGCCGTCGGGATGATGGAGCCGGGTAGCTGGAAAACGGGGGCGCATTCGTTTTTTCAACGAGATGCGTTTCGGGTGCATCGGCGGGGTCGACCTGGAAACACGTCGGGCGGGAGCGTTGGCTGCGATGGATGGCGTCGAACTGACCACCGAACCCACGGTTGAAACCCTGGGCTAAGACGCCTTGGGTTCAGCCGAGTTTTTCTGGTGGAGGAGCGATGGTGGGGATGCAGGAACGCGGCACGACGCCGGGACCCTGGGGCCGATGCGGAAGCAGGAGCGAGCACGGTCTGGTGGACCGTCCGCTGACCTGGCCAGCGATCGAGTGAGCTGGCACACGACGGATGGAGTAAGGCCCTGCCCAGGCCCGCACCATCCGCCGGTGTGCCGCTTGCGATTAGCATAGAACATATGTTCTGTTCTTGTCAATGGCGGTCGAATAGTCGTCCCGATTCCATGAGTTGCGCCTCTTGGCATCGGGAACTCGATCGGCTGCGGAAAGATTTGCTCACCCAATTGGGGACATGGTGGGCTACACCACTCGCCGTGGCGAGGAGATCCTTCCCGTTGGTCAGGATGACAATCTCGGGAGATCGGTTCCAGTGCCCGCGGGATACGGCTGGTGCCGGCAACGCTCCTCGGCCATACCTCCACCTTCGGAAGGAGACATACGGCCAAAAGGCCTTCGCAGGCGTATCTCCTGGTAGCCATAAAACTATTGAGCGATTGCCGCGGAGAAGGGTGGACTATGGACACGGCTCGTACCGATGCCCTGGTGGAAAAAGTGTTCCAGGCGATGATCGGGTTTCAGGAGATCGGCGGTCTCTATCTGGGTGACAAGCTCGGTTTGTACCGGTCGCTGCACGACGATGGAGCGGCGAGCTCGGTGGGGCTCGCGGCTCGTCTTGGAATGGACGAGCGGTATCTGCGCGAATGGCTCGAACAGCAGGCGGTCTCTGGCATTCTCGATGTCGACGATGTAGCTGCTGCATCCCAGGAGCGGGTCTATTCGCTGCCAGCGGAACACGCCCTTGTTCTGGTCGACGAGGAGAACCCGAATTATCTGGGATCCGCTGGGCCGATCTTGATGGGCAGTGTGCGACCCATCGATCAGCTTGTGGACGCGTATCGAACCGGGGCCGGTGTGGCGTACGAAGACTATGGACCGGACATGGTGTGCGGGATCGCCGCGTTCAATCGTCCCGCCTTCATGAACTCGATTGGCCCGGAGTGGATTCCGGCCATGCCGGACGTGCATGCCGCACTCCAGCAACCAGGCGCTACGGTGGCCGATATTGGCATGGGACTGGCCTGGTCGTCGATTGCGATCGGGCGCGCGTATCCGAATGCCACCGTGCATGGTTTCGATCTGGACGAAGCTTCGGTGGTGGCCGCGCGGGAGAACATTCGCGCTGCTGGTTTGGAGGATCGGGTTACGGCGACGGTGCGGGATGCGGGAGATCCTGAGCTCGCCGGTCAGTACGATCTCGCGGTCGCCTTCGAGTGTATCCACGACATGTCCAATCCGGTGGCGGCTTTAAGCGCGATGCGGCGACTGGTCGGCGGCCGGGGCGCTGTCCTGGTGGTGGATGAGAAGGTGCAGGACGAGTTCACGGTTCCCGGCGACGATGTCGAGCGGTTGATGTACGGGTTCAGCATTCTCCATTGTCTGCCGGTGGGGCGGGTGGAGAGTCCTTCGGTGGCGACGGGAACGGTGATTCGTCGCTCGATTATGGAGGGCTATGCCCGCGAGGCGGGTTTTACCGACATCGAGCTGCTTCCCATCGACAACGATTTCTATCGTTTCTATCGCATGCGGGGTTGAGTCGCTGACGGTCTCTGATCGCCGGTACGCTCTGGTGTCTCAGATGGTGTGGGCGATGCGGATCCGGGTAACGCCCTAAATCTATTTGCCGATAAGTCGACGGATCTGGAACACGTGCTGGGTTGCCCCAGTTATCGCGCTGGCGCGCGATCGCAGGGCACAGGTCCCTGCGCTACGACCGTGATGGCTGGGCGTGTTTGCCAACCATTTCGCAACTGGCTCAGCGATCAGGCGGAATAGGGCTGCGATTGGTCGCCTTCTTCGGGGTCCTGATCGAGACGATAGCGGCGAAGGACGAGACCGGACTGCTCGTCGATCAGGCGCATTTCGCCTTGCACGCCGGCGGCTTTGAGCTGGCGAAGCAATGGCCAGAAGGCGAGCGGCTCGCGGCTGAGGGGCAGGACCGTGTCGTTCATGATGACTTCGGTGAGGAGCGGCGTCATTCGTGGTCTCCTGTCAGCTTCGTACGGAGGCGACGTATTGCTGAGACCATCATTGCCGCTTGCGACAACACGATGGTTATTCGCCAGTTAAATCGGCGGGAGGCCCGTCCTGTCGCACTGGTTGGCGCTTGTTGAAAACACACAACCCCGGGTCGAAGCGACCCGGGGTTGTGTGCGTGCGGACGGAGGATGGATTAGTCAGCCATGCCGGCAAGGGGTTCGAACTCGCCCGGGGCGGGGTCGGTCTTGCCTTCGATGTTGACGTGCGGGGTGATGCGATCCAACCAGGAAGGGAACCACCAGTTGCGGTCACCCAGCAATTCCATGGTGGAGGGCACCAACACCAGACGGACGATGGTGGCGTCGATGAATACGGCAACCGCGAGTCCGAGTCCCATCTGCTTGACCACCGGCGAGGGGTTGAGCACGAACGAGAGGAAGACGCAGATCATGATGGCAGCGGCCGCGGTGATGACCCGGGCGGTCACGGTCAAGCCGTCGGCAACCGCGTCGCTTGTGCTGCGGCCATGGGCCCAGAACTCCCGGATGCGGCTGAGCAGGAAGACCTCGTAGTCCATCGACAGCCCGAAGAGGATGGCGAAGAGGAAGATCGGCAGGAAGACGGCGATCGGCTGCTTTTCCTCCACTCCAAAGAGCTGATGGCCCCAGCCTTTCTGGAAGACCGCCACGATGACGCCGAATGCGGCCGCGATCGAGAGCATATTCATGATGGCGGCTTTGAGGGCGATCACCGGCGAGCGGAAGACGATGGTGAGCAGAATGAAGCTCAGGCCGATGATGACCACGAAGACCCAGGGCGTCCGCTCGATCATCTTGTCCGAGAAGTCGAGGAATGTCGCGGTGCCACCGCCGACATAGGCCGTGGTGCCGCTGTCCGCGACCGCTGCCGGCAAGGTGGTGTCGCGCAGCTCGTTGACCAGGTCCTTGACCTCGTCGCTATTGGCATCGCCGGTCGGGACGATGGTAATGACGGACGTGTCTCCCGCTTCATTCGAGAACGGCTGCGCTACTTGCACGACGCCCGGGACCTCGGCAACGGCGCTGGTGACGGCGTCGGTGGTGGACTGGGCGATGCCATCGGTGTTGTCGAGCACGATCAGCAGCGGATTGTTGAATCCTTCGCCGAAGCCCTCGGTCAGCAAGTCATAGGCCTGACGAGTTTTGAAGTCGGTTGGGTTGGCGCTGGCGTTCGGGAAGCCGAGATTCATACTCAGGGCGGGAATCGCAAGAACGATGAGAATGCCGGCGGAAATGAGGGCGTACCGCCACGGATGCGCCTGGATGCGGCGGCTGATCTTGCGGCCGAAGGGTTCGCCCGGTTCTTTGTTCTTGCTTCCCGGAAGGTGAAGACTCCACTTGTCGATGCGAGTCCCGATCAGCGTGAGCAATGCGGGCAGAACCGTGAAGGCGACCAGGACCGATGTTGCCACCACGATAGCGGCCGCAACCCCGAGGGCCGCCACGAATTTGATGCCGACCGCCGAGAGACCGAGCATCGAGATGACGACGACGGATCCGGCGAAGATCACCGCACGGCCGGCGGTATCGAGCGCGCGAGTGGTGGCCTCCTGGGGAGTGAGACCGTCCTTGATTCCTTCACGGAAGCGCGTGACGATGAAGAGTGCGTAGTCGATACCGACACCGAGCCCGATCATGGAGGCAAAGGTGGGAGCGAAGGTCGCGATATCGAGGTAGCGGGTCGCGATGAAGATGCCCATGAAGCCGACGGTCAGTCCGATGAGCGCCGTTACGATGGGCAGACCCATGGCGACCACGGAGCCGAAGGCGATCAGCAGAATAATGGCCGCCGCCGCGATGCCGATGAGCTCCGAGGTGTTCCCGAACTCCTGCTCGGTGAGGGTGACGACATCGCCACCTGCCACCACGAAGAGTTGGTCGTTGGTGGCCGCGTCGGTGACTTCCACCAGTTTTTCGACGTCGGGGATCTTCAGGTCGTTGGCTTGCAGATCGTAGTTGATCGTGGCGTAGGCGATGGTGCCGTCCTGACTCACCTGATAGGTGGCGTCATACGGTGAGACGATCGACGCGACATGCGGCAGCGCGCTGATCTCGGTCAGGAGCGAATCGATCTGCTCCTGAACCGCAGGATCCTGGAAGCTGGCGCCGTCTTTGGTCTGGAAGACTACCTGGGCACTCCCGCCAGATGCGCCTGGAAATCGCTCTGCCAACAGGTCGTAGGCCTGTTGCGATTCGGCGCCCGGCAGGCTGAACGAATCGGCAAAGTCGCCGCGAACGCTGCTGGCGAAGGCGATGAACACCGCCATCAAGATGAAAAAGACCAGCAGCAGCCGTTTCGGATGTGTCGTTACGACATCGATCCAG
Source organism: uncultured Chloroflexia bacterium (assembly GCA_963720855.1). GTDB lineage: Bacteria > Chloroflexota > Chloroflexia > Thermomicrobiales > UBA6265 > JAMLHN01. Next base: position 1,258,392 of record CAVRGV010000003.1, on the reverse strand, counting down.
CGCCGCAGCAAGCCCTGCTTGCCATTACTCGAAGGGGCTTTCTTGCCCGAACTACCAGAAACTGTTGCCATAGATTTCTCCTACCCTCACAACCCGTTGTGCCGCCTGGCCCGGGAGGTTCCCTGTTGTTTTTGGTGCGCTGGAGCGGGGCCGACCTTCCGCTCCAGCGCAGTACTGCTACCTAGTCGGCTGCGGTCGGGGAGAAATCGACATCTCCCGGCCGCGGAATGGTTTCGCCGTCCGGCTCCAATGCGCGCTCCACCACCGCATCCTCGATGAGGAAGTAGGAGACGACCGCGGCGATGATGATGCCGGCGGTCGAGAAGATGATGGCGCGGTCCATGCCGACCATGAAGGCCTTGGCGCTGGCGGCTTCCAGAGACTCAACGACCTGGTTCGGAATCGCGGCGAGCTGAGGATAGTTTCCGCTATCGATCAGCTGGCCCAAGACACGTCCAGCGTTGTTCATACCGGCACCGACCAGATCGACGACCGGCGCGACGGCGGATCCACCACTCGCGCGCAGGGCTTGCACGTCGGCAGAGCCGTTGAAGTTCTCCTTGTAGGCGCGGTTGGCCAGCGTGCCGAGCAGCGCGACTCCGAAGGCGGTGCCGATCTCACGAACCGAGCCGTTGACTGCCGAGGCGACACCGCTCTTTTCCGAACTGACGCTGTTGAGAACGGCAGTGGTCATGGGCGCCCAGATGAAGCTCATACCGAAGCCCATCAAGAGGAAGGCCGGCAGGATTCTCCAGTACGAGACGCCGACACCGGCGAACAGGAAGAGTCCGGTGCCGATACCGGTGACGATCATGCCGAAGGAGATCAGCCTGCGCGGACCAAGCTTGTTCACCATCGAACCTGAGAGCGGCGAGAAGATCATCATGACGGCGACCATCGGCACCAGCGCCAGGCCGGAGCGGATGGGGGAAAAGCCGTGGATGTTCTGCTGGTAGAGCGTCAGGAAGAAGGACACCCCGGTGATCAGGAAGGCGATCATGAAGGAGTCGACGTTGGCGCCGACGAAGGTGCGCGAGCGGAAGAAGCTCATCGGGATCATCGGGCGCTCGGTGCGGAGCTCGACCCAGACGAAGACCGGGAAGATGATGGCCGCGGCCAGGAAGGCCAGCAGGATGTAGCGATCGGTCCAGCCGCGCTCGCCGGCCTGGATCAGCGCCCAGGTGAGGGTGGCGATGCCAGCGGTGATCAGGATGGTGCCTGGAATATCGGTCGCAACGGTGCCCGACTCATCGCGAGATTCCCGCACCACTGCCTGGGTGACAAAGAGGGCGGCGATACCGATGGGAACATTGATCAGGAAGATCCAGCCCCAACTGAAGTACTCCACGATGGCTCCGCCGACTACCGGTCCAAGCGCGATGCTGGAAACCGAAACGGCGCTCCAGATGCCGATTGCGCGGCCGCGCTCTTCGGGCGGGAATGCGTTGGAGATCAGCGAGAGCGAGAGCGGCATGATCAGCGCGGCGCCAAGGCCCTGCAGCGCGCGCATGACGATCAGCATGTTCATGCTGTTCGAGAAGGCGGCGATGGCGGAGACGGTGGTGAAGAGCACGAGGCCGATCATGAACCAGCGTTTGCGGCCGAACTTGTCACCCAGTCCGCCGGCCGTGATTTGCAGCGAGGCGAAGACGAGGGTGTAGGCCGAGATTACCCATTGGAGCTGGGTGGCGCGAGCGTCGAGATCGCGCGAGATGGTGGGAAGCGCGATGTTGACGACCAGGTTGTCGAGCATCGCCATAAAGAGCGCAAAGCAAGCGGCGAAGAGCGTAAACCACTTGGCGTTGTCGTCATTAACCCGATTCGACAATCCAAGACTTGCCATAGAAACACCTTACCTTTCAGAAACCACTACGTGCAGGGGCGTGGCGCTCCGGCCACGATCCGCATTGGAATAGGACGGCGTCAGGCCGTATTCGTTAGATGTTTAGCGGGAAGCGTCGAGGTCGGGCAGTGCCGAATCGATGCCATTTGCGGAGCCGCACTGCCCCATCGAATCGAGAATTTGATCGAGTGTCACGCTGCTGAGATGGAGTTGCAGCGCCCGCTTGGCGCCATTCATCGTTCCAGCCAGCGCCTGCGGGAGGTAGGGCGCGAACCGGCAGCAGGCATCCGGCAAGCGAGCCGGCATTTCGAACGGAAGCTCTGGCTCCAGCGCCAGATAGATGTCGTAGAGCGAAATCTCTTTCGCATCGCGCGCCAGCTCCCACCCACCGGTGGGTCCTGATTGCGATTCGACGAGACCGGCCTCTCGCAATGTCCCCATCACACGTCGCACATGGACGGGATGAGCGCCAACCATTGCGGCAATTGCGTTCGATGTGACGGGCTTCCCCTTGCGCATCGCTTGCGCAATCGAGGTGAGCGCCATGGCATGCACACCAACCGCGAATCGACTGTTCCCTTGCAACACTCCCTCCCTACGAATAACCGTAACCATCTTAGTTACGAATTCGCGAAAGTCAATACCGTGGAATGTAAATTTCTGGCACCTGCGTCCTAATCGTTCGGGGAGGTGACTGATCGACACGGATGATTGCGGACAATTTCGTTTCGCGTTCGGGTGGCGGATTTCTCCGCTGAAGAGGCATCGTCAGACGAACGATATCTGGCTCGAAGCGCGGGATGAACGGGGCGGGCACGGAGGCCCTTCGCTACGTCCGGATGGGTGGTTCGGGATGGAACGGTGGCCTAGGCGACACGAGGTCCCTCCGCTTCGGTCGGGATGACGGGGGAGCAGGTCGGGACGACGGGAAGCGGGTATGGCTGCGCCCTGGTCGGATGCGGGTGTTGCATCGAATGTTCTCGACGAACGATCACTCAACGATGAGTCCGCGCGTGGAGCCTTGGGTGACGGCGGGGAAGCCGGGCGGGTAGCACTGGGGCACTGCCCAGGCATGCATCTGTCCGCCGATGTGCCGCTTACCTCAATAGTAGAACATATGTTCTTTACCTGTCAAGCGGCCGCGCAATTTTTGGTGTGCTTCAGATTTCCGAAGATGCTGACCCACGCCGACGTCGCGTAGCCGAGCGGCGAAAAGAAGACCGAACCGGAGAACTTTTTCTCCGGTTCGGTCCTCGTCTGTTCGCGACGGGGCGCCTTCAGACGTTACGGCTTCGGAGTTTTTGTCGGCTTCGGGGTCTTGGTTGGTTCTGGTGTTTTCGTTGGCTCGGGTGTTTTCGTCGGCTTGGTGGTCTTGGTCGGCTCGGTTGTCTTGGTTGGCTTCGGCGTCTTTGTGGGCTCCGTTGTCTTGGTCGGCTTCGGCGTTTTGGATGGTTCGACGGTACGTGTCGGCGTCGCCGTTGCGGTCGGTGTTTTGGTCCGGGTCGGTGTCATGGTTGGCGTCATGGTCCGGGTTGGGGTGCTGGTCGACGTGCTGGTATTGGTGTTCGTCGGGGTCGGCGTGTTCGATGGGGATGGGGACGGTGTCGGTGTCCGGGTCGAGGTGTTCGAAGGGGTTGGTGTCAGTGTCCGGGTAGATGTCGGCGTCGGTGTGTTCGTGATCGTCGTGCGTCCCACTCGGGGTAACGGTCATGGTCGGCGTCCCTGTGGGGGTTCGCGTAGCCGGCGCAGTTTGGGATGGCGAAGGCGTCTGGCTGGAGCTCGCGGTCGCCGACGGAATTGGGGAGATCGTGGCGATCTCGACAATTGCAAACGGTGACAGGGACAAGACCATTCCACACACTTGCCCGGAGAAGGGGTCGTTGGAGACAGTGACGTCGACCCACGCGCCTGCTTCGAAGTGCAGCAGGCTCAAGGTGGCCGGATCGCCGAACTGAGCCACCGTGTATGGCAAGCAGACCAGGACGGTTGCATCGAAGAGCGCAGTGGTTTGGATGTCGTAATAGCGTGCTGTCCCGATGGCGAATCCGCCAGGAATTGCCGGTGGGCTTTCAAGCGATGCGATGGTGGTTTCACCCGCGGTGGTGACTTCGGCGAACACGAGCATGGCGCCCGAGAGCCCGGCTGGTATCACGACGATATCGGTTCCCACGCCGGTATTTAGCAGAGCCGGGGTTGCGGTTGGGGTGGCTGTCGGCGTGCTGTCGGCGTTTCGGTGCTGGTTTGACCAACGGGCTCGGTGGCGGTGGGTGGCGCATACGTGGGAGACGACGTGGGCGTTGGGGGCGCGGGCTCCAGAATGACGAAGGTGCCCAACATGTCAGTGGCTCCACAAACCGGCTGCTGGTACATGAGATAGGCAGCGCCGATGCGTTGCCAGCCACCCGCTGACACCGTCCAAAGTTCGGCGTTGTACGGGTAGGCGAACGCATTCCAATCGAAGGTGAGACAGATGCGCACTCCGCCCTCGAAGGTCGCGGTTGTCTGAACATCGTAGGCAAGCCCAGTGGCCGCGTTGTAGTGCCATGGTACCGATGGGGGGAGGGCAACCGGCGAAATCGTGGTGATTCCCTGGGCAGTTACCGAATCGAACCTCACGGTCGATCCGGGAAGACCAACGAGATTCACGGTCTGATCGACGCCAACGTACGTGTTTGGCAGACCGTCGGCGGTTGGGGTGATCGTCGGGGTCCGTGTCCTGGTGCTGGTGGGCGTCATGGTGGCCGTGTTGGTCACGGTGGGGGTGTTGGTGACGGTTTGGGTTGGTGAAAGCCATCCATCCGGTGTCGTGGTGATGGTCGGTGTCAGGGTGCCGGTTCCGGTCGGTGTGGAGGACGGTGAGCTGGTTGGTGTGTTCGTGGTGTCCACCCGTGGTTCTGCGATGAAGAATCCGCCGAGCTGATTGGCGGTTCCACAAATCTCGCCGGAACCCGCATTGCTGGTGGTGATTTCGGACCAAATGCCTGCCGCCGCGTGGAACAAGGCGATTTGGGCGGGGTTGTCGTAGTTGGCTGGGTCGTAGGTAGCGCAGATCTGGATCGGGCCGGAGAACTCGGCGGTGGTCTGGACACGGTAGAAGGTTGCGTCCTCGAAGGCATACCCATCTGGCATGTCGGTCGCAAAGCCGCCGGAGAGTCGGTTGGCCCAGGTGGCGCCGGGTGCGGTGACTTCGGTGAAGGTGATGACGAGATCTCCAGCGCCGACGATATATGGGGCGCCGATGTCGGTGTTCAGCGAACTGAAGTGAACCAGGCGTGTGTCGTCCGCACAGCCGTTGCAGAGGGTGAAGCTCACTTCGAATGGTTGTGAGGTCAGGATGTAGCCGGTTACCGGGGTCGCGTCGATCAGGAAGTAGAAGCCTGCTGCGCCTCGAACTTCGATGACGCCGTCTTCGCCGGCACTGTCGGTGGCATCGCAGAACTCGTTGGTCGATTGCGTTCCATCCGTGCTGGAGGTGATTTCAAAGGTGAGGCAGCCGCCGGCATGGCCAAGGGGGTCGAGCACATTGCCGAACTCGTCGACCATCTGGAGGCGCATGGTCTGGTGCGGATCGAAGTACAGGGTGGCGGTAAGGTCTTCGTTGGGATTGAGCCCAACTGCCAGGAGACCGCGCGAGTAGCCATAGGCGCCGATATCGTTGGTGAGGACCGCAACACAATAGATGCCATCCGGAACAGCGCCGAAGTGGGCCAGACCGTCGGCACCGGTGGTGGCTGACGCGGTGACCGGCAGCGTTTCCGCGACGCCGTTCTCACAGTCGAGCCCTGAGCCGACCAGAATCAGGTCGAAGGCGATGCCTGGGAGATTCAGTGGTGAGTTGCTGGCGCTGTCACGCGGTTCGACCGACAGGCTACTGGTGATGGTCGGCGTTGGCGTTTGGGTCGGGGTCGACGTGGAAGTCGAGGTGATTTCCGGTATTTCAGTCGGAATCGACGGTGGCGCGCCGACGGCGAAGGTGCCAAACGAATCGGTGGGGGCGCAGACCGAGCCCTGGACGGGATCGACACGAGCATCAAGGAGCTGCCAGATTCCGGCGGTCATTTGCAGGAGCTGAACCGTCGATGGATCGCTGAAGTTGGACGGTGTGAAGCTGAAGCAGATTTCGAATGGTGTGTCGTAGATGGCGGTTGAGTCAACGAGGTAATAGGCATCGGTGTCGGGGTCGACGGGAGTTACCTCGTAATAGCTGGAAGATCGCTGTCCGAGGATGGTCGTGGTGCCGGCGGTCGTTACGTTCTGGAAGGTGACCGAGACGGGGCCATCGACCGCGGTCACCGGGCTCCCGGTTGGGGTATTCGCCGGGCCGTGGTCGAGGTAGACCTGATTGCCGCAGGTGTCGCAAACCGAGATGCTCATCCCGATCTGATATGGGTAGAGCAGCGTGTACCCGCCAGGGGGCATATAGGACGAGAGGACATAGTCTCCGGCAGGGAGGTCGATGGCTATCGTTCCATTGGCACCGTTGGCGTCGGTTGCGTCGCAGACGGTCGTGGGAGGGTAGGCCGCGCCTCCGCCGCCATTTGACGCGACGGTGAGGCAGCCATCAATGGAGCCGTTGCCGATCAGAACCTGGCCCAGCGCATCGCGCATACGGATCGCCAGCGGGAACACTGGCGCCTGAATCGGCTCATACCGGAATTCGACTTCGATTCGTTGCCCGGCAACGATGGTGGCCGTGATGGCCGCAGGGGTTTGGTAACCGGCAACATCCGATGGAGTAAAGAGATGATCGCCGGGAAGGATAAAGTTCTCGACCGGCATGCGGCCGTCGCTCACCGTGTCATCGAGGTCACATCGGGCGAGCTGGGTTTCCGGCGTATTGAGGACCTGGAACGTGGCGCAGACATTGATGCCGCTGCCGGCGATGGGCTCGCCGGTCGCGTTGTCGATAAAGCTGAGATTCACAAACCCAGCTTGCTGGATGGGGATTTCGACCGTTGGCATGCCTTCGGTCACCGTTACCGGGATCGACTGCGATGGGAAGTATTCGCCGCTGGTGAATCCCATGAACTCGTATTCGCCCGGGTCGAGCAGGACAACTCCAATTCCGGCGGCGATATCCGAACCGGGTTCCGTGGGCGTGCCACTGAAGATCGAAGGGCCCATACCCAGATCGTGGTTGTCCAGTGCGACGACGAGCGTATTGAGATCGACCGGTAGACCGGTGGCGAGATCGAGGGTCTGTACGATGACGGGGATCTGAGGTTCGGACGCGGGCACCAGGCAGGTGTCGCCGGCGTCGTCGGGGCAGTCGTCGGAACGATTGTCGAGGCCGTCGTTGTCGGCGTCGCCGTTGGGAGTGGGGTCGTCAGTGTCGGGGATGCCATCGGCGTCTGAGTCCGGCGGCGCGGTCAGGGTTGGCTCGGGGAACGGGGTGGGGTCGCATGCGTCGCCGATTCCGTCCCAGTCCGCATCGAGCTGATCGGGGTTTGCCGTGGTGGCGCAGTTGTCAATGAGCTCGTCGATGCCGTCGGCGTCGGAATCGCCGTTGGGGGTGGGATCAGCGCTGTCCGGGATGCCGTCGGCGTCAGTATCCGGTTCGCCAGCGGGGGTGGGGTCGCAGGAGTCGCCGAACCCATCGGCATCGGTGTCGAGCTGATCGGGATTGGCCGTTTCCGGGCAGTTGTCGAGCGCGTCCTCGATGCCGTCGCCGTCGATATCGGCGAGCTGCGCAGGATCCTGCGCGGTTACGAACGCAAGGGATGCTGGTTCCCCAACGAGCGGGATGATGAGCGCGAGGACGATGAGGAGCGCCGAGAATCGCTTGGCTGCATGCATGGCAGTTTCCCCTTGGGCAGTCGCCAACCTCAGATTCCGGCATGCGCGGACTCGCCGAGCACACCGACCTGCGCCGGAGACGAACGGAGGTTTCGAACTTACGTGGGCAATGCACCATCAACCAGATCGGGATGGACGGCGCCATTGGCGGTGCGAACCGACGGCTCGTCTCTCGATCTGGTTGATGATTGCTGAGGTCATCTTGTGTCGAAACCGGCGATGGGGCAGTGTCGTGGGACACAGGAGCGGTGTGGTCCGCATGACAGGGGAGCGGGAAAGAAGTTTCGCGGGGTTCCCGAAATCACCGGGCGGAAGGGGGGCCGTCCGATCGATTCCTGTGGGTCAGGTTGCGATGGCTACCACGATGGCGATCAGGAGGATCGCGAGCATCAGGGCGTTGGGATGAAAGAACGAGCGCATCTGGTCGAATCCGGTCGAGATGGCGACCGGGAACGAATGGGCCGCCGTGGTCTACTTTGGCAGACGAGGATGAAGAAACGGTTACGAAACCATTGCATTTGCCGGTGAGTTGGCTCTCACCGACCACGCGGGTCTTGTAGAGCAGGACAGGGACGTCCTGCACTACGCCGGTTTCGAAGTGCAGGAGGGGTGATGAGCGATACGCACGATCATTCGGAAGCCGAAGGAATACCTGCGGATGTGCAGGCGCGGTTCGTATCGATCGAACAACGGATCGAGCGGCCGTTGACCGAGGCGCAGGCGGAGCAGGTTCGCAATCGGATCGCGCGGTCGATCGCGCTTGGGGTGGCGTTGCGTCGCTATCCGTTGACCAATGCCGACGAGCCGGAGATCGCGCTCGATCCCTTCGTGGGAGGCCAGCGATGAGCGACGAACTGGCGTTTGCCACGATTGGCGAGCTTGGAGTGGCGATTCGGAGCGGCGCGGTGTCGCCGACCGAGCTGGCAGCCTTTTACCTGGAGCGGCTCGACACCATCGGGCGCGAATTGAATGCGGTGGCGACGCTGACTCCCGAACGGGCGATGGCGGCGGCGCGCAAGGCTGAAGACGAGCTGGCGGCCGGGGTCGATCGGGGCCCGTTGCATGGGATCCCCTACGGTGCGAAGGATTTGCTGGCGACGGCGGACTACCCGACGAGTTGGGGAGCGGCGCCGTTTCGGGATCAGCGGTTCGAGCGGGATGCCGAAGTGATCCGTTTGCTCGATGAGGCGGGGGCGGTGCTGTGCGCCAAGCTGTCGATGGTCGAGATCGCGGGCGGGTTTGGCTACGAGCAGCCGGACGCGGCTTTCAACGGGCCGGGCAAGTGCGCCTGGGGAACGGATTCGTGGGCGGGGGGATCGTCGAGCGGGTCGGGATCGGCGGTGGCGGCGGGATGCGTGCCGTTTGCCATCGGCACCGAGACGTGGGGCTCGATCCTTTGCCCGTCGTCCTTCAACGGTTTGTCGGGATTGCGGCCGAGCTACGGGACGGTCAGCCGAAACGGCGCGATGGCGTTGTCATGGACGATGGACAAGATCGGGCCGATGTGCCACACGGCCGCCGATTGCGAGCTGGTGCTGAACGCGATCGCGGAGCGAGTGGAATGGACCCAGATGCGAGCGGGGGCAGGCGCCGTTCAAGGTGGCGGTGCTGGCGGGTTCGGCGCGGGAGGCGCAACCGGAAGTCGCCACGAACTTTGCGGCCGCGCTGGATGTGCTTTCCGATTTTGCGACGCTGGAGGAGGTTGCGCTGCCAGCCGATCTTCCCTGGGACGCGGCCGCGAGTGTGATCGTGATGGCGGAAGCGGCTTCGGCGTTCGAGGAGTTCATCGTGTCGGGAGCGAGCGAGGGGCTGTCTGCGCCGGAGGACCGGGCCGGGCTGCACCATGCGCTCGCGCTGCCGGCGACCGACTATCTGCGCGCGCTGCGCATCCGGCGCAAGGCGATGCGCTTGCTGGACGAGCTGCTGGCGGGATACGACGCGATCGTGGCGCCGACCATGCCGTATGTGGCGATCCCGCTGGCCGACCGGTTCGACACCTGGTTCGGGAAAGAGCGCGGTCCGTCGCTGGGCGCGGCGGGGAATCTTTGCGGGGTGCCGTCGATCACGGTCATGAACGGATTGGGCGCGCGCGGATTGCCGACCGGGCTGGAATTCATGAGCCGGGCCGGGCGAGAGGGAACGCTGCTGGAGCTGGCGGGGCGGTATCAGTCCGAGACGGATTGGCACAGGCGCCGTCCGTCGCAGTAGCAACGCCAGTCCCAGTTTGGAACGTTCCTAGATCGGCCGGATCGCGGTCAGGAACGATCCGGCGATCCAGCCAGCGCCGACGCCGTTGATTGCGACGGGGTACCAGTCGATACCGCCGCTGCGACGCGGCGTGCCAGTGATGTTGACCGAGGTGCCTTTGGAAATGGTGGCAATTTTGCGGTACCCCGTGCCGGGACCGGTGCGCATGTTCACGTTATCGGTGGTGTAGCGCACCGGGATACCAACCACGGTGGGAGTTGGGGTGCGCGTGCGCGACGGGGTAGCGGTCGCTGTGATGCGCTGCAGATAGGAGCCGGCCAGGTATCCAGACAATCCGCCGATGGTAACGGGATAAAAGGTGTTTCCGCCGCTGCGCACACCCGGCCCGGTGACGGTGCCTTCCGTCTTGCTGGGGATCACGCGCAGGACGGTCGCGGAGGTGTTTGGCGCTGAGCGGAGATTGACGTTCGAGGTGGTGCGGACGGCATCGCCCGCGATGAAGCTTCCCGGCGCCCTGGTTGGGGTGCGAGTGGGCGTGCGCGTCGCGGTCGAGCCGCCCGGAGTACGGGTTCGAGTCGGGGTTTGAGTCGCGGGCGTTCGGGTGGGTGTGGCCGTTGGAACGGCCACGAGGTAGTTTCCAGCGATCCAGCCCACCCCAAGTGACGAGGAGACGGGTACCCAGATGAAGCCACCCGATGCGATAGAGGGGCCGGTTACGGTGACCGTTGCTCCGCTGGAGATGACACCCAGACTCGTCGAGCTACTACTGGACGCAGAGCGAAGGTTGACCCGAGTGGTTGCGCGCAAGATGGTTCCTGTTGGGTAGCTACCGGGTGCGAGCGTTGCGGCCGGTGTGCTGGTGTGGGTGGCGGTCGACGAGGGCGTGATGCTCGCGGATGGAGTCGTCGATGCGGTGGCTGAGCTGGCGCCAGTTGGTGATGCGGTTGCCGGAACTGTGGCAGACGATGTGGCGGTTGGCGTGTTCGAGGCGGTATGGGTTGGGAGCAGGGTGGGGGTGGAGGTGGCGGTGAATGTTGGGGAGGGTGTTCTGGAGGGGACCAGGGTGGCGGTCGCGGTGGCCGGGGCGTATTCGACCAGGGCGAAAACGCCGAAGTTCAAGAAATACGCGCACTGGGTACCCTGTCCGGAGCCCAGGCTGTCCAGGATCTGATTTGGCAACGCGGACCAGGTGGAACCGTTGCTTTGCAGCAGGACGAGTCGATGCGGATCGGCGAAGGTGGCCGACTCGAACGTGACGCAGAGCTTCTTGCTTCCCGATTGGTTCACGGTGCTGGCGACCGAGAAGTACGACGCATTGCCCGCGAGATATGCGGGTGGCAGGGCTGGCACGTGCTCGCTGGAAAGCACCTGTCCGGATGTGGTGCCAGCGGTTGGTATTTGGGAGAAAGGTGACATAAACGTTCGGCAGTGCGAACTGGATTGGGTTGGGGGCACTGGTCGGGGTATCGGTCACGGTGGCGGTGTGTGTGGCTGGCTGGGTTTGCGACGGAGCCGGCGAGGGGGTGGCCGTGGCGGTTGGCGTGGCGGTCGAGGTTGCCGATGGGAGCGATGTTGGCGACGTACCGCCGGCTTCAGCGACGGCGAAGACTCCAAATGTCGGGGTGTAGGCGCACGCCGTCGTGGTGTCGACCACTGATGCGAGCGGCGTCCAGGAACCCCCATCGAGACGAAGGACCGCAATGGTGGAGGGATTGGCGAACGCGTTGCTGTCGAAGATGATGCACAGCTTGAAGTCGCCGGAATGTTGAGCAGTCGTGACGATCGTTACGACTTTGGCGTTGTCGCTGCGGTAGCCGGGGGCATCGAAAACGCCGTTGCCGTTGGTGCCGTCGATGACATCGGTTTGGCCGCCGACGGTGATTTCGTAGACGTTGAAGTAGACGTCCTGGCGGGGAAAGATTTGATTGCCGAGGTAGGAGCCTGGTGGGGTGTTGCCGTCGAAGTCGGCGGGATGCACGGGCTCAGTGGCAGGTGGGATTTCGGGCTCGTCGGTTGGCGTTTCGGGGAGCGGAATAGCGGTCGAGACAGGCTCGAGTGGAATCGGTGAGCCGTCCTGGGCGTGTATTCGCGTGGATGTCAGGAGCGGAACGCTGGAGAACAGGATCGCGATGACGAGCACTAGACGAGCAACGCGCCGGAGCACAGGAAGTCCTCGCTTTACTGAACATGCGGGCAGAGATCGCAGGTCGATCTCCCGATTGTCGATCGATCTGCACCGTGGAAAGGCGACGATCAACCAACAGGTATCAGACGATGATTTATTTGTGACTTCCGCATGCTATCAGGAATTGCTCAGGCAGGGAAGCCGGTCGAGCGGACGGATTCGAGGCCAACCAGTCGAACTAGGATGCGGTCACTGAAACCGGCCGCGCTCGCTCGATGCGCTCGCGCTCGTGGGGCGAGTTGAGCGCCTCCCAGAGATCGTTCTGTCGTTGAATATTCAGCCAGAAGTCGGCGCTGTTGCCGAAGACGCGCGCCAGGATGAGCGCGGTCGAAGCCGTAATCGATCTGCGGTCATTGCAGAGCTCGTTGACGTGCTTGCGCTGAACGCCCATGGCTTCGGCCAGCGCGGTCTGGGTGAGGCCAAAGGGCTCCATAAATTCCTCGACCAATATTTCCCCTGCCGTTGCTGGCTTTTGTGCTGTTACCAACATGTTTCACCTCACCGATAACTGTGATTGTCGAAATAGACATCGGATGCTTCGCCATCATTTCCGTCCCAACGAAAAATGATGCGCCACTGTTGGTTCACCCGTATCGAGCAATAACCTTCAAGATTGCCGCGGAGCTTTTCGAAGTGGTTACCGGGCGGAACTCTGAGATCCTGATCGGTTATTGCAGCGTCGAGTAACTGGAGACGGCGAAAAAGTCTTCGCTGAAGGTCAGGCGGAATACGAGTCGAACGAATATCGTCAACGTAGAAGGCGCGAAGCCACTCGTCTCGAAACCCGACAATCATTCAACGCCTTGCCTCGTGAGTCAATGTACCACTCAGCGGTACATGACGTCTAGTCCCAAAATGTGAACTGTCACTTGCGTCGTAGCTTCGCCGCGCCAAGCGCCACACTTTATCGATCTACCCTGTCGTTGCGATCCGGCGGTAGATCGTCGTTTCGCCGCTGGTGAAGACCGGTTCCCAGCCGGGGCCGGGGAAGTCGGGATTGGCGACCGAGGGATACGGTCCGGCGGTGTCACAGCCGGGTGCGCCGTTGCGTTCGTAGCCGCCGGCGAAGAGCAGGGTGGCGTCGTACTGGTCGACCAGCGGGCTGGCGGGGTCGGCGTAGATCGCGGCGACGTCACCTTGCCGGATGCCGATCTGTCCCAGCAGCTCCGGTTGCCCGGCGCGCCACTGGCCTTCGTGACCGCTCCAGCCGATGATGGTTGGCACGCCGGTCATGGCTGCCAGTCCCGAGGTCGGAATGCCGCCGTTGACCTGATACGAGCAGCCGGGGGCTTCGATGATGACATCGTCATCGGCGGCGTTGTCATAGAGCCATTGCATGGCGGCCAGATCGTCGGGATCGAGATTCGCCATGAACGCGGCGCTGTTGAGGCCTTTCCATTCGCGCGGCCCGAATTCGCGGGTCCATTGCTGGGTCGCGATCACCGGATAGGCGAAGGCGGCCAAGAGCCCGACCACAGCGGCCACCCCAAGCGCGGTGCGCAGGGCCGGAAAGGGGCGGGTTTCCACGATCAGCGTCACCACCGCCACCGCGCAGGCGATCCCAAGCATGGCCCAGACCTGGTAATAGACCTTGAACAGGGTATTGAAGCGCCCATCGAACGCGTCCTGCACGTAGAAGATCTCGGTCAGCACGACCAGGCCGAACGCGCAGGCGTAGAGCCCTTCCGGGATCGCGTCGTGGAGGGTGCCGTCCCGCCGGTGCCGTTCCACCAGCCAGAGACTGACCGCCAGCGGCGCGCCGGCCAGCACAAGTACCGGCATCGGGATCGCGACTGCCGCCAGCAGGACGATGACCGCGACCGCGATCACCCAGCGGCGCACCTCGGGGCGGCCCTGGCCGGCAACCCGTTGCCAGAGCCGCAGCCCGAGATAGAGCATGGCGATGGCCCAGAAGAGCCCGAAGACGGTCAGGAACTCTCCCACCGAGGTGCGGTCGTGCTTATAGAAGGCAATCGTGGTCAGCAGGCGCGGCAGCACGGGAATGTCCTGCAACCAGGACGGAAGCTGGCTGGTGTCGCCGCCGGCAAAGGAAACGAACCGGAGCGTAAACGGGAGCCAGGCCACCAGTGAGGCCACTGCCACCACGACGACTTTTTCCAGCGTGCGCCGGTTCCAGCCGCCGACCACGGCGATTGCCAGCACCAGCAGCACCAGATAGGTCGGGAAGTCGAGACTGTTCAAGGGATAGAGCGCGCCGACCAGCATGCCGGCCACGATCAGCTTGCCCCAGCCGGCGCGGTCGGGCCGCTCGGCGCTGCCGGTCAGCAGCGCGGAAATTGCCAGCACGATCGCGAGAATGGTGAAGGGCAATGCGGTCAGGTGCGGGTGCAGATCGCCCAGCAGCAGGCTGAACCAGGGGAACTCGTTGATCGTTTCCGTGAACTGTTGACCGCCATCGACGATCACCCGGCTGGAGGCCCAACCGACGGTGCCCCACCAGCCCTGATCCCAGGTGGCGCTCGGCGCGCGCACGAACTCGACCGCGGCGCGCATGTTGCCCGCCATCACGACGAAGAATCCGCCCAGCACAGCCGCCAGCCAGGCAACGCGGTGCGACATTCCGCGCCGCACGATGTTCCAGGCCGCTCCACCGGCCGCGACCGAGGCCATGGAGGCGGTGGTCGCCAGCGCCAGGTTGTAGCCAACCCAGGTGGTGATGCCCGCGATGCGGCTGAGGGTGCCGTAGATGAGATAGCCGAGGTAGTAGTAGTTGATGGTTTCGCCGGACATCCAGGCATCGGCCGGTGGGATGGTATCGGTGCGGAAGCTCGCGGTCATGTACATCATGTCCATCGGCTTTTCGGTGTAGGCGAGCTGCGGTGTGAATCCCCGCAACCCGACATAGGCCGCGAAGGTCGCCAGCGAGACAGCCTCGACGATCAGCAGGGTGCGGATCCAGTCGCGCTCGATCCATTGCCGTTTCCAGGCGTAGCTCCAGCAGATGGCCGCGCCGATGGCGAGCGTGATCCAGATGCCCCAGGAGGTAAAGGGCAGCTTGACCGAGCCGGAGAGAAACCAGGTCGGCCAGAGCACGAAGAGCAAGGCCGCCGGGCGCGCCACGGTTGCGCCCTTGTCGGACAACCCGCCCAGCAGCCAGCGCACCGCGGGCGCGAAACCCCAGGTGATGAGCACCAGTGCGAAGTACCAGCGAACCGTGTCGCCAAACCAGCCCGAATAGTCCACGTCGCCCTCATCGAATCGCCGGTCAGCGTCGGTGAATGCTACCCCGAAGCGGGTTGCGCGATGGCTGCCCGAGCCGGCGCGGATACAATCGCCGCATCT
Organism: uncultured Chloroflexia bacterium; assembly: GCA_963720855.1. Lineage (GTDB taxonomy): Bacteria > Chloroflexota > Chloroflexia > Thermomicrobiales > UBA6265 > JAMLHN01. Next base: position 1,243,057 of record CAVRGV010000003.1, on the reverse strand, counting down.
GCCCGTATTCGAACGATGACGTCAGGACAGGATGAAACAGCAAGACCTTACCCCAAGGACCGATACACACGGCGCCACGGTCGCGATCGATTTCCCCGGCTTGCGCATCGGTATCGCCGAGTATGAGGATGGGCCGACCGGTTGCACGGTGCTGGCTTTCGACGAGCCGGCTGAGCTGCTGGTCGATGTGCGCGGGGGCGCACCCTATGCCGTGGGCGATTTCGGTATCACCGACGCGATTTGCCTCACCGGCGGGTCGGTCTACGGGATCGAAGCGGTTGCCGGAGTCAATCGCGCCATTCTCGAAGCGCGGGACGGGAGTGTGAAATGGGATGCGCTGGCCTCGGTGGCCGGCGCGGTGATCTACGACTTCGGGGGGCGCGACAATCACATCCATCCCGATCTCGAGCTTGGTTACGCGGCATGGACCTCCGCCAGGCCCGGGTCGTTTCCCATCGGTGCGCAAGGCGCGGGCCGCTCAGCGACGGCTGGCAAGGGGTTCCGGTTCGATCGGGCCGAGCAATCGGGTCAGGGGGCGGCCTTCCGGCAGATCGGAGAGACGCGTATCGCCATGTTCGTGGTGGCGAACCCGGTCGGCGCGATTCACGATCGTACCGGCAAGGTCGTTTGCGGGCATATCGATCCTGACACTGGTCAGCGCGAGCCGCTGCTGGCCGATCTGAACGCGAGCATTGAACGCTCGATGCACGGTCCTTCGGCGAACACGACCCTTTCCGTGCTGGTGATCGATCAGAAATTGCCCGATCCCGGGGCACTGGGGCGCATCGCGCGTCAGGTGCATGCCTCGATGTCGCGCGCCATCCAACCGTTTCACATGGCGGTCGATGGCGACGTCCTCTTCGCGGTCAATACGAATGCGGTAGACGGCCCTCTGCACGAAATGGTGCTGGCGACGATCGCCTCGGAGCTCGCGTGGGATGCGGTGCTTGCGTGTGTTCCCGGGGTACATTAGCCAGGATTCGCGCGAAGTCGACCGCTAGAGCGAGTGCGGAACGAGTTGCCCACACACCTGGGAGGCATGGTGGGCGACACCACTCGCTTCGGCGAGGAGATCCTTCCCGTTGGTCAGGATGACAGTCTTAGAAGACCAGGGACATATTCCAAGAACCGCTCTAGTGCTGAAGTCTCGGATCGAACGTGGGATCGGCATACATTGGTTGGCAACCGTGACTGATCGCCTCGGGCTGCAGCTCGAAGTGCCAGGGTTCATTCCCGTAGATCTGGCAGAGCCCGTATGCAACCCCATGTACCGACAGCCAACCAGTGGCATCGACCAGCCCGATATCGACCGCGTTGCCGGAGACGTGCTCGGATGTTTCGGCGGTCGCAACCCAGCGCGCTGCTTCTGCTTCGGATCCGTATTGTGAAACTGCCTCGCGCAGCAATTGATTCTGGTACGCCGGCGAACGCCAGCCGCTGCTGACATAGAACTGAACGCCGTCGTTTGCGGCGTGCGTCGCCGCCTCGCGCAGGGCCTGGAGAAGGTCGGGGTCGAGATTGGAAACGCCGGGATAGGCGTCATCGAACACGGTCACGCCGTCAGGGAGGAAACCGTCCTGCTCAGTGATGGCGCCTCCGTCCTTCGGAGGCACGGCGTCCGGGGCACCGGGAGGATGGTCGGGAGCGCCACGGTCCTGAACCCTGATTTTCACGTCCGACTCCAACTCAGCCACCCTGCCCCCCAGGGCATCGCCGAAGAAGCGCGGAGACGGCGCCGACCGGACGTCAAATGATGCTATGACGCCAACGGTGACGAGCACCAGGGCGACGGCCATGAGCAGTGCGAGCGTGTAGGTGGTGTTTCGAACGCGTGTGGTCTTGTTCATACTGCCAAGGTAGGCAACGCGGTGTTGCCGGCACGTATGGTTTTTTCGATATGCGGACGATATGCGCCCGCTCGTAGAATGGAACGCATGCGTGTCTTGATCGTCGAGGATGAGCCCTATCTGGCCGAGGCCATCCGCGATGGGTTGCGGTTGGAAGCAATTGCCGCCGATATCGCGGGAGATGGCGATACCGCGCTGGAGCTGCTGGACGTCAACGCGTACGACATCGCCATTCTCGACCGGGACATTCCTGGACCGTCCGGGGATGAGATCGCGAAACGCATCGTGGCCTCGGAAAGCGGTATGCCGATCCTGATGCTGACGGCGGCCGACCGACTCGACGACAAAGCTTCCGGGTTCGAGCTCGGCGCGGATGACTACCTCACGAAACCCTTCGCGTTGCAGGAGCTCGTGCTCCGGCTCAGAGCGCTCGATCGGCGGCGCGCGCATAGCCGGCCACCGGTGCAGGAAGTCGCCGGGTTGCGGTTGGACCCGTTCCGCCGTGAGGTCTACCGCGAGGGACGCTATGTCGCGCTGACCAGGAAGCAGTTCGCCGTGCTCGAGGTGCTGGTCACTGCCGGCGGTGGGGTGGTCAGCGCCGAAGCCTTGCTGGAGCGGGCCTGGGACGAGAATGCCGACCCTTTCACCAATGCCGTGCGCATTACCGTCTCCGCGCTGCGCAAGCGGCTGGGCGAACCCTGGCTGATCGAAACGGTTCCTGGGGTTGGCTACCGCATCCAGACCGGAACGAATGCTGAATTCCCGAGCGACGACGGTGGATAGGCGCCCGGGACTGAGCGCGCGGGTCAAGCTCACCCTCAGCTACGTGGGCTTTCTCATGGTGGCCGGCGCGCTGATGCTCGCCGCCGCGTGGTTCGTGGGGCAGTACAGTGTCTCGTCCCGGTTCTTCCTGCCATATTCCCCGAATGGTGTCATCCACACGTTAGGCGCCTTGATTCCTGGGAACAACTCGTACTTTCTGCGCGAGTATGTGCCGGCCGCCGCGGTCGCAATCGCGGTGCTGCTGCTCTTCGGAATCCTGGGGGGCTGGCTGCTGGCCGGGCGGATGCTCGCGCCGCTCTCGCGCATCACCGCCGCTACTCGAATAGCCACGTCGGGTTCGCTTTCCCACCGGATCGAGCTGGATGGCCGGCAGGACGAGTTCCGGGAGCTGGCCGACAGCTTCGACGCCATGCTGGCGCGGCTCGAGGCGCATCTCGCCGAGCAGCGCCGGTTCGCGGCCAACGCATCCCACGAGCTGCGTACCCCGCTGGCAACCACGCAAACCCTGCTCGAGGTTGCCCGTAGCGATCCCAATCAGGACATGGGAGAGCTTGTCGAGCGACTTTACGCGGTCAACGCCCGGGCGATCGAACTGACCGAAGCCTTGCTGCTGCTGAGCCGCGCCGATCAGCGATCGTTCACCCGGGCGAACGTCGATGTGTCCCTCGTCGCGGAAGAGGCCGCCGAGATTTTGCTTCCCCTCGCGGAACAGTTCGGCGTCAGCGTGCAGACCTCCGGTGAGATCGCGCCCACATTCGGCTCACATGCGCTCCTGTTGCAGATGACGACCAACCTGCTGCATAACGCTATCGTCTACAACCTGCCCGATCATGGCACCGTGCAGGTTACGACCGCCAATCACGCCGAGTTCGTTACGCTCACGGTCGAAAACACCGGTCCCAGCCTCACCCGTGAGCTTATCTCGACCCTCACCGAACCGTTCCAGCGCGGCACGGAACGGATACGCACCAACGATTCCGGGGTGGGTCTTGGCCTGGCAATCGTCAAGAGCATTGCGGAAGCGCACGACGGAACGCTCAGCATCGTTCCGGGCTCCGACGGTGGGATCCGCGTCACCGCGCGGCTTCCCAATGCGATTGCTCCAGGGATGAAACAGCTTCAGGCTTCGAGCGTGGCTCCCATCGCCGAGTCTTACCGCGTCAGCCAGATGAAGAGCGACAGCGTCGGGATCGAGCCAAGCGTGCTGTAGAGGAGCACCGAGGCCATTTCCTGTTCGGCGGTTTTGTAGCGGACGGCCAGGATTACGATCAGCGAGGCGACCGGTATCGCCAGCGCGATGACGGCTTCCTGAAGCTGGGCGCTGCTTTCTCGGCCGAGCAACCGGATCGCGAGCAGCGCTGCTCCCGGCACGATCAGATTGCGCGCCACCACCAGTCCGCCGATCGTGCGTGACCAGGTCACATGCTGGGCGTAGAGAATCACGCCGGCCGCGAAGATCGAAACGCCGCCGGTCGCCGCGCCGAGCAGGCCGAGTGACCGCTCGAAGGACGCGGGAAAGTCGACTCCTGACAAGCAGACGATGAGCCCCAGGATTGGGGCCCAGATCATCGGTTGCCTGACCGCAGCCGCCAGGCCCTTGGCAAGGGTGCGCGCGTCGAGATGCTGCGCGGTACCGGCGCTGGCTTGCGCATCGAGCAAGACGAGGCAGATCGGCACCAGGCAGAGATTGATCGCGAGCGTGGCGATGCTGATCGGAATCGCGCTGTCTTGTTCCCCATAGAGGTAGCCGAGCACGCTGTTGCCAACGAACGCCACCGAGGGCGCCGATACGGCCAGCGCGTAGAGCGCCGATGCCCCCGGATCCTTGTGGCGCAGCTTGTGGAAGAAGAAGAATGTGGCCCCGAAGCTGACGACGATCGTCGAAACCACGGTGACGATCAGGGGGAGCGAGTCGAACAGCTCCGATCGCCGGGTGGTTGCCATGCCGACGAAGAGATCGGCCGGCAGCGCATAGAGCAGCACGAGCCGGTTGAGCACGGTGGCCTGATCGCTGGTGAAATCGTGATGCCGCCCGGCCAGATAGCCGAGCAACATCGTCAGCACCACCGGCAAAAGCGCGCTGAGGATGGTCGAAAACATGGCGGTGTCCTGCGTCCAAGCGATCTGTTGGCTGCGCAGCGTTTTCCCGCTACGCCGAAAGTATGAAAACCAATAACAGCATATCGGTCAACCTGTTGACATTCCGGCATAGCTGACCAAGAATGTGGACGCACGTCGCCAGGCGAAGACGATGGGGCGTTACGTTCTTGTCGTGAGGAGCGGAGGGAAGATCAGGCCCGCAAGCGGAAATCGACGGTTTCTGTCATTGGCGTCAATGGAGGTGTCAACATGGAAAACCAGAGCAAATCCCGAATCTCGAGACGGCACTTGCTGGAATCTGCCGGCGTCGTTGCCGGAGCAGGTGTCGCGAGTCGGATAACCCCGGCGTCGGCTGCCCCGCAATCGACGACTCCCTTCTTCCAGCGCAATCAGGACACAACCAAGCTGACCTTCTGGGGACAGTTCCCCGAGTTGCTGGACCCCTTCAAGGCGGTGATGGCCGATTTCACCGCGGCGCATCCCGAGGTCGAGATCGAGGTCGAAATGACGACCAACGATCAGTACAAGACCAAGATCCAGTCCGCGCTGAACGTTGGTTCAGGCCCCGATCTCTACATGGTTCCGGCTCAGCCCGAAATGAGCAACTACGTCGATGCCGGGACACTGGTGGACGTGACCGATTCGCTCGATCTCTCGCAAGTGGTCGACGTTGCCGTCGACGCGGTAACGATCGATGGCAAAGTCTGGGCGTCGCCCAGCGGCCGCTACACGGTGGGGATCTGCTACCACCGCGATCTGTTCGAAGAAGCGGGCGTCACGGAAGAGCCGGCCACCTGGGAAGAACTCCGCGCGGTGATGCAGCAACTGCTGGATGCGGGGATCACCCCCTATTCCACGGCCGCGAAAGACGGCAGCCTGACCTATTTCAACTACATCGGTCTGGCGTCTTCGGTACTGGGCACGGAAGGCTTCGATCAGGTCCTGACCGGTGAGAAGAAGCTCACCGATCCCGATATGGTCGCGGTCATTCAGGAGATGCGCGACTGGGTTCCCTTCTACCAGCAGAACTTCCTGGGAACCCCCTACGCGGAAGCCAAGGCGCTCTTTGCCACCGGCAAGACCGCGATGATGGACTGTGGTTCGGCCGACCTCTCGGGCTACTACGAGATCGATCCGGACGCGCAGCTCGGGTTCTTCTACTGGCCGGCCGCCGATGCCGACCATTCGCAGGTTACCAATACCGGGATGTCGGTCATGTACGGCATCAACCCGGCCATCGACGAGTCGAAGATGGATGCGGCGATCACGTTCCTGAACTGGGTGGCGACACCCGAAGGCGCGCAGTCGATGAACCGCAATATCAAGCTGCTGCCGGTGGTCAAGGGTGTCGAGCCCGAGGGCGATCCGATCCTGACGGAAATGGTCAACTCCCCGCTCGATATCCCGGTCTGGTACGAGCGCTTGCCAACCATCAATATCGGCACGGTTTGGACCACGGACGGCAACTCCGCCTACGACACGGATACCCCGCCGGAAGAGTTCGCGGCCAAGCTGCAAGCGTCGGTCGACGAACAGCTTGCCGCTATCGCGGAAGCCACCCCGGCCTCCTAGGTCACCTGACGACGATGGCAGAGCGGACTTCCGCTCTGCCATCGCTTGCGCATCCCGGAGCTCACGATGGCTATGTCGTTGCCGCAATCTCAGCCGGTTCCCAATCGGGATCGGCTTGCGCTGCTGCTCGGGATCGTTTCGGCGATGCTGTTGCTCATCGCGCTGCTGTTGATGAACCGGTTGGAAAGCCGCTATGCGTTCATCATGCTTGGGGCGTTCGTCATCGTCAGCGCGGTCTTCCTGGCCATCACCTATCCGAGACGCCCGTACGTGGCGTTCATCTTTCCGGCGGTCGTGGTCTACACGATGTTCGTCATCTTCCCGGCCGGAGCCGCGTTTCGGTATAGCCTGTACAACTGGACCGGGCTCGGCCCGGCGACCGACTTCATCGGTTTCTCGAACTACACCGAGATCTTGCGCGATCCCCAATTTCGGGATGCGCTCTGGAACAACATTCAGCTCTTCCTGGCGATCTTCATCATCCAGAATGCGATCGGGCTACCGATAGCGCTGGCGCTCGACACCAAGCTGCGCGGGCACGAGTTCTACCGATCGGCGCTCTTTCTGCCGGTCATCGTCTCGCTGGTCGCCACGGCGTACATCTGGCAGATCATCCTCGGCCCGAACATCGGCATGCTGAATCCGATGCTGATCAAGCTGGGGCACCCGGAGTGGCAGCGTGACTGGCTGGCCGATACCTTTCTGACCTTCAAGCTGATCTGGATCGTACAGGCCTGGCAGCACATCGGCGTGCCGATCGTCATCTACCTGGCCGGGCTGCAATCGGTGCCGGGCGATCTCAAGGATTCCGCGCGGGTCGATGGCGGCAATAGCTGGCAGGTCTTTCGCGGCGTCACCTTTCCGATGCTGGCGCCCGCGTTCACGATCGTCACGATCACGACGTTCATCGCGATGTTCCGCGCGTTCGACATTCCCTATGTGCTCGGCGGTCCGGGCGGAGCGCCGGACGGCACGACGGACGTCCTGAGCCTGGTGATCTACCGGGAGGCGTTTGGCCTGGGCGGGATCGTGGGCACCCAATACCGGCAGGGCTATGCAGTCGCGGCCGGCGTGGTCATGTTCGTCTTCCTGATTGCGGCGGTCAGTATCCAGGCAGTTTTGCTGCGCCGGCGTGAGGTGGCGATGTGACGGGCGGATCGGTCGATATCGCCACGCTTCCGCCTGCAACAGCGCGCAAGCGCCGCAGCGTCAAGGACACCGTGCTGAGCGTGGTGATTCATTTCTTGCTGATCCTGGCGGTGATCTTCGCCCTGCTGCCGGTGGTGCTCGCGTTTCTGGCGTCGTTCAAGTCGCTGTTCGACTTCTACGACAACCCGCTCGGTCTGCCGGCCAAGTGGGAATGGCACAACTACACGAGCGTCTGGCGAGAAGCGCATATTGCCGAATACGCGCGCAACAGCGTGATCGTGACCTTCATTTCGGTGCCGGTGATCGTCTTCCTGTCATGCCTGGCCGGATACGGATTGACCCGCTACCACTTTCGCTTTAGCCGCACGATCTATCTCTATTTCCTGGCCGGGTTGATGATCCCGATTCAGCTCACCATCCTGCCGAGCTTGCTCCAGATGAAGTCGCTCCATCTGGTCAACACGCACGCCGGCCTGATCACGCTCTATACCGCGCTGGGTTTGCCGTTTTCCGTCTTCCTGATGGCAGGGTTCATGAACACCTTGCCGGGCGAGCTGGCCGAAGCCGCCCGGCTGGATGGGGCAGGCGAGTTTCGCGCGTTCTGGGATGTGGTGGTGCCGCTCACGAAGCCGGCGCTCGCGACCGTGGCGATTCTGAATGGGGTTTCGATCTGGAACGAGTTCTTCCTGGCGCTGATTCTCTCGCCGGGAACGCCGACGTTACAGGTCGGCATCAACAACCTGCGCGGGTATTACTCGACCGAATGGGGCTACATCTTCGCGGGGGTGATGGTCGCAGCGTTGCCGGTGATCCTGGCCTACGTGCTGCTGACCAAGCAGTTCATCCGCGGACTGACCGCGGGAGCGCTCAAGGGATAGTGGGTTCCCACGGTTGAAACCCTGGGCTAAAACTCCCTTGGTTTGGGTGCCGGGATTCCATCAGGGAGACAAGTTATCAGGCCCAATCGCTGCTGATGTCGTGTGTCGTTCGGGGCTATTCCGTTGTCGTGTAGCCGATGCGCGACGAGCGATAGGCCGCGAAGCGGTCCAGATTTTCGGCGTGGACGCCCGGCATTTGCATGCTGTCCCAGATGAGCGGCGGGGTTCCGCGCTCGCAGAGCAGCTCGGTGGCGCGGGCGAAGATCATCCACATGACCATCACCTCGGCCACGCCGGAACCAGGAATAGCGGCGAAGCGGCGACTCCCTGAGGTGAAGGTCAGCTCGGTGTCGCCGTACTGGCCGCCCATGTCGACGACGATGTCGGCTACCTCGGAGAGGCGCTTTCCACTCGCGTGCTCTGGTACGAGCCGTGGATCCATTTCGTACGGAATCTGGGTCAGCGCGACTGATGTGGCGCCGCGATCCCGGCTAATCAGGGCAAGATCGACGGTCAGCGCGGTGGTGCCGGCATTGGTGCCGATGAGCACCACATCGCCGCCTTCGATGGCAACCGGATCGGCCAGCCGGTGGACGGCCATCAACCCGCCGGCGCGGTAGGTGCCCTCGTCATGGAGGCAGTGGGTGGTTTCAGCGATCCAGACGCGATGCCCGTTGCCGATGGCACCGGCGACGGCCGCCGAGCCAGCTTCGATCGCCACGGCCTGATCATCGGCCATGCGCTCCAATCGGGCGAGAACCTGAGTCGAATACTGGCGAGCGGCGTCCATGTCCTGTCGAGCTCCTGAATGACGAAACCAGGCAACGAGCGTACGCGTGCATTCTATCGGCCCATTGACCGCTGAGAGCCGATAGAAATTCATTGCAGGAAACCTGTTGACATCTGGCGGATTCCATGAAATGATGTATCCACGCCCGGTGCGAAAGCGCCGGGTAACTTCTGAGATAAATACCCGAGTGGGGGATTGCGCCAACTACAGGCGCTCGCGAGCAGAAAGGAGGACGACCCAATGGTTTCGATGCAGAAGATGAACCGCAACAGCAATCTTCATGTTTCCTATTGCGGTACCGCCGTCCAACTGAATCTCGCCCACCCGGGAACGACTACTGCCCGCGCTCACTAGAGCGTCCGGCGGATACGTCAGGATTTCCTCGGGTTGGTGAAACCGCCCGGGGCTTTTTGTACCCCAACGCTGTAATCACATTCGCTTCGCATGGCCCGCGAAGCGTACGCACGTCGAGCCGGCGCCGGCTCTGACGCAACCGTCTGGCATGTTCAGGAGGGATTTTTCATGAATCGCAAACGTGTCGCCCCAGGAACGGGGCAAATGAAGGTGGCGCATCGCGCCAATCGAAATTCGCAGACTGGCTCCCCCACGCGGGGTACGAGCCAGGACTGCAAACCAATCGATGAACCCGACACCGGGCCATATGCCCGGACAGCTACAGGAGTGAAACTCAAATGCATCCTCATCACCCATGGTTGATGCGCGTCAACGCGGAAGAATTGCAGCGCGACGTCGAGCGCCATATGCGTCTCAAGCAGGCGCGCAACTCGGCCCAGCGCCCACCGTTCGGTTTCCTTGGCGGCATGCGCCGCTCGATCGGCCTGGCGCTGATCGCAGCCGGCAGCAAGATTCAGCCGGAGCCTCGCCCAGAGCGAGCGTACGATCCCGGACTGGAGCTCGAGCTCGCTCGCTAATGAACCCGATACCACTGCGCCAGATCGCGGCGTCCGGTCGCGATCTGGCGTCCCGCCAGACAGAAACGACACGATTAGCGTGTCCATCTGCACAGGGACAGCGCCTCCGGCTGCGGCACTCCGGAGGGAGAACGAGGGTCCATCACTGCAACGAGCGGTATCCGGGGAACTTTTCCCAGCCGCGGCTCGTTCCAATGACGAGCATCCGACCGAGGTAATCACGAGTATTGCCGGGGTAATGGACAACCCGGCGCCCACTAATGAAATCCGCGAGCATCATCGAACGGCTCGCACCCCATACGTTCAAGCGAGCGGAGTCGGGATTAGCCCGGCTCCGCTCGTCGCTTTTCGACAGTGATCGGAGGCTTCATCGCTGCAAGATGGGACGCGAGCCCGCTGGACAGGTGCGGGCGGTATCATGCTGATACGAGGACCGATGACCAGATGGAGTGGAGAGAGCGATGACTGCGGCGCACGATCAAGACCGGATGCGAACCCGACCACCTTCCGGCCAGGCGGTGCCGCCAACCAAGGGATTGCGGCCCGAGCGCAAGGTGCTGCACGGCGACTATTGCACGCTCGAACCGCTCGATGCCGTCCGGCACGCCAGCGATCTGTTCGCGGCTTCCCATGGCCAGCCGGATCAAGTGCGCATCTGGGACTATCTCCCCGCCGGTCCATTTGCCGATTTTCCCTCATTCAGCCAATGGGTCAGCGACTGCGCGGTTTCGAACGATCCGCTCTTCTACGCCATTCGGGACCGCAAGACCGGCCGCACCACCGGGATGGCCAGTTTTCTGAACATCCATCCCGGACCGGGCTCGATCGAGATCGGGCACATCATGTTCGGCTCGCCGCTCCAGAAGACCCCGGCAGCCACGGAGGCGCTCTATCTGCTCATGGATTACGCGCTGACCGACCTGGGTTACCGGCGATTCGAATGGAAGTGCAATGCGCTCAACAACCCCTCGCGCAAGGCCGCGAACCGGCTGGGATTCCGCTACGAGGGCACCTTCTATCAGCATCTGATCGTCAAGGGTCACAACCGCGACACCGCCTGGTATTCGATTCTCGATAGTGAGTGGCCCCGCCTGCGCCCGAACTTCGAGCGGTGGCTGGCAGACGACAACTTCGACGAGCAGGGGCAGCAGAAGGTGCAGCTAAGCGAATTGAATCAAGCGATCGACGACTGATCGGGTTTTCAGAACTCCAAGACGAGGAACGGCCCCAGCGCTTATTTGCGCTGGGGCCGTTTGCGTTGCATGCCCTAGGGCAGGATTCGTACGTCGGCGACGCCGCCGAGTGTGTCGGTGGCGATGTCGTTCACGAAGACAAAGCGGATGTATTGCGCGGAGACCGGGGCATCGAGCGCGATCCAACCGTCGTCAGTGGCATAGGCGAGGGTCGGGTCGAGGTCGGTCCAGACGACGTTGTCGGACGATACCGACAGATAGAGGGTCCCGGAAATCCCGGACGCTCCGGTTTGCCACGCGATCTGCGAGAACGCGCTCACCTGGCCGAGATCGAGGACGAACATCGCCAGCGGCTGTCCGGCGCCGTTTGCGAACCAGACGGTGGACGGATCGTTGTCGACCAGCACCTGGCCCGGTTGAGAATCCGGACTGCGCTGGATGCGCGCGATCGGCAACCAGGGCGTTTGCTCCGGCGGTGTGTTCAGCTCAGGCGTTTCGGTCGGCAAGACCGGACCCGATACCTGTTGCTCATCGGTGGGCGTGAGCACCGGAGTTTCGCTGGGCGGCGCGGCGAGCGTCGGAGTGATGACATCCACCACCGTTGCGGTAGCGGTTGGAATCGGCGTGCTGCTCGGTGGCACGGCGGTGGAGGTGGATGTCGGATCGAGCGTTGGCGAAACAGTGGCGGTCCAGGTCGCATCGCCCGGCTGCTCGTCATCGGGATCGTTGGCTGTCGGGAGCTGGGGACCCTGCACGGTTGGGGTGAGCGACAGGTAGGTGCCCGAGGCCCAGCCGGCGCCGATGCCGTCGACATCGAGCGGATACCAGGTGACCGAACCGCTCTTGGCGGCGGCGCCGGTAATCACCGCTGCCGTGCCCTTGGCCGCGACCCCGCGTGATGAATACCCGGTACCCGGTCCCGAGCGGATGTTGAGATTGGTGGTGGTATAGACCGTGGCGCCAACCACATATCCGCTGGTCGAGGTTGCGGTGGGAATGCTGACCGTCACCATCGCCAGATACTGACCGGCAATCCAACCAGAACCGAAACCTGGCAGCGTGACGGGATAGAACGTGTTCGAACCGCTGACGACCCCTGGGCCGGTGATGGTGCCATTCGTGTTCGAGGGAACGACCGTGACCACGCTCGCGCTGGTCGAGGGACCGGAGCGGAGGTTGACCGTGGCAGTGGTGCGGACGGTATCGCCACTGATGAATCCGCCGGGAACGCGGGTGGCTGTCGACTGCGAGGCCGTCGTGGCGGTGCGGGTGGAGGTTGCCGCGACGGCGGTGGCTGTGCGGGTGGGCGTGGCGGTGGCAGCCGTGGTGGTTGGCGTGCGGGTGGGCGTGGCGGTGGCGACGCGGGCGAAGTACTCACCCGCGATCCAGCCGGCGCTATACCCGGGCACCGAAACGGGATAGAAGGTGTAGCCATCGGCGGAAACCGGTGCGCCAGTGACCGTCCCGATGGTACCGCTGGGTAAGACCGCGATGCGCGAGAAGGACGTTCCGGGGCCGCTGCGGAGGCTGACGCTGGCTGTCAACATGAAATTCTCGCCAACCGCGTAGCCGCCTGGAATTGTGGTCGGCGTGCGCGATCCAGTCGGAGTTGCGGACGCCACCGCGGTGCTTCCGAGGCTGGTGGCGGTTCGGGTCGGGGTGGGTGAGGGGGTAGAGGTCGTTGTTGGCGTCGAGGTGACCGGTCCGGGATCGGCACTGGATGGATCGAAGACGGTCACGTTATAGGTGAAGGTGCGGTTTTGACCACCCACCGAGACGCCCGAGATGCGGACGGTATAGGTCTTGTCGGTACCCGGGTTTGCCCAGGTGCTCGAATCGGACAGCCCATTTGGCCGAAAGACGATCGTGTTTTCCCCATAGCCGGTCGACGTCGAGGAATCGATCGAGACCGGCACGTTGGAGCCATTCAGCGTCACGGTGATCGAAGCGCTGCCAAAACTGGCATTCGGATACGAAAACGACCAGCGTGGATAGACGACCTGATACGGAACGTATCCCGGTGGTGGCCAGGCAACGTATCCGTCGCGGGTGGTGGGCCGGGGGCCACTGACGTTCGCGTCCCACACCCAGAGCGAGTTCGCGGCGGAATAGCTTCCCACCGCGGGAACGTCGCCAGTGCCGAACGACTGGGTTTGTGGATAGAGCAACCAGCGGCGATGGCCGGCTGCCGTGTTGTTTCCGCCGGCATCTTTCATATAGGCATCGATCGCGCTGAGACCGTAGAGGCCAAGCGCGATATTCGAGCTCCCGGCCGCCTGGGCTCCGGCGGAGGTGTAGCAGGCCCAGCTCGACGCGGGGGAATGGCTGAGCTGATTGTTGCGACTGAACATCAGGGCCGCTTGTTGATTGGATGTGCTGGATGTTGCGGCCAACCCAATGCTCGAGGGGACGCCGGCCATCGCGCGATAGAAGGCCACCCGGTCGATCACCGCGGCTTTGAAGGCGGCGCTGGTCGTCCCGGCGGTGCAGCTCGCTTGCGAGCCAGTCCAGCCGATAGCGGGTTGTGCGGTGTAATAGCTGAAGAAGAAACTGGCCGCTGACGATCGGGAGGAAATGTCGACCGCCGGAACTGCCGCCGACTGGACGATATCGTCGCCCGCGGCGGCGACCACCATTCCGTCGGCAAGATAGGGCGCGTCGCCGAGGGAGCCGCCATCCTGGGCCAACGCAGGCTGGGAAGGGAATACCAAAAGACTCGCGGTTACCAGCCAAACCGCAAGTCCAAACGCGAACGTACGGCGCATTGGACAGTCCTTCCCGATAGTCAGCGGGAACGACGCCTTCACCACGCAATTCCCTTTTGACCCGTTATCACCATACTGCACCATGCAATTTGCTGGCAATCCTCGATCGCTCGATCAGTTGTTCAAGGCCAGGCGAATTCGCGAGAACGAGCGCACGATACGATGCGATCCGCGTTGTTAACCGCAATCGAATATCTCACTGGAGCCGCGGGGCCGTTGCGGTCGCTGCTCGACTGGTTTCGCGCGCATGGGTTGGGCGAGCGCGTCATCAAGAGCGCGGTGGCGGCGGTGGTCGCCTGGTTGCTGGCGGGATTGTTGCCCGACAACCCGGCGCCGATCCTGGCGCCGCTGACGGCCATCTTTTCGATCAACCTCACGATTGCCGGGAGCATGCGGGACGCGGTGCAGCGGGTGCTGGGGGTGGTGTTCGGTATTCTGCTGGCGGTGCTGATCAGCGAATACATCGGGCCGAATGCATGGGCGATCTTTCTGGTCATCCTGATCTCGTTCTACGTGGGGCGCAGGCTGGGGCTCGATCCGGGAGGCATCCAGCAGATCGCGGTTTCGGCGCTGCTGATCGTGCTCGGCGCCGCGAGCAACCAGGTCAACGATGCGGCCATGCTGCATCTGGCGAACACGCTGATCGGAACCGGGGTCGGGCTGCTGCTCAATGCATCGGTGGCACCGCCCAACTACCTGCCGGATGCCCGGCGGCGGTTGCTGGATGTGGGTTCCGCAATTCAGGATGACTTGCGTGCGCTGGCGGGGGCCGTGCGCACGGGCATCAGCAATGACGAAGCGGTCACCACGCTTCACCTGGCACGGGAGACCAACACGAAGCTGCTCGAGCTCGACAACACCTTGAGCCAGGCGCGCGAAAGCCTGCAATTCAACCTGCTGGGCCGGCGGCAGCGGAACGTGCTCGGGCTCTATCAACGCGCGGATCTGGCGCTGGAGCATGCCTCGATCCAGACCCGCATGATCGCCCGGGCGCTGGCGGACGCCACCGCCCAGGAGGCTCCGCAAGGCTGGTTGGCCGGAGCAGCACTGGGCGGGCCGCTGGCAGACCTGCTCGATCTGGGCGTCGAAACGCTGGATGCGCATATGACGCGCATTCGCGAGGGGGATCTGACCGGCGGACTCCCGGTCGACAACGTGCGCCTTACCGGGTTTCAGGCCGCGATTGGCGCACGAGCGGCGAGGTATGACGATGAGCTGCGGCAGGGCGGCTGGATCTATCTTGGCGAAGTCGTGGCGCTGGCCACGCAGCTCATTACCGATCTGAGCGTTCCGGTGGATCAGCTGGAGATCCTGCCTCCCGATCCTTAGCGCGGGACCTGTCGCGCGACAACGCGATACGATGCCGTCCGCTGGTAACCGCTCGACCTGGACGCACCATGACCGATCGCACACTGGATGCCATTGCGTATCTGACGGGAGCAGCCGGCCCACTGGAGCGGTTGTTCGCCTGGTTGCGGTCGCACGGGGTGGGCGAGCGCGTCGTCAAAACCACCATCGCGGCGGTGCTGGCCTTTTGGGTAGCGCGGTTCATTCCCGGGAACCCGGTCCCGGTGTTCGCGCCGATCTCCGCCATTTTCGCGATCAATCTGACCAATGCGGGGAGCATGCACGGCGCGTGGCAACGCGTGCTGGGAACGATTTTCGGCGTGCTGCTGGCACTGGTCATCATTCATCAGACGCATCGCCCGCTGATTTCGATCGCGCTGGTCGTGTTCGTTGCGTTCTTCGTCGGGCGCCGATTCAATCTCGAAGCGTCGAGCACGCAGCAAATGGCGGTGACCGGCTTGCTCATGGTTCTGACGGCGAGCGTGGCAACGCTGGGGGAGAGTGGCTGGCTGCGGATCGTGAATGTCCTGATCGGCAGCGGAATCGGTTTGATCACCAATGCGTCGGTGGCGCCGACGAACCTCCTGCCGCCCGCGCGAGAGCGGTTGCTGGAGCTCGGCGCGGCGCTGCAGACAGATCTGGAACATCTGGCAGATGCGTTTCGGAACGGGATCGACCACGCGACAGTCGTCGAGCTGCTGCAACGGGCGCGGAATACCGAAGAACAACACCGTGCCGCGCGGGACGCGATCGACCAGGCGGAGATCAGCCTGAAGTACAACCTGCAAGCAAGGCGTCTGCGCGAGACGGTGGCGCACTATCACCGCACAGAGCGGGATCTGGAGCATGCCACGGTTCACGTGCGCATGATGACCCGGGCCGCTGCCGATGCGACCGCGCAGGCGGCGCCCCACGACTGGATGGCGCCAGCGGCGCTGGGGATCCCGCTGGCGAATCTGATCGATATCGCCGCCAGTGCCATGAGCGCGCGGGTGGGCTGGATTCGCGACGGCGATCTCACCAAGGCGGTGCCGCTGGATGCTGACGGATTGATGGCAAACCAGGATCTGTTGCTGTCCGTGGCGCGAGGTTGGGACGCGCAGCTCTCGCGCGGGGGCGTGTTCTACATGGGCCAGATCGTGGCGCTTTGCTCACAACTGGCGACGGAGCTTTCCGATTCCAACGGCGATGGGTGATTTGTGCCTGGTTATTCGAGCAGCAGGTCGATGCGGATGGTAGCGGGGCGGCCATCGGTCTGGACATATTCACTGGTGGCGCGCACAGCCGGGAGCCAGCCGGTTTCGCCCGATGGCAGTGTGACTTTGCACCAGATGGAATAGGCATCCGCGCTGGTTTCGAGGGTGGCCTCCTCGCCAGTGGCGATCTCGAGGAGGGGAAGCCGTTGACCGGGCGTGAGCGTGATAGTGGACGTGCTTGCCGATTCGCGAGTCGGGCGCACCGGCAGCTCACCCGCGGATTCGGATGCGATGACTTCGGCGCCCGCGGGAATGTCGGAGCCATAGGCCCTTCCGTAGATGACATGGAGCGGATTGAGCCAGCCGACCTGGGTTGGCAGCAGCTCGCTGTAGAAGGGCCAGTAGCCGGGGCCGGGCGGGCACTGGTAGCCGCACGCGTAGTCGTACCAGGGGGCATCGCCATTGACGATGGATTCGATGAGGAAGGTGCGGATCTCGAAATGGAGGTGGCTGGGGGAGCGGCCATCGGTTTTGTCGAGCACCCGCGCGATCAACTGGCCGCGTGCCACCGACTCGCCTTCGCCGATCAGCAGCGCGTAGTCGAGATGGCCGTACATCGAATAGATGCCGCCGTCGTGCTGGATGATGACCACCCGGCCGGGGTAGTCCGAACCCGCGAAGACGACGGTTCCCTCGGCAACGGCATAGACCGGGGCGCCGGCGGAGTTGCCGTCGAAATCGAGATACCAGTTTTCGCCGGTGTGCCACCAGCCGGGGTAAAGCGAGGTATTTTCCACATCGAAGGCGTGGCGGAGGATGGTGCCGTCCCCGGGGATGCGACCTTCCCACCCCATGGGGAGCGTAAAAGCCGGGGTGGTTTGCGCGGCAACCGGTTCACGCGGAATTCGGATTAGTCCAACGGCGGCGGCGATGCCAAGCAATGCGCGGCGAGAGAGCTTCATGTGGCTTCGCTTTCCTGCCTGGCGAACCAGGCGACGATTTCCGGCATGTTCTGCTCGAAGCCACCGGGTACGAAGAGATTCAGCAGGCAGGCTGGGTGATTGGTGCGGTTGGCGAAATCGTGCTGGATGCCCGCTGGAATGACGATGGTGCTGCCCGTTTCGAGCTCGTACCATCGATCGCCGGCCAGGACAGAGGGACGCCCCACGAGCGCCACGAAGATTTCGTCGTTCGATTCGTGCTGGTGCGGACCGGGACCGTCAGATTGCGGATCGAGCCACCATTCGGAGACGGAATAGCGGTCACCGGTTTCCGAGCCGTCGGCCTTGAACACGGCCCGCATCGCGCCGAGCTCGTAACGGCGGCCAGCTTCCAATGGAAGATGGATGGGTTGGCGTTCGGATAGGCTCATTGGCGTGCGCTCCTCGATCAAGTCTACGCAAGGCGGGCGCGCAAGGATGGAAGGAAGCAGTCTCGTTCGGGAACGGATTGGTACACTCGCAGGGTTCCGGGCATACGGCGTAGCGGACAGTCCGGTCGAGCGCCGGTCGTGCAGCGAGGGTTCCCAGACGTGACATCGAGTACGGTTCTTCCGCCAACTTCTGCAACTCCCGTCTCACCAGGCCGCGCCGCGCTCGAAACGAGCCGCGTGCTGCAGGCCGAGCTGAAAGCGCGCATCAACGGTGAGGTGCGGTTCGACCGGACCTCGCGGATGCTCTATTCGACCGATGCGTCCAACTACCAGATCGAACCGGTCGGCGTGGTGATTCCGCGGTCGATGGACGATGCGATCGGGGCGATCGAACTGGCGGCAAGTCATGGTGTGCCGATTCTGCCGCGAGGCGGTGGGTCGTCGCTGGCGGGACAGACCGTAGGCGCGGCGCTCGTGATCGACTTTTCCAAATACCTCTCGCGCATTCACGATCTGAATGTCGAGGAAGGAACGGTGCTCACCGAGCCGGGGCTCAATCTCGAAAGCCTGAACAGCCAGCTCAAAGCCAACAAGCTGATGTACGGGCCCGATCCATCGTCCAGTAACCGCGCCACCATCGGCGGGGTGATCGGCAACAACTCGACCGGTGCGCATTCGATTCTCTATGGCATGACCGGCGACAACGTGTTGAGCGTGCGGGCCGCGCTGGCCACCGGTGGGGTGGCCGAGCTGAGCCAGGTGTCTGCGGACACGCTGGCCACGCAGGCAGCGGCGGACGATCCGCGCGGTCGGTTGCTGCGCGACATTCTGGCCTTCCGGGAAGCCAACCGGGAGCTGATCGCGCGGGATTTTCCACCGCACTGGCGGAGATCGACCGGGTATTCCCTGAACGAGCTGCTGAAGCCGGACGGCGAATTCAATCCGGCGAGACTGCTGGTGTCGTCCGAGGGTACGCTGGCGACGGTGTTGCAGGCACGCATGAAGCTGGTGCCGACGCCGAAGCAGACGGCATTGGTGCTGCTGCAATTTGCCGAGCTGGTCCCGGCGATGGAGGCCACCGAGCGGATTCTGGAATGCGATCCATCCGCGGTCGAGCTGATGGACCGGATGCTGATCGATCTGACGCGGGCACAGCCGGGATATGCCAGCCGAATTTCGTTCATCGAAGGCGACCCAGCCGGCATCCTGTGTGTCGAGTTCTACGGCGAGTCGGAGTCCGAGCTGATCGCCAAGTGCGAAAACCTGGAGAAGCATCTCAAGGAGCACAAGGTCGGCATGGCGGCCGAACCGCAGCGGGTGCTGGACGCCAAGCGGCAGGCCGATATCTGGTCGGTGCGCAAGGCTGGGCTGGGATTGCTCTATTCGATTCGGGGAGATTACAAGCCGATTCCGGTGATCGAAGACGTCTCGGTGCCGGTCGAGCATCTGGCCGAGTTCGTCGGCGCGGTCGAGAAGATGTGCGCGGAACATGGCACGACGGCGGCGTATTACGCACATGCGTCCGCCGGTTGCCTGCACATTCGCCCGCTCATCAATCTGAAGAGTGCCGAAGGCATCCAGATGATGAAAGAGATGGCCGACGAGGCCGCAGAGATGGCGCATCGCTTCGGCGGCGTCATGTCCGGCGAGCACGGCGACGGGTTGCAGCGGTCGGAGCTGAACGAAGTCATCTTCGGATCCGAGCTCTACCAGGCCATGCGCCAGTTCAAAGCGATCTTCGATCCGGACGGCATCATGAATCCGGGCAAAAAGGTCGACGCGCCACCGATGACCGAGAACTTGCGTCTTGGGGCGGATTACCACCCGATCGAACTCAAAACGCATCTCGATTTCTCACGCGAGGGCGGGTTCATGGCCGCGGTCGAGATGTGCAATGGGGCCGCGGTGTGCCGCAAGACGAAAGCGGCAACGATGTGCCCGTCGTACATGGCGACCAAGGACGAGATGGACACCACGCGCGCGCGGGCCAACGCGCTGCGCAATGCGCTGGCTGGCAACATCTTCGAGCCGTCCGACCTGACTTCGAAGGAGACCTATGAGGTCATGGATCTCTGTCTCTCCTGCAAGGCGTGCAAAACCGAGTGCCCGTCCAGCGTGGATATGGCCAAGCTCAAGACCGAGTTCCTGGCGCAGTACTACGACGCCAACGGAACACCCACGCGGGCCAAGATCTTCGGCAAGATCCACACGCTGTCGCGGCTCGGATCGACCTTCGCGCCTTTGGCGAATCTGGCGATGACCACGCCGCTGGGCGCGCCGGTAATGCGCGCGGTCGGGGTGCATCCCGATCGGAAGATGTCGACCTTCAAGCACAACAACTTCGTCAAGCGCTGGAAAAAACATGTGCGGGCGCTGCCGCAGAACCGCCCCACGCGTGGCGCGGTGGTCTATTTCCACGACACGTTTGCGACCTACAACTACCCGCGGATCGGGATGGCGGCGGTCGAGCTGCTGGAAGCGGCCGGTTTCCAGGTGATCATCGAAGAGCGCAGGGCATGCTGCGGTCGCCCGATGCTCTCCAAGGGACTGGTTTCCGAGGCGCGCAAGTCGGCGCGGCGAAATGTCGAGCTGCTGGCGCCGCATGCGCGTCTGGGCATTCCCATCATTGGGACCGAGCCGAGCTGCATTCTCACGTTGCGGGATGAGTACATCGATCTGTTGCCCGGGAATGAGGATGCGCAGCTGGTCGCCAAGCATGCATTCATGATCGATGAATATCTGGCCAAGCTCGATGCCGATGGGGAGCTGGGAATCAACTGGCTCGACGGTGGGAGTGACGATGTCTTCTTCCACGGGCATTGCCATCAGAAGGCGCTGATCGGGATGGGACCGTCGATGGCGATTCTCAAGTCGGCTGGATGCTCGGCGAGCGAGAGCGGCGCCGGGTGCTGCGGTATGGCAGGATCGTTCGGTTACGAAACCGAGCACTACGAGGTCTCGAAAAAGATCGGTGAGGAGCGGCTCTTCCCGGCGATCAATCAGCTCAATTCCACTACCACCGTGGCGGTGGCCGGGGTTTCCTGCCGCCAACAGATCGATCACTTTACCGGTCGTGGAACGCAGCATATCGCCGAGGTGCTGGCCGGCCGGATCGACCGGTCGCGTCCCTGGGCGCCGCCGCCGTTGCCCGATCCGGTGCCCGAGGTCGAGCCAACGCCGGAAGCGAAAGCGCATGCCGATCAGGTGGGGATCGAAGCACCATAACGATGCATCCAATGCATTGGGGACTTCGGCGGGACGCGAACATATGATCTATAATTATGTTCGCGTCCCGTGATTGCCTAGCGTTTTTCGAGAGGAGTTCCCATGTCCACATTCGCGAATCGACCCAACACTGCTCTCCTCGTTATCGATGTCCAGAATGGCGTCATGGCGACTGGCTATCAGCGAGATGAGGTCATTGCCAATATCAATCTTGTGCTGGACAAGGCGCGATTGGCGGATGTGCCGGTGGTCTGGGTTCAGCACGAGTCCGAGGAGCTGCCGAAGGGGAGCGACACGTGGCAGATCGTGCCGGAGCTGCAGCCGAAGGCTGGTGAGCCGAAGATCGAGAAGCAATATGGCGATGCGTTCGAGGCGACCAATCTCGAGGCGGTGCTGGCGGATCTTGCGGCGGGTAGCCTGGTCGTTACCGGCGCGCAAACGGACGCTTGCATCCGTTCGACGCTGCATGGCGCGGTCGCCCGCGGTTACGACGCCCTGCTAGTCCAGGATGCGCATACGACCGAAGATTTGAGTGAATGGGGCGCGCCATCGCCTGACAAGGTCATTTCACATACGAACCTCTATTGGTCGTTCCAGGCTGCGCCGGGACGCACCATGGGCGTGGTTCCCAGCGACGAGGTCGTATTCGGCAAGAGCGAATAGGGGATTCAGGGATCCCGGTGCCGGAGAGATGCTTCACTCCGTTCAGCACGACACCAAGCAACGAGCGCGTCGACTGCCGACGCGCTCGTTTTCGATTGGGGAAGATTTACGGTGTGGTGTCCGGGCTTTTGGCCCGTGCAGGCCGCAGCGGGCCTGCACTACTGGTAGATAACGATGTCTGGTGACGGAACGAGGGCGACGACCTCTTCCGGGGTCATGAGCGGAACGTCCTGCTGATACCAGAGCTTGAAACCGTAGAAGTCGAACGGGACTTCGCCGGCAACGACGTTGTAGGTATCGGTCTTGGCGACGGGATCGCCCCAGCCGTCGACTTCCAGCACGAATTGCACACCGTCCGGCGCGACGATCTGCTCCTTGTTGGTGATGGAGTAGAGATTGAACTGGTGGACGATCAGGATCTTGGGCGGAAGGCCGTTTTCGGCCGAGATGTTGGCCAACTCCTGCAGGGCCCAGTTGACGTCGGCGGCGTCGATCTGGCCGAGCACTTCGCCGGGGACCTCGCCCTCGTTCACGCTGAACTCCGGATCGAGCGCCAGGTGAACATGGGGATAGAGCAGGTACTCGCGCACGGCGTTCAGCTCTTGCTCGGTGGTGTTGTAGCCGTACTGCATGTCGAGAATGAGCAGGAGATCGTTTTCGGCGGTGTAGTCGACATATTCCTGGATCCAGGCGGGATCGGTGTATTCCAGATAGTTGCCGTCCGCGCCGGCATCGCGCTGCGCGACCGAAGCAATGACCTCGAAGGCGAGCCTGACCGGGCGGGAAGGATCGGCGGCTTCGTAGGCGGCAGCCTGTTCCTGCAGGATCGGCAGCAGGTCTTCCTTGGCGTATTCGCCGAGGATGCCCATCAGCTCGTTGGTCGGAAATCCGTAATAGGAAAGGATGCGATTGGCGGGAAGGAGATAGCCGTCGTCTACGCTGGTGCCGTCGCCCTGGGCCGCGACTCGGGTGAGTTTCGGGGCAATCGCGGCAGCGGAGAGGGCGGCCGAGCCCATGAGAAGCGTTCGTCGCGAGGTTATCCGTGGCGGCACGATTGCAGCGTCCTTTCGATCTAAACGTTTACCGGCATACAAACGCTCCAACTCCGCTGGTGAGAACGGTGTTGGAGCGTTCAGTATCTGTAACGCATGAACTGCGGATTTGGTTCATTTCGTTCGAGCTCTGGGCGATTCACCGGCAACCCGGATGACACACCCGAGGCCTAGATCAGCAAGTTACAGCCGAGGAAGCCGTCGTTGTATCCGCCCATGATGGCGGAGACGCGTTGCTCGCCGTTGCCGTGCGCCTGCTCGTCGTATTCGCCGATGTATTTCGGATCGCCGAGCATCTGGATGGCAAAGGTGGCGGCCTGCTCGATATCTCCTGGTTCGATCACCCCGCGTCCGGCGGCATCGCGTGCCCAGGCGCCTGCCATGCAGTCGGCCATGAGCTCGAGCTCGATGCTGTAGACATCGTTCCACTGGGTCGGCTGTGAGGTGCGGTTGAGGCCGATGCCAGTTTGGACATGATGGGCCCACTCATGCGCGATCACGAAGGCCGCGGCGAAGTAGTAGCCCTGATCCTTCAAGTCGTCCAACAACTTCTCGTCGAGATACATCTTGGTGTCGAGCGGGCAATAGAAGCCCCAGAAACCGGTCGAGGCGGGACCGCAGGCGCTCTGAACGGTGTCGCCCGCGGCCACTATGACGACGCCGGGGGACTGGTAGGTGTAGTCGGTGTAGCTGATGACATCGCGCCAGAACGCGTCGAGGTCCTCGACGGTATTGACCAGAAAATCGCCGTCCTGCAGCGGAGTGGTCAGGACGGTGGTTGTATCGCCCGAACCGGTGGTCGTGGTGGTGTTCGAGTTGCCGTAGGTGTCGATGGCCGACTGGACCATCTCGGGGGAGTTGCCGAAGAACCAGCCCCAGGTTCCCTCAGCATCGGGGGCGAGGTAGATCGAGTCCTGAACGAAGGTCTGCTGTCCGTTCTGATCGACGATCGGTTGCACGAATGTGACCCGCGCAGCCGGGCTGTAGGTTTGGCCGGTCACCGGCCAGGTGTAGTCGACGATTTCGATGCTGATGACCTGGGGTATGCCGGCCTGCGATTGCGAATAGGCCGCGTCGAACAGCCCGACAACCGCCGACCGGGGCGCGAGCGCCTTGGAGTCGGGGTGCATGAGGTCGTACATGGTGTTGAAATCGCGCGAACCGGCCAGTGTCAGGATGTTGCGCGCGGCTTCGCCGGCAAGGGCTTGATACTGCAGCGTGGATGGGTCGACCGCTGTGGTTTGCGCGCGGGCGGGGGCGGACATGCCCAGCAGCATGATGCCGATGACGAGCAACGAAAACAGACGATTGCGCATACGGCGTCCTTTGTGGTTCCCGCGTCGATCTTGCAGGATAATCGCCAAAACTGGTCCGATATAGTAGAGGTTAACGTAGCACAGTGCGTATGACCGCGTGGTCGACGTGCAGGTACGGATCGATCTGGAGGAATTGAACATGGCTGGAACGCAGGGACTTTTCGGTGGCGGCGCTGCCGGCGACGAGGAAAAGGCAAAGGCGCAGGATTTCATCAATCGCTATCAAACCGGAAACCCGAGCGAGGGGTATAGCGAGCAAGAGGCGATAGAGCAACTGCAGGCCGTGTCCAAAGTTGCGACGCCGCAGCAGATGGAGGAGGCGTTCAAGCAGTCGGTTGCCAGTCTGCCGGAAGACGAGCGCGCGCAGTTCAACCAGATGCTTCAGGACCGCAAGGCCGGCACCGGCATGATCGATATCGAGCGCTCCGGCGAACGTAAGGAAGTCAACGCGCGCGATTCCAGCGACGGCGGTGGCGATGCTCCCGGTCTCGACGACTTGCTGGGTGGTCTGCTCGGCGGCATGGCCGGTGGTGCGGCTGGATCGAGCGGCGGCGGTGGTGGACTTGGCGACATCCTCGGTGGATTGCTCGGCGGTGGTGGCGCAGCGGCGGCCCCGGCCACCGAGAGCAAGGATTCGGGCGGCGGCGGAGGTCTGGGCGACATCCTCAGCGGATTCCTCGGCAGTCCGGCAGGTAAGGCCGTTCTGGCGGGTACCGCAGCCTTCGCGATGAAGGAAGTCCTCGGAAAGAAGTAACCATTTCCCGCTTGCATCGAGCGAAACGGACGGGCGAGGTCGATCGACCTCGCCCGTCCGCGTTTTCTGTGAGTTTTTCCCGCCTTTCCTGTCCCGTAGTGAAGCCGAAAGTGCTAGGATTTGGCGTTGACGAAGGCGGACCTCCGCGACGTGCGGAGCCTCCGTCGCCTGGGGCGTTGTTGCCCCGTATGCACGTCGTTGCGCTGGCACCAGTGCACGGTGTGATCTCTCAGGGATGGACTCGGTCCCGGCGCTCGGCGTGGGGTCGTACCTTGAAGCTAGAGGAGCAATACCACAGATGACTGGATCGACCGCGACCCTTACCGAGGCCCCGCTGCCGAAGCCCGAAGGTCTCGAAGGTGTCGTCGCGGCTTCGACGGCGCTGAGCCATGTGTTCGGCGAAGAGGGACGGCTGGTTTATCGCGGATACGACATCCACGAGCTGGCGAACGATGCCACCTTCGAAGAAGTCGCCTATCTGCTTTGGGTCGGACATCTGCCGACGGAGAGCGAGCTGGTCGAATTTCAGGCCAAGCTCGATGCCAGCCGCGCTCTGCCCGATGCCGCCATCGAAGTACTCCGCCAACTGCCGGCCACCGCGCAGCCGATGGACGTGCTGCGCACTGGCATTTCCTCAGTCGGCCCGCTGCTTGCCGGACGTGTTCACCGATACGCCCGATCTCGATCAGGCGATGACCCTGTCGGCACTCTTCCCGTCGGTCCTGGCGGCGTTCTTCCGCTTGCGGCAGGGACTTGAGCCGGTCAAGCCGGTTGCGGGGATGAACACCGCGCAGAGTTATCTGTATCAACTCTTCGGCACCGAGCCGGACGAGCGGCACTGGCAGCCGTTGCAGACCTATCTCATTCTGCTGGCGGATCACGGCATGAATGCCTCGACCTTTACCGCGCGTGTGATTGCGTCCACCCAGTCCGACATCGTGTCGGCGTTGACCGGCGCGATCGGGGCACTCAAGGGCCCGCTGCATGGCGGCGCTCCCTCCAAGGTGCTGGACATGCTGAACGAGATCGGCACCGCCGATAATGTCGAGCCCTGGTTGACGGCTGCGTTCGACCGTGGGGACCGCCTGATGGGCTTCGGTCACCGGGTCTACAAGGCCGAGGATCCCCGCGCCGACATTTTGCGCGATATGGCGCGCACTGCCAGCGATCCGGATTTCTTCGAACTTTCATTGCAGACCGAAACCCGCGCGCTGGAGATGCTGAACGAGCGCAAGCCGGGCCGCCGACTCTATACCAACGTCGAGTTCTATTCGGCGGCGGTGCTGGCGGCAGTTGGATTGCCGGGCGATATGTTCACGCCGACCTTCGCGGTGGCGCGCTCGGTGGGCTGGAGCGCGCACGTGCTCGAGCAGGTTTCCAACAACCGCCTGATCCGGCCGCAGTCGGAGTTCGTCGGTGAGCTGGGCAAGAAGTACGTGCCGGTCGAGGATCGGTAGCGCGTACGATCGAACGGAAATCTGAGAACGGCCGGGGCAATTGCTCCGGCCGTTTTTCTTGCCTGGCGTGCCATAGCTGGGAACCGATGGGTTGGCGTATACCGATTTTCAAAAAAGGTTGGCACTGGAATGGAAGCCGAGCCGTTTGGTGGCACCCGCTGCGGCGGGGAGATCCTTCCTTCGTCAGGATGACGAGAGGGTTTACGTATTCCAACCATTCTGCACTCCGCTGCAGGGTTGCCCGCTCCGCGCCAACGCGACGGTGCGACGTACTGGAAGTCCCTGCGGGACTACGGACGGGGCTTGGCTTTCAGCCGTCAAGCCATCCCGAGAGGGGGCTTGGCTATCCCTGGGATGGCGAGCGCGATTGCGGAACGCATTGCCTGGAAACTGCTGGGCGGCGTGAGCAGACACGGAGGTCTGCAACTACGGGGCCTGGGGTGGCAGGATGCGCGCCAAGCAGGGCGTCGGGCCCAGCTTCGTGTACCTGCTCAAAGAACCGGGCGTGACTTTCAGCCGTCGAGCGATTCCGGGAGGGCCGCGGGGGCCCTTGGCTACGGTTGGGACGATAGGGTTTCAGGCCGGGGTCAAGGTTGCGGGCCGGATCTCCGCGATGATGATCCAGTCGTTTTCGAAGATAACGGTGTGTTCGGTGCGAAGCAGAGTGGCCAACTCGGTGAGATTGGTTCCCCTCCAGGTCGAAGGACCTTGTACGACGAGGTTGGGAAGATCGGACGCGCGCAGCTGATCGATCAGCTCACGGAAGTCGGATTCGGTGCGTTCCGGTTCCAGGTAGGACTCGGGGGCGCGATGGACCGGCCGCACCGGGCGCATGTCGCCCCGGTCGTAGTGCTGCCCGGCTACCAGTGCTATCGGGGCTGCTTTGGGAAGGTGCTTGCCGATCTGATCCTCCGCTTTCAGGATCGAGATAAGCCGTTGGACGTACTTATTGTTCCGTCGCCAGCGATCGATCGACACCGTCTCGCCCTGGGCCGCGAGCCATTCCTGCAACACGAGCGCACGATCTTCCCAGTTTTGCAGCCGGCCTCCGGCGGCAAACCGGGACGATTGATTCTTGCCATGCATGCGGTAGAACGTCAGCGGTTCGTCCCAAGCCCGGAACTCACCGAAGAACGGCGCAAAGGTAAAGAGGGTCGAATCGACGATGTTGCGCAGCGCACCACCCGGAAAGGGAAGGAGCGCCTCGAAGAAGCTGCGTCTCCAGATATTGGCCGAGCAAGCGGGGGTGACGTGGCTGGCAGGTCCGACCTTGAGGGCATTGCGGCGCACGCTGCCGGATGGCAAGTTTTGCCACCGGATCTGCCCGGTCGGGAATCCATCACGATCGACGGTCGCCATGGGCCAATGCACTTTCACCACGTTCGGGTCGGCGAAGAATCCGATGGTCTTTTCGATTGCGGTGGGATCCAGCATGTCGTCGGAATCGAGCAGGATGAGCGCATCACCGGTGATCAACGGCATGCCCGCGTCGATGCAGGAGGCCTGGCCGCCGTTCTCCTTGTAGATCGTCTGGATCGAATCGCCATACGTTTCGAGCAGGGCACGCGACTCGTCGGTCGAGCCATCGTCTACGACCACGACCTGCACATTGGGCCAGGTTTGGGCCAGCGCGGATTCGACGGCGTAGCCCACGAACCGGCCGTAGTTGAAGTTCGTGATCAAAACGGACGCGCGTAGGCCGGTGGGGTCGCTCATTGGGACATCACCACCGGCATTACCTGGGTGGCGAGCAGGTCGATGGTGTCGTCGTCGGTTCCGAGAATGTTGGCGATGAAGTACTGGTAGCCGAGCGCGGCTTGGGCACGGTAGAAGTCGACTGCTTTCGCCGGCGTGGTGGCAACCATGGCTTCGCCCCAGGAGGCGACGGTTTCCTTCGGCCAGGCGGAGAGTTTTTGCTCGATCTCTTTTTCGGTGCGGCCGAGCACGAGCGGCATGGTGAACTGGCTGCGCAGCACTGCGTTGGCCGGCCGGCCGAACTGCTCGCAGTAGTCGGCCAGCACGCGGAACTTGCGGAGCACATCGTCATCGCTGACGGCCATGCCGATGGACCCGTGCGCACCCATGTTGGAAGCGTCGGCATATCGAGCGACCTGTCGCAGGGTGACTTTTTCGCCACCGCCGGCCAGCAGGATCGGCACGCGCGGTTGCTGGACTGGAGGCAGGAAGGTGCCGGGGGAATCGACCGACCACTGCTTGCCTTCATAGCGGAACGGTTCGCCGGAGAAGAGACCACGCAGAATGGCAATCGTTTCCTCCATGCCCTGGAGGCGTTCCGCGGTGGGCGGAAAGGGGATACCCATTTCGTGGAACTCGTTCTTTACGTGACCTATACCTAGTCCGAGCACCAGGCGGCCATTGGAAAGGCGGTCGACGTCGGCGGCTTGCCGGGCGAGAAGATAGGGCGAGCGGTAGTAGATGCAATCGACCGCCAGCCCGAGCCGGATGGTGCTGGTGACGGCTGCCAGGGCGCTGAGCGCGGTCCAGCAGTCGGCGTTCGAACCGGGATGGTCGTAGCTGAAGTAGCCATCGAAGCCGGCGGTTTCCATCTGTTGCACCAGCGAGAGAAAGTGCCGCCAGTCGGGCGGCTGGGGATAGATGCTGACGCCGAAGCGGATCTTGTCGAGACCCTCGGCGACCCAGGGATGAATGTCCTGCGGAGTGAGATCGGTCACGGGTTGTCTCCCTTTTGGCTTTCCATCCGGCGGGTCACGGCGTCTTGCACGCTGAGCTTGTAAAAGAGAATTACGTCGTCTTCCTCGAGCAGCAGATCGTCGATGTGATCACATATGAGCTCCGGCGGACGGGACACACCCAGCACCAGCACATCACGCAGATCGGGCAGCTCTTCGATTCGTTTGCCTGCCTCGGCCGGCAGCACCTTGCGCTCTTTACGGTCGGTCCATCCCTTGCCCAGCACCTGCTCGACATACCAGGGAACCGACTGCGTTTCTGAGGCAGCCGCCATTAGCCGGCCGCCCATGACCGCGGGGGCCACCACCCGATCCGCCCCGGCCTGGTAGAGGAGCTTGATGTTCTCCTCTTCCATTCCTGCGGCGATCAGATTCACATCAGGCTCGATGTCGTTGACCGTCAGGCAGATCAGCACGGCGGAATCGTCGCGCCCAGGAGCAACCAGGACCGCTTCGGCCTTGTGCACTCCGGCGCGACGGAGGGTGTCTTCTTCGGTGGCATCGCCGTAGAAGGCGCTCAGGCCGTCGGCCAATGCGCGGTCGACCGATTCGCGCAGCCGGTCGATGACCACGATGTCGCTCTTTGCCTTCCCCTGGGAGATGAGCGTGGTGGCCGCCGCGCGGCCTGTAGTGCCGTAGCCGCAGATGATGGTGTGCTTGTTCAGTTTCTTGTTCAAATCTTTCACGTCGCGCTCCTGGGTTCGGCGCATGAAATAAACCGAGATTTCATAGGCGGATCCAAAAAAGAGAATGAGAAAAAGCAGGCGGACCGGTGTGAGCAGGATGGTATTCATCAAGCGCGCGTTTGGAGTGACCGGCACGATATCGCCGTAGCCGACCGTCGTCAGCGAGGTGGCGGCGTAGTAGACCGAATCGAGGAACGAAAGCTGATCGCCGGGATGCGAATTGTCGACGAAGCCATCTCGTCCGAAATAGACCGAGGCGGTGACCAACACGATGATGAGGGCTGCCAGTCCCAGGCGGATGCCCAGCCGCCGAAAGAGCGATGCCCCGGGGCGCATGAGCGTACCGCCATGCCGGAGCTGTGTCTCGGTCGAGACATGATCCTGTTTGGCGCTGCTGTTGGAAATGATGTCGGAAACCTGCACGTTGTCGGACTCTCCACGGTTCGCTCGCTCGCAGGATAATACGCAACTGAGAGAACGCTCGGAATTCCGAGCGGCGGATGGCGCGAAAAGGGGAACCATGCGGCTGACAGTGCTCGGGGGAGGGAACACCGCGTTCAGTCTGGCAGCGAAGCTGAGCCTGGACGGCCACGACGTGATGATCTGGGAGCATCCCGATTATGCCCAGACCATCGATGCGGTTCGCACGTCGCATACGATCCATCTGGAAGGCCCGGCGATCTCGGGAACAGCCACGGTCGCTGGGGCTACCACCGACCCTTTGGAAGCGCTGGGGTGGGCGGATACGCTGATCTGTTCGGTCCCGTCCTATGCCCACGACGCATTCATCGAACAACTCGCGCCGCATCTGCGGCCGAATCACCTGTTGCTGCTGATGCCGGGCAACCTCGGGGCTCTCGCGTTTGCGAAGGCGCTGGCCGAGCGGGGATCAGCCGGGACGGTGGTGGTCGAATCGGATACCGCGCCGTATGTCTGCCGCAAGCTGGCGCCGGACCGGGCGGTCATCTGGGGAGTGGTCGAACGACTGGGGGTTGGCGTATTGCCGGCGAGCCAGACGAACGAGGTGCTCCCCATCGTTCAGCGGCTCTTTCCCGGCGCGGCCGCCTATGCCGACGCGGTCGAGTGCGGTCTGTCGGCCATGAATCCGGTCATGCACCCAGCCGGCGTGCTCATGAATGCTGGCCGGATCGAAAAGAGCCGGGGAGAGTTCTACTTTTACGACGAAGGGGTCACCCCGGCGGTCTGTCGGGTGATCGAACAGGTCGACGCCGAGCGGCTGACGATCGGCGCCGCCCTGGGATACGAGCTGATGCCGGTGGCCGAGGGGTTTCATGCAGCGGGATTCGGGCCGAAGGGCGATCTCTGGAGCGTGATCAACGGTTCGCGGATGCTGACCGCATTGCGCGCACCGGGATCGCTGGAGACGCGTTGGCTCTCGGAAGACGTACCCTTCGGCATTGCAACCTGGGCGGCGATCGGCGATGAGCTTGGTGTCGAAACGCCGGTGATCGACGCGCTGGTCGCACTGGCATCGGTCGTGCTTGGGTACGATGCGACTGCCAGCCGTCGTCTGTTTACGCCAGCCCAACTCGCTGAGGCCCGACTTTGACCGAACGCGCACTTCCAGCCGAGACCGATGTGTTGGTGGTTGGCGCGGGGCCGTATGGTCTCGGTATCGCCGCGTACGCCAAATCGCTGGGACTCGATCCGTTGCTGGTTGGGCGGCCGATGGCGTTCTGGCGTGAGGAAATGCCGCATGGCATGTTCCTGCGCTCGTCGTGGGACTGGCATTACGACCCGAACAATGTCTACACCATCGAGGCGTGGCTGCACGAAACCGGCCGTTCCAAGGAGTCGATCGACCCATTTCCTTTGGCGGACTATCTCGAGTTTGCCACCTGGTTCGAGGTGGTGACCGGACTCGCGCCGGTCGATCTGGCCATCCAGCGTATCGACCGGCGTCCGGATGACCGCTATGACGCCGTCTTCGAGGATGGCTCGATCGTCACCGCCGCGAATGTGGTGCTGGCGCTGGGCTTCGCGCACTTTGCGTATGTGCCCGAGGAACTGCAACTCGTGCTTCCCGCGGAGAACGTGGAGCACACGGTCGACTATGTCGATTTTTCCGACGCTCCGGGCAAGCGCTATGCCATCGTTGGGGGGCGGCAAAGCGCGTATGAATGGGCCGCGCTGCTGCACGAGGCGGGCGCGGCCTCGGTGGATGTGATCCACCGGCACCGCACCCCCCGGTTTGCTCCGGCCGACTGGAGCTGGACCTCGCCGGTGGTCGAGCGGATCGCCACCCACCCGCAGTGGTTTCGCGAGCTGGACGACGCGCAGAAGCGCAAGGTGGCGTTTCGGCTCTGGATCGAGGGACGCAGCAAGCTGGAGCCGTGGCTGGCGCCACGGATCGCGCATGCATCGGTGCGCAGCCGGCCCGGCCGAACCATTGCCGGCTCGGAGGTTGGGCCAGGTGGAGAGATTGCGCTGACGCTGGACGATGGCGACCGGCTTGCTGTCGACAAGGTCGTGCTTGCGACCGGCTATCGCACCGATATCCAGAACGTGCCGATGCTGGCTGCCGGGAACTTGCTGGATCAGATCGAAGTCGTCAATGGCGCCCCGGTACTGGATGCGTCATTTCAGATGTCGACGCCGGGACTTTTTGCCACGTCGATGATGGCCACGCGTGACTTTGGGCCGCTCTTCGCCTTTACGGTCGCGGTGCGGGCGTCGTCGCGGGTCGTCGCTGTCGCTCTCCGGCAACGTATGTGAGCTCGGTCGAGGAGACGGCACCCGCGCGCGGCGGTATGCGCTCATTTGCCAGCGCGATCAACCCGACTGCCTTGTGCACCGTTCTCATCTGGAGCGCCATCGCGCCGTTTACGAAGTACGCGCTGGCGGACTTTCCGCCATTGGTCTTCATGTCGTTCCGTATGGCGATTGCGGCGGCGACGGTTTTTCTCTTTCTGGCCCTGCGGCGCAGCGCCATCGGTATCGACCGGGTGGATATCCCGAAGTTCCTGCTGGCCGGCATTTTCTTCTTCGGGCTCTCGACGATGCTCTTCACCGAGGGGCTGGCACGCACCTCGGTGGCGCACATGATCATTCTCGCGTCGACCGGCCCATTGATCGGGGCGGTCTACCGCGGAATCAAGTTTCGCGAGGCGCCAGACCGGCGGTCGCTGCTGGCGATGGCGATTGGTTTCATCGGGGTTTTGATCGTGGTGGGGGACGCGTCTTCGGCCGAGGGCGCGTCCGTGGTCGGCGATCTGATGGGATTGGCGTCGGCAGCGCTCTGGGTGGGCATGACCATCTATCCGCAACCGCTGGTGCGGAAATATGGGGCGTTGCGCTCGACGGGCTGGGTCATCCTGTTTTCGCTGCTGCTGATCGTGCCGTTGAGCCTGCCGTCGTGGGGTGAGATGGTGCAGCATGTTCCGCCACCGCTGGCCTGGAGCGCATTGCTCTATGCGGCTATGGGAACCCTGGTGGGCAATACGCTCTGGCAGTCGGCGGTGCAACAGATCGGCCCGGCGCGGACACTGATCTATCTCTATCTGCAGCCGTTCCTGGCATTGCTGATCGCCGCGATCATCCTGGGCGACCGCTTGACGCCGCTGCAGGCGATCGGGGGACTGCTCGCGATTGGTGGGGTGATGCTGGTGCGGAAAGGCGGAGCTGTCCCTTCGCCGGCGCGGGCTGGCTCCGGCTGAATTCGGGAGCGCGGGTGGCTGCGCTCGCTCCGTGCTAGATTGCGGCCAATCGATCCGGTCATTCGTGAAGGCTTCGAGGGAACGACGTGCGCGCAGATGCGGTCCGGTATCCGGTCGAGGTCATTACGGTCGGTTTGGAGAACGACCGGCCCACCCGCAATCCCGCGAATGACGATGTGGCGTATGTGCTGGTCACCCGATTCAACGTGCGGATGCGCATCGGGAAGAAGAACCGCTGGTCGCATCTCGATGGTCGGCATCTGGCCGAGTCAGCCGAGTATGACGACTACTGGTTGCGGCGGCTGGATCTTTTCGAGCGCGTGTGCATCCCTTCCGTGCTGGCGTTGACGCCGCGCCCGGACGCCTGGTTCGTCGCGTTCGGCGATATCGATTCCTGGTATGTGCAGGCATTGCTGGAGCGGTTGCGTCCGTATCCCTGGATCAAGCCGTACTTCCGGGAGAAAGGGCATGCCGACGATGCCGGGCCGTTGCCTGAGCTGCTCGGCGCATATGTCCGATCGCTCGGAAAGCCGTTTCTCTGCTCGACGCGTTTCGACAGTGACGATTCGCTGCATTCGCAGTTCGTCGGAGGGCTCGATCGAGCGATTTCGCAACTTCGCAAGCGAGGTTTCAGCGACGAGCGCCGGTGCCTGAACTTCGTGTTTGGGCTACTGCAATCGGCGGGTGAGCTGTCGGTCTTTCTGCGCAAGAACAATATGTTCGAATCGGTGTTCGAACCCGCGGATCAGGTGCAGGGACCGTACCAGGGGAGCCACGACGAGATTCGGGATCGGATGCCGCTGGTCGAGGTGGTCACCAATCTGCCGATGTGGATCTATCACCGGCACGAGGACACCCTGGAACCTCCGTGGGTGACATCGCGGGACCGGCTGCCTTTAGGGGATTCGGCTGCGTATTATCCCCTGTTCGGGCTGGAACCTGATTCGGTTGGGGCGCGACCGACGAGCGCCACTGGTGCACCACCACCGTCGTTCCCTTGGCGGGACCCGCGATCCGAGGCAAGCGCCTTACGCGACGCCGCCTACTGGAATGCTTCGCAGGTCGCGCTGGCGATCGAGTTGGCATCGGCGCAAGAACAGCCCACATTGACAGGATGGCTACAGCGCGATGCCAGTGACGAGTCCGACCCCGTCATGGTGCTGCAGGAACTCGAGTCGGGCACACAGATGTTTCTCAATGGGGCGCGGCTCGCGGGTCTGGCCCGGGAACTTCGCGAGCAAGGCGAAGCCGGGGCGGCGTTGCGAGTTTTTGACTACGCGGTGCTGGTTTCGCCACACGATCGGCATTTGCGCGCGGAACGCGAGGAACTTGCGAGCTCGATCTCCCACGAGATGGATCTCGAGGAACAGATCGAACTCGCGGGGATCGTGGGTTCGTCACGGGAGCGGTCGAACACCGTCGTGCTGATCGGGTCGGTCTCAACGGTCGATTCCGATTCCGGCGATTTCGCATCGTTGCGGGCCCGCGTGGATCGGACCAAGCGAGCGGGCTTCGATGTGCGCATCATCCTGGTGCCCGATCCAGGTCAACCCGTCACTGAATCTTCGGTCGAGGCCAGCTTTGGTTCGGACGGCGCAGTGGAAACGCTGCGCTTGCCGGACTCGGAGGCGGTTGGACTGGATGCCACGATGCGCGGACTGACCAGACAATTGGCGGTGCGCGTCTTCGAGCTTTCGCCCAGTCTGCTGTTTACCGATGGCACGCTGGTCGCGCAGCGATTGGCGGCGGCGGTGGGACGCGCGTGCGCGATTGCGGTGGACTTTTCGCTCGAATCGGACGCCGAGTCAGCCGAGCCGTTGGATGATGCCGGATGAGCACTGGTGAGGCCGACGTCGCAGACGACCCCGGCAGCTATTCCGCCCGCATTGGCGCGGCGATCAGCATTCCAGCACTGGGTGCGATCCTTTTCTGGAGCGGGGTTTCGCCGTTCGGCAAATACGCCATGGACGAGATGCCGGCGCTGGTCTATATCGCCCTGCGGCCGCTGCTGGCGGCTGCGCTGGTTTTCGGGGCGCTGGCGTTGCTCCGCAAACCGATGCGGATCGACCGGGTCGACCTGCCGCGGTTCATCGTGGCCGGGGTCGGGTTGATCGGGTTTTCCCAGCTCCTGTTCATGGGTGGACTTTCGCTGACGTCGGTGTCGCATCTCATCATTCTCAGTTCGATGAGTCCGCTGATCGGCGCGATCTATCGCTGGATTCGCACGCGGGAGATGCCCGATCGGCGCTCGGCGATGGCGCTGATCCTGGGGTTCCTGGGGGTGATTCTGGTGGTAGGGGGCGCGGGATCGACCGAAGGCACGTCGCTGGCGGGCGATCTGCTTGCGATCTGCGCCGCCGCGACCTGGGTGGGCGCCACCGTCTACCCGCAGCCACTGGTGCTCAAATATGGCGCGCCGCGCGCGACCGGGTGGTTTCTGCTGCTTTCCTCGTTGGCGCTCTTACCGATCGGGTTGTTCTGGATTGGGGAGGTGCGGGTCGATCCGCCGCCGAACCTGGCGTGGGTGGCACTGGTCTACGGCGCGGTGGGAATGGTGGCGGGGAACACGCTCTGGCAACGGGCGGTGCAGGACGTCGGGCCGAGCCGCACGCTGATCTATCTCTATCTGGAACCGTTCATCGTGCTGGTCATTGCGGCGCTGGCGCTAGATGAGCGGCTGACGCTGCTGCAGGCGCTCGGGGGAATTCTGGCGATGGCGGGGGTGATTCTGGTGCGGAAACGGTAGTGCGTCATGACAATGTCGGGCATGGTGGGTATAATCTCACAGAGAAAGGAGGGGTAACTTGTGGTTGCAACACCTCGATCGGAGAAACTGGACCTCCGGCTCTCTGTGGAAGACAAGCAGACGCTCACCGCAGCCGCGGCGGCAGAGCACAGATCGGTCAGTGACTTTGTGTTGCGCAGCGCGCTCGACCGGGCAAACGACACGCTCCCTGATCGCCGATATTTCGGCTTAAACGCTGAGCAATGGACCGCGTTCATGGAGGCGCTCGACGCGCCGCCACGCGACCTTCCCCGGGTGAGGCGATTGTTTCGCGAGCCGAGCATTTTCGAAATCGGCGAGATCGAGTGATTGGGCCTCGAATCGAGAAGCTCGCCCGGCATCACGCAGTCGACGGTTTCGATTGTGGAAATGAGCCGCTCAACCAATTCTTGATTCGATACGCACTGTCCAACCAGTTGTCGAACGCATCCCAAACCTATATTGGACTTGTGGAAGACGAAGTCATTGGGTACTACACGCTGGTGGTGGGAGAAATAGGGTATGCGGACGCTCCGGAGCGACTCACCAAGGGAATGGCACGTCATGCTGTTCCCTTGATGGTGCTCGCTCGCATGGCAACGAGTCTCCATTGGCAGGGAAAGGGAGTGGGCACGGGCCTCATCAAAGACGCAATGCGGCGTACTGTGAGCGCGTCCGAGATAGCTGGTATTCGAGCATTAGCGGTTCATGCCAAAGATGAGGACGCGCGCGCGTTTTATCGCCGATTCGACTTCGAACCGTCGCCAATTCAACCACTGCATCTCTACATGCTGGTGAAGGATCTTCGACGAGCTATCCAAGCCCAATAAACATAGCGGGAAACGCGGTTCCAGTGGCGGTCTATAGGACAACCTGAGCAGGTTTCACGCTGGCTGCGTCCTGCCGGTCGTCGGCTGCGTGCTCGCCGATGAGGCCGACGACCGCTGCTGGCTGTAGGAGCGGGCAACGTTCCAGACGAGGCCGGCGAGCCAGCCGAGGAAGATGCCGACGCCGGCGGCGGTGGTGAAGACGAGCGGTTCGTAGTACCGGTTGAAATCGACGCCGAGGGCGAAGAGGATCAGCGCCGATTGGGCGGCGATGGCGAGCATGCCCAGCATTTGCGGACTGGCGAGACCGTTCTTCCAGGCGAGATAGACCAGGACCAGCAGTCCTGGAATCGCCAGGTAGAGATCGACGCTGTAGCCGCTCCAGTCGCGACCAATCGCGTCGCCAAGCCAGGCCAGGATGCGTTCGGAGGACGAGGTGCGGTCCTGCAGGTTTTGCCAGGTGCGCTCGATGGCGTCCCGGGGACCATGAATGGCGGCTTGCGGCCAGAACCCGGCCTGGTTGTCCATCTCATACCGGCGGAAGTCGAAGATGATCTTGGTGCGGCCGATGGGATCGGACCAGAGGAAGGGGTAGACGAGCACGAAGAAGGTGCCGACCAGCCCGGTTTGCACCAGCAGCTTCCAACCGAGCTGGCGTTCGGTGCCGAGCTCGCGCCGGGAGATCAGTTTCCAGGCGCGTCCCACCCGCTGCGCGCGAGCGCAGCCAGGGATCGAGGAAGAGCACGAACGGCATAGAGCGGTCCAGCCGACCGCGATCAGCAGCGGGCTGAGCTTGGTGGCCGCTCCCATGCCGAGCGCGACCGCGAGCAGCACCGAGCGGCCCCAGGTCGGTTTGCGTGCCAGCCAGATGGCGGACAGCACCGCGAACGCGACCATGGTGGTGAACATGGCGTCCGAAACGGCGAGCGTCGACAGATAGATGTGCAGTGGATGGATCGCCATGAAGAGTCCGGCGATGGCTCCTCCGACCCAGTTGACCATCATGCCGACGATCAGCACCAGCATCACGCAGGTGAGCGCGCCGAGCACCATGTTCCACTGCCGGGCGGCAATGAGGTTGTCGTAGGTGGGCATATTGCCGTGCGAGACGTTCCAGGTGATGGCGTTTTCGAAGCCGAACTGGAAATCCCACGGGCCGTTGGTATGCAGGTCTTTGCCCTGCAACAACAGACCGAGCCCGATCATGTATGAGCCCATGGGAGGTTGCGCGCGGATCAGATAGCGATCCTGCCAGAAGGAGCTGAGCGGATGTTTGAGCTCGTCCAGATAGGTGGCGCGGTTGACCCAGCGCGATTCGTCCGGGATGGAAGGGCGAGGTGTGGAGGTCGGCCGAGCTTTGCCAGAGCGCGATGAAGAAGACCGCGAGGCAGAGGGCGCCAATCGCAGATCCAGCGCGGCCAGGGTCGAGCGGTGGGGGCGATGCGGGCACCGGGGCCGAGGTGGGCGGAATCGGCGGCGTTTCCCGCGGTTGGAGGGGTGCGATGTTCGCCGACGGACTCGCGAGCGATGGCTCGGTTCCGGGTGTCGGTTTGATTGTCGGGCGGTCGTGGAAGCATGTGGCCTGACTGGCGGACTGGCGCATCGGGACGGTTCTACGCCCCAAAGTGTAGCCAGTGGCGGGCTTATCCGGCGGCGAGCGCCGTGAGGCGATCGAAAAAGTCGGGAAAGGTCTTGGCGGTACACCCGGGATCGATGATGCGAATGCCGGGCGCCCGCAGCGTGGCGACCCCGAAGCTCATCGCCATGCGATGGTCGTCGTAGGTGTCGATATCGGCTGGAACGATCGGTTGCGGCACGATGGTCAGCCCATCCGGGCGCTCGTCGACCTGCTGTCCCAGCTTGCGCAGCTCGGTCGCCAGCGCGGCGACGCGATCGGTTTCTTTCAGGCGAGCATGCTCGACGCCACGGAAGGTGGTCGGGCCATCGGCAAATGGGGCGATGGCCGCCAGGGTTTGCGCGGTGTCCGAAATCGCGTTGAGATCGAGATCGACGCCGCGAAGCTTGCCGTCCGGAGGACCGACGACTTCGGTGTAGTCGTCCGCGATCGTGACGGTGGCGCCCATGGCTTCCAACACGCGCACGAAGTTCAAGTCGCCCTGGGTGGAGCGTTTTCCGAGGCCGTCGACGCGCACGCGGCCGCCGGTAACCGCCGCCGCCGCAAAGAAGTAGCTGGCATTGGAGGCATCGGGCTCGATGTGATAGTTCCGTGCCTCGTAGTGCTGCCCGGGCGCGACCGCGAAGCGTTTCCAGTCGATCTCATCGAGCTCGACCTCGACACCGAAGGCGCGCATGGTTTCTGCGGTCATGGGCATGTAGGGCTTGGAGACGAGATCGCCCTCGACCAGGATCTCGACGCCGTCTCGCGCATAGGGCGCGGCGATCAGCAGCGCCGAGAAGTACTGACTGCTTTGGTCGCCCGGGACGGTGACGGTGCCACCGGGCAGGCCATCGGCGGTGACGAGCACCGGCGGACAACCGGAGTCTTCCTCGCTGCGAACGGAGCTACCGAGATCGTTCAATGCTGCGATCAGCGGCTGGATCGGACGCTTGCGCATGCGGGGGATGCCGTCGATGCGGAAGCTGCCGTGACCGAGCGTCAGAACGGCGGTCAGGAAGCGGACCGAGGTGCCGGAGTTGCCGATGAACAGATCGGCGTTGGCGGCGGGAAAGGATCCGTCGCCGCCAGTCTACCGTGAATTCGTTGTTGGCTTCGTCCGATTCGACCCGAATGCCAAGCTGGTTCAGGGCCGCGGCCATGTAGCGGGTATCATCACTGAAGAGCGCGCCGCTGAGCACACTTGTGCCCCGCGCCAGCGCCGCGATCGGGAGGGCACGATTGGTGATGCTCTTGCTGCCGGGTATTACCACCGTCCCGTCGACTGGACGGCCGAGCGGTGTGAAGGTGAAGACCTCCTGCGGCGCGGTTTCGACCGTCATCATTTCTCCCAGAGGAGGTATTTGCCATCCACCAGGAAGGGTTCGCCGTCGACTTCGACGCGTCCACCCTGGCGCAGGTCGCAGATCATGTCCCAGTGGACAGCAGACTCGTTGGTGCTGCCGGTTTCCGGGTAACCGGCTCCGACGGCCATGTGAACCGTGCCACCGATCTTCTCGTCGAAGAGGATCTGGCCGGTGAACTGCTGGATGCCGAAATGGGTGCCGAATGCGAACTCGCCCAGGTAGCGGGCTCCTTCGTCGATATCGAGCTGCTGGAGCAGAAACTCCTCGCCCTTGGTGGCGGTGGCGTCGACGACCTTGCCATTCTCGAATTGGAGGCGAATGCCTTCGATCTTGCGGCCATGAGTCATGGCCGGCATG
Source organism: uncultured Chloroflexia bacterium (assembly GCA_963720855.1). GTDB lineage: Bacteria > Chloroflexota > Chloroflexia > Thermomicrobiales > UBA6265 > JAMLHN01. The sequence goes on along the minus strand of CAVRGV010000003.1, from coordinate 1,202,662 downwards.
TTGAAACTGATATAGCCCTCGGTGCCGGTTTCGACCGGGCCGGTGAAGACTTCGCCATCGGGGAAGTTCTTGCGGCCGTCGGCGTTGACCCATTTGCGGCCGGTGACATCGACTTTGAGATCGGTGCCTTCGCCGGTGAGGCGGATTTCCTGCTTGCCGGTCAGCCAGTCGACCAGGATTTGCTGTTTTTCGGCGAGCTCGTTCCAGGCAGCGACCGGATCGTCCCGGTCCAGCATGCAGGCCTTGAAGACGAAGTTGGCGAAGTCCTCGGTGGACATTTCCGCGTCCTGCGCGAACGCGTCGGTTGGGTATTGGGTAAGGGTCCAGACCAGCTTGCCGTCGGCATCGCGCTGCATGTAGGTCTTGAAGAGCTCGCGGCGCGCGCCCTGATAGACGGACTGGCGGGCGGGATCGACACCGCTGAGGGCGCGGGTGTTGCTGTCGGCCAGGATGACGATGGTGACATCGGCGACTTCGCGGGTGAAGCGCTCGATCGGGCTGATCCAGGTGAGCTGCTCGTCGCTGCCGTTGTCGAGCAGGGATGCCTGGATGCCGGTGAAGGTGGGGACCATGACCGGGTACCCGCCCGCGGCGACCACTTCGGCATAGACGGCGCGCAGGAGCGGCTCGGCTTGAACTCCACCGGTGATCAACACGGAGTCGCCCGGTTTGACCGGCGCGGAGAACTTGACCAGCGCTTCGGCCCATTTTTTCATCATAGGATTGGTCATTGGCTTACCTGCTTTCCACTATTCGAATCGAACGCACCGGCGGTTATAGCACGCTTTCCGTCAGTCCGACCGAAGCGAAGCGATGACGGAGGTGAATGGTCGGGATGACGGTAGCGGTGACGGTTACAAGCCGGCCGCGATCCCTTCGCAGCGGGGATCGCAGCCGCCGACGAGGACGCCGGTTTCCGGATCGCGGGCGATGATCATCTCTGAGCCGCTCTGACCCCAGGGACCGCAGGTAACGACATCGTGACCGCGGTCGCGCAGGCCGTCGATGGTTTCCTGTCCGATTTGGTCCTCCACCACAAGGCGGAAGGGATGCCCGACATCGACCGGGTAGGTGGCCGGCCAGATCGACCAACGGGGCACTTCGACGGCGGCTTGCACGTCCTGGCCCTCATCGAGCATGGCGGTGATGCATTGCAGGTTCCACTGGGTCTGGCTATCGCCGCCCGGAGTGCCGCCGACGACCAGCGGGGTGCCATCGGTATCGGCGATCAGGTAGCAGTTGAGGGTGTGCATGGTTTTCTTGCCCGGGGCGTAGATGTTGGGGCTTTCCGGATCGAGGGAAAAGCAGTGCCCCGCGCGATTGTTGAGCAGCACGCCGGTGTCGCCCGCGACCACGCCGCTACCCCAGATGCCGGAGACCGAAATGATGAGCGAAATCATCAGGCCGTCGCCGTCGATGGCGCAGAGATAGGTGGTGTCGCCGGGGTAGAGATAGGTCGATTTGGTGTCCAGGAGCGCCTGATTCGGATCGATGGTAGCGCGGCGCTCGGCAGCCCATTCCTGGGACAGGAGCTTGTCCATCGGCACGTCGACGAAGTTGGGATCGGCGGCGTAGAGATGGCGGTCGTGGAAGGCGCGCTTGAGCGATTCGACCATGAGATGCACGCCGAGCGCGGAGTCGGTGCCGATGGAGCCCATGTCGAAGCCGTCGAGAATGTTCTGCGCTTCGAGCTGGACGAAGCCCTGGGTGGGGAGACCGGTCTGGTAGATGGTTTTGCCTCGATAGGTCGACTGGAGCGGCGGGCCGACCCAGGCGGCGTGATCGCTGAAGTCCTCGGCGGTCAGCGCGCCCCCGTTGGCGCCGAGCCAGTCGGTCATGCGTTTGGCGATGGAGCCCTGGTAGAAGGCTTGCGAACCTTCGCGGGCGATCTGGTCGATGGTGGCGGCGAGATCGGGTTGCTTCAGCATTTGTCCCGGACCGGCTGCCTTCCCGTTCGGCAGGAAGACAGCGGCGGATGCCGGGGTCTTTTCCAGGAACGCGCGCTCGCCGGCGATCATGGCGGAGAGTTTCTGGGTGATGGGGAAACCGTCGGCGGCATAGCCGATCGCGGCTTTGCTGAGCTCGGTGAGCGGTTTGCTGCCGAATTGCCGCAGGAGCGCGTCGATGCCGGCCGGGAAGCCGGGGACGGAGGGCGAAAGTGGGCCAGTTTGCGCGAGCACGCGCCCGTTCAGCTCACCGTGTTCCTGCATGAACTCCAGCGAAGCGCCGCGCGGACTGATACCGGAGCTGATGACACTGATCAGCTCGGAATAGCCGCCGCCCGTGGCTGGTTTGGAGACGATGGCGAAGAGATCGCCACCGATGCCGCAGGAGGCCGGCATGGTGACGGCGTCGACCAATGCCGCGGCGATGGCGGCATCGACCGCATTGCCGCCGCTGGCCAGCACGTCGAGACCAGCGGCGGTGGCAAGTGGCTGCGCGGCCGCGACCATGCCGTTGCGCGCATAGACAGGGGAGCCGCGGCGGCGGCGGGCCATTGGCTTCGGCAGGTCGGTGGAGGTCGGAAACCCGAGCATGCAATCCCTTTCGACGGTGAACTGAGCGCGGACAAGCGCACGATAGAGGTCTATTATCGAGGAATTGGAGAAACAGGTTCGACGCAAAGGAGCCGAAAGCGATGTGCCACGAATCGATCACCTGGCCAATCAGTGGTGGAGCGCCGGCCGCGGCGCAGCTCGAGTCCATCGAGCGCGAGGACACGACGCTTGCCGGTCTATGTGGCCAGACCGGATGGCGATGCAGAAGCGGCCGGCAGTCGTGCTGGTGCACGATATCAACGGTCCGACCGAGTTCTACCGGGACATGGCCGGCCGCCTCGCGGAGCAGGGGTACCTGACCGCGCTGCCAGATCTCTTCGTGCGGGAGGGCGAGCTTCGCGGATGACAAGCAGGAAACTCGCTCTGCCCGCATGTTCGCGCTGGACAAGGACCTCGCGCTGGAAGACATCCTGGCGACGGTGCGGTTCGTGCGGGATCAGGAGTGGCGCCGAGGGACCGGTGGGGCTGATCGGTTTCTGCATGGGCGGCACGCTGGCCATGCTTTCGGCAGGTGCGATCGGTGGTCCGGATGCCGTCGGTCTCGTTTTATGGATTCCCGGCCAAGCGCGACGGCTGGCCGAAGGCGCCGATGGATGAAGTCGATTCGCTGCGGGTTCCGCTGCTGCTCATCGTCGGGGATCAGGACACCGGGGTCGGCATGGACAACATGGAGCAGTACGAAGCCAAGCTCGATGCAGCCAACAAGGACTACGAGTCGATCACGTATGCCGGGGTGGGGCACGGGTTCATGACGTTCGACGAAAACGCGGACTCCTACGCGCAGGCGTCCGATGCCTGGACCGCGACGCTTGCAGTTCCTCGACGCACAGTTGGGCGGCAATGCCTGACGACGCGCTGTCGCCCGAGCTGATCGAAGCGATCGGACGACTTGAAAGAGGTGCCACGCACCGGCTGGCTCGACCGGGGGATTGCGCCAGAGGAGACCGAGTCGGTGGCGGATCACTCGTTTGGGGTTGCGCTGCTGACGTGGCTGCTAGCGCCGGAAGGGATCGATCGAGCGCGATCGGTCGAGCTTGCGCTGCTGCACGATCTGGCCGAGTCCTCCGTGGGCGACGTCACGCCCGTACGATCGCGACGATTCTCAGCAACCTCGATCCCGACACGCGGCGCAACTGGCTCAACCAACGGCATGTTCGCAGCGACGCGCAGCGAGTCGCCAAGCACGCGGCCGAGACCGCGGCAATCGAAACGCTTGCCGGTTCGTTGCCCGATGAACGACGTGCGGAATTGCTGGCGCGTTGGGCCGAGCTGCGTGACCGAGCGACTCCCGAAGCGCGGTTCGTCAAGGAGATGGACATGCTGGAAACCTGGCTGCAATCGCGCCGGTATGCCGAGCGCCATCCCGAAGCACCGATGGAATCGTTCGAGCTGGAGGCGAGGTCGATGTTCGGGGAGCGGTTCGATGCGGGAGTCGGGGAATAAGTGACGAACGAAGCGACGAGGGGCACCGCGGGTTCGCGATTGGTCAGGCACGGTCCTGATCGATCGGTCCGGTCGGGAATACCCCCTGAGCGATCCGCGCTGGCGGGGTGACGATGGAACGCCGCTGCATGTGAGCGCGATTCCGGGACTGACGCCGGATGGCATCGATACGCCCGAACGGTCGATCTGGCGATATGGCGCGGTGATTCCGGTGGAGCCGACGCGTATCTCACTCGGTGAAGGGTGTACGCCGCTCGTGGAGCGGGATTGGGCTGGCCAGCCAGTGCGATTCAAGCTCGAATGGTTCAATCCGAGCGGCAGCTTCAAGGATCGCGGCGCGTCGGTGATGCTTTCGCATCTGGCGGGACAGCAGGTGACGCGGGTGCTGGAGGACAGCTCGGGGAATGGCGGCGCGGCGGTTGCCGCCTATGCCGCCGCGGCTGGGATCGCCGCCAAGATCATCGTGCCGGCCGCGACTTCTCCTGCCAAGATCTTGCAGGCGCGAGCCTACGGCGCGGAGATCGAGCTGGTCGAGGGAACACGCGATCAGGTGTCGGATGAGGCGATCCGGCAGGCCGAGCACATCCCGTACGCGAGCCACAACTGGCACCCGATGTTCCTGCACGGGATCAAGACCATCGGCTACGAGCTATGGGAGGACCTGGGATTCACCGCTCCGGACAATGTGGTGCTGGTCGCTGGGGCGGGGAGTCTGGTGCTCGGTTGCGATCTGGCGTTTCGTGAGCTGTTGGCGGCGGGGCAGATCGAGCGGATGCCGAGGATACTGGCCGGGCAGCCCGAGGACTGGGCTGCGATTGCGGATGCCTTCAATGGCGTGACCGTCGATACCGCAGCGTGTTCGGCGTCCCACGATCGCTGAGGGCGCTTCCATCGCACGGCCGGTGCGGTTGCCAGAGGTGGTGGATGCCATTGGCCGATCGGGTGGGGCAGCGGTTGGGGTGAGCGAGGAAGCGATCCGTGCGGCAACCCGGCAACTCGCGGCTCTCGGGTTGTACGCCGAGCCGACGAGCGCGGTGGCGGCGGCGGCATTGGAGCGCTTTCTCGCGGACGGCACGATTCGCGCCGGGGAATCGACAGTGGTGGTGCTCACCGGATCCGGGCTGAAGTCGGCCGAGAAGATGGCAGGCGTTTTTGCGCTCTAGCGCCAGATCCTCGCTTACTCGTGGAGCACTGCCGGCGGCTAGGCGGTGGGCGCGAAGACTTCGGCGAAGTCGTCTTTCATGCTGACGATGTGCCAGCCGTTGGCGGCGGCATCGTCCAGACCCTTGTCGAGACGGCCGATCAGGGAATCGCGGTCGTAGGCGAATTCGCGCTCTCCGTCGTCGTGATGGAGCAGGAGACCCATGCGCGGGCCCTCACCGGCAGTGGTGTATTGCAGCATCTGGTAGTCGCCGTCGGAATTACCGAAGGCGAGTGCCGGCCGGCGGCCGATGACGTGCGAGATACCGACCGGCTTGCCGGGACCGTTGGCGATGAAATTGACCTGGTCGATGCGGGTGAGGGTGGGCGTGGCGTCGATGACGGCGTATTCGGTCTCGATCGTGCTGCCGACGATCTGATCGAGAGGAATGTCGTAGGCCGGCTCGGAAAGGGCGCGGATGAACTCGACCCCGCCGCCGGAGACGATCCAGGTCTGGTAGCCGTTGTCGCGCAGATAGCCGAGCAGCTCGACCATGGGCGAATAGACCAGGTCGGTGTAGTGACGGTCGAGGGTGGGGTGTTTCGCAGTAGCGAGCCAGTCGGCCACCATGGCGATGTAGTCGTCGGGCGAGATGCCGGCATAGCTGAGATTCATGATGGTCAGGACAGCGTAGTCGCCCTGGGCGAGCAACGCCGGAATATCGCCGGCGACCGCCGATTTGTACGGTTCCTCGTTGGCCCATTCGGGATGCTGCCCGAACAGGGCTTTCACCTGCTCGAGCGCAAAGACGAGCTGCACATAGGCGGGATTGCTCGCACCAGAGGGTGCCGTCGTTGTCGAAGACGGCGATGCGATCGACTGGATCGAGATAGTTTGGGCTGCCTTCGGTGGTGGTGGCGGTGACGAAGTCGATCAAGGCCGTGCGGACCGGACTTTCGTTCCAAAGCGAGAGCGGTGGATCGCCTGCGACCGGCGAGGCAACGGGCGTTCCCTGAGCGACGGTGGAATGCCAGGCGAGGCCGAATGCGACGGCGGACGCTCCAGCGCCTTGCAGCAAGGTACGTCGAGAGATTCGCTGGTCCATGCCGGTTTCCTCCATGAATCGCGTGTGATGATCAGCACGGCGCCCGGCGTCGAAACACCGGGCGCAGATGAAAAGCGATAGGTTCGAGAACGACTATCCCGCTGGGGTTGCGCTGGCGTCGGTGCTGCCGAAATCGAAGGTCAAGAGTTGCAAATTGCCTGACTGCACATCCGACTGGATCAGGTAACTCGGGTCGGTGACCTCGGTCTCGCCGTCGTTGCCAACCGCGAGCTGGAAGGAATCCGCCCCGGTGCCGATGGCGCCACCGTCGACCAGGGTGAGATCGAAGGGATATGCGCCGGCGCCGTTGACGGTCGCAATGCCAGTCATCTGGCGCGAGGTTGCCTCGGCGCCTTCGAGCGGTCCGTATGCGGTGATCGAAGTGCTTTCGACCGTCATATTGGCGGTGACATCGAGATAGCTCAATGAACCGACAAAGAGCGGGGTATCGCTCCCTTCGACCGCGAACTGCGAGCCGAAGACGGAAAATTCCGCCGGGCTCTCGTCGTCGGTGAGCACCGATCCGCCGCCGGCGATGCCGCCGCCCGATTGAACCACGGGTGCGGCCGAGCTACCGCGGGTGGCCAAGCCAAAGGCGGCCATTGCAGCCGCGCCTGAAAGTACGAGGGTTCTGCGATTCGAGATGATTTCAGTCAATGTGGATTCCTCTCGATCGTAAGCACATGATTATCTGTCGCCAAAATCCTTCCTGTTCCTAACCTATCACGACGGGGTGGGCGCGTAAACCGATGCGGGGTTCTCCCTCTACCGCGCCACGAGTCCCTGTCCGACTGCCCAAACCGAGAGCTCGGTACGGTTGGCCGAGTTGGTCTTGGCGAACATGTTGCGCATGTGGGCATTGACGGTGCGAGGCGAGATGAAGAGCAGATCGCTGATCTCTTTGTCCGAGTGCCCTTGCACGGCAAGCTGGAGTACTTCCATCTCGCGATCGGTCAAACCGGCAGGATGGGTTGCTGGTCCCATTCTGCGCTCGATTTCGAGCATCAGGGTGGTTGCCCGGTCTCGCCAGAATGCCATTTCGAGCCGCTCGAAATTGGCTGCCGCCGCAGCTGCCAGCGAGGCAGCGAGCTGGAGATCCGGCCGGGAACGTTCCGTCATCCACGCGGCTCGTTCGTAGTCGCAGATTGCCCGAAGTGGAGTTTGCCCGGACGCTTCCAGTTCCGAGCTGGCCCTGGCGAAGGCAAGGTCCGCTTCTTCGGTTCGCTCCAGGAGCGCGCTCATGCGTGCCAGGCTCAACGCCAGCGAGGTCTGTGGGTAATCCTGAATTCCCGCTTCCAGCATGCGACCAAGCAGCCGCCGGTAGACAGGCGCGGCTTTGGCGTCGCGCAGGTTCCAGACTGCGAGCGCGGCAAAGGCAACCGCGCCATTGTGATTCGAGGTTCGCAATGGAATGCGCTCCAGGAGCGGAGTCAGCAACGCGAGCGTGGTAGTTGCCTGATCCGATTGGCCAGCTTCGGTAGCCGCGAACGCCCCAACAGCCGCGAAAAACGGCCCTAACAGGGAGGCGGATTCACCCGGGCCAAGGGCAGGATCGTCGGCGAAATCGGTCCAGAATTTGCTGAGCACGGCAAAGTCGCCGCCCAGATAGCAGGCGCGAGCGGTTTCCATCTCCATGGAGAAGAGCTCGGGACGTCGTCCGGGTCCGAGCCGCACAAGAAGTGTGTTGGCTTCCTGGGCGGTGGCGTTGGCTCGACGCAGCTCACCCAGGGCGATCTCGATCAATGCCCGTTGATTGAGCGCTTGCGCCTGCCAGGCAACTGCGCCGTGCCTGGCTGCCAGCGATTCGATCTCATTCCAGACACGGACGGCATCCCGAAATGCGCCGTGGCTGTATTGAAGGTCATTTCCCACCACGGTCAGGGCGTGCATGCGGGCGTAGGGATTGCGAAACCCGCGCCCCAGGTCGAGCAGCGCATCGGTTTCTGCGCGGGTGCGCGCATCGAAGGACTCGAACGAGCGTGCCTTGTCTTCTTCGGATCCTCTGGTACGGGCGATCGCTCTGGCTTCCGGGTCGAAGCCCGTCCAGTATCCTGCGCGAATCCCGCTGCGGGAGATCGGTTCGACTGGTTCGAGCACGAACGAGAGGCGGGCCCAGCCGAGTCCGCGCTCGGACGTCACTCGCTGCAAGCCGAGGGTGACGAATGGGGACCATTGTTCCAGGGTGGCGCCGGCCCGGTGTTTGAGCGCAATGGCGATGGCGGCGGAAAAGTCGGCGATCTCGTCCGGCGCAACCGCGGCGGATTCCATCGAATCGATAGCTTGCCAGGCGGTTGCGATGGCCGGTTCGATTTGCAGGGCTTCCGCCTGGGCGATCGCCAACCCACGGAGAATGTCCTCGCGCCGGGGATCGCCGGATTCACTCAGATCGAGCGCCATTTGGAGGAAGGCGGCCGTTTGCTCGTGCGAGCCAGCGGCGCGCGCGTCATCGGCCGCTTCGAGCGCGAATGGAACGCCGGCGGCTGCGCCTGGGAGCGCACGAGAGCGGTGATAGAGCGAGGCGATTTCGCCCGGCCGGTTGCCGCGGGTGGTGCTGGTGAGATGCTCTGCGATGCGGCGCCGCTCGCGCACCAGCCGGGAGGGTTGCCAGTTGGCCAGCACGGCCTGGCGTACGATGGCATGCGCGTAGATGAATTCGTCGAGACCGTAGCCCGAAATTACGAATCCTTCGACCGTCGCCTCGTCGAGCGCTTCGATTACCTCGATCTCAGACAACTCGAGCAGTGCCGAAAGCGTCGAGACCGTGACCGCGTCTTCGAAAATGGCGCCAAGGGAAAGCACCCGCTGGGTTGATTCGGCCAGCCGATCGAGCCGTTGGCCGATGGCCTGACGCAACGCCAGTGGCAGGCTGGAGTCGTCGGGGGTAGCCGGGCGGAGGTCCGTGACCGGCGCAGCCTGCGTCTGCCCGACGGCCAGCGCGAAAAGCGGATTGCCGTTGGTCTCCGCCACCACGCGGTCGATGAGCTTTGGAGCGGTGCTGCCGAGCAGGCGGATGAGTTGTGCCCGGTCCAGCCCGGAGAGAGTGAGATCGAGCACCTCACTCTCCTGGCGCAATTGTCCCAGCGTTTTTCCCAACGGCAGATGCGGGGCTGCCGCACTCGCGCGATAGGTCCCAACGATGAGCAACCCGAAGCGAGCAGCACCGAACGCGACATAACGAATTAGTTCGAGTGACGGTGGTTGCGCCCAGTGCAGATCCTCCAGGACCAGGAGGGCGGGTTTACGCGCGACCGTGTTCGAGAGTGCTCGAAGCACCTGAGCGTGGATCTGCGCCTGGCGATCTTCCAAGGCGAGCTCGTCGGTGGCCTGAAAGAGCGCGGTGGTGTCGTCATCGAGGCCCGCAACGGCTTCGATCCAGGGAGCAAACGGCCCCGCCCAGGCAGCTTCCGGGGTTCGGCCCCAGAGCACCGTGATCCCGCGGGCGTCTGCCGCGGCGCGTAGCTCACCGGCGAGAGTGGTCTTGCCGATACCGGCTTCCCCGCCGATGAGCGCCACCGAACCGCGGCCGCTTTGGGCGCGTTCCAGTGCGCGGATGAGGGCATCGAGCTCGTCCTTGCGGCCGATCATGGGTGGCATCGTTTGCCCACCGTGCGAGCGAGGTTGGCAATGGTTTCCGATAGCCGAACCGCCTCACCCCCAGCCCCTCTCGCTCTTGGGAGAGGGGGGGTGCGAGGGGGCATGGGGAGTCAGGAAAAAGGCGTGGGCGGGAGCCTAGAAGGCGCCCAGCATGCCGTTGCGGTCGAAGGTGAGCGGAGCAGGATCGGTGAGCTGTTCGACACGGCCCGATGCGAGCATTTGCGGCAGCAATGGCTCACTGATCCAGAACTCTTCCACATCTTTGGTATTCCGAATGCGGGCGATTTTGGCCGTTTCGGCTTCCGTTCGCAACGCGCTGCCGATGGCGAGATAGATCGCCTGGCGGTCGTTGTCGACCACCATGGGCATGCGACCGCCACCCGGGTACTTGGAGGTGATGACGTTCATATAGGTGGAAAGCGGGTCGAACTTGTCGGCGAGCTGGCGCAGCACGAAATCGCCAAGGCCGACGCCGGTGGCGTTGCCTTCGGTATCGACGGTGAGATCGCGGAAGATGACCCGATGAATCTCAGGTTTTGGATGGACTTCGCTCTTCAGGATCTCGCCCGAGACATCGCGGTTGATGACGTTCGGATCGGCGCCGTCGCCGCTGATGTTTTTGCCGATCTCATCGACCAGCAGGACGTCGATCTTCTCGCCGGGCAGGCGGCCGAGCCATTCGCGCGCGAGCTTGAGCAGCTCTTTCTCGCGCTCCAGCATGCCTTTGGCTGGGACTGCCTCGATGATGCAGGAGTGACCATAGCCGTTTTCGACGATGGCGACGCCAAAGGGAATGTTGACGTGGCTCAAGGTGGAGAGCCCGACCGCCGGGATGAGGGTGTGGAAATCCGGGAAGCCGCGGGAATGGAAGGTGTCCGCTCCCTTCTGCTTGCCCATGCCGATGGCGATCATCTTCATCAGGCCGGATTCGATCGGGCCGTAGAAGTCGGTATGCGGTTTGACGCGGCAGACCGGAATGACGGCGTCGGCTTCCTCATAGGCGATGCGGTCGAAGAAGACCGGGCAATCGTCTTCGACGATGCCGAGGCTGACGGTGTCCATGGTTGCCTTGATGGGGCAGCCCATGGTTTGCTCGTTGATACCGTAGTGGTCGAGCAGGTTTTTCTGGCCTTCGGGAGTGGCGCCACCGTGCGAGCCCATAGCCGGGAAGACGAAGGGCTCGGCGCCCCGCAGCTTGACCTGGTCGACGGTGGCTTTGACCGTCTTGTCGATGCGGTCGATGCCGCGGCTACCGGCGCCCACGGCAACGCGCATCCCGGGTTTGATCGTTTCGGCGATCTCGGGCCGCTGAAACTGCTCGGCCACCGCCGCATCGACATCGGCGATCTCGTCCGCGTAGAGCTGCTGGCGAACCTTGAGCCAATTTGGCAGGGTGCCACGTTCGAAAACCGAAAGACCGTCGAGCGCCATTGCCTTGTCCCTCATTGGCTGGAATCGTTGCAGAGGTCGGGCAGGATTGCCGAACAACGGCATTCCCGCGATCTACTCATACTGGCCGGAGGGACGGTCGATTGTCAACGTTCTACGGAAGGAGAGGTTGGGATGAGGCTGAAGTTGGTGGTTCCTGGCCCGGAACGCGTGAACTATCTGCCGCTCCTGCTGCTGGCGGATAGCTCCGAGCAGCAGGTTCATGGGTATCTGCACGATGGCATGTTGTATGTGGCGCAGGAGAACGGGCTGGATATCGGCGTTGTGCTTGCGATACCGACCCTCCTTTCAAGAATCGAGCTGCGCGCGGTCGCGGTCGATCCGGCGTATCAGGGCAAGGGAATGGGGCAGCAGATGCTGACGCTCGTGCTCCGCGACCTGAATGGGCGCGGTTATCCGAGCGTCACGGTGGGCACCGGGAATTCCAGCATCGATCAGATCGCCTTCTATCAAAAGGTTGGTTTCCGGATGTGGAAGGTCGAGCGCGATCATTTTTCGCCAGAGCGGGGATATCCGCCTGACCTGGAAGAGAACGGTATCCCGTTGCGGGACATGATCTGGTTCGAGCGCACAAATTGAGCGGGTTTCGAGCCTCTTTCAGGTTTCATGGAATGTTGTGAGTTCCGAACAGGCTGCGCTACCATGCCAAACGTTCCCGTGGGCACAGGGCGTGCCCGGAACAATTCGTGCAACGTGCACCGTTCGGTGCGCGATCCGGGAAACAGGCTCCTGCTCGATCGCGAGCGTCCGGACCTGAGAACCGATTCTTAGCGCAAAGGAGTAGGTCCTCGATGGCGTTCGATGCACCAATCAAGACGCGGGTTCAGCCGAAAGATCCGCTGATGGCGGAGCGACAATGGGCTGAGTGGCGCGCTTCCCGCCGGCAGTTGATGAAGATGGGCGCCCTGGGGGGCGCAGGAATCGCCGCAGCGGGGTTGCTGCCCCACGCCGGGCTCTCATCGCGCGCGCTGGCGCAGGATTCCGAACCGGTCATGGGCGGGACCGTTTCCATGAGTCTGGCCGATTCGGATGCGACCTCGTTCGATCCGCCGGTGCCAGTCGATAACATGTCGATCTGGACCATGCTGCTCTTTTACGATCAGCTCGTGCGGGTGAATGCGGAAGGAACCGCCATCGAGCCGGCGCTTGCCGAGAGCTGGTCGGGGAACGACGAGGCCACCGAGTACACGTTCAATCTGCGCGACGCGACCTTCCACGACGGCTCGCCGGTGACGTCCGCCGATGTTGCCTTCAGCATCCTGCGCGCCAAAGACTACGAAGGCGGGGCCTGGAACTTCATTCTCTCGGCCATCGATACCATCGATACCCCCGATGAGAAGACCGCGGTGATCAAGCTTTCGAAGCCATGGGCGCCGCTGGAAGCCGACCTGGCAATGTTCTCTGCCTCGATCATCCCGCAGGCACTGGTCGAAGCGCAGGGCGAGGATTTCTTCCAGAATCCGATCGGCAGCGGCGCGTTCAAGTTCGTCTCCTGGGAAAAAGACCAGGAGATCGTGCTCGAGAAGAACCCGGATTACTGGGACACCGGCAAGCCGTATCTGGATGGGGTGACCTTCAAGGTGCTGCCGGATTCGAATGCGCGCATGCTGCAGTTCCAGGGGGGCGAGCTCGATATCGCCACCAGCGTGCCGTTCAATCAGCTCGACAGCTTGCAGTCGAATCCAGACGTGACCGTGATTCTCGATGCGGTGGCACGCTTCGACTACATCTCGCTCAACACCCTGCGAGCGCCACTCGACGATGTGAAGGTGCGTCAGGCAATCAATTACGCGGTCGACAAGCAGTCGATCATCGATAACGTGCTCTTCGGGTATGGCGAGATCGCCAACAGCTTCCTGCCGCTCATGGTGGGTCACGACGATGCCCTGCCGCCATATCCCTACGATGTCGAGAAGGCGAAGGAGCTGCTGGTCGGCACCGCGGCGGAGAACGGGTTCGAGCTCGAGCTGATCACGCAGGCGGGCGATGCGGTCGATACGCAGGTCTGCCAGCTCGTGGCGGCTGCGTTGTCGGAGATCGGTGGCAACATCACGATCTCCCAGGTCGATGGGGCCACTCTGCTCGATTCGGTCTTCAATCCCGAGCCGAACTTCGATATGGCGAAGGTCTATTACACGACCGACATTCTCGATCCGGACGAGCTGGCCACCTTCGGCGTGGTGAGCGACGGCGGCGCGCTGGCGATCGGCACCAGTTACAAGGACTCGACGGTCGACGAGATGATTCTGGCGTCGCAGAGCGATCTCGACCCGGAAAGCCGCCAGGCCACGTACAACGAAGTTCAGAAGATCGTGCAGGAAGCGGCCCACTTCCTCTATCTCTTCTACCCGTCCGGCCGCACCGCGGTGCAGGCGGCGATCCAGAACTTCCATGTCCTGCCGACGGGCAACTATCGCCTCTACGAGGTCTGGCGCACGGACGTCTAGCCTCGATCCCGCAACCCCTGGCCGGAGCTTCCGGCCAGGGGTTCGTCGCCGTTTGCTTTTCTTCCATTTCTCTTCGGGACTGCTGCCATGCTGGGCTACATCATCCGACGCGTGATTGCGATGATCCCGGTGCTTTTCGCACTTACGATCTTCACGTTCTTCCTGGTGCGGCTGGTGCCAGGGAACCCGGCGTCGGTGATGCTGGGTCCGCGGGCGACCCCAGAATCGATCGCCGCGATCGAGCGCTCACTGGGACTCGATAAGCCGATTTTCGTGCAGTACGGCTATTTCATGCGCGATCTGGTGCAGGGGGACATGGGCGATTCGATCCGCAAAAAAGAGCCGGTAACCACGGTGATCGGGGAGCGGATCGGCGCGACATTGTTCCTGGTGTTCTACGCGCTGGTGCTCTCGGTCATCCTGACGGTGCCGATGGCGACGGTGGCGGCGCTCAACAAGGAGCGCTGGCCCGATCAGATCGTACGGATCTTCACACTCGGGGCGCTGGCCATGCCGGCCTACTGGGTTGGCATGATGCTGCTCCAGCTCCTGTCGGTGAAGTATCAGATCTTCCCGGTGGCGGGCTATGGGGACGGATTTACCGGTCATCTGTATTACCTCTTCCTGCCGGCGTTCTCGCTGGCGCTGGCTATTGCCGCGCTCACGATTCGTAGTCTCCGCTCCAGCATTCTGGAAACGCTGGGAAGCGATTATGTGCGGACCGCGCGCGCCAAGGGGCTCTCCAGCCGGACGGTGTTCACCTGGCATGTGATGCGCAACTCGTCGCTCTCGTCGATCACGCTGCTGGGGCTGGTCTTCGTCTTCCTGATCGGCGGCACCACCATCATGGAAACGATCTTCTCGATTCCGGGCATCGGGCAACTCATCGTGCGGGGCATCTTCGACCGGGACTACCCGGTCATTCAGGGCGTAACGCTGGTGATCGGGGTGATCGTGCTGGTGACCAGCCTGGTTACCGACATCATCTACGCCGCGCTCGATCCGCGGGTGAAGCTTTCATGAGCAGTAGCGCGATCGCTACCGGCGAGATGGGCGCGATTCCCGCTCCGCCCAACGTGGCCCGCCGCTGGGTTTCCACGCGCTGGATGAATCCTGTGCTGATGGCGGGATTGTTCGTGCTGGCGCTGATGCTGATTTTCGTCATCGTCGGCCCGATCGTGAGCCCATACAGCCCGACCGATCCGGCGTTCGATCAGCCGACCTTCGCGGGTCCGAGTCTTGCGCACCCGCTTGGCACGGATAACTTCGGCCGGGACAATGCCACCCGGCTTGCCTATGGCGGCCGCACCGATTTCGTCATCGCGATCGTGGGCACACTGGTGACCGTGATCGTCGGATTGCTGGTCGGGCTGATCGCAGGGTTCTACGGTGGGAAGATCGACTCGCTCTTGATGCGCATCGTCGATTTCACGCTGGCGTTGCCGTACCTGGTGATGGTGATCGGCATCATCGCGGTGCTGGGAACGACGCCGACGGAGGTTCCCTTCCTGGGACCGCTGCCGGTGAATGTGATCATTGCGATCTGGCTGATCGGGTGGGTCACCTATGCCCGGCTGGTGCGCGGTGAGGTACTGCTCGCGAAGAACATGGAGTACGTCGATGCCGCGCGGGTTTGCGGGGCGAGCACGACGCGGTTGATCCTGCGGCATATCACCCCGAATGTGATGGCGATCGTGATCATCTACGCCATGGCCGATATCGTGCTGAACATCCTGTTGCTTTCGTCGCTGTCGTTCCTGGGATTGGGGCAGCAACCGCCGTATCCGGAGTGGGGGCTGATGGTTTCGGAAGCACGCGACTTCTTCCTGCGCGACTGGCGGCTGATGACCTATCCGGGGATCGCGGTGCTGATCACCGGGGCAGCGTTTGGGTTGATCGGGGATGGGTTGACGCAGGCGTTGCGGCCGAAGGGGTAGCTCGTTCGTTGTGGCGGCACCCGTGGCCGCCAATCGGCCGCGGCCCGATATCGGACGTGCGAAGCGACCGGATTTTGAATCCAAGACCTTGCTTTGGACACATGCATGGCGGCCTTCGGCCGCTGGCGGGCACAGGTCCCGCCACTACGATGGAGCGGACCTGGCCATGCTGGTAAACGCTGTTACTCCATCGGCAGGATCCTCCCTTCCTTCCCCTCTCCTTCTCGCTCTTCTCTCCCCTCCTCCTTCTACTCTTTTTCCCCCCTACCTCTCCCTTTCCCTTTTCTCCCCTTCTCCTTCTCTTCCCTCCTCCTCTCCCCTCTCTCTCCTCTCTCTGCTTTCCCCTCCCGCCTCTCCCCTCCCCGTCCCTGCCCGTTCCTTCTAGCTATCCCTCGCCTTCGCCCATTCGTGCCCTGTTCCCCTCTCCTCTTCTCGTTGGTCTTCCGTGCGCGCCCCTGTCGCCCTCGCCTTTCGTCGCTCGTTGCGTCTCGCTTCCCATGTTCCCCGCCCTTCTCCGCACTTCTGCCGCGGCCGTTCCGTGCCGCGTGCGTCGTTGTCTTCTGTCTGCGGCCTGTCGGCTCCGTGGCTGGGTCTCCCTGCCTGCCCCTGCCGCGCGCGGGTCTCCTGCTCCGCGCGCGCTGGCGGCTCGGCGGCTCGGGCGGCCCTCCGCCCCCCGGTCCCGGCCGCCGCCTGGTTCCGGGGGCTCGTCGCGTCGCGCCGGCGCGGCGGCGTCCCCGGCCCGCGGGCTCTAGTTGCGGCGGTTTGCGCGGCCGTTGCGTCTCGCCTCGCTGCGGTCGTCCGTCCGCTCGCTCCGCTCGGCGCCGCCTCGCGCGGCTCGCTCGGGCCGCCGGCGCCGTCCCGCCTCCCCCGGTTGCCGCCGGGGCTCGGCGGCCGCTCGCGGGGGGGCGCTCGCTGCGCGCCGCTCGCTCGGCCCGTCCGGGCGGCTCCCGCGCCCTCGCGTCGGCCGTCCGCCTCGGGCGCGTTCGGCGGGGTCGGCGCGCCCGGGCTCTGGCTCGCTCTCTCGGCGCGGCGGTCCTCGCCCCGTCTCTCGTCGCTCGCCCCCGCCTCCTTTGGTATCGCCATCCTGTCCTACTGCCAGTTTGATGATGAGGAATGCATTCGCGGAGGTTGAGTCGGCCAGGGTAATAGTGTTCCGAAAGCCTTCCATCGATGCCATCGCCGGATTGACGTGATGCCGCCGATAAGCGAGATATTCGTCGACGAATTCCGGCTTAACCTGCACCCAGGCGATGGATCGAAAGCTGGTTCCTTGACTTGCCGAAACGTCGATTTCTTTCGGGCCCCTGTCTCGATGAAGCGTGCCTCCTCGCCCCCAGTCGTCGCGACTCATTTCCTCGATCAGCACGTGAACGCCATCGGGGCTCACTTCACAGACCTCGGCGACAATGTCAGTAATTCCCTGAACCAGCCGTCGTTTCTTTTCAAGGCTGCGACCTTCGAACATGTTTACTCGAACAATTGGCATCGTGAATCCCTTTCTGCTGGACTTCCTTACCTACGAGACCGCGGATCGAGCAGATCTCGCAAGCCATCGCCAATCAAGTTCAATGCAAGGACCAATAGAGAAATAGCGAGACCGGGAACGATCGCCAGCCACGGAGCCTGACTCAGGAATTGGTAGCCACTCTTGAGCATGCTTCCCCAGGCTGGGTTTGGCGGGCGGACTCCCAACCCGAGAAAACTCAGGCTTGCTTCTGTCAGTACCGCGAAGCCCGCGGTCGATGACGCGACGACGATGACGACGCCGACCGCATTTGGCACGACGTGTCGCAAGACAATACGCGGCGCGGAAGCGCCCGCTACAAAGCTGGCGGTGACGAAGTCGCTATATCGCAATCGAATGGCTTGAGCGCGCATCAAGCGCGCGAAACGCGGGATCGCAACAATCGAAATTGCAACAATTGATTGCCAAACTCCCGATCCGAGCGTGCCAACCAACGCGATGGCAAGCACGAGCGAGGGAAAGGCGTACAGCCCGTCCATCAGGCGCATGAGCACCCGATCGGCCCAGCCACCCGCGTATCCAGCGATCACACCTATCGACGCGCCGACGATCGATGCGCCGAGGCAACGCTGAACGCAATCACCAGTGAAAGACGCGCACCGACAAGCAGGCGAGTCAGTTCGTCACGGCCCAAATCATCTGTTCCCAGTGGATGCTGCAACGATGGGGCCGCGAGGATGTTGTTCCAGTCCTGGGTTGACGCATCGTAGGGTGAAAGCATGGGTCCGATCAGGCTGGCGAGCACGATCGTTCCCAAGATACTGAGCCCGATCGTGAGATAGCGGCTGCGGGATGCCAGCTTGCGAAGTCGCAAGCGAGTTGGGGGAGTGGCAACGGAGGAGGGGGCATCAATTGCCAGAACAGGCGCCTGGTCGATACCGATCATCCTCGTCGCGTCCGGGGATCGGCGAGGCCGTAGGCGATATCGGCGATGAGGTTCGACGCCACCAGAAGAAGCGCGAGTATCAGCGTTGCTCCCTGGACGACCGGAAAGTCTCGGGAATTTACGGCGTCCACCAAGAGGCGCCCCATACCCGGCAACGCGAACACCGTTTCCGTGACCACGGCGCCGCCGAGCATGTGGCCAGCCTCGACGCCGATCAACGTGATGATCGGAAGTAGGGCGGCCCTAAGCGCATGGCGCAGATTGATTTGTCGTTCGGGAACGCCTTTTGCCCGCGCGGTGCGGATGAAATCCTCGTCGAGAACTTCAAGCAGGCTGGCGCGGACGACGCGGGTCATAACGGCCGCATAGCCGGCGCTGAGTGTGATGGCGGGCAGAATGAGATGGCGAAGCGCCTCAGCCGGGTCTTCTCGCCAGGGAACCCATCCGGAGGCGGGAAATAACTCCAGCCGTTGGGAAAAGAAGAGTATGAGCAGGATGCCGAGCCAAAATGCCGGCATCGAACCGCCGATCATGGCAAGAATTTGATTGGCGTGATCGAGCCAGCTACCGCGATGCAGGGCGGCGAGGACACCTGACGTGAGCGCGACTGTCAGTCCGATCGCGGTGGCCAGGAGTGCCAGCGACCCGGTGACCACCAGCCGTCCGAAAATCAACGATGCGACATCCTGCCGGGTTCGGAAGGAGTACCCAAGGTCACCGGTGAGCACGTTGCCGACCCAGGTAACATATTGGACGACCATTGGCCGATCGAGACCATATTGAGCTCTCAGGCGCTCGATCACGGCGGGATCGAGCGCCTGATCTCCTGCCAGAGCAGTGATCGGATCGCCAGGGGCGAGATGAGCGAAGAGAAACACCATCCCGCTCACCAGTAGCAAAACCGGGATAACCGTGGCGACTTGCTGTGCGATATGACGCAGCATGCGGGTACTTAGCCGAGCGAGACGTTCTCCAGGTGCAGGAGCGTATCTGGGGACATCTCATACCCTGACACGATCGACCGCGCCGCGCGCGATAGATTCTCGAAGGCAATGAACGCCCAGGGAGCGTCCACGATGATGAGCGCTTCCGCTTGCCGAAACAGCTCGTTCCTCTCTTCGCCCACCGGAGCGATGCGCGTTTGGTCGAGTAACGCGTCCACGTCCGGGTTGCTGTAGCTCACCCAGTTTGCCAATCCATCAGTGTGGAAATGCTGGTACATCGTGCCGTCGACATCCGGTCGTGCGGTCCATGAGCCGAGCGCTGCCTGAAACTCCTTGCTTCGCAACCGTTCGGTGAATGCCGCCGATTCCTGAGTCTGAATCTCCATGGAAATGCCAACCTGATCGAGACTCGCCTGAATCAGCTCGGCCATTCGCTGCATCTGGGGAGTCGAGCCGACATCCAGGGTGAATGAGAATCCGTCTGGAACTCCGGCCTCTTCCAGCTTGGCTCGCGCGAGATCAAGGTCGTACGCCAGACCTATCGTGGCTACGTCCGGGTTGTAAACCTGCGAATAGATGGGCGAGATTGGGCCATAGGCTGGCTGAGCATTGCCGAAGAAGATTGCCTGAGTGATGCCGTCTCGAGGAATTGCATGAGTGACCGCCTGGCGCAGAAGCACGTTGTCGAATGGGGCAACGACGGTATTCAGCCGAATCATCGGCCAGCGGCTACCCGGCTGTGTGAAGACCTGTAGTTCGCTATCGTCGGTTGCGCTCTCGACATCGGCGGCAGCGATTTCGTCGACCAGATCGATGGTGCCGCTCCGCAGATTGGTGAGCTTGACAGTGGTGTCAGGAATAGGAAGAAAGGTGACGCCCGCTGCGCGCGGAAGATCGGTCTGCCAATACTCGTCGTAACGCTCGAGACGGAGCTCATTGTCGCGTCGCCACTCGACAAATTTGAACGGTCCGGTGCCGACCGGGTTTGAGCCGTAGTCCGCACCACTCGCCTGCAATGCTGTAGGGGAAGATATGTAGCCGACCGATTCATAGAGCGTTGCGGCTAGCGGGCTGAACGGTTGATTCAGAACTAACGCGATGGTCAACGGATCAACAACGAGCGCCTCGTTGACCATGCTAATGTCCGCCCGGTGGCGGAGCGCGTTCTCTTCATCAAGGATGTAGTTGATGTGGAACGCAACCGCTTCCGCATCGAACGGAGTTCCGTCGTGGAATGTAACACCATCGCGGAGCAAAAACGTCCAGGTCAGGCCGTCTTCCGACGTTTGCCAACTGGTTGCGAGTCCTGGAACCAACTCGAGGTTTTCATTCACCGCCACCAGGTTATCAAACATGGCGGGAATAAAATGCCGCTCGTTGATGTTGGTCCAACTCGCGGGATCCAGCGTGGCGCCATCACCTGTCATGCCTACCTGGATGCTGCGATCACTGTCCTGCGCGGTGACTGGCGATCGATGGCCAGTCGTAAACAAGGCAGCGCCAATAGCGGTGGCCGATGCGCCCTGGAGCATTGCACGACGGGTGAAAGCGACCGACGGCCGGGTTTCATTGCAATCCACTCTTGACTCCTCGTAGCATGATGAATGCTGCCCAATTCAGGCAAACATGCGACTCACACGCTTGGACGAGCGTGGAGCGAATCCTGATCCCGTACCTGCGATCCGACGTAACGCAACTTCACCGGCGAGCGTCTAGTAGTCCAGAGACATCTGTACGCTATTGTATAGATACAGATAGATACAGGAGTGGACCCATGCTAGCACGATGTCACTTGGACCGCAATAGTGAGGTGCCACTTTTTCGACAGCTTCACGCTGCCATCGAAATGGCGATCATCGAGGGCGATTTGCCCGATGGAACGTCACTTCCTTCCGTCAGAACGCTGGCCCGGGAACTGGACATTGCCCCGGTGACGGTCGTCCAGGCATATAAGGGTCTCCAGCAAGGAGGTTTGATCCAGGCGATTCCCAAACGCGGGTTTTTCGTGTCGATTGCTCCTGCGCCCGAGGAGATGACAACGGACTTTCGCCGGGTACAAGCGTTGATTGACCAGGCGCTCGCCGTGGCGCTGCAACTTGGGATCGATGAGCGAGAGTTCTCGCGCATCGCGGTTGAGCGCGCTCGGCGCTTTCGATCCGATCAGCGCGTGGTGGCAGTCTTTGGGTTTCGCGACGCGTCGCTTTCGGTGCGGGTGGAAATTACCGCATCGGCCCTCTCAGACATGAATGTCGAGGTCATAGGCGTTTCGTTCGAGGAAATCGAGCCGCTCTCGCCGATCGAACGTGAAACCGTGCTCGGACGTGTGGATTACTTCCTGGTTTCTGTTGGGCAGATCGAGCAAGCAACGGCACTGCTGGGAGGAAGCGCAACGCGAATTCAGGCGATGACGCGGACGCCGATTCCCGCAGTCGAAGATTTCGTCCGGCGGCAATCTGATTTCACTCATTTTGGCATCGTCGCAGATTCGGACGAGTACGCCAACCGAATGATTGCTGTGCTACGGCGCATTCGTCCGTTGGCGCATCTCCAGGACATTGCCATTACCGACGACCCTAGTCGTGTGAACGAGGTGATCAAGAGCGCGGATGCGATTCTCGTTGGTTCCCTCGCTGCCAGAAAACTCGATCCTCTGGTTTTCAACGACTCCCAGGTTATCGAGTTCACGTCCGTTCCGGATGGCACGACGCTTGAGAAACTTCGCAACCGTATCCGGGAATCCCGCCAGACGCCAGAGCGAGAATCACCGAGAGAGCGCACCACAATAGCGATGCTCTCTCGGTGACCTGAACGGGCGTCGAACGCTCGATTGACTCGATTCCGTCTACTCGACTGGCAAAACGATTTTGCTGCCGGGGAGGATGGTGTTGGTCGCGATCTTTGGATCGGACTGGTAGCGGATGTGCCCGAACTGATTCAGGTTGCGGGCGAACCAGGGGAAGTCGCTGCTGGTGACGGTGACGCGGATCTGGTGTCCCGGCAGGAAGGCATGATGGGTGGGCCAGAGCTCGACGTCGATCTCGAATGGTTCGCCGGGCACGACTGGTTGGGGATCGGTGAGGGAGTCGCGGTAGGACGCGCGTTTGCAGCCCTGGGTCACCTTCATCGAACGGCCGTCGGGGGAGACATCGGTGATCTTGACGTGGAAGTCGGTGTCGTCACAGTCGCTGGTGGCGAGCAGTTTCAAATGCGCCCAACCCGAGATGGTGACGGAAGATTCCAGCGGCGCTGAGGTGAACGAGATCACGTCCGGACGGGCTTCGTTGCTGGTCTGGTCGAGCGGCACATGCTCGACCGGGTACTTCTGGATGTCGATCTGGGTCGGAACTGGATCGAGTGGATCGTAGCGGTACGACTGCCCCAGAGCGCCGGCCACGGGTTGGTCGGTCGAGAGCGAGCCGGTAGTTCCGTCGAATCCGAGATAGAGCGTTTCGTCTTTGGAAGACAACGGCCATGACTGTTCGTGCCGCCAGCGATTGTTACCCGGCTCGTAGAGCCGGACCGGGGCGGAGTCCAGTGCGCCGTTCTGCTCGCCTTTGAGCCAGTAGTCCATCCAGCGGAGATGCTCGGCATCCATGTCGTGCGCGGCGTCATCCGACAGGAAGTCGCCCGCATAGCTGTGGTGCGGTAAGCGCGAATTGACGTGGCTCCAGGGACCTACGATCAGCCGTTGCTTCTCTTTGGCTGGGGAGGCGGCCATCATGTGCTCATAGTGGTGAAAGGCGCCGAGCAGATCTTCCAGGTCGTACCAGCCGGTGACGTGCAGCACGGGTACGTCGAATGTGTCGTACTGGTCGTCATAACGAACGGATTCCCAGAAGTCGTCGAGCGTGTCGCGGCCGACCATGTTCTCCCAGATCGGGCCGGTGGGGTTGATGAACTCGCCGATGCGCTCGATTGGCAGCCAGCGAAGAATGTCTTCCCAGTCATTGGTTTCGATGCCGTGGAATTCCGTGATGCGGCGGCGCACCATGTAGGCCCACCAGCCGAAGTAGAGCTGGAGGCAACCGTCGGTGTAGGGAATCTCCTGCTGCCAGCGGCCGGCGGCTGAGGTCGAGATCATGGCCGCGAGATGCGGTGGGTGTTGTGAGAGGGCGGCCCACTGCACCCAGCCCGAATAGGAAAGGCCGGTCATGCCGACCTTGCCAGTGCTCCAGGATTGCACCGCGGCCCATTCGACCACATCGTGGCAGTCAGGAGCGTCGTAGATGGGCGGGCTCCACTCCCCCTCGGATTTGCCACGGCCGCGCAGGTCGGCCACGACGATGGCGTAGCCGTTCCCGGCGAAGAGGCTGACGTCGTCGTTCGTGAACGCGCCCGATTTGTCATATGGGGTGCATTGGACGATGGTGGGGAACGGACCGGTTTGGCCCTTGGGAAGATAGACGTCGGCGGCGAGCTCGACGCCGTCGCGCATGGGGATGCCGGTTTCGAAGACGGTCCAGGGTTCGGTCGACTCACGGGTGAGGTTCTCGACGAATCGCTCGTGCAATGTCTGGCTGGTTGTCGCGCTCATGCTCGCCTTTCCGGAATTCGAATCACATTGGTGCAGATCGACGTGAATTTATCACGCGAACGATTTCCACCGGGGAGGCAACCCGGTGCGCGGGTAGAATGGCGGGCGGTCGTGACGCAGGGGAATTGGAGAGGAAGCAGACGTGGGATCGATGGAAAAGCTGGAACCGTTCGTGCTCGCAAAGATGGAGCAATGGAACGTACCAGGGGTGGCGATCGGGATTTTCGATGGGGAGGATGTCGAGTTCGCCGGATTCGGGATCACCAATATCGAAACCGGCCAGCGGGTTGCGCCGGAGACGCTCTTCCAGGTTGGATCAATCAGCAAGGTGTTCACTGCCACATTGGCGATGACGCTGGTCGATGATGGGATGCTCGATCTCGATGCGCCGATCGTGAGCTATGTTCCCGAATTCGAGCTGGCGGATCGGGATGCGCGCGCGAAGATCACTGTCCGCCAATTGCTGACCCATACCGCGGGCTTCCTCGGTGACCGCTTCGACGATCAGGGGAACGGTGACGACGCGTTGGAGCGGGCAATGCGCGCGCTGGGCGACCTTCCGCAACAGACGGCGCCCGGCGAGCTCTACACCTATTGCAATGCGGGGATCGATTTGGTCGGGCGGGCGGTCGAGAATATTCTCGGCCAAACCTTCGAGTCCGCAATGCGGGAGCGAGTGTTCGTTCCGCTGGGGCTGGAACGATCGACGTATTTCGCATGCTGAAGCGATTCGCCACTCGGTTGCTGTCGGGCATGAGGAAGGCGGAGAGGATGGGCTGACTGTTGCCGATCCCTGGCCCATACCGCGTCGCTCGAATGCTGCGGGCGGGGTGATCTCGAATGTGGCGGAACTGATTCGATTCGCTGTCATGCACCTGCGTGATGGGGCCATCGGTGAGCAGCGGATCATTTCGGCTGAAAGCGCGCAGGAGATGCGCGAGATCCAGATGAACGCAACCTATGCCCACGATCAGGGACTGGTCTGGTTGTTGCATCCCATTGGGGAGCTTCAGGTCGTCGAGCATGGGGGCGCAACCAATGGGTTCCGGGCGTGGCTGGTGCTGATTCCCAGAGAAGCAGTATGTAATTGCCGTGTTGTCGAATGGCGAAAACGGATTGCCGATGCAGCAGGCCGTGGTGGCTCGCGCGATCGAGGATCGGTTCGGCACGAAAGATGCCCCGCGCGAGCGAATTGCCCTGCAACCGGAGCAACTGGATCGATTCACGGGTCTATTCACGCATCGACTGGCCGATTCGATGATCACGTCCGACGGGGCTGCGCTTTCGATGAAGCGGATCGGACACAACCCGTTCTCGGGAGAGTCGAAAGAGCTGGGGGACTACTCGCTCAGCCCGCTCTCGGAGACGGTATTCATTGTCGAGGAGGGGCCGATGGTGGGTTCGATCGGCGAACTGCTGCTGAACGATGATGGCTCGGTGCGGTTCCTGCGACTTGGCGGTCGATTGGGGTATCCCCAATAGTCGGCAGTCTGTAGAGGTCAGTAGTCAGAACTCCCCGGTCAGCCCGATGCATGATCCTTCGAGTTCGAGGAGGAACAGTGGCGGCGAGCATTCCGCGCATAACTGACTGCCGGCCGCTGACTGCCGACTGCTGGTCTCCGGTAGAATCCTGTCCGTACATCATCGGAAAGTTCAGGGACACGATCGTTCAATGCCGTTCGCGGACTCGCTCGAAACGCTGGTAGAAGAACAGATCGACCGCTGGAAGGTCCCGGGCGTGGCGATCGGCATCCTCCACGAGGGTGAGCGCGAGTATCTCGGCTACGGTATCACCAGCGTCGAAACCTCGAGCCGGTTGCGCCCGATACCCTCTTTCAGATCGGCTCCGTTAGCAAGATCTTCACCACGACGCTGGTGCTGCAGCTCTGCGATCAGGGGTCTGCTCGATCTCGATGTGCCGGTTGTGCGGTATGTGCCCGAGGTCGGGCTGTCCGATCCAGACGGTGCGCGAACAGCTCACCCTGCGCCATCTGATCACCCATCGCGGCGGATTTTACGGCGACCGGTTCGACGACCACGGCGATGGCGACGATGCCCTCGCGCTGGCGGTGCAGGCGTTCTCGCGATCTGCCGCAGCATGCCGCGCCGGGGGAGCTCTGGGCGTATAGCAATGCCGGGTTCGATCTGGCGGGCCGAGCGATCGAGAACGTGCTCCAGCATGACCTTCGAGCAGGCCATGCGCGAGCGGATCTTTCAGCCGCTCGGGATGGAGCGCGCGACCTATTTCGCCACGGAAGCGGTGTTGCATTCGGTCGCGGTGGGGCATCTCGATGCCGGTCCAGACAGCATTCGCATTGCGGTGCCATTCCAGATCCCCCGGCGCGCGAACCCGGCGGGGGGCATCATCGCGACGGTCTCGGAGATGATCCGGTTCGCGGAGATGCACATCGGCGACGGCTCGTACGGCGACGTACAGATCCTGAAACCGGAAACCGCGCGAGAGATGCGCGAGCTGCACACCGAGGCGGATTTCACCCGTCGCTGGGGGCTGGGCTGGTCGCTGCGCGAGATCGATGGGGTGCGGGCGGTCGAGCATACCGGCGCGACCAACGGGTTCATGGGGCGGCTCTGCGTCATTCCGGAGAGGAAGTTCGCGCTGGCGATCGTCACGAATGGCGAGAACGGCGGTTCGGTGCATTCCGCGATTTATTCGCACATTCTGCAGCAGGTCGTTGGGTTCCGGCGGAATCCGCCCACGCCGGTGGCGCTGACCCGCGAGCAACTGGCGCGCTTCGAAGGCCACTATTTCACCGGTCTGGCCGATATTCTCATCGAGCTGGATAGCAGTGGGCTGGTCATGCACCGCATGAACATCGATCCGTTCACACGTGAGATCACCGAACGCCCACCGGCGCATCTCTCTCCCATTTCCGAAACGATCTTCGCCATCGAAGAGGGCCCGCTTTCGGGTGGATTCGGGGAGATCATCCTGAACCCGGACGGCTCGGTGCGCTTCCTTCGGGCGGGCGGGCGATTGGGCATTCCGGTTCCGAACGAGGAGTGGCCGGTCGAGTAATTTGCCTGATCGCTTCGGCAGCGGCGCGCTCGCCCGGCATACGGGGTACTGTTCCGCGCAGATCGAGAAAACACTGATTCTCAAGCGCGGAGGCAGGAGTAATGTCGGAGTTTCGCGGGGTGTTGTTCGGGGTCGTGCCGATTCTGGTCACGCCGTTCGACGAGACCGGGGCGATCGACGAGGAGAGCCTGCGCAATGAAGTCGATTTCGCCATCGATGCCGGCGTGCATGGCCTGGGGATTGCGCTCGGCAGTGAGGTCTTCACCTTCACCGAAGCGGAACGCGACCGGGTGACCTCGATCGTCGTCGAGCAGACGCGCGACCGCGTTCCGATCGTGGTCAACACCGGTTCGATCAGCACCAATCTCGCGGTGCATTACAGCCGCCGCGCCTATGAGCTCGGGCGCGGCGGGTTTGATGTGCACGCCGCCGGGCATCGGCTTTCCGCTCGATGCAGTGGTTGAGCTATTTCAAGGCGATCTCCGATGCGGTTCCGCTGCCGATCGTGCATGCAGGACACGCCGGCGACCCCGATTTCCGCGCCGTCGATTCGCGCCATTGCCGAAGCGTGCGAGCACGCCACGTATGTCAAAGGTCGAGAGCGTGCCGCCAGCAACCCAGGTCTACCGGGCGGTGCAGGCGGCGGGCGATGTCGTGGAGGTCTTTGGCGGCGCCGGTGGAGGCCAGTTCATTCCGGAATTGCGACGCGGCTCGATCGGCACCATGCCGTTTCCTTCGAGCGCGCGCGCCTTCGTCGAGGTCTGGGACCGCTGGCATGCCGGGGACGAACCGGCGCGCAGCAGATCTTCGATGCGCAGATCGCGCCCTTGCTCAATATTCAGATCGGCGGGCTCGGGGCCGCGCATCAGGTGCACAAGGAAGCGCTGCGCCGGCAAGGCGTGATTCGCACCGCCTATGTGCGCCCCCCGATCGAGCCACTCGACCCTATGACCCGAGCCGATCTGGACGCGGTTTGCGACCGGATGGGCTGGTCCAATTGATCCATCAACGACGAATCGAGGCAATCGACCGATGAAGATCACCGACATCACCGTCACGCCGTTTCGCACCTGGGTCGACCGCTATCTGAACAGCGAGCCCTTGCCGCGCACGGAAATCGTCCAGACGTTGACCACGATCGAAACCGACGACGGGCGTCTCCGGGCACTATCTCGGCGGACAGGGGCATGGCGATCAGGACGGGCTCGACGCGGTCAATCGCGCGTTCATCGAGCAGCGCATCCGGCCGTTGCTGATCGGCCAGAACCCGTTCGACCGGGAGAAATTCTGGCACTGGATGTGGGTTTCCAAAACGCCCGAGAACATCATGGGCGTGATCGACATGGCGCTCTGGGATCTCGCCGGACAGGTTTCCGGGTTGCCGGTTTCGAAGCTGCTGGGCGGATACCGGGACAAGGTGAAAGCGTATGCCAGCACCTATCCGAATATGGGGTCGGTGCAGAACTACGCCGATCATGCCATCGCCTGCCGGGAGCGCGGCTACCAGGCGTACAAGATTCATCCGTACTACTTCTGGAATCCCGAAACCGGGGCGGCCGTGCCGGGGCGACCGTCGCATATCAAGCAGGACATCGAAGTCATTCACGCGGTCGCCGACGCGGTGGGGACAGCATGGTGCTGATGTTCGACCCGTGGGGGACGTATCACACATACGAGGATGCCTATCGGGTTGGCAAGGAACTCGAGGCTCGGGGGTATTACTGGTACGAGCATCCCATGCCGGAAGAGCGGGTGGCCGCCTACGAGCGATTGAGCGCCGCGCTCGAGATTCCGATCCTGTCACCGGAGATTCTCTATGGGCACGTCTTCACGCGGGCCGACTGGATCAGGCGGGGAGCGGCCGACATGAGCCGGATCGATGTGTTGCGCGGCGGGATCACCGCGGTCAAGAAGACGATTGCGGTCAGCGAGGCGTACGGCTGCCGCTGCGAAGTCCACATGAGCGGGGTGGGGAATCTGCATGTGCTCGGCAGCGCGTCCGAGGACACCTGCGAGTACTACGAGCATGGGTTGCTGGCGCCTGGGGTCGACTACGAGGCCAAGCTCGATTACCTGGAATCGGTGCTGGACCCGCTCGACTCCGAAGGGTATGTGGCCGTGCCCCAGCGTCCGGGATTGGGCTACGAGCTGATCTGGGACTACATCACGGAACACGAGATTCCTGGAGCCTGAGCCCGAGCGTGCAGACGCGACCTCCACTACGACTCTTGCGCTGCGGAGCCAGGAACGGTCCGAACTCATCGCGGTCAGGGAACTTGGAGTCGTTGGGCGCTGAGGCTTCAGCAAGACCATTGCCATCACCGGCGACGCCACGGAGCAGGCACTAAAGCGATTGCGAACGTTCTTGCTCGTCGAGCGTAGCGCCATATTGGTCGTTACGGCAGGACACGGAGGTCCTGCACTACACCCGCAATATGGAGATCGCAGGCAAAACTTACAGCAACCGCTTTAGGCGATTGTGAAACGCACCTGAAACACTCGGGTGAGGTTCCGGTATTCGTGGTCGAGTGCCGTGGTCCGGAGGCAAGCTGGCCGGCAAGGCGATGGCGGCCGGCGGCCGCTGGCGGGCACAGGTCCCGCCACTACGTTGAGGTGCATACGGGTGCCCGTTTTTGCCGTTGCCGGGTTGGTGTTTCTCTATCCCTAACCACATCCCGCGGATGCTTGCCCCCTTTACAGGGAGGTTGCGTTCGATTATCCTCGAATTGGTCTGACAACCTGACAAGTAACGTATTCGAGCACGACGATGAGCTTTTCCGCGGTCACTGTGGTCCGCCCATACGAACAGATCGTGCGCCAGATTCAGTCGGCGATTCGCGACGATGGCCTTTCCGAGGGCGACCGCCTGCCGACCGAGCGCGAGCTGGCCGAGACCTTCGGGGTCAGCCGCAGTGTGGTGCGCGAGGCGATCAAGGTGCTTTCCGCGCAAGGGCTGGTGGAGTCGCGGCAGGGAAGTGGGCTCTTCGTCCGCAACCGGCCGATCGAATCGGTTTCCCGCGCCATCGTGCTCTCGGTTTCTCCCGACCTCATGTCGGTCGAGCGGCTTTTCGAGTTTCGCAAGCTCCTGGAAGTCGATGCGGCCAGACTTGGCCGCGCTTCGGGCCACGCCAGAACAGATCGCCGTGCTCGAGACAATGCTCGGCGAGCTATCAGACCGGTGCCGATGGAGGGCCGAACTGGCAGAGTTTCGCAACGGTCGACAACGCGATTCACGCGCAGATCGCAGAGGCGGCTGGAAATCCCTATTTGACGGTCATGGTGGAAAGCGTGCGCGAGCTGATGCAGGACATCGTGGTGCTTGATTGCCGACCATCCTGGATCGATCGACGAAGCCATGCGCCATCATCGCGCGCATCGTCGCGGCCATTGCGATTCACGATCCCGAGCTTGCCGCCAGCTGAAATGGATGCGCACGTCGGCTATACCGCAGGCGTTGTGCATTTCCAGGCAAACCCGAGCGATCGGGAGCTTCCCAACGCCTGATCGAAACGAACTTCAGCATTGATCGACCGATGGTTGTCGACAGGAGGAGCCAGCTATCGAGTGAACCGTATCCGAGCTGAGGACGCCCCGTTCGCGTCTCGACGATCCGATGAGGGATCGAAATCGCATTCGTTCGTAAAACACTGTCGAAGGAGACCAATCGATGACCAACACCAAAATGACTCGCCGCGGCTTGATGGGCGCCGGCGCTGGAATGGGCGCAGCGGCCCTTATCGGCAAGGGCGCGATGGCCGGACCGGCGCCGAGCTGGAAGTTCGTGCCGACCAGCAACCAGGAAGAGATCACGCTGGACGTTTTCGTGCATGCGAATCACCCGTTCGATCGGGTCAAGCCGCTCTACGAGGCCAAGTACCCGAACGTCACGCTCAACATGATGGAGCAGAACGACGTCGCCATTCTGCGAGCGGCGCTGGCGGCCGGCGAGGGCGTGCCCGATATCTTCTGGCCGGAGATCGAGATGGTGCAGGAGCTTGGCAAGACCGGCATTCTGCTGGATGTGACCGATATCGTCGAAGCCAATGCCGAGAATCTCTCGCCGGGCAAGACGGCCGAGTGCTTCATCCCATCCACCAGCCTCTATGCCGCTTTCCCCGGCGACATCGCGACGGTCGGACTCTACTACCGGCAGGACAAGCTCGATGAGGCTGGGCGTGACCCTTCCGGAAGCGTGGACCTGGGACGAGTTTGCTCGAAGATTGGCAAGCAGATCAAGGAAGCGACCGGCGCGGCTTCGCTGGTTATCCCGACCGGGGGCACCGCGATCGTCTGCGTATCTCTGTCGTTCATCCTTTGCCAGCTCGGCGGCGCGATCACCAATGCCGATGGCACGGAGATCACCTTCGACAACGATCTTGGCATCGCGGCGATGGAGCAAACGGCCCGGCTCTATCAGGCCGATATCGCCATCGATGAAGAGCCGTTCGAAGAGAACTACTTCGCGGAAATCGCCGCCGGCAATGTGGCGATCACGCCGCAGGCGGTCTGGTATCGCGGGTTCGGTATCGACCCGAACGCGACCGACGAGACCGGTGGACTCGGCCAATGGCGCACCGCGCTGTTGCCGTCGGCGGGCGAAGGCTCGCTGCTGACCGCCAATCTGGGCGGCGCGGCGATTGCCTCGACCACCTATACCGAGCATCCGGAGGAAGTGAAGAACTTCATGGTGCATGGCGATGGCCACCATGGAGGGCGCGGAAGCCGGCGGCGATTGGGGCATTCAACCGCCGTACCTGCCGTATCTCAAAGCGACGAATGGACCTCGGTGCGTGACGAGGCGTTCGGCGAGTTCGCCTTCAACGAGTGTCGGACGAAGGCAGTCGCGCAGTATCCCGCCACCTGGTACAAGCAGCCGGTCTACCTCGAAGCAATGACGACCTGGGCGCCGGAATCGTTCCGCTGCTCGATGGATCCACCGCCTATCCCCGAGGGCCTCAAGGCGCTGGGCGATCAGGCGCGCGAGATCAACTCGCGGTACCAGTAGGTTCGATTGGCCGGGGACGCTGCACAGCGTCCCCGGCCGCTCCCACGAGACATTTCGATGGCTAGTTACGACTTCCCACGAGCACGCCTATGAGCTCGATACCCTTGCAATCATTCGCTCCTGCGTCGCCTCCCAGCCGGTGGCGCTCACTCAAGCGCGTCCTGAAAGACCATTGGCAGGACTACCTTTTCATTTCGCCATTTTTCATTCTGTTCGCTATTTTCTTTGCCTATCCGATCTTCTGGGCGTTCCAGCTCAGCTTCCAGAAATGGGACGGAGTCACCGATCCGAGCTGGGTCGGGCTCGATAACTACCGTTTTGTGCTGCACGATCCGATCACGCGGCAGATGTTCTACAACACCGTCCCGTTTCCTGATTCTGATCGTCCCGCTGGCCATCTTCATGCCGCTGGTGCTCGGGGTGTTGCTGAACTTCTCGTTCCTGCGCCTGCGCGGTGTGTTTCGCACGCTGGTGTTCATTCCAACGATCAGCTCGCTGGTCGGCATCGGGATCGTCTGGAAGCTGCTGTTCGGCGCGGCCAATGGCTGGCTGAATGCGTTGTTGAGCCATGTCGGGCTGGGGCCGTATCCGTGGTTGAAGGATGCCCAGCTTGCGCAGATTCCGATCGTCTCGCTGACGCTCTGGGGCTCCATAGGATTCACGACCCTGATCGTGCTCGGTGGCTTGCAGGCGATCGACGATGACATCTATGACGCCGCCAAGATCGACGGGGCGTCGGCCTTCAATCAGTTCTTCAAGATCACCCTACCGCTGTTGCGGCCGATCATCGTCTTCCTGCTGATCACGTCCACCATCATGGTGATGACGCTCTTTAGCCAGCCATACATCGTGACCGAGGGCGGCCCGTCGAACCAGACGTTGACGCCGTTGTTGCACATCTACCGCATCGGGGTGGGGAGTACCGGGGCGGCGCGGGTGGGCGATGCCTCGGCGCTGACGTTCATTCTGAGCATCGTGATGATTACGGTGGTGGTGATGCAGTTTCTCATCACGCGCCGGCGGGAGAATCTGTAATGGCTACGCGCACGGAACAATTGAGCACGCAAGCCGTCGTGACCGACGAGGTACGCACGAGCAGCGCGTCCAGCGGGAAAGTGAAGCGATTCGTCAACCGCGCGCTGGTCTATCTGGTCCTCATCGCGGTATCGATCGTGATGGTGGCGCCTTTCTACTTCCTCATCTCGGGCTCACTCGATGGACCGGGGTGAGATGTTCAAGATTCCACCGCGGCTCTGGCCGGTGACGCCGATCTGGGAGAACTTCCGCACGATCTTCACCGAGCACAATTTCGCGACGTATCTCAAGAACAGCGTGATCGTGTCGGTGGCGCAGACCGCGGGGGTGCTCTTCTTCAGCTCGCTGGCAGGATTCATCTTCGCCAAGCGGCAGTTCCCCGGCCGCAATGCGCTCTTCATTTTTGTGCTGATCACGGCAGCGATGCCGAGCGGGCAGACGACCATCATTCCGTTCTATCTGCTGATGGTGAAGCTGCACTGGATCGATACCTTCTGGCCGTTGATCATCCCGTGGTGGGCACCGCCGCTGAGCATCTTCCTGATGCGGCAGTACATCGCCAATGGCGTACCCGATGAGCTAATCGATGCCAGCCGGCTGGACGGCACCGGATTGTTCGGTACCTACTGGCGGATCATCGTGCCGCTATCGATTCCGGGGCTGGTCGTGGTCGGGATCATGCAGTTCGTGGCGATCTGGAACGACTTTCTCTATAGCCTGCTGGTGCTCAAGTCGGAGAAGATGCGCACGGCCACGCTGGCGATCGCGGTGCTCTCGCAGCGCTCGCAGGCGGCCACGCTCTACGGGCCGCTGTTTGCCGGGATCGTGGTGGTGACGTTGCCGCCGATCATCCTGTACTTCATCTTCCAGCGCCGATTGACGTCGGGATTGCTGTCCGGTTCGATCCGGGGATAGGTGACCTGGTGGTCGGTTGATTGCTGGACCCGGCCGTCGTAGTGGCGGCATCGGTGGCCGCCAATCGGGCGTTCGACCGATAACGGACGTACCCCACAAACCTGCTACGAATCGGAGACGTTCGTCTAGGCCAGCAATGGCGGCCTGCGGCCGCTGGCGGGCACAGGTCCCGCCACTACGACGGGGTGGGCACCGGTCGATGCGATACGAGAACAAGTTCCATGGCCAATTCGATAGTACATAAAAGGGAATGGTGCAGGACGTGAAGATTACCGATATCAAAGTCGAGACCTCGATTGTGCCGGTCAAGCATCAGTTTGTCTGGCGCAAGGGACTGCCGGGATCCGGCACCGAGCACGATGTCGCCAAGATCACGGTCGAAACCGATGAGGGGATCACCGGCGTCTCCTTCTCGGGGCATGGGACGATCGTGAAAGACATGATCGAGCGCGGCATCAAACACGATCTGATCGGGCTCGACCCGCTCATGAAGGAATACCTCTGGCATCGGGTCTGGGAGCTCGACCGGCTAGAAGAGACCCCGATCTACGGACTGGGGCTGATCGATATCGCGCTCTGGGATCTCAATGCCAAGGTCGCCAATATGCCGCTGTACAAGATGCTGGGCGGTTTCCGTGACCGCATTCCAGTCTATGCAAGCACGGTGACCTATTCGACTATCGAAGAGTTCCTGGATATCGCCGATCAGTGCCTCGCGCTCGGGTTCCGGGCCATCAAGCTGCACGCCTGGGGCGATCCGAAGCAGGACGCGAAGCTGGGTCAGGCGTTGCGCAATCATGTCGGCCCAGACATCGAGCTGATGTACGACGGATCGGCGGGGTTCGATCTGGTCGATGCAATCTATGTCGGGCGGGCGCTCGCAGAGGCCGGGTTCTTCTGGTACGAGGAGCCGATGCGCGAGTTCAACATCGACGCCTATCGCAGGCTGCGGGACAAGGTCGATATTCCGCTCCTTTCGGGAGAAACGTCCGACGGCGCGCACTTCAACATTGCCGATTTCATCGCGTTCAATGCCTGCGAGATGGTGCGCACCAGCACCCACTTCAAGGGCGGCGTGACCGGAGCGATGCGCGTCGCGCATCTGGCGCAATCGTTCAACATGCGGGCCGAAGTGCACGGTGGCGGCATGGCGAATCTCGCGATAGCCTGCGCGATCCCAAATACGACCTGGTACGAGTCGCTGGTGAAGACCAATCCAGTGATCACGGAGCCGGGGATCGGGCCGGACGGCTGCATCTCCCCGCCGGACGTGCCGGGAATCGGTTGGGGGTTCTACGAAGAAACCGACTACTAGGGTCGATGCGGAACGTGGCGACCCAACGGGATCGCACGAATGGCAACTCGTAACAAATCACCCGAGCCGTCGTGTGATACTACCGGGATCGTCAACGAATCGCCCATTGGGTGACCAAAAAGCAAGGAGGAGCCCGGGCGCTCGACCCCGGAATCGCGCAACTACGTTTCCTTTCCGTTGACTCGTTTGCGAGTCCAGAGGAGCAAAGACATGCGAAAACTCATCGCGGTTCTCGTTGCCAGTTTCCTGTTGCTGACGCCAACCACGTTGGCCCAGACGCCCGAATCCGAGGGGCCTATCACGACATCGCACGCGCCAAATTTCGCGTGCACCGATACGTCCTACGCGGACGCTGTCGAGAACGGGATCACCCTCGGGATTACCCCGGACTTCCCGTATACCTACCTTTCGGAGTCGAATGAGCCGGAAGGGATCGATGTAACGATCAACAACGCGGTGCTCGACTGGATCGGTATCACGGACGTGACCTACGAGATCATGCCGTGGGACTCGCTGATTCCGGCGCTGCAAGCGGAACAGATCGACATCATCGCCGACAACATCCACGAAACGCCAGACCGGATCAAGGTCATCAGCTTCACCAGCCCGGCGTGGTGGTATGGACCGGCGTTGATCGTCACCGACGAGAATCCGGACAACGTTCAGTCGTATGACGATCTCACGCGGGATGGCGTGACGGTCGGCGCGGTCAGCGGTTCGGCCGCTGCGGAATATCTGAACTATCTCGGCGCCGATGTCACGACCTTCAAGGACAATACCGCCGAATTTGCCGCGGCGGAACAGGGCCGTGTTTCGGTGATTCTGGAAGACGACACGAAATTCGCGGCGTACCAGCTCCAGAACGACGGCACCAATCTTGTGGTGCTGGACGTCGACGCGCCCGAGATTCTGATCTCGGAGTACGGCTACAGCTATGCGCGCTACGGTCTTCGCCAGGACGATTGCACCCTGAATTTCGCCTACTCACGAGCGCTCGCAGAGATGCGGGGCAGCGGAGAGATCGGCCAGATTCTGGAGCAGTTCGGGCTGCCGATCGACAACGTGTACCTGCCAGGAGTCTCCTAGGCGTTTGGCGGGCAGCGGTCACCAGCGTGACGCTGGGGCCGCTGCCCGCCGTTTTCACGTGATCCGCCAAGAGAAAGGCACGGTTCTTGGAACGCCCGACAATCGATTGGGCCCTCGTGCGGGAGTCGTGGCCCGCGCTGCTCGAGGGGCTCAAGATCACCGTCGAGTTGACGTTTATCGTTATTGCGATCTCCCTGATTCTGGGCATCTTCGTCGCGCTCGCCCGGATGTCGAAACATCGGGTTCTCAGAGCTGTGACCGGCTTTTACGTCGATTTCATGCGCGCAACCCCGCTGCTGTTGCAACTCATCTATATCTATTTTGTTCTTCCTACCATTGGCATTCGCCTGGACCCATTTGTCGCGGCAGTCGTGGGGTTGAGCCTCAATTACTCCGCATATTTATCCGAGGTGTACCGGTCCGGCATTCAGGCGATTCCGCGCGGGCAGCTCGATGCCGCCGCGGCGCTGGGAATGAGTCCGTCGCTTTCGATGCGGCGTATCGTTTTGCCTCAGGCGATCCGAATCGTGATCCCCACGCTGGGGAATTATTTCGTCGCCCTGTTCAAAGACACGTCATTGGCCTCGGCGCTCACCTTGCAGGAGCTCCTCTTCAGCGGCCAAATCATCATCTCCAGGACGTATGACTATTTCACCATCTACTCGATGGTGCTCGTCATGTATTTCGTGGTTGGCTATGCCGCGCTGATCGGCGTGCGCTATCTCGAGAAGCGGACGAAGAGCGGATACCGGCGCCGTCTCCCCGCGCGCGTTTCCCTGCCGATTCAGCCCACGTGAGAAAGCCGCCGATCGGATGATCCAGCTCGAAGGAATTCACAAGAGCTTTGGCGACCTTCACGTTCTGCGTGGGGTGTCGCTCTCGATCGATCGCGGCGAAGTCGTCTGCATCATCGGACCGTCAGGGAGCGGGAAATCGACGCTCTTGCGGTGCATCAACTATCTCGAACAACCGGAAAAGGGCCGGATCCTGATCGACGGCCAGAACGTGTATCGCGATGTGGTCGATGGCACGGTCAAGAACTATCCCATGCGGCAGATCACCGCAACCCGGCAAAAAATCGGCATGGTGTTTCAGCAGTTCAATCTCTTCCCGCATTTCACCGCGCTGCAGAACATCATGGAAGCGCCGGTTCAGGTCAAGGGCCTGAAAAAGGCGGAGGCCGAGCAAATAGCGCGGTCGCTGCTCGAACAGGTGGGACTCTCCGAGAAGGCGGATCAATATCCCGGAGAGCTCTCTGGCGGACAGCAACAGCGGGTGGCGATTGCGCGCGCGCTCGCGATGGATCCGGCCGTCATGCTGTTCGACGAGGCGACCAGCGCGCTGGACCCCGAGCTGGTAGGGGAAGTGCTGGACATCATGCGCAAGCTGGCGGTGCAGGGGATGACCATGGTGGTCGTCACGCACGAGATGGGATTCGCGCGCCAGGCTGCGGATCGGGTGCTCTTCATGGATCACGGGCGTGATCGTGGAAGAAGGAACGCCGAACGCGATCTTCGATACGCCGCGCGAGGAGCGCACCCGTGAATTTCTGAGCCTGGTCCAGGCGTCCGCCGATAGCGAATCGGCAGTTCCGATTGGCACACCTGCCGGTAGGACGGAATCTGCTGAGCCTTCCCGGAAGAAGCGGGTGATTCGGCGGGTTCGGAGTACGGGATCGAGTGGCGGGAGCGGCTAACGCACCGTCCAGCAGGACGAAGACGATGTGACAGTAGAGCAGGACCGCAGCGTCCAGCCGTCGGTCGTTCGACCGCAGCATGACAGGGACGTCTTGCACTACGCCGTTCGAGCGCGGATTCCGATCTAGCTTCCGATGTCGAAATACTGATCGCACGGAATGCCGTTGCCGTCCGGGTCGAAGTCGGAATCGAGCTCGGGGAATTCCTGCCAGAAGTCGTAGGCCTCATCCCAGGTGTCGAAGAAGGAACAGATCTCTTCTTCGTCGCTGACGGGGGTTTTGGTGCGGTCGATGGGAGCGGTGTCCGGGGAGTTATCGTCTTCCAGGTCGGGATCGAGGCTGACCGAGGCGTCGCAGGTGGTCCACATGCCCCGGCCTTCGCGGATGGCATTGTCCTGGGCTTCATCCAGCCGGTCCTGATAGAGGCCATTGGGGGCGTAGTAGTGGGCTTCGGCATAGCCCTCGGCGACTAGCTGCTCATTGAGCAGGTGGACCTTGCCATCGATCTCCGAGACGTACCAGACATACCGCAACAGGCGGTCGTTGTTGTCGACCGGGTCTTCATCGCGCTCGACCCAGATCTCGGAGGCTGCGACGAGGAGGCTGTCGGTCTTCTTCGACGCCTCTTCTCCATAGCACTCGGGCTCGTTGCCGTAGGAGTAGTTGGTTTCCGGGGTGTCGATGCCGATCATGCGTACCCGGTCGCGGTCTTCGCCGCGTCCGAGCTCGAAATCGACGTCGATCGTGTCGCCGTCGATGACGCGAATCAGCTCGACCTGCACCGCATCGACGGGGATCACGTCTTGCGCGATTGCGCCTGCCGGCGCCACGAACCGAACCCCGGCGAGCAGCAGAACGGCCATGGCGAGCAAGCGGAGGATACGCATGGTTTTCCCCAAATCCTTACGGTTCGCAGCGCTGACGCCCCGCGCGATCTTCGATGGGCCATGGTAGGATTCGGCCCGAACTTCCTGTTCTGGACAAATGGTACTCAGTCTCGAATGGCGGCGTAGCCAGGAAACGAGAATCGCGTCGTGGGCGAGCGATCGGCAAGCACAGCAGCCGCCAGTGAGGGTGAGGCATCCGCTTCCCCCGGTTCGCTCGTGCTCGAGATGCGCAACATCTCGAAACGCTTCGGGGCGACCCAGGCGCTGTCCGGGGTTTCTCTTCAGCTGCAACGCGGCGAGGTGCATGCGCTGCTGGGCGAAAACGGCGCCGGCAAGTCCACCCTGATCAAAATCATGACCGGAATCCAGCAGCCCGATACGGGCGAGGTGCTGCTGGACGGTCAGGAGATCCACCTCACCTCATCCCAGGACGCGCAGCGGTACGGCATCGCCGCGATGTACCAGGAGCCGATGATCTTCCCCGATCTCTCGGTCGCGGAAAACATCTTCATCGGGCACCGGAACCGGGGCAAGATCGTCGATCGCCGGAGGATGGAGAAGGAAGCGCGCGAGGTGCTGGCGCGGCTCGGTGTGCAGATCGAGGTCGATGAGCCGTCGCGGGGATTGACGCTGGCCGAACAGCAAACGGTCGAGATCGCCAAGGCCATCTCGCTCGATGTGCGCGTGCTCATCATGGACGAGCCGACCGCGTCGCTCTCGGCGCATGAGGTACGGCGGCTCTTCCGCATCATCGACAATCTGCGCTCCGAAGGGGTGGCGATTCTCTTCATCTCCCATCGTATGGATGAGGTGTTCGAGATTTCGGATACCGTCACGATTCTGCGGGACGGGCAGTGGATTTCCACCCGGCCGCGCTCCGAATTGACACCGCGCATGGCGATCCGCGACATGGTCGGGCGTCAGGTGGTGGAGATCTTTCATCGCGAGCGGCGTACGCCGGGCGA
Organism: uncultured Chloroflexia bacterium; assembly: GCA_963720855.1. Taxonomy (GTDB): domain Bacteria; phylum Chloroflexota; class Chloroflexia; order Thermomicrobiales; family UBA6265; genus JAMLHN01. The sequence goes on along the minus strand of CAVRGV010000003.1, from coordinate 1,163,158 downwards.
GGTGCGGCTCAAGGTCGACGGCCTTTCCAAAGTCGGCGCCTTCGAGGACATCAATTTCGAGATTCGGGCCGGTGAGGTGCTCGGTTTCGCCGGTCTCGTCGGCGCGCGGCGTACGGATGTCGGCCTGGCGCTGTTCGGCATTGCGCCGGCGGAGAAGGGTACGGTCACGCTCGACGGGCAACCGGCGAACGTGACCAGCCCGAGGCAGGCGCTCGATCGTGGTATCGCCTACAGCACCGAGGACCGGCGCCAACTCGGGCTGATCATGGGCCAATCGATTTCCAACAATATCGTCCTTCCGTCGTTGCAACGCTTTCTGGACAAGTTCGGCCTGGTCAAGCGCGAGGAAGAGCAGCAGGTCGCCGAGACCTATCGCATGTTGCTCAAGATACGCGCGGCATCGGTTGACGTACCGACCGCGTCGCTCTCGGGCGGCAATCAGCAGAAGGTCGTCATCAGCAAGTGGCTGGAAACGCATCCCAAGGTGCTGATTCTCGATGAGCCCACGCGCGGCATCGATGTCGGCGCGAAGGTCGAGGTGCATCAACTGATCGACGAACTGGCCGGGCAGGGGATGGCGATCATGCTGATCAGCTCGGATCTGCCCGAGGTGCTGGCGATGAGCGACCGCATTTTGATCATGCGGGAGGGGCACCAGATGGCGATCCTCGAACAGCAGCGAGGCGAATCAGGAGAAAGTGCTGGCGCATGCCATGGGGCAAGCGCCCGAGCTTGGACGATGCGGATGCGCGCGCGGCGTTGCAAGCGGTCGATGCAATGATCGATGCGGGGAGCAGCACTGGTGACTGACCGGCTGCTGCGCCATATCCGTCCCGAGCAGTTCCGCGAGCTGATCCTGCTGCTCGTCACGATCGGCGCGCTGCTCTTTTTCTGGACCCAGATTCCGAACTTCTTCGACCCACGGTCGATCAACCGGCTGACGGTTGGGTTTGCGATTCCGCTGGTCGTCGCGGTCGGGCAGATGATGGTGGTGCTGACGCGCAATATCGATCTGTCGGTTTCCTCGACAGTGGGATTGTCGGCCTATGTGGTTGGTACCTTTCTGACCCGGAACGATGTTTCGCCCTGGGTGGCGGCGCTGCTGTCGCATCCTGCTCGGGATGCCTGCTGGGGGCGATCAACGGGTTGCTGGTCGCCTATGGCGGAGTGCCGTCGATCATCACCACGCTCGGCACGCTGGCGATCTACCGGGTGGTGCTGGTCGAGATTTCCGGCGCCAAAACGGTGACGACCGGAGATCTGCCGGACTGGATCGAATTCGCTTCCCGGCAAGACCCTCTTTACCGTTCAAGGACTATGACCTGCGCCTGATGGTCGGCATCGCGCTGATCGTGGTCGTCGCCGGCTACCTGCTGCTGCGCTTTCTGCCGTTTGGGCGGCGGCTCTATGCGATCGGATCGAATCCGGACGGAGCCAGAATGGCCGGACTCCCGGCGCAACGCGATGTCTTCTGCGCGTTCGTCATTTGCGGCGGACTCGCCGGGCTGGCTGGATTCATGTACCTGGTGCGGTTCGGCAACATCACGGTGACGGCGGCCCAAGGGCTGGAGCTCCAGGTGGTCGCCGCGGTCGTGGTCGGTGGCGTGAGCATTCTCGGTGGTCAGGGCACGATCTTCGGCGTGTTGCTGGGCGTGGTCCTGATCGAAGTGTTACAGCAGAGCCTGCTGCGCTGGTCCGGGCTGAGCGAGTTCGTGAAGGACGCGATTCTCGGCCTGCTGATCCTGATCGCGATTACGGTCGATGCGGTTCTGCTCGGCAAGTTGCGCGAGGCATGGGTCAATACCCGCCGGCGTGACAAGGCCGCGGCGCGACTGGCAATGGATGGAGTGGCCGATGGGGCGGATTGACGCGAAACGCTATCTGCGGCGGTGGGAAGCCCTGCTGGTCCTGTTCCTGGTGGTGGTGCTGGCCTACAACATCACGCAGGTCTCGAACTTTCTGACCGCGCAGAATCAGGCCAACCTCTTCCAACTCAGTATCGAAAAGGCGATCGTCGCGCTGATCATGACCTTCGTCATCATCAGCGGGGAGATCGACCTGTCGGTCGCGTCGATGATGGGGCTCTCCGCCGCGGTCACCGCCAAGCTCAACGAATCGGGCTGGAACATGGTGCTGGCCATCGTGGCCGCGCTGGCGGTGGGATTGGCGCTCGGCGCGATCGAACGGCTTCTTCGTCGCCAAGATCGGGATCAATTCGCTGGCGGTCACGCTGGCCGGGTATATCGGCTATCGCGGGTTGGCGCAGGTCTTCATCGAGGACAACTCGGTGGGTGGTTTTCCCGGCTGGTTCACACGCCTCGGCCAGAAAGGCATCGTGGGGCCGATCACCTTTTCGATCATTCTTTTCTTCATCATGGCCGCCATCGCCGACGTGATTCTGCACTACAGCGGGTTCGGGCGCCGGGTCTATACCATTGGCTCGAATGCGCCAGGTGGCCGTCTTTTCCGGTGTGCCGGTGGTGCGGACGCGCATCATCATCTTTGCCATGAGCGGGTTCGTATCGGCGCTGGCCGGGGTGCTCTATGCCGCCCGGCTGGGAGCCGTGCGCGCCAGTACCGCTCAGGGATTCGAGCTCGATATCATCACGATCGTGCTGCTCGGCGGCGTGAGCATTTTCGGTGGTGTCGGTTCGATGGTCGGTGTGATTCTTTCCATCGTGCTGGTGCTCAACCTGCGCAATGGTATGACCATCGCCGGCATCACCGGCAACACGCAGACCGGCGTGATCGGGCTGCTGCTCATCCTTTCCGTGCTCATCCCCAATCTGGTGTCGAAGGCGCAAGGCCGCTTCCGCCGAACACCCAACGATCCGCAGTTTCAAGCGCCTCGCACGGAGACGATTGCAAAGCGCCGGTTGAGAGGAGGTGCCCCGAACCCTCGTGAACGTGCGTTTACGAACTTCCGATTCGATGTTGATCAAGGAGAAACGCAGCATGAAACGACGAACGTTTGTGATCTCGGCCGCAGTCGGCCCATTCCTGCCGGCCATTGCGACCACCGTTGCCGCGGCCCAGAGCCCGGAAGCCAGCCCAGTTGGTATGACAATGGCTGCCACTCCGGGGCAAGAAATCGACATGATGCTCCTGCCGAAATTCCTCGGCATCGCCGTCTTCGACCAGGCGAACGACGGAGCGCAGGAAGCGCACGCAGAGCTGCAGAACCCGGGCAAGCTCGACTTCGTCGGCCCGACCGCTGAGAACAGCGTTGCCGGACAGATCGAGTTCGTGACCAACGCGCCCGCCGGTGGCTACGACGTGGTCATGCTTTCCAACAACTCGGGCGATCAGATCGCTCCGTCCGCGACCGCGGCCCAGGAAGCCGGCACCAAGGTCGTCACCTGGGACTCGCCGATTCCGAACGCCGAGGGCGAATCGCTCTTCGTGGCGCAGGTCGACTTCGACGAGACCGGCAAGGTCATGGCCGATATGGCCCGCTCGATCCTGGGCGAGGACGGCGGCAAGTTCGCGATCCTCTCGGCTTCACCGGACGCCGCCAACCAGAATGCCTGGATTGCCTCGCTGCAACGAGGCCCTGGCGACCGAGGAGTATGCGAACCTCGAGCTGCTGGAAACGGTCTATGGCGATGACCAGTCCGAGAAGAGCTACGAGCAGGCGCTGGCGCTGATCGACAAGTACCCCGACATGGAGCTGATCATGGCCCCGACCTCGGTCGGTATCGTCTCGGCCGCCAAGGCGCTGCAGGACGAAGGTCTGTGCGATTCGATCAAGGTCTCCGGTCTCGGTCTCCCTGAGGAGATGAGCTCGTACCTCGAGAACGGGTGCTCACCGGAGTTCGCGCTCTGGAGCTTCGTCGATCTTGGTTACCTGACCTACTACGCCTCCTACCTGCTGGCGACCGGCGCCATTCAAGGCGTCGAGGGCGAGACCTTCGAGGCGGGCCGGCTGGGCACGTATACCATCGGCGCCGATCCAACCCGGCCGGACACCGGCGCGCTGCGCGTGGTGATGGGTCCGTTCTCGATCTACAACGCGGACAATCCGGGGGTCTAATCCTCTGGGTCGAACCGATAGCACGAACGGCGGGAGGGCAACGGCGCCCTTCCGCCGTTTTTCTTATCTCGTCCGCCGTGGAGTGGTCGGGACATGGCATGCTGCCACCGGCCTGGCGTAGTGGCTCGCCGGGAATCGATGCGAAAGGTCAACCTCCACCATGCGTCCAATCGTCGATGTCGCCGCGGAACTCGGCCTGACTCTTGACGACCTCGATCTCTACGGGCATTACAAGGCGAAGATCCATCTCGACGTGCGCGAACGCACCGGCACGAAGCGCGGCCGCTATGTGGTCGTCACATCGATCACCCCGACACCGTTTGGCGAGGGCAAGACGACGACCTCGATCGGCCTGGCGCAAGGATGCCAGCGGATCGGAGCGAAGGCGATCGTGGCATTGCGGCAATCGTCGATGGGACCGACCTTCGGCATCAAGGGTGGCGGCGCGGGAGGCGGTCGATCCACGCTCGAGCCGATGGTGGATATGAATCTCCATTTCACCGGTGATGGGCATGCGGTGACCGCGGCGCACAATGCCTGCGCGGCGCTGCTCGACAACCATCTGCATCAGGGGAATGCGCTCGGTATCGAAACCATCACCTGGCCCCGAGTGATCGATATGAACGACCGGGCGCTGCGGCAGATCGAGCTCGGTCGAGGGGCGAAGAACGGTCCGGAGCGGCAAGGCGGATTTCAGATCACTGCCGCGAGTGAGGTGATGTCGATCCTGGCGCTCGCCACCGACTATGCCGATCTGCGGGAGCGGCTGGGGCGCATCGTGGTCGGCTGGACCGGCGACGGGAACCCGGTGACGGCCGAGGAGATCGACGCGGCCGGGCGCGATGGCGGTGTTGATGAAAGACGCACTTAGCCCGAACCTGGTTCAGACGCAGGAAGGCGGGCCAGCGGTTGTGCATGCCGGACCGTTTGGGAATGTGGCGCTCGGGTGCTCGTCGATCATCGCCGATCAGGTCGCGCTTGGACTGGCCGATGTGGTCATCACCGAGGCGGGGTTCGGCAGCGATCTGGGGTTCGAGAAGTTCTGCGATGTGAAGTGCCAGATGAGCGGGTTGTGGCCCGATGCGGCGTTGATGGTCGTAACCATTCGCGCGTTGAAGGCGCAGTCGGGGCGGTACGAGATCAAGGCCGGCCGGCCGCTCGATACCACGATCGAGCTGGAGCATCTGGAAAATCTGGCGGATGGCATCCACAACCTCGAAGACCATCTTGCCAATGTCATCAGGTTCGGCATTCCGGCCGTGGTGGCGATCAATCGCCATCCTTCGGATACCGAGGCCGAAATTCAGGCGGTAATGCAATCCGCCATGGCGGCCGGCGCGTATGGCGTTGCGGTGGCGGATGTCTACGGGCAGGGCGGGGCGGGAGCGGAAGAGCTGGCTCGGCTGGTCATGTCCGTTCCGGTGGGCGATCCGCTGCCGGTGCGCCTGTATGCGGACGATGATTCATTGCCAGAGAAGATCGGCAAGGTGGCCGCGGCGATGTACGGGGTCGAAGAGATCGACTTTCGACAGGAAGCGCTGGATGCACTCGCGCGGCTCGAAAAAGCAGGGTTTGGGCAGCTTCCCGTGTGCATGGCGAAATCGCAGTATTCCTTTTCCGGGAATGCCGGTGAGACTGGGAAGGCGCGCGCGGGGAAGATGACTATTCGCGATCTGGCGTTGTATGCGGGAGCGGGGTACATCGTACCGGTTTGCGGTGCGATCAATCTGATGCCTGGATTGGGCAAGCGCCCGGGTTCGAACGACTTCGAGCTGTTGCCCGATGGGACGATCGAAGGGGTGACATAAGCATCAGCGGGCAGCATGCGCGCGGGACGACGGGGGCCTGAGAACGCCGGGGTCCAGCGCCACGTCCGACCAGTGCACTACGCAAGCCCATCGCCATGGCCAAAAACGGGGCTGAAGATTTCGTATTGCAATCTGGCATCATTGCGCAGATCGCGCCGTTGCGGCGTCCAGTTAAGCGAATAAGGAACGGGAGCATAAGATGGATTACTTGCCCACGACGCCAGCGCCTGCCCCGGCGCAACCCTCACATACGTTTGTCGAGCGCATCATCGGAGCGGTAAAGCTGAGCCGGCCGATCTTCGATGAGGTGCGCCGCGATCCAAGCGCGATGATGCAGGCGGCCGGTATCGTGGGCGTAACCGGGCTGCTTTCGGGTATTTCGCAGTTTGCCGAGGTGCGGGGGCAAACGATCGATGTTGGCGACCGCAGCTACGAGGTCACGGATTCTTTCCTCGGTCCGCTGGCATCGGGTATCGGTATCGCCGTGCTGGCGCTCATCTCCTGGGTGATTGCTTCGCTGCTGTTCCGATTCGTCGGTACCAAGCTGCTCAAGTCCCCGGAAACGAACCTGCAATGGCAAGAAGTCGCGCGGCCACTTGGATTCGCGTCGGCTCCGAGTTTGCTGTTGATCCTGACGCCGATCCCGATCCTCGGATTCCTGGTTGGAAGCGTGGTCGGTCTCTGGTCGTTCGCTTCCCAGATCGTGGCGATGAGCGAAACGTTCCGGGTCAGCAAGTGGCGGTCGTTCGCCATCATCCTGGTCTCCTGGATCGGGTTCAGTATCGTCCTGGCGCTCATCCTGTGTATCGTCATCTTCGCGGTTGCCGCAGTCGCTTGACCGGAGCTCGATGAACAGACCGACATCGATGGGCTGGGACGGATTCGGCCGGCGGGTCCTTGGCGCGATCGGGCTGAAATCCGGTGTGTATCGCGAGCTCGCGCAAGCTGCAACCGCGCTGCCGCAAGCGATCGCGGTGATTCTGCTTGGCTCGCTGGCCAGCGCGGTGGTCTACCTGGTCGATGGAGCATCGCCGGGGCTGAGCGTCGATGTCGATTGGGGAAGCTACCCGGTCGCGCGGGAGAGCAATGTCGTTGCCGCGCTGGCAGGGGCAGTGCTCGATGCCGGCTGGGGGTTGCTCATCTGGGCGGCCCAGGCAGCGATCATCTGGTTGCTTTGGAATCGATTTTCCAGTGGGACGCGCTCGTGGCGCTCGATCGCCGCACCGCTGGGTTTTGCCAGCGCGCCGTTGATCGTTTTCGGTTTGCTCGAGCTTGTTCCGGTCGTTGGCGGCGTGCTGGCCGCGATCGGCTTGTTCTGGACGTTGATCGCGTCGCTGGTGGCGGTTCGCGCGTCGCTCGCGATTGGGTGGGGGAGAGCCCTTTTGCTGCTCCTTTGCTCGACAGTGGTGCTGCTGCCATTGTCGCTGCTGCTGAATCGGATCAATTAGGGACGCATTCGATTCGGTCTGGCGGGGCAGGTCGTCTTGCCGGCCGGGAACGTCACATCGATGATGGCTGGGAGCACGGGAATGACGCGGCAGGCGGAAACGACAACGATCGGCGCCTATTTGCTGAGGCGGCTGCACGAGCTTGGGGCTGGACACATCTTCGGCGTGCCAGGCGATTTCGTGCTGGGGTTCATGACGGACATCGAGGCGAGCCCGATCGAGCTGATCAATACCTGTGACGAGCAGGGCGCCGGGTTCGCGGCGGATGCCTATGCGCGGTTGCGGGGCATCGGCGTGGCGTGTGTGACCTATGGCGTGGGTGGCCTGAAGCTCGCAAATACGACCGGGCAGGCGTATGCGGAACGGGTTCCAGTGGTGGTCATCAGCGGTGCGCCGAGCATGGCGGAGCGACGCCGCAACCCGTTGATTCATCACAAAGTGCGTTCGTATGACTCGCAGCTCCGGGTCTTCCAGCAGCTTACGGTGGCCTGGACAGTGCTCGACGATCCCGAAGACGCGTGTCGGGAGATCGACCGCGTCTTGCGGTTATGCAAGCGCTACAGCCGTCCGGTTTACATCGAGCTCCCGCGCGACATGGCCGATGTCGAGATCGAGATCGACCCGCGAACCGTCGACGATCACGTTCCCAGCGATCCGCGCACCTTGACTGCTGCGCTGGCCGAGGCAACCGCCTGGATCAACCAGGCTCGACAACCCGTCGTCTTCTTCGGCGTGGAGCTCTACCGGTTCGGACTGGAGCAGGACGCACTGGCATTCATCGAAGCAAGTGGCATTCCGGCAGCAGTGACGTTGCTGGACAAAGGCGCCATCGAGGAACGTTCTCCCGCGTTTCTCGGAGTCTACGCGGGGGCACTGGGGCGCGAAGATGTGAAAGCGTATGTCGAGGCAAGCGATTGCCTGATCATGCTGGGTACCTTGCTGACCGATATCAACCTCGGGATCTCGACGGCGAACATCGATCCCGCGAAGTGCATTCACATCACCCGAGATCGATTGGCAGTCGGCTTGCATACCTACGAACATGTGCGGCTGGACGATTTCGTGCGTGGGTTGACAAGTGCCGGGATCGAACCCCGCACCGATCGAGACCATCCGCATGCGCCGGTCCCCACGCCGGTCGCGATCGACGAGTTGGTGCGGGATACACCGGTCACCGTGGCGTATCTCTTCGCACGACTGGCCTCGTATTTGACCGACGAGACGATCGTGATCGCCGATCCGGGCGATGCGCTTTTTGCTTCCATCGATCTTCCGGTACAGGAAGCGCGCGCTTTTCTGGCGCCGGCGTTCTACGCCTCGCTCGGCTTTGCGGTCCCGGCGGCGATCGGAGCGCAATGCGCGCGACCAGAAGACCGCCCGCTGGTGCTGGTGGGCGATGGGGCTTTTCAGATGACCGGGATGGAGCTTTCTACCTGCGCGAAGTTTGGGCTCGATCCGATTGTGATCGTGCTGAACAACAATGGGTATACCACCGAGCGGCTGATCATCGACGGAGGGTTCAACGACATCCAGCAATGGAACTTCAGCGCGTTGCCGGAGGTGATCCAGTCCGGCCGTTCGTTTGTGGTGCGCACCGTGGGTGAGCTGGAGGATGCGTTGGACGCCGTGCGCGAGCGGAACGGCGAGTTCGCGTTGCTCGATGTCCGGCTGGACAAGCTCGATTTCTCACCAGCATTGCAGCGGCTCGGCGTGGCACTGAACAAAGCAGCAACCGGAACCAGCTAATCTCCGCCGACTTCTGGGCGCACGAAGCAAGATGGTGTTGCTGCCAACGTCACGCCCGTCATTCGCTGTGCAGCTCGTCGATGAAGATCTCCCAGCGAACGACCGAGACCAGGCGCAGAATATCGTGCTCGTACCAGGGGTCCGGCGCGATGAGCTGACGCACCTCGGCGTCGCTCGATGCCCGCATGACGAGCATGGCGCCGCCGGTTTCCGGGAACGGGCCGCCGAGTGCGATGAAACCGCTGCTCGACCAATCCGTCGATATGCGCGGCGTGTTGCTCCCACCACGGCTGGTGGCGTGAATCGATCGCCAGGTCGCGTTGGGAACCGGCGTCCGAGGTTACGACGAAGAGGACGGTCATCGGTAGATGCTCTTTCCGTTTTACCGTCCAGACGGTTCGGTGACGCGGGCGAATTCCATTACCCAGTTCCACTCCCATGTCGAGCCGCCGTCGGACGACATTGCCTGCTCCCAGCGGGCAGCAGTGGGAGTGATATCGCTCCAGCGAAACACCACCTGCACCGGAGCGCCATCCTGGAGGTCTTCTCCCAGGAACTCGCCCACCCCGTTGCGAAAGCTTCCCACCACCGGAGGAAAGAGCGTGGCCGAGTGCGAATCGGCCCAGTACAGGCTCCAGAGTTGGGTGGAGGGATTGAAAATGCGAATCGTCATGCCGGTCAGGAGTCCGCCGTCCGGGAACACGGCGCGATATTCCTCGACATTCCCGATGCCGTCGAGACAAGGGCGCACGTCCACGGTAGCGTCGAACTCGAGCCAATTCTGGGAGCCAGCCAATCTTCGCTCCAGACGGCGGTTCAGGACCGTCCATTTCCCGACGAGAAAATCGAAATCGTGGCGCCCATCTGTGCTTCGATCGAGGATTTGCGTCATAGCTGGTCGGCGTTGCTCCGTTTGCAACCATCGAGCATCGACGGTTCGAACCTCCAATCTACGATTCGTTCCCGCCAGAACGTGTCGTGAATGAGAAGAGTGGCCGCCCCTGGGACGGCCACTCATCGAGATGTGCTTTCGCTCTGGTATCGATCAATCCGAGTTGGAACGGACGTATCGGTAGATGCTGCGGCTTTGATCGTCCGAGATGGAGATCGAGCCGTCGGGCAGAATCGAGACTGCCGTCGGTGCGATGAAATTCGTCGTGCCGTTCGGGCCGGTGACGATGCCGATCACCTCGCCCTCGGGTGAGAAGACCTGCACGCGGGAGTTGCCGAAGCCGACCGTGTTGTATTCCGCCACATACAAATTTCCGTCTGCATCGAGCGCGATCCCGTGTGGCTCGGTGAGTTGCCCGGGCTCGGCGCCGCTGCCGCCGATGACCGAAATGGGCATGCCTTCCGCTGAGAGATGATGGATGCGGGAACGACCGGTTTCGCTGACATAGACGCTGCCGTCTGCAGCAACCACGACATCGGTTGGTTGGCTGAAGAAGACTCCGCCAGGTCCGTCGATTCCCCAGCGTTCGAGAAAGGTGCCGTCCATGGCGTAAACATCGAGCGCGCCCTCGGTGGAACTGGTCACGAAGAAACGATCGTTCGTCTCATCGAGCGCGATGCCGGTTGGCGCGATCAGCACGTTTTGGTCGTCCGGGTTGTTCGCGACTTCGGTGAGGAAGTTCAACTCAGGGTCGAAGATCTGCACACGGTTGTTATAGGTATCGGCCACATAGAGCCGGCCGTCCGATGCGAACGCGAGATCGCCCGCGCCGAAGAACGGGAGGTCTGGGGGCTGGAACTGGAACTCGCCTGGAGCATCCCCTTGCGTACCGAATGCGTCGACCACCTGGCCAGCACTGTCGAGAATCTCGATGCGGCTCATGGAACCGTTGATTGCGTAGATTCGCCCATCCGGACCGACCGCCAGACTTTGTGGAAAGCCAAAGGCGGTAATCGTCTCGACCGCGGGGTCGAGGGTGAGGAACGATGCCGCATCCGGCTGACCGAGGCGGCGGGCAACGCCCAATCGGCAAGCGGGTCGGACGAAACCGAGAGCGGCCGCACCGGAACGCCATCGCTCCAGGTTCCCATGTCCAGCAGCTCGGGACCGTCGCCCAGGGCATATTCGCAGCGTTCACCGGTAAAGGCGCAGGCGAACAATCCACTGGAGACCTTCCAGATTCCCCACTGATCGAGCGCGTCGATCGGTGCCAGACCGGTGATGTGATTCGCCCGGAGCGCGGGCGTGCCGTGGTCGTCAGAGCGGAGCTCGATGTAATTGCGGTCGGCGGCGGGCAGGCTCGCCAGTTGGGAGAAGTAGCGCTGGGGCCATTCGACTCCCACCAGGTCGTCGGTGTCGAACGCCATGACGACCGCCTTGAGCCCCTCGGGGAGCGCGGTGATCTGCGGAATCTCGGGGCAGAATCGACCGACGCAGGGTGCCATGTCGAAGAACGCGCGGGGGATCGGCCGGCCTTCGGCCTCGGCGGTCGCCGTGTATTCCAGCGCCGCCGCCGAGCCGTACGAATAGGCAGAGACGGCCAACTTGTCGAGGTCGATCGCGGCGTGGCCTGGTTTTGCCAATTCAACGATAGCCTCGTCGAACCAGGTGCATGCTCGATTCCAGCACGATACCGTCGGTGTAGACGGGGGCGATGATCACGTATCCCTGCCGGGCGAGATGCAGGTACCACAGCTCCAGCTCTTCGGGTGTGGGGCGCCCGCTGTCTCCACAGCAGCCGTTGAAATGGAGGATGACCGGCATGGGTTCAGCGGCAACCGGAGACGAGCCGTCCGCATCGCTGGTGGGTTCGGTGATCCACATGCCGCCTCCAATGGGACCGTAGTGGGTCATGCGGGCGCCAGGATAGCGCGCGTCGGCCTCACTGCCGGGCCCTGAAGAAGGTGGAGGTCCTTGTATCGGTCCGGGTATTGGGGATTGGGCGAACACCGCCATCGGGATGACGACGAAGAGCAGGGCAAGCAGCAGATTCACGATGAAGATTCTTGCGTATCGCATCACTCGTTCCTCCGGCGTCTTGGTCGTTCAAGGTGGATAGAATGGGGAGGCGCGAATCGCGCCAATGGCCATTGGCGCGATTCGCAGTTCATCACGGAGACGGGCAGCACAGGATTGCCACAAACAGCGGACCCGTCTCTGCATACGAAGACGTCGCGGGTCGATCTTTGTGACGGTAACGATGAGCGACCCGAGGGCTCATGCCTCCGGCGAAGGGGACCCTTCCGGCTGCATTTCCGGGAAACCAGGGGCGTCGACGGCCATGCGGATTGCGGTGACCGGGCGTCCGCTGGCATCGGGGGGAGGTTCTGCCACGACCGCACCACTCGCGTCTCGAATAGATACGTGCGTCAAATCGATTCGATCGACGAACGTCATGTCTCCCTCCTGAACACTGGGGTAGCCGTTGATCGTCACGCTACCCACAAACGTTCCGTCGAGGGTCGATTGCGTTTGCACTACGGTGAAATGTCCGGTTCGATCGTCAAACGGTTCCCAAACGCCGACAGGGCTCGATTGGATGACTGGGCCATTGGCTCCAATGTCGATTGGTGGGAATTCCAGAATCACGTACCCATCCGCCGTGAAGAAGCTGGGTGCTGGGAACTGGGGGTTCTCGGCCAATGACGGATTTGCCATCGCCAGCCACATGCCGGTGAGGGGATGGCTCGAGTAGTCGGGCTGCGTCCTGGGCGAGTGCGCGCATGGGCGCGCCCGCCAGGGCAAGCGCCAATCCGCTGCCGCCCATGGCCATGGCCGCGAGCACTTGCCGTCGATTGGCGGGAGTCGGTCGAGAATCAGACATGATGCACTCCTCTGTTTCACATCGAAACGAACGCCGTTTTGAACCTGTGTCTATCCTGGGTAGACGGCGAGAAGGGCGCATCCGTAACGATTGCTGATTTGGGATGTCATTCGGTTCGGATGAGATCGAGCTCGATGGCTCGCTTGACGGCTGCCCGGCGAGTCGATGCGTCCAGCTTGGTCAGGATGTGGCTGACATGGGAGTGCACCGTCCGCGGGCTGATGAAGAGGTCGTCGGCAATCTCCCTATCTGTGGCGCCGGTGGCGATGCGCTGTAGCACCTGGGTTTCTCGTTCGGACAGCAGTGCTCGCCCGAAGAGTCGTGTTTCGAGCGTATGAATCGTCGATTCGATGTCCGCGGGCGTGAGCCGGCTTCCGGTTTGGAGCAAGGTCTGGAGCACGATGCTGTCGAAACGGGGCGTGAGGATGGCGCGCACCCGGTCGTAGACGTGGCGCGATCCCGGCGGTAGGGTAGCGTGCGAGTCACGGAGCCGGGCATCGATCACCCCCAGCAAAAGTCCGGCTTCCTGCAACCGGTCATGGCGCGCTGAAAGATCGGCAACCATCACAATCGAACGCGCGATGGCCCAACGCTCGTCGACACTGAGCCAGGCCGAAATCGATCGCGAAAAACAGTCGAATGCATATCGCTCATCCCCGCTTTCGAGCGCCAGGCAACCGAGCCGGTGCAGCGCGAAGGCCGATCCGGAGGGATGACCGATCGATTCGAAGATGCCGATTGCGCGCTGCAAATCCGCGGCTCGGTAGTCTGGCGCACCGGCAGGGAGCGGTAACCAACTCTTGACGTGCAACGCCATTCCTTCGTCGGACGGGAGCCCGAGCTGCTGCCAGAGCGGGAGCGCCGCATTCGATGGCAATGCGCGCACTCTCGACGTTGCCCTGGCTGAATCTGGTGAGCGCCAGCACGTGCAACGAGAGTGCGCGCAGCTCGAGATGGCCGAGCGATGTCTGCAATCTCGAGCGCCTCCTGCAGCAACGGTTCGGCGGCGGCTGCGTCCCCTTGTGTCCAGCGAATGAGCCCCAAACCGGCGAGCCCCCAACCGCGCGTTTCTGGCGCCGCGTCGAGGAGCGGTGGCGAGACCCAGCTCGAGCCAGGCTCGCCCTTCTCCCAGAAGCCCGCGATGGTGCCAAAAGACCGCGGTGTTGACCAGCGATTTCCAGCACGCGTCCGGCGTCGCCCAGGGCAGCGCTACGAGCCAGGGCGGCGCGGATATTCGGATGCTCGGCATCGATGTCCCAGAGATGGTCGATGAGTCGCTCGCCCGGAGCGAACCGGTTCGGATCGAGCCATTCGCGAATGGAGGCGTACCAGGCGGCATGCGCGCGCTGTGCAACCGTCAGCTCATCATGGACGAGCAACATTTCCAGGCCGAACTCACGCACCACTTCCAGCATCGCATAGCGACCGTCGCGATTGTGTCGGTGCGCCTTGTGCAGCAAATTGTTCGCGATCAGCGATCCGAGCAACTCGACAATGTCCGAGCCGCTCGCCGACGTCTGACCCGTGGCCGCGTGGAGTGCGGCAACCGTGGCCTCGGCTGCGCGCAGGGTGAACCCGCCGACGAAGACCGAGAGCCAGCGAAACACCTGGCGATCGCGTTCGGAGAGGAGGTCGTAGCTCCAGGCGATGGTGGAGCGCATGGTTTGCTGCCGCTCCGGGAGATCGCGGTTGCCATGCACGAGCAGTGGAAGCCGGGGTTCCATATGCTCCAGCAGCTCAGTCGGGGAGACCGCGCCAATGCGCGCGGCAGCCAGCTCGATCGCCAAAGGGAGCCCATCGAGCCGGTGGCAGATTTCCTGAATCGCTGCCAGATCCCGAGCATCGAGCGTCACTCCGGATCGATAAGCCGGGCACGCGCTATGAAAAGCCGAACGCGCCGGGGATGCGCGCCTTCGACATTCGATGGCCCAGCACCCGCGAACAGGGGCTGGGCATGAAAGAGTGCTCCGCGTCCAGCCGCAAGGGTGCGCGCTGGTGGTCAGGAGCTTGAGCTGTGGACAGTTATGCAGCAGTTGCGGGCGATGTCGGGCGCAGCTTCGACCACCTGTTCGCAGTTGTCCAGCAAAAGAAGCGACCGTTGCTCATGCAGGCTGGCGGCCAATTGGGTGGCGCATCCGCGTGTCCCGACAATTGGACGCCGAAGCCGCGGGCGATGGCGGGGATAACATGAGCAGGATCGCGCACCGGGGCGAGCGAAATGGCGATCACCCCGTCGGGAAAAAGCGCTTCCGTCTTAATGGCGGCTTCCATCGCAAGCCGAGTTTTGCCGACCCCACCCGGACCGGTGATGGTCAGCAACCGTACTTCCGGAGGCCAAGGAGGCGCAAAGCTGCTCGATCTCCCTTTCGCGATCGAGCAACGGCGTAACCGGCCGCTGGAACGCCGCGCGCGGCGTTCGGAAGTGTTCGAAAAATCCAGATGGATAGGTGGGGAATTGCGGACCGGGCCTCCGGTACGTTCCGGCGGGTCCACTTCCCGCGTTCGACTTGACGATACATTGCTCCTGTATCGTGCGCCGTTCGCGGCTTATTGTCAATTCTCCATCCGTACCGTCCCTTCCTCCCTGCCGGGGACGCGGGGGCGCGCCGGGAAGGGAGGGAAGGGCACGGTTCGCACAGGTGAGAGAGGAAGTGCGCGGACCGGGTACGGCGGGGTTCGGGAGGTCTAGACCCCGCGCTCCTCGCGCAAGACGGGCCGGGGAGCGAAGAGGGTGCGGAGCGATGCGGTCAGGTTCGACAGCCACGATGATGTCGCTTGCGGAACCGCGCATCGACCACCAGATGGTGGTATTTGAGCGCGTTGTTTCTCAGCTCCTGCTTCCACTTGCTGAAGCTCGATGTGGTGTGTATTCCGTGCTGCATTGTCGTCCTCCGTTCTGTTCTAGTCACCGGCTCGTTCCGGCGATTTCCGTTCGAGATGGGTGGGGAGCCATTTCATGCGCTGGTTGGGGGACCAAATCTCCCACCATTGCGATTCGACCGGGAGATACTTCTATCCTATGGGAATACCCGACAGTCTTGTCGTCTTTTGCAGGAATGTGGAACAGATGTACGACCCATCGATGCGGGTACTGACGGTTCTGGAACTTCTGCAGGCCAAGGAGCGGGTAACCGGCAAGGAACTGGCCGACCATCTGGAGGTGAGCGATCGGACGGTGCAGCGCTATGTCATGCGGCTGCAGGACCTTGGGGTTCCGGTCGAATCGACCCGCGGTCCGGGCGGGTTTTATCGGCTGAAACCTGGATTTCGCATTCCGCCATTGATGTTCGATGCGGATGAAGCGCTGGCGGTTTCCATTGGGTTGGACGCGCTTGGCTCGATCGGGCTGGGAACGATCGCCCCGGCGGCCGAAAGCGCCAAGTCGAAGCTGGAACGGGTGTTGCCGCTGCACTTGCGGGAACGTGTGAACGCGGTGCGCACGGCGATGGTGCTGGAGCGGCCACGCCGCACGGTCGATGCCGACTCGTCGATCCTATCGACACTGGCGATGGCGATCTATCAGCATCGATGCACGCGGATCGCCTACCAGCGGCACGACGGCCGCGCGACGGTGCGCACCATCGAGCCGTATGGGCTGATGCTGCACAACAGCCGCTGGTTTCTGGGAGCGTATTGCACCCTGCGCCGCGGGCAACGGCTTTTCCGGGTCGACCGCATCGCCAGTATCGAGATCGAGAAAGAGACGTTCGAGCCGCCTCAGAGCTTCGACATGAAGGAGTTCGTCTATCGCGGACTGGCGTATCGCCTCGGATGACTACAAAGTCGAGGTTTGGCTCGATCTCTCGGTCGACGATGCGTTGCGCCGCTTTCCGGTGGCGTATGCCGAACTCATTCCCGAGGGCGAAGGAACGATCATGAAGCGAGGGTCGGACGATTTGGAAGAGGTGGCGCTGACGCTGCTCTTCGCGCATTGCCGCTTCGAGATCCGCCGCCCGGATGAGCTGCACGACGCGTTTCGGCGGATTGGAAGCTATGCACTTTCCATTGCCGCCATGCATCAGGATGTCACAGGAGACTCCTGAACGATGGGACTGGCAGCGGGAGCGCTGCTGGCGCAATCGCGACGAGGTGCTCCGGGTCCGGGATCGTTCTTGGTTGCGTCCTTGATTTGCGCCATGGCCTCTTCACCCGGCATGTCGATCACCGAGTTGATCTCCGGTAGGATGCCAGGCACTACTGACTGAGACATGTCGATGGACACCCCGGAGACCGCCGGGCGAAAACCCGAGATTTTCCAGCCAAGTTCCTGCAATCTGGGGTCCTGCAATGCTTTCAGCACCCTCTCGCCTAGCTCGGTGCGCGCGACTACCGGATGGGCGGTCCAGACCGTTGGCTCTGGATAGAGCATGCGCACGTTGTTTTGGATCTTCTGTACTTCGGCCTGGTATTGGGCGTCGGTGTGTCCTTGTTTGTAGGCGTACAAGTACTCGGAGATCTGCGACTCGATCAGTGCCACCATTGGGCGTCCACCTTTTCCCAGGGTCATATACGACTCGAACATTGCCGCCGATGATGGTTCCAAGTAGCCGATCTCCTGGTAATAGCGGAAGATGCTGGGAAGCACAGTTTGAATGTTGCTGGAATCGACAACTTGCAGGCAGTTCATGGTGTTGCCAAGCAGGGCGGCAAACGACCGACCTGAGCTGCTCGGATCTGGGTCGGTTGGATAGACCTTGATCTGATTCGGCATATGCGGGAATCCAAGATCTATCCAGGTCTTGTCACTTTCCAGCAGCGCCAGCAGCTTCGGCATGTCGACAAAATAGGCGCCCGATGTGTCTTGGCTGGCTACTCCCTCCGTAACAAGGGCATCGATGATGTCGGCCCACGAATAGATCACCATGGGCGAAAGAAAGACGTTGTCCCAGGGGTGATTCTCGTTTCCCTCTTTGCAGGCCTCGTAGATGGGGATCTGGCTTTGCTCTCCGAGCCAGATGAAGTCGATTTCGTCGTGCGCGTGAGGGTCCGTAGGACAGGCGATCTCAGTAGTTGGGCCACCCTTGTATTCGATTTCGAGGCCGAATTCATCTCGCAAGATGCGCCGGACCTCGGGATCGTTGAGATACGCCACTTTCAAATTTCCGCCCAAACCTTGCACGACAGCGACCGCAGGCGGACCCGGTTTATCGTCCTTGATGACAAAAAGGAGCAGGGCGATGGCCACGGCAACCCCGAGGATCGATGCTCCGAATCGCTGGGTCGACATCATGGATTCCGCTCCTCCTCAGTGTCGGCGTCGGTGTCGAACTCGTCTTTTGTGTTGGTCTCGGTCTCGTCGTTCTCATCCCAGTCATGGAAAATTTCGATCAGGGCGGCGAAGTCCATGACGGCCCGGTCGTGGTAGTGCTGATAGAACGATTTGGTGAGCGCCTCGTAGTGCCGCAGCTCGTCTTCCTCGAACTGGGCGATCTGCGGGGCGGCGAGTGCGACTCGTCGTTCGGATAGGAGGACGTAGTACTCGAGTTTCTTCTCGAACGGTCCGACGATGTCGACTTCATACTCGGGCGCCGAGGCAAAATTCGTCACGTTCTTGTCCTTGTCCATGACGTCGATCATTGCCTTGAAGGTTTCGGCAATATGGACAACCCGCTCGCGAATTTCGGGACTCTCAACGTCTTGTGCCAGGGCAAGTACATGCGCGGTCGATCCACGCATCCGCTGGAACGCCTCTTCCTCGGGAGTCGGCAGGGCGTCCACATGGGGATCAAGCGTGGGCCGCGACAAGATCAATGCGACTCCCGGGTAGAATGCGCTGCCAAGGACAAACGCCACGATTGGGTTCAGGCCCAACGCGAACGCAAACAGGAGCATTGCTCCAACCGCAGCCACCAGCGCAATTGGCTCGAACCGGCGCAGAATCTTGAGCGAGTCTTGTATGAGCTGCCGGCTATCGACCCGCATTTGCCGCTTACCGATTTCGGTCGTGACTGATAGGTCGGGGTTCATCTGGATTCTCCATTGCGTCCTAAACCCTCCCGAACGGCAGCGTTGCCGCCCGCTCTGTTATGCATTTGCGAAGGCGTCTCGCATGGCCTTGACCAGCTCATCGCGACCGTCGTAGATCTCTCCGCGAGTGATGTCCGCGATCTTTTCGAGCTGGTCACGCGATGCGTCGCCAAAGAGGATGGAATAGACCGGTACCGTTTGATCTGGGTTTGACGGCAGTTTCTCGGAGAAGTCTGAGAAGGACCCCCCGTTCGACTTTCCGTCGGTCATGAGGATGATGGCGGGCGCGTAGTCATCGGAGATGTTCTCGAAATAGGTCAGGGCGTGTGCCAGACAGCCGTAGATGTTGGTTCCACCCCCGGGGCCTTCATCCTTCACTTTCTCCATGAGCCACTGAAGTTTGGCCGGGTCGTTACCCTCGACCGTGTGCGGTCCTTCCACACCATCACTGAACGGCAGGACGATAGTGACGTCGCGGCCCGTGCGTTGCATGAAGTATTCCGGGGCCAGCTCCGGATCCAGAAGCGTGGCCATTGCCCTGGTGAGCTGTTTTTCGCCATCTCCTTGCATACTTCCGGAAAAGTCGAGGCAGAAGACGACAAAGGATGGTTTGCGAAAGGTGGTCTGGTAGAGGTCGAGCGCCTCCAGGATGACCTCGGAGGCCGGCAGGGTGATTTGCCCAAGCGTGCGCTCGACATCGATACCCCAGTCTGGATTGAAAACCGCGGTGTCGACCTCGGACCAGTCCATCTCTGGACCCATTTCCATGGTGCGGCGGCCCTGCGAAACCAGCTCGGCCTGGATATCGGGGGAGAGGAGATACGACTGCAACAGGTCGAAGGCCTCCGATTTCGAGGTCGACCCATGGTCGATATAGCCAAGCGGCCAGTCGGCGACGGCCAGCCCATCGACCGGATAGACGACGTAGAGCAGATCGGTCTCGCCTCGTGCGATCAATTGCTGATTCGCACTGATGATGGCCGACTCGTTGTTGACCATGGCGTCGTAGTCGGCGTAGTTTTCCAGGAAGAGATCGCGCAGGAAGCCTGATGCACCGGCGGTGCGATCGACCGCGCCGAGGATTCGAGTCAGCTTGTCCACCACCTCGGGATCGCGGAGCATCTCGCTGGTGAGGACCTCGGGGTGTCCCGCAAAAGCGTAGAGGTATCCCAGGTAGGCCATTGCGCCGGAATTACTCTGGGTGGCGCTCGACATCATGAATTCGAGGTCGCCGCTTTCAGATGCCTCCAGGATCTCGTCGACCGAGACATCCTGACCGACCCAGCCCAGCGCTTCCGCCTTGCTGCGTTTGACGCCGAACACCACCGGGGTTCCCATGATGCTCTTGGTACGTGAAACGACCCGCTGCTCGTCACCCAGGTTGAGCCAGATCGAGCTGGCCGGCCAGACCGCATCGTATCGCTCAGCGCCGTTTTGCAGGTCGATCATCGTATCGACCGAGCCCTGGTAGCTCGGCACGAGATCGATGTTGTGCTCCTCCTCGAACCGTTCCAGGATGGTTGGCTCGTCTGTCGCGGGATCGTCGAACAGAATGCGATTCTCGGACCCTGTCAAGACGAACAGCTTTTCACGCGGTTGGTTGTCTTCGGGATTGAACGAGTGCCCCGAGCAGCCGGCCAGGATTGCCAACGTGAGGATCGCTGTTCCCACGAATGGGGCAAATCCGGTCCACCTACGGCGAGTTCGCGAAAACCTTGCCCGGTCGACGTTCGACATGGTGCTTCGCCTGCTTTCCAGTTATGGAGTAGCGCGGAGTATGCCACTCCTCCTGCATTCGGACTACATTCGAATGATGTGACCACGCGCAGCCGATGAAATCCGTAGAAGTACGGTTTTTTTGTAGTAGGTGTTCGATAGGGTGGTCCTCAGCCAGTCATGACGATTGGCCGCCGGCCAGATGGGCCGGCGCAGGACGACGGGTTCCCAATGAGAGGCGAAACTCAGATGGCCATCCTCGATCGGCTTTCGATGCTGCTACGAGCCAATGTGCACGCGGCGATCGACAAGGCGGAAGATCCCGAGAAGATGCTCGAGCAGTTGATTCGCGATGCTGAGTCCGGCAGAGAGGCGGGGCACCAGCAATTGATTGCGGTGGTTTCCGAGCGCAACCGTATGGCGGCCGAAGCGACCCACGAGGAGAAGGTTGCTCGCAAAGCGATGGCGCAGGCTGAGTCTGCGGTTCGCAACGGAAACGACGATCTGGCCCGCGAAGCCCTCCGGCGGCGGCACGATGCGGTCGAGGCTGCATCGCTCTATACCCAGCAGGCCGAGGCGCAACAGTTGATGGCCGATCGCTTGAAGACCCAGCTGAATCAGATCGACACCAAACTGCGCCGCATGCGCCAGGAACGGAACAGCCTGGTGGCGAGGAAGCGTGCCGCGGATGCGCAACTGGTGGTCGCGGCGGCTGCCAGGCAGCTTGGCGACGTCGAAATCGAGGGTGAGCTAGCGCGCATGAGTCGCAAGGTGCGTCGTTCGGAAGCGCTGGCCGCAGCATCCGTGGAGATGTATGCCGACTCGCTGGCCGGACAGCTCGACGCGTTCGAAGACGAGCAGGTGGAAGCGCAATTGCTGGCGATCAAGGAGCAGTCCGCGGGCCGCGATGCTGGACGGCTGGCGGATCCACTACTGGTGGCGCTGGAGGCCAGCCGGGACAACGATTCCATCCGCTGATCCGCTCATTCGGCCGGCTCTATACTCTTGGCGCACCAGTCAATTCGAGATCAGGGCCACGGCGATGGCAACGTAACCTCCGTCGCGCAGCAGAGCCGCATTCGGGAGAACGCCATGAGCGAGTCGAGTCATCTTCCGCGCGAGAGCTCCTGGCGAGCGGCCTATGCTTTGCCGGCGCCTTCGTCCAAGTTGATTGGACGGGAACGGGAACTGGCAGCGGCATTGTCCCTTTTGAACGAGGGGGCCCGCCTGCTGACGCTGAGTGGGCCCGCGGGCATTGGCAAGACCCGCCTGGCCATCGAAGTCGCCCGCATTTTTGCCGGGCGTGAACGCCCAACGTCCTATCTCCAGCTTTCGCCATTGCGCGATGCTGCGGTACTGAATGGTCTGATTGGCTCGGTGGCGACAATCGACGGCTGGCCCGATCTCCCGTTTGCCCGCTTCAACGAACAGCTCGACGCAGTTCTCGTCTTCGATGGATTCGATCATTTGCACGATGCTGGTTCGACTGTTTCGGCCCTTCTGGAGCGATGTCCGAGGATCGTGGCCATTGTCACCAGCCGGAAGGCGTTGCAGCTGCCCGGCGAGCGCGAGGTGTCGATCGGGCCGTTAACGATGGACGCGCCGGGTGACCAGCTCGACGTGGACATGGCCCTTTGGCTCGATCGTCTGGGATCGCAACACGACCTAACCGGCGAGATACTGCAACTCCGCGGCATCGCCGGAGGGAATCCGCTCGCCATCGAACTCGTTGCAGCGCATGTCAGATTGGGGCACGAACTCGCCTTGCATGCGCGCGCGAGCGAACCGTGGTCGCTCACTGATCTCGTGCGGAGCTGCATTGTTGCACTCCCAGCCGAAAGCCGGAAGCTTTTACTGCGCCTGGCGGTCATGGCGGGAGGGTTCGATGGGAAAGCGGCAGAGGCGCTTGCACTCGCCGCGCCAGCGATTGGTGGCGAGGCGTCGCGCCATGTCGAGCTGCTCACGCAGCTCCGCCTGCTGGCCGCATCGCCAAATGAGCTGAGTCACATCCGCTACCAGCTTCCGACCGCAGTTCGCGAGGTAGCACTTGCGGAACTGAGCGAATCGGGGGAGCTGTCTGCCATCCGGCTGGCGTATGCGCGTCACATGCTCGAGCGGGCGACCGGATTCCGCGAGCTGCTGATTGGGAGATTGCGGGACACGGCGCTCGCCTGGTTCGAGATCGAACAAGCAGGCTTGCGGCTGGCGTTGGGGACGTTCATCCAGATGCGACGGGCGTACCAGGCACGCAAACTGGTGCAGGCGCTCTGGCCGTACTTTCTCCTCCGGCGAAACTACCGGATGGGAAGACGCTGGCTCAAGCTGGCGCTCGAACAATTCGACCCGACCAACCCCGATGACCTGGAGCAGGAGCTGCTGGTAGCGTCGGGCCTACTGGAACTGTATTCCGGCAATCGCGCAGCGGCGCGGGCGCGCTCCACTGCCAGTGCGAAACCGGGTCAGGACGGTGCGCCAGACGAATGGCGGGGAGCATCGCTCGCCACGCTGGGATTGCTGGCAGCGTTGCGGGGAGAGTTCGACCGGGCGATCGGGCTCTACCGCATCTTTCTCGAGTCATCAGACGGGCGCACCAACATCAGTCCCTGGCTGCCGTTGTTGCGCATGCTGACCCAGTTGGCGTTGAGCTCAGCGTATTTCGCACGCGGCGAGATCGACGACGCGCAGTATCACGCCACTGGTGCACTCACGAACGCGTTGCATCAAGGCGATCCCTTATTCGTGGCGTACACCCGGTTGAATCTGGCTGCTATCGCGACGGCCAAACGCGAGTGGCTGGAAGCGCTCGAGCTCTATCGCGATGGGAGTTCCCTGTTGCTCGATCGCCCGCACGCCGGTGCGCTCTCGGTTGGGCTGGCTGGGTTGGCAAATCTCGCCATCCAGATCGAGGCGTATTCGGTTGCCCGCAGGCTAATCCAGCTCGCACGCTGGTTAGCCGAAGCCGGCACTCCGCCGCCCCCGCACCTCATTCGGTTCGACCTGGATCTTCTGACCGCTACGCTCGAGCAGCTTTCCAAAAATCGAGCCATGACAGGCGAGCCAGGCGTACAAGTCGATGGGATGACCGACGTCGAACAGATCCTCGATCGATCGTTCGCGGAACTTGTTGCTAAGCTGATGCCTCCGATTTCGCCGGAAAAGCGTGGAATACACCCACTCTCCAGTCGTGAGTTGGAAGTCGTCTGTCTCGCGGCCCGCGACATGACTGACCTCGAAATCGCCGACGCGCTCTTTATCTCCAAACGAACCGCTTCCGATCACATGGGAAATGCGATCAGAAAGCTCAACGTCAGTAAGCGAACTGGTGCAATTGCGCGCGCATTGCGAGAAGAGTGGTGCGATTAATCCTGAACTAGAACCCGACCTGATGCACGCCTTTGGTATGCAGCATCTCGCGGGCTTCGTCGGGCGTGGCGATATCGAGCGAGAGCTCGTTCAGGATGCGGACGATCTTGCCGACCTGGGCGGCGTTGCTTTCTGCCAGCTCGCCCTTGCCGAGATAGAGGTTGTCCTCCAGGCCGACGCGCACGTTGCTTCCCATGATGGCGCCCATGGTCACCATGTTGAACTGGTGGCGGCCACCCCCCAGCACAGACCAGACATAGTCGTCGCCAAAGAGGCGATCGGCAGTGCGGCGCATGTGCATGAGGTCTTCCGGATCGGTGCCGATCCCGCCGAGGATGCCGAAGATGGTTTGCACGAAGAAGGGCGGCTTGATGAGCCCGCGATCGACGAAGTGAGCCAGGTTGTAGAGGTGTCCGATGTCGTAGCACTCGAACTCGAAGCGAATTCCGTGGCCATCGCCGAGGTCCTTCAAGAGCCATTCGATGTCGGCCCAGGTGTTGCGGAAGATGTAGTCGCGCGACGCTTCCAGGTCGATGGCTTCCCACTCGTTCTTGAATTCCTTGATGCGCGACGCCATCTGATAGCGGGCGAAGTTCATCGAACCCATATTGAGCGAGCACATTTCGGGAGAAAGGCGCGCGCGCTGCCGCGGTTCGCTCCTCCAGGGTCATTCCCTGACCGCCGCCGGTGGTGATGTTGATGATCGCGTTGCAGCGTTCCTTGATCTCGGGAATGAAGGCGAGATACTGATCGGGTTCGGGGGTTGGCTTGCCGGTTTCAGGGTTGCGGGCGTGCAGGTGGACGATGGCCGCACCTGCCTCTGCCGCGCCGATGGCCGATTCCGCGATCTGTTCGGGCGTTACCGGCAAATGCGGCGACTGCGACGGCACATGCACCGCTCCCGTCACGGCACAGGTCACGATTACCTTGCGAGCGCCACTGGTCGCCAACTTGTTACTCCTTCGATACGAACACCATTCGTCTTGTCGCGCAACGCTACAGGGGAACGCGCGGCTTCGCAAGCGGGCACGCGCCAGAGACCGAAATCTGCATGGTGATCACGGCAAACGAATGGATCCCGGTTTGTGGGGTGTGCAGCACAATCGCATCGCGCGCTCGCTCTTGAATCGGCCTTCGATGGTGTATCGGGTGGACGAAACTCGTCCGGGTTTTGCAAATGGGGCAGGATATAGAGTCGATGGGTCAGGTGCAATTGGATAAATCGGAAAGCGGATCCCCCCGCACCGGTCGATGGTAACTTGGAGGCGTTGGTCGAATACCCGCCCAGGACCTGAGGGAGAAAGCGTGGCTCGCGCAACCAGGCGATTGGTGCTGAAGCGGGACGGCTACCGTTGCACGGTCTGCGGCGCAACGAAGGACCTGCACGTGCATCACGTGATTCCTCGCCGGCTGGACGGTTCGAACGACCCTGCCAATCTCGTGACCCTCTGTTCGACCTGCCACGAACAGCTCCACCGGGAGCAACTGGCTGTGTCGCCCAACCAATGTGCCGACCCACCGATGGGACTCGACTCGTTCTAGCAGCTCCCCGAGCGCTCGATTTCCAGAAGCCAGCGCGCCAAAGCCGGACGCTGAACGTCACTTGTACTACCCGGCGGGCGACGTCACCACGCAACCCAGTCGATCTGCAGAATGGCGGCAATATCGAGGTGAATGTCGACTGGTTCGTGAAGGTGCTCGTCGCCGCCACGGGAGCCGGTATCGCCGCGCTGATATCAGCAGTTTGGAACTGGAGCAAGTCCCCCTAGGGGGCAAGCGGAACAACGCGCTACACACCGATCACGGCCCGGGTAGGAAGACCCGGGCCGATCTGCATGTCTGACGTCTTGAGATTGGATCGCGAACTGACGGATTCGTTCACCCTTACTTACCATCTGTAACCCGCTCGTGCGACAATAGACCGAGTAGTCGATGGCGAACTCAGAAATGAGCGTCGCCCAGGAGTGCTTAACGGCGTGGTTGCGGCCCCGAAGCGGACGAATAAAAGTGCGGCGCCGTTTCGCCCGGTCTTTGGTGGCATCGCCGGTAGCGATCCCGCGGTTGTGCAAGCCATCGGGAATACCCCGCTTCTCAGCTTGAGCCGGTTCAGCCAGCGAATCGGATTACCGCCGTCGATCGAGCTCTGGCTCAAAGCGGAGTGGGCGAATCCCGGTGGTTCGGTGAAAGACCGGCCCGCGCTGGCGATCGTGCGGCACGGGCTCGCTTCCGGTCAGCTCGGCGAGGGCCGTGCCCTGCTCGACGCAACGTCTGGCAACACCGGTATCGCCTATGCCATGCTCGGCGCCGCGTTCGGGTTCCCGGTCGAGCTGGTCATTCCCGAAAGCGCATCGAGCGAGCGTAAGGCGATCCTGACGGCATACGGCGCCAGCATTGTGTACAGCGACCCGTATGAAGGCTCGAACGGCGCGATTCTGCGAGCGCGCGAGTTGGCTGCCACTCGGCCGGACGATTACTTTTACGCCGATCAATACAGCAACCCAGCCAATCCGCGCGCGCATTACGAATCCACCGGACCGGAAATCTGGGAGCAGACCGACGGCCGGATCACGCATTTTGTCGCCGGCCTGGGCACTACCGGCACCATGATGGGCACGGGAGCCTATCTGCGCGAACGGAACCCGGGTGTGATGCTGGTGGCAGTGCAACCAGCGGAATCGTTCCACGGAATCGAAGGTTTGAAGCACATGCCCACGGCTATCGTGCCGTCGATTTACAACGATCGCCTGCCCGATGTGCAGATCGGGGTGGATACCGACGATGCCTATGCGTTCGCCCGCGAGCTTGCGCGGGTGGAAGGTATCTTCGCGGGCATCTCGACCGGAGCCGCGCTGGCCGGTTCGGTTCGCATCGCGCGCGAGCGTGCGGAAGCGGGCGAGCCGGCGATCATCGTTTTCATCGCGCCGGATGACGGCGGAAAATACGTTTCCACAGAGTTATGGAGTTGAAGCGCCGGTCGATCGCGACCGGCTAGAACCAAAGGACAGGACACCAATGTCAACCACAACCAATGTGCTCGTGCTCATTCCCGCGCCGCTGCGCCGCTATACCGGAGGCGAGTCCAAGGTGACCGCCGGGGGTGCCACGGTGGCCGAGCTCATCAGCAATCTCGATGCCGCCTATCCAGGACTGCGCGACCGTATTGTCGAGAACGATGGAGAGATCCGCCGCTTCGTGAATGTCTTCGTGAATGGAAACAACGTGCGCAAGCTGGACGGCGCGAACACGGCGATCAAGGACGGCGACGAAGTCGGCATCGTTCCGGCGATGGCGGGCGGCACGCGCTAGTGCCACGCATCCAACTCCCTGCCGCCATGCGAGACGAGATTTACGCGCACGGCCGGGAAGAGTATCCGCGTGAGTGCATGGGGATGATCGGCGGGGTCGACGACCAGCTGATCGACCTCTATCGAATGGTCAACACATCCGAAATCGATAAAGCCTACGCGGACGATCCGGAAGAGAACATCGAAGTGGGCGAGCTCATGGATGCGCGCGGACAGCTTCCGTTGGTGATCTATCACTCCCATCCCGGAACCGAGGCGTATTTTTCCCCTACCGATGAGCAAGTGGCCCGCAGTGGGCTTTGGGGGCCGATCTATTACATCGTCGCCTCGATCAAGCCAGACGCCGAACCGTACATGCGAGCCTTTCAGATCCCCTTCGACAATGCCCCGGTCGAAGAGGTGGAGATCGAGATCATCTAACTCTCTGAATCAGGGATGCGTCCGTTACGGGACAAACTGAAAACGGCCCGATCCAATCTTGGATCGGGCCGTTTGCGTTGTGTTTCGAAGCGTTAGGCGGCGGCTCCGGCCAGGGCGGGAACGAAGCAGCCGACTTCGGTGTACTCGATGTCATCGAGGGTCTTGTGGCCGTGCTCACCGCACATGGGGCAGTTCGGGTCGCGGTCGAGATTGAGCTCGCGGAATTCCTCTTCCAGCGCGTCGTACATCAGTAACCGTCCGGTCAACGGGGTGCCGATCCCGAGCGCGAGCTTGATCACTTCGGTCGCCTGGATCACGCCGATGATGCCAGGGAGCACACCCAGCACGCCGCCTTCGGCGCAGTTCGGCGCGAGATCGGGCGGTGGCGGATCGGGGAAGATGCAGCGGTAGCAGGGACCCTGCGGCGGATCGAACACGGTCGACTGTCCTTCGAACCGGAAGATGCTGCCGTGCACATTCGGTTTGCCGAGCAGCACGCAGGCATCGTTGATCAGGTACCGGGTCGAGAAATTGTCGGTGCCGTCAAGGATGATGTCGTAATCCTCGAAGATGCCGAGGATATTTTCCTTGTCCAGGCGGGTTTGATACGTCACCACCTTGACGTCAGGATTGAGCGCTTCGATGGCGATCCTGGCCGATTCGACCTTGGGCATGCCGATCCGCTCGGTGCTATGCGCGATCTGGCGCTGAAGGTTACTGTCGTCGACGATATCGTCATCGATGATGCCCAGCGTTCCGATTCCGGCCGCGGCCAGATAGAGCGCCGATGGCGATCCGAGCCCGCCGGCCCCGATCAGCAGCACCTTGGTATTCAGCAGTTTTTGCTGCCCCGCTTCGCCGACTTCCGGCAGCAGGAAATGCCGGCTGTAACGGCGCCGCTGGTCCTGGGTGAAGCTGGCCGGTTTCGACCAGGGGAGGGCGGCCGTCTTCCATGCGTTGAAGCCGCCGTCCATGCTGGCGACATCGGTATATCCCAGCTCCTCGAGCGCTTTGGTGCCGAAGACCGAGCGCGCGCCGCCCGCGCAATAGACGATGACCGGCGCTGTTTTATCGGTCGCGACCTGCTCGATGCGCGACTCCAGAAATCCGCGCGGAATATGCACCGCGCCGTCGACCATGCCCTGCTCGACCTCGTCGGCCTCGCGGATGTCGATCAGCACCGCGCCTTCGCGTCGCAACCGGTCGGCATCGTTCAAATCGATGTTCTTGATCTGCTGCTTCGTCCTCTGCAAGAGGTCCTGATATGTGTTTGGCATCTATCGGCTCCGTATGCGCTCCATTCGCGGCAGCGCTATTGCTTAGTTCTTACTAAAGATAACCGGATTATCGCCGGAGTGCGAATCGGGCGGGCGAAAGGGAGCCGTCGATGTTCCCGGTGCTCTGAGGCATGGTGGACCTCAATCACGTGGTTCCTGCGACGCTTGTCGCTCGACAGCCAGGCTGCCGAGGAGCGGCTATTCTGTCGTCGGCAAAATAAGCTGGTAGGTGTCCAGCAAGCGATGTTGAATGGGAAGGGGCGTGAATGGAGGAGCGTGGATTCGATGCGCTGGCGCGGTCGCTTGCCGCAAAGGGAAGTCGCCGGCAGGTTTTGCGTGGGTTGCTCGGATTGGGGGGCGCCGTTGCCGCTGGAGCGGTTGTGCGGAGCGACACGTTCGCCGCGCGTCGGGGGTATGGTGGGCCGCCAACAGCTCCGGGTTCTGGTCCGTAACGTTGCGGCGAGCAACTCTTGAGTTGTCCGAGTTTTCGGGACAACGTACCGCAATGTGGGGCGCCGGACGTAACGCTCTATTGCTGTCCGAGCATCTCAGGCCGGCTGCGCTGGACTCCCGCCATCTGCTGACGGCGCGCGCATGGTGCTGTCCGGATAGCGACTGATCCTCGAGTGGTTCAGTCGCTAACGAACCTTCTCAGCTGCGTTATAGCGGGGCAATCCCCAGAATTCGCGGCGAGTGGAACCCGGCTCGGCTGCCTGACGCAGATTCGCATAGGCCCCGGAGCGGCCCTTCGTCGACAAAACCGCATCCAGGGTGGCGGGTTGTGCCGTGCTGCTGCCATCGAGAAAATCAAGCTGGCGAGCCAACTCGCGACGAATCTCCCGTTCGCGTCTCGGGATCGGATTCGACCTGACAAATTGCGGTCCAGCTCAAGACGGCCAGGCATTCCAGCTTGGGGGACTCGGGCGGATCGGGCCAACTCTGGCAAAGCATCCATCCGCGGAGCCCCGGGAGCGTGAACTCGGCATCGATATTTCGGCCATCGGCCAGATATTCATGGACACGATAGGTGAATCGTTGCTCCAGAGCGGCGATGGGATCGATTGGGGTCAGTTTCTTGGGTGCGTTCATTCGTCTGGAGCACCTCCTGGTCATGTCGGTTTTGCGTGGAGGATGGGAGGAGCCCGGTTCCAGCCACCAGGGCTGGAACCGGAGGACGCGAGCTCCCGTTGAGGAGCCTCGTCCCGGAAGAGGACTAGGCGCCGTCTTCGCTCAGGCGAACGTTCTTGGCACGCGAGCGGCTCGGGTCGCGGGGATCCGGCTCCTGCTCGAACGTGACGATCTGGCCGACCTGAAGGGAATCGAAATCCCCGGTGAGGACCGACGAGCTATGGAAGAAGAGCTCGGAGTTGCGCGAGCCGTCGGTGGAAATGAAGCCGAAGCCCTTGGCGGGAATGATGGTTTTGATGGTACCGGTTGCCATTTGAGAATGTGACCTTTCGAATCGTGATTTGCCGGGAGAACCAATCGTTCCCTCAGGCGAGATGTAATTATCCCTTGCGGCCTTTTTGCCGCTTCTCGACTTTGCGAGGTTTAGGCGGTTTCGGAGGCTTTGGTGGCGCGCTGCGGCTGCGACTGACCGGGCAACGTTGCCGGCGTCGGAGCTTCCGCTGACGCACACACCCACCCAGACCGGTGGGGATGCATGGATATTCCTTTCGTGTCGGATCCCAGGAAGTCGCACCGGAGGGTGCAGGTCAATGGATCGGGCGTCCGACCACGACAGGTTCGTGGGGGGATATTGCTACTATACACGGTTCGGGTTTTGAGCACAATGCATGCCGCTGTCCGGACAACTTGGCGCCCTCTACCCGCACGGTGGATCGCGTAAGACCGCTGGTTCGACGACGTTGTTGTCCAAATGACATTCGCCTCTTGTCGATGCAGCGTCAGACCATCGGGGAAACGACCCGCGACGGGATCTCCAGCACGGGCATGACCCGTCGAACACGACCGGTGTCTCCGACGCAAACAGGGCGTGAAGACCGCCCTGTGGCGCATTTCCTCGTATGGAACGTTACTCTCCGAACAGGGCGTCGCCGAGCTCGATACCGGCGTCGATGAGGTCTTCCGCGTGGACGATCTCGTCGGACAGAATCTCGCCGCCGCTTTCGACGGATCGCGCCGATCAGACCGCGCGCCCAGGTCTGCTCGAAGGCGACGACTGCCGCCATGCCGCCGATCGGAATCTCGTCGGCCATCTCGTCGAAGAGCTCTTCGCTGTCGACCAGCTCGATCGCCATCTTCCATGCCGATCTCGGCGCCGACTTCCATGCCTTCTTCAC
The DNA here is from genome assembly GCA_963720855.1 of uncultured Chloroflexia bacterium. GTDB lineage: Bacteria > Chloroflexota > Chloroflexia > Thermomicrobiales > UBA6265 > JAMLHN01. Next base: position 1,131,996 of record CAVRGV010000003.1, on the reverse strand, counting down.
CGGCCGCGCCGAGCCCGACCAGGCCGCCGATCACCGCACCCAGCAGTGGGCGCCCCGGCAAGCAGTTCGCTGTCGACATCGATGAGGTCGAATTCTTCTTCTGACTCGCGCGCCACGATCGCGACATCGATGATGGTGATCAGGCCAGCTTCTTCCAGCTTGAGGAACTCATCGGCAATGCGGCCCTCCCAGCTCGGGGTGTGCAGCAGCACCGTCATGAATTGAATCGGGCCGATCAAGACGTCCTGGTTTTCCGCCATCGTAGTGTCCTTCCATAGTGATTCCGTGCGAGGTTGGGGAGCTCCCCAACCTCGGAAGCATAGGCGCTGGCTCTGCTGGAGCCATGCGCCAAATGTTGTTTTTCGATAGAAACCGTCGAATACGGGCTTAGCGGGTGGCGCGCGCCAAGTGCCTGATCGAGATCGCCGATCAGATCTTCGACATCTTCGATACCGACCGAAAGCCGGATGAGCCCCGGATCGAATGCCGATCTCGGCGCGCGCGTCCTCGTCCAGCGCGCGATGGGTCGACATCGGGGGAGAGACCGCCAGGCTGTACACATCGCCCAGCGAGGTGCCCGGCAGGAAGACCTCCAGCGCATCCAGGAAGCGGAAGACTTCATCGCGGCCAGCACCCGGCGATCTCGAACGCGACCACCCCTCCGCGCCGGTCATCCTCGAACATGGCCGCGGTTTGCGGCGAGCAGGAAAAGCCTGGGTAGTAGACGCAATCGACCGCGGAGTGTTGCGCCAGCCAGGCGGCGATCAGATTGGCGCTGTCGCTCTGCTGGCGTACGCGTAAGTGGGAGGGTCTTGAGATCCGCGCAGCGTCAGCCATGCTTCGAATGGACCGATCACTCCGCCGGCCAGTCGGCTGACTTTGACGAGATCTTCGATCCGTTCGGCATTGCCGCAGATCGACGCCGCCCAGCACATCGCCATGGCCCCCCAGATATTTCGTGGTGGAGTGCATGACCAGGTCGACCCCGAACTTGGCGGGATTGACCAGCACCGGGCTGGCGAAGGTGTTGTCGCAGATGACGGTCGCCCCGACCGTATGCGCCAGCTCGGCGATCACGGGCAGATTGGCAACGTTCAGCAACGGATTGGAGATCGTTTCGACCAGCACGGCGCGCGGCCGGATGGACCGCTGATGGCGCTGCCGAATCGCGTCCAGATCGAGCGAATCGACGAACACCGTTTCGACATCGAGCGAGTCAAAGATCGTTTGCAGCAGGCATAGGTTGCGCCGAAGAGCTCGCGGGACGCCACGATTTTCGAGCCGGCGGTCACGCAAGTCAGAATCGCGGCGTGCAACGCGGCCATGCCGCTGCCGAAGACGACCGCGTCGTCGGTACCTTCCAGATTAGCCAGCGCGATCTCGAGCGCGCGGATGGTCGGGTTTCCATGGCGGGAGTAGTTGTATCCGGGTCGCTCGCCGGCAAACACGGCATCGAGCGATTCCATCTCGGGGTGAATAAAGGTAGTCGTGGAAAAGATGGGCGTCGTGGTCGAGCGCTCGACCGGTAGCGGAATCATTTCGCCGGCATGCACGGCCCGGGTGGAGAGTCCGCGACGCCGAAGCGCCTCCGTATCGATCTGTTGTCCCATGTGCGACCGCCCTTGATGTTGCTGATGAGTTGCGCCCGCGCACCTTCGGACGACGACGATGCGCTGAGTATAGGCGGGGATTGGGCATCACCCGACGAGCACTATCGTTCGGCCACGTCGGCCGGTTCCGCCGAACAACGGCCACTGGTCGGTCGAGTCATGGCGAGCGCGAAGGTTCTCAGCGGCGTCAACGCGTTGCGACCGCGCGATCGAGCGGATCACGCAGCGTTCGAGAAAGACCACCAGGTTCCAGCGGGTGGGATCGTCGGCGCGTGCATCGCGGGAACGATCAGCCCATCGGCATGGCGAGCGTGCCGCAGGAAACCGGCGGTGGCACGGGCCGCCGCGCGCTCGGCGAAGCACTCTGGCGCGTCCTCGATACCGAGCGCGTCGATGGTGGCGGCGTCGGTCAGATCGAAGACGCGGTCGAGCCGAAGTTCGATTTCGAAGATCTGGCGCTGTCGATAGAGCGGTGCCAGGGAGCGGCGTCCCGATCGCGCGCGATGTGCCGGGCGAATTCCTGGACGACCAGCGCCCGATCGCTGGCGAAGACCAGCGTTGGCTCGCCCGCGCGATTCCAGCGATTCTCCCGTGAGCGGGCCGCGAATCGGGTGTCGAGCGGACCGAACGGCGAATCGGCGGGAAGATGCCGGTAGACCGTTCCATGCCACGGGTGTGGGCTCAGCAGATGTCACCTGCTGACTATGGTCCGATGCCGTCGTAGTCGGCCGCCAGAGCAGCCAGCACTGCGCTCGACTGGCGGCGCTCGATGAGTTGGAGCGGGGTCGCTCCGTCATATCCGGGGAGCGGCAGCGCCAGAAAACGGCGCATTCCCTCGGAACCGAAAACGATCGTGGCCAGATCGACGATCTCGCGTAGCTCGCCGAGCAAGCGCCGTCCTGCCGCATCCTTCGGCAACGACCCTTTCGCCTCCCAGCGCTCGATCGTCTTGGCGCTGACATCGAAGACGCGCGCCAGCTTTTCCCGGGAGAGCTCGAGATCGGCCCGCACCCGCTTCACTTCGTAGGACTTGGTTTGTCTCGACGATTGCGCTGCGTCATGCCCGAAGTATAGACAAAAGTCGAAATGGTTCGTGGTCGGCTTTATCGACCCTGGATGACGTTCGAGCCTGCGGCAACGTGGGCGCGTCGACAATGCGGAACACAAAACGAGAGCGCCGGTACTGGCGCCCTCGTTCGAACTGGTTTCGGTTGTGGATGCGGCGTTACTGCAGGTAGTCGCCTGCGACCCAGCCGGTGCCGTATGGGGACGAAACGCGGTACCACCCGTAGGTGTTGGCGAAGATCGGTCCCGAGATGATCGTCACACGTCGTTCCGGTTGGCAGCACCGCGATGGTGCCATAGCCGGTGCCAGCGCCGGTGCGCAGCCGCAGCGAGGTGGTGGTGTACGGCGTCTCACCCGGAACGAAGCTGACGTTGTTGTCCTGGAAGGCGATGTAGGTGCCGATCATGTAGCCGGCCACCGTGCCGTATTGGACGTTGTACCAGCCGTTCGAGGTCGGTCCGGAGAGGATGGTCAGCGACCCGCCGCTCGGAACGACCAGCAGAACGCTGTAGTTCGTGCCGGCGCCGCTACGCAGGTTCACCGCAGTAGTGGTGTAACCCCACGCCGGATAGAGCAGCATGTAGTCCGCAAAGGCATAGCCGATAGATCGAGCCATAGGAAACCCTCGCGTAGCCAGTCGCGCTGATCCCGTTAGTCGGGATACCAGACGGGAGTCGAGCCTGCGGGCATCACCGCGAGCATCGGCCGATGAGCTGGAAGCCGATGCGCGGAGATTGAGGGCTTCCGTAACGTACGCGGGGCACGGCCCGCACGATTGCGCGCTGGCCTGTTGCGGGTGTTGCACCGCGCCAAGCACCATCACGGCCAGAAGGAGTAACGCGAGGAATCCTCTCTTCATTGCACATTCCCTTGTCTTTCCCGGCATACGCCAAATTTGCGGGTTGGCGCATGCTCCCGAAGTCCACAGCGTGAAATCGCCGTTGCCGGCGAGCGCGTAATTCGACGGTACCGAACGCGTTCCTTGCAGTCAACTTGAACGTACGGCCAATGCGAACGATTTGCCCGTGTGACAGTGCAATTCGGTTACATCCGGACAGTATTTCCTTTACATTTCCTCCGCGATCTCGTCCGGCTAACGCTCAGCTAAAACACAGGAACCTGGGACATCGCCAATCACTCAGATCGGCAGCAAATGTGGGCCGATCGGGTCAGGTGGGAGCTGCGTTCTCGCGGCGCTCATCGAACACGTCAGATACCGCAACGGCCACCAAGACGATGACGGCTGCCAGCGCTACCTGCAGGTTGGTTCGGTCGCGCAAGAGCAGCATGAGCACGATCAGGAGGAGCATCGCCGCAGCCTGGGCGCGCGAGATTTGACCGAACATGGCGGCCTTGAACAGGAGATTGCCGAGCAGGAAGAGCGCTGGACCTCCGAGCAAGATCAGCACGGAGGCGCGGCCGGCTGCCTCATTTGGATGGGCGAGCGAGATTTCATCTCCTGCCGCCGCGACAATGATTCCTGCAATGAGGTACATGTGATAGAAGGTGTACGCCAGCACACCGAGCCGGCCGGGGTCGGGAGCCGTTCCCATGCGGGCGCGCGCCAGCTCGATGGTGCGGTCGAAGTAGATCCACCAGAGGGTCACGCTGCCAATGAAGGCCACGATGAATGCCGCCCAAATCGTGCGCGTGTGCGGGAGCTGGCCGAACCCTTCGCCGGTGATCAGGATCGATTCGCCAATGGCCAGAATTACGAAGAGCAGGCAGCGCTCGGCCATGTGAACACCGGTGATGGGGTAGTCGGTGGTGCGATTGCGGCCCAGTCCTGGCAATGGGAAGCCGACGAAGATCACAATCCCGATAAGGATCGATGCGAGTAACCAGAGCGCGAGCCGTGCACGTCCCTCGGTCATGGCGCCACCCAGCCAGAAACAGCCAACGATGGCATCCCAGATGGTTACCCGTTGGAGCACCGTGTGCAGCGGGTTGCTGGCCGGCACCGCCAACATGGCAAGCAATGGCACGCCGGCGATCAGAATCACCACTGCCAGCGCGAACGTCAATCCCTGGTGGCGAAAGGCTTCAGGAATCGATGATGCGAGCACCAGCCCGACGAGGGCCGCGCCAAGCAACACCAGCCGAACCGAACGGTTGCGCACATCGAAGTAGTTCGAGATCCAGGTGACGCAGATCCAGCCGGCCCATACCCCCCAGAGTAGCGCCAGCGTTTCCAGCGCTCCCTGCAGTGTGAGCTCGCTCAGCAGGTGATGCGTGAGCTGGGTCACTGCCAGCGCGTAGACCAGATCGAAAAAGAGCTCCACTGGTTGCACGTCGCCAGCATGATCTCCATGTGGGCGCAACAGGTCGGGCCAGGAAGAGACGAGGGGGAGAGATCGCGAATGGATTTCCATACGTTGGATGCTCCTGTGGTGTGAGCCAGTAACCGAACGAATCGGCCTGGTTGGCGAAGCGGGTCATCGATGACCGTGGATGGAAGCGCCCAAATCCTTTTGTACGAGTTGCATGGGAATCGTGAATCAACCCGGGGCAGAAAATCAATGCAAGCCGGGCGTCTTGATCGATAGCAAGCAGCGGGGTTTGGAGATTTTTTTCTATCCAGGGACCTGCGTGCCTGTTCACCCGGATGCAGGCATTTCGAAGTGACGCGTGATCCTCGCACCAATGTGCCGGAACGCGAGAACACGTTGGTTTGAGCGCGGACGATGCGGCAGACGACGATTCCTAGACCTGACGCCTGGTGCCGGCAAACGTTCAGCAGACCCGCCCGGATACGTACTTCGGCGGATAGCAAGGCGTGTCGCAATTGCGTACGCTCGGCGCAGCGTCGCCGAAGGTCGTGCGTTCGCCGGTTCGGATTGGAACCGTTTGTTGGCGTGTAGATATCGTCCATTTAAGAGGATGTAAATCAAATGCTGTATATCACCCGGCGTTTTGGCTATTCCCTGGTCGTTTTGCTTTCCGTGCTCGCATTCGCGGTTGCGCCGATTGCCGCCCGGCAACCGCAGCCTCCTGGTCTGATCTGGCATTACCAATTGCCGGATGGTGCTGCCTACGGACTTGGGCTTTCCGAGGATGGCTCCAATCTGGTGACCGTGATCGGGTTTGGATTCGACCCGGGCGGCCAGATCGTCTCACTCGACCCGGCGACGGGCTCGGTGCGCTGGCTGGTCGAGACGCCGGAAGGCGCATCGGCGGAGCCGCTCATCGTCGACGGCGTGGTTTACGCAGGAATGGGTAGTCTGGTCGGTGGTGGCGCCGCGGTCTACGCGCTCGATGCCATGACCGGGGCGGAGCTTTGGCGCACCGATATCGAGAATCGCGATCTGCCCGCAACGCCAATCGACGCATTGACGCTGTCGAACGGCACGCTCTTCGTCAATCGGGGCGATGCCTGGCTGTTCGCACTCGATGCGGCATCGGGTGAAGTGAGCTGGACGTTCGATCTGCAGAAGCCTTCCCGGGGCGCTCCCTGGGTCGACGGCGACACCGTCTATATCGCGACCGGCTTCGATGGCGCCTGGCTATATGCCGTCGATGCCGCTACCGGTGAGGAACGCTGGCGGGTCGAGGACCCAGCGAATCCGGTTACCGGCCCGGTGGTTGCGGATGGTCTGCTCTTATGTGCCGTTCGTGAATGGCGAAATAGTCGCCTACGATGCCGCTTCCGGTTCGGAGCGCTGGCGCGCCATGGCAGGAGTGCGGGACGAGGAGGGCGATATGGATCCGCGGCCGGGACTACCGTTGCTGACTGATTCGGCCCTCTATGCCAGCAGCAATGGTTTTGCCGGGGCATACACCGTGGCACTCGATGCAAAGACTGGGCAGGAGCTCTGGAAAGCCCCGACCGGTGATTTCTCTGCCGGTGCGCCCTCTCTCCTCGGAGACGTGCTGCTGGCCGGGAGTGATAGCGGCGACCTGCTGGCGCTGGATCCCGCGACCGGCGCCGACGTTTGGCGCGTGGCGATTCCCAACAAGATCGAGCTCGATTTGAACCAGGACTCGCCGCCACTCGTGCATGGTACGAGCATTTTTGTACGGGAGGACAACGGCGGAGTCGTGGCACTGGGGTAAGACATCTCAACCATGGACAAACTTCTCGATGAAGTCGGAGGGTGACTTATCCCGCTTTGTTGACCCCTTCCATCAGCCCCTTGGCGTAGCCGATGGCGTAGAGGCGGCCCATCACGTCGTAGCCAGGAGAGAGGTTGGCTTCGCCGGCCATGGTGGGAACGTGGTCGACGCGGAAGGGACCGGTGAAGCCAGAGTCGCGCCAGGCGCGCATGGTTTCGAACATGTCGGTTTGCCCGGCGTCGTGGAAGGTCTCGCGGAATTTGGCCGGGTTGCCGTCGACATCGCGGAAGTGGATGAAGAAGACCTTGTTCTGACCGGCGAAGCGGCGGATCTCGTTCGGCATATCGACCACCATGGTCGAGATCGAGCCCTGGCAAAAGGTGATGCCGTTGTTGGGGCTGGGCACAAGGTCGATGACGCGCTGCAGATTGTCCGGGCTGGTCAGGATGCGGCCGATGCCGCGCACCGGCGAGATCGGCGGATCGTCCGGGTGGACGGCGAGCTTCACGCCGGCTTTCTCTGCGACGGGAACCACTCGCTTGAGGAAGATCTCCATTCGCTCCCAGAGCCCGTCCTCGGAGATGTCGCCGAACTCGGTCGGGCCGCCGCGCTGCATCTGTTCGTGGTCGTAGCCGGTGACGAGCGCGCCGCCCCGATCGGGCAGCGCCATCGAGGTGCGCAACCAGCCGAGCCCGGCCATGAAGTTGTGGCACATCACGGGGATGCCGGCGCGGCCCATGTTGTCGATCAGCTCGCAGAAGCGGTCGAGGGCCCAGTCGAACTGATCGGTGCCCTGCTTGATCGGCTCCATCAGTACCGCGGGCGCCGATTCGATGACCTGCAGATCGATCCCGTCATCGGCGAAGTCCTGCTTCAGCCGGAGCAGGGTTTCGAATTTCCAGACCGGCGGATCGTCTGGTCCTTCCGGCAGACTAACAACTGCCGCGGTGACCCCGGCTTGCTTGGCGAGCTGCCACAGGATCGAACGCTTGGCGGGCAGGATATCGGCAATCGTCAGGCTCCAGGACATCGGCGGGTTCGCTCCATTGCGTCATGACAAGTCAGAGTGGGCGAATTGTCGCAGGTCGCCTGCCTCGCCGCTTTGGTCTACTTCAGGGCGTAGATCACCCCCAGGTCGGTAGAGACGTAGAGCACGCCGTTGGCGATCACCGGGCCGGATTCGATCATGCCACCGTTGGGGCGGACTTTGACCTTATACGTCCAGAGCGCACCGCCAGTCGTGGGGTCGCTGGCCAGTACCTTGCCTGCGGTGGATACGGCATAGACGACGCCGTCTGCAATTGCCGGGGCCGCCAGCCACGGTCCGTCGTACTGCGCTCCCAGCATCGCAAGCTCGACGCCGGTGGTGACATCGTAGACATGCATGTTCGGGTCGTCGATGCCACCGCCGGCCACCACGATCGACGAAGAGACCGCTGGGGATCCGAGGCCACTCCGGCCAGGATTGACAAGGATCATGGTTCGCGCTCCGGTTGCCTGGTCGAGCACGAGAATGCCGCCACCGGTCTGCGCCAGGTAGACCGAGCCGTTGGCCACCGACGGCATTCCCACCGACATCTGGCCAATCTCCTGTTGCCAGATTTGGCGCCGTCGCTGGCATCGAGGGCGTAGAGGTTCCCGTCATCGTTGCCGGCGTATACCATGCCATTGGCCACTGCCGCCGGACGCTGGAATGGTTTTTCGGTTGCGAAGGTCCAGAGAGCAGTTCCGCTCTGCGCATCGATGGCATAGAACGTCCCGTCCATCGACCCCGCGAATAGGATGCCGTCCTCGATAGCCGGCATCGCATATGGCCCCAGCGATTCCGCGAACGTCCAACGAAGCTCGCCGGTTCGCGCATCGAGCGCGTAAAGCGTGCCGTAGGCGCTTGGGATATAGACCGTGCCATCGGCGACGGTTGGGGTCATCTGCAACGAAGCATCGCCTTCGAAATGCCACCGTACTTCGCCGGTTTCGGCGTCGAGCGCGAAGAGCTGCTTGTTACTGCTGCCGATGTAGACCAGGCCGTCGGCAATGGCGGGAGCCATGCGTGCCGAGCCGCCGATCTCGACACTCCAGAGGAGCGCTGGTTCGGTGGTCGGGCCGGCGTCCACGGTGACGCCGTCGCGGGTAGACGTGCCGCGATAGGCGGGCCATCCCAGCGCGTCGTCGTCAATCACGGCGAGAATGACGTTGCCCAGATCGTCCTGTGGCCCGACGCCGGAGCCATTCCAATAGACCGCCAGACCGCCGATGAACAGGAGCAGGGCTGCAGCGATGGCGGCGAACGCCAGACGCGATCGCCGGTGATGCTCGATGGGGGATGGTCGCGATGTTCGAGGCGAGGGGAGCGGTGGCGCGCTTGTCGCTGAAGAGAGAGCGACGATCATTTCCGATTGGGCGGAGTCAGCGTTCAGCGATGCGCGCAAGTGTTGCCGCGCACGTTCCCGAGCGGCGCTGGGGAGCGGTGTGGCAAAGAGCGATTCGAGCGCGGCGATGAGCTGCGCATCGATCGGATCGATCGTCGGCGTTGCAGTCATTCCCTCGGAGAGATCGTCCCAATAGTCGGTGAGGCGACTGTCCAGCTGGCTGTTCATGACTGGTGACCTGGTGGCGTATTGAGCATCGTCATCTGGTCGCGCAGGGATCTGACGATACGGGACTGTGCTTGTCGCACGGCGACATCTGATTTGCCGAGGATCCTGGCGATCTCCGCCGATTTGAGTCCCGCGGCACGCAGCTCGATGAGCTCGCGCTGGTCGGCGGGGAGGACGTCTACCAATCGAAGCAGCTCGTCGAAGCGTTCCTGATCGATCGTTTCGTCTTCCAGGGACGGCTCCCGGCTGAGGAGCGAATCGGTTGCGAGGAGCTGGGCCGTTGGGTGGCGGAAGCGATAGCGATGCGATTCCGTGACGACGTTGCGCGCGATGGCGAAGAGCCAGCAACGAAAGGCTGACTCGTTCGCTCCCTGGAATCGGGACAGACCGGCCAGCGCATTGAGGAAGGTTTGACTGGCCAGATCTTCGGCGAGGTGCCAGTCGCTCGTTTTGACGTAGCAATAACGAAAGACGCGATCCCAGTACCGCTCGAACAACAGCTCGAACGCGGCGCTGTTCTGGCGCGCCCGATCGACGAGCGCCAAATCCGATTCGAACGTCTGGACCATGCGCGATGACCCAATCACCCGATTGGCCGGTCGAACGTGGTTGCTGCCTGGGTTCCTGAATATGGAGACGGCGAACGGCGCAGAGTGTGACAAGTACCTATCGCTCTTGACTTGCTTCGATGCTCAATCCGCGGGAGATACGAGCTCGGCGGCGATTTTTTCCGCCGCGGCGACGACCGGGAAGTGCAGATTCCCGCGTGGGCCGCTGGGGAAGATCGATGCGTCGACGATCAGCAGTCCGTCTATGCCGTGTACATGCGCGTGGGCATCGACGACCGCCGTCGAATCTTCCGCTGGGCCCATGCGGCAGGTGCTGGAGGGATGGAAGGTGGTGCCAACCTGCGATCGGACTTTTCGCTCCAGCTCGTCGCGGGTCGACCAGGTGAGGGTGCTCTCCGGGAGCGGCTGCACGATTTCTCCGAGCGGTCCGGTGGTGACCAAACGATTGACCAGCTCGACCCCATCGGCGAGCGCGACCAGATCGACCGGATCGCTGAAATAGGCGTGGTCGATTTCGAGCGGCGCCTCGGGATCGCGCGAGGTGAGCCGTAATCGGCCCTGCGAGCGGGCATGTTGCAGTGAGATCGAGAGCCAGAGCCGCCATTGGCCGCTCGATTCGTCGAACGACTGGCCCTGGTAGATGTGGAGGTCGATCTCGTCGTCCACCTGGCTACTGCGGGCCTTGACGATGAGCGGCATGAAGGTGACCGCATCGGGGGCGGCGCCCGGGGCGATAGCGCACTCCATGAGCCCGTTCACCAGTGGGTGGTCCATCAACCCTTCGACCCACGCCGGGCAACTCCTGAACCAGGGGGATGCCCAGCGCCTCCAGCTCGCCACGCGGGCCGACGCCGGAGCGAAGCAGGATAGCCGGAGAACCGTATGCCCCGGCCGCAAGGATGACCGTTTTGGCGCCAATGGATTCTCCCGCGCCGGTGATCACACCGGTCGCGCGGCGTCGCTCGAACGTGACGCGGTCGATGGTGGTGTTTGGCTGGATGGTCAGGTTTGGGCGCTGGCGGGCGGGTGCCAGATAGGTGAGCGCGCCGTTGAAGCGAACGCCGTCCAGGATGTTCTTCGGGGTTGGTCCGACGCCGGGTGATTGCTCGCGGCCACCGTTGAGGTCGGACACAGTGTCGAGGCCCAGTTCATTTGCCGATGCGATCAATGCCCGGTCGAGCGGGGTCCATTGCGAGGCCGGCACGCGGGAGACCGGAACGGGGCCATCGGTTCCGTGCAACTCGCCGCCGAGTGGGTCGGATTCGGCCATCTGGAACCAGGGGAGGAGATCGTCGAACCCCCAACCGGGATTGCCGCGCGTGGCCCATTCGTCATAATCTGCGGCCGATCCGCGCATCCAGATGCAGCCGTTCATGGCCGACGTGCCACCGACCACGCGTCCTCGTGGCAGTCCGAGCTGGTGATCGAGCGCGGATTGGCTGTGCTCGTATCCCCAGGAATGCGAATCGGTCGGGACGCCGAGTGGATTCAGAAGCTCGGCGGGCCAATCGGCAAGATCGGCGCCGTAATCCGGCCCAGCTTCGATCAAGAGGATGGTGCGCTCTGGATCGGCAGAGAGCCGGTTGGCAAGCACGCAGCCCGCGGGTCCGGCTCCTACGATGATGACATCGAAGATTCGATCGGACATGGCGTGACCACCTCGGGACGATGCCTCTGGATAAGGGCGCCACTATAGCGAACTCGTCAGCGCGCTGCGAACCGCATCTGACAGGTCGCGTCTGGCAATTGCCCCGACTTTGTCGCGCCGGACTCCATTTGCCAGGAAGGCGAACGCAATACCAGTGTCCCGATCTCCCCAGCAGACCGATGTTCCCATTCCCCCATGCCAGAACGTCTGCCTTGTGCTGGTGGCGCCGGGCCAGTGGCGTCGCGGCTCCTCGAGTCCGCCGATCTCGAATCCATAGCTGCGCCGAACCGGCAGATCGAACGAGGGGTCTCGTTCGCCATCCACGGCAATGGTCAGCATGCGATCGACAGTTGCCGGGTGGAGGATGCTGCGGCCATCGAGCGATCCACCATGGGCGATCGCCGCGTAGAAACGCGCCATATCGGCAGCGGTCGAAACAAGACTGCCACCCGGCACGACCATGCGATAGATCGGCAGTGCGTGCATTGCCTGGATGATTTCCAGTCCCCAGGCGTCCGTTCCATCGGTGGCATGCAGCTTGACGCAGCAGTTTTCGAGATCGGGCGATAACCGAATGTGGGTATGAGTCAGTGCAAGTGGGTCGAGAATTTCATCCTGCACATAGCGCTCATACAGCCGTCCATCGAGCAGCCGCACGAGCTCGCCGATCACCCAGTGCTGAGTCAGGAAGTGATATGAGCTCACGGTTCCTGGGGGGTACTCGAGGGGGAGTTCCTCGATCACGGAATTGACCCGATGCAAATCACCCCATGCGTGCAGTGGGAGATGATCCGGGGTTTGCGGAAATCCGCCGCGGTGCGTGAGGATGTGCCGCACCAGTACGTCTGACTTGCCGTTTTGGCCAAACGCGGGCCAATAGTCCGCAACCCGATCGTCGAGGTTGATTCGCCCAGCTTCGATCTGCTGCCAGAGCGCGACTGCGGCCAGCGGTTTGGAGCCGGAGAAAAGCGGAAAGCGCGTGTCGTGATCGACCGACGTCGCGGCTTGTGTGTCGGCGAATCCGACGACGAGGTTTAGAACGAGCGCACCGTTCTGGTACGCGGCCAGCGCACACCCGGGAAAGAGCCGTTGTTCACTGACTTGCGCTCGCACAATGTTTTCTATCGCTTCGATGTGCTCTGGGGCAATCGGCGGTGCGGCATTCGGTTCAGCTGACGTGATGGCGGTTTGCATCACGATGTCAAGCCAGAACTGAAGCAGCGGCCCGGTCCCGCTCGATCAGCTCGCGACGCAGGATTTTGCCGGAAGCCGATTTAGGAATCGCGTCGATGAACTCGACTCTGCGTACCTTTTTGTAGGGCGCGACTCGCTCGGCTACCCACGCCATCAGCTCATCCGGATCGAGCGGCGACCGCGCGACGACGAACGCTTTCGGTATCTCACCGGCCTCGTCATCCGGATAGCGAACCACGGCGACATCAGCCACGGCAGGATGGGTCAGCAACAACGCCTCTAGCTCGGCGGGCGCGACCTGATAGGCCTTGTATTTGATCAATTCCTTGAGCCGGTCGACGATGTAAAAATAACCGTCGTCGTCGGCGTAGCCGAGATCGCCCGTATGAATCCAGCCATCGGAGTCCAGAGTGGCAGCGGTTGCAATCGGGATCGTCAAGATATCCCTTCATGCTCATTGGTCCCCGTGCCCAAAGCTCCCCGGAATGACCTGGTCCCAGCGGCATGCCTGTTTCGATATCGACGACCATGAGTTGCGTGTTGGGCGCGCAAACGCCGACTGACCCCTGTTTGCTGGCGGAGCATCGCATCCGGGGCAAGGAGCGGTGGCACAATTTCTGTCATGCCATAGCCCTGCTTGACCTGGCAACCGATGCGCTCGTGAACCAGCCGCTTCGGTTTCCGCGCCCAGTGGCGCCGCTCCGCAAGTGATGAAGCGGAGCGACGAGAGGTCGTAGTCATCCACGATGGGATTTTTCGCAAGCTGGACCAGAATTGGCGGGGCCGCAAAAGTCTTCGTGTAACGCGGTAGTCCTGAATGAGCTTGGAGGTACTGCGCAAGTCGAATCGGGCAAGATGACACTCGTGAGACCAGCCGCCAGGCACGGATGGTTAGCGTGGTGAGCACTCCGAAAGCGTGGAAAAAGGGCAATTGTGCCTGGCACGACATCTTGCTCGGCCATCTGACCGGCTGCTTCCATGATGATCGCCATGGCAACAGAGCTTGGAGTGGCTGAGCATTACGCCTTTCGGCATTCCAGTCGTACCGCTGGAACAGAGTATCGCCGCCATGTCATTCTGCGGATCGATCTGGACGTTTGATGGCGACTCGGCATGGTCGAGATCAAGCCACGACATCCGATGTGGACGGCGCTCGTACTCGCCGATGACGAAGATCCCTCCACCGGCGATGCCATCGATTGCTGCATTCGGCACGACTCGCAGAGATCATCGGTGGTCACGATGAACTATCGACCTTGTGCTTGAGCAAAGCTGGCTCGCAACTTCCTTGGCCAGATATGATGGGATTACCTCGATACCGTCGCGCCGAGGGTGGCAATGGCATGAAATGCGATCACATACTCGATGCTGTTGGGTGCATAGATCGCGACTACGTCCCCTTGCCGAACTCCGTGTGCGGCGAGACCCGGCGGCGCATCCGATCTATCGCGACGCGCAACTCTCCGTAGGTGATGCACTCGGCCAGTCACTGACTCGATCAACGCAGGCTTGTCGCCAGTCGAGCGCATGGCGAAGAGACATACTTCGGTTATCGGAAATTCGTGGAATATCGACATCAGGGATACGGGCTGCGAAAAATCATTGGTCGCCTCCTGTTCAGATCGGTGAGGCTGGATGGGACCTTCCCCAACTTGGGCCTCTCTCCGATCTAGAGCAGATCGTGCTCATCGTGCTATTTGGCCTCGTCCGCCGATACGGCGGATTTCACCTGATGGATTGGTCAGACTACGTATACGTAGGCTTCCGCCATCGTAATCCCGGGGATTGGCGGCTGCCAATGAGCACCTGCATGCCTTAGTCGACTTCGTGCTCAGCGGCAAGTACCGCCGCCGCCGTTCGCGTGCTGACGTCGAGCTTGTTCAGGATGTGCTGCACATGCGTCTGGGCAGTCCGCTCACTGATGAAAAGCACTTCCCCGATCTCTCGATTCGATTTTCCGTCCCGAATCAACGCAGCACCTCTTTCTCGCGCGGGGTGAGTCCCTCGGTTGACTGGGCGGCGGGCGCGGAATCAGCGACGTCCGCTCGTGCTGCTCGACTGGTGCAAGAGGTTCCTGAACCACCATTTCCAGGGGCGTCTCACGGCCAGCAACCCATGCTCTATCGAACTCAGCTGCGGCTCGAGCTTCGATCGAGTTTTGTGGTTGCCTGATCGTAGGTCGCCATGCTGCTATGAAAAGGAATGCCCGTGACCTCTTGCAGCCGCTCATAGCTCCCCAAGAGCTGCGTCGCGGCATGCCATCGTCCGGCCTCGACCTCCACCCGCGCAAGCCCGCGCAAACACCCGGCAATCAGACGGATATGCTGGTGCTCCCAACTGAGAAGTAGAGCGCCGATCGCAATAGCCGATGCGCCTCGTCGAGCTCCCCTCGGAAGCGAGCCGATCGTCCAAGATTGAGCAGGACATGTGCTCGACCCTGTGTATTGCCAACTCGGGCGAAAGCCGCTTCTCGCTTAGCTCGAAATGGTCCTGAGCCGCATCGATGTCGCCCTTGCAGGAATTCGGCATGCCCGAGGCTATTCCACGCATTACGCCTGCCAATTCTCCAGGCCCGCCGCTGTCGTAATACGCCAATGCCTCTTCATACAACTGGATCGCGGCGGATAAATTGCCCTGCTGTTCTTCAAGCCAACCTAGACTTGCCGCGCCTGCGCAGCGGCATAGTCATCGCCTGATTCATCGCCTAGCGCTCGCGCCTGCTCCAGCAGCGGTTTCGCCTTGTCGTGATCGCCCTGAAGCATCAGGAGCCATCCGCCTCCTGGTCATAAGTCGCGATCGAAGTCCTTGATCGTATCCAGTTGCGTCGATCGCCAAGCCGCGTTCGCACCACGACCACCCCTCGACCAAACTTGATCGTATTTCCCAAAAACGAGTAAGCGCCAGGATCAGACGGGTCGAACCATCGGCATCCCCGCGCTCGGTCAACCAGCCAAGCGCCGAACGAAAGTTCTCGATTTCGCTTTCGAGAAATGGGGTCCACTTTGCCTGCAGTGGTCCATATTGCTCTTCGAATGCGTCGCGCGAGACCGCCTGAAACCACCCAGCGTGTGCGTCGCGAACCTGTGCGCTTTCGCCATGCGCTTCGAGCTGCTCGAGGCCGAACGCGCGCACGGTCTCGAGCATGCGAAATCGGGAATCCCCGACGACCGATTCGACCGTTATCAACAGGCTCTTTTCCACCAGCGATCCAATCGCATCGAGGATCTGTGGCTCATTCGATCCCACTGCTGGATCCAGTCCTCGCAGGACGGCCACGGCGCTTTCGACCGTGCACCCGCCGGCAAAAACGGAAAGGCGGCGGAAGAGTGCCCGTTCATCGTCGGAGAGCAAGTCGTAGCTCCACCCAATCGCGTCCCGCATCGAGCGGAGGCGGGCTGGAACGTCGCGGCCTCCCCGTTCCAGCAGGGTCAACCGGTCGACCAGACGAGTGAGGATCGAGCGAGGGGAGAGGATTTTCACCCGTGCGGCCGCGAGCTCGATGGCAAGTGGCAGTCCGTCGAGCCTGATGCAGATATCCGCCACAGTTCGCGCTGTTTCGGGATCGAGCACAAAGGCAGGCTGAACCGCTCGCACGCGTTCGACGAACAATTGGACTGATGCACTGCTGGCCAGGTTTTCCACCGTCGTAGACGAGCCAGGAAGTGCCAGCGGCCCGACGGGATATTCGAATTCGCCTGCGATGCGCAACGGTTCCCGGCTGGTGACCAGGATTTGTAGGCGCGGACAGGCAACCAGGAGCTCTGCGATATCCTTTGCCGCGACCACCAGATGCTCGAAATTGTCGATAACAAGGAGCACTTCACTGTCCTGCAGTGCTCGAACAAGCGCCTCGATTGGCGATCGGCCACTCATCGATGTCAGATCGAGCGCCTGGCAGATTGCCGGCAAGATGAGGTCAGGATCGTTGAGATCACCCAGCGCGATGAATCTGACTCGGCGATCGCGTTGGCGGGCGGTATCCGCCGCGATTTGCAGGGCCAGGCGTGTCTTCCCAACACCGCCTGGCCCCGTCAACGTAACGAGCGGAACGTCGGGAAGCCTCAGCAGAGCGCGTACATCCGCCTGTTCCCGTTCTCGACCGACCAGCGGTGTGCGGGGAATCGGTATCCTGCTTTCGCTCGAAGGCACTTGAGCCGTAGGCATCGTGCAGCTTCCAACTATTCGGCAATGGGGTGGCGTCGGTTCCGTATCATCGATCGGAATTGCTTTATCGTCAAGCGGACCAGAGAGGTCTCTTCACTGGAACTGCATCGTGAATTCACGGTTGGTGGTTATCCTGCGGTTGTGACGTCTGGAACGCAGGAGTTATTTGAGGGCGCGGAGCGGACGAGCATGGCATCCATTCTGATCGTCGAAGATGACCGAGAGATCGCCCAGCTCGTGCGGGACTATCTCGAACGTGCCGGATATGGCACCTCGGTGGCCGGGGATGGCGACGCGGCTTTGATCGCGGTACGCAACGGGACCCCGGATCTGATCGTGCTCGATCTGGGGTTACCGAAAAAGGATGGGCTCGACGTCATCCGGGAGATCCGCGCGTTTGCCCGTACGCCGATCGTCATCCTGACCGCACGCGGAGACGAGACCGACCGAATCGTCGGGCTCGAGCTGGGGGCCGACGACTACATCGTGAAACCGTTCAGCCCGCGGGAGGTGGTGGCGCGGGTGCGGGCGGTTTTGCGGCGAACCGGTGCGCCGGAAGATGAGGCGCAGCACCTGCACCGTGGCACGTTGGAGATCGACATTCCGCGCATGAAGGTCACGGTCGACGGCCGCCCGATCGATCTGACCGCCACCGAGTTTCAACTGCTGACGACTATGGCACGGCGTCCCGGTCAGGTCTTCACTCGCAGTCAGTTGCTCGATGCCGCGCGCGGCGAAGCATTCGAAGGGTACGAGCGCGCTATCGACGCGCATATCAAGAACATTCGGCGCAAGATCGAGACCGATTCGGCCAAACCGGTCTTTCTCCAAACCGTTTATGGGGTCGGCTATCGCTTCGCGGAGGACCCGGGATGAGCGGACCGCAGGGAGCGCCGCCCTGGTGGCCGGAAGGAGAAGACTGGCCGCCGCCGGACTGGCGCATGGCGCGTCGCCAGTTCGTTCCGCGCATTGCCGCGCTGATGCTCGGACTGATCTTGCTCTTGCTCACGTCCTGTTTTCTGATCTTCGGTTTGTATTGGAATGTGTGGCGGCAGCGCCGGCCGGGACGACGACGGCATTGGATCGTTGTGCCATTAGGAGCAGTGTTCGTTTTGCTGCTTCTGGCTTTCGTCGGCACGCGCGGCTTTCGCTCGTTGCGGACCAACGCGCTGGCGCTCGATGGTGTGGTGCGCGGAGTCGACCGGATCGCGGCGGGTGACTACGATGTGCAACTGGTCGAGCAGGGATGGCCGGAAACCCGCGATCTCAGTCGGTCGGTGGTGACGATGGCGGCCCGCTTGCGGGACGCCGAGGCGAAACGCATCGCACTTCAGGCCGATATCGCGCATGAGCTGCGCACGCCTCTGTCGGTCATCCAGGGAACCACCGAAGGGATGATCGACGGGGTCTATCCCCGCGACGATGAGCATCTCGAGTCGATCCTGCGCCGTAGCCGCATGATGGCCGGCTTGCTGGACGACCTGCGCACCATCGCAAACGCCGAAGCCGGGGCGTTGCAGCTCCACCGCGAACAGGTGGATATCAGCGAGCTGCTCGATGGAATCGCCGCCGACTATCGGGACGACGCCGAACAGCAGGGTGTCGCACTGGAACGGATTGGTACTGGTGGCCAGCTCGCCGAGGTCGACCCGTTCCGGCTGGCGGAAATCATCGACAACCTGATGAAGAACGCGCTGCGCCACACCGCGGCCGGCGATCGGATCGAGCTTGGAAACGAGATGGCAGGGGATGAGCTGACGATCTGGGTGCGGGACACCGGCGAGGGTATCCCGGCCGATCAACTTCCGCGCGTATTCGACCGGTTTGCCAAGTCGGCCGATTCTGGCGGGAGCGGGCTCGGGCTGGCAATCGCCAAACGGCTGGTGGAAGCACATGACGGAACGATCGATGCCCGGAGTGTCGAGGGAGAGGGGACGACATTCACGGTTCGAATGCCGGTTCGAGTTGAGAAGTAGTTCGATCTCATTCGCGGTCTCGTGATGGATTCTGGAGATCCGTGTGGCGCGGCCCGCACCGCGATGAATCGAGGGGAGTGCTCCTCACCGAACGTCCCGCTGAGACTTTGTGGGCACGCATCGAGAGAAACGTGCTCAGTCCCAGCGGGAAATCGGTCGACTAATCCTGCTGAGTCAGCACAGGACGCGGATCGAGGTGGTGCTTTCAGGCTTCCGGATGTTCGGTTCGGTTGGCCGGAAGGGTTCCGGAATCGCGGTGTTGACGCTGGTGCCAGTCGTCCAGCCACGCTTCCCTGTTCTGCGGCCCCGGTCCACACGATGGTCCGCCAACCCATCGCCGTCGTCCGAACGCTGAGAAGACGCCGCCGATCACCAGCAACCAAAGCACTGGAATGACGAAAAAGAATGGGAAGAAAGGAAAGAACCCTGGACGCCCATTGTCGGTGATGACGAGCGTTTCGCCGTTCTCTCCCGGGACAACCCGCGTTACCGACGTGTGATCCCAGCCGTTTCCGCCCCAGAATGCGATTCCCGCGAACGCGAGCACCGCCAACAAAGCCAATCCGATAAAGATGTATTTGCGCTGCATAGTCCTCCTGCCTTTGCCGGATCACCGTTCGACCCGGCGTCTTCCAGACTAGGAGCGCAATGTGAAGGAGTTGTGGAGAGATTCCGCGGATGTCTCGAACGAAAACGGGGCGGCTGCACAGGCAGCCGCCCCGTTCGACGTTGGTACTCGGACTCGGGTTTTCCCGGCCCTGGAATCTGCTATCCGGAAATGATCTCTCCCGGCGCCGACATGTACTGGTTTATCAGGCCATCGCCGGTCAGATAGGCCAGGGCCAGGACGGTGCCGGTCGGGTTCATGCCCGGATTTTGCGGGAAGAGGGTCGCGCCGGTCACGAAGACGTTCGGCGTATCCCAGACCTGACCGTACTTGTTGGTCACGGAGTTGCCCGGATCGGTGCCCATGATGGCGCCGCCGGTGCAGTGCGTGCTCTGGTACGGGCCGATCGAATAAGGCGTCAGCTCTTCCTGGGTCTGAATGTTGGTCGCGCCCATCCGCTCCAGCATCTCACGCATCTTGGGGGAGAGGTAGCGGATCATGTTGTAGTCGTTCTCGTGCCAGTCGAACGTCAACCGGAGCAGCGGGAAGCCGAAGCGGTCGCGATAGGTGGGATCGAGATCGAGGTACTGATCGTCATACGGCAAACTCTCTCCCTGAGTGCCGATGCCGGCGATGCTGTCCCAGTTCGAGCGGAGCGCGTCTTTCCACTCTTTGCCCCAATTGACGCCGCTGGCGGTTGGCACACCGCCGACCGAGCTGATCGGGTTGCGCTCGCCGCTACCCGCGCCGATCGAGGCGCCGCCGATGAAGTCGAGATCGGAGTGATCGAAGTTGTCGGCATTGAAGTCGTGGATCAGCGCCTGCACGCCACCATTGGCCATGAACTGGTTCAGCCGCTCGCCATCGAAGAGTCCGCTGGAGCCTCCACCGCCGAGCTGGTAGGTGTAGTTCTTGCCAACCAGCCCGCGGTCGTTGCCGATACCATCGGCATGCGCGTTCGAGGTCGACATCAGCAACAGGCGGACATTCGAAAGGGCGTAGGCCGAGACGATGACGATGTCCGCTTCCTGGGTTTGCGAACGCCCGGCGGCGTCGATATAGGAAACCCCGGTGGCCTTGCCATCGCTATCGACGTTGATCTGGTAGACGTACGAGTTCGGGCGAATCTCGTACAGCCCGGTCGCGAACGCGGCAGGCATATGCGTCACGAGCGCGCTCGCCTTGGCTGCCACCTCGCATCCGAAACGGGTGCAGAACCCGCAGTAGAGACAGCTCCCGCGCGTGTTCCCGGCCAGATCTTTATAGGCCTCCGACAGAATCGCGGCCGGTTGCGGGAAGGGGTGATAGCCGAGATCGTTCGCGGCGGCGGTGAATTTATCGGCAGCCAGCGACATCTCGAGCGGCTTCATCGGGTACTCGCGGCTACGAGATCCTTCGAAGACGTTGCCGCCTTCGATCTGCTCGCCGTTCAAGTTACCGGCTTTGCCCGAGACGCCGATGTCGTAATCGACCGCGTCGTAATACTTCTCCAGCTCGTCATAGGTCACCGGCCAGTCCTGGATGCGATTGCCCGCCGGCAGGCGGTCGACGCCGTAGCGGTCGATGTGATGGGTGCGGTACTGAAAGTCGGACGGGTAGAAGCGCCAGTGCTGCGCCGCCCAGTGGACTCCGGCGCCGCCGGAACCCTTGCCTGGATTGAAGGAGCCGTAT
This sequence comes from uncultured Chloroflexia bacterium, assembly GCA_963720855.1. Classification (GTDB taxonomy): domain Bacteria; phylum Chloroflexota; class Chloroflexia; order Thermomicrobiales; family UBA6265; genus JAMLHN01. Next base: position 1,110,841 of record CAVRGV010000003.1, on the reverse strand, counting down.
TGCCGCATTGGCAACGCGAACTCTTTCGGCGACGGACGCCAGGTCCAGGTCTCGTTCGAGAGGTCGACCATCATGTCGCGCCGCACCTGATAACGCAGCTCGTCGTGATCGTGACTGAAATTGAGGGATGTATCCCGGATCTCGCCCTGTTCGAGCGAAACGACGGAATGTCCGGCGCGTGTGAGCTGCTCGGCGAGAATGCCAGCGGTCCATCCGGCACCTACGGTGACTACGTCGACACGGGGAAGTTGCATGGGAGACCTCCTAGTGGCCTTCGGCGGCCATCATTTCGGCGAGCGACTGCGGCTCCCGGCTGAAGGACGTGTTCTTCATGTCATCGGGGGTGTAGAAACGCTGGGCGCCCGGGTAGCCGATGAGCGACCAGCCGACTTTGCCGATGTTCCCGCCGTAGAGTGGATCGCTGAACGCACCCTTGATGGTGTCGTTGCGCAGCACGCTGAAAAACGCTGCCCCGCTTGGCCCCTGGAACTCCTCGGCTTCGTCCGCCTGCAATGCAGCCACGACCTCGTCCTGTTGCGATTCGTCGAGGTCGACGAAGTCCGCTTCGTACGTGGCCTGCGTATGCGCGTCGAGGAAGGCAATGCCGCGCCGATACATGTCCTGCGGCGAGAGGATCGATTGGAAGCCGTAGCGCGAGATATTGCCCGAGCTCACCGTGACGGCTCGGTAGAGATCGGGCGCGCTGGACGATTCCACCGGGGTTTGCGACTCCTCGGTGATCGGGAATGGACCCTGGGTGTAGGTCTTGACGTCGTAGCCCAGGTTGGTGCCGGCCAGCATTCGGTCGATGAAGAACACCACGCCCGCTTCGCGGGCGCCGGGGTCGCTGGCATCGCCAGGGAGAATCCGGGCAGTGATGGCTTCGACAGTATCGGCTTCATGAATCGTGAAAAAGGCGGCCGCGCGTTGTTCCATGGCGGCCATGTCATGTGCCACCGCTTCCGGGGACCCGGCCGCCGACGGTGTCGCGTCCTGGGCCATGGTGGTATGGAAGACCGTGCCGGCAGCAGTCACCGATCCTGCCGCTACCACGGCCCCGGTTCCCTGCAAAAGGGTGCGGCGATTGAGTCGTTGTTCTGCGATGCGCTCCGCGGCGCTTCTGGTATCCGGATCGCTCATGGGATGTCGTCTCCTTGTGTGAGCTCGATGATCGGAACAGACGCACGATCCGCCGTTACGGAATGACGGCGGCAAAGGATCCAGGCGGCCCCCGCGAGAGGAGGTCGATGAAGCACGGATCCACCCTTTGGAAGGTTGATCGCATGATGGAGATCCCGTTTGGTGGCCTCGTCGGTCGTGGCTACCAGAAATGAGGAAAGGAGGCTGGCCGGGAAGCCTTGCCAGCACCGTTGCCGGCGTTGCGCTCCGGTTCGGCTTCGGCAGGTCGTTTGGCCCGGGGAAGTCGGAGGGGAACGATCGGATCGTTCATTTGATTCTATACACCCAGCGCCGCAATTTGGGAATATGCGCAGGTGTGGAATCGACAACGCTTGCATAACGACGCAAGGGTCAAGCTGAGGGACTGCGAATGTTTCTGTATACCGGCGCCTACACCGATCCTCCCATGGGCCAGGCCGAGGGGATCGGACTGATCGAGTTCGATGCTACGACCGGCGAACCTGGTCCCGCAGTGACGGCAAGTGGTGCGCGCAACCCGTCCTACCTCACGCTATCCACCGATGGTCGCCGGCTCTACGCGGTCGACGAGCTGGATGAGGGTGCGGTGAGCGCATACCGACGGGATCTTGAAACCGGAAGCCTGGAACGGATCAACGGGCAATCGACGGGTGGGGCGCATCCCTGCTACCTGAGCCTCGATCCGACGGGACGATTCCTGCTGGTAGCGAACTACTCCGGTGGCAACGTGGCGGTCTTCCCGCTCGCGGAAGATGGGTCGCTCGAACCGGCCAGTCAGGTGCTGGCGCACGAAGGATCGAGCATCGATCCCGACCGCCAGGGTGAGCCGCACCCGCACATGATCCTGCCCTCGCCGGACGGACGCTTCGTCTATGTCACCGATCTGGGTACCGACCAGGTCGTTCGCTACCGGCTCGATACCGGATTCGCGGCACCCTGATCGAGGTAGGGTGCGACCGATGTCACGCCGGGCATGGGGCCGCGCCATTTCGCGTTTTCGCCCGATGGCTCGACCATGGTGGTGATTGGCGAGCTCGATTCGACGCTCAACAGCTATCGCGGTCGAGGATGACGGATCGCTGACGGTCCAGTTTCGTCGATTTCGACCATACCGTCCGATTTCACCGGCAGCACCACCTGCGCCCACGTGCTCATTTCGCCCGATGGTCGGTTCGTCTATGGCTCCAACCGCGGGCATGACAGCATCGCGGTGGCAGAGCTCGATCCCGAATCGCGCGCGTTGGAGATCGTCGAGATCGTCAAGACCGGCGGGCAGGAGCCGCGAAACTTCACGCTCGATCCGACCGGGCGCTGGCTGCTGGCGGCCAACCAGAAGAGCGATTCGATCACCGTCTTCGCGCGCGATGAGGTGACCGGCCGGTTGACCGCGACCGGTACATCGATTGAATCCGCAACTCCGGTTTGCCTTCTCTTCGCCGATGGCCGCTGAAATGGAACCGTTGCGCTTGGGAATCGTTGGCTGCGGGGGCATGGGTCGCCGCCACCTTGCCGGGCTGGGCGAGCTCGAACGATCGGTTGGGCATTTGGTCGAGCTGGTTGCGGTTTGCGATCTGAATGAGGCGAACGCCAACGACCTCGCGGATGAGGCACACGCGTTGCTGGGCTACCGTCCGGCGGTTTTCACCAGTATCGATGCCATGGTCGCGGGTACGGATGGCCTGGAAGCGGCCGATTGCACCACTGATTCCGGCTCGCATCACATCGTTGCGGCCGCGTTGCTCGATGCCGGCTTGCACACCATGGTCGAAAAGCCGCTGGCCCTGACGATTCGCGGATGCAATCGCGTCATCGCAGCCGCCGAGCGCTCGGGCAAGCTGCTTTCGGTCGCCGAGAACTTCCGCCGCGATCCGATGAACCGGCTGGTGCGGGCGCTGCTCGATGCCGGCGTCATCGGCGCCCCGCAATCGATGCTCGAAACGAGTGTGCAGGGGCGGAACCATATCCTCATCACCCCCTGGCGACACCAGAAGCTGAACGGGACGATCACGCTCGATGCCGGCGTGCACAACGCGGACATCCTGCACTACTACTTCGGACCGGTGATCATCGGTGTTTGGGCAGACGCGCATCTTCGAGCCGGTGCGCGTGCGGCACAACACGGCTGGGCCAGGTGGCTACTACGAAAAATGGGCTGCCAATGTGCCCGAGCAGATCGAGGCCACCGGTGAGGATGCGGTTTTTGGGCTGCTGACCTTCGCCAATGGCGCGGTCGGGCAATACGTCGACAACCATGCGGGGCACGGATGTGCCGCTGATCCAACGGCAGGTGTTTGGCACTCGGGGATCGATCACGCCGCCGGGCGACCGCAACGGCCGGCCGATTCGCGTCGTGCTCGATGATGGGACCGACGTCGTCGGGAGATGAGGTGCTCGATCTGGTTCCGGAATGGACGCTCGATCCCATCACCGCCGAGCTCTTCGGGAGCGAGCGGCCGGCTGGCTACGACTTCGATTTCACCACCACCGATCGTAAGCTGCTCGCGGTTGAATATGCCGAGCTGGCGTTTTGTGTCCGCACCGGCAACGCCGCCGGAAGTGAGCGGTGCGGTCGGTCGCGATGCGGTTGCGCTGATTTGCGCGCTCTTCGAATCGCAGGTTGCCGGCCGGCCCGTCACGATGGCGGAGGTGCTCGCTGGCGAGATCGATGCGTACCAGCGAGAAATCGATGCGCACTACGGGCTGGACTGAGGAATGCGATGAAGCTCTCCTATAGCACCTGGGGGATGCAGACCACCCCGATCGATCAGGCGGTTCGCCATTGCGCCGCGCTTGGTTTCGACGGGCTGGAATTGACGATCGTTCCTGGCTGGCCCACCGACGCCGCCACCATGAGCGCCGCTGAGCGAACGCGCATCCGGCGGCTCTACGACGACGCGGGTCTGGAGCTCTGCGGACTCTCCGGCAATGTCGCGCTGCTCCAGGACGATCCGGTGGCCGAAGCAGCGGATGAGGCGCGTTTCCGCTCCTATCTCGATTTCGCAGCCGAGATCCAAACATCCGGGCGAGCGGTTGATCGTCACCACCGTCTCCGGCGGCGCCCCGGGCGACTGGGACGCGCGGAAGCACGACTTCGTCCAAACTGCCGGCCGATTGGCAGACGTATGCGAATGATGCCGGGGTCATGGTGGGGATCGAGCCGCATGTTGCGCACGCGCTGCGCACGCCGGAGGATGCGGTCTGGCTGGTCGAGCAGGTCGATTCTCCCGGCCTCACGATCCACTTCGACATCAGCCATTTCAACGTGCAGGGCATTCCGATGGCGGAGTCGGTCGCGGCGCTCACGCCCGCATTCGCTGCATACCCACGTCAAAGACGAACGCGGGCGCTTCCCCGATCACGAGTTCCTGATTCCTGGCGAAGGGGAGATGGATTATCCGCGATATCTGGAGCTGATGTCGGAGGCGGGTATGACGATCACATCGTGGTCGAGATCAGCCTGATGGTGCAGCGCCGACCGGACTACGATCCATTCGCGGCCGCGACGCAGTCGTACGATGTGCTTTCCCGTGCCTTCGAAACGGCGGGCATTGCGCGGAGCCAGAAATGACCGACCTCTCCATCCGTGACCTCGACGTGATTGCGCTCGGCTCGATCATGGCCGAGATCTCGCCGCCCGATAACCGCACCCGGGTGACCGAAGCGGATTCGCTGGTCATGGTGCAGGCGGGATCGGCCACCACCTTCGCGCTCGCCTTTCAGAAGCTCGGCGGCAAGCTCGGGTTCATCTCCCGGTTGGGCCAGGACGAGGTTGGCGAATGGATCCGGCAATCGCTCGAAGCGGAAGGGGTCGATACCTCGGAAGTGCGTGCCGTTCCCGGGCAGCTCACGCCGATCTCGCTGGCCAGTGTTGATCCCGAGCGGCAAGAAGACGTTTGCCTACTATCGCTTTCCAGGCTTTAGCGAGCCGCTGGGCACGCTGAAATCGGAGGAGGTTTCGGACGACTATCTCACGCGCTCGACCATCTTCGATCTGACGGAGAGCAGTCTGCGTTCGGTCGATTCGCGCGAGGTCGGGCTCGAGCTGGCGCGTCGTTGCCGTGCGCTGGGCGTCAAGGTGTGCGTGAACCCCAACTACCGGCCGACTGCCTGGAAAGGCGGACAGGCGGAGGCGGTGCGGGTGTTGAAGGAGGCGATGTCGCTGGCCGATCTGGCCATCATGAACGGCGAAGAGGCTTCGTTGATCTCGGGCGAGGCCGACTTCGACCGCGCCATCGCATGGTTGGCAGTGAACGGGCCGGCGTTGGTCGCGGTCACGCATGGCGAGCTGCCGGCGGCATTGATCGTCGATGGGCAGGTGAGCGAGATTCCGGCCGTGCCCGCGAAGGTCGTCTTCGATATCGGCGCGGGCGATACCTTCCATGCCGCTTTCCTGGCGCACTACACCGCTGGCAACGATCCGGAGACCAGCGGCCGTTTCGCCGCTCAGGCGGCGGCGCTCAAGATCCAGCGTCCGCCATCGATCGATCAACTGCCCACCCGGGCCGAAGTGCTCGCAGCGCTGGACCGGTAGGAGCTACGCCCAGGCGACCAGGCACGTGATTCCCGGCACGCGCCGGAATTCTTTGTCGAAGGTATAGATTTCGCCGTTCGCAGTGTTCAAGCGCCAGAATCGCGTGATAGCAATCCGCGAAGGAGAGTTGGGGATGCTCCACGTAAAGCTGCATCGTTCCTGGCAAGAGCGATTTCTCACCGTCAAGCATTCGAACCCCCGGCGCCTGCGCGATTTCAAGAAACGCCTCGGCGACGTTTTTCCGACTGAATCCGTATCGCCTTTCCAGCACAAACGCCGTTTCGAAGAGTACGGTCATAGACATGAGCCCTTCGGCTTCGGCCGGTGAACAGTTGCTCGAAGAGCTGATCGGTCAGACGCGACTGGACCGCGTCGTCTTGCGCGATTTGCCGAACCAGGATGTTGGTTTCAATGAATCGAATTGGCGTCATTGTTCGATCCGCTGCGCGGTCAGTATCGAGAAGTCCAGGCCTCATTGGCAGCTTCGTTCGATCTCTTCGATTGATAACGCTGGTTGATTGGGATCACGCTGCGCCCGAAATTTTTCGGACATGCGCCTTGCATATTGCCGGGCACCCATGACATTGATGTTGCCGTCCCTCGACCCACCAGATCAAGCGATCGCCTTCGGTGATTTCCATTTCTTCCTCGAAGATCTGCGGGGATCGTTGTTTGACCCTTTCTGGTCAGTAACGTTGTGTACGAAAGAGCCATGGCGATTGCTCCTCGACGTAAAGACGAGCCGGCGATACTACTACGATAAGACATGGTACTACGAGCAAAGCAATAAGTACTACTATAACGCAACGGCGAAACTGAATGGTGTATTTCCACATCAACAATGTAGAGTTGCGTCTTCGAGTCGGTGCTGGAGATTTCCAATGGTCGATCAAAACGCGTTACGCACGAATCAGATCTTCATCGTGGCGACAGTCGCTATCGCGTTTCTGCTGGGTGCGGAACGCGGCGCCTGGCTGCTCGCGTTGCTGGCGGCATGCATGGCGATTGGCGTGCTTTCGCCTGGCAATGGACCGATCCAGCTCCTCTATCGAAAGGTGCTGGTTCCGGCCGGGATCGTCAAGCCCAACCGTGAGGCGGGAAGTGCCGCGCCGCATCGATTCGCGCAGGCAATGGGAGCCATCTGCCTCGCGCTGGCCGCGATCTCGCTCTTCCTTGGATTCGATCTGGTTGGCTGGGTCCTCGGATTCATCGTGCTGTCACTGGCGTTGGTGAATCTGCTCTTCGGATTTTGTACCGGCTGCTTCATCTATCTCCACCTCGGGCGCCTGCGGCAGGGTGCACAGGCATGAGCGATCAGCTTCTCGTCCTGCTGCTGGTCTTCGGTGGGATCACGATCGGCGGTTTCGCTGTGAGGCAGCTCGCGCGTCGAAAGCGGGCGGCGGCGATCGCATCGCTCCAGCTCGAGCCGGACTCCGAGGGTCAGCCGCGCATCCTTTCGTTCTATGGTCCTTCCTGCGATGCATGCGACCGGCAGAAAGTGGTGCTTGCCGATCTGGAGCGCACCCGCGCTGGGACCTTCTCGCTCGACCAGCGTGACGCGACGGTCGATTACGAGTACGCCCGGCAGTTCGGGTTGATGGTGGTGCCCACGACCGTCGATCATTGCGGCCGATGGCGCGATCGCCGCGATCAACACCGGGTTTACGGCGCAAGCCAAGCTCGAATCCCAGCTCGACGCTGCCTGAATCCGACAACCGCCGATTGGCCAGCGCTAGCATGGAGGTGAGGCACGAAAGGAGCCAACCATGCCATACGCGAATCGAAGCGAGCTGCCGGAATCGGTGCAGCATGTCCTGCCCGCGCATGCGCAGGATATCTACAAGGAAGCGTTCAATCATGCCTGGGACGAATATGGACACGATGAGTCGCGAGCGTCACGCGGTCGCCTGGGGGGCGGTGAAGAAGAATTATCACAAGAACGAAGAGACCGGGAAGTGGGAAGAGGGGCCTTCGGACGACTGAGGGGTTCCAACACCACGATAGGCGCCGGCGAGCACGGGGGACCGATCTGCGATTCTGTCGCAAGGTTTCGTCCTTCGCGAGAGAGGATCACATGCTCGTCGATATCACCCCAATTTCGAAGATCGACTGGGAGTCGAAAGGCGCCCGAGCCTATTCGGTTCCCTTTACCTCGGACGGCATGTGGGCCCGTGCCCGCATGCCCCTCTATGTCGCATCGTCCGGCAAGCCGGGCAAAACGATCGTTGCCATCGGCGGCACGCACGGCGACGAATACGAAGGCCCGGTCGCCCTCAAGAATCTGGTCAATACCTTCGATCCAAGCAGATTGACGGCCGGGCGCCTGATCGTCATCCCGGTCTTTACGGTCTCTGCCTTCTATGCCGATCAACGCGCCTCGGCGGAAGACGGCATCAATATGAACCGCGCCTTTCCCGGCAAGGCCGGATGGGTCGATCTCGTTCCGCATGGCGCGATTCCTGACCGATGAGGTGCTCTCCCGCGCCGATGTCGTGATCGACATTCACTCCGGCGGCCGGGGGTATCAGATTGCGCCCGACCATGTCGTTTCACGCAGTCGACGATCCGGCGCTGAAACAACAGTTCAAAGAAACCGCGTTTCTCTTCGGCACGCCGTTCACCATGATCTATACCGGCGGCATGGGAACCGGCCTGCTGACCGAAGAAGCCGAGAAGATGGGCAAGATCACGCTCGGCAGCGAGCTCGGCTACGGCGCGTCGACCGATATCGATGGGGTACGCTGGGCGTATCATGGCATCCAGAATGTCATGCGCCATTATGGTCTGATCGATGAGCCGATCGAAGATCTGACGCTGGAGAAGTGGGGAAACACGCAGCGCCTGATCCAGAACACCGATATCGATACCTGGGTGACGTCACCGATCGCGGGGATCTCAGAACCGCTCGCCGCCGCTGGGCAGTTTCGTGACTGCTGGAACCCCGGTGGCGCGTGTGCATGACTTCTACCGCTGGGACGAGCCAGGGATCGATATCCTTGCCGATCAGGATGGCTACGTGCTCTGCCGCAAGTTTCGCGCCAAGACCGAGCAGGGCGAAGTCGTCATGGTCATAGGCAAAGAAGTCGATTAGGCGGAGAGATCCGCCAGAGAGCGAGGATGGAGATGGACCGAAGCAACGTCCGCGTCGCGGGAATGCGCTTCTGGCTGGCTGCCGCGGTGGCGCTTATGCTCGCGGTGGCGGCGCCGGTGGGTGCCCTGGCCACGCAGGTCTCGACGCCGACGGCTGGTGAAGATCAGGTCTATGTCGATCCGGACAAACGCTTCCAGGTTCCGATTCCCACCAACTGGATCGCCGAAGAGCAGGACGGCTATGTGCGCATCGTGACGAGCGACGGCAAGATTGCGATTGCCGCAGCGATCGTCGAAGCAGGGGGCGCGACGCCGGGTATCGATGCTGCCATGCGCTTGATCGACCCGGAGTTCGAAAACGCCGCGCTGACCGACCTGCTCGCGACGCCGGCCACTGCAAGTCGACGATAGTGCCTTCTACACCTTCGACGATGGTGCAGAAAGCGGTCAGCTGAGCCAGGCGCTCGGCCGCAAGATCGGAGACGATTCGGTCTTCGTGCTCGTCCTGCGAGGCGAGCTGGAAGCGGTCAAGCTGCGCCAGGTGCAGGTCGACAAGATTTTCGCAGGAATCCTGATTCGCACCGAATCCGACGCAACGCCGGTCGCGTCGCCAGCAGCCTGAGGTATCGACGCATATGGCAACCGATCAGCATTGTCCCGTTTGTGGCGCCCCGCTTGGGGATGACGACCGCTTCTGCCCCAATTGCGGCGCGCAGATCGGTCCTGCCTATCTCTCGTCGAGCGAGCTGGCGCGTATCGAGCCGCCGTCCGATGTCGCGCTTTGGCCGTCGAGCGACCCATTGCTCGGACCTGGAGATCGACTATCCGGATCGGCTGTCCCGCTGGAAGATTTTCGTCAAGTGGCTCCTTGCCATTCCGCATTTCATCATTCTGTCGTTCTTCGGGATGATGGTCAGCATCATTGTCTGGATCGCCTGGATCGTCATTCTGGTGACCAAGCGCTATCCGGAGAGTCTCTACAAACTGGTGCTGACGTACATGCGCTGGACCGCGAATGTCAACGCATACGTCATGTTTCAGCGGGACGAGTATCCGCCGTTCGGAGAGGGACCCTATCCGGTCCGGCTCGACCTTCCCGTATCCGGCCGAGCTTTCCCGCTGGCTGATCTTCATCAAGTGGCTGCTGGTGATCCCAAGCGTAATCGTCTATGCCTTCGTGGTGTTCGCTCTGCTGATCGGGGTGTTCATTGCCTGGTGGGCGATCCTCATCACCGGCCGCATGCCGCGCGGACTCTTCGATTTCATCACCGGCGTGAATCGCTGGGGCTATCGGATCAATGCCTACAGCTGGCTGATGACCGACAAGTACCCGCCGTTCAGCCTGGACTAGGTCATCGACCGAGGACGGAAGAGCCGGGATCGACACGTTCGATCCCGGCTCTTTGCGTTGATGGCGGTGCGCTTCAGCGGATCTCGACGGTTACCTTGGCCGTGGTTTCCTCGAACCGCGAGATGCGCACCGGTATCTCGATATCCCAGAGTCCGGTGGACGGAAACTGGATCGTCGCCGTGAACGTGCCCGGCGACTCACCGGCGACCGAGGCAGTGGTCAGTGGCCCGATGTCGGTGGCGCGCAGGTAGAGCTTGATCTCCGGAGCATCGACCGGCTCGAGCGGTGTTCCATCGGCGTTTGTGAGCGAAAAGGTCAGCTCGCTCTGGCCGAGCGCCGCAGGGTCGAATGTCCCGGTCATGCGGCCATCGCCGACGGCGATGTCGAAATTCGCGACCGGGGGCGGCCCGTTCGAGGCGCTGGCTGTCGACTCGAGCGGACTTTGGTTGACCAAAAATCCGGTCACCAACGCCACGCAGCAAAGCAACGCCGCCTCTGCGACGACCGTCCGGCGCAGCAGGATCCATGCGCTGGGCGAATCCGCGTCCGCTTCGATTCCTGGCACCAGCCGGAAGTGATTCCACGCGGCGACCAGGATCACCGCAGCCACGATGCCGGCCTTCAGCAGAATGAGCTGTCCATAGGTGGTGTTCCACAACGCATCGAGCGCGCCAAGTGTGATCCAGGCGTTGATCACACCGGACAGCAGCAGGGCCGCCAGCACCACGCCGGCAACGGTACTGAAGCGAGAGACCACCCGAGCCGAGTGCGTCGCTACTTGCATCCGGTGCCTCGCGCGAACCCTTCAGCAGCAAAACGAGCCCGATCAGCCCGCCGATCCAAACCGCTCCGGCGAGTGTGTGCAGGACATTCGACAGCCGGAAAACCCAAAGCGGTTCGAAGCTATTGGTATGGCCGGAGAGGGTGGGTGAGATGATGGCCAGGGCCACGCCGAACCCGGTTGCGACCAGGATGTCGAACGCGGGAGCGCTCCGAGATACGATCACGGCCACGACCAAACCCAGCGTCAACGCGATCAGCGAGCGAACCTCGTTGGTGTCGAGCTCATTCGTCCACCGGTCCAGATCGGCAAGGTCGCGCACGCCAAAACCGTACTGACGCGCCACGGTGAGCGGGAGCGACAGGGCCGTTCCTGCGATCGAAATGACCGCTGCCCAGGCCGCGAACGTCCAGGTTGCCGGTTGGGGCACGCTTCCGGTGGAGTAAACGAGAAGCCGGAACACGATCAGTCCTGCTGCGATAAGCAGGCCGAGATAACCGAGTCCCTGCGTTACACCGAGCGTTCGCTCGACCCAGGGATTGGCACCGGAGTCCGGAAGGGTTCCGGCCGGGGTCTCGCCGGCAACTCCAATCGAGAACGAAAGCCCACCGGATACCGGATGGCCATCGGCCGAAATGACCCGCCATCCGACGACGACCGTGCCATCTTCAAGGCCCTGCGGCAGTGTTGCGAGTCACGTCGACGAAGTCCGACGTGACCTCCAGCGGATGGGACTCCCCAGATGCGTCGATGCAGCACAAAGGCATCTTCGACAGGATCGACCGGTTCATTGAAGGTGAAGGTCACAGATTCTGGGGCGGTCTGCCAGCACAACGCCTTCGGTCGGGATCGGTAGAAAGAAGTTGGGTGTGTGCAAGTGCCGGATGGGTTGCAACTGGCAAGTACATGACCGCGATCGCTGCAGCCAGCCAAAGAATCTGCAGACGAAGGGTACGCAGACCGCGATTCCATCTGTTCGTCCAAACATGCAGGATGAACTTTCGTCCCCCGCGAACTCGCATGCCGCGAGATCGTGGAGGCGCAGCGCATCGGGACGCCGGGCGAAGACTCAGACGTCTCGATGCAGACGGACGGAATGCGGACTAGTGGCCGGCTTCCTCAGCGGCAGTCAGCATCAACAGTCGGTGCGGCGTATCCAGATCGTCCTCCGTCTGACCGTCTTCGGCGACTCTGAATCCAGGCAGTTTCGCCAGTCTCACAGGTCTGGATGACCGGGAACGCGACAACGTCACCTTCAGCCCCCGCCGGGAGCTGAACCTGGATCGCGACGGACGCGTAGTAGCCATCCGGCACTGGGGTGTTGGCAGTGAAGATGACCTCGGAGATCGGCGCATGCTCGGCTTCCGGGGTGCCAGCTTCCGGCGATGCGACCGGAGCAGTTACCGTTTCGATGGTCCAAAGCGCGTTGATTGCCGGGCGAACGACCTCGATGCCTTCGGGGATTTGAATCGAGAGCTGCGTCGTCGCCGCACCTTCGCAACCATGACCGAACGAGAATGTGAGCAGGGAATATGAGCCCGGCGGCGGTGCTGGAAGGCGAGACGACAACGTGCGCACTGGCGGGAAGTACGGCGGCAAGCGCGAGCAATCCGGCGATGCCGGCGGCGACGACTGCGCGGCGAAGTGAGCTGAATGACTTCATTGAAATGGTGTCCTTTCAAAAATCGATCTACGGAAAGATTTCAGCGTCACCCAGGAGGCGCACGGCGCGTGCCGTGCGAATCGGCGAACGAGCGATGACCCAACTACCGGGTGGAGTGTCTCCACCGGCGCTGGAGCAAGATTTCAGGGAAAAGTCGTATCCGATTTGGGGGCTATCGGGGAGGAGGAGGCTCGGGCGCAACGACGAACGGCGACGGAACGCGCTCGTTCAGATTTCGTCGATCGAGCAGGCGCATGCTTGCGTTTTCGATGGACGACTCCGCTGGGGCGTTGATGGTGAACGGAACATCGAATCCGCTCATCCCGCGCTGCGAATCGACATCGGTTGCCACGTTGCCGGAGTCATCGATCATGCAACCGTCGGCATCGTTGGCCATCTGATGGTGCATGCTGGTCGACCGGGCAGGAGTGCCATGATCGTGCATGGCACCGCTTTCGCGGCTGACTCCGGCCTCCGAAGGGCTCAGAAAGACGGAGTGCGGACCGTTCGCGGCATCGCATTCCACCGGGATCGCCAGGACCGCAAGCACAACCAGGCCGATCACCAGGCGGTGGACCATGGTCTTTAGCGATGTGCCGAACGTGCCTTGCACGACGTATCCCGTCTGTTGCAATCCGCCGGCGGCGCTATCCGCGGTAGAGCGAAATGATCCGGCCGGCCCGGTCGAACATCCAGAACGAAATCGGCAGACCAAAACCGAACGTCAGGAGGGTGATCAGATAGGCTACCAGCAGCCAGACCAGGCCGAGCCACCAGCCAACGAGCAAGAGCCACGGGATTCGGATCAGCCAGGATCGCTGGTCGACCTTGCCGCGCTCGACCTCGATGCCGGAACCGTCCTGATAGACCGATACCGTTCGTGGCCGGGGCGCGCAACGTCATGATCCGCGGCAGTCGGTCGAGCAGGGCAATGCCGACTGGCGCCGGGATGATCAGAATCAGGCAGATGTAGCCCGCGACGATCGCCCAGAAGCCGAGCCACCAGCCAACCAGCAGGAACCAGAGAATGCGCAGAATGAGATTGGGATTGTCTCGTTCGGTTTCGACGTCGAGCGTTCCGTTGATGTGATCCAATGCGGTCATGGTGCTCCTCATAGCACAGGATTTCGAGCGTCGAAAGTATAGTCGGGACACAGTGCGATTCGCGCGACCGCTAGTGGAGAAGAACGATGACCGATCCTCGTATCGAAAAATGGGCCGATGTGCTGACCGGCTATTGCATCGATGTCCAGCCCGGGCAATCGGTCGCGATCGGAGGAGGGGTCGCCGCCGAGCCGTTGCTGCGCGCCATCTATGCAAAGGTCGTCGAACGTGGCGGCTATCCGGTGCTGGTTCCAGAGTTCCCGGATTTGAGCGCGTCGCTCATCGGAAATGGCAATGACGACCAGCTTGGGTTCATCACCCCATTCGAGCGGTTTCTGATCCACCCAGGCCGATTGCTCGATTCGCGTGATGGCCGAAACCAATACGCGCAATGCCTCCAATGTCGATCCCACGCGCAGCGCCGCCTTCACCAAGGCGCGATCGGAGCTGCGGCAAACCTCCATGCAACGCGCCGGCAGTGGCGACTACAAATGGAATCTGACCATTTTCCCAACCGATGCCTATGCCCAGGACGCGGAGATGAGCACTGATGACTACCGCGAATTCATCATGGAAGCGTGTCGGTTGAACGAGCCGGACCCGGTTGCCGCCTGGGGAGAGATGCGCGCGTTTCAGGCGGGCATCGTCGACTGGCTGACCCCGCGCAAGGAACTGCGCCTGATCGCGCCGGGAACCGATTTTCGTTGCACGATCGAAGGACGGCGCTGGATCAACTCGGACGGCAAGCGGAATTTTCCCTCCGGCGAAGTATTCACCGGTCCGGTCGAGGATTCCGCCGAAGGAGAGGTGCGGTTCTCCTTCCCGGTCGTTACCCAGGGACGGCAGATCAGCGATATCCGGCTCCGGTTCGAAGCCGGCAAGGTGGTCGATGCCAGTGCTGCCAAGAACGAGGACTTTCTGATCCAGAACCTCGACAGTGACGAAGGTGCCCGACGGCTGGGCGAGATTGCGGTCGGCACCAACTTCGGGATCACGAAGTTCACCGGCCAGATCCTGCTGGACGAGAAGATCGGTGGAACGGCGCATATGGCGCTCGGCGCCGGCTACCCGGAAACCGGCAGCACCAACCGCTCTGCTATCCACTGGGACATGATTTGCGATCTGCGCCAGGGTGGCCGCATCGAGGTCGATGGCGAACCGCTGCTGGTCGACGGTCAGTTCGTGATCTGACGCAGAAACGCAACCGTTTCGACCATGGCATCGTCGGTCCCGAAGCTCCCGGCCTTGGTGACGACCGGGAGCCCCGGTCGCTTGCCGCCCGCCAGGCGTGCCCCATGGGATGGCCGGCAGGACTTCGCCGTCGCAGCCAGATCGCGTCCGCTTCGAGACGAGCACAGACGGCGCCGGCTACATCGCCGCCGGTCAAAATCATGGCGTCGTAGCGGTCGCGCGATTCGTGGGTCGGTGGCCATCGCGGCCAACGCCTGCGCGATCTCGTCGCCGGGGAACCAGGAGTTCGGTGTATCCGCGGTGGTGAGCGTAAGCGAGCGTCCCTCGTCGAAGGCGTTGGTCATGCGTTCGATGGTTCGCTCGGTGACCGACGGATCGAGGTGCCCGCGCTCGAAGTTCAGCCGCAGTGTTTCTACTCCGGTCTGCTCCAGCGCGGTGACCTGCCGGGCAGAGGAGGCATGCCGGCTCCCGGCAACGGTGAGCACCGCGTTCACTCGCTGATCGAGTCCAGCAGCCGGCGACTTGCCATCGCGCATGCCGAGCTTGCTGGGCGACCTGTTTCGAGAATCCGGCCGAACCCGCCAGCAAATGCGCGCCGTCGTCGATGACCGCTTCGGCCAGGATCGAAAGATCGCCATTCGTTTCGGCATCGACGACAACGATCGGCCGCACCATGTGCGCGATGGCCGCTCGAACCTTCTCCGCTCCGCGCGCGCACCGTCTCCAACCCGATCGATCCGCCCGAGATCGTCTGGTAAGCCGAGCAGCTCGACCACCGACGCGGTCGAGCGGCCGCACACCGAGCGGGGTTTCGGTCAACAGCACATCGTTGACATACACGTCGCCGTCGACCGTCATTCTGCCCTGATCGGGGAGGGCCGGAGCCACGATCACTGCGCGCCGCCCCGTCTGCCGCAGCAGGAATGCGATCTGGGGACCCGGATAGCCGCGAAAGACCGAGTCGACCTTGGCGTACCAGAGCGTGCGCGGCATCGGTTGCCGGCAACAGCGCCATCGACTGTTTGAACAGCCCTTCGATCCGATCGGCCGACGCGTCCCGCGTCCCGTTCGAAAGCGAAATCACTTCCGCTCCGGGAGGGGTGGACCGCAAGGGGACCGCCGTGGCGAAACCCGCGGTGGCAAATGGCGCGCCCGCATCGGCAGCGCCGGTCAGATCGTCCGCAACGACGATCGCCCGTGGTGGAGTCATAGTCCGCTCGCGTTCCTCGCTGCAACCATCTGGACCGCCACATCGATCGCGGCCAGCATGCTCTCTTCCCGGGCGATCCCCTGACCGGCGATATCGAACGCCGTGCCGTGATCGACCGACGTGCGGATCACCGGCAAGCCCAGACTGACATTGACGCCCGAATCGAAGGCCAGCAGCTTCATCGGGATATGTCCCTGATCGTGATACATCGCCACCACGATATCGTAGATCCCCTTGGTAGCGCGCAGGAAAACCGTATCCGGCGGTTGGGGATCGGAGACATCCATACCGCGAGAACGCATGGCGGCGATTGCCGGCTCGATCTGCGGTTGCTTCCTCGTTGCCGAACAGGCCACCTTCGCTGGCATGGGGATTCAGCCCGGCTACGGCGATACGTGGCTGCTCGATGCCGAGCGCGC
This sequence comes from uncultured Chloroflexia bacterium, assembly GCA_963720855.1. Lineage (GTDB taxonomy): Bacteria > Chloroflexota > Chloroflexia > Thermomicrobiales > UBA6265 > JAMLHN01. Next base: position 1,094,343 of record CAVRGV010000003.1, on the reverse strand, counting down.
GACACGCGTCGTAGGCGATCTGGATCACGTCCATGACACGCTGCTTCGTCACCCGTCTGATGGCTTCGGTCAGGGCGACGTGGGTGGACACGTGCACGATGCGCAAGTTGGGTCCGATCAGCAACATGCTGACCTTTTCCGCCTTGGTGCGTTCGGTCAGCAGCTCGGTGTGCCCAGCGTAGTGGAATCCGGCCGCGAACATGGCAGCCTTGTTCAGTGGGGCGGTGACGATGGCATCGACTTCGCCGGCCATCGCCATGTCGCAGGCAGCAAAGACGTATTCGACCGCCGCTTTGCCGCTCGCCGGCGAAATCTCACCCCAGGGGCAGGCGGCAGGATCGGCGTTTTCCAGATCGATCAGGGTGACGGTGCCCGGTTGATAGACGGCGGTGGCTGGACCGCCGGCGTCATCGATGCGTAGCGGCTCGATTCCGAGATTGACCATCGCCCGGTCGAGAATGCGCCGGTCGCCGATGACGAGCGGATTGCATGCTTCGTAGACCTCGGGATGCGCCAGCGCTTTCAGGACCACTTCCGGACCAATGCCGGAAGGGTCGCCCATCGTGATCGCCAGAATCGGTTTTTGCCCGTCCATTCCTCGCCTTCCTGTGTGGACAGCATCGTACCGCGAACCGAAGCGGGGAGCGGGTGGAACGCGGCGAGCAGATGGTCCGATGCGGCACTAGTGATCGGCGCCGCCGATCCAGGACCGAAGCGCGCTCAACAGCTCCTTCCATCGTCGTCTCGACCGAGCCGCCGCTGGCTTCGATGAAGTACTGCACTTGCAGATTGACGATCGAGCCAGGGTTGTCGCCGGCCAGCCGGAAATCAGTGCGCAATCCGTAACGATGCGTTTGCCGAGCGCAAAGGCATATCCGATTTCGGCGGCGGTGCCGGAGTCGACATCGACCCCGTCCAGAATCGGCGACCACGCCGTCGGCAGTTGCGGATCGATTCGGCGTTGGCTCGGCCGAGCTCGGTATTGATCGCGGCCAGCGCGGCGTTCGCTTCGGACCGGCTATCGATGTCGCGCAATACGCTCGAACTCTCCCACGAAAGCGGATGTCGTCCCAGGGGTTCGTCACCGTCGACATGCGGAGCCAACTGCTCGATCAGATGCGCCATGAAGTGCCGGGTCGAATCGGCGAATCCGAGCGGTGAGGCGAGGTAGATGGTCACCACACCAAGGTCTCGCGCTTGACCCCAAGCACGGTTTCGTGCTGCGGCAACGCCTCGACGATGTGCTCGTCCCAGTATTCCCAGGTGTGGCCGCCGGGATGCTCGGCGTAGAGATGTTCGATCCCGAGATCGTCCAGCAGATGATGGAAGTCGCGATTGCTTTCGATCAGCTCATCTTCGGTTCCGCAATCGAAGGAGATGACCGGCAAGTCGGTGCGCCCCTTCAGTTTGGGCGCCAGATCGTGCAGGCTGGCATCCTCGATGTTCGCCAACCCGAGCGCGGGAACTGCATCGCCGATGACGAAGGCGGACGAATGCGCCCAGATCGAGGAGAACTTGTCCGGGTGGCGCAATCCGAGCCGCATGGCGCCGTAGCCACCCATGGAGAGTCCGCCGATGGCCCATTTCTGGTCGTCGACATGGAAATTGCGATGCACCTCGTTCCAGAGGTCATCGACGATCATCGATTCGTAGAGCTGGCGATTGAGCCGCTCGTGGGTTTGGGTCGGCCAGTCGAGATAGGCGGAGGTCGCACCGTCCGGCATGATCACGATCAGCTCCAGATCGCTCACGTAGTGGGTGAGCTTCGATTTGTGGATCCAGCTATTGTGGTCGTCGAAGAGCCCATGCAACTGCAACAGCACCGGATAGGGACCGGTTCCGGTGTCGGGCAGGATCGCTTCGTATGTGGTGCGCCGGCCAAGCGCATGACTGTAGAACTGAACCGTCGCGACTCCCATGTCCCACCCTTCGCTGTCGAACAATCGAATCGAGCGCGTCACTGCAACGTGACGCGCTGGAACGGTACCAGAATGGAAATCGGCGAGGGAGCGTCGAGCTCCTTCGCCGATTGGAAAGACTCGCGTGTAGCAGGCAGACCTAGAGCCGCCGGGCTCCCAGATAGCGGGTCGAGTAGTAGTTCGACGAAAGCGAGCTGATGCGCACGCCGGTGGTTTCGTTCTCGGCGTGGATGAACTGGTCGTTGCCGATGTACATGCCGACGTGCGAGAGACCGACGGTATAGGTGTTCTGGAAGAAGACCAGATCGCCTGGTTGCAGGCTGCCGTACTGGATCGGCTTGCCGGTGCCCCATTGGGTCCAGGTGCCGGCGCCGATATCGCGGCCCATGACGTTGATGACCACCCAGTAGGTGAAACCGGAGCAATCGAAGCTGCTCGGTCCGTGCGTCGCCCAGATGTACGGGTACCCGAGATAGCGCATGGCGTAATCGACCATCGCTTGACCGGTGGCGGAGCCCGAGCCGGTCCCCGCGCCCGATCCGCCACCGGTGCTTCCACCCGTGCCGGTGTTCGGACCGGTGGTGGAGAGCGCGGCAGTGGTATAGCTCAGATAATCGCCGTGCATGAAGCCGGCCACGCCGCCCCATTGCACCGGATAGAACCCGCTGGAGGGCGAACCGGTCACCCGCACCACGATGCCAACCGCCGCCACGGAAATCACGCTCGCCGAATAGCTCGCGCCACTGCGGAAATTGAGCGTATCGGTCACCCGGGCGTTGCTGCCCGCGCCGAGATTGGTGCCGCCCACGCCTGAGTTCCCCCCGGAACCGGAACCAGGGGAAGCATTGCGGCTGAGGAAGTCGGCATAGACGAATCCGTTGCGGCCGCCATAGGTGACCGCGGTCCAGCTTCCGACGCTGCCGGTGCGAAGGCTGACCGCCGTGCCCTCGGTGAGCACGGCAATGACCGCGCCATCGTATCCGGCGCTCGCCCGGAATCGGACGCCGTCACCATTGGTGCCGGAAATGACCGCGTTGCCGGTGGTCGAGCCGCCGGTGTTTCCCCCGTTGGATCCGCCGCTGGAGATGTTGCCCAGGAAATCGGTATGCACGAAGCCCGCGACGCCCGCGCAGGTAACCGGTTGCCAGACGCCGACCGCTGCTCCGCGCGAGACGACCGTGGTGCCTTCAGACAGCACGGTGATGATGGAAGCGGTCAAGCTGGCCCCCGATCGGCAGCGCACGCCGTCGCCGTCGGTGTTCTGCACCACGCCGGTCGCACCGGTAAAGCGCGGCAGTTGGATCGACCGTGCTCGTCGTCGATCACTTCCTCACCGGAGGATTGCAGGAAGCGTGCGGCAACGAAACCGGCCTGGCCGCCGCAGGTCACGGGTTGCCAGCCATTGCTGGCCGCGCCGGTCAGCGCGATCGACGCGCCAAGCGGCAAAACCACCAACACCGGGCTTTCCAGCGATGCGCCGCTCCGGCAGCGCAGACCGCCGGCGCCGGTGTTGTAGACCACCGCCGCACCGGCAATCGACGCCGACACCAACATCGGAGACCGTCTGCCCGACGACCGGGGTCCCGGTCACTTCGGGAATCGTCTGGCCGACCTCAGTGGTTGCCGTTTCCTCGACGACCGTTTCGGTGACGGTCGCCGTTTCGCTGGCCGAGATTTCCGTGGCGGTCTCGTCGGGAATGACTTCGGTCTCGGACACTCGTCGGGACCGGAGTGCTGGTTTCGGTGACGACTTCGGTGATTTCAGCGGTGGCGGTCTCTTCGATGACCCCGGTTGCGGTCCCTCGACGACGTCAGTAGCCGTTTGCTTCCACGATGTCTCGTTGCTGTTTCCTCGGGAACGATTTCGGTTTCGATGACCTCCGGGAGCTCGGTCGCCTCGATGGTTTCGACGACTTCTGTTTCGACGGGGATAGTCGACTACCTCGGTCGGCTTCTGGAGTGGGGAGATTGTTGGGATCGTACACGATGCTCGCCGGCAGATAGCCAAGCTGGGCGGCGCAAATCACCGGCTGCCAGCCGTCGGCGGGCTCACCGGCCTTGTCGACCAGAGCTGCCGCTGCTATAGGTGAAGATCCAGGCGGCATCCCATGCCGGTGCGGCCAGGCAACCGATGGCTGACCCATCGGCGCTGATGACCACGCCGTTTCCGGTGACGGCCGGCAGCGTCGGAATCGGTTCGACCACCGGTGCGGCGGTCTCTTCGATCGTGCCCCAGCCAAGATCGGCTTCGGCGATATAGCCGGTCAGGCCACTGACCTCGATCTGATACCAGAGCAGCCCATCCGTCCCGGTCATTGGACCGGCGATGATAGTGGCCGGGATGCCGTTGTCGATCTGCACGATTTCGATGGGCGGTGGGATCGGGCGCAGCTCTTGATCGACGCAAACGGCGCACTCAGGCTGGAAACAACCGCGGGCGCGCCAGGATAGAGATCGGAAGCCGCGCGGGCTTCGAGCGACGGCAGGCCAGCGTGGCTACCAGCAACGTCGCAATGACGAATCGAACGGTCCGACCGAATTCCGTGGGCACCGGCATCTCTCCGAGCGCGAACGCTCCGATTTCGGCGAATCGGTCGGGAGTGCCCGTGTGGCGCGCGTGGGTCGGGGAACGCGCCAGGAGCCTGCGCCTGCATTTGATTGGAACGATGGCAGGAGAGCAGCACCTGCCATCTTCTAGACTACGGGTCGGGATTTGGACCGTCGAGGCTGTTACGTAGCCCGATAGTCCTAGATCGGTCCGGCCATTTGGCGGAGACGCGAAACGAAATGGGAGCATCGATGTCGATGGAGACGGCGAAGCAGACGCTCGAGGTGCTGCATTGCAGCGGATCGCCGCTGGAGCGCGGACGGCAGCAGGGCGAAGCGCTGCGCGGATTGATCGATACCGGCGATTGGACGCTGGCTCGATGCCATCGGCACGACCCATGGCATCGATCCCGATGCGTACATTGCGGAATTTCTGCAGAAGACGAGCTATCGCGCATCGATCGAGCGCTGGGCCACGGAGCTCCTGTTCGAGGTGCACGGTATTGCCGACGGTTCCGGGCAGCCGGTCGATCGGGTGCTGGTCTATTCCATGGTCGATGAAGAATGGCGCTTTTCCCAAACGCGCCGCGAGCTCCGAAGCTCCCGGATGTACCGCTGTCGGCGTCCGATCGGAAAACGGGCGGCCGACGCTGACTCGGTCAGACGATGGATCTGCCCTCGGTCCACGACGGCACCCAGGTGGTCGTTATCCATGAGGAGCAAGGCGCTCCGACCCAGGCTGTGTTCACTGCGGCGGGCATGATCGGGCTGATGGGCGTCAACTCGGCCGGAGTCGGCGTTTGCGTCAACAATCTCGATGTGCTGCCCGCCGCTCGCAGTGGTGTACCGGTCACCTTCATCGAACGCAAGATCCTCGATACGTTTTCGGTGGAAGAAGCCGGGTATGCCCTGCACGCCATGCCACATACCATTGGCCAGCACTATCTGATCGGCGATCCCACCGGGCTGGTTTCCTATGAAGCCGATGCGGCCCGCGTGATCGGCGGCTCGGACGAGCTGCGAGTGGTCGCGCATGCCAATCACCCGATCTACGATCCACCCGCCAAACCGGAGCTCGAAGCGGTTTATGCGGCTTCGAACACCCGCAATCGGATGTCGTGCATGGCCGCGCTGACAGAGGGCGCTACCATCGTCGATCGACATCGTGGACGCCCTTGGCGATACCAGCGCTCCGATCAGCCGCGAGCCCGTTCGTGGCTTCATGACGCTTGGAGCCATGGCTGCCGAACTCACGTCGCCACCGAAGGTGCTATTCGCGCCCGGTCCGCCACACCTGCGCCCATTCGTCGAAGTCGTCGTGCCGTCCGGCGCAGAGGTGCACCAGTCGACTTCTGCGTAGTGCCGAACCTCTGAGTCCGGACGATGTCTCGGCTGGAGCGTGACGTCCTTCGACTGCGACCGGCAGGTTGCGCGACAATGACGCCAGCAGCGTAGCTCGATGCGATGGCGGACGTCCGCCAGGAGGAAGACCACACCATGGCGCAAGCTGACTACGAGTTTCTGGACGAGCGATTCGGCAAGTGCGTCAACACGAACGCCACCGTCGAAAAACTCTTCACCGGCTGCCGCTGGGCAGAGGGTCCCGCCTATTTCCCGGCGGGCCGCTATCTCGTCTGGAGCGACATTCCCAACGACCGGATGCTCCGCTTCGACGAAACCGACAATACGATCGGCGTCTTCCGGCATCCGGCCGGGTATACCAACGGGCACACGCTCGACCGTCAGGGCCGGCTCATCTCATGCGAGCATGGCGGCCGGCGGATCTCCCGAACGGAGTTCGATGGATCGGTGACCACGGTCGTCGATTCCCATGATGGGAAACGGCTCAACAGCCCGAACGATGTGGTGGTGAAGTCGGACGGTTCGATCTGGTTTACCGATCCGACCTATGGCATCGATTCCGACCTGGAAGGCTTTCAGGCCGAGAGTGAGATCGGCGATTGCCATGTCTATCGATTCGATACCGAAAGTGGTGAGCTCACCATCGCGACCGATGCGCTCGTCCGCCCGAACGGACTGGCATTCTCCCCGGACGAGCAGTTTCTCTATGTCTCCGACACCGGCGCATCGCACGTGAAGGGCCACCCGGCGCAAATACGGGTCTTCGAAGTCGTCGATGGGAAGACGCTTCGCGGGGGTGGCGAGTTCGCAACCTGCACGAATGGTTTCTTCGACGGCTTCCGAATCGATACAGCCGGGCGCATCTGGACCAGTGCCGGCGATGGCGTGCATGTGTACGATCCGGACGGCACCTTGTTAGGCAAGGTGCTCGTTCCCGAAGTCGTCGCCAATGTCGAGTTCGGCGGTCTCAAGCGCAACCGGCTCTTCATCTGCGGGACGACCTCGCTCTATTCGGTGATGGTTCCGGTCAATGGGGTGAAGAAGGTCTAGCCTTTTCGTGACGTACGCGGCGCGGGTGCTCCTTTTGGAGCGCCCGTTTCGCATTTTATTGGAGGTGCGCGGCGCATGGCAGCCAGCAACATGAATCCCAAGGTCGATGCATTCATTGCGCGGCAAACCCAGTGGAAGCCGGAAATGGAGAAGCTGCGGGCCATTTCGCTGAATAGCGGTCTGGAAGAAGCGGTGAAGTGGGGAAAGCCTTGCTACACGCTCGACGATGCCAATGTCGTGCTGATTCAGGGTTTCAAGGCGTACTGCGCGCTCTTGTTCATGAAAGGAGCCCTGGTCGAGGATCCCGACCACATCCTCGTCAAGGTGGGGGAGAACTCCCGCATTGCCCGCCAGGCGCGATTTACCGATGTTGCCGGAATCGAGGCCATCGAATCCTCGCTGATCGCGGCGATCGAAAGCGCCATCGCGGTGGAGCGGTCCGGCGAACAGGTCGATCTGGCCGCGACCGACGACGTCGTCGCACCGGAGGAATTCCAGATCGCGATCGATGCGGACCCGGCGTTGCGATCAGCGTTCGAAGCCCTGACACCGGGACGCCAGCGGGCGTATCTCCTGCACTTCAATGGCGCCAGGCAGTCGAAAACGCGCACCTCCCGGGTCGATGTGTGCATTCCCAGGATTCTCGACGGGCTCGGCCTGAACGATTGACCGACGACCATACATTGCTGCCGAGAGACTACTCCTGGTATGCCAGGATTTGCGCCGCTTGCACAATCAGGTCGCGCAGGCCTGGCCCGTTGATTTCCTGGTTCGGGTCGAAGATCACTGCCGAGATGGAAAACCAGCGGCCATCCGAAGCCCGTTGCAGCAGGAAATTCTCGGACATCACGCCGGTTTCGTATCCGCCCTTGTAGCCGACGTAGCTCCAGACCTGTGGATCGAAAACGATCTCCGGTTCGAGCGACAGCGCGTTGAGCACTGGTTCCATGCCCGGCTGGGCTCCATGATTTTGGAGATAGGCCAGGGCGCGGCAGAGATCGCCCGATGAGGCGAACCACTCGATCTCAGACGCCCAGCGTGGCCCCGGCCACAGCTCGGTTTCGACAATAGTGTCGGCAACCGGATTGGCCACGTCTTGCAGGAACGCAAGTCGATCCGCATCGTCGAGGTCGAGGTACTCCTGGAGCTGATCGTCCGTAAACCGCATGCGGAGCGCGAACCACTCCCGGGTGAGCATCAACGGCAGGTTGACCGATGGATCGGATTGGCCCATTTCGGCAAAGGCCGATTCGACCTCGGCGCGTCCCAACCGTCCGATCAGGTGATCGGTGGCGGTGTTGTCCGACTTCGAGATCATCTGTTCCGCGAAGTGGGTGAGGGTGTATTCCGAGCCGACTGGCAGATAGCGCATCTCGCCGTTTGGCTGGCTGATGTAACTCGTGCTGATAGGTAGGGGCTCCAGCCACGCAGCCTGTCGCTCACTCACTTGCCGTGCCAGCTCACCCAGGACGTAGAGCTTGAACGATGAAGCGATCGGGAGCACCTGCTCTGGATCGACCCGGGCAATCGGAACGCAATCGCCACCGTCGACCTCGCCGATCGTGACACTCACCTGCGGGGCGATGGCGGCAAAGTCGCGCTTGAGATCGCTCCAGCTTCGTGGGGCGGCTGCAGGCGTAGTGGTGGCGTAGACCGGCTCGAACCACATCGCGTCGATCTTGTGCGGGTCGTTCGGGGTTACGCCGAGCTCCACTCGCCAGTAGCCATAGGGTCCCTGCAGGATCGCATTGGTTCGCAGCTCGGTGGCGCCGCCTTCGAAGCGGACGACGGTCATCGGTCCGGCCGGATTGATGTAGTCGCGGAAATAGCCGATGAGCTGCGCCGGGGTCACGACCGCCAGGTAGTCGTCGGAGAAGTGCTCCGCAATAACTGCTTCGGTTGTGCCAGTTGCCGCGGTGTTGACCTGATCGAGCGCCCAGGTGAGCTGATTGCCGGCGAGGGTTTCCGGAATCGATAGCTCGGCCGAGGCATGACTCTGGGGCGCGACGAGACCCGCAGCCAGGAGGCTTGCCAGCAGAACCAGGACGATCGACGTTCGAATGTGGGCCATGTTCAACCGTCACGAATCAGCGGGCAAGGAGCGAATCCTTACACATGCCCATACGCTCGAACAACCCCGCAGGTTTCCGGGAAATGTACGAAATTCGGATTCCGCCGAAAACCTGAATTCTATCGGTGAAGAATCTGGGAATCCATGCGTTTCCACTCTTCGTAGACACCTCTGACCAGCGATTTATTCGAGAGGCCGACTGGTCCGGTCTCATCACACCCGCGGAGGTTGCATGGCTGGCAACGAGGGAAGTACATCAGTGACCGCGACCAACAAGGTCGCCGGTCCAATGGAATGGGGGAAGGCGCGCCGGCTGGCTGCGGCGCTTCTTGTTGCGTTCTCGCTGGTTTCGGCAGTGAGCGTCGTGTTTGCAGGCACGACCGCTGCCCAGACCGAATCCGATGCAGTTTTGCAGTGGCTGCCGGAAATTCAGGCGGCTGCGTCCGCCACGGGCGTTCCCGCTGAGGTGATCGCCGCGGTCATCCGGGTCGAGTCCGGTGGGGATCCGAATGCGGTGTCGGTGGCAGGCGCGCTTGGCTTGATGCAAGTCATGCCGGCCGAGTTCCAGAGTCAGGGCGTTTCCGAAGATTCCTGGTTCGACCCGGCAACGAACATCATGGCGGGCTCGACCGAGATCGGGAAGTTCCTGGCTTCCACTGGTTCGATCGAGCAAGCGCTGGCGAGCTACTTTGGTACCGGCTGTGACGCGGTTGGTACCTGCACCGACGGGTATATATCTACAGTCATGGGCTATGCGGCGGCGTACGCGACCGCGATTGCCAACGGCACCGCAGTCGATCTTTCCGGCGTCCCGGTTTCGACCGGCACCGGCACGACCACCGATACCGGCACCGTCGATACCGGCACCGGCACTGGCACGGTCGGCAACGAAACCAGTGACGACGGCTCGTGGCAGGGCGGGCCGCCCGCAGGCGGCGATGGCTCGTGGCAGGGCGGACCACCGGCTGGCGGCGACGGCGGCTGGCAGGGTGGCGACCCGAACGATGACGGCTCTGGCGAAACCGTAGACGACGATACGAGTGGCGAAACCGTCGACGATGGAACCTCGTCCGACGGTGGCGACCCTACGACCGATGACGGAACGCCCGACGACTCGGAAGCTGTCGGCTAACAACCTCCACATCGCTTCTCAGACCCCGGGTGGCACATCGACGTGCCGCCCGGGGTTTTGTTTTGCCCGAATTCCATTGTTTGGGTTGCCGTCGTGGGATACCATGGCACTTCGGGAAGGTGTGCATGAGCGTCACAAGGCGTCAACGCGTTCGCACTCGAGACTCTCAACTTTCCGAACCGTCGAGCCGGCACCGCAGCCTGGCAAAACGGTGCGAATCGGGACCGCAACCGGGGTAGGGAACTATGGGCTCACGTGTTCGCCATTTTGGCCTGGCAACTTCGGTTGCCATCATCTTCTCGCTGCTCGCGACATTGCTGCCCTTTCCGCCGCAACCCGCCAGCGCGCAAGCCGGGATTCTTCCAGACCTCTACACGCTCGAACCCGACAATATCCATCTCACCCGGGAACGGTTGGACGATGGCCAACTCCACTATCTCTTGCGGTTCGACAACACGGTCGGCAATCTGGGTGGCCCTTTCGAGATCACTGCCGAGATTGGCTACGGCAGCCCGATCTACCAGAATATCTACAACAGGCTGACCGGCGGCTCGATCGTCGATACCGAGCGTATCGCTACCGACCTCATCTATCACCCCACCCATAATCACTTTCATTTAGGCGATTTCGGTCAGTACGACCTGCTCAAGAAAAACCCTGCCACCGGGCGGTATCAGCAAACCGAATATATTGGTACGAAAACCAGTTTCTGCATCATCGATCTGTTGCGCGTGGCGGGTAGCGCGCCGGTGAGCGCGGGCTACCGGTACTGCGACGATACCGTGCAGGGGCTTTCTCACGGCTGGGCGGATATCTACGACTGGCAGCTCCCCGAGCAATGGATCGATATCGGCAGCTCGAAGCTTGCCGGATGGCGAATACGCCATTCAATCCAAAACCGACCCCCACGCCAAGCTCATCGAGTCCGATCGCAGTAACAATATCGGCATTCATTACTTCACCGTTTCCAACGGCCAGATCGATGGGGGTGACGAGCAAACCGATTGCTTTGCCACGCCCGAGTGCCGCGCAGGTTGGCGCCACAGTGCAGCTCTCCTGCAATCGGTTGAACCCCGGCGATGTGGTCGATTTCCGTATGGATTCCAATGCCGGCCCAATCATCGGAACCGCCACGGTCAGCGAGGATACCAAGGCGCTGCTGCAATTGGTGGTGCCGAACGCCCCGCAGGGCCAACACCACATCTTCGCCAACCCGCGCGGCGGCGGCGGACCGTATTCGACCGTGATCAACGTTCAACCGAACATGACGCTCGGTACCAGCACCGGTCCGGTGGGCTCGACTGTGCCGTTCACGCTGACCGGGTTCGGCAGCTCAGAAGCGGTTGCGATCAAAGTCAATAATGTCGAAGTCACGCAGATCCCGGTGCCGCCCGACGGTGGGACAACCGGATCGTTCGTGATGCCTCCGGCCAGGAATGGAAACAACACCATCGCGGCGGTTGGCGTCAAAACCGGTAATAGCTCGACCCGGCAATTCGCGGTGCAGCCAACACTCGCTTTGGGCAACAACTGGGTGGCAGCGGGCGGCGCGCTCGCGAACACACTCAATGGGTTCGGTGCGTCCGAAAACGTGACCATCGTGCTGTCTGGCGGGGTCGCCCCAACGTCGGGAAGCCCCGTAGCCGCCGCCGATACCACCTTGAGGACGATCCAGGTCTCGGCGGATGGCAGTTCCGCAGCCGGCCCGTCGACCAATCTGACGCTTCCCGCGAATCTGTCGCCGGGAACCTACACGATTGCGGCGACCGGGCAAACAAGCGGGGGCTCGTCTACGAGCTCGATCCAAGTCATAGCATCGGACGCTGAGACGCCAACGGCCACGTCGACGCCAACGACTACTGGCACGCCTTCGTCGACGCCAACCCGCACGCCGACGAGAACACTCACTCCGTCGCGCACGCCAACGCGAACCGCGACCCCACCCAACACCGTTATCGGCATTGGCAGCATCGTCGAGGCGGACGGGGCCACCAATGTGCGTTCCGGTCCATGCACGAGCTATTCAGTGCTCTACACGGCGGCCGACAATACCCGCTTCTCGGTGCTGTCGCTCGGACAAGCGTGTGACATCTACACCTTCATTCGGGTTCGCCAAACGTCGGCTGGGCCGAATCAGGGAACGATTGGTTATCTTGCGGCGCAGAATGTCGATCTGATCGCCACTGCCACGCCCACACGCACCCCGACTCCGATCGGGCCGAGCCGCACACCAACCGCTACGCCGACCGGCCCCACCCAGACGCCGACTCCGCTCGGCGGATGGAGTGCCGGCGACCTCGCCCAGACCACCACCTCGGTGAACTTCCGGTCCGGACCAGGAACCGACTCTTCGGTCATCTCCGTCCTCCCGACCGGTACGGCATTGCTGGTAACCGGGACCGCGCAGGCCGGAGTCGGAGGCCTCTTCGTTCCGGTTCGCTCGAACGGTCAGGATGGTTGGGTTGCATCGGCCTATCTGAACAAGACCGGCGTGGCTACGGCGACGCCAACGGCGTCGGCGACGCGCACGCCATCGGTCTCGGTAACGCCGAGCCAATCGGCGACGGCGTCCAACACGCCCACCGCGTCATCTACGGCGACGGTCACCCAGACGCCAAGCACCACGCCAACTGCGACCAACTCGGCGACGCCGAGCAGCACGCCGACAGCAACGGACACGGCCACCGCCAGCAATACGGCGACGGCAACGTCTTCCGCGACTGCCTCGGCAACCGCGACCGCGACGCTGGCGGCAACCTTTACGCCAACCAGCACCGCGACCTCCAGTCCGAGCCGCACCAGCACCGCCACCCGCACTCCCACCGTCACGGCGACTCCGCCGGGCGGATTCGGAGCCGGCGATATCGTCGAAGTACAGGAATCGCTCAGGCTGCGCTCTGGTCCGGGAACCGGCTTTTCTCAAATTGCCGTGCTGAACGCCGGCGACCGGCTCCTGGTAACCGGAACCGGCGTCACCGCGGGCGGATATTTCTGGATTCCCGTCACCTTCGGGAGCACCTCTGGCTGGGTTGCGTCCCAGTACGTCGTGAAAGTGGGAGTTGCAACTCCAACGCGGACGACGACGCCGTCGCGCACAGCGACGATTACCCGAACACCGACGGCATCGAACACGCCGACCAGCAGCACTACCCCCTCGCTCACGACGACACCGCAGGGCGGCTTCGGAGCCGGAGACCTGGTCCAGGTGAACCAATCCCTCAATCTCCGGCCGAGCCCGGGCACCGGTGGCGCGCCCATTGCCTCGCTCCCGACCGGCGCGATTCTGCTGGTGACCGGAACCGGCGTGACGGCGAGTGGATACCTCTATATCCCGGTGAGTTACAACTCGCTGACCGGTTGGGTGGCGTCCAATTACGTGACCAGGATCGGCGTCGCCACTGCGACCGCGACGGTTACTGCCACCGTCAGTCCCAGCCGAACTCCGAGCAGTACGACTACGGCAACTCGCACCGTAACGCGGACGCCGACATCGACCCGGACTGCAACGCGCACTCCGTCGGTCACGCCGGTGGGGGGATTTGGCAACGGCGACATCGTTCAGGTCACCGAGTCGGTCAACCTGCGCAACAATCCGACCCTCTCCGGAACCGTGCTCCAGGTCCTCGATGTCGGCGATCAGCTCCTGGTGACCGGGACGGGTGTTTCGGTCGATGGCTACTTCTGGATTCCGGTTCGGATGGGCACCACGAACGGTTGGGTCGTCACGCAATATGTGACCAAGATCGGTGTTGCCACCGCGACGCCGAGCACCACGCCGACCCGCACCGCGACCCGGACCGTGACGGCGACCCCATCGCGCACCGTCACCGGCGGTCCGACCTTTACCCCAGGCCCAGGTGGATTCCTGCCGGGCGATATCGCGCATACCCGAGTTCGGGTGAACTTGCGGGATGCCGCCGGTACCTCGGCCAACGTGATTGCGGTGCTGAGTTCAGGTACGGAGCTGCAGGTAACGGGCTATGGTCAGCCCGCGAATGGGCTGTTCTGGTTGCCAGTGGAAACGCTCAGTGGCACGAGCGGCTGGATTGCGGATACCTATCTCACCGCGGGCGTCACCCCGGCGCTGGAGAACACGTCCACCGCTCATTCCAACCGACGTGCCATCCGCCACGGCGGTTCCGAGCGAGACGCCGACCACCGAGGCCGTAAACGAGAATCCCGCGCTACGACGATGCCGTGTTGCGATGGCTGCCGGAGATCCAGGCGGCCTCGGCGAACAGCGGATTGACGCCGGCGCAGGTCGCGGCATTGATTGCCCTGATGTCCGGTGGCGACCCGGCGGTGAATTCGCCGCTCGGCGCGGTCGGACTGACGCAGGTGAAACCGGACGAATTCGCCGCCGCCGGCATCGGCGAAGGAATCTGGTACGACCCAGCCACGAACATCTCCTTCGGGAGCGCACTGCTTGCGAACGAGATCGCGAACGCAGGCTCAGTCGAAGGCGGCCTCGCGACCTGGTTCGGCGAAGGATGCGACGACAGCGGTCAATGCACCGCCGACTACATTCAGTCCTATTTCTCGCTGGTTTCGACCTACGAGTCAGTATTGGCAGATCCGGGCGCGGCCGGGTATGTTCTGCTGCCGGCCGATTGGGTGGCGGTGATTGGGTCGCCGTACATCGGATCGGTCCCGTATCGGTTCGCGCCAGTTCCGCCGACCGACGTCCCGACGATCGAGCTTCCGCCGACGGAGGAGCCGACCGTCGAGCTTCCGCCGACCGAAGAACCAACCCTGGAGATCCCGACCGAGATTCCCACCGAGGAGATCCCGGTCGAGGAACCGCCGGTGGAAGAATCCCCGGTCGAGTAAGCGCCGCTCCATTGCGCTCCAATCGTGAAGGCGGGATCCACATCGGATCCCGCCTTCACGACATTTCGGTCAGAGTGACGATCGATTCAGGACTTCGGCCGTCAGACCGGCGGCCAGGTGAGCATCCAGCCGCCATCGACATAATGCGTCTGTCCGGTGCAATACGATGCGGCGCTCGACGCGAGAAAGAGCGCCATGTTTGCGATGTCCTCCGGAAGACCAGCCCGGCCGAGCACGATCTGCGCTTCGGCGTCGTCCAGATACTGCTGATCGCTCATCGCCCGGAAATTCATTGGGGTCAGGATCATCCCCGGCGCGATCGAATTAACGGTGATGCCGTATTGGCCCAGCTCAGCGGCCGCGGTGCGCGTGATATTCCGCAAGCCACCTTTGGACGCGTTGTATCCAGAACCGCCCGCGAAACAGGCCTCCTCGTGGACCGACGTCACATTGATAATCCGGCCGCCTTCGTTGCGAGCGATCATCCGGCGTGCGGCCTGCTGAATGAAGAGCCAGGGACCGAAGAGGTTGGTGCGGATGACCCGCTCGAAATCGGCAAAGGGCTGATCGACGATGTTCTCGCCCAGGCCGATCCCGGCGTTGTTGACCAGAATATCGACCCGGCCGAAGGCGCGATCGTGTTGCTCGAAGATGCCGCGCACGATATCGGGATTGCCAACATCCCCTTGCACCACTTCGGTTCTTCCGCCCGAACGATCGGCAATCGGCGGCGGTCTGTTCGGCGCCGTCCCGGTCCGAGTAGTAGCAAATGGTCACGTCGGCTCCCGATTCGGCCAGTCGCAACGCGATCCCACGTCCAATTCCACTATCGGCCCCGGTGACGATGGCCACCTGACCGTCTACTCGTAACTCCATCTGTCGCTCCTCGCTTTGGTCATCGTTCGGCACGTATTCTCCACCAGCGCGCCCGATCGGCCCACGACGACTGGTACCATCTCGCGTCGGGAGCGTGCGTACGTCATCTCGCCATGGACTGTCATTCTGAGCGAAGCGGAGCATCTCTTTCGATTTCGCTGGCAATTCGTGCCCATGCAGGATCGTCCACCATCAGCAAGGAGCAACCGTGTCCATCGAGGAAAACAAGCGGATCGCCCGGACCTTTTTCGAGGAGATCTGGAACCAGAAAGATGAATCTGCCATCGATCGGTACATCCCCGAGAACGCCGGAGGCAACGATCCCGACTTCGGACAAGGGCGTGAAGGGTTTCCGAACCCAGTGGAAGCAATGGATCGCTGCCTTTCCCGATTTGCATTTCGAGGTCGTCGATCTGATTTCGGAAGGAGATCAGGTGCTCTCCCGCTGGGTGTTGACCGGGACCTTCGAAGGTGAGCTGCTGGGCGCCAAGGGAGACGGACGCAAGATTCGCGTCGAGGGCATGAGCCTCGACCGGATCGAGGATGGCATCGTTGCCGAAGGGTTCGACGGCTGGGACAACTACGGGTTCCGCAAGCAGCTCGGCGTAGTCGAATAAATGGCGGAGCCGGCGCGACTCTATTTTCTTCGCCATGGCCAGACCACCTGGAACGCGGATGGCAACCGCTACGCGGGTGCGTCCGACGTGCCACTGACCGAGCTTGGCATTCAGCAGGCCCGCAAGGGCGGCGAGCTGATTCGCGATCTCGAGTTCGACGCGGTCTACTGCTCTGGTCTGAGCCGCGCCCTGGAAACCGCCAGGCTCGCGCTCGACGGACGCGACATTCCCATCGTGCAAGACCCGCGGCTCAACGAGATGAATTACGGCACCTGGGAAGGCAAAACCCATGCCGAGATTCTGGCCGAGCCTGAGAATCACTGGCACGACTGGGTGCTCGATCCCGATGCCTGGCGTCCCGGCGAGACCGGTGAGCTGGCAAGCGAGCTGGTCGCGCGTGTGACCGCGTTCCTTTTCGATGTCTTGCAGCCAGGCAGAACGGTGCTAGCGGTCGCGCATCACACGACCGGAAGGTTGCTGATCGCCCACATGCTGGAGATGCCGCTGGCAAATTACCGCCGGTTGCAGCTCGATAACGCAAGTCTGAGCGTGTTCGAGCGCTCCGAGCGCGGTGACATCTGGCAGTTCATCAACCGCGTTTGAGCAGCAGGCGGGAACGGCGAAACGCCCACTGGCAAACCAGTGGGCGTTTCGTACGGACCGTCTGTATCTGACTTCTGGCGGCAGCCTGCTATTCGCCAGCGGCGCGGCTCATGGCCCAGTAGTTATACGTTCCGATATTGATGGGATTGATGAACACCCCATTGATATCGTTGCGGAAGAGGACGGTCCACGGCGGCTCGACATAGTAAATCGCGGGCGGATCGTCTTTCGAGAGGATCTCCTGCATTTCGGAAAGCGCCGTCATATAGGACTCGTTGTCGACCGCGTTCTTCGATGCGTCCAGGAGCTCCTGCACCCGGTCGTTGCAGTAGAACCCCATGTTCGATCCGGCCGATCCCTGCGCATCGCAGGAAACCTGCGGATCGAGGTGATTCCAGGCATCGTTGTAGTCAGGCCACCAGCCCCACCACATGAAGTTCGGGCGTTCTTCCGGCCCGGCGTCGCCGTAGATCATGCCGGTGTAGCTGGCAAGATCCCACTCTTCGATCTGCAAATCGATTCCGATTTCGGCCAGGTTTTGCTGAAAGAGCTGCGCCGACGATTTGGGCTGTTCCAGTCCGGTTTCCAGGGACATGGTGAGCTTGGTGCCTTCCGGAACGCCGGCCGTTTCGAGGAGCGCTTTTGCCTGCTCGAGATCGGTGGTGTACTGGAAGGTATTGTCGTCATGACCAGCCAGCTCGGGAGGCACCGGCCCACGTGGCTGCCGGCTGCGGCCGCCGTAGACGCCTTCCAGAACATCCGTCCACGGCCAGGCGAAGTTCATCGCCTGGCGGGCTTCCGGCGTTTCCAGGGGTCCTGCCACGGCCATCGCCCAATACTGGTTGCGGGTGACGAACTCGCTCAAGCGTCGTGATGTCCGGATTTTCTTCCAGGGCGACGAACATCTCCGTGGTGAGGTCGTCGACAATATCGGCCTCCCCCTGCTCCAGCAGCTGGCGTCGGGTATCGACCTCGGTGACGACGCGAATGATCACATTCTCGAAGTGCTCGCCGTCCCACCCGCGCCAGTAGTCATCGAAGCGCTCCATCTCGAGCACCTGGCCTGGCTCGAAGTTGGTGATCTTGTAGGGTCCACTGCCGGTGCCTTCCGCATTGGTCTGCGCCCAGATGTGTCCCCAGTCGCCGTCTTCCTCGTGTTCCTTCATCAGCTTTGCGTTGACGATGAGCGGACCGTAGGTCGAGGCGAGCGCGAACGGGAATTGGGGTTGCGGCACTCCCAGATCGAAGACGACCGTCGATTCGTCCGGCGCGGTGATCTTCGCCGGATCGGTGACGAATCGCTGAAGCACGTTGACCGGACCGAGCCCCAGGGTCAAAAAGCGTTCGTAATTGAGGCGCACCGCCTCAGCATCGACTGGCGAGCCGTCCTGGAACGTAACCCCCGGGCGGATCTTGAAGGTCCAAACGCTCAGGTCCTCATTCGATTCCCAGGACTCCGCGATCAAGCCCTCGAGCTCGGAGGTGCTTTCCCCTTTGAGCCCGATCAGTCCTTCGTAGGCTCCGAGAATCGCCATCACCGACCGATAGTCGTAGGACGAGTGGGGATCGATATCGGATGGCGACCCGCCTGCGGCGATGACCAGCGTGCCCGCATCGTCCTGTGCGCGAAGCCGCCGAGCTGCCGGTGGTGCCGGGCGCGGCCAGGCTCAGAGCCGGGGTCATGGCGATACCGGCAGCGCCGGCCGCTCCCGCGCTCTTGAGGAGCGTGCGGCGATCCACACGCCCTCGCAAAAAGGTGTCGTCGGTCATGGGCAATTCCTTCCCTGGAGAATCGACCGTTCGGTTGGTGCTTGCGCGCTGCAAATGATAGCAGGGGCATGAACGATCAACGACGGTCGAGGGCTCGGGTATCCTGACGCAACTGTCCGGTGAATTTCTTCCACAGAGGAGCGCGCGAGCACAATGCTGACGACCCTGATTGGCCTGCCGATCGAAGAGCTCGATACCCCAGCGGTATTGATCGATCTCGACGCGCTCGAATCCAATATCAAGACCATGGCGGCGGACGTGAAGTCCCGCGGCGCCGGCTGGCGGCCGCATTCGAAATCCCACAAATGTCCGGCCATCGCGCATCTGCAAGTCGAGGCTGGAGCCATCGGAGTCGCCTGCGCCAAGCTGGGCGAAGCCGAGGTTATGGCCGCCAATGGCATCCGCGACATCCTGGTGCCCAACCAGATCGTTGGGCCGATCAAGGCACGCCGCGTCGCGGCCCTCGCCACGCAGGCGGATATTTGCGTGTCTGTCGATGCGATCGAAAACGTCCGCGAGCTGGATGAAGCCGCCTTGCGGCTCGGTACTCGGCCGCGCGCGGTGATCGAAGTCGATACCGGTATGCAGCGCGCAGGGGTCGCACCCGGCGATGCGGCCCGCAAGCTGGCGGCGGAAATGGCCAAATGCGAAGGGTTGCGCTTTGCCGGGGTGATGACCTGGGAAGGCCACTGCTGGGGAATCGAGGACCCAGCCGAGCGACTGGCCGAAATTCAGCGCGCGGTCGGTTCGCTCATCGAGACCGCCGAGCAGATTCGGGCCGACGGCATCCCGGTCGATGTTGTCTCAGCCGGTGGCACCGCCACCTATCTCGCGACTTCGGGCATCTCGGGCGTCACCGAGATCCAGGCGGGCGGGGGCATCTTCGGCGACCTCGAGTATCTGGAACAGGGCGCCAATGTGAAAGCGGCCCTCTCGCTGATGACGCAGGTCACCAGCCGGCCGACGCTCGACCGCGTCATCGTTGATTCGGGCCGCAAGACGATCGACCCCAGCAACCGCATGCCGGAACCGCGCGGTCTCACCATCGATGGCCCGATCTCCTTCTCCGCCGAGCACGGCACCATCATGCTTGCCACACCGTCAGCCGAGCCGCGCGTGACCGAGCGCATCTTCTTCAATGTCGGCTATTCCGACCAGTGCAATCACCTGCACGAGAACTTCTACGGGGTGCGCAATGGCATCGTGGAAACCATCTGGCCGATTCTGGGCCGCGGCAAGATTCAGTAGCTGATGCATGCGGTGCCGCTTGTATTGGTCAAGCGGCACCGTACAATGTTTGAGCTATGCGCCAGTCAAGTTCGAGCCAACCCACAATCGCGAACCCTCGTCCTGACATCATCTCGGACGATTTCGTCGCCTTTACTGAAGAGCGCTGGTGTAACCGAAGCGTTCTTGTTTGGGAGTGTTTCGCGGGGGGAAGAGCGGCCCGACAGCGACATCGATCTTCTTGTCCGGTTTGGCCATTCTTATCGACTTGTGGAAAAGCTCGATCTTATGGTAAAGCTTTCCCGATTGACCGGGCGCCAAGTTGACGTGCTTACTGACATCGATCCAATCTTCGAGCCATACATAACTCCGACGTTGGTGCCAATACCCCTGTGACCAAGCGAGCAGAACCGTACTTGCTATTGGCGGAACGAGCACTCGACCAGCTCGAGGAATATGTTCCGGCAACCGCCGACGTCTTTCTCGAGCAGCGACTTTTGCAAGATGCCATCCTTCTGCAGATACTCCAAATTGGCGAAAATCTTTCCCAGCTGCGCAGTCGATTTCCTGAGCAGTTCGAACGCGCTCCGGAATCGTGGGAACAAATCATCGGGCTTCGCAACACTATTGCCCATGGGTACGAGCGCGTTAGGGTTTGGGAGATTTGGCAGTATCTGACAGAAGATCTTGACGATTTGCGGGACTCGCTACTAGCGGCTCGCTCAGAAGGCTGGTTCGATCCAGCGGACGACGGCTAGCTGGCTGGAGTCTCGAACCGCTCCACATAACTTTCGAATTCCGCCAATTCGTCCGCCGCGTGGTCTTTTGACCAACCAAGGTGGGACTGTCCGATAGCCGCCGCTCCTTCCGCGACGGTACGACCCAGACCGGGCGTCCAGGCCGCGACGGCCCGGCGGATGACCGCATCGCTCAGCCCCACGGCCATCTCGTGCTCGAAGGCCCAGACGATTTCCGCGCCAGTCGCCAGCGAGCTGTCCGTCAACGGAGCGCCGAGCGTTGGATCCGAATTGCCGAGCTCGGCTATGTCGCGCGCTCGGACGCCGTAGATCGAGGTTAGCCGATCGGCGGCTGGTCCCTTGAGACCATGCGATGACATCAGTTCTTCACGAAGCGATTCCAGGCCGGATCCGGGCGAATTCGGAAACGGGAGATTGCGCGTCAGACAAGGGCTGTGGTTGCCAAGCTCATGGGCGATCTCGTCGACGACCTCTTCGGCGAGGCTGCGATGGGTTGTGAGTTTTCCGCCAACGACCGAATAGAGTCCCTGTCTGACCGGGCTGTGGTCGATCAGGAAGTGCCGGCGCGTGACGCCGCCAGGAGAGGCCGCATCGACTGCGGGGAGGGGGCGTACGCCTGAATACGTGAACAGCACCCGTTCACGCGAGGTATCGAGCGCCGGAAGAAGCCGTTTGGTCTCGCGCAGGAGATAATCGATCTCATCCTCGGTGGCCACGACATCGTCGAGATCGCCATCGAAGGGGAGATCGGTGGTGCCGATCATCGTCAGACCATTCCAGGGGACGATGAAGAACGGACGCCCATCCGATTCAGCTTCGGCATAGAGCGCATCGGCTGGCGCGGCATCAGTGGTTTTCAGAAAGATGTGCGATCCCTTGGTACCGCCGATCTCTCGCTTCGGCTCCGGATCGAGCGATGCCAGAACCCGGTCGACCCAGGGGCCGGCGACATTCACTACGGTTCGCGCTCGAACGCTGTGCGTCATGACCGCTCAGCTCGTCCACAAAGCGGACACCGGTCACCACCGCACCAGCCGAGTCGATGCCGGTGACCCGTGCGTAATTGAGTGCGACCGCGCCGAACGACACCGCCGACGCGATTTGCTCGATGACCAACCGCTCCGGAAAGGTCGCCTGCGCATCGAAGTACCGGAAGGATCCGAGTAGCCCTTCCATCGTGAGTTCGGGCCAGCGGGCGCCAGTCTCCTTGCGAGAAAACCATTTGTGTTTTGGCATCGCGTCGCCGCGCGAAAAGAAGTCGTACAGGTGCATGCCGGCGCGCAGCTTCATCGGCGCGTGCTTGCTTCCCCGGAAAACCGGAAGCACCAGCGGAATCGGATCGACCAGATGAGGAGCGTTCTCGAGGAGCCTCCCGCGCTCGACCAGCGATTCGCGCACCAGCTCGAACTCGAAATGTTCGAGATAGCGCAGTCCGCCATGGATCAGACGAGTGGCCCAGCTTGTGGTTCCGGACG
The DNA here is from genome assembly GCA_963720855.1 of uncultured Chloroflexia bacterium. Classification (GTDB taxonomy): domain Bacteria; phylum Chloroflexota; class Chloroflexia; order Thermomicrobiales; family UBA6265; genus JAMLHN01. Next base: position 1,072,106 of record CAVRGV010000003.1, on the reverse strand, counting down.
CGAAATCGTCTTTTTCCAGCAGGATGACCGACAACCCGCGCAGCGCGGCATCTCGCGCGATTGCCGCGCCATTGATTCCTCCGCCAACAATGGCGAGGTCGAAGCGGCGAGTATCGAGATCGGGCGGCACCATGCGTTTCATATTCGTATTGTCCGGCGAATCGGCTGGCTGCGCTAGCATTCGCTTGGATCGATCGATGGTTGCCGAGGAGGCTAACGAGGCGTGATGCCAGGTTTGACGGGACGGACCGCGGTAGTAACCGGCGCTGCCAACGGCATTGGCCGGAGCGTGGTCGAGCATTTTCTCGAGGAAGGCGCGAATGTCGTGGCGTTCGATATCGAGGACGCGTCGCTCGAGACGATGTTTGGCGAGCTTGGCAGGCCCGCGCAACTGTTGCCGTTCCCTGGCAGCGTTCGCTTGCGTGTAGATGTCAAACGCGCCGTGGACGCGGCGCTCGCGACTTTCGGCGGGTTCGACATCATGGTCGCCAACGCTGGTATTGCGATTGGGCAGCACTTTCTCGACATCGATGATGACACCTGGAATCGCATCATCGACACCAACCTCACCGGAACGTTCTACTGCGTACAGGAAGCCGCCCGAGTCATGGTTGCGCAGGGCAAGGGATCGATCGTGGTAACGTCCTCGACCAACGCCTTTTACGTCGAATCCACTCTCGCACACTACAACGCGTCGAAGGGTGGCATCGATGCGCTCATTCGCTCGGCTGCGCTCGAGCTGGCGGCGACCGGTGTCCGGGTGAATGGGGTGGCGCCAAGCATGGTACGCACCCGTGCGGCCTTCGTTACTCCAGTGACTTCGAAGTCCGGCACCTATCTGGATCGGGTGCCTATGGGTCGCCTGGCCGAGGCAGCGGAAGTCGCCGAAGCGATTTCCTTTCTGGCCTCCGATCGTTCGTCGTTCTGCACCGGTCAGGTTCTGGTGCTCGATGGTGGGACAACGCTGGGTATCGTTCTTCCCGAAGCTGAGGCGTAGGACAGATGGCAGCGAACAGAGTCTCTCGCCGGCGATTTACCAGCGGCGCGGTCGCCTCCGCCGTCGGACTGGCCTTGCCGAAGGTGAATGCCCAAGCGCAAGACGAGCAGCGCGTGATTCGCATCCTGGGATGGCCGAGCTATTTCTCCGACGAGCTCACCGCGCCTTTTCGCGAAGCAAACAACGTGCGCATCGAAGTTACCGGTATCGCAATCCCGGACGACACCATGCTCTTCCTCCGTGCCGGTGGAGTTGGGTTCTATGACATCGTCGCGCCAACCATCGGTCTGGTCAGCCCACTTGGGGAAGCTGGATTGCTGGCTCCGCTCGACACCACGGCGATTCCGAACTATTCCGGGCTCTTTTCCCAGTTTCAGGAACTGCCAGAAACGATCGGTGACGATCGAATCGTTCGGGATTCCCACTGCTCTGGGGCACCTTCACGCTCGCATATGCTGCCGATCAAACCAGCCCACCAGCTGACTGGATCACGCTGCGCGACGCGGCGTATAGCGGCCAGCTCAACATGCCGGACGATGGCTTGGGGCACTTCTGGATCTGGAACTGGGCGCTCGGTGCCGAAGATCCCACCCGTGTCAGCAAGGATTGGTTGGAGAACACCGCGAACGTCCTGATCGAGCTCAAGCAACGCCGCGCCGCCTCGTTCGGTGGCAGCGCCTACGATGCGATGATCAAGGTCGCCAATGGGACCGGACAGTTCTCGACTATCGGCTGGCAATCGGCGCCCTTGTTGACCAATCCGGCCCAGCAGGCGCTGGCGGCATCGCAGCCATCGCCGGGCGGCGCCAGCTTTTGTGACTGCATCGCCATGGTCGCCAATTCGCACGACCCCGAGCTGGCGTTGCAGTTCATCGATTACATGATCTCCCCGGTCGCGCAGCGCGATCTGGTCGACCGTACGCGTTGGGCGACTGTCGCTCAGGGAGCGCCGGCGATGATCGATCCCACTATCGCGGCGCTTTACCCGTATGACGATATCGACGGCTGGCTGACCGGCGCGCCGATTCGTTCGTACCCGCCGGTCTCCGCCGATGGCGATACGGCCACCTATCTGGACTGGATCATCCAGTGGGACCGGGTCCGCCAGGCGAAGCTGTAGAACGCCGCCCAGCCAAGGCAACCGAAACGTGACCTTCGGTATCAGGTGGCATACTTTTCGGTCGAGATAGTCCGCGCATCGACGCACCCAGGAGCACCTCCACCGCATATGGACCAACACGACATCTATTCCGAATCCGCTTTGTGAAGTGGGGCGCACGCATCCGCGTGATAAGCACCGTATGAAGCCGCTGGAAGACTTCCCCGGGGTTTGGGAGTGCACCAAGCACGGCATCTACGCGACCGTGCTGCCCGAAGAGGTTGCGGACGCGATCGAGCGTGGTTCGGCCTACACGATGCATGACGGCGAACAGGGCGTGGCCGGCCGCACCGGCGATGACCGCCCGGGTGGCATCGTCTTCTACTACCGGGCGGAACGCGGCTAGTCCGCACCCGCGATGCGGTTCGCGCTTTCGATCGACCATCGCGAGTGGGCGCGCGGAGGGGCGGCTGAGGCAACGCTTGCGTTCGCCCGGTTAGCCGATCGATCCGGGTTCGATTCGCTTTGGATCACCGAAGACCCTGACGGCTGGGACGCCTTCGCGTTGCTGGCAGCGATCTCCCAGCGCACGGAGCGCATTCAGCTCGGAACTGGGGTCACCAATCCCTATCTGCGACATCCCAATCTGATAGCCGCCTCAGTCGCGACGATCGACCGCCTTGCGCCGGGACGAGTCTTTCTCGGGCTTGGTCGCGGGCAGCCCGAATGGTATGGAAAAGCGCTGGGCATGGAGATCGGTAGTCCGCTCGCGCGGCTGGAGGAGACGATCTCGCTCCTCCACCAGTGGTGGTCGCCGGAATCGGTGGCATCGGCTGACGGCGAGTTCCACATCGATGCCTGGAAACGGGTGGTCTCCCCAGTCACAGTCCCACCTATCTATCTCGCGGCCGCCGGACCGAAAGCGCTCGAATTGGCTGGGCGAGTGGCGGACGGCGTGGTGTTCAACATGCTGGCAACTCCCGCTTATATGGAGAAGGCAATTGCGCGCGTGCGCGTAGCGGCCCGGGCTGCCGGTCGAAACCCGGATAACTTGCAGTTCATTGCGAATCCCGCAATTGTGGTCACCAACGATCCTGCACGGTTTCTCACAAGTCGCAAGCGATTCGTTGCCAATGTGCTGGCGCTGCCTGGCATGGACGCGCTGCTCGAAAACCCCGACCTCGATGTGGCTGGCATCATGCAGCGGGTTCGCGACCACATGAAAACCGATGAATTGCTGGCCGAGGGAGGCGCGTTTGCCGACTTCGCCGAGCAGGGCGATATTGCCGCGGCGGTGGCTGAGATTCCCGACGAGCTGGTGCTTCCCGGGAGCGCGGTGGGAACCCTCGAGGAGGTTCTCGAGAAGATTCATGAGTTTTCCGAGATCGGATTGACGGAACTGATGGTGGCCAAAGCCGGGCTTCCCGGAACTCCGGACGACCTTCAGCGCCTGATCGGAGAACTTCGGGCCTGAGCCGCGAAACGTTCGCGCCTCGTCTTGCGTTTCAGCAACAGTCGAGAAGAGACAGGCTTGCGGTGCGAGATGCCTCGGGTATGATGAAACGGACCTTGGCGTTCGGTGCGCGCGACACCGTCCGCTTGCAGGACCTATCGCGGAGCCGATCCGGGTAACCGGATCCCCTCGGCGCGTTCGTGACCGGGCGCGACGAAACCCTTTCTCGACCGGGAAGTATCCAGCCTGTTGCCGACCATTTTGGGAAGTACACACGTCATAGATAACGGTGTGGAGCGGAGGAAACGTATGCGCGCCCGCAGATCACGATCGACAAGGATGTCCGCCGCGAGCAACCGGCCGGGACCCAACCCGAAATCTCCCGGAAAGGGGAGAGGACGCGCGTTTTCGTTCCTGACGGTTTTCATGCTCGTGTTTGGCATGCTCGTTCCTTTTTCCATGGTGCAGCAGGTGTCGGCCGCGCCCGTGGGCGACCCTGACCTTGCGGTCGAAGGCGAGGCGCTGCAAGGCGGCCCGCCGCCACTCCAGGGTGTCTTCGCGGTCACCATTGGCGGCGATGTCGCCAATGTGGTTGGGCCGGTTCCGTTGGGCAACCTGGGCAGCGGTATCTGGCAAGGCACCGCTCCGCTGCCGCCAGGTGGCTACAGCTTCGATGTCACGGTCTCGACCAATGACGGTGACGTCAACGCGGGCAGCTCCCAGGTCAATGTGCCTGACGGCGCCGCCGGCGCTGTCTTCCAGTTCGATTCCAATACCGGCCAGATATCGTCAGGGCCGCTACTCGTCACCCTCAACACCGACTTCGGGAGCTTTCCGATGGTCGGCGATGGAAGTGGCAATTTCGTTGCCACCTTCGACGCCAGTCCCGGTTCGCCGGTCAACGTCGAAACCGCACTCAATGGGACGCCAACCGGCATCACCGCTCAACCGGTCGCCGGAAACGGTGGCCGCGTGCGCGTGGTGTCCGATGCCAATGGCAATATCCTTCAAGCGGGTGGCGTCGATTCCGCTCAGCTCCAGGTCACCAAGACCGACGATCAGGGCAATCCCCAGGCGGGTGCCTGTTTCGCGGTGACCAGCGGCAATGGCGTTGCCAGTCAGGCCTGCGACTCCAGCGATGGCAGCCTCGACGGCAGCACCACGCTCAACTTCCCCAACGGGGTGCCGGGCGGCGGCAATCTCGTCGAGACCTTCACGCCGGATGGGCAGGCGCCCGCCGATTCGCAGCAGATCGGGCTTTCACCTGGATTCAATCAGGAGCAAGCCATCGTGCAAGGCACCGGTGGAGGCGAAGAGCAGCCGCCGGAAGAGCCGACTGACGAACCGACCGTGCCGCAGGGTCCGACCGACTGCCAGTATCAGCTTCATCTCCGTCGATCAGAACGGCAATGTGCTGCCCGGCGCCTGCTTCTCCGTCGATGGCGTCGGCCAGCAGTGTGACGACGACCAGGACGGCGTCGTGACCTTCAACGACGTGCCGCTCGGCTCCTATAACGTGAGCTCGACCCAGGCGCCGCAGGGCTACGACAACATCCAGCCGACCCAGATCGACGTGCAAGGCGATCAGCAGTTCAACGTCCCATTCCAGCAGCAAGCGGCCCAAACCGGCACCATCACGGCCACCACTGTCGACGAGAACGGCAACGAGCTGCCGACCGTTTGCTACAACCTTTCGCAGTTCGGCCAGCAGTGCGATGGCGATGACGCCGACGCCGTCATGACCCAAACCGATGTTCCCGCCGGCGATTACACCATCGAGCTGGTTGTGCCCGAGGGATATCAGGCCATCGGTTCGACCCAGCAGCAGATCTACGGTTCAGACCGGTCAGACCGCGAACGTTCAGTTCCAGGTCCAGACCGCTGCCCCGTCGACCTTCGCGGTCAGCATCACGACGGTCGATCAGAACGGAAACGTGCTGCCGGGCGCCTGCTATCAGATCGACGGCGCCGGTCAGCAATGCGATGACGATTTCGACGGCGTGACCACCTTCTCCGGACTTCCGGCTGGTGGGTACACCATCTCGCAGACCCAGGCGCCGCAGGGGTACGATCTCGCCAGCCCGCAGCAGATCGATCTCCAGAGCGATCAGCAACTCACCTTTACCAATCAGCAAACCGCGGTCGAGCCAGCCGTCCACCGACACGCCTGAGGCGCCTGTCGAACCGACCGCGACTACCGAAGCGCCGGTCGAGCCGACCGAACCAACGACCGAAGGCTTCACCATCGGTCTGGTTGCCCTCGATCCGGACAACAATGTGGTCCCCGGCGCTTGCTACTCCCTCGATGGAGGAGCGGCGCAGTGCGATGACGACGGCGATGGCGCAGTGACCTTCAGCGGTGTGGCCGCTGGTTCGCACACCGCCACCATGACCCAGGCGCCGGCCGGCTTCGCGAATGTCGGAAGCCTCGGCGTCGATGTTCAGGGCGATCAGCAGTTCGCGGTTCGCCTGACCCCCAGCGAAACGCCGGGCGAGGGAACGGGCACGATCGCTGCCTCGGTCGCCGATGAAAATGGCGACCTGATCCCAGGCGCCTGCTTCGAGATCGTCGGCATCGACCAGGACTGCGACGGCGACGACGAAGACGCGCTCATGACGCAGCCGGACGTTCCGGTCGGGTACCTACACGGTCAACCTGATCGTTCCGGATGGCTACACGGCGGTCGGACCGACCAGCCAGCAAGTAACCGTGACGGCCGACGAGACCACCAACGTTCAGTTCCAGGTCAGCTCGCAGGCCGAGCGTGCCGACCGAGACGCCAACCGAAACCGTCGTCGAGCCGTCGCCCACCGAACCCGGTGTCGAGCCATCGCCGACCGAAACCGGCCCGGTCATCCCGGCCGAAGGCTTCGGTTCGTTGCAAGTCGTCGTGACCGATGAGGGCTTCCCGATTCTCGGCGCTTGCGTCAGCTACTCTGGACCTGCCAATGGCGAGGTCTGCGATGGCGACGCCAACGACGCCGATCCCGAACCAGGCCAGCATCCTGATCCAGGATCTCCCAGCGGGTGCCTACCAGGTGTCCATGCCGAACCCGCCGCCGGGCTTCGATCCGGCCGCCCCAGCACCGGCCACCATCACCGACGGACAGGTCACCAATCTGGTGCTCCAGACTGGTGGCGAAGTGGTACCGCCCGCGGAACCGACCGAAACCCCGACCGAGGTCGTGCTCCCGACGGAGACTCCAACTGAGCTCCCGACCGAGACGCCGATTCCGACCGAAACCGCGATCCCAACCGAGACGCCGACGCCAGAGCCGACCACAGGCGACCTGGTCATCGCCAAGGTCGATGAAAACGGCGCGCCGCTCGCCGGAGCTTGCTTCTCGGTCGATGGCAATGCGCAGGTCTGCGACAACGGCGACGGCGATGCCGATCCCGCCGATGGCTCGATCCGCATCGCAGATCTGAACTGCCGGCGACGTCACCGTCACCGAGACCCAGGCGCCCGAGGGCTATCTGGCTGCCGATCCGCAGGCGGTCATCGATTCCGGCCGGTGGTGAAGCCGCCGCGCAGTTCGTGAATGCCGTCGCGCCGCCGCCAACCGGCTCGTTCCGGGTGGTCAAGCGCAACGACGATGGCACCCGCATCGGCGGTTCCTGCTGGACGCTGACCGGCGCGGAAAACCTTCGGTCCGTACTGCGACAACGACGCCAATGACATCGATGCCCGTGACGGTGTGATCGAAGTCGAGAACATTCCAGTGGGTGACTACACCCTGACCGAGTCGACCGCGCCTGATGGGCTACCTCGCGGTCGCGGATCAGACCATCACCATCACCGAGGGCACGCGCACCGGCGTTTCGCTGGTCGATGAAGCCGCCACCGGCTCGCTGGTCATCACCAAGACCGACGACCAGGGCGCCGCGCTCGGCGGAGCCTGCTTCACGGTCGGCGACCAGAGCCGTTTGCGACGATGGCGACGGCGATACCGCCAACACCGTCCCAGGTACCGATTCAGATCGACGGTCTCGCGGCCGGCGACTATGACGTGACCGAAACGCAGGCGCCGGAAGGCTATGTTGCCTCCGCTGATCCGGTCAGCATTACGGTCACCGTGGGCGAGCAAGCCACCGCCACCTTCCAGAACAGCCGCGAATCCGGTTCGGTCGAAATCACCAAGGTCGATATTGCCGATGGCGCGACCACGATCGGTGGCGCCTGCTTCGCGGTTGCCGGCATGACGGTCTGCGATAACCAGGACGGCGACGGAAACGACGCCGAGGGCGTCATCCTGATCTCCGGGTGTTCCGGCGGGTCCGCAAACGGTCACGGAAACCCAGGCTCCCGACGGCTATGTCGCCGGGCAGGATGTCGACGTCACCGTCACGGTCGGCGAGACCGCGTCGGTCACTGTTGGCAACCAGCGCCAGACCGGATCGCTTGCAGATCCTCAAGGTCGATGCCGCCGACGGAACCACCACGCTCGGTGGCGCCTGCTTCAGCATCGATGGTGGCGATCCCAGTCTGCGACAACGGCGAGGGCGATACCGACCCGGCGTCCGGCTCGATCGTGATCGAGGGCCTGACGCTCGGCGACCATCAGGTCACCGAAACGCAAGCGCCCGAGGGCTACGCCATCTCCGGCGATCCGCAGTCGGTGACGCTGACGGCGGATACCAGCAAGCGACGCTCACCTTCGAGAACGACGATCGCCCAGGGTCAGATCCGCATCCTCAAGGTCGATCAGGATGGCGGCGCCAACCTTGGCGGCGCCTGCTTCACGGTCGACGACGGTCTGCCGGTCTGTGACAACAACACCGGGGACCTCGATCCCGCCGAGGGCGTGATCCTGGTCGATGCCACTGCTGGCGACCGGATGGTGACGGAAGTCACCGCGCCGGAAGGCTACGATCCGGTCCTCTCGCCGCAGACGGTTACCGTCCAGAATGGCGAAACCGCTGAAATCACCTTCGAGAACAGTGCCTTCACCGGTTCGGTGCGCATCGTCAAGACCGCCAATGACACCCAGCTCCCGCTCGGCGGCGCCTGCTTCACCTTGCAGGATGCCGATGGCAACACGGTTGGGCCGGTCTGCGACAACGGCGAGGGCGATTCCGATCCCGCCGAAGGCGTGATCGTGCTTCAGGGCGTCACCGCCGGCACCTACGACGTGCTCGAATCGACCACGCCAGATGGCTATGTCGCGCCGGAGGGTCCGGTTGCCACCGGCGTCCAGGTCACCTCGGGTCAGGCTGCCGAAATCGCGGTCGGCAACCTGCCGGTCGACGTGCCCGACGCCAACCCCGGTCCCGGCCGGCTCGGTGCTGATCGATAAGGTCGACCAGGACGGCGCGGCGCTCGCGGGCGCCTGCTTCCAGCTCCTTGGTACGAGCAATGTCGGTCCGGTCTGCGACAACGGTGCGGCGGATACCGATCCAGCCGAGGGCAAGATCGGCATCGACAACGTGCCGGAAGGCACCTACACCCTTTCCGAAACGCACGGCGCCCGATGGCTTCAGCCAGGCCGCGAATCAGGACATCACCGTCACCATTGGCGAACCAGACACCAGGTTCAGGTCGTCAATCAGCCGACCGCCCCGCAAGTTGGCATCCTCGCCATCACCGTCAGTGACGATGCCGGCAACGCGCTCGGCGGCGCCTGCTTCTCCTACGGTGGCACCAACATCTGCGATAACGGCATCGGCGACGAAAATCCGGCCGCGGGTCAGATTCAGGTCTCCGGTGTGCGGGTCGGGACCTACCAGATCGTCCAGACCATCGCGCCGACCGGCTTCCAGATTGCCGAAGCACAATCCGCGGATATCGTGGCGAGCGAGACCACCACGGTCGACGTTCGTGCAGACGGCGGCTGAACCAGAAACCGGCGGATTGCAGATCGATCTGACCGACGATCGAGGGCAACCCGGTCGAAGGCGCCTGCATCGCGGTCGCGCCGTCCAGTAATGTCACCGGCGGTGAATCGATCGTGCTCTGCGATGGGGGCGACGAGGATACGAACCCCGCGCCAGGCGTGCTGGTGGTCGACGATCTTCCGGTCGGCACCTGGACGGTCAGCCAGACCTCCATCCCTGGGGATGAGTCCGCGCAGGTGGCCGGAATCGACTTCAAGGTGCAGCCGCTGCAAGGCGATCCAGCCTCGCTGGCGGCGATCAGCACCAATTCGAAGACGGTCACGGTCAAGCCGAACGTCATCGTCATCGTGATCATCATCATCATCATCAACCCGCCGACCGAAGGTTCGTTGCAGATCGTCAAGCGCGCGCAGGACACGAACCTGCTGCAAGGCGACGCCTGCTTCACCGTCACCGGCCAGGGCAACAACATCGAGGTCTGCGACAACGACGGAGTCGATCAGAACACCACCGTCGGCGTGATTCTGCTGACGGAACTGGGAGAAGGGGACTACACCATCTCCGAAACCCAGGCGCCTCCGGGATACGACCCGGCGCCGGATCAGGTTGCGACCGTGCTCGGCGGGCTCAAGACCTCGGTCACGTTCAAGGATCCGAAGTCGAACACCCCGGGCGAGCTGACGATCCTCAAGATCGACGGGAACGACGACCCGGTGACGGGCACCTGCTTCTCGCTCCGCCAGGGCAACAGCACGGTCTACGGACCGATCTGCGATGCCGACGACGGCGCGAACGACGGCCAGATCACCTTCACCAATGTCACGCCGGGCAACTACACCCTGCGCGAGACCACCACGGCCGGACCGACCTGGCAGCCGATCGGCGATATCGCCGTCAGCATCCTGGCAGGTGTCAATCCGGATCTGCCGGTGGTCAATACGCTCAAGACCGGGCAGCATCCGCATCACCAAGCAGAACCAGAACGGCACGCAGACGCTGGGTGGCGCCTGCTTCGGGCTCGATCGAGGCAACGGGCTCGAGTTTGTGACCTGCGACAACCAGCCGGGTGACGCCGATCCCGCGGTGGGCATCATTCTGATCAACAACGTCCCGCCGGATGACTACGCGCTGGTCGAAACCCAGGCGCCTCCGGGCTACGACGTTGGTCCGAATGCGGACATCACGGTCAGCCCGGCCCAGACGCCTCTCGGTCTCGGTGCGCAACATCCCGTACACCCCGCCGACCGACATGGGCAACCTGACGATCCAGAAGAAGGATCAGAAGGGCGCGGCCCTGGCAGGCGCCTGCTTTGCCCTGAAGCAGGGCAACGTGACCAAATACGGCCCGGTCTGCGATGAGGATGATGGCTCCAGCGATGGCACGATCAGTCTTCACGAACATCGGTGTCGGCGACTACGGCATCGTCGAGACGCGCAAGCCCTCGGCCAACTACCAGACGCCGCCGGTGACCTACGTCACCATCACCAAGAACCAGACCAAGACCGTCACCGTCACCAACGTGCTGCGGCCGGGTTTGATTCAGATCACCAAGGTCGACCAGCAGCGGCAACCCGCTCACGGACGCCTGCTTCAAGGTCAACCCGGGCTAACTTCGCGGTGCTCTGCACCGATGGCACCGGCACGGTGGTCTTCCAGAATCTGCCGCCGGGGGTCTACACGGTCACCGAGACGAAGGCGCCGTACGGCTACCAGCTCGCTCCGGCGGTCACGAATATCGTGGTCAATCCTGGTCTGACGACGCCGCTGACGATCGTCGACAAGCTGCTGCCGCCGCCACGCGGATGCGGGCTCGATCAAGCTGGTGAAGTTCTACTGCCCGCAGTCGGCGCTAGAACGAGACCACCACGGTCCTCGACTCTTCCGACTCGGTCCAGACGCCGCTGGCGCTGACCGCCAACTGCAAGAAGGGCGATGCGACCTTCACGCTGAGCCGCAAGGACGGGACCGGCACGCCGATCACCTTCAGCACCGGACCGGACGGCGAGGCGCACCTGACCTTGCAGGCAGGGATCTATGTCCTGACCGAGAAGGGCACGAACACGAAGGTCGAAGTGACGGTCTTCGTTGGCCAGCAGACGACGGTCGTGGTGCTGAACTACGTCAAACCGCCGAAGCCGGCCCCGGTCACGGTCGAGGTGCGCAAGTTCACCTGCGATCCGGGCTTCCAGGGCCAGTTCTATCTCGACTTCATCAACTCCTGCGGTGCGGCGAGTAACCTCACCAACGGTGTCGAAGTCCGATTGAGCGGCGCGTCGGTCAATCAGACCCGCTACACCGGCGACTCGGGCGCCCTGGGCCTGACCCGATTCACCCAGCTCCCGGCAGGGAACTACTCCTTGCAGGAGAAGACCCCGGACGGCACCTCGGTCTATGTCTGGTGCGGTGTCCGGCTCGATAGCTACGAGTTCGGCGCAATCGGCAGCATCATCAACTTCCCGATCGAAACCGGGCAGACGATGTACTGCGCCTACTTCAACGTTCCGGATGTCGTGACCGACACGGCTGGCACGATCGTGGTCGAGAAGTACGGTTGCGCGCTCCCGCAGGTCAAGCGCCCGGCGAACTTCGACTGGTTCGCGAACTGCGCGCCGCAGACCACTGGCGTCCGCTTCACCATCTCGAAGCTGGTCGACGGTCAGTACGTGCCGACGCTCGCGGGTGTCACCGATGCCAACGGACAGCTCAAGTTCCCGAACCTCGCGCCGGGAACGTACAAGCTGCAGGAAGTCGGCGCCGACTGGTGCCACGCGGAGTCCGATGCGGTGAACGCCCAGGGTGACGTGGTGGTCGCGGCCGGCAAGCGCTCGACGGTCTGGATCTTCAATTGCATCCCGACCAACCAGCCGCCGAACACCGGCGCCGGCACCACTGCCGGAATCGTCCTCCCTGGCCTCGCTCCTCCGGGAGCAGGCGGGGGAGCGATCCTGCCGCAGGGTGGCATCGCACTCGAATTCCACCGCAGATTGGTGGCGATCTTCGGCTAGACCGACGCAACTCGATGACTCAGAACGACGCCGGGGTAGCAACACTCCGGCGTCGTTGCGCGGAATGGCTCACTGTCGGCAAGCTGAGAGAATGCAACGTACGTATGGGTGGCTCTCCGACGAAAGGGGCCGCGTATCCTAGGACGTGTACGGTGACCACGACTGGTCCGGATTGACCCTCCGTGGATGGAGATGCGGACTGCATCGCTGTCGCAGCGCGATAGCACGGTTCGAGATCGGAATGGCAGGGATGGGTTCAGGATCGATTGAAAATCGCACGCTGCGGCGCAGGAGTTTCGCGTTCATCGTCGCGATGCTGCTCGTCCTTTCCGGCTTCAGCGGTGTGGTCACGCCATCGCCGGCGGCCGCGCAGGAAACGCAGATTCCCTACGGAGATGTCATCGTCGTCCTGCAGGATGGTGTCGATCCATGCGCTCTTTGCCTCCGTCTCTGGAGTCTCGCCCTCGTTCGTCTACGACACCCTTATCACCGGTTTTGCCGCCAATCTGACCCCGGAAGCCGCGCGCAGGCTCGCGCAGGTGCCGCAGGTCGAAGGCATCTTCCCTGACTTGCCGGTCGATCCGACCGCGCAGATCATCCCCACCGGCGTCGAGCGGGTGAACGCCCCTCGCAATCCGTTCTCTCCGTTCACGAACGGCTCAGGCGGATCGGTGGGCGGCACGGTTGCGGTTGTCGATTCCGGGGTCGCGCCGCTGGCGGACCTCAATGTCGTCGGTGGCTACAACTGCACCTCGAGCGATACCGGCGATTGGGCCGACGGTTTCGGGCATGGCACGCATGTGGCCGGAACGGTTGGGGCCATCAACAACACCGACGGTGTGGTCGGCGTGGCTCCCGGCGTCGGTATCTTCGCCGCGCGTATGCTCAATTCCGCTGGGAGCGGCAGCCAGTCGATGCTCGTCTGCGCGTTGGAGCAGGTCGCAAACCAGTCGGGCATTCGCGTTGCGAATCTGAGTCTGACCACCAACGACGGTTCACCTGGCACCTGCGGCGTCCAACGCTTCCGCGCTGCACCAGGCGATCTGTAACCTGGTGTCCGATGGTGTTTCGGTCGTGGTTGCGGCCGGGAATGCAGGCCAGGAAGTTACCTCGACCACCATGGCTGGATACCCAGAAGTAATCGCCGTGTCGGCGTTCCAGGACTTCGATGGCCGCCCTGGAGGCTACGGGAGCACCCTCTGTTCATCGGGATCCGTCGACGACACCTCTTGGTCATTGAGTAACTGGGGCTCGCTGGTCGACATCATGGGCCCGGGCGTTTGTATTCGCTCGTATAACCAGTCTGGCGGGCAGGTCTACCGCAGCGGCACAAGTATGGCGACGCCCCATGTCGTGGGTGCGCTGGCACTCTATTACGCCGCCAATCCCGGAGCGTCCGTCAGCGGCGCCCGGAGCTGGTTGCTCGGCACGGCTGCTCGCTCGCAGGCGGCTGCCGGAGTATCGGGCGCGCTTTCTGGCGAGCCGGTTCTGAGCCTGGGGTCCGATCTTCCGACCCCGACGCCCACTCCGTCTGCTACTGCCACGCCGACTCGTACCGCTACGGTGACCCAGACGCCATCGAGTACCGCGACCCCTTCGAGTACGGCTACGCCTTCGGCCACCGCAACCTTGACCCGAACTCCGACGGCGACTGCCACAGCGTCCAATACAGCGACCGCGTCTGCCACGGCGACTCCTTCGAACACCTCGACGGCTACCGCAACGGCAACGAATACATCCACCCCGTCGATCACGCCAACCGCGACCGCCACTGGAGCGACCTCGACACCGACGAGCACCGCAACCCGAACCCCGACGAGGACCCCAACCCCACCGGCTGGTCTCGGGCCGGGTGTTGTGGGACGGGTGACGACCGGCTTGAACCTGCGCGCCACGCCTTCCCTGAGCGGCACCGTGATCGCGGTACTGCCGACCAATACGCAGGTACTGGTGACCGGCTATGCTGTCACCTCCGGTGGCACCACCTTCATTCCAGTGTCCACCAGCTTTGGCGACGGCTGGGTGGCCGCGCAGTACGTAACGGCCATCGGCACGGCCACGCCGACGCGCACCGCGACCGCGACCCGCACGTCGACCGCGACCAGGACCGCAACATCGACGCCATCGATCACCACCACACCGTCGATCACGACCACCGGAACGGCCACCGTGCCGACCAACACGCCCACTATTACCCGCACGCCAAGCCGTACCGCTACAGCAACGAGCGGCTGGGCCGCCGGCAGCACCGTGCGCACGACCACCTCGGTCAACATGCGCTCCGGCCCGGGTACCAGCAATGGCGTGATCGCGGTCCTTCCGACCAACACGACCGGAACGGTCATCAGCGGGCCAACCAGCGCGAATGGCTATCAGTGGTATCGCGTCAACATGGGTAGCTACGGGATCGGTTGGGTGGCGAGTAACTACCTGTCGCTGGTGTCGGGACCCGGCGCAACTGCCACCCCGACCCGCACCTCGGCTGCGGCCACCATAACGCGCACCCCAACCCGGACCGCTACCACCACCAGCGGATTCCCGGCGGGTAGCACGGTCCGCACCACCGATAGCGTCAACATGCGCAACGGTGCGGGCACCAACTTCGCCGTCATCTACCTGCTGGCCGCAAATACGAATTGCACCGTCATTTCTGGTCCTACCTCCGCCAGCGGTTATCAGTGGTACCGGTTGAATTGCGGCAACTCCCGCATCGGCTACGTGGCAGGCGAATTCCTTACCGCGGTCTCTGTGGCGTCGAGCGATCTCCCGATGTCGACTTCGATCCCGGCGAGCGCTACCGCTGAGCCAACCGAGACCGTTTCCGACCAGATCACCGTCATGCCGCCGTCGATCGAAACAGCGACTCCGAGCCTGACCGAAGCAACCGAGCTGCTCGGGCCGGCACCTGCCTCCCCGGGCGCAGAGCAGCCGCCGATTCTGGAAACGCCGACCGAGATCCCCGTACTCGAGCCGCAACCGCTGCCGATCGCGCGCATTCAGCGAAGCGAAGGCTCCAGTGCCGGCCAGGTGCTGGTCGACCAGAACGCGGCGACGGTCTGGATGACCGATGGTTCGTCCGTTGTGCCGCTGGCGGCGTTCATTGCCGACCTGGATGTGCCGCAGTTCGTCAGCCTGGTGCGTTGGCAGAACGGCGCCGACGGTCTGGCCGGCACCTTGCATGTTTCAGTTTCGACCGACAACCAAAACTGGACCGAGCTGACCATCGACAACATTGCCGCTCCCGGCGAATGGCAGGAGCTTACGGTGGGCACCACCGTTCAGTACATCCGCTTCGTCTTCGTCAACGACGACGGTCTGACGGCAGTCGGCGGCATTGCTGAAATCGAAATCTGGCCCTGATAGCGCGAAGGCGGGAGGGACGATTATGGTCCCTCCCGCCTTTTCGATCCCATCGCTGAAGTTCACGTCGGTCGCTAGGGACGGCTCTCCGTTGGCGCCTCTGCAGCGTACCGGCATCGCCCGTTTTGACACGGCGACGGTCAGTCCTCGAACCCGAGATTCGAGGGCGTGGGCGGCAGGGTCACATGTTCCCCGATTCGCTCAGTCAACCAGGCAACCAGATCCGGTGCGTGCTCGCTGTGCACATGCGTGATCGAAAACCCGATCAGCGCGGGGCCAATCGGATAGTCCGCCAGCTCGTGATCGATCTCCGCGAAGGTACCGATGGTCAGGAGGCGCTCTTCGGGAATGCGATCGATTGCGTCGCGCATCCGGTCCAACAGCGAGAAGGTCTCCCCGATCGTGGTGTCCAATGAGACGAGATGACTCTGTGCCATGAACCAGGCGTTGATTTCGTCCAGGCCCTGCTCGGTATCGTCGGCCATACCGGCCGGCCACGGCGGGACCGCGCTGCCGGATCCAGACGCCGCGGCCTCGAGGCGCGCAGCGGTCCATCGACGCCAGCCGTTGATGTGTGCAATAACCTCACGATAGGTCCAATATCCATTCACCGCTTCGTCGCCGGTTACCGGCTCGTTTTGTGCTGCCAGATCGAACACCGCGCGCCACCAATCGCGCTCGGTTTCGATTGCGCGCAGTACATCCGCTTTGGTTGTGAACATCTCATTTGCCATCTTCGATCGTTCTCCTTTTCTGAATCGCAGGCCATATCCTAGGACACAGCATGCAGAAATCAGGTCTCGGGCCCCAGGGCTTTGGGCTCATACGCCGAAACACCGGGTGTCGTATAGAATCGTTGACCAACCCAGCACGTTCCGTTAAGATTTGGTAGAATTAGAACAGAAATTCTAATCCTCTGTTGCGGCTCCGATGGGTGGGGAGCCCACTCCATAAAGGACATACCATGGCAAAAACTGACGACCGGGACAAAGCGCTCGATCTCGCTATCGGCCAAATCGAACGGCAGTTCGGCAAGGGCTCCATCATGAAGATGGGAGAGGCCCACTCGATGCATGTCGAGTCGATCCCCACCGGGGGCATTGCGCTCGATCTCGCCCTTGGCATCGGCGGCCTTCCGCGATCCCGCATTACCGAGATCTATGGGCCCGAGTCGTCCGGCAAGACGACGCTGGCGCTGCATGTTATCGCCGAGGCGCAGGCAGCCGGTGGCATGGCGGCCTACATCGACGCCGAGCACGCGCTCGACCCGGAATATGCCGCCCGTTTGGGGGTCAATCTCGAGGAACTCCTGATCTCCCAGCCGGACACCGGCGAGCAGGCGCTGGAGATCGTCGAGGCGCTGGTTCGCTCGAACGCGATCGACGTGATCGTGATCGACTCGGTTGCCGCGCTCGTTCCCAAGGCCGAAATCGATGGCGATATGGGCGATTCCCATGTCGGGCTCCAGGCCCGCCTCATGAGCCAGGCGCTGCGCAAGCTCACCGGCGCCATCAGCCGCTCCCGGACCTGCGTCATCTTCATCAATCAGCTTCGCATGAAGATCGGCGTCATGTTCGGCAATCCGGAAACCACGACCGGTGGTAACGCGCTCAAGTTCTACTCATCAGTACGGCTCGATATCCGCCGTATCGAAACGATCAAGAACGGCACCGATTCGGTCGGTTCACGCGTGCGCGTCAAGGTCGTCAAGAACAAGGTCGCGCCCCCGTTCCGCCAGGCCGAGTTCGACATCATGTACAACCAGGGTATCTCGAAAGAGGGGAGCATCCTGGATGTTGCTACCGATATGGGCATCGTCCGTAAGCAGGGCGCCTGGTTCTATGTCGATGACGATCGTCTCGGTCAGGGGCGTGAGAACGCCAAGGAATTCCTCAAGCACAATCCGGATGTGATGCAGGCGATGCTCGACCGGATCAAAGCCGGCTCGCCTGAGCTCAATAAGGGCGCACTCGATGTGAAAGAAGAAATCGCGGTTGGCGCCAACGGACTCGAAGAGCCCGCGTTCTAACGCGAATTCCCCCAACCCTCGCTCCTGTTTCGTCGCAGGAGCGAGGGTTTTTTTAACCCCGCTCGATCGAATCGATCGACCAATGCCCCTCGATGCGGATCAAACGATAGACTTCTGAGCTTCGATTCGCATATCCCGCCCGCACGCTCATCGTGTCTCCGGCCCCACTTACCAGCTCGACCGATCGTAGATCCGGTACGTCGCCCTCGATCGTCGCACCGTTCAAGGCGTCTTCCAGTCCGTCTTCGGTCACGCCAAGCTCGATCGCCAATCGGGCTCGAAACGCGGGCGTATAGAGCGCGATACCGGCGGCGAGCTCTGTGTTCCGGCGAGCTGCCAGCAATCGCTCGATCAGCAATACGGCGTCAGACAGTCCATTCGACGGCATGGGGAATACCACCCCGGTCAGCCACGCGGGTGACGTTGACGATTTCATCGGAGTCGGGGGAATTGCCCGGAGCGGTTTGACATTCGTCGTCGGCGGGGTGACGAGAGGAGTCGTCTCGGGTTTCTCCACGAGGAGCTCGTCCGACGGCGAGTCTCGCTCGCGGCGTGCCAACACGACCGACAAGGCGACCATCGACACCACAAACGCAACCAGCAGCACCAGCGTCACCGCATCGAATGCGCCGTCGTCGAGTGCGGATGAAGTTGTCTGAATAGCCGGTAGCACCGAGCGGTGATCCCTCGATCGATGCAGTGAAGCTGAGTGCCGATCTCGGAGACTCTAGCCGATTCCTTGTTACACGCGCCTTCGCTCCGCTCCCACCCTCACCGCTTCATGACCAAAGTACCGCTCGGATCGGTGCAACCGGGACCACTGGGCTAGGCAGGAAGGTTCGCGATTTCGATGGCTGGAACGTCGTCCGCGGGCTCGAACCCGAAGACCTTGCCGAAGAAATAGAGCGATCCATCCAGGCTGTGACGGATGTTCTCCGCCTTGCGAAACCCGTGCTGTTCGCCCTCATAGACGACCAATGCCACCGGCATCCCTTTGGCATTCACCGCGTCGTACATCATCTGCGCCTGATTCGGCGGGACGATCTTGTCCTCATCGCCCTGGAAGATCAACAGCGGCACATTGATATTGTCGACATAATGAATAGCAGATCGTTCTTTGTAGCGTTCTATCGCCTCGGGGTAGGGGCCGATCAATCCATCGAGGTAGCGCGACTCGAACTTGTGGGTATCGAGCGCCATTGCTTCCAGATCGCCGATGCCGAAATAGCTGACTCCCGCCTTGAAGAAATCGCGGAAGGCCAGCGCCGAGAGGGTGGTGTATCCGCTGGCGCTCCATCCCTGGATGATGAGCCGTTCCGGATCGACCATTCCTTCATCGATCAGATGCTGAGCGCCGTTGACGCAATCGTCGATATCGACGATTCCCCAGTTGTCATTCAGTCGTTCCCGATATTCCCGACCGTAATTCGTGCTGCCGCCGTAATCGACATCGAGCACCGCAAATCCGCGACTGGTCCAGTACTGAATCTGCGCTCGTTGCGCGGTCGAGGTTGCGCTGGTGGGTCCGCCGTGGCTCTGCACGATCAACGGTGGCAGCTCTCCCTCGGGCGCGACAAAATCCTTGTTCTGCGGCGGGTAGTAGTAGCCGAACGCGCGCTTTCCGTCGGTGGTCGGAAACGCGATCGACCCCGGCACCGAAATGTACCCGCGCTCGAACTCCTGATCGGTCGTGGTCCGCAGCTTTGTCAGCTTGCCGGTGTCGACATCGAGCCGCACCAGCGTCGACGGTTCGACAGGCGAACCGGCTTCGAACACCACCACGCCATCGTGCGCATGCACGGAGCTGATCATGGTCGACGGCAGGTCGATCGGATCGAGGGTTTGCGTTTCGAGGTCGATCGTGCCGAGTTGCCATCGCCCGCCTTTGAAGTACGCAGTCGCAACCCGCCCTTCGTCCAGAAAGCCGAACTTCGTGAGCGAAAAGACCCAGAGTGCCTGCCCAAACTCGGCGTCGTCCGCGAAGACGATCTCTGGTCCGTTGTCACTATCCCGGTAGAGATTCCACCAGCCGGTCCGGTCGGAGACGAAATAGAGCGTTCCGTCGAGCGACCAGGATGGCTGGAAGATCGATTCCTTCGTACCGCCCGCTACCAACCGCGCGTTCTCGATCGACCCATCGGCCCCGAAGGTCCCAACCCACAGCTCACAACCGTCCCACGGCATGTTCGGGTGATCCCAGCTCAACCAGGAAAGCTGCCTTCCGTCCGGACTCACACGGGGTGTGGCGAAAAAGTCGTGACCACCCACCAGCACTTCCCCGGTCAATGAACCGTCCAGGGGAATCGTGCCAAGCGAATTGACCGCTTCCTTCGCGCCGGTGGTGTGATCCTCCCGCACCGCGATCAAGCGATTGTGCGTCTGGTCGAACGTGAAATCGGCGTGCCGAATATCAGAGGCGGGTGTCAACGGAATGTTGTCGCCCTCGACAACGAGCTGGTAGACCCGCTGGTCGGCGTCATTGACGAAATAGATCGTCCCGTCTACCACCGTGAACGCCGCCCCGCCGTATTCGTGGACGCGCGTGCGGGCACTCCAGGGTGCGGGCAGTAGCTCGTGGATGGCTCCGTCCGGCGTCCAGCGCTCGATGGCGTACCGGCCCTTTTCGTTGGGATGTTGTTCCGACCAGTAGATGGCGTCGCCATCGATGACCACATCTTCGAGCCGATTCGACGAAGCAGCGATGGCTTCGGACGTTATCGGCGATTTCCAGGATCCATAGGGAGCAATTTGTGGCATCGAAATGTTCTCCTCTTGACCGGTGCGGTCGAACTCACGTTCCTTCATAGTACGCCGACATCCGCTCCCGGACCGGTTGCCTCGCCAGGGTGGGATAACCTCCGGGCACCCTCCAAACGGCGGACTCCGCTACAATCCCCGGCTGTGGCCCTGACTGCCGCGCTCCCTATCGGAGGCCATCGATGCCGAGCTTGCAAACCCGACCGAATGCCCGCATGTTGACCGCCCAGGATCTCTCTGGATTGCCGCTCCAGGCGTTCGAAACCGAGTTCACCGCCGGTCCCTGGAAGCTCACCCTTTCCAATCTGGTGCGTGGCGCGGATGCGGCCGCACAGATCGCGTCCGTCACCGACCAGAACGCGGCTCCCGATGACGGCATCGACTATCTCCTGTTTCAAGCCAATGCCACCAATGCCGGTCAAGAGCGCATCTGGA
Source organism: uncultured Chloroflexia bacterium (assembly GCA_963720855.1). Taxonomy (GTDB): domain Bacteria; phylum Chloroflexota; class Chloroflexia; order Thermomicrobiales; family UBA6265; genus JAMLHN01. Next base: position 1,051,134 of record CAVRGV010000003.1, on the reverse strand, counting down.
TCGACTATGACGACTTCGCCGTCATTGGTTCGTCCGGGATCGTGCGTCGCTCGCTCGAGCTGATGCCGCCCGACCCGATGTTGCAAGCCGCCGTCGAGCCGGGGCAGTCCACCTCTGGCTGGGTCGTCGGCGCAATCGAGACCGACGATCCTGCCCCGGTCATCCTGTTCGACAGCCGGTTGCTCACTGGTTTTTGGGCCGATCAGGTCGTCGCTACAGTTGCCGGTGGAACGTTTCCGTCCACTGGCATTCAGCCGGTTGCCGTCAACGACACCGGCTCGGCCCCGAGTTCGCCGGCCACCGCCAATGAACCGATCGTTACTTCAGACTGGCAAGTCGAGTTGCTGCAAGCCGTCTTTGGCCAGGATGTCTACGAGCTCACCGACTTCCGCACCCAGGCGGTCGGCGATTCCGATCCCAGCTGATCCCCCAATGGGCGGCGATCCAGGTACAGGTCACCGACAACCGCACTGGTTCCGCTGTCTCCCATTTTCCGGCCACGGCTTTCAGTCTTTCGTACGGGGACGGCGAGGAGATACTCGACGTCTCCCGGCTTACGCCACCACTCCCGGATATTTCCGGCGATTTCCTGCCCGGCGCCACCCGGACCGGTTGGGCCGCCTTCGAACGTCCGGCCGACTTCGCCGGGACCCTGGTGCGCTTTCAGCCCTATCGCACCGATGCCGAAGTGCGCTACCTGACCTGGGGAGATGGATCGGCCCCACAAAATGCCGAAGCCGCCGAAGTGCAGGAAGCCGGCACACCCACACCGCCAACCGAATCCTTCGCGAACGGGGCGACGGTGACGACGAACGAGTCGGACGTCAATCTGCGTGCCTCGGCGTCGACCTCAGCAGACATCGTCGAAACGTTGCCGGAAGGTACGTCGCTCACGGTAACCGGCGATTCGGTCGAGGCCGATGGCTACACCTGGTATCCCGTGCAGGACCCCGCCACGGGGAATAGCGGCTTCGTTGCCGCGAACTTCCTGCGAGCGGCCGCCTAGCGTTGGGGATCTCCTGGCAGCGCTGGATACTGGTCGCCGCCATTCTCCTCTTCGTGGTGGTCTACTACGGGTTGGCCGCCATCGCGCTGCGCGATCTCTTGCGTCGTTCCACCGTGCGGGGGAACAACAAGACCGGTTGGGCCCTGGCGATTTTGTGCCTTCCCATTCTTGGCGCCGTGCTCTACGGCTATCTTGGCACCCCTGTCCCGCTCGTTCGCGCTAACCGCGTCAGGGAACCGGAATTTACCCCCTTCGATCATCTCTTCGAGGATGACGATTTCTGGAGGGATTCGACCCGATGACCACCGCACTCTACCGATCGCCCGTCTTCGCCGAGCACGATGAGCCATCGCACGTCGAGAACCAGCGCCGATTGCTGACTGTCGACGCCGCGCTCGAACGAGGTGGTTTGCTGGCCACTCATCCTCAGCCGGCTTTCGAAGCCGCCACCGTCGAGCAGCTCGCGCGCGTCCACGATCCGAACTACATCGAAGCGCTGGCGCGCGCTGCCCAACAGGGCGGGGGATGGATCGACGGCGACACCTATCTGGGGCCACGTTCCTTCGAGGTCGCATCCCTGGCGTCAGGCGCCGCGATTTCCGCTGTCGATGGTGCCTTGAACGGAAACGCGAAGCAGGGATTCGTCCTGGCTCGCCCACCGGGCCACCATGCCCGGCCATCGATTGGCATGGGATTTTGCCTGTTCGACACGATCGCGGTCGGGGCGGCTCACGCGCTTGCTTCAGGTCTGGAACGCGTGGCTATCGTCGATTGGGACGTGCATCACGGCAATGGCACGCAGGAGATCTTCTGGTCGAGCCCCAACGTCTTCTTCGCCTCGATGCACCAGTGGCCGCTTTATCCCGGCACCGGCGCGGCCAGCGAGACCGGTATCGAAGGCGGTGCGGGATGTACCCTGAACGTTCCGCTCGCGGCGGGCGCTGGCAACGAACGCTATCTGCAGGTGCTCGACGACGTCATGTTGCCGAAGCTCCGCGCGTTCGAACCGGAGCTGGTCATGGTTTCGGCCGGATACGACTGCCACCGCGACGATCCCCTCGGGAGCATGCAGGTCGATGAAGACGGATTCGCTGCGATGACCAGCCGATTGCTCGCCCTCGCGCAGACGTATGCAGACAGTCGCATTGTCCTTGTGCTCGAAGGCGGCTACGACCCGCCGGCTCTCGCGCGAAGCGTCGTGCGCACGATCGAGACCGCTGGATGGAGCGGTATAGTGTGCGCAACGTCTTGTCGATCTTTTCCATGCCCAGAGTGCTGCCTCGATGAGTGATTTTGGATCGTTGCCCCCCCAGGGTGGGATGTCGCCGTACCGCCAGGATGACGAGCGCAAACGCGAGCTCGCCCGGCTGACGACCTTGCAGAACCAGATCGATGAGCTGCGCACTGCGCTGCGCGAGTTGGCGAGCCGGCAGGTCCGTCTGGAGGAAGGCGTCAAGCAGGTGGAAGGCGGAAGCGCCGAAAACCGCATTCTTATCGAGCAATCCCGCCAGGAAAGCCAGGTTTCCGCCCGAGCGCGCGCCATCGACGAAAACCGCACCCGGCAACAGATCGTCGATATGGATCAGCGGCTGGAAGATGCCGTTCGGCCGGTTCGATCGCTCCAGGCCCACGTGAGTGAGCTGCTGGAAGCGTCGCGCCGCAAGACCGATGACACCGGCGCGTACAACCGGCGCTTCGAAGAGATCCGCGCTGCGCTCGAACATCAGCAAGCGGTTGGCGACCGCAATACGATTGCCGCTCATCAGCTCCGCGAAACGATCGAGAGCTCCAAAGGCGAAGTGGATCTCGTCCGACGCGATATTTTGCGCAACGAGGATGCCGTCAAAATCGTCGATCAGGAGATGCGCCGGCGCATCGCCGAAGTGGCGCAGGCCAACGACGGTGTCAACGCCCGCCTCGACGATATTCGGGCCGATGTCTCGCACGGGCTCGATTTCGATTCAGGATCTGCAACGGGCCGGCGCCAGTGTCGATCCGAATTTCGAAGAGCTCCGCAAAGCCGACGCGGACATGAAGACCGAGGTCGCGCGCATCAACCAGCTCGCGCTCGAACGGCACGAAACCATCGTCGACCGCATCGACGATTTGCGCCAGTCAGCCGACGCCCAGTTTGCCGAAGTGCGCACCTCGCAAGACCAGCGCTTCGAGCGGCTGGGCGAGCGCATCGATGAGATCAACGAGCAGTATCGCGAGCTGGGGGTGCGTATTGCCGCGTTCGTGCATCAGCTCGATGAGCTGCGCCTGGTCGACGAATCGCTGCGCCGCGATCTCTGGCAGCTCCACGAACAACGGGTCCGATTGCGTCTGGAGCAAGCCCAGCAGGAGCTCGACCAGCTCAGCGGCACCCGTCGAGAGTCTGAGGATGCCGCTCGCCGCCCGGTGGTCACGCTGCCTCGGCCGGCGGACCGGTAGGTCGGGCAGCCAGTCGCGCAAATAGGCGCCAGGCGGTCGAATAGTCCACGCTGGATGCTTGACGCTTGATAGTGAACCCCACACAGGAGTAACGGTGCGCCGCCGAAACCGGAATCCGCTCGAAATCCGCCGGGTTGCCTACGTGCTGATGGCATTGGCTGCGCTGGTCGGCGGTCTCAGCGGAGCGGAGGAATCGCCGATCGGGATGATCGCCGTCTTCGTGCTCGTCATTGCAGCCACTGCGTGCTACGTCCGGGCGGCCGATTTTCTGCTCGATTTCGACTACCGCGGCATTCGCCGGCAAGCCACACTTTTTACGGTCGTTGGGCTCGGTACCGCATTGGCCGGCTGTATGGTCGCGTCCCAGCTTGTGGACGGTCGATCGGCGACCCTGTTGCGCACCGTTGGATACGCAGGAATAGGCGGCGGCATCGCGGTCGGGCTATCCGGACTGGTGGCGCTGCTCTGGTCCTTCGCGGGGACGTACGCGGGCGAGCAGATCGAAGAGCGGAGCCGCGAGGAGTGGTAGCTCCCGCGCGCTCCTCGACAATCGATGAGTCCTCTGGGCGCTCGATGCGCTCGATTCAGAGGGTCGGCGGCGATCGGCTCTGCCTGGGGATTCTGACGGCCATTCTCGCCCTCACCTGCTGGCGGTTGCTCGCCGGCGGCACGACAGCGGGGCAGGATGCGATTACCCAGTTCTATCCGTGGTACTCCTACCTGGGCGAGCGATTGCGCGAGTTCGGCATTCCCTCCTGGAATCCGTCGCAGTTTTCCGGGGCGCCATTTGCCTCCGATCCCCAATCTGGCTGGTCATATCTCCCCGCCATGGCACTCTTCACTGCCTTTCCAATCGGGATCGCGGTGCCGCTCTTCATCGTGTTTCATCTGGCGCTCGCCGGGTACAGCACCTATTGGCTCGCGCGCGTGCTTCGCATCGTGCCCTTGGGCGCTTTGACTGCGGGCACGGTCTACATGCTTTCCGGGCCGATCTTCAGCCGCTCGGTCTGCTGCCCGGCCCAGGTACAAGTGGGCGCCTGGGTTCCGGTCTTGTTGATTGGCGCCGAGCTGGCGCTGCAACAATCGATTCTGCGCAGGCGCGTTCCCTGGATCGTCGTTTCGGCGCTGGCAATGAGCCAGATCCTGGCCTCGTGGCTGGGCCAGGGGTCGTATTACGCACTCATGCTGATCGGTGCGTTTCTCGCCTGGCGGTCGCTGGTGCAACCCGCCCGCCCGAACATTGCCTGGCGAGAACGTTTCTACGATTTTTTCTCGACCTCGTTTGTCTTCGGCGCGCTGGCTGCCGGGTTCAATGCCATGGGCTTGCTCCCGCGGCTCGAGTACAACCGGCTTTCCAACGTGGCCGGTGGAAGCTACGACGGGCTCGGCGATTCCGCGTCGGCCACCGGTGGATGGCAAGCGGGGCAAACGGTTTTCGAGCATGTCACGCGCAATTCGTACTATCCCGGGGGGATCGCCATCACCCTTGCTGTGGTCGCGCTCATCCTGACCAGGGGCCGCAATCTCTCGGTCTTTTTTACGCTGATCGTGTTCGCCGGGTTTGTGCTCTCTTCCAGCCGCCGCACTCCGCTGCACGATCTGCTTTTCGCCATTTTGCCGATGTTCGAGAGCCTGCATTCGCACTGGCCACAGCGGATTGCGCTGGTGGTATTTCCCGCCGTCGCTCTGTTGTCCGGAGCCGCAATCGGCGCGTTACCGAGCTGGGCCGGTCGATGGAAACAGCTCATGTTGATAGCGCTCCTTCCAATAGGAATAACCATTGCCTTCGCGATTGGGTTGCGGCGGGCTGGAGACGCGCTGCCGCTAGTGGTCCTCCTCAGCGTGGCGGCGGTGGTTGGCGCGCTCACGTTGCTTGGCTGGCGGCGTGCGCAACCGCTTTGGCCATACCTTCCGGGGCTGCTGACCGGCCTGCTCGTGCTCGACCTGCTCGCCGCGAATCGGGAGATGCTGGCCCACGGAGACTATGGGGGATTTCATAAGTTCGACATTTCCGCCTACTTCGCCATAACTCCGGGGCTGCAATTCATCGACGACCAGACCGGAGACGATGCAGGGCGTTATTTTGGGTTCGATCCCCAGCTACGACACTCAGAAACCGAGCGGCCCGCCCTCTATCGCTTCCAGTTTCCCAGCGACCAGGTTCGCCAGTTGGGAGTGAACAACCTGGCCACGGCGCATCGGATGGAGGACGTGCAGGGGTACAACCCGGTCCAGCTCCAGGCGTATGTCGACTACATGCACGATATCAACGGAGAGGCCCAGGAGTACCACGACGCCAACATCTATCCAAGCGGACTCGATTCCCCATTGCTCGATCTGCTCAATGCGCGCTACATCGTGGTACCGGCCGACATCCCGGAGGGGAGAGCCGATCTGCAGACGGCGGTCGATCTCTTCCCAACCGTTTACCAGGACGACGATGTGCGCATTCTCGAGCGAACCTCCGCCGCTCCGCAGGGATGGATTGTCCATGAGGCACGGAGCGCGCAAGCCGGGGTGGCGCGCGAGCTGGTAGAGAACGGGTCGATCGACCCGTACGACGTCGCGCTGATCGACCGGGACAGCGAATTGGATGGCACTGTGCCGTCGGACGGGAACGATGCAGTGACCGTGCTCGAATCGGAACCGGAGATCATGCGCTATCGAGTCTCGACATCGGCGCCGGGAATGTTGGTCACCAGTGAAGTCGCATATCCGGCCTGGAAGGCGTACGTCGATGGAAAACCGGTCGAGATCGCAACCGCGTTCGGATTACTGCGTGCGGTCGAGATTCCTGCGGGAATGCACGAGGTGGAATTCCGGTTCGAATCGCCGAATGAAGTGTGGGGAATGGCGCTAACCATCGTCGCCGTGTTGGCGGCCGGTGTCTTGTTGGCATGGAGTAAGTTGGAAGCAAAACCCCAGTAACTTTGCGGCAAACGCTCAGTTATGTGATGTTGATGTGAAAATTGTATACAGCGTTGCTTGACAGTCCCGTCACCGTCTGATAGGTTGGCCCTCATCCCAAGCAAGAGACGCTCGTATAGCGTCTTCGTTGTCAGGTGATTGGTACTGACAACCGGGAGAATGCGGTCATCGAAATGGCTGTCGATGGCGCCACACGAACCGGGGATTCCATGGCTGGGTCCCGGGGGGAAACTCGAACTGAGCGCCGTGGGCGCAACGCCTCAGAGGAGGTAGACGACAGGATTTCCAAAACCCGACACCTGCGGGTCGATCAGCGGGCTGGCTGATCGGGGATTTCACTGGAGGGAAGTGAATTGGCTGGCATTACCAAACGAGTGTCGCTGGGACTCGTTATCGCACTGCTCGGGGCATCGATGGCCTCGATGCTCATTCCAACCGCCGCATCGGCGGACACGAATCTGATCATCGGCCAGCAGGCTGTGATCTCCTACGCCAATGGCGATCAGGTTCGATTGCGTCAGACTCCCGAATACGAAGGCACACTCATCGCCATGTACGATGAGGGCACGTATGTCACCGTCCTGGACGGCCCCCTGACTGACGCGGCAGGCAACTACTGGTATCAAGTCTCTGTCGGACCGAACGTTGGCTACATCGTGGCTGACTTCCTTTCGCTCGAGAATGGTGTTCCCCTGGAGGCTGTTGCAGAAGCCACCGAGGAGCCAGCTGTCGAGGAAACCCCGGTCGATGTTCCCATCGCCGATGTGCCCACTGTTACGGACCCGGTTGCGGTCGTTCCGGACGCTCCGGTTGCGGGCGCGGTGATCGCATTTGGCTGGGTTGCCGGCACCAATGGCGACGGCGTTCGCTGCCGCGCGGCGGCCGATCCCAACGCCCCGGTGATCGCGGTACTGCCAGAAGGCACTCCGATCGAAATCACTGGACCGGCATTCGACATCTGGCAGCCAATCAACTGCATGGGCGGTGGCGGGTTCGTCGCGTCCCAATTTGTCACCACTACCGATCCGACTCAAGCGCCCGTCGTCGCCAATCCGGACGGCTCGACCGTTACCGAGACACCGGTCGCTGAAACCCCGGTTGCTTCCGAGACGCCAGTCGCCTCGGAAACTCCGGCCGCAAGCCAGACCCCGATTGCTACCAATCCAGATGGTTCGGTTGCCACTGAAACGCCGGTCGCATCCGAGACTCCGATGGCGACCGAGACCACCGTCGCGGAAACCCCGATTGCCGGTGAAGGTGCCGAGCCGGTTGTTCTCGACGAAAGCCTGGTTTCGGGTTCAGCCATCGTTTCCGGCACCAACGGCGATGGCGTCCGCTGCCGGGCACGCGCCAGCTCGACCTCCAACACGATCACGATCGTCGCCGAGGGCACGAGCGTTCAGCTCACCGGCGTCGCAACCGGCGTATGGCAGCCGGTCTATTGCAACGGCTCTGCCGGCTACATCAGTAACAAATTCCTCGGTTCTGGCGATTCGGTTTCGTCCACCGACGGAGGATCAGTCAGCTCGACCGACGGAGTGACTACGCTCGCGGTTGGAGCCGATGTCTCAGCCGCGGCCCTCACTGGCAGCGCGCTGGTGAGCGGTACCAATGGCGACGGCGTTCGCTGCCGCAGCAGCGCCAGCACGAGCGGTTCGATCATCGCGGTGATCTCGGAAGGCACCTCGCTCTCCCTCCGCGGCATTGCCTCGGGATCGTGGCAGCCAGTGGTCTGCGCGGGATCGAACGGTTTCGTCCATACGGACTATCTCAGCTCATCAGGAAGCCCCAGCGGAGGTTCGACCACCGGCGGATCGACCACCGTCGGCTCATCCGCGACAACCGGTTCGGCCACGGTCAATAGCGCTCCCGGTGGTCTCAACTGCCGCAGCACCGCCAGCACCAGTGGCTCGATCATCACCGTCCTGTCGCATGGATCCACGGTCAGTCTCCGCGGCGCGGCCGCTAATGGCTGGCAGCCAGTGGTCTGTGCCGGGACCAGCGGCTTCGTGTCCGCTCAGTACCTCACGACCGGAAGCACCAGCGGCGGTTCGACCTCGGGTGGCAGCACCTCCGGCGGTTCCACCTCGGGCGGCGCAACCAGCGGGTCCACCCTCTATGTGAGTGGCACCGGCGGCGGTGGGGTGCGGCTCCGATCCAGCGCGGCCACCACGGGCAGCATTCTTGCGGTCGTCCCGGAAGGCGCCTCGGTCATGGTTCGCAGCGGCAGCACCAGTAGCTGGACCGCGGTCACCTATAACGGCACCAACGGTTTCATTTCAGCTACCTACCTCGCGAAGAACGGCTCCACCAGCGGCGGCTCCACCTCCGGCGGTTCCACCAGTGGTGGCTCGACGAGCGGCGGTAGCACCAGCGGCCTGGTGAATGGCGATCACGCGGCCACCAGCGATTCGCTCAATCTGCGCTACTCGGCCAGCTACAGCGCTGGAGTGGCAGCGGTCGCCCCAGCCGGTACCGTCGTGCTCATCACGGGTGCTGCGTCCAGCGGCTTCTATCCGGTCGATTGGGATGGTTTGGCCGGCTTCATGGCCAGCCAGTATCTGACGAAGTCCACTGCGGCCCTCTCGGAGCGCGGTGGCTCGGGCAACGGCTCCGGCACGAACGGCGGCACCACGGGCGGCTCGACCAGCGGCGGTGCCAGTGGCAATGCGCTCGTGAGCTACGCCATGCGCTACCTCGGCTACCCGTATGTCTGGGCAACGCACGGACCGTCCAGCTTCGACTGCTCCGGCTTCACCTACTGGGTGGTGCTGAACGTCCTCGGACGCGACATCGGCGCCGGCACGTGGACTCAGGTTTCGGCCGGGACATCGGTGTCACGCAGCAGTCTTGCAACCGGGCGACCTGGTTTTCTTCCAGAACACCTACGCCGCCGGTCTCTCACACGTCGGGATGTATATCGGTAACGATCAGTTCATCCACGCCGAGAACGAGAGCACTGGCGTCCGCATCAGCGATCTGAATTCTTCGTACTACTCCAGCCGGTGGTATGGAGCCGTGCGCCTGACCTAGGGCACGATCAGAGGAAGTTGGAGCGCTCTGGTGCTCCAGCAACCCGGAAAAGGGGGATGGGCGAGCTCGCCCATCCCCCTTTGACGTTGGTCCAGGTCGTCGTTGATCTAGCGTCCTGCGATCACATTCCAGACCGTCGCGGCCGCCTGTTGCAACGGCAACGGCAGTGACCCGGTGTCCAGGCTGGCAGCGACATTGCCGGCGTCGCTGCCGATTGGGTCGAAGCTGCCCCATTGCGACCCGATGGTCCACCCTCGATCTTCGAGCAACCGAATCAGCTCCCAAGGGGTGACGAAGTTCATCGGTTCAGGCGTATCCGAGAGAAATCGCTTCCAGGAATGCCGGTAGACCGGGGAGAGCGAACCGGGTACGGCCAGCCAGAGCTTCCCGTCACAGGCCGTCACGCGCTGAAATTCGCGTAGGACCGCTGAGAGATGCGGGGAGAACTGCAGGACCATTCGCGACACGATCGCGTCGTACGCGTGATCTGGCGCGCTCAGAGCCAGCAGGTCGCCCACTGAGAGGTGAATGTCGACGCCGGCTTCCGCCGCGTTCGCCCGGGCACGCGCGATCATTTCCAGGGAGAGATCGATCCCGTCGACAACGCAACCGCGCTCGGCAAAGGCGATGGCGAACTGCCCCGCGCCGCAACCAGCATCCAGCACCCGCGATCCCGGCCCGATGCCAAGTTCGGTACAGACGAAATCCAGCTCCGACTTGCGATCATCTGACTTCGCGTTGGCGGTCGAGAGCTCATCGAACATCTCAGCCCGCTCATCCCAGGCGGCTCGCGATTGCTCCAGCCAGTGTTGAATGGGGTCGTCGTTGGGCCATATCCAGACCTCGTCGTACGGAGGATTGCCCGAACACTGTACGCCAGCAAGCGCTATCAAGTCAGATTCGAGATCGATCGGACACGCAAACGGGGAACGCACTGCGCTCCCCGTATCGCCGGTGCTTGCGGATTCTGATTCAAGCGCTAAACAGCCGCGAGATCTCCGGTTGCGACGGTCCGGTCGACTGCCTGCGCGATCGTTGCGAGGCGAGGCATCAGATCGGCGAACTCTTCGAAATTGAGCGACTGCTGACCGTCCGACAGCGCGTGATCCGGATTCGGATGCACTTCGATCATCAGACCATCGGCCCCGGCGGCCACGCCAGCCAGGGAGAGCGGCGCCACGAAGGCCCGCTTGCCAGCGGCATGGCTCGGATCGACGAAGATCGGCAGGTGCGAGAGCTTCTGAACCACGGGAACGGCCGCGATGTCGAAGGTATTGCGCGTCTGGTTCTCGAAGGTGCGGATTCCGCGCTCGCAGAAGATGACGTTCGGGTTCCCCTGCGCCAGCACGTATTCGGCCGCCAGTAGCCATTCTTCGATCAGCATGCTCATGCCACGCTTGAGCATGACCGGCTTGCCGGTTTTGCCGACCTCTTCCAGCAGGAAGTAGTTCTGCGCGTTGCGCGCGCCGATCTGGAAGATGTCGGTGTATTGAAAGACCTGATCGACATCTGACGGCGTCATGACCTCGGTGATGATGGCCAGACCGGTCTCCTCGCGGGCGGTAGCGAGAATTTCGAGTCCCTTCTTGCCGAGACCGCGGAACTCGTATGGCGAGGTGCGCGGCTTGTACGCGCCTCCCCGCAGGATTTTCGCGCCGGCTGCTTTCACCGCGCGCGCGGTTTCCAGCGTTTGCTCTTCCGACTCGACCGAGCACGGACCAGCAATGACGATGACTTCGTCGCCGCCGATCTCGAAGTCGAGCACCTTGATGCGCGTCTTCTGCGGATGGAAGTCCCAGCCGGACAGCTTGTACTTCTTGGTAACCCGTAGGACCTGCTCGACCTCCTCGTAGGCTTCGAGCATTTCGTCCAGCGTTGGAGGCAGAGGCGTGGTGCCGACGACGCCGATGATGGTGCGCTGCTCGCCCGAGGAGAGGTGGGCATCCAGACCCAGGTCCTTGATGCGGGTAACGACGGCGGAGATCGACGTCTCGGCTGCGCCCGGCTGCATTACAACAATCATGGTCTTCCTCCAACCCGCGATGCTTGCTTCCGGCGCGCGGAATGCCGGTTGTTTGTCAGAGCCAGGTCTCGGGCCCTATCCAAGGTTTGCTGAGACAGCGTCGTTCTCGTCGTATGCCCATTCGGGGCGAAGCTGGCGAGCGCCCTTGAGATAGACATGCCTGATCTCGGACGACGTCTTGGTGGTGTTGATATGCAGCAGCACGCGCACTGCCTTCTGCAACGATGCCGGAACATCCATCTCATGCGCGCACATCAGCGGGACCTCACTCCAGCCGATCTCACGCGCCGCAACCGCCGGAAAGGTGGCATTCAGATCTGGTGAGGTCGTGAAGATGGCGCTGACGACATGCTCCGGCTCCAGCTCGTTGAGCCGAATAAGGATTTCCATCATCTCCCGAGTCGCCTCGAGAATGTCTTCGGCCGTGTTGGCATCCGTTGTCGTTGCCCCGCGGATTCCCCTGCACACCAGTGGCCGCAGATCACTCGCCGGTTGCCCGTTATAACTCGTTCCCGCCATCGATTCCGCTTCCCTCACACCCCAGATTTGCCGGTGGCGTCCGCGAACTCGCGCACGAACCGGGTGGCTGCTGCCGGCTGATCGTCCAGCGGCAGTGTATCGAGATAGTTGATCAATGCACTGGCCACGACCACGCCGTCGCCGATCGCGGCGGCCTGGCGCACGTGATCGGGGGTCGAGATGCCGAAGCCGATCGCCAACGGCACGTCGACCTGCGCACGGACCTTAGCGATGTACGGAGCCCAGGTTGTCGGCCATGCTGGCACGCGCGCCGGTAACCCCGGTGAGCGCGACGCAGTAAACGAACCCATGGGCGCGTTCGGCGACCTGCGCGATACGCCGGTCGGTGCTGGTGGGCGCGACCATATAGATCAGGTCGACCCCTTGCTCCGCCAGCGGGAGCCGGAAATCGTCGCTCTCTTCGATCGGAAGGTCGGGGATGATGAAACCGTCGACCCCAATCCGAGCCGAATCCGCCGCCAGTTTCTCGATGCCGTACTGGAAGAACGGATTGACGTAGCCCATGAAGACAATGGGGATTTCGACCCCATTGGCCCGGGCGAATTCCACCAGCTCGAAGCCGGTGGAAAGGGTAGCGCCGTTCTCCAGCGCGACCTGACTGGTGCGCTGCACGGTCGCGCCATCGGCAAGGGGATCGGAAAAGGGAATGCCGACCTCGATCAGATCGGCGCCGCCTCGAGCAAGTGCGAGGATCAGGCCCTTCGATGCTTCCAGGGTGGGATACCCCACGGTCAGGAACGGAATCAGGGCCGCGCGGTTTTCGGCCCGGGCCGTTTCGAATGCGTTTGCGATCCGGCTGACGGTCGATGCGGTCACAGAGAAACTCCAAGCGACTTGGCCACGGTCTCGAGGTCCTTGTCACCCCGGCCCGAGAGATTGATCAACACGACATCGCTGCTCGGCCGCACACTCGCTTCTTTCATGCCATAGGCGATGGCATGGCTCGATTCGAGCGCGGGAATGATTCCCTCGGTTCGGCAAAGCGCCTGGAAGCCTTCCAGCGCCTCGTCGTCAGTAATGGACACATAGCGGGCGCGGCCGACATCGTGCAGCCAGGCATGTTCCGGGCCGACCCCGGGATAATCCAACCCGGCGGAGATGGAATGCGTTTCGACCACCTGACCGTCATCATCCTGCAGCACGAAAGAGCGTGAGCCGTGTAGCACACCCTCGCGGCCGGCAGTGATGGTGGCGGAATGCAAACCACTTTCCAGGCCGTGGCCGCCTGCTTCGACGCCGATCAGCTCGACGTCCTTATCCCCGATAAAGGGATAGAACATGCCGATCGCGTTCGAACCCCCGCCGACACACGCGACGACCGCATTGGGGAGATTGCCGGTCTTCTCGATGATCTGCGCGCGTGATTCCCGGCCGATGACCGATTGCAGATCGCGCACCATTACCGGATATGGGTGCATGCCCGCGGCGGTGCCGAAGATATAGAAGGTCGAATCGACATTCGTGACCCAGTCGCGAATCGCTTCGTTGATCGCATCCTTGAGCGTCTTCGATCCAGACGAGACGGAGCGGACTTCAGCGCCCAGCAGTTTCATGCGAAAGACGTTCGGCTTCTGCCGCTCGATATCGACCTCGCCCATATAGACGATGCATTCGAGTCCGAGTAGGGCGCAGACGGTTGCCGTAGCAACGCCGTGCTGACCCGCGCCGGTTTCCGCGATGATGCGCTTCTTGCCCATCCGCTTGGCCAGCAATCCCTGACCGATGGCGTTGTTGATCTTGTGGGCGCCGGTATGGGCCAGATCTTCGCGCTTCAGAAAGATGCGCGCGCCCCCGGCTTCGGCGGCCAGACGCTCGGATTCGTACAACGGGGTGGGGCGCCCGACATAGTCGCGCGCAAGCCGCCGGATCTCTGCCAGATAACCGACATCGTGTTTGGCGTCTTCCCAAGCCGCTTCCAGCTCTTCGAGCGCCGGCATGAGGGTTTCCGGAGCGTACTGTCCACCGAACCGGCCGTACCGCCCCCGTTCGTCTGGATAGGGGGTGAGATTCGTGCGATCGACGGTTTCGATAACCATGGTTTGCTCCGGGCTGCCAGCGCCGCGCGCAGCACGACCCTGGCGTCTTGAAAACGCAAGGTCGAATGATACCCGGGTTATGGAGACCGGCGGTTCACACTCCCTATTTCAGGCATGGAACGGTCGGCACGACCAGCAGGTCCGAAGTAAAGAAGCCCTGCGTCCTGTTGTCGCACACGACGAGGTGACTAAAACCACACCTGGCAAAAGAACCGTCGCGATCTGTATCGCGACTGATCATCGTCGCAGAGCAATGGCGTCACGCGGCCTTGCCGCTCTCCAGTTCCGGATCGTAACGCGCGAAGATGCGGCGATAGAGGCTGCACCGTTCCAGCAGTTCTTCGTGCGTGCCCTGGTCGACGACTTCGCCCTTGCGGAGCACGACGATCTTGTCTGCCCAGCGAATCTGGGACAGGCGGTGGGTGATGAGGATGGTCGTGCGGCCTTCCAGCACCCGGCGGATGGCCCGCTGAATATCGTCCTCGGTCTGGCTATCGATGGCACTGGTCGAATCGTCGATGATCAGAATGGACGGGTCGGTAATGAGCGCGCGGGCAATCGCGATCCGTTGCCGTTGACCGCCAGAGAGGGTGATCCCTCGCTCGCCGATGACCGTGTCGTAGCCGTTGGGCAGCTCGCGGATGAAGGTGTCCGCCTGCGCATCGCGCGCGGCGGCTTCGATGGTGGCCAGCTCGACGTCCTGCCCCATGCTGAATCCGATGTTTTCCACCACGGGTCGTGAAAAGAGCACGATGTCCTGTTCGATGGTCGAGATCTGGGAGCGAAGCGAATCGAGATTCCACTCGCGCACGTCGATCCCATCGATCAGGACATGACCCGAGTCGACGTCATAGATGCGATTGATCAGCTTGGCCAGGGTGCTCTTGCCCGATCCGGTCTCCCCGACGATGGCGACGGTTTGCCCTGGTTCGGCGTGGAAGGAGACGTCTTTCAGTACCGGATCGCCGCCATAGGAGAAGGTCACATGGTCGAATCGGATGTCTCCCGCGATCCTGGCGCTGTGCCCCTGGGCGTCGCTTTCGAGATCGGTTTCGTCGTTCAGGATATCGAGAATGCGCTTCGCGCTCACCAGGCCGATTTGCACCAGCGAAAAAGTGAAGATCGAAATGAACGTCGGGAACCGGAGCAGCGAGACCAATCCGATATAGGTCACCAGTTCGCCAATGGTGAGCTGGTCCTGCGAGTGGTAGTAGATGCCCAGCAAGAGCGAGCATGCGATGGTCGCGGCCAGGATCAATGGCGGAAGGTAGCGCGCCTGCGCCATTCCTTGCTCGATAAATGCGTCGCGGTAGGCCGACGCATGCTTGTCGAACTTGTCGTCTTCCTGCTCTTCCTGTGCCATCGACTTGACCACTTCGACTCCGGTGACTGCCTCGGCGAGTCCGGAATTGAGCTGGCCGAAGCTGGAGCGCATTGCCATCGAGGCCGGTGTCAGCTTTTTCATGTAGTGGCGCAATGAGAGGAAGAAGAGCACCGTGAAGATAAGCGGCGGCGGCAGCAGCTTCGGGTCGATCAAGGCGATGGTGACGATCGGCACGATCAGCGCCGTGAACGAGTCGATGATCAACGCCATGCCAGGGTTGACCATCATGCCGAGCTGGCGGACATCGTTCGCCGTGCGTGCCATCAGATCGCCAACCTGCTGGCGGTTGTGGAAGGTCTGGCTCTTGCCGAGCAGGCTGACATAGATCTCGTCGCGCGCGTCGCGCGAGAAACGCTGGGCGATCGTTTCGTTGGCCAGGCTGGCGCCGAGATCGATCAGGCCGCGCAAGAGCACCACGACCAGCACGATCAAGGCGATCTGGGTGAGCCGGCTGCCGTCCGGTGGCTCCTCCAGCACGGCCGTGAAGGCCGCGCCGACCAGAATGGGGATCACGCTGCCCAGAATGTTCTGGGAGATCATGCCGCCGACTGACGCCACCAGCAGGAGCTTGTACCGCGAGAGGCGCCAGCTTATCCAGCGCAACGCGCTACTGCGGTTGCTGAGCGCTTGCCCCTCGATGGAAAACTCGGAAACCGACACGAAACGACGCTCGATTCATTCTTACCGCGGGTGGATCAGGGAAGGTCGACTGGCTCGCCGAACCCATAGATATCCAGGCGCCGCACGACATCTTTCGAATCCTGCGAAACGAACGCGCCGGCGACGCGGACCGAAACGATCAGCCCGTTCTCATCGATGGCAATATCGACCGGACGATCGTCGATGCGCTGGGCATAGCCACGAACCGCTTCATCCTGAATCAGATCCGGATCGAAGGTTCCGGAGATCCAGATGAGCGTCTTACCTTTCTTGGTGGTCTCGATTTTGGTGACGACTGGGTCGACCACCGCGCCGGCGACATCCGGAAGGAGCAGCACCGGGTCGGCAATGATGTGCGCCAGATCGCCCGGGAGGGTGTAATCCTCGTCGATGCCAACCGCGCGTACCTCGGCCTTGTCGCCGATCACCGTCGCCTTGACGTTCACCTTGACGAATCCGACCTTGGTTTGCACCGTGGCTTTCATCATGCCGGGCCGCTTGATCTCACCGGTTGCCTTGGTCATCTTGATACCGGTATAGAGCTTGGTGCTCCCCTTCTCATAGATGAGATCGAACTTCATGGTGTCATAGGTGAGCATCTTCTCGGCTGCGTCAGCCAACAGCTGATCGGCTGGATCACCGACCGATTGGGCCAGCACGAGCCGGCTCGGAGCCACGGTGGGCATCAGCCCGGCCGAGAGCACGACCGCTATCAGGATGGCAACGGGAAGAAAGCGGAAACGCTGCATGCACGCTGTTCCTTTCGGTCTGATCGCCTACGCCGGCGGGGCGATCGAAATGTCCGCGTCGAAATTCGAGAAGGTGATTTGGCGTACCAACCGTCCCGACCCCTCCTCGAAGGAGAAGAGCGGACCGACGAAGTCGATCTTCACCAGGCGATCCTGCTCATCGATCCACATTTTGACGGCAAGTGGTTCGCTCGCCGCTTCGATCACCGTACTTGCAACTTGCGCTGTGTCGGATGTGATCAATTTCGCAGGATCGAACGTGCCGGTCAGCACTGTCAATTCCTGACCGTCGACCGTCTCGGTACCCGAAAGCTGGGGGTTATCGAGATACTTCAACGCCCCTTGCACCAGCGAGTCGGGGTTGAGCAGCTCCATCGGCGGCAATTGAAAGTCTGAGTCGCCGCCGGTGACCTGGATAAACGAGTCGTCACCGCCTATCGGATTCTTGACCCAGGTATCGCCATCGACACTCACGACTTCGAGCGTGAGATCGACAATAGCCAGCTTCACGCCCACCGAGGCCTGGAAACTGGCTGGTCGAACGACATCGCCTTCCACGGTTTTGAGCTCGAACGCATCCTGGAAGATCGATTTTCCGGCAGTGGTTTCCAATTTGAAGTGGAACGATTGCAGCGCGAGCATGGCCGACGCGGTTGCGTCGAGCTGCGCCTGTGCATCGTCCTGCGCGGCAACGGATCGGATCGGCGCGGCGACCAGCGTACAAAGGAGAAGAACGAGTGCAGTCCAGCGAAGAATTCGATTCATGGGAGCTCCGGGATAGGATGAGCCGATGTGGCGCGGTCGAAGATAACCCGACGCACGATTGTACGTCTATGCGGCCAAAGACACCTGCTCGCTTTACACCGGACGCGGGTACTGTCTGGATTTTCGTGCCGTAGACCGAGTCAGGAGACGGTTGCCGATCGTAGCGGAAGGGCTTCCATGTCCTATCCGGTCAAGGGAACTGGTGACAGCGTCGTGCGTGCACGTGGCAATTACGTATGAAGCTACCGCGATGCACATGGGCGAGGCGCGGTGACGGAACCACGGGAGGGCACAGGGGCCCTTCGCTATTTCCGGATAAGGGTTTCGGGATGAAACGGTGGCCTGGGCGACACGAGGTCCCTCCGCTTCGGTCGGGATGACGGGGGAGCCGGTGGGGCGCCGCGGGAGCGGGTCTGGAGTACGAAACGGGTATGGCTGCGCCCTGGTCGGATGCGGGTGTTGCATCGAATTTTCTCGACGAACGATCACTCAACGATGAGTCCGCGCGTGGAGCCTTGGGTGACGGCGGGGAAGCCGGGCGGGTAGCACTGGGGCACTGCCCAGGCATGCATCTGTCCGCCGATGTGCCGCTTGCCACCAGCATAGAACATATGTTCTCAATGTGTCAAGGTGTTTCGGGTACATCGACGGAGGAAGGACGGCCGCCAGCCAGACCCGATCGCTGATCGAGCGCACTACGAGAATGTGGTCCGGCGTCACCCGGTCGCCAGTGACGCGCTCCGTACCTGAACATCGATATTGGTGAGGGCATACCGCGGCGACACGTAGTCTTCGCCGCCGCAGGATGAGATGGCGGTGACCGGTGATTCCGGCACGATCTCCCCACGGAGCTCGATCCAATCGCCGTTGGGTGACTCGGCCACGATCTCGGCGTGGCGCGCGCCGGGTACGCCGTCGCTTGCGACAATGCGGCCTTGCTGCCGGAAGTCGAGCCAGCTCCATCCGAAGCGCAGAAAGCCTTCCTGCTCCAGGAGCTGCAGGCCGTCATCGGAATATCCCGACCAGCCGCGATAGGCCGCTCGCAATGGTTCGACGGCCGCATGCTGTTCGAGAATCGCTTTTCCGGTTGCCACGTCCAGATATCCCCAGCTTCGCCCATCCGGAAAGGTCATCATGGTCGGCGCGAACCGGTGGCCGCCGAAATGGGTTGCCCGCCAGACCCGCAGATCTGAGCCCTCGGTACTGAGCGTTCGCAGCGAGCGGTAGAGAGGAAAACCGAACGTCGCGCAGCAGGCGTCGCGGCTCCCGTGGGTGCAGATCATGGCGTCCCGATATGGGGTGTCGTCGATCTCGACATCGGGCGGAATCGCCTGTCTCCGTGCGAGTGCGTCGATGGTCTCGGCGACCAGTTCGTCCGGAATCAGATAGTCCAGCCGCCTCGCGGGAGCTCCGGGATTGACCGCGAAATCGAACGCCAGCACCCGGGTCTTGTCCTGGAACCGAGTACGCCGCATCCGGCGCGACGGCGAAGAGCCCGACATCCACGTTGTCGTCCCAAAGCGACATCATCGCTTCCCGCAACCGTGGGGGAACCGACCGCGCCTCGAGGGGATCCTCCGGCCAGGGGAGGGGAAGCTCGGGGATCAGAAACTGACCAACGGCCCAACCGGTGCCACCTGTGCGGACCCCGGCTCCCCGGGAGCAAACCGAGCAAAAGGATTTCGAGGGGGAATTCATCGATCGTCCGGGTGAATATCCGAGTAGTACGGTCGGATATCGTACGTGGGGAGTCGGTTTCTGTCAACGACGTCGAGGACCATGCGCTCGTCGGAATCGCCATGATGGGCCTCCAACGAACCTCATCGATTACGGCTGCACCGGACCCGGCGTCGTACCAGTCCAGCCGCGATGCGGCAGCCCGGTCATCGACGTCGATCTTCCGTCATCCGGCTCGAGCTCTGTTCGCCCAGCATCGGCGTTTCCGCCCTCCCCCCAAAGATCCGTTCCACGCTAGACTTTCCCTTCGCCCGGAAATGGGTGGAAGGGATTCTGCGTGGGCTTCATCATGGAAGGGCTCGGCGCCGAGTCGTACGACCGAACGTACGATGACCGCGGGCTGATCGAGCGCATTCTCAAGTACTTCAAACCGCAACGCCGCGCGATGGGCATCATCGTCGTGATGATCGTGCTCAACTCCGCGATGGATGCGCTGTTGCCGGTGCTGATCGCGGGAACGATCAACCAGATCGATGGCAGTGGCGAAAGTTTCGGGCCGCGAATCTGGGGGCTCTTCGTGGCCATTCTGGTGGCCGGCGGGTTCGCGTGGTTGTTCAACTATGTCCGGCAGTCGCGCTCGGCGCGCGTGGTTGGCAATGTCGTCTATCGCCTGCGGCTCGATGCCTTCAAGGCGGTCATGCGGCGCGACATGTCCTTTTTCGACGAGCAACAGTCGGGACGAATCGTCTCGCGCGTAACTTCGGACACGGAAGAGTTCGCCAACGTCGTTACCCTCACGCTCAGTCTTGCCAGCCAGGTGCTGCTGGTGCTGTTCGTCGCGGGCTTCCTGTTCTATCGCAACTGGCAGCTTGCCTTGATCGCCTTGTCGATTGCGCCGGTGATCATGTTCGTGGCGCTGGCGTTCCGCAAGATCGCCCGGTCCACCTCGACCGGCGCTCAGCGCGCCATGGCGAACGTCAACAAGACCATTCAGGAAACGATGCGCGGCATCGCGGTGGCGAAGAGCTTCCGCCAGGAAGCGCAGGTCTACCAGGAGTTCGACGAGGTCAATCGGCAGGCCTATGCCGTGACCTTGCGGCAGGGGTACATCTACAGTGGCATTTTCCCGATTCTTTTCATCGTCTCGGGATTCGGAACGGTGGCGATTCTCTACTTCGGCGGACAGATGGTCGTCGATCAAAAGATCAGCGCCGGCGATTGGTATCTCTTCCTGCAGGTGATTGCGCTCTTCTGGTTGCCGCTCACCAGCATCGCCTCCTTCTGGAGCCAGTTTCAGCAAGGGCTCTCGGCTTCGGAGCGGGTGTTTGCCCTGATCGACGCGCCGCCGCGGGTCACCCAGATCGCTGACAACGAGCTGGTCGATTTCACCGGCGACATCGAGTTCAAGAACGTGGACTTCGCCTATGTCGAGGGGCAGCCGGTCCTGCGCGACTTCTCGCTGCACATTGCCCCTGGCGAAATGATTGCCCTGGTGGGACACACGGGCGCTGGCAAATCGACGCTGGGCAAGCTGATTGCGCGGTTCTATGAGTTTCAGGGAGGCCAGATCCTGCTCGACGGCAAGGACATCCGCACGTTCGACCTGCAAAGCCTCCGGCGACAAATCGGCATGGTGCCGCAGACGCCATTTCTCTTCTCTGGCACCGTGGCGAGCAACATCCGCTATTCCCGTCCCTCGGCCTCCGATGCCGAAGTCGAGGAAGCCGCGCGGCGCATCGGTGGCGGCGACTGGCTGGACGTGCTGGAAAACGGTCTGCAAACCGAAGTCGGCGAGCAGGGGCGCGCGCTCTCGATGGGGCAGCGGCAGCTCGTTGCGCTGGCGCGGTTGCTCATCCAGCGCCCGCGGGTCGTGATTCTCGACGAAGCCACCGCGAGCGTCGATCCCCTGACCGAAACGCAGATCCAGGAGGGGCTCGATACCGTGCTGGACGATCGAACATCGATCGCGATTGCCCACCGGCTCGTGACCGTACGCCACGCCGATCGGATCATCGTGCTCGATCATGGCCGCATCGTGGAAGAGGGGAGCCACGACTGGCTGATGGGGCAGAGCGGCCATTACGCCGACCTGTACAACACGTATTTCCGCCATCAGTCGCCCGACTACCGTCCGCCTGAGATCGACACGCCCGTCGAGCCCGCGCCCGAGCTGGGCGTGCCGGCGTTTGCGCTCCCGGCTGACTACCTTGTTTAGCTCGAAAATCTGGTACTCTTCCGTTTGCACTAACCATTCGTTAGCAACTAAGCGCGTCAGACGCAACAATTCAGGAGAAAGCACTGTATGTCAGACACTTCCGTCATTCCCGAATCGCACAAGGATCTGCTCGAAACCACCGCGCTGGCTGATATTGCCACCATCGGGCCGGACGGCGCGCCGCATGTGAACCCGGTCTGGTTCGGTTGGGACGGCAAACAGCTGAGCTTTAGCCAGACCAAGACACGGCAGAAGTACAAGAACCTGCACAAGGACAACCGGATCTCGATCTCGATCGTCGATCCAACCAATCCCTACCGCTACATCGAGATTCGCGGCAAGGTGGTCGAGTTCATCGAGGATCCCGACAAGGCCTTCATCGACTCGATGGCCAAGAAGTACCTCGGCCAGGACAAGTATCCCTGGAGCCAGCCCGGTGATGAGCGCGTGGTCGTTGTCGTCGAGCCCGAGCGCGCCCTGACGATGGGGTAGGCCTGTTTGGCCAGCCAACAGAACGAGCCCGGGGTCACCCCCGGGCTCGTTCTGTTTTCACCCATTTCGCGGGTTTTCGATTGGGTTACATCGACATCAGGAGCTCGATCAGATCGGCCGGATAGTCATCCACCGGCGCATCGGGCGCGAACGGGCCCCAGATCGTGATGTCGAGCGAAAAGTCTCCCGGCTGCGGCTCCCAGAGATCGCTGCCCCAACTGGTGCGACACGCCAGCTCGGCATTGCGCACCAGCAGGGCAACCCCGCCATTCGACCGCCTGGCCGGGTGGTTGCACTGTCCCGAACAGCGATTCGAACCTGAGACATGATGAACGCATGTGCCGCACTTGCGGAAAACCGGCATCCTCTCCACCCCTTGGCCCTTGCTGCGGGCCGATCCCATTCCCTTGGTTTCCCCACCCCTAGGAAAACGCGTTCAGGCTCACGAAAACCAGTGCTGCGCGTCCCGGACGCGAGCGCTGCCCTCTGCTTCGCTCTGCCTCAATGTCACCGATGCTATCGGAGTTGGCCGCGTTGTTCAACTGAACGAACAGCCGATTCTCAAAAATCTCTACCAAGGATGGTGTTCGTTCTCAGTAGCGTTCGACCTGACGGATGAACGGACAGGGAGTCATGTCTCCGAGGCACCGGATTTGTGGCGCACGACAACATCGCTGGCTCGGTAGACTTGGTGCATTGACGATGTGCGACGACGAAACCGAGAGGGCAATCGATGGCAGAGCAGCAGACACGGATCGAACGAGACAGCATGGGTGAGATGGAGATCCCGGGCAGCGCGCTCTATGGCGCAACCACGGCCCGCGCCATTCTCAACTTCCCGATTAGCGGTATTGCCTTCTCGCGCTCGTTCCTGCGGGCGCTCGGTTCGATCAAGGCTGCGTGCGCGACCGTGAACGGCGACCTCGGGTTGTTGCCCGCGGACAAGGTCGCTCTTATCGTGGCGGCCGCCAACGAGGTTGCGGTGGGTGATTGGGACGACCACTTCCCGATCGACATTTTTCAGACCGGCTCCGGCACCTCGACCAATATGAACGCCAATGAGGTGATCGCGACGCGGGCAAACACGCTGGCCAACGGCTCGGTCAAGATCCACCCGAACGATGATGTCAACATGTGCCAGAGCAGCAACGACGTCATTCCCGCGGCCATCCATGTGGCGGCCGCCCTGGAAGCGACCGAGCTGCTGCTGCCGGCGATGCGGCACTTGCAGACCGTGACCGTCGCTCGGGCGAGCGAGCTCGCGTCAGTCGTCAAAACCGGCCGCACCCATCTGATGGACGCCACCCCGGTCACGATCGGCCAGGAAGCCGGCGGATGGGCGGCGCAGGTCGAGCTTGCCATCGAGCGCATCGAATCGACGTTGCCGCGCTTGGCCGAGCTCGCGGTCGGCGGAACCGCGGTCGGCACCGGCATCAACGCCCCGGCCGATTTCGGCGCGCGCGTCGCGGCGGAGCTGGAGACAACCACTGGTTTCCCGTTCGTGGAAGCACGCAATCATTTTGCCGCCCAGGCCACCATGGACACTGCCGCCGAGCTGAGCGGACAGTTGAAGGCGTTCGCGGTTGGGTTGATGAAGATTGCCAACGATCTTCGATTGATGAACAGCGGGCCACAGGCCGGGTTCGGCGAGATCGTGCTTCCCCCGCTGCAGCCGGGTTCCTCGATCATGCCGGGCAAGATCAACCCGGTGATACCTGAAGCGACCATGATGGTGTGCGCGCAGGTGATCGGCAACGATGCCTCGGTGGCGGTCGGCGCGCAGATGGGCAATTTCGAGCTGAATGTGATGCTGCCCATGATCGCGCACAACCTGTTGCAGTCGATCGAGCTGCTGGCGCGCACGTCCGAAGTGCTGGCCGACAAGGCGATGGCCGGCTTCACCGTCAATTACGACCGCATCAGCGATCTGGTCGACCGCAACCCAATCATGGTCACTGCGCTCAACGCGATCATTGGGTACGATCTGGGCGCGAAGATTGCCAAGACCGCTTATGCCGAGAATCGGCGCGTCAAGGACGTGGCTGCCGAGCTTTCCGACCTCACGCCGGCCGAGCTGGACGAGCTGCTCGATCCACTCTCCCTGACCGAAGGCGGCATCAAGAGCGGCGCTACCGGCGGCGGCGGGTGAACCTCGCTAGCATGCTCGCGCGGTCGCAGTGACGGGCAACCGTGCCCTCCTGACTTCAGGACTCGATCACGCATGTCCCGGAACGGCGCAGGAAAATTCGGTGTACTCGATGCCGTCGAGGGTGCGCGGACCGTTCGGGCCGCAGATTGGGCAATTGGGATCTTTGCGGATTGGAATCTCGCGAAAGGTCATCGGGAGCGCGTCGAGCATGAGCAAGCGACCGATGAGCGGTTCGCCGATCCCGAGGATCAGCTTGATCGCCTCGGTGGCCTGGATCAGTCCGATGATGCCCGGCACCACTCCCAGCACGCCTGCTTCGGCGCAGTTCAGCGCGGTGCCGGGCGGCGGGGGCTCGTCGAACAGGCAGCGATAGCAGGGACCGTCCGGCAGCGAAAAGACCGTCGCCTGTCCGCGAAACCGGTCGACCCCGCCATGCACGTTGGGCTTGCCCAGCAGAACGCAGGCGTCGTTGATGAGATACCGGGTGGCAAAATTGTCGGCGCCATCGACGACGAGATCATAGCGACCGACCAGATCGAGCACGTTCTCTTTCGACAGCCGGTGCTGGATCGGTTCGACCACCACATCCGGATTCAGCTCGGCGATGGCCTGCATGGCCGATTCGACTTTGGGGTGGCCGACATCGCTGGATCCGTGGATGATCTGCCGTTGGAGATTGCTTTCGTCCACGGTGTCGTCGTCGATGACGCCGATGTGGCCGACACCGGCGGCGGCCAGATAGAGCAGCGCCGGGGAACCGAGACCGCCCGCGCCAACCACCAGCACGCGGCCGGCGAGCAGCTTCTCCTGGCCCGCTTTGCCGACTTCCGGAAGCAGCAGATGGCGGCTATAGCGGGCGGAAAGCGCGGGCGACAGCGGCCCGGGTGTGGTCCACGGCAGGTTCGCCTGCTTCCAGCCGTTGAAACCGGGCGCCAGGGAAATGGGATCGGCGTAGCCAAGCGTCCGCATAGTCTCGGCGGCCGCGTAGGAACGAACCCCACCGGCGCAGTAGACCAGGACTGGCGCCGATTTTAGGGGCAGCGCGGCCTCGATTCGATCGGCGACCTGGGCGAGCGGAATGTGGATCGCTCCCTCGAGCATTCCCTGTTCGACCTCGACCGGCTCGCGCACATCGAGCACGGAAATGCCGCCTGCGATCAGGTCGCGGGCTTCGTCGAGCCCGACTTCCTGGACTTCCGCTCGGCTGGCAAAGGGCAGGTGGTGGTAGTTTTGCGGCATGATTCTCGTTCCTTCGATGGCAACCGAATGCCACCGGAAACCCTACCGTACCTGCCCGCTCAGCCGCCATGGAAACGACCGATGACCGATACCACACCTGCCACTCGCATTGCCGTTCGCGACGACCACAACTGTTTTGGGTGCGGGGCGGGCAATCCCTGGGGACTGCATCTCATCTTTTTCGCCGAGCCGGAGGGCGCCATGCTCAGTCATTGGACGCCGGCGCTCAACCATCAGGGATACGACGGCATGGTGCACGGCGGGATCATCTCGACCGTGTTCGATGAGGTGATGGCCTGGGCGGTCACCAATGCCGGGATCTGGGCGGTCACTGGCCGGCTCAGCACGACCTATCGCAAACCGGTCGAAATTGGTATACCGACCATCGCGCGCGCTGAAGTCGGACCGGTGACCAGCCGCACCGTCGATGTCACCGCCACCATTCGCCGGGAAGCGGACGGATTGCTGCTCGCCGAGGCCAGTGCCCGTTTCATCCGCGTCTCGCAACAGCAAGCCGACGCCTGGCAAGCCCAATACGCCCAGGCGCAAAATCCCTGACAAGACGTGTTGCTGGATCTCTGCCTGCCGCTGCAGGCCGGATCGTCCCAGCCGGACAGGGTCGTCCGGCGCTACGCCAGGGATCTCAGGCTGGATCCGCGCCGTTCTGATGGGGAAGATCTGGCCGTGCCGATTGCACCATCAGATTCAGGACCTGTAAAAGCTGGCGGATGTTGTTCTCGTCCAGCAGGAAGAGCGCAAGCCCGGTCTCTTCGGCGTGGAAATCGATCTGGTCAGCGCTGCTTGCTTCCCCGGAGATCTGGATCGCGGCCAGCCAGTCGCGTGCCTGGGCATTCGCTTCGGAAAGCAGGCGCAGCAGGTTCGTGGCGGTTTCCTTGCGCACTTCGTCACGGGCCTCTTCCGGGATGGTTGGCGCCGAATCGTCAGCGTCAGCGCCGGTCAGGGCCCGATGTGTGGCAGGGGTGGTGGCCAGAATGTAGGCCTCATCGTCGGTGACCGCGTGGGCGAGGATGCGCGGACCGGGCGTGTTCAAGGTTGCGGCCCGTTCCAATGTGCGCAGGTCGGTCTGGAAGAGCTCGCTTCCCTGGCGACCTTCATCATCCGCCGCATTCAGCTCGTAGTGATAGATGAGAAATGCCGCCACGCCGATCGAGGATTCGAGCTCGATGGTCGAGATACCCGCGTTCGGATCGCGTTTGAATGGCAGAATTTCTCCGGCAAGATCGCTGGGATCCTCGTCGAGCTCCAGCGCTTCGTTGACGAAGGCCGCGAGACGAAAGGCGATTGGTTCGAGCGGTTCGGACATGCTTGGATCGCTTTCTGAGGCAGTCATATCGGTTCGCGCAAAGCATAACGGGTCGAGAAGCGGGGATAGCATGAGCACAAAACCGGGCAAGGCGATGGTTCAGCAGTTGATGGACGCGGCCAGAGAGGCGGCGAACAACGCGTATGTGCCCTATTCCAAATTTCCAGTCGGAGCGGCGGTGCTGACGTCGGAGGGGACGATCGTCACCGGCTGCAATGTCGAGAACGCCAGCTATCCCATGACGAATTGCGCCGAGCGCGTGGCGATCGGCACCGCGGTCGCGGCCGGATCGCGCACCATCCAGGCGGTGGCCGTCTCTGCGCCTCGGGTGGAAACGGTCACGCCCTGTGGCGCCTGCCGGCAGGTCATCAACGAGTTCAAACCAGAGAACGACGAGCTCTGGATGATCTTCGACTCCGCCAGCGGTCCCTTTCTGGTGCCCTTCTCCGAGATTCTCCCGCGCGCGTTCGGTCCTCGCGATCTCCAGGATTGGGGTTCTGGCCCCCCGGAGTGGGACGCGAACGAATAGCCGCTAGCGAACCGCTTCGACCAGGGCATCCGAGAGCCTGGCCCAACGGGGTGGCACGAACGGCCAGAGGTGAAATGTGGCGCGGTTCGCGAAGATCGCCGCTGCCAGATCGATGGCCGGATCGGCCCAGAGCAGGGTGCCCGCCGCGCCGAAATGACAGAACGTCTGCGGCGATGTGAGGTTTCCGGTCCAATGCTTCGCTTTGGTGCCCTTGATCTCCCAACCCAGCCCCCAGTAGGCGACCGGCCATTGCACGCGCGCGGCTTGCACCTCACCCTTCAGTCCGTGCACCTGATCGGTGATCATCTCCTGCGCGAGCTCGGGCAGGATGAATCCATCGCCTTGACGCAGGAAGGTTGCTGCGAACCGCACCGCGTCGTCCGGCGAGCCGTAGAGCCCACCCCAGGGAATGGCGAGGTCGCGCCAGTACTGGCTGTTGTACGACTCGGTCGGGCGCCCCTGGCCGTAGACATCGCGGACCCGGCCGATGCGCCGGTCGAGCTCAGGTCCCGGCCGCGCGATCGTGTCCTGGAGCTCCAGCGGATCGAACACGTTCTCTTGCGTGATATCCCAGAAGTCGCGTCCGGTCACCGCTTCGGCGACGCGTCCGAGAATGCCGTACCCGGTATTCGAGTAGATCAGCTCGGTGGCGGGCGTAGTCCAGAGTGGTTGGCGCAGCATCGCATCGGTGATTTCATGCAGGCTCGGCGCTTCCCGGCTGCCGAACGTGCCGCGCGGGAGATCTTCCGGCAACCCTGAAGTGTGCGACAGGAGCTGGCGCACGGTGATCTCCCCACGCAGGTGTCGCAAGGTGTCGTCAGTCGATGTGGCCGAGGCGAATCCGGGCAGGTAGGTTTCCACCGGTTCGTCGAGCGCGATCAGGTCGGCTTCGACCAGTGTCATGATGGTCGCGGCCGTCATCGGCTTGGTCACGGATGCCAGCCCAAAGAGGGTGTCTGCATCGACCGGAATCCCAGGCTGCGATTCGCCGGCGTACCGCCGGCCAACGATGGCTCCCTTGTGCCAGACGACGGCCGCGGCGCCGGGGACGCCGGATTCGCCGATCCAGCTATCGATTTGTTCGAGTGCGATTGCGATCTTCTCAGCGATGGACATGCGTGGTTCCGTCAGGTTCCTTCGATTGCGAGCGTGTCACCGGATAATCGGCGTTGCGGAGTATTATCCCCGGCTGATGCATGAACGGTTTGGACGGGAGCGAGCTTCGGGATGGCGCAAGAACCGACACTGGTGGTGGTCAAGGACGCGGATGAGATGAGCCAGATGGCGGCGGAGATCGTGGCCGAGGTGCTGACGATCCGGCCGTCCGCGCCGATCTCGCTGCCAACTGGCAGCACGCCGGTGGGGATGTTCAACAAGCTCATCGCCGCCTCGCAGTCGGGCGAGCTCGACCTGACCCGGTTTCGACTCTTCTGTCTGGACGAGTATCTGGGGGTCACGCCCGAGAATCCGAACACCCTGACCGCCTGGTTGAAACGCACCCTGATCGAGCCAGCCGGCATTCCGATGGAAAACGTCCGCACCCTGCCGGTGGACGATGCCGATCCCGCTGAAGGCGCCAAACGGTACGACCAGGCGATCGCCGATGCCGGCAATCTGGCGCTTGCAGTGCTCGGGATCGGAAACAACGGCCATATCGCCTACAACGAGCCCGGTTCCGAAGCCGATTCGCGAACGCGGGTGATCGATCTCACGCAGGAGTCGATCGATCAGGCCGCCGGATACTTCGACGGCGCGTCCGTGCCCACCAAAGCCATGACGGTCGGGGTCGGCACCTTGATGGAATCCGACCGCATCGTGCTGATCGCGGCGGGGGCGGGCAAAGCCGAGATCATGCGGCGAGCGCTCAGAGATCCAATGTCGTCCGACGTGCCCGCATCCTGGTTGCGGCTGGTGCCGGAGCAGGTGACGGTCATCCTGGACGAAGCTGCCGCCTCGCTGCTGTAACGCTAGTTTTCGGTCGCCCGCTCGAGCGCAATGGCGTCGACCACGCGGGAGTGGGTGATCGGGTCAACGCTGAAGATGACGCCGCCTTCGTTGCGTGGAAGGCGCTTGTTGTAGCGGTGTTCGTGACCGAGCAGGTTCGTCATCTTTCCGCCCGCTTCATTGATGATCAGGTCCGGCGCGGCAAAGTCCCACTCCCACGCGAAGTTATGTGGGTTGACTACCTGGCCAACCTGGTAGCCGATGACGGCGTCGGCCTCATGGCTCCCGGGCATGATGCGCCGGGGCGAAATGCCAATGGTGCAGAACTGCGGAGGGGGTCCGCCCAGCCGGACCGCCACCCGTTCCAGGAACGGCAAGTTTTCCGGATAGCCGAACCAAATCGATGTCATCAGTCGCGGCGGCTGGTCGCCCGGCACCGGAGTGAAACGCAATGGCTCGCTGCTGCCATGGCGCTCGATCGTCGCGCCCTGACCGGCCACCGCCGAAAGCAGTGTGTCAGCAGTCGGCTGGAAGGCAACCGCCACCACGGGCCGTTCATCGACGACCAGGGCAATGAACACATCGAACTCGCCGGTCTGGTCGACGAACTGATTGGTGCCGTCGATCGGATCGACGATCCAGACTCGTTGATTGCGCAGGCGATCTTCGTTGTCCACCCCTTCTTCGGTGAGCAGCGCGTCGTGCGGAAACGCGTCGAGAATGGCCGCGCGGATGATGCGGTCGGCGGCCAGGTCCGCATCGGTCACCACCGAGCCGTCTTTCTTGACATAGTGCTCGGCCGAGTGCTTGGTGTAGAACTCCATCACGGCCGCGCCGGCGGCGCGCGCGGCGGCCTTTGCCACCTCCAGCTCGTCTGCCCAGGTGGTTTGTGTTTCGCTCATGTGCTCTGACCGCGCTCCTGCACTAAACTGCGTCTATCTGCCCGCTTCGTTCTCTGCTCCGCGCTACCCTGGCGGGTTGTGTCATGCCCGGATTATCAGATAGTCAGCGTCGTATCGTTGAGTTCGAGCGGCTCGACCGGCATATGCTGGTCATCGCGCCTCCCGGCAGCGGCAAAACGCACACCATTTCCCAACGCATCGCCTGGCTGCTGGAGCAGGGCCTCGCCGAACCCGAACAGATCCTCGCGCTGACCTACACCAATAAGGCCGGAATCGAGCTCAAGGACCGCATCGCCAAACGCGCAAGTCCGCATGTGCATGCTTCGACCATGCATAGCTGGGCGTTCGATATCCTGCGCGACCATGGGGCGGAGATCGGCCTGGCCGATGGATTCCAGGTCTGCGACGAGTTCCGGCGCGCCGACATCATTCGGCTCGCGCTACAGACCGCCGGCTACGATCTGGTGGACGATATCGAGGTTGTCCAGGTCGGCAAGTGGATCGCGCAGCGCAAAGGGAATCCCGGTATCGACCCCACCCAGCGGGTGTCATTCGGGCCTGACGCGATGGCGGTGGTCGAGGAATCGTATCGCTATCAATTGCGCGATCTGGGGCTGCTCGATTTCGAGGATCTGATCTGGCAGGCCGGGGAGCTCATCTGGACCAACGCCGAGGTCGCCGCGCCACTGCACGAGCGCGTGCGCTTCGTTTTTGTCGATGAGTATCACGATCTCTCGCCCGATCAGTTCCGCTTGCTGCACGCGCTGGCACCGGGTCGCAACCCGGGTCGACAGGTGCTTGCGGTCGCCGATCCGAATCAGGCCATTTACGGTTTTCGGGGCGGCAATGCCGCGGAGATGCTCCGGCGCTTTCGCGTCGAATACCGTCCGGATGAGTTTGCCCTGCGCGAGAACTTCCGCTCGACCGGGCGGCTGGTGCAGTCGTCGAACCATCTCATCGCGGCAGGGGACGCTCCTGCAAACAGCACCCCGGTGCGGCCAGGTGTCGATACCCCACATCTCCACGGCTTGCCGACCGACGTGGACGAAGCTGCGTGGGTGGCGAGCGCCGTCAAGGCCGCCAGGGCGAAGGGACGCGATTTTCAGGACATAGCCATTCTCTACCGTACCCACAACCGCGCGACGCTGGTCGAGCACGAGCTTCTCAGGGCCGACATTCCCGTCGCGCGTATTCAGGCAAATCGGTTTTTCGACGACCGGTTGGTGATCGAGGGATTTCGCTATCTCCAGCTCATTGCCGCACTGGACGATCATCGCTTCGAGCCGGCCATCAACTGGCCGCGTGTGCTGGTGGACGAGCTGACCATGATGCAGCTTCGCACCGCGGCCCGCGAGCACGAACTGCGCCTGGCCGAGCTGGCGACCCGGCCGGCCCTGCTCCGGTCGATCGTTACCCCGCTGGCAGCGCTGGGGATCGAGCGGTTCATGCGCGATCTCACCCAGGTGGGAACGATCGAAAACGCGCGGCAGGGCGTCGAGCGCATCCTGCCGCTGGTGCGCAGCCGCAGGGATCCGATTCCGCAAACCGAGCGGGGTAACTTCCGGTCGACCTTGCGCGAGCTGGCGAAAGTGGTCGACGGCATCGCCGATACCCTCTTCGACGCCGTGCAGGAGGGGCTGGCCGTTCGACTGGTGTTCGACACCGAAAATGTCGATCACGCGATTGCGGCCGGTATGTTGAAACGCACGCTGGAAGCCGGTTTTGCGACAACGGTCCTCGTCGAGGAGTCCGCCGAGCTGCGCTCGATCCCGTTCTCGCTGATCGATCTCGAGCGCCAGGCGGGGCAATTCACCTGCACCGCGCTGATCTATCGGCTTTGTCAGCGGCTCGATGAGCGTTTCGACCGTTCGCGGCATCAACGCTTTATCGTGTTCGATGTCGAAGCAACCAGCACCCATATTCCCACTGCCGAGCTGCTTCAGATTGGCGCGGTGGTGGTCGAAAACGGTCGCGCGACCGACGAGACGTTCTGTAGCTTCGTGCGACCGTCCGGTCCGAGCGCGCTCTCTCCGGACGTCCAGCGGCTGACCGGCATTTCCTGGAGCGATGTCGCCGATGCCCCGGATCCAGCCGCGGCGCTGCGCGCTTTTCTCGACTTCGTGGGTGAAACCCCGCTGGTCGGTCACAACATCGATGCTTACGATCTGCCGCTGATCCGCCACCTTTGTGCGGAGCTGGATCTGCCGGCGCCGTCCCGTTTCTCGATCGACACCCTGAAGATTCGCCGCCGCCTGCACCCCGGAGAACCGGCCAGCCTCGAAGCCTTGCTCACCCCGCAGGAAAAACAGATGCGGCGAGCGCATCGCGCCGATCTCGATGCGCGCCTGACCGCGCGGGTGTTCATCGACCTGATGATCGAAATCGGCTCCGAACGACGGGTCAGCTCGCTGGGACACGAGCTGCCACTGGTCGCTGCCTCAGTCGTGCTGTCCGGAAGAAACGATCCAGACAATGCCTTGCTCCAGATCGCCGGACGCCGGGCGCTCGAGCTGGGCCAGGGATTCCCGCTCGACGGCGGACTCGTGCCGGTGTCTCCGAGAGTCGTGGAAGCGGAGCGTGCGCTCCGTTCGGTCGAGCTCGTGACCGATCCCGAAGACGCGCATTGGCAACGCATCGAGCTGAAATGGGCGGAGGCGCTGACCGTTTTCGAGCGGACCCATTCCGAACAGGATGTGCAGTCGTTTTTGCGCTGGTTTCAGCTTGCGGTATCGACCAACGTCGAGCACGCCGACGAAAACCGCGTGGCGATGATGACCATCCACGCCGCCAAAGGACGGGAATGGCCGGTGGTCTTCATGCTCGGGTCGGAGGACGATCAATACGTCTTTTCTTCCGACCAGGACGACGCCGAGTCCCGGCGCATGTTCTACGTCGGCATGACCCGGGCCCAGGATGTGCTGGTTGTCACCCATGCCAGTCGCGTGAACGGCCGCCAGAAACGCCCGAGTCGCTTCCTGAGCGATCTCCTCGTCTCGGATTGACCTTACGCGCGCAACGCTCGCACCCGGGGCGCCACCTCGCGACCGAGCAGCTCGATGCTCTCCAAATCACTCGCGTCCTGCGTTTGCATGACGAAGTACTGAACCCCGGCATCCACCAGCTCCGCGCAGTACGCCACGATCTGATCCGGGGTGCCAAAGATGCGCGTGTATTCCTGCTCCTCAGTCAGACCGTTGGGAAAGTAGCGAGCCTTTTTGGACATGGCCTCGCGCTCGGTCTCCGCCACGAACAGCCATGAGGTGAAATGCGTGCGCAGGATGTCGTCATACGAACGGCCCACTTCCTGGCAATGCTGCTTCAGCACCGTCGAATCGCCGGGCGACATCCTCGGCCGTGCGGATCGCGCCGGTGTTCGCGCTCGCGCCGAAATTGCACGCGTCGGCATACTGCGCCACCTGACGTAACGTGACCTTCTCTCCCGCGCCCGCGATCAGGATCGGCGGGCGCGGCTGCTGCAATGGGCGGGGGTAGATCTCGGCGTTCGCGGTCGAAAATGTCTCGCCTGAATATGTGAAGGGTTCGGAACCGTAGACCCCTTCGACGATGGCGACATACTCCTCCAACGCGCGCTGGCGTTCGGGCACCGGTGGCAGCGTCATGCCCAAGCGGGCGAATTCCGGAACATTCCATCCGATGCCCAGCCCGATCAACGCCCGGCCATCGGCTGAGCTGATCGAGATCGGCAATCTGCCGCGCGAACATCACCGGATGCCGGTGATAGATGCAGAAGACGATCGATCCGAGCTCGATCGTGCGCGTCTCCCGTGCGAGCGCCGCGAGGTGCACGAACGCCTCGGGCGAGTTTCCCGGATGGTCCCCGATGAAGAACCCGTCCAGCCCGACGTCTCGGCAAGCAATCCGGCCCGCATGACCACGCCATTCGGATCGGGATCGGTCAGGGTTGCGCCGCCCTGCACCGCGAACCCAATGCGCTACTGGTATTTCTCGACCCATGGGTGCCGCATTACAGTCCATCTCCTTCGCGCTCGTCCGAGCGCATCTCCCGCACGAAGACGCGAAACGAGTCCGGTCCGTTCATATAGGCCGCTTTGAGCCGATTCTCGGATGCGTCCGAGGTGAAGGCGCGGTCCTTGCCATCGCGGCCATAGGCCGCGATCCACCAGAGTGCCTCGGCTTCGTGCGCCACGATCTCTTCTTCCAGCTCGACTCCATTGGAAAGCTCGGTGCAGGCATCGACGTAGTAGCAAGCGGTGCCGCTCACGGCACGGTCGATATGGGTGGCCTCATGGGCAAGAATGGCGGCGATGACATCGGGATAGAGCCAGTCGACGTAATATTCACCGATGACGATCTGGCTGTCCGACCAGCCATCGACCGGCGACCAGCGAGAGGTTGCGTACGCCGAATTGAAGTCGAGCTCTTTGGTGCCGATGCAGACACCGTTCTCAACCAGCACGTCATAAAGCCGCACGCCCTCGTCGGTCCCGCGCAGCAGGGCGACGCCATCGGTGATGGCGCGCTGTTGCGGCTCGGTGACTCCTGTCGCAAAAATCGACCGGGCTACTGGCTGGATTGGGAGCGAAGGCAGGCTTCTCCCCGAGCGAGGCCACGCCCACGCTCCAGGCCGCGACCGCGCGATCTGGCAGGCTATCCGCGCTTCGAATGACGGGAGAGCGGAGAAACAGCCAGCTCGTGACCGCCAGCCCCACGACACACAGCGCAATGAGCGCAATTGCCCATCGCGAAGTACGCTGATTGGCGCGGGGCGGGGGGGTAAATTTGGTAGTCTGCGTGTTCAATCGAAGAATTTCCGATCTCGTAGCCAGCCGATGTCGACCCACGCAACCAGGACAGGCAAATTCGGTATGCCACGAACGATCGATACCAGCATCGCGAAGCGAATCGGGCATCGCCAGCGGCGGAGATGTACGAGGTAAGCGTGGCGATTCGACGAGGACTTCCAATCGTTCGATATCGGATCGCTCGATCCGGCGAGTGCGGTTCCGCTGTATCAGCAGCTTCGCGACCGGCTTCGCGTCAAACTCATCGAAGGCTGGCCGCGCGACCGTCCAATACCATCGGAGCGGCAGATCATGCAATTGACCGGCCTGAGCCGGATGACCGTGCGCCAGGCGATTGCCGAGCTGGTGCACGAGGGAATGCTACGCCGCGATCAGGGACGTGGCACCTTTGTGGCCGATTCTCGCATTACGCGGCTCCTGAGCGGCCACTCGTCCTTCCGCGATGTCGTTCAGGGCCAGGGCAGCACGCCGAGCACGAAAGTCGTACGGCAGGTCATCGTGCCGGCCAACGCGCTCCAGGCGACGCTGCTCCAGGTGGAGCCGGACGAATCCTTGCTCGATCTGGTTCGCGTGCGGCTGATCGATTCCGAGCCCGTGATGGTCGACTATACGCATGTGCCGCTGAGACTCTGCCCAAATGCTGCCGAACGCGGACCTGAGCGGGTCGCTCTACGAATATCTGGCGAACGTCTGCGGCGTCCCCGCGCAGCAATCGATCGACACCATCGAAGCGGTCGCCGCTACGGGAGAAGTCGCTGAGCTGCTCGATGTTCCGGAAGGAGCGCCGTTGCTCTTGATGCGGCGCCTGGCGCGCACACATTCGACGATATCCCGCTCGAAATGACCGATGAGTATGTCCGTCCGGATCGGTGTCTCTACCGCGTCGAAAATCCGTCCGGGATACTCGGGTATCGATCTGGTCGATCGCGCGCTGGCGACGACCCTGGAGGCAATTTCATGAGCAGCGCGGTTAGTCCCGATACGATCGCCGGCACGCGTTCAGGGGTACACCTACCGGCAGGTCGCCAAATCGATCGATCACTCCCTGCTCAAACCGGAACTGACCGAAGCTCAGGTCGAAGAGGGCTTGCAGCTTGCCGCGCACTACGATGTGGCTTCGGTCTGCTGCCGTCCCAGCGATGTCCCGCTCGCCGCGCGCCTGCTGGCCGGATACCGATGTGCGGGTAGGCAGCACGGTCGGGTTCCCGCACGGCGCCAACACAACCGCAACCAAGGTGACCGAAGCGCTGCAGGCGATGGACAGCGGCGCCGTCGAGCTGGACATGGTGCTCAACATCGGCCAGCTCCTTTCCGGCAACATCGAGTACGTGCAGATCGGACATCGCGGCGGTGGTCGAGGCGGCGCGGGGGCGGGCCCTGGTGAAAGTGATCCTGGAGAACGCCTACCTGACCGAGGACCAAACGGTGAGCGCCTCGAGAACGGTCGCCATCGCCGGTGGCGACTTCGTCAAGACCAGCACCGGATTTGCCCCCTCTGGCGCGAAGGTTTCCGACCTGATTCTGATGCGGGCCTCGGTGCCGCCGAACTGTGCAGTTGAAAGCTGCCGGCGGGATCCGCATCGCTCGATGCCATGCTGGAAGTGCTCGATGTCGGCGTCACGCGCGTCGGCGCCACCGCGACCAAACAAATCCTGGACGAATTCAGGGCGCGCGCGGCAGGGGAGGAACCTCCTCCGGCTCCCCGAACGCCGACTCCGACGACTACTAGCCAACGCAACGCTGAGGAGAACATCGATGGCGAGAACTCTCAAAGCAGCGGTCATCGGCACCGGATTCATCGGGCCGGTGCATGTGGAAGCGCTGCGCCGGATCGGCGTGGAAGTGGTGGGCATTCTCGGTTCGTCGCCGGAAAATGGCGCGTCCCGCGCCGCGGCCATGCGGTCTACCCCGCTCGTTCGACACGCTGGACGAGCTGCTCGCCTATTCCGGACCTCGATGCGGTGCACATCACCACCCCGAACTACCTGCACAAACCGATGGCGTTGCAGGCGATCGCCGCCGGCAAACACGTGATCTGCGAGAAGCCGCTGGCGATGGACGCGGCCGAAGGGATCGAGCTGCTCGATGCCGCCAACGCGGCCGGCATCGTCCACGCGGTCAATTTCAATCTGCGCTTCTATGCCCAGTGCCACCAGGCGAAATCGCTGGTCGAGAGCGGCGAGCTCGGCAAGGTCTTGCTCATGCATGGGCAATACCTGCAGGATTGGCTGCTGAGCGAGACCGACTGGAACTGGCGGCTCGAACCGGGCCTGGGCGGCGACATGCGGGTGGTGGCCGATATCGGCTCCCACTGGCTCGACCTCATGACCTTCATCGGCGGCAAGCGGCTGACAAGAAGTCTGCGCCGACTTCGCCACCTTGATGGAAACCCGCAAGAAGCCGACCAAACCGGTCGAGACCTTCTCCGGCAAGAATCTCGATCCCGGCGAACTACGAGGAAATTCGCGATCACCACCGAGGACTACGCCGCCATTCTGCTGCGGTATGAGGACGGCGTGCATGGCGTCTGCACCGTTTCGCAGATGAGCGCCGGACGCAAGAACCACCTGGCCTTCGAAGTCGATTGCGCCAAGGCGTCGGTCGCCTTCAACTCGGAGAATCCGGAGGAGCTCTGGATCGGCCGTCGCGACCGCCCGAGTGAAACCCTGCTGCGCGATCCAGCCCTGCTCTCGCCGCTGGCCCGCACGACGACCGACTATCCAGGTGGACACGCCGAGGGCTTCCCGGATACGTTCAAGCAGCTCTATAAGAAGGTCTACGCCGCGATCGAAGCAGGCGGACCGCCGGCCAAACCGGACTATCCGACCTTCGCCGATGGCGTCTACTCACTGCAGATTGGCGAAGCGCTGCTGCAAAGCGCGCAGGAGAACCGCTGGGTTATCGATCCCGACGCGGCGTCGTAGTACGCGACAACAATTCGAAACGATGTGCGGTTTTCGAAGCTCAGAGACTGCCACACTGACCGGACCAGCGAAACGTTTAAGGAGACGCAATGAAACTCGGATTGTTGACAGCCGCGCTGCCGCAGATGGCGCTGGCCGATCTTGCAAACTGGGCGGCGGACAGCGGATTCGGCACGCTGGAAGTCGCCTGCTGGCCGCAGAGCAAGAGCGACCGGCGTTATGGCGGTGTCACCCATATCGATGTCGACACGCTCGACAAAGCTGGCGCCAAAGAGGTATCAGGCGCTCTTTGCCGATACCGGGCTCGATATCTCGGCGCTTGCCTACTACCCGAACATCCTGGGCGTCGAAGGCGAGCAGCGCGCATTCCAGATCGCGCACCTGAAGAAGGTCATCGATGCCGCTGTGCTGCTGGAAGTGCCGATCGTCGGAACCTTCATCGGCGCCGACATGACCAAATACGCCACCGAGAACCTGGAGGAGTACGCCAAGGTCTGGCCGTCGATCGTCAAGTACGCGGGTGAGCGGGGCATCAAGATCGCGATCGAGAACTGCCCGATGCTCTGGGATGACACCTGGCCCGGCGGACAGAACCTTGCCTATTCCCCCTCGATCTGGACCCGAAGATGTTCGAAATCATTCCGGACGACAACTTCGGCCTGAACTACGATCCATCCCACCTGATCTGGCAGTTCATCGATGAGATTCGCCCGATCGCCGATTTCGCCGACCGCATCTTCCACGTCCACGCCAAGGACATGCGCATCGACCGGGAGCTGCTCTATCAGGACGGCATCCTGGCTCCCGGGTTCCGCTGGGCGATTCCGCGCCTTCCCGGCCTCGGGCGAGGTGCGCTGGCCGGAGTTCATGGCCGCGCTCTATGCCATCGGCTATGACTACGTCATCAGCATCGAGCACGAGGACCGCACCTTCGAAGGAACCGAGGACATGGTCAAGCGAGGCTTCTACCTGACCCGCGATGTGCTGAGCCCGTATATCAAATAGCTGGGAGCGAGACGCGGGTGGAATCGGTCAAAGTCGGGATCGTCGGGGCGGGCTTCATCGCGGATGTGCACGCGGATGCGTTCGCCCAGACGCCGGGATGCGAGGTGGTGGCGGTCGCGTCGCCAAATCTCCATCGGGTCGTCGACTTCGCCAAACGGCACGACATTCCGCGCGCGCTGACGAATTACCGCGATCTGCTCAAGATCGAGGAGATCGATGTGGTCTCGCTCGCGATTCCGAATGATCTGCATGCTGAGGTCACTATCGATGCCGCCGCGGCGGGTAAGCATGTCATCGTCGAAAAACCGCTGGCCACCACTCTCGGAAGACGCCGACGCCATGATCTCCGCCTGTGAGGAAGCCGGTGTGCAGCTCATGTACGCCGAACCACTCTGCTTCGCGCCGAAATACGTGCGCGCCCGCGAGCTGGCGCATGAGCGGCGCGCTGGGCGATATCTTCCTCGTCAAGCAGAGCGAAGAGCATTCCGGACCGCACAGTCCCTGGTTCTGGGATATCGAACGCGCCGGCGGGGGCGCGCTGATGGACATGGGTGTGCATGGGATCGTCTTCGCGCAGTGGCTGATGGGCAACTCCCGCATCACCCATGTGACATCGTCGATGGGAACCTTCGTTCATGGTGACAAGACCGAGGGGGAGGACCACGCGGTCACGATCCTGAATTTCGAGGGTGGCCAGATGGCGGTGATCGAAAGCTCCTGGGCCAAAGGTGGGGGCGTCGACGATCGGTTGGAGATCTACGGCACCAAAGGGCACACCCGAGCCGATCTGGTGTTTGGCAATGCGTTGCCGACCTGGTCGTCGATTGGCTATGTCGACGCCGCCGAGAAAGCGGGTGCCACCACCGGCTGGAGCTATCCGGGCTATGACGATCTCTGGAACGGCGGCTACCTGCAGGAGATGCGGTACTTCATCGACTGCATCGCCACGGACGAGCCGGCCTGGCTCGATGGCCAGGTTGGGCGTGACGCGCTCGAAGTGATCTACGCCGCCTATCGTTCCGCCGGAATTGGCGCGACGGTGCGGTTGCCCATCAAAATTCCCAAGAATGCGAAGAAGCCCATCGATCTCTGGATCGGAGCGAGCGCCCCCTGATGCCCAGTTCGAATGCGTGTTACGTCGGTGTCGATCTCGGTGGCACCACGATCAAATTTGCCCTGATCGACAATGACGGCCAGGTGTTGCACCGGAGCCGGTGCGGGACCGACGGCGAAGAAGGCCACGATGCCGTGCTCGATCGGATGATCGAGGGCGCCCGCGAGATCGTGGCGCTGGCGGAGCCGGGGCAGATCATTCGCGCCATTGGCGTTGCCGCGCCGGGTGTGCTCGATATGGAGCGTGGCTACACCATCTTTCTCCCGAATCTTCCCGGCGACTGGCCGATGGTGCCGATCGGGCCGCGCATGAATGACGCGCTTGGTTTGCCGGTCTACCTGATCAATGACGTGCGCGCCTTCACCGTAGCGGAGCTGGAAATTGGCGCCGCGAGGGGAGTGCAAACCGCAATCTGCTATGCGATCGGCACCGGAATCGGCGGCGGCATCGTGGCGCACGGGCGAGTCAATATGGGGTTGGGCGGCGCGGGCGGCGAGCTGGGACACATGATCGTCAACACCGCCGGACCGCATTGCGGCTGCGGCAACCGCGGATGCGCCGAGTCGTACGCCGCCGGGCCGGCCATCATCGGCGAAGCCAACCGGCTCATCGTGATGGGCGAAACTACCAGCCTGCGCGAGATGATCGGCGACGATCTCAACAAGATGACCCCGGAGCTGGTCGAGCGGGCAGCCGGTGAGGGCGATCCGATTGCCCGGCAGGTGCTGGACTACGCCGGGTTTCATATGGGCATCGCCGTTTCGAACGCGATTTCGGCGCTGGCGCCCGATGTGGTGGTGCTGGGCGGTGGCGTGCTGAAACCCCACGGCTACTACTGGGAGCAAATCGAAACCTCGGCGCGGGCGCATTGCCATGTGACCGAGATCGACAAGATCGAGTTTCGCCCGGCGATGCTGGGATTCGAAGCCGGGGTGGTCGGTGCGGCGCTCTGGGCGAAAACCGAGTACGAGCGCGCCGGAGAGCACGAAGGGTGAGTGGGGAGTCCGCGTCGGGCCGCTATCTGCTCGAAGCCGCGGCCATCCTCGACCGCATCTCGTCCACCCAGATGGAGACCATCGACCAGGCGGCGGCCATCTGCGCGAAGAGCATCGCGGCCGGAGGACTGGTGCATGCGTTCGGGACCGGCCACTCCCGAATTCCCGTCGAAGAGCTCTTTCCCCGGCATGGCAGTTTTCCCGGGTTCCATCCCATCGTCGAGCTTTCGTTGACCAATCATACCCAGATCGTGGGGGCCAACGGGCAACGGCAGGCGATGTGGCTGGAGAAGCTCGAAGGTTTCGGCGAGGTCATCCTGCGCAA
The DNA here is from genome assembly GCA_963720855.1 of uncultured Chloroflexia bacterium. Taxonomy (GTDB): domain Bacteria; phylum Chloroflexota; class Chloroflexia; order Thermomicrobiales; family UBA6265; genus JAMLHN01. The sequence continues at coordinate 1,009,959 of CAVRGV010000003.1, read as the reverse complement.
CTTCAATTTCGGTCCCGACGACGCGATGATCGTCTTTTCCAATAGCGGCGTGAACGCGGTGATCATCGACGTGGCGCTCGGCGCAAAGCAACGCGGCATGCCGGTAATTGCGGTGGTTTCCTTCGATCACTCCAGCAAGAGCGCACCCCGCCATTCGTGTGGCCAGAAGCTGGTCGAGCTTGCCGACATCGCGATCGACAATTGCACCCCTGCCGGTGACGCGATGGTCGCGATCGATGGGCTGGACGACCCCGTCGGCCCCGGCTCGACGATTGGCTTTGCCGCGATCGCCAACGCGATCAAGTCCCAAACCGCCGAAAACCTGGTGGCGCTCGGGGCGCCACCGCTGGTGCTGTCGTCGTCGATCTTTATCGGCGATGCATCGATCCAGCGCTTCGACGATTGTTACGACGAGCAGTCCCGCAGGGTGAGCCGGCTCTACGACTGGCCGCGATTCTGAAATCGCGTTGGCATGAGCGGCAAAAGCCGTTCGCTGATCTGATGGTTGAACATCAACAGCAGCCAGAAGAGCTGTCCGAATCCCGGCGCCAGCAGCGCGATTGGAATCGAAATGAGGAAGATCGACGCGGTGACCAGATTCCGTGTCTTGGCGCGTGCAAAGTCGAAACCGCTTCCATCGCGTGTCATCAGGGACCGGTGCCCGTCGAGGTGATCGATGATCACGATGTAGAGGACGGAAATAACGGCAAGGATGAGCGCGTACAAAATCGAAGGGAACGCGAGCGATCCGTACTCTCCGAGAATGCCAGTGGGGAAGGGCAGAAAGGCAACGAACATCAGCAGCAGGATGCTTACCTTCACGAGTCGGTCGTCGAAATCCTTGACGCGAGAGAAGATCCGGCGGTGCGAGCTCCAGAGAAACCCGATGACCATGAACCCGATCAGGTACGAGAGGATCTGTGGCCAGAGATCGACGACGTCGTGATGCAACCGGACGCGCGCGTCTGCGTCGGACATCTGGGGTACTTCGATGCTGACAATCAGTAACGTCATGGCAAAGGCGAAGACGCCGTCGCTCAGGCTTATCAGCCGATCGAGCTCTCCCGCGCGCTCTTCCTGTTGCTCTCCGGCCAGATTGAAATATTCATGCCGGTCTGTTCTGCTCGTCCCGATCGACCATGGATGCCGCCTGAGGTGAAGCGTGTGATGCCAAATCGCAGTGTATGCCACCAATCCGGGCCGCCGGACCGCGGCGAGTCCATCCGCACCGGCGATCGTTCGTCGCGAAAGCGTGTCATGCCACCGGTATGGTGCAATACCATCAACACGAATGGAGATCGCACCAATTCCCGGGAGATGAGACGATGACCGAAGGACTTCGACCAGGCGTGCATTGTATTGCCGCCACGCCGTTTCTTCCCCATGAGGGGCTCGATCTCGAGAGCGTCGGCACGCTGATCGATTATCTCGTCGCGGGCGGGTGCCAGGGCGCTTTGGTGCTCGGCGTGCTTGGGGAAGCCGACCGCATGAGCGACTACGAGCGCGATCAGGTGCTGAACGCCGCGTTGGAACGGGGCGGCAGCGATCTGCAAATTTCGGTTGGCATCACCCACAACTCGACCAAGATCACCAAGCAGCGCGCGGATGCCGCGCAGGCGGCTGGGGTCGCCGCGGTCATGGTGTCACCTCCGCCGGGCAGCTCGGCCGGTCCGGCATTGAAAGAGCACTTCAAACGCATCGCCGCCGATCTGTCGATTCCCTTCATCGTGCAGGACCATCCCACCTCGAGTGGCGTGAAAATGCCGGTCGAGTTCATCGCCAGCCTCTACGAGTTCCTGCCGCCCGGTTCGGTCTGCAAGCTGGAAGACCCGCCCACGCCGATCAAGATGAACAAGCTGCGTGAGCTGGAACCGGGCTACCAGATCTTCGGCGGGCTCGGCGGCGTTTCCCTGCTGCACGAGCTCGATGCCGGATCGGCCGGCGCGATGACCGGCTTCGCCGCCGTCGAAGCCCTGGTCGAGATCGTTTCCGCCTATCAGGCCGGCGATCGTGAGCTAGCCCGCGCCGCCTTCGAGCGCGCGCTGCCGCTGATGGTCTTCGAGGCGCAACCGGGCGCCGGGGTTGCCCTGCGCAAGGAGATCCTGCGCCGGCGGGGAGCGATCGCGCACGCCACCGTGCGCCAGCCAGCTCCGACGCCCGATGCATTCGCCTTGTCCCTGCTCGACGATCTCATGGACTCACTTGCCACCGGCGTTGCATCCTGAGATGATCGCCGGCACGGAGCGCTCTTCTCGATCGAGATCCAAGGTCATCGCCTGATCCTGACAGCGAGGTCATCCGTGGTCGAAGTTGCCCCCGGAATCGAACGAATCGAAAGCGTCTTCGGGCCACGCCCGTTTGCGCAGTACCTACTGCGGGGCGAGAAGTCGATGCTGATCGATACCGGTATCGACGCCACCCCCGGCGATGTGATCGTGCCCTTTTTCGAACAGGTCGCGTTCGCGCCCGAATCGCTCACCTACGTTCTGAACAGTCATGCCGATGTCGATCATTTTGGAGGCAACGCGGCGCTCAGACGGGCAGCTCCGCAAGCCATCTTCTGCGCGTCCGCCCTCGATGTCCCGATCGTCACCAACCGCGACCGCGCCATGATCGAGCGCTATGGCTGGTATGCCGAGCACGGCGAGAGCGCCGATTACGACCAGGCAACCAAAGAAATGCTGGCCGCGGGCATGGGACCGGATACCGCCATCGATCTCGAGCTGACCGGCGGCGAGTGGTTTCGGCTCGGCCCCACTTTGCGCGTGCAGATCCTCACCCTGCCGGGGCATTCTGCCGGACATCTCGGCGTCTGGGAGCCAGCGTCCCGTTCGGCGATCGTGATCGACGCGGTACTCGGACAGGGTCTCTACAACTTCGACCACGAGATCATTCATCCGCCGCCGTACATGGACGCGGCGGCGTACGAAGGCACCATCGACACCTTGCGCGCCCTCAAACCGGAACGGCTTCTGACCGCGCACTACGATGTCATCGAAGGGGCCGAGGTCGAACGACTTCCTGGATACCAGTGCGGACTTCGTCGCGCGTGACCCGGAGCAGCGTTCGCGCTGCCGCGAACGCCAATGGCACGGTCACCCTGGCCGGACTGCTCGCGGAGCTTGGTCCCAACCTGGGCCCATTCACCGTCGTTCCCGAACGAGCTCGCTGGGCCGATACGCTCGCATCTCGGCGAACTCGTGGAAGAAGGCGTCGTGGCACCCATACCGGGGGCGAATCCGCCGGCCTGGAAATGGATCGGATGACACGACTCGCGGCGTCGACGTAAGACGCCGGAAGGGCACCATGCGGCTGATCGAAGCAGCCTATCGCTCGGCCGAGTCCAGATGCTCGGTCAGACTACTGGAGATCGACCAATGGCCCAAACACCATCCGAGGCGTTTTCGCTCGAGGGCCGCGTCGCCATCGTCACCGGCGCTGGCGGCGGACTCGGGCACGGCATTTGCGATTCGCTCGCGGCCGCCGGAGCGACGGTCATCGTGACCGGACGCACCGAGGCGACCCTGAACGACACCGTCGCGTTCGTGACGGCGAATGGCGGCAAAGCCGTCGCGCGGGTGTGCGATGCGTCCGACCAGGACGATATCGACGCGCTCATGAAATCCGTCGCTTCCGAGTTCGGCCGCATCGACATCCTGATCAACAACGCCGCCATCTACCCGCGCCGCGAATGGACCGAGATCACCGCCGAATCGTGGGACGAGGTGATGGCCACTAATCTCAAGGGGTACTTCCTCTGCGCCCGGGCCGCGTTTCCGTACCTGAAAGCGCACGGCAACGGCCGGATCATCAACATTGCGTCGATCACCTTCTTCGGTGGCTGGTCGATGCTGCTCGACTACGTGACGTCCAAGGGCGGCATCGTCGGCTTCACCCGCGCGCTGGCGCGCGAGATCGGCCCGGACGGCGTCACGGTCAATTCGATCTCACCCGGCGCGTTTCCCACCGACGCCGAAAAGATCCATCCCAATCAGGATGAATACACCCAGATGGTGCTGGACAATCAGAGCGTGAAACGTCGCGGCACGCCGGATGATATCGGCAACCTGGCCGTTTTCCTGTCGAGCGACGGTGCGTCGTTCATTACCGGGCAGCTCATCCAGATCGATGGCGGCTGGGTCATGCATTGATGATCGAGGAGCAAAACGTATGAACCTCTTCGGGTCGGATTTTTCGCGGTCCGAGCTGCTCAAGCGCGTCGGCCGTCTCGACCAGGCTGCCGGGGTTCGCCTGGTGACGCTTGGGGACGGCATCGAACGCGGGGTGCGGGTGCTCGAATTCCGGACCGGGTCGGGCTTCGTTTTCGAAGTGCTGGTCGATCGCGCCTTCGATATCGGCCGTTGCGAATACCAGGGCATGCCGATCGGTTGGGAATCAGCGGTTGGCTATGGCGGACCATGGTATGCGGAACAGCTCGGTCTGGGCTTCCTGCGCAACTGGGGCGGCGGACTGCTGACCACCTGCGGCATCGACCACGCGCTCTTCATGGCGACCGACACCGCCGAGCAGTATCACTACCTTCCCAAGGCAACCGAAGAGTTCGGGCTGCACGGCCGTATCTCGAACAAACCGGCGCGCCTGGTGGGGTATGGCACCCGCTGGGAGGGCGACGACGCGATCCTCTGGGCGGAAGGCGAGGTCTCGCAGGCCTCGGTCTTCGGAGAGAACCTGGTGCTCACCCGCCGCATCGAAGCAAAGGTGGGCGACGCGCATTTCACGGTGCGCGACGACGTCACCAATCGCGGGTGGGACCCGACGCCGCACATGCTGCTCTATCACATCAACATCGGCTTTCCGGTGGTGGACGAGGGCGCGGAGCTTCTGGTTCCGACCCATAGCGCGACCCCGCTCAGCGACTTCCCACTCGAGGGGTATCGCACGTTCGACGCTCCGCAACCCGCTCACCTGGAACGGGTGGTCGAACACGAGGTCATCGCGGAATCGGGAGGCACGGTGCCGGTTGGCATCGTCAATCGCGCGCGCGGAATCGGCGTCTATGAGATCTTCGACGCCCGGCAGCTTCCGTTTCACTTCGTCTGGCGTATGCTCGGCGAAGGGACCTACGTGGTCGGTATCGAACCGTGCACCAACCGTCCCGCAGGGCGGATGGACGCGCGCGAACGGGGAGAACTGATCGTGCTCGAACCGGGAGAATCCCGCACCTACGATCTCGAGCTCGGCGCGCTCACCACGGAAGGCGAGATCGACGCATTTACGAATCGTGTTTCGACATTGGGAGGAATCTAGATGGATTTGGGTTTGACGGGCAAGCGGTTCCTGATCGGCGGCGGAAGCCGTGGGTTGGGCAACGCGATCGCGAAGGTGCTCTCCGACGAAGGCGCCAAGGTGCTGCTGATGTCGCGCGACGAAGCCTCGCTGAAGAAAGCGGCTGCGGAGATCGGCGCGAATGCGTCGTATGTCGCGGTCGACATCTCCAGCCCGGGCGCGGTCGACACGCTTACCGCGGCAGTGGACGAAAAGCTTGGCGGTCTCGACGGCATTCTGATCAACGCCGGCGGCCCCCCGCCGGGCGAAGTGCTGGGGGTGACCGACGAGCAATGGGGGCAAGCGTTCGAGCTCCTCATCGGTGGTCCGATTCGCGTGCTGCGCGCACTGACCCCGAAGATCGAGAGCGGCGGCTCGGTGCTGTTCATCACCTCATCCTCGGTCCGGCAGCCGATCCCGAATCTCGACACCTCCAACATCCTGCGGCCGGGTGTCGCGGCGATGGCCAAAGTGCTGGCGCGTGAGCTCGGACCCAGAGTCCGCGTGAATAGCCTGGCTCCCGGCCGGTTCGATACCGACCGCGTGCGCTCGCTCGACAAGGGCCGCGCCGAAGCGCAGGGGATCACCATCCAGGAGCAGGTCGCGCAAATGAGCAAGACCATTCCGCTTGGCCGCTACGGCGAACCGGAGGAGATGGGCCGCATCGGCGCCTTCCTGCTCTCGCCGGCCGCTTCCTACCTGAGCGGCATCTCGGTCCAGGCCGACGGCGGCATGGTGACCGCGATTCCATAGTCGTCAGCGAACCGTCCAACCCCCGTCCACCGGTAGCACCGTGCCGGTGACGAAGCGGGCATCGTCCGACAGAAGATAGAGCGCGGCGGAGGCGACATCCTCCGCCGCGCCGAAATCTCCGGTGAGTGGCTGAAGCTGGGGCAGCTTCGCCAGAATCTGTGGGCTTTCCTGAGCCCGCACGCTCATTGCGGTCCGGATCAGACCAGGTGCGACGACATTCGCGCGGATCCCCTGTGGCGCGTAATAGGACGCGACCGCGCGCGTGAAGGAAATGATGCCGCCCTTGCTGGCGGCATAGGCGTGCGTGGCGAAATCCTCATCTCCGCCTACTATCCCCAGCACCGAGGCCAAATTCACGATCGAGCCTTGCCCGGCCGGCAACATGGCGGTCAATGCGTGCTTGGTGCAGAGAAACATGCTGGTGAGATTTGCCTCGATCACCGTGTTCCAGCCGTCGAGCGTGCAGGCATCGGCGGGACCGTCCCCGAACCGGCGTCCGCTGATCCCGGCGGCGTTGAAGATGCCGTCCAGCCGTCCCCAACGCGCTACCGCCGTGCGAATCAGCGACTCCACCTGATCTTCCCGGGTGACATCCGTGGACAGAAAGCCCACATGCGCTCGACCGGCGATCGCCTCGACCGCATGCGCGGCCGCTTCGAGCTGCTCCGCCCGTCGCGCAGCCATCAATACCGATGCGCCCTCCTGGGCAAACCGCATCGCCGCCGCGTGACCGATGCCGGAGCTGGCGCCGGTGACGATCGTGACCTTCCCCTCGAGCGAATTCGTCATCGAACATCTCCAGGCCGTCGATACGTCCTCTGATCCACAATAGTGCCAGAAGCAATGTAGCCCGGTTCTCGACGACGACACATCGCCTCGTCCAACGAAGGATTCGATATGAAGCAAACCCTCGCACGACCTGCCACTGCTGCCAACCAGCGCGGTCGGAAGTCATGCCCCCACCGGTTGGCTGCTGACCGCCATCGATGCCATCGCCCGCGGAGAGCTGGGACAGGACGATATCGACGAGCTGATGCGCGACGCCACCGACATCGCGGTGCTCGACATGGAACGCGCGGGACTGGATGTCCTGGTCGATGGCGAGATGCGCCGGAACGACTTCAACCTCGGTTTCTACGTGCGCATTCAGGGAATCGAGCCGATGCCCTCGCCGCGCAAGCTCGGTCCCGAGGGGCACGATCAGCGCGGCAAGTGGCGGGTGTTCGAGGAACTCTCTGCTCCGAACGGACTTGGCTGTGTCGAGGATTTCGCCTACGTCCAATCGATCTCCGACCGTCCCGTGAAGGCCAGCGTGCCCGGACCGTTCACCCTCTCGGGCCGCATCCAAACCGGTGGGATCTACAAGGACCGCATCGAAGCCGCCTGGGCGCTGGTACCCATCGTCAACGCTGAATGCCGCGCATTGATCGCGGCTGGAGCAACCTTCATTCAGGTGGACGAGCCATCGGCGGCGGTCTATCCCGACCGGATGGCCGAATACGTTCAGCTCTTCAACGCCGCCGTCGATGGGATCGATGCCAAGATCGGCTCGCATATCTGTTTTGGCAACTTTCGTGGACGACCCGTGGCGCAGCGCAGTTACCGCCCGATCTTTCCGCAGCTCTTCGAAATGCACTGCGACCAATATTTGCTTGAGTTCGCCAACCGCGAGATGGCGGAGATCGAGCTCTGGAAGGAGTTCCCCAACGACCGCGAGCTGGGTTTCGGGGTGATCGATGTCAAGAATTACTGGTGCGAATCCCCGGAGGTCGTGGCCGATCGAATTCGAACCGCACTGAAGTTCGTCGCACCGGACAAGCTCTGGATCGTTCCGGATTGCGGCTTCAGCCAGACCGCGCGCTGGGCCACCAAACGCAAACTCGCGGCGATGGTGCACGGTGCCCACATCGTGCGCCGGGAGCTGGCGGGATGACCGAACGGGATTACGAATGGGGACTCGCTCCCGGCGAATCATTCGAGCCGGACGAGCTCGATGACGAAATCACCACCGAGCAACCGCATGTGATGACGGCACTCGGCCCGATTGCGCCGGGCGCGCTCGGGCTGACCCTGCACCACGAGCATGTCATCGCCAAGCCGATGGATGTCGGCGCCGCCGATCCGGACCTGTTGCTCGACTCGACCGACGCGGCCGTCGCAGAGCTGGAAGACGCGTTTTTCCTGGGGTTGCGGGGCATCGTCGATATGACCCCGGCGGATTATGGGCGGGATCCAGACGCCATTCTTTGGGTTGCCCAGCGAGTCCCCGTGCATGTCATCGTCGTCACCGGGCATCACAAACATCTGCATGCAGCGCCCTGGGTCGGCGAGAGCTCGGTCGCCGAGATCGCAACCCAAAGCATCGATGAAATTCGCAATGGCATCGGCGGAACAACGATGCGCGCAGGAGTCATCAAAGCTGGCACCAGCTTGAATGAAATCACCGCTGTCGAGGAACGCGTGCTTCGCGCCGCTGCACAGGCCCATTTGGCGACTGGCGCTCCCATATCGACCCACACTGACAAGGGCACCATGGCGTTGGAACAGATTGCCATTCTGCGAGCGGAGGGGGTCTCTCCCGATCGTGTCATCATCGGGCATCTCGATTTCGCGCTCGACGAGGACTACCTCCTGCGCGTGCTCGATACCGGCGCCTTCGTCTCGTTCGACCAGATCTCCAAGACGAAATACGCCTCGGACGAAGCGCGCGCGGCCATGCTCGCGAAACTCGCGTCGCGAGGCCATCTCGGTCAGCTCTTGATCTCCGGCGATCTTGCCCGCAAGTCCTATTGGCTGGCGTATGACGGCGGTCCCGGGTTCCGGTACCTGATCGAGTCGTTCCCCGTGACCCTGATGGAGGCGGGCCTTTCCGCGAGCGATGTCCGCACGATCCTGGTGGATAACCCCGAATTAGCACTTACGACGCAACCAACACTCTAGAATTCCGCCGTACAATGGCTGCGGTATTTTTGAACGTCGCGGCAAATGTGCCGCACGGAAACAGGAGGAACGCACATGGCAACACTTTCCGCGTGGCTGTTCGATACGCCGGACGGCGCGTTGCAGGCAGAGACATCTGCTGCTCGATCTGCAGAAGCAGCAGATTCTCGTGGTGCAGGACGCCGCCACGGTGAGCTGGCCGGAAGGTGCAAAGAAGCCGAAGACCAAGGAGCTCACCAGCGCTGGTTGGGTCGGCGCCAGCATGGGCGGTCTCTGGGGCCTCCTCTTCGGTCTCCTCTTCTTCGTTCCGCTGCTCGGTGTCGCCATCGGCGCCGGCATTGGCGCTCTGATGGGGCACTTCTCCGACTACGGAATCGACAAGGACTTCATCGATTCGGTGAAGGAAAAGGTCGTTCCCGGCACCTCGGCTCTCTTCCTGATGACCTCCAATGCCAACGCCGACAAGGTGGCTGAGGAAGTCAAGAAGGCCGGTCTCAAGGCTGAGCTGATCCAGTCGAACCTGAGCGACGATCAGGCCGACGAGCTCCGCAAGACGTTCAGCGACGGCGAGTAAATCGCTTCCACCTCGCTACAATGACGAACGCGGCCGGTTCCGGCCGCGTTCGTTTGTCTTTCTGGAGCTTTCGATGGACCGATCCCAACCCGTACGCGCGCTGATCTTCGATATGGACGGTCTGCTGGTCGACAGCGAGGGCCTGGCTTCCGACGCGATGGACCGCCTGCTCGATGAATATCAGCTCGACCGCGATCCCGAGGTCCATGGCAAGTTGCTTGGCCGCCGCCTGGTCGAAGCGCTTGCGATCGTGCGCGAGGGGTACGGCATGGACGTGGACGTCGAGATCCTCATCGCGCGGTACAGCGACTTGCGTACCGAAGCGTTGCGAGACTCGGTCAAAGCGATGCCGGGCGCGCATGACATCATCGCGCGGGCCCGTCTGGCGGGACTCCCGATTGCCCTGGCAACCTCCGGTATGCGCATTCATGCCGACATTTCACTGGGGGAGACGGGTCTGGCTGGCTCGTTCGATTCCGAGACGACCGGCGATGAAGTGACTCGAGGCAAACCGGCGCCCGATCTCTTCCTGATGGCCGCCGATCGTTTGGGCATCGAGCCGGCAAACCTGGTGGTGTTGGAAGACTCCCCCCTGGGTATCGAAGCGGCAAAGGCGGCTGGAATGCGCGCCATTGCGGTACTGGGACATCCTGATCGCGAGGTCGTTTTCCCGGTTACTCCAGACGTCGTGGTCGCAAATCTGGATCAGGCGGCCGACTGGCTGGGCTTGCCGGCGCTCGACACTCCCGCGCGAGCGGGCGCATAGCGACGCATTTCGGTCGACTCAGGTAAGATTCACCAACTTCTCGCTTTCGACGTTTCGCAGTTGCTGGACGAGCGCGTATGACCGTTCGGGTCTTCATCCAGTCAGGCCGACTCTTGCCGGGTCCCCCGCAACCGGGCGATCTCCCTGCGGAGCGCGTCTTTATTCACGCGTCAGAAGTGCCTGAGGTTTGGGTGGAAACGGAAAGCGAATCCGTTCCAGCCGTTGGCCGGGTCGTCTCCTTCGCCCTTTCCCGTCCGCTCGACATCGGTTTCGAACGCGTTGTCGGCACGGTCGAACGGAAGCTCAACAAGAGCAGCCGGTAGCGAGCACGTGGCAGGCTGAGAACCGGTGGTCTGTCGCCAGGAGTCGAATGGCCGGAGCCGCCAGGACTGCCACGGCCTATTTCTCTTCGCCTATTTCCCCATGTTCCATTTCCGCTCCGTCGACTAGCATCTCATCGATACGATTCGACGCGGAGAGAAGGCGAGCCAAATGACGGTTGGGAAAAGCGGAACGGTCGATGTTGCCATCATCGGAGCGGGCGCGGCCGGACTCGGAGCAGCGAAGGCACTCAAGTCAGCTGGCAAGAGCTTCGTGGTTCTCGAAGCCATGAATCGCTCGGGTGGACGTGCCTGGACCGACACCGAAACCTTCGGCGTCCCGGTCGATTGGGGGTGCCACTGGCTCCATTCCGCATCGATCAATCCCATGCGGGAATATGCCGATGAGCTCGGTATTGCCTACCTCGACCATCACCTGACCAGGCGCGTGGCGGAGAAGGGAGTCTTGCTGCCCGAATCCGATTCAGACGCGCTCATTCAGGAGCTCCACAAGCTCTACGAATCCGTGATCGTCGCCGGAAACGACGGGATCGACGTGCCGCTCACCGATGTCGTGGATACCTCCAGTCCCGCGTATTCGCTTTTCGAAACGAGTGTTCAGGCGGAGTGGGGCTTCACGCCCGCGCAGGTCTCCACCCTCGACGCGTCCCGCTATCGGGACACAGAGCAGAACTGGGCAGTCGCCGACGGCTACGGAACCTTGGTGCAGGGCGTGGCAGCCGGAATTCCGGTCTCCCTGGGCACGCTGGTGAAGCAGGTGATTCTCGACGGCAATGGCGTACGGGTCGTGACCGATCAGGGCCCGATCGAAGCCGGAGCGGTTATCGTCTCGGTTTCCACCAACGTCCTGTCCCGCGGGCTGATCGATTTCCAGCCCGGACTGCCCGATTGGAAGCTGGCCGCCGCGGCCGCGGTGCCGCTCGGTTCGGATAACAAGATCGTCCTCCAGATCGACAGCCGTCACCTGGGCATCGACGAGCAAAGCAGCCTTCGCATTCCCTACCCGGGAGCGCCCTGGTTCTACGTGCAGGTGCGGCCCTTCGGACGTGACATCGTCTCACTCTATGTCGGTGGACCGATCAGCGCGGAATTGGAAGCAGCAGGCGCCGATGCCGCCATCGAGGTCGGTCGCCAGGCGATGATCGATGCCTTCGGCACCGGTATCGCTCAGCACATCGGAACCTCTGCTACCTCGGCCTGGGGTCAAGAGCCGACTATTCTCGGCGCGTACGGTGCCGCCCGCCCAGGGCAGGCCAACTTGCGCGCTGACCTCGCCAAACCTGTCGGAGACCGCATGTTCTTCTGCGGCGAAGCCACCCATCCGTATTTTTTCTCCACCTGCCACGGCGCCTGGATGTCGGGCGAACGCGCCGCCAGCGAGGCCATCGAGATTCTGTAGCGCCCGAAAACGACGCCCTCTCCCGGCGCAGCGTCCGAGCCTGGATCGTCTCTCCATTCGATGGTCAAAACGCTTGACAGGAAAAGAACATATGTTCTAATATACTGATAAGCGGCACATCGGCGGAGAGGGACGCGCCCACGAGACCGGCATCCCTCCGGCTCCTACCTCAGGAGTCGTTCGCCCTGTTCCGAGCAATCGATGCACCACCAGCCCAACCTCGAAGAGGTTTCGTCTGGCTAGCCCGGGGTTTCAACCCCGGGTGGTGGCGGAGATACGGACGCCTCCCATGCGGACGCCCGTTCCTCGCATCGATGCTTCGGACCCCAGGGCGGGAGATGCGGGCCTGGGCAGTGCCCACCCAGCTACTCGCCCGGCCCCAGACCGTCACCCCTGGCTCCATTCGCGAACTCAACCGAAAAAGAGTGACCGCTTTTCGAGACTTTCCACAAACACCCCATCGAGACAGGGCGAAGCTCTACCCAAAACCCAATCCATACCGCCGTTCCTCCGGCGAAAACCCCTCGCGGTCGTAGTCGAGGACGTATCTGTCCTCGTGTTTCCCACCGTCCGCCCAACCTTTGGCTTCGAACTCACTCGATCGCCGTGCGACACCGTGATACCTGCTGCCGAGAACGCGCGCAGCACCGCTGTCCGTCGAGTGCCTTGCGTTAGATACCCCCCAGGGGTATAATGGATCTCATGAACGTACCCTCGAAGGGAGTGTGCCCATGAGCGCTGCACTCGAACCAAACCCAACCAGCACTGAAAGTGATCGCCAGATCAGTCTGTCGATCGAAGGGATGACGTGCGCCTCCTGCGTCCGCCGGGTCGAAAACGCGCTGGCGAAAACCAGCGGCGTCCGCAACGCGTCGGTCAACCTCGCCACCGAGGAGGCCACGGTCCACTTCGATCCCGAGGTCGTCTCGCTCGACACACTCCAGAAAGCGGTCACCGATGCCGGTTACGGCGTTGCCACCGCTGAGCTGACGCTGCCCGTGGAGGGCATGACCTGCGCGTCCTGCGTTCGTCGCGTCGAGAAATCCCTCGAAACCGTTCCCGGGGTCGAGTCGGTCAATGTCAACCTTGCCACCGAAACCGCTACCGTGCGTTATCTCCCTGGCGCGGCTACCCGAGCAGGAATGGTCGCCGCGGTCGAAGGCGCGGGTTATTCGGTCGCCCAACAGGCAGCGTCCGAGGATCTGGAAGACCTCGAAGCTCAGCGCGACGTCGCCCGCGCGAAGGAGCTCCGCTCGCTCGGCATCAAAGCGGGTGTCAGCCTGGCCGTTTCCGCGGTGCTGATGCTCCTCATGTACTGGCCCGACTGGTTGCTTGGCGGCCAGCCGTTCCAGAACATGGACACACTCAACAAAGTCATGTTCGTGCTCGCCACCCCGATCCAGTTCTGGGCCGGCTGGCGCTTCTACAAGACCGCCATCGCGGCCGCTCGGCACGGCTCAGCCAATATGTCCACGCTGGTCGCCCTCGGCACCTCGGCGGCGTACTTCTATTCGGTCGCAGCCACCTTCTGGCCCGAGCGTCTGATGCGCAACCATATGGAGATGCCGGAGGTCTATTACGAGACCGCTACCGTCATCATCGGACTGGTGCTGCTCGGCCGCTGGCTCGAATCGCGAGCCCGCCTGCAAACCGGCGCCGCTATCAAATCCCTCATGGGACTGGCGCCGAAAACCGCGCATGTGCTGCGGGAGGGCGTCGAAGTCGAAGTCCCGGTCGAATCGCTGCTACGGGGCGACCTCATCCGGGTTCGGCCTGGCGAACGGGTCCCCACCGATGGCGTGATCGTCGAGGGCGCTTCCGCAGTCGACGAAAGCATGTTGACCGGTGAAAGCATCCCCATCGAGAAAGGGATCGGCGATCAGGTGATCGGGGCCACCTCGAACACCACCGGGTCATTCGTCTTCCGCGCGACCAATGTCGGCAAGGACACCGCGCTCGCCCAAATCGTCAAGCTGGTCAGCGACGCCCAGGGTTCGAAAGCGCCGATCCAGCGGCTGGCGGATCAGATTTCGGCCTACTTCGTCCCGGTAGTTTTGGCGTTGGCCGCCCTGACGTTCGCGATCTGGTACCTGGTCGGTCCCGAACCCAGGGCAACCTATGCCCTGGTGTCGGCGATCGCTGTGCTCATCATCGCTTGCCCCTGCGCGATGGGACTGGCGACTCCGACCGCAATCATGGTCGGCACCGGACGCGCCGCTCAATTGGGTGTGCTCATCAAGAATGCAGAAGCGCTCGAACAGGCCCATTCGGTCGATACCGTGCTGCTCGACAAGACTGGCACGATCACTCGCGGGAAACCATCACTGACCGATGTCATCGTGGTCGACGGCTTCGACCAGTCTGAAGCGCTCCGGCTGGCGGCCTCGGCGGAAGTTGGATCCGAGCATCCGATCGCTCAGGCCATCGTCAATGCGGCACAGGAAGACGGCGCTCGACTTTGGGCGGCCGAGTCGTTTCAGGCGATCTCCGGGCACGGAGTCGAAGCTCGTATCGATGGCAGGCGGGTAGCGCTCGGCAACGAGGGCCTCATGATCCGCGAGGGCATCGATGTCACTCCGTTGCAGGCGGAGCAGATACGGCTCTCGTCCAGCGGCAAGACTGCGATGTATCTCGCCGTCGATGGGGAACTGGCAGCCCTGCTTGGAGTCGCCGATACCGTGAAGGCGGAATCGCGCGATGCGATCCGGCAAATGGAGTCGCTCGGTTTGCAGGTCTGGATGCTCACCGGTGACAGCCGCGCCACCGCCGAAGCAATTGGCGCCGAGGTTGGCATTCCGGCCGAGCGCATCCTGGCCGAAACCCGGCCCGGCCAAAAGGCCGAGCGCGTCTCGACCTTGCAGTCGGAGGGCAAAACCGTTGCCATGGTCGGCGACGGCATCAACGATGCGCCGGCGCTGGCACAGGCCAACCTGGGCATTGCGATCGGCACCGGCGCGGATATTGCCATGGAAGCGAGCGACGTCACGCTGATCGGTGGCGACTTGCACGGCGTCTCGACCGCGGTCGCGCTCTCGCGCCGCACCATGCGCATCATCCGTCAGAATCTCTTCTGGGCGTTCGGGTACAACGTTCTGCTCATTCCGGTGGCAATGGGCGTGCTCTATCCCTTCACTGGCCATCTCCTGAATCCGGCCCTGGCGGCCGGCGCCATGGCGATCTCGAGCGTCTCGGTGGTGACCAATTCGTTGCGCTTGCGCTCCTTCGAGCCTCCCGTCGATCTGCCACGAAATCGGGGCGATCGATCGCTCACGACCCTCGAGCGGCAATCCGCGAGTCACTAGGCAACCTGGCAAAGGGGCATTCGCACGAAAACGAATGCCTCTTTCGGGTGATTCAACATTCCGTTGCCTTTTGGTATGATCGAACGGTCCTCTCGCCCGCGATATCGCCATAAGGACCGCCATGGAGATCTTCGGACGATCGCCGTACAGCCCAACATCCGGCTTCGAGTGGCTCTTCCTGCTAGCCGTGCTCAGCGGAGTCGCGGTCAGCGTGACACTCGCGTCCGATTGGCCAACCGCGGTACTGATGCTGGTCACCGCGACGGCGATCGGATTCTCCGATACGTCGATCGCCGGTCCCATTGGTATCCTGCTGGCCGCACTGCTGGTCTTTTGCTTGCGTGGCCGCACCCTCCAGGTGTTCCCCGGGCAACGCGCGCTCCGTGAGGGAACGATTCTTGCGGGTGTCGCACTTTGCTATGCGATTGGCAGAACCACCACTACCGGGACCTGGCACGACGCACGCATCAACAGTCAGGCGATCATCGATTTCGAGCGAACCCTGCGGATCGATCCGGAACTGACCCTGCAACGGTGGCTCCTGGGTCACGATCGCCTACTGCCGCTGGTCGATTCTGCCGCCACCTGGTTTTTTCTTCCGTTGGTGGCCGGCACATTCTGCTGGCTCTACCTGACCCAGGAACAGCTCTTTCGGCAATATCGCACCGCGCTTGCCCTTTCGACGTTGCTGGCGCTGGTCATCGTGCTCTTCCATCCCGTGATTCCGCCCGGGACGATGCCGGGCAGTGGCATGGTCGATACCCAGGCGCTGCTTGGGAGATCGCAGGGCGACACGAGCTGGTTCGCTTCGCTTCCCAGTCTTCCGGTTGGCTGGGCGGCGCTGAGTGGCGCGGCGCTCTTCGTGGGCGTGAAAAGCCGCGTGCGCTGGTTCTGGCTGTTAGGGCCGGTGACACTCATGGCGCTTTCCGTCATGGCGACTGGCCGGAACTATGTCGTCGACTGGATCGTCGGAATCGCCATCTCCGTCGGACCCTTCCTGGCGCTCCTCTGGGTCGACCGCCGCCTGGGGGGTCCCTATTACTTCTCGTTCGCTCAGATTGCCCCGCGCCAGATCGGCATCCAGCTCAACGCGGCGGCGCGGGAAATTGCCGATGTCCCACGGTTGCGGGCAACGGTCTATTCGCTCGGATTCCTGTTGACGTATTTGCTCGCCCGGCAGGCGGTCGACCCCGGATTCACCCGGTACTGGGGTTACATGGTGACGCAGATTGCGCTGACGATCCTCATCATCCTGGTCTTCAGCGTGCATTTCCGCCACGAAGGCGGTTTCTCGGTGTTGACTCATGCCATCGTGATCGTTACCACCTACGCCGATACGCTCGGCACCGCCGCCCACATGTACGACCGGTATATCTCCTACGACAAGTTCACCCACTTTTTCGGATGCGCGGCGGTTGCCTCGGCCATGGGGGATCTGCTGATCAATATGTCTCGCAAAGGGACCATCCAATGGGCGCCGAGCAAGCTCATTCTGGTAGCGGTCGCGCTGGCCATTGGCTCCGGCATGGCTTGGGAAATCTACGAGTACGTCGGCGACAAGCTGCTCGATACCGGGCGCCACAATGGACGAGTAGATACGACCTACGATCTCATCTCCGATTCGATTGGCGCCCTGGTCGCGGCGGTCTTTCTCTATTGGTGGCACTTCACCGAACCCGCGGAAACGTTGGCTCAGCGCCAGCCGATCGTCGTTTCGCCGGGCGCGGAGGATGACCGGACGCGAAGGGATATCCGCTAGCAGTGCCCAGGCTGTTCCCGTTCCGGATTCAAACTGAGCGGAAAGAGCGCGTGTGGGGTGGCATCCGCCTGGGAGCGCACGATCCGCCCTTTGGCGAAGCGTGGATCGTTTGCGACCAGAACCAGATCGAGAGCGGTCCAATGGCGGGACAGACACTCGCCGAAGCGGTCGCTGCCTATCCCTCCGAAATCCTCGGGCCGGCCAGTCTTCGAATCAGAAGGGGCGGTCTTTCCACTGCTGATCAAGCTGCTCGATCCAGCTGACTGGCTTTCCATCCAGGTTCATCCCGACGATGCGCTGGCGCGGGAGATCGAAGGCGAGGGATTTCGGGGCAAAACCGAAGCATGGTACGTGCTCGACGCCGAACCGGGGGCGGAGCTGATCGCCGGCGTTCGGACCGGAACTGCTGCCGGCGATGTGCACGCGGCGATCCGGAATGGTTCGCTCGATACCATGCTCGAACGCCATTCGGTGCGAGCGGGCGATTCTCTGCTGGTCGAGGCCGGGCTGATCCATGCGCTTGGGCCGGGCATCTTCATCTACGAAGTCCAGCAAAATTCCGACCTGACCTACCGGGTTTCCGATTGGGGCCGCCCGGCCAGTTCTGGCCGCGCGCTTGCATATCGAGCAGTCGGTCGACGTCGATCAAACCCGACCTGCGCCCCCAGTTTTCTCCGATGGTGAAACGCGTGCCAAACGGATCGTTTCGGATACTGGGATGTCCGTATTTCCAGCTCGATCTGGTCGACTCGGATGGCATCGACCATCGAGCGCGACACCGCAAGCGCGGTCGTTCGAGGCGGTCACGGTGATCTCGGGCACCGCCGCCCTGATTACGGATGGAGCAGCGACTGGACCTGGCCCAGTACGAATCGGCCGTCGTTCCGGCCGCTACCGGGCAGCTACCGATTCGAGGGGAACGCGCCCTTCCGGGCGCTGGTGTCACTTGTTCCGTAGTTTCGGATAGAGCCAGCCCAGCACCACTCGCATAGGCGAGATGTGCCGCGGCAAATTCCAGAAGTAGCTCTTCCAGACCAGTAGGACCGATCTCTTCGACGCTTATCGCCGGATGGTGCGATTCCAGCGCCATGATGGGGTAGAGCATGGTTCCTTCGATCGTGACGAAAATCAGTCCCTTGACCACCGGCGGCCCAGGCAGATGGGGTTCGGCGAGCGAGACCGTAGAGCGAACCCAGCGCAGCCGAATTGCCGAAATGGATCAGCGTACCCACCGCATTCGCCTTACGCGCGATGACACAAAGGGTCTGGCCAGGAGCTGCAGAGTCGTAAAGACGCCTGCCCCGAGATCTTGTTGTCGATTCCAGGCAGTCAGCCCATACGCGACGCCTGCAACGATGCCGGCTGCGGATCCCGCGAGAATTTGGGCGAGGCGGTTTGTGCCGCCTCGCCGGGAGTTCTGTCATTCATAGGGAGACTATAGGTGAGCCGCCCGGCCGATTGCCGATTATTCCTCGAATCAGGCAATCATCACGTTCTTGAGTACGCCCAGCTTTTCGACTTCGACCACGACTTCGTCGCCCGGCTTCAGCCACGGCTTGTCCTCGCGCCCCATGGCAACGCCTTCCGGTGTCCCGGTGACGATCAAGTCGCCCGGCTCGAGCGTGAAGTAGCGCGAGATGTAGGAGATGATCTGGGCGACGGTGAAGATCATGTCGCCGGTGCTCGAGTCCTGGCGGATCTCGCCATTGACCCAGGTCTTGATACCGAGATGCTGGGGATCGCCGACCTCGTCCGCTGTCACCAGGTAGGGTCCGACCGGCAGGAAGTTGTCGAGCGTCTTACCGAGCAGCCATTGGCTGGTGCGGGTCTGCAAATCACGAACACTGATGTCGTTCGAGGTGACATAACCAAGAACGTAGTCGAGCGCATCCTCTTCACTGACGTTGCGGGCCGGCGTGCCGATAACGACGCCGAGCTCGACCTCGTAGTCATACTCAGTGCGCAACCGGCGGCAACGACACGCTATCGCCATACGACGCGATCGTGTTCAGGAACTTCGAGAAGAGCACCGGTGTTTCCGGCACGGCCATGCCGGTTTCGGCGGCATGACGGCGATAGTTGAGCCCGACGCAAATGATCTTGCCGGGATCGGCGACCGCCGGCCCATATTGCAGACCCATCTCGTCGAGGGTCCATTCGGCGGCAGAATCGGAGGCCGCGGCTGCATCGATCACACCCTTGCAGCGCGTCGATGGCTGGCTGGCCCACTTCGATGACCTCGATCAGGGATGCCGGGGAGTCGATTCCGAGCGCCCGGCCGGCGGCTGCCACATCGACGACGCCGTTGTCGGTCTTGACGCCGAGCTTTAGCCCATCTCCACCCTGAAACTGGAGCAACTTCATTGGTCGCGGTTCCTTCCTCTATCGTGTTGCAATCGGTCGATCAACCGGGGTAGGGTACCAAAAGGGAACCGCTCGAACCGGACGAGGTGAATCGATATCATGACCTCACGCTTTACCCGACGCACGATACTCAAAACATCGGGAGCGGCCGCGACCCTCATGCTTCCTGCTTCGGCCCTCGCCCAACCGGCGCGGAACGGATTGTTCCTGCTCACGAACCCGACCGTTGACGCGATGACGCTACTCGACGGCGGCGCCGATGCTTTGGTGGGAATTGCTGCTTCACCCTGGGGCGCCACGGGAGCGGTCGACGGACAGGCGTATATCTGCTCCGCTCAGGACCTCACGATCGTCGATGTGGAACGTCTCGAGGTGACCGGCACACTGCCGTACCAGACGCCGATCGACGGTGTGGGCTATGGCGAATACCGATCAGGTGGTATGGGAGTTGCGGTTACGCCGAATGGGAAGATGGTCGCAGCCGGCATCAACCTGAACGGCGCGAACGGGGTGGTCGAGCTCTACGATGTCGCGGCGGGAGCCTTCGTCGCGGCGGTGCCGGTCGGGGTTCGCCCGTTCGATGTCGCGGCCTCGCCCGATAGCCGGTACGTCTATTCGATCGACCATGACTCGTTTACGATCTCCGCGATCGAGCTGGAGAGCCTGACTGTCACCACGATCGATGCCGCGCCGCTCGGATACGGCGAGTTCGACAAACCGCACTATGCCGCGGTGCGTCGCGATGGCACCTTGCTCCTGCCGTATGTGGGAAAGATCCTCTGGATGCTCGATCCGATGACCGGTGAATCGAGCGCGCTCCCGATGACGGCGAACACGCATCAGCACGGCATCGTGCTCTCCGCCGATGAGCAAACCGCGTACATCGTCGGCACCGGACCTGCGGGTCCAGCGCCTGGGCCTCCCAGCCTCACCATCCTGAATCTCGAAACCGGCGCTGAGCAGATCATCGAGCTCGATCGCCCACACGAGCAGGTTGCGATCACGGGTGACGGGAAAACGGCCATCCTCACGGGCGGCTACAGCTTCGCGGCCGGAGGATGGGATGGTCTCACCTACGTCGATCTCGAAACCGGCGACATCTCAGAAGTGTCTCTCCCTGGACGTCCACTGGCGATCAGGCGGTTGCGCTGATCGTCGCGGGAACAAGAAAAGCGAGGTGGCCCGCCGGCCACCCCGCTTCAGTTGGTCCTGAATCTTGATCGAGTCTAGATATGAATCGCGTGGCCGAGCCAGTCGTGCGCGGCTTCGCCGATGACCTCGGAAACGGTCGGGTGCGGATGGACCGAAATCGCCAACTCCTCCGGGGTGCTCTCCAGCAGCCGCGCCAGACCACCTTCGGCGATCATCTCGGTCGCGTGCGGACCGATGATGTGCAGGCCCGAGCAGGTCCTTGGTGTCGGCGTCGGCAACGATCTTGGCGAAACCGTCCGTGTGCCCTCGATGACTGCCTTGGCGTTCGGCTTCATCGGGAACTTGCCGATCTTGACGTTGTAGCCCGATCCTTGCGCGACCTGCTCGGAGAGCCCGACGCTGCCGATCTCCGGCTCGCAATAGGTGCAGGACGGAGAGTTCATCTCTTCGTTCAGCGGGAACGGATTGAGCCCCATGATGTGCTCGACCGCAATGATGCCGTGGTGCATGGCGGTATGGGCCAGCAGTTGCTTGCCGTTGACATCGCCGATGGCATAAATGTGCGGAATCTTGGTCTGCTGCATGTCGTTGACCGGGATGTACGATCGCTTTGGTCTCGATGCCGACCTTTTCGAGGCCGATGTTTTCGACATTCCCCTGGCGGCCGATCGCCACCAGAAGTGTTTCGCCTTCGACCACGCTCTCCTTGCCCTTGGCATCCTTGACGCGCATCTTGATGCCGTTCTTGCTGAGTTCGATGTCGTCAGCGGTCGGCCGGGCGCCCTGGATCACCGGCCATTTTCTGCCGCTGGAACGAGCGGGCGAGCTGATCGGAGACCTCTTTGTCTTCCATCGGGACGATATTGCCGACCAGCGTGGTCGGGGTGCCGTAGCGGTGGTAGACCGAGGCCCACTCGACGCCGGTGGCGCCGCCGCCGCGGATGATGAAGCTCTTCGGCAGCTTGTCCAGCACGACCGCATGGTCGGAGTTGATGACCTGCTTGCCGTCATAGGGCACGCCGTCGATCGGGCGCGGCCGGGAACCGGTATTGATGATGATGTACTTGCCCTTGAGGCTGAACGGCGCGCTGCCATCTTTCGGGGTGACGCCGACCGTGTGATCGTCGATCAATTCGCCGCGTCCCAGGAAGACCGGGATCTTGTACTTCTTGTCGAAGAGATAGAGCAGGCCCTTGTATTGCCCGTCGACCACTTTGAGCGATCGGGTGAGCGCGCCATCGTAGTCGAACTCGATGTCGCCCTTGATGTTGATCCCGAATTCGGCCGCGCTCTTGACCTGGTCGAAGACATCGGCCGATTTGAGAAATGCCTTGGTGGGGATACAACCGCGATGGAGGCAGGTGCCCCCGAGAATCAGTTCCTCGACAACCGCGACTTTCAGTCCGAGCTGGGTGGCTCGAATTGCCGCCACGTAGCCGCCTGTGCCGCCGCCGAGCAGGACAAGATCGAACTCGTGCGTTGCCGCCGATACGTCCGCCATTGATGAGGACGATCCCTTCTATAATTAGCCGCGCGATATCGTGAAAGGATGCACGGCAGCTCGCCGCAAAACGGCGATACGTTCAACCCGAAAAGTATAAGCCCGGTCGCCAACCGCGGGGCGCGGTCCGTGCTGGGGCCCTGGCAAACGCAGGGCAACGAGAATCGCGAATTTCGCGCTTGCGATGGGTGAGAGCGCGCCCTATGCTCACGCTTACAGACAACTCGGGCATTGGCGGCGGCGCGAACGACAAGAGGGCATATCCTGCATGGACGATCGACGTTTCGACTCCCTCGTCAAATCACTTGCGTCAGAAAGCAGCAGGCGCCGGGTCCTTCGGGGATTTTTGGGGCTGGGAGGAGCGCTCGGCGCCCGTGCGCTCGCGCAGGGCGATGCTGAGGCGGCCAGGCGCCCGACGCCCACGCCAAAGCCGATCACCTGTCCAGGTAATCAGGTTCCATGCGGATCGAGTTGCTGTTGTCCGTCAGGCAGTGA
Source organism: uncultured Chloroflexia bacterium (assembly GCA_963720855.1). Taxonomy (GTDB): domain Bacteria; phylum Chloroflexota; class Chloroflexia; order Thermomicrobiales; family UBA6265; genus JAMLHN01. The sequence continues at coordinate 987,327 of CAVRGV010000003.1, read as the reverse complement.
CAAATGCGGTCCCGATTGCTGTCCGGTTGGCGTTGCCGAATGCTGCGATAACGCCTGTTGTTACGGTGCCTGCTATGGCGAAGAGCTCTGTTGCCCTGCGGGACAGATCGTATGCGACGGGGAATGCCTCTCACCTGGTCTTTGTTGCACGGATCGGGATTGCGCAGCCGGATCTGCCTGTATCGATAACATCTGCGTCGCCGCCTGTATCCCGGACTTCGGCGGCCCGTGCATCGAAAATTCCGATTGCTGCAGCGGCGTTTGCCGAGACGGAGGGTTTTGCGGGTCACTCTCCGCGACATGTCCCGCCGGCCAGGATTTCTGTGAGGAGCAGGATCCAGAGCTCTACTGTGGAGATACGTGCGGCTGCACGATTCTGGCGAGCGGCGCGAGTATCTGCTTCCAATTCGACGCGGGAACCTGCGGAGAAAGTTGTGACGAATGCGCCGCCGGCACCGTTTGCGGTGGGCCCAGCACGTGTTGCTTCGGCGCCGTGGCCTGCATCGTACCGTGCAGAGATCCGTACTCGTGTTTCACTGCTGACACCCGCGTCGCTCTGGCGGATGGCACCACCCGGCCGATCGGGGAGGTCACCGTCGGCGATCTGGTCATCGGAGCTGGTGGTGTTGTCAATCGTGTGGAGTCGATCGAGACTCCGCAACTGGGAAGCAGGCTTCTCTACGCCCTGAACGACGGCGACGCGTTCGTCACGGCGGAACATCCGTTCATGACCGATGAGGGATGGAAGGCAATCGATCCGCTGGCCACGTCCCGGGAGAATCCTGCGCTCATCGTCGGCAATCTGCAGGTGGGAGACCGGCTGCACGTGCTGAGTGGCGTGCTCGCGGCCGTCGGAGCTGGTGTTGGTTCAGGAGGCAGCTCGGTGGCGATCGATGTGGCGCCGATCGAGCTTCATCGGATCGACCAGCAAACTGCCGATGCGACGACGGTGGTCTACAACCTGCGGCTCGATGGCAACCACACCTATTTCGCGAATGATCTGCTGGTGCACAACAAGTAACGGGCGATCCAGTCACATTGCTCGCGAAGGAATTCCCATCTCTATGAGGGATACCTGTCGGCCGAAGCCACCCCACGAATCCCGGATATGGGGACCGTTTCCTGCCTGAAAACGACGATACTTTTCGTCTACCGATGACGTCCGGGGCTGCCCGAGTACCCGGAAACAACGAGTGCACGAGGAGACATTCCCGCATGTCGACAATTCGACCGGAACTTTATGACGCCGTGCGCGAGCTGAGCGAGCTCCCCGGGCCGACCGGGCATGAAGATGCGGTCCAGGATTGGATCTACGAGCGTTGGTCGCGCTTCGCCGATGTTCAGCGGACAAAAGTTGACAACGTCATTGCGAAGGTCGGCGGCTCGGGCCGAAAACTCATGATCATGGGCCACGCTGACGAAATCTGCTACATGGTCAAAAGTGTGACCGACAGCGGGTTCATCCATCTTTGGCCGTACTACAGTGATACGAGCGGGTATCCGCCGAAGTGGATGCTCCCGCTCAATCAACCTGCGCTGGTACTGACGGAATCCGGGACGGTGCCGGGTTTTTTCGCAACGACCAGCGGTCATGCCATGTCGATGAAAGTCCGCGAGGCCGCCAAGTGGGAGTGGAACGATTGGTTCGTGGATCTGGGTTTGAGCTCGCGCGCTGAAGCGGAAGCGCTGGATATCTACCCAGGATGCCGGGTGATCTGGAATCCGAAAGTCCAGCGTTATGGCCCGAATTTGATCACCGGGAAGGCGATGGACGATCGCGCAGCGCTGGCGATTGCCACGATCGCAGGCGAAGAACTGGCGAAACGGAGCGATCTGACATTCGAGACTCCTGCTTGGCTCGACGGTGCAGGAAGAGAACGGATTGATCGGGGCGCAGAGTATCGCCGACGAAGTCGAGGTCGATCTCTGTCTGAATATCGATGTCGGACTGGTTGGCGACAATCCAGGCCCGGATGCGCGGGACTTTCCGAACAAGTTGGGGGCCGGACCTGCCGTCGTTTATCAGGACATGTCCGCGCATTACTCGCGCAAACTGTCCGACCGCTTGCTGGCAGTTGCGCGGAAGCAACGACATTCCGGCGCAGCGGGCTATCTATCAGCAATATGGCAGTGACGGCGCCGCATTGATCCGGCGTGGGATCGAAGCCGCGCTGCTCACCTATCCCACGCGCTATACCCATTCGCCGGTCGAATCGGTGGATGAGCGCGATCTGAACTGGCTGGTCGATCTCATCGTGGCGTTCGCGACGACCAAAGATTCGTAGCACACCAGCCGCAGCCTTCGCTGCGGATGAAAGAGACGGGTGGGGAACCTCGTTCCCCACGCGTCTCGGTTGTCAGTTCGTTTCGTTGTAGGTCATGAATCCGCGAATGACGTCGAAGAGCTCATTCGGCTCGTCGTAGATGACTTCGTGTCCGCTGCGTTCGAAGATGCGCAAGTCCGCTTGCGGAATGAGCGCGGCGATCTCTTCCGAGATACTCGGGCGGGCAGATCCAGTCGTGCCGTCCAGCCACGACCAGCGTCGGGCAGGTGATGTTGTGGAGCTGGTCCCGCACATCGTACGTGCGCAGAAAGCCGCTGAATCCCTCATTGATGGCGTCGATCGAATAGATACCCCGTTCGAGACCATCTTTGGGCATATCGGGTTTGTAGGAGTAGGAGTAGATCGGCTCCATGACGTCGAAGTAATGGAAGAGCTCTTCCTCGGTTTGGAAATTCCCCTCCCACAGCGCTTCGCAGACGCGCTTCTGCTCATCGGTGCCGCGTTCCGCCAGGATCTCCTTGGCACGCTCGAGGGTGCCGGCGTGCGCCGAGGTCACGAGCGCGATCAGATGCGAAACGTTCTGCGGATAACGAACGGCATACGAAAGCGCCACCATGCCGCCGTAGGACGCGCCAAACAGCACGATCTTGTCGAGACCGAGATGCTCGCGGAACGCCTCCAGATCTTCGACGTTGTTTTCGAGGGTATACGTCGAGCGGTCGCCGCGGCCTGAGCGGCCTTGCCCGCGATGGTCGATGTAGACCAGCTGCATTTTTTCCGTGAGCGGGTCGAGGCCGGGCTTGTAGTAGCTATGATCGCCGCCCGGGCCGCCGTGCAATACGAATGCGACCGGCTTCTCCACCATGCGAGGGCCATCGGGAACCAGGCCGGCGCCGTCATGTCGAACCAGATCTCGGTTCCGCGAACACGCGCCTTCACATTTCTCTCCTTCGAACGACGAAACGTAAACCTAGCGAGTTAATCCGCATGCGGGGATCGAGCACGTCGCGCAGGCCGTCGCCAACCAGATTGGCGCCCAGCACGGTTATCGTGATGGCCAGTCCGGGAAAGGCCATGATCCACCAGGCGCTGCGCATGAACGGCCGCCCGTCGGAGAGCATGATTCCCCATTCCGCGGTTGGCGGACTCGCGCCCACACCCAGGAACGAAAGCGCGGCGCCCACCAGAATCGCAGTGGCCACGCCCAGACTGGCCAGCACCAGATTGCGGCCAGCGTGTTCGGCAGAATGTGCCGCGTGATCAGGCGCATATCGCTGGCGCCCGACGCGCGCGCCGCTTCGACGAACGTTGTCTCCTTGATCTGAAGCACGCTCGAACGAACGATGCGCGCGAAGCTGGGAATCCAGGCCACGCCGACCGCGATCATGGCGTTATAGAGACCAGGTCCCAAGCGTGGCCGCAACGGTCAATGCCAGCAGAATCCCGGGAATGCCATAAGGGCGTCGATGAGCCGCATGAAGACATCCATCGACCAATCCGCCATAGGTCCCGGCGATCACGACCGATGAGGGTCCCGATCGACGCGGCGATTGCAACCGCGATGAATCCCATCTGCAGCGATATGCGCGCTCCGTATAACACGCGGCTAAAAACATCCCGGCCGAGATTGTCGGTTCCCATCAAGTGAGCGCGGTGAGGGCGCCTGCATGACATCGCGAGTGATCTGAATGGGGTCGTATGGAGCGAGCATGGCGCCAGCAGCGCCAGGATGATGAGCACGACGATAATCGCGAGCCCGATCACCGCGCTCCTGTGGCGCAAAAGCCGGCGCAGCGTCGATCGCGATCTCTGGGTTGCCGCATCGTCCATAGCGCGACATCGAGCCGGCTAGCGGATTGAGGTACTGGTGGCATTTGCGGTTGCCTGGGCCATGTGAACTTGCTCGCTCTTCGATCGCGGCGCTGCGACTAATGTCGGACGCGCGGGATCGACGAAACCGTAGGAAATATCGGTAATCAGATTGACGATCAGATAGACAACGGCCGTTAACAGGACTGCTCCCTGAACCAGTGGAAAATCCTTGTTGAGAATGCCCGTCGACGATGAGCCGGCCAATTCCGGGTCGAGCGAAGATCGTTTCCACGATCACCGCCCCGGCAAGCAAATAGCCGAAGTTCAGCCCCAGCAGGGTGATCGAAGGCAGGAGTGCATTGCGGAGCGCATGACCGGTCAGCACCGACCGTTCGTCTGAGTCCCTTCGCGCGGGCGGTGCGAATGTAATCGTCTCGCAGCACCTCCACCATGTTGGCGCGCACGAGGCGAGCTATCAGGGCGATCTGTTCGACGGCCAGCACCGTCACTGGCAGGATCAAGGCGCGCGATTCCCTCGGTTCCGGTCGCGGGTAACCAGTCGAAGGAAATAGCAAACACGAAAGACCAGTATCAAGGCCAGCCAGAAACTGGGAACGAAACGCCGAGCAAGCTCACCGCCATGGCCAGGCTGTCGAGCCAGGAGTTCTGATGGGTGGCCGCAATAATGCCCAGCACGAACCCGAGCACTGTCGCAACGATCAGGGCGAGGATGGCGAGCTCGAGCGTCTTGGGGAAAGCGACCGAAGAATTCCTGCGTGACCGGTTGTTGCGTGCGGATCGATTTCAGATTGCCGGTCAGCCAAATCCGAAACGAAATGGACGTATTGCACGGGCAATGGAGTCGTTCAGCCCGAGTTGGTTGCGGACGCTCTCGACTTCCTCAGCCGAAGCGCCCGATCGGCCCAACATCAGCTCGGACCGGATCGCCTGGCGTCAGGTGGACCATCATGAAGACGACCACCGACACGAGGAAGAGGACGGGCACCATCATGACGATGCGCTGGAGCGCGAATCGTAGGACCATCGTGGTGCCCGCCCTTTCTCGCTACCTGGCTGCTATGAACTGACCGACACGTCGTACAGCCAGAGATAGTTGCGGAAATCCTGCTTCACGTCGTTGTACTGGCTCTCGTACGCGATCGACGCTCCCGGGATTGCCGTACAGCGGTACGATCAGCGCGTTTTCCATGATGATGCGCCTGGATCTGGGCATAGATATCAGCACGCTCTCCTCGTCATCGTGCCTTCGCCGGACTTCAGCAGTTGGTCGAGCTCTTCGTTGGCCCACTTGCTCCAGTTATAGCCGCCGTCGATGTTTCGCTGAGGAAAAGATTGTTGAGAACGACCGGATCGCTGCTGACCCACGAATTGTCGTAGAGATTGACCTCGCTATTGGCGATCGCTTCGTCAGCCGCGGCGCCGTCCATGGGAACCAGCTCGAGCTCGATACCGACCTCTTTCCAGATTCCCTGCGCGAGCTCATCGAACGGAGTCGTGAAGTCGGTCGCCGGGAGGGAAACGGTCAGGCGCTGACCGTCCTTCTCGCGGATTCCGTCGCTCCCTTCGACCCAGCCGGCATCCTCCAGCACTTGCTTGGCGCGATCGGGATCGTAGGGATAGAGCTCCTCGACCGCGGCGGAGTAGTACGGGGTCGATTCCCACAGGGGCCCGTATGCCGGCTTCGACTGCGCAAACATGCCGATCTGCACGATCAGCTCTCGATCGAGCGCAATGTTCAGCGCCTGCCGGACGGCCAGATCGTCAGTCGGGGCCTTGGTCGTGTCGCAGAACATCGTCTCGGGGAGACCTGGATTCAATGGAACGTTGGTCAGGAAATCCGAGCTTTCACTCAAGCGCGGAATTTCATTGAGCAATGGGGTCTGGATGAGATTCGCGTCGCCGGCTTCGAGCGCGGCCAGGCGGGTGGGGCTGTCGGTATAGAAGCGGAAGGTGATCTTGTCGAGGTATGCCGCTCCCGTGTGAGCGAAGACCGGAGAGGCCCAGTTGTAGTCGGGATTCTTCGGACGAGCGTGATGTGATCGTTCGGCACCCACTCGACGAACTTCATGAACCCCGTTCCGACGGGATTGCGAAGGATATGCTTCCCGGTCGGCCTGGACCGCGGTGGGAGAGGGGATGGCCAGGAATGCCTGACTGGCGCTATCCAGGAATGGAGCATAGGGAGCGGTGAAGTGAACGGCGGCGGTGTACTCGTCGATGACCTCGGTTCGGTCGTACGGACCGAGAAGGCTCGACGCGAAGCCGGAGAGGGTTTCCGGGTCGACGATGTGATCGAAGGCGAACTTGACCGCTTCGGCGTTGAACGGCGTACCGTCGTGGAAGGTGACACCCTCTTTCAACTTGAAGGTGCAAACGGTGCCGTCTTCGCTGATCTCCCACGAATCGGCCAGTCCGGGATAGAACGTGCCATCGGTACCGCGCCAGACGAGGGTATCGAAGATGTTCATCATGACCCAGTGCGACACCGCATATGGGGTGACCGCCGGATCCAGATTATCCATTTCGTAATTCAGCCCGACGATGATCTCGCCGCCAGACTCCGCATCCTGAGCACCAACCGATTGCACGAACAGCAACCCGGAAGCGGCGGTAGCGGATAGCCCTGCGGCAGCACCAAGCTGCATGAGCCGGCGACGGCTCACCTCATGACTGTCGAGCGACTGTGCCAGAACGCGGTTCACTGAATCGTTACCCATGCTTTTCTCCTCGATGCTCCGACCGAACGCCAGGAATGTGCAAATTGCCCGTAACTTCGCCAGCGACGGAGGGAATATCCGTTCTCGACCATGGTTGATGGCGACTGCGAGGTACGCACAGCTATGTGCAAAGGGTCAATTGCTGACGAATGGTAAGCGTTTACAGAGTCGTTGTGTAGAAAATATCACTTCATGGGCATCTAGAGTTCTTCTGCGAGCCATTCTTGTTCATTGCGCACTAAGGCGCGCCACAGCGTGCGTACTCTCGTCATCAATGCGGCGACGAAACGTTTCGCAAGTGCAATACGCAATACTTGGACTGGCGAACGATTTCCCGACTCGAACATGCGATGATCGTCCGGAACTCGAATAGTTCCAAAGCGTCGAGGACAAACGTACCGATCCAGTAACCGGCGAGCGATGCGTGGCTGACTGCGTTGTTCGATGGCGGCAGCAACGGTCACGAGAACTACCCTGACGGGGGTCCTCTCGCGCGCTTTTGGGAATGGCGCCTCGTAGCGGGCTGACACGATGGAGCAGGCAATGCAGCAACATGAATCGAAACGCCCGACGCTGGTCGGCTATGCAGCGATCTTCGGGGTGGAGATCCTGCCAGACGAAGATTCGCTGGAAGCCAGTGTCGACGACCTGATCGCCTTCATAGCCGATATCGACACGCTCGATCTGGAGGGCGTCGATCCCGCGTCGATCTACGATCCGGCCTGGCAGCGCGTGAACGGGGTCTCGCTCATGACCTGGCTCGATGGCGATCCCGCCGATCTGACCATTTCCGAGGCACAAACCGCGCTTCGCTCCGGAAAGCTCACTGCCGCCGAACTGGTCGAGGCGAATCTGACCCGCGCCGAGCGCACCGAATCGAAGCTGCACGCCTACGTCAAGCTCACCGGCGATACCGCCCGCGCAACCGCCGAACGGCAGGACGATGCCGCCCGCGGCGGCGTTTTCGTTGGGCCGTTGCATGGCATTCCGCTGGCCATCAAGGACATCTTCGATGTGGCGGGATTGCCCACCAAATGCAATTCGAAATCGCGTGCCAGGGTGAAAGCGGCTACCGAAGATTCCACGTCAGTCGAAATGCTGCGCCGGGCGGGTGGAATCGTTATCGGGAAAACGGTCACCCAGGAGTTTGCTGCCGGCGTAGTGAGTCACCCCGCGCGAAACCCATGGGACCCGAACCGGATTCCCGGCGGCTCTTCGGGAGGATCGGCGGTCGCGGTTTCCGTTGGCTCCGCGACCGCGGCTATGGGATCCGACACCGGGGGCAGCATTCGCATTCCGGCTTCGGTCTGCGGAACGGTTGGTTTGAAACCGACGTTTGGCGTGCTCAGTACCAAAGGTGTTTTCCCGCTTGCCTGGGCGCTGGATACGGTCGGACCGCTGACGAAGACGTCTGAAGACGCCTACATCATGTACTGCGCGCTGGCCGGCATCGAGCGAGACGTCCCGCTGGCCCCGATTGAGCTTTCCGAACTCCGGGTGGGCGTGTCGCATCCCCACTTTTTCGAGCAGCTGCAGCCAGGCGTCTACGAAGCCGTGCGGCTGACGATTGGCATGCTTGCCGCCGCGGGAGCCGGGGTCGTCGATTCACCCTGGCAACGATGCGCGAGCCGCCCGCGCCGCCGGATTCATCATCAATCGGGTCGAAACCGAGGTGGTGCACCGCGAAGGGGTGATGAAGAATCCCAAGGGATACGGTCCAACATTAGTGGAACGGGTGAAGGCGTCGTCGGTCATTCCGGCGGCTGGCTACGTACGGGCGCTCCAGGCGAGAACGGTCGTGCGGACCAGCATCGAGCAAGTGTTTCTCGACCACGGGCTCGATGTGCTGATCTCCCCCTCCACGCCCGCGACCGCGCTGCCGGCCGACGATCTCTATGCCGACTATCCCGGCGCCGCGCGCGAGCATGTCACCCTTGCGTATACCCGCATGACGATGCCGTTCAATATCACTGGCCAGCCGGTGCTTTCGATTCCGTGCGGATTCGACGCGCACGGACTGCCGGTGGGCTTGCAAATAGCCGGCCGTCCCTACGATGAAGAGCGCCTCTGCCGGATCGGCATGGCGATAGAAAATTTGTTGACCAATCACTTCGGCGTGGGCTGGACCCGACCGCCGCTCGCCGCTGAGGTTGCCTTGTGAGCGATATCGATCGGAACAACTTCCAGCGCGGCTCACAAGCGCGGCAAAACCTGGTTTCGGCGCTGCGCGAATGCGGCGAGCTCGCGGATGCGGTCGAGCAGTTCGAGGGGCAGGAGCTCATGGACGTGCTGCTCTACCTCGATGGCCTGCGCTATGTCATGGCCGAGTCCGGCCAGCTTCTGCAGGGAGTAGTGCGTGGTTACGAGGGATAGGACTTCGATAGAAGTCCCATATCAGGCGTCTCATGTGCGCGCGCCGAGCGCGGTCACGAACCCAATGCCAACGTCGACTCCCTCCGATGCTTTTGACGGTTGACCTGAGACACTGAACCCACGCCGCGATACCCTCCGGCGCATCGATTGTTGACACTTTACAATCCGCCAACAACGGACTAAGTCGTCACGTTCGAACGGAGTCGTTCTCAAAATGCCAATTTGCAGCGCCGATCAGCTTCGCAGTCTGACGGCAGGGCTTTTCGAAGCCGTCGGCACTCCTGCCGAAACCGCCGCATTCGTTGCGAATGCACTGGTCGCGGCCAATCTGACTGGTCACGATTCGCACGGGGTCATTCGCATCCTCCAGTACATCGAAGTCGTCGAAAGCGGCTCGCTCGACCCCACTGCGATTCCCGAAGTGATCGCCGTCGATGGGGCCACGCTCAAGGTCGATGGCAAATGGGGTTGGGGCCAACCAGCTTTTCAGCTTGCCGTCGAGGAGACCATTGGATTAGCGCGGGAATTTGGTATCGCCATCGGTACCGTCGATCGCTGTTTCCATGTTGGCCGGGTGGCGCCCTATGTCGAAACGATTGCTCGTGCCGGAATGATCGGTATTGCCATGGCGAATGCTGGACCCGCCGTCGCTCCGTACGGAGGGCGTACGCGAGTGATGGGGACCAATCCCGTCGCCTGGGCGGTGCCAGGAAACGACGAAGCGCATCCGATCGCGCTCGATATCGCCACTGCGCTGATCGCTGAGGGAAAGGTGCGTGTTGCGAAAAACAAGGGGGTCCCGATTCCCCCGGGTGCGGTCGTCAATATGGACGGGATGCCGTCCCTCGACCCCAACGATTTCTATGATGGCGGCGCCTTGATGGCATTTGGTGGTCACAAGGGATCAGGGTTCAGCATCTTCGCGCAGTTGCTCGGTCGAGGACTGGCCGGAATGACCCAGGAACGGCTGAAATCGCATCGTGGCGGTAATGGGCCAGTCGTGATCGCGATCGATCCGGCTCGTTTCGGACCCCTGGAGATCTTCCGCGAGGTCGTCACCGACGAGGCGGAGCGTGTGCGCACTGCTACCCCCGCGGAAGGATTCTCAGAAGTGCTGATGCCGGGCGATTTGGAAGTGCGCGAGCAGGCTCGCCGTGAGGCTGAGGGATGTCTGGTCGATGACACGACCTGGCAAGCGCTCGTTGGGGAAGCGCAGCGGTTTGGCTTGCCAGAGTCGGTCTATCGCTTGCCAACCCCTGCCTGAATCGACGGCTGGTGTCCTCAAGATCCAGTTGAAAGCCGTTTTCGTTCGCCTGTGATCCGAATCAGATAGGTGCCAGCGAACGCCCAACCAACCGTCTACAATCGTCCAATCGATCATCAGACGTCTTACAAGCTCATACGAATGTCCTGGTGCAAACGTTGGGAGGTCGAACACCGCGAAATCGACGAAACCACCCGGGAGAAACGCGTGTCCGACGCACGGCGCTTCGGACGTTCTGAGTTGCTTCGGGCCACGGAGGCCCGAACAAAGGAGGAAACGTGAAAAATCGAACGTTCGCGAAACTGAAGGCCGGCGAGCCGGTGTATGGATTCGCCTCGGGCATCGGGTCTTCGATCGCCACTGAGGCTCTGGCGGCTTCCGGCATCGACTTCGTTTTCCTCGATGGACAGCACGGATCGTTCGGAATGGACCGAATCATCGACTGCCTGATTGCAATTGGTGCCTATCCGGCCGATGCGGTCGCCCGGGTGCCGGTCAACGACTTCACCTGGATCGGCCGATTCCTCGATGAGGGTTGCGTTGGCATCGTGGTGCCGATGGTCAACAATGCCGATGACGCCAAAAAAGCAGCGGACGCCATGCGCTTCCCACCGATCGGCACCCGATCCTGGGGTTGGGGCCGCGCAGGACGGTACGGCGCCAATTACACCGATGAGATCGACAACGAAGTCTTCCTGGCCGTGCAGATCGAAACCAAGACGGCAGTCGAGAACGCTGAAGCGATTCTCTCCACTCCGGGCGTAGACGGTTGCTGGGTCGGTCCGTCCGATCTCGCGCTCTCCTACGGGGTTCATCCGCGGGATCGTTTCGCCAGCGAGATTCATGCCGAAGCCGTCGAGAAGATTTTGCAGGCGTGCAAGAACACCGGCACATTCGCCGGCTATTCGACCTCCGGCCCGGACGAGGCGCTCGCCCTGGCGGCGCGTGGCTTCCAGTTCCTCACCGTTGGCTCCGATGCCGGCTTTATTCTCAAAGGCATTGCCGCCGAGATGGAGCAGCTCGGCATCGATCCCACCAAGCAAGAAGGCGTACTAAGCGAACCGGGGCGGAACCCGGCCACCTGAATTCCGTGAGGCATGGTTCGTTCACCTGACGAACGGACCATGCTCAGCCGGGTTCGTGCCGTTCGAGACGGATGAACGGTGCCTTTCTGTGCGGAGTTGCTGGCCTCACTGACGTGTGATGAGCAGGAACCTCTATGGCCCTCCCGGACCGAGATAGGTCTTTGCCAGCTCTTCGAGGTATGCCAGATACAGCTTCGCGCTCTTCGGGAGTCATGCGCTCGAGCTCCTCGCGCAAGGCCTCATTCGGAAGCTGATCGCTCAGATCGCGATACGCGATCGGATCGTCGATCTCCTGGCGGTCGTCGTGGGGTTGGTCACTCATCAAGTGCCTCCTGGAGCATGGCATCAACGCTTCGATCGGAAGTCAAGCAAGGAGCGCGAGAGATTGCCGGTTCGATCGAGCCGCGGATCCTGCCAGCGGCTGACGAGCACGTGATAGCCCTTGGCCCGCAGCGCACTCAGCAAACTGTCCGCCTGGGACTGCGCGGTGATGGCGACGCAGAGCTCCACGATTCGCTCGCCCATGCGCGGGCGCGCATCCAGGCGGTTCACATCGACATCGATGATGTTCACATTCAGATGAGCGATCGGCAGCAACATGCGCAGAAGCTCGCCGGGGCGGTCGGGCATCGAAACGCGGATGACCAGCAGGGTCGGCACTGACTGCTCGTACAGAATCCGCCAGGAAAAGCTCGGATCGATGTTGCCGCCCGAAACCAGCACGATGACATCGTCCTGCTGGCCAAACGGCGGAATCGACGGCACGCGCCCGAGCTGGATGTCGCGCAGTCCTGCCAGCGCAGTAGCCCCGGCGCCTTCGGCAATGATCTTGGCATACACCATCAGATCCGCAATCGCAGCGACGATCTCCGTGTCGGGCACGGTCATGACCCGATCCCGGCCGATCAAGCGGCTGGCAACCAGATAGGGCCGTTGGCCGATGCGGCTCACCTTGATCCCGTCGGCGATCTGTGTGCGCGGTGGTTCCGGCAGGGGATCCGGTGCTCCGCGATCCAGCGCCCAGACCAGACAGGCCGCTCCCTCGGCTTCGACCCCGATGACCTGCGTGTGCGCGCTCATCGCTCATCGACCGCGATGGCGATTCCGGCGATCAACCCGCCACCGCCGACCGGTGCCACGATGGCTTTGGCAGTTGGAAGATCGTCGAGCATTTCCAGCCCGATCGTGCCTTGGCCGGCAATGGTGCGCCAATCGTCGAACGGCTCGATGAACACCCGGCCGCTTTCCGCCGCTTCCTCATAGGCAAGATCGCGCGCCAGATCGAAGTTCTCGCCGGCCTCGCGCACATCGACGCCATATGCGCGGGTGTTTTCCTGTTTGACCCGTGGCGTACCGATCGGCACGAACACCGAGGTTCGATCGGCGATACCGAACGCAGCCGCCGCCAGCGCCACTCCCTGCGCGTGGTTGCCGGCCGACGCGGTGACGATGCCTGCTTCTGCCTGCACCGGCGTAAGATTCGCGATGTTGTTGTAGGCGCCGCGAATCTTGTATGACCCGGTCTTTTGCAGGTTTTCCAGCTTCAACCAAACCCGGCAGCCGAGCTGGTTGCTGAGCGGATCGGACAGAATCAGTGGCGTGCGCGTGGCGATCGGGCCATTGGGACCATCGAACAAGAGTGTCCGGGCAGCTTCGATCGCGTGAGAGATCGATCGGGATGCCGTTGTTGCCGGATTCCATCATGTCAGGTCGGGCCGTTCCCGTTCCATTTTCGCGACGATCGCGCGCACGTTCTGCGCATGCTCGCGGTCGACGATCATCAAGGCATCGTCGAGATCGATGATGGCCAGATTCTGCACCCCAACCAGTGCCACCGGCCGGTCTCGCTCGGACCAGACCACACATCCGCTGGACGCTTCGGTCACGACGTTTCCCCGGATGCAATTGTCGTCCGCGTCTGCGTCGATCAGTTCCGCAAAGCCATTCCAATCGCCGATGTCCGACCAGCCCATGTCGACCGGCACCACCACGAACTCGTCGCACATGCTCCATCAACCCATGGTCGATGGTGGTCACCGGCAGATCGAGCCAGGCTCGCTCGATCTCGTCTGCCCGTTCGGGATCGTCCCAGCAATCGGCTATGTGCTGCAACGCTCTGAAGAGCTCCGCCTGGGCATGAGCGAACTCACGGAGAAAGACATCGACCCGCCAGACGAACATGCTGGCGTTCCAGAGATACCTGCCGCTCTCGATGAACTTCTGCGCCGTGTCGAGATCTGGTTTTTCCACGAACCGCCGCGCGAAGATAGGCGCCGGGCAATGCCAGCTCATCCGATCGTTCGATGTAGCCGTACCCTGTTTCGGGATGACTGGGCTCGATACCGATGGTCGTGAGATAGCCGGCTTCGGCCGACGCGATGGCGGTTCGCACCGCCTGGTGAAATTCGGCAGTGTTGGCAATCTTGTGATCGGCGGCAAAGCTCCCCATGATTGCATCGGGATCTCGGCGCGCGATCAGCAGCGCGGCCAAGGCAATCGCCGATGCCAGTGCCGCGCATCCCTGGCTCGACCAGAAGGTTCGAGTCGGGGATCATCTGGAAGCTGGCGCGCGATGGCGGCTACATGCGCTTTGCCGGAAACGGTGTAGATTCGATCAGCAGAGGAGAATGGCGCGACCCGCTCGGCGGTGAGCTGCAAGAGCGATCTGCCGTCGATGAGCGGCAAAAGAAATTTTGGCCTGCTTGCGCGGCTGAGCGGCCAGAGGCGCGTGCCCGCGCCACCGGCGGGGATAACGGTATAGAAATCTCGGTGCATGGCGTCCGGATCGAAGCTCCCGATTTCAACTGTCGGCCGATTGCGCGAATCGTACATGGAAAGGGGAGAACGATGCCCGCAACCGAGCGTTGTCTCGTCCTTGCTTCCGGCTCACCACGGCGGTTCGAGCTGCTGGGTCAACTTGTCGACAGATTCACGGTGATCGTGAGCGGCGTGCCGGAACCGGTCGATCCGAGTCTTAGCCCCGTCCGAGAATGTGCTCGCAATCGCGCAGGGCCAAGGCCGCTGCGGTCGCGAGCTGGTATCCAGTTGCCTGGTACTGGCCGCGGACACCGATGTCGTGCTCGACGGCGAGATCCTGGGAAAGCCGGCGGACGAGCATGAGGCGATCCGCGATGCTGCGGCAGGCTGCGTGGGCGGTCACATGAGGTCATCACCGCGGTCGTGCTGGTGATACATCATCAGGCATGCGCATGGGAAGAGACCATGCGGAGTGTTGTGGAACTTCGTGACTTAGCGGACGATGAAATTGCCGCGTACGTTGCGACTGGGGAACCGATGGACAAAGCCGGGGGCTATGCCATCCAGGGAGAAGCCGCTTCGATGGTGAGCTCGGTTTCGGGTTGCTACACGAATGTCGTCGGGCTTCCGATCTGCGCCACCAGGCGGTTGCTCAGGCTTGCCGGCTTTCCCACCAATCCTGCCGCGATCTGTCGCAGGGCGGATGGTCAGTTCCGAACAATTCTTGTACATACGTCAGAACTGGCCATCCCGGATCTAGATACCCGACGACCTTGGTTTTGGTGTGCCGCGGAGCGGCTGTAGTCGTGGTTTTTATTGTATAGACTAATGTCTATACATTTATTCATTGATTTTCCAGATGCACAGTTTCAGCCCCACAGCACCATGCAAAACCCGATGGCCGCATTCAGGCCACCGGTTCCGCTGGGCTGAGTGGATTTCGAGGCTGATGCCGGCTAGTCGCTGAACGCGTCCCGCCACGCAACCAATGCGTGCAGGGCATCGGTGTCGAATTCCGGGGCTGAGTAGCGAATGATGATGTGGTCGAAGCCGTTCGCACGTACGCCTCGACCATCGCCTGGTCGAATGGCGGTGAAACGGTCACCGACCGCTCGATCTCCTTCGGGTCCCGTCCGACCTTTTCGCACCATTCGTCGAGCATTTTGTTCTTTGCGCCGGCTTCGTCTGGAGTGCCGCCACCGTTCCAGATATCGGCGTGCTGGGCGGTGATGCGCAGCGTCACCTTGGGGCCGCTCCCACCGATCATGATCGGCAGCTTGCCGTTCACTGGTCCCGGGTTCAGCTTCGCCAGCCGATCCTTGATGATCGGTAAGCGCCGCATCGAGCGCCTTCAATCGTTCGGGCGCGGTACCGAACTCGTAGCCATACTCGTCATAATCTCGCTGAAACCACCCGGCGCCAATCCCCAGAATGTGTCGCCCGCCAGAGATGTGATCGACCGTCCGCGCCATATCGGCGAGCAAATTGGGATTGCGATAGGAGTTACAGGTCACCAGCATGCCGAACTGGACGTTTTTGGTCGCTTCACCCATGGCGGCAAGCAGGGTGTATCCCTCGAAATGGGTTCCTTCAGGATCGCCGCTGAGGGGAAAGAAGTGATCCCACGTCCAGAGCGTATCGGCGCCAGAGGCGTCGACCGTGTTCCAGGCTTCACGCAGCCGCTCGAAGCGAAGCGTGTTGCGGCTGCAACGGTTGCGCCGACTCGAATTTTGGTCATGTGGAGTTCTCTCCCATACGTTCTTCTGACCAGTCGACTTCAGCGGAGCGAGCGCTTCCAGCAGTTCGTGCCAACTGGTATGGTCAGATATGTCAAAGCCTCATCATCGACGCCTCCTGAAATCAGCACGTTCGATGCAGGCGCTCTCCATTTTGCACGCGTGACATGCGATCCATGTGCGTTCGCATCAGCATCACTCCCGAGGGTCTTTCCGCTAACGACGCAGCAAGATGAGCGGCCAGTCGGATCGCGCTCACTGGCAAGATGTCTTACACCAGCGTGATCGGTGGCAAGCGGGATCTGCCTGTGCTGTGACAAAATGCCGGACAAGGCGAACAGTGATTTCAACGAGGAGCATCTTTCGCATGGCGTGGCCGAATCGTGGACTAGCGCATCGTCCAGTCGCAATGGGCACCCGCGGCGCTGTCGCCTCCGCCCACCCGTTGGCGTCGCTGGCCGGTATGGAGATTCTCAAGTCGGGCGGCAACGCGGTCGATGCGGCCGTGGCAACCGCCGCGGCCCTCAACGTCGTCGAGCCGTACATGTCCGGCTTGGGCGGCAGCGGCTACATGCTCGTCTACATCGCGAAAGAAAAGCGACTTCGCGTGCTGGACTATATCGGGCCGGCCTCGCGCAACGCGTCGCTCGATGCGTTTGCCCATGAAGGCGAAAAGAACCACGGCGCCAAAGCCCCATTGATCCCAAGCGCCGCTGCCGGCTGGCTGACCGCGCATGCTGAACATGGGTCGATGCCGCTGGACGCGCTTTTCGCGCCGGCAATTGGCTACGCGATCGAACGGCGTTCCATTGACCGTGAAAAACGCGTTCTTCTTCGACATGGTCTATCAGGCCGGCAATCTGACTGACATGACCAAGGCGGTGTTCATGCCCAATGGCCGCGCGCCGGTGGCAGGCGAGATCATTCGCCAACCCAAGCTGGCTGCGACCTACACGCGCATTGCTGAAGAAGGCAAAGAGTCATTTTACCGCGGCAGTCTGGCGAAGGAAATCGTGGACTCCATCCAGAACTCAGGGCGGCATCATCGACGCGGAGGATCTGGCCAACTACGAACCGACCTGGAAGGAGCCGCTGGGAATCGACTACCGTGGCTACTCGATCAATTGCCCGCCGCCGAATTGCAGCGGCTGGCAATACCTTCAGGCCTTCAAGATGCTCGAATCGTTCGATCTGGCCGCCATGGGCCAGAACTCGGTCGAAACGCTGCATACGCTGGCCGAGGTTTTCAAGATCGCGGTGGCCGACCGCATCGCCTACACGACCAATCCGAACATCGATCTCGAAGCGCTGCTCTCGGAGGACATACGTCTGCCGAGCGACGCGAGCTGGTCGATGCGGCCAGCAGCGCGCGGGTCGAAGGTGAGCGATACGGCGGTGCGCGGCCGGACGGCACGATTGCGCCGGGCGATCCTAGACTGGTGCTCAAAGAATGCACGACTCACTTCGACGTGATCGATGCCGAAGGAAACGCGGTGGCGATCACGCAATCGCTGGGAGACGGATTCGGAAGCGGCGTGATGGCCGGCGAAACCGGCCTGATGCTGAACAACTTCGGCTACTGGTTCGATTTCGATCCTGCCAGCCCCAATGTGATCGGCCCGAACCGCAACATCGAAATGTGCATGGCCCCGGCGGCGATCTTCCGCGATGACAAGCTCTTCATGGTTATCGGAACTCCGGGATCGTTCGGCATTCTGCAAACGACTCCGCAGATGATCAGCAATGTGCATCGACCATGGCTATTCGATGCAGGCGGCCATCGAGGCGCCACGCATCAAAGCCACGGTCGATACCGCAGCTCCAGATCGAAACCCGCGTTCCGATCGAGATACGCGAGGGTCTGACCGCGCTCGGGCACGACTTGCAGGAGATTGGCGATTGGTCACCCCTGGTCGGCGGCGGGCAAGGAATCATGATCGACCCCGACACCGGCGCCTATTGCGGCGGCGGCGATCCCCGGCGCGATGGTTACGCGCTCGCCTGGTAGGAGAACAAATCCCACGATGAAGCACTACTACGTCACCGCTCCCGGTCAGATCGGCGTGATCGAGGAGCCAATCCCGGAACCGGGCCCAGGCGAAGTTCAGATCAAGGTCACGCACACCGCGATCAGCCCGGGAAGCAATGTCTACATCTACCAAACCGGCTCCTACACCGGCGAGTGGCTAGGCACACCGCAGGAATGCATCTACATGGGTTCCGGCGTGGTGACCAAGCTGGGCGACGGGCGTCGACACGCTCGCAGTCGGGCAACCGGTCGCGCTGAATGGCGTGGGACATCAGGAGTATTACGTCGCGCCCGTCCGAAAAGTTCATCCGCTTGCCGGCAGGGGTGTCGCCAGCAGCGGCCAGCTTGTCCTATCTGGCCGGTTGGGCAGTCAGTGCGCTGCACCTGGGACGATATGCCGCCGCGGAAACCGTGGCGGTCGTGGGTTTCGGTCTGGTCGGCGCATCGGCCGCGCTTTGCGCGGACCTGATGGGCGCCCGGGTTATCGGTATCGATGTCGCGCCCGAGCGGATCGCATTCGCAACGTCGCTCGGGTTGACCGCAACAATCCAGGGCGCGCAGGACGACACCGAGCAACTCATCGCCGAGGCAGCGGGCCCACGTGGCGTCGACCTGATCCTGGAGACGAGTGGCGCCTGGTCGGGATTCGAGCAAGCCTTCGCGATGTGCCGTGAGTATTCGCGCATTGCGCTTATGGGACTCTATCGCCGCACGCCCACGGCTGAGTACGCGCTGAAACTGCACCAGCTGCTCTACGGCTTTCCCAGCAAGCTGCATTACAAGAAGATCGACATCGTTGGTTGTGGCTACGATCCGGAGGAAGTCGCTCGCCGACTGCGCCGTATACGTTTTCCCGGGAGTCGAACTACCGCTACCTGCTGGAGCAAGCCGGTCGCGGCAAAATCGATCTCGACAAGCTAGTGACCCACCAATTCGCGGCGGACGAGATCGGCGATGTGCTGGCGAAGTTCGGGGCAGGAGATCGTTCCATGATCGGCGCCGTCTTCAATTGGGATGACTAAGTGCGCAAGCGCCGCGTAGCGGTCGTCGGATTGGATCACTACCACACGACCGGCTGGGTCGAGAGCCTGGAGCTCTTTTCCGACGAGCTCGAGATCGTGGCGATCTATGAGCCGGATCAGTCGCTTTGGGAAGGACTCGCTCCGCGTTTCCACGATCCACACCTCAAGCCGACGCTCGACAAGCGGCATCGCGACACCCCGTTCGTAGACGATCTCGAAATCCTGATCGCGACTTACGAACCCGAGATCGCCCTGGTCACGCTCCCAAATCGCGATATGCCGGGTGCCATCGAAACCCTGGCTCGGGCCGGGATACACATGCTGGTCGATAAACCTGGGGCGTCGAACCGAGCGTCGGCGAAACAAGCGTTCGATGTGGCTGATACGAACAATGTCAAAGTCGCGACCGGCTTGCTGCGGCGCTACGGCCGAGGCTGGCAATATGCCCACCAGCTCTGCCGGGAGGGACGACCGGGACGGTTGCTCTCCACCGAGTCGGTCTTCAATACCTCATCGCCGTTCGTGCGCGATCCGGCCAACCATCTCTTCTCACACGAGCTCCAGGGGGGCGGAATTCTCATCTGGCTTGGCATCCACGAGATCGATCAGCTGCTCTGGATGACCGGCGAGCGAATCGTCGAGGTCCAGGCGCTGGCAGGTCAGGTGAACCAGGCTGGCATCGACGTCGAAGATGTCATGTCGCTGGCGTTTCGCTACGAATCCGGAGCAATCGGCACGCTCCATTGCGCGTTCGTGCTGCCCCGCACGATGTCCACCGGCTATTTTGCGGTTCGCGGCGAGCACGGATCGATTTCCGTGAAGTTCGACGGTTCCGTGAGCTGGATCGGTGTCGGGAGTCGCGACGATCCGGTTCGCGAAGAAGCCCTTACCTACAGTTCGGCGACACTTCCGGGCTATGGCAGCATGGCTCCGGCGGTCATTCGTGATTTGCTCGCGGCGATCGATGGGGATCGCCAACCCCTTGCCAATGGCGACGCGCTCGTTGCCGCACTTGGGGTTATCGATGCCGCGTATGAGGCGGCACGCACCGGAAACAGAGTTCAGGTCGATTGGTCGTAATTCGTTTCGAGGGAGGAACCAGGTGAAGTTCGTAAGTTATTCGAAAGACGGCGGAGAAATTCGCGCCGGATTGTCGATCGAGGGCAAGATCGTCGATCTCGCCGACGGAGCGGCAGCCATTGGCGCGTCGCTTCCGACCAATGTGGTCGAGATCCTGGCGCTTGGCAACGATGGCATCACCATTGCTGGAAACGTGGCTGATGCCGCGGCGGTAGGTTCGATTCCCACCACCTCCGAGGATGATGTCACGCTCGAAGCAGCCATCCAGACTCCGCCGACTATCTTCCTGCTGGCCGGGAACTATCAGTCCCACATCATGGAGGGGGGCGGTTCCGCGGTCGAAAAAGACAAGATCAATCCGCGTCCCTTTATCAAGCCGACCACGGCGATCATCGGTACCGGCGATGCGATCCTCATTCCGCCCGATTCCGAGACCCTCGACTATGAGATCGAGATCGCGGCGGTGATTGGGACCGAAGGCCGCCATATCGCGGAAGCAGACGCCTATGACTATGTTGCTGGATATACCGTGTTCAACGATGTCTCAGCTCGTTCGCTGAAGATTGCCGAGGGCCGCACCGAGCGCGCGGGCGATGGCTGGTTCGACTGGCTGCTTGGCAAATGGTGCGATTCGTTTGCCGCCATTGGGCCGTACCTCGTCACCAAGGATGAAGCGGGCGATCCCAGCACCCTCGAAATGGCGCTGACCGTCAACGGCGAGCTGCGCCAGCATTCCGATGCCGGGGAGATGATCTTCTCGATTCCCGAATCGATCGCCTTCCTCTCGCGTTTCGTCACGCTGCGCCCCGGCGACCTGATCTGCATGGGAACCCCAGGCGGCGTCGGCGCGACCACCGAGACCTATCTCAAATCAGGCGACGTGGTCGTCGCGAAGATCGACAAGCTGGGCACGCTGCAAAACACCGTTCAGTAGCACGCAACCACTCGGATCACTCAAGAAACATGGCCGGCGGTAACCTCCGCCGGCCATGTTGAATTGCACCCAATCCGACTAGGCTTTTTCTGCGTGCTGCGTGCTGCGTGCTGCGTGCTGTCGCTGCTACATCCGTGAGCGCGGATCGAGCGCGTCTCGCAAGCCATCGCCGATCAGATTGACTGCCAGCACCGTCAGCACGATCGCCACGCCGGGCGGGATCCAGAGCCACGGCTCCGTCTCGAGCGTGTTGATGTTGCGCGCGACGTTGAGCATGTTCCCCCAGCTCGAGGTCGGCGGTTGAATGCCAACGCCCAGGAACGAGAGTCCCGCCTCCAGCAGAATCGCCGAGGCGATTCCCAGCGTGATGTACACGATGATCACGTCCAGCACATTCGGTATTGCGTGGAACGCCACGATCCGCCGGGTTGGAACCCCGATCGAGCGCGCGGCAGTGATGTACTCGGTCTCGCGCACCGATAGAATCTTGGCGCGAACCAGGCGGCAGGGAATCATCCAGAAGAGCAATCCGATAACCAGGATCGTGTTTCGCAATCCTGGTCCGGCAGCAGTCGCGACCGCCACGAAGATCACGACGGGCGGAAAAGTCATCATCACATCGGTGAAGCGCATGATGAACATGTCGGTCTTGCCGCCGAAAAAACCAGCGCACGCGCCCAGCACGATCGCAATCACCACGGAAATAAGCACCGCCAGCACACCGACCAGCAGCGAAACCCGACCGGCGTACACCGTCCGTGTGTAGATGTCGCGCCCGGTACGGTCGGTGCCGAACCAGTGATCCATCGACGGGGTCTGACTTCGCGCACGGAGGTCGACCTGGTTTGGATCGTATTGCGTCACGACTGGCGCAAAGATGGCCATCAGGGTGATGATCGTAAAAATGATCAACCCGGTCATAGCCAGCTTGTGCCGCATGAACCGGCGCACGACCTCGCGGGCGGGGCTGCGGACCACTCCTTCTGGACCGAGCTGATCCGGCTGAGCTGCCGCCTGGCAGGGTCGGTTGCACCATCTGCGATTCGTTGGGATCGGCCGTCAGGTCAATCAAGGCGAATCCTCGGATCGACGAGCGCATACGCGACATCGGTGGCCAGATTCGCGATCAGCGTAACGATCGCCAGCACGAAGGTCACACCAATGATCACAGGATAATCTCGCGCTTCGACGCCGCTGAGCAGCAGCCGTCCCACGCCTGGCCATCCAAAAATCGACTCGATAAAAATCGCGCCGCCGATCAACGCGGGAACGCTGGCGCCGACCAGCGTCACGATCGGCAGCATCGCGTTACGGAAGGCATGACGTGCGACGACCACCCGCTCGTTGAGGCCCTTGGCTCGGGCCGTGCGAACGTAGTCCTGGCTGAGGACTTCCAGCATGGCCGAGCGGGTGTATCGCATGGTCTGCGCGATGTAATTGATCGCGATGATGCTGGCCGGCAGAATCAGATGCTCCAGCCTGTCGGAAAACGAGAAGGGTTGTCCCGGCGTCGAGTAGCCACCCGCCGGAAACCATCCCAGCCGCAGCGAAAAGAAATAGAGCGCCAACAATCCGGTCAGATAAACCGGCGTAGAGATGCCCAGAAAAGCGAAGATGGTCAAAAAGCCGTCGACCGCGGAATACTGGCGCACCGCCGCGATCACGCCGAAAAGCACACCGACGATCGTCCCAATCGTGACGGCAGTTCCCATCAGAATCAGCGTCGCGCCAACCCGGTTCTTGATGGCGTTGTTGACCGTTTCATGGGTGCGGATGCTTGTGCCGAGGTTGCCTTGCAACGTCTCCTTGAGCCAGTAGCCATAGCGGGTCAGAAACGGCTGGTCCAGGCCCAGCTGCCGCCGCATGGCGTCCTTTTGCGCTTCCGGCATGGGAAAGTCCGGAGGCAAATAGGCATTCAGCGGATCACCCGGTGAGAGCTGCTGGATCGAGAAGACGATGAAGGTGATGGCGAACAGGATCGGGATCGCAATCAGCAATCGCCGCAGGATATAGCGTCCCATCTCGTCGTAGAGAAGTCCTTTCCCGCCGTCGGGAGTGCGGGGTCAGGCGGGGAGTCCGTTTCCGGACTCCCCGCAACGACGAACCGAAGTTCGAGGTTTAGGCTGCGAGCGACCAGAGCTCAGCCTGGTCGTAGTAGCGTCCACCACCCGGAGCGGGCACCCAGACGAAGTTCTCGACGCCGGTCGAAACTCCGCCGAAGCGGGTCGGAACCCAAAGCGGCGCCCAGTAGAGCTGATCGTTCATGATCTGGCAGATCTGCTTGTAGACCTCGGCGCGTGCGTCCGGATCCACCGTGGCACGACCTTCAGCAAAGAGCGCATCGAGATCCGCGTCCTTGATGCCGGAGCGGTTGAGGACGCTCGGATTGGCCTCGATCGACTCGAAGTGGGTCGAAAGCACGTCCGGATCGGGACCGTTCGCGCCACCGGCGAACACGATGTCCCACTGCGAGGGATCCGGGGTGATCTGGTTGTAGGTCGGAGTGTCGACCGCACGAATCTCTACCGTCACGCCCGCGTCAGCCATGAACTGCTGAATCGTCACCAGCACGTCCTGCGAAAGCTGGTCGGCATAGTAGGTCAGGATCTCGACCGGCTGGCTGGCATCGAAGCCAGCGTCGGACAGGAGCTGCTTGGCAGTATCGACATTCTGCGCGTAGTCGTTCAGTCCGTCCGGAACGAACTGCGGCAGGATATACGCGCAATTGGCCAGCGTTGCCTGGTCGCCATAGAGCTGCTCGACAATCGTCGGGCGGTCGATGGCATACAGGAATGCCTGGCGAACCCGCTGATCGGCGAAGCGCGGATCGGAGAGATCGAAGCCAAGGTAGTTGAGCACCTGCGACGGTCCAGAGAGAACCGTGAAGCCGTCTTCACCTTCGAGGCCGAGTGCCTCGTCCAGCGTCATATACGTGAAGGCGATGTCGCCCGAGCGCAGGGCGATCACCGAGCTGCCCGCTTCCGGGAAGAAGCGGTTGATGATGCCGTCGAGCTTCGGCCGTCCGCGCCAGTAATCATCGAACGCTTCGAGCTCGATGTACTGCGCCGGCTCATAGGTCTTCCACTTGAAGGGACCGGTGCCGATCGGGTTCTCCAGCCACCAGGTGGAGGTGTTCAGCTCGGTCAGTGGGAATGTCCTTGAGTGCGTGCTCCGGCAGCATCACCAGGAAGGTGAATGCGTCGAGCAGGGTGATATTTCCCTTTTCGAGGTTGAGCACCACGGTCAGGTCGTCCGGAGTATCGATCGAGGTAACGCCCGCGAACTTGGCGCCAATGTAGCTGGCGACGTCCGGGCTGGCGGCGGTTTCGATCGTGAACTTGACGTCTGCCGATGTGAATGGCTCGCCATCGTGCCAGGTCACGCCATCGCGGAGTTTGATGGTGTACTGGGTTGCGTCCTCATTGATTTCCCAGCTCTCGGCCAGATCGCCCTCGATGGACGAGAAGTCCGGGGTGTAGAGCATCAGCTTCGAGAAATACTTCTCGAACCAGGTGAACCCGGCCCCCGCTTGCAGCGGGTTGGGACATTCGGGACAACCGCCCGGACCAACGTCGAAGGCGCCCACCAGCACGCCGCCGCCGCCGGCCTCAGGAGTTGCATCCTGGGCGAGCGCCACCGACGGCGCGATGAGTGCCACCATGAGCGCGAAGATGCCGAGCCATTGCATCGGCCGCTTGAATCGCATCCGTGATCTCAATCCGTTCTCCTTCCTTGGAGCTTGATCGGCAGGCCAAAGAGCCGCCTGCCAAATGGGTTTCGATCGAATCGACGTGTCAACCGGAAACCACATGTCCCGGCCAACCTGCGGGCTGGTCCTCCTTTCGCGTTCGAGCGGAGCGCTTGATTCGGTATACGGACGTCCAACCTTCCCTGCCGATCAACGGTGTGGAAGACGCAACGCGCCGAAAAAAGGTGATCGTCAGACATCTTACCGTCCCATGAACGGAATTTCAAACGTCTGTGAAAGTTGTAACAAAGTCGATTGGTCCGCTATTTGCTGCCTGCGAAGCGCGGGAGGACTTTCTGGATGGCGGTTGCCACATCTTCCGCGTCGGCTTCGGTCCACTGCTCGTCGACTGAAAGGAGAATCAATCGTTCCCGTTGAGCCTCGAATACGGGACAGAGACCGGGAGCGTAGTCGAACGGCTCGGTCGGTATACGGCGAGTCGAAGGGGAAGCGGGATTTCCCGTAGGTATTCGCGTCTCGCAGGACCGGCCAGGTGTAGAGCGGTGTGACATAGCGGGCCGAGAACGGCACACCCTCTGCCTCCAGCGCGGCTGAGACTTCCCCGGGATCGATCCCCTCGTCGACGAAGAGATGCAGAATCCAGTAGCTCGAGCGCGCGCCCGCAAGCGCGTCTGGAATCTGAATTCCGGGCACGCCTGCGATTCGCTCATAGATCGAATCGACCGCCATCCTCCGTGCCGCGACATTCTCGTCGAGCCGGCGCAACCCAACCAGCGCGACCGCCCCTTCCAGCTCGTTCAGCCGATAGTTCTGTCCCAGAAAGAGGCTGTATCGCTCGTCCTCGTCACGGGGCCATGCCTTATCGGCAAACAGCCGCGCGCGCCGCGCCATGGCATCGTCGTTGGTGATGACCATGCCGCCCTCGCCACAGTTGAGATGCTTGGTGTTGTTGAAGCTGAAACACCCGATCTGCCCGATCGTTCCTGCCAGCCGTCCGTCCAACTCGGCGAGCTGGGCCTGAGCGCAGTCCTCGATGACAGGAATGCCGTGCCGGTCGCCAATCGCTTTCAGCGCATCGATATCGGCGAGTCCACCGAAGAGGTGCACCGCCAGGATGGCGCGGGTGCGTGGCGTGATGTTGGCCTCGACCGAGGCGGGATCGAGACAGAGGGTCTGAGGATCGAGATCGGCGAACACCGGGATCGCGTTCTGAAACAGAATGCCAAGAATCGTGCCGAAGTCTGAGCACGGCGTCGTGATGATCTCATCGCCAGGTTCGGGATCGATCATCGCAATTGCCGTGTGATCGGCCGCCGATCCAGACGACACCGCGATGGCGTGTTTCACACCATAGCGTTCGGCAAATGCGCGTTCCAGCTCTTTTACTTTCGTCCCGCCGTGACGTCCGAGCTGCCCCGATCGAATCACCGACGCCAGCTCATCCAGCTCATCCTGACCCATCAACCGGTCATGCCCCGGCAAAGGCGTCGAGCGCACCGGCGTTCCTCCGTCGATGGCGAGCTTTTCTTGTGTGACAGTCATATTCCTGCCTCCGTTTCGTTCTGATATCCGAACTGTTCCACTCACGGTCTCATCGGCCAAACCGGGCCGAGCTTAGCGGGCATTTCGAGGATCGAGCGCCACGCGAAGTGCATCCCCCAACGCGTTGAGCGCAAGCACAAGCAAGGTGATGGCCGATCCGACGAATACGCCATACCACGGCGCCCGATCAAGATAGTTGCGGGCGGCATCGAGCAACGTGCCCCAGGAGGGAGTCGGTGGAGGAATGCCAAGTCCCAGAAAGCTAAACGCCGCTTCGAGCAGCACTGCGTCCGCCATGATGATGGTCACTTGTACGACAAGTG
The DNA here is from genome assembly GCA_963720855.1 of uncultured Chloroflexia bacterium. Classification (GTDB taxonomy): domain Bacteria; phylum Chloroflexota; class Chloroflexia; order Thermomicrobiales; family UBA6265; genus JAMLHN01. Next base: position 960,638 of record CAVRGV010000003.1, on the reverse strand, counting down.
GCGCATAGACATTCGGCAGGATATGCCGAAACAGCAGTCGAAGGTCGGAGGCTCCGATCGACCGCGCCGCAATGGCGTATTCGGTGCTGCGCTGGGAGATAACCGATATGCGAACCAGGCGACCAATGGTCGGTACGTAGACGATTGCCACCGCGAGAATGATGTTCTCGATCCCATCCCCACGAATCGCAACCAACGCGAGTCCAAGCAGAAGAGCCGGAAACGCGAGAATCGAATCGAAAATGCGGCTGATGACGGTATCGACCTTACCGCCGAGATAACCGGAAGCCAGTCCCAGTGGCAGGGCCAGCAGCAACGAAAGTACCGCAGAGCCGATTGCCACTTTGATCGAGGTCTGTCCGCCATGAAGCACGCGCGAAAAAAGATCGCGCCCCAACTCGTCCGTTCCGAAAAGATACTCACGAGACGGGGCCTCGAACTGGTTCCCGGCGCCAACGAGGTCGGGCGAATAGTGAGCAATGAATCCGGCGCCAAACGACGCGATCACGATTATGAGCAACGTGATGACGGCGAATTTCCCTCGCCTCTGTCGCCAGATCGATCGAACAATGACGAAGCTAGAGCTGGATATCCTTGGTGCCGGCTCGAATTTCGTCTGCTTGGAGTTCGGAAGTGTTTCAGCCGTTCCTTTCGTTAGCTAGACGTCTGCGAATTCTTGAATCTGTGGCCGCGTAGAGGCAATCGGCGACCACACTGGCGATCAGGAAGATCACGACGATCAGCAACATGGTGGACTGGACGACCACGTAGTCACGATTCTTGATGGCGTCGACCATCAGCCGCCCCAGACCCGGCCAGCCGAATATCGATTCCGCGATGACTGCGCCACCCAGCAAATAGCCGAATTGAATGGCAATCACTGTCACGATGGGCGGCAAGGCGTTTTTCAGGACATGGCGCCGGACAATTGCGCCCCCGCTCAATCCCTTGGCGGTCGCAGTACGTACATAGTCGCTTTGCATCGCGTCGGCCACAGACGCCGAAACGAAGCGGGCCAACAGAGCGGCTCCTCCGATTCCTAAAGTGATTGCGGGCAAAAGCAAATGCTCGAGCGCGTCGACTGGAGAGGTACGAAAACTCACATATCCTGAGGAGGGAACGCTCCCAGCCGTACCGAGAAGAAGAGGAGCAGAAGTAAGCCGAGCCAGAACGAGGGGACCGCGATGGCGAGCGCGTTGAACAAATCCACCACATTGCGGGCTGGATGTCCGGGACGCACCGCCAGAAAAATGCCGAATGGGACGCCAATTCCGATGGCCACCACCATCGCGCCGAAAGCCAGGGTAAGCGTTACCGGGATGCGTTGAACCAGTAGCGATCGTACCGATTGCTTACTGGCGATGGAGACGCCAAAGTCTCCGTGCGCGAGCTCCGAGAGCCAGGTCATGTATTGCGCCGGTAGCGGCTCATCGAGCCGGTACTGATGCCTGATCGCGGTAACCTGCTCGGGAGTGGCATTCATCCCGGCGATAGCGAGCGCGGGATCGCCGGGCAACAAGCGCATAAACGCGAAGATGGCTATCGACGTGATGAAAAGAACAGGGACAGCCTGGGCAGCGCGAGCGGCCAAATACCTGAACATTCCCAGGCTGTCCTTTCAACGAATTACGACGAGAGCCACACCGCGTCGAGCTCGGTGAATTCGGTGATATCGGTCTGGTAATTCTGCACGCGAGGCGACAGCGCCAAAGCGTCCTGATTGAAAGCGAGGTTGATAACCCAACCTTGCTCGGCACTCAAGAGCTGCAACCGATCGTAGGTCTGCTTGCGGGCATCTCGGTCGATCGTGCTGCTGCCATCGCTGATGAGCTGCGCGTACTCCTCGAAGAAATCCTGGGTTTCGATGCCGCAGGTATTGTTCTCCGTCCGAAGCGGCGAATTGTTGGCAAGGTAGATCGCCGGGTCGATGGTTCCGTCGCCCAACGTGTAGGCAATCGCTTGGAAGTTCCCCGCGAAATAGTCGTCGAAGAAAAGTGCTTGCTCCTTCTCCTCGATAGTTGCATTGATTCCAAGCTGCGCAAGGTCCTGCTGCCAGACTTGGGACATTTCCTTACTCCCGAGGATGACGTCTGGCGCAATCGAGATCGAAAGCTCAAAGCCATTCGCGAGACCCGCCTCCGCGAGGAGTTCCTTGGCCTTGTCCAGATCGAAGCTGTAGAAACCTTCGGCCTCCTGATTGAACCAGAAGATATCGGGCAGATAACGGGTTTGGGTCGGCTGTAGCTCGCCGAAATACGCAAACTGGACGATCTTGTCGCGATCGATCGAGTAGTTGAGCGCCTGGCGTACTGCCTGCTGATCAAGTGGAGTCTGCTTAGTGTTCAGCAGGATGCATTGCCACACGCCGCCGATCGGATAGCGCAGGACCTGCAGACTCGAGTCTGCTTCCAGTGTCGCCAGATCGGCAAGCGGTAGTGAACCGACATAGTCGACCGCTCCCGAACGGAGATTCGCGAGCTGTGCCTGCTGATCGGGAATGATTTGCACCGTCACATGATCCAGGTACGGCAATTCTGTCTCGTAGTAGCTGTCGAAGCGCGCCATCTCCAGGCGGTCGCCAGGGGAGTACGACTCGAATGTGAATGGGCCGCATCCAACCGGATCGGTCGAAACGGTTTCCATCGCCTCTTTGGGGATCAGGTAGAGATAGACCAGATCCTCCCGCTTGGTGGGGTAGGTCGAAGCGTAGGTGAGCTTGACCGTGTAGTCATCCACCGCCTCAGCCGATGTGACCGACGGGCCGAAAATAGCTGACAGGTTGTGCCCGAGCGCTTCATCCTTTGCCCGGTTCAGGTTGTCGAGCACATCCTGAGCCACGACCTCGCGACCGTTATGGAAGAGCACACCCTCCTTGAGCTTGACCGTGAGCGTGTTGTCGGTCTCTTCCCACGATTCCGCTAGCGAGGGATTGACCTCATACGGATCATCGCCGCGATAGTCGAACAATGCTCGGAAGATTTGCCCCTGCACGTCACGCAGCTCGGAATTCAGAAAATAGGGATCGAACGACGGATCGCCGCCCGACGCGATGGTGATCGTTCCCCCGGCCACAGGAGTCTGAAATGCAGCGTCGGCAAATCGGGTGTGGAGTGGCACACCTCCGAGGAGTGCGGAGCCAACTAGCATCGATCCCTTGAGCAGATTTCGCCTGCTCATGCAAGAGTCGATCTCAGGGATGTTGGTCATGGACGGTGAAGGGCTTATCTCGGGACCGTTCATCAGTTGCTCCTTCTGCTGCAATGGTCACATGCCGTACGAGTTCAGTATCGCTCCAGAGCAATGCGGTCAAGCGACCACAAGCTCTCTGGGAACCGAGGTGAGAACTTCAGGACCATGCTCGGTCACAAGCACGGTTTCGCTGAATGCGGTTGCGGCATAGTTCGGTTTCCTCAACGACGTCGTGCAATGGAAAACCATGCCGGGTTGCAGAATCAGCGTCGATCCCCGTTCGATGAGTGCGAGACAGTCATTCCAGTCGATCGGAAACCCGATGCCGAGCGAATACGCGTAGATGCCGTGCCACAGATACTCGCCGGTTTCCTCGCGCCAGACCTCGTCGGCAGCGCGGGCAACGTCATCGGCGACGGCTCCAGGCACCATCCCCGCGATCACGCGATTGAGGCTGCGAACCGTCGCGTTCGCCATCCGCTCGATCTCCGGAGTTGGCATTCCAACTACCGCAGTGCGAAAAAGGGCCGCAGTATATCGGTGAATATTGGCCCCAAGCTCGACCAGCACGGTGTCGCCCTGGGCAATCGTTGCGCGCCGGTGGGTTGAGTGAGGAATGCCCGATCGAGGTCCGACCGTAATGATCGGATCGAGGGCCATGTATTCGCTTCCCCCGGAGATCAGGGCCGTATACGCCGCGGCGGCGACTTGCTGATCGGTTGCCCCATTGCATACCTGCGCTAACGCCGCGGACATTCCTGCGTCGGTAATGGCGGCGGCTCTTTTGAGGTGCTCGATTTCCACCGGCGATTTGATGACTTTGATGCCATCGACCAGATCAGTGGCGTCGATGAGCGTCGCGTTCGGCAGCGCGGCAACAAGTGAGTCGTAGAGCGGAACCGTGAGATAAGAACGTTCATAGCCGATGCGAAGCGTATCGAGCCCCCGAACTTGCAGGAGCGATCGGGTCACATCGATAGGGTCGGCGTCGAGGTCGAACCCCACCAGATCCTCCCACCAGACTGAATACTTCGCATTGGGAAGCTCGAATGATTCGGCGACCAATGTCGGGTCACCATCCCGCGGGACCACACACAGGAAGTACTTGCGCCAGAGCACGCTCTCCATACCAGTCAGATAACAAACATTTGGGAAGTGATGACAGAGTAGGACATCGATTTCGCGCCGCTCCATCTCGCACTGAACAGCGCGCACTCGTCGTTCATACTCAGCGCGAGAAAAGGCAGGCTCTCCCCAAATGGACACGTGCAGCCTCCACCGGATCGTTCGTTTCCGGCATTGATATGATCGTGACTGTGGTTATCGGAATCGTTATGGTCTAATGATATACCAACATACCAAAGGTGGCAATACCATCGGCGATGACGCAGTGGTGGTGGAAACAGTGACCGAATATTCGATGCATCAATCGATTGGCGCACAGCTCGAACGGCGCAACCTGGCGGATCAGGTCGCGCTGATTCTGAAGCGACACATCTTGAGCGAGCGGCTCGAACCTGGTGACCGGTTGCCGTCCGAGCGCAGACTGGCCGATTGGGTCAACGTCAGCCGGGTCGTGTTGCGCGAAGCGTTGAGCCGATTGATTGGGGAGGGAATTCTCTACCGGCCATCGCCCCGTATGCTCGCGGTGGCAGATTTCGATCGGACCCGCGTTGCGGCGGAGCTTTCGATCCTGGACGAAGACGCAACTGAGACCCAGGATCTCAGCGAGCTGCGCGTCATCCTGGAGCTTGGATCGATCGACGCCATCGTCGACCGCATCACCGAAGAAAGACTGGCCACGCTTGAAAAGTGGGTTATCGAGGGTGAGCGCCGACTCGAGCGCGGCGAGCCAATATATCCCGCCGATGCTGCTTTTCACACCGAACTCCTGAAGTCGCTGGGGAATAGCGCGATCGATGGATTTCTCCCATTGATCGAGGAGAACTTCCGGCGCGACCTGCTCAATGACCGCCACCTGCTCTCTGGGGCGTCGGCAGCAAACGATCCGGAATCGGTCGAGCAGCATCGCCAGATCTACGAAGCGATCAAGCAACGCGACCACGCCCAGACCCGTTACTGGATGTACCAGCATCTGTCGCCCTATTTGGTTCGTGATTACAAGCGCAGCTAGATCGAAACGCGTGCCCAGCGCATGCCGATGACATCGTCGGATCCGGCATACCAGGCTGCCAGCAGATCGCCCTCCGGCGTCAGGACCGCGCGTGGGTGGCCGAACGGCCACGCCATCATCGATTGCCAGAATTCCTGAAATGTTTCGCGTTCGGTCGAGGGTCTGGAGGGCGGCTCATAGATACGGAGCGCTTCGCCGTTGTGCCAGTTCTTGCCGAAATCGTCGCTCACACGCACGATGATCCCACCTGGCGGGGTTCGCTCGGTGTGAATCGCCGCAAGCCGATCGCCGCCGAGCGCCAGCGGCTGGCAATGTTGCCCAGACCACCCAGTCGAGCTCGGACGGCTCCAGGCATTGTCGACGCCAGTACTCCAGGCGATGTGGTTGTCGATATCGGCGCCCAGCTCGCGGTCGTGGGTCCAGAACATGGCGACGAGTTCACCGGTCTGCGGGTGCACGGCAATGCGCTGGTCCCAGAAGAAGATCCGGTCTTCCGAATCGGCCGCCACAATGCGTCGTTCATCCCAGGTGCGGCCAGCGTCGCGCGAAAGGCGCAATGACGCCGTGTGCGAACCGGGAGACGGATCGTCATAGGATTTCCAGGTTTCGTACGGAAACGCGAGCAAACCAGACTCCGGCTCGAAGATCGGACCGGTGCACGAGCATCCCTGCTCGGGCCCCAGATCCAGCTCGCGCCAGTTCTCCCAGGTGACGCCACCGTCGCTCGAAGTGGCGATGAGATTGCGCATCTCGAGCACGCCAGCGGTTTCGGGGTGAACGAACGACAGATCGGGATCGGAACGATCTACCCAGACGAACGACCCCGTCAATACCCCCGGCGTCAGCTCGGCGAGATATCCGGCGTACATATCGCCCTCGATCCCATCGAGCCTGAGCGTCACACCCGGGTGAATCACGTTCCAATCGCGCCCGTTTGCGCTTCCCATGATGCGCACCTTGCCGCCAGGGATGTCCCGGCCGGGCGCCGCCCGGAACGAGCAACGATAGGAGCCGTCGCTCAGCGAGACCAACGACGTGAACGCGCAGGATCGGCGATCGGCCGGCGCGTTCTCCGCGTCGTAAACGATTCCCTGCTCGATAACGTGCATCCGGTTAGCCGATATCGACGCGGTTGTTGCCGCTCGCCTGCGATTCGAGAATTCCCTCGATGATCGCGACCGCCTTGCGGGCTTCCCTCGGGGGCGATTGCGGCTCGGTTCCATTTTCCAGCGACGTAATCAGATCGACCACCGCCGCCTGCATGCCAACCATGGAATAGCTCGGCAGAATCGGGCTGGACATCACGCCGTCATCGGTGAGCTGCCGCAACCATGCCTGCGAATCACCGACGGTGATGGTCCCCGTGGTTCCGATGAGCTCGACTTCGAGGATCGGCACCGCGCTCTTCATACCGCTGAGAAACGCCCGCACGCCCGGAGTCGTAGGCCCAGAATGCGTTGGCCGCTGGTTCGAGCGCGGCATCGCGTCCACCGTCACCGTGATAGCGGGTACCGTAGCTGGCATGCGCGGGCTCGAGCTCGCCCACCACCCAGATCGGATTTGCCTCGGCGAAGTAGTTCATGATGTCGATCAGGTGGCTGTCGTTGCGCCAGAGCATGGCCCGTTCGCCACCGAACTTGCCGATGATGGTTACCAGCTCGCCGATGCGGCCCGCGCGCATCGCCTCGCGCGCGGCGACCCAGGTCGGGTTCCAGCGCCGCGTGTGATTCACATTGACCACGATGTCGTTTTCTTCGATGGCAACCAGCATCTCGTCGACTTCGTCGGTGTGGGTCGAGATCGGTTTCTCGCAAAAGATCGCCTTCACTCCGGCGGCAGCGGCGGCCTTCACGACCGGTGCGTGCAGATGGTCCGGGGTCGCGACCGCCACGATGTCCAACGGAACGTCCTGCAGCATGGCGTTGTAGTCGTCATAGACGACAAGGTCAGGCCAGGTGGTTCCCCAGCGCTCGATGAACCGCTCGCGGGCCGTTTCGCTGATGTCGCACCCAGCAACGACCTGGATTTCCGGAATGCGCGCCATCCCGCTCAAATGCGTGCCCGGCATGGCATCTCCCAGCACGGGGTGGGTGCCAGGACCGGCCAAATCGGCGGTGATCCAGCTCAGGCCAACGATACCGACGCGATACGTGGTCATGCACTCTCCTTCGAACGCGAAGCGTTACGAAAACTGTGGGTCGATCAGTTCGGGAAACTCGGTTTGCAACAAGAGGCGCAACTCATCGACGTGACGCTGAGTACCACTCGTATAGGGCTCCTTGATGGCCAACGGCATTTCGGGAAGAATTCCGGCCGCGGTCGCAACTTTTGCCAGTGCCGACGAGGAATTGATATCGGAGCACATCGGCAACCAGCGTTGAAAAAATCGCCGGCAGAGCTTGGCGTGCTCGGCAGCTGCTTCCCAATCGCCACGTTCGCACGCGGACATCATCGACAAGCGCGAACGCAGGCGACGTATTCGCGATGAACGAGTAGTAGCCCGGCGAGCCGAAAAGCGCTCCGGTCACGATGTCGGAGTCGACCATGAAATGCGCCATTGCCGGGGTCGCATCGACAATATCCATCAGCAGCGAGATGCTCCCGCCGGTGTGTTTGCTTCCTGCCAGACCGGGCGCAACCGCATGGGCGCGGGCGAAATCGGCGCCGTTCATCATGCGGCCGCTGCGCATGATGTTGTAGTGAATCAGTAAGAGCTCGGGAAGGGCGTGCCAATGACGCCATAAAATCGCACCAGTTCCTCATCGTTCAACGGAATCCACGACGGAAGGGTGACCTGGATGATGCCAACCCCATATTCCGCCGCGACGCGGCCCCGTTCGATTACGCCATTGGTATGCGACCATCCGCAACCAACTTGCACCGGCAACTCCGCCTCGACAGCGGTAGCAGCGAACGGCTTCACCAGTTGCCGCAGTTCGTCGACTTCCATGACATGGACTTCGCCATCGGTTCCGGTGGTATAGGCCCCATGGAGTCCTGCCGCGGCATACCGTTGCACCAGCTCGCGCACGATACCGGCATCGACGCTGCCATCCGGCTGCCAGGGCGTCGGCATCGCCACCCAGACGCCGTGCAATGTTTCTCTCATCATCGAGCTCCTTTGCCATCGGTTGCCGTATCGATCCAAACCCGACGGCCAGTCGATGCGCTGTCATAGGCGGCATCGACCACCTGCAAGGCATTGCGGGCATCTTCACCCGTAGCACGCGGATCCCGGTCGTTCGCAATCGCGTCCAGCATGTCCGAAACGATCTGCGCGCCGGCCGAGCCGTACCCAGGCAGGCGCACCACTTCGCTGGTGATGTTTTCGACCCGCAGAGGATCGGCCACGCTACCGGGTCCGATCCATTCGGTCGCCCCGGAGGCATCGATCGTCACCGACGAATTCGATCCACGCAGGGCCATGTACCCAGCACCACCGGCACGAGGCAGGGCATATGCGAAATGCATGGAGCCGACTGCGCCGCCGGCCAGTTGGAACTGAACCGAGATCGTGTCCTCGACATCGATCGCCGCGCTGCTCATGGTTGCCGTCATCGCCTGCACACAAACGATCGGTTCGCCGGAAAGCCACTGGATCAGGTCGATGTCGTGAATACCAAGCCAATGCAGGATGCCGCCGCCCATCGCTTCGCGGTCGAAGATCAGGTTCTTTGGATCGCGCACTGGTACCGACGACGTGACAAAGATGGCTTCCGACGAGAGAATGCGTCCCAATCGCCCACGTTCGATCTCGGCCGCAACCGTCTGCCACGCTCTGCCGTATCGGCGCGTAAACGCAACCGCCATCTTCACGCCATTGGCGCGGGTTGCCGCCACCGATCGCTCGGCACCCTCCGCGTTCAGCGCACCGGGCTTGTCGACGATGACGTGGCAACCAGCCCGGGCAAGTTCCACGATGGCATCCGGAGCCCATCGATTCGGCAGCGTGACCATCGCCAGCTCTGGACGGGTTTCCCTCAGAAATTCGCCCAGGTCGGAAGAGAATTGGACTTCCTGGAACCAGGATGGGAACGATTGCGGCAGACTCGGATCGATAAAGCTCGGGCGATCCCGACCGGCGCGCGCCGGATCTGGATCGAACCGGCCAACGATCTCGATCTGCTCGGGAAAGAGACCGAGGGTTTCCACCCAGCCAGTGACGTGATAGTGCTCGAGACCAATGACGACCGTGCGAAGCGGTTGGGTCATACCGGCAATGTCGCGTCCTGACGTCGCAGCACCTTGCCGGGCATGGCGCCGGTCGGCACATTCTGCCGCACGACGGTTTCGCCTCCCACAATCACCAGCTCGATGCCGGTTGGGCTTTCGAGCGGGCGTTCCCAGGTGGCGCCGTCCGCGATGGTTTCGGCATCGAAGATGACCAGATCGGCGGCATAGCCTTCCTGAATGAACCCACGGTTCGGAACCCGGAAGCGCGTCGCCGGGAAACCCTGACATCTTCCAGACCGCCTCTTCCAGTGATACGGCCTGCATGTCGCGCACGCCCATGCGAATTGCGCGCGCGAAGCAACCATTCGATCGGGGATGGCTGAAGGTTCCGTGATAGATCCCATCGCTGGCGACCATCATGGCGGGATGCTGAAACGTTTCGCGCGCGATCGGTTCAGCGACCTCGGGTCCGAAGTTCCGGTGATAGATCATCAGCGCATACGGATGCTCGGCCAGCAGCATCTTCATTGCGGCTTCGCCCATCGGCAGCCCCTCCTCGGCGGCAACCTCACCCAGGGTGCGGCCGATGTGAGCGCCGCTCTGATTGGCGGCGATCGTGAGCTTGCCCGGACGTCCTTCACTCACGGTGAGCGATTCCTGCAGGAATTCCGTGAGCTCGGCCCGAGTCTGAGGATCCTGCAACCGTTCGTAAACGGCGTCGGTGCCACCCGCCTGCGCCCAGGTCGGCAGGGTCATCGCGAGATGCGTGCAACCAGCCGGGTACATATACGACTCGAACGAGACGTCGATCGTTCCGGCCGCTTCCGCCAGCAATGGCCGGGTGATGTCATCCACGGTTTCGTGCGAGATATGAATCGGAATGCCGGCTTGCTGCGAAATCTCGAACGTTTCGCGCCAGGCGGCCTCGCGGCCCAGGATGTTGTAGCGAATATGCGCGGCGTAAATCGCTCCGGCATCGGCGGCTACCTTCGACAGCTCGATCAGCTCGCGGGTGTCAGCAAAGGCAGTCGGCTGATAATCCAGCCCGGTGTTGAACGCCACCGCGCCCGCATCCAGCCACTCCTGCGTGAGCTCGCGCATCACGTCCAGCTCAGCGTCGGTCGCCGGCCGGTCGTCCCAACCCATGGCGGCCAGCCGAATCGGCAGATGCGGCACTTCAGGAACGACATTGACCGGCGTGTTTCCCGGAAAGATATCGAGATAGTCCGTCGCACGCGGCCATGGGCCACCCAGATCAGCGTCGCCGGTGGCAAAGCGGGTGTAATCCCACATCTGGCGAAAAAGCTCGCCTTCGAGATGTTGCCAGCCGAAACCGTCCGGCGCCAGCAACTGGGTTGTCACACCCTGCCGCACCGATCCGTAACGATTCGGCGTCGCCGGTGAAATCAGCGCGACCTCGGAATGAATGTGCACATCGATGAAACCGGGCGCAACGGTCAGCCCGGTGGCATCGATTTCGATATTGCCGTGTTGGTCGCCCAAATCGCCAATCGCGACGATGCGTCCTTCATCGATGGCAATGTCCGCTCGATAGCGGGGCGTCGTGCCCGATCCATCCACGATCGTCCCATTGCGAATCACGGTGTCGAACGCCACCTGGGGCTGCTCCTTTGTGTCTACACATGCGGATCGAGGGCGTCACGCAGTCCGTCGCCCAGAAAGTTGATGCTCAAAACGGTCAGCGCAATCGCCAGTCCAGGTCCAATCCAGACCCATGGCTCATTGATCAGCACCTGGAGCGATTGCGCAGAGTTCAGCATGTTGCCCCAGGAGGGCGTCGGCGGCTGGATTCCCAGTCCGAGGAAGGACAAGGCCGCCTCCGAGAGCATGGCGTTGGCAACCCCGAGCGTGCTGGCCACCACGATTGGCACGAAGCTGTTCGGGAGCACATGCCGGCTGACCATGCGGCCAGTCCGCACCCCGGTGGAGGTCGCCGCTTCGATATAGGGCTGGTTCATCACCGAGAGCACTTGTCCGCGTACCAGCCGCGCAACCCCCATCCAGCTGAAAAAACCCAGGATGATCACGACATTCTTTGCGCTCGGCCCCAACATCGAGACCAGCACGATCAGCAGGACGAAGAGGGGAAATGCCATAAAGATGTCAGTAATCCGCATCACCACCGTGTCGACCCAACCGCCCCGGTATCCGGCGAGCAAACCCAGCACCGTCCCGAGTGACGAGCTGATCGCTACCGCGGCCAGCGCGACCGCAATCGAGACGCGGCCGCCAACGAAGACACGCGTCAATGTGTCACGGCCCAATTTGTCGGTTCCCAGCGGATGGCGCAGGCTCGGTTCCTGGTTTGCCTCCACCAGATTCATGGCATAGGGATCGTAGGGCGAGATGTACGGGGTCAGAACCGCGGCTATGGCCATGAAAACCAGGAAGCCCAAACTGATGACCGCGATTTTGTGGCGCGAAAAGCGCTTCCAGAATCCAGGGCGAGTCTTGACCTCGTCGAGCGCATGCGGCTGAGGACCGAACGTTGCGAGAACGGCGCTGCTCATCCGAGGCGAATCCGGGGATCGACCAGTGAATACGCCAGATCGGCAATGAAGCTACTGATGACCACCAGAATGGTCACCGCCATCGTCAATGCGAGAATCAGCGGATAGTCCTTTTGGTTCGCAGCGGTCAGCGTTAAGAGCCCGAGCCCGGGCCACTGGAAGACGGTCTCGATGATCACCGCTCCGCTGATGAGATAGGGCAGGCGAAAGGCGATCACCGTGATGATCGGAATCAGCGCATTCTTGAGCCCGTGCGAGATGATGACCGCCCACTCTTTCAAGCCCTTGGCTCGTGCCGTGCGCATGTAATCGGCGCGCATGACCTCGATCAGGCTTGCTCTGGTGTAGCGGGTCAGCGCCGCTGCCAGCTCGAGCCCCAGCACAGCGGCGGGGAGGATCAAGTGATGAATGCGATCGAGCACGGGATTGGCGGCATTTGGCGAAGATGCGCCGAAAACGGGAAACCAGTTCAGCTTCACCGCAAAGACATAGATCACCAGCAAACTCAAAAAGAAGCCGGGGACGGATAACCAGAAGAACGAAAAAAAGGTTGCCACATAGTCGATGATCGAATACTGCTTGATTGCTGAAATGATGCCGGTGGAAATGCCGACCACGATAGAGAACACCATCGCGGTCGAGACCAGCAGCAGCGTTTTGGGTAGCCGCGCCATGATGATGTCGGTTACTGGCCTTCGTGATGTAAGCGAATATCCCAGGTCGCCCTGGACTGCGCGTCCGAGCCACTGCACATAACGCAATCGGAGCCGGGTCGTTGAGACCCAGTCGCTCGCGCATGGCCTCTTTCGCTTCCGGCGTCGACATCGTCTCGGGCGGCATCAACGCATCAACGGCGTCGCCCGGCGCCAGCTCGACAAAGATGAACACCAGGATGCTCACCCCAAGCAAAATCGTAAAGGCATGAAAAAGCCGGCGGAGGACGTAACTGGCCACGGATCCCGATCTCGAATGATTGAACGCTCGAAACGAAGTGAAGAAAGGCCCGGAAGCACCTTGCGGGCTCCCGGGCCCGGAATATCTACTCGACGACTTCCCACGCCTGCGCGTCGTTCAGCCACATGATGTGCCCTGGACCGAAGACCGCATTTTCGAGCTTGCCGGAGTTGACTGCCACCAAATTCTGGCGATCGAAGAGCCAGACGTTTGGCGATTCCTCATTGAGGATCTTGATCGCGGTCTGATAGAACCCGGCCTGCTCATCCTGCTCGTAGGTCAGCAATGCGGAGTTCATCGCCGCGTCGAACTCTTCGTTGCTCCAACCATAGGTGACATAGCCCGGAGGTCCCCAGACGGCCGTCAGATTGCTCGGAGCCGGTTGCGCGCCGAACGATCCGTACAGCATGTCCCAGGTGTGGTCGATCATCTCCTGAGTACGGACACCGGAACCATCGTCGAACTTGAGCTCAGTGTTGATGCCAACTGCCGCAAGATACTGCTGCATCGCCTCCATCACCGACGCGGTGATGGGATCGGTGTAGTAGTACCAGAGCCCAAGCGTCTGCTCGCCCGTCCAGCCGGCCTCTTCCAACAGTGCCTTGGCCTTGTCGGGATCGTAATCGTACGGATTGGCGTCCTCAGGTTGCGTCCAGGTGACATAGGGAATTTCGGTCGACACAGCATCGACCTGTCCCTGGAACAGCGTCTCCGCGATGGTCTTCTTGTCAATCGCGTAGGCCATTGCCTGCCGGATCCGCTTGTCCTGCAAGATAGGGCTGATACAGGTTGTACGCGAGATAACCGACGCCGGCCGGGAACCCGATCGATTCGGCCCCTTCGATACCGCTCGACCAACTCGAGCATCGTTGATCGTCATCGGCGCGATCAGGCTCGAACCCTGCTGGAATGCGGCCAGCGAGGTTTCGGCGCTGGCGAAGAAGAGCAGATTCAGGTTCTTGATGGCCGGAGCGCCGAAGTGGTACTGCTCGTGCGCGACCAGTTCGACCCGCTCGCCTTCGACCAGATTGGTGAACTTGAATGGCCCCGCGCCCACGCGCTCAGCCGTGGTCCAGAATGGCAGCTCGGTGATGGTCGCGCGATCGGCGGTGCCCAGGATGTGCTCCGGCATGATGCTGATGAACATAAATCCCGGGAGCATGCCTGAATCCGGCTGTGACCAGGTCGATCTGCACGGTGTAGTCATCCGGCGCGGTGAACGCCGGAGAGCGAAGTCGGCCCGGCGGTCGGAGTGGCCTGCGCGTCGGCATACCCAACGACATTGCGGAACGACGAGCCCCAGCGCGACGTGGTCGCAGGATCGGTCAGCAGGTTCAGTGGTAAAGACCACATCCTTGGACGTTACCGGCGTGCCATCGTGCCAGAACGCGTTCTGCCGCAGCTTGAACTTCGCGGTTGTGTCCGCAATCTCCCATGACTCGGCGAGATCGCCAACGATAGCCCTGCAGGTCTGGCGGAAATCGTGACCAGCCGAGCATCGACCATACGATTGATTTCGAACTGGCTGCCGCCATTGATGATGTAGCTGTATTCGGTCGCCGCGGCAGTCGGCTTGCCACCGCCGCCCTGGGTGGCGCCTGCGTCGAAGCTCAGGGTCATCGCATCCTGTGCGCCACCGAGCCGGCATTGACCAGCGCCATGCCGAACGGCAAGCCGAGACCAAGGGCAACCGAGCCCTTGAGGATGTCGCGACGGGAGAGCTCACCCGATTTCGCTCCCGCGATCAACGTATCGATACCCAAACGTTTTTCGTTCATTCTGTACTCCTTCTGAACATCTGACGAAACCATTGCTTCGCACCGAAGAAACCGAAGTGCCGGCGCGTGCCCTGTGCCGGCGGCCAGGTCAGCTGCGCTCCTTTCCATAGAGATTGCGCCAAAGCGGCCGAAAACCAATTCGATGATGAGGTCGTTTCGAAATGCGCGATCAACGCTTCGCGCGCAGCCTGTCCGTCGCGCCGCATCGGCGGCGGCGGCGATTGCTTCATGCTCGATCAGATCCTGATGCGTCTGGGCGACGGTTCGTTGCGGATCCGGGCCGCGATTGACGGTGAGCGAATAGACCGCATCGAGCAAGGCGGCGATGATGGTGTTGTCGGCGCGGCTCATGATGACCCGGTGCATGCCGATATCGGCATCGGTGTCCGAATATCCCCTTGCAGTAGCTCGCCCGCATGTCCTCCAGATAGGCAAGCACCTGCGCGCAATCTTCATCGGTCAATTGCTCGACCGCTCCGCTGACCGCGGCGATCTCGAGCAAGCACCGCGTTTCGGCCAGATCTTTCACGGAAAAGGAGCGGATGAGAAAATCCGAGGTCAGATGCCCGAGATATGACTCGACCGCGCGCGCCTTCACGAAGCGGCCAACCCCTTTGCGGGTTTCGATCAGGCCAACCGCTTCGAGCCCGCTCAAGGCTTCCCGAATGAGCGGGCGCCCGACCCCCATTTGCGAGGCGAGCCACGCCTCGGAGGGCAAGCCGATCACCAGGTTCGAGATGGTTGTCGACGATGTATTCCTGCAAACGCGTATGCACTTCGGCGACGCAGCGAAACCGATTCGATCGGGCGAATGCCGTTGAACGTCGGAGAGTTGGACTGTGGCGAAGCGGCTGCCGTCTTGCTCACGTGGGCCCTGTTCGGTCACTTTGTAAGATGTCTTACTGGGGATTTTAGCACTGTCACGATGATTGTCAACGCATGTCATGCCATATGAAATCTTGTGCACACGAATCGAGCGAACACGACGATCTCTGAACCCAAAACTGGATACGAACCGTTTCTTCTGTCAAACTATGCAGGTTGCGCCGGTCGCCGTCGTCCGCGAGTCTGGCGCTTTTTTGTGTCCAGTCGCGCATCCATCCCAAAACGAGACCAAGCCAACCTGATGACAACCGAACTCGAAACACGTCCAAAAGAGGAAGAGCGCCGCATGGGCCACGATACGCTTGCCACCAATCTGCGCAATGTCGCGATCATCGCGCACGTCGACCACGGCAAGACCACGCTGGTCGATGGACTGCTCAAGCAATCCAATATCTTCCGCGATCCTGACGCCGCCGGCGAGCTCATCATGGATGCCAACGATCTCGAGCGCGAGCGCGGCATCACCATTCTCGCCAAGAACACCGCCATCTTCTATGAAGGCGTGAAGATCAACATCATCGACACTCCGGGCCACGCCGACTTCGGCGGCGAGGTCGAGCGCGTGCTCAATATGGCCGATGGCTGTCTGCTGCTGGTCGACGCGGTCGAAGGCCCGATGCCGCAGACCCGCACTGTGCTGCAGCGCGCGCTCGGAGATCGGGCTGCAACCCATCGTGGTCGTCAACAAGATCGACCGCCCGGCCCAGCGCGCGGAAGAAGTCGTCGGCTTGACGCAGGACCTCTTCCTCGATCTGGCCAGTCGATTCCGACCAGCTCGACTTCCCGGTCATCTACACCATCGCCCGCGAGGGCCGCGCCGGTTTCACTCCCGAGAGCCTGCAGGAAGATCTGCGGCCGCTGCTCGACACGATTCTGAAGTCGATTCCCTGCGCCGGCGGTCGATGATCAAGCACCCGCGCAGATGCTGATCGCGTCGCTCGACTACGACACCCATCGGGGCCGGGTCGCCATCGGGCGCATCCAGCGCGGCACCATTCGAGGCCGGCGATGTCATGCTCCAGATCGATCCCGACGGCGAGCAGACGCGCCAGCGCATCTACGACCCTGGAAACCTTCGACGGGCTGCGGCGCAGAGAGATTCAGGATGCGTCGGCCGGCGATATCGTCGCGATCTGCGGTTTTGCCGATGCCAAGATCGGCGCGACGCTGACCGATCCGTCCGCGCCCGATGCGCTCGCGCCGATCGCGATCGAAGAGCCGACGCTCAAGCTCTCCTTCGGCGTCAACACGTCGCCTTTCGCCGGCAGAGAAGCGAAGTTCTCGACCTCCCGCCAACTGCGCGAGCGGCTGTTCCGCGAGCTCGAGACCAATCTCTCGCTGCGTGTGGAAGCGACCGAGCAAGCCGATGTCTTCGCGGTCTCCGGACGCGGCGAGCTGCATCTCTCGATTCTGATCGAAACGATGCGCCGCGAGGGATATGAGTTCCAGGTCTCCCGCCCGGAAGCCATCACCCGCCAGGTCGACGGTGCAAACATACGAGCCGATCGAGCACCTGCTGATCGACACCACCGAGCCGTTCGTCGGCGCGGTCACCGATCTGGTCGGCGGCCGCCGCGCGCAGATGTTGAATATGGTCAACGACGGCCGCGGCAACGTGCGGCTGGAGTTCGCCATTCCTACCCGCGGCCTGATCGGATTGCGCAACGCCTTCCTGACCGCCACCAAGGGCAACGGCGTGATGGCCTCGCGCCTGATCGGCTTCGAGCCCTTCTACGGCCCGATCGATTCGCAGCGCACCGGCGCGCTCGTCGCCTCGGAAACCGGCATCTCGCTTGCAAACGGCATCGCCAACGCGCAGGAGCGCGGCGTGATCTTCATCGAGCCGCAGACTGAGGTCTACGAGGGCATGATCGTCGGTCAGCAACCGCGCCAGGGCGACCTGGTGGTCAATGTCTGCCGCGCCAAGAAGCTGACCAACATTCGCTCCAGCACCTCGGACATCGCGATCAAGCTGACTCCGCCGGTGCAGTTCAGCCTCGAGCAATCGCTCGACTTCCTGGCCGACGATGAGCTGCTGGAAGTGACGCCCAAGTCCTACCGGCTGCGCAAGCGGCTCCTCTCACAGGACGACCGCGCCAAGGAGCGCAAGCGTGCCGCCGTCGCCACTGGTGATCGCTACTAACGCGAGACTCTTGCGTTCCGACGTTCGTTGCATGAGAAAAGTAAAACAGAGCGGCCAGAATTGGCCGCTCTGTTTCTGCATTGCCCGACGATCGCAGGCGCTGGCTTCTGGATCAATGACAGCAGTGGCCGTTGCTGCATGCTTGGCCGCCGGCGGCGGGAACGTCCAGGGCGGGATTCTGATCGAAGAACCCTGACGGCATCAGCATGAAGCGGGTGTAGGCGACCGGCATCACCGGCCAGTCTTCGGGGCGCGGTTGATGGTGCGTGCCAAGCGAGTACCAGACCACGATGTCGGTATCCTCGATCGAACGGTCAGCCGCGGTCCAGGCTGGCAGTCCGTCGCCGCCCGGATGCTGGTTCGGATAATCGCCAGCGGCGTGCATCTCACCCTCGGCGAACGGCGTCACCCAGAGATGCTTGGTCATGAATGCCGCGCGCTTGCCGATGCTCGAGGTAGCCGGCGCGAACGTTCCGACATTGCCATGCGGAACGAGTCGGTAACCGGTCGGCTCACCAACGGCGTTCTGCTTGTTCGGATTGATGACCTTCCAGGTGCGGCCGCGCATCGGATCGATGAGCTGTTGCGCCTCGAGCTCGGTCTTCAACATCGTTTTGACGCTGTGAAAGGCCGAACCCACCGGATTGCCGGGACCCTGCTCGTCGGCTTCCGCATGCTCTTCGAAAATCGAGTTGTCGACGCCGTCGATATCGAGATCGAGCCGGAAATTGAAGACATGCTGGTGAATCGGCCCGTAGAGTCCGTCGGCATTCAGAAGCTGGCCGTGGGTTGGCTTCTCTCCCGGCGTCACGGCGCCGGTGGACAGAATGCCGGTGAGTTTGACTTCGCACTCGATGTTGCCATCCTGGTAGAAGTACCAGAAAAAGCCGTAGTCATAGTTGCCAATCGTGGAAAACGACGAAATGACCAGCCGGCGGGAACGGCGCACTTCGGTTTTTTCGGTGCGCCAGTTGTAATGCCGCCAGAGCACGCCGAAGTCCTCTTCGTGCATGCAGATCGCGTTCTTCAAGGTGTAGGGCTCGCCGTGCGCATCGACCAGCGCGGCGTCGAAGTAGTAGATCTCGCCGAGACAATCGCAACCGAGGGTGAGCGAGTTGGCAAGCGCCCCGAAGTTGAGCTCGCCGATGTCGAACACATTCTTGCGCGCATGGATCAGCGCCGGATCGCCATACGGCACGATCATCTCCGATACCGCGCCGCGATACATGATCGAGCGGACCTGCTCGCCATCATCCCAACCGACCGTGCGCAACACCAATCCTTCACGCGGGGTGAAGCCGACCCGTATCTGCCATTTCTGCCAGTTCACCAGGGTGCCTTCGACGGTAGAAGCTGGCTCCGTCCGGCTGGATGATGTCGAGATTCTTGATATCGGTTCGCATTTCGCCGACATCTTTGGGTTCGTAATTGCCGCGCTGCTTCGGTATCGGAGTGATCGGATCGAAATCGTCGATGCGGATCACTTCCTGCGTGTGCAAATCGAAGAGGATGCAGAGATTCTCGACCGGGTGGGCATATCCATTGTCGTCGTCGTGCCCGTCCTTGACCCAAACCAGCCCGCGCACCCAGCGACGGCCGGCATAGTCCTGCTCGTCGTCATACGCACCCGATGTCCAGGGATCGATCCAGCAGAGCTCCATATCGGTTACACCGCGCCGCGCATGGCAGCCTTGAAGCCGTCATGCTGGCGAATCGCGGTTTCGACGCTGAAAATCTCCGGCATCGTGAAAGGCGGTTGCCCCGCCGAGACTACTCGAGCGGTCGAGCACCCGCCCACTGGTCAGCGAGATGAGATACTCGAGACTCCGGCGCTCCACCTGGTCGATGATGACCGCTTTGGCGATCCGGTCGAGATGCCCGTTCGGCGATCCACTTTCGGTCGCCAGCACGACGGCTTTTGGAGGCTCCAGCAGCTCGACCGAGCTGTAGAGGTAGCGATCGGTTCCATCGCCGCTGGCGCGGACGATCCGAACCGCTTCGGCGATTTCTTCGACCGAAAGCGGATCGAGCACATGTGTCGTTCGACTGGCGACATCGACCATCGATTGCTCCTTGATTGGCTGCGAACGGAAGGTATGCGGGATCGAGGCCCGGGTTTGTCGTTGCTTCTCCAATAATACGTCGCCGCCCACATTCGCAAAATGGGAGGAATCGCCCAGTACCATCCGGCGAGGTCGTGCAAAGCGGCGCATATCGGAAAAGGCCGCTCCGGAAACTGCGGGTATCCTAGACCGCTGAACCCGTTACGTTTCTCGCCAACTGCCCAGCACATCGGTTGGGCCTCCGATCGGATCCCCCTGGTGCGCCCACGCAAGCTCAATCAAAAGCTCGTGGTGGCCGTGGTTTACGTCTGCGGCATGATGATGAACTCGCTGGATTCCACCATGGTGACGGTGGCGTTCGCGACGCTCGGCCGCGAGTTCGATCGCACCCCGGAAGAGATGCAGGGCATCCTGATCGGCTATCTGGTCAGTATGGCGATGTTCATCCCGGCCTCGGGCTGGCTGGGCGACCGTTTCGGCACCAAGCGCATCTTCCTGCTGGCGCTGGCCATTTTCACCACCGGCTCCCTGATGAGCGGCCATGGCGCAGAGCTATGAGATGCTGGTTGCCACCCGTATCGTGCAGGGCGCGGGAGGGGGATTACTCATCCCGGTGGGGATGGCGATGCTCTATCGCACCTATCCTCCCGAAGAGCGCGTGCGTATCTCCCGACTCCTCATGTTCGCGCTCATCATCGGCCCCGCCTGCGGTCCGTTGGTCGGAGGCTTTCTGATCGAGCAGTTCTCCTGGCACGCGATCTTCTTCGTGAATGTGCCAGTTGGACTCTTCGCGTTTACGTTTGGCGCGCTCTTGCTCGATGAGCACAAAGAGGAAGCACCCGGCGGATTCGATATTGCCGGGTTCGTGCTGGGCGGTTTTGGGCTCGCAAGCCTGATGTTCGCGCTCAACCAGGGCACCAGACAGGGCTGGGAATCACCGTTGGTGCTTGGCTCCGCCGCGATTGGCGTTGCACTGATGACCGCCTTTGTCTTCGTCGAGCTGCGCAAGACCGAGCCAATGGTGCAGCTCCGGCTCTTTTCGAACAAGCTCTTCGGTTCGACCGCGGTCGTCTCGTTCTTTTCGTCCGCGGCGTTTCTCGGCATCCTCTTCGTAACCCCGGTGTTCCTGCAGGAAGGGCGCGGCGTCAGTCCGCTCGAGTCGGGCTTGACGACCTTCCCGGAGGCCATAGGCGTGGTGTGCTCGACACAACTGGTGGCGCGCCTTTATCCCCGGTTCGGTCCGCGCCGGCTCATGGTCGGAGGCATGGCCGGGCTCGGCGTCGTCGCGCTGCTCATGTCACGGCTCACGCTCGAAGGCGGTCCATGGCCGGTGCGCGCGCTCATGTTCTCGCTCGGCGTTTGCATGGCCTACATCTTTTTACCCAACCAGGCCGCCAGTCTGGCCACGGTCTCCCGATCGGAAACTGGCCGCGCCTCGACCCTCTTCTCGGTTCAGCGGCAGTTGGGGAGCGCGGTCGGCATTGCCGTGTTGGGCAGTGTCATGGCAATCGTCGGCACGACCGTCGGGGGAACGATCGGGGGCCCGCCGAACGTGAACGCCTACCATGCGGCCTATCTCGCAGCGGCAGCAATCGCCGTCGTCGGATCGCTGCTGGCGCTGCGCGTACCCGATAGCGAAGCGGCACATACGATGGTTCGACAAACGAGGGTGAAAAGGAAGAGAAACGCCACCCAGTCCGACCCCGTTGCCGACCGAACCAGCGCCGGTGGCTGATCTATCGAGCTCCGCGTCGTTGGACGTGCGGTCGCCTACAGCTGAGTGTCAGTAGCGTCTGGGATCGGTTCGACCGCCATATCGAAGAAGGCAAGATTGTCGGTGGTGATCGCGTCGACGCCCATCGACGTCAGTTCCACCAGCCGCTGCACATCGTTGACCGTCCAGGCGTCGATCAGGTAGCCGCGCTCCTTGAGTCCTTCGATGCGTTGCGGCGTCAGGGACCACTCTGGAATCGAGATTCCATCGACACCGTCGATCCGGTCCTCATGCTCGAGCAGCATATCCACGTCGTTGCCTGTCGCGAGCGAGAGGATCTGGACCGTATCCGGCAGCTGCTCGTCCAGATACGCGAGTGCGTCCCCGCTCTTTGACACAATCAGGATTTGCTGCTCGGTTGGCCGCGCCTGAATGAACCGCACCAGCGAATCGAGCGCATTCTGGCCGGTCGATTTCAGGTCGAGCTTGAGCACGGTGGCCCCGGCAGAATACGCCCAGGCATCGCGCAGGCGGGGTGCCTGCCAGGCGCGTTTCGGCATGAAGCTCGCGGGAGCGCTATGCGTGGCGTACAGCACGCCATCGACATAACGCACATCGATTTCGACGCCAGCCGCGTTGTGGCCGATCGCTCGTCGAGCCGTCTCTTCCTGGTCGCCGGCATTGTGTGCAACCAGCAGCACCGGTGGCAAATAGATCGGGGACGAACCGGAGTAGGGGGCATAGAACTGGATCTGCCGCTGCCCGAATATCGCTTGCCGGGCTTCGAGCGACCAGTCACTCCCGATGAGCACGGTGAACGCGAGCGCGGTTGCCACGACGATACGAATCGTGTGCGCGAAATACGGTCTGAATGTGCGGTTGTGGTCGAACATGGCAATTGCGCTTGGAAGGAACTGGAGATCGGTTGGAAAGGGGCGGCCTGAGGCTCGTGCTGATCGATTGGCCGCAGGTGACTTACAGAAATGTTACAACCATGTTATGCGGGCGACGGTATACGTTCGTGACCGCAAGCCGCCACGAAAGGAACCCGATCGTCTCATCCAACGACGCGTGGATCGACGGCGTTAATACACGTGCAACAACGTTTTGTGCAGCAGGACTACACTGAAAATCATGACCGACTATCGAACCACCCGCCAGACCATACTCATCGACGCCGACGATACTCTCTGGCACAACAACATCTATTTCGAACGCACCACGGAGGCGTTCATCGACTACCTGAAGCATTCGTCGCTCGGCCGGGACGAGGTCAGGCAGGTGATCGTCGAGGTCGAGCGAGCCAATCTCAAGACCAAGGGCTATGGCGCGGAAAGCTACGCCGGCAATCTGGTCGAGGCGTATCGCCGGCTTTCCGAGCGTGAGATCGACCAGCAGCAGCTCGACGATGTCTTCAATTTCGGAATGAGCATTCTCGACGCGGATATCGAGCTGCTGCACGGCGTGAGTGAAACCCTGGAAGAGCTGAGCACCCGGCACGAGCTGGTGCTCTTTACCAAGGGCAACCCGAACGAACAGCGGAGCAAAATCGAGCGGTCGGGCGTATCCCGCCATTTCGCGCACATTGGCATCGTGCCGGAAAAAGATGTGCGAGCGTACATCGAGGTCGTCTCCTCGGTCGGCGCCATCACGGACCGCACCTGGATGGTCGGGAACTCACCCAGGTCCGATATCAACCCGGCACTCGATGCCGGCATGGGAGCGGTCTTCATCCCCTATGAGCTCACCTGGGTACTGGAGATCGAGGAAATTTCCACTACCAACGGACGTTTCCTCCAGCTCGAACGCTTTCCACAGCTCACGCGGCATTTCTAGCCTGAGTTACCTATCCACGGGTTTCAGGTAGTCCACGCGGAAGCTAGCATCACGAAATCGGGGGCCGCAAATTCTGCGGCCCCCGATCTCTCCTGCTTACTTGACGACGATCGTTCCCTGCATGTTCGGATGGTAGGAGCAGTTGTACGTGAAGCTCCCTGCAGTCTTGAAATCGAAGCTGTAGCTCTGACCTGGATTGAGGTTTCCGGAATTGAACTCGCCCTCGTCGGCAGTCGCGGTGTGCGCCACCGAATCGAGATTGGTCCAGGTCACGGTCGAACCGACAGGAACCTCGAGCTCCTTCGGATTGAACGCGAAGTTTTTGATTTCGACCGAGAGCGCTCCGGTTGCCGACTTCCCTCCAGCATTCGCAGCCTCTGCCGCTCCGGAATTCGTCGTATCGCTGGCCCCCGCCGCACTGGCGGCAATCTGCGGTCGCCGCGGCATCGCTGATATCAGCTCCGCCGATGGTGCTCGCCCTTGGTTCCGGAGTCGGGATATCGCACGTGGACATCTCCACGATATCCGGCGCGACCTGCATCGGCTGATTTCGGCTCAGGTCGACGCGCACGATGCCACCCAGATCCCCGGTCGCGCCAAAGGCAGGCGTCGAGACATAGAGCGCGCCATCGGGGCCAGTCGCCATCCCGATCGGATAATCGAGTCCGGTCACCACCTCGGTTAGCGTGCCGGGTCCGGTCTGCTTGACGATTCGCCCGCTATGCGGCTGAACGTAGGGCGCGTCCTTACTGTTTCCGGTCGACATCTCCAGTGCATAGAGATCGCCCGCTGGGCTGACCGCGAGCCCTGTCACCATCGTGAGACCGGTCCAGACATCGGTCACATTGCCGACTGGATCGACGTGAATGACCTTCGAGGTTCCATCGGTATAGGGCGCTGGAGTCAGGAAGGAAATGTAGACCCCGCCATCCGGCGCCCAGGTCAGTCCAGTCGGAACCGGGTGCCCATCGGACAAATCGGCGACGCGGGTGATCGTGCCATCGGGCGTCACTTTCAGGAGCTGGCCGCTGTTCGATTCGAGCACCCAGAGGAAGCTATCGCCGGCAATCATGGCGAACGTTTCGCCCTCCGGTCCCTGGTCGTACGCCGGATGGGAAACGGGGTTGTTCTTGATCCAGTCGCGGGTATCGGCAACCAGATTCAATGAGCCATCTGGCGCCACCGAATAGATCCCGTTTGGGAAGTCGGGAAAGAGCATGGCCGAATCGCCGCCATCTTGCAGGATATAGAGCGTGCCTTCCAGGAAGGCAACCGCGGCAGGACCCTGGTCGGCTCCACTCATGCCTCGGGTCGATGGCAGCCCGCTCGCTACCACCACCGGGCACCCGAGCGTTACGACATCGTCGCGAACGACAATGCGCACCACGCTCGCGGTCTTGCCCGCAAAATCGGGAACCGGCGTCGCCTCATCGCTGGTCGCGCTCGAAAACGCAACCGAGCCACCAGTTCCGGCCAGGGCGACATACATGGCGCCATCGCTGTCCCAGGTCAACCCTCGCGGGTTTTCGAGTCCACCTGCATACAAGCTGATACCCGGCGAGCTTGCCACCGGAGACGCGATCGTGACCGGCGAAGCCTCCGGGGAACCCAGCGGCACTGGTTCAGGAGTCGCGTCCTGAGCAGCCAGCGAATGCGAAACCAGCACGCCACTCAGTAGCAGCGCTCCCAGCAGAACGAACGTGATCCATCGACGCATCGGTCAGTCTCCGTACGAAGTCAGTAACCTGGATGAAACGCTACGGAACGACCTCGACGGTCGCCATCATGCCGAAGTCCTCGTGCGAAAGGATGTGACAGTGGTACACGAATTTGCCGTCGAAATCGGCAAAGCGGAGGCGAATCGTCACCTCGCTCTTGGGCGGCAGATTGATCGTGTCGTCATAGCTCACCGCGTCCACGGCCTGACCATTGACGGCCACCACCTGGAAGTCGTTCACGTGGATGTGGAACGGGTGATAATGCCCACTTTCGTTCTTGACGAGCCATTCTTCCAATGCACCGAGCTTGACCGTCTGGTCGACACGATCCGGATCGAAATGCTTGCCGTCGATGGCGAAGAACAACGGCGGTCCAAGCTCCTGGAACGCTGTGATCCGGTAATGATCCGGCGTTTCGAGACTCAGATCCTCGAATGGGAAGAGATCGGTCGGCAGCGGTTGCGGCACCCGCGCCGGCCCATCGACCACCATCGTTGCCAGCAGAAATTGCGGTTGCGTTTGATAGTCGATTCCCCAGGGCAAGCTCACCAGCTGATAACTGCCGGCGGTCTCGCTGGCCTGCACCAGCACCTCGACCCGCTCGGCCGGCCCAAGCAGCACCTGCCCGACCGGGACAACCTGTTTGCAGGTATTCCCGTCCTTGGCGATCTCATGCAGGGTGTGTCCCTGGAGTTGTAGCAAGAGGAAATCGTCCGCGCAGGCGTTCGCGATCCGCCAGCGTTGGGTTTCGCCCGGCTGAATGGAGATCGTCGGTTGATATTGCCCATTGATGGTGTGCAGCCGGGTGCCCGGGGATTGTTGCTCGAACGGGATCATGTTGCCGTTCCCGTCGTACTGCGATCCCTGCACATAGAGGATGCGATCGGTCAACCCGGCCACACCGTCGACATTGTCCAACCCGCCCTGAATGATGATCGCTCCGGTCAACCCGGCGGTCGTCTGGGCGGCGGTGTTGCCATGGCAATGCGGGTGATACCAGTAGATTCCCGGCGGATGATTGGCGGGGATGTGGTACTCGTAATCGAGCGTTTCGCCGGGGCCGATATGCAGGAAGATGTTGTCCGAATTCCCCTTGGGCGACACATGAAACCCATGGGTATGCACGTTGGTGCAATCGTCCAGCTTGTTGACAACCGTGTTCTTCCAGGTGTCGCCCGGGTTCAGCACGATAGTGGGCCCAGGGAAACTCCCGTTCGGCACCGCGCTGAGCACCGCCTTGCCCGGCGAACATGACCGGGCTGACCTCCATGGTCATGGTGGTCTCGAGCAATCCGCCTTCGCCCGCGATCCGGGAAAGGTCGGCCAACGGTTGTCCGGAAATCGGTACGAACGGTGGTCCGGATGCAGCCGCGCCAGAACTGGAAGGCGTGCTGTGCCCAGCATGCGGCTCCGCCACCGGCGATGCAGCGGGCGTGGCGTCTTCGGCCCGCGCGAAACGTTCGACTCCAGCCGCCAAACCGATGCCGGCCACGCCTGCCGCGCCCACACCGATGGCGGCACGGCGAGAAATTCGGCGAGTTGCCTCCGCATCGGAGCGTTCTTCGGGTGAGTGCATCTGTTCCCTTTCCGACAGAAACACCGAAAGTCCAATTCCAGGCGACAGCTGCCCGGGTGGTATGCATGGCTACCGTATCATCCTAGCAAACCCGGAACCCCTTGGCTTGCCCTTCGAAGCGCCAATTCGCATCTGGACCAAGACCGCCTTCGCGCTGCTGGAGCGTAAGAACTCATGCCCGAACTGCCGTCGTCATTTTCCATATCGTCGGCCCGAGCCATGCTGCTCGCGACCCAGGGAATCGAACCCGGACCAACCCGCCCGGCGACCCGCGGAACCGTGCGCAAAACGATCCAGCTCATGGGTCAGTTGCAAATCGACACCATCTCGGTCGTCAACCGCAGTCCCTATCTGGTGCTCTTCAGCCGCATTGGCCCATATGAAACCGTCTGGCTGGAACAACTCCTGGCACAGGGGAAAATCTTCGAGAACTGGTCGCATGAGGCCAGTTTTCTCCCGATCGAGGACTACCAATACGCGGCCGCGCGATTCGCCGAGCCCAAACCCTGGCGTGCTCGCAGTAGAGTCTTCATCGAAAATCACCAGGAAAAGGCCGCCGAGCTGATGGAGCTCATTCGGGCAAACGGACCGGTGCGATCGGCGGACTTCGAACGTGAGACCCCGCGCAGTGGCGGTTGGTGGTCCGAGCGCAAGCACGAAAAGCTCATTCTGGAAGGGCTTTTTGCCGACGGTCGCGTGATGATCGTGCGGCGGGAGAATTTCCAGCGGGTTTACGGGCTCAGGGAGATGGTCATTCCGGATTGGGAAGACCATCATGCTGCCTCGCTGGACGATGCCGACGATTTCATGGTGGCCAAGTCGGTGGAAGCGCTCGGTGTCGCGACGAATCGATGGATCGCCGACTACTACCGCATGCCGGTCGCCCGCGCCACTGCTGCCTTGAAGCGTCTTCTCGAAAGTGACACGATCCTTCCATCCGAGATCGAAGGATTGGGCCGGGCTTACGTGCACCAATCGAATCTCATGCTCGCGCGCAAGGCGGTCAAAGGCAAACTGGACCCCCAGCGAACGGTGTTGCTCTCGCCGTTCGACCCAATCGTCTGGCACCGCCTTCGGGCGTCGGAGCTTTTCGGCTTCGACTACCTCATCGAGTGCTATACCCCGGCAGAAAAACGGATCTATGGCTACTTCACGCTACCAATCCTGCACCGTGGCGCGCTGGTAGGGCGGCTCGATCCCAAGGCGCATCGCGCGCGCGGCGTGCTCGAGGTGAAAGCATTGCATCTCGAACCGGGCTTCGTTCCAGACGACCGCTTTGTCTCCGAATTGGCGGAAACCCTGACCGGGTTCGCGGAGTGGCACGGAACTCCAGACGTCCGCATCACGCGCACGAACCCGGTCGAGCTACGGGAGGCCTTGCAAAACGCGCTTTAGTTCGCGGCGTGCATCCAGCCCGGCCCCGGCGCGGCGGCAAACTCGGCCGCCGGCAACGGTTCCATATAGCTCTCGGCCTGCAGGTTGAAGAGCTCAGCGTACCGTCCACCTAGGAGCATCAGCTCGGCATGCGTGCCGTCCTCGATCAGCTTCGCGTTCTCCAGCACCAGAATGCGGTCCGCGCGCCGGGTGGTCGAAAAGCGATGCGAGATGAAGATCGCCATGCGGCCCTCGGCAAGTTGCTTGATCCTTGCAAAGAGATCGTGCTCTGCTTCGGCATCGAGCGCGGAGGTTGGCTCGTCCAGAATCAGAATCTGCGCTTCGCGCATGAAGGCTCGGGAAAGCGCGATTCGTTGCCATTCGCCGCCTGAGAGCTGGTGACCGTCCTCGAACCACTTGCCAAGCACCGTGTCGTACCGGTCGGGAAGTCCGTCGATCAGCCCGGTGGCGCCCCCTCTCGTGGCGGCCGATTCGATGGCCTCCCGGTCGAGCACTCGATTGACATTCCCGACGCCAATGTTCTCCGCCACCGGCAATTGATACATGGCGTAGTCCTGGAACATCATCCCGAACTGGGTCCGCAGCTCAGTTGGATCGTAGTCACGCACATCGACGCCATCGATGAGGATTTGCCCCGCCTGTGGGTCGTAGAGCCGACCCAACAGCTTGACGATGGTCGACTTGCCCGCGCCGTTCTTGCCGACGATGGCTACCGTCTCGCCAAGACCGATGGTGAACGACACATCATCCAGTGCCGGAGCGGTTCGTCCAGGGTAGGTGAACGAAACGTTGCGGAATTCGATTCCCTGAGTGAAGGGAACCCGTACTGGAACGGGATCCTCGGGCGCCGCAATCTGCGGTGTTCGATCGAGCAGCTCGTAGAGCGTCGAGAGATAGAGCCCGTGCTCATAGATCGACTGAAACCCGCCGAGCAGCCCCTGAAATGAGTTCTGCACCTGTTGCGCCGCCTGGGTGAACACGGTGAGCTGGCCAAGCGAGATGATGCCTTTGACGGCCTGCACGGCAACATACAGGAACGTCGCCGAGCTGGCGACGATCGTCAGCGCCCCCCAGCCGAACCCGGCCAGGTATCGTCTGATGAGCAGGCTCCGCGTCTCTTCATAGTAATCCTGGGCGATCCCGTCGTACCGGTCGATGAAGTGATCGCCGAGCGTGTAGAGCTTGATCTCTTTATTGAAGGAATCCGTGGTCAGCACGGTCGTCAGGTACGACATCATGCGCCGGGTGGGAGAAAGACGGCGCATCTGCTGGAATCCCCACCAGCTATAGCGCGAACCAGATACGAAGGCCGGAATCGGGGAGAGCAATGCGGCTACGGCGATCCATGGCGACAAACCGATCAGCAATCCGACCATGGTGGCGAAGGTGATCAGCGAGCGGGCCAGCCCGAAGACTCCGGAAACCATTTGCACCGGCCGGCTGGCCGATTCCCGTTGCGCTTGCTGAAGCTGATCGTAGTAGGCCGCGTTCTCGAAATCGGCGAGATCGAGCGAATTGGCGTGCCGCATGATGAGCTGCTGCACGTGGATAGTCAGCTTCTCCTGCAGGAGCTGCTGGTCGATATTGCTGAGGGTTTGAAAGAGCGATCCGGCGAGATAGAGCAGGAGCTGGGCGATGGCCAGCAGGACGATTGCGCGAACGTACGGATCGATATTGTCGGATTGAATCCCACCGGCAACCTGGTCGATCAGTTGCCCGGCCAGCCAGACCTGCAGCGCGGGAATCACGGCCAGCAGCAGGGTTAGCAGCGCGAGCGCGAGCGTTTGCCATTTGCTGGTCTGCCAGACAAGGCGAAACACCCGCACCGTCGAGGTCCAGGTCTGTGAGACACCACGTCGAAGCGAGTCCCATCGAGGTGGTTTGTTCGCCGGTTCCTGATTGTCGTTCGTGGAGGTATTGGTGGATTTCGGCCGGAGGCGCGGTTGGGGACCCCCATGGCCGTGGTTCAGTGGTGGATGTTGCAAGATATTCTCGCGTGCCTCCTCTTGGTTTCCTGCCCGCCACGGGCAGGACACACGTGTCTCCAGAGCTTCGATACGACATAATTCTGGCGCCGCGTGCGGATGTCGCCAACTCCCTTTTCGTGGTCCCCCGAATGGCTAGTGGCAAGAATAAAGGTCCTGAATCCAATGATCCGAGCCGAGTCAAGAGGAACCCCAGGACGCATCTTCCGTCCGATTATGCTCCTGCTCGCATTGATCTCGGCTGATACCTTGCATGCAGGTGCCATGCAAGGCTCGTCCTCAGATTCGCCACCGCTCTTTGGCGTTGCCATCAACTCGAGAGTTGTAGCGGAGATTCCAGAGTTCTTACCGTACTACGGTGTCGATTCCGTTACGCCAGACAATGCCATGAAAATGGAGGCAATTGTCGGATGCGATGGCTGGTTCGATTTCTCCGGGGCGGACTTGCTGGTCGAATACGCACGCTCGCGCGGACTACAACTCCATGGTCATGCGGTGGTTTGGCACAAACAAACGTCCTGGTGCGCAGATCGATACACCAAAGCCGACTACGAACGCTACGTGCGCACAGTGGTGGGCCACTTCTGTGGCACCGTGCCCTCGATGGACATTGTGAATGAGGCGCTAGGCCGTACCACGCGATATCGAACAGCCGAAGAAAGTGTATGGAAGCGTCTTTACGGCAATGAGGACTACATCGAGGACGCGTTTCGTTGGGCGCGCGAAACTTGCCCGGGCATGAAGCTCTATTACAACGACTACCTGATCGAGTGGGGCGCGAAGTCTGATCGAATGCTGGCACTGGTACGAAGACTGGCGAACAAAGGTCTCATCGATGGCGTCGGCTTTCAGAGTCATATCGACCTCGATGCCAACCTCGAGGAATTTGCGAAGGTGATGGATCGAGTGACGGAGCTGGGACTCGAATTCTCGATCTCCGAGCTCGACGTTCGACTCGGCAAACCGTACTGGGAGCTCTCAGCCGCTGAACTCCAGCAGCAAGCTGCGGTCTACCGCAGGATCGCCGAGCTTTGCGTTGAACGCACTGCATGTAAACGTCTGACCGTGTGGGGAGTCGACGACGGGCACTCCTGGGTGAACACCGATCCAGAATTCGGCCAGATTCCGGATGCCCCGCTCCTGTTCGATCGCGACTACTGGCCGAAGCCAGCGTATTGCGAGGGACTCAAGCCAGTGCTCCACCTGCCTGAGGGAGACTGTCTGGTTGGTAGGGTCGCGTAAAGCGGCCCTTGGGCTTTTTTGAGTTTATCGAAGAATGCATTTCCTTTCTTGACTCGTGCGTCGAGGGCAGATTCGGATTTGTGACGACGCTGCAGTCATGCTGCCGCTTACCGAGATAGGTCGAGACGGCATCGCGCCAAAGCCATCGCCATGCAAGACAGTCCTTCAGGGGCGGTATCCTGATGCACCATTCCCGTGGCCGTGTCGCGGTCATGGGCAAGGCACTGAAAGCACGTATCGCGGCAGGAAAGTCACGAAAGATGACGGAGGCTGTTCCAGTGAATCGACGGAGTACCGTTCCCGCGCTCCCGGACAACGCCAGGGCAGCGCTCGATGTCGCACCGCGTACGACGGAGCAAGCATGAACGCCATCGACGTTCATGGACATTTCGGCACCTACGACCGTGGGCTCGGAACCCGGGTCGACGCATTCATGTCGGCATCGGCGGATAAGGTAGCGCAACGCGGTCTCGATTGCGGCATCCAATACACGGTCGTCTCCGCCATCCACGGGCTGATTCCGTATCGTGGCAATGCCATCGTCGGCAATCGTGACGCCGCCCTCGCAGTCGAGCACAACTCCGCCCTCCGATTCTGGACGATCGTCGATCCGCGACTACCGCAATCCTACGAACAATCCGCCCTCTTGCTGGAGCTCCCAGGTTGCGTTGGGATCAAGATTCATCCGCATGCGCACGCGTACGAGATCCGCGAGCATGGCGCGGCGCTCTTTAGCTTTGCCGCCGAGCACGACGCCGTCGTGCTGGCGCACTCGGGAGATATCGGCAGCTACCCGGAAGACTTCGTTCAGTTTGTCGATCGTCATCCGAACATTCAACTGATTCTCGCCCATCTTGGAAATAGCGATGATGGCTCGATTTCCCGTCAAGTGGAGGCGATCGAGCGTGCCACCAATGGCAACCTGTGGGTCGACACCTCCTCCTCCCGCTCGATGTACAGCGGCGTGATCGAATGGGCGGTCGAGCGCATTGGGTACGACCGCATCCTTTTCGGCTCGGACACGCCGCTCTATTGGGCTGGAGCGCAAAAGGGCCGCATCGAAAGCGCGGAGATCGATCAGGCGGCAAAGGAAGCCATTCTCTGGAGTAACGCGGCTGCGCTACTGGGACTCGACGCAGCGTGACGAAGCAACTCCATCTCGTCGACTCCGGCATTCTCACGATCAATCCCGATCCGTCGCGCTGGCATCGCTGGGCGGCGTTCGCCCATCCCATCGCGCTCTCGGCTACAGAGTTCATCGCGACTTATCAGCGGGGAGCAGCAATGTATGCTGCCGATTCGCGCATCATGGTCACTCGCTCCAGCGACGGCGGGCGCACCTGGTCGGATCAAGGCTGGCTGGCGGATGGGTCGATTGGCGATCCGCCATATTCCTACCACGACGCTCAGCTCAGCCAAATGCGTGATGGAACCCTGGTCGCCTTGCCCTTTCGCATCGACCGATCGGATCCCGACCTGCCGATGTTCAGCCCGTCGGGCGGATTGCTCCCCATCGAAAGTGTGCTCTTTACCTCGACAGACAATGGGCGCTCCTGGATGGGCCCGCATCGCTTTCCCATCCCGGAAGGACTCAATCTCACCCTGGCCAGCCCGGTCCTGGAGCTCGCCGACGGACGTTGGTTGGCCATTTTCGATCGTTTCAAGTCGTATGGGGATGAGTCGCCATATCAACCGCTGATGATCGGCTTTCTCTCATCGAACCGCGGAACGACCTGGAGCGAACCCTTCGTGGTGGCCGACGGCGCTCCAATTGGCAAGGGGTTCTGGCACGGCCGCACGATTCGATTGAACGACGACCGCCTCTATACCCTCTATTGGGCGGCCGACATGACCGATCAGGAACGCGGCGCCGTCGACCTGACCAACCATGTTTCGATCGCCGCAGCGGATGCATCCGACTGGCCGGACCCTCGACCGACCAACCTGCCCGGGCAAACCAACTTTCCAGCGCAGCTCCCGGACGGCAGCTTTGCCGCGGTCTACACCATGAGGGAGGCCGATCGACCGGGCACCATGGTCGCGCTTTCCCCGGATGGCCTCGATTGGGATCTGGACCATCAGGTTCGCATCTGGGACGCGACCGGCTGGACCCATATCGGCATCGCGCTCCCGGGAAAGTACCCCAATAGCCACGACACCATTGCTTTCGGGGCTCCCACGTTGAACCTGCTTCCCGATGGCGACCTCTATGCGACGTGGTGGTGCACCTATGCCAGCATCACGCACATACGCTGGGCACGGCTGCGCGTCGAAGTCAATTGAAGCGACATAATGTTGCGGATGACGCTTTCGCCGATTCGGATAGAGTTGGGAACGTACCAAGCGGAAGTAGGGACATTACAGTCGGGATCAGCATGACGGCCAGTGCGAAATCAGATGTCCTCACGCTTGTCGGGACCCATGAGCCCGACATGCTCCTTGCCGATGTCCATGTCCACACGCGCCGCTCAGATGGTTGGTTCGCCGTGGAAACACTTGCCGAAGCCGCACTTTCGGCCGGGCTCGATGCCCTGGTCGTGACCGATCACGACGACGTGCAAGCCGGATTCGCATTGCGCGATTACGTCGCACGCAATGCATTGCCACTCACGATCTATCCGGGCAGCGAGATCACAGCCCGTGTCGACGACCATGACATTCACATTCTCGCGCTCGGTCTCGAGGACGATGTGGCGCCCTGGCAGAGCCCTGCGTGGACGGTGGAACAGGTCACTCGACAAGGAGGAGTGCCGGTGCTCGCTCATCCATACAAGAACGGCACTGGCTACCTGCGAGTATTTACCGGTCTCGAGCTGGACGTTCCGGTTGCCATGGAGGTCTACAACGCATCGATTGCCGACATCGAC
Source organism: uncultured Chloroflexia bacterium (assembly GCA_963720855.1). Taxonomy (GTDB): domain Bacteria; phylum Chloroflexota; class Chloroflexia; order Thermomicrobiales; family UBA6265; genus JAMLHN01. The sequence goes on along the minus strand of CAVRGV010000003.1, from coordinate 926,455 downwards.
CGTTTCGATCCGCGCGCACGGAGGCACGGTACCGATCGAAACCAGGCAGCAATCACGTTTCAGACCAAGCATACCGACCAGCTTCTGGGACCGGTCGGCGGCACCGACGCACATTTCCGCAGCGTCGGGCGCGGACTCACCGCGTTTCACGGCGATCTGCTGGAGGCGATTCGCGAGAATCGAACCGCCGTGCTCTGCAGCCAGCGGTTCGAGAGCGCTCGCCCGCGCGATTTCCTCACCTACGCCACTGGGCTGCGGTCGATGAAACACCGCCGCGCAGCGAAGTGGGGCATCGACACCCGCTAGAGGCGGCGCTTGCGGGCTACCAGTCGACGCGTATCGCGATTCGCACCGCAACGTGCTGTTCGTCCACCAATCCCAACCGCGACATGATCTTCAGTTTCAAAGGCAGATCGTAGTATCTCCCCTTGTCCCGCGGAAACATCGAGGTGTACCAGGTGACATCGTCGATCGTTGCATCCACGGGAACGGTTCCCCAGGGATTGAGCGAAGTGCCAACCAGCGCCAGAATGTCGGCTGAAACCTCCTCCGGCAGTGAGACGAAGAAGACCATGTTCGGATTGCGGTAGTGCCAGATGGTGCCCTCAAAATCGAACTCGTTCACAACGCTTCGGATCTCCAGCTCGTCTCTGTTCGCCAGTCATTCGAATCCAAGTTTGCAGCAAGTCGGGTGAGATACGCGACGACGAGAAACACCAGGGCAAGGTCCAACATGATCGAGACCGGTCCCAAATTGTGATTGAGAGGAACGAAGGATCTCTTCAGGTCAGAGCGCGTGCCACCGGGGAACGATGCTCGGAGTCGCCGGCAACAGCTTTGAAATCGTCCTCGAGAGAATACCCAGATGAAGGACAACAGTTGTCGATACCGCGCCTGACTCCAGTTGGATGCCGACTTACATCACAATGACCGAAGCGGATCCGTTGCCAGCGGTTGCGAAAGCGGCGGAGGCATATGAAGCAGATAAGTCGAGTGAACGATTGGCAGACCTGGCGGTGGCATCGGCGCCTGGAATTTTTCACCCACTGGGCTCACGGCCGGAGCCGACTTGCTGGCGCGTATGCCGTACAACCGGCTAGCGGTGGAATGGTCCGATCAGCATTTCGACCAGGGATACCGTTCCACTTGGTGGCCGAATGAATTGCCAACCTTGATCGTGGCCGGAGCCGACGACCGCATCGTCTCGCAGGCGGGCTGGGACGATCCGCGCTTCGCCGGCAACAACGTCATCTGCCGCACGATCCCCGGTCGCGACCACTTTCCCTGGATCGAGAATCCGACGGCCGTACGTGCCGCCTTCGCGCTGCTGGCCGAGCGGATTCTGACTCTGGCGCGCGAGTAGAGTGGGCAATTACCTCAGCTTCAGGCGCGTGCATTCGCTTTGCGGATAAGCAGCGTTGTCCGCAAAGTATGGTGTATCGCCGCCTCGCGCACTTCTTGATTAAATAGGCCAGAAGTAAGCGCTTTGTGTGCGCAGACCCAATACCAAGGTTCGTCGCGCCAGGTGCGTCGTTGTGCCTATCCATGAGGTTTCCGAATGCCGGCGAATTCGCGGCGACCAACCGAGTGGCCGCTCATGGAACGTCCGTACGTCGCGTTTCTGCTGGCGGTCGCGGCTGGAGTGCTTTCCGGTTTCACGTTCTTCACGGTCCATCTCTTCAGCACGGTGCAATCCGGCAACGTCATTCAGGCGGGTTATCAGATCGCAGCCGGCCAAGACGTGAGATGGGACCACGCGGTGCTGGCAATCCTGGCGTTCGGGCTTGGCTCCGGGTTTACCGCGATGCTTCAGAACGTTCTGGCCCGGCAGTCGCTCGACTACTCCTACGTCGTCTTGCTGTTCGAAGCCGCGATGCTGCTCGCACTGGGATCCGCTTTCTTCTCCGATCGCTGGTCGCTGCTCACCTACGCCTACATCGTTTCCTTTCTGGCGGGTATGCAAGGAAACGCCTTCCACCGGCTCGATGGCTTGCTTTATGGCAACGTCGCGGTCACGCTCGTCGTCCAGCTCGCCTTCAACCACCTGTTTCAGTCGATCTTCGGCAATCGCCGCGCTCATCTTATTCAGAGCGGCTTGTTTTTCCTGGTGTTGCTTGGCTTCTCGGGCGGCGGCTTTGTTGGAGCCTGGGGTACGCGGGAGTTCGATCAACAGGTGCTGTGGATCGCAGCCGCCATTCTCGGAGGATTGGGAATCTGGTCGTTCGTGGGACAATGTCGAGGCGAGTCGGTGGATATTCCGTTCGACGACCCAGGCAGCTCGTAGCGCCAGGTTCCGTTTTCCCTGAAGATCAGGCTTGAAGCAAACGCGCCAGGCAGCGGCCCTGGCGCGTTTGCTTCTGGCATTTCAAGTTGGGACCTAGCGTCCAGGAAGCGGCCGCGTCTTGCCCGGGACGATCGACTGCCGTTCCTTCTTCAGATTCGCTATGATCTCGTCGGGAAGCCCAAGATGCGATTTCACGAGCTGCGGCGGCAGGTTCGCCAGCCATTGCTGCAGCGAGACTTCCTCGAATTTTGGGTGATTGAACAGTGCCAGGTAGCGCATCGGGCCATCGCCGATGTTTTCGACGTAGTGGCCGTTCGCCATCGGGACCGAGCCCACGTCGCCAGCCACATAGTTGAATGTCCGCGCGATGCTGCCCGTGTCGAACACCGTCATGCGCGCCTGGCCCTCGAGAAAGAACTGCCACTCATCCTGGTTTGGGTGCCAGTGCAGTTCCCGCATGCCGCCCTCGTCGACCTCGATCAGCGCGCACGAAATGGTGGTGACCGGAAAGGTGGTCGAGTCGACAATCGTTACCTGTCCACCCGGGCAAATCGTCGGCTCCAGTTTGCTCATGTGAAAGGTATACGGCGTCTGTCCCACCGTTGCGCCCTCGGGCACATCGTCTTCGAGCGGACCGGGCGTCGTGCCAGGGAAGATGTACATCTCCGATTTCGGCAGCAGATCGACCGTCGCGGCATCCCAACCAAAGTTCTTGGCGATCACATCGGGCGGAATATGCGACAGGAAATCGCTCAGGAGCAACGTGCCGTCCTCGGAAAAGGTGCCGTCGTCGAACGCCAGCAAGAACTCGCAGCCTTGTGCCAGGGCCTGAATGGAGTGCGGTAGCCCCTTCGGAAAAAACCAGAGATCCTTCTCGAAGATGTCGTCGACGAACATAGTGCCGTCATAGTCGAGTAGCGTGACGCGTGCGGCGCCGCTGATCATGTACGCCCATTCGGCTTCCTTGTGCCAGTGCAGCTCGCGGATGCCCGACATGTGCTCGCCAGGATCGAGCCGCATGTTGACGCCGGCGATGGTCGTGGCAATCGGGAGCTCCCGCTCGGTGACTTCCCGGGTCCACCCCCCGTCCAGCAGCCGCACGTGCGTATCCGAAAACGAGAAACGCAGATTGGGTACCGTTCCATGATCGGTCGGCGGGGAGACCTGCATGTCCGGGTGCTCTCGCTCCCGCATGATGTCGCGAGGGCCGTCTTCCGTGCCTCCCCGCTGCGGACCCTGCATGGGATCACCAGGTGTGTACTTGTCGCTTGCCACCCTACCCTCCTTCGTCAAACGCTCACTGGTTCAGTCATTCGTCCGGGTAACTCTATCGGAATTGCGTTGCCGCGCGCCCAGCAATACAACGTAGCTCCCTGGCGAGGCTGCCAGGGAGCTTGCACGAAAAAACTTGTTTGCCAGTCGAACTTTCGGAAATGCCGTTTGCTCGTCCTAGCCCACCCACCGTCGCTTGTTCGCAACATAATCGACCAGGATGTACTCCCCCAGTCGATCGGGCGTCGCATAGAAAACACGTCCGCCGTTGATGCGCGTCAGGTCGTTGACGAACTCGACCATCATCGGCGTATGTTCCAGCATGAAGGTATTGATCTTGATGCCATCCCGCGTGCAGCGCACCACTTCCTTCAACGTCTTCTGGAAGGTTCGCGGCATCGGCGGCCAGCTCTGGTAGACCTCTCCGTTGTCCTCGATATGCGCGGTCGGTTCACCGTCGGTAATGACGATGATTTGCCGATTCGCGCCTTTTTGCCGGTTCAGCATCTGCCGCGCCAACTGGAAGCCGTGCTGCAAATTGGTTCCCGGCTCGTACTCGTTCCATTGCAGCGTCGGGAGATCGGTTTGCCTGAGTGGTTCGGCGATCCTCGAAAAACCCACCAGCTCGAGTGTGTCGCGCGGATACTTGGTGCGAATCAGTGAGTCGAGCGCCAGCGCAATGCGTTTGGCGCTGGTGAAGCTACCCGAATAGAACATCGATCGGCTCATGTCGATCATCAGCACCGTCGATGATCTCGTCGAGAATTCGGTGCGATAGACCTCGAAATCGCTGGGGACGATCTTGAGCGGCGTGCCCTGGCCTTCGCGCTGCACCGCGTTCATGACAGTAGATTCGAGGTCCAGCAGGAACGGATCGCCGAACTCGTAGGGCTTGGACGTGTCGGTCCGCTCCCCCGTCCCACCCTGCCGATTGATTTCATGCGCCCCGATGCGGTCGCGCTTGAGCTGAGCGAAGATGTCGGTCAGCGCCTTTTCCCCGATCTTGCGCACCCCTTGCGGTGTCAGCTCGAAACCACGCCGATTCTTCTTTATGTAACCTGCATCTTCCAGCACCTTGGCGAGCTGCCCGAGCTGATCCATCTGCTCGCGCGTATCCTCGCCCAGCAGGTCCTGCACCTTGTCGTGATCGATATTCGCGAAGTCTTTCCAGTCACGCACATCCTTGAACTGCTTCTCGAGCTCGTCGAGCTCGTTCATGCGGTCCATCAGGCCCATCGCCTGCTGCAGGGAAAGCGATTCGTCGCCGGTGAAGTCGTAGCTGCGCCGCCAGTCTTCCGGCCGCATCATCTGTTGCAGGTTCTGCTGCATGCGGGCCATCTGCTGCTGAAGCCCCGGGTTCTGCATGATCGCCTGCATCATGCCTTGCAATTCGGAGCGTTGCTCCGGGCTCATGGAGTCCATGAGCTGCTGCATCGCCGCTGTCTGCTGGCGCATATGCTCGATGAGATCTTCCAGGGAACGGATATTGTTCCCGAAATAATGTCCCCACTTGTGCATGAACTGCTCGAACCCGGGATCTTCACCGCGGTTTCGGGCTTCCAGCATCTCGTTCAGGTCGTTCATCATCTGCTGGGTTTCCGCAATCTGCTCCGGCGACATCTCGCTCAGCGATTGCTGCATCCCCTGGAAGGTCTGGTTCATCATCTGCTGCTGCAGTTGATCGACCAGCTCCTGGAACTTCTGCCGGGCCTGCGGATCCATGAAGTCGTACTGCTGCAAGCCCCGAATCTGACCGGCGGGATCGTTCGGTAGCCCGTCGAGCTGTTGATTGCGCTTCTCGGCGATCGAGCTGAGCAGGTCGCGCAATCCGTCTTGCTCCGACGTGCTCCTCGTCGGCAGCCTGGGACTCATCCGCCATGCCATCTGACTCAGGCTGCATCGCGTCAGCAAGGCGCTGTTCGATGCCGGCACGCTCGGTATCGACCACGTCCTGAATACGCTCGCGAATGTCATCCAGCATCGAGCCCATGTCGTAGCGCTGCATCTGTTCCTGACGTGCCTGCCGCAGCCGGTTCATCAGATCGCGCAATCCGGGCAGCCGCTCGCCGTCGTGCCGGTCCACCCCCTCCCAGAACAGAGCGGCGCAAGGCGTTCATCAGATCGCCGTCCCGCACCAGCTCGTCGGACATGGCGCGCATCAAATCGTCGGCACTGAGCTCATCGACTTGCTGGGTGCCGTCCCAGCGGGAATAACGAATGCCGTATCGGGGAAGTGCCATGTTGCTATGTCCTGAGTCCGGTGGTCCGGGTCCGGTGTGGTATCAGCGAACCCGGGGCGGACTATGTATCGAGAGGGACTATCGGTGGTAGCGGGCTGGTCCGGATCCGCCGTCCTTGTTGAGCTTGCGACTGAGATGCAGACCTTCCAGCACGAACTCGACCGCCGACGCCACGGCGGCAGGGTTGCCGCCGACGCCGAGCTTGTCGACCGCTTCCTTCATACCGTCGAGATGGCTGAGCTGGTGGACGTAGTCCATGGCCGGCATGAGCTCAGACGCATCGACGATGAGGCCGTTCTCGAACGCCTGCACGAGCTGATCGAACTGGCGCACCGAGAAGTACCGGTTGAACGTCGCGATCACGGCTGCCGCCAGCAGCTTGCCGACGACCTGCTCCTCGCGAACTTCGCCGATCGATTCGATCTCGATCTTGCCGATCGTCGACGACTGCACCGCGGCGAGATCGGAAATCCGGGGAACGGCGTTGCGCTCACCAAGCCGCAGCGACCGTCGGGTCGCGTTCGAAATCAGGTTTTCATAGTTTGCCGAGCTCATGCGCACCGAAACGCCGGAACGCTGCGAGACATCGTGCGAATGGCGCGCCAGATGCGTCAGCTCGGCGACGATCTCTTTCATGAACTGCGGAACGAAGACATCGATCCCATCGGTTGGGAACGTCGAGCGCTCCTGATCCATGATCTCGATTTCGAGCTCGATTGTCTCCGGATAGTGGGTGCGGATCTGGGAGCCGTAGCGGTCTTTGAGCGGCGTGATGATGCGGCCGCGGTTCGTATAGTCCTCGGGATTTGCCGATGCGACCACGAACACATCGAGCGGCAGGCGAATCTTGTATCCGCGAATCTGGACGTCGCGTTCTTCCATGATATTGAGCAGGCCAACCTGAATCCGCTCAGCAAGATCGGGGAGCTCGTTCAAGGTGAAAATGCCGCGATTGGTCCGGGGAATCAGGCCGTAGGAGATCGTGAGCTCGTCGGAGAGATAGCGGCCCTCGGCGACCTTGATCGGATCGACCTCGCCGATCAGATCGGCAATGGTGGTGTCGGGTGTGGCGAGCTTCTCACCATATCGACGGGAGCGATGCACCCAATCGATCGGCGTTTCATCACCGGCTTCGGCAACCAGATCGATGGCGGCCCGTGAGATCGGATCGAGCGGGTCGTCGTTGATCTCCGACCCGGACACGATCGGAATCCACTCGTCGAGCAGCTGGATCATGCTACGCGCCAGGCGGGTTTTCGCCTGCCCGCGCTCTCCCAGAAAGATGATGTCCTGCCCGGAGAGAATCGCGTTTTCGATCTGCGGAATGACCGTCAGCTCGTAGCCGACCACACCAGGAAAGAGCGTTTCGCCTTTGCGGATCTTGCCGATCAAATTGGCGCGCATCTCTTCGCGCACCGAGCGAGAGGAGTAGCCGCTCGCTTTCAGCGCGCCCAGTGTTCGCGATTGCCGGGGCCTCGGCCTGAATCGTAGTGGAATCGATGGTGCTCATAGGTTTGCGTTGCCTCGCGGTTGGTCGCCAGAAGGTGGAGCGGGACTCCCGATGTCGGCCTGGATGCCGCGCGAATGCGCGTGGGATGCCGGGGAGTCGTCATCTCAAGGGTAATCGCTGGCAACGCCGAAGGTGACCTGACCGAACGGGGAGGACTATTTCTTTTCAGCGAAGTGGTGTTTCGCCAGGCCAGCGCGGCGCCGCTCTTTTCAACCAGTCGCGAATCGACCGGACATCACAAGAACCTAGCCCTGGGAAAGTCGATCTCCCTAGCTCGCGCGAATCAATTCCTGTTGAGGGATCCCGCTGGCGTTGGCGTTGGCGAAATCTGGTTCGTCGGACTCGAGCACCGACGCGATGAAGGGGAGATCGCGAAATTGCGGATAGGACGCGAACCCGTATCCTGCCAACGCTTCATCGGGTGCCCGGAAACCAACGAAATCGAGCGGAATATCGATGATTCGGGCGTCGGTACGATCCAGCAGTGTGCATACCCGCACGCTGCGCGCCCCTTTGCTGCGCAGCCAGTCGGTAGCCGAGACCAGGCTCAGTCCGCTGCTGACGATGTCTGCCACCAGCACGATGTCCCGTCCCTCCACCGGTGTCCTGAGCGTTTGACCGATGCGCACCCGCTCGTCGTCCGGACCGTTCCCATAACGCGACAACAGCAAAGTGTCAGTCGTGACGCAGCACTCGTACCGGTTCAATCTTGCGGCGAGGTCCGACGAGCACCTGGTGTGAGCCCGCATCCGACCCCGATCAGGTGGAGCGGCGCGGTACGCGCCTCGATCGATGTCGCGATCTCGGCTCGCCAGATTCGTGCTATTCCGCAATTCGGATGGCCCCGGCATCGATGATCGTCTGCCCAACCCGCGCCTCGGCAACGTGATCCGATGCCGGATACGCACCCACAAGACGGTCGTAATCCTTTCGGTAAAGCAGCTTGATCTGAACCGACGGGAAGATCTCCCGAAACCGGCGAATCTTTCGATTCTTGCGGGTAACCAAACGCTGGCGCATGGTGGTCAGTTCGATGAAAAGGTCGTGATCAGGCAGGTAAAAATCAGGGGTAATCTGTTCTGCGGGGCGCCCGTCCTCTCGAAACTCGAGATGAAAGGTGGTTGGCTCATAGACCCATCGAATGCGATAGAAGGAAAAGATGCGCGCCAGATCCTGTTCTGCGGGATGCGCGAAGGCATGCTCCTCGACAGGTTGAAAGAAGCCCCGCTCGACAGGACCCGGCGACGCACCGTTGAGAACGCGATTTGCCGCCACGCCATACGGTGTCCCATACAGAACCCCTGATTCCCCTCTCCCCACTTCCCTACCTCATAGTTTCTTGATGCGGCGACGCACCGGCGAGGTCCTGCAAGACCGTCGAGCCAGGTTCGAACCGTTAGCCAGCAACGGTCCGAAAGCGCCAAAAACTGCTGGTGAACGCGGGGGGCGTTTTGTGATTCTGGCACATGTTGTCGCATACCGCAACAGGTGTCATCAGGTCACCAGATTCTCGGCAAGCTTTCAGGAACTCGTACGCTGGGAGCGTATCTTGTTCGTCGCGTCCGGACGCGACGAATGCCTCTAGCCGTCGAGGTCAGTAGCCGGCAGGCCCATGTCACGAGTTGTGACACATCGTCAGCGCGACGGCGGTGGAGACTGTCGCAGCGGGGGCGCGTACCCTATCATTCGCCCGGCTTTCACGGCAGGAGTGCGTCCATGATCATCAACAATGCCATCTACGTGAATGGGATTCGGGTCGCTTCTCCGGCAACACTGGAAGAGACCACCGAGCTGTGCAATTCCCTGAACGGGATGGCCTGGATCGGACTCTACAGTCCTACCCAGCAAGAGTTCGAGGCGGTCGCACAGGAGTTCGGGTTCCACGTGCTGGCGGTCGAGGACGCGGTGATCGCGCACCAGCGGCCCAAACTCGAGCAATATGGCACCACCTTATTCGTCGTTCTCCGCACCGCGCATTACGTCGACCCGCAAGAGATCATTGAATTCGGCGAAATCCATCTCTTCATTGGACCAACCTTCGTGGTGTCGGTTCGCCACAGTGAGTACCAGGATCTGAAGAAGGTCCGGCACCGGCTGGAAAGTCAGCCCGAGTTACTCGCGCTCGGACCGGCCGCGGTGCTCTACGGGATCATGGATCAGGTCGTCGACGAGTACCACCAGGTCGTGGTTGGCCTCGAGCACGACATCGATGAGATCGAGATCGAGATCTTCGGTGGTCAACCGGATGTTTCCAAACGGGTCTACTCGCTCGCGCGTGAAGTCATCGATTTCCAGCGGGCGGTCACACCGCTCAACTCGATGCTGTCGGCCATCCGGGAAGGCCGACCCGGTCTCGAATACGACAAGAGCCTGGACGAGTACTTTCGCGATGTACAAGATCACGTCGTGCAGGTGCAGGAACAGGTCGAGTCGTACCGGGAGATTCTGCAAAACGTCTTGAGTGTGAACATCGCCATCATCGGCCTGCAACGGAACGAGGAAGTCCAGCGGCTTTCGGAGATTTCGCTCAAGCAGAACGACGAAGTCAAAAAGATCTCGGCATGGGCAGCCATCATCTTTGCGCCGACGCTGGTTGGCACGATTTACGGTATGAACTTCGATCATATGCCGGAGCTCCATTGGAAGCTCGGCTATCCGCTGGCCCTGCTGATGATGTTCGGAGTCGGGCTAACGCTCTGGGCAGCATTCAAACGCAAGGGCTGGCTCTCTTCAGAGTAGACGGGCAAAACCCATCCACAGCCTGCCAGGAAACTACACGATGAACGTCAACGATTCTCCATCCTCCGGAATCGACACCCGTTCGAGATCGCACTCAAGCTCTGGTAGCCGATTCCGGTAGTCCGCTCGTCGCTCGAGACAATGGTTGATCGCTTCCAGATGCACCACCACGACGCGCGCGTCCGGCGCGGTCCGTGCCACCGCCGCCACATCCTCCACCGTCATGACGATCGGATCGCCTTCGAGGAAACGTGCCCCGCCCGCGTTGACGATGACCACCTCCGGGCGATCGTTCCGCAGAACCTCCGCAACCGGTGGGTACCAGATCGTGTCCCCGGCGATGTAGAGAATCGGCTCGCCAGGAGCCGAAAGAAGAAATCCGCTGACTGGCGCCATAGCCAGCGCGATGTCGCCGGTGCCGTGCTGCGCCCTGGTCCGCTGCACTCGCATTGCTCCCAGCGTCACGCTCGCTTCGACTGGCAGCAAATTCAGAAACCCATGCGCGGTAAGCCGCGACACATCGTCCGGTTGACAGAGCATTGGACCTCTCTTGTCGAGCGCGTTCACCGCGCTGACATCGAAATGATCCTGGTGCAAATGGGTCACCAGCACAAGATCGACCGGCGACACCAAAGACTTCCAACCCTTTGGCAGCTCGACCAAGGGATTCGCCAACGGATTTGGGGTGTTCTGCACCGGCGGCCGAGCTCCCGCATCGTCCAACATCGGATCGATCAGAATCGTGCGGCCGCCGTACGTGAGAACCGCGGTGGCATTGCGAAGCAGCGTGTAATTCATTGGGGGATAGCGAACCTCGAGCGATTTATTCGACAGTTCGAACCAAGTATAGGAAGATCATTCGTCAATGTGACCGGGTTTACCGACCCGACTTCGATGGTAAAGCGAGGGCTTTTCTATGGCCGCTGACACGACGACGAAATATCTGCTCGACGAAAGTCACCTTTCCGAAGCCTGGTACAACATTCAAGCCGATCTCCCTTCTCCGATCCCGCCCCCGCTGCATCCCGGTACCCGCCAACCGATCGGGCCGGAAGATCTGGCTCCGCTCTTTCCCATGGAGCTGATCAAACAGGAAGTGAGCCAGGAGCGCTACATCGAGATCCCACGCGCGGTACAGGATGTCTACCGCCTGTGGCGGCCCACACCGCTCTATCGAGCGCGCGGCCTGGAAAAGTCCCTGGAGCTGCCGGACAACGTCAAGATCTTCTACAAATACGAAGGCGTCAGCCCATCCGGAAGCCACAAGCCGAACACCGCCGTTCCGCAGGCGTACTACAACAAGGAAGCCGGCGTCAGCCGCATTGCCACCGAAACCGGCGCCGGCCAATGGGGTAGCTCGCTCGCGATGGCGTGCGCGTTTTTTGGAATCGACCTCAAAGTCTATATGGTGAAAATCTCGTTCGCTCAGAAGCCATACCGGCGAGCGATGATGGAAACCTGGGGCGCGCAATGCGTCGCCAGCCCGAGCACGGACACCAACGCCGGGCGCGCCATTCTGGCCGCCGACCCGGATTCGACCGGTTCGCTCGGTATCGCGATCTCCGAGGCGGTCGAAGACGCCGCCACTCGTGAGGACACCAAGTACGCGCTCGGTTCAGTGCTCAATCACGTGCTCATGCACCAGACCGTCATCGGGCAGGAAGCCATCAAGCAGTTGGAAATGGCCGACGCCGAGCCCGATGTCATCATCGGTTGCGCCGGCGGGGGCTCGAACTTCGCCGGATTGGTGCTCCCCTTTATGCCGGCCAAGTTCGCCGGTGGTGGAGCGCGCATCATTGCCGTCGAACCCGCCGCCTGTCCAAGCTTGACCCGCGGCGTCTATGCCTACGATTTCGGCGACACCGCCGGCATGACGCCGCTGCTGAAAATGCACACGCTGGGCCACACCTTTATGCCCGCTGGAATCCATGCAGGCGGACTGCGGTATCACGGCATGGCCCCGTTGGTAAGCCATCTGTACGAGCTCGGCTACCTGGAAGCGCAAGCCGTCAAGCAGGTTGCTGCCTTCGAGGCGGCTGTGATGTTTGCCCGCTCGGAAGGAATCATTCCTGCTCCAGAGCCAACGCACGCCATCCGGGTCGCCATCGACGAAGCCCTGCTGGCCAAAGAGGCCGGTGAAGCAAAGACCATCCTCTTCAATCTCTGCGGGCACGGCGCGGTCGACATGGCTGCGTACGACACCTATCCTCTCCGGCTCGCTTCAGGACTACGAGCACCCCGCCGAGGCGATCGAAGAGGCCATGACGCACATCCCACCGGTGGGCTAAGCCTTCCCGAGTGGCGAAAACCAACGGCCCCTTCCAGTCGGAAGGGGCTGCTCTGTTCATCGCGGATTCGTTACGCCCACTTGTTGACACATATCGCGCAACAGGCAGCCGGAGCAGATCGGACGCAATCGGGTACAGATCGATTTGCCAAACGGCACTAACCGCTCGTTCAACTCCAGCCAGGATCGCGCAGGGAAAACTTCCTGCAGCGCTGACTGGGTTTGTTCCGGTGTTTTGGTGTGCACGACACCCCAACGGTTTGCAACCCGATGGACGTGAATATCCACCGGTAACTGCTCCTCCCCGCACGCAATCCCGAGGGCCAGCGCAGCGCACTTCGGCCCGATGCCTGGCAATGCGAGCACCACCTTCTCGTCGCACGGCAGCTCACCTTCGTACACGGTGGAGGCCGTGCGGGCGATCTCCAGAATCCTCGCCGCCTTCCGCTCGTGAAATGTTGCCGGCGAGATCAGCCGGTCGATCTCGGTTACGTCCAGTGCAGCGATGTCGTCCGCGGTTGCCCCTCGCTCGAACAACTGAATCGACGCGGGGAGGCTGACTTCTTCGTACGTCCGTACCGAGATCATGCACGCGACCACCTGCTGGAACAGGCTTCCGTAGCCAAGCGAGCGCAATGCGAACATCGACGGCATGGGCAATCCCTCGACTGCCTGACGCAGCAGATTGATCGCCCGTTCAGGGTCGAATTGAGCGTTGACGTCATGTGGCATGCAGCAATACTCCAGTTCGCGCAGAGACAGCCTACCCTGCTCGACACGATGAAGCGGATTCCGAAAGAACTTTTGTTACACTCGTGAAGGTATCCGCGGTCGAGCATTGCTCCCGCGAAAACGTTCGGTTCTGGAGGATTCGTGCACGTAGCCGGTTGAATAGCAAAGGTGTCATCTCCTGGCCAGTTCGAACGATCGGGCGCGAGCCGGGATGTTTCAGCAAGCGACCTCCCACGTTCAGCGATTCCATCGCGAGACAGCCGAATTCCTGTCCAGCGTCGGCTAACGAATCGCCATCCGGCAGACTCCTCACGATCTCGCCATAGATTCCTTTTGCAAGACTGCGCAAACGCACGTTCGGACGCAGCTCGGCTGGGTTGCTCGCTGAGCAGCCCGGCCACGCGATTCCGACGAACTGACAGGAGCCCGAAATGATCCGTCCGAGCACCGGTTCCGGCGCCGACGAACCTCCATCTACCAACGCCGCCAGTCGAAGGTCCGTCCTCGGGGGAATCCGATGAACGATTGGATTGGCGTGGGAATCGGAATCTTATTGACGATCGGCACCGGCCTGTTCGTGGCGGCTGAGTTTTCGCTGGTCAATCTCGACCGTCGGGAGCTCGAAGCTCGCCAGGAACGCGGCGAAACTGGTCTCGGCCGGGTCATCTCCGCGGTCAAGATCACGTCGACCCATCTTTCGAGTGCCCAGCTCGGAATCACCTTGACGACCTTGCTGGCCGGCTACACGTTCGAGCCTGCCATCACCTCGCTGCTTCGGACCCCGCTGACCGAGCTCGGCATGTCCGAATCCGGAGCCCGAAGTTTCGGGGCCATCGCCGCGATTGCGATAGCCACACTCTTTTCCATGATCGCCGGGGAGCTCATTCCCAAGAACTTCGCCCTGGCGCTCCCGCTTGCTACCGCAAAGGCGGTCGTTCCCTTCCAGGCGGCGTTCACGTCCGCCTTCAAACCTTTGATCGTCCTGTTCAATAGCACCGCGAATCGGGTAGTGCGTGCCTTTGGCATCGAACCGAAAGAAGAGCTCTCGGGTGCGCGCAGCGCCGCTGAGCTCAGCTCACTCGTACGCCACTCCGCGCTGGCCGGGGCGCTCGATCAGGATCAGGCCGTGCTCTTGCGTCGCTCGCTCGAGTTTTCCGAGCACGCCGCAAACGAGGTCATGACTCCGCGGGTGCGCATGTCGACCGTCGAACGTGATACGACTGCGGCGGAAATCGTGAGGCTCTCGAGCGAATCGGGCCACTCGCGCTTTCCGGTGATCGGCGAGAACATCGACGACGTGGTTGGATTGGTGCATGTGAAACATGCCTTTGCCGTTCCGACCGACGACTGGGAAAAGGTCACCGCTGGCCAGCTCATGGGTCGAGTTGTGCGGGTGCCGGAGACCATCGGGGTAGACGCGCTATTGGGCGAGCTCCGTACCAATGGGTCACTCATCGCGGTGGTGGTCGACGAATACGGTGGTACCGCGGGCGTCGTGACCCTGGAAGACCTGGTCGAAGAGCTCGTCGGCGAGATGTCGGACGAGCACGAAAAAGATGTCGAGCTCATCCATCGTAGTGAGGACACCCTGACCTTTCCTGCCGCGCTCCGGCCGGACGAACTCTTCGAGCGAACCGGCATCGAAGTTCCCGACGACGGCGACTACGAAACGGTGGGCGGGTTCATCGCCGATCAACTGGAACGCGTTCCTGAGGTCGGCGACGAGGTCGAAACCGAAACCGGCACTTTGCGAGTCATCGAAGTAGACGGTGCCCGCGTGGAGCAGATCGAATACATCCCGTCAGATGTCGGCACCGACCCAGCCTTCGAGTCTCCGCACGACCGGCTCGTCGACCAAATCCAGAAGGAATCGCTCGATGGCTGAGTATTGGAGCGGACTTATCTGGTTGGTCGTGCTGCTGGCGCTGAATGCCTTTTTCGTGGGAGCAGAATTTTCCGTCATCTCCGCTCGGCGTTCGCAAATCGAGCCAAAAGCGGAATCCGGCAGCCGAGCTGCAACCACCGCACTCTGGGCGATGGAACACGCCACGCTCATGCTGGCGACCTGCCAGCTCGGCATCACTGTCTGCTCGCTGGTGATCCTGAATGTCGCAGAGCCGTCGATCCACCACCTGCTGGAAATTCCGTTTGGAGAGACCGGTCTGTCCGACCGCGGCGTCACGCTCGCGTCGTTCGCGGTAGCGCTGGCATTGGTGACCTTTTTGCACGTGGTCTTCGGCGAAATGGTGCCCAAGAACATCGCGTTCTCGATTCCGGATAAAGCGGTGCTAATTCTTGCGTTACCGCTGGTGTTCATCTCGCGAGTCGTCAAGCCGATCATCTGGTTCCTCAACGAGCTCGCGAACCTCTTCCTTCGCCTGGTCGGCGTCGAGCCGAAAGACGAGGCGAATAGCATCTTCACCTTCGACGAAATCGCCACCATCGTGGAGCAGTCGACCGAAGAAGGCTTGCTCGAAGACGAGTCCGGCACGGTCTACGGCGACCTTCGAGTTCTCCGGAAAGTACGTCGGCGATGTCGAGGTTCCGATCGGCACGCTGGTAACACTGCCGCCCGAAACCACCCCGGCCGATGTGCAAACGGCAGTCGCCAGATTTGGATTCTCGCGGTACATCGTGGCGGACCGCAGCGGAATTCCAATCGGCTACGTGCATGTGAAGGATGTGATGGATCTGGCGGGAACCCCGGCATTTCGCCAACCGATCCCCTTCGAAGGACTGCGGCCGCTGGCCCGGCTCGATCAGACGGTCGAGATCGAGGATGCGCTCGATCGCTTGCGCAGGTCAGGCGATCACATCGCCATCGTGATCGACGAGCGCAACGAGATCGCCGGAGCTCTCTTTATCGAAGACATCATCGAAGTGCTGGTCGGCGAAGTCCATGACTCGACCCAGCGATCTCGACCGGTCCGCGCGCGAGCCGCGCTGGCAACCTGATGAGTTCGGCCGCCGAGCGCCTAGCCGAGCTTGGTCGGATCGGTGGGCTCATTGGAGGGGACCACCGGTTCAGGCTCGCCTTTGCCGAAGATTTCGCGGAGCTGCGTGCGCGTGACGTATTTGATCCGGTCGCCGTTTTCCTTCCAGATGTGATAGGCGGAAGGAATGACCGAGATGAACAAGATCAATGCAATGACCGGTAGCAGGTAGTGATCGACGCTGGGAATCGCATGTCCCAGGAAGAAACCAAGCAGCGTCAGTCCGGCTCCCCACAGAATGCCACCCACGATGTTATAAGTGGCGAAATGCCGATACGGCATATGGGAGATACCGGCGATCACGGGCACGAAGGTACGGGCAAACGGGATGAATCTCGCCAGGATGATGGCCCGGCCGCCGTGTCTTTCGAAGAATTCTTCGGCTAACAGGAGATTCTTCGGTTTGAACAGTCGCGACTCTGGCTTATTGAAGTAGTTTCGACCGTAGCGCTTGCCCAGTGAATACCCGGTGGCATCACCCAGGATGGCCGCCATCACGCAAACCGGCACCAGGATCCAGATGTTCAGGATGTCCTGCGATGCCAGGAACCCGGCAGTGAACAGCAAGCTATCGCCCGGCAGGAAGAACCCGATCAGCAGACCGGTTTCGGCGAAAATGATCGCGAATATGCCGACATAGCCGACAGTTTCGATAAGGTGATTGAGATCGACTGGGAGCATCGTGAAACCTGACCGAGGTGGGTCCTCGCGTCGACCGGAAGGGTGGCGACCACAAGAGCCAACGGAGTATAGAGCAACCCACTGAGCGCGCCTACATCGCGGGGTCGTTGGATCGGCGCGCCGGTCCGAACAGATCGATCCAGAGCAGCCGCGACGCCCAGGCCCGATGCCCGGCCCACTCGCGCGACCGGACCTCCATCTCCTTCATGGTCATCTCCGGTTCCGCATACGCCCGTCGCGCAGCCCGCAAGAGCGCCACATCTCCCATTGGAAATGCGTCGTCTTCGCCGATCCCCCACAGCAGCGCGGATTCCGCCGTCCATGGTCCCACCAGCGGCAACCGCCGCAACATTGCTCTGAGCTCGTCGGCCGGTTCGTCGGCTGGTTCGGCCAGGCGCCCATCCAGTGCTGCCTGCCCGGCCGCCACCAACGCCTCCGCTCGCTTCCAGGTCAGACCAGTGCGGCGCAAACGGCTGACATCAGCGTTTGCCAAATCCTCGGGCCGGGGAACGGGCCAGAAAATGCGTCCTGCGCGTTCGATACCGGGATGGAAATGCGAAGCGAGCCGCGCCGACACCACCGCCGCGGCTTGCACGGTGATGCTCTGACCAACGATCGAATCGGTCAGACCAGCGAAGAGCGATCCCGACGCGTGCGGTCGCATGCCAGGATAGCGACGCGCGATCCCAGCGATGACCGGATCGGACACGGCTGGCATGGTTTTGTCGGAGCCGAGCTGACTCGCTGCCCATGCTGCGTCGTCTAAAGGATCGGCATCGCCCTCGACGACGAGCTCGTTTTCGGTGGCGCCGACTCGCACGTGCCGATACACCACCCGGTCGCGCTCCCATCCCACCCAAACCAGCGCACCGTCGATCCAATCCTCATTCGGCCAGCGCCCACGGCCCCAATCCACCGGCCCACACGTGGCTTCCAGCGAAAACACTCCACCCACTGGCAATACGCGACTCACCATGTTCAGCTCCAACGATTAGGCCCTTGCTCGATGCGCCGGGGAATAACGCCGCTCGACGTCAACCCGTCAGATTCCAGCATGAGATCTGAATCACTTCCGAAACGCTGCGTTCTCAATTCAGGCCGATTGCGGCATTACAATTGCGGAATCAACCATATCCCCGGCGCTATGGGGCGCCGGGCGATGAAACGAGTGGAGGCAATGATGCACAGGCGACTCTCACGAGCGATGTCGTTGGTCGTGGCACTGCTAATGACCATGACCTTTTTCGCATCCGGTAGCGCGCCGATTGCGGCGCAGGACTCAGGTTCGCTCACCCTCTGGCATGGCTGGACCGGCGCCGAGGCTGATACGCTGAACGATCAGATCATTCCTGCCTGGGAAGCGGCCAATCCCGGCGTATCCATTAGCGTGCTGGCAGTGCCATTCGATCAGCTCAAGAACAAATATCAGACCGAAGTTGCCACCGGCGGTGGGCCCGATCTGCTGATCGGACCGGCAGACTGGGTTGGCGAGCTGGCCGGCGCCGAGCTCATCCGCCCGCTCGACGATCTGGTGAGCGCAGAAACGCTGGGCCAGTATGTCCCGTCCGCGGTCGACGCGCTTCGCTATACCGACGGATCGCTCTACGGCCTGCCGGAAAGCATCGAGACGGTCGCGCTCTACTACAACACCGATCTGGTGCCAACCGCGCCGACCACGACAGCCGAGCTGACGCAGATGTCGGCCGAAATCGCCGCGACAATCGCCGGACACCTATGGCCTCGCCCTGCTGTCGAACTTCTACCATCCGGCGGGATATCTCTTCGGCTGGGGTGGCGAGCTCTTCACGCCGGACAATCTCTCGGCGCTCGATTCGCCAGAGACGGTCTCGTTCCTGAGCTGGATGAAGGACCTGACCAGCCAGCCCGGCATCTACTTCCAGAATGACGATGGTGCCATCAGCTCGCTCTTCAAAGAAGGTAAAGCCGGCATGGTCATCAACGGTCCCTGGGCGCTCGCCGACTATCAGAGCGCGCTCGGCGCCGACAAGGTCGCCGTGGCGGTGCTTCCCGCCATCAGCGAGAACGGCGATGCTGCTGCCAAGCCCTTCCTTGGGGTGAAGCACATCATGATCAACTCGAATGACAGCGACGAGCAGGCAGCTCTGGCCGCCAAGTTCGCCGAATTCTTCACCGGCGCGGAAGTGGGCAAGATTCTCGCCGATAGCGCTGGCCACCTTCCGGCGAACACCAGGCGTCGATGTCTCGGATAACGCGATCGCAAGCGCGTTCGTCGCCCAGGCGGCGAGCTCGACGCCGATCCCAACCATCCCCGAGATGGGCCAGGTCTGGACTCCGGCGCAGGACATGATCGGCAAGGTGCTCGACGGGAGCTCCACCCCCGAGCAGGCCGCGGCCGATGCGGCATCGCAAATCGACGACGCCATCAAGTTGATGGACTCCTAGCACGTCCTCAGGGCCGGGTCCCTGCGTGGACCCGGCCCACTGCTCCAGCCTCGAAGCATCGTCAGCCCATCGCCGCGAAAGGTGACGCGCTATGGTCGCCCCTCCGAATCCGAAGAGCACTGGACCAATCGAGAGCCTTGGCAAAGCCAGCGGTTCGAGCTGGTGGCAACGTTACAAGCTCCCCTATCTCTATATCCTGCCGGCGTTCGTCATCCTCGCGATCGTCACCTTCTACCCGATCGGGTATCAGGTCTATCTCTCGTTCACCAACTTCACGATCAAAAGCCTGCGCTCCGGCAACGCCGATTGGATCGGTTTGCGCAACTACGAGCGCATTCTGCGCAATCAGGTTCCGCTTCCGAATTTCGACTTCTGGCACATCCTCGCGTTCAACATTGTCTGGACCGTCAGCAATGTCTTCTTCCACGTCATCATCGGCATTTCGGTCGCGCTTCTGCTCAACCGAAAGCGTATCTATGGCCGCAAGATCTGGCGCGCGATCTTCGTCATTCCCTGGGCCATGCCCCCACTGGTGGTCGCGACCGTCTGGAGGAATATGTATGACACCCAGTTCGGCGCGATCAATCAGCTACTTGGCAAGCTGGGACTCCCAAATGACATCGCCTGGCTCACCTCGACCGAATCCGCCGATACCTGGGGTCGATCTCCTGCCGCTCTCGTTCTTTGCGGTATTGATCGCCAATATCTGGCTCGGCTGGCCGTTCATGATGGTGATCGCCACCGGCGCGCTGCAATCGATTCCCGGCGATCTCTATGAAGCCGCTCGCACCGATGGCGCCTCGCGCTGGCAACAGTTCCGGGATATCACCGCCCCGCTCCTCCGGCCCGCCATGGTGCCCGCCATCATGTACGGCACGATCCTGACGTTCAATCAGTTCAATATCATCTACTTCATCACGAACGGCGGACCGTACGGCAAGACGGAGATTCTGGTGACCCAGGCATTCAAGCTGGTCAATCCGAACGGCCTCTATGGGCTGGCCGCTGCGTTCAGCATCATGGTCTTCTTCGTCCTGTTGGTGATTACGATGGCGCAGAACCGCGTCGCCCGTGGCCTGGAGGGCTGGTCCGATGCTTGATTCGCAGTACTCACAGACCGGGAGTCTTGCAGCGGAAGAAATAATCGTCCGTTCGGAATCCGGCGTTCGCCGGTACTCCAAGCCGAAGGGGCCGGTGTTCGAAGACATCCTGGCGCACATCGCGCTGGTCTTCGTCGCGATTACCGTGCTCTTTCCCGTGGTCTGGATCGTGTCGATGTCGCTCGACGGCCGCAATATCAGTCGCCCGACCAGCCTGCAGATCATTCCCCCATCGCCATCGCTGGATGCCTACAAGCGGGTATTGACCGAGCCGCAAGCCAACAACGTCATGTTCTCCACCATGCTGAAGAACAGTCTGATTCTTTCAGTGGGTGTCAGCCTGGTGGTGGTCGCATTCGCGGTGACCGCGGCCTATGCGTTCGCTCGGTTCCACTTTCCGGGGCGCAAGTGGGGGCTCTTTCTCTTCATCGCGGTACTCATGCTCCCGTCAGTGGCGACCCTCGCCCCGCTGTTTGTGCTGCTCAGCCAAATCAAGATCCCCGGTACCACCGAGAGCGTGCGCAGCACCCTCTTTGGCGTCGGGATCGCTTACACCAGCGGCGCATTACCATTCGCGATCTGGAATTTGCGCGGGTATATCGACACCCTCCCGCGCGAGATGGAGGAATCGGCGCTCGTCGACGGCGCGAGTCCGAACCGGGCGTTCTTCGATGTCATTCTGCCCCTGATCGCCCCGGCAATTGCCATCACCGTGCTCTTCGGTTTCATGGCATCCTGGACCGAATTCGTGCTGGCCTGGACCTTCCTCACCGATCCGAGCCGCTTTACCCTCGCGATGGGACTCAATGGTATGGTCGGCCAATATTCGTCCAACACGCCCTGGTCGGATTTCGCCGCCATGTCCATCCTGATCACTCTCCCGATCCTGGTGCTCTTCTTCCTGCTCCAGCGCTGGATCGTTTCCGGTCTGGCGGTGGGCGCGGTCAAGGGATGATCCGATTCATCGAATCCTCGAGTGCTTGGGGATCCGGAGCGCACGGTAGTGTCCGCAGGCGTGGATCTGGCGGACGCGCTGGCCGCGTTCGGGCAACAAGAGGACTGCATCGGCTGCTCGACCGCGATCGCCGCGCCGGCCGAAACGCCGGTCGGAAGCATCGACCAGGTGCGCGGCACCTTCACTCCGCTCGCGAAGGAAGGCGCGGTGATTCGGCCCGGTTCGGGCGCATCCGGCATCTTCCGGCGCGGTGGTCACTGGACCGAAATCGATATCGACGCACGCGCCCAACGCCTGCGCAGCGTGCGCATGCCCACCGCGCTGGTCGATGCCCAGCGACTGCTGGCGGTCAATGACCTGCGTGGAAACAACGATATGCGGCCGCTGATCGCTATCGGGCTCTGGGCACGCTTCGCGCATCCAGTTGTACGGATCGGAGCGCGCTTCGGCGGCACGACCGATGGATTGACGGCGGAGATCGCCTTGTCCGTCCATCCCGATCGCTACGTCATGATCGATAGCGACCGCAAACAGGGCATCACGTTCGTTGTGAGCACCCATGACATCGTCGTTGCCGAGTTGATAGTCCTGGCGCTTCGCCAGCGACGACTACGTGTCCGTGGCGTCGGTCCCTGGGAGGATCCGCTGGTGCAGGCCGCCACCGATTTGAGCCTCGGTGTGCGCAATGCCGAAGAGATCGGCATCGATGCCATCCTCTCCCCTACCCTATCCTCTCACCAGCGCGAGGGAGCCGCTTCGTCGTTCGTGCAAGCTGCCGAGCTGATTGGCGTTCGCACCTACCGCTAGCGTACACTTGTTCTAAATAGATGTTATGACGACTACCAAAGACAATCTTTCACAACGGCTGACCGCGCTCCCCACTGGACCGGGTATCTATCAGCTCAAAGACGACGACGGCACCGTGCTCTATGTGGGCAAGGCGATCGTGCTGCGCAACCGCGTGCGCTCCTACTTCCAGTCGATGCGCGGCCGCGATCCCAAAACCCGCGAGCTGATGCGGCATGTGACCGATTTCGAGTTCATCCGCACCGACTCGGCCACGGAAGCCCTGATCCTCGAAAACGAGCTGATCAAGAAACTCCAGCCGAAATACAACGTCATGCTGAAAGACAGCAAGACGTACCCCTATCTCAAGATCACCAATGAGGAGTGGCCCCGCATCATCTCGACCCGCCGCATCGTGAAGGACGGCGGCCGCTATTTCGGGCCCTACACCTCCGCGGGTTCGGCCTACAAGGCGCTGAATCTGCTCAACCGCCTCTTCCCGTATCGCAAGTGCGAAAAGAAGATCACCGGCCACGACGAGGTTTGCCTCTACTACCACATCAAGCAATGCCTCGCCCCCTGCATCAGCGCGACCACGCACGAGGAATACATGCTCGCCATCGAAAGCGCGGCGCTCTTCCTGAACGGGCGCGGCGACGAGATCCTGCGGCCGCTGGAAGAAGAGATGCAGCAAGCATCCGACGCCTGGAATTTCGAGCGCGCCGCCGAAGTTCGCGACCGTATCGACGCGGTCAAGCACGTGCTCGCAACGGCAAAAGGTGGTCAGCTCAGACAACACCAACGCCGACGTCATTGCGGTTGCGCAGGGTCCGGGTGGCGATGCCGGCGTCCAGGTCAGTTTCCTCCGCAACGGCAAAGCTGCTGGGTTCCGAGTTCTTTCCGATGAGCGCGCGTATCGAAGATGAGCCATCCGAGCTCATCGGCGGATTCGTGGCCCAGTTCTATGGCGAAGCGGCCCTGATCCCGGCGCGGCTCGTCCTGCAACATCCGCTCCCCAGCAGCGACGAGGAGGTCATCCTCGCCTGGTTGCAGGACCGGCGCGGCGGCAAGGTCGAGATCGTCGTGCCGCAGCGGGGGCAAAAGCGCGCGCTGGTCGAGATGGTCGCCAAATCGGCCAACGACAATCTGGAGCAAAACCGGGTCAAATTCCTCTCCGACGAGATGCGCATGACCGCCGCCTTGAACGAGCTCTCCGAGGCGCTCGATCTGCCGCGGCTCCCGCGCCGCATCGAGTGCTTCGATATCTCCAACCTGCAGGGGACCAATACGGTCGCCAGCATGGTGGTGTTCGAGGACGGCCGGCCGGCCAAGCGGGAATACCGGCGCTTCAATATCAAGAGCGTCGAGGGCCCGAACGACTTTGCCAGCATGAACGAGGTCATCAAGCGCCGCTTCAAGCGGGCCGCAGAGCGCGATGAGGAAACGGAAGGCAAGTGGACGACGCTGCCCGATTTCGTCATCATCGACGGCGGCAAGGGTCAGCTCAATGCGGCGCTTGGCGGCGATGGAGGAAACCGGCTTGAACGTTCCGATGGCGGGTCTGGCCAAGGAGAACGAGGAGCTGTTTCTGCCCGGCAATCCGATTCCGGTCATCCTGCCGCGCGATTCACAGGCGCTCTATCTCGTGCAGCGAGTTCGGGACGAGGCGCACCGGTTCGCGGTCTCGTTCCATCGCCAGAAGCGATCCAAACAAGCGTTCACCTCGGGTCTGGACAATATTCCGGGCATCGGCCCGAAAAAGAAGAAGGCGCTCATGAAGCAGTTCGGTTCGGTTTCCGCAATTCGGGCAGCGACCGAGGAAGAGCTGCTGGCGGTCGACGGCATCAACGCCAAACTCGTGGCCACGATCAAGGCCAGCCTCTAATGCGCTCCGACAACCCTGCGCCCTACGATCGCACCAGTGAAGCGGCATCGGCCCACGTCGAGGCGAAATCGAACGAACACGGCCGCGTCGTGGTGCTGGATCAGGCGGCGTCCCGTGCGATCGAATGGACGGCCGAACGTATCGCGGCCGGCGGGGTCGTGGCGATCCCCACCGATACGGTCTACGGCATCGCTGCCTCGCTGGCCCACCCTGCCGCGATCGAGCGAATCTACGAGATCAAGGGACGACCGGAGAGCCAACCGCTACCGGTACTGATCTCTTCCATCGACGCGCTATCGCATCTCGTCCATCTCGATGATGCGATCGTGCCCTTCCTCGACGCCTTCTGGCCCGGTCCGCTCACTGTCGTCCTGCCGGCCGCCACCCGCCTCCCAGCCCAGGTGCTCGGTCCCGGGAACCGGGTAGGGGTTCGGCTGCCGAACCACTACGTCGCCATCGAGATCATCGAAAAAGCTGGCGGGGCGGTCGCCTGCACCAGCGCGAACCGTTCGGGTGCGCCCGCCCCGGCAACCGCGCAAGCCGTCGCCGAAACGATCGGACCAGATCTGGATCTGATTCTCGATGGTGGCGTGGCTCCGGTTGGCGTGGCGTCGACCGTAGTGGCGATCGAAGGTTTGACCCTCCGCTTCATCCGCGAGGGAGCTATTTCCATGCTGACGTTATCCGCATTTGGGACGAGGTCGCCTCGAGCACATGACGCTGGGTACACTTCCGAGTACGATGGGAGCGGACAGGAAGGGTTGAGCAGCAATGTCTGCAGGGCGTGAGATAACCCCGGCAATTATCCGAAAGCATGCCGGATGAAGACGCCAACAAAACCACGAGTGGGTTGAGCAGCCGTACCGACGCGCCAGTCGGCTCGGCGATCGAGCGTGCCCGCCAGCCTGTCTACGGACAAGGCATCGTCGTCAGTCTCATCGCCGCGGCATTTCTGCTCATCCTTGCGATTCTCGCCGTTCGCGAGCGCGAATCGATCACCGGCACCCCCGCGACCGAAACCACTGGACCCCTCTTCTGGGGGCTGGCCGTTCTTTTCACGATATTGATCGCCGTCGGCGCGCAGTTTTCAGAAATTTCTGCCGCCCGCTCGGCTACCGCGCTCGGCCATCCCCGCCGCAAACGCGATTACCCAACCGCCTGGATCATTCCCGTCGTGCGGCATGTTCGCAGCGATCATGCTGGTCGCAACCTTGCACAGCACAGCCATGTTCGTGGCGGGCCCGGTGATCGCATTCTTCGCGGTCGGTGGCTCACTGCTGGCGCGCGACCTGCTCGACGATGCGACCGAAACCACGCTGCGCACAGCCGCTACCGTGCACACCATCGTCATCCACGTGGTTGCCTTTCTCGGCCTTAGCGCCATCTATCTGAACAAGATGTCGCTGGTATGGGGCGTTCCGCTGGTGGCGATTTTTTCGTTCCTGCTGATTCTGGAAAACCTCGAGCGAGGCAATGCCCCCATGCCGCAACGCGCGTTCTATGCGTTCCTGGGCGCCATCGTCATGTCAGTCGTCATGGTCTATGTCAACTGGTGGCTGACCTATGGTTGGACCGGCGGCGGCGTCCTGTTGGTCGCATTTTATGCAGTCGCCGGGGTATTACTGGTACAAACTCAGCATGGCGTCGTTCGGCGGCGCGATCTGGTCGAGTTCCTTGCAGTCAGCGCGGTTGTGCTGGCCATCCTGATCGTCACGATGTAACTCGCAGCGAGATTCTGCCGTGGCTAATCCCGAAACAAGCGAAATCCAATGACTTG
This sequence comes from uncultured Chloroflexia bacterium, assembly GCA_963720855.1. GTDB lineage: Bacteria > Chloroflexota > Chloroflexia > Thermomicrobiales > UBA6265 > JAMLHN01. The sequence continues at coordinate 900,790 of CAVRGV010000003.1, read as the reverse complement.
TACGAGCACTACGAAGAGCTCGATCGGCTCGAAGAGCTGCTGGAGGATATGAACGAATTGGGAGTTACCTCGATCGCGGAGATCGAAGCCCGCATGCTGCTCCTCAATGAGCGCATCGACGAGCTCGAGCCCGAGATCGAGACTCCCTGAGCGGCCCATTGCGATCCCCCTCACCCAGCTCGTTCTCCGGCGATCTCTTTAGCGCGAACAAGGAAGAGCAGCTAGCGCGGAAAGCGCCCCTTTCGGCGCGCATGCGGCCGCGCACGCTCGATGAGCTCGTCGGGCATGACAAGCTGCTCGGTAAAGGAACCCTGCTGCGCCGCGCGATCGAAGCCGATCAGCTCTCGTCGATCATTTTGTGGGGTCCGCCTGGCACCGGCAAGACCACCATCGCGCGCATCATCGCCAATGCCACTCGCGCGCACTTCGTTGCCGTCAGCGCGGTCTCCTCGGGTGTCGCCGATCTACGCGCCGCCATCAAGGAGGCGAGCGATCGGCTCGGAATGCACGGGCAACGCACCGTCCTGTTCATCGATGAGATCCACCGCTTCAACAAGGCCCAACAAGACGCCATCCTCCCGTATGTCGAAGACGGCACCGTAATCCTGATCGGCGCGACCACCGAGAACCCCTCATTCGAGGTCAATTCACCGCTCCTCTCGCGTTCGCGCGTGATCGTGCTTCAATCGCTGACCGATGCCGACATCGAGCGCGTCATCCTTTTGGCGCTCTCCGACAACGACCGGGGGCTCGGGCGGCGAGGGATCACCATCGCCCCGGATGCGCTGGCAATCCTGGTCAATCTGGCCAATGGCGACGCCCGCTTCGCCCTGAACACGCTCGAGTTCGCGGCCGCCGGAATGGATGGGGGCGAGATCGACAGCGCGCTGATTCAGGAAGCGGCCCAGCGCCGGGCCGCGACCTATGACAAATCCGGTGAGGATCACTACGACACCATCTCGGCGCTGCACAAGACGCTGCGCGGCTCCGATCCGGATGCGGCGCTCTACTGGCTGGCGCGTATGCTGGAGCGGGGCGACGATCCGTTGTTCGTCGCTCGCCGCCTGATCCGCTTTGCCAGCGAAGACGTCGGTCTGGCGGACCCACAGGCACTGCCGCTGGCAATGGCCGCGCAACAGTCGATCCATTTCCTCGGCATGCCGGAAGGCGCGTTGGCGCTGGCCGAACTGGTGGTCTACCTGGCGCTTGCCCCGAAGAGCAACGCGGTCTACAAGGCCTATGGCGCAGTCCGGCAGGATGTCGAATCGACTCGTAACGACCCGGTGCCCATCCATCTGCGCAATGCCCCACCGGGCTCATGCGTGATCTCGGGTACGGCAAAGGCTATCGCTACGCGCACGATTATGATGAAGGGATCGTGGCGCAGCAGAATCTGCCCGAGAACCTGGCCGGACGGCGGTACTATCAACCGACCGATCGGGGATTCGAGCGCGATCTTGCACGCCGGCTACAGCGCGTGCGTGAAATCTACGATGTACCGAACGAATCAGAGGAGCAGGAATGAGCGCGGGACGGTTGGGTGGGCGGAACCCGGATGAGCTGCGGCATGTCGACATCATTGCCGGCGTGGCGCCCAACGCCGAGGGTTCGGCCCTGATCAAGATGGGCAACACCCACGTCATTTGCACCGCGACCGTGGAAGAAAAAGTGCCCGGCTGGATGAGAGGTCGCGGCAGTGGATGGGTGACCGCCGAGTACGCCATGCTCCCGCGCGCCACCAAGCTGCGCACGCAGCGTGAGGCGGTTCAGGGCAAGCAAGGCGGCCGCACCGTCGAGATCCAGCGCTTGATCGGCCGTTCGCTACGCTCGGTTGTCGATCTGAAAGCGCTCGGCGAACGGCAGATCATCCTCGACTGCGATGTTATCCAGGCCGACGGAGGCACCCGTTGCGCATCGATCACCGGCAGCTACGTCGCACTGGCGCAAGCTCTGCACAAACTACGCGAGCAAGGTCGCCTCTCGCGCGATCCGCTCGAAGCTGCCGTCGCCGCTGTGAGTGTCGGCGTCGTCAAGGGAATTCCGCTCCTCGACATCGACTACTCGGAGGACTCGTCTGCGGATGTCGATTTCAATGTCGTCATGACCGACCGGCAAGCGTTCGTCGAAATCCAGGGCACCGCCGAGAAATCCCCGTTCTCACACGGAACGCTGACCGAGCTCCTGGTGCTGGCCAGCACCGGTCTCGACGGACTCTTCGAAGCGCAAAAGAAAGCAGTGGCGCGCTTCTAGGCGAGCGGTCCAACCGATCGAATCCAATCGACGTTCGATTCAGGACCCGGGACTTTGGTCACGGGACGTCAGCCGATCACCTTTCGACTGATATCGACCAACGCATCCTGCAACTCCCGTGTCGCGGCCGGCGAAATCGCCGAAAACCGCAGGGTTTCCCGTAACCGCTCTTGCGGCGGCGAGTAGACCGAGATACCCCGCTCGGCAAGCGCCTGCGCGATCGTATCCCGGTCTCCCCGTGTCACCTCCGCCAGTACGTATCCGGCGTCGCTCGGCATACGGAGTCAGAAAATTGAGCTTGCGAAGCATCCGATAGAGCCGCAGCCGCTCGATACGTACCCGATGGGCGATGGCATCCAGCTTGGAAGCATTGCTGACCGCCGCGAGTGCGGCCTGCAGTCCGGATGTGCCCAATTCATCAGATCGATCGATTGCACCGGCGATGCGGCTCGTGGAAATGGCATAGCCAGGCGCAGTGGCGCCAAGTCCGGCCCAATCGGCGAATGAGCGTAACAGCACGATCGAATCGAACTCTTCCACCAGTGGAATCATCGAGCGACGCTGCATCTCGGCCGATCGCTCGTCCAGCACCAGCAGCCTGCATTGGCGACCGAGCTGCGCTGCGGTTGTGACGCCGATGGCATTCCCGGTCGGATCGTTGGGGGTCATCGACCAACGCCACCGAACCTCGGCGGGGTCGCGGCGATCTGATCGGCTTCGATGCGAAACCGGGCGCCTCGCTGCGACATCGAGCGTTGCGATCCGCATTCGACTCGATCCCCAATGCCGGCTGTCACCGGCGGTATGTGACCCACGGAAGCGTCAGGTCTGCAATCCACGCAATCCGCTCGATCCGCGTGTGCATCTTGCGGAAAAAGGGCGATTCGACCGACGGACACGCCGTGAAGCAGCGCCAGTCGTTCCCGCAACATGCGGGCCAGGGTCGCCGGACTATGCACGTCAGTCGATGCCACCTCGATGGCGCGCAGAATTTCCTTCGTCGGGAGATAGGGGGACACAGAACCGTCGAGCGCCAACATATCCGGCTACACGTTTGCCATCATGAGTGGCGTGATGGAAATCGGCAGCGATGGATCGAGCGGAATGGTATGAATCGTCACGCCACCCGTCACGCCAGCCGCGACATTGAATACCGGCACGCCGCCTGGGGTCAGACCATATGGCGATCCGATGTGTGCGTGTCCGTGGAGCACCAGATCGACATGGTGTTTATCGACCACATGCCCAAGCGCGGAGTTACCGAGCAGCCAATACTTTAGCGGCGGTTCGCCGACCAGAGTCGAGGTCGTCGGTGCGAAATGCAGCAATGCCACTTTACGCTGCGTTTCGAGCGATCCGAGTGCATCGTCCAGTCGTGCCGCCTCCCGCCGCGCGCGGATCGCCAACGCCTGCCACGCGCGATTGGAGACCGGATCGGTCGGTTCGTCCGGCCAGAATCCGCCTCCCGATCCTGACACGCCGGCAATCCCTATCCCCAAGTAGTCCCAGGTTTCGCCATCGAGCATGCGCACGCCCGCTTGCTCGAGTATCGAGAGAAAGTAGCGCCGGCGCATAGTGCGGCGATCGTGGTTGCCCATCACGCCCACGATGGGAATGTGAATTCGCTGAAAAAGCTCGGCCGCGAGCTCGACTTCCTGAATGCGTCCGCCGTTGGTAATGTCACCGGGCACGATAAGGAGATCCGCACGATCCTCGATGCCAATCAACTGGCGAACGTAATCTGAGGGAACGGTGGTGCGAATGTGAAGGTCGCCAATGGCGGCAACGCGGACCGAATCGGGCATGAGGAACTGCTGGGCCAATGCTGATGAACACGCGCAATCGACGGTAGGTAATCTCGACTCTATGGTACCCCAAGGGCCGGAGAGACCTGCACTCGCGGCGTCGATCGCGCAAGTCGGTATACTCCGCAGGTGCAACGTCCGACACTTTTTTGCCGGGCGCTCTTTCTTGCTGGGAGACGTGTTGTGTTCGAGGCGCGGGGATTGGGATATGGGCGATTCATGCTCATCGTGGTGGCGGTCGTTGACCGCCATCGGCATGGTGCTCCCATCTGCGCTGGCGCAAACCGATACGCCCGCCGCAACCGCCTTCGAGCCGGTCGCTCCGCCGGCCGGCGTAACCGCAAAGGCGGTCTTTGTGGAGGACGCCACTGCCGGCTCGGCGCTCTATTCGCTCAACCCGGACGAGCGCCGCTCCCCTGCCAGCACGACCAAGCTCATGTCCGCTTTGGTCATCGCGAACAACACGACCGACTGGCAGGAGCTGGTAACGGCCGATCCTTCCGATGTTCTCGAGCGTCGATGACGGCGAATCGATGATTGGCTTGCTCGACGGCGATGTTCTCACGGTCGAACAAATGATGTACGGACTCATGCTTCAGTCTGGCAATGACGCCGCACACGCCATGGCGAGATTCATTGGCGCCAAACTACTCGCGGCGGAAGGCGCGACCGGCGATCCAGTCGAGCGTTTCGTGCAGGAAATGAACAACACCGCCGCCAACCTGGGATTGCAGAACACCCACTTCACCAACGCCGCCGGACTCTACGACGCGGATCACTACACCTCGGCGCGCGATCTGGCGATCATCGCCGCAAATGCCTACGCGATTCCCGAGATAGCCACCCCTTCTTCGGCCGCAACCTATGAATTCACCTCCCAGGGCGCCAATCCGCGCGTCTTCACCTTGCAGAACACGAACAAGATGCTGGGGGAAGATGGCGTGATCGGCGGCAAGACCGGCACCTTGATGGAATCCGGCGCCTGCCTCGTCGTGCTCCTCGACCAGGGCGGCGGAAATATGGTCATCGGGGTGGTGCTCGGCAGCGACATCGACTTCGGTGAGGACCAGATTCAAATCCCCGAGACCGATCAGCGCTTCAACGACATGCGTTCGATCATCGGCTCGATGACCCAGGACTTTCGCTGGGTGCAGCCGGGCGATGCCGATTTCCCCGGGTTGACGCAGGAGCTCGCAGTCTGGAACGTTCGCCTCGACGATGCGCACGCCCTGGTGCTTCCGGCCGCGAGTGCTGAATCGCTGCGCTATCTTTTGCAGCTCGGTCCCCCTGCTGCAGACCGACGCACCGGTCGGAACCCTGCTCTTCTTTAGCGGCGATCAGGTAGTCGCCGAGCGCCAGGTTCTCCAGGCCGGGACCGCTTAGCTCCTCGGAGTTCGACCCTTCGCCAGTCAGGCAAACATGATGGAACGGCTCCAGCGCATTCTCTCGGCCAACGGCATCGCCTCCCGGCGCGCCTCGGAACAGCTCATTGTCGACGGCCGCGTGCGGGTCAACGGCAAAATCGTGCGCGAGCTCGGCACCAAGGCGGACCCGTCGGTCGATCGCATCGAGGTCGATGGCCGTCCGTTGGTGCAGCCAAATCTGCGCTACATCATGCTCAACAAACCCTCCGGGTATATCACCACCGTCAGCGATGAGCGGAGCCGCCGTACCGTGATGGATCTGGTCGAGACCAAGGACCGGGTCTACCCGGTTGGACGGCTCGACAGGGAAACCGAGGGTCTGCTGCTGCTCACCAATGACGGCACGCTGGCCAACCGGATCACCCATCCCCGCTACGAGCTCGACAAGGAATATCAGATCCTCACCCATCTGCGGCCGTCGGAAGCGACCATGGCGGCGATCCGCAAGGGCGTGAAAGTGGACGGCACGCTGATCGTTCCCAAGGAGTTCCGCATGTTGCGGGAAACCGCCGAAGGGATCGAGATGAAGCTCGTCATTCACGAAGGGCTCAATCGCGTGGTGCGCAAGATGATGGACCAATACGAGATCGAAATCGCCCGGCTGCGGCGCACCCGCATCGGACCGCTCTCGATGGCCGGAGTCAGAGCCGGGCAATGGCGCGACCTTCGTGCCGCCGAGATCGGCGGTTTATACGAAGCAGTCGGTCTCGACGCCACCCCCGGGGCAAGTGAATGAACAGCGATCCTTTCGCGCAAGTGGTGGCCATCGATGGTCCGTCGGCTTCTGGCAAGACCACAGTGGCGCGCGCCGTCGCCGAAAAACTCGGCTCGACGGTCTTCGATACCGGCGCTCTCTATCGCGCGGTCACACTGGCGTCGATTCGCGAGGGAATATCGCCCGCCGATGGGGCCGCGCTGGCATCGCTCGCGCAAGCGGTCCAAATCGACATCTCAGATTCGGGTGCCGTGTCGATCGACGGTGAGGATGTCTCCGACCGAGCTGCGCACGCCGCAGGTCGATCGCTGGGTTTCCGAGGTCTCCGCGCATCCAGCGGTACGGGCTGCGTTGCTTCCGGTGCAACGTTCGATCGCCAGTGGGAGACCGGTCGTCATGGTCGGTCGCGATATCGCCACCATCGTGATCCCTGAAGCTGGGTTGAAGGTCTATCTGGACGCCAGCGTAGACGAGCGCGCGCGGCGTCGCTTTGCCGAGCTGGAGCGCGCTGGCGCCGCCGTTTCGTTCGATGACGTTCGCAGCGAGCTCGAGCGCCGGGATCTCCACGATTCGTCGCGCACGACATCTCCCCTCAAGCTTCACGAAGATGCTCTGGTGGTCCATACCGACGCGCTGACCATCGAAGAGGTCGCTGGTGCGATCGTCGAGGCCTACCACGAGCGATCGGCGCCGCAGCAGCCGGTATTGGTGCAAGCGCAGTTCACGGTCAAAACCAGACCGGAGTTCTTCGCCCAAAGCGCTCGTCGTCGCAAACGAGGCAAGCTCGCGTATTGGGCAATCTGGCCCTGGTTACATCGCGTCAGCCCATATCACTCAGGAAGGGGTCGCCAACATCCCGCCCTTTGGGCCGTTGCTCTATGTTTCGAATCACCTGCACAATCTCGATCCCGGGCATCGAGTTCTATTCCTTCACCCGCCCGCTGAACTTCATGGGCAAACAGGAACTCTTCGAAACCCCGGTGGTTCGGCAGATTTGCGAGGTGTCAGGGGGATTCCCGGTCGATCGCGGCAAGTTCGACCGCGAGGCGATTGCGGCAGGCCGAGGAACGGCTGGAAAAAGGCCTGACAGTCGGAATCTACGCCGAAGGAACCCGCAGCGTGACCGGTGCCCTTACCGAAGCGAAAGCCGGCGTGGGTCTGATCGCGCTCAAGACCGGTGCTCCGGTGCTCCCCGTCGCGCTCACCGGTTCCGAGCGGCTCCCGTTCAATGGTTCGAAAGGCGCGCACGTCGACCGTGCATGAGGGCGATCGCCCGGGTGTCCACATCGTCTATGGTGAGCCGTTTTATCTTCCGCGCACGGTCGACGGCAAAAAGATATCGGCCACCGAAGCGACCGACATCATCATGCTGGAGATTGCCCGGCTCCTGCCAGAAAGCTACCGCGGCGTCTATGCGGAGAAGCTGGCGGCAGCAACAGCACCGCCTGATCATTCCCTATTCCGTCTCTCGTCCTCATCGTCTCACCAGCTCGAAGTTCTCGGCGTCGAATTCTTCGCCGTCGAGGTCTTCATCCTCGTCCTCTGGCTCGTAGTCCTCGTCATCCAGGTCGAAGAAATCGAGCGGTTTCCCTGCGAGATCGTCGGGCGCGGTTTGAGGACCGTAACGCCGCTCTCTGGCGGTGCGGCGGTCGGGCAGCTCCTCCAGCTCGAACTCTTCGCCCCAGCTCAGCTCGTGGCCGGCGATGGTGACCAGATCGCCCGGTTCGACCCCCTGCTTTTCGAGCTCGTCTGAGATGCCGCTTCGTTCGAGCACGCGCTGGTAGCGCTCGACCGCATCCATCAGATCGAAATTGGTCATCTTCGTCAATCGCTCGATGGCGATCCCGGTCACGGTAAACGCCGTTCTCCCCCGTGCGCTCGACCGTGAATGTGCGCTCGTCCGCTTCACCCAGCGTGTAGACACGCCGCTCCTGCGGCTTCTGCTCCTGGATCGCTCGCTCACGCTCCTCGCGCACAGCGACGTCGGTAATCTCCAGCAGCGCGGGCACCCCCTGACCGGTGGCGGCAGAGATGCGGAACGGTTCGCAATCCCTTCGCATGAATGGCTTCCTCGAGCTCAGGAATGCGATCCTGCGCCTCGGTCAGGTCAGACTTGTTCAGCGCCACCAGCATCGGCCGCTTCGCCAGTTCGGGATCGTACGAATGCAGCTCGTTCTGGATCGTTTCGAAATCCGCCATAGGGTCGCGACCTTCGAGACCGCCCGATGCATCGAGCACATGGATCAGGACCGCCGTGCGTGAGATATGCCGCAGAAAGTCGTGCCCCAAACCGGTGCCGTCGGAAGCGCCTTCGATCAATCCGGGAATATCGGCCATCACGAAGGTCGGGCCGTTTCGCCCGCCGATCTGCACCACGCCGAGATTCGGCTCGAGCGTCGTGAAGGGATAGTCCGCGATCTTGGGAGTCGCGCGGGTCGATGCAGCGAGCAAGGTCGATTTGCCGGCGTTCGGCAAACCCACCAGCCCAACATCGGCAATCAAGCCGCAGCTCGAGCCGCAGATTGCGTTCCTCTCCGGGCTCGCCAAGCTCGGCAATACGGGGCGCCTGTCGAGTTGATGTCTTGAAATGCACGTTGCCAAGGCCGCCACGCCCGCCACGCGCGACCCGGTAGGTTTCGCCTTCCTCGGTGAGATCGGCGATGACCTCATTTGCGTCATCGTCCCAGACGATCGTCCCTGCCGGCACGCGAATGATGAGGCGACGCGCGGATTTCCCGGTCATCTGCCGTCCCAGTCCCTGACCGCCGCTTTCCGCTACGAACTTCTGGTTGTACTGGAATTCGATCAGGCTGGTGATGTTCCGATCGACCTTGAACACGACGTCACCGCCGCGGCCGCCATCTCCGCCGTCCGGGCCGCCCTTGGGCGCGTACTTCTCGCGACGGAACGACATCGATCCGTTCCCGCCGTCTCCGGCCTTGACGTAAATTTTGGCACGATCGATAAGCACGGAGATGTTCTTTCAGTGAAACGAAATCAGGCCCGTCTCCATATGGAGCGAACCTGACAAGCATACGTCAGTTGCAAACAGATACTGCCGACTACTCCAGGAAGTCCTTGAGCGTCTTGGCGCGGCTGGGATGTCGAAGCTTTCGCAGGGCCTTCGCCTCGATCTGGCGGATCCGCTCGCGCGTGACATTGAACTCGCGGCCGACTTCCTCCAGCGTGCGCGGGCGCTCGTCGACCATGCCAAACCGCATCATGATCACGTCACGCTCGCGAGCCGAGAGTGTGCCCAGCGCATCCTTGACCCGCATCTTGAGGTCTTCATTGCTGGCGATATCGGGTGGCGCCGGAGCTTTCAGATCTTCGATGAAATCCCCGAGACTACTGTCCTCTTCCTCCCCGATGGGCATTTCAAGTGACACGGGATCCTGGCTGATCTTGAGGATTTCGCGCACTCGGTCGGGCGGCATTTCCAGCGCTTCCCCGATCTCTTCTGAGGTTGGCTCTCGTCCGAGCTCCTGCTGGAGCTGGCGGCTCTTGCGGATCACGCGATTGATCGTCTCGACCATGTGAACCGGAATGCGAATCGTGCGAGCCTGATCGGCAATGGCGCGCGTGATCGCCTGCCTGATCCACCAGGTCGCATAGGTGCTGAACTTGAACCCCTTGTGGTAGTCGAATTTCTCGACCGCCCGAATGAGTCCCAGGTTTCCTTCCTGGATGAGATCGAGCATGCTCATGCCGCGTTGCGAATAGCGCTTGGCGACCGAAACCACCAGCCGCAGGTTCGCCTCGGTCAATGCGATCTTGGCGCGCTCACCCGAATCGATCGTGCGGTGCCAAACGCCTTCCAGCCGGCTCGCCCGTTCCCGAAAGATCTGATCGACCAGCTCTGACGCGGGCCACTGGTAGCGCAGCCGGCATTCGTTCTGCAGCACCGCGGGAAAGAGCTCCCACTCGACAAAACGCTGGCGAATCGAGCGTTCCAGCTCTTCCGGCGAAATCTCATAGTGCCCGGTGATGACTTTGACGTGCTCGCTCGGCACCTGGCTAAGCGGCAGCACGGACTTCAGCATGGCGTCCTTGTGCAGGTTTTCGTCTTCGCCATATGCGCGCGCGTAAAGACTCTCGATGTGCGGCCAGCCCTGCTGGAAGGAGTGGAACAATGCTCGGCCCAGCACATCGGCCGCCGGCGGCTCGCCAAAATCATTGCTGAGCTGTGAGCGCCGCTGGGCAAGATAGGAACCACGCTCCATCGCGGAGGAGAGCTCGATCTCGCGCGCGGCATCGAGCAGTTTGACTTGCCCAATCTCCCGCAGATACATGCGGACCGAATCGTCCAGATTGGTCGGGCCAACATCGAAATTGACGCGCTCGATCTCGATTTCGAACGCTTCGACGATGTCGTTGTCGAAATCGACCGGCGCATCGATCCCAGCCATGGGCTCGATGGCGCTCGACACGCTCGGGTCTGCGTCCACCGCTTCGATGATGGCCTCGAGAAAGAGCGCATCATCCGTCTCGTCCCCAAGCTCCAGCAGCAAATCGTCGCCCAAACTTCCGTCTCCATGATCTTCAGCCGCGCGTCCGTTCGATGGAATCGCGTCGTTGAAGTCGTCGCTCGATCCATTCGACGTTGGATGAGACGCGTCCGAGCCGGCCCAGATGGTTGGGTCGTCCTCGTCTGAATGGTCGTTTTGCGGCGTTCGATTCGACATCTATGGCTCCGGACGCTAGCTGGTTCGCTCGGGGAGTTTGGGCGCTCAGGCGCGGTTCAGTCGCTCGATCCTCCAGCGTCGGTCAGAGGGGAATGCCAAACGCTACTACCAATCGCGAGCGCGTGCAAATCTGTTACAACGGCCGTATCAGTCACCGGTTTGCAGCACATCGAGCGTCAGCAGGTCGGCATACGTCTCACGTCGCCGGATGAGCGTCGCCTTTCCCTCAGAGACGATCACAACGGCTGGCTTGAGCGCGAGATTGTAATTGCTCGCCATGGGAATGCAATAGGCACCCGCGGCTGGAACCGCCAGCAGATCGCCCGGTTCCAGTCTGGGAAGCTCGATGTCGCGGATCAGAACGTCTCCGGATTCGCAGTATTTCCCTGCGATCGTGACCGTTTCCTGCCCATCACCCACCCGGTTGGCGAGCTCGGCGGTATACGTTGCGTCGTACAACGTTGGCCGAATGTTGTCGGCCATACCGCCGTCGACTGAGACATAACTCCGCACGCCGTCGATATCCCGGCGGGATCCGACTCGGTACAGCGACACACCAGCCGGTCCAACGATCCAGCGGCCTGGTTCGAACACCAGCGCTGGTTGCGCCATCTTGGCCATCGCACAGCTCCGCTCCAGCGCGTCCGCGGTCACACCCATCCATTCGGCAATGTCCATCTCGGGCATTCCCTCCAGGTATGAAATGCCCATACCGCCTCCCGGTGAGATGATCTCGAACTCGATACCGTGTTCCTGACGCATTTCCGCCGCAAACGCGACGATCTTCTCGATGGCGATCACCGCTGCTTGTTCGTCGAAGAGTTGCGATCCTAAATGGCAATGAACGCCCTTGAGCGCCACGCCCGGAATCTCCAGCGCCCGAGCGACGCCGTCCGCCGCATCGCCGTTCCACAACGGAAACCCGAACTTGGAATCGAGCACACCAGTCGCGATCTTGTCGTGCGTATGGACATCGATGCCTGGGTTTACCCGCAGCAGCACCGGAACAGGCGTGGTCCGCTCCGCGGTCAGCTCCGCCAGCAGATCGAGCTCGTGCAGGTTGTCGACCGCGATCAGCTCGATACCCGCATCGATCGCTTCCTGCAGCTCCTGAGCGCTCTTGTTGTTGCCATGAAAGGTAATGACGCTCGGGTCGACGCCGCTTCGAAGCGCGACAAAGAGCTCGCCCCCGGAGACAACATCGATCCCGAGCCCCTCCTCCGCCAGCATTGCCAGAACGACGGGAAGCTCCAGCGCTTTCGAGGCAAACACCGCCCGGCTACCCGGACCTCCCGCATATGCTGCCGCAACCGCCATCCTGGCGCGCTGCCGAAGGGTCGCCTCATCGAATACATAGAGCGGAGTTCCGAACTCCTCGGCCAGTACCACGGCGGACATTCCGCCGATGACCAGCTCGCCGTCAGCGTTGCGGTGCGTTTGATTGGGCCAGAGCATGGGTGGTCCTCGATGTTCGGAAGGTGAGTGTGCCAATGTGACGCGCGTGAGTCTACGCCCACACCGCCATTCCAGGCCTGCCGGTGCGCATTTGTATACTCTCTGGCTGATCGACTCACACGAGTCAATTCCAGTCACTTTGCCCAGGTAAGCTCGATGCCCGCTACTCCAACAATTCTTTCCATACAGAATCTTGCCAAACGTTTTGGAAGCGAGAAGATCTTTTCCGGTATTTCGTTTCAGGTCGCGGAACGGGAGCATGTCGCGCTGGTCGGCGTGAACGGTGCGGGAAAATCGACCGTTCTGCGCATCATCGCCGGCTTGGAAGAGCAAAGCGACGGTCTTGTCGTCCGCTCTGACGGCGCGCGCGTTACGTATCTTCCGCAGGAAGCTAGGTTCGACTCCAACCGTACCGTGCTCGAAGAAGCCCAAATCGCATTTGCCCCGGTTATGGCTGCGGCGGATCGGATGCGCGAGCTCGAGCATCTCATGGGCGTCGTTGATGGCGATTCATTCGATGCGCTCATCGAGGAATATGCCCAGCTTCAGCAACGCTTCGAGACGCACGGCGGGTTCGAGATGGAGCATCGCACCGAGGAGGTGCTCTCAGGTCTTGGATTCGACGAAGACCAGCTCGATCAACCGGTGAAGCAGCTGAGCGGGGGTCAGAAAACCCGCGTCGCGCTCGCCAAGGCACTGCTGGCGGATCCCGACCTCCTCCTGCTCGACGAACCAACCAACCATCTCGATCTGGTCATGCTCGACTGGCTGGAGGACTTTCTCCGCGGCTGGGGAGGTGCCTGCCTGGTCGTCTCTCACGACCGCTATTTTCTCGACCGAGTCACGACCCGCACCCTCGATCTCTCCTTCGGCCGTGTGGAGGACTATCCCGCGCCCTATGCCGGCTACCTCAAGCTGCGCGAAGAGCGCATGGCCCGGCATTGGAAGGAGTACGAGGAGCAACAGGAATACATCGAGAAGACCGAAGAATTCATCCGCCGGTTCCGGGCGGGGCAGCGATCCCGTGAGGCGCGTGGCCGGCAAACCCGGCTCGACCGCCTGGAGCGCATTCCGCGGCCCCAGGCACACCAGGAGCTCAGTATCAACATCACGCCGGTCACCCGGAGTGGTGAGAACGTTTTGCGCACCTCACAGCTCACCGTGGGCTACGCCAACAAGCTCCGCGGCAATCTCGAAGAGCAGGACATCCTGGTCAGAACCCCGGAGCTGATGGTCGAACGGGGCGACCGCGTCGCGCTGATCGGTCCGAACGGCGGTGGAAAGACAACGCTGCTCCGCACCCTCATGAGCGAGATTCCCGTGCTCAAGGGTCACTTCGAGTTCGGCACCAACGTGCAGGTCGGCTACTACGCGCAATCGCACGAACAGCTGCCGCCTTCCGGTACGCCCCTTTCTGTTGTGCTCGAAGCCCAGCCGATGGGCGAGGAATCGGCACGCACCTTCCTGGGGCGGTTTCTCTTCTCTGACGACGACGTGTTCAAACCGATCGGCGCGCTCTCCGGCGGCGAGCGGTCCCGGCTCGCGCTCGGCCTGCTTCTCCTGCAACGTGCCAACTTCCTGGTGCTCGACGAGCCAACCAACCACCTCGATGTCTCGGCGCGCGAATCGCTGGAAGAAATGCTGTCAGGATTTCCCGGCACACTGCTGTTCGTGTCCCACGACCGCTACTTCATCGACAAACTGGCCACCCGGCTCTGGATCGTCGAAGATGAAAGAGTGGTGCAGTTCCTCGGCAACTATTCCGACTATCAGCGCAAGAAGGCGGGCGTCGCGTTTCAGCAACCGAGCAAACCGGAGGCCATCAAGGAAGCACCCAAACCCGCATCGTCCATCCGGCCGAAAGACAATCGCTCGGAAAGCTCGGTTCGCAAAGCCATTGCGCATGCCGAGCGCGAAATCTCCAAACTGGAAAGCCGCCTCAACGAGATTAGCGATGCCCTGACGATCGCCGAGGTCGATCAGGATTTCGAGAAGATGGCTGACCTGAGCGATCGTTTCGACACGACGCAGGTGCAGCTCGAGCTGGCGTATGAGTCGTGGGAAGGCGCCAATGCCAACTTGCAGGAGCTGCTCGGACAGGCCGCCGTTTCGTGAGCCGGCCGTTTTTGATCGGCGTCACCGGCAATATCGCGTGTGGCAAAACCGCGGTCATGACGGAACTGGGTAAGCTGGGAGCCACGATCGTCGATGGCGATCTGGTCTATCGCGACCTGACGGGAGCGGGCTCAGCGCTGGTGCAACAGCTCGCGGCAGTTTTCGGCGACCAGATCGTCAATGCGGACGGCTCGCTCGACAGGGCCGCATTGCGGCCGATCGTCTTTTCCGACCCCGCGGCATTGCAGACACTCGATCACCTCACCCATCCCGTCATCCTGGCCGAGGTCTATCGACGCATCGATACCGCTGCTACTCCCGTCGTCGCGACCGATGGCATCAAGCTGCTCGAAAGTGGGCTCGGTGACAAATGTGATGAGATCTGGGTCGTCACGTGCGATCCGGAACGACAGCGATGAACGGCTCGATTGCGCGCAACGGGGTTTCCTCCGAGGAAGCCGACCGGCGCATCTTCGCTCAGCCACCCGCAATCGAGAAAATTGATCGTGCCGATGTTGTTATCGAGAACGACGGCACGCTCGCCGAGCTCCGGGAAGCGGTACGCGATGCGTGGATGCATTCCGGCGCGGCGGCGGTCTCCGGGTGATACTTGCCAAGATGGCTACGAAACGTAAGTAGCTGATACTGAAATAGTGCAAACGGAGGAACGCGTGTCGAAACCCCTCGTTGTCGAGGTCTACTACGACTATCTCTGCCCCTATGTCTATGCTGGCGCGCTTTGGGTGCGGGATGTGAAAACCGCCCTGGGTGACGAGAGTCGACTTCATCTGGCGCTCATTTCCGCTCGAGCAAGTCAATTCCGCCGAAGGCGACGACTGGAAGCTCTGGGAGCAGGACGACAGCTACGTCAGCCGTGGGCTCTATGCGTTCCGCGGCGCGGAGGCCGCCAAGCTGCAGGGACCGGATCACTTCATCAACTATCACTATTCGATCCTCGAAGCGCGCCATGTCGAGGATAAGAACATCGGCCGCAAGGACGTCGTGATCGAAGCCGCGCGCAGCGCAGGGCTCGATGTGGAAGCGTTCGAAACAGCGCTTGCCGATCGTGCACTGCTGGCCAACATCGGCAAGGATTACGAGACACGCCCGAGAACGACGTATGGCGTGTCTTCGGCACCCCAACCTTTGTCTTTCCCGGCGGCGAGGCGGCGTATATGAAGATGCGCCCGAAAGCTCCGGATGAAGATGCGGTTGCCGTATGGAACGACTTCGTGGCCACCGTCGTTGACCGTCCGTACGTGCACGAAATCAAGCGGCCGTGCAAACCGGAGTAACCGCGATTCCAGAGTCCGCTCCCCATCCCTCGAACTGATCGTTAGACGAGGAGCGCGTCGCGGCCATCCGCGGTGCGCTCCTCACGTGGTTCGAGGCGAATCGCCGCGATCTCCCCTGGCGCCGCACCCGCGATCCCTATCGCATCCTCGTTTCAGAAGTCATGCTGCAGCAGACCCAGGTCGATCGGGTCATCCCCTACTACGAGCGGTTTCTGGAGCTCCTGCCGACGGTCGAAGCGCTCGCCGACGCGCCGACTTCTGTCGTTATCACGCTCTGGGCGGGGCTCGGATACAACCGCCGCGCCGTCAATCTCCAGCGCACCGCGCAAGCGGTGATGGATCGCTACGGCGGCGTCTTCCCGAGCGACCCATCTGCAGCTCCGGCAGCTTCCCGGCATCGGCCCCTACACCGCGGGCGCCATCGCCTGCTTCGCATTCGAAGAGCCGGTCGCCTTTCTCGACACCAACATGAAACGCGTGATCCACCGCCTGATCGCCGGGCCGGATGTGCCGAAGCAAACCCTCTCCGATCGCGAGCTCGTCGCGTATGCCGAGCAGCTGGTGCCCGTCGACGATGCCTGGCGATGGAATCAAGCGTTGATCGAGTTCGGGGCATTGCAATGCACCGCCCGCAAGCCAGCCTGCGTGATCTGTCCATTGCAAGCGCAATGCGCGGCATTTCCGGCGATCCAGAGTGTGCTTGCATCGCTGCCCGTGGGCGCCCGCAAAAAGCAGGAAGCGCCGTTCGCTGGATCGAATCGCTTTTATCGTGGCCGGATTGTCGATGGACTGCGCGCCGCCGATGGCGCGGCAATGTCCCGCTGAGCGCGCTCGGACTGCTTGGTCCGGGACGACTACGCCGAGGAGCACGCCGAATGGCTCCTCGAGCTCGTCCGCGGCCTCGAGCGCGACGGGCTGGCCAAAGTTGCCGAAGCCGCGTGCGACCTATTCCACTGATCGAAATGACGAACCGCTGGTCTCGTTGCCGTAAACCAGCGGTTCGGTCGTGAAGAAATTGGCGAGTCGGTTAGCCGAGCATCGTGTCGATGCCGGTGCAGGATGCACCGCGCTCGGGCGTTTGCGGACCCTGGATGAAATAGTTCATGAACTGGGTTGCGCGCTTGTCACTCGAGCGAATCGAGCGGCATTTGGTTGTTCCAGGCCGTGAAGACGAAGGGCGATTCCTGATCGTCGTACTCGCTTACGATCAGATACGGTCGATCGTTCGCCCAGTTTTCGAGTTTTTCTTTGTCCGACTCGGAGATGTCCGCGGTGTAGGTCACCCAGACGGCGCCGTGCTCCAGCGAATGGACCGCATTTTCGTTTGCAATCTTGCCGTCGTAGAACTGGCACGTCTGCCACACCGGATTGTGGGTTCCGCCAACGGGAGGCGATTCCGTGTACGCGACTGCATCGTTCGTGTGGTCACCACCCGTGTAGTTGTAGACTACGACGCCTTGGGTTTCCGATTTTCATCGCGGGTAGAAAGCCAGTGGTACACGCCGTATCCAACGCCGAATAGCAGCAGCGCCGCCAGTGCGAAACCACCCCATTTCAGCAGCTTCTGATCGCGCTGCTGTTTGGCCGGGGCAGTCTTTGCGGTCGATACGCTTCTGCTCGAACTCCGCACGCCGTCGCTCTCCGCGAGTTAGCGGGATTTCGTGCTGTTGATTCGCGCCTGGATTGTGCGCTTCTTCCTGGATCGACTCCGGTTTGGCGGTCCGCCTTGCTGGCGATGACGGCTTGTTCGACTTTTTACCGCTGGATGCCATGCGTGCTCTGCTCTCCAGGAAAACCGGCCCGGCGCAAAGCTGCGCCCGACCGGATTGGTGTCAAGTGCGCGCGATAATACCATCCGATATCTGGGAGTTCCCTGACGGCTACAAAACCCTGCGAAACGACCCAGGAGACCGACATCGTCGATGGCAATGCGCTCCTGCGCGGTCGTGTCACGATCGCGCACCGTAACCTTGCGCGTCCTCGAGCGAATCCGGATCGACCGTGAAGCAGAACGGCGTGCCGATCTCGTCCTGCCGGCGGTAGCGTTTGCCGATATTGCCGGTTTCGTCATAGTCGACCAGAAATCCAGTTTCCGTCTGCAGGCGGTCGAAGATCCCCCGCGCGATTTCGGTCTGCTCGGGTTTCTTCATCAGGGGCAGAATAGCGGCCTTATACGGCGCCACCTTGGGATCGAGCCGCAGCACGATGCGGGTGTCTGGCTTGCCATTGACGTCGACAGTCGATTCTTCATCATAGGCGTCGAGCAGCACCACCAGAATCGTGCGATCGACGCCGAACGTCGGCTCGATCACATACGGAAGAAATCGCGTTCCCGATTCCTGGTCGAACCAGGTCAGGTCCTCGCCGCTGAATTCCTGATGTTGCCGGAGATCGAAATCGGTCCGGTTCGCCAGCCCATAGAGTTCCTTCCAGCTCATAGGTCCAGGGAACTCATATTCGAAATCGATGCGTGCGGTCGGAGTAATGCGAGAGCTCGGCTTTCTCATGCTCGCGAATCCGCACATGCTCGTCACGCAGACCGAGTGCGGCAACCCACCCCTGCATGGCCTCGATCCAGCGTTCGAACGACTCGCCGGCCGTCTCCGGCCGAACGAAATACTCGATCTCCATCTGCTCGAACTCGATATCTCGGAAGATGAAATTCCCGGGAGTGATCTCATTTCGGAACGACTTGCCGATTTGCGCGACGCCAAATGGCAGCTTCACTCGGGACGTGGCCACGATGTTCTTGAACTGCACGAACATCGCCTGCGCGGTTTCCGGACGCAGATACACCTCGACACCGGTCTCCGAGACCGGGCCGATCGTCGTCTTGAACATCATGTTGAACTGCCGCGCATCGGTCAGCGTGCGGTTGCCGCACTTGGGGCAGGTGGGGTTCGCCTCGCGGATGATCGCGCTCATCTCATCCGGCGTCAGTCCGGCCGCTTCCTTACCAAGCCGTTCCTCGATCAGATGATCCGCGCGAAATCGCGCTTTGCACGTCTTGCAGTCCACGAGCGGGTCGTTGAAATTGACCACGTGGCCGGAGGCTTCCCACACGCGTGGATGCATCAGAATTCCCGCATCCAGATCCCACGATATCGCGGCGACGATGGACGAAGGTCTTCCACCAAAGCTGCTTGATGTTGTTCTTGAGCTCGACTCCCAACGGGCCGTAGTCCCAGGTGTTCGCCAAACCACCGTAGATGTCCGAACCGGGATAGACGAATCCGCGCCGCTTGCACAGCGCGACGATCTTTTCCATGGATGCGGCTCGTTCGCCAGTGGTGCTCATCTCTTCCTGCTCTCTTCCAGACAAACAATCGGCGGGGCCACGACTCCGTGACCCCGCCGTGCTCGTACGATTATGACAAATCAGCCGTCGACGCCGCCAACCACCAGCTCTTCGACGATCAACGTATCGATCTCGACCGCCGGCTCATCGTCCATCGACACCAGGCGGTACACCTGGGTCGTGGAGATGCTGACATGCCCGAGCAGCTGTTGCACGTCCCGCAGCTCGGCGCCGTCCCGCAGGGCGTGGGTAGCGAAGGAATGCCGCAAGCGTATGCGGGCGTGATGTTGTCGATCTTCGCATCCTCGGCATACGCCTTGAGGATCAGCCAGAACCCTTGCCGTGTCAGGCGCGAACCGCGGTGATTGACGAACAAGGCTGCTTCGTCCGGATCGGCCAGATTGGGACGGCCGTTCTTCAGGTAGTCATCGATCGCTTCGAGTGCCTGCGCCCGCAAGGGCACCTGTCGACGGCGGCCCGCCTTGCCCGGACAGGCAACCTGGTTTGCGTGAAAATCGACATCGTCGATATCCAGTGCCACCAGCTCGCTGACGCGCATCCCGGATGAATAAAGCGTCTCGATCATCGCAAGATCGCGCAAGCGCGTCGGGCCGACGCGAGGTTGCGGCCTGCCGTGGCTCCGCCAGCAACAACCCGACTTCGTGCTCGGAAATGGCGCGCGGCACGTAGCGGTCGACCCGCGGCGAGGCCAGCGAATGTGATGGGTCTTCGCGCAGCACGCCCGTGTTGGTCAGATAGTGGCAAAACGACTTGAGCGCTGCGGTTTTCCGCGCGACCGTCGAAGCTGCATATTGCCGCCCGTACATGTACGAGAGGTATCGGCCGAGGTGGTCGGAGGTCAATCCGTTCCACGTTTCGAGCGGCGCGAGCTGATCCTCTGCCGGCGGTGAAGAAAGATAGTCGGCGAACTGGCTGAGATCGTTCCGATAGGCGGCAACGGTATTAACGGAGAAGCCCCGTTCAGTTGTCAGATCGTCGATAAACGTGGTGACGGTTGTAGTAAGGGACTCTTCCGACTGCATGCCTCTGCTTCCACAAGCCTGGACCACCAACGAGCCGACCAGACCTCGACTCAGGCAACCGATTGCCAAGGTGAGTATGGCAGATCGAAGGCGTCGGCCACCGCCTGATACACAATATGTCCATTCAGCACGTTGATTCCGAGCGCCAGCGCCGGGTCCGCACGCGGCCGCCGCCACCAGGCCATTGTCCGCCAGCGCAAGCGCGTACGGCAACGTCACATTGGACAGGGCAATCGTGCTCGTTCGTGGCACCGCGCCCGGCATATTGGTCACGCAGTAGTGGGTGACCCCGGAAACTTCATAGGTCGGTTTGCTGTGCGTGGTCGGCTTCGCCGTCTCGATGCAGCCGCCCTGGTCGATCGCAACATCGACCACCACCGAACCGGTGCGCATCCGCTCGATCATGGCCCGGGTGACCAGTTTTGGCGCCCGCGCGCCGGGAAGCAATACGCCGCCGATCACCAGATCTGCCTCTGCGACCGCATCGCCGATCGTGGTGCGGTTCGAGACGAGGGTCGTCAAGCGGCCGTGCAGCAAAAGCTCGAGCTGGCGCAAGCGATCGACATTGAGATCGACGATCGAGACCTGGGCCCCCATTCCCAGCGCGATCTGCGCTGCATTGGTTCCCACCACTCCGCCGCCAATCACCACCACCTTCGCCGGCTCGACGCCTGGGACTCCGCCCAGCAGCACTCCGTATCCACCTTCGTTGCGCTGAAGATAGTGCGCGCCAACCTGGACCGACATCCGGCCCGCAACCTCGCTCATCGGAGTCAGCAGCGGAAGCGAGCGATTGGGAAGCTGAACCGTTTCGTAGGCAACGGCCTGGACCTTCCGAGCGATAAGGCAACGCGTCAGCGCTTCGTCGGCAGCCAGATGCAGGTAGGTAAAGAGCAGCTGATGCTCGCGCAGCAGATTGAATTCAGCCGGCACCGGCTCCTTCACCTTGACGATCATATCGGCCTGGTCGAACACCCCGGCATGTGAGTGGATTGACTTCGGCGCCTGCCCGGGCATAGGCCTCGTCGGAAAAGCCGCTGCCCTCTCCTGCCCCCGATTCGACCAACACCCGATGCCCGTGCGCGACGAGCTCTGCGACCCCTCCAGGGGTCATGGACACCCGGCTTTCGCGATCTTTTACCTCGGCGGGTATTCCGACGATCATGTTGGTCCTTGCCCTTCCCGCGGTTCGCGGATCGAATGCAATCGACGATGGCTGATTCGAGCACGCAGGTTTCGCTACGGCGCGAAACACGCTCTGGCAGCAGGGAGTATGCGGGAGAAATGGCGTATTCCGCCAGAATTGCAGGATCGGCCAATGCTCGAGCGGCTCGCATGCGCAGGCACCGTCTTCTTCGCTGAAATCAGGTCACGCGAGCGAAGTCTCCTGCTCCATTCGATCTCGAAATCGTGGTCAGGATCCGCCCATCCCTTGACCCTTCCCCTGCAGCTCTTGCCCATCTTCCCCATTCGAGCGGAATTCCTCCCATGTTTCCGGGTATCATCCCGGGTCACGAGCGCTTTGGGTTCGGGCGTGCCGCGCTGACCCTGCCATCACCAAGGGAGTTCATGCACGTGCCAAGCGGACCAACCGCCCGTTCTTCATGGCTGGGACAGAGTCGTCTACTGGCCGTCGGCCTGCTGCTGATCGTCGTGTTGGCGGCCTGCGGCGGTGGCGGAGGGGACAAGAAAGACGAAACCCCGACGACGGCCCCACAGACTCAGGCGAGCCCTATCGCCCAGCGCGAAACCTGCATGGCCGCCGTCACCAATACCTCCGGCTCGCCGACCGCGGGCGTCGCATCTCCCTCATTGCTCGAGTCGCCGACCCGGGAAGAATTCAACCAGGAGCTGCTGGCCGCGTGCCCGATGTCGGAACCCGCCCAAACTGGCGGCACCGTGCTCCTCGCCGAAGCCGGCGACATCAGCACGGTCAACGGTCTGCTGACCAATGACACCACCACACAGCTCATCACCGGTTCGATCTTCGAATCGTTGATCGGCATCAGTCCGCTCGATGGACGCCCGGTGCCAGGTCTGGCCGATGCCTGGGAGGTCGCCGATGATGAGCTGACCTATACGTTCCACCTGAACCAGGATGCCAAATGGCACGACGGTGTCGATTTCACCGCCGACGATGTCGTCTTCAGCTTCGACGCCGCACTGGATCCGAACACCGGCTTTCCCTACCGATCGATCGTGAACGATGCGGTCGCGAGCTACCGTGCGGTCGACGAGAACACCTTCGAGATCACCGCCCGGGAAAAACTGGTGACCTTCCTCTACGAGGGTCCGGGCGCTATCACGATCATGCCGAAGCACATCTGGGGCGATATCGACCCGGCGAGCTGGTCGTTCGACGGCGGCAGCACCGGTCAGGATCCAGCGCGAGTCATCGGCACCGGGCCCTTCCGGTTCAAGGAATGGGTACAGGGCGACCATGTCAGCGTCGTACGCAACGACGACTACTACGACAAGGTTCCCTACGTCGATGGCCTGACCCTGCGCGTGCTTCCTGACTCCGACAGTTCGGTGCTCGCCCTGAAACAACAGGAAATCGACATCATGGAGTTCGTGCCGCCGGCTCAGATGTCGTCCGTGCAAGCGACCGACGGGCTCACCGTCGATGTCTACGACTTCTTCAATTTCACCTATTACGCCTTCAATCTCGATCCCGCGCAGACCGAGCTGTTCCAGGACCAGCGAGTACGCCAGGCACTGTTCTACGCGCTCGATCGCGATTCGATCACGGAGAACATCTACTTCGGGTACGGCGAGGCGGCCACTGGCACGCAGCCGCCGATCTCACCTGCCTACGCGCCCGACCAGATGCAGCCGCCCTATGACTTCGATCCTGAGAAAGCCAAATCACTGCTCGCGGAGGCTGGCTGGACGCTCGACGACGGCGTGATGACCAAGGACGGTCAGAAGCTCGAGTTCGATTTCCTCTACTCCGGTGGCGAACCGGTGGTCGACCAACTTGACCACCTATATGAAAGAAGCCTGGGAGCAGATCGGCGTCAAAGTCAACCTGACATCCATCAACGGCGCCGCCTTGATCGAACGCCTGGAATCGGGCGACTTCGACATGGCCCTGCTGGCCGTGAGCCTTTCGCCGGACGGCAACCAGACCGCGCTCTTCTCGTGCGATTCCGCGACCACCGGACTGAATTTCTCCAACTATTGCAGTGAGCGAATGGGACCAGCTCGATGCCGAACAGCGCGTCGAGTTCGATGCCAACGACCGCACGCAGCTCCTCGTCGATCAGTCGAAACTCATCTGGGAAGACCAGCCGGTCGGACCGCTTCGCTTCGGCGTGGCGCGCACCGGGCTACTCGACCAAGCTGCAAAACTTCTACCCGAATGGATTCGGTCTTCTCTGGAGCCTGCCGTACGTCTGGATCGACGGTGGATCGGGCTCGTGAACGGGACCGACAAACCACCGAAATCGAGCCGGTGCGGTGGTACCATTGGTTGTTGCGTGCTGTGCTTGTCGACGCGGTCGACGAGCACGCGTGACCATGGAGCTTCACGTTGCTTTCCCTGAGCTGGTTTTACATTCTGCCGATCCTCGGCTTCCTGATCTTCATCCATGAGGTTGGCCACTTCGTAGCCGCCCGCATGTGCGGAGTCAAGGTCGAGGAATTCGGCATGGGCATTCCGCCGAAGCTCTTCGGCTGGGTGCGCAACGGCGTGGTCTATTCGGTCAACGCCATTCCATTCGGCGGGTTCGTGCGCGTCAAGGGCGAAGACGGCGAAAACATGGAGTCCGACTCCATGAACGCCAAATCGCCGGGACAGCGCGCCTTCTTCCTCTCCGCCGGCATCATCATGAACATCCTGTTCGCGGTCTTCCTGATGATCCTCGTCGTTGGGATCAAGGGAGTCCCGCACAACGAGGTCTACATCGCCGGGGTCGGCGCAGGCTCGCCTGCCGCCACCGCTGGATGGCAGGTCGGCGACCGGATCGTTTCGGTCAATGGCGAGGACGTGCAGACCGTCCAGGAGCTGATCAAGGACACCCGTTCCAAGGCCGGAGATCCGGTGCAGTTCGTTGATCGAGCGCGGTGGAGAGTTCTATCCGACCACGCTCACACCGCGGGAAAATCCGCCCGAAGGCGAAGGCCGCATCGGCATCAATCTCGCAGATCCACTTATCGCCGTCGGTCACGGTGACGGAAATCGCTGCCGGGTTCTCCGGCTGCCGATGCGGGAATCCAGAACGGCGACCTGCTCGTGAGCGCAAACGACCGCCCGATCACAACATTCATTCGTCCTGCAAACCGAGCTCAATCGGTTTCAGGGAACGCGAGATGCCCATCGTCGTCGAGCGCGACGGCGAAGAGGTCGCAACCACGCTCCAGGTCCCAACCAAGCAGAACGATGTCACCCCGGTCGTTCGCCGCTGGTTTCTCGACGCCGTCAACCAGTCTCCGGTCTTCGAAAAGGTTGGACTGCTGCACGTCATTCCGCGTGGTTTCGAGGAAGCCTGGCGGCAAACGCAGGCTGATGGTGGATGGCATCGTCCAGCTCGTGACCAATCCCCGAGTTGCTGCGGCAGACAGCCGGTCCGGTCGGCATGGCACAGCTCACGCACGAGCTCGTCGAAACCACCGCACTGCCGGTTTGGTACACGCTGGCGTCGTTGACCATCCTCCTCTCACTCAACCTCGCATTCCTCAACTTGCTTCCTCTGCCGGCGCTCGATGGCGGCCGGCTTATGTTCGTCCTGATCGAGCTCATCCGCGGCCGGCGTATTTCGCCGGAAAAGGAAGGGCTCGTCCACCTCGTCGGATTCATCGTGCTCATTGGCTCTGATGTTTGTCATCATGTTCAATGACATCCGGCGGATCATCGGCGGAGACTCGTTCTTCGGCTAACGTTTGGAGTTACCTACCATGCTCGTCGCACCTCGCCGCAAGACCCGCGTTCTCAACGTTGGCAATGTCAAAATCGGTGGCGACAATCCCATCGTCGTGCAATCGATGGCGACCGCCGATACGCGCGACCCTGCTGCAACCCTCGCGCAAATCAACGAGTTGGCCGAGGCGGGCTGTGAGATCGTCCGCATCGCGGTTCCCGACCGCAAAGCCGCGGCGGCGCTTGCCGGAGATCGTTCCGTATTCCCCGGTTCCGCTCATCGCCGACATCCACTTCGAGCACACGCTGGCGATCAAGGCGCTCGAAGCCGGTATCCACGGTCTCCGCCTCAACCCGGGCAACATCCGCAAGCATGAGGATGTCGTCGAAGTCGTCAAGAATAGCCAAAGAGCGGATGATCCCGATCCGCATCGGCGTCAACTTCGGCTCGGTCCCTCCGATGCCGGAGGAATTCGTCGACGAGATGGCGCAGGTCCATGCCACCCAGTCCGAGCTGCGGGCCGAATGGATGGTTCGCACCGCGCTGGGGCACATCAAGATCCTGGAAGATCTCGACTATCACGAGATCAAGGTCAGCCTGAAGGCGTTCGAAGTCCCGGTGATGATCGAGGCGTATCGCCGCTTCGCCGCGCTTCCGAACGACTACCCACTGCATCTCGGCGTGACCGAAGCTGGCACCCCGCGGGCGGGAAGCATCCGCTCGGCGGTCGGACTGGGCACGCTGCTTGCGCTCGGCATCGGCGACACGATCCGCGTTTCGCTGACCACCGATCCCACCGAAGAAGTCTTCGTCGGTTTCGAGATTCTCAAGACGCTCGAGCTGCGGCAGAAGGGCGCGACCCTGATCGCCTGCCCAACCTGCGGTCGGGTCGAGGTCGATCTTTTCAGCATCGCCAATGAGATCGATGTCTTTCTGAACAAGATCGACGAGCCGATTCGCGTCGCGGTCATGGGCTGCATCGTCAACGGACCGGGCGAAGCGCGTGATGCCGATGTCGGTCTGGCCGGCGGCAACTCCAAGGGCATCATCTTCCGCAAGGGCAAGATCGTCCGCACGGTGCCGGAAGAAGATATGGTCCAGGCGCTGAAAGACGAGATTCTGAAAGTCATCGAAGACCGGCGCAATGGCGTGGTCGAAGAATCCGCGAACGAGTTCCAATACAAGCCGATGCTCACGTTGACATCGGTCTAGCGCAGTCGCATCTCGACGAGGAGGTAAACGTCGCCGATGGCCAGTTTCGTCGCGCCCGACCGGGCGTACACCGACGAGCAAGCTCGCATTTCTGAAATCGGTCGACAGCCCGACCATCGCCAATGCGGTCGAGCCGTTCGAGCTGCGCGATCGTACCGATGGCTATATCGGCGGCAATATCGGTTGCCTCTATCCCGATCTGGGCGTCATGGTCGGCCAGGCGCTGACCGTGAAGGTCTCGAATCCGGCTGGCCCGGTTGCCGGCCGGGACGGGTACTGGGCCATGTGGGACGCGCTGGAGCAGATGCCCAAGCCGGCGGTAATCGTCATGCAGGACATCAGCGGAGCACCGCATCGCTGCGCCTACGCCGGCGAAGTGATGGCCACGCTTGCCACCAAGCTCGGCGCGGTCGGGATGGTGAGCGACGGCGGCTATCGCGATATCGACGAAGTCCATGCGCTGGGCATGCATTACTTCTGCCCGTTCGCTGTGGTCGCGCACGGAAACTTCGCGATTCAGGACGTCGGTCAGCCGGTTTGGATCGACGGTCAGCGCGTCGCCACCGGTGACATTCTGCATGGCGATGTCAACGGCATCGTCATCGTACCGGAGGAAACCCTCGACGGACTTCCCAAAGCGGTCGAAGAGATCCGTGTGCGCGAGCGCCGCGTGATGGACTACATCAAGAGCGACAAATTCAATCTCGCCGACTTCAAGGTCGGCAAGACCTACTAGCGTCTCGCCGGGAAGATTGTGCAGATCTTCACGATCTTCCCGGCTGACTGCTAGAATGGCCGATTGTGGCCGCCGCCAGCAAAGCCATCTGTTACCCGCATCGCTGGCCTGATTCGACACGTTGAAGCGAGGGAGCTTCGCACCCATGCAGCGAATCCTCAGAATCATTCCCGCCCTGACCGTCATGTTGGCACTCATTGCCGCGCCTTTGCTGGCTGGCACGTCAGTCGCGCGCGCACAGGAGTCATCGCCAGTCGCGTCGCCGATTTCGTGCGAAGTCGATCCCCAAGGCCGAAACCACTATCGCTCCAACCGTGACCCCGGACGCTGCCGGCTCGCCAACCGGCGACATGCCGCAGATCAAAGTCGGATTCGTTCCGGTGCTGGTGTTTGCCCCGATCTTCGTGGCCAAGGATCTTGGCTATTACGCTGAGGAAGGTCTCGACGTGCAGCTCGAGCCGTTTCCCGGTGGTTCGGATCCGGTCGTGCTGACCGCGACCGGCGAGCTGGATGCCGCCTTTGTCGGCGTCGGACCGGCCTTCTGGAACGGCGCAGCCCAGGACCTGCCGATCAAGATCATTGCTCCCGGGCCATGCCGAAGGCGATCCGGTTGCCACGCCGCTCATGATTTCGAAGAAGTCCTGTGAGGACGGCTCGATCACATCGGTCGCCGATCTGAAGGGCAAAAAGGTTTCCGTCAACGCTCGTGGCGCAACCGAATACTGGCTCAATGCCGCGCTCTCCACCGGCGGACTCACCATCGACGATATCCAGCTCGAAGTGCTCCCCTTCCCGGATGCGGTTGCCGCGCTCGAATCGGGCGCCGTCGATGCCGCCATGGTCGGCGAGCCGCTTGCCACCAAGGCAGAGCAGGATGGCATTGCGATTCGACTTTCGACCGATTTCCCCGTGCAGGACATTCAGCCGACCGCCATCATCGGCAACGAGCAATGGATGACCGATCAACCCGGAACAGGCAGAAGCCTTCGTGACCGGCTACATGCGCGCCTCGCAAGCTGCTGGCCGATGGCGGACTCGACGATCCTGCCGTGCAGGCAATCATCGAGAAGTACACCGGAGTGCCGGCCTCCCTGGTGGCGGCCTCAGTTCATCCGGTCTTCTCCTCGGACGGCTTCATCGCGTTCGAGGGTCTCGGCAAGCTGCAGAGCTTCTTCCGCGAACGTGACCAGCTCGAATACGACACCGACCTCGATCCCTATTCGCTGGCCGACGAAACCTTCGTCATGGCCGCGATGGCGGAGATCAACCCCAACAGTCCGTA
Source organism: uncultured Chloroflexia bacterium (assembly GCA_963720855.1). Lineage (GTDB taxonomy): Bacteria > Chloroflexota > Chloroflexia > Thermomicrobiales > UBA6265 > JAMLHN01. Next base: position 872,613 of record CAVRGV010000003.1, on the reverse strand, counting down.
GTGACCGATCGGGCCGGCAGTCCGGCTGGAATGCTCGAATGACAGTCGCAGTGGCAAACGCATCGGTGACCGCGCCCGTTCGGGGCGTGGTCGCCGATCGGCCACTGGTGGCGATTCGCGGACTTGGGCGAGTGTTCGAGTCAGCCGCCGGACCGGTCACCGCGATCCACGACATCGATCTGGATCTGAGACAGAGCGAGTTCGTCGCCATCGTCGGACCATCTGGCTGCGGCAAAACCACGCTGCTGCGGATCATGGCCGGTCTCGAAACGCCCACCAGCGGCACGATCGAAACTGCCGGACTTCCCAGCGACCGGCCCGCCAATGCCATGGTCTTTCAGGGCCGCTCCGTCTTCCCCTGGATGACCGTGCGCGAGAACGCGCAATACGGCCTCACGATCCGGGGAGGCGACAAAACCGAGCGCAAGCGCACGATCGACCGTCTGCTGGAAACGGTCGGATTGAGCAATTTCAGCAACGCCTATCCCCATCAACTCTCGGAAGGCATGCGCCAGCGCGTCGCGATCGCCCGCGCGCTGGCGGTGGATCCCGAGCTGCTGCTCGATGGATGAGCCCTTTGGTTCGCTCGACGAGCAGACTCGCTTCATCTTGCAAGACGAAGTTCTTCGGATCTGGCACGAAACCGGCAAAACGGTTGTGGTGGTCACCCACTCGATCGATGAAGCCCTCACGCTGGCGGACCGAGTAGTCGTCATGACCGCGCATCCTGGAACGATCAAAGATGTCGTCCAAGTCCCACTGGCGCGCCCGCGCGATCAGGCCACCATGCGCTCCGATCCGGAATTCGCGCGGCTCTTTGCCCGCATTTGGGAATCGTTGCGCAGCGAAGTGCTCGACGCGCGCGCAGGCGGTTCGCCGCGGTGACGATCAAGCAGCGGCGCATTGCGGAGAGTCGCGCTCACGATTGCCTCCCCTCTTCTCCTGTTGCTCCTTTGGGAAGCCATCTCCCGCAGCGGCAGCGTCGATCAGCGATTTTGGCCGGCGCCCTCCTCACTTTGGGACACCACGACCGATATGTTTCGCAGCGAAGACCTGTTGGGCGAGATCTGGATCACGCTCGAGCGAATCCTGGTCGGGTTCGCGATGGGCGCCATCCCAGGCGTCATCATCGGGTTGCTGATGGGCATCTCCTGGCCGGTGCGCGCGTTTCTCATGCCGATCGCGACCGCGATCTACGCCATTCCCAAGATCGCGCTGCTGCCGTTGGTGCTGATCGCGCTTGGAACTGGTGAGATGGCCCGCTGGGTTGTGGTCGCCCTGTCGATCTTCTTCGTCGTGGCGCTCAGCACCATGGGTGGGGTGCTTGCACTCGATCCGATCTTCACCGATGTCGCCCGTAATCTCGGTGGCAATCGTTGGACGCTCTTTCGCACCGTGGCGCTTCCCGGGGCAACCCCGGCAATCTTCACCGGTTTGCGCCTGGCGCTTGGATTTGCGTTGATCGTCGTGGTTGGCACCGAGTTCGTGCGTCCCAACGGCGGTATCGGCAGCCTCATCTGGGAGAGCTACAGCATCCTCTCGATCAAGAAGATGTATGTCGGCCTGATCGTGACTGCCATCCTCGGCTGGCTGCTGGTGCTCGCGCTCGATCTGATCGAGCGGCTGGTTGTGCCATGGCGCAACGCGCAATGAGCACGGCGACTCCGCCAGGCGAGCCTGCCGGCGCCGGGATCGCTCGGCGCCTGGCTACGCGCGATTCGCTATCACTCGTTCACCGCGTCGATCATTCCGATTCTGGTTGGATCCGCACTGGCGCTCATCGATCGACGCGTTCTCGCTCCCGCTGGTTACCGCCATGCTCGTCGCATCAGTCGCGTGTCAGGCTGGCGCGAATATGGCGAACGATTATTTCGACGATCGCAAAGGCGTCGACAACGAGCGCAATCTCGGACCGCACAAAGTCATCCAGCTTGGCTTGCTCACCGCCAACCAGGTCCGCAACGGCATGATCGCCGCCTTCGCGCTGGCCACGTCTCTTCGGGGTCTACATCGTTGTTCGCGACCGATTGGCGCGTCTTTGTGCTGGCGCTTGCCAGTCTTGGCGCCGCGTTTTTCTACACCGCAGGCTCCAAAGCGCTCGGCTATGTTGCGCTGGGAGAGGTCACGGTCTTTCTTTTCATGGGACCGGCAATGGTCTGCGGCGCGTACTACGTGCTGACCGGGACGGTAATCTGGCCGGCGGTCCTGCTGTCGATTCCCGATCGGCGCGCTGTCCGCGGCCACCTTGCATGCCAACAACATTCGCGATATCGAACACGATCGCGCCGCCGGCAAGAACACGCTGGCGACGATACTTGGCCGCGATCGCGATCGTCGACCGAATACCTTGTCTGGATCCTGGCGTCGTTCCTCGCGGTCGCGCTCACCATCGCCGTTCAACCGTCACTCTGGCCGGTCGCTCTCGTTCTCGTGACGACTCCCGAGCGCCGTTCACCTGGTGCGGCTCGCCTACGCGGCGCCCGATGCCCCGGCGCTCAACCGATTGCTTCGGAAAACCGCGGGACTGCACCTGCAATTCGGCAGCCTCATGACTGCGGGACTGCTCGTTCGCGCGGCGCTGGATCGCATGTAACTGATGACACGACCTCGCCTCGCCGCCTTTGCGACGATCGTCGCCGCCATGTTCGCCGTCGCCTATTGGCGACTTCGGCATGTGCAATCCTTTCAGACCAGTTCTGGAGCGCGTCGAGCTCCCCCTGCCCGCCGGCGCAGAAGCGCTCGATGGGTTGCGCATTGCGTTCGTCACCGATACCCATGTGGGTCCGTTTACCAATCCAACCGACATCGCGCGCGGCATTGCGCTGTTCGATCGTGAACGGATCGATCTGGTTCTCCTGGGCGGCGATTACGTCTCAGAATCGAATCTCTACGCGGAATCGATGGCCGAGGCACTGGCCCCGTTGGTGAATCGCGCCCAGATACGGCGCTGTTGCAGTCATGGGCAATCACGACCTGCCGCTTGGTGCCGACCGGGTTCGCGCCGAGCTGGAGCGGGTCGGTATCACGGTCTCGCGAAACGAAGCGCATCTGATCGAATACAACGGTTCATGGCTGGCGATCGCAGGCATCGACGACACGGTGGTCGGCAATCCGCATCCGCTGACGAGCCTTTGCCGATATTCCCGGACGGTGTGCCCGCGCTCGCGCTCTGGCACGAAGCCGATTTCGCAGAAGAAGCGGCTCGGCTCGGAGCGTTCGCCCAGCTTTCCGGACATACCCACGGTGGCCAGGTGCGCCTGCCGCTGATCGGGTCGATCTGGCTTCCGCCAGACGGTCGCAAGCGAGACATCGGTCTTTACGATGTGGAAGGCATGCCGGTTTACATCTCACGGGGACTCGGAGTTTACCGGCCGCCGGTCCGCTTCCTGGCGCCGCCGGAAGTCACGCTGGTGACGCTGCGCGCCGGCATCCCGGCCGCTGCCATCGCCTGACCGGATGCGGGGTCGGATTCCGTCCGCGCTCCCTCTACACTTTTGCCAAAGCGTCACGCCGGTTCAGCACCGGCTGACATCACCTTTTCGACCAACATGTATTCAGAGGGACGCACCAACAGATGGAAACCGTCGGCGTCGGCGTGATCGGGTGCGGAATCGGCAAGTGGCACCTGGAGGGGTATGACACCGATCCCCGCGCCAGGGTGCTTGCGATTTCCGGGCTCGAAGATCGCTGCAAAGAGCTCGCCATTAGCCACAATGTTCCTGATGTCTATACCGATTACCGCGAAATGCTGGCGCGGCCCGATATTCAGGCCGTCAGCATCGCAGTGCCGAACTTTCTCCATGTTCCGATCGGGCTCGATGCGATTGCGGCCGGCAAGCACGTCCTGATCGAGAAGCCGCTGGCCCGCAACACCGAGGAAGGTGAGCGGCTGGTCCGTGCGGCGGAAGATGCCGGACTGGTGCTTGGCATCGTCTTCAATCGCCGGTCTCGCTCGGATATGCAGGTGCTCAAGCAGCTACATCGACCGGGGCGAGCTGGGCGAGATCTATCACGCTCGCGCCTATTGGAATCGCCGCTGCGGGCATTCCGGGCCTGGGAAGCTGGTTCACCAGCAAGGATGGCGCCGGTGGCGGACCGCTGATCGATCTCGGCGTGCACGTGCTCGACATGGCGCTCTGGTTGATGGACGAGCCGAATGTGCTTCGCGCGTCCGCCGCAACCTATGCCAAGATCGGCCCGCAGGGAATCGGTAACTGGTCCGGTGACCGGTTCAGCGTCACCGATGAGCAACGCTACGAGGTCGAGGATTTCGCGACCGCCTTCTTGCGCACCGATCGCGGCTCGACCCTTTCGGTCGAAGCAAGCTGGGCCGAGTTCTCCAGCCGCACGGATGAGTTCGGGGTCGCCCTGCTCGGGTCCAGGGGCGGCGCAGAGCTCAACGTGAAGGACTATGCGACCGTCGGCACGCTCAAGCTCTTCACCTTTCAGGACGGCGTGCAGGTCGACATCGAACCGCGTCTCACGCAGAAACCGGCCTCGGCCGGACATGGAGAAATCATCAACGCATTTCTCGACTCGATCATCGACGGCGTCCCAATGTCGCCCGACGGCCGCAAGGGACTGGAGCGCACCGCGCTGATCGATGCGATCTACGCGTCAGCCAGCCGAGGGCCGCGAAGTCGAGGTGCAATCGATCGAAAGCCTGCTGGGAGTGGGAGTAGCATGAGCATCAACGTCACCGTTTGGAACGAATACCGTCACGAAACCAGCAGCGACATCGTTGCCGCCGTCTATCCGAACGGCATCCATGCCGCGATTGCGGAGGGATTGCAGGATCAGGCCGATCTCGTTGTGCGCACCGCCACGCTTGGACGAGCCTGAGCATGGCTTGACCCAGGAGGTCCTGGATAGCACCGATGTCCTCCTCTGGTGGGGCCACAAAGCGCACCGCGAGGTACGCGACGAAATCGTCGATCGCGTGCAAAAACGCGTGCTCGACGGCATGGGACTCATCGTCCTGCACTCTGGCCATCATTCGAAGATCTTCAAGCGCTTGATGGGCACCACCGCGAACCTGAAGTGGCGCGAAGCCACCGACAAGGAGCGCATCTGGGTCGTGCAACCCGGCCACCCGATTGTGGATGGAATCGGTGAGTACATCGAGCTCCCACTGGAAGAGATGTACGGCGAATTCTTCGACATCCCGCAACCGGATGAGCTGATCATGGTCAGCTGGTTCACTGGCGGCGAAGTCTTCCGGTCCGGCTGCTGCTTCTTCCGCGGCCGCGGCAAGATCTTCTACTTCCGTCCCGGACACGAAACCTATCCGACCTATTTCAATCCCGAGGTCCGAAAGGTGATCGCCAACGGCGTCCACTGGGCAGCGCCGGTCGATGGCCCAGTGCCGAACTTCGGGCTGAACGGGCCGAACGCCCCGCTCGAACCGCTTCCGGAAAGAGAAAGGTAACCATGAGCCAGCGCACCTGGGATGTCATCGTGCTTGGCGGCGGCACCATGGGCACCGCCGCCGCCTGGGCGCTCTCGACCCGCGGCGTAAGTGTGCTGGTGCTCGAGCAATTTGGGCACATTCACACGTTGGGATCGCACGGCGGTGGGACCCGCATGTTTCGCCATGCCTATGCCGAGGGAGCCGAATACGTGCCCCTCATGTTTCATGCCGACAACCTCTGGGTCTCGCTGGAGAATGAGCTCGGCACGAGTATCGTGCATCGCAGCGGCATTCTGGAAATGGACGCTCCCGGGTTCGATCACGCCAGGCGGGCCCGCGCCTCCGCCGAGAAGAACGGCATCGAGTTCGAATGGATCGATGCCGCCGAGATCCGCAAGCGTTGGCCGGCGTTCGATCCGCCGGAAGAGTGGGAAGGTGGGTTCAGCCCGCTGGCCGGATTCCTCGATATCGAGGCTGGTCTGGCCGGGTTAGCCGCCCTCGCCAAACGAGGCGATGTCACCTTTCGCACCGATGAGCCCGTCTTGAGCTGGTCTTCCAGTGAAGCCGGGCGTAGACGTCGTGACCGAGCAAGGTCGCTACAGTGCCGGCAAGCTCGTCGTCACGGCAGGTTCCTGGGCCGGCTCGATGCTGGCTGAGCTCGGTCTCCCATTGACGGTCGTGCGCAAGATGAACTTCTGGATCGATGTCGATCAGCCAGCGCTTTTCAAACAGGGAACCTTTCCGGCCTTCGCGACCGCCTCGGAGATCGGCGAAATCTACGGCTTCCCGATCTTCCGCCGGCCCGGCATAAAGATGGCCGATCACCTGGGTGGCGAGACCACGACACCCCAAACGGTCGATCGGGTCGCACGTGACGAAGAAGCCCAAAGCTGCATCGATCTGGCGGCACTGACCATGCACGGCGTTTCGAATCGCGTGAACGCCGGGGTCGTGTGCATGTACACCCGCACACCCGACGAGCACTTCATCGTCGATCGTCATCCCACAGCGCCGAATGTTGTGCTGGCGGCCGGATTCAGCGGCCACGGGTTCAAGTTCACCCCGGCCATCGGCGAGCAGCTCGCGAACCTGACGCTCGATCCAGCAGCTGAACCGTTTGTGCTCTTCGGTATCGATCGATTCTCCAGAGTTCCGGCATAGCAATCAACATCGCGCGCTTAGAACGATGAAGGGCGGCCGTATTGGCCGCCCATCATCGTTTGTCATTCTGAGCGAAGCGAAGAATCTCGTTCGTGGCGCCCCGGTGTCTCGATCAGGACTGCCGTCAGCCGCGCCGGTCGACCGCCAATCCAATGGGGCTATCCGGATTCGACGTGGCCGGCCAGTCACCACCGGCCAGTGCCCAGACACGCACGATTCCGTGCAAAGTCGAATCGTTCATGATGAAGCCCGTCGCCGAGGTCTTGCGGGCGCTCCCGCTGTCCTGCAGCTCAGACAGTGCCACGCGCAGATCGTGCACGAAGGCCGCCTGGCGCGCCTCGTCGAACTTCTCGGTGAAGGGGAAGATGCGGCTATCGCGGGTCTGCAGATAGAGCGTGACCCATTCGACGAGCCGGTGATCGTAGTTCGGTCCTGGATCGAGCTGCGCCACGAAACCTCTTCCTCCGAGCGATGAACTGCCCTAGAGATCGTCCGATCCGGGCATGGGTTTGAGATAGATCAAAAACTCGTTGATGCCAACTTTGAGCACGCGGGTGATCTGGTAGCGGGTCTGGTTCGAGAGATCCTTGTAGATCGCGCCGGCCTGATATCGGCCCAGCCGCATCTCGCGAGCCGTTTTGGATACCAGCTCGTACGTCACCTTCCCGCAGCTCTGGCAGGTGTAGTACTGGTTGATCTCGTCGGTGGGTCCTGTGTACCCCCGCTGCACCAGCTTTGTCTTACGACTCCCGCACCACGGACAGTCTCGAGTCTGCGGACTACTCGACGCCGCCATGAAGAAGAGTCGCTCCTGCTCCGGTCCCGTGCCTTCCATCGTTTTCGGATTGTACCAGTGCGATCGGCCTCACTCCATCCCGAAGTGCACCGGTCGACATAGTGCGATTCCACGTTGCACAACATTCGCAACCACATTGGAGCGCGGGAACCGGTCATACTATGCAGGTAGTACACGATGTCGTGTACGCCAGCGGGGTACCTATCGCAGCCTCGCCCTGTGGCGATGCAGCCGGCGCATGCGCGACCCCGCTGCACGAACAGTCGTGGTCATCGAGGAAGTCGGGGGCGCAAAAGCATGGAAGTCGAATCTCGCCCGCTCATCGTCGCCTCGAACCGTGGCCCGGTCACATTCACCCGCGAGCCAAACGGCTCCTTCACCTCGAAAAAGGGCTCGGGCGGCGTGGTCACCGCGGTGACCGGTATCGCCAGGGGATGGCAACCGATCTGGGTCGCCTGCCCGATGACCCTGGGCGACCGGCGCCGCGCCGAGCAAGCCAGGGAAAACGGCGAAGAATTCATCGTGCCCGAGGGTCTCGATCCGGCGTTCCGCCTGAAGTTCGTCCTGCCGGACTCCGCTACCTATCACAAGTACTACAACAAGATCAGCAACCCGCTGCTCTGGTTCTTGCAACACTATCTGTGGGACACCCCCACATCGCCCGACATTACCGCCGACACCTACGATGCCTGGTCAAACGGCTATGTGGTCGTCAATCAGCTGTTCGCCCAGGAAATCCTGGCCGCCGCAGACGCGCTCGACGAAGAGCCGCTCATCATGCTGCAGGATTACCAGCTCTATCTCACCGCCGGCATGATTCGCGCGCATCGACCCCAGGCGATCATTCAGCAGTTCGTGCACATTCCCTGGCCCGATCCGGACTACTGGCGGCTCTTGCCGTTGGCCTGGCGGCAACAAATCTGCGAAGGGATGCTCGGCAACGACATCATCGGCTTCCAGACCCGCGAGCATGCCCGCAGCTTTCTCTACACCTGCGAAGCCTATGTGCCCGGCGTGCAAGTCGACTACGCCGGCCGTGGCGTGATTTGGAACGGTCGCCGGATCGAGGTACGCCACTATCCGATCTCGATCGATGTCGATACCGTGCGCCGCAATGCCTACTCCAAGGAAGCACGGGTTCACGATCGATATCTTCCATCGTTCTACAACGAGTTCACCGTGCTGCGAGTCGATCGCGCCGAGCCAAGCAAGAACATCGTGCGTGGGTTCCATGCCTTTGGGCGCTTTCCTCGAAGCCCATCCCGAGTTCGTGGGACGCGTGAACTTCGTCGCGATTCTGGTGCCGTCTCGCATGGATGTCGCCGAATATCAGAGCTATCTGGATGATGTCAGCTCGATTGCCGGGCGCATCAACGCACGTTACGCCAATGTCGAAACGAGCTGGCAACCGATCAATCTGATTCTGGGCGAGAACTATCCGCGCGCTTTGGCGGCGATGAAGTGGTATGACGTGTTGATGGTCAATTCGATCATCGACGGCATGAATCTGGTGGCCAAGGAAGGGTGCCTGCTCAACGAGCGCAACGGTGTGCTCATCCTTTCCGAGGGCGCGGGAGCCGCGGTGCAGCTGGGCGAAGATGCATTGATGATCGCCCCGGCCGATGTCGAAGCGACTGCCGACGCCATTTACCAGGCGCTCACCATGCCGCTCCCGGAGCGGCGCCGCCGCGCGGATAACCTGCGGCGGGCGGTCGAGTCGGACGATGTGGCCAAGTGGTTCCGCGAGCAGATCTGGGATGTCGATCGATACGCGGTCAAGGGCGAGCGCGACCCAGGCGCGATCCTTCCCGATGGCTCGAATGCCGAGACGCGGCGGCGCCGTAGCGACCGAGCAACCTGCCACCGCGCAGCCAGTCGCCAATTGACCCATCCTCGCCAGTAGCCGCTCTGCCACCCGGAAAAGCACAGGCCGGCAGTAACGAAGCTATCTGTACGTACGCAGTAAATTCAGTGTACGTACACAGCATTCCTATGCTATCGTTGACGCCAGCGGTGCGCCTGCTCTCATGGACGCCCGGATCGTTTCGGATCACCCGCTGGAGCCACTCTCCGCCATGACAGACCAGATCGACGACCAGAATCCAGCGCCCGCCGCGGCGCCCCCGGGCACTCACAGCCGACGCGTTCACGCGCCGAACCTTGATGGTCAGCGTGATCGGCGGGGTGTCCGCGGTTGCGCTTGCCAGTCGATTTGCCGGTGCGTTGCGCGGGCCGTCGAAACCAGCCGGGCTGGCGCAAACAGGATCCACCGGCCAGTCTTCGATCGGTGAGGGCACCCCGTCACCGGTCGCATCCCCGGTCGCTTCGCCCGTCTCCACCGCGACACCCACTCCCAGCCCCACCCCGGTGCCCGATCCGTTCGGCGATATCGATGTCTTCCAGGGATCGCAATGGGACTACCAAAGCGATCCTGTCGCCTCGGAGCACCCTCACCCTCTTTGTGCAAGGCACGGAAACCAATCTCGACTTTAGCCCGGTCTCGTACTCAGCAGGACGCGCAGATCACTACGGCCTATCTCGATCCGCTCGTCGGAATCGATAAGGTCACAATGGAGCCAATTCCCTGGCTGGCGGAAAAGTGGGTTTGGGATGACGGCAATCAGACCGTCACGTTCACCCTTCGCGACGATGTCACCTGGCATGACGGCCGTCCGCTGACCGCGGACGATGTTGCCTTTTCGTTCACGGTCTATCGCGACGATCTCGACAGCGCTGTGCGCAACTTCTTCACATCGATGGACTCAGTCGAAGCCGTCGACGACCGAACCGTGCGCGTCGATCTGACCGCGCCGGACGGCAACTGGATTCTGAACGCGTCGAGCCTGCCGATCTTCTCCGAGCGGCAGTATGGCGACTACTGGAACAGCCAGCCCGAGGGCGAGCGTACCCTCACCGGGTTCGACTGGAAGGAGAATCCACCGCTCGGCACTGGTCCATGGACGGTTGCCGAGCAAAAGTCGGACGACATCGTCCTTCATCCCTATGAGGACTACTGGCAGGATCCGCCCCACTTCGAAAAGTTGGTCTACCGCTTCTCAGAGTCGCAGGAAGAGCGCGTGACCCGCTGGGTCGGCGGCGAAGCCGATCTGCTCTGGCCCGTTTCGGTGGCCGATATCCCGGCGCTGAAAGACACGCCTTCGCGCCTGTTCGCTGCCCCGGGCGCCCAGGTTGCGTTTGCCGGATTCAATTTCGAGAACCTGGCCCGGGAGCAATTTCCCCAGCTCCTGTCCGACACTCGCGTACGCGAAGCCCTGAATCTCGCTATCGACCGTGACAAATACGCCACCGATACCTTCCTGGGACTCATCGACCAGACTGCCGCCGGCACGGTCGCTCAACCCTGGGCCAACGATCCGTCGGTCACCAATCCACGGCGCGACCTCGCCAAGGCAAAGCAGCTCCTCGCCGACGCGGGATTCCTGGACCCCGACGGCGACGGAATGCTCAACGATCCGACCGGCGTGCCATTCGTGCTCACCGCGATCGTGCGTGACGACGCCAACCCCATGCTCATCGAAACGCTCGCCAATCTGGTGGAAGATTTCGCCGAGCTCGGGGCAACCCTCACCGTCGATCAACTCTCCCCCGAGGTCTTCTTCGACACCTGGGCCAATACCCGCGCCTGGGATCTGATTGCCTACGCATACGGGCTCTACCCAGGGTTCACGGATTACGACCTCTATGGTTCGAATTGGGATATCCGGATCAACCCGCAAGGCTGGAACCCGGGAGGCTATAACAACGAGGACGTCGACGATCTCCTCAAGAAGATTCTGATCTCGCCAAATCTCACCTCGCAGGCCAATCTGCTTGACAGGCTGCAGCAAATCGTGAACGGCGAAGATCTGTTCGGACTCTGGTTCGGCTTCCCGAACGATCTGGTGCTGGCCCGCAACGACATCCAGGGGTATCAGCCGAACAAATACTTGCCGGTCATCGACACGCGCCTCCTCTGGCGCGACGAGAAGGGCTCTGGCCCGTCGGTCCCCGTGCCACCTGACGCGTCCCCAATCGCATCGCCTGTGGCCTCCCCGGCCGCATCACCGATGGCGTTCCCTGTAGCTTCTCCGAACGCGGCAACGCCAGTTCCGTAACCGGAACTGGCGTCGAGACGAGTGTTGACTGTTTGAGCGATCGAACCAATGGTCGATCGTTTCGACGACTAGCTGCTGGTTTTCGACGTCGAGCGGCTGCTGGTCGTGCTTTTCGCCCGGGTCGATGCCGAAGTGCTCTTGGCGGCTGTCGCCGTGCTCTTGGCAGCGGCAGGCGTGCTCTTGGCAGCAGGTGTGCTCTTTGCCGCCGTCGTCTTGGACGCCGTCGACCGCGACCGGGTGGTCGAGCTCTTGCGGGCCGGTGCGGTGCGCCGCTTCGGCACCTTCACGTATTCGACGGCCAGCGGCTTCAGGTCGATCAAGGCACTCCGGATTCCAATCGAATACGCGTCGTGCGCTTTCAACAGGTCCTGAATGTCGAGCGATCGGTCCGACAACGCGATCATGACGTCGATATCGCGCGGGTCTTTGCGCGCCGCGGCGACCGTTTCTCGGAGACCGTGGAACGTGTCGTCGTCCGCTTCGCGTCCTTTGATCGCCGTCTCCATCGCCGCGATCGCCTCATTGACCGACTGTGCCCGGTCGATCGACCAGGCCGACAGCTCGGGCAAAAGCTGGCGTAGCGTTTCGACGTGATAGAGCGCGATATTCACCTTGTTCTGGGACATATCGACCAGCGATTCCTGATCGTCGTTGTAACCGGCGGTTGCGGCGACGATCTCATCGATGGGATCGACCGCGATAGCGGGAGGTGCGTAGACCACGTCCGGTAGAGTTTCGACTACGTCGACCACTTCGATCTTCTCCTCGACGATGCCGGCCACCGGAACGGCCGGCCAGGTCGATGCCGCGGCCACCGGTTCGGTGGTCGTCGCAACGCCGGTCGATTCCTCGATCCAGGTCGACGCAAAGTTGGTATTGCTGCTCGAGGTCGACCCCGGCGCACGCTCCGGAATGCGATATCCGCAGCTTGTGCAGAAACGAGCGGTAGCCCGCACGGGCTGTCCGCAATTAGGACAAGGCTCCACTAGTCATCCCTTCAGGTGCGTACGGGTATGAGCTCGCGCCATCAGTCGAATGCTCTGCGAGCTGCACGTTGCGGCAGAGTATCGCAGAAACCTGGCAATGGCTCAGTTGAGCGAGCTGATTACGTGAAGTGCGATGGCGATCGCGCCGCCAAGCACAATCACGAGAGCCGAGTTCATCCGCAACGCAAACAGTCCGGCGACGGCCAGCAAGGCGATGATTGTGGTCTCGACAGAGTCGATTGCCGAACGTGCCAGCACGATGGTGACGCCCAGCAGCAGCCCGATCGCCGCCAGGCTCACGCCATGCAGCAGGTCCATTGCAGACGAGTTATTGGCGATTCGCGGTAGCAACGGAGCCGCAATCGCCACGAACAGAAACGCTGGCAGGAAGATGCCCACAGTCGCCAGCGCTGCCCCGGAAAACCCTCCGACGTCGTACCCGATAAACGTCGCGGTGGAAAAGAGCGGCCCTGGTGTGATCTGTCCGGCCGCCACCGCATCGAGAACTTGCTGCTCGGTCAGCCACCCCAGATTGTCGACGAAGGTTCCACGCAACAGCGAGATAAGGACATAACCGGAGCCGTAGAGCAATCCTCCGATCTTGAGGAACGCCAGGAAAAGCCGCCCGTCGCTGTATGGAGTAGCCGTAGCTGAAACCGCGATCGGCGCGAATGCGAGCGCCGCTGGCAATCCCATCGACAATGTCAGACGACGGCGCCGAGCGATGCGAATTGCCCCGAGGATCGCTCCTCCCACGAACAGCAACGGTAGCTCCGCCGTCCCTCGAGCCGCTAGCACGGCAACGATTCCGATACCCAGCAGGGAAACTGCGTCCCGCTCGATGCCGATCAGCAGACGCCAGAGCGCCTGCACCAGCACAGCGATGACCGCCGCCTGGACGCCGATCAGAAACTCCATTCCAGCGACCGAGCTTCCCCACTCCCGGTACGCCATCGCCAGCAGCAGGGTGAGTCCCACGCCCGGCAAGATGAAACCCAGTCCAGCCGCCAGGAGACCGCGGAAACCCGCCCGCACATACCCGGCGTGCATCACCATCTCGGTCGAGTTCGGACCGGGCAGCAGATTCGTCAGTCCCAGCATGTGCGTGAACGCTTGCTGGTCAAGCCAGTGCCGCTTGTGCACGATCTCATCCTGGAGCACCGCGATGTGCGCCGCAGGCCCCCCGAAGGTAGTCGCGCCCAGCCGCAATGAAAGCAAGGCAACTTCTCGCAGGCTTCCGGGAGCAGGCTCGACCGGTTCCGAAGCGGACTTTGGCATTTGCATCGTTGAATACTAGTGAGCCGAATGCGCGAATGTGCGAAGCAATTGTCAAAACCTGCTAGATTTGCGCGCGGCGCAAGCGGAATGCGCCCTCTTGAAAATCAAGCATCGAAATTCCGCCGGGGAGGCGTTCGTTCGTGAGTGAACAATTGGTCGGCCGGGTTGCCGTCAAATCGAAGCAGCTCCGGCCCGGCGAAGCAGTTGGTTTCGAAGTAAGAACCGGCGAGATCGTTCAGATCTCGACGCTCGAAGGAAAACAGGTCGCCGATTTTGTTGCGGTATCGCTGAGCGATCCAAAGGAAATCTCGTCCACCGCGCACACCCGCGCCAAAAACAGCTCGATCATGCTGCAAAAAGGAATGGGAATCTATTCCAACCTGCGGAACGCGATGCTGACCCTGGTGGAGGACACGGTTGGGCGGCACGACATTCTCTTTGCCGCATGCGATCCGATTCGTTATGCGACCGACTACGGTCTGGAAGGCCACGCCAATTGCCGCGAGGCGTTGGCCGGAGCGCTGGCACCGTATGGCATCTCGTACGAGACGGTGCCGGATCCAGTCAACTGGTTCATGAACGTCGCGATTCTTCAGCGTGGCGAGATCGAGCTACGAGAATCGCTGGCCGAGCGCAACGATTTCGTGCTGCTCGAGGCAAACATGGATTGCGCCGTCGGCGTGTCAGCCTGTCCCCAGGATCAGAATGACATCAACGGCGGGACGCCCACCGACATCCTGGTCCGAATCTTTCGGTAATCGATTCGCTCGTTCGGCAAATGTCAAAGGTCCTGGAGCGAACCACTCCCACTGAGTGAACCGCTCCGGGACCTTTTTGTTTCCTGCGCTCTCGGAACACTACAAATAGAGCAACCACACCTGCAGAGCGAGCACCACTGCGATCAGAACCAGCAATCCCCAGACCGCTGGGCGCCGGAGTTGTTCGCCAGGCTCAATAGTCCGCGAGGGCGCCACCGGCGCCATCATCGGAGCTGGCGCCGATCCTGTTTCATCCTCATGAATCACTGCATCTTCAGCGCTATCTGGCAATTCGCCAGAATCGCTCGGCGTTTCGTCCATCTCCTGCCTCCCGGCTGTACGCGCTCATCACGGCATCGATTTCCTCCCGGCTGCTGCCGGCGCCGACATACGCCTCGAAGATCACTTTCAGCTGCGACGGGTAGGCCATGATCGCGTCGATTTTCTTTTCCCATACTGAGGAGACATCGACCGCCCCTGCCACGTCAAGATTCACCTGTGCTCGTGAAACGCGATCTGCTACTCGCCCGGGCAGCAATGAGTAGGGCAGATCCTCGTAGAACCAGACTTCCCAACCCGCTCGATCGAGCAACACGGCCGCAAGAAACGCAAGCTGATGGTCGACATGGAAACCACTCGCCAGCGGAGCATAGACCCGGGTGGATTCCGGCCCGAACCCTTCCGCCGCCAGCGCAAGCTCGATTCGTTCGGGCAGATCGAAATCCGAGCCTTTGGGCGAACCGAAGAGATCGTCATCGCTCAGGTAGTTGTCACCCCGATAGATCGCATCCCGAAAGGGGAGGAAGACATCGCGCAATCCCAGAATACGGGTCGAAGCTGCCTCCTCCGCCCGCCGTCCCGCAATGACTTGATCGGCGCTCATCCCCCACTCGGCATGCATATGCTCGGCGAACGGAGTCATTGGCTGGTCGGGATCGGGATGATCGCCGAACAGAAGCGCGACCACTCCATCTTTCCCCGCCTCAGTCACCAGCGCCGCGGTTCCGCCACATGAAAGCGCAATATCGTCGTAGTGGGGCGAGAGAAACAGATGCGTGTTCGGGGCAGTCAGCGCTGAAGGCAAAACGACATCGTTCATGGATTGGTTGCATCCTCGTGTATCTCGGAAGGTCGACGGGCGACACGTCGATCACCAACGCGACGGGTCACCCCTTGTCGGTCGAAGTATTCCAGAAGTGCCTGCGCATATCGGCGGGTCGTTCCGAGGCGGTCGCGAAACTCCGCCAGTGAAATCGATTCGACCTGCGAAAGCACGCCCACCAGCACCTCGCGTGCGCCGGCCAGACGCTCAGGCAGGAAGACGATGCCGTCTCCAAGCTCGACGATATCTCCAAGATTCGTCATCGTCCGAATCAACGCCGGTTCGATGCCAGCCTCTTCCGGCGTCGGCGGTTGAAACCCGGCGTCGCGGAGCAGGCCGACATAAGCGTCCGCCCGGCGTTGCCGTTCTGGATCGAGCACGATCCGGAACCCGCTGCGCCGAACGAATGGTCCAACAACGTCCAGATCGTGCAGGTCGATCAGGAGCGCATCGAAAACACCTCGGTCCAGTTCCACGCTCGACCGTAGCGCTTCGCGTGGCATACCCGCTTCGAGCGGATTCGCCTGGTGGAAGCCAGCCACCGTTTCCCGAATCGCCAACCGAATCGATTCGAAGCGCTGCGGAGTTGCCCAGGAAAACCCGATCTGCTGCAGTCGACCCTGGTCGAGCAGCGCATTGGCCGTCGCCAGTGATTGATTCGCTCCGAGCGGCGATGCCAGCAATTGCCGCTCGTCCAGCACGCGATTGCCAATCCAGGCCAGAAATCGCTCCGCCGGATCACCCTTGGACAGAAGTTCCAGCCGCTCGATAACCTCCGGCTGATTGCGCTTGTGCCGGGGTGGGTCGAGCTCGATCACTGTTCCCCCGCCGATCGTCTCCGGCGGCGAAGGGCGCCGCAGGATGAAACGGTCTCCAGCAAAAAGAACGATCGGACGCGCGCATCGAAGCTGCACCCATCCTTCATCCCCGGGTTCGATCCGGTCGCCTTCGAGGATCGCGGCCCGCGATGGCACCTCGGCCGACCCGGCGAACACGATCACCTCGTCGTTCTGCGCGAGCGCTCGTTCGGATGAAACAACCAGCCGCATACGCGCATCGAAACGCATGGCGGGACGAAGACGACCGGATGGGCCCAGAACATCGCCGCGCTCGAGATCGACCGCTTCCAAACCGGAGAGATTGACGGCCACGCGCGCCCCGGGAGCGGCCACCTCGACCGCCTCTCCAAACGACTGCAGCCCCCGAATGCGCGCGGATCGCTGTCCGGGCATGATCACGACCCGATCTCCTACCCGCAACGGCCCTCCGGTCAGCGTGCCCGTGACAACCGTGCCGAATCCGGCCATCGAGAAGACCCGGTCCAGGGGGAGCCGCGCCGGTTGGGCAGTCTGCGGAACGCGAAAATGTCGCGAGCGATCGATCGAGCGCCTGCTGCAAATCGTCGAGTCCGAAACCGTCCGTTGAAGAAACGGACACGATCTCGCTGCTCGCAAGCGTCGTCTCATCCAGCAGCTCGCGAATCGAATCTCCCATGAATGCGAGCCATTCGGAATCGACCAGATCCGCTTTCGTCAGGGCTACCACGCCGTGCCTGATACCCAGCAGATCGAGAATAGCCAGATGCTCTCTCGTCTGCGGCATCGGACCATCGTCAGCCGCAATCACGAGCAAGGCTGCGTCGATGCCTCCAGCCCCAGCCAGCATGTTGCGGACGAACCGTTCGTGACCGGGAACATCGACGATATGAACCCGGTTTCCGGCAGGCGTGACCAGCTCGGCGAACCCGAGATCGATCGTCATTTGCCGAAGCTGCTCTTCCGCCAACCGGTCAGGATCGGTACCCGTCAGCGCGCGCACCAGCGACGACTTGCCATGATCGACATGCCCGGCGGTACCAACGACAAACGTGCGCGGCATGGTTCCTCAGCGAAAGAAATGGCGGAACGCCGTGCGATCACGACCTCCCACAAATTGTAGTGAGGCCATGCGCTGCCCGATCGCCTACAGCAATCGAGTTCGCGCTGGTTTCCGGACTCCGGGCTAAACGGCCGCGAGTTCCTCGACCTGCAACAATTCTGAGATCGCCATCGCCTTTCTCACGATCGACGCCAGCTCCGCCGGCTCGATGGTCTGCGATGCGTCGCACTTGGCCGAGTCAGGATTTGGCTCAGATTCCACGATCAACCCATCCGCTCCCGCAGCGATCCCGGCCAGCGCCATTGGCGCCACCAGTGAGCGCTTGCCCGTGCCATGACTCGGATCGACCACGATCGGCAAGTGCGTCAGCTCCTTCAGATACGGGACCGCGTTGAGATCGAGATTGAAGCGCATCGAGTGGTCGAAGGTACGAATACCGCGCTCGCAAAGCACGACTTGCGAATTGCCCTCAGCCAGGATGTATTCCGCGCTCATCAGCCATTCTTCGATCGTCGCCGAAAATCCCCGCTTCAGCAGCACGGGTGTGCGGGTTTTGCCAACCTTGCGCAGCAGCGGGAAGTTGGCCATGTTGCGTGCGCCGATTTGCAACATGTCTGCATAGTCCGCGGTGATTTCGACCTGGTCAGGTTCCATTACCTCGGTGACGACTGGCAAGCCAGTTGCCGCTCGCGCGCCGGCCAGGATTTGCAGTCCTTCTTCGCCCAGTCCCTGGAACGAGTAAGGCGACGTGCGCGGCTTGAACGCGCCCCCTCGCAGAATCGTCGCTCCGGCGGTTTTCACCGCCTCGGCGGCATTGACGAGCTGCTCGACATCGGAGACCACGCACGGTCCTGCCATGAACACGGGCGTGCCACCACCGATCTCGACATCGCCCACCCGCACCACGGTTTTCTCGCGATGCTCCTTGCTCGCCAGCAAGTAGGGCTTGGTCGCCTGGTGGATTGCGGTAATCGCCGGGTGGGTCAGCGCGTCTGGTTCGATTTGCCCAAGCACATTCACCGAAAGCGATCCATCGTTCCAGTCGATTACCCGGATGGTGGCGCCACTACGGCTACTGGCCGCCCCCAGCGATTCGAGAACTCCGTTCGCGCTGCTCTTGTCGATGGAAATGATCATGGCATTGGTCCTCGCTTGTTTCGATTCCTGGCAACAAAAAACCGAGACCTCTTGGCCTCGGTACCCCCGGCTTTGCTGGTTCTAGTGGAGCGTCTCGTGCGTCAGCACCCATCGCCCCGCCAGCAAAGCCGGGGGGTAAAATAGACGTAATACCAGGCGCCGGAAATCGGACTGATTCCCGCCGTGCCTATGACGTCGCGATGGTTTGTTCGCTCAGTGCTCATGGCCGATACACTACCGGCTGCGCGGTGGCCTGTCAACCACCGCTTTATGCTCGTGCGTTTTGAGGATCCGATATGGACAGTACCCCGCTCACCTTTGCATTCGATGCTGCCCTCGATGCCGCCCTGACCAAGGGATGGGCTGGCTGGATCGAAGCGGCCCGCAAGAAAGGCGTGGAGCGTACTGCCGAGTGGCTGCTGCGCCGTGACGACGCCGGTCTGGATCCGTCGGATCTGGAGCCGCTGCTCCGAACGCTCCTCGAGAGCTCTTCTGCATTCGACCGGGCGATGGCCGCTTCGGAGCTGGCCGAGCTGACCGAAATCGAAGACGATGCCATGGCAGCCACGCTCTGGGAAGGCGTCCTCATTTCGGGGCGAGAAGCCGCCGATAGCGAGGTCTACTTCGAAGGTCTCTCGCAATTGGCGGATATCGAGCTCGAATATGGCGATCCGCAGGCTGCCGCGGCGCTCTTCATCGATTTTCTCAACTGGACTCGTGAGCCGGATCATCCCACGGAAGCGGAGGCGATTCTCACCGCATTCGACCGAATTGTGGAATTGGCCGAAGGCGACGGCGCCCCAGCTGCTTCCGCCTCATACACCCACGCCCAGAACCGTTTTTTCAAGTCGATCGATGAAGACGACAGCCGAATCGTCGCAGGAAACTGGGAGCCGAATGGCGAACCCTTTGTCGTCTGGAGCGACTGATCGAACCGTTTGACCTCTCCCGAAGCATGGTAAAGTGAATCATTGGAACGGTAGGTTTGCCAGGCGCTTTTTGTCTGACGTAAACCCCGAATCTCGTATCTCAGCTCAACTCCAAGGAGGATTGAATTGGCTTTCGAACTTCCCCCTCTGCCATATGAATTCGCTGCGCTCGAACCGACGATCGATGCGAAGACGATGGAGATCCATCATGACAAGCATCATCAGGCCTATGTCACCAATCTGAACAACGCGATCGCCGGCAATGCCGAGCTCGAGGCGATGACGATCGAAGAGCTGATCAAGAACCTCGACAAGGTGCCGGAAGACAAGCGCACCGCTGTTCGGAACAACGGTGGCGGTCACCTCAATCATTCGATGTTCTGGCTGCATCATGAGCGGCGACAAGACCGAGCCATCGGGCGCGCTCAAGGACGCGATCGCGGACTTCGGCGGGCTCGATGCCCTCAAGGAAGCGGTCAACAAGGCTGGCGCGGGCCGCTTCGGCTCCGGCTGGGCCTGGGTCGTCACCGGCAAGAACGGCAAGCTGGAAGTCGTCAGCACCCCGAATCAGGACAATCCGATCATGGACTCGGACAAGACCCCGATTCTCGGGGTCGATGTCTGGGAGCATGCCTACTATCTGAAGTACCAGAACAAGCGCCCGGACTATCTCGCCGCATGGTGGGACGTCGTCAACTGGGACGAAGTCGGCAAGCGATATGACGCTGCCCTGGCCTAGTCGCTCGGACATGCAAAACTCGGTAGCATGGTGGGGAGCGCAATTGCGCTCCCCATTTTCGTATCCAGGAGGTTCCGATGGCGCACGATCTGGTGATTCGCGGCGGCACGATTGTCACGGCAAGCGAGACGTATATCGCTGACGTCGGCATCGTGGGTGAATCCATTGCCGAGATCGGGCCGATCTGGACCGGGGAGCGAGTCATCGACGCCAGCGGTCTGCTCGTCATGCCGGGCGGAATGGACGCTCACGTCCATTGTTCGTTCTGGGAAGACGTTTCGCCGGGCACACCGCAGTGGAGCGACAACTACGAAACCGGCACCAGGTCAGCCGCGGCCGGCGGCATAACCGCCATCGGCAACATGGTCTTCCCTCACCCGGGCGAAACCATGCTCGAAGCGGTCACGCGTGAAATGGCGATGGTGGAATCGATGGCCGTGGTGGACGTATTCCTCCATCCCGTCCTGACCGACCCACCCTCTCAACCGCTGTCCGACATCCCCATCCTGGCAGAAATGGGACACCGCACGCTCAAGTACTTCATGAGCTTCGCTGGTTTCGCCGAGAACCCGGCACCGTACCTGGAAGCCACCGATCTCGCCGCCGCGAACGGTATGCTGACCATGATTCACTGCGAGGACTCGGTCATCATCGACCGTTCGCTGGAGCGATTGGTCGAGCGAGGCGAAGTCGATTTCAAGTACTACCCGCTCTCCCGTCCGGTCGAGGCCGAAGTCGCCGCTACTGCACGGGCGGTGGCATTCGCTGAAAACGCCAACGCGCCAACCTACATCGTCCATCTTTCCTGCAAAGGCGCCCTGGACGAAGTACGCAAGGGCCGCGGGCGCGGAGCGCCGCTCTGGGTGGAAACCCGTCCCCTCTATCTCTACTTCACTAGTGAGCGATTCGCCGAGCCCGATGGTCCAAAATACGCCGGCCAGCCGCCCCTGCGCGAACAGCCGGATGTCGACACCCTCTGGGAGGCTATGGCCACCGGCGAGATCGATACCCTCTGCACCGACCACGCGCCCTGGCTGTTCGAGTACAAGGTTTTCCCCGGGATGGACATCACCAAGCTCCGCCCGGGAGTGGCCGACCTCGAAACCATGCTCCCGATGCTCTGGTCGAAAGGCGTCGAAACTGGACGCCTGACGCCAAACCGATTCGTCGAGCTCATCTCGACCAACGTCGCCAAACTCTTCGGGATGTTCCCGCGGAAAGGCCATATCGCCGTGGGGTCGGATGCGGATATCGTGCTCTGGAATCCAAACGATACCCACCCGGTCGAAGCATCGACCTTCCACACCGCCTGCGATTATTCACCGTTCGAAGGGTGGGATGTCACCGGGTGGCCGCGCATGACGCTTAGCCGCGGCGAGGTCGTCTACGATCGCAACGATATCCTCGCTGCACCCGGCCGGGGCCGGGTCATCCAACGCAAACCGTTCGCCGCACCGGCGCGTGCCGATTAGCGCTCGACGAGCCGTCGTCGCCTGAACTGTGCCCGCGCTACCGCTTGCGCCAGCGCGTCCAATAGGGCTTGCTGGACGCTGACCACTCTCCAGCCGCCACGTTCGCTTCCTCGATCATTGGCTGTAGCACGCTCATGATGGTCGCCATCCGTTCGGCGACCATGAGCGCCCGCTCGCGCGTCAGCGGATCGATCGGATAGACCTCCACGAAATGCCCCCAGGTTTTGGTCCATCGCTCGAGCTCGAGTTCCGGCCCGGTCTTCTCCTTGATCTCGACGATCCGTTCGTCGAAGAAGGCAAGATACGCAGCCGTGCTGTCGGCTCCATCCTCGAAATCGAGCCCGATCTCGATCTGTTGACGCACCGAATCGACCCAGACTTCGAAGTGGACCCGCTCGTTCTGGTAATAGAGTTTCATGAGAAACGGCGTTTGCCGAAGCTGAAAGTCGCGCAGCTCGAGAGGAAGCTCCACCCGTAGGAAGCGCGTTATGTCTTCGAAAAAAGCCGCCCGATTGTAGGTCGGCGCTTTGGCGCCCATCGATTGACTCCAGCAACTTTCCGCTAAGGAACCACCAACTTTGGGCAGATGGCCCGGTGCAATGCGCCAGAGCCACGGTGTAGAATGCAACGCCGGTCAGTCATCGCGGTGACGCGACCATAACCCAAGAAACTGAATCGTACCGCCTGGCTCGAACCTACGAGCTTTTCGGTGCGTGCCAATGATGGCGCCGGACCCCGAGCGTTCCGGTCGAAAAGGTATCGAGGAAGGGTATGGCGGAAGAAAACACTTCGAGTAAGAAAATCACCATTGGCGTGCCACGCGAGACGGCTCCCAACGAGCGTCGCGTCGCGTTGACCCCGGACGGGGTCAAGAAATATGTGGCCTCCGGAGTCACAGTCCTCGTCCAGAAGGACGCAGGCAAGGACGCCTTCTTCAGCGACGCCACGTACGAGCTGGCTGGCGCCAAGATCGTCGAAGAGACCGCCGGTATCTACAAATACTCCGACCTCATTCTCAAGGTGCAAAAACCAACCTTCGAAGAGATCGACCATATGCAACCAGGCTCGACCCTGATTGCCTTCCTTTCACCCATGGTCGACACCGATCTCGTCAAGCATCTGCAGGAGCGCAAGATCTCCTCGATCAGCATGGACGCGATCCCGCGCACGACCCGCGCGCAGTACATGGACGCCCTCTCTTCGCAGGCGACCGTCGCTGGATACAAAGCGGTCCTCATCGCGGCCAACGAGCTTCCGAAATTCTTCCCGCTGCTCACCACCGCCGCGGGTAACATCCCCCCCGCCAAAGTGCTGGTCATCGGCGCCGGCGTTGCCGGACTGATGGCGATCGGCACCGCGCGCCGCCTTGGCGCCGTGGTGGAGGCCTATGACGCCCGCTCGGTCGTGAAAGAGCAAATCGAAAGTCTCGGCGGCAAGTACGTCGAGATCGATACCGGAGCCGATCTTGCCGGCGCTGGCGGATACGCCAAGGAAGCGACCGACGAGATTCTGCGCCGCCAGCAGGAAGGGCTTGCCGAGCGCGCCGCGAAATCGGACGTGATCATCACCACCGCCGCGGTCCCGGGTCGCCCAGCTCCTCGGCTGATTCCGGCCTCGACCGTCGAGCGCATGGCGCCGGGTTCCGTGATCGTCGATCTGGCGGCCGAAACCGGCGGGAATTGCGAGTTGACCGAAAAGGGCAAGATCGTCCATCGCCACGGTGTCACGCTGGTGGGAACGCTCAATCTTCCGAGCCAGCTGGCGGTTCATTCCAGCCAGATGTACTCGAAGAATCTGCAGAATCTCTTGGCACTCATGATCGACAAGGACGGCCAGTTCAACCTCGATATGAACGACGACATCATTGCCAACTCGGTCATCACCATGTCTGGCAACGTCATCCATGAAGGCACCAAGCAGCGGCTCACGCCGGCCACCACACCGGCCTAAACACGAACCAACCCTACGGATTCACTGGGGAAAGAAGGGAAGATGGACAGGGAAGTCTTACTGGCAATTTACGTGTTGCTCCTCGCCGTATTCCTTGGCGTGGAGCTCATCGGCAAAGTGCCGCCGACGCTGCATACCCCGCTCATGTCGGGAACGAACGCCATTCACGGCATCGTGCTCCTGGGCGCAATGATCATCCTGGGCCAGGCCGACACCTGGTGGCTCAAGGCTATGGGCTTCCTGGCGGTGGTGCTTGGGCGCGGCGAATGTCTTCGGAGGCTTTGTGGTCACTGACCGCATGCTCGAGATGTTCAAGAAGCGACCGGAGGCAGGGCAGAAATAATGATCGACAACTGGCGCGAAGCGCTCGTCGATGGCGCGTACATCATTACCGCTATTTGTTTCATTCTCGGGCTGCGTTTTATGGGCAAGCCCGCCACCGCGCGCAAGGGCAATCAGCTCGCCGCGCTCGGTATGGGAATCGCCGTGATCGCGACCCTCTTCAGCAGTGAGCTGGAAGAGGGCGGCAGTGTCAACTGGACCAACATCGGTCTGATCCTCGCGGCCATTGCCATCGGCGGGTTGGCGAGCTCGATCATGGCGCGCAAGGTCCAGATGACCGCCATGCCCCAGATGGTCGCCATCTTCAACGGCATGGGTGGCGCAACCGCGGCCCTTGTCTCCGTCGCCGAGTTCATGCACAAGGACGGTATCGGGCGTGGAGAAATCATCTCCATCGTGCTCGGCGCCATCATCGGCTGCCCTCTCGCTGACCGGTAGCATCATTGCCTTCCTCAAGCTTCAGGAGATGATCTCCGGGCGGCCGATCACATTCCCCAGCCAGAAGGCGGTCAATGCCGGTCTCGCCGCCGCGATCGCGATCATGGGTGTGCTGATCGTCTGGATGCAGGACGGCTCGACTGCCAAGCTGCTCATGTGGCTGATGTTTGCCGCGGCGCTGGCGCTGGGCGCCTCGATCGTGCTGCCCATCGGTGGCGCGGACATGCCGGTGGTCATCGCGATTCTCAACTCGCTCACTGGTATCGCGGCAGCGCTCACCGGCCTCGTCCTGTCGAACATGGCGATGGTTATCGCGGGTGCGCTGGTTGGCGCGTCAGGCGGCTACCTGACCTTGCTCATGGCCAAGGCGATGAACAGGTCCGTACCCAGCATCATATTTGGAGCATTTGGCGGTGGACCGGAAACCTCGGGAGCCGCGGCGGGCGCTCAGGAACAGCGCCCGTACAAGGAAACCTCCCCGGACGATGTCGCCATCTCTCTGGCCTACGCTCAGAATGTGATCGTGGTTCCGGGCTATGGTTTGGCCGTGGCGCAAGCGCAACACGCCGTCCGCGAGCTGGCCGACATCCTGGAAGACAAGGGCGTCCATGTGAAATACGCGATCCATCCGGTCGCGGGCCGCATGCCCGGTCACATGAACGTGCTCCTCGCCGAAGCGAACGTGCCCTACGACCAGCTCTTTGACATGGAGGACATCAACGACGAGTTCTCCAACGCGGATGTCGTGCTGGTGATCGGCGCCAACGACGTGACCAATCCGGCCGCGAAGAATGACCCGACCAGCCCGATTTACGGCATGCCGATTCTGAACGTCGAAGACGCCAAGCAGATCTACGTCTTCAAGCGGTCGATGAAGTCCGGTTTCGCGGGTATCGACAACGATCTCTTCTACAACCCCAAGACCTCGATGGTCTTCGGCGACGCGAAGAACGTGGTCACCGCAATGGTCGGCGCAGTCAAGCAGGTCTAGCCGGCGAGCAACGAGAGATGTCACAACGAACGGCCGCGGGAGTTCTTCCTGCGGCCGTTTCGTTTGCTCGTCAATGAGAAGGGATATGCATGACCAGAGAAGAGATCATCGCGAACATCGACACCGCCTGGGATTCCTGGACTGCCGCGTTGGACGGCATTCCGCAGAACCTCACCGCCGAGCCCGGCGTCTGTGGATACTTTTCCGTCAAAGACCTCATCGGGCACATCGCCTTCTGGGACGAGCAGGACCGCATTCGCGCGCACCGGTTGTCCGCCGGCGAAAAGGTCGCACCGAACGACTGGCAAGCCATGAACGACCAGGACTACGCGGCGCACAAGGACGACACCCTCGAGGCGCAAACCGCCCGCATGCTCGATGCCCACGCTCGTCTGAGCTCCGATCTCCGCACGCTTCGACCCCATCGACGACACCATCGTTCCCGACAATGTTTGGGGGCACTATGACGAGCACCGCGAAGAAGTGCTCGCGTGGCGCGCAGCCAAAGGGATTTAGGTCATGAACGACGCCATCATCGCGCGTATCGATGCCGCATGGCTGGAGTTTCTGCCATCGTTCGCCGGACTCACCGAGGAGCAGGCGTCGCAACCCGGCGTCGCCGGGTATTACTCGGTCAAGGACATCCTGGCCCATCTTGCGTGGTGGGAAGACCAAACCCGGCAGGTAGTCGAATCGGGCCGCGACGAATCGATCGACGTCGAATCGCTGAACGACCAGATCTTCGCGGAGAACAAGAACATCTCCTTCAGTGAGCTCGGCCTGCGTTTGGTCGCGGTCCACGCACGTGCCCGCGAGACATTCGCGACCGCTTCCAACCTGACCGAGGACGATGTCGAGGACGACACTTGGGAGCACTGGGAGGAGCACGGCCAGCAAATTCGGGCTTGGCGCGCAGCCCGAGGAATCTAGGTCGCTCCTGCCCCATCGCCGCGAGAAGACAGGAGCATGACGAATATGTCATGCTCCTGCTTGCATTTGCGCAAAACCGTGGCACAGCGATCGCGTGCCTCCCCGCCGGTAACGCATGAAAAAACTCGCGCTCGTTGTCGCTTCGATCCTGGTCCTGATTGCAACCGCCACGATTGTGGTGTCGCTTGGGCTTGTCTTCGATGACGCAGAGCCGTCAGGCTCGGTTCCCACTGTGGTCGGGCAAGTCCCGGCCGCGCCCAGTTCGGTCGAGGGGGTCTTCGTCCTGCCTGAGGACGGTCCCGCTCCGCTGATCGAGGAGCTCGACGCTGCCCGCACCTCGATCTCGATCGAAATCTATCTGCTGACTGACGACTCGGTACTGAGTGCCCTCTTCCGCGCCCGTGACCGCGGGGTGACGGTGCGCGTCCTGCTCGAAAAAGATCCCTACGGCGGATCGAATCAGCAACCGGAAATCTTTCAAACTCTGACAGAGGGCGGCATACAGGTTCGCTGGAACACCGCCGCTACCCGTTTCTCCCATGTCAAACTGATCGTCATCGACCAGCAGGTGGCATTGATCATGAATCTCAACCTCACCTACTCCGCGCTCACCAAGAATCGCGAGCTAGCCGTGATCACCACCGATCCAGCCCAGGTCGACCATGCCTCCCGCATCTTCGAGAGCGACTGGCAAGCCAAGGAGGGAGCAATTCCCGGGCCGCTGACGCTCAGTCCAGATACCAGCCGTGAAACCATCCTCGGGCTGATCGACTCCGCGCAGGAAACCCTCGATATCTACGCCGAAGTCATCACCGACAAGGAGTTCGTCGCCGCCATACAGTCCGCCATCGACCGTGGCGTTCGCGTTCGCATCGTCATGACACAGGCCTATGGGGAAGATCTCCTGACCGAACCAGTTGGCGAGCTGGTGCGTCACGGCGCCGCGCTGCATACCCTGGCCAATCCCTACATCCACGCCAAGCTGCTGCTCGTCGACAGCGCCCGCGCGTTTATCGGTTCTCAGAACTACACCTCCACCTCGATGGACCAGAATCGCGAGGTTGGCGTGGTCATTGCCGGGCCGTCGAACATCGAGCGTTTGCAGCGCGTGTTCGACAAGGACTTCGCCATGGGTATCCCTGCCGGCAGCCGGCGCCGCAGGCCTGGTGGCCCCGACCCGCGAGCCCTAGCAATTACGTAAAGAATGGTGCGTACCTACGCACGCATTACGAAATTTTGCCCAAAGGGCTTGACAACAGATTCATCATTCGCTAATGTGTACGTACATGGTCCCGAGGAGCACCTGAGGCGGGCCACCACGTTTCAGCAGAGGACAAATTTCCGGCGTAAAACCCGGCAACGCGGCCGAAGCGAAATGGCGAAATCCAGGGGGGAAGATCGGAAGCGTTGCGGGGCGCGTTTCGGTCCGAAACCAGGGGGCGGTGGATCGAATTCAGTGGTTCGTCGGGACTATGTTTTTGTCCCATCTGTTGAGAGAAGAGCGTATGCCGCCTGAACTACCTCTGGCCACTCCTCTGCCGAAATGGAATTGGAAAACCGGCCACGAGCGCGTTCGAACATTCGCGGGTATTCCACGCTCGAATCGATTTCCGGCGCCAGCAAATCCCACCTCCTTGCGCTTCATGGCGTGGGACCAAAGGCGATCCGTGTACTACAGGAAGCGCTAGAAAGCCGAGGACTGCCGTCGTTAACTGATTGATCCGTCTGCGTCACGTAGTCACCCGCCCGCGTGCATCGCCGAGCCGTTCGACGTCACGGTTTTCGTTCGATTTCATATCTGGGAGAGAAGGGAAGCACACATGGACTTTGGCAAGCTTTTCAACGCAGAAGGTCGCGTTGGCCGCAAAGACTGGATCATCTGGATCGTCGGGATCGCCATCATCTTCGGCATCTTGAGCTGGATTCTTGGTGACCGCGCTCAATGGGTCCAATTGGTGCTTGGCGACTCCTTGCCGGAATCGCCGGAATCTTCATGGGCATCAAGCGCCTGCATGATCTCGACAAGTCGGGATGGCTCTATTTGCTTGGGCTCATCCCGATCGTGAATTTCTTCTTCGCCATCTATCTCATCGCCTTCAAGGGCACCGCCGGCGACAACAAGTACGGCGCGCCGGAGAGCGGAAGCCCGTTCAACTTCTGAGCCGAAGCGTTACTTCGAACCCCAAAACCGCCCGGACCAAGTGGTCCGGGCGGTTTTGCGTTGGAGCCAAATCTCCGGCTTGGAACTAGCGCTTCCTCTTCGAGCTGCTTACATCGCCGCCTGAGTCTGGTCGAGAATCACGACATCCCCGAACGCCGGACAAACCCCGGTGGCTGCGGCCCCCGCCAGATCGATCGCCTCACCCATGGCGACGAGTTGGTCCTGGTACTTCGCACCCGCAGTCGACAGATCGGACTTGCCCGCTTCCTCGAAGACATCCGCGGAAAGCCGATACAACTGCACTTGCAGATCGTTGTAGAACGCTCGCGACGGCAGGCGCCTCGATCTTCTCGATCTTGTCGGCAACGGTGTCATACGCCTTGGCCAACGCGATCGACTGATCGGGAGTCATCGTCGTAATCGCCCCAAAGAGCTGATCGCCGTTCTCCATGATCGGGGTCGCCACGTCCGGGAAAACCGCTTCCAGATCGACCAGAAACTCGCTCATGATCTTCTGGCGGATTTCCAGATAGCCGGGAACCTGATCGCATCCTTCCGCGGTTGCGGTCGGAATCGCAATCGAGGTCGGACTTTGCGCATCGGTCTGACCGCGCGCCCAACACAACCAACGATGAAGCCAGAATCATCGCTATGAACAACATTCGAATCTTAAACACGAAACCCTCCATTACCTGAACACGTCGCGCGGGCAACAAAACAACCCGCATGCGCAAGCATTCCATATTCCGTAACTCCGGTGCCGGGTCACGCTGGCGCGGACCAGACGCGTTGCACGTCTCGATAGTCGACCAACACGATCTCCCGCTCTTCGATCAGCGCCTTCGCTTCGTCCGAAGTGAAGAAGTCGAAATCGGTCTTGCGCACCCGCCACGCGTCGGGTTCCATCGCCTGTGCCTCTGCATCGCCGGTACTGACATGAGCCGCCCACTGGTGAAATCCAGCAGGAAGCTCGCGCAATTTTTGCGCCCAGATGGCATTTTTCTCGTCCAACGGCAGGCTGTATCCATCGATGACCGCGGTGTCGTTGCCAGGTTTCCCCACGGCAAGCAGCCGGTCCCGCAGCTCTGGCAGACCGACCCGCATGGCCAGTCCATGCTCCTCGCAAAGTCGCAGCGTCAGATCGAGGATGTCCGGTCGACCACCATCCAGCACGCAATGCCAGTCGAGATGCGTCGGCTGCAATCCGAATCCAAGCACTCGCTCGATCTGCGCGCGGAATTCGCGCTCGACATCTGCGAGATCTGCCTGGGCATAAAGTTTCGGAATCTCAGAATGAGCGAAAAAGAATCCGTTCGGATTGACGATCGAGGGCACGGTGTCCTTCGAGGCTACCGGGCCCCAGCGATACCCCGGCATCTCATTGACCAGCGTCAGATGCACTCCAAACGGAAGCGAGGGATCGTCGCGCAATATCTCCATCGCCTCCCACGCCCAGGGACAGCACGCCATCAGGCTCGTGGTCGTAACGATGCCATTCCGCATCGCCTCGACCGTTGCGACATTGATCGAATGGCACATGCCGAAATCATCTGCATTGACGAGCAGCAACCGGGCATCGTCCGGATAGCCCAAAAGTTCGAGATTGCCGCGACGCTGCGTCATGTGGATAAACCTTCCTGGATATTCGTTGGGTCACTGGCCAGTCAGAGCTGGCCTCCCTTCAGCATAACTGGAGAGCTACTCGCTTTGGGAGCCACCGTTCGGTGAGCACATCGGTCCACACGGCCACCAACACTCTCTGGCGTTGGGAACCCACCGAGCAATCTTTTGATTCCGATGTGTTTTCGACGCCAGTGCGCCCAGCAAATGTTTCACGCTGTGGCATCGTGGCGCTCCGGAGATGTTAAGCCTGCAGGCAACCGTTGAAAAATCAACGACGAGCCGCTGTCGATGACCGAGAACGATGAATCATTCGTTGAGCTCGCGCTGCAGATCGGTCATGGGCTGCTGGGGAACGGCGATATAGCCACGCTCCGGATCGTCCAGTTCGGCAATCAGGACAATCACGATCGAGAACGAGAGCGCCAGCACGACCAGCATCCACGTTCGTCGCGATCCAGCGATGGCGGTTTGGTATCCCACCGCGATCATGGCAAGCCCGACCAGCACGTAGAGACTGATCCAAAGTGCGAGGGGTAAACGGGTTTCCACCACCGCGGCGATCCGCGTGGCGAGCACGTTGCTCATATCCGTGATCGATTCGGCATACGACGCGGAAATGTCGGTCGTATCGCCCGCGCGCACGTTCGCAACGGAGATGTCCCAGAGCTTCGTCTGGATGCTATGCAGTGCTTCGATCTCTTCGGGAAGGTTATCCAAATCCCTTGAACTGACAATGTGGACGAGAGTGTCGACGTACTGGCGATAAAGTTCTTTTGATGCGTCCCGCCCCGCTTGGGGAAGAAAATCGGAGCGTAGGTAGGCAGTGTGGATGGCGTTCGCTTGTTCTCGCACGAGATCCTGGCGGTCATCGAACCGATCGGCGACGATGCCGAAGGTGAAAGCTAGGATGAACGCGAGCAGGGCCAGCACTGCGGCGGCAATGGCGGACACGGGAGATTCCTTTTCCTCCCCAGTCTTTCGGAGTGCAGCCTTACCGAAGAGATAGCCCAGCTCTATGGTGACCACCACGAGCAGGAGTGTGCTCAGAAAGAGGAGCCACAAGGGAATGTCATCGATCCGCACTAGTCATCCTTTGCGAAGATACGTGGCCTCATGGAGAGTCGGCCGTGACATTTGACAGTATGGAATCAGCACGTCTACCGCGAAATGACGGACACGTATCGTGCAGAGCTGAGCTTCTGATGCAAATCGGAGCTTGGCAGCGTAAGTGAGTGGAATATCGACTTGGCTCTATTGGCCAGACAGAATATCCGCAAATCGAACCGGTTGATCTTCGAGATATACGCGACGAAATAAAATCAGCGGTTCGACATTCCCTGGCAAGAATTCGCTCGGCGAGCCACAAGCGCTGCCGAACAAGTCGTGCCAACTGATGGGTCACTGCAGGCAAAGACGCACAATCTTTGAACCAGTTCAAAGGATTCACAATGAGATAGATCCGAGCCCCGGATCGCAGTGATATGCTCCGAAGGTGCTATAGGTCCGGGCGAATCTTCCGTTTATGATGCGGTCTTGTGATGCAGGCCGACTTGCGGATCGACATATCCACAGCGGAGTAGCTGAACTTCCGTTCTGACTCGTCTCGCGAATGTCAGTGGCAACCGATCGAACTTCACCTGTTAGGGGAGGCTGAGTCATCATGAACGCCGCGACAACGTCACTGAACCGCTGGGAATCGGCGGCGGCAGCGAGTCCAGTCATGAAGTTTGTGGATTCGGTGCTCCGGGGTTTCGGCCAGGTGATGTTCCAGAATAGCCCGATCACCGGGATATTCTTTCTCATTGGCCTCTTCGTCGGCGGTTGGCAGTTCGGTGCGTATGCCCTCCTTGCCTGTGTCGTCAGTACGGCAACAGCCTACTGGCTGGGAATTCCCGGCGATGCCATCAGTGCAGGGCTGTACGGATATAACGGCGTGCTCGTCGGGGTGGCGCTGGTCTTTTATCTGCAGGACAACTGGATATTGGTGCCGTACACCATTCTCGGCGCGTTCGCGGCGGTTATCGCCTCGGCGGCAATCGGCAATCTCCTTGGTACCTGGCAGATTCCAGCACTGACGGGTCCGTTCGTCGTCACGATCTGGCTCTTCGCGCTAGGCATTTTCGGATTCTCCCAAATCGAAGGGAGCGCGAATTCGGTGGCTCCGGCCCTGCCGCAAATGATGGAGGCCGGGCGCGCGTCGCTTGGGTTTACTGATATCTACGAGGGACTGTTCAAAGGAGTATCCGAAGTCTTCTTTCAGAACAGCATCTGGGTGGGGATTATTTTCCTCATCGGCATCTTCCTCTCCAGCCAGATCGATGCGGCCATGGCGATTGCGGGAGCCTGGTTGGCCTCGCGGCCGGTTGGTTCCTCGGAGCAGACCAGAACTCATTGGCGATGGGCCTCATGAGTTACAACGGCGTGCTGACCATGATCGCGCTGGCGGGTCTCTTCTATGCATTCGATATCAATTCGGTCATTGTGGCGGCGATTGCCGTCGTCGTTTCAGTGGTGGTCGCGATTGCCCTGACCGCGTTCGCCGCCCCTATGGCGGGACATATCTACACGGCTCCATTCGTGCTGACGACCTATGGATTCATTGCGGCCAAGCCGTTCCTCCATCGCGTGAAAGCAGTTGCTCCAGCGGACGCGAGCACACCCGAAGGCCGCATCAACCTCTACCGCCCGGCGTCACTGGTGGTCTGATCGGCATAAGTGAGCGCTTGCCAATATCCGAAAAGCGTCGCGGAGGAAACCACGATACGATTCTGATAAAGCGAGCGTAGCGACGTGAAAGGATCCGAACAGTGAATCTCGCACCACGAGAAATCGACAAGCTGATCGTCTACCAGGTGGCGGACCTGGCTCGAAAGCGCATGGCGCGTGGAACCAAGCTCAACTATTCCGAAGCGGTGGCGCTGGTAACCGAAGCGATCCTGGAAGGTGCGCGCGACGGGAAAAGTGTCACCGATTGCATGGTGATCGGGCAGAAAGTGCTCACCCGCGACAAGGTCATGGATGGCGTGCCGGAGTTGATGCCACTCATTCAGGTCGAAGCCACCTTTCCCGATGGCACGAAGCTTGTCTCGTGCCACACGCCCATCGCCTAACGGAAGAAAGGCCAATCCCATGCCCAACGTTCCAGGACAACTTTTCTTCGCAGACGGTGATATCGAAATCAACGTCGGCCGTCGCACCGCTCACACTGACGGTCAAGAACACCGGCGACCGCGCCGCCCAGATCGGCTCCCACTTCCATTTCTTTGAAGTGAATCGCGCTCTGGAGTTCGATCGGCCCGCAGGCCATGGGCATGCATCTGAATATCGCCGCCGGTACCTCGGTTCGCTTCGAGCCCGGGCAGGAGCGCGTGGTCGAGCTGGTCGAGTACGCCGGCGACAAGCGCGCGGTCGGGTTCAACATGCTGATCATGGGCAGCACCACTGGCAAATGGGACGTGAAGCAAGCCATCGACAAAGCCGCGGCGCTTGATTTCAGTTCGGTCGCCGAATCGGAGATGGAATCCGAAGCGAAAGCAGCCGCCGAGGCGGCCAACAAGGTTGCCCGCGGCACGACCGGCGCGAGCTCGGTCGGTTCCACCTCCGCTCGGCAAGCCGGAAGCGTTTATCACGGGCATCAAGAAGCGGCGTCTGACGGGAACTCTGGATCCGATCAGGCAACTGGCAAGCAGAAGAAAGGTAGCAACTAATGGTCTCCATTCCTCGCAGCCAGTATGCCGATCTGTTCGGTCCCACCACTGGCGACAAGATTCCAACTCGCCGACACGAATCTGATCGCCGAGATCGAGAAGGACTACACCGTTTACGGTGATGAGAATCGTCTACGGTGGCGGCAAGACCGTCGCGCGACGGCATGGGCCTGAAGCCGGGCGCCACCCATGCCTCGGGCGCGCTCGACCTGGTCATCACGAATGTCATCATCATCGATCCCGATTCACGGGCATCGTGAAAGCCGACATCGGCATCCGCGACGGCAAGATCGCTGGCATCGGCAAGTCTGGAAATCCCGACATCATGGCGGGTGTCCATCCCGATCTCGTCTGCTCAGCCAACACAGAAGTCATCTCCGGCGAGGGCCAGATCGCCACCGCTGGCGGGATCGACAGTCATATCCATATGATTTCGCCGCAGCAGGCGTATCTCCGCGCTCTCGAATGGGATCACGACCCATATCGGCGGCGGCACCGGGCCAACCGACGGCACCAATGGCACCACCTGCACTCCCGGTCCCTGGAACATCCAGCGCATGCTCATGGCCTACGAGAGCATTCCGGTCAATGTCGGGCTCCTGGCCAAGGGCAACAGCTCGCTGCCGGAAACCCTCGATCGAGCAGATCGAGGCGGGCGCGTGCGGCCTCAAAGACCATGAAGACCACGGCTCGACCCCGGCTGTCATCGACTGCTCGCTTCGGGTTGCCGACGAATACGACGTTCAGGTCTGCATTCATACCGACTCGCTGAACGAAGCCGGATTCGTCGAAGACACCATCAGTGCCATCGACGGCCGCACGATCCACACCTACCACACGGAAGGCGCCGGCGGCGGTCACGCGCCGGACATCATCAAGATTGCCGGCCAGCCATGGGCGCTCCCCTCCTCCACCAATCCAACGCTCCCCTATACCGTGAACTCGGTCGCCGAGCTGCTGGATATGGTGATGGTCTGCCATCACCTCAATCCCAAGGTGCCGGAGGATGTTTCGTTCGCGGAGAGCCGCGTACGCGCAGAAACGATTTCGGCTGAAACGGTGCTCCATGACATGGGCGTGATCAGCATGATCTCGGCTGACTCCCAGGCGATGGGCCGCTGCGGAGAGAACTTCACGCGCGCCTTCCAGATGGCGCACGTCGGCAAGGAGCGTCGGGGCAAACTGCCGGAAGACTCGCCGAAGCAACGACAACTTCCGCATCATGCGCTATCTCTCCAAGGTCACGATCAACCCGGCCATTACCCACGGAATGTCCCACGCGGTTGGGTCGCTCGAGGTCGGCAAGCATGGCGGATATCGTGATCTGGCCGATCTGGTCGTTCGGAGCCAAGCCCCGCATGATCGTCAAGGGTGGGCTGGTGAGCTGGGCACTGATGGGCGATCCCAACGCATCGCTGCCCACGCCGCAGCCAATCTACTACCGCCCGATGTTTGGCGCGATGGGGCTCGCGAACCAGGCTCGGCCGAGTCAACTTTATGTCACAGGCGGCGGTGGACGATGGGGTTTCCGAAAGCCTCGGGCTCAGGTCTGGGGCCGTAGCGGTCAAGGCGCTGCCGCACGGTGACCAAGTACGATCTGCTCTATAACGACAAAACCCCCGAGATCGAGGTCGATCCCGAGACCTTCAAGGTCACCGTCGACGGCGTGCACGCCCACATCGATCCGGCGGAAACGCTGCCATTGACGCAGCTCTACTATCTCGTTTAGCCGATCCGAACCGCGGGGCAGGATGAACCATCTCATCCTGCCCCGCATCGTAGAAAGTCGTTCATGGTTTCGGGGCTCCCACCTTCGTCGAACGGCCGGTCATACCCGGATCCGGCCGGCTCGACCCAGATCGGCACGTTTCTTGGCAGCCTGCAGCTAGCGGATTCCTTTTTTCCAAGCGGTCTCTTTACGCTCTCGCACGGAATCGAATCGTTCGCGCAGGCGGGCTTGATAACGCCGCAGTCGCTTGCCGGAATCGTGGCCGATCTCGTTCGTGCCAGCGTCGGTCCAACCGACGCCGCTGGCGTGGCTCTTGCCATGCGCGCGGCCGCAGAGAGCGATCTTCAGACGGTCGCGCAAATCGATCGCAGGCTGACCGCCACAAAAATCACGCGCGAACCACGAGAAACGTCGATGCGACTTGGGCGGCAGTTGCTCGGGCTTTCCCGCGACGTCTTCGATAGCGCACTGGCTCGAGACTATCTGGTGCTGGTCAACGAGCGATCGGCACCGGGCAATCAGGCCATCGCGCTCGCGCTGTTGAAATCGACGATCGGCATTCCGGTGGAACAGGCGGTGGCCGGGGAGCTCTATTCGTTCGCCGCAAGTTGTGTCGGTGCGGCGGTGCGTATGTCGGAGATCGATCACCGCAACGCGCAGCGAATCCTCTTTCTGCTACAACCGGTTCTCGAGACCGCAACCCGGGACGCGCTTTCGCGCTCGCTCTCCGAGATTGGCGGTTCCGCTCCGTTCGTCGAGCTGATGTCGATGCGTCACGAAGAGGCCGAGCTCCGGCTCTTTTCGTCGTAATCCACGGAGGCCGGATCCGAAGACAGTGTCCCGAATCGCACAGCGCGACACGTTCAAGTCACCAAGCGTATCGACAACGAAACAACCCGGAAAAGGAGCGACAATGGCGCAAACAGGTCATCGAAACGTTTTCAAAGTCGGGGTCGGTGGTCCGGTCGGTTCCGGGAAGACCGCCCTCATCGAAGCGCTGATTCCCATGACGATCGAGCGCGGGTTCAGCCCGGTCGTCATCACCAACGACATCTACACCCAGCTCGACGCCGAACACGTTCGCGCCGCCATGGATGGCATCCTGGCCGCCGATCGCATCGTCGGGGTGGAAACCGGCTCCTGCCCACACACCGCGGTGCGCGACGATCCCACCGCCAATCTTGCCGCGATGGAGGAGTTGCTGGACAAGTTTCCCGATGCCGACCTGCTCTTTCTCGAAAGCGGCGGAGACAATCTCACCCTGACCTTCAGCCCAACGCTCGTCGATGCCTACATCTTCGTCATCGACGTCGCTGAGGGAGACGACATTCCCCGCAAGAAGGGCCCCGGCATCACCCACTCCGACCTGCTGGTCATCAACAAAGTCGACCTTGCGCCCTATGTGCGCGTCGATCTCGAGGTCATGCGCAGCGGTGCGGAAAACGCCCGCCCCGACGGCGCTCCCTGGGTAATGACCAATAGCCTGACCGGCGACGGATTGCCGGACGTCCTGGAATTCATTGCCACCACGAGCAAAACCGGCCGCTCCGAAGACGTGCGCCAGCTCCTGGATGCGCTGCCGCCACACGATCACAGCCACAGTCACGACCACGATCATTCACAGGCGCACGCCCACTCGCACTAATCTACCGGTACGGAAACAGAGAATCTGGAAGTCGATCGCAGGCCATGGCAATCACCATCAAGACGTATTCGCACGATGATCCTCGGCACGTGCTGCCGGTGAAGGTTCCCCGTGAGTTCGACCGATTTGCAACCACGTTGTACGGATCGGGGGCCGGGGGGCATGGCAAGGTCGGGCTCATGGAGCTCGAGTTCAAACGCCAGGGCGACCGCACCGTGCGTTCGGCCTATTCCTACCAGCCGCCGCTGCAGATGTTTCAGCCGATCTACCTCGACACCCAACGTCCAGACATGCCGTTCATCATGATCCTGCAAAACGGCGGCGGCATGATCCAGGGCGACCGCTACCGGATCGACATCCACAGCCTGCCGGGTTCCTCCGCTCATGTCACCACCCAATCCCACGGCAAGCTCTACAAATGCGAAGAGAACTACATCACGCAGGTAGTCAACATCACGGCCGAAGCCGGGAGCTTCATCGAATACCTTCCGGACACAACCATCCCCTACCGCGACTCGCGGTTTTTCCAGCACACCGAGTTGAAGATCGATCCGACCGCCACCGCGATCATCGGCGATATCCTCGCTCCCGGCC
This sequence comes from uncultured Chloroflexia bacterium, assembly GCA_963720855.1. Taxonomy (GTDB): domain Bacteria; phylum Chloroflexota; class Chloroflexia; order Thermomicrobiales; family UBA6265; genus JAMLHN01. Next base: position 834,742 of record CAVRGV010000003.1, on the reverse strand, counting down.
GCACGGCGCATAAGGGCGAGCATCATCATTACTCGATCTTCTACTCGCAGCTCGAAGCCAGCGATCTGAGCGGCAACCTTCTGGTCTCCGACACGATCAAACTCGAGCCCCAGTGGCACTCCCCCAAAAGCCCCGCGATCCTGGGCGATATGGACGCGCTCGGGGTGCTCTATGTTTTCACCCGGGCACTCCCGGCGGTTGAGCTCACCAGCATTCTGCGCGAAGCGCTGGCCGGACACGAACACTCGGTCAGCGGGGTAAGCGCGCTCCCGAACGATGCGGGCGTCTCGGTACGGATTCTCGGAACCACCGCGTATATGGTCGAGCGCGCCCGCACCATCGCCTGGGACGCGGCCCGCAAGGCGATCATCGGCGTGCCGGCTCCAAATCTCCGGAAGGCCTGACGAGTGAGGCTGGGATTCCTTCCATGGATGTAGTGCGGTTCGTCTCAGCCGTAATAGGGCTCTTGACTATTCTTGCGACGTTCTATTGGGCGGCGCGCATTCTCATGGTCAAGGGGACCGATCCACCTCTTCTCGCCCGGTTCATTTTCAGGGCGTGCCGAAATGCGCTTCATTTCATCGGCAATCAGATGTCCAGTGCCGACAAGCGTCGCGAGCTCTGGGCGCTCTATATACCGGTCAGTCTCTTGACAGTCCTTGGATGCTCGATCGCGATCGCGACCCTGGGATACACACTGCTCCTCTATGGAGTGACCCAGAATTCGATGCGGACTGCCTACGTGAACAGTGTGTCATCGATGTCCGTGCTCGGAATCGGCGGGCAGCCAAAAACCTTGCTGGAAACCACCATTGCTGGGATCGAGGCGTTCACAGGACCGACCTTCGTTGCCCTGCTCGTGGCATATACCGTGACGATTTATTCCGCCTATTCGGACCACAGAGTGCAGCTCGATGCCATGGACGCGGCTTTGCAGGGCAACCAGGATGGCGTCGCTCTCCTGATATCCGCGGCCCGTGGTCCGGGACTGGACGCGCTCGATCCGATTTGGCGGGATTGGATCGCCGAATTCGAGCAAATCGAGAAGATCTACCGCACCGTGGACGGCAATCTCCTGTTGTTCGCCCCGAATATGAGTCGGCATTGGTCGGTGGATGCCCCGATGGTGCTTGATGCCGCTGCGCTCCGCAACTCGCTGGTGTCAGGTCCTCTCGATACCAACGCGGCCGAGTGCGTCGACAAAGGGGCTGGCGCTATCGCCCACCTCGCACAGCACTACCGCCACCGCGTGATTTCGCTGCGCACGTACCAGGAACGCCCAACGGTCGCCCGAAGAGAATTCGATTCCTGCGCCCGGTCGCTCGAAGAGGCTGGCGTCGGTGTGGCACCGGACCTCGATCGAGCCTGGCAGCATTTTCAGGAGACGAGTGGACGCTACAATCAACACGTGGCATTACTCACCCGCATGCTCCCCTCGAACAACAAGACGTGACCGGTACAGGTTCGATGTCAGCTTCGACTTTGCGGGCGGCAGTGACAGGCACCGATCGATAAGCGCCGTAGGATGATCTTGGAACACGTAGACCGGTGACGCTCCACCACCTTGTGCTCCACCTCGATAAGGATCCGCTGGACGCGTTCGTTCGCTATCTCTGCCTCTTCGGCGGCATAGCCATCGTCACATTGGCCTTCGTTTGGGCAACTCGCGTGATGATGATCCAGGGCTCCGAGCCACCGGCGATGGCCAGGCTCGTTTTTCGCGGGTGCCGCAATGTGCTTCATTTTGTGAGCAGTCTGTTCCGCGACCCAAAGAAGCGGAAAGAGCTTCAGTCGCTCTATCTCCCATTCAGCCTGACCTCCATCCTGGCGGTCTCCATGGGGATCGCCACCTTCGGGTACGTCCTCATCATCTATGGCGTTTCCAGCTTGTCCCTGCGAGCCAGCATCTTCGGCAGCGTCTCGTCCATGTCCACGCTTGGCTTTGCAAGCCAGCCGAAAGTCTTGCCAACCGCGCTGATCTTCGCGCTGGAAGGACTGACGACCACCTTCTTCATCGGCATCCTGATCGTCTACATCAACAACATGTACGACTCGTTCACCAGCCAGCGTCAGAAAGTGCGGGAGATGGACCAGCGCATCGACCGCGCCAAGACCGGACCACAGTTCCTCGAAAACGCGGCCAAGACCCACGGTCTGGAAACGCTCACCCCGATCTGGGGCCAATGGGCTGCCGACTTCATCAACATCGAGCAAACCTATCGCACCGTCGAGGGCTACCTCACCGTCTTCGCCCCGTTCATGGAGCACCATTGGTCGGTCGACACCCCGATCATTCTGGACGGCGCGAATCTGCGCAATAACCTCGTCGACCTGCCACCCGATCCGCAGGCCAGACGCTGTTTGGAGCGTGGCCCCAGCGCGATCGCTCACATCGTCCAGCATTTCAGGCAAAAGGTATTTGCCGTCGAATCAGCGCCAACCCAGCGGACGATCACCCGCGACATGTTCGAAGAAACCGCGCAACGGCTGCAACAGCTCGGGATACCCATCGTCGCCGACCGCGACACTGCCTGGAAATCGTTCGAGACCGAGCGAGCAAACTACGAAACCTCGATCAGCGAGCTCACCCGCATGCTCGATGTCCCAAACCCGAGCTGGTCACGATCGGCAGATACGGACGCCACCAACGCCTAGCAGAACCGAAAAGAGGCCGGCTCCCAAAGGAGCCGGCCTCTTCACCTGGTAGCGCGTACGGGATTCGAACCCGTGATCTCCGCCTTGAGAGGGCGGTGTCCTGGGCCGCTAGACGAACGCGCCATAAACCCATATTTGAGCGGACCGAATAGTACCAATCCGACGACCCTTTGGTCAATGTGCGGTGCGCCCTCCACGCACGCGCGCTTCCCGATTGGGAAAAATCCACAGACTCGAAAACGCCGATCTTGACAAGCGTAGGCTCCCGGCTGGTACCACTATGTATGTAACCGCTTCCACATTGAAGTGCGATCCTCCCAATATCCATATAGGGATACCGGAGGTTCGTGTGATATCGCTTTCAGGTCGTCCGCTCTGTCCCGCGGCCCTCCGAAGAAGACGCATCAGCATGACGCAGACGCGTAGTGACAAACGCATCACCATCGACGATGTCGCCCGCGAGGCCGATGTCTCGGTGGCCAGCGTCTCTCGCGTCGTCAGCGGCAAAGGCTATGTCAGCGAGGAAAAACGCCGCCGCGTCACCGAGGCGCTCGTCCGCACTGGATACGTCGTCAACCGCCAGGCGCGCGGGCTGGCCGGCGGCCGCTCGCAGGTGGTCGGCCTGGTAGTGCGCGATCTCGATACCAGCTACATCGGCGAAATCGTCCGCGGCATCGATGAAGAGCTCGCCTCAGCCCAGTACGATCTGATGCTCTACACCACCCACCGCCGCAAGCACCGCGAGTCTGCCTTCGTGGCAACCCTCACCTCCGGCTTCGCGGATGGCCTCCTCCTGGTGCTCCCGACCGATCCCGAGGCCTACATCGATTCGATCGCACATCGCGGATTCCCGTACGTGCTGATCGATCACGGCGGCCTCAACGATCCCGGCCCCTCGGTCGGCGCCAGCAACGAGCAAGGCGGCTACGACGCCACCCGCTACCTGCTCGATCTCGGCCATCGGCGAATCGGGCTGGTTACCGGCACGCTGCAGATGGGTTGCGCCACCGACCGCATCGCTGGCTACCGGCGCGCCCATGCCGAACACGGCATTCCGGTCGATGAAGAGCTGATCCGCATCGGCGATTTCCACCAGCCGCTTGGGTACGAGCGTGCCCGTGAGCTCCTCTCCCTCGACGATCCTCCCACCGCGATCTTTGCCTCGAACGACGAATCGGCCTTCGGCGTCATGGATGCCGTCCGCGACCACGGGCTCCGCATCGGCGAGGACATTTCCATCATCGGCTTCGACGATATCCTGACCGCATCCATGGTCCATCCGCAGCTCACGACAGTCCGCCAGCCGCTCAAAGAGATGGGCCGCCGCGCCACGCAGATGCTGCTGGCACGCATCGAGAACCCCAGCCTGCCCGCTGAGCGAATCGATTTACCGACCGAGTTGGTAATTCGCCAGTCCTGCTCTGGTCGCGCAGGACCCTGACGCGTCGCTCCGGCATCAGAAATGCGCCGATCGGGAGGGCCCCCCAATCGCGTGTACCTGATTCCGGACCCACGCGTCGGGAAAAGAGACCGTCGTTTTCTTGCTCGCATCCGCCGCGCGGATGTCAAACGTTCAACGAAGGAGTTGCAACCAATGCGAGCCACACGTCGAGAGCTCATGATCGGAGGATCGGCCGCCGCGGCAGCGTTTGCCATCGGCGCCACCCCTATCACCATGGCTCAGGACAAAACCAAGATCACCTGGTGGCACATCAACACGATCGAATCGGAAAAGGCCGCCTTCCAGGCGCTTGCCGATGCGTTCGTTGCCGAGAACCCCAATGTCGAGATCGAAATAACCGTTCTCGAGAATGAGGCGTTCAAACAAAAAATCGCCACCGCGATGCAGTCGGGCGAGCCGCCGGACATCTTCCAGAGCTGGGGCGGCGGTGTGCTGCTCGAATACGCCGACGCGGGCCTCGTCAAAGACATCGCTACCGATCTCTCCGCGGATGGATGGGGCGATTCCTTCCTTCCCGCCGCGCTCGAGCTCTACGGTCGCGACGGCCAGTACTACGGGGTTCCCTGGCGCATTGGCATGGTTACCTTCTGGTACAACAAGGCGCTCTTCGAGCAAGCTGGTATCGAAGCGCCACCAGCCACCTGGGACGAATTCCTCACCACCGTCCAAACCCTGAAAGATGCCGGCATCACGCCCATCACTGTCGGCGAGGGCGACAAGTGGCCCGGTCACTTCTACTGGGTCTACCTGGCGATCCGGGAAGGTGGCAAGGCCGCCTTCGACGCCGCCTACGACCCGATCCGGCAGTTTCGCGGATCCCGCGTTCGTCGCAGGCCGGCGAACGGCTGCAGGAGCTCATCGATCTCGAGCCGTTCCAGGAAGGCTTCCTGGGCGCCACCTACAACGAGGCGTCGTCGGTCATTGCCAACGGCGACGCTGCCATGGAGCTGATGGGCCAATGGGCGCCCAACGTGCAAAAAGACGAGTCGGAAAGCGGTGAGGGACTGGGTGATGACCTGGGTCTCTTCACCTTCCCGATGGTCGAAGGCGGCGCAGGCGACCCCTCGGACGTCCTTGGCGGCGGTGACGGCTATGCGGTCGGCATCAATGCGTCGCCCGAGGCAATCGACTTCGTCAAGTTCCTGACCAGCCCGGAGAATCAGGCCAGCCTGGCTGCCGACGGAATCGCGGTCCCTCCAGCCGTCGAAAGCGCGGCGTCGTCGATTGCCGATCCGCTCTTGCAGCAGGTCGCGCAGATGGCCGCCGACGCGAAATACCTGCAGCTCTACTACGACCAGTACCTGCCGCCCGCGGTTGGCGGGGTGGTCAACGACTCGGTGCAGGAGCTCTTCGCCGGCGCCGCCACGCCGGAAGACGTAGCCCAGGCAGTCGAGGATTCCTTCGCAGCCGAGACGAGCGCATAGGCGCAGTGCACGGGGCCGCGTCGATGCTGACGCGGCCCCCCGCTCCCAGGGGATCTTCGCCATGCAGTCCATCGCCACGCAGCGGGAATGCCGCGGCTATGCCCGTTTCACGCGTGGACGCAAAGCGCATCGACCGAAAGTACATGTTGACGATCGTGCGCCTTTCTGCTGCCGTCGCTGATCCTCTATTCGATGTTCGTGTTCTTTCCGCTCTTTCAGGCGTTGTACTACGGACTCTACGACTGGAATGGTCTTGGGCCGCTCGAAGATTATGTAGGCCTGCAGAATTTCAAGGATGTGCTGAACGACGCCGTCTTTCGCGAGGCGATCCGGCACAACCTGATCATTCTGTTTCTGTCGCTCGCCATTCAGCTCCCGGTCGCGCTGGGGCTCGCGCATCATGGTCGGGCGGCACATGCGCGGACGGACCTTCTTTCGTGTCGTCTTTTTCCTTCCCTATGTGCTTTCCGAAGTGGTCACCGGCGTGCTCTGGAGTTTCATCTTCCATCCTCGCACCGGGATCAATGAGCTGCTTGGGAAGATCATTCCCGGGTTCGAGCCGATTGGCTGGCTCAGCGATCCCAACATCGTGCTCTACTCCCTGTTCATCGCCATTACCTGGAAGTTCGTCGGGTTCCACTTCATCCTCTACCTGGCCGGGTTGCAGAGCATCCCGGAAGATCTGGAGGAATCGGCCAAGCTCGACGGCGCATCCAGCTTTCGCGTCATTCGCGATGTCACGCTGCCGCTCCTCGGCCCAACCATCCGCCTGACGATCTTCCTCTCCGCCATTGGCTCGCTGCAGTTCTTCGACCTGATCTGGGTGATGACCGAAGGCGGACCCATCGACGCCAGCCAGACCATGGCGACCTATATGTACAAGTTCAGCTTTCAGCGATTCGCGCTCGGATATGGCGCGGCAGCCTCGGTCATCATTTTCACGATCTGCTTCGGCTTTGCCCTTGCTCTACATGCGCTTCGTCATGAATCGCGACTACGAAATCGCCTGAGGAGGCCCAGCCATGGCGACCTACATCCAGCCGTACCAGCAAGACCGAGTCGCATTTCTCACGTTCGGTGACGGGCAAATACCTCGTATGCATCTCGGTCGCCTTCATCGTCATCGCTCCCATCGCTGTTAGCGGTCATGAACGGGTTCAAGGCGAAGGGCCAGGTCATGAACCGCCCATTCTCGCTACCGGATCCGTGATCTGGTCGAACTACGGCGACATCCTTGCGATCCCGCAGCGTTCTGGCAGCAGCTCTTGAACAGCACGCTGGTCATGCTGGCAACCACCTTGTTGGTGATTGCGCTAGCCAGCTCGGCGGCGTTCGTCTTCGCACGCATGCCGTTCCGGGGACGCGAGCTGCTCTTTACCTATTACGTGCTTGGATTGCTCTTTCCGGTAACGGTCGCCATCCTCCCGGTCTACCTGCTCATTCGCAACATCGGACTGGTCGACACGCTCTGGGGAATCATCCTGCCGCAGGTCGCGTTCCTCTTGCCGTTGAGCGTCATCATCCTGCGGAACTTTTTCCTCAGCATTCCTCGGAGCTCGAAGACGCCGCCTACGTCGACGGCGCCAGCCGCGCTTCAGTTCTTCTGGAAAATCCTGCTTCCCCTCTCCCGGCCCGCGCTGGCTGCCGTGGCCGTGCTGACCATGGTCTATAGCTGGAACAACTTCTTCCTGCCGCTGGTTGCGCTCAACAGCGAAAGCAAATGGACCTTGCCGCTCGGCGTCATGCAATTCAGTGGGCAATACAGCTCGGACTGGGGCACGAAACTGGCGTTCGTCACGCTGGCAATGGTTCCCGCCATCGTCTTCTACCTCATCGCGGAACGTCACATCGTCGCCGGCCTCACGGCTGGCTCGCTCAAAGGCTGATCGCGATGCATGACATGGGAAGGAATCGCGCGTGCCGGTCGTCCTGACAACACAGGGACTCGAGGTCGACGGAACAGCTCGTACCGGTCTACTCCGGGCACGGTCCACTACTGGCGTCTCGAGCGTGACCGCTGGGGCTACATCCTCGATCAGGTAAGAGCGCTCGGCTTCTCGATGGTCGAAACCTACATCCCCTGGTCGGTGCATGAAATCGAGCCGGGAATCTACGACTGGGGGCACATCGACGACCGCAAGGATATCGATGCCTTCATGTCGCTCTGCGAGGAGAAGGGTCTCTGGCTGATCGTGCGCCCCGGCCCGCTCATCAATGCCGAGCTGACTGACTTCGGATTTCCGGAATGGGTCTTGCTCGACCCGGCAGTGCAGGCCAAAACCGCGGCCGGCACGGTCCATTTCGATGCGGCTTGGGGACTACACCCGCCGCGGCCATTTCCGGTCCCGTCGTATGCCAGCGAGAAGTTTTTCGAGTTGACCGCCGGATGGTTCGACGCCATCTGCCCGCGCATCGTCCCGCACCTGGCGCCCAACGGCTGCATCGTCACGGTCCAGAGCGACAACGAATCGTGCTACCTCTTCCACGATCAGCCCTATGCCACCGACTACAGCGACGATTCGATCGCGCTCTATCGCACCTTTCTTGCCGGCAAATACGGCTCGATCGGCGCGCTATCCGAAATGTACGGAACCGCGTTCGACTCCTTCGAGGACATCGACCCTCCGCGCGACTGCGGAATCGAAGGCGAAGCGGATCTCCCGTCCCATCTCGACTGGATCGCATACAAGGAGTTCCAGATCCGCTGGAGCGTGGCTCGCTTCGCCCGCATGTTGCGGGATCGTGGCGTCGTCGGTGTCCCCCTCTTCCACGACATTGCCTGGCAAACCACCACTCCGCTCGATGTCAGCCGCATGGAAGCTGACCCCGATATCGACTGGGTCGGTATGAATCTCTATTGCAACAAGGAAGACTACGCCACGGTCGCGCGGCGTCTCCGCTTCCTGGCCGGGGCCACGATTCTCCCCTTCGTTCCCGAGTTCGGCGCCGGCCTGTGGAGCCATCACAAGAAAACCTTCATGCCGGAAGAGCACGAGTTCGTCACCCTGGCCGCCTACATGAACGGTATGAAGGCGGTCAACTTCTATATGCTCGTCGAGCGCGAGCGGTGGCAGGGCAGCCCCATCACCCGCCACGGCGACTACCGCCCTGATTACGCACCCTTCTATGCCAATCTCAGCGCCTTCCTCAAGCGATACCCGCTCTGGGAATTCGAGCGCGAGCGCGGCGCGTTGCTCATGTTCAACTTCGATCTCAGCCGCCACGTCAAGATGCTCACCACATTGCATGTCGCCCACGCCGACCTGCTCGGCCTCCCGCGCGAAGCCTTCGAGATCGACGTCGACTTCGAGCTCGAGGCCAACCCCCGCCGCGAAGCCAACTTCGACCGGCCGGATTCGTGGCTTCGCCAGGCGGCCAGCGCGCTGGCCGACCGCGGCATCACGGTCGACATGGCCGACACCCACATCGATCCCAAGCGGCTCGATCGCTACCCTGCGGTCTACCTTCAATCGGTCGACTTCATGGATCCGCTCGATCAGGCCGCGCTGCTCGGCTATGTCGAGGACGGAGGCACCCTCGTCATCGGCCCTACCATCCCGACGCGCGACCCCAGCATGCGCCAAACCGAGCTCTTCGGCCGCTTCCTTGACGCCCCGGGGCGCACGCAATTGGGAAACGGAGAGTTGATCTGGGCCGAAACCGCAACGCTTCCGCATCTCATCCCTGATCTCGCGGCCGCCCCGTCCATCCGCCTCACGTCCGGGCCGGCCGATCTGGCCGTCTTCCGCCGAGGCGAGCAAACGCTCGTATTCCTGGCGAACCCAACTGGCTGCGACCTCACGGCCACGGTGCTCGCCCAGGATGAAAGCGAGTTCAGGAGTGTGTGGGGCTCGAATGAGGTGCTCGAATGCAATGGTTCTCTGAGCATCGAGCTGTCGCCCTACTCCATTCGAATATTCGAGCAAACAGTAGCCACCACTGATAGCGAGGGCGACCGGCCGTGATCGATCCAAACTGGCAGCTCGTCGATCTCGACCCATACACCTGGCGCAACATCGGCAGGTTTATCGATCCCGGCCTCTACATCCGTGCCGGGTCGCCCGACGAACGCGGTCTCTATGTCATCCACGACGGTGGAAACGTACTTTCGGTCGTCGAGACCTCTGGCCAATCTCGCAACGATCTCGGCATCCAACGGCTCGATTCCCCTCACCAGCTCGCTCAGTCACTCTACGAAACGCGCGAATGGGACCGCGTCCATATCGTCGATCGTACCCATTTGAACGCCGTGTCCACCCAGGCCCAACAGCTCGAAAACCGCGACCTCGAGCTCGACGCCTACTACCACAACGTCTTTCGTCTCATCTGGGGAACGGACGATGGATACGTCGCCCTCCCGCCTCACCCACGTAATTGGCATGGCTGGACCTACGCACAAATCACCGCCTTTGTCGACCGGCTGGTCGATCCCGCGTCGCTTGCGATCGGCGTCGTCTCGGACGACGGCGCCACGCTCGAAATTGGTCTCATAGGCGAAGTCAGCCATGGCTCCTTCCACAAGATCACCACCTTCGAATCCCTGCCCATGCCCCGCGAATCTGCCGCCGTCTCGTCCGAATTCATGCAGCGCCTCTGGTCGCACCTCGCCTCCGGCCCTTACCCGCCCGCCGCCGTGCTCCTCTGCACCAGTTCCGTCTTCGAAGCCTGGGTCTACAACCCCGACAAACGCGCAACCATTGATGCCGCCATCACCTCCGGCACTGCAATCCTCCGACTCCGTCCCGATCTTGAATCCCTGGTGCCTTGACCTATCTCCGTAGCGTCGCCATTCGCGCAGATGAACTCCAACACCGAAGCACCAATTCGAGTCGGCCACGTTGTCGTAGCGCCTGGATCTGTGCCCTGCGATTTGATCGTAGCGCTGGGACCTGTGTCCTGCGATCGTGCGAAGCGCGATAACGGACTCGTCAGCAACCTGCTCCCCTTCTATCGACCTTGGTGAACCTCAAATCCCCTTGACAGAAAGAGAACATATGTTCTATAATGAATTCAAGCGGTACCTATGCGGGAGCGGGCGGGCCTGGGCAGTGCGTCAACGCCCCGTCCGGCTGGTCACCGGTCATCCAAACTCGGTGCTGAATCCCGGTTCCCCTGCGGAGCGTCTCGGTCGATTCCACCGCCTAATCGATTACCTCTTAGTGTGACTTTCAGTTTCCACTTTCCTTTTGCACTCCAGGTTCAAATCACCCGTCCACCATCGCCGTACAATACCGGCTGCAAACCCATGCCTCGCCGCTGCAACGGCTTTCCAGGACGAATGCCTTGAGCCACGCCCATCCTTCGAGTAATGGACGCGCGTCCAACCCGGCAAATGCTGCCGGCGAAGAACGCACCGAAGACGACCATATTTTCGGTTTCGACACCCTTGCAGTGCATGCCGGACAGCGGCCTGACCCAACCACCGGTGCTCGGGCGATGCCGCTCTATCAGACGTCCTCGTACGTGTTCGAAGATACCGATCACGCCGCCGAACTCTTCGCGCTGCAACGATTCGGAAACATCTACAGCCGCATCATGAACCCCACCACCGCGGCCTTCGAAGAGCGCATCGCCGCCCTCGAAGGGGGCGTCGGCGCGCTCGCGGTTGCGTCTGGTCAGGCAGCGCAGTTCATTGCGCTTGCTACGCTGCTGGCTCCCGGCGACCAGATCGTCTCGTCGTCGGCACTCTACGGCGGAACCTACACCCAGTTCGATATCACCCTTCGCCACTGGGGCATCGATGTCGTCTTCGTCGATCCCTCCGATCCCGAGAACTTCCGCAACGCGATCACGCCCAAGACCAAGGTCGTCTACGGGGAGACCATCGGCAACCCGCGTATCGACGTGTTCGATATCAGTGCCGTCGCCGCCATCGCGCATGAGGCTGGGCTTCCGCTGATGATCGACAACACCTTTGCCAGCCCCTACCTCTGCCGCCCGATCGAGCACGGCGCCGATATCGTGGTCCATTCCGCCACCAAGTTCATCGGCGGCCACGGAACCTCGATCGGCGGCGTGATCGTCGAATCGGGTCGCTTCCCCTGGAACAATGGCAACTTCCCGGGCATGACCGAGCCATCGCCCGGATACCACGGCATCATGTTCTACGAAACCTTTGGCGAATACGGCTATCTGATGAAGGCGCGCGTCGAAAATTTGCGCGACCTCGGCCCCGCCGTGAGCCCATTCAACTCCTGGATGTTCCTGCAGGGACTCGAAACCCTCCCGCTCCGCATGGAGCGCCATTGCCGCAACGCCGAGCAGATCGCTGCCTGGCTGCAGCAACATCCATTGGTAAGTTGGGTCAGCTATCCCGGACTGCCGGACAGTCCCTATCGACCATTGGCTGAGAAATACCTGCCGAAGGGATGCGGTGGCATTCTCACCTTTGGCATCAAGGGGGGTCGAGCGGCCGGCGCGCGCTTCATCGAGTCGTTGACACTCATCTCGCATCTTGCCAATGTTGGCGACGCCAAGTCACTCATCATTCATCCTGGCAGCACCACCCATCAGCAACTTACCGACGAGCAGCAAATTTCAGCCGGTGTCAGTCCCGATTTGATCCGATTCTCGATTGGGACTCGAGGACGTAGACGACATCATTTGGGATCTCGACCGCGCGCTGCGCAAGTCGCAGGTCGCAGAGCTGAGTAGCGTTGGAGCAGCAGAATGACCGAAACAACCGAACGCGTCGAAAGCTGCGCTGTGCCCTGGGCCAACCAGAACGTCGCTACCGCCGGCGCCTACGAGCGTCTGCGCCTGCTCCAGAACGCCAGGACCATCGCCATGGTTGGCCTTTCCGCCGACCCCATGCGCCCCAGTCACTTCGCCGCCATCTATATGCAGTCCGAGGGCTACGACATCATTCCCGTCAACCCCCGGTTGGCAGGTCAGAAGATCCTGGGCGAGACCGTCTACGCGTCCCTGCTCGACATTCCCAAAGACCGCAAGATCGACATCGTCGATGTCTTCCGCAAGTCCGAAGACGTCCCGGCTGTGCTCGACGAAGCCGTTCAGATCGGCGCTCCGATCTTCTGGATGCAGCTCGGCATCGTCAATGAAGATGCCGCCGCGCGCGCGCGTGCTGCTGGCATGGACGTGGTCATGAACCGCTGCGTCAAGATCGAGCACGCTCGCTTCTTCGGCGGTCTCAACCTCGTCGGCATGAATACCGGCGTCATTTCTTCCCGCAGGACGATCGGCTGATGCTCGATCCGCTCGAGCCTCCGGCGCTCAACCAGCCGCTCATCATCTCTGCCGCGCTGACCGGCTCCTGGCCGACCAAGGACCAGAACCCAAATCTTCCCGTTACCGAGGAAGAAATCGCCGAGGCAGCCGTCGAAGCCGCTGCGGCCGGAGCCGCAATCGTCCATTTGCATGTGCGCAACGAGCACGGCAAAGTCACCTGTGACCCCGCTCGTTATGCGAAGGCCCGCGATCTGATTCGCGCGGCCGGTTCCGATGTGATCGTCAACATGAGTACTGGCGGTGGCGCGGGCCAAACCACCGACGAGCAACGCGCCGAACCAGTCACCCTCTCGCCTGAAATCGCCTCCTTCGACTGCGGTTCGCTCAACTTCGGCGCCGGCGTCTTCGTCAACTCGCCCAAACTTCCTGACCAAACTGGCTGCGTCGATGATCGAGTTCGGCGTGCGGCCCGAGATCGAATGCTTCGAGCCGGGGCATGTCGCCAATGGGCTCCGGTTCATCGCGGACAACGCCATCGAACCACCCTACTGGTTCCAGATGGTGTTAGGCGTTCGCGGCGGTTCGCCCGGCACGATCCAGCAACTCGTCAACATGGTGCAGATGCTTCCTCCGGGCGCCATTTGGTCGGCCTGTGGCATCGGCCGCTCTCAGCTTCCGCTCGGTGTGGCCGCCATGACCATGGGCGGTCATGTCCGCACCGGCCTGGAAGACAATCTCTACTACCACAAGGGTGAGCTGGCCAAAAGCAACGCTCAGCTCGTAGCGCGGCTCGCGCGCATTGCCGCTGAGATTGGGCGCCCGGTCGCAACGCCCGCCCAGGCTCGCGACATCCTCGGCATTCCGCAACTGGTCTGACGAATGCGTATCGCCGCCGCGCAGCTTTCTCACGAGACGAACGCCTTCAGCTCGGTTCGTACCGACATGGCGGCATTCCAGGCGTCCACCATCCGGCGCGGCGACCGCATCGTTTCCGACGAGCGCGGCACGAACTCGGCATTTGGCGGCTTCATCGCCGGCGCGGATCGCTTCGGATTCGAGCTGATCCCTATCGTCTCCGTCTGGGCGACACCTTCTGGAATGGTCGACGGCCCAACCCTGCTGACATTGATCGATGAGCTGGTTGCGGGCATCCAGCACGCCGAGCCGATCGACGGAGTATTGCTGGCGCTCCACGGCGCCATGGTCTCCGAGCTCGATCGCGATGCCGACGCCTGTATCCTCGAAGCGGTCCGGGATGTGATCGGAAACGAACGTCCACTCGTCGCAACGCTCGACCTGCATGCCAACATCTCGCCGCGCATGGTGGATGCCGCCACGTTGTTGATTGGCTACGACACCTACCCCCATGTCGATATGGCCGCACGCGCCGAAGAAGCATGCGAATGTATCGGCAAACTGGTGCGCGGCGAGCTGTTGCCAGCCGCCGCCCTCGTCAAACCGCCCATGCTCCCGACGTCGCAACGCATGACGACGGACCGCTCGCCGATGAACGATCTCATCTCGTTGGCGCACGAGTGGGAAGCCGCGCCGGGCATGATCGCGGTGACCGTAGCCGGCGGATTTCCGCCTGCGGATGTCGAGGAAGCGGGACTCAGCGTGCTCGCCTATGCCCACGACGATCCCCAGCTCGCAATAGACGCTGCCGAGGACATCGGTCGAACGCGCCTGGGAGTTGCGGGATCACTTTCTGGGGGTGTTTCGACGCTTCGAAGAAGCCGCCAACGCCATTAGGAACTCTGAAGCCGGGCGACCATCCACTCGTCCTGGTCGACATCGGCGACAACCCGTGGACCGGAGGACCCGGCGACAGCGTCGAGCTGCTGCGTTTCCTCCTCGGCCAGCAGGTTCGCGAATGCCGCCTTCGCGCTGGTTGTGGACCCCGTTGCGGTGCGGGCTCTGCATCGAGGCCGGTCCGGGAAGCACCGTGCACCTCAACCTCGGCGCCAAGACCGATACCTTCACGGCGATCCGATCGAGATCGAAGCCTACGTGCGTCGCATCTCCGATGGTCACTATGTCAACGAGGGGCCGATGATGGCAGGGGTCGGGTCGATCTCGGACCGACGGCGGTTATCGCCATCGACGGAATCGATGTGCTCGTCACCAGCCGGGCCGAAACGCCGATCGATCTGAACATCTTTCGTTCGCACGGGATCGATCCCACCAACAAGTCGGTCATCGCTCTCAAAGGCAAAGGTCACTTTCGCGCCGCATTCGAACCGATCGCCTCGCAGGTCATCCTTGGTCGAGGGTCCGGGCATCACCGGGGCCGACTTGTCCCGTCTTCCCTTCGAACATATTGCCCGTCCCATCTGGCCACTCGACTCGGACGCCGAGTGGTAACGCAACCGTCGCGAGCATGGTATTCGAACATGAGAAAGGTCGACATGCGCGAAATCCATCAGCCAGACGAGAAGTACTACTACGTCTTCGGTCCGAATCCGGAGCCGATTGCCCATGTCGCTATTGGTGAAGAAGTCGAGATCCATACGGTCGATTCAGCCGGCAACGTCCTGACCTCCGAAGACCAGAAGCCAAGCGAGGTCATGGGTCCATACCTCAATCCCGCAAACCGGCCCGATCTACATCGACGGGGTCGAGCCAGGCGACACGCTGGTGGTGCACATCGATTCCATCGAGGCGACGCGCGATTGGGCATTCTCGGCACTGGTGCCGTTTTTCGGCGGGCTGACCTCGACCCGTTGGACACCGTCACTCAGCAACCGCCTCTGGAAGAACGCGTCTGGATCTACCACCGCACGGAACGCAATACCTTCGCCTGGAAAGATCGCTGGGAAGTGCCCTGGGCGCCCTTCTACGGAACCATGGGCACCGCGCCCGCCATCGAATCGATCTCCTCGCTCTCGCCCGGCGACCATGGCGGCAACATGGATGTCCCCGACGTCACCGAGGGCAACACGCTCTACTTCCCGGTACATCATCCAGGGGCGCTCTTCTACATCGGAGACGCGCATGCCGCCCAGGGACAAGGCGAGCTCTGCGGAGTCGCTCTGGAAATCTCGGCCAAAGGGCGTATTTCGGTTCGATGTGATCAAGAGCCAGCCCATCACTTGGCCGCGCATCGAATCACCCACCGAGCTCATGTCGGTTGGCAGCGCGCGACCGATGGAAGATGCCGCCCGCATCGCCTATCACGACCTGATCGACTGGATCGTGCGTGACTACAACTTCGATCCGCTCGACGCCTATCAGCTCCTCACCCAGCTCGGCAAATGCTACGTCGGCAACATGGTCGACACGACCTATTCGCTGGTCGCCAAAGTGAGCAAGGAGTATCTGAAGAAAGTCGAGTGACCAGCGTTCGACGCTGGACAATGCGATGACCCTCGCTCGACCTCGCGGTCAGCCGCTGCTGGCGCGATCGAGAGATATGGACCGATGGCTCGCCCAAACGCAAGTGCGACCTGCCAGCGATCTGTCCTGCCGGTAGTGTAACGCATCCCACCGGCACGATCGCCGCGGGAATCGCGTTGCGCCCAGGCGTCGAGGGCGATGCGCGCAAATCCAGGATGAAACGGCAGAATTTCATCGTCCCGCGTTTTGGGCGACCCGTGCGGATCGATGGTGGGATACCCCTCCGGGAAGACGAGCAACACGCGCCCCTTCCGCAGGATCTCCTGACGATTCCGCCAATCGCCTTGCGTAACATTGGCAGCCAAACGGTCCGGTCGACCGACTCGGTGTTTCGAAAGACAACCGGCCAACCCGCCGACCGGCACGCCGCCTGCATCCCTTTCAGCGCGATCGGTCGCTCGATCCAATCGAGCCCAACAACCGACCTGAATCTGGCGAGGAATCGTCGCGAAGATCGCGCATCCATCGTAGAGGTGATGGTAGTGTCGCGCTGACCAGAATTACCGGACCGGACTGGGGAACACGTTCGCAGTCCTTCGACGTGCAGATCGAGTTCTCTCGGCGACCCGCGAGTTTGCCAAGTGCGCGCATCGATCGCCAGGCCGCCCTATCCATCATTACTCAGAGAAAGTCGTGGCCGGCTGCGCTGGATACGCCGCGTCGTAGCGCGCGATCAGGAACGGCGCTACCGCCACCACGATGGCAATCCCGATCGGGGCCCAGAGTCCCACCGACGCGCTAATGACCATTGCGAAGATCATGTTCGCGACGAACACGACGCCGGGGAACCTCAGTCGCGGAGCGTCAGCTGCGCGTCTTCTCGCCAAATCCACCGGCTGATCGCCATGAAGATCAGCCCTGTCGCCACCCAGCCGGCGAAATTTTTGACCGGCATCCCGAAGTACGGTCCCTGCTCGTCCCAGACCCAAAATTTCACGCGCAGAGATTCGTGCGCCATGGCGGGATCCAGCACCAGATCCCAGGCGGTCAGCATCCACGCTCCGGCCAACACGCCCCAGATCGCGCGCCGCCCGCCGCCGAGCCGCTGCGCGATCCAGGTACCGATCAGATACGACGCCAATCCCATATAGAACCAGGAGAGCGGAATCGTCCACGGCACATGCCCGAACACCTTGGTGCCGAGAAAGTCGGTATACGCGTAGTTGCCAAACGGCCAGCCGGTGCTCGTTCCGAACAGCTCGAAGCCGAAGCGAAACAGCGGTCGAGACCGCGAAAAAAGATTGCGGTCTTGCGCAAGCCGATGGCCAACCATCCGAACAGTGCCATGGCGATTGCGCCGAAGCACGATGTGCGTCGCGCCGGCATGCTCCATCGACCAATCGAAGACCTTGACCGCGTTCGGATCGCTCGACCAGAGATCGGGGTTTGGCAGCATGATCAGCAGGCCGATGAGCCCAAACACCAGGGCGCCGAGATGCGCGACCAGCACGATCCATGGCAGCTTCTTTCGGTCGAAGCGGTTCATGTCGAGTTCTCCTGAAGTGATCGTGCGGCCGCGCCAGGTGTGAGACTTCTGCCGCGAGCGACGCATGATTTCGAGTGTGACAGGGAGATCGGCCAGTGGCGAAAGCCAGTAGGTCCACGGCCGCGTGAGGTACGCACGTCGAGTGCCGGCGAGCACGCCTATGCGCGCAACCATCAGTCCAACTCGAGCTGAGCAACCGGACTGCGCATCCCGCTCATCTTCACACTGGCAAGGAAGAGAAGCGGCGGCGCTGCCTGCACCAGCAAGACCTCGGCCAATCCCACATCCGATTGCCAAGTCGTATGGCTATCGCGAAGTGGAAGCGAACGGGGCCAATTCCGCCAGGCGTCTCGCCCATCGGCATACATTTCGACTTCGACCAGGCCATTGGATTCGAAGAAACCGACCGGCTCTCCAAGTGCGACGAAGGAGCGGGCCAACGTCACATCTTCGGCAATCGAGCCCAGGACCGTTTCGAAGCCCCCGGCACGCTCGAGCAGAGCACGCTGCACCAGAAAGCACTGTCCGTTGGCCTGAACTTCTCCGACGCGATCGATTGCGCGGCCAGGAATGCCGAAGCGATAGACCAGCGTGGTGAGCATCGACGGGTGAAGCCAACCGAGGAGCGCGCCCTGGACCCGTTGCGTGGTCGCCACGCTCAGCGACTTCAACCCGGCTCGCTCGGCATGCCGCACGATAGCGCTCACTGCTCCCGGCCGCAAGCGAACATCGGCGTCGACGATCAGCAGCCAGTTGGCATCCTCAGAAGCCGCTTTACTCCCGATCATCAGCCCATATGCTTTGCCATTGACTCCCGAAGGGACCGGCGCGGCGTCGACGAGTCGAATTCGCGCGTCCCCGAGGGCGCGCTCACGAACCATGTCTTGCGTACCGTCCGTCGAGCCGCCGTCGATGACCACGATCTCCCGCACTTCTCGGCCCTGCAACCGCAACCCGTCGAGACAGGGACCGAGGCGGTCGATTTCGTTCAAAACGGGAACCAGAACGGTCGTCGAAACCGAGGTGACCTCACTCGGCGTCTGGCGTTCGATCTGTTCCCCTCCGCGGGTGCGCGCCATTCGCGTAAAGACACGCACGGCCAGCACGATCTGGATGGATAGCGATCAACCAGAGCAGGAGCTTCACGCTCGGGCGCTCCCAACTTCGGCATTCAGACCGCAACTGCGCGTATGCTGCGTGGGATGAAGCAAGCGAACGGGAAACGAGTCGTCGTCATAGGCAGTGGATTTGGCGGACTGGCGATAGCCATTCGGCTGGCTGCACGTGGGTTCGAGGTCACCATTTGTGAACAACGGGATCGACCCGGTGGCCGCGCATATGTCTACGAGCAGGATGGCTATCGTTTCGATGGTGGCCCCACGGTTATCACCGCTCCGTGGCTGATCGAGGAGCTCTTTTCTCTCGCCGGCCGCAACCCGGTCGACTACCTGACATTGCAGCCGCTCGATCCGTTCTATCGTATCTTCTTTCACGACGGAACCAGCTTCGAATACACCGGAGATCAGGAGCGGATGCTGGCGGAAATCCGCCGGACATCGCTCTTTCCAGCCGATCCGGCTGGCTATCTGGAACTGAGTGAACTCGACCGAATCGATCTTCGCCAAGGGGTTCACCGAGCTGGCCGACCGGCCGTTTCTCACATCCGCTCGATATGGCCCAGATCATTGCCGGACATGCTCCGGCTGCAAAGTTATCGGTCGGTCTATGGTTTGGTGGCGCGCTATATCCAGGATGAAAAGATTCGCCAGGTCCTTTCGTTTCACCCGTTGCTGGTCGGTGGCAATCCGTTCGACACGACCAGCATCTATGCCTTGATCCAGCATCTCGAGCGGGAATGGGGCGTCTGGTTTGCGATGGGTGGCACCGGCGCAATCATCGACGCGCTGGTCCGCTTGTTCGAAGAACTCGGCGGAACCATGATGCTCGATGCTCGGGTTGGTCGAATTATCGTGGATGGACTGCGAGCGTACCGGAGTGATGCTTGCCAACGGGCAGCATATTGCCGCCGATCTGGTGGTGAGCAACGGAGATGTCCACAACACCTGGGCAGACCTGGTTCCACAGCAGGTCGACCGATCTCTGATGACCCAACGCCTCGACAAGATGCGCTACTCGATGTCGCTGGTGGTCATCTACTTTGGCACCAATCGCACCTACCGCGACGATCCCACGAATCGGCTCGCTCATCACAACATCATTCTTGGACCGCGCTATGAAGAGTTGCTGCGCGACATCTTCGACCGCAAGCTGCTGGCGGACGACTTCTCGCTCTACCTGCACATGCCGACCCTGACCGACCCGTCGCTTGCTCCTCCCGGCGGCGAAGCCTTCTACGTGCTGGCGCCGGTGCCCGCATTTGGGCGGCGATATCGACTGGGAGGTTGTTGGTCCGCGCTATCGGGACCACATTATTGCGTTCCTCGAAGAACGCTATCTTGCCCGGGTTGCAAGCGTCGATCGTCACCGAACACATGATCGATCCGCGCCATTTTCAGGACGTTCTTGGTAGTCATCTCGGCTCGGCGTTTTCGCTGGAACCGATTCTCACGCAATCGGCCTGGTTCCGCCAGCACAATCGCGCGGACGAAATCGGCAACCTGTACTTCGTCGGCGCTGGCACTCATCCGGGAGCAGGAGTACCTGGCGTACTCTCCTCGGCGAAGATTGTCGATGCGCTGATCGCCGGCTGAGATCAGCAGCGTCACGGCATCCATCCCTCGAAGTCCCGATCCGCCCGCCGCGTTGGGCGCGGCGAAGACGAGTCGTTGCGGCGGGATGACCAGGCCGAAACGGTCGTCAGCTGCATGAAGCGCACCGCCGCGCCAGCTGTCGACTGCGCCTTTCTCCGGCGAGGCACGACAGCTCGAACGTCGAATACCTGATACCGATTGGCTTCGATCTGATCGAGAATGCCTGCATAGAGATGGGCCGCCGCGAGGGTCGTCAATTGCCCACTTGGTGACAGCGATGGCACGCCAAGTAGCGCCCTGGCATAGAATTCCCGCGCGCGTGAGATTTGAAACCGCATCAGATCGGGAAAGTCCGCGCCGAGTTCTCCCGCGATCAGCCGGTCGGGATCGAGACCGAACGACGCCAGCTCGTCCAGCGGCAGATAAATCCGGTTCATGGCCGCGTCTTCTCCGACATCCCTCAGGATGTTGGTGAGTTGCATGGCAATCCCAAGATCCGCTGCATATGGAAGCGCCGCTTTGTCGGCACAACCCAGGATCGGCGCAACGATCAGTCCCACCGTTCCGGCAACCTGGTGACAATAGCCGCGGAGTTCAGGCCAATTTTCATAGCGATTGACGAATAGGTCGGCACGCATTCCATCGAACAGCTCGCGTATTGGCCGCTCCGGAATCCCGTAGTGAAATCGCGCATGGGCGAACGCAACCGAGACGGGTGCATTGGCCGCAAAAGCTCGCCCTCCCACGCCTCCAAACGCTCCGCTGCAAGATCGCGATTGCCATCCGATCGATCCACTATGTCATCCGCAAGCCGGCAATAAGCATAGGCAGCAAGAATCGATCGCCGCCGATCTGCTCCCAGCATGCGACTCGCCAGAAAAAACGACCGTCCATGACTTCGAGCGATCTGCTGGCAGATTTCCCAATCTTCAGTCCGAACGTCACGCAGCGTCTCGCAGATCATCGGATTCCCTGGCCTTCCCCTGGAAGCAACGGCGCATCCAGCTCGAACAGTAGATTCGACGTCAGCTCGCTCATTCGCCCTGCGCCCACCGCGAACATGGTCACCCGCAGCTCCTCGATGACCATCCGCAATGCCTCGACTGCCTGCTCTTCGCTTTCAGCGGCCGCACGCAGCAATGGCCCAGCGATTCCGGTAAGACGAGCGCCGAGCGCAACCGCCTTTGCCGCGTCCACCCCAGTTCGCATGCCACCACTTGCGATCAGCGGAAACGCCGGAAGCGCCTGCTTCACATCGACCAGGCATCGAGCGGTTGGCACACCCCATCCGAGAAATGCGCGTGAGACTTCTCGACTGGAGACATCGGCACTGCGCATATGTTCTACAGCGCTCCAGGACGTACCGCCAGCGCCACTCACATCGATTGCGGCCACTCCGCAATCGACGAGACGTCGGGCGACATCGGCTGTGATGCCAAAGCCCACTTCCTTGACGATGACCGGCGCATCGAGATGCCGGCAAACGTTCTCGATCTTGCGCGCCAGACACACTGAATGCCGTATTCCCCCAGCCTGCAACGCTTCCTGGAGCGGATTGAGATGCAGAAAGAGTCCGTCCCCTTCGACCATGTCGATGGCACGGCGACACTCGTCGACCGAATAGCCGTAGTTGAGTTGCACAGCACCGAGATTCGCGAAGATAGGAACATCCGGCGCGATATCTCGGATTGCGAAAAACCGCTCCCGGCTCCGATCCTCGAGCGCCGCTCGTTGCGATCCGACCGCGATGGCACACCCGAATTCCTGTGCCGCCAGGGCCAGCCGGCGAGTAATCTCCCAGCCCCGCTCTACTCCCCCAGTCATGGACGAGACGAGGAATGGAGCGCTGGACGGCACTCCCGAGAAATTCGACGCTCGTGCTGACTGCATCGAGGTCGATCTCCGGCAAGGCGTTGTTTATGAATTGCAACCGCTCGAATCCGGTCGAGAGGCCACTGATCTCAACATTGCGTTCGAGGTTGATCGCAATATGATCCAATTTTCTGGTTTCAATTGTCGAGGGAATGCTCATGGCTTCCATACTCGTCTCTCGAGACTATTCGGAGAGTTTTTGCAGCTCGTCATCCAATTATGCCGCGTGCGTCACGATTGGGCTGTTTGCCGTTGTGTTGCTCAGCTGGAATTGCCGCAGAAGAGATTGTTCCAGTGTCGGGGAGTGAAAATCGAATCCCCGTTCCAATAGCCGTTCCGGGCGTGCCCGCTGACTCACGAGGACTAACTCGTCAGCCATCTGTCCCATCATCGCCCGAACAGCAAATCCAGGTGCCGGCATTCCCGTCGGGCGACCGACCGACTGCCCGAGCGCCTCCGTAAATGAACGGTTGGTAACCGGGCAGGGCGAAACGACGTTGACGGGACCCCTGGCCCTAGAATCGGAGATGAGGAATCCAATCGCGCGTACCAGATCATCGATATCGATCCAGCTCATGTACTGGTCCCCGCTGCCAATTCGGCCCCCAAGCCCCAAGCCGAACAATCGCTTCAACTGGGCCAGCATGCCTCCTTCGGCGGCTAGTACGATGCCCAATCGCGGATGCACGACCCGGATATCGGCGAGCGCAGCCGGCACTGCCGCCGCTTCCCACTGATCACAAACGTCGGAGAGAAAGCCCTCTCCCTTGGGCGAATGCTCGGTGAGGACCGTAGTCCCACCGTCGCCGTAATAGCCAATTGCCGACATCGACACAAACACCATCGGAGGTTTTCGCTGTTCGGCGAGCGTGCGGGCCAGCAACTGAGTCGCGTCGAGACGGCTCTGCAGAATCTCTCGCTTTCGCGATTCGCTCCAGCGCTTTCCCGCGATGGAAACACCGGCAAGGTTGACGACGGCGAACGCCCCGTCCAGGGCACCAGACTCAATCGTTCCTCGAGCAGGATCCCAGTTGCGCTCACCGGAACGTTGTACCGGCCTCCGAACGAGCCGTACGACCTCGAATCCCGCCGCCGTCAGATATGAGACGAGACGCCCGCCTATTAGTCCACTTGCCCCGGCGACAACGATGCGGCTTTCCATCAATGATCGAACTCCTTCAGGCACCGGATGCAGCAAATCATCGTAGCTGCCAATGAAGAGAGAAGGGTTCGCGGCGAACCGCGAACCCCATAGAGGAGAGGAGGAACGTTAGGCGACTGGAGTCGCCGCCGTTGCCGTGGTGGTGGAAGGGATCACCAGTACCCCGAGGGTGCCATCGGCCAGCGTGCCGGTAGCAAAGACGTCGTAGACCATGCCCTCTTCGAGCGTCACACCGGGCAGATCCAGCGCCACATCCATGGTTCCGGTGGGTCGAACCTCGAGATCGTAGGCTCCCGCAGGGACGACCAGGTAGTCACTCGCCGCCGGGAAGGCCAGATTGGAAATCAGGACGTCGCCGCCTTTGACGGCAATATCCACCGCGGGCGCATCCGGAGAGGTGTGGATCACGCGAATGCGAGACTCACCCATCGCGAGATCACTCAAATCGACTTGATAAATCTGAGGAGTAATATTGGCCACCAGGCCAGTTGCCGCAACCTGATAGGCAGCGCCCGCTTCGAGTGTGACCGACGCATCGATAACGGCCGTGGAGACATCGCCACCAGTCGGAACGACTTGCACCTGATGATCGCCGGCAGGAACGGCGACCCAGCCGGAGAAGCTGCCGAACGCAAGGTTCTCTAGGGCCTTAGCGCCGTCGAGATAGATATCGACCGCGGGTGCATCCGGGGAAAGGTGAACAACATCAATAAATGCGTCACCTTCCGAACCGATACCGAGGGCTGCATGTGCATCGCCCATCGAAGCGGCTGGCGTCGCATCCTGGGCGACGGTCGATCCGATACCAGTGAACGCGATCGTCAGGGCTAGCAACGCGGCGAGCCCTCCGAACATACGAACTGAGCGCAGACGTGTAAACATTTCTCACTCCATTCTTTTCATGCGCCCACTGAGGCGCTCCAACATTGACTTCTGGACGCTCTTGCATGAACGCCATGAATATAAACCTATAGTGTAGATTTATATTTGTCAATGACTCCGCGCCCCTTCGTGCTCGATCGACGAGGCACGCATTCTTGGCATCGGGCACGTCGCCCGATGGTCGACATCGTTACCGCGTGATAGAAATACGAAGTGTGCAAGCTAAATATTTGGAGGCTTCGACCATGAGTGCACCGGCACCGGATGACCTGGTATCGATCGGTGCTGCGGTCGAGCTGCTCCGGAATCAATTCCCAGATGTTTCCCACTCGAGTTTGAGATTCCTGGAACGCGAGGGGCTGCTGAGCTCGACACGTACATCCGGGGGCCACCGGTTGTATGCGCAGGCAGACATCGATCGAGTCTCACTTATCAAAATGTGGCAGCGCGAGGGTCGCTCGCTGGATGAGGTTCGCGAGCTTCTGGAGGCGCGCTCTCAACTCCTCGATCCAGCGCAGCTCAGTCGAAGATTTCTCGAGCTGGCGCTGGCATCGCAACTGGAACACGCGAGTCAGCTCATCTTGCAGGCGGATCGTGTAGGAATGGATCCGCAAACCATTTTCTTCTCGGTGTTGCAGCCAGCGCTTGTCCAACTGGGAGAGGCGTGGGCGGCAGGGAAGGTCCACATTCACCAAGAGAAAGAGATTTCTGTGCTCTGTCGAGAGCTGGTGACAGAAATCACGCTGCGCCACGCCCCGGACTACCCGAGTGAATCACTCTTCATTTCTGCGTGCGTTTCCGGTGAACGGCACGAGATCGGGATCAGTATGGTCAACGGCCTTCTGCGCCAGCGCGGATTTCGCGTGCGCTATCTGGGTCCCGATGTGGCCACGGTATTCCTGCTGGAAGCTGTCGAATCGAGCCGGCCTGACGCGGTACTTCTCTCCTCATCGGTCGAGGAGAGCTTCGGTGGCTGCGTCGAAGCGGTGAACGCGGTGCGCAGTTCGTGGCCCCGCGAAGGGTTACCTCTCGTTATTGTCGGAGGAGCAATGGCCGAGCAAAAGGAGGCGCAACTCGTCGGTCTAGGAGCGGTTCCGGTGCAGGACGCCCGCGTGATGCTTCAAATCGACGATCTGCTCGCTGCAAACTCCTGATCGAGCGGCAGATATGGCACGCTCCAAACGGAGTTCGGCATCGAGCAATCGCTCGTAGCTCGAAGTTTCTGGTCCAGGAGCCTTGGGTGTGGGCCTATGAGTGGTTACGCGGTCCCAGCATCGAGGGTTTGGCAGGGAAAACGGGCTGAGTAGTTTGAATCTGAGCTCGGACCCGCCGGACTCGCACCCCCACCGCATCGAGATGCGCCCCCCGGATCGTCGCCTCCGGCTTGCGCACCGTAACTTCTACGGCCGAAATCGGCGCAAACGATTCGAGAATCGAACGGGCGGTGCGGTCGGCGACCGCTTCCACCAGCATCATCGGCTCCCCCTCGACCACCGATCGCACGAGGTTGTAGATGCTGTTGTAGTTGACGGTTTCCTCGAGCTCGTCGTGCTGACCGGCGTCGCGCAGATCGAGCTCGGCGACAACATCCACCAGGAATCGCTGCCCAAGCGTGCGCTCCTCCGGGTGGAAACCGTGGTAGCCGAAAAACCGCAACCCTTCGAGCAGGATGGCATCAGACAAGCTTGTAGAGCTCCCGCGCATTTCCTGACAGAATGCCGGCCGCCGCGCGCTGTGCATCGGATTCAGTCAGCATTCGCTTCGCAACCAGACCATTGAGCGTGTCCTGCAGCGCCTGCTTGCCCAATTTGGCGCTGGTGTACATGATCTCGGGAAGCTGATAGCCATCGGAGCCGTAGCAAATCTTGTTGAGCGGAGCCATGGCCATCGCTCCTTCGTAGATCTCCCAAGCTGCCGAAGAGGCGAATGGAATACCTTCCGAAACATCGAGATAGACCCGCGGCAGGACATTGGCCATATACGCAGCTTCGCGATGGTAGGGATAGCCGGTGTGCACCAGCAATACCCGGCAAGATCGATAGGTCGGGAAACGCAGCAGATCCATCAGATACGCTGGGCGGCACATGACGAGATTGACTTCGAAGTCGCCCATGCCCGTATGGATCTGCATGGGCACATCATGCTCCATGCAAAGCTCGATGGCGCGGCAGAGCAGATGGTCGCGCAGCTTCTTCATGCTGCCACCGCCCAGACCGCGCTTGATGGCATCGAGCGCCTGAAATCCCTGATCAGGAGTTCTTGAAAGTGGCGAAACATCCAGCCCGGTGCGATAGGCGATGATCGATTTCACTCCCTTGTAGAGGCCCGAGCTCAATCCTTCCGAAATCGCTGTGTCATAGGCGTTCCTGAACTCGTCCCAGCTCAGGTCTTGCTTGAGGAGATCGGCGATCAGCGGTTCGATACGATAGATCGGCACCACCTCGATCGGCAGATCGGCACTGACTTCATCGATATCGAGCATCGGGAGCGGTACGCCGAAGTCGAAGATCACCGACTCGAGACCTGCGTCGCCATAGAGCCGTTTCACGTACTCCTGATATGAAACAGCAACCTGGGCGTTTCGTTCGTTGAGCACCGACTCGATATCCGGCGAAGTCCCGAGGAACGTCGCAAGATCGTTGACCATACGAGTGAAATAGAGCGTCGATCGTTTGACCCGCTGGAGCTCATCGGACACCTCTGGCGACCAGCCGATCCCGCCTTGCTCCATATACTCTCGCGAACCACCGCCAAACGCGGTGTAATCGGTAAACTGCTCGGCCGAAACCGCGCCCTTGTTCAGAAATGGATGCGCGTGAACATCGAGAACCGGCAGTCCGCTGACATCGACCATAACCCTAGATGACCTCCAGATAGGTTGCCCGTTCCCACGGATGCACGTGCAGCTCGTACGCGGCAAGCTCTGAGCGCTTGACCGCCAGGAAATGCGGAAGGATGACTTCACCGAGCGCGCCAGCAACGACCTCGTCGTTCTCGAGCGCTTCCAACGCTTCCGGAAGGGTACGCGGTAGGAATGTGAGCCCGGCTGCCAGCATCTCGGCGACAGTCATCACTCCGACATCGCCTTGAAACGACGGACCGGGATCGATTTGTTTACGAATCCCATCGAGTCCCGCCGCCAACAGACCGGCCAGGTAAAGTGCCGGATTGCAAGAATTGTCGCCGGACCGATATTCGATATGCCGTCGGTCGCCAACCCCG
The DNA here is from genome assembly GCA_963720855.1 of uncultured Chloroflexia bacterium. Taxonomy (GTDB): domain Bacteria; phylum Chloroflexota; class Chloroflexia; order Thermomicrobiales; family UBA6265; genus JAMLHN01. Next base: position 807,282 of record CAVRGV010000003.1, on the reverse strand, counting down.
GGAATCCGCGCCACTCCAGACCTGTTCCCATATCCCCAATAAATATTCGCCGGCGCCCACGAACCGGGTAGCAAACGCTTATAGCTGTTGACTGTCGGCGAACCGAGGCCGGTCAGTGCAGGCGCATGCGCCAGCAGACCGCCAAGGAACCAGCGCCCAAGATCGGACAATGCTTCGTTATCCGAAGTACCGAGCGTCAAGTCGGTTTCACCGTCGCGATCCCAGACACTCAGATGCACGTGCAGGCTGTTTCCGGCCCAATGCGAATAGATCTTGGGCATGAAACTAGCGACCCAGCCGTTCGAGCGAGCCAGGTCGCGCACGGTCATCTTGAGCGCCCAGTAACGGTCGATCGCCTCCAGCGGTGAGCCATGCTTGACCGACATCTCGTATTGACCGGGACCGTATTCCTTTACCCAACTGTCCAACCGGGACATTCATCGCTTCGAGTTCGGCGACGACATCCGACGAAAACTGCTGCGCTTCCTGCAAGCCCGGCGGTGGTGAACATGCGGGTCGAATTGATCGGCGACCATTCGCCATGCTCTTCCGGTTTCAGGAGGTAGAACTCCGGCTCGAGCGCCGCCATAGTCGAGAATCCTTCGTCGGCCAACTCGTCGACCACGGCCTGCAGGCGGGTGCGCGGGCAGCCGGCCCAGGGAGAGCCGTCAGTGGCACGCATCCAGCCATTGGCAATGGCGGTCTTCGGAAATCGCGGCAAGCACTGCATAGCTTTGTGGATCGGGAACGACGAGCATATCGCCAGAGTCGCCGAGCCAGGTCGCGCCAGGCGCAGGATGATCGAGGATATCCATATCGAGATTTGCGACGGCGAAAACCAATCCGTCGTGCGAGGCACTACGAAATCCGCTGGGCGGCACCGTTTTCGCCGATCCCACGCCACTGTAATCGTGATAGGTGACCCAGAAGTTCTCGATCTTGTCGTCGCGGAGACGTGTCAGAAGTTCCATCGAATCTGTTGGCGCGTTCGGCAACGAGGAGTCCTTTCATCCCAACTTTGATGGCACGCACGCCGATCCATATCTCAGTGAAATCGGCGCCGCATCGCCATATTTTTTATTCGACTGCCTCCCGGTCTGTTTCGCAATGCTCTTGCCAGAACCTAACGACCAGGGAGATCGGCGAAGCGCCCGATGTTATCGACAGAAACACGCCAGAAGTGGTTTGGTTCGCGAGATGCGTAGTTCGCGCGGCACGCCTGGGATCGTCCTTGAATATCAGGTACAAGCCACCAGGATGCTTGCGCAAATGTACCTCAGTGGCACAGCAACTGGAGGGCACATGCAGGATGCAAGGCGGGTGAGTTGAATCGGTTCCCAAACCAAATAATGTGGTGGCCGGACGACGGCTCGCTCGGTCAAACCACTGCAGCTGGCTGGCTTGACAGGAGAAGCATTAGAGGTACCGTTGCCTGCGTTAAAGATCATGAAATCGTCTTATCGATGCAAGCGCGCGCTGTTGACGGCATTTCTCGATGCTACCGGCACCGTACGGCTGGACCAGAACGATGACCTTCTCGAACGCAAGGAGACCCAGCGTTTCGGAATCAGCATCATCATCGAAGAGCGATGTGTACCCGGCATTGATCTCAAGGCTGCACGCCTCGGGTTGACGCGACCCTGTTGTTAGGTAGATGAGAGTAAAGGCGCGTAAAGTTACCTCGGCATCCGATTACGTGAGCACGACTGGCGAGAGACGCGTCAGTCACCGCGATCGGGGTAGTCGAACTCCGCATCCTCGCCGATCCGTTGCAGAAGCTTCGCCAGCAACGCGGCCCGTGGCGCAATGCTGCTGACGAGAATGTATTCGTCCGGACTGTGATCAAGACCCCCAATCGGACCGAGCCCATCCAGCCCCGGCGTACCGGCATGACAGGCGAAACTCACGTCGGAGCCTCCCCCCGTTGCCGCGCCCTTCAGTGGAAAACCTAGCTCGTCGGCTATTTCGATGGCTGCGGCTTCGAGCCGCCTGGTGCCGGCGCTATATTCCATCGCGGGGCAACCTGAATTGGGATCGATGCTGATTTCGACCCTGGTGCCAGGCACGTACTCCTGGTTAGCAACCCGCCGAATGGCGGCGATCAACTCGTCCAGATCGCTGTTCGACCAGGCGCGCACATCCAGCTCGACTTTGGCATAGTCGGCCACGACATTTGGCCGGCTCCCACCGGATATCTCTCCAGGGTTGACGGTCATTCCCGGCTTCATCGCGTTCAGCGCGAAGACGTTGGTAATGATGTTGGCCAGCGCAAGGGTGGCGCTGGCTCCCTTTCTCTGGTTCGACCCCGGCGTGCGCCGATTTGCCAAAGACCTCGATGTTCACCCACTTCCCAGCCTTGCGGGAAGTGACGATATCACCATTTTCCCGGGCTGCTTCGAGGGTCAGCACCGCATCCATACGCGGTCCCAGTGTTTCGAGGACCGGGTTCGAGTGCCGGTCATCGATTTCCTCCGCAGATACGATGAAGAAATACAACTCCCCGAGACTGTTCCATCCAGTCTGATCGAGGGCGCGAATTGCATAGAGCCCGGTCAGAAGCCCGGCCTTCATATCGCAGGTTCCCGGGCCCAGCAGCGTGTCGCCCTCGATTCGCACTGGGCGCTCCGCTGCAGTCCCGAGCGGAAAGACGGTATCCGAGTGGCCAAGAAGCATGACTTTGCGCGTGCCGGTGCCTTTCCGAACCGCAAGAATGTCGTCGCCAGCGACGTCCTCTTTCAGGCGTTGTACCTCGAACCCAAGCTCGGAAAGCTGATCCTGAAACCAATCCTGCACCTGGTCGATCCCGCGCTTGTCATAGCTCCCGGAGTCGATGCCGGCCAGATAGCGCAGATCGTCGATGTACGGCCCGACCTGCGATTCGAGCCAGCTCACGATGGGTTCTCTCATGAATGCATCCTTTGTTCGTTACCACCCGGCGAACTGCGCGACGGTTTCATCGGCAACCGCGCCATCCAGCACATCTGCAATCGCCCGATCGAGAATGTTCCACGCCTTGCTCTATGGCTTCTTGCTCGATCACCAGCGGCGGCGTGATCTCCAGTACATTGCCCCAATTGCCGGCGTAATACAGGATCATGCCCAGTTCCCATGCGCGATAGACGATCTTGGCAGGCAGATTGGTGTTCGGCTCCTTGCCCACTCGATCCTCGACAAGCTCGACGCCACAGATCATCCCTTTGCCACGCACGTCTCCGACAAATTCGTATTCCATGAGCCGGTCGGTCAGCAGCTGTTTCAACAGCGCGCCATTGTTCGCGGACTTTTCGATCAGTTCGAGTCGCTCTATTTCGTCGAGCACGGCCAGTCCCGCGGCACAGCTATTTCCGTTCCCTGCCATCGTGAAGAGCGCACTGCCCGACTGAAAGTCGAGCACTTCGCGGCGGCCCACGATCGCGCTGAGTGGCAATCCACCACCGAGAGACTTCCCTAGCAGGACAAAATCCGGCTCGATCTCCCCGTGGTCGAAGGCAAACCACTTGCCAGTGCGCCCTAATCCAACCTTGATCTCATCGACCACCAGAAAGATGCTGTGACGGTCGCACAGCGCAGCGCAGCTTGGGCATGAAGTCGTCGGGCGGCACGATATCGCCGCCATCGCTTTGAACCGCTTCCACGAAGACGGCCGCGACCTGATCGGGCGGGCAGATGGTCTTGAAGAGATAGTTTTCCAGATACCCCAGGCAGCGATCGGTGAGTTCGGCTCCGTCGCCGCCAAAGGGATCGCGATACGGATTGGGATAGGGAATCTTGGTGACATGCGCGCCACCGATCGAACCACCCAGTGAGGGATGCGCGCTCATCGCCATCATGGCATCGGTACTGCCATGCCAGCCGCCGACGAACGAGACGATGCGCGGTTTACCAGTCGCACGCAGAATCATGCGTTGCGCCGCTTCCGCCGCATCCGACCCCGCCAGACCGAACCAGGCCTTCTTCTCGATCTCTCCCGGCACAAGCCCGACCAGCCGCTCGGCCAAGTCAACCGCTGGCGCGTTGATACTGGACAAGAGACCGGCCATGGTCGCCTTATCCATCTGCGAGGCGACCGATTGCTTCACATGAGCGTTGGAATAGCCGAGCCCCGCCGCGGCCCATCCTGCCCCGAAGTCGATATAGCGCCGGTCCGATTCGTCGTAGAGATAGGCACCCTCGCCACGCGCCGCCACAAACGGTGAGTAACGGAGCTTGATCGCGTCCGCGACAAAGCGCTCGTCTCGTTCGGCCAGGTTATGGCTCATCGATGTTCTCCGCAAGATCGGTCACACCCGGTTGCGGGTTTCCCCGTGGCCAGCGTAGCTCGCGGCCGCCCAGCAGGCCGGAGGGCCGCACGATCAGCACGACGATCATCACGATTGCCAGTACGATTTCGGTGAACCCAATCAACTGAAACGGCAACAAATTCCCAAACGTCGTTGCGTCGTTGCGTTGTGTATTCAGCCAATTTTCCGTTTGACGCAACATCTCCGACGAGAGCGCGACCCCGATGGCACCTACTACCGCGCCACTCACGCTCGCCGCACCACCGATCACCAGCATGGCAACGATCAGAAACGTTTCATGCAGGTAGAAGTTGTTCGGGGTGAATTGCACGATGAAGTAGGCCCAAAGTGCGCCACCAATCGCCGACATCCCGCAGCTCAGGGTCCAGGCAATCCAGCGCATCAGCTTCACATTGATCCCGATACTGGCCGCCGCGTCTTCGTCTTCCCGGCTTGCTCTCAGCTTGAGTCCAATGGACGATTCCTTGAAGACGTACGCCACCAGAATCGCCGCGCAGGCCCAGGCCAGCGTGATCCAGATGGTGGTTTGCTTGGGAACGCCGATCACCACGCGAGAACCTCGGGTTACCTCTTCCCACTGCAAGGCCACCCGATTGATAACGATCAGAAACGCGAACGTCGCAATCGTGAACGACGCGCCGCGCAATCGCACGAACGCCACTCCGATGGCCGCGCCAACAATGGCCGTGAGGATTGCTCCAGCCACGATTGCCAGTTCGAACGGATAGTGCTGCTTGTAGATCCACCAGGTGTCCGGCATGTCCGGCAGGGTGACCCGCTTTTGCTGCTCCGAAAGCCCGAACCAAAGCGATGCATACGCCCCGATGGCGACGAATGCATACTGCCCGAACGACCCAAGACCGGAATTTCCCACGAAGGTTTGCAACGCCACGGTCAGCAGCACACTGATGAACATGACGGTGACCACCCGCAGAAAGACCGCGTCATCCCGCGCGACCGCAAAGGCAGCGATCAGCAAGCAGATTCCCATGAGGATGACTGGGGTGGACCACTTGGAGACGAGCGAGCGCGTCGAGGCGTTGCCCATCAGCGGGTCTCCCGCGAGAACGCCGGCTTGATCAAACCTTCCGGCCGAACCAGCAGAACAACGATCACGATCGCGAACATAATCGCATCGCGGTAGGCATTCACGTCCTGCGGAAGCCAGGTCTGCAGCCCGATGGTCAGAAACCCGAGAATGTAGCCGCCCAGTACCGCCCCCTTGATCGAAGACAATCCCCCGACCACCGATGCGATGAACGCAATGAGCACCGGTTGAAACCCAACCGTGGGCAGCACCTGCCCGATTCGTCCAATCCAGAAGAGCGCCACGATACCGGCCAACAATCCGCTTATCGCGAATGCGGTCGCAATGACCTTATTTGCATCCACACCCACCAGCCGGGTCATCGTGAAATCATCGGCCGCGGCGCGCAATGACAGTCCCACGATCGTCTTGCGCAGAAAGAGTTGCAAGGCCACTAGCGCCATGATGCTCACGACCAGTGCAATGACATCGACGACCTTCACCCGAATCCCTGCGATTTCGGCACTCTGCACGAAGATCGAAGGCAGCCGCGGCGCCCGCGGTCTGGGTGATATCAAAAGTAATGCGACGCTTTGTAACAAGGTGCTAACCGCGAACGAGGTAATCAGCATGGTCGTCGGACTGGCATTGCGTACTGGCCGGAACGCGATCTGATCCATGCCCAGGGCTACGATCACCGCGCAGATCACGCTCATGATCGCGACGATCACCCACGGTAGCCAGCTTCGCCCGAAGATCAGCAAGCCATACCCCGCGACCATGATCAACTCGCCATAGGCGAAGTTGACCAATTGCGAGATGCCATAGACGATGACCAGCCCCAACGCCATGAGGGCGTAGAGCCCGCCCACTGAAAGCGAGCTGACGAGGTATTGCACAAAGTCGCTGATGGAATCCATAGTCAGCTCGCTGTCGACGGAGTGGTCGGTTGTTTCACTTGACCGCCGCCCAAATAGGTTCGTTCGATATCCGCTTCGGATCGAATCTGATCCGGAGTACCCGAGAACTCGACCCGTCCAAGATTGAGCAGGTACGCCCGATCGGCGATGTTCAACGTCATGCGCACGTTTTGTTCCACTAGAAGAATGGTCATGCCGAGGGCACGAAGCTCCGAGATGAGTTTGAAAATCTCGGAGACCAGCAAGGGTGCGAGACCGAGCGATGGTTCATCCATCAATAGCAGGCGGGGTCGGGACATCAACGCTCGCGCCACTGCCAGCATCTGCTGCTGGCCGCCGGAAAGATTGCCCGCCGGTCGGTCGATCCGCTCGCGCAGAATCGGAAAGAACTCGCACCAACGGTCGATATCGGCGGCGACCTGCGATTTGTCGGACACGGTGGCCGCGCCCATCCGCAAGTTTTCACCTACGGTCAGAGATGGAAAGATGCGCCGCCCTTCCATGACCGGCGCGACCCCCATCTGGAGTATCTGCTCAGGTGGGAGCCCGGTGATGTTTTTGCCATCGAAGACCACCGCTCCGGAGCGTGGCTTGACCGCTCCCATGATGCTCATCATGGTGGTCGACTTGCCGGCCCCATTTGCGCCGATCAACCCGACGATCTCACCTTGCTCGACTTGCAGATCGATATCACGAACCGCATGGTTTGCGCCGTAGTAGACGTTGAGCTGCGACAGGTAGAGCAGCGTCACGCGACCGCCTCGGCACCCAGATAGGCTTCGATCACTGCGGGTTCGTTGCGAATCTGCTCGGGCGTCCCGTCGCCGATCGTCTTTCCATAGTTCAAAACGTGAATTCGGTCGCACAGGTTCATGATCAGCCGCATGTCGTGATCGACGATCACGACGCCGCACTGGATCGCGTCACGTAACCGTAAGAGTGTCGGGAGAAACGTTTCGATCTCCGCGTCGTTGAGCCCGGCGCCCGGCTCGTCGAGCAGCAGGAATTTGGGCTCGGTCGCGATCGCGCGGGCGATTTCGACCAATCGTTCTTCTCCCTGCGGAAGCACCCGGGCGGGAAGCTCGGCAAGATGCAGGATGCCGAGCTGCCGCATGGCGCGAGTTGCGCGGTCAGCGGCTTCTTTGCCACGAGCACCACCAGAAGCCACGGCTGCGACTTCTACGTTTTCGCGAACCGTGAAATCCTTGAACAGCCGCACGATTTGGAAGGTGCGTGCCAGACCAGCTCGCGCAATTTTGTGGGGTTGCCACCCGGTCATGTCGATCGGACCGAGATGCACCGACCCGCTGGTAATGTGGAGCAATCCGGTGATGACATTGATCGTGGTGGTCTTGCCGGAACCGTTCGGTCCGATCAATCCCATGATCTCGCCCGGCCGCACACTGAAGCTGACGCCGTCGACCGCGCGCAACCCGGCGAAATCCTTCGTCAGGTCACGAACGATCAACGATCCAGATTCGCTGCTGTTCGAATCGGTCATCGAATTCCTGTCCAGATAAGTAACGTCCCGGACACATGAGTTGGGACGCCGGGTGACCCCGGCGTCCCTCGAGAACGGCTAGAGGTCTGGCGTCCAAGATGGCGCCAGGGTCTTGACGAAGGTTGGCTTTCCATCGACCACTTCGACGATGAAAGCTTCCTTCTGCGGAATGTGACCCGATTCGGCATCGGTCCAGGTCAGTTTTCCGCTCAGCAGATCGAACTCGTGGTTGACCATAGCCGCCGCAAGCGCGTCGCCATCGGTGGTGCCAGCGCGTTCGATCGAATCGGCGATGATCTGAATCGTGTCCCAGCCCATGGCATTGAAGGAAACCTCCGGCGGGTTGCCGTACTTCGCGGTGTAATCCGCGATGAACTGCTCCATTGCCGGCCCCGCCTCGGGTCCGATGAATGAGTGTGTCGAGATATAGACATCGTGACCCAGATCGCTACCGAGCGCGGTGTAGAAATCCGCCGTGTCCATCGAGTCGCCACCCATGATCGGAGCAGTGATCCCAGCCGAGCGGATATCTCGGATGATGGCGGAATAGTCCGGCATGTTGGCTGAGATGAAGATCACATCCGGAGGCGTCTCCAGATCCATGATCCGCTGTGCCTGAGCGGAAGCCTGCATGTCATTCAGCTGATACGTATCTTCGCTGACGACCTCGCCGCCCAGATGCTCCCAGGTCTCGACGAAGTACTCGCCTAGCGACTTGGTGTACTCAGTTCCCTGGTCGACGATGGTCGCTGCCGTCTTCCAGCCTTTGTCGGTATACCCAAACTCGGCTGCCGCGGCAGCCATGGTCTGATTCCACATCGAGACGGTGAACTGCTTGTCGCCCAGGGTCGCCGATCCAAAGAGCGGTGACGACGCACAGAACGACACTCCGACCAGCCCAGCTTCCTGAGCGGCCTGCGATGCCGGAGCGCCGTAGTCGAAGTCGCACGGAGCCACGATCACATCGGCGCCGTCATCGATCACTTCCAGCGCCGCATTACCGACGGTAGCCGGGTCGGTCTTGCCATCGATTTCGATGATCTTGAGCGGCCGCCCCAATACGCCACCTGCTTCGTTGATCTTTTCCACCGCCAGCTTGGCGCCATCCAGCGGAGGTTGGTCGTATGCGGCCATCCAGCCGGTCAGATTGACCGGCGCACCAATGACGATGGGATCGTCATCCTGGGCAATAACTGAGCCATTGGCCAGCATCGGAGCCAGCATGAGTGCGAGTGCCACGAAGAGCATCAGGAACCGGTTGCGCCGCATAGAGCCTCCTTGCGATGCGTAGAACGTCTCGACGGATTGATTTGGTCTTTCCCTCTGATCACTTTCTAAACTGAACTGGATAGCCATGTCAACGGTAACCGTTCACAAAAACGTTGTTCAAAGCTGCCGGATTTCACGTCCAGACACCCGTTTCGAAATTAACCCCTAATTAACACTTTAGAGGTGGCTTCCGGTTGCCTGACTGGTGCAAAATTGCTGTTGGCACTGGACCGACGCAGGAACCCAGCGACAGTAGCGCTCCGCCGCGCAATTCAGCACACGAGCAGGAGTCTTTTCGATGTCGGAACAGCCAGTGGTCAGCTATGCGAAAACGTCCCAAGTAATTAGTGCTCGTGTCCTGGCAGAAACCCGTCGAACGTATGGGGCAGTTGCCGACGACGTCACCATTCAGTCCTGGGTAAGCTCGGCGCTGAGTCAACTGCTTACCGAGCAAACCCGCGTCACCATCTTCGTGCCTGTCCTGGCGATGCGCGAGATCCGCGAGTTCGCCGCCAACCACCATGTAGCTACCGAAGCCGCCTGACCTCACTGTCGCCGGTTTCGCCTCCTGGAGTGAGCCGATTGTGAGTGCGCGGCGAATCCCGAAGAAACGTGACGCTGTCTCGCCCGAGACAGAAAGCGCGCTCGATGTCGACGCGATCGACGATACCGCGTCGTTTGTCGTCTTGGCTCCGCCAAACCTGCCAACACTTTCCGCAGAGCTTTTCATCAATCGCGAGCTGAGCTGGCTCGACTTCAATGCCCGGGTGCTTGCGGAAGCGCGCGATCCCCTCGTTCCTCTTCTCGAGCGCGCCAAGTTCATCGCCATCTACTCGTCGAATCTCGACGAGTTTTTCATGATCCGTGTGGCCGGGGTGCTCCGCAAAATCAATGCCGGGATTTCCGAGCCATCTGTCGATGGGCGCAGCCCGACCGCTCTCTATCTCGCCATCCGCGAGCGCACCCGGCGGTTGCAATTCGAGCTCACCTCTATCCTGTTGAAGGAGCTCCTACCCGAGCTGCAGCGCAACGGCATCGAGATCACCACCTTCGATGCGATCTCTGACGACGAGCGCAGATCACTCGGCGAGTATTTCCAGCGGGAAGTCTTTCCGATTCTCACCCCACAAGCGATCGATCACGCTCGTCGTTTTCCGCACATTTCTAATGACAGCATCAGCCTGATCGTGCTGCTTCGGTCGGCCGGCGCTGACAAACTGGCCCGCGTCAAGCTGCCCAGAGTGCTCCCCCGTTTGGTACGGGTTCCCGAACCTGCCGATCCGGATGTTTACCGATTTGTTTGGCTGGAAGACCTGATCGCCGCACACCTCCATGAGCTCTTTCCGGGGCATCAGGCGATCGAGGCCTACCCGTTCCACCTCACGCGCGATTCCGATATCGAAATCGACGACGACGAGGATGCCCACGATCTACTGGCCACCATGCGCGAGCTCCTTTCCGAGCGCACCTTCGGTTCGGTGGTTCGCCTGATGGTTGACACCCGCATGCCAGCTTCGGTGGTGAACTGGCTGCTCGATCAACTCGGCGCCACCGACCGCGAGCTATATGTCACTGATGGTCCGCTGGCGGCTGAAGACATGATCGAGCTCCTGCGCATCGACCGGCCCGATCTCAAGGATCCTCCGTTTCAGCCGTCGACCCTGGGAGGCAACCCGGAGTTGGGCGCCTGGGGCGTACCGGACATCTTCGCGACTATTCGCAAACAGGATGTCATGGTCCACCATCCGTATCAGAGTTTCTCGATCTTCACCGACTTCCTGAAAGCGGCCTCGACCGATCCAGACGTCGTTGCCATCAAGCAAACCCTTTATCGCATTGGCAAGGATTCGCCGCTCATCCCGGCATTGATCGAAGCGCGCGATGACGATACCCAGGTGGCCGTGCTGGTCGAGCTCAAAGCGCGATTCGATGAAGAAAACAACATTAGCTGGGCCCAGCAGTTGGAGCATTACGGTGTCCACGTCGCTTATGGCATCGCCGGACTCAAAACCCACTGCAAGGTCACCCTGGTGATACGTCGCGAGGCGGACGGGCTTCGACGGTACGTTCATCTTTCGACGGGAAATTACAACGCTGGGACGGCCCGGCTCTACGAGGACCTGGGTCTCTTTACCTCAGACGCCGATATCACCAGCGATGTTTCCGAGCTCTTCAATGTGCTGACCGGGTATTCCGAGCAGCAGCGCTACCGCAAGATCTGGGTTGCGCCTCGCTTGTTACGTCAACACTTTCTCCACGCCATCGAGCGGGAAATCCTGGCCCATCGTGCGCATGGCAATGGGCGGTTGATCTTCAAGATGAACTCCCTGGTCGACCGTGAGCTCATTCGCGCCCTCTACGTCGCCTCGCGAGAAGGTGTGCAGATCGACTTGATCGTACGTGGCTCCTGTTGCCTGCGGCCCGGGGTTCCGGGTTGGAGCGAGAATATCCGCGTCCGCAGCGTCATAGGACGCTTTCTGGAGCACAGCCGAATTTATTACTTCGGCAACGGCGGGAACGACGAGATTTATATGGGCAGCGCCGACTTGATGGAGCGCAACCTCGACCGCCGGATCGAAGTCGTATTCCCGGTGGAAGATGGCCAGCTCATCGCCTATCTGCGCGACACGATCCTCCCGCTCTACCTGAGCGATATCGAAGACTCCTGGACCCTGGGTCGGGACGGCACCTGGTCGATGCTGCGCACGTTGGGCGTAGAATCCCAACATGACGTTCAGGCCGAGCTCATGCAGCTCTATGCTCGGTCTGGACTCGCCGCCTCTCCCCTTATCGCCTAATCGCTCCAACAACAGAGAGGGTCCTATTGTGGATCTTTCCCTCGCGCTCAAGGGCGTGTTGATCGGCTTATCCGTCGCTGCGCCAATCGGCCCGATGTCCATGCTGACCATGAGGCGCGCCATCGATCGCGGTCTCGCGGCTGGGCTTGTTTCCGGGCTTGGCATTGCGCTGGCAGACGCGACCTACGGCGCCATCGCGGCGTTCGGGCTGACGTCCTTCTCCGACTTGCTGATCGATCATCAGCGGCTCATTCGCATCGGCGGCGGCATCGCGTTGCTCTACATCGCTTGCCGCATCCTTCAGAACGCACGCCGCCCAGTCGAGGCGCGTCCTGAAACAACCGCCTCCCACGGCATGATGCGCATCGCTGGCACGATGTATCTCTTGACGCTCTCGAACCCGACGACCATCCTCGCATTCGCGGCGATCTTCGGCGGATTGGGACTCAGCTCTCGGATCGAGCTCGCTCGAATCCATCTTGCTTGTCGCCAGCGTCTTCGTGGGTTCGATGCTTTGGTGGCTACTGCTCTGCGGGCTCCTGAGCCGCGTACGGCACCGGCTGACGCCAATCTGGATTACCCGCATCGATATTGCTGCGGGCGCCGTCATTCTGGCAATGGCGACTGTCTCGATTGTGTCCGGGCTTCGCTAGCGAGCTACGCAGGAAGCTCGACGTCTCCGTCCTCGACGCTCTCGAACCCCGAAGTGGCAAGCGCATCGATCACGCCCTGAAGTTCGTCGCGCAGGTCGATCAGGTCGAAAATATCGAGCCCGGCCAGGACTGCGTCGACTTCGGGATCGCCCTCATCCGCGCTGGCGGGAACGATACGAAACTGCACCTCGACGAACTTTTCGGCTTCACCGTTCACATCGCTCGAGAGCTCGTCCATGTAGAGATTGAATGTTTCCACGGTGGGGGCCTTTCTGTTCGGAAGCTAGATCTCGTCCAATGGCCAGATCGGCCGCGTCAACCGTTGATACGGAAAGCGAGTGTAGTCCAGCGAGGTCAGGCCGGGAGTGTCGACTTCCAGAATTCGAGAGGCAATCGGCATGAACGCGCCCCGAAAGTGCACCGCTGATTTCAGTGCAATGATCTTGCACTCGGTTGGTTCGATCCCCTGAGAGCGCAGGACCGCGGTGTCAAGCGACTGTACGCGCCGCTCACAGACAATAACCAGCACCTCATGCCCATACCGGCCGTGCACGCTCAAAACCGCGGTCCGCCCGAGCGTGTCGTGCACGCCGCGATCCATCGGTCCTTCATACACGAAATCGCCGTTACTGAGCCGGACCACGGTTGCCTTGATGGGTATGGGATACCCATGGCGCTCGTCGGTCTTTGCCGCCAAGCAGGGTTTCGATTTCGGCTCCTTCCCCTGCTTCGAATGCAAGTGCTACGACCTCGGGATCCCGGATCGTCGAAACCACTGCTCCTTCTGCGCCGAGATCCATCAATCCCCACAAAATGGACGTGCCATCGGCGGCAGTGCCTCCACCCGGGTTATCACCCAGATCAGCGAGCACCACCGGTCCCAGTTCGGTTGCCATCGCTTCATGAATGGCTTCCTCGACCGACCAGAGCTCGGTGCGGAACTCGGTGTGACGGCTCCAGATGTAATCCCCGATCTCGTCCGCGTATGCCGTGGCCAGCGCGCGATCGCCGTCGGTCACGACCGTAACGGTCATGCCGGGAAACGGACAATCGGCCCAGGGAAAAGCGAAACAGACACCGGCCGTGAGTACTCCAGGGCGGGTCTCGACCTCGTGCACGAGCGCCATAATCGATTTCGTCGGTTCGGCGCCCGAGAATTGGCGAGGGCCATCAGGCAGCACCGGCAACTTGCGCGACGCCATCACTGGCGCAATCTCGCCGGACGCGGCACGAACCGCCAACCGCATCGCTTCGCTTCCGCGCTCGGCATTGTCGATATGGGGATAGGTGTCGAACGGAACCAACGCCGTCGCGTTTTCCAACATTGCCGGGCCAACATTGGCATGCAAATCGAGCGTCGCAAAAATCGGCATTTGCGCTCCCGCAGCCGCACGCACGCGCGCCAGCACGGCCCCTTCACCATCGTCATGTGATTCCGTCACCATGGCTCCATGCAGGTCGAGCACGATCGCGTCAGGCAGGACACGTTCCAGAGCGCTCTTCTATCGCGCCGACCACCAATTCGAAGGCACGGTCGGTCACCAAACCCCCGGGAATGGCACTCGTTGCCACAACCGGGATGAGCTCAATTCCGAGTTCTGCCGCCGACCCGACTGCCCCACCAATCACGGTGTTCGTTCCGGCTAGTTCCAACAGCTCCTCGCCGCGAAAGAAGCCATTTGCCTCGAACTCGTCGATATCGGTCCGCTTTTCAGCGAACGTGTTGGTCTCATGCACAATTCCAGCCAGCAACACGCGCATCGTTGGGTATTCCCTTGTCATTCAAAACCGGCTGCACCGGCGAGAAGGCTTGTCGCCCGCATCCTACCAGCCGGGAATTTGCCGCGAAGCAATCCCCTATTCTGGCTGTCATCCGCTATGATCGCTGGAAGCGCGGACCAATGTGTCCGGCAATGGGGTCGGGTGCATGGATGCACTGGCCATAGCTTGGATACGGCGGTCGATTCGTGGGGCTTTCGCGACGTTCGGTTCTTTCTCTCGGAGCGTTCGGACTAGCCGCCGGGTTGACCGGTTGCTCACTGGATGATTCACCATCCTCGGGCGATCCAACCCACACGCCGGAACCCTCTCCCACCCTCGAGGTCACCCCAACTCCCGCGCAACTGACCAATGCGTCTCCGGTGCCGGCCTATACCGATCCGACGCGTTGGGAAGGTCGAACGCTCAACATTGCCGCCTGGGGTGGCGACTATCAGAACGCGCAGAATGAGGCCTTTTTCAAACCATTCACTGCTGCGACTGGCGCTTCGATCGAAGAGAAAGTCGCCGATATCGGCGGCTTGCGCGACCAGGTTGAATCGGAAGATGTCATCTGGGATGTCATGACAGTGCCGATGGAGCAAATGGTCCGTCTCGCGCGTGACAATGTGCTCGAACCGATGAACTATGACGTCGTCGACCGTTCCCCGCTCTTTCCAGATATCGCGCTCGAATATGGGGTCGGGGTCGCCTATTTTTCGGCCACCATGATCTATTCGGTCGACTCCACCAGCATCCCCCAGGATTGGAGCAATTTCTGGGATGTGCCGGCTATCGTCGACGGTGTCGACATCTCGCCAGCAGATCTGCGCTGCCTGCGGCGTTATCCCATTGGCACGCTGGAATTTGCATTGTTGGCGGACGGCGTACCGATCGAGGAGTTGTATCCGCTCGATACTGATCGCGCATTCGCGTCACTGGACAAAATTCGTGACAACGTGCTGGTTTGGTGGCAGGAGAGTAAGGAACCAGCCGAGCTGGTCGCGGCCGATGCTGTCGGAGTTGCGAGTAGCTGGAATGTGCGCATCCCGCAGCTCGAGCTCACCGACCTGGTGCGCATCAACTGGTATCAGGGCATGCTCTCGGCCGACGCCTGGATCGTCCCTCGCGGCGCGCCCAACCAGGACGTTGCCTTCGACTTTATCAACTACGCCACCCGCGCCATCCCCCAGGCAAACTTCTCGATCCTGGTTCCCTATGGACCGGTCAATATCGATTCCTTTCGCGCTCATTCGCAACGATCGGCTCGCGATTTTGCCCAGCGCTCCCGGAAACAAACCCTTGCAGTTCGTGGAAAACTGGAGTTATTGGGCCGAGTACGAAGAACGCCTCACGGCCGAGTTCGAAGCGTGGCTCCTCTCCCCCGAAGGCACCCCGGAAGCCTCGGACAACTAGGAATTGCAACGGGACTCCAGGTCCTCTCGGCGCCGCTGACGGAACGCAGGAAGACAAGTCTGAAACCCCCGGTCGAAGTCGACCGGGCGTTTCGATCATCCGGAGAATTCGATTTTCTACCCGACTGCCGTCGGAGTTGGTTCGGCGGCCACCGGGCTCCCGTCGACAATTGGCGAGGCCACAGGCGAAGCCGCGGGCGATGCTACCGGCGAGGCATCTGGATCCACATAGACCGGTGGCAATATCGGTGAGAACTCGAGCACCGCATTCGCGCCGGCGTCGGTCACCATCATCTGACCGTTGGCACCCTGCGTGATGCCGATTGGCCGCTGGAACTGCTCCTACCCCGGTACCGGTCAGGCTGGTGACATAGTTGCCATCGAGGTCGAACACCTCGACGGTGCCAGTCGCAGATGAGGTGGCGTAGAGCAGCCCATTGTTGTCGAAGGCCAGATACGGCTCGAAGTAGGCCTGACCCTGCCAGGCATCCACCGGCCATTGTGCAATCGGTGTACCGTCGCGTTGGAAGACGCTGATGCGCCCGTTGCCCGAATCGGCGACATACACGCGCCCATCCGGACCGACCACGATGCCGACCGGCTCGACGAACTGGGTCGGGCCGTTGCCATTTCCGCCCCAGGACCGCAGGAACGTGCCATCTGGGGAGAAGACCTGCACGCGCTCATTGCCGGTATCGACCACGAAGATCTCTTCAGCGGTTACCGCCACCGCGCGCGGCCCGAAGAAGAGTCCCTGGCTGCGGTGACGCATCGGCGGAATCGGCGGTATCGCCGAACGAGCCGAACTCGCGCACCAGCATCGCCATTGCTGCTCATGACGACCACGCGATGGTTCCAGGTATCGGCCACGTAGATCAATCCGTCGTACCCAACCGCAATACCGGTCGGCCCAAGCCCGTCGTCGGTCGTACCGAAGGTGACCGAACCGTCCGTCCACCCCAGCTACCGGCAAACGCACCGTCGACGCTGAAGCTCTCAACCCGGTCGTTGCCCATATCGACGACATAGGTGTTGCCATTCGTGATGTCCGCGGCGATTCCGCGTGGTTCATCGAATTGGCCTCGTCCAGCGCCTGGACCGGGCCGATCGCTCAGGCTATACGGACCCGAGCTGGGCGAGAGCTGGTTCGAAATGCGTGGTCCATACCCCGCCACGACCGTTTCCGGGATCCGGCAGCGTGATTCCGTCACGGAACAAGCAGGAAGCGCACGCCATCTTCCCAATGGCTCGGGAAGAAGATCCCCTTGAGCACATTGCCAATCGACGGCGTGACGTACTGCGGTGGAACCCGATTGCGATAGGGGATCGTTTGCGGCGTGTAGTTGGCCTGATCGATCGACGCCTGATCTTGCACGATCACGAGATCGGCGCCAGTTTGCCCGGCCTCGCCATTTGGCACGATCGTGACATTCGGGAAGTCGCGGAAGTACCACCGGAACGGAGACTTCACACCCTGCTCGATATCGATGGTGATGGAATGACCGCCTTCCGGATCCTCCGGCGACGCGCCACTCACCGCCAGATCGCGCGAAACATTGGTGATCCGGCTGGCGAAAACGGAAACCGCCGGTGTCGAGGTTCGTTCCGCAAGCAGCTCCGCAGCTGCCGTCCGCCCGGTAATAATTGAGCATGACCGTGGAGCGAATGGTGTACAGCCCCAGCAGCAAAATCACCGCCGCAGCCAGCGCCGAGCAGCGGTGTTCGCCAGTGCCGCCGCGTGGGCGCGTCGCTGTCACTGCGCCGGCCGCGGCAATTGAATGAAGGTCAGGTACGTCAGCGGAGCCACCGCGATGACCGCGATCATGAGTGATTCGACCGTCGCACGGGTCGAATCGGCGCTGCTGCCGATGCGGCCCGAATGCGGCGATCAATGCCACGATCGAGAGCACCAACCCGAACAAGGTGAAGACCAGCAAGGCGGCTTTGCTACCGGAAATCTCTCTCCAGTTGACCGCTTCCAGCAACGACCCGGCTCCGTAGCCACCCCACAACACGAGCGGCAGACCACCAGCACTGCCTGCGATGCGGAACGCCCGGAGGAGAAGCTGAAGAGCACCAGCGAGGCTACGAACCAGCCCAGGAAGAAGAGCGAGCTGAGCCGTCCCCGGTCCTTCCTTGCCTTCGACGGCGAATCCGATCAACGCGCAGACCAGCGCAACGATCTCATAGAGGAGGATCACCAAGAGAAAGTACTGCGTCGGTATCGAGCTTTCGCTGGTAACGATCGATCGACCCCAGCTCGAGATCGTTTCCGGGATGCCGCGCAGCGCGCTTACCGAGCTGAACCCATGCGTGAAGAAGATCAGGAGAGTTCCGAGGAAGGTTATTCCCAGGATGAGCAGATTGTGCATACCGGCAGCGAGTCCACCGATTGCTTCGCGCGCCGCACCTTCTCCGGTCGAATCGACCAACCATGCGGCCACGAGTCCCGCAACCATGCAGAGCAACACGGAGATCGATGCCGGCCCAGACGCGAACATGCCGCCAAGACCGAGTCCAACGCCGGCCGCCCACCACCCAGAGGGATTGCGGCCGTGATAGAGCAGGCTCACCAGCAGGAGCATCGCGAAAAAGGCGATAAGTACGGGCGGCTCGGCCACCCGCGAGGCATAGAGCAGCGTCGGCGAGAAGGTCGCCAGGATCGCCATGGCCATCGCCTGAGGACGGCCGACGAATGGGCAGAGCGCAAGGATCAGCAACACGATGCCCGGCACCAGCCAGCGCCACCATGAAGCGCGCGACGCTATCCGATTCGCCGAAGAGGAACAGCGACCCAGCCTGCCCGAGCAGCATGACCGGACTCGAGCCGCGCGAGATACTCGCCAGGCGCGAGCGCCCGGCCATCGAGAAAGGACAAGCGCCTGAAACGCACGGTTCCCTTCCGAGGTGGAAAGCGGCACATTTCCCAGATGGAACATGCGCAATGCGAAGCTCACCAGCGTGAGCACGACGGCGCTGGCTTTCCACCAGGAGACGCTGGTCAGATCGATCGATCGGCCCTCATCCCGTTCGAGAGTGATATCGGCAGTTACTTCGGCCACGCGAAACCTTTCCAGGCGGGAGCGCTACTGCGAATAGCGAATAGAGTTGTACAAGGGGAGCAGATCGTTCCGGACATAGAGCCGGAAGGGCGTTTGCCCAATCTCCCAGTCGAGATCGCGATACATGAGAAGACGATAAAGACGAAGCTGATTGTCGATATTCTTCTCGCCTTCGACCGTGTCGAAGATCGAGCTCAGGATATCGAGCGGTCCGTGCGGCTGATCGGCAAGGACAACCAGGCGCTGCGACCCGGGGGAATCTCGGGCGCAATCGCGAAGCTCCGGTAGGTCTCTTCCGGGAACCACCAGCGCAATACGTAGTCAGTCGCGGTGTAGTTACCCAGATATTGCGAATCGCTCGCCACCGCCACCGAGCAGCAGCATCGGGCGCATTCCCGGGGTCCTGCGTGAGTGACGCACCGATAAACCGGGCATTGTCATAGTTACGCAGGTACCACTGGAACGGCCACGATACCCCGCTGTCGTACCAGACCTCCAGATGCTCGCCGCCGGTCAGCTCGTCTGAGAGCGCATCGATCTCACTCATGACCCGCGTGACGTCGGGCGAGGTCTGGGTATAGATGAGCATGTCCTTTGGAACATCGGCGTCGTGCATGGCTCAATCGCCAACCGGCATGGACCTGGAGCAGCGACAAACCGAGCACGAGCGCGGCCATCGCCGCCAGCGACGTGCGCTGAATACCGCGCCAGACGACCCAGGCAACCAGTAGTACCGCGGAGAGCAAGAACGGGATAGCCAGCCACCACCAGTTGTCAGCAGCGGCTTTCAGTTACAAATCGCCGGATACCCGCATGTGAACCGTCCGGGGTTTCGAGGAATTGCCCGAAGGTGAGCGGCGCAGCGATCCAGACGAAGGCCGCGCCAATGACGACCAGCGCGGCGGACAACCCCCAGTCACGAACCGTGAGTCCGAGCCAGCTCCATTCCCCCGCGTCCTCTTCGACGTTCCGTCGCCGCGCATCCAGCGCCATATCGACGATGGCTCCGACCATCGCGCCGGCAAGCAAAACGCCGGGCAGGGTGATGTGCACCAGCAGCCACGGCATCTTTTCGCCGGCATACGAGAGTCCGACAAAGATTCCCAGGAACCAAAGCGAGAGAAAGAGGCGGAAAAAGAGCTGCTTCCCGCCAGACCAACCCAGCAACGATGCGCCGGATCGCACCAGCGTCACGACGACCAGCAAGGCTCCGAGCACCGCGACGATGTAGTCGTATTGCGGCAAGAGCAGCAGGAAATAGAACCAGGGCTGTTCCCCGCGCCGGAAGTCGTGCTGCCCGAGCCAGTAGAGCAGGGTACCGTCGGTATCGATGGTCGATGAGCGCAACCCGGCCATGTTGGTAAACATGCTGGTGTAGAGCGGAACGAAGACGACCAGGTAGGCGAAGATCGCCAGCATCAGACCGGTCTTGTCTTCCCAGATCGAGCGCACGGCATTGGTGACCGAGAACCCGTCCGCGGGTGTGACATAGATACGGCCATGCTCCGGAGCTTCTTCGAGCACGTAGTCCGCGTCCCAATCGACCTCGACCACGGGTTGTGGCCGCTTGCGAATGAGCACCCACCAGAGCCCAGCCAGGAACGCGACCGTCAGCAGGGTGGCGCCGATGATCAGCGGATTGGTCAGGAACATCTTGTAATAGGTGTTTTCCTGCGCCTGGGTCGGATTTTCCCAGGGAATATCGAGCAGCTCCGAGCGTGTCCCACTGGGAATGAGCGCGTAGAGCAGCAACATGCCGATGACATATCCGGCATGCACACCGGCCAGCTCCCACGCCCGCCGGTCGCGCGTGCGGCGGAAGGCGGTGAACTGCTCGATCATCAACGCGCCGTAGAGGAAGCCATAGAAGATGGCGACGATGGCGAAAACGATCTCGTGATTGGCAAAGAGGAACGCCAGCGTCGCCGACCCGAGGATCAACCAAACCCGCTTGGGCCGCTCGAGGTACCGGAAGATGCAGATGAACAGAAAGAGGGTGCCGCCAATCGTATAGATATCGTGGCGGATATAGCGGCTCTGATAGAGGATCGACGGCGAGATCAGGATGAAGAAGCTGGCAGCCAGCGCGCCGTACTTCCCAAGGAAATGCCGGCCTCGCAGGAACCAGGGCATGCCCACCATCAGCACACCGAAGAACGCGGCGCCGTATCGAGCGGTCGCATCGGTATCACCGAAGAGGAGATAGATCAGCGCGCCGAAGTGAAACAAGAACGGCCCGTGCATGAGCGGGTCGTGCTTATAACCATCGCCAACGTAGTACACCCAGGAGTAATAGGCGTGCAGCGACTCGTCGTGATGCAACGCCTTTTCGCCAAGATTCCAGAAGCGCGAGCCAATCGCCAGGAGGATCATGACCAGATAGGCCACAGTCTCCCAACTTATGGAGGCCGGCATCTTGCGGGACCTGGCGGGCGCAGGTTCAGGTACTACGGGCTTGTCCACCGCCGGAGTGGTGGCGATCGATTCGACGATCACTTCTTCTTCGACGACTTCGACGCTCCCGCTCCCGCGGCGCCGGCGCGGTACCGGCCGGGGCGCGTGCGCCTCGGTCTCAATCGCTTCGCCATCGATAGCGCTCACGAGCAAAGAGTCGTCGTGCAGATCGCCGTTCGCAGAATCGTGGGACACCATTTTGCCTCTATAAAACAGAAAAAGCATGGAACGACGAAACCATCCCGCCCCAGGCTCCGCGCGAGTATACGATGGAAGCCCCCATCCTACTGATGAGTACGTTCGGTCTGGCACGCCGGAACATTGCGCTGTGCAGCACAGCGAATCCTCTTGGGCACAGAGCACTAAGTTCGACCATAGCCATTGCCTTCAACCTGTGCCGCGTGTGCAAGAAATCGCCAGGCATATCGGTATTTGTCTGTTACGAACAAAACACTCGACGCCATTCGTGCCAGAGCCACATGTGAATGTTGCACATTGCTGCCTAGACTCCGCAGTGTTCATTCGGTTCAACTGGCAGGAGGGATGTTGTGGAGCTCAATACCGGCAATACCGCCTGGGTTCTGATGTCGTCGGCACTTGTGATGCTGATGACACCGGGCCTTGGTCTGTTCTATGGCGGACTCGTCCGTAAGAAGAACGTGCTATCGACGTTGATGCACAGCTACTTCATCCTCTGTCTCATCGCCATCGTTTGGGCGCTCTGGGGCTATTCGCTGGCGTTCGGCGGCACGGGCCGGTTCATCGGCAATCTCGACTTCATCGGGCTTGCGCGATGTCGGCGTCGAACCGGGCGCAACCGGCGTTCCGGCTATGGTTTTCATGTTCTTCCAGATGATGTTCGCCATCATCACCGTGGCGCTCATCTCGGGCGCGTTCGCTGAGCGGAAGAATTTCAAGGCATTCATCGTCTTTGCCGTACTCTGGTCGACGCTGGTCTACTCGGTCGTGTGCCACTGGGTTTGGGCCGCCGGCGGCTGGCTCTTCGATTACGGCGCGATGGACTTCGCGGGCGGCACGGTGGTGCACATCGCCTCTGGAGTGACGGCACTGATCGCCGCGATCGTGGTCGGGCGCCGCGTCGGGGTCGAAAAAGAAGGCATCACCCCGCACGATATTCCGATGACCCTCATTGGCGCCGGACTGCTCTGGTTCGGCTGGTACGGTTTCAATGCCGGCAGCGCGCTGGCAGCGGACGGTTTGGCCGCGAATGCCTTCGTTGCCACCACGCTGGCCGCCGCTGCCGCGGGGCTGACCTGGGTCTCCGTGGCCTGGTTGCGAACGGGCAAGCCATCGGTGCTCGGTACCGGCGTCGGCGCAGTCGCAGGACTGGTTGCTATCACTCCGGCTGCCGGATATGTGAACCCGCTTTCTTCGATCGTGATCGGTGGCGTAGCGGGTGTTCTTTGCTTCTTCGCCGCCGAGCTGATCAAAGCCGGCGGGCAGGTCGACGATGCACTCGATGTCTTCGCGGTTCACGGTGTCGGTGGAATCTGGGGTGCGCTCGCTACCGGAATCTTTGCAGACGCCTCGCTGAACGGTATCGGTGCGGATGGGCTGCTGTACGGCAACCCCGATCAGCTGGTCAAGCAGGTGGTCGCGGTAGGCGCGGTCATCCTGTATGTCTCGGTGGTCAGTTTCATCCTCCTGAAAGTGGTCGACGCGCTCTTCGGTCTCCGAGCCTCGGAGGATGAGGAGGTCGAAGGCCTCGATCTCTCACTCCATGGAGAAACCGCTTACCAGATGTAGGCAATCCCGGGAGCGCTTTTCCCGAAAATTCAACGGCCGGCGGATAGTCCGCCGGCCGTTGCTCGTTGGTGAAGCTACCGAAATGTTCGCCATAGTGAAGGACCTCCCTCTCCTGTTGCGGCACGGAGCTAGCGTATGCAGGTCGCGATGAAGCGTTGGGAGGGCACGGAGGCCCTTCGCTACGACCGGATTGGGGTTTCGGGATGGAACCGCGGCTTGGGCGACAAGAGGTCCCTCCGCTTCGGTCGGGATGACGGGGGAGCCGGTCGGGATGACGAGGAAGCAAGCCGGGATGACGAATCGGGTATGGCTGCGCCCTGGTCGGATGCGGGTGTTGCATCGAATGTTCTCGACGAACGATCACTCACGATGAGTCCGCGCGTGGAGCCTTGGGTGACGGCGGGGAAGCCGGGCGGGTAGCACTGGGGCACTGCCCAGGCATGCATCTGTCCGCCGATGTGCCGCTTGCCAATATTATAGAACATTTGTTCTTATCGTGTCAAGCGCGACGGCTTGGAAACGATTGCACCGAATTCTCGCTGGTGGTCGGTCGGGTACCTCCCTGACCGGGATGAATCAAGCCCGTGCGGCGATAGGGAGCAGTGACCCTTTTTTCCTTTCGGTTCGCGCTCGACAGGACGGACCAAAGCGGCTGTGAAAACGCTTGCTCGTCGATCACAGAGGCGCGTTGATTGTTCCAGCAGGACTCGAAGTTCCTGCACTGCGCCCGAAACACGCACGTCGCAGGCCAATTTGTCGCAACTGCTTTAGCCGAAATGACGAAATCCCGCCTCCGCCATCGTGAGCGGATCGCCTTCACCCAGCACCCGGGCTTCCACGACTTCCGCGATGAACACCACCGAATCGCCAGCATCGACTTCGGAGCGAACCTCGCATGCCAGCGCTCCCAACGACTGCCGACAGCGCGAACCCACCCGTGTCCATCGCAACGGTTTCGAGCTGATATGCCGTCGACTCTTGTCCCCGACGCGAGCTTTGGGGCGCCCGAGATCCCCGGCCAGCTCACGTTGATCCGATCGAAATGGTCCGATCACGAATCGCCCGCTGGCGCGAATCAGTGGCAAGGTCGAGCTCTCCCGCTCGACCGAAAGCATGAGCAATGGCGGATCGAACGATGCCTGGCTCACCCAATTGGCGGTGAAGATCCCGCGCTCACCGGCATGCTCGGCGCTCACCCAGAACAGTCCGTAGGTGAACGACCGCAGCAACCGCTTGCGAGCGTCGGGATCGAGCATGACCGATTAAGCGCGCAACGCGGCTCCAAGCTCGAGTGAGAGCATGGCCGCATTGACGATCTCGTCCGCGTCGATACCGGTCTGGTCGTAGAGATCGGCTCGTGTTCCCGATTGGCCGAACTCGTCGACGCCCAGCGGCACCACCGGCACGCCGAAGACCGAGCCCAGGAAGCTCATCGCATGCGACGCGCCATCCTGCACGGTCACGATTGGCGCACGCCGCTCGCTGGCCGGAATCAACGTTTCCAGATGACCAAGATCGAGGGTTGCGCTTGCATTGCGCAGGAGCGCACGGCGCGAATCCTGCAACGACCCGAAGAGCTTGTCCGCACTGGTCGTTACGATGACATTCGCGGCCACACCTTCGTCATGCAGCCGTTGCGCCGCTTCGATCGCTTCCGGAACCATGATTCCTCCGACGAAGATGTTGACCGCATCGGACGCCGGCAGCTCCGGCGCATGCACCGTGCGGTCGATGAGCCGGTACCCACCAGCCAGCACCTGCCGGCGCAGCTCTTCCTCGCCAAACCGCGCCAGTGGCTCGCGCATCAAGGTTTGATCGACCGGTTTGGTCGACAAGCGCAGATAGGTCGAAAGCCCGTGCTCGCGGTCGCTGACCTGCTTGATGCCTTCGAGGAGGATCCACTCGAGCTCGGTGGCAAACGCCGGTTCGTAGAGCACCAGTCCAGGCAACTCCATACCGATCGATGGGGTGATCGTGCTCTGGTGCGCGCCGCCTTCCGGGCTCAGCGAAACGCCTGCCGGGGTTCCGGCAAAGATCATCTTCGAACCGACATAGAGGCTGTAGATCAGCGCATCGAGCCCGCGGCAAACGAACGGGTCGTAAACCGTGCCAATGGGAATCAGATGTTGCCCGGTCAGCTCATAGGAAAGCCCGAACTGCCCCAGGCACATGAAGAGATTCATCTCGGAGATACCGAGCTCGATGTGATGCC
Source organism: uncultured Chloroflexia bacterium (assembly GCA_963720855.1). Classification (GTDB taxonomy): domain Bacteria; phylum Chloroflexota; class Chloroflexia; order Thermomicrobiales; family UBA6265; genus JAMLHN01. Next base: position 782,145 of record CAVRGV010000003.1, on the reverse strand, counting down.
CTTCGGGAGTTGGGTGCCACTTCAGCATCCGCTGACCGGCAATCTCGTACTCCGGGCCCTCTTCGAACGCGAACACGCCGACCTTGTTGATCCAACCGGAAAGGTGCGTCGAGGTCGCCACGTCGGGCGACATGGTCACCAGCCGATCGCGCACGGCATCGATATCGGCCAACCGCGCCAGCGCACGGCCCAGCGATTCCTGAGTCGAAGTCGTTTCGGGATGCCGGGCATCGAGCGTTGCCGGCAAGTCTGGCCGGATCGAACAGTGTATCGATCTTCGTGCCGCTCACGCAGGCGATCGGCGGAGCGCCTGGCCAGTTCCCAGGCAGGCGAGCCTTCCGGCAACCCGGCCCAGACATCCTCGATACCGTCGCCCAGCGTTTCCTGCAATGCGTCCATCTGGGACTGGTTCAACAGCTGCGAGTGATTGAGCGGATCCCCCGCCATCGGCAGCCCGAAGCCCTTGACGGTGTAGGCGAACACCACCGCCGGGGCATCTTCGACCGCGTCTGCCTGGTTGAATACCTCGATCAGCTTCGGCAAGTCATGACCGCCCAGATTGGCGATCAGATCGCGGAGCTCTTCGTCGGAGGTCGACTTCAATCGAGCGCAGGATGTCGCCGCGATATTTGGCATCCGCCACGGCGGAAATACGCGAGCGAAGCTCTGCGCCATCCTTCAGCCGGATGAGCGCCTGGTATTCCTCGTTGCTCATGTCGTCGATGCGGCGACGCAGGGCGCTCCCGCCTGGGGCCGTCCATCGCGGCTTCCAGGCTGGGTACCGTACTTGGCCTCGAACACGTTCCAGCCGGCGCCCGCAAAGAGCGCCTTCAATCGGTCGGCACGCACCCCGGGAATGACCCGGTCGAGACTCTGGCGATTGAGGTCGACAATCCAGATGACATTGCCGAGCCCGCGAATCGCTTCTTCGGCGACGGTCTCCCAGACATTGCCTTCGTCCAGCTCGGCATCGCCCATGAGTGCGACGAAGCGGCCTGAATTGACCGCGTCCTCACCCCAGTGGAGCTGGGCGTATTTGCTGGCGAGCGCGGCATAGACCGGCGCTACGGCTCCAAGACCGACCGACCCGGTGGAGAAGTCGACTGGATCCGGGTCTTTGGTGCGGCTGGGATATGCCTGCAAGCCTTTGTACTGGCGAAGCGTTGGAAGATAGTCCTTGTCCAGATTGCCGAGAAGGTACTGCGCGGCGTGATAAACCGGCGAGGCGTGCGGTTTGATGGAAACTCGGTCACCGGCCCGCAGGAAGTTGAAATAGAGCGCGGCGATGATCGAGCTGACCGAGGCGGACGACGCCTGGTGACCACCAACCTTGGTTTTTTCAGAGCTTGGCCGTACGTTGTTGGCGTGATGGATCATCTGGGTCGAAAGCCAAAGCATCCGGCGTTCGATCGTTTTCAGTGCGTCGAGCTCCTCTGCGTCGATGGCAGGGAGCTCGTGGGTAATGTTGACGTCTGCGTCAGCCAACGGAACGATCCTTTCCCAGAAAAATCCAGCGTCCAACCGCTGCCGGTAGTATGCCCCAACGACCGGGGCTCACGGACGCGAAGAAATCAGTTTTCGGTCGGTGAGTCTGATTTCGAACAGCGTGGGCCAGAATTTCCCGGTGACGTAGACGGTGCCGGTCTCCGGGTTCGAGGCGATGCCGTTGAGGACATCGATTCGCGCCCCCGTCGCCACCACCTGCTCCTGCAGCGAGGAGAGATCGAGCCAGTCGATCACGGTGCCGGTTTCGGGGTCGATGCGCGCGATGAAGTTCGTACGCCACACGTTCGCCCAGATGAACGCCGTCGATATATTCGAGTTCATTGATGTCGACGATCGGATTGTCGCCATCGCGCACGCTGATCTGGCGGGTGACCTCGAAGGTGTCCGGATCGCGGAAAAAGATCTGATCCGAACCGTCGCTCATGATCAGCGACGTGCCGTCGTTCGTCAGCCCCCATCCTTCGGTGTCGTACGAAAAGGTGCCGATTTGCTCGAACGATTCCCGGTCATAGACGAACGCGGTCTGTGTTTGCCAGGTGAGCTGATAGATCTTGTCGCCAAGCACCGTGACGCCTTCGCCGAAGTATTCGGTCGCTCAGCGTGTGCCGCTGCGAGCACGTCGCCAGTTTGCAAATCCACCAGCCGAAGCTCGGAGACCCCGTTCAGACCGGTCCCTTCGTAGAGCTGGCCATCCACCAGGATCAATCCCTCGGTGAAGGCCGCGACGTCATGCGGGTATTCCGCGATGACCTCAAAGGAGCGGACGGGAGCGACCGGAACTATGGTCTGTCCCTGCGCGGCCACGGTCGAAACCATGGCCGCACTCAAGAGTAGACAAATCAGCGAAACAAGCGCGCGAAATCGCCTCACGAACTGACGATTCCTACTCGGCCGCGCCGATGGGCGTGCCGTTCAGATCGACATTCACACGCTGCTCTTCCGCGGCGCTATCGAGGGAAATCGGCTCGTCGCTCCGGCCACCCGGGCGGGGGCCGAGAATTGCGGTCACTTCAGTCGCGTCGAGGGTTTCCTTTTCCAGCAACGCCTTGACCAGCAGCTCCAGCTTCTCGCGGTTATCACTGACCATGCTGCGTGCACGTCCCAGTGAGTCTTCCACCAACTCGCGCACAGCGTGGTCGAGCCGGGTGGCGGTAGCATCGGAGAATGCTTTTTCCTGCACGATCTCGCGGCCGAGGAAGACATGCTCCTCGCCGGTCCCGAGATAGACAGGTCCGAGATCTTCACTCATGCCCCAGAGCCCGACCATGCGCCGCGCCAGCGCGGTTGCCTGTTTCAGGTCGCTTTCGGCGCCAGTCGTGATCTCATCGAAAACGACGATCTCGGCGGCACGGCCGGCGAGGGCTGTGTCGAGTCTGCCCAGCAAATAGCTCTTGGAAACGTTGTAGCGGTCTTCTTCGGGCGATTGAATCGCGACGCCGAGTGCCCGGCCACGCGGCACGATGCTGACCTTGCGCAACGGGTCGGTACCCGGCGTCAGATGCGCGACGAACGCGTGGCCACCCTCGTGGTACGCGATCACCTTGCGGTCATCCTCGTTCATGATCGCAGCGCGCACCGTCCCCAGCAGGACCTTGTCGAGGGCATCCTCGAAGTCGCTCTTGTCGATCAGCTTCTTGTTGCGCCGTGCCGCGGTCAAGGCCGATTCATTGACAAGATTGGAGAGATCGGCGCCGGAAAACCCGGTGGTACCTCGGGCAATGCTCGAGATATCGACATCGGCCGACAACGGAATGCCGCGGCTGTGGATCTTGAGAATCGCTTCGCGACCGGAGCGGTCGGGCAACCCGATCGTGACCTGCCGGTCGAAGCGGCCCGGGCGCAAGAGCGCGGGGTCGAGCACGTCGGGGCGGTTGGTGGCCGCCATGATGATGACTTCCTGGTTGGTGTCGAAACCGTCCATCTCGACGAGGAGCTGGTTCAGTGTCTGCTCGCGCTCGTCGTTGGAACCGCCCAAACCGGCGAACCGCTGGCGGCCGACGGCGTCGAGCTCGTCGATGAAGATGATGGCGGGCGAATGCGTCTTGGCTTTCTCGAAGAGATCGCGCACGCGGCTGGCGCCGACACCGACGAACATTTCGACGAATTCCGACGCGGAGATACTGAAGAACGGCACCCCGGCCTCACCGGCAACTGCGCGCGCCATCAAGGTCTTACCGGTGCCTGGAGGTCCGACCAGCAGCACACCGCGCGGCAGGCGCGCGCCGAGCTGGTGGTATTTGGCGGGATTGCGCAGGAAGTCGACCACTTCGGTCAGCTCGCGCTTCGCCTCTTCTTCACCAGCGACATCGGCAAACGTCACCTGCGGGCGTTCTGGATCGTGCTGCCGGGCGCGGCTGCGGCCGAAGCCGAAGACGTTCTGCTGGCCGCGGGTCATCTGGCGGCCCATGAAGAGGATCAATCCGAGGAAGAGCAGGATCGGCAGGAAACTGACCAGCAACCCGGTCCAGAGCGAGCTGGTTTGCTGCTCGCCGTTGACGATCACATCCTGCGCCGCCAACTGATCCATGAGCTGCTGGTTGTTGGTTTGCACCACCGGTGGGATGGTCGCCTTGAGCTGATCGGACTCGGTCGTGTCCGAGCCGCTGGCGGTTTCGACCAACTGATCGGTCTTGTTCCAGATGATCGGATTGTCGAGATCGATCTTGATCGACGAATCGGTGATCGTCGCTTCTTTGACATTGCCAGCATCGATCTGGGCCGTCACCACCGAATATGGCACCGGTGGTGACTGCCGGATCGGAGCGCGGCACGAAGTTCTGGTAGAGATACCAGCCGACGAGCGCCAGAATCAGCAGACCGATCAGCCAGCTTGGGACGCGCGGCCGCGAAGATCCGGGCTCGCCTTCCTTGCCATCCTTACCGTCGCCGCCGTTGCGGTTCCAGACACGATCGATCCAGTTCTTCTGGTCGTTGCCGTTCTTTCCTGAGTTGTCTTGCATTCGGTGATTCCATATTAGGTGTAAACGGACGGGGAAATTCGGGCGCGATTCGCGCTTCCGGGCTCACGCACGTCCGCGGTGCACAAGCGTCCTTGGGGTCTGGCTACGGCGCAGCCCGACGCGGTCGTTCCGCGAACGCAACCGTCGCCGAGCGAAGACGGCATCCGTCAGAAATCGAAGTATATACGGCTCCCGGTCCCCAACCTACCCCGAAAGGTCGTAATCGAAACCCGCGACCGACCAATTCTCAGAAACTCGCCGGACGGTTGCCCGGTTTCAGCGCTGCTGGTAGGCCGGAATTCGCCTCAATCAGTCTTGAGCCGCCACCAGGCGGGAACAGCCCAGGGATCCTCTTCTTCATAGGCGAACCCGACCCACTCGACCATACCGGAGTTGCGCATCGCGGCGGGAATGACCTGGCCATGGATGACCATGCGCGCGTTATCCGCGTTCTCACCCCACTCGACGAGCGCCTGTTGATAGGCCAGCTCGCTCTGGGGATCGAGGTGCATGACCTCGATGAACTGGGTGGTGGTGAACTCGTCGGCCTCCACCCGCTCGAGCAGCGAGCGAATGGGCGGGGTAAGAAAGAGAATCAGCTCGTCGACCTTGTCATTGGAAACTTGCCGGCGATCGCGCATCGTTGGTTTTCTCGCTCAATGGAATCGCCCAGTTGGGCCGTAGAATCCGTCCAGGAGGGAAATGCCATGTCTTTCGAAGCCAGCTCGACCGCATTTCCGACCGTTGCCGAAGCAGTTGTCATCGGCGGCGGGGTCAACGGCCTTTCGGCTGCCTATCAGCTTACCCGCAAAGGGATTCGCCCCGTCGTCCTCGAACGGAGCCATATCGGCGCGGGCGCCACCGGGAAATCGGGCGCGCTCGTGCGCGCGCACTATTCCAATCCGGAAGAAACCCAACTCGCGCTGGCCAGCATGCGCATCTTTCGTGGATGGGCCGACCAGGTCGGCGCCGGCGATCCCGGGTCTCGAACCGGTCGGATTTCTCCGGCTGGTCGCGCCGGGCGACGAAGACGCGTTGCGAAAGAACGTCGCCATGCAGCGCGAGCTCGGCAGCGACACGATGATCGTCACGCGAGATGACATCGCGCTCGATCGAACCCTTCATTACCACCGATGACATTACGGTCGCCGCATACGAGCCGTCCTCCGGATTCGCCGATTCGAACGCCACCGCATTTGGCTTTGCCCAGGCAGCCGTGCAGCGTGGCGCCACCATTCATACCGGTGTCGAAGCGACCAGGGTCGTCACCGAGGGCGGCAAGGTCACTGGCGTCGAGACCACCCAGGGGTTTATCTCGACGCCGACTGTCCTCATCGCCGCCGGAGCCTTCGCCAACTCGCTCTTGCTGCCGCTCGGAATCGATCTGGGGCTGTTTCCGCGCCGGTCGAGGGTGGTCATCTTCCGCCATCCCGTACGATTTGCCGACCAATCGGCGGCATCGGGTGGTCATCGACTCGGTCAATCGGGCATGGATCGCGCCAGTCACGCCGACCACCACCCTCATTGGCGTCACGGTCGGGGACCGGGATGGGACCCATCCGTCCGATTTCGAGGAGACCGCTGGAGCAGTCGTATATCGATCTCGCGCGAGCGGCTCTGGCCAGGCGATTCCCAGCCTTCGCGCATTCGACCATGCGCGGCGGCTGGACCGGCGTCTACATGCAAAGCCCGGACGGTCACCCGATCATCGACAAGCTCGATCAGTACGACGGACTCTTCGTCATGGCGGGCGACAGCGGAACCTCGTTCAAAACCGCGCCGGCGATCGGACTGGTGCTCGCGGAATGGATTGCCGACGGGGAGCCGCAGCTGATGGACATGACGGCATTCCGCGCCAGCCGCTTCGCGGAAGGCAAGCCGTGGGTCGATGAATTCCAGTACGGCGAGACCCCGGAAGAATCGATCGTCCGCTAGGAGCGACACGGGTGAGCGCCAGGGAATCCCTCAGCCAGCTCACTCGTCGCCTGGTTCGCGATCCCGCTCTCCACGCCGGAGCGCCGCATAGCTTTCGTAGCGCTCCCGGCCAATGATGCCGTCCGCCAGGGCATCGAGGACCGCACACCCCGGTTCGGACAAATGTTTGCAATCGGCATAGAAGCAGCGGCCAAGAAAGGGCCGCATTTCCCGGAAGCACCAATCCAACCGTTTCGGGTCGACGCCGTGCATCGCCAACGAGCGAATGCCCGGGGTATCGGCCACGAAGGTATCCGCATCCAGCCGAATCAGCTCGGCCGAGGTTGTGGTGTGTCGACCCTTGCCGGTGGCATCGGAGATCGCGCCAACATCACGAATCCGTTCCGCTCCCAATGCATTGAGAATGCTCGATTTGCCAACTCCGGAAGGTCCGGTCAGTACCGTGGTCTTGTCCTGCATAGCGGTCCGCAGCGGCGGAACCCCGGCGCCGGTGCGCGCGCTGAACCTGAAAACCGGGTAGATCGATTCGTAGTCACCAAAAATAGACTGGGACGCGAGCTCGCCATCCGGCAGGGCTTCGTCCAGATCGATCTTGTTCACGCCAATCATGGCGGTCAATCCGCGGTCCTCGGCCAGCACAAGGAAGCGGTCGAGCATGCGCCGGTGCGGTTCGGGATGCCGGACCGCGAAAACGAAGAGCGCCTGATCGAGATTGGCGAGCAAGATTTGATCGTTGACCGCCGATCCGCGCTGCGGTCGGGTCAGCACCGAGCGTCGCTCAGCCACTTCCTCGATGCGCGCTTCCCCATCGCCAACATCGACGATCTGCACCCGATCGCCCACCACCACGGGATCCGAACGCTGGCGTCCTCGCTTCAGCGTTCCCTTGGGCGTCGCCAGCCAGACCGTTTCCGAGCCGGGCACTTCGACGGTGAACCATTTGCCATGGGCGCGCACCACGACCCCATGCATCAGCTCGCCCTGACCAGGATTCGTCTCTGTCACACAGTCGCCTCGCGATCGATCACGTCGTCATATCCTACCCATCCAGATAGGTCCTCTTTTCCACGCATCACGAGGAGTGTACGATTCATAAGATGCTAGAATCGTGTAACTTCGCAGCCGCCACATTCGGATCGATGAGACACCGCTTGCGGTTGCGCCGGGGTACTTGATGGAATTTCTCCTGCTTCTCGCTCGAATCGTGCTGGCGGTCACGTTTCTGGTCTCCAGCGTCGGCAAATTCCTCGATCTCAAGGGCTCGCGGAAGGCGATGCGGGATTTCGGTTTACCCGAACCGCTGGCGGGACCCGCATCGATCGGGTTGCCAATCGTCGAGCTCATCACCGCGTTATTGCTGATTCCAACCAGCACCGCCTGGTGGGGCGCAATCCTCTCCTTTCTCCTGCTGGCCGCGTTCGTTGGCGGAATCGGCTACAACATGGCCAAGGGCCGCGCACCCGATTGTCACTGCTTTGGGCAGATCCATTCTGAACCCGCAGGGCCGCGAACGCTTATTCGCAACGGCCTGTTGGGCATCGTGGCACTCTTCATTATTCTCTTCGGCACGGATCGTTGGTCGTTTTCGTACGGTAGCGCGGGCGCAAGCCTGCTGGGATGGGTGGGCGATTTGAGCACCTTTGAAATCATTGCAACGATTCTCTTTATCGCGCTGATCGCGGCGGTGGCCGCCATCGGTTACATCCTGGTCCATCTGCTTGGACAGAATGGGCGCGTGCTCCTGCGGCTCGATGCCATCGAAGCCGGCCAGCAGAACGGCGCCGCAGCTGGAATTGCGGCTGCCCCGACCGCCGCAGCGGTTGCCGCACCGGCTCCTGGCCTGGCAGTGGGCACGGTCGCTCCGGCCTTCAAGCTCGAAGGGCTGTTCGGCGAGACGCAGACGCTCGACGCCATCCGGTCCAACGGGTTGCCAACCATGGTTCTCTTCACCGATCCAACCTGTGGACCGTGCAACGCGCTCTTGCCAGATGTTGGAAAGTGGCAGCGGGAAAATATCGGCAAGTTGAACATCGCGGTCATTACCTCCGGCACTGCCGACGATAACAAGGCGAAGGTATCCGAGCACGGCATTTCGACTGTGCTGCTGCAGCAGAACCGCTCGGTTTCCAACGAATACAAGGCCATTGGGACTCCATCCGCAGTGCTGATCGACCGCAGCGGCAAGATCGCCAGCCCAGTTTCAGGCGGCGGCGAAGCGATTCGCGCCCTACTGGCAAGCGCTACCGGACTGGCAGCCGCCCGACCGGCAGCTCCCGCCGCAGTTGCCGCGGCAGCGCCTGCCGCAGCGGCCAATGGCGGAGCTCCCGCTGCTCCCCCCAAACCGGCGGCGCCGCAACGCCCGAATATGGTCGGACAGGATGCTCCGGACATGGAGCTGCCCGATCTCGATGGCAAGACGGTCAAGCTCGCGGATTACAAGGGGAAGCAGGCTCTGCTCGTCTTCTGGAATCCCGGTTGCGGTTTCTGCAAGAAGATGACCGACGACATCAAGGCCTGGGAGAGCGACAAGCCTGAAGGCGCCCCGGAGGTGATTCTTGTCTCCACCGGCACCGTCGAAGCCAACAAGGCGATGGGCCTGGCTTCCACCACGGTGATCGACGAAGGGTTCAATACCGGGCGCAAGTTCGGAGCGACCGGCACGCCGTCCGCCATCCTGATCGATCCGACCGGCAAGATCGCCTCGGAAATCGCCGTTGGGGCCCCGAACGTGATCGCGCTCGCGTCTGGCAAGAAGCCGGCGCCCTCGGCTCCGGCCGCCAAGGCCGAGCCTCCTACCAAGAAGGGCGAGAAGGCCCCGGATGTCAAGCTCAAGGATCTGGACGGCAAGGAGTTCGATCTCCAACGCCATACCACCGATACGCTACTCGTCTTCTGGAACCCGGGTTGCGGTTTCTGCAAGCGGATGGCGGACGATCTCAAGTCATGGGCCAAGGACAAGCCGAAAGGCTCGCCGGAAATGGTGCTGGTGACAACCGGTACGGTGGAGGCCAATCAGGCGATGGAGATCCCATTGCGCATGTTGCTGGACGAAGGCTTTGCCACCGGACGCAAGTTCGGGGCAGGTGGCACCCCCTCGGCCGTGCTGATCGACGGCAAGGGCAAGATCGCCTCGGATGTTGCGGTCGGTGCGCCGGCGGTTATGGCACTCGCGGGGCAGCCGGTTTCGGTTTAACTCTGCTTTTCAGAATCGGAACCATTCGAACCGGCGCCTTCGGGTGCCGGTTCGTTTGTTTTCGGGACTCGCGTGCGCACGCGGGAATCGTCGCGCGCGGGACGGGGCAATGCGGGACGGGCCACCGAGACTCGTCGAATGAGCGGACCGGCGGCACGCTCCAACTGACACTGATCCAGGCGGGAGCGCGCCTGTTCGAACTCGCGGCGCCGGCGCTCGACCCGTTGCTGTGACCGTTCCAGTTTTTCGAGCGAGCGGCGATACCGTTTTTCGGCCAGGGCGAGCTGGTGCTCGGCCGCGAACTCGGCATCGATGAGCGCACGCTCGGCTTCCGCCGACTCGCGCAAGAGGGTTTCTGCTTGTCCTCGCTCCTGGGCCACGCCGCGCTCCTGCTCCTACCTCGCCAAATGCCATCCGTTTCGCTCGCTGAATTATCATACCGATTGGACTTTGACTTGGTACCCAACCAGCAGGCGGCGGGTGGGACACCCCACGACAACTGGAAAACACGAGATGAGTCATCCCGCTGAACCCGGCGCAATCATTGCCGTGTTCGACATTGGATCGAATTCGGTGAAGATGTCCGTCGGCCGCTGTGGCGATGACGGGTCGTCCCGCGAGTTTGCCTGGCGATCGGCCACCACCCGGCTCTCGGCCGGGGTGGACCGCACGGGCGTGCTCGATCCGGACCGTATGGACGCCACCGTGGCAGCACTGGAAGAGATGGCGATGCAGGCGACCGCGCTGGGAGCGGTGCGCATGATTGCCGTCGCGACCGAAGCCACCCGCATAGCAGGCAACGGTCCGGCATTCATCGAGCGTATCGAGCAGACCACCGGCATCGTGGTCGAAACGATTCCGGGCGATCGCGAGGTGGAACTCACGTTTCTGGGTCTCTCACGCTCGATCGATCGGAATGGCACCATGGTGGTTGCCGACATTGGCGGCGGAAGCACCGAGCTGATCGTCGCAGTCGACGGCGAAATGATTTCCGGCATCTCGCTCCCGATCGGTTCGGGACGCATTACCGACGAGTTCCCGCCCGGCGACCCTCCCGATGCCGACGTGATCAAAACCATGCGCGCGCAGGTTCAGCAACGCCTGGGGCATCTCGAGCTGCCTGAGCGGTCGGCTCGGCTGGTCATCGTCGGCGGAACCGGCGAATTTCTGGGCCGGCTCCTGCCGCGTGATTTCCCAGTCCCCACCGCCCTGGTCGAGACCGCGCTCCAATCGACATCCACCATGACCTCCGCCGAGCTGTCGCGCAGGATCGATGTCAATATCGATCGTGCCCGGGTACTTCCCGCCGGGATTGCAACTGCGCTGGCAATCGCCGATATTTGCTGTCCAACCCTTATTGTCGGAGCGCCGAGCGGGATACGCGCCGGGCTTCTGCGATTGGCGTGTGCGGGCGAGCTGTAAATGTCGCAACCAACCTACCGGGACGCCATGCGCACCCTCATTGGAGCGCGCTGGGAAGAAGTCTGGAAAGCCGTGCCGCGCGCGGCCGCAGGAACCGACATCGAAGGGGTTCACGATGTCCGGGTTGCATCCCGCCGGCTACGGGCGGCGATGGACGTCGCCGCGCCTGCTTTTCCGGCATCCTGGTATAAGCCACTGCATCAGGTTGCCAAGGAGATCACCTCGGAACTCGGCGAAGTACGCGACCGGGATGTCATGCTCGAATACCTGAACGCCGAGCGGGAAGCCGCGCCACCCAACGAGCGGCCAGGCATCGATCGGCTCATCGCGCGGATCGATCGAGAACGCGTGGCGGCCAGGGCTGAGATGGAGTCGTTCCTCGAGGAGCTGGAACATCGGGGATTGCGGGACGAAACGCGCCGGCGTTTCCCGGCCACCGACGCGGGCAAAAGCGAATGACCAAAGCCTGGCCGGTTGGACGCCTCGATCCCGACGCCCCGCTCGACTTGAATGCGCGCCGCATTTTGCGCGTGCGGGTCGGCGAACTCTATTCCTGGGAACCCGTGATCGCCAATCCGCTCGCGACGGTGGAACTGCACAACATGCGTATTTCCGCCAAGCGGTTGCGCTATACCCTCGAGCTCTTTGCAAACGTGTTCGGTGACGATGGAAAGCGCCAGATCGAGCGCGTCAAGGCGCTCCAGGAAGCGTTGGGGAACCTGCACGATCTCGATGTACGGATCGCGATGATTGCGGATGAACTCGTTGCGCTGACCGAAGAAGAGCTTACGACCTTGAACGAGGCGCTCGCCTCATCTCATCCGTCCACCTATCGAGCACTCACCACCGCCATGCTCCGCCGGCCTCCCGACGCCCCCCAGAGCGGGTTGTATGGGCTGCTCTCCCGGCAACACGCCGAACGGCAACAGACCTACCGGCAGTTCAAAGGACTCTGGGATCAATACGCGCTCGAAGGGATGCGGGACGATCTCGCCCAGCTCTCTTCGACCCGCATAGTTCTTCTGTGACCGATTCTCGATCTGGAGACCGACATGACCGCACCGTCCGATAGCCAGGTGATCGAGGCGGTCGACCGACTCGCACCGCGCGCTACGGCGCTGCTGCAAGCGCTGGTTCGCACGCCAAGCCTGACAGGCAACGAGTTCGCGGTACAGCAGATTGTGGCCGCGGCGATGCGAGACCTTGCATTGGAGGTCGATGTCTGGGAGCCGGCCGTCGCGGAGCTGGCGCCATATGCCGAGCACGTGGGTGCGTTCGAAACACTGGCCGGGCGCCCGAATGTGGTTGGTCTGTGGCGAGGCTCCGGAAGCGGAAAGTCGATCGTCCTGAACGGCCACATCGACACGGTCGAACCGGGTGCCCGCGATCAATGGGACGTCGATCCTTTTTCGGCTGAGATCGTCGATGGCCGCTTGTTCGGGCGCGGATCGCTCGATATGAAGGCCGGCGTCGTCGCGAACATCATGGCCGTGGCCGCTTTGCGGGACACTGGCTGGCAACCCCACGGCGACATCATCGTCGAGAGCGTCATCTCGGAAGAAGACGGAGGCGCCGGAACTGTGGCGGCAATTTTGCGGGGCTATTCCGCCGATGCCTGCATCATTACGGAACCGACAGCGTTCAATATCGTCGTTGCGCAGGGCGGCTCGCTCGTCTTCCGAATCCACATCGCCGGCAAGTCCGCACATGCTGCCGCCCGTAACGAAGGCATCAGCGCGCTCGACTGCTTTCTACCCATCTATGCCGCGCTGAACGCGTTCGAAGCCGAGCGCAACTGCACCCTCGACCACCCGCTCTATGCGGATATCGTCAACAAAATTCCTATCAACATTGGGGTTGTCCGATCGGGATCCTGGCCCTCCTCGGTTCCTGACTGGCTGATCGCCGAAGGACGCGCCGGACTGGTTCCCGGTGAGACCCTCGAGCAGTTCAAAGCAGAGTTCGTCGCTATCGTGATGCAGGCAGCCGCCGGCGATCCCTGGCTGGCTCAGCATCCTCCCCGCGTCGAGTGGTTTAGCGGGCAATTCGCGCCGTCGGAAATCGACGGCGACCACCCGTTGGTCGGAGCGGTCTCAGCCGCGCATCGGGCCGTCACCGGCCAAACGCCGTCCGTCAAAGGCGTCACGTACGGCGCGGACATGCGCCATTTCATCAACATCGCGGGAATCCCTTGCCTCATGTACGGCGCCGACGATGTCGGCGGCGCCCACGCTCCAAACGAATCGGTCGCCATCGCCGACATGCTCACCTGCGCCAAGACGGTCGCCCTGACGACCCGCGACTGGTGCTCCTGAACCGAGGGGCACCAACCACAGGCAATCCCGAAACCTGACACGAAAGCTCACAAGATCTTCGAAAAACCTCTATCATGGGTTTAGATTTTGCATTGCTGTTCGCATTTGACCTTCACTGGAGCAAACTGACCATGACGAGCGACGATCGGATTTTTATCACCGGCGGAACCGGTTTCGTGGGCACCGAAATTCAAAAGGCCCTCAAAGGACACCAGCTCCAGATCCTCGTGCGAAAGGGCGATGTGGGCCCCCGCAACCCTGATGCTACGTATGTGACTGGCGACGTCACCGATGCCGCTTCGTTGAAAGGCACGATGGAAGGTTGCAAGACCGTTATCCATCTGGTGGCCATCATCACCGAGGAAGGTGGAGCGACCTTCGACAAGGTCATCCGCGAAGGAACCGAAAATGCGGTCGCGGAAGCGAAACGAGCCGGCGTGGAGCATTTCATCCTGATGAGCGCGCTGGGCGTTCGCAACGACCCCAACTATCCCTACTTCTACGCCAAGTACCGCGCTGAAGAAGCGGTCAAGCAAAGCGGTATCCCCTACACGATTTTCCGTCCATCGATCATCTTTGGGCCGAAAGATGGCTTCATCAATCAATTGGCAGACCTCGTGCGCGGCGCCCCCGTCGTGCCAATTGCCGGTACCGGGCGATCGCTCTTTCAACCGGTCAGCGTTTCCGAGGTGGCGCGGTCGTTCGTTTGGGCGGTCGACAACACGGCGTCCTATGGACAGACCTACGAGCTGGGCGGACCGGACGTGCTCTCCTACGACGACATCATCGATATCATCCAGAAGCAGATCGGCACCTCGAAGAAAAAGGCGCACCTCCCGGCCGGCCTGGTAGGCGGGGTGGTGGCGCTCTCGTCTCCGCTCCCGAAGAAGTTGCGCCCACCGGTGACCAAAGATCAGCTCAAGATGCTGGATATCGACAATTGCACCGACTACGTCCGCCACCGCGGAACTCGCTGGACGCCCGCAACTTCGATTGCAGGATGGGATCGGATACCTGACCGCAAAATAGCCCATCGCCTGGATACCCCGTTGCCCGGTCTCGATAGCTCACCTATGATGCCGTGAAATTCGGTTTCATTGGAGAGAGGTGACAAGCTATCGTGTCGGTCTATCAGGAACTCGGCGTTACCCCGGTTATCAATGCCGCGGCAACGCTCACGCGTCTCGGCGGCAGTCGCATGGCGCCCGATGTGCTTGCGGCAATGAACGAGGCAGCGGCGTCGTTCGTACAAATCGACGAGCTCCAAGCGAGAGCCGGTGACGTGATCGCCGGTATCACCGGCGCGGAAGCAGGCTATGTCACGACCGGCGCGGCAGCCGCCCTGACACTGGGCACCGCAGCCTGTCTGGCAGGCATGGACGTCTCGAAGATGGACCGCCTGCCGGACACCACCGGCATGAAAAACGAAGTCGTCGTCCAGAAGGGTCACCGCAACGCCTACGACCACGCCGTGCGTGCCGCGGGCATCACCTTCGTCGAGGTCGGAACCCTGGGCTATCCCGGTGCTGGGGGAACCTTCGCCTGGCAAATCGAAGAGGCGATAACTGATAAGACGGCGGCCGTCTTCTGTCCGATTCTCGACACCCCGGGGACGCTTTCCCTCAAGGAGGTCGCGGAAATCGCACATGCCAAGGGGGTGCCAGTCATCGTCGACGCCGCCGCTGAGCTGCCACCACGCTCCAATCTCCAGAAGTTCATTGCCGATGGGGCCGATCTGGTCGCGTTTTCCGGCGGAAAGGCGATCGGCGGGCCCCAATCGAGCGGGGTGCTCGCCGGGCGCAGACGACCTGATCGATTCGGTCGCGCTTCAGCATCAGGATATGGATGTCCGCGCCGAAACCTGGTCGAAGCGGCATTACATCGATGAGGGCCGCGTGCGCGGCGTGCCGACCCAGGGATTCGGCCGCGCACTCAAAGTCGGGCGGGAGGAAATCGTTGGCTTGCTGACCGCGCTCAAGACTTTTGCCGCCGGCAAAGACGAGGACGACTGGGCTCGATGGGACCGTGTGCTCGATATCGTGCATGAATCGCTGGATGGCATCCCCGGCTTGACCGTGCATCGCACCAGCGCCCCGCCGGCACGCTATCCCGCCATCTGGGCGGAAATCGACGAATCGGTCACCGGAATCGGCAGCTATGCGCTGGTCAATGCATTGCTGGCCGGCGACCCGGCTATTGCTGCCGCCGAGTCGCTGGCAGACAAGAATCAGGTTGGTGTCCTTCCACACGGATTGACCGAAGAGGAAGCGGTCATCGTCGGCCGCCGAATTCGCGAGCTTACGCTGCGTCAACGATAGGAGAATCCTCGATGCTGATTCGCCCACCGTCCGGGAAGAAAGTGCTCTGGCAGGAGATGCTGCGGCACGAGCTCATGACTGCGCTCGAGAATCGTCCGGTTGTCATCGTGCCGGTCGGATCTGTCGAGCAACACGGTCCGCATTGCCCGATGGATGTCGATATCTCCATTCCCTATCACCTGGCGATCCGCGCCGCCGAAGCGATCGACGACTTCCCGGTCATCGTCGCTCCGCCGGTAACGTATGGCTTCACCCACTACAACATGGGTGAGGTTGGCACCATCACCCTCGGCCTGGACGTGTTCATAGCCGTGCTGTGCGATGTCTCGCGAAGTATCTGGGCCAACGGCTTCCACCGCATCATCTTGCTGAATGGTCACGGCGGCAACGAAGCGCCCACCTGGGTCGCGTCGGTCAAGCTCGCCGAGGAAGATGTCTGGGCGCTCGCCCTCACCTACTGGAACATGGCGCTCGATGAACTCAAGGCCATGAGCGATGCCGATGACAGCATCGGGCACGGGGGAGAGTGGGAAACCAGCCTGCAGCAGTACCTGCGCGGCGACCTGGTCGATGACTCGTTGATGGTCAAGGACGAATGGCGGCGGCACTTTAGCCCAGAGGTGCAGAAATACGCCATCTTCCCTGAGCGCCGCCGCGAGATGGCTAACGGTGTCATGGGCGATCCGTTCGTCGCCTCGGCCGAGAAGGGCGAAGCGCTCTTCAACGTCTTCCTCGACCGGCTGGTCCACCTCTGTCGCGATTACCATGCCGAAGAGCCACCGCGGTACAAAGAATTCGGCTCGCACTGCACATAGCGCCTGGGGCCCCAAGCCGATCTTCGATCGCCTCGTGGTCAGCGGCAGCGTCGTACCGGCGCGCTGGGGTCCTCGCGGGTCTCCACCGTTTATCTGCGATCCTCGGCGTGCCGGACGACGCGAGAGCACGGGGACCCGACGTTACAGCCGATGCAGGAAGGGGAACGCGAACTCCTGTCGAACATACGTAGGGGCAAATACGTCAAATGCCTGATAGCAACGGACGCCCCGCAGTCAAACTATGCGTGTGACAAATAAGAGAAGCCACACAGCGCTCGAGCGGCACCGAACTACATTGGATTTTTCGAAGATAAGGAGACCCTAAGATGCAGTACGGACCTGGCGTCGAAGTTTCGATGCGCAACAACATGATCGAAATGCAGCGCGAAGTGTCGAATCGTACGTTGCGGTCTGCCGCCGCAACACGTCAAGCGAAGTCCGGATCCCTCGCTGGACTTCGCGGATACGTTGGGAATCGCCTGATGGTGGCTGGCAAGCAGCTTGCCGGACCGAATCGCGATACCCTGGCCGGAAAGTCCACCGCGGTGATTTGCGCTGGATAACTCCCGGCCGTCAAAACAGCTCCCATCGATCGAGCTCGCGATCCTTTCCGATCTCGTTCTCGAAGCCCTGGTCTCGGGCTCGATCGATCGGGCCAGCACCGCCTTTGGGCGCTCCCTTCCCCCGATTCTGCTCGAAGACGATTGGCTCTGGAACTATCGTCTGGATCAGATCCGAGAAGACCCCATCGACCAGCCAATGGCTGGTGCGGGTCATCATCGACGCGGAAGAGCTCCCACATCGTCGGACATGCCGGTTTCCATGGGCCCCCGGATGAGCTCGGCATGGTCGAGGTTGGCTATACGATCCATCCCGACTACCGCCGGCGGGGCTATGCCACCGCGGCGCTTGGGCGAACTGATCTCCTATGCCGCGAATCAACCTGAAGTTCGTACGGTTCGCGCCTCGGTGAGTCCGGACAACGCGGGCTCTCTGGCGACCATTGCCCCGTACGGCTTCATCCAGGTCGGCGAGCAAATGGATGAGATCGACGGACTCGAGCTGATCTTCGAGCGGCCGGTTCGCTGAAACAACGAGCGCCGAGTCGTTCGACCCGGCGCTCTCCCCGCAAACTCACGATCCAGATCGTCAGTCCTGCCCACGCGGATCGAGCGCGTCGCGCAATCCGTCGCCCACGAACGTAAACGCCAGCGTGATCAGCGCAATCGCCAGCGCGGGACCAAGCAGCATCCAGAGCTGCGATTGATAGAACTTCGATCCATCCAGAATCATCTGCCCCCAGCTCGTGGGGAACGGCGTATCCGGGATTGACACTGGGCGCGAGTCCGACGCCGAGATAACTGAGCACGGCTTCGGCGATGATCGCGCTCGGAATCACGAACGCGGCCGCCACGATGATCGAATTGAGCGTGTTGGGAAAGATGTGCTTTCGAAGCACGCTCGATGCGATGCACCTGACGCACGCGCCGCTTCGACGAACTCCTTTTCCTTGAGCGATATCGTCGAACCGCGCACCAGGCGTGCCACGCCGGTCCAGTTGACGATCGAAAGACTCACGAAGAGCAAGCACCAGTCCGTTCAGCAAACCGCCGAACGCGGTGTCTGCCGAACGAAATTTGCATGATGATCGCCAGCAAGCAGCGCCGGGAAGGCATAGACGACATCGGTAATACGCATCATCAGATTGTCGACCCGGCCACCGCTGTAGCCGGCGATGAGCCCAAATGGGACGCCAATCGAAAGGATCACGATCATCGGAATGAACCCGACGATCAGGGATACCCGCGTGCCGTAGACGAGCCGGCTCCAGACATCGCGCCCGATCGAATCGGTTCCGAGTGGATAGGCCCATTCACCGGTTCTGAGCGGGTTTGGGTCGGAGACCCAGGCAGCCTGCCGCAGCGTACCGGCCGTCGACGACATCGGCTTTCACGGGATTATTCGTGGCCAGCCACGGCGCGAAGATGGCGACAAAGACCAGAAAGATCAGGTAGCCCAGCCCAACCAGCGCAATCTTGTTCTTGCGAAAGCGGCGCCACGCGTCCGACCAGAGACTGCGTGGCTTCTTGGTCATCGAGAGATCGCCAAGGGTTGGCGAGGGAGGGGCGTATCGCCTGCCGAAATGATGGGAGGCGATTCGAGAACGAGATCGGCAATCGGTTCGCGAGCTGTCATCGTGAGGTCCGGATTCGCGGGTCGAGGAACCCGTAGCTAATATCGACCAGCAGGTTCGCGAGCGCGATCAGCAATGCGTAAAAGATGGTGATGCCGACGAGCGTCGAATAGTCCCGCTTGCCAATCGAGGTGACGAACGTACTTCCGAGTCCCGGGAGCGCCAAAGATCGTTTCGATAATGATCGAGCCCGTGATCAGGTCGGCAGCGGCCGGACCGAGAATCGTCACCACCGGCAATAGCGCATTGCGCAGGATGTGGCGGCGGGTAACTGTCTGGGCCCCGAGGCCCTTGGCGCGGGCGGTGCGCACGTAGTCCTGCTGCTTGATCTCCAGCACGCTGGCCCGCGTCAGACGCGTGACATAGGCCGTTGTGCCCAAGTCCGAGCACGATGCCCGGCAGGATATAGGCGGTACTGAATATCCCTTGCCACTCGTCGGGCCGCCTGATCGGCGAAATGTGGAACAGCCGGCTCATAAATATCAATAAGAGGAGCCCACTGACGAACGTGGGCACGGCAACCCCGAGGGTCGAGGCGAACATACAGACGTAGTCGACTGGTGAGTTTTGCCGCAAGGCCGCGGCCACGCCGAGCGGTATTCCGATGATGATGGCAAACAGCACCGCCACCACCCCGATCTTCAGCGACACCGGAAATTTGTTGACGATGACCGACTGGACGCTTTCGGTCCCGCGAGAGGCGTAGGTCGGGCCGAGGTCACCGCGAAAGACGTTGGCCAGATAGTTGAAAAACTGCGTGTCGAGCAACGCATGACCGAGCTCGATCGGATTGCGTTCTCCATCGTCCCACGCATCCGCCAGCGCCACTGTGTCGAGCCAGGTCGGTTTGTCGAGCGAGAATTTGCGGTTCAGTTGGTCGATCGTTGTCTGGGGAAGCGGCTTTTCCCGGTCCCATGGGCCACCGGGAGCCCGGTACATCAGGAAGAATGTGACCGCGGCGACCACGATGACCACAGGAATCATCCAGAGAAGACGATTGATGATGAAGCTCAACATGACGGTGCTCGCGAGCGCGCATCGATGCGCGACTACTAGGTTATGTCAGGACGTGTGAACGAAGTATGCACGGTGAAGGGGCGGAGGTTGGCACCTCCGCCCCTTCGATCACGCGCTATCTAGACGACGTCTTGTCGATCGTCAGCAGCGATGTGAATTGGCCCGGCCATTCGACGTCGAGCGCCGTGGCGGTGTAGCCGGTCACATCCGGGATTGACGAGTGAGACCTGGGTTCCGTTGTAAAGGAACGGACCCGGGATGTCATTCACCAACATCTCGCCGGCCTGCTCGTAGAGCGCCAGCCGCTCGTCCTGATCGGTGAGCGTGTCAGCCTGATTCAGGATCGCATCGAGCTCTTCGTTGCAGTAGCCGAAGCGCTGGGCGAACGCGGCGTCACACTTCCAGTAGACGCTGAGCCAGTTCTGCGGATCCGGGTAGTCCTGAATCCAGCCACCAACCAGCAGCATCTGCGGGAACGTGGTCGGATCCTTGCGAAGCGCGGTCAGCGCAGTGCCTTCGGTCGGAGCCAGCTTGATGTCGACGCCCAGCACTTCCTTGTACTGTCCAGCGACCCATTCCGCGCGAGCGGTGTTGGCAGAGTCATTGCTGTTGAAGTACATGGTGATTTCCGGCAGCGCTTCGGCGCTGCCGTAGGACGACTCCGCGAGTGCAGCCTTGGCTGCTTCGGGATCGTACCCGTAGAGATCGGTCTCGATCGCACCCGGCAGGCCGAGCGGAATCCAGCTCAGCGTGGGGTTGCAGTCACCGTTTCGGATGATGCCGCAGTAGGTCTCGCGATCGAATGCCTGCGAGAACGCCTGGCGCACCTTGATATCGTTGAACGGCTCCTGAGTGAGGTTGAACGCCGAGATTGTAGCTCGAGGCAACCGCGTACTGGATCAGGTCTGGCGAGAGGCTGGAATCGGCCGAAACTGCCGGGATCTGGGCAGCATCGACATCGACGATGTCGAGGTCGCCGGCGCGGAAGGCCTCGATGGCGATCGCAGACTCACCCTGGTAGACGTATTCGATACCGTTCAGAAGCGGCGAGCCGCCCCAGTAGTTCTGGTTCGCCTCGAAGGTGATTTGCAGCCCGTCGTCGATGCTTGGTCATCTGGAACGGACCGTTGCCGATTTGCTTGGCCGGATCCTTCCACCAATCCTCGGCAGCGCCGGTTCGACCAGATCCGAGCGGGTCGGGTAGAAGACCCAGAGGCTGGCGACGGTCGCGTAATACGGAGCCGGGGCGCCGAAGTTCAGTACGAGGGTCTTGTCGTCCGGGGTGGTTGCGCCCAGTGCCGCCTTGGCGGTGTCATAGGCGGTGGTGTCGGCCGGATCGACGGCGGCAAAGTCAGCGCAGCCGGTGATCTCGAACAGTATGCCCTGGTATTCACCAGCGGTATTCGGATCGCAGGTTCGCTCGACGGCGTAAGCGGAAGTTCTCCGACGTGATCGGCGTGCCATCGCTGTAGGTCAGGCCGTCACGCAATGTGGAAGGTGAGCTGGGTTGCGTCTTCGTTGAACTCCCAGCTCTCGGCCGCGGCCGGAACAGTGTTCAGGTCGTTGTCCTGACGGGTCAGGCCTTCATAGTTGAGCGCCAGCACGGCGATTTCCGATGAGAACGACGCCTTCTGCGGGTCGAGGTTCTCCGGGAATGTCACCTGATGGACGCGCAACACTTTCTCGTCCTGCGCCTTCGCCCCATGCGAGAACGCGGCAAAGAAAGACCCTGCCATCAACACCACAGCCATAAGGCTGTACAGCCACGCGCTACGCTGCGCAAATCGCTTCACAAAACTCTCCTCTCCGAAAACGAAACCGTTTTCTCATGCGTTTGATTCGTGACTATTATGACCATAACTCATAGAAAGTCCAAGAATTTGCCCAGCTAGCTGGTGTTTGGGCACAATGAACCGTACGTTCTCGGCAAGTTTTCGCTCGTAGCACCAACGATCCGTCGATTTGTCAATAGGTCCATTTCTCTAGAAAAGCGATTTTCATCAATGCCACAATCCTATCTCTCACTTTCCCGGCGCCGCCTGATCGGGACCGTTGCTGCGGTGACTGGAGGGTTGCTACTCCCTGGCACCGCCCGAGCAGAATCGGCCCCGGTTTTGAACGATCCCACTCCCTGGCGGGATCCGGCCGAGTACATCGCATATGTCCCAACCGCCAGCAAGACCGGCCCGTTCTATCACTACTCCTGCGAGTTCGACGCCTCGTGGGCGATCCTCAAGACGTTCGGAATCGACACCACCATGGCCGAACAACTCCAGCTCCTGCCGATCGACTATCGCCTCGAGCCGTACTACGAATGGACCGATAACGGCGTTTTCATCTACGGCGGTGATATCACGACGTCGTACTCAGGCGACTACACATCGAACTTTCTCTGTCGCACCACCGGCCCAGTGATGCGGCAGGTCTTCCAGCACTATGGCATGTACACCAAGGTCATCAAATCCCAACAGCGCATCAAGAACCACCTGGATCGCGGCCGTTTGATCTGGATCAAGATCACGGTCGACTTCAAGGATTGGACGCCTGCGACCTGGATCACTCCGGAAGGTGAGCAAATCCAGGTGGTGCTGAGCAACGACCACGCCATGGTCGTTATCGGCTACAACGACGACGTGGTCGTCATCCGCGATCTGCTCGGTCCGACCGATACCAACTACGAACGGCAATACGAGGTCGAAGTCCCGTGGGATCGCTTCATGGCCTGCTGGGGGGCTCAGGGGAATGACGGACTTTCGGTCGGGCTTCCAAATTCATAGTCAGCTCTTGCGTCGCCCGGAGAGACGGTTCTCTCGAGTTCCGCTCATCCGCGGAAGGGACTGGGAGACTACGCTCGCGCTAAGGGAAAACCAGGAGAGAACTCGGGCAGCTCAAGAGCACGTCAGTCGTCGTACTCCCAACCACATGCTGCATGATGCGCGAGTGCCTATGCGCGCCCATCACCAGGAGTTGCGCCGGGAGTGCGGTGACAACGTCCACGATCGCGGCCGCCACTGCCCCGGAGCGTCCCATCATGCTGACCGGAACCTTGGCGGCACGGAGTTGCGACTGCACCGCTTCGATCTTCAGTTCTTCGGCGCCGCGGAGGTCACCAACATGAAGCAGCGTCGTGTCGATCCCCGTGAGGATTGACGTTGACGCGATGAACTTGATGGCAGCAGCAGCGCTGCGCCCGCCGTCCCAGGCAATGACCGCTCGATGGATCGGGTCGAATGATTTCGCGGCAATCAGCACCGGCCGGTGCGCGCCCCGCACCGCGCGCTCTACGTTCGAACCGAGGCGAGCCAGATCTCGTTCGGCGTCGGCCCCTCGCCTGCCAACTACGACGAGCACCGTCTCCTCAATGTGCTGGTGCAGGTGCTCGGCGATGGTGCCCTGGAACAGCCGCTCCGAAACGTGAGATACACCCTGTTCCCTGATGGAATCCGCCGCCGATGTCCAACAGTCGATGGCCCTCATCCACCAGCGCGCGGTTCTGCATCTCATCGAGCTCGACCCGATCCTGCAGCACGGTTTCTGGCGCATCGATAGCAAAATATCCACTGAAATCGCGATGATCGCGGCTCGCCTGGGAGCTCGATGGCATGAACCAGCTCGATTGGCAATTGCAGTTGCCTGGCCGCCCACGCAGCATGCTGGCAGACGCTCGGCGCATAGATCGATTGGTCGATGTACGCAACGATCTGCATGGTCTCTCCCTCCTGGTTCCGCAGCTTTTAGTGACCGGGACGTATTCGATCGCGTCGGACTTGTCGTGGACAGCCAGCCGATCGACCATCGTCGCGCTAGCGTCGTTCATGCCAACAATGTCGACGACGGTTCCATCGCGCCGGAACTTCAGCACCACCTTATCGAGCGCGGAAACGGCCGAAATATCCCAAAAATGCGCTCGCGTCAGGTCGATAACTACCCGCTCGAGCCCTTCCTGAAAATCGAACGCGGAGACGAATGACTGTGTCGAAGCGAAAAAGACCTGCCCCGAAACCACATAGGTGCGAATTCGGCCATCGTCGGTGATCGAGGACGTCACCTCGAAAAGCTGACCGATCTTCCATGCGAAGAAAATCCCACTCAGCAACACCCCGACCAGCACCCCATATGCGAGATTGTGGGTGAACACCACGACGGCCACGGTCGCCAGCATCACCACACTCGACGTCCAGGGATAGACTCGAATATTTGCTATCGAACGCCAGCTAAACGTGCCGATCGACACCATGATCATCACGGCAACCAATGCCGGCATTGGCATCTCGTCCCACCCAATCGCCCAGCACCACGACCAGGATCAGCAGCAGCACCCCAGCGATCAAGGTGGAGAGCCGCCCTCGCCCACCGGATTTGACGTTGATGACCGATTGCCCAATCATGGCGCACCCAGCCATGCCACCGAGGAATCCAGTGGCGATATTGGCGATTCCCTGGCCGGTGCTTTCGCGGTTCTTGTTGCTTCCGGTATCGGTAAAGTCATCGATGATGGTCGCGGTCATCAATGATTCGAGCAGGCCAACGATCGCCAGCGGAATCACATATGGCAACAGAATCCGCAGCGTTTCCAGATTCAACGGAATATCGGGGATCAGAAACGTTGGCAGAGAGCTCGGAAGCTCTCCCATATCGCCCACGGTTCGCACGTTCAGATTGAACGCCATCGAAATCGCGCCGTCAGTACGACGATGCAAACGAGTGGCGAAGGCACAAGTCTCGTGAAGCGCGGAAGCCCGTAGATGATCGCCAGTCCCGCCAACACCATGGGATAGGTGATCCAGGAAACGCCTCGCAGCTCCGGAATCTGTGCCATGAAGATAAGAATTGCCAGTGCATTGACGAAACCAGTCATGACCGAATTCGAGACGAAGCGCATCAACCGCGAAAGCCCCGCAATGCCCGAGGCAACCTGGACGAGGCCCGTCAAAATGGTTGCGGCGAACAGATATTGCAGCCCGTGGTCTTTCACCAGGTCGACCATCAGCAGCGCCATCGCGCCCGTCGCCGCGGAGATCATGCCCGGCCGTCCGCCCGCGAACGCGATGATGACAGCGATGGAGAATGACGCGTAGAGCCCGATCTTCGGATCGACTCCCGCGATGATTGAAAACGCGATCGCTTCCGGAATCAGCGCAAGCGCCACCACCGTGCCCAGCCAGCACGTCCGCCCGAATATTTCCAAACCAATCCGCCCGAGTCCCGATCAAGTTCATTCGTTTCCCAACTCAAGAAGCGGTTGGGCGATAACGATCATCGCCCAACCGCTGAATCAACGGTCAATGTGAATTGTTCGGCTAAAGGTATTTGTGAATGGAGCCCGGTCACGGACCAGACTCTTGGGCACAACAACGGCATTCGTACCCGTTTGCTACAGACCAGTGTATCAAGATTTCCACAACCAGCACGTTGCTGATCGCGGAGGTCGAATCGGTTGTCAATCTTCGCCGCAAAGCGCCATGGCGGCCTGCAATTCTTCATAGTGCGGCTGCAACACCATGTAGTCGTCGAACGGCGCGGCATCCCGATCCGCAAGCGCGGCGGCATATCGGTCGAGATAGAACTCCCAACCGGTGCCCACCATCGCTGGCGAAAGCCCGTTGCTCATCTGCTGGCGGAACTCCAAACGGGTGCCGCCGTCTACTTCATGCAGCTCCACCGTGACCAGCCAGGGAGCCGCGGGGTCCGGTCCGCCGGCCAGCGCCAGCCGCTTCGGCGGATCGCAGCTCAGTATCCGAATGACTTCGGTTGGGGTGCCTTCTTCCGCCAGCCAGACCACTTCGATCGGTTTGCCGGGTTTTGCGTCTCCGCTCCAGCTCCCAATCCAGCGCGCGGTTCGCTCGCTCTCGGTCAACGCCGCCCAGGCTACGTCGCGCGATACCGGCAGGTGCCGATCGTAGACGAGCTCGGGAATAGCTGACGAGCAATCGAGCCGGCCGGTTGGTTTGAGCGTCATGCAGACTTCTCCTCCATATCTGACAGTGTCACCTGAGCCGCGCGGACTTCGCGCCGGGTGCGGAAAACCTCGGTTTCGAATGCATCGAGCAGCGATTCGGAAAAGACCGGCTCAAACCCACGCAGCCACGTCCGCAGCGGATCGAGCTGCTCCCATTGGAGCCGATATTCCCAGTGGCGTCCTGCCCGCTCGACAGTCACCAGCCCGGCGGCGCGGAGCATTCGCAAGTGACGGCTGATGGCTGGACGACTGGTGGAAAACGCAGCCGCAATCGAGCCGGCATGCATCGGGCCGCTCCGCAGCAGCTCGAGAATCGCTCGCCTGCTTGGATCGGCTATCGCTTCGAAAACGTCCATGGCCACATGTAACCATCTCGTTACGCGTTCGTCAAGCGGGCGTGTATGCCCGCTTGTCCAAAAATGGCTTCTACCGTATAAGTGACCCCATCGACAACCCAGCAGATGGATGGAGGCAGCCAATGACGACGTCCCTTCCCGATCGAGATCGACTCCTCGACGCGTACACCCGGATGGTGGAAATCCGTACCTTCGAGGAGGCGGCCGGCAAGAACTTCGCCGATGGGCTGGTTCCTGGATTCGTGCATCTCTATGCCGGCGAAGAAGCTGTGGCGGTCGGCATCTGTTCGCATCTCTCCGACGACGACTACATCACCAGCACCCACCGTGGTCACGGACACTGCATTGCCAAAGGGGTCGATATCCCGGGCATGGTTGCCGAGCTGATGGGCAAATCGACCGGTGTGTGCCATGGCAAAGGCGGTTCGATGCATATCGCCGATGTCGACAAGGGCATGCTCGGCGCGAATGGCATCGTCGGCGCCGGTCTTCCCCTCGCCTGCGGTGCAGCGCTAACCGCCAAAGTGCGCGGTACCGGAGCGGTTGCGGTCTCGTTTTTCGGAGATGGGGCCTCCAACCAGGGAACTTTCCACGAATCGCTGAATCTGGCTGCGATCTGGAAGCTCCCGGTGATCTTCGTGTGCGAGAACAACGGGTATGCAGAAGCGACGCCCGCGTCCTACGCTGTTTCCGTGGGTGACATCGCCAATCGGGCCGCGTCGTACGACATTCCGGGCATCATCGTCGATGGGCTCGACTTCTTTTCGGTCTACGAAGCCGCCGGCGCGGCAATCGAGCGAGCCCGGCAGGGGCATGGACCTACGCTCATCGAGGCCAAGACCTATCGCTTCTATGGCCACTTCCAGGGCGACACGATCACGTATCGGACCGACGAGGAAGTCGCGCGCCATCGCGATCGAGATCCTATCGTCGGGTTGCGGAATTATCTGGTCGATCACGATCTGGTGACGCTCGATGAGCTTGCCGCTGTCGATCAACAGGTGATCGACGCGCTCGATCGCTCATGGACCGACGCCAAGGCCGCCCCCTGGCCGGCGGCCGAAGACGCCCTCACCAACGTCTACGTTTCCTACTAGCCGGACAAAGGAGTACCGCTGCTATGGTCGCTGTGGCCCGAGAAACCCGAACGATGTCCATGAAGGACGCGCTCAACGAAGCTCTCCAAATCGCCATGCGCGAAGACCCGAACGTCATCCTGCTTGGTGAGGACATCGCCGGAGGAGCAAATGTCGACCACCTCATCGATCAGGACGCCTGGGGCGGACCGATGGGGGTGACGAAGAACCTGGTGCAGGAATTCGGGCGCAATCGGGTGCTCGATACGCCTATCACCGAAGCCGGCTTCATCGGCGCGGCGGTCGGAGCGGCCGCGACCGGTCTCCGCCCAGTCGCCGAGCTCATGTATGTCGATTTTTTCGGCTGCTGCATGGATCAGATCTTCGATCAGGGTGCCAAGCTCCGTTATATGTTTGGCGGCAAGGCAAGCTGCCCGATGGTCATTCGCACCCAGATCGGTGCTGGAGTGAATGCCGCTGCCCAACACTCCGGCTGCCACTACTCGGTCTTCACGCACATGCCCGGCATCAAGACCGTTATCCCCTCGACCCCGGCCGACGCCAAGGGATTGTTGTTGTCCGCGATTCGGGATGACGATCTGGTCATGTTCTTCGAAAACAAGGTGCTCTACGGCATCCGCGGCGAAGTTCCCGAAGGCGACGAAGGTATCCCGCTCGGCAAGGGCGACATCAAGCGCGCCGGCGACGATGTGACCATCGTCGCGATTTCCCGCATGGTCAATCAATCGCTGGTCGCGGCGAAGACACTGGCAGGCGAAGGCATCGAGGTCGAGGTGATCGATCCGCGAACGCTCTCTCCGCTGGATGAGGACATGATTCTCTCGTCGGTCGAGAAGACGCACCGGCTGGTGATCGTCGACGAGGACAATCCTCGCTGCTCGGCCGCGGCCGATATCGCGGCCATGGTCGCGGACAAGGGATTCGATCTGCTGGACGCACCGATCAAGATGGTGACCGCGCCGCATACGCCGGTTCCCTTCAGCCCGCCGCTGGAGCAGTTCTATGTGCCCAGCCCGGAGAAGATCGCGGCGACCGTCCGCGAGATCGTCTAGTCCAGGAGCACGCATGGCAACCATCGTCAAGATGCCCAAGTGGGGGCTGACCATGACCCAGGGCACGATCGTCGACTGGCTGGTCGCGGAAGGCGCCGAGGTCTCCGAAGGCGACATGCTGCTGACCGTCGAAACCGAGAAAGCGGTCGACGACGTCGGCGCCCCAGCCAGCGGCACGCTGTACCGGATCGTCGCGCCAGCTGGAAGCGAGGTCGATGTCTCCGGGCCAGTGGCCCTGATTCTTGCTCCGGGTGAATCGCTTTCCGATGATGAGCTCGCAGCGCTCCTCACCCCGGTGGAAAGCGTTCCCGCTGCTTCGCAGGCGGTCGTCGCCTCTGGCTCCGGGCGTCGACCGACGCTCGGTGCCGACCGATGCCAGCGGACGGATCACTGCCTCACCCGCCGCAAAGAAACTTGCAGTGGAACTCGGCGTCGACCTGACCAATGTCGATGCCAGCGGCCCGGGTGGGCGAATCACCAGTGACGATGTGCAGCGCGCCGCCGACGAAAATGTCGACCCATCCCCAGTAGAACGTTTCGTCACGCTGACGGACGGACGAACGCTGCACGTGCTCGATGCCGGTCCGAAGTCCGACCGGCCGATCGTCTTCATTCATGGACTCGGGGGCTCGCTCAGTAGCTGGCAATTGGTCATGGGAGGACTCGCCGCTTCACATCGGATGACCGCGGTCGATCTTCCCGGTCACGGCGGTTCGAGCAAAGGGTCCCCCGATGCGGTCGACTACTCGGTCAATGGGTTAGCGAATGACATCGCGGCAGCCCTGAGCAACGGCAAACGCAAACCGTCGATCCTCGTCGGACATTCGCTCGGCGGCGCGGTCGCACTGAGCATTGCGATCGACGCATCCCGAGCTGGTTGCCGGTCTGGTGTTGATCGATAGCGCCGGGCTCGGACCATCGATTGGCTCAGAACTCCTCGAGCTGATGTCAGGTGAGGCGGGCGCCGAGACCGCGCGCGGGCTGCTTTCACTCTTTTTCGAGGATCAAAAGCTCGTGTCCGACCGCGGCGTCGACGAGATGACCGGCTTCCAGGAAGACGGGGGATGGGCAGCGCAGCAGGCGGTTGCACGGCAAGCGTTCGCGGATGGCCGGCAGTCGCTCGGATTGGAAGCCGCGCTGGCCTCCGTCGACAAACCTGTTCTGCTCATCTGGGGCGAGAACGATCGGGTCATTCCACTCGCCGACGCCGTGGCCGCATCGACTGTGTTCCCGGACGCCTTCCTGAAAGTGCTCCCTGGAACCGGGCATGTGCCGCAAGTCGAGCGTGCCACCGAGGTCGCGACCGCTATCGACCGGTTCGTCAGGTCGATCGGCTGATGCCGGGAGCACCATCGATCGGGATCATCGCGAACCCGGCTTCCGGGAAAGACATCCGTCGCATCGTCGCGCACGGTTCCAATTTCGACAATCACGAGAAGATCAACATCGTCCGGCGCGTGCTGCTGGCAGTGTCGGAACTGGGCGTCGAGCGGGTGTACTACCTGCCCGATCTCTTCGGCATCGTTCCCCGCGCAGCGAGACGGCATCGAGCTCAATTGCGTGCTCGATCCGCTGCCCATGCCGGTACTGGGAAACCCCGGAGACTCGCTCGAGGCCGCCCAGCGCTGCGCCGATCTGGGTGTAGGCGCATTGGTCACGCTCGGTGGCGACGGCACCAACCGGGTGGTCGCCAAAGGTTGCCGCGATGTTCCGCTGATGCCGATCTCGACCGGCACCAACAATGTCTTTCCGTGCATGGTCGAAGGAACGCTGGCCGGGATCGCGACCGCGCTGGTGGCGACCGGGGTTACGCCCGAAGCGCTCGTGCGCCAGCCCAAGCTCGACATCCTGGTCGACGGCGATCTGCGCGATCTCGCACTTGATCGATGCGGTGATCTCGGCGCACCAATGGGTTGGCGCACGCGCCCTCTGGGACGCATCGCACATTTCGGAAGTAGTGGTATCCCGCATCGTCCCGAGCGCCATCGGCATTTGCAGCATCGGGGGATTGCTTTTTCCCGAGGCGGCCGGTTCTCGATCGGGAGCGCACGTTTCGGTTGGCGGTCAGGGATCCTCGCTCCTCGCACCGGTTGCACCTGGCCTACTGCGCGCCATTCCGATCGCATCGAAACAGCTGCTCGACTTCGGGGACACAGTTACGTTGCATCCCGCCGCCGGAACCATCGCGCTGGATGGCGAGCGCGAGATCGAAGTCAAGACCTCGCATAAGGTACAGGTCACCCTCTCTCCCGATGGGCCGTGGACGATCGACATCGACCGCGCTATCTCCTCGGCCGCGGTACAAGGACGATTCTTGACCCACTCCTAGATCTGGCGCTCCTGCCGTCGCCTGGGAATCGCGAGGAAATCCACCTATCCCCAACGAATCGAGCCCAGTCTGCACCTCGTCCCGAGTCAAACCGCCGACCATCAGCTCCGCGTCCGAGAGCTCCAGCAAGCGCGAGTAGAACCTCGTCGCATAGTCGAGCGAGTCGTCCGATTCGCCCTCGACCCAATCCAGCACCAGATTCTCGGCTTCGTCGAACCGTCCCTTTCTCTTCCAGGTAGTCGAGCAGCAAGAGGCGGGTTTCCGGTGTGATGGGATAGCCAGCCATCCAGGCTACGGTCTGGTCGAGACCGGGAATCGTTTCATGCCGCAACGTGTCCGACCGCTCCCAGGCCTCCAGATAGAGCCGGAGCGCTTTCTGCATGCGCGGCAGCGCTTGCGACAGTATCATCCCGGTCGGAATAGATATCGCCTTCCTCGTGCAACAGGATCGCCATCGCCACAAAGCGCTCTGGATGGATCGAACCCTGGGCGGTCATCATGTTGACCAGATCGTCTTCACTGAGTCCATGCACCAGGGACGCATGCAACCCCGTCATCCGACCGTACGCTTCCTCGATCTCGATCAAGCGCTTGCTCGTCGTTGCCATCCTTACGCCGTTGCAAAATGCCCGTCACGAAGAGGCCCATCTGCTGGATCATTCGCAGGATATAGTCCTGGTGCATGGAACCCTTTCCGCACGGTACGATGCCGCCACGTGTCGACGTTCGAAGGAAAAAGGAGAGCCCGTGAGCGACGACCTCTGTTTCATGCCCGCCACCGAAATGCTGGCGCGCTATCGCGATCGCTCACTTTCCCCGGTCGAAGTTACCACAGCGATTCTTGCGCAGATCGAACGGGTCGATCCAGCGGTCAATGCCTATCGTCACCGTCACCGCCGAACTCGCACTGGATCAGGCGAAGCTGGCCGAGCAATCGTGGCAGGCAGGTATCGCGGGCGATCTGCTGGGCGTGCCGATCTCGATCAAGGATTTGACCGCAACCAAGGGCATTCGCACGACCCGTGGTTCGAAACTCTACGAGAACTGGATCCCGGACAGTGACGCCATTTTCGTCGAGCGGGTCAAGAACGCTGGATCGGTCATGCTCGGCAAGACCAACTCCCCAGAATTCGGCTGGAAAGGCGAAACCACCAACCTCGTTTCCGGCACCACACGCAACCCATGGAACCTGGAACGCACCGCGGGCGGTTCGACCGGCGGCGGATCGGCAGCAATTTCTGCCGGAATGGGTCCGCTGACCCAGGGGGGAGATGGTGCGGGGTCGATTCGCATTCCCTCGTCGTTCTGTGGCATTTACGGACTGAAGCCGTCCTTTGGGCTGGTGCCGGCTTTTCCTCCGAGTGCGATCGCCGATGTCGCCCATCTCGGACCGATGACTCGCACGGTGGCCGATGCGGCACTGCTGCTCGATGTCGTCGCCGGAGAAGACGCGCGTGACCGATTCTCCTGGTCGTCCAACCGTGACTATCTCCGTACGTGCGACAACCGCACGCTCAAAGGGTGGCGCATCGCCTGGAGTCCCGATCTTGGCTATGCAGCCATCGAGCCGGAAATCGTCGCAATTTGCGAACAGCAACTCCAGGTCTTGCAAGATCTCGGCGCCGAGGTGGTCGAAGCCCATCCAGCGCTCTCCGATCCCTGGCAGATCATCGACGATCTCTGGGCGGCGGCCATGGGTTCTATGCATATCGACAACCTGGCCGAGGTTGCCGACCAGATCGATCCGGGCCGAAAGAAGGTGGTCGAATACGGGCTGACGGTGACCGGCGCTCAGCTCACGCGGCAGCAACAACGGCGCGCGGAGTACTACGAGACATGGCGGCAATTCATGCTCGATTTCGATCTCTTCGTCTGTCCAACCATGCCGTGTACCGCCTTCGCTGCCGGGCTGGACTTTCCGCCCGAAATCAGCCGGCCGCGCCATGGCGTATCTCGGATGGACCGCATTCACCTATCCGTTCAATCTCACCGGCATGCCCGCGGCCACGGTGCCGTGCGGTTTCGCCGCGGACGGTTTGCCGGTCGGCCTGCAACTGGTAGGCCGCTGGCACGACGATGCGTCGGTCATCGCTGCTTCGGCGGCGTATGAGGCCGCCGCTCCCTGGGCCGGCAACCGGCCTCCGGTCTAGGAGCACTGCGGCGATGCGATTCAATCGGCGAATGCTGCTCGCTGGCGCGGTGGTCGTGCCTACGCTCGGTCGTGCGGTCTCCGCCCAGGAAACCCCGGATCCGCCGTGGATGATCCTGGCCGGCCAGGACAGCGGACCAGCCGGACGATGGGGACACAGCCTCATCATCGACACCTGGAACAACCGGCTGCTCGTCATTGGGGGCCGCGACGACAGCGGGACTGCGCGCGGAGATCTGTGGAGCTTCGATATCGGGAGCTACACCTGGTCGGAGCTCGATCTCAGCGGTCCGAAAGCTCGCTCGGGCAGCGCAGCGGCCATTGCCCTCGATGGGTCCGGCTTTTACTACTTCGGCGGCGAATCCAACGACGCCACGTTCGACGATCTGTGGTGGTTCGATTTCGCTTCCACCACCTGGCGGGAAATCGAGATCGCCGGGCACCGATCGACCTGCTGGCCGGTCCGGAACCCGTGGCGCGATCGATCCCCAGGGGCGATTCATCGTGTCCCACGGGGCCAATGGCGACGAACTCTACGATGATACCTGGGCGTTCGATCCAGCTTCGCGCACCTGGTCCGACATTTCTCCCGTTGCGGGGCAACGACCGATGGCGCGGCGCGATCACGATCTGGTGTCACTGCCCGACTACGGCATCATGTTGCTCTTCGG
Source organism: uncultured Chloroflexia bacterium (assembly GCA_963720855.1). Lineage (GTDB taxonomy): Bacteria > Chloroflexota > Chloroflexia > Thermomicrobiales > UBA6265 > JAMLHN01. The sequence goes on along the minus strand of CAVRGV010000003.1, from coordinate 748,857 downwards.
CGGTTGCTCCGAGCCGGTCGGCCCCTGCCCCCAGGGCGATCTCTGGTCGTTCGATCTCTACAACGGAATTTGGACCGATGCGACGCCCACTGACGGGCCCATCGGCACGCACCGGAGCGGCCATGTCCCGGTTGGGGAACTCGGTGCTGCTGGTGGGAGGCGACTCAGACCTGGGATTGCACTCGGATGTCTGGACCGGCGATCTCTTCGATGGCTATTTCAGCTGGTCCGAGCTGACGCCCGTCAACCATGGACCGCTCGGCATCTACCGCCGCGCGTGGCACGACATGACGGCTGCCAACGGCGAGTACTACGTCTTCGGCGGCGAGGGAGTCGAGGGCGCGCTGAGTGACCTCTGGAAATTTTCGCCAGAACGGATCACCCATCCGGAAGAAGACAGCGAGTACATCGAACCGACGTGATCCTGGGCGCTTGGTTGATCCAAAGCATCTCCTGGCTCCGTATCTGGAACGAACAAGCTGACACGTACAGGAGGTCACTATCGTGCGACTCGATCGGCGAACACTCATAGCCGGCAGTTTGGCCATCACCGCCATTGGATTTGCAGGGAAGACGTCCGCGCAAAGCAGTCCATGGACACTGCTGGATGATGCAGGTGGTCCAATTGCTCGATGGGATCATGCGCTGCTGGCGGATCCGGAGGGAAAGCGGCTCTATCTTTTCGGCGGCCGAGACGGGAACGGAGGCGCGCTGGGCGATCTCTGGGTGTTCGATCTCGAATCAGGTGGCTGGAATCAAGCCGATGTCGCAGGACCAGCGGCAAGATTCGGCGTAGCGGCCGCATCGACGCCGGACAACTCCGGGTTCATCCTCTTCGGTGGTCAGTCGGCAGATGTCTTCTTCAATGACACATGGGCGTTCGATTACGCCAGCGGTTCCTGGACGCTGCTCGACGATGGCTCCGGAGTGGCGCCGAGCCCGCGATACGGTCTCGGAGGCGACTTCGACGCAGGTGGCCGGTTCATCGTCTCGCACGGATTTACCTTCGAAGGCCGATTCGATGACACCTGGGAATACGACTTCATCCAGGGAGCATGGACGGATATTTCACCTCCGGCCGAAACACGGCCACTGCGTCGATGCCTGCATGAGCTCAGCGCTGTCGACGGCGGAGCGAGATTGCTGCTCTATGCCGGATGCTCATCGGGCTACGGACCATGTCCCCAGGGCGATCTCTGGTCACTCGATGTCGCATCCGATACCTGGACGCAACTGTTCCCTGATGTGGCACCCGCACCGCGTTCGAATCCAGCGGTTCGTGCAACTGGCAGCGAGATCGTGATGATTGGCGGACTGACCGAATCCGGACCGGCGGCAGATGTTTGGCTTGGCCAGCTCGGGGATCTAGGTCTTTCAGTGGAGTGAAGTTGCCGGTGCCAGCAACTTCATTCCGGCGCGTTCAAGTCACGATATGGCGACCATTGGCTCGGAGCACTACGTCTTCGGCGGACTGGGTGTCGAAAGCGCTTTGGCCGACCTTTGGCGCTACGCGCCGGGATCGTGATTCGCTTCGCTCGATTCTGAGCGGCGAGGGCCGCAGGCGGTCGGCCATACTAGAGCGACCGTACGCTACGGTGAAGACCACGTATCCAGGAAGGCCCCCGTGTCATTACAGTCTGGCGATCGCGCCCCCGATTTGAATCGTTTATTTCCTGACAGCGAGGGTGTTGAATACAACCTTGCGGACGCATTGCGCAACGGCCCTATCCTGCTCAGCATCTACAAAAGCTCCTGCCCCGCGTGCAAAACCATGATGCCGGTGCTGAGCCGCGTTCTCGATCGATACGGAATCTTCGGGCTGCAGGTTTTCGGCGTCGCGCAGGATTCCGCCAATGTGACCCGCTCGTTCATTCGACGCAGCGGGGGGATCGAGTACCCAATTCTGATCGAGGGCGATGACTATCCACTTTCGATCGATTTCGATATCCTTGCGACCCCCGCGGTTTATCTGATCCAGCAGGACGGCACCATCGCGTTTACGACGATGGGTTTTCTGCGCGAACAGCTCCAGGATCTCTCTCACGCGGTAGCCGATGTACTGGGCGTCGCGTATCAACCAATCATCGATGAGGCAACGGATGAGGACATTCCGGTCTTTGTGCCAGGATGCCCCAGTAAGCATCTGATCTAGCGATCGCCGTCCGTCACCAATCGCAACCAAGGAGAACGCACTCGTGGCAACTGTTGGCGAAATGACCGTGCTCGCCTCCGGCTTCGACACGCTCGAAGGTCCTGCGTTCGACCGAGCTGGCAACCTCTTTTTCGTCGACTGGGTGCGCCACTCGATCCTGCGGCGCTCGCCAGAGGGGGAGATCCGCGAGTTCTACAACACGGGCGGCGTGCCGGCGGGCCTGGCCTTTCATCCGGATGGCTCGCTCTGGGTTGCCGATGAAGGAGACGACATTCACGGTCTCCTGCGCATTACGCCGGATGCCGAAGCCACCCTCATCGTCAACGAGTTCCAGGGAAAACCGCTCAATGGCGCAAATGACCTGATCTTCGACAAAGTTGGCAATGTCTATTTTTCCGATCCCTGGCGGTCGAACGCCGAGAATCCTGATCGGTGGTTTCTATCGCTTCACCGTGGACGGCGAACTGCAGCAGATCGACAGCGGGCTGGCCTTTCCCAACGGTGTCGCGCTGACGCACGATGGGCAATACGTGATCCTGGCGGAAACCTATCGGAATCGGCTGCTGCGCTACCGGATCGACACCGACGGCACGGTTGGCCCGCGTGAAGTCTGGGGGGAAACCGCGCTCCCGTCCGGCGGCGATGGCATGGCGTTCGCCGAGGATGGCACGCTCTATGTCGCGCATCACGGGGCCGGAGCGGTGGACATCTTCGACGTCGCTGGGAAGCAGGTGGGATCGATCGCGGTTCCCGGCGCCCAGGTGACCAATTGCGCGTTTGGCGGTCCGGGCCGCACGACCCTGGTCATCACCGAATGTGCGACTGGCTCGATTTATTCGGTCGAGCTCGATGTAGCGGGGCTACCGCTTCACGACGGGTTTAGTCACATCGAGGCATAGCGGTTCGGCTGCCTACTCGGGATCGACAGGAACTCTGTTCAGGATTCGGAGCTTGCTCCGAGCACGCCAAGCTGCTGGAGCAAGCCAAACGTGTCGAGCTGCATCCACCGTTCGATGAACTTGCCGTTCTCGAGACGGTCGATGCCCAGACCCTCGATGTGAATCGGGCGGCCGGTCGGAGTAAAGCCGAGAAACGCACCCAGATGGGTGCCCGTCACGCTGAATCGGTAGGCGACCGAATCCCCCGCATCGAAGAGCTCGTTCAGCACGATTCGCATGTCGGGGAATGCTTCCAGCAGGCCTGCGATATCGATGCGCACACCTTCCGGACCGTAATGGTCGCCGCTCGGCAGGTGACTGACGTGGGATTCGGCATGCGTTTCCTGCAACGTGCGGGTGCAATTCTCGCAAAACGCAACATCGAAAAAGTTCTGAACTCGTTCTACATTCTCTCGGCTCATGACCTGACGCTCCCGCGACATACTCGGCTTCCCAGCCGGTCGCCGGCGCCCCACATGCGCTTCGACCGTGTGTATATGGTCGTCGCGAGAGAGATACGCTCCCATCCCTAAAAATGCGTATTCGGTGACGTATTCGCTTGCGTAGTTGCGGCGTTATTGGCGGACGAGCGAAACATCCTGGAACCGCAGGGTCACCTGCTTTTCGCCCTTGTCGAGCAACGTCAAGCGCTCGACGCCGCTGGCGGAAACATTCAGCAGCATGCCATCACAGAGGACATGCATCCGGACGGTCGGCCCTTCGAATACGATCTGCTCGACCGTTCCGGTCACCAACCCGTCGCCCTCTTGCCGCGTATTCGCGCCCACGACCTCGATATTTTCAGGCCGCACGAAGGCCAGCACTGCATCCCCGATCGCGAGTGGTGCAGGTGCAAACCCCTTGAGATCGAATGATCCGGCTTTCACCCGCGCGGTTCGGTTGCCTTCCTCGTCGACAGCAATTGCCTCGATCGTCCCGGGAATGGCATTGTTGTCGCCCACGAAATTGGCTACGAACTCGGTGGCGGGCCGCAGATAGATATCGAGCTGATTGCCTGCCTGTTCGACGTGGCCCTTGTTCATGACGAAGATCCGGTCGGAGATCGCAAACGCCTCCGATTGATCGTGGGTCACGTAGATGGCGGTCTTCCTGGTGCGCCGCTGCAAATCGAGAATCGAGTATTTGAGCGTGTCGCGCAGGTTCCGATCGAGCGCCGACAGCGGCTCGTCGAAGAGCAACACGCGGGGGTCGGTCGCCAGCATGCGCGCCAACGCCACGCGTTGCTGCTGGCCACCCGAGAGCTGACCGGGCATCCGATCGGCGAAACCGGTCATCTCGATCATCGAAAGCATTTCTTCGACCCGCTGCTGGATTTGCGAACGCGGCTTGCGTTGCATCTGCAGGCCGAACGCGATGTTCTTGGCAACCGACATATGCGGAAAGAGCGCATGACTCTGAAACGCCAGCCCGACGTTGCGCTTGTGAGTGGGGACCCGATTCACCATTTGATCGTCGAACCAGATCTGCCCGGAGGTTGGTTCGATCAGCCCCGCCACCATTCGCAGCGTGGTGGTTTTGCCGCACCCGGACGGTCCCAACAACGTGATGAACTCGCCGTCGGCGATATCGGCACTGACACCATCGACCGCCACCGTTTCGCCATATCGCTTTTCGACTTCGACCAGACGTACCTGCGCCATGCATGCTCCGCCAGACCTGAACGGTCTAGGTGAAATAGGTTCCCTTGAGATAACGTTGGGAGAAGAGCTTGAAAAAGAGCAGAACCACGATGAAGGATGTGGCTTGCATGATGGTCGCCAGCGCCGCAGTCGATTGCGCGAAGCCCGCCGTCTTGGTGAGGTTGTAGACCCGCAAGGCGGCGGTCTCAGTCTCCGGTCCGGCAATGAAGAGCGTCACCAGAAATTCATTGAACACGATCACGAACGTCATCAGCACGCCTGCGCTGATGCCGGGTCCCAGCAATGGCAGCTCGATCCGGAAGAAAGTCTGCAACCGGTTGGCGCCGAGGGTGCGCGCTGCTTCGCCGTAGATCAGCGGTTGATCGCGCAACGCCACGATGATCGGCACCAGCATCAGTGGGAAGGTCCCGACGACATACGCCGCTACCAGCCCTTCTTTCGAGCGGGGAATATCGAGCAGATAGGCATACGTGATCGCCAAGCCCAACCCCATCACGGCCGCCGGGGTGTACAGCGAGAGATTCAACGCCGACAGGATCATCCGCTTGCCCGGAATGTTATGCCGCACGATGGCGTACGCCGCCGGAATCGCGATGAGCAGATTGATCAGGATCGCCAGTACGGTCAGCTCGACCGAGAGGATCAGACTGTCCTTGAACGATCCCAGCGCGTCGCTGTATGCGATGGTGGAGTATCCCCCGCCCGGCGCCTCGAATGAGTGCAACGCGGTCGCCACGAACGGCAATGCGAAGAGGACCAGCCAAATCCAGATATACGCGTGCTGGAGCACCGTCACCAGCGTTCGGACGCTGAGCCATTTGTGACGGCTCATGCGCCCAAAGCTCCGCGCGAAAAGCGCAGCGAGGCCCAGGTCACCGTAAACGCCATCGCCAGCAAGACGATACCCATGGCGGACGCGAGGCCATAGTCGAACTGCACGGTCGCTTTCTGCTGCAAGGTCAACGAGAGCACGCGCTGTTGCGGCGTGCCGCCGAGCAGGATTGGCACGACGAAGACGCCCAGGTTCCAGCCGAAACACATCAGGAATCCGGCCAGAATCCCCGGCCATGAGAGCGGCACCAGGATCCGCTGGAAGACCCGAAATGGATTGGCGCCCAGGGTCTGGGCAGCTTCTTCCAGCATGGGGTCGATGTTGGAAAGCGCGGCCGCCACGTTCATGGTCATGAACGGGAATGTAAAGAGCGCCATGCCAAAGACGGTCATCGCCTCGGAATAGAGCAACGTGGTCGGCTTGATGTCCGAAAAAGTCGATCACCGGATAGAGCGGGCCGTTTGGCAGCAACACGTAGTAGAGACCGAACGCCAGGTAGAGCGGTCCAAAGAGCGGAAAGACCATGAGGGTGCGAACAAGCCCGCGATAGCTGATCTTCCGCACCAGGATGTAGGCAAAGGGAAAGCCAAAGACCAGGTCGAAGAGCGACGAGAGGGTCGCCAGCCGCAACGTGGTGTACACGTGCGGCATGTACCGGTCCCAGATCTCCCGGTAGTTGTCGGTCGTGTACACCGGATGGTGCAGGAAAAAGGTCGACTCCTTGGTGAAGCTGACCAGAATGATGTACCCGAGTGGGATGAAGGAAAAGACGATCGCAACGAGTACCGCTGGCGCCAGCAGTCCGTACCCGAGCAGCCAGCGATGCAGGCGCGACTCACCGGCAGGCGAAGGAAGCGCCGCAAGCTCTCGATCCGCGGAAACGAGTACAGGTTCACGCATCGTGCGAAGAGTTCCCAGTGCGCACGCGGCTCCGGAGCAGTCAGTGCTCCGGAGCCGCGCCGTTGGGTCGTCGGTGCTCTAGCCTAGAGACCGATGCCCTGCAACCACTTGTCGTACCAGTCCTTGCTGTGCTCGTTGTAGTACGCCCAGTCGACGTTCATGTAGAGCGTCGAAAGCTGGTCGATGGTTGGGTAGTAGTCGAAATACGCGTCCGCAATCCAGTCCGGAATGGCGGCCTCGTAGGACGGGCCCATGAGACCTTCCTGCAGTTCCGACCACCAGCCTTCGCTGATGCCCCACGCTTCGAGATCGGGGAATTGCGCATCGTCGCTCAATCGCCAGTCGATGAAGAGCTGCGCCAGTACCGGATGGTTCGGCTTGACCGGGATCCACATGAAGCCGTTGACCGCGTACTGTCCGGATTCCGCGACCATGAACGCGAATCCTTCGGTTCCGTCGAAGTAGAACTTGCGCGCCACTCCGTTCCAGAACGTCGCCGCGTCGACGACGCCGGACTTCAGTAGCTCTTCCAGCTCAGGCTGCTGGTTGGTGTACTTGAGCGCGTTCGGGTGGACTTTGTCGACCAGGAACGCAATTGCCTCGTCCATCTGGGCTGGGTCCTTGTAATCGAGCCCCAAGGATGCCGCGACACCGAGCAGAATCCCGCCGCCGGTGATATCGCCGGGCAGCCACATCAGGAGCTTGCCTTTCAGGCGCTCATCTGCGAGGTCTTTCCAGTCCTTCAGGTAGTCGACCGTTTCGGTGTTATACGTCACACCGGGAGTCGCCGACGCCTGAAAGCCGACCGATGTCGGCGCGTGAATCAGGGTCTCGAGCACCCGATCCGCGTTTGGCACCAGTGGCGACGGCAGGAACTCCTCCATCAGCGGGGTGCCGTTGGCCTCACCCTGAGCCATCGCTTCCGCCCAGTAGTTCTCTTCGATAGCCAGCACGTCGTACGGCGCATTGTCGCCCGCGCCGACCGCGATGGTCAGGTCGGTGATATAGGTGCTTGGGGTCTGCGATCCCGAGTAGTTCAGTTTGATCTCTTCGTCGTAGACATCCTTGATGTAGTCCTGAAACCGTTTGATCAGGGCATCGTTGGCGGAATACGTCCAGTTGCCAACGTTCACTTCCCCTTCGTCGGCGATCGCGGCCTTGATCTCGTCGAACGTCATCTCCTTGCCGACGATCGGCACCATCACCGGACCGTCAGCCGCCGGAGAGGCGGTGGCATCCTGCGCGAAGGCCGGCATTGCCAGGACCGACTGCACCGCGGCCGCGGAAAGTCCGAGGGCCGCGCCGGCGCGGATCACCTGACGTCGGGTATAGCGACGCTTGCCGGCGTGTGACGCAAATTGCTGAATCAGCTCGTTCTCGCTGGACATGACCAGATCACTCCTTCTGTTCGTACGGCACAACGATCTTGTGCACGCGTTTGACGTCGGGAAATCTGTGCAGACATTGCTACCTAGCGGGTGCGGTTGTCAAGCAACGGCGCCGGCGGCTTGTAGGGCACCTCGACCAACGGAATCATTTTCGTGCGCTGGTTCTCGCCCAGCACCGCCCACGGTTGCAGATCCGGATATGGCACGCGCTCGAGTTCTTCGCCGTCGATCCAGGTCGCATCGTTGACCAGGAGCTGGGTCCCCTGCTGTTCGTTCATGAAGACATCCTGGAAGGTGAAGTCGCCCTCCTCCAGGTGGAACATGGCGATGTCCGCCGCGCTGCCCGGCTTCAGCGAACCGAGATGATCGAGACGAATTGCCCTGGCGGCCTTGCTGGTGGCACGCTCGATGGCGTCTTCCAGCGACATGCCGATCGCCAGGAATTTCGAGAGCGTGGTCGGCATATCGAAGCACGGACCCTGAATCGCCAACTGGTGAATATCGGTCGAGATTACGTCCGGCAGAATCCCGTTCGCCAACATGGTGCGCGCGGTGTCGAAACTGAACGAACCAGCACCGTGGCCGATGTCGAGCACCAGGCCCTGCTCGCGCAGCTCGGCGATGCGCGGATAGAGCTGGCCGTTTGGATCGAGCAGGTTCATGCTGTGCCCGGTGAAGCAGTGGGTGATGATGTCGCCGGGGCGCATCCGCTCCATGACTTCATCGATGGTCGGCGGTCCCACGCCGATGTGAATCATCAAGGGCAGATCGACCGCTTCGGCCAGCTCGCGCGCAATATCGAGCGCGACGATGCCGACGCCTCGGGTCGTGCTCGAATCGATGCGCGCCTTCACGCCTACAATGACATCCCGGTTCGCTTCGATGATCGTCTGCGCCAGCGGGACGTCGAGATAGTCGATGTTCGCCAGCTCCCATGTCGGCCCAGTCAGACCGATCGAGGAGATATTGAGCAGTGAGTAGACCCGCGACTTCACCTTCTCGATGGTATATCGACGGAATGCCGGGAAGTTGTAGCTGCCGGCACTGCCAACATCGAGCCAGGTGGTCACACCGGTGCGCGCCGCAACTGGATCGGGCTCGATACCCCAGAACGTCGAGCCCCAATAGACATGCGTATGCAGATCGACCAGTCCCGGGGTGACGATTTTGCCCGAGGCATCGGTAACGTTCGTAGCGGATGCTGGGTCGATCCCGGCTTCGACCGCGGCGATTTTGCCGTCCTTGACGGCCACGTCGAGTTGCCCGCTATACCCGGATCCCGGATCGACGACATTGCCGCCCTTTATCAACAGATCGTACGTTCCCGCGCTTGCCACGATTCCTCCTTGTCAGCTCAGACTTTTGCAACATTCCGATCGTTATGTTTTCTCTCAAGACCGCTTGAGTTCCGGAAACCGGTCGACTTCCGGGTCGTTTGTATCGGCAGGGCCGAGCGCGTCGATCTCTTCCCAAACCGCGGCGGGGATGTCGATCGACGCGAATTCGACCGTCTGCGCCACGCGCTCGGGGCGGCTCATTCCCGCGATGGTGACGGTAATTCGGGGATCGAGCATCGAGAACTGAAGTGCTGCCGCTGCCAGCGGAATGTCATAGCGATTGCAGATATCGCGAATCTTCTCCGTGCGCTGGATCAAATGGGCGGGCGCCTGTTGATAGGCAAAGCGTGGGTACGCATTCAGGTCCGCGCGAGAGGATGCCGCTTCCATACGGGGCGGCATTCAAGACCGCAATCCCGCGCGCCGCAGCGGCGTCGATCAAGGGATCGGCATTTGTGTTCAGCAATGTGTATCGATTGTGGGTGATCACAGCGTCGAAGTAGCCGGTCTCGAGGTATTGCAGCTCGACCTCGTTCGGCCCGGACGCCACTCCCAGATAGTCGAACACGCCTTGCTCCTGGTACCCGCGCAGCACGTCGACTGGTCCATTGGGCGCCATGGCAGCCTCGAACGTGGTCCATTCGGCGTCGTGCAAAAAGACGATATCGAGATGATCGACACCCAGGAGTTCGAGACTGCGCTCGAACCGTCGTTTGACCGTTTCGCCGCTGTAATCATTGTCGACCGGATTCCGGCCTGCCTTGGTCTGGAGTACAGCGCCCGTGGGGAGGCCGCCCAGTTCCTTGAGTGCTTGTCCGACACGGCGCTCGCTTACACCGTCGCCGTACAGCGCGGCGGTGTCGATGTAATCGAAGGGACTCGCCAGCGCAGCCTTAACAGTGGCGATGGCCTCATCTTCGGGCACGCCGTAACCGAAGGCTTCCGGCATGTCTCCCAGGGGAGCACATCCCATTGCGACCGACGGCACCTCCAGTGTGGTGTTGCCAAACTTGCGACGTTCGAGAAGCTCGTTGCCCATCTGCTCTCCTGCGATGATCGATTGGAAATGGTCAATCTGCTCCGGGATCGCTCTGGTCTGGCGCTCCGAGGGCGTCGATGTCCTCCCAGAGTGCATCCGGTATATCGAGCGCTGCCAGGCGGAGCGTTTCCTGAATACGTTCCGGCCGGCTCATCCCGACTATCGTGACGGAAATACGCGGGTCGCGCAGCGAAAACTGCAACGCTGCGGCCGCCAACGGGACGCCGTATCGCTCGCAGATGGCTTCGAGCGCGAGCGCCCGGTCGATAATGTGCTGGGGAGCCTCCCGGTAGAAGTAACGCGGATAGGCTCGCGGCCCCCGGGAGAGGATGCCGCTGCCATAGGGCGCCGCATTCAGCACCGCAATTCCGCGCTCGAACGCGTAGTCGTGCAGCTCATTGGCGTTGGTGTTGAGCAGGGTGTACCGATTCGACGAGATGACGGCATCGAACATTCCTGTTTCCAGGAACTGCATGTCGACATCAGCAAAGTCGGACGCGACGCCAAAGTGATCGAAAAGCCCTTGCTCGTGATAACCCCGCAGGACTTCGGCCGCTCCACCGGGCGCCATCAATGCGTCGAAATCGCCGTCCGCGGGTCCGTGAAGAAAGACCGCGTCGAAATGGCTGATTCCCAGCAGCTCCATGCTTCGCTCGAACCGGCGTTTCACAGTCTCGCCGCTGAAATCACCCGTGATCTGGCGATCGTCCGACTTTCGTCTGAATCAACGCGCCATCGGGGAGCCCGCCCAGCTCTTTCAATGCCAGCCCGATGCGCCGCTCGCTCTCGCCGTCGCCGTACCAGCCAGCAGTGTCGATGTAATCGATCGGGCTCGCCAGCGCGGCTAGCACGGTGGCAATCGCCTGATCCTCCGGGACGGAGTAGAGAAAGGTCTCCTGCATATCGCCTAGCGGAGCGCATCCAACCGCGATGGGCGGCACCTCCAGCGACGACGTTCCAAACTTGCGACGCTTCAGTAGCTCGTTACCCACCGGTCGTGTCTATCCCCTCGTCGGTGAATGCGGGAAATCGGTCAGGCGAACTTTCTCACAACTTCGGCATCGAGCAGGTCCACCAATGCCGGTTCGTAGGCAACGCGGGTGACATACATGATGACGTAGTCGATCCCGACCTCGGCCATCTGCTCGACCTTTTCCGCTACGTCTTTCGGCGTGCCGATCAAAAAACCGCTGGCGAACTCATCGAACGGAATTCCCTGTCGCACGTGTTTCAGTCGCCTTCTCCGGGTCGTCACCCTCTTCGATCAGATGCACGCGTATCTGGGTCGATTTCACGAGGTCGTCATAGTTGCGCCCGACGGATTCGCAATGCCCTTTCAGAATCTCCAGTTTGCGGCCGACCGTCTCGACATCGCCCATCACATTGCAGGCGTCGGCATACTGCGCCACCAGCTTGAGCGTCACCTGCTCGCCGCTGCCGCCGATCCAGAACATGGGATGCGGCTTGCGAATCCCCTTGGGCTCATTGATCGGTTTGTCGATGGTGTAGTACTTGCCGCTGAACTCGGGATAGTCCTCGGTCCACATCTTCTTGATGACTTGCACCGCCTCGCGGAACATCCCCATGCGCTGCGGCGTTTCGACCCAGGGATAGCCATACGCTTTCCATTCGGCCTCGTACCAACCGGCTCCGATGCCCGCATAGAGGCGTCCATTGCTTGCCACGTCGACCGTCGACGAGATCTTGGCGTAGAGCGCCGGATTGCGATACCCGTTGCAGCCCACCATCTGCCCGACATTGATCCGCTTCGTATCGCGCGCCAGGGTCGATGTGATGGTCCAGCACTCGAAGGTGGTATCCAGCTCGGCATAGGGCGTGGTGTGAAAGTGGTCGTAGACCCAGATCGAATCCCACCCTCCCGCATCGGCAACTCGCCCGACATTGGTCATCGCTTCGTATTGCTCGAACGGATCGGCGATCTGATTCAGGTCACGTCGCCAACCTTGCGGCGTGAAGATGCCAAATTTGATTCCCATGCGATTGGTCCCTTCTAGATCCCGTAGAGATCGGCGATCTTGCCTTCCAGATATCGCAGATACGGTTCTGGATCGAGCGGACCGCCAACTGCGCGCTCGATGGTTTCCTTGGGGGTGAAGGTACTGCCGCTCCAATGGACATGCTCCCGCAGCCAGTCTCGCAGCGCCCTGAATTCGCCGTTCTCGATTTGCTCGTTCAAATCGGGAATATCGCCCAGCATCTTCTCCCAGATTTGCACTGCCAGCACTGAGCCCAGCAGGTAATCCGGGAAGTAGCCAAAGAGCCCCTCCGACCAGTGCACATCCTGCAGCACGCCCATGGCGTCGTTCGGCACATCCACACCCAGATATTCCTTCATGCGAGCGTTCCAGACCTCGGGCAAGTCTTTCGCCTCCAATCGGCCCTCGAAGATGTCCCGTTCGATCTCGTAGCGGAGGATGATGTGCAAGCCATAGGTCAGCTCGTCCGCCTCGACCCGGATGAATGACGGCTGCATCTGGTTGACGGCTCGATAGAAGTCCTCGGCGGAATAGGCATCGAACGCGTCCGGGAACGCGGCGCGAATCTGGGGCCATGCATAGGTGATAAACGGGCGCCCGCGGCCGACCAGATTTTCCAGCAATCGGCTCTGCGACTCGTGCACCGTCATCGACACGCCGGAAGCGAGCGGAGTCCGGTTGAAGGCTGGGTCGATCTGCGCTTCGTAGAGCCCATGCCCGAACTCGTGAATCGTTCCATAGAACGAGGTCGAAAAAAAATCCTCGTCGTATCGCGTCGCCAGGCGGATATCCAACGTGCCAAAGCTCTGCTGAAACGGATGGATCGTTTCGACCACCCGCCAACTTGCTTCGGTAGCCCCGAGCGTTGCGGCGATGTCCTCTGAAAGCTGCTCCTGCGCCGCCTTCGGAAACGAGCCGTGCAGCATGCCGTCGTCGACGCTGCTCTGCTTTGCCGCAACCGCTTTGGTGAGCTCGATCAATCTCGGTTTGAGCCGATCGAACACCGGGTCGATCTGCTTGACCGTGGCGCCTTCCTCGAACTTGTCGAGCAACACATCGTAGGGCGAATCAGTTGGGTCGTAGCAGGCGATGAACTCTTTGCGCAGCGCAATCTGTTGTTCCAGCGCAGGCAGAAATGCCGCGAAGTCGTTGGCCGCGCGAGCGTCTCGCCACGTCGCGAACCCTTCGGCTTCCGCCTGCGCGATCCGTCCCTCGAGCTCGGTCGGAATCCTCCGGTTGAGGTCGTAGTCGCGCCGCAGGAGGCGCACCAGCGAGGCCTCGTAGGAACCACGCTCGGCGGCAGCGGTTTCGTCCGCACTTTTGTCTATCAAATCGCCCAGACCGTCGCTCGTTTTGCGCTCGTGAATCAAGACCGAGAGCGTTTCCAACTGGCTTGCGCGTTGATCGTTGGCCGCCACGGGCATTACGCACTGCTGGTCCCAGGCGAGCAAGTCGCGCGCCATCTCCAGATCGTGGATCGTTTGAATCTCCGCCTCGAGCGCCTCGAACGCGTTGTTGGACATATGAGCTCCTTCGGTCATATCTGACTGAATTTCGCTAAAACTCTACCGCTCTCTCCATTGTCGCAACTCATTTCAGGCCACGCTTCTCGATCGTGCATACTCTCAGAATTGTCGCGATCTTTGCGACTGAGCGAGAGCTATGCCCAGCACGGTTATCAAAAATCCACGACGATTGCGCTCCGAAGCTCGAGAGGACAATCTCGATCCTACGTCGCAAGGGCATTCCGGTCACGAACCGCCGCAGCGGATCGAGATCGACATTCCCTGGCGCACGATTATTCGAATTCTGGCGACCATCGGCTTTCTGCTGCTGGTTATGCGACTCAGCGAAGTCCTCTTTCAGATCTTCCTCGGCTTCCTGCTCGCCGCCGCACTCTTCCCATTGGTACAGCGACTGGAACGCAAGGGCGTGCGTCGCGGTCTCGCCGTGATCATCGTCTTGCTCGGCGTCCTGCTGGCGCTGGCGCTCGTCATCGCGGCCGTCGTCCCATCGCTCATTCAGCAAGCCGCGGATTTCTGGAATAACACGCCGCAACATGCGCGCGACGCATTCGCCTGGCTGCAACCGCGTGAGCCGGAACTCTATAACCGCATCATCACGTATGTAGACAAGCAAACGAGCGGCGCCGATGTCACGGATGTCGACATCAACGTCGAGCAGGCCATCAGCGGTGGCCAAACAGTCTTCTCGGTGCTGGCTGGCATCGTGACCGCGTTCGCGGTGGCCGCGTTTACCTTGACCGGCGGCGATCAGGTGCTGCGCTCATTGGGCCGCATGCTTCCTGAAGGTCAGGAAGAAAAAGTCCGCCGCATGGTGCCGGAAGTGACCCGGGTGGTCAGCGGCTACGTTATCGGCCAGGGCATCAACTCGAGCCTCTTCGCAATTTTCACGTTCATTCTCTTTACGGCACTCGGTCTGCCGTCCCCATTGGTTGCGGCAGTCATCGCGTTCGTGCTGGATGCGATCCCGATCGTCGGCGCGACCATGGCGACCGTGATTTTCGCAATCCTCGCGCTCACCGTCAGCACCTCGGGGGCGCTCATCGTCATCGTCGCATGCACGATTTACCAGCAGTTCGAGAATTACGTGACCTCGCCGCGCGTGTTCGGCCGCACGCTGAACATCTCGCCGTTTACCAGCTTGATTTCGGTTCTGATTGGAGGCAGGCTGCTGGGCATACCCGGGGTCTTGCTCGGACCTTCGGTGGCGGCCATGATCTCGGCAGTCATCCGCGTTTGGGCTGACGATATCGAAGTCGTCACTGGACCGAGCGGTCCCAAGCTGACCGAAACCTGGGTCGATGACGGCGAACCGGAAGACGTCCAGGCGCTCGAAGAGTTGATCGAGAAGTACGATCAACCCGAGGATGCCGCGGAAGGGCCAGTCGATATCTCGCCGGACGACTCGAAGGACTCCACCGCGTGATCGCCGCCTATGACGCCATCGTCGTGGGCGTGGGCGGAATGGGCTCAGCGACCTGCTGGCAGCTGGCGCGGCGTGGTCAGAAGGTGCTGGGCATCGATCAGTTCGATATTCCGCACGCTAGCGGATCGTCGCACGGCATCAACCGGATCATCCGGCTTGCCTATTACGAAGACCCCAGCTATGTTCCGCTGCTGAAGCGCGCCTATGAGTTGTGGCGCGAGCTGGAAGCTGCTTGTGGCGAGCACCTGCTGCACATTACCGGCTCGATCGATGCCAGCGAACCGGACGGCATCGTCTTCTCCGGGGCACTCGAGTCCTGCAAGCTCCACGATTTGTCGCACGAAATCTTGACCAGCGCGGACCTGAGCGCCCGCTTTCCCGGATACCACCTTCCGGACGACTATCTCGCGCTCTACCAGGAAGAAGGCGGGTTTCTCCTCTCCGAACGATGCATCGTGCAACACGCGCTAGAAGCGATGAAACTCGGCGCGGAAATTCACGGCCGAGAAGAAGTGCTCGATTGGATCGGCAACCGAGAACGGTATCTCGGTTCGCACCACTCGCGGCACCTACCGCACTGAAAAGCTGATCTTCACCGCCGGCGCCTGGATGGGCACCCTGCTCGACGAGCTAGCTCCGCTGCTGACACCGGAACGGCAAGTTCTCGCATGGTTGCAACCGATCGAACCGTCGCTTTTCGCACCCGAGATCTTTCCGGTCTTCAACCTGACGGTTCCCGAGGGGCGCTATTACGGATTTCCGGTCTACGGAAATCCAGGCTTCAAGATCGGCCGCTATCACCATCTCGACGAAGCGATCGATCCGCTCGAACCGCTGCGCGCTCCCGATCTGGCCGATGAGGAAATCCTGCGCGCCTTCGTCAGTCGCTACACGCCGGCCGCGAACGGACCCGCGCTCGCCCTGCGTACCTGCATCTTCACCAACTCGCCCGATGAGCACTTCATCATCGACACGCTTGCCGGACGATGAGCGGGTTATCGTGGCATCTCCCTGTTCGGGCCATGGCTACAAGTTCTGTTCGGTCGTTGGCGAAATCCTGGCCGATCTCGCGATCGACGGCTCGACCAGGCACAACATCTCACTCTTCGCGCTCGACCGATTTCGAGCAGAGAAAAACCCCGCTCCCGAAACCGGGAACGGGGTCTGACTCGGTTCTCCAGCCGGCTCACGCCCGAAGCCGGATTTCCAGTACGATCGGCTCACCTTCCGGCCGCTGGGCGATGAACTCATCCATGCCGGCGAATGCCTGTGTGAGCGCCTGCATGACGCTGTGCAACGAAGAATCGGGCGCCATCACTTCGGCGTTGTATCGCTCCTCTTCCACCCGGCGATGATCGATGAATCGCTTGGTGCGGATTTCGGCCTTGGCCAGAATGCCGGTCCGGCAATCGTGGTCATTCGTTTTGGGCTGCTGGCTGCAGCGGCCAGGGAATAATGCGTCCCAGGGTGCGCAGGCGGCGTGGTTGCATCGATCTCTTCGATCTCGTGAACTTCGACGGTATATGCAGGTTCGGCCATTGACGGTCTCCTTCAGAACATTCCGGCAACTTCGGCGATTCGTGTCTCGCCGGCACATCGGTCAGCTCGCGGGGCGGGTGTCAACATTTCTCAGTCTGGCTTGCCATTCTGCTCTCTGCAGAAATGTGTACGTACACAGTGTATCAGAACACCTGATCTAAAGCAACTGTTTCGTGACAAATCGTCAAAACATCCGTTCTGATGGATACCGTCTTCTACAATGTCCCTATGAGGAACCCGGCATGACCGAATTCGACCTGCGTCCTTCACTGGCAGATCACTTCCGATCGGTCGCTGCCTGGCGTCGTTCGCGCTATCAGGACGATCTGCGCGATCAACGCAATCTCGTCAGCGCCGCCGGTCTCGACGCCCTGGCTGGTTGGGTGACCACGCTCCCGGCAGACGATTCCCGCCTGGCGACGCTTGCCCGATGCGCGTCGATTGGATCGTCATTCACTCCGGGGCAGCAAGCCCTGATCGAAATCGGCCGCTTCCGTTTTTATCATCCGGACACCGAGTTCGACGCCTTCTTCAGCCAGCTCGCCTTGCTGGCCGAAGCCGATCTGGGCGAGCGCGGGCGGTTCGGTGGCCCGCAGGTACCGGGCGATGAGCCATGGTGAGGGCAGCGTGAGGTCGCTGCCGGCCGCTGGACGCGCGGTCGCGACTGCTGACGATTGCCGCGATCGTCGCGCTCGGTGCGACGCTGACCGTTGCCGGCGTCTGGCTGCATCTGGGAGGACGGGATCTCTCGACCTGGCCATTTGGCTTTCCGCCGGCGCTGGGCTCGCGTTAGTGGCCGGGGTCTTCCTGCTTTGGCTGGTCGATCGGGCGGCCGACGGCCGCTATGTCACGCGCCTGGCAATCTCCGGCATTCTGACCACGTTCGTGCTGGCAATCACCGCTGTCGTTCCGATCTGGCGGCACACTGACGCCGGCACCGATCGACGCCTCATCTGGTTGATGCTTGCGTTCGCGGTGCTGATTGCCGGGATCTTCACCATTGTGGCTGCCTGGCTGGACGCACGTCCGCTGACGGCGCTTGCGGCCGGCGCGACCGGCATCGCCGGCGGACATTTCGAAGCCCGCCTGCCAGAGACCGGCAATCTGGAGATCGCGCAAACGGCGACTGCGGTGAATCTGCTCGCGTCGCGCGCGCATTCGTCCGCGACACGGCAATCGAATCAGGACCGCGCGCGGGAAAGCCTGCTGCTTGCGATCGCCGCTGACGCGCAGATCCCGATCGACAACCTGCAGAGCATCACTCAGTCGATGTCGTCCGGCATGGGGGACGATCCGATCGTCACCCGCCGCCATCTCGAAGCCATCGAGCGGGAGACCGCCAGCCTGCAGCGGCGCATCGATGAGGTCGAGGAGATTGCACGCCTGGAAAGCGGTCAGGTGACCTTGCGCATGCAGCCGGTATCGCTGGCGCAGCTCATCATCGCGGTCTGCGATCGGCTCCAGCCAGGTGCTTCAACCCGCAACGTCATGATTGGCCCGCGGGTCGATTTCTCGGCGCCACGCGTCCTGGTCGACCCTGACCAGACGTTGCGCGCCCTCGAAGCGCTGATCTCGTATGCACTTGCTGAAACGCCCGATGGAGCACAGCTCGCGATCGAGATGCGCGAAGCCGGTCAGTTCATCCAGATCGCCGCCATCGAGCAACCGGGGGAGCAGCCGGCCGATGTTGCTTCCCGCGTACGTTGGGAATCGGCGCACCGCCGCCGCGAATCAGCCTTGAGTCTTGCAGTCGCCGGCCGCCTGATCGAGATCCAGGGCGGCAGTTTTCTCATTTCACGCGGAAATCCGGTCGCGCCGATGGTGGTCGTATCGCTACCGAGGAGCTGAGTGCTGGTAGCCGCAAGGTTGCTACGCCTGGACGCCAATCTTGCCAACGGCTCCCGTCAGCCCGACACAACCAATGCACCCAACACAACCCTTGCAGTTCACGCAGCCAATGCATCCCACACAACCGGCACAGCCAACATTTGCCAGCCCGCCGACGATGCCGGCCGAACCTACCACGCCGATGCTGAACGCGACACCAGCCGATCCGATGATCGAGGCGGAACCGGCGATGCCAGCACTGGCGGCCACACCTGCAGATCCAATGACACCCGCGGAGCCAATGACCACAGCAGATCTGATGACACTTGCCGAACCGATGACACCTGCCGAGTCAGTGACATTCGTCGAGCCGATAACTCCGGCGTTGTCACTTGGCTCGATGGTTCTCGTCAACCCTTCTTGGGCAGGGTCGTTGTCAAAGCCGAATGCATGGCGAAAGCTCTTCCAGGTGTCGGCGGTTCCAGGCATCGGGTCCTTCTCCAGGTATTGCTAGACGGTCGCGATTCCTCAAGCTCTGTGTCAGCTGCGTGGCCGCGCGTGTTCGCACTCTCGAAAAGCGGGTCGATCAGCAAGCTGGCGGCTCCATATCGTGTTCGATGCCAGAGGCGCCGCCGTCACGAAGCCCGCTGCCTAACTCCCCAAACGACGAATGTGCAACAGGTTCGTCTTGCCAGCGACCCGCATCATCGGCAGCGAGCCAACGATCAGGGTGTAGTCGTCCTTCTCCGCCAGTCCGAGCTCGACGATTTGCTTGCCAGTCTTCCGGAACATCATGTCCGGGTCCTGCTCCAGCGGCACCACGATCGAGGTGATGCCCCAAACGATGTTCAATCGCCGTGAGGTGGTCTCGTCGTTGGTCACCGCGATGATCGGCGCAGAAGGCCGATATTTCGCGACTCGCTTGGCGGCATTGCCTGTCAGGGTGAAAACCACGATTCGCTGAATGTGGGCGCTTTCGGCCAGCTCATAGGCAGCGCGCGCGATGGCGTCCGCGTTCGCGAGCGCGGTGTCGCCTCGGGTTGGAATCGGCTCGAGCGCCGCCGCGGTCCGGATCGGCCCATCCCGCTCCGCTTCCATGATGATGCGCGCCATGGTTTCGACCGCTTCGATCGGAAAGAGGCCGACCGCCGATTCGGCAGAGAGCATGACCGCGTCGGTTCCGTCCCAGACCGCGTTGGCGACGTCGTTGGTTTCAGCACGGGTGGCCATCGGCTGGGTGATCATCGACTCGAGCATCTGGGTCGCGGTAATGACCGGCACCCCGAGCGCATTCGAACAGGAGATGATGTCCTTTTGCGCGCGCGGCACCTTCTCCGGCGGAAGCTGCACGCCCAGGTCGCCGCGGGCGACCATGATGCCGTCGGCCTGCTGGGCGATATCGCGCACATTTTGCAGCGCATCGGGCCGCTCGATCTTCGCGATCAGGCCCGGAGGGCTGGCTCCGTGCGCTGCCGCGACCCCGCGCGCCATCACCAGATCACTGGCATCGTTGATGAAGCTCAACCCAATGAAGTCGACATCCTGCTTGACAGCAAACTGAATATCCTCGCGGTCTCCCGGAGTGAGCGATCCGCCGCCCAGAAACGCTCCTGGCAGCGTGACGCCCTGGCGACCCATGAGGAGACCACCGCGCCCCACCTTGCAGATCGCCTTGTCGCGATCGACCCGGTCCACGAGGAGCTCGATCAGTCCGTCGGAAATCAACAGCCGGCTGCCGGGTTGCACGACGTTCAGCAGCTCGGGGAAGTCGATGCCGATCCGTTTGGAGGTGGCGGGCACCGGTTCCGGCACGATCTCGACCACGCTTCCGCGGCCGATGGGGATCTTTTCGTCGTTGGTCAATGGACCGGTGCGAATCTTGAGCCCGCGCAGGTCGAAGAGAATCGGGACTTGCTTGCCCAGCTCGTGGCTGACGGCCCGCACATCCTCGATCAGCTTGGCGCGCTCATCATTGGAGCCATGGGCGGCATTGACGCGCACCATGTCTGCCCCGGCGATGATGAGCTCTCGCAGCTTGTCGCGACCAGCGACAGCAGGGCCGAGGGTGGTAACGATTTTGACATGTCGGTCACGGGCCAATCGGATGCTCTCGCTTCACGCAAACGTGCTGATCCCGACCCCGAGTGGAATCGAATCGAGCGGGTTGTTGAGGAGCTTGCTTCATTGCAAGCAGGTATGCTCTCGGCAAATGCTACCAAGCTTTTCAAAGAGGAGTCGTCGAATTGGGCACCACGCATCGCGTTACTGAGCATCAGCGACATGATCGGTTCGATCGAGCCATCCCGCCGGTGTTGACGATCGCTCCCGGCGATACCGTCATTTTCGAGACCCCGGACACCTTGAACAACCAATTCGGGCCCGGCGCACCGAGCGAGGCGCTCAGCAATCTCGACTTCTCCGTGATCCATCAGATCTGTGGCCCGATTGCCATCGAGGGCGCCGAACCAGGCGACACACTGATCGTCGAGATCCTTTCCATCGAAACCGGAGACTGGGGTTGGGGCGGCGTGGTTCCCAACTTCGGTTTGCTCCAGATGGACGATGAATACCAGCAACCCTACCTGCACCACTGGGATCTATCGTCGGGAGCGTACGCTGTCTTCAATGACCGGGTTCGCGTGCCGATCGAGCCGTTTTGCGGGGTGATGGGCGTCGCGCCCGATACCGACGAGTCGCTGGTCACCCTTCCTCCGCGCGCAAACGGCGGCAATATGGACGTCAAGCAAGCGCAACCGGGATCGAAGATCTTCTTCCCGGTTTTCGTTCCCGGGGCGAACTTCAGTCTTGGCGATGTACATGCCGCGCAAGGCGATGGCGAGCTCTGCGGCACCGGTATCGAATGCCAGGGAACCGTTACTGCCCGGTTCGATCTGCGCAAGGGCCATCCGATGCCTGAGCCGGCGATCCACCTGGGCGGCAAGATGCCCGGTTCCTGGAACGAGGGTTGGATGGTCACCACTGCCCATGGACCTGACCTGATGGAAAACGCGCGCAACGCTGTGCGCTACATGGTGGGTTTCCTGGTTCGTACCGAGAAGCTCACCCCGCAAGAGGCTTACGTGCTCTGCTCTGCCTGCGCCGACCTCAAGATCGGCGAGATCGTCGACGCCCCGAACTGGATCGTCACCTGCAATTTTCCGATGGGCGTCTTCCAGCGTTAGCCAGTCTTAGAAGATCACGCCGCTGCGCAAGATGACGTTCGCATATGGGGAGCACTCTCCGGTGCGAACGACCGCGCGCGTCTCGCGGGTCAATACCTTGAACTCGACATGCGGCACAGACTTCGATCGGCACGCCGGGAAAGTTCGTCTCGATCGCCTGTAGCGCGGCCGGATTGGCGTCGAACGCTTCCCGCGCCACCACGATCTCCTCGACTCGCAGCTCGGACGCAACGGCCTCCAGCACTTGCGCAAAGCTGGGTATCCCGGGACTCACCGCCAGATCGATGCGGTCGACGCCTAACGGCACCGGCAAACCGGCATCGGCCACGGTCAACCCGTCGGTATGCCCCATCTCGGCAATCACCATCGACAAATGATGGTTCAACACGCCACCCAGCTTCATCGCCGCAAACCTCCAGCAGTCCAATATCGCCAGCAAGAGGCCCAGGAACAAACATCCTGGACCTCGTTGACTCGTCACAACGCTACTCGTATCGCAGGGCTTCTGCCGGAGAAAGCTTCGACGCCTGCCGTGCAGGGATCAGCGTCATCAGCAAGGCCGCGATCACCGTCAGCACCAGGATCCCGATGATCAATGCCCACGGAACCGACCAGACTCACTCCTCCTTCGATGAACGAGTCACCAGCGAAGAGATTTCGCGCCAGCAGCAAACCCAGGATCGTTCCGGACAGACAGCCAAGCAACACGATGAACGCCGTCTCGATCAGGAACGACAGTGACACTGCGCGGCTCTGGAATCCGATTGCACGCAACACGCCGATCTGCTGCCGCCGCTCGACCACCGCCCGGAACGCGATCACGCCGATCGCAGCCAAACCAACGATCAACCCAAGCCCCATGAAGCCCTGGAAGATATACAGGAAACTGCGCGCCTGCGACTGGAAATCCTCCAGCTCATCCTTGATGGAGACCACTTGCACGCCGTTGATGAGCAACTTCTGCTCGATCTCCTTGGCAACCTGCTGACGATTGCGCTCGGATCGTTCAACTGGATGAAGTACGACGTGAGGGACGGAGTCGGCAGTACCTGCTCCATCGTCGCCATTGGCGCGAAGAGTCCGATCAGAGAGCTGATCTTGGAATCGATGATGCCAATGATTTGCAGGTCGATGGTCGTCCCGCCTGGACCTTCGACCTGCACCGTGACCGGCGCGAAGCCATCGTCGCCCGATCGCACCGCTTCTTGTGGACCGTCTCCATCGGGGTCGCTCAACGTGAACGGATCTTCGACCGGGCCGCCAAATCCTCCCTGACCGGCGAGCGCGGATGCATCGAGCACCGCCAGATTCGGATTCGGTTTTCAAGGCTTCGATGATCGACGCGTCATCCGGGATATCCTTCGGCTCGCTGTTGGAACATGAGCGCCGAATCCGCGATCAACCCTTCATCCATGCCATGGATGAAGATGTTGCCCCATTCGCCACCCTCGCGCCGGACCTTGCCGCCGAATCCCGTTGTTCCCATGCCGATCGCGGAAATCTGACTGGTGTCGAATCCGCGGTCCTCCAGCAAGGCTTCGAAGTCCTGCGAGGTGCCGATCGGGATTCGCGCCGCCCTGGTCGGCTCGCACGTCCCAACCGGCGTTCGCCTCATCTCCCAGGAATGCTTTGGAGAAGTTCTCGTTGATGGTGCTGAACATCACCAGCGAGAAGATGATCAGGCTGAACATCGCGATCGTCATGCCGGTGCGCGAAGGCGTCGCGCCCGGGAATGCGATCGCGGTTCGCACCGAAGGCAATGCTCCGCCGAACAGTCCGCCGATCCGATTGACCAGTCCGAGCAACACGTCGAGGTTCTGGACGATCAGAATGGTCGATCCCGCGACCAGGAAGATGCCGGAGAGGAAAAACATCTCGATGTCGCCGTTGAGCTTGCCGAAGATGGCTTCCGACTGCTTGTCCGGCAGCAACCAGAGGACGATGAGGTAGATCCCAACGATCGAATAGACGATGCCGGCTGGAAACCCCGAAGTACCGCAGGATCATCGCCACCCCAAACGGGCAAAATGCTCAGCCCCGCATACGCGGGAAAGGCGCTGTTATTGCCGAGTCCAGCAACCGTCAGCAGCGCACCGATGACCAGCGCCAGCGCGGCGATCACCAGGGTGCGCTTCTTGCGCACCGGGCTGGAGACATCGGGAATGTCGCGAATCGCGGCGACGATATTCAGGCGGCTATTGCGGATCGAGGCGTAGACCACCGCGATGAACGTGATAACCACGCCCAGGCAATAGGCGACGATCATCGAGCGAGGACTGACATAGGGTTCGATATCGAACATGTCGCCAAAGAGGCGTCCGAGTCCGAAGGCGATCAGATACGCGGCGCCGACGCCCAGGAACGCCCCGACGAGTCCTGCCAGCAGCGCGTAGATCGTCCCTTCACTCAGAAACTGCTGCACGAGCTGGGCCCGCTGCGCGCCGACGGCGCGCGCCATCCCCATCTCGGACCGCCGCTCGGCCGCCAGCATCGAGAAGATCAGGATGATCAGCAGAATGCCGACGCCGATCGAGAAGAGGCCGAACACGACGAAGAGTGACGTGAACGCACTGGAAGCCAGCGCGGCCTGATCGAGCGTGTCCTGCTTGATCGCATTGACGCCGATGGGATCGCCCGCAAATTCGGTTTTCAGCTTGGCGACGATTTCTTCGCCGTTGGCCAGACTGTCGTAGGTGGTGCCCGTGTTCGAGATTGCCACCATGCTGATGGCGTCCTCACCGGTAATCGCTTGCAACTGGGCAAGCGGCATCACCATCCCGTTCGTTTGATCGCCGGTTTGGCCGCTCAGGAGCGAATCCTGCGCTATCGCCAACCACTGTCGCCGACATGGGGACGTTGTTGTAGCTGAAACCGATCGAGTCGAACCGACCTCCGCGCCCAGGTCATCGGCCATCGATTCGCTGATGACGATCTGGCCCTCGCCCACGGCGCCAAGATCGATCGTCTGCCCATCGACCGATGTCAGCCCACCAAAATTGCCCAGCCAGCGCGGGATCGATGCCCAGCAAGATTGGCGCTCGGGTCCGCCTGCAGGATGCGGCCGTCCTGGCCGCGGCAGTCAGCATCGGTCCTGCGCGCTGGCCGGCGCATCTCCCTCGAAGAGGAAGACCGGAACTTCTTCCCACAGCATCGGCATCGTGGCGTGAATCAGACCGGTCCCGTCGAAGAGCTGGTCGATGCGTTGCACGGTATCGGCGGGAATCGTCTGATTCTCGCCACCGTTGAGTCGTGGCCTCACCATCCTCGGAGTTGCTGTAGAGCACCAGCTCGTCGACCGGGCCGAGGGTTTTGTAGGTGAGCGAGGTGACCGAATTGTCGATCGTATCGCCGGTGCCAAACGCGGCCGCGATGATCAGGGTCGAGAGCATCAATCCGATGATGACCAGGATCGTCTGAGCTGGGCGGCGCGGCACATTGCGCAGACCCATCTTGAAGAGCAACGTCCGTCGCCAGGCGATCCAGAGAACAACCAGCAGGCAGATACCGAGCATGACCAACAGAACGGCCATGATCGAATTCATGGGAATGCCGAATATTTCGTTCATGGGTTTCGCTTACTCCCGAAGATAGAAATCGGACGGACAGCCGGACATCCGACCGTCGTCCTATGCGCCGACGAGCTCGGGAACTTCCACGATCTGCGCGTTGTCGCTCGACGATTTGCGCCGTCACGCATGCTGATCAATCGCTCGCACTGGCGCCCCGACGTTGGCGTCGTGGGTGACCAGCACGATAGTCAGGCCCTCTTCCTTGTTGAGCTGGCGCATCAACCCCATGATCTCGTTGGCCGTCGAAGAGTCGAGCGCGCCGGTTGGCTCGTCGGCCCAGACGATGGCAGGACGATTCACGAGGGCGCGGGCGATCGTGGTGCGCTGTCGCTGTCCACCGGAAAGCTCTGCCGGGCGGTGCGTGGCCCACTCCCGCAGCCCCACCTGATCGAGCGCGGCAAGCGCACGCTCGCGCGCGGCTTTTGGCTTCACGCCCGACAGCAGCAACGGCAACTCGACGTTCTCGACCGCGTTCAGCACGGGAAGCAGGTTATAGACCTGAAACACGAACCCCATCCGCAACGCGCGATATTGGGTTCGGTCCCGGTCGGAGAGGGTCGCGAGGTTCTTGCCTTCGAGCCAGATCTCACCGGAGTCGACCTTATCGAGCCCGGACAGGCAGTTCAGCAGGGTGGTCTTTCCGCAACCGGAAGGACCCATGACGGCCACCATTTCGCCCGGGGAAATGGCGAGATCGACTCCTACGAAGGGCCGGAACTTTCGCAGTGCCGGTGTCATAGGTCTTGTGAACATCGATGGCCTGAATACTGTACTGAGGCTGTGTGGCGACCAATGTCTTCTCCCAATAAACTCAAGAAACCCAATACGCGATTCTGTGCGGCGGGGAGAGGCGCAGCTTCGCGGTCGTCTCAACGGCCTGGCGCCTCGCAGAACAATCGGAAAGCCTAGCACAGGCCGTTCGCGCTTTCGGGACCTTCAGACGCGTTGCCGATAGCAAATGCGGACACGCCGTAGTCTCACGAAATTGCCCGGCCTGCGTCCTGGTAGGGTAGTCTCGAGAGTGCGACCCTGACCGAGGGAATTCGTTCGAGTGCGAAAACACATCGGTCGAGGCGAGTCGAGCTGATCAGATCGCGTCAGTCAGAAGGAAGAATGTGGAGCTGCTTCGCGGCGCTTTCGAATATATCCATGAGAATCAGCAGCGCTTTCTCGATGCCTTGACGTTGCACATCCAGCTCAGTCTCTATGCCCTGGTGTTCGGGATCGCCATCTTCGTCCCG
The DNA here is from genome assembly GCA_963720855.1 of uncultured Chloroflexia bacterium. Taxonomy (GTDB): domain Bacteria; phylum Chloroflexota; class Chloroflexia; order Thermomicrobiales; family UBA6265; genus JAMLHN01. The sequence continues at coordinate 722,306 of CAVRGV010000003.1, read as the reverse complement.
CTTGGGGTGATCGCATCGCGCTGGAGAGGGGGACCCGCACTGGTTGGGTTCGTCTCGGCGGCGCGGGTGATTCCGAGCATTTCGGTGCTCTTCCTGCTCTACCCCTATCGACGGGATATCGGCCGATTCGTGCCGTTCTGGGATCGTAATTTTGTGCTGGCGCTGATTGCGCTTACGCTGCTGGCTGGCCCGCCCATCATCATCAATACCGATGCGGCGCTTGCGCGGCGTCTCCCCCGCCATTCTCGAAAACGCCACCGGGCTCGGCATGACTGGGCCACAGGTGTTCAACCGGGTGCAGCTTCCACTGGCGCTGCCCGTCATAACGGCTGGGGTGCGCACGGCAGCGGTCGAAGTGATCGCCAGCGCCACCTTTGCGGCCTTTATCGGGGTCGGCACGCTCGGCCGATTCATTACCAGTGGTCTCACGCTCTACGACTTCAGTCTCCTGCTCGTGGGGGCGATTCCCGTCACCCTCCTCGCACTTGGAGCTGAAGTGTCATTGGCCGGAGTGGAACGCCTGGTTTCCACCCCTACGTGACGACAATGCCGGCCGAAGCGCCGGCAATTCGATTCGAATCGTGAAAGGACGATATCAATGCAAACCACCCGAAGAACCCTGATCAAAGGGGCAGCCCTGAGCTCCGCTGGCGCTGGCGCTTACCCGCTTGCCAGTCGGCGCGCAAGACGCCATCAAAGTCGGTTCGAAGGACTTCCCTGAGTCGATCATCATCGGCGAGATCTACGCCCAGTTGCTGGAAAATGCCGGTTTCTCGGTGGAGCGCAAGCTCAATCTCGGAGGCACCGTGATCGCGCAGGAAGCGCTGCTCTCCGGCGATCTCGATCTCTACCCGGAATACACCGGCACCGGGCTGCTGGTCGTGCTCGGCGAATCGCTGGCCGAATGTTCCCGGTCTGGGCGGCACGCCCACTGCCGGCACGTCCGTCGCCTCCCCCACCGCGGTCGACCCTTCCACGGCCGTGTATGACTATGTCAAGCAGCGCTATCAGGAGGAATACAATCTCGTCTGGCTCGATCAGACTCCAATGAACGACACCCAGGCCCTGGCAGTGACGCGAGACTTCGCGGAAGAGCACAGCCTGACCACAGTGTCCGATCTGGTGGCGCTGGCCTCCTCGGTCGATCTCGTCTTCTCCGCGCCGGTCGATTTCGAAGAGCGAGAAGACGGGCTGAAGGGACTGCGCGCGACCTATGGCGATTTCCCCGCCACAGTCAATGGCGTCGCGCCGGGAATCAAATATCAGGCGCTGGTCGATGGCGACGCAAATGTCGTGCTCGCGTTCTCGACCGACGCCGAGATCGGCTTCAACGACCTGGTCGTGCTCGAAGACGATCTCGCCCTCTGGCCGCCGTATCATGTGGCGCCAGTCGTCCGGCAGGATACGCTCGATGCGAACGCCGGGCTGGCGGATGCGCTCAACGCGGTGGCCCAGTTGATCACCAATGACGTCCAGATCGAGCTCAACGGTCAGGTCGTCGGGCCGGATCAAATGTCACCAGAAGATGTCGCCAAGGCGTTCCTGCAAGAGCAGGGTCTCATCCCCGCCTAGTCCTGGAGTCGATACGTACCGCTTGAACGCGCTCGACGGACAGCAAGGTGAATCGGGAACCGCGATCGCCTACGATCGCGTCAGCAAGACCTACCCCAACGGGAACCGGTCTGCGGTCACCGATCTTTCGCTGACCATCGAGCGCGGCAAGCTGGTCGTTCTGCTCGGCCCGTCTGGTTGCGGCAAAACCACGCTTGCTCAAGATGACCAATCGCCTGATCGAGCCGGACAGCGGCTCGATCAGCGTCGATGGGGTCAATATCCACTCGTTGCCAGCTCCCGAGCTGCGCCGCCGCATCGGCTATGTGATCCAGCAAATCGGGTCTCTTTCCGCATATGCGGGTCGAAGACAACATCGCCGTCGTTCCCAAGCTGCTGAAATGGGACAAAGCTCGCACCAGCGCTCGCATCGATGAGCTGCTGGAGCTGGTTGGACTCCCGCCCGATGCGTATCGACGCCGCTATCCGGCCCAGCTTTCCGGCGGCGAGCAGCAACGCGTTGGTCTGGCACGGGCGCTCGCGGTCAATCCGGAAACTCATGCTGATGGACGAGCCGTTCGGCGCACTGGACGCGATCACGCGCGCGCGGTTGCAACTCGAGCTGCGCCGCATCCATCAGGAGCTCGGCCAAACCATCATCTTCGTCACGCACGATATCGACGAAGCGGTCCGCCTGGCTGACGAGATCGTGGTCATGCGCGAGGGACGCATCGTTCAGGCCGGCGAACCGCTCGACATCGTCACCGATCCGGCCGATGCGTTCGTCTCCGAGCTGGTCGGCGCCAGCGATGCCCTGCGCCGCCTGAGCCTGATCGAAGCCGGCTCGGTGCCCAACCGATTCGCCATGGTCTCGTGCCGCCCGAGCTGACGCTTCCGGCAACGACCGATGTGCGTTCCGCATTTGGCGCGATGCTCAGCGCAGGAATCACCAGCATCGGGCTCACCAATGCCGACGGCGAGGTGATCGGGTCGCTCGAGCTCGAAACGGTGCGCGAGATCGCCCGTACCCATCCGGTCGAGGCATCCGCGTGAACTTCGATTACCTGATCGACCATTGGGACGAGGTGCTGGTGCTCACGCGCGAGCATATCGAGCTTTGCGCGGTAGCCATTGGAATCGCACTCGTGTTTGCGATTCCGCTCGGCATCGTGGTCGCGGCGTATCCCGGCATGCGCACGCCGATGCTGGTGCTGCTCGGCGCGATCTACACCATCCCCAGTCTCGCCTTTCTGGCGTTCCTGATTCCGTCGTTTGGGCTCGGAACCCGACCAGCCATCATCGTGCTGGCCGCCTATGCCCAGCTTGCGCTCGTCCGCAATATCCAGACCGGACTCTCCGGTGTCGACCGCAACATCCTCGAAGCCGCCAGCGGTGCGGGCATGACCCCATGGCAATCGCTCATCCGGGTCAGATTGCCGCTCGCGTTGCCGGTACTGATCGCGGGATTGCGTATCGCCACCGTCAGCACCATCTCACTTGCCACCGTGACGGCCTGGATCGGCGCTGGCGGACTCGGCACGCTCCTGTTCGATGGCATCACCTTCAACCGACCGTCGATGATCCTGGCCGGCACCGTGGCCATCACCGCGCTCGCGCTCTCCGCCGATCTCCTGCTCCGCTTCGCGGAACGCATCACCCCCGCCAGCCGCGCCCTGCATAGCGCCCGTAGCTAACCCCATCGATCGGGTAGCATCGAAAAATCCGGAACGCCCGGCCATGCGCGAACGAAAGCAGGCAGATCTTGACCCCAGTTACTGACGTCCTTTTGCGCGCCACCGAGGGCTACATCGACGTTCCGGACGGCAAGGTCTGGTACCAGTCGGTCGGCGACGGCGAGCCGCTCCTGCTGCTCCACGGCGGTCCGGGGGCATCGTCCACCTACCTGGAAGCGCTCATGACGCTCGGCGAACATGGCTACCAGGTGGTCAGATACGATCAGCTTGGCAGTGGACAATCGGACCAGCCTGACGATCCGTCGCTCTGGACTGTCGATCACTTCTGCCGCGAGGTCGATATCGTACGACAGGCGCTCGGGTTCGAAAAGATGCACGTGCTCGGGCAATCGTGGGGCTCGTTTCTCGCCCTCGAATACGCCCTGAGCTATCCGCAGCACTTGCAATCGATGACGCTTTACAGCGGCGCCGCATCGACGATGCAATGTTTCGACGGGATGACCAGTCTGCGTAACCAGCTTCCGCCGGAGACCATCGCAACCATGGCCCGGTACGAAGCAGCGGAAGACTACGAGAATCCTGAGTATCTGGCAGCAGTGCAGATCCTGCTCGATCGTCACCTCTGCCGCGTCCAACCCTGGCCGGATGAGCTGGCCCGATCGATGGAGAGCATGGGACTCGCGGTCTACAACACCATGTGGGGTCCGAACGAATTCACGCTAACTGGCAATCTCGCCTCCTGGGACCGCAGCGACCGGCTCCACGAGATCGACGTTCCCACGTTGATCGTCTGCGGCCGCTACGACGAGGTCATTCCGGAGTGCTCGGAAACCATGCACGCCGGCATTCGCGGCTCGCGCCTGGAAATCTTCGAGCACTCCTCGCACTCCAGCCACATGGAAGAACCTGAGAAGTTCTTTCCCGTCCTGCTCGACTTCCTGAGGGAACACCAGATCAGGTAACTCCTGCCATTCCAACCGAAGCGGTGCAAATCCGCCGTACTCGAGACCTACTGCCTGGGGTCTCCCAGACCTGGGCTACTGCCTGGACGCATCGTTCGTGCGCGCTAACACCGCGTCCACCAACCCGAACGATCCCGTCAGCATCATGTCGCCATGCGGCGCGGCTTCGTGATATCCGAGCCCGCGCGCAATGCCACGATTCGGCCCGGTGATCGCCACGAACTGGAACGGATCGAGATCGCGGTAGGCGTCGTCGAACGCGGCGCCATGCCCGTCGAACTGCTCGCGGAAGGTGTCTGGGTCCAGCGTCGCGTTCCGGAGCCCCTCGACCAGCCGCGCGATCGTCGGCGCATCGATACCCCCGGTGTGATGCTCGAAGAGTCCATAGAGCCTTCCCTGCCGCACGAGGGTGGCAAAGGTGTGCATGTTTCCGACATTGACCAGGATCGCTCCTGGGCCATCCGCCGCGTCGCGCACCCGCGGATCCCCGAGCGAGCCCATCACCGCCGCGGTGCCGGTATCCATCAACCAGGCGCCCGGCCACGACTCCTGGACTCCCGCCATGCGGGTCATGCCATCCGGCGGCGCGTCGAAGATCATGGATTCGAGCCGCCCTCCTCCGGCGATCAACGATTGCAGATACGCGAACCGCACCTCGTTGTTCCCCGAATCGGGACGATAGCCATGATCTTGGACCGCGATCGCCGCGACTTCCGGCAACTCGATTCCGAACGGCGCCAAACTGGCACGCAATCCGGCCGGGTCGACATCGGCGAGCTCGATGACCAAGGCACCCTGCGGAGGATCCGCCCGCAGCTCGATCCCCATCGCTTCCACCCGGGACAGATCGTTGTGCATCGTCCGGGCGGCGGATGGCGTCGCCGTGACCGGCAGGCCGGCTTGCAGATGCGCTTTGACGGCATCACTCGACGCGCCCCCACCCATGATGGTTCCGGTCAGATGGATGGGCACACCGGCCTCGGTTGCGGCGCGAATCCTGCCGGCAACGATCTGGGTTTGCGATGGCAAAACCAGTTTGATCGCGTTCTCGTACGGGGTGCCCTGCTCGTAAATGAAGATGTCCTGCGTGCCGGCGCCGACATCGATCGCGATCACCCGCGCGGGCGGCAGCGGCTCGTGGTCTGTCCTCGAATGGTTCATCGTCTACCTCATATGTACCAAAGCGCTTCGTAACGATGGCAGCCTTCCGGCTGGAGATTTATCATCAGTGGTCATGGGCGCGGCAGATCGTCGCATTCCCCGGCTCCATTCGGACCGGATCTGCCGCCTGCGCGTGTTCGCCGATGGCGAACGGCCACGCCCTTTGCAACGAGCATACGCGCGTTGCTGCCCCTGAAAGGTACACACTTCGATGGCCAGTCTCGACTCTATTCAGGATCCGTCCGATCTCAAGAGCTGCTCGCTCAACGAATTGGAGCAGATCGCCGATCAGATCCGGGCGGAGCTGATCGATGTGGTCACCCAGACGGGGGGGCATCTCGGCGCGGGTCTTGGGCGCGGTCGAGCTCACCATTGCCTTGCACTACGTGTTCGATTCACCAGACGACCTGCTCGTCTGGGATGTCGGGCATCAGGCCTATCCCCACAAGCTGCTCACCGGCCGCCAGGATCGCTTTCACACCATCCGCCAGGAGGGGGGCCTCTCGGGCTTTCTCTCACGCGATGAGAGCATTCACGACGCTTTTGGCGCGGGACACGCGAGCACCGCGATCTCGGCCGCGCTCGGAATGGCGGTCGCCAAGCGCCTGCGCGACCCAAAGGACAACAACCGGGTCGTCGCGGTCATCGGGGATGGCGCGCTAACCGGCGGCATGGCCTTCGAGGGCCTGAACAACGCCGGCAATCTCGATATTCCCTTTATCGTGGTGCTCAACGACAACGAGATGTCGATTGCGCCGAACGTCGGAGCGATGAGCAAGTATCTCGACCGGGTGCGCACCGACCCACGCTATACCCGTGGCCGTGACGATGTGCAATCGGTGCTCGAACGCCTGCCTCAGGGCGATTTGCTGGTGGAGCTCGGCAAACGCTGGAAAGATTCCTTCAAGGAATTCGTCTACCACCGCATGATGTGGGAAGAGCTCGGGTTCACCTATCTGGGACCAGTGCCGGGGCACGATGTCCGCGAGCTGGTGCACGCCTTGCGCCAGGCCGAGCGCATCGAAGGACCCGTCTTCCTCCATGTGGTCACCGAAAAAGGGAAGGGATTTCCCGCCGCGGCCCAGGACTACGAGCGAAGTCATGCCGTATCGGCGCCGGCCAAACCGCGCCTGAAGGGTGCGCCCCCCGTTCCGCCAAAATATCAGGATGTCTTCGCCAGGACACTGATCGAGCTTGCCAACACCGACGACACCATCGTCGGCATTACCGCGGCGATGCCCACCGGGACCTCGCTCGACAAATTCCAGAAAGCGCATCCGGGCCGCTTCTTCGATGTCGGCATCGCGGAGCAGCATGCCGTGACCTTTGCAGCGGGGCTCGCCACGCAGGGAATCAAGCCGGTCTGCGCGATCTATTCCACATTTCTGCAGCGCGCCTTCGATCAGGTGCTGCACGATGTCTGCCTGCAAAAGCTACCCGTGATTTTCGCGATCGACCGCGCCGGCTTTGCCGGCGATGACGGCCGCACGCATCACGGTATCTTCGATTTGAGTTATCTCCGCTGTCTGCCGAACATGACTCTGATGGCGCCGAAAGACGAGAACGAGCTGCGCCTCATGCTGGCGACGGCCATGACGGTCGAGGGCGGCCCGAGCGCGATTCGCTACCCGCGCGGGGTCGGTTTGGGTGTCTCTACCGACGAACCGCTACACACGCTGCCGATCGGTAAGGGCGAGATTCTGCGGGATGGCGGCGATGTCGCCATCCTGGCGGTGGGCTCGATGGTCGATGTTGCCAGCCAGGCGGCCGAAGAGCTGGCGCTCGATGGGATCGAGACCTCGGTCTTCAATGCCCGATTCATCAAACCGCTCGACCGCGACGCCATCGTCGGTCTGGCGCAACAGTGCCGCGCGTTCGTCACGGTCGAGGAGAATACCGTGGTGGGTGGTTTCGGCGCGGCGGTGCTGGAGCTGCTTTCGGACGAAGGAATCGACATTCCGGTCCGCCATCTCGGCGTTCCCGATCACATCTGGGAACAAGCGTCGCAAGCGCGCCTGCGCGAGCTTGCCGGTCTTTCGCCCGCCGGTGTCGATCGACGCGGTCCGCCAGGTCGTGAAAGCGCGCCCTGCGGCGCCTGCGACCTCCGAGGTCTTTTCGACCCTCTGATGTCCGAGTGCTGGTCCGACGTCTCGTCCGAGCAAGCCGAACAGCTTGCCGCGTATCGCGATCTCATTCTGGAATGGAACCGCAGGTTCAATCTCACAGCGCTGCGCGACGCTGAATCGATCGACGGCCGCCTGATCGCTGAGTCGCTCCGCCTGACGCCGTTTCTTCCGAATCGACCGGGATTGCGTGCGATCGATATCGGCACGGGAGCGGGCATCCCAGGGCTTCCGCTGGCCATCGTGCGGCCAGATACCCAGTTCACACTGGTCGATGCCACGGGCAAAAAGGTGCGCTTCCTCGAGTTGGTGGTCGGCGAACTCGGTCTCGGGAACGTCATTGCCGTACATGACCGGTCCGAGCTGTTGGCCCACGATCCCGTCTACCGGGAAACGTTCGACCTTGGGTTTGCCAGAGCAGTTTCCCAACTCGCGGCGCTTGCGGAGCTCATCCTTCCCTTTCTTCGGGTGGGCGGGCAGGCGTTGTTGCCCAAGGGCGACAACCTCACCGCGGAGCTTGCTGAGCGCTGGATCCGCCATCGAAATATTGGGCGGAACGCTCAAAAGTGCCGAACTTCTCTCTCAGGTTTCCTGCTGCGGGGTGACGCGGCTGGTCATTCTGGATAAGATAGCTCCATCACTCGTCCGTTACCCGAGGCGTCCTGGCATTCCGGAACACGAACCGCTCGGGGGGTAAGCAATGGGAGAACGCATCTACTACCGGAAAGAAAAGCTTCGCGGCGCATGTTGGGAATATGAGATCGACGGTGGATGGATCGATGTTCCCAGTGACGCCGGAGAGCGCCGGTTGCTCCACCACAAGTTCACGTTCTACCGGCCGAAAGAGGTCGATGTTCGGACTGCCACCGGTGTCGAGCGCATGCAGCGCACCGGCGCCGACCAGTGGTTCTTCCCGGACCGCTGGTATTCGCTCTTGCGTTTTCGGACCGGAGACAATCGCACTGTCGGATATTACGTCAACTTCTCACTGCCGCTGAGCGAGCTGCGCAAGAACTACTATCGGGATGTCGATCTGGAGCTCGACCTCTGGGTCGAACCGGACGGCACGGCCACCGTGCTCGATCAGGACGAGTTCGAGCTGGAAATCGAGCAAGCTCGCATGTGCGACGACTGGGTGCGCTCGGTCAATCAGTCGCTGGCCGAGGTGTCAGCGTCGGTCGCCGAAGCCGTCAAGCAACTGGGCCCCAACCTCGATACCGAGAAGGACCCGAACCACGGAATCCCGAGATTCATCCTGACGATTTGAGTCAAGGATGGTGGGCAACTTGCCCGCCTATACGTCGCTCGCGCGCATGGCCGGGGGAAGCTTCACCGGGCGGCGGATACCGATGCTCCGGTCGTAGCGTTCACGCTTGTTGGGATCGTTGAGCATGTTGTGCGCTTCGATGATCTCGCGCATCCGCTCTGAAGCATCGGGCGCCTTGGAGGTATCCGGGTGGTACTTCAACGCCAGCCGTTTGAAGGCCGCATCGACCACTTCCTGCTCAGCAGCCGGATCGAGCTGCAAGACCTGATACGCCGTCTTGCCGCGGGGTACCGGCATCTGCGGTTGCGTCAGTTGCTGATGCACGCTGGCGCCGCCGTTGGAGGCCATACTGGCAAGCTTGTCCGCAGTGATCATCTGTTGCTGAAGCTGTTCGCCCTGCTCGGTGGGAACACCCATGCGCACGCTGCACTTCGGGCACTCGACGACCATCTGCTGCGAGAGCGGTACCGCCACCAGAGCGGCCAGGGTCAACTTTCGCTTTGATTCGTAGACACTGAAAAGCCCTTGATGCGCGCATTTCGGGCACCTGGCAGGGACGTACCCCACATGTGCCATCTCTTCGCGACTTCCTAAAAACACCAGGTTCGAGCCTCCAGTCGTCTACCGACTGTCAACTCTAGCGCATCGCCCTGCGAATTGGTCCCGAACCGGTCCGCGCTCACCGTGTCGAATCGGTTGGCGGCGTGATTCCTCCCCAAAGCGGCGGACCGCTTCCACTGCGCAAGTCGTCGAATTCCAATTCGAACGTCGTCAGCGCTCCGACCCGCTCCTCCACATCGACGACAAACGACGGCTGCGAGCTGTCGATCGATGGCACCAGCAACGAGCGCCCATCCGGCGACCAGGAAACGAAGGACGAGACGTCCGAACCGAGCTGTACCCATTGCAGGCCCTGATCTGACCAGATATTGACCGTGTCTCCTCCGGTCACGAACGCGATCCTGGCTCCGTCGGGCGACCAGAATGGTAGCGAGGTCTGCCATTCGTCGATCACGATTTCGGAAAGCGCATCGCTCGGAACCTCGAGGAGATAGAGCCGGCTCTTGGCGGGCATCGACCAGTCGCCCGGCGCAGTGAGAATCAGGAGACGTTTCCCACTCGGAGACCATTGCACCCACGACTCGTCGAGAATGCGGCTCTGGGTCAGATTGCGCACCGGTCCGCCGTTCGCCGGCACCGCATAGACATCGCCGTCCTGTAGCTCGATGCCGCCCTCCGGGCGTCGCTGGATGGTGTTGCTGACGAACGCGATCTGCGTTCCATCCGGTGACCAGGTGGGCATGGCCGCGTGATCGAGCTGATCGCCGGTCAGATCGCGCTCGATGCCGGTTTCGATTTCGTAGACATTCAGGGAGATCGAACCGGCGAAGGTATCGGTGTCGAACGCACGCACACTGGTGAATGCAATGCCACGGCCATCCGGGCTCCAGACGGGCCAGAAGTACGGCAGCACATCCACGGCAACTTCACGCAAGTCGCTTCCATCACCCTGCATGACCATCAAGGTGCCCCGCAGGGGGTCCTCGTCGTCCGTGGTGGCGAAGAACGCAATCTGCGTGCGGTCTGGGCTCCATGAAGGAAACATGGCTCCCACAGCGGGAGTCAGCGCCCGCACGGCTTCCCCGTCCGGACCAGCAATGTAGACAGCCCCAGCGCGCACAAATGCGAATGGAGCATGTAGGCGCACGATCTGATCGAGTTGCTCGGAGATGTCTCCATCGCCCGGTTGCAGCTGGGACAACTCGCGAATCGCCAGCTCGGCACTTAGCCAGTCACGATTTGCTTCGGCCACGACGGCCTGCTGCTGGAGCTGCTCTATGCGCTCGGCTCGGCTCGTAGCGAGCAGATCGCTGGCCGGTGCGAACTCCGGCGCTTGCGCCACGATGGCTTCGAGCTGAAGGATTGCTCCCGCAACATTTCCGGAGTCCAGCGTGGCAACCGCCTCATCGAGCGCTTGCCGAACCGGGTTGGCCACCGCCTGGACATCGTTCAGCCGGTCTTCCGCGTCGCGGAACCCACCGAGCGCGCCAAAGCTCAGCTCGGCGGTTTCGTAGTCACCCGCCGCCAATGCGGCTTCGGCAGATCGATAGACCGCTGCCTTGTCAGACTGATGTGCTCGCCAACGCTGCGCGCCCAACCCGGTGGCCAGTACGAGCGCCAGAATTGGAAGCAACGCTATCGCCCAGCGAAGGGCCGTCGCACTGCGCGAAACGTGGGACCGCGTTCCCGGCGTTCGCGATGCCATCAGAACTGCACAGACTGGGCAGTTTGGCTCGGTCTCTGAGATAAATGCGCCACAGGACGTGCAGAACATGGCCGAATCACCGGGCTAAGCGGACGTTCAGGGTCGATTCGATTGTACTGCTACAGAAAATGCACGCCGGTCAACCGTCAACTGCAACGTTTCGTCGACAGCGATCGAGGTCTTACGCGGGACCCTTGACTACGCACACCCCGAGCAGCTCCGCCAGAAAGGCGCAGTTCTTGAGGTTCGAATCGAATGGCGCCTGCCGGCCAGGTACCAGTATCTGATCCTCTTCCGCCACGACCCAGCCGTGATAGTCGATCTCGTCGATGGCTGCCGCGAAACCTGCCCAGTCCACGATTCCTTTGCCCAGATCGCAATACAGCCCTTGCCCAACTGCCGTGACGTAGTCGATCTCACCAGCCTGCATCTTCGCCAGCAGATTCGGTTCGACATCTTTTGCGTGAATATGCGTCACCAGCGCGCCCAATCGGCGCATGAGCGGAATGGAGTCGATTCCGCCGAATCCGAATGTGCCCGGTGTCCAGACATATCGTGACCGGCGTGCCTTCGATGGCGGCAATCGCCTTTTCGATTTCCCGTCCGCTTTCGATATGGCCACCGACATGCGGATGCATCGCGACAGGAATCCCGTATTCATCTGCCGAGCGCGGCAATCGCGATGAAGGACCGGCGCACTTCCGCCCAGTCATCATCCGACCACCAGGTGGCCGGGAGCATCGTCGACCCGCGAAACGCATCTCCAACCGCTGGGGATCGCCGAAGTCGCTCACGATCAGGACATCCGCGCCGATCTGCCTGAGCGTCGCAAGCGCCTCGCGAACCTCTGCTTCGACCGCGCCATCGAACGGCTGCTCCAGCGGCACCGCCACCCAGTACGCGACAGCTTCGAGCCGATAGCGCTTCAGTGTTGCATCGATGGCGTTCGCGTTGTTCCCCGAGAAAGAACAGCGGACCAAGCTCGAAACCCGGTATAGCCCGCATCCGCCGAGTTCTGCAGAAACTCGTCGACCGTGGGATTGCCGTCACCATCGGGGGACTCGATTCCCCAATTGATTGGCGCCGACGCCAAACGCACCTTTGCTGCCATACACCTTGTTCCTGCTTCAATCGCCTGCGGTGTCGTTGGCGTGATTGATAGCACGAAGTGCGCGAGGCCGGAAGCGCGTGCGAATGGTCGGCGGTCAGCGCAGCGGCATCTCGGGCGCGATTGGCATCGTGCAATGCCGCCACCGCGACTTCGTGCGCCCGCCGGGGAAGATTCCAAAACGAAGGCAATAGGGCGAGATCGAGACTGCGGATCGAGACGCGCGGCGGACGCAAACGACGTTTGCGCCCGCTCATACTCCCCATCCCGCGCCTGAGAGAGTCCGCGAAGCGCCATCACGCGCGCGCGTTGCTCGTGCCCAGCCAAATCGGCATCAGATCGGCGCACCCGGAAGCTGCGATCGAAAGCGCATCAGGTCGGGTTCTGCAGACTGATCTCTGCGACACCTGCGGCAGCCGGCATGTCGGCGGATTGCCCAGGTCACTTGATACGATTCGTCAACGGGAACCGAACGTCCCAGCACGATTTCGCCAAATCGCGCCGCAATTCGGTCCCGCCAGAGCGCAAATTGGTCGATACCGCCGTCAGTGAGCAACATTGCACGACTCCCGGGATCGATCGCCGATCCGGATGTTCGAGTTCGAAACGTATGCGGGTAGACCAACAGCGTGCTTGCGACTCAGCGGGGAGCGGAATGAGCATTCGTGCACTGTTCCGTCGTTCCCTAACTCTAGCAAACCGTGCGTACGTACACAAGCATTCGCCAGAAAGTCATCTCCTTGACCGATTCGATTGCTCGAACCCGCTGCCACTGAGCCGGACGGGTCGGCAATCGCCGCGCTGGCGAGATCTCATCCGCGACGCCAATCGCATCGTGGTCCTCACGGGAGCAGGAATCTCGACCGAGTCCGGCATCCCCGACTATCGCGGGCCGAACGGTGTCTGGTCGACCGGCAAGCCTCCGACCATCGGCGACTTCATGGAAAACGAAGCAAGCCGCCGCACTTATTGGCAACGGCGACTGGAGTCCTATCCCAGGTTGCTCGAGGCGCAGCCGAACCCGGCGCATCGCGCGCTGGTCGATCTGGAACGAAGCGGCAAACTCAGCGGCATCGTCACGCAGAACATCGACGGTTTGCATCAGCGCGCCGGATCGAATCCGGAGCTGGTCATCGAGCTGCATGGCTCGGCGCACGTCATCCGCTGCACGAACTGCGGCACCGCTTTTACCGGCGAAGAGGTTCAGCAATGGCTGCGCGACGGGAATCTCTTTCCCTGCCTGCCCCGTATGCGGCGGCATCCTGCGCACCGCGACGGTGCTCTTCGGCGAGCCGCTTCCTCGCGCCGCGCTCGATCGCAGCATCGAGCTGACGCGCAACGCTGATCTCCTGTTGGTGGTCGGCAGCTCGCTGGTGGTCAATCCTGCCGCCAAGCTGCCGCTCATCGCGAAGCGGAATGGCGCTCCGGTGGCCATCGTCAATCGCACCGAAACCCGCCAGGACGCGCTCGCCGACCTCCGCCTGGAAGGCTCCGCTGGATTCGTCCTCCCGGCCGCTATTGCGTCCGCCCTGAGTCCTGGGTTCTGAGTTTTGTGAGCCCAGAGCCGGCGGCTGAACGCTGCGTGCTTCCTGCCGCGAGCGGCTCGCTCTATCTTGGCAACCCAATATCCCGTGGCGGTCGCGATCGCCATCTTGCCCCGCTCATTCTCGAAACGCACCGCGGGGCAACCAGTATCCAGCAACACGCGGGCCGTTTCCAGCAGCGTGGACTCCCGGCGACCTCCGGCAACGCGGAGATCGGGATCATCACGTCTGCGATGGTAAGCGCTTCCTTCCGATGACCGACTCCCGCCCGCATCTGCTGGAACTGCATGATCCCGACCGCGTTGCCGGCCGTATCGCGCACCACGGCAACCGCGCGCGGCCCGTCGACCGTGAGCACCGAAACCATCTCGTCAAGCGGACTCACCGCCGACACGCGGGCATGGGCGCCTCCAGCAAATCGCCAATGGTGCGCACATCTGCGGTCTGCAGCCAAACCGTCTGCCGGGTCGCCAGCGTCGACAGCACTCCGAGATCTATCCCGACCGCCGCAATACCGACACCCCAGAACCCGGCTTCCCCTTCTGAGGCGAGGAGCAGGATGCCGGTCAGAAAGAGCACAGAGGCGATGCCATATCCGATCAGGCGCGATCCCCGCAGAGCATCCTCGTCATCGTCGAGCGTGAACCCCAGCATCCAGCGCAGTACCCGGCCGCCGTTGAACGACGGCGCCGCCAGAAAGCGCAACCCTGCGCTGCCACCGATCGCGATTGCTGCAACTGTCGCCAAATCGCTCACCTGGCGATCGCTCGATTGCACGAGCAGGTAAACCGCAACTGCGACCAGGCCAATGGCCAGATCGATCCCCATGCCGGCGACGCCGCCCCGCGCGGAGCGCACGCTGGACCGGGCTTCGGCGACATTGGGACCGTATGCGGTTGGGATCGAGAGGGTGAGGGGAAGTGCGATCGGACCGGCGCGATTGAGGCGCAAGCGCAAATGCTCGCTCAACAAGCTGACCGCGAAACAAAGCGCGACCAGGATCGTTCCGCCAAGCGCGATCAGCAAGGGAGCGGCCGGTGGATCGAGCACGTTCGCGCAAGACGCCAAACAGAATCAACGCGGCGAGCACAACATCGATCACGCCAATCGAGATCGGGTCTCCAAGAGTCGAAAACTAATCCGGGGACCGACCATCTGGACGCCCACCGATTTCGGAATCAACGTCCAGCGTCAAGTGACTCGGGTCGTGTGCCGAGCGATGGAATCGTAAATCGGCCACTGATCGAGTCTGAACTGCTAGTAGCGCTCGTATTCCTCGAGATCGAGCACGAACACGGTTGCCGCCGCCGGTGGGGTCAGACCCGGGAGCCTCGTCTTCGCGGGCGATGCCAGTGCGCGCATTCTTGCGAATGAGATCGAGCACGGTATCGACCTGGTCGGTCTGCGCGCCGATCATGAGGGTCGTGTTGCCGCGGCGGAGAAATCCTCCGGTGCTGGCCAGACGCGTCGCGCGAAAATCGGATTCCAGCAATGCGTCGACCACGGAATCGGCGTCGTCGTTTTGAACGATGGTGATGATGAGCTTGTTCATCGGGTTCATCCTTTCCGGTTCGCAAGCCCGCTACTTCTGCTTGTGCGTAACGGCGGCGAGTATACCTGACGGTTTAGGAGGTTGGACTTTTCTGGGAGGCGGCATTGCGCCGGCGGCGGTGCATGCGGGAATCGAGATACCTCTGCAGCATCAAACTGGCCGCCAGCGCATCGATCTCTCCCTTTCGATCCTTACGGCTCATTCCAGCATCGATCAGCATCCGTTCCGCCTGGGTCGAGGTCAATCGTTCGTCCCAGTAACTCAGCGGCAGACCGAGCTTTTGCTCGACTTCATCGGCAAATCGGCGGGTTTCGGCCGCTTGCGCGCCTTCTCGCCCGGACATACCAGTGGGCAATCCGGCCACGATCGCCACCGCGCCGGTTTCACGCACAATCTTGCCGATTTCGGCGATCGAGCGCGTCCCCTGCTCCACCATCCCCCACGGCGATGAAAGGATCTGCCCCTCGTCGCTGATCGCGATGCCGATGCGCTTTGCCCCCTACATCGAGTCCGAGCAGGCGGCCGGCATTTGGCAGATGTGACATCAATTTGTCTCGATCGCGATGCGTCCCGCAGATCCCGGCACCCGATCGGGCAGCCACGATGGCGAGAACGAAACAGTAAAGCCATCGGCATAGTCGAGGCCGGAAAGGATCTGTTCGATTTCGGCGGAACTCTGGCCGGCAAGCTGATCTGCAAGTGCGTCTTTGGCCGCATCATCCATGGTCGGGACTGCCTCGCCCGTTACGGTAGCCAGCAATGAGATGACCCCGTTCGCGTTCCCGGTTTCTGCCGGGGTGTTGACCTGCACCGATGCGGGGTCGAATGTCGCGCCGCCGGTTACCTCGGATTGCAGTTGCGGAATCGCCTGATCGGTGAGCGGCGTAGGATCGTAGGCCGTGGCGGTGAACGTCACCGTCGCGTCGACGCTGACTTCGTCGGCTTCGTCCCCAACCTGTTGACTGAACGTATACGGTCCGGCATTCGGGGTTGCAGTTCCCGCCCCTCCAACTGGTTGCACGGTCGACGGAACCAGCAGGAATCCCTGGTCGAGCTTGGTGGTCGTCGCCAACGCCAGCAGCTCCCGGTCGATCTCCGCCTGGAGTTGATCGATATCCTCCTGCGAGACGGTCGTGATCGTTTTCTGCGTGCCCCCCGCCACCTCGGCCAGCCGGTTGCTGTAGTAGATGCCGTTCGGGAGTTGGCCGGTCAGCATTCCGATGGCGGCGTTGCCCGCTTCCCCACCTGCGGACGCCTGGATTTTGGCGGTCGATTCACCCGGCTGGCCATTTGCCGCCGGCCGGTACCTCGACTGCATCCGGGAAGGTGTACGAAACCCCATTGAAGCTCTCGAATTGCGTGCCTGCTTCGACCGTCACAGCGGCGTCAGCCGGATTGCGCAGACACGATCTCGCCGCTTGCGACCTTGTCGGGGATGATCGTCTCGCCCGGTCGCTGGAGCGGACAGGCTGCGCGACAGGGTGAACTCCATCTGCTGACCCGGGATGACGATGCCTTCCCCCGTGGCGGCGCTCGGATCGACCCCCGGCTGCGTCACCTGGTACGCAAGTGTGGAAGCCACATTCTCCCGCTTGAGATGCAGATCGACCGTCATCGAAGAGAACAAGAACCAATAGAGCCCGGTAGCCAATCGCTACCAGCGCCACGACTCCAAGCAGCGCGCCGAGCAATTTCGGGAGCGACTTTCCTCCTTCGCCGCGCAGTGCGCCAGACGGAGCATCATCCTCCTCACCGTCCTCGAAATCGTCGCCCCGTGCGAGCACCGGGGCATACGGGTTCGGTTTGCTCGATTGGCTCCAGCTCCGGCGCCTGATACGGCATTGGCTCGGGAATCTCGTTGACCAACGGTACCCCGAAGAGCGTCGCCAGCTGGCGACGAAGGGGATCATCGGTGTAGATCGAAACCTCGACGTCGTCGCGCTCGGCCGCAATCGAGAGCGCCCGGAATTCGTTCGCGGTGAGCAGCACCGAGGCGTCGGCGGGTATCTCGATGACGAGATCGTCGCCGGTGGCGATCTTCAACGCCGACAGCACCTCGCTCATCGACTGCCCGGGGGAGACGGTGATGCTTCGAGTCATGCGCGCACGCTCGTTCCCGCCCGGATCATGGGCTTGGCTGGTTCGCACTCACGCATTGTGCTCAGGACTTGCTCGCGAGCGACCGCACCAGCTCTGGCACCCCCGCCAGCGCATTGCCGAGTCCACTCACGTCCTTGCCACCGGCCTCTGCCAGATCGGGACGTCCGCCACCTTTGCCATCGATGTGCCTTGCAGACTCGCGCACCAGATCACCAGCTTTGACGCCCCTGGCGATCGCATCCGCGGTCACCAGCGCGATCAGACTCGGCTTGCCGTCGATTTCCGCTCCGAGCACGACCACACCCGAACCGAGCTTGTCACGCAGCCGGTCACCCGCTGTGCGCAGGTCTCCCTTGTCATTGACTGTGAGCTGGCCGACCACGACCGAGATGCCATCTACGTCCACCTTTTGCTCCACCAGATCGCCCACGGACGATCCGGCCAGCTCGGCGCGTAGCTTGCCAACCTCGCGCTCGGTGGCGCGGAGCTTTTCTCGCAAGATCGCCACTTGCTCCGGCAGGTCTGCCCATGGCGCCCGGAAGTCGCGCGCCAACGCATCGAGGACTGCTTGCTGGCGCATGCCCCGCTCGATCGCGGCCGCGCCCGTGACCGCCTCGATGCGCCGTACGCCCGCCGCGACCGAGCCTTCGGAGACGATGGCGAACGGGCCGATCTGGCCGGTATGCTCGAGATGGGTGCCTCCGCAAAGCTCCTGGGAGAAGTCGCCGATGGTGACCACGCGCACCTTATCGCCATATTTCTCGCCGAAGAGCGCCATTGCGCCCCCTTCGACCGCCTCGGCATAGGGAAGTACCCGGGTATTGACCGGCGTCGACGCCAGCACTTGCTCGCTGACGATCTCTCCCACGCGGGCTACTTGCTCAGCGGTCATGGCGTCGATGCTGGTGAAGTCGAAACGCAGCCGCTCCGGTGCGACCAGCGAGCCGGCTTGATGCGTATCGGTGCCGAGCACCTCGCGCAGCGCGCGATGCAGCAAGTGGGTCGCGGTATGGTTGCGGCGGATCGCCTGCCGGCGCTCGGCGTCGACCCTGGCATGGGCCTCTTCGCCGACTTTGATGAATCCTTCCGCCACGATGCCCCGATGGACGAAGAGCGTCGGTGTCGGCTTGAACGTGTCATCGATGCTGACGACGCCGGTCTCGGTGCGGATCTCGCCCTTGTCGCCGATCTGGCCACCCGACTCACCGTAAAACGGGGTGCGGTCGAGAATGATTTCGATCTCGTCGCCCGCTTCGGCAGTTTCGATGAATCCGGTCGGGTCGAGCAGCGCCACGATCGTCCCATCCGCTTCGATCGATTCGTAGCCCAGGAACTCAGTCGTGAGCACACCACGCTCGGCATAGAGGGCGTTCCGCTCGCGCTGGTTGTCCTTGAACGCCGCCCCACCGCGGCTGATCACGCGCTGCTCGGCCATTGCTGCGTCGAAGCCTTCGATATCGACGCGCCATGCCTTGCTCGCGCGCCAAATCAACGGTCAGGTCCAGTGGAAACCCGTACGTGTCGTAGAGCCGAAAGGCAATTGCGCCCGGCACCGTGAGCTGCATCACTTCCGTATTGGCCGGCGCGGTGGCACGAAGCTTGGCGACTTCATCCTGAAATCGATGGATCCCCGTGCTCAACGTGCGCCCAAAGGTCTCTTCTTCGTGGGTTAGCACCTTTTCGATCTGCCGCTGACGCTCGACCAGGGTTGGGTAATCCGCGCCGAACTGCCCGATCACGACACGCGCCATCTCGGCCATGAACGGCTGCGTGAGCCCAAGGCCCCGGCCGTAGCGAATCGCCCGTCGCAGAATGCGCCGCAGCACATACGAGCGCCCCTCATTGCCGGGCAGGACGCCGTCGGAGATCAGGAAGGTCGCGCTGCGGGCGTGATCGGCAATCACGCGCAATGCCACGTCCGATTCCGGATCGGCGCCGTAGGTCACACCCGCCAGCTCGCCGGCGCGGGAGATGATCGTCTGATAGAGGTCGGTGTCATAAATCGAGCTGACGCCTTGCAGGATGGCCGTCAGCCGCTCGAGACCCATGCCGGTGTCGACGTTCTGCTTCGGCAACGGCGTGCGCGAGCCGTCCGGCGACTGGAAGAACTCCATGAAGACGTTGTTCCAGATTTCGAGGAAACGCGAGCTTTCGCCCGGGCCCTCACCGAACTCGCCCGCTTCCGGCCCGAGATCGAAATAGATCTCCGAGTCGGGGCCGTTCGGCCCGGTCGGGCCGACTGGGCCCCACCAGTTGTCCGAAAGCTTGCCGATGCGCTCTTCCGGCACCCCGATCTCATCCTTCCAGATGCGATAGGCATCCTCGTCGGATGGGTGCACGGTTGGGTAGAGCCGCTCGGCCGGCAGACCCATCACCTGGGTCAGGAATTCCCACGACCAGCGCAGCGAATCGGGCTTGAAGTAATCGCCGACCGAAAAATTGCCCAGCATGAAGAAGAAGGTGCAATGACTCTCATCGCCGACCTCGTCGATATCGACGGTGCGGAAGCACTTCTGCACCGAGGCCATTCGAACCGCGGGCGGAACTTCCAGATCCCAGAAAGTACGGGGTCATCTGCTGCATTCCGGCCGTCGTCAAGAGCACGGTCGGGTCGTTGTGCGGCACCAGCGATGAGCTGGCAACCTCTTTATGGCCCCGTTCCTCGAAAAACTCGATGAACGCCCGCCGGACCTCGGAACCGCTCATCCATCGGTGGCCATGGCTCCGTCGTTCGGTCGCAGGTTGCATGGTGTGGGGTGTCCTCGTAGATCTTGTGAAGAAAAAGGCAACCCGAATCAGACGCCGCCTGGAGTTGCGCACGGCGATTCTGCCAAACAGAACGCCACTATCGCAAACTTTTGCGGTTTGCTACCCTCTGCCAGGCATTTCAGGCGGAGATCGACGATGTCGCGTTCGCGCAAGCAACCAGATTCCCAGGCGGGTTATCGGCTGGGAGTCTGCTTCTATCCCGAGCAGTGGTCACGCGATCGCTGGTCGACGTATGCGCGACAAATGCGCGCGCTCGGACTCTCTTACGTTCGCCTCGGCGATTTCACCTGGAGCGATATCGAAACTCGCCCCGGGGAGTTCACCTGGGACTGGATGGACGAAGCGATCGATACGCTGGCGGCCGAAGACCTGCGCGTCGTTCTCGCCACGCCGACCGCCGCGCCACCGCCCTGGCTCACGAAAGCTTATCCGGACATCCTGCCGGTCGATCGCGAAGGCCGCCGCATGCGTGGCGGGTCGCGCCGCCATTGCGATCTGGCGTCTCCCGACTATCGGCGCGAGGCGGCCCGCATCTGCGGCGAGTTCGCGCGACGCTACGGCATCCATCCAGCAGTCGCCGGGTGGCAGATCGACAACGAGCTCGGCGATCACGAGACCGGCCGCAGCTACAGCGCCGCTGCGCTGATTCGGTTCCAGTTCTGGTTAGCGGAGCGTTATGGCTCGATCGAGGTCCTGAACGATGCCTGGGGCGCACGCTTCTGGAGCCAGCGGTACAACGCCTGGGAGGAAATCGACCTCCCAAATCTCACGGTCGCTGGTCCAAATCCTTCGCACTTGCTCGACTTCTATCGATTCAGCAGTGACCTCGTCGCCGAGTTCCTCACCGAGCACGCCGCCATCATTCGCGCGCACTCACCCAATCGCTGGGTAACGCACAACTTCATGCGGTTCTGCGATCAGTTCGATCACTATCCCGCGGCGGCTCCGCTCGATTTCGTCACCTGGGATTCCTATCCCACCGGCGGCGTCGAATACTCAGATCTTTCGTCTGAAGAAAAAGCTCGCTGGGCGCGTACCGGCGAACCAGATCTCGTTTCCGTCAATCACGATCTCTATCGTGGGATGAAGCCAACCCCTCACCATCCCTGGGTTATGGAGCAGCAGGCCGGCCAGATCAACTGGGCACCGTCGAATCCCCTCCCGGCTGCGGGAGCGATCGATCTCTGGATGGCGCAGACCTGGGCGCATGGCGGAGCATGCACCAGCTTCTTTCGCTGGCGCGCCTCCATGATCGGCCAGGAGCTGACCCATTCGGGGCTGCTGCGCCATGACGAAACCTTCGACCGCGGTGCAGAAGAAATTGCCGCGTTTGCATTGAATGGCGTGGAACTGGTGGACGAGCCAAGCCAGGTCGCGCTGCTTCACGACTATGAATCGCTCTGGATCTACGACGAGCAGCCTCAGAGCGCGGGCGCCTCCTACTGGAAACAGCTCATGCTCTTTTATGCCGCCCTGAGAGGGCTCGGGGTGAATGTCGATATTCGCCATCCCGATGCGGATTTGTCCGATTACCAACTGGTAGTTGCTCCCGCGATTCAGCTCGTTGGCCCGGAACGCGCCCGGCACTTCGAGCGAGCCGCGAAACACGCGCGGTTTATCTTCGGACCGCGCACGGGTTTTCGCGACAGCAACGGGAAGGTCCACCCGGGTGGTCAGCCCGGTCCGCTCGGCAGCCTGCTCGGATGCCGGCTGCTCGAATTCGATGCAATGCCGCCGCTCGTGTGTGCCCACGCCGCGGGTCATCGGGTCGAAACCTGGGCTGAAGGCTATCGAACGACCACGGGCACGGATGTTGTTGCCTACGACGATGGGCCGCTCGCTGGCATGAGTGCCGCCGTGCGTAGTGGCAATTGCCTCACCATTGGCGCCTGGAGCCGATCGTTGATCGATGAGCTGATCTCGATCGAGCTACGCGCTATCGGCATCGCGGCCATGCGGTTACCCGATGGGCTTCGCCGCGTTTCGCTTGGCGAGCGTACGATCTGGCTCAACTTCAACCAAACGCCCGTGCTTTCACCAACCGGCGTGGCGCTCGATCCCGTCTCCTGGCGTATCGAGCCATCACGAAAGGACTAGATCTATGGGTTCACCTCGTATCGCTTTCGTCGGCGCCGGTAGCGCGGTTTTCGCGCGAGCGCTGATTCGGGACACCTATACGTTTCCCGAGCTGCGTGATGCCGAGCTGCGTCTGATGGATATCGATCCCGCCAGGTTGGCCGATACGGCGGCAATCGCCGGGCGGCTTCGCGAGGAATACGGTGGCACCGGCTCGATCACCTCGCATACCGATCTCCCCTCCGCACTCGACAACGCCGACTTCGTGATCACTATGTTCCAGGTCGGCGGCTACGAGCCAGCAACCGTGACTGATTTCGAGATCCCGAAGAAGTACGGGCTGCGCCAGACCATTGCCGACACCCTCGGTATCGGCGGCATCATGCGCGCCCTCCGTTCGATTCCGGTCCTGAACGGAATCGCCGAGGAGATGGAGCGATCGTGCCCGAACGCACTCCTGATGAACTATGTCAATCCAATGGCTCCCCTGGTCTGGGGCGTATCGAAGGCGACGTCGATCGCGACGGTCGGTCTTTGCCATTCGGTTCAGGGGACCGCGGCCGAGCTCGCATCATTTCTGGACATTCCCGCCGATGAGATCGATTACGACTGCGCGGGCATCAACCATATGGCCTTCTACACCCGCTTCGAGCGCAACGGGGAGGACCTCTATCCGGCTCTTCGGGCTCTGGAAGCCTCCAAAAGCTACCCTGCCTGGGAAACGCCGCGCTTCACCCTGATGCGCGACTTCGGCTACTTCGTCACCGAATCGAGTGAGCACCTGAGCGAATACGTTCCCTGGCTCATCAAGGACAATCGCGCCGATCTGATCGACCGCTACAGCATTCCGCTGGACGAATACCCCGCTCGCTGCGTCGACCAGATTGCCGACTGGTCTTCCATGCGTGCGGCACTCCTTTCTGACGACCCGGAAGCAATGACGACGTATCAAACCGCGAAGGGAGCGTCACTTAGCGGCAACTGGGAGCGCAAGCTGGCTCGGGAACGGCTGCGCGATCCCGAGAGCGAGGCGCGTCTGCGTGACCGACTGCTCGATGAGCGTCATGCGCACCAAACCGGCCATTCGGGTGAATATGGCACGCTCATCATCCATGCCATGACCACCGGCCAACCATCGACCATCTGGGGAAACGTTCCGAACAACGGATTGATCGACAACCTTCCGGCCGATTGCGTGGTCGAGGTGGCCTGCAATGTCGACCGGACTGGGCTGAACCCTCAGCCGTACGGCGCGCTCCCCCCACAACTCGCCTCGCTGATGACTACCAACATCAATCCCCAACGGATGATGGTCGATGCCGCGCTCAACCACTCGCGCGCCTCGGTCTACCAGGCGGCGTTGCTCGATCCGCATACCGCCGCCGAGCTCGACCCGGAGCAAATTCGCGCCATGGTCGACGAGCTGATTGCCGCGCACGGCGATCTCATCCCGGAACTCGCATGATTCCGCTGAAGGATCGCTATCTCGGCTGCCTGATCGGTCTCGCCTGCGGAGATGCGCTGGGCGGGCCAGTCGAATTCGAATCTCGCGCCAAAATGGATGAGCAGTATCCCCTGGGCCTGCGCGATTTCGTGGGCGGCGGCTGGCTCAAGCTCTTTCCGGGGGAGATCACCGATGACACCCAAATGACACTCGATGTCGCCCGGTCGCTGGTAGCCCACCCGGATGGCGACATGGACGATCTTGCCGGCCGATTCCTGGCGTGGCGAAACTCCGATCCCAAGGACATTGGCAACACCACGCGAGACGCCCTCGACCGTCTCGCCAGAGGGGTGCCCTGGGACGAGGCCGGCGAGGAAGCTCACATCAGCCGCGGACCGCGCGACTCCGCCGGCAATGGCGCCATCATGCGCTGCGCCCCGGTGGCCATGCGCTTTCGAACCGAGCCAGACCGACTACGAGCGATCTCGATCGACGTTTCGCGCATCACGCATGCCAATCCGCTCTGCACATGGGCCAGCGTCGCCATCGATCAGGCGATCGCGGCACTGCTGAGCGGAGCTTCCGTCCGGCAAGCCATCGAGCAAGCCTCCGCGAGCATTCCAGACGAACAGGTTCGATCCGCGATCGCCCATGCGTCGTCAGAACTTCGCGATGAGATCAAGTCGGGAGGCTTCGTGCATCGACACGCTCAGCGCGGCGCTCTGGTCGCTCGATCGAACCACCAGCTTCGAAGAGGCCCTGGTAGCCGCCGTCGGTCTTGGGGGAGATACCGACACGACCGGAGCCGTGACCGGAGCGTTGGCTGGCGCGCATTACGGTCTCGACGCCATTCCGGAACGCTGGAGCTCCAAGGTCCAATACCGGGACGAGCTCACCCGACTGGCGGTCGAGCTGATGCATCTCAGCGAATGTTGAGATTCGAACGTCCGTAGCGCGTTTCGCGCCGTGCCTGCGTCACGAAGGCGCGAGATCAATACTGGCGTTCTCGCTCAGTCTCGCCATCAAGGCGAACGTCTCCTTCGAGGTGGTCACCGGCACGATCTCGAATCGACCGAATCCCTCCCACCGCGCCACCCACTCCTGCATGAGCGAGAGATCGTCGCACTCCATGAGCTGAAAACAGGTGTCCAGCGACACGGCTACCCAGGAATCGACATAGCGCAAACCGTCCGGCAAATGTCGCCCCTCCTCCCGGGCGATCCGGTAGATCTCGGACACTTTGCCGGCTCCGAAATGCTCGACCACCATGAACAACACGGCGTACCCCTTGTCAGCGCGTGCGCTCCAGCAACTGCCGCTCGATCGCGGTGGCACTGAGCGCGTTCGAATAGATCACCGGGATGTCCAGCCGCTCGGCAGCTTTACGAACCTGATCGCTGGTGCTGTGCGTGATCTGCCGGACCAGCAGCATCGCAAACTCGCATCCCTGCAACAAACCGAGAATATCCCGTTCACGACGTACGGCCTCACGGGAAGACGGAATCTGCACGATCGAGATTCCATGGCGCTGCAACAGAAGCGCTGCGGTTCCGCGCATCTGCGCATGCCCTCCCGCGATGGCAACCAATCGACCGGCCGGCGCGGTCTCATCGGCTCGACCTTCTTTTCGTTGCCACGGTGAGGCCGCCTGGCGTTGCTTGCGCACCGCTTCGAGGCGATAGGCATCTGCGGTCGCGCCGATGGCATGCAGCAGCCGCTCGAAGCTGCGGCTGTCCTCGCCGCTTTCCAGCGCCCGCAGTCCGGCCGCTTCGATGGTGCTCGTCGCAAAGGCGCGCAGTCCCGGGTCGGGCGCGTATGCCAGCAGCTCCAGCAGCTCAACGCCAGAATCGGGGATCAGGGCGAGCCGCTCGATCTCGTCCAACCGGCCAGCTGCGCGAACCGCCGTCCAGGCAGGACCGCCGCAGTCGATTGCGTTGGAGAGCAAGCGTGATGCCGTCTCATGGCGGAGATCCTGGTCTGTGGTGGACACCATCGCGAGATCGAAGAAGAGCACGCGATAACGGAAGAGATCGAGCGGATCGATCCTATCGTCCAGGCCGTCGATCGACGTTCGTGCCTGCAGGAGCGCGGCTTCGAAGGTTCCTGTCGACGCCGCATCCAGCAACGCTTCCGCGAGCTCCACTGAGTCTGGAAGCAATCCGCTCGTTCCATCGGCCACGGAGTCGTTCAACTACAATCGGCTCCTGCGATGGTCACGCACAGACCGAGGGAAATCGAGATGTCGGACGAGGAAACGCCGAACGCCGTGGTCTGGGGATCTATCGACTCGATGCCCAGCCTGCAGCCAATTCCCGGAGTCACCATGTGGCCGACGACCGGGACCAGAATGATGATCAATTTCGTGCGGATCGAGCCGGGCGCGGAAGTTCCTTTGCATCATCATCCGCATGAGCAAGGCGGCACGGTCATCGAAGGAATCATCCACATGACGATCGGCGATGAAACCCGAGAAATGCGGGCCGGCGATGTCTACATTGCGCCACCCAACTCGGTTCATGGTGGGATTGCCGGTCCGGAGGGGTGCCTGGTGGTGGATATCTTCGCTCCGCCCCGTGAGGACTACGTCATCTCCTCCGAATAGGGCGTTCCGCACAACCGGATTCGTCATCGTGCCCCGAAATTCCGGCGGTTTGCGCGAGAATTCGTTGACCTTGTTAAGCATGCTTGACCTGCACATTTCGATGCCGATATACTCATAACGCTATCTCCGTTGGGCGGCTTTCAGCCGCATCGCATCTGGATGCAGTATGGGTGAACTTGTTCTCGGCCGGCCGACCTTTCAGATCAAGTACGCGGTCTCGTTACCCGTCGATCTGGTCTCGTACATGTCACTTGTCTACCGGGCCGTGCCGGGTAGTGGGCTACATCCTTCCCTCGTTGCAGCAAGACGCGCGCTGTCGGATCCAATCCAGAGCGATCTCGATCTGCTGCACGGGTTCTCGGGCCGGCTGCTCTACTACATGGAAGAGCCGTCGATGCGCTTCCAGCCCTTGCGCCCTGACCGCAAGAACGCCAGCTTCGAGGAGTTCAAACAATTCCTGAAGCAGCTTTCGCCCGAGGATTATCGGGAAATGGCGTTCCACTCGCTCCAGCGGGTACATCAGGACTTGCAGACCGGCGCGACCACTCCACCACTCAGCGACGCGCGTGCCTGGCGTGAATACGTCCTCCCGGCCCTGACGACCGCGTCACCGGAAGATGTCTACGCTCTCGTGCTCGATCCCGCCGATCTCAAACGCCGCACCATCGGTCTCATCCAGGGGATCTGGGACGCGGGTTACGCCGCCGACTACGCCAAGCACCACGAGATCCTGGAGAAGGCGGGCGAGCTTGCCTGCAAGACCACCAGCCAGGGATTCGGGCTCGCATTCCCCGAGCTGACCGGCAACAGACTTCCGGCGCCGCTGGTGAGCCGCCTGAACGATATCGAGACGGTGACCTTTTGCCCGTCCTACTACCTGAACAACTTCGTCAGCTACATCCTCTACCCGCCGCAGCTGATCGTGTTCTTCGCGGCGCCCGAGTTCATCAACCGCTCGCGGGCCGCCATCTCACAAAATGGGCACGCATTGCGTCAGGTGAGCGAAACTACTATCGATCTGACCGACGACCAGTTTCTCGACGCGCTTCGGGCTCTCGGCGATTCGAATCGACTCAGAATCCTCGATCTCCTCTCCGCCCGAGAGCTCTACGCCCAGGAAATCGTCGGCCGGCTCAACATCGCCCAATCGGCGGTGTCGCGGCATCTTTCGCTGCTGGAGCGCGCCGGTCTGGTCCGGGTTCGCCCCCGCGGCGGGATGAAGTATTACGAAATCGACAAGAAGCGCCTGGACGATGTGGCTCGCGCATTACAATTCCGGGCAGGAAATTAGGTAACATTGTTCTTGTCGACGTTGTCACACGAGACTATGCAGATATCACGAAACTGTGTTATAGTGATGACACGTTAGCAACGGAAGAGCGGCGGACAACGGAGTTCGGGCATCAGCTGACCTTAACAACTGAGAACGACACGTAGTGAGTCAACAGGCTCTCGGGCTTTGGTCCGGTCGAGCCGCCACGCGGGAACACGTTCACGCAGTCATGCTGAACCCGCGGAGGTACTTTTCCTTAGCCGCCTTGGGCGACGTTAGCCGGTCGCCTGGCAAGATATACCTCTCAATTCCCTCCACCACGCGTCGCACCGGTTTTCTTCGGGAGACCTGCGATCGCTTCACTACAACTCCTCTCCGATGCCGGGCCTACGATCGCGGCCCAGCTGGTAAACCTCGGCAGCGATCGTCAACAGAGCGGACGCCCGGTGCAGTAGCACCGGGCGTTTCGTGTTTCTGCGGGATATCGCGATCTGCACATGCCGCGACCGCGAACGCGACGTCCACCATGCTCGACCTTGGGAACGTCGCGGTTGGGCCAATGTAAGGATCAAACGAACAAGCGGTGGGATCGACCGTGACGCTCCAACATCTGTCAGGACAGGAAATGGAGCCGGGATCCAGCACCGAGTGAGGATGACGGGTAACCAGCCCGGGCAACGATGATCTGCTGCCCAGGTCATGCGCTCCTTGCCGAACGTGCCGCTTGATTCCAAATTAGCACATATGTTCTTTACTGTCAAGGTTCGTTCATCATCCTGGCGAAGCCGCCCTTTGTTCTTCATCGGCGGGAAACCAGGGCGGCTACCGGGCAGCACATAGGCTCCTCCCCTCGATATGAGCAATCCGATTCACCAAAGAACAAAAACGGGCGGTCCATTTGGGCCGCCCGTTCTTGCTTCAACATTTCCAGATGAGTCGGATTCCTACTCTTCCCACTTCGGAAAGAGTGGACCAGCTGGCGCTACTGAACCAAACGCGACACTCCCCCACCCGATCTTCTCGACCAGATCCCCAGCCGCCACCGGATCGAGCCCAAGTTGGCCCATTAGCTTGTCGCTGGTCGCCGGAATGAACGGCGCCAGCAGCAACCCGGCAATCCGCGTTGCTTCCGCGGCCGACCAGAGCGTTGTGTCCAGCTCACCGGCCAGCTCCGGATTCTTCGCCAGCGACCACGGCTTGCGCTCCTCCAGATACTGATTCACCCGCCGCACGAGCAACCAGATGCTCTCCAGCGCGACATTCAGCTCCCAACGCTCGATCAGCTCTGCGGACGACCGTGTCGCCTCAGCGGCAACCGTCTGCAATGCCAGCTCGAACTCGCCGGCTTCCCCCGGCGCCGGGATCACGCCATCCCGGTAGCGCCCGACCATGTGCACGATCCGGTTGAGCAGATTCCCGAGGTCGTTGCCCAGATCATCGTTGTATCGCTTGATCAGATTGGCGCGGGAGAAGTCGCCATCCGACGCGAAAGAGGTGTCGCGCGTCAGATAGAAGCGGATCGGATCCGGTCCGAATTCCTCGGCCAGCTCGACCGGATCGACCACATTGCCGGTCGTTTTCGAGATGCGCTGCCCTTCCAGCGTCAGGAAGCCATGCACGACGATCCGTTTCGGTAGTGGCAACCCCGCCGACATCAGCATCGCCGGCCAATACAAGCAGTGGAAACGCGTGATGTCCTTACCGATGACCTGCGAATCAGCCGGCCAAAACGTGTCGAAGCGCTCCATGTCGTCCGGGAAACCGATGGCCGTCAAATAGGTCGTCAAGGCGTCGAACCAGACATACATCACCTGGCTCGGATCGCCCGGCACCGGAATCCCCCAGGCGTCGCTCCCCTCTCTCGCGCGCCGCGACACCGAGAAATCCTTCAAGCCGGAATCGAGCAGCGCTTTCATCTCCGGGAAACGCGAGGCCGGTGTCACGAACTCCGGATTCGCATCGAAGAGCGCCCGCAGCTTCTCCTCGTACTTGCTCAGCGCGAAGAAGTAGTTCTCCTCCTCGAGCCAGTCGGGCGTGATCGACGGATGATTCGGGCAATGCCCGCCGATCAGCTCGGCGTCGGTGTAGTAGTTGTTGCAATTGGGGCAATACCAGCCGGCATAGACATTCTTGTAGATGTCGCCGTTCTTCTGGGCTCGCTCGAACAGCTCGACCGACGCGCGCATGTGCCGCGGTTCGGTGGTGCGCGTCCAGGCATCGACGCTGATCTCCAGCGCGTTCCATGCCCGCATGAACCGCTCGTCCATCAGATCGGTCCAGGCCTGGGGCGAAGTGTCGTGCTCTTTCGCCGCCCGCACGATGTGCTGGCTGTTCTCGTCCAGCCCCATGCAGAACGCGGTGTTATCGCCCAGCAGCCGGTGATACCGCGCCACCACATCGGCAGCCACCTTCTCGAGCGTATGCCCGATATGCGGCTCCCCGTTCGGATAGTCGATCGCGGTCGTGATGTAGAACGATCGCTCGCTCACAAGTAGGCTCTCTTTCGAATTCAATGAATTAACGACGAAGGATTGGAGCCGCAAGCCGGCGGGATCATTCGTCCCCGCCGGCGCGGAGCATGGCGTAGTACTTCGCGTCGGGATGATGCACCACGATTGCGGCGGTTGTCTGCTCGGGGTCGAACTGGAACCCTTCGGTCAGCTCGATCCCGATCGATGGCGCGTCGAGCAGTTTCGACGACAAGCTCGTGGTGCGAGAGATCGGGACAGGCTGGATAGCCCCACGAATAGCGTTTTCCCTGCTCGGGCCCGATGCCCATCTCCGAGCGCACCCGCTGATGGATGAACTCCGCCAGCCCTTCCGCGGTCTGCACGCTCAGTCCATGGGTGTAATAGCTCTCGGAATAATCGCCCTGCGCCTGCAGCACTTCGGTCCGTTCGGTCGCCTTCTTGCCCGCGGTCACGATCTGGAGCACCGCGGTATCGCGAACTCCCACTTCGAGCGGCGCAAAATAGTCGGCCAGACAGAGGCGTTCGCGGGCGGGTTGGCGCGGGAACACCATGCGGCCCAGCTCTTTCTCCTGATCCATGGGGATCGAAGAAGATGAGGTCGTTGCCCTCACGATTGACGGGGAAGTATCCGTAACGCACCCGCGGCTCCAACCAGCCGGTCGCGATCGCGTCGGCCTGCATTGCCCGTAACCGAGGCAGGAACTCGTCGTTTTGCAGCGATTCCCAGGCCTCGTCCTTCACACCCTTGCCGCCCCAATGGAGCCGGAACAGCGTCTTCAGGTCGAGATGGGGCCAGACATCGGCCAGAGTGAAGTCAGTTGGCTCGAGAACTCCCCAGAAGGGCGGCGTCACGATCGGCGCCAGCGGCACGGTCGATTCCGCCACCTGCAATAGCTCCTCCTGCAGGGTGAAGGACTGCCGCATTGGCTTGTCGAGCGCCTTGGTGGCTTCGGCGAGTGTCACCGTCAGCAGCTTCGAGCGCTCTTCCGGCACGATCAGCCGGTCCATGATGGAGAGTCCCTCGAAGGCATCCTTTGCGTAGAAGACACCCGGCTCGTAGGCCGTGTCCCCTCCGGCAAAAAGGGTGCGCTGGGCATAGGGACGGTTGATGGCGGCCCCACCGATCATCACCGGGAAGCGCAAGTCGCGATGCCGCAGCTCTTCCACGCAAAGCGGCATCTGCTTGCTGGTCGAAACCAGCAATGCCGAGAGCCCGATCGCGGTCGCATCGACCTCGACCGCCTTTTCGATGATCTTCGTCACCGGGACCTGTTTGCCCAGATCGTAGACGGTGTATCCGTTGTTGCTCAGAATCGTATTGACCAGGTTCTTGCCGATATCGTGCACATCGCCATAGACCGTGGCCAGCACGACCACGCCTTTGGACGTGCCCTCCGACCCGCTCCATATAGGTTTCGAGCTGGGCCACCGCCCGCTTCATCACCTCGGCCGACTGAAGCACGAACGGCAGAATCAGCTCACCGGCGCCGAACTTGTCGCCAACTTCTTTCATGCCGGCAGCAGCACGTTGTTCAGCACATCGACCGGGTCGCCCGCTTCGGCAACAGCCAGATCGACATCCGCCTCGACACCCTCTTTCTTGCGATAGACGATGCGATAGTGCAACCGCTCGCGGACGGTCATCTCCGCCATCGGGTCGGGGCCACCGGTCTCGGCCACGTCCTCGCGGCCCTCGAAGTACTGGATGTACTCCTGCAGCGCTTCTGGCTTGCGGTAGAAGATCAGGTCCTCGGCCAGTTTGCGCTCTTCTTCCGGAATCTCGGCGAAGCGGAATGACGTGCGAGGGGTGCATGATCGCGAGATCGAGCCCCGCTTGCCACGCAGTAGTAGAGGAATACCGCGTTCAGCACGCGCCGCGCGGGCTGGCTCAAGCCGAACGAGACATTCGATACGCCGAGAATCGTATAGACCTCGGGCATGGCGGCCTTGATGGCGCGGATGCCCTCGATCGTCTCGATGGCCGATTCGTTGAATTCCGGATCGCCGGTCGCCAGCGTGAAGGTCAGCGCGTCGAAGATCAGGTCGTCGCCCCGCAGTCCGTATTCCTGCGTGACGATGTCGTAGATGATTCGCGCGATTTCCAGCTTGCGCTCGCGCGTCTTGGCCATGCCGATCTCGTCGATGGTCAGCGCGACCACCGCCGCGCCATGATCCTTGACCAGCGGCATCACCGACTCGATACGCGTGCGACCGTTTTCCATGTTGATCGAATTGACGATCGCCCGGCCCGGATATTGCTCCAGCG
Source organism: uncultured Chloroflexia bacterium (assembly GCA_963720855.1). Taxonomy (GTDB): domain Bacteria; phylum Chloroflexota; class Chloroflexia; order Thermomicrobiales; family UBA6265; genus JAMLHN01. The sequence continues at coordinate 690,077 of CAVRGV010000003.1, read as the reverse complement.
CATCCTTGATGACGTTCGGCTTCGGTCGAGTCGATCACCAGTGGCGCTTCGACATTCAACGCCAGCTTCTTCACGAGCTTGCGCACGATTTCCTGTTCGTCGGCTCGCTCGGTGAGCGCCATGCAGACATCGAGCGCGTGCGCTCCTTCTTCGGTCTGCTCGACTCCGATAGCCACCATGCCGTCGAAGTCGTCGGCAAGCGCCAGTCGTTTGACCTTGCGCGATCCCTGCGCGTTCAGCCGCTCGCCCACGATCAGCGGCGCTGGTTCCTGGGTCAGATCGACCGCGCGAATCATCGACGCGATTTGCCGGCGCGGCTGTTCGGGCCGCAATGTCACCGGCCGGGTGCCGATCTCGCGCAATGTCTGCTGCAAATGGTCCGGCGTGGTGCCGCAACAACCGCCGACGAGCCCGACCTGAAAGCTTTCGGTCATCTCGCGGAGCTGCCGAGCCATCGAGTCGGGTTCCAGCGGGAAGACCGCCATCCCGTCCTGATTGATGGGGATGCCGGCGTTGGGAATGATCGCCACCGGCCGGGTGCTGTATTCACCCAGGTAGCGCGCCGGTTCGCGCATGTACTCCGGACCGGTGGAGCAATTCAACCCAATGAAATCGACCGGCAGGTGCTCCAGGATGCTCAATCCGGCCGCGATATCGGTGCCGAGCAGCATCCGCTCCGAGGTGTCGAGCGTCAACGAGGCATGAATCGGCACCGCGCGGCCACCCGCCTCCCGCAGCTTCATGGCGCAATAGATCGCCGCCTTGAGCTCCAGAATGTCCTGCACGGTTTCGATGATCAGGATGTCGCTGCCGCCATCGATCAGCCCACGAATCTGATCGGTGAAGAGATCGACGATCTCATGAAAGCGATGATTGCCCAGCATCGGATCTTCCGAGGCCGGCAGGAGCCCGGTCGGACCGATCGAGCCTGCCACGAAACGCGGGCGGCTGGCGGTCGAATACTCGTCGGCCACCTTGCGGGCCAGGGCGGCCGCGGTGCGGTTCAGCTCATAGGTCAGATCGCCAATCCCGTACTCGTCGAGCTTGATCAAGCTACCGCCGAACGTATCGGTTTCGATCACGTCGACGCCGAGCTCGAGATAGGAGGCATGGATTCCCTCGATGATGTGCGGTTGCATCATCACCAGGTAGTCGTTGCACCCCTCTTTGCCGCCGTAATCCTCGGCGGTGAGCTGCATATTGAGAATGGTGGCGCCCATCGAGCCGTCGTACACGACCACACGCTCACGGGCGAGTTGCAGAAGATCACTCATGCTGAGAATTGTAGGTGACGCGACACGACATATTGACGGAAATGGCCATCGCGCGATGATCGGCCGGTTCGCGCTGCCCGATCCGGGCAAGAATCGAAAAATTCACCATGCTAGAATCGCGAAACGTGCAGCGAATTCACGGATTTCGCGGTCGGATCGGGTAACCGGCGGGCCGAATTGAGGCAGAGCATGAGCGCCAGCAAGAGCAAGACCCAGGTCGAAACCGATCTCGACCAGGCGCGCGAGCGGCTTTCCTTTTACGAGCAGTTCGACGAAATCATCCGGCAGAACATCGCCTCTTCCAGCGCATTGCTCAAGGAAGCGTCCGCAAGGCTCGATAGCGACTTCGCCGCCGAGCGCAACCGCTACCGCGCGCTGCTCTCCGACATGCTCGATGACCTGACTGGTCTCCAGGCACAAAGCGAAAAACTCGCCCGCCGGGTCACCGATGCGCTCGATGAGCTCGAAAGCCATGGCGCTCAACCAGTCGAGAGCGTCGCTCCCCAGGCAGCCGCGCTGGGGCTGACCACTGAAGCGCCGCCCGAGGCCGCAGCGGTCGTCAATGCCGCAAGCGGATCTTCCCGCAAGAAGACCGAGAAGCCAAAACCGATCGAAGAGGTTGCCGCTACGGCCGCAGTGGTCGAAGTCGTCGAACGAGCGGTACCTGAAGCGCCGGCTGCGGTCGCACCAGTCGAAGCTCCGGCGGCGATCGATTTTTCCAACCCTGCCACCACCACACTGCTGGTGCATGGCGTGCCGCGCGCATCCGCCGCGCTCGGACTCAAGAGCTATATCGAAAAGCTGGACTTCGTTACCACGGTCGAACCACGCGAGTTCGCCGCCGGGCTCTTGCGTTTGCAGATCGACGGCGCGCGGCCGCTCTCGTTGGGCGATCTGTCCGGCTGGAGCCTCGCCGACCGTATCGAGCTGCGCAACGCCAGCAACGAGCTGCTCGAATTGAATCTCACGCCGGCCTGATCCCCGTTCTCCCCAACATGGCCGCTTGCGGCATCATGACGCCAGATTCGCCGGCATCCATTGCGGTGCCGGTTCTGTTCAATCCGGGGAGGAAATCACCATGACGAATGCCGCTGTCAAGGACTACCTCGACGCGCATGCCGGGCAGTTCGACGCCGAGCTCTTCGAATTTCTGCGTATTCCCAGTGTCAGTACCGATCCGAAGCACGCTGCCGACACGCGCAAAACCGCGGAATGGGTCGTCGACCGAGCCCGCAAAGCCGGTGTGCCCGAGGTTTCGTTGATCGAAACTCCGCTGCATCCGGTGGTTTACGGCCGCTGGGAGACGTCTGAGATCAAGCCGACGCTGCTCATCTATGGGCACTATGACGTGCAGCCGGTCGATCCGGTCGAGCTGTGGGAGTCCGATCCGTTCGAACCAACCGAGCGCGACGGCAAGATCTACGCTCGCGGCTCATCCGATATGAAGATGAATCTGCTCGGCATCCTGCAAGGGATCGAGGCCCTGGCTGCGGTCAAGGGTGAGCTGCCGATCAATCTCATTCTGCTACTGGAAGGCGAGGAAGAAATTGGCAGCCCCAATCTGCCAAAGGTGGTGGCCGACTATGCCGCCGAGCTGAAGTCGGACATCATCATGTCCGGCGATGGCGGCATGATGGGCGTCAACAAACCCGCCCTCGCTATCGGACTCAAAGGGCTGGTCGGTTGCCAGGTCAACCTGACCACCAGCTCGACCGATCTCCACTCAGGCTCCTACGGCGCGGCCGTGCCGAACGCGGTGCGCGCCATCGCCCAACTGGCGGCGTCGTTCCACAATCCGGACGGGTCGGTCGCTATCGATGGGTTCTACGACGATGTCCGCCCGCTCACCGATGAAGAGCGCGCCGATATCGCCGCGGTCGCTGAAAGCGGCTCTGACGAGCAATTCATGGAAGAAGCCGGGGTCACTGCGATCCTGGGCGAGGAGGGCTATACCGTGCAGGAGCTGCGCTGGAGCCGCCCGACCATCGACTTCAACGGCATCTGGGGTGGATTCACCGGCGAAGGAAGCAAAACCGTGACCCCGGCCCAGGCCCATCTCAAGATCACCAGCCGCCTGGTGCCCGATCAACGTCCCGCGAAGATCCTCGAGCTGATCGAAGCGCACATCGAAAAGCACACGCCGGTCGGCGCCACCATCGAGGTCGTTCCGGGCAAGGGTTCGGCCAATCCGTTCCTGCTGTCCAAAGACGCGCCGGGCATGGCCGAAGCGGTCGCCGTGCTGACGGCGGTCTTCGGGGAGGCCCCGGGGTTGATCCGCTCCGGCGGGACGGTTCCGATTACCGATGTCTTCACGGAAATCCTTGGCATCGGACCGGTCACGATCGGTTTTGGGCTGCCCGGCAGCCGCGCGCACGCGCCGAACGAATGGATTCGCCCGGAAGAAATAGCGCTCTCTCGTCTCGCCTACGCGGAGTACTTCGACACGCTCGGAGGCTGACCGGACCTTTCTCTATCGACTACAAAACGAGGGCGCCCGTTGGGCGCCCTCTTGATGCAGACAACAGTTATCGAGGCTTTTCAGCGTCGCCGCCCGGCACTTGCGGGCGGAGTCTCGTCTTTTTCATCTTGCTCGGTCAGCCGCGCATCCGGTCGCCATTTCGCAAGCCCAACTCCCTCGAGCTGGTCCGACCCGAGATCGGAGAGCAACGGTGAGCGGTATCCGCCATCGTCCGCCAGACTCCCATCGACGTCCGCAAGCAGCGACGATTCGAACGCAACTGGCGCTCCGATGCTCTCGACAACGAGCGGCTCTTCATCATCGTCCTGTGGATCTGTCTCCACGTCTGGTGTTTCGAGATCGGCGACTGGAGCGGTCTCCACGACCTCGACCGCTTCGACCACCACAGCCGGGGCTGCGTTTTCAGCGGCCTCGACTGGCGGTGCAAGATCGACGGTTTCGGCGATCAGCACATCCTCCGCCTCGATGGGCTCGGATGATTCCACCAGCGCCGTGGGCCTGAGTTGCCGAACGTTCGAGGGGACTTCAGGTTCTGCTTCCGCAACCGCCGCTTCGGAAACCGCGGGTGGCGGGGCCTCTGGTTCCGGGATAGCTTCCACCGATGCTGGCTCGAGCCGGTCGATTTCAACGGCATCGCTTTCGGTCTCGGTGACCGGGGCAGCCTCGGCCGCCACTTCCGGCTCGAAGCTTGCTACCTGCGCCGGTTTCGCCTTCTCGGGTTTCGCATTTGCCTGCGCTGCGGCTTCGCGCTCTGGCCAGCTATCCCACTCGGTGAGCTCGATATCGGCGCTTGCCCCAACCGCCGCCGCCATCGGCGCGACCGCTCGTTGTGGCGACGCCTTGGCGGGCCGGGGTCTGGTAGCGGCGAGCGCCCGGTCTGCCCGCCAGTACCAGAAGCTGCCGGCGCCGATCGCGACCAGGGTCACCAGCGTGGTCAGCAATACCAGACGCGACCCGGTCGAGTCGTCGATATGCGAAATGAGCGAAACCCCGGTGACCGCCCAGATCACGAGTGCCCCAAGCATCAGGCCGATAGCGGTCCGGCCCAACCAGCTCGTACCGGGTTCTTCGACGTTGCCGAACATCTCCCAAAGGGCAAACCCGATCAGCGCCAGAACGGCGCCGATTCCAAAGCCGGCAACGACGTAATCCAAGCTGTTCGAATCCTCACCCGCCCCAACCCAATCAGAGCGCGTACAGTATCGAACATTTGCCGGAACGTGCGTCGACCCATCCTGATCCAGTCGGAAGCCAAGCTGGGTTCAGAACGGTGTCGGCCTTGCCAGGAGGAATCGGAATGACCCCAGTTGCGCCCGCTGACATGAAAGTTGGGCTCTATCTCCCGAACGGCGACGGCAAGATGAGCCCCGGTATCCACCGCTGGAGCGACGTGCTGCGGCTGTCGCAAAAAGCCGAAGACGCCGGGCTCGATTCCGTCTGGGTCGCGGACCACATGATCTTCGAGCTGCACAACTCACCCACAGAGGGCCGCTGGGAGTGCTGGCAAATGCTGGCGGCTATTGCGGCATCGACCTCCCGGGTCGAGATCGGCCCGCTCGTCACCTGCATGGGGTTTCGCAACCCGGCGTTGCTGGCCAAAATTGCGGAAACCACCGATGAGATCAGTAACGGCCGGCTGATCCTCGGGCTGGGCGCCGGCTGGCACGAGCCCGAGTTCACCACCTATGGGTTTCCCTACGACCATCGCGCCTCCCGCTTCGAGGAAGGTTTCGACATCCTCTATCACCTCATCCACGAGGACGGCTCCACGCTATCATGGCGAGTACTACACCACCGATGAAGCCGTGATTCGCCCGCGTGGCCCGCGCGGAGGCGACTTGCCGATCATGATCGGCACCGATGGTCCCCGGCTTCTCAAGCTCACCGCTCAGTACGCTGATATCTGGAATACCACCTGGACCTATTCGGCTGACGAAGTGTTGCCTCGCCTGGCAGCGCTCGATGCCGCCTGCGCCGAGGTCGGGCGCGATCCGGAGTCCATTGGCCGCTCCTGCTGCGTCTTCATCGATGTCGACGGCGCCAAGGGCGTCTATACCCAATATGGCGACGGGACCCCGAACCCTCGCACGACCGAGGAAGTCGCCGACTTCATCAAGAGTTACGCCGCTGCCGGCATCGATCACCTGATGGTGTGGCTGGACCCGTATACCGAGGAAGCGATCGACTTGCTCGTCGAAGGAGTGCAGCGCGCTCGCGGATAATGTTGTCGTATACGGATGGACTGTCCGTACAGTCCTTGACACGCCCCCAACGTACGTATATTCTGTACGTGCAGTCCCGAGGAGCCGAGTACGTTAACGGCTCTCCACCGGATCAGTCAACGGGCGAAGCACCAATGCGGGGTAGTGCTTCGAAACCAGTCTGAAACGGGACCGGCAAGGGAACCACAACCGTTGCGGGGCGTGTTGTGGGAAACGAACCGGTCTGGAGAGTCTCAGTGCAAGGCTTGTCGGGACTTCTTCTTTTCTTCCACCAACAACCAAAGAGTTCGCGGCCACGGTCCACGGACGCCGGTTGCACGGCGCCTTCGTGCCCTTTGCTGTCCAGGTTCCCGTTTCCTGTCTCGGAACAGTGACTGCTTGCGTCTGACGGCTCGAAGCGTCGGACCTCGAACTCCTTTCTATGCGATAGTCGCGCAGTCAAAACTGCGGCGGTGCAATGGGAAAGGATGCAATCGGGAATGTCGAAATCGTCGTTTCGCCTGGTCTACACCTCGGATCGGTACGATCTTGGCTATGAGGTGGAAGCGATTTCGGAGCTGACCGATATCGATGTCGAGCTGATTACCGGAGTTGTGAATACCCCCGAAGAGCTGCTCGCCCTTGCCAGAGATGCCGATTCCCTCGTGGTCTCATCGCGCGAAGCCGTTCCCCGCTCGGTGATCGAGCAGCTGGATCACTGCCGGGCGATCACCCGCATGTCGGTCGGCATCGACCATGTCGATCTGGACGCGGCCACCGATCACGGCATCATCGTCAGCCACTGCCCGGATTACTGCACAGACGAAGTTGCCGATCACGCCATGGCGCTCATCCTGGCGCTCAACCGGCGGATCGTCGAAACCAACGAAGATCTCCACAAAGGCGCCTGGGTCGATCGCTCGTATCACACTCAGCAGATCCTGCGCGGTCCCATGCCGCCCCTGCGCGAGCTGACCCTTGGCATCGTCGGATTCGGCCGCATTGGGCAATCGGTTGCACGGCGTGCCCACCCGTTTGGGCTGCGCATCGTGGTCAACGATCCGTATCTCGACCCGGCAGTTGCCGCCGGGGCCGGCGTCGAGCTGGTTTCCCTGGACGAGCTGGCCGCCGAGTCGGACATCATCACGCTGCACTGCCCGCTCACGGACGAGACCCGCAACCTGATCGATTCCGCGTTCTTCGACAAGGTGAAGCCAACTGCGGTGCTGGTGAATACCGCGCGCGGCGGCCTCATCGATATGGATGCCATTGCTGCCGCCCTCGCGGATGGCCGGCTCGCGGCGGCCGGACTGGATGTCGTGGTCCCTGAACCGCTTCCCTCCACCTCGCCGCTCTATTCGCTGCCCAATGTCATCCTGACCCCGCACGACGCGTATTACTCGGAACGCTCGCGCGTGCAGGTTCGCATCGACACCCTGAACGCGGCACTGAGCGTGCTGCGCGGCATGTATCCGCGCACGGTCGCCAATCCGGCCGTCATCGAAAAGCTCGACCTGCGCCCCTGGGCGTCGAGCTGATCGTCGCGTCATGGTTTTCCGCCGCGGCAAGAACGCGGATCAGCCGCCCCCTCCCGTCCAGGATGCGGATGAGCGGCTGATCTTTGCCGCCGCGCGCGGAGATCTCGAATCCTTCAACCAGCTCGTCACCCGACATGAGCGCTCGGTGTTGAACCTGTGCTGGCGCATGCTCGGCACCTTGCCCGAGGCCGAAGACGCCAGTCAGGACGCCTTCATCAAAGCGTGGACCAACGCCAAGTCATTCAAGGGCGGTGCGGTGCGGCCCTGGCTGCTGCGCATTGCGACCAATACGTGCTACGACATCCTCCGCTCCAAGGGCCGGAAGCCCACCGGATCGCTCGACGCGATGGAGTTCGAAACCGAACCTGGCTGGAGCACCCAAAGCGATCCGGTCGATCCCGTGCGTTTCGCTGAGACCGGTGATTTGAGCCGCCTGCTGGAATCGGCGCTCGCGCAGATTCCCGACGAGCAACGGCTGGCGGTCACGCTGTGCGACATTCAGGGACTGCCGCTGGCCGAAGCCGCCCTGGTGATGGAAACCTCGCTCGGAACGGTCAAATCGCGTCTCTTCCGGGGCCGCGCCAAACTGCGCGATCTCATTACCGCATCGCCCGCTGGGCGGGAACTTCTCCTGCAGGGAGAGCGTTCCTCAACCAGAGAAAGCGAATGACGATGCCATCCAGTGACCGCCAACCGAATCGCCGCGACGAACACCTGACCGATGCCGAGCTCAACGAGCTGGTCGACGGCGGGTTGACCGGTCGCGACCTCGAGCGGGCTCAGGCGCATCTGGCATCGTGTCAGGAATGCGACGAGCGGTACCAGACCCTGCTGGCCACGGTAGCGGCGCTCAAGCAGGCACCGAGCCTGATGCCACGCCGCTCGTTCCAGCTCACCCCTGAGCAGGCGAAATTGCCCGATCCCGTTCCCAGCCGGTTCGACCGGTTCGCCGACTGGATCGTGCCAGGTATTCCGGCCATCAAGTTGGCCACCATTGCGGTCGCGCTGCTCTTTTTCTCCGTCACCGCCTTCGATGTGCTCACGAACCAGAGTGGGCAGGACGATCTCAACCAGTCGAGCTCAGTCCAGCGTGAGGCCGATCTTCCCGCACCGGCCGCCGAAAATCCGCTGCCAGCCTCCACCGAAGCGATCATCCTCGGCGAGTCGAATGACTCGATTTCCGGCGCCTCCGATACGGACATCGCACTCCAGGAGAGTGAATCCACCGGAGGAGCCGCTGAGCCGGAGGCAGCCAGCGACTCCGTTTCAAGCTCGGCTATTCAGGAGGCTCCCGCCGCGCCGGCCGCGGCATTCGAGCAGCCGGGTCTGGCGGCTTCGCCCACCGCCGAATCGACCGCGACGCCAGCGGCAACGGTTGCTCCGGGACCAATCGCTAGTCCGTCCGCCAGTCCGCCCTCAGGGCCAGCATCCGAGAGAGGAAACGATGGATTCAATCTCTCCTGGTGGCGCATCGCCGAGCTGGGTCTTCTCATGATCCTCGTCTGGCTGCTGGTTTCCTGGATTGGCCGGGCACGCGTCGGAAACATCGACGAATAACGCGGAACCTTTTCCTCCTGCGGTTCGTTCTCTCTGCAGGTGCATCGCCGGTCCGGAATTGCTCGGACCGGCCGCCAATAAGCAGAGGCCGAATAGCGGCCTTCGGAGGAACTCGATTGAACGTTCAAGCACTCTCGCTTCGTAGAATTGCCTCGGTTGGGGCGGTTGCCCTGATGGCTACCACCCTCTTCGCCGCATCGCATCCGGCGTCCGCCCAGGATGCCTCGCCGGTCGCCGGCAGCACTCCAGCCACCGTCTCCGTCAGTGGCGTCGGCATCGTCACCACCACGCCCGATACGGCCTCGGTCCAGCTCGGCGTGACCGTCACCGACGCAACCCTTGCCGGGGCGCAAAGCCAGGCATCCACCCAGATGCAAGCCGTGATCGACGCGCTCTCCGCGAGCGGCGTCGAGGAGAAGGACATCCAGACCTCGTCGTACTACGTCTCCGTCGTGCAGAACTACGACAGCAACGGGAATCCTTCGGAAGTCACCAACTTCCAGGTTCAGAATCTGGTCAACGTGGTCGTGCGCGATATCGATAGCGTCGGTCCGATCCTCGATGGCGCCGTCGCTGCCGGTGCCAACACCGTCTACGGCGTGAACTTCTACCTCGACGACTCTTCGGCCGCCTCCACCCAGGCGCGCGCGCTGGCCGTGCAGGACGCGCAGAAGCGCGCCCAGGAGCTGGCCACCGCCGCGGGCATGACGCTTGGCCCGGTGGTTTCGATCACCGAGGGCTATAGCTCGGGTCCGGTCTATGGCAAGGGTGGCGGCGCCATGGCCGCCGAATCCGCCGCGCCGGCGCCGATCCAGGTGGGAACCACCACGATCGAAGTCGACGTCAACGTCGTCTACCAGCTCATCTAGTCGCACATACCTGGGCACAGCGGTGACGGGGAATTCCACCGCTGTCAAAAAAAACTGAACGGCGAAGCGGGGCGGAGCCGCTTCGCCGTTCTTTCATTTTGGCCAGGGTCACGTGACCATACAGGAAATCGATTGCAATCGGCTCTGAACCCCGGACCAGGGATCGCTACCTCGCTTCGAACTTCTGCAAACGATTGAACGTGACCACCTCAGTCACATAGACCTCCCCCGCCGGCGAGACCCAAACCGAATGCGGGCAATCCGGAAACTCGCCCGATCCCAGCCCGCTCGATCCGGTGGCGCCGATTCGCACGCCGTCCGAGGTCAGCTCGATCAGAGGATTCGCCGGCATCTGCTCGTGATATGGCCGGGAATCGTCGTCCCGGGTGGCGCAATCGGTCACGATGAACGTTCCACTCGCGGTCTGATAGATATCATGCGGAAAGCAAAACCCGTCCCAGATCGCCAGCACGGTGCCAACATTGTCGAACACCTGCACGCGGCCATTGGCGCGATCGACCACATAGACCCGCTCATCGGCATCGACCCAGATACCATGCGGCGTCTGGAACTGCCCCGGATCGGAACCGTCGCCACCCCACGATGCGATCAGCTCGCCATCGGCGCTAAAGCGATGCACCCAGTTCTGGCCGTATCCATCGGAAACATAAATGTCACCCGACGGCCCTTCCACCGCACGGGTGGGAAGGTTGAACGGTTTCCCGGGCGCGCCTTTTTGTCCAGGCGTGCCGATGGTCTGCAACAGATTGCCTTCCCGATCGAAGATGCGCACCACATGCTCGTCGGTGTCGGTAATAAACACGCGATCGTCTGCGCTGATCCAGAGCCCGTGCGGCGCGGGAAACGGAAAATCCCAATCTCCCAGCCAGGTTCCGTCCGCATCGAATCGATGCAGCGCGCCCTTTGGCACCCGGCTGAGCACATAAACTCCACCGTCCGAATCGGTCGCGACCGTGGATATCAGACCGAAATCGTCGATCCCCGTTCCAAAACCCCAATTCGGCACGACCGCCGCCGGATCGACTACCAACCCCATCGTCTTTCCCTTCATACCTGATGCGAAATCCGTTGCGGACAATCGGCCAGCATGTTCGGAGACCAACCACCACTACGGCACATCGCTCCTCGACACCGGACTACACTTCGCCGGTGACTATGCCGCGCAGTATGAGCCTGGAATCGATCTCTCGCCGGACCCTTCTTTCCGCCGCAGCGGGAACCATGCTCCTTCGCGCTTTTCCGCAGGATGCCGGCGCCCAGAGCGCTTCGTTTCCGATGATCGTCGATCTCGACTGGCTCCGCGATCGGTCGTCCCTGCCAGACCTGAAACTCGTCGATGTTTCCCCACTGAATGTTTATCGCGACCACCACATTGCGTCGGCGACGCACGCCTGGTGGCGAGACACGGTCGATCCAAACTATCCCGTCTTTGGCGCGGTGCTCACACAAGGCGAGGAACAGATCCACCGGCAGCGCGTGCTCGATTCGCTCGGCCTCTCGCTGGACAATGATGTTGTCGTATACGACAACCAGGGTGGATTCAGAGCCGCGCGTCTCGTCTGGTTTCTGCGCTTTCTCGGGTTCGAGCGAGCGGCCCTGCTCGACGCAAGCGTCGAGGATTGGGAAGCAGCCAGCTTTCCGATCGTGTCCGCTACCACGTCGTCCACCTCCCCTACGGTCGATCCCCAACCTGATTATTACCTGGTCAGCGAACAGCTCGTGGCACGGCTCGATGACCCGGCAGTCCAAATCGTCGACATCCGCTCCGACGCCGAACGCACCGACGATCTCGACGGTCATATGCCAGTCGGACAGATTCCCGGCACGCGACGACTTCCCTGGAACGAGCTGCTCGATGAATCCGGGCGGCTCCTTACCAGCAACGAGGTCCTCGATCGCGCTGCCGCGGTCGGACTCGATCCAACCAACGAGACGGTGCTGTATGGCAGCTTCGGGGTGGATACCGCGTTGAGCTGGCTGGCCTTGCGAAACGCCGGTTTCGCGAACGTGCTCAGCTATGACCGCGGATGGGCGGAATGGTCGAGCCTACCGGACTTGCCGCGGGAGCCGCTTTCGTGAAATCGCTCATACGCGTCCTGCTGGTGACGGTCCTTGCGCTGGGTTCCCTGCTGCCGGCAGCCGCGCAATTGGAATCGGAAACCGATGGGCTCCTGCTTTCACCGGTCACGATGGAGCTGTCGACCGCCGACATGATGCGCGCGCGGCCATTCGTCCTCCCGGATCATCTCAGCCCAGCGTTCGAGTTCGAGCATATCGCCGAGAAGCCGGTCACCGATGCCGATGCCAGAGCGGCCCTGCAACGGTTTCTGAAGCTGCGCAATCTCACCGAGGATCGCGTCGCCGCCACGGTTGCCCGGTTCGACGACCCGGCCATCGCGGCGGTGATTCCAGCCCCGAACTTGCGGGCGGCGTTGCTCATGCTCGCGGATTGGGATCCCTACCAGGTCACTATCGACGCCATCCTCGATGGCCGGAACGAGTCTGGGCACGCGTTCGAAACGGTCGATTTCCGGCCGCTCGAATTCAGCGCCGCCATCGCAACCCTGCAAGTCGCCTATTCGACCGGCGCGCCCCGCCTGCTCCTGAGCGACCGCTACCAGAACGAGACCCCGCAGCAGCTCATTCCGGTGCTGGTGCATGAATCGATGCACGACGGCGTCGACAATTCGTTCGAGGAAGAGATCATTGCCGGCTTGCTCGACAGCCTAACCTACGCTGAAGTGATCTCGATCGACCCGGACGCTGCCAATACCGGCACCGAGCTCGCCGCCTACAACAACGTGCAGCTCTTCGCGCTCATGAATTCGATCGGGCGGCGTGGCGCCGGCTATGTGGGCGTGGCGACCTCGCTCGACGGTGATGCGTACATTGGTCCGGGGCTCGAAGCCTTCGATGCTGACAGCATCCGTGCGGGCATCGGCAGCGATTCCTGGTATGCGCAGCTTCCGCGTGGCGGCAGCGACGGCGGAGCCGTGCTCGAGGCACTCATCGGCCGCTTCCCGGAGAGCGCATCGCTGGTCAACACCAGGCGATTTTCCGAGGAAGCGATCGCCGTCATCGATACAGGTATCGGCCTCATCCTGACGCCGCGCAAAGTGCGTGCGCTGGCCGTCGATCTGGGACTCTCGCTTGTGAGCGGCACTGAAGAGGAAGCTGACGCCGGCGAATTACTGCCGGCAATCGAACTCCTGCCCGCACGGCCCTTCCTGCCGTCCGATCCCTCCCTTTTCGATTTGCGCGCCATGCATCCCACGCTCGATCCACTCGACACCGAATTCGCGCGCGCCGCACTCCGTGAAACGCTCCTGCAGTCCGAGATCGATCCTGCGGCGATCGCGGCAGCCATCGCTCAGTTCGACGATAAGACCGAGCAAGGGCTGGTCCCCGATCCGACGTTGCGCGCCGGACTGCTCATGCTGAACCGAGATCCACAGTGGAGCTCACTCCTGGCATCGGCGCTCGACGGCGCCAACGTTGCCGCGACGCCGGTGCGCATTGCGTTTCGCGATCTGCCCACCGCGGTCCCCGCTGTCTGGGAAGGCGCCAGCGGTGGAGCATCTCCAACTGTCTGGATCAACTCCATGTTGCTCGGCGAGCGTCCCGAGCTGCTAGCGACCGCCATCGCGGAAGGCTTACTACTGGAATCCCTGGATCACGGCGCCGACCATGCCATCATCGCCGCGGCGCTCTCGTCGGTGCTTTGGGCCGATTTCATCACGGCCGATCCCACCTTGACCACGGGGGGTACCTGGGGAACGATCGTGCGCAATCGCGACCTGCTCGCGCTGCTGAATTCACAGCCGTTCGATCCAGGCGATCCGGAATCCGCGGCATTCGGCCTGCGGCTCGCCGCAGGTTCCGGAGGCGATGTGTTTCCGCGACTGCAGATTTCCGCCGGTTCATTCGTCGACTATGTCCTGGGCTCACCGCGCGTTGCCAGCGATGCGCTGAAGCAAACCGGCCCTTCTCCGGTGGCGCTCACCGAATTTCTCCAAAGGAGCGGTCTGGAAGCCGCGGGACAAGCCGATCCGTTACAAATCGACGATGTCCTGCTGTCGAGCATCGACCTCGGATTCCCCCAGCTCCTCCCATCCCAGGCCGGCGTCGACGCCGCGCTTGCGCTCGGCCTCACGGTCGCGAGCGAAAACCCCTGATCTCTTACCTGATAAATAGTGATCCGGCATATCGAATTCTCCCAGGCGGCCGCTCCGTGGCAAAATGGAAACCGCACGTTTGAGCGATTCCCCCCCGGAATCCCCCACCCTGATTGGTCCGCGTCGATGCGACCGCAGCTCAACAATCGGATTGCCCGGCTTTCCCTCCGAAATCTGGCCCTGCCCAACGGCTTCAGCGCCCTCAAGCACCGAAACTACCGCCTCTATTTCTTTGGCCAGGCGGTTTCAGTAACCGGCACCTGGATGCAGAGCCTGGCCATGTCCTGGCTGGTGCTGACGCTTACCACGTCCGCGATCAAGCTGGCGCTCGTGAATGTGCTGCAATTTGCCCCGACCCTGGTTTTCGGACTCCTGGCCGGCGTGCTGGCCGACCGCGTGCCGAAGCGTGGCTTGCTGGTGGTGACCCAGTCGATCGCCGCCCTCTGCTCAGCCACACTTGCCATTCTGATCTGGCTGGACCAGATCGATCTCTGGCACATCTATGTGCTGGCGCTCATCGTGGGCATCAACAACTCGTTCGATATGCCTGCCCGGCAGGCGTTTGTCTCCGAAATGGTCGAGGATCGAGCCGATCTTCCCAACGCCATCGCGCTCAACGCAACCCTGTTCAATATGGGCCGGTTGGTCGGTCCGGCTCTGGCCGGCCTGGTGCTTGGCGTCTTCGGTGTGGGCGTCTGCTTTGCCATCGATGCTCTCAGCTATCTCGCGGTGATCGCCAGCCTGCTCATGATGCACATCGCTCCCGTGGCGAAGGTGATCCGCCGGGCAAATCCGCTGGACTCGCTGCGTGAAGGACTGGCCTATGTGCGCGCCACGCCGGTCATCGGCTATCTCGTGATCTTTGCGGGACTCGTTGGCGTCTTCGGTGTCAACTTCAACGTCTGGATGCCACTGCTCGCCAAACAACAGCTCGATACCGGTCCGGCCGGATTCGGGTTGCTCATGTCCTCGCTGGGCGTCGGCGCGCTTGTCGGGGCCCTCTCGCTCGCGTTTCGCAGCACCGGCGCGAGCGTCGAGCGCATGGTCGTGACGGGCCTGGTGCTGGGTCTGGGAGAAGTCTTGCTCGGGGTGGTCACCGATCTGGCGCCGAGCCTGATCCTGGCCATGTTGATCAGCGCGATCGTGGGGTACGGTTTGACGTCCACGATGGCTATGGCGAATACCGTCGTTCAGTCGACCGCGCCAGACGAGCTCCGCGGACGGGTCATGAGCGTCTACATCATGGTCTCCACCGGAGTCGCCCCACTCGGCGCATTACTGGCGGGCGCGGTGGCGAATGCGGCCAACACATCGGTTTCCATCCTGCTGGGCGGTATCATCACCACGCTCAGTGCAATCTGGTTGGCACGCCGCCTCCAGGTTCGATCGCTGGGTTTGGCACGCGCGCGTTCCTGACGCCGCCCACCGATCGCTCGTTAGCGGGAAAAGGATTCGATCTCGATGCCCCTGGGCGGTTTCGGGCTACTGTCGCTCTTCTATGTCTTCATCGGCGTTCGCTTTCTCTTTCAGTTCATTCCGCGCCGGAAAGCGATCTTCGACAACAATTTCACCCCCTATGACCGTTCGATGCTGGGGCAGGCGGCCTTTTTCATCCTGCTCCCCATTTCGGTCGCGTTGCACGAGCTCGGTCACGCCATCGCCATCTGGGCCATGGGTGGCAAGGTGCTCGACTTCGGCTTCTACTTCTTTTCCGGCTATGTCTCGTACGACCCCAGGGATTTCTCGGCGGTCCAGCAAACCCTGATCGCGTTCGCCGGCACCTTCGTCAACCTCGTCCTGATCGTGATTGCGCTGGCAGTGGTCTTTCTCAAGCGGCCGCCATTGCGCGCGCCCTGGAATGAGCTCCTGCTCCAATTCGTCTTCATCTCCGGCATCAATGCGCTGGTCTTCTATCCCGCCATGGATCTTCTGCTGAACATCTCCGGGGACTGGTCGCAGATGTACCGAAGTGGCGTGCCCTGGTTGACCGCCGTCATCGTCATCATCCAGGTCGGCTTTATTGCGGTCGGGTGGTGGGGGATGAAAAACCCGGGCGTGCAAGCCCGGATTGCCACGCTCACCGGTTTGCCCGAGGGATCGAGCATGCGCATGGCTTTCGGTAGCGGAGGCGAGCAGGCCGTCCAAAAGGTCGAGCGAATCGATGCCGCCAAACTCTCCGGCGCAGAAAAGGTGATTGGCGGTGCGATCGGCCGCGTGGCCGCCGGCTGGCCAGGCAAAACCGATACCCGCATCGATCGTGGCCAGGGCAGCTCGGTGAGCTCGATGATCTGGCAATCGGGCGACGCGAATCGCACGGTGGCCGTGATTCTGCGCCCGAACGGCGAAACCGCCATCGTGGGGAGTGTGCATACCACCCGCGATGCCGGTGCGCCCGCGAATCAGGGCATGCTCCGAAGTTGGCCGGCACTCCCCAACGAAGACGACCTCACCATGGCCCTTCGTATCGCAGCCGAACAGGTCGAGACCTGGTCACCGGTACCCCAGAGCGCTCGCGGCTAGCACGCACGCCCTGGATGGGGTGCCAATCGACGCTGCTGCCGCTCACCGATGCCGAGGGCTGGGTCTACATCGCGAGGTTCGTGCTGAATTCCCCGACGATCCATCCATTCGCGTTGGTGACCGGCTGGATAAGCTCCGCCTTCATGGCCGTCACGGTTGCCGCATCCACGAGCCCAAGTTGTTCGAGAACGGTAACAGCCAGGATATTCAGGCCGCGGTAGGACCCGTCGCAAATCCGAACTGCGATGCCGAGCCCGTGCTTCGGAAGGGCCATACACAAAAGCCCTTCGGCTCCGATCTTGGCAACGATGTCCCCCTTCGACAACCGCATGAGCTCAGTGTCGAGCTCTCCTTTCCCGGCAATGTTCTCGGGAAACCCGACCATCGCGGCACGAAGGCGGGCAACTGCCGGAGCGTGCGCTCGCATACTCGCTGACGGCGACCTCTCCGGTGCCGCAAGCGATGCGTAGGCTACCGCGAAATTCGTCAAGCCCGTCCCAAACGTCGGAACGCTGCAACCATCCGTGGCCAGACGAAGAGACGCCGGGTCCAAATGCATCGCATCCGCGACGATCTCGAGGATGCGCACTTGCAGCGGGTGTTCCGGAGACAAATAGGAATCGACCGGATAGCCGAGATGGAGGCAGGTCGCGAGCATGCCCGCATGTTTGCCGGAACAACAGTTTTGCAGTGGAGACGGAGCGTCCAGACCAAGGGTGACGCGAGCGAGCGCCACTTGGTCCATTGTCGGTGCAACACCACACTGCAAGAGTTCCGAGCTGGCTCCAATCGATTCGAGCATCCTGGCAACCGCCTGCTGCTGGCTGACTTCGCCATTGTGCGACGAACAGCAAAAGGCCAGGTCGGATTCGCTCAACCCGAACGCATCCGCGGCTCCGCTTTCGATGAGCGGAACGGCTTGAAATGGTTTGGCAGACGATCTGAAATACGCGAAGAGGTCCGGATCTCCCGCGGATTCGACCAGATTGCCCTGGCTATCGGCAACTGCGATCGCCGCAATATGCTCGACTTCGATGTCGTCGCCGCGCGTGATGCGCACGCTCAACGGATTCATGGTTCCCATGAACGGCTCCTCCCATCACGGCCGCCGGTAACGCTCTCGCAATTGACCGGCCAGGCTCATTTCATTCGACAGCGTCAGATTCTACTGCGGCCGATCACGCGATTCATCGATCGTGGCGGTACGTCTAATACCCCGCGGTCTTGTCCACGACGTTGATCAGCTCCGCGCCATCCTGCAACCGGCGCACGTTCTCGACCAGGATTTCGACGCAACGCCGTTCCTTCTGCCAGGACGAACCCGCCAGGTGATGACTCATCACCACGTTCGGCATATCCCAGAACGGGCTATCCGCTCCAACCGGCTCGATCTCGTTCACGTCCAAACCGGCTCCCCAGAGATGTCCGGAAGCCAGTGATTCGGCGAGCGCCGGCTCGTCGATGATGCCGCCGCGCGACACCGCGATCACGATCGAGCCCGGCGGCATCGCCGCGAACTCCTTCGCCCCAAGCATGTGATGCGTTTCCCTGGTAAGCGGCGCGGCCACCATCAGGATGTCGGTCAGCATCAGCATGTCGTGCAACCGATCGATCGGCCAGACCGTCTCGACGAAACGATCCCCACCGCCCGGATGAACATCGACGGCGAGCTGCTGTACCTCGAAACCTGAGGCTCGCTGCGCGATCGCGCGTCCGATTTGGCCATAACCGAGGATGCCGATGGTGCTCCCCATGATCTCGCGCGGCTCGCGATACGCGCCATCCCAACGCCATTGATGCTTGTGCTGATAGTCGAGCGATGCGGGAATCTTGCGCGTCAGAGACAGCAGGAGCGCAAAGGCATGCTCGGCAATCGACGGCGCATGCGCCCCACGCGTGTTCGAGAGCACCACATCGCTTTCGACCAATTCAGGGAAGTTCATAAGGAAGTCGACGCCCGCGCTCTGCGACTGAACCAGTTTCAGATTCTTTGCCGCGGCGAGCACGGTCGCATCCGGCCGGCCATACAGAATGTCCGCGTCGACGATCTCCGCGAGCAACTCGTCCTGCGACGTTACCCGCACAACGTTGAGATTCGGAATTCCGTCCAGCAGTCCAAAATACGCGTCACCTTCTTCGGTGGCGATGACCAGCTTCATGCGACATCCTTTGTCATTCAATGGGAGCGATCCGGCAGCGTTCGACTACGCTCCCATGAGCATACCAGCGAATCTCTCCTGCTCCGCGCTCCTCTATACTCCGCATCGAATAACCTGCCAATCGCAAGTTCACTGAAAAGGAATCCGCCTCGTGCGCTCGTGGTTCACGAAAATGGTCCCGCGCGATCCGCATGAATCGCATCGTGTTGCCACTCCGCTCGAGCTTTTCTTCGATCTCGTCTTCGTCGTCGCTATCAATTTCGCAGCTGAAGCGTTCCATCACGATCTGGTCGAAGGGCACGTTCGGCACGGTCTGACCAGCTTCTCCATGATCATCTTTGCCATCTGCTGGGCGTGGATCAACTTCACCTGGTTTGCGTCAGCTTATGACAACGACGATGCGCTCTACCGGTTGGCCGTGTTCGTGCAAATGACCGGCGCGCTGGTGCTGGCGGCCGGCGTGGAGCGGGCGTTTTCCGAGCGCGACATCGCCATCGTGGTGATTGGCTACGTCATCATGCGGCTTGCGCTGGTCGCGCAATGGTTGCGCGCGGGACGTTCCGATCCCGCTCATCGGACGCAGGCCTATCGATACGCCATCGGCATCACCCTGGTCCAGATCGCCTGGATCTGGCTGGCCTTCTGGGCCACCAGCTTCTCGATCTGGATGTTCGCGGTGCTGGTCATATGTGAAATGCTGGTTCCGGTCATCGCAGAACGCGGCAACATGACGCCCTGGCACCCGGAGCACATCGGCGAGCGGTACGGATTGTTCACCATCATCGTGCTGGGTGAAGCGGTGCTCGCGTCCGCGCTCGCCATCCAGACAGTGGTCGACGATCGCCTGTTCGATCGACAGATGATCGCCATCGTTGGCGGAAGCATCGTGACGCTCTACATGTTGTGGTGGCTCTACTTCGAGTACACCTACAACGTGGAAAACATCCTTACACGGGCTCGTCGAACTTTCGCGTGGGGATACGGCCACGTCATCCTGTGGGGAGCAGTCGCCGCAGTCGGAGTCGGCATCGGCGCTTGCATCGATTTTGCCACC
This sequence comes from uncultured Chloroflexia bacterium, assembly GCA_963720855.1. GTDB lineage: Bacteria > Chloroflexota > Chloroflexia > Thermomicrobiales > UBA6265 > JAMLHN01. The sequence continues at coordinate 670,230 of CAVRGV010000003.1, read as the reverse complement.
CATCATTCAGAGCTCTCCCGCACCGCATCCCAGGGCGCCCTGGCCATACCGGTCGCCATCTATCTCATCAGCCTCTGGGTCTTTCACGACATGGGCCACGGGCACTCGACGCTTCAGCGACTCGCAACTCCTAGTGTTGCCATCCTGGTTGTAGGAACCGCCTGGCTACCAAACGCGCCAATCTGGATCGCGTTGCTCCTCATCGCGCTGACCGTCTATCGCACTATTCTGGAACAACAACATCCCGATGCCGTTCGCGCGGTCCATTGATCGACCGGAAAGGAACCATTCGACGTGCGGATTACCGATGTCACCTGCTATCCCGTCTGGGGAGGATTCCGCAATTTCCTCTTCGTCGTCATCGACACCGATGAAGGCGTCTCCGGCGTTGGAGAATCCGGCCTCACCGGTCGCGAGCTGGCGGTCACCGGCACCATCGAACACTTCAAGCCATTGCTCGTTGGCCAGGATCCGTTTCGCATCGAGCATCTCTGGCAAACCCTCTCCCGTGGAGGATTCTTCCCTGCAGAAGGGGCAGTGGCGGCGGCCATTTCCGCCATCGATATCGCGCTCTGGGATATCAAGGGCAAGGCGCTGAATCTGCCGGTTTACGAATTGTTGGGCGGCCTTGTGCGCGACAAGGTCGTTGCCTACCCGCACAACGGCTCGCACGATCCCAGCACGCAGGCGCTGGTCGAATCCTGTCTGGAAACCAAAGCGATCGGCTGGAAATTCGTCCGATTCGGTTTGCCGTCCGAGGGGGATGTGCACGAGCCGCGTGTCGCCATGAAGACCGCCATCGAACAGTTCGCGGCGGTGCGCGAAGCGGTCGGTGACGAGATCGAGATCACGTTCGATATCCACACCCGCCTCGACCAGCGCGATTCCGTCTATCTCTGCAATGAGCTGGAACAATTCCGCCCCTACTTCATCGAAGACCCTGTCCGTGCCGAGAGCATGCAAGCGCTCCGCGTGGTTCGCGAAGGGACGACTGTGCCCATCGCTGCCGGCGAGCAGTTCACGTCGAAATGGCAGTTCCGCCAGATCATCGAGGAAGACCTGATCGATTTCGCCCGCATCGACCTCTGCCTGGCCGGTGGCTTCACCGAATCGCGCAAAATCGCCGGCTGGTGCGAAACCCACTACATCCCGCTTGCGGTGCATAACCCGCTCGGTCCGGTCTCCATCGGCCGCTTGCCTGCAGCTCAATCTGGCGACGTCCAATTTCGCGGTCCAAGAGCAACCGCGCATGCCCGGCACGATGCTTACCGATGTGGTTCCCGTGCAGATTCCGTGGGAAGACGGCTATCTCCTCCCTCCAGCCCTGCCGGGATTGGGCATCGAGTTCGACCGCGAGGCCGCACTGGCGAATCCGTTCCAGCTCACCGAGATTCCCCATCTCCATCGGGCGGATGGCTCGTTCACCAATTGGTAAACGACTCATCCTGCGACGATCAGCATCTGGAATTCCCTCGCTCGATCGCGCTCGACCGCCCCGAGCTCATCGCCTTCGAGCATGTCGGCGATGAGCTCGTGCTTTTCGATGCCACGGCAATGCACTATCACAGCCTGAACAAGATAGCGGCAGCGGTCTGGCTGCGGTGTGATGGGAGTCGTTCGCACGCCGATCTTGCACGTGGCTTGACCGCGGCGGAGAGTCCGGTCTCGATCGAGGTTGTCGAGCTAGCCGTCGCCCAACTTGCGGAAGCTGGACTCCTTACGAGCGTGAGCGATTGCGACGCCGCGCGCTCGAGTCGTCGCAGATTGCTGCAGCTCGCCCTGGCCGGGCTCGTCGGAACCGGAATCTTGCCGGTCGTTCAATCGATCACCGTTCCGTACGCCGCAGCAGCCTACACCGTCGATCGCACGTGCTGCTTCAATTGCCCGAATGCCTTTTGCCTGCCTGTGAATGTCGCCGATTTTTCATCGAAATGCACCGGGACGGTCTACGTGTGCGCCCTGGGTATCAACCCCGACTACGCCGCTCTGCTACAACGTTGTATCGGTTTTGACTGCTTCTTTTAGCGCGAGCCGAAAAGACCGGATTCAACGGGCCACTTGACACGGCTTCGTCCCGAACGACCGTCAGCGCGAATCGACCAGCTCTCGAAACAGCGCCACCGTCTGCTCCGCCGATCGCTCCCATGCGTACTCCGATTGCAACGCGCGCATCTTGTCCGACTGCTCGTCGAGCGTCGAGATATCCAGCTCGGCCAGGCAACGCGCCAGATCGCTTGCGGAACTGCCATAGACCATCGCTGCATCCCCGAACGTTTCGGTCAGGAACGGCCACTCGGAAACTATCGATGGCTTCCCAACCGCGATCGCATCTCCGATGAGGCCGGTGGTTAACATCTTCCCGTCCGGCTGCACTGGAATGAGCAAAACATCGATGAACGCCAGCCGTCGGTTGTAGGACTCCCGACTGCCCACCGGTAGGGTCGCGCCCGTATCCTCGGATGCTTCGGCACAATGTCGTCATCGGCCAACGAAAAGATCGTCAAGTCCAGATCGTCGCGGCCGCTTTCGAGAAAACCGTCCACCGCCAATCGGATGTCCTTCGCCGGCCGTGGCGCCCCCAGAATGCCCAGATGCGTCCGCTCCGGCGCCATCTTGTACGGCCGCGCCAGCTCTTCGCGGTCCAACGCCCGGTCGTTGATTCGGACCGCTCCCCAATGCCCATGGCGAATGACCCGATGAATCGCATCGTGCCGATAGCTCCTGAACTCCAGTGCCCGGGCCATGCCCCAGTGACTATGGTGAATCACGCCATGGGCGGCATCGGCCCAAAGCTGATAGATCGACTGCCACGATCGATGCGGCGTATGGGGCTGCAAGTTGTGCTGCGTCCACACGACCCGCACGTTGCGCTGCTCGAGGAGCTCGATCAATCGCGCGTGTGCGGCTCGATTTGGCCCCAACATGAGTTCTGGCCAATGGAGGTGGAAGATCTGGACGCCATCGAGCGCGGTGAGCAGCTCAGGCTCCTCATCGGGAAAGGAAGCCGGAAAGAGCACCAGCGCGACCCGGCCAGCAAGTGGCGCATAGAGGGCGCGATCGTATCGATGCCCCCGCGTGGACGTCATCACGCGAAATGATTCTGACACGTATTCCTCGACTCGCTTCCCGACTGCACGTGCCACCACGTGACGCGCCCCAACCTACCAGTCAGGAACCTCGAGGTGAAGCCATGTATGCGGGAATGCGAAAGCCCGCTGCCTGACGGCAGCGGGCTCTTCCCACGTAAGGGCGCTCGAATCGAAGTGATCGGCGGCTAGCGCTCGATCAGATCGAGTGACACCGAGTTCATGCAATACCGGTTACCACCGGCCGATCGGGGACCGTCCGGAAACACATGGCCCAGGTGCGAATGGCACTTGGCGCAGCGCACTTCCGTTCGCACCATGCCGTGCGACGAATCCTTGATGTACTCGGTCGCGCCTGGCAACGCCTCGGTGAAGCTGGGCCATCCGCAGCCGGAGTGGTACTTGGTGCCGCTATCGAAGAGCTGGTTGCCGCAGGCGGCGCAGCGATAGGTTCCGTCCGTCTCGGTATCGACGTACTCGCCCGTAAACGCCCGCTCGGTGCCCGCTTCGCGCAGCACGTGATACTGCATCGGGTTCAATCGCGCGCGCCACTCCTCGTCGGTTTGCGGGAGCTGAATGTCGAGCACATCGACCTCGCCGCTCCCGCCGCTCACCGGCGCGGTCGCCCAGGGAACCGGGCAGGAAACGCCGGTTCCAGACAACCCGCAGTAGCCGTTCGGCACCTTGTGCAAATACTGCTGGTGGTAATCCTCAGCGTAGTAGAAGGTTCCGGCCGGGGCGATCTCGGTGGTGATTCCGCCATAACCGGCCGCCTTCAGCTTCGGTCCGAACTCGTCCACGACCATCCGCACCGTCTCTGCCTGTTCGTCCGACGTGGTGTAGATCGCCGAGCGATACTGCGTGCCCCAATCGTTCCCCTGGCGCATTCCCTGGGTCGGATCGTGCTCTTCGAAGAACGTCTTCAGCAGATCGGCATAGGTCACGACCTGCGGATCGAAGACCACCATCACCGCCTCGGTGTGACCAGTCTTGCCGGAGCATACTTCCTGATAGGTGGGATTTGGCGTATAGCCGCCCATGTACCCAACCGCAGTCGTATAGACCCCTGGAAGCTGCCAGAAGATCCGCTCGGCTCCCCAGAAACAGCCGAGGGCGAAGTAGGCAACCTCGAGATTCGCCGGGAACGGGCCCTGAATCGGCGTTCCAAGCACGGCATGGGTTGTGGGGATGGAAAAGCGCGGCGTATCGCTACCGGAGAGCGCCTGATCGGCGCCGATCATCTCGGTCTTGCGGCCACCGAACAAACTATCGAGTAAAGACATCGTGATACCTCCCGCGCTCGCCCGATCGCATCGGCAAGCGCATGGTGCTGACGTTCCATTGGAAGGATACGGCAGGAGAATCGATCTGCCGGTTCTGCACGCGACCGCGGTTCGACGCCCGTTGCGCACACCAGTGCGCCATACCCCGGTTCGGGTCTTGGCGGAGTCGGTCGTTCTCGAGAACCATGCACTTACTCTACGTAAGAAACCCCAATTTGGATGCATGCCAACGTAGCATTCTGGCCGAGTTCCTCCGTCGACTTGACCGAAGCGGAGGAACCGCCTGCGACGCCGAAACCCGGTCTTCACACAGACCATCAGGAATCATCCAGCTCCGACCTCACCTCCACACCGTACAATCGCCGCCATCGCTCACTCGACGGCTCAAAGGAGCACCTTCGATGTCCCAACCGCTTTCCCTGGAACGCGCCCGCGCGCTCGACGCCGAGGATCCGCTGAGCTCATTCCGCGATCGTTTCCACCTGCTGCCGAACAAGATCTACATGGATGGCAATTCGCTCGGTCTGATGCCGAAGGATTCTGAAACCGCCATTCTGACCGCGCTGGATCAATGGAAGACGCTCGGCATCGATGGGTGGATGTCGGCCGACCCAAGCTGGTTCACATTGGGGGAACAGCTCGGAACGATGATGGCGCCACTGGTCGGCGCCCACCCGGACGAGGTGGTCGCCACTGGCACCACCACCGTCAATCAGCATGCCCTGGTCGCCACTTTCTACCGGCCGGCTGGAGATCGACGCAAAATCGTTGCCACCGAGCTCGATTTCCCTTCTGATATCTATGCGCTGCAAAGCCAGATTTTGCTGCACGGCGGCGATCCCGCTCGCGACTTGATTCGCGTTCCCTCGCGCGATGGCCGCACCATCGACGAAGCGGATATCGTCGCGGCCATGACCGATGAGGTGGCGCTTGTGCTCATGCCGGCTGTGCTCTACCGATCCGGCCAACTGCTCGATATCGAGCGCATCGCCGCCGCCGCCCGCCAGCGCGGCATCATCGCAGGGTTCGATTGCGCCCATTCCGTCGGTGCAGTTCCGCATCACTTCGATGAGTGGGAGGTCGATTTCGCCTTCTGGTGTTCCTACAAATACCTGAACAGCGGGCCGGGCAGCGCCGGCGCGCTCTATGTCAACCGCAAACATTTCGGCGAGCGGCCCGGCCTCTCCGGTTGGTGGGGATACCGCAAGGAAAAACAGTTCGACATGGTCCACGAGTGGGAGGGCGCGCCCGATGCGGGCGCCTGGCAAATCAGCACGACCCCACTCTTCTACGGCGCGTCCATGCTGGGATCACTTGGCATCTTCGCAGAAGCCGGAATCGAACCGATCCGCGCGAAGTCGCTCGAGATGACGTCCTATCTGATCGACCTCATAGAAGACACCGGCCTCACTTCGCCCGAATATGGGTATGCAGTCGGCTCCCCGGTGGACAATGTCCGCCGCGGCGGACATGTCGCCGTCGAACACGCCGCCGCCGCCGCAATCGCCAGAGCGCTCAAGGCTCGTGGCATCGTGCCCGACTTTCGCGCTCCGAATGTGATCCGCATCGCCCCCATCGCGCTCTATACGACCTATGAGGAGTGTTGGCAAACCGTCCAGGCGCTGCGCCAGATCGTCGATGCCGGCGAGCATCTGGTCGCCAATCAGGGACGCGAGCTCGTTGCCTGACGCATCGCATCGTAAACAAATCGCGCCACGCACCCTCGACGAATGGATCTCGCTGGGACGGCTTGTCCTGGCGGCGCTGCTGTGGATCCCCGCACTGCTGCGCCGTCCCCGGCTGGTTGCCGCCGGGATTGTGCTCTCGGCGGTGTCGGATACCGCCGACGGGGCGGTGGCATTCCTGCAAGGCGGCCGCTCGAGCTATGCCCGCCAGCTCGATGCCGTGGCCGATAGCGCGGTCATGATGTCATCGCTGGGCTGGCTTGCCGTTTCGCGCCCCGGGGTGCTCCGCCCGCTCACGCGCACCATTACTGCGATTGCGACGGTCGCTGCCATCCTGCTCGCCATCGAATGGCGCAACTACCGGAAGCTCGGCGCGTTGCACATTGGCTCCGCGCGCGCTGCGGCAGCGGTCGGCCATCTCTATGTACTCGATCTCTTCTGGCGCGGTTCGGCGTCCCGTGCTTTTCTGCGCCTCTTCCAGCTCCTCACGGCCGGAGCGATGATCGAATCGGCCTGGGTCATCCTCGGCGGTCACGATATCGACGATCACACCCCACTCCCCCTGCTCAAGCGATTCCTGCGAAACATGCGATCATGACGCGCATGACTCCGCAACCCGAGCTGGTCCTTTTCGATCTGGACGACACCCTCTGCGACTATGGCGGCGCGCGCGTCGGCCGTCTCCGCATCGCGTTCGAGCTCGCCGAACAGACCGCGGGACGGCCCTTTACCTCACCTGTGGACGATGTGGTGACCGAGTCCATCCGCATGCAGCCGCATGGGGTCGATCACTTTCCGGCCCTGCTGGCCACCCACGGAATCGACGATCCTGCCGCGGTCGAGGCCGCCAGCCGCTGGTTCGCCTCCAATCGATTCCACGGCCTCCAGCTCTTTCCGGATGCGGTCGAAACCTTGAACATGGTCCGCCAGTCGCACCCTCACCGCCGTCTCGGGATGATCACGAACGGGCCCGCAAACGTGCAATCCGCCAAGATCGATCTGCTCGGACTGCGACCCTACTTCGACTTCTGTCTCATCTCCGGCGAGTTCGGAATCTGGAAGCCAGACCGCGCCATCTTCCTGGAGGCGCTCTCGCTCGGCCACTCCACGCCCAACCGAGCGGTGATGATTGGCGACTCGGCAGAACACGACATGGCCGGCGCCGAATCAGCCGGCATTCCCACGATCTGGTTGAACCGCTACGAAAGTCCGTGGCCGGAACAACTCCCGCCGCCGACCGTCGTTGCACGCGACCTCGCCGATGTTCGCGAGCTGCTGACGTGAACAACCGTCCCGACTCGCGCGATTCGGGCAAATCGCTGGCCAACGGCTGACATTCGCCTCGGCGAATCCTGTACTCTTCCATCGTCACGTTCGCTGGGCGGCGCGCAGCGTGCTCATTCGTTCACCGGGTTGCCTTGCACCCAGATTTCCGGCGGAGGGCCCGGATCGTTGATCGCTTCCAAGCCGAACGTTCCAATGCGTATGCGCCGAGTTCTCCCTTCCTCGAATCCCTGGCTCCGCTTCGCAGTTCTCGCCGTTCTCCTGCTGCCAATTCTGGCCGCATGTGGTTTCGGCTCCGAGAGCAACGACGGGCAAATATCCTGGGTCGAAGGCACCCGGCCCGCGGAGGGCATAGCTCCTGCCGCCACCGAGGCCGTCCAGCCGACTGTCGCAACCACACAGGTTGCCGTCGCAACCCAGGATCCTCAGGTTCCGGCGACCGAAGCGCCCACGCAGATAGCCGCTACCCAGGCTCCCACGGTCGCGCCAACCGCTCCGGCAGCCGAACCGACCAAACCGATCGTCACCGGTCAGGTCCTCTCGCCCGATCAGCTCCAGGAGTACCAGCCCAATGAGCTCGGCTCCGTGCCGGTCTTCATGTATCACAACATCGTGCAGGAATACGGGCCGGACGAAGAGGGCGACGTCCTTTTCCGAACCGAGGCCGAATTGCGCGACGACCTGCAGTTCCTCTACGACAACAACTTCTACATCATCACGTATCGGGAGTACATCGAGAACCGCATCACTGCTCCGGCCGGCAAGCATCCCGCAGTGCTGGTCTTCGACGACTCGCGTCCCAATCAGTTCTATTACAACGTCGCCGCGGATGGCTCCGTCACCATGGACCCACATTCGGCGGTCGGTATCCTGGAAGACTTCTTCTCCACCCATCCTGACTTCGGGCACACCGCCATGTTCGCGGTGATCGAAATCTGGTGCTTCGACTTCGAGGCGCCCGACCAAACCCAGTACTGCCAGCAAAAGCTGCAATGGCTGGTCGATAACGGCTATGAAATCGCAAATCACACCCTGGATCACCAGGATCTCAGCGATGTCACCACCGAGACGTTCCTGGAAAAGGTCGGCGGCACCACGCTCTGGCTCCAGCAACAGGTCGGGCAGGAAAGTGCCTCCACCGCCGTTGTGCTTCCCTATGGCCTCTTCCCGGATACCGACATCAATCCCGAAGCGCTCGATCAGTGGAAGATGGTTCGCAACGGATTCGAATACGAAGGGCAACAGATCCAATTGATCAGTATGCTCGCGGCGGGAGCCGAGCCAGCCCCCTCCCCGAACTCCCTCAGCTTCGATCCGATGTCCGTCGCCCGCATCGGGGCCAAGGACGAACCGCTCCCGGGAGAAGGAAATCTCTTCCTCGACTACTGGTACGGCCAATTCGAATCCCGGCCCGACCTGCTCTACACCAGCGACGGCAACCCAGACACCATCACCGTTCCCAGCATTCTTCCGCCCGAGCTGGACGGCCTGCTCGACACCGAAACCATCGCCGCCGAAGGCAAAGAGCTGATCCAGTATTAGTTTCCAGCCGCCTGCCCAGCCTCTACCGCCTTCAACAACCGCTCCGCGAAGAGATCACCGGCACTTTCCTCATAGGCACGGGCCATTTCATCGACCACGGCTTCCCCGGCTAGCATATTCCCGGCAACTGCATAGCCATTTCCGGTTCCGTTCCCCGCCCAGCTCACACAGTCCGATCCAGTGAACGAGACGGCATTCCCGCCCGCATCCACCACACTGAACTGCCGCTGCTCTACCCAGCCGTCCTCTACCTTGATACGATCGAGCACGTCCTGCGCCGTCAGCTCAGCTTTCAGGTATTCCACACCCCAGATGCCAATGTAGAGATTGACGAAGCACTCCGTCGCAATCGCGCCATCTCCGGCAGCCATGAATAAAACCAGGTGCCCTACGCAAAGCAACTTGGTGCTGACCGCTATACCAAACATCCCGGTTTCCTGATCGCGCGCCGTGATCTAACGTGATGTATCTCGCTGGTTAGAGCGGCGCTGCGTCGTGCGCCGCTCACAAATAGAAACCGCTACTCGACCGTGATCGTCGTGAAGGAAGAATAGCGTTGGTCTTCACCGAACTGAAGGACATGGGCGCCGTTCATTGCAAACGAAGATCCACGGGGCATCGTCGGTGATTTTGGCCCATGCCTCGTAGTAGAGGGTCTTGCGCTCCTCCTTGTCCGCGGTCAGGAGCGCGTCGGAGAGGAGTTTGTTCACCTCTTCGTTGTCGTAGTAGCCAATGTTCCAGCCCCCATCCGCTGGGGTAAACGTTCCCGAGAGCAGGAAATTGGCCACGTATGGATCGGACGCCATGATCGACTGGTTGCCCATCGTCACGTCCTCGTTGAGTCCCTGCGCCCAGATTCCAAGATAGCTCACCCATTCGAACGACTGAATCGAGACATCGATCCCCACATCGCGCAAGTTGCCCTGGATGTACTCGTTCATCTGCACCGGGATCATCATGCCCGATCCACACCACGATCAACGTGCCACTCGGACCCTGATTCAGCACCCGCCGGGCGATGACGCTGGATGGAGCGGCTGAGGCCGTTCGCGTGTGGCTGGCGATCATCCCCGCCACCGGTGCGGCAATACCAAGGGCGGCCAGCCGGCGCATCAGATCGCGCCGGTTCAATTGCCCGTCCATCATGATTTGCACGAACTCGTCTCTGGACATCCGGATTCCTCCTGTCGATTGCCTTATCTGGCAAAAAACGGAACAGATCGCTCGACCAAGATTGCGTGCGAGTTCGAGCCCTCCTTTTCCGGCTAGACCTTCAGCGTCGGATCGAGTGCGTCGCGCAGGCCATCGCCAAGCAGATTGAACGCGACCGCGACAAAGAAAATTGCGAGACCAGGCAGCGTGGTCACCCAGAGGGCAACCAGCATCGAGTTGCGACCGTCGTTGGCCATCGTTCCCCAATCGGGCGTGGGCGGTTGCACCCCCAAGCCCAGGAACGACAGCGCCGCGCCTAAGAGCCAGTGGATCGTGTGGCGCGACATACGGCGCGAACACTGCCAGAAAGATCGTCATCAGAATGATGACCAGGCCCGCAATCGCAAACGAGTCACGCTTCAGTCCATCCCAGATGATGCGAAGCTGCGATCTCGCTTTGACATCCCGCAGATCGAAATGATTCGCCGCGGAATAGGTGTAGCGAGGTGCTGAGTTTGCGGGTTGCTGGTCGAGCTGACCGGTGATCGACGAGTCGCTCATGGCTAGCTGTACCTGATGCGCGGATCGATCAACGAATACAACAGATCGGTAATCAGGTTGACGATCACGAATGCGACCGCCACCACCAGCACGCCCCCCTGCACAATCGGATAGTCGCGGAACGAAATCGCGTTGTAGAGCGCGAGCCCAATTCCCGGCCAATTGAAAACCGTCTCGGTAAGCACTGCTCCGCCCAGCAGGAATCCGAACTGGAACGACACCACGGTCAGGATCGGGAGTAGCGCATTCTTCAGTGTGTGTCTGGTCAATACCGCGCGCTCGCCGAGCCCCTTTGCGCGCGCCGTGCGCACATAGTCCTGCCGAATCACCTCCAACATCGACGAACGGGTAATCCGCGCCGTAATCGCGGCGGACGCCGCTCCCAGCGTCACCGCCGGCAAGAACATGTGCCTTAGCAGCTCGCCAAACGTTTCATCGCCGACCACCGCGTACATGCCGCCCGTGGGGAACCAACCCAATCGCAAGGAGAAGATCAGGATCGACATCAGACCAAGCCAGAACGCCGGCATGCTGTTGCCAAAAAGCGCGATCAGCATGCTCGCCCGGTCGAAGATCGAATATTGCCGGTGGCGGAGATGATGCCGGTCGGGATTCCAATCAGGAGCGAGATGATCGTGGCTGCGATTGTCAGTATCAGCGTGTTCTTGAATCGCTCGAGCACGAACGGGAGCACCTCGGTGCGCTGCTGCAGCGAGATGCCTAAATCTCCCTGAACGACGTGTCCGAGCCACTTGACGTATTGGACGTAGATCGGCTGGTTGAGACCGAGTTCCTCTCGTAACCGCGCGACATCTTCCGGCCGCGCCATCAATCCGAGCATCGCCTGGGCCACGTCCCCGGGAATCATCTGCATCAGAAAGAAGACAACCAGCGTGATCCCGAGCAACACCGCGATCAATCCGAGCATTCGCCGAAGGATGTAGGCACCCATACTTGTGCAGCTCGCCCAGCAAACTCGGACGCCATGCGTCCTGCGAGTGAATCAGGGTGGAGTTCGGGAATGTCCCGAAGTTGCTGAATGGCAACTGTGCCGAGTATTCGCGTGTAAAGTCAGAGAGTTACATAGCCCATTGTCACAGTTGCACGAAGTCACGTCAACCCGCTCTCGCAAACGTTGCCGGCGCAATGTGATGCCCGCGCATCCCTCACCCGCTATACTTTATGGTCGGCATAGCCCGGTCGAGCGCGTTTGGCGCTCCCGGCGATGACCTCATCGAAACGAGTAGCACGTGACTGTCATCCTTCCCACCGAAGTTGGAACCGAGCGGCGTATCGTCGTCGCCGATGAGCTTGGATACTGCTGGGGCGTCCGCCGGGCGCTCGATATCATCGAAGAAGCCGCCGATCCAGCGGCGCCCGTCGCTCCCATCGGCGACATCATCCACAACCCGCAGGTGGTCTCCCGCTTACGCGAGCGCGGCGTGGTCGGATCGGAATCGGTCGATGCTGCCGCGCGTGAAGGGTTCAAGCGGGTAGCGATCACCGCCCACGGCATGGGCCCCCATCTCGCGCAACAGGCATCGGAAGCACATCTGGAGCTTATCGACACCACCTGCCCGCTGGTGACCAAGGTGCAGCGTCTCGCCCAGAAACTGGTGCGGCAGGGATATTTTCTGGTGGTCTATGGCGACTCGTACCACCCGGAAGTAAAAAGCGTGCTCGGTTGGGCCGCGACCAGCAAATCGGTGGCTGCCAAACACATCGAGGATCTTCCCTGGAACGCCCGGCGGGGTGTCAGCGGCGAAGGACTCATCTCTCCTCCGCGCAAGGTTGCGCTCGTCAGCCAGACCACCAAGAACGTCGACGAGCTCATGAAGTTCGCGCTCGAGCTGCAAGCGATGGTCGTGCCGGAAGGCGGCGAGTTCCGCTTGTGCAACACCATTTGCGAACCGACCAGCGAGCGCCAGAACGCCCTCAAGCGGCTGATCGACCGCGATCACTGCGATGTGGTCTTCGCAATCGGGGGACGAAAGAGCAGCAACACCGCCCGTCTCGCCGAAGTGGCGTCGATACTCGGCGTCGAGAGTCATCATATCGAGCGGCCCGAGGAGATTCAGGCCGCTTGGCTGGAGGGCAAATCGACCGTGGGCGTCACCGCAGGCGCCTCCACGCCGGATGAGGTGATTCAGCAGGTCGTGGATACCATCGCTGGATACGGCTTTGCTCCGCCTCCCGGCGGTATTCGAGCAGTCGATCCCGACTATGTGCCGGCCTACTAGCCAGAAACCTCCGACAGGAACACCCGACGCCCGGCCAACCAGCCGGGCGTTTTTTCGTGAGAATGAGACTGGCTCGCTATTGACATGACAATAGTTGTCATGACATTATATAGCGATGAAAGAATCCACGTCCGGTCTTCACGATCATGTCGGCTTCTGGCTCCGGCGGCTCTCCGATAAGGTGCATGTCAGCTTCGAGCGCAAGCTCGCTGCGCACGACGTCACGGTGTCGCAGTGGAATGTGCTGGTTGCGCTCTATCGCGGCAACGGTGAGACCGTGGGCGAAATTGCGCGCTATCTCCAGACCGATGTCGCGGCAGTGTCCCGGCTCATCGACCGGCTCCAGGACAAGGAACTCGCTCAACGTGTCACGGATCCCGCCTCGCGACGGCGCGTGCCGATCGAGCTCACCGCCCGCGGCCGAGCCCTGGTGCCCACGCTGATCGAGCTGGCCGACCAAAACGACGATGCCTTCTTTCATGTGCTCTCGGCCAAAGAGCACCAACACCTCGTGAGCCTGCTGCAGCAGCTCGATCACCATGCCGATTCCATCGCCCAGGAGAAACAACCAACACCATGAGCACCGCTACCGATCGCTTGCAGGCTGCGCAACAAAAGGCATTTTCGATTCGCCCCAAGATTGGAGGATTCCCGGTACTTGCCGCCGTCCTCCACGGAGCCGGGGTTCGCCGGAATGAATGGACGCTTCCCGCCGCCCAGAGCGTCTATCTCACCGATGCCGGTCCGGTCGTGCAAATGGCAACCCCGGTCGCTGCCGGCGTTCTCGACATCCCGTCCTTCGACCGGGAAGCCGTTATCAAGGCAATCCGCACTGACCAGGCCGGCGAAAGCACCTTCCCGGAATTCCTCGACGCGGCGTTCCGCGCCGGGGTCATCCGTTACGTCGCCGACTTCGACGCTCGAACCGTGACCTACTACGGCGTCACCGGCGAAAGCTACGTCGAGGACTATCCAGCAGTCGCCGTCGACTGAATCTGCCGAGATCACCGGCGCCGGAACTCGTCCTGTCCCTCGCAACCTCCCGAACGCGATCAGGCGGCTCCCCGTAGCCGCCTGCCGCCGCGCACGAACGCTCCACGTTTTCTGCCTTCTGCCTCTGCCTGCCTTCTGCCCGCTGCCCGCGATTCTCGATTGACAACTTCCTGCCCGATTGCGTACTGTATGTTGCATGCAATATGCAACGGACTTCCGTGTCGACGTCAAGACACGCGAACAGGCAGCATATGAAGCGCTTCGAAGCGCGATCACCCAGGGGCGCTGGGCCGAAGGCGAACCCCTCGTCGGCAGCCGCATTGCCGAGGAGCTGGGGGTCAGCCGTATCACGGTCGCCAACGCGTTCAAGCGCCTCTCTGCCGAAGGCTTCATCACCCTCGTTCCTCACAAGGAAGCCATCGTTGCCCATCTCGATCCTGCCGATATTCGCCAGATCTATCTCATGCGTGCTGAGCTCGAAGCGCTGTCCGCCAGAGAGTCCGCCCGCATCGTGACCGATGCCGATCTCATCGATTTGCACGCCGTCAACACCGAGCTCGGCCGCGTCGAAACCCTTCCGGACCCCGACATTCGCCTCCTGCGCGGGGTGGATCTGGAATTCCATCGCCGTCTGCGACGCATCTCTCGCATGCCTCTCCTGATCACCACACTCGACAATCTTGCCGATCAGGGTGAGGGCTATCGAGCGCGGCTGCTGGATACGCGCCATCTCGTCGTGCCCACTGCGGATCGCCATATCCCGATCATCTCAGCCCTGGAACGGCGCGATCCGGACGCCGCCGCCACGGCAATGCGCCAGCACGTTCAGGAAGGACTCGACGCATTTACGGATCTCCTCGATCACGGTTGATCTGATCTCCCGCTCCTTTCGAGAAGGGGTTGCGTGGGAGAAAGCCTGCCGGCAGCGAGCCGGCAGATCGAACGTTCGCCCGGCAAAGTTGCCGGCAAAGCAAACGGAGGAAAACGCGTATGTCATCGATCGACACCGTCATCAGCCAGCGCCTGAACGAGCTGGTTCGGCGACGACGGGAAGGCAACCTCTCCCGACGGACGTTTCTCAAGGCCACGACGGCGCTCGGCCTGAGTGTTCCCCTGGCAATGGCGTTCGAACGAGGCTCCATGGCTGCGCTGCAGGACGCCCCCGACGGGCAGTTGAACATCGCCATGCAGCGCGTGCTCGTCTCGCTCGACCCGCACGGCGCGCAAAGCGTCGAGGAACCGACCGCGGTCGTCGCGACGCACATCTTCGGCACCCTGCTTACGCGCGATGGCGCCACCGGTGAGCTGCTACCATCGCTCGCCACCGACTGGGCCGCGGATGGCAATTCCTGGACCTTCAATCTGCGGGAAGGCGTTACCTGGCAAGATGGCACGCCGTTCACTTCAGCGGACGTGCAGAACTCCCTGCAGCGGGTGATCGATCTCGAAGGACCGCTGGCACCACTGTGGGCAACGGTAACGGACATCGCGACACCGGATGACCTGACCGTCACCATCACCACCAGCGAGCCGCTCGGCACGGTTCCGGCCAGCGCCACCCTCCTGTTCATCACCCCTGCCGCGGGAACCAATGAAGAGGGCTTCTTCGACAATCCGGTCGGCCTCGGACCCTATGCCTTCTCGTCCTGGCAACGCGATTCCCAGCTCGAGCTGGTCGCCAGTGACAGCTACTGGGGCGAGCCGGCGTCGGTCGGAACCCTCATTTTCCGCGACATTCCCGAAACGGCCGCGAAGGCCACCGCGATCGAAACCGGCGAAGTCGACTTCACCTGGGGTCTCCCGGCTGACCAGCTCCCGATCCTGGCTGAAAACGAGGATTTGATCATCGACGGCACGCCGTCGTATGCCTACTACTTCAACTGGTTCAACGCATCGCGCGAACCGTTCACCGATGCGCGCGTGCGTCAGGCAATGAATTACGCAATCGATCGAGAAACCCTTGCCGCCGATCTCCTGCAAGATGTCGGGGTCGTCGCCACTGCACCGATTCCGGAATCCGTATTCGGCTGGTCGGAGCAGACGCCGTACACATACGACCCCGAAAAAGCCAAGGCCCTTCTGGCCGAAGCCGGATATCCAGATGGGTTCGATACGCACGTCATCTGGGTCCCGGGTTCCGGACCGCAGGACCGTGAGCTGATCCTCTCCTTCATTTCCAATTGGGCCGACATCGGCGTCAATGTCGAAAGCATGGAAATGGAACAGGCTGCCTGGTTGGAGAAGCTTCTGGCGCTCGATTGGGATATGGACTTCCAGACCAATACCGTACGCACCGGCGATGCCGACTTCACGCTGCGCCGCCTGTATACCTCCACGGCCAACCGCAACGGGTATGCCAATGAGGAGTTGGACGCGCTCCTGCTCGAAGCCGCCGCCGAGTCGGATCAGGACGCCCGCCTCGCGCTCTACGCGCAAGCGAACAAGATCATCTGGGACGACGCAGTCGGCGTCTTCCCATTCGATCTGCAAACCAATTACGTCTTCAACAAGCGCATCGAGGGGTTCGAGCCCACACCAAGCACTATTCCCAACTTCGCGACGGTCACGCTCGCGGAATAGGAGTCCTGCTCGGGACGGGTGAGGTGCTCACCCGTCCCGACGCCCGATCCCCATGGCGAACTACATTCTTCAGCGACTCATCTACGCGGTATTCGTCCTCTGGGGTGCGCTCACCGTCATCTTCCTGGTGGTCCGCATCCTTCCTGGCGACCCGGCATCGATGATGCTTGGCGCCAGTGCCACGCAGGAAGAGATCCAGTCGCTCCAGCAAGATCTGGGACTCGATGCGTCGTTGCCCAGCCAGTACGTGTCATTCATGAGCGATGCCGCACGGCTCGACTTTGGCGAATCGCTCTGGCTCCGCCGCCCCGTCGTCGATTCCGTCGGAGAGCGCATCGCCGCAACGGCCCGGCTGGCGTTCGCGGCAGTCGCCATTGCGGTGCTCATCAGTTTTCCGCTTGGGATCCTCGCCGCGCTTCGCCAGCGCGGCCCGATCGACTACTCCGTATCGGTGATTTCACTCGTCGGCCAATCCGTTCCAGGATTCTGGCTCGGCATCATGTTGATTCTCATCTTCGCCCGGCAGCTCAAATGGCTGCCATCCGCGGGCTCGCAGACCCCACAACATCTGATCCTGCCCGCGATCACGCTGGCGCTACCGCTCGTGGG
This sequence comes from uncultured Chloroflexia bacterium, assembly GCA_963720855.1. Taxonomy (GTDB): domain Bacteria; phylum Chloroflexota; class Chloroflexia; order Thermomicrobiales; family UBA6265; genus JAMLHN01. The sequence continues at coordinate 653,215 of CAVRGV010000003.1, read as the reverse complement.
CGTGCTCACCCGGCTGGTGCGCAGCGGACTGCTGGAAGTGCTGCACGAGGACTACATTCGCACTGCCCGAGCCAAGGGCCTCGATTCCAGAACCGTGCTCACGCGCCACGCTATGCGCAACATGCTCATCCCGGTGGTCACCGTGCTGGGAATCCAGCTTGGAAACCTGCTCGGCGGCGCGGTCATCGTCGAAACGGTCTTCGGCTGGCCGGGCATCGGCCGCCTGCTCGTCGACGCTATCACCAAGCGGGACTATCCGCTGGTACAGGCGTCGATTCTGTTCATCACCACGATCTTCGTGCTGATCAACCTGCTCGTCGACCTGAGCTATATCTATCTCGATCCCCGGATTCGGCTGAAGTGATGTCGAGCATCACCACCGCCGCCGAGGAACAAATCGACTACCTCCCCCTGGACCAGACGGGACCGTTCGATCGCACGCGTCCCAAACGCCGGCGTCGCGAGGTTTACCTCGCCTTCTGGGGTTTACCCATCGTGCTGTTCATCCTGATCGCGATCTTTGGTCCCCTGCTCGTGCCCTACAACTCGGTCACCGTTCGCACCGGTGACCGCTTGCAACCACCCGGCGCGATCCTGCGTGACGGCTCACGGGCGTGGCTCGGCACCGATCAAGTTGGACGCGACATGCTGGCGCAGGTCCTGCAAGGCGCGCGCATCTCGCTGTTGGTCGGCGCCGCAACCGTCATTCTCGCGGGGTCGATTGGCGTGTTCGTTGGGGTTATCGCGGGCTATCGAGGGGGATTTCTCGATAGTCTGCTCATGCGTCTGGCCGATATCCAGCTCGCTTTTCCGTCGATCATCTTCGCCATCATGATCGCGGCGGTGATCGGACCAAGTGTGGTGAATGTCATCATCACGCTGGCGCTCACCCGCTGGGTCGTCTTCGCGAGGATCTCCCGGGCTGCCGTCCTCAGTGTCAAACAGCAAGAGTTCGTTACCGCCGCCAGGGCGATCGGCGCCACCGCGCCCAGACAGCTCACACGGCATATCGTGCCATCGATCGTGGCGCCCCTGATCGTGATCGCCACGGTCGAAGTTGGGCTGGTCATTATCGCCGAAGCCTCGCTCAGCTTTCTCGGACTCGGCACGCCGCCAAGCCAGCCGTCCTGGGGGCAAACCATCGCGCAAGGACGCGACTATCTCAACAATGCCTGGTGGATCTCCACCATCCCCGGTATTGCGCTCTGCCTCGTCGTCATTTGTGTCGGCGTTTTCGGTGATCGTTTGCGGGACTATCTGGACCCGCGCATGCAAAAGGGGTAACCATTTCGGTGAGCACCAGCGAACCATCGTCCATGGAGCACCGTTGCTTCGGCAGCTCCGGCATCTGCTCGTCGGTCATTGGCTTCGGCACCTGGCCGATTGGTGGCGCCCGCTACGGCCAGAGTGACGACGCCGACGCTATTGGCGCGATTCACGCCGCCCTCGATGCGGGGATCACGCTTTTCGACACTGCGCCCTCGTATGGCAACGGTCATGCCGAGGAGCTCCTCGGATACGCGCTGCTTGGATTGCGTGATCAAGCCACCATCGTCACCAAAGGCGGCATGATCTGGGACGAACATGCCTTCATCACCGGCCTCGACAGCAGTCGGGCGCATCTGGTCAAGGGACTGGACGAGAGCCTCGAGCGCTTGAAAACCGACTACGTGGATCTGTTCCTGCTCCACTGGCCAGACGGTGAGACCCCGATGACCGAGATTGCAGACAGCCTTGGCCACCTGGTCCAATCCGGCAAGACCAAGGCTGTCGGCGTCTGCAATCTCAACCAGATCCAACTCCGCGAGATCGCGGAAGCCGCTACCTCCGCTCCGATCGTCGCCAGCCAGGTGGGCTTCAGTCTGTTCGACCGTCGATGGGCAAATGAAACCTTCGCACTCAGCGAGGAGCTGGGTATCGGCGTGATGGCCTACGGCCCGCTCGCCCACGGTCTGCTCACCGGCGCCTATGCGCACGATACGACCTTCGACGACCGTGACTGGCGTAAGGCGGGCGTCATCTTCGGACAGCCCCTGCTCACCCCCGAACACCGCGAACGCAATCTCGAGGTGCTGGCATCGCTCGGCGGATTCGCCGCCCGGCGAGGCATCACGATGGTGCAGCTTGCGATCGCATGGGTGCTCGCCCATCAACCCGTTACCGTTGCGCTCACCGGCGCGCGCAACTCCGAAGAAATCCTGGGCGCCGCGGCAGCCGCCGGTATTGCCCTGAGCGCAGATGAACTCGCCGAAATCGATGCGATCATGCAGAACGCCGTAGGCATGACCGATATCCTGCCCGCTGGTGGCACCAGCAAAAGCACAACCACCGCGACGAAGCAAGGAGCGTAACCCCACCGTGGCCCCAACGATGCAGTATCAGAACGAGATTCCGGTTATCGACGTTGGCGATGTGTTGGTCGTCGGTGGGGGGCCAGGCGGTATTGCCGCAGCTATCAGTGCCGCCCGCTACGGTGCCCGCACGACGCTGGTCGAACGCTTCGGTTATCTCGGCGGAAATTTGACCGCCGGGCTGGTTGGCCCGTGCATGACCTCGTACAGCCTGGATGGCGAAACGCAGCTCATTCGCGGCGTCTTCGAAGAGATGGTCGAGCGCATGGAAGCCCAGGGCGGCGCGGCGCATCCGCGCAACTTCCCTGCTGGTAGCCCCGAAGCCGGATTCATCGAGTACGGTCACGCCCGGGTGACCCCATTCGATCCGGAAACCGCCAAGTTCGTCGCGCTCGATATGGTCCGTGAAGCCGGCGTACAGCTCCGCTTCCACACCTTCGTGGCGGACGCCATCGTCGAGGACGGCAAAGTTACCGGCGTCGTGGCGGCGAGCAAGTCGGGCCTCGAAGCGCTCATGGCCCAGATCACGGTCGACTGCTCCGCCGATGCCGATGTCGCCGCGCGAGCAGGCGCTGCCTTCGAAAAGGGCCGCGACGAAGATGGCCTCTTGCAACCGATGACCCTCTTCTTCCGCGTCAAGCATGTGAACAATGCGGTAGTCGAAGCCTATGTAGCCGAGCATCCGGATGACTTTCGGCCATTCGAGTCGCTGGTGAGGAAAGGGCGCGAATCGGGCGAATTCCCGATCCCCCGTAAAGGCATCGGCATGTACCGCACGGGCGAGGATGGCGTCTGGCGCATCAATACCACCCGCCTGCATCGCCTCGACGGCACCAGCGTCGAGGACCTGACCCAGGGAGAGATCGATGGGCGGGAACAGGTCAAGGCAATTCTCAAATTCATGCGCGCTCGGCTGCCAGGATTCGAAAACGTCGAGCTGCTCGACACCGCTTCCATGGTCGGCGTCCGCGAAACACGCCGCATCGTCGGTGAGTACCAGCTCAATCTCGACGACCTCGGCAGCGGGCGCGAGTTCGAGGATGTCATTGCCCTTTGCGGCTATCCCGTCGACATCCACAGCCCAACCGACGATTCCGGCGGCACCGATGGCAAGCTCAAAACAGCCAACATCTACCAGATCCCGTATCGATCGCTGGTACCCATGGAGATGGACGGCCTGCTCGTGGCCGGACGATCACTCTCCGCCACCCATGAAGCCCAGGCCGCTGTCCGCGTCATGCCGCCGGTCTTCGCAATGGGCCAGGCTGCCGGAACTGCTGCCGCGCTTGCCATCGAGTACGGCGTCGAACCCCGCGCCGTTCCGGTTCCGCAGCTCCAGCAAATGCTGGTCCGCCAAAAAGCCTACCTCGGCGAGAAACACCAGCAAACAGCCACGCGCTGAGAAGTCACGGGCCGCTCGATGCAAATTCGAGCGGCCCGCGCTCGCGTTCTTTCTGACGCAGCGAAGCGCCTCGCTCCGCCAACGACCCGAGCCTATCGCTCGAAGACGATCTTCCCATCGATCATCGTAAGGTCCGCCTGCAGCGTGTTCAGCATCTCCGGATCGACCGACCGCGGATCCTCGCTCAGCACCGTTAGATCGGCCAGCTTACCTTCCGTGACGCTGCCTTTGATCTTTTCTTCGAACGACCCATACGCACCGTTGATGGTGAACATCCGCAGGGCTTCGTCGATCGTCACGCCCTGGTTCCGGCCCATGTACTGGCCGTCCTGTGTCATGCGCGTCACCGCCGACCGAAGGTTCACGAACGGATCGCACGACACCACCGGGACATCCGAGCTGCCTACCGCCACGATTCCCTGATCGAACCAGGAACGGCCCGGGTACGACATCGCGAGCTGCTCCTCGGTGAAGTTCTCGATATAGGAATCCCCGAGGTAGTAGATGAATGACGGCTGGGGAATCGCCAACGCGCCGATCGCGATCATCCGGTCCAGATGCTCTTGCGTGCACATCCCGCAATGCTCGATCCGTGGCCGGGCGTCCGCTCGGGGGTTCGCTGCCAGCGCCGTCTCGTAAGCAGTCAAAATCATCGAAATCGCCAGGTCGCCGATGGCATGCGCCGCCATCTGGAATCCAGCTGCGTTTGCCCGCGTGAATCGCTCGTTCAGACCGGCCTGATCGTAGATCGTGATCCCCTTGTTGCCGGGATCGTTGCGGTACTCGGTGGTCATCGCCGCGGTGCGGCCGCCGCCCGAACCGTCCTGGAACACTTTCGCAGGGCCAATTCGGAACCAGGCATCGCCGAATCCCGTTTGCACTCCGAGGTGCTCCAGATCGTCCAGCGTGTCGTCGATCAGCATCATCGTGAAGGTGCGCATTGGCAGTTCGCCGGCTCGTGCCAGCTCCTGATACGCCGAAAGCTGCCGCGAGTTACTCACCGCCGCCTCACCGACGCTCGTGATGCCGTACTCGTTGAACCGCTTTCCGGCTGCGCGCAGATAGTCCTTCATGTCATCGGTCGTCGGAGCAGCGATCCGATCCGACACCAGCTTCATCGCCGTCTCACGAAGCAAACCAACCGGTTCGCCGTGCTCATCCCGATCGATCTGACCACCCACCGGATCGTCGGACGCCGCCGTTATGCCCGCCAACCTCAGCGCCGCGGAGTTTGCCACTGCCAGATGTCCGCAGGTGCGCACCAGATACCCCGGCCGATCGCCGGTCACTTCGTCGAGTTCGTACCGGGTCGGATGACGATGGATATCGAGCCGGGTATCGTCGTACCCGCGCGCAATCAGCCAGCCATGCGGTTGCTCGCTCGCACGCTTGCGAAATGCCTCCTGCACCGCGGCCAACGTCGGGGCCGCGCCCGGCGACGCATCGATCTGGCTCAATCCCTGTCCAAACGAGATCGGATGATTGTGGTTGTCGTTCAACCCCGGCAGCAACGCGCGGCCGGCGAGATCGATGGTCCTCGTTTCCGGTCCCGCTTCCTCCAGCACCTCATCGAGCGTGCCCACCCGTGTGATCCGGTTTCCCTGTACCGCCACTGCCTCCGCCGCTGCAGTCGCGGCATCGATGGTGATGATGGCCCCATTCCGAAAGATGAAATCGGCTGACACGGTTTGGACGCTCCTCGGCGACGCTGCGCGAATAGTGGCTGCGATACACTGAAGCCCGAAGAAAACGAACTCAGGATGCCGCCCATGATCCCAGAAATCGAACAACATCGAAACGAGATCATCGCCTTGTGCGAGGAGTATGGCCTTGTCCGACTGGAGCTTTTCGGCTCGGCTGCGACGAGTGACTTCGACCCAGCAATGAGTGATGTCGACTTTCTGATCGAGTATCCAGACGATTTCGATTACGGCTCGTGGGGCTCTCGTGTGACCGAAATACAGGAGCGACTGCATCTCATTCTTGGAAGAGACGTCGACCTCGTCTCGCTCAGGTGGGCGGTGAACCCCTATTTCAGAAAATCGATAGAGGAGTCACGGACGCCGATCTATGCACCCAAGGACTCCGTTCGACCTTTGGGAGCTTCAACGAGCGACGTCTCATCTCACTAAAAAGAGTCGCGGGCTGTCGGTGGAGGATCTCGAATCTGACTACGACCTGCAGTTGATCGTCGAACGAATGCTCGAACGAATCGGCGAGACATTGCGTCGAATCAGTGATCGTGATCCGGACATTGCCCAGCAGATTCCCGACATTCGCCGGGCAATCGATCAACGCAATCTGATTGCTCACGGGTACTACGAGATCGACTGGGGTGTGATCCATTCGACATTGAATACTTCGATTCCGAAGTTACGGCAAATCATCGATCAACTGATCGCCGACCACCCAGAGGAAATGAAGCTGTAAATGCGCATCACCGACATTCGTGTTGCATCCGTTCCAATCAGCTCACCCATGAGCAATGCCTATATCGATTTCTCGAAGATGGACGCCGCTGTCGTCGCCATCGTCACTGATGTGCAACGCGATGGCGAACCGGTCATCGGCTATGGATTCAATTCCAATGGCCGCTATGCCCCCATAGGGCTGCTGAACGAGCGCTTCGTTCCGCGCCTGCTGGAAGCCGACCCCACGTCGATCCTCGACGACTCAGGGGAAAACCTCGATCCGCACAAGATCTGGGCGAAGCTGATGTCCGCGGAAAAGCCGGGCGGGCACGGGGAGCGCTCGGTCGCGGTTGGCACCATCGACATGGCGGTTTGGGACGCGGTCGCGAAGATCGAAGGTGTTCCCCTCTATCGATTGCTCGCCGATCGTTACAACAACGGCGTGGTTAGCGAGCCGGTGTGGGTCTACGCCGCAGGCGGCTACTATGCGCCCGGCAAGGGTCTCGCTGCGCTGCAGGACGAGATGCGCGGCTATCTCGATCTTGGCTACGAAGTCGTCAAGATGAAGATCGGCGGCGGGTCATTGGCCGATGACCTGAAGCGCATCGAAGCCGTGCTCGCAGTCACCGGGGACGGGTCGCATCTCGCGGTCGATGCCAATGGCCGCTTCGATCTTCCCACGGCCCTCGCCTATGGCGACGCTCTCGCGCCCTACCAGCTCTTCTGGTACGAGGAAGCTGGCGATCCGCTCGATTTCGCCCTTCAGGCCGAGCTCTCGCAGCGCTATCCCCATGCGATGGCCACCGGGGAAAACCTCTTCTCCATGCAGGACGCGCGCAACCTGGTCCGCTATGCCGGCATGCACCCGGACTCCGACTGGCTGCAGTTCGACTGTGCCCTTTCCTACGGACTCGTCGAATACCTTCGCACCATCGAGATGGTGGAAGAACATGGTTGGTCGCGCGCCCGCATCGTTCCACACGGTGGGCACCAGATGTCGCTCAACATGGCGGCCGGGCTTGGGCTGGGTGGCAATGAAAGCTATCCCGGCGTTTTCCAACCCTTTGGCGGATTCGCGGACGGGATACGCGTCGAACAGGGAAAAGTCGGTCTGCCGCAGTGCCCGGGCATCGGATTCGAAGAGAAGAGCGCGCTTATCGATATCATGCGCCGGGTCGCGGCTGGCGAGTCGCCTTCCGTTTGACGGTATGATGTGCCCACCCCGTAATCAACCTACCGGCTCTTGCGTCAGGAACATCGGCGTGCGGTGCATCCCATGAAGTTCGTACGATTCTGGATGTCGCGACTGTTCGACCTATCACCGATGATGATCATCCTCGCGGTGATCGGGTCGCTGCTGGCGGCCTTCACGCTGATCATCTACGGCTTTCTCCGGGTGTTGGCCGTCATCTGGGAGCTTCTCACCGAACGGGATCTTTCGGACAATCAGGAAGAACGCCTCTCGATCCAGCTTATCGAGCTCATCGATGTCTTTTTGATAGGGGTCATTCTTCTCATCGTGGCGCTCGGGCTCTATCAACTCTTCATCGACGAGAAATCGACCCTTCCCTCCTGGTTGCGGATTCGCAATCTCGACGAGCTCAAGCATCGCGTGATCGGCGTGGTCTGTGTGGTGCTTGGAGTGAACTTCCTGAGCAATGTCGCCGAATGGACCGGCGGCAAAGACATCCTCTATCTGGGCGCGGCGATCGGCATCGTGCTGCTCGCGTTGGTCCTCCTGCTGCGAGCGGTCGACGACTCGATCCAGGAAGAGGTCAAAATGTTGCGAGAAGAGCGCGATCTGGAAAGACTCGAGACCCCGGCCAAATTAGAATAACCTTCTCGTCGCGGACCTTCGGATCCGCCAGGATTTCAGCAAGGAGCACGCTTCCAAATGCCAATTCAGGGCGAATACGCACCATCGACCTCAGCCTGGGCTCGCAAGCAGGCCGAGGCATTCGAAGCCGCCAATGGAACCGCCGCGAATGACCTGCGCGGAATGCCCGTCATCGTCGTTACCTCGATCGGCGCCAAATCGGGGAAGGTCCGCAAAACGCCCCTTATGCGGGTAGAGCACGAAGGCGAATACGCCGCGGTCGCGTCGCTCGGTGGCGCGCCCGAGAACCCTGTCTGGTACTACAACCTCAAGAAGAACCCGCACGTCGAGCTGCAGGACGAGACGGTCAAAAAGGACTACATCGCCCGCGAAGTTTTCGGTGAAGAACGCGACCTCTGGTGGGAGCGAGCGGTTGCCGCGTATCCCGACTATGCCGATTACCAGAAGAAAACCGAGCGCGTGATTCCGGTCTTCGTCCTCTCCGAAACGACCGAGCAATAGTCGCCGATCAATTCCAACGGTCGCTTTGGTTGAACCGGCCCGTTACAGCTCGACCGATGGATTCCCACGGTCGAGCACGGTCACGATCGCGGTGCCGCCAAGGTGCCGGGTAACCAGTGCCGCCAGGTCGTCGATGGCAATACGGGCGGCTCTCGGATCGAGCGGCGGGATCGATTCGATCACCAGCACCGCATCGGTCGTACCAGGTGTCAGCATGGTGCGCTCGGCTTCCCGCCAGTTCCAGCAGGAACAGATAACGCCCGCGTCGTCCTTGTAGATCACCGCGCCGGCGGGCGGCGGCTCGGGACCATCGGCGCCCAGCGGCACGAAGTGCTCATCGCCGATCGCGCGAGTCAGTCGCACATCGCCGCTGATCTTTGCCAGATCCTCGCCACCCACCGGAAGCTGGTGTCGCAAAGAGATGGTGTTGTAGAGATCGACCAGCGGATTGATTGGCCGCAATCGACCCGATTGCGCCGATCGCAGCATCGCCTCGATCGACGAACGGTACTTCGACGGCTTCACGCCAAACTGTGCGAACGCCGCGCGCCACGGCGCCACCGCCGGATGCTGGCTGATTTCACCCTCGTTGGCCGAAGCGGCAGCCCGTTCGATCTCGATCTCGAGCATGGGCCAGATTTCCGGATCGTCGATCGTATTGTCGATCCCTCGAACCACGACGATCGCCACCGTTGCTTCGGGAAAGAGTTCGAGAAATGGGGGTTCGAGTCGAAATGTCGTCACAAGTTATGCCAATCTCCATAGCCGGCGCGCCGAAGTCCAGACGAGCCGAACCCCAAAATACCCAATGATGGTCCCGCACACGGCATCGATGGCCGTGAACACGCGCGGTCGGGCATACCGACGCCCCACACTCGCAAGCGTGCTGAATCCGAACGACCAAAGCAAGGCTCCCAGCAGGAACGCCGGCAGAAACGCAAGCAGCGTCCCGACCGTATCGCCGCCGCGAGCGGTCAGCACTCCGCCGCCGATGCCCGACCAGAACGCCAGCGCGGCAGGGTTGGCAAGTCCAAAGATAAGTCCGGTGCGCAGGGCGCCGGTTTCCCGTTTGGTCCCACCGTGAGCGCGTCCGTGAAGCGCGTCCCGAAAGGCGTCGATCGCGATCTTGCAGAGAAAGAGTCCGCCGATCAAACCCACTGCTGCCAGCAGTGATGACGCCCTGGCGAGCGCAGCCAATCCGGAGAAAGCAACAACGGCCCACACGGCATCGCCGGCCAGCGCGCCAATCTGCACCTGAAACGCCTGACGAAATCCAAATGTCACGCCGCGGCGCAAGCACTCGGTGTTGACCACGCCAGGCGCCGCCGCATATGCGATCCCGAGCAACACAGGAATGATCAGGGCATCGCGCACGCAGGACCTCGTAATCGGCTAGGCAGGAACGATCAAACCAAGACTACTCGTGAATCCGTGGATGAACGACTTCGAACCTACCGGACCGATCTCGCCGGCAGCGATCAAACCGGCCAGTGGCAGGCCGGCAAAGCGCCGTTCGATCGCGGCCGCATCATGATGCGGCAGGCCGAACAGCGAGGTCCCGCGCCCGTTGCACGCCGCCAGCAGTCCCGCGACCGGCACCCGTCCGCCCAGCCGGAGTTGCGCTTCCAGCAGCGTGGCCGTTAGATCGAGATCCGCGGTCGCTGCGTCCCGGAGCTGAAATTGAATCGTCTGCCCAACTCGCGGGCGCGCTCCAAGCGCGATCGCGCCCGACTCGCGTTTTATTCCGATGATGTTGCGAATCAGAAAATCACCCCGGCCGAAGTTCTCGCGATACTCGTTTGCCGCCAAACCCGCCACCAGATGATCGCGGGCGTCTTGCTGCATATCGAACGGAAGCGTACTCAACGTTTCGGTCAGCATCTGCAGGGCTGGCCGATTGGAGATCGTTTCGATCCACTTCTCGTCGACTTCCGTGATCGTCCAGGTTTCGCCGATCGGCTCGCACCCCTGCGACACGATGGGAAGCAGGTCGAAATCTCCGCCGATCGAAAGCCCCACCCCGCCGTCGTTGTAGATGCGGCCGTTCAACATGACCCAGGTGTGCCGCTGCCCGGCTCCCGGAGCCAGCAACCCACCGATGACCGGCAGGCCCGGATACGCAGCATTGAGCTGCTCTACCAGCAATGCGCCGTCCATGCGAAACGGATCTCCCAGGACGGTCCAACCGTTGACCAACGCCGGATCGACGCCGATTCGCTCGGCCAGACTCCCATCGCGCGCATCCTGCAACATCCCTTGCGTGAACCGCACCGGCCGCAAGATCGCCCCCGGCAGTTCCAGTGAAAGCAGCGAAATAGCGGGTTCGTGCTCCATCTCGGCTCCGCGCCCGATCACCCCGCTGCTGGAGCAGCCGATAACGATCATCGACCCGGCGTGATGCCAGACTGCTTCGGCAATTGCGGGCAGATCTTCGTCGAAGACGGCCGAGGCGAAGACATAGATCGCATCTGGCGTGAGATCGCTGATTCCTGCCAGCGCCATATCGAGCGCCACTCGCCAGTCACGGCTGATACCGACCGCCGATCGCGCGACGCCCGGGCGATTGCTGCCGGCGTTCACTGGCGGGTTGGGGCGAGAAGTTGGGGAAGGTCCATAGCCACTCATGCCCAAAAGCCTACCAGACCCGCATCCCCGGACCGCTACAAATGACGAAGATATGCGTCTGGATCGTCCAGGAACGTTCGCATGATTTGCACATGCTCGATTGACTCATAGGCGGCCGGCTGGATCGTGCCCCCGTCGAAACTGAGGATGGTGGCTCCCGGGAGCGCCAGCAGAATGGGCGAATGGGTCGCGATGATGAACTGCGACCCCTCGTCGACCATCACCTTCAGCATGGATAAGAACGTGAGCTGCCTCGCCGGAGAAAGCGGTGCCTCAGGCTCGTCCATCAGGTAGAGTCCTCCGGGCCGGCAGCGAGTGGAAAAGAGATCGAGGAACTGTTCGCCGTGTGAGCGGGCATCGAGCCCGCTCGCGCCGTAGCGCAGGTCGATGGCGCGAGCCTGACCCGCCAGTGTCGCAGCCCCCAGCTCGCGCGCGTATTGCGAACGGGCCGTATCCGCGCGCATCGCCGCCTCTTCGGCCAGCAACTCAGCCTTGAGGCGATCCATTCGCTTGGTAAACCCGAAAAAATCCTCCGCCCGGAAGAAGTACCCGCGACGCGGGTGCCGCAGTTTCCATCTCAGCTTCATCGCATCCGCAAGCGTCCGGCCGAACGCCAGCGTAGGATCGGTGTCCGGGTTCTCCGAGCCGATTCCCGGCAGCGCCACCGCGCAGGCGATCCCTTCGAGAAATGTCGACTTCCCGCTCCCGTTCTCCCCCACCAGAAACGTCACCGGCGAGGTGAATTCCACAGGTTTGCCAATCTGGGCGGCAACGGCAGGCACGACGAACGGAAATTGCGCTCGCTGTTCGGCTCCAGGATCCAGCAGATCGACGCGTTCCAGAAAGGGCATTCAGATTCCGATCGGATATCGAGTGAAGACGATGTGGTATTGACAGGCTAACAACGTTAGCTTATGCTACGGCTAACGTTGTTAGCCAAGGAGACCACAATGCACATGTCCGAATTCTCGCAGTCGTCACTCCACTCCAGCAAAGTCACTCGTCGCCTCGGCTGGGGCCTCACAGCAGCAGCTTTGCTGGCGGGCACCGTGCTCCAGGTTCAAGATCATGGCGGCGGCTGGCTCGCGCTTGGATTTCTGATCATGCCCGACCTTGCGATCTTGGCGGGAATCGAGCGTGGCCTGCAAAAGGGTCAGCTCTCGCCGCGCGCCGTACCGGTGTACAACGCACTCCATCGCTTCGTCGGGCCTGCCATCATTGCCCTCCTGGTCGTGGCCGGCGTGCTACCGTCCGTTTGGCTCTCGGCGGCATTCAGTTGGGCGTTGCATGTGAGCTTCGACCGCGCCGTCGGCTACGGCCTGCGAGGTGCAGATGGATACCAACGCTCCTGATGTCCACACAGCCAGGCAGCAACAGATCATCGACGTTGCCGGGCAACTTCTTGCCACCGAAGGTAGCGAGGCGCTAACCATGCGGCGCCTCGCTACCGAGCTCGGCATCAAGGCGCCATCGCTCTACAAGCACTTCCCCGATAAGCAGGCAGTGGAGGCGGCCCTCATCGATCGCGGCTTCCTGATCTGGGGCAACGCCGCCCGGCGAGCGATTGCCCAACCCGGCGATCCCATAGTGAACATGGCCCGCACCTATCGCACGGTCGCCAGAGAACATCCGCATCTGTATCGTCTGATGACCGATGCGACCCTCGACCGCGCTCGTCTGACACCCGGTATCGAAGACTGGTCAGGCGCCCCAATGGGCGACCCGTTTATCGACCCCGAGCTGGCTCGCGCGTTCTGGGGATTCCTGCACGGCATGACGATCCTCGAAATCGATGGTCGATTCCCGGACGACGCCGATCTCGATCGTAGCTGGGACCGCGGAGTCGCCGCCTTCTCGTCGAGCTCGAGCATCTAGCGCGCGTTGCGGCAGGCAACTGCGCGTAGCCCGCTCGATCTCCCGTCGGCACCCTGGGTTCAGACCTGCGTGTCCGCGCGACGTACTGAGTCGCGAAACACGCAGGTCTGCCGGGAATCGCCTCAGGCGACCTGAAGCGTCCGATCCACTTTGGGAAGCAATGCGATGTCCAGCACTTCGTCCAGCGAAGCGACCTGGATCAGCTCGATATCCGTCTTGCACCACCTCGGGCAGCTCGGACAGATCCTTCGCGTTGCGCTTTGGCAGCATGAAGGTCTTGATGCCGCCGCGGTGCGCTGCCAGCGTCTTTTCCCGCAGTCCGCCGATCGGAAGCACCTTGCCGCGCAGCGTGATCTCGCCGGTCATCGCGACATCCTTGCGCACCTTGCGCCCGGTCAAGGCGGAGATCAGCGCGGTGGCCATCGTGATCCCCGCGGACGGACCGTCCTTCGGAATCGCGCCTGCCGGGATGTGGACGTGAATGTTGTGCTTGTCGAAAAAGCCCGGCTTCCAGGCCGAATTCGCCCGCATGGGAGCGCGCGTAGCTGATTGCCGCGCGGCCCGACTCCTGCATCACTTCGCCGAGCTGGCCGGTCAGGATCAGGTCGCCCTTTCCTTCCATGACCGTCACTTCGATCGAAAGCAGATCGCCGCCGACGCTGGTCACGGCCGCGCCGGTGGCCACGCCGACTTCATCCTGCTCTTCCGCCAGCCCGAACTCATACCGCGGAACGCCGAGATAGCGTTTCGACCGTGTCGCTATTGATCACGATCAGCTCGGGCGGATCGTCGCCCGCCAGCTTGCGGGCCGCCTTGCGGCAGAGTGAGCCGATCTCGCGCTCCAGATTACGCACGCCCGATTCGCTGGTGTACTCCCGAATCACGCGCAGCAGCGCATCTTCGGTCAGGATCAGTTGCTCGATCGTCACGCCGTGCGATTCCATCGTCTTGGGAACGCAGGTAGCGCCTGGCGATCTCCAGCTTCTCGACTTCGGTATAGCCAGGAACCTCGATGATCTCCATGCGGTCGCGCAGCGCCGGAGGAATCGGTTCCAGCATATTGGCAGTGGTGATGAAGATCACCTTGGAGAGATCGAACGGCACTTCCAGGTAGTGGTCGGAGAAGGTGGAGTTCTGCTCCGGATCGAGCACCTCCAGCAACGCCGACGAGGGGTCGCCCCGGAACGCGTCGGAGCCGACCTTGTCGATCTCGTCCAGCACGATCACCGGATTGCGGCTCTTGGCATCGCGCACCGCCTTGATCACCCGGCCTGGCATCGCGCCAACGTACGTGCGCCGGTGCCCGCGAATCTCGGCTTCGTCCCGCACGCCACCCAGCGACATGCGCACGTAATTGCGGCCGATGGCCCGCGCGATGGATCGGCCCAGACTGGTCTTGCCGACACCCGGAGGTCCCACGAAGCAGATGATCGGCGTCTTCTGCTTGTCGCCCGCCAGCTTGCGCACGGCGATGTATTCGATGATGCGGTCTTTGACCTTCTCGAGTCCGTAGTGATCGGCCTCGAGAATCTCCATCGCCTCGTTGAGATCGAGCCGGTCCTCGGTTTCGATCGCCCAGGGAAGCTCGATCAGCCATTCCAGATAGCCGCGAATGACCCCGATCTCAGGCGAGAAGGGATGCTGCTGCTCCAGCCGCTCGACCTGCACCAGCGCCTTCTGCTTGGTGTCTTCCGGCATGCCGGCTTCTTCGATCTTGGCGCGCAGCTCGCCGGCCAGCGTCTCTTCCGCCGAGCCTTCGCCCAGCTCCTTCTGGATGGCGCGAATCTGCTCGCGCAGGAAGTAATCGCGCTGCTGCCGGTCCATGCCGGCCTGGGCTTCGGTTGCGATCTGCTGGCGCAGGTTCAGCACGTTGAGCCGCTTCTGGATCATGACCGACAGCCGGCGCAAGCGCGCCACCGGATCGAGAATCTCCAGCAGCTCCTGCCGTTGCGCCGAGCTGAACTCGGGTGAGAAGGCGATCAGATCGGCGAGCCATCCCGGCTCTTCGACACTGCGCACCATCGCCAGCACTTCTTCCGGAACGTTCGGAAGCATGGCGATGTAGTTCTCGACCTGCTCCAGCACGGCCGACATGGCGGCTTCGGAATCGCTCGATCCCGGTTACCGGATCGTCGTGCCGCGACCACGCGCGCCACCAGATAGGGATCTTCCTGGATCAGCTCCTTGACGACGCCGCGCGCGACCCCCTGCAGGATGACATGCGAGGTGCTGCCAGGGGCGAGATATCCGCTGCCCCACCTCGGCGATGACACCGACCGTGCAAAGCTCGAATTGGACGCTCTCGTCCTGGTTTTCCGGGGTCCATCCCCCGGGCTCGTCACCGTCCGAATTCGGAACGATTTCGGCTTCCTGCAGGAGATCGGAAAAGAGCGGCGCAAACTCCGACTCGGCGTTCTCGCCGAGCAGGCTCTCCTGCACCATCCGCTCCGGTGAGCACCAGCACCTGCCGAAGCGGCATGCGCAGGCATCGGTCGATGACCATGGCCGACTCGTCGTCCTCGATGGGATACGGGATCGACATGTGGGGAAGCAAAAACGTTTCGTCCACCACCAGCACCGGCAATGCAATCGGCCGGCGGCGGGGAGTTTTGGTCGTAGCGTCTTGCGCACCCGTTTCGGCTTGGCTCGAGGCAGGAAGGAGCATCGTCGCTTGGAACGACGGTTTCGTCGCTCACGGTTGATTTGGATGGCATTGGGGCTATCCGATGCGTCTAGGCCACACGCTGGAACCGCGCGTTTTCGTGCCAGCGGGGATCGTCAAAGGCGAAAAACGAACTGTCTGCATTGGCGCTGCACGCGCTCGTCCAATCCATAATTCTAGCCCGATAGTTGCGACCGGGCTAGCATGGCGAGCGGCCAGGGTGGGTTTAGCGCAACGTCTTCGAGCGGAGCGGTTGCGCCTCTGCTCGCGAAAGCGAACATTCGAGCCGCCCGCGCAATCGGTGCCAGCGATTATCCGGCAGCTCCGGATTCAGAAGACAGACCCCGAGCGCGAATTTGCTCGCCGGAACCGGCCGATATCCCGCACCCCAGAGCCGCCGATCGAACGGCAGCGGATGCCCCGTTCCCTTGGTCTCGACGACGCAGTAGCCGTCCAGTCGGCGCCAGCTCCGATCCAAGCCAATGAAGGTCAGCCCTTGATCGATCGTCATTCGCCCGGAACCATCCGGGAAGGCCAGCGTCGACCGCCGATAGTGCGTGGCTATGCTGGGCGCGAGCTGACCTGCTAGCGAACGCACCGGGGCGAACGACTGCAACCAGGCGCGGTCGAGCGGAGAAAGTCCCTCGAGATGTCCATGCTCGTGCGGGAAGCGGGACTTCACGGTCCGACCGCGGCCATCCAGGAGCTTGACCTCCAAATTGCACTCGCCGGTCTCGTCGTACAAACGCGTGCGAACCTTGAACCGGTCTGGCCGCTTGCGCAGCGCTCGGTAATACGCGACGTGCGCATCGTCGAAGTACCGGGTCGAATAGCCAAATACACGCCGCCCGGCAATCTCCAGCGCCCTCGTCCCACCTTCGACTGCACCAAGCAGCTCGGCCAGCTCATCGGTGGGAACGAGGTACTTGCGATCGATCCGGGTCAAAAAGGGAGCCTCTTCCTGAAGCTGCATCAACCCAATCGACGGCATCCGTTCGACAACCAGGAGCGAAACCAGCTCGCAGTCTGGAATCCTCAGGACCATGCCGATCCCGCCGCCGCACGTACGTCGCTCACTGGCTCCGACGAAGTCTTCACCGGCGGGAGCTCGTAGCGCACTTCGACCCTGGTGGTGTCGTTCACAAGATCGATCTGATGTACCGCGACCTGCCGGATGTCGGCATGCAGCAGCTCGCCCAGGTAAGCGACCAACTGCCCTTCGTCCACGAACGCCCGGTCGAGCGTCATCAGGCGAGTCTGGTAGCGGCCGAGCAGGCGCGGGTTGTCCCCGAACCAAAGCGCCAGCACGATCACGCCCATGAGGGTCAGGGTGAGCGGCATTGCATCGACTCGGGTTCCGCCCAGCAAACCCAACGCGAGCGACGCGAAGTAATAGGAAACCTCGCGCTGCGTCAGCTCGTCCGACCGCAATCGGATGATCGAAAGCACGCCGAACAGTCCGACACCCGAGCCCGACCGATGCATCGACGGACGAAAGCACCGAGGCAATGGCGAGCACCCCGGTATTGATCGCCAGATAGGCGACGATCATGTCCCGCCGCCGGTGACGCGGGAAATAGACCGCAAAGATGAGCACGAAGATCGCTACAAAGTTGGCAACGATCGGAATGAGCTGTGTCACGCAGACCTCCTGCACGTGGAATCGTTCTGGAGGCTATTGAATGCGAAGACTTTGTGAAAACCTTGAGATTCCTCCCCCCTGTTTTCACAGAATTCTCCCAACCCCCGCTTCCAGACTCGATACCAGGATGCGGCCGTCGCTGCCGCCCACATAGCTGTTCGACTGGAGGACCACATGATTCTCAAGTTTTTGGAACCGACCACGCGTTTCACACGCCGGTCACTCCTCGTCTCGTCTGCATCGGCTGCCGCGCTCCTGGCCATGCCGGCCGCCCGGTTCACCTCGCACACGCTTGCCGCCCAAACTCCTACCGCTGGGTCCGGAGTCTTCTTCGATCCGTCGCTCGTGCATGACGTCACTGCCACATTCGATCAGGCCGAATACGACGCGATGATCGACACCTACGCGGAAAGCGGTGACAAGGAGTGGATATCGGCCACCGTCACCATCGACGGCGAGACCTTCGAAGAAGTCGGATTGCGCCTCAAAGGCAACTCCTCGCTCATGTCACTCCGCGGAGACTTCGGCCAGCCTGGCGACGGCAACGCATTCAATGCCCAGCCTGCGACGAACACGGTTTCCCTGGACGGCACTCCGATCGCTGTCGCCGATGGTGATCGATTCGCGGTTATGGGCGGACCAGGAGGCGGGATTTCCGCTGACGAGCCTGAAGGGCTACCGTGGCTCGTTCGCCTCGACCGAAATATCGAGGGCCAGAATTTCAATGGGCTCTACGAGTTCGTCATTCGATCGAATAACTCCGAAACCGCCCTCAACGAAGCGCTCTCGCTCGAACTGCTTGCCGAATCCGGGCTCGCATCGCAAGCCGCGGCCTACATTCGCTTTACCGCCAACGACAGCGACCCGCGCTTGCGTCTCGCCATAGAGAACCCGGATGACGTCTGGCTGAAAGCGCACTTCAGCGCTGGTGGCACCCTCTTCAAGTCCGAAGCGGATGGCGACTGGAGCTACAAGGACGACGATCTCGACGCTTACATGACCGCCTTCGATCTCGAAGCAGGCGGAGGTGATGACGACGCGGAGAACTATGCGCCGCTCATTTCGTTCATCGACTTCCTCAACAACAGCGACGACGCCACTTTCGTTGCCGATCTGCCGGCGCGGCTCGACATCGAGCAGTTCGCGGTCTATATGGCGATGATGGATCTCATTCAAAACGGCGATGCCATCGATGGGCCCGGCAATAACTCCTATCTCTATTTCGACCCCAATGCGAGCGTCTTCACGGTCGTACCCTGGGATATGAATCTTGCCTTCGGTGGAATGGGCGGAGGCGGGTTCCGCCGCGGCCCGGGCGGCGGCTCTGGCCCCGGCCAGGGCGGCGGGATGGGATCGGCCGAATGGCCCGCAACTGGTCGATAAACGGAACGCCCGTTGCCGGTTTCGAGCCTGCCATGGGTCCTGGTGGCACCTCCCCCGAAGGTGAGAACTTTCAGGGCGGGCCCGGCGGCATGGGTCGGCATGAACAACCCGCTCGTGAAACGATGGGAATGCCGACACTGACTTCACCACCCTCCAGAGCGATACCCAGGACCGGCTCCGCACCGAGCTCTTCCAAAGCGGCGTCGCAACCGGGATATTGGCGCGGTGGGTCGCCGTGTTGGACACTCATGCCACCGATCTGGTCGAACAGTCGACGATCGAGAGCGAGTCGCAGCATTTGCAGGAGCAGATCGACGCCGCATGACCGAGCGCACGGCCGCGCATTTTAGTCGTCGATGACGAAGAGAATATTCGCTTCCTGGTGACCACCGCGCTCGCCCTTTCGGGGATGGACACGGTCGCTGCCGGAACCGGATTCGAAGCGCTCGACCAGATCTATCGCGAGCGGCCCGACCTCATCGTGCTCGACGTGATGCTTCCCGATCTCGACGGATTTGCCATCCTGCGCCGGCTGCGCGATCAGGGCAATCACACGCCGATTATTTTCCTGACCGCGCGCGATCAATCGGCCGACCGCGTGCATGGCCTGAGCGAAGGCGGAGACGACTACATCGTCAAACCCTTCGATGTTGCTGAGCTGGTTGCTCGTGTCCAGCTCCGCATGAAGCGCGCCGATCAATCGGCCGCCAGTCGCCGGTTGCGGTGCGCCGATCTCGAGATGGATTCCGAGCTGCATCAGGTCTTTCGTGGGGGAGAGGAGATCTACCTCTCCCCCACGGAGTACAAGCTGCTGCACTACCTGATGACCAATATCGGCCGCGTACTCAACCGCAATCAGATCCTCGAGCATGTCTGGTCGTACGAGGTCGATATCGATCCTTCAGTGGTGGACACCTACATCAGCTATCTGCGCAAAAAGGTCGACCGCACCGGACCGAAGCTGATCCACACCGTCCGTGGCATCGGGTTCACCGTTCGAGTCGAGCCGTGAGCCTGCGGGCACGCCTCCTTATCGTCATCGCTGTCCTCCTCTTTACCTATGTGGTCACGGCCGTGCTGGTGGTCGAAAACCAACGGTCGCTGTTGATCGAGCAAGTGGATCGTCGCCTCAGCTCAGTTCCTCCGTTTCGCATGTCTTCTCGCGCCAATGACGTCTCAGGTCCCACCGGACCCGCACCGAGCTCGCAGCCTCCGCCTCCTACTGACTCCTATTCAGATATCTACATCGCCCTCATCACCAGTGACGGCACAATCGAGCCACAAGTCGTTGGCTCGCTGCTCACCACCTCACCGGAGCTTTCTTTGCAGTCGTTGCCAACCGGGTCTGGCGCTCGATACGAAACGATCGAAACCTCGACGTCAGGGACTTCGTTTCGTGCTCTCGTGCAATCGGATCCCAACGGGCAAGGCACGCTTGTCACCGCGCTTCCCTTGCAGGAAGTCGACGACGCCATCGGCCGGCTCGAGCGAACCCTCGCCTTGGCTGGGTTGCTCATCGCGGCCGTGCTGGCAGCGCTCTATTTCTGGATCCAGCGACTGGGCATCGCGCCGATCACCCGTCTCGCCCAGACTGCCGATGCCATCACCGCCGGCGATCACCGTTTGCGCGCGCCCGATGTCGATCCCCATACCGAAGCCGGCAAGCTTGGCATCGCCTTCAATGTCATGCTCGATGAGCGCGACGAAGCCGAATCCCGCTTGCGCCAGTTCGTGGCCGACGCGTCGCATGAGCTCCGCACCCCGCTGACCTCGATGCGTGGCTATCTCGATCTCTATCGCCAGGGAGCTTTTCGCAAGGAAGGCGAAATGGACGATGCGGTGCGACGCATGTCATCCGAAACCGCTCGCATGACCGATCTCGTCAAGGACCTGCTCTCGCTCGCCAGCCTGGATGAGGGCCGCCCGTTGCGTTACGAGCAGATCGATCTTGGACGGATTCTGCGCGATGCCGCCCAGGACGCCCAAGCCGTGCAGCCCAACCGGCCCATCGGCGTTGACACTCCCGCAATTGGGCCCAGCGTGTGCGCCGACGAATCGCTGATCGTCCAGCTCGTGAGCATTCTGGTCACCAATGTGTTGCATCACACTCCGGTCGAGGCGGCAATCGCCCTCAGGACCGCCGCTGAACCTGCTGGCGCTGTCGTCACCATCTCAGACACTGGACCCGGGCTCGATGCCGAATCGGCCGAGCATGCCTTCGACCGCTTCTGGCGCGGCGAAGCCTCCCGCACACGCGGGGGAACCGGTGGCTCAGGACTCGGTCTCTCGATCGCCAAGGGAATCGTCGACGCTCATCACGGCACAATCGCGTTGGACACCGGCGTTGGTCGTGGAGCGACGTTCACCATTCATTTACCGGCGAACGTCAGTGAATGTCCAGGTGTACCCCGGTCTTCCTGACAACCCACTTTCATGCTGAGCGTGGGAAGCATCTTTCCTCGCCTCGGCCGCTCAGAATCCAGGCTGCCATCACCGATCATCGACTCGCTACGGCGCCAGCCGCACGATCTGCCAGCCATTCGCCTCACGCGTGTATTGCACCCGATCGTGCAACCGGCTCGGGCGCCCCTGCCAGAACTCGACTCGCTCCGGGTAGACGCGGAATCCGCCCCACGTTTCCGGGATCGCCACATCCCGCCCCTCGAACTGCTCGGTCAACGCCGCCATTTCCAGCTCCAGCGTTTCGCGCGACGGAACCACCTGGCTCTGCCGAGCGATATTCGCGGCGATTTGGCTGCCCCGGGGACGGCTATGGAAATAGTCCTCGGTTTCCTGCAAGCTCGTCGGGGTGACGGTTCCTTCGATACGCACCTGGCGCTCGGTTTCCGCCCA
Source organism: uncultured Chloroflexia bacterium (assembly GCA_963720855.1). GTDB lineage: Bacteria > Chloroflexota > Chloroflexia > Thermomicrobiales > UBA6265 > JAMLHN01. The sequence continues at coordinate 631,673 of CAVRGV010000003.1, read as the reverse complement.
GTAGAAGAGCAACGCCGCGCGCGGGTTCTCCTCGATATCCGTCCCCTTCGGGCTGTTGTAACTGGAAAAGAAGACGAAGCCGTTCGCATCCCAATGCTTGAGGAGCACCATCCGCGCCGAGGGTCGCCCGTCCGTCGTCGCGGTCGCCACGGTCATCGCGTTCGGTTCGCCCGCGGTGACCTGCTTTTGCTCGTCGTACCAGCGCCGAAACTGCTCAAGCGGATCGGCATCGACCTCGCTCGGATCGAGCGCCGCCCGCTGATAGTCTTTCCGCAACCCGCCCTGATTCATGCCCATTCGGATCGATCCATTCCCGCAAACCGCGCGTCCATCAGCGTAGTTTCCCAGTCTGCCCCATTTCTTCGCACGACATCATCCACCGTCAGCCACCCGTTGCCGAACACCCGGTTCATTTGCGTGCCGAAGGTCAACGATCCCGCCAGCACTTCGCGCGTGCCACCCTGCGCCACGATCCCGTGATCGCCGAGCAGCATGACCCGCGTCGACACCTGCGCGACCAGTTCCACATCGTGCGTGGCCATCAGGATGGCGACGCCGCGCTCCCGAAGGTGGACGAACAGCTCCGCGAGCTCGCGTTTGCGCAGGGCATCCATCCCTCTGGTCGGTTCGTCGAGCAGCACGACGGCGGGATTACCGGCCAGCGTCACTGCCAAGGCCACGCGCTCCTGCTCACCGGCACTGAGATCTTCCGGTGAGCGGTCGCGCAGATGCCCCAGCGCGAATCGGTCGAGCAGCGCGTCCAGCTCGCTGCGGATTCGCGCCCCGGCTTGCCAGCGCCGCCGCGACATCGCCCGCAACCGTTTCGTGAAAGAGCAGGCTCGCCGCCCGTTGCGGCAGAAAACCCGACCCGCTTGCCGATCGCTTGCGTCCGCGTCGAGACTGGGTCGAGCCCAGCGATGCGCGCGCTGCCAGAATCGATCGCGTGCAACCCCATCAACGCCCGCAACAAGGTCGACTTTCCCGGTCCCGTTTCGGCCCATCACGGCCACCAGCTCACCGGGACGAACATCGAACGACACCGATTCCAGCACCCGCGCCTTCTCGTATCCGATCGACAACCGATTCGACGACGATTGCCGGATCGGTATCGGGCCGCGGTGGATCGACCGGCGATGGCTGCGGCACGAATCCCGTGTGCGTTGCACCATGCGACGCGCATCCTTGACCGTCAGCGGCAACGGCTCCCAACGTTCCAAACGGCCCAGCAGCGCCACCGGCGGATCGAGCCGGGGATCGCAAACCCGCAATACCTCGCCCGGTGGTCCGTCGAGATCGTGCCAGCCCGGCCGCAGCAACCGGATCCGGTCGGCAAATCCGACCACCCGCTCTAGCCGTTGTTCTGCCAGCACGACCGTGATCCCGAGCTCTTCGTTCAGTCTGCCGCACCGCATCGAGCACATCTTCCGCCCCCGACGGATCGAGCTGACTCGTCGGCTCATCGAGCGCCAGGATGCGCGGCTGCAACGCCAGCGCAGCCGCAATCGCCACTCGCTGCCGCTCACCGCCCGAAAGGGTTGCAATCGCGCGTTTGCGCAGCCGCTCCGTCCCGGTGAGATCGAGCGCTTCTTCCACTCGCCGCCGCATCGAGGGAACCGGCACTCCCAACTGTTCGAGTCCGAACGCGACTTCATCCTCGACCGTGGTCGAAACCGAATGCGCCCCGGGATCCTGGAACACGAATCCCACCGAGCGCGCCAGCGCCCGCGTTGGCAACAGCCGCGTGTCCTCGCCCCGAATGAGCACCCGGCCACCGAACGATCCACCGGAAAAGTGCGGCACCAAACCGTTCAGGCAACGCAAAATGGTCGACTTGCCACTGCCCGATTCACCCGCCAGCAGCACCAGCTCCGACTCGCCAACCTCCCAGTCGAAATCACGCAGCACCGCCCGGTCCGCGTTCGGATACTGGAACGAGACCGATTCGAAGGCGATATCCCGTCCGTCGCTCATCGGCTCGACCGCTCCTGCCAGAGAATCGCAAACGCCGGTCCGAGCAAGCCCAAGCAACCCGACGGTCAGCGGCAGATTGGCGGTCGGCCAGGTCAAGGTCGGATACGGGTCGTAGCGAACCGCATCGATCCCTCCAAGCAGCACCGTCACCGCCGCAAGAGCCGCGCCGCCAATCACGATCGCGTCGGTGCGCCGCCACTGCAAGATCGCGATACCGCGTGCGGCGCATCGCCGTTCTGCCGGCCATCGCGCAGAGCCACCGCCAGCAAACCACCCGCCACCAGCGCGCCGACCAGAGCGCCAGGAGGGTTTCGCCAACAGCGAAGAGATAGACCGCCACACAAATCAACGCGAGCCCCGCGGCCGGAGCCAATCGCGCCGAACGCCGACTTCCTGGCTGCCGGTACGCCGCCGAATCCTCGCGATTCCAGCAGCTCCGACATCGTCACCGCTCGTTCGATGCCACCAGCAAGCAGCAACGGACCGAGATTCAGATAGTCGCGCGGGCCTTTGAGCTCCTGACCGCGAATCGCCTGCGCATCAACCACCTCGCGATAGGTGGCGACCATCTGCGGAAAGAACGAAAACGCCACCGATCCCGCGACCCCGGCGCCCACCAGCGATTGCGGCATCAACCGCAACATCGCGCTCCAGTCGAGCACCGCCGAGAGCGTCACACCGACCAGCACCAGCGTCAGCACGGCCAATCCGCTGAGGAGACCGTAGATCACCGAATTCAGCGTCAGAGTCGCCGCTCAGCAGCGGCACCCAATCCGGCACATGTCCGATGACCAGATTGCCCACCCGCACGGTCAGCACATTGAATACCACCGAGATGGCGATGAACACGATCCCAAGCTTGATGACCCATCCCCATCCGCTGCGCACCTCGGGTGGCAGCGCTTCCCGCACGGCAACGACCGCCAGCAGCACCGAGAGCAACGCAAAGGGATTGCGGCCCATCAGCGGCACCAGCATGGCGGCGCCGGCCCAGCAGAGCCACGCTCTGTGGATCGATCGCCGGCCGCGAGTTCATGCCGGGGTCCTCGCGGATCGCATGCGCAGCACCAGTCGCGAAGACCGCTACCGCCGCCAGCACTCCGATGACCGCGATATATGACTGCTTTTCCGGTCCGGGCGTCGATACGATTCCCGACCAGGTTGCCGTTCGCGTCATATCGCGCGAAATGCGCCTGATCGAGCGCGCGCTGCGCACCCGCGAGCTCCGGAATCTGCTGCGATCTCGACGACCGGGAGCAGCGCCTCGTCGGGAGTCCACGACCATCCGTCCACCCCGCCGGGCTCGACCTTGGTGGCGCTGCCCCCCAGTGGCGACGCGACCCACTGCCCGCTCTCGTCCGCCTGGAAGTACCGCCAGTAGGGCGAATCGCGGTCGCCCGTCTGGCAGAGGCGGCTACGGCAGGGACCGATCTCGCAACCGGTCTCTTCGATCTGGCAAACCCCTTCCCCGAGTCCGCCAAATCCCACCGTTACCAGTGAAATTCCCGACCGCCGCAGCAGCTCGATTCCGGACACCGGCTCGTCCAACGGCACATAGGCATAGGTCACGGTCCCGTCACCGGGCCGAATCACGATACCGGCGTAGGGGACAGCTTCCTGAGCGAACGTATCTGCCGGAACCGAGCCCCCCAATCCAAGCAGCAGCACCACGAGGAGCCGGACCCAGAGTCCGGCTCCTATCGATCGTGCAGCCCCGGAGGGGCTTGGCCCTGCGAGCCCCAGGCTTCTGCCTGGGGAACTCCCAAACGCGCCATGGGCTTACCCGGCGGGGGTCGCCTCCGGTGACGCAGCCGGGGTCGCGAGCACCGCCATGACGGCTGGAATCGGGAAAGCAACCCCAACCACCGCCGGAATCGCCTGCACGGTCGCAAACTGGTTGTCGTCTGGCGCCGAGGCCATATAGACGAATGCTCCGCTCTCGTTTTGCAGTCCCAGCAGCGCGGTCAGCGCCGTCATCCTGCGCATCGGCGAGGTCGGGATCGGCGGCGGCGACGAATGCCTGCAGCACCAGCGAGGTCGAATTCGCATCCGACTCCGCTCCCGGTTGGTAGGGATATCCCCCGTCGTCGTTGGCCGAACCGGCCAGATAGGCGATCGCCCGATCGACCGTCTCGTCCTGTATACCCGCGGCGACCAACCCCATCACCATCATCGCGGTGGTGTTGGTATCGCCCGCGCCGGGGGTCATCGTTCCATCGAACGCCCAGGAGCCGTCTTCGATCTGGCTGTCCCGCGCAGCCTGGATCGCGGCGTCGGGCACCGGCTCGCCGGTGGCCACCAGCGCTTGCAATCCGAGTGCGTGGTCGTATGGACCCATGCCGATCATGCCCGCTCCCGCGGCCACCACCACGATCGACATTGGGTCGACGTGATCGATGTCATGCGGATTCATCCCCGCCGCCACCAGCGCCATGGAGAGCTTGGCCGCGGCGCCCGGGCTGAACTGGGCATAGACCAGCGCCTGGGATTCCAGGTATTTCATGGCCGATTCGAGATCGACATCGATACCGGCGCTTTGCGCTGAGGCGAGCGCCAGCACGGCATCGACCGTGGCTCCGGCATCGCTCTCGCCGGAAAAGCCGATGAAGCCGCCATCCTCGGCTTGCTGGGTCAGCAGCCATTGCACCGCGCTCTCGGCCGATGCGGTGTTCTCCTGCGCGGAAACCGGCGCCGCGAACGCCGATGAGCACCAACGCAACCAACAGCAAGCCGGTCGCCGTCAGGCGTCGCACCTGACTGGCAACAAAAAACCGCTCTTGCGAGCGGTGTATCGAAACTACGGGAACGTCTGAGTCGAATGACTCATGTCGCGCCGTCTGCATTCCGTCCTCCCTCTCCTTCTCGAAGGGCGCCGGAGCGAAATCGGGCAGGTAATCTGGCTCCGCCAGACAGTCATGCTGCCATGGCGATACAGTTGCGGATCAGCGCCGGCATCGCACCGGCTTCCCCTTGCTGCGCTCTGGATAGAGCGCCCCGAATCGCACGGACTCGATTGTTAAAAGACCGCCACATGGCGACGCTGGCAGTATCCCCCGCGAACTGTGCCGCGTCAAATAGCGGATCGACCTGATCCTGCCGGCGGTCGTTCGTGCGATAAATCCGTGAGTCGAGAAAGGACGCACACCGACGTGGACTGGACGCAGGCAATCGAGCTCAGCATCGTGGCGGCAGGTGCCGCGGTTCTGGGATCCATGCTCGGGCTCGGGGGCGGGGTCTTCCTGGTTCCGATTTTCACGCTCTTCTTCGGCATCGATCCCAAGCTCGCCATCGGAGCCAGCGCCGTCGCGGTCGTCACCAACTCCGTCGTTGGCTCCACCGTCCATCTCCGCTCGCGGTTCACCAACCTGCGGCTCGCCATGTTGCTCCAGGTGCCCACTGCGGCCGGCGCTCTGGTCGGCGCGCTTGATGGCGGTTAGAGCGCCGGACCGGCTGCTCAACGCGCTTTTCGGGGCGGTCCTCACCTACGCCGCCATCTCGATGTTCCTCAAGCGAAAGACGCTCGCACCTGGATACCAGCAAGGATCCCGATCCCATGTTGCTGGGAGCCACCTACTACGACCCTGCGTCGAAGAAAGATGTCGCCTATGTCCCGCGCAAGGTCTACAAAGGCATGGGAATCAGTGGCCTGGCCGGCATGATCTCGGGCATGCTCGGCGTTGGCGGCGGCGTGATCCAGGTGCCGGCCATGAACCTCATCATGGCGGTACCGGTCAAAGCTGCAGCCGGCACCAGCGCGCTCATGGTCGGTATCACGGCCGTCGCAACGTCCTTCGTCTTCTATTCGGACAATAAGATCGACCCGCGGGTCGTCCTGCCGGCGATGATTGGCATCGTGGTCGGTGCCCAAGTCGGCTCCCGTCTCACCCGCCGGGTGCGTACCGATCGGCTCATCATCATCTTCGTCGTCGTCTTGCTCTATCTTGGGTTCCGCCTCATCCTCGAGGCGCTGAACATCGAACTGCCGAGCATTCGCTGATGACCGAGCACGAGATTCCCCGCGAAGATGCCATCTACCAGGCCGCAGTGAAGGTGCTTCGAGGCGGTTTCCTGCTTTCGGCGATCGTGCTCCTCATCGGGGCTGTCTGGTCCATCGTCGATCGGCATCCGCTCTCGACCGAAGTCCTTCCGTTCCAGGACATACCGGGAGCAATTGCGGATGGAAACCCATCCGCCATGATCGATCTTGGCATTCTTGCTGATGATGCTTACCCCGGTCGCGACGGTGCTCGTCATCGCCCTGAGCTTCTCCCGGCTCGGCGAGCGCAAGTTCGTCAGCCTGACGCTCGGCGTGCTGGCGATCCTGGCCACGTCCATCGCGATTTCGTTGCTCCGATGAGCATTGGCATCGTCGTCGCCATGTCGAGCGAGCGGATACAGCTCGACCCCCATGCCACCGCGCAAACCGTGGAACGAACGGCCCATGGCGCGTCGATCGATACACCATTGGCGGAAAGGACGTGGTCGCGGTCACCTCGGGCATTGGTATGGCCAACGCTGCCGCCGGAACCGAGTTCCTGATCCAGACCGAGCGCCCAGCCGTCATCATGAACTTCGGGTGCGCGGGCGCCCACCGGCGCGATCTCGTTCCTGGCGATGTCGTCATCGCCAGCGAGGTCATCAACCACGCGCTCATGCAAATCCTGCCAGACGGCTCCGAGCGCTACACCGGCTACGCCAATGAAATCGACGGCGAGCACCAGCACGGTATCGAGCTGAAACCCGATCCAGCCCTGGTCGAGCTCGCACAGCTCGCCTCGGCCGCGAATCCTCCCGAGCCCTGGCCGCAGGCGCTCTTCTGGCCGGCTGCCGTTCCCTATCGATTGCCCAATGTCTATCTCGGCCCGGTCGTCTCCGCCGACACCTGGACCCAGGCGCACAACCGGCTCGATATCCTGCACGACCGCCACGGATCGCTCTGCGAGGAAATGGAAGCTGCCGCCATCGGCCGCATCGCCGGCCTGCATGGCATCCCGTTCCTGTCGATCAAGGACATCTCGAACAACGAATACCTGCGCGAAAGCGACCTGGCCGGGTTCTCCGACTTCCCGGTCGCCGAAGTTGGCAAACGCGCCGCCACCCTCCTCGCCCAAACCATCACGCTCCTCTAGTCCGCATCGCAACACGCCGGACGATCTCGTGGATCGTGAACAGTTCCCCAAGGCGGAGTTCAAGTCGTCCTTGCCCTGCTGAGCCAAAACGCGAATCTACCGGATCCCGCCCACCTCCAGCGCTTTCTTCCGCCGCATCGCATAGCCAATCAACACCGCATGCACCGCAACCGCGCCCAACAACCCGATCACCGTCGCCCGCCACGGATCGTCCAGATACCTTGTCCACACCCACGCGCACAGCAAACTCCACGGTACGAACAGCACGATGCTCGTGTACAGCCCCGGGTTGTACGTCTTGAACTTGACGGTCGTCAGGATGTGAGTGACGCCATTCATGAGATGTTGCATAGACCGGGATCAGCACCAGCTCTGGAGTCACCCAGCGCGTCACCCCCGACACCAGCACGAACAGCACCCACACCAATAGAATGTTGATCCAGAATACCGACTCGACCGTCAGGATCGGCAAGCCCTTGCCCAGATGCTGATTGATAAAGGCGATGAACCGACCATGCGCATGTTCTTCGTACTGATGGACCATGTAGATCGGCAGGAGCATCGCAACCAGCACCGCCCGCCGATTCTCATCGACCACCAGCGTGCCCATCAGCGCGGCCATCAAAATTCCGGCTGGTAACGCCACCCGTGACCAGTTCTGCACGAACCACGGCCAGAACTGGAACTCCTCGTCTGTCGCCACGTGCCACCCTTGTCGCCTACGCTGATCGCTCGAACTCGCTGCAGTATGCATCAGCGTGAATGGGAAACAGACCCACCAGGCGACCGCTGCACGGGCGAGCGCCGCCGATGCTCCGGGCATGCCCAGACGATGCCTGAACTTCGTGGTTGCCGCTATCGATAGATCGACGCTACCCAGGCCAGCGCCAGCACCGCAATCGATGCCGCAACGCAGGGAAACGCCGCCATCACCCCGGTTCGCTTTCGCCAGTGGTAGAGCACGACATCCAGTCGCGATCAGCCCACCACGATCAACCCGGCCAGCCAGATCGGCCACTGCCAGGCATCGCGAGCCACCACCGCGATAGCAGCGAGCAGCAGTGATCCCAGCACCGACGTCCAGCACAACGCGAGCGCTCGCCGCTCGCCGAGCCGGGTCGTCAAGCTGTCGATTCCGGCGGCACGATCGGCCTCGACATCGGGAATCGACTGCGCAAGCTGCACGCCGAGCACCGCCAGCGCGCCCAGGGGAAAGAGCAGCAGCAGGGCTGGTTCGAACCGGCCGAGCGTGACCGCCACCCAAACCGGAAGCAGTGGAAGCGCGATCAGGTACGGGATCCAGGCGAACCGGCTCCGCTTGAACCAGAGACTGTAGGCGACCCCGATTCCCGTGCCCGCCAGCAGGATCAGAAACGATGCCGAACCGAGCGTGAGCCCCGCCGCTACCATCAGCACGAGCCCTGCGCACCCCGAGCGCAATCGCCCCGCGGCGACTCACCACGCCCGCGGGAATCGGTTTCGATGGTTTCGTCAGCCGGTCGTTTTCGGCATCGACCAGCTCATTGGCGACCCCAACGACGATCTGGCCTCCGAGCATCGCCAGCATCATTCGGCCCAGCTACCCCGGCAGCCAGGGACGACCCATCGATCATCCAGGCCAGCAGACCGGTGACGGCAACCACAATTGCCAGCGGAGTGAAATGTGGCAGTGAGATGTACGCGACGGCTCGCGATCGAAATTGAGTCATTGGCCGTCGCACCGCGTGGGAAAGCCAGATTGAGGGCCACCGACGGCAAGTCTGGAAGAAGGTACCGCCGGGGTTAGAGATAGTCGAGCAGCCGCACGACCATCCGGCGCTCGGACGGCACGATTTCCAGCACCGCGTCTTCGGTGTTCGGCAGCAGAATGTCCGCTCCGCCCCCTTCGGGGCGAATGACGAAGACATCCCGCGATCCGGTTTCGATCAGATCGACCGTGGTGCCGATCTTGACGCCCGCTTCGTCGAACGCGTCCAGCCCGATCAATTGATAGAGCAGGAACTCGCCCTCCTCCAGCGGAATGGCGTCCTTGCCGGATATCCGAATCGGCTGCCCGCGAAGCTCATCGCCTTCTTCCGGGTTCGTCACGCCACGCAGCTTGAGCAGAACGTTTCCGGCATGGAAGCGCACGTTCTGCACCTTGCGTGGACGTGGCTCGTCACCGACCAGAACCTGTGCCAGATCCTTCGAACTGCTCCGGCATGTCCGTGACCGGACGCACCTTCAACTCGCCGACCACGCCATGCGTGCCGATCACGATCCCGATGGTCAGAAAGACACGATCGAGCGGCGCATCGGGCTCGGGGCCGGCGCTGGTGATGAGTGGACCGGTAGGGGGAGGTGGACGGCGGCGCGCGGCGTTCGAGGGAGGCGATTGCGCAGGAGCGGGAGCGAGATCCCGCTTCGGGCGCGGCGCGACCGGCGCCGACCGGCGCCGGGGAAGCTCGGGGCTCCCAGGGCTATCCTTCGATGTCGAGGCTGGCACGGACGTTATTTCGCGACCCGGTGATCATGACCAGGGTGCGCATCGCCTTGGCAATGCGGCCCTGCCGGCCGATGACCCGGCCCATCGCCTCTTCTTTCACCTGCAGCGTCACGTGCACCGATCCACCGCGCCGTTCAGAGGTGACTTCGAAATCTTCCGGCGAATCGACGAGCTCGCCCGCGATGTACTCGATGAGACCCTGTAGCTGCTGCTCGGGGGTGACGACCGACATGGTGCGCTCCGAATTCGATGAACGAATAGGTGTAATACGGGCGGCTTGCGCCGCCCGTGAAAAGCTTAGCTGGCGGCCGGCTTGATGTGCTTGGCGGCACGCTCCGCCCGGTCGTCGGCGATCAGCCCTTGCTTGCGCAGCAGAATATGCACGGTCTCGGTCGGCTGGGCGCCAACACTGAGCCAGTACGCCGCGCGCTCCTCATTCACCGTGATGGTGGCCGGTTCGGTCAGCGGGTCGTAGAACCCGATCTGCTCGATGATGCGGCCGTCACGCTTCGAACGGCTGTCGGCCGCTACGATGCGATAGCTCGGGCGCTTCTTGGCTCCCATGCGGCGAAGACGAAGTTTGATCACGAACGACTCCAGTTCGATAGCGAAAAGTTCAACAATCTGAAAGGAGGCTCGTCCGGGACCGTGGCAGTATCACGTGAGAAGGCGAGCACAACCATAACGCACGGCTTCCGCGGTGCGAACGGTCAATTCTGACACGCTGCCGCCACGGGGTCAACTTGGCTGGTAGGGTCCGAAACACCGTCTCATCCTTTCCACATGATCTTCATTGGTGTCGAAGCAAGTTCAACTTCGGTCCGCGCGACCGCATTCGACGAACGCGGTCGCATCATCGTGGCTGCGGCGCGAACCCTGGCGCTGTCCACCCCGAACCCCGGCTGGGCCGAGCTCGATCAGGACGCCGTCATGACGGCAATTGGACAGTCCATACATGAGCTCCTGCCCAAACTCACGGAGACCCCGGAACTCCTCTGCCTCACCGCGCCCCCCGATGGCATCTGGCTCGTCGATGCCGGTGGCGCTCCGGTGCGTCCCGCCATTCTGTCCACCGATCGGCGCGCCGCCGCGTTTACCCACGAATGGAACGGCCTCGGCATCCTCAATGCCGTCTATCGCCGAGCCGGCTACGCCCTTCTTCCCGGAACCCAGGCTGCGCTGCTTCGCTGGCTCCTCGAAAACGAGCTCGAGGCGCTCGAGCGAACCGAGACCGCCTATTCCTATAAAGACGCCCTGCTCCATCGCCTCACCGGCGCACGCATCACCGACATTACCGACGCCTCAGCGCCCTTTCTCGACATCCGCTCACGCACGTATGACGAGGAGCTGATCGATTTTCTACGGCTACGGCCGATTCGCCCGCTCCTGCCAGAGCTCGACGTTCCGTCCGGCTCGCTCTGGCCGCTGAGCGAAGCAGGTGCGGCGCTCACCGGGTTGCCGGCCGGGCTGGCGGTTCATGCTGCCCCATTCGACGCCATCGCCACCGGACTCGCCGCCGGGTTGCAAGGCACCGCCGACGCCTTCATCATCCTTGGACCGCAACTCGTTACCGGCGTGCAGATCGAGCGGCTCGAACTGGCCGGCGAACCCTCCGGCCGTATCGTCTGCCTGCCCCGCTACGATCGATGGGTCCGCCTGTTGACCGCCGGCAGTGGCATGACCCTGCTCGACTGGCTGCTTCCACTCGTCGGAGTCACCTATGCCGGGTTGGATGCCGCGTTGCAGCGCACGCCCGCCGGGTCGAACGGCGCCTACCTGGTGCCTGCCTTCTCAGAAGGTGGGGAATCCGCCCCGCATCTCGATAGCGGCGCGCGCGGTAGCATCCTCGGCCTTTCCACCAGCACGACCAAAGACGATCTCGCCCGCGCTGCTTGTGAAGCGCTCGCCCTGCATGCCCGGTATTGCATCGCCAGTGCCGAGCTATCGCCAGGGGTCATCACCCTCACCGGAGGCGGCTCCCGCGCGCCCGCGTTCCGGCAGCTCCTCGCCGACACCCTCGGCGTTCCGCTGCATATCTCCCCGCAACCGGAAACCGCCGCCCGCGGAGCGGTGATTGCCGGCATGCTCGCCGCCGATATCCCCTACGACCACTCCGCATGGACCGCGCCAACCGCCGAGATCATCCCCATTCCCGAGTCTGCCGCCTTCTACACCGACCTCTACGCCCGCTACGCCGCGGACCAGCTCGCCTCCCGGCCCGGGTAGCGGCCCCGGGGCCGCTACCCTGCGGCCCGCCTTGCGTCGAGTTTGCGGAACGAGCCGAGCCGCCATCGTCCCAGAGCTTCACGCTCCGGGCTCAGTCTGCCGCCCCCGGCTGCCCATATCCCGCGTTGAATCGCTCGGTCATCTCGGCCACCAGCTCTTCCGGCACCAGATTGGGCTCCGCTCCCCCATTCGCCGCCAGCGCCTGTACGTAGACCTCAGCAGCCTCCTCGACCAGCATCGAATAGAGCAACGCCTGCTCGAAGTTCTGCCCAAACGTAATCAAGCCGTGGTTGCGCATGATTACCGCGCGTGAGACCGGCGTCATCACCTCCACCACACTGCGACCGATATCGTCCAACGCCGTCAACCCATACCGCGTCACCGGCACCCTGGCTCCCACGACCACGCAGGTCTCGGTCAGGATCGGAGGCAGATAGGGCCGAATCGTGCTCACCACGGTCGCGTAATGCGAGTGCGTATGCACGATGGCATCGACGTGATCGAACTGCCGCATGACCATCGTGTGCATGGGCGTCTCAGAGCTCGGCCGCCGATCTCCTTCGACAACGTTGCCGTCGAGATCGACCACTACCACGTCTTCGACTGTTGTTTCGGGATACGGGATCCCGCTTGGCGAGATGGCGATCAAGCCGGTCGCTCGGTCCCGCTCGCTGAAATTCCCCGCAGTACCATGCACAATCCCGCGCCGCAGGGCTTCCAATCCGGTCTCGACGATCCGCGTCCGCTGTGCTTCCAGCAACATCCTTTGTCCTTCTCACTCGCTTGCGCTAAACCAGCCAGATTCCTGCCACACCAACCGCCTCCCGGACGAATCGAGGTTTGCACCACCTCTCCCACCGGGATAGGATTAAACCAGCGGCTGAACCCGCATATGTTCGGTCCGCGATTCCGCCCCAGTGAAACGAGCCGTCCCGTGGCCCACGCCCGAAACATATCAGTTGCGATGACCGCTCTCGGTCTGCTCCTGATCGTGGCCGCGGTAGTAGCCGATCTGAGTCCGCTCGTGACGATTACCGGCATGTTTCTGTTTGTGGCGGGTATTGTAAAGATCGCGATGGTCGCTATCTGGAAATCGTTCTTTTCGATCCCCGTCGAAGCCCCCGCCCAATCCGAAGGCCCGCCTGCTGCCGGCGGTCCGAAGCAAGGGAAGGTGTGAGCCATGGCGAATCCGTATAACGATGACGCGAAACAGCGGGCCAATCGCGCGCGGCAGGTTATTTCCGGCAGCGATATCCGGCCCCCCAGCCCATCGGCCGCATACCCCGGTGCGTCGCAGCGCTACGTTTCCTACGAAGAAGAGGGCCCGATGTCGAGCCCGCAATGGATCTATTTGGGGATCCTCGCGGCCCTCCTGGCACTGGCCATCATCCTCTACCTGATCTTCGGCGGCGGCGTGTCCAGTGTCTTCTTCTTCCTGTTGGCGCTGGCGCTCTTCTGCGGCTGGTTCGTCTTCTGACCGCATCACGCTCCGACCAACCTGCTGCCATCGATTGGAACGCGATCCCGAGCGAGCATCCGCTCGACGGCGTTACGCGGCAGACTGTCCATGGCGCCAACCAGACGCTGGTTCGGTACGTCTACCAACCTGGCTCCGTCTTTCCGGTCCACAGCCATCCCGAAGAGCAGATCACCATCATCCTCAGCGGCTCGATCGACTTCACGGTCGACGGCCATCCGCTTACCCTTGCTGCCGGCGATATTGCCCTCATTCCCGCGAACGTTTCCCATGGCGCTGCGGTAACGGGAACCGACGTGGTCGAAACATTGAATACAATGTCTCCGCGACGAACCTCGGCTCCAAAGAGCCGCTCGACGGATAAGGGAGCCACGTGAGCGAAGACGATTCCAAGCGACGGTTGCGCCTGGTGCGGCCCGGAGAAGAACCACCGGTTCAGGCGGCCGGTCCCGCCCCGTGGCGCAGGAGGGCATGCCCTTCCCCTATCCCGCGGGCATTTTCGCCAACATGTTCGACCTCACCGGCAAGACCGCGCTCATCGTTGGCGGCGGCGGCGGGCTATCGCGCGCAATCGCCAGCGCTATGGCCGACTTCGGCGCGCGCATCGCGATCGCCGATCTCAACCTCGATAACGCCGAAATCACCGCTTCCGCCTGCGATCGACCCGGGTATGGACGCGATGGCGGCCATGCTCGATGTGACCGATCCGGATATGGTCGACGATGTCGTGTCCCAGATCGAAGCCCAAACCGGCGGAATCGATATTCTGCTCAACGGCGCAGGCATCACTATCCGCAAACCAGCGGTCGACTTCACCCCGGAAGACTGGATGGCGGTGATCAACACCAATCTCTCCGGCGTTTTTTATGTCACGCAAGCAGTCGGGCGCGGCATGCTGCAACGCGGCTACGGCCGCATTCTGTCGATTGGATCCGTGTCGAGCCTGCTGGGCCATCCGGAGAACGCGCCCTATGCGGCTGCCAAGGGCGGCATCGCGATCATGACCAAGTCGTTCGCGACCGAGTGGGCGCCGTTCGGCGTTACCGTCAATGCCATCGGCCCCGCCTATACCCAAACCGAGCTCACCAAAAATATCCTCGCCGATCCGCAGGTGCACGCGAAGCTCGTCAGCCGCATCCCCACCGGACGCTTCGGCCTACCGGAAGATTTGGTCGGCGCCTCGGTTTTCCTTTGCTCGGAATCGGCCCGTTTCGTCACCGGTCAAACCCTCTATATCGACGGCGGCCTAACCGCCGACTAATCGCCGCTTACAGCGGCTGCGTCTACCCGTGAGCGCCCTCGCGGCCAAACGTATCTCCCATGTTGCCCGTTTTCTCTGCGGAAACCATCCCAATGACCTCATCCACCACCACTCGAACGATCCCGGCCCCAATCGATCGGGTCTTCGCAGCCTTCACCGACCCGGCCCTGCTCGTCCAATGGCAAGCTCCCGACACGATGACCGCCCGCATCCACCGGCACGATATCCGCCCCGGCGGCTCCTATGAGATGTCGCTCTACTATGACGACCCGGACAGCCAGGGGAAAACCGCCGGTAACGAGGACCGCTACACCGCCACATTTCTCGTTCTCGACCCGCCCCATCGCATCGTGGAATCGATAGCCTTCGCGTCAGACGACGAGGCGATGCGCCAGCCCATGACCATGACGGTCGATCTCGCTCCCGACGGCGAAGGAACCCGCGCCACCATCACCTTCGACGAACTCCCTGCCGGGGTCTCTCCCGAAGACAACGACGAAGGGACTCGTCAATCCCTCGCCAAGCTCGCCCGGCTTCTGGCTCCGAATTCCTGACTTTCTCACTCCCATTGCGCGATCAAGGCGTCCACCGGCATGCGCGGCCGGCGGACCGGGTCCTTGGCCGCCTTGCCCACCGGCAGCAGCGCGTGCGGAATCAATCCATCGGAAAGACCCAGATACCCCGCAACCACCTCGGGACAAAACAACGGCGCGCACATCCACCCCGCATCGAACCCGGAGGCAGTAGATCGAGAGCAAAAAGTTCTGGATTGCCGCACCGATGCTCTGGATCGCCATGACCCGCTCCGCCTCCTGCCGGTCTGCATCGGGATAGACATCGAGATCGCCCAGGTACAAACTGGGAATCACAAGCACCGGCGCTTCGGTCAATCGCTGCTTGCTCTTTTCCAACCGGATACGCACGATCTCTTCGTCCTGCCCATCCATCCGAAGCTGCGCGTCCCAGGTCGCGGCCATCGCTTCCGCCAGACCGTACCGTCGCTCTGGCGATTCCACCACTGCGAACCGCCACGGTTGCCGCCCATGAGGTGACGGCGCCCATCCCGCTGCCTCGATCGCCCTGCGCACGACTTCGTGTGGCACCGAATCAGGCAGGAACGCCCGCACCGACCGTCGCCCGCGCACGACTGAATCGAGATCGTCCGGCCGCCCATCCCAGGACCCCGAAGCGCTCCAGGAAAACGCCGACAGCGCGCCGATCTCGATCACCGGCGCACGCTCGAGCTCCATCGCGCGGTACTGCGGATATTTCTCCCGCAGTACCGCGATGGCGTCCTCAGCCTCAGTCGAACCCCCAACGAGCACGCGCGCGTTTCCGCGCAACTGCACGAAACGAAGTTGATCCCAATCCTCTGAGTAGTCATCGACCGTCAGGCAGACGGCTGGATTCGCTTCGATGTTGCGAACCCGGGCCAGTTCCTGCACCTCGACCGATTTCGGTTTGGCGTCCAGCACCGAGACGATCACCGGTACGCCGTCTCGCTCGACGACCGCGAAACAGCAAGGAATTACCGCCGGTCGACCGGCAGGCGAGACGGTCGCCAATCGCCCTACCCGCTGCCCTTGCACGAACTTCAGTTGATCGACCGTGGGAACCCGCAAACTCATCGACCGCATTTCTTCTCAGGACCAAATACTCGAGACTGGCTATCCCCGATATGTCGCGATCACGTACTCATCGGCTCGGGGCGTCCACGGCGGAGTTCCCTCGGCCACACCATAGATCGCGGTGAGGTCGAAGAGATAGATCGCCGCTGGATTGTCGTGCATTTCCTTCCCGAGCTCCCGCCCTATCGACGCACGCGTCTCCGGATCGGCTTCGCTCGCGAACGCATCGATCAACCCCTGAATTGTCGGGTCGTCGAAACGCGAGAGAAAACCGGTGTTCGAGAACATCAGGCTGAGCAGGGTGTACGGATCGAAGAGTGGCCGCCAGGTGATGAGCCGCAACGCCGCCGAATCCTCCGCCGCGCCGGACCATTGGTCGGGCGCGTTGAACACCGCCAGCTCCTTCTGCGTTAGCTCGACCTCGATCCCCACCTCTCCAAGCTGCGCCACGACGGCTTGCGCAATATCCAGCCGCTCAGATGAGGAGACATCCATGGTGGTCGCAAAGCCGTCGGCGAATCCGGCATCCGCCAGGAGCTGCTTCGCCATGTCCGGATCGTACGCGTACGCCGCCAGATTCGCGTCGTAGCCAATACTTGTCGGCACGAAAATGTTCGCCAGCGGCACGCCATTGCCATCGATAAGGGCGTCGATGATAGTCGGCACGTCGACCGCGAAATTCATCGCGATTCGCACCTGCGGATCGGTGAATGGCTCGAGCGTGTTGGGCACCCGCACAAATGCGCTGCCCGAAACTGGCTGAGCGATGACGGCTTGACCGCCGTCTTCGATTGCGCCAACCTGATCCACCGGAACACCCTGCACGATCTGCGCGCCGCCCGAAAGCAGATCAGCCACTCGCGTGGTGGCATCCGTCACGAATCGGTAGGTCACCGCGTCGGCAATCGGTACACCTTTGGGACTATCCGTAAAGTACGCGTCGTTGACCGAGAGGGCGATCTTCTCGCCCGCCGCCCATTCGACGAACGTGTAGGGTCCGGTGCCGACAGGATTGCGCGCGAAATCGTTGCTGGCCGCATAGTCCGGTGGCAAGATAGCCAACCAGGCCGCAATCTGCGCCGGCAGCCATGGAGCGGGCTGGGAAAGTACCAGCTCGAAGCTCAGGTCATCGATCTCGTTGAACGATTCGATCACCGCAAAATTCGCCCGGACCTGCGATGCGGTCTCCTCGGCGGTAATGTGCGCCAAGGTGAACTGCACCGCTTTGCTCGTCAGCGCCTCACCATTGTGGAAAACGATATCGGGACGCAGCTTGACGGCAATCGTCGTCGGGGAGCTCCATTCCCAGCTCTCGGCCAGGAGCAGCTCCAGATTTCCTTCGTTATCGAATTGCAGCAACGAGTCGTACACCGAATGCACGATCGACCAACCGTTCGGCGCATAGGTCAACGCCGGATCGAGCGTATCCGGTTCGGCGCCAACGTCGATCGTCAGTGACGCTGCTCGCGAAATCGCCGTTGCTTCCGGGCTCTGCGCCGAAACGCGCGCGTGTGGAAGCAGCGTCGCTCCCAATCCAACCCCGAGCGTGCCAAGCAACGCTCTCCGGCTCATATTCCAGTCATCAAGTGTGCGCATCCACTGCTCCCGCACGAATCGATCCTTCCTTTCGTTACGACGAGCCCAGCGGCCGCCGCGTTCCAAACCATTCACCAATGAGATTGAATCCAAGTACGGCGATCGCAATGAACGCCCCCGGCACGACCGAAACCCACCAGGCATTCAAGAGGGATTCGCGGCCATCGGAGACCATGCGACCCCAGGTAATCGCGTCCGGCGGCATGCCCAGTCCGAGATAGCTCAACGCCGCCTCGAACAGGATCACAGCCGCCATCTGCTGGGTGGCCAGCACGGCCACCGTTCCGCTCAGATTGGGCAGCAGATGCCGGCGTACGATCCAGTTCTGAGTTGCGCCGATCGAACGGCTGGCCTCGACGAACTGGGCCTGGTTCAGCGATCTCGTCTGCAAGCGCACGACTCGCTGATAGGCGACCCATCCCGTCGACAAGAGCACCAGAAAGACGAGCAAAAATCCGGGATCGAAGAGCGCCGACGCCGCAATCGCGACGACGATCACCGGTAACGCAATCTGTACATCGACCAGGAATCCGATACCCCGGTCGACGCGGCCCGGCTTGAGGCCGCCGAGCAACCCGAGCGCTGTTCCGAGCACGAGCGACACGAACGAAACCGCCAGTGAGAGCAGCAGGGTCAACCGGCAGCCGGCCACCACCCGCGCCAGTTGATCGCGCCCGAGCTGATCGGTGCCAAGCGGATGCTGCCAGGTGCCTCCGAAGAACACCGGCGGCAGGAGTCGGTCGCGAAGCACCTGCTTGTCCGGATCGCCCGTCATCCAGGGACCCGCCACCGCCATGACCGTAAGCAGCAACACGATGGCGAGACCAAACCAGGCCCCCGCGCCGATGCTCGGAATCGACCGGAACCGCGCGCGCACGGGTTGTTCCGGCGCCGGCGCGGTTCGCGTTACTGATGCGGACAGCAGGCTCACGGGCATCATCGAAATGCCCCCGAGACGGCGGCTTCGCGCAAGCGTGGATCGACCGCCATGGCAATCGTGTCCGCCAGCAGGTTGGCCAGCACGATGAGCACCGCAACGACCGCCACGAACGCTTGAATTACCGGTAAGTCGCGGCTCGCGACCGACTGCAAGGCGAGCTGCCCGATCCCGGGCCAGGCGAACACCGATTCGACCGCGACCGCTCCAGCCACCAGAAACCCACCGACCACACCGGCGTAGGCAATGGCTGGCAACATGGCATTGCGTGCGACATGCCGCCAAAG
Source organism: uncultured Chloroflexia bacterium (assembly GCA_963720855.1). Lineage (GTDB taxonomy): Bacteria > Chloroflexota > Chloroflexia > Thermomicrobiales > UBA6265 > JAMLHN01. Next base: position 612,676 of record CAVRGV010000003.1, on the reverse strand, counting down.
CACCACGCGCCCTGGCAATCCCTTGGCATTGGCGGTACGGATATAGTCCGCCCCGGTCACGTCGGCCACCGAAACACGAACCACGCGCATCAGGGTCGCGGCGGGAAACGCCGCCAGGGCCACGGCCGGCAGGATCAGCGAACGCCAACCATCGCGCCCAGAGGACGGCAGCCATCCGAGCCGCACACTGAACAGGAGTATCAGCACGGTCCCCAACCAGAAGGCTGGCAACGCTTGTCCCAGCACCCCCACGCCGCTCGCCAGCCAACCGGCTGGACCATGCCGCCGCGAACCCGACAGCACTCCCAAGGGAATCGCCACCAGCAGCGCGATCAGGAAGGCGGTCACGGTCAGCAACAAGGTTGCTCCCAATCGCTCGAGCACGAGCCCCATGGCGGGTTCCCCGGTTCGCCAGGAGTCTCCGAAGTCGCCTCGGACCGCATGTCGCATGTATTCGAGGTATTGCGCGGGGAGTGGCCGGTCGAGCCCGAACTTGACGCGCAATGCCGCCACATCCGCCGGGTCACTCCCCGGTGGAATCAAGGCATCGGCCGGATCGCCCGAGAAGTGAAGCAACGCAAAGACGATGCTGATGGCAGTCCAAACCACCAGCACCGTGTAGAGCAATCGCGTTGCGAGCGAACGAGCCATATCGAGCGATTCCGCGAGGCACGATCCGGTTCTGGACCAGTGCGTGCCGGCATACGACGATGCCTTCGGAATCGCCCGCGCCGCGACGGCGAATCGCGTGGGCAACAAAAAACGCCCACTACGGTTCTCCGTCGGGCGTTGAACGATTTCAAGGGATTCGCAAAGAGAACCAGGCAAAGTGCCGGCTCGCTGTTGCGCCTTCTCCCATCCGGACTCTACCGTCGGCTCCGGGATTTCACCGGATCATGCAGCTGGTACAACCAGCCGCTCGCGGGCTTTCACCGCCGGTCGGGACTTGGCCGTCATAGAACGCGACCTCACCCTAACCCCGAAGGCTTATTTTCTATAAGTCTATCCCATTTCAAGTGACACGCCCAGGGTTCGCCGGGCTCATGGTTCCTCGACAACAGGCGGGCTGCTTGTGCAGAACGTACGGAGGTGCCACCTTCGATTCTGGACGGACTACCCAGATTTACCTCATTTGTCGATCCCGGGATCTCCATCTGGTCTAGGCTAGGCAAGACGGATCGTATCCGTCGACTGGCTGGGAAAGCGCATGTCTGTGAGGAGCTGGCTGGCATGTTCCTGCGTGCGCGGACCGAAAAACACGAGGAGGGCACCGTTCTTGGACGGACAGAAATTCGATAAGTTGACACGCGCATTTGCCTCCGGCACCGATCGCCGCACCCTGCTGAAGATGTTCGGCGGAGCGTCGGTCGCCGCGGTAGCCGGCGTGAAGCTCGCCGCTCCCAGTGGCGTTTTCGCGCAGGAATGCCTGGGTGGTGGACCAGGAAGCTGTTGTGTCGATGACGAGGATTGCACCCAGGGCACCTGTGTCATCCAGGGCGATGTCGGAGCTCAAGGCATTTGCGCCTGCACCGAATCCGGTCTGGGCGATCCCTGGTTGGGCTGCGCTTGCACCGGCGGCACAGAAACGCCTTGCGGCGATTCCGGATATGACTGCTGTGGCGCCACTGTTGAAGATGAGAGCGGCGTTTGTGGCGATGTCTGCATCGACCCCGTTTGCTCTGAGCTCCAGACCATGTGCGAAGGCACCGATTGCTGTGTCGAAGGCACTGAATGCGGCGCGAATGGTTGGTGCTATGGCTGCTACAGCGGCACGGAGGATCCGTGCGGTCCGTACAATGAGGCGTTCGGCGCCGATTACATCTGCTGCACCTATGGCGACACCGCTATCGGCGCGGTTGGCTACTGCGTCGCGGAATCGGAATGTGTCGTGGCTCCGCCCAACACCGGATCCGGCCCGATCGTGACCAGCAATAGCTGGATGGCCCCAGCCGCCGCCATCGGCGCTGCCGCCGCCGTGCTCGCATACAAGAGCCGCGAGGACAAGGTCGAGAACGAGGCCTAATCGTTCTCCGAAGCCTTTGCGCGAAAAACGGGCGACGGTAATTGCCGTCGCCCGTTCTCGATCTCTCGCCGCTTCGACATCTCACACCGGCAGCGATCGCTCGTTCTGCAATCGGCCATGCTCGATTCCAGCATACCCGGGGAGAAAAATGATGGACTTGCTCGAACGCTTGCTCGGCCACGATCGCTGGGCCACGACCGTCCTGTTCGATACGACCGCCGGTCTCTCCGACGAACAATTTGGACAATCGTTCGATATCGGTCATGAGTCGATTCATGCCACATTCGGTCATCTGATCTTCAATATCGAGGCCTGGACCAGTCAAATTCGCGAACTCCCGATCGATCGGGAGAATCAGGATTGGTCGCGAGCCAATCTTCGCCCCAGATGGGAACGTGCATTCGAGACGTTCGCAGCCCTCGCGCTCCAAATCCAGTCCGAGGACCTCCTGGACGACACCTTCACCGATAGCTGGGATCAACCGCAAACCAACGCCGCCGCCATCCTGCACGTCATCCTCCACGATGATGAGCATCGCCAGGAAATCCTCCACATCCTCAACCGGCTCGGCGTCGAATCAATTCCCGAAATCGACCACGCCCTCTGGGATTTCGTCCGCCGCGGCATCGCAGACCTTGCGTGATCCGCAATCCCCCACGTCCAGCATTCCGGCAGCCAACCTGAGCGCGCCGTCCTGCGCGGGGTGGCAGGCGCTCTTCCCTGTCTACCGTCACCCTGAGCCAAAACCTCGCTCGTCGCGGTTGCCATTCAACCTGACTCTCGGCATCAAATAGCGCGCGGTGAACACGTAGCGGATGCATCGAAGACCCCCCACATGCTTGTCCGCAGATCTGGTTCCTCGAGACACCCAGCATTGATAGAATCGCGAAAACACGCAAGAGCACTTGGTTCCGCATCCCGAACGTCAGCAGTCTTCTCCACGTGGGAGTGTCGTAAATGGACGGATCACAGTTCGATCGTTTGACGCGCGCATTCGGCTCCGGAACATCGCGCCGCGCCATCGTCAAGGCTGCGCTCGGATTGAGTGGAGCAGCGGTGGCAGGGAGCCAGTTGACGCTTGGGACCAGTGCCGCTCGCCGTCCCACACCGACGCCGAAACCACCATCCTGTCCCGGGCAGCAATATTGGGATGGCTCGAAATGTGTATGTCCCGGCAACACGAGTCAGTGTGGACCCGACTGTTGTCCCGCCGGCGCCGAATGCTGCGATAACGCTTGCTGCTATGGTGAATGTTTCGGCGAAGAGCGCTGCTGCCCAACTGGCAGCTTCGTCTGCAACGGCGAGTGCCTTCCGTTCTTCGAAGGTGCCTGTTGTTCGGATTCTGATTGCGGCGAAGGCGAGTTGTGTGCCAGCGGCGTCTGCCAATCCATTTGCGCGGAAGACGGCGCATCGTGCTCCTCCAACACCGACTGCTGCAGTGGCATTTGTCAGGCCGGTATCTGCTACGCAACATATGGGGGGAATTGCCCGGGCGAAGCGAACTACTGCGCAGGCCAGAATGCCTACTTCTGCAACGGCACCATTACCTGCTATTGCGTGCTGGACGGCAACGGTGACAGCATCTGTATGGACTATTTCGATTGCTATGACTCGTGCGAGCAGTGCCCCGAGGGGTCCATCTGCAATTTCGGTAGCGGTTGCTGCGGGAGCGAGTACGCGACGTGCATCGTCCCCTGTCCGCCGGATGGCGGCGGTTGCTTCACGGGCGAAACGCGAATTGCCATGGCCGATGGAACCTCCACCCCGGTTTCGGAGATTCGTGTGGGCGACCATGTTCTCGGAGACGACGGAGCAGTCAATCGCGTTGTGAACATCGATATGCCACTGCTCGGAAATCGGGAGCTCTACGGATTTGACGGTGGAATTCCCTTTGTCACTGGTTCGCACCCCTTCCAGACCGACGACGGCTGGAAAGCAATCCTTCCAGCAGACGCCTACCGCGATCATCGCCTGCCCGGCGTCCAGCAGCTAAGGATTGGTGATCGACTCGTGCTCCTGAGCGGCGTGCTTGTGCCGGTTCGGGGTGGAGTTGGATCAACCGTCGATTCGCAGACAATTCGCACCGAGCCATTTGCGTTTGCGAGCATTACTCCCCATACGGCCGATCCGTCGACGCAGCTCTACAATCTGCAACTCGACGGCAACCACACGTACTTCGCAAACGACCTGCTCGTGCACAACAAGTAAGCTCGATCGAACGCGTCTCTAGCACCCGAGAAAGACCGGCGGGGGAATCACCTCGCCGGTCTTTCTTATTCGATCACTGGACGACTGTTTGCGGCTCAGCCAAGCGCTCTCGTTCGAGCATGTCGATCGCGGTATCGTTCGAAGCGAACGCCCAGAACAACGCAAGCGTTGCGGCCTCGAATCACTGGGCGATACCTAAGGATTACTCGCAATTCGATCGCATGACCCGAGATCTCGCACTGGGAGCCTCTCGTCGCGCACTTATCAACTAGCTCTTCGGACCTGGCGGCGTAGCCGTTTCGTGAGGCTGGATCAGGCATGGTATTGATGGATCGAGCCGTCATGTATCGCCCGGCGAACGAGCTTATCGATGGTCGATAGCCTGGGTCAATCTATCGCTGGCTCTGAAGGTTAAGACCGACGTGACGCGTCGGATTCGGACATGAAAAAAGCGGCGGGAACGAATGTCCCGCCGCCGTCGCCTGTTCGAGCTCGTGAGCGCTGTTTGTCTACTTGCCCCACTTCAGCTTCGGAATCACCTTTTCGCCGTACGTCTTGATGAACGGCTCCTGATTCCGGTTCACGTTGTGCACGTAGATCTCGTCGAATCCAATGTCGATGAAGTGCTGCAGATATTCGACATGCTTGTCGAGATCGGCGGTAGTCAGCACGCGGTTCTTGAAGTGCTTCCCCTCCACCATTTTGGCCATGATCTCGAAGTCCTCGGGATTGCGAATATCCCCCTTCGGGAACGCCATGCCTCCGTTCGGCCAATCCTTGACCGCCAGATCGATGGCTTCCTGCTCGGTATCGGCCAGTGACACCTTGACCTGAATCATCTTCGGCATCGTGCTCGGGTCCTTGCCCGCTTCCGTGGCGCCCTTCTCGAATCGTTCGATCAGCATTTTGAGCTTCTCGTCAGCCGCGCCCACCAGAATCAGACCGTCGGCCATCTTGCCGGTTCGGTAGGCCTGGATCGGACCCGCGGTCGCGATGTAGATCGGCGGCGGCGCTTCCGGCAGGGTGTAGATGCGCGCGCTCTCGACATTGAAGTGCTCGGATTTGTACTTGACCACTTTGCCGGTGAAAAGCTGCTGGATGATGTCGATCGACTCTGCCAGCCGCGTCAGGCGTACCGGCGCCTCGGGCCAGTATTCCCCGGTGATGTGCTCGTTCAGCGCTTCGCCTGCGCCCAGACCGAGAAAGAACCGCCCCGGGAACATCGCTTCCAGCGTGCAGGCAGCTTGCGCCAGAATGGCCGGATGATAACGGTACCCCGGAGGAGTCACCCCCGTGCCGAACTTCAGCTTGGTCTCGACGCCCAACGCGCCCATCCACGACCAGACGAAGGCCGAGTGTCCTTGCGACGGCACCCATGGGTGAAAATGATCTGACGCCATGACCGCGCCAAATCCCTGCTCCTCAGCCAGTTTCGACCAGGTCAGCAGATCGGTCGGGTGAAACTGCTCGAAACTCGCCGCGTATCCAACGATAGTCATCGGTTCTCCTTCACCTCTCGGATCAGACGAATGTTGCTTTGTTTCATGATACGGCTTGCGCCAATGCCGGTCGCAATCGAGGGTGTCGTCGCGTTTTCGTTCCAGTCGAAGTGAATGGCCTGCTTGCCTGTTCGAAGTGGAAGACCGGCAGCTTTCCTCGAAGCACTGGGCACATCTATCGGAACATATCCCGACCCGGATCGAGCAGCAGATCCTGCCCGCTCCCGTGCGGCATCGAAAGCGGCGGCTGGTAGCCCCGGATCAAGGTGACCGGTCTTCGGTCGAGCTTGTTGGAAACCAGCTCCGCCGCGCAGGCGAGCTCATCTGCCACGGCGATGACGGTGACATGCAGCTCATATCCGGCATCGTCATACTGACCACGATAGTCGATCAGAGCCGCCAGTCCGGCCACCCCAATCGCCACGTTCACGATCCCGACCCGCCACGGCCGCCCGAACGAATCCGAAACGATGACCCCCGGTGAGACGCCGAAACGCTCCCCCAGGCCATTCCGAATCTGCTGCGCGGACCTATCCGGATCGGCCGGAAGCAGGCAAACCGTTTCAGCCTCGACGTTCGACGCATCGACTCCTGCGTTCGCGCACACGAACCCGTGCCGCGTTTCACTGATCAGAACCCCGCGATCCATGCGCACGATGCGCTTCGACTCGCGCAGCACGACTTCGACCTGCCGTGGGTCTTTACTCCACTGCTCGGCAAAATCGCGCGCAAATGGTGATGGCTCGATCGAGCGCAAATCCACCAGTTGCCCTTCGGCCTTGCTGACGATCTTCTGGGTCACTACCAGCACGTCGTCCTCACGCAGCCCGATGCCGGCTTCGTCGATCGCATCGCCGATCATGCCCACCAGATCGTCCCCGGGGCGCACCTCCGGCAGCTTGGGAAGACCGATGATTTCCAGCGCCGTCACGTCTTCACTCATCGCGTGTTCAGTCCTGCGCCCGAAGGCGTTTGCAGCGCCTGGAGCTGCGCCAAATCTTCCGGTGTATCGAGATCGAACGAGGTTCCCAACGCGGCCGCGGTCATCGCGTCCACCCCGAGGCGGCCCGCCTCGTCCTGGTGCTTGCCAAAGCTTCCCTCGCCAAATTGGAAAACGAACGGCTCGCCAAATGCGTCGAGTCGCACCATGAGTGCGTTGGTGCCGGTCCGATGGCGGTCGGGCGCGATAACGACGGGGGCATCCCGGCGGAGCAAATTGTCGATATCCGCGCTGGACACCAATGGCAGATCGGCGGGCAAGATCAGCACCGTCGAAACCCCCATCTCCCGCACCGCAGCCGCCGCTTGCTCGAGCGCTGGGTTCAACCCGGGTTGCATGGGATCCTGCAGGAGCAATCGGATAGCGGGATCGACCCGACCGACCTCATCGAGCGCATCGGGATCGGGGCTGATCACCACGACCTCGGCCCGGGAAACGGCGCCCAGCGCGGCTCGCACCACCCGGTCCAGCATTTCCCGGGTCAAGGCCGAGCGCGCCGCCGGATCGAGCACCGCCGAAAGCCGCGTTTTGCCATCGCTCAACGAGCGAATGGGAATCACGATGGCCGCCCGCGCGCTCATGCTGGGACGACATCCGAGCGCAAGGAGAGTCCATAGTCGATCACCTCGCGCCCCAATCGCGCCCGGTCCTCCTTGCCGCCCATGATCGTTTGCATGGCCCGCGCTGGAAGACCCGTGGCCTCGATCGCGGGAAGGGCTTCGGCGTCCTGCTCGTCGAGCACATAGCCATCGAGCAGTGGCCGCAAGATCGCCGCCACGCCCGCTGCGCTCGCGTCGTAGCCAAGACTGCTGAGCATCTTGTCCGCCGGGCCCTTGAGCGCTTTGCCGGCAATGATGGGGCTCATGGCTACCCGGGGAGCGCGGCTTTGCTCCACCGCCAAACGTAACTCCGGGAGTGCCAGCAGCGGCCCAATGCTCACGATCGGATTCGACGGGCAGAAGACGATCAGCTCAGCTTCCGCGATCGCATCGAGTGCGTGCTCGGTTGCAGTCGCCTGCTCGATCCCGGCGAACCGGACGCCGGTTACCTCGTCTTGTTGCTGCCGCCGCACGAAGTAGTCCTGAAACGAAAGCTCGCCGTCCGGTGTTTTCACCATCGTTGCCACGGGGTCATCCGACATCGGCAGGATGCGGGCAGCGATACCGAGCCCCTCAGCCAGCCGCCGGGTGACCTCGGTCAATGTCTCGCCGTCGCGCAACCAGGCGGAGCGCAGGATATCGGTCGCAAAGTCCCGATCTCCCACCAGAAACCAGGTATCGATCCCGTATGCCGCAATGCCATCCAGTGTCCCGCGGGTATCCCCCGCGATGCCCCACCCGGTTGCCGGGTTCGCAATCTCCCCCAGCGTGTACATCACTGTATCGAGATCGGGCGAGATCCGCAGCCCAAAGAGCTCGAAGTCATCGGCGGTGTTTACGATGACGGTCAGGTCGACATCGTCGTAGGCGTGCATCAGCCCCTGAGCCATCTTCGCCCCGCCGACCCCTCCTGCCAGCGCAACTACCTTCGTCATCGTCGTCCTATCTCTTCCGAGCATGTCGAGCGACTACGCCCCGGAACCTGTCGTTCTGAGCGAAACGACGCAACTCGCTTCGTTGCATCGGCTCACAATCTGGTTCCGGTAACGCTACCTGTCTCGGGAAAATCGCTAATCCTCGAAGCCGTGCGTGTCGACGGAATCGATCTTGAGCGTCAGCGCGATGCGATGTTGCTTGCTGTACATCTCGTCCATCTGGCGCTCGGCTTCCGCCTCACCGACATAGCGCGTTGTCACCGCACGCATCGTCTCCTGGCCGTTCGCAGGATCGTTATCGACCACGATCGTTCCCCGCACGGCGACATATCGCTGACCGTCTTCGACACAAAGCGACGCCCGGCCGTCACGCTCCAGGTTTTTGTCCTTGACGCGGCCCTTCTTGGTATTCATCAGGATGGTGTCGCCATCGACCGGCAGGTACCACATAACTGTCTGCTGCGGTGCTCCGTCGGCGTTCAATGTCGCCAGAACGCCGAACCGCGTCTCATTCAGAAATTCCAGAACCTTTGCAGAAAGCTTCATACGTTGGCATCATCCCGTTCTTATCTTCGATAAGTCCTCAGCCGCTAAGTATGCCGGTTTTCCACGACGCGGTGCGAAGCAGGTTCGTCGGAATGCCCGGACGGTTATCGACGTACAGGACTGCCGCATCTCGAGCGGGGCACCACGCTTGTCTGCGACCAACTCGAACACTATGCTGCGCATACCAGAAGGCGCGTAAACGCAATGGACATCGTGCGTCATGAATCTGAATGGGGAGCATTGCGCGATGGACGACCGTGACTTCGACTCGATGACCAGAAAGGCAGCAACCGGCACGAGTCGTCGTACGCTGCTCAAGGCGTTGCTCGGAATCGGAGCCGTTACGTCCTCAGGAGCCGCCGTGCACCATCGAGCGGAGGCCGCCCGGCGCGGATTCAGCGGTCCCACATTTCCCTGGCAACCAACACCCACCCCGATTCCTGTATGCCTGGAAGATGGTCAATATTGCGACCTGGCTGCTCCGAACCTATGTTGCAGCGCGACTTGCATCTACAACCCGCTCTCGCCCAGCGGTGGATACTGCCTGTCGTAGGCAATCGCTCTCCGGGAGCTCCAGGTATCGGTACACTCTGCGCATGACGATGCGACGAGAGCACTCCTGATCATGTCGATTTCGGTTCTCCCTGCCGGTGCCGCATCCCCGTTCGCGCTTGCCATCGACATCGGCACCTCGTCCGCTCGCGCCATCCTCTACGACGCTACCGGACGCGCCATCCAGGATCTCCACGCGCAGACGCCCTATGAGATCGAAACCGGTATCGATGGCCGCTCCACGTTCGACGCTGAAGAGCTCCGCCGGCTGACCGAATCGGTCATCGACGACGCCTGCAACGAGATGGGGAGTATCCATGTCGCGGCCGTGGGCATTTCCTGCTTCTGGCATAGTCTCGTGGGGCTGGACGAAAACGCCGATCCCATCACCCCGGTCTTCTACTGGGGCGATAACCGCTCGGTCGACCAGGTCGATCAGCTGCGGGCCAATCTCGACCAGCAGGCATGGCGCGCCCGCGCCGGATGCATGTTCCATTCCAATTACTGGCCGGCCAAGCTCCTCTGGCTTCAGCAAACCGATCCCGAGACATTCGATCGCGTTCGGCGCTGGACCGCTCCGACCGGAGTGATGGCGCATGCCTGGCTCGATTCCGACGCGATCTCGCTCTGCATGGCTACCGGCACCGGCATGGTCGATCTCGCGTCCGGCGAGTGGATTACCCGCTTTGGCGATCTGCTCGATATCGACCCGTCCACGTTGCCGCCGATCGTCGATCGCGACCAATCGGCAACCCTCAACCCGGAGCACGCCGTCCGGTGGCCGCAGCTTGCGGGCGCACGATGGTTCCCCGCTTTGGGCGATGGCGCCTGCGCCACCATCGGCTCCGGCTCGACCGACCCATCCCGTATCGCCATGACGCTCGGCTCGTCCGGCGCCACCCGCATGCCGGTCACTGCGCCAATCGGCAGCGCTCCCCCCCTCCACGACAATCTCTGGATCTACCGCATCGACCGCAACACCGCCCTGTACGGCGCCGCCATCAGCAACGGCGGCCTTATGCTCGATTGGATGCTTGGGCTGATGAACGACCCGGAAGGCTCCCTGCGTGGCGTGGCCGCCGCCCTCGAACCGGGCGCCCACGGGCTCAGCATCCTCCCATTTCTCTCCGCGGAACGCTCCCCAATCTGGAACGACCGCGCCCGCGGCGTCATATCCGGGCTCTCTCTCGCCACTACCCGCGCCGAGCTCCTGCTAGCCGCCACCGAAGCGGTTGCCTTCCGCCTCGCCGAAACCTGCGACGCGGTCCGCGCGATTGCCCCGGACGACGCCGCCATCGTCGCCAATGGGGCCGCCTTGCTGAAGTCCGATCTCTTGCTGCAGATCGTGACCGATACGCTCGACGCACCGGTCATCGCGCTCGACGAATCGCTCGAATCTGCCGCCCGCGGCGCGGCCGTTCTGGCACTGTCCAATCTCGATTCGTCGCTCGTTCCGTTCGACCCCGTCGACGGGGCACCCGTCACGACGCCCGATCCCGCCCGCGTACGGCGCTATTCCGAAGAGCGAGCTCGCCAGAATGCACTCCTCGCCCTCTTCCAGCGCCCCGATTCTCCCTGGTACACACCTGCATAGAATGCTCCAGCCGATGGCAGCCGCTCTACACTGTTGAGCGTATTCGCTCATGCCGACCGAGATAGCCGAAAACTGCGAACAAGGACAACACCTACATGCTCGATTTCACCGGAACCCGCGTCGTCGCGGTATTCGCTCATCCCGATGACGAAGCCTTCACCATCGGCGGTGTCCTTTCCGCCTTCGCCGACCGCGGCGCCACCATCACCCTGATCTGCGCCACCCGCGGCGAACAGGGCGAGATCGCCCATCCATCGCTCGCAACACCCGAGAACCTGGGACAGGTCCGTGAGGCTGAGCTGTTGGACGCCGCCGCCATCCTCGGCATCTCCTCGGTGCGCTTTCTCGATTTCCGCGATTCCGGCATGTTCGGCACCGATGCCAACCAGGATCCCGCAGCATTCATTCAACACACCGCGGACGAAGTCGCCACCCAGTTGATCGCGATCCTGGAAGAGATCCGCCCAGACATCGTCTTCACCTTCTCCGAAGAGGGCGGCTACCTGCACCCGGACCACGTTCACATCTATGAATCGGTAGTGGCCGCCAGCCAGCTTCGCCCCGATCTGGTGCCCCATCTCTACTTCAGCTCGTTCCCGCGCGAGTTCTTCCAGGAGATCGCCAATCAGGATCACGGCGCCTTTGCCGGTATGTCCGAGGAACGCCGCAACCGGATGGGACAGCCGTTGGCGGCATTTACGGTCGTGGCCAACGTGGAGCCGTTCATCCAGCGCAAGACCGATGCGTTCGGGGCCCACAAAACCCAACAGCCCAAGGAAGGCGAGCGCGACTTTCTGGAGAACGACGATGATCGCCGCCGTTTCGCGATGAACGAGTACTACATCCACGCACCGTCGAGCTCGACCGCACCAGACCCACTGGTTGCCCTGACGTCAGACCTTCCTGGCTCGACCGTCGCCTGATTGGGTATCGCGACATCGACGACAAAAAACGGCGCGGGATTTTCTCCCGCGCCGTTTTCAGTTCGAGTCGTGTCTGGCAGTGGGTTACTGCTTGGCAACCTCGAGCTCGAGGTTGATCTTGATGTCCTTGCCCACCAGCACGCCGCCCTTCTCGAGCGCCGCGTTGTAGGTAAGGCCGTACTCTTCGCGGTTGATCTCGGTCTTGCCCTCGAAACCTGCCACATCGACGCCCCAGGGATTGGTGCCTTCGCCGGTCTGCTCGGCCTTGATCTTCACCGGAGCGGTCACGCCATGCAGGGTCAGCTCGCCGTTGACGGTGAAATCATCCGCCGATCTTGTAGTCGATCGACGTGCTCTTGAACGTGATGGTGGGGAAGTTCTCGACATCGAAGAAGTCCGCCGAACGCAGGTGCTCGTCGCGGCGATCATCGCCGGTCGTGATGGTCGAGGCATCGATCGTGATGTTGACCGTTGAATTTGCCGGGTTATCGTTGTCGACCACGATCGTTCCTTCGAACCCGCGGAAGTTGCCGCGCACGGTCGAGAACATCATGTGCTTGACCGGAAAACCCGACCTGCGAATGCGAAGCGTCGATCGCGTAGGTTGTCGTTCCGGTCGTGGTGTTGGTTGCAGTCATCGAAAAATCCATCCTTCTCATGTGAAACGCTGCTTGTAAGTCGCTTATCCGGTGACTTACACTTCGTCAGCGACTATACCGCCGCTCCTAACAAGTGTCAAGGGGCTTACCAAATGTTAGAATTGATTCTATGATTAACGACGGTCGATTTCCAGGAAAGCTTCTGTCCCAAATTTCATAAGTCGGTCGAGCTCATCGGTCGCCGTTGGACTGGCGCTATTCTGCGCGCCCTTCTGAGTGGCGAAACCCGCTTTAGCGACATCGCTCATGCCATCCCGGGATTGAGCGACCGGCTGCTTTCCGAGCGCCTGAAGGAGCTCGAAGCCGAGGGAGTGGTTACGCGCGTCGTCTATCCGGAAACCCCGGTGCGTATCGAATACCAGTTGACCCCCAAGGGCCAGGATCTCAGCATGGTCGTCGAAGCCATTTCCGACTGGTCCGCCCGCTGGGCCTGTGAAGAGGTCGACGCTGCGGAAGAGGTCGAGCTCGTCGCCGTTTCTTCCAACTAAGCGTCTCTCCCACCGATCGATTGAAAAACGCCGCCCTGTGATGGGCGGCGTTTTTCATGTGAGGTATCGAGCTCTAGATCTTCGTCAAGACCGGCAGGATCAGCGGCCGGCTCTTGGTGTTCCGATAGAGCGACTTCGCGACCGATTCCTTCATGCGCCGTGCATAGAACGACGGCTCGACCTCGCCCCGCTTCTGCTTCAACATCACCTTGCGAAGCTCATCTTCGGCCTGATCGAGCCGCTGTGGGGTCAGATCCGCTTTCAGCTTGCGTCCGATCAAATCCGGACCGGCGATGATCTCGCCCGTTTCGCGGCGCACCACCACCGTCGCCAGCACGATGCCATCGTCGGTCAGCGTATCGGGCGAGCGCAGAATCACCTGGCCGCCATCCCGATCGCCCAGCCGGTCGACCAGCACCGAGCCCGACTTCACCCGGCCCTTTCGGCATCAGCTTGTCCGCAGTGAACTCCAGCACGCCGCCGATTTCCGGAAAGAAGACATGGTCGTATGGCACGCCGGCCGACTTCGCCAGCTCGCGATACAGCGCCATGTGCCGGTACTCGCCATGGATCGGCACCACGAACTTCGGCTGCACCAGCTCGATCATCTTCTTGAGCTCGTCCCGCCCCGCGTGCCCGGAAACATGCACCCCGCGCTCGATCGCGCTATAGACCACTTCGCACCCACGGCGGAAGAGATTGTCGATCGTGCGGGACACCGTCTCTTCGTTCCCGGGGATCGGAGATGCCGAGATGATCACCACATCGCCGCGCGCGACCCGCAGTTTCGGATGCGCCCCCATGGCGATGCGCGCCAGCGCCGCCGCCGGTTCTCCCTGGCTCCCTGTCACAACCAGTAGCCGTTTCTCGGGTGGCAACCGCAGCGCCTCGTCCAGCGAGATCAGCAACCCGGGCTCCGGATCCAGATACTCCAGCTCCTGCGCCACCCGTGAGCTCTGTTCCATGCTCCGGCCGGCCACGGCGACCTTGCGGCCGCTATGCTGAGCGGCATCGAGCGCCATCTTGAGCCGGCTGATATTCGAGGCGAACGTGGCAATGATGACTTGCCCCTTCGACCGCTCGATCACCCGCCGCATCGTGTCATAGACCACGCGCTCGCTCGGCGTCGAGCCCTCGCTCTCCACTCGCACGGTGTCCGAGAAGAGCGCGAGCACGCCCGTTTCACCCAGCTTGCGCAAGCGCCGTTCATTGGTCGGCTTGCCCATGATCGGGGTCGGATCGAATTTGAAGTCGGCGGTATCGATGATCGTCCCGACCGGCGAATGCACCGCAATCGCGTTCGTGTCCGGAATCGAGTGCGTCACATGGATGAATTCAGCCGTCAGCTTGCCAAATGTAAGCCGCTGTCCCAGCTGGAATCGGCCGCAGGTCGACGTACTTTTCCGTACGGCTTTCCCGCATTTTGGCATCCAGCAGCCCCATGGCCAGCGCCGGGCCATAGACCGGCACCGGCTCCTTCGGCCTGAGCTGCATCATGATGAACGGCAACCCGCCGATATGGTCCTCGTGCCCGTGCGTGATCAGAATCGCGCGCAGGTTTCGTTCCCGCTCCTTGATATAGGAGACATCGGGCACGATCAGATCGACACCGAGCTGATCGTCTTCCGGGAATTTCGCTCCGGCATCGAGCAAGATCAGGTCGTTCTCGTATTCGACGACCGTGCAGTTCTTGCCGACCTCGCCGACGCCCCCCAGCGGGATTACCCGCAAGCGTCCCTTGGGGCCGCCCACGCCGGTCGGCTCTTTCGCCTTGTCCTGCCTCGGCTGTTGCCGCCGGTTGGCGCCAATCACGCTCTTCGCGGGCTGTGCCGGTTGTCCTGATTGCGCAGGAGCACTCGTGGCGGTCGATTCTGTCGACGCCGGTCGCCGGCGCCGTCGTCGTTGTGGTTGTTCTGTTTTCGGTGGTGAGCTATCCAATATCTGCTCCGAGTTGTCTGATTCGCGTCAGGTTAGGGCATGGATGGCTGCAACGATCCATGCAAGGTTGTTTGAGAAGTTTACCGGGTAAGTCGTGTTTCCCGTCATTCGTACGCCGGATGCTTGACAAAACATCGTAGAATTCGCCGTGCAGTCGACGTTGACGCTCGACCCAATCCACTCAAAATCTCAGCGAGGATACGTACGTTGGAGATCACCATTTTCGGCACGGGCTATGTCGGCCTCGTGACGGGCACCTGCTTTGCAGAAGCCGGTAACCATGTCGTTGGCGTCGATATCGACCCCAATCGGATCGCACGGCTGCGCCAGGGAGAATCGGTCATCTTCGAGCCCGGCTTGACTGAGATGCTCCAGCGCAACCTGAAAGCCGGCCGCATCGAGTTCTCCACCGACGCAAAAGCCGGCATCGATCATGCCGCGGTGGTGTTCATCTGCGTAGGCACTCCGCCGCTGGCGGATGGATCCTCCAACCTCTCCGCGGTCGAAGCCGTGGCCCGCTCGATCGGTCAATTCATCACGAAAGAGACGGTGGTGGTCGACAAGTCGACCGTTCCGGTCGGCACCGGCGACCGCGTCTCCGAGATCATCCGTGACGAGCTTCGCAAGCGCGAAGAGGATATCCCCTTCGCGGTCGTTTCCAACCCGGAATTCCTCAAAGAAGGAGCGGCTATCGACGATTTCATGCGGCCAGACCGCATTGTCGTCGGGAGTAACGACCCCTGGGCTACCGAGCTCATGCGTGAACTCTATGCCCCCTTCAACCGTAACCATAACCGATTGATGGTCATGGACCTCCGTTCGGCCGAGTTCACCAAGTACGCCGCCAACGCGCTCCTGGCAACCAAGATCTCCTTCATGAACGAGATGGCGAATATCGCCGAGCGCATCGGGGTCAACATCGAGAACGTGCGCGTGGGAATCGGTTCCGACCCGCGCATCGGGTACTCCTTCATCTATCCCGGCTGCGGCTACGGCGGATCCTGCTTTCCCAAGGATGTCTCGTCGCTGGAAAAGGTCGCCGAATCCGTTGGCTACGACGCTCAGCTCGTGCGCGCGGTCAACCAGGTCAACGACCGGCAGAAAGACCAGCTCTTCGAAAAGATCTCGGCTCACTTCGACGGAAACCTGAGCGGCAAGACGATTGCGCTCTGGGGACTCGCCTTCAAGCCCAACACGGACGATATGCGCGAGGCCCCCAGCATCAATCTCATGACCGCGCTCTGGGATGCCGGCGCCAGAGTTCAGGCATATGACCCGGTCGCCATGAAAGAAGCCGCGCATCTCTTTCCGTCGGCGGTCGATGAAGGCAACGCTCATCCTGGCCGCAGATGCCGAAGCCGCCCTCTCCGGCGCGGACGCGCTCGCGGTTTGCACCGAATGGCGCGCGTTCAAAATGCCCGACTTCGACCTGCTCCGCTCCGAGCTCAAAAATCCGGTCATCTTCGATGGCCGCAACATGCTCGACCCGATCCGTGTCGAACGCGAGGGTCTCATCTACTACGGCATCGGCATCGGCGCCAACCAGCACACCCGTCAGCTCGCCAACGCGTAGCAGGGAGCAAGCAGCTCGGTCGCAGTGGCGACCGTCCGACTCGGCTGTCTCAGCAAGCGGATGTGGACTGTGAATGGGTTCTCCAACGCCTAGCATCGAGACCCTGATCGAGGCACGAATCATTTGCGTGCAAGTGCACCGTTCGCGCCTGCTTTTCCGGTAGGCAACTGCCTGATACAATCGAACGAATCGCAACACAATCAATTTTCGGGCAAATGGGGTTCCACGTTTCGCACCCGTCAACGGGGAGAGATCGATGGCAGCTTCGACCCAGTACGATGTCGTCGTAGTCGGTGGTGGGATCGCGGGATCATGCCTCGCTGGGGTGTTGGCGCGCGGAGGGCTCTCCGTGCTGCTCCTCGAGCGCGAGTCTGCCTTCCGGGACCGGGTTCGGGGCGAGCTCACCTGGCCCTGGGGAGTCGACGAGGCGCGCAGCGCGGGGCTCGAAATCATTCAGGAGTTGGCCGGCACCGTTCCCCTGCGGTCACTTATCCGTTTTGAAGGCGGTATCGTTGCCGAATCGGACTGGGAGGTAGCCCTGGAGGATACCCCGGGGCTAAGTTTTCTCCATCCGCGTTTCCAGGAGTTCGCGTTCACCTGGGCGGCTGACCAGGGAGCGGCAGCAATCCGACCGGCGAAGGCGATCGGCTTCGCGCGAAACGGCTCGCCATCCGTCCGCGTGGCCCTCGAAGGAGGCGAGACTGAATTCAGCGCCCGACTGGTGGTCGCTGCCGACGGGAAGCTCTCGGCTGCTCGCCGCTGGACCGGTGGGGAAACGGTGGCGGATCCGGAGCATCATCGTTTTGGGGGCGTGCTGCTGAACCAGCGCAGCATCGGGCACGGATCGATCAACTACGACTGGAATCCCGGGGTGATGGTGATCTGGTTTGCGGCTGGATCGGAACACACCCGGCTCTACGTATCGATGCAGGCGGATCAGCTCCGGGCGACGGGTGTCGATCGGTCATTCGATGCCCTCATCGCATTCGCGGCACATCGTCTCGGCATGGACGCGCTGGCAAGCGCACCGCAAGCAGGGCCGATTGGCTTCTTCCCGAACAACTGCATCTGGTCCAGTGAAATCGCCGGGAATGGCGTCGTCCTGATCGGTGATGCGGCTGGCGCACCCGATCCGTCGGAGGGGCATGGCACCTCACTCCTCTTCTGGGATGTGCGGAACTTGAGCGAGCTGCTGTTCGAATCGACGAATTGGGACTCGGCAATCAAGGAATTCGCTCAGCGACGGCAGCACGTCTATAGCGTAGTCCGCACGATCGACCACTGGTGGCATGACTTTTTCGACCCAAGCGCCGAAGCATTGCAGCGCATGGAAGGGCACCTCCGGGCACGCGAGCACGATCCAACGCTCGGCGGGCTTGCCCGGATCGAACTCACCGGTCCGGCCGGACTCGTCGCCGATGAGGCGGCTCGCAAACGCTGGTTCGGCGAGGATCTACCCTAGTACCCTTGTGAGTAACTGGCTGATCCTGCTGAACGCTCGCCGGATCGCATCGGAGAGACTTATCCCAATACCAGCTCTGAGCGTTTTTGAGGTCCTACTTTCTCCAGAAACCGCCCTCCGAGTTCATCACCTGACCGGTGATCCACCCCGCATGCTCACTACACAAAAACGCCACTAATCGTGCCGCATCGTCCGGACCGCCGATCCGACCCATCGGAAACTGCGGCAGGAGAATCTCTTTCAACTCGTCTGACATCCACCCGGTATCGGTCGGTCCTGGGTTGACCGCATTGATCGTGATCCCCCGCTCCGCCAGGGTCGGCGCTACCGAGGTGGTGAACGCCTCCACCGCGCCCTTGCTGGCCGCATAGGCCAGCTCGCCCGGCATCGGACCCTGTCCCTGCCCGGAAGTCATATTGACCACCCGGCCCCCGCTGTCACCAGTCCATTGCCGCACGAATGCCTGGGTCAGCAGCGCCATTCCGCGCACGTTCACCGCATAGTGGTCGTCGAGCTGCTTGGCCGTGAGCGCATCGATATCGCCGTTGGTCGAAAACGCGGCATTGTTCACCAGGATCGAAAGCATGCCGGTCCGTTCGCGCACCCGATCCATCAGCCCAACGATGGCCGCCGGTTCCGAGAGATCGACCTCGAAGCCAGCTGCTTCCACCCCGAGCGCTTCCAGCTCCGCCGCGAACGACTCATGCCAGCGGCGATGCTCGCCTCCGTAAATCTCGGCGTCGTAATTCGTCCATCCTGCAAAGCAGATCGACACCCCGTCGGCCGCAAGTGCCCGGCAGATGGCCGCGCCAATACCGACCTGGCGCCCCACTCCGGTCACGAGCGCCCATCGTAATTCGTTCAATTGCTGCTCCATTCCGGGAAACTGTTTACAGCTCCCCTGTATACTTCGCCCGAAGGCCAGACCAGTCGGGGTCCACCTGTAGATTGTTGACGCGTCCATTCGTGTTTCGCGAGGTTTGGGTTGCCCGTGACCGCCAATTCGTTGAAAGAGTTGTTCCTCCTCGATCCGGAGGTGACCTTCCTCAATCATGGCTCCTTCGGCGCATGTCCGATCCCAGTCTTCGACGCTTATCAACGCTGGCAACGAGAGCTCGAACGCCAACCGGTGAAGTTCCTCGGCCGTGAGATCGATAGCAGGCTCGCGACCGTTCGCGAGGAGATCGGCGCCTACCTCAACTGCACGCCAGACTCGGTCGTTAATATCATGAACTCCACCTGGGGCGTCAATCTCATCATCCGTTCCCTCGAGCTCGAGGAAGGCGATGAGGTGCTCACCACCAATCATGAGTACGGCGCCTGCACGATGGCCTGGGACTGGCTTCTGAACAAAATGGGCGCCCGATTGGTGCGTCACGAGATCCCCTTGCCGGTCACCTCCCACGAAGAGATCGTCGAATCGATGTGGTCGCAGGTCACCGAGCGTACCAAAGCCATCTTCCTGAGCCACATCACCTCGCCCACGGCGATCACCTTTGCCGGTCGAGCTCATCTGCCAGCGCGCCCGCGAAGCGGGCATCCTGACGATTGTCGACGGCTCGCATGCCCCGGGTCAGATTCCGCTCGATATGGACGCCCTCGGGGTCGATGTCTACACCGGCAACTTTCACAAGTGGCTCTGCTCGCCCAAAGGTTCGGCATTTATCTACGTGCGGCCCGAAGAGCAGGGGTGGATCGAATCGCTCATCATCAGCTGGGGATGGGGCCGGCACGGCGTGCTCGAGCCATCCACCTTCGTGCAGCGCAACGAATGGCAGGGCACCCGCGATCCAGCCGCCTTCCTGGCCGTGCCCGACGCGATCAGGTTCCAGGCCGAGCATGATTGGCCGACGGTCCGCGCCCGCTGCCACGAGCTCGCCCGCGAAACCCGCCAGCGCATCGCCGATTACAGCGGCTGCGAGCCAATCCATCCCGATTCACCCGAATGGTATGCCCAGTTGGTCGCCTGCCCGGTGCGCACCAGCGACCCGGTCGAGCTCAAGCAACGGATGTACGACGAATACCAGATCGAAGCTCCCATCTCGTCCTGGGGCGGACTCGATATGGTGCGCGTCTCCTACCAGGGGTACAACGACCGCGACGATCTGGAGCGCTTGATGACGGCGATCGAAGCGCTCACCCAGCGGGGACCGCGCCGCTCGTTCAACGTTGATCGCGCAATCGGGGATCCACAACTTGCTCCATCGCCAGCGCCAGCAACGTAAACGCCAGCGCGGTCACGATGATCAACACGCCCGGGTGGAATCACCCACCACCAGTAACCGACGTAGAGGGCGCCGGTTCGGAAGCCTGATTCCAGCATCTGGCCCCAGGTCGGAATCGACGGATCGCCCAAGTCCCAGAAAGCTGAGCGACGCTTCGGCCAGAATCGCGGCCGGCGCCGCGAAGATCATCTGCGCCACGATGAACGGCGCCACTTGTGGGAAGACATGCCGGGTCATGATGCGCGTCCTCGAAGCGCCCATGGCTTTGGCTGCCTCGACGATGTTGCCCGTCGCGCAGCGACAGCACCATCGAACGCACCAGAATGGTCAATCCCGGCCAGCTAAACGCCACCAGCACCAGCATGATCACCGCCAGGTTCGGTCCGATGATGAAAACCAGAAAGATCAGCAACGGCAACAAGGGCACATTCGAAACCACATCGGCGCCGCGCTGAATGGCTGAGTCGGTCTTGCCGCCGGAATACCCGCTGATGATTCCGAGGCTCGCTCCCATGACCGTCGAGAGTATCGAAACCACCACCGCGATCAGCAACGCCACCGGGAAGCCGTACAGCAATCCCTCCCAGAGATTCCGCCCCAGCGAATCGGTCCCCATCCAGCCATAGACGTTGCCACCGTAGACATTGGCGATCGACTGCACCGAATCGTCCGCATCCGCCGCCAGCATCTGCACCCGCAAGCGTGTAATCACCCGTCAGCGCTCGAATCCGCCGTCGCTGGAATCGCGAACAGCGCCTGATTGAGATCGCCGGTATCGACGGTTGCCGGCGCCGGTGTCGGGATATTCCTGTTGGTACCACTCCTGAATCGACTGCTGCGCCGTGTCCGACTGATGTCAATAACAGCCGCTCCGGCGTATCGAAATACCGTTGAATCGGCTCCGTCTCCCCATCGCGTGCGGCCGGAACCGCCAGATTCGCCAGCCGAATCTCACCCCCATCCGGCCGCAATAGCGTCACCACGATCACGGGTGCGCGGCCGGTAAAGGTCACGCCGGTGATCGTGGTCGAGAGGAACGAGGGAAACGCGCTCCCGTTTTGCGAGATCGTCCAGTCGTAGTCGAAGACCGTCGCCGGTCCACGCTCGCTCGATCCACTTGGCTCGGTCAACGTTGCCGCCTGATTCACGACCGCATTCTTGTCCCAGAGCGCGGTCCATTTCGGCGCGACGGTTTTCGGGTTATCCGACCAAGCCTTCGGGGAGCTCCAGAGACTCGAACCGAAATCCCGCGGATAGGTCGTCACCACATAGATCGAGATGCCGATCATCACCGCGAACATCAGCAGCCCGGCCCGGCCCGACCAGCTCCCGATCAGAATCCGCCAGGCGCCCCGAATCGAGAAGGTCGCCACGTCGCGTATCGGCGCTTCGACCTCATCGACCGGTATCGCCTGATCGAGCGAGGTTCCCAGTTCCACGTGCGGCTAGGACCCAGCTCGCGTAGCGAGCGCGGCGGAGCGGATGTCAACCCAGAATCGCGCTGCCAGCGTATTCAGCGTGGATCGAACGGTCATCGCGTAAATCGCCCTGTCATCATCGAAGGAAACTAAGCGCTGCCCATACCATGCGGACCAGTATGTGCTGGACTCTATACTCCCACAAGTCGGTGCTGACACCTCGTCAGATCGCATCGTAACGACCCAGAGCAATTGTTGATTTCGGCTCCACGGCAGGCCAGTCACTCGCTCTTTGGCAGGATTCAGCAAACCGCTCCCGGAACGATATGCACGACGAAGAGATCGCCGCGGAACCGTCATCCTCCCGGCGCACGGTATGCCGGCGAAGAAGTAAGCGGAAGCTTTGACCAATCGACGGTAACCACGGCGAACAGTGTCCTGGAAGGCTCGAACAGCAGCAGTCGATTGCGCAAGCTGCTGCCTTTTCTGGGACCCGCCTTCATTGCCAGCATCGCCTATATCGATCCCGGCAACTTTGCCACCAACATCCTGGCCGGCGCGGAGTACGGCTATCTCCTGGTCTGGGTCGTCGTAGCGTCCAACCTGATGGCCATGCTGGTCCAGTCCCTTTCCGCCAAGCTGGGTATCGCGACCGGCATGAATCTGGCCGAGCTGATCGGTGAGCAGTTCCCCAAACCGCTTGTCTGGGTGTTCTGGGCCGTCGCCGAAGTTATTGCCATGGCAACCGATCTGGCCGAGTTTCTCGGGGCAGCCGTCGGCATCACCCTCGTTTTCGGATTTCCGCTCTTTGTTTCCGGGCTGATAACCGGCGTCGCCACCTTTGCGATCCTGGCCCTGCAACGGTTCGGCTTCCGAATACTGGAAGCCATCATCACAGTCTTTGTCGGGGTGATCAGCTTCTGCTACGTGCTCGAATCTATCCGTGGCAATCCCGATCTGGGAGCAGCCAGGGACGCCTTTCTGCCACCTCGGTTCGATGGGACCGAAAGTATTTTGCTGGCCACCGGAATCCTGGGCGCCACGGTCATGCCGCATGTCATCTATCTCCACTCGGCGCTCACGCAGGACCGCATCGTCGCGCGCGACGATGCGCAAAAGAAGCGCCTCTTCAAATTCGAAGTGGTCGACGTCATCATTGCCATGGGACTGGCGGGGTTCGTGAATGTCGCAATGCTGCTCATGGCGGCGGTCACGTTTTACGGCACCGATGTGCTCTCCCCCGATGACGATCTCATCTTGCGCGCCTATGAGACCCTCACTCCTATCCTCGGCGGGCATGCCAGTCTGATTTTCGGGGTATCGTTGATCGCCGCCGGGCTCTCGTCCTCTACCGTTGGCACGATGGCCGGTCAGGTCATCATGCAAGGGTTTCTGGGCTGGAAGCTCCCGCTCTGGCTCCGGCGTGGTGTCACCATGGCCCCCGCGCTCATCGTTATCGGGCTGGGTGTCAATACCACCGATACTCTGGTCATAAGCCAGGTCATTCTCTCGTTTGGCATCCCGTTCGCGTTGTTACCTCTGGTGATATTCACCGCCCGTCCGCATCTGATGGGAGTGTTGGTCAACCGGCGCATCACGACGATCGCCGCCTGGATTGTCGCCTCCATCATCGTCGCCCTCAATGGATTCCTCCTGTACGAAACGTTTCGTTGACCAGACGGAGCACCATGATGAACCCGCTCTTCAATCGCCTGCTGGTTGCGCTCGATGGTTCGAAACTGGCGGAGTTGGCACTGCCGGTGGCCGCCACCTTTGCCCGAATGAATGCGAGTGAAATCACGCTGCTCCATGTCATCGAGCCAGATGCGCCCGCCACCATCCACGGTGACCGCCACATCCAGAATCGAACAGAGGCGACCGCCTATCTAGCCGAGGTCGCCGATCGGCTCCGCCAGGACGGCGCCATCGTGAAAACCACCATATTGGCGGCCGGACCGCATGGGGTTGCCGCAACGATTGCAGAGGAAGCCGTCTCGATCGAGAGCGATCTTGTCTTCATGGCGACGCATGGGCAGGGAGGAATACGCGATCTGCTGTTCGGACGGGTCGCGCAGAAGGTCGTTCAGCTCTCTACCCGGCCGCTGGTGATCGTGCCGGCTACGGAAGCACGCCCAACGTTCGTATGCCAGACCATGGTGGTGCCGCTGGATGGGACCCAGGCAGGCGAAATCATGCTTCCGGTCGCTCAGTCACTGGCCCAGATGTTTCGATGCCGCATCGTGCTGATTCGGGTCGTGCCAACGCCTGGCACATTGCAGGGACGAGAAGCGGCAGTAGCCACCCTTTTGCCGAGCGCCTCAGCGACGGTGTTGCGGTTCGAGGAGTCGGAAGCTGGCCGGTATCTGCAAGCAACCGCGGCCGCCTGGTTTCCCCAGAACGATGTCGCGATCGAGGTGCGGCGCGGTCAGGTCGAGAGCGAACTCATGCAAACCCTGGCCAGCTATCGGGCGGACCTGGCAGTGATGAGCACGCATGGGCGCGGCGGTTTGTCGGCATTTCTGGACGGGAGTATCGGGCAACGCATCATGAGCCGCGCTCGTTGCCCGATCGTGCTTCTTCGTACCCCGGAATAGCCGGTCACCCCGCAACCAGGGCCGGCAGCCCCGATTTCCCCCGTCTGTTATCCAGAGCAACGAGGGAGCCTCTGGCCACATTGAGTACCCTGCGATCAGGAGGACGCGAGATCATCACCACCCGTTCCGCAATTGGGGCTAATACCGCACCCGTGGATCGAGCACGACATACAGATATGTCGAGCAGAAACCGCGCCAGCAGATAGATCAGCGTGAACAGGAACGTCAGCGCCACGATCACGCCCTCATCCGGCGTACCCACGATCGCGTCGTAGTACAACCGGCCCATACCCCGCCAGTTGAATACCGTTTCGGTGAGAATCGATCCTCCCAGCGATCCCGCCAGTCCCAGCACCAATCCCGTCACGATCGGCGCGGCCGCGACCCGCAGGATATGCCGCCGGTTGATATGCCCCTCGGAAAGCCCCTTGGCCCGCGCAAGCTGCACGTGATCTTCCATCGCCGTCGTCACGGTCATGGTCCGCACCGAGTAGATATAGGGCCCCACACTCACCAGCACCAGCGTCGCCACCGGGAGAATCGCGTGCTTGGCCAGATCGAGCCAGCGCGCCAGCCGATCCTCCGGCGGAGGAACCCCGTACATCCCGCCTGGCGGCAGCCAATCGAGCCGAAAGGCAAACACCAGAATGAACAGGATCCCCAACCACCAGGCCGGAACCGCAAACGACACTGCGGCGAAATACGCAACCCCCCGGTCGAGCTTGCTTCCCACCCGGGTTGCCATTCTCACCCCGACCACCAGGCCGATCGTTGCGGTGATAATCGACGCCGTCGTCAACAACAGCATCGTGTAGGGCAATCGCTCCAGCACGATGTCCGAGATCTTCGAGCTCCCCTCAGCCGTGCGCAACGAACGCGCGTCCCCCAGATCGAGCGTCAACACCCGCCAGATCTGCGATGGCATCCGGCGCCACCACGACTCGTTCAACCCGTAGAACGCTTCCAGCTCGATCTCTCGCTGCGACACGGCGGCTTCCAGCTCGGCAGGGTCCTTGATCGTCTGGGCCTGCGCCTGCCGGAACCCGCGCAGTTCCTCGTTCACCTGCGCCGACAGCAGCCGATCCGAATATCCCGTCGCGCCCAGCGACACCACCAGGAGCACGAGCACCGCGACCAACACCCCGAAGAGCGTCAACGCGCGCATCCCTAGCGTCTTCGCGACGTTCATCTCAGCGTCGCACGATCTCCCCGCTCCTCAGCGGGAGCGGGGCGGAGGGTGAGGCGATTCGTCCGAGGATAGTCCATGCTACGCGCTCTCACCAATGCTCCGGAGCGTTCTTGTCTAGACCCCGATCTCCAGATCGAGCCGTTGCGTTGCAACCTTCGCCAGCTCGCTGCTCGACGCCAGCACCACCAGCTCGTACAACCCCGGGAACAACAGCGCGCTGACCGCTGGGTCGATCGCCACGGTGAAGCTTCCGCCATCGCCGGTCGCTTGTCCCGATTCCAGCACGTCGCCGGTCGCCGAATCGATGAAGGTGTACTGCGCTGCCAGCGTGCCCGGTCCTTCGACCGTTACCGGTACCGAGATATCGGCGCCAAGCTCGATCGTCTCCGGCGCCTGCACGCTCACCGTCAAATTCGGCGGCTCGCCAAAGCGGAAATCGTCGACCGTGAAGGGATACCCTTCCGGACGGAAGGCATCGAGCTGCGCGAATTGTGCCGGCGGATCGTAGCGCGTGAGCTGGTAGGGGCCGTTCGCGATCACCAGCAGATTCGTCTCCTCGAACCAGGCATCGGCCGCGTCGTAGCGCGCCTTCGCCTCGTCCTCGGTCACGATCGTGGCACCGTTGATATCGAATACCCCCTCCGGGACCGTTCCCTTCCGCCCGAACTCTCGCACCGAGCGCAGCACCAGGCGCGCATCCGACTCCGTCACCAGACTGATCCACGGCACGCTGAACCGCGCCGCCGTGGTGTCCGAATACGCGCCCGTCCGCTTCTCGAACACCACATCGTCCATCGCCGCCAGCAGCTCCCACGGCGTAGAAACGCGCACTCGGCGACGCGTAGGATGCGATGTAGCCGTCCTCGAAATGCCAGTAGTCGACATAGACATCGACCGTCGAATCACCGAAGACATATCCCTTGAAGGTCTCGAGTAACGGTCGGGCGGTGATCCCGATCGCGGTCTCGATCTGAACCTTGTCCTGGTCGTAGGCGATCTCGTACCCCTGCGCGATCGGATAGATCACATCGGCCATCGTGATTGGCTGCCCATGCTGCCAGCTCGTGCTGAGGAATTTCCCGTAGTCGAAGGTCACCTTGCTCTTGGCAGTTGTGCCAGCCGCCACCGGCACCCAGACATTGTTGTCCGCGTCCCACGTCACAGCATCGGCCGGCACGTCGAGCGTCCCATCAGGTCCGGCGGTCTCGACCGTGAAATCTGCCCGGAACCCTTGCGGCAAGCCGGTGAACGGGTGATTGATCATCGGCGGATCGATCAGATTCTTGTAGATATCCGAGCTGTACGCATCCCCGAAGCCGCCGATCGGGATTCCAGGTGGTGCGCTCGGTCCACACCCAGAGATTGCCGGCCTTGATATCGCTTCGTCCGGGAATGTTCGCCCCGCGCAGCGCGAACTGATTGCGCGGTCCGCTGACGATATCGACCGTCAGGTTCTCGACCTCGCTGCTCACCGGGAAGCTCTGCAACGCTGTCACCAACCAGACCCGCACCGATTCGTCGAGCGCAAGCTGCGTCATCTGCTGATAGAGCGCATCGCGATCATCCTGACTGGCAAACTCGCCCCGATAGAGCTTCTTGCCGATCTCGTCGAGCTGCATCGTTTTCGTATTGCCAGAACCCGACTTCCTGCCAGCCAGGCATGTTGCCCAGCCACGGCGCGGCGAACTGATTGATCCCGGCATCGTCATACCGCACCGGCGCGCCACGGCTCCACCCTTCGGTATAGATGTGCCATTGGAAGGTCGCCGGATCGCTGGCATAGACCGCCAGCGTGGCCGGACCGAACTGCTGATAGACCGGCACTGCCTGGAACCCAACCTGCTCCAATGCCGACCGCACCAGATCGCCGATATCGCGCCGCTCGTCTTCCACGCGCGTGACGATCTTGATCTGGATCGGATTGCCATCGAAGGTCCAGAGATCGCCGTCCTTGGTCGCGCCCGCCGCGGTCATGGCATCGCCGATCTGCTGCGTCGCCAGCTCGGCGTCGTAATGGATATTGGCCTGACTCACCACCGGGAAGATCGTCAGCTGGTCGTAATCGGTCGGGCTGATGTTGGTGAGCATCGGCAGCGCCCGGCCCTGGTAGATATCGTTGGCGATGAAGTCCCGGTCGATCAGGTACTGCATCGCCTGCCGCACTTCTTTGATCGAGAACGGATTGAGCTGCCCTTCGGGCGCGGGCGCGGGATTCAGGATCAGCGAAAGCGTCGAGGCCGGCGCATCGATCAGCCGAATGCTGTCGTCGCCTTCCAGGCTTTGCGCGCCCGCCGTCTTGAGCCCAAACAGGTAGAGATCGATATCGCCGTTCTGCATGTTGAGCGGCGCCTGATCGACGTTGTACGCGCCGAACGTGATCGTATCCATCGCCGCGCCGATGCCGCCGCCGGACGCGGGCGTGGCATCCTGCGCCCCCGCAAGCATGGGATCGCGCAGCAGCGCTCCGATCGCCGGCGCGCTCAACCCGAGCCCCAACGCCCGGAAAAGAATGCCCGCCGGCTCAGCTCACCAGTGGAAAAACGCTGCAACAACTCGGAAAGCTGGCTCTGTCGATTCATCTCTGGACTCTCCTGAAACGCCCCGCGCCGAATCGGTCATCCCGAGCGGAGCCCTCTTGTCATCCTGCGCGAAGCACACCTGTCATTCTGAGCGAAGCGAAGCATCTCTCCGTCGTCCCGCGCCACTCCGTCTCGACAGCGGACGTCCTCCAGACATTTCCAACCTCAGCTCGTCGGGGTGCCAACCGCTTCGGCATCTCCAGCATCCGCAGCCGACCCTTCCGAGCCGCCACCAGACGCTTCCGGTGTGCCATCCGCCGGTGGGACCGACTCCGCCTCCGGGGTCATCCCCAACGCGGTTTCGATTCCTTCGAGCTGCTCCTGCAAGCTATCGAACCCGAACTCGGTATAGAACGACGCCGCTGCCACATTGCCGGTTTCGTCGAAGGCCCGAATCTCGGTCGGGCCTTCACCGGTCAACGGCATATAGATGCTGGTTTGGAACTGGCCGTCCTCATCGGATCGCAACTGCGCGGTGATCACCCCGCTGACGTACAGCTGGATACCACTGTCGGGCTGGAACCCGAATCCCTGGATATCGACCGTGCGGCCTGCCGATCCCGA
The DNA here is from genome assembly GCA_963720855.1 of uncultured Chloroflexia bacterium. Lineage (GTDB taxonomy): Bacteria > Chloroflexota > Chloroflexia > Thermomicrobiales > UBA6265 > JAMLHN01. The sequence goes on along the minus strand of CAVRGV010000003.1, from coordinate 584,108 downwards.
CGGGGGGCTCAGGAAAAGACTGGGCGGTTCGATCGCGGTCTTGCGCGCGAAACCGATCTGTTGTCCATAGCCGCCGTACTCCCCCAACCGCGTATCCGGCCAGACCAGAAAGACATCCTCATCCGTGGCCGCGATGCCCATGTAGTCGCCGATGAAACGGCCGCCCGGAAAACCCTTCATCGGATTGGAGGGGAAATCGGTCACGCGCGTGTCGGGAACCGTGAATCCCTGGTCTTCGAGCGTGAAGCCAAAGGTCGCGCCCTGATCGGTCGATTGCGTGTAATAGATGTGGTACTTCAACCCGATCGGATCGTCGCGCTGATCGCCCCACATGATATGCACGGTGCCATTCGGGCTCACCGCCACCTGCGGAAAGAACTGGTTGTTCCCGGACGCATCCTGGTTGACCTGCACGCCTGGGTCCCAGGTCGTGCCCCCATCCAGCGATCGGTAGAGATAGACATCGCTGTCGTCGATGGAATCGACATACGAGCGGCTCCCCTGCACCACGTAGAGCTCGCCGTTCGGACCGGCAGCCATCGATGGCAAGGCGCCATATCGGAAGTTCGAGGTTCGCAGCCTGTACGGCGCCTCGCGATAGGTCGCGGCCACCGAGGGACGCTCGAAGGTCGTCGCCCCGTCGGATGAGCGTGGAGAACCCGATCGTCGCCAACCCGGTGTCGTTGCCGTCATCGGTCGAGTCATACCAGGCAACCGCCAGGGTTCCGCTCGGGAGCACCGCAATCTGCGAACCCTGCACCACCCGCGACGAAAAGGTGCCTTCACCGGTCTGCTGCTGTGCGGTGTCCTGCCCTGGCGCTGCCAGGCTGAATCCGGCGAACACCTGCTCGCTCACCGCAACCGGCGCGCTCCAGGTCTGGCCACCATCTTTCGAGGCAACCACCTTGATCTGGGTGCCGAGGAACGGATTCGAGAGAAAGGCGAGCTCATCCGAATACAGGATCGACGACGTTTGCTCGAATTCGGTGTAGGACAGATAAATGATGTCCTTGTTCGGGGTCGTCCGGATTCGGACCGACGACCAGCCAGGGCTTGTCCAGGTCGACCGTGGTGATCGTGCCGCGCTCTTTCCCTTCGGCATCGATATTGCTCACCGTCGATACCGCGCCCGAAGACGCCAGCTGCGGCTCGGACCAGTTCAGTCCGCCGTCGAACGATTTGGCAACCGCCATGTTGAGTACCGTTACCTGCGATGAGATCGAACCCAGCACGAAATCGCGCACACCGATCGAGATCATCGAGATATAGACGGTACCGTCCCGGTCGAACGCCACCACCGGATCGCCCGCGCCGCTGATGTCATCCCGGAAATAGACGATCTGGTTGGGTCCGTCCCAGGTCTCCCCGGCATCGAACGAGACATAGACCGACATCGTCGATCCCATGTTGTAGTCGATCGTCCCCATCACCAGATGATCGGGATCGGTCGGATCGACCGCGATGCTCGGCTCGGTCTGGAACGGCGAATAGCCATAGTTGCGCGTGATCAACAGATTTCGGCTGAACCCTGGGGCCGGATTGCGGAAGGGCACCTGCTGGTTCGCGCTTGGCTCCTGTCCACCGCTCCCTGCCACCGCGCTCAGATAGGGGTCGCTGACGATTCCGCGATCGACATAGAACCGCTCCAGCGCCAGTTGTGCGCCGTTCGATGCAAACTGCCGGTCGATGACCACCAGATCGCCGAAGTTCAGCGGCCGCCCGGCAAGCTGATCGCCCTCCTGGGCCCGCGCGATGCGTGGCGCCAGCAGCGTGAGCGTTGGCGCCAGCACCAGCAGCGCAACCACCGCGAATGTCGTGATTCTCCAGCCCTGGCGTCGATTCGATGCAAATCGTGGAATCATGCGGCTCACCTCGTCGAGCGGTGGTGTTCTTCGGAGGGAACGTCCCTGGCGGATACGCCCCGGCTCGCCTCGAGACGAACCTGCTTCCTTGAGGAGGATCGTTGAGCGCCTAGTATGGCGCAGATTGCTGAACGAATCCTTCAGAAGAAGGCCATGCTAGACTCTCGCTGATGCTCAGTCTATCGCGCCCGCTCCGCTCCGCAACTCGCGACACGCGACATTGGGCCATCATATGCCAAGTCCATCCGCCGCGCGCACGGACCCCTATCGCCGAGGAGCCGCCCAGCGATGCACCGCCCTTTGAATCGCTTCCGCCTCTTCTCGTCCCTGGCCGTGCGTGGCGTTGCTTGCCACACTGGTCGGGTCGGTGCATCGCCTTCGGAGCAGGTCCGTGCCCAGGATGAAAGCCCGGTTGGGCAGTGGTCGGTCGCGCTCGCCCGCACCGATATCCCGGTCGATATCGCCAGTTCCATGTCCTACATCGGGCGCTGGCGGCTCGGAATCGAGGCCGACGGCACCTATCAGGCCGAGCGCACCGATGTCGGTATCGTGATCGAAGGCACCTGGACCGCCGATGGCGATCAGATCACCTTTACCGACGAATCCGGCATCCTCTCCTGCGGCAATGCTGCCGCCGCTCCGATCATCGACGACGACATCAGCACCGGCACCTACACCTGGGCACGTTCCGGCAAAACCCTGACCTTCACCCAGGTCGACGACGGCTGCCCCGGCCGCATCATTCTGCTGACCACCTTCTCATTCAATACCTATGTGGCCTGTACCACCGAACCTCTGACCACCGCGGAGCTGCTCGGTTCTCCCGTTGCCAGCCCGGTCGCGGAGGAAACCATCGCGCCTCTGGCCAGTCCAGCACCGGCATCCCCGCTCGCGCCCGGCAGTCCTGCCGCGGTAGCCGACATCCCTGCCGCTTCGCCGGAACCGCTCAGCCAAACCTTTGAAACCGAGATCGACGACCTGCTCGGCCAGCTCACCGCCTGCTGGGCCAGCCGCGAGCCGGAGCGTTGGCTGCCTCTGCTGAGCAACGAATTCCGCGATGCGCTGATCGCCTCAGATCCGAACTTCCTCGAAACCCTCAGCATTTCGATGTCCTCGCCCATCCTGTGGGAACGCGCCGGCGAGATCTCCATCGTCGCCCCGAACCAGATCACCGCCCCGGTCAAATCGACCGCCGGCACCGAGCAAGACTTCCAGACCTTCATCTTCGTCTTCGAAGACGGGCAATGGAAATGGAACGGATAGCCAGCTTGGCCGTCATTCCGGGAGGGGCACCCCCCCATGGTTGCCCGCTCGCGCCGGGAACCAGCAACACTGCAGGCAATGACCGTGCCCGGCCAGACGTTTTAGTCCCAGGTTTCGACCCTGGGCCGTCGGCGTCTCGATACCCCGGGCCTTCAGACCTGGCTTGGCCATGCCTGATCTCGACCCCGTCGAACCACCCGCCAACCCCGAGCTCGAGCTCGATCCCACTGATGAAGACTCCACGGTCGGCACCGGTTCGATCCTCGCCATCGGCTGTTCGGTGGTCGTGCTGCTCATTCTCATCGTGGGCATCGCGCTCTTCATCTCTCGCCAAACGAGTTGATTTGGCAAAATAGATACGAACGAGATGGCCGTCCAACGATGGACCGCGCCAGAAGGAGCATGCATACGTGGCAACCGCCTCATCCGAAAAAACCTGGGGAAATTACATCGGCGGCGAATGGGCCGCGTCCGAGTCGGGCAAGACCTTCGAAAGCCGCAACCCCTCCAACACCACCGAGCTGATCGGGGAGTTCGCCGCCTCGACAAAATCGGACGTCGATGCCGCCATTCAGGCCGCCACCGACGCGTTTCCCGAAATGGCGCGATACCAACGCCATCGCCCGCTCGGTGATCCTGCTCAAAGCCGCCGACATCCTCGCCTCGCGGCAGGCCGAGATCGGCAAAGAGCTCGCCCGCGAAGAAGGGAAAACCCTCAAGGAGGGCGTCGGTGAAACCGGCCGCGCCATCCAGATCCTGCGCTACTACGCCGGTGAGGCCCAGCAGCCCAACGGCGAGCACTATCCGTCCATGAATCCGGACACGTTGCTCTACACCACCCGCGAGCCCCTGGGAGTCGTCGGCATCATCACTCCGTGGAACTTCCCCATCGCCATCCCGGCCTGGAAGATCGCTCCAGCCCTCGCCTTTGGCAACACCGTCGTCTTCAAACCCGCCAGCGCTACCCCGCTGCTGGCCGCCCGCTTCGTCGAGGCCCTGGCCGAAGCCGGTCTCCCGGCCGGTGTGCTCAATCTCGTCACCGGCAGCGCTTCGACGGTCGGCGATCCGCTGGTCGAGGACGACCGCATCGCTGCCATCTCCTTCACCGGATCGAGTGAGGTCGGCCGCAAGCTGGCCGTCACCGCCGCCTACCGCGGCGCCAAGATCCAGCTCGAGCTCGGTGGCCAGAATCCCGCTATCGTCCTCGCCGACGCCGATATGAACCACGCACTCCAGCACGTCATGACCGGCGCGATGTGGTCCAGCGGCCAGAAATGCACCGCCACCAGCCGCGCCATCGTCCACCGCTCGATCGCCGATGAGTTCACGGCCAAGCTGCTCGACAAGATTCAAAATCTCAAGGTTGGCGACCCGCTCGACGAAGCCACCCATCTCGGCCCGGTCATCTCCGCCGAAGCCGCCGACAATGTCGTCGCCGGTTCCAACAAGGCGAACCAGTGACGGCTCCCAGCTCCTGGCAGGCGGGGTCCGCCTGACCGATCGAAGGCCGCGAGAACGGCTTCTTCGTGGCGCCAACCCTCTTCGCCAACGTCGATCCCGTCTTCCCATCTCGGCCAGGAAGAGATCTTCGGCCCGATTCATGGGAGTCATTCCGGTCGACGACATGGACGAAGCGATCGAAATCGCCAACGCCGTCAAATACGGGCTTGCTGCCTCGATCTTCACTCGCGATCTCGGACGTGCGCTCCAGTTCGCCAAGAAGATCCAGGCCGGCATCGTGCATATCAACAGCGAAACCCCGGGCGCGGAACCGCAGGTTCCCTTCGGAGGCTACAAGGGCTCGAGCTCGTACTCTCGCGAGCAGGGCAAATCGGCCCGCGATTTCTACACCCAGGTCAAAACCGTCTACATCGATCCCCCGCCAGCCTGACCGTCGTCCCGACCCGTTCCCGTCATCTCGACTGGAGCGAAGCGAAGTGGAGGGACCTCTCTCGTCGGACTAGCCAGCAAATAACTCGTCAAAGATCAACACGCTCGTCGATAACCACTCACTGGACACCGGACACATGACTCCGGACTCACAAAAAGGAGAACCAACACCATGGCAGAACGTTCAGCAACCACCATTTGGGAAGGCGGCCTCACCGACGGCGCCGGCAGCGTCTCGGTCGGCTCCGGTGCATTCGGTCCGCAGGACGTAAGCTGGGCCCGCCGCACCGAAGATCCCGAAGGCGCCACCAGCCCCGAAGAGCTCATCGCCGCCGCGCACGCCGCCTGCTACGCGATGGCCTTCTCCTACACCCTGCAGAACAACGGCACCCCACCCCAGCGTCTCGAAGTCACCTCCAAGGTCGGCTTCGGCCCCAAAGAGGGCGGTGGCGGAATGGAAGTCAAGTACTCCAAGCTGACAGTCAAGGGCAAGGTCGAGGGCCTCACCGCCGAGCAATTCGCCGATCTGGCCAAAGCCGGCGAATCCGGCTGCCCGGTCTCCAACGCGCTACGCAACAACGTCGCCATCGAGCTCGAATCCGTCCTCGAGTAGGCCCCGCAAGGAATCGAATCTCACAGACTGGACCCCCACTCCCTGTCGGAAGTGGGGGTTTCTCTTTGCCACCGCCTTCAGACCGGGCGAATGAACCCCGCACCCTTCTCCCCCTTCCTTCTCCCAGTTTTGGGAGAAGGAAGGAGGCCGGGGGAATGGATGAGGGTGAAACCCACCCCGAAGCCCCAGCTCATGTCTGCACACACTGCACAGAAATGCACTCCCCTCTCCCCAGAGGGAGAGGGGTTGGGGGTGAGGCGAACCCCTTACGCAAGACCATGCCCGCTGCCACACGAACGCTGTAAACTCAAAACAGAATCAGCCGTCAATCTGACCAACCCGGAGCATCCATCCATGTCGACCACCAATCGCCTCATCGTCCGCGGCGCCTGCGCCCACGACTGCCCCGACGGCTGCTCCTTCATCTCCGAAGTCGAAAACGGCAAGGTCGTCGACTTCTACGCCAATCCCGATCACCCCGTCACCCAGGGCTGGCTTTGCGCCAAGGTGCGCCCCTATCTCGACCGCGTCTACGCCCCCGACCGTCTCGAATATCCATTCCGCCGCTCCGGCCCCAAGGGATCGAACCAGTGGGAACGCATCTCCTGGGACGACGCCATCTCCGAAATCGCCACGCCGCTGGACCGACATCATCGACCAATATGGCGCCGCCGCCATCCTGCCCTACTCCTTCAGCGGCACGCTCGGGCTCGTCGAAAACTCGTTGCCAGTTCGCGGCTCTGGAATCGCATGGGTGCATCCGGTCTCGAACGCACCATCTGCGACGCCGCCGCCACCGCCGCCTGCCAGCGCGACCCTCGGCGGTAAGCCCGGCATGGAACCGCGCGACGTCATGGAAAGCAATCTCATCCTGATCTGGGGCCACAACCCGTCCAGCACGTCGCCCCATTTCGTCCCCATCCTGCGCGAAGCGCAGCGCAATGGCACCGTTCGTCGTGGTGATCGATCCCCGCCGCACCCGCTCCGCCCGCGCCGCCGATCTGCACATCCAGCCCAATCCCTCGACCGACGCCGCGCTGGCGCTCGGCATGATGAACGTGATCTTCTCCGAGAACCGGCACGACGAAGCCTTCCTCGAAGCCCACACCACCGGCTGGCGCGAGCTGCGCGACCGCGCAGCCGAATACCCGGCCGACGGGTCGCGCAGATCACTGGGTCTCGACCAGGACATCATCGTCTCGCTCGCGCATCGATGGGCCGATGCCGAAAACGGCGCTCGTCAAATTCAACGACGGCATCCAACGACATCAAAACGGCGGACAAACCATTCGCGCGCTCCTCGCCCTGCCGGCTGTCACCGGCCAGTACGGCAAAAAAGGCGGCGGTGTCTTCTATTCCCAGAGCAGCGCGGTGTCCTGGAACGGCGAAGCAGTCGGCAAGTTCTCCGAGTGCCCTCCCACACCCCGCATCGTCAACATGAACCGTCTCGGCGCCGCCCTCACCGGCGAGGTCAGCGACCCGCCGATCAAGTCGCTCTACTGCTTCATCGCCAATCCGGTCACCTCGACCCCGAACTCTCCGCGAGATCATCCGCGGCCTCCTGCGTGACGACCTCTTCACCGTCGTGCACGAGCAGTTCATGACCGACACCGCCCGCTTCGCCGACATCGTGCTTCCGGCCACATCGCAATTCGAAGTCGACGACATCGTCAAGCCATCTGGCCATCGCCACGTCCACTACAACAAGGCCGCCATGGCCCCCCTCGGCGAAGCCCGAGGCAATTGGGATGTCCTGCGACAAATCGCCAAAGCCATGGGCTATACCGAATCCTGGTTCGATCAAACCAACGAGGAGGTCGCCCGTGAGGTCTTCGACGCGACCAAACGCACCAATCGCTATCTCGCCGGAATCGAATTCGACGATCTGGTCGACAAGGGCTGGCTCCCCTACAACGATCCCATCGGCGAATCGCACCTTCAACTGGCCCGATCTGAATTTCGGTACCCCGTCCGGCAAGATCGAGCTCTACTGCGAAGCCATGATCCCACTCGGCGTCGATCCGCTTGCCGGCCTATGTCGTCCCTGATGAAATGATCGACCGCCGAATCCGACGAGCTCGTGCTCGTCACCGGCGCCGCCCACCACTTCGTCTCCAGCAGCTTCGCCAATCAACCCGCCCTGCTTCCGCAAGGAAGGCAAACCCTTCCTGGAAATCCATCCCAAAGACGCCGAATTCCCGCGGCATCTCCACCGGCGATCCGCTGCTCATCGAGAACGAGCGCGGCTGGTGCCTGCTGCAAGCCGATGTCACCGAAGACGTCATCCCCGGCTTTACCGTTTCACCCAAGGGCTATTGGGCGCAAAACTCGCTGGCCGGCCGCAACGTCAATTGGCTCACCTCGGACGGCCTGGCCGATCTCGGCAACCAGGCCGTCTTCCACAGCAATCTCGTCCGCGTTCGCAAGCTCTCGCCGGAGGAATACGAAGCCCGCCTGACCGAAAACGGCATGGAACCCGCCCTCGCCACCGCCTGACCCCATGCCGAGCACCCCTTCCCTTTCCCACACCACCGGTAGGGGCAACCCCCCGTGGTTGCCCTCATTCGCCAGAAGAAAATCTCCTGCCTGACACTCGCTTCCCCAAGGGTTGGGGCGCTTCCCCGCGCGCGCCCTTCTTGGCATCACGAATCGCTCGCTCGCACAGACCATTCCCATCACCAGGGGTTTTAGCCCAGGGTTTCAACCTTGGGTATCTCGGGGCGACCCACCATCCATGACCGCCCCCCTTCTCCGTGTCCAGGACCTCTTCCTCTACTATCGGGCCGGCAAACGTCCCGTCCACGCCGTCGACGGTGTCTCGTTCACCATCGAAGACCGCGGCCAGGCGGTTGGAATCGTCGGCGAGTCCGGTTCCGGCAAAACCAGCATGGCCACCGCGCTCATGCGCATGCTTCCCAAAAACGTCGAGCTCTTCCGCGGCTCCATCCAGCTCAACGGGCGCGAGCTCACCACCCTCTCCAACGACCAGTACAACCGCGAGATCCGCTGGAGAAAGATCGCCATGGTCTTCCAGGGAGCCATGAACGTCCTCAATCCGGTCGCACGCGTGGGGGAGCAAGTCGCGGAAACCCTGGTCCACGACGGGATGGATAAGAAACCCGCGCTCGCCCGCGCCGAACAGCTCCTCGAACGGGTCGGTCTCCCCTCCAGCATCGCCACCCGCTATCCCCACGAGCTCAGCGGCGGCCAGCGCCAGCGCGTCGTCATCGCCACCGCCCTCGTCATGAATCCCGATCTGCTGATCCTCGACGAACCGACCTCCGCTCTCGATGTCAGCGTCCAGGCCCAGATCATGAATCTGCTCAAGGACCTCAAGGAAGATCCCGGCATCTCCATGATCTTCATCACCCACGACATCGGGCTCGCCAGCGATCTGTGCGATTCGATCGCGGTCGCCTATGCTGGCCAGCAGGTCGAATTCGGGCCGGCCGATCGCGTTCTTGTCGAACCCCACCATCCGTATTCCAGCCTGCTCCTTTCATCCCTGCCCCGGCTTGCACGATCCCGAACCACCGACGCCCATGCCCGGCGAGCCACCCGATCTCACCAGCCCGCCCAATGGCTGCCGCTTCCATCCCCGCTGCCCCTATCGTCTTCGAACCCTGTTCGAACATCGTCCCACCCGAATACCAGATCGGCGACGGTGGCCACGCCCGCTGCTTCCTGAACGACAAGGACCTGGCCGGCGACCGCTACCGCATCCATCTCCCCACTCACCGCCATGTCTGATCACCTCGTCATCCCGGCCACCACCGTCATCCCGACCGAAGCGAAGGGACCGCTCCTCGTCGGCGTCGCCCAGCGCCGCGTTCGTCGAACCTTCAACTCCGCCCATGATCGAAGTCCACGACGCCTCCGTCGTCTTCGAAACCCGCAAAGGCATCTTCAAAACCGGCGAAGTCCACGCCCTCAACGGTGTCTCCGATCGAAATCGGCATCGCCGAAACGCTGGCACTCGTCGGTGAATCCGGCTCCGGCAAAACCACCCTCGGCCGGCTCACGCTGCGCCTCGTCGCGCCGACCACCGGCACGGTTTCCTTTCTTGGCCGCGACATCACCCACGATTCCGAGCACGACCTGAAGTGGTTTCGCAAGCGCGCCCAGATCGTCTTTCAGGATCCCTTCTCCTCGCTCAATCCCTACATGCGCGTCTGGGACCTGATCGAAGAACCGCTCCAGATCGACGGCGTCAAGAGCGCGCAGGGAACGCCGCGACCGTGCCAATGAGGCGCTCGCCGCGGTCGATCTCATTCCGGCTTCACGCTTCGGCGGCAAGTACCCCAACCAGATGTCCGGCGGCCAGCGCCAGCGCGTCGGCATCGCCCGCGCCCTGGTACGCAATCCCGACTACATCGTGGCCGACGAGCCTGTCTCCATGATCGACGCCTCCAGCCGGATCGAAATCCTTTCGCTGCTCGCCAACCTGCAGACAGCTCGCGTGGCGTTTCGTTCGCCTATATCACCCACGACATCGCCAGCGCTCGCTACTTCTCCGACCGCATCGCGGTCATGTACCAGGGCACCATCGTCGAAACCGGTCCCATCGGCGCCGTTATCGACAATCCGCTGCATCCCTATACGATCGCCCTCATCGCCGCCATCCCGGAACCCGATCCCGCCAACCGCCATCGCCGCCGCGATGTCGTCCCCGGCGAGCCATCCACCTCCGCTGAAGCCCCCACCCACTGCCCATTCTTTTCCCGCTGCCCACGCCGCATCCCCGGCACCTGTGACGCCGCCCGCCCCGCCCTAGTCGAAGCCGCTCCCGGCCCATTCGGTCGCCTGCTTCCTCTACTCGCCGGCGACAACTCCGTAGTCGATGGCGCATCGCCCCGCTCGTTTCCCGCAACTCGTTCTGCTGCGTGCCACCTGCGTTCCGCTGCGCTCGGCCCCGGTGTACACTCGAATTCGCGATTTCGCTCCTGAGGGCAACATGTGAACAACTGGCTGAGCGGCAACGGGAAAAGCGATGGACTCGAATACCGGCGACGCTATCGGGGGCTCATCGGCGTCAATAGCAAGGTTCCCGTTGCGGGACCGCTCGATCCTCTCGCTCGTCTACACCCCCGGCGTCGCCGAAGCCTGTCTTGCCATCCAGGAAAACCCGCTCGAATCGTTCGATCTCACCTGCCGCGGCAACACCGTCGCGATGATCACCGACGGCTCCGATCTCTTCGGCCGCGAGGGCGGTCCGCCGGAGTCGGCCATCCCCATCGAAGAAGGCAAGAGCGTTCTCTTCAAGACCTTCGCCGGCGTCGACGCCTTCCCGCTCTGTCTCGGCACCCGCGATATGACCGAGATCATCGAAGTCGGCACCGCCATGGCGCCCACCTTCGGCGCGATCTGCATCGACGATATCTCCAGTCCGCGCACCTTCACCATCGCCGACCATCTGGAACGCGCCACCGATATCCCGGTCTTCTCCAACCAGCATCACGGCACCGGCGTGCTCGTGCTTGGCGCGCTCATCAACGCGCTGAAGGTGGTCGGCAAGGAGCTCGCAAACGTCCGCATCGTCATCAGCGGCGCGGGCATCGCGGGCGTCGGCGTCGCCCGGCTGCTGATCCGCACCGGCGCGCAAGAACGTCATCCTCTGTGACCGGGCCGGCGCCATCTACATGTACCGCCCGAGCGCATGAACTGGGCCAAGTCCTACGTCGCCAAGGAAACCAACCTCGATCGCCGGCATGGCTCGCTCTCGGAAATGCTGAAGGACGCCGATGTCTTCATCGGCGTCTCCACCGGCAATATCGTCACCGAAGACGATATCGCCGGCATGGCCCCGGACGCGATCGTCTTCGCGCTCGCGATTCCGACACCGGAAGTCGATCCCGCCGCCGCCCGAGCAGCCGGCGCGCGCGTCGTCGCGACCGGCCGCTCCGACTACGCCAACACGATGGATATCTCGCTCGTCTTCCCGGGCGTCTTCCGCGGCCTGCTCGATTGCCGCGCGCACAACATTCGCCTGCGCACGCTCGTCGCCGCCGCCCACGCCCTCGCCGATATGGTCAAGCCCGACGAGCTCCATGCCGACTACATCGTGCCCAACATCTTCGACTTCCGCGTTGCGCCCAATGTTGCCGCCGCGGTCGTGCGCGCCACCGTCGAAGCGGGCGAGGCCGGGCGGATCGTCTCGCCCGAAGAGGTCGCCGAATCGACACTCCGCTACGTCTACGAAGGACGCCGTCGGCCCATCGTTGTCGATGAGCTCGACAACGCAAGACATTCCGGAATCGATCGATCTTCGCCGCCGGCATGGCGGCGTGCTCGAGATCCAGAGCAAGATCCCGATCCGCGATCATCACATCCTGAATCTGATCTACGTGCCGCCCGCCGCCCTCGAACCGGCCGCGCGTCATTCGCGACGATCCCGCCCAGGTCACCGAGCTCACCTCGAAGGGCAATCTGGTCGCCATCGTCACCGATGGCTCGGCCGTGCTCGGGCTGGGCGATATCGGCCCGCAAGCCGCGCTGCCGGTCATGGAAGGCAAAGCCGTCCTCTTCCGCTCGCTGGCCGGCGTCGAGGCCTTCCCGATCTGTCTGGCCGCGCGCGATGCCGGACGAGATCGTGCGGCACGTGCGGACCATCGCGCCCAGTTTTGGCGGCATCAACCTGGAAGACATCTCCGCGCCGCGCTGCTTCGAGATCGAGCGCCGCCTCCGGCTGGAGCTCGATATGCCCGTCTTCCACGACGACCAGCATGGCACCGCCATCATCGTCGGCGCCGCGCTGCTCAACGCCGCCAAGCTCCGCGGCACGCCGCTGGACGAGCTGCACGTCACGATCAACGGCGGGGGCGCCGCCGGCATCGCCGTCACCAAGCTGCTGCTCGCGCTCGGCATTCGCGACATCGTCGTCTGCGATCGCGCCGGCGCCATTTACCATGGCCGCACCGAGCACATGGACTTCTCCAAGCTGGAGATCGCCGAGCTGACCAATCCGGAGATGCGCACCGGCGCCCTCGCCGAAGTGATTCGTCGGCTCCGATGTCGTTCATCGGGCTCTCTGCTCCCGGCGTGCTGACACCGGAGATGGTCCGCTCCATGGCGCCGAATCCGATCGTCTTCGCGCTGGCCAATCCCGACCCCGGAGATCATGCCGAACCTGGCGCAAGAAGCCGGCGCGTTCGCGGTCGCCACCGGCCGCTCCGACTATCCCGAATCAGGTCAACAACTCGCTCGCCTTCCCCGGCGTCTTCCGCGGCGCGCTCGATGTCAAGGCCCGCGAAGTCAACGACGAGATGAAGCTCGCCGCCGCCCAGGCCATCGCCGACCTGGTGCTCCCCGGCCGAGCTCACCACCGAAAATCTCATTCCCGGACGCGCTCGATCTGCGCGTCCCACCCCGCGTCGCCGCCGCGGTCGCCCGCGCCGCCATCGAAACCGGCGTCGCCCAGCTCCGCATCGACCCGGCGTCATCGAAGCCCGCTGCCGCGACCTCGTCTACGAGGGCGCCACGGTCTATTAGCCAACGAATTTCAGCGCGAAACCTGACTATCCGTGTGTGCGAAGCCCTACCGTCTTTCCGAGCGAAGCGAAGAATCTCTTTCGTTGCTACCCATCAGCACCGATCCGAGCCGACACGAACGATCCCGACCCAGGAGAACTCCCAAGATGCGCCGATTCGTCCCACTGCATCGTGTTCGGCTCTCCTCCTGATCGCGTTCGGCCCCGCCATCGCCTCGCGCAGCCCCCCGGCAAACCGGCCGACAGCACGCCCACTCCCTCCACCGACCCGGTCGGACCGGTCATCGCGGTACCCACCGCCACGCCGGCCGGGTTCCCCCGTTGCCAACTGCTCCCCGTCTCGACCTCGCAGCCATGGTGCTCGACTCCTCGAACATGCCCGAGGGTTTCACGCTCTTCTACGAGGTCTATATTCCGGGCGATCGGGTCAGCGCCGATCTCACCGGCGGTCAGATCACCCCGGAAGAAGTCGCGGGATCCGGGCTCCAGTGGTACTACGAGAGCGTCTACCTGAGCGGCGACGGCAATACCCGCCTCCGCTCCTACGTCGAGCAATATGCAGACGCAGATGGCGCAACCCGCGGATTCGCCCTGCTCGAAGACGAGACTCGCCTCGCGCCGGAAGGTTCCGTCTTCACCGACAGTCCCGGCGCGGGAGTTGGAGAGGAGCCATCCGAGATCAGCGAAGGGTCGCTGCAACCGTCGGGAACGTCTCCGGTGATGAACTCCATCGACTCCACCTTCCGCACCGGCAACCTCCTGGCCGGCGTCTCCGTCGACACCCTGCCCGAGACTCCCGCCGGACAAGCAGCTCGCCATCGACCTCAGTGGCGTCCTTTTCGACCGTATCCAGACCGTCCTTGCCGATCAACCAATACCGCTCATCGACTACGCGCTCCCGGCCCAGCTCGTCACCCTTGGCCCCGGCTTCCAGGCCCATGACGAGGGGTACCTCTCTGCCCCGGAAATCTTTGGCCCCGATGCCGCCGCGCCGGTGGCGCCCAGCTTCGTCAGTGGCTACTTCACCAACCAATCGCTCGTCTCGACCGCCGATGCCCCGCTCCCGATCCCGTTGGTCAGCATCACCGTCAGCAAGTTCCAGAGCGAGGACGCCGCGCTGCAAATCCTCGGCGACTCCGGCGTACTCGCGCCTCCGTTCGACGGCGTCGAACCGCTCGATATCGGCGCGATTCCTGGCGCCAGCGTCGTGCAGGCGTTCACCTATGCCAATCCCATGCTCTCCGGCGCCTCCCAGGACAGTGTCCGCATCGTGATGGTCGTCGGCGGCAATCTGATCATCCTCGACGTTCAAGCAAACAAGACGCTCGACGGCGCACAACAGGCCGCCATCCAAATCGCCACCGCCCAGGCGTCCTGCCTCCAGTCCGCCACCGCCTGCCCGCCGTTGGAACTTCCTGCGGGTCTCCTGGCAGCCCCCGATCTTCCAGTCGAGGGGCCATCGGAAACCCCGCTACCCGTCGGCTGACCGGCGCCGCCCATGACACTGGCAGGCAGGTTGGGATCAGGCTGAATCCCAGGGAGCTGCGCGGACACGCGCTACCGGACAGCTTGTCGCTCCGAAAACAGAAACACCGGAGTGGTTTCCCACTCCGGTGTTTCCAAACGCTTCGTGCGTACTGCTCGCCTACCGCTTGCGGCGGGACCGTCGTGACGGGGTGGCTGCCGGAGCGGCGCCGGCCTGAATCTCATCGATCGCGTCCGGAGTAACCGAGCGAACTCGGGTCGACGCCGAAGGATCCGGAGCCGGCACGGGCGCCGACTTGTCCATCAGGACCATGTCATAGAGCAACGCTGCGATCAAGACCACCCAACGATTGGGCCGACGATCCAGACCCATGCGTTTGTGATATCTCCGCTGAATGACGGCCGGACCGAACCAGCGGATCGGATTCATCGCCGCGCCGCTCGCCGCCACACCGGCCATATTTCCGATCGCGATCGTGATTCCGATCGCCAGCGGAGCCACCCAGCGCCCGATCGACCGCTTGTCGACCGCGGTGCCGAAGACCACCAGCACCAGGAAAAAGGTCAAAATGATTTCCATCGCCAACGCGTTCGTGGCCGAGAGATTCACGCCCGGATCGGCAACGATCGAGGTTCCCACGCTCGGCAGACCGAGATTCACCCGGTTGCGGTCCACATCGAGATACGCCAGCGTGATGGCGCCGGCCCCAAGCACTGCGCCTACCATCTGCGCAACGATGTAGGCCATGCCATCGATCGGCGAAATCCGCCGCGTAGCCAGCATGCCAATCGTGACCGCGGGATTGTACTGGCCACCAGAAATGTGACCGGCCGCCGCCACCATGATGCCGATCGCAAGACCGGTCGCGAGTCCAATCGCCACGATATCCTGACCCTGGGTCAGAATCACGGCGCCGATCGAGAAGAAGCAAAGCGCAAACGCACCCAACGCCTCCACGATCAACTTCGGAGCAATGTTCTCCGACAACGTACCCACCTCCTGTGCCGCTCCCGGCGGAGCCACCCAACGCCGTTCTCGCTGGCACAATCCTTCCCTGTGACTATAGGGAAAAGAAGGGAGAGTCCGCAATAGCCAAACAGGGTATTTTCCCCGAACTGGCAAGAACCGCCCAAATCGGCGACGTTTCAGCGCTGCTCAGCGATCTGCACCCCAAACGTCGAGCGTCCACGGTCCCGCGAAATGGCACCGCACGCGTGACTCCGAACCCTACCCGATGCGAAATGTGATCGAGTTCAAGAGCTCGCCGTTCACCCGCACTGCCGCCGCATAGGTTCCCGAGGGCACGCCACCCGGCTGCCAGGTGGAGGTGAACCACTTCGGACCGTTCGTGGCCGTCGCTTCCTGGTCTTGCGAGGCCATCACCACCCCATCCTCGTTCAGCCATTCCACCGTGATGATCTCGCCACCCAGCAGATTCGTCAGCCGCGCCGCCAGAATGACCGGCGATCCCGGCGATACCGACTCCAGATCGGTCGCCGGCGCGCCCGAGCTATCGATCGAGTTCGTGATCACCAGCTCGGACAAGCAACGCGCGGGGCGTGAAGGTTGCCTGCGGCGTGCCGGTCGGTTGCAAAAATGTCTCCGCGAGCTGCGTCTTCTGGGCTTGCGGAACCTGTTGCGTGCGCTCGGCTTCCTGTGCCTCGAACTGCCGCTCATCCCGCGCGTCGCCTTGCGAACAGGAAACGATCAGCAAAACAGCAAGCGCGGAGCATACCGCTCCGCGCCAGCCATGCAGATGCAACCAGACAAGGAACCGCCCGATTAACTCGGCGGACGATATTGCCCGAACGCGTCCTGATACTCGTCTGCCACGTCCATGGCCGTTTTGTGAACGTAAATGCGCGTCGTCTGTGGGGAGGCATGTCCAAGGATCGTTTGTACCGTCGATTCGCGCACCCGGCGGCGGACCATCTCGGTCGCCAAACCGTGGCGGAAGGAATGCGGCGTCACATCGCTTTCGATACCGAGCTCCTGGCAAAGCTGCGCGACGATGTGCTCCACCGTTCGCGGGCTGATCGCCGAACCCGGCTCGCCGACCTTATCCCGCCCGCTGAAGGCCGGAAGCCCCCCTGAGCCGCGGATATCGTCTTCGCGATACTGCCAGTAGGCCGTGACCGCCTGGGCGGTCTCGGCATCGAAGTGTACGGTACGGCTCTTGCCGCCCTTGGCCCGGTAGACATTCGCCGTCCCGTTCACCAGGTCGATATCCCGCCGCCGCAACGCGCACAGCTCGGAAACCCGCACGCCCGTCCGGAAGAGGAAGAGGATCATCGCGCGCACCTTGAGACGCCGCAGCTCGAGGTGCGGTTTCTCCTCAGGATGCGTCGACTTCACGTGTTCGACGATTCGTTCGAGATCGGAAATTCGCACATCCGGTGGCGGAGGGGTGAACCGGGGCATCAACGCGGCGATCCGCACCCGCAATCGGTCGGTCGCCAGATTTGGATGCAAATCGTAGGCCGAAATGTATGCGCAAAACTTTCGCACCGCCGAGAGATTGTTCTGGGCGGTCCGCATGCGCGAAACCTCCTCCGGCGTGCGGATGTCGGCTGGAACGATCAATGTCGCAAACGACGTCACATGTTCAGAAATCAATGCCGAGATCGGCGCGGTCTTCGGATCGATCCCTTCATGCTGCTCGATATGGCGCAGGAACTTGTCCAGCCCATGCCGATAGGTCTTTTTCGAACGCGGCGCAAGCCGCATATCGCCAAAGAACATCTCCACCGCCGCCTGAATCGTCACCACACCATTGGTGGGTGGGGGCGGATCGGTTGCACGCAAGTTTCGATCGAGCACCAGGGACATCGCACAAACTCCTCGTT
Organism: uncultured Chloroflexia bacterium; assembly: GCA_963720855.1. Lineage (GTDB taxonomy): Bacteria > Chloroflexota > Chloroflexia > Thermomicrobiales > UBA6265 > JAMLHN01. The sequence goes on along the minus strand of CAVRGV010000003.1, from coordinate 566,661 downwards.
CCGGGGTCCTTCCAAGAGTGTACGTACACTGTACGTTCACTTGCGCCATTCGTCAACATTTTCCGAATACCGCATCTGGAACCCGATCCCTGCTCCCACCTTACCACCTGTCCTCGGGAGACCGATAAAGACCCCAGGCGGCGGAGCGCAGGAGCACCGTGTCCTGCTTGCGGTCGAATTCCCGTTGCCCAGAGCTCGTTCGGACGATTGAACCCAACATCGGAATCCGACACTCGGAGCCCGATCCGCGGACCAAAATCCTCGGCTTGGGGCCGTAGGCCCTCGGCACCCGGACTCTCGTATCCTTACTTTCGACAAACGATTCGACCAAGTGGAGGTCACGAACAACCGATGAAGGTAGCGATTCAGCTCTATACCGTCCGCGACAAGACCGCGGAAGACATGCTCGGCACGCTGGCACAGCTCGGCGCCATCGGCTACCAGGCCGTCGAATTCGCCGGCTACGGCAGCTCCGAGCCAAAAGCCATTCGCGAAGCGCTCGACCAGGCCGGTATCGCCGGTGTCGCCGCCCATGTGCCGCTCGCCCGCATCGACAACGAGTTCGACACCGTCGTCGAGGAAATGCACATCATCGGCGCCAGGCACCTGATCATTCCCTGGCTCCCACCGGAGCAGCGCAATCAGGCCGGCTTCGACCACGTCATCGAAACCCTGAACACACGCGCGCCCGAGGCCCGCGATGCCGGACTTCGCCTCGGCTATCACAACCACGACTTCGAGTTCATCCCGGTCGATGGCATCCTGCCCTTCGACCGCATCGCGAACAGCACCGACCCCAGCCTCGTCTCGCTGGAGATCGACGCCGGCTGGGTCAAGTACGCCGGGCAGGATCCGGTGGCCGTCATCGAGCAATACGCCGGCCGTGTTCCCCTCATCCACGCCAAGGAAGAGCAGATCGACGGCGTCGACGATCTCCCCGCTCCCGGCTCCGGCCCCCTTCCATGGAAAGCGATCGTTGCCGCGGGCAATGCCAGTGGCGCGGAATACCTCATCGCCGAGGACGACAAACCCCTCGACTCGATGAAAACCGCCGCCGCCGCATTCGAGAACCTCACCAAACTCGTCGGCTAGTCGAAAAAGCGCGGGCGCGCTCCCACGAGCCCGCGCAAACACAACCTCGTCATCCCGAGCTTGCCGAGGGATCTCTTGTCGCCCGAAACTCGGCGCGGGCCGATAGTTCGGCAGTACAACACCTGAAGGTGCTTTAGCCCAGCGTTTCAACGGTGGGTCTCGAATTTCTCCGCAGACCCTCGACTCTCTCTCAGGAGCCCCGCCATGCCCGACCGAAACGTGCTCATCGCCGGTGAATCGTGGATCACCCACACCATCCATCAAAAAGGTTTCGATAGCTTCACCACCACTGGCTACGGGGAAGGCCACCAATGGCTCAGCGCCGCTTCACCGCCGGCGGTTGGAACGTCACTCACCTGCCGAACCATCTCGCCAACGAGAAGTTCCCCGCCACTGTCGCGGATATGGCGATCTACGACCTCGTCATCCTCAGCGACATCGGCTCGAACACGATCCAGCTCCACCCGGACACCTTCATCAAATCGGCCGTGCTTCCCAATCGCCTGCAGGAGCTGCACGACTACGTGATGATCGGTGGCGGTTTGATCATGGTCGGCGGCTATCTCACGTTCCAGGGGATCGAAGCCAAAGGCAACTACGCAGGCTCGCCCATCGAACCAGCCCTCCCTGTCACCCTGCAAACCAGCGACGACCGCGTCGAGATGCCCCAGGGCGTCAAACCGATCGTGACCGCGCCCGATCATGAGATCGCCACCGGTCTCCCGGTCGAATGGCCCATCCTGCTCGGCTACAACCGCCTCACTCCGCGCGAAAGCGCAACCGTCGTTGCCACCGCCGGCAACGATCCGCTCATCACCGCATGGCACTACGGCGTCGGCCGCAGCGTGGCATTCGCGTCCGACTGTGGTCCCCATTGGGCGCCCCCACCATTCGTCGAATGGGACGGCTACGCCACCCTTTGGCAGAACATCGCTGATTGGACCGCTCGCGACTAGATCAGAAGTCAGGAGATCTCGAATGAGAACCGGGCCGCCGCAATTGGTGCGACGACCCGGTTCCTTCATTCTGACTACGGAAAGCTGATAGCTGGCTGTCCTACCCGCTACATTCGCGGATCCCGCGGCCAGACACTATCCTCCACATCCGGCGCGGCGAAATCGTGCCCGATCCCCAGCTGCATGTCATGCCGGTTCGCCCGCACGCGCGGCATCCCGTCGATGCGCGAATGCATGGGATGCTGCAGTGCCGCAATCGGCCCAGGAACCGCCGGCGACTCGCTGGGCCGTGTGATTCGGCTCATGCCCATCTGGAAAGCCAGATTCGCGGCCGCAAACCCAAACGTCAAAAAACCAACAACCGAAATCGTTTCCATCGACATCTCCTCTCACGAGACGGCGATGTCCCCAAAAAACGGTGCGGACGCGTCGTGGTCCGCGACTACAGTACAGCAAATCCATGCCCGTATCATTAAATGCGGATTGACTGATATTCCCGCCAGTCGCTAGCCAGTTTGCACAAAGCGCGACAACGAACCGGCCAGAGCGTTCGCTCTGGCCGGTTCCATCATCTCTGTTTCGCGCGTTTCTAGTCTCGGTGAGACTTGGCCGGGTAAACCCCAGGCTTTGACGCTGCGGTTCCAGAAACCGCGCGAGATTCCTAGTACCCGCTCTCTTCCTCACCGCCGCCGGCATAGACCTTGTAATAGATCTCGCCATTGCTGCCGGTGTAGGTCAGGTGCAGCGTGTCGTCATAGGTGTACTGATACGGATCGTAGGCGTAGTTGTCGCCCAGGTCCGCCCAATCGCTCCAGCCTTCGGCGCCGTACTCGATGTAGTACGCATGGCCGTCAGTACCGGAGTAGACCAGTTGCACCGCATCGTCGTACACATAGGCACTCGGCTGCGCGGTTACCGTGTAGTCGCCGGCTATCGGCTCCCACCCGCTCCATCCTTCGCCATCGAACACGTTGTAGGTCGCGTGCCCCTCGGTATCCACCGAGTAGGCGTAGAGGCTGTCGTCGTAGCCGGTGGCATACGGCGTGTACTCGAGCTGGTAGTCGCCCGGCAGCGCTTTGGCCTCGCTCCATGCCGAGCCGTCGTAGCGCGCCCAATAGACGCTGCCATCGGTGCCGTGCCAGAAGACCTGCTCGTAGTCACCCCACGAAACCGCATACGGCTCGTAGTCCGACCCGACATCCGCGCTCACCTTGTACCAGTCGGTCCAGGCCGATCCGTCGTAGCTCTTGGTGTAGACCCCGCCATCTTCGGCTGTGGCGTAGAGGTATTGATAGTCACCGTCGACATTCACATACGGCGCGCACTTGAGCTTGTACTCGCCGGACAGATCGTTCCATCCTGCCCACGCGGCGCCGTCGTACGAATTCTGGTAGAGCGAGCCGTCCTTCCCCGCGTAGTAAACGTAGTTTGCGTCCTTGTAGGTCACCGCGGTCGGCTCGTACCAATAGTCCGCCGGCTGGCTCTCCCAGGCCGACCAGTCGCTCCATGATTCGCCACCGTAGACCGAGTAATATCCCGCGCCGTCGGCGCCGGTCGCGTACTGATAGATGTTCCCGTCATACGGCACCGCCACGGTGCTCGCCCCGAAGTCATACTCCCCGGCGCCATAGCCGGAGCCACTCGGAATCTTCTGCGGCTCGCCGTATTCACCGGCAGCCGAAACGGAGCTCAACAACGATCCGCCAATCACCGCCGCGGCCGCAGCCGTGGCGATCAACTTGCGGATCCGACCGTAACCACCTTCGTCGAACATCGACATGGGAACCCGTCCTTTCGATGAATCCTCGTCCGGCACGGACAACTCCGTTCCGGTGTGAATTCATCCTGACGCCCCGCCCCAATTTCTTAATCGGCAATCCTGCCTATTCACCTCGCCCCACTCCACCGGTGCAGTGCAGGACTTCCGTGTCCTGCTGTTTCTGCCCACCCTTCACCCAAAAAAACGAGTGCCCAGGACTCGATCCCAGGCACTCGTTCGATCTCTGTTCATATACCGTACGACGCAAATCGATACTATATTATGACAACTAAAGTAATAGCATGACGACCACAATCGTAGATACAAGAACGTCGATTGCGGCGCATCCGAGTCCACCCTACCCGTTCACCTCGACGACCTGAAATTGCCAGCGAGGCCCATTGAGCGCCGGACGTTGCGATGCAGGGTCGATCGCATCGTCGACGAGCACGACCGGGAACTGCAACCGCGATCCATGCAATGCCGGAAGCTCACCCGAAATCTGAAAAGCTCGTGACGCGAACCGCGCGCCAGTCAACGGCGCGACCCCATTCGCATCGCTGCCGCCAACCAGGGATCCAACTGTCAAGAAACTCGCGACCGCCACCGTCGCTACCACTGCACTCATGTTTCGAACCACGTTCAGTTTGCTGGCCATCGCTCGTCCACCTTCTACTCCCGATCGGGAGCTCGCTCCTCACTCCGGCTCGGAACCCCGCTGGTTTCGAACCTGATCTGAGATTGCGCGATGGCCGATGTCCCTGAATCGGCAGAATTGCCTAACTCGTTCCCTCCGCTCGATCGCGTGGTCCCCGGGTAACCTCCAGCGCCAAATCCCTGGCGACTGATCGTGCATCGAACTCCGCCGGGAGTTCAGTCGCCACATCCCAGTCGATCGAGCCCAGCTCGCTCAGACCGACCGCAAGCTCCTGCACCTTCGCCGACTCGCGTTCTGTCACCACACCCCACGCCGTCACCCCATTCGCCCGCGCCAGCCAAACCCGTGCCGGCGCGATCGAGTCATTACCATCCACGATCAGCACCCGCTCCGCCCGGCCATAGCGTTCTGGCAGATCGACCTCCGGCACCCATTCCCAATCTGGCAGCTCGGCCTTCCCACTGACGATTCTGGCGTCTGGCTGCATCACGTCGGCCACTCGCAGCGCAAGCTCGGCGTCGTCATACGCCACCAGCAAGGTGCCGCGCCGCGGCACATCCCACACCTGTGGCAGCACCGCTGGCTGGTAGGTGGTCACGATGCGGCTGTCGGGACCCTCCCGCAACACCGATCCCACCCCCGCTGCCTCTTCGACGAAATACCGCACTCCAGCCTCTTCGAACTGCCGCAATCCGTCGGCAAAAACTGCGGGACACCCGATCAACGACACCGCAGCGCTCGCGGTCGACAGAAACTGCCCTGCCCACGACGATGCCTGATAGGCCTCCGGCAGATCGACCGTGCGATATTGCAGCTTCGGATACGCCGCCAGGAACGCGCGCATCGGCTCCGATCCACGCGCCTTGAGCAGTGCAATCAGCGCCTCATCGTGCCGAGGCTCCAGATACGTCGCTTCGTGCCCGAGCTCGATGAGCGCGGTCATCACGGCCCGGTTTGTCGTCGCGGCCGGATTCCCCCAGTCCGAAACGATCGAAGCTCCCGCCAGGATGAACCGCAACCCCTCCTCATCGCGTTCGATCACGCCACCAGGCCCAGCTCGCGCTCGACTTCGGTCAGCGAGTCATCCATGATCGCGATCATCTCATCGATTTGCGCCGGCGTGACGACCAATGGTGGCGTGCAGAGCATGTGATCCCCGATCACGCCATCGACCGTTCCCTGCAACGCGTAGGTGACCAGGCCGCGCCTGAACGCCGCGTCGCCGATCTTCTTGCTCACGTTCCACTCTACCGGAAACGGGACTTTGGTCGCACGGTCGGCCACGAACTCGATTCCCTGCATGAGCCCGATACCCCGCACATCGCCGATCATCGGATGCGCGTCGGCCAACCCCTCCAGCTCCTCGCGGTAATAGGCCCCCACCAGAGCCGAGTTCTCGACCAGGTTGTGCTCGACGGTGTAGTCCAGCACTGCCTTGCCGATTGCGGTCGAGAGCGGATTCCCGCCGGCGGTATGACCGATCACGAACGAGCCGCCGGTGCCGCGCACATGACCGACGATCTCTGACTTGACCAGCACCGCGCCCAATGGTGTATAGCCGCCGGAGATACCCTTGGCACAGGCAATCAGGTCAGGAGTCGCGTCCCAGTGTTGGATGGCGAAATTCTTGCCGGTGCGTCCAAATCCGGACATCACCTCGTCGGCGATGAAGAGAATATCGTGGGCATCGCAGATCTCACGGATACGCTCGAAATACCCCGGTGTGGCCGGAACCGCGCCGAGCGTGGCGCCCACCACCGGCTCAGCGATGAATGCAGCCACGTTCTCCGAACCGACCTGGCTGAGCACATAGTGGAGCTGATCCGCCATCGCCAGCCCGTATTCGATCTCATTGCCCTTCGCGTTGCGATAGGGATAACACGGCCAGATATGCTCCGCGGCCGAGAGCATTCCCTGGTACTTGCGACGCCGTCCGGCGTTTCCGCCGTAGGCCAGCGAGGCAAGCGTTGCGCCGTGAAAGCTCTGCCAGCGCCCGATCACGAGCTGCTTGGTTCCCTGCCCCCGGTCGCGATGGTATTGCAGCGCGATCTTGACCGCGTTCTCGGTCGCTTCCGATCCACCGGAAACAAACCAGACCCGATCCAGCCCTGGAGGCGCAAACTCTTCCACCAGCGTCTTGGCACACGCTTCGATCGGCTCGGTGGAGAACGCATGCGTCGGCGAATTCGCCAGCAACTTCGCCTGCGCGGTAATCGCCTCGAAGATTTCCGGGACTCCGTGACCGATGTTGGCCACCGCCGACGACCCCGCCGCGCCATCGATATAGCGCTTGCCCGCCGTCGTCCCACATATAGATCCCCTCGCCGCGCACGATGGTCGGGAACGCCCGCTGCAAGTCGCGATAGATAACCGGCGTCGTTTCCTGATCGATTAGCTGCACACCCATGCTCCTCTCACCACAACAAAGTCCCGTCATTCTATCCGCGTCCCACCCAACCGTAGTCGAGAGCATTTCCACTTTCGTGCGATCCTAGTCGAGGCATATCTGCCCGCTCGTGAAAGCAATCACGCAACGAGCAGTGAGACCCTTCACCTTTCGCCATATCTTCTTGCCCCAGAAGCAAGAAAGGACCGCGCCTCGAGCGAGACGCGGTCCTTCCAAACGGCTAAGCCAAGTCAATCCCCGGCGGTTCGAACATCCCCAACCACCGACCGGCGTTCCACCAGCCGCTGGCTGCGTGCCCGCCACCGGCGGAGGCGTGCCCTCGATCCGCAGATCGGGCAGCCACTCCAGCCACGACGGCAGATACCAGTTCCACTTGCCCAGGATACGCATCACCGCCGGCACCAGAATCGTCCGCACGATGGTCGCGTCCAGCAGAATCGCCACCGCAAGCCCGAACCCAACCTGCTGCAGGAAGACCAGCCGCCCGGTGCTGAATCCCAGGAAGACCGCCACCATGATCAGCGCCGCGCCGGTGATGATTCGCGCCGTCGATTCCACCCCATGCGCCACCGATTCCGTGTTCTTCCCGGTCTGATCGTAGAACTCACGGATGCGGCTCAACAGGAAGACCTGATAGTCCATCGACAACCCGAAGAGCACGCAGAAGAGGAAGATTGGAATCCACGCTTCGATCACTGGCGCCCGGTCGAACCCGAGTAACCCGGTCAAATGTCCGCGTTGGAAGACCAGCACCAGCACCCCATATGCCGCGCCCACCGAAAGCAGGTTCATCACGATCGCCGTCGCCGGCACGACGACCGAGCGGAACGCGATCATCAGCAACAGGAAGCTCAATCCGAGCACGAAGATGAAGACCCGCGGCGTCCAGGTATTGGTCGTGTTGATGAAGTCGAGATTGCCCGCTGTCTGTCCGGTGACCAGCACGCGGCCCAGATCCGCCGGGAACGCCGACGGAATCGAATCGCTGCGCAGATGCCGGATGACGGCATAGGACGCCTCGTCATCCGCGGAGGTCGTGAGGGTCGCCTGGATATGCGCCAGATCGCCCGCCTCGTTCCATTCCACCGCCCCGACCGTGGCGATCCCCGGTTCGTTCGCCAGCGTCTCGGCCAGCGCGTTCGCCGCCGCTTCGCTCTCCGCGTTCTTCGGCGCGTCGATCACGAAATCGACCGGCGCCAACCGCCCGGCATTGAATTTGTCCTGCAGCAGCACGAACGCATCTTTGACATCGCTCTCCGGCAGCGATTCCACCCCGGCAAAACCGGTGTTCATGCTGAAGAACGGAATCGAAAGCGCGAGCAGGAAACCCGCTCCCAGCACCAAGCGCCGGCCACGGTCGCCGCATCACCAGATGCGCCGCGCGCCCCCAGAAGCCGTGCTGCTGCCCGACCTCCTCGTCGTGAATCACCTTTTCATGATCCAGCGCGTCGTAGTTGCGCCGCCGGGGCCAGTCGATGCGATCGCCCAGCAGGCTGATGAGCGCCGGAATCAGGGTCAGAATCGCCCCGACCGACACGATCACCGCCAGAATCGCGCCGAGCCCAAGACTGCGGAAGATCGAGTTCGGCATCAGGAAGAGCCCGATCAGCGCGAACACCACCGTCAATCCGGAGAAGACCACGGCCTTGGTCGCGGTACCGCCGGCAACTTCGATCGCTTCGAACTTGCTCCGGCCGTGCCGCCGCTCTTCTCGGTACCGCTCGACCACGAAGAGCGCGTAGTCGATACCGACCGCCAAACCGATCACTGAGATCATGTTGACGATGAAGAAGGAGAGCTCGAAGCTGGGTTCCGATCAGCGCCGCCAGACCAGTCGCGATCGCCACCGCCGCCAGCGCCATGCCCACCGGAATCAACGCCGCGACCACCGCGCCGAAGACCACGATCAGAATGATCAGCGCGATCGGCAGCCCCACCACCTCCGCACGCTGCAAGTCCTCTTCGGAAATGGTGTTGAAGGTCTCGTTGATCGTCATGTCGCCGACGCTACCGACCGCTACCGCATCGGTCGCCTGCGCGTCGATCGCGTCGAGATACGATTCCGCTCGCGTCCTGCGGCATCGTCGGCTTCGCCGAGCAACGTCACCGGGATCAGCAGAGTCGACCGGTCCTCGGAAACCAGCTGCTCTGCCTGAGCCGCCACCGCCGGGTCGGCCGCCCCGCGCGGCCAGGTAATAGTTCACCGTGTAGGCCGGATCCTGATCGACCAGCTCTGTCATCGTGCCAAGCTGCGATGAAGACGTTGTCCACCACCTGCTTGAACTCGGGATCGTCCACCGTCAGACTATCGGAGGAAACGACGATCGTTTCCGTCAACGGCGTTTCGTAGCCCATCCGGCTTTCGAGCAGATTTTCGCCTTGAACCGACTCCGGATTGTCCAGAAGCTGGACATCGGTCGTCAGGGCGTCGGAAAGGAACATGCCGGCAAGAAACGCCCCGGCCACCAGCATCCCCAGCCAGACGCCGACCGTCCGCCATGGATGCCGCGCGCTACCGGCCGAAATTCTGGCCGTCGAAGGAACACGCATATCGAACCTCCCAAATGCGATTCATTGTCGCTTAACACCGTTCGGCAATACCTAACATCGTTATCCTATGACACCAACTATGCAAATACAACCCCCTTCTCCCAACGAACATGAGACGCGCGGTCCAGTCGTGATCGTCCTGAACAAGGACCTCTTCTTCGGCGTGACCATCGCCAACACCTTGCGCGCGCTTGGATACGCCCCCATCGCTGCCCGCTCAACCACCGCGCTCGCTTCGGCGGTAATCGCCAACCCGGATTCATCGCTGGTCATCATCGACATCTCCGCCGTTGACGACTGGGACGCGCTCAAGACCACCATCGACTCCGCCATTGGCATTCCCTCCATTGCCTTCGGGTCCCACACCAACGTCGAGGGGCTCCGTTCCGCCAAGCGCGCCGGACTCACCCGCGTTTTCTCCAACGGCGAGTTCCACCGCACCATGGGTGACACCATCACCCGCTACGCTCGCCTGCAACCCTGACACTTAGCTCTCATCGAATGTGACCGTCGCCGGTTGCATTCACCAACGTGGTCGTAGCGCAGGTGCCCCTGTGCCCTGCGATCGGCCACAGGCCGATAACGGAGGTGCCGAAATCGCTGTCCCCGCGTGTCAACCGAATCGAGAACCGCTTTAATTCTCACCAGACAACCGACACGATCCAGCCAATTCCCGCGCGGAGCCCCCTATGCAGACCAACTTCCAGACCATCATCGTCGGCGCCGGCATCGTCGGGGTCTCCGCCGCCTGGGAGCTGGCCAAGCTCGGCCGCACCGATATCCTCGTCATCGACCGCGCTCCGCTCTTCGAAACCGGCGGCTCGACCTCCCACGCTCCCGGCGGCGTCTTCCAGAACAACAGCTCGCGTACCGTTTCGAAACTCGCCCAGTGGACCACCGGCGCCTTCGCCGAGGTCTCGCCGCTCGACGCCCCCACCTGGTTCCCAACCGGCAGCCTCGAAATCGCCACCACCCCCGAGCGCTGGCACGATCTGAAACGCAAGGTCGGGTACGCGCGCTCCTGGGGTCTCGACGCCCGCCTCCTCGATCCCGCCGAAACCCGCAACCATCTCCCCCAGCTCGACACCGAACTCATCCTCGGTTCCATTCATGTCGCCGGCGACGGCATCGTCCGCGCCGTCCCGACCGTCGAACAGATCGCCAAACGCGCGGAAGCCCTCGGCGTCACGTTCCTTGGCGAAACCGAGCTCCTCTCCGTCGACATGCCCAACCGCATCGTCCGCGGCATCCACACCAGCAACGGCGATTTCACCTGCGATGAGCTCGTCCTTTGCGGTGGTATCTGGGGTCCGCTCCTCGGCGAGCTCACCGACACCCCCATCCCGTTGCACCCCTGCGCCCATCCTTACATCCGCACCACCCCGCTTGCCGAGCTCGCCCACCTGCGCGGGCAGGAAATCGTCCAACCCCTCTGGCGCCATCAGGATCACTCGATGTACCTCTGGCAGGACGGAGACCGCATGGGGGTTGGCAACTACCGCCACGACCCAGTCCTGGTCGCCGCCTCAGCTATCGACAATACTCGCCGCCACCCCGCCGAGCGCGATTTCGACCCCGCGCCCATGGATCCCGGCATCGACGAAGCCATGCGACTGGTTCCTGGACTGCGCGATGCCGGCATCACCGATCGCGTCTACGGCATGTTTTCCTTCACGGTCGATGCCCAGGCCGTCGTCGGCGCAGGTCGCCAACGCCACCGGACTCTGGACCGCCATGGCCATCTGGGTCACCCACTCCACCGGCACCGCTCGGGCGCTGGCCCAGCAAATGGTCTCCGGCGATTGCGAGCTCGACATGCGCGAGCTCGACGTCAATCGCTTCGCTCCCGCATCACGCCAGCCCGACCTACATTCACGCCCGAGGCTGGAGCCAGTACGCCGAGGTCTACGACATCATTCATCCCAAGTTTCAGATCTCGAAACCGCGTGGACTCCGCCGCGCCCCCTGGTACGCCCAGCAAGTCGCGCTCGGCGCCCACTTCTTCGAATCGAACGGCTGGGAACGCCCCCAATGGTTCGAAGCGAACGCCAAACTCCCTCTCCCAACCGCGGGCACAACCCGCGACCCGTGGGGCGCGATCGAATGGTCTCCCATCGCCGGAGCCGAGCACGTCGCCACTCGCACCGCGGCCGGGCTCTTCGACCTCAGCACGTTCATGCGCATCGAGCTCTCCGGCTCCAACGCCCTCGCCGCCCTCGAACACCTCTCCAGTAGCAAGCTCGACCGCCCCGCCGGGCGCGTGACGTACAGCTTGCTGCTCGATCCCCATGGCGGCATCGAATCCGACGTCACCATCGCCCGCCTGGCAGACGACCGCTTCATGATCATGTCCGGTAGTTCCAGCGGCCCGCGCGACCTCGGCTGGATCGAGAACCACCTGCGCGACATGCCCGACGTCTCTGTTCGTGACGTTACCCCCGCCTGGGCCGCGCTCGGGCTCTTCGGTCCCAACGCGCTCGACATCCTCTCCGCGATCGTCGACCAACCCCTTTGCCTCGACGACCATCCCCGCTACAGCGCCAGATGGATCTCGGTCGGATCGATCCCGGTCCTCGCCATCCGCATGTCCTACGTCGGCGAAGAAGGCTTCGAGCTCCACACCTCGACCGAATACGGTTCCGCCCTCTGGGATCTCGTCTGGGACGCCGGCCAACCCCTCGGCCTCATCGCCGCCGGAGGTGCGGCCATGGACTCACTCCGCCTGGAAAAAGGCTTCCTCTCCCTCGGCACCGATCTGCGCGCCGAATACACCCCAAAGGAAGCCGGCCTCGGCTTCACCATCGACAAGTCCCGCACCGACTACATCGGCGCCGCCGCCCTCGCCGCATCCAAACCTGGGAAAAAGCTCACTACCCTGCTCCTCGACCCATCCGCCCCGGTCCCCCTCGGCAAGGAACCCATCCTCGCCAACGGCACCGTCGTGGGCTACGTCTCCAGTGCCAACTTCGGCTTCACCGTCGGCCATCCCATTGCCCTCGGCTACCTCCCGCTCGACCTCGCCACCCCCGGCACCCAGCTCGCCATCGAATACTTCGCCATTTCCTACCCCGCCACCGTGGTCGAAGGCCCGCTCCTTCCATAGCCTTCAACCCGCAGTCCCAAAGGGACTTCAAGCGTGTAGCACCGTCGCTTTAGCGCGGTGCGGTCGACCTCGCACCGCGCCCCTCGTCGCAAAAAATCCCGGGCCTACTCTTTATTCGGCGTCCCGAACGCGGTCACCTTCCCACCCCCGGATTTCGTGCCCTTCCAGCTATCCGAGCTCAGCTCCACCACGACCCAACCTGCCGTCGGCAAATGCCCATGGGTACGTTTCCCACTGAAGCTGTTCGCCAGTTCCTCGAGCCCCGGGTTGTGCCCCACCAGCACGATCGACGAGAAATCCTCCGGAAACGCGTCGATCACCTGCACCAGCTCATCCTCGGTCGCGCCGTAGATGTCCGGAACCACGCGCCGCTCCCCGGCAAACTTCATCGCCTCGGCCGCCAGATCCCCGGTCTGCAACGCGCGAATTGCATTCGACGTCACCAGCAAATCCGGCATTCCGGCCGCCGCCAAAATCTCCCGCCCAGCCTCCGTCGCCCAGCGCCGTCCCGGCTTCGTCAGCTCCCGCGCGGCATCGCCGGCTGGATTGATCTGTTCCGTCTTCGAATGCCGCAAGATGATCAGCTGCTTCATCTGTTATTACCCCCGCGCAAGTCACATCGATTCCCGTCAGTCTACGAAAACCGAGCCGACGCGGCTCCCTTCAATTCTCAGCGCAGATCGGAACAGCCAAAGTATCCCAATGAGCACACCGCCTACAGCTCGGGAGTGAGGTGCCGCTCGAAGAACGCCAGGGTGTCCGGTGCCTCGGGAGCCCAGCTAAACCAGGTGTCATGGGCATACTCCGGGAATACCTTGTACGTGACGGGGACCCCGGCCGCCTGTAGCGCGGCCACCATTCGCTCGGGTTGCTCGTAGGGGATGACGTCTTCGCTCCCCTCCTGCAAAATCAGGAATGGCGCGCTGGTGGCATCGACAAAAGAAATCGGTGAAAAATCCTCATAGGCGGTTGTTGGTGGCATTGCCTCCGACGACCCACCCAGTATCTCCGCGTCAGTCTCCGGCGAATCCGGATGTGCATTGGGGAACGTGAAGTCGAACAGCCCGCCCATCGTCACCACGCAGGTGACTTTGCTGGAAAAGTAGGCGAGGCCTGGATCGCTGTTGTCCCGGGTTTCACGTGTGCCCAGAAACGCAGCCAGTTGTCCACCTGAGGAATACCCAAAAGCACCGACCCGATTCGGGTCGACGCCGTAGGTGCCCGCATTGGCGCGCACCCAGCGGACTGCCCGCTGCACATCATCCAGTTGTGCTGGCCACAAGGTGGTCGGATCTCCCGGCACATACAGTCGGTATTCGATATTGAAGGTGGCATAGCCGGCCTGGGCCAGGCCCATGGCCGCCTCCCCGTGATCCCACCGGGTTCCCTGCACCAATCCACCGCCGTGAATCAAGATCACCGCCGGCCGAGGCTCGGGCCGATCCGCAGGCCGCACCACGTTCAGCAGTAACTCGACCCCACCAGCGTTGCCGTAGACGACATCGTCCTCAGTCTGCAGGAGCTCAGCTCCATCGTCCTGGGCGAATGCCGGAAGCACGCGGCCGGCCAATGCCAAACCGAGCGCGCCGCCGCCGAATCCGGTCAACGCATGACGGCGGGTGAGAGAACGCCGGTTATTCGTTGGAAAGTCAGCCATCGTGGCAGGTACCTCCAGCGCGCCAGGTAGGGCCAAGCCCGGCGGCAACGCGCCTCCGGGCGGACGATATGAAGACGAGTGAGCGCCAGTATACGGCTGCGACTCCAGCGCATCAGGCGGACGATCTCCAACGCAGCCCAGCTCCTGAGGCACGTTGGAAAATGTAAGAAAACTCCGCCTTATCCGACCAGCCGATCACCGATCCTACTCCGGACTCCGTGGCAATCCCCAAGTATCCTGTCGCAGAGCATCTACCTCCAAAGAAGGAAGGACAGCACTGCCATGGACCGCAACAAACGCTTCGTCGACAAGGTTGTCATCGTCACCGGAGGCGCGGTCGGCATTGGCAACGGTGCCGCCGCAGCATTCGCCCGCGAAGGCGGCTCGGTCGTCATCGCCGATATCGACGCGGACAAAGCCAATCTGGCCGCCAACAACATCGTCGCGGCCGGCGGCACCGCCATCGCCGTGCCCACCGATGTTCGATCCAGCGCCGCCATCGCCAACATGGTCGAAACCGCCGTCGCTACCTTCGGCGGCATCGATGTTCTCTTCAATTCCGCCGGGATCAATCTCTACGGTACCGTCGAAACCTTCTCCGAAGAAGATTGGGACCGCCAGCTTGGCGTGAATCTCAAAGGCACCTTTCTCGCGTGTAAGTACGTCATCCCGGAGATGCGCAAGCGTGGCGGCGGTTCCATCGTCAATACCGCCTCCGTTCAGGCCTTCGCCTCGCAGAAAACCGTCGCCGCCTACGCCGCCTCCAAAGGCGGCATCGTCAGCTTCACCACCACGGTCGCCCTCGACCACGCCGCCGAGAACATCCGCTGCAACTGCATCGCTCCTGGCTCGATCCGCACTCCATTGCTCGAAATGGCGGCCACCAAGTTCAGCGATGGTGATATCGAGGAGACCATCGCGCTCTGGGGAAAAGCCCATCCCATCGGCCGCGTTGGCACCATCGAGGAGGTCGCCAATCTCGTCCTCTTCCTTGCTTCTGACGAAGCCTCCTTCTGCACCGGCGGCGCCTACCGCGTCGATGGCGGCCTGCTCTCACCGTTGCCAGTCTAGGTACGTACGGAGCACACGACCCGGAACGAGCGATCCGGCCCTCTCCGCCCGAACCCGGGGTTTTCATCCCGCGCTGGCTGATGTTGGGATGCCGCCATGCGCTTCGTCACTCCATCGATCGCGAAGGCAGGCCTCGTCCTGCATCGCGCCACAGATCCTCGACCAACCCCGCTCACTCACTATCGGAAATGCAGTGATTTGTTGATTTACTTCCGTCAATCTTCCTGCTAGTGTGAAGCGAAAAGTTCGTTCGATGTCTGCCGCACGTTCGACCAGCTGCGTCTGGTGAGGTTCAACATGCCAGCACGTCCATTACTGTCCTCCGTACCAGGCACAAGCGCCGCGC
Organism: uncultured Chloroflexia bacterium; assembly: GCA_963720855.1. Lineage (GTDB taxonomy): Bacteria > Chloroflexota > Chloroflexia > Thermomicrobiales > UBA6265 > JAMLHN01. The sequence goes on along the minus strand of CAVRGV010000003.1, from coordinate 551,062 downwards.
CGGCGTTCGTGCCCGTTGCCCAATTCGGCGGCGGGGACCAATGCACCTTGCAAATCAGTGCCACCGTCGAGCTTGGCCCAACCGCGGGCCAATCCTTCCAGGGCACCCTCTCGATAGCGGTTGGTGACGATGGCGCCATCGATACCGGCACCTTGCAGTTCTCCGATGGGAGCAGCGTCCCGGTCGTCGGCCAGGCCACTGGCCGCTCGATCCGCCTGCGGGCCGGCACTGAACCGGATACCACCATCACGTTCATCGGCAGCGGAGTCTTCCCGATCGACCAATGCTCGGGCGATGTCACCGGTGCCTTTGCCGGGCCCGGGCTCGAAACCATCGGAGTCTGGATCGCAACTGGATCGACGGGAGCCTGATCGCAATGGATAGCAAATCGTTCGATAGCTGGACACGTTCCCGCGCCGCCACCACCAATCGCCGCAAGATGGTCGGTTGGTCGCTCGCAGCCGGCGTCGCCGCTGCCATGTCGAAAGTGCTCCCCGCCTCCGCCCAGTTCGGCGGATCGGGCGACGGCACCTGCACGTACGATGTAACGCTCACCTCATCGTTGACAGCGGGCGCCAACGTGACCGGCACCCTTGAAATCGCGATCGGCCAGAACGGCGCCATCGACTCTGGCTCGCTCACCTTGCAAGGTCAACCGGCCGCCTCGGTCGTCGGGCAGGCCACCGGCTCTGCCATCGATCTTCTCGCCTCGCTCTCCGATGGCAGCACGGTCTCGCTCACCGGCGTCGGACCGTCCGCGATCGCAGATTGCGCGGGCACGATTCTCGGTTTGCTTGCCAACGCGGGCACCGGACAGGTTGGTACCTGGCAGGCCGTGGCTGGCTCGAGCTCGGGAACCAGCTCCGGCTCGGCCGCTCCTCCCATTAGCTCGGGTCAATCTGGTTCGGGCTCAGGCAGCGGATCAGGTACGGGTGGTGGATCTGGATCTGGAAGTGGATCCGGTTCCGGCAACGGCTCTGGCTCCGGTCAGCAACCAACCTGCCTGGAAGACCGCAGTCCATGTGACGACGACAGCCAATGTTGCTCCACGTTCTGCACCGACGGCGAATGTCGGAGTTGCGGAGGTATCAACTGTGGCGGCAAGTGCATCGATCCGAGCCTCGATCCGGAGAACTGTGGTGGCTGCGGAATCGTCTGTAACGGCGACTGTAACGGCGGCACCTGCGACAACGGCGGAGGCGGTGGAGGAGGTACCTGTACCGATCTCGGCGGCGGTTGCGACTTCAGTGCGCAATGTTGCGATGGTTGGTGCAACGGCGGCACCTGTGATAGCTGCGGCCTGCGCGTCTGCAACGACATGTGCGTCGACACCACCACGGACAATAACAACTGCGGCAACTGCAACAATCAGTGCATCGGAACGACCTGCCAGAACGGATCGTGCCAATAGCGCGCAACGAGGTACGGCAGGATGGATCCGAAACGATTCGATAATTGGACGCGCAGCCGCGCCGCGCGATTTTCGCGGCGCGATGCGCTCAAAGTGGTGGGAGTGGGAGGCGTTGCCGCCTTGCTCCCCGAGGTGGCCGCTGCTCAGCAATCGTGCAGCCTGACGCTCCATGCCGAAATCAGTGGCGGGCCGTCCGCTCCCATTGCCTACGACGCAGTCCTCCAGTTCACGCTCGATGGCGCAGGCGATTTCACCGCCGCAACGTTTACTCCTCAAGGCGAAGCGGCGGTTTCCGCCACCGGACATGCCACTGGACGTGCCATCGACGTACATATCGAGTTGGGATCAGGGCAGGTGCTGTCTTTCTCTGGCGCCGGCGCGCAGCCGATTTCGACCTGCCCGGAAGTAGTAGGAGGAATCTTCAGCGGCCCACAGCCCGGCGATGTCGGCGCTTGGCAGGTCACACTTGCTTCGGGCGCGACTGCTTCCGCGTCGACCACCTCGCAGGGGTCAACTGCGATCTGCCCATCTGGCCAGGTGCAATGTGCCGGAAACTGTGTCCCGGCATGTCCTGCGGGCCAATCGCTCGATCAAAGCACGTGTACGTGCGTTGCGGGCTGTACGCCGGACCAGGGGAGTTGCAGTTCCAGCACTGATTGCTGCTCCGGATTCTGCGACAACAGCAGCGGCACCTGCCAGACCTGTCAATTCCTCGCCTGCGAAGGTGTGGGATGCGTCGACCCCTCCTTCGACCCGAACAATTGCGGCGCTTGCGGTGTCGTCTGCAGCGCTCCCACCGCAACCTGCACCGACGGCGCCTGCGCGTGCCAGGTCGACGGCCTGCCCTGCGTCAAACACTACGATTGCTGCTCGGATAGCTGCAATGCCGGCATCTGCGGTTGCGTGACCGTCGGCAACGACTGCTCGAGTTTCGAAACAATCTGCTGTGGCAGGGACGAGGGCGCCACGACTGTATCAGTGGCACGTGTCGCTATCTCAACGCCCAAAATGATTGCTTTGCGGATAACGAATGCCTCACCGGCATCTGTTCCAATGGCGCCTGCATCAGCTGCATCGACCCAGGCCAGGGCGCCTGCACCCGCGACGCCGAATGTTGCAACTACAACGGACTCGGATGTGTCAACGGAACATGCCCGCAGTGACCGACATCCACTTTGCCGAACGCGACAGAACGGTGATGTGACCTGAAGAATAGCGCGTAGGCTCGACCAACTGAATCGAGTACCCAGTGGATAGCAAGCGTTTCGATACCTGGACCCGCATCGCGCCCTCCGCTTCTCCCGGCGGGATGGCCTTCGTCTGGCTGCCACCGGTGGTGCGGTCAAATTCGCCTCGGGATCGTTCGAATCGCTTGCGCAAACCTCATGTTCTTTCGCACTGCACGGGGAAACCCTGGCTGGGCCGTCGGCATCGACCACCTATGACGGCTCACTGACCTTCGGCATCGGCGCGGATGGGGCCCTCTCCCAGGCAACGTTCACTCCCGATGGCGGCGCCCCCGCACGAGCCAGCGGTTCGCTCTCGGGACGGGCGTTCGATCTGTCCATTGCGCTGAGCCCCGAGGAAACCCTCGTACTTTCCGGCGTTGCCGATGTGAGCGGCCCAGGCTGCCCCGCCCTGCTTGCCGGCATCCTGTGCGGTCCGCAACCCGGCGATATCGGTACCTGGCAAGCGACCGGCGGCTCAGCCACCGCTGCCTCGACCTCGAGTCCAATCGAGCTCTTCTCAGCCAAGTTCCGCCCAGCCTCCGGCCGGCGCGAGCGCTCCCCCATCCTGTGCGCAAGGTCAGACACTTTGCGCCGGAACGTGCATTTCAAACTGCCTGGACGGTCAATCCCTCGATCCCAATAGCTGCACCTGCGTTGCAGACCAGCCTACCTGCCAGCCGAATCAGGGGTCCTGCGACTTCGACTTTGAGTGTTGCGGCGGCGCTTGCGACCTCAACACCAATACCTGTCAAACCTGCACCGGTATCGTCTGCGAGGGTTTCGGCTGCATCGATCCAACGTCTGACGCGCTCAACTGCGGCGGCTGCGGAATTTTCTGCAGTGGCGACGAAGGCGCCTGCAACAATGGCGGGTTTGCGGATGCGCACCAGATGGCGGTCCATTGCAGCAGTCATCGCGATTGCTGCAGTGACAGCTGCGCCCCTTCCGCTACTCTGCGGTTGTATCCCGATCGGAGAATTTTGCACCTTAGATTCGCTCTGTTGCGATGCCGACAGCAGGGGCGCTCTGCACCTTCGGTGATTCCGGAAGATGCATTTGGACCGATTTAGGGCATTTCTGCAGCAGAGACAACGATTGCCTAACTCGTAATTGTTTGAATGGCGCATGCGCTGCTGCCTAAACGATTCCGGAGACCCATCCTCGATCTGAACGGCGTTTTGGCTAAAAAGCTCCGCAGAGTCAACGGCGTCTGCCCAACCTGATTGGGACAAAACGATGGATAACAAGCGTTTCGATACATGGACCCGCGATCGCGCCCTCCGCTTCTCCCGGCGGGATGGCCTTCGTCTGGCTGCCACCGGTGGTGCGGTCAAATTCGCCTCGGGATCGTTCGAATCGCTTGCGCAAACCTCATGTTCTTTCGCACTGCACGGGGAAATCCTGGCTGGGCCGTCGGCATCGACCACCTATGACGGCTCGCTAATCTTCGGCATCGGCGCGGATGGGGCCCTCTCCCAGGCAACGTTCACTCCCGATGGCGGCGCCCCAGCACGAGCCAGCGGTTCGCTCTCGGGACGGGCGTTCGATCTGTCCATTGCGCTGAGCTCCGAGGAAACCCTCGTACTTTCCGGCGTTGCCGATGTGAGCGGCCCAGGCTGCCCCGCCGTGCTTGCCGGCATCCTGTGCGGTCCGCAACCCGGCGATATCGGTACCTGGCAAGCGACCGCCGGCCCCGCTGCTGCTACTTCGAACGCAGTCCAGGCGAGCTCCAGTTCACAGCCATCCGGCGGCTGTCCTCAGGGGCAAATGAGCTGTGGCGGCAACTGTGTATCCCCATGTCCGTCGGGGCAGACGCTCGATCAAACCAGCTGTACCTGCACGCCGAACCAGGCAGCTTGCGGGGCCGAACAAAGCCCATGCGATTTCGATTTCGAGTGTTGTGGCGGCGCCTGTCGCGACGGTGCGTGTACGACCTGTCCCGGTCTCCTCTGCGGAGACATGGGCTGCGTCGATCAGATGAGTGATCCCAACAATTGCGGAACCTGTGGAACCGTTTGTGGTGGCGACACCCCATTTTGCCTCGGCGGTGCCTGCCAATGCATCCCGGATGGCGAACCGGTCGGCGTTTCTTCCAGCACCTGCTGTTCGAGCTTTGGGTACGGTCCTACCGGGATCTGCGGTTGCGCCAAATTCGGAGAGTGGTGTGCCGGCACGGGCCAATGCTGCGATCAGGGAGCAGCTGGGGCAGTCTGTGTGGACGCTGGCTCCGGGTTCGAAGTCTGTTGCAAGTTTTCTGGTACGACATGCTCCTCCGACGCGGAATGCTGCGGTACCAGTTGCATTAATGGCGTCTGCGCTGACAATGGCTGATCGACCCGCGTAGGGAATGAGAGGAACTCGATGGACCCTCGTCGTTTTGACACCTGGACTCGTAACCGGGCGCTACGACTCTCGCGCCGCGATGCCCTGCGACTCGTGGGAGCAACCGGCGCGGCATCCATCCTGCCAGCTATGCAGGGCGACGCACTCGCACAATCGGGTTGCAGCCTGACCGTGCATGCCGAAACCCTCGCCGGTCCAACCGCCCCCACCGCGTACGACGGCACCCTCCAGTTCACGCTCGCGTCTGACGGCAGTTTCGTCAATGCCACCTTCACCTCTGCCACCGGTGCGAGTTTTCCGGCGAGTGGCTGGGCAACTGGTCGCGCCTTCGATATGGCAATAACCCTCGCCGGAAATCAGACCCTCTCCTTTTCTGGCACTGGCGAACAACCGATCTCGACATGCCCCAAGTTGGTCGCCGGCATCGTGTCCGGCCCACAGCCCGGCGACCTTGGCGCCTGGGAAACGACGGCCAGCCAACCGGTTGGGAGTTCTGCATCGACCGGCACATCGGGTGCTTCCACGGGATCTTCGACGGCGGGTTCCGGGCAATCCACCCTCAGCTGCCCAGCCCCCCAGACTGCCTGCGGCCAGAACTGCTGTCCCGGCGGCGCCACCTGCACCAATGTCACCCAGGGGCTCTGCGCATGCCCCAACGGTACCGAGCAATGCGGCGTTCAGTGCGTTCCAAGCTGCCCCGACGGGCAGTCCCTCGATCTCGACACCTGCACCTGCCCGGATCAGGAAGCCGCCTGCATTCAAAATCAGCAAGCCTGCCAGAACCACGGCCAATGCTGTTCTGGTTATTGCGGAGGCGGCACCTGTTTCGACTGCTCAGGCAAAGTCTGTGGAGAGTTCGGTTGTATCGATCCATCCAGAGACAGCCAGAACTGCGGCAACTGCGGCGTAACCTGCATCTCGCCACAGGTCTGCGCCAATGGCGTCTGCGGCTGCGGCCCTGACGGCACGCCTTGTATATCCGGCGCTGAATGCTGTTCCCAGCTCTGTTTCGTCGGCACCTGCACCACCTGCTCGGATGTGACCACCGGTGGAGGGGACCCGCTCACCTTCTGCGGACAGGACATTTGCGTGATTCTCGACACCGATATTGACCATTGCGGCGCTTGCTTCAACGCCTGCCCTCGAACTTCTGGTGGCATCGTTTGCGATATCGGCGTCTGCCACGACATCAACAACGACGCGGACTACTGTGGCTTCGGCCATGTCGTCTGCGACCCTGGCAAGATCTGCCGCTTTGGAGATTGCGTCTTCCCCTGACATGGAGAGCTGCTGAACCTGCACATCGCATTCGAAGACGGTCTGTAGAGCCGGAATAGCCGTCGCCGTGCAAGGACGGCGGTGATGTCGCTTCAGCTGCACCGCTTTGCTGCTCCGATGTCGAACCATGCACGCGCTTGTCTCGACTCCAGCACAAGAGGCTGTGGAACCCCAACCAACATGGATGGGTTTGCTGTCGCCTGTCCAGGTTATTCGAGCGCAACCCGGCTCGATCCGGTACCATGCGTCCGTCCCACATCTATCCATCCGAAAGGTTCGTTCGAGCGTCTCAGAATCTGATGACTGGGACCACACAGCTTTACGATGGTCTCCTATTCATCGTCGTCCCTCCTGCGTACACTAATTCGCATCAGCTCGCAAACGAATCGCTCGGTGACAATCGAGGAGAAGCATTCTGTCTGCTCAAGCACAACTCAACCGCTGCCCAATCTGCAATGCCCCGGTCCAGCAGTCCGATCTGTTCTGTGAGCGCTGCGGCACCGTGCTGAACAACCCGATTCCCGCGACCCCCGAGCCCTTTGCGCTTCCCCAATCGGCTGAAGCGCAAAGCGAATATCAGCGTAAGCGCAAGTCGAAGAAGAAACGCTGGTACCAACGCTGGCCGGTCCGTATTGCCGCGCTGATCCTCATTCTGCTCGCCGCTGGCGCGATCATCGGCGCCTGGCGGCTGGACCGCACCATGGAGAACCTGAACCAGATCAGCGCGCTTCCCTCACAGATTCAGGACCAAACCGTCTCCGATCTCATCGCCTCACCGGTGACCGGAACCCGGAGTCGCCCCGACCGCGCAGGCTGCCGGACCCGCCCCCACCGTGGTCATTCCGCGCTACGAGGGCGCCAGCCCGGGCGGACCTGTTCGCCAAACCGCGATCGCCCTCGCTCAGGAAACCGCTACCCAACCTGCGCCCACCGTCCCTGCCGGATCGACACCGGAATCCGCCGCGGTTTTGCCGGCCACAGACGCCACGCCCACCGCTGTCGTCGACGGCGAATCCCAGGCCGAGCAGATGATGGCCGACGGCATGAATTTCGATACCGGACCCGCCCAGACCGCGCTCGCCGAAGCGGACAAGAGTAAGTTCGCGCCCGTTCCAACCCCCACGCCTTCCGAGAGCGGCCTGATCCACACCAACGCATCCCTGCAATCCACCCCAACCAGTGACGACGACAACGAGGACGACTCCGGCGGCGGCATCCTCGACGGATTGCGCGATGCCGGCGGCAACATCCAGGACGCCGCCGAGGGCGCCGCCGTCGCGGTCGGAGTCAAGGATCCGGATTCCGAACCGATGACCATTCTTGTCATGGGCGTCGACGCCCGTCCCGGCCAGAAGATCGACATCGGCGTCCGCCCGGACGCCCTCATGGTCCTCCGGCTCGACCCCGAAACCGGCTCCTGCCGCGGTCTCGCCATCCCGCGCGACTCGCTCGTCGAGCTCCCCGGCTACGGCGAAACCAAAATCAACCATGCCCTCATGCTGGGCGGTATCCCCTACGAGCAGCTCGTCGTCGAGCTCTATCTCGGCATCGATATCGACCACTACGCCCTGATCGACTTCACCGGCTTCGAAGATCTGGTCGATGCCGTCGGCGGCGTCACCATCACCGTGCCGGACAATCTGGCCAGTCCCGCCGTCCCCGCCGGCACCCACACCATCACCGGCGAGCAAGCCCTGCGCCACGCCCGCTACCGCGGCGGCCCGGACGGCGACTTCGGCCGCATCCAGCGCCAGCAAGAGCTCATCCGCGCCCTCATCACCTCCGCCAGCGGCCGCGACCTCCTCTCCGAAGCCAACCGCCTCCTCCCCGCCGTGGAAGACAACATCCGCACCGACCTCTCGCTCGACCAGCTCGTCGCCCTCGCCCAGTACTACCAGGGCAACTGCTCGGTCGACGGCCTCACCTTGCAAACCATCCCCGGCGACGTGGTCTACGGCCCCATCATCGACCCCATCTTTGGTCTCCCCCTTTCCTACGTCGTTTCCACTCCGGAAGACGTTCAGGCGAGAGTCGACGAGCTCATGGGAGAAAGTGACGAGTAACGTTTGTGAGAGTTGCACGACCATTCCGTGCATTCTCCGCATCTCGGTTTCGGATTTTCCGGGTTCTTCCCAGATATATCGAATTTTTGGATAGATTGCCTTGAAACTGGGAATTGCCCGAATATACTCATGACTAGCCCACACTGAAGTTGGATCGTTGCACAGTGGCTACGGTTTTCTGCCGTACCTGCCACACTCGTTGTAAAAACGATGCAGCAACGTTTCCGATGACGCCAAGAAAAGCGTTGTTTGGCTCACGCTTCTCAGTGTGATCCGATCCGATCAACACTCGTCCACCAAGGGGAGGGGACCTGTGGCAACTCGACCGGACCGTTCCATGCACCCGCCGCACACCTTCGCCATCGACGGCGCAGCGCTCACCATGCCGCTGCCCGAATCGCCCCCTGCGCTGGATAGCCGCCCCTTGCTCGTCCCCATCGCCCCCACCGACCCCGCCTACGCCCGCACCAAACGCGCCACCGATATCCTGCTCTCCGCCGCGGCCCTCATCGTCCTGGCCCCCGTCTTCCTGCTCATCGCGCTCGCCATCCTCCTCACCTCCGGCCGCCCCATCATCTACCGCCAAACCCGCCTCGGCCTCGGCGGCCGCCCCTTCACCCTCTACAAATTCCGCACCATGGTCCCCGATTCGGACCGTAACCTCTCCATGCTCCTCCATCTTCAGGGTCGGAATGGCCACAACGGCCCCATCTATAAACCCGAGCCCAACAGCGCGACCGTGACTCCGATCGGCCGGTACCTGCGCAAGTCGTCGCTGGACGAAACCCCACAGCTCGTCAACGTGCTCCTCGGCGACATGTCGCTCGTCGGACCCCGCCCGCCGCTTCCCGAAGAAGTCGCCACCTATACCCCGCACGAGCTCCAGCGCCTCGCCGTTGTCCCCGGTCTCACCTGCATCTGGCAAGTCTCCGGCCGCTCGAACATCCCGTTCGACCGCTGGGTGGATCTCGACCTCGACTACATCCAACGCCGCAGCACCCTCGAGGACTGGAAGCTCCTGGTCGAAACCATCCCCGCTGTCCTCACCGGCCGAGGAGCACGCTGACCAACATGACGCACCCTCGACGGCTCTCCATTCGCATTTACGGCATCAACTACGCTCCGGAAGAAACCGGCATCGCGCCCTACACGACCGGGCTCGCCGAGCATCTCGCCGGCAATGGCCACCGGGTCACCGTCGCAACCGGGGTGCCGCACTACCCATCCTGGAGCGTCCCCGACGAGCACCGGCCGCTCCCGCAAGGAAATCGCCGGCGCCATCGACATCCATCGCCGCCGTCACTTTGTGCCCAGTCGACCCTCCGCGGTCAAGCGTGGTCTCTATGAGCTCACCTTCTTCGCGAACGGCATTGCTGCCCGCGGACTTCCCGATGCTGACTGCGCCATCGGCGTTACTCCCAGTCTTTCCGGCGCCCTTCTGGCCGCCAGTTGGGCCAAACGCCGCAACCGCCCCTACGGTCTGATCGTGCAAGACCTCATGGGGCTCGCCGCCGCCCAATCCGGCACTCCCGGCGGCAACCGCGTCGCCGACCTCACCGCAAAGCTCGAAAGCGTCGCCGTCCGCAATGCCACCGCCATCGGGGTCATCGCCGACGGCTTCCGCCCCCACCTGCACACCATGGGCGCCGACCGCGGCCGCATTCATCGCATCCGCAACTGGACCCATATCCAGCCGTCGAATCTCGAAAAATCCGCCGCCCGCGCCCAGCTCGGTCTCCCACAACACGCCTTCATCGCCTTGCACGCCGGCAACATGGGCCTCAAGCAAGGACTGGAAAATGTGGTCGCGGCGGCGAAACACGCCGCTCAGCACCCCGACCCCATCCACTTCGTCTTCCTCGGCGACGGCAACCAGCGCCACGTCCTCGAACACCTCGCCACCGGCCTGCCCAACGTTCGCTTCATCCCACCGCTGCCAGACGCCGACTTCCCCAGCGCCCTCGCCGCCGCCGACGCCCTGCTCGTTGCCCAGCGCCCGACCATCACCGATATGTGCCTGCCCAGCAAGCTCACCTCCTACCTGGCGGCCAATCGTCCCGTCGTCGCCGCCGTCGCGCCCGACAGTGAAACCGCCCGCGAGCTCACCGCCGCGCAGTGCGGCCTCGTCGTTCCCTATGGCGACCCGCTCCTCCTGCTCGACGCCTTCGAATCCCTGCGCCGCTCCCCGCAGCTCGCGTCCGATCTCGCCACCCGCGGCGCCCCGTTCGCCGCCGACCAGCTCACGCCCGACGCCTCGTTTGCGGCCATCGATCGCTTCGTCCTCGCCATCATGGCAGGCGATCGCTGCCCGCAGCCGAGCCCGCTGGAAACCCTGCAGCCCGAGGGAATCGTATGACCAAACGCGCCCTCATCACCGGCATCACCGGCCAGGACGGCTCCTATCTCGCCGAGCTGCTCCTCGACAAAGGCTACGAGGTGCACGGCATCATCCGCCGCGCCTCCACCTTCAATACCAGCCGGCTCGACCACCTCTATCACGATCAGCACGAATCCGGCCGCCCGCTCACCCTCCACTACGGCGACCTCACCGACGGCGCCCGCATCGCCTCCCTCGTGCACAATCTCCAGCCCGACGAGATCTACAATCTCGGCGCCCAATCGCACGTCAAGGTCTCCTTCGACATGCCCGAGTTCACCACCGAGGTCGACGCCCTCGGCACCGTCCGCCTGCTCGAAGTCATCCGCTCCGCCTCCTGGCCCATCCGCTTCTACCAGGCCGGCTCATCCGAAATGTTCGGCCGCGTCGCCGAAACCCCCCAGCGCGAAACCACCCCCTTCGCGCCCCAATCGCCCTACGCCGTCGCCAAAGTCTTCGCCCACCAGATGACCGCCCTCTACCGCGACTCCTACGGCCTCTTCGCCACCAACGGCATCCTCTTCAACCACGAATCCCCCCGCCGCGGCGAAACCTTCGTCACCCGCAAGATCACCCGCGGCGTCGCCGCCATCCTCGCCGGCCAACAGGCCAAGCTCTACATGGGCAACCTCGACTCCTGGCGCGACTGGGGCTACGCCCCCGAATACGTCGAAGCCATGTGGCGCATGCTCCAGCACGACCAACCCGGCGACTTCGTCATCGCCACCGGCCAGCAAGTCACCGTCGAACGATTCATCGAAACCTGCTTCTCCCTCGTCGGGCTCGACTGGCACGACTACGTCGCAATCGACCCCCGCTACTTCCGCCCCGCCGAGGTCGACACCCTCCTCGGCGATCCGTCCAAAGCCAACGCCGAGCTCGGCTGGACCGCCCAGACCCACTGGGATACACTCGCCCGCATCATGCTTTCCAACGACCTTCGCCACGCCGGAATCGACCTGCTCCCCTACCCGGAGCTCGCCGCCATCCCGCCCGACCGCCCGCTCTCCCATCTCCTCTCCGCCTTCGCCCAGGACAACACCCGGTGACCCATCCCAACGGCCATTCCAATCCCGTCATCCCGAGCGAAGCCGAGGGACCTCGCTCGTCGTCGGCGCAGTCCGACCCGTCGTCCTTCTGGCCCACCCGCCGCGTCATGGTCACCGGCGGCGCCGGCTTCCTCGGCAAGGTCATCGTCCGCAAGCTCGAAGAACGCGGCGCCGGCTCCATCTTCGTCCCCCGCAGCGCCGACTACGACCTGCGCGAAAAACCCGACATCCTCCGCGCCCTCGCAGACAGCCAACCCAACCTCATCATCCACGCCGCCGCCTCCGTCGGTGGCATCGGCGCCAACCGCGACAACCCCGGCCGCTTCTTCTACGACAACGCCATCATGGGCATCCAGCTCATGGAGCAAGCCCGCCTCGCCGGCGTCGACAAATTCGTCACCATCGGCACCGTCTGCTCCTATCCCAAATTCACCCCCGTTCCCTTTAAAGAGGAAGACCTCTGGAACGGCTACCCCGAAGAAACCAACGCCCCCTACGGCCTCGCCAAGAAAATGCTCCTCGTCCAGGCCCAGGCCTACCGCGACCAGTACGGCTTCAACGCCATCTACCTCATCCCCGTCAACCTCTACGGCCCCGGCGACAACTTCGACCCCGCCAGCTCCCACGTCATCCCCGCCCTCATCCGCAAATGCATCGAAGCCCGCGATTCCGGCGCCGATCACATCGACGTCTGGGGCACCGGCAACGCCTCCCGCGAATTCCTCTACGTCGACGACGCCGCCGAAGGCATCCTCCTCGCCGCCGAAACCTACAACGGCCCCGATCCCATCAACCTCGGCACCGGCGAAGAAATCACCATCCGCGACCTCGCCACCCTCATCGCCCAGCTCACCGGCTTCACCGGCGAGATCCGCTTCGATCCCTCGAAACCGGACGGCCAGCTCAAGAAGATGTCTCGGTGGAACCGAAGCCCGTGTCTTGTTCAGTGGCCATCAAACCGAGACTTTATTCACGACAGGTTTGACCAACGTCAGATCGAACTGCGCTGCCTCACGTAGGCGCAATTGTCAATATGGGGATGTAATGAGCGATCATCAAATCCTTTTATGCCCAGAATCGGGATTGCCACTCAGAAAGATGTCACTTCGAGAGGCCGAGAAGGCAGTGGCCGATGGCACCGAACTCGCTGGCCGAAAGAATAGTCCCGCTCCTTATGGCCCAACTCCAGAAGTCATGGTCAGGTCAGACAACCGTTGGGCGTATCCAATTATTGACGGTTTCCCAGTTCTCCTTGGTCCCGAACGTTTACAGAGTCACCAGCGTCAAGAGGTTATTTCACTAAGCGACCCACGATATGAGGAGGCATATATGGAAATGCCATTCTACAATCGGGTCGGATATGAGCAATCACAGCAGGCTGTTAGTTCGAAGTCTGCGGCAATATTGCGGAGTATTTCAAATTATAAAGGACGAGAAATATTTCCTAACCCGAAAGAAGTTTGGCTGGACAATGTATATGACGCGGCGTCAGAGTTCGATGCCTATTCTCATCTCTGGCCGCGAATCAAAAATGGTCGCGTCCTCCAGATTGGTGGACATGGACTCTCAGCTCTGAAATTTTTATTGGCGGGCGCGGCTGAAGCGTGGCTGCTTGCGCTTTCCCATGGTTGGAGAACTCGCCTTCGGAACGTCGCTTGCCCGCCTATTGGAAGTGGACCAACAATTCTTCGGCGTTGCCGGGGTCGGGGAGGCATTGCCTTTCGAGACGGATACCTTCGACGCCATTTACATGGGCGGTTGCCTGCACCACATGGAAACTAACATGGCATTCAGTGAGGTACATCGTACGCTTGCACCCAACGGTCGGTTTGCGGCACTCGAACCCTGGAAAGGACCACTCTATCCGATCGGAACCAGGCTCTTGGGCAAGCGGGAGGCGAAGGTGCTCAGCAAGCGAGACATCGGCGTCTACTGCCGACCCATGGAAGACACTCGAGTGCGAACACTCGACGAGATCTTTTCGGTTTCCAATATTGAGCATCACGGTGCGCTCACAAGGTATCCCATACTTGCGCTGTCGAAATTCGGAGTTCATGTGCCCCGAACGCTGACATGGCAGATCAACTCGATCGATGACCGGATCAGCAATCTTTCTCCTGGAATTCGAGCTCGGGTGGCAGCTCGCCATTCTCGCAACGAAGTAGTTATTCATGATCCATAAGTTTCGCGGAATCTCGAACGTTGTCCGTGGCAAGACCGTACTCACGCTTGCGTCAGACATTTGGCATTCAACTACTTGGAATTGCAAGCGGAATTATTCTTGCTCGCAGCCTTGGCGTAACAGCGCGAGGCGAACTGGCTACGATAATTCTTTGGCCTACCGTCATCGCCTACCTCGCATCAGCGACCAATTGGTTTCACCTATTTCAGCTCTCAATCTTCTGATAACGCTCGCGGGCTCCTCGAGCACATCCTACCTATCTGCCTACTTCAAAGTCTTATCCTTTACGCTATCGGTATTCCACTAATCTATATATTCGCTTCTAGCGAACCCTCAGTTCGCAATCTTATGATTTTATTTTTGCTCGCCTATATCCCTCTGAACCTTGCAACTCGCTATCTGCAAAGTGTTGCACAGGGAGTTGGGAGTTTTGGATACTTCAATGCGATTCGAGTGGCCGTGCAATTCGTTTATGTGATGGGTGTATTAGCGCTGTTGGGTGCTTGACTCGGTCACGCTCACCAATGTCGTCGTCATCACGATCACGAGCAATATCGCCGCACTGACCATCGCCTATATTAGTGTGCGACACCTAGCGTTCAGCCTCTGGAACCCAACCCGCGCCACCTTGACCAACGTCTTCAGGTACGGCCTAGTCTCACATATAGGGAACCTTAATCCGCTGGATAGCCTGCGCCTCGATCAAGTCGCCGTTTCGGTACTGCTTGGATCGTCATCGTTAGGTTTGTATACCGTATCGTCAACGGTTGCCGCCTTACCCCGCTCGAATGGCAGCTCGATCGGTATGGTCGCGATGCCATCGATTGTATCGATCTCAGACAATGATGAACGGGCTCGAGCCGCTCAACGTACCCTTCGCCAGGCTTTCCTGACTGCCGGCATGGCGCTCGTATTGGCGATTACGGCACCTTGGCTGATACCACTGGTTTATGGATCAGATTTTTCCGGCGCGGTACTTCCGTGTCAGATTCTGCTCATTGGAGCTACGTTCGGATCAGTCAGGCAGGTGGCCACCAGCGTTCTGAGAGGGGCGAATCGTCCGGCCATTGGCACTTACACGGAATTCTGTGCCTGGCTCATTTTCGTAATTCTCGCTGTGCTCCTTGCTCCTCGTTTCGAGCTTGCCGGCATTGCCGTTGCATTAACGCTTGCATACGCATTCGCCACACTGCTAGCGCTATATCTGGGGCGATCCACATTTCGAACCTCGCTTTCCTGGAGATCATGGTCCGAACTCCCGCCGGGCTCTGACCACACCCTCAGCCTCGATCGCGGACGATCACTTTTCCTCACATATCGGCTCGGACTGCGCTTCCATTGGCTGCGTTGCTTCTCTCCGCTTGCACCGCTGTCTTCTTATCAATCACGCAACCAGGAAAGCTGGTTGTTTTGGTTTGCTCCGTTGCGGTGCTCTGGGGAATAGCGCCATTCCTTATGTCACGACACTGTCGGCGAGACATCCTGGAGCCCATTGGATCTAGGCATTTGCATGCTGGTTATGTTTGTTCTGCGTCCCCCCCCCGTCAGCCTGATTGGCACGGAATTGTGGATCACCGTGGATTCGATATCCACTCGACGATGAACAAAGCTGAGGCATATGTCCTCGTCGGATCACTAACATTCCTCGCCGGGTATTGGATTGCAAAGCGATCTCATTTCGGAGACGGCTGGTCTGTACCCGCAAGAGACTCGTTCCCGGGTACCGTCCAATTGGGAGCACTCGCACTGGCGGCTTTGGGAAGCGCGCTCTGCGCGAGTATTTCTTATGCAATCCAATGGTCTTCGAACGTTGATCTGGTTCGCGTCTGGCAGAGAGACTGGTCAAGACCTCGTCTTACAACAGTCCAGCGGATACTTTTATCAGGGGCTCTATCTTCTGGCACCCGCTGCTCTCATGCTCTACGCAGTCGGTCTCCTCGAACAACGTAAAGCGCCACTTCTCGCCGCCATGGCGCTGCTCGTCCCGCTCTCACTTCAATTGATCGGAAGTGGAGGACGACTCATGCTGATCTGCGTGTTCCTGCCGTTCATTATTTTCACGATGTTACACAGATCTTATCGCCCCTCACTCAAACTGCTCGTTATCTCCGGATACTTGACCATCACGGTGCTCGTCGGCTTCCTGGGATCGTCACGCGACATCGAGCTGCGGCAACAATCGCGCTCTGCGATTCTGATCGATACATTAAAGGCCCCCCAAACGGCACTCGAACGCATTTCGACGGGAGCCGACAATGACATGTATGACGCATTTGCAAATCTGATGACTGTCGTTCCGTCCGAGCTTTCATTTCAACATGGAGGATCTCATTCGGGATGTGTTCATTCGCTTTAGTGCCTCGCCAGCTATGGCCGGGAGGACAACCGTTGGAAGCGAATGAGCAGTTTCTGCAATTTCGCTGGCCCGAGCAATACGCATACACTCGAGCTGGTTCAGCAACATCGATTTTCGGGCAACTCTCCCAGGACTCTGGTGTGCCCACACTGCTCGTTGGAATGTTCGCAATCGGACTCTTTCTCAGATCGCTCTGGAATTGGCTACAAGCCAACAGACGCAATCCATGAGATTGATCAGTTGTTCGCAATAACTCCACTCATTGTAGTGCTGTTCCGTGGCAACTCCACGCACACGCTGACTGTCGCTTTTTTTACCGTTCTTCCGTTGGTTGTGGTGCTTAGAGCGGCAGCGCCAATGTCAACGCTCCGAAGGCGAACGCCCACACAACGACCAGCCGTCTACTCCGTGCCGACACGAAATGCTTAGAAAGTGCAGCCTATTGCGCTCGAGTCACTTGCGTTCACCGAACACTGGTAGGACGGAGCTAATTATATCAACGCGCGCAGTTAACACGTTGCACTTGGCGGAAGAGGAAACGGCCCAGGTAGCGTTAGGCGATCTGGGATTCCCAGCTCTTGAGCATTTAGCGCGACGTTCTGGGAGTTCAGGTCAACTTCTGGACTATGCAACTCCCTTCCTCGACGTTCACGGTAGATGGCGATCGCTATCTGCCGAGCTTCCCTTAGGAAGTTCGGCCCTTACAAAGGAGTTTTCGTCCAGAAGACTTCCCCAAAGGACTCGATCCATTTCATTGCCACAACTCGGGACCTTTGCTCGAATTCGCCCGCGTCGCAATCACCAAAAGTTCGTTTTCTTCCACACTCTTTCCGACACGCAGCTTCTCTCAGACTTCTTGAGCGCAGTGCGAGACTTTTGAGTCTTCATCTTTCCGGGTTTCTTCCCAGAAGTTGATGCAATTATTTCCCTATTCGGCTGCGCTGGAATGCTTTGAAGCTGCCTTGCGTTATCCAGATGTGCTGCGGGTACTTGATTATCCCATTGCCCATCACCACACTAGTCGACGCATTCTATTGTCAAATGCTGCCAAGTCGCCAGAGTTCGCTAGCTCGTTGCAGATTCCTGGAAATGGAGCTAGCGCAATTCGGCTGGAGCATGAATGCAAGCTTGCTCACTTGATTATGGTAGGTTCTTCGTTTGTCTGGCAATCATTTATTGAACATGGTGTACCGCCGGAGCGGCTTGCACTTGTGCCCTATGGCGTGGATACCGAAATGTTTTCACCGTTGCCCGATGCGAAAGTGTCGGACAATTTCCGAGTTATCTTCGTGGGGCAGATTTGCCAGCGAAAGGGTATTCAATACGCTCTCGAAGGCTACCGGGCTTTTCACAAGCGGGATTCGGAACTTAGACTCGTTGGCATCATCGTTGGCGATCCTGCGCAATTCACCACCTTTAGGGAACTCTTCCATCACGTACCTCATTTGCCGCGATCCCAAGTGCCAAACGAATATCGTGCTGCAGATGTGTTCGTATTGCCTTCATTGGTCGAGGGATTACCCCCTAGTGGCTCTCGAAGCTATGGCATCTGGGCTACCGGTCATAACCACTGCGAACGGCTGCGATGGGCTCATCGAGGACGGAGTCAATGGATTTATAGTGCCGATTGAAGACTCCGCTGCCATAACTGAGCGCCTCGCTTTTCTTTACGATAATCCCGCCGAGCGTATTAGGATTGGCGATGCGGCTAGAGAACCAGCGCTTCAATACTCCTGGACTAGATATCTTTCGGATGCGTTGACGATCTTCCACCTCCCTTGCAAATTTGCGGTCAAATCCTGTCAGTTCTAATTTCTCCGCGTTCGTCTCGAATTGATTCAGCCTGGAACCCTATCTGAATGACAACCTGGCAGATGTTGACGGATTTCCTGGATGTGTTGAGGACTGAACAATGGATATTTTCAGTTGCTACAGCTTAGTGAGTCCCTCGCCAGATACCTACACAAAGTGGAACAGTGCGCTAAGAACGTGAACACTTTCGCCCGGCCCACAGGTGTAATGCTTGCACTACTGCAATCTCATTTGCGAGCAACGATCGTGTAGGTGAAAGCGTATGATTAAAGTGCTTGTCAGTTCTTCATTACTCCGAGTTCGGAGGTCCCCACAACCAATCCGTCGAGCTAAACGCTCCGCTTCGTAGACTTGGAATAGAACTTGTGGTTTAGGGCCACTACTGAACGGCCAGTTGCCGAGCGTACTTGCCCTCGGCGGCCAGGGTCTACGAGATGGACCTTGGCCGTTTCCGCGCTTCGAAGGATTTCAAAATTCGGTCGGCAAATGGCGGTTCAGATCGCCCGGGATTTCTCGGCACTTGGCCGCTGATGGATGAAGTGCAACCAGATGTCGTTCAAGTAAGTGGCTTGATCAACCCGCAGGCGGCCATGGTGGCCAAATCCAGGGGCATTCCCGTGGTCTGGCAGTTGCTCGATACGCGCACGCCTCCGCGGTTCGCAAAGTGTTTATGCCAATGGTCAACAGGCTTGCAACAGTAGTCATGCCTGTTGGGGATGCCGTACTGGCCGCGCATGCAGGAATTCGCCCTACCCTCCGAACGTATCGTTCGCTTCTATCCCCGGTCGACTCCAAGCGATTCAATGCGAACGTTTCCAGGAACTTTGCGCTCTGAGCTGGGTTTCGGCGAATTTGATCCGATAGTGGGATGTGTGGGCAACATCAACCCGCAGAAAGGACACGAGTATCTTATCGATGCCGCCGCAGTGATCAAGCGGGTTATCCCAGATGCAGGATTCGTGGTGGCAGGTCATATTTACGATTCTCACGGAGAGTATCTGAAAATTTCAAAAATCGGATTTCAAAACATGGTTTGTCACCTGACTCCGACTTTGTCTTCCTCGGCTCCCGAAATGACGTAGCGAACGTTCTTCGCGTACGATTGACGTCTTCGCTCTCGCATCGGTGCCGCTCTTCAGAAGGAACTCCCACAGCAATTCTTGAAGCAATGGCGTGCGGCAAGCCCCGGTTTACGTCTCGAACGTCGCATCCGTACCCGAAGCGGTTGAAGATGGTGTGACGGGATTTGTAGTTCGCCCTGAAGATGTTCAAGAGCTGGCGATGAAACTGCTTCAGCTGCTCGAGGATCCGTCATTGAGGGCGGAGTTCGGCGCGAACGCTCTGGAGGCTTCAGTCAAAAAGTTCTCTATCGAGCAGTCGGCGATTGCTCACGCCGATGCTTATCACAAAGCAATTGGGCATGAGAAGAGGAGAGCGCTGCCAATGCGGGAACATAGGCAATTCCCGGGGAACCTAACGCCGACGCATAAGGAAGTGCAGACCTCCTACTACGATGGGGAAGCCGATTCGCAATTCGAGACTCAGCGTCCCCATGGTGGACCGCTTCTGTACTCGCAATTTCTTGAAGAAAAATTCAAGCGAAGACATTTCAGCTTTCCATCGCTTTCCCACAAGCGCATTACGTAGGTCTGCGGTGGGTCGGGATTGGACGCAGAATTTCTCGCCAAGCAAGGCGCGCGAGTGATTGCGTCGGATCTATCTCTCGGTGCTGCGGGCCGCGCGTCTGCTCGATTTGAACGCTTCCTAAGCCCCGAGTTCGGCGACTTGATTCCCCTTGTGATTGGAGCAGACTTAGAAAGACTGCCCTTTGCTGATCGCAGTCTTGATATGACTTACGTCCATGATGGCCTCCACCACCTCGAAGACCCTGCCATCGGCCTCCGCGAGATGGAAATGTGTCGCCTACTAATTGGGGAGTTTCCATTACGGAACCCGCGATGCCGAATTCACCAACTTGCTGTCAAGTTTGGGCGTGCCGACGACTGATCGAAGAAGCCGGCAATCGCGTCGCTCGCCTGAATCTCCCCACTGTATCCGCATCCTCGAATCCGAGGCTTTACCGTCGTTTGCGCCCAGCGTTACGCCATGTACTACAAACACAACCCCGGCTGGGTTATGCGCCCTCCTCAGCCTCCCCGTCTCTCAACTCCCTCGCCTGGCTCGCTTTCGATCTCGGCAACTTCCTCTTGGGCCGCTGGGGCAATAAAATGACCGTTCAAGCCGTTCGCAAATTGCCAGATTAGCTATCGTCAGACATAAAATCTGGCAACTGGCTATGTGCAAGCGGAATCAGTTGTTTTGTACAAACTATGCTATCTGTTTTCTTTCAGCGCACCGCTTTCCATTACAATGAGTTATTAATTCACACAGGTGCGAGACGCATTGCTGACCCGAACACCAATGGATGGTTCCGTCCTCGAAATCCCCGTACGTGATGATGCCACTGAGTTCCCGGAAATTGACCGTGCGTCGATCCTGCTGGACGCATTGCAGGATCAAGGCGTCACATTCTCCGGGAAAAATATAGTTGACCTGGGTGCTGGAATGGGTTCCATCTCCATCGGCTGCGCTCGGCGTTCTGCCCGCTCGGTAACCGCCTACGACGTAAATCAGCAACGAATGGATGAGCTTGCTGCCAGAGCCTCCTCCGTAGATGTCTCAGTGACAACTCGTCATCTGAACCTTCTTGACGGAGCCCCCGAGCGCTCCATAGCCGATCTTGCATTCATGATTGGTGTCGTCGAATACGCTGGCCTCTGGGACCTGACACCGAACCGTCGAAGCTCTCCAGACGCAGGTGCTTCGCACGGCGTTCGACATGCTTCGTCCAGGCGGAACATTGATCCTTGGCACTAAGAATCGCCTCTGGCCAAAATTCGTCGTCACCGAGGTGCACACCGGGCAATCACTAGTCGCCATCCTCCCTCGCCGCGTGGCCGACATCCTCAGTCGCCGACAAACTGGTGAACCCTATCGGCATCACATCCACTCGAGTTCCGGCTGGCAACGTCTGCTGGAAAACGCTGGCTTCACCAGCGTTCAAATCCTCGCCCCCTATTTTTCCTACCAATTCCCTCTCGCGCTTGCCTCCGCTCCAAAATTCTCAGACCGCGCTCAAATCCAATCGATACTCGATTTGAATCCCGAGCTAAAGCAGTTCGCTGGTGCCGCTTGGAAACCCAAATTGGCACTCACCGCTGCCGCGCAACGAGCCCGAATGACTGTCTCGCAAAGCCTGATACTCATCGCCCAAAAATAACCGAACCAGAGGTGCCGGATTTCATGCAGTTTTCTGCACAGTCAAATGCGTCCTATCTTCACACCGTAGCCTCGATGCTTCGGTGGAACATTCACAACACGCGTATGGATTGGGAGGCGCTGAAACGAAACTGGACCAACCTCTCTGGAACTTCCCAATCTTTCGATCGAGCTCCAGCCAACGAATCCACTCTCTCGCTTTTTCCATGGCAGTACGTTGGCACAATGCGCGACAGGGTACGAGGCGTTCCCACGCTTCGGATCGCCTTCAATACTGCCCAGCCAAACTCAGAAGGGCGAGCGACGGGCGCTTGTCCGACCACGCACGGCAGTTGACTTCAGGAAAACCGCCGCTGGAGAGGCCTTTGTGCAAAGTGACCGCCTTGTGGCGGCGTTCTCTCATAAGATTGTCGCGCATCAGGGAGACCCATCCGCCTTCGCCGCATCGCTTACCAACCCAGGGAGATCATCGAACTGCGATTTATCGCAGTTACGGCCGCTTGTCATTGCGCAATTTCAGACTAGATGGGTCGCTACAGACCATAGTCAAATATGTCGACCTCCCGAAGATCGAGCCTTGGCGAGCAACGAATTCAAGCGCCTACGTCAGCTGGGCCAGATGGAGCTCCTGAAACACTCGGTTCCGGAAGCCATTGATCTTGTCGAGGATTCAGTCAGTACCGCACTTCTGACAAATCCCTTACCCGGGACGCCAGCTCCACTAGTTTTTTCTGATCAGATCGCTCGCTTCCTCAAGCACTGCGAATGTGGAGCCAAAGTCAGGCTCGGCACAACTGAACACATTCGCAATCTTCAGGATGGCGTCCATAATGCGAGTTCGCTGAACGCCAATGACCGGAACTCATTCAACACTGTACTCGCCGCGATTTCGAGTAGTAAACCATCCGGACCTTCACGGTGATTTCGTCCCCTGGAACATGGTGATCGACAACCAGCGCCCCCGTGTCTTTGACTGGGAATATGCGACGGAAGACGGAATCCCCGAATGGGATCGACTCTACTTTCATCTGCAATCCGGCATTCATCTGAGCAATTGGAGTGACGCTCAGATTCTGGAGGATCCGCCCACTTGTTGGAATCGGGATCACAGCACTTCAACATCCGATCTCTGAGGGCAATCGCAACGTTGGTCCTGTTCCAGATACTTATCCGTTCCAGAGCCGGAGATCGCGGCGCTGAGATTCCTCAAATTCGCAGCGCTATCTATCACTCGGCTCGTTTGCTTAGCTAAATCAGCATTTAGTTGTGAGGCGGCCCGTTTGCCCCTTGCCTAGTGCCCTTTATCCATCTCCCGCTTCCGCGCCACACTCGCCCGCACCGTCCGCGCGCTCGCATTCGCCAACCGGCTCACCGCCATGCTCATCCGCTCCGGATCGTCGATCTCCTGGATCGCCAGCGCCAAAGCCACCCGCACCGTCCCCAACTCCATCGCCAGCTCCGCATCCTCCGCCGCCCGCTCGATCGTCTCCCGCATCTCCCCCGCAAACAAAATCGCAAAATCCCCACTCTCCACCCGCTTCCGAAACCGCCCCACCGCCGCCCTCTTCTGCTCCTTGTCCCGGATCCGCCCAAGCCGCTCCATCTCCCGGTTCAACGCCCGCAGCTCGCGCGCCCCCGCCTCCCCCACCGCCGACGTATGGTGATACGAGCAGAACAAACTCCGCGGCACCGCCCGCCCATCGCACTCCGGCAACGCGCAAATCCGCTCCACCAGATCATCCGGATCGATCGCCAGCGCCGAATCCCGTCCCCCATTCGCCAACCGCCACGCCTCCCGCTCCGCCAACGGCGCATTCGGGCTCGGCCGATCCTCCAGCAACCCCGATTCCCACCGCCGGCTCTCCACATCCTTGTTCCGAAACGCCCGCGCCATCGTCCATCCTCCACACGTGACCAACCAACAACAGGAAACCAGCAACCAGCGCGCTCGCATCGACATCTGCCCCAGGCCATCGCGGCGCCCATCCTGCCAACCCCTCCCCCGTAGCCGCAGACCTCCGTGTCTGCCGTCGCCGCCGCAAACCACCCGCCAGGCAAACCTCGATCCAACCGCGCTTCCTGCCTCCCCCTTGACAAAAACAGAACACATGTTCTAGTATAGCAGCAAGCGGCACGTCGGCGGAAAGGCTCCAGGAGCCTTGGCCCTCGCAGCCCCATTCATCGGGATGGGGCCGGGGGTTGACGCATGCCTGGGCAGTGGCCCCAGTGATAACCGCCCGGCTTCCCCGCCGTCACCCAAGGCTCCACGCGCGGACTCAAAGATGAGTGATCGTTCGTCGAGAAAATTCGATGCCCCGCATCCCCCCAGGGCGAAGCCATACCCAAAACCCCAACCCGTCCCTCGTCCCCCGTCATCCCGACCGAAGCGGAGGGACCGCTCCTTTCCCAAACCATCGCCCCCAGCCCAAACCACATCGCTCGTAGCCGAAGACGTATCTGTCCACTCGTCCCATCGAGCCGATGGGCGTCCCTGCGCCTCCGGTCTTCAACACCCGGAGAGGCTTCACCCGTTCAGCCCCCGGTCTCGACCTGGGACAGCGATCCATACGCACTTATAGCCAAGGTCCCGACAATAATCGCCGGTCGTCGCGCAAATCACTTGACCAGCGCCTATTGCACAGCAACAACACGAATCACACTGCGCGCTCGCAGCGCAAGGAGTCCCCGGAGTTGTAGTGTCCGCAGATAGTCAGAGCGGAAGCCGCATCGGGAAGCGTCATCGACGCCACGAAGCGCACCAACGACTCCCACCGCACGGCGCCTCGTCAAACGATCGAATGACGGAGCGTTCGAATGCGTCGCGATACGATCCGCGGTGTCCAGCAGTCCAGCCGCCGACAAATCCGCGAGAATCGCCTCGATCAGATTGATGGATTCGTTGGTTCGATTCTCGAAAACCGCCTCAGCGAGCATCGGAGACCGACCGCGTACCGTCGCACGCTCTCCAAACGCGATACGCATTCGGCTTGAAAGCATGACAAGCCAAAGTCTCGCAATCGAGCACCAGCACATCGTCGCCCGCGTATTCGATCGATTCCTTTTCGATGACCAGACCACGAGGTAACGACATCGGCGCACACTCCAACACACCACGAAACCGAGTGGACGGCTCGCCGACCAACAGGTGGAACAAAAACGATCAGTATTTTCCGGGATTTTATGCAGATTTCGCCAAATCGGCAACTCACCGTTCACGCAACTCGGCTTGGCCACTGCAACCGGACTTCGCGCAAAACTCGAACCGTCCAACCATCCACCCACACCCGTTCCATCACGATCGCTGGGAGAACGCTTGACACCCCCCGCCAATCGCCTACCATAGACATGCGCCCCCACAGAGAAAGGAAGTCACCGTGCGCGCTCGCCTGGCACTCCTCTCCATCCTGGTCGCATCCCTCGTTCTCACCACCCTCGCGCCCCAACCCGCCCACGCCCAAACCATCGACCTCACCGCCGCCAGCGCCGTCGCCCAGCAGCTCTCCCTCCTCGAAACCGAATCCAACTGGAACGCCCTCTACGATCAGCTCCATCCCGATTCCCAGCTCACCGTCAGCCGCCAAACCGTCGCCTACTGGTACCAAACCTACTTCGCCCCCAACGGCCCCAACCCCGCCCAGATCACCGGCGCCACCCTCACCTCCTGGACCTGGCCCGTCACCGGCCGCACCTACCCCCAAACCGCCGAAATCGCCTACACCCAAACCTTCGCCAACGGCACCACCATCGATGAAATCGTCCGCCTCGTCCCCGCCCCCGATGGCACCTGGCGCTGGTTCTTCGGCCGCAGCCCCGAATTCATCCAGCAAATCACCCAGGAAGCCGGCCAGGCTCTCGATCCCGCGCCAATCCCGGATCGCACCGGCATCCCGGCACCCGAGCTCTTTGCCGAAGCCATCGCCTCCATCACCGCCGTCGCCCCGGCTTGCTTCGCCGCAGCCGGCATTCGCGCCGTCCCGGAAACCATCGGCTTCGACTCCATCAACAGCAACGCCTCCGAATCCGGCACCCGCACCGAATCCGTCACCTTCATGCCTTCGGGGCCAGTAGCGGCTTTCCCGATCTCGTGGTCAACGCGCTCGTGCTCGGCAACGGTGACACCCCGGAGACCGTCGCCCGCAAGATCGATGCCAGCCGCTTCGCCTGGGAAGGACCGCCGGGTTCCGCTCCGCCGCGCGGATTCGTGGCCGATCTCGCCCCCGGCTCCGACTACCTCATCACCTACTACGAGGAATATGTCGAAGCCACCGGCTATATGCCCGTGCTGACCTGGGGTGCGCCGACCGGAAATGAGCTGTACACCGTCGTTGGACCTGCCGCCGGTCTGATCAATGGGCTCGTGGCAGAATGGAGTTTCAACGCGCTGGCCACCTGCCTCGGGTGATCGTCGACCGGAGCATGACATTTGCAGCTCGATCCTGATTCCCGCCGATCTGCCCTGAACCAGCTTGCCGATCCCTATCTCGGGGTCGCACTCAAGAACATCACGCGCGAATTTCCCGTGTATCCCTGGTATATCGCAACTGGTCCGGGGATCTACCCCACCCATCGGGAAGCGCATCCAGTGTTCTATGGGAGTTTCGACTGGCATTCCTGCGTGGAGATGCACTGGGTGATTCTGCGGCTGCTGCGGCTCGTGCCAGAGTCGGAGCTGGCCGAGCGAGCGATTGCGCAGCTCGATGCGCTGATCACGCCTGAGGGGATGGACAGCGAGCGGTCATTCTTTCTCGATCCGATGCTGGGTTACTTCGAGCGGCCATACGGTTGGGGTTGGTTCCTCATGCTGGCGGCGGAGGCGCATCGCTTCGACGCAGGGCCGGGGGTTCGTTGGTCGGAATTGTTGCGGCCACTGGCGGAAACGCTGGAGGCGAAGTTCCTGGGCTGGCTGCCGAAGGTGGCGTATCCGCAGCGGGGTGGCATGCACGCGAACACTGCGTTCGCGCTGACGCTGGCGTTGCCGTGGGCGCGGTTGCGAGCGGCAGAGGGCGATTCGGGGTTGCTCGATGAGATCGAGATGAGCGCATTTCGGTTTTTTCTGCGGGACGTGGACTATCCCGCTCACTACGAGCCATCGGGATCGGATTTTCTGTCAGCGGCGTTGACGGAGGCGGTGCTGATGCGGAATGTGCTGGAGCCGGGCGAGTTTCTGCCGTGGTTCGGCGCGTTTTTGCCGGGGTTGCCAGAGGGACCGACGGCGATTCTGACACCAGCGGAGGTGACGGATGCGAGTGATGGGCAGATTGCGCATTTGCACGGGTTGAATGTGAGCCGGGCGTGGGCGTGGATGGTGATTTCGGATGCGCTTCCTGCGGATGATGCGCGGCGGGGAGCGATGATCGGGTGGGCGGAGCGGCATGCGGCGGCTTCGATGGGGTTCGTGGTGGGGAGTGATTATGCGGTGGAGCACTGGCTGGCGGTGTATGCGATGCTGTTGCTGACGTATGACGATTGAGTGAACGAGCGCTGGGGCGATGGACGGGTGGAATAACTTTTTCGTGGCGATGGCGGGCGCGGCGGTGGCGTTTGCCGGATTGGTGCTGGTCAGTGTTTCGATCAATCTGGATCGGATCATCAAGCAGCCGGGGTTGGTGAGCCGGTCGGCGGCGCCGTTGATCGTGTTGTTTGTGTTGTTCGTGGCGTCGAGCATTGTGCTGGTGCCGGATCAGCGGATCCGGTTGTATGGGTATGAGCTACTTGGGCTGTCGGTTGCGTTCGGATTGGTAATTGGCAAGGTGCTGGTCGGGCAACGGCAGACGGCGGTGCAGGCGGAGGAATCGGGGTTGTCTCCTGCACATTCATTCTGGTTTCGGGTGGTGTTGTGCTCGATCATCGCGATTTCGTTGCTGGGGGCGGGAGTGACACTGGCGACAGGGCGGGATGCGGGGGTGTTTCTGCTGGTGCCGGCGGCGATTACAGGGTTTCTGTTTTGTTTTATGGAGGCGTGGGTATTGTTGATCGAGATCGATCGGTAGTCTGCTTCACTGATATCGCTCTGAACCGTGCAGGTTTTCAGGCAGCGGCTTCACAACACATCGCCCCGAGAATGTGTGGAAGCTCATCCGGAAAAAATATAAACGCGCCACAAGGGAAACCCCATGGCGCGTTGTGTTACTCATTCTCGTTTGCGGCGCGATCAGCTTCCTGACATCGCCCAAATTGGCCACAAATCGGCCGTGCAGCCAGAGTTCGGCTGCTTGAACGGGGTATCGATGAACTGCCGCGCGACATCCTTCGCACATTGCGATTGCGCAATCACGCCATGCCCGCTGGAGGGGAACTGCACGTAGAAGCTGCTGGACAGGTTCACGAACGCCGATCGGTTCCAGGAAACCGGGGTCTGAAAGTCGTAGTTCCCAGCCATGATCAAGGTCGGGATATCGCTGACGACCGGCTCCGATTCGACATCGTTCGCCCGCCCTGACGGCCAGAATTCACACGTCGCAAACTGCTGGGCCATAAACGAGATCGCACCGTATGACAACTCCGGAATCTCCAGTGACTCGGCATTGGCAATGGCATTGCTAAAATCCTCGAACGGCGCCTCCTCATTGCATTCGACCGAGTTGAACATTTGCTGGTTCAACCCGATGGTGTAGATATCGATCAGGTCCACCGAATTCGCCATGATCGAAAAGACGCGTCCGACCGCCGCATCGCTGAGCCCCGCCAGCTCGGTCAGCAATGCTTCGCGGTTGGCCGCCTGGCTCTCGCCGGTAAAGCCTTGTTCGATGAACTGCTGCAAGCTCTCGCGGGTGCGCGGCACCTTGTCTAGCCAGGTCAGCAAAGTCAGCACCGTGTCACTCTCGTCAGGCGAGAGCTGACTTGCCCGTGCCTGGACGCTGGCGATGAACGCGTCCGCCTGGGCGTTTGCTTCGGTATCGACCACAGCCGGCAATGCCGGCGCCGCATCGGCGACCGGAGCAGCGTCTGCGGTCTCGCCCGCGCCCATGTCCTCGGTCGATTCGCCGGGGCCTACGATCGATCCCGAAATAATCGCGTTGTAGGTGGTGGTGTTCCCTACTTCCAGCTCGGCAATCATGAGCGGAATGTAGGCAGCGGATTCGGTGTACGAGCTAATTCCGGTGACCACATCGACCAGATCAACAGCGGTCACGGTCGTGCCATCGGTACCCTCGATCGGGTTCAACTCAGCGGCGCGCAGCAGTGTTTTGAACCGGTCCTTGAGATTTGGGTAGGCGTCATCGCAAACTGGATCGACCTTGCAGTCCGCGAAGAGCTGCATCACCACCTCATGCGCCTCGGTGACGAACCGCTCGAATCCAGGAATCTCTGGCGGGAACGACGAATCGAGCACCACCGACCGAATGCCAGCATCCGGATGATCGCGCATCATGACCAACGCGAGACGAGTGCCGTACGAGATGCCAAAAAGGTTGTAGTTGGAATAGCCGAGTGAATCCATGAGCGCCACGGCATCGTTCGCGCTGGCAACGCTGTTGTACTGTCGTAGATCGATACCACTGGCAGTCAGCTCCTGCACGCATCGGCGCGTATCGGCACCAATCGCGAGCCGCGCGTCCTCCATGAGCTGGGCTTCGTCGAATTCCGGAGCCAGCTCGACCGTCCCACCGCCACCACCGCCGAAGAGCGAGTCATTGAAGAGCTCGTCCACCGTAAAGAAGCTGCATTCCAGTGGCGATGAAAACTGCGTGCCACGTTGATCGAAGAGCACAATGTCTCGATCTTGCCGCATTTCATCGAAGATCTTGTTGGCATACGCATCGAGACCGGTCAGCGCGCTCCCGCCAGGCCCACCCTCGAGATAGAGAATCGGGTCCGACTTTGGCGATTCGCTCGTGCTCTTGAGCACCACATAAGTGATGCTAATTTGCCGTCCATCCAGCTCAGACCAGTTCTCTGGCACCTGCAGCGTGCCGCATTCCACTCGACCAAGGTCCGGCGTGACCACTGGCGTATCGAACAGAGTGAGCTGGGAACAGTCGAACGTGGACCGATTGGCCGGGAGTACCGTTGCCCCCTGAATCTGCGGAACAATCGCCGTCTGCGTCACCGCTCCCATGAACGTGCTCACGCCCATGACCAGAGCCATCATCAATTCGAGCAGTCGATCTGTAAATGGAGCCGCCATACCGTCACTTCCTTACATGTACGTTCATATACCTATTGCCGATACCATGAATGCGGGGAGTGTGCTCGCTCCCGGTGCCGGGAATTCTAGGGTATTCGCGGCGCTCAGGAAAACTCCGGCCTGCGCTCCAACGAACCTGGTTTCCAACCCGCGATTGATCGAAGTGCGAATCGGTTTCAAGAGCCGCGAACTGCCGATCTGAGATTGGCTGTACTCATGGGCACTCGGGCTGCCGTCGCACTATTCGCGCACTACCGTTGGTTCACCATGAACGACCGTGAAGCGATTCCTCCGCGCCCGCGCGATGAGCGGCAGCAGGAACACGTTCGCCAAGCAAAACCGGACGGCCTTACTGACCGTCCGGTTTCGCTGCATTCATTTATCCAATGCGGACCGAAGGAGCCCGCCTCGATCAGGAGGGCGCGAGCCCCTTTTCCGCGGCAACACGGCGCAGGTAGATCGGTCGATAGCGGTCGAAGAGTGCAATGATGATCGAGAACAGGAAGACAAAAAAGAGCGTCGCCCCGACCTGCAAGTGCCCTTCACTGCGTCGCAGGATGAAATCGTAGACCAGCACGATGATGAAGTTCGCCAGTGCCACCCCGATGAACTCTTTCATCGCGGTGTCGAACGACATGCCGTGCCGCCCAAACCATTCGGTAATGACGGTGTTCATGATCACGATGACGATCACACCTATGATGAGGCGCAGATTGGAAATCTCGATTCCCGGCAACACCTTTGCGAAGATGCCCACGATCAGGCTCAGGAGCACGATCTTCTCGATCAAGCCATTGTTGAAGAATTTCTCAGCCTGATTCTCTGAGTAACCGATGCCGGTGGCCTGCACCTGATAGGCTGGATCGGTGTCACGATGCGCATCGGCATCGAAGGTCCAACCCCAATCGGGTTTGGGCAACTTGTGCTCGAAGACCCAGCGCAATAGGAAGACGAGACCGATGATCGCCAGGATCAGCCCGACAAAGACCGGGATGTTATCCGAGACCAGCGTGCCCCAGGAGGTGTCCACCGGGACCCCAAAGATATTCTCTCGGATGAAATCGGTCACATCCATTTGCGCGATGTGGATCCAGTACTCCTGCGGGAGCTTGATAAAGATCCAGATGAATGCGGCCCCATAGATCACATGCCGCTTGCTGAGCCGGCGCGGATTCCAACGGGTGCGAACACCCTCGATGAAATCGAAGAAGTATTCGAAGGTATTTGGGAAGATGAAAAGGATGGCGCGAACTTGTGTCGCCTCGAAGAGAACGACACCGATGAGCCGGTAGTACCAGAGGAACCTGCCGACTCCAAAGGCGTGCAGATTTGTCCAGTTCCGCATGGTGGCGATGTATGCAATGGCCAGATAGTAGATATCGAGGGCTTTGTCATATCCCTGATACCAATCGAGGTTGAGGCTGGTGTAGTTGGCAAAGATAGTCTGGTCGGCGGCGTCTATGATCATCGCGGCAATAATGGCGGGCAACGGAAATCGGGGGATCGCGAGCGGCACCAGTAGCCGCAACGCCAGCACGATGCCAAAGATGAGCAGATCTTGAGAATGCTCTGTCACACGTTTACCCCGCCCTGGCCGCGCAGGACTACACCGACGATCTGTACGAACACCTCACTTCGTCGCAGGATAGCACGAGCTTCCCAGCCGCGGAATGCACCCTAAGGAGTATTTTTGCGGTCGCCGCCGATAGGAGAAATCTACAGTGACACCAGGCCAGCCATGAGGGCGCCAAAGGCGAAGATCAGCATGAGCAAGGCGAACATGGTGAACGACCCGCGCGATTGCATGGCACGCGGAGTTTTGGTGATGTAGCGCTGTCGCAACAGCGAAAGGGCGAATATGAGCGCCCCACCGCTGATTCCGAACCAGAGAATTGTCTGTGCGTCCATTTAGCGTACTCGCCGAACTGCATCGATCATGTCGAAATGGTACCAATCCAGACTCGGGTCGGCATACTGCACAATACAGAGGTGTTTGGAGCTATGGCGTGAGCAATGATCAGGGTTGGGAAACGAACGGGCAACGGCGCGGAGTTCCGCCGCCGCCTGGTCGCCCCACCCCGCTCCCTGCAACGCCTCCGGGACCTCGATACTCGCTTGGCGATCTCGAACGCGAGACCAAAATCACCGGCCGCACCATTCGTTACTACATATCCGAAGGACTCTTGCCGCCCGCCTATGGCCGCGGCCCAACCGCGACGTACGACCTCGGCCATCTCCTCCGGTTGCGGCTGATTGCCTCGCTCAAGGACAACCGCCTTGGCTTGCAAGAGATCCGCGATCGACTCAACGGGCTAACCGACGAAGATATCGCGGCAATCCTCAATGTCCAGACCGAACCGGTGCAGGAGTTCTGGCGGCGGATCGAGCTGCACCCCGATATCGAGCTGCATGTGCGGCAACGCTCGCGTTCCGATCCGGAGATGGACGATGCGGTCGAGCTGATTGTCGGATTGAGCCGACCAGTGATCGAACGGCTGGAGGAACGACGCGGATGACCTTTGAAAAGAGCCAGGAAGAGCTCTGGATTCCAGACAACCCGGACGGTAGCGGTTGGGCGGCAGTCGATTGGACCAGTGTTGCTCGTGGTCGCAAGTACTTTTACCGGCATGCCGAGCCGGACACGCAAGCTCGTCTCTTGCGCCCACCCTGGTATCGGGTGGTGACGCGAATCGATACGCCGCTAGTCCATGCCCCGCACGAGAATAGTTACTATGTCACTGCCGACGAGCTGGCTGATTTCCTCGCCGAGGTCATTCTGGCCGGGGGCAATGAGCTCCTGTGGCAGATCGATCCCGTCGAAGAACCTCCGATCGAGTCCGGGGCCCGAGTATCGCCTTAGCGACCGCGGTAGGACGCCCGTTCGAGCTTGCGAATGACCTTGTTCGCGGACGGAACGCCACACGCGAGAATTTCCGCTTTCGTTGCTTCCAGTGGATAGGGCACCGTCCGCAGTTCTGCCCACCAGGCGCGTTTCGCTTGGTCCCAACTCGCAATCCCCCATTTGCTGCTCAGATCGTGGTTCTTGGAATTGCCAACCGCGGAAACGTCCATCAAAAGATATCGCCCGATCTGGCGTATATAGCAGATGTGGACGTGCCCGAACGCGATCATGGCCGCCTCGGTCCATCCGATCAACCGCAGCAATTCGACATCGGGCAGCATAGGGTCGAGCGCGTCATATAGATTCTGGGGATTGGCATGCACGATGAGCAGGTCGTCCTGCGGGCCGCGCGCGTTCGGTGGTGAAACGCGAAGCTCGAAGGGTAGCGAATCGAGCCAGGCGATACCGTCACTCCCCAACAAGGGACCGGCATACTGAAGCTCCGGATCGTCGCTACCGGTTCTCCATCCCTGAACGAGCTCGACATCGGTGTTGCCTTTTACCACCGCCAGGCAACGCTCGCGCGCGATGCGCACCACCTCGTCCGGCCGGGGCCCGATCACACAGAGATCGCCCGCGACCGCAATCAGATCGAATGGGCCGTTCCGTTCGATGTCGTCGAGCACTACCTGGAAGGCAAGATCGAATCCGTGCACATCGGACATTATGGCAATGCGCATTCCCAAGTACCCATTTTTGGTCGAGGAAGGCGATAGGTGCGAACCCGCACGACACGCTTCTCCAAAAGGCTACCTGTTCTGGGATGGATCTTGCGATTTCAACGATCCGGTGTTGCGCTCGATCGCGCAGAGAATCGGGGTCGAGCGGAGACTTGCCACTCGACCCCGATCTTTTCATAGGCCGTAAGAATCGGTCTACGCCGGGGGTGGGAAGACGCGATTCCATTCGTGGAACGTGACTGACTCCACGATTCCGCCCGTGAGGTTATATGGATCCTGCGCGAACTGAGCCTCGGCGGCATCACGGCTCTCTGACTCATAAATGATGAGCGCGCCGGAATCGTCGGTGAATGGGCCCGACTCGAGCAGCTTGCCAGCATCGTAGAGCGACTTCAGATACTCGCGGTGAACCGGCCGGGTCGCCAGCCGCCGCTCTGTGTCACTGGTGAAACGAACGTACAGCGCATAAATCGCCAACTCGTGCTCCCTCCTTCGGAAGAACAACGCCAGATTGTGGATGGGTAGTGTATCTTGCAGCGGAGCCCGCCCGCCTCCGTTCTGAAACGATTGCTGTCTTCGATTGACGACGCATGCCTGAATCCCAACCGACCGTCCGCAGCACCGCCGGCGATGTTCCCGCCGAAGAGCGGATCGTTCCCCTGCGCCGGCAATATCTCGACATCAAGCAACGCTATCCGGATGTAATCCTCTTCTTCCGTCTCGGCGACTTTTACGAGACCTTCGAGAACGATGCCGTCATCACAGCCGGCGTGCTCGATATCGTGCTCACCAGCCGGGAGATGGGCAAAGGGCACCGAGTTCCGTTGGCAGGCATTCCCTACCACGCCGCTGAGGGATATATCGGCAAGCTGATCGCGGCCGGTCACAAAGTAGCCGTGTGCGAGCAGATCGGCGATCCCGCCAAATCGAAGGGGTTGGTCGAGCGCGATGTTACCCGGGTGGTGACCCCGGGAACCGTTACCGAAGCGTCGATGCTGGACGCCAACCGCAACAATTTCATTGCGGCGATCGCCTTCGACGGAAACCGGGTCGGAATCGCCGCAGCCGATATTACGACGGGCGAATTTCTGACCACCGAGCTGAGCGCGGATACCAACGACGCCGTCCTGCTCGCGGCCGGCCGCGAGCTGACGCGCTTGGGCGCGGTCGAGCTGGTGCTCTCCAATCGATTTGACGACGACCGGGCGATTCCCGATCAGGTCTGGCTGCCCGATGGCCTGACCATGAGCCCAACCGACGACTGGCACTGGCGCAGCGACCGAGCGGAAGATACCCTGCTGCGGCACTTCAAGGTGGGGTCGCTGGACGGTTTCGGGCTGGCCGGCATGCCGCTGGCAACCCGGGCGGCCGGTGGCCTGTTGCGTTATCTCAGCGATACGCAACGATCGTCGCTCGCCCAGATACAAACACTCTCCACCTACCGCGTCGACGGCTTCATGCCACTCGACGATCAGACGCGACGCAATCTGGAGCTGACCGAAAGCGGGCGAGGCGAACGCCGACACAGCCTGCTGGCGGTGCTCGACCAGTCACGAACCGCCATGGGCGGCCGGTTGCTACGGCGCTGGCTGAGCCAGCCGTTGCTCGACCGGGGTGCGATCGAAGCGCGGCTCGATGGCGTCGAGCGCTTTGTCGCCGACGGATTGGCGCGCGGCGAGCTACGGCAGGCGCTGCGCTCGGTTGGGGACATCGAGCGGTTGGTCAACCGGGCGATCATCGGGACCATCGGCCCGCGCGATCTCGCGACGTTGCGGGCATCGCTGGCGCTGCTGCCCGATCTGCGCTCGATCGTGGGCCAGGTGCCGGGGGTCGAACCGCTCCCGGATCTTTCCGACGTTGCCGCCATGCTGGAGCGATCGATCACTGACGAGCCACCGGCGGTACTGGGCCGGGGTGAATCGATCCGCCCGGGCTTTTCCCCCGAGCTGGACGGCCACCGCGTGCGCGCGAGGGAAGCGCGCGAATGGATCGCGAGCCTGGAACGAACGGAACGCGAACGAACCGGCATTCGCTCATTGAAGACGGGCTACAACAAGGTCTTCGGATACTACCTGGAGATCACCGCGGCCGCCCTCGCCACCGCGGAACGCGACCGCGCGGCGGCCGGGCAGAGCGCCCCGGCGTTGCCGGACGACTATATTCCCAAGCAAACCCTCGCCAATGCGACGCGCTATTTCACCCCGCAATTGAAGGAGTACGAAACCATCGTGCTCACCGCGGAAGAAACCCTGGCAGGCATCGAGGCCGATGCGTACCGGCGCGTGATCGCGGAAGTCGCCGGAGCGTCGGGACGCATGCTGGAAGCGGCCCGGATCGTGGCGCAGCTCGATGTGCTGAGCACCTTTGCCGAGGTCGCGATCGAGCGCCAGTACGTACGCCCGGAATTGAACGAAGGAACCCGCATCGAGATCGAGCGCGGGCGACATCCGACCATCGAAGCCCTGCTCGGAGCAGGTGATTTCGTTCCGAACGACGCGCTGCTGGATGCCCAGGAAGATCAGATCATCATTCTGACCGGACCCAACATGGCCGGCAAAAGCTCGTGGCTACGGCAGGTGGCGCTGATCGTGCTGATGGCGCAAATCGGATCGTATGTACCCGCCGAGCGGGCCAGGATCGGGCTGGTCGACCGGATCTTCACGCGGATTGGAGCGCAGGACGACATCGCATCCGGCCAGAGCACCTTCATGATCGAGATGCTCGAGACCGCCAACATTCTCAATCATGCGACGCCGCGTAGTTTGGTGGTGCTCGACGAAATCGGCCGCGGAACCAGCACTTACGACGGGTCTGGCGATTGCCCGCGCGGTGGTGGAGTTCATCCACAACGCGCCGCGGCTGGGTTGCAAAACGCTCTTCGCGACCCACTACCACGAGTTGACCGAGCTGGCGGAGATTCTTCCGCGGGTTCGTACCTATCGGATGGATGTATTAGAGGAAGGCGACCGCGTCGTTTTCCTGCGGCAGGTGGTGCCCGGCAGCGCCGACCGCTCCTATGGCATCCATGTCGCCGAACTGGCGGGCATCCCCAAGGCCATCGTGCGCCGGGCGACCGAAGTTCTGCTGGAGCTCGAATCCGGAGGCAGCGGCGCGTCCGAGCGCGACCATCGCCGTTCGGCGGTCCGCCGCGCTGCGCCGGATCCATCGACCACCGTCCAGCTCACCATGTTCGGTTCGGAGAACCCAGCGCTGGCCGAGCTGAAATCGATCGATGTCGAATCCCTCACTCCCATCGAAGCCTTGACGCGCCTGTTCGAATTGCAGCGAACCGCGAATCAATCCGGCTAGCGAATCTCACTAGCTCATCGGCTTGATCGAATCGAGCCGGGTCTGCAGCTCCTGGTGGTCCTCGTGGAGCTGCTTATAGCGCGCCTTGAGCTCCTTGAGCTGCAGTTCGGTGGCATCTTCTGCGTCGATCAGATCGTCATCGGCCTGGCCCAACGCGCGGATGATCTCATCCAGTTTCAACTGCGTGGCCGTGCCGTCGCGGTTCTGGGTGTTCTGGATCAGGAAGACCATGAGGAACGTGACAATGGTCGTGCCAGTGTTGATCGCCAACTGCCAGGTCGTGGAAAAATTGAAGAACGGACCGGAAACCGCCCACACCACAATGGTGCCGAACGCCACCACAAACGTGATGTAGCTCCCGGTCAGCTTGGCGACTCGGTTGGAAAACTGTGCGAAGAACTGCGCCATCGAGGTGCCCTCGGCTCGAACGCTCAGGTGGTCTCACCTGGCACGATCGGACGTCATTGCGATGATATGCTGAGAATCGTTCGATGGCGAAAAATCGGCACGCGCTTGCCACCCAACGTCCCAGCAGACCTCACGTCTGGAGCGCCACATGGTTCCACCCTCCTCTCCCGCCGAGACCTATGAATCATTCATGGTGCCGTATCGATTCGGCCCCTGGGCCGACGAATTGCTCGACCGCGTGACGCTCGAGCCTGGAACGCGCCTGCTCGATATTGCGTGCGGCACCGGTATCGTGGCTCGCATTGCGGCAAAACGAATCGGGAGCGGGGCAACCGTCGGTGGTGTCGACATGAATCCAGCCATGATCGAGGTCGCCCAACGACGCTGCCGAACGCGAAGGACTGGACATCGACTGGCAGGTCGGGAATGTCCAGCAGCTTCCTTATCCGGATCAATCGTTTGACGTCCTCACCATTCAGCAAGGATTGCAATTCTTTCCCGATCGCCCAGCCGCATTGCAGGAGTGCGTTCGCGTGCTCGTGCCGGGAGGCATCCTCGCGGTCGGCATCTGGTCATCGCTCGAGAAGCAGGGGATCCAACGGCCGTACGCCGAGGCGATCGAGCGGGTGACCGGCGTGGCTTCCATGAACGCCCCTTATGGCACGGTGACGGAGGAGACGTTGCGGGACCTGCTTGCCGACGTCGGGTTCGATCGCATCTCGATCGAAGAAGTCACTATCGCAGCTCGGTTTCGACGATCCTTCCACCTTTGTCGCTCTTATGGTGGAAAGCACCTCCGCCGGAGTTCCCACCATGCATGGCCGCAGCGATGACGAGCGAACAGCATTGGCCGAGGCAGTTTCCAGGGAGATGGCCGAAGCGGTGGCGCAGGCGACCATCGATGGCCGGCTCGTTTCGTCGTCGACGGCGTTCATTGCGGTTGCCGCGCGCCCTGCCACCCGGTAGGCAGGTCCCGCCGTTCGCCCGAATCGGCTACGATGCCTGGACTTGGCAGTCAGCAACGAATCTCACGAGGGCACCCGATGAATCCCATTTCATTCGACGACCGGACGGTTTCCTTTGCCAGGCGATTCGGCCGGCGTCGATTGATTGCGACAGGGGTGTTAAGTGGTCTGCTTGGCAAGGCAGTGCTCTCAGGTTCGGACCATTCCGCGCTGGCGATGCAGGAGGACTGCTCACTTGGATGCACGGAGTCGGTCTGCGGTGTTGTCCCATCTGGTTGCACGCTCTTCCCGGCGGACAACATCTGGAACACCCCCATCGATACGCTTCCCGTCGCGGCCCTTTCCGACGCCTATATCGCCAGCATCGGGTCCGGACACCGGGCCTGCATCCCGACTTCGGCTCAGGTCTCTATGAGGGACAACCGCTGGGGATCCCGTTCGTCAGCGTTCCGGCCGAGCAAGCCGGGGTCGAGGTGACCTTCGACGTGCCCGAAGAGAGCGACGCAGGTCCCTATCCCATTCCGTCCGACGCGCCCATCGAAGGTGGATCGTGCGGAACCGGAGACCGGCATGTCATCGTGGTTCAGGAAGGAACCTGCCAGCTCTTCGAGCTGTACGCGGCAATACCGCAATCTGATGG
Organism: uncultured Chloroflexia bacterium; assembly: GCA_963720855.1. Lineage (GTDB taxonomy): Bacteria > Chloroflexota > Chloroflexia > Thermomicrobiales > UBA6265 > JAMLHN01. The sequence goes on along the minus strand of CAVRGV010000003.1, from coordinate 512,651 downwards.
CAGCTGGCAGGCATTTGGGGGGGCGCGTTTCGATCTCACGTCGAATGCGTTGCGGCCAGATACCTGGACGTCCGCTGACGCGGCCGGGCTTCCGATTCTTCCCGGCTTGATTCGCTACGAAGAGATCGCTGCCGGCGCGATCAACCACGCGCTCAGATTTACCGCGGCGAATACCCAGAGCGCTTATGTCTGGCCGGCGCTCCACCAGGCGAGCGACATCACCGATACCAACGTGCCGCCGCTGGGCCAGCGCTTTCGGCTCAAAGCCGATTTCGACATCAGCGGGTTTTCGCCCACCAACCAGATCATCCTGCAGGCGCTCAAAACCTACGGCATGTTCCTGGCCGATAACGGTAGCGACTGGTTCATCTCCGGCTCGCCAGACGATCGCTGGGACAACGACGATCTGCACGAGCTTCAGGAGCTCATCGTCGGCAGCAACTTCGAAGCCGTCGATTCCTCGTCGCTCATGGTCGATCCGAGCTCAGGACAAGCGGCCACGCTTTCGTAAGTCAAGACATGTACTGGGTAGCTGGAAAACGGTGGCGCGTTCGAAAAACGATGCGATTGCGCTGGGAGTGCATCGGCGGGATCGACCTGGAACACGTCGTGGGTACGTTCAAGGTGTATGAGGTCCACCGAACCCACGGTTGAAACCCTGGGCTAACACGCCTTTTGTTCGCCGAGGTGTGCTGGTGGAGGAGCGATGGTGGGGACGTAGGAATGCGGCACGACGCCGGGACCCGGGCCGATGCGGATGCAGGAGCGAGCACGATCTGGTGGACCGTCCGCTGACCTGGCCAACGATGTCGTAGGTTGGCACACGGGCGGATGCAGTGGTGCGCTGCCCAGGCCCGCACCATCCGCCGGTGTGCCGCTTATCATGCATATAGAACATATGTTCTTTTCCGTCAAGCCTCGATCAACAGACTCGAGCCGGGCGACCAAGGTGCGAGCCATGCGGGTGGTGCTGGGATGACGGGTGCGGACCCTGCCACACTAGCGATTCAAATTCTGTGGCAACTCGGGAGGGATACGCGTGACGACGAAGGAATGGTTTTCCGGTCGACCGGTGGAAAGCTCTGCCGATCTCTCCCGCATGTATGAGCTGGCTCTGGCCTCTGACGAACCGACCTACACGCTCGATTTGCCATGGCGGTTCGCGTCGCCGGCAATGCGCGTGCCTGCCTGGTCGCGCGTTTGGGAGGAGCCCGACGGGGAGCTGTCGGCGTGGGCGGTGTTGCAGTTTCCTTACCACTGTCTCGATTTTGCGGTCCGCCCGGGAGCAGGTAAGGACGAGCGTCAGGATCTGGTGTTGGCTTGGGCAGTCGATCAGCTGACGATCGTCGCGACCGATGGCGGCGAGGATCTTCCTTTCTATATAAGTGCGCGTGAGCATGATGCGAATCGTATCGCTGCGATCGAGCGGGCGGGATTCGGGTTACGGCCCGGAAGCTTTATCGGCATGGAGCGAGATCTGGCGCTGCCCATACCCGAGGTGAGTTTGCCGACGGGCATCACCATTCGCCCGCTGAACGCCGCCAGTGAGGTGCCGTCCTATGTCGCTGTGCATGGGGCCGCGTTCGAATCTGACGACATGACGGTGGAATGGCGGGCAGCGGCGATCGAAGGTCCACATTACACACCGGACCTGGATCTGGTTGCGGTCGCGGCGGATGGCTCGTTCGCCGGCTTTTGTATTTGCTGGCTCGGGCAGACTGCCGATGGGGTGACGTTCGCGCAAATCGAACCGCTCGGCGTTTCGCCCGCGTATCATCGCCAGGGAATCGGACGGGCGTTGCTCCTCGAGACGATGAAACGCGCGAAGGCGCACGGCGCCCAGCGCGTCGCGGTGTATGTCGCCAGCTATAACGACGCTGCGATTGCTGCCTATGCAGCGGTGGGATTTCGGACCGCATATCACTTGCGGTTTTTCCTGCGAACTTTCGCGGCATGACGTTCGCCGCGAGCGAGCTGCGATCCGTTCAAGCAGGCCATGAACGTTGCGGCGCTACTGCCTCGACGTGCCGGGGTTCCTGGAGGGCGTTGCGTTCGGGCAAATCAGAACCTACATTACTGAGACCGACCACGGCAACGTCGATGACGACAAGGGGCTACTCGTAACGAGCTGCGAATGGCAAAGGAGCGTTTGCATGGAGGCGTCCAAACGAACCGTCGGGATCCTGATCTTCCCTGAAGTCGAAGTGCTCGATTTTTGTGGACCATTCGAAGTGTTCGCAACCGCGCGAGATGCTGAACACAGAGCGTATTTATTTTCCGTTTCGATCGTTGCCGAAACGACCGAGATCGTCTCCTGCCGGGGTGGTTTGCTGGTCAAGCCACATATGAGCTTTGCCGACGCGCCCCTGTTCGATCTCATCGTGGTTCCAGGCGGAAACGGAACTCGCACCGAGATGGACAATTCGGCTTTGATCGGCTGGATCCAGCAGCAAAACCAAACGACCGAAATTACTCTCAGCGTTTGCACGGGCGCGCTGTTGCTGGCCAAGGCCGGGCTGATCGACGATCAACCGGCGACCACCCACTGGGCACATTTCGACGAGCTGCTTGGACATTTCCCGCATCTCGAGCTCGTCAGCGGTCAGCGGGTAATCGACAACGGTCACATCGCGACGTCAGCCGGAGTGTCGGCCGGAATCGATCTGGCGCTGGCGATGGTCGAGCGGCTGCATGGACGTGCGATCGCGGAGAAGACTGCCCGGAGCATGGAATACGAGTGGCAATGAGACCGGTCTCCAAGCGCGGATAACGACCGTGCCCCAGGCGTTCAAACCAGGCCGCACTCCTATCCAGAAACCCTTCTTTCGAAGGGTGCGGTCACCCAGCGCCGCCCACTAGACTCCCATTCTGCAGCCAACGCGAGACGACCTCGTGCACCGTAGGGCTTCTTCGAAGCAACTGGGAGATTTCATCATGGACGGACAACGATTCGATGACCTGACGAAACGAATCGGTGGAGGCCGTCGCGGGTTTCTCAAAATGGCAGTCGGGGTGGGTGGATCGGTTGCTGTGGCTCGCCTGGGCGTCAGTGACACCAAAGCGGCGCGACGGGGCTATGGTGGCCCTGTGACAGGCCAGACCCCTGAAAGCGTCAGTATCAGTTTTGCACGGGGCGACTCCGGGTGCAGACCGGTGTTCACCGTGGCCGGTTTTGCCGCCAACTCTACCCAATATGTCTACTGGTACTTCTTCACGCCGACTGGTGGTTCGGGCGGGCCGTACCTGGTTTCGGTCACCACAAACGCGAGCGGAACCGGCTCGACGACGGGTCCCCTGGATCTTGGGCGGGGGTTCACCGTCACAGCGTCTGTCGAGTCATCCCGCGCAGAAGCTGGGCCCACAATCGTCGCCTGTTGACTCGTCGAGCGATCGAATGCACAGCGGGTCAGGTTTCGAACCTGGGCCGCTTTCGATTCGCCGGACATTCGCTGCAATTGCGAAGTCTCCGACTTCATCTCCCTGGTGGGAACACCAACCTCGGGTCAGCAATGAGGCAGCGCAAACTCACGAAACCCTCCTTTCGAAGGGTATGCACGCCCGCTCTTTTGACGAAAACGTGACGTCAGTCATTCACATGCCAAACAATTTTCTTGCGGCCCAATGGAGGATGCAGATTTGGACGATCGACGGTTCGATGCGTTGGCGAAGCAAGTTGGCAGCGGCAGCCGCCGCACGCTACTGCCCTCGATGTTGGGGCTCGGAGCTAGGGAGCTCCAATCGCAGGAATTTGAATCTGTTGCTGCAAGATAGGTCAATTTCTCAAATCACCCTCAGGAGCCGTATAGATTTTGTTCGTTTTGAGAATTCTTCAAGGCGATGCACTCGAGGATTCAATCTCATTCGCCCAACGCTCCTTGTGTTCGTCAGGAGCAGTATTGATCGCGAAGCGTATTCGAGGCCCTTTCCCGCCATCGAGTCGCGTCCTTGGTGATCAGTTTCCCGACCTTCGATCGGAATCTCGGCGTGCTCCGGTCCGAGCGCGCCGATCCCCACTCGAAGTTGACCAAGTAGACCGAGCAACAATCCGAGCCCAGTTCCCCTGCACCTAGATGCCGCCGAAGAAATATCCCGCGTACAGAGAGCTATCGCTGAGCGTCACACTCAAAGTCAGTGCGATTGGAATTGTCGGGCTATAGGCAAAAACAAAGAAGAGGCCAAAAGTCTTTCGGACACTGGGTTCCGGACTCTCTTGGTTTCTGACCTTTCTCTGGCCGGATAGCTTCCGACGCCGGACTTTTCAGGCAGACGCTCGGCACCGCCATTCATCGAGGTTCTTGCTGACTATCGGTTTCCCGCTAGCGTCCGAAAAGCGAGTTGGTCGTGCTGCCAGCTCGAAGCAGAAGAAACGCGAATGACCCAGTGAGCGCTTGACGAGGCTGCCTCTCTCAGCCGCGATGCCACCAGTTTCCCGGTGATGGTCAGCCTCGAGACGAACGAATCCGCTCTTCTCCTTGCCACGAGCTAAAATTGTGAGGTTCTCTGTGTTTGCTTGTTCGCCCTCGAACAGGAATGCGGCATTCTTGGCTTAAGCCTCACCGGTTTCCTCCAAGTATTCGCGATAAGCCTCGATGTACTGGGCCAATCCATCCCGGATATGAGCGTACTTCGGTTCGAATCCGAGCTGCTGCCGACTGTTCGAGATATCCATGATGCCGCGGTATTTGATTTCCACCAGGTCATCTTCTGAGAGCCCAGGTTTGATCTCGACGTCAGCCCCTGGGACGAGCTCCTTGACCAGATCGGCCACATCGCCGGCTGTGACCAGTGGCTCACCAGTGGCTCCAAAGAAGCAGCGATCCTGCACTTTGTCTGCTGGATGATGCGTGGCCAGCACAGTGAGTTCAGCCACGTCGTCCACATGGGTATAGTCGCGAGGGAACTCCCGCCCGTGATCGAATCTGGTGGGGATCCCCCGAACCGCGTTTTCTACCATCGGTTTGATGTAGATGGGATAGCGTTGGGCAAAACCGTACACCGCTGAAGGCCGAATTGAGATGAAATCGAACCCATAAGACTGGTTATATGCCCAGCACAGTGCCTCCGCAGCGATCTTGCCGGCGCCATAGAAACTGCCTCCCGGTCCTTCCGTTCCCAAGAGCACCGGGTGGTTCACCGTTACCGGTTCAAACTGAATGCTGGGCAGGACGGCGACGGTGGAAAAGTTAACAAAGCGCTCGAGCCCGAAGGTGCGGGAGGCTTCCAGCAGATTGAATGTTCCGGTCAAATTGACATTGAGAACGGTGCTCGGCCGCCGATGCAAAAACGGTGGGCTGGTAATCGCTGCAGTGTGAATCACCCGGTCCGGTTTGAGCCGATGAAAGAGTTGAACCACGCCCGGCCAGTCGTCGATCGTCCCGTCGACATACTCGATGTCCTCTGCGACCGAGCGAAGCCACCAGGTGGCTTCCGGGTCGGGTCCGCGCGTGTCCAACGAAACAACCTTGTCACCTCGCTCGACCAGTTTGCGTGCGACGTGGCTACCGATAAACCCGGCGCCTCCGGTAATCAAGACAGTGCTCACCTGTGCCTCCTCCTTGAAGCAGACCTCGCGCATCGAACGGTGCTAAATCCCGGTGCCAACCAGAAGGAACCCGCCGTCGACCCACAACACCTGTCCGGTGACATAGTCCGAAGCGTTCGACGCGAGATAAACGACGGCCCCGCCCAAATCAGGTCCCAATCCCGGTCGCCCAAGAGGGATGCGCGAGGTGATCCGGGCAGCTCGCTCCGGGTCGCTGTACAACGCGTCAGTCAATTCGGTGTGGAAGGTGCCCGGCCCGATCGCATTCACGCAGATTCCCAGCGACGCCCATTCCAGGGCCATTGCTTTGGTCATCTGCTGCACCCCACCCTTGATCGTTCCGTAGAGACTGACATCGGGCCAAGCGCCGAACGACGTCAGCGAAGCGATGTTGACGATCTTTCCTTTGATCCCGTTTGGAGACTCCGGGTTCTGCAGCATCGCTTTGGCTGACTGCTGGCACATGAAGTAGATCGACCGCAGGCCGACCGCGAACATCATGTCGAAGTCGTCGGGTGTGACCTCGAGTGCAGGTTTCCGCAGTTGGGCAGCGGCGGCAGTGACCAGGATGTTCAATCCGCCGAGATCGGCAACGGTTTGATCCACCACCCCTTTCGCGGCTTCGACGTCGGCGAGATCGGCGGCAATCGGCAGAACCGTTCGGCCAGTAGCGTCAGAGATCTTCTGGGCGGAGTCAGCCAGTCGGCCGAAATCCCGGGCGACGATTGCCACATCCGCGCCGGCTTCCGCCAGGGCCATCGCCATGGCAAAGCCCAACCCGCGGCTGCCCCCGGTCACCAGCGCCCGTTTGCCATCCAGACTCAGTTGATCGAGGATCATCGTCTGCCTCCTGCGCCGCTAGGAAACCCGATAGAGGGGAGGTCTGCCTGCCAATGCGGCGAGACAGTTGTCGACCGTCATCTGCCCCATACGCAGCAGACCCTCCCTGGTCTGCCCTCCGATATGCGGAGTGAAAACCACATTTGGAGCAAGAGATCAGTGGACTACCCGTTGGCGGTTCCGAGGCGAAAACGTCGAGTCCGGCTCCGGCCAACCGGCCCTCGTTCAGCGCGGCAGCCAGAGCCCCTTCGTCGATCAAGTTGCCGCGAGCGGTGTTGATCAGCCGGGCACCCGGTTTCATCAGGGCGAACTCGGCAGCGCCGAGCATCGGCCGATCAGGTTGAGCCACGCCCGCGTGCACTGAGACGTAGTCGGAGTTGGCGAGCAGTTCATCGAGACTGACAAAGGTCACCAGGTGTTCGGCGGCGAACGCGTCATCCGGATAGGGGTCGAAGGCGATGGCGTTCATACCGAACGCCTTACCGCGCACACAAACCTCTTTTCCGATCCGGCCCAGACCGACGATGCCCAGCGTCTTGCCGCGCAGCTCGGAACCGATGAAGCCTTTCCAGCTCCCTTCGACCACACTCTGGTGGGCAGGAATGATCTGCCGGGCCAAGGCGAGCATCAGAGCCAGGGTGAGATCAGCCACGGAATCGTGGATGGCGCCGGGAGTGGACGTGACGATGATTCCCAGCTCGCGCGCGGCATCGAGGTCGATGTTGTCCACACCCACCCCGTGCTTGGCGATCGTTTTCAGAGAGGGAACAGATCTGAGCACCTCAGCGGTCAACTCGTCGGTTCCGCTGATGATGGCGTCTACCTCGGCCAACGCTTCAGTGAGTTCCCTCGCCTTATAAGCGCGCCCCACTCCGTTCGGGATCACTTCACACCCAGCAGCTTCCAGTTGGACAAAATGATCCGGCGATGCTTTGCCAAAGGACCGGGAACCGATCAGGACCTTCCAGATAGCCATCGTCACTCGCCTCTCGCACGTTCGTGCATGGCTGCCACTTCGGCGGCCATATCGGGAACCCGATAAAGACCGCCACCGAAGGCGAGTGAGGTTGACACCCAGTTTGGCCAGTTTGCCGACGTGATGCTTTATTCAAGCCACCGGCGACCTGGATGTCGGTCCCGCTCAGCTGCGATCGAACGCAAGGTTTCGATCCGGGGATAGACCAGTGGGCTGAACTCCGCTCCATGACTGCCTTCACCGGTCACCCGAGAGAGGAGGAGAACGGAATCGACCAGCGGCAGAAGCGGTTCCACCTGCGCCACCGGTGTACCCAGGGTGAGCGCCACCCCGATCGCCGGTCCATGTTCACGCGCGGAATAGAGCGTCTCATAGGGCGTCATCATCGATTCGAGGTGAATCAGCAAGCGCTCCGTCCCGGCCTCGGCAAGGTGGGGTACGAACTTCAGTGGATCGAGCACACCCACGTGAACCTCGAAAATCAGTTTGGTCAACGGCCGCAATGCCGCGATGGTCCGGATCGGAAAGCCGATGTCCGGCACGAAATGGCCATCGAAGAAGTCGAAATGAATGAAATCGACGCCTGCTTCTTCCAGCCTCGCTACCTCGTCAGCCAAACGGGCATGGTCCCCGTTGAACAGGGCGGCGCCAATGCGTATTTGCTGCTGCCGCTCTGCGGCTATGGACATTCCTAGTCCTCCGGTTCGATGGCGATCGCACGCACCGGACAGGCGTCGAGCCCCTTGACTGGCCATGGCAGCGCGATCAGGTAGATTCGCTGCTTCTTCAGCTCAGGCAGATTGGTCAAGCATTCGAGAACCGGCACGGCGGCGTTGTTGAGAATGCGGTGATTGGGATGGGTATCGGTGCCGCGCACTTCGAAGCCGGAACTGTCTGTCCCCAGACAAGCGATCTTTCGATCCTCCACCAGCCAGCGCATTGCTTCTTCGGTAATGTAGGGACGGTCATGCGAGGCGGGGGTCCGGTACTGGTCCTGACGACCGGTCATGGTGAGAACCCGATCGCCAACCTCGACATCCCCGGCAGCCTTTATATCCTCCAGGGTGATTGGTTCGTTGACTGCCTTGCCCCGGAAGTCGAGCACGATTGCCGGCCCCATCAATGATTCGATGGTCAGACTGGCCGTATCCCCACCGGCGGCGAGGAAGTGGAGGGGCGCTTCGACGTGGGTGCCGACATGCGACCACATGTAGATCACACTCATGATGTCGCCCTCGGCGCCGTGTCGCTCGTTCTTACGAGCGACCTCCAGGGTGTATTGCTCTTTGCCAGGCAGTAACACATGGGTCAGATCGACAATTCGTCCAGTTGGTACGGTGACCGACATCAACGTTCTCCTTCGGGGTTATCACGTGCCTTACGCGGCGAACAGATCTGATTCCTCGATACGAACTCCCTCGGTTCCGATATCTACGATCATGGTCTTGCCTCCGGCGCTGGTCATCGCAGCAGCCACCGATTCAGCTTCCCCGGCGGGTGGCAGCGCGACTACGATCCCCCCGCCACCCGATCCGGAGAGCTTGGCGCCACAGGCGCCAGCTTCAGTCACCGCGGCTACCAGTCGATCGATTTCCGGGCAGGAGACTCCCAGTTTTTCCAGAACGAGCTGATTCAGATTCATCAACCGGCCCAGGGTGTCGATGTCCCGATCGGCCAGGGCAACTTCGGCCTGACCGGAGAGGTATCCAATCAATGGGAAGAGCCGCATGAGTGATGGTTGGTTGGCCAAGCGACAGCGGACCTCCGTATTGATGTCCGCCGTCTTGGCGACCACGCCCGTGTCTGCGATCACCACCGTGAATGGTTGACTGGGAATCGAAGTCGGTCCCATGTTCACGGTGTAGCGGGTAACGCCGCCCAGCGCACTGGCGCCACTATCGAGACCGGACGCCACTCCGCCATGCGCAATCACGTCTCCTTGCCAGGCCAGATAGGCGATTTCTTCTCGAGCCGGATTCGGACCCAGCTAACCGCATGGCCGCCAGCGCCATCGAGGCGGATGCTGCCGCTCCAGAACCAGTTCCTGAGCCGACTGGCAGGTCCGATCGCCAGGAGATAGACAAGGCCGGGAGGTCGCAGCGCTCGGCGACGTGGGCGAGTACATAACGAGTGGGCGCAAAGAAATCGTCCCTGGTCGAAGCGCGCAGTTGATCGATTTCACCCGCTTGCCGGTACCGATCGATCAGCGCTTTGCCCGCTAACAGAGACTCGAGAGAGATCTCTTCCACCCGCTCGTCATATTCGAAACGGAACGTCTTCCCAGGGACATGCGTAACTTGGCACCAGACACGCCGGTCGATCGCCGCCGCCAGGGCAGGCTGCTCCCGATTGACTGCGTGTTCGCCGAGCAAGATCACCTTGCCGGGGGCCGATGCCACCACGCGGATCATTACTTCGACCCACCCTTGACCAGAAGCACCCAGTCGTCTGGCTTGTCACCTCCGCCTGTCGGGGCCGAGAAGGTCTTCCCATCCCCAGAAGCGGGTTGGGTGTCGCCAGTTCGCGGATCGAACCAATTGGTCTCAGCGTCCTTGGGCAGGCTCGTCAACGTCACCACTCCACCGGTCGGGAGGTAGACGACAGCCAGGTCTCCGCTCTTCGACGCAAGCGCGCTTGGCGTGCTGCCGAAGGCCCAATCCTGTGGTTCGATCAGGTCGTTGACCGGTCGCACCTCCTGAAAAGGAACGACCTCGGTGAAGAACGTGTGGAGCACCAACAGGTAATCAATTCCTGGCTGCTGGTCGACATCGAGCAGCGCCCAGGGGCCCCAGGAGTTCTCGAATCCGGTGATCACCCCATAGCCGCTCATCGCCCCTCGCCAGGCGCCGCGGCGGGTGTGACCCTCATCACAGAACTCGTGGTGCGGGAGGTTGTTGTCGAAATCCTGATTGCGTTCGTAACCCCATTCGGCGAGGATTCCACTGCCACCCCAGCCCTCGAAGGCGGTTGCCATCGATTCCTCGATCCCGGCGGCCAGCCAGCCGTTGTCTTCTTCCCGGGTGCCCCACTCCTGGAACAGGATCAGATCGGAGGCAGCTGGGTCGGATTGGAACCGCTCGGCAAAGGGCGGAATGCGGGGACCGTTGTGGCAAGCCACCGGATGCCCATGCGGCGCCGTCGCCTTGATCCAGCGGGCAACCCGCATCTGAAAGCGGTCGGAGATCGGCTGGTAGTTCCAGTCGCCATTCGGGTAGTACTCGTATTCGTTGAGCGGAGTCCAGAACCAGGTCGATGGATAGGCGTCGTAGCGGGCAATCAAGTAGCGCAACCAAAGCTCTTCCCATTCCGCGGTGAAGATGTTTCGGCTATTGAAAGGAAACTCGAAGCCCCAGCCCTCCATGATCAGTTCCGTGCCCAGTCCGAGCCGGTTGATCTCTTCGATGATCCGGTCCGCCACTCGGAAGTAGTCGAGGTTGATCTCGTCGAAGCGTGGCATCTGCTCGCTGCCACCCCAGGGGAAAAGCCGTTTGGTCTGCCAAAGGTTGTAACCGCGAGGCGGGTGAAAATAGCTCACGGGGAATCGGATTCGCACCATATTGAAGCCCTGGGCGGCGCGACGTTCCAGGAAAGGGACCACATCGATATCGTTGTAGGCCATCCCGAAGGCGTTGTAAAAGGTGTCGCCGAAGACGAAGATCGGTTCGCCGTTCTCGTAGGCGAATCCCCAGTTCTCTCCGGGGGTGGTTTTGACAAAACCACGGCTTTCGTTCGGGGTGACCGTGAAGGTGAATTCCTGATTCAGTCCGGGATCTGCCAGGCGAGTGACCGTCTTCATCGACCACTGGCCGACCTCGTCCGGGTTGAAGCGGATTCGCCAGGTGGAATCGCCATCATAGAACCCAGGCATCGTGACCTGGCGACCGGAAGGCGAGGTGAGTTGGGCATCGAGAAAGACGTCGGCGTAGGGAGCGGCGTAGTCGCGTTCCGCTTCGAGCGACCACTCGCCCACAGTTCGAAGTTTCACTGAATCGGCGCCCTGAATCACGAGTCCCCTCCCGAGGCGTCTCGCCTCAATGGTCCCCGGCAGGTGGCGCCGATCAGGTTTCGGCGTTCATCTGCGCGAGTGACTTTGTCATCGTCTGGATCGCCTCATCCATGTGGCGGTCCATGGCCTGGCGGGCCGCCTCACGATCCTGGGTAACAACCGCCCGGTAAATATCGCGGTGATAGCGCAGCGCTCGCTCCGGCGTACCCTGCACTGCCAGTCCAATCACCCGCACCTCGGTCATGACATTGGAGATAGAGGCGAGGAGCATCCTGAAGAGTTCGTTCTGCGTAGCCCGCGCCAGCGAGGCATGAAATTGGACATCCGATTCGATGAAGGTGAGGGGATCGTCGATCCGCTGGGCGGCAGTGAACAGAATGTTCTCCATATAGAGCAGATCGTCGTCGGTGCGCCGTTCCGCGGCCAGACCGGCGATCTCCACTTCCAGGATGCGCCGCACTTCTACGACCTTGGCGGGGGTGACCTGACCATTCATCGACACCAGCAGGGCAACCGACTCGGCCACTGACTCCGACGAAGGCTTGCGCACGATCGTGCCGCTGCCTGCCCGCACCTCCAACAATCCCTTGGAAGCGACCGTGCGGACTGCTTCCCGGATGACGGTCCTGCTGACGCCGAACTGTTCGGCCAGTGTCCGCTCGGCGGGGAGCCGATCGCCCAGTTCCAGATGCTGCTGAACGATCAGTCGTTCCAATTGACCGGCCACATTCTGGGCCAGCGTTTCTTCCCGTTCGATCTGCCGAATCAGGCCTTCGTCCACGATCGTTCCCTTTTGGCGTGTTGGCGTACTTTCCCGATGCATTTTCAATCAACAGCGCCGGGCTTATCCAACCGGTATGAATCATGACAACGATCCTGAGAGACTCGCGAAGGCGAAATTGGTATGCCACATTCCATTCAATGTGGCTCGCAGTATAGGGACGGCAGCAATCCACGTCAATATCCAAGATTCTTGGCACCTCTGGACGGTTTGCTTGACAGTCTGGAAGCATCATGCATAGAATGCGGCATACCATCCTACCGATCGAATCCAGAGTGACCGATGGCGGCCACGGCTCAAGTGAAGACAAGACGGACGTTTCGCGGACGTATAGAACTTCCCAACGAGTGTCGTTTGACTGGGTTCGGAGCTACGTCTCGTGCGGTGCACGAAAGGGGGTATCGAACATGCGGAGTGATCTGTCACGGCGGCGCCTGCTACAGGCAACTGGCGCTGGAGCCATGGCCGCGGCCCTGGGCGCGTCCTATCGTCTGGGCGATATCAGCGCGCAGGACGCAGTCGCACTCAACTTCACCACACCGGCCGGCGCCGAAACTGTCGAACGCGAGCAAGCGTGGTTCGACGCGAACGAAGCCCAGTACGGGGTGGATGTCACCATCAGCGCGGTCAGCGGTTCTGGTTTCGTTCTCTACCTGGACAAGTTGAAGACCCAGCTCGCCGGAGGCGAGCCGCCCGATGCAGCGCGGATGTATACCGGCTACCTGGCCACACCGTACGTCTCCTACATGACTCCACTGGATGACTATTACGAGCAGTACGGTTGGGACGAGCTGATCGTCGGCGCCGCCATCCAGAAGACCCTGATTGATGACAAAAAGTACGGTCTGCCCGTCTCGATCAACGGTATGCCGTTTTGGTACAGCATCGATGCCTACACCAAGGCAGGCATCACCGCGCCGCCGACTACGTTCGACGAGCTGGAAGCGAACAATGACAAGCTGAAGGCGGCCGGCTATGTGCCACTTGCTGAAGGTGGCAAATTCGGTTGGGACATCATGCGCGTCTTCGAGTTCTTCCTCGAGAAGTACGCGGGCCCCGAGCTGCATGACCAGCTCATCAACATGGAAGCGTCATGGGAAGACCAATCCGTTGTCGATTCGTTTGCGGCCTGGAAGCGCTGGGTCGATAACGGTTGGGTCAACGAAGGATTCCTGGGCATGGCGCCGGATGACGCCGATACCATGCTCACCCAGGGCACGGCAGCCATGCTGCTCACCGGTCCATGGGAGGAGAACAACATCCGCAACGCAAACCTAGATCTCGCTGGATTCGCGGTCTTTCCGGGTCCAACCGATCAGGAAACAGTGCGCTTCTCGTCCTTCATCGACCAGTGGCAGATCCCGAATGAAGGCAAGAATATCGACAAGACGATCGAAATTCTCAATGCCTTCATCCAGCCGGCTGCCCAGGCAGAGGTTCTCAATTCGGCGCCGGCCACCATTGGGGCGCTCGATCCGGCCGCATCACCACTGGGTGCCGCGATCTTCGACCTGATCAACACCCACGAGACCTTCCTGGTGCTCGACCAGGCGATGCCGCAGGAGGTAACCAACGCCTTCTTCGACCAGCAGGCATCTGTTTCGACCGGATCGACTAGTCCGGAGGATGCCGCATCCGCCATGCAGAGCGCGATCGAGGACTTCAAGTCCAACCAGTAGCCCTGAGGCTCGCGCGAATCGACCCGGGGATTCCTAACCGGAATCTCCGGGCCGGGTTCGCCCGTCTCGGTCAATTCCGGCAGTAAAGCGAATGCCGATTGCGTCTGCCGCGTCGCTCAAGCCGGAGCTCGATGGAGGCTTGACTTGTCCAGTTCCGTAACCTCGATAAATGATGAAGTCGATGCGGTCTATCTGAATGATTCTTCCGGCGTCCGGGGTAAGAATTGGATCAAGGCCAAATCTGCTCTCATACGGTACGCGTTCGTCGTTCCTGCGCTCATCTTCTATTTTGCCTTCCTGATTTATCCCGCCTACAGGACCGTTCGCCTCAGCACAACCAACTGGGATGGCATCGCGAGGACCTACAAGCAAATCGGCCTGAAAAACTATCAGCGACTATTCGACAACGACATTGTTCATCTCGCCTTCAAGAACACGCTCATCTGGAGTATCGCCATCATCGTGATTCCGACCCTGATCGGTTTGACGCTGGCGGTTGCTTTGAATGAGGAGTTCCGGGGTCGCACGTTTCTCCGCACCATCTTCTATTCACCAGGGGTGCTGCCACTGATTGGAGTGGCGCTTATTTGGGGATGGATCTACAACCCGGATTCCGGTTTTCTGAACCAGTTCCTGGACAAGGTGGGTCTCGAACAGTTTGCCCAGCCCTGGCTGGGTCAGCCCAGCACAGCCCTTTGGGCAGTTATCGTCGCCGGTATCTGGGTGCGCACCGGGTTTCCCATGCTGCTTTACCTCTCCGCACTGCAGGCGATTCCCAAGGAGCACTACGAAGCCGCCCGGCTCGATGGCGCGTCCGGCTGGCGGCTCTTCAGGGACATCACTCTCCCCTCACTCAGCCAGACCCATGTGGTGGTGATCGCACTCGCGGTGATCGACGCACTCAAAGTTTTCGATCTGGTCTATGGCATGACCTACGGTGGACCAGGGAACGCCACTCAGGTGGTTGGCACCTGGGCGTACATGAACCTCTTCAACTTCAACAAGACTGGATACGGATCGGCAATTGCAGTAGTTGGAGCGTCGATCTCGCTGATCATCGGTATCCCCTACGTCATCTATCAGGCGAGGAAATGAGCATGACCACAATTGAGGTCTACGAAATTCCTTCGGCTCCGAAGAAGCGGCGATTTCGCTTCACGCGCGTTCTCGGATTGATCGGGATCGTGGTGGCTGCCGGATTTTGGCTGATTCCGATCTTAGTGGTGGTGATGACCTCGCTTCGGTCGGAGGCGGAGTTCAACCAGAACGGCGCCATGTCCTTTCCCTCGCACCTCACGCTCGACAGCTTCAAGCGGGCCTGGGATGTGGGTGAGTTTTCCACCGTCTACCGCAACAGCATCCTGATTACCGCGGTCAAGGTTCCGCTTGGCGTCATGATCTCCGCTCTCTGCGCGTACGCGCTGACCAAGCTGAAACTGAAACTGGCCACCCCGCTGCTGGTGCTGTTGCTCATCGGTTTGACGGTGCCGGTTTACGTCACCCTGATGCCGATGTTCTTGATGCTGCGTCGATTTGAGCTAATCAACAATCTTTGGGGTCTGCTTCCACCATATATCGCTTTCGGACTCGCGTTCGAGATACTGGTGTTGCGGGCCTACTTCCGGAGCATTCCTGATGAGCTGATCGAAGCGGCTCGTCTGGATGGCGCATCGGAAATCGGCATCTTCGTGCGGATCGTATTGCCGCTTTCGCTGCCGGCTCTGGCTGCGCTGGCCATCATCGACGCGGTCAGCACCTGGAACGAGTTCCTGATCGCGCTAACCGTCCTGAGCACACACGAGAACTTCACCATCCCACTCGGACTTCTCAACTTCCAGGGTCTGTTCACTATGGAGCATACGGCGCTCAACGCCGCCATCCTGCTTTCGATCGGACCGATTCTCCTGCTCTACCTGGTGATGCAGCGCTGGATCGTTTCCGGCCTGACGACAGGATCACTCAAGGGCTGAGCAAATACCAATCGGGTTGTTCTGAATCGAGATTTGGCTGGCTGAAGCAGAGGAGAGAGGAACGGGTTCGATGCGAGTCGTCGTTGTCGGTGGAACGGGGAATATCAGTCTCAGTGTGGTGAATTCGCTGACCGAGTTCGGCCACGAGGTAACGGTCTATAACCGGGGCGAACGAGATCTCCAGGCCGAGGGGCTGACAGGTGACGCGCTCCCCAAGGGAGTGAAGGTGATCAAAGGCGACCGAAAGGATCGACCGGCCTTCGAGAAGGCGATGAAAGACGGGAAGTTCGACGCCGCGGTGGACATGATTTGCTTCGATGCCGAGGACGCTGAAAGCGATGTGCGAGCCTTCTCCGGGATCAAGCATTTTGTCAATATCTCAAGCGTAGCTTGCCTGGGCGGTCAGCCGAAGGCGCTCCCGATGGGGGCTGAAACGGAACGCAACCCGGGTGATGCCTATGCCAAAGGCAAACACGCCGCGGACGAGATCTTCAACCAGGCTGTGGCTGACGGAAAGCTACAAATGACCGTGTTCATGCCAGCACAGACATGGGGACGGCAACCGCGACTGTTGCGTCAACTCGGTTTCGAATCGACCTGGATCGACCGGATTCGCAAGGGGATGCCGATCCTCGTCTCGCATGACGGGCAGCTGATCTGGTCGAATTGCCATGTCGACGACACGGGGCTGGGAATCGCCGCTTCTGTGGGACGAGACAAATGCGTCGGCCAGACCTACATCATTACCCGGTTCGAGGTGGCTACCTGGCGTGACTATCACGATCAGGTGGCGGAAGCTATTGGCAAGAAGGCGATTTATGTCGACGCTCCCGCCGATCTCTTGATCGCGGCATGGCCGGAAGGAACCGGATTGCTGCAGCGGGAATCGCGCTGGAACCGTCTTTACGATCTCGGTCCGATCAAACGGGATATCCCTGAGTTCAATCCGAAGAAGACGCTCGCCTCTGCCGGGGCGGAGATGATCGGCCGGATGGATGCACGCGGCCTTATCCCGGATGCGAAATCGGACCCGAGGGAGGACGAGATCATCGCGTCAATGGACAAACTGATGAAGGAACTGAGCAACTAGGATTGCCAGGAAGAGTAGTGCGGGAGGACTGACGAAGGTGGCACGGCAAGTAGGAGTAGGACTCGTTGGTCTCGGGGTGGTGTCGGTGCACGACATCCTTCCGAATCTTGTTCTGCCCGAGGTGCAGGAGAGACTGAAACTGGTCGCGGTTTGCGATATCGACGAAGCACGAGCTCGCGACGCAGCCGGGATGTTCGATGTCCCGAAGTGGTACACCGATGCTTCTGAATTGGCGGCCGATCCGAATGTGGAGATTGTGGCCATCGCTACCCCGGTGGCACATCACCTGGCGCCGGCGCTGGCGGCGATCGCTGCCGGCAAGCATGTCTACCTTCAAAAGACGATGACCCTGGATGTGGCGGACGCCGATGAACTGATCGCAGCCGGCAAGAAGGCCGGCGTGATCATGGCTGCGGCGCCGGGGAACCATCTACGATCACCCTCGATGAAGGCGATCCGTCATCACCTGGATAACGGAGATATCGGCAAGGTCTGCTGGGGGCGCGCTCAGAAAGGAACGCGCCACGATGAGGATGCGCGTCGGCAACCGGGTGGATCGCTGGAGGAGGTCGATCCTTCCTGGTATTACAAGCAAGGCGGCGGTCCGTTGCGAGATGCCGCGGTCTACGACATCCAGAATGTGACCTATCTGCTCGGACCGGCCAAGCGGGTGACTGCGATGTCTGGAATTGCGTTGCCTACCCGCGAGTGGAAGGACAAAATCATCGAGGTGGAGATGGACGACAACACTCACTTCATCCTCGATTTTGGCGAGAGCCGATATGTCGTCTTCAGTTCGCACTTCATCCGGGGCAGCCGTCAAGTTCCGGGTCTCGAACTCTATGGAGAATGGGGGTCGATCTTTACTGGGGGTCGCGCCGAAGGCGGCTACGAGCTGTACAAACCCTCACAGAACCGTGACCGCGGCGGCTTCGTCGAGGAACGTGTCGAGGTCGGTGCCAAGGAACCGGTCGGGTCAGCCCAGGGCGGCTTCAATCACTACATCGTCGGTGATCTGGCGGCGGTGGCAGACAGTATCGACAGCGGCGCACCGATCGAGTTCACCGCCGAACAGGCCCGTCACGTGGTCGAGATCATCGACAAGGTATACGAATCGGCCAAGCTCGGGGTGACCCTCGATCTGGAGACCACGTTCGATTGGACGTAGACCAATGAGCCGAATTGAGTCTCCCGTGAGGAACAAACTAACGGCTGCTCGATAGCGGCAAAGGAAAGAGCCAGGAACTTGCGGCATCGGAGCGCCGTCGGTCGGAAAGTGCTGGTACGCTGAAATCGGGACACCAGCAGTATCCAGTCGTTGACGCATGACCTACTTGTCCCGTGCGGCAAGTACGGCGGCGAGATCGCTATGCGGAAGCTCTAAGCGGGCACTCGCCGTGGCTGCGATTGTGGCGACCTGGACATCGTTACCGACGTTGGATGGCCGCGATTCGGGGATATCTAGCGCGGATTACCTCCAATCCCACGGAGAGCGCCGTATTGAGGAACGTCTCGGCCCGATATGACGCCGCGCTACCTACCAACATCACCACCTAGTTCTGAGCGTGCCTCACTAGATCAGCCGTCGGTTGTATGCGACTTCCCCACAGATCGAGCGATCAGAATCTAATGGGTGGATGACCTTCATTAGACATGCAGTTTCTGCACCGGAAACTTCATTTGACGCTCTTTCTATTCCTTGTGGAAGGATCACAGTTTCGGTCCCTACCTGGGATGCAAACGACGTCCTTGCCCCAATTTTGCTGGATCTATCCTCGCCTGAGCGTGGCTTTCGCTTCGTCGGTTACCAATCGATGAGTTTTTCGTTAGGTAAGGAATTCATCTAGCTAAGGGCGACTAGCCACCCGCTCTTCATTGCGTAGACCGAAGACCAGAACCGGCACGACGGCCTCCGCGCGGTCGCGTTACCAATGAAATCCTCCGCATTCAGCGAAATATCGCTCAGCGTATGACTCATAGACAGTAACATCGGCGTCTAAGCCACGTGAGCAACAAAAAAAGAGCCCCCTAACCTTTCGGCCAGTGGGCTCTTCGATGTCTCGGCTTCTGACTTTCGCGAGACCGGGTAGCTTCCAAAGACTGCCATTACCGACAGGACTTCGGCACCAGCACCTCTCGAAGGTCGTACTGCCAGGTCGGAGCAGAAGACGGGCAGGTGACCCAGGAAGGTTTTAGGGACTTCCCGCCCCGCCGCCGAGGGATTCCACCGGTTTCCCGGTGATGGTCAGTTTCCAAACGAACGTATCCGTCTTTTGACCTTGCCATGAGCTAACGATGTGGCGCCCGCCGTATCTACTCGTCCGATCTCCAAATGGTCCGACGAACCATCTGTTCGTACACAACATCGAACCTGTGCCGATCTGTCAATACTTTGACAGAAGGTCGTTCGAAACCACGACTCCAAGGTAAGTTTGGGCGAGCTTCATAGGTGCGATGATCGGATGAGACACTTGACGCACAATGGTCTGACGGGACTTCCTTCGGTCACAGATGCAGGCGATGCTTTCCACCGGCACTACGGTCCCGCTCAGATCGAGGAACGTCAGACCGAACACCACCACACCAGCTAAGATCGGGATATGAATAGTCAGCTAGCCTGACCACGAGCTGACACGCAGGTCAACATCTGGATATGGGACTCGCTCGGCGACACGGACGTCGATATGGCCGAATCGCTGATGGCGACGTGATGACTTTTTAAGGGACGACATGCGGCGGATAGAGGACTACGCACTGCTGGGAGATCTGCAGTCGGCGGCGCTGGTGGGACGCGATGGATCGATCGACTGGTGCTGCTTCCCGCGCTTCGATTCCGGCGCGTGTTTTGCGGCCCTACTGGGCTCGCCGGAACATGGGCGATGGCTGCTTGCTCCAACGATGGAGATCACGCACACCGAGCGGCGCTACTGGCAGCACACGCTCATCTTGGAAACCCTCGTCGAAACGGCCGAGGGTGCAGTACGGATAATTGATTTCATGCCGCCGCGCGGTCACGACCCGGATATCGTGCGGATCGTCGAAGGGGTCCGTGGACACGTGTCCATGCGCTCGGAGCTCGTGATCCGCTTCGACTATGGCCGGATCGTCCCGTGGGTGCGGCGCATCGATCATGCGCGGGTCGCGATTGCCGGTCCGGACGCTCTCTGTCTCCGAACCCCGGTCGACGTCCACGGCGAGGAACTGACCACGGTCTCGAATTTCACGGTCGCGCCGGGCGAGCGGATCCCGTTCGTGCTGACCTGGTATCCGTCGCATACGCCGCTGCCCGACCCTATCGATGCAGAGATCGCGTTGGTTGAGACGCAAACGTACTGGCAGGAGTGGTCACACGCATGTACGCATCAGGGCGCATACGACGAAGAGATCCGACAGTCGCTTTTGGTGCTCAAGGCGCTCACCTACAGTCCCACCGGTGGAATCGTGGCCGCCCCAACAATGTCACTGCCAGAGCGGCTTGGTGGCGTGCGCAACTGGGATTACCGCTACTGCTGGCTCCGGGACGCGACCCTCACCCTCCTGGCGATGCTGAGCGTCGGGTACCGGGACGAGGCACTTGCCTGGCGCGAATGGTTGGTGCGGGCAGTCGCCGGCGATCCCGCTCAGGTGCAGATCATGTACGGCATAGGTGGCGAGCGCCGTATCGAGGAGTACGAGTTGGAGTGGCTGCCGGGATTTGAAGGGTCGCGTCCGGTGCGGATCGGCAACGCGGCCTCGAGTCAGCGGCAGCTGGATGTCTACGGCGAGGTGCTGGACGCGGCCTACCAGACCCAGAAGAGTGGCGTGGAGAGTTCGACTTATGGATGGGCGCTGATCAAGAAATTGCTCTCTTGGCTCGAAGACGGCTGGCGGGAGACCGATGCGGGCATCTGGGAGGTGCGCGGCCCGAATCGGCACTTCACCCACTCGAAGGTGATGGCCTGGGTCGCGTTCGACCGCGCGGTGCGGATGCACGAGGAGTTCGGGTACGACGGTCAGGTCGAGCGCTGGCGGGCGCTGCGTGATGAGATCAAACAGCAGGTACTGACCGAGGGCTGGAGCGAGCGCAAGCAGGCCTTCACGCAGTTCTACGGCGGAGACGAGCTTGATGCAAGCATCCTGATGATGCCGCTGGTGGGATTCCTGCCGGCATCCGACCCGCGGGTGGTCTCCACCGTGCAGGCGATTCAGCGGGAGTTGTCGGTCGACGGGTTACTGCTGCGGTACCGCGATGAGGAAGGGGTCGACGGCTTACCGGCCGGAGAAGGCGTTTTCCTCGCCTGTTCCTTCTGGTTGGTCGAGGTGCTGGTCTTACAAAGCCGGAAAGACGAAGCGACGGTGCTGTTCGAGCGGCTGCTCGCGCTCCGGAATGATGTCGGACTGCTTGCCGAGGAGTACGATCCGGTTGCGCGGCAGCAGCTCGGCAACTTCCCGCAGGCGTTCACTCACCTGGCCTTGGTAGGGGCGGCGATCGCACTGGGCGAGCAACACGTGCTTCGCGTTTCAGGGTCGGAGACGGAGGTACGGGATTGAGCAATCCAGCTCCGCTAGTTTTCCTCTCTGCCAACGTGCGTGGCGAAATCCGGCGCAACACAGGTTCTCGCAGCGCGTCAATCTGACACGCCTCGGAATGCTCTAGCTACTCGCTCGTCAGATATCTTCCCAGGAAGGCCAACGTGGCCGGGCCGATCACGGCCCAGTCAAACATGTCGCGATGGCCCCGGCCAGCAAACTCGCCAGCCATGTATTCCACCTTCTCGGACTGCAACGCCGCCACCATTCGCCTCGACTGATCAACTGAAACCGTGGCATCCGCCGAACCATGCAGAATGAGCATCGGCGAGGTTTGCTCGTCGACAAACGCAATCGGTGAGAGATCAAGATACGCCGCTTCATTTGGAGGCTGATCTACGCTCCCACCAAGTAACTTCGCGTTAATGCTGTTCTGTTCCGAGTCGATGGATGGAATTGTCATGTCCATCGGTCCCGAGATGTCGACAACACACTGGGCACGGCTGGAGATTCCCGCAAGCTCAGGAACGGTATCGTCGCGAGTGTCGCGGCTGCCCAAAAAGGCTGCCAGCTGTCCGCCGGAAGAAATGCCGAATGACGCGACGCGTTCGGGATCGATCCCATAGGTGGCTGCGTTCGCGCGCACCCAGCGAATGGCGCGTTGGGCGTCGTCGAGTTGGGCAGGCCAGGGATTGGATCCGTCCTCTTCGGAAAAGAGTCGTTCATCGACGTTGAAGGCAACATAGCCGGCATCCGCCAGAAACGGGGCGATAGACGCTGGCACCCCCGAACGGGTTCCGGTCACGAATCCGCCGCCGTGGAAGAGAACGACCGCTGGACGAAGCTCCGCATGAGCTGAGTGGGAGACGATGTCGAGCAGCAGCTGTTGACCGTCGACTTCACCGTACGCCACATCGAGTTGCGCTACGACCCCTACCGGGGTAGCTTCTTGGGCAGCAAGTGGCGCTCTCCGTCCCGTCGTGATGGCCAATGCACCTGCGACCGATGCTACTCCCATTCCCTTGAAGAGCGATCGCCTCGAAGCAGGCGAATGAGCTATGCGACCAAAGAATTCGTTGTCATCGAGATGGATCATTGTGATTCTCCTGTCACTGAATATCGGTAATAGGCGCGGGCGGCACCTGCATTCACGAACTTTGGTCGCATCGCGGCGTCAGCCCTTCGCGCACTGCAAGTGACTGGGATCCTAAAGCCGTCCGAGGAAGTCGAGCGTTTCCAGTCCGACGATGGTCCAGTTGAAAACCGGGAGGTGGTCCACTCCGGGAAGGTCCGGGTGGCCGCTCCTCCCTCCGTGGGATGCTGTGCCGTCCGCCATCTTTCTGGAGTTTCGACTGGCACGTTCTCGTTGGCAGATCCAGAATCATTCCAAGAAGGCAGGAGGTGAATTGCGCCCCCGCGAGGTGGGTGGATGACCATGCAGGGGCGCTTGGGCAATCAGCTGGTTGGCGTGCCAGCCTCAGGCGTCGCGTCAGGGAAACCCGGAAGGCCAACATCGATCCTGACCCCAGTCCGCGGAGGAACACTGTCGTCGTTAGCCGCGTATGGGGTGACGACGCGAACGACTGCGTGCGCTGCATCGCGAAAGGTCAGCGTGGTTTCTGGATCTTTATCGCTGAAGGTTCGGCCGTCATCGTTTACGGTGGGATGCCCGTCGATCGTCACCGAGCCGAGGTAGTTCCCGTTCGCATCGGCGTGCACTTGAACAGCGGTGAAGTGGATACCGCGATCACTTATCGGTTCCCACCTTCCGATGGTAGAGCTCAGGAAGGCATTCCCGTCTGGTCCAGCTTCGATGGCCAGCCCTGAGTCGAGAAACGAGCCGTCGGGTCCGTAGATGGTCATGGACGGACCAAGCCGACTTGCAACCAGCCAGGAACCTACCATGGGGTGATTGGCCATATCGGTCCCATCAGCCTGAGCGCTGGATTGACGGGAGGTAGCCACGAGTGCGATGCCGATCCCACCTGCTCCTAACGTCGATAATGCGGCTCGGCGTGACACAGGATGCGTGATTTGATGCTTGGTCATGGGTGTCTCCTGTTCGAATTTGGTTTCGATACGGACGTGTAGGGAGTACGTCCAGGTTTCTACGCGATTTGTGAGGAATCGAGATGCCCCCTCTCTCTCCGTTTCGTTCATTTCGGCGTGTCGATGTGTTTGAATACGGCGCGCAAGCAAGTCGGAGTTGGTGAGTGGTCAAGTTCCCAGGCAGGATTGGTCCGGGCCCGCGTTACGCGGACGGTGTGGCGGCAGTTGGCGTCCCAGCGGGCGCCGATTCCACGGCGTAGAGATTGGAATCTTCACTCGCGATGTAGACGATTCCATTCACGACCACTGCGTCATCCACTTCACCAGTCGTCGTGAATGACCAGCGCTTCTCTCCGCTGGCGGCGTCGAGGGCGTAGAGGTTGTAATCCCAGCTGCCGATGTAGACGACACCATCCGTCACCACTGGCGATCCATACACGATGTCTCCAGTTTGGAAGGACCAGCGCTCCTCCCCGGTACCAGCATCGAGTGCGTACAGTTTGCTCTCGAGCCGATTCACGACCGCTCCGCTGCCGATGTAGACGACGCCATCCACCACGGCCGGAGACGAATTCACCACGTCTCCAGCATCGAACGCCCATCGTTGTGCTCCGCTTTTAGCGTCGATGGCATAAACCTTGTGATCCCGGCTTCCGACGTACACGACGCCATCCAGGATCGCCGGGGACGATTGAACAAAACCGCCCGTCGTGAACGCCCAGCGTCGCGCTCCGCTGGCGGCATCGATGGCATAGACATTGCCATCGCCGCTACCGACGTACACAACACCATCCACTACTGCCGGAGATGACTCCATACCACCAACACCCGCGAAGAATGTCCAGCGTTGCTCACCATTGATTGCGTCGATGGCATAGACGTTGCCGTCGCTACTGCTCGCGTAGACGACGCCGTCAACCACCGCCTGGGAGGAATACACTTCCCCGCCCGCGGCGAACGCCCAGCGTTGCTCTCCCGTTGCCGCGTCAAGCGCATACACGTTGGCGTCCGCGCTACCCACGTAAACGATGCCGTTTACCACCGCGGGAGCGGAGAAGACTTCGCCGCCTGTGGCGAACGACCAGCGTTGCTCGCCGCTGGCAGCATCGAGCGCGTAGACGTTGTGATCGAAACTGCCGAGGTAGACGATGCCATCCACCACTGCGGGGGCGCCGTACACCACTCCACCTGCGGTGAACGACCACCGTTCGGCGATTGGACTTGTGGGGTCGGGCCCCGGTCCTGGCATCTCTCCGCTGTGGGCCGGATTTGCTCGGTACATGGTGACGTCGTTGCTATCCACCTCGAGCGGAGCGATCACCGCGGGAATCGATCGCTCTTGCTGCGGGGCGCTGCCCAACGGGTCGAGCCTGATGTACCCGATGCCCGAAGCGAGCAATAACAGGACGACTGCGGCGAGTCGCACGAATCCCGAGGCTCGAAGGCGGCGTTGTGATGATTCCGCTACTCGACGCTGCGTGGGCTTCACGCGCCCATCGGTATTTGGTAGTGGAACCGTTGAGGGTTTAGGCGGGAACAAGCCCGCCAGGGCAGCCTGGTTCATGTATTCCTCCCATGGTTTCGCTTCGAACGTTGTAGCGGCGAACGCCTGTTGGTTCAGCGCCTGCAGACGCTGGGCCATCTCGATCACTTCAGGAGCGAGCTTTGTAGCGGGATCGGTCGTCCGGCCGGATTGCAACCCATTCCACACCTGCTCGAATTCCTCAGCCTGTCGGCGGATGCGCTCGTTATCCATGACGCACCCCGTGATGCCGTGTAATTCCCAGATCGCGCGCAAGTCGTTCCATCGCTCGGTGATGCACGACGCGTACCCAGGCGTCGTCGTGTCCGAGCGACATCCCCACCTCCGCACAGCCATAGCCCTGATTGCGCATCTCGACTACAAGCTGCCATTCCTCGGGGAGCAAGCCGAGCGCGGTGCGGATCTCAGCGTCGGAGACGGATCGGAGCGCGAGTTCCTCGGGACCAGGAGCCGGGTCGGAGACGGTATCGAAGAGACTCATCGGTGGCGGACGGCGGGCGGCATGGTCGCGCAAGGTATTGATGGCAATGGTGTAGATCCATTTGCGGAAGGAGCCACCGTGGAAGGACTCGCGTTTCGCGATGACCTTGCCGAAGATATCGGCAGCCAAGTCTTCGGCATCGCTTTGGTTGGCGGTGCGGCGCGCACAAAAGGCAAGAATTTCCGGGAGGTACCGATGATAGAGCGGGGCGAACGCGGCAGGATCAGCCACAGCTTGGAGCGCCATCGATTCCTCATCGAAGGGTGACTCCCGATCGACCTCGCCTCGTTGGCTTGTCGGCTTGCGACGCAACATGGCTGTCTCTGGTAGGACTCGCGATGTTCCCGTTACTAGTCAGAACGGCGACGAAGGCAAAACGTTGCAAAGTACGCAAAGGAGGACCGATTGCTGTCTCAAAAAAACCGGCGTTAGTGAAACGGGTTGAGTCTTACTCTTGGAAATCAAACAAACCATTGGGAAGCGCAAGACAGCGCGGACGTTCCATCGACGGTGGTGAATTCGACCGTCTGGTACTCAAGCTGGCAACTGGCCCCTTATCACGGTTGGTGCAGCGGGATGAGCGAGCACCCCGAAGCGTGCGAGTTCAGCCCCAACACCAGCGCATAGGAGAATCCCACTTTCAATGAAAAGCATTCCCCGCCTCGGTTAAGGAAGGGGGATTTCTCTAAGTCGATTGCCGCTCGACCGCAGAATGTCCGGGGCTGTACTTGTCCTGCCGCAAAAGGAGTCACAATGAAGTGCTTTCCAAGCCCATGAGATCAAAGGGTGCGGACTTCTAAGATGGTCCGAGTGTCACTGGACATCTGCATATTGTTTCGGACCGGGGCGTTCAAGCTGCACTCACACCTTGAAAGACCCCGTGTTTATCTAGATTGTTTCGGACTGTGCCGTGCTGCACGGACGCTTCGTGCCCGGGAAGGGACTCGAACCCCCACGACCTTGCGGTCACCAGCTCCTAAGGCTGGCGCGTCTGCCATTTCGCCACCCGGGCAGACTTGGCACATTCTAAGATACCTGTCGCATGGCGGTCTCCGATCTCTGCGAATGAACCTTGCCGGCACAGGGCCAGCGACTGCGCAACTCTCACCTCCCCAGGATTGATTAGATCATTTATTGACATTCCTTCCCCGGCCCGATACGGTACCGCCACATCAGCGCCGACGGCGCGGACCCGGGAGGGCGCGGACGCCTGCCCGAGGTGCCAGGCAATGGCTGCACAGGAGGAACCGCACAGATGCAACCCATCAAGACGCTTTATGTCGTCAATCACAGTCACACCGATATCGGCTTTACCGATTACCAGGATCTCTGTTTCCGGCAGCATGCCGAGTTCATCGACCAGGCGCTCGACCTGATCGAAGAAACGCAGGATCTCCCCAAGGAAGCGCAATACCGCTGGACCTGCGAAGTCACCGGCATGACCGAGAAGTATTTCGCCAAGGCGTCGTCGGCGCAGATCGAGCGTTTCAAGAAATGGCACGACGCTGGCTATATCGATGTCGCCGGTATGCAGTACAACCACACGCCGATGCAGAACGCGGAGCAGATGATCCGCAGTCTCTATCCGGTGCAACGACTGCGCGACCAGTACGGGCTGAACATCTCCTCCGCCATGCAGTGCGATGTCAACGGCATTAGCTGGCTCTATGCCGATCTGCTGGCCGAGGTCGGCATCGAGTTGATGACGATGGCGGTCAATCCGCTGCGCGGCTATACCCCGAAGCCGATCCCCAATGCCTTCTGGTGGGAGGGGCCGTCCGGCCGCAAAGATGCTCGCCTGGAACGGGTTCCACTATCTCTGGGGTCGCAGCATCGCCAAGTTGGGCGACTGGCGCTTCGTCGACGATTCGTTCCCGCCGATCGTCGCCGCGCTGGAAGCCGATCCCGACTATCCCTACGACTTCATGTACGCCCAATCGACTCATCCGATGCGCGTCGACAACGGACCGCCCGACCCGCGTATGCCGGCGTTCGTCGAACGCTGGAACGCCGAAGGACGCACGCCGCGCATCGAGTTCACCACCCCAGCCACCTTCAACCGCTTCCTGCGGGAGCAATGGGGCGATAGCGCTCAAGACGCTGCGCGGTGACTGGCTCGACTGGTGGTCGGACGGCGTCGCATCCAGCGCGTTCGAAACCGGGGTCAGCCGCGCCACGCACGAGCATCTGCTCCAGGCCGAAACGCTGGGCGCGTGGCTTGCCACCGACGGTGCATCGGTCTGGTCGCCGGAACGCGCGCGCGATGCCTACGAATCCGCCACCCTCTTCGACGAGCATACCTGGGGCGCCTTCGCGAGTATCGATGCGCCAACTCGCTCTGGACCCGCTCGCAGTGGAACCGCAAGTCCGGCTATGCCTACAACGCCTCCGCCGAATCGCTGGACATGATGGCCCGCGCCTCGCGCGCCCTCGCGGAGACCGTTGCCGATCCCGGTATCGAAGGGTTGTTCAATCTGGGCGATCTCGACCAGCGCGATGCCTACCCGGAATCTGGCGCCGAGTCGGTACTGGTGCTCAACACCCTCCCCTGGGAGCGCACGGTCACCGTCGAGGAACCCGAGCTGCACGGTTGGGCCGCGCCGGCCGGCGTGCTGGAAGCTTTCTTCCCGCGCAATGTTCCCTGGGGCGGGATTCGCCCGGCCACGGAGCTGCGCCGGGTGACCGGCACGGTTCCAGCGTTTGGCTATGCCTTCATCGATCTCGACGACCAGCCCGCTGGGAGACGATCTCTCCATCGGGGAGCACACGATCGAGAATGCGCACTACCGCGTGACCGTCGACCCGAAACCGGCGCCCTGGCCGAGTGGTTCGACAAGGAGCTCGGCAAGAATCTCGCCGGCTCCTACCAGGGCTGGGGGCTCGGGCAATACGTCTACGAGCGGGTCGAATCCGACGGAAGGACGGCAGGCGCTCTTCTGGGCGACTTCTCCGCTCCCGACTTCGGTCACGGCCGCACCGATACCCCATGGGATCGATCCACGGTCACCAGGGTCACGGTTGGGGAGCCGGAGATCGCGCACGGCCGAGCGACCATCTCGGTCACCGTCGAAGCGGCGGGTATCCGCAGCGCCACCTGCACCTATGTGCTCGAATCGGACCAGAAGACGCTTGGTATCGACTGGCAGCTCGACAAGGTGCACGAAACCGGTATCGAAGCGGTCTTCATCGCCCTTCCATTTAATATGGGCGCGCCGAACTTCCGCGCCGATGTCAACGGCGTGCCCTTCACGCCGGACGACGACCAGCTCAATGGCACCGTGCGGGACTGGTATCCGGTCGGCCGCTGGGTCGGTGTCGACGATGGCGAAACGTCGGTCGTGGTCGCGCCGCTCGATGCGCCGCTGGTTCATCTCGGCGGCATCACCACTGGGAAATGGGCCCGCTCGCTCGAGCCGGAAGGTCCCACGCTCATGTCGTGGGCGTTGCACAACCACTGGATGGTCAACTTCAAGGCGAGCCAGGGCGGCACGATTCCGCTGCGCTATCGGCTTACCTCGCAAGCTGGACCGGTCGACGATCGTCGCCGCCTGGAAATTCGGCACCGAGGAAGTCGACTCCGCCCATCACCCTGCGTGACTATCTGCCGCACCGGCGAGCTAACCGGCCGTTTCCTCGATATTCCGGAAGAGCTGCCGGTCACCGCCTGGGCCAAACCGGCCGAAGACGGCGATGGCATCATCGTCCGGTTGCAGAACCTCTCCGACGATGGCATCGACGTCCCACTGACGATGCTTGCGGCCCAGCCATCGAGCGTGACCACCACGTCCATCGTCGAGATCGACGACACGTCGGTTCCGCTCGATGGCGCGACGGCGACGGTCGAGGTCGGCGCGAGCGACATCCAATCGGTGCGCGTTCGGTTCTAGCAGGTCATTTCAACACGGACTAAACGGAGACGCCCTGGGTTCATCGCCCGGGGCGTTTGTATGTCACGAACGCAATTGCCACAGTCCCGCAGGGACTTTCAGTCCGTAGCACCGTCGCTTCAGCGCGGTGCGGACCACCCCGAAAATCAAGATCGCGACTGAAAATGGCACGCAGGTCAAGCCGTTGCGCCGCAGTCCGCGCACGAAGACCCGCTGGACCGCAAAGAAGAGCACGAAGGTCGGGATCGAAACCAGCAGCGCACCCGCCAGCGCGACCGGTGGCCCGGTGCGCGCGAATTGCCCCTGCAGCGCCGCCAGCGCAGTCATGATCGGGCGAATGTTCTCGCTGCGCGAGAGGGTCAGCCCGAACAGCAGGTCGTTCCAGATCCAGGTGAATTGCAAGATGAACACGGTCGCAAAGGCATTCACCGAGAGCGGCGCGAAGATCTGCAACAGCACGCGGAGCGCGCTCGCGCCATCCAGCCGGGCGGCTTCGCCAAGATCGGGCGAAACCGACATGAAGTGATTGCGAATGATGAAGGTCGCGAATGGAATCGCAATCGCCGTGTAAAAGATCAGCAGCCCCAGATGCGTGTTGTAGAGATTGTTGTTCACATACAGGGAATAGAGCGGCGAGAGATACATCTGGAAGGGAAAGATCGTGCCCGCATAGATCAGCAGAAACCAGAAAAAGCCCCATCTGATCTTCAGCGAAACGATCGCATAGGCGGCCATGGCCGAAAGCGCCACCGCCAGCGACGGCGCCGACGATCGCGTAGAACGCGGTGCTTCCGACCGCTTCTCCCAGCTTGGCCGCGTTCCAGGCAGCCGAGATGTTGTCGAAGAGCGCGAAATCGCGCGCCGGCGCATAGCGTTCCGTGTCCTTGTATCCCTCGCTCGTTTTGGAGGCGTTGATCAGGATGAGATAGAGCGGCATGATCCACACCGCCGCGAGGATGAACAGCACGCCGTTGCGAAGCACACGTCCCATTACGTGTTCCTCAACGTACGACTCAGATAGAAGATCGACACCGCAAAGACGATCACGCTCAACAGCACCGCGATGGCGGCGCCGTATCCGAACCGGAAGAGGACGAAGGTTTCCCGGTACATCATGACGGCCAGCGTTTCGGACGAGCGATAGGGGCCGCCCTGCGTCATGATCCAGACGATATCGAAGGTCTTGAGCGAATTGACCAGCGAGATTCCCACCACCACGATGGTCATCGGGGCCAGCATCGGCAGGGTCATATCCCGGAAGAGGCGCCAGCCGTCGGCGCCATCGAGCCGGGCGGCCTGGATGGGCTCCGGCGGAATCACCTGCAAGCCGATGATGAAGAGCAGCACGCTCACGCCCACCGCCTGCCAGGTCGAGGCGATGATCATCGACCAGGTATTCAGCGGCGGACTCAGCAACCATGGCCGCGCCAGTGAACCGAGGCCGACCGCATCGAGCACGCTATTCAAGCGCGCCGTCACGCACCAGCATGAATTGCCAGACCGTCGCGATGGCGGTTCCCGAGAGCGCGTAGGGAATCAGAAAGGCCAACCGGAAGATGCTGCCGGCTTTCGCATTCCAGCTCAACACCGCGATCAGCAACCCGAGCCCGACCGGCAGGATCAGCGTGCCGATCACCCAGAGCATGGTGTTGGTCAGGGTGCGCGAGAGCACCGGATCCTTGATGAGCTTTCGGTAGTTCGTCCGAGCCCGACCCACTCCGGGGTGCCGATCCCCTTGTAATCCGTGAAGCTCAGGTAGGCGCTTCGCGCAAAGGGATAGAGCAGCAAGATCGACACGAAGAGCAACGCCGGAATCAGAAAAAGGTATGGCGCGGCGGAGCGCAAGAACCGCTGCCCGGCGTTGGGCCGGGCGGCGGTAATCTGGCCGATCGATGGTGGAACGGTTGGTTCGCAGTCGACATAGGCTCCGGGGCGCGAATCAACACTGCGTTCGCAGCGGCGTATCCGCCGTCGTCACTGGTTCAGGTTGGCGACTCGATCGCACGAGTCGCCAACATCCGCGAGTGAGTTGGAACGAGGCCTACCCTTCGCGCTCCGCCCAGGTGGTATCCGCAAGCTGCTGGATCGACTCCAGCACGCTTTGCAGATCGCCGGGGTTCAACATGAACTGCGCGAGATAGTCGACCGCGCCCTCGACGATGGGCACCGGCGAGGCTTCCCAATAGCGCTGGTAGAGGGTCGTGTCGTTGGTGCTGAGAGAGTCGATGAGGCCCTTGAGCACCGGGTTCTCACTGACCGCCTGCGGATTGGCCGGAGCATCGCCGAGCAGATTGGCCCATTCGGTTTGCGCGTCGGTGGAAATCCACCAGGTGGCCATTTCCTTGCTGGCATCGGTCTGCTGGGCACTGGCCGGAATGGCCAGCGCGCCGGTCTCGACGATGATCGACTTGCTCTCAGCAAGATCCGGGTTGATGTTTGGCATGACGAACTGGTCGTAGTCGACACCCGGCGACCATATCGTTGGCAATGAAGTTGCTCTGGTACCAGGTGCCGATCGGGCAGCATGGCGAACTCGCCCGCGGCGAACTGCGCCGGTCCATCGACGAAGAGGTCCATATCGAACGACGTGAAATATTCCTTCTCGATCAGGCCCTTCCAGACTTCCATGGCCTGCGACGACCGCGTCGTCGGTGTACTTGGCTTTACCGGCGGTAAGGTCGAGATAGAGCTGCGGATCGCTGCGCAGGATCATCTCCTCGAACCAGATGAATGCCGGCCAGCGACCGGCGACCGAGCGCGCCAAACGGGGTGATCCCCGCGGCCTTCAGGGTCTCAGCCGCGGCCATCAACTCGTCCCAGGTGGTTGGGACTGTGATGCCGTTGTCGTCGAAGACATGCTTGTTATAGAAGACCGTCCAGTAGGAGACGTGCGAGGGAACCGCGTATTGCGCGCCGTCGAAAGTGAACGCCGCCGCAGAGTGACTCCGGCAGGTTGCCATCGGCTACGGCCTGGGTCCAGATGTCGGAAACGTCGAGCAGGACGCCCTGGTCGTAGAGATCTTCGATACGGTACCCGGACCACCAGGTGAAGAAATCGGGGGCATCGCTGGTCGGTAGCGAGGCGAGCACGGCGGCCTGGTAGGAGGTGGTGTCCGAGTATGGGGTGGCATCCCAATTGATGCCGATGGCCGCTTCGGCGCTATCGCCCATCTGGACGAAGAAGTCCTGCCACGGCTGTTTGTCGTGATAGAAGTTCAGCACCGTCTGGGCGGAAACGCTGGACATTCCGCGCATGCCGAACGATGCCAGGGCCGCACCGGCGCCAACCGCGGCGGTGCCTTTCATCAGGCGGCGACGGTCGAGGCGAGAGGTCGCAATTCGCGAAGGGATATCCGAGGAAAAGCTCATCTTCGAAGCACTCCTGCATTGCGTCGTGGCAATGCGCTTGCTGGTTCCGCTGCCAGTTCGAGGCGGTCATCGCCCAGGGCGTCAGCGGCGACGCCCCTCTGTTCAGGTGAGCGGCGAACGAGTCCGCCGCCTTGAGTTCGATCTCGATGCTGTCAATCACTCGATGGAGGGGCGTGATCGTCAGCAAGAGATCTAATCACTTATTGATTAGCGGGATCATAGGGGCGCAGATTCGGCCATGTCAACCCCGCTCTCCGTCCCAGTATCACGCGAATCGCTGAGGGTTCCCTGATTTCGCGTGCAAACAGTTAGGCTTGACGCGCTCCGCTCGCGAACATAAAGTGAACGCAGAAGAAACTAGATCATTAGATCTCTCAAGGATTCGAAGGCGTTCTGTGTCCCGGCCAACTGCGCGTCCCACCGGCGCCAACCGCCCCAATCTCTCGAATCAACTGGCAAACGGCGTGGTCGAGCTCATTCGAGCTCGCGGGCTTGGTCCCGGCGACCGCCTGCCGACCGCACGCGAGCTGGCGGAATCGTTCGAAGTCGCCACGCCCACCATGCGCGAGGCCTTGCGCCGGTTGCAGGCCACCGGGGTGATCGACATTCGGCACGGTTCCGGCATCTATGTGCTGCACACCGAACAACGGCTGGTGGTGGCAAATCCCGGGTACGGCGATCTGGAAACCCACACCATTCTGCAGATTCTCGACGCTCGCCTGCTGGTCGAACCGCATCTGGCGGAGCTGGCGGCCGGGCATATCGATCGAGCCACGCTAGCCGCTGCTCGAGCATGTCATCCAGCAGGCCGCCGACGAAGTGCGCCTGCGCGAATACATGGAATCGAACGTCCGCTTTCACACGCTGATCGCGCGGGCGTCCGGCAATCTGGTGCTATCGCAGATCATCGAATCGCTGATCGAGCTCTATTCGGTCGAGCTCGATCAGGTCGACCCCAACCTGCAGCTTGTCGACGGCCGCGCCGCCGACAACGCTGTCCACCAGGAGATCTATGCCGCGCTCGCCGCAGGCAATGGGTCCGCCGCGCACGACGCCATGTCCCGGCATCTGCAAGCGGCGTTCGCCTCGGTCTCAAGCCGGCTCATCCCTGCGATCTGAAACGCTCCGCGACCCCAGTTCGTAGTTACATAGTTGGCGTGACGTCAACGGCGACATAGTCACCCGGAGCAAACGTGATCCCAACGGCGGTAAGCGGCTGAATCCGCTCGCCCAGGAAGGTACCGACTGTCGCGGGCTGCCCGCAGCACCGTCAAGCTGGACCGTGATCGGCTCCGGCGCGAGCGACAGCAAGAGCGCGCGCACTGCGCCCGCCTGGTTCGCGGCTTGCAGGTGAACGATCTCGACCAACGGATTCGACACCGCGAGCAGACTCGTGCGCGCGGGCAGCACTGGCGCGCTGCTCGCTCGCAGGCAGATGCCTACCGGCGGGGCCGTACCGGCCGCCGCAGTCTGGATTCCCAGCTCTCGCCGGCCGAGCGAATCGCTGCTCCCGATCGACGTACCGGAACACAAGCTCGCCGCGCTGCTGCGCGGGAAAGTTGGTGTCCCAGATATTGTTGAGCGCCCAGGAGTAGATCGTCGCCCGGCGGTGATGATCGCCCGGAATCGAAAGCGGGAACGGTGCATAGGGAATGGCGATGTTCTGCAGCTCGATCAACGGCGCGTCGACCGTCGCCCAGGCCGCCGAGCCCTGACCGTCCTGCAAACCGACCCAATCGCGGATGGCGAGCATGTGTTGCACCGAACCGGGAACATGAGGCGCGTCCAGCGAGGTCACGCCGCCGGTGATGGCGTACTCCGGGATCCGGATCGTTCACCGCAAAGGGGAAGGCAAAATAGACGCTCTCCTTTTCGGGCACGCCAATTTTCATCAGCCGGTTCTCGATGAGGATCTGTTTGGTCTGTTTGGGGAGGGTAATGGTGGTTTCCAGCCACTCCGCGCCGGTGACGACCATGCGCAGCTTGATTTTGTCGACCACCGCATTCGACTCGCGCTCAACGATCGCGGCATACCGCCCCACCGATCGTTCGCCCAGTAACGAGAAGTCGAGCGCTTCGACTCGTCCCGGAGAGATGATTGAACGCCGGGGCGCTGGTATAGCGATCGTAGATGTACTCGTTGAAACCATGCGCGGCCGACGCATCGACCAACTCGCGCGCCCGATTGCTTGTCGACGATCGAGGTGATGAACCCGGCAGATGGGTCGATGGCGACGGTGTAAAACGGTGATTCGAGCGTCGTCGGAGCGTCAGGCTCTATCGACGTAGCGGCCGGACTGCCGGCCACGAAGTCGAACCGCGCATATCCCAGCGACGGCAGATTCGGTGCAGTGAAGACGATCCACTGCCCAGTCGCCCGGAAACGCGGGAATGGTTGCTCCTCCAGAACGTACGGGATCTCATTGGCAGTAGCTGGATCGACGAGCCGGAAGGTCGTGTCCATGGCGATTCGCTCAGCCGGAAGGAAGACGCGCGTCAGCGCATCCCGCTCGAACCCAACCTGGTTGAACACCAACAACGACGCCAGCGCATCTTTTGCCGGAGAGAAACCGGCCGCCAACCGGTGCAGGCCGGAATCGAGCAGCTCGGCGGAGGCTTCGGACGCTTCGTGGGCAAAGTTCGATTTTCTGTGCCACTGGAGATCGCCCGATTCGACATGCTCCAGTCCTGCTAGCCAGGGATCGGCGGCGCCCCAGGTGTGCTCATCGAACAGCGCCATCGCCTCGTAGGCAGCATCGACTTTCGTGGCTTGCGATTCGGATTCGCCAGCGGCGAGATCGGCAGCGGCATGCAGCGACTGCGCGGTGCGGATATCCGACTGCGCCTTGCGGTTGATCGAGAGCGCATATGCGCCGCTGCCGATGCCGTCGGCCCACCAGTCGGTCCAATCGCCATTGAACTCGTCCAGTGACGGCCCGATTTCGCGTTCGGCAATCTCGAAGAAGTCGCGGTTGCGACGAGAGCCGCACCTTTGGCCAGGCCCAGGCGGCATTCCAGTCGCGCACCGTTTCCGAAATCCTCGAGTCCCGGAGGGGCGTTGTCGGCGATCGAGCTCTGGATGCGGAAGTGCAGGATGTCGTGTGGGTAGGGCTGCTTGGTCACTGGCAATCCAGCGGGCAAACCGCTCCAGCCGAACGACGCTCCGCCGTAGGGATACGGTTGCCCGGCCAGCGCCGCGAGATAGTCGGGCAGCGCCGCGCGGGCGGCAGCTTCGCCATCGGCCAAGCCAACCAGGTTGCCGTCCATGTAGGCCATGCCATGCGCAGTGTCGGTATGCCAGACCAGGAGCCGTTTGCCATTGGCGCGTCGCCACCAGAAGGGCCGCGTCAGCTCTTGCCCACCAACCCGGAAGGGAACCGAGCGGCCCGCGTAGTTGTGCGCCACGTTGAAGTAACGGATATCCGCCTCGGTGAGCAGGGTCAGCAGACCGATGACCGCGCCGGGAACATCCGACTGGAACGCCGAGACGATCTCGATGCCGTGCTCATCACGCAGCCGTTGCGCGTACTTGAGTCCCCAGGCCATCTCGTCGATCGAGTACGCCTCGGAGTGCATGCTGAAGGGCAGCGCCGCAATCTCCATGCGGCCGTCCCTGACCTGACGGAGCAGCTCCTTGCGCAGGGAGGCCGGTCGGTTCGCCATCCACTTTTGCAGCGGATAGGTCACCTCGATGTTCCAGCGGAACTTCGCCGCTTCCGGCCAGTCGGTGGTGGCATCGACCAGATCGACCGCGGCATCGATGAAGCGCAAGTGGTTATCGAGCACGCGCGGTTGCTGATCGGTGTAGCCGTAGTCGAAATGCGAGTGGTGCGCGAGATGAATCGACCACTTGCGCTGCGGCTCGATCACGATCGATCCACTAGCCGTCTCACCGTTCGCCTCGAGCGTCAATTCGAACAGCCGGGCCGAATCCACCTCTGGCACGAAGAGATGCCCGAACTGGCCTTCGATAGTCAATCGATCGAGCTCAGTCCCCGAATCAGCGCGAACCGATACCACTGCCCCGGTCAGGCCCGGGCTGGCCTCGATGCGAATCGCCTGCTCGAGGCCACCGGAGCCGGCGTGCCGGAAGAGCGGCACCGCCGCCGCGCGCGCGCGACCACCACCCGCGATCAGATCGACATTCGCGGCGTTATCGATCACTTCCGCCCGGATCGCCCCAGGATCCCAATCGAGTCTCAGCGGTACCCGCTCTGGCATGCCCTTCTCCTTCGAAGCGTTTCCAGCCAACATCAATGCCCGGTACGATAGCACTCGCACCGGGAAGAGATCTGATGACTTAGTCACTTCGCGTTATGGGGCCCGGGTCTTCGCCGGCACAGGGCCGGCGGCTACGCTGCGTTTATGAAACCTGGGCCACCGCCGGCACAGGGCCGGCGGCTACGAGAGCTTGGGCGTGAGGGAAACCGACGGATCGGCCCAGCGTTCGTTGGGCACCAGCGCAAACCAGTCCGGGCGCCCCGGATCGCGGTCGTAGGCGTAGCTGCCGAGCTCCAGATAGAGCTCGTGATATTGCCGCAGCTTCTCCCGGTCGAGCTTCACCCCGAGACCCGGCCCATCCGGCACCCGAATGCACCCATTTTCGTAGCGCATCAACCCACCCTCGATGACATCGTCGGTCAGATGGTGATAGTGGGCGTCGGCCGAAAACGAGAGATTGGGCGTCACCGCGCCGAGATGCAGCATGGTCGCAAGCTGAATTCCCAGCTCTCCGGACGAATGAACCGCAATGCTCAACTGGAAGGTTTCGCAAACGCCCGCTGCTTTGATGCAGGGACGAATGCCACCCCAGAAGGTGGTGTCCAGCAGAATCACGTCGATGGCGGGTTCGAGAATGTTGGTCGCGAGCTGTTCGAAGTTGACCACCACGGTGTTGGTCGCCAGCGGAACCCGCACCATGCTACGCAACCGGCGCATGCCGTTGATGCCCCAGGTGGGGTCCTCCAGGAAGTCGTTGCGCAGGTCCTCGATCGCATGACCGAAGCGAATCCCCTCCTCCACCGAAAGGGCCGCATTCGGATCGTAGCGATACGAATCGTCCGGCAAGGCCGCCGCGAGCGCTCGATAGCAGGTCAGCTCGTAGTCCGGGGGATAGACGCCGCCCTTGAGCTTGTGCGAGCGAAAGCCGTTCTTCGCCTTCAGCGCGAGCGCGTTCTCGACCAGTTGTTCAGGAGTGCGAACCTCGCCTGCCCCGGTTTCGGGATTGGCGTAGCGGAAGAAGAGATAGCTGGCGAACTCGACCTCGTCGCGCACTTTGCCACCCAAGCAGGTCATAGACCGGCACGCCGAGCTTCTGCCCGATCAGATCGAGACAGGCGAATTCGATGGCCGCATGAAGCTGGGTGCGATTGTTGTAGAGGCTGGCGGTCGGATTGCAGATCTTGAAACGCAGCTCTTCCAGGCGGAAGGGATCGTGCCCTTTCAGATACGACAACAACCCGCGAAAGGCCGCTTCCGCGCTCTCACCTCCGCCGCCCATCTCCCCCAACCCGAT
Source organism: uncultured Chloroflexia bacterium (assembly GCA_963720855.1). Lineage (GTDB taxonomy): Bacteria > Chloroflexota > Chloroflexia > Thermomicrobiales > UBA6265 > JAMLHN01. The sequence goes on along the minus strand of CAVRGV010000003.1, from coordinate 474,414 downwards.
CAGACCGTCATCGGTTTCGACTTCGACGATCGTGCGAACGAAGCGCCCCCAGTGTGCGCCGGTCGCATGTTGCAACGGCGCCTCCAGCGGCACCGTCACCGTGGTTGCACGAATGTCGACGATCTTCACGAGCGTCTTTCTCCCTTCGGAATGCGCCGGATTGGCTGGGGCTGGCATCCATGGGCGGACCCGCGCCCGTTGCGGTCGGGCCCTCGAGCGCCGCTCTCGATCGACAACTCATTTGCCGATTCGCGACCGCCCGATCGAGCCAAACGAATGCGCCGAACGGTAGCACGGCCCGTCAACTCGCTCCTGAGTCAACTCGATAGCAAGAGATTTGCCGGGTTGCCAGTTGACATTCGATTCGCGAAACCGCATGATCGTTGCATATACAAGTATTCGTCGCTACATCAGCATCGTCCTGGTCGTGAGCAGCAGTATGCGGTCCGAATTCGAGCAACCACGATCTGATACCGTGCCTCTGCTCTCAGACCAGGCGGGTCGACCGTTTGCTCAATCGCATCTACGACGACGCGCTTCGACCTCTGGGTATCAACACCCTGCAAAAGTCTCTGCTGACCAACATCGGCCGGACTCCTGCAGGAGCCGATACCGGCGAGCTCTGCCAGCGGCTCGCACTCGACCGCTCTACTCTCACGCGCAATCTCACAACCCTGGAGCGAATGGGATTTGTCACCACCGCGATGGACTCCACGATCGCCGCAAACGCATTGTGACGTTGACGGAATCGGGACGAGCCATGGTGGCAGCCTCGGAACCCCTCTGGAGCGATGCGCAGCTCAGCGTGGTCCAAACCCTGGGCTATGACCGCGCGGTGGAGATGACGATGCTACTCGGCGATGTCGAGCGAATCGTCCGGGAGCTCGATTCGTGACCTTGCCTTCCCGCCTCCGCCCCACCCACTACGCGTGGGTGATGGCGGCAGTCACCTTCATCATCCTGCTCGGAGCATCGGGATTCCGATCCGCACCCAGTGTGCTCATCGTTCCGCTGCAAAACGAGTTCGGTTGGAGCCGGGCGACCATCTCGATCGCAATCTCCATCAACTTGCTGCTCTTCGGTTTCATGGGACCGTTCGCAGCCGCGCTCATGGAACGCTTCGGCATCCGAACGGTCGTGGTGGGCGCGTTGCTGATCATTGCGCTCGGGGCCGCGCTGACCACCCAGATGTCTGCCCCGTGGCAGCTCTACCTGCTATGGGGCGTCACCGTGGGACTGGGGACCGGGTCGATGGCGACGGTGCTGGCCGCCACGGTAGCGTCGCGCTGGTTCGTCAAACGCCGAGGATTGGTGGTGGGTGTGCTGGCCGCCGCCAGCGCAACCGGCCAATTGGTCTTCCTTCCGCTCTTCGCCTGGCTGGCGACCAATCATGGCTGGAGAACTGTTTCACTCACCGTGACGATCGCAACGCTCTCGGTCATCCCGATCGCGGTGATCTTCCTGCGTAACTGGCCCGCCGATGTGGGACTGCTCCCCTATGGCGCGGTCTCCCAGGATGAGGCCCCCGGCCCACGCATCAATCCGGTGCGCACTGCGTTCGGAGCCTTTCAGGAGGCATCCCGGTCACGCGCGTTCTGGTTGCTGGCCGCAACCTTCTTCATCTGCGGCGCCACCACCAACGGCCTCATCGGTACCCATCTGATTCCGGCCACCATGGATCACGGGATGACCGAGATTGCAGCCGCCAACCTGCTGGCGTTGGTCGGGATCTTCGACATCATCGGCACGACCGCCTCCGGTTACCTCACCGACCGCGTCGACCCGAGGAAGCTGCTTTTCGCCTACTACGGTCTGCGGGGGGTCGCCTTACTGATCCTGCCCTGGGCACTGGGGTCGTCGCAGTTTGCGCTCTTCGCGTTCATCGTGGTCTATGGACTGGACTGGATTGCGACCGTTCCGCCAACGGTGGCGATTGCCTCGAAAGAATTCGGGGTTGCACGCGGACCGCTGGTCTACGGCTGGATTTTCGCGGCACACCAGGTGGGAGCAGCGTTCGCCGCGTATGCGGCCGGTCTCTCACGCACCCTCATGGGCGACTATGTGTTCGTCTTCAACGCCGCCGCCGTCCTCTGCATGATCGCGGCCCTTTGCGCCCTCCGGATTGGCACGCAATCCTTTCTGCCCGGTCGCGCCCCACAACATCAGGCGGTCGGCGACTAGGCCGATCTCCTGCGCTATCCGCGGATACTCATCGTGCAACCGATGGGATCGGCTGGCTGGAATTCGATGCGGGCATTTCAGCCTCGCGACGGCAGGCAAAACGGGTCATCGTCCAAGCAACGATGACCCGTTCTCAGGCTCGAATCGACCAGGCTCGATCAGCCCGCAGGTGGAGTTGCCATGTCGCCGAGCTGGCTTTCCAGACCGGTCACCATTTCATCCAGCAACCAGCGGCCGTCTTGCTGCGCGAAGATCCAGAGCGCGATCTGAACAGGGTCTTCGGCTTCGGGTTGCCCGGACGGAACGACGAAATAGACCAGCACGCCAACCCGGCCATCGTCATAGCTGGTGAAGTCGCGCGTGTCGAGCAATTGCACCTGCGTTTCCTCGGAGAGCGCGACCGGGGTTCCGGAGAGACTCGCAGGAATATCGTCCCCGAACACTCCCGAACCAGACCGAGCCGCCAGCAGGGCATCGGTCAGGCCTCCGAGCGACGCGAGCTGATCGCCCCCGTTGGCGCAGGCGAAGATCTGCACGATCGTCTCGACGATTCCGCCGCGCACCTCGTTCGGCGCCTCCTCGCCCAGCGGCAACTCGAATCCTTCGGGAGCCGACATATCAGACGAAGTCCCTGGAGTGCCTGACGTCTGCAACGCCTCGATCTCGTCGATCGACCGTGGCGCCTGGTTGCACTGCTCAGGATTCGGGGAGAAATCGACGCTCTCGGTCGAGCTCTGCGCCCGCGTGACCCCGAAACCCGGACGTAAGCAGCAAAGCTGCCACGACCAACGCTGACGCCACCTGCTTCACTGCGACGCATACGCGCTCCTCCCTCGATCGGAATAACTGACTTCTGATTGCTGATCGCAAAATTCTGCGGGCTGAACCGCTAAACGTATTGCCGGAACCAGGCGATCGTGTCCGCCCAGGCTTGCAGGGCCTGTTCCTCGTTATAGCGCTGACCTGTGTCGTTGTGGAACGCGTGCTGGGTGTCTGGGTAGATGATGAATTCGAACGTGACGCCGGCTTCGGTCAACGCGGCCTCCAGCTCATCCCGGCCTTCGTTGGCAAAATCCTCGGGATCGTCAGAATAGACGCCAAGCACAGCAGCTTTGATATTCGGCACCTGGTCGAGCGGCGGCGGCGGGCCGTAGAAGGGCGCGGTGGCCTTCAGCTCGGGCATCTCGGTCGATGCCAGCCAGGTGACACCACCACCGAAGCAAAACCCGGTCATCGCAGGTCGGGTGGCATCCACGAACGATTGCGTCTGGTAATAGGTGAGCGCCGACTTTGAAGTCGTCGACGAAGACTTGCGGATCGGTGCCGCTCAACAAGCCGGGGATCTCCGCGGGATCGGTCACCGCGGCCATTCCCCCGTTGCGGCTCAGGAGATCGAGCGCGCATGCCACATAGCCTTCGACCGCATACCGCCGGGCGACGTCGCGGATGTGCTCGGTCAATCCACGATTTTCGTGGCAGATCAGGACCGAGCGGTGGAATGACCATGGCCATGGGTGAACCACTGTCCGGATTGGGCCGCGCCTGATAGGCCATGATCTCGGCGCCATCGGCAGCGGGAAACGTGATGTCCTCTCCCAGCACGCGCGGATCGCCCTCAGCAACCGAGAGGGGCGAGAGCGGCTCGGCCGACGGAGTTGCGACAGTTTCCTGAGCCATCGCCGCGCGGGTCATCGGGGTTACCCCGAGCTGGGTCAGCACCGTGGCGGTCGCGGCGACGCCGCCCGTGATGTAGAGCACCCGCTTGATCATCTCGCGGCGGGTCAGATACCCATCGCGCCAGTCATCCACGAATTCATGAATGAGATAGTTCTCGAACGGTTTCAGGTCTCGCATCTCGCGCTCCTTTGCTGATGGCGAACATACCCACTCCCATTCCAGCCTATCGCTTCAACCTTGGAGAATGCTCAACCTGCGAGCACGGCACCCAGATTCGGTTGCTCGCCGCCACGGATTTCCCAAGATTCAGATGACATTGTGTTCCTGCAAGAGCTGCCCTTCATCGAACCGCGACGGGCGGAACGCGGAGATATCGATCGTTTTGGATTGCCCATCGAGTATCAGCTCCGCCATGCAGGTGCCGATTGCCGGGCCCTGCATGAACCCATGTCCGCTGAACCCGGCCGCGACCGCCAGCCCCTCGACCTCGTCGATGAAGCCAAGCACCGGGTTATCGTCCGGCGTCACTTCGTAGAAACCGGCCCAACCGTTGAGAATGCTGGCCTCTTCGAACGCCGGCACCATCTCGACCAGCGCTTCGACCGTTGTCGCCATCCAGTCTTCGTCGACCGACTTGTCGAACGAGCTCGGCTCGTCCCGGTTCGCCATGCCGAAAAGAAATCCCCCACTCTCGGGATGGGTGTAGAGCCCACTGCTGAAATCGATCGTCATGGGCAGGGTGGTTGGGAGCGCATCGAACGGCTCGGTGATCCAGCTCATGCGGCGATAGGGATCGACCGGGATTTCGACCTCGGCCAGCATCCCGACCTCGCGGGTGTGCGGACCGGCGCAGATGATGACCAACGGCGTCGCGACATCTCCGGTAGCGGCCGAAACCCCGGTCACCTTGCCGTTCTCGGCCAGGATGTCGAAGACCGGCGACTCTTCCCGGAATGTCGCGCCCAGCCGTTGCGCGGCGCGCGCATAGCCAATGGTGGCGGCGTAGGTATCGCACCATCCATCTTCTCCGCAAAACGTCCCGCCGTAGACGCCCTCGAGCACGACATGGGGATTGAGCTCGCGAATGTCATCCGGCTCGACCCAACGGGATGGAACGCCGAGCCGTTGCTGCAGGGCGAGATTGGCGCGAAAGATCGGCTCGTCGGCGGGATCCTTCAACAAGAAGAGGTAGCCCTGCTGCCGGAGCGAGATGTCCTGATCGAAGCGGCTACTGAAGTTTTCCCAGACCCGCACGCTTTGGGTCGCCAGGCGAATATTGGTCTCACTGGAGAACTGCTGCCGGATTCCGCCCGCCGCGTCGGCAGTGGCGCCCCGGCCGATCTGATCGCTTTCGAATACGACGATATCCCGCAGCCCGCGTTCGGCCAGCTCATGCGCAATCGCGCATCCCATGATCCCTGCCCCAATGATGACCGCGTCTGCCGTTGCCATGTCCGCTTGCTCCTGCCGCGCGCAGACCGCTCCGCGCTCCGTGTCTCATTGGGTGTGCCACCCAGTGGGTCGATATCGAATCGTGTAGATTATCGGCCAACGTCCGCATTTCCCAACGTATCGATCACGGATGCCAGCGCCGGGCACGATCGACGAACTCGCTCGATGGAGAGCAGCTATGGCTACCACCGCCGAACCCGGACTGCAGCTCCTGCCCAGCGTTATCGACCAGTGCCGCAAGCGGCGGAATACGCTCAAACTGGCCGATTCGACCGGCGCAAAGCTCACCGGGGGCGAAACGCTGGTGCGCGCGCTCGTGCTGCGGCGCGTGCTGCGGCGGCATTTCCTGGCAGAAGACGAGCGCATGGTCGGCATCATGCTGCCATCCACGGTTGCGGGCGCGGTGTCCAACCTCGCGCTGGCATTCGACCGGCGTGTTTCCGTCAATCTGAGCTTCATGCTCGCGCGCGACGCGCTGGACCAGTGCATCGAGCAGGCAGGATTGCGGCATATCATCACCAGCCGCAAGCTCCTCGATCGATTAGGGATGCCGCAACGTCCCGAGCACATCATCCTCGAAGACGTCCCCGCGCTGGTCGGCAAGCGAGACAAGCTCGTTGCCGCGGCCGAGGGTATGGCGCTTCCAGCCAACTTGCTGGTGCGAAAGCTCGGTCTTCACGAGATCGATCCAGACGAGCTCTTCACCGTGCTGTTCACCTCGGGATCGACCGGCGAGCCCAAGGGTGTCATGTTGAGTCATGGCAATGTGGCCTCCAATTGCCTCGCGATGGGCCACGGAATGGCCATACGTGAAACCGACACGCTGATCGGCGTGCTCCCCTTTTTCCACGCCTTTGGGCTGACCGTTAGCCTCTGGATGCCGCTCTCATGCGACGCCGCGACCGCGTATCACACCAGCCCGCTCGAAGCCGAGCACATCGGCCAGCTCACCCGCGAGTACAACGGCACCATTCTGCTGGCCACCCCCACCTTTCTCCGGCTGTACATGGCGCGCTGCGCCCCGGAGCAGTTCGCGTCGCTCACGATGGTCGCCACCGGCGCCGAACCGCTGCCATTGGATCTGGTCGACGCGTTCGAAGCGCGCTTCGGTCTGCGCCCCTTCCAGGGTTATGGCGCAACCGAAACCTCGCCGGTCATCGCCTTCAATACCCCGCCGGAACGAGCGCCGGGCCATACGACTACCCTCCTGAAAGATGGCACGGTCGGACGCCCGATCGAGCTGGTGCAGGTCGAGATCCGCGACCGGGAAACCGGGGAAGCCCTCCCGATCGGTGGCGAGGGCATGATCTGGTGCACGGGCCCGAATGTCATGCTGGGTTACCTCGGCAAACCGGAGCACACCGCCAGGGTCGTTACCAACGACTGGTACGACACGGGCGATATCGGGATGCTGGACCAGGACGGGTTCCTGACGATCACCGGACGCGCCTCCCAGTTCTCCAAGATTGCGGGGGAAACCGTGCCGCATCTCCTGATCGAGGCGGCGCTTGCCCGTTTGCTGGGCGCCGAACAGTCGGATACGCCGGTAGTCGCCGTCACCGCGGTTCCCGACCTGCGCAAGGGCGAGCGCATCGTCGTGGTTCACACCCCGGTCGCGATGAATGGCGCGGAGCTCGGCGCCGGACTGCGGGAGGCTGGGTTGCCGGCACTCTATATCCCGATGGCGGACAGTTTCATCGAGGTCGACATGTTGCCGGTTCTTCCGACCGGAAAGGTCGATCTGGGAGCGGTGCGCATGATTGCAAACACGCACTTCGCCCCCCAATTGGTGACGACGTAATACGGTTGCGACCAGGGTGCGAATCAGGACACGAGCGTGCGCCGCGTGTGACGCTCACCCGCGCAACGTTGCGTTGAGCCGGGCGGCCTGTCGCAACAGGTGGTCGCGCTCTGGGAGATTGGTGGCGGCGCGCGCAGCTTCTGTATAGAGGCGGGCGGCTGTCACTGGATCGCCGTTTCGCTCCTGCAGGTACGCGGCAACCGCCACGTAGCGTGGCAACGTTGGATCGAGCGTCGCCAGGGCAGCGAGTCCGGCTCGTGGCCCCTCAGCTTCGCCGACCGCGACAGCCCGGTTGAGGCGGGCGACGGGGCTGTCCGTGATGCGCACCAGTTCGTCGTACCACTCGACAATCTGAACCCAGTCGGTTTCTTCGACCCGTTGGGCATCGGCGTGTAACGCGGCGATGGCAGCCTGAGCCTGGTACTCCCCCAATTGGTCGCGGGCGAGCGCCGCCTGGAGCAGGTCGACGCCTTCGGCGATCAGGCCGGTGTTCCATATGCTGCGGTCCTGCTCCGCGAGCGGCACGAGGCTGCCGTCGGTGCGGATGCGGGCCGGCCGCCGCGCGTGATGGAGCAGCATGAGTGCCAGCAGGCCCGCCACCTCTGAATGATTGGGCTGAGTGACTGCCAGTTGGCGGGTGAGCCGAATTGCCTCGGCGGCGAGGTCGATATCGCCCGAATACCCTTCATTGAAAACCAGATAGAGGACGCGCAGCACTGTGGCAACATCGCCGGGTTGATCGAACCGGACGCCGGAAACGGTGCGCTTTGCCCGGCTGATCCGCTGGGCCATGGTCGCCTCCGGTACCAGATAGGCCTGCGCGATTTGTCGCGTGGTCAGTCCGCCGACCGCGCGCAGCGTGAGCGCCACGGCCGACGCCGGCGTCAGGGACGGGTGTGCGCACAGAAAGTAGAGCTGGAGCGTGTCGTCGACCTCCTCGCCCAGGTCGGTCTGGGGCTCGGTCCAAACGCGCTCCTCTCGATGTCTGCGAGCGGTATCGGCGCGCGCCGCATCGAGATATTTCCGCCAGGACACTGTAACCAGCCAACCCTTCGGGTCCCGCGGTGGATTGGCGGGCCAGACGCGCATGGCTTCGAGCAACGCGTCCTGTACGGCATCCTCAGCCGTCGCGAAGTCGGCTCCGCGACGAACGAGGATGCTGATCACGCTGGGGGTGAGGATCCGCAACAGGGCCTCATCCATCCTCTGTTACTCCGTGATGGTCGGGGAAACGCCATAGAAGGGACGCAGCTCGAGCCATTCGTGAATTGGTTTACCACCCGCTCCAGGAGCCGCCGACAGCTCTCCAGCCAGCTCGACGGCGCGCTGGTAGCTGTCGACGTCGATCACCATCCAACCCGCGATCAGCTCCTTGGTCTCCGCGAAGGGACCATCGGTGACCGGCGGCCGCCCTTCGCCGTCATACCGGACGAAGGTGCCTTCGGGAGAGAGCGCCTGACCGTCGACGTACTCACCGGTCTCCTTCAGTCGATCGGCAAAGTCGTCCATGTACTGGATATGGGCGTCAAATTCCTCTGGCGTCCATTGGTCCATCGGCACGTCGTTGACCGCTGCCGGCGCGCCCCGGTAGTGCTTGAGCAGTAGATACTTGGCCATCGGTTTCTCCCACTGATTCGCTCGCTACAGCCCATCCTGGCTGGGTTCTCTGCTGGGACGGCGCCGAGCTGGAATGCTCGACATCCGGATGTGTTTGCGTGGAGCGACGTCACGACGTCGCGTCCGCGCTCAGGCGCGCTGCCGTTCCTCCCGCTGCCGGATCAGCTCCTCGACCGCGGTCGGCAAGGTTGTCTCGAAATCGATCAACTTCGCCCAGGTCGGCGTCACCACGATCCGGACCATACCCTGATAGAGCGAGCGCACCTCTGCCTCCCAGTGGACCCGCTGCTCGGACGTCATCTCGTAGCTGCCGTTCATCTGGAGATATTCGTCCGGAATCCCGTCGACCTGGTCCAGCTCCGCCCTGCCGCGGATGAGCAAGATCTTGGGAGGGTGCACTTCCGTGTCGATGGTCAGCGCGACCATCGGGTTCGCGCTCAGCGACGAGAGCTTCGGGGCATTCGTCGCCGTGCACATGACGATCTCCGCGCCATTCCAGGTAAACGCGATCGGGATCGAGCGAGGCGTGCCGTCCGTGGCCACATAGGCCAGGCGGGTCAGGTCACGGGCCAACAGTTCCTGGCTGATCGGTCGGTTCAAAATCTCGGCGATATCGTTCGGATGCATGGTTCTCCCTCGAGGTTCGTGTACGGAAAGTTCGATGGAACGTTCGGGCAGATCGGGGCGGTCACCTAGCTGAGCTGCTGGGCGAGCGCGACGATGATCCCTTCGGGGCCGCGAATGTAACAAAGCCGGTAGAAGTTCTGGTACTGCTCGACTTCGCCCACCAGCTCAGCGCCGAGGGCTTGCAGGCCCGCCAGCGTGGCATCGAGGTCATCGACCGAGAACATGATGCTCCGCAAACCGAGTGTGTTCCCCAGCGCGTTTTTCGGTTCGGGGCTGATTGCGGGCGGGGAGTGGAACTTGGTCAGCTCGAGCCGGCCGTGACCGTCCGGGTCGCGCATCATCGCAATGTCGACCCGGATCCCATCGAGGGCGTTGATTCGGTCCACCCAGGCGCCCTCGATCGGCGCTTCGCCCTCCAGCTCCATGCCAAGCTCGGCAAAGAATGCTTTCGCAGCCTCGAGGTCGTCGACGACGATGCTGACGTGGTGCAACTGCGGAGTCGCCATGGTTGTTCTCCTTCTTTCTTCTTCGAACGGCCCGTCGTGACCGTTGATATATCTGGGACGGATCCGGAACCGGATTCTCGACATCCGATCTCGAGTTACTTCCGGGCGGACTTCACGTCGAGGGGCCGCCTCTGAGGTTCATCGATTGCACGGCCAGAGTAAGATTGCCCGAAACTGCGTGGGCCTCTTGATGGCTTCGATTGCAGGTGGAGCAACGTACGTGCCCAACCCAACCTATGACGCAATCGTGATCGGTGGTGGCCATAACGGGCTGGTTGCGGCCGCCTATCTCGCCAAAGCCGGATTCCACACGCTCGTGCTCGAACGCTATCGCGATGTCGGCGGGGCGGCCTTTTCCCAGGAGATCGAACCCGGCTTTCTGCTGTCAGAAGGCTCCTACGTTCTCTCGCTGATGCCCCGCTCGATCATCGACGATCTCGACGCCTGGGGCGGAATCCAGCTCATCGGCCGCGATCCGCGCTTTTTCATGCCCTTTCCGGATGGACGCGCGCTGACCGCCTGGGAAGACCACGACAAATTCATCGGCGAGATCGCACGCTTCTCAGAAAAGGACGCGCGCGCCTACGACCAGTACGACGCCTTTGTCGAAAAGGCAGCCGAAGTCATGGACCGTTATGTCCTGACCAATCCGCCATCGTTCGCCGAATTCGCGGCGAACTTCAAGACCGCGGACGAAGCGCGCATCTTCCAGAAGATGATCCTCGGATCGGCGGCGGAAGTCGCCGAGTACTTTTTCGAGAGTGAGCAAGTTCAGGCGATGGCCTGCGCCTTTGGCTTGATCGGCACCTTTCGCGGCCCGCGCGACGCCGGCACCGCCTATGTCAAGCTCTATCACGCGATGGGCAATGTCACCGGCAAACGTGGTCAGTGGGCCTATGTACGGGGCGCCATGGGCGCGGTCACGTCAGTCGCTTGCGAATTCCGCACGCCGGTTCGGCGCCGAGATCGTCACGGATGCCGAGGTGGCGCAGGTCTGTGTTGCCAACGGACGCGCGACCGGCGTCGTCACCACCGATGGGCGCGAATTCAACGCGAAGGTCGTCCTCTCGAACGCCGATCCGGTCCGAACCTATACCAAGCTGGTCGACTCGTCCGAGCTTCCTGCCGAGTTCCTGGCCGACATCGAGGCCATCCAGATCACCTCGCCGGTCATGAAGATCAATATGGCACTGGAACGGCTGCCGGAATACACCGCTGCCGGGGCCGATCAGTCGTCTGGCATACACCGGCGGAGTCTTCATCGGACCGAGCATCGACTACTTCCAGCGGGCATACGAGGACGCCCGCCGAGGCGAACCGTCCGACTATCCCTTTTTCAGCGTGCATACCCAGTCGGCAGTCGACCGTCAGTGGCGCCAGCGGGCAAGCACACGCTTTCGATCTTCACGCAGTACATGCCGTATCATCTGGCCGACGGCACCTGGGACGAGCGCCGAGAAGCGATCGCCGATCATGTGCTCGACCGGTTTTCCGACTATGCGCCCAATATCAACGAGATCGTCATCAAGCGGCAAACCCTGGCGCCGCCCGATATCGAAGCCCGCTTCGGGCTCACCGGGGGGCACATCTTCCAGGGAGAGCTGGTGCCGGAGCAAGCCTTCGATTTGCGGCCGGTGCCAGGCAGCGCATCCTACGAAGGCCCAGTGGCCGGGCTCTATCTTTGCGGATCCGGCGCCTGGCCGGGCGGTTGCGTGATGGGCGCGCCGGGACACAATGCCGCGCACGAAGCCATCGCAAACCTCGACGCAGGCCAGCATCGTGCCTGATCTTCTTCGCCGTGTGTGTTCGACAGGATCAGGCTCATGGACGACGAAGACGTAGTCATCGAACCGGAAGAGAGTGAACAGGACCTCGTGATTTCTACCGACCCACGTATCGTCGCGGACTATTCCACCCACGCTCGACATGCCCTCTCGTCAGCCGAAGCCGCAGCGGCAACCTCACCGGGGGGCGTCGTCACCTGCGAGCATCTGCTTCTGAGCCTGGTCAACGATCCCGGGTGCGCGGCCGCCCAGGTGCTGGCAGCGTGCGGGTTCAGCAGCGAGTCGATCGCAAAAACGGTCAGCTTCATCGCGGGTTCGCCACCGGCGGAACCCCCCGCCGCGGCAGTGGTCTTCTCCCCTCGTCTCGAGCGCGTGCTGGCCGGCGCCGGCGTGGAAGCCGGTAGCCGGGAAGCTGCCCAGATCGATACCCTGCATCTCCTCTTCGCGCTCGTCCGCGAGCGAAAGGGCATTGCCGCCCTCTCCCTGGAAACCCCGGGAGTTGGACACGAAATGGTTGGAGCCGCGTTGTCGAACGCACTGCGCAACGGAGTGACTGATCCCGCGTGAATCGTCTCAAGCCCACCAAACCCCTCTCCTTCCTGCTCGTGCTCGCCATCGTGTTCATCCCCGGCATTGCGGTGACCGCTGCCCTGGCCGCGAACCAGCTTGGCTACTGCGTCAATGCCATCTTGCCGGGGGGTGACGATCTCAATGCCAAGCCCTATCTGCTGCAGGTCGGAACCGACTCGGCGCAGGTTCGCGTGCGATGGACCCTGGCACGGGAGGCGACCATCACGGTAACCGCCGAGGGCCAGGAGCCGATCGTTCAAACGGTCGAGTCCGGCAAAATCCAGACCTTCGATCTCACGGATCTGACCCCGGGAACCGACTACTCCTATACCGTCGAACGGGCCGAATCGACCTGGGAGGGAACCTTCCGCACGCCAAGCGGCCCGCTCGATTCGGTTCGATTCGATGTGCTCGGAAGCAGCGGCACGAGTAATGACGCGCAACACACGATCGCCGCCGAAATGGTGGCCGACGCCCCCGATTTCGTGCTGCACACCGGAGATGTGGTCTTCCCGCGCGGGGCGCTCTGCCACTATGGGTTGCGGTACTTCGGCCCATATGAGGATCTGCTGCCGAACTCCGCGGTGGCGCCGGCCATCGGTGAGATCGATCTGAAGTCCAGCGACGGGAGCGCCTTTCGCGAATCGTTCGAGGTCGAGCCCGATCCCGACAACGAAAATCCGCTCTACCGCTCGTTCGACTACGGACCGGTGCACGTGATCGTGCTCGACAGCGAGCTGTACGAGCAAAACGATCGAACGGCCATCGACCAACAACGCGCCTGGTTGACCGAGGATCTGGCTGCATCCGCGTCATCTCCCTGGACGGTCGTGGTCGTGCACCGGCCGCCCTACTCCTCCACAAAGGGTGCTGCCAGCGACGAAATCCGCGACGACCTGGGTCCCATCTTCGCCGGCAACGGCGTCGATCTGGTGCTCTCCGGCCACGCCCGCAACTACGAGCGCTTCCAACCGGATGGCGGGGTTACCTATGTGGTCACCGGCGGCGGCGGTGCATCGACCCAGGGCTTCGAGCAGAACCGGACTTCCGTCGCGGCGGCCGATGTGCATCACTTCCTCTCGATCGATGCCTCGCCGGATTCGCTGACCGCACGGGTGATCGACGAGAAGGGCGCCACGATCGACACCTTCTCGCTTTCCAATTCGTAGCGCAGGCTTCGCCAGCGAAATCGAGTGAAAACCCTACGCGCCTCGGTCAACGCTGAGGGCGCAAATCGATCCGGCGGAGCAATAGCGCATTGAATGCCACGATGATCGTCGAGGCGCTCATGAGGAGCGCGGCGACCGCCGGCCCGATGGAAATACCCCATGGCGACAAGACGCCCGCGGCCAGCGGAATGGCCACGACGTTGTACCCGACCGCCCACCCAAGGTTCTGGAGCATCTTCCGATAGCTCGCCTTCGAGAGATCGATGACGCCCACGACCATGCGTGGATCGTTGGAGGCGAGAATTACCCCGGCAGACTCGATCGCGACATCGGTTCCCGCTCCGATGGCGATTCCAACATCGGCCCGCGCCAGGGCGGGCGCATCGTTGACCCCGTCCCCCACCATCGCCACGCGATCGTTCCGTTGCTGAAGATCGGCCACGATCCGTTCTTTCTGCTCGGGCAACACTTCGGCAAAAACGTCGTCGATCCCAAGCTCCCGGGCAACGGCATCCGCCACGGCCCGGGAATCGCCGGTCATCATGACAACCCGCACATCCCGGTCGTGCAGGGCTTCCACCGCCTCGAACGACTCCGCGCGAACTTGGTCCTCCAGGGTCAACGCTCCGACAACCTGACCGTCCCGCACCACCGAGAGCACCGCTGCGCCCCGGCTCTCCCATTCTTCGATCGCCACGTGCAGCTCCGGCGGGCTGCTCAAGTCTCGTTCGCGCAGCATCGCTGGACCGCCAACTACAATCTCGGATCCACGCACGGTTGCGAGCACGCCTCGGCCAGATTGCGCCTGGAAATTCCGAGCTACTGGAATGACCAGCCCACCGTCGCGAGCCCGCTGCACGATTGCCCGGGCCAGCGGATGCTCGCTGTCCATTTCCACCGCGGCAGCCAGCTCCAGCAGCTCGTCTTCCGTCACCCCGGGAACCGTCACAATCCCGGTAACCACGTGCGCACCGCGCGTGAGCGTGCCGGTTTTATCGAAGAGCGTAGTCTGGACATCTTTCATGCGTTCCAGGGCCAGCCGGTCTTTGATCAGAATGCCGTTCCGGGCCGCTGTGGCGGTCGAGATAGCGATGACGAGCGGGATGGCCAGTCCGAGCGCATGCGGACAGGAAATCACCAGCACGGTCACTGTGCGGGTGATCGCCTCGTCGACGTCTCCCAGGATCAGCCAGACAACCATAGTGATCGCACCGGCGGCCAAGGCTACGTAGAACAGCCCGGCAGCGAAGCGGTCGGCCAGGGTTTGTGCTCGGGAACGCGATTGCTGCGCGTCCGCGACCAGACGCTGAATCCCGGCCAGGGCGGTTTGCTCGCCGATGGCGTCGACCCGAAACCGGATGGCAGCGCCAGCGGCCACACTGCCGGCGGTCACCCGGTCGCCTGCGCTTTTCTCGACAGGATTCGACTCTCCAGTGAGCATCGATTCGTCCAGGAACGCCTGACCTTCGACGATGATCCCATCGGCAGGCACACGACTTCCCGGGCGCACCAACACCACATCGCCCACGCGGAGATCGCCGAGTGGAACCGTGTGCGTACCTGATTCATCGACGAGCTCGGCTTCGTCAGGGAGCAGTGCGGCCAGCGCGGCCAGTGCGCCGCGGGCTTGCCCGATCGCGCGCATTTCCATCCAGTGCCCGAGCAGCATCACGTCGATGAGGAGCGCCAGCTCCCACCAGAAGTCCAGATCGAACCAACCGAAGGTGGTGGCCAGGCTGGCGCCGTAGGCCACGACGATCGCCGAGCGAAATCAGCAACATCATGCCCGGAGCGCGGTCCTGGATCTCCCGCCAGCCGCCCATCAGAAACACCGATCCGCCGTAGAGAAAGATGAGCGTGCCCAGGATCGGCGCAATGAGCTGATCGCCGGTGAACGACGGGACGGTGTACCCGAACCACTCCTGGAACATCTCGCTGACGATCAGCACGGGAATGCTCAGGAACAGGCAGATCCAGAAGCGCCGCTGGAACATTCCCGGATCGTGTCCGGCATGCTTGTCGTGGCCGGCGGACATGTTTCCGCCGGAGTGGTTCCCGTGATCGTTTTGGGGACCGGCGCCATGCTGCTCGTGCGCGGAATGGTCCATCACCGGCATGCTCCGGGCGTGAATTCAGATGCAATCTGATCACATAGTTGCATCCGACAAGCACGCATGGCAATACCCGGCCCACGCGGCTCCCGGCTTGCCCGACCGGCTATCCCGCCAGAACAGCGCTGAGCGCCTCCAATTCGGGTGCTTCTGCGTCCACGGGCACGTGCGAGATCAGAAGATCGTCGATTCCGCGCCGTTGAATCACCTCCAGCCGTTCGCGGACCTGGTCGACGGTTCCCGAAACGAGCAAGTCATCCACCAGGCCATCCGGCATGCGGCCCTCCGCCTCGACGGGGTACCCCGCAAGCGCGAACATCTCAGCGTAAAAGGGCAGGCGACCATACACCGGGAATTGGGCGCGAAACGCGGCCCGGGCCGCGTCACGGTCGGTCGAGATCGCCACCGGCACGTGCGCGATCACCGGCGGGCGAGCACGACCGGCTGCTTCCGCGCCCTGGTCCATCGCCGGTATGCCCACCTGGACGATGTATTCGATCGGGTTCAACCAGGAAATGGCGCCGTCGCTGATCTCACCCGCCAGCCGGTAGGCATTCGGGCGCAGCGTGGAAATCGGGAAGCGGCGTTTTGGGCGGTGTCGTTCCCTCCGGCAGCGCGCCGTTCACGGTGTAATACGCACCGGATGTATCGACCGACCCCTCCCAGAGCAACGATCGCAGGATACCCAGGTATTCCCGTAGATGCGCGAGCGGTTTGCCCATCGGAATGCCGAATGCGCCTTCGATCGTAGGCCGGTGACTTCCGCCGATGCCCAGCCGCAACCGCCCCGGCGCAATGTCCTCGATTGCCAGCGCCTCACTCACCATCACGAACGGATGCCGGGGATAGGTCGGCACGATCGAGGTACCCAGCACGACCGTCTCCGTCCGCGACGCGGCGATCGCGAGCGACATCAACGTGTCCCAGGAAACGCCACCGGCGGTCGACCACACCTGGCCGACCCCTCGCTGTTCCGCCTGCACGATTCGCTCGATCACCGAGTTCGTGGTTCCACGCGGAATAACCAACCCTGCCTGCAACTCCGTCATTGTCGATCGCTCCGTTCATTTCGAAGAAAGGATGTCGTATACCTATGTAACCGTCCTGGCACACGCGCGCCAGAACTGCAACTCCATCGGTCCCTTATGGTAAAATTGGCATGTTCGCCACCGGCGTGCTGGTTGGAGGTTGCGCGGAGCCTGCGCGGCCCGCGGACAATGTGAACCTCCGGGTCAGGGTATGCCGCCCCCAGCGGCACGTTGCGTAGTGATGACGCCAGCTTCGGTCCTACTGTGTGGATGGACCGCCGCGGCGCTCCATGCATATGCACAAAGGACTTAGAAGAAGTGACAGAAGAAGAAATCAAACCTAAACGTCGATCCCGCAAGACGGCCACTCCTGAAGAAGAAGCGGCGGCGATCTTGCAGGAGAACGGCATCTCGACCGATGCGATCGCGGAGGAAACCCCCGCGAAGAAGCCGCGCGCCTCGAAGAAGACCGCGGCTGTCGAGACTGAGGCGGCCGCAACGGCTGACGCCCCTGTCGAGACGGAAAAACCGAAACGCTCCCGCGCCAAGAAGGCGGCAGTCGAGGCTGAGCCGGTGGTCGAGGTCATCGAGGTGATCGAGACCGGCGAAGGAGTCGAAATCATCGACGTGATCGAGATCGACGAAGCCGGCGATGTCGTCGAAGTCATCGAGATTGTCGAAACTGCGGAGCCGGTGCATTTCATCGACTCCTCATCGAACAACGACGAGCACTACGACGAACGCGACGAAGCGCGCGCGGCTGCGGCCGCTCCGGCCCGCGATAGCGACACCCTTACGTTCTCGGATCTCGGTCTGAGCGACGCGATCCTCAAGAGCGTGAAGGATGTCGGCTATGAAGAGCCGACGCCGATTCAGGCAATCACCATTCCGGCCATGCTGCGCGGCGGCGACATCATCGCCCAGGCGCAGACCGGTTCCGGCAAGACCGCCGCGTTCGGTCTGCCGATCATCGATACCGTCGATGCCCGTGACCGCTCGGTGCAGGCATTGATCCTGACCCCGACGCGTGAGCTCGCCATCCAGGTGGCCGAGGCACTGCACAAATACGGCAAGCACAAGGGGATCGAGACGCTGCCCATCTACGGCGGCCAGCCGTATGAGCGGCAGTTCCGCGGTCTCCAGCGCGGCCCCCAGATCGTGGTCGGCACGCCCGGCCGCGTCATGGACCACATGCGCCGCAACACGCTTGTCGCTCGAATCGCTCGAGTTCTTCGTGCTCGACGAAGCCGATGAAATGCTCGACATGGGCTTCATCGACGATATCGACTGGATCCTCGAGCACGTTCCCTCGAACAAGCGCTCCGCGCTCTTCTCCGCCACGATGCCCTCGCGCATCGTCGAGCTGGCCAAAACCCATATGAACAACCCGGAACGGTTGACCGTTCAGGGCAAGCAGATGACCGTTCCGGCCACGAACCAGACCTACTACGAGATTCCGCGCAGCCGAAAGACCGATGCGCTGACCCGTATCCTGGACGCCGAAGGACCGCCACTGGCCATGATCTTCGCCCGCACCAAGCTGGGCGTCGATGAGCTGGGCGAAGCGCTCATGGCGCGCGGATTCGCGGCCGAGACGCTGCACGGCGATCTGTCGCAAGCGCAGCGCGACCGCGTCATGCGCCGCTTCCGCTCCGGTCAGGCCGACATTCTGGTCGCGACCGATGTGGCAGCCCGCGGTATCGATGTCGATGACGTGACCCATGTCTTCAACTACGACGTGCCCGAAAGCGCGGAGACCTATGTCCACCGCATCGGACGCACCGGCCGGGCCGGCAAGCGCGGCGAGGCGATTACGCTCGTCACGCCGAAGGAAACCCGCTGGCTGCGCCAGATCGAGCGCATCATCAAGGCGAAGATCGAGCCGCGACGTCTGCCGACCCTGGCCGACGTGGCCGAGCGACGCCGCGATGCCATGAAGCTGGAAGTGCTCGAAGCCCTCAAGGACGAGAGCGCCTTCCAGTCGTATGTTCAGGCGATCGACGATCTGTCCGAGGATCATGAGGCCACTGCGATCGCGGCCGCGATCCTGAAGCTCTATGCCGATCAGACCGGCCGTGGACTTACCTCTGAAGCGACCGAGGACGATCTGGCCGCCATTACCCAGGCAGCCGTGAGCCGGCAGGAGCGCTTCGATCGCGATCGCCAGGGCGGACGCGAGGGCGGTTTCCAGCGCGAGGGTGGCCGCGAAGGCGGTCGTGACGGTGGACGCGAAGGCGGCCGTTTCGAGCGGGGCCAGGAGCCGGGCATGACCCGACTCTTCCTGAACATCGGGCGCAATTTCAATGTGCGCCCGCAGGACATCGTTGGCGCTATTGCGAATGAGGCCGGAATTCCGGGCCGTTCGATTGGCGCGATCGATATCCTCGACACCTATAGCTTTGTGGACATCCCGAGCCAGTTTGTCGACCAGGTCATCGACGCGGTCACGTCCAGTGGCATCAAGGGCCGAAATGTCAACGCCGAGCGCGCGCAACCGGGCGCAGGTCGCAACCGCGATGCCGGTCGCGGCCGGCGGTGGCCTCCGCAACGATCGTGGCGGCGAACGCGGCGGCGGATTCCCGCCAGAACCGCGGGCCGCGCCAGGGCGGCGCCCGTCTGGCGGCTATGGTGGCAATCGCCAGGGCGGCGGTGGCAACTATGGCCCTCGCCGCGATTCCGGCTCGGGCGGCTATCCTCGCAACAATAGCGGTGGCGGAACCGGCGGCGGACAACGTCGCGGCGACGGCAACACCTGGGACTATCGCGGTGGCAACACCAACCAAGGCAATCGCCGGGACAATGAAGTTGTCGACCGAACGCCGCGCAGCGACCGTTTCGATCCCAATCTGGGCCGCGACGACTAATCGATCCGATGGTGCTGACCTCGGCCAGCGCAGCAGTCAACCCCCGTTCCCATTGTGGAACGGGGGTTGTTTCGCTTAACGCGGCGCGTGTCTTGCCGGAAGCTGGACGCCGGCCATCTCGGGCGCCGGACGATCGATGAAACGGGTCACGCATATCACCACCGGCGCGGCAGTTGCCCTCCCAGTTGCGGTCGTCCTTTCTCCGGCGGCAGCCGCCGGCGCGATCTTCCTGGGTATGGCCGGCGCGGTCGTTCCCGACTACGCGGATCTGAAGTCGGACTTCCGCCGGGTGCTCCGGCATCGCGGCGTGTCACACAGCCTGCTGTTCGCCGGCGGCGCGATCCTGCTGGTCTACGTCATCATGACCGCGCTCACCCAGGTGGCCGATCCCCGTTTCCAGCTTCATCGCGAGCTGGTCGCGCCGCTCTGCTGCTCGCATTCGGGCTCGGCCTCGGCTCCCATCTGGTGCTCGATGCCGCCACGCCGAGCGGCATCCGCCCCCTTCTTCCGCTTTGGGGATTCCGCCTGCGGATCCTGCCACCCGGCATGCGCATCATGACCGGCGGAAAGTCGACGGACTGGTGCACACCATCACCTCGTTGATCGTCACGCTTGGCCTGTTGTATCTCGTCTACGAGCGGATCCGATGACCGCCGATTCGACCTTGCTTCGCCGCTATCGAAAGGCAGTCGAGCGCACCGAGGCTCTCGGCATGGGCGAAGCCGCTCGATCCCAGGCTGACGAGCTTTCGCCAGCGCGCCGAGCACCGGCTCGACCGCATGCGCGAGATGCTCGCCGCGCTGGGCGATCCCCTCTCGGCCACGCCCATCGTGCATGTGGCCGGCACGTCGGGGAAAGGCTCGACCGCAACCGCTATCGCCTCGATCCTGACCGCTGCCGGGCTATCGCACCGGTCTGCATACCTCCCCGTACCTCCAGGTCGCGACCGAAAAACTGCAAATCGACCGCGAGCTCATCGATGCGAGCGCCTTTGCCAGGCTCGTCGACTGCCACGCTCGATCCGCTGGAAGCGGCGGGATTCCAGCCAAGCTACGGGCAGCTCTGGATGGCAATGGTGCTGAGCTGGTTCGAGCAGGAGATGGTCGATGTCGCGGTTATCGAGGTCGGCGCCGGCGGACGATTCGATCTGAGCAATGTCGTCACGCCACTGGTGTCGGTCATTACCGAGATCGGGTTCGACCATACCGACACCCTCGGCAATCACCATCGAGGAGATCGCCTGGCACAAAGCCGGCATCATCAAACCGGTGACCCCGGTGGTAGCCGCGGTCTCGGATCGCACCGCGTTGCAGGTCATCGCCGGCGAAGCGAGCACCCAGGGCGCCGATTTGCATCGCATCATTCCCACCCAGGGCGATTTCCGCCGCACGAACGAGGCCACCGCGCGGCTGGCGGTCGAGCTGCTGGGGTTCGATGTCGAGACGGGCCGATATCGCCGAAGGGTTGGGACGCGCACGGCTTCCGGGACGGACCGAAACCATGCAGGAGATCGCCGCTGGTGATCCTCGACGGCGCGCACAACCCGCAAAAAATCGCCTCGCTGGCGACCTGGTTCGCCCGGGAACATCCGCATGCCAGACCGGTCGTGGTCGCGGGCTTCCTGGAATCCAAAGACGCGCGCGCCATGCTGCATGCGTTGACGCCGCTCGCATCGCAGCTCGTGCTGACCGAGCCGTACATCGAAGACAAGCCGTCCACCCGCGCTGCGCTGCTGGCGGAGCTCACCCGCGAGCTCGCGTTCGACGGCGTGGTGCAAGTCGAGCCGGATCCAATGAACGCGGTCGGGCTGGCGATCGATCTGGCGCGGAGATCGTCCCAGCCGGTGCTGGTGACCGGGTCGCTCTACCTGATCGGCAACATCCGCGGGCGTTGGTTTCCCGACGACGACGTGCTGCTGCAGCGCACTCCCTGGCCCCAGGCCGCGCACCTAGCAACAAAGAACCCGGCGGCATGACGCCCCGGGTTCCAAAAAGCCGCTGAAAACGACAGGTTAGCGAAGCCCCTTCTCCTGGGCGCGATACCAGAACCCACCGACGACCGCCGCGACGACCCCGCCGACCATCAGGTAGATGCCCACTCGCCCGGCCCGGTCGTAGTATTCGTAGGTCGACGTAGCGATGCCAAAGAAACAGAAGCCAACGGCCCAAGCCGTCACTCCGACTGCCACCAGCAATCGTCGCCAACATCCCTCGTCGTTCCTTTCCCGCGCGCATCCGCGGATCGCACCACTGAAACTCTGGCATAGGGTAGCAAAAAGCGGCCGCATGCCGTCGCCTGGGGTCAGACGATTTCCTTGGTTCGGTCATATCCGGTCGAGGTAATCGAGCCGCGCCCCGCGGTCGAAACGCAGGTACGACCACGCCCATTGCATTGCGACGCGCAAACGGTTCTGGAAGCCAATCAGGAAGAAGATGTGAATCCAGAGCCAGACCAGCCACGCCCCGAACCCGGACAACCGGAACCCCTTGATATCGGCAATGGCTCGATTGCGCCCGATGGTCGCCAGGTTGCCCTTGTCGTGATAGACGAAGGGTTCGGGCGGCTCGCCGGCGATGCGGCGGCGGATGTTCGCCCCCGTCAAATGTCCTTGCCTGCATGGCGACCTGCGCCACGCCCGGGTATGGACGACCGTCGGGCCCGTTCAACGTGGCCAGATCGCCGATCACGAAGATGTTCGGATACTCCTTGACCGAAAGATCGGATTGCACCAGCACCCGGCCCGCGCGGTCGAGCTCGGTGCCGAGCGATTTGCCAATCGCCGAGGCAGCCACCCCGGCCGCCCAAAGCACGGTGGCCGAGCGAAACCGGCGACCGCCGGCGACGACGCCATCGGCGTCGACCTCGGTCACGAACGTATCGGTACGCACCTGCACGCCGACCTGGTTGAGATAGCCGTTGGCCTTGCGCGCCAGCGATTCCGGGAAGGCGGGCAGAATGCGCGGCGCAGCCTCGAACAGGAAAATGCGTGCCCAGGTCGGATCGATCCGGTCGAACTCCCGCGCCAGCGTGTAGCGCGAGATCTCACCCAGCGCGCCCGCCAGCTCGACCCCGGTCGGTCCGCCGCCAATCACCACGAAGGTCAGCAGGCGGTCGCGCTCGACTTCGTCCTCGGTACGCTCGGCGTCCTCGAACGCGCTCAGCACCCGCCGGCGGATCTCGAGCGCGTCCTCCAGGCTCTTCAGCCCCGGGGCGTACGGCTCCCAGTCGTCATGTCCGAAATAGGAATGCCGCGCACCGGTGGCAAGCACCAGATAGTCGTAGGGAATCGGACCAGCATCGGTATGCAGAATCTGCTCGTCGGGATCGACCGAGATCGCTTCCGCCATCAGGATCGTTCGAATATTTTCCTGCCCGCGCAGGATCGAACGGATTGGCTTGGCGATATCCGCCGGCGAAAGCGATGCGGTTGCGACCTGGTAGAGCAACGGCTGGAAGGTGTGATGGTTGCGGCGGTCCACCACGATGATCTGAACCGGGGCGTTTTTCAGCGCCTGAATCACCCGCAATCCGCCGAATCCGGCCCCGACGACGACGACGCGGGGCTGCCTTGGTGTTGTCGACATGACTCAAACTCCGGGCAACAGGGAACCGCCGAAGCGGTTCACTCAAACATGAATGAGCTCCGTCTCGATCTCACCAACGACGCCAAGTTCGAGATTGCGTTCTATGAATTGAACGATAGTCGCCAGCATCTCGTCTGCATGCGATGCCTGATTGCTGATGCAGACGATGCCTAATGTGGCCACGCGCATGTCGTTCAGGTCCGCCACTTCCGCAATTCCAACATTGAACTGTGTTGCGCACCTTGCGCCGTGATCGACCGCACCACTTGCCGCTTGTCCTTCAATGAAAAGGAATCGTCCAGATAGAGCGTGACATGCGCGACTCCGATGGTCGAAGCCATGG
Source organism: uncultured Chloroflexia bacterium (assembly GCA_963720855.1). Taxonomy (GTDB): domain Bacteria; phylum Chloroflexota; class Chloroflexia; order Thermomicrobiales; family UBA6265; genus JAMLHN01. The sequence continues at coordinate 451,100 of CAVRGV010000003.1, read as the reverse complement.
GACCGTTACCCGCCGGTGGTCGTGACCAGGGTGGTCATCCCGTCGCTGGTTCCCCACCACCAGGTCAGCCCCAACCGTGCGGCCACATGCGCCGCGGCGTCGTTGTACGTCTCAGCCAGCGAGCAATCGGCGTTCAACTCTTCGCAGAGGCCCTCATTGGGAAATCCGGAAATGACCGCCTCGGCCCGCCCATCCTCCAGTTTGGTCGAATGCACCTGCGCGCCGATCGCCTTGTAGTTGGTCAGCACCGCATCCAGAAACGCTTTCGGATCGCCGGACATCGATTCGTCCCACGAATTGGCGAAAACCTGACCGAGGTATCCCGACCACCCGTCCAGTGGAATCCCGGCCTGCGCCAGATACCCTGTGGTCGCGATGATCAACGCCTGCGCATTGGCGCGCGCCAGATCGAGCAGCTCCTCGACCGAATCGTTGTTCGCCTGATTCGCCACGTTTCGTTTCTCCCAACTCGTTTCAAGAGTGTACCTGTTCGTCCGAATCGGTCGAAAACCTGCGCCCGTGAGCGCGGGTGAGCCGCACGGGCAACTCAGCGTGCGCAGCACCCACAACCAGTCGCGCAATTGTGGTACGTTCCTTGCCAGCCGGGGGCCGGCTGTCGCGTGGTGCACTGCGATGGCAGCCCCCGGCGCATTGATCCAGATTGCCTGGCCCTGCGTATTGCGATTTAGGCATTGGTGCGTTGCTACCGTTCGGAACTCAGAAAGCGGATTATCTTGATCGGCCTGCTCGAAATTCGCCGGCGAAAATTCCAGTTCGCGCTGATCACGCTCGTCGTGACGCTCATCTCCTATCTGGTGCTGATGATCAATGGGCTCGGGGTCGGGTTGAACGAATCCGCCGGCAGCGCCCTCAAGAACTTCGATGCCGATGCCATCGCCTACTCCGACCGTTCTGGCATCAGCGTGATCCGTTCCGAGCTCAGCCAGCAGCAAGTCGACGCGATCGAGGCAGTTCCCGGCGTGACCGCTGCCGCGCCACTCGGCTACATCGCCGTCAACTATGAGTCCGGCGACGGCGCGATCGACTCCGCCGCGTTTCTTGGCTACGATCCCGGAACTATCGCCGAACCGCCCGTCATCGACGGGCGAACCCTGACCGCAGGATGACGCCACCGGAATGCTGGCCGACAAGCGCTTCCTCAAAGCCTCCGGCTTTTCGGTAGGCGATGAGGTCAAGGTCTCACTGCGCCTTTCGGAGCAGACCTTCACGATCGTCGGTGAAATCGATCAGGGATCGTTCTTCTTCCAGCCAGCCGTCTATATCCTCCTCTCCACCTGGCAAGAGCTGAAATACGGCACCCAGGCCGATCCACCGGTGGCAAGCGTCGTTCTGTTACAAGGAGATAATCTCGCCGGCGTAACCGGGGATGGATTCGAGATCGTCGACAAGACGACCGCCTTTGCCAATATCGAAGGTGTCTCCGGTCAGCAATCGACCGTCGTCGCGCTGCGCGTCTTCGGCTATCTCATCGGCGCGATGGTGATCGGGGTCTTCTTCTACGTGCTGACCCTGCAAAAAGTGCCGCAAATCGGCGTGCTCAAGGCGATCGGCGCCAGCAATGGCTTCGTCTTTCGCCAGATCATGCTGCAGGTGGTCACGCTGTCGATCATCGGGCTACTCATCTCGGTGCCGCTGGCGTGGCTCACCTACAAGGGTCTGCAACGTCTCCCTGAGGCGGTGCCAATCGCGTTCACAACCAGTACCTTCGTAACCACCTGCCTGGCGCTACTGGCGACCGCCATCATTGGCGCGCTCTTCTCGGGCCGGCAAGTGGTCAAGACCGATCCGATCATCGCCCTTGGTCAGCAACAATGACAAATCTCAGCGTCGCGAATCTTTCGAAAACCTACGGCGAGGGCGAGAGCGCGGTCTACGCAGCGCGCGATGTCTCGTTCGAGGGAGCTTCAGGCGAGTTCATCGCACTGGTCGGTCCCAGCGGTTCCGGCAAGACGACGCTGCTGGCGATGATCGGCGGCCTGCTGGAACCTTCCTCCGGGACGATCGATGTCAATGGCACCCAGGTTGGGTCGCTCAAGGGATCCGCCCAATCGAAATACCGGCGCGACCAGATCGGCTACGTCTTCCAGTCGAACAATTTGATCCCCTATCTGACCGTGCGAGAGAACCTGATGCTCATCCGCGCCATCGGTGCGAAAGGGCGGGGAACTGCCGGCGAACGAGCCGATCAGCTTATCGAGGAGCTGGGTCTCACCAAACGGCGCAATGCCCTCTCCACCGAGCTCTCGGGCGGCGAGCGCCAGCGAGTCGCCATCGCCCGCGCTCTGATGAACGACCCCGACCTGGTGCTGGTCGACGAACCGACCGCCAGTCTGGACTCCACTCGAGGGAAACAGGTCGTCACCTCGCTGATCGAGGAAGTGAAGAGCCGCAGCAAGCTGGGCATCATGGTCACCCACGACCTGAACATGGCCGACCTGGCCGACCGCACCCTCGAAATGCGCGACGGCGCTCTGGTCAGCCAGGGCTAGCCCAGGGCCGTTCGGTCGAAACGACGTCACCTGCCCCGAGTCAACGTCCCTGGTCTCAGATTGCCTGACCAGTCGTCGCGTCGAACAGCCGGAGCGCGCCCCGCTCGACGCTCACCCAGACGGTTTCGTTCGGACTGGGCCGGATTTCCGGCTCGGTCACGACCCGAATGAACTTTTCGTCCTGGTGCAGGTTGACGATCGTCTCCGATCCCTGCGGCTCCGAGATGTAGACCGTCATCGGGTGCCAGCCCTCTTTCTCGGTTGGCGACAGGCGAATGGTCTCCGGACGCGCCCCGACGATCACCGGACCTTGCGGCAGATCGGCCGGAGCCGGAATCAACCAGCTTCCGTCGATGACGATCCCGTCCGCGGTGCGCTCGCCGTCCATCAGGTTCATCGGCGGATCGCCGATGAAACCGGCCACGAACGTGTTCGCCGGATGCTGATAGATGTGGTCGGGGTCGCCTACCTGCTGGATGATGCCCTGATTCATCACCGCGATCCGGTCGGACATCGACATCGCTTCGCTCTGATCGTGCGTCACGATGATGGTCGTCACCCCGGTCTCGCGTTGCAGCGCCTTCAGGTGCGCCCGGGTTTGCACCCGCAAAATGGCATCGAGATTCGAAAGCGGCTCGTCCATCAGGAACACCTTGGGACGACGCACGATCGCCCGGCCCAACGCCACCCGCTGCTGCTCGCCACCGGAAAGCTCGCCCGGCTTACGATCCATCTTGGCAGTCAGATTGAGCAGCTTGGCCGCCGCGTCCACCCGCTTGGTGATTTCCTCTTTGGAGAGCTTCTGGATCTTGAGCGGATATTCCAGATTCTCGCGCACATCCATGTGTGGATAGAGCGCGTACTGCTGGAAGACCAGCGCGATGTCGCGGTCCTTGGCTGGCAACGGCACCACATTCTGGTCGCCGATGATGATCTCGCCCGCATCCGGAAATTCGAGTCCGGCGACCATGCGCAGGGTCGTCGTCTTCCCGCATCCGGACGGTCCCAGCAGCGAGATCAGCTCGCCGTCGGCAATGGTCAAGCTGAGATTGCGAACGATCGGGCCCGCCTTCTCGGTGTAGGTCTTCCAGAGATGAATGAGATCTACGCTCGCCATCAAAGCCCTCGGGTGGATGTAATCAGGCTGCGCACCATCCAGCGACGCAGGATCAGGAACAACAACAAGCACCGGCGCCAGGTAGAGCACACCGAGCGCGGCGGTCACCTCGGCATTGCGGCCGCCGTCGGCGGCGAAGAAGAACTGCAACGGAAGGGTTGCCTTGTCCTGCTGCGTGATCATGATGATCACCAGCAGCACCTCGGACCATGCCGCCGTAAACGCGAACCCGGCCGTGATCGCCAGACCCGTCTTGCTCAACGGCAGCAGAATCTCGAACCACGCCCGCCAGGTCGATCGGCCATCCATTGCGGCCGCTTCGTCCAGGTAGCGCGGTAACCCGTCGTAGAACCCCTTCATCAACCAGATCAGGAAGGGCAGGATCATGGCGGTCTGCGCCAGGATCAACCCATGAAAGGTGTCGATGAAATCGAGCCGGTCGGCCAGATCGTAGATCGCCACCATGGTCGCCGCGATCGGGATGGCATAGAGCAGCAGCACCGCGTAGACCGCGTAGGTCTTGTGCCGGAAGCGCAACCTCGACAGCGCGAACCCTGCCAGCGACGCCAGCACGGTCGCCAGCACCATGGCGGTAATCGAAACGAACAGGCTGTTGCGCAAGGCACGCCCGACATCGCGCTCGTCGAAGAGGAAGCGGAAGTTGTCCAGCGTCGGTTCGTTCGGCCAGGGAACGTATTTGCCCGCGTCGCCGTCGAACGCGGCCGCCACGATCCAGAGGAACGGCACCGCGAAAAACAGGCTCACCAGAATCAGCCCGATATTCGTCAGCCAGCGTGTCCGGCTGGAATACCGCTCTTTCGCCATGGGTGGCGGCGTGAGTTGTTGCTCCATCATTGCTCGCTCGCTCGCGCCAGCCGCAGATAGAAGAGCGCGAAGATGAGACTGATCAGCAGCATCACCACCGACAGCGCCGCGCCGTAGCCGATATCGAAGAGCGTGAACGCCTGGTGATAGGCATGCAACGCGATCGTCTCGGTCGCGTATGCCGGGTCGCCGTTGGTGAGGATCAGGATCATCAGGAAGCTGCCGATCGTGGTGATGGTCGTCACCAGCAGCACCAGCGAGATCACATGCCGCATCGCGGGCAGGGTTTGATCCTTGAACCGCATCCAGGAGGTCGCCCCGTCGATGCTGGCCGCTTCATAGACCTGATTCGGAATCGACTGCAACCCGCCCAGGAAGATGATCAGCGCGAATGCCAGCCCGCGCCACGATTCGACCAGAATCACCGCCAGCATGGAGTAATCGCCCAGCATGTCGATACGCGGCAGATGCAGCGTGGTCAACGCGGTGTTGAGCATGCCGTTGCGATAGTCGAAGATGCCGCCCCAGATAAAACCCGCCAGGGTTGGCGGGCAGATCCATCCGAGCAGCACCGCCGTGAACGCCACCGGCGCCAGTTTGTGCTTGTGGATCTGCGCGTGATTGATCAGCAGCGCGATCAGCAATCCGCCCAGCGTCTGCCCGATCATGGCCGCGCCGACCGTGAACACCACCGTGTTCTTGACGAACTTCCAGAAGTCCGGGTTATTCCAGAGCCGCCGGTAGTTGTCCAGCCCGACGAACTGCGCTCCAGCCGAAAAATTCGTCAGCGAGAGACTGGTCGTGCTGGTATAGATCACCCAGAGCGCCGGAAAAATGAAGAACGCCGAGAGCAGGATCGCGGCCGGCGTGATGGCCACGATGTAGGGACGTTGCTCGCCCTTGCGTTTCTTGATCGGCGGCGCGACCTCGGCGTCAGCCGGCCAGTTGACGGCTGGCGCGCTCATGGGCACGGCTCCGAAATCACGTTCGGCTTGCCCATCGGCCAGCGTCAGCTCATTCGAGATATCGCTCGATTGCCTCTATCGGGTGTCGCCTCTCCGGTGGCGACGAGGCTGGTAGCCTTCTGCACGACGCCGATCAGCTTGCGGAACTGCGGTTCCGGGGGAGGGATTGGCAACGATTCCGCAACACCGAGCATGCTCTGCGCCAGTGGGGCCGCCAGCCAGTCCGCGTTCAGCCGGGCATCGTCGCGCGCGGGTAACGCGAATGTCGTCGATCGCCATCGCCGCCTGATTCTCGGCGGAGTTGAATGCCTCGATGAATGCCCAGGCGAGATCGGGATGTTCGGACTTCTTGTTGATGTACCAGGCGTCGCTCGCGTCCCCAAGCGCCATTGGCCCGTCATTTCCGGGGAAAAAGGCAATGCCAATCTGTTCAGCGATCGACGGATCGCTCTCGGTCCAATAGCCGTACCACTTGGCCGACTCACGCAGAATCGCCAGGGTTCCCTCGGAAAAGTATTCGGGAATCGTCACCAGCGGAGAGACGTCGGTCAGCACCGATTGAGGGACAACCGCCGCGGTCTGAAAAGCGACTTCGTAGTGTTCGAGGGTGGCGAGGATCGGGCAGCTATCGATGTACCACTTCCCTGACGCATCGGTCAGCGTTCCGCCGTTGGAATAGATCAGATTCATGAAATCGGACCCGGTCGCGGTTTCGCCATTGGCGCCTGAGTAAAGCGAGTAGGGAATCACGTCAGGGTTCGACGCTTTGATCGCCTCAGCCGCCTCGATGATTGCCTCGCGCGTCTCCGGCTGCCAATCGACGGGCAGTCCAGCCGCTTCGAACAGATCCTTGCGGTAGAAGAGAAAGTAGACGCTGAGACCCCAGGGAATGGCCCAGGTCGCATCTTGCAACGTCACACCGAAGCGGGCCCGCTCGCCGTAGTGCGCCCATCCATCCCAATTGGCGGTGTAGTCGTCGAGCGTGCGAATGAACCCGCCCTTGGCGAGCTCACCTCCGCCGACTGCAAACGTCAGGAAGGCATCCGGCGCGCTGCTGGTGAAAAGCTGCATCGCGAGCTGAGTGATGTAGCCCGAGCCGGTCGACGGCGTGATCTCGATCGACGTGCCCGGATTGGCGGCCATCACCGCGTCCGCCGCGGCCTGGATGAATGGGCCAACCCGATCGTTCGCCCCTTCATAGCCGAGTGTGATCGAACCGCTCAGCCCCTGGGCCAGCGAATCCCCATTCCGGGCAAGGATCGATCCCGCCAGCGCGGCGCTGCCGCCGGCCAGCACCGACCGGCGCGATACCGGACGAGCCCCGCCTACGATTCGCATGGTTGGGCGACCACATTGTCTGCGCCCAGCACGCGGGTCAGCTCCTCGGCGTAGCGGGTAGCCGCTTCGTCCGGAGTTGCCTCACCGGTGGCGATCAAACCAGTTGCGTTTTGAATGATCCCGACCAGTTGCAGGAACGAGCGGTCCGGCGCGGTCAGCAGCAGCGCATCGGACGAATCGACCATCGCGCTCAGGAACGGGGTAGCCTGGAAGGCCGGATCGGCCGCGGCATCGGCGCGCGCCGGGATATGCGGATCCTCGACATTGATCGCCACCTGGTTCGCCACCGAGTTGAACTGGGTGATGAACTCCCAGGCGAGATCCTTGTCTTCGGCCTGATTGTTGATGAACCACGAATTGCCCGTGCCGCCCACCGCGAACGGAGAAACGGCGTCTGCCCCCGGGAAGAGCACATAGCCGACATTCTCGTCGGTCCAGTCCTGATCCTCTTCGGTCCAGCCGCCGTATGCCCACGAGCCCTCGTAGAGAATGCCGAGCTCGCCATCGATCATCGCCTGCCGCATCGCCCCGGCCGGTTGTGGGCTGGTCATGACTTCCTGCGGCACTGTCTTGTCGGTTTGATACGCGCGGTAGTAGTAGTCGAGCGCAGCGCGGATCGCGCAGCTATCGATGATGAACTTGCCATCGGCATCCCGGAGCTGCCCGCCGAAGGCATAGACCAGCGGAATGAACCCGCGCGACACTGTGCCGTTGCCGCCGTTCGCGCCGGCATAGAGCGCGTACGGAATGATGCTGTCGTCGCTCTCCTTGATCTTGAGCGCTGCATCCAGAATCTCGGTCGGATTGGCCGGGGTCCAATCGCGTGGCAGGCCGGCCTTCTCGAGAATGTCCTTGTTGTAGTAGAGGAAGTGGGTATCCATCAGATACGGAATCGCCCAGACCGAACCGTCGTAGGTCAACGACTCGCGCAACGCTTCCGGATACTCGCTCCAGCCATCCCAGTCGCCGGTGTACTCGTCCAGCGGGGCAATCAAATCGGCCGCGGCCAGCTCGGCCATGGCCACGCCGACCAGCAGAAAGAGATCGGGCGCTCGTCCACTGTTGAGCTGGAGGATGACCTGCGTCGCGTAGTTTCCGCCCGGCGACGGTTGCAGCGTCACCGTCGCGTCGGGATTCGCATCCTCGATCGCCTTGGCGGTTGCTTCGATATATGGAATGACGCCGGTGGCCGCGCCCTCATACCCGATCGTGATCTCGCCGCTCAGACCGCCGTCCTGCGCGCGAGCGATCGGGCCACGTGAAAGCATGAGGCCCGCGCCGCCCAGCGCCGCGCCCTGCAAGAGACGCCGCCGGTCGACCGGAGCTCCGATCCGTGAAAGCGCAGAGCGAGTAGGGTTCATGGATTTCGGACTCCTTGATAGGCTGCTTTGTTGGTGTACGGGAACGCTCGATTTGAATCTCATCGAATTCTATAGGGAAATCCCCTGAAACCGAACCGTCCAAGCGGTCTCATGGTTACCATGCGTAGCCAACTCCATCATTCGGCAACATCATCGGTGACCCCAGCCCCCAGGTGGCGGGCTTTCAGACCGAAAATGTCTCCAATTCGGGATCGAGCTGCAACACAACCGTCAAAGGAGTCCCAGCCCAGCGTTTCAACGGTGGGATCCTCGGAGCCAGAACCTTTGCCATCTTTTAGATTACAGAATCGATTTTAAGCGCCCGGGATCGATATTGCCGCCGGTCAACACGGCTGCCGTCACCGATCCGGTGCCAATTCCCGCTTTGCCGGTGAGCAGCGCCGCGATTCCCGCGGCGGCCGCCCCCTCGACGAGCAGCTTGGTGCGATCGAGCACGAGCTTCAACGCGGTCACGATCTCATCTTCGGTCACGATCACGACATCATCGACCAGCTCGCGCACGATCGCCAGATTCAAGTCGCCGGTAAACGGCGCCCCGAGCCCATCGGCCATGGTCTGAATCGTCTCCAGCGGAACCGGATGCCCGGCTGCCAGCGCGCGGGTCATGGTCGGCGCGCCTTCCGGTTCGACCCCGACGATACGCACGTCTGGATTCAGAATGCGAGCCGCCAGCGCAATACCGCAGATCAATCCACCGCCACCGATGGGGACCACGATCGCTTCCAGCTCCTCGATCTCCTCGAGCAGCTCGAGACCGACGGTCGCCTGTCCCGCGATCACTGCTTCATTCGCGAACGGCGAGATGAAGACCGCGCCGGATTGCTCCCGGTCACGTTCCAGTTGCGCCACTGCTTCGTGAATGGTCGGGAACTGCCGAGTGGTCGCCCCGTAGCCCTGGATAGCCGCCACCTTGCTCGGCACCGCGCTTTCGGTCATGTAGACCGTGCACGGTGTCCCGAATACCCGCGCGGCGTACGCCAGTCCCTGGCCGTGGTTTCCCGCCGAAAAGGTCACCACCCCGGCCGAACGCTCCTCCGGCGAGAGTTGCGCGACCGCGTTGACCGCGCCGCGCGCCTTGAAGGCGCCGGTTTTTTGCAGGTTCTCGGCCTTGAGATGCAGCCGGGTCCCCGTGAGCCCGTTCAATGTTTCCGAGGTGAAGACCGGCGTCCAATGGACATACGGCGCAATTCGGTCACGCGCGTCCCAGATCGTTTCGATCGTGATCGACGTTGGTATGGGAGACTCGGCATCGGTCGGCATCGGTTCCTCCACGAACGGCTGGCCAGCGCCGCGAGTATACCGAGGTTCCATGGACGATCAGCCGCCACCACCCCGCAATCCCATCGTCCAGCTCCCGTTCGACGAGCGCGCGATCGAACCGATCGCCGAGGCGCTGGGCGCGGCCATCTCCCGGGCGCCCTTTCAGCTTCCGGGGAGCACCGTTTATCAGCTCACGGTCGAGAATGCGCTTGGACTTCCGGCCACCTTGCTCACGCTTTGGCCAGGCATTTCCCGGGTCGATGCCATTTCGCCTTCGTCGACCGTGGTCTTCACCGATGTGCGAACGGTCGATCTGGTCGGCACCGTCGAGGTCCAGTTCCGTCGCACCAACCGGGAAATGCTCATCATCGCGCGGGGAGGCAAAGTCATCGTCCGTGCCTGAAGTTCATGCAGGACGCGACGCAATTCCGCTGTGCCCGCGTGTCGCCCGATTGCTGAAGAACCCCTAACCGGCGTCGGCCGCCGCAATCCGGTCGGTGTTCTGCCAGACCCGGTCCATTTGCGAGGCGTGCTCACCCGCGGTCATAAGGCGCGGCTGGTTGAAATCCTCGATCTCCACCCCGCGCGGCCGCAGCCCGACCACTTTGCCATCGCGCAGCACGATCTCGAGGATGCTGCCCTCGCGCACCTCGACCGAGAACATCTGGTCGAAGATGAAATTCCCCACCGAATAGAAGATCGGCTTCCCCTTGTAGATCTGCAACCCCTGCACGACGTGCGGGTGGTTCGTGACCACCATGGTGGCGCCGGCATCGATGGCGGCTTTCGCGCCTTCCCGCGCCCACGCGGGTGGCACCGGGAAATACTCGATGCCCAGGTGGAAATACGGAATCACATAGTCGTATTGCCCAGCCAGCGAAGTGATATCGGCCAGGAACTGCTCGGTGATATAGGGATTGGTGCCCGGCGTGGTGTCGGTCGCTCCGGCATAGCCGGTATTCCCCAACTCGCTCATGTAGACCGTGGCGCCGAAATCGCGCGCTTCCTCGTTGGCGGTGACCCCATCGATACCGAGGAACGCCACCGTCTTTCCACCGACTTCAGCGACCCAGGGCGCCCGCGCTTCGGCCAGATTGTTGCCTGCGCCGAAATGGGGAATGCCTCCCGCTTGCAAGGCCGCGATGGTATCGAGTAGCCCCTGCGCTCCCCACCCTTCGCTGTTCCACATCGAGTGATTGTTCGCCAGCGTCACCGCGTCGATCCCCGCCAGCTTGAATCCTTCCACCATCTCCGGACTGGAGACGAACGAAAAGGTGTGCGCATCCTCCGGCGGCAGGATCGAGCTGGAAAGATTGCCTTCCAGATTGGCGATCATGACGTCATAGCCGCTCAGCTCGGCGGCCACTTTGTGAAAGGGATGCGTGTAATCGCCGAACGCGACCATCTTGTTGTTGACGTTGCGGCCGGGAACGATATCCCCAACGACCCCCACCCGGATCACCCCATCCGCGCTGCGCAACGGGTCGAACCCGTCGACCGCCAGCACATTCGCCCGGTAATCGACCTGATCGAGCGGAACCAGCGCCACCGCGCCGGGCCGAGTTTCGAACTCGGACACCAGCGCTTCATAGTCGGCAACCGTGGCGGCCGCCCCGGCAGTGGGAGAGGCATTCGAAAGCCCGATGACTTCGACCGGTAGTGACACCGCCGATCCCAGCTCTCGCCAGTCGGCGATCTGGCCGCCCAGCAAGCGGGCGACATCTCCGCTTCCGATCCCGAACAACGGCAATCTCGGCGAGGTCACCAGAGCCATACCCGCCGGCAACCCGGCAACCGTTTGCGCAGCGATCGTTCCCACCCCATGTATCGTCGCGGCACCGGCCGTTGCAGCGGCAGCACCCTTGAGAACGGTTCGACGAGTTAGGGAACGATCCGAAAACGATGCTGGCACCTGAGCTCCTCTCGACGCGGCAGCACGCCTGCCGATTTCCGGCAAATCGTACCCTGCCGGTGACCGGGAATCACCCCTGGGCCGCGGGTTGCTCGCTGAAGTACTGGCCGATGGCCTCGGCCAGCGCGGTCACGATCGCTTCACGCCCTGCTTCGCTGGCAAGAATCTGCGCGTCGCCGGAGTTCGAGATGGTGAGGAGATCCGTCACCACGCCCGGCATGCGGCTCGGGTCCTTCAATCCCACCCGGCTGCCGGTGATCATGAAAAGCGAGTCATAGAGCATCTGGTTGCCCTGCAAGGCAGCAGCCGATTCCCCCAGAACCCCCCGATCGGTGACGGCCATCCCCGCGGCGGCAAGATCGGCGCCGAGCTGCTGATTGAGCAGCTGCGCCAGCCGCTGGCTCTCGGCGCTATCCGGGCGACCTTCGGCGTACCAGGTCGAGAATCCGGTTCCATTTGGGTCGCTCGATCCATCGAAATGGAGTGACACCAGCAGATCGGCCTGTTCGTCGTTGCAGAAATCGATACGCGCCTGCAGCTCGTCGAGCTGCGCATTGCGCGCGGCGTCGGCATCGGTCGCGGCGTTCTCGCGGGTCAGGCCGTCCCGGTTGACATCCAGGGACTGCGCATTCCGCACCGTGTCTCCGTCTCGCGTGGCGACCACCGTGAACCCCATGGCGGTCAGTTGCCCCGCCAGCTCGCGGGCGTATGCGGCGGTGTAGAGTGCTTCGTCCATGGCTGGGGCACTGGCATCGCCGGTGCGCTCGAAACCCCGGTCGATCCCGCCATGCGCGGCGTCGAGACAGATCACTTTCCCCGTGAAAAGGGGATTCGGCGCGATCGCCACGACCGGCGCGTCACCGCCCATATTCGCTGCCGCGGGTATCACCATCTGCGCGGTCGGCGCTGGGGTCGCTTCCGGTCCGGAACGCATATCACGCATGACCAGGGCCAAGGCCGTCAGCGTTGCCAGCAGCACCAGCAACACGCCCAGCCACTTGAGCGCCACCATGTCGCCGTAGCGGCGCTTGGGCGCGCGCACATACGGAGGAACGGCCAGATCGGGAGTCCAGGCCGGTAGTTGGGCCTGCGGATAGCCGGGAACCGCCGCGGCCGCGGCATGCGCTGAAACCGGGCGCCGTGGCGGCGATTGCGGCGTGCGGCGAACCGGGGGCGTTGGTTGTGGTTGCTCCCGTTTCGGGGGCAGTTGCGGGGGAGGTCCGAGCCAGGGAAGCTCGTCCTCAAACCATTCTTCGGTCATCAGCCTCTGCGGGCGGACCAGCTCGTATGCGGACGAGACCAGCCCAATCGGTCGACTAACCGGATCGAGTTTCGATTGTCAGTGGGTGGAGCGCCGTCAGAACGATGATTTCCGACGAGAACGATGTGGCACTCCAGCCAGTGCGCCGGACCAGCCTAAACGCACGTTCAGGAGAATTGCAAGGGAGGAATGTCCGGTGGCCACAGGCCCCTTAACTCGTCACGCCCTTGACGACCGGCTCGGCCGGCGGGTTCGCTTCGGAAACCGACAAGCGATAGCGCGTGACTGATGGGAAGACATAGGCGATCACTGCGGCCACGCCCATCGTGGCAATTCCGCCGATCGCCACCGCCGGACCAGCGCCGATGATTGACGCCGTGATGCCCTTCTGGAACTCCCCGAGCTGCGGTCCGCCCATCCCCAGCGCGCGATGGACCGAAGCAACCCGGCCACGCAGATCGTCAGGGGTCAGCAGCGTCCGTGACGCGTGACGCAGCGCCATGCTGATCGCGTCCGCCGCGCCGCTGAATGCCAGGAAGACCATCGACACCCAAAGCGTCGTGCTGATGCCAAACCCAACCAGGAAACAACCGTAGGCCACGATCGAGCCCAGCACCCAGAGACCCGCCCGGTCTGGCAGATGGGTCACGCTCAACACGATCGCCATGGTGACCGCCCCGGCGGCCGGCGCGGCCAGCAGAAAGCCCAACCCGCGCGGCCCCACGCCCAATACCTCGTCCGCAAAGATTGGCATCAGCGCCGTGCAGGCGCCAAAGAGCGTGGCAAAGAAATCGGCCAGCATGACGCCAAACAAGGTGGGCGTGTTCCGCAGAAAGCGCAGTCCTTCGAGTGCCGCCTCGTATCCGGACATGGTGATCGCGATCGCCGGCGGCCGCTGATGCATCAACAACACCGCCACGATCACTGCCAGAAAGGAGACCGCATCCACTGCATAGGCGCCGGTGGTCCCGACCGTTGCGATGATGATGCCCCCGGCCGCCGGACCGATCACCTGCGACACATGCGACACCAGCACGCCCATGGTCGAGGCGGCGGGCAGCTCGGAGCGTGGCACCAGCAACGGCATCAACGCTTGCCGGGTCGGATTGGAAATCCCTTCGAAGACCGCGGCCACCATGGTCACGAGATAGATCAGCCACACCGAAATGTGCCCGGTGCCGCTCATGATGGCCAGGAAGAGGGCGAGCGCCAGCAGTGCGCTCTGGGTCCAGATGAGCGTGCGGCGCCGGTCGCCCCGGTCGGCCATGACCCCGCCGATCAAACCGAAGATCAGGATCGGGATGAAGCGAAAGAGCCCCAGCAACCCCAACTTGAACGCATCGTGCGTCAGCTCGTAGACCTGCCAGGCGATCGCTACCCGCTGTATTTGCGATCCCGCCTGGGAAAGGGCTTCCGCGGTCCAGAGAAGTCGAAAATCCCGAAATCGGAGAACGCGGTAAGATCGGCTGGAAACGGACTGGCTCATGCGGAATCCGCCAAAAACCGGTAAACGTGTCCGCCAGTCGTCATGGTCGCCGAGCCTGTGGAGCCAGAGAAGGCCTCTAGTGTAGTGAAGGTCCGGCGATTTCGGAGGATCTCATGCCCGAGTCGGCGTTGCAGCAATCGAAACCGAGCCAGATGCACGGCGCGCATCTGGAAGGCGTCTGCCACCCCACGCCGGAAGTTCGCGATCTGCCCTCGACCGGATCGGCCCGGCGCACGCGGCTGATCAAGCGCGGGCTGCTGCTGCAATGCCCGTATTGTGGCCAGGGGCAGATCATCAAATATCCCTTCTGGATCAAGGATTGCTGCCCGAAATGTGGCTATCGCTTTGCGCCGGAATCGGGCTATTTCCTGGGTGGCTACGCTCTCAATCTGGTGGCAACCGAGATCTTCGCGCTGGGCGTCATCATCGTCATCCTGTTGCGCAGCAATCTCTCGCTCTACCAGCAGGAAGTGATCGGCATCGGCGCCGCGATCCTGCTGCCGATCATCTTCTTCCCATGGTCCCGCACCCTCTGGATGACACTCGACCTTATCTTCCAGGGTGACGCCCACCTGGAACAGGAAAAGCGTTCGCTGGATCGGTCCGAAACCGGTTGATCCTGCTGCCGGTTGGCCGAGCAACCGCTGCTGGCTGCCCGCTTCCGCCGATATACTCCTGCGAACGTCGCCATCGAGCCAGCAACGCAGCGGGCGAGGAGACAGATGCGGGAACAACGGGAGAACGGCGGCCGCGAACCGGCGCAATCGGAACAGATTCGTCGCGTCGGCGTGCGCAGCCAGCCGGCCGCCGACCAGCGCGAAGTCGATCTCTACGTCCGCACCTATACCACCCTGCTCGAGAGCTCCGGCGCGGTCAGCGTCTCCAGCTTCGAACCGGCGCATATCACGGCGGCGCCCTCCCTGCATGCCGGGGCGACCGAAACCGAACCCGATATGAACGCCATGATGTACTCGCTCCAGCGCCTCCCGCCGACCGTCATGCAGGCGCGGCATTTCGTGCTCGGCCAAAGCGCCACCGCGTTCGAGCGGGCGGGCTATACCGACTTCACCTCATGGAAGCTGCAAACCGCTCCGGCCCGACGGCGTAAATGGCACTACGACGGGAAAGAGGTGCTGGCCGCCCTGATCGCGTCGTCGTCCGACCTGGACGACATGATTCCCACCATCGTTGCCCTGCAAATCGAGCTCACCAAGATCCACCGCATTCTGCGCGCCTCCCCGGAAGCGACCGCCCTGATCGAGAACTTCGCCGCCGGTGAGCCGGAGGATGCGCCGCTGGTCGAGCGCGTCGGCGAGCTGCTGTTCATCTCCGAAGGCGACTGGAAGCGGCTGCGCAACGTATGGGGCAAGGAGCTCTGGACCAACCTGCTCGCGCTGACAAAACAACGCAAGCGGTGGGATATCCGCATGCTGGGCGCCAGCTACCTGGGATACAACCGCGCCACCCGCCAATGGTGGGCGCCGGTGCAGCTCGCCATGGCCGAGCTCGGTTTTCTCCAGCGCCCGGTCTACTTCGTCTCCTCGAACACGCATAGTCTGGTCAACACCCTGGCTGGCACCGCCATGCGGCGCAAGCCCGAGCTGACCCAGTACATTCGGGAAACGATGCACGACGAGCTGCTGCCCGAGCTGGAAGCGCTCGAAGCCGGCATCAGCCGGTCGTCCTGGGAAAATCTGCTCTACTTCGCGGCCCGGTCCTATTTTGCCGAGCCTGGGCGAGATGCCGAACGCAAAATTCGTAACGAGGAAGAGTCCGCGGCGGGAATTCGCCATTATTCCTCGACCGGGGCGATCGATGTCGGCACCCAGATCATCGATCTGCAGCAGCTCGATGTCGCTTCGCTCGATCCCCGCCTGCTGAAACCGGGTGAATCGATCGTTCCCTCCAACACCGATGCCATCATCGTCAATATCAACTACCCGCTCGGCCTGGCCGCCTATCACATCATGTCGCAGATCGCGATGAGCACCGAGCAGATCCGCGGCATCTACATTCTTGGCAAGGCCGCCACCCTCAATGGACGCATCGGGGATGTCATGATCGCCAACGTCGTCTTCGACGAGCACTCCGGCAATACCTACTGGCTGGACAACTGCTTCTCCTACGCCGATCTGGAGCCGTATCTGGTCTATGGCGCGGCGCTCGACAACCAGAAAGCGGTCACCGTCAAAGGCACCTATCTGCAAAACCAGGGATATCTCGACTTCTTCTACCGGGAGTCTACACCGTGGTCGAGATGGAAGCCGGGCCTTACCTCAACGCCATCTACGAGGACCTCTTCCTCGATCGTTATCCCCAGGACGAAGCAATCAATATCGCCCAGCATTCCAATGGCCGGCTCGATCTCGGCATCATCCATTACGCCTCGGACACCCCTTACTCCCGCGCCCAAACGCTTGGCGCCCGCGGCATGTCGTATTACGGGTTGGACTCGACCTACGCCTCCACCCTGGCCATCGTGCGCCGCATCTTCGAACAGACCGGCATGATCGAGTCGTCTTCCTAGGGCGCGTTCCTCCCAGGCGAACCTCCGGCAACATCACGCGCATAGGTCACGTGAACGCGAAACGGGACGGTGCGTGCGCACCGTCCCGTTCCCCACTCCCGCGCGAGCACTGCCCGCCGGTCGATGACGTCACATTCCGCGACAGGGGACCCCGAACATCACCAGGCCACGGCAAACGAGTATCGAGTCAGTCCATCACCGTCAGCTCGCGGCTCGCTTCGTTGAGCCGTTTGCCGCCGGTTTCGGTGACGACGACCGAATCCTCGATACGCACGCCGAGATTTCCTTCGAGATAGATGCCCGGCTCATCGGAAAAGACCATGCCGACTTCCAATGGAGTCTGGTTGCCACCGACAAGATAGGGCTCTTCGTGAACATCCATCCCGAGACCGTGCCCAACCCGGTGCAGGAACGCCGGTCCATACCCCGCTTTGGTGATCACCTCACGCGCCGCTTTATCGATCGACTCTGCCGGCACACCCGGTTTGACCGCATCGAGCGCCGCCTGATTGGCAGCTTTCACCGTTTCATACACCTTGCGGTATTCGTCCGTCGGCGTTCCGACGAAAACGGTGCGCGTGACATCGGAGTGGTACCCGTTGAGCGTGCCGCCCCAGTCGAAGATGACCGAATCACCTTGCTCGATCGTGCGGTTACCTGTGTGATGATGCGGCGACGCGGCGTTCGGACCGCTCGCGCAGATCCCGAACGAGCGACCCAACCCGCGTTTCTCCATCATGGAAGAGAGCCGGTCCATCGCCTGCGATTCGGTCAACCCGCTGATCTGTCCGCTCTCGACGAACTCGTGCCAGGCCTCATCGGTCAGCCGGGCCACTTCGAAGAGGTTGTCCAACTCTGACTGATCCTTGGTCACGCGCAGATGCGCCAGAATCGGCTGCCCGGTGGTCCAGTCGCCCTCCGGCATTGCCTTCTGAAGCTTGAGCAGGAAGGTGCTCCAGAGCTGATCGCTCACCCCCAGGGTGACGCCGGTCGTATCCCCGATTAGTGACGCCGCCAGTTCCGAGGGCGACTCGGTCTCCTCCCACCGGCGCAGGGTCACGTTCGGCTCGCTCGCGGTCGCCAGGAACGACTCCAGCACGGGAACCACCAGATCGGGCGTTCCCTCCTGCCGGATGATGAGCAGGTTCAGCCGTTCGCTCAGGTGCGCGTCGTAGCCGATCAGATACACCAGGTCGGAGGACGGCCCCACCAGCAGGATATCGATCCCCTGGCGTTTCATCTCCGCCTGCGCCTTCTTGATTCGCTCGGCGTACACCGCCTGGGTGGGAACTCCTGGGGCCATGATGCAATCTCCTGGGGGTCGAAACGAGTAGCTCGATGCCCGCGATTTTACAGCGGTTGCGGCAGGGAGTGCGGGCGCCCACCCCGATATGTCTGCGCAGGACGAAGAGTCGCTTTCGTGCGCGCAGCTCAGCGTGCGCACGCAATGACAATCTTGAGGTTGGTCATCGATCTGGTCGAAGCGCGCCCTATCAGATTCTGGGACGCGCTCGTAGCGGCATCGGCCGCTGAAGACGGATACCGCGTCCCCCTCGCTGGGAACATGCAGTCTTGCTTGAGCTGCGCTGGAGGAACTCTTGTGAATCCGTTCGTTGCCCCGCGCGTTCCGCTCTCGAAGAGCGTCATCGCAGGTGCATCCACCTGACCCCTGTCACCACGTACAATCAGCCGCATCGAGATCCGGTCGTACGTGGCGGAAGGTGAAGTGAGCGAAGTCCAGGGAAAACCCATCGTCATCGGAATCACCTCTCCACTCGAGCCTGAGTACGTCGATCAAATCCGCGCCGCCGCGCCCGGCCAGATCGACGTGCGCTACGAGCCCGACCTGCTACCCCCTCCCCGCTACGTCGCCGATCACAATGGCCCCAGCGGCTGGACCCGCACTCCTGAGCAACAGCAACGCTGGAAAGCCATGCTCGCCGAATGCGAAGTCGTTTGGGATATCCCGTCCGTTGTCTGGGACACGCCCGGCGCCACAGGCAACCCGGTGCTCGATCTGGTTCCCAATCTGCGCTGGATCCAGACCACCTCGGCCGGGGTCGGCCCCATGATCAAGCGTATTGGCCTGGCCGATACCGATATCCTCGTCACCACCGCCAGCGGCATTCACGCCAAACCGCTGGCCGAGTTCGCCTTTGCCGTCATGCTCAATTGGGTGAAGGAGTTTCCTCGCTTGCGCGAAGAGCAGGTCGCGCATCGATGGGAGCGCTATTGCGCCGGCGAGCTCGATGGCCGCACGCTCACCGTCATCGGCCCGGGCCGCATCGGCCGCGAAGTCGGCCGCCTCGGCAAGGCTTTCGGCATGTACACCATCGCGATCGCCGCTCAGATGGACCAGGGACGCGCGGAAGCACTCGGCTTCGATGAAGCGTTCGATCGCTCGGGCCTGCATGACGCCCTGGGTCGCTCCGATTTCGTCGTCATCTCGACCCCACATACCCCCGACACGGAAAACCTGATCGATGCCGCCGCCATCGGTGCCATGAAACCGGGAATCGTGCTCGTCAATCTCGCCCGCGGGATCGTGATCGACGAGGACGCCATGATCGAGGCGCTGCGCACCAGGCACATTGCGTATGCCGGGCTCGATGTCTTCCGCACCGAGCCCCTGCCGCAAGACTCGCCGCTCTGGGACTTGCCCAATGTCCTGGTCGCGCCCCATTCCGCCAGCACCGCCTGGAGCGAAAACCAGCGCATCACCGACATCTTCGTGCGTAATATCCCCTTGTACCTGGCCGGACGGTACGATGAGCTGTCACCCCTTCTGGACAAACAGCGCGGCTACTAGCCCGCAGAGGTACTCGAATGCCTGCGAACGCAATTCCGGAAACGCACCGCGACCTGCTGGAAAAACCACTCCTGGCACATGTCGCCACGATCGGACCAAACGGCGAGCCGCAGAACAACCCGGTTTGGTTCCTCTGGAAAGATGGGCTGATCTGGATCTCCATCGGCCCTACCGGCCAAAAAGCCCGCAACCTCGAGCGCGATCCGCGCATTGCCATCTCGATCGCCGATCCGGACAACCCGATTCATTACCTCGAAGTACGGGGTAGCGCGGCCGAGTGGCAAACCGTGAGCAGCACCGATCCGACCGTCATCGCGCTCGTGCGGAAGTACACCGGCAACGACAGCTACGACGGCATGCCCGACGAGCACACGCTCTTCGCCGTCGAACCAGCCCGCGCGACCTGGATGGGATAATCTCGCGCCCGCATCCTCACGGATGAACAGTCAGCGGCGCATCCAGACATGTGCCGCCGGTCGCATGAGAACCGTCGCGTTGACAGAAGATTGGCGCAGCGCGTTAACTTGCGCTATGAGCACGATGTCCCGGGCGAACGCGCCCTTCGATCTCCACTCCGCCTGTAGCCCAAGTCATCCCGCGGTCATAGCCTGGATGAACTGGCAGCGCGTCTCCTCCCGGATCAACCGGTTGGTCGACGCGAAAATGCGCGAGCTCGGAATCAATCAGGCACAGCTCATGGTGCTGCTCAAGATTGGCCACGACGAGGGACTGACCCAGCAACAGCTCTCGACCTCGCTTGGCCTGACTCGCGCCAATGTCTCGCAGCTCCTCGACCGATTGCAGGATGCCGGGCTCGTCGAGCGCATCCCAAGCGGGCGGGCCTACGCGCTCCACCTCACCCCGGCAAGCCAGGATCTGTTGGCGCGGGCCGTTCCCCTCCAGGAAGCCGTGATCTCCAGTCAGTTCGCGACCCTCTCACCAAATGAGCAGCTCGACCTGGGAACCCTCATGTCCCGCCTGAACGCCGGTTGTCCAGAACTCGATTGAGTTCAGCACTTTACAATGCCGCACTCGTCGTGTAATCTCTAAATGTTCATCACTGAACTAGATCAATGCTGAACATTTGCGCACCGCTCTGGATGCGCCGGCTTACACACTCGAGGGGATCTCACCACCATGCCACACGTCGCCGTTATCATCGGAAGCACACGTCAGGGCCGCTTTGCGGACAAGCCGGCCACCTGGATCCTGGAACGGCTAGCCGAACGTCCCGGCGTAACGGCGGAGCTCCTGGATCTGCGTGACTTCCCACTTCCGTTTTTCGACGACGCTATGGCCCCGGCGCGGCGCGGAAATATTCCGCCGTCCGATTCCACGGTGGCCTCCTGGGCGGAAGCGATCGGGCGGGCAGACGCCTTCGTGGTCATCGCACCTGAATACAACCACGGCTATACCGCCGTACTCAAGAATGCGATCGACCATCTCTATGCCGAGTGGGTACGCAAACCGATTGCCTTTGTTAGCTATGGCAGCGCCGGCGGCGCCCGCGCGATCGAGCAACTCCGCCAGGTTGTCATCGAGCTGGAGATGGCGCCTATCAAGCATGCAGTCGCTATCCCGGTCGACATCCTGGTCAAATTCATGTTCGAAGGAATCGAAGACCTCGACTTCTCCGCCGCCGATAGTGCCGCGGACGCGATGATCGACGACCTCCTCTGGTGGACCGACGCGCTCACTGCCGCCCGAAGCTCACAATTGGCGGAAGCAGCGTAATTCGCCTGCCCCAGTGGGCATCGACGAGAACGGGGAGCAGCCAGCGCTGTTTCCCGTTCTCTCTGTATTTCGCTGGGGAGGCAGAGCGAAGGCGAGGCAAGAGAGCCGACTCAAACTCTCCATCCCGGTAGCGCGGAAACGGCTACGTCATACTCGATGTACGCTCGCCGTTCGCCAGCGATATCGAGGTATCTCCACCCATGACGCAACCCGAGCTCGTTCCAGATCCTTCCGAGCTTCCCGCATTGCAGCTCGCGCTCGATTCGATGCAATTGACCCCCAACGAAAACTTGCTGGTTCTCGCCGCCGGACCGGCGCTTTCCGCATCGGCCGATCCATCTGCCGATTTGGCCAGCGCCGTTTCTGCTGGCGCTCCGGCGGACTCCGGAGGAGACGCCGAGCACCCTACTCCGCTATCTTCACTCGTGTCGAAGATCGAGCGGGCCCAGCCGGTCCAGCTCCGCGCGCTCGTCATTCTGGCGTTGCAGAACACCTGGCTTTCCGAGGGCATCGAGCTCCCTGGCGGCGGATTGCACGTCTCGGAGTAACGTAACATCGCAACCCGGAGAAGCATGCCGTGGCCGCGCCCGATCCAAAGATGGCGATTCGCCGTTTCGATGTCTTCGCGGAGTTCACTCGACAGGAACGGATCGCCAAAGGCTATTCCGAAGACGAGGCCAAGGGATACGGCATCTGGCTCGCCAAGGTGGTTGCCGCTCGACGCTTTGGCAAATCCTCAGCAGCGGCATCCACAAAAGCTGACAAGAGCTCATCCGCCGCCAATGAACCCGAGCCCCGGTTCCGCTCCGTCGGTGATGAGCAACAAACCGACCAGACCTTCGACCATGACATCATCGACCGAATGGGCGCTCAGTTTTACGTCGAAGTCTTCGTTCCGGCCATCGCTGCCGCCATCGCAGACGGCAGGGACTACCCCGACATCCGCGACAGCATCCGTAAAGACTGGAAGCCACCCCGCCGTAGCTGAAATTGCCGGTTCGCGCCATCGAGCACCGATCACTCATCGCCCGGACATCGGCAGGATTGCCTCCGATATCGATAGCTGACGGAGTGCTAGGGTTTCTCTGTGCCGTCTCGGCTGTCGACGGCCACGTTGATCGAGGAATGGCGCCACCGTGTTTACCCGTCCGAACAGTGCCGGTACGGCGTGGACGGCGGTGCTCTACTTCATCCTGATAGCCGGAGTCGTTTCCCTTCTCGCTGGGCTTGGCGGTGCCGGCCTCGACTGGTTCCTTCGTCGCGTTGTCCAGCTCGTCTATGGGGCTGGCGGCGAATCGGTGCAAGAGGTCAGCGCCCACACGAGTCCGCTGCAGCGATTCGTGATCCTCACAATGACCGGCATAGTCATGTCGCTCCTTTGGTGGGCAATTCGTCGCTGGGGCCCTCATGCCCCAACCCCGGAACAGGCCGCCGAAGGTGTCTCGATGTCCGCTCGCTGGACGATCGCCGAATCGCTGATCGAGGTTGCTAACGTGGGCGCCGGAGCATCGATTGGTCGCGAGTCCGCTCCGCGGGAAGTCGGCGCCATGGCAGCCGACCGGGTGTCTGCCTGGGCCCGGCTGCATCCGGACGAGCGGGCGGTGCTCATCGCGTGTGCGGCCGGGGCGGGGCTGGCCGCGACGTACAACGTGCCGGTAGCTGGAGCAGTCTTCGGCATCGAAACGGTGCTCGGGGTCGCATTTCTCCGGCGGACACCGTTTGGACATCTGGCCATCGTTATCCCGGTTGCGCTCGCGGTTTCGTACGGAGCAGTCTTCGCCGGACGCATCATCATCCCCAATCGTCATGTCTACGAGACCGGCAGTTTCGACTCGGGGCGAATCGGCTCGCTTCTCGCGTTCTCGGCCGTGCTCGGACTCATCCTCGGCCCGCTGGGGTACGGTGCGGGCCGCATCTTCGGGTTTGCCTCCAGGCACGCTCCCCGCGGAGAACGCATCATCCTCGTTATGCCGATCGGCTATGCGATCCTTGGTGCGCTGGCAGCCTGGCAACCGGCGATCATGGGAAACGGCCACCTCCTCGCACAGGAGGCATTCACCGGAAATCCCGCGGCTCCAACGCTACTACTCCTTGCAACGCTCAAAGTCTTGGCGACGACGATCACAATGGGTGCCGGTGCCCGCGGCGGACGCATCACACCGTCGTTTTCCACCGGGACCGCCGCTGGTTCGCTGGGCGGAATGCTCTGGATGCGCATGCTTCCGCTCTCGCTGAGCGGAGCCACTCTGGTGGGCGGTGCGGCGGTGCTGGCGGCAGCCACCGCCTCTCCCCTGACTGCCATCTCCCTTTCCATGGAAATGGCTGGCGCCCCGTTTCGCATGGTGCTTCCGACCGGCATCGCCGTCTTCCTCGCGTGGGGCGGAGGCTACCTGATTCACCGAAAACTGTCTTGACGAAATAAGAACATATGTTCTATACTGGTGGTAAGCGGCACATCGGCGGACAGATGCATGCCTGGGCAGTGCCCCAGTGCTACCCGCCCGGCTTCCCCGCCGTCACCCAAGGCTCCACGCGCGGACTCATCGTTGAGTGATCGTTCGTCGAGAACATTCGATGCAACCCCGCATCCGACCAGGGCGAAGCCATACCTGAAACCCCACCCTCCGCCGTATCCCTAGTCGAAGGCGTATCTGCCCTCTCGTTTGGTCGGAGCTCAGCAGCGTTTTGCAACCCGTCCTTGCACGATCGATTGCAACAGATGCGGAAAAGCGTGGCGGTTTCCCCGCTTCCCGCGGCCTGCGCTCATTTATGATTAGCGTTTCCGGGCCGCGCGTTGAGAGGCGATCCGGACCATATCGTTCCTAAGCGGTTCTGGAGTCTTCTTTGCCACCGATGCTTCCTTCCACAAATGGACACGCCACCCGGCCCCGGCTCAATCTCGCCATCGATCTCGACGGGGTGCTTACCGAGCATCCCCGGCCGCTTGCCATTGCCGCCTCAGCAGAAGTTCGGGCTCGATCTGCCGGAGCGCGCCTTTGTCGATTCCGCCGGATCTCAATGTTCCGCAAACCGTGCGCGACTGGGTCTACTCCGACGAGGGCCCAGCTTCGCAACTCCATCCCGCCGACGGCGCCCAACACTTCCTGCGCGACGTGATCGAGCTGCTTGGGACCGCGACAATGTCCAGATCATTACCGCCCGCTCAGCGGCCTCGGCAGATATGACCCGGCACTGGCTGCAACGGCATAACTTCCCGGATGTCACCGTCCTCTTCGCCGACGACAAGCCAACCGTGGCCGCCCAGCGCGGTTGCAATGTCGCGGTCGAAGACAGCATCCGCCACGCGCGCGCCTATTCCGATTCCGGCATGCTCTGTTTCCTCATCGCACCGCCGGATGCCTATACCGACGACCTTCCCGGTGTCGTGCAGGGTCGATAGCCTGACCCCGGTTCCCTGCTTGCTGCGCGACGAGATCGGATCGGATCGATGACGGCAAGAACGGCACCGCCGCCTTTGCCGCTCGCCCGCGTATCGTCATCTCGGACGCCATCGACTCCGCCGCGAGAGCAGCGCTGGCTGAGGTTGCCGAGATCATCGATGTCGATGGCACCAATACCCCGGCTCTGCTGGCCGTGCTGGGCAACGCCGACGCATTGATCGTCCGTAGCGAAACCCAGGTTACTCCCGAAGTGATTGCTGCTGGTCCAAATCTACGCGTCATCGCCCGAGCCGGGGTCGGGGTTGACAATGTCGATCTCGACGCGGCCACACGGGCCGGAGTGCTGGTGCTGAATGCGCCGGGCGCCAACCGCTATTCGGCCGGCGAGCACACGATTGCGCTCCTGCTCTCGATCACCCGCCAGATCCCGCGCGCCAACGAAACCACCCATGCCGGGCTCTGGGAGCGCAAGAAACTCAAGCCGGTCGATCTGCGCGGCCGCACCGTTGGTATCGTCGGGCTCGGGCGCGTCGGGGGCGTCGTCGCCCAGCGGCTCAAGGCGTTCGAGATGAAGATCCTGGCCTACGATCCCTATATCTCGGATGCCCGTTTCGCCGAGTTGGACGCGGAATCGGTTTCCTACGAAGAGCTGCTGCGCCGCTCGGACATCATCACGTATCACGTCCCATCCACTCCGGAAACCCGCAACATGCTCTGCGCCGCAACCTTCCCACTCTTGAAGGAAGGTGTGATCGTCATCAACTGCTCGCGCGGAGATGTGGTCGACGAGAACGTCCTTGCCGAAGCGCTGCGATCGGGCGCGGTCGCGGCCGCAGGTGTCGATGTCTACCCACACGAGCCGTGCACCAGCAGCCCGCTCTTCGAGCTGCCGAACGCCATCCTCACCCCGCACATCGGCGGATCGAGCGAAGAAGCCCTCAAGGCTGTCGGCGAGATGATCAGTTCATCGGTCATTTGCGCGCTCAACGGTCAGGCAGTGCCGAATGCGGTCAATCTGCCGCCCGCCTCGCTGGTCGCTCCGGAGCTGCAACGGCTCACATCGGTTGCGAGCGCGGCCGGATATCTGCTGGCCGTCTTGCAGCCCTCACCCCCGGCCGGTTTCCGCATGACCGTGAACGGCAATATCCCGGACGATGTCACAGAGCATGTGGCAGGAGCCGCGCTGAGCGAGGCGATGCACCTCTGGACTCATCGCCGGGTCACGCCGGTCAATGCCCGGCTGATCGCGGAAGAGCTCGGCATGGAAGTCCGCGTCGACGCCGGGACCCGCGACCCGAACGTCATCCCGACCTTTTCCTTCGAAGCCACCGGCGAGCCGGAAGAACCCGCGCATCAGGTGCGCGTCGTCTGGGATCGCGCCCAGGCCGGGATCGTGGCGGTCGACCGCTTCACGCTCGATCGCCCATTGGCTGGTGAGCTGCTGATCACGCATCACCGGGATGTTCCCGGCGTCATCGGCCGGGTTGGCACCGTCATCGGCCGCTATGACATCAACATCGCGGGCATGGAAGTCGGGCGCCACCATCGCGGTGGCGAAGCGATCATGGTGGTCAATGTCGACAACGAAATTCCCGACGGCGCGCTGGAGGAGATTCGCGCCATTCCTGGCATGGTCGGCGCGTTCAAGATTTCCCTGCCGGTCGATTTGAATCGACCGCGCCCTGGGGTGCCCGCGATGGCCGTGCCTGATACGCTGTAGACATACGTCGACGCGGCGGTTGACCGCGGTAGGAACGCAGAAAAAGGAGCGAGCGTGGGAGAGAATCGAACGATGCGGCGCATGCGAATTGGCGGGTTCGTTTCGGCGCTGGCGCTTGCTGGCGCGCTGGCCACCAGCGGCATTGCGATGGCGCAAAGCGATCAGATCGAGGTCGAAGTCATAACACCAGGCTCGCCTGGCACACCCGCGGCCGACGGATCGCTCCTGAATCCGGTTTCCGGATTGAGCACCATCGCCACCTACGCGCCCGATCAATGGGTCGGCGCCGCGATGGTGAGCGAAACCGAAAGCTATGGCCGCACCGCCGCCGCGCTCTACGCGCAGTCGACCGGCGAAGGCACCGCCTCCATCAACATCGGACTCTCCGATCCGTCGACCGAGGATGTCATCCTGACTCTGGTTGGCATGGACGACGATGCGCCCACCAAGACGCCGATCGAGCTCACGATCAACACCACCGTGGTCTACACGGGCGACGCCTGGTTCGAAGACTGGGGCGGCACCGTTGGTCAGGGGAACTGGACCACCGTCCAGATCACGATTCCCAAAGGCATGCTCGGCCCGGGCGTGAACAGCATCACGATTGCGAACACCGCCCCGACCGGCAACCAGGGTGAAACCCCGTACATCTTGCTCGGCGGCGCCTCGATCCAGGTTACCGGGGTAACGGTCGATCCTATTTCCCTCAGTTAGCGCATCATCGGGGCGGCAATGTCGCCCCGTTTCGTCATCGTTCCCGTTTCCCACGCTTCGAAGGAGTGCAGGCCATGGAACTCGGTTCGCTTTTCCGCCGTCGCATCCGCATCGCGGCGCTCGCGTCGGCACTGGCGCTCAGCAGCGTCGCACTACCACTTGCCGGCACGCTGGCGCAGGGAGATGTCCAGATCCAGGTGCTCGGGCAGGGGGTGCAGGCCACCGCCGGCGGCGGCAATCTGGTCAATCCGACGACCAGCGTCTCCACCACCGTCACGCTGGCCGCCAGCGAATGGACCGGCGGCTACTATCAGGGCAACGGCGTCTGGTATGGCCGGCCCTGGTCCGCGCTGTACGGATCGCAAACCCAGTACAGCACTGCCAGCATCACCATTCAGCTTGGCTCGACCCCGACCGGACCGGTCACCCTGACCCTGACCGGCCTGAACGACGAGTCGGGCACCAAGAATCCGATCCAGATCACCATCAACGGCACCTCGATCTTCAATGGCACCAGTTGGTTCGCGAGTTGGGACGGCCAGGGCCAGGGTCAGAATGCCCCCTGGACCTCGGTCGCCATCACGATTCCGGCCTCCTACTTCGCGCTTGGCGCCAACAGCATCGTGGTCTCGAACCTGACCAACAGCGCCAACTTCAGCCAGCCGCCGTATGTGCTGCTCGGCGCAGCGCAGATCAACCTGCCGGGCGCCTCAGCCTCGGTGAACTAACGCACCATCCCATTGGTCGTATGGCAGGACCGCTGTGTCCTGCGGTTACCCATCGAGACGGCAGCAGGAGAATGATCGTGACCGCTACCACCACCATCGAGGCCGCCCGCATCGGCAAGGACGATCTCGCGAGCATCGTGGCCCCCGATTCCAAACCGATCACGCAAGACGGCGTTTCGATCCCAACCCGCGATTTCCAATCGTGGGTCAGCTCGGACGGCAGTATCGAAACCGGCATCTGGGAATGCGATGCGGGCACTTTCCGCTCACGCTTCGAGCACCACGGCGAGATGATCTTCATCCTTCAGGGCGAAATGCATTGCACCAGTGACGACGGCGCAAGCTTCACGCTGGCCGAAGGCGATTCGTGCACCTTTCCCAAAGGCTGGTCCGGCACCTGGGATGTCAAACGCCCTATTCGCAAGCTCTACACGGTCTGGACCAACGAGAGCTAACGATCAGTAGAGAACAAGCAGAACGAGCGCGCGGCCGTTCTCGACCGCGCGCTCGTTTGTTTCCGACTTCTGATCACTGACTGCTCGTGCAGACCGCTGTTTGCTACACGTCGTATGGCTTACCAGCGAACGCCGCAAGCCCCCAAAGATCCGGCCAGATGAAGTCGGGCTGGATGCGGTTGTCCGGCAGTTTCTCGGCATTGCGATTGACCCAGGCGGTTTTCATGCCGAACTGCTGGGCGGGACCGATGTCGTATTTGAAACCGAACGCGGTGTGCAGCATGCGGCTCGGATCGGCACCGATCTCGGCGATCGCGTACTCGAAGACTTTGGGAGACGGTTTGTAAGCGCTGACATCCTGCGCCACGATCACCTTGTCGAACGAAACGCCGATCTGCTTGATCGAGTGCGTGATGATGTCCCGGTCGGTGTTCGAGATGATCGCCAGGTTGAGTCCCGCCGCCCGCGCTCGCTCCAGCGCCGGCTTGGTATCGTGGAACGCCTGGATCGAGCGCATGGCCGTGGTCATGGCCGGCCCGAACGAGTCCTGCCACTTGTAGCCCATCTCGAGACACCAGGCGCGGATGCTCTCCGAGAGGATCCGCTTGTAGTCCTGATACGGTCCCTGGATGATCTCGAACTGGATCTCTTCCCAGCGCGCGCGCAGTTGCGGTCCTGGCGGCGGATCGGGCGTGTTACGCAGCGCGATCGAATAGCAGAGCGAGCCAAAGGCACCCTCCCAGTCGACCAGCGTTCCGTAGCAGTCGAAGGTAATCCAGTCGATTTGATCGAGTTTGATCTCGTCCGCCATCTTAGGCAACCACTCCTTCCGTCAGGTAATCGAGCAATGTCCGCACGC
This sequence comes from uncultured Chloroflexia bacterium, assembly GCA_963720855.1. Taxonomy (GTDB): domain Bacteria; phylum Chloroflexota; class Chloroflexia; order Thermomicrobiales; family UBA6265; genus JAMLHN01. Next base: position 422,097 of record CAVRGV010000003.1, on the reverse strand, counting down.
CGACGCCGGTCGTGCCCTTGGGGGTATAGGACGATCCAATCTTTGTCCGGTTCGCACCGGCAATATCGAGGTGGGCCCATGGCAACCCCTCAGAGAAATGTTGCAGGAAGAGTGCCGCCGTAATCGAGCCACCAGCGCGGCCGCCGGTATTCTTGATATCGGCCAGCTCGCCCTTGATCTGCCCTTCCAGCGCTTCGGTCAGTGGCATACGCCACATCAGCTCACCCGAACGCTTCGCGGACGTCAGCAGGTTATCGGCCAGATCGTCGCGATTGGCATAGAGCGCGGTCGTCTCTTCGCCGAGCGCGATGACTTTCGCGCCGGTGAGGGTCGCGAGATCGATCATCTCACCCACCCCGAGACGCGAGGTGTAGACCAGGCCATCGGCCAGCACCAGCCGGCCTTCGGCATCGGTGGAAAGAATCTCCATCGTCACGCCGTTCATGCCGACGATGATATCGTCCGGCCGGAATGCCTCGCCCGAGATCATGTTCTCTGCCGCGCAGATGACCCCATGCACCTCGTACGGGCAGCCGAGCGCCTTGAGCGCGGTCATCGCCGCCAGCACCGCCGCGCCACCGGCCATATCGCCCTTCATGTCGATCATGGAATCGCCTGGCTTGATGGAATAGCCACCCGTGTCAAACGTGATGCACTTCCCGACCAGGCCGATCGAGCGAATCCCTTTTTTCGCGCCCTTCGGCTTGTAGGTCAAATGGATCATGCGCGGTTCGTTCACGCTCCCCTTCCCTACGGTGAGGATCGCGTCGGCACCCATCTTGGCCAGCTCTTTCGGTCCGAAAACCTCGCAGCTCAGCCCGGTCTTCTTCGCCACTTCCTTGGCTACATCGGCCACTCGGGCCGGAGAAAGCGCTCCCCCCGGTTCGTGCGTGAGGTCGCGGGCGAGATTGACCGCGTCGGCCAGTGCGGTGCCTCGCGCAAAGGCAGTTTCGACCGCCTCGATCTCGAGCTGGCGATCGACAAAGATGAGCGACTCGACCTCAGCCGCCGGTTTTTCATTCTTGACCGAGCCGTGATAGGTCTGAAATCGGTAGGCGCCCAACAACGCGCCCTGCACTGCGCCTTCGAGCGTGGCCGCCGTGCTTCCTTCCGGCAATCCCGATGCGATTTTGGTGGCGCCGGCGTCTCGGGCGGCAGTGATGGCGGAACCCCAGGCTCTGCGCAACGTTTCGGCATCGAGCGTTTCCGCCGAACCAATCCCGGTCAGCACCACCCGGCGCGCCTTCATGCGGCCCACCGTGGGAACCACCAGACGGCTGCCCGGTTTGCCCGTGAAGCGCGCATCGGCGGCGAGCTGGCGCAGCTCTCCCTTGAGCGAGGTGTTGGCTTCGGCGGTGGCGCCGGCAAAAATCAGCTCGCCCGAAGCATCGGTGCGAATGGGCAAAATGAGCGCATCCGCTTCCGCTTTGAGCGCGTTGCCCGTTTCATATGAGAGCGTGAACGGCATCGTCATGTCCTCTTCCGTATGCGGCCCCGAATCGAGCCGTCCTCTGGCTCCATTCTCGCACGATGGAGATTGCCGACGACTTGCGTAACCTCAACGCGTTCCTGAAAACGCGCGATCTTGCTTCTCTGGGCCCAGGAATCGCGACCCCGAACTCAGATGGATATGCGCGTTCCGCCTTCGGCCGACGACCGGTCGATGGCGAACAATGCGCGATGGGTGTTGACCCCATCGTGCACATTCACATGACTCTCTTTCCCGTGGATGATGCAGTCGAGGAAGTGATCGACTTCCCCCTGGAACGGGTGGTGGCTGACCGCGCCACTGTTCGGAAGCACCGTCGGGAACTCGATCCAGCCGGTGACGCCTGGTAACTTCCGGCTGAAGAACCGGTTGTCACGCAGTCCTCCGTCGGTACCGAGCACATCGACATTGAATTGATACGGCATCCACTGCTCCACCGCCGCCGACACCTTGCCCGCTTTCCCGTTGGCAAATCTGACGATGGCCGTTTGCCCTGGAAGGTGCTTCACCTCCTCCGCTCCCGTAAATCCGTAGGCGCTGACTTCGACGATGTCGCTTCCCATGAGATAGCGCGCCAGATCCAGCGCATGACAGCCGCCCAGCGTCATGGCGCTGGCGTCCATCTTCGTCAAGTAATTCTCCGACCCGGGATAGCCGCTCTGTTCCGGGTTATGCCAATAGTCGGTCTGGACATAGAGCACATCGCCCAGCATTCCTTCGTCGATCAGGGCCTTGGTCGCGAGCGTGGCGGGATTGAACCGCAGCACGAACCCGCAGACGGTGCGAATTCCCGCCTCCGAAACCGCGGCATCCATCGCATCGAGCTCCTCCACCGACATCGCGATCGGTTTCTCGACCAGGCAGTGCTTGCCAGCGTGCGCAGCGGAGATCACATCGGCGGCGTGACGATCGTGCGGCGTTGTGATCGAGAGCGCGTCGACATTGGGATCGGCGAGCAGATCGTCGATCGCGTCATAGATGCCGATGGTCGCGGGATCGATACCAACTTCGCGCGCCTTCGCTTCCGCCCCCGCCCTGGTGCGACTACCGATCGCTACCACCTCGCAGCGCGGACTGTTCAGATATGCATCGAGATGCCCGCTCGACACATTGCCGGCGCCGAAGATCGCCACACCAATCCGGTCGTTTGCAGAAACCACGCTCATGACACTCCCTTCGCACCCGGGCGAATGTACCGACGTTCGTTCTTCGGCATTTGATCACAGCTGGATCGGGTGCGCTACTGCGCTTGCGTGGGCGCGATCAGTTTTCGCAAGGCGGCAACCGCCGTGCGCTTGTACTGCTCGAATTCGTCCAGCGGCACCGTCTTCTCGCCGCGCAGCACCAAGCCTGGGCGCGCCAGCGAATCGATCAGGGCCAAGACCTGATCGGACGTGAACTCATCGTTGATTGCGCCGGCTTGTTGCGCCTCGGAGATAGCGGACAGCTTGCGCGCACGCATGTCACTACCCGTGAGCGTCTGGGGCAGACTCTCCGGATCGAGTTCCGCCCAAGTTGCGATCCGCGCGAGCGTGGGATTGTGAAACTGCCACTCCAGCCGGCGTCCGAGATAGCCGGGCAGGTCGAAGGCGTCCATGCGTACGTCACGCACGACCTGCGTCATGATCTCCTGCAGCACGGCCTCGAAGAGCTTTTCCTTGTTGCCGAAATAGGAGTAGATCAGGGCCTTGTTGGCGGCGGCGTTCGCGGCGATGCGATCGACCCGCGCGCCGGAATAGCCATGCGCCGAGAACTCCCCGGTGGCTGCTTCCAGAATCCGCTGTTTGGTCAATTCGACGTTGCGCATGCCCATCCGATGGAGAACGACTCAGCCTTGACTTCCAAGTCGCCTGAAGTATATCGTTCGGTGTGATATAACTAACTGGTTAGTTATATCACACCGAACCTGCCACCTCATTCACGAAGGGACTCACCATGAAGATCGGCCTGCAAATTGCCCAGTTCAACTTTCCCGGCGGCGAATCTGCTATCGCACCCGGTTTTGCCTCACTTGCCAAAGCCGCGGACGATGGCGGATTCGCATCGCTCTGGGTCATGGACCACTTCTTTCAGATTTCGTACAACGGCCCCGCGGAAGACCCGATGCTGGAGGGGTATAACGCCCTCAGCTATGCCGCTGCCCTGACATCGAAGGTCAAACTTGGCACGATGGTCACCGGGGTGACCTACCGGCATCCAGGCATTCTGGCCAAAACGGTCAGCACGCTCGATGTCCTTTCCGAAGGCCGCGCCTATCTAGGCATCGGCGCCGCCTGGTTCGAGCGCGAGCACAACGCGCTGGGCGTTCCGTATCCGTCGACCAGCGAACGATTCGAGCGACTGGAAGAGACTTTGCAGATCGTCAATCAGATGTGGTCAGCGAGCAACGACGCCTACGATGGAACGCACTATCACTTGGCCGAGACCTTGAGCGTTCCGGCCACCGTCAGTCGCCCCCATCCCCCAATCCTGATCGGTGGGGGCGGCGAGAAGAAAACGCTACGCCTGGTCGCGCAGTATGCCGACGCCTGTAACCTCTTCCCGTCGCCCGAGCTTCCACACAAGCTGGATGTGCTCAAGGAGCATTGCGCCAAGCTCGGACGTGACTATGCTGAGATCGAGAAAACCACGCTGTCCGGAGCAACGCTGACAATCGGCGATCCGAGCTCAGCCAAACCGGTGCTCGAAGCGATCGAGGAACAAGCATCGCTCGGCATCGATCAGGTCATCCTCAACTTTGGCAATCTCACCGACTCAGCGATCGTCGAGATGGCTGCGAAGGAGATCGTCGAACCGGCAACCAGGATTTCGGTCGCCGGTCGCTGATGCCCCATCGCCTGGTTCTCCGCTCTGCTAAGGTGAATCGCTGATCGTCGACACTACAATGCATCGGAGAACCACGTGCGATTCATTACCTGCGCAGTAGTCGCCCTAATACTGCTTTCACCCCAATCCCCGCGGACGGCCGCGGCGATCACCCCGGTTGCTGTATCTGGTGACTTTACCGGGCTGGTCCAGCTCGCAAGCGGCCGGTCCCTGTATGTGGAGTGCGCGGGAAGCGGCTCGCCCACCGTCTTGCTCGTCTCGGGGTATCGAAGTCGAGCAGACGTCTGGACTGACGACCTGATTGGATCCGGCTCGCCGCTGAACCCGGTCTTTCCCGCCATTTCCAGATCGACACGCGTTTGCACGTATGACCGACCCGGCACCATGTCGGTGCTGGACGGCAAACAGTTTCCCAGCCGGAGCGATGCGGTACCGATGCCCCGGGCGGCTGAGGACGTGGTCGCAGAACTCCGAGAGTTACGACTCCTGATCGCCAACGACGATCCGGTGGTCCTTGTGGCTCACTCGATGGGCGGTCTGCTAGCCCGACTTTACGCCGCGACCTATCCCGAGGACATTGCCGGGCTGGTATTGGTCGATGCGCTCTCAGAGTTCGTCGAGTCAAACATGCCCGCCGAAGCATTCGACGCCTACTCCGAGTACGCATCGGCAATCCCTGACATGCTGGCGAACTACACGGAATACGAAACGATCGATTTCGTTGAGGCCTCGAACGCCATGCGTTTGGCTGCCGCCAGCACACCGCTGCCCAACGTCCCGTATGTCGTTCTTTCCAAAGGAATGCCGTTCGGACTCGAAGACAATCCTCCGGGATTCACGGTGGACGAGCTCGAAGCGGCCTGGGCAGCGGCCCAGGCGGAGCTGGCGCTTCTCTTGCCGGGAACACCACACGAAATCGTCGCGGACAGTAGCCATTACATCCAGATCGAGCGACCGGACGTCGTGATTGCGGCGACCGAGGAGGTCATCGAATCGGTTCGCACCGGAGAACCGCTGCTCGCTTCACCTACCCCTTGACGTAGGACAGCTTCTCGGCAACCTTGCCGTCGCGCACTTTGAACAGGTCGATTCCTCGGATATGCCCAACGGATCCGTCGTCGTTGGTCCACGAATAACGCCAGCGGGTGGTGACCCGATCGCCGGACACCACAGCTTCCTCGGTATCGAAGCGCATCCCGGGGGTTTTCGCCAGCTCGGTCCAGAAGGCGCGCACCGCATCCTGGCCGCGAAACACCTCCCCGTCGGGAAACGGGGAGGTGTTTTCGAAGAGGCAATCGTCGGTCATGAGTGCCATGACCGCGTCGATATCTTTCGCATTCAAGGCATCGCCAAATCGTTCGACGACTGAAAGCACGTCCTGATCCGCCATGGAAGTCCTTCCGTGACGGAATCTGGCGGCTAGAACGACGTGTTCAGCTCGATGGCTTTACCGCTGGATGCAGATTCCGCCGATGACAAGATGATGTCCAGAATATGAATTGCATGCTCTGCGGTCAAGATCGGCTCTTGGGTGCCATTCAACACGCTGACGAAATGGCGCGGTCCTGACCCGATCAAGTTCTCTCCCGGATGGCCGACCGGTGACGGCGGGCTGACCCGCTTCTGCCAGGCCTGCAATCCTGCCGGGGAAGGATCGCGCTGGATGTAGTCGATCGGGCCGGCGGCGTTGTACCAGTCGTCGAGCCAAATGGTCAGGCTCGCGTCGCTTCCGTGGACTTCCATCGCGGGCGCCTGCGAACCAGGTACCGCGAAGCTGGACAGGATCTGCGCGTAGCTGTTGTTACCAAAATCGAGCTGGATCATCGAGACATCCGGGGTTTCGACCGTAATCTTCTCGCCCTGCAGCCGGGGAATGAGCACCGTGCGCTCCGGGATAGCGATACCGGCGAAGCTTTGCACCCGTTTGGCTGGACCGAAGAGCCCGGTGATGCCATGCAGCACGTAGACTCCAATGTCGAGAATCGGACCGACGCCCTGCTTGTAAAAGACCGAAGGGTCGCCGGTGTACTGCCGCCACATGGCCGGGCCGAGGTTGGCCATTTGACCGGTTGCCACCGTCGGGGTGCCCATGCGGCCCGCGTCCATGAAACCCTTGATCCACTGGAATCGGTCGGTCGCCATTGTGGCCGGAGCGCAGAGATAAACCAGCCCTTCGTTACGGGCTCGGTCGGCCAACGCCTGTCCTTCAGCCACCGTCGCGGCGATCGGCTTCTCCGAAAAGACGTGGAGCCCATGGTCGAATGCCTGGCCGGTGATCGCTGCGTGGAGCGGTGCGGGAGTCAGGTTGAATACGCCGTCCAGCCCAGCGTGATGCAGGAATGGCTCGAACTCGCTGTAGGCGGTGGCGTTGGGGAAGACAGCGGCCGCTTTCTGCGCGCGTTCCAGCATCGGGTCGAACGTGGCGACCACGGACGCACGGGCGGCCTCGGCCAGAATCCCGGGAATATAGGTGCGGAACGCGACATCGCCGCACCCAATGAGCCCAAGTTGTTTCATTCCTATGCTGGTCCTTTCGATGGCTTGCATTTTGACGTTTTCAGTTCAGATAGCCGGGCATTACGCCCCGTGATATTCGTGCAAGGGAACGGGCACCCACGAGAAAGCGTCCCAACCGAGCACGTGCCGGCACAGGAGTCGCTCGCGCGCACTAGTCCGCGGCTAGTGGGACCACGTCGCCAGAGCCATGCAGATGGCACTTTACCCAATGCTGCGGGTTGAGCTGCGTTCTGCCGGGCATGACCTCCCGGCAAACCGGCATCACCATCGGGCAGCGTGGCGCGTATGGGCAACCGGGCGGCGGATCGACCAGCACCGGCGGCTCCCAGCGTTGATGTCCCGCCAAAACGCCATGCTCAGCCAGCGGATCGGGCACCGCGTCCAGCAATCGCTGGGTATACGGATGTGCCGGATGGCTAACCAGCTCCTCGCTTTCAGCGCCCTCGACGATCTGACCGCCGTACATGACGTTGGTTTCGTCGGCGAAGTAGCGCGCGCTGGCAAGGTCGTGGGTGATGTAGAGGTACGAGAGCCCCTTGTCTTCCTTCAGCCGCTCCATGAGATTGAGAATTCCCATGCGAATCGATACATCGAGCATGGAGATCGGCTCATCCGCCAGGATGATTTCCGGTTCGACCGCTAGCGCGCGCGCAAAAGAAACGCGCTGCCGCTGTCCGCCGGAGAGCTCGTAGGGATACTTGGCGACGTACTGATCCGCGGGCGCCAGCCCGACGCTATCCAGCAACGACTTCACCTTGGCGGCCGCGTCCTTGCCGCCGCTTGACTTCTTGTGGATTTGCAACGAGCGGCGCAGGGTATGGTCGATCGTCTTGACCGGATTCAGCGATCCGAACGGATCCTGGAAGATCATCTGGATGTCGCCGCGATATTGCAGCGATGCGCTCTTCTTCTCGGTCTCCAGCACGTTCTGGCCCTTGTACCAGATCTCGCCGCTGGACGGCTCGATCAAGCGAGCCACGCAGCGCGCCGCCGTGCTCTTGCCGCTGCCGGACTCTCCCACCAACGCCAGCACGTGCCCGCGTTTGAGATCGAAGCTGATATTGCTGAGGGCGCGAAGCTGCAGCCGGTGAAAGGCCGTGCCGACCGGAAAGTATTTCGTGACATTGCGAACCGAGAGCAGCACCTCGTCGCTTTGCGGTTCCTGGGCGCTCACCGGCGGGCTCCGATCAAGGTCGATTCGTCGATGGCGGCACGCATCGCCGTCGAGGTATCGAAGTCATGCACGCCGTCATGCAGGAAACACGCCACCTGCCGGTCTGCCCGCAAGCTGAATCAGCTCGGGCCGGTTGACCGGGCACGGCGCAAAGGCAAGCGCGCACCGGTCGTGGAAGCGGCAACCGGTCGGCGGGTTCAGCAGGTTCGGCGGCGCGCCGGGAATGCCGGTCAGCACTCGTCGCGGTCCATGCACCAATGGGAAGGAGTGCATCAAGCCGAAGGTATAGGGGTGCTTGGGATCCTTGAAGAGCTCCTTGGCGGGGGCTTCTTCCACGATCTCGCCGGCGTACATGATGCCGATGCGATCGGAGAACTCCACCAGTAGCGACAGGTCGTGGGTGATGAAGAGCACCGAGAAGCCGAACTGCGATTTGAGATCGGAGAGCTGCTGCATGATCTCCTGCTGCACCACCACATCGAGCGCGGTGGTCGGCTCGTCCATGATCAACAGCGGCGGGTTCAGCGCCAGCGCCATGGCGATGACCGCGCGCTGCCGCATGCCGCCGGACAGCTCATGCGGATAGGCGTCGATGCGGCTGGGGTCGATGCCCACGATCTGCAGCAGCTCTTTCACCCGCTCGCGGGCGCCTCGAGCGGAGATATGCTCGTGCGCTTGCAGGGCGTCGATGATCTGATCGCCGATCTTCATGACCGGATTGAGCGAGTTCATGGCCGACTGGAAGACCATGGCGACATCGCGCCAGCGATACTTGCTCCAGCTCCTTGTCATTCAGCGTGAGCACGTTCGTGTCGTTGAACCAGACCTCGCCGTTGGTGATGACCGCCGGCGGCCCGAGCACGCGCAGCAACGCGAGCGCAATGGTCGATTTGCCGCAGCCCGATTCGCCGGCAAGTCCATAGACTTCACCCGGCTGAATATGGAACGACACGTTGTCGGCCGCGACCACCGGCCCGCGCGGACTCATGTATTCGACCCGCAGATCGCGGACATCCAGAACTGGTCTGACCTCGCTCATGAAACGCTCCGCGGCGCGACCGGAGTGGCGGCTGCCTGCTGGAGCACCGGAGTCGCCCGCGTGCCAGTGGTTTTCACATTTCGTTCCTTGAGCGCCTTGTCGATGCCAGATCTCGCGCGCAGGCGCGGGTTGGTTATTTCATCGATGCCGTAGTTGATCATGGCGAAGGAAAAGGCCACCAGCGCGATGCACACTCCGGCCGGCACGAAGGTCCACCAGGCACCGGTGATCAGACCGGAGTCGTTCTGTGCCCAGTACAGATTGGTGCCCCAACTCACCCGGCTCGGGTTGCCCAGGCCGAGGAACTCGAGCGCCGCCTGCGCACCGATGGCAAAGATCGTGGACCCGATGAAGCTGGCAACGATGATCGAGAGCATGTTGGGCAGAATCTCTTTGAAAATGATGCGCCAACCCTTTTCCCCGACGACCACCGAAGCCGCCACGAAGTCTTTTTCCCGCAGCGACAGGGTTTGCGCGCGGATGACGCGCGCCGGCCAGGCCCACCCGGTGAGGGTGAGGACCGCCACGAAATAGAGCAAGTTCTTGCTTCCGACGAATGCCGCGAGCACAACCAGCAGCGGAATGGTTGGGATGATCAGAAAGACATTCATCACGAGTGAAAGCGCATCGTCGATCTTGCCGCGGAAATACCCCGCGGTCATCCCGGCCGCACAGCCGACGATGGTGGTGGAGATTCCTACCAGGAATCCGATCTGCAGGGTGAAGCGCGCGCCCCAAATCGTTTGCGCCCAGACATCGCGCCCAAGTCCAGTCGTACCGAGCGGAAATTCGCGTGAGGGCGCCAGATGTCGCTGACCGACCATTGCCTTTGGATCGCCCGGAGAAATTACTGGCGCCAACAATGCCAGCGAAACATAGGTGATCAGGATCACCATTCCGAGAATGGCTTTCTTGCTGTGGAATAGGGGCGCGATCCAACCGGGCGCATACGACCTGACCGTCGCCCAGCGCGACTGGTCGGGTTCGGGGAAGTCCTGCCCAATCTGGCGTACTTGCTCCGATTCGAGCTCGAGAACGGGAATCTGCAATGACATGGATCGCGCCCCCTAGCCCGTGCGCACGCGCGGATCGAGCCGCACATACAGGAGATCGACGATCAGGTTGGCGACCAGCACCGCCAGCGTGATCATCAGGAAAATTCCCTGCATCAGGGGATAGTCGAGCTGGCGCACCGCGGTCAGGAGACTGTAGCCGAGCCCGGGATAGGCAAAGACGACTTCGGTGACCAACGCGCCACTGATGACGAATCCGAGCGCCATACCGAACGCGGTCACGCTGGGGAGAAGCGCATTGCGGGCGGCGTAGCTGAACATGACTCGCCGCTGCGAAAGGCCCTTGGCTTCCGCCATCATTATGTAGTCTTCGGAAAGGATGGAGATCATGGCGTTGCGCATGCCCAGCATCCAGCCGCCGATCGCGACCAGGATGATGGTGCCGGCGGGCATGATCAGGTGTCTTCCGACGCTCAGAAGAACTCGAGACTGAACGCAGGTGAGAGCTCATCGGAATAGGCATGCCGCAGGGGAAGCAGCTGCCATTTGAAACCGATGAAGAAGAGCGCCACGGTAGCGATCCAGAAATAGGGAAACGATCCGGTGAAGAGCAGGATGGGCGGAAGCACCGAATCGACAAACCCGTTGCGCCGCCAGGCGCCGATGATGCCGAGCAGACTCCCGAGCGCGAAGCTGATGATCAGCGCCACCAGGCCAAGCAGAATGGTCCAGAAGAAACTGGTGCGAATGACGTCGATGACCGGCGACGGAAACGAGGAAATCGACGTTCCGAAGTCTCCCCGGAGCACGCTGGTCAGGTAGTTCCAGTATTGGGTGAGGAGCGGGTCGTCGGAGAGACCGTAGGCCTCGACGCATCGACTCCAGCTGCGATGGATCGACCTGCCCTTGCAGGCGGGAGAACATCGCAGTGCCGGGATCGCCCGGCATGAGTCGGGGAAGGAAAAAGTTGAGGGTGATCGACGCCCAGAACGCAAGAACGTAAAAGGCAAGTCGACGGCCGATGTATCTCACGAATCAACCCTTGCTAGCGCCGTTGGAGCATGGGAGCAGGATGGCCGTTGTTGACGCCATCCTACTCCCAATGGCCCCGCGAATGCGAGATCCGCGGGGCCCATTGCTCAGAGCGAAGCGACCGTTATTCCGCCGCGATCGGGGCGATGGTGGTCATGACCGTCAAGCGCTCCGGATTGTCGTAGGTCGACAGGATCGCGTACGGGTTCTCGTCGTTCGGGAACCCGTCGAAGCGCAGGGTGACGTACTCGCCCCACTGCGGTCCGGGGAAGAGCGGCACGCCCGGTGCGTTCTGGTTGTAGAGCTCCTGAAGCTGCGCGACGATCGCCCTTCTGGACTTCGACATCGCTGGTGGCGGCCATCTGCGCCAGGAGGGCATCCGCCTCTTCCGATCCAAAGCGCTGCCAGTTCTGCGGGCTCAGGGTGCCGACCGGGCGAACCGTAGCAGTCGACATGCAACCGAGGTAGAAGCTATACGGCGTGGCGCCGCCATCGCTCCAACCGATGCTCATGTCGAACTCACCCTTGGAGACCTTGTCGTACCAGGCGTTGAAGTCGAGCGGCGTGACCGTCGCCTTGATGCCGACTTCGGCCAGGTTCGCGGCCATGATCTCGCAGGAGGCCACCCAGTCGGACCAACCGGTGACGACGTAGCAGCTCGTATTCCATGTCGGATGCCATCGGCGGTCTTGCGGACGTCGCCATCCCTGGTCAGGCCGGCGGCATCGAGCGCTGCGTTGGCGGCGTCGACGTTCATGTTTGACCCACTCACCCTGGGTAGAGGCATCTTCGGTCTTGAAGGCCGGGAAGGCGTCGCTCAGGCCGGAAGAATCGGCCGGGTGGGTGTAGTCGTACATGGCGATATTGACGATCTGCTCGCGGTCGATCGCCTGGCTGATGCCCTTGCGCACATCGACGCTGTCGAACGGGGCTACGGTGGTGTTCAGCCAGAGGTGAACCGTCGCGCCGTAGGACGGGAACCAGTAGTGGAAGTTCTCCGGGTCCTTCGAGACGAAGGTGTTCTCGACATCCGGGATGAAGTTCGCGAACCAGTCGTTCTCACCGTTGAGGCTGCCCAGCAGGGCGGCGTCGTTGGTGGGATAGGACGGGAAGCGGAAGCCGTCGATGAGCGGCTTGCCTTCCTGCCAGTAGTTCTCGTTCTTGAGCAGCTCCCAGTACTGCGCCTCGAAGCGGCCGATGTTCGTGAACGGACCGGAACCGACCGGGTTCTCATCGTTCAGGAAGGCGACTGGATCTTCGACATTTTCCCAGATGTGCTTCGGCACGATCATCTGCTCGGCGATGTCGTACAGATTGAGCGTGAAGACTTCGTTGAACGTGAAGACGACGGTGGCATCGTCCGGCGCCTCGATGCTGGCCAGACGGGGGAGCACTGTGCGAATGGCGCCGGTGCCGCGAGAGCCCTTCGTTCGCGTTCAGCGTGTCGTAGGTGAACTTGACGTCCTGCGCGGTCAGCGGGGTGCCATCCGACCAGTTCACGCCCGGGTGCATGTTGAAGGTGAGCGTCAGCAGTCCTCACTGAATGACCAGGAATCGGCCAGCCAGGGGTTGAGCACGCCCTGCGGTGTGCTGTAGATGGCCATTGGCTCGTAGATGCCGCCCTGGGTTGGCCAGCGGGAATTGCCTCCGCCGAGCGAGCGGGTTGAAGTTCTTGATCCAGGTCGCCTGCTGCTCTTGCGAGATGGTGACCAGATTCAGCGGAATCGCTGTCCTGCGCCAGGGCCGAGGAGCGCTGTGCTGGCGACGGCAGCGCCACCAACGGCGCCAGTGAGCCCCAGTGCCGCGGCGGTCTGGAAGAGCCGGCGGCGATCGATCTTGCCTTCGCTGACAAGCTTGCCAATGGTCTCGAGTGTTTTGAACCGTTCGTCGGTCATCGATGAAGTCCTCCGTTGGTCTTCATGCGGCCGGCCCGGATGCCGGTCCGCGTTTCGCCATCCGCGCGGTGCGGACGGATCGAACCCAGGTAAAGCGAACGCCCGATGTGGGCGCCGGAATGTCAGGCCGCTGCACCTCCAGTCGTGTTGGCCAAAGCGGCATTCGCGCTGTCCACGCACCCGCATGAGCGGCGGGTTTGCAAGCGAAAGGGAAGATATCGGTGAATCGGAGCGCGCTCGGGATGCTCGAGCAGCTCGATGAGCGCGCGAACCCCTTCCGCGCCAAGCTCGCGGATCGGCTGGTGGATGGTCGATAGAATGGGCTGCGAAACCTGCGCTTCGTCCAGTCCGTCGAATCCCATCACCGCCACATCTTCGGGAACTCGCAGTCCCTGATCGCGCAGGGCCTGGAGGGCGCCGGAGGCCATCGTGTCGCTGGAGACGAACATGGCGTCGGGGGGCGTATCGAGCTGCCCCAGCAAGTGCGACATGGCGCGATAGGCACCGCGGCGGGTGAAATCGGCATACACCGTGAGCATTGGATCGGGGATGCGTCCCGCTTCCTGCAATGCATTCACATAGCCGGCGTAGCGATCGATAGACGCGATCATGTTCGGGGGCCCATTGAGGATCCCGATGCGGCGATACCCATGCTCAAGGAGATGGGCGACTGCCTCACGTGCGGCGCTGCGATTGTCGATGTCGACGAAATTTACCGCGTGGTGCGGATGCCGGCCGATCAGGACGAACGGGAAGTCGTCTCCCTTCAGACGCTCGACGATCGGGTCTTCCACCACGCTGGAGAGAATGACGACGCCATCGACATGCCGGCTGCGAATGAAGCGGCGATAGACGCGATCGGCCGATTTGGGTGAATCGCCGGTCTCCATCAGGATGGTGAGGATGTATTCGGAATCGTTGCTCGCGCGGACCGCGCCCTGGATCAGATCGGTGAAAAAGGGATCGGAAAGGATCACGCCGACCGAGGGTGAGATGAGCAGCCCGATGATGCGGGTGCGGCGGGATGCGAGACTGCGGGCGGCGGCATTGGGAACGTAGTGGCGCTCGGTGATGACGGCTTCGACGCGCTCACGCGCGGCGGTGCTGACGCGGGGATCGCCATTGACGACCCGCGATACGGTCGAGCGCGACACGCCGGCGATTTCCGCAATTTCCTCGAGCGTTGTCACATCCGGCTCCATCGCCGTGAGAGCGCATCCACAAAGATTTGGCGCTTCTGCATACATCTGCGCCCCATCCGTGGGAGCGCTCCCAAGAGAACGCCGCAATACTATGTCTCCCCTTCAAGGATGTCAAGGATCGACAAGAGAACCCGGGCACAACCCGCGGGCGGGGTTTCCAGCATATGCGGCGGTTGCGTCGCTACGGTCCGACCGTTGCGCTGCTTGACTTGCTGGCTGCTCGGGGCGAGGATCGACGACCGGCAGCGGCATCCAGCCCGGGCAATGCTGCAACTGGCTTACGGGAGCGAATTCGGCAGGTTGCCGACCGTTCTAGACGATGTGATCAAATCGAAACCGTGGTTCGCCCCGCGAATCGTGCAACCGTCAAAGTGGTACGACGCATCCATTCCCCAGACCGGGGTCGCAAAACTGGCAGAACAGATCCGATACACAAACTTGGCCATCCGGGCAATCTGCATTCGACATGCAGTAGCCACAGTCGGCCCCGGCCCCGTAAGCGGCACAAACATGCCCGCCATCAGGCGTTGCCTGGCATGTTCCACGCAGGTTGTCACATCTCCCCAGCACGGAGGGGCGAAAGCAGACGCTTTGCCCACGGAAGCGGGTCAGGTTCAGAATCTGGTGGGTAGGTATTTCGTCCTGCGTTTCGTGCGGATAGCCGGTCGTCGCGAAGGGCCCCTGCGCCCGATCGAGGCAAAACGACGACACCGCGAAGTGCGGGGACGCTGCTGCCCGAGCGGTTCTACAGCTCTAATCCTGTGCAGAACCTGGTTGTCGGTACGACGGGAGGGCACGGAGGCCCAGCGCTACGACCGGGGGTGGTTGTGTTCGTGTGATGAGCGGTGGGATCGACCTCGACGCTCTGCAGAGCCGGGATCCAGCACCGAGTGTGGATGACGGGTAACCAGCCCGGGCGCGATGATCTGCTGCCCAGGCCCGCGCTCGCTGCCAAACGTGCCGCTTGAGATCACTATAGAACATATGTTCGCTCTTGTCAAGGGGCGTGGATAAGATTCATCAATGGGTGCGGCTCGGCATCCGGGAACGCCCGCCGGCGATCGTGGCGGAAGCGGCCCGGCGCTTCAACTGGGAGGGCCCCGCACACCAATTCCATGCAGGTTATCGGACACTGAGCTGAGCGGTGGTCACGATTCCCAGAATCTGAACTGTCCTCTCGGGAGACAGCGCCGGACGCTGGATCTCCCGAGACGATCGACGTGCTTTGCCGGACTACTCCTCGTTCAACGCGCTCAACACCGTGCGCACCATGACTTCCATACCGACCGACATGCCGTCTTCGGCGACGTCGAACTTCGGGTGGTGGTGGCCCCAGGTGATTCCCCTGTCCTCATCGCGGGTGCCGGTGAAGAAGAAGCAACCCGGCTTCTGCTCGAGGAAGTAACTGAAATCCTCGGCGCCCATTTGCAAGTCGGCGGTGATCACGTTTTCCTCGCCCACCACACCTGCGGCGATTTCGCGGACCTTCTCGGTTTCGACCGGATCGTTGATGGTGGCCGGATAGCCGGGCTGATAGCTGTATTCGACCTCTGCCCGCATGGCAGCGGCGATCCCGGTGGCGATTTCGCCAACCCGGCGGCCGATGAGCTCGCGCACGTCGGGATCGAACGAACGAAGGGTTCCACGCATCACCGCAGTGTCCGGAATCACATTGGACGCATCTCCGGCAATGAATGCCCCCACGGTAACGACCGCTTCCTTGGTCGGATCGACCTCACGCGCGACGATGGTTTGCAACGCGGAAACAATCTGGGAGCCGACCGCAATCGGATCGACGGTCAGGTGCGGCTGCGCGCCATGGCCGCCGCGTCCCTTGATCAGGATCTCGAAGCGATCGGCCGCTGCCATGCACGGGCCGCCACGCAGCTCGATCTTTCCGACCGGAACCTCGGCCGCGACATGCTGCCCAAAGACCAGATCGACGGTCGGGTCTTCCAACACGCCTTCCTCGATCATCACCCGGGCACCGCCGCCACCTTCCTCGGCCGGCTGGAAAAGCAGCTTGACTGTGCCGCTGAATTCGTCGCGCCGGTCGAGCAGCAGACCGTCCCACCCCGAGGAGCATGGAGGTATGCGCATCATGCCCGCAGGCGTGCATCTTGCCATCGGTCTTCGATCGGTAGTCGACCGCGTTCTCTTCCAGGATCGGCAGAGCATCCATGTCGGCGCGCACCAACACGACCTTTTCCGGGCCACCCTGCCTGGTTCCCTTGATAAGCCCGGTGACGCCAGTAACGGCAATTCCGGTGCGAATGTCTTCGACGCCCATGGAATCCAGGCGCTCGGCCACCAGCTTTGCGGTTTCGAACTCCTGAAAACCGAGCTCCGGATGCTCGTGCAGGTAGCGCCGGTCGGCAATCACGCCGGGCATGATCTCGTCGATATCGTTCTTCAGGTCTCGTGTCGTTGCAACCATAAAACTCGGTGCCCTTTCTCTTGAACGTATGGCCGAAGGATCGAGCGCCCAGGGAGTGACCGCTTTCTGGACTCCTGGACCTCAGCGCTGGATGTCGGTCTGGTCAGTTCTGCAGGTATTTGACCGCGGCGCGCGACATCGCCTCGATGCCGGTTGCCATGGCTTCTTCGTCGATATCGAACTTCGGGTGATGGTGCCCGTAGACGAAGCCTTTGCGCTCATTGCGGCTTCCGATGAAAAAATAACAGCCGGGAACGGGATCGAGAAACTCGCCGAAATCCTCAGAAACGCTCATCAGGTTTCCCGCCGAAACCCGATCTTCTCCAAAGCCTTCGATGGCGGCATCGCGCACGATCGCGGCGATTTCCGGGTCGTTGACCAATGGAGGCGCGGATCCTCCGAATTCGACGGTCGCGGAGGCTCCCATGGCCGATGCGATACCTTCGGCCAAATCCTGCAATCGCGTACGAACCTCGTCCCCCTGCGCCTTGGTAACCGAGCGGATGGTGCCGCGCAGCTCGGCGGTATCGGGAATGACGTTGGCCGCGTTGCCGCTGCGGAAGTAACCGATGCTGACGACTTCCGGTGTCACAGGAGATTTCTCGCGCGACACCAGGGTCAGCAACCCATTGACGATGGTGGCGCCAATGACGATCGGATCGACCGAGATGTCGGGATGGGCGCCATGGCCACCCTTGCCATTTATCGTGATCGTGAATCCAGTCACACCGACCATTGCCGTGCCCTCGCGCACCCAGACGTCGCCACTCGGCACGTCCTGCCAGATGTGGATGCCCATGGCGGCGTCGACGGTCGGGTTTTCGAGCGCGCCAGCGGCGCGCATGGCAGACGCGCCGCCGCCGCCTTCCTCTGCCGGCTGAAAGAGGACCTTCACGGTACCAGCGAAGTCGCCGCGCCGGTCCATCAAAACCCTGGTCGTTCCCAGCAGCATGGAGACATGCGAATCGTGGCCACAGGCATGCATGACGCCCGGGTTTTGCGAGACATACTCGACCTCGTTCTCCTCGAGAATCGGCAGAGCGTCCATGTCCGCCCGAAGCATCAGCACCTTGCCGCTGCCGCTGGATCCGGTTCCCTTGATCAGGCCGGTCACGCCCGTCTTGCCGACGCCGGTCTTGATATCTTCGAGACCGAGCGATCGCAAACGATCGGCCACGAAGGCTGCGGTTTCGAACTCCTGAAACGCCAGCTCGGGATGCTGATGCAGATGCCGGCGATCGGCGATGACGCCGGGCATGATCTCATCGATCGTCGCCTGATAGTCGAATGAATCGGACGGCATGAAAACGTTCAATCCTTCCCTTGCATAGCCGGATGGCTCTACGCTGGAACATAGCAGAATTGGCCAGGTGAATTGGCGTAACGATCGCGGGGCAGGATGGCAAGCGAAGAAACCAGAACTCCACTGACCGAGAGCAGAGGCCCAGGCGCTGGCCGAGGAAGCGGTCGATCTGTCCGGGCGGGACCCGACAGGTCTATCGCAACCCGCGCCACCCCTTCGCGCTTCAGCCGACCACGGTCTACGAGCTGTCTGGGCGTAAGGTCGAGCTTCGGCATGGCGAGATCAGCTCACCGGCGATCGTGACCGTCGAGGGTTGGGTCTTCGAAATCCACGAGGAAGAGATCGAGCTGCTGATGCGCCCGATCAAGCGGCGGAGCTAGCAGGCAGCAGGCAGCAGGCAGCAGGCAGGCAGGCAGGCAGGCAGCAGGCAGGCAGGCAGGCATTCAGGCAGCAGGCACTGAGTGCAGCCTGCGGGCCTATTCCTGCCGGGGATTGATCTGGCTGGCCTGGTGGGGCTCGGAAGCGGCCACGTCGGGCGCCGGCCAACTGTACGGACTGGCCGTGGGTGGAGCGGTCGATGGCGGGCGGGTCGTGCGTCCCAGGAAATGGCGGTCGCCGAGCCAGCGCCAGTTCGACGTGGCCGGCATGCTCTCCCCTTCCCGCCGGGCGCGTATGTACTCAGAGACGATGACCTGGATCGCCGCGGCTATCGGAATTGCCAGTAACGCGCCGATGATGCCCATAAACTCGGTGCCCACCAGCAGGGCCAGGAAAACCGTCAAGGGGGTCAGCCCAACCGCTCCCTTCATGACCCGCGGCACGAGCACCCAGTTTTCAGTGAACTGAATGATGACCGCGACCCCAGCCACCATCAGGGCTTTCTCCCAGGATTGGGTCAGCGCCATTGCGACCGCCGGTACTCCGCCGATCCACGGACCGATGATAGGAATGGCCTCGGTGATGCCCGCGATCAAACCCAGTACGGGCCAGAAGCGAACGTCCAGCAACCCATAGGCGATGGTCGAGGTAATGCCGATGATGAGACAGAGGGTGAGCTGCCCGCGCATCCAGCGGCCGAGCTGCTGGTCGACGTTGTCCAACGTGCGCCGAATGCGCGATGCGGTCGAGGGTTTGAACTGCATCAGCAGCAGGCTGCGGGTGAAGTCCTTCTCCATCAGGTAGTAGAACGTGATGACAAAGATACTGATCGCGCCGAGCAATCCGCCGGTCACGCTGTAGATCAATCCACGGGCGGTGTCCTGTGGAATATCCGGCGGGCGCTGGATCGCTTCGATCAGATTCTGGAGCCCGTCCACGCCGGGCCCGCTGAGCACGCCGTTGTTGCTGGCGCGCCAGTTGCCTTGCAGCTCACGTAACTGGTCGGGCGCCTCGCGGCGAAAGATATCGGCTTCGTTCGAGATGGTCGGCGCGAGCATGTACACCACCACGCCGATCAACCCGATGATGGCGACGTAGACCAGCAGAATGCTGAGTCCGCGCGGGAAATGCCGCCGTTGCAGGCTGTTGACCGGTCGCTCGATGATGGTGCCGAAGAGATAGGCAATGATGATGAGCATCAACACCGCTTTGATCTCGACCAGGAAATAGGCAAGCAGCAACACCAGCATCAGCGCAACCGGCGTGATGCCGCGCGTTCGCATCAGGAACGACTCGGTCAACGGGTCTGAAACGATGAGCGACTCATCTGGTGGTGGTTGTGCAGTTATGGGAGGCCGGCTTTCCATCCTGAGCGTGCTCTAGCGATCCGTCAGGTGGTCGAGCCTGACCCGATCCGGTGGTGCGAGGTTGGCGAAAAAACGGACGCGGGAATGGGAAACGCTACCTGGCAGTTTGAACTTTCCGTCCCCGTACCCGCCAGTACTGGGGATCGAGCGGATCGACCCGCGAGCGCTTGACCTCGATTGGCTCATCGTTCCAAACCGTGGCGAACGCGAAGATCTCATTGTTATCGAGCACTAACCGGCGAGCGGCGCCAAACGGGCGTTGCACCGGAAAGATCTCTCTGGGTGGGCGGGAAACGACCTCTGCCTGGAACCAGCCATGGACCGGGCAGTGGCCAGCGTGGATTTGCCAGACGATGTCGGCGGTCACTCCGCCCAGATCGCGAATCTGGACATCGGTCAGCTCCTGATCGCAAACCGGGCAGCGCATGGGCGTGCGTGGGGCATATGACTCTCTGGGGGGAACGGGAACGAAACTATCCATGCCTCTGCGCAACTCCGCAGCAGGGGGCCATGCCGGCCCGGACTGCCATGAACATCGATCTGGCCGAGAACCAATCACGACGCTGCCGAAAGCAGCACGATATTCGCGCTGTACGGTTGTGCTACGTCCTCAATCTGGAATCATACCGCAGACCAATCGCGCTCCTACTCCGCTGCATCATCCAAATGCGTTGCGATCGAGATTGTCGTGGCCGTGAAGTGCGCGGGATCGAGCGGAGCGGGGATCGTTCGTGCTTTGACGCTTTCGATGAAGCACGGGCTGGTGGTGATCGGGGTCAGGCATGCCAATCCGGTCGTGCGAACCGCATCGAGCAATTTTTCCAGGCTGCCCTGCAGCATCGACCGATCCATATCGCAATGATGGTAGAACGCGAGATTGGTCACGGCACCATGCCAGAGCTGAACGGCTGGTTCCCGAAGGGAGGTCCCGTCCGGAGGCGCCAATGGACCCCAGAGCATCTGCTGAAGCTCCGTCGAGCTCAGGCGAGAATCCAGAAACTGCTCGACGGCGATCTCGAGCAATGCCAGGTCCGGAGCCGAGTTCATAGTCACCTTGAAAGCAAACGATACTCAGTAAACGCTCAGCCTTCGACATAGTACCTGCTCATATCGAAATGCGCTGGCCCCTCAAAAGCTGGGGTAAATCTGGGCAAGAAACCCGACCGTTCAGTCTGGACCCTCGCGTCGTTCTTTACTAAACTGTGCATGAGGGAACGGTGTCGTTCGCCTATCGGTCGCGGCTGCTAACCGCACAAGGGCTCGATGGGTGTAAGAGTTCTCCGCCCGGAGAAACCGGAACGCGCCAACAGGGAAACCAACAATCATGGCGTACGCACGAAATTCGCAATTCCGTGCGCCAAGCGGGCGCACCATCATCGATTGGCTTACCGGGACTGGATTCCTGGCGGTCGACGCCGGCGCGTTCTTTGTCGCGCTCATGGTCATGCTGCCCTGGAATCTCTATCAATCCCCTGGCGATCTCTGGGTGGCGCAGCCACTGCGCAGCTGGGCCTTCATTCTGACTTTCCACGCACTGGTGGTCGGGGCGATTGCGCTGGCACGGGGAATCGTCCGCTCTCCCGAGCCGGAACCGGTGATTCCGCAACGCGGCCTGCGCACCAGCTCTGAGCTGGTCGGCTCCAACTCAGCCCACGCCGCAACCGAATCGTGCCACCGCCTCTACCCTGCTGGCGCAGGAATGGGCACGTCGCTGGCTGGAAGATGATAAAGCCGAAGCCGCCGAGATGGTGCAGCAATCGACCGAGATCTCCGCGCGCCGCAGCGGGGTCGCCTACGATCCGGCCGCTGCCGGTCGATATGACCCCCTGGCCGGATGCGCCGGCCCCGCGCGCCCAATCGATCGATGCCGAAGCGATTCTTGCCGACTGGCTGGACGAGCAAGCGTCGGAATATGTGGCTCCCGCTCCCGAGCGGATCGACCCCCTTCGCTCCGCCGCGCAGCGCGACGCGGGACGATACGATCGAGCTCGACCCTGAGCTCGAATGGAAATGGGTCGAAGCGGCCGCCTCGGCCTGGTTGTCCAAGCGCGACGTCCCGCTGGACGAGCAGCCCGAATCGAACAATCAGGCGTGACGGCGGGACCGATCACCCGCGATTTCACCGTTGCGGTTTTCGTCGTCCATGACGGCACCGTCCTGCTCCATTTTCATCACAAGTTGCAACGATGGCTGCCGCCCGGTGGACACATCGAACCGAACGAGCTGCCGGATGACGCAGCGGTGCGCGAGGTCATGGAAGAAACCGGGGTCGCCTGCACGCTCCTGCGAGGCGATACCCTGATTTTCGCCGATCCGACGCTTGCCACTACAGCTCGTGACGCCGGCCGGCATCCAGCTCGAGCAGATCGGCCCCGATCATCAGCATATCGACCTGATCTATTACGCCACGGGCGTACCCAGCGGATAGCCGGGATCAAGTCGGCTGGTTCGGGCTCGATGAGCTCGATCCGCTCGATCTCACCGAGGAAATCACCACCCGGTGCAGGTTGGCGATCGAGGCCGTTCCGCGCTCCTAGACATCGACCACTTCTCATCCACACAGGAATCGAAACTTCGCGTGCATCGCGATGCATTGTCGATCGTGGCGTCCTTATCGTCAACCATGACGTTATGGACGTACTATTCTGGCGAATTCGAACGTAGAGGAGGCAAACGATGGGCTTGGGATTCGATCGGCGGCGGTTGCTCGGCGGTCTTGGAGCTGCCGGATTGGCGCTGGCGCTGCGCCGTGATAGCCGGGCGCAATCGTCGTTTGCCTTTGGCCTGCCAATTGCCGATCCCGGGGGCCTTCCCGGCGACGGGTTTCTGGTTCGTCATGGATTCCAGACCGAAAACACCTGGTACAACCCCGGCTCGTGGCATACGGCAGAAGACTGGTACCGGCTGGACGGGGCGGAAACCGCCGGGGCCAGCGCGCTGGCCGTTTCAGCGGGCGATGTCGTATTCGTCGGCTCCGACTACCCTGGCCGGGTGATCGTCATCCAGCATGCGCCCGAGCTCTACTCGATGTATGGGCACCTGAACCCGGAATCCGTCACCGTGGCCGAGGGTTCACGCGTGGTCCGCGGGCAACAATTGGCCACGATAGCGTCCGTACCGGGCTGGAAGGCACCGAGCCACCTTCACTTCGAGTTCCGCAACTTTTTGTACAACGCGGAGGTGAACGGAGAAACTCCACGCTATCCCTATGCCTGTGGCTACAACTGCGCCCCGGGTCCGGGATACTGGCCGATCGACGCACCAGAGCTCCCGTCCGGGATGGGCTGGCGGAATCCAACCCATGTCATCGGCAACCGGCTCCTTTCGGATGGACCACTCACGGTGGCGGTGCCCGCCAGCGGTGGGGGCCCGGTGGAAATGACCTCCATGCCCTGGCAATGGGCCGATGCCGCCGACGTGGGATTGCTCGATCTTTACCCGGGGGCACAGTTCCCTGTGCTGGCAGTCGACGCCGGCGAGGGCGCGAGCACCGGCACCAGCGCTGATTCCTATTACCTCTCCTATTTGATCGACCTGGGCGACGGCTCGTCCGGCTGGGTGCGGGCGGCCGTAGCCGATTACGGCGACATCGGCTCGGACGGACGCCCGTCGTCGGTCAGATTCGTCCTGCTTCCGGTGCTTCCGTGATCCCATCGCTGACGCAGGCGGGCTCTACTACCCGATTCGGAATTCATCGATCGGTTTCGATGACGTTTTCGTGCAGGGCATTTGGGACGGCGGGATCGATCGCGGCATCGCCACCATCAAACGGCCACAACGCGAGCTCGACGCTGGATACGCTGAAACTGCCATCTGGGCCGTTTCCCGGTTTCGCAGGCCGCCACGGCAGATCTGGCGACAATTAAGCGCAATCTCTGGGCAAATCTGAACGTTCGATACGTACGTTCTGGGCAGTTATGGTCGACTGTGTCGAATTGTCACTGCGTACGGACGCCAGCAAAATGACGTTATCAGCGAACAAAAGTGACCGCCGGGAAAATCTTGCACCTTCTGTACGAACGAGTAGCATGTACACAGTCAATGATTCGTGCTCAACCGGCTCCCCCCAGGCCCTTCCCGCTGCACGGTATGGAAGGAGCCTATTTCAGGATGGATGCCCGTCGTTTCGACGCCCTTGCCCGAGCGCTGACGTACGCGCCTTCTCGGCGTGACGTGCTTCGCCAGCTGCCGATTCTCGCTGGTGTCGCAGCCCTGGGTCCCAGATTCGCTTCCGCCGACACAACCTCGGGTGGAGCACAGGTCGTTGTGACCACGCCGACACCGGCCGCGGTGGGTGGATCGAGCACCGGCACAACCGGCACGACCACCGGGACTGGTACCGGATCGGGCGGGGTGTCTGTTTGCCTGCCGATCTCGAAGACCGGTACCGACGATGGCGCGCTGCCGCCCTACGTTGCCGAGATCATCCAGGGTACTTGCGACGCCGCCTCCGGCACCACCGTGTTCGAGCTGCTCGAAGTGAGCGATGCGGATGGGGTGGTCGGGGTTCCGCCGGCGGCGCTGGTCGCCCGCAGCGTGACGACGGTTCGCTCACCGCTCGACGATCTCATCGGCGAGCGGCACTCGATCGCGATCCGGGTCAGCTCGGACGATCCCACGCTGGTGGCCTGCGGTGAGATCGGCGGCATCCGCGATGGCGATGAGCTGGCAGTGGGACTGCGCGAACGCAACGACTCCGGATTCTCCGGAATCTCGGTGATCCGCGGCGCGGATGAGTCCTCGCTTGTCTACATCTACCTTGGCCGGGGCCTGAGCACGATCAGCACCGCGCCGGCGCCGGTCAACTCGACCGTGATTGCGACCGCCGATATCAACCTGCGGGCCGAGCCGGCGACCGACGGCGAGATCCTGACGGTGGTTGCCACAGGCACCGCGCTGACGGTCACCGGTTCGCCGGTGGGTGACTGGGTTCCAGTCGACGATCCGATCTCGGGGTTGAGCGGATACGTCTCGACGCAGTTCGTCGAGGTCCAGAGCTAGATCACTACGCGAGGGTCCCGCTTGCGGGACAGGAAACCGGGGGGTTGCGTGAGGACCGTGCTGCCAGGCACGGTCCTCGCGTTTCTATCGGGAATGACGTTCCGTTTGGTTTGGATTCTGGCATGGGGCCGCTCGGCTCGCAATCCCTAGTATGCCAAAGAAGCACCATGCGACACTTTTGCTGGAACGTGCTCTGTGCTGGTTTCTGACGTCGACGGAACGGAGCGATAGCGTGGGCAGCCGGCGACATTTCCTCAAGGTTGGGTTTGGCCTCGTCGTGCCTGGGATCGCCGGCACAGCGCTTCGCCATGCGTCGCTGGCCGCTCGACGCGGCACGAGCGGCCCACAGCTCCCGAGCGCCAGTGGCAGCGTCGGTTACACCTTCGAAATACGCGCGAACCGGGACGACATCGACGTCGTCGCGCTTCCCGGCCGCGGACCCACAGATTTCTCGGTCACCATCCTGAACCGTACATCCTACGAGTTCAAGGTCGACGTCATCCTTGGCGGCTACGTGATCACCGATCCGCGAATTCTTGGGAACAGCACCGCGTATTTCATTTTCCAAGAGGAAGGCCTCTACCTGTTTCGTCTGGTGCGAGGCGAGGCTGAGTCCGCCGACATGGGAAGCCAGAATTCCTGGTGCGTCGTAACTCGATCGCTCACAACATCATGCCTGGTCGCCGTCTGGCGCAGTGATGCGCCAGACGGCACGTCTCTCCCCGGTCCACTCACCAACTATCGGTAGCTTGCCTCGCCCGAGCACCAGGGGCGCAGTGCGATTCGCCTACCAGTCGGCGACCGATCCATCTGGATGGAAGTAGCGCTGCATCTTCTCCGGCTGGAACGGGTGCCTGGCGGCTTCGGTCTCATTGATGTCGATGCCGAGTCCCGGCGCATGTGAGATCTCTGCATAGCCATCGACTACCGCGACGGGATTGATCACCACGTCGTTGCGCCAGGGTACGTCGTTCGTGATCGCCTCCTGGATGAACCAGTTGGGGTCGAGGCAGCGAAATGAATCGTGGCGGCGGTGGCGATGGGGCCGTTCGGATTATGGGGTGCCACCGCGATCTGGTACGCCTCGGCCATCGAGGCGATCTTTCTGGCTTCCCACAGGCCGCCGCAGTGAGACAAGATCGGGCTGGATGATGTGGCAGGCGCGCCGGGAGATCAGCTCACGGAATTGATACTTGCCGACCAGTCGCTCGCCGGTCGCGATCGGGATATTCGACTTGCGGGTGACTTCCAGGGTGGCGTCGATATCTTCGGTCGAGCAGGGCTCCTCGAAGAAGAGCAACCCGTACGGTTCGAGCGCGTGGCAATATTCCACGCCCATCGCGGGATAGGTCCGGCCGTGCAGGTCGACCATCAGGTCCATGTCGTCGCCGACGGCATTCCTGATCGCCTCGACGTAGCGAGCGGCCTGTTTGACCTGCTGGACACCTTCGACGGGTTCGGTGCGTGGGACCGCCATGAATTTGATGGCGGTATAGCCCGCTTCCTTCATGGAGATGGCGTTTTCGGCGAAGTGCTGGGTTTCGGTGCTCTCGTACATGACGTTCATCTGCCCGCCACCGAGGTGGTTGTAGAGCCGGATCGTGTCTCGTACCCGGCCGCCGAGCAGCTCGTAGACCGGAACGCCGAGCGCCTTGCCCTTGATGTCCCAGAGCGCCTGCTCGATCCCGGAGATGGCGCTCATCCCCTCGATGCCGGCCCGCCAGAAGTACTGCCGGGTCATGATCTGGTAGAGATGCTCGATGCGCCGCGGGTCTTCGCCAATCAGCAGCCGACTGACGTCTTCGACCGAGCCGACCACGCCGGCGGTTTTCCACTCCAGGGTCGCCTCACCCCAACCGTAGAGTCCGTCCTGGTCGGTCTCGACCTTGACGAAAATCCAGTTGCGCATGTTGGCGTTGACGACGAGGCTGGAGATACGAGTGATTTTCATCTGGAGTTCGATTCATCCCTTCTAATTTGCTGACGTTCGCTAGACGAGGCGGGTATCGGGAACGGCAATTGGCGTGCCGTTAGTGAGCGCGGATTCGAGCGCAACCACTCCTGGGAGTGTGTAATCCATGGCTCGATCGATGTCGATCGGCGAAGCCATCTCGCCGCGGACGGTCGCCAGGAAATCGCGCAGCATCCAGTATTCACTGGTGCCATGTCCCCCAATCGATGCCTCTGCGGGCACTGCGATACGCTCGGGAATGTAGCGTTGCGCATAGGGCTCGGTGGAATGCCACTGGGAGCCTTCTCCGCTGACGCGCGATGGTTCGTGCTCGTCCTCGAGCCAGATCTTGCTCAGATCGCCGTGGCCGCGCCACGATTCGAACGATCCCCGGGTGCCCTGCACCGAGTAGTAGGCCATCTGATGTGGACGCGGCGAGACGTGATCCACCCGTACCCGCAACACTTTTCCCTGGTCGGTCACCATCTGCATGAGATGCATGGTCGGATTGTGGTTCTCCGGCAGGAACTTGCCCCCGGGGACCGCGACACAGGAAACCGTCTTCACCCTATCCCCCGTGATGTAGAGAAGCGGGCCCAGACTATGGGTGCAGTAGACGCCCAGTTGACCACGGCCCCGCCAGGTGAGGTTCCCATCGCTGTCGAACCAGAGATCCTTGCAGTCGTGGAGGTATTCGCCCTCCAGAAAGTAGATCTCCCCGAACCGGTCGTCATCGGCCAGCCGCTTGAGCAGCTCGACCTCGTCCAGATACCGATAGTTCTCCGCCATCATGTAGATTGCCGAGCTCTCGCGCGCCGCCGCGACCAGCTCGTGGGCTTGGTCCAGGTCCAGGCAGGCAGTCACTTCGCTGAGGACATGCTTGCCCGCCCGAAGCGCCTGGGCCGCCTGTTCGGCATGGAACGGCAGCGGCGAAGCCACGACGACCGCGTCGATGTCGGCATCGAGAAAGGCGTCGTAATCTGAAAACGGCCGGGCACCGATCTCGGCCGCTGCATCTCCAACAGCCTCCGCGTCGATGTCGTAGAGCGCCGTCAGCGATGCGCCGGTCGCGGCGCTGCAAACGCGCACGAAGCTTGCACCGCGGCGCAAGCCAATGACGCCAAATCGCACAGTCATACGATAGTTCTCCTGTCTATTCGGGGCTCTTAGCCCTTGATTCCCGAGAGCGCGATGCCTTTGACGAAGTTCTTCTGAAAGATGAGAAAGACCACGATGGTTGGAATGCTTGCCAGCAACGATCCCGCCATGATGGCCTGGTAGTTGGAAACACCCATTGTGGTCGAGATCTGAACCAGGATGAGCGGCAGGGTATACAGCTTCTCATCGTTGAGCGCCACTAGCGGCCAGAGATACATGTTGAACGCGCCCAGGAACGAGAAGATAGCCAGCGCCGAAAGAGCGGGCCGGATGAGCGGAAGAATGATCTGCCAGTAGATGCGGAAGTCGCCGGCACCATCCACCTTGGCCGCATCGTACAGATCGTTCGGGATACCCACAATGAACTGCCGGCAGAGGAAGATGCCAAAGGATGACACCGCCGCCGGCAGCCAGATACCAGCGTATGTGTTGAGCAGGTGCAGATCGAGCATGACCAGATAGAGCGGGATGAGCAGCGTGACGAACGGGATCATGGTGGTTGCGAGAATGAAGTAAAAAATCAGATTGCGGAACGGGAAATTCAACCGCGCGAATGCGTAGCCCCCGAGCGACGAGGTGAGCAGCGTCGACGTGACCACTAATGCGCTGATGAACAGGCTGTTGGCGTAGGCGCGAGGCAGACCAGACGTGTTCCAGACGAGCGAGATGCCGTCGGTGGTCCATTTGCGTGGCAGAAGCTGGATGGGCGTCGAGACGATGTCGACGTTGGTTTTGAACGCTCCGAAGACCAGCCAGAGGATGGGAACGAGCATCGTGAGCGCAAAGAGCGTAAGCAATATCACGATAAGTGACTTTACCCAAGCCCCGTTTACCCAAAGCGAGCGGGGAAAGCTCACCGCGCGATACTCGGACATCGTTTGGGTTGCCATCATTCACCTCTCGCCGAAAGGAATCCGCGGAACTGCACAACCGTGGCGATCAACAACAGGAAAAAGATCAGAATGGAAACCGCCGCGCCATACCCGAGGTTGAGCGTTTTGAACCCCAGCTCGTAGGTGTACACCGCGAGCGTGCGGGTGGAAAACGCAGGGCCGTTCAGCAGGTAAAACTGCTCGAACATTTGCACGGTGCCGATGACCGACACCACGATCTGATAGAAAAAGATCGGCTTCATGATCGGCACGATGATATCGATCGTTTGCCGCCAGAGCCCGGCGCCGTCGAGCCGCGATGCTTCCAGGAGATCCGTGGAAACCTCGTTGATTCCAGCGAAGAAGATGATGGCCGAACCGCCGAGATTCGCCCAAATCACCATCACCACGATGCACCACAGCGCCTGGTCGGGGCTGTTGAGAAACGGTTGCGGAGGGATACCGACGCGTCCCAGCATGCTGTTGAAGGCGCCCCCGCTCGGCAGGTAGAGGAACCGCCAGAGGAGCACCGTTACGATGCTTGGGATGATGACCGGGAGATAGAACACCCCAAGGAATGCACGCTGCGCCCGGCCACCGCGTAACTGGCTGACTCCCAGCGCTACCAGGAACGAAGCGAAGATACCCGCCGCGATCTCGGCCACGGAGAACATGGCCGTGACCTTGAGCGCTTTCCAGAAATACTCGTCGTCGAGCGCACGCTCATAGTTGCGGGTCCCCACCGGGATGGGATCTACGATGAAGTCCCAGTTGTGGAACGACAGCCAAACAGCCCGATAGAACGGATAGATGAACACAACTGCGTAGTACGCAATCAATCCCAGGGCAACCAATACCCCCATCAGGGAGATGTTGCGCAATGGACTCTTGCGTTTCGGGGTTACGTATGGTGTTGAGAATCGACGTTGCCGCCATATCGACTCCACAGCCTGGCAGTCCTTCCGGACGCCTGGCGTGTCCTGAATGATCCGAAAATCCATAATCGGCATCCCTCTGTGGTTGCCCGCGTCGCGGTGAGCGTAGCCGATCCGGGGCTTCCGTCCCGGTTCGATTGCCCGGGCCGCTCGAAGGCGCCCCGGGCATGACAATCTCTGGCTTAGAGACCCAAGCGCTCGCGAGCGTCCCGCTCCTGGGTGTTCAGGTACTCATCGGCATTGCCGAGCGCTTCCGATACCGAGATTTCGCCACGTGCTGCCCGATCAAGCTCCTGGCTCGCAGGTGCCGGATTGGCGATGTGGTCTTTCGGCCACTTCGACCGAGGCCAGGTGGTTTCGGCCAGGCGCTTGGAGATGGCACCGAACTTGGTGTCGTTGATGCGCGCGTCGTTGTACACGTCCTGCACGCAGATCAATCCGGTGTAGGAGTTCGTGACATCGATGAGCGCGTCGGCACTGATCAGCTGCTTGGCGATGCCGAGACAGTGCTGCAACTTGGCATCGTCATCCGCGAGCCGCCGGGAAAGAGTCACAACCCCGATGTGTGCGGGATAGACCACATCGGTGACCGCACCAGCAAGCGGTGGCAGGGACATACCGTTCGCCTGCAGTTCGTCGGGAGAGGTGCCAATGCTCCATGCGCCCATTTGCTGCGTAGCGATCTTGCCCTGCAGCCAGACATCGTATTCGTTGTCGATGGTGGACAGGTCGTAGGACATTGTGGGTTTGTCGCCCATGGCCGCGTCCACGATCTTCTGCAGGGACGCCTGGCCCTCCTCGGTGTTCAGCGTCCATTCGCCAGTTTCGCCGTTGTAGAACTCGCCGCCCATCTGCCAGATCCAGTTCTTGACCAGGGTCAGCATCGGGGTCATAAGCGAGAGTCCGGCGACCGACATCGTATCGCCGTCCATCACTGTCAGTTCCTGTCCGGCGGCGACCAGGTCATCCCAGGTGGCGATGGTGGTTGGATCCAACCCCTTGTCTGCCCAAATGGCGCCGTTGTAGGAGGTGATGACACCATTCGCGCCCGCGAGCCATGGGAGGTAATAGATCGAGCCTTCGGGCATATCGATCGTTTGCAGGGTCTGCGGGAAGAGCGACGCCTCGAGCTCGGCCTGGGTGGCAATCAATCCCTCCAGGTTGAGGAACAGCTGGGAAACGTCGGTGGCGACATACCAGTCGGTGTATCCCATCATGATGTCGGCTTCCGTGCCCGCCGCGATCGATGGGAGCATCTTGGCGAGGAGGTCGGCAAAGGCGATTGGCTGGACAGTGACTTTCACGTCATTGCCCGCATCGATGTAGTTCTGGGCAGCAATCTTGAAGGCTTCGGTGGCCGGACCAAAGTCCTGGACCCACATCGTAATTTCAGTCCCACCCTCGCCCACGGAGACTGGAGCGGGCGTTGGCACGGCGGTGGGATCCTGGGCCAGGGCGGGAAGCCAGAGCCCGCTGGCGGCGAGCCCCATACCAGCGGCGGAGGTTCCAATAAGCGATCGACGATTCCACATGCGTTCCATGGTCAACTCCTCTGCGAAAACAGCGTATTGGAGGCTGCACCGGGTTCAACGATCGTCGTTGATACCTGTGCGAGATCCAACGGACGAACTTGCGGTTCGAAGATCTCCTTTCCGTCTCCCTAGATCTCTGATCGACATATTTGACGACCAGAGACAGCCAATTCAGCTTTCGCATGCATTGCATGCAGTCTGGTTTATCGAGCCGTAGTCGAAGGCAGTTTGTTGGCCAGCTCCCTACCGATGCGCTTCCGGATAGTGCTGATGCCAACGCTTTCGAATACCGTCGGCGTGGGCGAGAGATGCCTCGGCGGCTCCCTCCGGATCTCCCGCACGGACCCTGTCGAGAATCCGCCGCCGATCTCCGACCGCCGCGTGCATGTTTTCGGAGGAGAGCGGCAGCCCGGAGTGAATGAGGTACATATCCGAGCGCTCCTCGATACCCAGGAGCATCTGGGTCAGGAATGGAGATTCGGCCGTTGAGCCAAGGAGTGATTGAAACTCCCGGTTAGCAGCGAGATGCTCCGGCACGTTGTCGGGAATCGTTACTTCAGCGCGTTGAAGAGCCTCATCCATCCGCCTGATATCTCCAGAGGTAGCTTTGGTTGCCGCGGAACGTGCAAGCGCAGCCTCGACTACCCCAAGCGCCTCATACATGTTCAGGAACTCATCGATGGTGACCGGGCGAACCGCTAGCCCCTTGTAGGGCTCCGATTCCAGCAAGCCCTCATGTTCGAGAATGGCGAGCGCTTCCCGGACCGGGGTTCGACTGATATCGAGTGCCTTCGCGAGCCGCTCTTCCACCAGCCGTTCGTTCGGAGCAATCTGACCGGCCAGAATGGCGTGCTTGATCGCCTCGTACGCCACCTCTCGCGAGCTTCTGCGAGATCGACCCGGAGATCGCTTCGATTCAAGCACCGCATAGGTGTCGGCCACAGAGACCCCGCTTTAGGTCCACAGAGACGTTAGTTCTCGGCGTTGCCACCGTGTTCGAACAGGATTGTATGCAGTGTATACGCTCTCTTTCCGGTGCGCAATCCCCCCCTGGCAAACACTGTTTCACGCCTTCCGAGCCGAATCGTTTGGGCAATGGCAAGGAAGTGCGGAATCCAATGTCTTTCCAGACAACCAAACGGCCACGCCCTATTGGGCATGGCCGTCGAGCGGCAGTCGTATCGAAAACCTATTTCTGCAGGAGGCCGATTTGCACTTCGTCCCCGACGACGCGGGTTCGGTAGGTTTTGGCCGGGACGACGACGGGGAAGTTGGCGGGAAGACCGGTTTTGATTTCGAAGGCGCCGCCGTGGAGCGGGCATTCGATCTCGTCGCCTTGCAGCTCGCCGTCGGAGAGCGAGGCATCCTCGTGGGTGCAGAGATCGCCGAGGGCGTAGAAATCGCCCTCGAAGTTGATGAGTACGATAGGAACGTACTTTGGTCCGACTTCGACGTACTTCAGCTCGCCGGGAGCAACGTCGGCGACGTTGCCGACGACGTAGAAGCTCAGTTCGCTGTCATCGACATCGCCGCCGGGTCGCGACGGCGCCTGCGACGGCTGGGTTCCAGCTTTGACGGCCTTGCCAAGTTTACGGAAAACCATGCCGCCTAGTCCTCGTCGTCGTGGCCGACGCCGTAGATACCGGCCTTGAGGACCTTGAGGCTGAGGAGCGCGCACTTCAGACGCGCCGGGCTGATGGGAACCATCAGCTCTTCCAGCAGGTCGTCCTTGGTGATGGCTTTGACCTCGTCCAGTGACATGCCTTCGGTCATCTCCATCAGGATCGATGCCGAGGCCTGGGAGATGGCACAGCCGCGTCCGGAGAAGGCGATCTCGTCGATCATGTCGTCCTTCACCCGGATGTCGATGCGAATCTCGTCCCCGCAGAGCGGGTTGACGTCTTCGTAGGTGTAGTCCGCGGGATCGAGCGTCCCTTTGTTCCGGGGGCTGCGGTAGTGGTCGAGAATAATGTCTCGGTAAAGATCGTCGCTCATAGCGTTACTCGAGTCCAAATACCTTGTTGGCCTTATGCAGGCCGGCGATCAGACGATCCACATCGTCCCTGGTGTTGTACACGTAGAGGCTGGCGCGGGTGGTCGAGCCACCACGCCGAGCTCGTCCATCAACGGCTGCGCACAATGGTGCCCCGCACGGACCGCGATATTCTCGCTGTCCAGAATGGCGGCCACGTCGTGCGCGTGAATGTCGCCGAGCGTGAACGAGATTACGCCGGCACGCTGATCGACGTCGTCCGGTCCGAAGGTCGTGATGCCGGGAACGCTCGGGAGCTGCTCCAGCGCATAGTCGAGCAGCTCGATCTCGTGCGCGGCGGACATTTTCCATCCCCAAGCCCGGAGAGATACTGCATGGCCGCGCCAAGACCGACCTGGTCGGCGACGGCCGGAGTGCCGGCTTCGAACCGGGCGGGCAGATCGGCGAAGGTGGTCTTTTCCAGCGTGACCTTGCGGATCATGCTGCCGCCGCCCATATAGGGCGGCATGGCTTCCAGCAGCGCGCGCTTGCCATAGAGGACGCCGCTGCCCATGGGGCCGAGCATCTTGTGACCGGAGAAGGCGAGGAAGTCGACATCGAGCGCCTGCACGTCGACCGGCATATGCGGGACCGACTGGGCGCCATCGACCAGCACCAGCGCGCCGGCGGCATGCGCCTTTTGCACGATGGTGGCAATGTCGTTGATCGTGCCGGTGGCATTGGAGACATGGGTGACCGCCACCAGCTTCGGCTCGTTCTTCAGGAGGGTTTCGAACGCCTCCATATCGAGCCGTCTGGTCGCCGGTGAGCGGGATGTAGTCGATGATCGCGCCGCGCTCCTCGGCAATCATCTGCCAGGGAACGATGTTGGAGTGATGCTCCATCACCGAAAGGAGGATGACGGTCGCCGGGGTTCAGGTTCTTGCGGCCCCAGGAGCTGGCGACGAGATTGATTGCCTCGGTGGTGTTGCGGACGAAGATGCACTCGCGCGGGGAAGCGGCGTTGATGAACTGCAGCGACGCAATGTGGCGCGCCTCTTCATAGCGCAGGGTGGCCTGCTCGGAGAGCTGGTAGACCCCGCGGTGGATATTGGCATTGGTGCGCGGATAGAAATCGCTGACCGTGTCGATGACCACGGCCGGACGCTGCGAGGAGGCGGCGCTGTCCAGAAAGACGAGCGGCACCCGGCCTTCGGAGGGCGCCTGCTGAAAGATCGGGAAGTCCTGGCGAATCGCCAGCCCATCGATCGTCGCGGGCTGCGTGGTTGCGGTCATGGGTGTCCAGTTCACTACAAGTTCGTCATCCCGAGCTCAGGTCGAGAACGTCTGTTTTGGCGCTCCGCCGGAGTGAAACCCGGCTACCAGCAAAGTCCCTCCGGACTGAGCACGGATCGCGGCGATCGAACTCCCGATGAGCCATGAACTCGGGATGACGAGTGGTGTGGGCGCCAGTCACGCCCACGTGCCAGTGCTACATGCCCACCTTGCGGGCGATGGCGCCTTCCAGGAAGCCCTGGATCTCCTCGACCGGAATACGGTCGATCACCGGGCGGAAGTAGCCTTCGACGATCAACTTCTGCGCCTCGGTGTACGGGATACCGCGCGCCTGGAGATAGAAGATGTGCTCTGGCACGACCTGCGAGATGGTGGCGCCGTGCGTGCAGCGCACGTCGTTGGCGGCAATCTCCAGGTTCGGAATCGAGTCGGCGCGCGCCTCGCGGCTCAGCACCAGATTGCGGTTCTGCTGGTAGGCGTCGGTCTTCTGCGCGCCTTCGGAGACCTTGATCAGCCCCGAGTAGACGGTGCGGGCACTGTCCTTGAGCGCGCTCTTGAATTCCAGGTCGCTGGTGGCATATGGCGACTCGTGGAGCTGCCAGGTGTGATGGTCGAAGAACTGATCGCCGTCGGCGAAGGAGATGCCCAGCATCTCGGCCAGCGAATCCTCGCCCTGCAGGTGCGAGCCGATCGAGCTCTTGCTGAACTTCGAGCCGAGCGTGACGTGCAGCGAGTTGAGGGTGGCGTCGCTCGCCAGGGTGGCGCGCTCGGTCATGAAGCTCCACATATCGCGGCCCCAGTCCTGCATCTGGACGTAGCGCAGCTTGCTGGCCTTGCCCAGAATCAGCTCGACCACGCCGGACGCGAACGACTGCCCCTCGAAGGTCTCGGAGCCGATACGCGTCGGCCAGGAACGCCTCGGCGCCCTGCTCCAGCACGACCAGCGTGTGGGTGAAGATCGAGTTGGCCGGATGCGTGGACGTGGTGAACGAGCGGAACGGATGCTCGACCGACACGCCCTTCGGCACATAGAGGAAGGTGCCACCCTGCCAGAGGGCAGCGTGCAACGCTTCGAACTTGCCGAAGTCGACCGGGACCGCCTGGGTCATGAAGTACTGCTTGAACAGCTCCTCATGCTCGCGGGCGGCAGTATCGAGATCGCAATAGATGACGCCCTGGGCAGCCAGATCCGGGATTGGCTTCCGCCCAGGCGGTGGCAGCGTCCTTCTGCACCAGGATGCCGGCACAGGGCCGAGCGATCGGCCACGCCGCTGTTCTCGAACCCGGCCAGCAGCGCCTCGAGCGAGGGCTCCTTGTGGCCGTTCGGCGAGAACGGGTGCAGATTCCCGAGCTTGAGCGCGCGGAAATCGGTGCGGCGCCACTCCTCGTCGGTGCGGGCCGGCATCGGCAGCGATTCGTAGGTGTCCCACGCCCGCAGCCGCGCATCGCGCAGCCAGGTGGGCTCGTTTTTCATTTCCGAAAGCGCCACGACCGCTTCGCGGCTGAATCCGGTCTCCTGTACCAGTGTTGCGGACATATATCTCCTCGAAGGATGAGGCCGGAGTGCTGATTCCGGCATCCAGAGCTCGACGATCAGGCGATTGCCCGCGCGATGCCCTGGACTGTCGCACCAGTGTCTTCCGATCCCTACCCGACCGAACCTTCCATCTCGAGCTGAATCAGGCGGTTCAGCTCCACCGCGTATTCGAGCGGAAGCTCCTTGGCGATCGGCTCGATGAAGCCGTTGACGATCATGCTCATCGCCTCAGTCCTCGGTGAGCCCACGGCTCTGCAGATAGAAGATCTGCTCTTCGTTGACCTTCGAGACCGTCGCCTCGTGACCGACGGAGACGCGCTCCTCTTCGATCTCGATGTACGGGTAGGTGTCGGTCTTGCTGGTTTCGTCGAGCAGCAGCGCGTCGCAGACGACGTTGCTCTTCACGCCCTCGGCGCCCTTGTAGACCTTGACCAGACCGCGATACGACGAGCGGCCGGTTCCCTTGGAGATCGACTTGGAGATGATCTGCGAGGAGGTGTTCGGCGCGACGTGCACGACCTTGCCGCCGGCATCCTGGTGCTGACCATCGCTGGCGAAGGCGACGGAGAGGATCTCACCGCGGGCGCCCTCTTCCATCAACCAGACGGCCGGGTACTTCATGGTCAGCTTGGAGCCGAGGTTGCCATCGACCCACTCCATGGTGGCGTTCTTGTAGGCCGCGGCGCGCTTGGTGACCAGGTTGTAGACGTTCTTCGACCAGTTCTGAATGGTCGTGTAGCGGCAGCGGGCACCTTCCTGGACGATGATCTCGACCACGGCGGAGTGCAGGCTGTCGGTGCTCCAGGTCGGAGCGGTGCAGCCTTCGACGTAGTGCACGTAGGAGCCTGGGGCGCAGATGATGAGCGTGCGCTCGAACTGGCCCATGTTCTCGGCATTGATGCGGAAGTAGGCCTGCAGCGGCACTTCGATCTTGACGCCTTCCGGCACATAGATGAAGGAACCACCCGACCAGACCGCGCTGTTGAGGGCGGCGAACTTGTTGTCATTGGCGGGGATGACCGTACCGAAGTACTGCTTGACCAGCTCCGGGTACTCGCGCACACCGGCGTCCATATCCAGGAAGATCACGCCCAGCTTCTGCAGGTCCTCGCGCAGCGAGTGGTAGATCACTTCCGATTCGTACTGCGCGCCCACGCCGGCCAGGAACTTGCGCTCCGCCTCGGGGATGCCCAGCTTCTCGAAGGTGTTCTTGATGTACTCGGGCACCTCGTCCCAGGTCTTGCCCTGCTTTTCGGATGGCCGGATGTAATAGAAGATGTTGTCGAAGTCGATCCCGGAGAGATCGCCGCCCCATTCCGGCATAGGCCGCTTGAGGAAGTGATCGTAGGCCTTGAGACGGAAGTCGAGCATCCACTCGGGCTCGTCCTTCATCTTCGAGATGTTGATGACGGTCTCGCGCGTCAGGCCACGCTCGCTCTTGAAAAAGTAGTCTTCTTCGTCGTGGAAGCCGAACTGATAGTCGGCAATTTCGACTTGCGCGACTTTTGGTGGTGCAACCATTGGGTTCTCCTTGCGTCGGCAACTCGTAACTGGGTATCAGCCGACTCGTTGCCAGTTGTTCGTTGCTAGTTGCCTGCGCGCGACGACTTCGCGAATGTTCTCGTAGCCCTTCTCTTCCAGCTCCAGCGCCAGCTCCGGCCCGCCCTCGCGGACGATGCGGCCGTCCATGACGATGTGGACATAGTCGGGCTTGATGTAGTTGAGCAGCCGCTGGTAGTGGGTGATCAGCAGCATGGCCATGTCGCTGCTGTTGTGCAGGGTGTTGACGCCCTCGGAAACGACCTTGAGCGCATCGATGTCGAGACCGGAGTCGGTCTCGTCGAGCACGGCCAGCTCGGGCTCGAGCAGTGCCATCTGCAGGATCTCGGCGCGCTTCTTCTCGCCGCCGGAGAACCCTTCGTTGAGATACCGGGTGGCGAACGAGTCGTCCATCTTCAGCATCTCCATCTTTTCGCGCATCAGGCGACGGAACTCGCGCGGGGTGAAGGGCTTGGCCTCACCACCGTTGAGGGCGATTTCCTCGGCGCGGGCTTCGCGGACGTTCTTCACCGCCATGCGCAGGAAGCTCGCCATCGAAACGCCGGGGATGACCGTCGGGTACTGGAACGCCAGGAAGAGGCCCTTCTGGGCGCGCTCGTCCGGTGACCATTCGAGGATGTCCTCACCCATGTAGCGGATGGAGCCCTCGGTCACCTCGTAGTCGGGGTTGCCGGCGATGACGTAGGCCAGGGTGCTCTTGCCCGAGCCGTTCGGGCCCATGAGCGCGTGCACTTCGCCCTGTTGACCGTCAGGTTGATGCCCTTGAGGATTTCCTTGTCTTCAATAGAGACGTGGAGATTCTCGATCTCGAACAATGGTGTCTGCGACATATACGGAAACATTCCTCCCATACGCGGTCCGGCGCCATCCGCCGGCTATGCGATCGACGAGCTGGATCTTGCGTGAACGAGACGCCTCCTCCCGCGCGACCTCACGTCCTGCGGCACGGCAGGCCGGGCAGAGCCCGACAAAGACGGTGTGGTGGTGGGAGATCGAGAAGCCGGATCGCTCCTCGGCAACATGACGGGCCATCAGCGCCTCCGGTACATCGACATCGACCAGCTCGCCACAGCCGGAGCAGTGGACGTGGTCGTGCCGCTCGCACCGGCCGTCGTAGCGACTGGCCTGATCGGCGAAGGTGAGCTCCTGGATGAGCCCATGCTCGGCCAGAAGATGGAGCGAGCGATAGACGGTGCCATAGCCAATGCGCGGATCGCGCCGGCGCACCCGCTCGAAGATCTCACCAGCGGTCAGGTGGCTATCGGCCTCCTGGACGGCTGCGAGGATCATCGCGCGTTGGGCGGTTTGGCGGTAGTCGCGTTTCGGCGCCGGTTGGGCGTCCATCAAGGCCTAATTCTCCTGCGCTCACCCTCCAGTTGAGAATGAGTCTCGTTTACGCATTTGAATTATACACCAGGGGCCAGGTCGGATATGGGCGGCGGCGCTGGACGAGATGCCGAGCGCCGGCAGGGGCGCAGCACAGTAAGCGCCCTGGTATGGAGATGGGTGTCCCATTGGTTGCGAGGTGGTTCGCAACCGGTGTGATGGGGACCGGGACGAATAATGGTTGCCTCGGCGTATTGCCTAAATGGTTGACTCGGCGTACGATACGAAGTTGCAAGCGCCTGTTGCGAATGTTTCACCACATTCGCAGCTCTGGGGCGCTCACTTTGGACGTGCCGCTCTTCGATGAGCGACCAACCTGGGTATCGGCCGCCCAAACGACGGCACCGGCCGGGCCCTGAAAGGAATGCATCGTGGCAGAACACGATCGATCGGAAGATCCGCGACTGCGGTTGTCGCGCCGCGGATTTCTCAAGGCGAGCGGCGCAGGCGCCGTTGCCGCCGCCGGTTCACTGGGAGCGATTCCGCTGTCCCAGTCGAAAGCGTTTGCGCAGAACGGCTGGGATGAGACCTACGATGTCGTCGTGGTCGGTAGCGGATGCGCAGGCTTTGCCGCAGCCATCACCGCCAAGTCGATGGGCAGCAACACGGTGATCCTGGAAAAGGGCACCTATGCCGGCGGCACCACGCTGGTCTCCGGTGGCACCCTCTGGATCCCGAACAACAAGCAGATGCAGGACGAGGGGATCGAGGATCCGAAAGAGAACGCCCTGCAGTACATGACCCGCTTCTCCTTCCCGGCGCTGTTCGATGTCAACAAGCCGAACTACGGGGTCAGCGATTCCGACTGGGAGATGCTGAACGCGTTCTACGACATTGCCGCCGAGAGCACCGCGTATACCGAATCGGTGGGCGCGGTGACCTGGACGCTCGGTCACATCTCCGGGCGGCCGGGGCAGCTCAACGTCGACTACCAGGCGCAGTTCCCCGAGGACACCACCAAGGAAGGCCGCGGTCTGGTGCCGCTGGACGAGAACGGCGAACCGGGTGGTGGTGGCGCACTGATCGCCAGCTTCCAGAAGTGGGCGGAGTCCAATGACCTGCCGATTCTGCTGCAGCACCGGGCCGAGCGCCTGCTGCTCAACGACAACGGCGAGGTGATCGGGGTCGAGGTTTCGGTGACGGATAGCTCCGCGACGCCGGAAGCCACCCCGACCGCGGCGGCCGTCAAGACCTTCCGCGCGACCAAGGGCGTCATCTTCGGTTCCGGCGGCTACAGCAAGAACGAAGACCTGATGCGCCATCTGGTGGTCGATCCCTACTACGGCGGCTGCGGCGCGGCCACCAATGAGGGCGACTTCCTCAAGATGTCCTCGGCGGTCAACGCCAAGCTCGGCCAGACCCATCTGGTCTGGCGCAACGAAGGTATCTGGGAGCTCGCGCTGGGCAGCCCGGCGGCCTACAACTGCATCTGGTACTACAACGGCGACTCCTTCCTGGAAGTCAACAAGTACGGCAAGCGGTTCTTCAACGAGCATGCCAACTACCAGGACCGCAACCGGGCGCACTTCGACTGGGAAGGCACCGGCGCGATGTGGAAGAACCTGATCGGCGTGATCATTTACGACCAGCGCATCCAGGACAACTGGGCGAGCGGTTATCCCTTCCCGACCGATCCGACCACGACCCCGTATGTGCTCATCGCCGATACCCTGGACGAGCTGGGCGACAAGATCATCGAGCGGTTCGATTCGCTCGATGTGATCACGCCGGGCATGGAGCTGGACGAAAACTTCAAGGCGAACATGCTGGCCGAGGTCGAAAAATTCAACGGCTATGCCCGCGATGGCGTCGATCCCGACTTCCACCGCGGTCTCTCGCCGTATGACACGGCATGGAACTCGCTGCCAGCCACGCTCGATCCGTGGCCGTCGGCCGACCAGCCGAACGAGTCGATGTATCCGATCTCGGATACCGGCCCGTACTACGCCATGCTGCTGGCGCCTTCGATCGTCGACACCAAGGGCGGTCCGGTCATCAATGCCAATGGCCAGATCGTGACCTGGGAAGGCGAGCCGGTGGTTGGTCTCTATGGCGCGGGCAACGCTATCGCCAATCCGGGCGTCGATGCCTACTGGGGCGCCGGGGCGACCCTGGGACACGCGCACACCTGGGGCTATGCCGCCGGGAAGCACGCGCACGAATCGGCCGGAACGACCGAATAACCGACAATCGACAGGGAGCGGCCGTCTGGCCGCTCCCTGTTCCGAGGATCACCGGCATGACGACCACGCGCCCACTCAGCAATCTCCGCTACGACCGCATTCAGGAAACCGGCACCTCCCCGCGCCTGATTACCCTCCACGATCACAACCAGATGGGCGATGCCCTCTCGGATCTGGCGCGATCGATCGCCCCTGACGCGGACATACGCGGGCTCGAGTCGTACAAGGGCGTCTATGTCGGGCGGGAGATCACCGGCTTTACCTGGTATCCGGGTCCGGCCGATCAACCGCCGCCGATCTTCTTCGGCGATTCGCTGATCGAGATCGAAAAGTTCCTGCTCGATGAGCTCGACCGGCAAGCGACCGAAACTCCTGAGCGGCCCTTTCTGCTCGGCGTGCGACAAGGCGCCGTGCTGGCGCTGGCCGCCGGGCTGGTTGCCCCGGACGCACTCTCCGGTATCATCGCCATCGACGGGATGCTGCCGAGCGTGCCCGGCTGGTCACCGCCTTTGGCGCCACTGGCTGGACTTCCTATCCTGCTGGCCGGAGGCTATCCCCTGACAACGCCACGTTCCACGGTATCGACCGGTTTGGCGCTGGTCGAGCAGCTCACGTCCTGGGGCGCAGTGGTTTCCACCTGCGGTTTCGATCCCACGTCTGGAGAAACCAGCGAAATCGCGGCCTGGCTGCGAGCCCAGTCGCCGAGATTCGGAGGGCCGTCTCCCGACGACGCCCCATCCTGAAAGGATCCCCAGCGCGTGGGACGAACTCCAATCGACGGCGAGTCCGACCGGATCGAGCTTGCCAGGGCGATCGCCTCTTCGCTGCCCAAGTTCGGCTCCTGGGCGAGCACTTCCCGTCAGTTCGATACCCCGTATGGGCGGCTTGGCTACCGGCGTATTTCCATTCTCTGGGTGTTGCGCCATGGGTTGCTGCCCGAACGAGAGCGGACCGCCAGCGGACTCGCGCAGCTCTACCGCGTGCAACCCAGTGTTATCACGCGTGCCCTGGCCAGTTTGGATTCGGAGGGTTTCATCTCCCGAACGGTCGATCCGGCCGACTCGCGCGTGATCCGGATTGCGATCACGGAGCGGGGGCTGGAACTGAGCCGGTACGTGGAAGACCTCTACATCCGCGAAGTGCTCGAAGCGATCGAATCGATCCCCGGTGAACGTATCGCTCCATTGAAAGATGCCGTCGGCGAGCTCGATGTGATAGCGAACGAGCTCGATCGCCGGAGATGGGGGCGAAGCCGGCGCGCCCCGGCCGACACGGGGCCTGAGCAGCCAGGCGATCGAACGTAACGTCGATCGATCGATCCGGCGACTTTCCGATTTCCTTGCCCTGGTGTAGGATAACGAGCGAACAAGCGTCTTGTGCGAGGGTTTCAGGCCCGATCGCATGGTGCGGGACGCGTTCGCACGTGCCGCTCTCTGGTGAGCAGCAACACTGGGCGTCGACCGGCCCACCGTCAGGGTGCCGTCGAGCCCTGAAAGGATCGCGTCGTGTCGGATCACGATCAGGCGCGCGAATCACGACTCCGTGTTTCGCGACGAAATTTCCTCAAGGCAAGCGGCGCGGGCGCCGTGGCCGCCGCTGGCTCGCTCGGAGCCATTCCCCTTTCCCAGTCGAAGGCATTTGCCCAGAACGGCTGGGACCATGAGTACGATGTGGTCGTGGTCGGGTCCGGTGGCGCCGGATTCGCGGCCGCCATTACCGCCAAGTCGATGGGCAGCGACACGGTGATCCTGGAAAAGGGCACCTATGTCGGTGGCACCACGCTGGTCTCCGGTGGTGGCATGTACACCCCGAACAGCCGCCAGATGGCTGAGGCCGGTTTGGAGGATCCAAAGGAAGACCGCCTCAAGTACATGGCGCGTTATTCCTGGCCGCATCTCTTCCAGCCGGACGATCCCCAGCTCGGTTTGGGCGATCATGACTGGACCATGATCAACACCTACTACGATGTTTCTCCCGAGGCGATGGCCTATCTCGAGGATGTCGGCGCCGCCAAGTGGGCCATGCAGAAGATCACTGGCCGCACCGAT
This sequence comes from uncultured Chloroflexia bacterium, assembly GCA_963720855.1. Classification (GTDB taxonomy): domain Bacteria; phylum Chloroflexota; class Chloroflexia; order Thermomicrobiales; family UBA6265; genus JAMLHN01. The sequence goes on along the minus strand of CAVRGV010000003.1, from coordinate 378,994 downwards.
GGGCAGCTCAATGTCGACTATCAGGCGCAGTTCGATGAGGATGTCCTGAAAGAAGGCGGCACCCTCTGCCCGCTCGATGCCGATGGCAATCAGGGTGGCGGCGGTTTGCTGATCAGTGGGTACCAGGCGTGGGCCGAGGCGAACGATCTGCCGGTTTTGCTGGGCCATCGCGCCGAGCGGCTGATTCTGAACGATGCGGGCGAGGTGATCGGTGTCGAGGTGTCGGTCACCGACATGGCGACCCCGCAAGCCACCCCGGCCGCTTCGAGCGTGCAAACCTTCCGCGCACGGAAGGGCGTCATCTTCGGCAGCGGCGGCTTCTCGCGCAATGACGAGATGATGCATTACCTCATGCCGGGCCCGTACTTCGGCGGCTGCGGCGCTCCGACCAATGAGGGCGACTTCCTGAAGATGTCCTCGGCGGTCAATGCCAAGCTCGGCAATCTCTATCAGGTCTGGCGCAACGAGGGCATCTGGGAGCAGGCGATTGCCAGCCCGGCCGCTTATAACTGCATCTGGTACTACAACGGCGACTCGTTCCTGATCGTCAACCGGCGCGGCGTCCGCTTCACCAATGAGCATGGCAACTACCAGGACCGCAACCTGGCCCACCTCGATTGGCTGGGCACGGGCGCAACCTGGGACAACCTGCTCGGTTACCTGATCTGGGACACCCGGCAGCAGGAGAACTGGGCCACCGGTTTCCCGATCCCGGCCGATCCAACCACGTCTCCGTTCGTCCTGATCGCGGATACGCTGGAAGAGCTGGCCACCAAGATCGCCGAGCGCGTGGCGAGCATTCCGCAAGTCACCCAGGGCATGGCCCTCACGGATGATTTCTCCGAGGCGATGATTGCCGAGGTGGCGAAGTTCAACGAGTACGCGCGCGCCGGGGTCGACCCGGACTTCTACCGCGGCCTTTCCCTCTACGACCGCGCCTGGAACTCGTTCCCGGCCAAGCTGACCGAGTGGCCATCGGCCGATCAGCCGAACGACTCCATGTATCCGATCTCGGATACCGGTCCGTACTACGCGATGATCGTCGCGGCCTCGGCGGTCGATACAAGTGGCGGTCCGGTCATCAACGAGATGGGCCAGGTGCTCACCTGGGAAGGCGAGCCGGTGGTTGGTCTGTATGGCGCCGGGAATGCGGTGGCCTGCCCGAGCTTCAACGCCTACTGGGCGGGTGGCGCGACCCTGGGACACGCCCACACCTGGGGCTATTCGGCCGCGAAGCACGCGCACGAATCGGCCGGCACGACGGAATAACTCTTCCTCACGCACGGCCCGGGTTCGCCCCGGGCCGTGCCCAGTGATCTCCATGACGCGAACGCTCAGCCAGCTTGGCTACACCCGAATTCAGGACACGCCTGCATCGCCCAGGATCATCACGCTGCACGGGTACAACCAGCGCGGCGGCTCGCCGGCCGCGCTTGGGCGTGCGGCGGCTCCGGACGGGCCGCATCATCGGTTTGGAATCCTTCAAAGGGGTCTACATCGGGCGGGACGTGGTGGGGTACACCTGGTACGTCGGACCGATCGACCGGCCGGCCCCGGTCTTCTTCGGGGATGCGCTGGCGGAAATCGAGCGATTCCTCTGGGACGAGCTCGACCGGCAGGAGACCGAAACTCCCGAGCGGCCGTTTCTGATCGGGGTCGAGCAGGGCGCGGTGATGGCGCTGGCAACGGCGCTCGCGGCGCCGGATCTCATTTCCGGCGTCATCTCGGTCGATGGGGCGCTGCCGATCGTCTCTGGATGGGATCCGCCATTGGCTCCGCTGGACGATCTGCCCGTGTTGATCCTGGGCGATCTGGCCGCCAGCTCGGACGCGCCAGTGTTGCGCGGCGACGAATTGGCGCGGCAGCTCGAGGCCTGGGGTGGACGGGCTACCTGGAGCATGCCCGGCACCGATCAGGCGCGTGACGAATCGATGGCGGCGTGGCTGGTGGAGCAGACGCCACGCTTCGGCTATCCTCCGGCTGACCAGTAACCAGCACCACCTTCGAGGAACGGATGACCCCTGAGGAACGGGAGCAATCCCGGCTGACCCTTGCGCATAGCATGCTGACCTCGCTGCCGAAATTCGGCCTGTGGGCCGAGACGGTGCGCGAGTTCGACACGCCCCACGGCGCGATCGGATTCCGCCAGGCGGCGATCCTCTGGGTGCTGCGCTACGAGCTGCTTCCCGCTGACGAAATGACGCCGACCGGGTTCGCGCACTTCCACCGGATTCAGCCGAGCGTGGTCACGCGCGCGCTGGCCAAGTTGGAACATGGCGGTTATATCGAGCGAACGATCGATCCCGAGGACACGCGGGTGTCGCGCATCTCGATCACCCCTCAGGGCATGGACATCAGCATCCATATCGAGCAGCTCTATATCGACGATCTGCTGACCGCACTCTCCCCGATTTCAGACGACGATATTGCGGCCCTGCGGCGAACCGTGGTGACGCTGAATACCATCGCGGAACGGCTCGATCTGCTGCGACTCGGGCGCACGCGGCGGGCTTCCCAGGGGCACACACGAGACGTAACAGACGCGTACTGGCTCGAATTCCGCACCCGCGTGTACAGTATTCGGGCGTCACGCATGGGGGACGCGCGCGTTCGCTTCTCCTCACCAGTGAAACAGGGGAAGAGGGAGATCCTGCTTGGAGTTACTGAGCAATCCTGATGTGTGGGTTGCGTTACTGACGCTGACCGCACTGGAAATCGTGCTCGGCATCGACAATGTCATCTTCATTTCGATCCTGGCCGACAAACTCCCTCCCGATCAACGCAAGCGCGCGCGCTTACTTGGCCTGTCGCTGGCCATGTTCATGCGCATCGGGTTACTGCTCACGATCAACTGGATCGCGAACCTGACCAACACGCTCTTCTCGATCGGAGGGCATGGCTTTTCCGGCCGAGACCTGATCCTGCTAGGTGGTGGTCTCTTCCTGATCTATAAGGCCACGACCGAGATTCATGAGAAGCTCGAGGGTGACGAACATGCGGCGGCGTCTGGACCGGTCAAGCACGCCTCGTTTGCCACGGTCATTGTGCAGATTCTGCTGCTGGACATCGTCTTCTCGCTCGACTCGGTGATTACCGCGGTCGGCATGGCGGAAGATATCGAAGTCATGATCGCGGCGGTGGTGATTGCCGTGCTGGTGATGCTCTTTGCATCGGGCCCGCTCTCCGACTTCGTTTCCAAGCACCCGACGGTGAAGATGCTGGCGCTCTCGTTCCTGCTGCTGATCGGTACGTCGCTGGTGGCCGAAGGGTGGGGCTTCCACATCTCGAAGGGGTACATCTACGCCGCGATGGCCTTCTCCGTGTTCGTCGAGATTCTCAATCTCAAGATGCGCAGCCGCTCGAAAGATGTCGTGCACCTGCGGGAACCGGAACGCGCCAGTCTCGAAGCCGAGGTTCCCGCGCCTGGAGCCGTGGCGGACCGCTAGGCTCGCTTCTCAGCGCGACAAGAACGTGCAAGGGCGGGATCAAATCGATCCCGCCCTTGCTGATGGATTTCACCCGGCGCGGCTGCACTCACCATAGCCGCGAATTGCGATGGCGACGCGGGTTTTCGGCCGAAACGAGGGAATGCCGAAGGCCCGACTCCGCGTGAAAATCTATGCAAATCTATAGGTGTCATTGTATACAAGGTTCGCATAGGCAAATATCCGATTTTCGCTCCCTCCATTCCTCTCAGGAAGCTCTACGCTAGGTCGTAGATCGAATGGCGATGGGTGAGCTCGCGTATTCGCAGCCAGGGTGTCCGACCCTCGAATTTTGCGTTCTCCGGCCATTGCAGAACGATCTCCACCGGTGTGCGCCGGTGGGTCGCTTCAACCGGAGGTGCAGTACGGTGGACGGTCGACAGTTCGACGCTTGGGCTCGCTCGTTTGCGGGGAACGCTTCCCGCCGCAGGTTTCTCTGGCGAGGCGCCGCATTGATGGGCGTCGCGGGTTCGCTTGCCACGATCGATTCCGCGAGCGCGGCGCGGCGCGGGGGAAATGGTGTCAGCGCCATCTGCCGGCCGGATGGCGGCGGCGGGTACTACCGCGACACGGTTCCAACGATCAATCTGCAAGCCGCGCTGAATGCCGGCGCGATCGTTTCCGATTGCTGCGCGAATGCCGAGTGCGGTACGTCCAGCGCCTGCGTGCAGGCGTATTGCGATTTCGGAGTCGGGCGCGTGCTCGGTCACGAACCTGAACGGGAATTCGTGTGACCGGCCCGGCTGCGCGAGTGGCGTCTGTTCCGGAGGCGTCTGCGCAGATCCGAGACCCTACATCTGCGGCGACGGCGTGTGCAACGTCTGCACCTACGATGCCTGCTCGCATTCCTGCGACTGCTCCATCAAGACGTGCTACACCGACGACTATCAGTGCATGGATGCCTATTGCAGCACCGATGCAGGCGGATGCGTGACCGAGCCACTGAACGAAGGCGGCATCTGCGATACCAACGGCGTGGCTGGGACGTGCACAGTGGGGTATTGCACGGCGGCGTAACGCATCGTTGACCCAGGAAACAGACTGCGATCGGGAGGCCAGCTTTGGCTTCCCGATCGCGCCCGGTCTCTCAACTGTCAGAACGGTTGCGGACTGGTTTATCTGGCAAGTGACGATTCGAAGCTCGCCCATGTCCCTCTCCTCAAAACCCATGTGTCCTCGAACCGCAGCACAACGCAATCCGCGAAGCGCTGTAACCATTTATCCTGTCGCAAGTAATTTGCTCAGGAGACGAGGGGAACTGTGGGAGAGAAAGTGCGCGTTGCCGTCATGCGGGTGATCCCCGATGCCGGGTTGAATCTATTGCGCGAGGCCGCGCAGGCGGGCGAGATCGAGCTGGAAATCTGGCCGCATGAGCTGCCGCCCAATGCCGATGAGCTGGCGGGGCTGCTTTCGGGCGCGACCGGGGCGATCACGCTGGTTTCGGACCGCATCGATGGCGGCGTGCTCGACGCCGAACCAGGACTGAAGGTGGTCAGCAACTTCGCGGTTGGCTACGACAATATCGATGTCGAGGCCGCTACCGCGCGTGGGGTGATGGTCTGCAACACGCCCGGTGTGCTGACCGAAACGACGGCCGACATGGCCTGGGCCCTGCTGATGGCGACGCGCCCGCCGGATCGTGGAAGCATCCGATTACGTGCGGGCCGGCAACTGGAGAACCTGGGGACCGACCCTGCTGCTGGGACGCGACATTCACCATGCCACGCTCGGAATCATCGGGTTGGGGCGGATTGGCAAGGAAGTCGCGAAACGGGCGCGCGGGTTCGACATGGAGATCCTGGCGTACGACGAATATCAGGACGAGGCGTTTGCCGCCGAGATGGGCGTGACCTATGTGTCGCTCGACGAGCTGCTGGCGCGGTCCGATTTCGTCACGCTGCATTGCGCGCTCACGCCGGAGACCCACCAGCTCATCGGTCGCGAGGAACTGGCCAAGATGAAACCGACCGCGGTGCTGATCAATGCGGCGCGCGGTCCCGTGGTCGACACCGACGCGCTCACCGACGCGCTTGCGGGACGGGACGATCTGGGCGGCCGGCCTGGACGTGACCGACCCGGAGCCGATCCAGCCGGATCATCCGCTGGTGTTCATGCAGAATGCGGTGATTGCGCCACATATCGCGTCGGCGTCGGTCGATACGCGGGACAAGATGGCAGTAATGGCAGCCACGAACCTGCTACAGGCCATTCGCGGCGAGCGCCCGGCGCATCTGGTGAATCCGGAGGTGCTCGGGTAGCGCAGCTTCCCGTCTCGCCGGGATGAGAATGCAAGAACGATATGAAACGGACCCGCCGATTGGCGGGTCCGTTCACGTGCGTATTACTAAGCGCGAGGACGAGGACTAGACGTGCTTGTCGACTTCGGTCTTGGCCTTGTCGGCGGTGTCCTTGGCCTTGTCGGCGGCGTCATCGGCCGCAGACTTGGTCTTGTCCGCAACGTCATCGGTGGCTGACTTGGCCTTATCAGCGGCGTCGTCGGCTTTGGATTTCGCGTCATCGGCGGCGTCCTTGGCCTTGTCGCCCAGGTCGCTGCCCTTGTCCTTGTGATCGTCGACCTTCGCCTTGGCGTCGTCGGCGGCCTTGTCGGCATCGGACTTCACATCGTCGGCTGCCTTTTTCACATCGCCGGCTGCCTTATCCGCGTGGTCTTTCACATCGCCGGTAACGTCGTGGATCTTTTCCTTGACTTTGTCGACGAAATCTCCCAGTGCCATGATTCGAACTCCTTCACCTGACGGGCCAACCAGCCCTGCCACCCAAATTTAAGCGATTTGTATAGATAGGAACGTAGCACAGGTTGGGCCGTCGCACAGGATTTCGCGGTGAATGCGGCCCAATGCCGCGGATTGCGAGGCTATTCCGTCGGTTCGCAACCCTCGGTATACTTAGCGGTGTCAGCGTAGCGTGTCTGATGGATCCCCATCGAACCGGTCCGCGATTCGAACCGGAAGGTGTTTGAACAATGTTTCGATGCAAAGTCTGCGGCTGGATTCACGATGGCGTCGCGCCTCCTGCCGAGTGCCCGTCCTGCGGCTCCCCGGCCGATCGCTTCCGGCCCATGGATTCGACTGAGGTCGGACTCGCGACCGGACAGCTCGCGAGCCACGGAATCGTGGGGCAGGGCTACGATATCGAGGTCGAGGATACGCGCCGCATCCGGCTGCTTGCCTTCGTCGACGCGTCCTTCTTCTCGCCCTATACCGAGCGCACCGGCAAGCGTTATCGCATCGCCACCGGTGATGCGCAGTGGTTCTCCGACAATATTCCGTGCATGACGGCGTGCCCATCGCACACCGACATTTCCCGCTATATCGCGCTGATCGCGGACGGCCGCTATTCCGACAGTTATGAGCTGAACCGCGAAAGCAATGTCTTTCCCGGCTGTCTGGGCCGCATGTGCGCCCGCCCCTGCGAGGACGCCTGCCGCCGCAAGGAAGTCGATGCCCCGATCGGCATCTGCTACCTGAAGCGGGTTGCGGCCGACTTCCGCGACAAAACGCGGCGCGAAACGATTCCACCGCCGAACGGGCTGACCGTCGCCATCATCGGCGCCGGCGTGAACGGTCTGACCGCGGCACGCCAGCTCGCCCGCAAGGGCTATACCTGCGCGATCTACGAGCGCTACCCGGTTCCGGGTGGCGTGATGTGGGTGGGGGTGCCCGAGTGGCGCCTGCCGCGCGATGTCATTACCGAGGAAGCCGAGCAGATCCTCGATCTGGGGATCGACATCCATTTCAACACCGAAATCGGCAAAGACATTCCGTTCATGGATCTGGTCGAGCAGTACGATGCGGTCCTCATTTCGGCGGGGTGCCAGATTGCGCAGGAGATCGGGATTCCGGGCGAGCACCTGAACGGGGTGGTTTCCGGTATCGGATTCCTGGAGGATGTCAATCTCGGCCAGAAGGATGTGTGGGTCGGCAAAAACGTGGTGACCGTCGGTGGTGGTTTCACCTCGATGGACTGCGTGCGCACGGTGCTGCGCATGGGTGCGGAACGGTCGGTCATGACCTACCGCCGCTCGATCCAGGAGATTCCGGTCGAGGAGTACGAGCTCCACGAAGCTGAGATCGAAGGGGTCGAGATCCAGTACATGGTCTCTCCCAACCGGATCGTGGGCGATGCCAATGGCAATGTCATCGGGATCGAAATGATTCGCAACGAGCTGGGCGCACCCGATGCCCGCGGCCGCCGCCGGCCGGAGCCGGTGCAGGGCTCGGAATACATCATCGAATGCGACATGGTCATCAGCGCCATCGGTCAGAAGCAGGACAACTCGTTCCTGGGCTCTGCCTTGCCGAACCGCGACCGCCGCGGCGTACCGCTGCTCGATCAGAACCTGCGCACCGAGCTGCCGAATGTGTGGGCCGCCGGTGACTACGTCATCAATCCGACCAACTTCATCTCGTCGATCGGCGAAGGAAAGCGGGTCGCCGATCTGATGGACGCGCAGATGCGCGGCACACAGCCGAAGATCCGCGATATCGAAATCACCCGCGTGCCGACCGAATACATCTCGACCCCGAACGCGCTGCTCTCAGAAGGGGTGGCCGAGTGGTCGATGAGCGCGATGAGCCGCCGCCTGGTGTGGGGCGACGACTACTCCGCGGTGGGCCGGCAAGAGATGCCGGTACTGCCGGTGCCGCTGCGCGGTATGGGCACGGGCGATACCACCATCGAGGTCGAGATTGGCTTTACCAAGCCGATCGGTTTCGAAGAAGCCAAGCGCTGCCTGCAGTGCCAGCTGAACATCTTCATCGACGGTCACCGCTGCATTCTCTGCAACGGCTGTGTCGACGCATGCCCGCACCAGTGCATCGAGATGATCTCGCCCGATCGCATCTACTCGATCGATAACGATATCGAGCTGGCCCAACTGGCACGAGCCGAGCTGGGACCGTTCGCGGCCGCGATGGTGATCGACGAGCGATCCTGCATCCGTTGCGGGATCTGCGTCGACTGGTGCCCGACCGAGTGCCTGACGATGGATCACTTCCGCCTCACCCCGGCGGAGACGCGGGAAAGCGTCGATCTGGCAATCGTGGCCGACTAGATCTGAACCTATTCTGGGCAAAAAGGGGGTTCCGGGTACGCCGGAACTCCCTTTTCCGCATTTCGCTCAGTCATGAGGATGTCCGGAACTCAAAGCGGTTGAGTATTATCGGCAGCAAGCAATCGATCGAAGGATCATGGGAGTTGCGAACGGTGGCTGAGGCGTCTGGAGCGGTCAGAAAGCCCGCAGTACGCCTGATGCCAAGGGCGGCCGAAGCCATGCCACTCGAAGGTCCGCCGCAACCATTGACCACTATGGTGGGACGCGACCGGGACGCCGCGGCTGTGCTGGAGCAGATCGGCCAGCCAGGGGTGCGGCTGCTCACGCTGACGGGAGCGGGCGGTATCGGCAAGACCCGCCTGGCAATCCAGGTGGCCACCGACGCGCACGATCTCTTTCCCGACGGAGTCGCCTTTGTTGCGCTTTCGCCGTTGACCGATCCCGAGCTGGTGCTCCCGACCATTGCGCAGGCGATCGGGGTCGTCGGTCCCGGCACGCTGTCGATCGGGGAGCGGCTGGCGCGCGCGCTCGACCGTCAAGAAATGCTGATCGTGCTCGACAACTTCGAGCAAGTCGGCCCGGCTGCTTTTCAGTTGGCGACGCTGCTGAAACAGACGCGCGCGGTGAAGTTTCTCGTCACCAGCCGCGTGACCCTGCATATCAGCGGGGAGCACGAATTTCCAGTTCCGCCGCTCGATTTGCCGGTGTCCGGGACCGGCGCAGACATACGGAGCTCTTCCGCGTGCGCCCTCTTCGAGGCACGCACGCGGGCGGTGCGCGGCGATTTTTCCATCGACGATGCGAACGGTGCGACTGTGCTCGAGATTTGCCGGCGGCTGGGCGGAGTTCCGCTGGCTATCGAGCTGGCCGCGGCACGCGGAAAGGCGTTACCACCCGCTGCACTGCTGGAGCGGTTGACGCACGATCTCGACCTGCTGTCTGGCGGTCCGGTCGATCAACCGCCCCGCCATCAGACGATGCGGGCGGCGATTCAGTGGAGCTACGATCTGTTGCCGCCCGAGCAGCAGCAGCGCTTCCGCCAGCTTTCCCTTTTCGCGGGCGGGTGCTCGCTGGACGCTGCGCTGGCGGTGACCTCGTCCGAGCGCCCCGCAGCGTTGCTTCCGGAACTCTCCGCGTTGATCGACGCCAGCTTGCTTTTGCAGGATCCGCAGTACGACGACGCGCCACGCTACTGGATGCTCGATTTGATCCGCCGGTTCGGCATAGAGCAGCTCCGGGCGAGCGGCGAGCTCCACGACACCGTACTCCGCTTTACCGCCTGGTTGACGGAACTGGCCGATCAAGCCGGCGCCGCATTCGTGGGCACCGGACCGGGGGATTGGACTGTCACGCTCGAGCGCGAAGTGCCGAACTTCCGCACGGCGTTGTCCATGCTGGAGGAGGCAGGCGCCACTGAAGCATTGCTGTTGCTCACGACCGCGCTGGGACCGCTCTGGAGCGCGCTGGGGCATCAGCGCGAGGGATTGCATTGGTTGTTGACCGCGCTGGACCGTGCCGATCCCCACACGCCGGCACCACTGGTGCTGAGCGCGCGCATCCTGGCAACCCGACTGGCCATCACGGTCGGAGATTTCGAACAGGCCAAGGCGCTGGTCACGGTGGCCGACGAGCTGGCACAGCAGAGCGGGGATGTGGCTGCGCTGGCCGATTCCGCCTGCACGCTGGGCAACCTGGCCCGGGGGATCGGCGATCAGCCGACGGCGCGGGCGCACTACGAAACCGCGCTGAGCATTTATCGCGCGCGCGAGGACCGGTACAACATCGGTTACACCCTCATCCAGTTGGCCAAGCTTGGCGATTTGGGCATACCGGACCAACCGGGCAACCCGGTGGATATCGCCTCGGCCGAGCAGATGTGCCGGGAAGCGCTGGACATCTATCGAGCGCTGGGCAATGTTTGGGGGATGGCGCGGGCGACCAACCACATCAGCTATCTCCACCTGAAGGCGGGGACGTTTTCAGAGGCGGCAACCCTGGCGGCCGAAGCGTTGACGCTTTTCGCAGAGAGCGGGAATCTCTCCGAAGGCTCCCAGGCCATCGAGAATCTTGCCGATGCCGCTGGAGCGCTCGGCCAGGGTGAGCTGAGCGCCCGACTCTACGGCATGGCAGAAGGTCTGCAGGAGCGGTTGGGCACCCCGATGTGGCCGACCTATCGGGCGGAATACGAGCAGGAAGTGGGCCGGGTGCGCACGCTTCTCGATCCGGCGACGTTGGAACAGGCCTGGACGGCGGGGCGGGAGCTGCCCGACCAATCGATGGTCGAGGAAGCATTGGCGTCCGCGCTCTTGCTTGCCGGGGATTCGCCAGGTGTGCAGGCACGGACGGCGGAAACGTTTGGGCTGACGGCAAGAGAGCTCGACGTGTTGCGCCTGCTCGCCACGGGAGCGTCCAATCAGGCGATCGCGAATGACTTATTCATCAGCGTCACCACGGTCAAAGGTCACGTGCAGAGCATCATGCGCAAGCTGGAGCTGAACTCGCGCACAGCGCTGGCCGCGTTTGCGCTGCAAAGCGGTCTCGCAGCATCCGGCTAGAGTCGGTTGCGTCAGGCATTGCTCACGCAGTTGGGGCTGCATGGTGGGCGACACCACTCGCTGCGGCGAGGAGATCCTTCCCGTTGGTCAGGATGACCGTGTCAGGAGACCGGGCGCATAGTCCAAGAACCGCTCTCGCGAGGCCAACGAAGGGGGTACCGCCGCGTTTTCCGGCGTTGAAACGCCGGGCTACGCCTTCCGGAGGTCCCGCCTGTTTCGAATGCCGCGTGAAACCCTACTTTGGAAGGGTTCCCAATCCAGCGAGCGACACGCAAGATAGATATCGAGTCTCACCACTCGATCGTTCGCCGCCAGCCGTGTCTATCGACCGCCTCGATACGACGCTGCTGGTGGCGAACGACCTCCTCCCCCTGGCTCGTTGCGGTTGCGCACACAGCCGTTCCACCAGCCTCTGCCGAGAAGGAAACGAAACGAGGACCCGGTTTCGACCAGGTCCTCGTTTCGTTTTGTTGGTTTTGCTGTTGACGGTCAGGCAGGCAGCGCGATGGTGTCGTCCATTTTGATGGCGACCGAACCGAGCGCCGACTGGAGATCGATGGTGAGTACCGGTTGCTGGCCGCCGAGCAATGCGAGCGTGCTGTACGCGCCGTCTTTGACCGTAAAGCCATCGCCCACGGTGACCCCGGAAAGTGCCGTTTTGGTGCGGATGCGCGCCGCCGTCGTCTTGGGCACGATCACTTCGGAACTGGCCATTCCGGTACGAATACCGGCATCGAGATCGCGCGCCAGGCGGCCGCCGAAGTCGATCACCACCGAAGCAGCGCCGCCATCGATATCGACCCTGCGCGCGCCGCTGTTCCCAAGCCCGGTCAGCGCAAGCTCCGCGGCTCCGGCTTTGAGCGTAAATGAATCCATCTCGTGCGGATTCGGCAGCGAGAAATCGAATTTCGCCTGCCCGGCGCCGAGCTTGATATCGGCTTCCCGCAGCGGGACGCCTCCCAGGTCGACCTGGGTTTGATCGGATGCGCCCAGATCCATCGACAGGGCAAAGGGGCGACGGGTGCTCAGCTTGAGCTCGAGGACCGGGGCTTTGAAACGGCGGAAGGCGGTCACGTTCTTGCTGGAGGTGATGCGCACATTGGCGCCATCGGTCTGCACGGTCAGCGGCATCTGGCCGGTCGGGTCGGTGAAGGTGCCGGTCAGCCATTCCTCCTGGTCGGCGGCGGCGGTAATGCGCAACCGAATCGGCGCCAGGGTCAACCGCAGGCGGGGGCGATCGGATGCATCGCCAGGAAAGGGAATCGAAATCGGGGTTACAGCTTCGGTCATTTGCGTTCCTCTCGGTGCGGCAATCGAGTCATCTGGTAGCTGGCAGTTCGCGCCAAGCCGCACGAATTCATTATGATGTATACGAATGGTCATAGGGCAAGGCGAGTGTCCTGACACCGGCGATCCATCTACCCTGGCGGCCTATGACACCCTTCCGCGCCATTGCGCTTGCGATTCTCTTCCTTTTTCCATCCAGCCTGCCCGTGCTGGCCGATCAGGCCGACGGCCGTTCGCTCGGTATGGTGCTGACCTCCGCCCAGGACGGCGACTCCGAGCGGGCATCGATGCTGGCGTACGGGGCCGGGGTCACGCGGGTGCCACTCACCTACGCCTGGGGGCTACTGGAACCAGAACCCGGGCAGTACGACGACAGCACGCTGGCAATGGCCGCGCTGTACTTCCCGGCCATGGGGATGTCGCTCGATATCGCGATCACGCCGATCGCCAGTAACCGGCTGGTGATGCCCAGCGATCTGGCCGGACGCGACTTCGACGATCCCGAGGTGATCAAACGCTATCTGGATTTGATCGACCATGTCCTGTCGGTGCTGGCCAGCGCCGACGTGCGCCTGTTGCTGGTCGGGGTGGAGATCGACGCGCTGCTTGGGAACGATGACGACGCCTGGGAGGAGTTCGCCGCGTTCACGGCGGCGGTGACCGACTACGTCCACACTATCCGACCCGGTCTCGAAGTGGGCGTGCAGAGCACGACCTACAGCCGAATGGCCGACACGGCCCACTGGGCGCCGATCGACGCGGTGACCGACATCATCGCCACCTCGTATTACCCACTCGATGGGTTGCTGGTGCGCGATCCTTCCGAGATCGCCGGCGATTTCGATACGCTCGCGGCGCTCTATCCGAACCGGATCATCCGCATCGTCGAAGCCGGGTTCCCTTCGAGCAAGGCCAACGGCAGCTCCGGTACGCTGCAGGCGCAATTCATCCAGGCACTCTTTGCCGCCTGGGACGAGCATGCGAGCCAAATCCTCTCGATCACCTTGTCGGTGGAGCATGACTATTCGCACGCTCAGGTCGAAGCCATCGGCACGTTCTACGGCAACGACCGGGATCGGTACGCGAGCTATATCGGATCGATCGGACTGCGTACCTGGGAGAAGGACGGCGCACCGAAACCTGCCTGGGATGCGCTGATGCAGGAAACCGCCGCACGAGGATGGCAACCATGACAAACCCTACTGTGTGCCTGAGCTTCGATTTCGACGCCATCTCGCTGTGGATCGGCCCGATGGGCGCGAAATCGCCCTCGATGATCTCGCGCGGCGAGTTCGGCGCGGTGGCCGTCCCGCGGATTTTGACGCTGCTCGAGCGGGAAGCGATTCCGGCCACATTTTTCGTGACCGGGCACACCGCTGAAACGTATCCGGAGCAGACGCGGGCGATCGTCGCGGCAGGGCACGAGATCGGGCATCACGGGTACCTGCACGAAAATCCGATCGATCTTTCGCCGGACGATGAAGAGCGGGTGATGGTGCGTGGACTGGACGCGCTCGCGACGGTGGCGGGGGTACGGCCGGTCGGTTATCGCTCACCGGCCTGGGACAACAGCCCGGTGACCATCGATCTGCTGCTTCGCCATGGCTTTCGCTATGAGAGCTCGCTGATGGCAGATGACTTCACGCCCTACTGGTGCCGCACCGGGGATGTGATCGATCCAGACGGCCCGTATCGGTTCGGACCGACGGTCGATCTGGTGGAAATGCCGGTGTCCTGGTTACTGGACGACTTTCCGCATTTCGAATACATCCGGCTGCCGAACCGCATCTCGCCCGGACTTTCGGCAGCATCGAAGGTGGAAGAGATCTGGCGGGATGAGTTCGATTTCATGGTGCGGGAGATTCCCGGTGGGATTTTCACGCTCACCATGCACCCCCAGGTAATCGGACGCGGTCATCGCTTACTGATGCTGGAGCGATTGATCGCCCACTTCAAATCCGCGGGGGCCGAGTTCCAGACGCTTGCCACGGCGGCGGACGGGTTCAGGGCACGGTAGCAGCGGTAGACGTTGACCTGAGTCCCGAGCCGATATTCGAAGGCGTCCGTATCCCTAGCGGGCATTGAAATCGTCGTGGGGGCACCCTGGTGTGGAAACGGGTGCTCCATGTGTCGCAGGCTGGTTCGCGCCAAACGTGGATTGCGACGGCAAGACGCGACATGTGCGAAAACGGGCTCCTGTCTGCCGAGACCGAACCGGATCACATCGATCTGAACTTCGTCTGAACCTGCCGTAATGCTTGACAGGGGGAAACCCTCCGCTATCATTTAGTAAGCACGTATTGCGGAGCGCTCGTTTGGCGTACGAATGCCGGGTTCGTGCCGAAGAATCCCGAAAGGAACAAACGTTATGTCAGTTGCGACAGAGCCCTTGATCTCGATGACGCCAGAGGCGGTCTCCAAGCTCAGGGAATTTTTGGACGAGCAGGGAACCCCAGACCAGATGCTGCGCGTTTTCGTGGCGCCGGGTGGTTGTTCGGGGCTGCAATACGGAATGACGGTCGAGGAGCTTGCTGAGAGCGACGACACCATCATCGAGACCGACGGCGTCAAGCTGCTGGTCGATTCTTTCAGCGGCATGTATCTCCAGGGCGCTGAAGTCGATTATGTCAATTCGCTGATGGGTGGCGGTTTCACCGTGCGCAACCCAAATGCGGTCGCCTCCTGCTCGTGCGGGCATTCGTTCGACACTGGCGCGAACGATCAGACCGCGCACGGCTGCGGCTGCGGCTCGCACTAAACCCCCAGGTTCCAGTAAACCGATCGCGGTGGGGTGCGCCCCACCGCGATTTTTTTCACAATCCCGCCCTTTTCCGCAAACCCCCGCAAGAATGCTCCATTCGTCAAGTGTACGTACAGTTGGATTTTCATTTAACTCTGATATAATGCCGTGTTTGTGAAAGATGTAACGATCTTGCACCGAACGAGCGGTACGCGTGCCTTAGCTCCCGTCGAATCCCGTCAGAACGAGAGACTGCCGATGGATCCGGAGCGCTGTTACAGACGTATATTATGTTGGCTAGACGTCGCGAATTGCCCTCGAGGGTGGGCGATGCGGATCGATCCGGCCATCACAGACTTTGCCTCTCGAAATGTGAGACCTGTTCCAAGGGCACTGGGTCGCGGCAGAAGACCAGTGTCAGAAGGAGAAATGCGCCCATGAGCGATTCGATTCAGACCTACGGGGTCGACAAACTGGACGAACTGGTTGCCGAGGCAGTCGTCGCGCCAGAGGAGAAACTCGATATTCCCGAAGAGCTGCAAACGCAGCTCGCGGAGGACATCGAGCCTGAGGTCGATCTCGAGCGCGATCTCGATGTGCTCCAGCGACTCGATCCCGAATTTCATCAATGACCCTGTGCGGCTCTACCTTCGGGAGATCGCCGAGACTCCCCTGCTGACCCACGCACAGGAAATCGAGCTCGCCAAGCGCGTCGAAGACGGCGACATGGCAGCGACCCAGCTCTTCGTGCGCGCCAACCTCCGCCTGGTCGTCTCGATTGCCAAGCGCTATGTGAACCGCGGCTTGACGTCTGCTCGACCTGATCCAGGAAGGCAACATCGGCCTGATGCGCGCCGTGCAGAAGTACGACTGGCGCAAGGGTTTCCGATTCAGCACCTATGCCACCTGGTGGATTCGCCAGGCGATTACCCGCGCCATCGCGGACCAGAGCCGCACCATTCGCCTTCCAGTGCATATGGGTGACTCGATCTCCCGCTACCGGAAGACCCTGAACATGCTTGCCCAGGAGCTCGGCCGCCAGCCAACCCCGGAAGAGGTTGCCGAGGCGATGGCCGTCGCTCCCGAAGAAGATCCAGCAGATCATCCAGGCCGCCCAGCGCACGATTTCGCTCGAAACCCCGATTGGCAGCGAGGACGAGACCAGCCTCGGCGATCTGATCGCCGATGAGGTTTCCGAGACGCCGTACGAGGCCGCCAGCGAGAGCATGCTCAAGCGCGATGTCAGCGGCGGCGCTCGACACCCTCACCCCACGCGAGAGACTGGTGCTCCAGCTTCGCTTCGGACTGGGCCACAGCCATCAGCACACGCTGGCGGAAGTCGGCGAGCAGCTGCAGATCAGCCGCGAGCGGGTTCGCCAGATCGAGAACGAGGCGCTGCAGAAGCTGCGCCGGCTCGATGGCGATCGACTCTTCGCGTATCACCAGGAGCTTTGATCACTGGACCCGGACAGTCATAAGCGGCCCTACGGCCGCTTGCATTTCCGGCCCGATCGACTCAAGGGGCGCAGCATGCTGCGCCCCTTTGTCGTGCCTGGAAGCATTCCTTTTCCTCTCTCCCGACCTTTTCTTGCTGCCACGGCTGATCGCGGAACGCTCGTTCAAACCGAGCGCGGTGGGGCAGGACGTCCATTCCACGATGCACCGCTTCGGCCACCTGCAGGACAGGGACGTCCTGCACTACGCCGCATGGGTGTTTGCTAATGGACACCGCGATCCGTCTGCTGGCGGTAATGGGGCTCGTTCTGATGAACGGCTTCTTCGTGGCGGCCGAATTCGCGCTGGTATCGGTGCGCGCGACGCGCATCAATCAACTGGCGGCCGAGGGCAACTGGAGCGCGCGTACCGTTCAGAAGGCGATGAACGATCCGAACCGGTTCATCTCCGCCTGTCAGGTGGGCATCACGCTGGCGAGTCTGGCGCTCGGCTGGATCGCGGAGCCGGCCATCGGACATCTGATCGATCCTGCGCTGGAGCGGTTGTTCGGCGAGTCCTCGTACATCAGCGCGCGCCTGATTTCGGCGGCGATCGCGCTGTTTATCGTGACATTGCTGCACATCGTGATCGGCGAACAGGTGCCGAAAATGATCGCCCTGCAACGCTCGGAGCGGACCGTGTTGCTGAGCGCGCCGGTGGTCACCTGGTTGAGCGTTCCCGCCGGCCGATCATCGCGCTGCTCTACTGGTTAACGGACCGGGTGCTTACCCTGCTCGGGCTGCACTGGAAGGGCGAGCACAGTCTGGTCTACACGGAGGACGAGCTCAAAATGCTGGTTACCGCCAGCCAGCAGAGCGGCTTTCTGGAACAGAGCGAGCAGGAGATGATCGAGCGGGTTTTCCAGTTCGCCGACATCATGGCCGATGAGGTAATGGTTCCACGCACCGAAATGGTGGCGCTCAGCGTCGATTCGACCTACGACGAGACGCTCGCGACTGTGCTCGATTCCGGGCATTCCCGTTTCCCGACCTATCACGAAGATCTCGACGATGTGATCGGCATCTTCTACTCCAAGGACTTGCTCCGCCTGAACAGCTCGGGCGACCGGCGTGAGTTCAAGCTGAAGCAATGGATCCGCCCGGCGGTGTTCGTACCCGAGCACATGCCGCTCGATGAGCTGCTGGCGACGATGCGCGCCAAGCAGAGCCATGCGGTGATCGTGGTCGATGAGTACGGCGGAACCGCCGGCATGGTGACGCTGGAAGACGTGCTGGAACGGATCGTGGGCGATGTCGACGACCGAACCTCGGAGAACGGCCCGGACGTGGAAGAGCTCGAGAACGGGGTGGTACGGCTGAGCGGGCTGATGTCGATTCACGATGTCAACGAGCAGTTCGGGACACATATCGAGGACCCGTTCTACAACTCGCTGGGTGGATTCGTATTCGGGCAGATCGGGCGGCGGCCGGCGGTTGGGGACGAGGTCGCGGTGAACGGGCATGTACTGCGTATTGCCGAGCTGGACGGACTGCGCATCGACCGGATCGATTTGGAGACCGCAGCGGTCGCCGACGATTCCGAGGAGTAATTCTCGGCGGCCAGATGGCGCTCGACTGGGAATTGACCTAATCCAAGTCTTTGCGCGTTGCCACCTCCGACGAGAGCGATCCTTCGGCTTCGCTCAGGATGACAAAAGACACGGGCCGGGCGATGATGCCCGGCCCGTCTGGTTGGACACGAGGGGCCGAATTACTCGACGACGCGCAGGGTCGCGGCCATGCCGCCGCCTTCGGCGTCTCCGTGGAGGCTGCAGTAGTAGATGAACTCACCAGGCGCGGTGAAGGTGGCGGTGAACTCCATTGGCAGGCCGGCTTCCGGGATGCCCATGAAGCCGGATTGCATGTAGCCAGTACCGTCCCAGGTGGTATTGCCGGACGGCAGGAAGGTGGCCATGTTCTGGGTGAACTTGGGGCGACCGTCCGCGAAGGCGGTGACTTCGAACTCTTCCGGCGGGGCTTCACCGGCACCGAGGAAGGTGACGTTGTGCGGTTCGCCCGGCGATTGGTGAATCCATTTGACTGAATCGCCGACCTCGATCTCGAGCACGTTCGGCAGGAAATCCATGACCCGTGCCTGGCCCTGGCCACCGCCGAGCGCGGCGGTCCAGAGGGTGGAACCATCTGCCTGTTGCTCGGCAGCCGGTTCGGCGAGCTCGGCCCGCGCTGCCAGCCCTTCTTCGGTGAGGGTCGCGATCTGTTCTGCGGCGAGTGCATCGACGCCGGCCTGATCCAGCGGCAAGTCAGAACCTGCTTCCTGCACGATGACCGTGGCGCGCATGACCGCCTATGCGGAATGCAGAGATAGTCGTAGGTACCGGGGGTCGAGAAGGTGACGATCGCCGGAACGGCCGGATCCCAGAGGATGTCGACACCGGTATTGACCGGATCGATGCCGTTCACCACCTGGTTCGGGGTGGGAAGGAGGACATCCGGATTGAACACGATGCTCGGCATCTCGCCGGCGGCAGGACTGGCCTGTTCCGGATCGGGGATCTGGAGCGCGGGGGGTTCGGCACCGTAGCCAAACCAGGCGTTGTGCAACCCGGGCATGGCCGAATCGAACCAGATCTTGTCCCCAGCGTTGATGGTGATCTCACCCGGGAAGAAGCCCTGGAAATCGAGCTTGTTTTCCATGTCCATGCCACCGACCTTGACGTGCCAAAGGTTGGTGCCGTCTGCCTGCGGACCCGGAATGGGAGAGGCCGGCGCGTCCTGGTGATTGGAATGCGCACTTGCGAAGCTGCGGCCACCTGGCAGGAGTGCCAGGGCGAGTCCGGTCAGACCGAGTGCCCCACCGGCCTTGAGCAACGAGCGGCGATCGATGGTGCGGGTACCAGACGTCGAGATGGTCGGATACCTGTTGCGCATTAGATTCAGGTTTTTGACGATTCATGATGTAGCTCCTCTTAGTCTCTAAAACAGTCGATTTCTCCCCAATTCGTGACGAATACTGTTGTGCTCCTCCTTTCACGCTTAGTCCTGGAACGGTCCGTTGACTTGGACGCCGACTCTTCTCGGGCTTCGCCCGATCGCAGGGCACAGGTCCCTGCGCTACGACGGGAAGACATTGCCCGATTGCGGGGCAGCGGTCCCGGGGGTACGACGGGAGGGCACGGAGGCCCTTCACTACGACCGGTTGCGGGAGGGCGTATCCGCCCTCGGCTACGACTTGTGCGCTATTCGGTGACGATCAGCTTGGCGGTCATCCCCTGGCGCAAGTGGTGCTTGCAGATCAGGTTGTAGGTGCCTGGTGTATCGATGACGACGGTGTAGGAATCTCCCGATGCAAGCTGGTCGACATTGATGGCTCCGTCGGCGCCCGCCACGCTGTGCCAGTTGGCGCCTTCATTGATGAAGGTGAGCGGGGTGCCCGCTTTGACGGTGATCTCTTTCGGCGCGAAGCGGTTGTCGGTCAGGATGACCGTGGTTCCCTGCGTCGCTTTCGATGACTTCGAACGGTTCCGGCGAGGCGACTGGTGACTCGGGGTCGTGGCTCGTGCCGTGATTCATCTGCATGCCGTTGTCGCCGGTCATGGCGGGGCTATGCATCGGCACGGTTTTCTCGCCGGTGGGATCCCAGTTCTCGCCCAGCGGTCCGGGGGGTACCTCGCCCTCGTACTGGATGATGGTCATCATGCCGTTGTCGGCGTGATTCTCGATGTGGCAATGAACCATCCAGACTCCCGGGTTGTTGGCCACGAACTCGATGTCGTAGCGCTCGCCCGGGGCAACCAGCACGGTGTCCTTGGTCAACTGGGCAGCTTCCGGTACGGGATTGCCATCGGTAGCCACGATCTTGAACGAATGCCCATGGGTATGGAAGGGATGAGGCACGTTGCCGGCATTGATCAACCGGATGCGCACCTTGTCGCCTTCGCTCACCACGATCGGCGGGATGGCATCGTGCATCTTCCCGTTCATCAGGAAGTAGTCGGTACCGAACTCGCCGCCGCGTAGCGTCTGATCGCGCGGACCGCGTGGTTCCTCGCCCAGGGCAACGGCGGGAGTCAACTCGGCGTCCCATTCGGTCAGGATGTAGGTGTAGTCGCGGTCGAGATCGGGCAGACCGCCTTTCGGCTCGACGATGAAGGCGCCATAGAGTCCGAGCAAGATCTGGGTCGAGACATCGGTATGCGTGTGATACCAGCGGGTGCCGCCCGGGGTAGCGATGAACTCGTAGGTGAACGATTCGCCTGGCTCGACCGGCGCCTGGCTCAGCCCGGCGGGACCGTCCATGTCGTTCGGGACATCGACACCGTGCCAATGGACCGTTGTCGCAGTCGGGAGCTCGTTGGTCAGGGTGACGCGCACCAGGTCACCCTCGGTGACGCGGATTTCCGGACCGGGCATGGTGCCGTTGTACGTCCAGGCCTTGACGGTGATCCCCGACTGAAGCTCGACCTCGGTTTCCTTGCGCGACGAGGTGAAACTCCTTGACCGGGGGATCGCTGGCCGCGCCGGAGCTGGTGAGCCGGTCGACGCCAACAATGGCGCCAAGTCCGGCCAACAGTCCGGCAAAGACCAGAACGGTGAGGATCAGCCCGATCTTCGAGCCTATGGTTGTCCCGGGGTTCGCACGCGCCATCATTCGATTTGCTTTCCCATTAGGTTTCAGGTCCATTAGCGTCGGTAGCGGCATTCCATTTCCGCCCCGATCGCAACAATAGGTCCTGGATGATCCGAGGGTATCGGTCATCTTCCGTATTTCCCACACGCATGACGGACGCAATGGATACGTAGGTTGTCGTAGGAGAGAAGGGCGGACGGTCGAGCGCACGCTTCGTTCGGGTACACTCCATCGACTGATCTGATGGGCAATCCGGCCCGGTTCTGCAGGCTTCATTTCGCTTGCAACAAGTGACACATCCCCGGAAACCGCTGCCGCAGTCGCTGCTCGTGACCGGCGGGGCGGGCTTCATCGGCTGCAACTTTGTCGACCGCGCGTTGGGCCGTGGCGCGAAGGTGACGATCCTCGACGATCTCTCGCGAGCTGGTTCGGTGAAAAACATCGACTGGCTGAAAGAGCGGCACGGCAAGAAGGTCGAGCTGATCCAGGGATCGATCACCGACGCTGAGCTGGTGCGGCAGGCGATGGATGACGTCGAGGCGGTGGCGCATTTCGCGGCCCAGGTGGCAGTGACCACCTCGGTGACCGATCCACGCACCGATTTCGAGATCAATGTGCTGGGCAGCTTCAATGTGCTGGAAGGCGCCCGCCTGAGCGGCAACAACCCGCACGTGATCTATTCCTCGACCAACAAGGTCTACGGCGGGCTGGAAGATGTCCCGACGATCGAGCTGGAAACACGGTACGCGTTCGAGTCGCTTCCGCTGGGCGTCGAGCGAAGACGCGCCGCTCGATTTCCATTCGCCGTATGGATGCTCCAAAGGGGCGGCCGACCAGTATTTCCGCGACTACTTTCGCATCTACGGTTTGCCGACCACGGTGTTCCGGCAGTCGTGCATCTACGGCCCTCGGCAGATGGGGGTCGAGGATCAGGGCTGGGTGGCGTGGTTCATCATCGCGCTGGTTACCGGCAAGCCGATGACGATCTATGGCGACGGAAAGCAGGTGCGCGACCTGCTGTATATCGATGACCTGCTGAATGCCTTCGATGCCGCCTACATGCGGCCCGACCGTTCCGCCGGACAGATCTACAACATGGGCGGGGGAACCGAGAACTCGATTTCAATCTGGAAAGAGTTCAAGCCGATCGTCGAGGCGGCGCTGGGGTACGACGTGCCCGATCCGGAGTTCGGTGAAACGCGCCCGGGCGATCAGCCGATCTTCGTGGCCGATACGACCAAAGCGGCCGACGAGCTTGGCTGGGAGCCGGGAGTTGGGGTTTGGGAAGGGATCGCGAAACTGACCGATTGGGTGAAGGCGAATCGGGATTTGTTCGAGGAATGAATCGAGACCCGGGCAATTTGGGGCGACTTCACGTTCCTGCCAAGCGAATGCTGGGGATCACAGCGAGACATTCGTGCCGCGCGCCAGGGCAACCACAGGGGGTTGCCCCTACCAGGCGAAATTCGCGATCGTCGGCCGGGAGGGTATCGTCATGCGCATTCTGATGTCGCTCACCTACTACCGGCCGAACGTGAGCGGATTGACGATTTATGTCGAGCGGCTGGCGGCCAAGCTGGTCGAGCGCGGGCATAGCGTGACCGTGCTGACGGCGCAGCACGATCCGGTGCTGGCGGTGGAAGAAGTAATCGACGGGGTCACGGTGGTGCGGGTGCCGGCGCCATTGTCGATCGGAAAGGCGCCGATCATGCCGCGCTATGCCGATACGGCCTATCGGCTGGCGAAAGAGCACGACATCGTTCACCTGCATCTGCCACAACTCGAAGCATCGCTGGCGGCCGGCGCGGCCAGGAAAGCCGGCAAGCCGGTGCTCTTCACCTATCACTGCGATTTGCAGCTCCCGGCCGGGTTGATCAATCGCGGGTTCGATGCCGGCGTCTATGCCGCGAACTACACCACCGGCACCCTGGCCGACGGGATCGTGGCCTACACCCAGGACTACGCCGATCACTCACCTTTGCTGAAACGATTCAAGGAAAAGATCACGATCATCAAACCGCCGGTGATTCAGGATCCCCCGACTCCCGAGGAAGTGGCTGCGTTCAAGGCGAAACATGGGCTGGGCGACGGACCGGTTTTGGGGTTCGCATCCCGTTTGGCGACCGAGAAGGGGATCGAATATGGAATCGGGGCGTTGCCTTCGTTGATCGAGCGCTTTCCGGATCTCCAGGTGGTTTTCGCCGGGCCGTATAAGAACGTGGTCGGAGAAGCGGAGTATCGCGAGAAGATCGAGCAGTTGCTGCTTCCGTATCACGATCGCTGGGTTTTCGCCGGTACGTTGAACGGACGCGATCTGGCCGCGTTCTACGGCGCCATCGATCTGCTGCTGATGACCAGCATCAACTCGACCGAGTCGTTTGGATTGGTGCAGGTGGAAGCGATGCTCTGCGGCACGCCGGTGGTGGCGACCAATCTGCCCGGCGTGCGGCAATCGGTGACCATGACGGGCATGGGCGAGATCGCGCAGATTGCCGATAGCGCGTCACTGGCTACGGCGATCGAGAAGGTGCTGGCCGATCCGGAGCAGCTACATCAAATCCCGGGCGGAAATCGAGCAGATCTTCGATCTGGACCAGACCATTGCCGACTACGAATCGCTGTACCGCGATCTGATCGCGGAAAAGACGGCGAATCGCGCATGAATCGGCCAGTCGTGTTGCACAATCGCGGCACAATTCGCATACTCTCGGCTGGCTTACAAGCAGGCGGCGTGTCAGAACCACCGACGTAGCCCGGGCGGCGCGTTCCGACCTGCGGCTGCAATCACTCGACCGCTCGGTGTGGCGGCCGAACTTGGACCCACACAGGACGGTTTCGTGCCATCTTCTCCCGACTATTTGAAGGATCAGCTCCTGACCATGGCGCCACACCGGGCGCTGTTGCGGTCGATCGAATCGCGCTTCATGGCGGCGGTGCCACTGCTCCATCCGGTGCTCGATGTTGGATGCGGCGACGGGCATTTCGCAGCGGTCACCTTTACCGAACCGATCGATGTCGGTATGGATCCATGGGAGCGCGATCTGGCGGAATGCGCCACGCTGCGACCGGCGGTGTACCAGGAGCTGGTGCTGGCCAGCGCGACGGAAATGCCGTTTGCGGATGAGTCGTTCCAAACGGTGATCAGCAATAGCGTGCTCGAGCATATTCCGGACGTGGAGATGACCGTGCGCGAGATCGCGCGCGTCCTCAAGCCGGGGGGCGAGTTCGCCATGACTACACCGAGCGAGTATTACCCGGAGTTCCTGCTCGGGGCATCGCTGCCCAAAAAGTTCGGCGTCGGCAAGCTCGGTCAGCTCTATGGGGATTTCTTCAACAAGATCTCATCGCACGCGCATGTCGATTCCCCGAAGGTCTGGACCCGGCGGTTCGATCGCTATGGACTGGATGTGGTGGAGCACACCTACTACTTCTCGGAATCCGCCCACCGCGCTTTCGATATGGCGCACTACATTGGCATTCCGAACCTGGCGAGCAAGCGGCTGCGGGGCGAATGGGTGATCCATCCGCTGCAAACCAAGCCACTCGAGTTCTGGTACCGACGCTATTACAACGAA
Organism: uncultured Chloroflexia bacterium; assembly: GCA_963720855.1. Classification (GTDB taxonomy): domain Bacteria; phylum Chloroflexota; class Chloroflexia; order Thermomicrobiales; family UBA6265; genus JAMLHN01. Next base: position 354,197 of record CAVRGV010000003.1, on the reverse strand, counting down.
CCGCTTCCGGAGAAGGGCGCCTACCAGTTCTTCCGCGTCAAGAAGCGCGCCGAAGTCCCTGAAACCTCCGGCGCGTAGCGCCGGCTCGAGCGCAAACGATGGTTGCCACCTCTCCCACCACGACGTTGACCGAGACCAACGAGCGCGTATCGCCGCTCGAACGAGCGCGCGCGTTTGCGGTACCCGCGGCGTTGCTTGGCATCATGATGCTGGCGGCGTTGCTGCGCTTCACCGGGCAGAACTGGGACGAGGCCAGAACCTTCACCCGGACGAGCGCTTCATCACCATGGTGGCGACCGCAATCCAATGGCCGTCGAGTCCCGGCGAGTACTTCGATACCTGCGACGAACACGCTCAATCCCTACAACTTCGAATACCCGACGTTCATCTACGGCACCTTCCCGCTCTATGCCGCGAAGCTCTATGGGCAGCTGACCGGGCACACCGTTTATGGCAACTTCCATCTGGCCTCCCGCTCGGTGTCGGCGATCTTCGATCTGCTGACCATCTTCTTCCTCTTTCTGATCGGGCGGCGACTGTTCAACGAGCGCATCGGCCTTGCTGGCGTCGTTGCTCTATGCGCTGTCGGTGCATCCCATCCAGTTGTCGCATTTCGGCACGTTCGACCTGACCGCTTCGGCGCTTTGTGTGATGGCGTTCTATTTCGCGATGCGCGCGGATGCGAACGGGAGGTGGTGGGAGTTCTGTTTAGCGGGGTTGATGGTCGGGTTAGCGCTGGCAAGCAAGCTAAGCGCGTTGCCGATTGCGGCCGTGCTGGCGATCCCGTTGATCGAGCAGTTGCGGATCAATGGCCCGGATGCATTCTGGAACCGCAAGGGACGCACGGGCGTGCCGGTGCTGCTGGGTTTCCTTCTGGCCGCCCTGATCGCTTTCTGGACCTTCCGCATCGTGCAGGCGATGGCATTTTCCGGCCCCGGGCTTGCTCGATATCTCGTTCAATCCGAAATGGACTGCCGACGTCGACTACTGGCGCAACGTCCAGAGCGGCGAATACGACGGCAATCCATCCACCCAGTGGGCCAATCGCGCCCCAGTCATTTTCGTCCTGAAGAACTTCGTGCTCTGGGGGGTCGGTCCGGCGCTGGGCATCGTGTCGCTGCTGGCTTTGGGGCTGGCAAGTGTGCGCGTGCTGACCGCGCGGCGCTGGCCGCCGACCTGGCAGCTTTTCATCATTGCCTGGCCGGCGTTTCATCTGATCTATTACGGCATCGGTTTTATCAAGACGATGCGCTACACCGTTGTCTGCCTATCCCTTCATGGCGCTGCTGGCGGCGGGACTGCTCTACGAGATCTGGGGACGAGTTGGCAAGCGGTGGCCGAACTACAGCTGGGCCGGCTTGATCCCGACCGTGCTGGTGGTCGCGCTGACCGCGGCCTACGCCTTCGCCTTCACCTCGATCTACACCCACACGCAAACGCGCGTCGCCGCGTCCGAGTGGATCTACGCCAATATCCCGGAGAACACCCCGGTACTCAACGAGCACTGGGACGATCCGATTCCGCTCAATCTGCCGGGTATGCCTGGATCGGGTGCGTACCCGGGCGGCCAGATCGCCATGTACGACGACGACAATCCCGAAAAGCTTGCCACCCTGATGCAGCAGCTTCGGGACAACGACTGGATCTTCGTCACCAGCAACCGGCTCTATGACTCGATCAACCGCATACCGGAACGCTGGCCGATGGCCAACGAGTATTACCGCATGCTCTTCAATGGTGAGCTCGGGTTCGATCTGGTGCATACCGAGACGAACTACCCATCGCTCTTCGGAATCGAACTCAACGACGACAGCTCGGAAGAGTCGTTTACGGTCTACGACCACCCCAAGGTGCTCATCTTCCAGAAGAACGACAGCTTCGATGCCGACAAAGTGCAGGCGCAGCTTGCGGCCACGCTTTCCGGCGACTTCGTGCGCGTGAAATCGGTGGACGCCGGCAAGAACATGCTGCTGATGTCGGACGAGGAACGCGCCATCCAGCAAGCCGGAGGCACCTGGAGCGAGATCTTCCACCGCGACAGCATCATGAACCAGCATCCGGTGATGACCTGGTACCTGGCGTTGCAGCTCATGGCGCTGGCGGCGATTCCGCTTTGCTGGCGGGCGCTCAATCGGTTGCCAGACCGGGGATATGCCGTTGCCAAGAGCGTCGGGTTGGCTGGGGCGACGATCTTCGCGTGGTTACTGGCCAGCCTGCATATCGTCGATTGGGGGCGACCGGGGGTGGCCATCGGCATCATCATCGTGGCGATGCTCTCGGTGCTGGCCAGTGCCGGAAACTGGCGGCAGATCTGGGTCGACCTGCGCTTTAGCTGGCGCTGGGTTCTGGCAGCCGAGCTGATCTTCCTGGCGGCGTTCCTGGTGTTCGTCTACTTCCGTTCGGTCAATCCCGATCTCTGGCATCCGGCCCGGGGCGGGGAAAAACCGATGGAGTTCGCGTATTTCAACGCGATCATCAAATCGACCCATTTCCCGGCCTACGACCCGTGGTTCGCCGGTGGCTATATCAACTACTACTACTTCGGCTGGGTCTTGTTCGCGGCGGTCACGCACCTGACCGGAATCGTTCCCGGCAGTGTCGTTCAATCTCGCGGTGGCGACCGTCTTCGCGCTGGCGATCCTGAACTCGTGGGCGTTCGCGTCGTCGGCAATCTCGTTCTTCTCGCGCTACCTGCAGATGGCGTCGGCCTGGAAGCCGATCGGCTATGGGTTGCTCGGCTCGCTCTTCGTCTGCGTCATCGGCAATCTGGACATGGCGCGCCTGATCGGCACCGGCCAGATGGGATTCGATCCGGTGAGACAACACCGGCGTGCTGGGGCTCGGCACCTTTGGCGATATCGTGCGCGGCGTCTGGCGCTCGGCAGCCGACTGGCGCATGCCGCCGGTGGACGCCTTCTGGACGCCGACCCGCATCATCGACGGGACCGTGAACGAGTTCCCCTACTTCTCGTTCCTCTTTGCCGATCTGCACCCGCACATGATGGCGATTCCCTTTTCGCTGCTGGCGATGGTGCTGGCGCTTGGGATCATCGCCTCACATGTCTGGCCGGAGGAGGTCCCGCGCCCGGTCGAAACCGGCTATCCAGCGTTCGGCATCGCCGGCGGGGTGCGGCACTGGATACAGACCATCCACTGGAAGCCGGTCATCGACCGCTTCTGGCTGATCGTGCTGACCGGCATCATCACCGGCATGCTTTTCCCGCTCAATACCTGGGACTACCCGACCTATCTCATCATCGTGGCCGGCAGCTTCTTCCTGCTGGATACGCTCGGTTCGGCGGTGGCCGCGAACCGGGGCCGCGAGCTCGACTGGCGCTTATCGTTCGTCAACATCCGGCGGGCGGCGATCAGCGCGGCATCGGTGGTGATCATCGGGCGGTTGCTCTTCCTCCCGTACTACAAGAATTACGCCTCGCAGATTGCGGGATTCGATCCGTGGACCGATCAATCCGCCACCAGCGAGTATCTGATCATCCACGGCTTCTTCCTCTTCGTGATCGCCAGCTATCTCATCATCGAACTGGTCCAAACCATGCGGCCGTTCGACTTCGGGAGCGTGCAGATTCCGGGTGCGAGTTATCTGCGTGGCGCCGGAGCCGGGTCAGGAACCGCGGGGATCGTGGCGACTGGCGGCGCTCCGGAGACCACGGCCGAGGCTGCGCCAGTCGCTGTATCACCCGCCTGGATCGTGACCGGCATCTCGGCGCTTTTCCTGATCCTCTCGATCGTTACCGAACGGATCATGCTGCTCTTCCCGGCGCTGCTGGTGCTGATCGTGGCGGCTGCCTACGAGCGGCAACGAGATCCGTTGCGGCTCTTCATCCTGGGCATGCTGACCGTCGCGGTTGGGCTGAGCGCGGCGGTCGAGAACTACACGCTGCGCGGCGATATCGGGCGCATGAACACGGTCTTCAAGTTCTACTTGCAGATCTGGGTGCTTTACGCGCTCGCCTCGGCGATCGCGCTGGTGCTGATCATCGGGGCGTTCCGCCGCTGGGTGCCGGGTTATGTGCAGATTCCATGGGCCATCCTGTTCGTGGTCCTGCTGGCTGCGACGCTGACCTATCCGGTCTATGCCACCCGCGCCCGGCTGGATGACCGGTTCAACCAGCTTCCGCGCACGCTGGACGGCATGGCGTACATGCCGCATGCCACCTATGCAGACGCGCCGGACGGGTCGCGCTCCGGTCGAGATGGACCTGGGGCAGGACTACGACGCGCTGATCTGGATGCAGGACAACATCCAGGGGTCGCCGGTGGTGCTGGAAGCCTGGGCGAATCTCTATCGCTGGGGATCGCGGGTAAGTGTCTACACCGGTCTGCCGACCGTGATCGGGTGGGACTGGCATCAGAACCAGCAACGTCCCGGGCTATAGCGAGCTGATCACCAAACGGCGCGCCGATGTCGACGCTATGTTCGATCCCGCGCGCGATTTCGCCAGCATCCGGCCGCTACTGGACAAGTACCAGGTGCAGTACATCTACATCGGCCCGCTGGAGCGCATCTACTACGGCGATGCGGGTGTGGCGAAGTTCGAGCAAGCGGCCGCCGACGGCCGCTCGAGGTTGCGTACGACCAGAACGGCGTTGCGATCTATCGCTACGTCCCGGCGCCTGCCTGAGGCGTCATACCGTAGTGGCGGCACCGCGTGGCCGCCAATCGGGCATCGGCTGATCACGGAGTTGCCCAACCACCACCCTTCCAATCCAAAGCACGGCAGTAGACAACGCGATGGCGGCCTGCGGCCGCTGGCGGGCACAGGTCCCGCCACTACGACGAGTGATGTCGAGCCGGGATACTATCCGTTGTTCACGCCGGTCTTGTAGACGTTGAAGCCCTGACGTTCGGGGTCGATGCGCTGGGTAAGGATGAGCGAGATGACCACGAAGACGGTGCCGAAGAGGAACGGGAACTGGTAGCCGAGGCGGCTCCAGAGCGCGGCGCCGATGATCGGGACGATGACGGCGGTCAAGTGCGCGAGTGAGACGCCCATTGCCAAACTGGGAGCGATGTCTTCGCGGCGCGCGATCTTCTTCAGGTAGGTGGTGGTGCCGACCGAGAAGAGGAAGAGGAACTGGTAACCCAGGTAGAAGGACATAGAGCAGATAGACATTCTGCGAGAAGGCGAACCCAAGAAAGACGAAGAAGTGCGCGATGTAGGCGATCGTGAGAAAGCGCTTTTCGCCGATTCGGTCGACCAGTCTGCCAATGGGCGGACCGGCCCGCCAGTTGATCAGCGCGGAGATGATGAGCAGCAGCGTCATGGTGCGGGCATCGACGCCGAACTCCTCCACCAGTACGAAGGGCGCGAAGGCGAAGTAGATCTGCTGGCGGCTGCCGTCGAGGAATGAGAGCGCGTAGTAGAGGTAGTACTCCTTGCGCCAGACGATGCGCGGAGCCGCCGCGGCGGCGGCTTTGTCGTTGGCGGACATGGGGAACCTGTAGATCAGGATCGCGCCCAGCACCGCCGCTGATGAGCACGACGAAGAAGAGCCCGCGCAGGTACGGCTCCTGATACTCCTCCAGCGGGCCCTTGGTGCGCTCGATCCAGGTGAGGAGCGCGAAAACGCCGATCAGCCCGATCAGACTCCCAAGAAAGCCGATGCCGTTGATGCGCCCGAGCAGCGTGCCCGCATTGCCCCGGCTGGTGAGCGAGAGCCCGAGCGCGGGTTGCAATTGCAACCAGGAGTGGAAGCCGATGCTGGCGATGAGGGTCGGGATGATGAGCTGCCCGAACGATCCGGCAAACGCGAAGAGGCAATAGCCGATGCCCATGATGAGCAATGAGATCGACGGTGGCGCGGGAAAGTCCGAGCTTGAGCAGAAACGCGGCGACGAAGATGAGCAGGAAACCCAGGAAGCTCGCGGATGGCGATCAGGTAGCCGTTCTGCGCGCCGTTCATACCGATGACGTCGCGGAAGAAGTTCGGCTGGATTGCCTGGACGATCTGGAACCCGATATAGAAGACGAATGAGGTGAGCGCGAGGAGGAAAAAGCCGCGATCGACCTGTTGCGGATGTTAGCTCACCGTCGGACGCCGGAGTCGGTCCCGATCTCCGCGGCTTCCGCCGCCTCGATACTCGCTTCGGTTGCGTCGACTCCCGCGGACATTCGCCGTCCCTCGCCAGAACTGAGCCATGTTCAGCGTTCTGGCTGGGAGTCTACGGCAACCGCCCGGGGAACGGCCGCCGGTTATGACGCGACCGTTCCCCGGCGACCGAACAGAAACTGCCAGAGCCAGGAGGTACGCGGCTCCGCGGCGTGGGCAGGACGCCGGATCGGAGCTGGTTCGCGTGGCTCGAGCTCGATCGCTTGACGCGGGGGCGCGATCCGGTCGCTTTGCTTGGCAAGTGCGTGAATGAGGTGTGGCGACTGCATCATGGTGTGCCTCCGATTGCGATCGAACCGTTCGATCTGGTTCCATGATGCTGTCCGTCGCCTTCTCCCGAACATCGCGCGAGTGGCGGATATTTCGCAGCGGGCCGTTCGCTGCGTCTTCTCCGCCAAATGGCGGATATGCGCCCGGTTGCGATGGCCATAGTCGAGGGCGCAACCGCCCTCTGGTTCCCCCATGACTTGCGACGAGAGGGCAGAAACGCCCTCAGCTACGTTGTGCGTCTGGCAGGAGATGCTTCGCGGACCATGCGGGCGGCGACGGCGGCGCGGGAGTTGACCCCGAGCTTGGCCATGATGTTGGCGACATGCGACTGCACGGTGCGCTCGGAGATGAAGAGCTCTGGCGGCAATTTCGGGATTGGTCTGCCCATCGACCAGCAAGCGCGCGACCTCGGTCTCGCGGGGCGTGAGGAGCGATGGCGGCTACGGCAGCCGACGTCCGATGACATTCGCGCTGGCCGCTCGATGTCAGGCAGTCAGCTCCTCGATCGTCAGCGAACGGCCCGATGCGGTCTCGTGCGCCAGCACATCCGGCGGCAGTGCCTGGTGCGAGCCGCTCGCTTGAGTGCTGCCAGATCGGCCAGCTCGGCGTCGACAGCACACGCCCGAAGATCTCGATCAGCTTGTCGGCAGCGCCGAGCAGCCGTGCGGCCCGCATGGGGATCTCCCAACTTCAGGAAGACCTCCGCTTTCACGATCAGGACGCCCATGATGACCTGCTGATCGCGGATTTCGGCGATATCGGCCCAGACGTCTCGCAGCAGGCGATCGGCCTCGATGCGGATCATCCTGCCGCAACGCCAGGCTGGCAATGCCCATATGGTGCATGGCGTAGAGTCCGCGGCTCTCACCCGGCTCGATGAGCTCGAGGCCGCGCCGGTGATAGGCAAGCGCTTGCTCGTAGTCCCCACCGATTTCGGAGAGGGTGGCCATGTTGAATATGAGCCCTTTGAAGCGGCGAATCATCTCCGCATCTTCGGCCAGCTCGATCGCGTGCTGGGTGCGTGCGCGTCCCTCATCGAAGTTCCCCTCGATAAAGGCCAGCGCGCCGAGCAGCTGCTCCGATTTGATGACGGCGAGCGGGTCGCCAATCGACGCCGCCAGCCGGTTGACCTCGTCCCGGTGGGCAAGCGCCTGCGCCACCTCTCCGGTCAAGTGCGAGCAGCCAGGCATAATCCCGCAAGGCATCGAAGCGTTGACTGTCGCTGACATCGGGGTCGGCGGCGAATGCCGCGGCATACATACGATGCCCCTCACGCGGGTTGCCACGGGTGCTCCACCAGCCCCCCAGATCGATCGCCATTTGCAGCGCGCGAGCGCTCTCCCCATTGGCAAGCAGCCAGGCGAAGGCGACACGCGCGTCGTCCATCGATCGCTCGACCCGCTCCAGCCAGACCACGTCGTCTTGCGAGGCCGACTCGGGCGGTGCAATGCGCGCGAGCACCGTGCCGGCGAAACGGGCACGAATGGTGGCGTCTTCGTTTTCGGCCACGAGCTGCGCCTGACCGAAATCGCGTATCGAACCGAGCATGCGATAGCGTCCGGAGCCCGATTCGTTCAAGCGGATGAGCAAGTTTTGATCCACCAGGGTGCTGACCAGCTCGATGGTCTGCAATCGGGCGGCGCCGGTTTCGTCGAATAACTGCACCGCGCTTTCGAGCGCGAAGGCCCCGGGAAAACAGACAGTGCGCGAAAGATCCGTTGCTCTTCCGGCTGCAGGAGCTCGTAGCTCCAACCGATCGCGCCGCGAATGGTCCGATGCCGGTCGGGCGCGTCCCGCGGGCCACCGGTGAGCAGGTCGAGACGGCTGGAGAGCAGGGAGTGGATTTCGTCCAGTGAAAAGTGACGCACACGCGCGGCAGCGAGCTCGATGGCCAACGGCAGAAAATCGAGCTGGGCGACGATTTCGGCGATGCGGGCAGCGTTCGGCCGCATCCGGATCGAACGAGGCATCGACCGCCCGCGCTCGTTCGACGAAGAGCTGAATGGCGGGATGCGCTTCCAGGAGCCTCCGAGCTCGCAGTCGAGGTCAGCGGTGGGAATGGATCGATGCGCACCTCGCGCTCGGCCGTCAAGCGCAGCGGCATCCGGCTGGTCACCAGCAAGGTCAGCGACGGATTCGCGATCCAGCAGGCTGGACAGCATGGCCGAACCCGCGGTCAGATGCTCCATGTTGTCGATCACGAGCAGAGCAGGCTCGCTTCCGATGCGCGCCAGCGAGCGACTCGAACGGATCACGTCCCTGCGCATGCACATCGAGCGACCGAACGATGGCGTCGAGCAAGCAGGTCGGAGTCGGTCAGCTCGCCAAGGGAGACCCATCCCACTCGTACCGCCGCGCAAGTCACGTTGCTCTTCAGCCACTTCCAACGCCAGTCGTGTCTTTCCCACGCCGCCGGCCCCGACCAGGGTTACGAGGCGCTGCCCTGCCCGATCATCCGCGAAACGCGCGCGAGCTCGTCCTGCCGCCCTATGATTGAGGAGCGTGAGGCCGGCAGGCGAAAGGTCGCTGCCACGGGTTCGATGAGGTGGGTAAATCGGTCCATCGTTCTGGTGAGCCGGTCGCGCGAATATCTGTACCGGTTAGGATAGTGGGCAACGGACCGAAGCGGAACCCACGGGAAATCGCCCGATCCAGGGAAATGGAGTAGCGTGGAAACCGGCGCACCTGCGATCGACGTTCGCAATCTGAGCAAGCAGTACGGCGCGGTGCGCGCGGTGGACGATATCTCCTTCTCGGTGGACCGGGGAGAGATCTTCGGTCTGCTTGGGCACAACGGCGCCGGCAAAACGACCACGATCCGCATGATGACGGGCCGGGCGAAGCCGACCAGCGGCAGGTGCAGCATTGCGGGATTCGATGCGGTCTCGCAGCTCGATCAGGTCAAACCGCTGATCAATCTGGTCTTCGAGGATCAGAATCTCTACGAGCGGATGACCGGGCTCGATAATCTCAAGTTCTTCGCCACGGCTGTACGACGCGCCAAAAGGCCGAGTCGAGGAACTGCTGGATCGGGTGGGACTCGATCCGGAGGCGCGCAAGCGCAAGGTCAAGACCTACTCCTCCGGCATGAAACAACGGCTGCTGATCGCACGCGCGCTGATCAACGATCCGCACATTCTCTTTCTGGATGAGCCGACCCGCGGGCTCGACCCCTCCTCCGCACGCGAGCTACGCCAGATCGTGCGGGAAATGTCCCAAAAAGGCACCACCGTCGTGCTCTGCACCCACTACATGGAAGAAGCGGACGAGCTCTGCGACCGGGTCGCGTTTCTGGCGAGTGGCAAGATCGTGGCAATGGATAGCCCGCGCGAGCTGAAGCTGATGTACGGCACCCAATCGGCCCGTTTGCTCTTGAAGGACCGCTCCGAGCTGGTGGTCGATCTGGCCTCGCCGGAGGATGCACGCACGGTCGAGCAGCTCATGGCCGACGGCGAGGTGCTGACGATCCACTCCCAGGAAGGGACGCTGGAAGACGTCTTCGTCAATCTGGCGGGACGGCCGTTGTCATGAGCATCCGCCGCATCTACGCCATTTATGTCAAAGACCTGCTCGATGCGATCCGCGATGCCCGCATCCTGATCACGTTGCTCACTCCGCTGCTGATCGGGGTGTTCTACAGCTACGCGTTCAACGATTCGAACATGCCTTCGGCCACGCTGGTCGTGAACGATGCCGGCACCAGCACATTGGTGCAGCAGGTTTCCGACGCGGTACAGGGACAGGTCGATCTCACGATCGATCAGGTTGGTAGCGCGGACGCGGTGCAGCGCCAGATCGCCGATGACGACGCCGATGTTGGGCTGGTCATTCCCGAGGGGTTCGATGCGGCTGTCGCCGCGGGCGAGGCCCCCGACTTGCAGGTGCTGCTTCCAGCGTCGAGCTCGATCGGCGGCCAGTACATTCTGGCCACGCTCGATCCAGTGCTGCGCACCATGGCCGGGCAACAACTCCCCGCAAACCTGTCGGTCGAGAGCGTCGAGCTCGATCCCGCGAATCTGACCGTGATCGACAAGATGAGCATGCGCACCTGGTCGATCGTGCTGTCGCTGGTGCTGATGGTATCGATGGTGTCCCTGCTGGCGATTCCGATCATTCTGGCGGAAGAGACGGAAAAGAAGACGATCGACGCGCTGGTGCTGGTGTCCTCGTACGGCGAAGTGGTGCTGGGGAAGGCCCTGCTGGGCGCCACCTATGTGACCATCATGACCTCCATCCTGCTGGTCATCACCCGCGTGCGTCCGATATCGAATGTCTGGTTCGCCGGTTCTATGATCGCTCTGGCGTTTTGCCTGCTCGGATTCGGATTGCTACTCGGCAGCGTGTTCAAGAGCGCCACGCAACTCAATACCTGGTCCGGATTGCTGCTCATCCCGGCCATTATCCCGGCCTCGATCATCGGGCTGGGATTACCGTCGTTGGTCGATCGGATCGCCGGACTCACGCCCACCGGTGCGGGCATGAAACTGCTCACGAACGCCTTCTCGGAAAGCGCGCTCTATCCGAATCAATGGAAATCGTTGGTGGTCTTGATCGTTTGGGCGGCGGTGTTCTACGCCTTGCTGCTTTGGCAACTGTCTCGGCGGCGGTCGTAGGGTCAGGACCCGGCCCGGGAAACCCCGGGCTAGAGCGGCTGCGAAATTCATTGCCCACGCAATCGGGGCGCATGGTCGACTACACCACTCGCTGCGGCGAGGAGATCCTTCCCGTTGGTCAGGCTGACGGTGTGCGAGACCGGGCACATATTCCAAGAGCTGCTCTAGCGGTACAAAACGTCTTCAAGGTTCACTCGTTCGGCAGCATCGCCAACCATAGCGAACCGCCCGGCTGCGGGAGACAGGATCGCGATACATGGCTGCGCTACGATCCCAGGAAGGACACGTCACTATCCAGCGGATAGATCGGGCGGGTGAGGTTCCGGAAGTCGAAACGGGATAGGTCAGTGGCGCCGAGGCCGGGGGTGTCGACGTAGATGGCGTGGCGGGCGATGGGTTCGTAGCCGCCCTTCCAGCGAACGGCGGCCTTGACGACGATGATGTGTTGTCGATCGGGCCAGATTCCTACCGATTTGAGCTGCTGCTGGTCGCCCGGGGCGATCTTGGTGGACGTGAGCACGATGGAGACGCCACCTGACTGCACCACGGCGGTGGGACCGCTCTCGACCGGCACGCCGGCGTTCTCGGGCCCCTCATGCGTCCAGCGTCCGTCGGAGATCAACCGCACGGTTCCGGTCACCGGTACGGGTTCGCCGTGCAGCGCATCGACCTTCCCACCGATCAGGCCTTCGAACACGCCTCCTGGACCGGCAGCGATGGCCGATGCGGCGGCCTCTGGATCGGCAATGACCATCACTGCATCCTGAGCGTTCTGACGGAGCAGCTCTGCCAGCAGAACTGTGCCATCGCCGGTGGTGCCGCCACCAATGTTGTCTCCAACATCGACGAGAATTACTGGGCCATCCTCGAAGGCGATCGCCTGGCGCACGGCTTCCGCGGGCGCAACATTGGAGAAGGTCATTGCCGCTCGCCGGTCCCAAAGCTCAGCGGCCAGCTCGCCTGCCAGCGCCTGGGCCCGCTCAGCATCGCCGTCGGTGGTGACCAACACACTCACGCCAGCCATCGGTACATCGGAATACGCGAATCCTCCGGCAATCGTAATGGTGAGCGCATCGCCGGAAGCTTCCAGCTCGTGCGCATGCGCAAACACTTCCTGAAACGGGCCAAATCCGGTTGGCATCTCCTGCGGAACCAGCAGCATCGGTGGTTTGACCAGCGCCATCACTGGCGATATCTCACCCAGTGCGGTCTGCTGGAGCAGCGCCACGGCTTCTTTCGCGCGTTCGGCGGCATCGGTGTGCGGGTAGGTGTCGTACGTGGTGACGATGGTGGCGAGCGAAACCATCTCCGGTCCAATATTGGCGTGGAAGTCCAGGGTAACCGCTACGGGAATGTCATAACCAGCAATGCCACGAACGCGGCGCACGATTTCCGCTTCGGCATCGGGGACGTCCTCGGCCACCATCGCACCGTGCAGATCGAGCACGATGCCATCGGCCGGCAGCGCCGCCGCGATACGGTCGCAGAGCTCGGCAGTCATCGCATCGAAGGTGGCGCGGGAAGGCGGAGCGGTCGAGAGGGTATCCGCGAACAAGGTCGGCACCAGCTCGATGCCAAGCGCTTCGCAGGCGTCGACCGTACCGCCAAACGAGTGATTCTTCCCCCGGAACTCAAGCACCTCGTCGCCTCGCCAGGTTCGAAACCGTTCCAGCGGGGTTGGCTCACTGGAAAACGTATGGGTTTCGTGCATGATCCCACCGGCGATGAATCGCATGGTCCCCTCCTCTATTGGCAGAACGCGCGGGCGGCGGCAACGTAGATTTTCCGGCATTGCTCCAGTGACACCAGATCCACCCATTCGACGTCGGCGTGCGCACCGGCTCCGTCCGGGCCGAAGATGACAGTCGGGATGCCGGCAGCCGAGAGGATGGCCGAATCCATCCATCCCGATTCGCCGGCGATCGCCGGTGGGTTGCCGGTAATCGCCGTGGCAGCTTCGCGAACGATCGTGACGATTGGGCTATCGAGCGGCTGCTCGAATGGTGACCGATAAAGCCCGCGCTCCAGGACGGCTTCGAAGTCGGGATCGGCGTTGGCGGCGGCAGCAAGAATGTCGCACAGCTCCTTCTCCGCCGCCTCAGGAGTTTCGCCGGGAATCAGGCGCCGCTCGATAGCGAGGGTGCAGGCAGCCGGATAGCTGGAAAGCTCGGTTCCTCCCTGAATGAGTGAGGCGTGAATCGAACCAGTTCCCAAAAGCGGATGCTTCGCTCCCGCCAACAACCGGTCCGCCAATTCCTCCAGTCCAACCAGGACCTTCCCCATTTTGGCGATCGCATCGATTCCGAGCTCCGGCTTCGATCCATGCGCCGCCACACCCTTGGTCGTTATGTCGAACCAAACGAACCCTTTATGGGCGACGCTGAGCTCGAGCTGGGTGGGTTCGGTGACGATGGCGCCATCGGCGGTGTACCGCTCGACGATGGCGAAGGTGCCGATACTGGCGTATTCCTCATCGACGACCGCGGTAACGATCACATCACCGGCGGGAGGATCGGCCGCCAGATCCTTCGCCGCCAGCATGATCGCGGCCAGGCTGCCTTTCATGTCCCACGCGCCGCGCCCGGATACCCTGGTCGCTTCGATGACGCCCTCCAGCGGATCGGACATACCGCCGTGACCGACGGTATCCATGTGCGCATTGAGCATGAGCGAGCGGCCGCCTCCGGTACCGCGCACGATGCCAATGACATTCGAGCGGCCGGGCGCGGCTTCCTGCACCTCGGTTTCGATGCCGTTCGCTTCGAACCAGGCCGCTACAAAATCGCCGATCTCCCCTTCTCCACCGGCGCCGGGCTGAAGATCGGGATTGACCGAATCGATACGAACCAGTGCCGCAACCAGCTCGGCAAGCTCAGACATGACGTACTCCTTTGGTTCGATCATGAACCCGACTCGGCGGGTATAACGGACGTGACCGCCGTGACCCCGGCATTGTGCCGGAGAGGGGATGCAATGAGAAAGAGGACTCCGAGCATCAACCCGATCTCGGAAACGACGAGTGTCAGCGACAGTCCGATGAACGACGCTACCACGCCCCCGAGGATCGAGCCGAACGGTTGGAATCCGCGCGTCAACACCGCGAAGGTGGCATGCAAACGGCCCTGCATCTCGTCGCTGGTCACGCGCTGGCGCAGACTGACCGCATTGACGGCATAGACGAGCAACGTGAGCCATTGCAGAAATTCGGCCGCTACCACCAGGGGAAGCGCCACCCTTGGCACCAGTACCGCCAGCGGTACCAAGAGACCAGTCAATCCAAACCCCAGCTGCCCTGCGATGAGCGTCCGCCCGGTGCCCCATCGATCGGCGCATTTGCCGGCAACGATCGAGCCAATGAGCGCTCCCACTCCGCCGGTGGCGAACACGAGTCCAATCTGGAAATCGGAAAGCCCCAGCTCGCGCACCATGAACGCGACATAGACCGCCAGAAATGCGTAGCCAAAGAGATTCGTAACGGCAGAGCAGGCCGCCAGCGCGCGCAATACCGGGCTGGACGAGACGAATCGCACACCACCGGCCACCCGCTTGCGCATCGGCTCACCCTGATCGATTCGCGCAGGCTCCGCCTCTGGTTTACGAATGGACCGTAGTGCGGCCGCGGAAGCTACGAACGATCCCGCGTCGATGAGCAGGGCTCCGGGGCCTGTCAACAAACCGATCAGCGCGCCGCCCACGGCCGGGCCCACGACCTGGGCTCCGCTGGCAGTCGCCTCCAGGCGGCTATTGGCAGCCACCAGTTGCGACCGGTCGACGAGCGACGGCACATACGAAAGGTGGGCGATATCGAAGAAGATGGTGAGGGTGCCAAGCCCGAAGAGCACCAGGCAGAGCAACGGCAGTGAGAGCCAGCCGAACCATGCGGCAATTGGAACGACCAGGGTCAGAACCGAGCGGGCGAGGTCGGTGCCAACCATCACCGGGCGCCGTTTCCGGCGGTCGAGCCATGCTCCCGCGACCAATCCGAACAGAAGCGCCGGAAGCTGACCGCAGGCGTAAAGAACGCCCAGCGCCAGTGGGGAGGCATCGAGCGTCACGGCGGCGATGATGGGCACAGCGATCAGGCTGATCTGGGTGCCGAGGTACGAGATCCCCTGTCCGAACCAACATTTGAGGAAGTCGGAGTTGGTCGCAAACGGCCCGGCAATACGGGCGCGGAGCTCACCGCCGAATTGGGATGGCTTCTTCGGTGATGGGGGCGTTTCTGATGTTTCGTGCGATTCCTGAGACATGATGAGCAGACTCTCCTGGCGGAGAGGAGCTTCGCATTGGCGCGATTCCTCCCGCTATTCCATTCGCGCTGTTTCCGGCGAATAGCGGGAGCTTGCTCATCTGGACGAATGCCACAGATCGAATCCTTCGAGAGCGGTCACGACGACCGAGCGCGAAATGTACCAGGCTGGAACGGGTCGGGTAGGATTCGTAGCCGGATCGAACCGCCATCACCCAGCCACAGAGTGAGCCAGACCATTGACCTCCGTGACCGCATCGGCCACCCAGAAATTGCATTCGGCAATGCAGCGAGTCCGCACCGATCAACGGGCGGCCGTCATGCTGGTGCGTGAAACGATCAACTCGTTCATGCGTATCGATGCCATGGGTCTGGCCAAGCAGGTGGCCTTTAGCGTGCTCTTCGCCGTACTGCCCACATTGTTCGTTCTCGTCTCCGCCGCGGCGCTGATGGAGCACTACTTCGATATCCCGGTCACCCGCGAGCTACGCACCTTCATCGTCGAACAGGCTCCACCAGAGGCGCAGACCATTCTGTTGGCCGGGGTCGATTCTGCTATTGCCGATGCCAGTACCCAGCTTGCGTCGTTCACCGCGCTCTTCGCCATCCTGCTGGCGCTCTGGGGTGGCATGGCTGGAGTCGGAGCGTTGATCGAAGCCACAAACCGCGCCTACGGCATACGGAATACTCGTAATCTCCTGAAGAAACGAGGCATGGCGCTCGGGATGACGCTGCTCTTCACCGGCATGGTGGTCCTGACGGTGGCAGCGTCGTTCTTCAACGAACGTATCATCGAACAACTGGTGCACTGGGGCGGCAGCATCCAGTGGCTCACCGACTTCGGGAAGTTGAGCCAGCTCGTCATTTCGATCGCGATCACGTTTGGCGTGCTTTTCATCCTCTACTTCGTGGGGCCGGATGTCGAGCTCACTGCGCGGATGACCATTCCGGGCGCTGTCGTGGGAACAGCGGTCTGGGTGTTGATGATCCAGCTCTTCGGCGTGATCGCATCCCATGTGCCGTATCAGAACGTTTACGGCGCAGCCGGCACCGCCATCATCCTGCTCTACTTTTTGAACTTCGCCGCTCTCGGGCTCATCCTCGGCGCGGTGATCAACGGTGTCATCGGCCATCATTATGACAAGCGTCGAGCGGCCGATTTGGCAGCGCATCCAGAAAAGCTTCGCTACATCGAGGAGTATCGGGAGCAGTATTCGGACACGATTTAGGAGTTCGGGAACAGTAGCGCGGTCGCGCGTAGGCCTGCACGGGCCAGATCCTGGCGCTCGGTGCCATCCCGGTCAGAGCCTTCTGGTGTGCCGAAACGTGTTTGGCAATTCGAACAATCTCCGAACCAGCGCCTTGTCACCCTACTCCTGCCCCTCCTCACCAGACTACTGACTGCTGTCCGCAGTGCGCTATCTGCCCGGTTGCCACCCGCCGTAATCTCTGCTTTGATGGATCTCATGAGAGACTACCTTCCCCGAACTCCAACTCGGTCTCGAACGTCAGGGAGAGCGATCATGCAACGTCGTCACTTTATAGGAATGTCCAGCGCGGTTGCACTGGCCGCCGTGACCGGGTTACCGCGTTTCGATGCGAGCGCTCAGGCTGCCTATTCCGCGATCGATCTTGGATTTCCCGAGGGCTTCGATACCGTGGTGCCGATAGCGTTGAACAACAACGGGGTTGCGGTCATTTCTGCTACCTCCGCTGATGCAACTGGGGTCTTCATCGTCGAGAACGGGGCCTTTACCCAAGTGGGCGATGCCGACGAGCGGGCGTTCGCCAGCTCGATCAGTGACACGAATCAGGTGGGCGGATGGATCGGTGGCACAAGTGACGGGTCCGCGCCGGACACCGAGGTACCCGTCATCATGACGGCCGATGGTCAGGTGGAAATGCCTGGCGACCGGCTCGACGGACGGGTCTACGCGGTGGCGTCCGATGGCCGGGCGGTCGGCGAGGCGGCTGTCGATGCGTCCCGCGCGGCCCGGCGCGCGGTCATCTGGGACAACCAGGAGGTAGCAGAGCTCAAAGGGACGCCTGACGACGGCGCCTCTTCCGCCCAGGATATCAATGGTCTGGGACAGATCGTTGGCTGGATCGGCTCTGAAGACGGCATGCAACGCAGCGCCGTCATCTTCAGCCTGGACAAGGATCCGGTCGAGCTGGGCACGCTCGGCGGCTCGCTGAGCGAGGCGATTGCCATTAGCGAGCAAGGGATGATCGTCGGCAATTCGTCGACCAGTGACGAGCAAACATCGCTGAGCGGGAATGGAATTGCGGCCTTCGGCTGGGTCGATGGTTCCCTGACGGCGTTTCATACAATGGAAAACCAGGCCTGGAGCACGGCTGCCGACGTGAACTCGTTCGGCCTGGTGGCCGGCACGGTGGGACTGAGCACGCCGGCTACTGCCGGGCAAGCCGCGACCGCCGTGATCTGGGCGCCCGATGCGGTACTGGATCTCAACCAGATCGTGGAGCCTATCGACGGTTTGGCGCTGACGGCGGCGGTGGCGATCAACGAGCTCGGCCAGGTGCTGTGCGCCGCGGTGGATGCGTCCGGCACGTCGCATGCCGTGCTGCTCTCGATCTTGGGAAACTAGCTCGCACCACCCGGTGCGCCAGGAGGAACACGTGACCAAAGTCGTCGTCTGTTTCGGCGATTCGAATACCTGGGGAGCAAATCCGGACGGCTCCGGACGTTTCGCGCCCGATGTGCGCTGGACCGGGGTGCTGCAATCAGCGCTGGGACCGGGGTACAAGGTCATCGAAGAAGGGCTCAACGGGCGCACCACGAACATCGACGACACGATCGAAGAGGATCGCAATGGGCGCAAGCATCTGCCGTCGCTGCTGGAATCGCACCGGCCGTTCGATTTGATCGTCATCATGCTTGGAACGAACGATCTCAAAGCCCGCAACAACCGCTCGGCGGCGGATATCGCCCAGAGCGCTTCCAAGCTGGCCGACATCGCGCGCAAGTCGATGTGCGGTCCAAACGGGCAGAATCCGAAGGTGCTCGTGATCGCCCCGCCGGCAACGATCGAAGCGGGACACGGCCTGGATATGCTGCTGGCAGGATCGGTCGAGAAATCGAAACTCTTCCCAGAGCAGTACGCGTTCTACGCGCAGTCGGTGGGGGTCGATTTCCTGGACGCGGGTAGCGTGATCGTCTCCAGTTCCGTGGACGGCATCCACTTCGATGCCGACGAGCACGCGAAACTCGGCAACGCTGTGGCCGCCCAGGTGAAAGCGATCATCGGCTAGCGCTGGTCGCAGCGCATGGGCAGGCGAGCGAACGGGCAACCGAATGCGGTTGCCCGTTCTCGATTCACCAGCAAGTCCTGGCGGGCCGGTTTTTCCGATCGCCGCTTTTCGGTCAGATTTGTGCCGAATCGAGCTTCGCACCGTGACCAAGAGTCCACCCGGGTGGACTGCAATTGCTCATCGAACCGCGTACGTATGGTTCCACGTGGAACATTCGTGACATCGCGGCACTTGGCTGCGGCGTCGAAGCTGGTATCCTGAGCGGTATCCGGCTGGGGACCCGTCTGCAGTAGCAGCCGCGGCGCCCGCGAAACGACCTCTCCTCATCGCGCGTTTCAGACGCGGAGGAGGGAGTCATCAGCCGCTATGAATCAGGCAATCACGTGGACAACGCGCGGAACAGCCGCGCAAGCAGTGGAGAGCGGCTGGGTGGTCGACGACGGAGATCTGGTTGCGCGCGCGCGATCGGGAGACCCAGTCGCATTCGAGCGGCTTTACGAGCAATATCACGCTCCAATCCTCAACTATCTGCACCGCATGGTGTCGGATCGCGCGCTGGCGGAGGACCTGACGCAGGACACCTTCGAAAAGGCGTATAAGGCGCTCCCTGCCACACGACCCGATCTGGCATTCAAATCCTGGCTCTATCGCATCGCAACGAATACCGCGATCTCCAATGGACGCCGCAAACGAATCATCCAGTGGATTCCCTTTGCGCCAGGCTTCGACCCCGCCAGCAGCGAGGAGATCGAAGGCGCGGTCACGCGAAAACATGATGTCGAAAAAGTGCTGGCCAAGCTGCCACCGCATTACAGCGCGGCATTGTTGCTGCGCCACTATCAGGGACTCTCTCTTATCGAAACCGCCGAGGCGCTCGGGATTACCGAAACTGCCTGCAAATTACGACTGTTCCGCGCGCGAAAGGCGTTTGCCGCTGCTTATAGCGGTCCGTCGGCTGGCGATCCGGAAGTACGGCTCGCCATGGAGCAACAGCAATGACCGACGGAGTGCGCCGCCTGAGCCATGAGGACGCCGAAATGCTCATTTCGGCGCGCATGGATGAGCAGCTCGACCGAGCCGATAGCCGAGCGTTACTGGTTCACCTCCAAACCTGCGAATCGTGCCGGGCGTTTGCCGTGCAATCGGAAGTGCTTGGCCGGGAGCTGAACGCTTTGCCGGTGCTGCCTCCGAGCGCGCTGGTCGACCGCCAGATTCGCGAATCGATTCGCAAAGGACGCAATCGCTGGTCGTTGGCGTCGCTGATGCCCGCCACTGCTGGCAACAGCGGGTTACGGGTGGCGGTCGGCGCGCTGGCCATGCTCACACTGGTTTCCGTTTTCCTGCTGGTGCGGATGGCCGGGAACCAATCCGGGGACGGGCCGTCCATCGATGCGCCCAACGGTGGGGTGGCGCAGCAGCTCGATCGCACGCCAACAGAGGAATCGGTCTTGCTCGGAGGAGCAAGCGGCCCCACCGAAACCCCACGCCTGGTGGTGCCCAAGACCCCGACCGAGCGATTCGAACGGGGCCGATTCGCCAACTGAGCCTGCCGGTAGTTCCACCGATAGCGCGGTGGCGCCGGCCCAGGAAACCAGCACGGCCAAGGTCGAGCCGACGCGCACCCTCGATCCGAACTTTGTCTATTCGATCGACAAAACCCAAACCCCTGCCAGCGCCAACGCCGGAACCGACGGCCACCGAAGCTCCCAGTGAGTCCGGTTCGACCGAGGAACCCGGAGATGTGGCCGTTGCCGCGGTGATGGCGGACGAAGGCACCCCTGATGACGGCAGCGCCGCCATCGGGACGCCCGCCGATGAAACCGCCACTATCGACCGAGATCGCCGCAACCCCGGACGCGTGGCGAAACAACTGAACCCACCGAAACCCCAGTAGCTCCCACGGAAGAACCATCCGCGCAAGCAACCGTGACCGAGCGAAACGCCGGCGGAGGAGACTGCCACCGAGGAACCAGCCACCTCCGTTCCGGAACCGACCGCAACCGCGACGCCGATCGAGATTTCGGTCGATGCGACCGAGGCACCCGCCGATCCGACCACGCCGCCGCCGGCCGACAATTCGACGGCGGCGATCGAAGTCGAATCGCCCGCAAGTTCCGCTTTCGCCGTCAGCAGCGGGCAGATACGTCGGCGCAACCGTCGTCAACGCCGCAACCAACTCAGGCACCCCAGCCCCCGGCGCCGACCGAAACGCCTGCTGCAGCCCTTCGCACAACCGACCATCGCGCCCATGTCGGGCGTGACCGGCGGCGACCAGGGCACCGGAGAGTCAACGGACAGCGGAGGCGAATCGCCCCAGATCGTTCCAAACGGCGGGACCGAGGGTGACGGAGCCGGGAACGGCGGCGACAACGGCCAAGCAGTCGACGCTGCCGGTGACCGAGGCCCAGGGGCCGAACTGAAGGTCAAAGTAACGGCGATGGTCAGAGACAATGGTGGCGACTCCGGCAGTTCGCCGCAGATCGTCCCATCCGACGGCACCAACATTCCGGAAGGAGTCGGCGGAGACAACGCCGTGGCAGGTCCTGGCAGACGACGCCCAGGAGCCGTCCGCGGTTGCCACGGTCGACGATTCGGTCGAGCCATCGGGACTCGATCTGTCCGACACGGTGACCAGACCTGCCCTCGGGCACCACCGCTCCAGTAGGACGGCTCGAATTCTCTCCCGGCATGAATCTCTACGTTGTCATTGCGCCGGACGGGCAGCTTGCAGTCGCCGATCTCAACGGAGAGCTTGTCGTAACGTTGGGTGGGGGCGATCTGCCGGTTTGGTCCGGTAGCGGACTGATGTTCAGCACGCCGGGCGATGCCGGCACGGAAGTCGGCATCTGGAACAGCGATACTGGCGACCTGAGCTACGTTCCGCCCAGCGAGAACGAGGCCAGTGACGACGTGCCCATCGGCGGAAACGGCACCGCGTTCTACTTCCTGCGCACGTATCCGAGCAGCGGGATCGTCGAGACTCCGCTCCGCCACGATCGACGGATCGGACAATGGCGTGCTGTGGACATCCGATGGGGTCACGCTCGGCGGAGCGCGCCCGGTCTATTCCGAAGCCGGTATCTATCTGCCGACCGAATCCGAATGGCTCTTCATCGACTGGGATGGCAACGCAGTCGTCACTGGGCGAGAATCCGTACGGCTTCGTGGGCGCGCCGGTGCTCAGCCCGGGTGGTGGATTGATGGCGTATTCGGCAGGGGACCAGGTGATCGTCGCATGGACGATACGCCCGGGCAACGCCGTGGCCACTGCACCCTTCAGCGCGCCTGGAGGCTACGCCTTCGCCACCAGCGGCGAGCAAATCGTGATCTCCGATGGATCGAGTCTGCACGTGATCTCATATGAAGGTGACGACCTCGGAACCCTGAGCGGCAATCAACCGATCGGCGGGGTCTACTGGATCAGTGACACGATCTATTACCTGCAGATCGGACAAGATGCCGCCTTGAAATCGACCAGCCAGGCGGCGATCGAGTCGGAGTAGGCCGGTTCGGGCTGCATTCCGGGGAGACCCGGCAGCGCCCGGGCCGCAAGTCTGCCCAGGAAGCGATGGTAGACTCTTTTCAGTCGCGCCCGTACGCGTCTTCCTGGGTGGTTTGCATGCCTGAATCTGTCGATGCGCACGAGGCCCGCTTTGGCCGGATGCGCATTGTCACGACGCTTGGAGAAACAGTCGATCTGCCCGTTCAGGCAGTGATCTATCCGGCGAACAGCCGGGGGGTCATGGGCACCGGCGCCATCAGCGCGGTCCGGTCGAGTGCCGGGCTGGACGTCGAGCGGGAAGCCATGTCGTACGCACCAATCGAACCAGGCACCGCCATCGCCACCTCATCGGGGCGCCTGGCCGACCGAGGTATCGAAGTCATCATTCACGCAGTCGTGACCGAGCAGCTCGGCCAGCGTATCGAACGCTCCACCATGCGCCGGGCGATCGGCAGCGCGCTGCGTTTGGCCGATGAGCGCCGCTATCGGACGGTTGCCATGCCGCTCATGGGGATCGGCGCCGACGATAGCCTGGACGCCCGCACGCTCATGATCGAAACCCTCGTCGACGAATCCGTGGCGCACGCCCGCCGCTCCACGACGCGCATCGAGCAGCTCACCATCACCGCGCGGTTCGAAGACGATCTCCCGATCCTGGCCGATGTGCTTGCCCACATGCGCGAACGTCGCTGGACCGGACAGGAATGACCGACCACACTCCCGACCACGACGCCATCGAATCGAGCTCCTGGGCCGCGCCCCCGCGCCCGGAACGCTCGTCTCCGTTCAGCCGGCTCTTCAGTGGCCGGAACGGCGGATCGCGCTGGACCAAGACCGCAAAACCGCATCGTGCCGGACGACTTCCGCTACCGGCTCGATGCCATGCTCATTCCGCAATCCACCACCGACCGCGCGCTGAGCGAAGTTCAGCGGGTCAACGATTGGGTGGGGGCCTGGAGCCGCGCGGCGCAACGGTTCCTTTCGGAATCACGCACGTGACGAAACCCAGGGCGACTGGATGCGCTCCGCGGCCGCCCGCCGCAATGCCTCGATGTGCTATCACGTCGCCAATCTGCTGAGCGACGACGATCCGCGCACGATTCGCACGCTGCGCGCTTCGTCGGTACAGACGTTCTCGCAGTCGATTCCCAAGCTCATGTTCGAAACCCGCCGGATCACGCTTCCCTGGCGCACGCGAGAGCTCCAGGCCTATCTCTGCAAGCCGGAAGATGCCGAACGCCCGTTGCCGTTGGTCTGTCTGCTCAACGGAGCCACGACCACAAAAGAAGAGCTGCTGCTCTGGACCGCCCAGTTGCGCAACGCGGGCTTCGCGGTGCTGACGCTCGACTGGCCGGGCACCGGCGAGGCGGCTGGAAATCTGAAGCTCTCCAGTCATTGCGACGACATCACCGACGGCATCTATGCATTGGCAATCAACGACCGGGATCTCGATCACAACAGCATCGCGCTGCTGGGCGTCAGCATCGGCAGCTCGGTTGCGCTGCGGGCCGCAGCGCTCGATCGGCGGATCGCCGCGGTGATCGCGGTTTCGCCGCCGTTCGAACCGCGCTTCTGGGCGCCGAATCTTCCGCCGGCCGCTGCGCGCCATCTGGTCGCGCTGGCAGGGCAGGCAGCCTCGTTGCCATACGCCTTGCAGGATTTCGGTGTATCCGACGTGCTGCACCGGATCAAATGCCCGGTGCTGGTGGTCGGGGCCGGTCAGGATCAGCTCATCCCATCGTCAGAATCGATGCATGTCGCGGCCAGTCTGGGCGATCTGGCCACCATGATCTGGTACGAGCACTCGGGCCATTGCGCCTACGATCAGATCGACGACTGGATGGAAGTTGCATCTCAGTGGCTCTACGGCGCCTTCGGGTTCGAGGACGAATCCGAGCCGGCGCCGCTGTCGCCCACGTCCGTCGCCTCGACGGAATCGTCCACCCAGGTGGAGCCACCATTCTCGACACCTCCGCCGCCGATCGCTCCAGCGGTGCTTTCGACCGCGCCGCCCGCTACCGCTCCGGCGGAGGAGGATGTGGTCATAAGCGTCGATCCCGCCGCGCGGCCCTCATTGGAGGAGCGCATGCGAGACCAGCAGGTTATTCCTCGGGTGGTCCCGGACGACGATTCGGACTAACGCTCCGCTGAGGCGACCGACGCTCAATCGATAACAAGGCTCGCGATCTTCCCATCGCGAAGCTGGAAGTCGTAGACCACGTCGACAAGTCCACCAGGAAAATTGCCTTCGAGGCGCGAGAAGACCTGAACGTGATCCGGCGCCAGGAGGGCGTATCCGGTTTCAGTGGTGGTATAGGTATATTCCGACGCGCTGGTTTCGATCCAGGCGCGAATCGCATCCGTTCCGGTTCGCGTGGCTCCCTCGTCGGTCACGGTCGCGTCTGGCAAGAAGAGGGGAGTGGCGCGCCCTGCGTCGCGCACGACATGCGCGTCGAGGTATTCGGAAATCACGGTGGGAATGTCATCACGGGTGAGGCCGGCAGTAGGCACAGATAACTCCTTCTCTTCGACGATGGACCGAACCCAGCTTGCAGCACGCAGCGCGCTCGGCGAGAATAGCCAAAGTCACTTCGCTATTCGAAGTCACTAACTTCGATATTAGCAGTTACTCAGGTGAATGTCCACCATGGCCAATCAGCTCCGTCCCGAAGATCTGGAATGTCCGCTCTCCACCGCGCTGGCTTACGTCGGCGACTGGTGGACACTGCTGTTGCTCCACGATCTCTTCGACGGCTATTCGCGCTTCGACCAGTTTCAACAGAACCTGGGCATCTCCTCCAGTATCCTGACCGCGCGGCTCAAGACCCTGCAACAGAATGGGATCGTCGAGCGGCGGCGCTATCAGACCAATCCGCCTCGATATGCGTACGTGTTGACCGAGCTTGGCGCGTCGCTTCGCCCGGTGATCGTGGCGCTGGCCGCGTGGGGAAATGCGCGCCGGGAGCCGGAGCAGCGGAGCATGATTCTGGTCGATCGGGAAACCGGTCAGGAAGTGGAGCCGGTGCTGGTCGATCGCACGACTGGGCGCCCGGTGGCGGACGAGGGGTTCGTCTTTACCGCTGGACCTGCGGCCGGAGAGGAGATGCGCCGGCGATATCCTGGCGGCCCACTGTCATCCGATGCAGGCGAATCCTGAACGAGCTGCGATATCCCCTTATCGGGCAGGGCGACGTAGCCGGTCGAGCGCGTTATAGCGATAGGCGAGCTCGAGCAATACGAACGCAAGCGCGAGACTGAGCGGAAGCCACCAGACCGCGCGGTAGCTGGCGAGCCCATTGCCGTCCATTGCCGGCGCATCGAACAGCGCGCCGGGATCGTCGAGCGACAGGACACGGCCGCCGGTGCGGCTCGCCAACTGGCGCATGAGCTCGGCAGCATCGGGATCGGGTTTCAGCTCGGGAGAGGCGGGGATAGAAAAGGTCGACAGGGACGCAATGTCCGTCGAGCCGTTCCCGGGATCGATGGCGATTTGATAGGCGCCGGCTTCCGGATCCGCCACGCGGAGCTGCCACTCGCCGGGAGCCGACTGGTAGGGGGTCAGCGGGGCCGACGGAACGCCACTTGGGCCCGTAATTGTTACCGTGGCATTCGAAAGGTCGACATAATCTCCAGTGTCGCCAGTAGACGCGAGGGTGATGAGCGCATCCGATCCGCTGCGCTCGGACGTAACCTCGACCGCGCCCCGCTCAGGATCGGGGAGGGCCCACTGAATCATGTTGTCCCAGAAATCGCCATACCCATCCCATGCTTGCCAGGAATTGGCGAAGTCGACCCCGTCGTCCGCGGTCCAGGCCACCACGCGTCCCAGACCGTATTGCCATTTGGCCAGAATGGGATCGTCCCGGTCGCTGGCCAGCACGAGCTGCGCGCCGGATTTGATCTCGGTGTAGTCGTACCCATCCAGCGCGGGCAAATCGGACGGTTCGAATCCGGACATGATCGGGCTGGCGAGGCTCTGGATCGGCTGGAACTCACCCCGCACGACAGATTGACTGCCGGCGCCCTGCGCTTCCTGCAGGGTCAGGCGAGGAATGTCCTGCGGTGTCTCGGCGGGGCTGTAATGACCGCCGCCGGATTCGGCCAGATATTGCAGCAGGTCCGTATCGGCATCGTCGCCGATGGCAATCGTGGAAAGGGTCGTGCCCGATTGCTGCATCTCCTCGATCAGCTTGGTGTAGCTGTCGCGCGTGCCGGTGGACGACTTGCCGTCAGAGAGGAGCACGATGTGGCGCACATCGGCTTCCGATTTCGAGATTTCATCGAACCCCACATCGAGCGCAGGATAAATCTCGGTTCCGCCGTCGGAATCGAGCTCATTGACCGACGCATTGATGCGGTCACGGTCGCCCTGTCCATCGATGCGGGTCAAGCGCATGATCCACTGCTGCCGGTCGTTGAACGCGAGGATCGCGATCTCGTCACCGTCCAGCAACGCGCCAGCGGCAAGCTGCACTGCTTCCTTGGCCATATCGATCTTGGAGATCGATTCGACCGGATCGAGTGCCATCGAGCCTGATTTGTCGATGATCAGCAACAGCGCCACTCGCTGGCGCTCCTTGCCCTCGGTCACTTTCACATCGACCGGCAGCAGATCCTCCAGGGGGGTGTTGGCATACCCGCCGGGACCGTAGGCGCTGGTGCCGCCGATGACGATCAATCCGCGCCCGAGCGTTTTGGTGCCTTCCTCCAGCGCGGCAATCTGGCCAACGGTTAGATCGCCGGCCGGCAGATTGTCGAGCACGATCGCGTCGTAGACCGCCAGCTCGGAGAGGCGCTCGGGAATCTGGGGCGGGGATCACCTCGGTGATCTGAACGCCCTTGGCCTCCAGTTGCTGGATGAGAAACGAGTTGTCCGCGCCCTCCTGCGAAACGAAGAGGAGGTGAGGGGCATCGCGCACCACCACGCCAAACGGCTGGGTATTGTTCTCGGCGAATGCATCGGCGGTCGAACCCGGATCGAGCGCGACCGACATCTGATGAAAGCCAGGTTCGAGATCGTCGACGGTGAACGTATAGGAATTGAGCCCGATGCGGAAATCGACATCCTGGGTAGCGACTTGCTCGCCGTCGACCAGCAACGCGACCGAGCCGCTGCCTTCCTCGGAGGCCACGACGCTCGCCTGGACGGTCATCGATTCGCCCTGCCAGACCTTCTCCGGGGCTGAAACGCCGTCGATGCGCAGATCGCGGCTGCCGACGCCATCGACCGTGAGGATATCGATGGGCGTATCTTCCGAGGCGGCCTGCACGGCTTGATCGAGCGCGGAACCAGCGTTTTCCGCGCCGTCGGAGATCAGCACGATACGCCGAGCATCCCCGACCGGCAGGGCACGCGCCATCGAGAGCGCGCCGCCGATATTGGTCGTGCTGGTATCGATCAGATCGCCGGTTTCGGCGTCGAAAGTCACGTCGCTGGCGTCACCGACAGGTCGATCGACCACGGCATTACCGCCGAACGTGACGATGGCCGCGCGGTCGTTCGACCCAGCGTCGCCCAACGCCCCGTTGAGCCAGTCGACCACGCTACCCGAGGTATCTCCGGAGAGGCTGGCGGATCGGTCGACCAGAATCACGGTGGCCGGCGATGCCGCGCCACTCGACCAGAGCGGTTCGGCCAGCGCCAGAATCAGCAATGTCATGGCGGCAGCTCGCAACCAGATGCTCACCGGCCGCAACCCGCGCCGGCGCCCCACCAGGTAGCCAAGCAGCGCCATCATGGGTACCAGCAGCAAAAGCCAAAGCCATCCGGAGCTGGCAAAGGTGAGATCGAAGGGAAGGCTCATGCGCGCGCTCCTTTCGATGCACGCACCCACCGCTTGTTGCCACCGCCGGCGCTGACCCAGAGCCACTCGAACAGGAGCAGGGCCAACGCGAGCGCCGCGAGCGCCGGCCAGAGATCACCCAGCCGTTGCCGCGTCGCGCCCGTCGCATCCGCGGCCCGCGCCTGCGCCAGCACGGCGGGAAGGTCGGGATTCGCGCGCAGATTCGATTCGACCGGATGCCCCGCGTTCACCACGAACGAACCCGAGGCCGCGGTCCGGCCACTGGCATCGAGCTCCTCGACGGTGTATTCGCCGGCCTCACCGGTAGCGGGAAAGACGGCTGTCTCGACCGCGCCGCTTTCGTCGAACGACACCGGAATATCGGTGACGACTCCGCTCGGAGCGGTCACGCGTACGGTCGCCGCGCCCGTGCGCGGCTCGAAGGCGATCGGATCGCCCAGCGCGGCCGACGCCGGTAACGCGGCCGGGGCCAGCGCGCGCACCACGTTCGCCATCAGA
Organism: uncultured Chloroflexia bacterium; assembly: GCA_963720855.1. Taxonomy (GTDB): domain Bacteria; phylum Chloroflexota; class Chloroflexia; order Thermomicrobiales; family UBA6265; genus JAMLHN01. The sequence goes on along the minus strand of CAVRGV010000003.1, from coordinate 325,856 downwards.
ATCGGGAAGCCAATCCGCTGCGGGAAGGTGCTCTCCTGCACATCGAAGGTCAGCACCACCATCGGGTCGCTGGTGCCGGGAACCACGCCCCGATAGAGCAGAGGGCCACTTTCGCCCTCGACGATCTCGGCACTTCCATCAGCCAACTGGTGAATGGGCGTTTCCCCGGCGGTCAGCCCGGTCAGATCGACCCCTTCCAGCAGGGGATCGCCCGAGCGGACATGTTGCACCGAGGCCGTCGTCATAACGCCGGAAACCGGAAGCAACCCATCGACCGGCGGATCGACGAAGAAAACCGGAGCGGTGATTTCCGCCGCGCTCACCGGGGTGTAGTTCTCGAAGACGAAGAGATCGAACGGTCCGCCGGCGACATCGCCGCTCAGATGCTCCGTGGTGGAGACCGTGGTCACCTGCGCGCCGGGAAGCGCCGAGAGCGCGCGTTGCAATACCAGCGGAGTATCGGAAACAAGCAGGATGCGCTGAGCCAGGTCGCTATCACGCGCCAACACCAGCTCGGCGGCATTATCGGCGGGAAGCGCATCGCTTGCGTCCGACCGCAGCTCGATACGCAGGCGGGAAACCCCGGCCGGAAAGGCGTCCGAGGTGAAATCGACCGCGTCGTTGGCCGGGATGGGCACGCCGCGGGTTTCCACTTCGACCCCGTTGGCGAGCACGGACACGGTGGCGTTGACATCGCGGTCGCTGAAATTGGCCAAGCCGGGCGAAGAGCGCGGTTGCATCGGCAGTTTCGCCGGTAGCGCGCGCGGAGAGCTGCACCACCGCGATATTGGCGGCACTGGCGCGTCCCACCTGCACGAGCTCGATCGGCGCGTTCACCTTCGCGACCACGGCGGGATCTGCTGCCACCGCGCCGTCGGTGATGACCACCACCTGATTGTCCAGATCGGGAACCATGAGATTTCCGGTCAACGCGAGCGCGGCGTTCAGATCGGCGCGGCCGCCGGGCAAGCGGGAGCGCCCGCAGGCGGTCCTCCAGCGTGCGCAGGCCGCTGCCATCGGTCGCTTCGAAGGACTGAACCGAGGTGCCCAGCACCATCACCGTGGCGACATCGCCATCGCGCAGCTCGTCGACCCGCTGCACCGCCAGCGCTTTGGCGGTGGCGAAGCGTTCTGCCCCGGTGTCGGTATCGATGGCTGCCATGCTGGTCGACCCATCCAGCAGGATCACCAGATGTTTCGGGTCGGTGCGTTGCGTCAGCCCGGCCCAGGCATCGGCCACGGCAGGACGCGCCAGCGCGAGCCCCAACGCCGCCACCGCGAGCAGTTGCAGCAGCAAGAGCAGCGAAATGGGCGGGCGGCGAAACCGGGCGTCATCGGTTGGCGCCGGCGCGACCATCTGCCAGAAGCGCAAGGTCGGCACCGGTTTCTCCACCGGGGTCGTGTGACGCATGTGGAAGAAGATGACCAGCGGAATGCCGATCAGCGCCAGCAGGCCGAGCGGCGCCAGCAGTTGCATGCCGCTCATCCGACCACTCCCCGTTGCGAGAGCAGCCCCAGCACCACGGTTTCGAATGGCCAATCGGTTTGCAGGGTGATGAGCGGAATCTGCTCAGATTCGCAGACCGCTTCGATATCCGCCTGCCAGGCGCGATAGTCGCGCTCGTAGTCGTCGAGCGCGGCCCGCGTGGGTGTGACTTGCAAACGGCCGGCATGCTCCAGATCGATCAGCTCGACGGTGAGGGGTTGCGCACCGGGACCGGTCGCGAAGGCAGAGCGAGGGATCGCGCTCCGCCGGATCGACGATCTGCACCACGGTCGTTTGCCAGCCCCGACTGCGCAGGAGCTGAAACGCGATGCGCATCTCGTCCGGCTCACCCGAAAGGAGATCGGAGAGCACGATCAGAATGCCGGGCCGTTTGCGGGCGCGGGCGTACCGTTCGAGCGATTCGGCGAAGGAGGTCGAACCAGTCGCTTGCAGATCGGTCAGGTACTTGAGCATCGGCGTGACGTTCGAGCGGCCATGCGACGGCCCATACGGTTGGCCGAGCTGCGTGCTGAACGGCGTAATGGAAAGGCGGTCGAAGTGCCAGAGCCCGACATAGCCGAGCGAACCCGCCACCCGGCGCGCATAGGTGAACTTCGTGACCCGTTCGGGATCGCCCGTCCAGTCCATCGAACCGCTGGCATCGAGCAGCAGATGCACCGTCAACTCGGTCGTGACTTCGCTCAGCCGGATGAAGAGCTCGCCCAGGCGGCTGTAGATATTCCAGTCGATGCGGCGGAAGTCATCGCCCTGGGAATAGCTTTTGAAATCGGCGAATTCGGGAGAGGAGCCGCGCCGTTGCGAGCGATGCTCGCCCGCCAGGCCGTGCGACATCGAGCTGGTGGAGAGCAGCGTCAAACGCCGCAACCGGGCCAGCAGCTCCTCGTCGAAGACCACCCGATCAGCAGCCGGAGTGACCGGCGATGCCGCCGGATTGGGCGAACTGGAAAATCGATCGCGGATGGACGTCAAGCGGCTGCTCATGACCCGCCGTCCTTGTCGGAGAAGTAGCTCTCGACGATCGAGCGATATTCGGCCGGCACATGGTTGCTATCCGGGCTCGATTCTCCCACCTCACCCTGGGTGGTCGATCCGCTGCTGACCGTCACACCGGCGCCGGTGCCCAGACTCGAAGTGCCCGAATTTCCACCGAGCTGCACGGTTTCGCCCTTGGGCGCGCGTGGAAGCTCGACAGCCTGGTGTGGGTCCTGGGTAGCGCCGCTGGTGTCGGCCCCTTCGCCGGTTCCATCGGTGACATTCGCCGCCGAGGGAGCTTTTTGACCGTCGGTATGGTGCTCGAACTCCTGGCCCCCTTCGGCATCGACCGAGGATGGATCTCCCTCGCCGGATTTCCCACCCGCGCCGGTTCCCTGACTTGGGTCGCCTTCCTGACTGGATTGGGATTGCGGCTGATCTTCGGTGGAGGAACCGGACCCACTGCCCGGTTGCGGCTGACCGTCGCTCTCGCCGGGTTGCCCCTCAGCGCTGCCGGGAGCATTGGCGTCGGCGGGCGCTCCCTGGCCCGGTTGTCCGGAAGAAGTTTGCGGGTCTTCTCCGATCCCGGCCTCGGCATTCGCACCGGAGTCGGAGGAGGCTTCCCCCGGTTGGCCCTGTTGCTGGCCGCTCGCGCTGGAGGGGTCCTGCTCCGAGCCATTGCCCGATTGCTCATTGGGCGATTTCTGCCCAAGGTTGCCCGCGTCGCTCCCCTGACCTTGCTCGGACGGATTGGACGCCGCCTGATCCTGCGCCTGCTGCATCGCCTGATCGAGCGCGTCGGAGGATTGCACCTGCTGGCCGCTTTGCTCGACTGCATTGGCAAGATCGCGCACGCCGTCCCTGGCCGGTTCGCCACCCTCCTGCAATCCTTCGGCGGCTTGCTGCGTGCTCTCGGAGAGGGTCTTGTTGCCGTCCGACATCTCGGCGGCGGCCTGACTCAGATCGTTGGCCAGCTCGGCGCGCGCCTCATCCGAGAGCTGATCGGCCTGATTCGCCACATCGCGCAGCTCCTCAGCGGCCTCGGTGTACTTGCCCTGATCGATCAGATCGGCCGCCTCGCGGGTAATCGCATGGTCGGAAAGCGCATCGGCCAGCCGTTGCAGGTCCTGCTGGTTGTCGATCGAGGTTTGCACCATCTGCTGCACCTCGTCGACGGTCGGAACATCCTGCGCATCGGTCGCCTGGGCCGGTTGCTCCGGTTGCACGAACCGCTCGGCTGCCGGGATGAAGGCGGGAACCACGTTCGATTGGGTGGGAGGAATTGCTCCTCCGGTGCCGCGGGCGAAGGCGAGCGCAGCGAACGCGAGTCCCAGGGCGACCGCCATGACCAACTCGCGCACGGGCGGTCGCAAGCGGAAGGCGGAATGCTGCTGCGCCACGGTGATCGCGTTGGCCGCGTCCGCGACCTGCAAATAGGTCACCTGGGCGCGCTCGCCAGCAACCGGAACATCGACCCCAATGTTCCCGAGAGCGGTCGAAACCCGCTCCTGCAGGAGGAATGAGCGGTCGAGCATCGACGCAATCTGCACCCGCGTTGGACGGCTCAATCCCGCTACGATCAGCGAGCAGATGCACAGGAAACCGCCGATTCCGAGCAGGGCATTCAGGTTCATCGCCGGTCCGCCAAGCAGATCGACGATCAACCAGAGACAACCGAGCAAGACCGTTAGCCAAACGCCACGCACGACGATAGCGAGCGCGCGCTGAATCCAGACCCGGGTGGCGATGCGGTCGATCCCATCGACAACCCAATCCCCCGCGAGCCCGCCCGGCGGCAATGAGGAATTGCGGGCCGGGAAGGGGAGCTTCGGCAGATCCGACCAGACCCACCAGGGCGCTGTCACGGCTTGCCAGGCGACGATCTTGCGATCGGCCGGCAGATCCGGACGCCAGGATGTGACTCGCTGCGCGGCGCCCCGCAGATCGGGCATGGAAAGCTGGGGAAGTTCGGATCGGGTGGCCATCGGCTACTTCCACTTCATCGGTTGCGGATCCCGGGTTCGCAACCAGAGGAACAACCAGCCGAAGGTGAGCGCTGCCAGGGCGCCGAGCAGCAGCACGATGCGGAGCTGTTCCTGATCCATGATGCTGACCAGGCGGTTGGCATCGTCCCGCTGCTCCGTGTCGCCAAGCGCGGCAAAGTCGCTTCCAGCCTGGACGGCGGCGGCGCGGGTATCGGCATAGTCGGCCCAGTTTCCGGTCTGGATATGCGCGATTTCGAGCTGATTGGTGGCGGCCATGCCACGGGCGGCCATGTCCTTATAGGTTGCGATCAGCTCGTCCGGACGAATCTCCGGTGGGAGCTGGGCGTATTGCTCCTCGGCCTGGGCGACGGCAGCAGCCGCGCGATCGTAGACGAACTGCTCCAGCGCCTGCTGCGCTTCGGCCATCTTGGTTTCCGCCAGATCGCCAATGCGCGCCTGATCCTTCAGCTCGGCCACCTCGGCGGCGCGCTCCGGATCGTGCACATCCCGCAGGAGCTGCTCGGAGATCTCCAATGCGCTGGCAGCGCCCTCGAAGTTGCCTCGCACGAGTTGCTGGCGTGCCGGTTCCAGATCGAACCCGGTCATCAGATTCCAACGCCAGTCGCCGGCCGCCCAGGCGGGAATGTCTTCCTTCCATTGCCGTTCGATCTGATCCGATGTGGTGGGCGCAAAGGCGGTATTCATCGCGTCGCGCCAGGTCTCGGCGGTCTTCAGCTCTTCCAGGAACTGCCAGAGGTCGGGCAATCCCTGATGTTTGATCAGGTAGGCCACCATCGAGTAGCTCTGGGCGCGCTCGATATCGTCATCGTCGAGCGGGGTGGCGCGATTGAGATTCGACCAGGAGGTCAGCTTGCCGTCCTGTGACGCCGATTGCACCAGCGCCGCCAATCGCGCCTGCACGGGGAGATTGGGTTTTTCGACATACTGCGCAAGTCCTTCGTCGAACCCGCGCGGGATGGCGAATCCGCTCGCCCATCCAGCGACGACATGTGAGAGAGCGTGACGAAGCTGGTTCTCCGCGTCGAGCGGCGTCAGGGAGCGAAAGGAATCGAGCGGCAGGAGAATGGTCGCGTTGGAAGGATCGGCAATCGCGATCTGGCCATCGAGCTCGACCCGCGCGACGGCGCCGGCGGCGGCCTGGAAGTCCGCGATATCGCTATAGACCTGGATCTGGACCGGCTGTTCGGCTGCTGGCACATCGAGGAAGAGCAACAGCTCCTCCAATGCAGTGGTCAGCTCGGTGTCATAGGCAGCCGCAAAGTCATCGGCAGTGATCCCGGCGCCATCCTGCACTGAGACGACGAGATCGTCCGAAACCGCCGCTGAGGTCCACCCGTCGGAGGGCGCGGTTGCATCCTGCGCGGATGCGCGGCCGACCGGGACCAGTGTTGCCAGTAGGAGCACGATGAACGCGATGCGGATCGGTCGGGCTGCGAAGCAGGTAGGACGTGACATACGCGAATCCGGGACGAAACTGGTGATGCGCACGATCGCTGTTTGGGTGGTGTCTGCTAAAGAGAACGGACGATGTGGGGTCGATGTGACAAGTTCCGGAAAAACCGGCGCGGGTCAGCATGGTGGTGGCGATCGATGGTGTTCAGTCTATCTGAGTACGGAGTGGGTTGCTAGCTTGCACGACACATCCAGGGCGTCAGGAGCGCAACAAGGTGGTTTCGCCAGTTCGACGTGCTCCGGTGGGGATGCCCGAACCTTTGGCACCTCACAATTCCCGGCGATCCAGGTCAGGCAAATCTGCCCCGTTCCCTGACTTCTGGTCGATTGACAGGGGACGAATGCAGGCGTATTGTGTGTGTCATCGATGACATATGCGACGACAGCGGACACGAGCTGGTTCGATGACGAACAAATCCCGCGCAACGCTAAAAGACGTGGCCAGGCTGGCTGGCGTGTCTACCGCCACGGTGGCGCGGGTCATTCATAACCAGGGCTATGTCTCTGCCGAGTCGCGCATCGCGGTCGAATCCGCTATCGAATCAACCGGGTACCGCATGAATGCCGTGGCGCAGGGGTTGCGGCGTCAGCGATCGTTGGTCATCGGACACGTCTTGCGCGCCATCGCCCCAAATCCATTCTTCGCGAACATCGCGCTCGGCGTGGATGAGGAAGCGGCTCGCTTTGGCTGCGGCGTGCTGACCACGAACACCCAGGAAGACTCTCAAATGGAGCGGGATGCGGTCGAAACGCTGCTGCGGCGGCAGGTCGATGCCATCCTCTTCACCTCGGTACGCGATCTGCACAATCTGGAGCTTGCGGCTGGAGCCGGAATACCCGTTATCCAGATCGAGCGGGTGAGCATTCCATCCATTCCCGGCGTGGTGGCCGATAACTATCGCGGAACCATAGATGGCATCGATCATCTGGTACGTCTCGGACATCGCCGCATCGCCTTCATCGGCGAGTCGTCCGAAACCCGCGGCGATGGCTATTCCCGCAAGGTCGAGCGAGACCGGTTGGCCGGATATCGGGACGGCCTCATCGCGCACGGATTGGACGTCGACGAGGGACTCATCGATATCGATGGCGCCTATTTCGACGCCGAACATGCCAGAGCGATCACCCGGCGCTTGATCGGGATGGAGGATCGTCCAACTGCCATTTTTGCCGCGTGCGATCACCTGGCTTGCGCGGTGCTGCAGGAGCTCTACGCGCTCGATATCCGGGTACCCGATCAGCTGTCCGTTATCGGGTTCGACGACACGATTGCCGCCAATCTCAGTCCGCCGCTCACCACGGTGGCGCAACCAGCGGTCGAACTCGGTCAGGTCGCCGTACGCATGGCGCTCGATCTGCTGAATCGGGGATCGAACGGCGCGAGCGGGGACCATTTTCCGTTGCAACCGTGCCTGCAAACCGAGCTGATCGTGCGGGCATCGACCGGGCTAGCGCCTTCATGAGCAGATTCAGTTCGATAGCGACTCGCAACTAGTTTCAACGACTGGAACCGCGATGTACGAGATGTGGGTCAGGTGTCATCGATGACACAAAGGAGAAGCACCGTTGAGCGATCTCAAACTTGCCGTACAAACCCTGCTGGTGCCGGGAGCGACCATGGAAGAGAGATTCGCGAACGCCCGCGACTACGGCTACGACGCAATCGAAATAGCCATCGGGCCGTCTTACGATCTGGGCGAGCACCTGGCCGAGCTGAGCGCAGCCAGCGCCGCGACCGGGCTGCCGATCGCGGCGATCTGCACGCACCCGATTCACGATCCGTTGCAGCCAGACAGAGCCGAGCGGGCGAGGCGCTTTGCCGCACTGACCGACTTGCTGGCGCAAGCCGATGAGCTGGGAGCGCGCGGAGTCGTCTCGGTTCCGCTGCGACCGGCGCGCGGATTTGCCAACTATGCCGAGCAACAGGAGATCGTCGATGCCCTGATCGACGAAGCGGTCGAGGAGATCGGTGCCTGGGCCGCCACCTTGCCGCCGGGCAGCTCGGCGCTCTTTATCGAGCCGCTGAACCGTTCCGAGGCTTTCATGGTCAACCGGGTAGGGCAGGGGGCCGAGATCGCGCGCCGGGTGAACCACCCTCGTGTGCTTGCCTTGGCCGATTCCTATCACATGAATATCGAAGAACGCGATATGGGCGAGCCGATCCGCTCGGCGGGTGCATTGCTCGGCCACGTCCATGTGGCCGACAACAACCGTCTTCAACCGGGAATGGGGCACATCGACTGGCCGACCTTTTTCGGCGCGCTCGAGGACATCGACTACCCCGGGTACGTGAGCATCGAATGCTGGTCGCCGGCCGGTCCGCGGATCGAAGGCGACCCAGCGCATGCCTTACCGGCATCGGCCGCGTTCATGCGCAGTATCTGGTCCGAAATAACGACGTAACGCGAACACCCGGCTCGATGTCGAGTCGTGGCGATACCGCACGATGCAAAAGGAGGGATGCCAAACCGCCAGTGCCACACGTACGGATATCCAGATGAGTTCGTTTTCAATGTCGAAAGGATCGATGCAGATGACGTCCAACGACGGAACTTCCAATCGCACGCTCAATCGCCGCACGCTGGTCGGGGGCGCCATGGCCACGGGAGCGGCCGGCGCGGTCGCGCTCTCGGGCGCCGGCCGCTTCTCCTCGGCGGCCGCTCAGGATCAGGCCACGGTCACGTTCTGGCAATTCAACACCGAGGATTTCATCATCCAGGCCTGGGCCGACGCCATTACCGCGTTCGAAGCCGCCAACCCGGATATCAAAGTCGACATGGAGATCGTCCCCTGGGCGGAGCAGCACCAGAAGCTGGTCACCGGTTTGGCGACGGGATCGCTGCCGGACGTCTCCATGCTGGGCAATAACGTCGTCGCCGAATTCCAGGCGCTCGACGCGCTCCTCCCTCTGACCGACTACTTCGCCGCCTGGACCGAAGAGACCGGCGTCGATCAGACCGCTGATATCTGGCCGGGCGACAAGCTCTATTACTTCCTGCAGGACAACTGGTGGGCGTCGCCGGTGGCGGAAGAGACCCGCTGCGTCTATTACCGAAAGGACCTCTTCGAAGCGGCCGGTCTCGGGACGGAAGGACCGACCACCTTCGACCAGCTTCGCGAATTCGCGATCGCGCTGACCAACGACGATGTCTACGGCTTCGGCTTTCCGGGCGGGCTCAACTACGGCACGCTCCAGACCTTCATGTCGTTCTACCTTGGCTACGGCGCACGTATGCTGAACGACGAAGGGATGTGCGGTTTCGACACGCAGGAGTTCCGCGATGCGCTGGCCTTCTACACCAACCTCTACGTGGTCGATAAGGTGAGCCCGCCGGATACCCCGGTCTACGACAACGAAACACTTGCCCAGATCTTTGCCGACGGCAAGCTCGGCATGTTCATCAATGGCCCAACCTTCTGGAACCAGTTGCAGGAGACCGCTCCCGATCTGGTCGAGAACGTCGGTATTGCTGCGATTCCGGCCGGGCCCGCCGGTCAGTTCGGCTTCCTCGGTGGTTGGCCGCTGGTGCTCTGGAAGGGATCTGAAAACCCGGATGCCGCCTGGAAGTGGATTCAATACGCCACCTCGCCAGACGGCGCATTGCCGGCGCTCTCGGAAACCTCGGGCAATCTGCCAGGACGCAAGTCGCTCACGAATGTGGCTCCCTGGAACGAGGTGCCGAAGAGCGTCTTCACCGAGCAGATGGAGTTCGCATTCCCATACCAGTATCCGGACGAAGAGATCCCGCAGATGGGCACCCTCGAGGTCGATACCATCCAGACCGCCGTGCAGGCGGTGCTACTGGGCGAGGCCGATGTCGATACCGCCACGACCGACCTGGTGGCCAGCATCAATGAGGTGCTGAGCCGATAGGGCAATGCCCGCAGGGCAGCGGCGGCCTTCGTCGCCGCTGCCATCCTGCCACCTGGCCGTTTGTCATCCTGAGGCACGAAGGATCTCCTCGCCGCAGCGGGTGCTGGGCGCACGAATCTCGTTGACCGCAACATCGCTCCGGTCGTGAGTGTTCGCGCCACCGAGAACGGGAGAGATTCTTCGCTTCGCTCTGAATGACAAAGGTGGGAAGAACGTGTCGTCCCGCAGGGACTTCCCGTGTGTAGCACCGTCGCTTTAGCGCGGTGCGGGGCATCCCGAGCGAACCTTTCGAGCGTCAGAATCGCAGAACAGTACACAGAAACTCAGTGAATTGGACTTCCCATGGCGCAATCGCTGGTCGCACAAAACAAATCGCGTACCAACTGGACGCCGTACGTCTTCATCCTGCCAGCGCTCCTGATCATCGTCTTTATCAGCATCTACCCGATTCTCTACGGTTTCTATCTCAGCTTCACCGACTGGTACCTGCTGAAATCGCCGGATCCGATCTGGGCCGGGCTGGATGGCTATCGCCGTTTGATCCACGATCCCGATCTGCGCGCGGCGCTGGTGCGCACTGGCTACTGGACGCTGGGCACGATCGCGCTCGAATACGCCATCGGATTGCCGCTGGCGCTGTTGCTCAATCGCAACTTCCGGCTGAACGGCATCTTCTCCGGATTGATCCTGCTCCCGTGGGTAACGCCTTCGATCGTGGCGGCCTATACCTGGCGCTGGCTGCTCGATAGTGAGTACGGCATCGTCCAGGCTGTGTTGCGCGATCTCGGTATCGCGGGAGAGCGCTCTCTCCTGGCCGAGCCAAATCATGTGCTGCCAACCCTGATCGTCATCAGTGCCTGGAAGGGCGCGCCGTTTATGGCGATCGCGCTGCTGGCCACCCTCAAATCGATACCTGCCGATATCTACGAAGCTGCCGCCATCGATGGTGCCGGCGCGTTTCGCCGATTCACGAGCATCACCTTTCCCCTGATCCGCAAAGTGAGCGTGGTCATGAGCCTGGTGCTCGGCATTCTGGCGTTTTACAGCTTCGACATCGTCTGGGTGCTGACCAGGGGCGGCCCTTCCGACCGCAGCCAACTCATCGGCGTCTATCTCTTCCGTTCCTTTTTCGAACGACTCGAGTTCAGCTACGCGGCCACTATCGGCGTCTTTATGCTGTTGCTGCTGGCTGTCGTTTCGTTCGTTTACCTGAAGTTGCTGCCCAATGAGGAGTAGTCGAATGCCAGGCCGAAGGGAGGCACACCGATGACCATCTCTGTTCGGACCCGAGCGTCGATCGTCAGCGCGCTGCTCGATCTGCTCACGATCCTGTTCGTCCTCCTGCTGATCTTTCCGATCATCTGGCTCTTCCTGACCGCACTCAAGACCCAGGAGGATATGTTCGGCGATCCCTACAGCCTGATTCCTCATTCGATCACGTTCGACAACTTCACGCGCATGTGGAACTCGGCCGGGTTCCAGGATGCGTTCAAGAACAGCCTGATCGTTGCCTCGGTGACCGCGGTGATCGTCACCTCGGTGGCATTCGCGGCCGCGTTCAGCCTCTCGCGGTTCCGGTATGGGTTGAACGGCGCCTTCGCCAACATGATCCTCGCAGTGCAGCTGATCCCCGGGATCGTGCTGGTGGTGCCGCTGATCGTCACCCTGCGCCGGGTCGGGTTGACCGACAATCTGATGGGACTGATCTTGACCTATCTTCTGATTGGGTTACCGATCGCCACCTGGATGCTGAAGGGCTATCTCGATGAGATCCCCCGCGATCTGGATGAGGCGGCGTTGGTCGACGGAGCCAGCTCGATCCAGATCCTGCGGCAGATCCTCTTCCCGCTGATGGCCCCCGCATCAGTAGCGGTCGGCGCGTTCGTCTTTCTTCTCTCGTGGGGCGAATATCTCTTCGCGGTCTCGCTCATCACCAGCTCGGACAAAAAGACACTGCCACTCGCGCTGCAAGGCGCCTTCGGGCAGTACTCAGTGGATTGGGGCATGTTGCTCGCAGGGGGCGCCATCATCTGTCTCCCTCCCACCTTGCTCTTCATCTTCTTCCAGCGCTTCCTGGTAGGAGGCTTGACCGCTGGAGGTGTCAAGGGTTAGCACGCTCCATCCAACTTGTCGCCAACTCATTCAGTTGTTCCGTGAGAAAGGACCCCATGCCCACTTCTGCCGTGCCTGATTCCGCCCGTGTGCTGGTGCTCACCGGCCCCCGTGAGATGGATTTTCTCGATATCGCCCTCCCGGATCCTGGTCCGGGCGACATCGTGGTGAAGGCGGTTGCGTCCGCCATTAGCCATGGCACCGAGATGAATGTCTATCGAGGACTGGCGCCTCAGCTCACCAAAGTCTTCGATCCGACGCTGCGCATCTTCCTGCCGGTTCCGGAATCGGCCAGCCCGCGCGCGCTCCCGGAGCGCGGCTACTACCTCCCCTCGGATGCCCCGTGGGCCTATCCGCTGGCGTATGGCTATGCCAATGTCGGAGAGGTCGTCGCCGCCGGCCCCGAGGTTACCAACCTGAAGGTGGGCGACTTCGTCTACGCCTACGTTCCGCATCAAACGGCGTATGTGATTCCAGCGGCGAATGCGATTCCGTTGCCTGCCTTGAACGATCCTGCCGTGGGCGTGCTCTTCTCGAACCTGAACACTGCCTTCAATGGCGTGCTCGATACCGACATTCGCATCGACGACACGGTCGTGGTCTTCGGACAGGGAGTTGTCGGCCTGCTGGTGACGCAATTCCTGAAGCGCTCCCCGGCACGCACCATCATCGCGGTCGAAGGAATTCCGGTCCGGCAGGCATTGGCAAAACAGTTCGGCGCTGATGTCGTGCTCGACCCGACCAGCGAAGACATCGGTCTGACGGTGCGTCACCTGACCAACGGCCGCGGCGCTGATGTGGTGATCGAAGCGTCGGGTTCGTATGCAGCGCTCCAGGAAGCGATTCGCACCGCCGCACCGGATACCACGGTCACCGCGCTCTCCTGGTACGGCGGCAAGGGTGAGGCGCTGGCGTTTTCGGATGAATTCCACCACAACCGGATTACGCTCAAATCGTCGCAGGTGGGCAAGATCGGTCCCGATTTGAGCGCCACGCATTCGATGGCACGCCGGGCGGAGAGCATCGTGCATGCGTTCGCCGAGCTCGACCTGGAGCCGCTCATCTCCGACCGTGTGCCGTTCGCGGACGCCCCGAAGGGGTATGCGCTGGTAGACGCCCGAGATCCGAACACGACCCAGGTGGTCTTCTCGTACGAATAGGCAGCCATTGCGGAACTGTTCCGGCCAGGTCGGTGGCGCGCTAGATCAATCCCAGCCGAAAGCCGGCGGTGACTGCGGAGGCGCGGCTGTCGACATCGAGCTTGGAGAAGATGTTCGCCACGTGCGTAGTGGCGGTGCGCGGGCTGATGAAGAGCCGTTCGCCGATCTCGCGGCTGGAGAGCCCGTCGGCCATCAGGCGCAGCACCTCGAGCTCGCGCGGCGAAAGAATGCCCTGCGCCGCAGGGAAGCGGCTGGCGGCGGGCATCGGCGCAGGCGTCGACGTGGGCGCCGGGGCGGCTCGGCGTCCCGAGCGTGCCAGTTCCTGGAGCTCGTGTGCCCAGGTCATCAACTGGGGCATCGTCGCCACCTGTCCCTCGGCCCACGCGGCAGCGTAGGCTGGATCGCGTAGCCGCTCCTGCAGCTTTTCTCCGTCGAGAAGCGACGGGTCGATGTACTCCTGCAAGCTGAGACCGATGGACTGGCGAATCTTCTCGGCGGAGGCATGGAAGCGAGTGGCCGCCAGATTATCGCCCAGAATGGCGGCCAGTCCTGCCAGCGTGAGGCGGGTCTCCGCCTCTCCCCAGGGATCGCCCTGGCGATGGGCGGGTTCGAGACAATTGACCAGATCGGTGACGGCCTGCAAATAGTCGCCCCGGTTGCGGGCGGCAATCGCCAGATTGATGAGCGCGGTCACCACGCCCCATTCGTTGCCGCGCACCTGCCAGCGCTCGAGCGCCGCGCGAAACTGCGTTTCGCTCTCTTCATGCTGTCCGACGGCGGCGAGCTCGATTCCGAGCCGGTTATGCGCGAAGGGAATGCGCGATTCGGCGCCGGTCCGCGTCATCTGCTCGAGGGCGGTGCGTGCCGCGGCAACGGCAGCCTCATGATCGCCCTTGCTGCCCAGCACGAAGCTCTCCAGGAACTCGACCTGGCCCTCGCGCCCAACTTCCTCCGATTCGGCGACCACCTGCCGGCATTGCGCCAGATAGGGTTCCGCGGCGAGCGGATCGCCCTGCATTCCGGCCAGGAAGCCGCTGCCGAAGAGTGCCTGCAAACGATCGTCGCTCGGCTCGTAGGGAGCGGCTTCGAGCGAGCGGCGCAGCCAGTTGCGCCCTTCCGTCAGATATCCGCGTGTCTGCCAGTACCACCAGAGCTTGCTGGCAAACCGCAATGCCAGCTTCGGGTCATGATCGATGGCCCATTCCATGGCGATGCGCAGATTGTCGTTTTCTTGCCCCAGACGCTGAACCCAGTGATAGGCCTCCGGTCCCCAGATGTACTGGTCGGTGATTTCGGCCAGATGGAGCAGGGCGAGCAAATGCCGGCGGCGGTAGAGCTCGGCTTCGCCCGCGTTCTCGAGCTGCTCCAGCCCGTACTCGCGCAGGGTTTCGAGAATGATGAAGCGCGCTTCCGACTCGGAGGATCGATCCGCCAGCACCATGCTGCTATCGACCAGGGTGGCAATGGCATCGAACAGCTCGAGTGGATCGCCGGCAGCGGTGGGAATTCCATCGGCGGAATACCCTTCGATTGCCGACGCTTCATCGAGATTGAATCCGCCCGAGAAGACGCTCAAATGGCGGAAGACCGCTTTGTGCTCCGGCGAGAGGAGATCGTAGGACCAGGCTATCGCATCGCGCATGGTTTGCAGGCGGGCAGGCACATCGCGCGGACCACCGGTGAGCAGTTGCAACCGGTTCGACAGGCGGGAAAGCAGCGCCTGGGGCGAGAGTATCTTGGTGCGCGCGGCCGCCAGCTCGATAGCAAGCGGCAATCCGTCGAGCCGGCGGCAGACCTCGACCACCGCCTCGGCATTCTCCGCGGTGAGATCGAAGGTATTGCGCACCGCCCGGGCACGATCGACGAAGAGCGCCACCGCGGTGTTTTGCATCAGTTGTTCAGGCGTGAGACCGGCACCCGCCGGCGGTAGTGTCAATGGAGCGAGCAGATACTCATGCTCGGCGGTGATCCGAAGCGGCGCCCGGCTGGTTGCCAGTACGACAGGGCCGGCCACTCTGATCAGCAGCTCGGTAATGGCGCGCGACGCCCCCAGCACATGCTCGAAGCCGTCCAGCACCAGCAGCATGCGAGTGCCGTCGAGCCGTTCTTGCAGCCGGTCGAGCACCGGCGCATCGCGGTCCTCTCGCAGCTCGAGCGATTTGGCCAGCAGATTGAGCACCAGCTCCGGATCGCGCACGGACGAGAGCGAGACGAAGACCACGCCATCCGGAAACTGTTCACGCGAATCGACATAGAGCTGCGCGGCCAGGCGCGATTTACCGACCCCGCTTGGCCCGGTAATCGTGACCAACCGAACCGCTGGATCGGCGAGCATGGCCGACAGCGCGGCCAGATCGTTCTGACGCCCAAAGAAGGAAGAACGGAGGTAGACGGGCTCTCCCCAATCGACCTCGGCATCCCACCCCGACGGCTCTTGAGATGACATAACGGGATTGTACTTTCGTGGTCTGGATCAGTCCAGCCGGAAGTATCTCACGGGATCAGGCAGAGCAATAGGGACGAGCCAAGATTCGAAGCATTGCCTCGACGCCAGGACATTCGCTCTGGTTTAGGGCGCTTCCGGCTCTACATCACCCTGCGATCGACAAGGGTTTCGAACTGATGGCCGCGCCAGACCGGGATGCCACAGAAGCGCTCACCCTCAGGGCAGGTGGGCATGGATCCTGCCCGGGAACGCATGACACACGGTGGGCCGTCGACGTAGCGAGCCACGATGGGGAAGTGTTCGCGCATCTGCGCGACTTCCTCGACCGCAGTGGAGAAGATTTCCCGCTGCGCGTCGAAGCAGAGGCGTTTGACCCATTTCCAGTAGTAATTCAGCAGGGTGCCGGTTTCGTAGAAGCGAACCCGATGGCTGTTCGGCAGGAGATAGAGGCTCCATTGCGGATCGACCCCTGCATCGAGCAGCGCGTTCTTGGCTGTCC
This sequence comes from uncultured Chloroflexia bacterium, assembly GCA_963720855.1. Classification (GTDB taxonomy): domain Bacteria; phylum Chloroflexota; class Chloroflexia; order Thermomicrobiales; family UBA6265; genus JAMLHN01. Next base: position 309,828 of record CAVRGV010000003.1, on the reverse strand, counting down.
AGAGCGCGGCGACGGTTTCGTCGTATTCCCGTTTCGCTTCCGGGTTGCGCTCGATAGCCCACGGGGTCATCACATCCGGATTGCGCCGTTGATGCGCCAGCAGCAGCGGGCTGGAGGAAAGCGTGCCGCGATGGCGCTGGTTCTGGGCGTCTTCGGCGCCACTGATCCGCTTCTGGAAGGTGAATGGGACGTGGTTCATGGTCTGCATGAGCTTGGAGCTCATCCCAAGGAAGAGGGGATGGCCGAGATAGGGATTCAGCTTCGGATCGAGCACGTGCGCAATGGCGTCCTCGTCGCTCAGCTCGGACGATGCCCGCGCCAACACGGCGCGAATCGCGCTTGCCATGGTCGCTTCGGCATTGGGGTCGAATCCGGCCAAACGGCTGTGCTGGCGGGTGCCGAGCGCGGCGTCGTATTCGAGGAAGAAGGCTTCGTTCGGCACGTCGGTCAGCGATTCCCGCCAGGAATCGAAGGCCTGGGCTTCGATGGAATCACCGGCGGCAAGCTGGCGCAGATCGAGCGGCGCATCGGGCGCGCCCAGGAAATAGGGGTCGACCGCCAACACCTCATCGATCATGCGATCGACGATGTAACGCACTTCGGCCGGGGCATCGGGCTGGTTGGCCAGCACGTGGTAGCGCAGCAGCGTCAGCCCATTGACCGTGTGATAGAGATGACTCGGGGTGGCCAGCGGGAGCACATAGCGCGCCACTTCCTGGGCGCGTTTCTGGACCGCCGCATCGAAACGCGCGACAGCGGCCGGCGTGGTTCCCTTGGAGCGCGCCGGAAAGACGCGCGCATAGTCGCGCGCAAAATCTGGTGTCAGGATCTCGACCAGCCGGCGATACCCCTGAAGCGCGCGCTCGATGGCATCGACGTAGATCTGCTGCTCGCGGGCCGGCAGATCGGGGATCAGGACCGTTTCGCCAGTCACTTCGCGATAGCGCTGCGACACCTGCTCCGAGTTGTAAAACGGGTGCGAGTGGAAGAACGACCAGATCGCCAGACGCGAGACGTTGTCCAGCACGAAGGTAAAGCTGGCGTGCTGCAGGGTGGTGTGATGCCCGGCGGCAAAGAGATCGCTATAGAGACGAAGCGCCTTGGATTGCCGGCTGTCCCGATCGGCGGCTTTCTCGTCGGAAAGTCCGTCCGGCACCGGCCCGATCAGCTTGCGGACGTTCTCGACCTTGGCCGGTTTGCCCCCATAGCAGGACCAGGCCGCGGCAATCGCGACCGAGAATGGGTGCGAGGTCGATTCGTCGCGCAGCAGGGTGACTTTCGGGGCTGCGCCTATGAAGGGCGACACCGGATTCAAGAGCGTCGCCGGAGCAATTTCGACCTCGACTCGAATGGGGACTGGTTCGTTCGACATGTGTTCGGGCAGGCTCACCACTGCACTCCATCTCTGAAAGACGGGAATGCGGGGAGCGCGTTCCTTCCCGTGAACTGATTCTTACGCCATGAGTGTACGTACACTCATGGGTACGTGCAAAGCGGGATGCTCAGATTCGCGCGGCTTTAGCGCAACAATCGAACGGGGACGTGCTCTCCACGCGACCGGCCCCAGCATCCCCGCTATTGGAAAACCCCTTCGACGATGCTCCATTCGCGGTCGAGCCCGCCCCATTCGTCGGAATTTGGGCCGTCGTAGATCAGCGCAACGGGACCCGTAAAACCGGCGTCCTTCATGATGGAGAGCGTTTGACGGAAATCGGTTTCGTCCGGACCTTTTGCATCGAAGAAGCACTTCGCGTGGCAGGATTCGGCCAATCCCGCGATCTTTTCCAGCTCGGCGTACTTATCGGGGCCCCGCCAGTTGCCGAGGTCGACCAGTAGGCCGAGCTGATCGTCGGCCGCTTCCAGCACTGCCAGGACTGATTCGGCATCGGGCGTCATCTCCAGCCAGTTTTCGGTGACGATGCGCACCGCTGGATGGCGGCTTGCGAGCTCGGCCAGACGGACACCGCTGGTTCGAAGCCGTTCCGGGGTTGGCGTCCCGCGACCGACACCAATGCGCGCGCTGCGGGCTCCCAAGGTCTCGGCTGCGTCCAACCAATCGTCGTACCAGGCAAGCTGACGGTCGATATCCGCGCCGGTGAGATCGCCATCATCGATCAGGAGCATGTCGAGCTCGATGCCATTCGCGGCCAACGCATTGCGCATGATTTCCAGATAGGCCGAATCGCGCGACTCCAAATGAAAATGGCAGATCTGCAACGTGCCATAGCCGTGCGCGCTGATTTCCGGCAAGAGCTCCAGCAGCGATTGGTGCGCGGGCGTGGATGGCACGGGCAAGAACGGGCCCCCGTGCACGGCAGATTCGGCGCCCGCGAACCGGCCAAGCGTGCGATGCAGCGACCAGGTGGAAACCGCGCGCACCGGCAATCGATTTACGATGGTTTCAGACCCTTGCGTCGTCGCCATCTACGCCGGATACGCGGTGTTGTCGGCAAGCGCGGCTTCGGCGCGCTCGACCGGTTTTGCGTTCGGAGCCACCTGCGTCGCTTCGGCTCGTTTCGGGTTGCGAATCAGGAGCGCGAGCAACGCCGCAATCGCGCATGAGATCGCGCCCGACCAGGAAGGTGTTGTGCAGGGACAGCACGAACGATTCTTTCAGGATCTCGGTTACGTCGCCAATCAGATTCGCCGGGATGATTCCATAGATCAGCTCGAACTGATTCTGGCTGGCGTATTCCTTGACCTGATCGACCGTGTTGCTTTCGAGTCCGAGCGGCGCCAGCGCGTTGCCGGTGTGGATGCCCATGCGGGTTTGCAGCACCGAGCCAAGAATGGCGATTCCAAGCACCTGTCCAATATTGCGGGTGGTGTTGAGCACCCCGGAGGCGCTACCGGCCACGCGGGGCGGGACATCACGCATGGCGGCGGCAGTCATGGGGGAGAAGGTCATGCCCATGCCGATACCGGTCACGATCAGCGCGGGTGCGAGCGAGAGCTGGGTGGCGGTTACCGACACCTGCCGGATGATGAGCAGGATCCCGATTGCCATGATGGACGTGCCGGAAAAGAGCAGCCAGCGCGCGCCGATGCGATCCGATAGTCGCCCGGAGATCGGCGCACCGACGAGGATCATCAGCGACATGGGCGTCATGGTGAGACCGGCCTTGATCGGCGAGAAGCCGAGCACTTCCTGCAGGAAGAGCGTCATCGGGAAGAAGATACCGAGCATTCCGAATGACACGACCATGGCGATGATGTTCGCGACCGTGAAGTTGCGGTTCTGGAAGAGCTCGATCTTGACGATCGGATCGGCAACCCGCCGTTCCCACCAAACGAAGATGCCGAGCAGGATGGCGCTCAGCAGGAAGAGCCCGAGAATGGTCGTGCTGGTCCAGCCGAGGCGGTTGCCTTCGATGCAGGCGAAGACGAGGCAGAAGATGCCGACTCCGGAAAGCAGAACGCCGGTCCAGTCGATGTCGTGACTGGCGAGCGGATCGTTCGACTCGGGCACGATGCGATAGACGAGAACGAGCGAAACCAGCCCGACCGGGAGATTGATGAGGAAGATCCACGGCCAGTTGAAATCGGTGACGATCAGACCGCCGACGATCGGGCCGACGATGGCGCCGAGCGCCACCACACTGCCCCAGATCCCCAACGCGGCGCCACGCTTTTCCGCGGGAAAGTTGACGGTCAACAGGGAGAGCGATTGCGGCATCATGAACGCGCCGCCAACGCCCTGCAGCACCCGGAAGAAGATCAGCAGATAAACGCCGGAGATTCCGGTTTGATTGCCCAATCCACTCGGACAAGCCACAAAGCACCGAGGCGGCCGTGAAGATCGACATGCCGATCATGAAGAACTTCTTGCGGCCGTAGATATCGCCCAGTCGCCCGAACGACAGCAGCAGAACGGCATAGGCAAGGATGTAGGAATCGAGGATCCACTGGATCTGGGTCAGGCTTGCGCCAAGCGATTCCTTGATCTTGACCTGCGCCACGTTCACGACCGTGGTGTCGAGCAGGAGCATGAAGACGGCCAGGCAGAGCACGATGAGGATCTGCCAGGCGCGCTTTTCGTCGGTGGTCGCTCCCCCGGCAGGAGCGGCGGTTGCTGAGCTCATAAACGGATTTTCCCCCTTCCGCACGATCAGAATGAAACGTGAATGCGAGTGCGCTGTGAGACGCGAGACAAGGCTAGGTCGTGACCGGGCAGCGGACAGCTCCCGGTTCGAGCGCGGCGGCCAGCGCGCGCATCGATCGCAGGAAGCTGGCCTGCTCTTCCTCGGGCATGGTGGCCAGGGCGGCGCGCGCCTGGGCACGACGCAGATCGTGAATGCGCCGGCCGTACGCGATGGCGGGATCGGATAAGGCGATCAGCACCCGGCGCCGATCGACAGGATCGGTGGTCTTTTCCACCAGCCCGCGATCGATCAGGCGGTCGACCAGCTCGGATGCCGATGGCAACGAGACGGCCAGTCCCGTAGCCAGCTCGCCCATAGAGCGTTCGCCGTTGTTATAGAGGTAGATGAGCGCTTTCACCTGCGGAAGCGTGAGCCCGGTGATCTCGGGATCGTCCATCACGGTCGCATAGAGGCCGCGCCCGATAGCCGGCATGAGCTCGACCACTTCTTCGACAATGGCGATGGTGTGCATAGGCCGCCCGCTCCTGTTGCCCGACCGTCCGATCGTTCAGTACGGATTCCGAAGCATTGTCATCGTATCGCTTCGGAGCACCGAAGTATAGAGACGGCCGGAGTGTTCGTGAGATCGAAATCAGCGTCTTGCTATGGGCATGGATTTTGCCCGCAATTCAGACGACGAACGTGCTCGACGAGGGGTTCGTGAGAAATGCGACCCGTTCCGGATGCTCGACGCCGAGCAGATAGAGCGGTGTTTCTGCTTCGAACGGCGCGAGGTCTCCGGCGGCAATGACCTCGATCCCTTCGTCGACCTCGGGATAGGCGTGATTCCACTCGGCTTCGAAGGCGTCGTCTTCGCCGGGGACCGCCATTACGCGAACCGCGCCGCCCTGGTGGGTGGCATATCCCTGGTAGTGATTGCTGGAGTCGATCGCCACCAGATCGGCAACGACGAGCGGGGTGGTGCCGATATTGATGGTGACGTGCCCATAGTCGGGCGGAATGACCAATCGGTCGCCGGGGCCGGCCACGACTACGATTCCCCGCGTCACCGTGGGATCGCCAGCGGGATCTCCTTCGGCGCGTTGCAGCACGAAGGCGGCTTCTCCGGAGAGCACATCGTAGATCTCCGCCCAGCTCACGCCGCTGGCATCGAGCGCGTGATAGTGGCCGGCGGTTTTGATGAACTCGCCGTCGACAGTACCGGGAAGCGTGACCGTGACGTCGTAGCGCAGGCCGTTCGCGGCCAGTCCGGTTTCATCGGCGAAACGAACGTCGCGATAGGTGAAGTAGGCGATCTGGTCTGCGATCTCATCGATGGCCGCGGGCACGGCCACGACCGTGCGCAGATCGCCAAAGCGCCGCTGACCAGGTCCTTCCCAGAAAAGGCCACCCGCCCAATCGACGAGCTGGCCGCTTTCCTGGTCGATGGCAATGGGAAGTCCGCTGATGGAGTTGAGGTCGAGAGTTGTCATTCGAGGTTGGCGTGCCGTTTCGCGAGCGATGCAAAACCAGTCGCGGCATCGCCGGCGGCCAGCATCGAGACCATGGTTTCGAAGAGGAGCAACGTGGTTTGCTCGAAGAGACTGCCGCCGTACTGGCGCGAGCTGGACCCGTGCAATTTGTGCTGGGTTGGCAGCAGGACGACGAGATCGGCCACCCCGGCCAGGCGGCTCTCGACGTTCGCAGTCACGACGGCCAGTTTGGCACCAGACCCTTTGGCGCCTTCGGCCAACATGACCACGGTGCCGGTCTCCCCGGAACCAGAGATGGCGATCAGCAGGTCGCCGTTGGCAATCGAAGGCGTGGTCGTTTCCCCGACGACGAACGCCTGATGTCCGAGATGCATGAGCCGCATGGCGAACATGCGCCCAACCAACCCGGACCGGCCTTCGCCCAGCAGAAAGATGCGATTTGCGGCGCCGATTGCGACGAGCACATCGCGCACCGCCTGATCGTCGACCCGGGCGATGGCTTCCACCTGCTCGGCAACGATTTCGGCAGCCTCATCGTGAAATGAGAGCGAATCAGCCATCGATCACGCTCCGAATCGCGTTCGCCGCGGCGATAGGATCATCCGCGCCGGTGATGGCCGAGCCGACCACCACGATCGCCGGGTGATAACCAAGCACACCCGGCAGCGAACGGGCATTCAAACCACCCGCAATGACGAGCTTCATGCTCGACGTCGCAGTGACGAGCCCAATCTCGCTCATCAGATCGGTTCCCCCCGCCAGACGGGCATCGGTTCCGGCATGCACTCCGAGGTAATCAACCCCCAGCCGCTCGAGTTGCCCGATCCGTTGCGGAATGTCGCGCACCCCGAGCAGATCGGATACGACTTCGAGCCCACCTGCATGTGCGACCTCGACCACGCCCGAAATCGTGGCATCGGCAGCAGTGCCCAGTACAGTGACGAGCGATGCGCCGGCATCGACCGCGAGCTGAGCTTCGAACGGACCGCCATCGACGATCTTGAGATCGGCCATGATCGGCAGTTCGGAGGCTTCGCGCAGTTGCGTGACAACGCCAATGCCGAACTGTTTGATGAACGGCGTTCCCGCCTCGATGATGTCCACGACCCCGCGCAGAGACGACGCCAGCGCGACCGCTTCTTCCACGGTCAGGGTGTCGATGGCGATCTGCAATCTGGGTGGGTTCGGCATGGAAGACGTTCGTCCTTGCTGAGGCATATCGGATGTCGCGATCCGGGCTATGTGCGCTGCCCCAGGTTGAAACCCGGGTCTACGCCTACGAAACCACTTCGAGGTTAGGGGACTAGATCGGCAGAAGTCCTTCGACCTTGAAGAGCTCTGCGTTCAAGATACTCGCGCCGGCTGCGCCGCGGATCGTGTTATGCCCCAGCAGCACGTATTTGATTCCCATGATCGGGCACTCACGCAGGCGTCCGACCACCGAAGCCATTCCTTTTTCGGCGTCGCGATCGAGGTTGGGTTGCGGGCGGTTGGGCTCCTCGCGCACCACGATAGGGCGCTTGGGCGCGCTTGGCAGATCGAGCAGTTGCGGCCGTCCCTTGAAGGAGCGGAAGACCTCGGCGACTTCGCCGGGCGTGGCGCTCTGACCGAGTTTCACGGAAACCGCCTCGGTATGCCCGTCACGCACCGGAACGCGGGTACAGGTGGCGCTGACCACCACCGGGTCGAACTGGAAGCCACCATTCCACTTACCGAGCAGCTTCTGCGTCTCCTCGGCCATTTTTTCCTCTTCGGTGCGAATGAAGGGAACCACGTTATCGATCATGTCGAGTGAGGGCACGCCGGGATAGCCGGCTCCGGAGACTGCCTGAAGGGTCGTGACCACAACCTGCTCGAGCCCGAAGGCATCCTGCAAAGGTTTGAGCGTAAGTACCATGTGGATCGCCGAGCAGTTCGGATTGGTGACGATATATCCCGACCAGCCGCGGTTTTTCTTCTGGGTTTCGATGGCGCGGGCGTGGTCCGGATTGACCTCGGGAATCATGAGGGGAATGTCATCGCCCATGCGATGGAACGAGGTATTGGAGAGCACCGCGTGGCCTTCCTTCGCCAGCCGCTGCTCGATCTCCTCGGCAACCTCACCGGGTAGGGCGGAAAAGGCGATCGGGCTATCGATCTGGTCGGAATAATCCTTGACCACCATATCGGCGACATTCGCCGGCACGGTCGAATCGATGCGCCAGTCGGCGGCTTCACGATAGGGGCGCCCAACCGACCGCTCCGAGGCGACCAGCTCGGCCACTTCGAACCAGGGATGCTCCTGCAGGAGCTGCACGAATCGCTGGCCTACGCTCCCCGTGGCTCCCAGCACGGCAACCGGAATTTTCTTCGACGACATCGGTCTTCCTTCCATACATACAACAAAGGCGGTGGACTCCCCCACCGCCTCGACTATCCGACCTGAACTGATTCCGCCATCATCCGCGAGCGACGCTGGCGGCGCAGCTTCGCGCCACTGGGACGCGAGCCAATGAATTCGTCATGAATCGCCAGCAGCCCGCGATCCGCGAGCGGCTGCGGGACTGCCGCCACCATGGCGACATTGGAGAGCTGCTGATTGGATGCCAGCACGGGAATGCCCTCGCGCTGCAAGCACGCCGAGCATGCGGGCCAGCGCGCGCGACTGATCGGCCGCTCCCTGTCCAACCGCGGCCAGCACGGCAACCTCTTCGGTGCAGCCGATCTCGACCTCATATTCGCGCTCGCGCAGCACCTCTTCGATACGGGAGCAGAGCCGGTTGCAACCACCGTAGTTGCCACCCTCGATGAGATATGTCATGCGGCGACGGCTGGACGCCTGCGCGGCCAGTACGACCTCGGTGCGATCTTCATACAGCGCGCCAAATACCGCGGACGCGGCGCCGGAGAGATCTTCCAGCTCGGGCACATCGACGGTGAGCAGGATGAGGTTCTTCATCACGGTCACGGCCTTGAGGTAGTCGCTGCTCGATTCGCGAGTCACCAGCGTGCCTGGTTCGTGCGGGGCAAAGGTCGAGAGAATGCGCACCGGGATGCCGAGCGCGACCGCGGGGCGAATCGTGCGTGGGTGGAGCACTTTGGCGCCGAAGTGGGCCAGCTCCTGCGCTTCCTCGAAGCCGAGATGCGGAACCTCGCGCGCGTCCGGCACCAGGCGGGGATCGGCGGAGAGCACGCCCGGCACATCGGTCCAGATCTGGACCTCGTCCGCATGCAACGCCGCGCCCAGCAACGTCGCGCTGTAGTCGGATCCGCCGCGTCCCAGGGTCGTCGTGGTCCCGTCTGGCGCTCCGCCAATGAAACCGGTCATCACGACGGTTTTGCCCTCATCGAGCAGCGGCCGCACGATGGCGTCCGCCTGCTCGCGGGTGCGGTCACGGTCGGGCCGCGCCGATCCATAGCGTGCGTCGGTGGCGATCACCCTGTCGGCGAAGACCGCTTCGGCCGCAAGGCCGCGCGAGCGCAAGGTCGCCGCCATCAGCAGGCTCATCACCTTCTCACCGGTGGAAACGATCCGATCGGAGTTCTTCGCAGAAAAGTCGCCCGCCACGGCTACATCGGCCAGGGTCAGCTCGAGCGCAGTGTGCAGATCGCCAACCCGGATCTCCGTGTCCTTGCGGTCGGCGCCCTCCGGCAGGCCTCCCAGCATGGCGGTGTGTTTCTCGACAATCGCCTCGACGCGTGGCGGCCATGCCACCCCGATCGCCGCTGGCGGCTTGCCGACCGGCGTCCAGGAGCAGATTGGTCACACCGGATGCGGCGGAAACGACGACCGCGCGGGGAGCAGGTTGGGCGGCGGCAATGGCGGCCGCTTCCCGAACCCGTTCGAGTGAGCCGACGGAGGTGCCTCCGAACTTGAGTACGATCATGCGCGTCGATCCTGCGTCAAATAAAAAAGAGGCGGGAGCGTTGTTCGCTCCCGCCTGCCGGTGATGTCTGGTTACGTCGCTCGCTCAGACGTCTCCCCATCTACCGGCAGGCGTGCGCTTGGTAATCATCATGGTAGTCATGAAGATCCCCAGGGGCGCGCCGGTAGTAGTGGTCATGATCGAGTGATTCGTCATAGTGCCACTATAGCGGTCGACTCCGCATGGTGCAACGACCGATGCGGGTGAGACACAGTACCAGGACAGCGGTCCGGCGCCGAGTCGACTTCTCGCAGGGTTGAGCGTCACTGATTTCAGACTTTGCCGATTTCATCATTCCGCCTTAGGGAATCCGCCTTCTCGCGAGTGGCACCAGCGAACGTTCGCAGCGGCGGAGTACCATTCCGGCAAATGAACGACCTCTGGACCTCACTCGACCGCATCATCGCCGCGGCGCCCGATGCCAATGCGTTGCGCACGCATGGCCTGGGGCCGATTGCCGCCTGGCGCATGCGGCAGCGGGGCGAGCCGGTGCCGCCCGAAATCGAGCGGCTGGCCCTGGGCGCAGCCTACGCCTCGGTAACCGCGACACCGCTGTTACAGAAAGTGGTCGATATCCTGCAGGAGCCGGTGCTGGTGCTGAAAGGCCCGGAGGTTGCTCGGTACTATCCGCATCGAAATCTGCGCACGTATGGCGATCTCGATATCCTGGTTTCCGATCTTCCATCGGCGGAGCGACGGTTGATCGATGCCGGTTTCAGCTGAGCTGATGCCGGGAAAGAAAATCGAGGGGCACCATCACGATAGCCCGCTTGGTTTTGGCGCGATGGCGCTGATGATCGAGCTGCATCGCGATCCCGGTTGGCTGAGCTGGTTGACGCCTCCATCGGACGGTGAGCTCTTTCGAACCTCGGTTCCGAGCGCGACTTCTGTCGGCGGAGCGCACGCGCTCCCGCCCGAGCAGCTCGCGCTCTTTCTGGCGAGCCACGCCTGGCGGCACGGCCCCTATACCTCGCTGATCCACTTGATCGATATCGAGCTGCTCCGCCAGCACACCGATCCGGCACGCGTTCTCGCTCTGGCCAAACGTTGGGGTATCGAAAAGGTCTGGCTCGGACTTTGCGCCATGATCGATTGGGGGATCTATCAGGACGGCGCGGCACCGGGAGCGGTTCATCGCTGGTGGGCGCGCCACCTCGATCGCCAACGCGAGCGGACCCTGTTCGAATTCTATCTGGCGACCTGGGGCCGGGGTCTCGCAGCGCCGACGCTTCCGGAACAGCTCGAAACCGTTTCGCGCGATGTCCGCTTCAGCTTCACCGCGCATTCCTGGCAGAACCGCCGCCAGAAGATCGGCCGCATTGCCCAGGGCGCGCGCAGCCTTGGCCGCCCCGCCAGCCGGCACCTGCATGGATGACCGGCTTGTGACGATTGGCACGTTTCCAACCGCATATGTCGATGCCTATGGCCGGGTCATCGCCATCGAACGCGATGATACGCCGTTCGAATTGCCATATCTTCCCTTCGACTGGCAGACGACGCCTCCCTCTGGCCCGATCGACCGGCGCTATTCAGTGGCGCGCATGCCGGCGTGACACCTGGGAACTGACGATCGACGGCGACCCCGCGATGACGCTCTCTGGACGCATGGCACGATCGGCGAACACATCGAAGGCGATCTGCACCATTGGCTGGCCACGTATACGCGGGAGTTCCTCTTCGTCCATGCCGGATGCGTGAGCTGGCGGGAGCGCGCCATCATCATTCCCGGCCGGTCCTACGCGGGCAAGACGACCCTCACCCGCGCACTGCTGGAGGCGGGGGCCATCTACTACTCGGATGACTATGCCGTGATCGACAAGCAAGGCACGATCCATGCCTTTCCCCGGCAACTCCGCGTGCGCTCCGAATCGATCGGTCCGAGCCGCCTGGTCGACCCGGTCAGCAGCAACTGGCCAGTGGGGCACAAGCCAATTCGCGCCGGGATCGTTGCCGCGCTGACCTTCGATGCCGAGCTGGGATGGGACGTCGTTTCGCTGAGCCGCGGCTTCGGCGCGCTCTCGCTGCTGGACAACACCGTCGCCGCGCGGGAACGTCCGGAAGACTCATTGCGCATCATGAGCCGCGCGATGATCGGCGCTATCTCGATCAAAGGAACCCGCGACAGTGCGGCTGACACCGCGCATCGACTGATCGCCATGGTCGATGAATTGCTGGACGGCCCTGATCTAACGTCGCAACCGACCCTTGTCGGCCGACACTCCTTGAGCGCAAACCGGCCGGTGTATCGATTGCGTTCGCATTTTGACGCTACGAAGCGCGACCGCTCGTTCCGGCATCCGGAATTACGCCTTGCCAGGGCTTCCCGGGACGAGCTCGCCGAACCTTTTGGCCAAGTTTGCGGCCCGAGCCATTCTGGCGACGATGGCGAGTCACCGCCGGAGGAATCGTTACTACTGTAGTAGTAGTAATAGCTCTCAGCCTTGCCGCGCTTCTGGTGGTTGAGCGCCACGCCGATGACGCGCGCGCTTTCCGGCAAAGCCGCGACCGCCGCCTGCAGCTTGTCGACCCGGGTCTCGTTCGCGCGGGAAACCAGCAGAACATCCTTGGCCACATCGGCCACCACCAGCGCATCGGACACCGCCAGCGCCGGCGGGGTATCGATGATCACCATATCGACTTCCTTGCTCAACGTTTCCAGCAAGTCATTAAACCGCGGGCTCTTCAGCAGATCGCCAGGATTGGGTGGAATCGGGCCAGAGGTGATGACCCGCAGCTTGAGATCGGCATTGGTGCGCGCCACCGCGTTCCAATCGACATCGGATCGCGCAAGCAAGGTCGACAACCCCCGCTCATTGGAGAGGTTGAACGCTTCCTGTTGCGCCGGGCGCCGCATGTCCGCATCGATGACCACCACGCTGAATCCCGCCTGAGCCATCGCGACCGCCAGATTGGCAACCACGGTGCTCTTGCCCTCGCCCGGTCCCGCGCTGGTGATCGCCAGGGTTTTGGCATCGGTATGCGCAATCGCGAACTCGACATTGGCGCGCAGCAAGCGCACCGATTCGGCCTCGGGAGACATCGGTTGATCGAGGATGAAGAGCTGATGCGGCAGTTTTTCCATCGACGGGACGATCGGGATCGTGGTCATCAATGGCGCGCCGATCAGCTCGTTGAACGGCGTATCGACCTTGGTGGTGTTGTCGAGATATTCGAGCAGGAACACCGCGCCGATACCGATACAGAGCCCGGCCAGCAGTGCCAGCAAGGTGTAGAGACGAACATTGGGCGCGTACGGCGCGCCGGGAGCCGTGGCGTCCTGCACGACGACGACGCCAGTTTGGGCTGCCAGCTTGCTGCAAGTCCATCCGATTCAACGATACCAGCAGCTCGCTGATAGGTTGTCTGATAGTCGGCGAGCTGATTTCGCAAGCGTATCGATCTTGGCAGCCACATCGGGCGATGTAACGTCTTCATTCGCCACAAGATCGTCGATCAGTTGCTGAGTCGTATCGATATCGACTTTGGTCTGCGGCAATCTGTGTCTCGAGAGCCAAACGAGTTGGACCAGTCAATTCCTCGGTGCGAACCTCGGCAAAATCTCTGGAACTGCAAAGCGATCGATTAGCCAGCTCCGCCGCGGTGTCCGGATTCGGATCGGAAACAGAGATGCGCATGAGCCGGGTGCTTGCAATTGGGGCGGTGGTGATCTTGGCGCGAAGCTGGTCTTCAGTAAGTGGAATTCCAAGATTCTCGATAACCGGCCGAAGAACCGCAGAGGTCGTGATGAGCGCCTGATAGGTGGCAACGATGCTGCCGTCGTAATACGTGAACTGGTCGGTTCCCATGGTGGGCGGGTTGATCTCGACCGTGGAGGACGCGCTATAGAGCTCTTGCTGGCGGGAGACCTGCACGAAGGCAACCGTACCTGCCACCAACGGGGCCAGCACGAGCAGCCACCACCAGCGGCGCGCCATTGCTGCCAGGTTATGAAGCGTAAGGTCCAAGAATCAGCCTCCCGGCCAAACGCGAGCCGGTCGATGACGCCAGAAAGGGGATTGCAGTGGGCTGTGCAGCAACATCGTAATGCACGTTACGAACAAGTTCAATCATAACGTGAGCTTGGAGCCAGCGTGAACGAAAATCCGTCAATTTGCTACAGATTGCGACGTATCTCTCCGACCTGCCGATGTCGAGACTGGACGCAACGACCAAAAGCGGGGGTGCGATACTTGCGCCGATGAACGATTCGGCTCCCACACCAGCGCCACACGCATGCAAACCGCGATAGCGCCACCGGTCATGCCGCGGCTGGCCGGCGCGGAATCGTTGCGAGTGGGACTGGTGCACGACTACCTGACCCAGTTCGGCGGAGCCGAACGGGTGCTGGTGGCGCTCCACGAGCTTTTCCCAGCCGCGCCGATCTTTTGCTCCATCGCCGATCCATCGTCACTCCCCGAAGTTACGCAACGCTGGGATGTGCGTGAAAGCGCCATCGCCAAGCTGCCGGGCGCGGCGGTGTATCACCGCGCGATGATTCCGGTCTATCCCGCGATCTTCCGGCGTTTCGAAGCCGACCTGCGCGATCTCGACATCGTGATCGTCGATTCGAGCGCATGGGCGCACCACGTGCCGGTGGCTCCCACCACAGGATTGCTCTGCTACTGCCACAGTCCGGCCCGATTTCTCTATGGCGACCGCGACTATCTGGAACCGGCCGCGCTCCCGCCGGGGGTGCGCCACCTCATGCACGCGGTCTTCGGCGGATTACGCCGCTCCGACCGCCGTGCTGCCGAACGAGTCGATCGTTTCATCGCCAACTCGCGCAATGTGGCCGCGCGCATCGAGCGCACGTATCGTCGACATGCAACGGTCATCTATCCGCCAGTCGATCTGCCAGCGTTCGATGCCACAGTCCCGCCAGAAGACTGGTTCCTGGTGGTCTCCCGGCTCGTCCCGCACAAACGGGTCGATCTGGCCGTGCAGGCTTGCACACGATATGGCATTCCCTTGAAAGTGGTCGGCACCGGCCGCTCGGAAAAGGAGCTGCGTTCGATGGCGGGGCCAACGGTCGAGCTGCTCGGCCGGCTCGAGGACGAGGCCGTGCAGGAGCTGATGGCCCGCTGCAAGGGTTTCATCCTGGCCGGATCGGAAGATTTCGGCATTTCCGCCGTGGAAGCGCAAGCGGCCGGACGCCCGGTGATCGCCTTCGGAGCCGGCGGCGCGCTCGAATCGGTGATTCCCGGAGAGACCGGGCTTTTCTTTCATGAACGAACGGCGGAATCGCTGATGGACGCGATGCGGCGCTTCGACACGATCGCGTGGGATCCTGCCAAGGCGCGCGCCAACGCCGAGCGCTTTTCCAAGGACCGGTTTCAGCGCGAGATCATGGAGGAAGTACGCGCCGTGCTCCTGCAAAAACAAGCATTGAGGGAAAGCGCCTGATGCAATGGGGCGATGAGCCGGTCGGATTGGTCCTCTCGCGCAACGAGATCTGGTTGCTGCTGCATGCGTTAACCGCGGGACCGCGGCCCGCGGTGGGGTGGGACGGTTCGCCGGTCGAACCCTGGGCCGCGGGCGAGCTGCGTCTGCGGTTGCAATCGGCGCTCAATCCGGAACCGCTGGGCGCGGTCGACCAGCGGCCGATCATCGACCTCGATTCGGATATGGGCCGCACTCTGGCGGCCGCCGGCGTGTTGCCACTGGTGACCGACGACGGCTTCGATCTCGGCGCTATCGTGGCCGCCTGCGCGGAACGCGGCTGGGGCGCGCAGGTGAGCATCCCCCTGGGCGCCACGCCGGTCACTCCGGCCGACGCGGCGGTCACCACCCGCAACCACCAGGGTGAGCCGCAAGTGCATACCGGGCTCGAGCGTCCGGTGGTTGCGCTGGCGCGGGCGTTCATTGCCGCCTGGATGGAGATGAGCCAGTTCGGCGCCCCGGAGCGACTCGATGTCGGACCAGACCACTACGTGATCTATCTCGATTCGGTCGGCCCCGGAGACAAGACGGAGACGATCGAACGGATGAAACGGCAGGGCTGGGAACTAGTGCTCGACGAAACCGGGCAACCGGAAGCCCGGTTGATCTTTCGCAACGTGCATGAGTAAAGGACAACGGAATCTCCTATGACCGATCGCGCGCCTTTGCTCGTGCTGGACGATGTCTCGCTCTTTTTGCCGGAGGGATTACAAGTCCTGAACCATATCGATTGGACGGTGCAACCCGGCGAGCAATGGGCGTTGCTCGGCCCGAATGGTTCGGGCAAATCGACCCTGATCTCGATTGCCGGAGCGGCGCGCTTTCCGAGCAAGGGAACGGCAGATGTGCTGGGCAAACGCCTGGGAACGATCAGTCTGTGGGCATTGCGGGAGCAGATTGGGCATATTAGCCCGTCGCAAACCGTGCACGACTGGCAGTCGGTGGAAGAGGTCGTCCTGACCGGCGCAACCAGTACCGCCTGGGTGCTGCTGGATCGCATTACCGAAGCGGATTACGCGCGGGCGAGGCAGCAACTGGAACTGGTCGGCGCGATCGACCTGAAGGATCGCGAGTTCGCGACGCTCTCTCAGGGGGAAAAGCAGCGGGTGCGCATTGCGCGGGCACTGATGCCCGACCCACCGTTGTTGCTGCTGGACGAACCGGCCACCGGGCTGGATTTACCATCGCGCGAGGCGCTGCTGTCGGCTCTTTCAACCATGGCGCAGGCCAATCCCGAACTCGCGACAATCTTCGTCTCGCACCATCTGGAAGAGCTGCCGCCATCGACCACGCACGCCATGCTGCTGCGCGCCGGCGAGATCATCGCCATCGGCCCCGCGCAGGAGGTGCTTACCAGCCAGCATGTGTCGGACGCGTTCGGCTACCCAATCGACGTTACCCACGCACATGGCCGGTGGTCGGCGCGCGGATCGGCAAGCTGGCACACCCGTCGCGAGGATGGATAATCGTCTTCCAGTCGTTACCTGGCGTTGAATATCGCGGTCAGCAGATCCGACGCGGTGGTGACGGTCCAACCGCCGGGGTGGGCGAACCGAAGCGGCACGCCCTGGCTCTTGAGCAGCAGGTTTGGATCGACGCGCAGGGTGCGGCCGCGCGTGGCATCTTTCTCGACGCCGGGGAAGGCAGTTGCCTTATCGAGCCCCTTGTCGATGATCGGCCCGACGATCGATTCGATCGGCAGCTTCCCGAGCGCCTTGATCTCCTTGATCTCGACGGTCACTTTGTCGTCATCGACCGCGGTGATGCCGATGACGGCAGTCGCCTTGGCCCGCAGGAAACGGCCGGTGCCGGCATTGACCGTCACTTCCGCTCCGCCCGGCACGAACCTCGCGCCCTCCAGCTCGACTTCCATCGGCATCTTGCTCTTGCCGAGCTCGAGCACCGCGGCGACGCTCTTGGTGAGCGCGACGTCATTCAGGTTCGCAGTCAGCGTGTAGACCACGGGAGCGAGGGGGACCTTCTCGGTGCCCTTTTCCAGATCCATCGAAATATCGGTAATCCGCAGGTCGGCGGTTGCTTTGCTCATGATGGTGTCCTTCGGCGGCGGGGACGAACCCGCGCGGCAATGCTGGGAAAAAGTGTAGCGCTCGGTCCGCTGCTTCGACCCAGACGGGTGTCCGAACGGAAATTAAGCGTCCGTTCAGGTAGACATCGATTCGACGTGTCCGCTAGGGTTGGTGCAAATACGCTGAGAACGTGTCCCCGCACGCTGGCTCTTCCCCGCCCGTCTTCCGACGGTAGAGCTGCCACGCCTTGTCCGACCGGTTCGCCGGTCGCATCTGGCTGGGCGTATCGAATCGGAACAACGCGCGATACCCTTTGCTGGGCCGAATTGCAGATCGGCAGGTTATCGTGACGGAGGGAAGGCGGATGACGGCGTTGCCGTACCGGCGTGGCCGGATGTTGGGACTTCTTGCGCTGCTGCTGGCAATCGCACTCCCTATTGCAACCGAATTCGACGCGAAAGCCGCCACCGATCTGGTGATTGGCGGTCAAGCGCAGGTCAGCGACGCCCAGGGCGATAATGTCAACTTGCGTGACGAACCCTCGTATTCCGGAGCAGCGCTGACCAGCGTGCCCGAAGGCACCATTGTCGATGTGCTCGACGGACCTTTTACCGACGATGCCGACGGTACTGTCTGGTACCAGATCGATGCTTCCGGCCAGCCGGGCTACATGCTCTCCGACTATCTCGTAAATGCCGACGGCGCGGTCAGCCCGGCCGCGGCGGCAACCACCACGGCCAATGTCAATCTCCGCGCCGGGGCCGGCACCAGCTTCGCGGTGCTGCTCGTGATTCCAAACGGCGCCACGGTCAACACCACCGGCTCCGTGCAGAACGGCTTCACCCAGCTTGTCTACAACGGCACCACCGGCTGGTCGGCCAGCCAGTACATCGCCACCTCGGGCAATCTCGGCACCGCCACCGTGTTCGATGGCGCGCTCAACCTGCGCTCTGGCCCCAGCACCAGCTCGTCGGTCATCACCGTCATGCCCGATGGCGCGACCGTAACGATCACCGGGGCGCTGACCAGCGGCTTCTACCCGGTGACTTACAACGGAACCGCCGGGTATGCCTCGGCCACCTATTTGCGATTGAACTCGACCCAGACCGCGACCACCACCGCCAATCTGAACCTCCGCTCCGGTCCCGGCTCGACCTATGCGGTGCTGCTGGTCATTCCGAACGGCGCAACGGTGACCATCACCGGCGCCCAACAGAGCGGCTTCTATCCCGTCACGTATAACGGCACCAGGGGTTTCGCTTCTTCGACCTATTTGCAGATCGGCTCGGGCCCCTCGCCGACTGCGACCGCCACGCCGGTCAGCCGCACCGCCTGGACGACCGCCAATCTCAATCTGCGCTCTGGCGCCTCCAGTACTGCATCGGTTGTACTCGTCATTCCAAATGGCTCGCAGATCACGGTCACCGGCAATCTGACCAACGGCTTCTATCCGGTGCGCTACGGCTCGACCAACGGGTTCGCCTCGTCGACCTATATCACTTTCACCGCTCCCGGCCCAACACCAACCGCGACCGTTCCAGCCGGCGGAACCATCGTCTGGCCGGTCTCCGGCGGCGCCTGGGAAGTGATCCAGGGCTACAACGGATCGAGCCACCAGAACAACAGCTCCACCTGGCAATACCTCTATTCGCTCGATATCGCGCGCCAGAACGGCCAAACCGCTGGCACCAGCGTCTACGCGCCGGTTTCCGGTACGGTTCGCTGGTATGAGCGCTCGTCGGGCGGCATCACGATCGACATGGGCAACGGGTATGCCTTTGCCATGTTCCATCTGACCGTCGATCGCGGCTGGGAGCCGGGCGACACGATCCGGCAAGGCGACTTCGTCGGCACGGTTTCCGATGTCGGCGGCGAGGGTTTCGTGCAGGTTGCGCACATTCACCTCACGCTCTGGCAAACCAATGACGGCGGCAACTGGAACCGTGTCGCGGCGCCCTTCACCGGCCAATTCACCATCAGCGGGAACAACTTCCCCGCGAACGGTTCCGCTTACCAGTGGTCCGGCTTCGAGTTCACTCCGTAGCCGGTGGACTCTTCCTAAACTTGCCCGCATTACCCCCCCCGCAGGTGATGGCCAGGAGCTTCGGCTCCCGGCCATCACCATTTTTCGAGCGCCTCGTCTACAATCCCGGCACGAAGGAGCACGCCCCCATGCAGTCGACGTTCACGACCACGGACACCGGGACCGCCCCCGTGGCCGAGCTGGCCGCACGCATCCTGGGCGAAGTTCGCACCGCGGTCATTGGGAAAGAAGAGACCGCCGAGCTGCTGCTGGCTGCCATGCTGGCCGGTGGGCATGTCCTGATCGAGGATGTGCCCGGGGTCGGGAAGACCACCCTGGCGCGCGCGATCGCGCAGGCGTTCGGCGGCAGCACGCGACGCATACAGTTCACGCCCGACCTGTTGCCCAGCGACGTGACCGGCATCACCTATTTCGACCAGAAGTCAGCGGAGTTTCGCTTCCGCCCGGGACCGATTTTCGCCAATGTGGTGGTCGCGGACGAGATCAACCGCGCCACGCCGCGCACGCAATCGGCGCTGCTGGAGGCGATGCAGGAGGCGAATGTCTCCATCGAAGGGGAGACGCACGCCTTGCCGGCTCCCTTTCTGGTGGTCGCTACCCAGAACCCGATCGAGCTGGAAGGCACCTTTCCATTGCCGGAAGCGCAGATCGACCGGTTCATGATGCGGCTCAGCATGGGTTATCCGAACGAGACGCGATGAAGTGGCCATGGTGGCCGGCGACTTCACCGGCGGTGGCGTGGTGAATGCGGTCGGTTCGCCGGAGGATGTGGAAGCCGCGCGCCATGCCGCGCAACAGATCTATCTGGCCCCCGAGGTTGCTGCCTATCTGACGGCGCTGGTGCGAGCCACCCGCACGGCGACGGGCGTCGAGCTGGGCGCCAGTCCACGCGCCTCGCTGGCGCTGGCGGCGGCGGGGCGAGCGCTGGCCGCGATCCAGGGGCGCGCATCGGTGACGCCGGATGACATCAAGCGGCTCGCGCCGTTCGTGCTCGAGCATCGGGTGGTGATGACGGTCGAAGCCCGGCTGCGCGAGCAAACACCGGCTGGACTGATCGGCGAGCTGCTGCGTACCACGCCGGTGCCGGTCGAGGGGAGCGTCGGACTCGACGGCGGGTCATGATTCCGCTGCCGTCGCGGTTCGACCGGCTGCGTTCCCCCTACCACGCCAACGAAGGGGATCGGAGTCTCTACTTCGGCCGCCTCTGGGTCTATGGCGCCATTTTTCTTTTGCTGATCGGCGTCGGGCTCGATCACTACCCAGTCGCGCTCGTCGGGTTTTTCATTCTCTGCACCGCGGCCGGATCGAGTCTCTGGAACCGGTACGCGCTCGATCAGGTGCTGCTCGAATCCTCGCTCACTTCCCACCGTGCGTTTCCGGGCGATCGGGTGGAGCTGAAGATCACGCTCGCCAATGAGAAACCATTGCCGCTACCGGAGATCACGGTCGAGCTGACCCTCTCGGAAGCGTTGCTACCTGTCGATCGGGAGAGCACAGTGGAAGGCGCCTCCACCAACCGCTCGCTCGATCTGCGCGCCAGCTTGCGCCCTTTCGAACGGCGCACCTGGACGATTCCGCTCGATTGCACCCGGCGCGGCCCGTGGAGCGTCGGACCGGCCACCCTGCGTTCGAGCGACCCTTTTGGCTTCTTCTCCAGCCGCCGCATCGTTGGTCAGAAAGAGGAGTTGATCGTCTATCCGATCTCTTTTCCGATTCACGAACCGCCCGCCCGCAACGAGCGGTTACTCGGCCAGTTGACAGCCCGGCGCCGGCTGGTGACCGACCCGATGCGCCGTGCCGGGGTGCGCGACTACCACCCGGACGATCCCTTCCGCGTCATCAATTGGAAAGCGACGGCTCGCACCGGTAGTCTCAAGGTGAACGTCAACGACCCCGTCATCTCGACCGTGATGATGATCGTGCTCAACCTCGACACCTTTACCCACTATTGGGAGGGGCTGGCGGTCGAGCAGAGCGAGCGGGCCATCGAGATCGCGGCCTCGATCGCCCGCTGGGGGATCGGGCAGCAGATCAGCGTAGGGATGTCGACCAACGGCCTGATCAGCGGCTTCGACACGCCGTTGCGCATCCCGCCCGGGCGCGGCATGCAGCATGAAGCGCAGATCATGAACGGGCTTGCACGCCTCTGGGCGTTTTCGACCGTGCCGGTGGGGCAGGTGCTCCGGCAGGAGCGCGTGCGCTGCAACCGCGAAACCACCTTCGTGCTGGTCTCGCCCATGACATCGCCGACCATCTCGAATGAGCTGCGGCTTTATACCCTGGCCGGGATCGACCCCATCTTCGTGCCGGTTGGCGAAGCGGCGGAGGCCCCGTTGGACGGGGTGCAGCGCTGGGAGATCGACGCGCCGAGCACCGAGGCCGTGGCATGAGTCGGATGGCGCTCACCTATAGCCGGCGCGAATGGATCATCGAGCTCCTGTTGTTGCTGGCGCAGGGATTGCTGGTCTGGATGGTGGCCGACACGCTCTTTGCCCCATTTACCAGCCAGCTCGATCCGCTGCCGATCTGGTTGCCGGTCGGGCTGGTGGCGGTCGCGGGAATCGTGCCACGCCTCTTGCACGACTTCGGAGTCTGGAACCGCAGTTTTGGCCTTGTCGTCATGGTCACCATCGTGCTTTCGACCCTGGCGACCGTGAAGATCGTCTCCTTTCCGGGCTATTCCTGGCTCGACGCGGAATGGTTGAGGCAGGCCGTACGCTCGCTGGTCTTCGAGTCGTCGACTGCCGATATCGCGGTCTGGGCGCCGGTCGGGCTGAGCGCGGCGGTCTGGTGGCTGGCCCACTTCAATGGCTCCCCCGGATTGGAGCGCTGCCGCGCGATGCTGATGGCCGCGGCGACCGTGACCGGGCTGGTTGCGATTGGCGGGTATGTGGTGCTCTCCGGGCCAAGCGACCGGGAGCTCTCGGTGGCCATCGTGGTCGTCTTCGCCGCAACCTTGATTGCGATCGCCATCGCCCGGCAAGGACATGAGGCAACCCACTCCCGGCGCAGGCTGCTCAGCACTGTCCTGATTCCGTCCCTTGCGATCGTCGCCGCGGCATCAGCCCTCTCGCTTCTCGTCACCTTCGACGGGTTCCGCAGCTCATCGGCAGCGCTTTCGCTCCTCGACGTCGTGCTGGAACCGTTCTTCCAACTCCTCGTGCTGCTCTTGACTGTGGTGGTCATCGTCGTCTCGCTGCCCATCGTGTGGCTACTATCGCTGGGCGACTATCGCGGCATCCCGCAGGTGACCGAGTTCGGCAACAACGGTCAGAACGAACAGACCCGGTCGGTGCTCGACTGGCAGCCGCCCGATCCGGTGCGCTATCTGCTGGCCTTTCTGGTGCTGCTGGCGATCTTCTACGGATTGACCCGGTTTGGTTTGGCCCTCACCCGGCGCGACCTCGATCCGCTGGAAACCGGAGAGCGCGAGATCGGCGCCGGCAAAGGATTCGGTGGTTGGCTCGACCGGTTTCGCGGTCGCTTCGGCCGGTCAGGAGCGCGCGATCCGCTGGCGGGATTGCGCAACGACCCCGCCTGGGCGCACACGGTCACCATCCGTGACACCTATGCAACCTGGTTGCGCTTCGCCGAGGCCCATCAGCTCGGCCGCGCCTCCAGCGAAACCGCGGATGAGCTGGACCGGCGCGCCGGCCCGAATCTGCACGCTCGAGCGGCCACCGCCGCGCTCGACGAGCTCACCACGATCTACGACCACGTACGCTATGCAGCGGAACCGGCCACTCCGGATCAGGCCGAACGCGCGGTCCGCGCCTGGAACGAGCTGAAGTCCGCCGAAACCGCAGCCACAAATCCGCAATGAGCATCCTGTGAACATGCATTCCCTGCCCGCCTTTCTCCCTACATCTGTCGCCATCACCACCGCTAGCATCCGCTCCACCCCGGTCATCCTGAGCGAAGCGAAGGATCTCTCTCGTCGGAGCAGTCCACCACCATCTCCATCCAAAACAACTCACATTACAGGCAATCACTAATGGCCCCGCTCCCGAACGACGCGCCCGTCGGCATCTACATCCACGTCCCGTTCTGCCGCCACATCTGCCCCTATTGCGACTTCAACACCTATCGCGGACTCGACTCGCTGATTCCGCGCTATGTCGATGCGCTGGTGCGCGATATCGTTTCACACCCGCCCATGCCAGCCCAGACGATCTATCTTGGCGGGGGCACCCCGTCACTGCTCTCGCCTGAGCAAATCAGTCGGGTGTTAGACGCCTGCCGGAACAGCTTCGATCTCGATCCAGGCGCCGAAATCACGCTCGAAGCCAACCCGAACGGGGTCGATCGCGCCTGGTTCGCAGGCGTGCGCGACACCGGAGTGAACCGGCTCAGCATCGGGGCGCAGACGTTCGACCGGAAGGGTCTGCGCGTGCTTGGCCGCCAGCACGAAGCTGCCGATGTGATCGCCGCCATCGACGCTGCGAGGAGCGCTGGATTCGACAACCTTTCGCTGGATCTCATCTTCGGCTGGCCCGGGCAAACCCTCGACCAATGGCGAACCGATCTGGAAACGATCGTTTCCCTGCCGATCGAGCATTGCTCGCTCTATTCGCTCATCGTCGAACCGGGCACCCCCATGGCTGACGCCGTCACGCGCGGGGTGCTGACCGTACTCGACGACGACACTAGCGCCGATCTCTACGAGATCGCCATGAGCACGCTGGATACGGCAGGCTGGACGCACTACGAGATCGCAAACTGGGCGCGGTCTCCTGAATTCGCTTCCCGGCACAATCTCGTCTACTGGCGCAATGGGGCCTACGCCGCCTTCGGGGCGGGCGCGCACGGGCGCATCGGCTCCGACCGTTTCATGAATCACCTCAAGCCACTCACCTATGTCGAAGCGGCCGAAGCGGGCGCATCGCCGCATTCCAATACCGAGCACCTCAGCGACGAGCTGCAAATGGGCGAGACGATGATGCTCGGACTGCGCCTGCTGGAGGAGGGGGTTTCGGCATCCGACTTCGAGACGCGTCACGGGGTAGCGCTGTACGACCGCTTCGGTTCACAGATCGATGAGCTGGTCGGCTTCGGGTTACTCGATTGGGACGGCAGCCGGCTGCGGCTTACCGAACGCGGGACGTTGCTCGCCAACGACGTTTGCGTGCGTTTTCTTTAGTCTCCGCGGGAGGCAGATACGCCCCCGACTACGAACGATCAGTTGATTTCGAGGTGCCCCTGTATGACGGTTCTCGCCTGGCTGCTCGATTCCGATCCATCGATCCGCTGGCAGGTGCTGCGCGATCTGACCGGCGCATCTGACGATGAGGTTGCGACCGAACGCGCCAGGGTGGCCACTGAAGGTTGGGGAGCGGAGCTGCTTGCCAAACAGGGATCCGATGGCGCCTGGGCGGGTGCGGCCTGGAATCCGGGCAATGATTCCACCATGCATGTTCTCTGGCTTCTGGCCTACATGGGTCTCGATCCCAGAAGTGAACAGGCTCGCAGCGCGGTCGCTTTGGCGCGTGAGCAGGTCGAATGGGTCGGGTGGGGACCCGATGGCGGGAGCAACCCGTTCTTCGTTGGCGAAGTCGAGCCATGCATCAACGGGCAACTGGCGATGGCGGGCGCCTACTTTCAGGAGGACGTGACGAGACTAATCGGGCGGCTGCTCACGGAACAATTGGCTGACGGCGGCTGGAACTGTGAGGCGGAGAACGGCTCGACGCGCGGTTCGTTCAACACCACCATTTGCGTGCTGGAAGCGTTGCTCGCGTGGGAGCAGACCGGAAACGCTGATCCGGATGTGATTGCAGCCCGGGTGCAGGGCGAGCGGTACCTGCTTGACCGGCAGTTGTTCAAACGGCTCTCCACGGGCGAGCCGATCGTTGTCGACCGCAAGCGGGGCAACGACTGGACCCAGTTCGCCTTTCCCAACTGGTGGCACTACGACATCCTGCGTGGGCTCGATTACTTGCGCGCCGCCGGCGTCACGCCGGACGAACGGGTTGCCGATGCCATCGATATCGTGCAGTCCAAACAGCAGCCGGACGGTCGCTGGTTGCTGGACATCGCGCATCCTGGCACGCCGCCCCTCGACCTTGGGGAACAGGTCGGGGAACCAAGCCGGTGGATCACGCTTCGTGCGCTGCGAGTCCTGCGCTGGCACCAAAACGGTTGGGCACCGTAGTCCCTTCCATCGGCTGACGCAGCCCAACACTTAGCCCTTGCGCTAAGTGTTCGGCAATGCGACACTTAGCCTCATGGAAAACTATTCGCAGAGCCTGGATAGTGTTTTCGTCGCACTTGCGGATCCGACGCGGCGGGCGGTAGTGCGGCAGCTCGGGCGTGGACCGGCGAGCGTGAGCGATCTGGCGAGCGCGTTTCCGATCAAGTTGCCGTCGTTCATGAAGCATGTGCGCACGCTGGAAGCATGCGGATTGATCCACACGTCGAAATCCGGCCGCGTGCGGACCTGCACGCTCGACCGCGAGCGGGTCGCCCTGGTGGGCGATTGGCTGGCGGAGGAGCGCAGCGTCTGGGAAGCAGCGTACCGACCGGCTCGAACAGTTCGTTACGAAATCGAAGGAGTCCTCATGACCGCCACGGCGATCGATCCCACGCTCGACCTCACCCTGAACCGTGTGATCCGTGCACCCGCGGGAGGACGTCTGGCGTGCCTGGACCGACCCGGAGCTGCTCGCGCAGTGGTGGTTGCCTGCGCCGGCCGTCGCGCGGGTCGATCGACTGGAGGTTGAGCCTGGGGGCGCGATCGTCACCCAGATGAGCATGGACGGCGGCGAGTTCATGCCGCACATCGACGCTATCTTCCTCGTGGTCGAGGAGGGGCAGCGTCTGGTCTTTACCAACGCGATCGATAGCAACTGGCGACCGGCATCGCCGCAACCGGTGGCGATGACCGCCGAGATCGTTTTCGGCGAGCATCCAGACGGCACCGACTACCGCGTAGTGGTGCGTCATGGCAATCCGGAGCAGCGCGACACACACGAGGAGCTGGGGTTCTTCGATGGTTGGGGCTCGGTCACCGATGCGCTGGCGGCGCTCGTCGAATCAGGAGCGGCGTCGTGAAGCTGGTCGTGACCCAGTTCGTCACGCTCGACGGCGTCAGCCAGGGACCGGGATCGAGCGACGAAGACACGTCGGACGGTTTCCAACGGGGCGGATGGTTCGTGCCGCACATCGATGAGATGTTCGTCCAGCAGGCATCGGACTGGCTCGATCTTGCTGATGGGTTGCTGTTCGGGCGGCGGACGTATGAAGCGTTCGCACGCGATTGGCCGCAGATCCCGGAGCCCGATCCGTTCACGTATCGCATGAACACGCTGCCGAAATACGTGGTGACCAACACGCTGACCGAAGGCACCTGGAATCCGACCACGGTGCTGCGCGGCGATCCGGTGGAGACGGTTGGAGCGCTCAAGGAACAGCCGGGGCGGGAGCTGCAGATCCATGGCAGTAGTCGGCTGGCCTCCTCGCTGTTGGAAGCGGGGCTGATCGACACCCTGCGGCTCGTGGTCGCTCCGACCGATCATCGGCGAGGGGAGACAGCTCCTCCCGCTGCATGGCGCGAGTGCTGGGTCTGCGTCTCGTCGAGCATCAGGTGACTCCCTCGGGACTGCTGTTGCTCGAATACGAGGCCACGGGCCAGCGCCGCTCGCCGAATATGACGGGATAGCCGCTCTCGCATAGCCCGCGACTGAAATAGACCGAGGTCCTGCGTGGACCTCGGTCCCGCCCCCCAACCCTCTACAATGCCGGAACGATTCATACACCGGCCGGGGAGGGCACACCATGGGAAACGAGATCATCTTTTCATCCGCGATCGAGCTGAGCGAGCGGATCCACAAGAAGGACGTTTCGGCCCGCGAGGTGATGGAAGCGCATCTGGCGCAGATCGAGAAGGTAAATCCGCAGGTCAACGCCATCGTCAACATGCTCAAGCCGGAGCAGGCGATCGAGCAAGCGGTCGACCGGGACCGCGATCTCGCGATGGGCACGAAACCGGGACCGCTCTACGGGTTTCCCCACGCGGTCAAGGATCTCTACGACGCCGCCGGGTTCCCGACCACCAACGGCTCCTTGCTCTTCAAGGACAACATCGCCCAGCAGGATTCGCTCATCGTGCAGCGCATTCGGCGCGCGGGCGCGATCGTCATCGGCAAGACCAACGTGCCCGAGTTCGGCTTGGGGTCCCACACCTATAACAAGGTCTTCGGCCCCTGCCACAACCCGTACGACCTGAGCAAGAGCGCGGGCGGCAGCAGCGGCGGCGCGGGCGCGGCCCTGGCGAGCGGCATGCTGCCGGTTGCCGATGGTTCCGATATGGGCGGCTCGCTGCGCAATCCCGGCAGCTTCAACAATGTGGTGGGTTTTCGTATCTCCCCGGGACTCGTGCCCACCTGGCCGACCACCAAGCCCTGGCTCGGCCTCAGTGTGAAAGGCCCCATGGCCCGCACAGTCGACGATTGCGCGTTTCTGCTGTCGGTGATCGCCGGGCCGGACGCCCGCGACCAGCTTGCCTACCCGGTCGATCCCTCGACGTTCCGGCAACCGCTCGGACGCGACTTCAAAGGCGTCAAAGTTGCCTGGTGTCCCGATCTCGGCGGGCTACCGCTCGATCCACGCGTGCGCGCCACGCTCGATGCCCAACGGGCCACCTTCGAAGCACTGGGCTGCACGGTGGTAGATGTCGCTCCCGACCTGTCCGGCGCCGAAGAGGCCTTCCAACTGCTTGCGCGGCGCCTCGCTGGCCGATGACGACCGGCACTTGCTCGACGCCCCAGACGGGAATGGTCAAGCCCGAAGCGATCTGGAATATCGAACAGGGACTGAAGCTCTCTGCCGCCGATTTTGGCCGCGCGATGTCGATGCAGCAGCAGATCTTCGAACGCTTGCGCGTCTTCATGCAGGAGTACGAATTCGTGCTCTGCACGGTCAACCAGATGCCGCCCTTCCCGATCGAATGGGATTGGCCGCATGAGGTCGATGGGATGACGATGGAGACCTATATCTCCTGGATGCAGTCGGCCTACTTCATCACCGTCACCCGATCGCCGGCAATCTCGGTTCCAGCCGGATTCACCGACGACGGGCTGCCGGTCGGGCTGCAGATTGTCGGTCGCTTCCGGGACGATCTCGGGGTGCTGCAACTTGCCAAGGCGTTCGAATCGGCGACCGAATTCTGGAAAGTGCGTCCGGCAATCGCGGAATAGCACAGCCAACCTCACCGTTTCGGCGGGTGACGCACGCAGGCCGACATCGTACGATCTAGGAATTCCCATGCAGCATCGACGCGCGTGGTCTCGTTCGCCGGTGGCGAAAGCGCCACTCCTACTGGAGCATCCAACGTGTCATTTGCATTTTCTGAATTCGACTCCGACCGGTCTGATCCCGACCCTCACGCCAGAGCAGCTCGACGTGCTGCGCCGTTTCGGCGAGGTGCGCTCGACCAACTGGCGGAGACATCCTGTACACCGCCGGCGAAAAGCGCCCCTGTCTGGTGGTCGTGCTTTCCGGCAGGGCCTGCGTGATCGACCGCTCGGACGGCGTCGACCGCACGATTCTGACCGCCGAGCCCGGGCAGTTCATCGGCGAGCTGAGCGTGCTGACCGGGCAGATGGCATTCGCGAACTGCATCGTGCTGGAGCCGGGCGAAGTGCTGATCGTGCCGACCGACCAGCTGCGAGTGGCCATGGCGACGGTGCCATCCCTGAGCGACGTGCTGGTCACCGCGTTCGCCATGCGCCGCAAAGCGCTCATAAACGTGGCCGACAACACGCTCACCCTGATCGGCCCAGCAACTTCGCAGTCGTTGTTGCGGATCGCGGAGTTCGTCGACCGCAACCGCATCCCCTTCCGCTGGCTTGCTCCGGACGATCCGGTGGCACTCGATCTGCTCCATCGCACCGAAGCCAATCCCTATGGGCATGTCTGGGTGATCATCCGCAATCAGAAAGCACTCGCCGACCCGACGCCACTGCGGTTGGCCAAGGCGCTGGGGCTCGATCTGGGGATCGACCAGACCGCGCCGGCCGATCTCATCGTCGTTGGAGCCGGACCTGCCGGACTCTCCGCGGCGGTCTATGGCGCGTCGGAAGGACTGAGCACCATCGTGGTGGACAACGTCGCGATCGGCGGTCAGGCCGGCGCCTCGTCTCGTATCGAGAACTATCTTGGGTTCCCGACCGGTATCTCCGGCGGCGATCTCGCGTTTCGGGCCGAAGTGCAGGCACTCAAGTTCGGCGCGCGCGTGATGGTGCCGAACAACGCGGTGGCACTGCGACGCAAGGGCGAGCTCTTCGAACTCGAGCTCGAATACGGGAAGTCCCTCAGCGCTCGCAGCGTGATCGTGGCCACCGGCGCGCGCTATCGCACGCTTGGCCTGCCTGGCGAGGGAACGCTCTCGGGCGTCTACTACTCGGCGACCGAGCTGGAAGCGCGCTTTTGCAGCGGCGATCCCGTGGTCGTGGTCGGCGGCGGAAACTCGGCCGGTCAGGCCGCCATGTTCCTCTCTGATCGCAGCTCGATGGTCCATCTCGTGCACCGGCGGAACGATCTGGAATCGAGCATGTCGCAATATCTGGTCTCCCGCCTGCAAAAGACCCCGAATGTGACGATCCATCTGGGAAGCGCGATCGGCGAATTGAAAGGCGAGCGGCAAATCGGCGGGGTAACGCTGCAGGACAAACAGAGCGGAAAGCTCGATCTGGACGTCATGCGCGCTTTTCGTCATGATCGGCGCGGATCCTTGCACGTCGTGGCTGCAGGGAACGATCGCGCTGGACGCCAAAGGATTCATCCTGACCGGTCCCGATCTTCCCATCATCGATCCAGACAACTTGCGCACGGCCTTCGAAACGAGCGAGCCAGGCGTGTATGCGGTGGGCGATGTGCGCAGTGGATCGGTGAAACGGGTTGCCAGCGGAGTCGGAGAAGGATCGGTGGTGGTCTCGGCGATACATCGGTACCTGGCCACGACACCCGTCACGATTGGCTCATAGGAATATCCCCAAGCGCGCTGCACTGGATCAGGCGAGAATCCTTCCAGCATGACTGCCGTTGCGATACGGCTCGTTCACCTGGAAGGACACACCCCCGATGCTCACGACCCTGGTCGGCCTGCCTATCGAGCAGCTCGACACGCCCGCGTTGCTGATCGATCTCGACGCGCTCGAGCGCAATATCACGAGCATGGCCTCCGATATCGCATCGCGCGGATCGTCCTGGCGGCCGCATAGCAAGGCCAACAAATCGCCAGCCATCGCGCATCTGGAGCTGAAAGCGGGCGCCATCGGCATCGCCTGCGCCAAGCTGGGTGAGGCCGAGGTGATGGCGGCCAGCGGGGTCGGCAACATCATGGTGCCGAACCAGGTGGTCGGTCCGATCAAGGCACGCCGCGCGGCCGCGCTGGCAACCCAGACCCGACTGATCCTGGCGGTCGATAGCGAGATCCAGGCGCGCCAGCTCGACGAAGCCGCCGTCACCTTGGGCACCCATCCGGAAGCGGTGATCGAGCTCGATACCGGCATGAACCGCGGCGGACAGCTTCCCGGTGACCAGGTGCTTCGGCTGGCCGATCTGATTGCCAATATGGACGGGCTCAAGCTGGCAGGATTGATGACCTGGGAAGGGCACTGCATGAAGGTGGCCGACCCGGTCGAGCGCGACGCCGCCATTCGCACTTCGGTCGGCAAGCTGGTCGATATGGCGGAGCAGGTGCGCGCGCGTGGCATCCCGGTCGAGATCGTTTCCGCCGGTGGCACCGGCACCTATCTGACCACCGCCAGCATCGAGGGCGTCACCGAAGTGCAGGCCGGCGGCGGCATCTGGGGCGATCAGCTCTATCTGAATCTTGGCGCCAACGTCGAACCCGCGCTCTCCATCATGGCGCAGGTGGTTAGCCGCCCGCAGCCCGACCGCATCCTCACCGACGCCGGCCGCAAAACGGTCGATCCGTCCAACATGGCCCCGATTCCGCAGAATATCCCGCCGTTCATCGAGCAAGGTTTCTCCGCCGAGCACGGCAAAATCGTGCTGGCCGAGCCGTCGGACACCCCCGGCGTCGGCGACCGCATCTTCTACCGCGTCGGCTACTCCGACCAGTGCAACCACCTGCACGAGAACTTCTACGGCGTGCGCAACGGCATCGTGGAGGCCATCTGGCCGGTGCTGGCCCGAGGCCGGATTCAGTAATCATCTCGTTGAAAGCACGCTCTTAGAAACTTGCAACGTGGTACCGCCGGCGGTACGATGGAGAAACGATGGGCAAGCGCGAGAAACTCATCGAACTCATTTGCGAGCGTCGGCCGCCAGAAGCGCGATTCAATGATGTCCGCCAACTCCTCGAGTTCGAGGGATATGAGCTTCGTCGTCAGAAGGGCAGCCACGTGACGTTCTTCAAAGAAGGCAAGCGTCCCTTCGTTGTTCCAAAGAGTGGCGAAAAGGTGAAGCGGGTTTATCTGGACGAAATCTGCTCGGAGTTGGAGCTGAATTAGGGAGAGTCACCTATGGCAACTGTTGCAACACTGGAGGAAGCTCTCGCCAGAGACTACCGTTTCGATGTCATTGCGGATTCGGAAGGTGGCTTTGTCATTCGTTTCCCTGACCTTCCTGGTTGCCTGACGCAAGTCGAGCGCATCGAAGACGTAGGCGTGGCCGCTGAGGAGATTCGCACGCTCTGGCTCGCAACAGCAGCAGAGGTTGGTCAGGATCTCCCTGCGCCGACCTTTCCCGAAGAGTTCAGCGGCAAATTCAATGTGAGAATTCCGAGGTCACTCCATCGCGATCTCGTTCATCTTGCCGCTGACGAGGGCGTGAGCCTCAACCAACTTGTTGTCAGCCTGCTTTCCGATCGCTCGAGATGGAGCAACCGGAATGTCGACATGAGTTCCACAGTTAGGCTCACCAAAGTCGGCTGAGAAGGCAGGGCCTTCCCGCTGAGCACGGAAAGATCGTGCTGGCCGAGCCGTCGGACACCCCCGGCGTCGGCGACCGCATCTTCTACCGCGTCGGCTACTCCGACCGGTGCAACCACCTGCATGAGAACTTCTACGGCGTGCGCAACGGCATCGTGGAAGCGATCTGGCCGGTGCTGGCCCGAGGCCGGATTCAGTAAGTCGTCGCCATTCCGGCGCGGTCCATCTTCGTAGTGGCGGGACCTGTGCCCGCCAGTGGCCGCAGGCCACCACTACCTGGGCAACCACGATGTATCCATCCGGAGGCATGCCTGTCGGGCTAGTCCGTTATCGGGCTTCGCCCGATTGGCGGCCACAGGTGCCGCCACTACGACTGCTCGTGTCGACCACGAAGGGTACGGTTAGCACGAGCCTTCGCTATGACGCTCCCAGCACGTCCGCGTACCCAATGGTTCCAGCGTAGACGTCGGTGGTTCCATCTGAGGTGATGACCGGATTGGCTGCGACGAAGTCGGCGACGTACGCATCGCCGGCGGCGAGTTGCTCGGCGGTTTCCCAGATGTTGAAGGAGATGCGGCCGTCCGGCGTGCCCAGCCAACCGTAGAGCACGAAGCCGTCCATCTCCCTGAGGCCCGGAATGAGCTCGTCGTTGACCAACTGAATGATCGCCTCGATATCGGTTTCTTCGGCATTGATACGGTGCCGGAAGGTGACCTGGCAACCGGTCAGATGGGGCGGCACCTCGGAGACGGGACGGTCGGTGGTTTCGTAGATGCGCACCGGACCTTGCTCGGCCAATGGCGTCTCTGGCGTCAGCCGCGGATCGAGCCCGGCAACGTATTCCTTGGCAACCTCATCCGCCTGGACGGTGGCCGCTTCGTCTGCCAGCAAGGTCATGGTCAGCGAGGCGGCGGGATTGTCGTTCTCGAAGGCGAAGAGATAGCCGAAGTAGCCCGGAATTGCCGACGTCTCCGGCAGGAAGCGATACATGACGTCGGGGTAAACCGCCTGATTCAGCTCCGGCGTGGGCAGCGCGCGCACCCGGACGATCCCGTAACCAGGTGCGTCGACCGCAGTGGCTTCGGGAGTTGCGTCCTGCGCGTGCGCGGCGCGGGGAACCAACATCGGCGCGGCGGCCACGACGAGCGAGCTGGCGAGAAACGTGCGACGGGTCAGCGCCATGGATCGACCTCCACATCCACTATCGAGAGAAACGCCTGTGTGCGTGCATCATAGCGAATTGCGCACTCGCATTCGCCAGGACGGAGCGCGCGTGAACTACCAGAGCGCGAGTTCGGTGTCGAAGTCGAAGAGGTGGGTGCGCGACTCTTCGAAGGTGAGCTTCACCTGTTCGCCTTCGGCTGGCTCGATGTCCGACGAGACATCGGCCACGATGCTGGCCCCATCGACCAACGTATAGATCAGCGTGTTCGGCCCCATGGGGGAGAGGACATCGATCGTTGCCGGGATGCCATGCCCGTTGGAGGACGGCGCCGCGATGGAGAGCGCCTCCGGCCGAATGCCTAGCCAGAAGTGATTGCTCGAGTGCGCGGCCAGCGATGCGGCCCGCTCGGCGGAAACCGGCAGCTCGATGGTTGGGCTCACGAGTCTCCAGTGGCCGTCGTGATGATGCGAGGTGACTTCGATGAAGTTCATCTCCGGATTGCCCATGAAGGTGGCGACGTACTTGTTGGCGGGGTGGCGATAGACCTCCAGCGGCGGCGCAAGCTGCTGGATGATGCCGTTGCGCATGATGGCGACCCGGGTCGCCATGGTCATGGCTTCGCTCTGATCGTGGGTGACGTAAACGATGGTCGCGCCGAGCTGGCGGTGCATCTTGATCAGCTCGGTGCGCATGTTCACGCGCAGGCGGGCATCGAGATTCGAGAGCGGTTCGTCCATCAAGAAGACTTTCGGCTCGCGCACGACCGAACGTCCCAGGGCCACGCGCTGCTGCTGCCCGCCGGAAAGCTGCCGGGGATAGCGCTTGAGCAGCGGCGTGAGCTGCAGCCAGTCGGCCGCTTCGTTCAAGCGGGCAGTAATGATCTGCTTGGGCGTGTTGTGCAGCTTGAGCCCGAGCGCGATGTTGCTGGTCACATCCATATGCGGATAGAGCGCGTAGTTCTGAAAGACCATCGCGATATCGCGGTCTTTGGGCGGAGTGAAATTCACCAGCTTGTCGTCGATGAAGATCTCGCCCGCGGTCGGCTCCTCCAGCCCCGCGATCATGCGCAGGAGCGTGGTTTTGCCGCAGCCGGACGGCCCCAGCAGCACCAGAAACTCCCGATCATGGATCGTCAGCGAAACGTCGTTGACCGCCCGGACCGCGCCGAACTCTTTGACGATGCGTTGAATGCGTACTTCAGCCATGGCGTTACCCCTTGGTCGAGCGGCCGCCGCTGAAGCCCTGCCGCAGATAGCGCTGGAAAATCATGAAGATGATGAGCATGGGAATCATGCTGGCCACGGTCGCCGCGGTCGCGAGTCCCCAGTCGGTGTTGTATTGCCCGGGAATGGTCGCCAAACCGGGTGGAATCGTGCGGGTGGCATCGCTGGTCGCCACGATCAGCGGCCAGAGGAACGCGCCCCAGCTCGTGGTGAAGGTGTAGAGCCCCAGCACCGCCAACCCCGGGATGCACAGTGGCAGGATGACGCGCAGATAGATGCCGAAATCGGTCATGCCGTCGATGCGGGCGGCGTCTTCGAGCTCCTCGGGAATGGTCTCGATGAACTGCCGCATCATGAAGACGCCCACCGGGTAGGCCAGCGCCGGAAAGATGAGCGCGCGGTAGGTGTCGATCCAGCCGATATCGTTGGCGAACAGGAAGATCGGCAACAGCGTGACCGGCAGCGGCACCATCAGGGTCGCCAGGATCAGGAAGAAGATCGTGTCCTTGCCCCGGAACTTCTTGCGCGCAAAGGCATAGCCTGCCAGCGAATCGAGAATCAGGATCCCGATCGTCACCGCGGTGGCCACCAGCAGGCTGTTGCGCATCCAGTCCTTGAAGGGATGCTCGTTCCAGATCTTCGAGTAGTTGATGAAGGTCGGGTGCAGGAAGACCGAGAGATCGACCGTTCTGGTGTAGGTCTCCTTGAGCGAGGTGGCCACCAGAAAGATGATCGGCCCGGTCGTCAGGATGCAGGCAATGATAAGCAGCAGGTAGGTGGCGGCGTCTTTCAGCCGCTCGTTGCGCTTCACTTTCGGATCGCGCTCGATCACCACCGGCGGTGTGGTCACAGTCGGAATGGCGCTCATCAGAACTGGACCTCCTTACGGAAGATCACGAGTTGCAGGATCGCCAGGGTCATGATGATCAGCAGGAGAATGATCGACATCGTTGCCGCCAGACCCATCGAGTCATAGCGGAACGCCTGCTGGTAGATGTACATGACCACGGTGGTGGACGCATGCCCCGGACCGCCCTTGGTCATGACATACGGCGAATCGAAAAGCTGCAGATTCCAGATCGTCGCCATCACGGTGGC
This sequence comes from uncultured Chloroflexia bacterium, assembly GCA_963720855.1. Lineage (GTDB taxonomy): Bacteria > Chloroflexota > Chloroflexia > Thermomicrobiales > UBA6265 > JAMLHN01. The sequence goes on along the minus strand of CAVRGV010000003.1, from coordinate 274,456 downwards.
GAAAAGGATAGTCGGCCGCATCAGCGGCAGCGTCACCAATCGGAAGGCCTGAAACCCGGTGGCGCCGTCGATGGCGGCGGCGTCGTAGAGATGCCTGGGAATGCTCTGCATGGCGGCGAGGAAGAGGATCATGTAGAACCCGGCCCCTCGCCAAACCTCGAGCGCCACGAAGACCGGGATCACATACGACGGCGTTCCCAGAAAGTTGATCGGACCCAGTCCGACCAAGCCGATGATCCGGTTGATCACGCCGCCGTCGGTTTGCAGCAGATAGGTCCAAATCACCGACGCGGCCACGGTGGACGCCACATTTGGCACGATCAACAACACGATCCAGAGCGGACGGAACCGGATCGGCCGGTTGAGCAAGGCCGCCAGGCCGATCCCCACGACCAGCACGGTTGGGATGACCAGCACGGTGTAGTAGACGGTGTTCTTCAGGCTGGTCCAGAAGAGTTCGTCGTGGACGATCTTCTCGTAGTTACGGAAGCCAACCCAGTGAAGCCCGGAAAGGATCGCGCCACCCTGAAAGGTGAGCACGCCCGCCCGGACCAGCGGGTAAAGCATGAACACCGCAAAGATGATCAGCTTGGGAAGGATGAAGCCGTAGGGACCGAGGGTCTTCCTGAGCCGGACGCTCCGGGGAGCGGTGAGGGTTGTCGGAGCGGGCGCCGGTTGGCTCAGCGCGCCCGTTGCTTGCGCCACGGTTACCTCGTTCGTTGGATCGACTCGTCACGATTCGATTGGGGCGCCTCCCTGTGGGCACCCTGGTGATAGTAGCGCGGCTCCAAAACTGGCTGCCCGCAGATACGTACGGGAGAGCATGGCGCCGAACCTGCCGCTTGCGTTCGACCGCGAGGGCGCTGCCCTTACCGAAATGCGGCCGCGCTGATTGGCTGCTGAGCGAACGAACCGGATCGGGAGTACTCCCGATCCGGTTCGCTGTTCATTCGATCGGGCAGGCTAGCTGCCTTCGGCGATCCGTTCGTTGATGCGCTCGGCTGAAACCGAGAGCGCGTCCGCAGCCGAGGTCTGCCCGTTCAGGGATCCCTCGATCTCCGGCATGATGATGGTCCAGTAGTCGAACGGCAGCGCCGGCAGGCGCATGTAGTTCTTCTGGGTTGCGGCGAAAGCCTCGGAAAGCGCGTCGCCTTCGAATGGATTCACATCGGTGCGCGACGCAAAGAGGCGCGAAAGCTGCGCGTATTCGGTCACGACCTCAGGACTGGAGAGGTATTCCATCAGCGCCCAGGCTTCTGGCTTGGCCTCGGAGGCGTCCGCCATCATCCAGTAGCCAACACCACCCAGCGACAGATCGTTCAATGGTCCGGCCGGCGGCATGGCGACACCCATCTGGAAGTCGGGGTAGTCGCCCATCAAGCGGCTGCAGGAAGCTGCCGTAGCTGAGCTGCATGGCGATCTTGCCGTCCAGGAACGCCTTGTCGATATCGTGGCCGACATAGGTGCCCAGCGGCGGGGCGGTCTTGTCGGTCTGGATCATGTCGATCTGGAGCTGCAGGCCCTTCTCATATTCGGGGCCGGTCGCCAGCCATTCGGTGTCATCGTCGGTCGCCAGCGGACCACCGTAGTTCACGATCGGCACCGGCACGAAGTTCAGCATCTCGCCGGTGGTGTTGTCCATGATGGAATAGCCCCATTGGGAGCCGTCTTCCTTGGTGAGCTGCTTGGCGAACTCGATGAGCTCGTCCCAGGTGGTGGGAGGAACTTCCGGATCGAGACCGGCTGCCTCGAACAGCGCCTTGTTCCAGACGAGCGAGATACCCGATTGCAGGAAGGGCAGGCCGTAGGCCTCGCCATTGCGCGCGCCCAGTCCCCAGATGGCCGGGTCATAGAGCGGCTCCCAATCATCGGGAATGTTTGCGTCGGGAATCGCGCTCAGCGGCACCAGCGCGCCGGCATCGGCGAACTTGGGGAAGAAGCTGTTGACCATGTAGGAGATGTCGGGCGGATCGCTGCCGGCGAAGGCGGCGGTGTAGGTCTCTGCCCAGGTGTCCCATGGGGTGACGCGGTATTCGATCTCGACCCCGGGATTTGCCTCGGCATAGGCGGCCAGCTTCTCATCGAAGAACTTCTGGTCGTCCGGCGTGTGCGGCGCTTTCCAGACGCTGAGCTTGACCGTATCCTGGGCGGATGCCGACGAAGATCGGAAGACCTTCGGCGCCATGGCGCCAACGGCCACCGCGGCTCCGGCGGCGCCGGTTCCCTTGATGAGCGAACGACGAGTGAGCGACATACATGAGCCCCCTTGTGGACGTGTGCGATTCGACTGATACGGCGCCGCCTCGCGCCCTGTTTTGGACCCGCTCACTATGGCGTCAACCGGGCAAGCTGTCAAGAGTTCACAGGTTGGTGTAAGTGGTTCTCCGTCCACCCATGCGCGCTGCACAATCGCGCGCATCCGCCTTTGGAGAGCAGCGTGGGCTGAACGCTACCCGACGGCCCAGTGACACGAACGGCTGGCGTTTGCCGAGTGGCCAGCCTTCCTGAGGCATCAGCCTCCCATCACCCCTTCGAGCGACGCGGAGGGCTTGATTTCGGGCAAACGCATCATTCGGAACGAGATCAGAAGACCCAGGATGCCCGCAATGAGCGGAACCAGCAGCGCGATCTGCAGCGCGCGTGGACGCGCTTCGGTATTGATGCGAATGATTTCCGCCTGGGTTGCTTCCGGTTGCCCCACGAGGAGCTCTTCCAGCCCGGTGTTGCTCATGAGCTCCGCGTCCTCTTCGAGTGAGTCGGCAACCTGCTGCTGTTCTGTCGGGGAGAGCACCAGGCTGTCGTCCGCCATGCTGGTGAACAGGAACGCGAGCGACGCCAGCATGATCGCGCCGGCAAAGGCCAGGCCAAACGAAAGCCCGAAATTGCCCGCCGCGGAGTTCACGCCGGCCGCCTCGCTGATCCGCTCTTCGGAGATCGGCGCAAGCGTGAAGTTGTTGAGCTGCGAGACAAGCAGGCCCAGTCCCGATCCCGCGATGATGAGCGGAATTGCCAGTGACGATCCCGATTCCGTTCGGGGCACGACCACGATCGTCAGCGCGATCCCGACTGTCAGCAATGCGAAGCCAGCACGAATGATGCTGCTCGCCCGAAATTTGGCGCCCCGCTTGCCGGCGAGCAAGGCGACGACAAACATACTCAACGAGAGCGGCGCCAGCGCCAAACCGGCCTGCATGGCGTCATATTCGAGCACCATCTGGAGAAACATCGGGAGCGCGATCATCGCGCCGCCGAGGGCGATGTTCTGGAGCATTTGCCCGGAAATTCCACTCCGGAAATGGGCGGATCGGAACAGGTCGGGATCGAGCAAGGTCAGTTTGCTCTCGCGCTTGCGCCGGACCAGCCACCAGGCGAGTGCGGAGAGCGAGACGACGCCAACCGCGAATACGATGCCCACGGACTCGAACCCCTCCTGCCAGAGGAGAATGCTCAGCACGACACCACCCATACCAAGAACGGAGAGCACCGCCCCGACGAGATCGATACCCCGTGGCCCCGTGTAGGGCACATCCTTCACGAGACCGATCTGTGAAAGAACGATGCCGATGATGACCGCCTCCAGGAGAAACCCAACACGCCAGGAGAGATAGGTCGTGATGAATCCACCGATGAGGGGACCAACCCCGGCGGCTATCGCGGCGGACGCTCCGACCAGCGCATAGACCTTTGCCTGTGACTTCCCTTCGAAGTTGCCATGGATCAGCGATTGCATGGCCGGCAAGAGCAGGGATGCGCCGATCCCTCCGAGGATTGCCCAAAAAACGATGATTGCGGTAAGGCTCTGCGCCACCGTCATGGCCAGCGCGCCGATGGCGTAGCAGAGGAGACCGATCACGTAGGCGCGCTTCCGGCCGATGAGGTCCCCGACCTTACTGTTGATCAGGATGAAGGCGGCGGAAATGAGGGCCTCGAGCGCGATTGCCGACTGGACGCCGCTCGCGGTGGTGTCGAGATCGCGGACCACGGCCGAGATCGAAACGTTCATCATCGACGTGTCGACGACCAGCACGAACATCGCCATTGCCAGCAGAATAGCGAGTCGTGGATTTTGAAGGCTTTCTTTGTCTGGGCTCGCAGATGTGGCCGCTGCCATTGCTCAGTTACCTGTTGCGGCGGCGACTGATCCGGCCTTCACTGCGGCCACGAGTGCCGCATGATCTCGCTCCGCCTGATCGGCATACGCCCTGGCAAACCCGACGATCGCGACATCGAACACATCTCCCTCGCCCATATAACCGGAAATCATGGCCGCGTCGCCGGTGCGCGCGTGGGCGCGCGCCAGCACGTGTCCGCAGAGTTCGGCATACACCGCCATCTGCCCTGGCGTCTGGCTCGCCAGATCCGCCGACCCCTTCATGTCGCGCAATTGGCGGACGTAATAGTCGATTCCCCGAACGCGGCCCCATCCCAGGAAGATATCGCTGGCGGCCTGGGTTGCATGTTGCCCTCGAACGACCCGCTGTCCGTGATTGCGATATTTGCTTTTGCCCACATACGGCTCGAGGACGGACGCGGAGGCCTCCTTGATCTGCAGGAAGAGGGGATCGTGGTCGTCGTTTCCCTGCATCAGCACCACATAGCAACGCGTCCCGACGCTGCCGACGCCGACGACCTTTTGAGCGAAGTCGACGAAGGTATAGCGCTGCAAGAGGGCGCTGACATCATCACGCAATGAGGCCCGATAGGTTTTTGCAAACGCCGGTAGATGGTCGCCGACAATCTCGTCGCTGCGGTGCACGATGAGCGGCGGATCGTCGGTGATACGAAGCTTGCCGTCTTCCAGCGTCGTCATCTTTTCGAGCGACTGGAAACGATCGCGACCCTTGGCCTTTTTCACCCCGCGCTTCCAGCTCTTGCGGGCGACTTTCGGCAGATCCGCCGCAATTTCATCCGCCGCGATTCGGCTGTACCAGACGTCGAGATGACCCATTTGAGCGAACTCAGCCATCCTTTCCCGATACGAACGAACGGCAGCCCGCGCGGCAGCCGCGGAGTCGGCGGTGCGAAATCCGTTTTCCCGACCGGCAAGAATGACACTCGCCGCCAGCCGCTTGATGTCCCACTCCCAGGGGCCAGGAAGGGTTTCGTCGAAGTCATTCAAATCGAAGACGAGGGTGCGCTCCGGGGTGGCGAACCCCCCAAAGTTGGAAAGATGCGCATCACCCGAGGCTTGCACCGTCAATCCACTCACTGGGCTCGTGGCCAGATCGCTCGCCATCAGCACCGCTGAAGCACGATAAAAGGTGAAGGGAGACGCGAGCATGCGCTCGTAGCGGAGCGAGATCAGCTCTGGCAAGCGTCCTCGATCCTCGGCCCGCAACAACGCCACCGGATCGGGCCGCTCGTCTGATGGCGTCCATGCCGCGTGCGCCGATCGAGATACCTGTTGCCGGAGGAGTCTGCCGGCCGCTAGCCGCTCGGCCACAGGTGACGTGGGTTCGACCACCGCTCTTGGCTCGGCTTCCAGCGTCGTGCTTCCGTTCCCGGTTCTTCCACGCATTTCGTTGCTCCTGAGCACTCATTTTCGAGACGAACGCACCCGCAACGTCGTCGAAGCTCTGCTTTTGGGATAGCGCGTAATTCTGCGAGTTCACCATAGTTGTATGCGTCTGTCGATGGAATACCTCATTCGAGTGATCCACGCAGAGCTAAAGCATCGTTTGCTGGGCTTTCCCGTGGAATGCAGGTAATCTGGAGCGCATTCGCCGCTGTTCTCGAGCCAATAAGAGCATGGAGCGAGGGAATCGGCGTTTCACTTGACGACACTGTGTTGCCGGTGGGGAATACAGGCATCGGAGACGTTCGCGCTGCAGCGCAGGGAACCCGCTGTTGGTGAACCACATGAAAGATGAACGCGCTCAGGCGCGATCCGAGCGAAATCACGATCCGTCGCGATTGCTTGCCCTCAGCGATGGGGTCTTCGCCATTATTCTTACGTTGCTGGTGCTGGAACTGCAGATCCCCGAGCTCTCCAACGGCGAAGGACTCAGGGAAGCTCTGCGGGAGACTCGCCCGTCCTTTATCGCGTTCCTCATCAGCTTTGTGGTCGTGGCGATGGCCTGGGCGGGCCATCGGGATTTGTTCAACCTTATCCGCCGCACCGACCGCGTGCTGATCTGGCTCAACCTCCTCTTGCTACTCCCTCTCTCGATTCTGCCGTTTGGGGCGTCGATCCTCTCACGGTACGACCGCGAGCCGACCGCGCTGAAAGTCTTTGGACTGATTTTGATCGCCATTTCGCTGATGCGGCTGACGATCTGGGTGTACGCGATTCAGCGACCTTATCTTTTGTTTGAACCAATCGATAAAGGCTCCGGTTGGATGGGCATGGTTCTTGTTCTCATTCCCATGCTGGCCTATTCCATCGCGATCGTGCTTTCCGATTCGGCACCGTCCGTTAGTCTCGCCATCTATGCAGTCGTGCCGTTTACGTACCTGATTTCTGTCACATTCATTCGTAAAACCGCAAAGCCAGGGGCTTCTGACGAGGACTTCACGTAGTAGTGATGTTCCCGAGCCGCAACCGAATCAGAACCCGCAGACGAAATACCACGTTCGCGTGATCACAAAGATCATGATTGCGCCGATACTGTGCAAGCTGAGTCGCACAAGCCGCTGCAAACTCGTAGTCGCGCCCGATTCACGAAGGGAGTTTTTTGAACCATGTGGTGGGAATGGCTTTTAGGCGTCGTTCTGTTCACGTTCTATATCATCTGTCTCTTTACCGTCTGCCGACTGACGTTCGAGAAGGGTCACACGCTCCTCGGCATCGTCGGAATCTTCATGCCGTTCCTCTGGCTGCTCGGGGCAATCATGCCGGCCAAGCCTGGATCACGGTTCGATGAGGCGCAACGCAATCAGTATCGCGTTACCCCGACCGCTTCCAGCTAGGGAACGCACCGCACCATCGAGCGTGCGAACGAAATGGCCCAGGCGAGATGCCTGGGCCATTTCACGGTCAGTTCGACTAGGCAGACACCGGGGCCACGCGCTCAGGCTCGACCGGCGCGGACCCCGGTTGATACGTCTGGATTCGCTGGGATGCGAAGAGGGCCACAACCGCAATGAGCGCAATCAACGCCAGCGCCGCATCCAGTCCATCGATGCGGGCTTGTCGATTTTCCTCCACGATGGCATCGGCCTCCGTGCCAGTGATCCCGGCGTCCGCGAGGCTCTGCTCCAGCGCGGCATCGGAAACGAACGGCACACCACTCGACAATTGAACCGTCGCTGAGGATGCGAGATCGCTGGGAATCTGCTCGTTCGTATTGATGCCTCCCAGCAGCGAAGAGGTCAGCACCGCGATGAGAATCGAACCTGCGAGTGCCGTCCCGAGGGATGCGCCGAGATTCGTCGCCGTGTTCTGCAGACCGCCCACTTCCGAGCTGTCGCTATCGGGGACGGACGAAACGGTGACGCTGCCGAGCTGCGATGCCAGCGCGCCGATGCCCGCGCCCAGGAACAGGAGCGGAATAGCGACCACTTCCATGCCAGCATCCAGGTCGATACCGGACAACAGCAGGAGGACTCCGATGAGCATGCTCAGGACACCGAGGCGTACCACCAACCGCGGCGAGATGTTCGGGAAGAACCTGGGCACGACCAGGGCCGCAATCAGCAACGAAACGGAAAGTGGCAGCAGGCGAATGCCGGTGTCGAGCGCGCTCAGTCCAAGCACGACCGACAGGTAGAGCGGGATGATGAAAAAGACGCCGGCCTGAATGAGGTATTGAAAGAAGAACATGGTCAGGCCGCCGGTCATGCGTGCGTTCTTGAACATCGACGGACGGACCAGCGGAACCTTCCCCTCACCCTCCAGCCGTTTCCCCCAAAGCATGAGCAGCCAGAGCATGAAGAGTCCGGTCAGGATGAACCAGAAGGTCGCAGAAATGCCGAAAAATTCCAGACCGCCTTCTTTCGGCCGCGCCCAACCCCAGACCGACGAACGCAACACTCCGAAGACCGCTATACCGAGACCGGCGGCGGTCAGCACCGCTCCGACCAGATCGATCGGCACATCCTCTGCCTTTTCCGGATCGCTCAGCTTGCGAGCGATGAAAAAGATCGCGATCACGCCGATCACTTCGCCGACGAAGACCCAGCGCCAGGAAAAGTAGGTGGTCATGAATCCACCGATCAGCGGACCGGCCGCCACCGCCACCGCTCCGGCAGCAGAGACCATCCCGAATGCTTTGGGGCGTTCGCTCGCGCCGAAGTTGACCGCGATCAGGGCGACGATCGAGGGAAGAATGAGGGTAGCGCCGATCCCTTCGAGCAGCGACCAGCCGATCAGCAGCACCGTGAGACTCTGGGCCACGGCGGTAACCAGCGAGCCGACCCCGTAAATGAGACACCCGAGCATGAATGCGCGCCGGTAGCCGATCTTGGCGCCGATCTTGCCGCCAATGATCATCAGCGAGGCCATGACCAGTGTGTAGAGCGTGATCGCTGTCTGGATACCAGTGACGTTGGTGCCCACGTCTTCCGCAACGGTGGCAATCGAGACGTTCATCACGGAGCTGTCGAGCGTCATGATGAACTGGCCGGCCGCCAGGGTCATGAGAATGACCGAGGACCCAACCACCGCTTTGGAACTGGAAGTCGCCATACTCATTGCTCCAAATGCGATGTCGATAGCACGTTGTTCAACGCGACGCTGAGGGTCTCATGCTAGACGGCAAATCGTCCACAAGGCATGGATCGTTGGTAGCAAACTTCCCACTTCGCACCATTTGACGAGGCTGGGACGAAGTTCCGCGAGCAATGCGTGCCGGTGGTTATATCCGACAATCATAGTAGGATTTTGCTGTTCGAATCGTACGGTGTCTGCGACATTCGACTTCGAGTTGCAGGAAGCCGTTGAGTGGCGGGAGCGGAACTGATGCCAACAACCGAAGCGACCGATCTGAAAAGCCGTTTGCGTAACCATCAGGTCTCGACTATCGAGCAGGTCTACGAGATCAACGGCGAACCACACAGCTCGATCCTGGAAAAGCACACCAGCTATCTCACACCGCTCCTCGAAGCGTTCATCATGGCGGCGCCCTTTTTCATGATCGCCACCGCCGATGCCGAGGGGAACTGCGATGTTTCCCCGAAAGGCGATCCCAAAAGCTCCGTCAAGATCCTCGATGCGCGCACGATCGTCATTCCCGATCGACCGGGCAACCGGCGGGTCGATGGGCATCGCAACGTGCTGGCGAATCCGCACATAGCCCTGATCTTCGTCGTGCCTGCGGTGGAAGAAACCGTACGCGTCAACGGCCGGGCATTTCTAACCGACGATCCCGAGCTGCTGGAATCGATGCAGATCCAGGGCAAGACGCCAAAGCTGGCCACCGTCGTCGAAATCGACGAGGCCTACGTGCACTGCTCGCGCTCGTTCCTGCGCGCCGGACTCTGGAAAACCGAAACCTGGCCCGATCCCGATACCATCCCCACTATCGGCGCGATGATCGCCGAGCAAAAGGGCTACGAACCACCGGACGAATCGCAGGGCAAACGGCAGGAAGAGTATCGGAAGTTCTTGTATTAGGGGTAATCCTTCGGCGTAGTGCAGGACGTCCCTGTCCTGCCGTGAGCTGCAGCGTAGCATCCGGATAGGAACGTCCTGCACTACACCAATGCGAGTACCTCGTCAGGCTGAGTAGCCACACTAGGTTCCGGTGGATTGTCGCCTCTGAGATGATCGCCAGCGAGAAGTGGGTAGTCCTCCCAATTGCTCACAAGCCCTGCCTTGACCGGATTGAAGAGGATATATTCGACGGCAGCTTCGAAATCGCGTGGTTCGCGCAAACCGTGGTCATGGAAGCTCTCTTGCCACAGCGGAGTCACGTACTTCTTTGTTCGATAGATCGCCGTCGAATGTGACTTGAGTCGTCGCATGACTTCGATCAAATTGACCGAACCGACTTCTACAATCATGTGCAAGTGGTCGGGCATGAGGCAGATAAGATGGGGAACGGCTTCTGCCTTTCGGCAGCCATTCTCCCAATTCGTAAGCAACGTCTGCGCGAGTTCTCCGTCGGCAAATGGGGCGCCTCGATTTCGATCAGCGTTGACCGTGACGTGCCAGGTCGAACCCGCAACTCCGTAGGCCGCAAACGGCAGGCGTTGCTTTCGAGCCATTCTTGCGCTTCACCTGGTGTAGTGCAGGATGTCCCTGTCCTGCTCCATCGCTTTGTTCGACAGCAGGACAGGGACGTCCTGCACTACGACGGTCAACCGCTGCCTGCTATCTACCCCTTCTCTGCGCCGATCGTCAGGCCGGAGATGAAGTACCGCTGCAGGGCGAAATAGACGATCAGGGTCGGCAGGGCCACGAACATGGATGCGGCCGCGATCAGGTTGTCATCGGTGAAGAACTCACCGCCGAGGTTGGCGAGTGACGAGGTGATCGGCCGGTCGGCGCCTTGTTGCTCCAGCACGACCGCCCAGAAGAAGTCGTTGTAGATCCAGGTGAATTCCAGCGTGGCCAATGCGGCCAGGGCCGGCAGCGTGAGCGGCATGATGATCTGCCAGTACTGCTTCCAGACCCCGGCGCCGTCGATGCGGGCCGCCTCGTTCAGTGACTTCGGCAGCAGCTTCATGTAGTTGCTGAGCACGAAGGTGCAGAAGCCGCTCTGAAATGCGACGTGGATCAGGATGATGCCCCAGGTGCTGCCGTTGAGCTTGCCGGAATTCGACAGCCAGTCGGGCAGCGGCACGCGGTTGTAGAACTGGAAGAGCGGCTGAATGATGATCTGCTGCGGCAAGCAGGTTGCCAGCCGTGAAGAGGGAGAGCAGAAGATGTTGAAACGCCAGGTAAACCGGCTGCAGATGAACGCCACCATGCTGGAAAAGAAGAGCGTGAAGATCAGCGCCGGCACCAGAATGAGCGCGGTGTTCCAGTATTTGCGCGCGATGTCGCCCTGGTCCAGGCGTTGCGGTAGTTATCCAGCGTCAGCGTGTCGCGGCCACGAAAAGAAGCCATGCTGCACGGTATCGGCGAAGGGTCGCAGCGAGGCAAAGAGCGCGCCCACCAGCGGAACCATCCAGATGATGCGCGGTCAGCGGTCACGAACGCATAGAGCACAACGCGGCCAAAGCGTGAAATGGCTCTTCGTCTTGTAGCGGGATCGACGTTGGAACCGGTGCGCTCATGAATCGGCTCCTTCCTGGGTGTTGCGATAGTGATTGGTGACGTACCAGATAACGAACCCGAAACAGAGCACGAAGAGGATGGTGGCATAGGCCGACCCACGGCCGACATTGCCGCCGCCTTCGCCCAGCAGATTGTTCGTCGTCAGAATGGAGAGCACTTCGGTTTTGCGCGGCGTGTTCAGCACGTAGATGATGTCGAACGCGCGCAGTGCCTCGATCACGGTGATGACCGCACCACCACGTTGATCGGTTTCAGCGACGGGAAGATGACATGGCGGAAGGTCTGCCATTCATTGCTGCCATCCAGCAGCGCAGCTTCCCGCAGGCTGGGATCGACGCACTTCAGTCCGGCCAGATAGAGCACCATGATGTAGCCGGTATGCCGCCAGGCAATCGCGATCAGGATCGCGACGAAGTTTCGGGAGACCCCGTAGGTATCCCCAATGGGTATCAGGAACGACTGGTTGCCCAAGCCAGTCGACCGGCTTGCCATTGCCGAAGAGCTGGGTTGCCAGACCATTTTCGGTCGAATAGATGACGCTCTTCCACATGAAGCCGACCACGGCCAGTGAAAGCACCACCGGGGTGAAGAAGACCGCCTGATAGATGCGGGTGCCGCGGATGTTCTTGTCCAGCAGATACGCTAAGACGATGCCAAACGCGGTCGGCCCGATGAACAGGAAGATGCAGCAGAACGATGTTGTTGAGCAGCGCCTGATAGATGTTCTTCTGGAAGACGCGTGAAGATCTGCTGGTAATTCTTGAGCCCGACCCACTCGATATCGCTGAAGCGAATTCCCTTCCAGTTCGTGAACGAGAGCAGGATCGAGATGATCGTCGGAAACCAGACCAGCGCCACATGCAGGAGCGTGGGGATTCCGACCATCGCCAGCAGCGATCCACTTGTCTCGCCCGTCGAACTCGCTGAACCAGCGGCTCTTCTTCTTCGGCGGAGTAGGAGGGAACGACTTCAGGGAATCCTGAATGTCGGAATTGACGCCCTTCGAGAGATCCAACGGACTCCCTGCCTTCGATTTGAGGGGAAACAGCGAACCCGCCGGAACTTGCCGGCGGGTTCGCGTTGGGTGCTACTGCTCGAAGATGACCTCGGCCTGCGCCTGCATGTCCTCGAGAATACCGTCGATGGTGGACGGATCGGACAGGAAGTCGGCGAAGGCCTGACCGGCGACATTCGACGCGAACTCAGGGCTGGTGTCGCGGTCGAGGAACTGCGTCACGCTGCGGCGCATTCGAAACCGCTTCGAGCACCTTGAGCTGCAGTGGGGAGTAGCCGCTCGGATCGACATCGTTGGCGGTGGCAACCGCACTCGGGTCGACTGCGAGATAGGCATTCTGCGCCGCGGCGGTGCCCATATTGATAGAGCAGTTCCTTGGCGGCTTCTTCGTTCTTCGGGCTCTTGGCCATCATGAATCCGTCGATCGGCGCCTCGACCGTGCCAGTGCCGAACTCCGGATTGAGCTCGGGCCAGACGAAGAAGTCGAGATCGGAGGTATCGGCGTCGGGGAACTGCTGCCCGATGAAGGTGCCGATGGTCATCATGCCCGACTTGCCATCGACGACAGTCGAGGCGGCTTCTTCCCAGGTGCGCCCGTTCGGGTTTTCCTGATGGAAGGGCAGCAGCTCGGTCCAGAGCGCGAAGACGTCCTTGACGCGATCGTCGGTCCAGCTCTCTTTGCCGGCCATCAGATCCATGTGGAACTGATAGCCATTGAGGCGGAAGTTGAGCTGGTCGAAGGTGCCCATGGCCGGCCAGCGGCCGTCGTTGCCGAAGGCGAACGGGGTGATACCGGCGGTCCTGCATGGCGGTGGCGAGGGTCTTCAGCTCGTCGAGCGTGGTGGGCGGAACCCAGCCGTTGTCCTCGAAGACACTTGGGCGGTAGTAGATGCCCCAGGCGTAATAGTTGAACGGCACGAAATAGAGCTTGCCGTCATCACCGGTCGAGGCGAGCTTGAAGCCTTCCGACATCAGGTCGTTGAGCCCAGCCTCCCAGACATCGTCGATCGGCCCCAGCAGATCCTGCGCGGCGAAGTAGCGCATGCGGTAGCCGGCGAACCAGGAGATGACATCGTCCGGGTTCTGCAGGTAGGTGGTGATGTTTTCCTGGAACGTATTGTGATCGGTGGTGTTGATGTTGACCGTCACGTTCTTGTTCGGGAACGCGTCGATGGCGGCCTTGAGTCCAGCCGCCGGCACCTCGTTCGAATAGTTCGAGCCGAACGAAACATCGCCGGTCGCCGTGCCAAGCTCGAGCTGGGCGGCGCTGGCGAACTGCGGGCTGAACGTGAGCCCGAGCGCGGCGGCTCCGGCAACGCCGGCGCCTGCCTTGAGCAGACCACGACGACCGAGCTGATAGCCCGCAAGCGACGGCATGGGGGAGAATTCACTACGACGTGACGACATATGTACCTCTCTGTCAGTATTTCTCGCGGTTGCACCAATGCGAACGGACCGCGCTCTGAATTCATTCAGACGGGGCAAGAGTAGGCCCGCCACCAAGAGGATGTCAACGGAACAACTTCGGCGTTATCGAATATTAAGGAACGCGCTTTCAGCCGCAATGGACGAGCTTTTCAACAGCAGCAATCACGTTACGTTTTTCCGAACCATTTGATCGCCGCGTTCTGCGATGCGAAGATTCGCCGGAACTCGTCAAACGCTCGTCGCTGAGCCCAGGAGACCGCATCCGTGATCGAAACGCTTCCCCCGATTCCTGCAAATTTCGCGCTCGGCGTCTGTGATTATCCCGAACACGTCCCCTGGGAACAGTGGAAGCACTATCCAGAACGGCAAAAACAGCTCGGCATCACCTATGTGCGGATCGCCGAGTTCGCCTGGTCGAAGATGGAGCCGCAGGAAGGTGTCTTCGACTGGCAGTGGCTAGACGATGCGGTCGAAGCACTGGCCGGCGCCGGGCTGAAGGTCGTCATGTGCACCCCAACCGCCACTCCGCCCGCCTGGCTGATCCGCAAGCATCCGGAAATCCTGGCCACTGGCATCGACGGCCATATCCGCAACTTCGGATCGCGCAAGCACTACGATCATGCCAGTCCAATCTATCGCGAGCATTCCCGGCGCATCACCCGCGAGGTCGCCCAGCGCTATGGGCAACACCCAGCGGTCGAAGGCTGGCAAACCGATAACGAATGGGGCTGCCACAGCACCACCCGTTCCTATGGCGGAGCGAGCGCGGTCGCGTTTCGGGAATGGCTGGAGCAGAAGTACGGCACGCTCGACGCGCTCAATGATGCCTGGGGCAATATCTTCTGGAGCCAGGAATACACCGCCTGGTCGCAGATCGATCCGCCGTACAATCTGGTCACCGATACCAACCCCTCGCATCTGCTCGATTTCCACCGTTTCGCCAGCGACGCGGTCAAGGAATTTCAGGCGGAGCAGGTCGCGATCATCCGCGAGCTCTCGCCCGGTCGTTGGATCACCCACAACTACATGATGCATTTCAACGAGTTCGATCACTACGCGAATTGCGAGGTGCTCGACTTTGCGTCGTGGGACAGCTATCCGCTCGGCCAGGTCGAGCGCGCCCCACTTCTGGAGGACGAGCGGATCAAATGGGCACGTACCGGACACCCGGACTATGTCTCCTGGAATCACGATGTCTATCGCGGGTTGAAAGGCCGGCGCGCCTTCTGGGTGATGGAACAGGGAGCCGGACAGGTCAACTGGGCGCCCTCGAACTGCCTCCCGGCGGAAGGCGCGGTGCAGCTCTGGACCGCGCAGGCCTATGCCCATGGCGCGAGCTGTGTCAGCTATTTCCGCTGGCGAGCGGCCACCATCGCGCAGGAGCTGATGCACTCCGGCCTGCTGCGGCATGACGAAACCCTCGACCGTGGCGGGCAGGAGATCGCCCGCATGGAAATTGCGGGGTCGCAACAATGGCGAGATCCCGGCGCGGGTCGCGCTGCTGCACGATTACGAATCGCAGTGGGTCTACGATGTCCAGCCGCACAGCGCCCGCGCCAGCTATGTCCGCCAGACGATGCTCTTCTACACCGCCCTTCGCTCGCTTGGGGTGGATGTCGATATCCGGCACCCGGACCACGATCTGAGTGGCTATGCCGTCATCGTCGCGCCTGCCATCCAGTTGATGGGGGAGGAGCGCGCCCGGCATCTGGCGAGTTACGCGAATGAGACCCGGCTGGTCTTCGGACCGCGTACGGCCTATCGCACCCCAACCGGCCGAGTCCACGAAGACGGGCAACCCGGCCCGTTGCGCGGATTGGTCGGACAACGGCTGCTGAACTTCGACGGTCATGCGTCCCGGCCTGCACGTCAACGCCGGTGGCTTCGAGGTCGAGACCTGGGCCGAGTCGTATGAGCCGATCGACGCCGAAATGGTGATCGGCTATGACGACGGTCCGCTCGCGGGTCAGGCGGCGGTGACGCGCAAGGGGAACGCCATCTCCATCGGCGCCTGGAGCGCCCCACTGGTGACATCGGTTCTGGAGCAGGTGCTCGCAGAATCCGGCGTACTGACGTTCCACCTGCCAGAAGGCGTCCGCCGCTCGACACGTGGCGGCACAGAAATCTGGATGAACTGGTCGCAAACCGCCCAGGTGCTTCCGGACGGCTCCGAGATCGGCCCGGTTTCCTTCCAGTTCAGGGGGTAAACCGTCGTATTCCACGCATGGGCTGTGCTCAACGAGCCACCAGAATTCGAGTTGCTCGGCTAGTCAGGCCGGCGCCGGAAGATGTCCAGCGCCGCCTCGACTCGCTCGTCATCGGACTGCTCTGGCCAGGCCGCCATGCGCTCCTGCGATCGTACCGCCCAGTCATCGACCAGGCGATTGAACGACTCGAGAAAGTCGTAGACCATCGAGCGAGTCAGCACATACTCCTGAAACGGTGCGCGCCCCTCCAGGTACTCCAGCCGTATCCTGGCAGCGGTTGCCCGTAGTTCCGCATTCTGGTCCCGTACTCGATCGAGGGTGGCTACGAGATCTTCCTCGGTTCCCACTGGAGCAAGGAACGTGCGCAATAACCCCTCGAACTCGAGCTGGATTCCTTTGCCAATCGGCTCGGCCAACCATCGCTCCAGCTCCTCCCTTCCAGCATCGGTAATCGCATAGACCGTTCGCTTACGTCGCCCGTTCATCTCCTCGTCCGCAGTCGCCAACCCGGCAGCTACCAGCCGCTTCGGCTCGGCATAGACCTGACTCTCGACCCGCGGAAAAAAGTAGTGGACATTGCGACGCATCTGCTGTGCCAGGTCGTACATGGTCCAGGGACGCAGAGCCAGGTGACCAAGCAGCGCATATGAGATGGTCGTCAACATGGCATGCATTCCCTCTTTACTCCGAACCGCAGTAATGATACGATGCGTCTCAGTTACTCCGAATCAGAGTAAATGGAGGGGACAATGAACGGTCAACCAACATTACTGCTGGTGCATGGCGCCTGGATGGGATCCTGGCAATGGGATTTCGTCGCCGTTGAGCTGAAGCGGCTCGGATTGCCCTACGCGACCGTGGCGCTTCCGAGCTGCGGCCTCGACCCACAGACACTCGGTGGCCTTGCGGATGATGCACGCGCGGTCGAGACGGCCATCGCCCGGATCGATGGCGACGTCATCGTGGTTGCGCATTCCTACGGGGGCGTTGTCGCCACCGAGACGAGCTTGCCCTCAAACGCGCGGCATGTTGTCTATCTTGGCGCCTTCATGCCTGGAATGGGACGCTCGCTCGCTTCTTACTTGCCCCCGGGAGATCTTCCGCCGTTTGTCCATGTGAACGACGACGGCTCGACCAATTTCGTGGATGCTCAGATTCCGATTCGTCTGTGCAATGAATGCACCGAGGGCCGGTTACGCTGGCTCAACGAAAGAATCCAGCTCCAGAGCGCCGAGGTAGTGGCAACGCCGGTTTCCCGTACATCGTGGAGCGTGTCACCTTCCACCTATATCGTTCTAACAAACGATTTGATCGTTCCGACCGAGCTTCAGCGCGTCTTCTCCACCCAGGCAACAGATACCGTCGAGTTCGCCAGCGATCATATGCCGATGCTTTCGCACCCGGACCCGCTTGCACGGACACTTTCGGAACTCGTCGAAACACTCGGCAGGCGAACCGACGTGATGACTAGCACGTCCAACTGAGCGTTGCTACGCCGCGGAGGCAAGCCCGTTCGCGATCGCCCAGGCCGCGATCTGCGTGCGGGACCGGAAGCCGAGCTTGTTCAGTATGCTGGCGGCTTGGCGCTCGACGGTCGATTGCACGATGAAGAGCTCGTCGGCGATGCAGCGATTCGTGCACCCGCCCGCGATCAGCCGAGCCACGTCGCGCTCCCGACGCGTCAGCACGCCGGAGGCTTCGAGATTCACTGGAAAGGGCTGGGATCGGCGAAGGTTGCGGCCAACCCGGCGGTCAGGATGACGCTAGTCAATGGCTCCGCCGTAATCATGTCGCCGTCCACTTCTCGACCAATCGTGATGGTCGTGCCCACTTTATCTTCCACTTATGGACGTCTTCACATGGGAAGGGGCGCGTCCCTCCGAATCACATCGGACGAACGCGCCTCGCCGGCTATCAGGTCTAGGAGGCCGGTGTGATGTTCTTGTTGAACCGGAAGACGTTCTCCGGGTCGTATTGCGCTTTCACCTGCTGGAGCCGAGCCAGGAGCTGCGGCTCATAGGCCGCGCGGCCGGTATCGCGAACTTCGTCCTCGGTCATGAAGTTGACGTAGTGGCCGGACGAGTACGGCAGAAGCGATGCGTGGTTGGTCTTCGCCCAGTCGATCAAATCGTCATCGAGCGCGGGATCTTCCCATGACGCCTGATAGTTCACGATGAATTCGCGGCCCAGGTGGCTGGTGGCCGTCGCGCCATTGTCGCCCCGCTTCGCCTGCCCACCGAGGTGGGGGAGCAGAATCGAGGAGAAGGGCGAGCGGAAGCTGGTTCCGTTCTCCAGCAGCGCTTGCTTGACACTTTCGTTGAAGTCGTCGAAGTAGAGCGACTTCCAGTAGTAGCGGCGGCCGAACGGCTGCCCGGAATCCAGGAACGCCTGGTGCTCGCGGTACGGCTTCGGTTTGATAGTGCACGCGAGCGGCGTTCCGTAGGTCATGATCGGCGCCATCGCCTTCAGACCGTCTTCCACCGGACCGGCATACATGGCCGCGATGCCGACCACCGGCTTGCCATGCACCTCCACTGGGAGGAACGGCGCCGGGGGCGCAACGCGCAACACCAGCACATGCATCAGCTCGTCCGGCGCGGACGCGCATTCGCGATCGAAGAGATCGATGATCTCAGGCGCCATCTCCATCGGCCAGAGCACCAGACCGCCGGCGATTTCAGGACCAAGCGTCACCGGCTCGAACTCGAAGCGGGTGACCACCCCGAAGTTGCCGCCGCCACCGCGAATCGCCCAGAAGAGCTCCGGCTCGTTATTCGCGTCGATCGAGCGAATTTCGCCATCCGCGGTCACGATGGTGGCGCCGGTGAGCTGATCGGTGGTGTATCCCTGCAAGCGAGAGAGCCAGCCGAACCCGCCGCCGAGCGTGAACCCGGCGACCCCGGTGGTGGAAACGATGCCACCCGGGACGATGAGTCCATAGGGCTCGAGTGCCGCATCGACATCGGCCCAGTTGGCGCCCGCTTGCACGAGCACCTTATTGTCGTCAGCCACATAGTCCACCGAGCGCATGCGGCTCATGTTGATCGTCAATCCGCCGTCGGCCAGCGCGGTGCCGGCGATGTTGTGCCCGCCACCACGCACCGAGAACGGCATCCCGCTCCGTACTGCAAAGCGAACCAGCTCGGCGACATCCGCCTCTGTTTCTGGCAGCGCGATCAGCGTCGGCTGTGCTTCGATCATGGCATTCCAGATCGTGCGGGCCTCCTCATAACCAGGATCGTCCTGGGTCAGGACGACGCCGGTCATGCGACCGCGCAGCTCCTCCAGCGATTCGCCGAGACCCACGTCCATTCGTTCGACAATTGCGCTCACTTAAAACTCCTTCATAACGTTGTTACCGATATCAGGTTCGAACCTGTGGTCCCAGTATGTGAGCGTTGAGCGACGAAACAACTACGAAAACTGAAGTAGCCAATTGCACGTATGTCTGGCAGGATCAGATGAACGAGTGGGAAGAACCAACGGAAGGTGAATGGTCCGGACGGTTGTTCGGCCGCCATCTGTTCGAATCGACGCCATTGGGAATCGCTATAGCTGTGCGAACTACTAGGAGAAATGGAGTGCCGTTCGATGCGAAGTAAGGGATATGGCCAGTTCTGCCCCGTTTCCATCGCGGCCGAGGTGCTTTCGGAGCGATGGACACTTCTGGTTTTGCGCGAGATGTTGTCCGGCAGCACCCGGTTCAACGATTTGCATCGGGGCGTGCCGCTGATGTCCGCCTCTTTGCTCTCGCAACGGCTGCGCGATCTGGAAGGTGCCGCGCTGATCGAACGGCGGCCGCTGCCCACCGGCAGGGGCTTTAGCTATCACTTGACCGAGGCGGGCGAGGCGCTGCGACCGATCATCATGGGTATCGGACTCTGGGGCACCAAGTACATGCGCACCCAATATTCGCCCGAGAATCTGGACCCCAGCCTGCTGATGTGGGATATGCGCCGCTGGATCCGCGGAGATCTGATGCCGTCAGGAAAGATCGTCATCAGGTTCGACATCCCGGACGCGCCGATGCAGAAGCGGCACTACTGGATGGTCAAGGAGGAAAGCAACGATATCGATCTCTGTCTTTTCGATCCCGGCTTCCCAGTCTGCCTGGTGATCACCAGCAAGCTGGCGACGCTGACGCGGGTCTGGATGGGAAACATCGAGGCCGAGACCGCGATACGCTCACAGCAGATCGTGCTCGAAGGCGACCCCCAGGTCCGCATGAGCTTCTACGACTGGATCGGCCTCAATCCCTTCGTCCACCTGGAAGCGGCCGGTATGGAGCCATCACTCAAGCAAACAGCGTAGGAAACGAACTGGAGACGTAGCTCGGCGTAGTTGCAGACCTCCGTGTCTGCCGGCGCGGCAGACACGGAGGTCTGCAACTACGAATCGACAAATGGAGGAACTACTCCCAGCTTGAAGCGATCGTCATCAGATCACAGATCGACTACGCCCCCCAAACCGATTCGAACACCCGCAGGTAGTTCCCGCCAAGCACCTTGAGAATCGTCTCGTCCGAGTGACCGCGAGCGACCAATTCGGCGGTGACGGCCGGCAGATCCTGCATGCCGATGAACCCGGTCGGCGCCTGATCGACACCGAAGAAATCGGTACCGAGCCCGACATAGTCATCACCATAGTCGTTGATGATCGTTTCGATCTCGTCGACGAAATCGCCCAGGGTCGGCTGACTCCAGGCGATGATGCCGATCAAGCCACCGCTCTTGACCACGCCTTCATAGATTCGTTTCGTGATCTCGGCGCCGTCGCCAGAGGGATCTCCCCGGAACGACCGGCGCGGACTGGCGTGCGAGAAGATGATCGGTTGTTCGGTCAGCTCGATCACCTCGAGACAACCGACTGGCGCGAGGTGGGCCAGGTCGATCACGATGCCCAGCTCATTCATCCGCTTGACCGCCGCTACGCCGGCCTCGGTGAGCCCGGTGGTTTTCACCTTCGACTGGGTGCCATCGGCGAAGTAATTGCGGCGGCTGTGGGTCATGGTCGCCATGCGCAATCCGAGCTTGTGGAAGATATCGAGCAGGTGCAGATTCGCGCCCAGCGGCTCGAATCCTTCGAAGGTCAGAATGCCCCCGATCTTGCCCTCGGCCTTGATACGCCGGATATCGGCGGCCGTCAGCACCGGATCGAAATCCTCGATCTCGGCGAACTCCCGGTCGAGCCAGTAGACCATCTCCAGCGCGGTTTCCAGCGCCCGGTTCAGCTCACCGGCTTCGATATAGATGGCCATTCCCTGGGCGGTCAGCCCGCCTTCGCGGAACCGCGGCAGATCGTATTGCCCCATGGTCTGGAAGTAGGAGGTGTGCTTGGAGAAGTCGTACATGATCGCTTCGGGCGGCTCGTGCCATCCAAGCGGCGCTTCCCACCCTTTGGAATCGGGCAAGGGGAAGCGGTCCCCCAGGCGCAATCGCTGGGCGGCGACTGCCATCAGGATGTCGCTATGCCCATCGATAACGATGGCCTGCTTGTGAAGCTCGGCGGCACGGGTGGCATTCGAATCGGTCAACGGTTCGGTCCTTTCTGCGAAATCATCTGGTGGTTTTGGGGTCGAGCGCGTCCCGCACGCCGTCGCCCACAAAGTTGAAGGCCAGTACGGTGGCCGCGATCAGCAGACCCGGAAACCAGACCAGCCATGGGGCATCCTGCAAGCGGGTCAATCCCTTTTGCAGCATCGAGCCGAGACTGGCATTCGGCGGCTGAATGCCCAATCCAAGAAAGCTGAGCGTCGATTCGAGGATGATCGCCTCGGCGATGCGCAACGTAGCCGCGACGATGATCGGGCCACTGGCGTTCGGCAGCACATGCCGCCAGGCGATCCGGCTGGTCGAGTTGCCCACCACTTTCGCCGCCGACACGAACTCGGACGAGCGCAGATTCAGAAACTCACCGCGACACAGCCGGGCGATGTCCATCCAGCTGATCAATCCGATGACGATCATCAGGCTCCAGATGCTCGGCTTGATCACGATCTGCGAGATCATCACCAGCACGAAGAGCGGCGCTGACATAAGAATGTCGATCCCGCGCATCAGGAAACCGTCGACCTTGCTGCCGGCACTCCCGGCGACCGCTCCGACCAGCACGCCCAGCCCGATCGCCACCCCAGTGGCGACGAATCCGACCAGCAACGAGATGCGTGCGCCGTAGAGCGCCCGCGAAAAGACATCACGTCCCAGCTCGTCGGTACCGAAGAGATGCTCCCGGCTCGGTGGCTGCAGCAAATCCTCGGGAGCCAGGCTGACTGCGTTCGGGTTGTACGGCGCGATCCAGGGCGCCAGTAGAGCCGCGCCCACCATGATCGCCAGGAAGAGCAGCCCCAGCACCGCCAGCCGGTTGCGCCGGAAGCGGTCCCAGGAATAGCGCCAGAGCGATTTCTCCGGCCGCCCCCGCAACGGGGCCGGCATGGATTGGGCAATGGCTGGGGCGCTCATCGTGAGTTTCGGATCTGGGGATTGATCGCCATGTACGCCAGATCGGCGATCAGATTTCCGGCAATGATGAAGATCGAGGAAACCAGCGTAACCCCCATGATGACCGGATAGTCGCGCTTGAGAATGGCCTCGAACCCGAAATTCGCCATGCCCGGCCAGGAAAAGACATATTCGATCACGTACGACCCGGCCACCAGATTGGCGATCGAAAAGCCAAAGAGGGTCACGATCGGCACCAGCGAGTTGCGCCAGGCATGCCGATAGAGCACCGCCTTGGTATCCAGACCTTTGGCGCGCGCGGTGCGCACATAGTCCTGATTGAGCGCTTCGATCATGCTGCCGCGCTGGTAGCGCACCCAGACGATCAGGCCGATGTACGAGGTCACGATCACCGGTAGGACGAAGTGCTTGGCGGTATCGAGCCAAACCGGCCCATCCGGCCGGAAGGAGTGCATCTGCCCGGTCGGCAGCCAGCCCAGCCGAACGGCGAAGAACCAGATCAGAATCATCGACAGCCAGAACGAGGGCAGCGATGCGCCCAGAAACGCGAAGATGGTGGTGCCGTAGTCGAAGGCGCTATACCGTTTCACCGCCGCGATGACCCCGATCAGAATGCCAAGTCCCATCGAGATCACCAGCGAGATGCCCATCAGCATCAGCGAGGCCGGCAGCTTTTCCCAGATCAGCTCGGTTACCGGCCGGTGGCTGGCTATCGAATAACCCAGGTTGCCCTGCACCGCCTGCTCCAGCCAGCGGACGTATTGCACCGGCAGCGGATCGTTCAATCCCAGATTTTCGCGAATCCGCTCGATATCCTCGGGCGCGGCCTTCGTCATGCCGCTGGAGGTGTACAAGCGAACCGGATCGCCGGGCGCCGCCTTGATGATGGCAAAGGAGATCAGCGACACGAAAAAGAGTGTCGGGATCACCATCAGCAAGCGGCGAATGAGAAGGTTGACCATAGGGATCTACCGATTCGTCGACCGGCCAATCGCCTGCCAGAATGAGGCGGGACCATGTGGCATAGCCCTGAGCAGGGACTGCACTGCTGGAGTGCCGCGGCGTTGAGAACGACATGCGATCGGTCACCGACTGGCCGGCAAGGGCATCCGCGAGGGCTGCCGATCCGAACGGCGCTATCGCATCGCGTTCTGGCATGGACCGTTGCTAGCTGCGCGTCGAGGTCAGCTTCCACGGCTCGCGGAAGATGCCGGTGTTGTCCATATCTGCCGTGGTGCCGGGCGTCTCGTAGCCGCTGATGGCGTCATCGAGCGCGATCTGCGCCTCCCAGAGCTGCAGCCAGATGGCGGGAGCGTCGGCGGTGAGCAGATTCTGTGCATCCCACAGGTTCTTCTGTCGCTCTTCCTGGGTCAGAGCCGTGCTCGATGCGATCAACGCCGCATCGACTTCCGGGTTCGAATAGTTCGACGGATTGTCGAGGTAGCTGCCGGTATCGGCGGAATTCGTGACCCAGCGCGAGGTGATATCCGGGTCGACCCCGAATCCCTGCCAATCGAGATACATGTCGAAGTTCTGGTTCTGATAGACCTCGGTCTCGAAGGCGGCGTACTCGAGCTGGTTGATGTTCATCTCGATCCCGACCTGCTGCAGAAGCTGCTGCATACCGGCGGCCAGATCGGGGGCGGCATAGTCGGGATAGAGCGTGACCGTGAAGGAGAGCTTCTGGCCGTCCTTCTCACGAATGCCATCGCCCGTCCAGCCGGCCTCTTCGAGAATGGTTTTGGCCTTCTCCGGATCGTATCCAAACACGGTGACGTCCGGGCTGGCCGCCCAACCGATGCTGATCGGGGAGTTTCCGGCCGATGCCGTCGGGGAAACCGCCGCCTTGACCAGGTTCTCGCGGTCGACCGCGTAGGCGATCGCTTCCCGAACTGCCTTGTCGGAGAGCACGGCATTGTCCATGTTGTACCGGCCGGCGAAGATCCAGTTCGAGTCGTAGCGTTGCACGCTGAGACCTTCGGTTCCCTCAGCGGCCTGCACGTTCCCCGCCTCACGCAGCGAGGCGACATCGATATCGCCTGCTTGCAGTGCGGCCAGGGCCGACTGCTCGTTGGGGAAGTTGAGCCGCACGACTTCCTTCACACCCGGCTTGCCCTGGTAGTAGTCGTCGTTGGCGGCGGTGACGAGTTGCTGATCGGTTTCGTAGGAGACGAACTTGAACGGGCCGGTGCCGACCGGGTTCTGGTTGAAGTCGGCGGTGGTCATATCCTCGACGCCTTCGAGCAGGTGCTTCGGCAGGATCGCGAAGAAGATCTCGTCGGCGCGGGAGGTCTTGGAGAGGAACGAGCCGGATGGTTTCGGCAGGGTGGCGGTGACGGTGTAATCGTCGACCTGCTCCCAGACCACCGGGGTGCCATCGATCACGAACTTGGAGCGATAGGGGGAGTTCACCGTTTCGTCGAGCGTCTTCTCCGCGGTGAAGACCACATCGGCGGCGGTCATCGGCGTGCCATCGTGGAAGACCACATCCTGGCGTAGCTTGAAGGTGTAGACCAATCCGTCTTCCGAGATTTCCCACGACTCCGCGAGGTCGGGAATCGGGTTCACATCGGCATCGAACCGCACCAGCCCGTCATAGAGCCAGACGCGCACATCGTTGAGGAGCGGATTGAACGTTGGCGGGAATTGCGACGTACCGCCGCGCATGATGAGAATGCCGCGATCGTCTTCCTGTGCGGCTGCACCTTGTGGCATAAGCAGCTGCACGCTGGTGACGCCGCCGAGCGCAGCGGCGCTCATGGCGACCGCGCCGCCCTGCAGAACCGAACGCCGGGAAACCGGTTTGGAGAGCATGGATCCTCCTGGAGATAGTCGAAAAGCCGGATGCATCCTGGGGAGCAGCACGACTCATCTTCCCGTCCAGGCTGCCTGTCCGGGATGCCGTACCGCTTGTTTCCTTCTAACTGTGACTTTATCACCGTGCCAGTGTGGAAACAATTGGCAATGTGCAATCAGCGATTGTGAATCTTGCTGACTGCCAATGTGCTGGCCACTCACCTGCTGCGGTATAGTCGCGGGCTTCATCGTTTTCGGATCCGGGAGGAGCTCGTATGCCCGAAGCAGATGTCATCCCCGAAACGGGCCGGACGCGCTACACCGACGCGGAAAAAGCCCCGATCTGGGTGCAAGGGCAGACGCCGTTGAACGCCACCGTGGAGCTGGTCGACTACAACCCCGACTGGCCGAGCCAGTATGCAACCCATCGCCGAACAATCGTCGAGGCCTTGGGTGACAAGATCGTGCTGCTGGAGCATGTCGGCTCGACGTCAGTTCCCGGGCTCGCCGCCAAGCCGCGCATCGACATCCTCCTCATTGTCGAAGACTCCGCCGATGAAGCCACCTACGTGCCGCAGCTCGAGGCTGCCGGGTTCGAGCTGCACATTCGCGAAGTCGAATGGCACGAGCACCGCTGTCTGAAAGGATTCGACCCAGACGCCAACCTGCACGTCTTTTCATCCGGTTGCGTCGAGATCGAGCGCATGGTCGGTTTCCGCGACTGGCTCCGCACCCACGACGACGACCGGCTTTTGTACGAGACCACGAAGCGCCAGCTCGCCGCGCAGCAGTGGGACTTCGTGCAGGACTACGCAGACGCTAAATCCGCCGTCGTCGAGGAGATCCGTATCCGCGCAGGGTTACCGGAAGGCCAACGATAAAGGATCGACACATTCCTTCATGCAAACGTGAGGATTCGTCCGCTTTCTGACTTTCTGGTGACTGGTAGCGGCGCTCTCGACCATGGTACGATCCGGACCAGCCAGTTCGCTATCAACAACTCCACAACTCTTCGGCGTTCGATTCGTTTCTCATGTGAAAGCGGGATCGTCGATGCCACATCCAAGCCCAACCGCCGAATCCATTCCGCCGACCCCGCAAGATCAGCAGCATCTCTCCCGACGAGTTTTCGTCCGTCGAGCGGGTGCAGTGCTGGCGATCGGAACCGTCGCCGCATCCGGGGTTCTGACCTGGAGAGCGATCGATCAGGGAGTTTTCAGCACTGGCGAAGGACCCGCGTACACAGCCTGGCAGGATGCCGGCGCGGAGCCAGGTAACTCGCTGAGTCTGGTCCGTTCGGCCATCCTGGCGGCGAACAATCACAACACGCAACCGTGGCTCTTCCGCGTGGATGAAACTGCGATCGATCTCTTCGCGGATCGGGCTCGCAACACAGGCACACTCGATCCACTGTTACGCGAGATGTATATCTCGTTTGGTGCCGCGCTCGAGAACATCGAGGTGGCATCGGCGCCAAACGGTTTTGCGGGCACAATCACGCTCTTCCCGAACGATCAGGATGACCTGCACGTAGCAAATGTCACGTTGACTGCCACTACGCCGAAAACCTCCGACCGATTCGAGACTATTCCGCGGCGGCATACGAATCGGGGCGCCTTCAAGAAGTCGGATGTGCCTTCGGATGAGACGCTGGCATCGCTGAAAGCCCTGAATGACGATTCGCGGCTCGATGTTGTTTGGTTGACGGACGCAGCGAGCATGGCAACCTTTGCCGACCTCACCATTCGCGCCACCGAGGCGATCAATGCGGATGAGGAACAATCGAAAGACAGCTTCGTCTGGTTTCGCGGAAGCTGGCAGGATATCCAGTCGTCGAAGGACGGGATCACGGTCGATGCCTCAGGCTTGTCGCCGCTGATTCGATCAGCGGCAAAGCTGCTGCCGCCATCGTCCCGGTCACAGTCCGATAGCTCATGGCTCAGCTCTACCAAAGATCCGCAGCTCAGCACCGCGCCCGCGTTCGGCGTCATCGTTGCGCTGGACGAACCGGGGTTGGCCGACTACGTTTCGGCGGGTCGGCTCTACCAACGCATCGGGCTCGACGCGACCGCGCTTGGACTGGCGCTGCAACCCCTGAATCAACTGCCTGAGCGATTCGATCGCGAGGCGTCGCTTGGCGTCGCATCTCCGTTGAAGGATGAGTTTTCGACCCTGCTGCCGGACGGGGTCGCGGCAACCCTGATGCCATTCCGGATCGGCGCCCCCGAAAAAGATGGGCTGGAGAGCCCGCGCCGCCCTGCAAATCTGGTCCTCCAGGAGCAATGAGATGACTGCCGATTCGATCAACCGGAATCTGAAAGAGCGCTGGCTCGTCGTCCTGGTCGCGATTCAGGGCGTTTGGTTGCTCGCGATGGGTTTGGTGAGTGACGGCGCCGCGCTGGCCCTGGGCGTGATCGGCGGAATCCTGCTCATCCTGGCGCCTGTTCTGGCGCGAGGACCGTGGTGGGTCTACCCGGCGATCGTCGCGGTCGGCTCGCTACCGTTCGCCCTGATGAACTGGTGGGCGATCGTTCCGCTCATCGTGGCCATCGTTGCCGTGATCCTTGCCATCGTGTTCGCTCACGGGCACCGTGCCACAAACGCGACCGCCAGTCAGGCACCACTTACGCCTTGAACGCCTGCCGGCGGCGACTCCCAAAGTTCACCGCATCTATTGCGACTTTGGCGATGGCAGTCACGTCGAATCCGGCGCACAGCGTCGCACCAGGATCACGTTGTCGGTGACGATCGCCGTTTGCCCGTTGGGACCGGAGGCCTCACGGTCGCGCGTCTCGACGATGACGGGAGTCCAGCGTGCGGGATCGAGCTCGAGATCGCCGAGTGTCTCCTGCGCGCTCGGGAATGCTCCCTGATCCTGATTCCAGGACCAGGGCGCGACCGAAGCATGATCGATGATCAGGAGGTGGCCACCAGGCCGAATTCGGTCGGCTACCCGGCGCAGTGCCGCGGCCCGGTCGAACTCGATCGGAGTCTGAAAAAAGCTGGCCGAAACGAGATCGAACTCGCCGCCAGGCATACTCACCGCCAGATCGTGTCGCTCGAAGGTCACCCGATCGCTCACCCCCGGCTGAAGCGGCGGTTGCGCTCGCGGTATCGACCGCGGTTTGTGAAACGTCCACGCCAATCGCGGTCCAGCCCTGCAGGCCAAGCCAGGTAGCATCGCCACCGTTCGAACAGCCCAGGTCGAGCGAACGCCCAGGTGGAAGGGTCCGCGCGATGGCTGCCAGCGTCTCGTTCGGCACCCCGCTCCAGACTTGGGCATGCTGCCGGTAATGCGCCTCCCAAAACTGTTCAGACGTTTCGCGCTCGAATGACGAAGACGGTGATGGAGGAATGGCCGTCATCGATTGATCCACCTTGATTGAAGATGCACGCTAGCCCTCTGCTTCTACAACGAGCTGCACCGGGTTCTGTTTGACCGCCCGGGTCGAGAGGATCCAGATCGAGGCGAGCAGCAGCGCGCCGCCGGCAAAGCCCAGCCAACCCAGCCGCTCATCGAAGAAGAACCAGGCCAGGACCGCCGCGATCAGCGGTTCGATCAGGGTGACGATGGTGGCCATCGAGGCCGGCACATCGCGCAAGCCCCGTTGATAAAAGAAGTAGGCCACGAAGGAAGGCACGGTGGCCAGATAGACCAACAACGCCCAGGCGGTCGGATCGGCATCGGGATGCAGGCCGCGCGCAAAGACGAACGGCGCCAGCACGATCGCGCCTACCGAGAAACCGATCGCCAGCACCACCAGTGGATGAATCCGGCCGGCCACGCTGCGGCTCCCCATGGCATGAATGGCAATCCCAAGCGCGCATCCCAGCGCAAAGAGCACCCCCAGGGGGCCGCTGCCACCTTCCATTTCGGGTGGTCGCCCAATGAGCAAACCCGTCCCGATCAACGCTCCCACCAACGCTATCAGTTGCGGCTGGCTCAGTGGCTCGTGCAACACCAGCACCGAGAGGATGGCCACGATCACCGGAGCGCCGCAGAGCGAGATCAGCGTGGTGGCCGTCACGCCGATCTGCTCGATCGCCGCCAGATAGAGCCATTGATAGAGAATCAGCGCGATCCCCAGGCCGATCATCCGGATCAAATCCGGGCGAGAGAAGTTCAGCAGCTTGCGCCCACCCGAGAGCCAGACCGCCAGGATGCAGATCGGGCTCGCCATCAGGGTGCGAAACCAGGTCACCGAAACGGCATCGAGCGCGCTGTGCTCGAACACGCCTTTCGACGCCACGCCGATGGTGCCCCAGAGGACGCCGGTACCGATCAGCAGCACCATGCCGGATGGAACGCGTCGTGTTTGACTGCTCGAATCCATCCGCGTCCATCCCCAACTGATTCTTCCGCAAGCGGGTGATTCTATACCTGTCCGTTCCCCAGGTGGACGCCCTAATCCGGGCATGGAAATTGACAAAGCTCCGGCGGCGGGGGAAAGTTGCTCAACGGCACTGTGCCCGGTCGTCACATGACGGACGTATGTCGCACTCCCAGGCCCGCTATCGAGGGAAAGGCACCTTATGAAACGCCTCGCCATGCTTCTGTTCGCCGCGTTCTTCGTCGCGCTGCCACTCTCGGTCGCCGCTCAGGACGCCACGCCGGTTGCCAGTCCGGAGGCGGTCGGTTCCCCCGAAGCCGTCGGAGGCACCCAGGCGACCATCTTCGTGCGCGAGAGCGGCACATTGGGCCGCTACTTCTCCACGCCCGACGGGCGCACCCTCTACGTCACCGACGGCGACACCGTCGCCAACCAAAGCTCCTGCACCGGCGATTGCGCGATCGCCTGGATTCCGTTCTCCGCCACCGAGCCGCTCTCGCTTCCACCCGGTCAGACTGGCGAATTGACGGTCTTCGACCGGGAAGACGGCACGGCTCAGCTCGCGTACAACGGGATGCCACTCTATACCTATAACGTCGATGCAGGCCCGGGCGATATCCTCGGCGCGGGCGTCGGCGGGGCCTGGTGGCTGGCGTCGCCCGGCGATCAGCTCGGTGTACCCGCCACCCCGGTGGCGCCGACCGCCATCGATATGGGTACCCCGCGCGCCAGCGGACCGGTGACCGTTTCCATGCGCGAGTTCTATATCCAGTCAGCGGCTGTTACCTTCGCGCCTGATGTCGAATACACCTTCAACATCACCAATCTCGGAACCGCCGAGCATCAGTTCGTGGTCGAGCCAGCCGGCTCGCAGGGCGCGCCGATCTCCTCGGACGCTGGGAATGCCGAGGTCACGACCATCGCGCCCGGCGAAACCGCCACCCTGGTGGTGACGTTCACCGATTCCGGCAACTTCCAGCTCGCCTCGCATGCGAACACCGACTACGAACAGGGCATGGCGCTGGATATCACGGTCATCTAGACAGGCCAGCATCGCGGAGACTGGAAGCGCTACTTCCAGTCTCCGCGTGCGCTGCCATACTCACCAGACGAAACGTACGCTCCACACTCGGCCTGATTTCAGGCTTGGAGGCACCATGCTCAGCGACGACACATTGGCCTATGGCGAACGCATCGCCACCGCGCTGCTCGGACTCGACAAGCTCTACGCCGACGAACAGGGAATGACCGAAGGCGACGACAACCATATCGAGCGGTTGGTCGTGCTCAACATGTCCAAATCCCACAAGCCAGATGACTTCTCTGGCTACGCGGATGCCATCGACCGCTTCCAGACGTTGCAGGGGGAGGCGGCCGGCCTCGCCGAGCCCGACCGGCAGGTCTATTACGACGAAACCTGTGCCAGCGCGGTGGCCTTCGCCACCTGGCGATCCAGCGGGCTCGATTTCAAGGATCAGCTCACGCGCTTCCTGCATATTCCGGCCGAGCCGGCCGCCGATGCCGAATTGCGCGTGCTGCGCGATCTCCTGAGCCAGGAGCTGACCGCGCTGGGCTACGCCGGCGATCTGGAAACCCAGGTCGGGGTTTGGCAGGACACCCACCGGGTCGCCCCGGAAGACGTCAAGTCCGTGCTCGACGAGCTGCTCGACGAAGCGTGGGTTCTGACCGAGCAGAAGATGGAGATCCCGGCCGACAAGAGCGACGGCATGCAGGTCGAGATCGTGCGCAACGTTCCCTATAACGCCATGTGCGATTACAAGCACCGCCTGATCCGGCTGAATGTCGATCCCGTGCTGACGAAACCGGGTCTCCGGCACCTCGCCGTGCACGAGGCCTATCCGGGCCACTACGTCCAGTTCAAACGGCGAGAGGTCGCCTATGCGAACGGCGAAGGTCCGGCCGACAATCTGCTTTCCGTCGTGAACACCGCCAGCTCATCGCCCTTCGAAGGGATCGCCGATTCCGGCATGGATGTCATCGGCTGGCAGGACGACCCGGACGACCGCGTGCTCGGGTTGCTCACGCGCTACAACTCCGGCATCGGCACCCGCGCCGCCTGGCATCTGCACGCAGACGGCTGGTCGACCGAGGCCGTGCGAGACGAGATGCTGCGCGACAGTCTCTCCGGCGGCGAGGGTTGGGTCGAATCGCGCATGGGGTTCATCACCCGGCACGACCGCGCCGCCCTGATCTGGACCTACTGGAAAGGCGACCCGGGCGTGCGTCTCGTGTGGGATCGCTTCAAAGGGATTCCCTCCGAGGAAACCCGCTATTTCGACTGGATCTACCAGCGCATGCACTCACTCAAGAGCATCCAGATGCTGGGTGCGTAAGCGAGTAGCAACAGGGCAGCCAACGCTCTTACGTGAGCGTTTGAAATGCAGAGCCGCGCCACTGTGCGCGGCTCTTTTATTGGTTCGAATACGGTTATGGTTCCGGTACCACCTGATTGTGATCCAAACCAGACAACGCTCCGTACCTGTTCTCGACTCCCGATCGGCGCATCGGGTCGCTTTACATGCACGCGTTACATAACGTCGAGGCGGTGGCCGGTCGAGCCGCCTCTAATCGACCGACTACACAATCTCCTCTGACCCGGTGCGCCCGCTGGTGTCGAACGTTTTTCGTTGAGGATGGCGAGCAACCGCTCGCCGGAGGAGTAGCTCGATGAAACGCTGGCTGGCAATGCTCGTAGTGGCCCTCTTGACCATTACGGCATTTGGATCGCACACCGTCGCGCAAGACAGCGCGGCAACAACCGTCAAGGTGGCCGAGAACGCCGACCTTGGCCAATTCCTCACCGACACCGAGGGACGCACCCTCTACCTCTTCACCAAAGACACCGAGAAGGGTGTGAGCACCTGCGGTGGCGACTGCGCCACCAATTGGCCGCCGTACACGGCGACCGAACCACTGACCCTGCCGGACGGCGTCGAGGGGACATTGACCCTGGTCGACACCCCGGACGGAACGAAGACCGTCGCGTACAACGACATCCCGCTCTACTACTTTGCCGGCGATACCGAGCCAGGCCAGACCAACGGCCAGGGTGTGGGCGAAGTCTGGTATGTCGTCGCGCCGGGTGAGCAGTTCGGCGCCCGCGCCATGGAAGAGATGGAAGAGCATGCCGATATGGGCTCGCCCATGGCCTCTCCGGTTGCCGCCACCACCACCGTGGTCGTTGCATCGACACCCGAGCTGGGTGAATTCCTCACCGACACCGAAGGCCGCACGCTCTACCTCTTCACCAAGGACACCGAAATGGGCGTGAGCACCTGCGGTGGCGATTGCGCCGCCAACTGGCCGGCCTACACGGCCACCGAGCCGTTGACGCTACCCATGGGTGTCGAAGGTGAGCTGACCCTGGTCGACACACCGGATGGCGTCAAGACCCTCGCCTACAACGGCATCCCGCTCTACTACTTTGCCGGCGATACCGAAGCAGGCCAGACCAATGGCCAAGGCGTCGGTGGTGTCTGGTGGGTCGTGAAGCCGGGCCAGCAGTTCGGCGAAGCAGGCAGCTAGACCCTCACTTCACACCTGGAGCACCACGGATCGGCGCACCGGCGCCGGTCCGTTTTTCGTTGCTGGCAGACGGCTCCGCAACGCCATATCGTCCTCCTCACGCGGCGGACCGAATTCCCGTACAGTGCCGCGAGGTGAGACTCCTGTTCGATCGATCGACACAGTCGAAGCAGCACGGCGAGAGCAGATCGCCGCGAGAGGAGTGTTCGATGAAACGCTGGATGATGTTTGCGCTGGCGGCAGCAATGGTTGCTACGCTAGTCGGTGGCTGGCACCAATCGGTCGCCCAGGATACCGCGACCACCGTCGAGGTGGCGGAAACCCCGGAGCTTGGACAATTCTTCACCGACGCCGAGGGACGCACCCTCTATCTCTGGACCGTCGATACGGTCGCCGGGGCCAGCAATTGCTATGGCCCCTGTGTCGATAACTGGCCGCTGTTTACGGCCGACGAGCCCCTCACCCTGCCGGACGGGGTGGACGGCGAACTGACCCTCATCGAGCGCACCGACGGCACCAAACAGGTCGCCTACAACGGCATCCCGCTCTATTACTTCGCAGCAGACAAAGCGGCCGGGGATACCAACGGCCAATGGGTGGGCGATTCCTGGTTCGTCGTTGCGCCCGGCGAGCAGTTCGGAACCGCGGCGTCCATGGCCGCGACGGCCGTCGCCACGCCGGTGTCCGCAACGACCCTGGTCATCGCGTCCGATCCAACCCTGGGTGACTACTTCACCGATGCCGAGGGCCGCACCGTCTATCTCTTCACCAAGGACACCGAGCTCTACGTCAGCTCATGCTCTGGCGACTGCCTCACGAACTGGCCGCCAGTTCCCGCCCCCACCGGTCGGCTGACGCTGCCGAGCAACGGGCTGGGCGAGCTCGCGCCGATCGATGGCGTCGATGGCAAGAAGCAGCTCGCGTACAACGGTATCCCGCTCTACTACTTCGCGGGCGACACCGAACCCGGCCAGGTCAACGGCCAGGGCGTCGGCGGCGTCTGGTGGATCGTCAAGCCGGGTGCCCAGCTGGGCCAGGCTACTCCGGCGGCGGGGTAGCCTTGTCACGCAACCGGACCGGCCCTTTCGCCGGTCCGGTCATATTCCTGTTTGCTGCCATCGAGAGGCAGATAGGTGCGTTGGGACGTAGCCGCATGGCGGAATGGCCCCCGAAGCTGCACACCGGTGTCCCGGAGAGGCGAGACGAACGCTGATGAAGATCGATGTGCCTGCTGTCGCTGGATACCTCGCCCATCATGCGCGTTCCCTCGATCTCGCGCTCTTCAACGTTCACTTCGCTGAGGGAAACCCTCGCACCGTTCTGGACGAGCTCGCACGCTATCAAAACGACGATGGCGGTTTCGGCAACGGTATCGAGCCGGATTTCAGCCTGCCGCGATCGTCCGCTCTCGGGACAACAATTGCTTTTCAATACGTGTCTGCGGTCGAAGCCAACGCGGACGAGCAGATCGTCCACCGCGGTGCCGCCTATCTCCGGGATTCGTATGATCCAGCGATATCGGGCTGGTGGATCGTGCCCAGAGAAATAGACGACTACCCGCATGCACCATGGTGGACCTATGCGACGGCCGTCGCTGGCTTTGGCTGGGGGAACCCATCCGCGGAGATTCTGGGTTATCTCCTGGCATTCCGCGATGATTCAGCAGAGAGCAAGCTCATCACAGCCGTAACCAAACGGGCCCTCGAGAGACTCCATGCGCTGACCGAACTGGATGACCCTGATTTCCACGAGATCGCTTGTTACGCCCGACTCTATGCCTGTGCAGATCTGGACCTGCAATCTCAAATCTTCGAGCCGCTTGCACTTCTCATCCTCAAGGTCGTAAAGACCGACCCGCGGGACTGGACCTCATACTGCGCCACTCCACTCACCTTTGTCAGCGTTCCCGACAGCCCATTCGCGACGCTGTTCGATACGGAAGTCGTGGAGGCGAATCTGGATCATCTCGCAAGCAGCCTGAGAGATGGAGACCATTGGGAGCCACTATGGGATTGGAGTGGGGATTATCCCGACGATTGGACGCGCGCCAAACAAGCATGGAGCGGCAAGATTACGGTGGACAACATGCTGTTGTTTTTGGCATTTGGTCGGGTGAACCCGTAGGGGAGTCAGGGCGCCATTCGATTTCCCAGGGTTGGCAGAGGGGAACCGCTCGCTATCGGTGCACCCAAGATCGAGCCCAGGTCCTTTGGCACCGTCAATGCTGCGGAGCGATCCTTCATCGCTGCCGTCGCTGACACGCATGATCAGGCGTATCCCATTTCCAGGCATGGAATGCAATACGAGTTCTCCCGGGCCAGCGAACCGAGAAAACTCGTCTGCGATTTCGAAGCGGTCCAATCGTTCGAGTCGGCCGTTACGCCTGACTACATGTCGCTCTGGTTTCGCCGATCTTCAGACCAGTTCATGAACCAGAAGAAGAGGACGATGCCGCCCACGCCCGCTCCGACCAGCGCGATTGCGCTACCGATGAGCTCGAAGCCGAGCTTCCACACGACATAGCCAATCGCGAATCCGCCCGCGGCTCCCAGGAGCACACAGGCAATCCACGCCAGAATGAGTTTCCAACCTTCCATCGTCCCGACTCCAGTTCCGCGATTCGCTCATCCATTCGGAACGGAACAACACCAGAGCGGCGCACCATCGGCTCCGATTGAGCCAGGTGGGTCGTCGATCTCGTGAAACCGTCTCGTGCCCTTGTGGGCGCACACCCATCTTCCGCTCCAAGGCGGTCCAGCACTATCCCTCGAACGTTGCAAAGTTCGCCCGTCTGGCGCCCATCCGGCTCGGCGTGCTTGGCCCCGAACGAGGAACTCGGCAACCGAGGGAGCGCTTCGACCGATGCCGCTCTCGCCAGAGAACAGCGTATACTCGGCAGCACGTCATAACATAACGGTCTTCGCCGCAAGATCAGGCCATCGATACGGAACGCAACATCGGCGAAGGGCCAACCGCTCCAACAGTGGAGCGGCGTAGGTAGCCCAAAGTGGAACAATGGAGGTTCGACCATGGCGAAAAAAGCGCTGCCAGAGCAGGAAGGCCTGCGACTTTTCCCCCCGCCTCCGAAAGGGTTCGATGCGCTCACTGCCAGGAAAACCGAGCTCACGCATCATGGCCTGCCGCAGCGGCCCGACCCCCGGACGCAACCGGAGCTGGCGGCCCTGTGGGAACAACGGGCACGCCGGTACAGGAGCTTCGAGCATCTCGAACCGAAGCTGATTCCTCCGACCGTTGCCATCGGACCGATTACGGAAGCCTTTTCGTTGTCGCCGTTCATCAACGCGGGTTACGAGCTCACATCGATCTCAGCGCCGATCACCATGGTCTCGGGCACATGGACCGTTCCCAACCTGACTTACACCCCGAACTCCGGAATTCCCATCGACTTCCGCACTTTTTTCGGGCTCGGGTTTCTGGACGTTCACGTGGAAATGACGGTCGACTCAGCGCAGAACGTCTCGGCGCTGATCAGAATTCACACCGGCGCGCAAGTAGCGCTCCCAGTTCGTCCGGGGGACTTGATGAGCGCGGTGCTGTGCCTGCAAACCAATGCCGCGGGGACGGCATTTTATGGACTGGTCAACGAGACAACCGGTAAAACCATGAATTTCACGTTCGACACCGGCTTCCCTCCGGCGGTCATCGTGAACGCCGGCATTAGCCGGGGAAGTCACACCAATGGCCGGCCCGATCCGCTGGCCAGATTCGGCGCAGTCTACTTTGACGAAATCGTTGCCTACACGACGCATGGCACGAAGCACCTCACGAACGGCGTTCCCACATCGATCGTTGCTTCGAGCGGCGCCACGCTGGCCACCCCGCAACGACTCAACGATTTCGCGTTCAAAGTTGTCTACACCGGCGATTGAGCATGGCGCAGCGCATCAAGGCGACTGCTCGAATCCCAGACGCCGCTGGAAGCACTCGGCGAACTACCCCATGAACCTGCCCGATTCGAGCAGGTCCACACGACGCTAGCGCGATTGCAGAACGTATTGCCTGGGATCCGCTGGGCGGCGGCAGGAGCAGACACGGAGGTCGGCACCTACGGGGGAGTGGGGTGGCAGGATGCGCGCCGAGCTGGGCGGAGGGCACAACCTCGTGCAACTGCTCTAGAGCGAGGGTTTGGCGAGCAGATAGCAACGCCTTGTGTCCGCCTCTACCCCAACATACGGGTCGCGCTCGTGCCGCTCCACGATCGTGAACCCCGCCTCGATGAGTCGGAGCTTCGATTTCCTCGGCGGTGAAGAAGAGAAAGTCGATCTCGATCGGCACGCCCCACAGCGCTTCCGGGCGACGGTCCTCGGTGCCGACGTGGAACGAAACCAGCAACCAACCATCTGGCTGCAACGCTTCACGCCACCGTTCGAACATGGCCGGTTGCTGCGCGCGGTCGATATGGATGATGGAATAGAACGCGATGATTCCGCCGAGCGATGACCATCCTCCGAGGCTCGTCATCGAAGCCTGGTCGAAACGGGATGTCCGGATTCAGCCGCCGCGCCTCGGCGATCATCTCGCCGGAGAGGTCGATACCGGTCACGTCCACGCCCTGCGCATGCAGATACGCAGCAACATGCCCCGGACCGCACCCGAGATCGAGCACCGGCCCATTGGCCTTCGTCAACGCGGCGAACCGATCCAGCAGCTCCCGGTCGAATGGCTTTCCGGCAAGCTCATCCGCGACATGGCGGGTGTACTCCCCCGCCAGCCGGTCGTAGCTTTCGCGCAAGCGGTCGCTCGCATCGGTCATCGTTCACGCCAGAAACTCGTAAGGGCGTAGTGGCGGCACCTGTGGCCGCCAATCGGGCAACGCCCGATAACGGACTCGCCCACAACCATGCCTTTGGTACGGAAACAAGGCTTGCGGCAACGCATTGGCGGCCTTCGGCCGCTGGCGGGCACAGGTCCCGCCACTACGAAGAGGGGCTTAGGCCAAGGCAAGCGCCGGATTTTGGATCACCTCTCGAACGTCGCGACCTTCGACCCCAGCTCGTCGAACGTCTTCCAGTCGAACTCGACCCCGGAGCCAACCGCGTCGGTCAGGGTGAAGATGCCGTTCGGCGCCGAGAGTGGCTCCAGCGTCAGGTCCTGTTCGAAGTAGGGACCTCCCGGTGAGAAATGATCGCCCGGCAAGTCGATGCAATCGAGCCCGTTGAAGTTCAGGTTCATCGCCTTGCCCCAGGCGGAATCGAGCATGCCGCCGATCCAGGTGCGCACCTGCTGATCGTTACAGGCATTGGCGATCTCGACTCGCTTCGGCGAACCCGGAGACCCGCGGCGGCTTGATGTTGATGATCAACCGGTCGAGGATTTCGTTGCGCTGCCAGAGGTGCATTGCCGCCTGCGCGTCGCGCAGCGAATGGACGCTCTCGTCCAGGCAGACCGGCGTGTTGAGCTCGATCGCGATCTCGCTGTGCAGCACGATGTCGTCGTCGAAGAGCGGTTGCTCGATCAGCAGCAGCTCCAGATCGTCGAGCGCTTTCAGGTCGGTCCAGGTGTCGAGCGTGTAGGCCGAATTGGCATCCACCTGCAGCAGAATCTCCGGATACGCCTTGCGCAGCGCCGCCGCCGGTTCCGCATCGAATCCCGGCCAGATCTTCACCTTGAGCCGCTGGTAGCCAAGATCGACCGCCTTTTCCGCGCGGGTCAGCACGTCCTCGACCGTATTGCCGCCGATGCTCACCCCCACCGGGAACTGCCGCGCGCGGCCGCCCCAAAGCTGCCAGAGCGGTTGCTGCTTCTGCTGCGCCTCGATATCCCAGAAGGCGGCCTCCACGCCGCTCTTGGCGAATCCGGCCCCCTTGATCCATTCGTAGCTGGCGCGCAGATCGTCGACCGTGCCAAGCGAACCGATCTCTTTCTGCCGTTTGAACACCGCCGGCACCACGAAGGTCTGCAACGAGGTCATCACCGCATAGGGATCGCACTCTGCCTTGTAGGCTGGATCGCTCAGGGTCGGCACTTCGCCAACTCCGGTCAGCCCATCGGTGGTGCGCACGATCACGAACGGCCGGTCGAGCTGCCGGTAGGTGCCAAACGAGGTGGTGAATGGCGACCGCAATGTCAGCGGCACATTCCAGAGCTCGATCGATTGAATCCTCATGATGCTTCGCCCTTCAGTTCCAGCAGGAAGAGACTTTCGCGGTCGCCGAGCTCGTTCAGCTCGGTCGCGAATCCGGTGACATCATACGGGCCGTCGATCACGCTCGTCCGAATCGCAATCGGCCCTTCGGTTGCGACATCCTCGCCCACGATCGCCGCACGCCGGGTCATCAATGTGCCCAGTACCTCGCGCATTTCGTTGCGCCAGTCGACCGCCCGTTGCGGATCGACCCGCAAGAGCTGGTCGATATCACCCGGCACCCGGTAGACCACCTGCGCCGGTAGCTCCCGGCGCAAGCGGGGCGCGTTCTCGATGGTGGCTTCCGGCACGCCAACCAGATCGACCGGCCGGCGTGGACGGTACTCTCGGTCGAGCACCTGCTGCAATCGCTCGTGCACCTCGCTCGAGCGCATGTCCCACATATTCGTGAAGCGGTCGGTGGGGACATTGCCATAGAGCGTGCTGCGCATCACCCCGTACTTGTCGATGGTCAGGTTCACGGCCGTCGCGGCCAATTTCTCCTGATTCAACCGCGCATTCGCGCCGCGCATGGGATCGACGGTCCAGGTCATCTCGTCGAACCCTTCCTGGAGCGCGAGATACCCCTGCAGTACCTTCAGATACCAGCCGAGATCGATGCCACCGCGATACTCGGAACGCACGCCCAGCATGTGGGAATACATCGGCCCGTGTTTGGTGCCAATGCCGAAGGCGAACCCGAGCCAGCCATCGGCATTGAATCCCTTGTCGAGCTGATACGCGACCAGCAACGACGCGCCGGTATCTTCGATGATGGAGAGAATGTTGACCGGCACCGCTTCTTCCGGCGGGAAGCCCCAGACCTCCTGCTGAAGCTGCACCATCAGCTCCAGCGCATTGCTGACCGACCAATCGCTTCCACCTGGCCAGTAACTGGCCGCCTGGTTATGCGCCCAGTCGAGCGAGGCGAACGCGACCGTTCCCGTCTGGGGAAACTCCGTCGTCCAACCGCCCTTGTAGCGAACGAAGCCAAACCGTTCCGGCGCGAATGCCGCCAGCGACTCTTCCCGTGATCGTCTCATGCCCCTCGCGCCGCTTTCCCATGAAATTCGAATGACCCCGGAAGTCTATCGGCAGCGGCCCTTCCTGGCTTCCCGGTCATGCACACCTGCCCGGCAGACGAATTCACCGAATCTTCAGCATCAAGTCACGATGCGATCAGGTTGGAGATCTATAACTGAGACATCACCTGCTGAACGGCAGGGGAGACGCGCAGAATCGAAAGGCACAGACCGACATTCTCCCAACTTTCTCTCCTTCCCTTCCTCCTTCCAAATGACCGGAGCGACCCCATGCGCTCCGGTCGTTTTTTTGTCTTCGATCCGATATTCCAATGCAGTTCCCGTCGTTCCCCGCGGCGCGCCAAAGGGACGGTGCCAGGTGCGTGAAGTCCCGTTGGGACTGAGGATGCGCCAGGAAGCGATAGCGGAGTTCCGCAGGGACGTCCCGCGCGTAGTATCGTCGCGTTAGTGCGAGCTACCAGACGCTCACTTCAAACAAAGCAAGGCTAGCTCTCACCCTTGAAGAACGCGGCCGTCGCGGCCTCGGAGGCACGCGCCTGCGCTTCCGGAACGCCTGCTGCAATCGCGACATCCGCCCAGCGAGCGCTCGATCCATCGATGACGGCCTTTGCTTCGTCGGTCACGAACCACGCGTCACCCGCCAATCCGGGCTCCTCGCCCTTTTCGAGATAGGCCGCGAGTCCGAAGAAGCCCAGATCCCAGCCGACGCCGGTCGCGCCGGGTCCGAATTGGACGAAGAATTCGTCCGGCACCTCGCCGCGATGCTCGAGCGTCAGTTTGGCGCTGTCCGATCCGGCTGGCTCGATCGTGACCGACACCCAACTCTTGCCTTCGCCGAACTCCCAGGTCACCTGGAACATATGAGGAGCGTCGCACTTCTCGATCGTGCCACCGGCGTTGCCCTGCACCTGATAGCGGCCGCCCAGTCGAAAATCGCCCTCCACCGGTGCGAAAAAGCGTGGCAACCGCTCGGGATTCGTGACCGCGTCCCAGAGATCGTCCACATCGGTGCGATAGACTCGTGAGACCCGCTGGACGATCCAGGGACCGATACCGGCTTCCCCGGGGCCGATCGTTACCGACCGATCGATCGCATCGAGCTGTTGCGCAATATCGGGATTCTGCTCCGTTGTCACGCGCTGGCTTTCCTTTCCTCCGATGGCGGGGCAGTCCCGTCCAACCGGCGTTGCCGTTTCCCCCGCGCGATCTCGGTTTCGAGCGCGTCGAGTGCCGGCTCCCACAACGAACGGAATGCCTGCAACCAGTCGTCGATCTCACGCAGCGGCGCGGGACTCACCGCATAGATCCGGCGCGTGCCCTCGGCACGCACCGATACGAGTCCAGCTTCGCGCAGCACCTTCAGGTGTTGCGAGACCGCTGGTTGGCTGATCTGGAATCGCGACTCCGATGGCATCGACGATCGCACCCGCCGGCTGCTCGCCAGCGGCCAGCATCCGCAGGATGTCACGTCGTACCGGCTCGCCCAGAACCTCGAAGGCATTCACATCCTCACTCTGCCAGAGGTCATTATATAAGTCAATACTTATATCATAGCGCTGGGCTGTCTGCCTCATCGACTTGTGCATGAAAGGGATTGACAGGCCGGTCGCAAACCCGTACCTTGAAGAGACATCCGACGTCTGATGTCACATCGTTTTCCTGCCAGCGGGCAGGGAACCGCTCCGAACACCGACCGCATTGTTGCAGGAGGCGTTTCGTGCCCGATCCGATCCGCGCAGGTCTCATCGGTTGCTCTGGCATTTCGATTTCCCCGGCAGAACGCACGGCGGCTGCCATCCGGATGCCACTGCCGCATTCGCATGCCGCCGCCTATGCTGCCCATCCGCGAACGGTCGTCACTGCTGTCTGCGATATCTCCCAGACCGCGCTCGATCGCTATGTGGAGCTCTGGGGACCGGCCAACACCTACACCGATTTCCATCAGATGCTGGCAAATGAAGCACTGGATCTGGTCAGCATCGTCACCCCGGACCATCTTCATGCTGAAAGCTTCGAAGCCGCAGCCGACGCCGGGGTGAAGGGGATTTTCTGCGAGAAACCGATCGCCACCACTCTCGCGGACGCCGACCGGATGATCGCCGCCGCCGACCGCACCGGCGTGCAAACGGTCGTCAATCACACCCAGCGTTTCGATCCCTTCTACCGGCAGGCGCGCTGGCTGATCGAGCAGGGGACCATCGGCGAGATCCGCAGTGTGCTCGGCACCCTTTCGGGCGAACGAGCCATGCTCTTCCGCAACGGCACCCACCTGCTGGACACCATCGGCTATCTACTTGGCGACCAACCTGCCTGGACGATGGCGCTGCTGGACGACAACGACACTGGCTACGGCACCGTCTACACGGGCGATGGCGGTCGCGATCCGAAAACCGATCCCGGCGCCACCGCCATCATTGGCTATCGCAATGGGGTACGCGCCCTCTACAACGGCGTCAAAGCCGGGGTGGCCGGACTCCAGATCGAGCTCATTGGCGATAAGGGCGCCTTGCGCATCGGCAATCAGCTTGGCGAGCTGCTGGTCGAAAGTCCAGCCAGCGGTCTGGCCGCGCAACCGTTGCCTTTCCACGCCCCGTCCCAGGCCGGGATGGTTACCGCCATCGATGAGCTCATTGCCAACATCGATACCGGGAGCGACGGCGCCGCTCCGCTCCGTGAAGCGCGCGCCACATTGGCGCTCCTGCTGGCCATGCTGGAATCCGCGGACAAAGGAGGTGTCAGGGTCGAGCTACGCGCTTGAGTGATGAGGTTCCGCTTGGAACGTCAGTGACCACGAAAGGATGAGACCATGTCGATTTCTCGCACGGGACACGATCTAGTCGAGCTACGCGCTAACCGCCGAACCCTGATAAAGGGCGCTGCAGGCACTGGCATTGCCGCCGCCGGAATGCGCGGCTTCTCCCACGCCAACGCGCAAGATGCGTCACCGGTCGCCGGCACGCCGGGAGGCACGCTCAAGCTGGTGCTTCAGGCGTCCACCAATGTCGACCTGAACCCCATCGGTATTCGCACACTCGGCGCGTTTTATTTGCAAAGCACCATGTACGACGGGTTGATCCAGAGCTCTGCCTCCTGGGACGAGGTCGAGCCGGCCCTGGCCGAGACCTGGGAGGTCTCCGAGGACGGTCTCACCTATACGTTCAACCTGCGACAAGGCGTGACCTGGCACGATGGCGAGCCCTTCACCTCCGCCGATGTGGTCTTCACCTACGAGACCATTCTGAACAAGGACATCGGCTCCTACATGGCCACCGATATGACGATCGTCGAGGGTGCGCAAGCGTATCTAGACGGTACCGCCGAGACCATCTCCGGTCTCACCGCACCTGACGACAACACGGTTGTCTTCCAGCTCACCGAAACCTCCGGACCTTTCGCCTTCTCCAACTCACGCAGCACAGCATCATCCCGCAGCATGTCTGGGCCGAAGTTCCGGCAGAGGAGATGGTCAAGCCGAGATCCTGGGAAACCAGCCAGATTGGCACGGGTCCGTTCCAGTTCGATGAATACGCTCCCGACCAGTACCTGCGGCTCACCCGCACGACGATGCCTGGCGCGGCGCGCCGCTGCTCGACGAAGTTCTCTTCGTGCATGTCGGCACCACTCCGGAAGCCTGGAGCGCCGCCCTGGAAGCCGGCGACCTCGATTACACCCAGATCGCCTCGACCGATTTCGAGCGCATGTCCGGCATCGAGAACCTGACCGTCGGTTCCAAGCCGGTCTACAACGTCCGCTTCCTCGCCGTGAACCTGCAACAACCTTTCCTGGCCGACGAGCGGGTCCGCCAGGCGATCGCCCATGCCATCGATCGGGTAGAAATCTGCGCGCAGATCCTCACCTATATGAGCGAGCCGCTGGACGGCCTGGCCCCGCTCCGCTTCTGGGTGAATGAGGACGTGCCCGCCTATCCCTACGATCCAGAAAAGGCCAAGGCGCTCCTGGCAGAAGCAGGCTGGGATCCCGCGCAAGAGCTGCAGATGTCGTTCTACTACGCCGACCAGGCGCACATGGACGCCTTCTCGATCATCCAGCAGCAGCTCATCGAGGTCGGCATCAATGCCACCGTCTTCCAGGTCGACCCGGCCACGATCGCCGAGTTCTATTACGAAGAGAGCGCGGCCTTCCATATGATGCTCGCTGGGTTCGGCATGGCGCCCGACATGGACGAATTCAGCAGCCTACTCTCCAGCGACGCTCTCTGGCCCACTGGTCAGAACGCGGTCCGCTACGCCAA
Organism: uncultured Chloroflexia bacterium; assembly: GCA_963720855.1. Classification (GTDB taxonomy): domain Bacteria; phylum Chloroflexota; class Chloroflexia; order Thermomicrobiales; family UBA6265; genus JAMLHN01. The sequence continues at coordinate 230,074 of CAVRGV010000003.1, read as the reverse complement.
TGCGGAGGTGGATGGCCTCTTCATCGAAGGACGCCAGGAGACCGATCGGGATGCCCGTAAGGCGATCTACGACGAGGTGCAGTCATCGCCTCGACCGAGCTGCCGTTCATCCCCTTCTACAACCTGAGCCTGACCGCCGGATTCAACAATCGAGTCCAGAACGGCGAAGCGATCTTCAACGTCTGGAACCGCCCGTACAACTGGCACATCGAAACCGTCTCGGTCAGCGACGGAGCGTAAGGCGCATCCGGCGCCCGGAGTCCTGCCAGGCCTCCGGGACCGCAACGGCGTAGTGCAGGACCTCCGTGTCCTGTTGCGTCATCACACAGCAGGACACGGATGTCCTGCACTACGCCGTCTACTCTCTTTCGTCCAGACTCCGGACCCAATTGGAACCACGCATATGGCTCGTTACATCCTCAGACGGCTGGTCATCTCCATCCCGATCCTCCTCGGCGTGACGCTCATCACCTTCCTCTTCATCCATATGGTGCCAGGCGACTACATCGACACGCTCGTCGATCCGGAGAAGTCGACGCGCCACGCGGGAAGACATGGCCACGCTGGAAGAGCAGCTCGGGCTGAACCGCTCGCCGGTCGAGCAGTACGGCCTCTGGGTCAAGGAGCTCGCCCAGGGCAACCTCGGCGAATCGCTCAGCTCGCGCAAGCCGGTCACCCAAGAGATCGGCCGGCGATTCATCCCGACCCTCAAGCTCACTGCCCTGCGCTCGTCTTCGCCGTCATCGTGGGCGTCACCTCGGCATCATCAGCGCCCTGCGCCCCTACTCAGCGCTCGACTACATCCTGACCCTCTTCGGTTTCGTCTGGATCTCGGTGCCGAGCTTCTTCGCCGCGATCAGTGGCCATCTACCTCTTCGCCATCAAGCTCGACTCGTTCCCCGTGGCCGGAACCGGCCCTGGGGGGCGGAAAGACGTTTCCCATCTGGACCGCAGCTGCTACTACCTGATTCTGCCAGCCGGCATCCTCGGCCTTGGAGCGCGTCGCGGCCTTCATGCGCTACACCCGCGCCAGCATGCTGGAGGTGCTGCGCCAGGACTATGTCACGATGGCGCGCGCGAAGGGACTCTCCAGCATCTCGGTGATCGCAACGCACACCTTCCGCAATGCGCTCCTGCCGCTGATCACGGTCGTCGGGCTGAGCCTGCCGCTGCTGCTCGGCGGCTCGGTCATCATCGAGTCGATCTTCGGTTGGCCGGGTTTGGGCACTTATGCGCTGACGGCGGTCACGCAGCGCGACTACCCGGTGATCATGGGTGTCAACTTCATCGCGGCGGTGGCGGTGCTCGCTAGCAATCTGCTGGCCGATGTCGCCTACGCTGTCGCCGACCCGCGCATTCGCTATGACTGAAAACACGGGATCGATGCGAACAGCCGAGCTGCGCGATGGGTTGAACGAACCGGAGGCGATCTCGTCGCCGCTGAACGAAGCGGCCGGATCGCCGCGCAGACGGCGTAGCGCCTGGAGCCGCTTCCGGCGCCATCGGCTCGCGCTGACGGGCCTGATCTTTCTGATGCTGATCGGCGTGACTGCCGTTCTCGCGCCCCTCGTCAGCCTGCGGATCCCTACGCGGCGAGCTGCGCCTGATCCGCAAACCGCCGCAAGCCGGGCACCCGCTCGGTACCGATGGCGCGGGGCGCGATGTCTGGGCGCGGCTCGTCTATGCGTCGCGGGTGTCGCTGGCGGTCGGCGTAGCGTCGTGGCGCTCGCCGCCTCCATCGGCGTTCTCCTCGGCAGCATCGCCGGGTTTACGGCGGGCAAGATCGATAAGCTGATCATGCGCTTCACCGACATCATCCTCTGTTTCCCGACGCTGCTCGTGATCCTCTCCGTCGTCACGATCGTCGGGCCGTCGATCTTCAACGTGATGGTGGTGATCGGCGGCTTCAGTTGGCCCAGCTTCTGTCGGCTCGTCCGTGGGCAATTCCTCTCGCTGCGCCAGCAGGACTTCGTCATCGCCGCGCGCTCCGCGGGGGCGAAATCCAGCCTGATCATCGTCCGGCATCTACTGCCGAACGTCGTCGCCCCGGTCTCGGTGGCGATCACCCTCGGCCTCGCCAGCGCCATCCTGACCGAAGCGAGCCTGAGCTTCCTCGGTCTGAGCGTGCAGGTGCCCACCCCCAGCTGGGGCAACATGCTCTTCGGGGCGACCTCGATTTCGATCATCGAGCGCGCCTGGTGGCTCTGGCTGCCGCCCGGCCTGCTATCGCCGGCACCGTGCTGGCGATCAACTTCGTCGGCGATGGGCTGCGCGATGCCCTCGATCCCCGCATGCGCCTGGACTAACCCCTCCCACACCAAAGGGAGAACCGTGGAGATGACCGACTTCGGCAACTCCTACATGACCTGGACGGCCGCACGACCCCAACACCCGCGTGCCGGGGCACAAGCCCTGGAGCAATAGCGCGCGCATCCTGATCGACGCCCGCTGCACGATCATCGACAGCGACGGCAATCTGGCCGACGAGTTCTACCTCATCGCCCCTTGCCGCACCGAGTGGATGTATCAGGAAACCGAAATGTTCCAGAACCCGAGTGGCGAATACCGTGAGATCTTCTCCGAGCCGCACAAGCTCCAGCTTGGCGTGGCAAGCACATCGAAGAGATCAATGCACGCGGCCGGCCGGTTCGACCGATGTCTTCAACTGGATCAAGTCGACGTCACCGCAAAACCGTCCATCCGCTGCACACCGACAAGACGTGGTCGATGCCACCAAGCGCAACGTCCCGTCGTCGCCAAAACCAGCTTCGAAGTGAACGGCATCAAGCGGTGCTGGAATACCCGATCCGCACCATGAACTACCACGACGAGCGGGTGCGCTTCCAGGTCGATACCGGCCCGCTCATCTTCCCCGACCTCGAATCGGATGCGGCTAATTACATCGACCGCTGTTATCTGGCCCACACCGTTTACAACAACTTCACCTATGCCGAGTTCGTCTGCAAACGACCGACCCCGCTGGTAATCGACGGCAAGACCGTCGCCTCGGTCTACCACTACTCCTATTACAAGTCGCTCGACGTGACCAACGAAATCTTCGCGCAGGAGTAACACAGCCAACTGTTCCAGACCGGTCGTAGCCGAGGGCGTTTCTGCCCTCTCGTTGTTAATACGCCATCGATCCTGGGAGTGAAACAAGGGTGAAAACGATCCGCGTAGCGATCATCGGGGTGACGCAACCCCACGGTCAGGGATACATCGACACCCTCCGGCTTATGCCGGGGGTGGAAATCGTGGGCGGCTACGATCTCGACGAAGCGACGCGCACGAAGGCCGCGACCGCGCTGGGTGACGAAGCGCCGATCTATGACAGCATCGATGCCCTGCTAGACAACGCCCAGCCCGACGCGGTCGTTATCACCGTTCCGCCGGTCATGGCTCCGGGCATCGTGATAGCTGCCGCGGAGCGCGGCATCCACATGGTGATGAGAAACCTTCTGCCCGCACCGCCGCCGAGTTTCTCCCCGCGGTCGATGCGGTCGAAGCTAATGGCGTGGCGGTCTGGCTGGCTTTCTCCGCCGCTACTCGCCAATGGGCATGCAGATCCGCGCCCTGATCGAGGACGGTCTGCTGGGGAACCTGGTTTCTGCCGAAATCTGGCACCAATCGCGCAATGTCCATCTGCGCGGTTCGGAGCAGTGGATGTTCCAGCGCGACCAGACTGGCGGCGGCATGGTGCACTGGCTGGGCGTCCATTGGATCGACCAGATGCTCTTTCTCAACGGCGGTGAGCTGACCGATCTCTCGGCCATGCTCGACATGCGGGCAGATGGGATCGATGTGGAGAACACCGCCACAATTACCCTTCGCTTCGCCGATCGCATGATTGGCTCAATCGCTTGCGGATACGTGCTCGATGGCACGCCCGATCAGGTTTCGATGCGCATTCACGGCGACAAGGTGAGGTCATCTGGCAGAACGACAATCCGGAAATCTCGGTGCACTCCTCCGACGACCGCTGGAAATCGGCGCCGCAGCGCACCCTCCGCTCAGCTCAGTCCCTTCGCGGGATACGGTGGGGCGATGGGACGGGCGCATATGGATGATTTTTTGGCTGCCGCCCGCGGTGAAGCGCCGATCGGCAATGGCGCGCGCGATATCCTGCGCGTCTTGCGTATCCTCGACGCCATTCAGGAGTCCGACTGCACCGGTTGTCGCGTCTCACTCGAAACGGAGTCTCTTTCGCCATGAGCACGTCCCGCTTCAGCCCCACCCCCGTCGACTCCCGTAAGCGCGCCGACCAGGTACGCGAAGGCATCACCGCCATGATCCGCGCCGGGCAGCTCCAGAACGGCGACAAGCTCCCCACCGAAACGCAACTTGCCAGCATGTTCGGCGTCGGTCGCTCGTCGGTGCGCGAAGCGGTGCAATCGCTGGTGGGGTTGGGACTGGTGGAGATGCGCCCGGGACGCGGCGCCTTCGTCAGCCGGGTGTCGGTGGCCGATTTAGCCCGCATGATCGATGGCGCGGTGCAGCTCGAGTTCGGCGCGGCGCTGCAAATGCATGAAGTGCGCGCCATGATCGAAACGACCGCCGCGCGTTTGGCCGCCGTCCGCCGCACCGATGCCGATCTCGCGGCGATGCGCACCGCCAACGACGACTACGCTAACCAGGGCGAGCACGATCCGGAAGACTTGCTGGTCGAGGCCGATCTTCGCTTCCATCGCGCTATCGTGGAAGCCTCCCACAACGTCATTCTCGTCCAGATGATGTCCTCGATCTCCGCCCTGCTCAGGGAACATCGCCGGCAATACGCCAGTGCTCGCGAGCGTCGCTTCCGCGAGATCGTCCTGACCGAGCATCAAGACATCATCGACGCCATCACCAGTGGCGAGCCTGCCCGCGCTACCGCCGCCATGCAAACACACATGCGCGATATCTGGCTCCAGATCGAGCACACCGCCCGCCGCGACGGCGATGCCTCGACGTTGGCGTTCTTCGTACCTGCCGATGTATCCGTAGCGCCCCTTTCCCGGTATTCGCTCTTCACAAAATCTCCGCAATCCCCACGTAGTCCCTTCACCATCGAGCCGTCACTCTGGAATCGTGCCCAGCGGCGATCGGAGGATCCAATCGGAACCCCGCCGCGAATCGGCACGATTGAGGAGACGCAACATGAACCGGTATCTCAAATCGATCGGCGGCGTTGGACTGGTGGCGCTGCTGGGCGTGACCATGGTCAACGGTGTGGTCGACGCGCAAACCAACCCAACCCCGGAATCGGGAACCACCGTTTCCAGCGAGAAGACCTCGAAACGCGATCACTTCCTCGCTACCCTGGCGGGCAATCTCGGCGTCTCGGTGGAAACCCTGCAAGGCGCGTTCCAGCAAACCGTCGAGGAGGTCGGGCCAGGGCCGTTCGGCGGCCGCTTCGGCGGCATGATCCGGGACCGTATGGACGACCGCCGCGAGCGCATCATCGAACACATCGATCTCGCCGACGCTGCCTCCTTCCTCGGCATCACCGAAGAGGAGCTTCGCGCCGAGCTGCAAGGTGGCCAATCCCCGCTCGAGATCGCCGAATCGCACGGCAAGACCCAGGACGAGATTCGCGCCTTCCTGATCCAGCAGGCAACCGAGCGCATCGACGCTCGCCTGGCCGGTGAGACGACAGACGGAGCGGACACCACCGCAACCTTCGGCAACTGACGAACGTCCCGCATCATCCGCACATTCAGCAACGGGGTGGCCGTTCGGTCACCCCGTCTTCATCGTTCGTGAAGCACGCTCCCACGCGAATCCCAAGCCGTTCCCAGATACGAACATCCCCAGCGTTTTCCCCGCTCTTTTCAGTCGATCTTCAGTGGCGCAACCGGATACTCACAAGCAGGGCGGACACGATATGAGAAGCGAATCCGCGTACCTCAACCGGCGCACGGGCGCCTGTCGCGGTTTCGCACGAATCAAGGAGCGCAACGTGAAACGCATTCTGCTGGCAATTGGCAGCCTGGCCCTGGTGGCCATGTTAGGCATCTCGATGATCGGTAACGCCGTCGACGCACAGGACACCGCCACCCCCGAGGCTGGAGACGGCACGGCGGTCGGCGGGCAAACCACCGAGACGCAGGACTCGGCCAAAGACGCCTATCTCGCGGCACTGGCGGCCAACCTGGGCGTGACCACCGATGAGCTGCAAGCCGCAATCGACGCGACCAACACCGACCTCGGGGTCGAGGGCGGCGTCATGGGCGGATTCAAAGGCGGCAAGGGCGACGGCCACCGCGGCGGGCACGATGAGTCGCGCGGCGACATGGGTGGACGTGCTGGCAGCTCGATGCTGCGCGGGGTCGACGCTGCTGCAGCGGCGGTCTTCCTGGGCATCACGGAGGACGAACTGAAGACACAGATCGACGGCAGCACCTTCCTCGCTATTGCATTGGCAAACGGCAAAACCACCGAGGACGTTCGTGCGTTCTTGATCGAACAGGCGACCGCTCAGATCGACGAGCGCCTGCAGGCGGCCACGGACGCTTCAGCCGGCGCCCAGACCACCGAACCGGCCACGGATGGCACATCCATCTCCGAAGCCACCGAGGTTCCGACGGCCCCAGCCATGACGCCGACGGCAACCGCATAACGAGGTCTACCAACCTCCTTCCTTCCCGGCATCGGGGTGGCATTTCTGCCACCCCGATGTCCGTTTCCAGTCCGGAGACCTTCGTAGTGGCGGGACCCATGCCCACCAGCTTTTTCGTAGTGGCGGGACCTGTGCCCGCCAATCGCGCAAAGCGCGATATCGGAGTCGCCAACGAGAAAGCCGTGGTCGACAACAGAGCCGATAGCAACGCGATGGCGGCCTGCGGCCGCTGGCGGGCACAGGTCCCGCCACTACGTTCGATGGGCTGCGATAATCAGGCGTCGATTCGTTGAATGAACCAGGGAATATCTCTCAATGGCTGCCCCGCCCCTTACCGGAATCCGCGTGCTCGCGCTCGAACAGGCAGTGGCCGGACCGCTCTGCACCCGCCATCTGGCCGATCTCGGCGCAGAGGTCATCAAGATCGAGCGCCCCGGCGGCGGAGACTTCGCTCGCAGCTACGACACGTCGGTCAACGGGATGTCGTCCTATTTCGTCTGGCTGAACCGGGGCAAGCAGTCGCTCACCCTCGATCTGAAGCAACCCGAAGCAATCGAGATCCTGCGCACCCTGATTTCCCAGAGCGATGTCCTCGTGCAGAACCTCGGACCGGGCGCCATCGACCGGCTCGGCTTCCCACCCACCGAGCTCCGCAAGCTGTATCCCCGCCTCGTCATCTGCTCCATCTCCGGCTACGGCTCGTCCGGTCCCTACCTGCACCGCAAAGCCTTCGATCTGCTGCTGCAAGGGGAAACCGGCGTGATTGCCACCACCGGCAACGGCGACGAGCTGGCCAAGCTCGGCATCTCGGTCGGCGATATCGGCGCCGGGGTCTACGGCGCAATGGGCATCCTGGCCGCGCTCTATGAACGGCAGGTCACCGGCGAAGGCAAGCTCGTCGAGACCTCGCTCTTCGATGCCCTCGCCGAGTTCATGGGCTACCCCGCCTACTACACACTCTATGGCGGCAAACCGCCTGCCCGCGCCGGCGTGCGCCACGCCACCGTGGTTCCCTACGGCGCCTATGTCTGCGGCGATGGCAACCCGGTGCTCTTTTCGGTACAGACACAGAAGCAGTGGGTCGATTTCTGCACCATTGTCTGCGAGCACCCGGAGTGGATCGCCGACCCACGCTTCGACGTCACGCCACATCGCAGGGAAAACCGCGACATACTGGAACCCCTGATCGAAGCATCGTTCGCGCCGTTCGACCGAGCCGAGATCAACCGCCGGCTCGAAGCAGCCGACATCCCTTTCGGGGATCTGAACACGATCGAGCAGTTTCTGGAGCACCCCCAGTTGGAAGCGCGTGACCGCTGGCGCACCGTCGATTCCCCCGCCGGACCGCTGCAAGCCCTGCTACCTCCATTCACACTGGAAGACACCGAGCTGGTCATGGGTGACATTCCCGCCGTCGGAGCGCAAACAGACGCTATTCTTTCCACTATTGGATACGGCAGCGACGAGATCGCCCGCTTGCGACAAGCTGGGACCGTCTGATCGAAACCGCTTCAGGGCGGCCGCACGGATACACGTATGACGGAAGACGATCCATCGCTCGCGGCCCTCGAGGCGAATCCCGAGCTCGTGGAGGAAACGCTGAAGCCGCGAGGCGGTATTCGCGGCTATCTCGATCGGCTCAACCAGACGCCCGGCCGCAGAGCGCAATTCCAGCGTTACTTCACCATCGCCTGGCTGGCCGTTCTCACGGTCTCGGTGGCCTATGTCCTCTTTCGGGGACGCAATGAGCTGCGCGATACCTGGAAACAGCTCCAGAGCGCCGATCTGACCTGGATCGCCATTGCCATCGTGATCCAGATGTTCATGCTCATCTTTAGCGGCCTCACCTACAAGGTCATCCTGAAGCGGCTTGGCTACTCGGTACCGTTACCGTTGATGGTCAATGCGCACATGCAGCGCACCACCATTTCGACCGTTACCCCGGGCGGCGGCCCCGCCTCGGTGTTCATCTTCGCGCGCTTCATCGCCAAGCGCGGTGTACCCGCCGAAGATGGCCTGCTCACTATCGCGGTCCGCTCACTCGCCGTGACGATTACCTTCATTGCGGTGCTGATCCCCGGGGCGGCCATCGACGACAGCCTGCAGGGCATGATCATCGCGGGCGTCGGGGTGGCGGCGCTGGTCATCGGCGGTATCGCCATGTGGCGCGGCAACGCCAACAACTGGGAGACCCCGCTGGTCTGGTCGGAACGCCTGCCCAGCTGGGCGAAGGGGCGCATCCAGGGGTTTATCACCACCTTCCGGCAGCACGGCCTGAAACCCTCCGATCTGGTCCCGGCCATCTTCCTGACGTTGCTGGTGCGCCTGACGGTCGTGCTGGTGCTCTACGCCTGCCTGAAAGCGCTCGGCGTGCATCCGACCTTCCAGACCATGATCCACACCTATTTCGCCACCATCGTGGCCGGCGCGGTCATCCCGCTCTTCGGTGGAGCGGGCGCGGTCGAGGCGGTTTCGATCCTGACCCTCACCCAGGCCGGCATCGCGGGGGATGTCGCCATCGGCGCGACGCTCCTCTGGCGCTTCATCGATCTCTGGATCCCGGTCGGCATCGGCCTGCATTCTGCACGCCAAGACCGAGCTCCCTGCCGCCATCGACGAAACCCCGGTAGTCGCCGCCAGAATGGTTGAGTTAGAGGAACAAGGCCGATTGAGTTGATTGTTTCTCGTCGTCCCGACCGTCTGCCGGCGTCCCGACCGTAGCGGCAGAATTTCCTGTTTCGCAAGAATCCGGCCGCCGCTCCTCACTTCGGAGCGGACCACGCGCGTCGCTGCAACGTGGATCCAGCGCACTCGCTCTTCGCAACACCCACCAACAGGCGCCACACGATGACCAATCCCATCCGCACCGCTCTGGAACCACTATTCCAATGCTCCGCCGGAGACGAAGCGCCGGATCCAGCGCTATCTCACCATCGGCTGGCTCGTCATCGTCACCGTGCTGGCCGTCTGGGTGCTGCGCAATCAGCAAGACCAGCTCCGCGATATCGCCGATCACCTGAAAACCGCTGACCGCCGCTGGCTCGCGGCGGTGATCGGCATCGAGATCCTGAGCATCTGGTCGGTTGCCTACACCTACAAGCTCACCCTGAAACGGCTCGGCCACAACGTCTCGACCGCCTACCAGTTCAATCTCCACCTGCAACGCACCGGGGTCAATTTCGCCGCCCCGTTCGGCGGCGCGGCCACGGCTTTTGTCTATGTCGAGCGGATGAAACAGGCGGGCGTCAACCGGCAGGATGCGCTGCTCGCGCTCGTCATGCGCACCCTGAGTGTCTATGGCGCCACGGTCGTGGTGGTCGTGATCACCGCCGGACTCTCCGGACGCCCGCTCTTCGTCGTGGGCGCGGTGGTCGGGCTGGTCGCCATGATCGTTGCGCTCATCTATCTCGCCCGGCAGGGTCAGGGCGACTGGAAAACCATCCTGCGCTGGGCGAAACGCCTGCCGCAGAAGCTGCAGCGCCAGCTCACCGAGCGCCATCGACCAATTCAAGGACCACGCGCTGACCCCAGCCGACTTTCTCGGCACCGTCGCCACCACCTTGCTCACCCGCGTCTGCACCCTGGCAATGATCTACGCCTGCGTGCGCGCGGTCGGCTTCTCGCCCGATCTCTACGGCATCTTTCTGGCCTACGTCACCTCGTTCGTGGCCGCGCGCATCGTCCCGGTGCTCTACGGCATGGGAGCGGTCGAAGGCTCGCTCACCCTCTCCCTGCAACGCAGCGGCGTACCCGCCGATCTCGCCATCGGCGCCACCCTCCTCTTCCGCTTCTTCGACTTCTTCCTGCCATCGCTCATCGGTCTGGCGATGTACGCCTGGGCGGAACGGAAGAATCCGTCGTTGCGCGACGAACCGCTCGAGGGTATTCCGAATTCAGTTCAGGCAGAAGAAGCAGAGGATTTGTAGAGCAGGGTTTCGACTTTCGCCCAACTCACCAGACAAACGAGCGAGTCTGCAATGGCCTTCCGGATTAGTCTCCTAGGTCTTCCAACTGCACCACCGTCGCCAGCACCTCACCATCGCCAACGACCCAGGAACGATGACCTCTGCCAGTCGTGTCTTCCAACAGAACTACGCTACCGGGTCCGAGGCGACGGCGATCGCCGTCGCTTGTCTCCCCCGCGAGTTCACCCGCGAGAAAGAAGAAAAATTGCCGTCGCGGCGTCGGGTGCCAGTCGCCGTCCCATCCAGGCGGGAAGCGCACGAAGGCGACACCGGTGGCTGGAATCATCGGGGAGAGGTGCAACGGCGGGGCCGGCGGAGCAAAGTCTCTGGCTGCCAACTCGACTTCAACGTCTTCATAGTGAGACTCACCATTCTCGTCGGCGTACACGCGGATGTATTTCATGTCGCGACTCCTTGGAACGACAATGATCCTCCCCATTGGCGAAAGGCAGGGAGCAGCGCTCTATCGGGACTGGGGGAGTAGCTAGCGTCGAGGACGTCAGCCACGGTAATGACGTCGAAGTCCGCTTGTTGGAAAAATGGATCAGGCGATATCGCGAACCACGGCTTCGATCCTGGGATCGGGCGCGTCGGCGGCCTTGTATCCCCGCGTCACCAGGTTGATCAGATCGGTGACCGTGGTGTCGGCGGTACGCGCGTCGTAGACGATCTCGCCGCCGCTGAGGAAATTGATGCGGTCGCACACCTCGAACACCTGCGCGTAGTTATGCGCGATCAGGATGATCGAGATATCGCCCCGCTTTTTCAGTTCCAAAACCAGGTCCAGCACCAGCCGGCTTTCGCGCACGCCGAGCGCGGCCAGCGGCTCGTCCATGATCAGCACCGTGGGGTTGGAATAGATGGAACGTGCCACGGCAACGCTCTGACGCTGACCGCCGGAGAGCATCGCGACGGTGTTGTCGACGTTCGGAATGCGAATGCCAAGATTGCTGAGATACTCGATGGTGAGCCGGCGCATGGTTTTGTTATCGAGCAATGGGACGCCCAGCACCCGCTTCTTTCGTTCCCTGCCCAGAAACATGTTGTGATAGACGCTGAGATCGTTGACCAGCGCCAGATCCTGGTAGACCGTCTGGATACCCAGCGCACGGGCCTCGATGGGCGAATTCAGGCTGATTGGGTTGCCGTCGAACGAATACGTTCCACTATCGGGTTTGTGAAAACCGCAGAGAATTTTGATCAGCGTCGATTTGCCGGCGCCGTTGTCTCCTACCAGCCCCAGCACCTCACCCTTGTCGAGGTGCATGGTGACATCGCGCAGCGCCGTAACCGCGCCAAAGCTCTTGCTTATATGCTCGACATCGATAACCGGCGTAGCAGAATCGACCATTACCGTTTTCTCCGCAACCGAAACGCATCCAGTTGCACATTCAGAATCATGGCCCCGAGGATCGCAAGCCCGAGATAGATATTCGATTCCGTCGCCTGCGCGCCCAGCAGCACCAGGCCGTTATTGAGGGAGGAGATCACGAACGCGCCGATCAACGCGCCGATCACCGTACCGGAACCACCCGTCAACGAGGTGCCACCGATGACCGCGGCGGCGATCGCGAGCAAGGTCAGCGTGCTGCCGCCGGTATCGGGAGCCGCGGAACCGGTTACCGTGGCGGTGATCAAACCGGTCAGGGCGGCCAGACAACCCGAGATCATAAATGCGGAAATCTTGATGCGGTCGGTGCGCACGCCGATCTCGCGTGCGGCCAGCAGATTGCTGCCGGTGGAAACGATATGCAGGCCAAAGACCGTGCGGGCCAGCACGAGCGTCAGGATCAATACAACGATCGTTGTCCAGATGATCGGCGTGAAGCCGGTGAGACCGTCCCGCGAAAAGAGCGAGTCGAGCGGACCAAATCGATTCTGACCGAAGATGACGTTGAATGGTGGCTGCACCGGCATTCGAATGGGTTGACTGTGCGCGTACGAAACCGTGATTCCGGTCAACAGGAAGAACATGCCAAGCGTGGTAATCAGCGATGGAATGCGCAGTTTGACCGTAATGATTCCGTTGATGAACCCAACGGCGATACCGAGCAAGATGGCAATGGGCGCTGTCACCCAGAGTGACACCCCCCAGTCCTCGCTCATGCGAATCATCAGATACGGCGCGAACGCGTAGATCGCCCCGACCGACAAATCGATTTCCGCCGTGATCATGACGATCACAAGGCCCGCGGCGAGCATCCCGATCCGCGCGGTATCGCGCAGCACGACACTCATCAGGGGGCTGGTCAGGAAAACGCTGTTGTTGAGCTGGATATAGATAACGAGCAGGATCGCGACGGCGGCGATGCTCGCCTCCCGGTAACGGGCGACGAAATCGACGGCGCCGTCGAACCACCGCCGGCTATCCGCCGGGGGTTTCTCCTGACTCTCAGATGCGATCCCTTGTGCCATCTTCCCTGCTTCTACTGACCGACCGGGCGTCGCTTTCCATCCTGGATGGCACAAAGGACGAACATATCACACGTTCTCCCTCGAGCTCGAACGACCGTTGCAATCCCATCTTGCCAAAGCGCCAGCGCCACACCGAACCACGTGGCGGCAACGCGACCGCGCCTATTTCAAAGGCCGGCGAGTGTCGCGCCACCGGTTGATCAGCGACGCCCGCGAGATCGCCGGCGTCCCTGGTTGGTCCTCATGCGCGCGCGTGCAGAATCTGGACCGGGAGCGAATCCCGGTCCAGTTCTCGAAGAAACGGTCGCTACGCGGGCTCCGCGTCGGTGCTGCCCTCGAACCGGGAGGGAGCCAGATAGATATCGACGTTGTCCGCAGTCACGTAAGCAAGACTGGTGTCGGTATTCGCGGGGGAAACCGCGCCGCCTGAGAGCTGGTAGAGGTAGAGCTGCAGCGTGGGAATGAACCCCTGCAGGTACGGCTGTTGGTCCGTCGTGAAGGTCATGTCGCCGCTGCCGACGAGTGCGATGGTTTCTGGCAGCAGGTCGTAACCGGCCGTGATGACGCCTTCCGCCGCCAGCGCGTATTTCTGGGAGATCTGGCCCACAACCAGCGAATCGGTTGCGCCGGTGCCAAACATGCCCACGACATCGGGATTGGCGAGATAGTACGCCTCGATGCGGGACAGTTGGGTGGCCTGATCGACGCCGGTTTCGAGGGTCTCGTAAGTGACCGGGTCGCCAGCATCCTTGATCGCCTGAATGTAGCCATCGAGGCGCGGCTGCAGGTTCAGCGACCCAGGGGTCGCGATGGACAGCATCACCTTGCCACCCGGCTTCACCATCGGCAGCCACTTCTGGGCAATGTTGTAGCCGGACTGATAGAGGCTCTGGCCAACGTACGCCAGCCGGGCATTTGGCGTATCGGCGTTGTATCCGATGACCGGAATGCCCACGCTGAGCGCGTCGTCTGTTGGCTGATTGAACGCCTCGGCATCCACCAGGCAGACCGCGATACCGTCTGAACCACCGGCGATCGCCGTCTGCATGGCAGCGACCATCTCAGCAACGTCGGAGGACTCCGAACCGGTCCACTGGTAGCTGCAACCGAAGAACGCGCATGCGTCCTGGATGCCGTATACGGTCGGTGTGAAGAACGGGTTGGTGGTGACGTGGTTGACGAAGGTGAAGTTGTAATCCTTCTGCGGCAACCCGCCGTCCTGGGCCAGTGCCTGACGGAACGAGCTGGTTCCGACTCCGGCGCCGAGCGCGACCGCGGCCGCGCCGCCCAGTCCCAACTTCGTCACCATTCCAAGTGCCTTGCGCCGGCTCACCTCATAACTGGTTCGCTGCGCCGCCGCCATGCTTTCGCGGACATCCTTCTCCATTGATGGACTGCCTTTCTGATATTGAATTTTCGCCGCAAATTTCGGCGATTGGGTCGCCGACTTATAGCATTTTGCTCGTTTGGCGTCAATCCCGGCGGCATCGATCTTTGGGCCGCGCTGAGCTCGTGAACAGGAGCCAGATCGGGAACGCGCATTGGCTCAGAAGCGCGCCCGCTGAGCTAGCATGAAGGATTGACTGATCGAGCGATGGGGCAGCGCTCCTGCTCCATCTCAGCGTGGCGTTCTACCCACCATGTACACTGTGAACATTACGCAAGAGTACTTCCAAATCTGACTGGTTTCGGCGCCGAGTTCATGCTCCAGCGGGACTGCTGGGTGCGGATTTCCCAACGTTTGGTTGAGCAACGTTCCCACGGTATCGAGGCACAGAACCGAGCCAGGAAGCGCTGCCGGATTGGTCGAGCGGTTGGATTGTTGCTAGTCGCAAGCATGGAGAACGTTCTCAAATGACCCAGCAAAGTTCATCCACATTCACGCGTCGCACAGTGGTTGGCGCAGCGGCCGGCATCGCCGGCGGGTTTCTGGTCACCAGTGGGCGCACGTCCGGCGCAGTCCGCAACGCCCACGATGGGAATGGCAACCCCGACCGCCGAGATCACCCCTCTGGGCTATGTCACGATGCGGATGCGCCCGCTGGAAGAGCCCGGAGACCGGGATAAGACCAACGCCCAGGTCATCGAGGAATTCCTGCCCGCTATCTCCCAGGTCGATGGCTTTCTCGGCTACCTGGTCGCCGATGTGATCGATGAGCCGCTGCTGACCTTTGGCGTCACGGTCATGCGGGATCTCGATGCGTCGCTTGCCTCCGATGAGGTGGCGAAGACCTTTGTCACGCAGGAAGAAATCGACGAGGACGTCATCATCGAGGAGACCCGGCGCTGGACGGGCGATTTGCTGATCCTTGGGATGAGCGACGAAGCGGCTGCCTCCGCGGCCACCCCGCCACTGGATGACTTCGGTGCCGGTTATTTCGTGACAGCCCGAATCTATCAGAGCATTCCGGGCACCGATCCGCGGGGGTTCGTGGAGAAAGCGACCACCGAGTTCCTCCCGATCATCCAGGCCCTGCCCGGGTTCGTCGGCTATCTCTGGTTCCCAACCGACGAAGGATTCGCCAGCGTTTCCCTCTACCAGTCCGAGGAGTCAGCCGCCCAGGCAACCACGGCCGCCAAGGCGTGGGTCACCGAAAATCTGTCCGCCTATACCGATTCCCCAGCCGAGGTCATCAACGCGACCGTGGTCCACGCGAACTTGCCGATCTTCGCCTGAGCGGGGCTAGTCAATTCAAAGAAGCCGATGCAACGCCAACGCCCCAAGGCAGGGCATGAGGGTGGAGCCGTTGGCCACCAATCTCGATCGGCAGAGGCTCAATGCTCCGAATGCTTGCTCGCGTGGCTAGTTGACCGGAACGACGAGATTCAACGCTTCCTCGATGGCCGAAGCCAATGGCATGCTCAATCCAATGGCGTGTAATTCCGCGGATCGCGATTCGCCTAGCTCGATTCTAGCGGCAGCGGCCGTTTGAGCAGACCGGCGGTGATCTCTGGCCATAGGATCAGCACCAATCTCGAGCGCACGTGCTTCCACTGCCCCCACAAGGAGCGCAGCCCGTTCTGGTTGGCCAAGCCTTAACGCCAGGCCCGCAAGCCCTCCAAGTGCTTGAGCAATCGTCCGGCGTTCACCAATACCGGCCCAGAGCCGCAACGCTTCCTGAAAGTCAGCGACCGCTCTGAGTAGATCGCCGCAAGCGTTTGCAACACTGGCCCTGTTGCAGAGTGCCATTGCAGTTCCGGACGCATTCCCTGAGGCGCGAAAGAGCACAAGTGCCGCCTCTGCATGCATGTCACAGTTTTTCTTGTCGCCGCGTTCGCGCGCTATCAAGCTCAACACATTGAGCGCCATCGCCTCGTTGCTGATAACCCCCCTTGCCCGATGAAGGTTCATTGCCTCTCTCATGCGATGCTCTGCCTGATCCCAATCCTCTTGCGCGAACGCGATCAAACCCAGCATATGGACCGCAAGCGCGAGAAGGTCCGTATCGCAGGTGTCTTTCGCGATGGCGCAGGCGGCTTCCGTCGGTGGACGGGCGCCCTCGGCGTCGCCCTGTGTCCAAATGATTAGGCCCAAACCAGCCAAACCACGGCCCCGCCATACTGGCGCTGCGTTTGCAGACCGATCCAATGCCCACTCCAGCCATCGCCGCCCCTCGTTGAGATGCCCCCTATGATGCCAGAACACCGCAAGCGACCCAGCAAGACGAAGGACTTCGGTTCCGTCTTCGCTCGCTGCCAGATACGACATGGCTGCCAGGCAATTGGGATGATCGGCCTCGATTCGTAAGAGGCGGTCGTCAAATCGTTCACCGGTATCGACACGGTTGGGGTCCAACTCATCATCCAGCGAAGCAAAGTAAGCGGCGTGTGCGCTTCGGATCACCTCAAGTTCGTTCGTTTCCGCGAGTTGCTCCAGGCCGAACTCCCGAAGCGTCTCGAGCATCACGTAGCGTGACACGCCTCCCGGTCCGACCTCATGCCGCAGCAGGCTCTGGTCCACAAGAGCGGCGACGTTCGTGACGGTATCCCAAGACCGACCGTCGGCCGTCGCGAACACCGCATCAGCCGCTTCCAATGTGAATCCGCCAACAAACACCGCGAGCCGCCGAAAACATGCCTGCTCTTGAAGCGACAACAGGTCGTAGCTCCATGCGATAGCGTCGCGCATCGTCCCGTGACGAAACGGGGCGTCGCGACGTCCGGCGGTCAGGAGCGGTAACCGTGCGTTAAGAAGGCCGGCGATCTCTGCCTGGGTGAACATCGATGAGCGGGCGGCGGCGAGTTCGATCGCCAGCGGGAGACCATCGAGCCGATGGCAAATCGAAGCCACCGCCCTCGCGTTGGACTCCGTGAACTCCAACGTCGAATCCACCGCTAGCGCCCGGATCACGAAAAGCCTCACCGACGGCACCTGGGACAATTCAACCGCGGTTGGGATGGCTTCTAGCGCTGGCACCGGCAATGGGGCCACAGAGAAGAGATGTTCCTCGGCCAATCGGAGTCTGGTTCGGCTCGTAACCAGGACGATCAACCGCGGACATTGAATCCGGAGGTCGGTAACGAGGGGCGCCGCCGCGAGCAGATGTTCAAAATTATCAAGTATCAGCAGTTGGTGCCGATCTCGAAGCATCTTTGCTAGTTGGTCGACCGGCGCTCTTTCACCAAAGTGGAACATTCCAAGCGCATGTGCGATCGCCGTAGCGACGAGGTTTGGGTCCTGGACGTTGGCGAGTGGAACAAAGAGCACGCCATCAGTGAACGACGAGGCAACGACCTCAGCAATCCGCAGAGCGAGGACCGTTTTGCCGACACCGCCCGGACCGGTGAGAGTCACCAGCCGGAGATTGTCCTGCTGGAGCAGCGCCGATACGGCGTCCACGTCAGCGCTCACGACCGATCAACGGCACGCCCAACGTCGGCAGTTGCCGCAATTGAGAAAGGTCGCTTTCAGATGAGCGTGCGCGCCTCGGTACCGCGGCCGAAAGCGCCGCCTGTTCATCCTCACCGAGCCCAAGCGCCCTGACCAGCGCACGGATCGTGGCCGGGTACGGACGCCGGTGTTCGCCCCGTTCCAATGCGCCGATCGTATTGGGAGACAAACCGGATCGCTCGGCGAGTTCCTCCTGCGACAACTTCGCGGTCTCGCGGGCAGTGCGCAGCCAATCGGCAAAGGGAAAGCTCTGCTCTTTGACTATGCTCTTCGGCCCGCTGTCCATTGGCTGCCTCGGCAATCTGCGCTCCTTTGCGCATCCTGGATCACCTTATCACCCGTAACTCTGGGGGAAGAATGGAAGCGGACTGGGTGTCGCAGTGAACCCTGAGGTTCCATGGTGGTGTTTGGCTCCCGATCTTGAGGAGCGCCAGGTGGCCCGGTTGGCCGCGCAAGGAGTCAATCACCGATGAAAAGGTTGCAAACGGATGTAATCGTTTCGCGGCGGACAGCGATCGTGGGTCTGGGGGCGAGTGGAATTGGCCTGGCGCTGACTGCGACAGATCGGCCCTCCGGTGCTCAGGATGCGACCGTCGATATGGCCACGCACCCCATAGTGGGCACCTGGCTCAGTGGGACCGGTCCCGATGGTCTTTCCATGGTTCACTGGGATGCCGATGGGTCTGTAGATTTGCAAAGTGGCGTTGCTCCAATCACTGGTGCTGACGGCTCGATCTCCTATGACGACATCCCCATGGGAGTGTGGGAACCAATCGACGATCGCGCCATTCACATCACATTCTCATGGGGAACCCGCGATGCGACTGGCGCGATCACAGGCACGACCACCGTCGACGGGTATCCGGTGGTCAGCGAGGACGGCGTGTCGTTCTTCGACGACGGCACCCAGGTGGTGGTGACGTTGCGCAATCCCCAAGGTGAGGTGATCGACACGGTCACCGGTGTGCCGCCAGTGACCGGAGTCCGGTCGATCCCGGGCGACATTGGCTATGAGCGAGTCCTGGGCATGATTGCCGCTCAGTCATCTAACGGCACTCCGACCTCTTAAACTCCCTTCGAAACGAACTGCGAACGGGCTGGGATCCTTCCAGCCCGTTCCCTGTGTTTCGGTGCAGGAATGTGCCACTTGAGGATACATATCCGGGGACATCGGTAAGGGGAAGAGAGGATGCCCCCGCTACAGTGACTTCGATGTCCACTTCCCAGAAAAGTGCAACGAGGTCTGGCAATGCCCGGCCATGATCTCCCGCACCTTCGCTTGCACATCCGCGCCCGAGGCCGGCACCGCCACGATCGCCTGACCGCGCTGGAGCTGCTCGCGCTCCCATTCGTACTCTTCCAGATCGTTGCCCATTCCAAGGAAGACCCGGTTGATCTGGCAGCTCAATCCGCACTCCTCCGGCGGATGTTTCAGGCGGTGCAATTCGTCCGGACCGACGATATCGATCTCACCACCGATCTGGGCGGCCATCAGTTCGTCGATCATCTGCCCGACCAATGACGGATCGACGCCGCAAATCAGCTTGTTCTTGCGATCGAGATAGGTGCTGGCATCCATGACACGCTCCTTTGCGTCGGATGACTCCGTCCGCTGGCGATTGGACCCCGCGAACAAAGCTCCAGAGATAACTGGCTCCGCCGGAGAAATCATCGACAGTAGCGCAAAGCGCCAGACCACAGCGGAGTTACCTGTACCTACGCCGTTGCCGGAGTTCGGGATCACCAGCCGTTTCCCAGTTCTATGGAATTCTGGGCAGTCTCGCCGGTCTTCCTGCTCAGACCTTGAGGGCACCCTCTTGCAAACCGCGCATGTACCAGCGTTGCGCGAACGCGAAGGCCAGCAGCGCCGGAATCAACGTCATCACGTACACTGCCGCCAACCGGGGCCAGATCCAGGCGCCCATGCCGCCCGCCGCGGTCGCCAGCACCACCGGCATCGTGCGCGCGCTCTGATCCGCGATCAGCGTGGAAGCCAGCAGATACTCCCCCCAGGCGCTGACGAAGTTGATGATGATCACCACCACGATCCGTTGCGCACCAGCGGAATCATGATCCGCGTCAGCAGCTCGATCGTGCCCGCTCCGTCGATACGCGCCGCATCGACGATCTCGCGCGGGACCGATTCGAAGATTCCCTTCATGAGAAAGATCGAAAGCGCCAGACCAAGCGTGACGTAGGGCATGATCAATCCCCAGGTCACGTTGTAGAGTCCGAAACTGCGCTGCACCTGCCAGATCGAGATCAACGCGGTAACGCGGGTCGGAAAGAACATCGACGCGACGAAGAGCGACCAGCAGAATGCGCCGTCCCGGCATGCGCAAATGCACCAGCGCATACCCCGCCAGCACCGCACAAATGGTGGTAATGACCATCGTGCCGATGGTCACGTAGGCGCTGTTCCACAAATTGTGCGTGAGGTCTGGATTCGCGTTCAGCACATCCTTGTAGTGCGTGAAATCGAAGTTCTCCGGCCAGATGTAGTTCCTGGCCGAATCGCTTGCGGGATTTGATGGAAAGCAGCACCACCCAGAGGATGGGAAAGAGAATGATCGCCACGCACGACCAGACGATGATATGCCGCGCGATCGGTGCCCAACGGAACCTTCCGCCGGGCAGGCGGCACGTAGTAGCGTCGGCCCCTCGGATGTTGTCTGCAATCCAACCTCAGCCATCGAAACCTACTCCTAGTCCTTCGATCGAAAGAGGTAAAAGAGCGTAAGCACCACCGCCAGCATGGCAATCGTCCCGATCCAGCCCACGGCCGCGGCGTAGCCCTGGGGCTTGTCCCCCAGGCGTGAACGCCAGATCCTTCATGTAGACCGTCCACGTATAGGTCGGCCGGCTCCGATCGCCCGAACCACCGCCTAAAATGAGGAACTCGTCGATCGCCGCCATCGCCGTGCCGAAGCGCAGCACGACCAGCACCAGGATGATCGGCCGCAAACGCTGGAAGGTCACATCCCAGAAGATGCGCCACTCGCCCGCGCCATCGACTTTCGCCGCGTCATACAGATCCTGGGGAATCGTGGCCATGCCGGCCAGATAGAACATGGTGTGGTAGCCCAGCCCCCACCACCACGCCATGACCGCAATCGAAAAGAAGACCAGACGTTCGTTTCCGAGCCAGAGCGGTTGATTCTGAATATCGAAGATGCCGAACTTGGCAACCAGGAAATAGTTGATCGGCCCAATGTAGATGTCATACATCCACCGCCAGAGCACATAGATCAGCGGGCCGGGGATCATGGCGGGAATCAGCAGCACCACCCGCAGGAACATCGAGGTCTTGGCGCCGCGATACCGATCGACCATCGCCGCCAGGAACATCGGCAGAAAGATCATCCCCGGCAGGAAGATGGCGGTGAAGACCGCCGCTCGCTGCAATCCGCTCCGCACCAGCGGGTCGCGAATCGCTTCCCGATAGTTCTGCAGCCCGACGAACTGAGCCGGCGTATCGCGCATGAAGTGGTAGTCGGTGAAGCTGAGCCAGGCGACCCGCGCAATCGGATAGACCTGCCACCCGATGAAAAAAACCAGCGCAGGCAGCAGATAGAGCCATGCCGCGGGTATGTTCCCGAAGATGGAGTCTTCCTTCTGCTTACGATGGGGGACGTCGTAACTCTGCGCCACGTGGAGCTCCGTACCGTTCACGACCGAAGAACAGGCGGGCGATCAGGTGATCGCCCGCCCCCGCTTTGTTCGAAGTTCGATACGACGGTCTACGTGGTCTTCGCCACCTCGGCGATGACCGCATCACGCGCGTCTTGCAGCGCCTTGCGTGGATCGGACTCCTCGCCCGTCAGATATCGGTGCCAGTACTGGTCGCCGATGCTGAAGAACTGCGTGAAGCCGAACTTGTTGACATGGATACCCGCGCTGCGAGACAACTGGTCTCGCACCAGGTAGGCCCAGGGCGCCACCCAGTCTGGCTTCTCGGCGTCCCATTTCTCCCAGATCGACTGGTAGATGGGCACCTGTCCCACCGGGGCCTCGCCGTCGACGCCCTCGATCGATCCGCGCCAGATGCGCTCGTCGAAGGTAAGGGCCGTCATGTAGTCGGCTGCCTGCTGCTTGTTCAACCCATATTTGAGCAGCGCCGCGCCGGTCGTCCAGAAGACCGTTCCACCTGCGCCGGCTTCCGTCTTGGGCAGACCGGCCAGCATGACTCGGGTTGGATCCTCCCAGTTACCGGAGAAGCGCAGCGGCGCGTTCTGATACTTGACGTAGTAGGCGACCTGCTCGCTGGCCCAGGCGCCTTCATCGCCGGTGCCGTTCTGGCCACCGTCCGAGGAACCGGAGGTCATGATGTCCGGGTTGGCCAGCTCCTTGATCCGCTTCAGGATCTCGAGCGCCTCGACGACGGCATCGTTGGTGAAGTCGAAGAAGCCGTCTTCGGTATAGACATCGAGCGAGATCGAGTGCGCCACCGGCGCCAGCGATCGCCAACCGCCGCGGTCGAAGGTTGCGCCGAACGGCACTACGCCGCTGTCCTTCACCTTCTGGGCATTGGCGATGAACTCATCCCAGGTGGCCGCCCCCACGTTCGGATCGAGTCCGGCCTCTTCCACGATGCGCCCGTTCCAGGCCTGCACGATGATATCCAGCAGGAACGGCCAGCCGTAGAGCTGCCCGTCGACCGAGCTCTCGTCGAGCACCGCCGGGAGAATGTCGGCCTTCACGGTCGGATCGATATACGGATCCCATGGCTCGATGGTTCCGGTTTCGATCATGCCCGCCATTTCGGCGAACGGCGTCTGACCGACGTAGAAGTCCCAGGTGCTGAACCCCTCTTTCGCCTCGGCGATGAAGACATCGGCGCTTGCCGATTCCACCGGGGCGATCTGAACGTCGAGCGGGAACGTCTCGGCGAAGTCATCGTTGACCTGCGAGATGTTCGTGTGCAGGTCCGTGATCCAGTGATAGAAGGTCGGCGTGAGCGTACCTTCAGTGGCCGCCATCACCGAATTGGCCGCGCCAAGATCGGCCAGCGCGCCCAGCGCCGCGCCCCCGAAGCCAACCGCGGCGCCCCGCTTGAGCACCTCGCGACGATTGAGCTTGCCCGAAAGAACCTCAGCCATGAAAAGCTGAGCAGCCCGATTCTGTGCCAACGTCTTCTCCCCTTCCCGGAAAATCTCGACCCATACACATGTGATTTGTTCTCGATTACGAAAGTTTCTCATGAAAGTTTGAAAGTGTCTACATCCGAATCCATGGGCTGGATGGCAGCTTATCGTCCGCTTTCCATTTGGGTTTGATGGGTCATTGCATAATGAAGGAAAGCAGATCGTTCCCGGCTCCTGCGCAGGCCGGACCGGCCATGACGCCGGCAGCGCAGCTATGAAGGAGAATCCCAACTTGGCACTTTCCATCGATCGCAGCCTCGAAGAGCGCGCGATCAACTCCATCCGTTTTCTCTCGGTCGACCAGGTGCAGAAGGCGAATTCTGGTCATCCCGGGCTCCCGATGGGCGCCGCCAATATGGCCTACGTCCTCTGGACCGAGTATCTGAAGCACAATCCGAAAGACCCGCACTGGGCCAATCGTGACCGCTTCGTTCTTTCGGCCGGGCACGGCTCGGCGCTGCTCTATTCGTTGCTCTATCTGACCGGCTACGACCTGCCACTGGAGCAGCTCAAAAGCTTCCGCCAGCTTGGCTCACTCACCCCGGGCCACCCGGAATATGGACTCACCCCAGGTGTCGAAGTCACCACCGGACCGCTCGGGCAGGGCTTCGGCAACGGCGTCGGCATGGCGATCGCCGAGCACTTCCTGGCCGCCACCTACAACCGCCCGGGTCACGACGTCATCGACCACTACACCTACGCCATCGTCTCCGACGGTGACGTGATGGAAGGGGTCGCCATGGAGGCCGCTTCCATTGCCGGCCACCTCGGGCTCGGCAAGCTGATCTATCTCTACGACCAGAACCACATCACCCTGGCCGGCACGGCCAATCTTTCCTTCTCGGAAGATGTCGCGGCCCGCTTCGAAGCCTCCGGCTGGCACACCGTCTCCATCGACGGTATGGATACCGACCAGGTGCGCAAGGCGCTCGACGAATCGCGCGCCGTTACCGACAAGCCATCGCTCATCCTGGCGAGGACCATCATCGGCTTCGGCTCCCCCAAGAAGGAAGGCACCTTCGGGGTTCACGGCTCGCCGCTGGGACCTGAGGAAGTCGCCGCCGCCAAGAAGAATCTCGACTGGCCGGAAGAACCCGCCTTCTTCGTTCCCGACGAAGCGCTCGAGGTCTTCCGCGACGCCGTCAAAGCTGGCGCCAAGGCGGAAAAGGAATGGGATACCGCCTTCGAGGCCTATGTCGCCGCGCATCCTGACCTCGGCGCCGAGCTGAAACGCGCCCTCGCCGGCGAGCTGGCCAAGGGCTGGGACGCCGATCTACCCGTCTGGAACGTCGGCGACAAAGCCATCGCCACCCGCAAGGCCTCCGAAGCCGTCATCCAGGCCTTCTATCCCAAGGTTCCCACCTTCATTGGCGGCTCGGCCGACCTCAACCCCTCCACCAACACCGGCATGAAGGGCGGCGGCGATTTCCAGCCACCGGTCCCCGCCGGCAGCGAAGAGATCCAGGGCGAGCTTGGCGGACCGTGGAGCTATGCCGGCCGCAATATCCATTGGGGTATCCGCGAGCATGCCATGGGCAGCGCGGTCAACGGCATGGCCGCCCACGGCGGGGTTATTCCGTTCACCGCCACCTTCCTGGTCTTTTCCGATTACATGCGCGCCCCGGTTCGGCTGGCCGCGCTTTCTGGGTACAAGTCGATCTTCGTCTTCACCCACGACAGCATCGCGGTCGGTGAAGATGGTCCCACTCACGAACCGGTCGAGCAGGTGATGGCGCTGCGCCTCATTCCGGGTCTGAACGTCATCCGCCCGGCGGACGCGAACGAAACCCGCGAAGCCTGGCAGACCGCTCTGAGTGCCGATGGACCGACCGTGCTCGTCCTCTCCCGCCAGGACCTTCCCATTCTCGATCGCGCCAATGCGCATGGCTCGCTCGCCCAGGGCGGCTATGTGCTGCGCGACACCAAAGCGACTCCGGATATCGTGCTGGTCGCCACCGGCTCCGAGGTCGCCCTTTCATTGGAAGCGGCCGACCTGCTGAAGGACTACCAGGTGGCGGCGCGCGTGGTCAGCCTCCCGAGCTGGGAGCTCTTCGACCATCAGACCGAGTCGTACCGCAACAGCGTGCTCGGACCGTGGCCAACCCCGCGCCTCTCGGTCGAAGCGGGCGTCACCAGCGGGTGGCAGCGCTACACTGGACCCAATGGCCGCAGCGTCGGCATCGATACCTTCGGCGCATCCGGACCGGGCAACAAAGTACTCGCCCACTTTGGATTCACCAAGGAGCACGTCGCCGCGGAAGCGCTGCGCCTGCTCGACAAAGGCAAGGAAGCCGACGCGCTCGACGCCGACTTCAGCCAGGAAACCGTCGGCTCCGGCTTCGCCGGCCACAAAGGTCATTCGTGAATGACCCGCATCCGGTCGCCGCGAGGGCTCCGGCCCCGTAGCGATCGTAGCGCAGGGCCTCCGTGCCCGATCGTCTCGAAACTCATCCGGTCGTAGCCGAGGGCGTATCTGCCCTCTCGTCTCCAAAACACAGACGCCGGGCATGCGCACCATCGCCTGCCCAACCAGGAGGAACCCACCAATGAACCAACGCGTATCCCAGCTCCTCGACCAGGGCCAGAGCATCTGGCAAGACGATATCGCCCGCTCCATGCTCACCAGCGGCAGCCTGGCCGCCATGATCGAGGACGTCGGCATCCGGGGCGTCACCTCGAACCCGACCATCTTCGAAAAGGCAATCGCCGCCGGCGGCGACTACGACGCCCAGATCGCCGAACTCCTGAAAGGCGACATCACCACCGCCGACGTGTTCGAAGCGCTGGCCGTCGATGACATCCGCAACGCCTGCGATGTCTTCCGCCCCATCTACGATCTGAGCGACGGCGCCGACGGTTTCGTCTCCATCGAAGTCGCTCCCGACCTCGCGCGTGACGGCGAAGGCACCCGCGAAGCCGCCCGCCGCCTCTGGAAAACCATCGACCGCCCGAACCTGATGGTGAAGATCCCGGGCACGATCGAGGGCGCGCCGATCGTCCGTGACATGCTGGCCGAAGGCGTAAACATCAATGTCACGCTCCTCTTCTCCATCGAGGCCTACGAGCGGGTCGCCAATGCCTACATCGACGCGCTCGAACAGCGGGTTTCGGACGGCAAGCCGGTCGACCGTATCGCGTCGGTCGCCTCCTTCTTCGTCAGCCGGGTCGACACCCTGGTCGACCGCCTGATCAACGAAAAGATTTCCGAGGTCGAGGACCCGCGCGACAAGAAAGCCCTCGAAGAGCTGCGTGGCAAGGCCGCCGTCGCCAACGCCAAGCTCGCCTACGCCAAATTCGAAGAGATCTTCAGCGGCCCGCGCTGGGACGCCCTCAAAGCCGCCGGTGCCCGCCCGCAACGTCCCCTCTGGGCCAGCACCGGCACCAAGAACCCGGATTACCCGGACACCCTCTATGTCGACTCCCTGATCGGGCCGTACACCGTCAACACCATGCCGGGCAAAACCATCCAGGCCTTTCTCGATCACGGTACCGTCAAGCGCACCGTCGACGCCGATCTCGAAGACGCGAAGAACGTCATTCTCGATCTCGAAGCCGCCGGCATCTCCATCGACGCCGTCACCACCCAGCTCGAGACCGAAGGCATCGAATCCTTCGAGCACTCCTTCAAAACCCTCCTCGAAGGCGTCGAAGGGAAGCGGGCGTCGTTGGCCGCCGCCGCGGACTAAAGAACGCGTACATCCCACAAACGCCCCGGTCTACCCATACAGATCGGGGCGTTTTTTGCCTAACGAGGCAGGCGTAGTGCCGGACGTCCCTGTCGTGCCGTTGGCCAAACAGAAGCTATAACGGGAAAATACGAATTCGGCTCATTCGTACGCTCTGCCGGAAATACGGATTCTCGAACGCTCGATCTTCCACCAGGTCGATCTTCCTGCCCAACACGTCCGCCAGCCTCGACTCCAGTTCGAGAATGCGACTGAACTTCGGTTTCACATCGGGTAAGTAGGCGACCAGAAAATCGATATCGCTCGTGTCCGAATTGAATGTTCCCGTCGTTGCCGATCCGAAGATATCCAGCCGTTCAACCTGAAACTCCCGGCAGAGCGCCGCGATTTGGTCACGATTCTCGGTAATCGACGCGATCGGTCGAAGCTCACGCGAAGGGTCTCGTTCTGCGCTTTCATCCGGAAACCCGAATCGGTCCAGCTCCGCATCGATAGAAACCAAGAGCTTCGGAACCTCTTGGGTCACGATGAACCAAATCCGTCTCAGCTCTTCGTTTCCGGCATCCAGCGAGAGACATTCCTGCAAACCGATCACCCGTTCAGCGTACGGGAGTCGATTTGCGAGTTCAGGGGCTTCTCGCACCGATGATGCCACCGCCGAGGCGAGAACCCCAGCTTTTCGCTCGACGGCATAGCGCCACATCTCTTCGCCAAGGAACCCATCCAGCGTTCTGTCGGCAACGTACTTCGCAAGATCCTGCGCCGCCAACTTTCCATCGTAAAGCCGTTTCGCCGCTCGCGCGTTCATGGCATACCGTCTTGTCATCGAGACTGTAGATAGATAGCAGTGAACATCTTAGGATGAGTTCTGGACCAGAGACCTGACTGCAGGCATGGCCGACGAAAAAGATTCCTCATTGCGTTCAGAATGACAGACGGTGGGGATGCGCGAACCGCGCCTTCTGGGGCCGTAGTCCGTTCGCTTCTTAGAGCGCAACTGTCGATAAGCACACAACACATACGACTACGCACAGTACACAAGCACCGGAAAGAGGAGAGAACATACATGACCAACGTCACCTGCGACCTCGCCATCTCAGCCGACGGCTACTCCGCCGGGTTCGAGCAGAGCGAAACCTATCCCTTCGGGTTCGACGGCGGCATCGATTGGCGCGCGCTCGTTGTCAAATGGATGATGGAAACCCCCGAGGAAAACCGGGCCGAGATGCAACGCGTCGTCGCCGCGAACGCGTTCATCATGGGGCGCAACATGTTCACTCCGCAACGCGGCGACTGGAATCTCGAATGGACCGGATGGTGGGGCGACGATCCGCCGTACCACGCGCCAACCTTCGTGCTCACCAACTACCCACGCGACCCGCTGCCCATGCAGGGCGGCACCACCTTCTATTTCGTCACGGACGGGATCGAGTCCGCCATGCGACAAGCTCGCGAAGCCGCTGGCGACGGCAATGTCTCGATCGCGGGCGGCGCCACCACCGTCAACCAGTTTCTCGCCGCCGGTCTGATCGACGAGCTCCGCCTGCACATCTCGCCCTTCACCATGGGCACCGGCGTCCGCCTTTTCGAAGGCGTGCCGCCCCTGAAGATGGATCTCATCGAATCTCGCTCCACCAGCAACGTCACCCACATCACCTACCGCATGTTGCGCTAGGTTCAAAGCTCCGAACCGACCCCGCGCAGGTGTAGTGCAGGACGTCCACTTCTCAGCGCTTACCTCGCTGGGTCGCTTTGTAACTAAACAAAAACCCAATAGTCTCGCGGGTAAATTGGTCAAAGCACTACAATCATGGCCCGTGCGCACGAATCCCGTGCCACCCGACACGATTCACGACCAACCATGGAGACGACCACATTGACCAGCGGGGCGAACCGGCACACAGGTGTCATCGGATTGGCGGTCATGGGCGAAAACCTCGCGCTCAATATCGAGCGCAACGGCTATCCCATCGGCGTCTATAACCGCACCTGGTCCCGTACCCAGGATTTCCTGGAAGAGCGCGCCGTTGGACTGAATGTGGTCGGATCCGAATCGATCGCCGGCTTCGTCGAATCGCTCGAGCAACCGCGCCGCATCATCATCATGGTGAAAGCCGGCGCGCCGGTCGATGCGGTGCTCGCCGAGCTCTCGGAGTACGTCGATCCGGACGATATCGTCATCGACGGCGGCAACTCCCTCTTCACCGACACCGAGCGGCGCTCGCTGGAATGGGACGGCAAATTCCGCTTCGTCGGCATGGGCATCTCCGGCGGTGAGGAAGGCGCCCTCTGGGGTCCGGCCCTGATGCCGGGCGGTTCGAAAGACGCCTATTCCATCCTCGAACCGATGCTGGTCGACATCTCCGCCAAATCCAAAGCCGGACCCTGCGTGACCTATATCGGTCCCGGTGGCGCGGGCCACTACGTCAAGATGGTCCACAACGGCATCGAATACGGCGATATGCAGCTTATCGCCGAGACCTACGACATCATGCGCCGCGCGCTCGGCATGAGCGCCGCCGAGATCGGCAAGGTCTTCGAGCGCTGGAACACCGGCAAGCTCGAATCGTTTCTGATCGAGATCACCGGTCAGGTGCTCGCCGTCACCGATGCGGGGAGCAGCATCGCCCTGGTCGACCAGATTCTGGATACCGCCGAGCAAAAAGGCACCGGCCGCTGGACCAGCCAGAATGCGCTCGATCTCGGCACCCCAATTCCGACCATCGATGCCGCCGTGCTCGCCCGCTCGATGTCCTCCCGCAAGGAAGAGCGCGTGGCCGCCAGCCTGAAGCTGACCGGGCCGACCATCGAGCCGATCACCGGCCAAGCCGAGCGCGCCGCCCTGATCGACCATCTGGAAAACGCGCTCTACTTCGCCAAGATCTCGTCCTACGCCCAGGGGATGGCGCTGCTGCAGGCGGCATCGGCCACCTACAACTGGGATCTGAACCTGGCCGAGATCGCGCGTATCTGGATGGCCGGCTGCATCATCCGTGCCGAGCTGCTCGATCCGATCCGCGCCGCCTTCAAGGAAGATCCTGGCCTGGTCAATCTGCTGCTCGCGCCCCACATCACCAAAGACGTCAACGAGACCGGCCCATCGGCCCGCGTCGCGGTGGAAACTGCCGTGCGCAACGGTATTCCGGTGCCGGCCTACTCCGCCTCGCTGAACTACGTCGATACCTACCGCACCGAAAAGCTGCCCGCCAACCTGATCCAGGGATTGCGCGACAACTTCGGCGCGCACACCTATCGCCGCCTCGACACGCCCGGTGTCTTCCACACCAACTGGACCACCGGAGCAACCGAAACGATTGGATAACCCTATGCCACGAGGGAGCTTCGCATGAGCGAAATGTCGTCCTCCGCCAAAGCTCGCGCCCTCGCTGTCGAGGCCCAGATCGACGTCGATCACGAAATTCTCGATGGCGCCCTGAACGGCGTCGAAGAAACCATCGTCAATCCCTTGCGGGAAGGGATGATGCAGGCGGTAACCGCCACCCCCTGCGCCATGATCATCTTCGGCGTTTCGGGCGATCTCACCTCCCGCAAGCTGATGCCGGCCCTCTACGACCTGGCCATGAACTCCCGCCTGGCGGAAGGTTTCGCCATCGTCGGCGTCTCCCGCCGGCAGTGGAGCGACGAGCAATTCCGCGCCGAGATGCGCGCCGCGGTCGAAAAACACTCCCACCTGCCCGTCACCGACGAGCGCTGGAACTCGTTTGCCAAAGGGCTCTTCTACGTCGGCGGCAACTTCGATGAGCAGGACATGT
This sequence comes from uncultured Chloroflexia bacterium, assembly GCA_963720855.1. Taxonomy (GTDB): domain Bacteria; phylum Chloroflexota; class Chloroflexia; order Thermomicrobiales; family UBA6265; genus JAMLHN01. Next base: position 199,602 of record CAVRGV010000003.1, on the reverse strand, counting down.
ACGCCCGGCTCAAGATCCGGCTCGACGAGCTGAACCACGAACGCCGCACCGAAGGCAACCGGCTCTTCTATCTGGCCACCCCGCCCAGCTTCTACACCACCATCGTCCGCAGCCTCGGCTCGCACGAGCTGGTCGAACGGCAGGACTTCTACAACGCGCCGCGCACCGGCTGGTCACGCATCGTGGTCGAAAAACCGATCGGGCACGATATCGCCTCCGCCCGCGAGCTCAACCACGCTATCAGCGAAGTCGTGTCCGAAGGTCAGGTCTATCGCATCGACCACTACCTCGGTAAAGAAACCGTCCAGAACGCGCTCGCCTTCCGGTTCGCCAATGTCCTCTTCGAGCCGGTCTGGAACCGCCACTACGTCGATCACATGCAGATCACGGTGGCCGAATCGCTCGGTGTCGAGGACCGCGCCGCCTATTACGAGGAAGCCGGCGCGTTGCGCGACATGGTGCAAAGCCACATGTTGCAGCTTCTGGCCATCGTCGCCATGGAACCGCCCGCGGTCTTCCGTGGCAACGCGGTCCGCGATGAAAAGGTGAAAGTTCTCCGCTCGGTCATTCCCCCCAGCGGCGACGCCGTCAGGAGCATGACCGCCCGCGGGCAATACGCCGCCGGCTATGTGGAAGGGTTGGCCGTTCCCGGCTTCCGTCAGGAGCAGTTCATCAGTCCCACCTCGACCACCGAAACCTTCGTCGCCCTCAAGCTCCAGATCGATAACTGGCGCTGGGCCGATGTGCCCTTCTACCTGCGCACCGGCAAACGGCTTCCGCGCCGAGTCTCCGAGATCGCGATTCAGTTCAAAAAAGTCCCGCACCTGATGTTCCACGCCGCCGGTACGCGTGACGTGGAACCCAATCTGCTGACCATCCGCATCCAGCCCGATGAAGGGATCAGCCTCCGCTTCGTCGCCAAGATTCCCGGGCACCACGATGCAGCTCCGCACCGTGCGCATGGACTTCGCCTACGGCGCGGCCTTCGGCGGCGCCGGCGCGGACGCCTACGAACGCCTGATCGTCGACGCCATGAACGGCGACCAAACCCTCTTCGCCCGCCGCGACGAAGTGGAGACCGCCTGGAACCTGATCGATCCCATCGAGCAAGCCTGGGAAGAAGAAGAGCTCACCCACCTGCCGCTCTACGAGGCCGGCACGTGGGGCCCCGACAAGGCCGACCTGCTCATCGAGCGTGACGGCCGCACCTGGCGCCGCCCCTAGGAGGTCTTCGATGCGCATCTCGATCCCAAACGCCGTCGTGGCGGCACCTGTGGCCGCCAATCGCGCACAGCGCGATAACGGACGAGCCCTACGATCATCCTTCGAAGCCGCGGCTTGGCTGTGGGCACGGCATTGGCGGCCTTCGGCCGCTGGCGGGCACAGGTCCCGCCACTACGGCGCGGCCATTCCCGGCGTAGTGCAGAACGTCCCTCTCCTGCCGTCGCCCCCACGATCGGAGGCCGCGCCATGACCGATACCCTGACCAAACCGATCGAGCTCACCTGGGAATCGAAGGAGATCGAGGTCGGCCGCATCCGCTCTGCCCTCGCCGAGCAATGGCACCGCTGGGAAGCCGAATACCCCGACCCGAGCGTCATGGAACCCGACTCCACCGAGCAGGTCTACATGCGCGCCTCGACCGTCAATGTCATCGTCGCGGTCGATAACAAGGACGACGCCAAACGCGCCGAGGAAAGCCTCTCGCAACTCTCCGACTATTCGCCTTCCCGCATTCTGATGCTGGTCCGCAACGGTCGCCCGGCCAGCGCGACAACCTACTCGGTGCGTGTCAAAGTGGAGGAGCGCGAGCATACCCGCGGCGTGGCCCCGGTCCGCCTCGAAACCATCTCGATCCTGGCGCCTCCGGGCAACGATCAATCGCTGGCGAGCCTGTCGTCGCCGCTGCTCATCCCCGATCTTCCCGACGTGCTCTACGTTCCGTACGGGCCGATCGCCAACAACCTGCTGGTCTCCAGCCTCTTCGAGCTGGTCGATATCCTGGTGGTGGACACCGTCTGGACCCCGGATGCCGGAGCATCCTTTGCGGTGCTGGCCAACAATGCCACCCGCCAGGACGTGAGCGATATCAACGACATCGCCTGGTCGCGGCTGCTCGTCTGGCGGCAGCTCGTCGCGCAGTTCTTCGATCAACCGACCGCGCTCGAGTCGCTCGAAACGATCGAGGAAGTCGAGATCACCTATGCCCCCACCTCCGACGAAGGCCGTTGTGGCCGCAGCGCGGCGCTGCTCACCGCCGGCTGGCTCGCCACCCGGCTCGGCTGGCGCGCGCCCGGCGAGATGGTGAGCTTCCGCGATGGCTGGCGTTCGACCCTGCGCGCCGGCGAAAAAGGCAAAAGCCGCGAAATCGTCCTCACGCTCGTCGAAGGCCAAAACGACTTCGGTTGCGGTTGCCTGCAGCAGATCCGGCTGGTGGCCGGTGGCCGTTCCCTGGGCACGTTCGATGTCCACCGCACCTCCGAAGAGGAGATCACCACCACCAGTAGTCACCGCGATGTCACCGCCGTGACCCGTATCGTCCACAGCCGTTGCCCCGACGACCGCGCGCTCATGAGCCAGGAGCTGCGCCGCCTGCACGAGGACCCGACGTATACTGCGGCTCTCGATTTCGCGACCCTCCTCTGGCCTGCTGGAATGGATTCCTGAGATGTCCTACGACGACCTGCCGATTCTCGACTATGGCGACCGTGGCGTGGTTACCGTGGCCGCCAACGCCGAGGGCGTTGCCAATCTGGCGGTGCAAACCTTCGCCACCGCGCTGCTGACCTCCTACGCCAATCGCCACAAGGCCAACATCGCCCTCTCTGGGGGGAGCACTCCGAAGCGGATGGGCGAGCTGCTGGCCCATTCCGATCTTCCGTCTACTGATGCCTGGGAACACGCTGATATCTTCTGGGGCGACGAACGTTGGGTTCCGCTCGACAGCGAGGAAAGCAACGCCGGCGTCGCACTGCGCACCTTTCTCACCAAGGTGCCTATTCCGGAAGAGAACGTCCATCCGCTCTATGATCCCGAGCTGGACGAAGCGCAGGGCGCAGCGGTTTATCAGGCCCTCATCGAAGAAATCGTGGCACCGGTCGATGGCGTGCCCGCCTTCGATCTCGTCTTCCTCGGTATGGGCGATGACGGTCATACCGCCTCGCTTTTCCCATACAGCCCCGGTCTGACCATTCGCGACCGCCACGTGGCCCCGAACTTCGTGGAAAAGCTCGACACCACCCGCATCACCTTCACCACCACACTCATCAATGGCGCGCGCGATGTCGTCTTTCTCGTCACCGGCAGCGGCAAGGCCGAACGGTTGAAGGACGTGCTGGAAGGCCCGATCGAAACCGACCGGCTCCCCTCGCAGCTCATCCGTCCCACCCACGGCACCCTCCGCTGGCTGGTCGATCAGGGCGCCGCATCCGAGCTTTCGGGAGGTCCGTTCCGTGAATGACGAAACCCGGCTGGCAACCCTGGCCGAAGCCTCCGCCGCATTGGTCGAAGCAGGCATGGTGGTCGGACTTGGCTCCGGCTCCACCGCGGAAGCCTTCGTCCGGGCCCTTGGCGCGCGCGTGCAGGCAGGGTTGAATGTGCAGGGCATTCCGACCTCTCGCCGCACCGAGCATGTCGCTCGCGAAGCCGGTATCCCATTGACCACTCTTTCCGACAGTCAGGTGGTCGATTTCGGGGTCGATGGCGCCGACGAGATCGACCCCAATCTTTCACTCACCAAGGGCCGCGGCGGCGCGCTCCTCTTCGAAAAGCTGGTCGCCGAAGCCTGCAACCGCTGGATCATCGTCGCTTCGTCCGAGAAGCTGGTCGATCAGCTTGGCACGCGCATCGCCCTGCCGGTGGAGATCATGCCTTTCGGCTGGGAAACCACCCGCGCCCGTGTCGAAGCGCTCGGTTTCGACGCGCCCTTGCGCGTAGCCGTTGACGGCGTTCCCATCGTCACCGATGGCATGCATTTCGTGCTCGATTGCGCCACCGGCCCAATCGCAGACCCGAAAGCCATGGGTGACGCGCTCAAGTGCATCACCGGCGTGGTCGATCATGGCCTCTTCATCGGCCTTGCCGCCGCCGCCCTTATCTGCGATCAAGACGGAACCATACGCGAGCTCACCCCCGCATGAATCGACTTCGCAAAAAACCCGAGATCAACTACGACGCCAGCCCCCAACCCTCATCCGATCCCACCTTCGACCTGCGCCGCGGCCTCGTCTGGCTGGTGATCGTGATCGGGTTCATGGTGTTGCTCAGCCTGATCTGCGCCTTCCTCCGCTAGCGCGATGCCGCGGGCCCCTCGGGCGCATGGGGTATCCTCTCCCCGGGCGGTCACAATCGAGGACTTCGGAGGAAATCGTGATGGACGCGCAATCGTTCGATGCGTTCACCAGGCAGTTCTCGCGCATTCGCGCCACCCGCCGCGCGACCATCGGCGCAGTTGCCGCCGGAATCGTCGCCGCGGCGCTCGACCGGTCGGTCGAAGCTCAGGACGCGACCCCGATTCCACCCGAGGAACATCCGGAATTCCTCTTCGTCCAGCTCGCGGAACAGGGAACCTGGGTTCCGAGCCCCGGCGAAGCGGGCGTCTTCCTGCTCAGCCTGACCGGCGCCACCAGTCAAACCATCTTCTTCTCCGATCGGCCCCAGCGCATTGTTGGCACAGTCCCCACATCTCGATTGCTCGAGACGCTCGGATTTACGCCGGATAACGCCCCCAATGCCGCCATCGTGGCGCACGACGAAACCGGCCGGCGCGATGTGCTGGTGGTCGAGCTCTTCGACCCGGTGCTTCAGCAAGCATTCGGAGACGATCAAAGCACGACATTGAGCTACAAGGCGCGTGTGCTCGACGAGTTCGCTAGCGCGAACCTGGGCGAGTGGCAAGCCGCGCAACAGGATGACCAGCTCGCGCGCGAATTCACCGATGTCAGCCTCTTTATCGACGATTGCCCCGATCTCGTCTGGTGCAATGGAGTCGACCACTCGCGCGATTACAACACCCGCACCTTCGGCCCGCTCCCCAGCGGAACGGTCGGCACCTGCTGGAACTGGGACCGCCTCGAATGCCGCCCCTGCAATGGAGCCGAAACCCAGTTCTATTACGACCTTTGCAACCGGGACTATCCCGATTGCAATGCCACCTGCCAGGCGCAGCCCAGTTACTTCCCCTAGGTTGTCCGGCGTAGTGAAACCGCCAGTTTTGGGGCAGCAAAAAGGGGCTGCGTCATCATGCGCAGCCCCTTTTCGATTGGTAGTGTCTTCTGGTAGGCCGGCCTTGCAAGAGACGCTTTCCCCTGTATGGGTTACGCAATCCGAGCAAGCTCGACTTTGGCGCCGATTGTGGTTCCTACGTCAGCCGACTGGTCGCAACTGCCCCGGACACTCATTCGGGGCTGTCCTGTCAACCTGCCAAACTCCCCACATCACGCGATTGCATCGCATTGGCTACCTCCTCGAACAGCGCTGCGTTCATTCGGTCTTCCGACACATGACCCATTCCAGATGGACCAGTTACCCGTCGTCCGTGGGTGGAGCGCTATCCATATCTATGGATAGCATCCGCTATAGATGAAGTCAACATTGTGAATGTATCCACAATCTATTCCATTCTGCGAACGATTACGTCAGACGCTCTGCAGTTTCAGCCGCGCCACCAGGGTTCCGAACCGCCGCATGAAGAACTGCGACTGCACCTTCGGCGATCCTTGCGCCTTGACCGTTTCCGCCTTGGCTTCCTGCGCCAAGCGCTCTCTGCGCACTTCCCGTAGCAGCATCTCCTTCCGCGTGATGTCGTCCAGTTGCATTCTGCTCATAAGCACCATCGTCGTACTCCGCATCGCTCATTTCCGCTCGCCAGCCGCATTCACTGGCCATGCATCCATCGTGCGCCCGCACGGTGTCCACTCCATCGGCAATGTTGCCTAACTGGAAATGACCCATCTTCGTCGCCCGGCAACCTCGCAAGCGAGATGCGGAGTCGCACGAAGCAACTCGCATGCAGCACAATTGCGATCCCGACCCCCGAACCGAGTGTGATCCGCATGTCGCCATGTCTCGTGGCGTGTGCTCCTGATAGGAAGAGAATGTCGATGCGATTCGTGCGAAGCGGTTTGCTGCTTGCAATCGTGGCTACCCTGCTGGCGCTCCCACTTGCGTCCGATGTCCGCGCGCAAGACGCCGCCACCCCATCCGCTGCAACCCCAGTGGCGTCCAATCCCGTGGCGGGCCGGCTCGGTGGCACCCTTACCAGCATCGTTGAGCGTTTCGGTCCCGCCGATTACACCGAAGACGGGCTCATCCGCTACGACGCGCTCGATCTGAACGGTCTGACCACCATCCTGGTCGTCTACCACGACGACGCCGAGCTGGTCACGCGGCTTGCGCTGGTCTATCCCGTCCGCCCCGAAACCCTCGTCACCCCCGACGATCTGCTCGCCCAGGCCGCAACCGTCGCGCCCGTCGATGGCGAATGCCAGCCCATCACCGCTGAATCCGATCTCGGGTCCGAGGTCTACCCCTGCCACAGCGTCGCATTGATGTCCGTCTTCGACGCCGACGCGCTTTCGACGCTCGACGCCAGCGGCGGGCTGGGTGACTATTCGGTCGCCGTCGATCCCCTCTTCGATGAGTATTTCGAGATCGTGGTCGTCCCGGGCGCGGATGGCGCCGAGCTCGATCCGGGCATCGTCGTCGCGACGGAAGCGTCAGGGGTGCCGGAAGCCACCCCAACCCTCGCTGAGCAATACCCACCGCTCGACGATCCGACAGCGCTGATGGACGGCGACGTCGCGATTGGGGAAACACTCTCCTTCACCGGCGAGATCAAAACCCTGCAGCTGGCCGAGTTCGGCACCCAGTTCCGCCTCGGGCAGGACGAATCGCTGGGCGTGACCTCGCTCTTCCAGATTGCCGTCCCGATCGAAGGCGCCAACGACGTGGAAGTCATCTTCGTCGGCTACAACGGTGACGCCAGCACCCTCGCGATCGGCGACCAGCTCACCGTCTACGGCTCCAACTACGGCACCCAATGCTTCGACAATTCCCTCGGCGAAGAAGTCTGCCAACCCCTGATCGCGGCGGACCTGGTCGAGAAGTAGCGAACGACCAGGAGACTTTCGTGCGATGGAGCCCGCACCGCGCTAAAGCGACGGTGCTATGCACCTGAAGTCCCTTCGGGACTACGCCAGCAACCTGGAAAACGGCGTCCACAGCGGGCTCGAAGCGCTCGTTAGAACGGATTAGAGAAGGGATGGGACAGGTAGTCCCGGTTGTCATCCCGACGAAGGAAGGATCTCCCCGCCGCAGCGGGTGCCCCGGACGGCCCAGCATCCATTCCTCTGCCAACCAAATTGAGAATCGCTTGAAACGTCTGTTCCTCTCAAGGTGAGCCCTATGGCCCCCTCGAGTAATCTCGCGCACGCGTGCCGTCAGGCTGGCAGTCCCGCAGGGACTTTCAGGGTGTAGCACCGTCGCTTTAGCGCGGTGCGGCCCTCCCCAAACACATCCCTCGCACTGCGAACCCAACCAACCCTAATCTGGCGAAACCAGTTCATTCCCGCCAACCACCTCGGCGTACCACCTGCCAGAGCGTTTGATGGTCCGCTCCTGGGTTCGGTAGTCGACATAAATAATGCCGAACCGCCGGTTGTACCCCTCGGCCCATTCGAAGTTGTCCAGCAGCGACCAGACGAAATAGCCCGCCACCGGCACGCCGTTGTCGATCGCCTTGTGCAATGCCGCAAGATGATCGTGGATATAGCGCGCCCGTTTGCGGTCGTCGACCTCCCCGTGCTCCACCCGGTCGTCGAACGCCGCGCCGTTTTCGAAGATGTACTGCGTCTTCCAGACATCGCCGTAATCGGTATTGATGCGCGTCACTGTGTCGGTCAGGCCCGACGGTTCGATGATCCAGTCCATCGCGGTACGCGGCAGATTCGCCGGTTTCACCCCGCGGGAGTAGAGGGGCGGTTCGTTCCCGGCTTCCACGTAATCTGGGTTGTAGAAGTTCACCCCCATGAAGTCGGTCGGCGCCGCGATGATCGACAGATCGTTCTGCCCGACCTCCGGCCAGATGTCGCGGAAGAGATCGACGATATCGTCCGGATACCCGCGACCCGCCAGCGGATCGAACCAGACCCGGTTGCGCAGGCCATCCTCGCGCTGCGCCGCCTCCAGATCCGCCTGGCTATCGCCATAGGGATAGAACGTGGTCGGATTGAGGCAGATCCCTGCCTGGGCGTCGGGCACGTTCGCGCGGATCACGGGCATCGCCAGCCCGTGCGCCAGCAGCAGGTGGTGCATCACCTGCAACCCTTCTTTCAGGTTGCGATGTCCCGGCGCGTGAATTCCGATCACATACCCCAGGAACGCGCTGCACCACGGCTCGTTGAGCGTGATCCAGTGCTTCACCCGGTCGCCGTACCGGCGCGTTACGACATCGGTGAACTCGGCGAATGCCGCCGTCGTATCGCGGCTCACCCAACCACCCTGATCGTAGAGCGCCGAAGGCAGATCCCAGTGATGCAGGGTCAGCCAGGGCTCGATGCCGTTCTCCAGCAATCCCTCGATCAGCCGGTCGTAGAAGTCGAGCCCTTTGGACTCGATCCGCCCCGTGCCCTCCGGCAAGATCCGCGGCCAGGCAAGCGAGAGCCGGTAGTTCGGCAACGCGATATCGCGCATCAGGCCGATATCGTCTCGCCAGCGGTGATAGTGATCGCAGGCGATATCGCCGGTGTCGCCGTTTACCACCTTGCCCGGGGTATGCGAGAAGTCGTCCCAGATCGACGATCCGCGCCCATCCTCGCGCACCGCGCCTTCGATCTGATACGACGCGGTCGCCGCACCCCACACGAACCCGTCCGGAAAAACCTCACCAGCCAAATCGTTATCCTCCCTTTCGTCGTCACGGGTGGAGGATAGCAGGCGGCAGCGGACGCGGCAGGTAGAAGCATCCGGCTGACAGCGGCAGCCGCCAACGATTGGCTTTGAGCGTTTCGAGCGAGCGCCTGGGCTATCCGTCGATCTCGACAGTCGCTCCGATGACGACGCAGCTGTTGCCCGGCAGCGCCGCCATCCCCGGCGAGACGCGGGCGTGGTGACCGATCTCCTCCCCGAACAGCTCGAGGATGAACTCGGAAAAGCCGTTCGTGACCGCGCTGGTCCGCTCGAAGCCGGGGTCGGCATTCACCATGGCCGTCACCGAGAGCCAGGCCGAAACGCGGTCGAGATCGCCGATCTCACGCTGCAGCGTGCTGAGCAGGGCGAGCGCGCACCCCTTCGCCGACTCCCTGGCCGCTTCGATCGAAACCTCGGAGGGCACCTTGCCAAACGGTCCCGCGCTGGTGCCGTCCGCATTGCGGGCGCCCTGACCAGAGAGATAGGCGATGCCTTTGCGCACGCGAATGTAGTGCGGCGGCGAGCTACCTGGCGCCGTCGTCGCCTGCCGGGGGCAGCACCAGCCCCATCGCCTCGAGCTTCTTCTCGATGTGCATCCACAGACTCCCCATCCTCGACAAGCAGAGGGCGCGATCGCTCGCGCCCTCTGCCGAAATCCAAATCTGCGTGCTGCCAGCCGCGTGCTGCCTGCTCGTCGTTCTGACGGCTGACTGCCGAAAGCTGACTGCTCCGAACCTAGCGCTCCGGAGCGCCCTCGGCAATGAACAGCTCGGACGGCACCGTGCTCATCGTCGTGAAGGACGGCCAGTGCATGGCGGTGATGCCATTCGCGTCCGGCGCCTTGAAGTCGCCGGCCAGCCATGGCTTGATGAACTGCACCTCGGCAAGGTGGAAGACGAAGGCGCCCGGTACATCCTCGACCAGGATCTTCTCGGCGGCCTTGAACATCTCGATGCGCTCGTCGGTATCGCCCAGGAACTCGGCCGCGGCGCGTACCGCCGTGTCGTATTCCTCGTTCGACCACGAGTGGCGGCCACCCGAAAGCCAGACGCTGAGCATGTTGAACGGGTCGAAGAAGTCCATGCCATAGCGCAGGAACCCCAGCGGAATCTGGGTCGGCTTGGCGGTCAGCGCGGCCATGTAGCCCTGCTGATCCTGGCTGACGGTCTCGACGTCGATGTTCAGGTTTTCCTTGATCATCGCGGCAATCGCCTGCGCGACCGTCTCTTCCAGCGGATTCGGCGAACGCAGCATCATCTGTTGCGCCGGGAAGCCGTCACCATCGGGGAAACCAGCCTCGGCCAGCAACGACTTCGCCAGCTCCGGATCGTAGGCCTGAATGTCCTTCAAGCCTTCGGTGTTGTTGGCCGGGAATCCCGGCGCCAGCCACGAGTACGCCGGTACGCCCGCCGGGCCGAGGATGCTGGCCTTGAGGGCATCGCGGTCGATGGCATGGCTCCACGCCTGCCGGACCTTGATGATCGTCCCACGGCGCCTGCGTGACATCGAAGAAGACGTAATAGGTCGCGAAGTCGCCCACACCCGAGTAGACCTCGGCGGCGGTGGCGTCGTCGCTCATCATGATCGTGGTCGCAGCCGGGGCCGGATTCGCCATGAAGTCGATCTCATCCGCCTGATACATGGCGAAGAAGTTGTCCGGCGAGGCCAGCTTGCAGCGAACCTCATCGACCAGCGCCGGCAGCGTGCCGGTGTAGGCCTCGTTGCGTGTGAAGGTGATCTGCTGGTCCGGCAGCCACTCGGAGAGGATGTACGGACCGGACGAAATCGCCGTCGCCGGATCGGTGTTGTAGAACAATCCCGTTCGCCGCCAGCCCGGCCGCCGAAAGCGGCAGGGAATAGAGCAGCATGGCCGGCAGATACGGCGCCGGAGCCACCGTCTCGAAGACGAGCTCGTAGTCGTTCGCGCCCAGGCGCACGCCGATCTCCTCGACCGGCACCTCGCCGGCCGTGGCCTCGGTCCAGTTCTTCAGCACGCCCTGGAAGTACCAGGTGAAGTCCCATGCGTTTTCCGGATCGGCCGAGCTCTGGAAGGTCGCCACCCAGTCATTCGCGGTGACCGGGTTGCCATCGCTCCACATCAGACCTTCGCGGATCTTGAAGGTCCAGGTCATGCCGTCTTCCGAGCTTTCCCAGGACTCCGCCGCCGCCGGTTGAATGGCGAATTCCTTGTCCACCCGCACCAGCGACTCGCTGGAAAGGTCGGCGACACCGGCCCGCTGATAGACGTAGACATAGAAGTCGACCACTTTGGCGAACGTGGAATCGGACACCATCGTCAGGACCTGCTGCGCCGCTGGAGTTGCTTCCGCTTCCTGTGCGCTCGACAGCGCGACGCGGCCGGTTCCAGCCGGAGCGGCCAGGGTGCCGCCGCGCAACATCGCGCCGCCGAAGATGCCGAGACCGGCAGCCATCGAGCCACCGAGCATCGTGCGCCGGGTAACTGGGTTGTGGAAGATCATCTCGGGTTTGATCGTGTTCTGACGATCGTTGTCAGTCATGCTTGCTCCTTTGCGCCGGGAACAACTGGAACGTCCAGCAACAGAACCGGCGGGTTGACGCAAAAGTAGTTAATTCTGGCGCGGATCGAGCGCATCGCGCAACCCATCGCCAAGAAACGCGAAACCGATGACCGTCAGCGCAATGGCCAACGTCGGGAAAAGTCCTAGATACCAGTAGAGCTGAATGTACTGCCGGCTGTCGGCCACCATCTTGCCCAGACTCGGCACCGGCTCGTTGATGCCAAGTCCCAGAAAGCTCAATCCGGCTTCGGCAAAAATCGCCGTCGGCATGAGCAGCGTGATGGCGATGATCAGCGGCGGAATCGCGTTCGGCAGCAGATGCCGCACGGCAATATGGAACTTGGTCGCCCCCAATGCTTCCGACGCTTCCACGAAATCGCGTTCCCGCAAGGTCAGCATCTGCGCGCGCGTCAGCCGGCAGATCCCCACCCAGGTGGTGATCCCGATCACGAAGACCACATTGAGCACCTGATTGCTGAACAGGAAGTCGGTCACGCCGCTGTTGACGACCGACAGCAGGAAGATGGCAAAGAGCAAACCCGGGGAACGCGGTCATGATCTCGATGATGCGCATGACCACGAAATCGGTCTTCCCGCCGCGCAACCCGGCCGCGATCCCCAGCGGAACCCCGATGACGCAGGCGACGATGACCGCCAGAAAGCCCACCATATAGGACGTGCGAATCCCGTAGATCACCCGGCTCAGGTAGTTGTGCCCGATCTGGTCGGTGCCCATCGGGTATTCCCGGCTGGGAAAGATATTGACCGCCATCAGATCGGCCTTGGTGTAATGCGTCGGCGCGATCCAGGGCGCGAAGATGGCCACGAAGAGCAGGAAGAGCACGATGAACAATCCGACCATCCCCAGCTTCTGCCGCCGGAACCGGTCGGTCGCCAGCTGCAGATTGGTGCGATACTTCCGACCATCCCGGGCTGTGCTCTCATCCAGCAGTACCGGCTGCTGGATATCGCCAGACAGCTCGATGGGATCCATCATCCGGTGCGCCCTCCCATCAGCCGCACCCGCGGATCGAGCACGGTGTAGAGCAGGTCGGTGAGCAGATAGGTCACCCCCCAGATAGCGGCGATCAACAGGGTGAGCGCCAGGATCATCGGGTAGTCACGGCTGATCGTGCTGGTGACGAAGTAGGAGCCGAGCCCGGGAATATTGAAGATCGCCTCGATGAAGATCGAGCCGGTCAGGATGTTCGGGATCTCCGGCAGCAGCACGGTGACCCAGGGAATGGCCGCATTCCGGGCGATGTGCCCGGACATGATGCGCTTTTCGCTCAAGTCCCTTGGCTCGCGCGGTGCGCACATAGTCGGAGCGCATCGTCTCGATCAGCGACAGCCGGGTATAGCGCGCCACCAACGCCATCGGCGCCAGCGAATAGGCGATCACCGGCATGATGTAATGCTTCGGCTCGCCCCATCCGCCGGTCGGCAGCAGATCCCAGCGCACACTGAGCATGAGCACCAGCCAGGTGCCGATCACCCAGCTCGGCACCGTCAGGCCAAGCGTCCCGACGGTGGTCACCACATAGTCGATCCAGCTATTTTGCCGGGTGGCGGCGATCACGCCCAGCAGCGTGCCGAAGGTGTAGGCAATGATGATGGTGGGAATCCCGATGGCGATCGTCACCGGCCAGCGGCTGGCGATCAACCCGGTCACGGTTTCGGTCGGCCGCTGGAACGGAACGCCGAAATCGAGCCTGGAGCGCATGCCACATGTAGCGGGCGTATTGCTCGTAGAGGGGCTGGTTGAGCCCGTACTTCTCCATCTGCGCGATGCGCGTCGCCTCGGGCAAGCCGCCGCTCGCCGACGTCGAACGGTCCGCCGGGCACGGCATGCATCAGCAGAAACGCGATCAGCGAGACGGCGAAGAGAACGAAAACCAGACTCAGGAGCCGCCCGAGAATATAGCGTCCCAACAGCGCCCTCCTGCTGCGAAGATTGCTCAGTTCGGTGTAGTGCGGTTTCAGTGGGAGGGGAGTCTAGCATGGCGAGCTAGACTGGCCCCAGCGGGCCATTCCGGACGACGTCGCAGCGGCCGCCGGTCCTGAACTGGAACCTAGCGTCACTCCGAACGCACGTACTTTCCTTAGTAGGTCATCAAGTAATCCGATATCCGTGTGAAAATTTCCGCACGAGGCAAATTCAGGCGTACACTCAGGGAGCCATTTTGTTAGCGGCAATTCGTTGTTGCTTGCCCGCTCGGCCGGTTCGAAGATCGAGCGTCGCGTCAACGGAGGAGAACTCGATGGAACAGAAGTTCAACGCACAGATCACACGTCGCAAGCTGCTCGGCGCCGCCGGAGGCGTTTCCGCGCTCGCGCTCGCCGGCGCGCTGCCGACGGTCGCGCTCGGCCAGTCACCCGATTGCGTCGCCCGCCGCGCCCCGATCACGCCCTACAACGGCGAGGAAGTCACCATCACCTATGGCTTCTGGGATACCGCCCAGGAAGCCGCCATCACCGCCCAGCTCGAAGCGTTCAAGGCCGTTTTCCCGAACATCACCGTCGAACCGCAGATCGTCCCCTGGGCCGACTACTGGACCAAGCTCCAGACCGGCGTCGCCGGCGGCGAGACGTTCGATGTCTTCTGGATCAACTCCGCCAACCTTCCGGTCTATGCCTCGGCCGGCGCGCTCCTGCCGATCGACTCGATCGTCGGTGTGGAGGGCGGAATCGATACCGCCAACTTCGCCGAAGCGCTCGTCGAGCTTGTACCAGTGGGATAGTCAGCCGGTACGGCATTCCACGCGACTTCGATACGATCGCGCTCTTCTATAACAAGGACATCTTCGATGCCGCCGGGGTCGCCTATCCGGACGACACCTGGACCTGGGAAACCTTCCGCTCTGTCTCCGAGCAGCTCACCGATGCCGACGCCGGCATCTGGGGCGCCGGTCTGCAAACGAGCTGGCAGGAGAACTACTACAACTTCATCCTACCAGAACGGCGGCAGGTTGCTGAACGACGATCTGACCAAGTCGGAAGTCGGCTCGCCGGAAGCCTCCGAGGCATTTGTCTATCTCGCTGGCTTCTTCGCCGACGAGCTTGACCCCTTCGATCGCCATCCAGCAGTCGAACCCGGTGGCCGATACGCTCTTCCCCGCCGGCCAGGTGGCCCTGCTGCCGGGCGGCTCCTTCCGCGCCGGAGCCTACGGCGCCGCCGATGCCAACATCGATGTCGCCCCGCTGCCGCAGGGCAAGGAGCGCGCCACCCTCACCCACGGTCTGGCCAATGTGATCTGGGCCAGCGGTACGAGCTCGGGCGCGTCCCTGGAGCTGGTCAAGTTCCTCGCTGGTGAGGAAGCCGAGAACATCCTCGGTGAATCGGGCGCCACCATTCCCGCCTTCGCCGGACTGCAGGAGCCCTGGCTGGCCGCGAATCCGGACATGAATCTGCAAGTCTTCATCGACGCGCTCGAGTACGCCCAGAAGGTTCCGGATCCCGCGGTCGGGTACGAGTGGCAGATCAAGATCCAGGAAGTCGTGATCGACGGCTTCGCCGGCAACATTCCGGCCGAAGAGATCGGTCCCAAGGCCGCCGAAGCGGCGGACTCGGCCCTCTAACCGCACATCTCGATTCGAAGACACACGAACGCCGGTACCGCTTCTATAGTGGTACCGGCGTTGGTGTCGTGAAATCAGATCGTGATAGCGACCCCCATGGCTGGCATCGAACCCACCGTCGTGGCGGCATCGGTTGCGGCCGCAGTATCCGCCGTAGTGGCGGCACCTGTAGCTGCCAATCGGGCGAAGCCCGATCACGGACTCACCTCACAACGATGACCCCAGATCTGGGGCTTGGCTGTGAGCTACGCAATGGCGGCCGTTGGCCGCTGGCGGGCACAGGTCCCGCCACTTCGACGTCGAGCACCGTGGTAGAACAACCATTGGATCTGCGGCACTATCGGTGAACTGGCAATGGCAATCTCCCCGATTCCAATCGATGTGACCATCAGCCAGCCGGCGCCTTCCCGCTTTGGACCACGCGCGCGCAACGAGGCCCTCTGGGGCTACGCGCTCATCGCGCCGGTCATGATCGGCTTCGCGGTCTTCTTCCTGATCGCGCTCGGCGCCTCGCTCTATCTCAGCCTGACCCAATGGGACATGCTCACCTCGCCGGTCTATGTCGGCATCGACAATTACCGCACCGTCCTGCACGATCCCGAGTTCCGCACCGCGCTCTTCAACACCCTCGCCATCACGATCCCGCACATCATCCTGCGGCTGATCTTCTCGCTCGCGCTGGCGCTGGCGCTCAATTCCAACCTCCGCTATCGCGCCTTCTACCGCGTGCTCTTCTTTCTGCCGGTCCTTACCATGCCGGTCGCCATCGGCACCATCTGGAAGTGGCTCTACGATCCCGCCTTCGGTCCGATCAACAGCTTCTTCCGCCGCATCGGCGGACCGCAACCGGAATGGCTCTCGAACCCGCGCTGGGCCGTGGTCGCGGTCGTGATCGTGCTCCTCTGGAGCGGTGTCGGCTACGACATGATCATCTACCTCGCCGGCCTCCAGGCGATCCCGCGCGACTACTACGAAGCTGCTTCGCTCGACGGCGCCGGCCCCTGGCAGCGTTTCCGCGATATCACCCTGCCCTTGCTCACCCCAACCATCTTCTTCCTCTCGGTCATCGGCGTGATCTACTCCCTGCAGGTCTTCGACCTGGTCTACGTCATGACCCGTATCGACCAGACCAATACCCTGCCCACCGTCGTCTACTACATCTATGAGGAAGGCTTCCGCAACTTCCGCATGGGCTACGCCATCACCGTCGCCTGGGTGCTGCTGGTGATGATCCTGGTCTTCACCCTGATCCAGTTCCGCCTGCAGCGCAAGTGGGTGCACTACTCATGAGCGCGCCGAAAGGATTCCGCTGGTCCCGGCTGCTGCTGCACGTCGTCCTGCTGACGGTGGGCGTGATCTTCATGCTCCCGTTCGTCTGGTCGATCTCGACCTCGCTGAAACCGATGAGCGATCTCTTCCAGGTCAAACCGAGTCTCATCCCGAGCGAGATCCGCTGGCAGAACTACCGCGATGTCTTCGACTCGGTGCCCTTCCTGCGCTTCTATTTCAACTCGATCGTCGTCACCCTGGCGCGCACCCTCGGACAGGTCTCCCTCGCGGCGGTGGCCGCCTTCGCCTTCGCCCAGCTTCGCTTCCCCGGCCGCGACATCCTCTTCTTCATCCTGCTCGCCGGTCTGATGGTGCCCGATCAGGTGCTGATCGTGCCGCGCTTCGTGATCATGCGCGAGTTCGGCTGGCTGGATACCTACCAGGGACTCATCATCCCGCTCATCTTCAGCTCGTTCGGGGTCTTCATGCTGCGGCAATACATGCTCGGCATCCCGCGCGACTTCTTCGAAGCCGCCACCCTGGAAGGCGCCAACCCCTTCCAGGTCTTCAAGGACATCTATCTGCCGCTGGCGCAACCGGCCCTGGCGGCCTTCGCCTTCCTCTCGCTCCTCGCCTCCTGGAACGAGTTCCTCTGGGCGCTCACCGTTACCAGCTCGACCGACATGCGCGTCCTCCCGGTCGGCATCGCGCTCTTCCAGGGGCAGTTCTTCACGAACACCGCCGTCCTGCTGGCCGCCGCGAACATGGCCACCTTCCCGCTGCTGATCGTCTTCCTCTTCTTCCAGAAACGCCTGGTCGAAGGCGTCGCCCTCAGCGGCCTCAAGTAACCCCACCACCGTAGTGGCGGCACCTGTGGCCGCTAATCGGGCAAAGCCCGATAACGGACTCACCCTACGACCATCCTTCGAACCGGAAACTTGGCCTTAGGCAACGCAATGGCGGCCGTCGGCCGCTGGCGGGCACAGGTCCCGCCACTACGACAGAGGTGGATCTACTCGGAGGGATCGAGGCCGAAATCGGGCTTGGTCATGTCGCCCGTGGCCGGAACGCCGTCTGCGAGATCGTAGTGCAGCAGCACCGCTCCCATCGACGTGCTGACCGCCGGTTTGACCAGCCTGAGATTCGCCGGAATCGCTCCGCTGCCGAACACCCGCTTGCCGGTGCCAAGCACGATCGGATGCACGAAGAGGTTCAGCCGATCGAACAACCGCTCCGCGAGCAGCGTCTGTACGAAGTCCACACTACCGATAACATGGATTTCCTCATGCCGTTCGCGAAGCTCCTGCACCGCGGCCGCAACGTCCGGTCCGATCTGCGTCGAACCCTCCCATGTCAGATCTTGCTTGCTTCGTGACGCGACATATTTCGGCATATGGTTGAACTTGCCCGCGACGCCACCGGCGAAGTCATCCTCCATGAGTGGCCAGAACGCCGCAAACGCGTCATAGGTTTTGCGTCCCAGCAGCAGCGCGTCCATGGTGGCCATCCCCGCCATGATCTCCTCGCCGCCGTCATCGCCCACAAATGGCGCCTGCCATCCCCCGAATGCGAACCCGTCTTCCGGATCGCCCGGCGCCTGGGCAACCAGGTCCAACGTTGTGTAGAGATCGATCTCGATGCGTCCCATTGCTTTCCCCCCAGCCTGTCGATTCATACCGCTTATGGTCGGATGACCGAACAACGAATCGACAACGCAGCAAGCAACGGGCGGACTGGAGAAGTCAGAAGACAGACGTCGGCAATCACAGACATTAAAACGACTATCCTCTGACTTCTCGCTACTGAATGCTGAGAACTCGTCAGACCACCCAGGCGCGATCCCGTTCGAACGCCCGCAAACACGCGATTTGCGCGTCGTTCTCTACCGCCTGTGGGCAAACCGCGCGGATCTCCGCGATGGCGTCATCGGTCGTCGATCCCTGCCGGATCAGCCAAGCCGCCAGAATCGTGCCCGTCCGTCCCTGCCCAACAAGGCAATGCACCAGCACCGCCCGCTGCTCGCCATGCGCCAGATCGATCGCGTCCAGCGCGTCGAAGAGCTGCGTCGGGTTCGGCGCGGCCATATCGATGATGGGGATATGCGTGTAGGTCATGCCGAGCTCCTGGATCGCGAACTCGTCCAGCGGCGTCTCCGTCAGCGACACGATCGCCCCGATCCCATACCCCTGCAGCTCGTCCAGATCGGCCGCCAGCCGATCGTCCCGCCGCCCGCCCGGCCGGCTGCTCCCCGCCAGTTGCGATTCCCGTATCCAGTAAAAGCGTTCCACAAAGGTCCTCCGCATCGCTCGTCTTCACCCTGAAGCATATCGGCGCCAGCGCGTATACGAGAACCGTCGATAGGGGGAGGCCGACCCTGGACGTTCGGTCAGAAGAGCTGGACGCGCGGGCGTGGACGTGCCAGGAAATTCTGCCACGCTAGATCCAGACAAACGATCGTGATGCGAACCGGAGTAAAGGAATGAACCCAGGCGAAGTGATGAATACGCGGTCACGCCGAACATTTCGCAGCAAGATCATCGGAGCGATCGCCGTTCTGGCGGTCGTCGCCGTTGCGCTGATTGCCATTGCGTATGTCGTGGTCGACCGGCTCACGGAACCCGGCGATCCCGTCGTTGGCGTCTCCGCGATCGCGGTGCGCGACAACAGCTTCTCGCCCGATTCCGTGGCCGTCCCGGCCGGCACCACGATCACCTGGACCTGGGAGGGCGACGCCAGTCACAACATTCATGGCGATGGATTCGAGGCGCCCGTGCAGGTCGACGGCACGTATGCCCATACCTTCGACGAG
Organism: uncultured Chloroflexia bacterium; assembly: GCA_963720855.1. Taxonomy (GTDB): domain Bacteria; phylum Chloroflexota; class Chloroflexia; order Thermomicrobiales; family UBA6265; genus JAMLHN01. The sequence continues at coordinate 180,498 of CAVRGV010000003.1, read as the reverse complement.
GTGGGAAGCTTCGACTACGAATGCACCCTGCACTTTGGCATGAAGGGCCGTGTCATCGTGACTACCAACTCCACGACCTGACCACCGTGCAGAGCACCGTGACCCGCTCCCCTGCGTTCGCTCGGGATGCGACCCAGGGCAGCGAGGCGGCGCCCTGCCGAGCCTTAGTTCGTATCTCCTTGCCGGGTCGGAAGCTGCGGCACCAGCCAGCCGAGGAAGGCTTCCTGGCTGCGAGTCTGCATGTAGAGCTGCCCTGGCCCGGTGAAGGTAATGACGATGCCTTCGCCTCCCAGGAAGGTGGACTTCCAGTTGCCGAACTTGTTCAGCTCGTATGTCATGCCCGCCTCGAACGCGACCACATGCCCGCTATCGACCACGAAGTTTTCGCCCGCACCGAGCGTCACTTCGTGAATCGCGCCGTAAGCCCCGGTGATCAGCGTCCCCGTTCCCGAGCAGCGCAGCATGAACAGCCCTTCGCCCCCGAAGAACGTGCGCGCGCCACCCCAGTCGGTCGAGACATTGACGCCCATACTCGATCCGAGATAGGCCCCCGATTGCACGATCAGATCGGCGTTGTTGAGCTCACGCACCATGACATCGCCGGTAAGCGCTGGAGCCAGCATGACCATGGCGTTGTTCGAATTGGCGGTGTAGGTATTCTGAAAGAACGATTCGCCCCCGAGAATGGAGCGTTTCAGTGACTTGAAGAGTCCGCCGGTCGCGCCGGTTTCCACCTTCACATCGCGCATCGCCACCATCGCGCCACCTTCGGCGCGCAGTTGCTCGCCACTGTCGAGTGACACCGCGCAGACCGCGAACGCGGGTTGATACTTGATCTCGGTTTTCATCTTTTCCAACTCCCCTATTGCTCGAACCGCTCCCCATTGGCAGCAGCCCACGCATCCATTACGCTCGCGTAGCATAGGACGCAACCAGCAAGCCGGTACACGCCTCTCCAACATCGGCGGCGCCGCGGAAACCATGCTCCGCCAATGCGTAAGAGCCCATGAGTTCAATCCTGGGCCTCTGCTGATCTCGCAAAAATGCGACAGGGGCACCTGCGGGAGGCGCCCCTGTCGCTAGGAGTTGTCGGTGCGAACAGCGTGCTACAGCACGGCCAATGGATCGATATCGACCCCGTTCTGCTCGATGATGAAGTGGACATGCGGCCCGGTGGAGAGCCCGGTGCTCCCGACCGGCCCAATCGTCTCGCCCTGCGCCACACGCTGGCCCACCGCCACATACGGCTGCTCCGCCATATGCCCATAGGTCGTCTGGTAGCCATTGCCGTGATCGATCGTGACGTAGTAGCCCAGTCCGCAATCGCACCAGCCAGCGGCAGTTACCGTTCCAGCCGCGGCGGCCTTGATCGGCGTGTAGGACGGCTGCAGCCAGATCGATGCCGTTATGGAAGTTGCATGCCGAGGTGGAGTTGTACGGCTCGAATGAATACGGCGAGCAACCAAACGCCTGGGTGAAGGTGTAGCCCTTGACCGGGTAGATGAACATCTTCGCGCTGGCGGCACTGGAGTTCGCCGCGGCGGTTGCCAGCTCGAGGAAATCGCCCATCGCGAATCCGGCCAGACTCCTCTCCCTCGACGTAATACCAGTCGTCGCCGTCGGCGTCGTAGAACGGTCCATCGATCACTTCCACCGTCGTGCTGGTGTTCAGCGTGCCATTGCGCGAGCTGGAATCGACGCGCCCGACCGGAGATTGACCGATTCGGTCGCACGCACATCGTCCCCCTCGTCGAACCGCGCATCGCCGCTCGGGGTCGGGGTCGTGGTCGCCGTAGTGGTCGAGCTGGACGAACTGCTTGCGCTCGACGAGATCGAGCCATTGGTCGTCAGGAAGCCGGCGAAGGCATAGCCCTCCATGGCGCCGTCGCTGATCAGATACCAACCGTTATTGGACGCGTCGTACCAGGGACCATCGACGATGGTCACGATGTCGCCATCGCCCAGGGTCGCCAGTTGCTCGCCATTGGTGGCTGCTTCGGCGCGCACCCGCAGACCGCCGCCGTCATCGGTCAGCACCTGCACCTGCTGGCCCTTGCTGAAGCTCGGCGTGTCGTATCCGAGATAGTCGGATGAGGTCGCGCCGTTGGTGGAAGAGGATGCATTGCTAACCGTGCCCGATCCGCCGGCCAGATATCCGGCAGAGACGAACCCGGAAACGTCACCGCTGGAAACCGCGTACCAGCCATTCTGCGCGTCATCGAAATAGGGACCGTTGATGATGGTCACCGAACCACCGTCGGCCACCGAGAGCACGGCCTCGCTATCGACGCTCGGACCGGAGCGGATGTTCAACCCGCCCCCATCGTCGGTTTGCACCGTCGCGGTTGCGCCGGCGCTGAAACTCGGCGTCTCCAGACCCAGGCTCGCGGCCGAAGTCGCTCCCGAGGTGGTCGTGCTGGCAGCCGTGGTGGTACCGGCCGAGGTCAGGAACCCGGCGAAGCCGTATCCCTGAAAGGAACCGTCGGTCACCAGGTACCAACCGTTGCTGGAACCGTCGTAGACCGGTCCGTCGACGATCGTGACCACGTCACCATCGCCCAGGGTGGCAATCTTTTCGGCCCCGGTGCTCGGACCGGTGCGAACGCGCAAGCCTTGGCCGTCGTCGGTCACCACCGTGACCGTTTGCCCCGCTGCGAATGACGGCGTGTCATATCCGAGATAACCGGACGTGTCAGCAGATGTGGAAGCCGTGCCGGAGCTGGCGACGCCCAGCGACTCGTCGCCTGCCAGAAAACCGCCGAAGGCATACGCCGTGCTGGCGCCATCGGTCACCAGAAACCAGCCATTGCCATCTGCGTCGTAGGCCGGCCCTTCGAGGACCTGGACCACATCGCCGTTGGCAAGCGTGTCGATGAGCTCGGAGCTCTGGCTTGGGCCGGCGCGGAGAATGAGTCCGCCACCGTCGTCGGTAGCAACCCGGGCATAGCTGCCGGATGCCAGCGCGGGGGTGTCATACCCCAGATACGCGCCCACACCGGTGGACTGTGCCACGGTAATGGTTGGACTGAATGCGAGTACGACTGAAAGGACCGCTACGCCTGCAAGCGAGCGAGAACCGAGCCTTGTCGCCACGCGTGATGGGACAGCCATCAACACGTAACCCTTCCCTCCTGACAGCGAACCCCGAGCTGCGGGTCTCGAGTCGTTTATCCCGCATGCGGACGATGGGCAGGGGTTACCCAGGGATGCGAGAAGACAGTGTCTCGGGAACAGGAATGCGGAACGACAGCCTTTTGCGGAAAGGCGCCATCCGCCGGCCATGCGTTCCCCAACGCAGCAGCCAGCCCTGCCCTCGAACCAGTCAGCCCTCGCACACCAACCGCGGAGACTCGATCTCGTGCCACAGCCGGAGCCGTGCGGGATGCACAGAGGGATTCGAGATGGCGGGTGCGAAACACCGTTGTCACCTTAGCAGCGGTTGTCTGACAGGTTCAACGTGAACGTACGGGAAGTTCGCTCCCAGCGTTGAGATTGGTTGTTGCCTGAGACAACATGCCTGCCCCACGCGAGTCGCATCGGGTCTCCGTGCACTCCCGGGCCTGTCTCGGTCATAGCGAAGGGCCTCTGTGCCCTCCCGTATCCAGATACGATTCCCTGGAATGTGACTTTGAACGAAACCTCCCGATTTGGAAGGGTATTAGCGGTGGCCTACCTTCGTAGGCAACGCCTTCCAATCGAAGCCTATCGGGCCAGTGATTCCACCTGGCATGTCACGGTGAGTGTCGCGGGTCACGACGGTAACCCTTTCCTGGATATCGACTTTGGCCGAAGGCAAGTTGCATCCTTTGAGAAAGGGGGCTCGATTTGCGGCGCAATCCCCCATCTCGTCCGTATCATGCCCGATCACATGCACATCCTGGTCGAGGTCAAATCTGTCGGGCCGGTGCATCTCATACGTCGGACAAAGTCGTTTTCGACACGCCTATGGTGGAAACACGGAGGGAATGGGCCACTTTGGCAGGAAAGCCTTTACGATCACGGGGTACGGGATATTCCGGACTTTGAAGCCATTGCCACATACATCTTCAACAATCCGGTGGAAGCTGGACTCGTAACGGAGCGGGAGGCATATCCGTTGTTCGGTGGAACGATGATCGTGCGCGAAGAGACGAATGATTAGGGCACGGAGGCCCTTCACTACGTCCGGTTCAGGAACATGGAGAAGGGGAAGAATCCCATTCGATTTGTCTTCTTCTGGAACTGGTCGGCCAAACCCAAGACCAACCTTCGACCGCGCCTGCGACCCACCGGCCCTTCTTTCAGATGTCCAGCACCAGGATCCCAATCTCAGCCGCCAATTCCCACATTTGCCCGGGCGACACGATGATTCCTGCCAGCGCATCCCGTTTCAGGTTCCACCCGCCCAACGTTGACCCTCGGAGATCGGTCTGAAAGAAAACCGTGCCGGTGAGATCGACCCGCAACAATTCGCACTCGTCGAACGTCGTCTGCCGCAAACTGGCCAGCGAGAAATCCGCTTCCCGGAACGAGCACGTCCGGAACGTCATTTTGTCGAGCACCACCCCACGGAAAACGGTGTAATCGAGATTGCACCCGACAAAGACCGTCGCGGTGAGCGTGAGCCCGTCGTGAAAATCGACCCCCATCAGCTTGCAGCGCTCGAACGTCGCCCCGAACAGATTCGCTCCGGCCATGCGCGCACCGGTCAGATTGCAATCCTGGAACGTCGCGCCATTGAGCCGGGCATCGCGGAAATCGGCCCCCGCAAACGAGCACCCGGTGAATGTCGCTCCGTCAAGCTCGGCCCGCGCGCAGCGACATTCATCGAGCACCAGATTGCGATAGGCACGCTCGGGCAACAGCTCAGGAAAATCGATCGACATGCAGACTCCTCGGAACCAGCGATTCGAGGCGAAACCGTACCCGAATCCCAGCCGGTCGTAGCCGGGGCCGAACTGCCCTCTGGCTGCCCAAAACCGAGCTCCATCCTACCAACCATTCCCTCTCGAAAAGGAGTGGCAGCCCAGGATTTCGGCCGTGGGTCGGCCAACCCGGCCAGCATCCATCCGGTCGCGGGCGCCCCCCGCGGCCGCCCTCACCTGCACCCCGCCTGCCCCGGGATCGATCGCTCCATTCGATCGAAGCGTGGGGCCTCCCACAGGGCGCACCTTCATGACAACCGAACGATCTCTGGCTCAGAGCACGGGGCTCGCCACGTCGGCCTGGTTTCCGATCCTGCTATGCTGCAAGTCCGGACGGGTCCCCTGCTATGCTGTACCGGCCCCGCCCGATGCCTGTTGCTTTAGAGGAGTTCGCTGATGACTCGGTTCCGGCATCTACGCCTTGCCCCCGCCCTTTTGGCGGTCGTCCTGGTGCTCACCTCCCTGGTGGGTGTGTTCACGGCCAGAGCGCAAGACGCAACCGTCGAGCCCGCCACGCCGGGCACCGAGGCCGTCGCCTCACCGGTGGCGCCCCCGGCGGAACCGTGGCTCGCCTCCGATTTTGTTTCCGGCGTCTGGCGCGTCAAGGTCATCACCGCCGACCGAGCCAATACCTTTCCCGAATACGAGCTGGAAGGCCGCGAGGACAAAGACTGGATCGTTGCAGTCGTCGATGTCACCAACTGGAGCGGCGACGACGATACCCTGAATCCGCGCGATTTCGCGCTGGAGCTGCCGGGCGGCGACGATCCGCGCGGATTCGCCCGCCGCACCACCGAGCGGGTGGCCGAAGAACTGGGACTCGAACCAACGAACACCGACGATGGGGTGGCGATCGACGAAGGCGAGAGCGCGCGTCTGGTGCTCGTCTTCGAGCTGCCGATCGATTCGATCGACCCGAAGCTCTTCCTCGATGGCGAATCGCTCTCCATCCAGGGCGCCATCGACGGCGGTCCGGCCATGGATGCGTTGCCAGAGATGGCCGATCCGCCGGAAGCGGACCGTGTCGACCTGGGTGAGGTCATCAACGGGTTCACTTTGACCGCCGGCGACGACGAGACCGAAACCGTGCTGACCTTCGTCGATGGCCCCTTGCCCGATGAGTGTTTTGGCGAAGAAGCCACCCGCCGCCTGACCCGGCTGGCAACCGACCGTCTGTATATCGAGACGCTCGATGGCGCCACACTGGTCTGGTCGGAAGAAGACGATTCCAGTCGCCGGCTGCTCAACTTCGAGCAGATCGATGGCGGTTATGCCGCAGTCTCCGCGGATGTCAGCGGACCGTTCGCGGTCTGGCTGAAGGATGCCGAGCAGTCATCCAAGGACCGTGGCGGCGCAATCTGGGCCAACTGCACCGGGCCGCACGGCGTCACCAGGGTCGAAACCCCGGAGCGCTCCCAGCTCAAGATCGGCGACGGCGAAGGCGGCACGATTCCCTTCCACGCGTGGCTCGAATGGAACCCCGTGATCGTCACACAGCCGGATGGCGGCGCTTGGGCGTTCTTCGGCGCGACGGCCGATTCTGGCGATCTCAAAGACAAAAAGATGGTCTATGCCTCGCACTACGATCCGACCGAGGGCAAATGGCTGGAAGCGTCCGCCATGCCGCTCGGCGAAGTGCAGCTCGCGCCGTCGGCAGTGGTCGATAGCAAGGGCGTTGTGCATGTCGTCTACTCGGCACGCGAGAAAGACGAGGACGGCTTTTTCAGCACTCTGCTCTACACCCGTGAGGATGGCAACGGCGGTTGGATCGAGCCGGTCGCGATCTCGCTCGATCAGCTTGCCGGTCACCAGATCGCAGCCTCATTGGCGATCGACACGAACGACACCCTCTACGTCGCCTGGCAGGACCAGCGCGCGTTCAGCCCGGAGGCGTTCGAGCTCTCCGGCAAATGCCGACATCTTCGTTAGCCAGCGTACGGTCGACGGCCTCTGGACCATCCCGGTGCTGATCAATAATCACTATCCGACTTCGGCCGCCAGCCGGCCGCAGCTCGTGGTGGACGGTGACCGGCTGGTGGCGGTTTGGTCGGTCTACACGTCGGCAATGGGGCTCTCCGCCGCAGCGCGCATGGAGTGGTCGCAGCGGCCGCTCGCCAGCGAGCTCGATTGGACCGCACCGCAAACCCTGACCAATGGCCGTGGAGACCTCTTCGGCGGCCGCCTGGTCGCGATGGCCGCGGATCCGACCGGCGGGGTCGTGCTCGCCTACGGCCGGGTGGGCTCGGCGGACACCTTCCTGTTCACCAAACGGCTCAAGCCCGGCTCCAATGAATGGGGGTCGGATTCGTTGATCGCCTTTGGTGAGAGCGGCACCTATCCCGCCATCGCCATCAACAATCTCGGTACCGTCTTCATCTCCTACAACGTCGGCAATGGCAACGTGGTCGATGTCGGCGCGACCGGCATCGCCTTCCGCTCGGTCGAGCCGGGGCCGGAAACGATCGTGACGCAGGACGACCCGAACACGCAGGGCATTTCGGCGGTGGCGGTCGACCTGACCGGCACCCCCTGGTTCGTCTACTTCGGTGAAATCCCGGGGCAGGACCCAACCATCGTCGGCGTCATCCGCAACGCGAACGTGCCGGTGACCCCAATGACCGCGTCGTAAGACGCATCCGTCGCCGTCGTAGTACAGGGCCTCCAGGCCCTCGAGTGTCCAATGATGGGAGCGGGCGAGGGGGCACCAGGCCGCCTCGCCCCTTTGTGAATGGGAGGATAGGCGTGCGGGTACTGGTGGTAGGCGCAGGGGCGCTTGGCGGGTTCTATGGAGCCTTGTTAGCGCGTTGCGGAAACGATGTGACGGTGCTTGCCCGCGGAACTGCCCTTGATACCGTGCGCGCATCGGGCCTGACAGTCGAATCGGCCAAATACGGCAGCTTCATCCAGCCGGTTGCGGTCATCTCCGACCCGCTCGGAAGCCGGCGCGATCGACCTGATCTTCTTCGCGGTCAAGGCCTACGATCTCGACGCCACCGCGCGGCAGATCGCGCCGCTTGTGAACGATGGCGTGACGCTGCTGGCTGTCCAGAACGGGATCGAGCATCCGCAGCAGCTCGCCGCACACGTGGGCGAAGATGCGGTGCTTCCCGGCGTGGTCTATGTCTCGACGACGGTCACCGCACCGGGTGTCATTACCCATGTCGGCGGACCGGGTCTCCTGCAATTGGGCGATGCCTTCGCTCCCAACGCAGACCGGCTGGAGCGAACCGCCGCGCTCTTCCGCGATGCGGGATTGCCTGTGGAAACTTATCCCGATCTGTGGCCGATGCTCTGGCGCAAGTTCGCCGCGATCTGTGCCATGAGCGGAGTTGCGGCCCTCACCAGGCTGACACTGGCGCAGATGTTCGCGGTGCCGGAAACCCGACAGCTCTACCGCGACACCATGGACGAAGTCGTGCAGGTGGCCATCGCGCGCGGGGTCGCTTTGCCAGCCACGACTGCGGATGAGTTGATGACCATGTTGGTAGCCATGCCGGCCTTACCCGAGCGCGGCTCCATGGCGTACGACCTGTTGGCCGGTCGCCGATTGGAGATCGAAACCCTGAACGGCAGCACGGTCCGGCTCGGGGAAGCTTCCGGCGTTCCTACCCCCATCAACCGTGTCATCACCGCGTCGCTGCTGCCATATAGGAATGGAACGCCAGGTAATCTGGCCATCCAGACCGGAGCGAAGCAGAGTCGGTGTCGAAAAGCACCAACTGGCTCCATCGCCTGCACTCCACTGTGCCGGTCAACGAATGTTGAAACATCCCGCTTCGGTTATTCCTCCGCGTGTGTTCCAATGTGAGAGCGACTGTTGAACATAGCAGTGACGCCTTTCATAAGAGGCGTTGCGATGCGATCAAGCGGATGCGGAGATCGCGGGAGGGTCCGGCCCATAAGCGGTATGCCCGGATCGAATTGAGCAATCGATGAGGTTGGGCAAGGTGCCACACTTCGGGCCATGAAGCTCAGCCCAACGGTGGAAGGCAATGTTGCGGCGTTCGTTGGGTCGTGCCTGTTGGGCGGGGCGGTGGTTGCCACCCGGCAGGTGGTCGAGGAGATCGCGCCGCTAAATCTGGCGTTTCTGCGCTACGCGCTGGGTGGGGCGTTCCTGGCGGCGCTCGTTTCGCTCCTTCGACCTGGGGCGTTGCGGTTGCCCAGAAACGAACTGCCGAAAATCGCGGCCCTGGGGGTGTTGATGTACGCCCTCTTCCCCGTTCTCTTCAACACCTCGCTGCGCTATACGACCGCCTCGCGCGGAGCCGTCATCCTGGCGCTGATGCCCTTGTTCACGGCAGTGCTGGGCGCGTTTGCCCGTAGTGAGCAGTTGCGGGTGGTGCAATGGGTCGGAGTCGTGCTTTCGATTACGGGAGTTGCGACGGTCTTCGCGGAAAGCGGAATCGGACTCAGCGACGGCCGCTCGGTGTTGATCGGGAATCTGTTGATGGTCGGGGCGGCACTGACTGGCGCGATCTATAGCGTGGTGGCCCGTCCGATCCTTATGCGCTTCGGCGCCCCGCCGGTTACCGCGATTGCCATGCTGGCCGGAGCCGCGTCGCTTTGCATTCCGGCGCTCCTGCGCAACACCACCGGCCAAGTCTCGGCGGCCGGACACACAGACCCATCTCCTGGTGCTCTATCTGGCGATTCCCGGCGGTGCGCTCGCGTTTTTCCTGGCGTCGTTCGCGCTCTCGCGGCTCACCGCGACCCAGGCGACGCTCTATATCAATCTGAATCCGCTCGTGGCCACGGTTCTCGCCGCGCTCCTGCTGAACGAGCAGCTCAACGGATGGTTCGGCCTCGGTTTCCTGCTGGTCGTAATCGGGTTGTTGCTGGCGAATTTACCGAGGCGGAGCATGCAGCAGGCAGCAGGCGGCACGCAGACTGATCGAGCCTAGGCAAGCGGACCTGCCGGCAAGGTTCCCGGTACCAAGCGAGTTCGGTAAGATGCCGAGGCCTTTTCGTCGACGCCATCCAGGAGCACGCATTTCATGTCAAAGCCCCTTTCATCGCAGGATCAGGAAACGGTCGACCAGATCGTGCATGACGCGCTCGCGTCATCGGGCACACCCGGCGCCATCGTCGGACTCTGGCTGGGCGAACGGGGAGAATTCGTGCAGACCTATGGCATTGGCGACCAGGAAACCGGCGCGCCGCCACGCGTGGACGATCACCTGCGTATTGCCAGTATTACCAAGACCTTCGTGGGCACAGTACTGCTGCAGCTGGTCGCCGAAGGGAAAGTTACGCTCGATACCCGGCTCGGCGATTTCGATTTCGACTTCCCGAAGAGCAACACTGCCACGCTTGCGAACCTGCTCGGCATGACGGCCGGGATCTATGACTACACCCACGACGAGGCGTTCGTTGCCCGCTACGACGCGAACCCGCTCATGTCCTTCACCCCGGAGGATGCGCTCGCCATCGCCCGCAAGAACGATCCATTGTTCGCGCCGGGAACCTCGATCAGCTATTGCGACACCAACACGATTCTGGCGGGCAAGATCGCCGAGCGAGTCAGCGGCCACTCGATCGAGCAGCTGGTGCGCGAACGCATTCTGGAACCATATGACCTGCGAAACACGTTGTTCCCCACCGATCCTGAGATTCCCGAACCGGTGCTGCGCGGGTACTCGCAAACAGCGGCCAACGCGCCGCTGGTGGATGTGACCCGCTCTGATCCGAATGTCGCCTGGGCGGCTGGCGCGATGATCTCCGATCTGTACGACCTGCGAACGTGGTCGACATTGCTGGCGCAGGGAACGCTGCTTTCATCGGAGACTCAGACGGCTCGCTTACAGACAAAGCCGCTGCATCCCGGTCAACCGGTCCGCTACGGACTGGCGATTGCCGATATCGGCGGCTTCTGGGGTCACAACGGCGGCATTGCCGGCTACAGCACGATGATGCTCCACGATCCGAGCATCGGCGCCACTATCGTGACCGCCTCCAACCTCTCCGGACTCACCGGCGGCGCGGCCGACACGATCGCCATGCAGGTGTTGCAGCAGTTCTATCCGGAGCGGTTCGTTCAGCAATCCACGTAGCGTCGAACCAACAACACCCGCGCTTTCACCGACACGTGCTGCGTATTTGGACTCCGGTATGATGACCATACGAGCAATTGCTCCTCCATCGTAGTCAGCATCAATGCAAGGAGTGCATCGGCGTGTCTCGATCGAAAATGGCTTCGCCCAATTTGCAGCGCATCGAGCTCTCCCGCCGTGCGATGTTGGGTGGAAGCGCGGCCGTAGCAGGCGCATTGGCGTTCGGGAATGTGGATGGTGGCCTGGCGCACGATGGACCGCACGCGTTCACGGCTGATGAGCTGACCCAGATCGATGGCGTGGTGAACGGCTTTCTGGAATCGAGCGGCACGCCGGGCGCTATCGTCGGGCTCTGGATCTCGGAGCGCGGCAGTCTGGTCAAGACCTATGGGGTGGGAAATGTCGAGACGGGTGTCGCGCCGACTGAGGCCGACACGTTCCGCATCGCCAGCAACACCAAGACCTTCGTCGCGACGCTGCTGCTGCAACTGGTGGACGAGGGGCTGATCGCGCTCGATACCCCCATAAGCGAATTCGACTTCGCTTTTCCGCACAGCGAAACCGCGACCTTGGCGCAGTTGCTGGGGATGACCTCGGGCATTTTCAGTTATCCCGAAGATGAGGGGTTCGCTACGGAGTACATCACCAATCCTATGATGCCGGGCTTCACGCCGGAGATTGCGTTGGAGATCGCGCGCAAGCACGACCCCTACTTCGCGCCGGGCGAGGGGATTCACTACTCCGACACGAATACCGTCCTCGCCGGCATGATCGCCGAGCAGCTTACCGGCATGTCGCTCCCCGACCTCCTGGCGGAGCGGATCTTCCTCCCCGAGCTGCTGCAGTCCAGCAGTTTTCCAGTGAGCGATCCGACCATGCCCGACCCGCATATGACTGGCTATACCCCGGCCATCGATGCCAGGCCGATGGCCGACGCCACCGAATCGAACCCCGATGTGGGTTGGGCAGCGGGCGCGATGATCTCCAATTTGAACGATCTGAGTATCTGGGTCGAGCTGCTGGCAACCGGCGCGCTGCTTTCCCCCGAGACCCAGGCGGCCCGATTGCAAGTTGTTCCGCATGGCCGAAGGGAGCCCGGTGAAGTACGGGCTTGGCATCATGGAGCTCCTCGGCTTTTACGGGCACAATGGTGGGATCGCCGGTTACAGCACCATCATGCTCTACGATCCGGACGACGGCTCCACCATCGTGATCGCCACGAACCTCTCTGACGAGCATGGAGGCGGAGCGGATACGATTGCGCTGGGATTGATTCAATTGCTGTTGCCCGAGCGGATTCCCGGCAGTGCGTCGCCAGTGGCATCCCCAGTATCCTCATAACCATCTTTTTCTTTCGGAAAGCAGGGGTCAGCTTATGGACATGAAATCGTCGCAGAAGACCATTCTTCCGATTGCGGCGGGAATCGCGATTGCGGTCGTCCTCGAGCTGGTCGGTGTTGGCTGGGGACCGGCCTTCATCGTGGGTGGGCTCGTGGCCGTCGCCTGGTCCTTCCTGATGAATCGCCGTGCCAATGCCGGCGGCTCCGAATCGAGCTCGACCACTGGTGCAACCTCGGCCGCCGATATCGATGCGCTGCTAGAGACCGGTGCTGCAGCAGTGAGCGGCTTCATCGGCTCATCGGCCGAGATCGTGAATCCCTCGACCAAAGAGATTGCCGGCAAGATCGGCACCAATATGCAGGGAATCATGACCGAGCTGAACGCTCCGGAGAAGCGCTCGGCGGCTCCGGTTGTGATCGACAACCTGATCGAGCCGGCCCAGTCGGTACTGACCGAATACCTCTTCCTGACCAAAAAGGCGGTGTCGGCCGTGACACCGCGCACCACCACCATCGAACAGAGTGTTTTCCCGGCAATCGAATCAGCCAGCCGGCAGACGTTGTCGCTGCTGAAAGAGCCGGGCACTCCGGACTTGACCAAGGTGACCCGCGCTTCGACCGTACCCTTCGAACAGGCGATGACGATCCCGCCCGGCGGAACCACGCCGAAGGGATCACGGGAAATCAAGCTGGGGGAGTAACCAATCGGTTGCATGCCCAATATAGGAGGCGCCCCCCACAACCACGGTTCGAGTCCTGAAGCATGGTTTGGGGGAGCGCAACGGCGGCCTGCGGCCGCTGGCGGGCACAGGTCCCGCCACTACGATGGGGTTGGTTGGCTACAGACGCTCTGCCGACTTGGGGAAGAGCGCGTAGACCGTCGCATCGCAGCCTTTGATGCGTGCGGCCTGGCCGATGCGCACATCGCCGCGCGCGCTGACCATCAAAAAGGCCTCTGAGCGGGTGAGGTCGAGCTTGTCCTGGATGATCTGGGTGAGGTTTTCGACCGCTTCCTCCACCGCGATCTCCAGGGTTTCGCCTTGACCGGTGGCGATCCAGTCGGTTTCGGTTTCCATCCAGGGGCGGCTCGGTGCCGCGCCCTTGATCAGATCGACGCGGGCAGTGGTTTCGCCGCGAATCTCCACGCCGGTGCCGCTGACCTCGCCATCGCCCATGCTGGCGTGCAGATCGCCGATCCCCAGCAGTGCGCCAGGCACATGCACCGGGAGATAGACGGTAGTGCCGATCGTGTTGGCGTTGAAGTCCATATTGCTGCCCTGCGGACCGGGGTGGGCGGTATAGACGGTGCCTTCGGCCGGCGCGGTACCGAGCACGCCCACCATCGGACGGGCCGGGAGTTTGACCTTGTCGTTGAAGATCAGGGAGTCACCCTCGGTGCGGACCATGAAGATGGTGCCCGGCTCGATGTCTTTCTGAAGCGCGCCAGAGCCATTGAGGGTGCGCACGAACCCAAGTGGACCGAGCTGAATATCGAGAATCGTGACTGCCAGCGCATCGCCCGGCTCCGCGCCATTGACATAGATCGGTCCGCCGGCGGGATTGACCTTGAGCGGATCTCTCGCGGCCACGAACGATGGCAGATCCTCCGCCTTGTTCAGTCGGTCGGTGGAGGTGTCGTGCGATTCGACCACCACGGTTTCGCCTGGGTCGATGGTGAGCACGGGCGGATAGGCGGCATCGAAACCGTAGATGAGCTGGTCGCGCAGGATTCGTTTCATCGGTTCTCCATTTCGAGGTCTGGCATCATTCATGTCGGTACGATACGGCTTCGACGCGATTTCCGGAGGACGACCCGCATGACCCCAGCCGAGCTGACGGCGACTGTCGAACGAGCCCTGCAAAGCGTGCTCGACGTGGAAGACTATGAGCTGACCGAAAGCTTTGACGGCAACGGGATCGATGTTTCCGGCGACGACTGGACCTGGCACTTCGACGATGAGCTGTCGTATCTCGCCATCGACGACGAACCCGAGGGCGAAACTGCCTATCCCGCCGCCATCGAGAAGCACCTGACGGTTCCGGTTATGGTGGCATTGCGCGGGATCGAACCGGCGACACTGGTGGTGATTGGCGACCTGTTGGCCGCTTCGCGGGATCCGCTGTCGATTGTGTTCGCGGGAATGTTGCGGGATTGATCGCCCTGCCCACCCAGGCTTGAAACACCGGGATACGCCGCGGAAACCTCGTAGGGGTTCGGCCAGGCGACGTGTCATCTCCTTCCGCACATCGAGCCGAGCGAAACAACGTCGATTGCCGCACAATGCCGCCTCATGACAGCCTTACGCCCTCCGGCAAACCAACATGTGACATCCGTCCGTAAACCGGACGATTTCGATACGTTCTGGGCCGATCTCATGGCCCAGGCAGCCACGCTTCCGCTCGATCCGGAAATGACCCCGGTGCCGCTGCGGTCGAACGACCAGGTCGAGACCTTCGAGATTCACTACACGAGTCTCGACGGATTGCGCATCGCGGGGTGGTATTGCCGCCCGCGCGAATCGGCGCTCGCGCCACCGTACCCGGCGCTGATCGTAGTGCCCGGGTATATCTCCGAGCCGACCGTGCCCAAGCAATGGGCCAAGGCGGGGTACGCGGCGGTCGGAGTGGCGCCGCGCGGGAAGTTGCGCTCGAACGGGCGATTCAATCCCGGTTATCCGGGCCTGCTGGTCGACAACATCATCGACAAGAACACCTATAGCTATCGCGGTTTTTATATCGACGCGGCGCGCGCGGTCGATTTCGTTCTTTCCCGGCCGGAGATCGACCATTCCCGCATCGGCCTGCAAGGCGGAAGTCAGGGAGGAGCCTTGACGCTGACTACCGCCGCGCTGCGCAACGACGTCATTACCTGTGGTGCGGCCGGCGCGCCCTATCTAACGGGGTATATGGACGCTGCGTCGCTGACACATTCGTATCCCTATGAAGAAATGAACGAGTATCTGCGCATGCATCCGGAGCGCGAGGAGCAGATGCGCATCACGCTCGACTACTACGACTGTCTCAATTTCGCGCCGCAAATTACCTGCCCGATGCTGATCTCGATCGGTCTGGGCGACGATGTTTGTCCGCCGGAAACCGCTTATGACCTGCTGAAGGTGCTGGGCGGCCCGGTCGAATCGAACGCCTATCCCCGCTGCGCGCACGACTCTGGCGGGTTCTGGGAGGGCGCCAATATTGCGGCCTTCCTGGCCAAGCACTTGCAGCCAACCCCGGTGCCATCCAAATGACCACACCTGCTGATTTCACCGCCTATTGGGACGCGATCGACGCGGAGCTGGCCGGGATCGAACCAGCGCCCGCGCTGACCGAGACGCCGCTGCGCTCGACCGAGTTTTCCACCGCGTACGATCTGAAGCTGACCAGCATCGGTCCCTATCGCATCTTCGGTTTTCTGAGCGTGCCGAAGGGGGAGGGGCCGTTTCCCGCTGTGTTGCATTCACCACGGTACGGCAGTGTGAACAATCCTCCGCACTGGGACGACCGGCAACGATATGTGGTCCTGACCATCATGCACCGGGGCCAGCGTCTGGCCGATACGCCGTACAAGGCGGAGTATCCCGGGTTGTTGACGGTGGGGATCGAGTCGCCTGAAACGTGGATCTACCGCAGCATCCTGGCCGACATCATGCGCGGGGCAGAGTATCTGCTGGCGCATCCGAAAGTCGATCCGTCGCGGGTGGCGATTGCCGGCGACGATCTCGGGTTGATCGCGGCGGCGCGACGACCGGGTTTCTCGACCCTCAATCTGACGATGTTCCATCTCTATCGCATCCTGGAGGCGCGGCATGCGAACCGACGCCTATCCGGTCGAGGAGCTCAACGAATACCTGACGATGTATCCCGAAGCGGCCGATGCGGTCGCGAACACGCTGAGCTATTTCGATCCGGTCGCGCATGCGCCGGCTTTCACCGGCGACGACGATTCTGAGCGAGCAAGACCCGGGCGCGTTGAACGGCCCGGAGTGGCTCGACCCCCTACGGGGAGCCCTGGGCGGTCCGGTGATCCCCTATCGTCTGGCACACGAGGGCGGGACCGACCACGACGCGCTCGATGCGTTGCTGGCAGGGCAATTGGGGGTGTCGCCGTTGCCGCGGTTGTGGCCCGCGGCGATGGAGGAGATCGGGGCAAAAGGACATTGAGAATGTTCTGTACAAATTGTACAATTTGTACAGAAAATCGCGCCACGTGAATTGGGTCGAATGATGTCTGTTATTGATGAAGCTGTTTCCATGCCGGCTGCTGAGGCTCGAGAGAACCTGGCTGAGATTATCAATCGTGTGGCTTACGGTGACGAACGCATCGTGCTCACACGGCATGGGAAAGCACTCGTCGCGATGGTGCCGATTGATGACCTTACGGCGCTCGACAGCATTTCAAGACTACCTTGATGGGAGTTGGCAGACGAGGCATGGGAGGCATACCAGCGCGAGGGCGGTATTCCGATCGAAGTCATCGAGCAGGAGTTAAAGGAGCGACTGGCACAAGCTGGTGAGCAGCCTTGACGTACACGGTCGAGCTGTCCAAAAAGGCGAAGAAAGAATTCGAGAAGCTCCCGTTGGACTGTCCAGGGGAGAATGCTCCCCAAAATCAAATCCCTGGCCGACGACCCACATCCTCCTGGCGCCATAGCACTGGTTGGAAGGAAGGATACATATCGCATTCGAGACGGCGACTATCGTGCCCTCTACACTGTTCACGACGACATTGTGTTGGTGTATGTCTTTCGCGTCGAACACCGGAAAGATGCGTACCGCGGCCTGTAGCTGACGCATACCCGCCTTCGCGCTCCCACCCCCTCCAATACAATCCCGAGACAACCGTTCGCCCTCACGATGGGAGTGCTCCAACGCTCATGGCCCAATCGGTTCCCCAGCAGCTCGGCGTCCGGCCGGTCATCAATGCTTCCGCTACCCTGACCAAGCTCGGCGGGTCGCTCATGCCGCCCGAGGTCGTTGCCGCGATGAGCGCCGCGTCCACCCAGTTCGTCGATATGTTCGAGCTGAACCGCAAGGTGGGTGAACGCATCGCGGAGCTGACCCACAACGAAGCGGCCTTTGTCTCGTCCGGTGCGGCAGCGGGGATCGCGCTCTGTGTCGCATCGACCATCGCCGGGACCAATCCTGACTTGCAGCAGTCGTTCCCCTACCTCGATGGGGTGGAGAAGACCCAGGTCGTGGTCTACAAGCGGCAGCGCAATCCGTATGACTATGCTGCTCGGCAGACCGGCGCGCGCCTGATCGAGATCGAGCCGGACGGCGACGATCTGGAGATTCAGGTCGCCAATCCAAAAACCGCCTGTGTGCTCTTCTTCGGAGGAGAGGCCCTGGCGCCCGGCGCCCGGCCGTTGCCGGAAGTGCTCGAGATCGCGCATTCGATGAGCGTGCCAGTGATCGTGGACGCGGCCGCGCAAATCCCCCCGGTCAGCAATCTCTGGTATTACACCCGCGAGCTGGGCGCCGACGCGGCGATCTTCAGCGGCGGCAAAGGACTGCGCGGACCGCAGGCGTCCGGACTGGTGGTCGGGAAGAAAGCCATCATCGATGGCATTCGCCCGAATGCCGCGCCGAACCAGAGCTTCGGGCGCCCGATGAAAGTCGGCAAGGAAGAGCTCTCCGGATTGCTGACCGCGATCGAGCTGGCAGTGAAGCAGGACGAGGCCGGTATCCTGGCGGGCTACGAGGAGTCGGTCCAGCTTTGGCTGGCAGGGCTCTCCGGAATTCCGGGGACGTCCGTCGAGCGGCGCTACCCCAGCGAGGCGGGTCAGCCGCACGGCCGCGCCGTCATCACGCTCGACCCGTCGTTCCCGAAGACGCGTGACGAGGTCGTCGCGGCGCTCTGGGACCGGGATCCGCGCATCGCGGTCGGTGAAATTGGCACAGACACATTTGCACTGAATCCACAAACCCTGGAAACTGGCGAAGACCGAATCGTGCTCGAGGCGGTGCGCGAGGTGTTGACCTCCGCCGCGGAAGGAACATCATGACTCCCGAAGAAAAACTGAAGTCGCTTGGTTTCGAGCTGCAAGAGCAGCGCGCGTTTCATCCGGCGGTTGCCATGGGCAAGATCACTGGCAATCTGCTCTATCTCTCCGGGGCCACGCCGCCACCGGTGGACGGGGTGCCCTGGGATGGTCGGGTGGGCGATGTCTACACCGTCGAGCAAGGGTACGAGGCTGCCAAACAGGTGGCATTCATGCAGCTTCAGATGGCGTGGAACGTGCTGGGCGACCTCTCCCGCATCAAACAGACCGTGAAAGTGCTCGGTATGGTGAACTGCACCGCGGGCTTCAAAGAGACGCCGGCGGTGATGCACGGTTTCAGCGAAACGCTCTATGACGTGCTGGGTGACGCTGGGATTCACACCCGCTCGGCGGTCGGAGTGCAGGCACTTCCCGGTAACGTACCGGTCGAAGTCGAGACGATTTTCGAGATCGAATAGCACCGGATCAAGGGGAGTCGGCATGGGCTCCCCACGCTGTTCTACCGGATTCCAACCTACAGAGGGACCTCGATGTTTACGGTCGACGCCGATATTCACGCGAACGACACGCCGGGCAAGCTGGCTCCCTATTGCGCGATGCCATGGCGCAAGTCACTGGAACTGCTCGATGGCGCGTCCTATCCCTATCTCCAGGTGCCGGGATTTGCGCCCAATCTGCGCTCGGACCCGCCCATCGCAGGGAGTCCGCCCTATCGTTCGGTCGAGACCGCAGCCGATATGCGGCAGGGATTGGACGACCTGGACATCGATGTCGGCATCCTCTTTCCCGATCACCTGCTGCTCTTCGCGGCATTGCCGAACCGGGAGTACGCGACCGCGCTTTCGCATGCCTACAACCGCTGGCTGACCGAAGAGTGGCTGCAGGAGGACAACGGGCTCTATGGAGTTGCGCTGGCCTGCCCGCAGAACCCCGAAGATTCCGCGCAGGAAATTCTGCGGATGGCCAAGAACGACCGTATCGTCGGCGTCTATCTGCCGACGGCGGGGGTGCATCCCCTCTGGGGCGACCGCAAGTACGACCCTATTTTCGCCGCGGTGCAGGAGGCCGATCTGCCGGTCTGCCTGCACAGCGTGACGATTACTACGCCGCAATTCCCGTACCAGCTCGATCAGTTCGAGAACCACTTCGCCCGCCAGGTGCTCTCGCATTCGTTTGCCATGATGGCGAACCTGACCAGCATCATGCATACCGGAGCTCCGGCCCGCTATCCCAAGCTCAAGGTGGTCTTTACGGAAGCCGGTATCGCCTGGGTGCCGTACATGATGTGGCGGATGGACAAGTACTACAACGAGTACCGGCGCCATGTGCCATTCCTGGACCGGCGGCCGAGCGACTACATGCGCGAGCGCATGTGGTTCGCCACCCAGCCGGTAGAAGAGCCAGACGACCTATCGCAGCTCGTCGAGACGATTCACCAGATCGGCGACGACCGCATTCTGTTCGCCTCCGACTGGCCGCATCATGACTTCGATCACCCCAAGGCGATCATGAAACTGCCGGCAACGCAGGAACTGAAACGCCAGATCATGGGATTGAACGCGCTGAACGCCTTTCCGCGCATTCCCGCGCCAGTGGCGGCGGAGTAGGTTCATGGCCGAGCATGTCGTTGGAACCGTGGCCGACTTTCCGGTTGGATCGAGCACCCTCGTCAAGATCCGCAATGTCGAGATCGGCGTCTTCAATGTGAATGGCACGCTTTACGCGCTGCCGAATGTCTGCCCGCATCAGTACGGTCCGCTCTGCACCGGCAATGTCAACGGCACGATGGTCTCCGGGCCGGAGACCGACTGGCTGCTGGAATGGGGCCGCGAAGGGGAGATCCTCACCTGCCCGTGGCACGGGATGGAGTTCGATATCACCACCGGTCACGCGCTGGCCAATCCCCGGTTCCGGGTGCGGCAGTACCCGATTGCGGTAGTTGGCGATGAGGTGATGGTGACGCTGGGGGGAAGCCGAGAGTAGGAACTGGGAGATGGAGTCTACTTGTAGAATAGTTCTAACTCCCGAGCGCTTTTCTATTTCCAGACGAAAGCACCACCAAAATGGTCACCACCAGACTCCTATCCGCAGATGACCTGTTCGAGCTTGGTCCTGACGCGCCTTACGAGCTCATCGAAGGAGAACTGATCGAGGTGAGTCCGCAGGGCAGACTTCATGGTCGGGTTCTCTCGAAGTTGAATTCAATTCTCGATAACGAAGTCGTCACAGACGACGCAGGCGAACTTCTTGTTGGCGACGTGGGATTTGTGCTGTCGCGGAATCCGGATACGGTACTCGCCCCGGATTTGGCGTTCGTGCGAGCCGAGCGATTGGTGGGCGCCGGAGATGGCTACCTCGATTTCGCCCCCGATCTGGCAATCGAGGTGGTTTCTCCCAGCAACACACTCTCGGACATTGCAAGAAAGGTCCAACTCTATCTCGCAAACGGATCGAGCGAGGTGTGGGTCGTGCGTCCGCGTGAGCGCGAAATCATCGTGCATTGCAATGAGGCGTCAGCAGTGATTTTCCGAGACGATGAATTGCTGCAGAGCAGTGTATTCCCCGGCAAGCACATTTCCCTTGGCAGAATGTTTCAAACGTAAAGACTCGCTGCCCAACACTTGCGCGCTTGTCTTCTCCACCATGTCGACTGTCAGAACAACCGTCTTGCCGGCATCTGTGGGTCGGTTCTACGATTGACGGCGACCGATGCAAATCTGGCTCGATCGCGGTGTGGGAACGCGCGGGTGTGCGATGCCCTGAGACATCTGATCGCGCTGGCGATCGATGCCATGTTTGCTTCGCGGGAGTCAATGCCATGTCTTCGGTGGGAACCAAAGAGAATCCGTGGAACCTGAAAACTCCACCCCAATCAAGCGACTATCAGATGTATGTCGACGAACGCGATGGCAAGCAGGTGCTGGTGTGTACTGTTGGCTCCACGACCCTGCTTTACGACTATCGCTGCATCGACGATTTGCACGCCATGCTGCTGGCGCACGGGGACTGGATGGAGCTTGGAAGCGCGGACGAGCAGAAGGATGCCAAGCCGGGAACGGTGGAAGCCTGGGGGCGATCGCCAGATAATCCGGCCGGAGGATGGTATGGACTCCGAAAAGGCTATCGGGGCCGGTTTGGTATGTATGTTCCTCCGCTGCTCGAGGCTCTTGGGTTGGCAGAGGTCGAGCACAATCCGCGAAACAACCGTATGCGCGCTCTGACCAAGCAGGACTAGCTGCCGATCTCCCGCAACGCATTCACAACGATGCTTCAGGTCTTGCCGATGTCGGCGGACCAGGGGTAGACATAGCTTCGCGCCCCCGTTGGACCGATACGGCAAGGTCAGTTCTGCCTTCATCGCCGGCGATCTGGACCGCGTTGGGGTGGGTGTAGACCTGCAGCACGAGCCTGGCCGGACGAGTCGGCGTCCACAAGGGAACCATTGCGGGAACCTATGTAATCGATGACCGCGTGCCTCGGGTTAGTTTGGGCAAACGATGAAGGCGGCTCGACCGGGGCGCTCCAGCGGATTCGGTTTTCACTGGCTACAATGCGCGTGGGCCCAACCAGGGTGGCTATAAAACCACCAGTACGGCAATCCAACCCATCACCAGGAGGAAGAGGTTCATGAAGCGACGCACACTTTTGCAGGCGAGCGCGGCGCTGCCCGCGGTCGCCGTGGCCGACCGGCTGTCTGTCGGTGCGACTGGTACCGCTGGTGGCGCCAGTGCCTCGGTCGCTCGGCACCTCCAGACCCGACCTGAGCTGGACGGCATGAATGTGGTCGTGTTCATCACCGATCAGCAACGGGCCATCATGCACTTCCCTCCCGATTGGGCGGAAACCAATCTGCCAGGGGTCAACCGTTTGCAGCAAAACGGGGTCACGTTCGAGAACGCCTTCTGCAATGCCTGCATGTGCTCCCCGAGCCGTGCCACCCTTTTGAGTGGTCACTTCCCGGCGCAGCATGGGGTCAAATACACCCTCGAAGAGAACATGCCGGACGATCAGTATCCGCAGGTGCCACTGCCGATCGACCTGCCGAACATCGCCACCGTGATGAGCGCGGCGGGATATCACGTTCCCTATAAGGGCAAGTGGCATGTGAGCAAGCCAGCGGGGAGCGAATTTTCGCCTCAGGATCTCGTCCCCTATGGTTTCGATCGCTGGAATCCGCCCGATGCCGGAGCCAATCAGGATCTCGACCAGATGGGCGGCGGCGACGCCGACAATGACGGGCGTTTCATGGATGACGACGGCTCCGCCTCCGCCGGTGAGGAGGGAGTGCTGGAATTCCTCACCTCGACCGCGGCGCAGGAGCAGCCATTCTTTCTGATCGTCTCCCTGGTCAACCCGCACGACGTGCTCACCTATCCCAAGACGTACATCCAGGGCGGCTACACCGATGACGTGCTCGTGGGCGACATCGGGCTGCCGGAGACGATCGATGAAGACCTCTCCACCAAACCTACCGCGCAGCAAAGCTTCCTGAACTTGACCAATGCTGGGCTGGGACCGCTGACTTCTGAACAGGAGCAGCAGGATTACCTCAACTTTTACGGCAACCTGATGGTGGCATCGGACAACTATCTGGTGGAGATCCTGGACACGCTCGAAGCGCAGGGTCTGCTGGAGAACACCCTCGTGATTGCCACGTCGGACCACGGCGAGATGGGATTGACGCATGGCGGTATGCGCCAGAAGTGCTTCAACTTCTACGAGGAAACCCTACGCATCCCGTTGATTTATTCCAATCCCAAACTCTTCCCCGAATCCCGGGTTTCGGACGCGCTGGTGTCCCACGTCGATTTCGTGCCTACGCTGGCCGGCCTGTTCCACGGGCCCGATGCGCCCCACTTCGACTGGGCAGGGGTCGACTACTCGACGCTCGTGCTCGATCCGATGGCGGAGCCAGTTCAGGACTATGTCGTCTTTACGTTCGACGATTACCAGGCCGGCCAGCCGAATGGACCCTATGTGGCGCCGCCGAATCACATCAGGAGCCTCCGGGAGGAGCGGTACAAGTTGGCCCGGTATTTCGATCCAGACGGCAACGAACCGGAACAGTGGGAGATGTATGACCTGGCGGAAGATCCGCTCGAAACGGTCAACCTCGCCAATCCGGATTTCTCGCGGACGGCGGAGCAGGAGCAGGAGCTTCAGCGGTTGATGGCCAAACTGGCCGACGTGGAAGCAACACGATTGCAACCGTTACCGAACACCCCCGAGTCGAGTGTCTCCGAGTCGGCGACACCTTCGGCAGGCACACCGGTCGCGGTGGGAACGCCGGCCTAGGGATTTTCAGTTCGCGAGTTTTTCCGCGAAAAGCATTGCGATACGTCGGGACGGGGTTGGCGCTGGGACGTGGTGCCAACCCCAACTCCTGCCATTGAAATGATGGGTTCGCGATCTGCTCGAGTCGGCTGCGGCCGCGTTACCCCTTCGCATTCCGCAATGTGCTGACGACGACATCCCACGTCTTGTCGATGTCGGCCGACCAGAGGGCCGACATCGCTTCGCAACCGCGGTAGGCCCAGACGGCGAGATCGGTCATGCCTTCTTCGATGGCGATCTGGATGGCGTCGGCGGCTTCGTGCTCCGCGCCAGCCGGGAAGTTGTAGGCCTGGATCCAGAACTGATTGGGAACGTCGTGCTTCGCGCAGATCTCGCGGACGGCGGCGGCGTTGGGGCGGACGTAGGGTTCCATGGGAACCGGGTCGCCGCCGGCGCGCCAGTAGGGATCGGTGCCGAAGAAGTCGAGACCCGGGATTTGCAGGAAGGGGTCCCAGTCGGGCACGCCGACCAGATCGAAGATCATGCCGTGGGGCAGCAGGCAGAGTCCGTTGCGCACGCCTTTGCTGTGGCCGTAGCCGATGAGATCGGCGGTCACGTCGTAGACCGCCTGCTGGCGGAAGTCGCGCACCTCGTCGTCCAGGACGAGCGGCATCGCGTGGCCGTATTGAGCGCGGAAGAGCTCCAGGCAGCGATCGCAGCGGCAGCTCCAGCGTTCGGCATCGGGGCCGATCTGTTTGCCGATGTACCAGAGGTCGCCGGGATACCAGTGGGGCTCGTCGAAGAAGAGGACATCGGCGCCCTGATCGACGGTGACATCGATCCATTCGTGCAGCCAGTCCATCAGCTTCGGCTGGTTGAGACAGGCGACGCCCATCTTCGAACCGTCGGCCAGCACCTGGCAGATGTCGAGTTCCCAGGTGACGAACTTGCTGAGCGTTTCACCGCCGAAGACGCCGGCCACCCCCAGGGATCGACCTGTACCTCCAACCCGAGCTCGTGCGAGATGCGGTAGATCTCGCGCATGGTCTCCTTGCCCCAGAGAAAGTCGCTTTCGGTCGAGCAATGGACGACATAATCGAAGCCGGACGCGGCGATATCCTCCAGATCGGCGGCCACATGCCGCAGGGTGCGATTGCCGAAATAGGAAACGCCGGTGCGCATCGATGCGTTCTCCGAGTTGAATGCCGGCGGATTTGGCCGGTCGGTTTGCGAAAAGACCGGGGTATTGTAGGGGCAGCGGTTGCGGCCAGAAGACCCTACCCTGAAGGGTAGGGCTATGAGAAGCCAAGGCTCTCCGAGCCTGATTGGATGAATTCCTTGAGACGACTGATCTCCTCGTCGATGTTGGCGTTCGTGCTGTTTGCGCCGGTGGGAGCGATCGCCCAGCAGAGCTTGCCGCTGGAGACTGAGCTTGGGTTGCAGGCGACCACGTTTGCGAGCGAGCTGGCGTTTCCGGCCGGGATGGCGGTGTTGCCGGATGGTTCGTTGCTGGTGGGGACGAGTGTGTCCACGGGTGGAGGGTTTTACGATTCGGTCGGAGAGATCGTGCGGTTGGTCGATGCGGATGGCGATGGGGCGGCCGACCAACCGTATGAGCGGGTGGCCACCGGGTTACCT
This sequence comes from uncultured Chloroflexia bacterium, assembly GCA_963720855.1. GTDB lineage: Bacteria > Chloroflexota > Chloroflexia > Thermomicrobiales > UBA6265 > JAMLHN01. The sequence goes on along the minus strand of CAVRGV010000003.1, from coordinate 155,290 downwards.
GGCTCGATCACCGCGCTGGCGCTGGCAGGTGATCTGCTCTTCGTGACGGCGATCGATCCGGCTGCCCCGGCGATCGTGGCGTTGCGGGTGACGGATGACTTCTCCGGTGCCTACGAGTTGGCAGGAGAGATCGGGTTTTCCTTCCAGAATGCGCTGCACCAGACCTATGGACTGGCGGCGCGCCCGACACCAGACGGGGCGGGGACCTGGGATCTGTTGTTCAACATTGGCGCCAGTGGAAACGAAACCGGTGGGAGCATGGTGCCGCTCAATGGGCTGATCGAGGCGACGTTGCCCGATTCCGCGGTCTATCTGACGACCGTGCGTGACGATGGTGCGTCGATCTCCCTGAGCGCGCCGGTTGCGGTGGCGACCGGAATTCGCAATACCAGCACGATGGTGTTCGATCCGGACACCGGCGATCTCTGGATCGGGGAGAACGGCATCGATGGGTTCGAGGATCCGTTCGTGTCGTTCAGCGCGGATGAATTGAATGTGGTGCCGGCGGACGTCATTGGTGTGCAGCCGGTCGATTTCGGGTTTCCAGACACGTATACCCGATCCGACACGGGAGAAGCGGTTGGCGCGACCGGGGAGCAGCCCTTCACGGTCTTTCTGCCATTGGATGGCTCGGAGAATGAGGGGGTTTCATCGCTGGCATTCGCGCCCGGGACGTTCCCCACAGAGTTGCAGGATGGGTTGTTCGCCGGGTTCCACGGGCAGTGGGATCTGGTTGGGATCGAGAACGAGGAGAACCCGTTGCTCTGGGTGAGCGCGGAGACGGGCGAGATGCGCACGGTGGTGGGGAACGATGCCGCGTCGGTCGGGCATCTCGATACGCTGGTTGCGAGCGACGACGCCCTGTATGTCGCCGATCTGTGTGCCGATGGGTATCTGTGGCAGACGGAGCCGTGCGGGGTGGTGTACCGGGTGACGGCGGTGGAGTGAGCCGATTCGTGTCTGCCACTCGATTCGTAACGAGCCGCTCTTTCCCAGCGCCGCTCCAGAAGTGGGAGCAGGCTTGGACGCATGGGGTAGCTGGAAAACGGTGGCGCATTCAGTTTTTCATTGTTGCGCTTTGGGTGCATCGGCGGGATCGACCACGAGACACGTCGTGCGTTGGGACAGTGTTGCGACCACCTCCGAACCCAGGGTTGAAACCCTGGGCTAAAACGCCTTGCGGCCCACAGGGTTTTCCTGGGGGACGAGCGGTGGTGGGGAACAGGAACGGAGGACGACGCCGGGACCCGGGGCCGATGCGGATTCAGGAGCGAGCACGGTCTGGTGGACCGTCCGCTGACCTGGCCAACGATGCGTGGGTTGGCACACGGGCGGATAGGGTGATGCGCTGCCCAGGCCCGCACCATCCGCCGGTGTGCCGCTTGACCAATATAGAACATATGTTCTTCTTCGTCAAGCCGTTTTTGAGGGCTTGTGGTCGAAAGTATCCAGGAGGTCGAGAGGACTGCGTTCGACGGTCGGGCGGAGGAAGCGATACACTCGACGCACCAACTTTTCCGAGAAAGCCCGACGCGTTGGCGGCGTAGTCCGTGCCCGATTTGGCGCTCGCCTGGAGCGATGCCATCCTGCGGATCTGGTTTTCCATGAGGGCTGTTTCGGAGTCGTGGAACGGCTGGAATGTCTTTCAGCACACGCCGGAGAACCCGGTCATCGAGTGGGGCCAATGACTGGTGTGGTTCATCGGGACGAGCAGCGGGTTCATCCATCCGATGCACATCCACGGGCGGTCCGTTCGAGGTGGTGGCGATCGACGGGTTCCCGGTGCCGGAGGGGACGGGTGAGCTACGGGATACGGTGAATGTCGGTCCGGGTCAGAGGTATGACGTGATCTGGACGGCGCAGGAGCCGGGCAAGTGGCTGCTGCATTGCCATATCAACCATCACACGACGAATAACAATGCCGAGACGGATGGGGGGGTGGGTTGATGTTGATTTTGGATGTTGGCGACGGTGAGGACGGAGCGGCTGTCGCCTTGGACTAGCGACACGAAGCGTGAGCCCCAGACGAGGGCAGGCAGAGGGAGCTCGTAAAGTAGCGCAGAAAACCATCAGGTTTGCCTTGATTTAAGTTCTGGGTGATGTGTCTCGATCAAGTCGACAATGGCTTGACAGCGCTTTCGACTGCGATACATGAAGTGTTTCGACAGAATCAGCAATGTTCCATCTCTGGTTCCCCAGTCAAATTCGGGAGCCGGGCGAATCTGCCAATCTCGAAACAGCGTGCGAAACGGTTCCTTTTTATTCCCACCGTAAGTAATCACCACCAGTGGCTGCTGAGCACTTACAAGTCCGAGGATCAAGCCCAGTCGTTGTGGAAGGTACCTGTTGCGAAAGTCCTTTCGGTTCGCGTAGTTAGGAAGCAGATTTGGATAATCCCATTTATTGAGGCTCGTGTTTGGTACAGACATAGCCTCTATCAAGAGTGTTTCTCCTTCTCGCCGACCCAGGCGCTGAGTTTGATAGGTCAACCGATCTTGCGAAGAAGGGTCAGGGATGCCACTTAGGAGCAACATGACTTGGCACATGTTCCACCAAGTGCGTTGTTGGACAGCATCCTCTCCGAAGTTATCTATAAGTTCGAGTTGCTCATGAGCTTTGAGGATATCCATGATTCGATCAAACGTGGTTCGAACGAGCAACCGGTCTTCGCCTTCGCCCGCCTCCTCCAATCCAATAAACCAAACTGGCGCACTGAGTGAGCCGTACCCGACGAATTCCAGCAGTCTGGAGATCTGAGAATCGGTAAGTCCATTCATATCAGGTCTCTTGTCCAGCATCACATCCTCGTCCTTATTTGTCGCTCAGGTCTGAAGAATGCCTCAAATACGAATCGGCCGAAATGGTCGTCTGTTCGTCTCCACGCAGTCCAAAGTAAGGTTCCATTCTTTTCGCTTGGTGAGTGAAGCCGGTGGTGCGGCTGCCAGAATGGCTCATGGGTTCTTGTCACCTTCGGCCCTACTTTGGCGTGTCCCGTGCAATCCGGACACAGCCTCCTGTGTTTGCGGAACAATCGGGGAACGAGGTTCTTCCGACCCTAGGAAGCTCTGCCCGGGTTCGTCTGCTGATTATGGTTCCCAACCGACTGAGTCGCATGCGTTTCCCTCAATCAGTTCGAGAAGTCCGTCACGCACATGACGACGGCGGGTTAACCACGGGGGTCGGGCGTCCGACCGCGTATACCGATTCGCCTCCAAAGGTCCTCAACGCAACCTTCATCCAAACGAAATTGTCGACCTTCGTCAAAGCGCCTCCGAGCAGGCGTCTTGAACCCCACTTGCGGAAGGATGTTGATTGCGTAGTGGGTTAGTTGATGGCTGTTCATCGCGTTGGGTTGTGCTGCATCAAGCTATTGTAGGAAAGCATCAAGTCGAAATTATGCATTTAGCTCACGAATCTCCCGCCGCCCCGACTAAGTGCGACCAACCCGGGAGTGCGGTACGATCTGAGGCACTCAAGGAGAACCACACCATGCGGTACGAACAAAGCAGTTCCTCAACGTAATCGTGGAGGTTGACAACAATCAGTTTGTAGACTGCAAGTTCATTGGGTGCACTCTCCGATTTACCGGAGTCGGCGCCGTTGGATACGAGGACTGCGTCTTTGATCGCTGTGAATGGATGTTCGACGGTCCTGCTGAGAACACGATCGAATACTTGGCGGCTATGTACAACGGGCTTGGAGCCGGTGGCCGTGACATAGTCGAAGGCATCTTTGACAGCATTCGAAGGGGTGGGGTGGGTCACGGCGTCCTCGTCCACACTCCCTCGCCCGCTACCCATTGATGACTGAGGAGCAACCCCCTGAGAGAAGGGTTAAGGACCTTCAAGCGAACCTCGACGTCCCCGTCATCACGTCGAGCCAAACGACTGGAGATCAAACGCTTCGCGTGGCGGAAACCCAAATCAGGGTGGAGGACGCGGCTCACAACCGAGAAGTCGAAAAACAACGGTTAGATCATGAGCTGGCTCAAGAAAAGGACGACAGAGATTCCAACGCTGGAGAGATAAAGTCACATTCATTGCGATATTGGGAATCCTCGTAATCGGGTTGATCGCTGGCTTTGTCATTGCAATGGTGCCTGATAACTCTGAAACCAGACGATGGGGGCAAGGTATCGTCACTCTGCTCCTGGGTGGTGTCGTTGGCGGGGTTGCCGGTTACATGACCGGCAGCAAGGGCAAGTAAACACGAAAAACCCGGTAGCAAAGCGAGACCCCTTGATTTTATCGAATCCGAGAGCTTGTTTTCATTTGACGGTGCTCTCACCACCTTAATGCCAGGCGGAGGCGGGTTGATGTTGATATTGGAGATTGGGGAGGGAACGGGTACGGCGACGCCTGTCGCGGCGCACGAGCACCACAAGATTTAGGTTTCTCCTTGTGTGAGACAGAGCTGACGACCAGTTTCAGGTCCCGGGCATTCTGGTGATCAGCCAACTTGACAGTGTGGCCGATACCGCCGGGCCAACTAAAAAAGCGGGTTCCTATGGGAAGTGACGCTGACAGAATTCGCGGGTTGATCGATCCGGACGAAAGTCTGGAGTGGAGGGATATGTGGGTTTATTCGCCGCAGTTTCTCGAGATGTGGGCGGCCTGGAAGCACCATAGTTCCCAAACTGGTGAATTAAGGCAGATGCTGATCAGGTCAGACGGTGGCGGACCCGAAAAAGCGCTTCCAGTTAGCATGGGTATCCAACCGGCTCCAAAGCTTCAGTCAGATCAAGTAAATGAAGAGCGCAAAGATAGGGCAGGAGGGTTTCTCCATTTGCTGCCCACTTTCGAGCTCTCTGAGAATATGCTGGTTACCTCATTAATCATGGTTCCGCAACCTTGGGTTGCTCCTGCACTCGTGGGATCATTGGTTACCCAGAAAGAGATCCTGACGATAAGCAGTGGCATTTTACCTATGAACAACCAGTTCAACAGACCGACGGCGACTTTTCCGAGAAGAATGCATATGAGCAATACCATCTTGAGCGGTTTTGCACTGATTACTTGTTGTGGAATGAGTCTCCGATCTACGAACAAATCAAGTCTGGGACGACCCTCCGGACTTTGTGTGTAGCACCGACTCTGGAGATGTCGGAGTGGAATGCACCCAATTTACGATTTCAGACCGTCGTAGATCATACGGGCTTTTCAGAAACGTTCGAAGCTCAATACTTGAACTGAACCGCCAATCGCGATCTCTATTTGCAAACCTACACGGTTTGGCAGTCTATTTGCGTTTTGAGGGTGACGGAGGACTCCCAGAGTTCCCACCGCCAGTGTCGAATGATGCTGCCGTCGAAGAAATCGTTCGCGAAATGACACAGTTCCAACCGGATAGGGACGCGCTCTTCACGGAACATGAAGACTTCCCGGAATCACACCAACCGTACACTCCTGGCACAACGTCATTTAGATACACAATGCACGTTGCACCACTCGTATTTGCGTTTCCGAATACTAGATTTTTCACCGCGACTGGGTTTGAAGTGGGATTTGGCCTACACACCGTTCATCGGGCTGGTGATATTTGGAACGATCTGCTGACTTTGATTGCCCGGAAAGACCGTCCAGAGAACGATCACCTCATAGTCACCGTAGGCGGACCGGATCGCAACGGCTACTCATTTCCTTCCGAAGAGTTTCTGGCCAATTTAGCATGTCGGCTGGTCAGAGATGCGCCAAAACTTAATTTCTTGTCTAAGGTATGGGTACATTTCTGGTCCAATGGTCGCATCATCGAAATTGCGCCGGTTAGGGACTCGGCTGTCACCCAGGGCTTCAATGGCGGGTTAGTTCCGTCACACTTCACTTTCAAGACTCCCCCGCAAGAGACAGAGATGACTGTGCCTCGAGTTGAAAGAGAGGCGAAGGATTGTTAAATCGTGTAGTCACCTAATTGCTGTGATTTGATTGCAGGCGCGTCCATGTAACATCGATGTGCGGTCCGTTGACTTTGGGATGGAATCATTGGGCGACGTATTTACTACGATTACGGCAACGAATGCGCGTTCCTTCATGCACTTACGTGCACCATCCAACCCGGGGATCTCGAACTTGGCTTCGGTGATCTAGGTAGTCGCTCGCCGGATGCGACGCTATTCCTTCGTCGCCCCGGCGGTGAGGCCGCCGACGATGAAGCGTTGCAGGCCGGCGAAGACGAGGATGATGGGGATGGCGACTGTCATCGCGACGGCCATCAGCAGGTTCCAATGGGTGCCGTATTGGCCGATGAATGAGTTCAGCACGACGGTGATCGGCTGAACGTCTTCCTTGGTGGTGAGCGAGAGCCCGAAGACGAATTCGCCCCAGGTGAAGAGGAAGGCGAAGACGCCGACCGTGATCAGTCCGGGACGCACGAGTGGGACGACGATGCGCCAGAAGGCACCGAGACGGGTGTTGCCATCCACCAGCGCGGCGGATTCCAGGTCCATGGGCACGGAGAGGAAAAAGGGACGCAGCACGATCACCGAAAACGGCAAGGTGATGGAGGTGTCGGCCAGGATCAGCCCCAGGTACGAGTTGACCAGGTCGATGCGGCTGAACAGCACGAAGAGCGGCCCGGCGATGACGATGCTGGGCAGGAGCTGGGAGACCAGCAGGATGAGCAGCACGAACGCTCCGAAGCGCAGGCGAAGCCGGGCCAGCGCGTACGACGCGGGAACCGCCAGCACCAGCGTGAGGAGCATGGTGCCGATGCTGATGATGAGGCTGCTGCGGATCGCTTTCAGCACCGGTGGATTGTCGAGCACGGCCTCGCGGTAGTTGTCCCATTGCGGGGGAGTGGGGATCAGCCTGGGTGGGTTGGCGTAGATGTCGGCGTCGGTTTTGAGCGAGGTCGACGCCATCCAGAAGACCGGGAAGAGATAGACGACCACCAGCACGATTCCGAGAACGGTCCAGCGGTATCCGCCGCCCCGATTGCCTTCGGATTGGTTCATGTCGCCACCTCTTCGCGCCGGGTCCACCAGAGATAGGCGATCGCCACGACGATCATCCCGGCCAGCAGGAGGGTGGCCGCGGCGGCGCCTTCGCCAAAGCGGAAGAACTCGAAGGTGAGCTGGTAGGCGTAGATCGGCAAGACCGTGGTCGCGTCGACCGGTCCGCCGGCGGTCATGACATAGATCAGATCGAAGACCTTGAAGGTGTAGATGATGCCCAGGAGCAGCACGCTCAGGGAGACCGGGCGCATCAGCGGCAGGGTGAGGGAGCGGAAGCGTTGCCAGGCGTTGGCGCCGTCGACGCTGGCCGCTTCGTAGAGCGTGTCCGGAATGCCCTGCAGCCCCGCCATGAGAAGGAGCATGTTGAAGGGGATGCCGACCCAGATGTTGGCGAGGATGGTGCCGGTGAGCGCGGTGTCCGGATCGATCAGCCAGAAACGGGCCGGTCGATCAGGCTCAGCTCGCGCAGGGCGTAGTTGAGAACGCCGAAGTCGCCATCGAGCATCCAGCGAAAGATGCTGCCGCTGACCACGGTCGGCAGCATCCAACCGAGCAGGAAGAGCGAGCGGATGGCGCCGTTGCCGGGAAAGGGCCGGTTGAAGAAGAGCGCGAGCGCGAACCCGATGGTGAACTGGAAGAGGAGCGAGCCGGCCGTAAAGATCAGCGAGACCTTGATCGCGTTCCGAAAGACCGGGTCCTGGATCACCGTCCGGTAGTTGTCGAGGCCGATAAACGGAGCGTCGGCGGAGAGGAACGTGCGGATGTTGACGTCCTCCAGGCTCATCCGGATGTTGTAGGCCACCGGATAGAACATGGTCACCGCGATATAGACGAGGGCCGGGAGGACGAACAGATAGCCGCCAGCCTTCCGCCAGCGAATGGGGGGCAGGGAGCGGGTGCGTGTTCGATCCAAAGAGAGACTCATCGCGTCAACCGTGGGTGCGAGCCCCTACCCCCGGTTTGGGGGTAGGGGGAGGGGACAGATCAGGACGGCGGCAGCAGCGGCGTGATCGTCGCCTGGGCGGTCGCCAGGGCGGACGCCACATCCGACTGACCGCTGACGGTGGCCTGAATGGCTTCCTGGATCGCGTTCGAGATCTCCGGATAGTGCTCGCCGTAGGCGCGCGGTTTGGCGACCTTGAGCTGCTCGATGAACACGGCCAGGATCGGATCGTCGGTCCAGGAGGGGTCCTGGGCAAGATCGGCCCGGCTGGGCAGCTTGCCGGCCTCCTTCAGGTAGGGCATCAGGTTCTCTGGCTGCTGGGTCCAGGTCAGCAAGTCCCAGGCGGCGTCGACGTTTTCGCTGCCGACTGTGATGCTGTAGTTCTCGCCACCGAGAATCGACGCGGCCTCGGCTTGCATGGGGAGTACCGACACCTGCCATTCCAGGTCCGGAGAGTCCTGCTGCAGCACCGGGATCTGCCATGGGCCGTTGATCATCATGGCGGCGGCGCCATTCTGGAACTGGCCGAGCACGTCGCCCTGGGCCCAGCCGAGGATGCCCTGGGACATGTAGCCGTTGGCGACATAGTCGACCCAGAGCTGGAGCGCGGCGCGGCCGCCTTCGCTGTCGATCGTGGGGATGTCCTCGCCGGTTTCCCAGAGGAATGGCAACCACTGGAAGGTGCCTTCCTCGGTCTGGATGGCGCTGACGGCCAGACCGTACTGGTCGCCATCGGTCAGCGCGGCGACCGCGGCGGTCAGCTCGTCCCAGTTGGTGGGCGGCACGAACTCGGCGCCGGCAATGCCGGTGTTGGTCCAGAGGACGAGGCAGTTGCTGTTGTCGGGGATGCCGTAGTTCTTGCCCTGATAGACCGTGGAGTTCCACGGTCCTTCGAAGTAGTCGGCGGCCTGCCCCCAGGCGGTGACCCGTTCGGTCAGGTCGGTCAGCACGCCGAGGGCGGCGAACGCCTGATGATCGGGGTTGTCGATGACGGCGATATCGGGGAGCTCGCCGGCTGTCGCGCCCTGGAGGAGCTTCGTCTTCAAGTCTCCGAAGGGAACCGCCGTCCGCTCGATGGTGACGTTCGGATGGCTTTCCATGTAGCGCGCGAGCTGGTTATCTGTCGCAATGGCATTGGCGTTCCCGGCGGGATAGTAGTCCCACCAGGTGAGCGTGATGGCATCTTGTCGCGCCATGCTCGACTGGGATCCCGCGAGCGCCGCGGCGCCTGCCAGACCGGCAGCGCCGGCTGTTTTCAACGCAGTTCGCCGTGTCAGTTTCCGCGTCAGTGGGGTATGCATCTGGCACTCCTTGCCTTCGCCCGGCGCCACCTCTCCTGGTGACGGTCGGTGCTTGTGTACGACTTTCAGATTCGGACCACGAACTCGTTACCGTTTAGCGCTCCGGAGCCGGTCCCGAGCTCTGGCGCACGGTCAATTCGGCACGCAGCAGCCGGTGGATCGGCTCCAACTCACCTCCCTCCGCTTCCAACTGCCTGATCAAAAGCTCCACTCCCAAACGGCCCATCTCCGCCGCCGGGAAATCCATCGTCGTGAGCGCGGGAATGACGGCCTCGGCCTGTCTCGGCGAGGTGATGGCGACGAGCGACAGATCGTCCGGGATGCGCCGCCCGAGCTCGCGCGCGGCCTGGACCATTCCGCCGATCGCTTCATGATGTGCGGTCACCAGCGCGGTCACGTCTGGTGAGGTTCTCAGGAGTTCCCCAACCACGGCGTAGGCCTCACGCGGTGTGGTGTCGCAGGGATGCCAGGTCCCCTCGAGGCCGAACTCGGCGCTCCCCAGCTCGAAACCGGCCAAGGTGCGGACCGCGGGGCCGTAGCCGGAGTCCATCAGCGCATCGGAGGCGCCGAGGAATGCGACTCGGCGGTGACCGAGACCAGCCAGATAGCGCAACGCCTCGCGGACGGCATCGAGAAAGTCGACATCGACGAAGCTGATACCGTCATTGTCCTCACCGTGACCGATCATGGCGAACGGGAAGTGGCGATGACGCAGGAGCTCCACTCTGGGATCCCGCTGCTTGATCGCCATCAGGATCAGGCCATCGACGAAGCCGCGTTGCGCGAGGTGGACCACCTCCGTCTCTTCGTCCCTGGAGATGGAGAGCAGGAAGGAGAAGCCATGCTGGCTTGCCGTCTCCGCCGCGCTGGTGATGATCTCGAGCTGATGTTCGCCGATGCCGCGGGTGAGTTCGGGAAAGAGGAGGGCCATCGTATTCGATCGCCGTTGGGCCAGTGCGCGTCCCAGCTGATTCGGTTGGAAGTCGAGCTCGTCGATCGCGTCGAGGACGCGCTGCCTGGTGGGCGCGGAGATCGCGCGCTTGCCACTGAGCACGTACGAGACGGTGCTCAGCGTGACTCCAGCGCGTTTGGCGACATCCGACATGGTGGTCACCGGTGATCAGATCTCCGAGCCGGCGACGGCGCCGCAGAGTGCGGGCGTCCCGACCGTCTGGGTCGGCGTACGACCCTTGCGACTGCTTTCGAAGCGCTTCGACGATGGCGCAGTTTACGGAGTCGATCAGGTGCTTGTCAACCCTTGCGTGAGTGGTCGTATCGGCGTCAGGTTGTCGGCAGCGGGCGGCTCTGGGTGGCACCGGTCGTTGCTGCGGTCACCAGGATCGCCATTCCGCGATAGCAAATGCCGCGGTTGTGGGCGCCGGACACGAACGAAGCTGGGCGCCGGTTTTGCGCTCCTCGGCCTGGCGGGCGGTGGCCGAGAGGGTCGTGGATCATGAACTGCAACGGATTCTCGATCTCGATAACGCCGGTCTCGTCACCGTTGTCACCCACGAGAATGACAATATGTGTCACTACACGGCCGCATGACCTTCGTGCCGTCATCACGTGACATCGTGACGGTGTTTTGATGCGTTCCTTCAGGTTCTCGAAGTATCGAATCACGGTGCGGTTTGGGCAGTCGCCCGCTGCGACGGTCGCATCCCGGCGCGAACGTAGTTCGACGGTTTCGATCGTATGCGTACTGGCGGTCGTTCTCGGAGTCGGGCTGATTGGGTTCGGTCAGCTCGAACTTGCGCGGGACGCGCGACCATTGGCGTACGTCCCATGGCTGATCGGCCTGGCGCTCGTCATCGCGGTTTGCGCGCGATTGCCACGTTCCGCCTACCCGGCGGCAGCGCCCTCCACCGAGCGGGCGCTCCGTGGGTATTGGCGCTGGGTGCTGGTGGCCTTCGTCGCCGGTGCGGCCGCGGTTCTCTGGAGACAAACGCAACGGAGAGCCCTGGACGATGCCAGTTTCGAGCTGGTCGGTCTGTGGATTGCCGCAATCGCGGCACTGACCATCGCTGTGGTCGCGCCGGTCCGGCGCAGCGCGCTCAGCGACGCGTTCCAGCGAGTCCAGGGGCATCGTGCCGAGGCGGCAATGATCTCGGGTATCGCCCTGGTCGCCTTCATCTGCCGCACTGTTGCGCTGACGAGTTATCCCCGGGTTGTCACTGGTGATGAGGGGATGTTCGGGATGGCGGCGCGGTCCGTGCTGCGTGGAAATCTCAGCAATCCGTTTGCATCGGCGACGGGAGGGTACCCGTCACTCCTCTTCATCACGCAAGCGGGTGTGATGGCAATCGCGGGAGACAACATCGCCGGAGCGCGCGGCCAGAGCGCCTTGCTCGGAACCGCGGCCGTGCTTGCCGTGTACGCCTTGACCCGGCACCACTTCGGTATGGCGACGGCACTCATCGCCGCAACACTCGCGGCGACCAATAGTTTCGCCATCTTCTGGAGCCGCAATACGCAGAACGCGATTGCGCCGATGCTGTTCTTTCCCCTGGCCCTGCTCTTTCTCGATCGGGGGCTGGTAGGCAGGCGGCGGACTGACAGTCTGATCGCCGGGCTCGTCATCGGCATCGCGCAGTATTTCCACCCAGGCAACCGGCTGCTCTTTCCGCTTGCGATCGCGTATGTCGGGTACGCGGTGCTCGCTCCGCTCCCACGAACGTGGGGCGCCCTGGCCGCCTCGGTTCGCTCGGTGATCTTGCCGGCGATCATCGTCGTGGGCGCGACCCTGATCTCGTTCGCCCCGCAATTCGGCTACTACTGGTCTCGCCCCGACGAGTACTGGAACCGCATCAATCAGGTGTCGGCCTTTGCCTCAGGCTGGATCGATCGCGAGGTGGAGATATCCGGGCTGAGCATGGCGCATCTCCTGTGGATACAGTTTCGCAACGCGGCGATGCTTCCCTTCAGTACACCTCCGGGTGGGCTGTTCCGACCCGGAGTGCCCTTCGTGGGCTGGCCGATGGCCATCCCGGTGGCCATCGGTTTGGGTCTGGTCACGGCAACATTCTGGCGACGAAGCTCATTCGGTTTGGTGATCGGATTCTGGTCTACGGTGGTTGGACTGGCGTTGACCGAAGGTGGGCCCGCCACCAATCGATACGTTGCCGCCGGCCCGTTTCTGGTGATCTTCGGCGCGCTTGGCATCACGGCGATCGCGATGGCGCTCGCGCGGTTCACGCGTTTGCCACGAACGTCGACCATGCTGGCGGCCGGGCTGGTTACCGTGTTCATAGCGGTCTGGCACCTGCACTTTTTCTTCCGGGATCCCAATCAGATCACACTCTACGCGGACACGAATTCGGTGATCGCGACCTCGATCGGGCGTCAGACCGAGCGCCTCGGTCCCGACGCAACGCTGTTTTTCCTCGGGCAGCCCCGGATGTCCTATGTGGGGAACGAAAATATTGCGTTTCTCGCTCCCGATGCGACCGTCTTTGACATCGAGCCGCCCTGGGAAGCGACGGCAGCGCGGCCAGCGCTGACCGGCCCAACGTTGTTCGCGTTCGTGCCGGAGCGGCTGGGCGAGCTGGACCTGGTGCGCGCCTGGTTCCCGGACGGCACGATCACGGTTTCGACGCTGCCCGATGGCGAGGACGTTCTTACCACCTACTTCGTGGATGCGCCCGTCGTGGAGATCCGCCGGCACCACCTAGCGCTCGGCGCAGAACGGATTTGGAGCTCCAACAGAGCGATCTTCCCATTGTTCAGGAGAGCGTCAGGGGGCGGGGGCAAATGAACGATGGGCGCCAGATTGGCGCCCATTGGTGATGCTGAGTTGGATGAGGCGGGTTACGCGGCCGTCTCCGCGATGTCGCCGCGTTCGGTCATGAGGAGCGGGCGGGTGCGGTTGAGGATGACGTTGTCGTCCACGATGCACTTGCGCACGCCGGTCATCGAGGGGATCTCGAACATGACGTCGGTCAACACCGATTCGATGGCGGTGCGCAGTCCGCGGGCGCCGGTTTTGCGCTCCTCGGCCTGGCGGGCGGTAGCGGAGAGGGCTTCCGGGGTGAAGATCAGATCGACGTCTTCCATGCGGAAGCGCTTCTGATACTCCTTGACGATGGCGTTCTTCGGCTCGGTCAGGATGTGGACCAGGTCGTCGTGCGTGAGGGCGTCGAGCGCGACGGAGACCGGCAGGCGGCCGACGAACTCGGGGATGAGGCCGTATTGCAGCAGATCGTCGTGGATCATGTACTGCAACGGATTCTCGGTCTCGATCACGCCGGTCTCGTCGCCGGCGAAGCCCATCTTGCCCTTGCGGCCGATGCGCTTGGAGACGATCTTTTCCAGTCCCTCGAACGCGCCGCCGCAGATGAAGAGGATGTTGCGCGTGTCGATCTGGATGTATTCCTGGTGGGGGTGCTTGCGGCCGCTCTGGGGCGGCACGTTGGCAACCGTGCCCTCGATGATCTTGAGCAGGGCCTGTTGCACGCCCTCGCCCGACACGTCGCGGGTGATGGATGGGTTGTCCGATTTGCGGGAGATCTTGTCGATCTCGTCGATGTAGATGATGCCGTGCTGCGCGCGGGCCACATCGCCGGCCGACTGGATCAGCCGCAGCAGGATGTTCTCCACGTCCTCACCCACGTAGCCGGCTTCGGTGAGCGCGGTGGCGTCGGCGATGGAGAAGGGAACATCGAGCAGGCGGGCCAGCGTCTGGGCCAGCAGTGTCTTGCCGCAGCCGGTGGGGCCGACGAGCAGGATGTTGCTCTTCTGCAGCTCGACCTCGTCGTTGCTGTCGTCATAGAGCTCGGAGTTGATGCGTTTGTAGTGGTTGTAGACGGCGACGGAGAGGATGCGTCTTGGCGCGTTCCTGGCCGACCACATACTGGTTGAGCTGATCGTAGAGCACCTTCGGCGCTGGAACCCGGGCCGGGCCGCCCTGCACGCGGTGGGGAGCTGGCTCTTCCTCGTCGATGATTTCGCGGCAGAGCTGCACGCATTCATCGCAGATGTAGACCTGGTTTGGACCGGCGATCAGTCTCCGGACTTCTTCCTGGCCTTTATTGCAAAACGAACACCGGTAATGCACGCGCCCACCTCTTGTACCGCTCATCGACATTGGTTCCTGTTGTGCTGTTCTTTGCCGGCACAGGGCCGGCAGCTCCGTTGACCGGTGCGGGGTGAGTCATCCATCAGCGGATAGACCGGCCGATCGAACCCGGGCGTGGCTGCGGCGGCCACGCCCGGATGGTGCTTACTTCTTCTTGGAGCTCCCGTTGGAGGATCCGTTGCTGGCCGCGGCGACCTTGTGGGTCGGCTCCATGACCTCATCGACGATACCGTAGTCCTTGGCTTCCGCCGCGGTCATGTAATAGTCGCGCTCGGTATCGCGTTTCACGCGATCGAAATCCTGTCCGGTGTGATCGGCCAGAATCTCGGTGAGCTTGGTGGTGAGACTAATGGTTTCGCGGGCGACCACCTCGATATCGGGGATCGTGCCACGGAAACCGGCCGATCCCTGGTGGATCATGACGCGTGAGTTCGGCAGGGCAAAGCGCTTGCCATGCGTGCCGGCGGCCAGCAGCACGGCGGCCATGCTGGCGCTCATGCCGATGCAGTAGGTGGCGACGTCCGGCTTGATCATCTGGATGGTGTCGTAGATGGCCAGTCCGGAATAGACCACGCCGCCCGGCGAGTTCAGATAGAGATGAATGTCCTGATCGGGGCTTTCGTTGGCCAGGAAGAGGAGCTGGGCGATCGCCACATTGGCAACCTGGTCGTCGATCGGGGTGCCGATGAAGACGATGCGGTCGCGCAGCAGGCGGGAATAGATATCGAACGCGCGCTCACCCCGGTTGGTGCTCTCGACCACCATGGGGATCAGATTGTGAATCTTGGGAATTTCCATTCGAACCTCGTGTGGAGTGGGCGGCAACGAGCTTGCCGCCGGATATGCATGGATTGAGTCTACTCTTTGCTGTCCAATGCTTCCGCCTCGGCAACGACGTCATCCACCGCGATGGCTTCGTCGGCGCCGGCTACCGCTTCGGCGACTTCCAGATCGAGCTCGACCGCTTCGGCCTCCGGCGCGACATAGCCATTGAGCACGATCTCGCCGCCTTCGGTGGCGATGTCGATCAGGCGCTGGGTCAGCTTCTGATCGTAGATTTCGTTGCGGATCACGTTGCGCAGGTACTCATTGCTCAGGTAGGCCTGGCGAGTCTGGGCCTGCTGGGCCTGATCGGTCCGGGCAACCATCTGCTCGATCTCGGCGATCAGGTCGGATTCGGAAACCTCGATCCCTTCCTTCTCGGCGATCTCGCGCAGCACCAGGGATGAGGTGAGGGTCTCGGTCGCGGAAGGGCGGATTTCCGCCCGCCACTCGGCTTCGGTCTGGCCGATCTGGCGCAGGAAGCCTTCCCACGGAATCCCCTGCATGGAGAGCTCGCGCTGGGCGCGTTGCACCTGGCGGTCGACCTGCTCGTCGATCATCGGAGCCGGCAGCTCGAGGGTGGCGCCTTCGACGATCTTTTCGACGATCGAGTTGACGGCCTCGGTGCGGGTCTCGCGGGTTTTCTCGATGTGCAGGTTGGTGCCGATGCGCTCCCTGACCTCGTCCAGGGTTTCGGCGCTGGCGTAGGTCTTGGCAAAGTCGTCATCCAGCTCCAGCAGATCGCGCTGCTTGAGGCCGGTCAGGTTCAGGGTATAGGTCAGGGTCTTGCCGATGCGGGGATCGCCCGGATCGAGCCGATCCTCGCCGAACTCGATATCGACGCTGCCGCTCTCGCCCGGCTTGAGGGTCTTGACCAGCTCGACCAGCTCGGCCAGAAAGGTGGTCTCTCCCAGCTCGAAGGTGGCGCCTTCGGTGGGCGACTGGAACTCCTCGCCGTTTTCGGCGATGGAGATGTCGACGATGATCTGATCGCCTTCCTGCGCGGTGCGCGGCTCGGCGGGATCGACCCAGGGGCTCTGCTGCTTGCGCAGGCCTTCCAGCACTTCGTCGATGGCGCCGTCTTCCAGCGAGGCATCGACCGGCTCGACCCGGACCGAGGTGTAGTCTCCCGGATCGACGGTGGGGTAGACCGGCACCACGATGGTGAACTGGAGCGGATCGGGCTCGATGCCTTCGAGCTCCGGATCGCCGACCGGGACCAGGTCTTCCTGCTCGATCGCCTTGCGGTAGAGATCGTCCATCAACGCGCGGTTGGCCTCGTCGACCACCATCTCGCGTCCGAAGTAGCGCTCGACCATGGCGCGGGGAGCCTTGCCCTTGCGGAAGCCGGGGATGACCACCTCACGGGCGACCTTCTTGTAGGCTTTTTCGATCGCCTCGTTCTGCTCGTCCGGCTCGGCCGCAATCTCCAGACGGACCTGGCTCTCCGGAATCCGCTCGATCGTTACTTTCACGCTGCTTCGTGTCCTTTGGCTAGTTTGCTGGCGCTGCCGGTCGTATCGGGCAACGGCACCTGAAAACGCATGGAAAACAGAAAAAGGCGCCGTCCGCACGTTTTGCGGTGCGCTCGACTGCCGTAACCGCTGGATTATAACGGCAGGCAGGAAAGGCGTGTTCCTTAAGAATGGGAAGCGGTGGGTTTGCGGGTTGAGCCGACGGGGCGGAGCCCTGGGTTCGAGGGCGATTGCCAGGCGTCATGCAGGCACGGCATGTCTTGTCCGAGCGAGCGTAGCGTGGGTCGACCGCGATGTTCGAGTGCGAGATGTCGTGATGGAAGGACGGGAGGGCACGGAGTCTCTTCGCTACGCCCGGATGGGTGGTTCGGGATGGAACGGTGGGCTGGGCGACACGAGGTCCCTCCGCTTCGGTCGGGATGACGGGGGAGCGGGTCGGGATGACGAAACGGGTATGGCTTCGCCCTGGTCGGATGCGGGTGTTGCATCGAATGTTCTCGACGAACGATCACTCAACGATGAGTCCGCGCGTGGAGCCTTGGGTGACGGCGGGGAAGCCGGGCGGGTAGCACTGGGGCACTGCCCAGGCATGCATCTGTCCGCCGATGTGCCGCTTGCCACCAGCATAGAACATATGTTCTCATCGTGCAAGGGCCGGCGGTGCGGCCGCTATTCGTCCGAGTCCGAATCGTACGGCGGAAAGCGGAACTGCATGTCGCGGTCGAGGAGGCCGCCGTAGCCGAGTCCGGCCAGGTCGGTCGAGGTGACCCGCTCACCGGCCATGATCCAGGGGAGGATCAGATCGGCGACGGTCGACTGCGAGTACATCGAGCAGGAGGCGAGATTGAAGATCGGCACGTCGCCGGTGTAGGCGAGCCAGAACATGCTGCCCGGATGTGCCGGCGCCCCGATGCGCACCACATGACCCTCCACCAGCGGAATCGATCCCAGCGCGCCGTCCATCGGATCCATGGTGTTGCCGCCGCCGGTCATCAGCAGTTGCGCGCCCTGGTCCATGAACGCATAGAGAGCCGCCGCGACCGCCGCGGGATCGTTGTCCACCGCCCGATACCCGAGCAGCTCGCCGCCGTACCAGGCGGTTTTGGTCTCGACCGCCCGTTCGAAGCGCGAGCAGGTCTTTTCGTCCATCGCCTCGGTGGTGACGACCCCGATCTTGAGCGGCAGGAACGGTTTCACCTGCAACACCTTCGAGGACGACGCAATGCGCACTGCTTCGTCTATGAGAGAACGGCGGGTGGCAACCGGAGTGATCTTCGCCCCGGCTACCACTTTGCCGGGCAACACCGCCATCCGGTCGAGCAGCGTGAACAACCCCAGATCGGGCAGGGCGTTGATGGCATCGACCGCCGACCGATCGACTCGCAGCAGCCCCTTGCGGGCCGCTTTCAGATTGACCCGGCTCTGCACCGGTTTGCCCAGCTCGATCCCCGGACCCGCTGCCGCCGCCGCAATCGCCAGCGCGGCGTCGTCCTCGTGCACATCGTTGGGATCGAGCCGGACCGCGTGCAACGGTTCCGGAAACCCGTGCAGCCGTTCCAGCATCTCGACCGTGACCGGTTGCCCTTTGTGGAAGCGGGCGCCGTCGAAGCGGATCTCCTGCGCCAGCATGACGCGGGCGCCGTTGGGCGTATAGGTTTGCGGGTCGATGAGGATCGGTTTCATGGGCGGGTCGATGTGTCCTTTGCCGGTCCACTCCCTGGACCGCTATTCAGTGTCTGACTATACGCCCCGCCCGAACCGGACGCCAATACGAGGGTTATCGCTCGGGCACGCCATCGGCATCCAGATTCGGCAAGATCGCCTGCTGGAAATAGCAAGCAAGCAGCTCGCGCCGTCCCGAGACGCCCAGCGCGCCATAGATATGCCCGAGATGGGTTTCCACCGTGGGCACGCTGATGAAGAGCGCGCGGGCGATCTCTTTGGTGCTGGCCCCGCGCAGCAGGTGCTCGACGATGGCGCGCTGGCGTTCGGTGAGCTGCCATTGGTCGGGCAAGAGCACGCTGGTGGCGCGCCGCACCGGAGCAATGACGATGGCAATCGACTCCGGCTCCTGCCCCTCGGTGGCTTCGATGCGCAACGGACCGGCGGCCGAGGGCACCATCATCGCTTTTGGAACTGCCGGCAGACCGCGATTGCGCGCTGCCGCCGCAATCGACCAGAGGGGCGTGGGCAGATCTCCAAAATGGGCGGCATCCCGGTCGTGCATCGCCGCCAGCCAGCGTTCCGCGTTCGGGGTCTGGTAGGCAATCGTCTGATCGCCCGAGATCACGATCACGCCCGGACCATTGGACGGCAACTCCATCGGACGCCGGGCGGCTTCACGTAGAAGCGCGGTATCGAGTCCGCTGGCGATCAGCCGGCCCAGATCTCGATAACGCGCGTAGTCGGCGGCGGAAAGCGGCATGTCCCGGTCGCGCCGAACGAGATCGATCATACCGATCCACGCGCCCCGGGCCCGCAGGCAGAGCCGCATGGACCCGCCAATCGGGGTACGGGTGTCATGGAAGAACGTGGTATGCCCATGCGCGGAGAAATGGCCGCGTAACGATTCGGGCAATCCCCAGCATTGCGTCTGGTCCGGGTGATACAGGATCGAACCCGCGCCCGACCGCATCAGCTCGTGCGGCGCGAAATAGCCATCGTCGGCGCCGGCCAGATAGATGTGGCGCAACCAATGGCCGCGAAATGGCTCGTCCAGCTCGGTCGCGGCGATCAGGCGGTTCAGCAGCAAGGTTCCAGGATCGACCCCGAACATACGCGCGCCGTCGCAGCCGATCGCACCCTGCAAGATCGCGAGCACCGCCGCGCCAAACTCCGCGGGCGTCTCCGCCAGCGTCGCTGCCTGTGTGAGCTCGGTGCGTATACGCTCGTGCGCCAGCGATCTGCGCGGCATCGCTCAAGATCTCCCGTCCGAATCATGGATTTCCATGATGCCCGGGAAGCGCGCATTTGCCTAGACTGCAAGCGTCGGCGAATCTCGCGAATATCGTCCATGAGGGAATCACAACATGCGCCACTGTTGGTTGTTATCCATTGTCATAATGACTAGGTTTGTTGTCGTCCGCCGTTCCCGCGCTGGCCCGGCAGGAAACGTCGCTGCTCGCGGGATACGGCTACCCGGAAGTCGTCATCGAGGTGAGCGACAATGGCCTGCTGCTCCCCGGAACCGTAACGGCCGGGCGCACATTGCTGACCTACCGCAACACGGGCACTGATTCGCGGCACGCATTCCTGGCGCGGTTGCCAGACACCCTTCCCGTCGGTGACCTTTTTGCCGAGGGCGATCCCGATGTTCCGCCCGCCTGGCTGCTCCAGAGCACGTACCCTGGATTTCCCGGTGAAGTGCAGGGGGGCGAGCAAACCCAGGTCGTGGTCGATCTCACCCCGGGACTCTATCTGGTCGTGGAGGATTTCTCCGGCGTGTTGACCGTGTTGCCGGGCGATCATCGGCCGCGACGGCGGTGGCCGATCCGGCATCTGATGCGACGATCGCGCTCTTCGAATACGACTTCGACATTCCCGACAATCTGGCTGCAGGCGATCAGGTCTGGAACGTGGTCAACGCCGGCCGCGAGCCGCATGAGCTACTGGTGCTCTCGGTTCCGGACGGCACCACGGAGGAATCGGTGCTGGACGCGCTCATGAATCACGACGATGACGAGCGGCGCGGTTGCGGTGGGAGGCATGGGCTGGCTCTCGCCCGGCGCCAACGCCTGGACCGAGATCGAGCTCGCCGCCGGAACCTACGCCGCGCTCTGCTTCGTTTTCGACCCGGCCACCGGCATGCCCCATGCCATGGAAGGGATGATCGAGGTCTTCACGGTGCAATAGCGCTTGCGCCAGGGGCGGACCGAGGCGTCGGTCCGCCCCAGGCACGCTTCGGGGTCGACGTTAGCCGATCGGATTCGCAGGGACGACGCAGATGCTGCTGCCCGGAGGTCCGGCGCAGATCCCCGTACCAAGTGACGTCCTGGCATTCACTCGACGTATTGCATCGCGCTCTGTGACCTGTCCGCATCCACAGAACGTCCCGCCATTCGGCGCAACGCATGTTGGGCAACCGGTGACACATGGCGGGAAGATCACCCCGTCGATCGTACAGCCGATGTTGCAAGCGCCATTCTGGCTGCACGTCCCGTCAGCGCAACAGATTTCGTTCGCGCCGCAGCTCGAGACGGTGCTGCACGTGTTGTTGTCGAGACACCGGGCCGGCGTGCAGCTATCGACTGCCTGGCAGTCCGTGTCGACACTGCAACAGTTGGGCCGGCGCGTCTGGCCGCAGGCGGCGTTCGCGCAGAAGTACTCGATGCAGGGATCGTCACCCAGGCAATCCTCTGTCGAGCGGGTGCAAACCGAGGCCACGCAGGTGTAGTGGTAGGCATCGGACTCGCCGCAAAAGTCGAGTCCCGCGCAGTCGCCATCCAAGGCACAGCAACGGTCCTCCGTGGACGCACAGGTACCGTTGCAGCACTGTTCCCCGCTGACGCAGTTGGAAACCGTGTTGCACGTCCCACCGGCGAGGCAGAGCGCTGGGGTGCAGGAATCGACAGCCTGACATTCCGTCGTGGACGAGCAGCAGCTCTCCTCCGACGCCACACAGGTGGTTCCATTGCTGCCAAGGCAGCAAATCGGCGTCTCGCCATCGCAGCACGAGTCGCCGCACGGCGTGCATGAAAGGCACTGACCGCCATAGCACACCTCACCTGCCGCGCAACAGGTGCCATTGCAAACGACCTGACCGGTGGGGCAACAAAGCTCTTCCCCATAACAGTCGCCATAGCAGCAAGCGTTGTCGCAACATTCGGCCTGCCCGGTGGGACAGCAATCGGGGCCGCACTTGTCCGATCCGCTGGGGCACACGCATTTGGTGCCGTCCCAGTGCTGGACGCCAGGACAGCTCACCGGCTTCGGGGTGGGGGTGGGCCGCCGGGCCGCCTCGACCCCCGAATCGCGCAGGGCCGCGCTTGCGGCCGCGGCGCCCCCAAGCCCCAGAACGCCCGCCAGGAACGCGCGCCGATTGCCACTCCGGCCCAAACTCCGGGTCAGCTGATCGAATCGGGAGCTATCCATTCGCACTCCTTTCGGATGGATCGAAATCATCGTCGCTGTTGCAAGAGCATCGACGAGCACGTGCGCTCGATGGGTGCAGCCTGTACATGGATTTACCCGAGTGCCTGTTCCGCGATCATACGGAATCAACACACGAGAATCAATCGCACGGAACCTTCGATCATGCGATCCGGCACTGACGCGTCCCGATCAATTGGAAGAGGACAGGAACACGCTTCGCGACGAACGCTGGCACTTACCCCGCCAGGAAGCCGCCGTCCGCGCAGAGCACATGCCCAACGATGTAGCTCGCTTCGTCGGAGAGCAACCAGACCGCGGCCATGGCGACTTCTTCCGGGTGTCCCATACGCCGGAGCGGCAATCCCGCGGCCACGTGTTGCATGTCGCCAACTCCGGCCGCCAGCATCATCTCCGTCACAACCCGGCCCGGGCGCCACCGAATTGATGCGGATGCCGTGCGGGGCGTATTCGAGCGCGGCGGTGCGGGTCAGGGCGATGGCGGCGGCTTTGGAGGCGTTGTAGAGCGAGAACCCGGGATAGGGATTGCGAAACCCGCTGACACTGGTGGTGTTGACGATCGCGCCCCCGGTTTCCAGCATGGCCGGAATCTCGTGCCGCATGGCATTGAAGATCGCGCGCACGTTGGTATCGAATACCTGATCGTAGATCGATTCCGGTTGCTCCGCCAGCAGCGCGCGCCGTTCCTGGAACCCGGCATTGTTGAAGACCGCGTCCAGCCGTCCGTAGCGGCCGGCGGCCTGCTCGACCATGCGCGCCAGCTCGGCGTCGCGCGTGACATCCGTGGGCACGAAGAGGCTGTCTGACCCAAGCCCGTTCAGCTCTTCCGCAAGCTGCTCGCCCAGGGCGGCGCTGCGACCGGCGATCGCCACCGCCGCCGCGCCCTCGGCCGCCATCCGCAACGCGGTCGCCCGGCCGATCCCTTTGGTGGCCCCGACGACCAGGCACACCCGTCCCGCCAGGCGGTTGGCCGGCGGTTGATTGGGTACGGGGCCGGCCAGATCGGTTGGTGATTGCGTGGTCATACGCAATGCTCCCCTAGATCGCCGCGTCGGGCTCGTTGACCTTTTTCTGCATGTAAAACCGGTCGAAGAGATAGATCGCCACCGCGGTGGCGGCTGCCGCGATCAGCGCCCAGACCTCGAACGAGCGCAAATCGCCCACCAGGGTGTCGTAGAAACGCTGCGCGACCTCTTGCTGTTTGGGTTGATTCATCGCATCGACGAGCTGCTGGCGGCCAAGCTCGAGCGCACCGCGCTGGATCAGCCACCCAACCGCAATCGCCAGCAAGAGCCAGGCCATTGCGCGCAGCTTGCGGCTCGAGAGCAGCACATAGCCAACCCCCGCCAGTACCGAGACGATGATCCCCAATGCCAGCATGCGGTTGAAGAGGCGCACATAGTCCTGCACCTGCACCAGCCGGTCGCCTTTCAGCAGGGTGATCCAGAGATCGTCACGGGTGAGGTTGAGCTGATCGAGCAGCGTGATGCCTTGTGCTTCGAGCTGAACCTTCGCCTGCTCGTAGATCGGGAAGAGATTGGCCTGCACCTGATTGTCGGTCTGCTTGAGATAGGGCGTGCTATTGCCTTTGAGCAAATCGGTAAGCGGACCGTGTAGTTCGCGCAATGCCCGGATCCAGATCGGCTGAAATGCTTCAGATTGCAATGCGTCCGTGATCCCCGCTTCGATCTGCGGCCGGAACATTTGATACGTCATCGAAATCGTGGGAGAGAGCGCCTGACTCGCGGTCCGTTCCTGCACCTGGCGGTCGATCTCGTCCATCGTCCGCTCGACCGCGACCTCCTGCACCACCGGATCGGTGGAGAGCCCGCCGACCACCTGCACGAACTGGTCTTCGTCGTAAATGGTGAAGCGCGCCCACAGCCCGAGCGACAGAATCGCCACGCCAGCGACCACCAGCACCAGAAGGAACCCACGCAGCGGCGCTTTCCACATAGCTCGCTCAACCCCGGACGAATGATTGCCTGAACGCGGTTGCCATTATGCCGCACCGCGCCCGGTCGATTTGCCGCAATGTGGAGCGACTATCTCACATCTGGCCCCTCGCCTCGTTTTGTTAGTCCGGAGAGCGGGGTGCCACGGGAATGGCTCCAAAGGAGGACGTGCGCCCGAATGTTTGCCCAGGTCTTTTTGAATCCGTTTCTTACTGTGTTTTCCCCGGCGAATCGCATGCCGGCGTCCCGAAGGCGGTTGGCCGTGACGAACTCGAAATTGAAGCATCACCTGGTCGAGATCATCGATGAGGAACGCACCGATTGGGAAGCGTTGCTGGCGGATGTGGATCCCGACCGAATGGACGAACCGGGAGTGACCGGTGAATGGTCGTTCCGCGATGTGACCGCACATCTGCTCGCCTGGCGCGATGGCGGCACCCGGCTGCTGGAAGCGGAAGCCCGCGGCGAGCCGGAACCACCTACCCCGTGGCCGGCAGCCCTGGCCGGCGATGACGAGATCAACGCCTGGCTGTATGAGCGCGACCGCGACGTTTCGGCAGACGAGATTCTCGATGCCTATGGGGAGACCTTCGTCCGCCTGCGCACCGTCGTGCTCGCCCTGCCGGACGAGGCGCTCACCGATCCGGACTACTTCCCCTGGATGGGCGGCCAATCGGTGGCCGAATCGATGCTCGACCGCTCGTGGTTCGATCACCTGCACGTCGAGCACGAACCCCAAATCCGCCGCTGGCTGGACGCGGCCTGACCAATTCCTCGCTCTGTACGCTCTCCGGCAATCGTGTGCCGTCGATCTGGAGTCTTCCGCAATGACGGATTCGAATCTCGAGCAGCGATTGGTCGCGGTGGTCGACCAGGAACGCGCTCATTGGAACGCGCTCTTGGCCGAAGTCGATCCCGTGCGCATGAACGAACCCGGTGTGACCGGGCACTGGTCGTTTCGTGATGTGACCGACCATCTCTTCGTCTGGCGGGATTTCAGGATCTGTCTGCTGGAAGCGGACGCCCGTGGCGAGCCTGCGCCGCCCGCCCCGTGGCCGCCAGCGTTGAACGGCAACGACGAGATCAATGCCTGGTTTCATGAACGAGACCACCACCTCACCGTCGAGGAGGTACTTCAGGCGTACGACACAACCTTTGTGCGCTTGCGCACCGTCGTGATGACCTTGCCCGGCGACGCCCTCACTGACCGCGACTATTTCCCCTGGATGGGCGGCCAGTCGGTCGCCGAATCGCTCCTGGACCGAACCTGGTTCGACCACCTGCATGCCATCCACGAACCCGAGATCCGCCGCTGGCTGGACGCGGCGTAGTCCTGCAACAAGGAAGGCAGCAGCCGCCCCCGTCGTAGTGGCGGCACCTGTGGCCGCCAGTCACGCGAAGCGTGACCACGGAGCAACCAAACGGTCGGCTGTGGAATCGGAGACTTGGTTTATGGCAACGTCATGGCGGCCTGCGGCCGCTGGCGGGCACAGGTCCCGCCACTACGGGGTGTTCGGTACGATGGCGCAACGCTTGGCATTTGCAGGGTAAGGGATCGAACGTGGAGGACAGACAACTCCGAGGCACGCTCCCCTTGAGCGGGCGAAAGCCGATCCGACTTCCCAGTAGTGCCTACGAATCCCATGACCATAGCTGGCACGTTGTCTTGTCCGTGAAGCCTGCCGCGGGCCGCCCCTTTTCCCATGCGGCCTTCGCAACAATCGCGCCGGAAACCATCGTCGCTCGGTGCGTCACGCTTCGGTCAGACCTTCTGCTCGCTTGCCTTATGCCCGACCATATCCATCTTCTGCTTGCAGCAGGCGAGACGAATCTGCTGGACGTCGTGTCCGATATCAAGTCGCATGTCACTCGCTCGAGCTGGCCATTTGGCTTCCAGGGAAGCTTCTGGCAACGCCGATTCTACGATCATGGCATCCGCGGGGATCGCGACTTTCAGGCAACAGTCGCCTACATTCTCCAGAATCCGGTCGATGCCGAGCTCGTGGAAGACTGGGCCACGTATCCCTGGCTGACAGGCACTCTCTTACGTCCGTAGTGGCGGGACCTGTGCCCGCCAGCGGCCGCAGGCCGCCATTGCGTTGCCGACAACCTTGCTCCAGGTTGCTGACCGCGTGATAACCGCTGCGCGTGACTGGCGCACGGTGTCGCCACTACTTTCGAAGCGCGTTCTCTACCCGCTGATGTAATTCGGGGACGGCGTCGAACTGCTCCGGCTTCATCAGGACGCTGCGAAAGACGAGGGCTTCCGGTTGATCCCAGATCAAGGCGTCGTCGCCGGAGAGGAGCGGTGGGCTAACTTTCAAGGTTGCCAGATAAACCGGGTGATTCTGGTCGTTCATCAACCGTTCGAAGACCCGCTGCGTTTCGGCGCTGATGGCCGAAACCCGGCGATCACCCTCGACCACCGGATAGAACGTCACGATATCCAGCGCCGGATCGAGCGCCAATTGCAATGCATCAGACGCGCGAATCAGCTCCGCCCAGCGCACGGCGGCGGCGCGGGTGCGGGCCAGAATGGGACCCAGACCCCGGTCGGCGTCCAGCGGCAATACGCGCATCGTCGTCCAGAGCGCGGCTGCGGCGGCGCCGGCGCGCGAGCATTCCAGGCTGATCTCACCCAAATGCAGTTCCGCCGAGGTGAAGTAGGTGTAGGGCGAATCGTGCTTGTAGAAGCGTCCGACCGATGCATCCCGAAAGAAGACCGCGCCGCACCCATAGGGTTGCAAGCCGCGCTTGTGCGGATCGACCACGATGCTGTCGGCATGCCGGATCGCGCGGTATGCACGCGCCACGTCCGGATCGAGCGCATCGCTCTCCGCCAACAAGACGAAATACCCGCCGTACGCCGCATCGACGTGCACCCGCGCGCCGTACCGCGCCGCCAGCGGGACGAT
Source organism: uncultured Chloroflexia bacterium (assembly GCA_963720855.1). GTDB lineage: Bacteria > Chloroflexota > Chloroflexia > Thermomicrobiales > UBA6265 > JAMLHN01. The sequence goes on along the minus strand of CAVRGV010000003.1, from coordinate 128,747 downwards.
CTCGTCGATCTGGTCGACCGCGCCGGTTCCGGTCGAGCCTGCGGTCGCGACCACGGTCCCGATTCGCCCGGTGTTCAGCTCCTGTTCGAGCGCGTCCAGATCGATTCGCCCTAGCGCGTCGGTCGCGATCGCGGTCCCCTCCACCCGCAGGAGCTGGCACATGCGCGAGTGGGTGTAGTGCGCCAGGTTCGAGTAGGCGATTGCCTTGTCGGGATGCAGCTCGCGGGAGACCCAGAGCGCTTCCAGATTGGCGATGGTGCCGCTCGAGGTCAGGTGCCCGAGCGACGTGCTCGGCTCATAGCCGAACATCGCCTTCATGGCGTCGACCACCTCGATCTCCAGCTTCGTCGTGGCCGGACCGCCATCACTCGCGTGCGCGTTGGGGTTGATCCGTTGCGCGATCGCGTAGGCAGCGGCCGCCACCGGATGCGGCGGCATCAGCATCTGGGCGGCGTAGTCGGGATGGAAGAAGGGGTAGTTGTCGGTCAGCCGCTCGGTCAGGGCGTCGATCGCGGCGGACATGGCGGCCGGATCGAGATCCCAGCTTGCATCGACCGGGTACTCCCGCCAGGTCGCTTCCCAATCGGCCATCTGTCCCAGGCCGTGTTCGATCAGGTTGGCAATCGCCGTGGGAATGTCAGCCGATCGGGTCGATTTGGTAGTCATAGGTTCCCAGTCCTGCGTCCTGAAACCATCAGGTGTAGTGCAGGACGTCCCTGTCCTGCTGCAACACTTCGACCAACAGCAGGACAGGGACGTCCTGCACTACGAGAGGTCGCGAGTTAGTCGCCTTCGGCGGCGAGCGCGGGTTGCGGAAGCGGGGCCGGGTGCGCGGGGGGCCGCTCGGTCAGGCGGCGGACTTCGGCATCGGTCGGGAGCAACATCGAGACGAAGATGGTCAAGGTGGCGATCAGCGCCCAGAGCCGCATCGCGTTCTGGATGCCCCATTCGTCGGCCACGGCGCCCATGATCGGCACACCGACCGCGCCCATGATGAAGCCAAGCCCGAGAATGAGTCCCGACGCCATCCCCGGACGTCCCGACATGAGCTGTTGCGCCATCACCAGCAGCAACGGACCGGTACTGGCCGCCAGCAGCCCGATCATCGCCGCGGTGAAAAAAGCCGGCACCCCCGGGAACTGCGCGAAGAGCAGGATCACCGGCACCGACGCGACCGAGGCCACCGTGAGCAGCTTGCGCCGCCCATGCCGGTCGGCCATCGATCCGACCCCGATCGCGCCTGCCGCGCTGCACAGCAGAATGGTGGTCGTGAGCGAAGCGTAGAAGAGGCGGCTGTAGCCCATCTCGTCGTACCAGATGGGAATGAAGGCGCTGATGCCGATGAGCACCCACGAGCGCAGCATCATCAGCAGGATGACCGTGCTCAACGGTTTCCATGGAATCGGCGGCGCTTCTTCCCGCGCGAGCTCGGCTTTCTTCCGCATGCGCACGGAGATAGCGCTCATCTGCGTGAGCAGGAAGATGGCGATCGCCGCGCCGGGGATCACCAGGGCCACCGTGCCAGACAACCCAAAGAGGGTGAACACGACCACCCCGATCAACGGCCCGATCGCCACCCCCAGCGTGCCGCCGGTGACATAGACCGACATGGCCACATTGCGCTGATTGTCGGGCGTGACCGATGCCGCGGTCACCGCGCCCATTGGGTGATACGCCCCGGACCCGATTCCCGCCAGGGCCGCGAACAGCAGCAGCACGGGAAAGGTGGGCGCCAATCCAAGCAGCGCGAAGGTGATGCCGGTCCACATCAGCGCCAGCCCGATCCAGCGGGCGCCATAGCGGTCGGTCACCCACCCGAAAAGCGGCTGAGAGATCGACGCCATCCCGGAATAGCAAAGAGAAACGAGCCCGACGGTCTTGAGATTGAGATCGAACTGATCGGTCAGCAGGGGATAGAGAAGCGGAATGACCCCGGAGTACATGTCGACCGTGCCGTGGCCGAGCATGAGGGTGAGCAGCGAGCGATTGCGGACGACATCGAGCCGTCCCGGCTTGGGCAGATCGAGATTGGGGGCTGCTGCGTCGCTGCTGGCCAAGGTGTGTCCGTTACCAGTCCCTCGTTGGACCGGTCGAGGTAAACCGCCCGGTCATCCTAGCAGCGGGGGCACAGCCGGGCAACGCGATATCTCTCTCCGCATTGCATTGCCAAAGGCGTTCCTGCCCACCAATCGCCCCAATGCGGACGTCGTCGAGGGCGTAGCTGCCCTCTCGTGAGAACGCGTGTGCAACAGGAGGGCAGATACGCCCTCAGCTACGTCCGATTGCTGCTGCAACCAGGGTGAGCGCTCGCCGCTACCGCGTGTGCGCAAGAACACAGCAAATGCGTGTGCGTTGCGTCTGTTGCCCTTGCCTGCTGCGGCGCACTATGCGGATGCGTCGACGGGAGGGCCCTCACGCTCCACAGCACTCATCGCAGCCCGGCCCTTCCGTCGACGCGCAACTGCGAGTTTTCTGCTTTGCGATGGAATGTGGAGGAAGCATCATGGTTCGAACAACGTGGTTTGTGCCGTTCAGGCTGGTCGGCCAGGAGATTCGATACGAGCTCCGGCAATCCGTTCAGGAGAGCCGTCTCGCGCCATTCGTGCGCGGACGGGACGAGACGAAGGCGATCACGCTGCCAGAGCAACGCGTCGAGGATGCGTCTGCCGTCCAGCAGCGCAAGGCCGAGCTCCTGCTGACGTCCGTGCGCCATGGCGCGGTCAGGCGCTGACCGATGGGCGACCTTCCTGGGATTCCCCGGTTCCTCCTGCTGAGCGGAGCGATGGTGCTGCTGGCCGGGCTCGATTTTGGCGGCGCGCTGCTGGCCAAACAATGGGCCGATAACGGCAGCCGTCTCTGTTTCCTGATCGGGCTCGTCACCTTCGTGGTGCTCTTTGTGGTCTATGCCACCAGCCTGAAGACTGCCGAGCTGTCGGTGGTGACCATGGGCTGGGTGGTGCTGCTGCAGGTCGGGCTGGTACTCATCGACCGCCTGCGCTACGACGTCCCGTTCACGACCGACAAGTGGCTCGCGGTCATCGTCATTCTGGTGCTGCAGGCCTATCTCATTCTCGACCCATTTGCCGCCAAGACCTCATGAACGACTCCAGGGGAGACTCGACGATGGAAGCCATCCGCATACTCGAACCCGTGCCCATTCGCCCGGCGCTGGTGAGCTCGCAGCAGTCCGCCCCCATGCTCGACGCGCTGCAGGACTACCTCGACGCCGGCACGGTCGCCTTTTCGACTCCGGGGCATAAGGGTGGCCGGCTGGTCGACGATCAGCTCCGCGCGCTGCTGGGCGATCCGGTGTTCAAGTCCGATGTCTGGTTGAACACTGCCCGGCACGAAAGCGCCCTGCGGGCGGCCGAGACGCTGGCGGCCGAAACCTGGCGCGCCGACGACGCCTGGTATGTAGTCAATGGTTCGTCCAGCGGCAATCACGCGCTGCTGCTGACGCTGGTGCAACCGGGGGACACGGTCATCGTGGCACGCGATGCGCACATGTCGGTGCTGACCGGTCTGATCCTGGTCGGGGCGAACCCGGTCTTCGTGGCGCCGGAGCTGCATCCCACCCACGCCATGAGCGTCGGGATCGATCCGGCCCGCATCGCCGAAGCCCTCGACGCGCATCCCGACGCCCGATTGGTCGTGGTTACCAGCCCGACCTACCACGGCGTCGCCTCCGATCTGCCGGGCATCGTCGCCGCGGCGCATGCCCGCAATGTGCCGGTGATGGTCGATGAAGCCTGGGGCGCGCACTTTCCCTTCCACCAATCGCTGCCCCTCCACGCCATGGCAGCAGGAGCGGATGCGGCCGTGCTCAGCCTGCACAAAACCCTGCCCGCGCTCAGCCAGGGCGCGATGATCGTCACCCAGGGCGAGCGCATCGACCGGAGCAGATTGAAAGCCAGCGTGCGCATGGCGCAAACCACCAGCCGCTGCCTGCCGATTCTGGCCTCGCTCGATGCCGCGCGCCGGCAGGTGGCGCTGCACGGATGGGGATTACTGGAGCTGACCATCGCGCTCGCCGCCTGGGCCCGGCAAAAGCTCTGCGAGATCCCCGGGATCGCCCTGATCGATCACGGCACCCTCGGGCTGCCTGCCAATCGGGTCGATCCAACCCGGCTGGTGATCGACACCGCGAGTCTCGGACTCTCCGGCTACGAGGTCGAAGCGATGCTGCGCGACGAGTTCGGCATCGCTCCGGAGCTGAGCGACCGGCGCGGCATCGTCTGCGTCGTCACTGTCGGCGATACCCGCGCCTCGCTCGGGGCGTTGGTCGATGCGCTTGGCGCCATTGCACACCGTCATCCCGTCGTTGTTTCGAGTCGCCGGCGGATGGCATCCCGCTCGGTCGGCGACGCCATATCCCCAGGAGAGATGTCCATGTCCCCGCGTGACGCGTTCTTTGCCAAATCCCATGCCGTACCGCTGCCCACCGCCATCGGGTGTATCGCCGCCGAATCGATCATCCCCTACCCACCGGGAATCCCGGTGCTGGTACCGGGCGAGCGAATTGGGTGGAACAAGCTGCTCTATCTCGCCCAGATCGTGGCCGGCGGCGGCATCTGCGCCGGCGCCGCCGATCCCCGCCTGCTCACCATCCGCGTGGTGGACGAGGAGGCGTAGACGTCAGCAGGCAGTCGTCAGTCATCAGCAGTCAGATCAATCTGCCCAGCGGGAGAGGGGAAATAGTCGGAATTCCGGGTCGGTTTCCCTCGAACCGACCCGGAATTCCCCTCGCCGGCACCCACTCACTGACTGCTGATGACCGGCGACTGACCACTCGGTCCTGTTGCCGCTTGCTCGAACACCGGCCGAGCCTCTGGCGCCGGCAGACGGTGGGCATGCTCCCCGACGTTGCGCTGGGTTATTCCGCGCGGCGTATTCGCTCAACTGGGTGATTGGTCTCCGCGAGCAGCATCGGTCTCGTCGGGAATCTCTGCCATGATGTCCGCCACCCAGGTTTCCGGCAATGTGCGAAAGATGTCGCCAATCGTGACATACAGTCCGCCCAGCACGGTCGCGAAACCTCCGGTCATCAACGCCGTCACCACGAGCAAAATCCAGTAGATCGCGGTCAGCAATCCGGAATCCGGACGTACGTCAGCGGCTTCTGACGATGGGAACACCGTCAGGATGAGCGCCAGCACTGCGAACGCGATCGTCGTCATGGCGGCGATAACAATCAGCCGAAGGTGAAACAGAAAGCGGGCAGTTAGCCGGTCGGTTTCCAGATGCTCCAGCAGCCCGAGGGTCGTGAGCATCAGCACCACGATCGTGCTGCACGCGCCGATCAGGCTGGCGCCCAACCAGTACACGGTGGTCACCAGCGAGTTGAACACCGCCGGTCGGTCATGGTCGGAGACCTGGCCAAAAACCAGCAACAGCCCGCTGACCAGCACCAGCGTCAATGCCGCCGCGACCGCCACCGGATACCAGTCACGCCATGAGGCAGCCCCATCGAGCAGGGGATGGCCCGTGGGTGTAGCCGCACGACTGGTGACGTCCCCAACGGGGGACTGGGGATCAGGCACAACGGTCTCCGGAGATCGAAACGGGGGAATCGGCGAAAAAGCAACGCCGGGGTGGATGGCCGCTTTGCAGCGTTTCGTGCGCGAGCGCGAGATCGCCTCCCGTGAGCTGTCTCAGGACACGACCTGGAGGAGCGGCGAATCTGACTATACGTCGCGGTGGCAGTTTTGGCCCGATCGGCTGAATGCTCAACCGTCCGGATTTGGTGACCCGACCCGCGCGCCGGTCGCTGCTTTCTCGAAGACCAGCCGCGCTTCGCCCAACGCCTGCTCCCTGGTCATGCGCAGGCCCGCCTGCCAGCCGCGGGCGAAGCGCTCCCGGCCAAGCCCCTGGCGCACCGAGTCCATGAGCTGATCGAGCGTTTCGCCGATGCCCACCCGCAGGTCGATCCCGGTCGCCTCGCGCATCGCCTCGGAAGCAGAAAAGAGCCGTGTGGCCCGCTCGAACTCGGCGTCCCCGGGCCGCCGCAATCGGCAGCCGCCGCGCGGATGCACCATTCGATTTGCAGCACATCGTCCGATTCCGTCGCCAGCGGCAACGCGTCCAGATACGACGACGCGCTTTCCCCGATCTGCCCGGCCAAAAGCTGCGCCCAACCCAGCCCGGCCAGCGCATCGAAGACATGCCCGGTGTCGCCCAGCTCGCGCCAGATCTCGACCGCTTCCCGATGGCGCGCGATCGCCCAGTCGGGCGCGCCCTGCATCGTCTGGCTCAACCCGAGCAGATTGGCCGAGGCCGCCACTTCCCAATCGTTGCCGGTGCTGCGGGCCAGCTCGCGCGATTCGGACAAGCAACCGATCGGCCCGACCGAACTCGTTCCGCTCCAAGGCGACGTTCGCCAGACTGCGCAACACCGCAGCCAACTGGCGCTCGTCGTTCAGCTCGCGCAACAGCTCGAGCGCTTCGCCATGCAACGCGGCCGCCTCGTCGAGCTCGCCCTGCCAGATCGCCAGATCGCCCGGCGGCGATCAACGCCCGCACCAGCAATGCGTCCGGCGATTCCCGCGAGGTTGGCTGCCCGAGCAGCGAGCCGAGCCAGCGTTGCCCTTCGGACAGAAAACGTGGCTCGGTCCAGAACCACGCCAGCGCGCTGGCAATACGCAACGCGTCCTCGACCTCGCCCTGATCGCGCAGATAGCCCATCGCCGACCGCAAATTGCCGATATCGATCTCGAGCAGCTCGAAGGTCGGCAACGGGTCGGGACTCATCAGCCCCGGTTCGGCGTCTTCTGCCACCGCGATGAAATGACTGCGCATGCGCGTTCGCGAGCCCGCCCGACGTCTGGTTCCGCTTCCAGGTGCTCGGCGGCGAAATCGCGAATCGTTTCGTACATGACAAAGCGCGGTTCGTCCCGGTTGGTATCGACCGGGCGAATCAGGCTCTTCTCGACCAGCGACACCACACTGCATCTTCGATCGCGTCCCGATCGGCCCCGGTCTCGATCTGCGACAGCACCCCGAGCGCCGCCGGGATGGTGAACCCGCCCTGGAACACCGACAGGCGGGAGAAGAGCCGCCGCTCCTCCTCGTCGAGCAGGTCGACGCTCCAGGCGATCGCCGAGCGCATGGTCTGCAACCGCTCCGGCAGATCCCGGGGTCCCTCGGTCAGGAGCTGAAAACGCCCTTCCAGCCGGCTGAGCAGCTGTTCCGGCGGAAAGTGACGCGTGCGGGCCGCCGCCAGCTCGATCGCCAGCGGAATCCCATCGAGCCGCCGGCAGATCTCCACCACGGTCGCGGCATTGCCAGCATCGAGCGAGAATCCATCGACCGCCTCGCTCGCCCGCTGCAGGAAAAGCTGCACCGCGGGCGATTCGCCGAATCGCCTCGACATCCAGCGCATCGCCCTCCGGCATTGGCAGCGGATCGAGCCGTAGCTCCCATTCCCCGCGCAACCGCAACCGCTCGCGGCTGGTAGCCAGAATCCAGAGCCCTTCGCACTGCCCCATCAGTACCGAAAGCAGCGGCGCGGCCTCGATGACATGCTCCCAGTTGTCGGTCACCAGCAGCATTGGCTGCTGGCCGATCGCCTGGGCAATGGCATGCGCGGGAGAAGCGCCCGGTTCCACCAGCACATCGAGCTGCGTGGCGATCGCCCCCGGCACCATCGCCGGATCGCGCACCGCCGCCAGCTCCAGAAACGCCACCCGGCCATCGAGCTCGCGCGAGAACCCGCGCGCGATCGCCAGTCCCAACCGCGATTTGCCGATTCCGCCCTGACCGGTCAAGGTGATCAGCCGAACCTCGCCGCCGCGAAAGAGCTCGACGACCTGGCGAATCTCGTCGTCCCGCCCAATCAACCGGGTGGGGGGAATGGGAAGCGATCGCAGATTGACGGTGCGTTCCTGGCGCGGGGGAAGGGGGCGGGCGGGGACTCGGTTTCCAGCTCGGGTCTGGCCGCGGCCAGCAACGTGGCCCGGTCGCGCTCAGCTCAGCTCCAGCGCATCGGCCAGCATGCGCACCGTTTCCAACCGGGGAAAGGTGCGCGCGCCGCGTTCCAGATCGCTGATGCCGCGCACGCTCAGCCCAGCCCGCTCGGCCAGCCCTTCCTGGCTCAACCCAGCGGAAACCCGATAATGCCGGAGTGCGGTCCCGAACCTGGAAATGTGGCCGCCTCCATTCGAGCTGTTCATGCGTGGTTACGGTAACCTGCGCATCGTGCTGTGATGCAGAATACGCATCGGGACGCTACGTTGTCTCGTCACTCGTGTACCCCTTTTGAAGTGATGCGGCTGACTGGTACACTCCCACCTATGGAACGCTTCAAACGCATTCGAGAACAGGTGCCCACCAATCTTCCCAATATGGAAGAGATTCGCGCGGCCACGGCTGGCAAATCGCAAGCCGAAATCACCGCCAGCGCGCGCAAGACGCTGGAAGGCATGGACCCGCAAAAGGTGGCCGCCTTCGGGAAAGTGCTGCAGGAGAATCTGGCCAAAAAGGGAATCAAGCCGCCACCCGGCGTCTCCCAGGGCAACACGAACGAGATCGCCTCGTTGATGGCCAGCATGCTTTCCGGTCAGAACGCCGCCTCGGCCAAGACCCTGATTCAGAACTCCGCCGTGCGCGACAGCGCCACCGGCGTGGTCATGGCGAAGTTGATCACCAGCCGCTTCGGCCTGATCGCCATGCTCCTGCGCGACCCGCGCACCGCCCAGGTCGTCGGCCCGATGATCAAATCCCTGATGCGCCCGAAATAAGACCCTGCCGCGAAGGTCGTAGCGCAGGGCCTCCGTGCCCTCCCGTCTCTCCAGGCACGCGTCGCACCACTGACCTCTGACCCCTGACTTCTGACTGCCTGCCGCGTGCTGCCTGCGCCTGCGTGCCCCCTCCTTCATACTGTCGCCAGAGCGAACTGCGACCGGCGAAGGAGAGGAACCCATGGCACAACGGATCATCGTGATTGGCGGCGGAGTCGTCGGGCTGTCGGCGGCGTGGGCGTTGCGCAAGCGCGGCTGGAGTGTCACGGTCGTCACCGAGCGCGAACCGGGCTACGGCGCCTCACGCATCCACGCCGGTTGGCTCATCCCCGGGGTGGCGGATCCGGTGCCGTCGCCGGGATTGGTCGCGACCTCGATGAAGTGGATGGCCTCTTCGTCCAGCCCCCTCTATATTCAGCCCCGCCCGAGTCCCGAGCTGGCCCGCTGGCTGGTCGATTTCTGGCGGCATTGCAACGACGATGCCTACTGGCACGGCGTCGACGCGATGTACCAGCTTGGCAAACACACCTGGGAGCTCTTCGACGAAATGCGTGCCGACGGCATGACGCTTCGAGGAGCATCGTGACGGTGTGCTCTACATCTTCCAGTCTCCTGCCGACCTCGCGCATGAGATGGAGATGCTGACCCGTTTCGCAGGGGGCAACCTCAGCTTCCAGGGGCCGATCGTCGGCGACGACCTGCGCCAGATGGAACCCAATCTCTCCGAAAAGGTCCATGGCGGCGTCTGGCTCACCCAGGAACGCTCGGTACGTCCCGATTCGGTCACGAACGCGCTGGAAAGCTGGCTGGTGACCAACGGCGTCGAGATCCGCAGCCGGGTGCGGGTGGAAGGGTTGACGATCTCGCGTGACCGCGTGACCGATGTCGTCTTCGATCACGGCCGCCTGGAGACCGACGCGGTGCTGATCGCGGCCGGCGCGTGGTCTCCACAGATCGCGCGCTACGCCAAACGTCGGGTGCCGATCCAGGGTGGCAAAGGGTATTCGCTCGACTACACGCCGTCACCCGTCGAGGTGCGCCACCCGCTGCATGTGCACGACTACCGGCACGTCGTCACGCCGCTCGATGGCATGACCCGCGTGGCGGGCACGATGGAATTCTCCGGTATCAATGAGATCATCCGGCCGGAACGCGTGGAAGCGATCGTCAACTGGCGCCGCCAATACCATCCGCGGCTGGCCGACCGATCTCTCGCTGCCCATGTGCAACACCGGTCTTCGCCCGATGTCCTCGGACGGCTTGCCCATTCTCGGTCTCTTGCAGGGATACAAGAATCTCGCCATCGCCACCGGCCACGGCATGCTCGGCCTCACGCTCGGCCCGGCTTCCGTCACCGCCGTCGCCGACCTGCTCACCACCGGCGGCTCCCGCGAGGTCCTGAAACCGTTCGATCCCGCCCGGTTCTAAAGCCCCCTTGCGCCGATTTCGTACCTGTCGACTACATCCTCAATCGAGTGCGTCGACAATCAGCACGAAGTAGGGTTGAGGAGCCCAGGTCACAGAGGTAGTGGGACCAAAGTCGGCAGGATATACGGGCGCGAAGGCGGGATGAAGCTCGGTCATGAGATCGACTCGCCGGCCAGTCAGCGCCGGAAGCTCGTCCGCCAGGTCGAGTTGGGTAAAGAGCTTGGTCGGTTCCGCGAACGAGACGAGCAGGTCGATATCACTGATCGGGGCCGGCGGTTCCGTGGGCCGTGCTGCCAAAGAGGTGCGCTTCGATGACGCCAGAGCTGCGCAAGACCGCCAGAAACTCTTCCGAGATCACGGAGGAAGTGCGTTTGGTGTGGACGGTGAGCTCGTTGGCGCAGTCATGACGATTCCACTCTACGAATCCCGGTTCGAATGCCAAGAGGCCCACGCTCGACATGAGCGCGGGCCTCTTGATCGGTACAAATTGCAAACGGTTCGGGCTAGATCTCGTCCGTGCGCATGCCGCGCCCGACGTTCGAGCTGGCCAGCGCCGGTTCCGCCTCGGACTCGGTCTCGACGGCGACCTCCTCGATGACGGCATCGGTCTCGATCACGTCGGCAACCGGCTCAGCCGCGCCGTTCGACGGCGCATCGGCCACGATGATTCCATCCTCGACCGCTTCCGCGACGATGACCTCTGCCGGCTGATCGCCCAGGATCAATGCTTCGATATCGACCGTTTCGACCTGCTCGATCACAAAATCGGGCTCGGCATCCTCGACCGGCGCGTCCACCACCACGGGCGCAACCAGCTCGGCTCCGCTCGGGTTGGCCAGGAACGCGGCGACCTTTTCGGCGGTCTGCCAGGTCGTTTCGTTCTCAGAGGATGCTCGCGCGTATGGCACCTGCAGCTCGTCCAGCGCGGCGGTGAATCGCTCGAGCTGAATCGACCGCCCCAGGGTGGCACGGCTGGTGCCGACCAGCAGCACCGGCAGATCGAGTACCCCGGCGAAGGTGGTCGGGGTGCGCAGGGCGCTCTTGCCACGGTTGGCGGAGGGCAGCCCAAGATAGGTCAGGTACCAGATGGCAAATTCGTCGTCCGATTGATCGAGCTCGTCGTCCCAATCGGTCACCGGATCGATCACGGCGACCGCATCGACCGCGCCAGGACGCGCGCCGGCCAGCAGCAGCGCGAGCGCGCCACCGTAGCCATCGCCCACCAGCGAGAGCCGGGAGCCGTCCACGAACTCGAGCCCGCGGGCCCAGTTGGCCAGATCGACCAGATCGGATATCTCCGCCTCGGTACCGGCGCGCTCCTTGAGGGCGGTCACGATCTTCTTGCCATAGCCGGGAGTTCCCGGCAGGGTCGGCACGATCACCGCGAACCCGCGTTGCACCAGCGCCTGAATGGCGGAGTCGAATTCGAACCGGTTGCCGTTCTGCGGCTCGGCGCCCAGGAAGAGCACCGCCGGCAGCTTTTCGACCTCGCGCTTGTTGCGATAGATCAGCGCGCCCGATTTCAGACCGCCGCTGATCTCGTAGTCGACGTGATCGGGCGGAACGAACCACTCTTCAGCGGTCCAGCCACCGGTCACGGAGATGAAGAGCCGCTCGACGTCCTTCTTGGCGGCCTGCACGATGAACGCGGGCGCCTCGGTGGGGGACGAGAACTGATAGACGATCTGCTTGTCGGGCAGCCAGCGTGGCGCAAGCGCGGTGCCGGCGCCCGGATCGAGCGGATCGGCGGTCGCGCCGCTGGTCGGCCGCTCCACCAGGCGCACTTCGCCGCGCACGCGGCGGGTGTACATAATGCGATTGCCATCCAGCGAATAGCGCGGCGAGCCTTTGTCGCCCGATTCGCTGGCCAGGTTCCAACCGGCGCTGTTGTCTGGATTCACCACCCCGACATTGAGCCACTCGGCCTCATCGGTGATGAAGGCGATCTGCGATTTGCCCGGGCACCACTGGAGCTGCGATCGGTTCGCCAGCTTCTTGGTGGCCTGCTTCTGCTCGCCGGTCAGGATGGAAACCGTCCAGATCTGATCGCCCGACTGCTCGCCGTCCACCATATGGCGGGTGTAGGCGATCCGCTGGCTGTTCGGTTCCCAGCAGGGATTGCGGTCGTCCTGGCCGATCGGACCGTCGGTGAGCTGCACCACCGGGCCATAGCCGTCCGGCGTCGCAACGCAAATCGAGCTGCGGCCGTGCCGCCGGGAGGCAAACGCCAGCAGCGATCCGTCTGGCGACCAGCGCGGCTGTTCGTCCGAGGCCACGTGATCGGCCAGCAGAATGCAATCGCCACCCTCGGCCGGCGCCAGCCAGATGGCCGTGCCGACATCCGACGGCGCGCTGCCGGTGAGCGCGATCAACGTGCCGTCCGCCGACCATTGCGGTCCTTCGTCATCGAAGACGGGGCGGAAGGGAAGCTCGATGGATGAGGCGCTGCTGCCGTCCAGCTCCGAGATCCAGAGCCGGGTCGAACCGTCGCCATCGGTCAGCAAATAGGCGAGCTGCTTGCCATCGGGAGAGGGGTTGCCGGCGCCAGGCAGGAACGGATCGATCGCGCTGCGCGGCGCTTCCTCCTTGACGGTCTTCTTACGGCGGGACGCCCGGCCGGACGACTCCCACCACCGCGTCACCGGCGGTTACCGCGGCTTTCGCTGCGTCGCTTTCAGCCGTGGGGGGCTTCCCAACCAGCTCCGGATGCGCTTTCTCGATCTCGGCCGTTTCCCGCTCGACCGTTTCGGCCGGCAAGGAGTCGACGCCGAGCTCCCGGTCTTCCTCGTCGCCCACCGGCCCACCCTCGGCCACCATCTCGGCGGCTTCCTGGTGCGCGGATTCCGGGGCTTCGGTTGGCTTGGGTTTGGCGCTGCGGGTTCGCTTCGGCTTCGTGGCCGATGGTGGCTTGGTTCCGGCGCCGTTCTCGGCTACTGGCGGAGCGGCGTCCGCGGACGCCGCGGCGTCGTCAGCAACCTTCTTAGTATCCCGATCGCTCATCGATAGTCCTTCGTCTGTGTTCGAGCATGCATGTGGCGACCCAGACCGACGGTCATTCCGCCAAAGCGGAGCTTAGTGTAGAAGGTTATGACGGGTGGAGGTGGCCGATTCCGCACTAGTTTTCCGCGTATGAACGTTTGACGGCACGGTTCGAGGTATCTGCGCACCGAGCTACAGACGAATATTGCCTTGTTGCCAGCAAGCCGGAACCGTGCATCGATGCTGCAATCAGGTCGGAAATCGTCGTCGCAGCAGCGTCGCTGTTCGCTTGAGCTGCCGGAGATGGCGCAACTCATGCCGCACCAGGGCATCGGCCTCGCTGTGAACGGTCTCTCGTCGCACTGGTCGAATACCGGTCAAGTTGGCGCCACGAAGCCAACTCGCCGCATTGAGCAGACGGAGCCGGCAGAATCAGATGGACCCGCTGGGGGGTTAGAGTTGGGTCATTCATGGTCGGGACGGCGATACTGACGCGCACATCGACGCTCGCTCATCGAACGAAGGAATGCCCGCGTGCCCAGCGACGACATTCGTATCCGACTCGCCCGAGCAGAAGACGCGGCCGCCATCGCCGCGATCTACAACCAGGGCATCCGCGACCGGGTCGCCACCCTGGAAACGGAAGAGCGCACCCCGGACGAGCGCGCCGCCTGGCTGGCCGCGCGCGACGAGCGCCACCCGGTCTATGTCGCCGAGCTCGACGGCACAGTGGTGGCATGGGGATCGCTCAATGCGTTCAGTCCCCGGCCGGCCTATCGGTGGGTGGCCGACTTTTCCATCTATGTCGATAGCGCCAGACGCGGCCACGGCCTCGGCGGCAGGATGCTCGATCACCTCATCGCCGACGCAATCCGGCTCGGCTTTCACAAGCTCGTGCTGGCGGCCTTTCCTTTCAATGAAGCGGGAATGCGGCTGTACCAATCGCGCGGTTTCCGCACGGTTGGCATCTACCACGAGCAAGGGCAGCTCGACGGCCGGTGGGTGGATACGATCGTGATGGAGCGGATGCTGGAGTGAGCGGGACGCTCGTTTCGCCCCACCGGTGAAACGCTGGGAAAGACGAGGAACGCCCTCCGGAGGCGCCTACCCCTGCTTCTGATCCTGCAATTGCGGCGCAATCACGGCGACCATACCGCCAGGCCGAAGATGAGCACCCCGAGCGGTATGTGCCAGGCACGGGCTTCCAATTCGGTGCGGCCGCTATACCCAAGCCCGGTCTGGACCAGCATCAGGAGCACCAGCGCGGCATTGAGCCAGAGAAGACGTTTCCCGAAGCTGCCAGGAATCCCGATCGCGAGCGTCAGCGCGAGCTGCACCACGACCACGATGAACAGCACATTCGCCAGCACCTCGTGATAGTCGATGAAGGTGCGGTTGAGCCAGAGCCCGCGGCCGGCAAAGAGGGCCTGGATCAACACCAGCCCGGCGGTCAGCACCGTCAGCCAGCGAAAGATCGGCACCAGATTCGGTCGACGCATTGGCTCACTCTCCTCCATTCCGGTAGTGCGCGAGGCACCCATTGCCTTCCGGGCACACTCGCCGTCCCAACTGTTGGGCATTTTTGCCAAAGTATCGCACCCCACATTGGTCCTGCTCACCAACACGAACGGATGAGCCAGTGGCGACACCTCGACCGAGTTACTACAATCGCCGCAACAGAGGCGTCCGTACACGTGAGGACGCAACGCACCAGAGAGGACCCGATGCAATCACCTGAACGCAGCCAATCCCGCCTCCACGCTTCCCTGCATTTTGGATTGCTCGCCGCGCTGTTGCTTGCCGCGGTGGCACTGGTTGCCGACCGTCCCGGAGCGGCTCTCGCGCAATCGGCCACCCCGGTCGCCAGTGTCGATTGCGCGTCACCCGCGCTGGTGGCGGCCCCGAACGTACCGGAAGCCGTCACCGACAGCACCCCTGCCGCCACTCCGGTGGCCGTGGTGGCGGTCGATCAGGACACCGAGCAGGCGATCGATGCGGTGATCGATTCCCTGACCGCCTGTCTCACGTCTGGCAATGCCGACACCGTGGCCGAGCTGGTCACTGACCGCTATCTGGCCGATGCCTACGGCGGCGGCGAGCGCATGACCAAAGAGGATTACCTGGCGCTCGCTCCGTTTGCGCCGGTTATCCCGTTCACGCTCGTCTCGGTGGGGGAAATCGGCTTCAGCAGCAAGGACACCGCCACCGCGCAGGTCATCACCATCCAGGGCAATCAGCTCCGAACCGAAGAGTGGACCTTCCTCTTCCGTCGCAGCCGCCAGGCATCCGCCACTCCAACCGCCGCCGGCGAGGGGCACTGGCTGGTGCATCAGGTCGCGCTGCTGCCATCGGCCGCGCCGTCCGGCGCATCCACCGCCAAAGCCGTGCAGGAGAACGACGAGATCACGATCACGCCAGGCACGATCGAAGGACCAGATGTGGTCTTCACGATTCAGAACAACGACCAGGAGACCCACGAGTTCCTGGCGTTGCGGCTGGTCGAAGGCGCCACGGTCGACGAGCTGATTCGCCCGACCAGCGATATCTTCCCGGCCAATATCGAGGTCGTGGGACAGGAAACGATTCCGGCTGGCGAAACCCGCACCCTCGTCTTCGTCGATCTGGATCCAGGCACCTACACGGTCGTCTGCCTCCTCCCGGACGAGGACGGCGTGACCCACCTGGCATTGGGAGAACAAGCCACCTTTACCGTCTCCTAAGCTTCGCTTCACAAACAGCACCATTCGCCGGGAACGAGCCACCTATTGGGGTGGCTCGTTCGTTTGTGCGCTTTGCCTATTCGAAAAGAGGGAAGTGACGTATGGACGATTCTCCATTATGATCTTATGCGTAAACTGCCAGCGAAACGTGCTCAACGGGCCAAGAAGCATTCACTCGAAAAGTGGTGTGATCGTTTGGCAGCGTATTGGATGTACCGGTCAGCGCTCGAGGCATCGCCGCCTCGACGCCGAATTTCGGTCGAACCCAGGTTCCAGGTTTGTTCTGGCTCGCCGGACCGTACGGTGTGCCGGGCTCGAGTTCATTACAAGGAGTGACACGCATGCCGAAGAAAGAAGGACCATTCTGGTCGACGTATCAGGACCTCAAATCGGGGCACATTACCCGGCGTGAGTTCATCGCCCGGGCAACCGCGCTCGGCGTCGGCCTGCCGATCACCCTCTTCGTCCTCAATTCGATGAAGATCGAGGGAGCCGCGGCGCAGGACACCGATCTCAGCGCATCCGACCGCCCAACCGTTGGCACCGAAGGGCAGACCCGCGGCGCCGGTGGCGAGCTCAAGATTCTCCAGTGGCAAGCGCCCTCGATCGCCTTCGCGCACAAGGGCACCGGCACCAAGGACTGGTTGGCCTCTTCGGTCGTCCTCGAAGGCCTCTTCTCCTACGCGCCCGATGGCACCATCATCCCGAATCTGGCGACCGAAGTTCCCTCACTGGAAAACGGCCTCCTTTCCGAGGATCTCACCACCGTCACGGTCAACCTGCAGGAAGGCCTCCTCTGGAGCGATGGCGAGCCGGTAACGGCCGATGACATCGTCTTCACCTGGGAATGGGTCACCGACCCGGCCAACGCCTCCACCAGCGCCTCGGTCTGGGCCCCGATCGCCTCGATCGAAGCCGCCTCGGACACCCAGGCCGTGATCACGTTCACCGAGCCGTCGATCTCCTGGTTCGTCGCCCTCACCGGCTGCACCTATGGCGCCATCATTCCGAGGCACATTCTGGGCGGGGACGACGCGGCCGCCGCGGCCGAAGCCTTCCTGACCAATCCGATCGGCACCACGGCCTACAAGGTCGACTCCTTCAAGGAGAACGACCAGGTCATCTACGTCATCAACGAGAACTACCGCGAGCCCAACAAGCCGTACTTCGCGACCATCAACCTCAAGGGTGGCGGCGAAGCCTCCTCGGCCGCGCAGGCCGTGCTCCAGACCGGCGACTGGGACTACGCCTGGAACATGCAGGTCGAGCCACAGATCCTGAAGCAGCTCGAAGAGTCGGGCGGCAAGGGCACGATTCTCGCGGCGCCGCCGACCAACGTCGAGCGCATCAACTTCAACTTCTCCGACCCCAATACCGAAGTCGATGGCGAGCGCTCCAGCCTCCAGGCGCCGAACCCGTTCTTCACCGATGTCGCCGTCCGCCAGGCATTCTCGCTGGCCACCGACCGCGACTCGATTGCCAATCAGTTCTATCTGGGTGGCGAGCAGGAGCCGCCAGGACAGAACTACCTGACCGGTATCGCCGCCATGGAGTCGCCGAACACCTCCTGGACCTTCGATATCGACCAGGCCGCGTCGGTGCTCGAAGAGGCCGGCTGGGTGCTCGATGGCGACGTCCGCAAGAAGGACGGCAAAGAGCTTGCCGTGACCTACTTCACCTCGATCAACTCGGTGCGCCAGAAGACGCAGGCCGTCAACAAGGACAACTGGGAAAAGGCCGGCATCAAGGTCCAGCTCGGCCAGGTGACCGCCGACATCTTCTTCTCCAGCTCCCCGGGCAACGATCAGACCTTCTATCACAACTATCGCGACATGGATATGTTCACCGACGGTCCGACCTCCCCGGTGCCCCTGAGCTACATGCTCAGCTACTACGCCGGTCCGGACAATAGCAACATCTCGCAGAAGGCCAACCAGTGGACTGGCGCGAACACCGCGCGCTACGTCAACCCGGACTACGACGCGCTCTACGATCAGGCCATCGCCGCAACCGATGCCGAGGCCGTAGCCGAGCTCTGCATCCAGATGAACGACATCCTGATCAACGACTTCGTCCTGATCCCGGTCGTCTCCCGCGCTGCCACCAAGAGCGCCGTCTCCAACAAGCTCGTGGCCGACAACATCGGCGCCAGCGGTTGGGAGCCGGACTACTGGAACATCCAGAACTGGACCGCGGTCGCGGAGTAACCACCGTGCTCACTCCAGGCGGGCCGTGCGGCCCGCCTGGAGCGTCCGATCCCCCGCGGAATCAAGGCGGGGCGATTGACGAAGTTGCTATTTCCCGGCAGGATGGTCCCAGGGCGGACCGGCGCTGTTCGGGACCGAACCAATTGTTGAAGGAGGAGGATCCCGTTCTATGACCAAGGATCGAAGATCGACATTCCGCTGCGTGCGCATCGCCGCCGCCGCGCTTGCCCTGGGTATGTTCAGCAGTGCCGGCCTCGTGTCGGTCAGCGCCCAGGATGCGTCCCCGATGGCCTCTCCGGTCGCCATGACCTGCGTTTCCCCGGGTCTTCCCCCGGGAACCCCAACCCCCATGGACGAGATGGGCGATATGGACATGGGCACCCCGGTCGGTGACATGGAAGAGATGGGCACCCCGGTCGCGGTCGAGGAATCCGAAGAAGTTGTGACCGGCACCGAGGCCGATGAGGCCACCGCCGCCACCATCTTCGGCACCATCGAGAACTACGTCGCCTGCTACAACGAAGGCCAGGCCACCGGCGATCCGGGTCTCTATGTCGCGCTCGAATCGAACAGCTACATCACCTCGCAGGGCTACGCCACGTCGTACGACCGCGTCGCCGACGAGCTGGGCTCGCCGTTCCCGACCGCAACCCTGCTCAGCATCGACAACGCCAAGGTTTGGGACGATGGCCGCGTGAGCGCCGATGCCGAGATTCTGCTGGGTGACCACTGGTACAACCACTGGCGCATCTTCCTGGCGGACACCGATGGCGCCTGGCTCTATGACGAGGATGCCCCGCTCCCACCGACCCCGGATGTCGACTTCGTGGCCGTCAATGGCATCAACATCACCGAGACCGCGGACGAAACTTCGGGTGACATCACCTACGGCTTCCAGTCGTTCAGCGGCACGTGGGACTTCGTCGCCACCGATGCCATCATCTTCAACTTCTCCAACTCGGGCGCCGAGGCCCACGAAGCCATCGTGATGCAGCTTCCCGACGGCGCCGATCCGATGGGCCTCCTGGACGGCTCGGTGGCCTTCGAGGATGTCACCTTCCTGGGCGGTGTCTTCGACATCGAGCCAGGTGGCAGCGCGGACCTCACCTTCCTCAATCTGCCGGTTGGCACCTACACCATGATCTGCTTCTTCCCCTCGGCGGACGGCGCGCCGCATGCCGCCCACGGGATGGTCCAGCAGTTCAACATCGTCGAGCCAGCCGAGTAATCGGCTACACTCTGTCGCCGGGGCGGGTCAAATCCGCCCCGGCGCGCGTCTGCCAGGTATCCCGGCAGACCCCAAACGATCGACTACCCCGACGCGCCGAAGAGGCGCACCTGATTGCACCCGGCTGGGGGTCGCAATCGCATTACGATCTGGCGAAGACGTCCTCCCGCGAGGGCGTCTTCGTTTGATCTTCACCCTGCCGGTCATCTTCTACACTGGGCACGACGGCCTTGCCGCGCGATCTTGCGCATCACGTGAGCCCTATGGATCCCGACGCACCGCACATCACCCCACCCGACGCGGACAACCCGAAGGACGACAGCGCCTTCTCGTCGGTTCAGCGACGGCTGGATGGCAAACCGGTGCTCATCTACGGCACCCTCATCGCCGGCGCGGTGGTGCTGCTCTTGCTCCTGATGATCGTTTGGCTCTCCACGCGCGATAGCGGATCCCCGGTCCAGCTCTGTCTCGATACCACGGTGTCCCAGGCCCAGCAAGCCATCGTCGATGGCGGTGTGCGGCGGGTCGATGTCCTCATCGACGCCGAGCAACCGATGGAAGGGCTCACCGCCATTCAGCTTCGAACTGGAAGACGGCGAATGCCGCAAGCTCCCCGAAGGCGCCGACAACCGGGCCTCGCTCCTGCAAGTGCTTGGATTGATCGAGCTCTACAACCAGGAAGGGGATGGCAACATCAGCGTCGAATATCAGCGCGAGACCATTCCGCCCAACCTGCTGGTAACCTCCACCCCGGTGGTCACGCAAACGCCTCCCACCGAGCAAGCGTCGCCTGCGGCCGGAACGCCAATCCCGGTGCTCGGTACGGCCACCGCCACCCTCACCGCAACACCGGCACCCACGGACACGCCAACTCGCTCCCCGACCGCGACCCCGGTTCCGCCGACGCGCACCCCGGTGCCGGCCAGCCCAACCGTTCGCCCGGCGGTGATCGGCACGGCGACACCCTAGCCTCCTGTGCCGGCAGCGCGAACGTCACCCGGTCGATCGCCCGTTCACCAGAGGCGCGTGCCATCCCCCGAAACTCCCGCTCGTCCCGATCGCAGGAAGGAACGCTCCCGATGAACAGGCGCACGTTCGTCGCTGGTACCGCCGCCGCCGCGGCCGTCGCCGGCAGTGCCCGGGCGCATCCGGCGCAAGCCACGCCAAACGCATCGCCGGCGATCCTGAACCCCGATTTCCAGGTGATGTTCATTCGCCACGCCGAATCGCAGGTGAATGTCCTCGACCAGCTCGATATCCCGCTCGACCAGCTCCCACCCGATAGCGGGGTCAGCTACCCCCTCACCCAGCTCGGCGTCGAGCAAGCCATCGCACTGGCGGACACGCTGGTCGATCTCGATATCCTGGCCATCTCGTCCAGTACCCGGCTTCGTTGCATGCAAACCTCGGATGCGCTCGCGTTCAGCCATGTCATACCCATCGAGCTGGCCCCGGCCATGGTCGAAGCTGCCTTCACCGCGCCTGATGCCGGCATGGGAACGCTCGACTATCCAGCCGTCCTCACCACCATGACCGCCTGGGCGATCGGCGATCTGGACGCCCACACCCCCGGTGGCGAAAGCCTGACCGAGATCCTCGCCCGTTTCCTCCCCTTTGTCACCGCGACCATCGACGCCTACGCCGCCGAAGCCGGCACCCTGGTCTTCGTCTCGCACGGCGCCACCCTGGGCTATGGGCTGCCCTACCTCTTCCCCAATGTCTCGCCCGATTGGGCCGCGCTCAACGGGTTGGCCAACACCGGTATCGTCACCGGCGCCTTCGTCGATGGCGCGCTGGTTTGCACCGGCTGGCAGGGCATGCAACCGGAATAGCCGCTCGCAGCGAGCCCCACGACGCATTGGGTTGGATCGATAGTGGTCCGCCCCGTATGCGTCCTCCGGGGTACAACTGACCGATCGCTATTCGTCTATCAGGAGAAACCGATGAGCGTGCCGTCCAAAACCGAATTGTGGCAAGGTCTCGAGCCCAATCCCGATTTCCGCGTCCTCTTCGTGCGGCACGCCGAATCGCAGATCAACATCATGCCGGAGCTGGAGATACCGCGGCACGCCCTGCCGCCCGATAGCGGCGTCACCTATCCGCTGACGACCAAGGGCATGCAGCAGGCGAAAACCATCGGCGACAAACTGGCCGGCACCGATCTCGTCGCCGTCTACACCAGCACACGCACCCGCTGCATCCAGACCGCTACCGCCATCGCCCTGCCGCACGCGCTCCAGCTTGAGCTCGACGACGATCTGGTCGAAATTGCCTTTATCGAACCATCCGCCAGTATGGGCATGATCGAAGAAGACGACGTGCGCGCCGTGATGGGCAAATGGCGGGCCGGCGAGATCGAGGTCGCCGCTCCCGATGGTGGCGAAAGCCTGAAAGACATCTTCCAGCGCTTCATCCCGGCGGTGCAGCGGATCGTCGCCCGCCACGCCGCCCAACCCGGCACGCTGGTCATCGTGGCCCATGGCGGGGTGCTGGCGGCCTGCCTGCCGCAGATCTTCCCGAACGTCACGCCGGAATTCGCGCTCTCGCACATGTTCGACAATACCCACACCGCCTCCGGCCAGTTCGTCGATGGCGCGCTCGCATGCACCGACTGGCACGGTGTCCCGTTGGAATAGCGCTCAGGTCCGGGTCTGCTCTGCGCTCCCTTGCGCCGGCGTAGGCGACCAATCGTCTGCCATCGTGAACTGCATATGGGTATCGACCAGCTCGTCCCGATGGCGCGCCACGAACGCGCGAAGCTGGTCCGGCTCGCCGGCCAGCTCCAGCAGCACCATCGCGTTCGGATTCGGAATGTCGGTCGCCGCGTCATCGACGATCGGACCGTGATCGAGAAATCCAAGGTGCGATCGCCGCACCATGGCCAGCGACAGGCCCTCCGCATGCGCCGCATAGACGAGCTGATGCGCACGCTCGCGCCGCATCCACGATTTCCACCACCGCCCGGTGCGGGGGCTGCGGTCGCTCCCACGCAGATAGATGCGCAGCACGCCGATCTGGCGGTTCCCGCCCTCGCTCATTTCTCCTCCTCGCTGGGCGCCCCATCGGTCGCCCCGTTGGCTTTGCGCGACCAGCGAGTCTGCGCTCGCGCGTAGGCAGGCGGGCGTTGCTGCCGCGCCTCGGCCAGCGACCCGCCCACCGAGGCGCTATCGATGCGGAGATGCTTGTTCACCAGAATGCGTTGCGAGTGGTAGATCCCCCGGTCACCGGAAATCGTGTACGCCACGAAAACCGCGATCCCGAAGAACACGATGCCCGAACCCCCGAAGATCTCTGCCCCCATGATCACACAGGCGATCGGCGTGTTCGCCGCGGCGGCAAAGACCGCCACGAATCCCAGCGCCGCCAGCATATCCGGCTCCAGCCCGAGCGGACCGGACAGCGTGACTCCCAAAGTCGCGCCGATGACGAAGAGCGGGGTGACTTCGCCCCCCTTGAATCCCACCCCGAGGGTCACCGCGGTCAGCAGCAGCTTGAAGAAGAACGCCAGGGTGGGCACCGATTGGCCGCTGAAACAATCGGCCAGCAGCGGCAGGCTCAATCCGTTGTACGCGCGCGTCCCAAAAGCCAGCGTGATGGCGATGACGAGGAAACCGCCCAGAAACGTTCGCAAGGTGGGAACCGGAAAAAAGCGCTTCGAAAGATGCTCGATGGTTGCGGTCATCTCGGCAAAAAGCAGGCTCGTCAGACCAAAAACGATACCGGCGATCACCACCAGCAGCACCGTCTGCGCCGAGATCTCGGGAAACCCGGAGGTGACCGTGTAGACCGCATGGTCGACCCCGATCAACCGCACCACCAGATCGCCCACCACCGCCGCGATCAGGCAGGGGATCAGGGCGTCGTAGCGCATGCCGCCCATGGCCACCACTTCCATGGCGAAGACCGTACCGGCGAGCGGCGTGCCGAAAACACTGGAAAAGCCGCCGCTGATGCCGCACATCAACATCACGCGCAGGTGCTGGTTGGTCATGTTCAGCACCCGGGACATCCAGCCGGCTATCGCCCCGCCCATCTGCACGGCGGTTCCCTCGCGCCCCGCCGATCCGCCGAAGAGATGGGTCAGAATCGTGGCCCCGAGCACCAGCGGAAACATCCGCAACGGCACCCGGTTCGACCCTCCCGCTTCGTGGAGCTGATCGATCAGCAGGTTGTTCCCACCGGCCGCCTCCTTTCCCCAGCCCGCATACGCCCAGGCGATCAGAATGCCCGCGAAGGGAAGCAGATAGAGGAGCCAGGGATTGTTGGTCTGTTCGTCGGTGGCCCAATGCAGCGCAATGAGAAAGAACGCGCTGGCGGCTCCGCTGGCCGCGCCCACCACGACCGCAAGCACCGAGGCAACAAAAAACCATCGGCCGTCGAGGTTCAACAATGGCGATTCACTCCTGGCGAGCCGGAGTGGGCATGCCAAGCTCCGGCGCATCTGCGCTAGGAGTCATCAACACCGATGTGTAGTCAATGGCGAACCCCATCGCCAGTCTTTGCTTGTGTCGCTGCATGGTACGCACCCGGTTCTGCTTCGTCAACGGCAGGCCCGCCCTTGTCCGCAACCCACCCCATCGGCATTCGGTAGGGGCAGCCCCCTGTGGCTGCCCTCGTGGCCGCCCATATCTCCACGCCCAGCACACCCCGCTCCGTTCATCCACAATGCCGCAGCCGCCTCGCGGCAACCGCTGTCAACGCACCATGGGGAGCAACCGATGAACCGTCTCTTCGATCTTCACGGCAAAACCGCGCTCGTCACCGGCGGCAGCCGCGGGCTCGGCCGTGCCATGGCCATCGCGCTGGCCGAAGCCGGCGCGGATGTTGCCGTGGCCGGGCGCTCGCTCGATCGCCTGAACGAATCCTGCGCCGGGATCGAAACCCACGGTGTTCGCTCGCTCGCCATCGAAGCCGATGTCGCCGATCTGGACGCCGCCCAGACCGCCGTCGACCGCACCGTGGACACGTTCGGACGGCTCGACATCCTCGTCACTGCCGCCGGTCTGCAACTGCGCAAACCGGCGCTCGATGTCACGCCGGAAGATTGGGACCGCATCACCGATGTCAATCTGCGCTCGGTCTATTTCACCTGCCAGTACGCCGCCAAAGCGATGCAGCTCCGCCAGCGGCCCACCGACGGCAGCCCGCTCGGCAAGATCGTCAATATCGCCTCGCTCACCTCGCAGATCGCCTGGCCCGAGGTCAGCATCTACACCGCCGCCAAAGGTGGCGTCATGCAGCTCACCAAAGCCATGGCGATGGAATGGGGCCCGCTCGGCATCTGCGTCAACGCCATTGCCCCCGGCAGCTTCCGCACCGAGCTGACCAAAGCGCTCTACGACGATCCCATCCGCTCCGGCCGCATCGTCGACCGCATCCCGCTCGGCCGCCCCGGCGAACCCGACGATCTGGCCGGCTCGGTCGTCTTCCTGGCTGCCCCCGCCTCCGACTACATGACCGGCACCGTCCTCTGGGTCGACGGCGGCATCCTCCTTCTCGGCCACGGCATCTGACCCCCGCCCGTAGCCGCCGGCCCTGTGCCGGCGATGCAACCACGGCGACAGCCCTTCGTGGGAACCCACCGCACTGAAGCGACGGTGCTCCCCATGCCCCTGGGACACCGGACCTATCCCAGCGTCGATTCCCGCACGATCAATTCCCCCGGCAGAACCACCACCTGCCGTTCCTCCGGCGCGATCCCCTCGATTCGGTCGATCAGGAGCTGCATCGCCAGCGATCCATAGGCGGTCGCCGGTTGCGCCATCACCGTCAGGAACGGGCAGAGATAGGCCGCCAGCTCGATATCGTCGAAACAGGCCACCGCAATATCCCCGGGCACCGACAATCCCGCCGCGCGCAACGCCAGCACCACCCCGACCGCGGCCAGATT
Organism: uncultured Chloroflexia bacterium; assembly: GCA_963720855.1. GTDB lineage: Bacteria > Chloroflexota > Chloroflexia > Thermomicrobiales > UBA6265 > JAMLHN01. Next base: position 103,560 of record CAVRGV010000003.1, on the reverse strand, counting down.
GTTCACTGCCAGAATCGCCGAAAACCCAACACCACGGCTCAGCAGCTCGGCCGTTGCCACCTGCGCCCCGGCGATGGTTGCGCCGGCCCCCTCGGCCACCAGCGCCGGATCGAACGGAATCCCGTTTCCCTCCAGCGCTTCCCGATATCCGCGAAACCGGTCCCGCGCGGTGGAAACGCTTTGCGACTCGGTCATGTGCCCAATCCGCCGGTGCCCATGCGCCACCAGATGATCGACCAGCACCCGCGCCCCGCCCACGCTATCCCCCTGCACGATATCCGCGTCGACGCCCGGCACCGAGCGGTCGAGCAGCACATGCGGCAACCCCCGCGCGGCCATCCAGTCGATCACCTGTTTCGACGCATCATCGACCGGCGCGAGAATCACCCCATCGACCTGATGCGCGATCAGATTGTCGATATAGCTCGACTCCAGCTCGCCGTCACTGTCCGTATTGCAGACGATCACCCGGAACCCCGCCGACCGCGCCACCTGCTCCGCCCCGCGCAAGACCAGCGTGAAAAACGGATCCCCCAGATCGGGCACCACCATGCCGATCGTCCCGCTCCGATGCTGGGTCAAGCCACGGGCCAGCGTGTTCGGCACATAGTGCAGCTCGGCGATCGCCGCCTCCACCCGCAACCGGGTGGCCGGGATCACCTTGGGGCTGCCATTGATGACCCGCGACACCGTCATCGGCGACACCCCGGCCAGTTTTGCGACATCCCGAATCGTTACCGCCATACGGTCCCCAGGTCACGAACTCTTTCCCATGGTGTACTACCGGCAACGTACACCCGCCCGCCCAATTCGGCAACTGGCCGAAGGTCGTAGCTATCATCTTCTCCTACAATCGCCCCATGGTGATTGCAGTCCACCCCTACAACCCCGATTGGCCGATCCACTTCGAGCGCATCGCCGCCGACCTCCAACCCGCCCTCGCCAACATCCCATCCGCCACCATCGAGCACGTCGGCTCCACCTCCATCCCCGGTCTCGCTGCCAAGCCCATCATCGATATCGACATCATCGTCGACCCCGATGACATCCCCGCCGGCATCGCCGCGCTGGAATCGATCGGCTACCGCCACCGCGGCGACCTCGGCGTCCCCGGCCGCGAAGCCTTCTTCCCCCCGGACGACGATCCCAAACGCAACGTCTACCTCTGCCAGCGCGGCTGCCTCAGCGTCCGCAACCACCTGGCCGTGCGCGATGTCCTCCGCCGCCGTCCCGACCTGCGCGACCAGTACGGCGCCGTCAAGCTTGCCCTCGCCGCCGACCCCACCATGGACATCGACACCTACATCGCCCGCAAATCCCCCATCCTGCAAACCATCCTCGCCGAATCCGACCTCACCCCCGCCGAGCTCGCCGAAATATTCGCCGTCAACAACCCTTGACAAGAAAAGAACATATGTTCTATATGAGAGTCAAGCGGCACGTTCGGCAAGCGAGCGCGGGCCTGGGCAGCAGATCATCGCGCCCGGGCTGGTTACCCGTCATCCACACTCGGTGCTGGATCCCGGCTTCCGGCAAGCGTCACGGTCGATCCCACCGCTCTTCCCATATACCCACCGTCGTAGTCGAGGGCGTATCTGCCCTCTCGTAGGGTCGGAGACCCTTCGCTTCTTGTAGCCCTATCGTTCACGGTAGGGTGCGCCAGACGCACCTGGGGCTGGATCGGCACTTTCCCATTGCAACGATCTGTGCAGCCCTCTCTCTCAGGGCACTGGTAGAGTTATCCCCAGCAACGGCGCTGACGAAAAACTCGGGTTCCGAACCATCGGAACGAACGCAAACATAAGGATCGCATCGCGTGCAACGACTCTATCCCCAACACGTCAGCCCGATCGGGCGCATCTTCGTCCTCGTCGCCTGGATCGAAGCCATCACCTGGACCGGCCTGCTGGTCGGCATGTTCCTCAAATACGTCACCGACACCACCCATCGCGGCGTCGAGATCATGGGCCCCATCCATGGCACCGCCTTCATCGTCTACGCGCTGGTCACCATCGTCGCCGCCGTCAAGCTGAAGTGGAAGTTCTCGGTCGCGCTGATCGCGTTGCTGGCCGCCATCCCACCGCTGGCCACCATCGCGGCGGAATACTGGATCTCGAAACGCGGCCTGCTCGGCGAGCCGAACCCGGTCCAAACCGCCCAGGCCTGACGCCTCGAGCGCATCACCAAAAAAGAACCGCCGGCTCCACGCCGGCGGTTCTTTCGTTCTGAAACGTTCGTTCTCAGCCTCGGTAGAGGCTTGCCCCGGTGAGCCCCTGGTTTCGGCCTGGGGAGCCGGACCGTGAATCCTTACGCGCAGACCTGCAGTCCACCCGAGATGAAATCGCACGATCCCGAGCAGCAATCGACATCCGCGGCGCAGAGCTGATCTGTATCCAGGCAGCAGTCGCCGGCGATGCAGAGCGTCGGCAGCAGCAGATCGTCCAGATTCGGCATCCATGGGCATTCGTGCCCGCACGCTCCGCAGTTCTCCGGATCGCTGGACACGTCGATGCACTCGCTTCCGCAGGCCACCGTTCCACCGGGGCAGATCGGCAGCTCCTCGCATTCGCAGGTCTCCACGTTCAGGAACTGCGCCGGGGTGCAATCGGCCTCGGGACAATACGGCTCGCAGAGACAGGTGGCCTCGTCGAGATACTCCTCGCTCCCGCAGGACGTCACGCAGGCTTCCCCGCAAAGCTCGGTTCCGGCGCTGCACGCGCAGCTTCCGGTCGATGGATCGACGCACTCCGCTCCGACCGGACAACAGCTATCGCCACAGGTCGGATACGGCTCCGGGCATTCGCACACGCATGTCGCCGGGTTCGGCGTCATCGGCGCGAAACAGGAAACCGCCGCGCAGTCACCCGCCGTCGGCGTGATCCCGGGAACCACCGTGCTGATCGGAGCGGAACCATCGCCCGCCACCGTCGTCCACGTTCCCATATTGCCCATCTCCGGACCGCCGAACGATCCGGCCGCCGCTCCCTGGCAGACGGCGAAATCGAGCTCCGCCGTCCCCGTCAGGGTCAGGATCTGCCCGTTGCCCAGATCGATACGCAGATCGATGCCGCGCCCCTCGGCATGGCCCACCAATGGGTAGCTCTGTCCATCGAGCGTCTCGAGGAAACCGCTGTCGATCGCGCCCTCCTCGTCGATATCGAGTGAGAGCGTGCCTTCATAGACCGTACCCAGGTACGGTCCCACGTAGACCTCGGCGTAGATCGGCAAGCGCACAGGTTTGCACCGTACCCTGGGCCGCCAGCGCCTTCGCGCCGAACACGGCGCCGATCCCGCCGAGCACGCCCCCGGCGCCCACCTGCCGCACCGCCTGCCGCCGCGTCGTCCGCGCCGCCATCGAACGAGATAACCGATCGAATCGTTGTTGATCCATGTACGAGTCCTCCGCTATTACGAACAATTGCTGGCGATCACGCCAGCGGGACAGTCGCTCCACAATCCCGACACATATCGTATCACGAAAATGATATCGGTATCATCTCACCTCGAAGGGATCAATTCGGCTCATTATCGCACAGAAAACCCCATCTTCTCCCAGCATTGGAAGAAGACGGGGTTGGAGAAGAAGTCGAGACCGGGATACCCTAGTCGTCGCCCGAAACGCTCGTTGCCGCGAAACCCGGCGTGATCGTCGGCACCGACGGCACCGACGGCATCGACGGCACATGCCCTTCGATCGTGACATGCGGCAACCAGTTCAGCCACGTGGGGAAGTACCAGTTGCGGTCGCCCAGCAGCACCATGCTGGCCGGCACCAGGATCGAGCGCACGATGGTCGCGTCGATCAGGATCGCCACCGCCAGGCCGAACCCGACCTGCTGCAACATCACCAGCCGTCCCGCCGCGAACCCGGCGAAGACCACCACCATGATCAGCGCCGCGCCGGTGATCAGCCTGGCGGTCGACTGCAACCCGAAGGCCACCGACTCCTTGTTATCCCCGGTCAGGTCGTAGTGCTCCCGGATGCGGCTCAGCAGGAAGACGTGATAGTCCATGCTCAACCCGAAGAGGATCGAGAAGAGGAAGAGCGGCAACCAGCTCTCGATCATCGGCACGGTCTGGAACCCGAAGAGATCCGCGCCGTAGCCCTTCTGGAAGACCAGCACGATCAAGCCATAGGCCGCGCCCACGCTGAGCAGGTTCATGATCAGCGCCTTGACCGGCACCACGATCGAGCGGAAGGCCACCGTCAGCAGGATGAAGCTGAGTCGCCAGCACGAACGCGATCACGATCGGCAGATAGTCCTGCGGCGAGCGTATTCATGTCTTGCGTCAGCGCTACCTGTCCGGCCACCAGCACCTCGGCGGGCGCTCCATCGAACGCGGCAGGCACGATCTGCTCGCGCAGATCGTCGATCGTTTCGTACGCCAGCGGGCTATCCGGCTCGAGCGTCAACGGCACCGAGACCAGCGTCAGCGTGCCGAGCGTATTCGGATGCACCGCCGCCGGTCCGAACCGGTCGTCGGCATCGAGCGCGGTCAGCAGCTCTCCCACCGAAGCTCGCGACCTGCTCGTTGGTGCTCGGGCCGTCGATCACGATCTCCACCGGGGCGATCATGCCGGCCGGAAAATCCCGCTCCAGCAATGCGTAGGCCGAGGCAACATCAGTATTCTGTGGCAGGCTGGAGACCCCGGAGGAGCCCCGCTGCATGTCGACCATCGGCAGCGCGAAGGCGAGCAACAGCCCGACCGACAGCACCAGCGCGATCACCGGATGCGCCATCACCCGTTTGGTCACCCGTCCCCAGAACCCCTTGTAGGTGACGAGATGCGGATCGGTGGCGACGGTCTGCTTCTTGCGGCCCAGCCGCGGGAAGTCGATCTTGTCGCCTAGCAGCGACAGCATCGCCGGCAGCAGGGTCAGGCTCGCGGCCACCGCCACGATCACCACCAGCACCGCGCCGATACCCAGGCTGCGGAAGGTCAGCTCCGGCACCAGGAACATTCCGGAAAGCGCCAGTACCACGGTGCCACCCGAGAAGAGCACTGCCTTGTTCGCGGTTCCGCCGGTGATGGCGATCGCATCGAGTTTCTCGATCCCCTTGGCACGCTCCTCGCGATAGCGGGAAATGATGAAGAGGGCGTAGTCGATCCCGACCGCCAGACCGATCATGAAGATCATGTTGACCACGAAGAAGGAGAGATCGGTGGTCTTGCCCACCAGCGCGGAAAGCCCCATGGCGATGAAGATCGAGACGAACCCGACGATCACCGGCAAACCAGCGGCCACCAGCGCGCCGAAGAGCACGATCAGGATGAGAATCGCCACCGGCAGACCGATCGTCTCACCCTTGGCCAGGTCCTCTTCCGAGATGCGGCTGAACGTTTCGCTCAGGGTCGCATCGCCCACCGAGTAGACCTGATAGTCACCGACCTTCTGAGCGCTCGCCAGCGCGGCCTGATAATCGGGCACCCGCTCGATCGCCTCGTCCAGATTGCCATTCAGCACCACCGAAACGATGGTCGAATGCCGGTCCTCGGACACCAGCGCCGGGTTGTCGGTGGAGTAGTACGACACCACCGAGCGGGTCAGATCGGGCACCGCCTGGAGATCCCGCACCAGTCCATCGACCGTCGCATGGAACGCAGTGTCATCGACCGTCGCGCTCTCGGAGCGGATCACGATCGTCTCGGTGATCGGCTGCGGGCCGCGCAGCTTCGCCTCCAGCAGCTCGGCGCCCCGCTGCGACTCGGGATTGTTGAGAAACCGCTGCTCGGTGGTCAGGGCGTCGTTCAGCGTCGACGCGGAAATCCCGGCGAGCACCAGCACCAGCAGCCAGAGACCGATGGTGCGCCAGGGTCGCCGGGCGCTCAGGCGGGCAAGCCCCGCCGTAGAAAAACGTGCATTCGTATCCAACTATCGAATCCTTCCAATAAACGTCTTATCTGGGGTCGGTCCGTATCACATCCGTCCGTCCCCACGTTTCACTACCTGGGTCTCTTGTCTAACCGTTCGCCACCGCCTGCTCACCGCTCCTTTCGATCGCCGGCCCGGGCCGGCCGCCCTCGAGCGACGTTCCGCTCCTCACTGTCCCTATCTTGCCGGACAGCCGCAATCCGCACTATCGGCAAATGCACGTATTCGCCGCGCGAATTCCCAACAAATCGATACGTATATCTACGCATCGCCCCACAGCCCGAACCTTTCACCGTCGTAGCGCAGGGACCTGTGCCCTGCGATCGGCCGCAGGCCGATAACGGCGTTGCCAACAGCCGAGCCGCCGTTCCCCCGCGTTACGCTTTACGCATCGATTCGCCCCTTATCCAAGGCTCAGATGACGATGACCAGCCGGCGCAGACAACGGCTGCCTCCCGACGCTTATCAGGTCGGCGGATCGACATGGCACATCACAACAGTCGTTGCGCGACCCAACGGCGAACCTTTTCGCAATATCGAGTTCGGCCAACAGGTCCTCGATGGCTTCGCGATCGTCCTGCCAATCCGGTGGGGCCTATCTCCACCTTATCTGCGTGATGCCGGACCATCTCCACGCTGTCATAGAACTTCGCACTACCGATCTGGTCAAGGTGGTGGGACGCGCAAAGTCGGCCACAACCCGTCTCTGGTGGTCACGGGGCGGGGTGGGTGCCTTGTGGCAGCAAAGCTTCCACGACCACGGAATTCGAGGACCGCAAGACTTCCATACCACAGTGACCTACCTGTTGAACAATCCAGTAGAAGCTGGGTTGGCCGAAGAATGGTCAGCGTATCCGCTGATTGGTGGGGCGTTGATCTCAGGTGATCGAGGGGTTTTCAACCGGTAGCATGGTTCTGGGCGGCGCCGTTATCGCGCTTCGCGCGATCGCAGGGCACAGGTCCCTGCGCTACGAACGGGACGTTTGGCGGTAACCTTCGTTGGCTATGGAGCGATCCGGTACGCAACGCCGCGTCGACACGAAAGGCGAGAGCATGGCCAACGCCTCCAAATCATCGTCCGCCCCAACCGTCCGCATTCCCCACGGTCAGCCGATCATCGAAGCCCGCGGGCTGGTCAAACGCTACGGCGCGCTGACCGCGGTCGACGGCGTCGATCTGACCGTCTTCTCCGGGGAGATCTTCGGTATCCTCGGCCCGAACGGCGCCGGCAAAACCACCACGCTGGAGATGATCGAAGGACTGCGCAAGCCTGACGCGGGCACCATCACGGTTGCGGGCTACGACACCCGCACCCAGACCGAGGATGTGCGCCGGTCCATCGGCGTGCAGCTTCAAACCACCGCCCTCTTCGACTACCTCACCGCCTCGGAGCTGATCGGACTCTTCGCCGATCTCTACGGGGTCGATTCGTCACCGGGACGGGTCGAACAGCTCCTCGGCATGGTCGGGTTGCTGGAAAAACGCGACTCGCCCGCCAACCAGCTCTCCGGTGGCCAGCAGCAACGGCTCTCGATCGCGCTTGGGCTGGTCAACGATCCCGTCGTGGTCTTTCTCGATGAGCCAACCACCGGGCTCGATCCCGGCGCGCGCCGCGATCTCTGGCAAACCGTGCGCGATGTGCGCAACCAGGGATCCACCGTGGTGCTCACCACGCACTACATGGAAGAGGCCGAGATTCTCTGCGACCGGATCGCGGTCATGGACCACGGCACGATCATCGCGCTCGATACCCCCGTCGGTCTGATCGAAGCGATCGACGTGGAGGCCACCATATCGGCACGCATGCGGGACGGCGCGCTCAGCGAACGCCAGCTCCGCGAGATCCCCGGCACGCGCGATGTCAGTCTCAATGGCGATCAGCTCGAGCTGCGTAGCGATAATCCGCAGCTCACCCTCATCGGTCTGCTGGAAACCGCACGCGCACACAAGATCGAGCTGACCGAGCTGCGCAGCAACCAGGCCTCGCTGGAAGATGTCTTCCTCACCCTCACCGGCCGCACCTTCGAACCGGTGGTAGAGCAAACCGAAACCTCCGATGAACCCGAACCCAAACGCCGCTTCTGGCAACGGCGAAAGGCGGCGTAGATGACCTCCTTCCTGTCCATGGTCAAATCGTTCCTCAAGATGACGATGCGCAACCGCACCGCGCTCTTCTGGAACCTCCTCTTTCCGGTGATCTTCATACTGGTCTTCGGGACAGTCTTCAACAGCGACGGGTTCAGCTCCGATGTCGGGCTGGCCGGCGCGCCCTCGGAGTTCCATTCCGCGGTGGCGCAGACATTGGAAGACTCCGACGTCTTCTCGGTCACCACCAATGAAGACCCCCAACAAGAGCTGGATGAGCTGAAAGACGGCAACCGCGATGTCGTGCTGGTCTTCGATGACGAACCGGCCGGCGGCGGATTCCCCACCGTCCAGCTCTACTACGACGAAGCCGCCGGGCCGAACGCGCAAATCTCGATCAGCGCCATCACCCAGGTGCTGAACTCGGTCGCGCAGGGACCCAGCCCGATCACCATCGAATCGCAACCGGTGGAAACGCTCGACATCTCGTATATGGACTTCCTGCTCCCCGGCATCCTGGCGATGTCGATCATGAACTCCGGCGTGATCGGGCTCTCGACCTCGTTCGTCACCTTCCGCGAGCGCGGCATCCTGCGCCGGATCAAGATCACGCCCTTCCCACTGGCCAGCTTCGTCGGCGCGCGGGTGATCTCGCAGCTCATCATCGCGGTGCCGCAGGCGATGATCCTCTACCTGATCTCGCACTTCCTCTTCGGAGTGGACATCCAGGGCAGCATCCTGCTGGTGATCCTGTCGATCTTCATCGGATCGCTCGCCTTCCTGGCCATTGGCTTCGCCATCTCCAGCATCGCCCCGAACACGGAAACCGCCGCCAGCTATTCGAACCTGATCACCTTCCCGATGCTCTTTCTCTCCGGCGTCTTCTTCGATATCGATTCCGCGCCGGGATGGCTCGCGCCGATCACCAAAATCCTGCCGCTGCGCTATCTGGTCGACGCGCTGCGTGAAGTCATGACCCGCGGCCGCGGTCTCGAAGCGATCTGGATGGATTGGGTCATCCTCGCTGCCACGGCGCTGATCGGCGTACTGATCGCGGTCCGCTTCTTCCGCTGGGAAGCCCGCACGGTGTAGGTCGGCCAGTCTCCAGAGAGGCGGGCACGTGACGAAAGCTCTCATTCGTCGCGTACCGACCTCTAGTGTCGCCAATGGGCCTCCGTGAGCGTTTCGCCATACAAGTGTCGTCTGCACTCCATTCGGCTTCTCACTGCTCGTCTAAGCAAGAGCTGGCGTGTAGCACAGAGAGAAATCTTGTCCGAGCTACGCGATTCTTCCAGTCGCGCGTCACAGATCCACGCGCTTGCAGTCTAACTCTGTGAACGGTATGCATCTCTTACGCAATCGCGGAGCAATACCTTGAGCACGCTGCAGGCACAGCCGATGGCCATCGATCGCCCTCGAAATGCCGAATCGACCGACGGTCAGCTTGTCGAGCAGGCGCTGGCCGACTCTGCGGCGTTCCTCGAAATTTTCCAACGGTATCGAGATCCCATCTTCCGCTATTGCCATCGGTGTCTCGGCAACCGTGAGTCCGCCGAGGATGCCACGCAGACAACGTTTATGCGGGCCTTTGCGGGTTTGCGATCGTGCAAAGACCAGGGCCGGTTCCATGCCTGGCTCTTCACCATCGCACACAACGTCATTGTCGATACTCACCGGTCATCCAAACCGTTCAGCTCGCTCGACTCGGTCGATGAGATCGCCGACAGCGCGGCGTCGCCGAAGAGTCTGGCGATTGCCGCGACCGACCTGCTGCACATCACTTCGCTGCTCGGATGCTCCCAGCGTTGCAGCGCGAAGTCGTCGAGCTCCGGCTGCAGGGCTAACCGATAAGGAAATCGCCAGCATTTTAGGCAAGAGCCACCAGGCGATCAGAGCAGCGCAACACCGGGCGCTGCTTCAGCTTCGATACTTGCAGGCATCAACTTCAAGAAAGACTCGGCTATGTGGAGGGTAGACTCGAACCCAGAATCGTCCCAGCTCGCACTCTACTGGACCAGCTCGTGACCAGCGGCTCGGGCAACCAGGCCAGATCGTGGAATCGGATATCGATCCAACCCTCATGCAAACCATCTCCTGGCTGGAGCGGATCGATGATACCCTGCCAGCAGCGCGAATTCTCCGAACAGTTCGAAGTCAAGTTCCTGCAGCAATCGGGCGGCTCCGGCGCGCAATGACTGCAGTTGGTGCAACCAGCAGAAACGCTTTCTGCTCTTCCGGTCTCGGGTGACGCTTGCAGCGGAAACCACCGGAAAACGCCCATACCAACCAACGAGTAAGCACTGGCGAGGAACGCTGGCGCAAGGCGCTTTCTGGCAGATGGACATCGGAGCCGGTCGTGGTGGATGGCGCGGTCTTCATCGCCGTGTCCTCCTCTCGATCACCGCTCCATGTGGCTGTCCAAGGCAGCACGGTCGTTGTGGGAAGCGGATTCGTGGGCCAGCCGGCGGACGGTTTCAAAGTCTTTTCTCCTTCGATGTCGATGACCGGTAACGATCGCTGGCGTTCCGGCGACGATCGCTCCGGACAGCCAGGACTCTTCGCCTTCGACACGGAAAGTGGCGCTCTGACGTGGCATTTCGCTATGCCATCGTTCGAATCCGGACCTTCCATCGATGGTCGACTTTGTCTTCGCCGGAAGCACGCTCGATGCCAACGATCCACGCGCTCGATCTGTACCTCGGGAGCGGAGGTCTGGAAAACCTCGATTGGCGCAGATCTGCCGCCGGATTCCTCCCCAGCCGTTTCCGGCGCGGCGTGTGTTCGTAACCACGCGCGTTCGGCACGGTTTTCTGCCTCGACGAATCGATCTGGCGAGTCGTGTTGGCAAGCGAGCGCCGAGCACGCAAGTGTGAACAGTTCGGCGATCGTGGTTGGAAACACCGTCTACGTCGTCGACACGGCCTTTGGGGTTTCGGCGCTCTCAGCGGCCGACGGCGCGGTGCTCTGGAGTGAGCAGCTCGATCTTACGGGCCAGGTCGTTGTATCCCCTGTGGTCGTCAATGGCTCGCTCTACATCGGCACCTCGCTCGAAGCGAATACGGCCTACGCTGCCACTCTCTGGTCGTTTGCCGGTTCCGACGAAAGGTGACACTCATGCGTCACCCAGCCACCGCCATTGCGTTGGTTCTGGCGTTGCTCAGCGGTTTCGTCCTGGCTCAGCTCTGGTCCCTGGATCCGATCCGCTTGCGCTCGATTCAGGCGGTCCCGAGCGCGCAGGTCGAAGCAACCACGCTAGCGTTCTATCAGGGAGTAAACGACTATCTCAAGGATGGCAACGACAGCCGCGCTGCGCGGGACGCTGCACCCCAAGTTCGTTAATCACCAGCCAGGTGGCTCAACAAATGGCAACGACCAGGGCTTTTTCCAGCAGCTCGATTCCATCAGGCGTTTCTATCCTGGCATTCAGATCGAGCCCCATGTGACGCCGCTCAGCAGCAGCGCCGCCTCGATCACTCTTTCCTGGAACACCGTAACGCGACACGACTTCGCGGGGATCGGGATCGATCCTGTCGATCTCATCGGTCGGCTCGATCTCCTGCGGATCGAACGCGGGTTGATCGTGGAGCGCTGGTCATCAGCCGTGCTGACAGGGCAACTGGACATAGTTTCCCCGCCCTTTCGCTCAATTTGCCGTTTGTCCTGGATACGATGGTCACCAGAGTACGGCAAATACCGCTTCACGGCGATCACGAACTGAACTTCAGCCGATTCGGACACGTGTTGCTGATCGATCTGTCGGGTGAAGCAGTTCTGGAGGTGATACATCCGGCTTCAATGCCGGTCAATGGTTTGGAAACGACATCGTGGTCGCGTTGCCTCTTCGGCGGTGGTCGAGGTTGGGAGGTCTGTGGTGCTCGGTCAGATGGAAGCAGTTTTTCTTCCAGCGAGTACGACGTTCCGCATGTGGGATGCCGGTGACCAGGATGCCCAGTTGATCGCCCTCGAATTCGGGCCACCGGTATCGAGCGAGATCCCGACGTCAGGACCGCTGCTGGCGGATTTACGAACAACGCTCTGGAGCGGTATCAAGCTGAAGGGAGTCGGAAATCACCTAATCCTTTCGTTTGGCCGGGCAGAACTGTTGCCCGAGGCGACGCTTTCCAATCCAGAGGTCGGTGGAATCGAACTCACCTGGGTCACCGACGGGGCGCTCGATATGGCCGGATCGCGTGGAGAGGCGCGGGTGCGCGTCGCGAGCGGACTTCGTTCTCAACTCATTGAGGGCCACGTGGTGCTGCGGCCGGCGACGCTGGCGCGGCCGGCCCGGGAGCGGATGTCACCTATCAGGTCAGTGGAGCGAGCTCGTCCACCGTGTGGGTCTTTTCCCTCGTAGCAATGCCGGATCGAACGATCGCAGACGCAGTGGGGACTCCTACCGGCCCGACAGCAACGCCAACTCCTCCACCCCTGCGAAACGTTTCGTAGGTCGAATTCGTGCGATGTTCAGGAGCAGTTGGCAGCGCTTGAACTCTGCCGCGCTGGCGGCTTCTTCGTTGACGGTGCGCCAGTTTGCAATGTTCCAGAAGAGCGGTTCCCAGAAGCTGGGAGCCACATTCTCGACGGCGATCCGGTTGCTCAAGGCGACGATGTCATCTGGGCGGGCGACGAGTGGAACGACAACGAAGTCACCGACGATCAGGTCGTTCAACTGGATAAGAAGGTCGGCCGCGCGCTCGGGGTCAGTCGTCATCGTCAATTCTTCGAAAAGCGCATCGAACTCAGGGTTGACGTAGCGCTGAATGTTGATGCCGTACCAGTCGTTTTCCCGCTGGGCGACATTCGAATTATCAGGACCCGCGTACCAGTCCTCGAAGAACCGAAACGGCAAGGGAGATGAGGGATCGCTCGAGAACATCTCAACGTCGCAGTAAAAGTGGTTATAGGACTGGAGATTATCCGGACTGTCGTCAAAGAACTCATCGCCCGGAAGCTGACCGAGCTGAACCTCGATGCCGATTGCCTCCCAAGCGGCTTGTACCGCGACCTGGATTTCCGGGCGATACCACTTGAACTGGTCGTTTCTGGCAGATACCCCCGTATAGTAGGACACGGCCAGCTCGATTCCATCCTTGACGCGTGTGCTCCCTTGCCGGCTCCAGCCTGCCTCCTCCAGTAGGTTGATTGCCGCCTCGAGGTCGTATTCGTAGGACGTGTTGGGCGATTCGAGCGCGGGAATGCCGGTCAGGATGTTCCGGGCTGGCAGCACCAGATCGGACGCCCCGAAAATCTCGGTGGCGAGTGCTTCTCGGTCGATGGCCAGGCTCATTGCCTGGCGCACGGCACGGTCGGTCAGAAAGGGATGCGGCGCGCGCAGACTCGAGCGCTCTCCCTCGATCTCGCGATTCGGGTCGGTGAAATTGAACGCGATGCGGTCGACAACGATCGGCTGGCTAGCGACCAAATTGCCCTTGCCGCCCGCCGATTCCATTTCTCGTAGGACCGAAGGCCGGATTGGGAGGGTGGCCGCCACATCCCATTCGCCATCCTGCAACACGGCTTGCGCGGCGGAGGCGCTATCTCCGCCACCCTGGAAACGCACGGTTCCGAAAAACGGCTTGTTCGGCTCCCGGTACCGCTCGTTGATCGCGCAAACAACGTAGTCTCCGGGAACGAAGGTGTCGATCTTGTACGGTCCCGTGCCAATTGGATGGATGGCGAAATCCGCATTGACGGACGCTGATGTCCCGTCGCTCCAGAGATGACGAGGGATAATGGCTCCATGGTGGGCGCCAGCTATCGGGGCAAACCAGGCGAGATTGGATTGCGCATAGGTCAGCTCAACCTGATTCGGGCCGATTGCCTCGATGCTCTGAATCGACTCCCACCGCCACCCGGTCTTCGTCTGGTTCGCATCACTAGTCACCCATTCCCGGGTCCAGACCACGTCGTCGGCCGTAAAGGGTTCGCCATCGCTCCAGACAACATCCTCCCGGAGCTCGAGTGTGACCTTTGTTAGATCCTCGGATAAGCCGCCGTTCTCCTTCGTGGGCACCTTGGTAACAAGGGTCGGCAGCAGCGAACCGTCGAAGGCATAGGAGAGCAGCGGTTCGAGGATCAGCGATGAAACGCGGGCGCCAGACGGCGGAAAGTTCGAGAAATGAGCTACGGCACTGTCGGGGGAGAACCACTCGCGCACTTTTAGCTCGCCGCCGCTGCCCCGGATCTGTTTCTGCGTGCCAAATGCTGGCCGTTCGTCAGGAGCGCTGCGCGCCTCTCCCTCACTGACGGTCAGCAAGTTGACCAACGTGAGCGTCAGCGGAGGTGCTGACGCCCAACGCAGCAGCCCGCATGACAAATTCCCGCCTGCTCATCCTCCCGCGACGGAGTCCTTCGTACACGGAGGAAAGTTCACTACCCAGCTGGACCATGTCACACCTCTGCACATATCTACACGAGCCCACCACCCATTAGCTACGGTGCGTAGAGTCATGGAGGTGGCCGTACATCTTGCCGAGTTGCTCACCGTAATGGCGAATCCAGGGTATCGGTCAAAGCAACTTCAGTGGCGGCAGCATGTTATGGATAGTCGCCATTGTCCCAGACCCATACCCCCCTGTCTAGATGACTGCTTTGATCGGGGCGGATCGGATTCGGGTCCGACATGCAAAGGACCGTCTGCTCTGGGACCCGGGCGCGCATCAGCAACATGCACAGACATCGTCGACTCTTCCCCTAGGATGTTGGAACATCAAAACGGTCCTATGGCGCTGCCGTTTTGCGCTATAGGTAGACATCCGAAGATGAAAGGAGCCAACGGTGCCACATTTCATATCCCGCTTTTTTGGTCTGGCCCTGCTGCTCGCTATGGTCGCCTCGCCCATGATGACTCGGGGTACCCTCGCCCAGGACGCAACCCCCTGCCCAGCGATGACCCAGGAGGAAGCGGTCACCTGGGCCACCGCCTGATTTCGACGCCAGAAACGCGCACGACTCCGCGCAGATGATTGCGATGTACGCGCCCGATGCTCTCCATCACTGGGGTATCGGCGTCGATAGCAAGGGCACCGAGGAGTTTGCTGCTGCGCTCGACCCGTTCTTCACCGCCTTCCCCGACTCGCACTCCATGATCAATCAGGTCTAGCTGGCCGGTGACACGATCATCGTCCGCTGGATCGCCAGCGGTATTCAGGAAGGCGAGTACATGGGCGTACCCGGATCGCCCGTTACGTGTGACCTGGACCGGAATCCATTTGATGCAGAGTCGAATGTGGCTTAGTGGTCGAAAGCTGGTTCGAAGCCGATCACTTCGGCCGACTGGAGCAGATGGGTCTTATCCCCATCGCCTTCGGAAGCTGAGGCGACCCCCGCCACCTGATCTGACAGACAACGCACAATCGCGTTTCACGAGAAGCGCTCAGGCTATCCTGCCCGGGCGCTCATCAGTTCGACTCGAACGTTTCGAAGGAGATCCCATGCCCACCAAAGCCACCGCCGAATTCGCCATCACCGCCTGGGAGCCCGCCCATATGACGAGGATGTTCCCGGTCCGAAGATGACTCGCACGGTCGTGAAGAAAACCTTCTCCGGCGCGCTCACCGGCTCCAGCGTGGCCGAGCTGCTGACCTGCGAATCGGAAAGCGGCAGCGCCGGCTATGTCGCCATGGAGCGGGTAGACGGCACGCTCGATGGACGCGCCGGAACCTTCGTCATCCAGCACGGCGGTCTCTACGATGCCGCCACCGGCGAGGCCATTCCCTATGGCGCCATCGTGCCCGGCTCCGCCACCGGCGAGCTGGCCGGTCTGCGCGGCTCCGCCGAATATCGCCACGACGACCAGGGCGCCATCCTGACCCTGCACTACGAGATCTGACACAACTACACCGTTTGCCGCATAGCCATTCCTGCGTTCAGGGCCGATGGTTAGGTCAGTCTTGACGGCCGATCGCTCGTGCAGCAGGAATCACGGTCATGTCTCATATGGTGATCGTTCGACCAGACGGATCGATCGTGCATGCCGCGACCGAAGCCGAAATCGCGCACGCGTACCGGGACGACCGGGAGCTCATCTGGATCGATTTCGATCGGACGCCCACCGCCAGTGAGCTCGAATTTCTGAGTGACCTGCTGGATCTCGGCGAGAATGCGGTCGAGCACCTCTCGCGGCCGCATCGCGGACCGCGCGCGTCGCGCTTTCAGGCCTACATACTGGCGGTGCTCTACGATGTCACGCTGCTGGAAGGCACGCCCGACATCGAAACGCGCGAGGTCGTGCTGCTCTTCTCCGATCGCTTTCTCATCAGCGTGCATGACGGACCATCACAACAGCTCGCGCAGGTCACCGAACAGCTCGATCGCGTCGCTGCGGCGCTATGGCGTCGAGATCGCGGCCATCGTTTTCGCACTGCTGGAAACCGCCGCCAATCGCTATTTGCAGATCGTGGATGACGTGCGCCTGCGCGTCGTCACGCTCGAGGAGCGGGTCCTGCAGCAAGAGGAACAGGAAGCTATCACCGACCTCTACCAGCTCCGACGGCAGCTTATCTCCTTGCGCCGGGTCATCGCCCCGGAAGCGTCACTCATTGGCATGCGCACTGGCCCGAATCCCTTCGTGGTCAATCCGGATATCGAAGACGGTCTGCTCGATGTCAAACACAAACTGCAACGGGTCGTGGATGAGATCGACCTGGATCTGAGTCTCCTGCCAGACATCCTGACCATCTTCGAATCGCTCAAGTCAGACAACCTGAACCGGATTCTCAAGCTGCTGACGGTCTGGTCGATCATCCTCACCGCGGTTGCGCTCTTTCCAACCGTTCTGGGAATCAGCCTGAACCGCGAGCCGAGCATCTCCCCCCTACTTGGCTATGTCATGTCCACCGGAATGATGGTGCTGCTGGGTGTCGCGATCTGGTACTTCTTCAAGCGACGGGGCTGGACGGACTAGCACCACCCCTTCGGTTGCGCGATATGCATTCGTGTTCGTGTCGATCTCGGGCCGCGATCACGTTCCCGGTTCCCCAGGCACCGGTGCATCGGAACTCCGCGAACGACGGAACTCGAAGATGGCGTAGGCCAGCAGCGCTACCCCAATCCCGACCATCAGCCACATCGTTCGCTCGAAGAATGACTGGTTCTCCCGAAGCTCGAACAAGGCGATGGCGCCCAAGGCAATGACCAGGACATTGAGCCCAATCACGGCGAGACGGTCGGGCGTTCCAGCGGGCAGGAACCAGGCAGCGCACAGGCCGGCAGCGCCAATCAGCAGCAATCCCAATCCGAGCAGCAACCGGGCAGAATCGGTCGACATATCGGTCACGAATTCCGCCAGGACCATCCCGCCACCGGCCATGATGGCGACGCCCGCGGAGAACATCCGCAGATCGCCAGCAACCGTCCGTCCACGGGCACGATCGGCGAAGGTCTGATAGAGCCAGAAGCTGGCAATCGCAATCAGGATCGCGCCGATCAACCCGCGAAAGAAGCCATCCAGAGCACTGGGCGAGAGGACGCCAACCACCCCGGTGACGAGCAGGACGACTCCCAGGATCGCGGTCGACTGCCAACCAGTTTCCTGCCGCCAGGGAATGTAGCGCTCGCCGACTCGGCTTACGTGCGACCAGACGCTGGCACGGTCGGTGCTCACCGGCTCCGGGCTGACTGCCGGCGCTGCGACGGCGTTGGCTGCAGTCGTGACAGGCGCTTCGGACGATTCCACCGGGGCACTCGGAAGGAGCGTTTCGATAGCAGGTGTTGCACCGATCAGCCAGTCAGCTCCCAGATCGTAGCCCGCGATCGTCGAACCACCCAGCACTTCCCCAGCCATAAGCACATTTTCTTCGCCGATGAGCTCGAGATTGCCGGTGCGGAGCATGCGCTCCCGTACCGTGGGTTGCACGCCGGTCAGGATCAGCCGGCCGGCGTGGTCGCGAATTTGCTCGGAGTACTTGCCGATCACTTTGAAGAAGGTGCTGCCGACCTCAGCCTGTCCGCGCAATCGCATGACCACCACCGGGCGGGTGGCTGTGGTCGCGTCGGGAAGCCGCTCGCTCAACGTGCGAGCGCCGGCGTAGAAGAGATTCCCCTCGACATCGAGCACGGTTACGGCATTGTCCGGCAAGGTCGGCGGCGGATCGGACACGAAGAGCTGGTTACCCACGATCTTGATCTGTTGAATGCGGATGTCGGTGCTGGAGCGGTAGATGAAGAGAATGCTGGCGATGACCACCCCGAAGATGACGGCCTGTTGCAAGGGCACGACCAGCGTGGCCAGGAAGGTCAGCGTCATGGCTGCCAGCGACATCCAGGAGGTGCGCCGAACCGCGGCGATGGCGTCGAACTTGATCGACAGCGCGGCGGCATAGATCAGCAGCGCCGCCAGCGCGGCGTTCGGAATCATGCTCAAGAGGTCGCTGAAGACCAGCACCACGATGACGACCACGATCGCCTGCATCACTGCGGCATAGCGCGTGCGAGCACCCGCACTGACGTTCAGCGCCGTGCCCGAAAGCGATCCCCCGCCGGCCATCCCACGAAAAAACGATGACGCGATGTTGGCGATCCCTTGCCCCATGAAATCCCGACTGTTGCTCGTTTCACTGCCGTCTGGATTGGGAAAGGCTTGCGCCACGCCAGCCGCCTGCAGGAGACCCACGATGCCGGTCGCGACCCCTGCCAACAGCATGGCTGGCACGAGCGAAAGCTGGGGAATGTGGATCGACGGCAATTCGCGCGGAATGTCGCCGACCAGGCCGACGCTGGAAAAGTCGAAGATCCACTGCACGGCAGCGGCGACGCCCAGCGCGATGAGTAGATTGAAGGTCGCAAATTTCGTCCGGCCTAACACCACCATCAGCGCAATGCTTCCGAGCCCGATGACGGTGGTGGCAATGTCGACGTCACGTAAGTTCGCCATGAGCTGCGCGGTCTTTTGCAGCCTGGAGCCACCTTCACCGACGTAGCCCGTGAGATCCCACAACTGCCCCATGATGATGAGGGCGGCAATTCCCGTGAGAAATCCGACCATGACGGCATTCGACACGAACTTGATGATCATGCCGAGGCCCGAGCACACCCATCGCGAGCTGGAAGATCCCCGCGATCAGCGCCACCGCGATCAGCGCCTGCACCCGTTCGTCGCCGGTCCTTGTGCCGAGCGCGTCGGTTGCGACCAGCGTCATCGCGCTGGTGGTGTTGAACATCATGAGCTGGGTCGAGCAGGACAACGCGGCGATCGGCGTGCCGACCATCAGGGTGTAGATACCGAACACCGGATTGACGCCAGCCAGCACACCAGACGCCATGCCATCCGGAACATTGGCGATCCCGACCGTGATCGCCGCCAGTCCGTCCGGCTTTTTGATCGGCAGCTTGCCGGCGAGACCCGTGCGCTCGCCCAGGCCCTTCAGCCGGCTGGTGATCTTTTCCATTCCGGTCGTTCCCCTCTACTTGGGTGTGTCTCGGGTCGATACAGCAGCGGTCGAACGTGCACGGGTTCGGCGATCGAGCGACGAATGGGTCATTGTCCGGCCTGGATCTGCGCCCTGAGCGCCGCCGCTCGGTCGACCTCCAGGTCCTTCGGAATCCGTCGGGCCTTGTCCAGCAAGATGAGGCAGAAGATCAGCACCCAGCTTGGAAAGAGGACCACGAGATAGTTGTTCAGCGATGCGGTGAGCAACAGTGCCAGTCCAAGCAGATATCCGAGATACGAGAACCATTTGGGCAGCACGCCCTTGGTGCGCCCGATGGTGGACATGGCAAACACCGTCATGGCCGCCATCCGCATGGCAAAGACGAGCAGGATCGTCGTACCAAACTGTGGGAAGAGCCGGGCAAGGGAGGGTTCTACGCCGGAACTGGTGAACTCGGCGATCGTCGCGGTGACCGCAAGTGACGCGCCAGCGCAAAAGAGCAGGGAAACGTAGATGACTCCGCAAACCAGCATGAGATTGGCCAGCAACGGAGTCAGCCTGCGAACGGAGCCGGTCAACCACATTCTGAGGGAGATCGTGAACCAGATAAAGGCAATACCGGCGAAAGGGATCAGATACAGACCGGCAATAAGAATGGCCCTGCGCTCGTCCGGATTCGCATAGAACGCGACCAGATCCGCATCTGAGGCGTCCACTTTCGGCACCCGGCTGGAATACAGATAGAACGCGAGCAGCAGCAAGACCGAATGGATGATGCCGGCCCCGGCAGTGATCATGGCAGAGCGGCGCAGATTGACCATCGGAGCAGCCGCATCAAGCTCCGGAACCATCCCTGTTTCGAGTGCATCGATTCCGGACAGACTCGCGCTCACCGAACCCCCAATATGATCGATCGATTGACATGATCCCAAAAGGCGAACCGTCGTCGTCTCAGTGGAATCGGAATGTGGCTCGTGTGGGCCACGGTACGTCAGCGACGCTGGGCACGCATGCTCTAGGAAATACCGCCGCTGCCCAGAGGTGAATACCGCGAAAGTCGTAGTTCGTTCGTACGAGCACATTGGAGCGATCGGCCCCGCTGCCGAGCACCCAACCAGAGAAAGCGCTCGGCGCAGGATGAACTGGCAAATACTCCTTTTGCGCCATGGTGCTCGGAGCTGCCCGGGTGGATAGTGGCTCTACGCTCGATCGCTTCCCGCGATCGGCGCGCCGGACGCTACCATGACGTCTCTCGCCCGGCGGCGCGCTTCCAGGTGCGCGTCGCCACCTTTCTCGCCGCCAGACGCGCGGCGCCTCCGACCGATCCGGATTCCGCCCCCCGGATCGGTTTCTTTTTGAACCAAACCGGAAACAACAGCGCGGGGAGCCTGGGCTCCCCGCGCTGTTGTACCAAATGAGCCTGTTCAACCCCACTCGACTTCCCGACGCCGATTTTGGCGGCGGGAAGCGAGATCGTGCAACCCGCGTCAGTCGCGATTGAACATGGCAGCCATTTCGAGCTCGAAGTCCTGATATGCCTCGCCGCTGACATCGACCGTTACGTTCTTGATCGTCCCGCCAGTAAAGGCCCAGGGACGGACGTTCGGATAATCCTCGGTGACCGGCGCGCTGCCATCCTTACCGATGTTCAATCCCTCTCCGCAAAGGGCGAACTTACCGAGCTGGGTGTACATCTCCTTCAACTCGCCAACCTGCTTGTCGTTGATATAGAGCGCTGCGCTGCCCACGCACTGGTTGGGCATCGGAGCGTTTCTGATGGAGCGGAACGATTCCTTGGTGAACTCGACCCCCAGGATGCACTTGCCTGTTGGCACATCGACATCCGAGACGATCATCTGCTCGATCTGGCCGAGGAAGTTGTAGACGTACTTCAACTTGTGGTCCTTGATGTAGAGCGCGTGGCCACCAAAGTGATGCCCATGTGCGAACAGGACCCCCTGCGCGTCTTTCTCGAGCGTGACATCGGCGGCAATCTTGAACGAGCGCCCCCGCACATTGACCGCAACCGCTTCCGGCACCTCGAGCGTGTTGGGGAAGTAGACATAGCGGTCGCGCGGAGCGGTCATCTGTGGTCGAGGCGTGGTCAGAATCTCGACCGCCGTCCGATCCTCGAGCGGCAGCCCAAAATACTGGCCCGCCTGGAAGAACCACAGATCGATCAGTTCGGCGCGCAATTCGGGATTGGCATCTCCCACGTCGTGCATCTCGGATCGATCTTCGTCGACGTGATAGAGCGCCCATTTGTCGGACGTAAAATGCCCCCAGTCCGACGGTGCTCCCGCGTGGAGCGCATCGACCTTCCATCCATCCCGCCAGAGTGCGCGCGTGCCCAGCATCACGTAGAACTGGCTCGCTTTCTCGGTCTTGGCTTTTCCGTCGTCGAAGCTGTACTTGAAGCTGGTGCCTTCCAGCGGCCACTGGTTGTAGCCCTTGACCTCCTCAGGCAGCTCGATGCCCAGGACGTCATAGACCGTCGGCACGATGTCGGTACAGTGGGTGTACTGGTCGCGCAGCTCGCCTTTGGCTTTGATCCCCTTGGGCCAGTGCACGATCATCGGATCACACACGCCGCCTTCCCAGGTCGATCGCTTGAAGAGCTTGAAGGGCGTATTGAATGCCATCGCCCAGCCGGTCGGATAGTGGTTATAGGTTTCGACCGATCCAAGCTTGTCGATCAGAGACAGGTTTTCGGCCATGTCGTCCGGCACGCTATTGAAGAAATTGTTCTCATTGACCGAGCCGTTCGGTCCCCCTTCGCCAGAGGCGCCATTGTCCGAAATGACGAAGAAGAGTGTGTTGTCCAGCTCGTCGATCGATTCCAGGTAATCGATAAATCGGCCGAGCTCATGATCGGTGTAGGTGCAATAGCCTGCGTAGACTTCGGCCATGCGGACGAAGAGCTTCTTCTCATCGTCCGAAAGCGAATCCCAGGGGCGCACCAGGTCGCCGGGAGGAAACGGCTTGCCGTCGACGCTTTTCAGATCACCCAGCGGATTGATGGGTGTCAGTTCGGTGCTTTCCGGCAGGATCCCCATTTCCTTCTGTTTCGCCAGGATCGTCTCGCGAATCTTCTCGTACCCCATGTCGAACACGCCTTTGTACTTATCGGCCCACTCGGGCGCGACATGATGCGGTGCGTGATTGGCGCCGGGGCAGAAGTACATGAAGAAAGGCCGGTCGGGCGCGACCTGTTTGGCATCGGCGACCATGCCTATCGCGTGGTCAGTAAGATCCTTGGAGAGGTGATATCCATCTTCGGGGCCATACGGCTGCTCGACGAACTGCTGATCCTGCACCAGGTCGGGATACCACTGATTGGTCTCGCCTCCGAGGAAGCCGTAGTAGCGCTCGAATCCGCGGCCGGTCGGCCAGTTGCGCTTGGACGAGGCCATATTGGTCTCATCCTCGGCGACGCAATGCCACTTGCCGAGCATGTAGGTGTTATAGCCCTTGCTCGCCCAGCACCTCGGCAATCGTGGCCGTTTCGAACGGAATATGACCGTTCGATCCCGGGTAGCCGGTAGTCGCCTCAGCGATGCACGCCATCCCCACGGTTGTATGGTTTCGTCCGGTCAGCATTGCTGCCCGGGTCGGCGAGCAAATGGCAGTTGTGTGGAACTGGGTGTAGCGCAGGCCATTATCGGCCAGCCGTTTCATGTTGGGAACCTGGATCGGTCCGCCAAACGGCTCCAGCGCTCCGATGCCGGTATCGTCCCAAACGAGAAAGATCACATTGGGCGAACCGTCGGGCGCTTTGGGCTGAGCATAAGGGCCCCAATCGGGGGTTGAATCCCGGACATCGATATTGATTGTTCCCTGGAATTTTTTCGCCATGGAATTAACCTCTTCTTTCTGGGCAGCAATGCGCACTCTATTGAGAGCATAGGGGTCAGGAGAAGCCATGCCAATGGTCCGAAAGGGGAATTCAGCATCGGATATTTGCGGAACCAGCCAACTTCTCGGTCGTGAAACGCGCGAATGGCCGGCATGGAAAGACCGGGCCCACAGCTGGGCCCGGTCTGCGCAAACGTTTCGGTTGCCGTTACTGTCGCGCCATTGCCACAGTCAGCCGTTCTTCGGCCGAAATCAGGTGGTCGTGGTCGTCTTTCCCGATATCGATCTGCACCCAATTGACACTGCCGTTGAAGGCATTGGTCTTTGGGCCGTAATCAGGCGAGACGGAAGACGCATCGTCCACACCGACATCGCACGTTTCGTCCGCGGAAAAGATCATCGCCTGCGTCATCTCGACCCGCCCTTCGCCGACCTTGTTTCCGTCGACATAGAGGGTTACGTCTCCACCCTTCCCCAGTCCGCCGCCATCGTAGGCAAACTCTATCCGTGCCTGATGTGTGCCGCTGGGGATATCGCTGGTCGCCTCTGTGAAGAAGTGCTGCACTCCACACACGTTGTAGCAGTACTTCAACTTGCCTTCATGCGCATAGAGGGACCAACCTCCGATGCTGGCGCCCTGCGCCACGATGACGCCCCTGGCCCCGGCGTCAGGCACCTCGATCTCGGCGGTGATGGAGAACGACTTGTTCTTTGTGTTGATCACCGAATTCTCGGACAAGCGGCCCATGCCGCCGAAGAGCACTTGCGAATTGCCATGGATCAGCGTCGGCCGGCCCGCCTTCTCCGGGATGATGCGCTCGGCGCGGCGGTCGTCCAGCGGCAGCACTGAGTACTTCACCGCTTCGATCAGCCAGAGCCGTTGCAGCTCGGCCAGCTTGGCAGGATTCTCCTGGGACGAGATCGTGCGCCTGGGTCCAGTCATCTGGCCCATAGAGCTCCCACACATCGTCGTCGAACGGAGTCGAGGCAGCCACCAGATCCCAGGGAATGCTGTGCCGGGTAACGCCCGTCCATCCCTGGTGGTAGATCCCGCGGTTACAGAACATCTCGAAATACTGGAGATCGTGTACTTCCGGCGCAGCGGCATCGTCGAAGGCGTAGGCCATGCTGAAGCCTTCCATCGGCGCCTGCTGGATGCCATTGACGGACTTCGGCATCGGCAACCCTGCAGCTTCCAGCAAGGTAGGCCCGACATCGATCACATGGGTGAACTGCGACCGGACCTCATTCTTCGCCTTGAACCCGTTCGGCCAGTGCACGATGGTGCCGTTGCGCGTGCCACCCCAGTGCGAAGCCACCTGCTTGGTCCACTGGTACGGCGTGTTCAACGCATGCGCCCAACCGACCGCATAGTGGTTGTACGACTCCGGACCACCAAACTCGTCCAGCTTGCTGATCAGGAACTCCGGCGTTTCGATCGCGGCCATGCCGTTGAAATTGGCCATCTCGTTGAAACACCCGTTGATGGTGCCTTCGGCCGAGGCGCCGTTGTCTCCGATGATGTAGTAGATGAGCGTATCGTCCGTGATGCCCAGATCGTCCAGCGCAGCGAAGAGTCGCCCGACGTGCTCGTCGGTGTACTCCATGAAGGCCGAATAGACCTCCATCTCCCGGATGAGCACTGGCTTGAGCTCCGCTGGCATCTCGTCCCAGGCCGGGATCTGCGGTGGGCGGGGAGTCATGACCGCGTCCTCGGGGATCACGCCCAGCTCCTTCTGCCGCGCGAAGATCTCTTCGCGCATCACGTCCCAGCCCTGGTCGAAACGTCCCTTGTTCTTCTCGATCCAGTCGGCGGGAACGTGGTGCGGCGCATGGGTCGCTCCCGGCGCGAAGTACATGAAAAAGGGCTGATCTGGTGTCAGCGATTTCTGCTGGCGAATCCACTTGATTGCCTTGGTCGTCATGTCGTCGACCAGGTGATACCCCTCGTCCGGCGTCTTGTCCGGCTCGATGGGCACCGTTCCTTCGTACAGGGACGGATACCACTGGTTTGCCTCACCGCCGATGAAACCGTAGAAGTATTCGAATCCGCCGCCCGGCGACGGCCAGCGGTCGAAGGGGCCAACCGGGCTGGTCTCCCACACCGGGACTTCATGGCATTTCCCGAGCTGCGCGGTGGCGTACCCGTTGAGCTTGAAGATCTCGGCCACCGGCGCCTTGTCCTTGGGACGCACCGAGGTGTAGCCCGGAGCCGACGTGGCAATCTCGGTGATACCGCCCATGTTGACCGAATGATGGTTGCGTCCGGTGAGCAGGGCCTGCCGGGTTGGGCGAGCAAAGCGCGGTGGTATGGAAGCGATTGAACTTCAGCCCGGTGCTGGCCAGTTTTTCGGCGGCTGGCGTTCGGCACGGGCCGCCAAAGGCGCTGGACGCCCCGAACCCGGCATCGTCGATCAGCACGATCAGGATGTTCGGCGCGCCTTCCGGCGGCCGCAGTGCCTCGATCGGCGGGAATTTCGAGTTCGGGTCCTTGGCGTCGTAGGTTGTCAGACCCACATAGGTTGAATCGGGAATCGGAAGCTGGGTTCGATCGAGATCGGGTCGAGTCAACTGGTGTTCCTTTCGAAGAAAACGCTACATTCGACGAACAGCGTGCTGAAATCGGTTGCAGGCGCGATCAATCGCCCGCCGCGCCCTCGGTTGGCTGGTCCCTGGGCATCGGCTCTTCCCACTTGAAGTGCGTTGCGGCCAGGCGGAAGGCAAATCCCACCGTGAACGCGACACCCGCGCTTACCCAGGTGTTTTCGGTTGCGGTATAGGTCAGAATCCAGATGACGCCGGTGAGCGCGGCTGTTCCGACGAACCACTCACCCCGCACGAAATGAGCGGGCGTGACGCTACTGGAGATATCGATGAACCAGCGCCCGGCGGTTGGGCCGACCACGGCCAGCATGATGCACCCCCAGACCGGCAGCCCGACATCGACACCCTTTTGTGCGCCGACGATGGCATACCAGGGGAGCGAAAACGCGGTCATGAACTGGAACGTTCCCGTTCGAAAATTCTGCTCCTTGTCGAACGCCAGGAAATACCCCACCAGCCCGAAAATGAAACAGAGCGTCAGATAGGCGGGATTGGTCAACGCCGACGGAATCTCCGACACCAGCACATCGCGCGTCACACCTCCCCCGATTCCGCCCAGGATGGCAAAGAGGATGATGCCCACCATGGTGTACTTCTTGTAGTGTTCCGGCGAGCGCACCAGCATCGCGCCGTTGAGCGCGTTCGTGCTCGCGGCGATCAGATCGATGGTGGTGAAGTTGCCGTGCCAGACGAACCCACCCCAATGCGACGGCGGTTCGTCAGCCAGCACAGTCGACGGAATCAGCGAACCAATATCCACGAGCACCTTCCTCCCTCTCTTACGCCGCCGCAGCCGGGCTGTCCATCGAGCGCCGGTTGCGAGGCCGCGGCTGCCTGCTGGGCCGCCGCGTACGCCTTCATATCCTCGGCATGGTATTCGGCCAGCAGCCGTTCCTCTTCATCCTTTTTCGGAAACTTGAGGAAGACGATCGAGCCGCCGATGAGGACCGCGATGATTCCGGCGATATAGGCGTTCTGGCTTCCATCGAGGAAGGATTGTTTCGCCCCGGCAATGATCTCGGTCGAGTACTCGGGGTATTGCGCGGCGACCGCGTCAGCGCTCGCGAACGACTTCTGCAACTGGCTTTCCACGCTTGCCGAAACCTCGTCGCCATTGGGAGCGGCCCCGATCGAGGTAGCAACGGCGGCCGCAAACCCAGCAGTCAGCAACGCCCCGAAGATCGATTGCATGATGGCGCCGCCCAGATCGCGTTGCAGATCGGCGGTGCCTGAAGCCATGCCCGCGCGGGTGACTGGCACCGATCCGGTCAGTGAATGCGAGGCGGGGGTTCCGGCGAACCCGACCCCGATCCCAACCAGCGCATAGCCCAGACCAACTTTCCAGTACGACGCATTCTCCTTCCAGAGCAGCAGCATCGTAACGAAGCCGCCGAGCACGAAGACATACCCAACGAGCAGGGTGAACCGGGCGCCATGCGACGCGACCAACTTGGCCGATCGTGGCGCCACCACGATCATCGCGAAGGCGGCGGGCAGGATGGCCAGACCGGCTTCGAACGTCGAATAATCGAGCACATTCTGCAGGTACTGCTGCCCGATGAACATCGCTCCCATCAGCGAACCGAAGACGACGATGCCGGCGACTGCCGCCACCCAGAAGACCGTTCGGCTCGCCACCTTGAGGTCGTACAGGGGGTTTTCAGCTTTCCGCTGGCGATAGAGAAAGAGCACGGTGGCGACGATCGCAATTGCGAAGAGCGAGACCACCAGCGCGGTTTCGTTGGGCACCGGCGCAAAATTGATGCCCAGAATGAGCGCCCCCACCAACACCATCGACAGCACGCCGCCGAGGTTGTCCACCTTTTCGGTCGTTTCATGGACATGCGCCGGCACGAATTTCCAGGCCATGACGAAGGCGACCACCGCCAGCGGCAGTGTCACCACGAAAACGGATCTCCAGGAAAAGTGCTCCAGCAGGAATCCCGCCACAACCGGCCCGCAGGCAGCGATCGCACCACCGGTCGCCGACCAGAGCGCAATCGCCTTGGTGCGTGACTGACCGGTCCAGAGCGCGGCGATCAACGCGAGTGTGGTCGGATAGGCCATACCGGCGGAAACGCCGCCGATCAGCCGGCCACCGATCAGGATTTCGATCGATCCGGCATAGGCCGCGATCAGGCAAGCCGGCACGGAAAGACCGACGCCGATCAACAGCATCATCTTGCGCCCGTAGCGGTCACCGAGGGCGCCCAGCCAGAGGACCGAGCTCGCGAGTCCGAGCGAATAGGCAACCGCCACCAGATTGAGCTGGGTTTGCGATGCATCGAACGCTTTGCCGATCGACGGCAACGCGACGTTTGCCACCGAGAGATTGAGATTGGCGACCGCCGCGACCAGGATGAGCGCGATGAGCACCATCTTCTCATTGGTGGGACCGCGAGCCGGTCTGTTCTGCCGTCGCCGGGGGCGCGGCTGCGGATGCGCTACTCATCTACCGTGCCACCTTGCCCGGTTCACCGGCTTGGTTGGCAGGGCGCGACACCACGTGTGCCCGCATCGAGAGGGATTCGTCATTCGACCGATCCTTTCGTATTGAATGGGGCGTAGAAACGACGCCGCTCCCGCAATTGGGCGGCGCATGCAACATCTGGCTACACAGTAGGGTCGACAACACCTGTTTCTCTATTGCTCCAAAGGTGTAAATGCCGCCTCGTTTCGCGGGTCGAATCGAGCCTGCACCTATCCGACCAGTGCGAAACCTCCAACAAATGTCGCGACAAAGCGGCATAATGTCGGAGATGCACGCCGTGTAAGAGAGGAGCGCTCTGGCTGGCAACGTGGCAGGCCGTTTTGACGCAGGAGTCTTCGATTTGCCTTCGCTCCCATCTTCGTTTCCTTCACTGCGCACCGCTTCGGCAGCGCGTTCCACCCGTCGCCGCCTGCTCGCCCGATCGGCCATGCTGGGGGCAGGCGCCGCCGCGCTCGCGGCCAGCGGACCCGCTGCGCGCGCCGCAGACTCGACCTTCACGCTGGCTGCCAACTGGGCCCCGAACGATATCGATCCCCATAGTGGCTACGATCCCGGGTCCGGGTTCGTGCTCGCGGGTATCTACGAAGGGCTCATCCGGCAGGTAGGGGGCGACGGCATCGAGCTCGAACCGCTGCTGGCCGAATCCTGGGAGCCGAATGCGGATGCCGGTAGCTGGACCTTTCACCTGCGTCCCGGGGTCACCTTTCAGGACGGCACACCCCTGACGGCGGAGGCGGCGCGGGCCTCATTCGTGCGCCAGATGACCCTGAACCTGGCGCCCGCCAATGTGCTGGGCCGTTTTCTCTCGTCCCCGGAGCAGATCGTCGCGGTCGACGAGCGGACCCTGCGGTTCGATCTCGACCGCCCGTCGACCACGTTCGAGGCCGCCATTGCAGCTCCCTTCGGCGCGTCGATCATGAACGTCGCCGCGGCCATGCAGCACGAGGTCGATGGCGATCTCGGCCACACCTGGTGCCAGATACATGCCGATGGCCTTGGCACTGGGCCGTACCAGCTCAAGTCCTTCGATCTCGAATCTGCCGCGGTGCTGGAACGGTACGATGGCTATTGGGGCGGCTGGACCGGCAACCATTTCGACTCGGTCGTGATCCGGGTGGTGGCCGAAGCGGAAACCCGCCGGGAACTGATCGAGCAGGGCGATATCGACATGGTCCAGAACATCGGACTCGATTCGGTGGCCGACCTGGAGCAGAATCCCGATCTGGTCGTCGACCGGCAAACCGATATGACCGTGCGATACCTCGCCATCACGCAGACCGAACCGTTGCTGGCGCCCGCGGCCCGGCAGGCGCTCTGCTGGGCATTCCCGTATACGGAGGTCTTGCAGGGTGTCTGGAGGGGATACGCCCAGCCGGCTCACGGCGCCGTGAGCCCCAACACCTACGGCTTTTCGCCCACGACCTCGACCTTCACGACCGATCTGGAAAAAGCCAGAGCCCTTCTGATGGAGGCCGGTGTTCCCGATGGGACCAAAATCTGGACCGTCGTCGCCATGGGCGCCACCATCGTGCAGACCATTGCCGAGCTCTTTCAGTACAACCTGCAGCAAATTGGCATCCAGATGGACATCGAGGTCATGGACTACAGCTCGTACGTGAACATGGCCTATGGCGATCTTCCCGCCGAGGAACGCCCGAACCTCTTTCCTGTCTTCTGGGATCCGGACTACGACGACGCCTGGAGCCAGCTCTGGCCGCTGGTTTCCTGCGACGCCTGGCAATCGGGGAACGCGGGCCATTACTGCAACGATCAGGTGGAAGCGCTGCTGCATTCGGCGAACGACACCACCGACGCCGAGGCCTACCTCGCGACCCTGGCCGAGATTCAGGAAATCGTGGCCTACGACGATCCGGCTGGTATTTATTTCGCCCTTCCCGAATGGATCACTGTTCTCCGCCACGACATCGGCGGCTTCCAGCTCCACCCGGTCGTGAGCAGCTACCAGAACTATTACGCGCTCCACCGCACGGAGTGAAACTCGACTCCTCGGTCACAGTCCAGCGATCACCATTTACCATTAGAAAGCGAACGGCGGATTGTCAGAAATTCGAATCTGATCGTCACGCGCGACCGCAGATGGGATAAACGATGTTCAAAGACGGTGGATTCATAGGGGTGTTGCTGGTCGGCCTTTGCCTGATCGCCGCCGGCATCATGATCTGGTCGATGGCAACCGATACCGAGCTGACCTACAACGGTCCGCAATGGCTGGCATGGGTACTCTTCATCGTCGTCTTCGGCGGATCGATCTTCGGGATGGTGCGCGGCTATCGCAGTCGCAGAGAAGGTGGCGGGAGCGCGCAATGGCCCAATCCCGGCGCCGGGCAGCGCTCGCTTCTGGACCGCCTGCGCGGGAAAGGGAACGATTCGGGGAGCTAGCGGTTGGGACGCCGGGAAAACCTGATCGGAGATCCTGACGCCTCGCTCCTAGCTCCTCTTCGCAATGCCATGCAACATCACGTGCGAGACGAGCTTCGCAGCAGCCTCTGCCGGGGGAGGGGAGACGACGCGAAAGTCGTTCGGATCGTTGGCCAGGGCCATCATCATATGGAAGAACATGGTGGCGGCGTGATGCGGGTCGATCGCGTCCAACTCACCTCGTTCGATCGCCCGGGCGAAGAGCGCCGCGAAAAACCCTTCCATCTCTCGTAGCCGCGTATGAACTTCCTCGTGGTCCGCCTCTGAAACGTGCTGGAAGAAATCCTTCGCAAGCTGAAAGAGCTCGGGCTGGGCAAACTGCCGGTAATTGATCAGCGCTATTCGCTCCAGTTGCTCCCCAATCGTGCCATCGACATCCTCCACATCGGCGAAGTCGACCAGGATCCGGTCCATCTCCGCAGCCATCACGGCGGAGAACAGCGCTTCCTTGCTTTTGAAGTGGTGATAGAGCGAAGCCTTGCGCAAGCCGGTCGCATCGGCAATCTGCTGCATCGAAACGCTGGCGTATCCCCGTTCCACAAAAAGCGCGCGCGCAGTGGCGACGATGCGCTGCCGGCTGCTCAACGGAGCAGGGGAATCGACGACCGAGATGAGCTCGAGCTCCGGAATGACCACGATGAAAAAGCCTCGCTTGACGTTTCGGATGCTGGCTGGTACGCTACCGACCGTTCGGTAGGTATCCGACCGACCATTCGGTAGGTAACTGCTGCAAGTGTACGCAATCCGCCGGTGAAGGGCAACGCCGGCCATATGGGGAGCCGTTATGTCGCAATCGCAACCAGTTGTTTACGCCCAGGGACTCGAAAAGCGCTTCGGCGAAACCCGCGCCCTGCGCGGGCTCGATCTCTCGCTCGATGAAGGGCAAATTCTCGCGGTGCTCGGTCCGAACGGCGCAGGCAAGACGACCGCCGTGCGCATTCTCACCACCCTTTCCAAACCGGATGCCGGCATCGCCACGGTAGCGGGGTTCGATGTAGTGCAGCAACCGCAGCAGGTGCGGCTTCGCATCGGGGTGACCGGGCAATACGCCGCGGTCGACGAGTTGCTGACCGGGCGGGAGAATCTGGAAATGATCGGCCGCCTCGCCCGGCTCTCGAAGGCCGACACCACCCGGCGAGCCACCGAGCTGCTGGAACGGCTCGATCTGGTCGACGCCGCGAATCGGGTCAGCAAGGGGTATTCCGGCGGTATGCGCCGCCGCCTCGATCTTGCCGCAAGCCTGATGGCCAATCCGCCCATCATCTTTCTCGATGAGCCGACGACCGGGCTCGATCCGCGCAGCCGCATGCAGATGTGGGATCTGATCGAGAGCCTGGTTCAGGGCGGCGCCTCGATCATGCTCACGACCCAGTATCTCGAGGAAGCCGACCGGCTGGCCGACGATATCGTCATCATCGATCACGGCCAGGCAATCGCCCGTGGCTCTGCCGATGCGCTCAAGGAGCAAGCCGGTGGGCAACGGCTGGAAGTCGTGCTGGTCCATCCGGAGCAACTGGCGAAGGCCGAGCCGCTGATCCAGCGCTTCGGCGACGGCCCGGTGCAAATCGACGAGCGCCGCAGCCGCCTCTTCACTCCCGTCTCCGCCACCGACGGTCTGCTGGCACAGGTCGTACTGGCGCTCGATGGAGAAGGGATCAGCATCAGCGACCTGGGTGTGCGCAAACCCAGCCTGGACGATGTCTTTCTGCAATTGACCGGACGCGAGCTGTCCATCGAAGAATCGACCGAATCTGAGGTCGTCGACGTGAAGGAGCGTCAAGCCGCATGAGCACCATACTTTCCACCCCACAGGTGGCCGCTGCCACGACCGTTACGACCGAGGAGCACGGCGGTTTCCGGTGGGCCATTTCCGACACGGTCGAAATGGTCAAGCGCAACCTGCGCCACATTCCCCGCTCACCCGAGCTGCTGCTCGATGTGACCGTGCAACCGGTGATCTTCGTCGTGCTGTTCGTCTACATCTTCGGCGGCGCGATCCAGACACCCGGTATGTCCTACGTCAACTACCTGATGGCTGGCATCTTCGTGCAGACGCTGATCTTTGCCTGCATGACCAGCGGCATTGGACTCGCCTACGATCTGCAAAAGGGATTGGTCGACCGCTTCCGATCGCTCCCGATGTCGCGTTCGGCCGTAGTGGCAGGGCGCACGATTACCGACCTGCTGCGTGGCATGCTGGCCGTGGCCATCATGTTCCTCGTCGGGCTGGCAGTTGGCTTCCGGCCTGAGGGCACGGGACTCGACTGGGTCATCGGTCTGGGTATCCTGCTCCTCTTCGCCTTCGCGTTTTGCTGGATCGGCGTGACGATCGGCATGCTGGTCGGCACACCGGAAGCGGTGCAGGCGGCGCTCTTCATCTTCGTCTTCCCGCTGACCTTTGCCAGCAGCGCCTTCGTTCCGGTCGACACCATGCCATCCTGGCTGCAAGGATTCGCGGAGAACCAGCCGCTCTCCGTCGTCATCGACATGCTGCGCAACATCTTCACCGGCCAACCCTGGCACTCCGATGCGCTCTGGGCTATCGCCTGGTCACTGGTCCTGCTGGCAATCTTCTTCCCCATCGCCATCCACCTCTACAAGAAGCGGACGACGGAGTAGGGGAACACAATCGGCTTTCAAAATACGAACGAGGTGCGGGATCCGCACCTTGTTTCCATGGCATTGGTTTCTCGTGTGCCGGTCTACTTCTCGAGTTAGTGTACGGCAATCATCCAGTTCGCGTCTGGCATGACTGGTCGCCACCTTGCGCAAGTTCGTGAAACAAGATGCTGCCCGCGTAGAACGCCGATAGGCCGTAATCCAAGTTCCCTCGAAAATTCCAGCCGCTTGAGCGTAGTAGCTCAGACCCTCAAGATATCCAACTGATGACCCACTCGCTGGCATACCGTCGAGGAACAGTAACGGCGATTTGCAGTCTGCGCTATGTCACCACCTGCCAAATCGCGTGTTTGCGGCACCCGAGTGATCCAGCTGACTGTAAAAGCTTGTCTGACGCCTCGTGTCAGGTCCGCTAAACCGATCGCAGACTCTCGCACATCAACAACGTCTGGTGAGCGGACGCGTACGCTTCTTCGGTCAGCAATGAGGCACAGCCGTCAGTGCTGGCACCCGCATCGGACGTTGACGTACTCGCGCTATCAGTGTAGGAGTTATTGCGGTGAAACGCCGGTCCCGGGCTGAATGATGATCTCGAAGTACTCGTCCGCGGTTGGATCCATCAGCATAGCTGATCGATCCCGCGTCTTGCTTCGACATCAGCCACAACTTCAGGATGTGAGACCGCTGCTATTGCATGCACTCGTGCATCCATAGACTTCATCCCCAAACCGAAGAGGTCGAAAGCTTCAGCGGCTGCACAGGCAGCATCCTGAGGCAGCACCTGATCGACGACATCAGCAATGATGTCCTTGGAATCTGAATTGT
Organism: uncultured Chloroflexia bacterium; assembly: GCA_963720855.1. Classification (GTDB taxonomy): domain Bacteria; phylum Chloroflexota; class Chloroflexia; order Thermomicrobiales; family UBA6265; genus JAMLHN01. Next base: position 69,397 of record CAVRGV010000003.1, on the reverse strand, counting down.
GCTGGGGTAGTTCGTGATAGACAAGGGAAATCTTGTTCACGATTTCCTGATCATCGTAGTAGACGACGACGATCGTCGGAACCCGCTGGAGTTTCACGCTGTTGTAACCAATGAGTCCCGTATCGGTCCAACTTGGCTCCCCAAAGCGAACGCTGCATATCGGTCGAGTGTTCCACCCAGGCGTCCACGTCAGCTTCACGTTCTCATTGGTGCCTTGTGCCGATGTAGCCGTCACCTAAACTATTGACGAGCAGCGCCGCCAGGATCATTACCGAAACTACAAAACGTACGAAGATACCAGGTGAGATGCCGGTTTTGCACCGTTGACTGAGTCCTCTCTCCATCGAGCAAATGCACAGTCTTCGCCACAGGACACCACGCTATCTCCGAAGCAATCGGGCGCCACATGTCAAGTTAACGAAGCTCATTAGGCAGTATTGCACAATCAGCAATCACCCACAATCCTCTCAGGATGGAAAGTAACTCGTTGCCTGATGTCTACCTTTCGCTGGTCGCCCGCACCGTCGTTTTAACGCGGTGCGGTCCACCCCACGCAATCTCTCCAGATACGGCAAAGAGACAGAAGAACGAGCCGAGGCAATTTCGCCCCGGCTCGTTCTCTGAAGTCGATTGCGCGAAGAACCGAAGTTACTTCTGGCCCTCGGCTGCTTTGATCTCGGCGGTCAGCTCGTCGGCCGCCTCGTCATTGAGCTGGCTGATGTACTTGTTCTCGGTCTTGATCAGCTTGCCGACCTGATCGGCATAGTTGCCGGCGTAGACCACTACCAGACCCGCCTCGCCGTTATCGAGCGCGTCGCCCAGCTCCTTCAGCTCGCCCCGGCCGAGACCGGTGGTGTAATGCCCAGCCACGCTGCCCAGCACCGCGCCGCCCAGGCCGCCGGCCACAAGCGCCGCGCCGATGGCAATCGGCGGGAAGAGCGCCGCCACCAGGCCGACTGCCAAACCGCCGGCCAATCCGATGGCCGCGCCATGCTGCGCGCCCGCCTGATAGGTCTCGTCGATCTTGACCTTACCCTTCTCGTCCTTGGTCAGCACCGCGGCGTCGAAGATATGCGAGACGTGAATCTCGTCATAGAGCGCCTTGATGCCCGCGAAATCGGCGCGGGCATCGTCCACGTTGGGATACGACGCCGCCAGGATATACAGGAAATCGGGATCTGACATCTCTTCTCCTCCTCAACCGTCCAACGGCCTTCCGTCAGGATCGGGTACGCGGTCGCTCGCTGAGCATCCAGATTGCTCAAACGCGCCATGATCGATCTTACCAAGCGCAGTCCGATCGTATCGGTCAGTCAATTGGCCGATAGCACCAAAGGCGTAATCACCCCGCGATCGTCCGCAAACAGTCGACACCGCGCAGGCGCCGGAGTATCGTGACGGCGCGGGTCCGAGCGAATCTCTACGTGACGCCGGGAACTGGCCGCATCGAAGCGCAACGCAAGCGAGGCACCAGACGATGGCCAAGCGACAAACCCAACCGGAATCCCAACCTCATCCTCATCTCACCGACGACCAGCTCCGCGACCTGATGAATCTCGCGAGCGATTCGGACAGTGTCGAGCTCAAGCTGACCGTGCCGGAAGATTCCTATTCCGCCACCGCGCGGGCGCTGGGGATGGATCCGCTGGAGGCGCGCATCCGGCAGATCTTTTTCTTCGATACACCGGAGCTCACCCTCAATCACGCGGGACTGGTGGTGCGGGCCCGCCGCATTCAGGGCGCCAACGACGATTCGACCGTGAAGATGCGTCCGGTCGACCCAAGGGAATTGCCGAAGAGCGTGCGGAAGTCGATGAACTTTGGAGTCGAAGTCGATGCCATGCCCGGCGGCTATGTTTGCTCCGGATCGATGAAAGCCGAGATCGGCAAACGCGATGTGCACGATGTCGCATTCGACGGAAAACCGATCCGCAAGCTCTTCAATAAAGAGCAACGCGCGTTTTACGACGCCCATGCCCCAGCTGGACTCGCCCTCGACGACCTCTCGGTGCTGGGCCCGATCAACGTGCTCAAGCTCAAGTTCCTGCCGAAGGGTTCCAAGATCCCGATGGTGGCCGAGGTCTGGCTCTTCCCGAACAACACCTCCGTGCTGGAGCTCTCCACCAAGTGCCCGCCGAAACTGGCCCTGACGGTCGCCGCCGAGCTGCGTGCCTTCCTCACGAAAAAAGCGGTCCCGCTGGACGGCGAGCAGCAGACCAAAACGAAGACCGCTCTGGAGCTCTTTTCGGCCCGGCTGGTGGCTCGATAATCGCTCGTTGCGCGTAGCCGCCGGCCCTGTGCCGGCGATACAGCACCCCTTGGTCGTAGCGAAGGGCCTCCGTGCCCTCCCGTCGTCCGGAAAATCGGATCTCATACCTCGGCAAAGCGGGAGACCCGTACGGGCCCCGGCGTGCCCGCACTACGCTTCCTGTTTCCACTGGAAGCTTGTCTTGACAGCGTACAGAGCAAACGATCTGCCGCAAGGCCTCAGGCGAGGCCGATCCGGCGCAGCATGCTCGCGTCGTCATCATGGGCGATCGACGCCGCGATCTCGATGCGGTCGCCCAGATGGACGAGATAGTCGAAGAGAAACTCGTCCACGAAATCCGGGCGTCCCGCGGGGGTGAACCAGACCGACCAGCGCACCCGCACCAGCGCGTAGCCCGCGCCGAGCGGAGTCGGATCGATCTGCAAGGCCTTCACATCGCGCATGCCCGCCAGCAGCAGATACGAGAACCGCTCTTCCATAGCCGCCAGAAAGATCGCATCGTTGGTGCGCATGCGCGTTTCGCCCGGGCTGGCTTCGAGAAAGTTCGGCGCGAACAACCGCGCCAGCGCCGGGCCATCGGCGATGGCCATGCTGCGCTGCAAGCTCAGAAAGAAATCGACGAGCGGTTGCTCGATGTCAGAACGCTCGCTCATCAGTCCGCAAAGAGCCGGTAGGCTTTGCGCAGCGATTCGACCGGGTCGCCGCTCGGCAGATACTCCATCCCCATATACCCCGAGTAGCCCGTCGCCTCGATCGCGTCCAGAATCGGCGGGTAGAACAACTCCTGGGTTTGGTCCGGATCGTGCCGCCCGGGGTTCCCGGCCAGGTGATAGTGCCCGAAATGCTGATGGTGCTCGCCGATCGTGCGGATGATGTCGCCTTCCATGATTTGCATGTGGTAGACGTCATAGAGCAGCTTGACCGCCGGAGAATCGACCGCGGAAACCACCTCGACGCCCCAGGCGGTGCGATCGCACATGTAGTCGGGATGGTCGACCTTGCTGTTCAGCAGCTCCAGCGCCAGCAACACACCGGCGTCTTCGGCGGCTTGCGACACGCGCTGCAAGATCGCGATCGTATTGGCCGCGCCGGACGTATCGTCCTGCCCCTTGCGCTCGCCGCTGAAGCAGACCAAAGAGGGAATGCCGTACCGCTGGGCCAGCTCCAGATTGGCCAGAATCTCCCGCTCGATGCGCGCATGTTCGCCCGGATCGTTGAGCCCGTTCGTGATGTCGTCGTGCCCGCGCACGCAGACGATGCGCAACCCGGCATCGACGATCGCATCCCACTGATCGCGGGGGGCGAACTCGATTCCGCCGTAGCCCAGCTCGGCGCTGGTCTGGATGATCTGCTCGGGCGAAAGCACCGGCGCCAGGCACCACCAGGCGGTTGTCGGTTGGATCTGGCGCACGTCATTCACTCCTGGAGATAGTCGAAGATTTGACCGGGTTCGTGGGCACATTCTGAAGAGGTCGCAGGAAATACGCAAGCACCAGAGGGATTGACGGATGCCCCGAACAGGCATACCCTGCTTGGTGGGATTGCGCGCAACGTCGCGGGCGAACAGCTTCGAGTCGAAGCTTCAGTGCCGTGCGAGAGAAGGAGTGCCCCGGCCTCCGTTGCGCTCGTAGCGCTCAGAATCGTTTCGCCTTCCGTAGAAACCGCAACCCCGCAATGGTTCATGGGAACCGTCGTCAATCGACAGGAGAATATGCGATGTCTCGAATTCGAAAGAGTCTTGGTCTGGCAGCCGCCAGCACCCTGGTCGTGGGAGGGCTTCTCGGAGCAACGCTCGCGCCAGCCAGTGCGCAGGATGCCTCGCCGGTTGCCAGTCCCGCGGCCCCCGCGCTCCCCATGGGCTGCTCGGTTGCGGCCAGCGGTCTCGCCAATCCGCGCTTCGTGTCCATCGACGATGGCATCGTCTACGTCACGCTCGCCGGGTCGGCGGGCGATGAGGCGATCTTCGCCACCGCCGGCGATGGCACTCCGGAGCCGACCGAGCCGATCACCAACTACGGTGCAACCGGCGGCGTAGTCGCGATCAACGCGGATGGCACCGTCAGCGAAGTCGCCACCGGCCTGCCGTCCTTCACCTTCGGCACCGAAGTCGTCGGACCGGCCGGGATCGACGTCCAGAACGGCATCGCCTATGTCGCCACCGGCGGCGTGGGCCCGGCCACCGGCACCGTTCCGGCGCTGGCCGGCCGTGCGGCCCTCTGGTCGATCGACCTGGCCACGGGTGAAGCCACCATCGTCGCCGATCTCGAAACCTATGAGATCGAAAACAATCCCGATCCCTACCACATCGACTCCGATCCCTACGGACTGGTCGTTGGACCAGGACGGCATGGTCTACGTGGCCGATGCCGGCGGTAACGACATCATCAAGGTCGATCCCACCACCGGCGAAACCAGCGTGCTGGCCGTGATTCCGGGCCTTCCCGGGAATGCAGCCGAACCCGGACCGCGGTGACGCGGCCGAGATCGATGCGGTTCCGACCGGACTCGCGCTCGCTCCCGATGGCGGCCTCTATGTCAGCCTCCTCTCGGGTGGACCCTTCTTCCCAGAGACAGCCGCCCTCGTGCACGTCGCCATGGATGGCACCGTGACCACGGTGGCGTCCGGGCTGACCATGCTCGGCGATGTCACGGTCGCGCCGGATGGCTCGATCTACGTCGTGACCATGTCGGACAACTTCATCGACCCGGCCGGTCCGGCCGCCGGGCTCGATCGTCAAGATCAATCCGCGGATGGCGCAACACCCCGGTCATCGGTGGCATTCCGTTCCCGGGTGGCATTGCATTCGACGGTGAGGGCAATGCCTACATCACCGCGATGGTCTCGCTCCCAGCCGGCACCCCGGCGGGCGGCATGGTGCTGGAAGTGCGACGCAGAAGCCTTCCAGATGATGACCACCATGCCAGTCGCCAGCCCGGAGGCAACTCCGGCCGGCTGATCTGGTTCGGTCAAAGTACATGTGAAAACAGGCGCGGCCTTCGGGTCGCGCCTGTTTCTCTTTGCTGTTTCCGCGTTCGTCGTGGCGGCACCCGTGGCCGCCAATCGTGCGCAGCGCGATAACGGAGTTGCCCACTACCATCTTTTCCGAACGGAAACCTGGTTCTGGGCAACGCCGTGGCGACCTTCGGTCGCTGGCGGGCACAGGTCCCGCCACGTACGACGTTTCCGAGTGACTGCTATCCGGTTGGGCCGAAGCGCTCGGTCTTTACTCGTAACGGGTCGTATCCGAGCTCGACCAGCAATCCCGCCGCCGATTCCACCAACGCGGTTGGGCCGCAGACATAGGCGATAGGCGCATCGCTCGGGGGATACGCCACCGACTCCACCATCTCACGGTCGATGCGGCGAGAAAATCCGGTCCACTCCGGCGGTTGGCGGCGGGTGAGCGTCTGCACCAATTCGAATCCGTCGTTGCGGGCCGCCAGCGCGATCAGCTCGTCCCGATAGATCACTTCATCCCAGGCGCGGGAGGAGTAGAGGAGCCGCATGGGAATCGTGCTTCCCTGCGCGAACCGCTCGCGGATCATCGACATCAACGGCGCGACACCCGAACCGCCGGCCACCAGCAACACCGGACCGCCATCCTCGGGTTTCCAGGCGAAATACCCGCCGATCGGACCGCGCAGCTCCAGCTTATCGCCCGGCACCAGCACATCGGTCAAATACATGGACACTTCGCCGTCGTCCAATCGCTCGACCGCGAGCTCGATGGTGCTGGTATGCGGCGCGCTGGCAATGGAGTAGCTGCGCTCAGCCTGATAACCGTCCTCGGCAGTCAAGCGGACGTCGACATGCTGACCCGCCAGATGCCCAGACCATTCGGACAGCGCGATGTCGAGTGCGTGGGTGCGCGGCGTGATCGGCATATTCCGCGTGACGGTGCCGAGCTGCCAATCTAGTCGCCCCAATACCGCTGCTCCTGCCAGGGATCACCGTAGTTGTGATAGCCGAGTTCTTCCCAGAAACCGGGCTTGTCATCATCCCGTAGCTCCAGGCGACGAACCCACTTGGCACTCTTCCAGAAATAGAGATGCGGCACCAGCAGGCGCGCCGGGCCGCCATGCTCCGGATGCAGCGGCTCGCCATCGTATTCGTAGGCGATCCAGGCTTTGCCGTCGAGCACATCTTCCAATGGAAGATTAGTGGTGTAGCCACCGTCGCAATGCGCCACCAGGTAGCTCGCGTCATTCCCGACATCGCCCAGCAAGGTATCGAGCGATACCCCGGTCCAGTGCGTATCGAGCTTGGACCACTTGGTCACGCAATGGATATCGACCGTGAAATCTTCCCGCGGCAGTGCCTGGAACTCGTCCCAGGTCCATCGGGCGCTGAGCGGTCCGGAGACCTGCAAGTCCCACTTGTCGAGCGGGGTGCGCGGCGTCGGGCCGGCCGAGAGGACCGGAAAATCGGTCACCAGATGCTGGCCGGGGGGAATGCGCGCGGCGAGCTCGGGATCGGCGCGGCGCCCGCGAAATGCGCGGGAAATGAAATTGTCTGACATACGCGGCCTCCAGACGTTACGAGTGCAGGAACGGGCGCACATGGCTCGATTGGACCGCCAACTTCGCGGGGCGGGGGCATCGTTGCTACAGACAGTGTATCGTCTGGCTGGAGGTTGCCATGGTTGCAACGAACATTACGCTGGCGCAGCAGTTGCGCGCCGCGGCGGACGCCGTCGAGCGAGCCACCATTGGACTGTCCGACTCGCAATGGACGCTGCTCGTTCCCGCTGAGGAACGGACGATCGGTCAGCTCGTCGATCACATCGGCTGGGCCTGGGAAGTGGAAAGCGCCGCCTTTCGCGCGATCGCCGGGGGTGCGTCCAGCTCCGGCTGGACGCACGCATGGCTCGACACCCAAAACGCCGAGCAGGCCCGGCTGAGCGCGAAGCGCACCAAGCGTGAGATTCTGCAGCACTACCGGCAATCGCGTAATCTGGCGATCGCCTTCGTCGACAGCCTCTCGCCCACCGATCTGCAACGAACCGGCACTCACATGCCCGGCGAACCGGAACGCACCGTCGCCGGTTGGGTGGAAGCCTGCCTGATCGGGCATCCTCGGGAGCACCTGGCAGAGATCGAAGAGTCCGTACGCCGCGCCCAACCGTGAACGATAGGGTTGTCAGAAGCCAACGGTCCCCGACCCTGGAGACGAGAGGACAGGGACGTCCTCGACTACGACCGGTGGCGGGGTTTTGGGTAGAGCTTCGCCCTGTCTCGATGGGGTGTTTGTGCAAAGTCTCGAAAAGCGGTCACTCTTTTTCGGTTGAGTTCGCGAATGGAGCCAGGGGTGACGGTCTGGGGCCGGGCGAGTAGCTGGTTGGGCACTGCCCAGGCCCGCATCTCCCGCCCTGGGGTCCGAGGAATCGATGCGAAACTCGCCGTCTGTACGGGAGGGAGCGTTCTCCACCACCACCCGGGGTTGAAACCCCGGGCTAGCCAGACGAAACCGCTTCGAGGTTGGGCGGTGGTGCATCGATTGCTCGGAACAGGGCGAACGACTCCTGAGGTAGGAGCCGGAGGGATGCCGGTCTCGTGGGCGCGTCCCTCTCCGCCGATGTGCCGCTTGCTGGTAAGCATAGAACATATGTTCTTTTTCGTCAAGCAAGCGTCGTGGCTTGCAATCAGAGCAAGCGCAACATATGCGGTTATCGCAGCCCAAGCGCTTTGAACATGTCGGGCATCGGACCCACGGGCACCTCGATCAGCACCGGTTCGTTGGCCTTGATCGATTCCCGGACCTGAGTCTGAAGCTCGAACGCGTTCTCGGCGCGACGCCCGGCAATGCCAAAGGCTTTTGCCAGGAGCTGATAGTTCGGATTCGCCAGCTCGGAACCGACGACGCGACCTCCAAAGTCGTCCCGCTGGAAACGCAGCACATTGCCGTAGGCATTGTCGTTGAACACCACGGTAATGAGCGGAATCTCGTGCTTGACCAGGGTCGAAAGCTCGCTTAGCCCGAACCCGAATCCACCGTCGCCATTGATGGAAACCACTGGCACGTCGGGTTTACCGACCTTCGCGCCAATGGCGGTCGCGAACCCATACCCCAGCGTTCCCTGATACCCCGGTGTCAGAAAGGTATTCGGTTGGTAGACCGGCAGTCCGACGAACGACCAATAGCCAACCTGCGTGAACTCGCCAACGATCACGCCGTCGTCCGGAACTTCGTTGCGAATGGCCAGCGCCAGCTCCGCCTGGGGGTTGATAGCGCGCACGCGTTCGTCAATGGCCTTTTTAAAGGTGCGCAGCTCGGCCTCGCGCGACGGACGAGACCAGTTGAACGCGGCCACCCGGTCGACCAATGCCGCCAGGCCCGCTTTCGCGTCGGCTTCGATCGCGATATCCGGGGAAACACTTCGCCCAAGCTCCTCCGCGTCGATATCGAGCTGGATCACCTGTTGTCCCGGTTTGATCCGGTCGGGACGGGGCCGAAACTCCGCGAAACGGGTCCCCACGATCAGCACCACATCGGCACCGGGCAGATACTCGTCTTCCGAGAGCGTGCCATGCGCATAGGGGCTGCGGTCGCTGATTCCGCCGCGGCCGTTGCGTGAAATGATCACCGGCGCCTGCAACAGGCGCGCCAGCTCCTCCAGCTCCGCACCCGCTTCCGAGCGCTGGATACCGCCACCGGCAAAAATCACTGGGGACTTCGCTTCCCCAAGCAGCTTCGCGGCCCGCTCGATCAGATCGGGATCGCCTGCCGAGCGCTCCCGCGCCGGAAACGGCCGCAGGGGCGCAAGCTCAGCACTGCTGAACAGGACATCCGGCGCGACTTCGACTTCGACCGGACGTGGCCGTCCGGTGCGAAGCTGGCGGAACGCCTCGGCCACCGTTCCTGGAATCGCCGCGACCGAGTCCGCCCGGGCAGCGTGTTTGGTCACCGATTTGATCGTCTCGAGCTGGTTCTTGATCTCATGCAATGCACCGGTCTCTTTGCCGATCAGATCGGAGCGGATCTGTCCGGTCACGCAGAGCACGGGAGAGTTGGCCGAGTATGCGGTGGAAAGCGCGGCCGCCGCATTCAACAGCCCGGGACCTGGCACGACGACGCAAACGCCCTCACGACCAGTGACCCGGGCATAGCCGTCGGCCATGTAGGCGGTGCCCTGCTCGTGCCGGGTGTTGATCACGCGCAGCCGGTCGCGCTCTTCCCAGACCGCGTTGAAAAACCCATCGAGCTGAATTCCTGGAATTGCGAACAAGGTATCGACGCCACCGTTGATCAGCGCGGCGGTCAATGCCTCACCCCCGGTGACGGTGGTTCGCTCACCTCGAATGAGTCGTTGCGAGGGCGTCGTTTCGGTTTGCACAACGGTCATCGATGTCTCTCCTGAATGCGCAACTACGATGTGCCGGCGTCGAAACGCTGACACCGGCCTGGTGATCGATCTTGAGTGGCGTCAGCGCAACGCCGGTTCGAGCGGAGCACGCACCTGGGCCGGAGGCGCCACAGGCAACCCCAGCGCGGTTTTTCCGACCAGGGTAAGGGTGGCGTCGTCCATTGGTGGATGACCGGTCGCGGTGCGCGCATCCCGGAAGAACCGTTGCATAGGCGAATCGGCTGCCATGCCCGCCGATCCAGTCACGCTCAAGGCGAGCTCGGTCGCCCGGAGCACGTGACGAGTCACGGTCGTTTTGGCAGCGGCGAGCTTCCAGCCAAGGTCGCCACGACGATCCGGGAATTCGAGCCATTCCTCCGCCGTTGCGTAGAGCAAGGTTCGCGCCTGCAATAACAGCAGCTCGATTTCGCCGATCTTGTGTTGCACCGTTTGCAGCTCGGCAATCGATCCGGACATGCCGTTGGGCGTCCGGTTCCGCGCGAAGTCGATTGCGGCATCGCGCGCCGCCAGGCCGATCCCGAGATAGACCGCCCCTCCGGGGATGCTCCACCACGCCTGGCCGTCACCCGGGTTGGCGGTGCCTTCGCTGGGGAGCAACGCGTCGGTCGGCACCTCGACGCCATCGAAAACAATGTCGTGGCTCGCGGTACCGCGCATCCCGAGGTTGTCCCACGTTTCGATCACGCGCACACCGGGTGACGCCATGGGAATCAGCAGATTCCCCCGGCGCGGCGGTTCATCATCGATCAGAGTGACCAGGCTGAACACCCAGGTGAGCGCCGGCGAGAGACTCGCCCAACGCTTGCGACCGTCGATGCGCCAACCAAAGGGCGTGCGCGTGGCGGTCGTGCTCGGGAGGGCACCGCGGCTGGGGCTGCCCAGATCGGGCTCGCTATTGGCGGCATTGATCAACGCACCATTGTCGATGACCTCGCGCACCAGACGCTTATAGACCTCATCTGGCCAAAGCCGGGTATCGCCCACCCGTCCCAGCAGCGAGAGATGCATGGATGACGCGAGCCCGGTGGAGCCACAGGCATGCGCGATGCGTTCCTGCGCAAGCGAATACTCCAGAATATCGGCGCCCACGCCGCCAAACTCCTCTGGAATGGTCAGGGTCAGATAGCCAGCCTGGCGCAGCTCGTCAAACGATTCGTAGGGGAAGGAGCTGTTGCGGTCCACCTCCGCGGCGCGTGCGGCGATCGGCCCAGCGACGTCATTCGCGAGCGCGACAAACCGTTCCTGCCGCTCGGTTTTCGGCCAGCTCACGTGCCCGATCCATTCAGAGAGGTGTAGCGATCGAACGAAACGACCTGGTGCGCCGCAGGTCGCTCGACCACGCGCGGCGGCTCGGCGGCATACCCGAACGGCATGATGGCTGACAGTTTGAACTGCTCCGCCGGAACCCGGGTGAATTCGGCCACCCGCTCTTCGACCAGCCATTCCCAGTGCTGCAACGAGCTCACCAATCCATCGTTGGTCAGCGCAAGCCAAAGCGCCAGTTGCACCATTCCGATTCCCTGCTGCACGAACGCATGCGCCTGGGATTCGGAGATCTGCCACGCATCGCGCAGGTGCGGCAGCACGGTGCGATCCTCATAGATCAGAATCGCTCCGACCCCAGGGCGGAACCCCGCGAGCCGGTCGAGGTACCGTTCCAGACGATCCTCGCTGAGACCGGCGCGAAAGCCAGCCTCGATCGCATCCCAGAACGCAGCGCGCTCATCGCGCACGATCACCACATGCCAGGGTGTCAGGTTGAACGCCGCCGGCGTGCGCTGAACGGCCTCGATGAGCCGTTCGAGCGTTTCCGGGGCGATCGTTCCGTCGGCCAGTTTGCGGATCGACCGCCGCTGCTCCAGCAGCGTGCTCAGGCTCGCGATGGTTTCCGCAGGTCGGGGAAGCAGTCGAACATTGTCGGGCATGGAAACGCGATCCGATCGTTCCGCGGCAACCATCTAGACCGCCGCCAAAGCCGGCTCAGCGGCTTGCTTCGCCCGCTCGGCATCCCGCCGGGCCACCTCTGCCTGCACCAGCGGAACGATCTCCCGCCCGTACTCGATGACATCCTCGTAGGGACGAAACCCGCGGATGAGAATCGAGGTCACGCCCAGGTCGTAGTAGCGCAGAATCGATTCGGCCACTTCGCTCCGGCGTGCCGACCAGCGCGGTCGTATTGCCGCCCGCGCCAGTTGCGGCCGCAATCGGCATCCAGAGCCGCTCGTCATAGATTTCCTGCTGCGCCGCCTGCTCCAACAGTCGCTTGGACCCCGTTGCCGGCAGCTGCCGACTGATCCACCATCCGGTTGCCGTCCCGGTGGCCGACGATCCGCTCCAGATAGTCGTGCGCCTTGGCCCAGGCTTGCTCGGTGGTCGGCGCGATGATCGGCCGCAGTGACACGCTGAACTCGGGCGAGCGACCCTCCGGCGCGGCTGCCCGCACCTCAGCGATGCGCTCGGCCACATTGGCCAGCGGCTCGCCCCAGAGCATGTAGACATCGGCGTGCTTGGCGCCGACCGGCACCGCGGCCGCCGAAGCGCCTCCGAAATAGAGGGGAATGTGCGGCTGCTGGATCGGCTTCAATTCCGAGAACGTTCCGGCAAGCTTGTAGAACTCACCCTCGAAGTCGAACGGCTCGTCGCTGGTCCAGACCTTCTTCAGAATCGTCAGATACTCATCCGTACGACGATACCGATCGTCCTTGGTCGACCAATCGCCGTCGCGCGCCTGATCGGCATCGGACTCCACCTGTCACGATGTTGAACGAAAAGCGGCCGTTGGTGAAATGATCGTGGGTCACCGCGGCGCGCGCGGTCACCGGCGGAGCAACGAACCCCGGCCGGTGCGCCAACAGCACATGCAGCTTTTCCGTATTCGCCGCGGCATGAGCCGCCACCGCCCAGCCATCGGGACTCGTGTGTGATACCCGATGAGAATGCGCTCGAAGCCGCCTTCCTCATGCGCGCGGGCGAAATCGGCCACGAACTTCGGATCCAGCGACCGTTCGATCTGCGATGCCGCCACCCCGTCGATCTCGGAGACGTTGTCGGTCCGAATCATTCCAATGAATTGCAATGGCATGATGTTGGCTCCTCCGCGCAGGTTCGCTTGGTGCTGTACGTGCTTCCAAAAAGTATTATGGAGTACTATATCGAAAAATGAACTATCATGCCGCAAGCTGCCACGCTTTAGGCATAGGTGGGTCGCCATTCCCGCTTAGCCTGGCCAGCCACGGGTTCGGATGCATGGAGGTGAATCACAGCATGGGAGTGTGGGAAGGCTTTCTCGATGACTGGCGGGTCTACTGCCTGCTCGAGTCTGTGACCGCATCCGAACGTTCGACTCCTCGCCCGGCGGGCGAGCCAGTTCTGCCTCTGTCGATGGGCTGCCATCTCGGACCGACCATGTGACCGGGTATCTGGGTCGTGAGCTGCTCGATGCCGTGCGGGTCCAGGCGGTTGCGCTTGGTATCGCGATCAATGCCGCCTACGCCGATGTCACCTTGCTTCCGCTCCCCCAGGCATCGGCCGAAGTTCCCGGCGATCAGCCGTGGATCCGCTACAAGCTCACCGTCGACGCGCAGGCGGACGCAGATCAGCTCAAGCAGCTTCACCGAAGGGTGCAATGTGCCTGCGTGCGACGCCTGGAAAGCGAGTACGAGGCGCCGATTGCCGGCAGCCTGATCAATACGCACCAGGCTGAAACTCCCGAGCAGTGACGTCGGCGCCGCCCCACCCGCGCCGGCTGGGCGACTACCCCGCCAAGGCAGGGCGGCAGACCTTGCACGGGCGATACCCGCGTGCGCGCGCCTCGTCTTCCGAATGGAACATTTGCAGGTGCTCCGGGTTCGGCTGGTAGCGGCAGGTGGGGAAGCAGAAGATATGGGTGGTATCGCTGCCGACAAACCTGATTCCCTGCTTGCCGAGGTCTTCCAGCCGGTCGATATTGGCCCGTTCCTCGGCCAGGAGCGAGCGCTTTACCTCGGTGCCGAAGATGTAGTTCCCGATCACGCCGTCGCCCCGCACCACCCGGTGACAGGGGATCAGCACCGGCACCGGATTGCCGGCCAGCGCGCTCCCGACCGCGCGCGACGCTTTCGGGCTGCCGATCTCCTGCGCGATCCAGTTATACGGCCGCACCTGACCGCGCGGAATCTCCAGCGCCTTGCGCAACACCGAGGCTTCGAACGGGGTCGAATGCGACAGATCGAAGGGGGGAGGATTGCGCCGGTCGCCCTCCAGCCAGCGGGTGACCTTGCGAGCCAAGCCGATCCGGCGGCGCTCCACCACGCGAATGTCACGCCCGAACCGCTGCCTGGTAGGTCGCCATGAAGACTCGCCGACGCAGCCCGATCGACCGCGGTGATGCCGTCCAGGCTGGCCGCGATCCAGATCGGCCCGATGGGGCTTTCGGTCTGCCAGCAAAGATCGGAGAGCCCGGTGCGATAGAGCACATTCGGCACCAGATCGGAGGGCGGTTGGGGCGCGGGCAGATCGCTCAACCCGGTTTCGACAACGGAATCACTCAGCACATTCATGGAACACCTGTCTTTCATCTGGCAAGAACGGGGAGGGGAGACGCGGATTCGGTTCGATCGAGATCGCGTCAGTCGCTCACGCAGGAGCTGCACGCCGCGATGGACATTCGACTTGACGGTCCCCGGCGGCTGCTCGAGCGCCTCGGCGATCTCGTCGTAGCTCAGTCCGAGCACATGGCGCAGGATCACCGCCGCCCGGTAGCGCGGCGGCAACTTCGTGCAACGCCTCGGCCAGCCGGTCGGAGAGATCGTTCCGCTCGCTGACTGGTTCAGGCTCATCCGACCGATTCGCCAGCGGCTCGTCGATGCCGTCCAGATCGTCGATCGGCAGTCGCTTGCCGCGCACCCGGTTGCGGGCGACATTGACCGCGATCGTCATGAGCCAGGGCGTCAGCTTCAGCGCGCGAATCCGCTCCGCGTCATACCCCTGCAACGCCCCATACGCCCGCACGAACGCGTCCTGCGCGATCTCCTCGGCATCCTGCGCATTCCCGCACCAGCGATATGCGAACCGATAGACCGGCCCCTGCATCGCAACGACCAGCGCTTCGAAATTCCCGTCGAGATCGTCCGCCAGCCGCTGGGCGAGATCGGGTTCCGTCATAGGTGGATGTCCAATAGCTATCGATTCCTTCGTGGCCCCCGGATGGGCACTATCTGGGTAAACACACGATCGCGCGGTTTGGTTGCACGCACTGACCGAGATGGTTCTGGCACAATTTGCCGACTGATTTTCATTGGACAGCGGGGTGCTTTGGTAGGCTTGGGTTTCCGGGAGTGCCGGGGCCTTGCAGGGCACCAGGGCGACTCAGTTATGGCGAGTCGTTCCCCCGAGGGCCAGCCGGCGCTGGCATCGCCCTCTCGCATCCTCCCCACCCGGCAATCTACCGCCAACCGTCCCGTTGTCAGGGACCGCTGATCCGGTTCGTCCTACGATCCCCCGAGTGATGCACTTCCTATGGTTATCCCTGCGCCGTCCGCTGCCCTGTCGCCAGACCGCAACCGCGCGTTTCGCCCCGATATCGAAGGGCTGCGCGCGATCGCCGTGATGCTCGTGCTGCTCGACCATGCCGGGCTGACGCTGGTGAGCGGTGGGTATATCGGCGTCGATGTCTTCTTCGTCCTCTCCGGCTTCCTGATTACTGGGCTGTTGCTGAAAGAAGCACACGAAACCGGCCGCATCTCGATCGGACGTTCTACGCGCGACGGGCGCGCCGGTTGCTGCCGGCGGCGACGCTGGTGCTGATCGTGACGGTGCTGCTGGGCTACCAGGTGTTCGGCCAGTTGCGCGCCAATCGGGTGGCCGAGGACGCACGCTGGGCGGCGCTCTTCGCGAGCAATTTCCGCTCCATCCAGCAAGGCACCGACTATCTCGGCGCCCAGCAGGAACCCTCGCCGCTGCAGCACTTCTGGTCGCTGGCAGTCGAAGAGCAGTTCTATTTCGTCTGGCCGCTGCTGATCCTGCTGCTGGCGTCGGTGGGCGAAGGGGATCCCGGTGCGGCTCAAGCTCGGCGTGGCGCTGACCCTGATGATCGCGCGCCTCGTTCGCGTACTCGGTGCATCTGACATCGGTCGACCGCACGACGGCCTACTTCTCGCCGTTGCCGCGGGCGTCGGAGCTGGCGGCGGGAGCGCTGCTGGCGGTGATATCGCCGTGGCTGCTGAAGGTGCCGCGAATGGCCGGCGTGGTGGCGAGCTGGGCCGGAATTGGGGTGATCCTGTGGGCGGCGGTCACGTTCGATGCGCATACGGTTTTTCCCGGCGCGGCGATCCTGGTGCCGGTGGCGGGGGCGCTGCTGGCGGTGGCCGGCGGGTCGATCGCGCCGCAGGGCGGCGCCGAGGTGCTGCTTGCGCGGTCGCCGCTGCAATGGACTGGCAAAATGTCGTATGGCATCTACCTGTGGCACTGGCCGGTGATCCTGCTGGCCGCGGCTATCGCCGGCCGGGAGCTGAGCGTTCCGGAGAACCTGCTGCTCTACCTCCCAGCAATCGCGATCGCGGCAGTGACCTTTGCAGTGATCGAAGACCCGATCCGGAGCGCGAAATCGCTGCGGCAGCGCCCGGCGCTTGTCAGTGTCGGGCTGGGTGTAGATGCTGGTGGCCGCTTTCGGTCGGTACCGTCTCGGCGATGATGGAAGCACACCAGCTTGCCGGAGAAAAGACGGACGCGCAAATCGCGATCGAGGCTCCCTCGACGGACGGAGTGCTTGCGGGCAGTCAACGCCGGCGCGCGACGTCACCGAATGGCCGGAGCAACCGGAGCGGATTGTCAACGAGGCGTACAGCGACACGTGCGACGTGACCCGGCGGGACACGACCTCGACGCTCTGCGAGTTCGGCAACCTCGATTCGGACCGGACCGTGGTGATGTTCGGCGATTCGCACGCGGCCATGTGGATCCCGGCGCTGGACCGCATCGGCAAGCAGTACGACTGGAAGATCGTCCAGCTCACGAAACCGGGATGCGTGGCGCCGGAGCTGCAGATCTGGTCCAACTCACTGGGGCGGGAGTATGCGGAGTGCGACCAGTGGCGCGACTGGGCCATCGGCGCAGATCGCCGAGATCGAGCCGGACGTGCTGCTGGTGACGAGCGCGGGCAAGGGCATCTACCTGGCGGACGGCGGCAAACCAACCCAGGACGGGCTGGACGACGCCTGGCGCGACGGGCTGGGCGCGACCCTGGACGAGGTGACCCCGCACGCCGGCCGGGTAGTGGTGATCGGGGATATGGCCTATCCCGCGCAGCCGGGAATCGACTGCCTGACCGAGAACGAAGGCAACGCCTCGGCCTGCAACACGCCGGTGGAGCAAGCGGTGCTGGCCGATCACAACCGGGTCGAGCGGGAGACCTCCGAAGCACACGCGGCGGATTACATCGACATCATCCCGTGGTTCTGCACGCAGGAAACCTGCCCGGCGGTGATCGGGGACCTGACCGTGCACCGCGACGCAATCCACATCAACGAGAACTACGCGGTCTTCCTGTCGTCGGCGCTGGCCGAGGCGGCGGGATTGACGAACGGTAGATGCGCGCGAAAGCCTGCTGACCGGCTGTCGCGCCTTCGGGGATTGATCCATGCTGCATCAGTCCGAACTCGCAATCACCACGCCTCCCATGGAAGAAACGCCGCCAATCGACGGCTGCATTACCGGTTGGGCTGCCGCCGGTCTGGGGCCTTCACGGCTCGGTCTTACGGACCCGTGGGTACGAGAGTTGCCATTCGACCACGGTACTTTCGTCGTCTGTGGCGCTGGAATCCCGGAGCCCTCGATCGGCGGCGGAATGAGCACATGCTCTTTCACCATCCAGAACGTGCCGCTCGTCTTTGCATAGTTCGCCACATCTGCCCACGCGGTGGCTACCTGCGGCGTCTGCGAAGCCGCCTCGTAAGCCGCTTCATCGTCGTACCACTGCTCGACGAACGCATCGGCCTGAAGCTCGCCACCGAGTTTGCGAATCACTTCGGAAACGACATAGCCACGCAGTCCAGGCGCCTGTGCGGAAATCGGCGCATGCACTTCATTCCAGTATTTGAAGAACGCCTCCGACGAAAAATCGTCTCGCTTGTATGCCGTACCGATCAGCTTGATCATCGTGCGATCTCCTCGCTGTGTTGCGTTGCGGAAGCGCCCCATCGACGCCCGATTGCCCATTGTTCACGCAGGAACAGTTCCACTCCTTCCTGCACGCGCGCGCCATGTGCGCCTGAGAGCAGCGCAGATCCTTGTTCGCTGGAACCCACCGAGAGACTGACCGCCCATCCGATAGATCGTTGCCGCAGCTCGATCTGGGTGGCCCGAAATGCCTCGTCCACTCCACCGCAGATCAGCAGCTTGGCCGCGCCATCGCCGCGAAACTTCGCAGGGAATTCCTGCAGCTCAGGATTCGGCGTAGGAGAGACGAGTACCAGCACATCGATAGCTCGGTCTTTCGCAACATCGAGCACGGGATAGCAGGCCGATCCAATGGCAACGACCGCCCGTCTTCACCGGAGCCTGCTGGTCGATCCAGTCCAGCAGGCTGGCAATCGTTGCTATCTGATCTGATTCAGCGTCCCAGGCACCGTCGGAAAATCCATGGCCAGGCAGATCGAAGGCGGCGGCCGACGAGCCCGAGCGGACCACGGCACCGATCAGCGTGATGAGCTCATCGATATCGTGACCGTCGCCTGGCTCATGGAGCAGGAGTGTCCAACAATCGTTGACCGGCCAGACACTCCCGTGTAGCTGGGTTCCATTTGGCAATGAGACCACCGCAGGCGCGGGGGTCACGCCTGGCTCTCCAGGCTCGCGAAGTCGGTGGGATTGAAGCAGGCCACCCAATGGTCAGGATGCAGCACGTCTGCCTCGAGCGGAGGAACCTGCTGCCGGCAGATATCGAGCGGCCGGAAACAGCGATTCGCAAACGCGCAGGCAGGCGCCCCCAACTGGGCGATGGGCTCACCAGTGACGCGAATACGGTCATTCTTGCGATCGGTCAGCAGGGGAGGTATCGCGGACAACAAGGTCTGGGTATACGGGTGGCGTGGGTTCCGGAACAGCTCGGACGCCGGCGCGAGCTCGACCAGCCGCCCGAGATACATCACGGCAACGCGATTTGCCATGTGCCGCACCACGCTCATGTCATGACTGATGAAGAGATAGGTGAGTCCCAGGCGATCCTGCAAGTCCTGCATCAGATTGAGAATCTGACTCTGCATGGAAACGTCCAGCGCACTCACCGGCTCGTCCGCGACGATGAACACCGGATCGACGGCCAGCGCCCGGGCAATGCTCAATCGCTGTCGCTGGCCCGCCGGAAAACTCATGCGGAAAGCGATGGGCAGCGTCGTTCGGGAGTTGCACGATTTCCAGGAGCTCTCGCACCCGGTCTCGTTTCGCGGTTTTGCTCAACCCGAGATGCGACATCCCTTCCGCCACGATCGCTTCCCCTTTCATGCGGGGATCGAGCGATTCGAACGGGTCCTGAAAGATGATCTGGGCTCGCGCCCGGAACGCGGTCATCTGCGAGCCCGACAACGAGAGCACGTCTTTGCCTTCGAAGCGGACTTCACCGCTGCTGGCACGCAGGAGACGAAGGATCAAGCGTGCCAACGTCGATTTGCCGGAGCCAGATTCGCCAACCAGCGCCAGCGTCTCTCCCTTCTGGACAGACAAGGAGACATCCTCGACCGCAGAAAGCCAGTGCGTCGGACGTCCAAGCAAGTCGTGCTCGACTGCGAAACGTTTGCTAAGACCACGTACTTCGAGCAGCGGGTCAGCGGGTAAACGCACTTGGGTTGTAGCATCGGAGAGCGTGGTCTCCATTCAGGTTCTCCAGTTCAGGATGAGTCACGTCGCATGTGTCGATTCGATTCGGGCACCGCTGGGCAAAGCGACACGCCCGCGGCATGTTCCAGAGCTCAGGCACCCGCCCGGGAATCACATACAGGCGTTTTCGGGTTTCGTTGAGATACGGCATGCTGCGCAAAAGGCCCTGTGTGTACGGGTGCTGGGGATCTGCAAAGATCTCGTCCCGCGTCCCGATCTCCACGATTTCGCCCGCATACATCACTGCCACCCGATCGGCCACCTGATGCACGACGCCCAGATTGTGCGTGATCAACAGCACGCCAAGTCCCAAATCCCGGCGCAGTTGGAGCAACAGATCGAGGATTTCCGCCTGAATCGTGACATCCAGTGCCGTGGTCGGCTCATCGGCGAGCAGCAGCTTGGGATTGAGAATGAGCGCCTGAGCGCAGCATCACCCGCTGCCGCATACCACCTGAGAATTGATGCGGATAGTCGTCGATTCGGTCGGCGGCATTCGAGATACCCAGCCGATCGAGCATCGCTATCGATCGATCGATCGCTTCGTCTTTGGTTACCTGCTCATGCGCGTGAATCGTCTCGGTCAGTTGCGTACCGATACTGAACGCGGGATCGAGCGCCGTCATCGGCTCCTGAAAGACCATCGAGATGTCACGCCCGCGAATCTTGCGCATGTCGCGGCTCGAGAGCTTCGTCAGCTCCTGACCCGCGAAGCGGATCGAGCCCGAGGCGATCGTCGTGGCGGGCGGCAGCAAGCGCATGATCGACAGCGCCGTCATCGACTTGCCGCAGCCGCTTTCTCCGACCAGACCCAGAATCTCGCCGTTGCCAATGTCAAACGAGACCGTATCGACCGCGCGCAGCTTACGGCCGCGTGAATCAATCTGCGTGGCAAGGCCTTCAACCTGCAGAAGTGGCGTCGCAACGTCCGGGTTGCATGGGAACTTTGGACTGCTTGTGGGCTGATGACGCTCACCTCTACCATCTCCTCAACCGAGGATCGAAGTAATCGCGCAGTCCATCGCCAAGCGTGTTCAACCCAAGCACCAGAAGCGCGAGCACGAGACCCGGCAGAAAGACAACCCACGGATTGCTGGTCAGAAAACTGCGGCCGTTGGAAACCATTTGGCCGAGGCTCGGCGTAGGCGGCTGCGCCCCGAGGCCGATGAATGCCAGACCCGCTTCCGCGATCACCGTGACGGCGATGTAATAGGACGCCATCACCAGCACCGTGCCGAGCATATTCGGCACCAGATGCCGGAGCACGATCTTCCATCCGGGTACACCGAGCGCATGGGCAGCTTCGACAAACGCACGCTCATTGAGCGACATTGCCTGCGCGCGGACGATGCGCGCGAACCCAGCCCAGTTGACGATCGAAATCGCCAGAATCACCGGCCAGAGCCCGGGCTGGAGCATTCCCACCAGAATGACGGCAACCAGAATGACCGGGAATCCCCAGGTCAGATCGATCAGAAACCCAATCACCCGATCAGTGAGTCCGCCCTTATAACCGGCGAGACAGCCCAGAATCATGCCGACCGTGATTGAGAGAATAGCGACCACAAACCCGGCAAAGAGCGATACCGCGGTGCCCGCGGCCAGGCGCCAGGCCAGCGAGCGGCCGAGATTGTCGGTTCCCAGCAGATATCCCTTTTCACCCGGTTTCAGCAATGCATCCCGCAGCGACTGATCGAGATAGAGATGGTTCAAGTCGGGCACCATGATGACCGCCATGCCCACGATCGAGATGATCAGGAACGCAACCGTCAGTGCCGCGCCGAGCAGCGCCAGCTTGTTCGCCAGAAGCGGTGCCATCGAATCGCGCCAGGTGCGGTCGGGGGCACCCCCAATTGTTCCCGCCGGTGGCACGTCGAATTCGGAAACGGTCGAAGTCTGCTGCGAGCTCACCGCGATTTCGATCCCTGTCTGACCCGCGGATCGGCCCATTGCTGACCGATATCGGCAAGAAGATTGAAGAAGATCACCGCCGCCGTCAATAGGATCGCCAGCGTCTGCGCAACGGTGTAATCCCGTTTGAGCACCGCATTGACAAACTGCGAACCCAGACCCGGCCAGCGAAAAATAGTTTCGACGATAAGGGTGTATCCAAGCAACGTGCGTAACATGATGCCCGCCAGCGCAATGATCGGCGGCAACGCGTTACGCAAGACATGCATCCAGAGAATGCGCTTGTCCGAAAGCCCTTTGGCATGCAGTGTACGTACGTAGTCACGATTGAGCTCTTCCAGCACCGATGCCCGCACAACTCGCAGGTTGATAGCGATCGCCTCGGCGGAGAGCACGAATGCGGGCAAGATGATGTGTTTCCAGGATTCATGGCCGGCAACTGGCAGCCAGTGCCGGTTGACCGCGAATTCCTGGATCAGCCAGATCGCCAGTAGGAAGTTGGGGATCGCCATGCCGAGAACGGCGAGCAAATTGACCCCATAGTCGAAAGCGGAATTACGTTTCCAGGCGGCCAGCACTCCGAGCGGAATCGCCGTCGCATAGGTAAAGAGCGCGGCCACCGCCGCCAGCTTCAATGTATAAACACCGGCTTCACGTAACGTTTCGTTGATCGGCTCACCGGTGATCAGGGAGAGACCAGGATCGCCCCGGAGCAAATTCCCCATGAAGATGAAGTACTGCGCCGGGAGCGGCTTATCGAGACCGAGCTTCTCGTTGAGGTTTTCGACCATGTAGATACGGTTGACCGCATTGGTCAACACGTCGGTTACCTCACCGGGTGCGACGCGGAACCCGTAAAAAATCACCACTGACGCAACGAACAACAACAACAGTGCGTAGAGCGATCGATAGACGATAAAGCGAAGCATGGTCAACAGCCTGTTGCGCGTCGTGTGCGATGTGGTCGCGAATCGTAGCGTGGGAAATGTGTCATTCCGGCCCGGCCGAGTTCAACGAGTCACTCCATTGTCACAGACTGCAATTGAGGCAGGCGGGCAGCCCTGTGACTGCCCGCCTGCAAGCAACCCCTATTGCTCGACCCAAACGTCGGTGTAGAGCGGGTAGAGCATCGTCTGTGTCGGCATCCAGCCATGCACGTAGTTGTTGTGCGCCCAGATCACGTTGCCGGTAACGATGGGGAGCATCGAAAGCCGCTCAGCCCAGATCAGTTGTACCGATTTGGCGGCTGCTTCGAGCTCGGCGTCGGTCGCCGCGCTCTGCCATTGGTCGAACGCGGCCGACAGGTCTGGATCGGCACCGTGGAATTCGAGCGATGGAATGGTGTTGAAGATGACCAACACATCGATTGGCGAAGCCCAGAGCCATTCGTAGCTGAACGCATCGATCGGATCATCGAGATTCGTAACGCGTGGGAAGAACTCCGCGGTCGGGAGCGTAACCAGTTCCATTTGCACGCCGATGTCTGACAGCATGTCGGTAATGGCTTCGTTGATTTGGGCGCCATACGTTTGGTCGCCCCAGTTGTAGAGCGTAAAGGCAAGCTTATTGCCATCCTTTTCGCGGATGCCGTCGGAGCCCTCTGTCCAGCCAGCTTCCTCGAGTAGGGACTTGCCCAAATCGACATCGTATTGGTTGTATTGCTCAACCTCGGGGTTGTACCACTTCCAGTTCGATGCGATTGGTCCGTAGGTGGCGATCGCATGGCCGAAATAGATCGCTTGCGCAATCGCCTCCCGGTCGATGGCGTGAGAAATCGCCTGCCGAACGCGAATGTCGTCGAATCCCAGGGTGGTATTTGTGTGATTGAGCGCGATGAAGAGATTCGCGGGGTTTGCCCATTCCATCACGGTGACATCCGGGTTGGTGGACAGGCGCTCGAAGTCCTGCGGACTCGGATTCTTGATCGCGTCCACTCCGCGGGCTTCCAGCTCGTTCGCCCGGTTGGCGGGCTCGAGAATCGGCACGAAGCGCAGCTCGTCGATATACGCCGGGCCCGGGTTGGTGACGAAGGGCACGCCCGAGCCTGGGTAGTCCGGCCAGTTGGTGAAGAGCACCTGATTGCCGGGGCTGAACTCGGTGAGGGTAAATGGTCCGGTGCCGTCCTCCACCGAGGCGCCATAGGTGTCGCCGGCTTCAGCGCGCACCGCCTGGTTGTAGATCATCGAGTACTCGGTTGCGAGGGTTTCCGGGAAGGCAGCAAACGGATGCGCCATCGTGACGACAACGGTGTTGCCTTCACCCTCTTGCACATCGGTCACCGGAACCCAGAAGACTGCGTTCTGCCCGGTTGCCGGATCGCGGAAAAGATCGAAGTTCTCGACCACATTTGCCGCCGTGCACGGGGTTCCGGAATGGAAGACGATGCCGTCCCGGATCTTCATCGTCCAGGTAAGGCCATCCTCAGAAATCTCCCACGACTCGGCGAGCATCGGCACAATGGCGCCTTCTGGGTCGCGCACCATCGTGTAGTCGTAGAGGGCGTTGTAGCCGGGATCGGCCCATCCGGATTGCACCGGGTCCATGCGGGTGAAATCCCGGTCATATCCTTCGGTGAATCGGCCACCCGCCTGGGGCTCGGCGTCCTGGGCTCGCGCCGCAATGGCGGGAGCGGCAAGTGTCGCCATCGAGGCGATGACTGGGGCGGCAATGCCAATTGCCGCAGCTCGTTTCATGAGCTCACGACGGCCGATGCGCCGCTCCGCGTACGCGCCAATGAGGTCTTGCACCATCTGGTTTCGATCACTGGAACCGCTCATCGAACTCCTCCGTTCTCTGCTTGCCCAAACATTGTGGGCAACGATCGACCAATTGATCACGACGGTTACGTCGAACGTGCGCAATCCCCGCCTTGGCGAGCGGGCCAGTTCCCTCCTTGTTCAAACAATTTCGACTGAAGGCGACCCCTGAGTCGAACCCGTTGAACGATCACCCTGGATCTCGCTAGCCCGCCGCGCCATCTTGCATCGACGACGTGTAGAGTCCGGCGAGAATGTCTCTCGATCGCTCCAGGTGGAGCTCGAGCCCTCTGAGCGCCCTTGGCGCGTCGTTGTCCGCCAGCGCATCGATGATGCGTTGATGCTGCAAGCGGCTGTCATTCATATCGACATGGGGCGCCATCGCGCGGCGATAGCGCTCCGTGTGATCCCATACAGATTGGATCATCTTCAGGAGCCACCGGGAGCCGGACGGTTCGTAAAGGAGAAAGTGCAGCTCGTGATGCAGGGTCTGCGTCGCGGCACCCCCGAGATCGTTACTTTCGTGCATCTGGGTATTGAGTTCGCTGGCACGTTCGAGCGCACCCGAGGTCAAATGTGGGATCGCCTGTCGGAGCGCCTCGACTTCCAGCACGATGCGAACACGGTAGACATCCAGCATGTCGGCCAGGCTCAATGGAGCAACCCGAGCTCCTCGATTTGGAATCGACTCGACGAAGCCTTCCGATTCGAGCTTTCGCAGCGCCTCGCGCACCGGAATCATGCTGACGCCATTGCGATTCGCCAGATCCTGCACTCGGAGCGGGAAACCCAGGCTCGAACTCACCGGAAAGAATCGCCTGGCGCGTACGCAGGTAGACAAGATCGACCGAACTCACGAGCTCGGCGGTGCCGACTGGTCGCGTTGCATCCGCGGATTCCTTGATGACTGCACTGGTCGTCATGATCGGATTGTATATGATATAGAAAGCGACGGTGTCAACACTTGAAAAATGATTTCAGGTTGTCGCACCGCACGCTTGCCAGACTTCGACAGCGACTCATGCGTTCGATGGAGAACTCACTGTGCGACTTACGTCAGAGGTATCGGTTGTCGGCGGCGGGGTATTTGGATTCGATCTCTCCGCGCCTTTTGATTGCAACGTCTACCTGCTCGACGGCGGGGACGAGCTGGCGCTGATCGATTCCGGCATCGGCGGTGTGGTCGGAGATTCCGACCGACTTCTCCGCAACATCGAAGCCGCCGGGTACGATCTTTCCCGCATTTCCCGAATCTTGCTGACCCACTACCACGCCGATCATGCTGGTGGTGCCGCCGAGCTATCCGAAAAACTCGGCGTCCCGGTTCATGGATCTCCGCTCACCGCCGCAACGCTTACCAACGGAGATGACGAGAAGATCTCCCTTCCAGCGGCCAAAGCAGCCGGGCTCTTTCCGGCCGAATACGAGTTCCGCTCCTGCCCGGCGATTGGCGACATGACGGATGGAGCGACCACCTCCCTTGGACATCTCGTCATCACCGCCTATGAGACGCCCGGCCACTGTGACGGACACGTGTCGTACCTCGTCCAGGGGCGGGAGCAGTCCTATCTGCTCGAAGGGGATGTGGTCTTCTATGGCGGAAAGATCTTCCTCCAGAACATTCCCGATTGCTCGCTCCAGAAATACGCGGCAACGGTGAACAAACTCGCCGAGCTCGAGTTCGATGCCTTCCTGCCCGGTCATCTCGGCATCTCGCTCTCGAATGGCCGCCGGCATATCGATGCGGCAAAGGCGACGTTTGACAAACTGCTGGTTCCTGAGAGCATAGTCTGAGTTCTTTCCAGATCAAACAAACGGACATTACAGAGGAGGACGCAAACGATGGCAACAGAGGTTACTGAAGAGTCGTCGGCCGCATGGCGTGGCAAGGTCGGCTACATGGATTCAACTGAGGTCGACGACTTTCTCGAAGAAGGAAATCTCGCTCGCCTCGCGGTGCTCGACGACAAGGGCTGGCCGTATGTTCAGCCGATCTGGTACCAGTGGGATCCCGAGCTGCAAGTCTTCTGGATCGTCGCCCGGGAGAAAAGTGTCTGGGCCGAATTCCTGAAAAAGGACGGCCGCGCCGCGCTCTCGATCGACGGCAACACCAAGCCGTATAAGAAGGTCTCCGTGCAGGGGACCGCCGAGATCGTCGAGGAGCCGAACGTCGGTGGCAAGTGGGTGCCCATGGCGGAGAAGATGGCCGGGCGCTATCTGGGCGTCAACGGGGCGGACTACATCGTTCCGACGCTCGATAAGCCACGCTGGCTGATCAAGATCACCCCCACCAACATGACCACATGGCAGGGGGTCGACTGGCATCCCCGCTACAAGAGCCAGTAACGCACTAGGGCAGGGTCGAGTCATGGAGCTGCGAGAAGCATTCGACTATCCACTGAGCCGGCTCGATCCATTCGCCGACCATATCGACCCGCCCAGTGTCGCGGTCTACGAAACGCTTCTGGTCAAGGGCCCGGATGGTAATCCCCATCCGGGTCTCGCCACCAGTTGGACGATTTCCGGCGATGGCCTCGAATGGACCCTGCGGCTCCGTCCCGGAGCACGCTTTCATTCAGGCGATCGCTGCGACGCAACCGCGGTGATAGAAGCGCTGGAAGCCCTCCGG
Source organism: uncultured Chloroflexia bacterium (assembly GCA_963720855.1). Taxonomy (GTDB): domain Bacteria; phylum Chloroflexota; class Chloroflexia; order Thermomicrobiales; family UBA6265; genus JAMLHN01. The sequence continues at coordinate 42,619 of CAVRGV010000003.1, read as the reverse complement.
TTCGGGTTCCACGGCGGCCAGCAGCTCTGGTACTGGGATCCGGTCGACACGGTCGAATCGGTCGGAGACGAGCTCATCTCCGTCCGCCTGCATCACCCCTATTCCCGGTTGCCGTCACTCCTCTGGGGAACCCATACCGCCATTCACAATGAACGCCGCCGCGCCGCCGATCCGGCCGGTTCCGGCATCGAATGGGCGGATGGCACGGGACCATTTCGATTCGGGAGCTATTCGCAGGAACGACTCGACGTTACGCGGTGGGATGACTATCCAGGCTCAGACGCCGATTTTCTACGATCCACCGGTAGGCAGGCGGTCGATCGCATCGTCTGGTTGTCGATGCTCGATCCAGCCGAGCGCGTTGCCGCGCTCGAAGAAGGGCGGGTTGACTGCCTCCACGGCCCCAATTACGCCGATGTGGCGCGGCTGGAGCACGATCCCCGTTTCGAGGTCGTTCGTTTTAGCCAGGCATCCAATCTCTATCTGGCGCCCAACTGGGAGCGAACCGCGTTTGGGTTCGACGATCTTCGCGTGCGGCAGGCACTTTCGCTGGCAATTGACCGCGATCGGGTGGTACGCCAAGCGCTCCTGGGATATGGCGCTCCGACCTTCGGACCGATCTCGGTCGACGGTGAGTTCTATGATCCGGCGGTCGAAACCGGGCGGGGCCGTGACCTGCAACAAGCGTCCAACCTGCTCGACCAGGCTGGCTGGCAAACCGGAATATCGGCAATCCGCGAACGCGACGGTGTTCCGCTGTCATTCGAATGCGTCATCCAGGACGACGCGATCCATCGCAGTGTCGCCGAGCTCATTCGCGCCGACCTGCGAGCGATCGGCGTCGAGATGCGGCTCCGGCCCGTGCTCACCTTCAAGGGCTTCTATGAAGCATGCCGGCAGGGGCCAGACGCGTTCATCAACAAGTGGCTCTGGCAGGACCCGGTCGATGCCGCGCTCGGATTCACGGCCAGCCGTGGACTTCCCGATCCCAACTGGCAGCACGCCAGCGTGCCGGAGCTCGACCGGGCATATAGCTCATGGCTGCGTGCGTCGAGTCAGGAGGAGCTGTTGGCAGCGGCGGCGCAAGTGCAGCAGATTTCCGCCGACCAGCTTCCCTACATTCCGGTCGTCGTTCCCGAGGATGTCTGGGTACGAACCAGGCAGGTCGAAAACTGGAACCCAGCCCAGTCGATTCTCTATCCCTTTTATCACCGCACCATCGTGCATTGACGAGTTGAGTTCGAAAGGAGCAAACAGGTGACTGGAACGCGATTAGCGGGCAAGAGCGCCGTAATCACCGGTGGCGGAAGCGGTTTTGGCCGCGCCACCGCCATCCGGTTTGTCGAAGAGGGCGCCACCCGTATCGTGGTGGCTGACATTCGCCAATCCGCGGCGGAGTCGGTCGCTGCGGAGATCGAGGCGATGGGCGCTGCAGCGCTTCCGATCGCGTCCGATGTCGGTAAGACCGAGGAGTGCGAACGGCTCGTCAGCGAAACGCTGAAGTTCGGCGACGGCAAGATCGATATCGTCGTCTCCAACGCGGCCGCGTTCGACGGAGGTCACCCGTTCCTCGAATACCCGGACGACGTCTGGTTCCGCGATATCGCGGTGAATCTGAACGCATCCTATATCCTCGGCCAGCGGTTCGCGCAGTCGATGTCCAAAACCGGCGGCGGCTCGATTCTCTACACCACCTCGATCAACGCCGCGGGCGCGGGGGCCGGGTTTGCTTCCTATGTCGCCACCAAGGCGGCCATCGTCGGCTTGATCAAGGTGATGAGCGTCGAATTGGCGAAGTACAACATTCGAGTCAATGCCGTCGGTCCTGGGCCGGCCGATACCCCTCGCTCGGTTCAGCTCGTGGGTGAAGAGACGATGGAGGAATTCCGCAAGAAATTCCCCGCGGTACCCATGAATCGCCTGGCCTCGGCCGAAGATATCGCCAACGCATTCCTCTTCCTGGCATCGGACGAATCGTCCTATATCACCGGCCAGAACCTCATGGTGTGCGGGGGTATCACCTCCTATGTCTACAACGTTCCGGAGGAGTAAGGCCCAACCCCAAATCCCATTTCACGGTCCGTCGTTCAACGCCCAGCAGGAGAAAGTCGTCATGCCCCATGCATCCGTCAATGGTGTCCAGCTCTACTACGAGATGAGCGGCTCAGGTCCAACCGTGATCCAAATCGGTGGAGCCGTCAATGGGCACGAGGGATACGCGCTCGTCACACCGAAGATGGCCGAACACTTCACCGTGATCGACTTCGACCATCGTGGCTATGGCCAGAGCGATCGCCCCGAGCAGAAATACACCATGGATACCTGGGTCGATGACATGGCTGGACTACTCGATGCACTCGACGTCGAGCGATGTCACGTCCACGGTGGATCGATGGGCGGATTCATTGCCTGCCTCTTCGCGGCCAAGTACCCGGAGCGGGTCGACCGGCTGGTCTTCAACGGGGCGGTCGCCAAATGCGACTGGCTGGCCCAGACCAATTTCTATCTCTGGAAGAAGATCGCGACTGACTACGGACTCGACTCCGAAGAGCTGGCGTTGATGCTCCTCACGCATGCGTTCTCACGCGCCTACCTGGATGAGATGGTCTCCAGTGGCAATCTGCATTCCCTGTCGTGGATGCAGGATTCGATCCGCCGCAACGCCAGTCTGGCCGTCTTCAGCGACGCATGCGATGCCATGGCAGAGACCGATGTCACCGGCTTGCTCGGCAACGTCACGGCTCCTACCCTGGTTCTGCACGGCGACGAAGACTGGCTCACCCCGCTCGATTGCGGTCCGGGTGGCGCCGGAGCGCGGGTCATTCACGAAGGAATTGCCGGCTCCGAGCTCTACATCCTGGAAGGATGTGGGCACGGCGTCCTCTTCGAACGCGCCGATGAGGCCGTCAACAAGACGATCTCGTTCCTGCAGGCGACCAGCTAACGCCATTCCATATAGGAAGAAAAGAGAATGCCTGGCCCCGACATCATCGGGGCCAGGTTCATTTCCTACCCCTCCAACCACGCATTCTCGTAATGCGGCACCCAGTCGGATTCGGCGTAGAAGCCCTTGAGCGCTTTGGTTTTGCCATAGAGCCCGTGCTGCACGTACGGGAACGGGCACGGCGGGTCCGCTGCCATCAGCGCCTGGGCCTGATAGTAGAGCGACTTGCGCGTCTCCTCGTCGACCTCGATCTCGGCCTGGAGGAGCAGTTCCTGCACTTCCGTATTGGCATAGTGGTTGTAGTTCGTTCCCTCGGCTTTGAACCCGGCGAAGAACGACGTTGGATCGGCGTGTCCCGTGTTGCCGTTGGAGATGACGCGCGCCGGCCATTCCTTCTCGGCGCCGGGAACGAAGACATCGACCCACGCGGTCAGGTCGAGCTTCTCGATCTCGACCGGGATGCCGATCTCCTGCAGGCTCTGCTGCAGAATCTCGCCCACCACCACCCATTCCGGATTGGCGGTCGAAATCGCCTGGAAGGTGATCGTCGTGTCCGGGCCGACGCCGGCGGCTTCGAACAGCTCCTTGGCGCGGTCGAGGTTGAACTCGGCTTTCGGCGTGTCGGGATTGAACGCCCAGTGATTGCTCGGCAGCGGCACGTCGTACCAGTGCGGCTCGAAATACCCGAAGAAGGCGATCTCGTTGATCGCGTCCCGGTCGGTCGCATACGAAAGCGCCAGACGCGCGTTCGGATCGTTGAACGGGAATTGCGCATTGTCGATCATGAGCTGCTGCACCACCGCGTGCTGCGCGCCGGTGTAGACCTCCAGGTTGCTATCCGACTCCACGCTGCCCGCGTCGCGGGTCGACATCTGCCAGATGGAATGCACGTCGCCCGATTTCAGCGCCTGCACGATGGCGGTCGCGTCCTGCACGGTCTTGATGGTGACCCCATCGAGATAGACATTGGCCGCGTCCCAGTAGTCGGGGAAGCGCTCCATCACCACCCGGTCGTCCTGGATGAACTCGACCAGTTGGAACGGGCCGGTGCCAATCGGATTCTCGGCGATGTCGGCCACCGTCTCCGGATCGACGATCTTCACCTTGGTCAGGTTGGAAAGCTGGGCCGGAAACGGGTTGCTGTTGACGATCTTGACCGTCAGCGGATCGACCGCTTCCGAGTGGTCGTACTGGGGCAGCGCGAACGACGCCCAGCGCGACCCGGTATCCGGGTTCTTCACGCGGTCGAGCGTGAAGACCACATCGTCCGCGGTCAGCTCGCGACCGCTATGGAATTTCACCCCGGGACGCAGGTGGAAGATGTAGGTCAGCGGATCGGGGTTCTCCCACGATTCCGCCAGATCTGGCAGCACCTCCATGTTTTCGTTCATCTTGACAAGGCCGTTCCACAGCCCGGAGCTCGTGTTCTGGTCGTTCAGCAGTCCCGGAATGTGCGGGTCGAGCGTGGTGATGCTCTGCCCGGTGCCGAAGATATAGGTGCCACCGGAAACCGGCGTATCCTGTGCGCCGGTTCCGCCCGGCGCCAGCATGCCGGTTGCCGCGACGCCAAGCCCCGCGCCAGCGGCGGTCCCCAGCAAGCGGCGGCGGCTCAGGGTATGACGGTCAGCGGACGATCTGCGAGGTTCGTTCATCGATCGTTTCCTTTCTCAAGTTCGATCCGGATCTCGACGATGTGCGGGTTCGATTCGTTCACCTGCGCGTCATGCCATCGCATCGCCTCCACCCATACGAGAGTCGGCTCGGACCACCCGAGTCGCGTTGGTTCAGTTGGACGCCGGAATCACCGGAATCTGGATGTGAGACGGATGGGCCGCATCGCTGAAAACGGCCTGCCGCGCGGACTGCACCCAGGTGTGCCGGCCCATCGGCTCGCCGGTGTTGGGATTCATGTCGAAGCGCGGGAAGTTGCTGCTCGAGATATCGACACGGATGCGATGCCCGGTCGCGAAGAGGTTGCTGGTCGGCGGAAGCTCGATCGTCACCGGGTAGATTTCGCCCGGCTCCATGAACGTCTCGGTTTCCCAGTCGTCGCGATAGCGGCAACGGATGATCGAATCGACCAGATTGAGCTGATACCCCTCCGGGTAGTCGGGGTTGGCGGGATAGACATCGACCAGCTTGGCGGTGAAATCGGTATCGACCGCGCTCGACGCGATCCAGAGCTTCACGAACACCTGCCCCGTCACCTCGACCGGCTCGGTCAGCGGCTCGGTCTGATAGACCAGCACATCGGCCCGGTGCGCCAGCAAGCCATAGGGCGGCTTCGCCCCCACGATCCCTTCGTGTGAGCGCTGATGGGTTCCGCCCGGATTCACGATGCTGCGCATGCGCGCGCGCCACGGAATCGTGTTGCGTTGCCCTTCCTCGATCGTGTCCGGAATCGGCACCAGCTCGAAAAAGCCGGTGACATTGGCAGAAATGGTCGGTACCGGATTTTCCGGATCAAAGGTGTAGCGGCGCGGCGGATCGTCTTCCGCGGGCAGCTCGTGCGAGAGTGCCCCATCGGAGTGGAAATAGAGCTCCTGCACGTCGGTGCGCGCGATCGGCCATTCCTGCTCGGTGCGCCAGTGGCCGCCGTGCAGCATCTTGCCGTTGAGCGTCGTGCGCCCATCACCACCGCCCATGACGAAGATATGCACGGGCGCGTCGTCCTCGACGCCGTTCTCGATTCCCAAGCAGCCAACGGTCGAACCATTGCAGCCGCAGCGCGTTGTACGCGTTCATCCCCATGTAGCCATCGGCGCCGAACTCGGCATCCGCGGCCCACGAGATTTCCTGGCGCATCGACTCGTGGTTCCAGGGACCGAGAATCAGCCGTTGCGGTTTGGTGTTCTTGCGCGCCATGGCGCTGAAATGCCCGGCGGTGGCCACCGCGTAGGGGTCGTACCAACCGCTGGAAAAGGTCCCGGCGCAATCGGCATGCTCGTCGAAGTAACGTTCGTAGTCGTTGAACTTCGCCTGCCACCACTCGTCATACGTGCCGCGGGTGTAGTAGTTGAAAAGGGTTTGCTCCAGCCCGGGCACCTTGACGAGCGGCGTGAGCCCCCGCTTGAACGGTGTGCGCCAGACCCAGTCCCGCAGATTGGCCATTTCCAGCTCGAAGGCGCGTTTCGCGACCGGGTCGTTCGCCAGCTCCTGCGCCTCGAAGGCATGCAGGAACTGCGCCCCGAACATGTGCAGCGCCATGGCGCCGCCTTCGCGCATGTGGTGCTTGTAGTTGCTGATCGGACCGACATCGGGCCAGATTGCCTTGAGATGCGGCGGGTTCTCCAGCGCGGCGGTCGTCTGGGTCATCGCGCCATGCGACGACCCCACCATCCCGACATTGCCGTTCGACCACGTCTGCGCGGCGAGCCACTCGATGGTGTCGTAGCCATCCTGCCCATCGAGCGGATTGGCCACGTGGAAATACTGCCCGGTGCCTTCCGATTGATAGCGGCCGCGCAGATCCTGCAGCACCACCGCATACCCGCGCGGGGTGAAGTAATCCGCCACCGGCTTGATCCACATGAACATGTTGGTCTTGTCGTAGGAGGTACGCCCCAGAATCGTCGGCAGCGGACCGGAGACGATCTCGCCATCGATCATCGGACGGTAGATATCGGAGGCAAGCCGCACGCCGTCGCGCATCGGGATCATCACGTCCCTGGAAACATTGATCCCGTATTCGGGTGGCCGCGCCGCGGGAATGTCCATCTCGAAAGTTCCCTTCCTTCTCGCTAAAAGATCGCCACGCGCTCGCCAGCGCCTCGTTGAGCTATGGATCGCACTGGTGCTGCCGGTCAGGCTCCCCGCAGGCGCGGATCGAGCCCGTCCCGCAACGCATCGCCGATGACGTTGAACGACCAGACCAGCAGCACGATGCAGATACCGGGAATGACCACGTACCAGTAGTTGTGGCTCATGTAGCCGTAGCCGAGCTGCAGCAGCACGCCCCACGAGGCGCGCGGTGGCTGCACCCCGAGTCCCAGAAAGGACAACGCCGCTTCGAGCAGGATCGCGTTCGCGGCCAGCAGCGAGGCGGTCACGATCAGTGGGGGAAGCGAGTTGGGCAGCAGAATGCGCAGCATGATGTAGCGGTCGGTCGCGCCGATCGATCGGGCCGCGAGGGTGTAGTCCTTTTCCCGCTCGACCAGTACCGAAGCGCGCGTGATGCGCGCCGAGAGCGGCATCCCCAGCGCGCCCGACCGCCAGAATGACGTTGCCGAGACTCGGTCCCAGCGCGGCCAGCAGGGTCAGCGCCAGCAGGATCGGCGGGATCGCAAGAAAACCGTCGAGGATGCGCATCAGCACGTCATCGACCAGTCCGCTGCGGTAGCCCGCCAGCAGCCCGATGGGAACGCCCAGCGCCAACGCCAGCGCGGTCGAGAAAACCGCCGCGGCAATCGAGAAGCGCGCCCCGTAGAGGATGCGGGTGAAGAGATCTCGGCCCGATTCGTCGGTGCCGAACCAGTAATCCATGCTCGGCCCCTGCAACCGGTCACTGGCATGCATCTCAGTCGGTGGATAGGGGGCGATGACCGGGGCGAAGATCGCGGCCAGGGTGACGGCCAGCACGAAGATCAGCCCGATGAGCGCCGTCCGGCGGCGGATGATCTCCCGGAACGCCACCATCAGGCGCGAAGGGCGTGGCGCCACCGCCTGCGCGGGTTGGCCGGGGGATGCCTGCGCGTCGAGCCGGGTGGTCGCCGCGTCGCTCATGTCGCGCCCCCATGCCGCACGCGCGGATCGATGGAGGCGTAGAGCACGTCGATCAGAATATTGAGCAGGACGAAGAGGGTCGCGGCCACGATCACCGTGCCCTGCACCACGGTGTAGTCACGGTTGAACACCGCGCCCACCGTCAGCCAGCCCATACCGGGCCAGCCAAAGACCCATTCGATGATGACCGCCCCGCTAATCAGCGTGCCGAACTGCAATCCGACGAAGGTGACCAGCCCAAGCAACCCGTTACGGATCACATGCCGGGTCAGCACCACCGATTCGGAAAGCCCCTTGGATCGAGCGACGGTGACATAATCCTGCCGCATCGCTTCCAGCAGGCTGGAACGGAAGAAGCGCATGATCGGCGCGGCGATGATGAGCGCCAGCGTGACGGCCGGCAGAATCAGATGCCGGATGTTGGCGCGCGGATCGTCCATGAATGGCTCGTAGCCGATCGCCGGCAACCAACCCAACCGCACCGAGAAGAGCAGCATCAGCATGATCCCCAGCCAGAAGCTCGGGATCGACATGGCGAGCGTCACGCCCGCGGTCGCCACGACATCGAAGATCGATCCTGGCCGCGCCGCCGACAGGATCGCGGTCGGCAAGGCGATCAGCAACGCCAGCCCCATGGCGGCCAGCGTCAGCTCGAGCGTGGCCGGCAGCCGTTGCACGATCAGCCCGAAGACCGATTTCTGCGTGATATACGAAACCCCCAGATCGCCCCGCACCGCGTTGCCCGCCCACGTCAGATAGCGCGCGTAGATCGGCTGGTCGAGCCCGAACTGCTTGCGCATCTCCGCGACGACTTCGTCATACCCCTCGCCGGTCATCGCTCCCTGCCGCGCGATCACCGGATCTCCCGGCAGCAAATTGAGCGCCAGAAAAACGATCACCGAAACGACGAAGACAACCGGTATTCCTTGTACGAGTCGTTTGAGGACGAATCCGCCCATGGGCCTCTGCTCTCGTTACGATTACCCCAGGGTGCCGACGGAATAGGGACGTGGCGATGCGATCGCGCGCCCCTGCTGGAAGCGCGAAAGCGCGAAAAAGTCGATATCGAATTCGGGATGCCGCTGGTCGAGCACATCGCAGGCGACCAGTTCCGCGATGATCGGGGCCAGCTTGAAGCCGTGTCCGCTCATCCCCACCGCGAAGTGGAGACCGTCGATGCCGTCATGCCCGCCCAGGATCGGTTGCACGTCCGGGGTGCTGTCATAGACGCCGGTGTGGCTGTCGAAGAGCCGCGCTCCCTCCAGCAATGGAAATCGGGCGATGGCGCGGCGGGTCAGCTCGTCGGTATCGGCAAGGGGCGGTTTCTTCTCGACCGTCACCTCGGGATCGATGACCCCTTCTTCGGCGGCGGTGGTGCCGATCAAGGTGCGCGTCGCTCCGGTCGGGCGGTAGTAGCTCCCGGCGATCCGGTCGGAAACGATGGGATGCTGGGCGCCGAACTGTTCCGGGTGATCGATGACGCAGACACTGTGGCGGATCGGGGTCATCGGCAGATCGATCCCGAGCGGAGCCGCCAGCTCGATGGCGCGAAATCCGGTCGCCAGCACGACTGAATCGGTCGCGATGACCCCTCCATCGATCTCGACCCCGACGATCCGGTCGCCCTCCACGATCAGGCGGGAAACCGGCGTCGACTCCCGAATCTCCACCCCGTTGCGACGCGCGGCGGCGGCGTAGGCATGCGTGATTTCCAGCGGATCGCAATAGCCGGAGCGCGGCTCCCAGGCGGCGAAGGTGACATCGTCCGTAGCAATCCGCGGATCGACCTGCGCCACCGCTTCGGGGTCCACCAGCGTGGTGTCGATCCCGAGCGACCGCTGCATTTCGACATTGAACGCGAGCGCGTCGACATCCTGCGGCGCGACCAGCACCATCAGGCCGGTCTGGTTGAAGGTGGCCGGCACGCCAAGCCGCGCTTCGATGTTCTCGAAGAACTCGACCGCGCGCAGCGCCATGCGGGAGAGCACGTCATTGGTGTAGTGCTGGCGAATCTGGGCACTGGACCATTTGGTCGCGCCGGAGGCGACCGTGCCGCCGTCCAGCACCAGCACCCGGCCGGCATCGCGCTCGGCGAGCTGCCAGGCGATGCTCGTGCCCGTCGAGCCTCCCCCAATCACCACCACATCGGCCGTTTCGCGGGTCATTGCGCTTCCTTTCCAGCGAGATCGATAACGAGGCTGCCTGAATCCGTGCGACGCACCTGATAACCGGGGAGCACCACCACGGTCGAGTCGAGCTCTTCCACGATGACGGGCCCGATGAGCCGGCGCTCCACCGGCAGGTCATGCCGGCTGACGATGGGGCAGGCGACGAATCCGTTGCACTGCGAGAACCAGACCTGCCGCTCCCGGCCGGCGCTGGAGCGGTTCGGCGTGCGCGGCACCACCGGTTTCGGTTTGCCGATATGCCCGACCGCGCGCAGATTGAGACTGACGATCTCGGTCGGTTCCTGCGGCGCGCTGAATCCATAGCTCTGCTGGTGTGCGCGATGGAAGTCAGCGTTCGCTGTTTCGATCGCCGCGCTGCTCAGGGCGTCTCCCGGAATCGGCACGGTCAGCTCGAAGCTCTGGCCGATGTAGCGCATGTCCAGCGAGCGCTCGAACGATTGCGCGTCCGGCGCGATGCCGTCCTGAGAGAGCGAGCGCGACCCGCTGGCCTGGAGCTCCGCCGAAGAACCGCTCCATCTCGTCTGCGTCGACCGCGCTGGTCGCCGTGCCGAGCGAATGGGTTTCGTGATGTTCGAGATTGGTGACCAGCAGGCCGAACGCCGAGGTGGTGCCCGGGCTGATCGGGATCAGCACCTCTCCGATGCCGGCATCGTGCGCGAGCTGGTTCGCGTGCAGCGGTCCGGCGCCCCCGAAGGCCACCAGGCTGAACGAGCGCACGTCGATACCGCGCTGAATGGAAACCAGCCGGATCGCGCGTGACATGTGCGCGTTGGCGATATCGATGATGCCGTTCGCGGTCTCGACCACGCTCAGCCCCAGCGGCTCCGCGCACTTGGTGCGGATCGCCCACTCGGCCTGTTCCCGGTCGAGCGGCATTTCGCCGCCGAGAAAGAAGTCGGGATCGAGCCGGCCGAGCACCAGATTGGCGTCGGTGATGGTGGGTTGCTCGCCGCCGGTGCCGTAGCAGGCCGGTCCGGGATCGGCGCCCGCGCTGCGCGGACCCACCCGCAACCCGCCGCCCGAATCGATCCAGGCGATGCTGCCGCCCCCGGCCCCGATCTCGACCAGATCGATGGCTGGGGTGCGAATGGGATACCCGGTCGATTGCGTGCTGCCCGCTCGGGCCATCCCGCCAACCTCGAACTCCTTCGAGATACGCGGGTGCCCGTCGATGACCAATCCGGCCTTCGCCGTCGTGCCGCCCATATCGAAGGAAACGAGATTCGGTTGTCCCGCCGCCGCGCCCAGATAGGTCGCGGCCATGACGCCCGCGGCCGGTCCCGATTCGACCATGAAGACCGGCCGGCGCGCGGCGGCATCGAAGCTGTAGACCCCGCCGTTGCTCTGCATGACCAGGAACTCGCCGTTGAAACCGTCGGCCCGCAGCGCATCCTCGATACGCGTGAGATAGCGCGCGACGATCGGCCGGATGGCGGCGTTGATGACCGTCGTGCTGGCGCGCAGATACTCGCGAATCTCCGGCGCCACCTCGGACGAAAGCGACACCATCACCCCGGGCAAGGCGTCCGCCAGCAGCTCGCCGATGCGCCGCTCATGCTCGGGATACCGGTAGGCATGCAGCAGGCAAACCGCCACCGATTCGACCTGCTCGGCGCGTAACGTCTCCGCGACCTGCAGCACCGCCGCTTCATCCAGCGGACGGAGCACCTCGCCATTCGCCGCATGCCGCTCGGGAACCCCGAAGCAGAGATGACGCGGCACCAGCGGAGGCGTTTTTTCGAAGCGCAGATCGTAGAGCGATGGCCTCGTCTGCTTGCCGATCTCCAGCATGTCGCGGAAACCGTCAGTCGTAATCAGCGCGGTCGCGGCGATATTCCCCTCGATGACCGCGTTGGTGGCCACCGTGGTGCCATGCACCACATAGGCCACCTGCTCCGGGGCGACGTCGTTCTCGCGCAGGATGCGGCGCACCGCAGCGATGAACCCGATTGCCGGGTCCGCCGGGGTCGAGGGCACCTTGGCGATGTGAAATTCGCCCGTCTCCTCGCCAACCAGTGTGGCGTCGGTAAAGGTTCCTCCGGTATCGACACCGAGTCGATAACGCTGGCTCATTCCGTTTCCTCTCGCAGTCGCTGCGTCGCGCGTTCGTCGACCTGCCATGTGGCCGTGTCGATCGCCACCCGGTACTCCGATTCCGCCCGCTCCGGGCTCACTTTTCCACTGCGAACATCGCGCAGCACCAGCTCCGGATCGCGCTCCGCCGGCCGATCCATACCCCCCGCCACCACAGGTGCGATAGCTGATGACATCACCCGCTGCGAGCTCGATCGTGATTTTGGAAGGAAGGTCCTGCTCGGCCGGACCCGGGTTCAGCACATAACGGGCGGTCGAGGCCGGCGCGCCGCCGAAGAGCCCATGCGGTCCCCACTTGTCGCGATCGGAGAGCACCGTGAAGGAGACCGAGTGATCGGGGAAGGAGTAGTCGCGTCGCAGCCCGAGCCCGCCTCGCCAGGTCCCCGGACCTTCGGAGTCCTCGACCAGCTCGTAGCGCTCGATCCGCACCGGGTAATTGCGCTCGGTCTCCTCGATGGGCGCGTTCTCGGTGTTCTGTCCGTGCGCCTGCACCGCATCGGGACCATCGCTTTCGAACCGGCCGCCGTAGCCCCCGGCCAGGGTCTCCAGAAAGCAGTAGAACTCGCCGCTGGCCGGATCGATCCCGCCGAACCCGGCATGGCAGATCATCCCCTTGGTTCCGGCTGGCATCAGCTCCGGCAACGCCGGCGCGAGCGCTTTGAACATGACATCGGTCAGGCGTGAATTGGTCTCCCAGCCACCGACCACCGGTGCCGGATGCCGGGCATGCACCACGGTTCCCACCGGCGCGTTCATGCGCACATGCCGGTAGAACCCGGCGTTGACCGGCACGTCGGTATCGATCAGGCATTTGAGCGCATAGGCGCAGGCGGAGAAGGTCTGCGAATAGGTCGAATTGACCGGCGCGCGCCGTTCCGCATCGCACCCGGCGAGATCGAAGAGCACCCCAGCTTCATCGATGACGATGCGCGCCTGGAGATGCACCGGCTCGTCCGTGAAGCCGTCATAGTCGATCACGCCGCTGGCTTCGTAGCTGCCATGCGGCAGGGCCGCCAGCTCCCGGCTGGTGCGCCGGTCGGTGTAGGCGATCAGCTCCGCGATATACCGGTCGACCGTTGCCACGCCATAGCGCTCGAGCAGAGCCTGGTATGCCTGGATACCGGTCGCATTGGCGGCGAACTGGGCCCGGAAATCGCCCGCGGTTTCCCGCTTGGCGCGCACCTGCGACAGAATCAGCCCGAGCACGTCCGGCACGATCTCGCCGCGCGAGACGATGCGCGTCCCGGGGATGATGATCCCTTCCTGATAGACCTCTTTGAAGGAGCCGACACTGGCCGGCGCGCCCCCGCCGACATCGACGTGATGCGCCAGATTGGCCACCCAGGCGACCCGCTCGCCATCGGCAAAGACCGCCGCCACGGTCAGGATATCGTTCAGGTGCGCTCCGCCCCGGAAGGGGTCGTTCGTGACCAGCACATCGCCCGGCTCGATCCGCTCCGGCCCGAACTCCCGCACGAGCTGCGGCACCATCATGACCAGCGAGCCGAGGTGATTCGCCTGGCTGAACGACTGCGCAACCGGTTCCAGATTGCGGTCGAACAACGCACAGGAAAAATCGGCCCGGGTCTTGATGTTGGTGGAGTAGGCGCTACGCCGCAGCGCCAGCGACATCGTCTCGGTGATCTCGGTCAGGGCGTTGCGAATCACCTCGAACGTGATCGGATCGATCTCGGCGCTCACCGCGGTCCTCCGGACGACTGACGCACGATCAACTCAGGGGTCATCACGATCTGTTGCGGCTCCTTGGCATCGCCAACCAGCCGGGAGAGGAGCAGCTCCGCTCCCCGGCTTCCAATTTCGAACGCGGGTTGATGGAAGGTCGTCAATGGGACTTCGAGAAACTCGGCCAGCTCGATATCGTCACCTCCCACCAGCGCCAGCTCGTCCGGAATCCGGATCCCGAGCTCACGCGCGGCTTTCATGACGCCGACGGCCTGCATGTCGTTGGAGGAAAAGATGGCGCTGGGCCGGTCGTCGCGCTTCAGCAGATCGAGCGCGGCGCGGTAGCCGCCCTCGGTGGTAAAGGGCGCATAGACGATGAGATCGGGATCGACGGAAAGGCCACCGTCCTGGAGCGCCTGGGTATAGCCCGCGAGCCGTCCGCGCGCGCTGGAAACGTGCGCCGGCCCGGCGATGTGCCCGATGCGCCGGTGACCCAGCTCGACCAGCAGTCCGGTCGCGGCGCGTCCCGCGGCTTCGTTGTTGGTAACCACCACATCGTCGAGCGCATCGCCGAAGGTGCGCAACAGCAACACGTAGGGAATCTGCGCATCGCGCAGATAGTCGAGCTCGGCCAGATCGGACTGCACCGGAGTGATGAGCACCCCGTCGACCTGTTTCGAGCGCAGGAGCTCCAGGCAGGAGAGCGCTTCGCCGGGATCGTCCGCCGAATTGCAGAGCAGCAGCCCGAAGCCCGCCGCTTTCACCACCGATTCGACCCCGCGCACGATGCCCGCGTACACCGGGCTGGCGTTGTCGGTGACGATCATGCCGATGGTGTGCGAACGCCCGGAAACCAGCGAGCGCGCCGTCTCGTTGCGGACGTACCCCAGCGCTTTCGCGGCATCCAGGATGCGCTGGCGCGTCTCCTCGCCCAGCTCTGCCTTGCCATTCATGCCGCGATGCGCGGTGGTGACCGAGACGCCGGCGTGTCGCGCGACATCTCGAAGCGTTGCAGGCATACGTGCTTTTCTCCGCCGGAAACGTTTCCGGAAACGTTTCCGTAGCGTATACCGAGCCTTGAAGCTTGTCCAGACCTCACACTGACGCTCGGGCGACTTCAACCGAAAATGACACGAGCTGCGTCGAACTGGCCGCGTCGACCACCGTCGCGCCCCTGTCATGTGAGCTGACACCAACGGCGCCATCGCCGTCGTAAGATGGAGAAACGTCTCGCAATCTATCTCGTGTGTTGTTCGGGACGATTCGTAATCGTTTGGTCGAGGAGGACTGACATGATTCGTGCGTTTGCCGTGGCACTCATTCTTTCCGTGATGCTCGCAGGCTCCGCGGTCGCCCAGGAGCAGCCGGCCGGCATTCAGGCAACCGGCATCGGGACAGCCAGCGCCCCGGTCCAAACCGCCCACCTTCAGGTTCTCCTCGGTTCCAGCGCAGCTTTTGGATACGCGCCATACGCATCAGTGGAGTTCGCCTCCGGCACCCCGGGCGCGGAGATGCCCATGGAAGGGGCGATGGGCATGCCGATGCCGTTGTCTATCGAGCAACTGGACCCCGTGGTCGAGACGATTGTGGCGGCCGGTATCGACTCCGATGCCATCGAGACCACGTTTCCAGCTTCGTCCAGCATGTTTGGACCTGGGGGACCGGAAACGGCAGAGCTGCGCGTCACCATCGTCCAGCCGCAACCTGGCGATCTGACCGAACTAGTCGCCGAAGTACGTGTAGTCGCCCAACGATCCGGTTTGACCGTACTCCATGTTGGCGCCCGGTACGACGCCGCCGATTGCGCGTCGCTGATACAGGAAGCGCGCGTCGCCGCGATTGCCGACGCGAATCTGCGCGCCGAAGGCCTGGCCCTGGGGCTTGGCGTCACGCTCGGCGAGCTCACGCAGGCAATTGAGTCGCCCTACTTTGGCCCCACTGGCATGGAAGCCTGCGGCTCGACTGGGATGTCGGGCAACTTTGGACCGTACGGTCCCGGCAGCCGAGCCCGCCTTCGATCCAAACGCCACCGAAGCGACGGTCACCGTGCAGGTCACCCTCTCCTACGCAATCGACACGGCGGAGTAGGCATCGAAACAGCGGCCCAAATGGGCAGCCATCAATTCCCATCGTCTCATCTCTACACTCGCCACTTGGAAATCAATGGTTTGTCGATGCGTGCGTGGCGCAATCCTCGAGGATCCCGCCCAGCGTCGATCTCCATCAAGAGGGCATCATCGTTCCGGGCTGGATCGGGCGGGGTGCCTTTTCCAGGAAGCAACAAGCGCCTTGGCGGACAGGCAGGTTCCGGCAATCAATTCAATCTGACAAGTAGGATCGATCGGGACGTTCATGAACTATCGCCTGAGCTCCGCTTCCACCAAAGCTCATAGGCAATGAATGCGGCGACGGCGAGGATGATCAATCCCGCAATCACGCCATCGAATAGCTCGAAATAGCGGTAGCCGATGGCAAGTGAGATCAGAAATCCCACCAGCGCGATAGCAAGCACCGTGATCGCCTTGGTTCTGTTTCGCCCACGGTCTCCCATGCCGGCTCCCTTCATTTAAATTCAGTTCCGAGCGACGGGTTCTCGCGCGAGGTTATCATGGCTGAAATTCCCTGGCCACGATGCCCTGATCCGCGTTCATCCGACGCCGATTGCCATATCGCTTGATGTTGAAGTGCTGTCCGGATGCTGGACGTCGTCCGGATCATCGCGTTGACGCAATACTTGCCGGGACACCCGACCTTCAGAAGCGAAACGGCCGCCCGGTTGGGCGGCCGTTTCTTTGAGCCATGGGTGTGTCCCGGAAGGCTACTCCTCTGGAGTAGACGCCTCCGGTGACGCTTCAGCCTTCAGCTTCCGGCTGGCAAGATAAGCTGCCGCCGCTCCCAGCGCTGCCGCGCCGAGCCAGCCACTTTCCTTCTTCGAATCGCCACTGCCCGTACCAGGCAGTTGCGTGACCGTTGAGCCACCGCCGGATGGCTTGTGCGGTTTAGGCGGCTTCGGTGGTGTGTAGCAGCAGTCCGCGGAACAGCTTCCGTTCTTGCAGCAGCACGTTCCCGAAGCGCAATCCTTGTCGGAGCTGCACCAACGGGAGCAGAATCCGTCCTCGCACGAGCGACCGTGGGCGCAATCCTGGTCGCCGCAACACTCGAGGCAAACCAGACCATACCCATAGGCTTCGCAACAGACGAGACCGTCACAGCAATTGAGCTGCGGACTATCGCCCCAGGCGGCGGAAACCACCATCGGGTTGCAGACCCCATACAGGCCGACACCAGTGGGACGACAGTAGCCGTCGGTGCAGATCTCGCATTCCGAGCAGTTGACCGGATCGGGCGCGTTTTCGTAGCAGCACTGGTACTCGCCGGTGCATCTGCCTTCGCAGCAGATATCGCCGTCGCCACAATCGTGATTGTCACGGCATTCGTTGCAATAGCCGTCGACGCAAACGCCCCACTCACAGTCTTTATCGTGACAGCATTCAGGGCTGCACACGCCACCACAGCAGCGCCATCCTTCCGGGCAATCGTAGTTATCGCAGCAATCCGCGCACGAGCCGCTACCAGATTTGTCATCGTGGCAGCAACGAAGCCCGTCGCAACAGTAGCCACTCAGTCCGTCAGTAGGCGAGACCGCGTTGCACCAGTCTCCGGACACTCCGCAACAGCCTTCGGAGCGGAAGCGCAATACTCGCCGTGGCAGCAGCTTTCATCCTTGTCGCAGGCATAGGTGCAGGTGCCGTCGTAACACCGTTCGCAACCGCCGCAATCTTCCGAACTGCAACAGGTCGCGCAATAGCCGCCATTGACCTGCTCACCCGCGGCCGCCAGATCAGCCTCGCAGCAGTGCTCGTCGCCGTCGCAGGCGTACTCGCACCAGCCGTCACGGCACAGCTCGCACGGGCCGCAGTGCCAGTCCTCACAACACTGCACGCAGTAGTCGCCCGATCCACCACTCGCGACAACGCACTCGTCGATCGCGCAGATCGGCGCGCGTCCATCTGTCTGGTCGAAGCAGCTCAGGCAATACCCGCCATAACAATGGTGGCAGGCACCCCAGCTATCGCAGTCACTGTCGCCACAACAGTAGGCGCAGGTGACCGTGTGGTTTTTCTCATCGACGCAGCATTGCTGGCCGATCGACTCGCAGAAGTCGCAATCGACCACCACCTCACAACTGGGGTCGTCACGGCAACATTCGGCGCAGGTGAACGTGTGGTTCCCCTCGTCGACGCAGCAGGTCAACCCCAGTTCCTCGCACACCGGGAAGCAGACGCCATCCAGGCTGCAAATCTCGCAAACGCCACATTCCGTGTCGGCGCAGCACGAATCTTCCCGATCCGGAATGCAGTAGACGCCACAGCATCGCCAGCCGGGCTTGCAGTAAAGCGTTTCACACGCGGTCCAGCCTTCGCCGCAGGTGAGCGGCGGCTGTCCGGCTGGATCGGCCGGTGTGCCCTCGGCGACGGCTTCGACCACGGTGTCAGGTGGAGGCTCGACCGGCGGCTCCGTGGGCACGATCTCTTCGACGGGCGGCGCGGCATCTGGAGGCGCGGCCACCTCGGTGGGCAACGCTTCTTCGACCGGCGCCGGCTCTTCTACGACCGGATCAACAGTCGTGTCTGTTTCCGGTACGGGGGTTTCTTCATCCTGCGCGTATGTCCTGGTGCCGCCAAAAGCGGCGGCGCCGGCAAGACCGCCGAGCAATCCTTTCAAGACATTGCGTCGGGACGCCCCCGCCGCTAGCGAGCGCGTCAGTGCATCGAACCGTCGATCATCCATAGGAATGCCCTCCCGGTAGGTCTCGCGCCAAACACTTGGCGCTTCGGAGACATCACGACGGAAACCCGAGTTTTTTGTTCATTGGGGCCATCGTATACCCATAACGTTGTTTTGGGAATACATAATAATTAGTCACCAAGAACAAACATTATGGAATCTCGGAATATCCGGAATGACCCGCGATCGATGCCGGAGCAGGGCAGGGGCTTATGAGGCAGACGCCCGCGTTTCTCTTTGGCTCAGAGACAGGAGCGACGCTCGGTTCGAGCGATGGGGATCGAGCGGAATGACGCCGGCTTCCGCAGTAGCCGTGGCACGCGAGCCGGTAAGGGGGCGCGGGAACCAGCGTCCACCCGCGTGTCTGGCCCGCCGGTGGACTCTGGGATGGTTACTTCGCGGGAGCCGTGGGCTCGCCCAGGGTCAGCATGAGGCGGTTCGCGTTGGCGAAGAAAGCCGCGTAGTTGAGCGTATCGAGAATCTCGAGATCGCTGAAACCGAGATCGCGCAGCGGCTGCAGATCCGCGCCGGTCAACCCTTCGGGATCGCGCGTCAGCTTGGCACTGACATCGACGACCGCCCGTTCGATCGGCGGCAAATCGGCGTCCAGACCCTCATCGAGGAAGCCCAGAATCACCTCACGCTGCTTGGAGTAGTTGGCGTACATGCGCGCATGCACCGAGGCGCAAAAGACGCAGCCATTGATCCTGGAGGTCGTGGTCGCGCCCAGCTCCCGGCTGGCGCCGTGCTGCGGTTCGTTGTCGGTGTAGACGTGCCGGTGGACCAGCGCGCGCGCCTTGACCGCTTCCAGATCGTTGGAGAGCACATCGATGTAGTCCGTGTTGGCTGCGTCGCCGATGAAGGCCACCACCTGCTCGCGTCGTTCCGGCGTCAGATCGGTTTCGGTGGCGCGCTCCAGCCAGGGCGACCAGCCCAGAAAATCGAGGGTATAGGTGTCGTGAATCGAACCGGTCATGCCTCTTCTCCCAGGGCGCGCAGCGCGGCGATCAAACGAAGTTGGTAGGAAACGAACGCGATCGTCTGCGAAAGCGAGAGGATACCGGCGGGTGTGAACCCGGCGTCCTTCAGATTCTGCAGATCCTGCGCGGTCGCTGCTGATGGAGCGGTAACCAGCAGATCGGTATGGCGCAGCGCGGCGCCCAGTTTCGTCGGCGTCGACCAGGCATTGGTCAGATCGCGCACCCGCTCGATATCGTTGGCACTCGCACCCTGTTCCGTCGCCAACGCTTCGTACCAATCGGCCACCGATGCGCTGTTGGTATGCGAGGCCACCCGCAGCGCCACCAGCGCCCGGTCATTCAGCGAAAGCTCCGCCGCCGATGCGGGCGTGGGTTCGAAGATCGCCAGGTAATAGGCCTGATCCTGGCGCGCCAACTCGGGCTTGGCTTCCCGCAGCGCGGCGATCGCGCTACCAGGCTCGACTCCCAGAATGGCGTCGATCGTGTCTTTGGTTTCAACTGGTGTTGTCGTCATCGATTCTCCTTTCAGGAAGTTCATCGTTTGCATCGAATCATGCGTAGTCGCAGACCTCCGTGTCTGCCTGCCTGCTACAGCAGACACGGAGGTCTGCGACTACGGATCGAAAAGCGTCCAGCCTTCTAGGCAAAGGCCGGTTCCAGGGCCGGCTTCCAGCCGATTGCCGGCGCGACCTCGGTGGCGATCAGCTCGATCGCCTCCAGCGTCTGCTCCTGGGTCGGCAGTCCGGGTTGGACCTGGCAGATCAGGTCGGTAATCTCATCGATCAACGGCTCGTTCAGCAACGATTCGATGACCCGCCCGGGTTCACCCCAATGAATGTTGTGGTGTCGAATCCGGTCGGCGGGCGTCACGTGGATAGACGTGATTCCCGCCTTGGCCTGGATGGCCGCCGACTCTTCCAGTCCCACCGTCAGGTTGGCCAGCGCCTGCTGCGGATTGCGGGAAGGATAGACCGTGCGCGAGAACCCGATGCGCGGCTCCACTCCCGGTGGCAGCTCGGCCAGATAGCGCTCCACCAGCGGGATCTGGATCTCGGGCGACGGCCGGTCGCCACCGCCGATGGCGATACGCGACAGCAACAATCCGCTGCCGCGGCGCGCTATTTCCGCCGTCCGCTCCAGCGACGCGGGTGATTCCCAAATGCGCTCCGCCAGCACTGGAGCGGGAGGATTGAGCACGTCTCCGTCCGCATTCACTGGTTCGCCACGCAACGCCTGCACGAGCAGGGGGAACTTCTCGTCGTAGAGCTCGCGCCGGTCGCCGCCGGGGTGCCCGAAGGTTTCCAGCACCGCTTCGCTGGCGAATCCGGTGCCCAACCCAAGCTCCAACCGGTTCGGAAAGAGCGTTTCGAACACCGCCGCTTCTTCGGCCACCCGCACCGGATTCTCCAGCGGAAGCGCCACGATGGCGGTCCCAAACCGGAGACGGCTGGTGCGGGCCGCGGCCGCCGCGAAGAAGACGAAGGGGGAGGGCAACCCGCCATGGTGCGCAAAGTGATGCTGCGCCACCCAGGCGCTATCGAAGCCGACCTGCTCGGCCCGCTCGAAAAGCTCCAGCACATCGGCATAGATCTCGGCCTGCGGTTTCGTGCCCTGATGATAGGTAAAGTATCCGAGCCGAAGCGGTCGGGTGCGCGCCATGGTGATCGTCCCTCTCTTCTGTCCTGACTGACCGATGACCTAGTCGGCCGCCAGCGCGACCTCGCCTTGCCGCACGATCGTCCCGGAGATGTCCTGCGGGCTTCTCAGCAGATTGAGCACCGGGCAGACCCGCTCCACCGCTTCCTGCAACTCCGCCAGCTCCTCATCCGAGGCCGGCGAGTCGATAAGCACGGTGTACGACAAATTATGCGGGTAGACCGGTACGTCTTCGAACCCTTCCCTGCCGGCCCGGTAATCGACCTGCCCAGTTACTTCGACCGAAAGGGCATCCAGTGGCACCTCGCGGTCGGCCGCCTGAATAAGGAAGATATGTGTCAGGCAGGTTCCCAGCACCCCGAGCTGCAATTCCGGTGAGGTCGGCCCAAAATTGAATCCTGCAAAGTCGGGCCCGGTGTCCGCCAGGATCTGATGCTCGCGAATGCGCAAGCGCCGTACCCCGCTGCGCCCCTCGGCGGTCACATTCGCCGAAAGCAGCAAGGGGGCATCTGGCCCCTGGCCGTTCGCCAGACGCTCTCGTTGCCGCAAGATGGCGGCCCGTTTGTCGCCGAGATACTCACGCAGTCCACTCATGTTCGTTCTCCTTGTGTTCGCTGGATACCAACATCGGTCGTGACGAGGCGGCGTCCCCGCGGGCGCCGCCTCGAGGATCTCGATTGAACTAGTCGTGATCGACCAGATAGACCGTTTCCAGGGTTGGCGCATAGGCGATGCGCTGGCTCAGCCCATGCACCCACGGCTTGTAGGCGATGATCGTCTGCTGATCGAAGAGCGGCGCGATGGCAACTTCTTCCACCCCAATCGCTTGCGCCTGCTTGTACAGGTCGATCTGAACCGCCGGATCGAGCTCGACCTGCGCCTGATCGAGGAGCGCATCGACCTCCGGATTGTTGTAGCTGCCGTGCTGCGTGCCTTGCAGGACCGAATCCGAGCCGAGCGTGCGGCGGATCTGATAGTTCGGATCGCCGGTGGCCCAGCAGTTATTCGAGATGGCGACGTCGTACTCGCCGTTGTTGAGCGCATCGGTCACCGCGGCGGCTTCGAGCTGCTTCAGCTCGATGTCGAAGCCAATCGGCTGCAGCACCGCTTGCAGGTACTGCGCGATCAACGGATAGGGCCAGCCGAGCAGATTCTGTCCCGGAGGATTGAAGAGCAGCTCGAACTTCACGCGCTCTCCACCGGTCGCTTCCTGCAGCAATGCGGTGGCCGCTTCTGCGTCGTACTGGAGCTGTTGGGCCGGATCGTCGTTGAACCACTGGGTGTTGTACTGCAGGATCGCGCCTTTGGCCGGGACTCCGTAGCCGTAGAGCAGCTCGCCAACCAGCTCGTCCCGGTTCAATGCCAGGTTGAGCGCCTGCCGGATACGCACATCGTCGAACGGCGCTTTCGACTGGTTTAGCAACAGATAGGTGTTGCAGGCGGTGTTGTACGCCTCGACCACGAAATTCGGGTCGTCGCGAATCTCACCCGCCTGCGCCGGGAGCACCGCACCCAGCTCGGCCAGCGCATCGACCTCACCCGACTTCAGCGCGGAAAGGCGCGAGTTGGCGTCGGGATAGATCTTGATGGTGATCTTGGTCAGGGTCGGCTTCTCGCCGTAGTAGTTGTCGTTGCGCTCCAGGATCGCGTACTGATCGCGTTCCCAGTCCACCAGCTTGAACGGACCGGTGCCGATCGGGAGCCCTGTGAAGTTCGAGTTTTCGTCGAACTGGTTCTCCTCGAACTGCGCGCTGTAGTGGTTGGCGATCGCATAGGGCAGCAGCGGCCGCGGCTCGGCATAGGCGATCTGCACGGTGTAATCGTCGACCGCGGTCACGCTGGTCGGATTGCCGTAGATCTCCTCGAAGTTGATGCCGCCCAGAAAGAGCGATGGCCGCCCGCTCGAAGCGCGCGCATGCTCGATGGTGGCCAGCAACGAGGCCGAGGTATACGGTGTGCCGTTCGAGAAGACGGCATCCTCGCGCAGGTGGAAGGTCCAGGTCAGACCGTCCTCGCTCAGCTCCCAGCTCTCGGCCAGCCCCGGCTCCAGGCGAAATTCATTGTCATAGCGGATCAACGGCTCCCACACCTGCAGACTGGCATGCGCGTACCAGAAGTCTTCCTCGCCGTTGACCAGATTGCGGTTGACCCCAATCGTGATCTCCTGCTTGTCAGCCAGGGTTTCTCCGTCGGCCAGCTCGATATACGACGGGAGGGTTTCATCCTGCGCCAGCGCCGGCGCAAGTCCAGAGATGATGACTACGGCCGTCAGCAACAACGTGCTGAGCAACCATCGCGGCGTGTTTCGTGTCCGGGCGCCCCACGCGTCCGGCACTGTGAATCGGGACATTTCTGTTCTCCTTCTCTTCTTATCCTGGTGCGGCGCCAGCCGCCTGAACGCAATGGCAATGCCTGGCGGGTGGCGTTTTGCCGCCCGCTGTGACCTTTCTCCTTTCGATCGCCTAGTCGCGAATGTCTACGATGTCGCGGATACCGTCTCCGAGGAAATTGCTGGCCACCACGACCAGCGAGATACAGATACCCGGGGCGACCACCAGCAGGGGGTATTGCCCGAAGTACTGCCGGGCCTCCTGCAACATGGTTCCCCAGTCGGCGGTCGGCGGCTGCACACCCAGCCCCAGAAAGCTGAGACTGGTAATGGTCAGGATCATCACCCCCAGATCGAGCGTCGCCAGCACGGCGATGGTGGTGATCAGATTGGGAAGCAGATGGCGCGTGACCACCCGCGTCTGGGTCGCACCGATACTGACGGCGGATTCGATATAGAGCTGCTCACGCAAGCTGAGGATGGCCGATCGGAAGATGCGCGCGTGCCCCACCCAGCCGGCCGCGATCAACGCCAGCAGCAAGCTGGTGGTGCTCGGTCCCAGAATGCCGAGAATCGCCAGCGCCAGCAGCAGGCTCGGCAAGGCCATCAGGATGTTGAGCACCTGCGAGATCACCAGATCCGGCGTCCCGCCGAAGTACCCTGCAATGACACCGAAGAAGAGCCCAAGCGCGACCGTGCCCAGCATGGCGATCCCCGCCAGCATCAGCGTCGTGCTTCCGCCGTAGAGCAACCGGCTGAGATGATCGCGGCCGAGCTGATCGGTGCCCAGCAGATGCGCGCGGCTGGGACCGGCCAGCGTGTTCGTCATGCTGATCTTGTTCGGGTCATAGGGCGCGATATACGGCGCGAGTAGTGCCAGCACCACGACCAGCAGCAGGAACCCGCCCGCGATGCAGGTGGTCCAATGCCGCCGAGCCGACCGCCACGGTATGGTGATCCGCCGAATGCCGATGGAGCGCGGGGCGCCGATCGAATCGATGGCAAGTGCGGGAGCGTTCGCGTTATTCATCGGTTACTTCCTTCCAGTCGTGCCCAGGCGGACCCTGGGATCGAGCAGGACATATCCGATATCGGTCAGCAGATTGACGAAGATGAAGAGGATGCCCGCCAGCAAGACATAGGCCGCGATCACCGGCAGATCGCGCGAGGAGATGGCGTTGAGTACCGCGCTCCCCATCCCCGGCCAGGAGAAGATCCCTTCGATCACGATCGCCCCGGCCAGAATCTGGCCAAATCGCAGGCCCAGGATGGTGAGAATGGGCAACATGGCATTACGCAAACCATGCCGGGCCGTCACCGAAAGTGGCTTCAGTCCTTTGGCACGCGCGGTGCGCATGTAGTCCGACCGATTCACCTCGATCATGGCGCTGCGCGTAAACCGCATCAGGCTGGCCGCCGCGCCGCACGACAGCGCGATAACTGGCAGCACCATGTAGCGCGGTCCGCCATACCCGGCCACCGGCAGGATCTGCCAGCGTTCGCCAAAAAGGACGATGAGCAGCAACGCCAACCAGAACGACGGGATGGAGGCGAGAAACACGCTGCCAAATCGCCCGGCCACATCGACTTTCGAGTTAGCACGCAATCCGAAAAGGATTCCCAGCGGAATTCCGACCAGCGCCGAGACCAGGAACGCCGCGACCCAAGCCGCAACGTGGGACCGATCCGCTCCCGGATGATGGTGCTGACCGCGCGGCCGTCGAGCGACGAACGGCCGAAGTCGCCTTGCACCGCATTGCCGACCCAGGTGGCATAGCGCACCGGCAGTGGATCGTTGAGCCCCAGCTTCTCACGGTAGGTGGCGACCGCCTCCGGCGTGGGTTCCTGACCGCCTGCTTTCAATGCCAGTAAGGCGGGATCGCCCTTGGCGGCCAAGCTGAGCAGGAATGCAACCAACGTCAGCAAGATCAATGTCGGAACCGCCGCGAGCACGCGGCCGAGGATGTAACGACCCATAACTTCATCCGAGTCTGGCAAAAAACGTCACGTGTACGACGAGCGTGGGAACGCCCGATCGTCACGGCGACCGGCGAAACCCGGTCAAATGCGCAGCGTGTGAGATGTGCCGGGAGCGGCGTTGCAAACGGCCCGAGGAAACACGTCGAGAGGAAGCGGTCGCTTCCTCTAGCAGGTACAGAACGCGCGTTGCGCTATTGCGCATCGGCTGTGTAGTGGGTCGCATTGCCAGGAAAACGGGGATTGCTCATCTTTTGGTCACCCAGTCCGGACTTAGCACCAGGCCAGCGAGACGCTGCATGGTTGCTGGAGCATCACAGGGCCGGTCCCTCCGCTCCTCTCGATGAGGCGATCCAGTTCGGATCGATGCGCTGATATTCTCATATCTCCATGGAGAAGTCAACAATATCGGTCACAAAGACGCTCCCGCAACCCGTTACTCCCGATCCCCGATCCGTGTCTTCCCGTCTGAGATGCCGGCGCCGGTATCCAGTACGGGAGTCTTTTCGGTATGGTGGCAGACAAGCTGTGGATGGAGGGAGTTCCAGGAACGTTGCGCTGGAGATCGAACCGCACTGATCAGGACGGTCGTAGCGAAGGGCCTCCGTGCCCTCCTCCATCGACCCGGGCGTCGGAGTTCGCCGATCTGTACGAGGAGCACGCCCGGGCAGTGTTGCGCTACTGCCAGGTGCGCATCGCCGACCCGGCCGAAGCGGAAGACGCCGCTGCACTGATCTTCACCCGCGCCTTCAGTGCCTGGCCTCCGGCGAATCCGGAGTCCGCCCGCGCCTGGCTCTTTACGATCGCGCACAACGTGGTGGCCAATCACTACCGCACCCAGGCCACGCGTGGACCGCGCCTACCGCTGGATGACGCGATCGCAGTACACGACGACGCGCCCACCCCGCTCGATCAGGCCATTGCGGAAGAGCGCCGCACCGAGCTGCATGCCGCGCTGACCCGCCTGAGCGACGATCAGCGCGAGGTGGTCGAACTGCGGCTCGCAGGACTGACCGGTCCGGAGATCGCCGATGCGCTCGGCAAGAGCCACGCCGCAGTCAAGATGCTGCAACTCCGCGCGGTACAGAAGTTGCGCACCTTCCTCTCCCCACCGCATGCCACGCACCAGGAGCACGACCGATGAGCCTTGAAGCGAACAACCGGCGGGATGCCGAGGCATTGGACGCCTTCTGGGACGACCTGGTGCTCGGCCAGAATGCGCCGCTCGCCGGCACTCCAGATGAGGAATTGGTCATGTCTTTCCAGAACACCATGGCGCTGGACGATCCCGGCGCCGAACACCGACTGCGCCGTCTGGTTTTTGGCAGTGCGCCCGCAGCCACAACGGCAGGTGCCCCGACCGGCGTCATGCCCGGCCCGAAGCCAGCACCGATCCGGTCAGCTCGGTCGATCCTTCACCACACTCGATGGGCCGCGGCCGCGCTGGCGGTGATCCTGGTCGGCGCGCTGGTTGCCGCCCAGAACGCGGGCCTCTTCGGCTTCCAGCGCGGCGACGACACGCCCACCGTCATTCCCGCAGCCATCGCCCAGCTCGACGCCTCCCCCGCCGCGCTCGCCAGCCCAACCGTGAACGACAGCGCCATCCTCTGGACGCTTCCCTTCGACGGCACGAATGTCGAAATCGGCGCCACCGCGTTGGCGGACAGCACCCTTTACCGCCTGATTCGCTCGGACGACTTCACCGGCGTGCAAGCGGTCGACACCGTTACCGGAACCGAAAAGTGGCGTTCTGCGCAGACATTACCTGCCAATGGACTGGCTGCAGACGAATCCGGCGCCTATCTGGCGACCGCTTCAGGCGTCGTCGCGCTCGATGCCGCCACCGGCGAGGCACGCTGGAGCGCCACCACCCGGATGCAAGCCTGGACGCTGGCAGCCGCCAACGGTGACATCTACGTCTGGGATGGACAGCGCACGCTAGCCGCGCTCGACGCGAGCGATGGCTTAGTTGCCTGGCAAGGTGTCGCCGATATCGACACCTCATCCAGCTCGGTCCTGGCCTCCCAATCCCCGGTTGCCAGTGGAGATGGCATTGCCGCCGTGAGCGGCACCGGTACTGTTGTGCTCTTCGATACCGAAGGCAATTTCACCGGCACAGCGGGACGTCTCGAACCCGAATCGATCGTGTTGGTCGCCGCTCCGCACGACACCGTCGCTATCGCAGGTCTGGCGCGCCAGGAAACCGCGCAACCGTGGGCGCGAAAACTCCTGCTGGCATCGCCGGCCACCGGTTCGACCGTTTGGGAGACCGATTACAACGCGCTTGTGACCGGACTCACCGTCACCGATTCGATGGCGGTGGTGCTTGCCGACAACCCCGGAATGGCGTCGGCCGACCCGTATCCCCCCAATGCCAGTCCGCAGCTCTACGGGTTCGACCTCGCAACCGGGCTGCTCTATTTCACCCCAGATTCCGGGTGGGTCACCGATGCAGGCGCCTCGCCCTTTGTCTCGCTCACTGCTGGACCCGCAGGACCGATCGCCATCTCGAAAACCGGGCAACTGAACTTTTTCGGCACCGACAACCCGATGTTGCAAGCGGTCGCAAGCGTCCCCGGCGTGCTCCCGAACGAGATCTCCTCGGACGACGTAGCGACCTACGCTTCTACGACCGACGGCAGCCTGACCGCGCTTGTTCCCCAGCTTGCCGGTATCGAACCGCAACCGTATAGCGACAGCAATCTCGACTGGTCCGTGCCACTATCCGGGCAGCTCGTCGACTTCGGGGGCATGGCCTATTCCGGTGGTCTCGTCTATCGGTTGATCGACAATGGCACGGGTCCAACGATCGAAGCGACCTTTGCCGCCACCGGGCAACCCGCCTGGACAGTGCCCTTCGCCTGGAGCACCGATCAGCTCGTGGCCGATGCTGGGCCAGATCCGCACGATTCCGCACAGACCTGGACAGGGAGCGGCACTATCTTCGCGATCGACGCGGAGAACCGGCTCATCGCCATCGATGGCGCGAGCGGCACCCTCAACTGGCAACACGCTTATGCCGAGCCAGTCGTCTCCATGGTCTTCGACTCTGGCACCCTCTACGTCTGGGACGAGACCGGCACCATGACCGCCTTCACCGCAAACGATGGCTCCGTTCAGTGGGAAACCGCGACCGATCGATCTGGCTCGCAAACCAACGACCACGGCATGCCCGTCCCAGCACTGACCAGCGATCTCATCGCTATGATCGATGCCGGCGGCACTCTGCTCGCCTTCGACCGGGCCTCGGGCGAGATCGTCTGGTCGATCCCCGGCTTCGATGGGACCAACTCGCGCATTGCCCGTCAGGGGAACGCGGCCTGGAACCAGACCGAGATGTTCGTGGTCGTCAGCGCCCAGGGCGACGCCCAGGCCGACGGCACCGTCGAGCAAAGTGTTTCCGGCATCCTGGCCGAAACCGGTGAGCACATCTGGGACGACTGGATGCAGGGACCGCTGGTGCAACCAGTGAATGCTGACGAAACCCTGGTGGTCGTCACCGCCGATCAATTGAACACCGGCAAGAGCGTTGCGGCCGAGGGCACGCCGATCGTCGATGCCGAAAGCTACAACCACTACGTCTGGACCGGCACCGGCGATGCCACGCCAGATGGCGGCGGCGAGCGCCTCTTTGCCCTCCGGGCCGGCACCGGTGAGATCGTCTGGATTCGAACCACCGCTGCCGGCGGCTTTACCGACCTGTTCACCAGGTTCCCGACCGGTAGCGGCGCGCTCCATGCCATCACCAGCGATGGGTTGCTCGTCAGCCCATCTCGCGGTAACGGCAGTATCGACGGTGAGCCAGCCTCGCTCGGCGGACCGGTGATTGGTACGGTTTCGTCCGGCGAATCTGGCTCGATCGGATCCTTCGCCACCCTTGCCGATGGCACCCTGGTCGCGTTTGGCGGCATCCCCTTTAGTCAACAGGGGTAGGGCGCCCCATCCAATCCGGCTCGATTCCAATCGAACCCACACCAACCCCGTCCCGGCTTGGGACGGGGTTGCCAGGATCACGCGCATCGCTCCCTCGACCATGAGCGCCACACGCTGGAACACCGGGGCTTCTGCGCGAACGTCACGCGAGTTTTCAGCTCACCTGCCACCCGGAGATGGTGACGTGCGAGCATGAGCGCCCGCGGCAGAGAGTCTAATGAACGATAAAATGATGGTGGGTCGCGACTGGCGATTCCTTTCGACAGGTCTGCCTCGATGCGGAGGGACCACCTGGCCGATCGGCGGCGAAGACAGGAGTAAAAAAATGCAGCGTGCTCTTCCTCGTTTGGTCTTGCTTGGGCTCCTGCTCGGGCTGTTCGTCCTGCCGGCGAGCGCGCCCCGCGCGCGTGCGCAGGAAGCCACGCCTTGCGCTTCTCTCAGCGCCGACGATGCGACCGCTTGGGTCGCCGGTTTCTATGCCGCACGCAATGCGCAGGATCAGGAACTGATTGCTTCGTTTCTCTCCGACGATTTCGTCTATCACTGGGGTATCGGCGCCGACGCGCAAGGCGTCGATGACTTCACCACCTCGATGACCGCCTACATGACGGCATTTCCCGATCTCCAAACAACCGTCGACCAGGTTTGGATCGCGGATGACGCCGTCATCGTGCGCTGGATCAACACCGGTACCCAGGTAGCCGACTACATGGGTATCCCGCCCTCCGATCAAACGGCGACATGGACGGGAATCTCCATTTTCCGACTGGAATGCGGCAAAGCCATGGAAGGTTGGACCGAAGCCGATCACCTCGGCCGCCTCGAGCAGCAGGGCGTCATTCCAGTCGCATCGCCCGAGTCCACCCCGGAAGCCTAGGTCCAAAAAATGCATCCAGCAGAAACGCTCCGGGGAATTCCCCGGAGCGTTGTCTGTTTACGCGCATCGCTCGTTCGACTATGCGCTTGCTTCCATCGGAATATGAGACGGCCCCGGGCTATCGATCATCAACACCGTGAGCTGCAATTTCGCCTGCTCATCCGCTGATACGCTGTGTGGCACTGCCGGCTCGATATGCAGCAGATCGCCCGGCGCCAACGTAATGGTCTGGCCGTTCGATTTGCACCGTCAGCTTTCCCTCAAGCGCCTGTAGCAGCACCGGCTGTTGCGCCGTATGGTCCGGCAGTCCCGTCCCCGGCTCGAAGGCAAAAACCACCACATTGGCCCCGGTCGCCTTCAACACCGATACCGGCTTCACGCGCCCGGTGGTGAACTCCGCCATTTCCGCAGCACGGTCGACATACGTAAACTCGGCCATCCCGGCCCCCTTCCAATGTTCCGTCTTCTCTCATCAGTGTAGGAGCCGCATCGGAATCGCACGAGAATGACGAATTTCTCTACCTGACCACATGTGTACAGATCTGTACACATGTGTACACTTTGCGCTATTCATCCAGAAAGGCGTGACCCCATGAGCAACCTCATCCCAACCGAATCCCTCAAGTTCACCGAAGCCCGCCCCAAGCTCAGCTCCATCCTCGACCGCGTCTTCCGCCGAGAAACCCGAATTCGACTTTATAAGGGTTCGACACCGGTGGCAGCAGTTGTTTCGATCGCCGACCTCGAACGCCTGGAACGAGATGACCGGCAACGGGAGCAAGCATTTCTCGATATCGCAAAGCTCGCCGAGGGCTTCCGAGATGTGACGCCGGAAGAGTTCGAACGACAACTCGAGTTGGCCAGGGAGCAAATACGCGCCTCGTCATCCGATCGCGTTCCTGTTGGCAACGCGTAAATGCGGGTATTGCTGGACACCAACGCATTGGCCGCCAGTATCGTCGGCTCCGCGCTCGGCTGGCAGACACCGCCAGCACAGCTCTGGCGTCGCTGGTTGGACAAGCGATTCGATCTGCTGATTTCAGAGCAAGTGATGTCCGAGCTGAGCACAACGCTCGATCTCCCATGGTTTGCTGCGCGGGTCGATCCTGCGCATCGGGACTTGGCGGTACAGCGACTTTACGTCGTAGCGGAAATGGCCGTACCATCGACGCAAGTCATCGGGGTAGCCCGTCACTGGCAGGACGATCTCGTTCTCGCGGCCGCCGTCTCAGGCAACGCCGACTATCTCGTCACCGGCGATGCCGAATTCCGCCGGGTCGACGAGTACCAGGGGGTCAAGATCCGCACCCCGGCTGAGTTCCTCATCGAACTCGACGAGCATCCGGGCTAGACCTTTCGCACGCCATCTCGATCAACGCCCGCACCGTGTTCAGATTCCGCCCCGTCCCCTGCACCCCCAGCCGCTTCAGCACCTTGTTCATATCCAGCTCCGCCCGGCCCGCGCCATTGGCGTACCGAATATGCAGATCCGCGCCGATGACCTCCCACCGATCGTCGCCGCTCACCACGTCGCGCGCCCGTTCGACAGCATCCGTTGTCGGCGTTCCGGTCAGCGGCACGATATAGGAGAATTTCGGCTCGATCACCTCGAACGGGTGCGCTTGCAACGCAGCCTCCAGTTCCTCCGGCGAGCGCGAAATCACCTCCCGCACATAGCCGTACCGGTCGGTCAGCGCTGCCTCCACCGCCCGGTCGAACGCAGCTGCATCTCCAGGAACGTCGAGCACCGCATTTCCGGACGCGATATAGGTCCGCACGTCCCCGCCACCCAGCCCGGTCAGCAGCTCGCGAAACTCGGCCATCGGCAACTTGGCCCCACCCACGTTCACCGCCCGCACCAGCAAAATCCGCGTCGTCATACCGGCACCTCCACCAATTCCGTGCCAATCTCGACCGCTTCGCAGCGGCCGCTGGTCGTTTCCGACAGCCAGGCGCGAAAGGGATCGATCTCCGCCACGCCCAGTGGCAGCTCGAAGGTCACCTGCGCGCCGTAATCTATGGAAGCAACGCGCCAGCTCGTACCGCGTAAGAGGTTCTCCAACCGCCCCGCCTCATCGTGGGCTGCTTCCACCGCGACCACCGTCAGCGGCACCCGCTCCACGATCCCCACCTCGTCGATCGCATGCGAGACACACTGCCCATATGCCCGCACCAATCCCCCCGCGCCGAGCAGGATCCCACCGAAATACCGCGTCACCACCGCGATCGTATCGGTCACCCCACGCTGATCGAGCACATGCAGCATCGGCGCGCCCGCCGTGCCGCCTGGCTCGCCGTCGTCATTCGAGCGCCGCAGCTCACCCCGGTCGCCCAGAATCCAGGCCGAGCAGTTGTGGTTCGCATCCCAATACTGCTTTTTCAGCGCCTGCAGCTTCGCGCGCGCTTCTTCTTCCGACCCGGCACGGTCGACCGTGCAGATGAAGCGCGACTTCTTGACGAT
Organism: uncultured Chloroflexia bacterium; assembly: GCA_963720855.1. Classification (GTDB taxonomy): domain Bacteria; phylum Chloroflexota; class Chloroflexia; order Thermomicrobiales; family UBA6265; genus JAMLHN01. The sequence continues at coordinate 9,986 of CAVRGV010000003.1, read as the reverse complement.
CAGCTCGATCTCGCCCGCTTTGGCGATCGTTCGATTCCAGGTAGCCATGCGGCAACGTAGTAGCAGTCAGTTTCCAGCAGTCAGCGGTCAGCGGTCAGTGCAGAACCACGCTCTAATCTGACGAGAGGTTAGCTCCTCCTGACTTCTGACTGCTGATACTGCCTGCTGAGTCCTACGCCGTGACTTCTCCAAGCGACTTCGCCACGATATCCACGATCTCGTCCGCTTCCTCGGTGGTGGTCACCAGCGGCGGAGCGATGCCGATCCAATCGGGCGCGGGGCGCGTCAGCAGACCGTTGTTGCGGCAGGCGGCGTACATCGGCCGTCCGATCGGCTGGTTGAACGCCAGTCCACGCATCATGCCGAGTCCACGCACTTCCTCGACCACCGAGAACTGCGACTTCAACTCCAGCAGTTGCGCGGCCAGGTAGTCGCCCACCGCGTTCGACTTGGCGACCAGATCGTTATCCAGCAGGAAGCGCACCGCCGCTTCGCCCACCGCGCACCCGACCGGGTTGCCCCCGAAGGTATGACCGGAAAAGAACTGCACCCCATCGGCCGCCTCGCCCCAGAAGGCGCTGGCCACCTGCTCGGTCACGATGATCGCCGCCAGCGGGGCATAGCCGCCGCTGATTCCCTTGCCGCAGGAGAGAATGTCCGGCCAGGCGCCGACCGTCTCCGACCCCCACATCTTTCCGGTGCGACCGAACCCGGTGATGATCTCGTCGTGGATCAGCAGCACGTTGTACCGATTGCAGATCTCACGCAGCTTCGGGAAGTACGCCGCATCGGGCACCCGCACACCCGCCGAGAGCATGATCGGCTCGCAGATCACCGCGGCCACGGTATCCGGATTCTCCCCGATGATCGCTTCCTCGATGGCATCCACCGAATTCGGCGAGACATGGATGAAGCCCTCTGGATAGGGCTCGTACTTCGACTTCCAGTCCGGCTGTCCCGACGCGGCCCCGGCGAACCCGGTGCTGCCGTGATAGGAGTTGTAGCGGGAGATGATCTTGTACTTGCGCGGGCTGCCGGTCTGGGCGTGATACTGCCGCGCCATCTTGATCGCGAACTCGTTTGCCTCCGAGCCGCCGCTGGCGAACTTGACCGTGGTGAACTGCTCCGGAAGGAGCGATGTGAGCAAATCGGCAAGTTTCAGCGCCGGCGGATTGGTCGACATGGTCGGCGCGGAAAAGGCGAGCTTGCGCGCCTGCTCGGCAGCCACATCGACGATCTCGTCGACCCCATGCCCGTAGTTGACCGTGAACACTCCGGAGAGACCGTCGATGTACTCCTTGCCGAAGACATCCCAGACCCGAATGCCCTTGCCTCGCTCCAGAATCAGCGGGTTATCGGCAAAAGACTTCATCTGATTGAAATCGACCATCACCTGCGATGTATCGAATTGCAGCTCGGCCATGACGCGCACTCCCATTTCCAGCCAAAAATCGCGATTGTTACGGGTAGTTTCTCACGCTCGGGATGATTCTTGTTTCTTCGTTTCCCGCTGAGCGGATTTTTGCCCCAGTTCTGTTCGCTCAGAGGGCAGATACGTGAGCGTACGCCAGGGTCAGGAGGGAGGATCGAGGTCCGCACTACGAAACAAGTGCTCGATACGCAAGCGAAGCGACTGAGCGTGGTAGATGACGAGTCGCTGAGCGGCTTCGGGGTCTCTGGCGCGAATCGCATTCAGGATTTCAGCGTGCTCATCGTTGGAGAGGTCCATCTTTTCGCTGGCCAATAAGTGCGGATCGCCTTGACTGATAAGGAAGAGATCGACCTTCTCTTCGTTCCGCACGATGAGATCAGTCAGGGAAAGGTTTCCCGCAATCTCTCCCAGCGCACGATGAAACTCTCTCCCAGACCGAAGGGATTCGTGAATCGACTGATCGAGCGCGGCGCGGCGGCCGATCGCGATGGCCTCTTCGAGCCGCTCGATGCCATCGACGGTCGCTTTCACGGCTGCCGATCGCGCCAGATACGGCTCGACCACTTCATTCGCAGTAAAGAGCTCCAGAAACTCTTCACGAGAAATCTCGCGGATGAAGAGGCCTCGCCCAGTCCCGGGCGAAATCAGTCCTTCATGCTCGAGGATGGCCAGCGCTTCCCGCACCGGCGTTCGGCTGATGCCCAGATCTGCCGCGAGCCGCTCCTCGAAAAGGGGCACGCCAGGCTCAACGGTGCCATCGAGAATTGCCTTCTTGATGGCCGCGTGCGCAATCTCCCGATAGCGCGGAATGCGTTGCCTGGAAACCGTCGAGAGCGATGCCGGCATCCTGAACCGATAGCCCTTCTAGAAAGGTTGCACTGAATTGGTTGACTGATTATTGCGCATTCCGGCTGTTTCGCACGATTTGTGTATGCACGCATACGGCGATTCGATAACCCGCGGAGGGGCCTGTCGGGCCCAAAAGCGTATTCCAGCGATCGGACCGCCTCGTTTTCCGGGGAGAACGCGAAACTTTGCAACGGGCGCTTGGAAATATAGACAAGAACCGCTCCCGCCTGTATACATAGAACATAACCAAGTGACAACGGAACTTCTCTTCGCGCGGTTCGGTATTCAAGTTCGGCAGCGTTCCGAATTTCGAGTAGGAAGGCAAGGGAAAATGAGTCACCTTCGGACGACACGGCGTAGTGTTCTTCGCGCGGGAGGCGCCATCGCAGGGCTTTCCGCTTTGGGCGCGCTCGGAGCCAGAACGGCTCCGGTTGGCGCTCAGGCCACGCCTGTTGCAGGCGGTTCACTGACCGGCACGCTCAATGTCGGCGACATCTCCGGATTCATTACGTGGCAGGCGAGCACGGCTGCCGACTCGGCTGCCTGGTCGGCTGTCTACGACACCCTGGTCGAATATGACGCCGAATACAACATCGTCGGAAGCGTCTTCGAATCCTGGTCTTCGGACGATGCGACAACGTGGACCTTCAAAGTACGGCAAGGCGTGACCTGGCATGATGGCGTTCCGCTCGTTGCACAGGATGTCATCGACTATTTCGATGCCCTGACCGCCCCCGATGCCGGCGCCGGCACGGAAGTGATCGAGCCCTTCGTCGGAGCCACCTATGAGGCGCCAGATGATGCCACCGTTGTCCTGACGCTGGCTGCCCCGAACGCCGCGTTGCTCGACAAGTTCTCCGCTCATTGGCTCCTGCGCGCCCGCGATTTCGATCCAGCCAAGCCAATCGGTACCGGCCCATTCAGCTTCGTGGATTGGGAACGCAATCTGCAGGTCAAGTACGCGAAGAACGCGAACTACTGGAAACCGGGACTTCCGTACCTCGACGAGTTGACGCTCCGTATGGTTCCCGATCAGGATCAGGCGCTCAACCTGCTCACGACCGGCGAGGTGGACGCGATCGCAAGTGTCGATTTCGCGAAGGTGCAGTCGCTCTCGTCGAATTCCAATGTCCAGATGATCGAAATCCCGGAACCGTACCAGCTGGCGTTTCACTACCTGCTGACCAAGACGGATACCGCTCCGTGGGACAATCCGCTCGTTCGCCGGGCGATGAATCTCGCGGTCGATCGTGAAGCGATGCTGGCTGCGACGTTGGGCTACGGCACTATTCGCTCGAATCCGGTCTCCACCGGAAGCTGGGCGTTCAATCCTGACGCTCCGGCGTACAACTCGCGCGATCTGGACACTGCCAAGCAAGTCATGGCCGAGGCCGGTTATACCGAGGGGGAAACCGCCTTCAAGACGACGCTCAAGTACTGGCGTGAATGGGCGCAGATGCCGACCATCGCGCAGATCGTCCAGGCCAATCTTGCCGATATCGGTATCGAGGTCGAATTGCAGCTCCTGGAGATCGGCCAATGGGTCGACGCGGTCCAGAACAAGCTCGACTATGAGATGGCACTGACCGCGCTCGTGCCCCGCTGGGATCCCAGCGACCAATTGGGCAATGCCTATGTCACGGACGACGGCGCGGCCCTCCTCTGGGACAATGCGGATTTCAACACTGCCTTCGCGGAGGGAGCGGCAACCGCCGATCAAGATCAGCGGCAGCCAGCCTACTTCGAATGCCAGCAGATCGCGCTCACCGACTGCCCAGGAACGGTTCTGAATGGCGCGCCGATCTTTGCCGCCGCCGGCACCAATATTCAGGGACTGGTCCTCCACAACCGCGCCTTTCTGGTTTACGACGAGGCGTGGATCGCGCCCTAACACCCGACCCAAAGCGTGCATCGCCGAGGCTGGCGTGGCTGGCGGCGATGCACGCTTCTCGTTTGTGAGCCAAGCTCCGTACCCAAGCCGAAGCCAGAGGACCGCCGGTGGCTCCGTATATCATCCGACGATTGATTCAGATGGTTCCCGTGCTCTTGCTCGTGCTGGCGCTTGTCTTCGTTATCTTTCGCCTGGTTCCGGGTGACCCCGCGCAACTGATCCTGGGCGCCAATCCAGACCCCGACGCAATGGCTGCGCTTCGCGCCAAAATGGGGCTGGATCAGCCAATTCCCATCCAGTTTCTCCACTGGCTCCAGGACGCGCTTCGTGGCGATCTGGGGATCTCACGCATCGGCGATCAACCGGTCGCTCCCCTCATTGCGGAGAAATTCCTGATCACCCTGGAGCTCGCCCTTGCGGCCATGCTCATCGGCTGCCTCATCGGCATACCGACGGGCATCATCTCCGCCGTGCGGAGAGACTCCTGGATCGATTTCCTGGCCAGAGTCGGGGGCCTGGCTGGTTTCTCGGTACCGAACTACTGGCTCGGGGTGATTCTGGTCCTGATCTTTTCCGTGCGATTGGGATGGTTGCCCCCGGCGGGATATGTCTCGCCACGAGAAGACCTGGCCGGCAATCTCCGTTACCTCATCTTGCCCGCCATCACCATGGGTCTCCCGATCGCCGCCGAACAAATGCGGTTTCTTCGCGCGAGCATGCTGGACGTTATCCAGCAGGATTACATGCGAACGGCCCGCGCGAAGGGGCTCGGAAACTCGACGATCATCGTTCGCCACGCACTGCGAAACGCATTTATTCCGTTCCTGACGATCACCGGTTTACAGCTTGGCTATCTGCTTGCGGGCTCGGTCGTCATCGAACAGATCTTCAGCTGGCCGGGCATCGGATGGCTCACGTTTCAGTCGATCACCTTCCGTGACTACGCCGTGGTGCAGGGCGCGGTCCTGGTCGGAGCCACGGTGTTCCTGCTTGCAAATCTGCTCGTCGACATCGGGTATGTCTTCCTGGATCCGCGGATTCGTCCAGAATGACCTTTGTTGACAGCAACACGCGAGACGACCTCGACCTTGGTCAACCGAGCGGCCAGGAAATGCCGATGGCTCGCCGGAGCTCGGCCCGCCGATTCTCGACGTTCCGCAAACTCATGCGGCAAAAAGCGTCGCTCCTCGGTTTCATACTTTGTTGCGCGATCGTGATCTCGGCCGCCTTTGCCCCATTGCTGGCTCCCTATGACCCCTACAAGATCGATCCGATGGTTATCCTGCAGCCACCCTCCCGCGCCCATCTGCTCGGCACGGACGAGCTCGGTCGCGATGTCCTCAGCCGTCTGATCTATGGAGCACGCGTCTCCATCCTCGTCAGTACGGTGGCGGTGTCGATCGCGCTCGTCATCGGCGTGTCGATCGGGATGGTCAGCGGATACTTCGGCGGCCGCATCGAAAGCATTTCGATGCGCGTGATGGATGCCTTCGCCGCCTTTCCCGCAATTCTGCTTGCCCTCGCCATTCTTTCCGTCCTGGGACCTGGCATCCGGAACGCCATGATTGCGATCGGCGTCGTCTATATCCCTGCCTTCGCCCGCATCATGCGCGGCAGCGTGCTCTGGGTAAAGCAAACCGAGTATGTGCAAGCCGCGCGAGCGATCGGTGCGGGAAACGTCTACATCATGCGGCGAGCCATCTTTCCGAACTGCGTTTCGCCCCTCATCGTGCATGCCTCCCTGGCATTCGCGAGCGCCATCATCGTCGAAGCCGGTTTGAGCTTCCTCGGCCTGGGCACCCAACCACCGACGCCCTCCTGGGGAGCGATGCTCAACGAGGGACGGCAATACGCTATTCAAAATGTCTGGTACTCGATTTCCGCCGGAGTCGCCATCTTTCTGGCGGTGCTCGGACTCAACCTGCTCGGAGATGGACTCCGGGATGTTCTCGATCCAAGGTTCCGCTCGACGTAGCGTGTCAGAGAGAGAAGGAGAAAGCACGCATGCATGTTCTGGTCACGGGAGTTACGGGGCGCGTTGGACGCAACTTCGCCCGTTCGATGATCGCCAGCGGGCATCAGGTTCGCGGGCTCGTCATGGCCGATGATCCTGGCCTGGAGAAAGCAGTCGATGACGGGGTAGCCGTGGTCATCGGCAATCTGCGCGATCCCGAAGCGGCGGCGGAAGCCGTTGCCGGGGTAGACAAGGTCATGCACCTGGGAGCAATGATGCTCTGGGGTTCGGAGGATATGAACGCGATCCTGATGCAGGACAACATCGTGGGCACCTTCAACCTGCTCCACGCGGCGTCCAACGCCGGCGTCAGCCGGCTCGTCTTCGCCAGCAGCGACGAGGTCTACCCCTCGCTCTTCGCCAAATACCTCCCCATCGACGAATCCCATCCCCGCGAGCCCTACAGCTTCTACGGCCTGACCAAAGTGACCGGTGAGGAGCTGCTGCACTACTACCGCCGCGCCAACGGATTGCCCACCGCCATCGCCCGTTTCTCCCTCGTCTACGAGCCGTGGGAATCGGTCAGCCCGAACGGCACCCTGGGCGGCTTCCTCTTCTATGAGAAGGTGAAGAACTTCGTGCGCAGCCGCGCCGGAGACGCGGTGGCCGATGCGCTGGTCCCGGCCGGTGAGCCCGATCCAGACCTGCTGCTGCCACGCGACGAGAACGGCGTGCCCTGGATGTTCCACTGCTGCGATGTGCGCGACATCGTCCAGGGGCTCACCCTGCTGCTCGACCGGCCGGAAGCGGTGGGGCAGGCCTTCAATCTCAGCGGTCCGGCCCCCTTCTCCTATGGCGAGCTGATCCCGTATCTCGCCGAGCAAGCCAACCTGACCTATCTCGACACCATCGTTCCCGGTCCGCCGATCCGCATTCATCACAGCATCGCCAAAGCCCGTGCCCTGCTCGGCTACGACCCGCAATACGACGTCTTCCGCTCCATCCAGGATGGCCTCGCCGCCGGATGATCGCCCACAAGCGAACCGCGCTAGCGATCCAAGACAGGTTTGGAACTCCGACAAATCCACCAAGAACGGCCCGGCATGACTGCCGGGCCGTCAAAACTCGGAACAGAAGACTGAACTATGTGGTCGGGGTCGCTGCCTCAGGAGTTCCTTCCTGGAATCCGGGAGCGCCCGGTCGCATGCGATTCCCGTAGACCGGTGGGAGGGAACCATCTTCCCCGAGGACCAGGGTGATGGCTCCAGAGGCGTCGCGCATGGTGACGCGCACGCGGCTCCCGTCGTCGTAAAAACTCTCCCCATCCTCACTTGCAACCGGGTAGCCATCCACGGTCGAGGTGCCAGTGAACGCCCCAGTCGCGTCGTGGACATTCTGTACCGACGTGAAGTGTATGCCGTACTCACTGTCCGGTTCCCACGTCCCGTTCTGGGGACTCAGGAACGAAATCGTTCCATCGGGGCCCGCGCTGATCGGTGACGACGATCCGAAAAAGGAACCATCCGCCAGAAAATAGGCGGGGCTCGGACCGTCCGGCGTAATGCCAAGCCAGATCCCGACCATGGGATGGCTCGCCATGTCGGCATCCTGCTGCGCGCTGGTCGTGAGGTTGCGGGCCGCGATCGCCAACCCGCCGATTCCGAGACCGGCCAGTGCGGTTCTGCGGTTGAGGGTGGCGTCAGTGGGAAGATGGCTCATCGTGCGGCTCCTTCGCTTGCATCCCACTGGAGCGACGCCGTCGCCGATCACAGGACTGGGAGCTGCCTCGAGCCTACGATCTGTTCAGACCGTTCCACATCCGTAAAACATACTGAGTTCTGGCGATTTCTCTGATGGATGCGTTCGGCGGGTGGGCATCCACACGTGCGCAAAACGCCCCCTGAACAGACTGCTGAAGCATAGTCGGCCAACCAACCCTCTCTGGGCGGCGTAACAATTCCGCGCTTCCTGGTGTCTACTGTGAAAGCAGCAACATGACATATCGGGAGAATGCGGGTGCCCCAACGATTGCGGTACCGACGCCAAGCGGCAACTCAGAATCAATCTGGCGATGACGGTCAGCAGCCAGCCGGCGACCGCCAGCTCGCGCAAGCCGCCATCGCCGACCCTGCCCTGTTCGAACAGCTCTTCACCAAATACTGGACGCCGATCCTGCGCTACTGCAGCATGCGGCTCGCCGACCCTGCCGACGCCGAAGATGCCGCCATCCGCGTGATGACCAATGCCTTCGCGGCGTTGCCCAACTTCGTCGGTGGTACCGGCCAGTTTCGCTCCTGGCTCTTTGCGATTGCCCACAATGAGGTGGTGAACGTCTACCGCGCCCAAGCGCGACAGCCAATGTCGCCCATGCCGGAAGAGCTCGATCTCGTCGACCCGCATCCCACTCCCGAACAGTTAGCGCTCGCATCCGACGACCAACGCAATCTCTGGCAACTGCTCCAGGGATTGCCACAACGCTCCCGTGAAGTGGTCGAGCTGCGGCTCAGCGGATTCACCGGTCAGGAGATTGCTGCCATTCTCGGCATCAGCGACGGCGCGGTGCGCCAGGCGCAATCGCGCGCGCTCGACCAGCTCCGCCAGATCGTGATCGACGACGACCCCGCCTGGGAGGTGCAGCATGTCTGATCACCTCCGTGCCTCCGTTCGATGACGATGCCCTCGATGGCTACTGGGACGCATTTGTCGAGCGGCCAGCAACCCGCCGATCAACTTCCGCCCGATGTCGCAGCAGACCTTGCGGCGTCTCGCTTCCTTCGATCCTGCGCCTCAGTCCAGCACGGTTCGCGAACGAGCCTGGGCCGAAACCTGGAAACGTATTCAACCCACCCCAAACCGGAACAGGAGCACTCATCCATGCACGCCATACCACTCTCCTCGAACCACCGCCTGCCCCAGCCCGTACCTTTGGCGGAAAAGCGCGCTCTGCGCCATCGCCCGGTCGCATCGACCGCAGATTGGCCGTTGTCGCGGCATTGATTGCGGCCTCCCTGCTTGCGTTGCGGCGTACGGGTTCTTTCGCCCCTTCGGTTCAGATCCCGACAATGGCCCAGTCATTCCCGCGGCAGTCGTGCAGGAGGTGTCGCCAATTGCTACTCCAGTTGGCGAGCACAAGATCACCATCGACCTGCCGGCTTCGATGGTGCATTCCACTGGCGCCATCACTGCCGGCTGGGACTACATCGAGTTTCCAGCCGACTCGACGTATACCTATGTTCCGTACTGCTGCCCTGGACCGTTCATCGAATACGTGCTGACAGGCCAGCTCACGGTCCAGAGCGCCGCGCCCATGACCATCATCCGTTTTGATGACACGACTGAGTCGATTCCCGCCGGCCAGGACGTGACCCTCCTCTACAGGTGATGCGTTTCTGGCAGAAAACGAAGCCGAGCTGGTGGCGACAAATACGAGCGACTCGATGACCCAGCTTTTGGGCTGGGTGCTCCTCAATGAGAGGGATTCCATGGGCATGACGTGGGCGGCTTCCCGCCAGCTCCGGATGCCGATCTTGAATTCGACATGCAGGTTGCTCCCGGACCTGGTCAGCTCGTCCTCACGCGATATGACACGTCTGAATCAGATCCCAGATCCCGGGCCAAATAGCTATCAGTTCATTCTGCACGCGCTTCTACAATTTCCTTGGTACCAGTCCTGAGGTCGCTAGTATAGACTCCAGCACGCCCGTCGCAGACGGCTACGAGGGGTTCTATGTCCTGGAATTCTTGATGAGCCCACCGGGAACGGCAACGCCGGGGGCAACCCCAGCGTCCTGAGCGCACGATCCGGCGTCGATATCCCGCATCCCGATCCGGAGCCGCTGGACTTGTGCCGGAGCAGCAAT
>CAVRGV010000002.1:0-921387 GCA_963720855.1 uncultured Chloroflexia bacterium | reverse complement strand
GCTTTGGATACCAGCTGAATTCCAGCGCCATCGACCGGGTACGATTCCACCACGTTTGACAGTTCAAGAGCAAGACCGGGGGAGGTACGCTTTGAAAATCACGGATATCAAATGCGCGGTGATCGCCAACAGTCCGGTGGTGCGCATCGTCACGGATGAGGGGATCGACGGGTGGAGCCAGATCGAAACACCCAAGCCGTATGTGCAACCACTGGTTTTGCAGCTGAAGCCGTGGTTGGTCGGCGAAGATCCGACGAATGTCGAGCGGGTGATGAAGCGCATCCGCAGCCGGGGCGGCTTCAAGCCCTGGGGCTCGGCGGTGAGCGCGATCGAGATCGCGCTTTGGGACCTGGCGGGGAAAGCGCTGGGCGCGCCGGTCTACAAACTGCTTGGCGGGAAGGTTCGGGACCAGGTCCGCACGTATCGCACCTTCTACCACCACGAGATCAGCGCCGAGCACACGGTTTCCGATTACGGTCGCTGGGCAGCCGAGGCGAAAGCGCTTCCCGGCGGGTTCAAGATGTTCAAGTTGCCGTCGAGCTTTCATTCATCGATGGCGGCTCGATCTGCCCGACTACTTTTATGGGGAGTCGCACCCGGATGCGCCCTACCCCTACCCGAATCGCGGTGCTGGTCACCGAAGCCGGATTCGAGCATTCGGTGGCGGCCATCACCGCGGCCAAAGAAGCGCTTGGGCCCGGGGTATGGGTTGGCGGTCGATGCCGGTCCCGGGTATCTCGCCTACGACGCGCTGCGATTCGCGAAGGCGCTCGAGCCGTTGCATCTGCTCTGGGTCGAGGACATGATCACCGGCGATTACAGCCCGTTCGTCAATGCCGATGTCTATCGGGATGTGACGCGGGCAACATCGACGCCGATTCACACCGGTGAGCAGATTTATCTCCGGCAGAACTTCAAGGACTTGATCGAAACGCACGCGGTCGACGTGGTTGGTCCGGATCCCTGCGATGTCGGCGGGATTGCCGAGCTGAAATGGATCGCGGAGTTCGCGGACCTGCACGGCATTGCCATCGCTCCGCATGGAACGGCCAATGGCGTCTTCGGGTTGGCGAGCCTGATCCAGATGTCGGCCTGTTTGCCGGACAACTACATTGCGTTCGAGTATCCGGCCCGGTTCGAGGCGGAGGGATTCTGGTACGACATCGTCGACGGTTTCGATGGGAACCCGGTGGTCGATGGTCTCATCGAGGTTCCGGACCGGCCCGGTCTCGGGGTGAACTTCATTCCCGAGGCGGCGAAGGCGTACCTGCGTCCGGAAGACGCAGACTTCTTCGACTGAGCCATCGGTTCACAGACCAAACAACGAATCGCAAGCACGCTCGGTGCCGGGTCGACGCATTCGTGTCCGGCACCGCTCAGCTCTGCATGCGCAGCCGATCAAATTGTCATTCTGAACGAACGTGAAGCATCTCTCCGTGGTCGCCCAAGGACCGCTCCTCATCGGGAGACCGGGCTTCTGTGGGAACGAGAGATTCTTCGCTGCGGCTCAGAATGACAATAACCGAGTTTGGGCGTCATTTGGCGCCAACAACGTGACCCCGATGCCTTGACAGCACACTCAGCATGACAATGGGGTGGGGGCGTTGCCTGGTGCAGGGATAAGACGACACAACCGCCTAGACGTTCAGTGCCGCAAACCACCAGAACGACGCACGGAACAGACACGCCTGGTGCGCGCATGGGATCATTTGGTCCTACGTGACTGAGGATCCTGATGACCGCCATAGTACCCTTCGACGACCAGTATTCACCCCTCCCCGATCGCGAGCGCTTCACCGCCGACGATGTCGACGCGCTTCTCTATGGAAGCGACCGCACCCCTCGGCTGGTGGCGGCGGAGTTTCGGTCGCCGAACACGCGTGCTGCTCTATCAGCGAACCGAGGACGGCCAGACGCGCACCATCGAACAGCGCTTCCAGCCCTGGCTGATTGCGCGCGACCCGGACGCGTTGCGGAACCTGCGGCCAGAACCGGCGACCAGTTCCCTGCGGGGAGCCGAGACGCATCCGCTGGCGACGCTGGTCGAGTTCGATTCGTGGGAACAGTTCCGGCGCGCTTCCGATCTGCTGCCAGCGGAATCGAGCGGCGTCTATCGGGTGAATTCGCCGGTGAGCCAGTTCCTGATGCGAACCGGCATCACCCTCTTCAAGGAGATGCGGTTCGAGGATCTGCGCCGCTTGCAGCTCGATATCGAAACCCTGAGCCTGAATCCGCGGGACGAGGATGGCGCGGTGGTGATGATCGCCCTGAAGCAGGGGGAGCACGAAGAGCTGCTCTTTCTCGAAACCGACGAGCGCGATCTGCTGCTTCGCTGCTCGGAGGCGATTCAGCGGCTCGATCCCGATGTGATCGAAGGGCACAACATCTTCAACTTCGATCTTCCCTATCTGGTGGAGCGGGCACGGCGGTGGCAGGTTCCGTTGCGCCTGGGGCGCGACGGATCGCAGCCGTTGCTCACCGAGCAGCAACGCTTTCGCGCCGGGCCGGTGTCGCTGCCCTATACCCAGGTGCACGTGCACGGTCGCCACATCGTCGACACCTATCAACAGCTCCAGCGGTTCGACACGGCAGGACGGCTTTCGAGCTATGCGCTGAAATCCGCGATTCGCGCGCTGGGTCTCGAGCGGGAGGAGCGCGAGTTCGTGGCGGGCGATGAGATCGCCACGCTCTGGCGCAACGGCGAGCGCGATCGCGAGCGGCTCGGCCGCTATGCGCTGGATGATGTGCGCGATGTCGATCTGCTCGCCCGCATCACCATTCCCACCGAGTTCTATCAAACGCAGATTCTGCCGATGACCTTTCAGCGCACCACCGTCACCGGGACCGGCCGCAAGATCGACGATCTCATGGTGCGCGCCTATCTGGCAGCCGGGCATGCGCTGCCGGAGCCTGGAAACGCCCGGCCGTACCCGGGAGGTTTCACCGAGCTGGTGCGGAGTGGCGTGTTTGGACCGATCGTCAAGGCCGATGTCGAAAGCCTCTATCCCTCGATCATGCTGCATGACAACATCACCGCAACCGCCGACACCCTGGGCGCTTTCCCGATCCTCCTGCGGGAGCTGACCACAGCGGCGGATCGACGCCAAGCAGCGGGCACGGCAGACGGTGGGAGAAGAACACGCGCTGTGGGACGGGCTGCAGGGCAGCTTCAAAGTGCTGATCAACTCGTTCTACGGCTACCTGGGGTTTGGGGCGGGATTGTTCAACGATTTCGATGCCGCCGAGCGGGTGACGCTGGAAGGGCAGCGACTTGATCCGCAACGTGGTGGCTGAGCTCGATCGGCACGGGGCCAAACCGATCGAGGTCGACACCGACGGGGTCTATTTCACCCCACCCGATGGCATCGCGACGGAACGCGAGGAAGAGGATTTCATCGCCACGATCGGCTCATTGGCGTTGCCAGACGGGGTGCGATTGGCGCATGACGGGCGCTATGAGAAGATGCTTTCGCTGAAGCTCAAAACGTATGCGTTGCTCGACTACTCCGGATCGCTGACGCTCAAAGGGAGCTCGTTGCGCAGCCGCCGCATGGAGCGCTGCTTTCTCCGCTTCATCCAGGACGCAGCGCTCGGGCTCATGCGCGACCAGCGCGATGAGGTGCGCGACCGCTACTTCGAACTGGCGGAGGCGATCCAGCAAAAGACGGTCGAGCCACGCGAGATCAGCCAATGGACGATGGTGAAGCGCAGCACCCTGGACAAGCAGCCACGCCTGAAGACGCTGCTCGACGCGCATCCCAATCGCTGGCGGTTCGGCGAGCGGGTCGAGGTCTATGACCGCGAAGATGGTTCGCTCGGTTTCCTGGAGGACTATGCGCGCGATGAGAATACGCGCGACCTGCTCCGCCGGTTATCCGATACGGCCGCGCGGTTCCAGGAGGCGTTCGAATCACAGGCCGAATTCGACGCCTTCTTCCCGAAGATCACCCCGATGACCCGGTTGAGCGAGGCGAGGAAGGCCGAGCCGGTGCGGCAGCTCTCGCTCTTTGGGTAAGGATCGCGGTTTCTTTTTGATTCAAGCCGTCAACCGATAGAAATAGAAGGCGTCGTTCTCGACCGGCAGGATTTCCACGTTGCTGAAGCCGGCGTCGGCGGCGTACTGGCGGAAGGTTTGCGGGCGCATGACGGCGCCGGTTTGGGCGGAGTCGGGATTGCCCATGCCGACCGGCAGGCAGTGGAGAATGCTGAAGCCGTAGAGCATGCGCTGGTGCTCGGAACCGTGGGGCAGGAAGGTTTCGTCCGCTTTTTCGTCCACGATGAGCACGGTGCCACCGGGTCCGACCAGGCGTCGCATGGCGCTGAGGACGGCCACCGGATGCGCCATGTCGTGCACGCATTCGACCGCCAGCGCGAAGTCGTATTGCCCGGCCAGCTCGGGATCGCCGGCGTCGCGGCAATGGCAGACGACCCGGTCGCTCAATCCCTCGGCGGCGATATTGGCATTGGCCTGCTCGACCGAGTAGTCGTCCAGATCGAAGCCATCGACGGTGATCTTGGGATAGCCACGCGCCAGCCCGATCGACGACCAGGCGAGCCCCATGCCGATATCGGCCACCTTCGCGGGGGGATCGGCCTGCAAGCGGGCGTGGATATCGGGCATGGCCGGAAGGTATTCCTGCGCGAGTTGGCGCAGCAGCATGGGGCGGTTGAACCGCGCCTGCCCAGCGGCGAGATCGGGACCGTAGTCCTCATAGGGCACACCGTCGCCGGTGCGGAAGGCGTGCAGGAGTTGCGGCAGCGGCGTGACCGAGCCGACGAAGATCTGCGCGCCCTGCGCCATGCCGATGAAACTGTCGGGATCGACCAACACCGCTTCGTACTCGTTGGGAAGCGTGAAGACGCGCTCGGTTATTGGTTTGGCAGGGTCGTCGACGGTCAGGAAGCCGGTGACGGCTTGCTGCTCCAGCCACTCGCGCACATAGCGCTCGGCGGTGCCGGTGCGTTCGGCCAGCTGGGTGCTGGTGGCGGGGCCTTCGGAGGCGAGCGATCGATAGAAGCCGAGCTGATCCCCGATATAGACGGCGAAGAGATCGAATCCGCCGAGCATGGCTTCATAGAGCCGCCCGGCAAGATCGTCGGCGGAGAGGTTCGACGTGGACATGAAGACCGCAGCCTTTCGCGACCTGAGATGACGATTCGGTGGTTGCTGATGTTCAGTATGCGAACCGAACCTGGCTCGGTCAATCGCCCTTCCCTCCGATGCGGCGATGAGGGCGACGCGGCCTCGATGTGCTAAGCATTTTGCTATAATTGCTAAGCAGTAACCCCGGAGTCGGAGCCATCATGTCGCACATATCAGTCAAGATCAGCAGCAAGCATCAAATCGCGGTACCGTCGGCGATTCGGAAAGAGCTCGCGCTCGAGGCAGGCGATCATCTGCTGGCGCAGGTGCGCGACGGCGTCATCGTGTTGGTGCCGCACCGGGGAGATGCGGTAGATCAGCTTCGGGGGCTCCACCGTGAAATCTGGGAAGGTGACGTGGATGCCTATCTGGATGAGGAGCGGGAAGCGTGGGATCGCCCGACACCATCGTAGACGCGCTCCGCTCCACGAGCTCGATCGGCATAGATACTCCCATCTTCATCTACCACATCCAGCAAACCGATCCGTGGGCCAAAGCGGCGTCGGCGGTGCTGCATGCGTTGGCGGATGGTCACGTCCAGGGCATAACCTCGGTTATTACGATCGTCGAAGTCACGACCCATCCGCTACGTCTGGGACGTGCAGAGATCGCGGACGCTTATGAAGCTCTGCTCGGAGGCATTCCCAATTTGACCATCGTAAGTGTGGATGCTCGGATAGCGCGTATCGGCGCCGAGCTTCGCGCCAAGTATGGTCTGCGGACGCCCGACGCCTTGCAAATTGCCGCGAGTTTGGCTCATGGAGCCGAAACATTTGTCACCAACGACCGGCGGCTGCGTCGTGTCGCTGAAATAGAGGTCCTGGTGCTTGAGAGTTTTTTGTGACTCACGCAACTATTCCGGGTCGTACTCAGCGTCGGTGACGTGGGTGAGCCAGGTGACGGTGTTGCCTTGGTCGTCGGCCTGGGCGATGGCGGTGTGGGTCATGAAGCGGTCGGGCGCGGCGCCGTGCCAGTGCTCTTCGCCCGGTTCGAAGAAGACGCGGTCGCCCGGCATGATGGTTTCCACTGGACCGCCCTTGCACTGGCAACGGCCCACGCCTTCCAGCACGAAGATCGTCTGCCCCTCAGGATGGGTGTGCCAGGCGGTACGCGCGCCCGGAGCGAAGTGGACGTTGAATGCACCGGCGCGAAAGGTGGATTCCGGCTCGGCGACGACGTCGATGTAGACATCGCCGGTGAACCATTCCGCGGCGCCTTTGCGGGTAGAGACTGAGCTCCGTGTGAGCTTCATGGTCGGTGCTCCTTTGCGTGTTACGCGAGTCTGATCACGATGGGGAGCGAGGTGCGGCCCCAATTGTCCAGCTCGTTGGCCTTGCGATATTTCTGCACCAGCAGTTCCCGCGCGCGGCGGTCTTCGACAGTATCGGGAGCGATTATCTCGGCCACGCCGGAAAAGGTCTCCGGACCAAGCTCGATCGAGACCGCGGGGTTCGCTTGCAGGTTGCGCACCCAGTCAGACTGGTCTCTCCCGCCGGAGAGGAGATAGATGTCGCCATCCTCCATCGCGAACCATATTTCGATCCGGTGCGGATCTCCGCTCTGGCGGCCGATGGTGGTCAGATAGGCGAAGGTTTCGTTGGCCCATTGCGCTGGCGATGGCGCTGTGCCAGGTGTGCTGTCGGTCAATGTGTTGTCCTTCCTGTTTCGATGAGCACGTACAACCACTATCGCTCTCTGTGGGCTGCTGTGCGTGGCCGACTGAAAATTACGTCACGATCTCCACTTGCACGGGCCCACCTTCGAGACGACCAAGCACATCCTCCCCGGTCTCGATGGCCCCGATGAGAATGACGCGGTCGTCGAATGACGGGTCGCGACGATCCACGTCGTAATAGAAACCGATATTGCCCCACGGAACGAAGTAGATGAGGTCCCCATTCCTGGGAGTGGTGCTCGCGGAGCCTTCGATGGTGAGTTCACGGAGGAGATAGCTCAGCTTTTCCATACTGGCAAAGTCCTCGAACTCCAGCGTCAGCGGCACCAGGGAGACGAAATCGCGGCTGGTGGGGTTGTCGGTAATCTGCACGACGATCTCGATGTCATCGAGCGTGAACCGCACGCGCGTTCCATCCTGGGCCGACGCAGGAGAAGCGGCGGGCGATGCCATCGTGCCTGGAGAGGGTGTTGCTTCCTGGGCAGAAACATCATGTCTCTGAACCGCTGGCAGCGCGAGCGCCGACAGAACGGACAGCGCCGCTCAGGGTGAGGAATTGCCGGCGACCGGTGCGAATGTTCTGCGTCATTTCGTACTCCTTGATGGTCGAATTTCTATCCTGGCATCCACGCGGCGCCGACAATGATCCTGCTGTTGATTGCAAGGAGAGCCCACCTGCCATCGATGTCCTGACTGGTCGACTCGCCATCGGCCAACTCGTCTGACGGAAGTCAACGAGCGGTGTACCCACCGTCCACCGGAAGGGCCACGCCGACGACGAAGCTCGCGCCCGGGCTGCACAGCCAGAGCACAGCCGAGGCGATCTCTTCCGATCGACCGAGGCGTCCAATCGGCTGGTTTGCCTCCGCCTCCGGGATATCGAGCTCCCCTTTGGCGATCATGTCATCGACCATCGGCGTGTGGATGGTTCCCGGGCAAATGGCATTGATGCGTACCCCCCGCGGGGCGTATTCCAGCGCCGCGCTCCTGGTCAGGCCGATGACCCCATGTTTCGTAGCATGGTACGAAGCGCGTCCAGGCAAGCCGACCAGTCCCCCCAATGAGGAGCAGTTGACGATCGCCCCGCTGCCTTGCGCACGCATTTGCCACAACTCGTGCTTCATACAGGCCCACACGCCGCGCAAGTTGATCGCGTTGACCATGTCGAAAACCACGAACGATTCATCGGCGGCATCGCTCGGTGGCACCTGAATACCGGCGTTGTTGAACGCCATGTCGAGCCGTCCGAACGTTGCCACCGTGCGTTCGACGGCAGCAGCGACCTGATCCTCGTCGGATACATCGCAGATCACGCCAAGTGCCTGATGACCGCTCTCCGTGAGGGCCTCGGTTGCGGATCGGAGTGCGTCGCCGTTGACATCGGCGAGCACTACGGCCGCACCCGCCTCGGCAAACGCCTGCGCGGTGGCGAGTCCCATGCCAGAACCTGCTCCGGTGACAAAGGCAACCTGGCCGGTGAAGTCGTAGGTTGGGTTCATTTTCCTTCTCCTTCATGAGGTCGAACGGGGCATTGCGTATTCGCGCTCACGAGAGTTCTTCACGATGCACGCTCTTTTCCGAAACTACCGATTCGTCTGGGATTCGAGATGTTCAGGATAGCGGTCGCCCTGGATGTCGATCTCGGCGGCCGCCTGATCGATGGCGGCCAGATCGTCCGCGGTCAGCTCGACGTTCGCCGCGCCGATGTTCTCGTCCAGCCGGGAGATGCGCCGGGTGCCCGGTATCGGCACGATGTACGGCTTCTGCGCCAGCAGCCAGGCGAGCGCAATCTGTCCCGTGGTTGCGTTCTTCGATTCGGCAATCGTGACCAATCGATCGACCAGCGCCTGATTGGCGCTGCGTGCCTCGGCGGTAAAGCGCGGAATCACCTTGCGAATGTCGCCATCGGTAAACTCGGCGTTCAGATCGACCGTGTTGGTGAGGAACCCTTTGCCGAGCGGGCTGAAGGGCACGAATCCGATTCCAAGCTCGTCGCATGCCGGGAGGATTGCCTCTTCCGGCCTGCGCCACCAGATCGAATACTCGCTTTGCACTGCGCTCACCGGTTGCACGGCGTGGGCGCGCCGCAAGGTTTCAGCCGATGGCTCGGACATGCCGAAGTGCTGCACCTTGCCTTCGGCAATCAGGTCTCGGACCGCGCCCGCCACCTCTTCTATGGGGACATCGGGATCGACCCGGTGCTGGTAGAACAGATCGATCGTCTCGGAGCGGAGACGTTTTAGCGATCCTTCGACCCCCGCTTTGATGTAGTCCGGCCGGCTATTGAGTTTGCCGGTTGCGGGACCCTCGTGATTCGGACCATAGTCGTGCCCGAATTTGGTCGCGATCTTCACCTGACCGCGCAGCGGTTGCAACGCCTCCCCAACCAGCGCTTCATTGGCAAAGGTGCCGTAGGACTGCGCGGTATCGAAAAAGGTCACCCCATGTCGAGCTGCCTGCCGGACGAAGGCGATCATCTCGTCGCGCGTTCCCGGCGGTGGTCCGTAGGACATGCTCATGCCCATGCAGCCGAGCCCGATGGCGGAAACGTCGAGTCCGTTGGTTCCTAGCGTTCGCTGTTGCATGCTTCCTTCCTCTCTGTCGTTGATCGGCGGCCCTCAGGCCATGGCTTCTTCCAGATGAATGTCGTCGTTCCAGTCGATCGATTCGCGGCCGGGGGCCAGCAGGAAGCTCATGGCGGCGGTCGCGAGCAGGAGCACGCCGGCGATGATGAGACTGAGCCGCATGCCGTGCACGAATCCGGCTTGTTGGCCGACCAGCGCGCCGAAGACCGCGATGGCCACCGCTCCCCCAACCTGGCGGAAGGTGTTGAGGGCGCCACCGGCCATGCCCGCGCGCTCGGCCGGCACGCTGTTCAGCATCAACCCGGTAACGGTGGGCATGGCCAGCGCGCCGCCGATGCCGACCGGCATGGTGACCAGCGCGAGCAACCAGATCGGGGCGGAGGTCAGCAGCAGGCAGAGGGACAACAAGCCCAGGGCGATCAGGAGCTGACCGAGCGCCAGCGGGATGCGCGGGCCGTAGCGCACGTTCATCCTCGGGGTGAGCAGATTCACGAAGGCGCTCAGCGCGGTGATGGGCACGAACGCCAAACCGGTTTGCAAGGGGGACAACCCACGCTCCTGCTGCAGGTAGATACTGAGCAGGAAGACCAGTCCGTAGAATCCGACCGTAAAGGCGAAACCGCCGAACATCGACACGGCCACCGGTCGCGAGCGCAACAGCGGAAGCGACAGCATGGGGTGCGAACCCCAGTGTTGGGACGCGAAGAAGATGCCCAGCGCCACTATGGCAATGGAGAGTGAGATGACGGTCTCCGGCGCGGTCAGTCCGATGGCGCCCCCTTCGATCAGGCCATAGGTCAACGCGCCCAGGCCGACCACGGCGCTGATCTGTCCAATCCAGTCGAACGGCACCGGGCGGCGCGGCGAGGGCGCGACCCGGGTGAGCAGGAAGAGCGCGACCACTCCGACGGGCAGGTTGATGAAGAAGATGGCCCGCCAGCTAATTTCGGTCAGGATGCCGCCCACCAGCGGACCAGCCGCCGAGGCAATCGCCCCGGCCATCGCCCAGATGGCGATGGCTCTGGACCGTGCGCGCGCGTTCGGGAATCCCTCGCGCAGCATCGCCAGCGAGGCGGGCATCATTGCGGCCGCGCCGGCGCCCTGCACCAGCCGGGCGACGATCAGCGTTTCCATATTGGTGGCGAATCCGCAAGCCGCCGACGCGACCACAAAGAGGACCAATCCAATACCGAACGAGCGGCTGGCGCCGAGCCGGTCGGCCAGCGTGCCGGCAGAAAGGAGCAACGCGGCGAACATGAGGGTGTAGGCGTCGATCACCCATTGCAGGCCGGTGATGCTGCCGCCCAGATCGCGCCCAATCGAGGGAAGCGCGACATTGACCACCAGTGCATCGAGGATGATGATGAAACCGCCGAGGGCCGCAACCGCCAGAGTGGCATTGGGCGTTCCGGCGCGTGGGGTGGCGGCCTGGGTTTCGGTGGCCGGCGGACCGGCCTCGGTGGTAAATGGAAGGGTCGTTTCGGTCACGAAGACTCCCGATTGACGATAACTCCAGATTGTCAGGGGATGCTCCGGCGACCGCGGCAGAGCATAGTGAGATAGTACGGCGGGTTTCCGAATGCCGGGTAGGATGTGCCTGCACGATCCTTGCACGATTCTGCAAAGGTGCAAGACAATCGATGCACCCGGCGGTACCATGCAGGCATGATGTACGACGAGCTGATCGAACGTATCGAACGCGCGGTCCCGGATGAGGGGACGCAGGAGCGTATCCCGGGGGTACGCCTGCGGCGGGCCAATGGTCCGACCGAGCTGGGGCATGGCGCGTCCTTCCCGTCGTTCTGCGTCATTGCGCAGGGCAGCAAGGAGGTTCGCCTGGGCGAGCGGCGCTATCCCTACGGCGCTGGGCACTATCTGGTCGCAACCACCGTGCTGCCGATTGCCAGCCGCATCGTGGAAGCCTCGCCGGAATGTCCCTATCTCGGATGTGTGGTCATGCTCGATCCGGCGCTGGTCGGCTCAGTGATGGTGGAAGCGGGGCGTCCGGCGTTGCGCGGCGCGTCCGACGTCACCGCAATCGACACCTGCCCGATCGACGATCCCTTGCTCGATGCAACTGTGCGTCTGGTGCGCTTGCTCGATCATCCAGAGGATGCCCGTTTCCTGGCGCCGTTGATCAAGCGGGAGCTGGTCTATCGGTTGCTGATGGGTCCGCAGGGCGATCGCGTGCGCCAGATCAGCACCCTGGGCGGCGAGTCCAATCGGATGGCAGATGCGATTTCCCGATTGCGCAGCGACTACGCCAAACCGCTGCGCATCGAGACGATGGCGAACGAGCTGGGGATGAGCGTTTCCGGGTTCCATCACCATTTCAAGCAGGTGACGGCCATGAGCCCGTTGCAATTCCAGAAACAATTGCGGTTACAGGAAGCGCGCCGCTTGTTGCTGAGTGGCGATTTCGATGCCGCCACTGCCGGCTACCGGGTAGGTTACGACGACGCCTCGCATTTCAGCCGGGACTACAAACGCTTCTTTGGCGACCCGCCGTTGCGGGATGTCGCTCGGTTGCGCACCACTCCCGTCGAAACGGTTGCGCTGTAACACGCTCGGCGCGGGGTATTCGATCCGATTCAGGGCGATGGCGGACGGGTATCCGCGAGATGGCGCAGGATTTCTGCCGTCGCCGCGTCGGCGGGGAAGAACGATTCGATGGCCAGCTCGGAGAGGGTGACCTCCAGAGGTGTTCCAAAAACGGTGGTGGTGGTGAAAAACCGCATCATTCCCGCGGAAGTCATGATCTCCAGGGGGACGATCAGCTCGTCGATCTGGGTAACGTCGCTGGTCGCTCCAGCAGCATACCCGGCCAGCTCCTGCCGCAGCGTCATCAGCTCCCGATCGCCCGATTGCGCGACCTGCCGGTCGAGCCGTTGCAGGATATGCGTTCGCCATTCGGCCAGATTGCCAATGCGGGGGGCGATCCCACCCGGGTGAAGGCTCAGGCGCAATACGTTCACCGGTGGTTGCATCAGCTCAGGATCGACCCCGGCCAGCAAGGGTCCGATCGCCTGATTGAATGCCAGCAGGTTCCAATGCCGATCGACCGCAATGGCCGGATAGGGTTCATGCCCGGTCAGAATTCGTTGCACCGCTTCCCGCGCCCGGGTGAGATCGGGTGATTCCAGCGGGTGTTCGCCGTAGACCGGCGCATATCCTCCCGCCAGGAGCAGCGCGTTACGCTCTCGAAGCGGGATTTCCAACTGGTCGGCCAGCTTCAGGATCATCTCGCGGCTCGGCTGGGACCGGCCGGTTTCCACGAAGCTGAGGTGTCGGGTGGAAATCTCAGCTTCCAGCGCCAGCTCGAGCTGGCTCAACCGGCGACGGGAGCGCCAATCTCGCAAGAGGGTTCCTACTGGTGCGTATGCCGTGTTCATGCTCCCATTCTGACGAATGCCCTGAGTCACGGCAATGACCCGGGAGGTAATCGACGCCACACCCGGTCTCCTGCAGCATGGAAGACATGCCGGCCGGAGAAGCCAGCCGGAACATCCGAGAGGATCTCTACATGTCTGTCAACGATTCCGTGATCGACCGCTACATCGCCATTTGGAACGAGCCGGATGCCGCGCAGCGCCGGGACCTCATCAGTTGGGCGTTCACCGAGGAAGCGGTGTTTCAGGATCCTGTCTTTTCCGGCGAAGGACATGCCGGGATCGAAACGATGCTCGAGAGCATGCTGGCGCAACTCCCAGGGTCGCGCCTTGCGCTGATCGGCGAACCGGACATCCACCACGATTGGGCACGCTTTCGCTGGGAGTTGTTCCTGCCGGATGGAGCGGAGTCGTTCATCGAGGGAACCGATATCGGTCATATCGGGGACGACGGCCGCTTCGAGGAGCTGATCGGCTTCCTGGACAAGGTGCCGGCTGGAATGTTGGCCTGAGCCTGCGATACGTAACAGAACCCGAGGCGAGCAAAGCCGCCTCGGGTTCTGTCTCCTGAAACGATCAAACCGTAACTCGCCGACGGTATGAGATTAGATCCGTGCGGACGCTACTCGGTTGTATTCATCGTGGCGGCGGAACCAGGTGCCGTCTTCGTTGCGTCCCTTTGGCGCGCGGTCGAGCCAGTGGTAGATGCCGAAGAAGGGATCGACCCCGCGGGCGTAGGTGGAATAGGTGTGATAGATGACGCCATCTTCCATGACAAAGGCGCTCATCCCTTCCCGTTCCTGCAGATAGGTGCTGACCGTGGTGCCGGCCATGGTTGCCAGGTCGACCGGGCCAATGGTCGGATCGCCGAGGCTGGCCACCGTCATGCCAGGGTCGTCACTGCGGAAGTTGTATTCGGCGCCGGCGCGCACGGTTTCGCCGCTGAACGAGGCGTTGAAGTCGAAGTTGAAGTCGCTATCGAACGAGGAAGCCCAGGGGAAGGACCATCCCATGCGCGCTTTGTACGCCTGCAGCTTGGGCAGCGGCGCGCGCGATATCGCCCAGAGCTTCACATCATGGTTGGCGAGATGGGT
Source organism: uncultured Chloroflexia bacterium (assembly GCA_963720855.1). Classification (GTDB taxonomy): domain Bacteria; phylum Chloroflexota; class Chloroflexia; order Thermomicrobiales; family UBA6265; genus JAMLHN01. Next base: position 907,501 of record CAVRGV010000002.1, on the reverse strand, counting down.
GGTGGAGCCATCGAAGGCATCCGCGATCATCGAGCAGGACACGCAGCCGGCGGTGTAATCCGGACCGAACATGAAGTGATAGACGATGAGCTGCGAGCGCCCGTCGAAGAGGTCTTCCAGCGAGGCGGGGCCATCGTCGGTCGCGAGCTGGTAGGCCTTGTCGACCCGCACCCAGGGGAGGGCCTGTCGCTGGCGCGCCAGCTCATCGCCGCGGCGGGTGTAGTCCTTCTCCGCGTCGAGCAGCTCGAGCCGCGCGGCCAGCCATTCATCGCGGGTTCCGATCAGGTGGTCTGTCATTTCGGGGTCGTTCCTTTCGAGGTCGACTGGGAACCCATCGTGCCCAGCGTTGCGTAGTGGTCGTGAAATTCCTGCCAGCGGTCGGGAAGATCGGTCGGGCGTTGCCCATCCAGCAGCACCGTCAGGTTTTCCAGCAGGGTGTGCCAGCCTGCCAGCGCGGGAAGCCCGAACCCGCGGGCTGCCTCCGGGAGGGTGTGCGTCAGCACGAGATACGTACCGCCGCCTTCCCGGACGAGCTCCCAGCGCACGAAGCCGAGATCCTGGCCCTTGTCGGTCCAGGTGAACTCCAGCAAATGGGGCGGTTCGAGCGCGGTGACAAGTCCGTCGATGACGGTACCGCTCTCGCTTTTGACGAAGGCGAGCGCGATACGTCCGCCCAGGATCAAGTCGAGCTCGCCCGGCGCCAGCCATTCGGCCAGCTCCGCGGGGGTGGTCAACGCGGCCCAAACTCGTTCGACTGGCTGGCGGAAGTGCCGCTCGAACCGCAGCTCATAGCCGACTTCGAGCTCCTTCACCGATCCGAGCCGAGTTGGAGCAGGGTGCTGGGTCATGCCTCGTCCTCCTCGTCGAGAAACGCCTGCAAGGCATCCAGCTTGTCCGCCCAGAACTGGCGATAGGGTTCCAGCCAGTCGTCGATCTCCGCCAGCGGGGCCGGTTGCAGCCGGTAGCGGCGGTGCTGCTTGTCGATACGCGAGGTCACCAACTGGGCCTCGCGCAGCACGCGCAGGTGTTTGGACACGGCTGGCTGGCTGAGGGAAAGCTGCTCGACCAGCTCGTTGACGGTGCGCTCACCCTGGACGAGCTCATCCAGAATGCGACGGCGATTCGGTTCGGCAAGGACAGCAAAGGTCGACCACATGGCCGTAATATGCCTTATAAGGCATATGCCTGTCAAGGAATATATAGCGGGACTGGAATGGGCAACCCCATCCCAGTCCCCTAGTTGTTCGAACGCGCGCGCTGCCTGTCTCGAGCTAACGTTCGTCGTGCTGGGTGGCGGTCACGCGATCGGCGTTGCCATTTCGATCGATGCCGGGAGCTGGTATTTGCTCAAGGTGTCTTCCACCCATTGCGCGACATAGGCATTGCCGGCGTCATCCAGGGCGATGCCGTAGGGGTTGCCGCCGATGTCCCAACTCGTCACGAGCTTGCCGGAGGGGTCGAACACGAGCACGTACCCAACCGGTTGGTTCCAGATCATCGTCGTGACGTAGATGTTCCCATCTCGGTCGAACGCGAGTCCGACCGCTTGCTGCGTCGCCCAGGGCGCGGTGGCGTCACTTTCGATCGTGCCAAGCAGCTCGCCATCCTGGCTGTAGTGCAGCAGCGCGAAGGTGTCGCAATTGGGTCCGCAATCGGTCACAACGAGGGTTCCGTCGGGAGCCATCGCGAGAGCGGTTCCATTCCAACCCGCACCCAGCACATCACCGGCCGGGAACGCGCCAAGCAACGTGCCATCGGCGGCAAAGTGCTGGATGGTGTTCTGACCGGCGTCGACTATCCAAACCGTTCCGGCGTCATCGACGATCATTCCGGTCGATCCCGCAAACTGCCCGGGTTGCATGCCAAATGCGCCGAAGCTGGCGATAAACTGGCGGTTGGCGTCGAAGTGCTGTACCCGGAAATTGCCGGGATCGAGCACAAAGAACGACTCGTCGGGCGCAAATGCGATCACACTCAAGCCATTGCCTTCGCTGTCCCGCATCCGGAACTGACCATCGCCTGTCCCTTGCTCGCCCCAGGATTCGATGAACGTCCCATCCGGCGCAAGATCTGGAACCGATGGTTGTCGTTGTCCGTCACCCAGAGGTTGCCATCGGGCGCGATCGTGACATACCCCGGCTGGCTGAGCCCGGTATCGCCGCCGGAAGTAGTCCAGAGCGCATCAGCCTCGATCGCCGCTGGGTTGTCCGCCACAGGACTAGCGGGGATGGCGCTTGCGGCTGGCTCGGGTGAGGGGGTCGCCGGCACCGCCGCGGGGATGGCGTTTTCGCCGCCCAGGGCATAGATGGAACCGCCGCCGGTGGCCGTGTAGAGCACGCCATCTTTGAGGGCGGGAGCATCGCCGAGGTAGCCGTCGACCGGATACGTCCAGAGCTGATCGCCAGTTTTGGTGTCGAAGGCGTAGATCGCTTCGTCGCCATCGCTGTTCATGTAGACCACATCGCCGGCCACGGTGGCAGGGCGGGCAACGCCGCCGATGGTGATCTGCCACAAGACCTCACCGGTCGCAAGATCGAGGGAGGTCACCTCACCGCCGCCACTGCCGGCATAGCCGACGCCGTCCTGCACGGCCGGGGTGAAGATGGGCTGATCGCTCTGCCAGAGCGGATCTCCGGTTTTGGCGTCGAAGGCCTTCAAAAATCCGCCGGGCACGCCTGGGGCGCTGCCGATGTAGGCCACGCCATTGGCAACCACGGCGGTGCCGGTTTCGATGCCATCGGTATCGGCATGCCAGACGATCTCGCCAGTGGCCAGATCGACCGCGGTGAATCCGCTGGCGACACTGCCCGCGTACGGCATTGCCGTCGCCGATCGCGGGCGATTTGACTTCGCCGCCCGGGTCGATCTCCGTGCGCCATTGCTCCTGACCGGTGGCTACATCGAATGCGACCAGATCGCCATCGCCGCCGCCGGCGATCAGGATTCCGTCCAGGCCAACCGGTGACCCCGTAAAGAGTCCCTCTTTCATCCAACGCTGCTCGCCATTGGCCGCATCGACGCCATAGATCCGGCCGTCGACATCGATCATTGACACGATGCCATCGACCACGGTCGGTCCGCCGCCAATGGGCGATTGCGCGTCGAACTGCCACTGTTCCGTGCCGGTTGCCCGGTCGATGGCGTAGAGGATGCCGTTGCCGCAGGCGGCGAAAACGGTATCGCCGACGGCAGCAGGGGCGGGGTCGCACGGGCCATCGGCCTGGAATCGCCAGATGGTGACCGGGTGCCCGACCGGGCCGGAGGCGCCGAGGCCGGATCGTCCGGCGTCGCCGCGGGTATTGGTCCAGTCCTGCGTCGGTGTCGAGACCGGGGTGCCTTGTTGGAGCACGGCGGGGAAATCGGAATGGCTCGAAAAGACGAAGAATCCGCCGATCAGGGCCAACAGCAGCAGCGCCGCCATGCCGAGCTGCAACGCCAGTGAGCGACGGTTCCTGTGAGTCTCGCGCATGGTCGGCAGCGAGCGAGACGGGGTTCGGGGTTCGTGCCGCCCGTTCGCGGGCGGAGCCTGGATGGGCGGCAGGGCCGCGGTTGTATGGGAGGAAACGGCAAATGCGTTCATGAGCTCACCTTCCAGCCGGTCGCTGAAGGTTGGATCGGGGCGCAACCGCCGGAAGCGGGCACGCGCGGTATCGATCGTGGCCAACAGCTCCGGGGAGACGAGCGCTCGCAGCCGGGCCACCTCGGTCGGTGGCGCCTGGCGATCGAGCGCGTTCCAGTAGTCGTTCATGTGGTCCTGGGCGCTGCGCTTATCGATCCACACGGGCCACCTCCTTCGGTTCGGAAGAAAGCGCCTGGCAATCGCGCAGTTTCTGGACCATGCGGTATTGCGCGGTGCGCACCGCGCCGTGCGTGCGTCCCAGGGCATCGGCGATCTCGCGATCGTTCAATCCCAGCAGACGCAGATCGAGCAAGTCCCGGTCGGCGGGGTCGAGACAGCGCTCGCGCAGCTCGGCCAGCTCGCGGGCGGCGTCCGCTTGTTCGGCCAGCCGCTCGGGCGAGAGCGCCGGATCTTCGATCTCGGGCGCATCATCGAGCGGGCCAGTGACGAACCGCCGGGTGCGGTAGTGGTCGTTGATCACGTTGCGTGCGATGGCAAAGAGCCATCCTGCGAAGCGTTCCCGGTCCCGGCATTGCGACAGGGAGGCGACGGCTTTCAGGAAAATTGCCTGGGTTGCATCTTCGGCGGCTTCCCGGCTTTCCAGCCGGTGGGCCGCGAAGGTGTAGACCTGATCGAGATAGCGGCGATAGAGAAGCGCGAACGCCTGCGGATCGCCTTGCTGGGCACGTGCCACCAGCTCGGCGTCACCGGTGCCCGGCGCCCCGGGCGGTGATTCGTTCGCGGGAATACGGGTTCGCAGAAACCCCACTCCGGCTGCTCCTCGATAACCGATATGAACGCGTTCACCGGTAGAGACGGAGTTCCGCCATAGGTGTCACATCGACGGGCATACAGCACGGGGTAAACCGGAGTACTCAGCCGGCAGACGTCAGCAGTCAGGATTTGGAATGAGCGGAGTATGGCAGAGGCCGGCCGGAGCAGCCGATGCTCGTTTCATTCCCAGGCTGGGAGATCTTCGCCGGCATAGGGCCGGCGGCTACGGTTTGCTGCGTGCTGACTACGGAAGACTGACCGCGAGCTCGGCTTCTTGCCAGACGCCCATGCGGCGGTATTTCTCGTAGCGCAGCTCCATCAGCCGGTCGATGCCGGAGGCCTGATCGGTCAGGCGCATGAGGCCGGCGAACTGGCGGCTGAGGGCTTCGCCGGCGGCGGCGATGGTGGCCTGGGGGGATTCGTGGGCGGGGACCGGCTCGGGCACGATCTCGTCGACGATGCCGAAGGCGTGCAGGTCGGCGGCGGTGATGCGCATGGTTTCGGCGGCGTCCGCGGCTTTGGCGGTGTCTTTCCAGAGGATGGCGGCGCAGGCTTCCGGGGAGGCGACCGCGTAGACCGCGTTTTCCAGCATGAGGATGCGGTCGGACATGCCGATGGCGAGCGCGCCGCCCGATCCGCCTTCGCCGATCACCATCGAGATGACCGGGGTTTTCAGGCTGGCCATGGTGAGCAGGCTTTCGGCGATGGCGGTGCCCTGGCCACGCTCTTCCGAGCCGACGCCCGGTTCGGCGCCGGGGGTATCGATGAAGGTGATGACCGGGATGCCGAACTTCTCGGCGTGTTTCATGAGGCGCTCGGCTTTGCGGTAGCCCTCCGGACGGGCCATGCCGAAGTTGTAGCGCAGGTTCTCGCGGGTATCCGATCCCTTTTGATGCCCGATGACGACCACGGTGGCGCCATCGAAGCGGGCCAGACCGCCGACGATCGCTTTGTCGTCCCCGAAGCGGCGGTCGCCATGCAGCTCGACGAAGCCGGTCATGAGCTGGTCGATATAGGCGAGGGTGTGCGGCCGGTTCGGATTACGGGCGAGCTTGACCCGATCCCAGGCGGTGAGAGGCGCGTCTGGATCGCGCTCGACGATCTCGACGACGACATCGTCTTGCGTTTCGGTCGGCTCGCTCGCGGCGCGATCGCCTCATTGGGCGACTCCATTCTGATGCTCGGCGCCGTTGCCATTGACGGCGCTGCTTCCATTACTACTGGGGCTGTTGGGCATCCAGGGGATGCTTTCGCCGCGGTCCACCTGGCGGGCCTGGGCGTAGTGATCGAGCAGATCGGTGAGGCGGCGGCGCAGGGAGGCGCGGTCGACGATGAGATCGATCATGCCATGATCGAGGAAGAACTCGGCGGTCTGGAAGCCGTCGGGCAGTTTTTGCTTGGTGATCTGCTCGATGACGCGCGGTCCGGCGAAGCCGATGAGCGCGCCGGGTTCGGCCATGATGATATCGGCGACGGTGGCATAGCTGGCGGTCACGCCGCCGTAGCAGGGATCGACCAGCAGCGAGATGTGCGGCACGCGCGCTTCGCCCAACCGGGCGAAGGCGGCCACGGTTTTCGCCATCTGCATGAGGGAGAAGAGGCCCTCGTGCATGCGGGCGCCGCCGGAGGCGTTGACGCTCAGCATCGGCACGCCGGTTTGCACCGAGCGCTCGACGGCGCGGGTGAGCTTTTCCCCGAAGACGGAGCCCATGCTGGCGCCCATGAAGCCGAAGTCGGCCACGGCGACCGCGATGGGACGGCCTTCGATGGCGCCGATGCCGGTGATGAGCGATTCGGTTTCGCCGGTTTTCTCGCGCGCTTTTTCGACTTTGGCGGCGTAGGAGCCGGAGGGGTCGATGAAGCCGAGCGGATCGGCGCTGCGGACATCGGCATCCCACTCTTCGAAGCTGCCTTCATCGAGCAGCAGCGCGATGCGCTCGCGCGCGCCGAGGCGGAAGTGGTAGTCGCATTTGGGACAGACGTTGAGGTTGTGCTCGACCTCGCGGGTATAGAGGGTCTCGCCGCAGGTGGGGCATTTTTGCCACAAGCCATCGAGCTGCGGCTGATTGAGCCGCTCGTCGTCGACGGAGACGGGCTGGAATTTATCGCCCCGATGAAGGAATCCGCGCATAGAGGTTCAGTTCTGGTTGGCCGCAGAAGAAAAAGACGGGTTGATTCCGCGAGGAGATGCGTCTGCGAGCGGCCGCCACGGGACGCAGACGCGAACTTGAGGAGGATACGTCAGGTGAGGGCAATAGGCAAAAGAGATCAGGCAAACGGCAATGGACGCGGGTCGACCGGGGAACCCTCGGGGAAACCAGCGGGCGATCGATGCGCATCGTTCCGAGGCTGAGAATGGCGAAGATTTGCCAAGATTTGGCGGAAATACCCTGCCAGCAAAAATCCCGGACAAAGCGCAAACTGCGGCAGAACTTCAGGAGAATCGGTGGATCGATAACAGGGAGGTGCGAGCGATGTTCAGGCGGATACTGTTTGCCGGCGCGATGTGGGATTGTGCCTGGGGATGCTCCAGGGGGTGGTGTCGCCGAAGGCGATCGCTGCCCAGGGAACCCCTGCGCGGATGGATAGCGGAGAGACGATCAATCAACTGGTGAACGATTTCAATACGGCGTTCGATGCGCATGATGTGCAGGGGTTGGCCGCGCTGGTGTCGCCGGATATCGTGCGGGATTCGCCGCGAGGTGACGAAAACGGTGTGGACGAGATGACCGCCAGTTTCGAGTATTTCTTCAGTATTTTTCCTGACCTTTCTGCGACGGTGAATCTGGTGCTGGTGGATGCGCCGTTGGCGGCGATCCATTACACGACGACCGGTACACAGGCGATGACCTTCGCGGGAACCGAGCCGAGCGGTGAGCCGGTCACGTGGGACGGCATGTATCTGGTGCATGTCGAGTGCGGCAAGATCGACCGGTTGTGGTCGCAGGTGGATCAGCTCTCGCAGCGGAATCAGGACGAATCGACGCCGGCCACCCCGGTTGCATCCATGGAAGACGCGACTCCCGATGTCTGCCCGGCGCTGACCGATGAATCGGCCGCGTCGCTGATGGACACGTGGTACGCCGATGTCTGGACGGGCAAACTGGACGCACTCGAGACGATCACGACCGCGGATGTCTATCACCACTGGGCGCTTGGACCGGATACGAGCGGGCAAGCCGCGCAACTGGAACGGTTGCAAGCGACGTTGGAGATGTTCCCTGGGAGCACGTCTGGGTACGATGCCCTGATCGTGGACGATGAGTACATTGCGGTGCACTGGGAGCAGAGCCTGGGCGATGACACGTGGGGCGGGTTGAATATCTTCCGCACCGAGTGTGGGGCGATCGACGAGGTGTGGTCGGAGATGGACATGGCCGATCTGCCGGCGATGGACGCGGAGGCGACCCCGGCTTCGTAGGCAGCTTGTGGCTGGCAATGCCCGGGTTCATCGTGGCGAGCGATCGCGCGGTGGACCCGGGATTTTTTTTGTTCCGGGTAGGGTGACGAGCCCAGAGTCCGGAGTGGCGTTGGGCCGTGAACGGGCGGGTATGAGCCGGGCGAGTCGTCAGCAGGACGTGCCGAGGACCGGATTCCAAACGCTGGAGCCGCCCCCCAGCACACGCACCTGCACCTCGTAGCCGACATCTTTTGGGATATCGGCAAAAAACAAGACCGGGCCTGCACTGCCGTTGGAATTGGTCGCAGCCTCGGCAGTCGTAATCGCGATCCCATCCGCAGGAAGGTCCGGGCCGCGAAGGTAAAGCAACAAGGTGTATCTGGTGGAGGGCTGGAACCCGCTCAGGATAGCTGTAGGACGGCAGCTATCCGAGTCGATCACACGGAAGACGACGACAATTTCGGCCGGTACCGGGGTGTTGGTCGGCGTGTTGGTGGCCGTGTTGGTTGGTGTGTCGGTCGGCGTATTGGTTGGCGTGTTGGTCGGCGTGTTGGTTGGCGTGTTAGTTGGTGTATCGGTCGGCGTATTGGTCGGCGTGTTGGTCGGCGTGTTGGTCGGGGTGTTGGTCGGCGTGTTGCTGGGCGGTACCGGGGTGTTGGTTGGCGTGTCAGTTGGGGTATTGGTCGGCGGCTCGGGGGTGTTCGTCGGCGTGTACGGCACACATGTGTTGTTCAGACAGCGCGCGCCGGCACACTCGGCATCGGTGCAACACCCTCCGGGCGGCAGGCAGATGCCGTTGCAGACGAACTGGCCGGTTGGGCAGCAGCGCTCTTCGCCGTAGCAGATGCCGTCGCAGCAGGCGTTGTCGCAACACTGGCTGCTACCGGTGCAGCAGTCCGCTCCACAGATCGTGCCGCTTGGACAGACGCACTGGCTGCCATTCCAGACCTGGTTGCCCGGACAGCTGACCGGCTTGGGAGTAGGGGTGGGACGCCGCGCCGCGCGAACCTCATCCTCGAGCGCAAGGCTCCCCACCGCGGCGATCCCACCGAGCCCGAGCAATCCTTTGACGAGGGTGCGCCTGGAACCGGACTGCGCCAGCACGCGTGTCAGTCGGTCGAATCGTCGACTGTCCATGGAGCGTTTCTCCGAGGGTCAGGCTGAGCAGACGGGGAGATCAGCAGGTGAGGTTGAGGTGCGACTGTTCGCAGCATATCGGCTGCCGAATCGTCGCACAACCGTGGAATGGAAGAGCATGACCGCGATGAAGCCACTGGGCGCATTTATAGCTGAGAAGAACCATTGTGTCTCGCACCTTCGCCCGAGCCGAAGGCCCGCTGTTCGACGCTCGAGAACGAGGACTAGCCCGGGCATTGCGCCGGGACTGTCGTTGCGAACGTGAGATCACCACATCGCACGTCGATTCGCGGGATGCTTCACACACAGCAAGCCAATGGTGTCGGTCAGCAAGAAACCGGAAATGACCAGGGTCGTTAAGATTGGCGATGCGAGCGTGCGGCTGGAGAAGGGATGGGCAGGGGATGGACGACGAGCAACAGCGCGAGTATGTCGAACGGCAAAACGATCCGATGCGGGTGCTTGCGCTGAGCGATGGAGTGTTCGCGATCATTCTGACGTTGCTGGTGCTGGAGATCCGCGTTCCCGAGCTGGGCAGCGATGAGGGCCTGAGCGACGCGCTCCGGGAGATCCGGCCGTCCTTCGTGGCGTTCCTGATCAGCTTTGTGGTGGTGGCGAATGCGTGGGCGCGGCATCGCGACCTGTTTGCCCTGATTCGCCGTACCGACCGGGTGGTGATCTGGCTCAATATTCTGTATATGCTCCCGCTGGCGCTGCTGCCGTTCGGCTCGTCACTGCTTTCTCGTTACAACCACGATGCGGTGGCGCTGGAGCTCTATGGGTTGATCCTGATTGCCATTTCGGTGACGCGGCTGGCGATCTGGGGATATGCGACCGGACACCCCGAGCTGCTGTACGCCCCGGTGGCGGAACGCTCCCGCCTGAATCGGGCGGTCGTGGTGACGATCCCGACGATCGCGTTCGCGGTCGCGATTGCGCTTGCCGACCGGGCACCGATCGTCAGCCTGGCGATCTATGCACTTACGCCCGTGGTCTATTTCGTGGCGATTACCGCGGCCCGGCGTGCCGCGCCGCCGGGGGCGGTCGAGCACAATCTGACCTGAAGACTGGAGACCGGGCGGGTAGCGCAGGCAAGTCGCAATCCCTACTTTTGTAGGGTGCTCAGCGGAATCCGCACTTGGCACACTGAACCTGGGCGTTGCTCGTTTGGGGAGATTCAGGTTCAGGAGCTCGATATGGATTCGTTTACCTCGCGGGATGCCGCGCGATTGATGGCCGATCGCTTCAATGCCGTTGGCATACTCGCGCAGGAGAATGCGGTGGAGCTGCTGCGGCAGCACGGCGACGGGCGATTCGTGACAGCCAACCGGCAGGGACGGCATGGCATCGATCAGTCGGTGTTGCGCATTTTCCGGGAGCTGGCGCCGGTGGCATCGTGGAGCCAGTCCGATCAGAGCTGGTACCGCGACTAGGGGGGCCACGTGGAGGTGCGTGTCCGCGTCTGACCCGGTAGAGCAGACACGGAGGTCTGCGGCTACGCGAGGTATGCCAGGCCCGGCGTCATCGTTCCCAGAGGAGATACCGGCCGTCGACCAGGAACGGTTCGCCGTCGACGGTGACGCGGCCGCCGGTGCGCAGGTCGCAGATCATGTCCCAGTGAATGGCGGACTGGTTGGTGTTGCCGGTGGTGGGGAGGCCGGTGCCGACCGCCATGTGGACGGTGCCGCCGATCTTCTCGTCGAAGAGGAGCTGGCCGGTGAAGCGCTGGATGCCGAAGTTGGCGCCGAAAGCGAATTCGCCGAGGATGCGGGCGCCGGGATCGATATCGAGCTGTTGGATGAGAAATTCCTCGTTCCTGGTGGCTGATGCGTCGACGACCTTGCCGTTCTGGAACGCGAGCCGGATGCCTTCCACCGCGCGGCCCTGGGTGATGGCAGGCATATCGAAGGCAGACGTAGCCCTCGGTGCCGGTTTCGACCGGGCCGGTGAAGACTTCGCCATCGGGGAAGTTCTTGCGGCCGTCGGCGTTGATCCAGGTGCGGCCGGTGACATCGACTTTGAGATCGGTGCCGGGTCCGGTGAGGTGGACTTCCTTCTTGCCCGTGAGCCAGTCGGCCAGGATCTGCTGCTTGTGCGATTGCTCGTTCCAGGCGGCGACGGGGTCGTCCTGGTCCAATTTACATGCATTGAAGACGAAGGCGGCGAACTCCTCGGTGGACATCTCGGCGTCCTGGGCGAAGGCGTCGGTGGGGTATTGGGTGATGGTCCAGCGCAGGGTGCCGGCGATTTCACGCTGCATGAAGGTGTCGATGAGGGGACGGCGGGCGCCCTGGAACGCGGCCTGCCGGGCGGGATCGACGCCGGTGAGGGCGCGGGTATTGCTGTCGGCGAGGACGCGGATGACGACGTCGGCGGTTTCGCGCCAGAAGCGTTCGATGGGGGTGAGCCAGGTGAGCTGGTCGTCGGTGCCGTCGTTCAGCAGCGCGGTTTCGATGCCGGTGAAGGTGGGGACGACGACGGGATAGCCGCCGGCGGCCACGACTTCGGCGTAGACCGCACGGAGCAGGGGCTCAGCGTCGACGCCGCCCATGATGAGGACGGAGTTGCCGGGTTGCACCGGGGCAGAGAAATGGACGAGGGTTGCGGCCCATTTTTGCATCAGCGGGTTCGTCATTGCGTGGGGATGCCTTTCAGCGAGTGGGCTATCCGGTCGAGGGCGAGGCGAGCGGCATCGGCCAGATGGTTGGGTCACGGACGGCATCGACCACGTCCCGGATGGCGGAGATGACCAGATCGGGCTGGTGAGCTGGATGTAGTGCCCGCTTTCGGTGGCGACGATGAGCGGAGTGCCGGGAACGAGGGCGGCGAGCTGTTGCTGGCCCGAGGTCCAGACGGCTTCCAGCTCGTCGGCGGGGAAATCGTCGGGAAACGGAAAGGCCTGGTGGGTGAGCACGATCATGGGCATCTCCCGCAACGGGGAGACTGCCTGTGCGGCGATGACCTGATCGGCGCTGGAAAGCGGATCGAGCGCTTCGAATTCGACCCCATCTGCCGTGGGTGGGGGATCGAAGGCGGCGGCATATTGCTCGGGAGAGAGCAGGTCGGCGAGCCCCTGGTAATAGGCTTCGTGGGCGGCATCGACCATGACCAGGCCGGCGACCTGGTCGGGCCAGGTATTGGCGTAGAGGCGCACGACCAGACCGCCGAACGAATGTCCGGCGAGGACCAGGGGGAGCTCCAAACCGGCGGTATCGATCAGCGCGTGCAGGTCGGCGACGATCTCCTGCGCAGTGCGAGGCCCGGATACGGGGTCGCTGCGGCTGAGATGATCGTCGTCGAGCAGGGTGCCGGGACGGTCGTAGGCGCAGACGCGGGTGAAGCTGGCGACGGCGGGGAAGACCGCCTCTTTATCGGAATCGGGCGGCAGAGCGAGCTGGTCCCAGATTTGGGCATTGTTGCCGGCGCCGGCTTCCAGTAAGACAGTCGGGCTGCCGGAGCCGCGGCAGGTGAGATAGAGATGACGACCGTTGCCGATGTCGATGAGTCCGTCGAAGTCGCCGGTGGCGGCAATCGGAGTCGCAGATTGGGGGGTCGCATCCTGGGCACGGGTGGGCGAAAGGGGCAGCAGGATGCCTGCGATCAGGATGGCCAGCGCAGCCCATCGCACCGGGAGCACCGATCGGTTCCGGATTGGCAGGCAGACATTCTTCATGGTCAGCGCTTCTGCACCGTGAACTGGGGCGGTCGATCAGCCGTCTGTTGACGTGGGAGCTGGGTCGACATTGGCGCTTTGGGCGTTGTCGAAGGCGGCTCGCTCGGCCTGGCGTTCGGCTTCGGCGGCAGCTTCACGCTCGACCGCGGACTGCGCGGACTGCGTGTCATACTCGGCTGCTTCGGCGCCGCCCGCTTCGTAGGCTATTTCTCGGGTGGACTCGTCCATCTGGGGCGCTCCTGGTGGCGGGATGTCGAATGGTTGTGTTAGCAGCATAGCGGGTTTTCGACGCGACAGTGACTGTGCGCAAGGCTGCATCGGTTCTGCGTCTTCTCAGGAATCCAGACTAGAATAGTCGGATATTCGACTTCAGGCCTGCGGTCGCAGCATCCGGGCCCATTCCAGGGGATGTCCAGCCATGACCGCTACCCAACCGACCATCGAGCGCGTGCGCTTTCCACTTGTGCCACGGCTTGTCGAAGTGATCGAGATTATCGATCTGACCCCGAAGATGCGGCGGTTCGTGCTGCAATCGGAGGATCTCAAGACCTTCGACTCCCAGGACGCCGACGATCATATGAAGCTGCTCTTCCCGGCCGAGGGGCAGGATGCGCCGACCTTGCCAGTGGCGACTGAAGACGGGTTGAAGCTGCCGGAGGGAGCGGTTCCTTCCGAGCGGCGCGATTTCACCCCACGGGCATTCGATCGGGAGGCAGGGACGCTGACGGTCGATTTCGCTTTGCATGGTAGCGGTCCGGCGGGCAGTTGGGCGCAGGATGCCGTGATTGGTGACAAGCTTGGGGTGCTGGGTCCGCGCGGCTCGAAGGTGATGCGCGGCGGGATCGATGTCTACCTGCTGCTGGGGGACGAAACCGCGTTGCCGAGCATCGCGCGACGATTGGAGGAGCTGCCGGCCGGGCAGAAGGCGATTGCGTTCGTGGAGGTCGATGGCGCGGCGGAAGAGATCGCCATCGAGACGAACGCGGCTCTGGAGCTGAGCTGGCTGCATCGCAACGGCGCCGCGCCGGGCACGACCACGCTGCTGGAGGATGCCATTCGCGCGCTGCCGAAACCGGAGGGCACGGTCTCTGTGCTGGCCGGGGGTGAGGCGACTTCGCTCAAGCCAGTGCGCGCCTTCATGAAGGAAGCCGGGTACGATCCGGCGCTGCTGCGCTTCTCCGGGCACTGGAAACTGGGCGTGGTGGATCACGATCATCACGAGGAGATCTAGCGGCGGGAGCGCGCGATCAGCAGCTGCCCACCACCGACAAGCAATGAAATTGGTTGCGGCGGGTCGACCGGTTCGGGATGCGCATGTGCGACATCCTGACCGGTCGACGTGCTTCCAGCAACATTTCGCTCGTTGCTCGTAGGCATCTCTCGCCTCTTGACCTCAACTAATGTTCAGGTTGTAAGGTGGATTGGTCATCCTCCGCGGGTGGCGTGCACGGCATGTTTCAGGAAGATGCTCGATGGCAACTAGCTCCCGTTACCAACGCCGAGGTCATTTCCATTTTTCGGCAAAACCACGGTTTGGTTCCCTCTCCCTACGAAGATGATCCGCCCCCCATGATCATCATGCACACCCTCGGCGCCCGGAGCGGCCGGGAGCATCTGGTGCCGTTGCGCGCCATTCCCGCGGGGGACGATCTGCTGGTGTTCGGCTCTGCTCACGGGAAGACGACGCAGCCGGACTGGTACTACAACATGACGGCGCATCCCGAATTCTCGATCGAGATCGGGGACGAAACGCGATTGGTGCGGGCGATCGAGGTGACCGACGCGGAACGCGATCGGCTCTTCGAAGCGCACAAGACGCGCTATCCGGTGTTCGCAGAGTACGAACAGAAGTTGGGGCGGACGATTCCGGTGGTGCGGCTCGAACGGGTCCGTCGTCCGGAGTAGACCCAGGTTTTTGCTGGACGAGTGGGCTTTGGGGTGGAGTCCGTTATCGGCCTGCGGCCGATTGGCGGCCACAGGTGCCGCCACTACGACGAGCGGGCAGGGTCGCCCGCGGCTGCGACGAGCGGTTTCTGGTATTCCGTCCTTCCATGCGTTCTACTGCGGGAATCGCAGGCGAATCAGGAGGGATAGGGATGGCGCGGAGCTCGCGGGAAAAGCTGATGGCGACGATTGGGGAGCGCTGGGATGAGCTGCTCGTCTCGGTCGAGGGATTGTCTGACGAGCAGATGCAAGGGCCCGGGGTGGTGGGCGATTGGTCGGTGAAGGATGTGCTGGCGCATGTGACGACCTGGGAAGAAGAAGCGCTCGCGCATCTGCCGGAAATCGCGGCGGGCAAACCGCAGCAACGGTACAAGGATGTCTACGGCGGGCTCGATGCGTTCAACGCGATGAAGTTCGCGGAGAACCGCGCTCGGTCGCTCGACGAGGTGCGGACGCGATTGACCGACGTACATACGCGATTGCTGGACTATCTCGAAACGGTGCCGGACGACTTGCTGCACAGCCGCGAGCGGTTTCGCACGCGGTTGCGGTGGGATACGTATAGCCACTATCCGTTGCATACCGAGCATATTCGGGTTTGGCGAGAGCGAACTGCGTGATGCGGCCGGC
The DNA here is from genome assembly GCA_963720855.1 of uncultured Chloroflexia bacterium. Lineage (GTDB taxonomy): Bacteria > Chloroflexota > Chloroflexia > Thermomicrobiales > UBA6265 > JAMLHN01. The sequence goes on along the minus strand of CAVRGV010000002.1, from coordinate 892,324 downwards.
GCGTGACTGACGGCGATCCAGGCTGTCGCGCCGGACTGCCTGCGCGATCGTGTTCCTGTGGCGCACCGTAGCTGTCACCGAACCGAGACCGCTCGACAAGCTGGGACTGAATCGTGAGGCGGGGACCGCGATCGCGATGCGTGAACAGACGATGGAGACGAACAATGGTGAACCGAATCGAAGCGAACAAGCAGACCGTGCAGGAGTTTTACGATCTGATGTTCAACCAGTGCAGGCCTGCGGAGGCGATCGAGCGTTACGCCGGTGAGGAATACATCCAGCACAACCCGCACGTGCAGGACGGCAAGCAGGCGTTCATCGACTACTTCGAGCGGATGGCGCGAGCGTATCCCGGCAAGTCGGTGGAGTTCAAACGGGTCGTCGCGGAGGGAAACTATGTGGTGCTGCACTGCGCGCAGCACTGGCCCGGCGACCACGACTACGCGGGGATCGACATCTTCCGGCTCGATGAAAACGGAAAAGTCGTCGAACACTGGGATGTGTTGCAGATCGTGCCCGAGGAATCCGCCAACGACAACACGATGTTCTAGCGCGAAGGCTGATCCGGCGCGAAATCTGGCTTCTGCAATGTGGACGATGCCGGCAACAACGGAAGCTATGCGATGGTCGCCGCAGCTTGTTCCAGAAGAGCGGCGAGCTGGGTGTAGTCGACGTTCTGGCTATTCTTGATCTTGACGGTGCGGCGCTCGGGCGGCCCATCTTCGAAGAGGCCGGCGGGAGCATCGAGCTCAGCGGCGTTGAAGATGGTGAAGCTGACGTGCTGCTTGGCGGTGCCGATGACGGCGGCGTATTGCTTATTCACCAGGTAGTGGGGTTTGCCGTACTGCATGCGTTCCTCGACGCCTGGGAGTGCGGCCAGGGTCAAGGCGCGGAGTTCCTCGCAGACCGGGGTTTCCCATTCCTGGCCCGGTTTCTTGCCCACGTTGGCGATGTACTCGGTGACGGCCTCGTTCAAACGATTGCCCTTTCTGTCGATCGAATTCTGCATATAGTCGGCGTGACGGCTGCGCAATCGACACCGTTGCGGCGCCCGGTTTCTGCCAGCGGACTCACTGTGGTGACGCGGGGTGATCCGGATCGATCTGGATGACCGACCGCGGACGCTGCTGACGATGAGCCCTGGATTGGGTGGGGTTGCGTCGTCGGGGATGGTCGAGTCGGAGAAGTCGAAGACCGCCAGGACGAGCTGCATGGGGTAGGTGGGGTCATTCTGGTGGGATCGGCAGCGGTGGCTCACCGTTTCGGTCCCAAATACGGTCGATCACGCACCCTTGTAGGTGGAAGTCATCAAAGTTGCCGACACCTTCACCACTGCAACAGGCTCCGAACGTATAAGGCGGGGATGATGTTCTTCGATAGCTGGTCGGGTCTGGGCCGCGTAGTTCTGATAGGGATCATGGCCTATGCGGCGCTGCTGGTGATGCTGCGCATCTCGGGCAATCGCACCCTTTCCAAGATGAATGCCTTTGACCTGATTGTCACGGTCGCGCTCGGATCGACACTGGCCACCATTCTTCTCTCACGAGACGTCGCCCTTGCTGAAGGGCTGGTGGCATTCGGGTTGCTGATTGGTCTCCAGTTTGCCATCACCTGGTTATCGGTGCGTTGGCCGGTTGTCGGGCACCTCGTTAAGTCGGAGCCTCGCCTGCTCGTTTACCGGGGAGCACTCTTGCCAGACCAGTTGCGGCATGCTCGAGTGGTGGAGGCGGAGGTTCTGGCTGCCGCGCGCGAGCAAGGCATCGCCTCTATGAATAAGATCGAGGCAATGGTGCTCGAAACCGATGGCACTTTTTCGGTGGTCCAGTTGCCAGAACTGGGAACGACCGCCGACACCCTCCGAAATCTCCCGGACATTTAGCTTCGTAGCAGTGCATTGGATTGGATTCGGATTAGAGGAGTACAGATGGGCGAGCGGTTGGCATCGTGGTGGTTTACGGTGCGGGATACGCTCTGGCCGATCCCGGCGGCTATGACGACGGCGGCGGTGCTGTTGGCATTGCTGCTGGTACAGGTCGACAAGCGTGTGCTCTCGGAAAGCGGCGAGGCACCCTGGTGGCTCTTCTCGGGCGGTGCGGCAGGGGCGCGGGGTGTGCTGACCACGATTGCCGGTACCTCGATGACCATTGCCACGACGGCGTTTTCCATCACGATCGTCGCGTTGCAGCTTGGATCGAGTCAGTTCTCGCCCCGCATTCTGCGTGGGTTCACGGGCGATCGGGGCAACCAAGTGGTGCTGGGTATCTTCGTCGCCACCTTCGCCTATGCGCTGGTGGTGTTGCGCGTCGTCCGCACGGAGACCGACGACCAGCACACCTTCGTGCCCGGCACAGCGGTGACCTTTGCCCTCCTGCTTGCGTTCGTGATGATCGGGGCGCTCATTTATTTCTTTCATCATGCGACCCGCAGCATTCAGGCTCCGGTCATCATCGACAGGGCGGTGCAGGATACGCGTGGGCTCATCGAGGCTGAGATCGGCCGACGCGAAACCATGACGCTACAGTCTGGTCTGGCCGGGACGTCGTCAGCCACGATATGGATCGAGTCCGAGTCAGCTGGGTACCTTCAGAACATCGACCTGGGACTTCTCGTGCAGAGCGCGCGAGACATGGGCGGCATGATTCAAGTCTTGCTCGAAGAAGGTGCCCATGTTCTCCCTGGCACAGCGCTGGCCTCCGTATTGTCGATGGGTTCGCAGGCAGACGAGGATGCCCTGGCGGAGCCTTGCAACGCGCACGACGAAACGGAGAGCAGGAAGGCCGAGCTCGAGCAGCGAGTCGAGACGATACGCTCGGCATTCCTCATTGGCATGGAGCGCACACTGGAGCACGATGTCGAACTGGGATTCCGGCAAGTGAGCGACATCGCGCTCAAAGCGCTTTCTCCGGGGATCAACGACCCGACCACGGCCACGATTTGCATAGACCGGCTGGCGGAGCTGCTCGATTTGGCGCTCGAGATGGCGCCCGGGATCTACGGTATTCGGGACGAGGGCGATCAGGTGCGGGTGCTGGCCGATCTCGATGGCTTTGATGTCTACCTGGCGAGTGCCTTCGACCAGATACGTCACTATGGCGCCGGAGATGTGACCGTCATGCTGCATTTGCTGGGAACACTGGAGAAACTGAGCCGTAAGAGTGGGGATTCAGCGAACCGCCAGCTGCTCATGGCAATGGCCGAGCGGGCGGTCGAGGAAACGCGCGAACAGTCGCTGCCACAGGCTGATCGGGCGCGCATCCTGGCCGCTGCCATGTGGGCGATGCCGATTGCAGCGTGAGCGTCGCGATGGCTTCGTGCAGGAAATTTGGCATCGCGTGCGTTGCATCGCGCTGCTGACCGATGAGAGCGGTCAGGAATACCGACCGCGGACGCTGCTGACGATCAGCTCCGGAGTGGGTGGGGCTGGATCGCCGGGGGTGCCCCAGTCGGGGAAGTCGAAAACGGCCAGCATGAGCTGCATGGGGTAATCCGGACTTTGCGGGCAGGTGCGGATGTGGTGGCCGTCGACGGAGAACGAGACGTTTTGTTCGGTCCAGTCGACGACGTAGGTGTGGTCGGTGGTGATGTCGAGCGGGAGCGTGGGAGCGGCGAAGTCTTCGGACAGGGCGGGATCGCGGAAGGGGTGGATGCCGCACCCGAGCTGAGCGGTCGGGTGACCGTTGGTATCCCGGTCGAGGTCTTTGCCGAAGATTTCCACGATGCAGATTTCGCCACTTCGGTTGGGCTGATCCTCGATGCCGACCATCCAGGCGGAGAACATGGAGCGCGGACTCAGGGTCGCGCGGCAGGTGACTTCGATCTTTCCCAGATATGGTGTGAAACCGAGGAGTGGCTCCTGCGCTTCGCGCACCAGCAGATCGTCGCGGAACCGTTGTTGTCCTCGCCTGCTCCCGACCGGGCCCGACCAGTTGCCACTTTGCACCCCGGAAACGCGCAACGGGGTTTCGTGCAGGTCGGGACACCAGCGGGGTTGTTCGGGTGGGATAGAGAGGCGCAGCTCGCCGTTGCGAACCTGGTAGGTGGCGGCAGAAGCGGCTTTGGAACTCCAGGCTGGAAGATAGCTGGCGATCCAGACGGCGGGGTCGAGGTCGGTGCCCGAGAATAGGTAATCGAAGCACTTGGCCTGGGAGTATGCGTTGTTCACTACTAGACGTCGCAAGTCGAACAAAGATAAACAACATGCTGGCGTTCGCGCGCCCATCGTTTGAGCGCATCGGCACTATTTGAGCAAGCCTTGGCGTAAATCGTATTGCGCAGTTCCGGATCGGGCGGATAGAGATGTGGACACCGAGAGGTGTGAATCATGTCCTCGCGTGACCCCTTCGTGTTGACGTTAAGCACATACCCATTTGGATATGACTCGAGCCACGCGAGATACGGGTGATCATCATTCTCGAAGACTTCGATTGCATGCACCGGTTCAGGGTGCTTGAGCATAGGGAGTACCTCTGTAGCGATCTGTTCGAAGGTGTCCAGTTGCTCGGGAAGGAAGGGGTAGTAGAGGCCGAGGTCGGTGATGCCGAGGGCGAGCAGGGGTTCGGCCTGGGCGAGGAAGGTGTCAGGGGATTGATAGGAGGAGAGGAGACCGCCGTTGTGACGGGCAGTGGTGTCGAACATGGTGTACGAGCGTTGCAGGGTGGCGGGGTCGCGGTCGAGCTCGGCGCAGATGCGGTCGATGGTAGCGACGCGCTCGCGGGTTTCGGCCAGTTGTTCCGGGAACGAGGGCTGGAAGGAGAGGGAGTTCCAGATGTCGGCGTGGCGGACGGTGTGGCGCATCATCTTCGGGCCGAGCGCGGCCACCATGATGGGCGGTCGAGGTCGCTGGAGGGGGCGGGGGTTCATGACCGCGCCGTCGGTCTGGTAGTACTGACCGGTGTAGGTGGTGGTTTCCTGCGACAGGAGCTGCGCGACGAGGTCGATGTATTCCCCAAAGCGATCGGCGCGCTCGGCATTGGACCAATTCGGAAATCCGCCCATCCTATAGGAAGGATCGATGGTCAGTCCGGTGCCGAGGCCGAGCTCGATGCGGCCATGGGAGATCTGATCGAGGGTGAGGACCTGGCGGGCGAGCATGGCCGGATTGCGCAATGGAATCTGGGTGACGGCGGTGCCGAGTCGGATGGTGGTGGTGGCTTGCGCCAGGGCGGCGAGCGCGGTCCAGGCGTCGTACCAGGGGGCGGGCGGGTTGGTCCAGTCGACCAGGTGATCGGGGAGCATGACCGCGTCGAGCCCCAGTGATTCCAGCCATCGGGCGCGGCGCAGGACTTCGGGCCAATCGGTCGTGGGGATGATGAGGACGTGGAAACGGATGGGGTGTGTCATGGGGCAATCATACGGTTGCATGCGCAAGTTTGGGGGCGTGGGCTCTTCCGTTTTTGCCGTAGCAGGCGCATGATGATCCCATCACCAGGAACCGCATAGCCGATGTTGCGCGAGGATGCGCACATGGGTCAAGGGTGATCCCGCCGCGATGGTCCGGTGGGTGGAAACCAATAGGGGAGGACATGGATGAAACGATGGTTTGGTCTTCTCGTTGCGCTGATGCTGGCGCTCACGATGTCGGCGCCGGCGCTGGCACAGGATGCGACACCCGAGGCAGCCGAGGCCGCTCCGCCGTTCGTGACGGCATCTGGGTTGGGGCTCAGCGAGTTCGATATCACCGTGACCGATGCCGGTTTCGATCTGCCGTCGTCGATTCCGGCGGGTCGGTATCTGATCAATGCCTCGATCGAGACGAGCGCACCATCGGCGGCGTCGTTCTTCCTCATTCCCGAGGGCATGACGTTCGATGACGTGACCGCGGCCTTCGCGGCGGGGGACGAGACCGGGGCCGGCTTGTCGTGGCTCTATCACACCACGATCGCCGGGGGCGCCATGGGCGCTCCGGGCACGGTGGGGCAGGCCGTGATCGATCTTCCGCCGGGCAATTGGGTGGTCTGGGCGGACGACCCGGGTTCGGCCGTCCCGATGACCGAGATTCAGGTGACCGGCGCGATGCCGGACACGCTGCGGCCGATCACCCCAACCGTCAATATCACCGCTATCAGCAGTGAGACTGGATACGACTTCGCGGTCACCGGCGATGTGGTGGCCGGGCCGAATCTGGTCGAGTTCTATAACAAGACCGATCAGCCGCATTTCGTCGCGGCGGTGGTGAGCCCGGTGCAGTTGGATGACGATCAGTTCATGCAGTTGTTGATGATGGAGGACGGCGCCACGCCGGCGCCCGATTCCGGTTTGCCGGGTCTGGACGAGATTCAGTTCAGCCCATCGGGGGTCACGACGGTTTCCGCCGGCGTGAAGATCTGGGCGGTAGTCGATTTCACCTCTGGGTATAACTACATCACCTGCTTCGTGACCGATCCGAACAGCCCTGAGATGCTGCCGCATGCGGCCGAGGGGATGTTCCAGGAGATCGACGTGCCGTAGCTCCCTCACAAAACGGGCCGGAGGGACGCAACCCTCCGGCCCGTTTTTGTCTGTTTTCGGGCGGTCCATCGAACCGGATCGCGCAGAAGAATCGATTTCTTGCCCAGAGCTCAATGGTGACGATGGCCCGAGAAGGCCAGGCGGACTACGGTGGTTTGACGCATTTGTGATCTGTGAAGCATTTCCCTTTACACGCCACGAACGACGCGTCGCACATCTGGTTCAGACCACTCCAACCGCCGTTGCACGGCACGCATCCCAGATCGCCCCAGCTCCAGCACATTCCCTGGGAACCCAGATCGCCGACGATGATGGGGTAGTAGTAAGGGTCGCAGCCCGACATGCAATTGGCTGGCACGAGATCCGGGCAGTCGTCGATAAAGAGACTGATGTCGGTGAAGGTGTCCGGGAGCTCCTGATCCTGCTGCTCAGTGGACCAGGGGGACAATCCCGCGCCATCGTATGCCTCCAGCAATTGGGCCTCATAGATCACCCGCACCCCACCCGGGGAGACGATGTCGTCGATATAGATGGGATTCGAGAGCTCGACGAGCAGGACATCGCGCGTTCCTTCGGGCGTCCGCACGACGACGGCGGCATTCGGTGGATTTTCCGGGGTGAATCCCAGTGCTTCCAGAAACTGTTCGGTCTCGACCGTGCCCACGATTCGGTCGGGCCGGTCGGAGAAGAAGAGCGTTTCTCCCGCGGACCCCGCCAGGTCGAGTAAATAGGTCCCATCGGCTCCCGGCTTGGGCAACCAGGTTCCCTGTTCGAAGAGCTGAACAAAGAGAAATGACGGGCCTTCTTCGGGAGCGGCAGCTGGGGTGGCGTCCTGGGCATGAGCGGTGGGCAACGCGCGATGCGCGGCCACTGCGAGGCCAAGTCCAACGCTCGCCGCAGCGGAACGACGGGTGAGACGCTTGGACGCAAGACTTCGACTCAGACGATCAAACGTGCTGGAATCCATGGCATGGTGCCTCCGACGCTCGCATGTAGACGCGTGAATTGAATTGTTTTGCCTAGATTTTGGCGAGAGTCTAGCACCGTTGCGTGGATCCGACCGCAATCATGCGCTGAGGGCCGTGTGGTGTTGCCTTACGGGTGGCGGCCACGGGGCATTCGGTTGCGATGGGCCGCGACACGCTGAAGCGACGGCACTATGCACGTGAAGTCCCTTTTGGTCTGCGGGCTCGAGCGGCATCGATAGAAGACTCGGAGGTCTGCGGCTACGAGGTTGCGTGTCGGCAGCATGCGTATGGCGCGGATCGCAGGCAGGAGCGCGTGCGCCCGCGCTACCCCACGTGGATGGCGGGGCGGCGTTTGGGATCGGGTTCCGCTTTGCGGAGGACTTCGTGGGTGACGGGAGCGATATCGCCTTCGCCGAAGAAGATAAAGCGGGCCAGGTATTTGAGCGGGTTGCCTTCGGTCCAGCCGAAGTAGACATGCGGCCGGCAACCGGTTTCGTCGCGGATGGCAAGCAGGACCGCGGCGATGGTGTTGGGAATCGACGGTCCGACCGCCCGGAGCACCTTGAACTGGCCGACATTCTTGCCAATCACCTGAATCGAGGACGAGAAGTCCGACGCATCGGTGACGTTGACTTCGAGAAAGAGCACCGGCACGCCGACCGGGATATTGCTTGCTTCCCGTTCCTCGCGCTCCTTGAGCAGGTATTCGCGCGAGGTGCGCTCGTCCGGGTGATTGGCGATGATGCGCAGCTCGCCACGCTCTTCACAGGCGGTGAAGAATTTCATGGCGGCGTCGTCGAAGGTGACGCTCGTGGCGCGCAGCTCGGTGGAGCGCAGGGTGCGCGAGAGCAACGAGACCACCACGATCGCGGCGATGAACATCAGCGCGATCTGCAGGCCTTCCGGATCTTCGACGATGGTAACGATGGTGGTGTAGATGAAGAGCAGGGAAACGATGCCGAAGGAGATGACCGCTTTTTTCTGATGCTTGCGGCGGGCGGCCAGCGTGACCGCGACCGAGGCGGAGGTGATGACGGCCAGCACCCCAGTGGCATAGGCGCCGGCCTGGGCATCGACATCGGCCCGGAAGGCCAGGGTGACCAGGAAGCAGATGACCATGAAGACGAGCACGAGCGGGCGATGGGCATTGGCCCAGGTCGGGGCCATGCCGTAGCGCGGCAGGAAGCGCGGCACGATATTGAGCAGGCCCGCCAGTGCGGAGGCGCCGGCGAACCAGAGGATCGTGATCGTGCTGATGTCGTAGATCGTGCCGATCCCGTCGCCGAGCAGCTCGTGTGCCAGATACGCCAGCGCTCGGCCGTTCGCCTCGCCGCCTTCTTCGAACGCGGCGGCCGGGATCAGCACGGTGGTCACGATGCTACTGAGAATCAGCAATACGCTCATGATGGCGGCTGCCGTGGTGAGCAACCGGTGAGTGTTGCGAATGCGGCCGGCGGGATTGGCGGGGGTATCGGTCGGGTCGCCTTTCACCAGTGGCATGACGAGCACGCCGGTTTCGAAACCGGAGAGTCCCAGCGCCAGCTTGGGAAAGAGGACCAGTGCGGCGCCGATCATGAGCAGCGGATTGGCGTATTCGGTATTGAGATCGACCCGCCAGGCGTGCAGCACATCGGGATGCCGCGCGATCTCGATCAGGGATGCGCTGATGACGATCGCATTCAAGACGAGGTAGATCGCGACCAGCCCAACCGCGATGCCAATTGCTTCGCCAAACCCTTTGAGAAAGACGACGCCCAGAAGTCCGATGAGCACGAGGGTGATCGGAACCGCCAGGCCATGCAGGAACCCGGTAAACGGGTTTTCTTCGATGTGGGCCGTGGCATCCGCGGCCGAGAGGGTGATGGTAATGATGAAGCCGGTCGCCATGAAACCGATGAGACAGAGGACGAGCAGCTTGCCCTGCCACCAGCTCAGCAAGCGCTCGAGCATGGAAATGGAACCGTCGCCGTTCGGGCTGGCCGAGGCGACGCGCTTGTACATGGGGAGCGCGCCGAAGAGTGTGACCAGCACCAGAATCAGGGTCGCGATGGGCGCCAGCGCCCCAGCCGCGAGGGCGGCAATGCCGGGTTGATACCCGAGGGTGGAGAAGTAGTCGACCCCGGTCAGGCACATAACCTTCCACCAGGGGTGTTGGTGGGCGGCATTGACCTGTTCGAGCGGACCGTCGGTTTCCTGTACGGGTTCGCCGCTCAACAACCAGGCCCTGAGCCGGGAGTTGGGTTTCTTGGGCGCGCGCGGATCGGTCAGTGTCGTTGTGGCAGTCATGCGCTTCGTCGTCGAACAGCCCCCGGCCCTCCGCACCAATACGATGTGGGGCCATTTGGATCCGGTTCGTCACTGAGCACCGGCGCACGGGAGTATCGTTGATATCGGCAAAATCGACCGAAACGCGCAGGGCGGATATCGAGAGAATCAGCTAGGACGTTCGAGCCGGGGCGATGTGCCCACATTCCGGAGCAGATGAATGCAGCACGAGGTGGATGTGACGTTTTTCGAAGACATCCCGTATGGGTCGGCGGGCGGAGAGACGCTGTTGCTCGATATGCTGGCGCCCGATCCGCGGCCGGCTGGTGCGCTACCCGCGCTGGTCTGGATTCACGGCGGCGGGTGGGAATCGGGAGACAAGCGCGGAGGGTTTTCCGAGACGTTCGGACCGATGCTTGCGCGGGCCGGGTTCGTCTTCTTCAGTGTCAATTATCGCTTGAGCGATCAGGCGATCTTTCCGGCGCAGCTCCACGATGTGAAAGCGGCGGTGCGCTGGGTCCGGGCCAATGCGGATGCATTGGGGATCGATCCGGATCGCATTGGGGTCTGGGGGCACTCGGCGGGCGGGCACCTGGCGGCGCTGGTGGGAACGACGGGCGATTTGCCCGAGCTGGAAGGGGAGAGCGGCTCACCGAATGTTTCGAGCCGGGTGCACGCGGCCATGCCGCTTTCGCCCGCCACCGACTTCCGCATCATCCCGGGTGGATGGAGCTCGGTCGAACCGCGACGGGCGACCGAAAAGCTGGTTGGTGGCCGGCTGGAGGAGCGCGCCGAGCTGGTGGTCCTGGCGAATCCGGTCGCACACATCCGGCTGGGAACGCCACCGTTTCTGATCGTGCATGGCGCGGCAGACGGCGTCGTGCCGGTGGAGCAGGCCATCGCGCTCGCGGAGGCGTTGCAGTCGAACAGGTGCGAGGTCACTATCGATGTGCTGCCCGGCGCCGACCATTGGTTTGCCTCGCCGTCCCGGGGTGTCTCTACTCCGGATGCGCTGGACGCAATCGGCCGGTTGGCCATCGCGTTTTTCACCGCCCACCTTGGAGCTGCTCCGATCTCATAGTGCCAGACTGGTGGAGCTCGAGCTGGGGGTGCGCCATCGTTGCAGGAAGCGGCGTTGCCACGTAAGGTAAAACCACGATCGAGCATGGGATCGGTGGACGTCGTTCGCCGGTTCACCATCCAGAAGGAGCCCAACCATGATTCCCACCAGGCCATTCGGACGAACTGGACACCAGAGCACGCGAGTGATTTTCGGTGCAGCGGCATTCTCTGGCGCGACGCAGGAGGTGGCCGACCGGACCATGGAGCAGGTGCTCGCATGGGGGATCGATCATATCGATACCGCGGCCAGCTATGGCGATGCGGAGATCCGGCTGGGACCCTGGATGCCGGAGTATCGGGATCGGTTCTTCCTGGCCACCAAGACCGGCGAGCGTAAGGCCGGTCCGGCCTATGACGAGATCCAGCGCTCACTGGAGCGATTGCAAACCGATCAGGTCGATCTGATCCAGCTCCACAATCTGGTCGAAGAAGATGAATGGGAAACCGCGATGGCGCCGGGCGGAGCGCTGGAAGCCGCGATCCGGGCGCGAGACGAAGGATTGGTGCGCTTCATCGGGGTGACCGGGCATGGGGTGCCGATCGCGCGCATGCACCTGCGCTCGCTGGAGCGGTTCGATTTCGATTCGGTGCTGCTGCCGTACAGCTACATCCTGATGCAGAACCCGGAGTACGCGGCCGATTTCGCGGAGTTGTCCCGAGTCTGTGCCGAACGCAACGTGGCGATGCAGACGATCAAGGGGATCACGCGCGCGCCGTGGGGCGACCGCGAGCAAAACACGACCACCTGGTATCAGCCGCTCGAAGATCAGGACTCGATCGACCTGGCGGTGCATTGGGTGCTGGGCAACGAGCAGGTCTTCTTGAACACCGCGAGCGATGTGGATTTGCTGCCGAAGGTCATCGATGCCGCCGAGCGCTTCAGTACTCGCCCATCCGACGTCGCCATGGACGGATTGGTGCGAGCCCAGTCGATGGAACCGCTCTTCGTCTAGGGGAGCTGTTGGCCGTAGCGCAGGACCTCCCTATTCTGTCGTGGAACGTTCGCCCACAGCAGGGCAGGGACGTTCTGCACTTCGCCGCTCGGTCTGGACACCTTGACTGGCAACCGTGTTAGATCGGGCTCAGCACCAGAGCGGTCCACACGTGTTGGTGGTGCAGTTCCCCTCGCATGCGGAATACGTGCTATTGCAGATGGCGTTGTAATACCCATAGTCATGCTCACAGGGCAGGCACATGCGTTCGGACCAGCTATAGCACCGGCCAAACGGGCCGCCGGGAACTTCGCCGACATAGGAGAGTCCCCAAAAGCCTCCCGTGTAGCAACCGCCGATATCGGCGCAGTCATCGATGAAGAGACTGACATTGGTGAACTCGGCCGGAAGCTGATCGTCGTCCGCCTGCGGTACCCATTCCTCGAGCCCTTCGCCGACATAGGAATTCAGGACGATGGCTTCGTAGGTGAGGAACTCCTCGCCGTCATCCCCGAACGTGCGCGTGTAGACCGGGTTGAACAGCTCCACTACCAGCACATCGCGGGTGCCCTCCGGCGTGGTGACCACGACGGCGGCATTGGGAGGCTCCACCGGCGTGAATCCCAGCGCATTGAGAAACTCGTCGGTCGGGAGCGTGCCAACGATGCGGTCGGGCCGGTCGGAGAAATAGAGCGTCTGCTCACCGGTACCGGAGAGGGTCAGCAGATAGACCCCGTCTTCATCGGGTTTGGGCATCCAGGTTCCGCTGTCGGCAAGCTGCACGAAGAGGAATGCCGGATGCTCGCTGACCGCTGCTTGCGGGGTGGCATCCTGCGCGATCGTTGCGGACGAGGCGCGTGCCAAACCAGCCGTTGCAAGTCCTGCGGCGCCCATGGCAAGCGCGCGGCGGCGTGAGAGCCGGGTGCCGAGATTCATCGGTCAATTTATCGAATCGTGCTGTGTCCATTAGTGTGATTCCGTTCTGTTCGAGAACCAAAGCGCTCGCTCATGCGGCGCTGAATTGACACGATGCTTTCGTATTGTGCACATTGCTTGCTTCTGGGGATCGTTGCGCCGATCAATCGGCGATACAGCGTCCTTCGCAATTCGGATAGGCCCCATTGCAGCGCGCATGCAGGGTGGCGAGACTGTTGCCACTACACGGAACGCAGCTTTCCGGTTCGAAACCGGGGCAGCGCATGAGATTGGGGGTTCCTGGCACCCCTCCGATTCTCGCCCCACGCGAACCGTCGGGTTCCACCAGAAAGCAGCCGCTGAAACCCCAGCAACCGTTGTCGATGAAGAGCGAGACCTGCGCGAACTCGGTGGGAAGCTGGTCGTCCTCGACATCCGGCAGCCACTCCTGCAAGCCGATTCCTCGGTAGGCTTTGAGTACGCGAGCTTCGTAGGTCAGCACGGAGGGAACATCCTCATCGACGCTGAGGGTATAGACCGGGTTCGTGAGCTCGACCACCAGCACGTCCCGCTCACCGGCTGGTGTGGTGACTTCCACGGCGGCGTTCGGCGGGTTTTCTGGCGTAAAGCCGAGCGACGCCAGCAGATCCTCGGTCGAGATGGTGGCAACGAACCGGTCTGGCGCCATGGTGAAGGAGAGCGTTTGCTCGCCCGGATCGAAGAGGGTGAGCAGATACGTGCCGGGCTCATCCGGTTTCGCGATCCATGAGCCGCTGTCCGCCAACTGGACGTGGATGGTCGAGGGGGGCGATGTCTGGGCAATCGGGGTGGCGTCCTGCGCGGCGACGGGCAGCCTGCCGAAGAGGGCAACGGTCGAGAGTCCAGCGACTCCGGATGCGAGGGCATGACGGCGGGAGAGCCGGGCGCCAAGTGACATGGTGAAGCGGTCGAACGTTTGGGAATCCATACCTGTACTCCGTTGCAAGTGCTGTCGTGGCGGATTGTCCAGCGACCACGTGGAGCGATGCGGTGAGCTGGTGGAGATCAGGCCGGGTAACAGCCGCCCTGGCATTCCGGGTAGTAGTAGTTGCAGGTTTCGATGAGCAGTTGAATGGTGTTGCCGCAACATGGGCTGCATCGTCCCACGGCGTCAGGAAACTGCCGGACTCGGTCGCCGGGATATGGACCGACAAGCTGGCGCGCTCCGCTCTCGTCGTTTCGGTTGCACGTCGACAAGACGACGCAGCCGTAATCGATAAAGAGACTGACGTTCGAGAACTCGACCGGGAGCTGATCGTCCCCGACATCCGGCAGCCATTCGGTTAGCCGCTCGCCGGAATAGGCGCTCAGGACTCGGGCATCGTAGGTGAGCGTTTCCTCGGCATCGTCGCCATAGGTGCGGGTGTAAACCGGGTCGATGAGCTGGACGACCAGCACATCACGCTCGCCGTCTTCGGTCCAGACCTCGACGGCGGCGTTGGGCGGGTTGGCCGGGGTGAACCCGAGCTCATCGAGGAACTGATCGGTGGGCATAGTGCCGACGATGCGGTCCGAGCCGGTGGCGAAGTAGAGGGTTTGCTCCCCGGTGCCGTAGAGGGCGAGCTGGAAGAGCCCTTCTTCATCAGGATTTGGCGTCCAGGTACCGCGTTCGGCGAGCTGGATGTAGAGGAACCCGGGACTGGAATCGGCGGGGTCCGCGGCCGCCGGGGTGGCGTCCTGAGCAAGGGCGGTCAGTCGCTGAGGGGAGAGCGAGAGTGCGGAAAGCCCAGCAACGCCAGTGGCGAGGGCCCGGCGGCGGGAGATTCGGTCGCTGAAGCGGATGGTGAGTCGATCGAAACGGGCGGAATCCATAGTCGGGCCTTTCACGGCTGGCCGTGATGAGATCATCGTTGTGCTGTTTCCAACTGGTACGTACCAGTTGATTGTACGCGATGGAACGCTCTGTGCAAGAAAGCGTATTCAGCCAACGTAGGCTCATTTGGATTGGTTTCGAATGCTTCGTGGCATGTGCCAGAGAGTACAGCTTAGATGTGTCACTCAACACATCTCCATCGGGATTTGCAGCACTAGAGTGACTATCAGAAGTTAACTAATCTTTCGGCCATAGGCATTTTCGAGAACGCGTCCCTTTTTCCCCGGTGGGCCAATTTTCGTCTATCAGGGTCTAGGAATCCTACGATGGGAGAAAGAAATGGTACCTGAAAACTTGGACGTATATAGCTCTTTGTTTGACGCCATGAAAGAGGATGTTCCTATCAATAAGGCGCGCCGAGCGCGGGCAAAGCCAGCGATAAGCAAAGTTGACGCCGAACTGCTCTACACCATTCAAGTTAACGGCCCGCACTCGATTGAGATGTTGGCGAGAGAGTCTGGATTTGCATTGGAGCAAATCCTTCCGAGCCTCACTGCTTTGATGGAAAAGGGATACGTTGCCGTATCAGAGTTGAACGGACGCAACGTTTTTGACGTAACCAGTGCGGGGAAATCCCTCACACTAGGGGAGATGTGAGATGGAAGCGGACAATGTACGAGCGTTTGCTGCTGTCGTTGCTATTGGCTTGGCAGTAGGTGGTACCGACATCGTCAGCCGTTATCGTGACGCACCGTTCAGAGCCATCACGACGGCGCCAGCAATGTTGTATTTGTTCATCAATGCGATCGCCGCGTTCGCGGCGCTGCTCATATCCCAGAAGTTCGACTGGAAGTTTGGCGGCGAAACGCCAGATCAGATTTTATGGAGACAAGTGCTTGTCGCTGGTTTCGGCGCAATGGCGCTGTTCCGAACGTCTCTCTTCCTTACCACCGTTGGAGAAGGTGAGAACGACGAAATTGATATCGGCCCCAGTAGTGTTTTGAAATCGTTTCTTGGAGCGGCCGACCGAGGAGTGGACCGTGCTCGTGCGAGCCAGAGCGCAAACGAGGCAAATCGAATCATGGCTGGTGTGATTTTTGATAGGGCAGTTGAAGAGTTGCCAGCTCAGGTCTCAGTGCTCTTGCAGAACGAGTCGTCCGAAGAACGTGCTGCTTTTGGAGAACAAGTCAAAGCCCTCAAAGAGCAAGCCAAGAACATGAGTAATACGGCAAGCGTTGCGCAGCTTGGCCTGCTTTGTATGCGATTTGCCGGTCCAGAAGTGGTCAAAGCGGCGGTCGACTCTTTAGGCGACTCAATCAAAGATCCTGCTTCCGTAGCGGCAGCGAGAGTTGATGCTGTCCACAAAGTCGGCCCGTACATCATTCAGCGTGCGGCGAGTTGACTCGATACGTTCACATTGGCAACACTGATGGCTAGACGCGGCCCTGGAGCTTCGCGAGCGATTGCTGCGTTTGCTCCAGCTCTTTCTGGAGGGCGTCGATCTGTTTGTCGGTAGCGGTCTTGTCCGCACCCGTTGTGCCGTTCGCACTCAGGTCGGCAATCTCGTGTTGAATCCGGCTGACATCGCCTTGCAGTTGTGTGATGGAGCCGGCCCGGTCGTTCCTGTTGGTCGACGCGGTTTGTTCCTGCTTTTCCGCGGTGGTTGCGGAGTTCGGGGCAAAGGTTCGCTTGATGCGGTCGCCAAGTTCCTGCAGCATGTGTGTGTCCAATCGATACCCGGCAAGCCGTGCTGAACAGCGAGGTGCTGCCGGGCGACGGATGTGGTGGTGCAGGTCCAGTGTACTCGTAGTTGTTGTTATGGAAAATTACTGCTTTTGCATGTGCAGACTTCCCGCACGGCCAAACAGGCAGGGTCGCAGCGTGAGCATGACGCGCTCACCGCTCGCTCATCCGGCTGAGTGTTCGGGCCGCTCCGTTGACGCGTGAGCGTGTCTCGACCCTGGGACTGCCACCGACCTGGCTCGGCGATGACGTTTCCCTGGCGCCAGGAAGCGGAGTCCCGGCTGACCGGCCGGCAGCAGTCACGCCACCCAGACCAGGCAAACCCTCCAACAGTGTGCGCCGGGAACCTCCTCGGTGGGTTACTTCCTGTGCGAGACGAGGCTGGAATGGGAAATACAGGAAACTGCCTAAGCGACGTGTTTACAGGTTAGCGAGGTCGGTCGCGGCCGACTCCGCAAAAGACTCGCTTCGCTTCTCAGGCACCCGTGCACGGGGCCCTGCAGGTTTCATCGTTGTAGCAGAACGTGCCAGTCGGACAATCGGATTGTGTTGTGCAGCCACCAAATGTCTGTTCGGAGATGCAAACCTGAAAGACCCCATCGCAGAGGCAGCCGCTGCTGCATGGGGAGGGATCCAGTGAATCGCAATAGCTGAAGCAGACTTCGGCCTCTACCATGCAGATTGGGATAGACCGATCGCATCTGCAGGTACCGCCGCAGCCATTTGCACCGCAGGTGGTCCCATCGCAGGTCGGCACGCACGGCGTGGGAAACACCGGCCCGCTGTGCCCGCGGCGAGCAGCGTCCGCTTGGTCTGGCAACGCCGCGACCGTCGCAATTGCCGCGCCTCCGATGCCCAGCATGCCTTTGAGCACCTGGCGCCGATTGCCGCCAGAGGCCAACGACCGCACCAGTGCATCGAACCGACGATCATCCATGATGGGCTGCTCCCTGCGCGCGTCGAGCGTCATACGAGAAATGCGTGCATCTGTTCCATGTGGTGGCCGCAGGATAGCGGTTGTGTTGGCGTCATGCAATTCGTGCGTACCCGCCTCCTCGGATAGGTTCAGGTCCATGGGATCAGCCAACGAGCCAACGGGCGGCGACTTCTCGCGACTGGGCGGGGCCACTCGCACTCACATTGTCAGCACCTGTTCCGTCTCTGGGTCGAACAGGTGGGTCTTCGACGGATCGAGCGCCAGGGTGACGGGGTCGTCGAAGGCGCCCTGGAAGGTGGGCGGTGTCGTGACCGCGATGCGCTGGGTACCGAGGCGGACGTAGACGACGTTGGCCGAGCCCATCGATTCGATGACTTCGATGGTGGCGTGGATACCGTCGCCGTGCCCGGGTTCGATGAGGATGTCTTCTGGCCGAATGCCGATCGTGATGGGGCGGTCGACCGTTAGCTCGTCCCCGGAAACCATCTCCCGGGTGACCGAAAGGGCGCCGCCGGCGGTTTGTAGCACGGCGACCCCGTCCTGCGAAGCAACGGTGCTTTCGACCATGTTCATGCTCGGACTGCCGAGGAAGCGTCCCACGAAGATGTTTACGGGATTGTTGTAGACCTCGAGCGGGGTGCCGACTTGCTGCACCAGTCCGTTGCGCATGACGACCAGCCGGTCGCTCAGCGTCATCGCCTCGGCCTGGTCGTGGGTGACGTAGACGACGGTGCCTTCGATACGGCGGAAGAGCAAGCGCAGCTCGGCACGCATCTGCGTGCGGAGCTGGGCGTCGAGATTGGAGAGCGGTTCGTCGAGCAGGAAGACCTTGGGGTCGCGGGTGATGGCGCGGCCGAGCGCGACCCGCTGGCGCTGACCGCCGGAGAGCTCCTTGGGACGGCGTTCGAGCAATGGTCCGATATCGAGCAGTGCGGCGGCTTCATCGACCCGGCGCGCGATCTCGGCTTTCTTGACGCCGCGCACTTCCAGTCCGAAGCCGATGTTCTGGCGCACGGTCATATGGGGATAGAGCGCGTAGCTCTGGAAGACCATGGCAATATCGCGCGCGCCGGGGGGAACGTCGTTCACGACCCGGTCGTCGATGTAGATCAGACCCTCGGACGGGTCTTCCAGGCCGGCCAGCATGTTCAGGGTGGTCGATTTGCCACAGCCGGAGGGACCCACCAGCGTGAGCAGCTCCTTGTCGTAGACCTCCAGATTGAGATCGATGACGGCGGCTGCCTGTTGATTGCCAAAGGTCTTGCTGATCCGATCGAAGCGGATATTCGCCATCGTTTCCTTTACCCCTTGACCGCGCCGAAGGTGAGCCCGCGCACGAGATAGCGTTGCGCGCCGGCCGCGAAGATCAGCACCGGAATGACCATCAGTGTGCCGATGGCGGTCATTTCGCCCCAGCGCAGGAATTGATCGGAGATGAACCCTGAGACCACCACCGGAATGGTCTTGGCATTGAACGAGGTGAGCATCGAAGCGTAGAGCAGCTCGTTCCAGGAATAGATGAAGGCAAAGATCGACGTGACCGCCAGACCTGGCAGCGCCAGCGGCAGGACGATGCGGCGAAAACGTTGCCAGAAGGAGCAACCGTCGACGATGGCGGCTTTTTCGATCTCGGCCGGCATGTCCTGGAAAAACCCGAGCATCAGCCAGATCACGAAGGGGAGCCCGTAGGCGACGTAGGTGATGATCAGGGCGATGTGGGTATCACCGAGATGCAGCCGGCGCACGATCACGTAATAGGGGATGGCGGTGGTGACGGGCGGAAAGATGCGGGTGATCAGAATCCAGATCATCAGTCCGCGGCGGATCGTGTAGGAGAGATACGACTTGGCGAGGGCGTAGGCGGCCATCGAGCCGAGGATGGTGGTGAAGAAGGTGGAGGCGATGGCGACGATGATCGAGTTGGCGAAGGCGCGCGGCACCCCGGCGGTCTTGAAGGCGTTGACGTAGTTATCCAGGGTGAAGCGGGTCGGGAAGATGACCGGCGGGTTGGCGGTCGTGTCGGCCGGGACCTTGAACGAGGTCGTGATCAACCAGTACATGGGAAAGGCGATCAGGATCATGATCGCGATCGTCACCAGATAGAGCAAGATGGCGCCGATCCGCCGCCGGCGGTGGTAGTTCGGCGTTCCGCTCGGGGCAGGTGGCAGTGGGGTGAGGGTGGTGGCGCTCATTCCTTGTCCAATCGCCAGATGAAGAAGAGCGACATGATGAAGATCGCGATCAGGAAGACCCACGACATCGCGCTGGCCTGACCGATCTGGAAGAAGCGCAGCCCGGTTTTGTAGATGAGCATCGACATGAGCTCAGTCGTTTGCCCGGGACCGCCGTAGGTCATGGTGAAAACGATATCGAAGACCTTGAAGGCGTCCATGATGCGCAGCAGAAGCAACACCAGGATGACCGGCTTCAGCAGTGGCAGCGTGATGCGCCGGAAGATTTGCCAGGAGGAGGCGCCGTCGACTTGCGCGGCTTTGTAGAGATCGACGGGAAGGGATTGGATACCGGCGGCCAGGATGAAGGTGACGACCGGCAGGTTTTGCCAGACCTCGACCGTGATGACCGCCGGGAGTGCCTGACTGGGCGAGCCCAACCACTCCTGTGGGGGGATGCCGACCAATCCGATGGCCCAGTTGATGACGCCGTAGCTCGACTGGAAGAGAGTGCGCCAGAGGACGCCGGCCACGACCGGGGCGAGCATGAGCGGAAAGAGCATGATGGTGCGGATCCAGCCCATGGCGCGGATCCGGCTGGTCGCGAGCAGGGCAAGTCCCATGCCGAAGATGAATTCCACGGTGACCGCGACGGTCACGAAGATCAGGGTGACCTTGACCGCATTCCAGAAATCGGGATCGTCCCAGAGGCGTTCGTAGTTGCGAGTTCCGATCCAGACCGGCTGGCTGTTCGGGATGGTCATGTTCCAGGAGTGGAAGCTGAGCCAGAGCGAATAGATCAGCGGATAGACCGAGGTGAGCAGCAGAAAGGCGACCGCCGGGGCCAGGAAGAGCGCGGAGCCGATCTTCTCGCCGCGGTGGCTCTGCTTGAGTACCGGCGGCGGGGATTGGGGTTGAGTGAATTCGGGGGTGATGGCGGTCATAGTTGGCTCGAGGTTGGGTGGGCGGGGCGAGCTACGGGGACCGGACGTTGGGGTAACCCGGGGTTGAAACCCCGGGCTGACAGGACGAGGTCCCTCCGGGACTGAGCACGGTGCGTATCGCTCAGCGTGTCATCCTGAGGCACGAAGGATCTCCTCGCCGCGGCGAGTGCCTCGTGAACAAGATATATCGATTTGGAAGCCCGGTTTTGCATGGATTCTTCGCTGCCTCGGCACCACGAAAGAGATTCTTCACTGCGTTCAGAACGGCGGTCGGGGAGGCGGGCGCCCCGGTGTTGTCATCAACCTCGAAGAGGTTTTGTATGACTAGCCCGGGGTTGAAACCCCGGGCGGGATGGTCGCGCTCCATCTACGGATTCGAACCGTTCTCTACTCCTCGAAGCATGAATGCGACCAACGAGAGGTCCCTCCGCTTCGGTCGGGATGACGAGTTGGGTGGTGCGCGTTCCCGGAGGAACGCGCACCGTGGAACTGCGATTTACTCCGCGTATTCCCAATCGGGCGGGGCTTGCTCGATGAGCTCGGCCCATTTGTCGGCGACGTCGTCCAGCGCGTCCTGGGGAGAGCTTTGGTCGGACATGGCGGCCGAGAGGCCTTCGCCGAGTCCGATGAAGAGCTCGAGCCACTGCGGCAGACCCGGGGTGAACGGCTTGCCGACATCGTACGAATCGACGACAGCGGAGAGGTAGGGCTGCGCTTCCAGCGTGGCCGGCTCGAGCCAGACGGTTTTGCGCGGCGACTCTTCGTTGTACTCGTTGAGCAGCGCCGGTGCGGTTTCCAGGCCGGTGCAGTAGGCGATGTAATCGAAGGCGGCCTGCTGGTTCTGGCTGGTGTTGAAGATGGCGAAATTGTGCTGGGTGAAGTTGCCGGAGCCGCTTTCGGGATAGGGCGCGACATTCCACTTGCCGACGATCTTGGACGCGTCCGGGTCGTCGAGGCTGGGCAGAATGAAGCTGGCCCAGCCTTCCAGCACGGCCACGTCGCCGTTGAGGAACGCGTTCGATGCGTCCGGATTGTCCCAGCCGAGGATGCCCGGCGGCGAATAGGCCTTCATCTCATCGTAGAGCTGGGTCAGGGCGGCGACACCTTCTTCGCCATTGATCAGTGGTTGCCAGTCGGCCGAAAGAAGCGATGCCCCGCGTGACCAGTAACGGGCCAGGAAGAGCTTGATGAGCTGGGCGGTGACGCCGGCGAAGGCGAGACCGTACTGATCGCCGGTGGTCTGCTCGGCGAGCATGGCATCGTAGTCGGCCCAGGTGGTGGGGAACTCGGAGATCAGGTCGGTGCGGTAGAAGACCCAGGAAGCGCCGACGCGAATCGGGAGCCCATAGCGGACATCGGCTTCACCGCCGGCCACACCGGCACCGTATTTGTAGATCGGCTCGAAGAAGCCGTCCATGTCATAGCCGCCGTCCTCGATCAGCCCATTCAATGGAAGGAGCGATGGATAGATGGTGTACTGGAACTCGATGTCATTGCAGAAGATGTCGTACTGCGGAGTGCCGGCCGCGAGATCGGCTTGCAGCTTCGGCATGGTCTGCTCCCACGGCTGGAAGTCCCATTCGACCGTGGCGCCGGTTTTCTCCTGGAAGTCCTTGGCGAATTGCTCCACCGCGGGATTCCATGCTGTGCCGGCCAGGCCGAGCGCGCGAATGGTGACACCGTCGTATTCGCCGGCCTGCGCGCGGATGGTGCCGGGTCGGAATCCGCCCAAACCGCCGAGGGCCGCCGCGCCACCGGTTGCTCCGGCGATCTTGAGCATGTCACGCCGGGAAAATCCCTTCTGGATCATGTTCGTTCGTCCTTTCCTCGATGGCGGACATCGTCCGCCGGCTGTATCAGGCTGCGGACGCGACCTGCGTCCGGGAACCCCTATGGGAATGGAAGGGTGCGAGCCTCCGATCAACCGCTCCCAAACAGGAGCGGTTCGCAGGTAAACGTCATCTCCGGATCGAGCGGGAAGATCGGCCGTGTGACCTTTTCCCAGGGCAGCGCGGTGATGTGATCGCTACTCATCCCGGGGCTGTCCAGCATGATGCTGCGCCGGGCGAAGGGATAGCCCGCGCGGAACTGAATGGCCGACTTCACGACCACGATCTGGGCATCTTTCGGCTCGAGCCCGACGGCGCGATAGAGCTCGGGATCGACCGTCATGACGGAAGTGCTGACGATCAGGACGTGCACGTTGCCAGCGCGCACCACCGCGCTGGGTCCCATGTCCTGCTCGACTCCGGTATAGCCTTCGCCGCCGAAGCGGAACGAGGCGGGACCGGCGAATTCGACGGTGCCGGTGAGCTGGACGGGCTGGTTGAAGACATTGTCCAGCTTGCCGCCCACCGACAGGGTGACGGTAGCGCCAACGCCGGCCGCGATGGCGGCTTCGGCGCTTTCGGCATCGCGCACGAAGACGAGCGCCGGTTTGTCCGGCTCAGCATCCAGCAACGCGGCGATTACCGCGGTGGCGTCGCCCGGCGAACCCGCGCCGGTGCCATCAGCGCAATCGGACAGCACCACCGGACCGCTCGGTTCGGCGAGCGCGAGCCGGATGGCCTCGGCGATCGGCACCAGCTCGATCTCCATGAAGGCATCGCGCTCGTGCCAGCAGGCCCTGGCGAGATCGCAGGCGAGGATTTTGGCGTGTTTGGGATCGTCGTCGGTGACGACCACGGTAGCGAATCCCATCTCGTCGATATCGAGCCAGGGTTGCACGGCGGCAACATTGGCGGAGAGGACGCCGGGTATTTTCTCCAGATCTTTGGTGGCGTCCTGCAACCGTTTGAATGGTCCCGGCAAGTGGTGGATATGGGTCGAGGCCGGAACGACCATAGGAATCTTGACGAACGCCATGGTCGGTTTCGCGCCCTGTTGCAAGATCGCGGTCATGACGCGCGCGCCGCGCTCGCCGGTATCGCGCTGGTCGATATGGGGAGACGTTTTGAAGCCCACCAGGGCATCGGCGTATTCGGCCATGCGGGCGGTCAGGTTGGCATGCAGGTCGTAGGTCGCGACTACTGGGACCGTGGGGCCGACGAGGTCGCGGATGGCTTTCAGGGTGTTGGCGTCCGGGCTGTCGTCGGATTCGGTGACCATCGCGCCGTGCAGGGCGATCAGCACGCCGTCGAGCGGACCGGCACTGGCGATACCCTCGAGCAATTCACCGAGCAACCGATCGTAGGTCGCATCCTCGACCTTACCGCCGGACATGGCGAAGGTGGCGAGGATAGGCACCGGCTCGATACCGGCCTGGGTCAAGACGTTCAGGAACCCGTCGATCTCGGAGTTGGTGCCACCGAGACCGTCGATCAGATCGGCCCCGGTCCAGTAATGCCACGCCTCGAAATCCGCCATGGTGGTCAGGCGCGGAACGAAGGTATTGGTTTCCTGTTTCAGCTCGGCGATTGCGACCCGCATGGCGTTCCTACCTGCTCCTGACCTCGGAGGCCTGAGACGTCTCTATCGGTGTCGTGCAGGACCTCCGTGTCCTGCAGTGGCTCCGGATTCCGGACTCCGGACTCCGCTTTAAATCCGTCCCGCGGCCAGATTTGCGGCTACGGCATCGAAGATGTTCAACGATTCGTCGAGATCGGCGTCGGTATGGGCCAGCGAGAAGCCGGCGTGGCCCGGAGGGCCCTGCTTGGTATAGCCATGGAAGGCGACGCCGCGTTCCCAGCACTGCTGCACGAAGGCGCGGTTCATGACGTGGTCGTGATCGGCGGCATCGGTCCAGGTAGTGACCGGCTCGGTGCGGCCGAAGTAGATGCCGAAGCGCGCGCCTTTGCCCTGGACTCTTACGGGAATTCCGTTGCGATCGAAGACCTCCTGCATCTGACCGTAGAAGCGGTCGGCACGGGCGTTGATCTCGTCGTAGGCACCCGGGGCGGCCAGGATGTCGAGGGTCGCCAGCGCGGCCAGCACGCTGAGGAGATGACCGGAATAGGTGCCGCTATGGGCGGCTCCACCGGTTGGCACCAGTTCGGCCATGAGATCGGCACGACCGGAAATCGAGGAAAGTGGCAGGCCATTGGCGATCGCTTTGGCGTGGGTGGTGAGGTCAGGGGTGACGCCATACGTGGCAGAGACGCCGCCGGCGCTGGTACGGAATCCGGAGAGGACCTCGTCGAAGACGAGGATCGCGCCATGTTCGCGCGTGCGTTCGCGCAGGAGCTCGAGGAATCCCGGCGCGGGCGGGATGCAGCCGGCGTTGTAATGGATCGGCTCGCAGAAGACCGCCGCCAGCTCAGCGCCGTGGGTTTTCATAGCCGTCTCGAAGGCGTCGGCATCATTCCAGGGAACCATGACGATGTCGCTGGCGAGATGCGCTGGCACGCCGTCCGACGTCGGGACGATTGGGCTGCTCTGATCGAAAGGATCGGACCGTTTGAAGAGCCATTGCTCGGCCAAGCCGTGGAAGTGGCCGTCGAACTTGAGATATTTGGTGCGTCCGGTTGCGGCGCGCGCGATCCGCAGCGCGACCACGGTCGCTTCGGTGCCGACGCTGGAGAAGCGCACCCGTTCGGCGGCGGGGATGATCTCGACCATGCGGGTGGCGAGCTGCTCGTGGAAGGGGGTTTCGGCGGCGCAGATGATACCGAGCTCGACCCCGTGAATCACCGCTTGCTTGACCGCCGGGTGGTCGTGTCCCAGCAGGGCGGCGCCGTTGGACAGGTTGAAATCGATCAGGCGGCGGCCGTCCACATCGTAGAGATAGGCGCCTTCGCCACGCTCGATGAAGAGGGGCCGGCCAAGATAGGGATTGACCCGCATGCCGGCCGAGACTCCAGCGGCAAGCACGTTCTGCGCCTGCTCGAAGAGCTGATCTGCCGCAACGGTGGACGTGGCTGTCATCAACGGGGCTCCTGGCGGGTTTCCGGGTCGAAGAACCGTATGGGTTGTGGATTGACGTGGCTCGGATTACAGTCTGAGTGTATGAACTGACAGTGTGATTGTCAATTGCGAACGTTTTGGTTTTCCCAGGCTTACACCGCCAAGGCTCGCAGAGCCCGAGAACGAGCAGCGTGATACCGATGCGCGATCAGTCTGAGCTGGCCGATTCGCCGCCCGAAACGCGGGAGGAACGGCTGCGCGATCTGGGCGGGATCATTCGCGAGCTGCGGCAGGAGCAGCGGCTGAGCACGGTGGCGCTGGCAAAGGCGTGCGGCGTCTCCACCAGCCTGATCAGCCAGGTGGAGCGTGGATTGTCGAGCCCATCGCTGGATGTGCTCTGGTCGCTGGCGCGCGCGCTCGATGTGCCGATCGGCACTTTCTTTCAGGGCGAGCCGGTCGAGGAGCCGCCGGGAAGAGCGCCGGTGGTGGTACGAGCCGATCACCGGAAAAAGCTCGGGGTCAATTCGACCTTGACGTATGAATTGATGTCTCCTGATTTGCGGCATCAGATCGAGTTCATTTGGGTCGAGTTCGGGCCGGGAGTGGAGGGTCCGCTGACGCCCTTTACGCATCCCGGTGAGGAGCAGATGGTGGTGATCCAGGGCGAGATGCACTTCTGGGTGGATGGGTCGGAATATGTGTTGCAGGCGGGCGATTGCATCACGATCGACGCGTCGCGCCCGCACCGGGCGGGGAACCGGAGCGATGCCCCGGCCATCGTGATCGCGGCGATCACACCGCCGTCGTTCTAGACCAGAGGGCGTGACCCTGGTTCCAGCGTGAAAGACATTTGTTCCGAGCCACCGAAGATATTTTTCTTGGTTGACTTTCTTGCTACTCGTCGTAGAATGGCAAGACTCGCCAATGCATCTTCGTTTTCGGGCAGCATGTTGCTGTCGCGAACCACACACCCTGGCGAGGGGAGGCTCGAATGAAGCGCTCGACGCTGTTCTTATCGGTCGCTCTTTCCGGAATGCTGGTCGTACTCGGAGTGCTTGCTGTTGGTATGTCAGGGCGAGGGGCCAGCGCACAGGACGCGACCACGGAAGGACATCCACTGGTCGGCACCTGGATCGCCAACACCGATCCGGCTGGAGGTTCGGTCCCTCACGATGTTTTCATTTTCGGCTCAGATGGCACCTATATCGAGCAGGACGCAGACGGCACCACTCAGCTTGGCGCCTGGGAAGCCACCGGCCCGACCACAGCCACCCTGACGGTCGTTGCGTTCGAGTCCGAAGACGAAGACGATTCGGTCGTCAGTTCGTACAAAATTCGAGGAACCATTGAAGTGGGTGCCGACGGAAACAGCTTCACGGCCCAGTACACCCTTGAGTTTATCTACCCGGACGGGACCTCGACCGGTGAAGCGGGGCCAGGAACGGCAACAGGAACGCGTCTGGTAGTCGAGGCGCCGGGGACCCCGGACGCTACCCTCGATGAGCTGTTTGGCAGCTTCGGAGCTGAAGACGAGAATGCTGCCGAGGCAACTCCGGCTGCCTGAGCTTGCATGATTTCAGAGGGAACGGGAAGTCGAATTGACTTCCCGTTTTCATTTCACCTGAGGTAGCTAACGCTTCTTGGTGGGTATGCGGCACATAGAGCCCAGCCGGCAAATTCACGAAATGCTCGCGGGGTTGCGGCGGCACTGCTCCGGGTTTCATGCAGCCGATCTTCCAGAGAATGGCATCTATTTCTTCTACGAATCGGGTGAGGTGTTCGAGGGAGGCGATCGGATCGTACGGGTAGGAACGCATACCGGAGAGGACCGACTCCCCAAGCGGTTGCGGCTGCACTATCGCGGGAGTGCTCGGACCAGTGTGTTTCGGCGAAACGTGGGGAAAGCATTGGTTGCCGCCGGAGATTCGCAGATCACTCCGGAGCTTTTGACATCTCTCGAGCCGAAAACGTTCCCCGTCGTGCTGGAGCAAGAGATTTCCCATTACTTCGAAGCGAATTTCTCTTTCTCGGTCATTCCGGTAGACAAGAAGGATGATCGGCTGCGGCTCGAGGCTGGACTGATCGCGTCACTGGGAAGAGAGCGGTGGGTGAGCGCATCAGAGCATTGGCTGGGGCGTTCCTCGCCGGTTGATGCTATTTGTTCGTCGGGCCTTTGGAACAGGAATCACGTGGGTGGTTCGCCGCTTTCGGATACAGATTTCGAGTTGCTGCAGAGCGCCCGTTGGTGGGGTGGGGTTGACGTATGATTGGGGTGAACGGAGCATCGTCATGGCAGCACTACGGCACCCAATCGAATCTGACGAGTACGAGAGTCCGGAAGGGGTTACGTACCTGACGGGCGAAGCGGCGCGTGCGTACTTCGAACAAGAGATTCAGCGCCTGCTTGGAATGAGCGGGGAAGAATTTCTCCGGCGCTACGACGCCGGAGAGTACGTGCATATGGAAGACTCGGTAGAGAACCGTAACTTCTTGGAAGCATCTTTTCTGATTCATTTTGGACGCCCCAACCCCTAGAAGCGCGGTCGACGCGCTGACGACGTATGCGCGCAATGCACTGCAGTGCATTGCGCGGGTTGAAGTGCTGAGCACGGGTACAGCTGCTGGCCTGGCGAACAACTTGAGATTCGTGTCGGCAGCTGATGCTCTTCCGAATCTGCTGATCCTGCGCTGGGCCGACCGTACTCCCTATCTTCAACTCAAAATCTTGATGGAGTACGCAGTCGTTGGAGTGACTGAGGATCTGCTACGGTCGCGGTTTCGGGCGTCTGTAACGATGTATTCGTACAGCGTGTTAGATCTAACAGGTCGAGAACTGTTTGCCTACCACTGGCATCCATCCGGGGTGAGCGCCGTTCGGAATCCACACTTTCACTCGAGCGCGACACCACCAGTCAGGTTGCCTGGTCGTCCAGGGAACCCGGAGCGGACCGAGCTCGTCTTGAGTCGCATGCACTTTCCTACTCAGCGCATAGATCTCGATGAGCTCGTTCGGTTTCTGATCACCGAGCTTGGCGTCGGGCCGCGCAGGGACGACTGGGAATCGGTGCTCGACGGGATCGAGCGGTCGGTGCGGTAATCGGGCTATGATCCCGGCATCGAGCCAGCAGCCAAATCACACCGAGGTGGACATGACGCACCCAATCCGCGTAGGCATCCAGATCACGCAGCAGCATGCGACCTATCCGCAGATTCGCGATGCCTGGAAACGGGTCGACGCGAGCGGCGCCGACACCCTCTTCAACTGGGATCACTTCTTCCCATTGGAAGGCGATCTGGACGGCATGCATCTGGACAACTGGACCGCGCTGGGCGCGATGGCTGAGGTAACGGAACGGGTGCAGTTTGGCTGCCTGGTGGCGGCCGTCGGCTACCACAATCCGCATATGCTGGCCGACCGGGCGCGGTCGCTCGATCACTTCTCCAATGGCCGCTTCATCCTGGGACTCGGCAGCGGCTGGAATCAGCGCGACTACGAGGAATACGACTTCGAGTTCGGAACGGCGCCATCGCGATTGAAAGATCTCGAACGGGATTTGAAGATCATCGTCGACCGGATGGACAAGCTCAATCCGCCGCCGATTCAGAACCCGTTGCCCATCATGATTGGTGGTGGCGGCGAGAAGGTAACGCTGCGCCTTACGGCTGAATACGCCAACATCTGGAATGGTCAGGCCGAGCCGGATGTCATCAAGCACAAGAATCAGGTACTGGACGAATGGTGCGCCAGGGTCGGGCGCGATCCAGACGAGATCGAGCGCTCGGTGCAGATCTTCGGCCCGCAGCTCGACAAGCTGGACGAGTACTACGACGCCGGAATCACGCACTTCCTGACCGCGTCGAAGGGACCGGATTACGACCTGTCGGGGTTGGAGAAATTGCTTGCCTGGCGGGACGCGCGGAACGGGTAGCGAGGGCAGCGTCACCGGGCGTCGTCCAGGAAACAGAGGTCGGGACGGCCGATGACACCGCCACGTGCGAGAGCGTCGAGCCAATCGTCCGATTGGGTGTAGAGCCGGGCCCGCACGAGGGTGTCCCAGGTGAGAAGGATCACCGCTTCCTGCGGGTCGGCCGCGTTTTCGAAGATCTGTACCCCCTGGCAGCCGTTCGCGGTTCGTGCGTAGGCTTGCTCGTCGAAGACACGTCTCCAGGTGGGATAGTCGGATACCCGGTGACGGATCAGCAACGCTGGCATGCCTTTGCGCCGGTGACGATTGCTAGCTCGTCCAGGTCGATGGATCGCGAACCGCGTCGATGACGGCGCGTACGGCTTCGATCACCAGCTCGGGTTGGTCCTGATGGATGTTGTGTCCACTTTCGGTGGCGACGACGTGTTTGGAATTGGGCACCTGGTGAAGCGTCACCTCTTGCAGTCTGCGCATGATGGCCTCCATCTCTTCTCCTGGCCAGCCCGGGAACGGCTCTCCGAAGGGAATGCCATGCGTGAGGGTATAGAGCGGCATCGGTTGCAGGGGGGAATCTTTTCTGGCCTGACGCACCTGCGCAACCGTTGGGTCTTCCAGCAAGGGAGCGGTCCAGTTCATTTCCGCTGGTGGGTAAGCCGCGAGTAACTCCTCGTTGCGCACAGTTCCTGGTTCGAACATGGCCCATTGTTCGGGAGTCAGCGCCTTGTGAAACTCCGCCCAGACCTCTTCATTCGTGGCATCGACCAGCACCATTCCGACCACCTCATCGGGGTAGGTCATGGCATAGAGCTGCGCGTACAGTCCACCCACCGAATGGCCAACGAGCACGTAGGGAGCGGGCACGCCGGCTGCCTGGAGAAGATCGTGCAGCTCCTGGACGAATTCCGCTCCGGTGCGCGGTTGCGGCACATCGTCACTGCGGCTGGGATAGAAGAGCGGTGCGTTCGGTTCGAGACTGGTATTGACTTCACCGATGGTGCCGGGACGGTCGTATTCGATCACGTGGGTGAACCTGGCAACCGCGGGGAAGACCATCTCGCGCTCGCCGGCCGGCTGCTGCTGATCGCGGCTCCAGACATCGCCACGGCCGAGCGCGCCGGCGATCAATACGACGGTGGGAGAACCCGCACCGGCAGACTCCATGTAGATCGAACGGTCGCCGATATCGATCAGTCCGGCGAAATCGTCCGTCATGGGGCTGGCGACGGGAGATTGGGTGCGCGCAGTCGTTGCTCGTGCAGAGGACGAGAGCACAACCGCCGCAAGCCCGGCAGCGCTATAGCCCATGGCGCGACGGCGTGAAAGAAGGTGGTTCGCGCGTGATGCGATAGGTTGCCTGGTCATACGTCGCGCCTTTCGAGAAGTGAGGGTGTGTGCCGTGAAAGGGGAACGAGAGCCCCTTTCCACGATGGGAGATGGCGGCGCGATCGGAGACCGTACAAGTACGCATTCCCCAGGGTCATGGGTACTCATTTTCTGGAGAATCGTTTCGGGAGTCATCGTGTTCGGGCAATCGCTACGAACTTGGCAGTTCGGGAGTGGTAAGCCCGGCGGCGAGCGCAGCCGAGGCGGCAGCCGTGCGGGTGCGGACGCCGAGCTTGGCGAGGATATGGGAGACATGGTTTTCGACGGTTCGGACGCTGATGAAGAGCTTGGCGGCAATTTCGGGATCGGTCATTCCCTGCACGAGCAATCGAACGACGTCGATTTCTCGAGGAGTCAACACGGGTATCGATGACGACGGCGCGCGCGCCTGCACGTCGAGTGCGGCGGAGACGGCACGATCTATCGGTAAGCCACGGCCGATTTCCCATGCCGTGGTGAAATGCTCGGCCCCGAGCGTGGCACGGAGCAACTCTGTGACTGAAGCCAGCGAGCTGCCGGTTTCCGATTGCCGGTAGCGCAGGCCAGTCCGTTCGCGCGCGCCTTCGGCCGCGCCGAGCAGGGTTGCGCTTCGTTCGAACTGATTGGTTCGCGCCGCGACGATGGCCACCGATTCGATGACCTCGATGAGCACCCGTTTCACGGGTTGATTCCGGTCGAGCGTGAGCGCGTCCCGGTAAAACGACAGCGCTTGCGACCAATCGCCCCGGTCGCGCGCGAGGTCGCCCAGATCTCCGAGAGCGATGAGCACGCCCTGCCGGTAATCCTGAGCGCGCGCACGGCGGAGCATGTCATCGATTTGCTCGGCGGCAAGCACGAGGTTGCCATCTGCGCGGGAAACGACTGCCAGGTTGAGCGACACCATACCGTGAACGAGTGCTTGGAGCCGGGGATCGGGAACCAGGTGGGCGGTGTTCCGGCATTCCACCAGGAGCGCGGCGGCGCGCTCGTTGTCGTCCTGCAAGACGGCCGCATTTGCCAGGCCGATCAGTGCGAGTGACGCATAGTAGGGTTCGTCGAAGGCGCGGCTGGCCATCAGCCCTGCGTCGAGGTGTGTTTTGGCGCCCACGGCGTCGCCCTGGAGCAGGTTGGTCATTCCGAGCTGAACCTGGATCTTCGCCCGGTGCCGTGAGGGAACGGCCTCACTTCGCATGAGCGCGCGCTCGTACCAGTGGGAAGCGTCCCGGTAGTTCACCGTCGATGCCCAAAAGTTGCCGTGAGCGGCAACGAGCCGGATGAAGAGCTCGGTGTGGGATGTGTGGTCCAGCCAGATCAGCGCCGCGCGCAGATTGGCTTGTTCGACGATGAGCCGTTCGATCGCGTTGTCGGCGAATGGCATGAGATCGGCAAACTCGTATCGCTCTGCGAAGCGGGTGAACGTGTTCGCATGTGCCAGCCGGACCGCTTCCGCTTCGTTGTGCTGCGCCAGTCGCTCGCCGGCGTATTCGCGAATCGTCTCCAACATGCGATACCGCGCGGCTCCGGTGATGGGGTCGACATCCCGGAGCAGGAGGCTGGCGTCGATCAATGGCGAGAGTTGCTCGCGAATCGATCCGCTCTCCGCGTTGTCCGTGACCAGTTGCGCCGTGAGTTCCTCGATCGCTTCCAGGGTGAACCCACCATGAAACACGGACAACCGCCGGAAGAGTATCTGGGCCGGGGAGGAAAGCAGGTCGTGACTCCAGGCGATGGCATTGCGCATGGTTTGCAGCCGGGTGGGATGATCGCGCGAACCGTCGACGAGCAACGGGAGGCGCTCGTCGAGCCGGTCGCGGATTTCGGCAAGCGTGAGGTGGCGAACCTTGGTGGCGGCCAATTCGACCGCGAGTGGCACCCCATCCAGACGGCTGCAGATTTCGACGAGCTGCGCGATGTCCGCCTGGTTCCATGAAGCGCCGGGATCGACGGCTTGGGCGCGCTCGACGAAGAGACGTATGGCGGGAACCTGGAGCCATTCGTCGGTGGACAAGCTCGCTGCGGGATCGGGAACCGTGAACGGCGGGACAGGGATTGCGTGCTCCCCTTCGACGCGCAGCAGGCTTCGGCTCGTGGCGATGATCTTCAGATTCGGGCAATGGGCAAGTAGCCGGGTCAGATGTGGGGCGGCCTCCAGCACGTGCTCGAAATTGTCTGCCACCAGCAGGTGCCGCGCACGTCCAAGCGCGGTGGAGACGGCGGCGGGAGCGGTTTCGCTGTCGATCTCGCGTACCCCGAGCGCCGAGGCGATGGCCGGCATGACCAGCGCCGGATGGTGCACCGCGGCCAGCGAAACGAAGCTCACGCCGTCGGGGTAATGCGCTTCCAGGCGCGATGCAATCTCGATGGCGAGGCGGGTTTTGCCGATCCCGCCGGGGCCGGTCAGCGTCAGAAGTCGACGTTCGGGGACGCGCAAGAGGGACTGGGCGAGCTCCAGCTCCTCGGTTCGTCCTACGAACGAGGTGAGTGGAATGGGTAAGCTGCCGGAGAGACGCTCGGTGGGCGTATCGGCTGCACGTGAATCGGTCTGCATCTTGGTCGCGCGTCCAGTGGTCTCGTGAGGTCGTGCGAAGGAATGGCCCGCGTGGCTGGAGTATGGCATTCGATGCAGTGGTTCACAGCAGGCGCAGGATTTGGCGTTTGCCACCTCCCGGAGTGGGTACCATTCTGTGCGAGCGGAGCCTTCGGCCCACGGCGATCAGATTCGGCATTCGTGCGTGACGTGCATGAAACAAGCAAGCAAGGAGAAATTCGTTGACTGATCTTTCAGGCAAAGTGGCGTTGGTGACCGGGGCGTCCCGGGGAATTGGCGCGGGGATTGCCGAGGCGCTGGCCGCGCATGGCGCGAAGGTAGGGGTGAACTACGCCACCGGCCAGCAGGAAGCCGATGCGGTGGTGGCCCGAATCGTAGCCGCCGGTGGGCGCGCGATTCCGGTGCAGGCCGATGTCTCCAAAGCGGCCGATGTCGACCGTATGGTCGAGCAGGTGTCTGAAGCGCTCGGGCCGATCTCGATTCTGGTCAACAACGCCGGGTTGACCGACACCCACCGTCCCTGGCAAAGCATCACCGAAGAGGACTGGGACCGGGTTATCGACGTCAATCTGAAGAGCTGCTACCTGACGCTGCGGGCAACGTATCCTGCGATGAAGGAAGCCGAGTGGGGACGGATCGTCAATATCTCCTCGGTCACCTTTCATCTCGGCATGAAGAATCTGCTCCACTATGTTTCGTCCAAGGGAGGCATGATCGGCTTCACGCGCACGCTGGCACGTGAGATCGGAGCAGACGGAATTACCGTAAACTGCGTCACTCCGGGCGCGATTCATGTCGAGAGCGAGCTGCATGTCCATCCCGATCAGGAATCACTGAAGGCACGCCTCGATGAGCAGCAGTCGGTCAAGCGGCGTGGGCTCCCGTCCGATATTGCGGCAGCGGTGGTCTTCTTTGCCTCACAAGAGGCGTCGTTCATTACCGGCCAGACGTTGAATGTCGATGGTGGCTGGGCCATGTATTAGAAACCCGTGCAAGGCAAAACGTTCCTCACAGGGTAAATTTAGCTTCCGGAACACTGTGCTACCCCGAAGCTGAACGCAGGAGCCTGAATATGTCAGAGAACCAGTCGGCCGGCGAGCTTTTGTCTGCCGCAGCGAAAAAGACACTCGACTATCAAACGATGAAGTTCGCGCTCGTCTATGAAAAGGGCGAGACCAAGGTCTCGGGCGCCAAGCTGAATAAGGCAGAAGGGGAAATCGAACGCCCCGGCAAGCTCAAGGCAGTCGCGAAAGCGAAGCTCGGCTTTCTGAGTCTCGATGTCAAAGCGACGGTGGTTGGCCCCAAGGCGTGGATACGCGCGACCGGCATGTCCAAGGACTATGACCTCAGCGGAAACATGGAGCATATCTTCGCCGATCCGATGATGATGTTGACCGATATTGCGGCCGCGATCGAGAACCCAACGGTCACCTCGACCGAGAAGACCAAACAGGGCGATACGCTCACCTGGATCAGTGGAACGTTCAACCCTTCGTTGATCCATGATGAGAAGCTGCGCGGCTTCGCGGAAAAGATGGGATCGAAACCGGTCGATATCGCGATCGACGGCGAAGGACGAATCGCATCGGCGCGGCTGCGCGGGCCGTTCGTGAGCGAGGACAGCAACGACGTAGTCCGCCGGGTCGATTTCTCGGGGTTCGGTACGCCGATCTCGATCTCAGCCCCGTAGCTACCCAGCGGTCGTGAAGTACGAGCAACCATAGACTGCTATACCCGGCAGGGGTATACTCGGACTATTGACGCACCGTTCGATGCAATCCTGAGGAACCATACATGGCCGACAAGCAGAAAGCGACATTGTTCGCGCCGGATATCAATTGCGGGCATTGCCAGCAGCACATCACCAACGACCTGAGCAAGTACCCGGGGATCGGCACCGTGACCGCATCGCCGCAGACCAAGATGGTCGAGGTCGAGTATGACCCGGAGCAGGTGTCGCTCGAGTCGATCAAGTCGGTGCTCTGGGCCGCTGGCTACCCGGCCAAAGAAGTGACGGGCGACGCGCCCAAGGCAGCGATCACCCTCTAGCAGTTTTCCTCGACACAACGAACGCGAACGGGTCGGACGGCAACGTCCGACCCGTTCGTCTTGCCGGGTTCAGAACCGGGGGAATCGTGATTCATGGATAGTCGATTGACAGTTGCGAGCACCCCCGGTAGGCTGCCGATGATTGGTCCGACAACCTGACCAGTCGCGGAAAGCCGGTCCATGAGTAGACCGGCGGGAATCGGAACTGAGCTCAGAAGGGGTGGCAACGATGCCAGAAACGACGGAACGCGCGCGGCTGCACGCTTCGGAGACGATCGAGCCTCCCGGTTGGGCGCTGCGCGAGCTCGAGCTGATGGAGCGGCTCGAAGCCGGGGCGCACGAGTTCGTAGCGCGCTACACCCGCGACGACGGATCGCTCATCTGGCGCGATCGTTGGCCGGGGATGGACGGGTCGGACGATCCCTATGAAGCCTTCCAGTATCTGGCGCTCTTCTACAGCATCGGCGGCAGCGATTCGGTCTATCAGCTCGCGCGCAAGATGTGGGACGCGATCACCTGGCAGTGGACCCAGTATGGCCAGCTCGAGCGCGAATTTCCGCGTAACTACGACTGGATGCACCACGGCGAAGCGAACCTCTTCCATTACTTCTTCGGCCTCACCAAACCGGATTCGCTGATCGACCGCCAGCGGGCGCTGCGCTTCGCGCACTTCTACGACGGCACCGATCCGCTGGCCCAGAATTACGACCCCGAGCTGCACCTGATCAAGGCGCCCATGACCGGGAGCACCGGTCCGTTGCATGTGGCGACCAAGGAGGATTGGTCGACGCATCGCGGGGTGCTGACCGACTATCTCGCGCCCTTCGAGGACATGGAGAGCATCGACTTCGCCCTGCTCAAGTGCGACTGGCGGGACGATGCGGTCTACGAAGAAGTCATCGCCAAGATGAACGAGCGGTTGAACAAGGGAGATATCCCGCTCAATCTCAATGCCACCAGTCAGTTCGCCCATGCCTACATGTACTCAGGCGACGACGCGTTCAAGCAATGGGTTATCGACTATCTGGCGACCTGGAAGGCGCGTGCGGACGCAAATGACGGCATCCTGCCGGACAATGTCGGGCTGAGCGGCATCGTGGGAGAAAACCTGGATGGCAAGTGGTGGGGCGGCCATTACGGATGGCGCTGGCCGCACGGCTTTCACACCATCATCGAGCCGAGTCTGAATGCCGCGAGCAATGCGTACCTGATGACCGGCGATCCAGACCAGCTCGCGTTACCGCGTCAGCAGATCGATGTGAACTACGCGCTTGGTCAGGAGATCGACGGTATCTGGCAAGTGCCGTACAAGCATTTCGATGCCGGTTGGACCGCCTATCGCCCGATGCATCCGCTCTATGCGATCCATCTCTGGAGCCGGAGCATGGCGGACCGAGGACCTGGAGCGGATCGAGCGCATCCCGCGCACCTTCGACTGGGCCGAGGTCAAGCTCCCGGACCGGCCGTTCAGCACCAAGCACTTCAATGCCAACACGATTCCCTGGTACGAGTTCATCGTGGGGCGAAATCCGGAGTATCCGGAGCAGATGCTGGAGATGAATCATTCGTTGATCGATCAGCAGCTCCGGCGATTGCGTTCGTATGAGGGCGATCCCAACAACTGGGACGAGATCCATCACATCGACGGCTATCTCGATACGGTCGATGCCCAGGTGGACGGGTACAACATCCATCTCTGGCAGGAGTTCTGCCCGGTCTATTTCGAATCACTGGTGCAGCTCATGTGGGGCGCGCCGATGCATATCACCCACGGGGGATTGCAGTACGCGGCAGTGCGGTACTTCGATGCCGACGCGCAGCGGCCGGGGTTACCGCCAGGAGTGGCGGCACTGGTCGACAACGTGACCGCCGATCAGGTGTCAGTGACGCTGGTCAATGCAAGCGACACGGTCCGGAATGTCGTGGTGCAGGCGGGGTCGTTCCGGGAGCACCGGTTCGATGTCGCCACGCTGGTAGATGAGTCCGGGAACGAGCTGGCTTCAGAAACCGTAGGGTCTGAGTGGTTCGAAATCGCGTTGGATGCTGGCGCCGTAGCGCGCTTGCGACTCGATGTAACCCGTTTCGCGAACGATCCGAGCTACGAGACGCCGTGGTCGAAACGCGAGGATTGGCCGCCGGTGATCGTGGGGCGGGAAGTGCGAGATTGACTGAAGCCAACGTTGGTTGTTGCCTACGGAGGCGAGCTCAATGGGGAGCATTTGCTGCTTCGAGCGATCCATCCGCCAAGGTCGTGACGACGATGTTCATCGCGGCAATCGTATCGAGTTGCTATGCGCGCAGCATCTCGCCATCTCCGGCATAATCCCTGGTCAGATCGGGCCCGTTGTCACTAGCCGAAGGAATTGAGCGTGCACGACCCATCACCGAATTTGTTGGCGAACTCCCCGCTGGAGCTCATAGACGCGCAGGTCCTCTTCGCCTCCGGTCGACCGGTACGTCGGCATTTCGGCGGCTTGCACACGCTGCCTTCCGGTCGAATGCTGCTGACCTTCATGTTCGGCACGATGCCGCGCTCGAACGATGGAGGCACCATGATCTCCTCGTCCGATGACAATGGCCGCACCTGGGCTGAGCCGATGCCCCTGTGGGCAGTGCCAGGATGGGATAGTTTTCCGAATGGCGGAATACGCCGGGTTTCTGGCGATCGGATCCGCCTTTTTATCGGGCAATACCGGTTCGCACCCAGCCTCGGCGGCAAACAACCGTTCGAAGGCGGGTGGCATATGCGCTACATCGACAGTACGGACGGCGGAGCCCACTGGACCGAGCCGAGCGATGACCTAAAGGTCTTCCCGAGCTGGACCGAGTTCTACGGCGCCAGCAACCCCCATCCTCTTTCCGACGGCCGCTTGATGTGGGCGGTTCAGGGAACCCAGAATCGGGATCATGATTGGCGCGTGGGCGTCAGTTTCACGGACAGCGAGGGCGCCAACTTCTCCACCCCCGTTGTCTATGCGTGGGATCCGGGGCTGGCGTATAGCGATGGGGAAATCGTGCGGCTTCCCGACGGCCGTTTTCTGACGGTCTTCAGAGAGCACGAGATCGGAGGGACCTTCTTCAGCCACTCGAGCGATGAGGGACGAACGTGGACAGCCATGAGACCAACAGGTTTTATCGGAGCCAACTTCAAGCTCCATCGCTTGCGCTCGGGCGCCGTACTCTGCCTCTATCGCGATGAGAACCCTGAACGCTATGGAGTCAGCATGGCGGTGAGCCAGGATGGGGGAGAAACCTGGGAGTGGACCGGCAGTCTGTATGCCGCCTACAACTCAGATCGACACCGGCCTGGCTATTTCACCGGGATTCCCGATTTGGTGGCGACCGCAGATGGCAATCTGGCCGCGGTGCTCCATTCCTACGACGACGACGACGGTGAGATGTGCCTCCACCTGCTGCGGTTGCGGGACGTGAGCTAACGCAGCGTTTGCAGAGCCGGATCAGCGTTCGCAGAAGGTCGTAGCTGCAGGCTGCCTGCCCGCTGGGTCGGAGTCGACGGAGAGCCTCATTTCCCTCTCTCTCTGGACAGAGAACACTGGGCCTCGTTCGCCGTGCTGGCGATGCGTCACCGATTACTCAAATACGGGTCGAGGGCATCGCGGAGACCGTCGCCGATGAAGTTGATCGAGAGGACGGACAGGGCGATCATCAAGCCGGGCGGCAGCCACAACCAGGGCATCGACTCCAGTACGGTGAGCGATTGCGCATCCGTCAGCATGTTGCCCCAGCTGGGTGTCGGCGGTTGCACACCCAACCCCAGGAAGCTGAGACCGGCTTCGATCAGGATGGCGTAGGCAATACCAAACGTCGCGGCGACCAGCACCGGTGCCATTGCATTCGGCAAGAGGTGGCGGAAGATCAGCCGCTTGTCGCTACATCCAACCGCCCGCGCGGCGACGACGTATTCCGTCGCTCGCAACGAGAGCAGCTGGCCGCGCAGCAGTCGGGCGATGGGCGGCCAGCCCAGCAGACCAATGGCCAGCATCAAGTTGTAAATGCTGGGTCCGAGCACCGACGCCAGCGTGATGATGATGATCAGGGTCGGGAAGGAAAGCACGACATCGCAGAGCCGCATGATCGTGGCATCGACCCATCCGCCGTAATAGCCGGCGAGCACACCGAGCACGGCCCCGATGACGGTATAGATCGCCACCGCCACGATCCCCACGGCGAGTGACACACGACCTGCGTAGAGCAGTCGGGTATAGACGTCCCGGCCGGCAGTGTCGGTACCCAACCAGTGCTCTCGGCTCGGTCCGAGCCGGTAGGCGCTCAGGTCGATCGCGGTCGGTGAATACTTCGTGAGTAGCGGTGCGAAGACCGACACCGCCGCCAGTACGATCAGGATGGTCAGGCCGATCATGGCCAGGCGATGGCGCTTGAACCGGCTCCACACGGTTGCGTTCTTGCGAACCGCCGCCACATGCGCAAGATCGGTATCCGGGTCCCCTCTGCGGTTGTCGAACGACGGCAGGACCGAGCCCGATGTTTCAGCAATGAGGGCGGAGTCGGACTCCAGATTGCGTTCCATGGCGATCAGGAATAGGAAATGCGCGGGTCGATCCACGCATAGATGACGTCTGCGAGAAGGCTACTGACCAGAACGAGCATCGCGCCCAGCAGATTGATTGCCATGATCGTCGGATAGTCGCGGGCCCGCACCGCCTTGATGGCCAGGGTGCCCATTCCCGGCCAGGAAAATATCTGCTCGATGATGACCGTGCCGCCGAGCAATTGTGGCAAGCTCAGCGCGACGACGGTGACCAACGGTATAAGCGCATTACGCAAGGCATGGCGGGAAATCACAACTCTCTCGGAAAGGCCTTTGGCGCGGGCGATGCGAACATAATCCTGCCGGACGGTTTCCAGCATGCTGGATCGGGTGTATCTGATCAGGGGAGCCGCCTGCCCCAGACCCAGGACCATTGCCGGCAGAATGAGATGTTTGGCCGAATCGATGAATGACGGAGGCTGGCCAATGGTCGCCATCCCCGTCGAAGGCAGCCAGCGGAGCTGAATGGCAAAGACGTAGATGGCGGCCAGCGCGAGAAAAAAAGCGGGTATCGAGATCGTCGCAAATCCAAAGATGGTGACGATGTAGTCGAGCACGGAGTACTGCCGGATCGCCGACAGCACCCCAATGGGCACGCCAATGAAGAGCGCGAGTAACTGGACGGTCAGCATAAGCTTGATGGTCGGCCAGATGCGCTCGGAAATCTTGTCAC
The DNA here is from genome assembly GCA_963720855.1 of uncultured Chloroflexia bacterium. Lineage (GTDB taxonomy): Bacteria > Chloroflexota > Chloroflexia > Thermomicrobiales > UBA6265 > JAMLHN01. The sequence continues at coordinate 852,058 of CAVRGV010000002.1, read as the reverse complement.
CGACGGGCTGGCTATCCGAATAGGAAAAGCCGAGATTGCCCGTGACCACCTCTTTCAACCAGAGCCCGTAGCGAACGGGCAATGGTTTGTCGAGCCCCAGCTCGGCCCGTTGCTGTTCAATCCAGCCGGGACCCAGTACCGCTGCCTGCTCCGGATTGATCATGGCGGAAACGGGATCACCCGGTGCGAGACTGACGATCAGATACGTCACCAGGGTGATGCCGAAAAGCACTGGAATGCTGATGGCAATGCGCCGCAGAATGTATCGACCCATGTTCTACGAACTCTCCATCGCCATCAACCGGACCGTCGCCAATTGCTCTATTCGCTAACCGTCCACTCCTCGGCATTCCAGAGCTTGTTGTTGGCGTAACTCGGTGGCGCGAATCCCTGCAGGCGATTGTTGAAGCCGAAGATCGAGTTCGGCGACCAGAGATAGATCCAGGGCACCTCATCATTGAGGATCTGGGCCAGCTCGGTATACGTGGCTTTCCGCTCTTCCGGGTCAGATTGGGCTTTGCCCTGAGCGAAGAGCTCGTCTACCCGCGGGTTGGAATAGTGCGAGCCGTTCCCTCCCGCCGGGGTGAAGTTCGCTGTGTCGAAATAGGTGGCGGAAATGCTCGGATCGGCGCGGAAGACACCGCCTGCGTTGTAGAACATGTCGAAGTCAGACTCGTCGATCCACCGGCGGATCAGCTCGGGCACATCGACCTGCAGGATCTCAGGCTTGAAGCCAACCGAGCTGAGCTGCTCGATCATGATGGCAAGCGCGGCGTCCTGGGCCGGCGTACCGGGAACGATCATGATGGAGAACGACTGGTCTTTGTCGAAACCGGATTCGTCGAGCAACGCCTTAGCCTTGTCGGGATCGTATGCGTAGAGCTCGAGTCCCTCGGGCGTGCCCATCCAGTCCGGACCGAAGATCGACGAGTTGACGACTTCGCCCTCTCCTTGCAGCACGGCATTGACGATGCCTTCGCGGTCGATCGCGTACATCATGGCTTGGCGGGCCTTCTGATTTTGGAAGAAGGGCCGATCCAGGTTGAACGCCAGGAAGTCCATGCTGGGACTCGGCACGGAAACGACGGTAACCCCATCCAAACCGCTTGCCCGCTCGGCATCCGCCACCGGAACACCCATCAGATCGATTTCGCCGGTCTCGAGCTGCCCGAGGCTGACGGCCGCCTCGACGATATTCATGAAGATGCGATCGAGTCCGACCTGGCCGGGATAATTCGGATTGCGCGCCATTTCCAGGTATTGGTCGGTCTGATACTGCACGAAGCTGAACCCACCGGCAGTGACCGTCGGCTCCAGCGTGAACGGATTTTCCTTGAGCGCATCGGGCGGCACATCGCCAAGAATGTGTTTGGGAAGAATGCCCAGGCCCGAGAAGTTGCAGAGATTCACCAGAAATGCGCCGTCAGGAGCGGCCAGCTTGATCTCGATGGTGCGGTCGTCGACGGCGGTCAACCCTTCGACGGTTCCCGATCCGTCATAGTCTGCGGCTCCAACGATCCCTGCGAGCCGGCCCTGCCAGTACGACCCAGTTGCTGGATTAATGGCACGCTCCAGCGTGAACACCACATCGTCCGAGGTCAGCGGGGTGCCGTCGTTGAAGGTCAATCCTTCCCGCAAGGTAAACGTGTAGGTCGTGGCATCCGCCGACGCTTCGATCGTTTCTGCGAGATCGGGCGTGGGCTCGAGCACGTCATTCATCTTGACCAATGCACCGAACAACAAGCGCTCGACTTGTTGCTCGCTTCCGGAGGTCGAATAGAGCGGGCTCAGTGTCAAGGGGGCGGCATCCCAGCGCACACTGACCTGACCGCCCGCAGTAGCGGTGGCGTCTTGCGCGGATACCTGACCCGCTGAGGAGTGAAGCAACGCCGTCAGCACGCCCGTGCCCGCTCCGGCGCCGACCAAACGCATAAGGTCGCGCCGGCTGAGACCGCGCGCGACCCATTCCTCGGTCAAACGTTCGAGATTCCAGTACTCACCCATGCTCGTGCTTGCTCCCTGTTCGTGAATCAATCAGACGACAATGTCGTTCACGCCTGCCGTGACGACAGGTAGTGAAGCCCTCCGCTCTCCTTTCTACACTGGGGAGGAATCGCGCACGCGATAGCGCTCGACCGCCTCCTCGTCCAGATTCACACCGAGCCCTGGTCCATCAGGAACTCTGGCGTATCCATCGACAATGACAATGGGATCGGTAATCAAGTCATCGATGCGCAAGGTTTCACCGCAAATATCGCTGGTCAGCGTCATCGAACGACTGGCCGCACAGGCATGCATATGTGCCGCCTCAGCAATGCCGAGATCGACGCCGGATCCATGCCAGGTAGGAATACCCGCGGACTCAGCCATCGCCGCAAGCTTGTAGACGTTGACCATTGGGCCGCTGATATTCATCCAGTCGCAGGCTTCCCGCTTGATCACTTCCCTCACAATCGCGGGGCTTTCCAGGTGGAACGCAATCGGCGTGGAAATCTTGCTGCGTGCCAGGACATACCAATCCAGATTGGTCTGATCGAACGGGCTCTCGTAGCACTGAACGTTGGTGATCCCACGATCGTGCAGTTCGGCTTCGAGCGCAAAGAGATGCGCGGGCCGGTAGAAGCGCTCATTTGGATCGACGACGATCGAGAGTTGATCACCCACGGCGTTCTGGATGGCTTCCAGCCGGTCGACCACTGGATCGGTTGCGGTGGCTTTCATCTTCAGAACCGAGTAGCCCTGCGCGACGCACTCGACCGCAATCCTGGCGGCATCGTCCGGCGACATTCGCCCCGAGCATCGCGAAACGGGAACGAGATCCCGGAATTGCCCACCTCCAAGCAGTCGCCAGGCAGGAACTCCCAGCGCTTTGCCCATGAGATCGAACAACGCCATCTCGTAGCCGCAGTAAACCGACGAATCGGGAAACCACATCGTCTCCAGCGGAAGCTCTTGCAGATTGAATGACCACAAGTCCCGGCCTTCGAAGAAGGGCGCCGCCTGACGGACCATCGCCTCGGGAACTCCCTTCGGGACTTCGCCGAACCCGACCAATCCTTCGTCGGTGTGGAGTTTCAACAGGACGCTTGGAAACTCCGGCCAGTGCAGGCGCACCCACTGGCCGCCGTACGTATATCCCTCTGGCACAAATTCCGAACTGTGCCATGCCCCCTCATGTACGGGGACGATAACCACAACCGTTTCCACTCGGGTTATCTTCATTTTCCATCCTTGCGTTGCCGCTAGTCTATCGTAATTAGCTACGTGAAACGGAAAAATTGTGCATATGTCACCGCCTGTAATGATCATCATGGCCTGGAAAAGCGAAGCGATTGGCGCCCTCGCGACCATCTGGGAGCGCACAATTCGGCGTAGAAAGCGTGTGCGGTACCCAACCATGATGGCGACAGAAGCTCATCTTTGCATCTAAACAGCGCCTTGGAATCGAAACGAGCGTGTGGTGGGTAGAGAGCGCTCGTGCAGGATCCCGGTGTTGCCGCGGTTCACTGTCGCTCTCTTTGCAAATGCCCTCAGGAGTAGGAATTGCGGTGCAATTGTTCGTCGTTCCGCCAGTGCAATTTCGACCGACCAACAGATGTCCCTGGAAATCTTGTTGAATGGCGGCAGCTCAGATAGCAGGGTGTGACAGACGGTCCCTTGCGAAATCGCGAATCGTCCCCTGCCAGGGTAATTGTTCAGCGTTGGGGGGCGGCCGAGAGTTGACAAGCGGATTGTAGCTGGCTACCATCGAATGGAATTGGTCCGACAACCAGATGATTTGATGTCTGGATAAAAGGGACGGCATGTCGACGACGAATGCCAGCAGAACCGGCGCTGTGGGCCGGGTAGAGACGACGCAGACACCCGGCGAAACGCCGGGCGGTGGTTCGCCGTATCACGCGATCACCGTGACCCGATCCTATGAAGGGGTGGTGCGGCAGATTGCCGCGTCGATCCAGCAGGGGCAGATCGGGGAAGGCGAGCGCCTGCCGACCGAGCGCGAGCTGAGTGGCGCGTTTGGGGTGAGCCGTGGCGTTATTCGCGAGGCGATCAAAGTGCTCGGCGCGCTGGGTCTGGTGGAAGCGCGCCAGGGGAGTGGCATCTACGTGCTCAACACGGTGCCAACGGTGTCCCGCGCCTTTACCCTCTCGGTTTCTCCCGATACCGAATCGGTCGAACAGCTTTTCGAGTTCCGGCGCACGCTGGAAGTGGAATCTGCCGCGCTGGCCGCGGTACGCCGCAGCGACCGCCAGCTCAGCGACATCGTGGCGGCGTCCGAGGCCACCACGCGTGCGGTCGAGCTGGGCGAGCTGGATGCATTCGGAACGCATGACAACGCCTTCCATGCCGCGGTTGCGCGCGCGAGCGGCAATCCGTATTTCGAGGTCGCCGTGGCAACCGCGCGGCAGATGCAGCAGGACGTGGTGCCGTTGATCTCCGACCGGATCGGTTCTGTGCGCTCCGCGATCCAGCATCACCGCGCCATTGCCGACGCCATCGGCGCGCGCGATCCGGAAACGGCCGCGCGTGAGATGGCGGCCCACATCGTCTATACCGCCAATGCCGTGACCCAACGGTTCCCCGAGTTCACCCCGGTCGATGCAGTGATGGGAGATGCACCGGCATGACCGAACAAGCCTCGACCCAGAAGTTGCGCACTACCGAGCAGACCCGTGACAAGCCGACCTCCTCCAACCATTTGGTCCGTTTGATCGAGGGGAAATACTGGGCGTACATGCTGCTCATCCCGAGCCTGCTGCTGGTGGCGGCCGTGGTGGTCTATCCGGTCATCGACGGTATCCTGCTCAGCTTCCGGGAATACCGGCTGAACCGGCCGGCGCTTGGCACCCCCTGGATCGGGCTCGAGCATTACCGCGAGATGCTCGACGACAAGACCATCCGGGTCGCGATGAAGAACACCCTGATCTGGGTGACGGTCGGGTCGATCAGCCAGTTCATTCTCGGCATGATCACCGCGCTGGCGTTGCATCGGTCGCTGAAGGGATTCCGCATCGCCGCGGTGCTGGTGCTGGTTCCCTGGCTCTTGCCATCGGTGGTGTCGGCCAACATGTGGCGGCTGATGCTCGATTCCCGCCTCGGCGTGGTCAATGAGATTCTGAGCGGTGTCGGCCTGGTCGACCGCGGGCATGCCTGGTTCACGAATCCGGAAACCGCGTTGTATGAGGTACTGGCGGTCGAGCTCTGGAAGAACTTTGCCTTCTTCACGCTCTTCTTCCTGGCCGGGCTGTATGCCATTCCGAGCGAGTATTACGAAGCTTCGAGCGTGGACGGCAGCGGCACGCTGCAACGCTTCCGGGATATCACCATCCCGATGCTGATGCCGGTGATCGTGGGCGCCACGATCCTGCGCGTGATCGGGTTGTTCAACTCGCCCGACATTCTGCTGGTGCTGACCGGCGGCGGTCCCGGAAATGCCACCCAGACGCTGGCCCTCTATGGTTTCCAGACCGCGTATTTACGTTTCGACTTTGGCTATGCGGCGGCGCTCTCGGTGCTGGCGCTCTTCTGCCTGATGGCGTTCACCGTCGTCTATGTGCGCGCCTCAGGCGTGACCAGGGAGTAGCCCGATGAGTGCAATTGCCGATCGAACCGGTCCATATCAACAGGTGGAGGCGGTCGAACCACGCCGCTCGTGGCTTCCGTTCGATTCGTTGCGCCGGACGCGGCGTTTCTACGATGCGGTCGCGGCCGTGGTGGTGGTGATCGTTGTCCTCTTCGCGATCGGGCCGATCGTCTGGACCGTGCTGACCTCGTTCAAGACCGAGGGCGAGATCGTCTCGCGGGATTTCACCTGGCTGCCGCATACGTTGACCTTCGACAATTACGTCACCCTCTGGCAACGCTCCGGTTACCCGCGGCTGCTGATGAACAGCGCCATCGTGACGGGGATGACGGTGCTGATGTCGATCACCATCGGCACCATCGCGGCGTACAGCATTTCGCGGTACCGCTTCCGGGGACGCGGCGGACTGATGATCTTCTATCTGGTCATCCGCATGTTCCCGTTTACGCTGCTGCTGATTCCGCTCTTCATCATGCTGCGCAATCTGGGCCTGTTCGACAGCCACTTCGGGCTGGCGCTGACCTACACGACCTTCCTGCTGCCGCTTTGCGTCTGGATGCTGAAGGGATTCTTCGACGGTATCCCGCCCGATCTGGAAGAGGCATCGCGCGTCGATGGCTCGACCCGGCTGGGAGCGCTGATCCGGATCGTGCTGCCGCTCGCGCGGCAGGGTATCGCGGCAACCACCGTATTCATCGCCATCGGCGCCTGGAACGAATATGTCTGGGCATTGCTGCTCACCACCGCCAGTGGCGCCCGCACCTGGCCGGTCGGCTTGCAGTTGATGGTGGGTGAGTTCCAGATGCCGTGGGGCGTGCTGAGCGCCAGCGGAATCATCAGCATCATTCCGATCATTATCGGTTTCGCCATTGTCCAGCGGGCGCTGGTCAGCGGCTTGATGGCAGGAGGTGTGAAGGGGTAGCAACGCCAACGGATCACCATTGGCTTTCGTCGGAGGCTCGATTCAAAGGAGAACGCGCAACATGAACCGATCGAAACCGCAACTCGACCATCTGAAAGTCAACCGCCGCACGCTGCTGGGCGCCTCGATGGGCGCGGCCGCGGGCGTGGGACTGGCTCGCTTCCCGGCCATGGCGCAGGACGCCGAGGTCGGCGGAGATGTCAGCTACTGGCACCATTTCACCAGCGATTCGGAGATGCTGGGACTCGAGAACGTTACGGCCACGTTCGAAGAGGAATATCCCGGAACGGTCATCGTTTCCGAGAACATTCCCAATGCGGACTTTATGACCCAGTTCACCACCGCCGCGGTGGGCGGCTCGCTGCCGAATACCACCATGGCCACGGCCGACCGGATTCCGGACATGCTGGCGTTGGGCGGTTTGGTCGATCTGACGGAGCGGTACAACGCCTGGGAAGGCAGCGCCGGTCTCGATCCAAGTGTCATGGCCAGCGCCACGATCGACGGACAGATCTACGGTCTGCCCGCCTTCCTCTTCGTCGACTGGCTGTACTACCGCAAGGACTGGTTCGACGAAGCTGGCATCGCTCCGCCGACAACCTGGGACGAGCTGCGTGAGGCTGCCATCGCCCTGACCGATTCGGAGAATGACCGCTATGGTTTCGGCTTGCGCGGCGGCGACGGCGGACAGGGTCAGATTCAGGGTGTCATGCGCGCCTACGGCGGCCTCTCGGTCGACGAAAACGGCGTGCCGGTGATCGACCGGGAAAAGGCGATCGAGGCGATCACGTTCTACGCCGGGCTCTTCACGACCGATAAGGTCGTCCCGCCCAGCGCCCCGAACGACAGCTACTCGCAGATCATGCAGGCGTTCCGCACCGGGCAAACAGCCATGGTGCTGCACCATACCGGCTCGCTGGCCGAGATCTCGGCCGATCTGGAGCCGAATGTCGAGTTCGGAACCGTGATGGTTCCGGCCGGCCCAGCTATGCGGGTGCAGGGCGTTTCGCCGCAGTACAACGGGATGTGCAAGGAAGACAACGGCGACTCCTCGTGGGCGTGGTTGACCGAATGGACCAAGCCCGATGCCGCGGTGGCATTCCTGGAGGCGACGGGGTACTTCCCGGCATCCTCTGAGGCGGCGGCAGATCCGCGCATCACCGAAAACCCGATCTATGCCGCGGCGATCGAGGCGATCCCGATCGGCGTGGGTCCGTTGAGCTTTGTTGGCGCTCCTGGTTGGGCAGGCACCTCGGTGCTGCCGAACTTCCAGCAGGTGCTGACGGGTCAGGCGACGCCGGAGGAAGCGGTCGATCAGATGATCGCCGACCTCGAGGCTGAAATCGGATAGGGCGCAACGTGGCCTCACGGAAACCCAGGGGCTGAAATCATGGGCTCATACCCCTGATGAGTGGCGGGGTTTCCGTGACGGAGTAGTGGTTACCTTGCGAGCGGGCAACCACAGGGGGTTGCCCCTACCGATGTTGCAATCGTGAAGCGGCCGGCCGGGGTGAATGCTCCGGCCGGTTGCGTTTCAGGGAACTCAAGGAGAAGAGATGAAGATCGTTGCCGTCGAGACCGAGATCATCGAGACGCCGGCCAGGTATGCGTATGTCTGGCGGCAAGGGTTGCCGCCATCGCCACCGATGAGCTGGCAGACGAAGGTGACGATCCGGACCGACGAGGGCATCTTCGGTGAAGCGTATGCGCCGCGGGGCACGATCATGGTCGATCTGATCGACCGGCGTTTGCGCGACATGCTGATCGGGCAGGATCCCCTGCTCAAGGAGCGGCTCTGGCGCGAGGTCTGGGAGATCGACCGCATCGAGGAATTGCCCATCTATGCATTGGGCACGGTGGATGTCGCGCTGTGGGATCTGACCGCGAAGATCGCTGGTCTTCCGCTTTATACGGTGATCGGCGGGGCACGGGACCGGATTCCCGCCTATGCCAGTACGGTGACCTTCAAGGACACGGCGGAGTTTCTGGATGTGGCCGATCAATGTCTTGACTATGGGTTCGAGGCGATCAAGCTGCATGCCTGGGGCGATCCGAAAAAGGACGCGAAGCTGTGCCAGGATCTGCGCGCGCACGTCGGCCCGGATGTCGAGCTGATGTATGACGGATCGGCGGGGTTCGATCTGGTCGAGGCGATCTACGTCGGCCGGGCGCTTGCGGAGGCGGGCTACTTCTGGTACGAGGAGCCGATGCGCGAGTTCAATATCGATGCCTACCGGCGCTTGGCAATGGCGGTGCCGATTCCGTTGCTTTCCGGAGAGACGAGCGACGGCGCGCATTACAACATTGCCGATTTCATCGCGCAGGACGCCGCGCACATGGTGCGCACCGAAACACTCTACAAAGGCGGGATCACGGGCGGCCTGCGGATCGCGCATCTGGCGGAGTCGTTCAACATGCGCGCCGAGGTGCATGGCGGCGGATTGGCGAACCTGCATCTGGCGTGTGCGATTCCGAACACGACGTGGTATGAGTCGCTGGTCTATTCGAACCCGATCGAGGTGGAGCCAGGGATTGGACGGGATGGGTGCATTTCCCCGCCACAGGTGCCAGGGATTGGTTGGGGCGAGGTGGGGTAGAGCGTTTGAAGGGGATGGGTTGTAGGGGCGAAGGGTGACTTTGGGTAACTGAACCGCCTCACCCCCAGCCCCTCTCACTCTGGGGAGAGGGGAGCGCTTGACTTGCAATTGGGTGTTGTCTTGAGGGCGAACTACAGGGAACGTTTTGCCCTCGTTTCTGCCACTGACTAGTGCTGAAACCAATTTTTGGACCCACCGACGGAATCCGGCTCCTCCCGCCGACTACTCTGGTGAGGAGCAACGTGGGTTGTGATCGCACTACGCGAACGGGAGTCGACAATCAGCGGCGGAGATTGGGCACGCGGGCAACGGCTCTCGGATCCAGCGGTGTTCGATGCCTTCTACACGGAGGCGTTGCCGGTGGTCTATGGCTATTTCCTGCGCCGCACCGGCGGTGTGCCGGCCGTGGCCGAAGATCTGACGCAGGAGACATTCCTGGCCGCGGTGCGCCAGATCGGCAAGGGCACAACGGTGGACGCACCCATGCCCTGGCTGATCGGGATTGCCCGGCACCGTTTGGTCGATCACTACCAGGCTGCCGCTGCCGAAGAGCGCCGTTATCGTCCGATCGATATCGAGACCTTCGAGATTGCCGACGACCGTGACCCGTTCGCGGGCGTGCTCGATCGCCACCAGGCGATCGAGGCGCTCGATGCCTTGCCGGCATCGCAGCGGTTGGCCATCAGCCTGCGCTACCTCGACGGACTCTCCGTGCCGGAGATCGCTGCAGCGATCGCCAAATCGGTCCATGCCGTCGAATCGCTCCTCGCGCGCGGCCGCGCAACCTTCAAACAGCACTATCTGGAGCACGGTCATGAGTGAGCGAGACCCACTGGACAACCTGAGGGATCTCATCGACCAGCCAGTCGCGCCGCGAGCAGCGTTCGCGGACGAGCTGCGGTCGCGCCTCATGCGTGAGATGTCCGCGAGCGAAGGCTCGCGAGAGGAGCAACCATCCCCAATGGACGCAGTCACAGCCCCACGCCCACCGCTGGCGTTTCCAACCGAGCGGACGCTCCGCATTCGTCCAATGCTCATTCTGGAGCTGGCCGCGGTGGCGGTCGTCATCCTGGGTCTCGCGGCGGCGCTCAGCCGCGGCTGGTTTGGTGGAGGAGATCCCGGTCAGCCCAGTGTGGTTCCAGCGGCGGTTTTGCCGGACAACGGAACCCCCACGGTCGTCCCGGAGACAAGCGCGACTGCCACGCCGGTACCGACCATTCCGTTGGAGCCGACCATCGTTCCGCCCAACGGCGCCCTTTGGTCGATCGCATTGCCGGAAGGCGAAAGCCTCGATTTTGGCGGAATGTTGGTCGAAGACGGCGTGGTCTATCGCCTGTTGGCGACGACCAGCTTTGTTGGTATCGAAGCGGTCGATGGTGAGACCGGCGCCATGCTCTGGAAGAACGCGCTGCCCTGGAACGGATCGCTCTTTGCGATCGAAGATGACCTGATTTTCTATAGCAGTGAGCCAAACGTCCTCAGCGCGGTGGATGCGGAAACCGGCGATGCTCGCTGGAGCGCAGTCCTGGATGGCAATCCATTGGAAATCGACACCGAGGACGATCTGGTGCTGACGTTGCTGGATACGGGTAGCGTGGCAGCGGTGCGGGAGAACGACGGCGAGGTTGTATGGACGACGGCCATCGATGACGGAAGCGTCGCGGTGGCGGATGAGGCCGGCCAATCCCCGAGTGGGCGCATTCGGGCAACGGACTCGGTTGTGGCTGCGATCTCGGCAGGTGGCACCATCGCGGGATTCGATATCGCCACTGGCGAGCTGAAGTGGTCGCTGGATGGATATGACGGCGCGCGGACAACGTTGCAAGAAGAGAACGACGTGCTGGTGATTACGACGGGCGGGCCAGCGTTTGCGGGAGAAGCCGGCGTGATGACAAGCTCCGTGTCGGAGACGACCGGTTCGATGAGCAGCTCAGCGGCAGTGCTCGAACCCGGCGCATCCCCGGCACCGGGCGAGTCCGGCATGTCGACTGGCGGCGGGACGAGTGGAAGCTCGGACGCAGGAGCGTCGCACGGCGGAACGACCGGCAGCGAAATGGCCGATCCCGCAGCCCCGCTCACATGCACTGAGATATTCACTGCCCCGGCGCATCAGGCGGGTACCGTCGAGTCTGGAGCATCGGTTGGCGGCGCGGTTGGAGTCACGAGTGTGACGTCGGCCGAGACCGCCGGCATCCAGGGCATCGATCCGGAAACCGGCGCCCTGCTCTGGGAGCACTCTTCGACAGGCGCCTTCGCCGTGGCGAGCACCGATAGATTCTCGGTGCAAGCCGGAAGCGCTGGTTGCGCGGTGGACGTCAGGAACGGGGCGATCGTCACATTGCCGGCGCCTGGAAACGCCGCGCCCGAAGCGGGGGTATCCGCAGTCGAAGACGGTCAGGTTGTGGTTGGCGCGATCACCAGTAGCGGGTTCGTTCCAGCGCAAGGAGGCGTGGAGTTCGATGGCCCAGGCGTTTCTCTGAGCGCCAGCGGCGAGTTCATCGCGATTGCGTCCGATGAGAGTGGGGTCTACGGCACCATGCTCGATGGGACCCTGGTGAAGATCGCATCCGGCACGAACGACTCTGACGCCGCCGACGACTAATTCCCTTCCTTTCCCCTCTTCCCGAAGCGCCCGGCTCCAGCCAGCCGGGCGCTTATTCGTTTTCGGAGGGGAGGCCCAGGACTGAAATCATGGGCTCATACCCCTTTTCAGGTGAAGGGGTTTTTGCTTGGAGCAGGTGTTCGCTCCAAGATGTCAGGCGGATTCGACCAGGGCGGGTTTCACCGGGGTGCCGTCGGACCAATCGCCCATGAAGGTCTGGAAGGGGGTGCCGCCCAGGGCCTGGTCGCAAGCGATGCCGTCGAAGGCGCAATCGATCAGACCATCGAAGAGCTTCCAGGGGCCGTACCAGTCGAGCGCGTTGACGGTTCCGACGATGCCGCCGGTGAGCGGCATGAGATGGTTGGCCCGCAGCTCGGGACGGCCGTGGTCGTCCGATCGGATCAGGATGTAGTCGCGGTTGCCGGGGAGGAGCGAGGTCATCGACTCCCAGATCTTTTTGGCGGGTTCGGTGCCGACGGTCGTGTCGGCGTCACCCGCGATGACGATGGCGCGGGTGGTGGGATCGAGGTTGGAGAGGTCTTCCAGCGGCATGCCGAAACTGCTGCCCATGCCGCTGGTGCAGTCTTTGCAGCCGCCGGGTTCGACCGGCATGATGACCGAGGGAACCGGCAATCCGTTCTGCGCTGCGGTGGCGGCGTAGTTGACCGCTAGCACGCCGCCGGCCGAATGCCCGACAACCGCGACCCGGGAGAGATCGACCGTTGCATGACCGGGTTGGGCCAGCTCGACGAGGGCATCTGCGATGGCGGTATTGGTGTTGTCCAGATATTCGTTCGGGCGCAGGGTGAAGGGATTGATCGTCTGGTAGAACGGGAAGACGACGATGGCCCCGCCCTGGGTGATGTGCTCGATCCATTCGCCGTAGAAGCTGGGATCGACCGCCATGAACCCGTGCAGGAAGATCACCAGCGGCAGTGGTTCGCCCGGCAGATTCCCCTCTGCATCGAGCGGCTCGAAGAGCCAGTAGCCAGTAGGGCGCTTGCCGTAGCTGTCGGATTGGAAACTCGGGTAGAGCGCTCCGCGCCACCGGGACCTTGCGCGGGTTGAGTCGGCGGGGTGGGACGGTCGGCTGCGGAGGCAGTTCCCACTAGTGGCGCGATGATGATGAGGGCGAGCAGGAGCGTGACGGGAAATGTGCGCATGAGATGCATTGCGGTTTGCTCCGTGAATGGCTGAGCAGCGTCATTGTCGTCGCAACGATAATCGGTGTACCGCGACTGTGCTCCCCGTTGGCCAGTCGTTGGGTGGAGCAGTGTGGGATGAAGGAACAAATGTCCAGGAAGACGTACAACCTGATCGGGGTGGACGGAAAACCGTACCAATCGGCGACGCCGGGGACCTTGGGCGGATACAAGCCGGGGAAGTTGTATGGGCGGCTCGATTGCCCGTCGGCGTTGCGGCATCTGGCAAACGGGCACTATGCCCCGCAGCGGGTCTTCTTTGCTGACGAGGAAACGGCCATTGCAGCGGGGTACCGGCCCTGCGCGCGATGCATGCCCGAAGCGTATCGGGCGTGGAAAGCACGGCAGGGTCGATAGCGGAGTTTCGCTTCCGAACAACCGAAGCGCACCACGCTCCTACCAGGCAGCCTTGATGCTATCCGCCAGTTTCTCGGCGATCATCACCGTGGTGAAGTGCGTATTGGCCCGGGGATTCTCGGGCATGATCGAGGCGTCGATGACGCGCAAGCGCTCGATGCCCAGTACCTGACCGCTGGGATCGACCACGGTACGCGGATCGGTGGGATCGCCCATGCGGCAGGTGCCTACCGGGTGCTGGGCATCGCCCACCTGCGCGAGCAGCCAGGCATCCAGCGCATCGCCTTCCGGCAGCTCCGAGATCGGCGCGCCGTCGACCGTGCTGAAGATCGAGTCGGCAATCTCCCGAAATGGCGCCTGCTGGGAAACCGCCAGCAGGCGTCGCACCCCGTCCCGCATGCGAACCAGGTCGCGCTCGTCGGAGAGCATGTTCAAATCGACCGTCGGATGAATCCGCGGATCGAGCGAGGCGAGCCGTACGGTTCCTCTGGAATAGGCCTGGTAGTTGGCGCAGATGAGCCGGCCAGCCGCCCGTCCCGCATCGTCCATACCGGAATTGTTCATCGAGATCAGCATCATGTCGTTACGTCCCGCGCCCGCGAGATCGGAGCTATAGCGGACACAGCAGTTGGTATGCCGAAACGCGGGATCCGCCACCCGATGCTCCGGCTTTATGGCGACGCCGAGCCAGATGGCCGAGTGCTCGATCAGGTTGTCCCCAACCGGCAGATCCGCCACCACGGGAATGCCGAACTGCTCCAGCTCCGCCCGCTTGCCAATGCCGGAACGCATCAGAATTGGCGGGGTGTGAATCGCGCCGGCGGAGAGGATGATCTGATCCGCGTCGAACTGCCGCGCCTGCCCATCGACGATGGCATGCACCCCGGTTGCCACCACGCCGTCGAAGCACACCCGGTCGACGTGCGCATTCCCGATGATGGTCAAATTCGGGCGGTCGCGGATCGGATCGAGGTAGGCATCATTGGTCGAGACACGGGCGCCGTCGATACTGTTGATTGGATAGGTCGTCACGCCCGTGCTGTCCGGTGCGTTGACGTCGTCCGTCCATGGGTATCCGAGCCCCAGGGCGGCGGCGCGTAAGGCTTTGTCCACCGGACCCCACCTGTCGAGTGGAGCACGATAGACCGGCAATGGGCCGTCCGCGCCGTGATAGGGCCGATCGCCAAAATCGAGATCGGTTTCCAGTTTGCAGAAGTACGGCAGGACCTCGTCGCCCGACCAACCGATGCTGCCCTGGGCCGCCCAATCGTCGAAGTCTTCCAGTAGTCCGCGAATCGCGATCTGCCCGTTCATCGCCGACGAGCCGCCCACGCCGCGGCCGCGCCAGTAGAGCTCCGGCGCGCGTCCCTTGCTGCGAATGGCGGCAAGATCGTCGAAGCGATACTGGCTGTGTTGCGGATCGAGAATGATGCCAAACGGATTGGGTGCCAGCATGTCCGCGGGGCGGTCGGTGGTTCGGTAATCCGGTCCGGTTTCCAACAGGAGCACATCGATGGAGGGAACTTCACTCAGGCGCGCGGCCAGCACCGCGCCGGCGGATCCAGCCCCAACGATCAGAACGGTGGTGCGCATGACATTTCTCTCCGTTCGATTGTGCTGACGTGTGAATTTCTTCCCGCCGGTATCGTACCGTCTCCGCTCTAAATCGGGATCGACCACTTCGGAGAAAACAAAATCCGCCCCGCTTCCTGGTTGGAAGCAGGACGGATTTCCAGTTTCCAGTTACTCGTTACCAGCGCAGCAGTGCACCGACGCCGCCGAGCGCATCCAGCTTGGCATCCGCATCGGAGATGGGGATATCGCCGCCGGCGCGGGGGACTTCGCCTTCGGTGTCGACCGGGACCGACGGATCGACGATCTCGATCTGCGCGCCGGTGATGAGCGCCTGCCGAATCATTTCCTGCTCCAGCGGCACCGGCACCAGGTTGTGCAGGTCGCCACCGGCGGGATGCTCGGTCGGGACATCGCCGATACCGTAGATCGGCATCGTGTAATCCGCCCAGCCCATTTCGGCATAGTCGCCGCTCATGACGAGCCGGAAGACCTGGCCCTGCTCCAGCGCTTTGAGCACGTCGATCGCGCCAGCCGCGCCCCGGTTGCCGGAACCGACCGCGTCGGACACCGCATCGACCGCCTGGGCCTCACGGGTGCGCTCGTACTCAGTGGCGATCGGGGCAGCCAGTTCGAGGATCTTGTCGAAGTTCGCCGCGCTGATATCGACCTTGAAGTGACCGATGATCTTTTCCTTGACCGTGTCGTGCACGGCTTCCTGGAAGAGCGCGCCGTTCACCTCGTCGCTGCCGATCACCATGCGGCGCACGCCGGTTTGGTCGAGCACCTTCTGCACTTCTTCGGCGACGGTTTTGATGAAGTTGTCGATGCGCTCGTTGGCGCGGTTCTGGTAGCGGCTCTGGTTGAGACCGCCGGATGACTGATGGCGCGGGTATTTGCTGCCGCTCACCGAAAGCGAATCGGTCATGACATCCGCGCTGACGATGGAGAGCTCGGCCGACGCCTGATCGAGCACCAGAATGGCGTAGGTCGGATTGTCTTCGACGATCCGGGTGAACTCTTTCAGATACGGGATCGGACCGAGATTCGTGGTCGTCGGGATGCTGAGCCCGAACGAGGCCGCTTCGAAGGTGCCTTCGCCGCTGTTGGAGACGATCATCGCGCCGCGCGCGGTCTTGTCCAGCTCATCGGTGATGTATTCACCCACGCGCAGGCGGTCGTTCTCAGCTGAAATGCCTTCCGCGCTACGGAAGTGGAAGCCCCAGACCTCTTCCTTGATCTCGTTCCACGCTTCCACCGGCGAGGTGCGCTTGCCGCCTTCGGGATACCAGTCGAGGGTGACCGTGGCATACGGGGTCTCGGTCGATGGGGGAAGCTGGGCAAAGGTCAGCAACGCGGCCGAAAGATCGGTATCGACCGCGGCGTCGTGCGATTCCTCGCGAATGCTCTTGACGGGGTTTTGAGGTGAGGACAACGTTTTTGCCTTTCTAACCAAACCAACTATGAAGCTGGGGATAGTGTGGCACAGGAGCTAATCCGCGGGATTGACTTCGCTGCGGTTCCAGCGCTGCACTCCGTTACTTGCTGATGATTGCCGAAATCTCTTCCGCTAGGTACACGCGGTCACGCTTGCGGCCAGTCGTTTCCCTCAGCACTCCTTCGCGTTCGAGAAATCGAATGACCGATTGTGCCGAGCTGCGCGAAATGTCGTATCGACTGGTGAGTTGGGATGAGGTAAGCACAGGGCTTTCGAACAGGTGCTCGATGGTATCCAGTGTGCGGACTGGCGCACCTCTTTGGAAACGCTGGCGATAGGTTTCTCTCAACTCGAGCAGGTCACCGCCCCGGGAATGCGCATCGTGGGCTTGCGTGCGAACTGCCGCAACAAAGAAGTCAATCCATTCCTCCCAGTTGCCTGTCTGGCTGACCGAAAGCAAGAGATCGTAGTAGGTCCTGCGATGCTCCTCGAAGAAGGGCGACAGATAGAGAATGGGACGGGCCAACAATCCCCATTCCTGGAACAGCAGAGGAATGAGCACGCGTCCGATTCGGCCGTTGCCATCTTCGAATGGATGAATCGTCTCGAATTGGTAGTGAAGCAAGGCAGCTCGTACCAGTTTGGGAAGACGAGACTGGTCGTCCATGCTGCGTTCCAGGTCCAGCATCAATGCCGGGACTTCTGCGGCTGGCGGCGGCACGAATCTCGCCTGTGACACGCCAGCGCCGGGCCGCCCGATATAGACCTGCTTTGTTCGAAACTGACCGGGGTTGCGCGCTGCCCCACGTACGTTATCCATCAGGATGGTGTGCATTTCTCGCAGGAGGACGGTGGAGATGCGACGGTCTGGTGGCCGATTGAGTCCATAAGTGAGGGCACGAACACAGTTCAGGACTTCAGCGACATCGGGCCCTTCGGAGGATATGAGGTTCGCCTCTTCGAAGAGCACCAATTGTTCGTAGTCAGCAATTGTTCCTTCGATTTTGCTTGAGGCAACTGCTTCCCTTCTCAGGTAGGGCTGTATGAGGAGCGACGGGTTCGTGAGATGCCGCCCGAGACCATCGAGTGCCCCCAGCGCATGAGCGGCCGCTTCGAGTTCCAGAATGAGCTCGTCGCTGAGTGACAAATCCACCGGCAGGGGATTGGGAACAAAGGCGTGTGTCGAGACACTGACCGGTATGTTCTTTATGGAATCGAGATAAGAAATAGACACCGGGACGAGCTCGCCCGGCGCTGGCTCAGTAAAGTCGTCTGGATGCATCGATTGCACTCCGCCAGATCAATATGCTCAAGAAGTTGTACTTGCGAATGTCTTTAGTACAAATAGTATCCACTTATTGTACTAGCTGAATCTATACGTAATCCACACCTTACTAAGAAGCTCGCTTGCACAGAAAGGCTTACCCGCAGGTCGACGAGAGCGGATCGCCGGAGCGAGCAGCGGCGTTGAAGTCGACGATGTCCTGAGTGACGTCTGAGTACGCATGGAACTCGACCGAGCGTCCGGTAGCGGAGCGATCCTCTACCTGGCGCATCCTCTCGCTCTTTGCCCGCGAGTCGTAGCTGCCGAATTTATCGGTTCCGAATTGGGAATAGGGGAACGTTTCCCGGGTGAATCGGGAGCCTGCTCCCTTCTGGTAGGGAACCACCGCTACGTACGCTGTCGTCATCGACGCGACACACCAGTGAAGGAGGTTCAACCATGAATCGACGGACAATGCTCAAAGGCACCGGTGGACTGGCAGCCAGCATCTTCATCGCGCGTGACGCGAAGGTGCGCGCGCAAGCCACTCCGGTGACGACGGGGGAGTTCCCCAGCCTGACGATCACCATCACCGATGACGGATTCGATATCCCGGAGGGGCTGACCGCCGGACGGTATGCCGTCAGCGTGGTCAATGCCGGCACCAGTCCTTCGCATTGCTCCCTCGGTTTGCTCCCGGAGGGGGTCACCAACGATCAGGTCATGGCAGACATGGCGAGTGAGAGCGAAGCGCTGCCAGAGTGGTTCCTGAATGCCGGCTATGTCGGGCTTCCCGATTGGCCGGCTCCTGGCGAAACCCGCACCGGCATTATCGATCTGCCGGAAGGCAACTATTTCATGTTCGATCCCTTTTCCACCCGGGCCGGGTTTACCACGGTTGGGGCGGGAGATGCGTTCGGCGTGGAACCCGACGCCGCTGCCGAGGTGGAGCTCACGGAAATGCATTTCATTCTGCCGGACGGCGGGTTGCCGACCGGACCGGTACGGCTCGAGATCGCCAACATCGGCGCGATCCCGCATGAGTTCCAGGTGCTGCCCGTCCCGGAGGGAACCACAGCCGACCAGATCGTGGCGCTCTTTGCCCTGCCCGAAGATGCCACCCCGGTACCGGGAGATGCATTGCAGGAAGCCCTGTTCGCCTATCAGCCGGTTGCGGCCACCAGTATCATCGGCGCTGGAATCACGTCCTGGATCGATATGGATCTTGCCCCCGGCACCTACGCGGTGATCTGCGCCCTGCCCTTCCCGGATGGCGTGCCGCATGCCATGCAAGGCATGCTGGAGATCATCTCTATCGCCTGATCGAGTCCGGGCGATGGCGCGGTACTTGCAGCGATATCCTACGATTGAATCGACAGGAAACTGGGAGCGAGTAACGCGAGATGCAAGCGGGAGCATCATTCCGGCAGCGGGCATCGCAAGGGCTTTCGACCGCGCAGGTGCGCCGTCTCCAGGAAGCGCTCTGGTTGATCGTGCTCGTTCTGGCGATCGCGATCAACCTCCGCGTCGCTCGAGAACAAATCCGCTTGCAGCTCGAGCTTTCCGATATGACGCCGGCCGATGCAGCCCAGTTCCGAGCGCATCTCGCCAGCCTGGGCATCACCAACACGACATTGACGATCCTCAACGGGATCGGCTCGGTTGCCACCTGGCTGGCCGGCATGGTTCTGGCCGGAGTGCTGCTCGTCAAGCGCAAGGGAACCGATTGGTTCGCCTTTTACATTTCCCTGGCCTTCCTGGCTGGAGTCGGCGCCGTCTATCCCCCCGATCTCAGGCAGTTGGTGGATCACCAACCGATCTTCGTGGCGATCGGAGTGGTGCTCACCTCGCTCAGTATCACCAGTCTCTTTCTCCTGCCGATGCTCTTTCCTAACGGACGCTTCGTGCCTCGATGGATGGGGCTGGTGGCCGTGGGGTATCTCTTCCTGGCGATCTCGTTCATCGCGGATCCATCGCGCGATGTGACGCGGGGGTTGCCTGTTTGGGTGGAGGCGGGCACCGACCTCTTCCTGCTGGTGTCGATCCTCGGCTCGATCGTCTACCGCTACCGCCGGCATTCGACGGTAGTGGAGCGCCAGCAGATGAAATGGGCGCTCGTCGGCCTGGCCATTGCCATTCCGGCGTTTTTCGTGGCCGATGCGACGATGCGCAATATCGATGGCTCGGTCCAGGGCGTGATCGCCATGCTCGGCTTCATCTTCGTCGCCCCTGCGTTCTCGATGGTCTTTCCCGTCTGCCTGACCTTGGCCATCTCTGCGCTATCGGCTGTTCGATATCGATCTCATCATCAGCCGCACCCTGGTCTGGTTGCTGATGACCGCGCTGGTGATCGCCGCATACGTCGGCATTCGTCTTCGGTATCGGCTCGCTCTTCGAGTCACGACCAATCGACCGTGCTCATCGCTGATTGCGACTTGGCCTGACCGCGGTGCTCTTCCAGCCGGTGCGGGCGCGCGTGCAGCATGGCATCAATCGGCTGTTCTATGGCGAACGGGACGATCCCTATCGGGTGGTGCGCAAACTGGCGGGCGATCTGGCCGAAACGGTCCAGCCAGTCGAAGCCTTGCGCGCAACCGTCAAACGCTGACCGAAGCGTTGCGGCTCCCCTATGCCGCCATCACGCTCGAACCGGGCGCGCTGCCGGTTGCGGTGGCCGGGGCATCCCGGGCGCCACCGAGATGCCGATCCCGCTAGTCTATCAATCGCAACCGGTGGGCGAGCTGATCGTCTCCCCGCGCTCCGGCTCGCGCGAGTTCGACGCCACCGACCGGCGGCTGCTGGACGATCTTGCCCGCCAGATCGGGGTGGTGGCGCACAACGTGCGGCTGACCAACGATTTGCAGCTCTCGCCGCGAGCGGATCGTGACCGCGCGAGAAGAAGAACGCCGCCGCCTGAGGCGCGATTTGCACGATGGGCTCGGCGCCCAGCTGGCGGCGCTTGACCTTGCAGGCCGGGGCGATGAAAGCGACGATCCGCAGCGATCCGGATGCGGCGGTCGAACAGGCAACTCGAGCTGCAACAGGAGCTGCGCACCGCCATCGCCGATATCCGCCGGCTGGTGCAGGGGTTGCGGCCGGCCGCGCTCGACGATCTGGGGTTGATCGGCGCGCTGCAAAATCGGATTTCGACGGTCAATCTTGGCGAAGGGATCCGGAGACGGAGCGATCGCTTGTTCGTGACGCTCGACGCGCCGGACCATCTGGGCGACCTGCCGGCCGCGGTCGAGGTCGCCATCTATCGTATCGTCGACGAGGCGCTGACCAATGTCGTACGGCATGCCAATGCAGCCCGGTGCGAGATCGGTATCGTCGCGCGACGCAGAGGGAATCCCGTTGCCGATCGAGGACGATGGCGTTGGTATTCGACCGACCGTATTTCCGGCGTTGGGCTGCAATCGATGCGCGAACGCGCGCTGGAGCTTGGGGGAACGTTTGCTGCATGAGCCGCTCGATCCTGCCGGTACTCGTATCGTGGCAGAATTGCCGGTATCGGCGAGAGCAGCAGTGATGGCTCGTTCACCTGCACTCGCCATTTCTCGCTCCTGCTTGTCGAGTGTGCGTTCTTGCCGAATGGTATGAATTCTCGATGACCGACCATGACGTGCTGCGCGTCCTGATCGTTGATGATCACCCGCTCTTTCGCAAAGGAGTGAGCGCGCTGATTGGTGTGCAACCGGATATGGAGGTTGCCGGCGAAGCGGACGGTGTGAATGCGGCGGTGGATCTGGCTCTTTCCTTGCAGCCCGATGTGGTGCTGATGGATTTGCAACTTCCGGATGGATCGGGGATCCAGGCAACCCGGGCGATCGTGGAGGATAGTCCCGTCGATCCATGTGCTCATCGTGACGATGTTCGAGGATGACGAATCGGTCTTTGCCGCGTTGCGGGCCGGAGCGCGCGGATATGTGCTCAAAGGAACGGACGAGGACGATCTGCTGCGGGCGATCCGCGCGGTTGCCGCCGGGGAAGCGATCTTCAGCCCAACGATCGCCTCGCGGGTGCTGACCTATTTCTCACGTCCGGCGCCCGTACCGCTCTTTCCCAATCTCACCGAGCGGGAACGGGAGATCCTCACCCTCATTGCGCAGGGGAAGAACAATCAGACCATTGCGCGCGAGCTCTTCCTGTCGCCCAAGACGATTGCCAATCACGTCAGCAACATCTTCGCCAAGCTGCAGGTGGCGGATCGTTCGGAAGCCATCATCCGGGCTCGGGATGCCGGGCTTGGCGTGACCGACTCTCCTCTCGATCGATGCATAGCCGGAGCTGTCCTTTGCGGATACGGTTTCATCCCCTTGACAAATCAGAACATATGTTCTTATACTGGCATCAAGCGGCACGTTTGGCAAGGAGCGCATGCGCCTGGGCAGCAGATCATCGTGCCCGGGCTGGTTACCCGTCATCCTCACTCGGTGCTGGATCCCGGCTCTTCCGTCTGACAGATGTTGGAGCGTCACGGTCGATCCCACCGCCAAATGAATAGCGTTTGACAGATGCCCCCGTATTTCGCTGGATGCCGATCGGCGACCGGGCGCAAACGATTTGGCTGCTCTTCCCGTTCGTCACAATTCCTGGTTCCTATTCGTCAGGTCAGTAACGGTGCACTCGGGCGCAACGGCGACCAGACGGAAGGGAACACAGACCTCGGCAATGCAAGACGCACGCGACATACCAGCGACCAAATCGATCGACCCCGCCCCACGAACGCAGGCGCAACGGCGGCGCGATACAGAAAATCGGCCTCGCCCGGACGTCGATTGCTGGGTAGCCACGGCTTCGCAAGAAGGAATGCCGTTTCTGGTGCCGTTGTCGTTCGATTGGGATGGTGAGGCGTTCCTGCTGGCAACAGCAGCCGAAACGCCGACTGGGCGCAACCTGATCGCGAACGGACGCGTGCGGATCGCATTGGGCGATACCCGCGATGTCACCATGATCGATGGCTATGTGGACATTCTGCCGATCGATGCGCTGCCACAGGATGTTGGAGACCGTTTCGCCACACGCAGCGGGTTCGATCCGCGCAGGCTCGGCGCACGCTATCGCTGGTTTCGCGTTACACCTCGGCGCATTCAGGCCTGGCGTGAAGAAAACGAGCTTGACCGGCCGTGAGCTGATGCGCGATGGGCGCTGGCTGTCCTGAATCGCCCGCTGCTGTCGAATAGACTGATGCTGCCCCGACGAATGTACAAGCGAATGACGAGCTCGACGCGTACGCGATCGAGTCAGGCGAGCTGCGACCTTGCCTCTGCCGCACGAATGGAGAAACCTTGCCTCATGACCGCGACCATCGACCGGCAATCCAGCTGCACCGCATGCTCGCCGATCAGCACGACATGATCCGCGTGCAGGGCGCGCGCGAAAACAATCTCAAGGACATCAGCGTCGAGATTCCCAAGCGGCGGTTGACGGTCTTCACCGGCGTGTCCGGTTCGGGCAAGAGCTCGCTGGTTTTCAGCACGATTGCCGCCGAATCGCAACGCATGATCAACGAAACCTATCACCGCCTTCGTGCAGGGGTTCATGTCGACCCTTTCCCGCCCCGATGTGGATGTGCTGGATGGCTTGACCACCGCGATCATCGTCGATCAGGAGCGGATGGGAGCCAACATTCGTTCGACGGTTGGCACCGCCACCGATGCGAACGCCCTCTTGCGCATCCTCTTCAGCCGGCTCGGGCAACCGCAGGTCGGCTCGCCAAATGCCTTTTCGTTCAATGTCGCGACCGTCAAGGCGAGCGGCACCATCGTGGTCGAGAAGGGCAATCGGGCCGGCGAGGCCAAGGTCGAGACCTTCTCGCTCAATGGCGGCATGTGCCCCCGCTGCGAGGGAACGGGGGCGGTCACCGATTTCGATCTGACCGAGCTCTACGATGATCCAAATCGCTGGCCGAGGGAGCGCTCAAGATTCCCGGATACTCCGTGGATGGCTGGTTCGTGCGCATCTTCAAGGCAGCCGGATTCTTCGATCCGGAGAAGCCGATCCGCGAGTTCACCCCGAAGGAGCTCAAGGACTTGCTCTACCACGAGCCGGTCAAGGTCAAAGTCGATGGGGTCAATCTCACCTATGAGGGGATCATCCCCAAAATGCAGAAATCGATGCTCTCGAAGGACAAGGAGGCGATGCAGCCGCACATCCGCGCCTTTGTGGAACGGGCGGTCACCTTCACCACCTGTCCAGATTGCGACGGCACCCGGCTGAACGAGCTGGCGCGGTCGTCGAAGATCCGTGGTATCAACATCGCCGACGCCTGTGCCATGCAGATCAGCGATCTGGCCGAATGGGTGCGCGGATTGGACGAGCCGTCGGTCGCCCCGCTGCTGACCGCGTTGCAGCAACTGCTCGATTCGTTCGTGGAGATCGGGTTGGGCTATCTCAGTCTCGATCGGCCCTCCGGCACGCTGTCGGGAGGTGAGGCGCAGCGCACCAAGATGATTCGCCACCTCGGATCGGCGCTCACCGATGTCACCTATGTCTTCGACGAGCCGACCATCGGGCTGCATCCGCACGACATCCAGCGCATGAACGATCTGTTGATCCAGTTGCGCGACAAGGGGAACACGATCCTCGTGGTCGAGCACAAACCGGAGGCGATCGCGATTGCCGACCATGTGATCGATCTCGGTCCCGGGGCAGGAACCGCCGGAGGTGAGATCGTCTTCGAAGGCACGGTCGCGGAGTTGCGCAGGAGCGGCACCCTGACCGGGCGGCATCTGGACGACCGGGCGCGCGCTCAAGCCGGAGGTGCGTACCGCGACCGGCGCGCTGGAGATTCGTGGCGCGAATGCCCATAACCTGCAAAACGTCGATGTCGATATCCCCACCGGGGTGCTGGTCGTGGTCACCGGCGTGGCCGGCTCGGGCAAGAGCTCGCTGATCCACGGATCGGTGGCGAAACGCGATGGGGTGGTCGCAGTCGATCAATCGGCGATCAAGGGGTCGCGGCGCAGCAACCCTGCCACCTACACCGGCTTGCTCGACCCGATCCGCAAGGCGTTCGCCAAAGCCAACGGCGTGAAACCCGCGCTCTTCAGCGCCAACTCCGAAGGCGCCTGCCCCGCCTGCAACGGCGCCGGAGTGATCTACACCGACCTCGGGGTGATGGAAGGAGTCACCACGGTCTGCGAGGAGTGCGGCGGCAAGCGCTTCCAGGCCGCAGTGCTGGAGTATCGCCTCGGCAAGCTGAACATCGCCGAAGTGCTCGACCTACCGGTGTCAGAGGCGCTGGCATATTTCTCTCACGGTGAAGCCAGAACTCCGGCGGCGGTCGCGATCCTGCAACGCTTGCAGGATGTTGGGCTGGGCTATATCCGGCTCGGTCAGCCATTGACCACGCTCTCCGGCGGCGAGCGCCAGCGGCTCAAACTGGCCACTGCCATGGCCGACAAGGGCGAGGTCTACATCCTCGACGAGCCCACCAGCGGCCTGCACCTGGCCGATGTCGAGAACTTGCTCGCCTTGCTCGATCGGCTGGTCGATTCTGGGAAATCGGTCATCGTCATCGAGCACCATCAGGCCGTCATGGCGCACGCCGACTGGATCGTCGATCTCGGTCCCGGCGCCGGGCACGACGGCGGCAAGATCGTCTTCGAAGGCACCCCGGTCGATCTGGTCGCCGCTCAATCGACTCTTACCGGTACGCATTTGGCAGCGTACGTGCGGAGCTGAGCTCAAAGCGGAACGGAGTAACGGAATGAAGCGCTTTCTGATCTCATTCGATGACGGTTCGATGGATCATATTGCTGAAGAGGATTTCCCCGCAGTCAGTGACGCCTCGCACAAGGTGGTCCAGGAAGCGAAGGACGCCGGTGTGTGGATCTGGGGCGGCGGCCTGTTTCGGCAGCAGGCAAGCATTGTCGCCACCGACGGAACTGTCTCCGATGGCCCGTATCCCGAAAGCAAGGCCGTCATCGGCGGATTCTCGATCATCGAGGTGCCCTCCCGGGAGGCTGCACTGGACTGGGCCGCCAAGATCGCCGTTGCCTGCCGGTGTGCGCAGGAAGTACGAGAGATTGGGTTCGACCCTGAGTCCTGATCGATGGGCCCACTCGAATTCTCCTAGTGGGAAGCATGGTCGGGGGCTTGGCTAGGACGGGGAGGGACGATACGGAGTAGGATTGCATCCTATCGAATGTGAGGATCGACGATGCGCACGACGAAGCAGCTCAGCATTACGCTCCCCAATCAGATGGCCGAGGCGCTCAAGCAGCGGGTCGCTTCCGGCGCATATGCGAGCGAGAGCGAAGTCGTGCGCGACGGCCTGCGAGCGCTTTTTGCTCGCGAGGAAGCGATCGAGACGTGGCTTCGGACGGATGTCGCCGCTGCCTACGATGAACTACGTGCCGATCCATCGCGAGCGATTAGCTCCGACGAGATGCGTGCCCACCTCGCGGAGGTATATAGGCAGCGGCTCATCGAGGGTGATGCGTGACGCGCAGCGTCGTCTACTCGCCACGGGCGCGGCAGCAACTGACCGATCTTTATCTTTGGATCGCCACATCGTCCGGGTTCGCTGACCGAGCAGAAGAGTTCGTCTCTGCGATCCTCGACTACTGCGACGCCATGGTGAGCTTTCCATTGATTGGGACTGCTCGAGATGATCTTCGCCCAGGGCTACGCATTGTTGGGTTTCGACGCCGCGTAACCATCGCGTTTGCAGTAACCGATAGGACCGTCGAAATTCTCGGCATTTACTACGGCGGCCGAGACTACGAAACCCTGATCACGACCGACAGCGACTGAACCGAGTCAGCGCCCCGCGTCGACCACGATGCCTTCAATCACGCTGCCACTGCGCTCGCTCCATGCGACTGCTGGTGCTGGTGCTGGAAGCTTCGAATCCCTCTCTCCTTGCGTCCATTTCCGTTTGGGGGAACCTTTCTGCACCCACGGGCGTTCAACCACCAAGCCCCCGCCGGGGCAGGCTGGTCGATCGGGCGGGGCGCGGACATGGGGTTTCGATAAGCGACCAGGCTAATGGAGGAACTAAGGGTATGCGCGCACGAATGGTGCATGGGTTAGCCGCCCTGCTCATGCTGCTGACGGTGTTGGCTACGGTGACCGGCGCTCGCGCCGATGGGGTCATCGTGGTCACGCCGCCAGAATGCGATCCCGGCTGCGAAACGCCGGTCTATGTCGGCGATCAACTGGTGGTGAAGCAACATCACGTCGACGTGACTATCGACGATCAGCTCGCCACCACCGAGATCGATCAAACCTTCCACAATCCGAACGACTGGGTGGCGGAAGGAACCTATCTCTTCCCGGTACCGGAAGGCGCCACCATCGACCAGTTCACCATGACGGTCGATGGCAAGGAGGTCGAGGCCCAGATCCTGGAAGCGGACGAGGCCCGTGAGATTTACGAAAACATCGTAGCGGAGATGCGCGACCCGGCGCTGCTCGAGTACATCGGGCAGAACGTCATCCAGGCGAGCATCTATCCCATCGAGCCGGGTGACGACGCCAGCGTGCAGATCACCTATCAGCAGGTGCTGACCGCCGAGGGTGGGGTGGTGCATTACCGCTATCCGCTCAACACCGAGCGCTTCTCCGCCGAACCGATCGAATCGGTCAGCGTGAGTGTCGAGGTCACCTCGGACGAGCCCGTGCGCGCGATCTACTCTCCAAGCCACGAGATCGTGGTCGACAAGGAGGGCGAGAACAGCTTCGTGGCCGGATGGGAAGCGAACGACGTCAAACCGGACACCGACTTCGACCTCTTCTACACCTTTCCGACAACGCCATCGGCGTGAACCTGCTTTCCTACTGGTCCGACCAGGACGACCAGGGCACCTTCATGATCCTGGCCGCGCCGGGGATCCCCGCGCAGGAGACCGCGATCGGTAAGGACGTCATCGTGGTGCTCGATACCTCGGGCAGCATGGAAGGCGAAAAGATCGAGCAAGCGAAAGAAGCGCTGGTCTACATCCTGGAGAATCTGAACGAAGGTGACCGCTTCACCATCGTCGAGTTCAGCACCGGCGTGCGACTTTACGAGAACGAGCTGCTGAACGCCAATGAAGCGCAGGATGCGATCGACTGGGTCGAGCGCTTGCAATCGGACGGCGGCACCAATATCGACGAGGCCCTGACCGAGGCGATGGATCTGGTCGACGAGGAGCGTCCAACCTATGTGCTCTTCCTGACCGACGGACTACCGACCGAGGGCGAAACCGACACTCCGGACATTCTGGAGAATGTCAGCGAGGTTGCCCCGGAAAATGTGCGCCTCTTCGCCTTCGGCGTGGGCGACGATGTCGATACCGTGCTCCTGGACAACCTGGTGGCCGAGCATCATGGCGCAAGCTCCTACGTCCGCCCGGGCGAGCGGCTGGACGAATCGGTTTCGGCGTTCTACGCCAAGATCAGCACCCCGGTGCTCACCAATATCGAGCTCAAGATCGACGGCGTCGATACCGAGGAGATCTATCCCAATCCGCTGCCGGACATTTTCGCCGGATCGCAGCTCGTGATCGTGGGCCATTACAAAGATGGTGGCAGCGCCACCATCGAGCTGACCGGCGAGATCGACGGAGAGGAGACGACCTACGTCTACGAGGGCCAAACCTTCGCCAGCAGCAGCGAAACCACTGCGACCGAGAGCCTGCCGCGCCTCTGGGCCACCCGAAAGATCGGTTATCTGATGAACCAGATCCGCTTGCAGGGCGAGCAGAAAGAGCTAACCGAGGCGATCATCGAGCTCAGCATCCGGTACGGGATCGTGACCCCGTACACCTCCTACCTCATCACCGAAGACGACATTCTGACGCAGGCAGGCCGCGAGGAAGCCGCCCAGGTGGCACATGATGAGGCACTCGCCGCCCCGATGGCAGTCTCCGGCGGCGCGGCAGTGGACGCCGCGTCTACCAGCGCATCGATGGCCGATGCCGAAAATGCCGCGCCGGCGCAGTATGCCGAAGAAGGCGTCGAGCTGCGGGCAATCGGCGACCGCGCCTTCCTCTTCAAGGACGGCGTCTGGACCGAAACGACCTTCGATGCGGACACCATGGAGCCGGTGCAGATCGAATTCGCCAGCGAGGAGTACTTCGCGCTGCTGGCCGAGCATCCCGATCTGGCAGTCGCCTTCGCGCTGGGTGACCACGTGATCGCCATCAGCGAAGGAATCGCATATGAGGTGACGACGTAGGACAAATTCAATGGTGCCCGTACTCCCAACGATTTGTTGGGTAAGGTCGAGCAGGTTGCGAGCGGGCCAGAGATGGCTCGCTCGCTCCATGTGCGTGAGGCGATGTACTGGCAGACGTCGATGAGCGCATCGGGCACACAGGTTTTCTCGCGGCCAACCTTTGCAGCGATTGCGGACCTGGCCTGCGCCCGGCTATCGCGTCACTGAATCGAACGGCCATTCGGCTTTCGCCGATGGTCGGACCTCTGACCATCGCTGGAGCGCGTTATCGGCGCCTTCGTTGTCGATATGGCGCGCGAACGCAAGGCGCGGCTCCCTTCGACGGATGCCATACATTTCCGACATCGGCAGCCAGCCAATTCGCCTCAGGGTTCGAAGTATGAAAATCCAGAGGCAACATCAGCGTTCCAACACCGTTAGAATCGGCTCATCCAAAACACTCATAGATGCTGTGAGCCAACAGCAGGCGATGCTGCCATTGTGAAATCGCGTTTCGACAGGAGATTTTCGATGCAAAACGATCGATTCGATGACGTTGCCAAAGCGTTTGGGCGGGGCCGCAGCCGGCGCGCGATGCTGGCTGGGTTGTTCGGCGGCGCGGTGACAACTGCCGCTTTCTTCTCTCCCACTGAAGCTGCTCGCAGAGGATACGCGGGTCCATTCCGTCCGACGCCGGTTGTGCCATCCGATCGCTGCCCGAGCGGAACCGATTGCCAGGACGGAATTTGCTGTGCGCCGGACGGCAGCTTTTGCGCCGGTTCTGGCACCTCCTGCACCACGACCGCGGATTGCCCGGCATCGGACGAGATCTGCCATGAAGGTCAGTGTTGGCTGGCCTGTAATTCTCCGGAGTAGTTACGTTGGCTGACGTTCGGAGAGCAAAGGACGAGACGTACCCCGATCAGGGTACGTCTCGGAGGTCCATGTGTAGACCTGCGCTCTGTCAGAGCGTTTCGACTATCCGACAAAGGCGTTCGACACCGGGGACCGTGATGGGATCGAGTACCACCTGAATATGGTCGATGCCGGTATCGGCGACATCGCTCAGGAACTGGGCGATCTCGGCGTCGCTCCCCGTAAACGGTGGCGCTTCCGGGTCGATCTGATTGGTCAACCCATCGATCCCTTCCAACTGGATAAAGACTGCCGTCGTGCGTTGGAAGCTGCCGGGGGCAACGTTCTGCGCCGCGGCGACGGCATCGACCTCGGCAATCAGCTCCGGCAAACGGGTGGGATCGTTGCCCCACCAGCGGGGCCAGCCATTCCAGTACTGCACATGCGGCAGCGCGAGCTCCAACATCTTGCCGCCCTTGGAGCCGATCATCAGGGGCGGCCCTTCCGGGCGCGGCCCGCGCGGTCGCAATTCGCAATCGCGCGCCGAATAGTAGGTGCCTTCGAAATCGATGTGCCCCTCTTTCAGCAGAGTGCGAATGATGGTGAACGCCTCCTCGAACCGGCTGAAACGATGATCGAAGGGAAATCCGTAGGCGGTATATTCCGGTTCGTTCCAGCCCGCGCCAAGCCCCATGATGAGGCGGCCGCCGGAGATTTCATCGAGGGTGTCGGCCATCTTGGCGATGAGAGCCGGATTGCGAAAGCCGGTGCAGAAGACGAGCGGGCCGATTTCGACCCGGTTGGTGATGGCCGCCACTGCGCACAGGATCGACCAGCATTCCCAGGGGCCGGAGACTTCGCCGGTATCGGAGCGGTACACGAGATGGTCTGGCATCCAGATGGAATCGAGCCCGCCGTCCTCGGCGGCGCGGACAAGCGCGGCAGTTTCCTGCCAGCCGACGATCCGCTCGGTTTCGGGGAGATGGAGACCTACCTTGACAGTGCGCGACGAGGACATCTGGTGAAGCTCCTTGTTCGTCATTCTGAGCGAAGTCGAAGAATCTCTCGTTTATCAAGACACGGTTACCGGTCAGTCAAACGAGTACCCGACAGGAACGGGCCGTCACGATCTGGGCGGCAAGACGATCGATGTCAGGGCGCCGACTGCTCGGCTTCGTTCAAATCCAGATTCGTTTCGTAAATATAGAAGGTACTGACCGTCAACCATGATTCCATGCGCTCTCCCAGGCGGTTGGAGAAGGCGGGCAACGGATCGCCGGTTTCCAGCTCGTAGAGCTGCATCTCGACCCGATGCGTGCCCGGCAGTGTATCGGCTGGAATCTGAATCGGCTGCTCGGTCCACCAGAGCTCGTGGCGAATCGGTTCCGAAAGAGTCAGTGGTCCGTCACTTGCGAAGACGATCGTGCCGTTCGCATCGACCACCTGCATGCGAATTCCGATGTTGCCAGCCATGTCTGGGTCGAGCTGGTCGAAGTAGAGCACCTCGCGCACGATTGCCCCGCGGACGATCGAGTCTTCCTGGTTGCGTCCGGAGGCGACCAGCCGGCCGGCGCCGATGATATCGATCATGCCCGTGTTGCCCTGATTCAGATAGGCGGGAATGGGATCGTCTCGGATGTCATAGAGCTCGGCGTACTCGAGACCGTTCAGGTTGACCGTGAGCACGGGCGTCTTTTGCGCGATCAGGCTTAGCAGATCGGGCCAGACACCATTGCGGGAGAGTGGGGTGATGGAGAGCAGATAGTAGTCGGAAGTTGCCCAGCGAAAAAGCCCGCCGGGATCGTCGACGAACGCGGCAAAACGAGCGTCGCCTTCGAGAAAGTAGTCGAGCGGCGTGCGCCACGCTTCGGTGGAAACCACGATATCGCCCGGATTGGGTTGCGCATTCAAATAGTCCGCGACCTGGTCGAATCCCTCCCCCCAACCGACCATCATCGAATCCGGCGCTTTGCTCGTGCCACCCATGATCGGGCTGTAGTAACTCAGGTAATAGGGCGCGGTTTGCGCAACGCCGTTGAGTTGAATGCCGACGGCGAGGATGCCGGCCAGCAGGGGATAGGCGTAGGTTGGCCCCGGCAGGCGTTTGCCGATCAACCGGGCCGCTACCAGGATGCCCCAGCCGGCCGCCAGCGCGACCAGCGGAAAGGCAGGCAAGAGATAACGGTCGAATTTCTTAGCCGCCAGGGTCATGAGCAGGGTGTATGCCCCCGCTCCGATGAGCAGACCGAGAACGATCTGCCGTTGTACGCGCGGAAGCTGCCAGCGGCGACCCAGCGTGACAAGCGCGATCGCCAGTACCAGGCCGGCCAGCGTGGCGGGCGTCGCGCGCCAGAGAAAGGCGATCGGGTAGAAGCGGAAACCGGGATCGCCCGTAAAGAGCGCGCCATCGAAGTAGATGACCCGCTCATGCCCTTCGATGGCGGCAGTTTCGGCGAACGAAAACATGCCGGAGAAGACGGTGCGCGGAGCGGTGACGAGCGCCGGCCAGACGATGACCGCGACCGCCAGCATACCTGCGCCCCACACTGCCATCGGCCAGATGAGCGAGTCCTTCGTGCGCGTCCAGGAAGGCCGGCTAGGCCTTCCGTTCACGACGGTGAGCAGTAGCAGGAACCCAAAAATGGGGATGAGCACCGCGGTTTGCGCGCGCGTGAGAATGGCAAGCGCTGAGGCGACTGCACAGATGAGCAGATCGGCCCGACTACGTCCGCGATAGCAATAGGCGAGCATAGTAACCATCGCCAGCAGGAAAAAGAGCGCGGCCGTAGCATCGACGTGCAGCAGCTTGCCGAGCCCGATGCCGAACGGTTCGAGCGCGATCAGCAGAAAACCGAGCACGACCTCGGGGAGCCCCAGCAGGCGCAACGCAAACCAGAAGGCGATGGCAAAGGTGATGGTGGCGAACACGATCAGGACTTGTCGGGTGGCGACCAGCACAGCGAGCGGATCGTAGCCCTGCGATTCCAGCACCGTGGCGATGTAGTTCTGGCGCTGCGTGATCTGGGTGCCGACCAGATGGGGATAGTCGCGTGCTTCGAGGAAATAGCCGATCGCTCCCGCCCACATGACGGGAACTCCCGGATGGGCGTACTGGTAGGTAGACGCCCAATCGCGCGAGGAGAGTGCTTGGTAGAAGTTGGCCGAACGGGCGAGCCAGATTGGCTCGTCCGGGGTGACCATGCGATCGAGCTCGAGCCAGCGAGGGAGCGCAAAGGTGAGCGTGACGAGCGCGAGCACGAGCAGCCGGAGCCAAAGCGCGTGCTGGGATCCGGTTCGGGCGGCGTCGCGCCGGCCGTCGCGCTGGGGGGCAGTGGGAGCGATGCTGGCGCTTCGTTTCGGTTTCTTCCAGGCGTGGCCGCAGTCACCCCGGGGCGTGATGTGCGGATCGGAGCCTGGATGTCGAGTGGCGGATCGACTCACCCCCGACCCCGCTCCCCGGAGGGATCGGGGCGGTTGGTGTGGTGTATCGAGGTGTTCAGGAATCGTCATTTGGTGGGCACGTCGTGGTTTGGCATGGTCTTGCGGGTCATTATCGGTTCGATTGCGAAGCAGCGTCGCGGACAGCGGGCCGTATGATAGTGAGCGATCAGATCGCTCGACCAGGACGAGGCCGGACATGACACTACTTTGGGTGGGCTTGGGGGGATTTCTCGGGGCGAACGTCCGGTATTTCCTGGGCCGGACGATCGTCGAGCGCTACGGTGCAGCGTTTCCCTGGAGCACGCTGGCGATCAATCTGACCGGGGCATTCCTGATCGGGGTGATCGCCGAATGGCTGCTGCTGCGGCAGGACTCCCCGGATTCGTGGCGGCTCTTTCTGGTGGTGGGGGTATTGGGCGGGTATACGACGTTCAGCTCGTATGCCCTGGAGATCGTGACGCTGCTGCGGGATGACAGGCTGCTGCGCGCAATGGGCTATCTGCTGGTGAGCAATGTGGCGGGCATTGGGTTGTGTTTCCTCGGGGTGGCGCTGGCGCGTCGGGTGGCATAGCGCCCGACCCAGATTACGAAGAGTTGTCATGCACATGACACATGCGCGTAGTCGCGGCGCACTGTGGCATTTGGGGTCCCTTTCCACAATCGAAGCATGAGGCAAGGCCGGCGGTTCCACTCCCGATTCCCGGGACCGATGGGACGTCGGCACCTTCCAGAACCTTCGCGAACGAGCGTTCCAGGCGGTCAACGCTGCGGGAGTGCTGGAAAGAAGCGAGCATGCTTCGGATCACTGCCCATCGAAATCTGCGGGTCGCTGCGCTGATGGCTGTCATGTTCAAAGCCGCACTGTGGGGACTTTCGATGCCGCTGACCAAATCGCTGGTCGACGTGTATGAGCCATGCACGCTGGGAGCGGTTCGACTGGCGATCGCGCTGTGCGTTTTCGCGCCAATCTTGCTGATCCAGGGCAAACGACCAATGATCACGCGGGAGGTTGTGCTGCTCGGGTTGACCGGAGTGACGCTGCTTCAGGTTTTCCAGAACACTGGCATGCAGTCCGTTTCGGCCGGGGACTCGATGATCGTGCTGTACGGCGGGATCGTGATCGCGACGGCCGCGCTGGGCCGGTTGTGGTTACGTGAGGCATGCCCGAAGCCGGTGCTTGGAGCACTGGCACTGAGTGCGGTTGGCGTGGGCCTCGTTGCGTTCGATTTCAGCGATCGCTCCGGGCTGGGAATGTCGCCTGTGGGGACGACGTTGCTGCTGGCAGGGGCAGTGGTCTTTGCGGTCTACACCGTCATTGGCAAACGCGTAGCGGCCGCGGATCTGACGACGCTCAATGCCGGGGTGCTGACGGTTGGATTCCTCGCGATTCTGCCGCTCTCTGCACGAGAGGCACGCCCCTCGCTGTCCGAGGCGCTCGAACCGGGCCATGTGGCTGCATTGTTCACGCTTGGAGTGGCGGTATCGACGGGATCGTATTTCTCCTGGAGCTACGGACTGCGGCATCTGCCCGTGACCGAAGCCAGCGTGCTGAGCTCCAGCGAACCGGTTTTCGGGCTCGTGTTCGCCTGGCTCCTGCTGCGGGAAGGAATTTCCATCTGGGAAGGCGTTGGGGCAGCGGTCATCGTGGCGAGCTGCGTGCTGGTGGCGCTGGTGGCCTCGAAGCCCAGGGAAGCACCTGTCGATGACGGGGCCAGCGGCCAATCCGCCATGCCAGACACCTGTGAGCACGCGCCTCGACCGGCACCCGCGATCTGGACGCGGCCAATTCCGGATCCCGGGACATACCAGGGTTGCGTGCCCCTTGCGTCTGTCGAGCCGAGAAGTTGGGCAGCAAGATCGGAGCATGACAACGCAGTAGCTCAATCGAACCGTCCGCCGAGCTGAATCGACGGCGGAGAGGTCCACGCCATGCTTCGTTCCTTCGCTCCGCCCTCGTGTCGCTCGCTCGCGCTGGGGGCGGTCGTGCTCACCACCGCGCTGTGGGGACTTTCTTATCCGTTGACCAAGGATCTGGTGGCGGTCTATCCGCCCGGGCAGTTGGCGGCATTGCGGTTGGCCATCGCGCTGGGGGTGCTGCTGCCGGTGCTGCTTTGGCAGGGGCGGCGGCCGGTGTTTTCTCGATGTTCGATCGCGCTGGGACTCACCGGGGTGGCGATGTATCAGCTGTTGCAGAACACCGGGATGCAATCGGTTTCGGCGGGGGGATCGGTGATCGTGCTGTACGGCGCGATCGTGATTCTGTCGGCGTTGCTTGGTCGATGCGTGCTGGGAGAAGCGTGCTCGAAGCTGGTGCTGGGGGCGCTGGCGATCAGCGCGGCCGGAGTGGGACTGGTGGCGAATCAGTCAACGGGAGACGCCGAGGTGGGATGGCCGGTGGTGGGGGTGGCGTTGCTCGTCGCGGCGGCCGGGGCATTCGCGGTCTATGCGGTGATCGGGCGGAAGGCCGCGGAAACGGATCTGCTGGCCTTGAATGCCGGAGCCTTGCTGGTGGGATTGGTTGGCATTCTCCCCTTTGCGGCGCGTGAGCAGCGGCCGGCCTGGGATGCTGTCGCCGATCGATCCGATCTGCTGGCGCTGGTGACGCTGGGCGCGCTGGTGACCACGGGTTCGTACGTTTGCTGGAGCTACGGACTGCGGCATTTGCAGGTCACCGAAGCGAGTGTGCTGAGCGCGGGGGAGCCGGTATTCGGGTTGCTCTTTGCCTGGGTGCTGCTGCGAGAAGCGATCTCGTGGCAGGAAGGGGTTGGGGTCGCGGTCATCTTCGGGGGATGCCTCCTGATCGTGCTGGATCAGACATGGTTCCAGCCGGGCGCAGTGGCACCGCTTCCAGACCAACCCGCGAAATCGATTGAAACGCGTGACTTCGGGACTCGTTGGGAGATACCTATCGAGGTACGGGCCTCCGAATAGGCAAGGTTGCCGATTCGGTTCCATCCCGCCGGATCCAAGCTACATGCAGGGAACAGCGAACGTTGGCTTGCAGTGGTGGCGCGGCGAAGCGCCGGAAGGGATTCGATCATGGGGTTGCTTGGCTCGCGTCCGTCGTCTCGCATGCTGGCGGTTTTCGCTTTGGTGGCCACGACGGCGCTCTGGGGCGCGTCGTACCCGATGATCAAGCAACTGATCGATGTCTTTCCTCCCTGCACGCTGGGGGTGCTGCGGCTGGCGATTGCGCTGGCGGTGCTGCTGCCGATGCTGCTGCTGCGGGGTGGCCGGCCGAACTTCGGGAAGGCCTCAGTGCTGCTCGGAATCACCGGGGTGGCGGCCTTTCAGCTGCTGCAGAATTTCGGGATGGAGCGGATGCCGGCGGGATCGTCGGTGATCGTGCTGTTCGGGTCGTCGGCGATTTTCACGACGGTGCTGGGGTGGATGCTGCTGGGCGAGCGGTGCACGATGCCGATGGTGCTGGCGCTGCTGGGAAGCGGCGCCGGGGTGGTGCTGGTGACGATTGGGGCGGGCGGGGAGATCGGGTTTCCGCTGGTTGGGCTGGCGCTGATTCTGGCGTCGGCGATGGCGTTTGCGATCTTCACGATCATTGGGCGCAAGGCGATGGGCGAGGGTGATTTGAGCGAGATCAATGTCGGGGCACTGATCATCGGGCTGGTGGTGATGCTTCCGTTCGCGGCGTTCGAGCGGCCCGACACGCAGGTTACTTCGGTGGGCGCGAGCGATCTGGTGTCGCTGATCATCCTGGGTGCGGTGGTGACGGCGGGGACCTACTTCTTCTGGAGCTACAGCATCCGGCACCTGCAGGCGAACGAGGCGAGCGTGCTCTGCTCGATCGAGCCGGCGTTCGGATTGGTGTTCGCCTGGTTGCTGCTGCGGGAGGGGGTGTCGGTGGCCGAGGCGGTGGGAGCGGCGGTGATCGTGGCGAGCTGCGTGCTGGTGGCGCGGGGCGAGCGGGCTTCGGTGGCCGAGCCGGTGGCGATCGAGGTGGAGACGCAGAGTGGAACGTTGGTCGTGGCGTTGTAGGGAGAGACGAAAGGGCACGGAGGCCCTCCACTACGATCGAGTGGCGGGAGTCGAGCGGGCAGGTACGAGCGCGGTTCCGAACGACGGCAGGACAGGGACGTCCTGCGCTACGATCGGGAGGGGGTAGGTGGGGGCGGAGCTGTGTGGCCCCGCCCCTTTTGGTGGTTAGGCGATGGCGCGGTCGACGTCGAGGCGGTTGGCGGCGATGGCGGTTTGGAAGGCGTCGATGGTGGAGGCGACGCCTTCGGGGAAGGGACGCCAGGTGAGCTTGCCGAGGGCTTTTTCGACTTCGGTGTCGTCCATGTCTTGCGGGAAGGGCATGGTGACGTCGTCGAAGGTGATTTTGCCTTCCATGGCGGGGACGGCTTGCTCGATGGCGTCGATGACATCGGGGATGGAGGCGGGGGTGCCGCCGAGGTTGTAGCAGGGGGCGCCTTCGACATTGGCGCGGGCGGCGGTGATGAAGGCGGCGGCGACATCTTCCGCGTGCTGGTAGACGGCGCTACCGCCGAAGTTGATGTTGTAGGGCTGGTCGATGGCGGCGGCGAGCATGGCCTTGGTGGGCATGGAGCTGATGCCCTGATCGCGGCCGGGGCCGTAGACGAAGAAGGGGCGCAGGCCGATGGTTTTGAGCTGGTAGTCCTGCCAGTAGACGCGGGCGGCCCATTCGTCGGTTTGCTTGGAGACGCCGTAGAGGGTGGTGGGGAGCATGGGGGCGTCGTGCGCGATGGGGCCGGCGGGATAGAGATTGCCGGGGCCGTAGACGGCGATGGAGCTGGCGTAGGCGACGGACTGGACCTGGTCCATGTGCTGCTTGGCGGTTTCGAAGACGATGGTGGAGCCGACGACGTTGACGCGCATGCCGAGGACGGGATTGGCGCGGACGAAGGGGACCTGGAGGGCGGCGAGGTGGATGATGTTGGTGATGCCGTTGTCGACGACGGCGGATTCGAAGGCTTTTTCGTCGGTGATGTCGCCTTCGATGATGTTGACGTTGGCGAACTGGGCATCGTCCATGATGAGTTTCAGGCGATGGGGGTTGCCGGGGAGGTCGTAGGTGTAGACGGGGGTGCCTTCGGCGACGAGGCGTTTGACGGCCCAGGCGCCGATGCAGCCGAAGGCGCCGGTGATGAGAAATTTTTCTTCAGCCATGTCCTGCTTCCATAGATAGTGCGATGCGGAGGTGGGGTTCCGCGCGGTCTGCCGGGATGATAGCGGGAATCGAACCGGGATCGCCGGGGTTGGTGAACCAATGGGCATGCCCGCGCGTATTGGTTGCAATGATGATGGCGTGTTTGGGGTGCGACGGGCGGCGGTATGCGGATTACGTGGCAGGGAACGATCGATGTGTCTCCTCCTCCGGAGGTGGTGTTTGGGTATCTGGCCGATTTTCGGCGGCATGGGGAGTGGGCGACCTCGCTGGTGTCGGTGACGCAGACCGCGGTTGGGAATGCGGACGGTATCGGCGCGCGGTATGCGGCGGTGGAGCGATCGAGCGACCCGGTGCGTGATGGGTGGCGCGGGCGGATTCCCCGGCGGCGGGAAGCGACATCGTTCAGTGAGGTGACCGAGCTGGTGCCCGGCAAGCGGATCGCGTGGGTGGCGCATCCGAAGCCGAAGGTGGGCGGGGCGCGGATCAGTTTCGATCTGCTGCCGACGATCGATGGTGGGACGCGGATCGTGCAGACGGTGGACGAGTCGTATCCGTGGCCGGCGGCGCTGGTGCTGCGGTATGGGTTCGGGATGGGCGAGCCGGAGATCGTGCGGATGTTCGAGGCGAGTCTGGAGACGCTGCGGGTGACGATCGAACGGCGGTTTGGGACGTTGGGTGCGGGTGGGGAGGTGGTGCGGTTGCGGGTTGCGCCGTTTCGGGAACGATAGGGTTCGGTTTCCCCAGGTTGAAACCAGGGGCTGACAGGGCGAAGCCTCTCCGAGGCTGAGGACGGCAGGACAGGGACGTCCTGCGCTACGACCGGGAGTGGGTTTTTGGGTATGGCTGCGCCCTGGGTGGATGCGGGTGTGGCATTTTTCGACGGGCGGGTCGGTGTGGTGAGGACGACCCAAGGTTGAAGCCATGGGCTCAAACGCCTCGTACGGTGCGTTGGTTGTGCAGATGGGCAGGTGTTTTGGGCACCTGCGCCGGCTACGGTTGGGATGACGAGGAGGGTAGAGCTCCGCCCTGTCTGGGTGGGGGTTTGTGCACGTTCTCGAAAAGCGTTCTCTGTTTTTGAGGTCAGGCCGCGAATGGAGCCAGGGGTGACGGTCTGGGGCCGGGCGGGTAGCTTTTTAGGCACTGCCCAGGCCCGCATCTACCGCTGCCGAATCTCCACCGTGGTGAAGATTGGTGCGCTCGACTCCGATGGATGGAGCCGGAGGGATGCCAGTCTCGTGGGCGCGTCCCTCTCCGCCGATGTGCCGCTTACCTATATATTAGAACATATGTTCTTTGGTGTCAAGGGGTTTACAAGGCGACTTTTGGGTGATATTCTGACCAGCTGTCCTGAACACAGCCAGAAGTGATTCTGCAAAATAGCACGCGAGGCGGATAGGCGTTTCCCCGGAATGGCGGGAGAAGCGTAGGATGCTTGCGCGAATGCAAACATCAAAGGGGCGGCACCATGGTCAATCTCGAATCGATCGTCAATGGAGCGAAGGTGCTGGGCATCGATGCCAGTGGACCGGTCGAGATCGTGCAGACGACCTGGTACGGGGCGGATGCGCTGGGGGTCGTCTATCGCGATCTCAAAGGGAAACCGTACGACGTCGTCCTCTATCGTGAGGCCGAGCCGGCGCTGCAGCTGCAGGAGGCGCACCGGCAGTGGGGGTTCGATGCCGACCCGGAGCTGACGCGGCTGACAGCCGAGGCGTTGCGGATTCGCATGGCGTACCACTTCGATCCGCATCTGGCGATCCATAGCTCGGATATCGATCCGCTGCCGCACCAGATCACGGCGGTGTACGAGGCGATGCTGCCGCGGCAGCCGCTGCGGTTCCTGCTGGCGGACGATCCCGGCGCCGGCAAGACGATCATGGCCGGGCTGCTGATCAAGGAGCTGATCGTGCGGGGCGATCTGGAGCGCTGCCTGATCGTCTGCCCGGGCAGCCTGGCGGAGCAGTGGCAGGACGAGCTGAGGCAGAAGTTCGATCTGCCGTTCGAGATCTTCACCGCCGACAGGTCGAGGCATCGCGCACCGGCAACTGGTTCGCGGAACACGATCTGGTCATCTGCCGGCTGGATCAAGCTGAGCCGCAACGAAGACCTGCAGGCACAACTCGCGGCAGACGGATTGGGATCTGGTGGTCGTGCGACGAAGCGCACAAGATGTCCGCCAGCTACTTCGGCGACGAGCTGAAAGACACGAAGCGCTATCGAGCTGGGCGAGCTGCTGGGCGAAGCAGGCGCGGCATTTCCTGCTGATGACGGCGACGCCGCACAACGGCAAGGAAGACGGACTTCCAGCTCTTCATGGCGTTGCTGGATGGCGACCGGTTCGAAGGGCAAGTTCCGGACGGCGTGCATACGGCCGATGTCGCCGACCTGATGCGGCGGATGGTCAAAGAGCAGCTGGTCAAGTTCGACGGCAAGCCGCTCTTTCCGGAGCGGCTGGCCTACACGGTGCCTACACGCTTTCCGACAGAGGAAGCCGAGCTCTACGACGCGGTCACCGACTATGTGCGGGAGGAGTTCAACCGGGCGGAGCAGCTGGAAACGATGGCCGCAAGGGAACATCGGGTTCGCGCTGACGGTGCTGCAGCGGCGGCTGGCGTCGTCGCCGGAGGCGATCTATCAGTCGCTGGTGCGACGGCGCGAGCGGTTGGAGAAGCGGCTGGACGAAGCGCAGATCGGCAAGCAGGCGGGATGCGCGGGTGTTGCGGGCCGAGACACGAATCGGACGCGATGCTGGACGATATCGACGAAGCGCCGGCGACCGACTTCGAAGCAAACGGAAGACGAACTGGTCGGACCAGACGACGGCGGCGCTGAGATCGCGCGAACTGGAAGCCGAAATCCGCACGCTGGAGCGCTTGAAGCGCTGGCGCATGCGGTGCGCGAGCGGGCAGGACCAGAAGTGGGAAGAGCTTCTCGCATCCTGCTGCAGGATCGAGTGCCGGAGATGGCGAACGACCCGGCGCACCGGAAGCTGGTGATCTTCACCGAGCACCGGGACACGCTCAGCTATCTCGACGCGCGGATCACGAATCTGCTCGGGCGGCCGGAAGCGGTGGTGACGATCCATGGCGGGATGTCGCGCGATGAGCGGCGCAAGGCGCAAGAAGCGTTCACGCAGGACAAGGAGGTGGAGATCCTGCTGGCGACCGACGCGGCGGGTGAAGGGATCAACCTGCAGCGCGCGCACCTGATGGTCAATTACGACCTGCCGTGGAACCCGAACCGGCTGGAGCAGCGTTTCGGGCGGATTCACCGCATCGGCCAGCGGGAGGTGTGCCATCTGTGGAATCTGGTGGCGGAGCAAACGCGGAGGGGCATGTCTACCGGACGCTGCTGGCGAAGCTGGAAGAAGAGCGCAAGGCGCTGGACGGCAAGGTCTTCGACGTGTTGGGGGTGTTGCGGTTCGACGAGAAGCGGACGCTGCGCGACTTGCTGGTGGAGGCGATCCGGTATGGCGACGATCCCGAGGTGCGGGCACGGCTGGATCAGGTGATCGAAGGGTCGATCGACAAGGAGAAGATCGAAGCGCTGGTGAAGCGCAATGCGCTGTATCAGAGCGAGATGTCGATCGATGTGCGCGAGATCGCGGAGGCGATGGAGCGGGCGAACGCGCGGCGACTGCAACCGCATTACATCGCCTCGTTCTTCGAAGAAGCCTTTACCCAGTTGGGCGGCAAGCTGAAGGCGCGGGAAACGGGGCGCTACGAGATCAGTCATGTGCCGTCGGGGATCCGGGAACGGGCGCGGATTCGGGGGCGTGGAGCGCCGTTGCTGCATCGGTACGAGCGCATCACCTTCGAGCGGCATCATCGCTATCTGGATGGGAAGCCAGCGGCGGCGTTCATTGCGCCGGGGCATCCGTTGCTGGATGCGACGATCGATCTGCTGCTGGAGCAGTATCGGGGATTGCTGCGCACGGGAGCGGTGCTGGTGGACGAGACCGCGAGCATCGAAACACCGCGGGTGATCTGCGTGCTGGAGCACGAGATCGTGGATGGGCGGAGCAACCGGCAGGGCGACCCCTTGACGGTTTCGAAGCGGATGCAGTTCGTGGAAATCGATCAGGACGGTCAGCTGATCGACGGCGGCCCGGCGCCGTATCTCGACTTCCGGCCGCCACTGCCGGAGGAGGGCGAGGCGATCGGGGAGCTGATGCGGGCATCCGTGGATGATCTCGGATCACCAGCAGGTGGCGATCGGCTATGCGATCGGCACGCTGGCGCCGAAGCATCTGAGCGACGTGCGGGAGCGGACCGAACGGATGGTGGAGCGATCGATCCAGGCGGTGCACGAGCGATTGACGCATGAGATCGCGCGGCTCGATTTCGACTACAACGAGCTGCTGTCCATGCAACAGGCCGGAAAGACGACGCGACGCTCGCCGGATACGGTGAAGAATCACCGGGATGAGCTGATGCGGCGGCTGGAGGCGCGCACGGCGGAGCTCCTGCTGCAAAAGAAGCTGGCGGCGAAGACGCCGATCGTGCTGGGCGCGTTCATGGTGGTGCCCAAGTGGATGGTGACGACCCCGGACCAGCAGGGCGACGACAGCGAATCGACGCCGGAGCAGCGCAAGCGGATCGAGCTGGCGGCGATGGAGGCGGTGATGGCGTTCGAGCGGTCGCTGGGATACGAGCCGCACGATGTGAGCGCGCAGAACGTTGGGTACGACATCGAATCGCGGGCGCCGGCGGGGCCGCCGGGGGGCTTGCGGTTGATCGAGGTGAAGGGACGCGCAGCGGGGGCGGAGACGGTTACCCTGACGCGGAACGAGATCCTGACGGCGCTGAACAGTCCGGAACGGTGGCTGCTGGCGGTGGTGGAGGTGGGAGACGAGGCGGGCGAGCCGACGTATCTCTCCGAACCGCTGCATGGCGAGCCGGAACCGAGCTTTCGGGTTTCGAGCGTGAATTACCAGATCAAAAAGCTGCATCGGCGGGGGATGGTGACGGCTTGATGTCCCGGGCCATCATGACCCTACCCTGAAGGGCAGGGCTACGAGAAGCCAAGGCTCTCCGAGCCTGAGAACGATACAGTTCGCGGGTTGATATCAGGGGCGCGCAGAGC
Organism: uncultured Chloroflexia bacterium; assembly: GCA_963720855.1. Classification (GTDB taxonomy): domain Bacteria; phylum Chloroflexota; class Chloroflexia; order Thermomicrobiales; family UBA6265; genus JAMLHN01. The sequence goes on along the minus strand of CAVRGV010000002.1, from coordinate 808,847 downwards.
GAAACGAGACCCCCAGGTTGAAACCGGGGGCTCACAGAGCGAATCCTCTCCGAGGTTGCGAACGAGGAGAGGGCGGAGACGCCCTCGGGCACAGACGACGACGTGGACCCCAGGTTGAAACCAGGGGCTCACAGCGCGAAGTCCCTCCGGGACTGAGGACGACGCGAGGACAGGGACGTCCTCGACTACGGACGAGAGGGTGGAGACGCCCTCGGCTACGGAAGACGATGAACGAGGTCCCTCCGCGTTGGGCGGGACGACGGTGAGGAAGGAACGAGGGCGATGGCGAAGAAGCTGATCGAGGTGGCGTTGCCGCTGGACGAGATCAATGTGGCGAGCGCGAGGGAGAAGTGCATCCGGCACGGGCATCCGAGCACGTTGCATTTGTGGTGGGCGCGGCGGCCGCTGGCGGCGGCGCGGGCGGTGATCTTTTCGTCGTTGATCACGGATCCGAGCGATCCGGAATTTCCGTGGCTGGAGGGGGAGGAGCGGGATGTAGAGAAAGAACGGGAGCGGCTGCACAAGCTGATCGTGGAGCTGGTGCAGTGGGAGAACTCGACCAACGAAGTGGTGCTGGGAAAAGCGCGGGCGGAGATCATGCGGCATACAAATGGCAATCCGCCGCCGTTGCTCGACCCGTTCGCGGGAGGGGGCTCGATTCCGCTGGAGGCGCAGCGGTTGGGGCTGGAAGCGCATGCCAGCGATCTGAACCCGGTGGCGGTGCTGATCAACAAGGCGATGATCGAGATCCCGCCGAAGTTCGCCGGGCAGGCGCCGGTGAACCCGGAGGCGCGCAAGACAGCTGGGTGATCGCCGAATGGAAGGGCGCGGCCGGGCTGGCGGATGATGTGCGCTATTACGGCAAATGGATGCGGGACGAGGCCGAGCAGCGGATCGGGCATCTCTATCCGAAGGTGACGTTGCCGAAGGAGCAGGGGGGCGGCGAGGCAACCGTGATCGCCTGGATGTGGGCGAGGACGGTGACGTGTCCGAATCCGGCGTGCGGGGCGGAAATGCCGCTCATCTCGTCCTTTTGGCTCTCCAAGAAAAAAGGCAAAGAGACTTGGATCATTCCCAAGATTGAGGGTAAGACGATTTTATTCGAGATCGCATCGGGCAAGGGAGAGCCTCCTGATCCTCCCAAGCAAGGTCGAGGGGCCAATTTCGTTTGCCTGGTGTGCGGCGCTGCGTCGCCAGATCGCCACATAAAAGACGAAGGCGCAGCCGGCCGGATGGGACAGAAGCTTATGGCTGTTATTGCCGAGGGCGACCGATCTCGCTTCTATCTGGCTCCTACGGATGCCCAACGGCAAGCGGCAATTTCCCATAAAGCGTCGTATCGACCCGAAGAACCTCTCCCGAACGATCCTCGAAATTTTTGGACAATTCCATATGGTTTAACGACGTTCGGAGATCTCTTCACTGATCGTCAACTTGAAGCGCTCACGACATTCAGTGACTTAGTGAAGGATGCACGAGATTTAGTTTTGGAAGATGCGCTGATGGCAGGGCACGACAACAGTGAAATTCGCTTGGCAAATGACGGACGAGGAGCATCAGCGTACGCAGATGCAATTGCGACGTGTCTCGGGTTAGTCACGAGCAGAATAGCGAACACCCTCTGTACCTTGGCGATATGGTCGAGCAGTCGAGATCAAAGTGTGAATGCATTTGCCCGCCAAGCCCTACCTATGAATTGGGATTATCCAGAGGTGAATCCCTTTGCAGGAGCTGCGGGCGACTTCGCGCCAACATCTGCTTCGTTTGCTCGGATGCTTCAACAACTGCCAGCGTTCGGAGGCTCGACTGCGACTCAAGCCGATGCTCGCCAAGAGTTAAACCTAGGCAAGTTTATGTATAGTACCGACCCGCCCTACTATGACAACATTGGTTATGGCGATCTCAGTGATTTCTTCTATGTCTGGTTAAAGCGAGCTTTAACAGACATGTGCGCCAACTCTTTTTCGAACAATTTTGGCACCTAAGGAGGAGGAACTGTTCGCGACTCCCTATCGCTTCGAGGGAGATCGAGAAAAAGCAAATCGCTTCTTCGAAGACGGTCTACGAAAAGCATTTGAACATATGCGCGATTCGCAGGATCCTGATTATCCGCTCACCATCTATTACGCGTTTAAGCAATCTGAGACTGAGAGCGACAGCGAGGGAGAAACGACAACAGCCTCGACTGGATGGGAAACCATGCTCGAGGGTTTGATTGGTTCCAACCTGCAAGTTTCGGCAACGTGGCCAATGCGTACTGAACGAAGCGGCAGAATCAACGCGGAGAACTCTAATTCTCTTGCTTCGTCGGTAGTACTCGCATGCCGGGTTCGAAGCTCTTCGGCCCCTGAAGCTTCCCGTCAGCAGTTCTTGCGTGAACTTCGACAGCAACTTGCCGCTGACCTTCGTCCGCTACAACAAGCCAGTATTGCCCCAGTAGACCTTGCTCAAGCCGCAATTGGGCCCGGAATGGCAATTTATTCTCAATACCGCAAAGTGCGTGAGGCGACCGGTGAACCCTTGAAGGTTCGGACTGCGTTGGGGCTGATCAATCAGATCTTGGACGAAGTGCTTGCCGAGCAAGACGAGGAGTACGATCGAGCGACCCGCTGGGCGGTGACTTGGTACGAGCAGCATGGAAATAGCGACGGTCCATTTGGTGATGCCGATACGCTGTCTAAGGCGCGTGCTACCTCTGTAGATGAGATGACGCACGACGGACTCGTGCATTCCGGGCGGGGCAAGGTGCGGCTGGTGAGCCGGAACGACTATTCCCCGATCCCGACCGACTGGCATCCGGGATCATCGATGTCTACGACTGGCAGATCATGCAGCGGTTGGCGAAGGCGGCCCAGGAGGGGCAGGAGCCAGCCGCACTGGTGAAAGCACAAATCGACCGGGCGATGCCGAGCCGGACCGAGACGGCGAAGGAGCTAGCGTACCGGGTGCACAGCATTGCGGACCGGAAGGGGTGGACGGGCGAGGCGCTGATCTACAACACGCTGGTGCAGAACTGGCCGGCGATCGAGCAGTTGGCGCGAGAGCTGGCGAGTGCCGGGGAGATAGAGCGGCAGGAGCGGCTGTTGTAGGTCGGGAGGCCTGAGAACGACGAGAGAGATCCTTCACGGCTTTCAGGAAGACAAGTTGGGGATGCTGCGAGCGTTGGAGCTAGCAATCGAGCTGTGAGCGGCATGACCATGAAGAAACGAAAAGCAAAGGAGCTTGGGATATGCGATCGACGATGAACAATCGACAACGGGTAGACGAGGCACTGGAACTGGTGCGGGAAGGTTTGACCGTCTATTTCCAGTGGCTGATCAGCTCGAAATACAGTGACGACGAGTGGGAGAAGGCGGTAGCGGCATCAGCCAAAGGTGGGCCAGTCGGCAACACGGTCGATATCACCCGGCTCGTCGACATCTTTCATCTTTATCGGACCCAGTTGTTCAGCGATGCTATGGGCAAGACCGGCGTCAATTCGATGCATGTCTTGCAAGAGGTTCGCAACGAACACAGCCATCAACAGACGTTTTCGACGCAGGACACACTGCGTGCGTTAGATATGGCGCAACGGCTGCTGACCATTGCCGGCGCACCCGAACTGGCGAGCCGAGTTCAGAAGTCGTACGAGACGGTCATGCGGGACATGCTGTCCAAGCAGCAGTATGACGAGGCGCGCAAGCTGAGCGCGAACATCAATGCTCAGGGGAGCGATGGCTTGATTCCTTGGCGTAATGTCATTACCCCGCACGAGGATGTGCGTACCGGCAATCTGAAAGAGGCTGAGTTCGCGGCCGATTTGTGGCAGGTGCATCTGGGGCAGGCGGGTCCGGAATATGGCGATCCACAGGCATTCTTTCGGCGGACGTATTTGACCGAGGGACTTTCGAGTCTGCTGGAAACCGCATATAAGCGGCTGAGCCAGAATGGCGGCGATCCGGTGATCGAGCTGCAAACCAACTTCGGTGGCGGCAAGACGCACTCGATGATCGGGCTCTATCACCTGGCGTCGTGTGAATCGCTGGCCGATCTCTCGGGGCTCGATGGGCTGGTGAAGCAGCTGGGAACCGCCGAAAAGTTGTGCGTGCAACGCGCCGTACTGGTCGGCACCAGGCTTTCGGCGAACGAGGAACGAACCAAGCCGGATGGCACGGTTGTGCGAACACTCTGGGGGGAACTGGCGTGGCAGCTGGCAGGACCCGAGGGTTATGCGCTGGTCGCGAAGTCGGACGAGAGCGGCCATGCGCCGGGTGCCGACGTACTGCAGCAATTGTTCGATCTGGCCGGTCCGAGCCTGATTCTGATCGACGAATGGGTCGCCTTCGTACGCCAGCTCTACGGTAACAACAATTCTGCTCTTGCAGGATCGTTCGAAGCAAATCTGACATTTGCGCAAACGCTTACGGAAGCGGTGGCTAGCACGCCGGGAGTTCTGCTGGCGGCGAGCCTGCCTGAATCGGACATCGAAGTGGGTGGCGAAGGCGGGAAGGCGGCGCTCGAGCGGCTAAAGAAAACCTTCGACCGAGTCAAGAGCTCCTGGCGCCCGGCGTCACCGAGTGAGAGCTTCGAAATCGTGCGTCGACGGCTCTTCGAAGATGTCCAGGATGTGCGAAAGCGGGATGCGACGATCCGGCTCTTTACCGACTTGTACCAGAAGGGGAAGACGCAGTATCCGACCAAGGTGCATGACGCCGAGTACCGGAAGCGGATGGAAGCGGCCTATCCCTTCCACCCGGAGACGTTCGACCAGCTCTTCGAGGTCTGGGGTTCGCTCGATAGCTTCCAGCGGACACGCGGTGTGCTGCGGCTGATGGCGAATGTGGTTTCGGTGCTTTGGTCACGGAACGATGCGAGTCCGCTGATCATGCCGGCCAATCTGCCGCTCGATGCCATGGGTGTCGCGAGCGAGATGGGGAGTTATCTGCCGGATTCGTGGACATCGGTGATCGCGCACGATATCGACGGAGATACGGCGGTTTCCCTGATGCTGGATCGGGAGTACGACAACTACAACCGGTTGTCGGCTACACGGCGGGTGGCGCGCGCGATCTTCTTGGGATCGGCGCCGACCAATTCGAGGGACGGAGACAATAAAGGGATCGATGCCCGGTCGATTCGCTTAGGGGTCGTGCAACCCGGCGAGAGCGCGGAGATCTTCGGTGACGCGCTGCGGACGTTCACGACGCGAGCGACGTATCTGTATGGCGAGCACGACCGGTACTGGTTCTCGACGCAGCCGAGCGTGACGCAGGTGGCGCAGGAGCGGAAGTCGCAACTCAAGGAAGACGATGTCGACCACGAGCTGGAGCAGTGGTTGCGCAAGGAACAGGGGAGGCGCGGGATCTTCGACCGGGTGCATATCGCGCCGGCGTCGACGAGCGATGTGGCGGATACCCCGGAAGTTTCGCTGGTCATTCTAGGGCCGGGGATGCCGCATGTGCGGCGGCAACTGGGGGGCGATGTAGAGATGTCGGCGGCGGTGAAGGGGGCTTCGACCTTCCTGGAGTCGCGGGGGGATGGACGGCGGCAGCATCGGAACAGTGTGCTCTTCCTGGCACCGGACAATGCCGATCTGACGTCGCTGCGCGATGCGATGAAGGATTGGATGGTCTGGAAGGCGATCGCGGCCGACAAGGATGCACTCAATCTCAACTCGCAGCAGCTGCGGCAGGCGGAGACGCGCCGGGAAGATGCGGCGAAGACGGTGGATTCGCGTATCCGGGAGACATGGAGCTGGTTGCTGAGCCCGCATCAGGATCCGACGCCGGGATCGGCGGTCGAATGGGAGCAGGTGCAGGTCAAGAACAGCGGGACGGACGATTCGCTGGCGATGGTGGCCGGGAAACGCGCTGTCAGCGAGGAAAAGGTCATCGAGGTGCTGGCGCCGTTGATGCTGCGACAGCGGATCGAAAGCATTCCTTCTTTTCAGAAGGGCTGGACGCACATCAAGTTCGGCGATTTGCAGAGTTGGTTCGCGGACTATCTGTATCTGTATCGGCTGAAGGATCCCGTGGTGCTGACGAACTCGGTGCGTGCCGGAATCGACCAGATGTTCGATACGCAGGCGTACTTTTTCGTGGCCGATGGGTATGACGAAGAGGCGGATCGGTATCTTGGGTTGAAGGCTGGTAATAAAGAAGCGTTGCTGGTTCAGCTGACGAAGGACTCGTTGATCGTCCAGACCGATGTGGCTGTCGCGCAGCGAGAGCGCGAGAAGGGCGGAGCGGTCGTCGTTAGTGGCGGACCGGGGGGAATCACGGTAATCGGGGGCACCGAAGGTGGCAATGGGACCGAACGAGTTCAGCCACCGATCGAGCCGCCGACGCCACCTGTCCCCGAGATCCTACCGACTCGGTACTTCGGATCGGTCACGATCAATCCGCAGACGATTGGATCGAGTGTGTCCGAGGTTTCGCAGCACGTGCTGACGCATTTGCAGTCGCTGTATGGGGCGAAGGTGCGGATCTCGGTGGAAATCGAGGCAATGCGTCCAGACGGGTTCCCGGCCGAGGTGCAGGAGAAGGTGCGGAAGGGGAGCGCAGATCTGAAGTTCGAGCAGTCGGATTTTTCGGAGTCGTAGCGGGGTTTTGGGGAACGAGAGATCCCTCCTCTCGGCTGCGGCTTCGGTCGGGATGACGGCGGAAAGGGCCGGGCGATGATTCGCCCGGCCCTTCTTTTGACCTGATTGTGGTCGCCTCAGCTATGCGGAAGGGGAGCCGAGGTATTGGCCGGCGACGAAGCCGGTGAGGTCGCCGGAGGTGATTTCGAACCAGTGGGTGCCGGTGGCGTCGTCGGTGGGGCCGCTGACGATGGTGACGCTGGCGCCGGTTTCGAGCTGGCCGAGGGGATCGCCGTCGGTGGAGGCGGCGGGGCGGAGGTTGAGCGGGCCGTCGGCGACTTCGGCGGCTGCGCCGACGGTGATGCCGCCGGTGAGGAAGTCGCCCGCGACGTAGCCGGTGACGGCGGCGTCGCCGGTGCCGAAGGTGACCGGGTACCAGTCGTAGTCGCCGCCGAGGACCGGAGCGTCATCGACGATGCCGATGGCGGTGTCGGCCAGCTCGCTGACAATCTCGGAGTCGGTGGAGGCGTCGGCGCGCAGGTTGACCGATTCACCGTCGCCGCATGATGAAGACGTAGGAGCCGGTGGGGAAGGCGACCGTGGTGGTGGCGGCGGTGGTCGCGCTGTCAGGAGTGGCGGTTGCCTCGGCGGCCGCGTCGGTGGTGGCGTCGGCGACCGGGGTTTCGGTGGTCTGGGCGCCGGCAGCGGCGGGTTCGGAGGCATCGGTGGGACCGGTGGTGATCTCATCGGTGCCGGTTGCGGCTTCGGTGGTGGCGCCGCCGACCTGGCCGAGGTAGACGCCGGCCAGCCAGCCTTGCTCGCCGTAAACGGTGTCGACCTGGTACCAGTCGAGATCGTCGACCACTTCCGGACCGCTGACGATGGTGACGGTGTCGCCCTGGACGAGTCCGCTGATGACGTCGCCGGTGGTGCCGGCTTCACCGCGCAGGTTCATGGAATCGGCGATGACTTCGCGCTCGGTGCCGGGGGCGAGCACGGCGCCGCCCTTGGCGATGCCGAACTGGTCGGCCGCGATCCAGCCGGTGATGCCGCCTTCGGTATCGACCTGGTACCAGTCGACGCCGCCGACCGGTTCGGGGCCGGCGAGCACGGTGACGGTGGTGCCTTCGTCGATTTCGGTGAGGGTGGCGGCTTCGGAGCCGGCGGCGTTTTTCACGCTGGTCTGGCCGTTGAGCAGCATGAGCTCGGTGCCGTAGGGGTATTTGCCGGTGGAGAGCGCCGCGGCGGCGGCATCGGCCTCGGTTTGGGGTGTTTCGGTGGCGACCGGGGTGGTCTCTTGCGCCAGAGTCGACTGGGCCGGCAGGCCGGTCAAGGTGGCGCCGAGCAGGCCGGCCAGTGCCAGCGAGCCGATAGCTCCGCGAATGCGATGGTTCATGGTTCCCCTCTTCGTTCTCCGCGGCCGCAGGGTGTGGGCAACGGCTGGTGCACGATGCCGCGGTCAGCTCCCGCGCACAGGACGTGCGGATATCCGATTTGCCAGGCGTCGCACCGGAACGGGCGACGCCGGACATGCTGCGCGGGGGGTTGAACGGTTACGGGGGTAGCCTCATCATAGCAGGAGGCGACCGTACACTTCTACCCGTTCTGGACGTACGCGAGAAGTCTGAGGATCGAATGGGAAGGCGTTGGGGCCGGTCTGTGCGGATAACCGATCGGGAGGAGGCGGAATCGCTCTCGCCGGGGCGGGCGGAGCTGATCGTCTGGCTGATGGCGCTGACGACGTTTGCCTATGTCAGTCTCTCGATCTCGCTGAGCCCGTTGCTGACCTCGATCTCGGAAACGTTCGGGGTGTCGGAGAGCGCGGTGGGGCAGCTCGCCACCATTCAGGGGGTGGTGGGCACGATTTCCGCGCTGGTTTCGGCGCCGTGGATGAACCGGTTTCCGCGACGGACGTGGTTGCGGGCGGAGCTGATGCTGCTTTGTGTGGGGGTGGCGCTGGCGGCCTTGGCGCCGAGTTTCGCGGTGATGATCGTCGCGCGGGTGATTACCGGGATCGGGGCCGGGGCGCTGGTGGCGAATTGCTTTACCGCGGCGAGCGAGGTGGTGCGCGATCCGAACCGGCAGGGGCGCGCGGTGGGGATCGTGGCGTCGGGCACCACGGTTGCGACCATGATCGGGTTGCCGCTGGTGGCGTGGTTGAACGACTGGGTCGGGTGGCGGTTGGCGATGGGGAGCCTGCTGATCCCGATGATCGCGAGCCTGGTGGGAACGCGTCTGCTGCCGGTTGGGCGCAGCACGTCGGCTTCCGGGGATGGGCATGGCGAGCGGATCGATAGTGGGTCGGTGCGAAGGATTCTGCGGGGCGACCCTGCCGCGGTGGTGCTGATCGTCGTGGGGGCGCTGGTGTTCGTGGCCTATATCGGCTGGATCACGTATTACGGCGCCTATGTCGAGCGGGATTTTTCCGGTGGGGCGCGCCGGTTGGGATTGCTCTTTCTGGTGGGTGGTTCGTTCGAGCTGATCGGGAATTTCGTGGCGCCGGCGTTGTCGCATCGGGCGCCGGTGCGCTGGGTGACGGTGATCGGGACGGTGGGGATCGCGGTCGCGTTGCTGGGGAGCGGGGTGGCGTTTACCTCGGTGGCGGGGCTCTTTGCCGGGATCGCGCTGCTGCATCTGACGACCTCGTTTGCCTATGTGGGGATCAATACGCTGCTGTTGCAGCGGCCGGCGGCGATCCGCGGGACGGTGATGGCGCTGTCGTCGGCGGCGATCGGGTTCGGCGGGGCGATGGGGGCGTTGCTGGGCGGGATCGTGCTGTCGGTTACCGACGATTATGAGACGATCTTTCATGTGTTGGGCGTGCTGATGGGGATCGGCGCGGTGGCATTGTTCCTGGCATTGCGCTCCGGCACGGATGAGGTGGTGGTTCAGGAGGGATGAGCATGGTCACATTGATCGATCCCGGGCCGATCGAATTCGAGGCCGTGGTGCAGGGAGCGGGGAGCGGAACCTGGGTCGAGGTGCCCTTCGATCTCAAGCAGACCTATGGCAAGGGCAATCTGGTGCCGATCGTGGCCACGTTCAATGGGACGGTTCGCTATCAGGGGTCCCTGGCGAAGATGGGCGGTCCGGCCCCCATGCTCCTGCTGCGCAATGATGTGCGCGATCAGTTGCAGGTTCAGGCGGGGGATGTGGTGCAGGTGCGGCTCGAGCTGGACACCGCTCCGCGCGTGGTGTCGTTGCCCGACGATGTGCAGGCCCTGGTCGACGCCGATCCGGTGGCGGCGGCAACCTGGGAAACGCTGGCGCCGAGTCACCGCCGGGAGTATGCCCGTTGGGTCGACGAGGCGAAACGTCCCGAGACGCGGCAGCGGCGGGTGGAGGAGACGGTGCGCAAACTTGCCGCGGGTGAGAAACTGCGATAACGACAGGGGTACACAACGGCGTTGGCAGGCGTATTCGCTCCGAGCATCATCGTTTTCTCGTGGCGTGGAGGATCTGAGATGAGCCAGGGACCGCTCTTTCCGAAGAAAAGCGAGACCGACGACGAGCCGACAACTGGATCGCAGGTCGAGATCGAGCGATCGGACGATCCGAATTTCGGCAAAACGACCAGCCGCGGGCGGGGGAGTTTGCCGACGATGCAGGGCGGCAAGCAGATTGGGTGCGGGTCGTCGGTGTTCATGCTGATGCTGGTGGTGGCGCTGGTGGTGGCGGGGAGCGCGCTGCTCTAGGGCGCGACTCGTTGGTCACGAGCCCTTTCAGGAGCGTGGATCGCAGATGCTGGTTTCGATCCTCACTCCGTCGCTGGATCAGGTTCGCTGGCTGCCGGACAATCTGGGGTCGGTGGCGCGGCAAACGTATGGCGCCATCGAGCATGTGGTGATGGACGGCGGTTCGACCGATGGCACGGTCGAGCTGCTGGCGGCGACAACGTGGCCCGGGGTGCGGTGGACGAGTGAGCCGGATCGAGGGCAGTCGCACGCGTTGAACAAGGCGCTGGCGGTGAGCTCGGGGGAGATCATCGGGTGGGTGAATGCCGACGATGGGTATGTCGATCGGCGTGCAGTGGAATGGGCAGTGGAATGCTTTGGCCGCAATCCCGAGGTCGATGTGGTGTACGGGCATTCGCTGATGGTCGGCCCGAGCAACACGGTTTTGCAGGTGCTCTGGGCGCCGCCGTATGTGCAGCGGCTTACCCGGTATGTCACGCCGTTCTTTCAGCCGGCGGTCTTCTTTCGCCGGAACGTGCTCGACGCATTGTTTGTGGACGAGGCGTTGCATTTCGTGATGGATTTCGATCTATGGCGGCGGCTCTGGCCGGTGGCGCGGTTTCGGCGGATTCCCCTGTTCGTCGGGCTGGAGCGGCATCAGCCGGATCGGAAGGTCTATTCCGAGGCGTATCGGCTGGAACGGGCGGAGTATTTTGCGGAGCATGTGCCTGGGCGGGACCGGTTTGAGAACCGGTTGGTGCGGAGCTCGTATGCGGTGGCGGAACGGGCGGTGGGAATTCCCTCGATAGCCCGGGCGCGGCGGTCGATCGAGCCGGCGGTCGAGCTGGACTGGCCGGAATTGCGCCGGATTTGGCGGACGCAACTGGTGCTGCAGCGGGAGACGCTTCCGGTCGAGTGAGGTTGGGTGGGTTTCGAGAGCTTCGGACATCAGGAGTGGGTCTCAGGGAAGCTCCGTTATCGCGCTTCGCGCGATCGCAGGGCACAGGTCCCTGCGCTACGGCAGGCGATAGATCGGGAGGACACGGAGGTCTGCGACTACGGGGGTTGGGGGCGGCAGACACGGAGGTCTGCGATGGGGGTGGGAGGACGGCAGACACGGAGGTCTGCGGCTACGGGGGTTGGGGCGGTCGGCAGACACGGAGGTCTGCGGCTACGCGGTGGTTCGGGAGGGACGCGCAAACGCCCGGGAGCTCCCGGGCGTTTGCACCATTCCGATATGTCCGGTTGGCGACTAGGCGGTGACCGGACCGAGATACCGACCCGCCACCCAGCCAGTGACTGAATCGGTTGTGGTGACCTGGAACCAGTAGACTCCATCGATCACTTGGGGGTTCACATTGAGGACGCTCACCTGGGCGCCCTGCGCCAGGCTTTGCACGATACCGCTGCCGGTGCCGGCAGACGCCCGCAGGTTGATGGGACCGTCGACGACCACCGCGACTTCGCCGAGGGCGAACCCGCCGGCGACGTATTCGCTGGCGACATAGCCGGTGACGCCGTCGTTCTCGACCTGATTCCAGGCGTAGCCATCGGCCATGGTGGTTTCACCGAGGACGAGCATGCCGTCGCCATCGGTCAGGCTGGCGAGAATCTGGCCGCTGGTGCTTGGAGTGGCGCGCAGGTTCAGCGGCGGATCAGTCACGAAGATCCAGTCTCCGGCACCGAAGTTGCCGCTGGGCGGAGTGACCGGCGGGGCGTCGGAGAGGCTGAGGTACTCGGCGGCGACCCAGCCGGAGACCACGCCGCTGACATCGATGCGGTACCAGTCACGGTTATCCGCGGTGGTGGGTCCGCCGGTGATAACAGCGCTGGTGCCCTGGAAGACGGTGTCGAGCACGGTGCCGTTCAAGCCAGCTTCGCTGCGAACATTGAGCGAATCGGTGGTAACGGTGACCACATCGCCATTTGCCCAGCCGGTCTTGCCAAGCAGCTCGCCCGCGACCCAGCCAGAGCTGCCGGATTCTGTCGTGGCGCGGTACCAGGTGTAGCCCTCGGCGGCGGACGGTCCGCCAGTAATGGTGAGGGTGTCGCCAGTCTTGAGCACCGCGACGACCGAGTTACCGGTGCCAGCCGCGCTGCGGAGGTTGGCGGGGCCATCGGTGACGACCGCGCGGTCACCGACTGCGAATGCGCCAGTGGGTGAGGGGTTCGGCTGATCGACCTTTTCGATGAAGTCGGCGGCCACCCAGCCGCTGGCGCCGGCGGCGGTTTGCGCCTGATACCAGGCGTAGCCATTGGCGGCGGTGGGTCCGCTCAGGATCGTGAGCAGAGCTTCCTGTGGAACCGATTCGACGATGCCCGCGGATGTGCCGGCGGCGGTGCGCAGATTGATCGGGCCGTCGAAGACGACGACCTGATCGCCGACCGCGAAGTTCGCATTCGGGCCGGCGGTAAGCTCGAGGGCGTCGACGATCACCCAGCCGTTCTGCCCCGCGCCAGACTGGACCTGATACCAGTTGTAGCCGTTGGCAGCGACCGGTCCGGAAACGATGGTGAGCTGGGTGCCAACCGCAAGCGAGCCGATGGAGCTGGCGGATGTGCCGGCGGCAGAGCGCAGATTGAGCGGGCCCTCGGCGACGATAACTGCATCGCCGGGAACGTAGACATCGCCGGTGCCGGCCGGAGCGACGCTGTCATCATCGACGGCGGCGCTATCGACCGAGGCATCGGTGGTGTTCCTCGATCGGGGCTGCTTCGGTGGGGAGCGGCGCAGTGGTCGCGGTGGGCGACGGGCGAAGGCCAGCAGTGGCTTCGGCGGTGACCTCGGCGAGTGGTTGGGTTGCGGTGGGCTCGACCGGCGCCTGGTTGGTGTTCTCGTCTGCAGGAGGTTCGATTACCGGGGAATCGGCTGACATGAGAAGGTACATATCGAGCGACGCGGATGGGCTGGAGGCGCTGGTGGTAAAGCGATAGTCGAATGCGGCGGTTTGGCCGGAAACGACGCCATCGCCCTGGACCAGGAAGGCCGAGGTGCCATCCGGAAGGGTGCTGTGCTTGAAGCCCCACTCATCGGTAGAGGAGCCGGAGCCGGTGGTGGTCCAGCGAAAGGTATTGCCATCGAGGGAGGCGTTACTGATGGTGAGCGGGGCGATGGATCCGCTGATGGCGGTGAGGATAACGTCGACCCCACTGGTGATGGCTACGCAATCGTCGGCCACCATTTCTTGCAAGCCGACCCCGGGAGGACATCGATAGATGTCCAGCGAGATGGTGCGCGCCGTGTTGTCTTGCGCGGCAACCGTTCGCATGCCCGCCAGGGGCGTGACCAGCAGTCCAGCCAGAAGTGCCAGTGTGGCAACGATATAACGCAGTCGCATTTGCATGCGGAGTCCCCCATTTCCCTCGTCGACGGTTTCCTTCACAGCCGTCGGGAATCATTATACGCACGTACACCCGTTTTGGGAACCCGCCTGTCACAGGAAAACCCGCGTCCGTACGCAGGTAAATGTGCCTTTGCGGTCAATGGGACGTCATTTGGTGACAGGCAGGCATTGCCGGCGAGGCGAGCAACCTGCAGGAGTGATCGTCGTGTAAGCGCATGGTCGTGGCCGGGGTTCGCAGGTGCCTGGGAGGCAGGCGCGACGGTGAAGATTGCCAGCTCGGTTTCTCGATCTGCACGATCCGAAGCGGGTTTTGGGGGGAGAACCGCCATGGTTGGCGGCGCTACGGGATTCGGTCCGGTGGGGAAAGAGGTCGTCATCATTCACGATCGAGACGGTGACGATGGAGTCGAACGACTGACGTCCTCCCTGGGGAGGAGGACGTCAGGAGATAAGATCGAAGGGCGGATTGGGGGAAGAAGCATCTTTCCTCGAACCATCGCGACCAGAAGGCACGCGTTGCGGCGAAGAGATCCCGCGTTCCTCTTCGGTGCGTTCGATGCTCTTTGTCTGGTTTCTCGAACAGATCCGTGGCCTGCTCCGACGGGAAAGATTCTCCACTTCCTTCAGAATGACAACCCTGGTAGGGCGCCGGATCTCCAGCACACGCGGCGCTTTGCGTTCGACGCGCTACTCAGGGTGAAACTGGGGGCGGGGCGTGTTGCCCTGGACCAGTCCGGTTTGCGTGTCGAATGGATCAGGCGAGATAGGCGTCGTATGCCCAGCCGGAGGCGGAGCCATCGACGAGCTCGACGTAGCGGAAGCCGTTGCTCACCTGGTCGGATGGCCAAACCATGGTGCCGGCCGGCATGACTTTGATCACGCGTGCCGAGGTGGACGCCGTCGACCGAAGATTGAGCGACGAGGTGACACGCAGCTGGCCGATGGGCTGACCGTTGCCGCCGCCATCACCTCCGCCGCCGGAGAGATAGTCGAGCGAGACCCAGCCGTATTGCTGCGCATAGCCGACGCGCTGGAAGTTGCCCTGGAAGGCGTCGAAGACTTCGACACTGGTTCCCTGCGGCAGGGTGCGGATGACGGAGTAGCCGGTGCCGGGACCGCTGCGCATGTTCACGTAGGCCGAGGTGGTTTTGTAGCCAAGGCTTGGGGGAATATCGGTGCTGCCGCCGTTGCCAGTGGCGACGAAGTCGCGGTGTACCCAGCCGATGGTGCCCTGGTTCGAGACCTTCAGGAAGGCGTTGCTTTCCGGGCCGACGGCTTGGAGCGGCGACTGGGGTGGCAGGACCTTGATAACGCCGTAATCCGTACCAGGACCGGTGCGGAAGTTGACGTAGTCGGTGGTGCGGAAGAAGCCGGCCGCGGCGGCGGCGACCTCCTCATCCTGGGCGAAGGCGCTGTTGCCGAGGAGGGATCCAGCGGCGAGGGTGGCGGCGCCGGCGGCAAAGGCCGAGCGCAAGAAGGCGCGACGAGATCGGAGTGACGACATAGTTTCCACAGTGAGTCTTCCTCTTAAATGCAATAAACGATTCAAATAGAGATTGACGATGATTCGGAACTCGATGGCTGCTGGGCCGGTTTCGCTCATTTCATGCGGTGCTCGTGCGCGCGTATCGCTCCTCTCGGTTCCGGGTGGCTCGGGTGCCGCCTCACTGATTCCCAGTTTGGTGGAGCGGCATCGGATTGTCTCTCCAGCAAATGACGTAATTCCTCATGGGTACGTGCGGATTGGCAGTTCGACGTAGCGGTGTTACGGCATTCGGGTGCAGCCTCAGAAGGCGGCATTGTTGTCTGGCACCACCCGCTGCGGCGGGGAGGTTCCTCCGCTTCGGTCGGAATGACGGTGCAGACGTTGGGTTGGCTAGTCGCGGTAGGCGGCGATGAGGGTGTGGCCGGCGCGGGCCCAGGGGATGTCGATGCGGGTGTACCCGGTTTGGCGGAGCCAGTCGATCTGGTCGACGAGGGGGGAGGGGAAGTCCATTTCGAGATCGGGGTAGGTGTAGATGTTCCAGTGGTCGTCCCGGAAGAACTCCCAGGGGGCTGGGCTGCCGGAGAGCTCGAGCGATTGGCGTTCGACGTCGTCGTCCCAGGCGTGGGCCATATGCCGCAGCGCGGCTGGGCTGACGGGTTCGACGAGATCGGCGATCAGGAGCGCGCCGCCGGGGGCGAGGCGGCTGTGCAGGTCTGCGAAGAGATCGCGCTTGGCGGTGCCTTTCAGATGGTGAATTGCGAGGGAGGAGACGATGGCACGGAGTCCGGTCGGGAGGTTGGCGCGCCAATCGGAGTCCAGGAGCTGGAAGACGCCGGTTTCCCAGCGGCCGGGGAACGCCTCCAGGGCGCAGGCGGTTTCGGCCAGCATCTCTTCTGATCCGTCGAGGGCGAGGATGGAGGCGTTGGGGAAGCGGCCGAGGATGGCAGCCGAGAGCCAACCCGCGCCGGGCGCGAGCTCGACGACCTGGAAGGTGTCGTCGAGCTCGGCCGGTATCAGATCGAGGAACGCGTCTCGCAGCTCATCACGCCGGGGGGTGTAGATCTTCCCCTGGTCGATGAAGACTTTGGAGTCGGATTCGTTCCACTGGCGTTCAGTCAAGGTCGCTAGCTTCCCCAGCGGCGAATCGTGGTGCGGCTACAGGTGCAATTCGGGCATTCGCTCTCCGGGAATGCGCAGCAGCCGTTTTGGGTCGGATGCGTCTCGGGCGAGCAGCAGGTGTATTGTCCCGTATTGGGACCCGACGTGTTGAGCCGCCAGTATCCACCTGGGCAGCAGGTGCCTGGATTGACCTGGCCGGTTCCGAGGTTGATCGACATGTACGCGCAGACGGCGCCCGGATCGTAGAGCGCTTCACAGGTGGCGTGACTGGAGCAGGCAACCTCCTGAAGTGGCAGGCACTCGCCAGCGACACAGTAAGCGTCCGAACCGCAGCAGGTGCCGGTGCCATCGCCGTCGGCGCCGCAGCATTCGTCGTTACATACGACGTTGCCAGCGCAGACCATGCTGTTATTGATGCAACGGCCGTCGACACAGGTATCGGTATTCCAGCAGCAATTCCCATCGCACATCTGGGACTCGTCGCAGCACATGTTGTAGGCCGGCCGGCCGGAATCGCCGGTTACGGTCACGCAGATCTCGCAGCATTCCGATGTACCGGGACAGCATGGCCCGGAGGATGCGTCGCAGCAGATCTCATCGGTGTCGCCGCAGCTCATGAGGACATTCGGATCGTCCGGGACTTCGCCCTCAATGGTGGGCATGTTGCAGCAGTTGCCGGCGTAGCAGTGCAGACCGTCACCGCAGGCGCCGCCGTCGTTCGAGCGAAGGCAGGTTCCGCCCTGGCAGCTTTGACACTCCGGGCAGACGGTCGGCGCATCCAGGCAACTGCCGTCCCGGCAGACACCGGGATCGCACGGGAGGCTCTTGCAGGAACCGCCTTCGTTGATCGGCTGGCTCACACAACCGAGCTCCGGATCGCAAACGGTTTGGTTGCAGCGGTCGTTGGGGTCGCTCTGGCAGGGGAGCGGCTGCCCACCCTGACAAACACCGTTGCTGCAGGTGGACAGGATGGTGCAAGCGTCGATGGTGCACGGAGTGGGATTCGGAGCATTTTCACAGATGCCGTTGACACAGCTTTGGCATTGCGCGCAATCGCCGCAGGAGAGCGAGGTTCCGCAGTTGGTGGTGACGTCGCCACATCTCCCGTCGCAGGTGGTTGTGGGCGTGCAGCCGCACACGCCCTCGATTCCGCCGCCGCCGCAGGTATCAGGCTCGGTGCAGAAACCGCAGTCCTGGATCGCGCCGCAATCGTCGGTGAAGGTGCCGCAACTCAGACCAGCGGTCGCGCAGGAGGTCGAGGCCTGGCACATGCAGACGTTGCCAATGCAGGAAAGACCTGCCCCGCAATCGCCATTCGACAGCATTGTCCTGGCGAGAGGCAGATGCCGCCGCAGACAAGCTGGCCGGTGGGACAGCAGAGCTCTTCGCCGTAACAGGTGCCGTAGCAACAGGCGTTGTCGCAACAGGTGGCGCCGGCGGGGCAGCAATCGGGTCCGCAGGGCGTGGTGCCGCCAGGACAGACGCAGGCGCTGCCGTTCCAGGTTTGGCTGCCAGGGCAACTGACGGGTTTCGGGGTTGGGGTGGGGCGGCGGGCCGCATCGGTGGCGGTAGCGCCACCGAGCCCGGCCAGCGCGGCGGCCGCGGCGGCGGCGCGTTTCAGAAACGAGCGCCGGCTTGCGTCTCCGGCGAGCCGCCGGGTGATGTCATCGAATCGATTTCCGTCCACGCGGTAGTACTCCAGCACGAAAGAAAACGGGGACGCCGCTTACGCCAGATCGAGGAATCTCGGGAATTGCAGAGGTTCGCTGTTGCAGGCATCATACCCGGGTTCTCGAACGACATAAAGGGGCGTCGATTCATGCCTGAGTGTTTTGTGAGTTATGCCAGTGTCGACCGCCCGAGAACTATGCAGATTGTCGACGTGGTGCGTTCGCAGGGGTTGGAGGTCTGGATCGACCAGGCGGGGATTGCCGGGGGAACGTCGTATGGGACCGAGATTGCGAACGCGCTGCGCGATGCCGATGCGGTCGTTCTGATTGCTTCCGATGCCTCGCTGGCGTCGAAAAATGTTCGCCAGGAGATCATGCTGGCGTGGCGCTACGACAAACCGATCATTCCGCTGATCCTGCATCCGCTGGTTTTTCCGGACGATGTCGCCTATTGGCTGGAAGGGTCGCAGTGGATCGAAGTGCTCGATCGCGAGCCAGACGAATGGCTGCCGAAGTTACGGCAGGCACTGGCGCGGCATGGGATCGGCCGCGTAGCGAACGTGCCGGAGCAGGGATCCGAGCATGTTCCGCTCACCGCCATTGGAAATCTCCCGGAACACCTGCCCGCGATTCTGGGGCGTGGACAGGAGATCGACGAGCTCCTGACGCTGCTGGGCGTGGTACGCACGGTTACCCTGACCGGCCCGGGCGGTACCGGCAAGACGCGGCTGGCGCTCGAAATCGGGCAGCGTTTGGGGCCATCGCTTCCCGGAGGCGCCTGGTTCGTCGACCTTTCGCCGGTCACGGATGCGGCACTGGTGCTGCCTTCGCTGGTCGATGCCATGCAACTGGAGGACGCGCCCGATCTGCCGGCGATCGAGCGGATTGCCGGCGAGATCGGCGATCGGCCAGCGCTTTTCATCTTCGATAACCTGGAGCAGATTGCGCATGTTGCGCCTGTTCTGATGGAGCTTCAGGAGCGCATTCCCTCGGCGCTCGTGATCTCCACCACGCGGGCGGCGCTCGGGTTGCCGGATGAGCTCGTCTATCCGGTGAATCAGCTTTCGTTGCCCGATCTCGCACGGCTGGCGCCACCATCGGAGCTTTTGCAGAATGCCGCGGTGCAGTTGTTCGTGACCCGGGCGCGGGAGGCCAAACCGGACTTTCAGCTCACCGATGGCAATGCGCGGGCGGTGGCGGAGATCTGTCACCGGTTGGATGGACTGCCGCTGGCGATCGAGATTGCCGCGGCGCGCACGCGCATGCTGCCGCCGGCGGTCCTGCTTACCCGGTTGGGGAGCCGGCTCAGTCTGTTGACGCGGGGATCGGCCAGCTCGGCCCGCCAGCAGACGCTGCGCGACACCATTGCCTGGTCGTTCAATCTGCTGGGGGAGGCGGAACAGCGTGCGTTTCGCAGGTTTGGGGTGTTCAGCGGTGGGGCCAGCATCGAGGCCGCGGAGATCGTTTCGGCCGGCGACGGTTCGAGCAGCGAGATCGATACGCTGGAGGGGCTCGTCGATCAGAATCTGCTGAAAATCGAATCGGCGGGTGGCGAAACGTCTCGCTTGCGCATGCTCGAAACGATCCGTGAGTACGCGATCGAGGAGCTGCAACGTAGCGGGGAGGAAGCGCTGGTACGGCGCGCGCACGCCAGCTATTTCGTCAGTCTCATCGAAGCGCTCCAGCCAGGCTATGACGATTCGCTCCGGCGCGCCGAGCAGGTGACCATTCGGCAGGAGATGCCGAACGCACGCGCGGCGCTGGACTGGATGCATGACTCCGGCGACCGAGCGGGTGAGCTTCAGCTCGCCAATGCGCTCTTCAGCTACTGGCGAGTGGCCGGACCGTTTTCGGAGGCGCAGGTGGTGCTCAGCCGGGCGCTTGGATGGGAGCGGCGATGACAATCCGTTGCAGCGCGGCGACGCGCTGAGCGCACTGGGATGGCTCGATGGGGCCGATGGGAATTTCACCCAGGCCATTGCGCGATTCGAAGCGGCGCTCGCGCTGTATCGGGATGCGGAGCGGCCCGATCGGGAATCTGGCGCGCATCTGCAGCTTGCGCTGGCGGCCGAGTTCACCTCGAAATTCGATGTTGCCAAGTTGCATCAGCTCGAGCGGCTGCGCTATCACGAGTCGATTGGAAATGAGCTCGGCGTCGCACGGGTCGAGCAGGACCTCAGCCGGATCGCGTATTTCCAGGGAGACTACGCGGGTTCGATCGAGCTCGGCCAGCGCAGTCTCGAGATCTTTCGACGCAAGGCCGATATCGCCAACGTCGCCGCGGTGCTGGTCGACCTGGCGAGCACCGAGATGCTGAGCGGATTGGCAACGGAGTCGATTGCGCACATCGGAGAAGCGGTGCGCTTGCTGAAGACCATGGACGATGGGTATGGCCTGAGTGTGGCCATGGTGACGCAGGGGCGCGCGCTGCAACTGGCGGGGGAGACGGCGGCCGCGACGCTTGCTCTGCAGGATGGACTCGCGCGGGCGGATGAGCTAGGCGATCAGAATCTTCGGTCGCTGGCGCTGTATGGCCTTGGTGCGATTGCCGTTTCTGAGGGTGCATTCGATCTTGCCCGGGTGCGGCTCGATGAGGCGTTGCGGCTGGTGCGGGAGCGGGGCGATCGGTGGTTGGAGACGGAGATCTGGGACATGCTGGGGCAGATGGCGCTGCGGCAGAGCGAATTCGAAGAAGCCGCCCGGTTCCTGGGGCGAGGGGATGGGATTCGCGAGCAGCTCGGGACCCAGGTTTCGCCGGTGCATCGGGCGCCGCATGCGGCGGCGGTGGAAGCGCTGCGCAACGAATTGGGTGATGCGCGATATCAGGTGCTCTGGGATGAAGGCCGCGCGATGGACGGACGTGCCTCGAGCGAGATGTGAGCGCAGAGAACGGCAGGACACGGAGGTCCTGGACTACGTGCGCGTTACGGTATCCGAATGAAAAGGGTCCCAGGGGCGGGGCCCTTTTTGTTTGCAGATGAGGTGGGCGTGGGCGACGTCCACATGGAGGGTGAGGCCGTCGTCGGTTTCGATGCGGATCAGGACCCATGGGAAGTTACCGTCGATGATGACGGTGCGGACCGATGCGATCTTCACCTGGTTCCTTTCGCGATTATGAACGACGCCTTCGTTGGCGGCGTTGGCGGCGTTGGCGATTTGAGATGGGGAGAGTATGGCCGGTCGAGAGTTGGATCGACTGGCGGGAATGCGAATTCGATGGTGGGTAGGCGGAAGTATCGCTCAGTCGGGGCGTTCCACCTGGTCGTAGGCGTCGTTCATCAGCTTGGTTAGGTCGACCGCGTTCTGTCAGTGCTGCTTCGGGCGCGTCGACTTCGAGAGGTAGGAGTAGCCGACGATAAGGGCATCGTCGCGAGTCATGTAGCAGATGGCTTGCGAGGTTTCGTCGTGGACCAGTGTGAGGCAGACGTGTTCGTGAGCAAGTCCGTCGACGTCGTCCTCCTGCCAACCTGAGCGTTGGAGGCCACCTTCCATTTGCTCAAGGGCGGAGCTCGATGCTTCTTTCGATGCATAGATGGCGAGTGCTACCCAGGTTTTCCCTGAACCACCAGCGATGGATACTTGATGCCTCCCGCAGAATTGGAAGCTGGCCGGCATCTGCTCTTCCGGGCATGGTTGTTGACTCGCCTCGATCATGATCCCTGGAAGACTGTTTGCCGATTCGGATACGATGTTGCCAATTGATTGCAAGTAGGTATCCCATGAAAGTTCGATGGTCGCGGCAGTGGCGCTCGCCTCAGCGATTGACTGAGCATCCGCAGTTGCGGTTGCCTGAGCCGCTGCGGTAATCGTCTGAATTTCGGAAGACAGGTTGCCGATAGCGTAGAGGTTGCCATCATTGCTGCCTACATAGACGAAGTCCCAGTCCACTGCAGTGAGGATCCGATGACCCCACCCACTTCAAAGACCCAGCGCTTCTGCCCGGTGGCGGCATCGATGGCGTAGACGTTGCCTTCGCTGCTGCCTACATAGACTGCGCCATTGACTATGGCTGGCGAAGACTCTATCCATCCGCCAGTGAGAAGCGCCCAGCGCTGCTGACCCGTGATGGCGTCAATGGCATAAGGTTACCTCGGCGCTACCCACATAGACAACGCCACCGGACACCGCAGGCGATGAAATTATCCAGTTGCCAGTTGGGAAATCCCAAAAAAGCTCCACCGGAATCGAAGTCTATGGCGTAGAGATTGCCGTCAGAGCTGCCGACATATACGACACCGTCTGCCACCGCGGGTGATGAGCGCACCTCGCTGTCAGTCGAGACGGTCCAGGTAGCTGACCAGTGTCGGCGTCGATGGCGTAGAGTCTGCCGGAAGTGATGCCATTAGCGTTGCCCACAAAGACGACGCCGTCGACCACTGCCGGCGATGAGCGAAGACCGCCGGCAGTCGCAAAGGCCCAACGTTGCTGGCCGGATGCGACATCGACGGCGTAGACGTTGCCGTCGCGGCTTCCGACAAAAACGACGTCACCAGCGACCACCGGAGACGAGACGACACTGTCACCAGTCGCGAAGGCCCATCGTTGTTGGCCAGAGGCGGTGTCGATGGCATAGAGGTTGCCGTCATAGCTGCCAACATAGACAGCGTCGCCGACCACGGCAGGGGATGATTCGATCCAGCCGTCAGTCGCGAATGTCCAGCGTAGCTGACCGGAGTCAGCGTCGATGGCGTAGAGGTTGTGGTCATGGCTTCCAACATAGACGACGCCATCGACTACTGCCGGAGATGAGCGTATCTCGCCGTCAGTCTGGAAGACCCAGTGCTCCACGATTCCCTTTGTCTCATCGGGACCCGGACCGGGCATTTCACCGGTGCGGCGGGATTGCCGCGGAACATGGGGACATCGCTGGAGGCGTTGTCCTGTGCGTGATTCGGGAGACGGCGGGACCAGGGAGGACCAGGGCGAGAAGTAGAAGGATGACGGCGGTGCGGACCGATGCGATCTTCACCTTTTTCCTCTCAGCTGTGCGCTCGACTGCGGACGGCTACACCGAGCGGCGGGCGCGCGGATTGGCGAACTCGTCCAGGCCGGAGGCGATCAGGAAGAGGGCGACGAAGACGATGACGATGATGATGACCGGGGGCAGGAACCACCACCAGAGTCCGTGCAGAAGGGCGGCGTAGTAGTTGGTCCAGTAGATAGTGACGCCGAGGGTGTTGGTTTCGAGCGAACTGAGCCCGAGGATTTCCAGCCCGACCGAGGCCAGCACGGCGGAGGAGACGGTGGCAACGAAGGTGGCGGCCAGATAGGGCAAGAGATTGGGCATGATCTCGCGGAAGATGATGGCGTGGGAGGGAGCGCCGGAGAGGCGGGCGATCTGGATGTAGCCACGCTCGCGGATCGAGAGGGCCTGGGCTCTGATGGTGCGGGTGGGGTAGAGCCAGGAGAGCGCGGCGACCACGATGGCCATCTGGGTCAGCGAGAGTGACGCGTGCAGGGAGATGGCGAAGAGGATCAACACCAGGATGGGGGGAATGGTGAGGCCGACGTCGACGATGGTCTTGATGACGGTATCGACCCAGCCGCCGTAGAAGGCGGCGATCAGTCCGAGGGCGGTGCCGATGATCACGCCGACGGTACCGGCGAAGAAGCCGATGTAGAGGGTTTTGGGGGTGCCGACGATCATGACGGCGAGAATGTCGCGTGCCTGCCGGTCGGTGCCGAGGGGATGACTCCAGCTCGGATGGAGGTTCGGTAGTCCGGAGAGCGGGGCGGCTTTCGAGATATCCCAGAAGATGCGGCCGAGCCCGGCAAAGAGGAAGACGGAGAGCAACATGAGCAGGCCGATGGTCAGGTTTCGGTTGCGGCGAAGGTAGCGCAGCATGGGTCAGGTCTCGTACTTGATGCGTGGGTCGAGCAGCGGGTAGAGCAGGTCGATCGCGAGGGTGGCGAGGGCGACCCCGAGCACGACGGTGAAGATGATTCCCTGGATGACGAAGTAGTCGAACTGGCGGATGGAGAAATAGAGGACGCCGCCGATGCCGGGGTAATTGAAGATCACTTCGACCAGCAATGCGCCGGAGAGTACCTGACCGAGGGATAGCGCCAGACCGGTGGTTTGGGGGAGGAGCGCGTTGCGCATGGCGTAGTGGGTGAAGAGGGTGCGGCCCTTGAGACCGCTTGCTTCACCGAAGGTCATGTAGTCCTCACCCTCGGCGGTGACCATCATGCCGCGCATGCCGATGGCCCAGAAGCCGATCTGGGCGAGCAGAATGGCAAAGGCCGGCAAGATGGAATGGCGAATGACATCCTGGGCGAAACTGAAGCTGTATTCGGGAAAGGTGCCGGGGGTGTAGCCGCCAAAGAGCGGGAACCACTTGAGCTTGAAGGCAAAGATGTAGACCAGCAAGAGGCCGAGCAGAAAGAACGGCACCGCCGAGAGGGTGAGCAGGGGCGGAAGGAGGTAGCGGAGCCACTTGGGGGAACGCGGCCAGGCGACGAGCGCGCCCAGGATCGTGCCGATGATGAAGGCGAGGATGGTGGCGGTGAAGAGCAACCCGGCGGTCCAGGGAATTGCCTGCCGCATGACCGACGAGACGGTGGTCGGATAGTTGGCCATCGAATAGCCGAAGTCGAGCCGGAAGACGCCGGAGAGATAGGTGAGGTACTGGCGCCAGAGGGGGTCGTTGAGCCCGAATTTTTCCTGGTAGACCTGGACCATCTGCTCCATGCCGGTTTGGGCGGCGCCGCCGGCGGCGGCTTGCTGGAGCAGCTTGGAGCGAATGGGATCGCCACCGCCGATGCGCGGGAGGAAGAAGTTCAGACTCGCCGCGGCCCAGACGATGACGAAGAAGAGGAAGATGCGTTTGATGAGGTACTCGATGCGCATCGAATTGTCCCGTGGGTGTGTGCTGCGCCCCCGGTCCGGAAGGACCGGGGGCTAGAAACGATGCGCTGAGCTAGGAGGCGGCGGCTGGCTGGAGCCGGTTGAGAATGAGCGGGAAGGTGAAGTGCCAGAAGGCACCGTTCACATAGGGATCCTCGGCGGTCGGCCAGCCGGTCCAGTAGGTCTGGTTCATTGGGATGCGGTGGTACCACTCCTGGATGGGGATGTCCGGCAGCTCAGGCAGCCAGACTTGCATGGCGCGTAGCCATTGATCGATGAGGATGTCCTGCTCGGAGGGAGCGGTGACGGCCATCTCGTCGACGATCAGGTCGAAGTCGTCGTTGTGCCAGCGGGAGAAGTTGAGCCCGTTGCCGCCCGGGACCGCCACCGACTTCGACTGGTAGAGGACCAGGGTGTCGTAGGGATCGCCGGCGATGCTGCCGCCGTGACCGAAGAGGGAGGCGTTCCAGTCGCCAGGGCCGAAGCGGTCGAAGAAGTCGGGCGGCTCGGAGTAGGACGAATCGACGCCGGCCTGTTTGAGCTGCTCGACGATGACCGGTCCGATGTCGCCCATGACCTGGAAGCTTTCGATCGGCACGTTGAGCACGGTGCCGTCTTTCTCCCACTTGTCGTCGCCGTTCTTGGCCCACCCCGAGGCGGTCAGGAGCTCGGCGCCCTTGTCCGGATTGAACTCGAGGGTTGGGTATTCGGTCAGCAGATCGGCGGCGGCGTCGATGAACGGTTGCAGACCGGGATAGGAGGGCAGCGGGAGGGGCCAGATCGAACCGGCGCCGCCGAGCGCGACCTGGATGATCTGCTCGCGATTCAGGAAGTAGCTCAACGCCCAGCGGACATTGGGATCGGTGTACGGCTCGCGCTCGTTGTTGACGTAGAGCGAGGTTGGCCACCAGTCGACATAGCCGTAGGGGAGCTGGTCGCCGGTGTGCGTGGTGATGGCGGGGTTTTGCGCCAGCACGGTTTCGATGGTGAGGGGACGCAGGTCGACCGAGCAGTCGATCTCGTTGGAGATGAATTGCTGGGCGAGCTGCTCGTCCGGAACGGCCGGAAGATAGACGATGCGCTTGACGGCGGGCAACCCCTCGACCAGGCCCTGATCGACGGCCCACCAGGTGTCGGCGCGGTCGATGACTTTCTGCTCGGGCGAGGTGTAGATCAGGCGCCAGGGCCCCGTCGTGGTGGGGATGCCGTTGGCGATGTCGAGGTTCTTGAAGGTGGTCCAGTCCTGCCCGTCGAAGACATGCTTCGGTACGATCGGGAGACCGATGTCGTACTTGTAGGTCATGAAGAACATGAAGCGGGGGGCGGGAACCTTCATGAGCGACGCTGACGGTGGTCGGATCGACCGCGGTGGCCGTGTCCACAAAGGTTTGCACGTTGACGCCCCAGGTGACGGCTGGGCCGAGCTCGGCCAGCGTGTTCAGGGTGTAGGCAACGTCGTCGGCGCTGAAGGGGGTGCCGTCACTCCAGGTGACGCCGTCGCGCAGCTTGATGGTGAGCTCGGTGTAGTCCTCGTTGAACTCCCACGACTCGGCGAGCCAGGGGATGGTTTCATCGGCGAACGCGCTATAGAAGGCGAGTGGCTCGAAGAAGAGGCCGAGACCGTTCTGATGGCTGGCGCCGACCAGATATTCGCTCCAGAGCTCCTGATCGACAAAGCGGCCGGCCTGACCGGACCAACGCAGAATGAGGGTTTCTTCTCGCGGGACGTCGGGGATATCCTGCGCGGCCACCTGGCCGAGCGAGCCGATCCCCACGAGCTGGGTGGCCGCGGCGGTGGCGGCGGCGCCTTTCGCGAGGGTTCGACGAGAGAGTTTGAACGAGTCCAGTTCCGTCACTGACCGTCTCCTCCTGTCTTGTCCAGCTCGACATCGGGCTGGCACGAAACGTCTCTCACAGCGAGACGCTGACCGAAAGTCGTTTTGGCGCAGACCGCGATGGCGGGGTGAACCAGGATAAATGGGCTTCCGGTGGTGGACCGCAGAATAGCATATACAATGTTCCGAAATGCAAATTTTCAGGTGTGGGGCGAGCGGTCGACCCAGGTATCGGACGCCGATGATTCGACGAACCGCGACCGCTCCCGGAGAGAGCGAGACGAGTCGATGACGACACGCGGCGAGAACGAGTGCGATGCCTGCGCCGGAACGGCAGGAAGTCCTCCGCGTCGAAGGATTGAAGGTTTACTACTTCACCGAGGCGGGCCCGGTGAAGGCGGTGGAGGGCGTTTCGATCGTCCTGCACGCGGGCGAGCGGCTGGGGTTGGTGGGGGAGTCTGGTAGCGGCAAATCGACCATCGCGCTGGCGCTGATGCGGATGATCAAGCAGCCGGGGAAGATCGTCGATGGCTCGGTGCTGTTGCAGGGAGACGACCTGCTGACGCTGGATGAAGAAGCGATGCGCAAGGTGCGCCTGAAGCGGCTGTCGCTGGTGGCGCAAGGGGCGATGAACTCGCTCAACCCGGTCAAGCGCGTGCGGGATCAGGTTGCCTACGGGCTCAAGGATCACGAGGTGGAGAAGAACGGCGCCGCGTTCGACGCCTTCCTCACGGACCTGCTGGAGCGGGTTGGATTGCGGCCGTCGGTTGCCAAAATGTATCCGCACGAGCTGAGCGGCGGCATGAAGCAGCGCGTCTGTATTGCAATTGCCATCAGCCTCAATCCCCAGGTGATCATCGCGGACGAGCCGACCAGCGCGCTCGATGTGGTGGTGCAATGGCAGGTGATCGACACGCTGCGCAAGGTGCAATCGGAGCTGGGAGCGGCCTCGATTCAGATCGGGCACGACATGGGTTTGATGGCGCAATCGGTCGACCGGCTGGGGGTGATGTACGCGGGACTGCTGGTGGAAGTGGCGCCGATCCGGAGCATCTTCCGCACGCCATTGCACCCATATACCCAGCAATTGATTGGCAGTTTGCCTTCCCTGACGCAGAAGGAGGAGCTGCGCGGGATTCCAGGATTGCCTCCATCGCTGCTCAACCGGGTGAGCGGGAATTGCCCGTTCCATCCCCGCTGCCCGATGGCCATGGCACGGTGCAAAGTCGAAGAGCCGGTCCTCCGGGAGGTGGGCGACGACCATTGGGTTTCGTGCCATCTCTATGACGGGCAAACGTTCGAGCGGTCGACGCCGGAAACTCGCGTCGTCGCGGAGGTGGCCTAGATGTCATCTGGTGGTCAGCCGATTCTGGAAGCGCGTAACGTCACCAAAGTCTTTGGCAGCGGAGTGGTCAGCAAGTCGGAAACCATCGCGCTGGAAGACTTCTCGCTGAGCATCGACGCGGACAATCCGTCGATCCTGGCGATCGTGGGGGAGAGCGGCTCCGGCAAGACGACGCTGGTGCGCCTGTTGCTGGGATTGATCCCTCCGACGACCGGCGAGGTCAACTATCGGGGCACGTCGCTGACCGCGCTTTCCAAGCGGGAGAAGCACGAGTACCTGAAAGATGTGCAGGCGATTTTTCAGGATCCGTTCGAGGTCTACAACCCGTTCTACAAGGTCGACCACATCCTCGAATTGCCGATCAAGTATTTCAAGCTGGCGAAGAACAAGACCGAGGCGCGGAAGCTGATGGAGACGTCGCTTTCGGCGGTGGGATTACGGCCGGACGAGACGCTGGGGCGGTATCCGCATCAGCTCAGCGGCGGCCAACGGCAGCGCATCATGGTGGCGCGGTCGTTGATCATGCAGCCGAAAGTGATCATCGCGGACGAGCCGGTTTCGATGGTGGATGCGTCGTTACGGGCGACGATTCTCGATAGTCTGATGACACTGAATCGCGATTTCGGCATTTCGTTGATCTATATCACGCACGATTTGACGACGGCGTTCCAGATCAGCAAGAACGTGATCGTGCTCTATCGCGGCTCGGTGGCCGAGGTGGGCAATGTGGAGCAGGTGGTGCCGCAGCCGGAGCATCCGTATACGAAGCTGCTGGTCAGCTCGATTCCGGTGCCCGATCCGGATGCGCCGTGGCTGGGGGAGAAGGGGTTGGGCGAGCCGGCGACGGGATTGGAGCCGGCTGGGTTGACGTATTGCCGGTTTTATCAGCGGTGTCCGTGGGCGCAGCCGGTTTGTGTCGAGCAGACGCCGCCGTTGTTTCGAACGGCGGAGGATCGGGCGACGGCATGTTTCCTGTATTCGGATTCGCCGGCGATCGAATCGACGCAGTTGAACGAGGTGCTGGTGGGGGGCGATCGGGTTCCGGTGTAAGGGACGACGCAACGGTGGAAGCGTTCGATCTTCGCGCAGATTGGGATGTGGGGAGAACGGCAGACACGGAGGTCTGCGGCTACGTGGTTGGGAGGGGCGCCAGAGGTCTGCAACTACGTGAGTGGGGGATTGGCAGACACGGAGGTCTGCGGCTACGGGGGTGGACCAGGTCACGTGTCGAAGCCTTGGCCCGTTGAGTAGTATTCAGCGTCTGATTCCCATTTTTCCGGATTGTCCGCTATGTAGGCCCGGATGCGGTGCGAGATCTCTTTGGTCTCGAACAATGTGCTCGTAATAGTTGGGTTGCCAGAGCTTTCCGGGGAATCGGGGCCAACTGTCGGATTGCACGCGGCGAATGTATTCGTTCGTTGTTGCAGATTTGAACCACTGGATCACACGTGTAACGGACGTCTGGGGTTGATCTTGTCGTGCGGCAGTCTCTTCAGTCCGTAGTTGCAGACCTCCGTGTCTGCCGTCGTTTCGGGTAAGCGATTCCAGATCTGGATCAATGCTCCATCCAACGTTGAGCACGGCGTGCAGGTGATTTGGCATGAGGACGTATGAATCGAGCTCAATGCCAGCGTACCGATCAACTGCCAGGTGCAGGTGGGTTTCGATCATTTCGCCAACTGGAGAGTGACGCACTTCTCCGTCGACGATCTCACCGAGCACACATGCGCGGTTCTGAACGCAGATCGTCACAAAATAGCTGCCGGTCGTTGCGTAGTCGTACGCTGGGAGACGCAGATTTCGGCGACGATAGGGGGAGTCGGCCATGCGGCAGCATATCGTACAGGGTAGGGCAGACACGGAGGTCTGCGGCTACGTGGTTGGGGGAGGCGGCAGACACGGAGGTCTGCGGCTACGTGGTTGGTGGAGACGGCAGACACGGAGGTCTGCGGCTACGGGTTGGGGGACGGCAGACACGGAGGTCTGCGGCTACGTGGTTGGGGAGAGGGTGTGTTGGGTGACGCCGTCGAAGAGGTGCATTTGGTCGAGGTCGAGGGTGGCCCAGACGATGTCGTCGGGTTTGATGTGGGTGGAGGGTGGGACGCTGGCGACGATGAGCAGGTCGCCGAGGTAGCCGTGGACGTAGGTGACATCACCAGTTGGCTCGACGGTGTAGACGCGGACGGGGATGGCGCCTTCGCGCTGATCGACGGAGAGTTGGATGGCGTTGTGGCGCAGGCCGGCGACG
Source organism: uncultured Chloroflexia bacterium (assembly GCA_963720855.1). Taxonomy (GTDB): domain Bacteria; phylum Chloroflexota; class Chloroflexia; order Thermomicrobiales; family UBA6265; genus JAMLHN01. The sequence continues at coordinate 778,720 of CAVRGV010000002.1, read as the reverse complement.
ACTGAGCCGTCGGTGGATGACTGGGCGATGGCCGCGCGGGCTGGCGTCGAGCGGATAGGACCATTTGTCGGTGTTGCGCAACCAGGTGGTGTTGCCGTCGACTTCGACGGTGGCGGGGAGCAGGTTCATGGCGGGGCTGCCGACGAATCCGGCGACGAAGGTGTTGACCGGGTGGTTGTAGACGGTGTCGGGGGCGTCGTATTGCTGGAGCAGGCCGCCGGACATGACGGCCATTTTGTCGGCCATGGTGACGGCTTCGAGCTGGTCGTGGGTGACGTAGACGATGGTGGCGTTGATGTCCTGATGGAAGCGTTTCAGCTCGGCGCGCATCTGTACGCGCAGCTTGGCGTCGAGGTTGGAGAGGGGTTCGTCCATCAGGAAGACTTGCGGGTTGCGAACGAGCGCGCGGCCGAGGGCGACGCGTTGCTGCTGGCCACCGGAGAGCTCTTTCGGTTTGCGCTCGAGGAGGGCTTCGATGCTCAGGAGCTTGGCGGTTTCTCGCACCGTTTGGTCGATCTGCGCTTTGGATTGCTTGCGCATCTGCAAGGGGAAGGCGAGGTTCTTGTAGACGGTTTTGTTGGGATAGAGGGCGTAGTTCTGGAAGACCATGGCGATGTCGCGGTCTTTGGGATCGAGGTCGTTGACCAGACGCTCGCCGATGTAGATGTTGCCTTCGGAGAGCTCGAGCAGGCCGGCGATGAGGTTGAGGGTGGTGGTTTTGCCGCAGCCGGAGGGGCCGACCAGGGCCACGAATTCGCCTTCCTCGACCGTGAGCGAGACGTGGTCGACGGCCATGACATCGCCGTAGCGCTTGACGACGTTGTCGAGAATTACGCGGCCCATGGGTTCTCCTCAGTCTTTAGCAGCGGCAGGCAGTACGTCAGATCGATAGTGGTTGTCAGTTCAGGCTCCGAGTGGAGATGCTCCGCGACGATCGATTCGTCGCTGGCTCGACTGACTGCCTGCTGCTGCTGACTGCTTACGTGATCATTGTTTGACGGCGCCTTCGGTGAGGGCGCGGACGAAGTATTTCTGGAGCAGCATGAACATGACGACGACGGGAACGCTCATGAGGAAGGCGGCGGCCATGAGGCCGGGCCAGTTGGCGACGTATTCGGAGAAGAAGCGTTGCAGGCCGACCGGGACGGTGAGCTTCTGGTCGTCGGTGATGAAGGTGAGCGCGTAGACGTATTCGTTCCAGGCGAGGATGAAGCTGTAGATGGCGGTGGCGACGATGCCGGGCGCCGAGAGGGGCATGACGATATAGAGAAAGGCCTGGAAGCGGGAGGCGCCGTCGATGCGGGCGGCCTGCTCGAGCTGGACCGGGATATTGTCGTAGAAACCCTTGAGCAGCCAGATGGAGAGGGGCAGCCCGAAGGTGAGGTAGGTGATGATCAGCGAGAGGTAGCTGTTCACCAGATGCAGGTTGCGCATGAGGATGAAGAGCGGGATCAGGAAGATCACGGCCGGGAACATGTTGCGCAGCAAGACGCCATAGAAGAGGGCGTTCTTGCCGGGGAAGCGGAAGCGGGAGAAGGCATACGCCGCGGGCACAGCGACCAGCACGCCGATGACGGTGGTGGCGGTGGAGACCCAGAGGCTGTTGAGCATGTAGCGCAGGAAGCGGCGGCCGATATCGTCGTTGGGGTCGAGCAAGACCTTGAAGTTATTCCAGCGTCGGGTTTTCGGGAATCCAGTCGGGGCGGGAATTGCAGCGCGCCGAGCTGGGTTTTGAAGGCGGTGGAGAGCATCCACGCCAATCGGGATGACGGTGAAGAGCAGCAGGATGAAGAGGAAGACCCAGCCGGCGATGCCCCAGGCATCGAACCGCTTGCGCGAACCGGCGGTGCGTTCGTAGCTGGAGCTCATGCGCCCTCCCGTCGCTCGTCGCCACGCGTGAGCGCTTTCACATAGAAGTATCCGAGCGACATCATGACCAGGAAGAGGATGACGGAGTAGGCCGAGGCGACTCCGAACCGGGTACGCCCGAAGGCGAGCTGATAGATCTGGGTGATCCAGATGTCGGTCGAACCGGCGGGGCCGCCGCCGGTCATGATCCAGACGAGGGTGAACGAGTTCAGGTTGGTCAACAAGAGCAACAGGACGGTGACGATCGAGACGCTCTTGAGCTGCGGCATGGTGATGTGCCAGAAGCGGGCCCAGGTGCCGGCGCCATCGACGCGAGCGGCACGGTGAAGCTGATCCGGCACGCCCTGCAGCCCGGCTAGCAGCATGATCATGGCGAAGGGGAACTCTTTCCAGATGTTGGCAATGATCAGCGCGGGGAGCGCGCGATGGATGTTGTCCAGGATGTTGATGTTTTCATCGACGATTCGGAGGCGAATGAGGGTGTCGTTGATCAGGCCATAGTCGGAGTGATAGAGCCATTTCCAGATGTAGGCGGCGGAAACATAGCTGATCACCCAGGGGATGAGCAGCACGCCGCGCACGACACCGCGGCCGGGAAACTCGCGCTGGACGACCAGCGCGGCGCCGAGCCCGATGAGGTAGGCAAAGATGGTGGAGAGAATGGTCCATTCCAGCGTGTTCTGGGTGACATTGCGGAACGACTCGCTTTGGAGAATGCGTTTGTAGTTGTCCAGCCCGACCCAGATCTTGTCGTCCATGGCGAGGTTCGGCGGGGTGGAATAAAAGGAGAGCCGAACCGTGTAGAAGATCGGATAGGCGATGACCACCAGCATGATGCCAAGGGCCGGGATGATGTAGAGGTAGTCGTTCCAATGGCGCGCGATGTCGCCAGGCAGCGCGGCGAGCCGCCCGAAGAACCCGGTATTGCGCCTTTTGGGCGCGGGTGGTTCGAGCGAGGGTTGGCCGCCGGTGAAGACGGACATGCGCGGAGGGTCCTTTCCATGCTTGGGAGAAGGCGAACCCGGCCGGCGCCGTTGCCAGCCGGGTTCTGAGAACGCAGAGGGTGCGGACCTAGATGTCGCCGCTGCGGAGCTCTTCGATCTTGGAGGCCGCATCGTTGGCGGCGTCCTCGACCGACATCGAATCGGTGAGCGCGTTTTGCAGCATGTCCGGCACGATGATGTTCATGATCTCGGTCGATTCCGGGACCACCGGGAAGGGGATGCCGTAGGGCAGCATGGAGGTGGTTACGTCCAGGAAGGGAATGGTGTCGAGCCGCTCCTTCATCCACTCGGTTTCGAAGCCGCGGATGTTGGAGGGATTCGAGCTCACCCAGGCGAGCTTGGTGGACCATTCGGGGCCGGTGCTGAACGCAATGAGGGCTTTGGCAGCATCCAAATCGACCTCGCCGCCGTCGACGACCGCAGGGTCGAAGACGTGGACGTTGGAGCCGCCGAAGACGACCGCGCGGCGGTCCGGACCCTCCGGCAGGAAGCCATAGCGCATGTTGGCGACCACCTGATCGGCGATCTCCTTGTCCGCGCCGGTGGCGGTGGCGGCGAGATCGTTCATCTTCGCGTATTCGCTCGGATGGGCAATCATCATTGCCAGGGTGCCGGCGATGAACGGCGCCTGATTCTCGGCCTGCGTGTTGGTCAGCGCCGAGGTGGGCACCGATTTGTCGCGCACGTACATGTCGTAGTAGGCCTGCAAGGCCGCCTTGGAACCGTCGTTGTTGATCCAGATCTCGTCGTAGGTGGGGGTTTCGGCGGCCTCATCGAGCGCGCCACCACCATAGGCCCACATAGCAGGCATGAAGCGGAACGGGGTGTTGCCAGCGTTGACGCGGGCCACCAGGCCGTAGCCGTCTTTGCCGGTGTTGTCCTTGATCTGCTTGGAGTAGGCGACGACATCATCCCAGGTGGCCGGCGGGCTTTCGGGATCGAGACCGGCTTCTTCGAAGATGGCCGCGTTCCAGATGAGGGCCATGGTTTCGTTGTTGGTGGGGACGCCGTAGGTTTTGCCGTCATAGGTGACGGATTTCATGGCGCCTGGCCAGTACTCCTCGACCGGATAGCCGGCATCGGTTGGGCCGAATTCCTGGAGCTGGCCCTTGGCGGCGAACTCGACGCCCCAGAGGATCGGCATCTTGGCGACCATGGGAGCCGCGTTGCCGAGGGCGGCGGTGCGGATCTGGTCGAGCATGTCGTTGTAGGTCAGGCTGGTGACATTGACCTTGATGTTCGGATAGGTGGCCGCGAAGGCTTCCCAGAATTCGGCGTCGATATCCTTGACGATCTGGGGATCAGAATCGGCGGGTCCGACGTACCAGTACGAGACTTCGCCCTCGTAGTCGAGGGGGACGACCTTGGCGACCTCGGCGGCGGTATCGACCTCGAGGGTGCCGGCCCGGGCGACGATGGTCTCCGGGGTCCAATCGGTGGTGTCGATGGTGTCCTGCGCCAGGGTCAGCGCCGAGGGCAGGAAGGCGGCACCGGCGCCGGCCGCGGCGCCGTAGACGAGGAACTTGCGGCGATCGAGCTCCTTGTTGAACAGATCGCGATAACGCTGGATAGACATTTCCGCTCCTTTTCCGGCTCGACTGTGAACCGGGATTGCTTCGAACGAAATGAACTGCGCGGGTGACCGGCAACGGCGCCGGCGTAGGTGTTGTCCAGAACTCCTTTCGTGCCATCGGAGAGGGGCGATCCGGGCTGGCCATCGGCCAATCGATTCATTGGTGAGCACCGGGGCCCTCCGGTGCAGAACGTAACTGGAGTTGTCGTTATACCCACTCCGCGCGTGGACTGTCAAGAATTTGGAAGTGAGCATGGACGATGCGCGATTTCGCCCAATTTTCTGGACGAACCAGCCGAAACTGCGCGAAATCTGGTTGTCGAGTTTGCACAGATCGAGGCTTCGGGCGGTGCGGTCCGAGGTGTCTTTCTGTGCTTCACGGATGAAGGTGCGCGGAGTTACCGGGATCATTGGGAGTCCCGGTTTTTCGATTCCCGCGCAGGCCTCAACCTGTGCTACAGTCGAATTACGTGACATGCTGTCACCATGTGGTGACGCAACCGAATAACCTCGATCGACCAGTCCATTCGCCGGGCTGGATTACCGAAGGGAGTAGATCAACGATGACCTACCATCGGCTTTCACGAAGAGATGCGCTGAAGCTGGGAGCCGGAGCATCGGCTGTCGCAGGCGCGAGTCTTCTCACGAGCAAGCGCTCCAGCCTGGCAGCGCCTGCCCTGATCCAAGGCGACATCACGCTGCGGATGATGACGCACAACACGCTGGAAAAACCCGCGGGTGAAGTGCTCAAAACGATGCTGGACGAGTTCCAGACCGAGAATCCCGAACATCAAAATCGAGCTCGATGAGGTTCCGAACGCGGACATCCTGACCAAGCTGACCGCGTATTCAGAGGCCGACGACCTGCCGGACATCATCGATGGGCAGTTCGGGCTGGCGAGCTTCATCAACCTCGATGCCGCGATGGATATCACGCTCGTATGTCCAGGACCAGGGGCTGCGAGGAATCGTTCATTCCGGTGGCGCTGACTGCCGGGCAAGGACAGCGAGGGGCGTATCCTCGGGTCTCCCGTTCTATACCGGCACCGATGCGCTCTATTACCGCACCGACCACTTCGAAGAGGCTGGGCTGGATCCCGAACGGCTCCGCCGACGACGTGGGACGAACTGGCGAGTACGCCACCGCGCTGACCAACCCGCGCGCCGGCCGCTATGGCTTCGGCATGTACGGCAAGACGCACACGGTGCGCTGCATTCACTTCATGCAGAACAACGGGCCGGATGGCGAGATGCTGCGGCTGGACGGATGACGGCACCTGGACGATCCTGGTCAACAGTCCGGAATCGATCGAGGCCATCGAGTTCATGGTCTCGCTGGCGCGCGATGCGAAAGCGGTTCCGCCCAATGTGGTCGAGATGGACTATCCGGCCAATGTGGCGGCGTTCTCCGGCGGCAATATCTCCATGCTGACCACCGGGCCGTGGGGCGCGCAGACGTTCATGGCACCAACCCCGAGATCGAGGGCAAGTTCGGCGTGGCGAAGCACCCGACCCCGACCGGCGAAACGCCGACGCTGCGGCAGGGATCGCTGATCTATGCGGTGGGCCGCACGATCCGAGCATCCGGACGAGGCGTTCCAGCTCTTGCGCTGGTTCACGCATGATCGGCAGCCGTATTTCGCGGCGAACGCCAAGTACGGCCCAACCACGCTGGCGGCGCTGGAAGACCCGGCAATTGCCGAGGATCCGTTCCTGAAGGTCTTCCTGGAGCAGTCCCAGACCGCGGTAGTCGAACCGTACGAAGTACAGCTTGGCGAGTGGAACGAGCTGAAGGATCAGTTCGATCCGCAATGGCAGTCGTCGCTTTTGGGCGATGTGACCGTGACCGACGGCTATGAATCCGCGCCGCACAGCGCTTCGCTGAGATTCTGGGTGACCGCGCGGTGTTGAAGTACCCGATCGAGTAACCACCTCGTCGCGAGGCGCGACATCTCTGAGCCCTGAGACGGGGTTCGGGTTCGCTCGAACCCCGTCCGTGTCTTCCCCAGACCCTTGACGCACAACCGCCTGGAAGAAGGCATCCGATCGAAAGGCCGATCAGGAGGGCTGCATGGCCGTCACCACCCCAGCCGCCATCGTCCCATCGTCCCGGGGGCATACCGGACGCCCAAAGACGACCATTCCCGTAATTCTCTTCGTGCTGCCGTCGATTCTGATGCTGGCGTTGCTGCTGGTCCTACCGATGGGGCAGGCGTTCCTGCGCACCTTTCAGTCTGACGCCGGCTGGGGCATCGATAACTATTCCCGCGCCTTCAGAACGATCACCTCGCACGGCTGGCGTTGACGCCACACCTTCATCTTTGCCGGGCTCTCGGTGCTGGGGCAGTACATCATCGGGTTTGCCGTGGCGCTCTGCTGAACCAGAAGCTGCCGCTGCGGGGGATGTTTCGCGTGCTGTTCCTGCTGCCGTGGATGTTTCCGGCGGTGGTGCCGGGCATCGTCTGGCGGTGGATGTTCGATGGGCTGTTCGGGGTCTTCAACGAGATTCTGTACCGGGTTGGATACTACGGCCCGAAACGATCCGCCGATTGCCTGGCTGGGGCAGACGAGCACCGCGCTCTGATGCCACCGTGGTCGCGAATATCTGGCGCGGGTTTCCGTTCATCATGGTGCTGCTGCTGGCCGGGATTGCAGGCGATCAACAGCGATTACTACGAGGCGGCGTCGGTGGACGGGGCGAATCTGCTGCGCCGTTTTCTGGACATCACGCTGCCGGCCATGAACGGCATTTCCTTCGTGGCGATTCTGCTGGCCTGGATCGGCAGCTTCATGAACTTCGCCATCGTGCAGGTCATGACCGCTGGTGGCCCGGCGAACTCCAGCGAGGTGTTCGCCACGCTGATCTACAAGAACGCTTTCCTCTACGCCGACGCGAACTATGCGGCCACGCTGGGCATCATCCTGCTTTTCCTGCTGATGATTCCCGGCGGTTTCTACGTTCGCCAGGCGATGAAGTCGGCCAGCTAGCGCGGTAGCGGGAACGAAAGCGAGATCGCGAGATGTCATCGATTGCCCAGATGGGGGAAACCCCACTTCCGCACCCGGTGCCGAAGAGCCGGCTTTCCATGGTGCACAAGAACTATGGCGGTACGGCGATCAGGATTTTGCTGCTGATTCTGTTTCTCATCCCGACGCTTTTTCCGATGTACTGGATTCTTATCTCGTCGGTCAAGACGAACCTGGAAACGCATAGCGTGCCGGTGACCTTTTTGCCGAAGGTGTGGTCGCTAGACACGTATCGAGAGGTATTCGAGCGGCGGAACTTCTCGCGCTATATGTTCAATTCGATGGTGGTGGCGCTGGCAACGACGGCGTGGGGCGTGTTCGTAGCGGCATGGAGCGGGTATGGGTTCGCGCGCTACAACTTCCGATACAAGCCGGCGGTGATGGGGTTCGTGCTGCTGGCGCAGTCGTTCCCGCGGATTCTGCTGGTGATTCCGTATTTCCAACTTGCGAACAAATTCGGATTGAAGGACAGCTATCTCGGGTTGATTCTGGCGTATAGCACCTTCATCCAACCGCTCTGCCTCTGGATCATGAAGGAGTACTTCGAACAGATTCCGCGCGAGCTGGATGAGGCGGCGATGGTGGATGGGGCGTCGCCGTATCGGGCGTTCTGGGACATCATTCTGCCGCTGGCGCGGCCGGCGCTGGGGGCGACGGCGATCATCGGATTCCTGACCGCGTGGAACGAGTACGAGTTTGCGCTGGTGCTGACGACCAGCGAAGACGTGCGGACTATTTCGGTGGCGATCGCTTCCTTTATCGGTGAGTTCACGACGGAGTGGAATCAGGTAATGGCGGCGGCGGCGATTGGCACGGTGCCGGTGATCATCGTTTTCCTGTTCTTCCAGAAGCAACTGATGCAGGGGCTGACGGGAGGGGCGGTGAAGGGGTAAAGAGCAACTAGTAATTCGTAACTGGTAACTAGTTACTGGTGTTCAATATCTCGGAATGTGATGAGGGCGGTGTACCTCCGGGAGCAGCAGGACAGGGACGTCCTGCACTACGCCGGTTGGAGCGGTTACGGCAGGACAGGGACGTCCTGCACTACGCCGATCGGAGCGGTTTCAGCAGGACAGGGGCGTTCTGCGTTACGCCGATTGCGAATTCTGATGAAAGAGGGAGGCGTGTGCGAATAACGAATGTGCGGCCCGTCGTGGTTGGGGCGGGGTGGCGGAATTACATCTTCGTGCTGGTCGAGACCGATGCGGGATTGACCGGGCTGGGCGAGGCGTCGCTGGGCGGTCAGACCAATGCGGTGCTGGGCGAGCTGAAGGATCTGGAGCCGTTGCTGATCGGGGCCGATCCGTTGCGGATCGAGCATCTCTGGCAGCAGGCGTACCGGCATGCGTTCTGGCATGGCGGAGTGACATTGATGTCGGCGCTGGCCGGGGTCGAGGTGGCGCTGTGGGACATCCGGGCGAAGAGCCTGGGGGTTCCGATCTACACCCTGATGGGTGGGCGGGTGCGCGACAAGATTCGCGCCTATGCCAATGGCCCGCGGGGTGAGACGCCGGACGAACTGGCGCGGTCGGCGGCCGATCTGGTGGCGCAGGGGTTCACCGCGGTGAAGTTCTGCCCGTTCGATGCGGTGCCGATCCTGGCGGGGCGGCGGCTGATCGATGCCGGCGTGGCGAAGGTGCGGGCGGTGCGCGAGGCGGTCGGGCCGGATGTCGAGATCATGATCGACGGGCACGGCCGGTTGAGTCCAGCGATGTCGACCCGAGTGGCCGCGGAGATGGCCGAGTTCAATCTGCTCTTCTTCGAGGAGCCGGTGCTGCCGGAGAACCCGGCGCAGATGATTCGGGTGGCGAAGAAGTCGCGCATCCCGATCGCGACCGGCGAACGGTGCTACGGCCGCTGGGATTTCCGGGAGCTGCTGGCATCACGGGCCATTGGAGTGTTGCAACCGGACATCATCCAGTCGGGCGGGATGGCGGAGGTGCGCAAGATTGCGGCCTATGCCGAAATGCACTTCGTCAGCGTGGCGCCGCACAACCCGTGGAGCTGGGTCAACACGATGTCGTCGCTGCACATCGACGCGGTAATCCCGAACTTCCTGTTACAAGAGGTGATCACCGAAGAGGAGCCGTGGAAAGACGCGGTCACGCCGAATCACCCGGTCTTGGACGAGGATGGCTACTTCGCCATTCCGGAGGGGCCGGGACTGGGGATCGAGCTCGATCTGGATGCGGCGGCGAAGTTCCCGCAGGTATCGGGTCGGCCGCCGGCGTTCTGGCATGACGACGGCAGTGTGGCGGACTGGTAGGGATGAAAGAGATGAGCGAGACCATGAACCCGGCCAGTGGACGCCGCGAGCTCAATCTGAAAATAACCGAGGTGATTCCGCACGTGCTCTTCGCGGGGCGGACCAATCTGATCTTCGTCGAGGTGCGGACCAACGAAGGGATCTTCGGGATCGGCGAGGCGAGCCTGGAGGGGAAGACCGAAGCTGTTGTCGGCGCGATCCGGGACGTCTCTGGTTATCTGATCGGGCAGGACCCGACGCGGATCGAGCATCTCTGGCAGATCGATCTACCGCCATTCGTTCTGGCGTGGCGGCGTGGTGATCGGGAGCGCGATATCCGGGATCGAGCAAGCGCTTTGGGACATTCTCGGCAAAGCGCTGGAGGTGCCGGTGTATGAGCTGCTCGGTGGACGGGTGCGGGACAAGGTGCGCCTGTATGCCAATGGCCCGCGCGGCGATACGCCGGAGGAGATCGCGGAATCGTGCGTGCGGATCGTGGAGAACGGTTGGGGCGCGTTGAAGCTGGTGGGCAGCGGGCCGATGGTGGGGGTCGGGATGCAGCCGGACCTGCGGGCGGCGCGGCGGCAGATCGAGCTGATCCGTGACGCGGTCGGGCCGGAGATCGACATTCTGATCGATTGCCATGGACGGCTGAATCCGACCACGGCGGTGCAACTGGCCGATGCGCTGGACGAGTACGACATCTTCTTCTTCGAGGAGCCAGTGCTGCCCGAGGACGCAGCGGGGATGAAGGCGGTCAAGGAGCAGATCACGATTCCGGTGGCGACGGGCGAGCGGCTCTTTACCAAATGGGGATTCCGCGACATTCTGGAGATGGGTGCGGCGGATGTGTTGCAACCCGATCTGGCGCATTGCGGCGGAATCTGGGAAGCGCGCAAGATCGCGGCGGTGGCCGAGATCAACTCTGCGGGAATCGCGCCGCACAATCCGTATTCCTGGTTGCTGACGTGGGCGAGCATTCAGCTCGACTTCGCGATTCCGAATTTCACGATTCAGGAGTTTCTGGTCGATCATCCGCCGGAGGTGGAAAAGCTGTTCGCGGAGACGTTCACCTGGCTGGATGGGGGCTGGGTGGAACCGCCGACGAAGCCGGGGTTGGGGGTCGAGCTCGACTGGGAGTATGTGCGGGCGCACGAGCAATTGCCGTTTACGAACACGTTCCAGGGATCGATGTGGCATGTGGACGGCTCGGTGGCGGATTGGTAGATACAGGACGGCCGGGGTATCCCGGCCGTTTTATTGTTCGGAGAGCGGAGCGATCAGGGACCATTCGTCCCAATTCGAGACAAGGTTGTGAGGTACCGCGATGGCGGCCTGCGGCCGCTGGCGGGCACAGGTCCCGCCACTAGGGACGGCGGGCACGGGTACCGCCACTACGGATGTGTCGGTTGACAGGCCCGGATCGGTCATCGATTCGAAAGAATGCGGGAGGAGATACGGTGGCGAAGAAGCAGGTGAAGGCGACGAAGGCCGATGAGATCGCGCAGATCATTCCGGATGCGTGGCCGAAATATGCGGCGGCGGGCAAGGAACCGGTGCGGATTCGGGATATCAAGGTCATTTTGACCGCGCCGGATGGGATTCGGCTGGTGATCGTGAAGGTCGAGACGAGCGAGCCGGGACTGTACGGGATCGGGTGCGCGACGTTCACGCAGCGGCCGCTGGCGGTGGTGAGCGCGATCGAAGAGTACGTCAAGCCGATGGCGATCGGGCGGGACGTGCACGATATCGAAGACTTGTTCCAGTCTGGGTATCTCTCCTCGTACTGGCGCAGCGGGCCAGTGCTGAACAATGCGCTCTCGGGACTCGACATGGCGCTCTGGGATATCAAGGGGAAGCTGGCGGGGATGCCGGTCTACCAGCTTTTCGGGGGCAAGAGCCGCCGGGCGGCGAATGTCTATGTGCATGCGTCGGGGCGAGATTTCGCGGAGGTCGAGGAATCGGCCCGAGCGTTCTGGGAGCAGGGGTTCCGCTATATCCGCTGTCAGGTGGCGGTGCCGAATTCGGCGACGTATGGGGTGGCTGCTTCCAAAGATATGAAGAGCGCGTACCACCTCGATCCGCAACAGGAGTCGTGGGATCCGGATGCGTATGCGCGGATCGTGCCCAAGCTGTTCGATCACATTCGCTCCGCGATGGGGGATGAGGTCGAGCTGCTGCACGATATCCACGAGCGGGTGCCACCGATCACGGCGATCCGGATCGCGAAAGAGGTGGAGGAGTTCCGGCTCTTTTTCCTGGAGGATCCGTTCGCGCCGGAAGACAACGGGTATTTCCCGTTGCTACGGCAACATTCGTCGGTGCCAATCGCGATGGGCGAGCTCTATGTGAATCAGGCGGAGTACGTCGATCTGGTGAAGGATCGGTTGATCGATTTCATGCGGGTGCATATCTCCGATATCGGCGGGTTGACGCCGGCGCGCAAGCTGGCGGCGTATTGCGAGTATTTCGGAGTGCGGACGGCGTGGCACGGACCGGGGGATGCGTCGCCGGTGGCGCATGCGGCGAATTTGCAACTCGATCTGAACACGCCGAACTTCGGGATTCAGGAGGCGTATATGCCGCCTGAGAAGACAGTGGCCGTTTTCCCCGGCACGCCCGACATTCACGATGGGCAGATGTGGTCCAACGAGCAGCCGGGTTTGGGGATCGATATCGACGAGAAAGAAGCGGCGAAGTATCCGTTCCCGGAGCATGCGATCAATGGGGCGTGGCCGCCGATTCGAATGAAAGACGGAACGGTGCAGCGGCCGTAAAGGTTCGCGGGCTGGGTCCGGAACCCGAGGAAGATTGCCTTCGATTGTGAGTCCCCGCCTTGGCGGGGACTCACCATTTTCATAATGATCAGCGCACAGGTCGTTCACAGAGCAGTCAAGGTGCGAAGCAGGGTTTCGGTGTAAAAACTGCCATGAATCGCGGCGCTACGAGGTTGGAGGTACAGAAATGCGTCCGCTCTATTCCTAGCGTCGTGTTGACTCCCCAAAATCTGATGCTATGCTGACTATCAGTTGATCCCGGACTTGACAAAAGAGTGCACCGAGGTTCGAACGCGGCCACCAGGTTGGTGCAGTTCCGCGTTGCTGAAAGGGCATGGCATGGACGATCGCCGATTCGATCAATTGGTCAAGGCAGCCGCATCTGGGGCAAGCCGCCGCTCGTTGCTCAAAGGGATGCTGGGGCTCGGCGGAGCCGTGGTGGCCGGGGGAGTAGCGCTGGAACGCGATGCGGACGCGGCAAAGCGCCCCACCCCGACCCCAACACCCATCCGCTGTCCTGGCAGGCAAACGCCGGTCGGTGGTGTCTGCACCTGTCCCGGCGCTGTACCGAACAAATGCGGACCGGATTGCTGCACTGGCAAGACCACCGATCCCTATCCCCGGCTGGCCGGCCATTCTGAATGCTGTGACAACGCCTGTTGTTTTGGCACCTGCTACGGCGAGGAGCTTTGCTGCCCGACCAATCTGGGAGCTGGGGGATCGGGGCCGTTGGCCGAGTTCTGCCCTGGGGGCCCTGGCAGCGTCAGTCTCTGCTGCACCAATGGCACGAGCTGCTGTGGTGGTGGCACCAACCAAAACGAATGTGTCGACCTCTCTGGCGATGGTTGCTGCAGTAGCGGTGATTGTGGGCTGTCCGAGGGCGCTTGCTCAGTCGAATGTGTTGCCGGGCAATGCATTCCGGAGTACTGCTACGAGGGCACGATCTGCTGTCAGGGCGAGTGCGTGAGCAGCTCCGAGTTCGATGCCTGTCCTACCGATCCCAACGGATGCTGCAGTCGAGAGGAATCTGAGGCGTGTTGCGGAGCGGCCGGCTGCTGCCGCGGGGATCTCTGCAATGAGATCATTGGCGTCTGCTGCTCTGAAGGGGAACAGGCATGTGGTCTCGGTGAGGACGCATGTTGTGGAGCCGCGGAGACGTGCTGCAATCGAGTTTGCTGCGGCGCGGGGCAATGCACGACCGCATTTCGATGCTGCGCTGGTAGCGATGTGGCTTGCGGACTGGACTGCTGCTCAGCTGATCGGTGCGTCGAGGGGCAGGGGTGCTGCCCGGAAAACTATGTCGCCTGCGGTGGGAGCTGCTGCAGCAGCTCGGTCTACTATTGCAACGATCAGGAGCAATGCGAGTGTCTCCCGGGTACCGAGGCGTGCAGCGGGCTGCCGGGGGGATGCTGTCCTGACGGGCAATGCAATGCGAGCTTCGAATGTTGCGCGGCGGGAACGACACCCTGCGGGGATGTTTGTTGCGACGATGCATCACAGACATGCAATGGGCAGGGCGTTTGCCAGTGTGGTGACGGGTTCCTGAATTGTGGCGGTGTTTGCACCGCGGGGGAGTGCTGCGACGGCGACAGCACCGTGTGTATCGCGATGGGCTTCGACGACCAGTGTGTCGCATGTTCGGGTGGCGCGTGTGCGACGGCTGATTACGACTATGAATACTGCAACCCTGGGCCAGGCTTCTGCCTGAATGGACAATGCCTGACCTGCTTCAATGAGGCGGTGCCGTGCTTTGCGGATACCCAATGCTGTAGCGGCACCTGCAATCTGGAAACCGAGCTTTGCGTGCGGTATTGATGACCAGTTCACGTTTGGGATGGGACCGGCGTAACGCGCTGGTCCCATCGACGTAGCAGGCGCTACCTGAACGATGATCGAGATCGTGCAGCAGGATGTATTCGAGGGGCCGAATCTGTGGCTCGATCGGCCGGTGCTGCGGGTCGTCGTGCATGGCGATCTCGTTACGGCATCGACGCCCGACCGAGCGCAAACGGTGCGGGATCAACTCCAGCATTTGCACGATTCCCTGGACCGGCGCAAATTCGATCCACTGGAGCTCTCGCCGCCGCCGGACACGTTAGGAACGGCGTGGTGGTTGGCATGGACATCGATTGGATTGCAGCGACTTGCCGGCGAAGACGTGTCGTTTTTCGATGTTCGCATCATCGACCCGGCGCACACGAGCGAGATCGTCATCGAGTGCCGGAATGCGCAGACCGGTCTGCTGGCCGTGCGGCTGGCATTGCGGCAGCTCAACGTGCTGCGCGTTGGTGAACAGGTGAATGCTGAATTGGAAGACGCGCTCACGAAGCGGCTGGCGATCGTGGCTGCGTCGCGACGGCCGAGCGTCGATGTGGGGTGCATATTGGATGCGGCGCGGGCGCGTGGCATACCGGTGACCTCGATCGATCCGCGAGGCAGGATTCATGAGCTCGGGCATGGAATCTACCGGCGCCGGCTCTTCAATACCACCACCTCTAACACGTCTGCGATTGGATCCAGTATTGCCGGGGACAAGGATCTCTCACTCCACTATCTGCGGGAGATGGGGCTGCCGGTGCCCGAGACCGGGGTTGCGCGCGATGCCGAGCGGGCGGTGGAACTGGCGAGGGAGATTGGGTTCCCGGTGGTGGTGAAGCCGATCGACGAGGGCGATGCGGCGGGTGTGCGGGTCGATCTTCGGAATGAGGAAGAGGTACGCGCGGCATTCGCGCATGCGGCCGCGATGAGCGGTTCGAGCACGGCGGTAGTGCAGCGCCACCTGGTTGGGCGGGAGTATCGATTTCTGGTGATTGGCGGACAAATCGTGGGGATGGTGGCGCGGGTGCCGGCGCATGTGATGGGGGACGGGCACCACACGGTCCGGGAGCTGGTCGAGCTCGAAAACGATCGCCCCGCGCGAGGGACGCGAAAGCGCGACCGGCTCAAGACGATCGAGATCGGGGAGAAGGCACTGAGCATGCTCGAGCGGCAGGGGTTGGCACTCGATGACATTCCATCGGAAGGGCGGTGGGTTCAGCTCAATGCGACCGGGCATATCACGGCGGGTGGGGAAGCGATCGAAATGACCGCAGCGGTCCATCCGGAGAATGCGGAGATCGTCATCGCGGCCGCGCGCGCGTTGGAGGTCGATATCGCCGGGATCGATCTGATTGCCGAGGATATCGAACGGTCGATCTGGGAGACGTCCGGCGGTATCGTCGAGGTGAATTGTGGTCCGGGGTTCTGGATCCACCAGTTTCCTTCGGCTGGGATGGATGTCGATCCGGGACCGGCGGTGATCGCGACGCTTTTTCCGGTTGGCGCACCGGTGCGGATTCCGTTGGTTGCCGTGACCGGAGGAGGTGACACGGAAAAGATCAGCCGGCTCATCGGGCGGTTCCTTACGGTTGCTGGTTACGCGCCTGGCATCGCGATCGGAGGTGAGCTCTATCTGGGGGATACGCGTCTCGGAGGAATCGATGGCCGGGGCATCGCGGGCAAGCGACGGATGTTGCTCAACCCCGCGGTGGAGATGGCGGTGCTGGAGATCACGCCGGAGGAGATCGTCGAGCAGGGTTTGGCCTTCGACATCTGCGATGTGGCGGTGGTGACGTCGCTTTCGGATGCGACCGTGCCGGGTCTTCCACCGGCGGAGTCGGTGGTTTGCCGGCAGGTAGCCCCGGGCGGGGTGATCCTGGTACCGGCGCATGCACCGGAGATGGTGGAGTTTGCCCGTGGTTTCGAGCGGCCGCTTGTGATGTACGGGACAGATTGGGATGCGGCGACGATCCAACACCTTCGCCGGGAAGGTGATCGCACGGTCACTGCTGGCGAAATCGTGGATGGCGCGGTGCGACTGGAGATCCAGTGGGGTTCCAGACCAGCGGAACTATTACGACTCGTGGCGGATGCGGCGCCGGCAACGATCGCGGCTGCCGTCGCCGTGATTTTGGCGCTTGGGGTTCCAGACGACCGTCTGCGACAGGCTCCACCCGATGGGATCGACGTCACTTCGATACCATAGTGTCTCTCGAAGCGCTCTCCAGAGGTTGGTATGGATGGAGGTCAGCATGAACCGACGATCGATGTTGGCGGGGCTGCTGGGTGCGGCGGTCGCAGTGACGCCTGGACGGCAATTGCTCGCGCAATCCGGGCAACCGGCCGATCTGGCGGGATGCCTGGCGGAGCCGGGGATCGCGCTCTTTCTGGATGTCTTTCAGGGACGGTCGAACCTGACGTCGCAGGAGCTGTTGCCGGGGGCGAACTGGCAGCTTTTCACGTCGCCATACGCACTCGTGGCGTTTCTCTTTCCACCTGACTGGCTGGGACAGGTGCTGTTCGCGTCGACCTTCAGCCAGAACGCCGCGCCCCTCTGGACGGCGCAGCAGCAGCGTGCGTCGGGGATTGTTTCGGCGCGGGTGGCGGCGGCCGATGCGACAGCGGTATGGGAGTACGTGGCCGGAACGTTGCAGGGGGTGGCTTTAACCATAGAGCAGGCCGTGGCGATGGCGGAAGGCGGGATTCTGGGTGACGGTTACGCTGGTAACCGGCTTTGCGTGCATACCGAGCCGACGCTGAGCGGTGGGGTTGCCTGGTTGACGGCGGTCGAGCGCGACGGGTTGCTGGTGTTGACGAATGGGACGCTATTCGCGGATGCGTCCGGATTTTCTCCGTTCAGCGTGATTACGTACTACTCGTTCGTTGGGCCGCGCGCGGGGTTCGAGCAGCTGATGCGCTCGGTATTCATACCGATTCAATGGCAGTTGTTGCAGGGCGGGAGCGATCCGGTTCCGACGGCGACTCCGGGATAACAGGCAGCGGGCAGATGGAGGGCGGCGGGATAGCAGACACGGAGGTCTGCGGCTACCGCGTGGGTGCGTGTCATCAGGAGTGTGGGTTGGTGAGGAGCCACTGGCCCCGGCCAGGAGATGGTTGGTTCCTCAGGATGAGAGACGCGTCGGGACGTCCGGATATCTGTGGTTTGCCGGTGAGATTTAGCCGAGGCTACACCTTTCTTCAAGAGATGCTAATCTGTAGCCATTGCCGGGCAGGTTTTTGGACGGACTCAGGGATTTCGAATGATCGTAGGTGGAAAAACGGTGGATCGGCGGCAGTTGCTGCGGATCGGCGCCGGTGGTGCGGTGGTGGGCGGCATGGGCGCGTCGGCGCCGTTGTTGAAGCAGCGAGGATCGTCGGCATCGGAGGACGAAAAGGCGGTTCCCGGGCACTCCCGAATGCAGACCGATGCGGATCACATGAGCGACGACCATGTGATGGCGAACGGTTCGACCGTGGGGGATATCGTTTTCGACGAGCCGAGACTCGATCCATCGGTGTTTGCCAAGACGTTCGATTACGGTCATGTGACGACGATGGTCGATGGCACAGTGGTGCGGGAGTGGGACATCGTGGCGCTCGACCGCGAGATCGAGATCGCGCCGGGGTTGTTCTATCCGGCCTGGACGTACAACGGGCAGGTGCCGGGGCCGACGTTGCGCTGCAACGAAGGCGAGCGCTTACGCATCAACTTCGTGAACAACGGCTCGCATCCCCACACGATGCATTTTCATGGGATTCACACCTCGCTCATGGACGGAGTGCCGGGTATCGGACGCGGCAACATCGAGCCGGGCGCGCATTTCGTCTACGAGTTCAACGCCCGGCCGTTTGGGCTGCATCTCTACCACTGTCACACCGCTCCATTGAAACGCCATATCCATAAGGGACTCTACGGCGCGTTCATCATCAACCCCGATCCCGCGCGGCGGGGTGAAAACGCGCGCTCGCGTCATCCGGATTACGCCGAATCTGAGGAGTGGCAGGAGTTCGTGATGGTGATGAATGCCTTCGACACGAACTTCGACGCCGAGAACGATGTCTATGCGGTGAACACGGTGGCCTTCCATTACATGCGGCATCCGATCGTTCTCGATCAGTCGCGGCCGGTGCGGGTCTACCTGCTCAATCTGACCGAGTTCGATCTGCTCAACTCGTTCCACTTACACGCGAATTTTTTCAACTACTACGACACCGGAACGCAGCTCGAGCCGAACTTGCGCACGGTCGACACGATCATGCAGGCGCAGGGGCAACGCGGGATCCTGGAGTTTCGCTATGACGATGAGGACCACGAGCCGGGACTGTATATGTTCCACGCGCATGTTTCCGAGTTCGCGGAGCTGGGCTGGATGAGCATGTTCGATCTGCAGGATGGAGGCTCCGCATGAGCAGCGAATCGGTTGCCGCTTCCGGTTCCGCCACCCGGACCGTGCCCTGGCTCTACGCGATCGTGCCGATTGGGCTGTTGCTGCTGACGCTGGCCGCGATCGTGGTGACCGGCGCGGGATTGCGCGACAACGGGGCTCCGCCGATCGAAACGCTGGCCGTGCAGCGGATCTGGTTGCCGGCGCAAGACGAGATCAAGCTCTCGGTGATCAACGACGGGCCGGATCCGATCACGATCGCGCAGGTGATCGTGGACGATGCCTATTGGCCGTTCACCATGGACGGCGATTCCACGCTGGGCCGCCGGGAGAGCGCGACCCTGACGATTCCCTATCCCTGGATCGAAGGGGAAACGCATGCCGTGACGATGCTCAGCTCGACCGGGGTGGCATTCCCGGCCGATATCCCGGTGGCGATCGAAAGCCCGAAGCTCGATGGGCAATCGATCTGGCGCTATGGGTTGATCGGAGTCTATGTCGGAGTCATTCCGGTGGCGTTGGGATTGCTCTGGTATCCGTTGTTGCGGCGTCTGGGGCGCAGCAAGCTGAACTTCATTCTGGCGTTGACGGTGGGGCTGCTGCTCTTCCTGGTGATCGATATGTTCCAGGAGGCGCAAGAGCTTGCGCTCGCCGCGCCGGCGTCGTTCGATACCTCGGTGCTGGTGCCATTGCTGGCGGTGCTGGCCGCGGGATTGCTGATCACGCTGAGTCGCTGGTTGCAGCGGCGAGGGGAGCGGTTCCGGGGTCAGGAGGGCGGTGGTCTGCTACTGGCCTACCAGATCGCGCTCGGAATTGGTTTGCATAATCTGGGTGAGGGGCTGGCGATCGGCAGCGCGTTTGCCATCGGCGAGGCGGCGCTGGGGGTCTTCCTGATCGTCGGGTTTACGTTGCACAACGTGACCGAGGGGATCGGGGTGGCGGCGCCACTGGTCGAAAAGCGTCCCGCTTACCGGCATTTCATTGGGCTGGCATTGCTGGCAGGTGGACCGGCGGTGATCGGAACCTGGATCGGGGCGTTTACGTTCTCGCCGTTCTGGACCGCGGTCTTCCTGGCCATCGGCGTGGGCGCGATCGTGCAGGTGATCTACGAGGTCGGGCGGATGATCTGGCGCAGCCAGCAGCGCGCGAACGAGCCGGGGCTGACCTGGACGACGTTTGGGGGGCTGGCGGCGGGGATTGCGGTGATGTACGTGACCGCGCTTATCGTGGCCTAAACCACGCGAACCGTGGCCGGTTGGCCGCCACGATGCGGTAGCCAGTATCGACCACCCAAACGAAGGGGCGGTGCTCCAGCAGGCGGACGAGATGGGGATGCCAGCCGGTCTCGCGCAGGGCGAAGAGCGCGGCACGGCCACCGGAACGGTGGTCGCCATCGATCGTGATGAGCTGGACGGCCTTTTTTGCCTGTACACGCAGGAGCGGCGTCATCGGCGGACTGGCGACCACTTGCCAGGGGCAGATGCGGAACTTCTGAGTGGTTGCGTCGCGCAAGGTGAGCCAGGTGGCCCATTCGCGGCAGAAGTCGCAATCACCGTCGTAGAGGAGGATGTGTTTCGGCTGGTCTGGCATGAAACGAATGGTACTTCGTGGAAGAAACCTGTCGAGGTGGGCCGCACCGCGCTGAAGCGACGGTGCTACGCACTGGAAGTCCCTGCGGGACTGTGGAGTTGGCAGAGCGGCTATGACTTCGGGGGCCAGGATTCGCAGCCGATGAGGTCTGGGTCGTCGTTGTCGAGCCAGTATTCGTCGTAGCCGATGACTTCGACCCGGAAGCCAACGTCTTTGCAATCGAGATCGACCGACGAGACGGGTACGCACGGGATATAGCTCGGATGACAGTTGCTCCCGAGCTTGGCGAAGTCTCCCTGGGTGGGCTGGATTGCGGAAATGGATGTTGGGGCAGCCAACGCCGCGGTTAGCGGGATACCGAAATCTCCACATGCGCCCCAAACTCCCAATCCATTCGAATAGGCGTAGGTTTCAGCGGCCCCGATCTCTGAGCGGTACGGATCGAAGGCGTCGCCGTAGCTCATGTTCTCGGCCCAGCCGGAATTGATGAGGACGTAATTGAGGAGGTAAGGCCGACCGTCGATGGTGAACCAGAGATAGGCGAGCGTAGCGCCCATATCGGTCGAGCTGGCCGACATCCTCGATCCAGATCGACCCGGGCGTGTCGCTTTGCGCAAGCGCGGTGCGGACGAATGCGGTTGCTTCATTGCCACCACACTCCAGTGGGTCGTGGGTTTCGGGGGTATCGGCGCGATAGAGGCGGTAGCGGGTGGTTTGACCATCGACTGACAGATCGAAGGTGTCGCCGTCGAAGATGGTGACGATCGTGGCGGGATCGACCCCGGTGGGGAGCGAACTGGTCCAGGAGGCGGGGACGAATCCGGCTGGTAACCCAGAGGGGTTGCCTCGGGTGGGTGGCATGCGGGTCGGAACGCGATCGGGGCTCTCGGGTGTACGAGAGGGTTGGAACTGCGCTTGTTCGGTGGCGGATGGTCTCGCGGGATTTCCACCCTGGTCGCTGGAAATGAATCGGTTGGCGACTGCGACGATTGCGAACAATGCGAAAAGGCCGATCAGCAGTTTGCCGATTCGTCCACTACTCCGGCGTTTCGCCGGGGTGGGTGCGACGAACGGAAGCGCTGTTCCGCAGCGGGGGCAGAAGTTCTGGGTATTGGTCGTGGGTGCGCCGCAAGCGGGACAACGGCGTCCGGAAGATTTCGGGGCCACAGGGGATATCCGATGGGCGAGTGATCGTCAGGATTGTGTGTTCGTCTGGCAATGATGCCCGGTTGCAGCGACGCTGTCAAGCACTGCAGCAGCATACTAGCGCTACCGCATACTTGGGAGATTCGTTGCGAGCAAAGGACTACCTATGTATTTCAAGCAATTTCTGAATGAGCTGGTGGGGTGTGCGTCGTATCTGGTGGCGTCGCGGCAGACGAACGAGGCGGCGATCATCGATCCCGGGATGGAGATCGAGCAGTACAACGAGCTGTTGCACGATCGGCATTTCACGCTGCGGTATGTGATCGATACGCATATCCATGCCGATCATGTTTCCGGGGCGCGGAAACTGGCGGATGCGTATGGTGCCGAGCTTTGTCTTTTCGAAACGGCACAGGTGACCTATCCGTTCCGGCAATTACACGATGGCGAGGAGCTGCCGCTGGGGCAGTTGCGGTTGCGGATCGTGCATACGCCGGGGCATCGCCCGGAGCTGATGTCGATTCTGATCATCAATCCCGAGCGGAGCCCGGAACCTTCGATGGTGCTGACGGGCGATTCGTTGCTGGTGGGCGATGTGGGGCGGCCGGATTTCGGTGGTGGGGATGCGCAACAGCAATACGACAGCGTGGGCCGGTTGCTGCGGCTGCCGGACTGGGTGGCGGTGTTCCCCGGGCATTTCGAAGGGCCGTGTGGCAAGCATATGTGCGGGCGTCCCAGCACCACGGTTGGGTTCGAGCGGTTGTTCAATCCGATCGCGCGGATGGAGCGGGAGCCGTTCGTGGTGAAGCTGGGGGGCGAGGTGCCCGCGCGACCACTGAATATGATCGCGATCGAGGCGACCAACCGGGGCAACGCCGCGGATGACTGGGCGATGCTGACGCGCATGAGCGAGATTTCGCAGCTTTCCAATGACGAGCTGGATGCGCTCGATGGTGTGCCGGTGTTGATCGATGTGCGCGAGCCGGGGGAATTTGCCAGCGGGCATCTGGCCGGGTCGGTGAACATTCCGCAGGCGGAATTGGCGAGCCGGATCGGAGAGCTGCCGAAGGATCGGCCGGTGGTAACGGTTTGCCTGAGCGGGGCGCGGTCGTTCCGCTCGGCACAGTTTCTGGCGCAGGCGGGATTCGACAACGTCGTCAGTCTGGCCGGTGGGGTGAACGGCTGGGTGAAGGACGGACGCGCGGTCGAGCTGGGTGAGGTTGGGGCGGACGGCCCGAAGGTGGTCGAGACCGAATGGGCGCACGCCGGGGCCGGGTGAGTCGCGGTATTTGGTTCGAGGAGATTCTTCACGTCTGCATGAATCGTGGCGTGGAGCCCCGTGTCGTGGAGACCCGTGTCGGGGAGCCCGCACCGCGCTAAAGCTACGGTGCTAGACGCTGGAAGTCCCTGCGGGACTGAGAACGTGGCTCGTTTTGTCTACCGTGCCGCTCCACTTGCCTGATGGCTCGGACAGGACTTGGGGCCGCTCCGACGGGAGAGATTCTTCACATTCGTTCAGAATGACAGGGCTTTGGGCGACGGGGTCGCCGGGGTGGACGCGAAATTTCACTTTCGACACACTATGCCGAATCATCGTGTGTGTGATGCCGTTCGGGATCGAGGGGGGCTATGGACAAGGACGGGATAGGCGTTCCGCTGGAAGGGGATGAGCGGACTGCCGCGCTGCGCAATGCGAATGCGTGCCAGCAGATGGTCGAGCTGTGCGGCGAGCTGCTGGAGGTGGCGCCGCATCTTTCGCCGCGCGAGTTCCTGCGGTCGCTGGGGGCGCTGGTCGCCGGGATCGACCTGGGGGTGATGGGGCTCAGGCAACTTGCGCGTGGCGGCGCGAATGGGTTGCTCGGGGCCGGGTTCCGGGCAGAGTACGACGACGGAACCGCAGGGCAGGCGCGGCACTTCGCCGGTACTGCCGCGGGCGCCGCGCTACTGGGAGACAAACCCGCGGAGCTGCTGGCACATCATGTGGTCGATCCGGCTGAGTCGATCGATGGGCATCTTTCGACGGCGGCGTTGGAGTTCGCACGGTTGCTGGTCGACGGGGAATTGCCACTCGCGGAGGCTGGGAGCTGGATCGCCGCCAATGTCTGCGATCCGGCGTTTCAGACCGCTGAGGGGTATACCCCGTTCGATGTGCTGGTGGAGCGGTCGGCGGACGCGCGGGCGTTGCGAGCGCGCTTTTCCGAGGCGGAATGGCGCGCGCTGACCGAGCTGCCGGAGTGGGTCGCGGTGGCGGCTGCACTGGCGGACGCGACCGGCGGGTTCGACGATGTGCGCGACATCATCGCCGGGATGCGGGGGATCGAATCGGGATCGAAGAGCTCGAGCGAGCTGGTGCGAGCGCTGGTGGCCGAGCGATACGACGAGGGGTTCGAATGGGGAGACGACGACCGATCTCCCGAGGAGCGGGTGGAGCAGACGTTGCGGGCGGTACACGCTGAGCTGCTGGTCTTGCGGGACAAGGAGATCGCCTCGGAAGACATCGTCGCCTATGCGAGCTTCCTGATGGAGGTGGCCGGAAAGGCCGTGCGCGGGTCGCACTCCGGTGGGATTCTGGGTATTGGCAAGCAGGAGGTCTCGCGGCGAGAATCGGCGTTTCTCGAGCGGTTGGAAGAAACGCTGGAGGCAGGATTGCCGGCTTGCGATGGTTGCCTGAGCTAAGCGGCGAAGGTCGGTCACCGTCGAGATGGGATACCGCTCGGCGCTGGTGACCGCAATCTGCACGGCACGTCGCGGCGGCGGGAACACGAGGTGTGTTCCCGCCGCTGTGCGATTCGCGTCAGACGAGGAGCTCGCTGCCGTGTTGGCAGATGATGGCCGAGATGCGCGCCATGTCGGGCATCTCCGTCGGAGGTGGGGGTACGGAAAGGTCACCGGCCGGTTCGCTGGTTGCCCGTAACAGATCCTCGAAGCCTCCGGGAGTGAAGATGAAGAGCATTCGGCAACCGGACGGACCGACCGAATAGCGATGCGGAATGCCTCGAGGGGCAAAGAGGCAGTCGCCCACGCGAGCT
The DNA here is from genome assembly GCA_963720855.1 of uncultured Chloroflexia bacterium. Lineage (GTDB taxonomy): Bacteria > Chloroflexota > Chloroflexia > Thermomicrobiales > UBA6265 > JAMLHN01. The sequence goes on along the minus strand of CAVRGV010000002.1, from coordinate 754,257 downwards.
TCGAGGATTGTCCCTCCCACGTCGAAGGTGACGTCGCCTTCGAGGATCCAGAAGGCTTCGTCCTCGTGATGATGCACATGCAGGGGCGCTTCGGCGCCGGGTGCTTCGGTGATATCGATGATGGTGAATTGCCCACCGGTGGATGTGGCGGTGGCTTTGATGATGGCCAGACTGCCAAACCACCAGCGGGCGTCAGCTTCCTCTCGATTGGCTTTCCCTCGAATCATCGTCTCAGCCTGTGTCGTTTCTCGTGTCATGGAAATCCCCTTTCGATCCGTTGTGACGTTCGACGAATACGATTGCGTACCGCCAGATGCCGTCCTGGTCACGCCGCGCGACGTTGATGGACTGGCCGGCGATGATGAGCGCGAGGTCGCGCACCTGCACCACACAGCGCGGATTGGCGACATAGGTCGTGTCGTCGCGCCACATTGCCAGGGCCAGGCGCGCGATCTCGGAGCCGCCGCGAGCGGTCCCGGCGTCGCACGCTTCCAGCGCCGATCCTTCCTGAAAGAGCTCGCGCAGGGCTACATCGTCGCGAAGCAGGAGCGCGTCCTCGAACAGCGTCTCGAGCTCTTCCGGGGTTCGTGCGCTGTCGCTCATGTCCTGCTCCTGGGATGGAGTGCTCATCGCTGAACCGCTCGACGTCGTGCCTCACCGGTCTCCCTGGTGGTACGGGATCGATGGTAGGGAGCGTTCCGGATGACGTCTATTCCAGAAATGTGGAATTGTTAGGAGGATCACGTGGGTGTAGAGTGCGAAAATGATCGCAAGCGCCAAACAACGAGCCACTGACCAGATTGCTGACGCGGCCGGACAGGGCCTCGATCTCGTCGCCTTTTTGCACGACGTTTCCGAGGCGGTGGCGGCGGTCGTGCCGCACTACATGACGCCTTGCTGGTTCACGCTCGATCCAGCGTCACTGCTGGTGACCAGTCACTATCAGACAACGTTTCTCGAGCTTCCACCAGATTGGCTTGCGCACGAGTATTTCGAAGAAGACGCGCACAAGGTGGCCGATGTCGCGCGATCCGAACGCGGCGTCTCGACTATCCACGACGCGACTGGTGGCGACCCGAGTCGCAGTCTGGGGTGGCAGCAGTATGTGCAGCCATACGGTGGTGATCAGGAACTCTATGTGGCGCTGCGCACGCGGGGCGAGGCGTGGGGATTGCTGAGTCTCTATCGTGAGCCGGGCCAGCCGGAATTCGATGCGGACGAGATCACCTTTCTGCGCCAGGTCTCGCCGCTCATCGCCGAGGGGACGAAACGAAGTTTGCTGCTCGGCGAAGCGTCCGATCCAGAAGGGCCGGAGGCACCGGGACTCGTCATTCTCAGAGACGACTGGAGTGTCGAGTCGATGACGGCAGGGGTCGCCCACTGGTTGGACGAGCTTCCCGGTGGCGAGTGGACGGCTCGAGAACGCTTGCCTCCGGCAGTGCTGGCCGTCGCTGGGCGCGCAATGCGGACCGCGGAACATCCACAGTTGGCTGGCGAAGTCGCGGTGGCGCGCGTGCTCACCCGTGCTGGCCGATGGGTGGTCTTGCATGGGGCTTCCCTCACCGGAGCCACCCGGCAACGGGTGGCGGTCATCATCGAGTCCGCCCATCCGGACCGAATCTCGCCGTTGCTGATGGCCGCATACGGCTTGACCGAGCGCGAGCAGGAGGTAACCAGATTCGTGTTGCAGGGAGACTCGACGGCGGAGATTGCCGAGCGGCTGTTCGTCGCGCCACAGACGGTGCAGCAGCATCTCAAGAGCGTGTTCGACAAGACGGGTGTGCGCAGCCGGCGAGAGCTGGTTGGCAAGATTTTCTTCTCGTTCTACGAAGCGCGTGTGCACGACAATGTGCAGCGGGTGACCCGGGGCCGGCCGATTCGTGGCGGCCCGATGGATCCGAACGCCGTCGTGTGAGCTCGACACATGGGTCGTGTTTGGTTGCGCAGTCGCAATGCCCGGTTTGCGGCCCCTCGGGTCGTCATGCGAGAAGGGCGAACCACGCCGACCCGGAACTCAGTGGTTTCCGCGCATCGGCATGGCTGCTACTATCCCTTGCAGTTCACGTTGATGGTCGATCCAAGGGAGCTCGTCGATGGACAGAATCAGACGAAGCTGGGCGCTGGTGAAAGCCAGCTGGGCAGTGTTGAAAGCGGATAAGGAACTGGCGCTCTTTCCGATTCTGAGCGCGATTTGTGTGGCGATTGCGATTGCGATCATCTCGGGCGGTTTCGTGCTGGTCACGGGTGACGGCGCGCGCGAGATTGCGGACCGGTTCGACGACAGCTCGAACCAATCCTGGTCGGTTGGCGATCTGGTGACGCTCTTTCTCATCTACTTCGTCACGGTGTTGATCGCGACGTTTTTCAATGCCGCGCTGATCGGTGCGACGTTGAAGCGATTGCGCGGGGGCGACCCGACTTTTCGCGACGGACTGCGGATTGCGTTCGGGCGGATCGGCGCGATCCTGGGCTACAGCGCGATTGCCGCAACGGTGGGGGTGGTGCTCCAGGTGATCCGCAGCAAGAGCAACACGGTGGGCGATGTGGCTGCCGGGGTGCTGGGCGTGGCCTGGGGGGTGGCAACCTTCCTGGTGGTACCGGTGCTGGTGGCGGAGGATATCGGCCCGGCGGACGCGGTCAAACGAAGCGGCTCGTTGCTCAAGAAGACCTGGGGCGAGCAAGTCGTTGGCAATGCCAGTCTCGGCTTGATCGGCTTTCTGGCGGCCGCGGCGGTTGGGCTGATCGGGTTGGCGTTGATCTGGATTGCGGCGGCGATCGGTTCGACGATTGCGATCGGCGGCGCGATCACGGTGATCGTCATCCTGGTGGCTATCGTTGCTGTTATCTTCAGTGCGCTGAATGCGATCTACAAGGCGGCGGTGTATGAATACGCAGCCGACGGAATTGCGGCCAATGCCTTCGGGCAAGATGCGCTGAGTCACGCGTTCAAGCAGAAGTCATAACCGCGCGTCACATGGCGAGCGGACCACAGAACAGGGAGATCGGATGCCGCGAATTTTGTTGATCACCGCCGGCGTGTTGCTGGCGCTATGTGTTGGGTGCGTGGCCCTTGGCTATTTCGTGGCGATTCCACGCGTCAAGGACGGGGTGGAGGACGGCGTCGATCAGGCGGTGGCCACCTACGTGGTGCCGCAGATTGCCGGAATCGGCGGGACTCCGGCGGCCGGAACCTACACGTTGACCGATGAGGATATCAACAATCAGATTCAGTCCGGCAATGCCGATCTGAGCGACTTGCGGTTCGTCATCACTCCGGCTGGGCTGGAACTGCGCTTTGGTGAGCAGGGGCAGGATGTGGCGTACACCGCGCAGGTGAGCGCAGTCGATGGCAAGATCGAAGTTCAGGGCGCCGAGCTGGACGGGGTTCCCACGTGGATCATTCCGACCGGCGCGATCTCGAACGGGGTCGAGCGAGGGATCAACGAGTATCTGGCCACAAACAACCTGATCGTTTCCAGTGTGACGATGCAGGAGGGAAGCATGACGCTGGTGCTGGAGGATGCGCCAGCGGCGGCAATGCTGTTGGCCGCATAAGGTCACGCTCGCGCCCCCATTGCCGATGCGCCACGCCCCTGCTCGCGTTCGACGAGCAGGGGCGTTGTTTTTCGTGAGGGATTTTGCGATAGACTGATATCCGACTAGATTGGTCGGATATCAGGAGGGCGACTCGTGGTTCGTGAGGTGTTTGGGGCGCGCGGTCGTCGCCGCTCGGTGATCGGTGGGGCGTTGGGATTCGCTGGGGCGGCTGCGCTCGGGCAGGGTATCGGGGCGCAGGAGGCGACTCCGGCGGCTGGTTGGAGGTTCACCGATGTGCTGGGCGATGCGATCGAGCTGCCAGTGCAACCGCAGCGAGTGGCAGCGGTGATCCAAACCGCGGCCGCACTCTGGGATTTCGGGATCGAGCCGGTGACGGTGTTCGGATGGACGGCCGGAACCTATCCCGATGGCGACCATGTCGCCTGGGGCCGAATCGACGTTTCGGCGGTCGAGAACGTGGCGACGACGGACGTCGATGCGGTCGAAATCGAAACGCTGATCGCCACGGATCCAGATCTGATCCTGACGTGGATTTGGGACAAGGAGAATCCGGCGACATCGATGGTCAGCATCCCGGCCGAGATCACCGAGCGGCTCGAGCAGAAGGCGCCGATCGCAGTCGTGAACCAGGGCGATTCGAATTCGGTCGAGCTGGCCCGCGTGGAAGCGCTGGCGACGGCGCTGGGCGCCGACCTGGAATCGTCCGAACTGGTGGCGCAGCGGGAGACGTTGCGGGCGACCGAGGACGCGGTGCGCGCAATCGCGGAAGAGAAACCCGAGCTTTCGGTGCTCTTTGCCAGCTTCAATCCCGATGGATTTTATGTGGCAGGCCCAGATTTCGTTGGCGATCTGGGGTATGCGCGCGAGCTGGGTCTTTCGATCGCGAACGATGGCGCTCCGGGTGCGACAACGTATTGGGAGGAGATCAGCCCTGAACAGGCGCTGATGTACCCGGCCGATGTTATTTATGTGGACATGTACGGCGCGTGGACGACGCTGGAGCAGTTGCAGGCGCATTCCACGTTGGCAGCGCATCCGGCGATTGCGGCGGGGCAGATTGCCCAGTGGAATCGGGATTTGCCGCTGAGCTATATCGGGCAGAACGAATTCCTGAACGAGATTCTGGCGCCATTGACGATGGCGGAGAAGGTCAGCCAGGCGGAGACCTGAGTCGTGGAGACCCTACCCTGACTGGCAGGGCTCTGAGAAGCCACGGTGGAATTCGACGGCAGGACAGGGAGGTCCCGCGCTACGACCACTTGTGGGTTCGTCGTTCGCTCCAGATTGAATAGCGCGATTGCGGAAAGCATTGCATGGAAGCTGCTGGGCAGCGGCAAGAGCAGACACGGAGGTCTGCAACTACGGGGGAGCGGGGGGCAGGATGCGCGGCGAGCTAGGCGGAGGGCACAACCTCGTGCAATTGCTCCATGCAGGAGTCCACTGAGGTCGACAACAGTGGCAAGGTGAGCGACGGAAACGATCGCTATCCGGCTCAGGATGGCCGGCGGGAATGCATGCTCCGCGAGCCTGGTCACTTTGTTCGAACGGATTCGATCAGCACTGCAAAACGCCGGTCCCACATGGGACCGGCGTTTGGGGGTTGGGATGATTGGGGGTGTTGCTAGTCGGCGGCGAAGGATTCCTCCTCACTGTCGCCAGCGGTCAGCTCGGGCGATAGATCGGGCCGTACCTGCACCGAGATGCGATGCGGTTTGTCGGCCTCGAGGCGTGGCAGGCTCAACTGGAGCATGCCATTGGCGAACTGGGCCTCTACGTTCTGCTCCTCGACCAGGAATGGCAGGCGGATGGTTCGCTCGAGCGAACCGTGGCCAAGCTCGGCGACATGCCAGGTGATCTGGTCGGACTGCCAATTGGCGGCCGACGGCTGCTCCGCGCGAATGGTCACGGTATTCCGATAGACCGACACGTCGATTTGCTCCGGGTGGACGCCCGGGAGTGCCGCGCGCACAACCGCCCGGTCGCTGGATGTAAAGACATCGACCGGAAGCGCGGGAGCGAGAGGAATACGGGCCGGATTTGCCGGACGCGCCTCGAATGCGGCACGTGGCGTTTGCGGCCAGAAGGAGACCGGAATGGTCGCGCCGCTCATCTTGCGGGCGCGCGTACCGGCGGGGGACGTGAGAACCGTTCGACGAATCATTTCACTACCTCCATCGTCCAATCCGAACGGATCCGAATCAAACGACGGCGACCAGCAGGCCGAACCGTCCCCACTATGATAAGAACGCTCTGCGAAGTTGTCAAGAGGTCTACACGATGTGACTCAAGAGATTGGGTTGCCGGGAGGATAGGAGTTGCATTCAGGCGCCTAGCGAGTTGGGTGTTTGCGGGCTGCGGCGGTTGTCGATGGTCGAGGCAACCGGTTTCGTTCGGAGGCTGCGATTGACCGTCCGGAGCGGATGCAGAACGACGTCAGTGTTTGGCGGCAGCGCAGACACGGAGGTCTGCGACTACGAAGCGATGTGGGGTCGGGCGGAGGATCGGGGAGTCATGTGCAGCTCTTGCCGAAACGGATCTAGACGTGGTCAGCAGGAGTCGCGGGCTCGGTCATGGACCCGGACGCCAGGGGTGAGAAGACGCGCGCGAAGCGTTGCGGGTCGATGGAGGCGAGGGCGGTCAGGGAAACGATCACCATCCAGCTCAGGGCGACTGCAGCGAAGCCGCGTTCCGCGAGCCCGTCCCGCGCATCGGAAACCGATTCGAAGAGGTAGCCGCAGCCCGCGCCGGCCAGCGCAAAGCCGATGGCGGGGAGAAAGAGGTGGCCCCAACCGATTTGGCGCCGAGCGGCGAAGCCGGATACGAGGATGGCGGCGGTCGCGCTGAGAATCGCCATCACCGCGAAACCGTTGTGCAGCAGCCCTTCGAGATTGCGGGGCGATCCCGGGGCGCGATTGTAGTCGTGAAACATGCCGGTTCCGCCAATGGCGAAGGCGGTCAGCAGGAGGGGAACGAAGACCAGCCGGTTGTAGCGCGGAAAGGCGAGAAAGCAGCCGACCGCAAAGAAGGCGAGCGAGATGCCCAGAAGCAGGAGCCCGGTGCCCATGATTTCCGGGTGGGGCTGGCCCTGGGCGGCGGAGTCGCTAAAGGTGCTGGAGATGTGTGAATAGCCGGGAGTGACGAGACCGGCCCAGATGACGAATGGCGTGAAGAGCAACGGGGTGAGCAAACCCGCGCAGAGCAGGGCCACGGTGAATCGCTGGCCAGACAGCGTGGTCCGCTGGGAGACGAGGTCGAGAGACGACGATCGCACGGAAATGCCTCAAAAGATGCGGGGAACCAGCCGTTTGCGCAGCATAGCATGAAGACGAAACGGGGTCGCGATTTCGCGACCCCGCTGGTGATATCGGTGTTTTGGACCGGGGTTGGCGGGGCAGGTTTCCCTACCCTGAAGGGTAGGGCTATGAGAAGCCAAGGGTCTCCGACCCTGAGATTCGACGGCAGGACACGGAGGTCCTGCACTACGAATGTCGCGTTGCCACGCAGGACACGGAGGCCCTGCACTCCATCCGCCGGTTGCGACCGCAGGACACAGAGGTCCTGCACTACGTCCGTGGGTGGGTGGTGGTTACTTCTCGATGGGGGCGCCGATGAGGGAGCCCCATTCGGTCCAGGAGCCGTCGTAGTTGCGGACGTCCGGGACGCCGATCAGCTCGGTGAGGACGAACCAGGTGTGGGCGCTGCGCTCGCCGATGCGGCAGTAGGCGATGGCGGGTTTTTCCTGGCTGACGCCTTTGCCGCCGTAGATGGCGATGAGCTCGTCGGCCGGTTTGAAGGTGCTGTCCTCAGCGACCGCGGTGGCCCAGGGGACATTTTGCGCGCCGGGAACGTGGCCGCCGCGCTGGGCGCCTTCCTGGGGAAGATTCGCGGGAGCAAGCAGCTCGCCAGAGAACTCGCCCGGAGAGCGGACATCGATCAGCACGGTGCCGTTATTGCCGATGGTGGCTTTGACATCGTCGCGGATAGGCGCGCAGCTCGGGGCGGGTGGTGGTGACGGCGTAGGTGGTTTCCGCGACGGTGGTGGCATCGGTGGTGGTTTCGCCGCCGGAGGCGATCCATTTGGCGCGGCCACCGTCGAGCAGTTTGACGTTGTCATGCCCGTAGACTTGAAGATCCAGTAGGCGAAGGCGGCGAACCAGTTGTGGTTGTCGCCATAGAGGATCACGGTCGTGTCCGGGCCGATGCCGGAGCGGGAGAGGAGCGCAGCCCATTCGGTCTGGTCGGGGATATCGCGGGCGGGGTGCTGCTGCAGGTCGATTTGCCAGTTCCAGCCGATCGAGCCGGGAATGTGCCCGCTGTCGTAGGCGGTGGTGTCGACGTCGACCTCGACGAGGCGAACATCGGCATCGGTGGCGTGGGCTTTGACCCAGTCGACATCGACGAGTGCGTTGGGGTTTGCGTAGGTTGCCATCGGTTCTCCAAGTATCAACGAAAACGGCCAACTAGTTGTTGAGTTGTCTATCGGAAATAAGAATACCAGACGGACGGACGGGCAGCAGTCGTAGGAAGCGGGCAGCACGCCGTCATGCGACGTCGGTCGCCGGTTGTCATCAGTGGTAGGGGAACGATTGGCGGCGGGATTGTCAGTCCTGGGCGGCGGAGTCCTGGAGGGCGAAGAGGGCGTCGGTGCGGGCGGCCATGATGAAGTCGTTGCGGTGGAGGCCGTGGATTTTTTTGGTGGTCCAGGTGACGCGCACGTGGCCCCATTCGGTGAGGATGGAGGGGTGATGGCCGGCGCGTTCCGCGAAACGGCCGAGGCGTTTGGTAAAGGCCAGGGCTTCCATGAAGTTGCCGAACTTGTAGTTGCGCTCGAGCCGGTCGCCTTGGTCATCGAGGATCAGCGTCCATGCCGGAATCTGGGGCAAGAGCAGCTCGATCTCTTCCGGCGTTACCCGTGGGGCACCCTTCTGGCAGGCGACACAGTGTTCTCTGGCGAGCGTGGGCATGGCATGGACTCACACGATATGGTCGGACGTTGCATGGTCGAGTGTAGCGGGTTTCTATGCGAGGAAATGAAAAGTGCCGGAGCGAACGTTCGCTCCGGCGCTTTTGTATTCGAGCTGTGGGCGGCCGCGAGTTAGCTGGCGGCAGCCCGTCCATCTGCTGAATCTCGGCGGGGCAAGCAGCGGTGAGCGCGGCGGCGGCGAGATCGTACTCGCCGCCATCGGCGAAGACGGCTGGTGAGCCCCTGAGCCGCTCTGCATGGCAGTCATGGCACTGGCCATGTTGCCTTCTCCGATCGCGGAGGCGATTCCATCGACCGCATCGGCGAGGGGATAGTAGAACTGATCCACCATGATGGCGTTCAACGTCCGCGGCGGCGGACGGCGGGTTGCTGGCGGCTTGCTCGTCGCCCATGGCGCGGAGCTGGGTGGCGATGTCGGTTACCTGGTCGGCGGTGACCGTCGAGAGATCGGCGGTCTGGAAGGTAGCGGTCAGCTCCGAGGCGGCGGTGATGCGGTCGAGCAGATCGATTCCCCAGTCGGCCAGGCCTTCACATTCCGGGCTGCTGGCGATCGCGGCGTGGCGCTACCGACTTCGGTGGGCGGAGGGCGGCGACAGTCGGAGCGCCGGCGGCTTCGGTGGCGGCGGGCGGCTGGCTCACCGGCTGTGCGGCGCCGGTACCGGCGGAAAGATCGGCCACGACGTTCAGCGAGGTATAGCCATCGCCCCAGTTGACCTGGGCCGGCGGAACGCCTTCGAAGACCTCGTAGACGATGGCGCCCTGCTGGGACTCGCCCGGGTTCAGGTCGAGATAGTCGAAGTCAGGCAAGGTCTGGTCGGTGCGGCTCGTATATGTTGAGCTGAGGACGAAGCCGTCGGAATCGACCACCCAGAAGTCGGACGGACTCACGCTGAGCACGCCGGCGCCGGTGTTGGTGACCGATACGTCGAGCATGATGTAGCGGCTGCCACGGGACGGCGCCGAGAAGCTATCATATCCGGTGAACGGATCGGTGACGCCGTTGACGGTCACCTGGGCTGCTTCCGCGCCGGTGGTGTCCATAATCGAAACCGGTGTCCCGATCGGGACTGGCGCGGTGCGCAGGTCGAGCACGGTGATCTGGCGGTCGTAGTTTGGCGAATAGACGATCCGTTCGAGGGTGGTGTCGCCGAAGAGCTGGTACGGGATCACTCCAGTCATGGATGAGCCAGCGCGCAAGGGCATCGGTGTATTCCAGCGGGGTGATGGTTGCATCGGTGAAGACTGACGTATGGCTGCTGAGCGATGAATCCTTCGTTGTCGATGCCCATGAGGTAGTTGGGATAGACCTCCATGGGCGACGAGCTGGTGTTTGCGATCGTCACCTCGGCCAGCAGCGTAGTGATAGCCGCGCTGGGGGGCCGAGCTGGAGTCGAAGCCGGTGAAGGGATCGGTGATATTCGAGACGGTCATGGTGCCGACCGGCGAACCGTCCGGGCCAATGAGCGATACCGTGGTGCCGATGGGCACGCCGAACGATCCCGTGGTTTCGGTGGTGGGAGTGCCACTTTGCGCCCGTGCCATGCCCGGGGCAAGGATCCCCAGCGGTCAAGGCGACCAGCATCGCCAGGGCAACTACTCTCCGCATGTTCGATCTCCTCGATAACGGTAAACCATTACTGCCGGCGGGTCCCTCCCGCCGGGTTGCTCTATTTGACACCATTTTCCTGCCGGGTTATTTCGTTTGTGACAATTCTACGTCGGCGCGGGTGATAACGCAGTGAGAACCGAGCGCGAATGCCGGCATTTCCCTGGAGTCGATGCTGGATTTGTCTGCTCACCTTTCGCGTCTGACCTCGTGACGATTTACCCAGATTTGTCGCGATTCCTGACCAACTCGGCGGTTTTGCCTGTCTCTTCTGGCGCGAACTACGGAAAGGAGAACGATGTGAAACGGTGGCGTGCGGTTTCTGGAAGAGATGACAGACTCGACGAGCGATCCGACCGTGGAGCAGCGCGAGCGCTTTCAGGAGCGGGTAGCACGCGGGACGATACGACGAGCTGCTGGACACGCCAATGCGCGATGTGCTGCGCGAAGGCGCGGCGCTGCGCGGGGTGAACGAGGAACTGGGCGCGATCCGGTTCGCGCTGGCCAAGCTGCTGGCAGAGGAGCAGGATGCAAGCAAGCTGGCGGCCGGCGTGGCTCGGCTGACGTCGGCGGCGGTGCAGGCGATGAAGATGGGCCAGTCGATCAGCGATGAGACGGATGAGTCGCTGGCCGATCTGCTGAACCAGATCCTGATCGATCTGGAAAAAGAGAGTCAGGTGGCGCGGGCGGCCAGGAAGGAGGGACGAGATGATGGAGCATGGCGGCAAGATTCTGAGTTTGCCGGTCCGTGAAGAGAGCGGCGGGGATCGATCCTGAATCCCGGAAGCGCCTATGAGGCGGTCACCCGGTCGAAGGTCGATGAGCTCGCGGAGGATGTGAAGGAGATTCGCGGCCGGATCGATGCGATTTTCTGGCTGATCGCGGGAGCGATCGTGGTGCAGATCGTGCTGCGCGCGATCGGCGCCGGCGGGTAGGCATGGGGCACGCGAGGCGATCCGGCGCTGGAAGCGCGGGTCAATGAGCGCGTGGGGGAATTCGCGAAGGTCAGCGTCTTTTCCCGCGTGCTCGATGCGCGATTTGCGCTGCGGGAGTATCAGACGAAACCGGCCGAAGCGGTGCTGCAGAGCGTTTTCCAGGGAGACGGGGCGCAATTTGCGGTGATGTTCAGCCGGCAATCGGGCAAGGACGAGATGCTGGCGCAAACGGTGGCGCATCTGCTGTGGCAATACCAGAACGCCGGTGGATCGATCGTGCTGGCGGCGCCGACGTTTCATCCGCAGGCGGCGTTGATGCGCGACCGGCTGTACGACCGGTTGCGTTCGAAGGCGTCGGGGCCGCGGGTGCAAGCTGAAGCAGGGGTATGTGATCCAGTATGGGAATGCCTCGGCGCGGTTCTTTCGGCGTCGGCGCAGGCGAACCAGCGCGGACAGACCGCGAGCCTGTTGCTGGTGGCGAACGAGGCGCAGGATATCGATCCGGCGGTGTGGGACACGGTTTTCACCCCGATGGGCGCGTCTTCCAATGCGACCACGTTGTTTCTGGGTACCGCCTGGCGGCGGGACACGCTGCTGGCGCGGCAGATTGCGCACCTGAAGCAGCTCGAGCGGGAGGACGGCCGCACGCGGGTCTGGAAGGTTGGCTGGGAAGCGGTCGCCGCGGTGGTGCCGGAGTACGGCGAGCATGTGGCGCAGCGGATCGCGCAGTTCGGGCGGCAGCATCCGGCGATCCGCACCGAGTATTTCCTGGAAGAGCTGGATGATGCCGGGCAGTCTCTTTTCCGCGCAGCGGTTGGCGCAGATGCAGGGGGATCACGAACGCCGGCATGCGGCGGAACGCGGGCAAACGCTATGCGTTGCTGATCGATGTGGCCGGGGAGGACGAGCAGCCGGTGGAGCACGGCGCATTCGATCCGAACGCGCGCCGGGACAGCACGGCGATCACGGTGGTGGAGATCGGCACGGCGCGCTGCGCCGGAGGATGGTGAGCGGCTGGACGGCTGGACCGGCAGTGAGCTGGAGCTGCGCTCGCGGTTGCCGGTGTACCGGGTGGTCGATCGGCATGGCGCTGACGGGGGCGCGTACGGTCGACGTGCATGCCCGTATCGTCGATCTGGCGGTGAACGTCTGGAAGGCGGGGGCGGTGGTGGTCGATGCCACCGGAGTTGGCGCCGGGCTGGCTTCCTTCCTACAGGCGAGCCTGGGGAGCGGGAAGCGGCCGATCCGGGTGATTCCCTTTCTCTTTTCCGCACAGAGCAAGAGCGCGCTGGGTTGGGATTTCACAAATCTGGTCGATACCGGCCGGTTCAAGGAGTACCGGGACGATTCGCTTGCCGGCACGCCCGGAAGCGCAGGTGACCGCGGAGTACTGGCGGCAGCTTGCGGGAGGTCACGTTCACCACCTCGCTCGGTCCCGGGAAGCTGATGCAGTGGTCGGTTCCGGCGGGGCGCGGGCATGACGATCTGGTCATGAGCGCGGCGCTGGTGGTGGCGTTGGAGGGGGTCGATTTGCGGGAGCGGATTGCCGAGGGAGGAACTCGTAGCTGGCAACTGGTACCTAGCAACTGGATGTCTGGCAGTTGTGGGGTATTCGGCGATTGGAATGGACAGGCTTCACCAGTTGCGAGTGTGTGACAGTCGATGACTGACGAGGAGGTTTCCGATGAACGATGAAACGAATGAGATCGAAGTTGTGGCGGTTGCCGAGCTGGATGCGGTGCGGCAGGTGGTGCTGGCGGCGTATCCGGATAGTGTGCCGGAGCTGATCCAGGGAGCGACGGTGCCGGCGTTGCTGGCGTCGATCGAACCGGCGCGGGCGGCGTATGCGCGGGTGGCGGAATCGGTGGCTGGTCCGGCTGCAGCCGGTGGCCGCTGCGGCCGGTGGTGCCTGCCGGCGGTGGGAGCACGGTGATCGATCCGGGTGCGCTGCCGGCGGCGGAGAAGGTGCGGCGGGGGATTGCGGGGCAGCGGCGGTAGCCGTTGAACCTGTGGGGCGCGGATTTTCGGACCCACGGTTGAAACCCTGGGCTAACACCCCTGTCGTTTGGATCCGGTATTTCTGCGCCGGGACTGGGATGGGGGCAACAAGAGGTCCCTTGGCAGGTTCGGGATGATGGGGATGGGGCGGGCGGCCGGTTGGGCTGCCCGCTTTTTGTGCGCGATTTCGGGGAGAGATGGCGCGGATTGATTTGCGTTTTCATGTAGAGCTACAAGAAAGGACTATGCCAATGGCGATGACGAAGGCGGAGGCCGCCAAGCTGACCAACGACCTGCTGTTGCGGGGGGTGGTGGAAACGATCGTGAAGGAGAGCAGCGTGTTGCAGCTGCTTCCTTTTATGGAGGTGACCGGGACGAGCGTGACGTACAACCGCGAGGCGACCATGCCGGCGGCGACGTTCTATGACGTGGGGGATACGTGGACGGAGGCGACGCCGACGTTCACGCAGGTAACCGCGAATCTCAAGATCCTGGGCGGCGACGCGGATGTGGACAATTTCATCCAGGCGACCTATGCCGATCCGAACGATATCGAGGCGGAGGTGGTGACCAGCCGGGCGAAGTCGATCGCGCATGTCTTTTCCGATTCGTTCTTCAATGGCGATGCGGGGTTGAATCCCAAGACGTTCGATGGGCTGACCAAGGTGCTGACCGGGACCGGCACAGGAGGTGACGGCCGGGGCGAACGGCGCGCAGCTTACGCTGGACATGATGGATTCGATGATCGATCTGATCATGCCGGGGAAGCCGGATGCGATCTTCCTGAGCCGGCGGACGCGGCGCAAGCTGAGCTCGCTGCGGCGGGCGAGCGGCAATCTGCTGGAGGTGGATGTCGATCAGTTCGGGCAGCGGGCGCTGTTCTACGACGGTATTCCGCTGTATGTGGACGATTTCATCAGTGATACGCAGGTGCAGGGGAGCTCGGGCTCGGTCTGCTCGTCGGTGTATGGGGTGAAGTTCGGGCAGGGAGTCGGGCGCGCTCGGGCTGGAGCACGGCGGGATTCAGATCGAGCAGGTCGGCGAGCTGGAGACGAAGGATGCGACCCGCTGGCGGTTGAAGTGGTACACGGGGTTGTCGGTGTTTTCGCTGCTCGGGGTTGGCCGGGTGAAGGGGATTTTGCCGTAGTCGACTCAGGGATACGGTGGAGCAGGAGGCGCAGGAGCGCCAGGAGGGATTCATCAACATGGACACCGATGCGCTGCGGCGCGCGGCTCGCACGTTTCTTCAGGGGATGATCGGGGTTCTCGTCCTGATCGCGGTTCCGATGCTCGATCAGCTCATCCAAGCGGTGGCCGGCGGCGGTGAGGTGGTGATCGATGTCGACGCCTGGCGCTCGATTGGGATTGCCGCGGTGGCCGGTGGGGTGATCGCGCTGATTGCGTTTTTGCAGAACGTGCTGGAGGACAAGGCGGGGAGTGCCGGGTTCCTCGTCAAGAAGAACTAGGGAACTTTCCAGAATTTCCGAATCGTTCACATGAGAGCAGCGCCGGGCGATATCGCCCGGCGCTTCTTTCTTCGCGACTGACCGATTCTGCGAGCCGAACAGCGCTGACGTGAGATTATCGCCCGTTCCCTCCCTCCTTTTTACCCATCCTTTCCCATCTCCCCTCCCTGCCGCATCCGTCATTGCCGCAGGGCATCAACCAGTTGCCCATCGATGGCGCTTGGTTGCGCCGTTATCGTAACAATCCCCGTCGGAATCACAGTAGAGACACGCACCCGGCTGCGACGCCTGACACTGATTTGCCCAGTAGGTATGCGGGTCCGAGCCGTCGGTGCATGGCTGGCAGCAGCCTTCCACGTAGCAGAAGCCGGCATTCAAGGTGATTTCCGCACCATCGGTCGATGACGAGGTGGAGCAGGTGACAGTCCCGTTGCGCAATCGTCGATAAACAGGCGCGCAGCGCCGAATTCAGGCCGAACCTCGCCAGATCGGCTGGGGTCTCTTCAAATCCCACGCGTAGCTCACGCTCAAATTCCTTAGCACGGCCACCTCATAGGTGGCCGTGTCGGTGGCGTCATCGTATTTAGGGTCGATCAACTCCACCACAGCAATCTGGGTCGTGCCATCTTCCTTCTCTACGACCAGCGCGGCGTTGGGCGGGTCCCCAACTGAGAGACCAAAGTCTGCCAGGAACTGAGCTGTTGGGGTGACGCCGACTAGGCGCTCAGGGCGGTCAGTGAAGTACACGGTCTGCCCCAGCCCATGATCCAGCGTCACCACATAGTGACCCTCCGCATCTGTCTTGGGGGCGATGGACCCGGATTGAAACGCCTGTAAAAAGAGGGTTTGCGCAGTGTCGCTCCTCGGTCGTGTCCGTGATTGGGGTGGCCTCGGGGCTCGCCTCCTGGCGGCGGTCACCCCGGCAGTGGTGAGACCGGCAGCGAATGCAGTTCCACTGGCCGCAAGAGCCGCTCGCCGGGGAGAGTCTCCGTGCCGCGAATAGCTTACTGATTTGGTCGAACTGCTTCGGGTCCATGACGGGAATCCTCCCAATCCGGGGCAAACCGGCCCCAACGCTTGTGTCATGCCAAAAAGGACAGAAAACGAGTCTACCGCAGGTTCTTCCGATTGATCTAACGAGCAGGTGGGCGCGTTATGCCTGGGCCGCGGTCGATTCTGATGGGTGCCGATCGGCAACTATCGATCGTGGTCCTAACTCGGAGGCGCGGTCCGTTCGTTCGTCGGCGTCGTGCGGATCCGTGCCCGCTTCGTTGCGATGGCAAATTCCCACACACCCAAGCTCGGTGGTTGAATACCCAAGCTCGTCAATATGGTAGCGATCTGGGTGCGGTGCTCGTTTCCGTGATGCACGGCCTGCGCGATCACGACACCGGCGGGCATATCCAGGGTGCTGCCATCGTCCCAGTCATCGACGAAAAGACGCTCGGCATCGAATGGCTGCTCCAGGAACGCGTCCCAGCGAGCAGCCGTCTCCCCATGAAGCCGCCTCAACTCGTCGATCGGCAACGCTCCTGTCTTGGAGAGATCCCAGCCTGAATCGACACCTATGAGCTGGGCACAGTAGCTTGCATCCGATCCCAGGATGTGCCCACGTCCGGTGAATCGTTCCATAGGTCCCTGGAATGATGGCGTTGAGTTGGTGGTGATCGAGCGTCGCACAGGCATCTAAGATCTCGCTTGTTGCCCAGACATTGTGCCGAATGGCGTCGAGCAGTCCATCATTCACGGTGCCGTCTCCTTTTCCCTCTGAACCATGCGCTGACGCGTCACTCGGATATTGCACTGACCGACGCGGGATCACTATGATGACAGAGAAGTGCCAGACCGCCAGTCCGTCGACCACTTCTCGTAGGGCTCCATGGCCTCACCTTTAAAGGTGCTGTTCATTTCCTCCGCCTCTTAGTAGTAAAAGCAAACGAGGCCGCCGAAGCGCCCCCGTTCACCGACCCGCCATCAAGAACTTCACGGAGTCAGCGCAGGGTGGATCTTTCGACGACTTCAAGTGCCCGGTAACAATGGGACGACGGGGCCGGGTGGTGCCTCTTCCAGGACGAGCCAGAGCCGACCGTCGATGATCTCTCTCGCAGCGTCCAAATGGCCGGCGTGATTCGCGGTTTCGTTCATCGTGTGGAGAATGATCTCCCGAAGGCTTTTGAGCCGCCAATCGCCAAAAAACGTCGGCCACCAAAGCGGTTCCATATCGAGCGACACGGACCGAATAATGTCGTTGGCCAAGGCAATTTCGTTCTTGTACGAGGCGAACACGTCCGCTGTGGAAATCGCTAATGGCACATGCCATTCAACGGATTCTGGGAGGTCCGAGGGAGCGTCAGGATTGCCAAGTAGCACCTGCCGAAACCAGAAGCGCTCGAGACCCGCGAGATGCCCGATCATGCCAAGGCAGCTCCACCTCGACGCGGTAATGGGTCTTCGAAGGTCGTCGTCCGTCAGCCCGTCCAAAATCTCAATCGCATGTGCTCGCTGGAAGTCGAACCAACGCATGAGGGCTTCGCGTTCAAGATTCACCTAGCGGTCGTTCACTTAATACTGCCCTCTTCTGGAATAGGGCCGCACCCACTTTGCACTACGCCCTCACAGGGGTAGTCGACGTGACAACGGACAAATCGACAACTGAAGAGGATCTTAAACTACCGTTGCAACGCGACAGCGGTCCGAGCTTTCACCCCAGACGCTCGCATTCCCATCTTCGCCGCGCTATGCTGCCAGCAACGACATAATGTGAAGAGCCGCCCCCTCGTTCCAGCCTCACAACGGCTCGGGAGTACAC
Organism: uncultured Chloroflexia bacterium; assembly: GCA_963720855.1. GTDB lineage: Bacteria > Chloroflexota > Chloroflexia > Thermomicrobiales > UBA6265 > JAMLHN01. Next base: position 736,901 of record CAVRGV010000002.1, on the reverse strand, counting down.
ACGCATGGACAATCGACGATTCGATACCTTCGTTCGAACACTTGGTCGAGGTGGTTCGCGTCGTACGCTCATCAAGGGCTTGCTCGGGCTCGGCGGCATCGCCGCGGTCGGCAGCGTGGCGCTGGACAACGAGGTGCGCGCCGCTCGCCGTCCCACTCCCACGGTGAAACCAGTCACCTGTCCGGGCAACCAGATTTGGGATGGTGCGCAGTGCATCTGCCAGAGCGGGGCGCTCTGCGGCCCAGACTGTTGTACGGGTGGCAGTCAGTGCTGTGACAATGCCTGTTGTTACGGTAGCTGCTACGGTGAAGAACTCTGCTGCCCCACCGGCCAGCTCGTCTGCAACGGGATTTGTCTGGCGCCCGGTGCCTGTTGCACGGACACTGAATGCTCGGGCGCGCGCTGTCTGAACAACAGTTGCGTCGCTTACACCCCAACCAATACGCCCCAGCCCCCAACGGCAACCTCGACAAACACGTCCGTTCCCCCCACCAGAACAGCCACCGATACCCCAACGAACACACCGGTTCCCCCGACAAGAACCTCAACAGATACCCCGACGAACACGCCGATACCACCGACTCGGACACCAACCGACACGCCGACGAATACCTTCGTTCCTCCCAGCAACACGCCGACGGACACCCCAACCAACACCCCGGTTCCCCCAACGAAGACGCCGACGACACCCCGACCAACACCTCGGTGCCGCCGACGTTCACCATCACCTTCGGATTGATTAACGGAAGCTGCAGCCCCTTTGTTGCCATGGGTGGGTTCGCGCCCAGCACGACCTACCAATTCAACCTGGACTATCGCGTGATCGCGACCGGGCAGACTGGTGTGCTCTTCCAGTCCATGGTGACGACGAATTCTGGTGGCAACGCCACCTTCAGTCACCAGGTGGACGGCGCGGAAGGGACTGTGCAAGTACGGGCCAGAATGAACGGATTCAGCTCGGACTTTGTCACAATTGACTGTTAGCGAGTAGGGGTGGGCTGCGAGAGCGACTGGCAGCTGCCGGACGGCGCAAATACTCTCCCGACGTCGCTACGGGCCGTAAAGTTAGCTGTCCCCGGTTTTCGTAATGGTTCGCCGGGGACCGCTCAAGGGAATCCGAGTTCCCTCTTGAGCACAGGACATCGGAGGACGGCGCATCTCCGCCGGCGTTTCTGTTTGTGAGATGACCCAAGAGTGGGAGTGCCCCTGCTCCGATCCGGGAAGGCAATCGAACGCCCAAGAACCTAGGCGACGAACCGGAGCAGGAAGCTTCACTAGCGTAGGAGCTTTGATTACGAATGGGAAAGAGAGCGCCAGACCCGTTTGGACCGAAGCCGGCGGATCAGTGGGCCCGGCGCAACTGCCGTCCACAGTTCTCCAGGGGAGGGTGGTCGACCCAGGAAGCATACGCAGAACTCAAAGTGGAAGTGGAAAACAGCAACGCCCGGAGGACGTCGACACCCTCGGCGTTGGCGCGCTCCTTTGGCGGCCAGAGTCGGGCCGTCACGTTGGATACCGAACGCACGCCCGCCAAGCATATACTCTCATATTGTCAAGTTGACCGCAGACGCTGCAGGAGCGCGGAGAGATGGAATGCTCAGCCAACGATCAAGAGTCCACATCGAGTCCATGAAGCAGTGCCGTCGTCGCCGGTCGGATCACTTCCATGCGGTCGACGTACTGACCCGACTCATCTTGGCAGGGGAGATCGAAACGAGTAACGACGTGAGAGTGGTGTGCCAGGAGTTGGGGTGGTTCCCGAATCCGACGAACGAGCTCTGCGAACTCGTCGACGACGTCGGATTTACGCTCCTGTCGGTGGGCAAGATCGATCGCTGGTAAGGGACTCGTTGCTGACGAAGGGAAGCCGGAGGCAGGGTGATGCTTGATTTCGCCAGTTCCGCAGTTGCCGGCGCCGTCATTGGCGCGGCGACGGGAGTGTTTTTCCAGGACGTCGTGCTCAACTGGTACCAGCGTCCGCAACTCCGCATTACCCGCGCCGATTCGATCGCTGATGTCCCAGACTGGACGATCTTTCGCGTCGAAGTCGCCAACCATGGCCGGTCCACGGCGCGCGATTGTGTGGCCCAAATGTTTATTGCGCCGTTGCCGCCGGTGACTATCCTGGTAGGCGGGGACGTCACACCAGCTGCGTATGCCTCGGATGCGTCATCGCTCGCCGGGGTGCATGCGTACTGGTCAGCCCCTTCGACGCCATGGGAGATGGAAATCCATAAAGGCTTTACCCAACACGTGCAGGTCGTGCGCTGCAAGTCTGGCGGACCGATGGACCGCTCTCAGTTCACCATCCAGACCGATGTCGGATATCAGGATCCGCTCATTGTCTTTTCGGCGCCAGGACTCGCATTCTTGTTGAAGATTGGCGCAGATAATGCCAGCTATGTCTCGACATCGGGTTATGTGCGATGGAGTAACGAGGGCCCGACGATCGAGTTGCTGGAGGGAGTCATCCCGGAGCTGGCGTCCCTCGTACCCGTAGCAAAGGCTGGCACGCGAAGGCCAGTCTCCCAAGGACGATAGCAACCTCCCTCGGCCATCGGCCAGGACCATCCATCATGGCGCGCTTCACGCCGGCAATCCGCCAAGCGGGCTGCTATCAAACGCACACGTGGGAAGCGCACCTGCTCTTCTACGGGAAGTTGATTTGGTCGACGGGCGTGTTACGCGATAGCAGCACGCCTGGCCCTTTGTCCCGCCTCCAACTTCTTCGAAGCGCCAGATTTGCAACGAACGGGTGAAGGTGCGTCACCCGTTCGTTGCTTTGCGGTGGAACTGTCCTGAGCCTATTCCTCGACGAAGGCGAGGAGGTCGGCATTGAGCACGTCGGGATGTACCGTGAGCATGCCGTGGGGATACCCGGGATAGGTCTTGAGGGTGCCGTTCTTCAGGAGTTTGATCGATTTGAGGGCAGCGTCGGCGATCGGCACGATCTGGTCGTCTTCGCCGTGGAGCACGAGGGTGGGTACCGTGATGGCCTCGAGGTCGGCGGTCTGGTCGGTTTCGGAGAAGGCCTTGATTCCGTCGTAGTGGGCCTTGGCGCTGCCAATCATGCCCTGCCGCCACCAGTTGTTGATCACGCCTTGTGAGACCGTGGCGCCCTCGCGGTTGAAGCCGTAGAAGGGACCGGACGCGACGTCGACGAAGAATTGGGCGCGGTTGGCCGCGAGGGCCTGGCGGAAGCCGTCGAACACCTCGATGGGCAAGCCCTCGGGGTTGTTGTCGGTCTTCAGCATCAGCGGGGGTATCGCCGAGACGAGCACGGCTTTGGCGACTCGGCCAGCTGGCTGTCCATGCTGCGCGACATAGCGCGCGACTTCGCCGCCGCCGGTCGAATGCCCGATATGGACCGCATTGCGGAGATCGAGCGCTTCCACCACCGCGAAGGCATCGGCGGCGTAGTGGTCCATGTCATGTCCGTCGGACACCTGTGCCGAGCGGCCATGGCCTCGCCGGTCATGGGCGATGACCCGATAGCCCTTTTGCACGAAGAAGAGCATCTGGGCGTCCCAGTCATCGGCTGACAATGGCCAGCCATGATGGAACACGATGGGCTGGGCGTCCTTCGGCCCCCAGTCCTTGTAGAAGATCTCGACTCCATCACTGGTTGTCACGAATGGCATGATGCGCTCCTCGTCACTGCGAACGATCTCTGCGGCATGTCCGATCTGGAGATACCGATCGGATCGTCCGCAAGTTTAGCGCTGTTGACCTCGAACGATGCATGGCTGGCGTTAACCCCCTAACGTCCTCGGCTCGCATCAGATCAGGAATCTGAGCTTAGCCTTCGACTTCTTCCTCGACGGCCCACCAGGGAAACAGAAGTGCTGGGTCGTACGGTGAGCGATTGACCAGGCGCATCTTTCCAGTCTTGTCCATGACGAAATTGTTGGGGAACTGGAGACAAAGGACGTAATCCGATGATGGTTGAAGTGGTACACGGGGTTATCGGTTGTTTTGGCACGAGTGGAGTCGCATGAAGGCCAGACGATTCGACGTCTCCATGTGGGGTTGGGTCGGGTGGCCAAGAACACCAGCGTGAAACTGCAGATGTGGGAGGCAGGTGGCATGCTCTATAGGTAGCTGGGGAGCTAGGGCCGTCGAATTGGATGTGACCCATGACTAACGATCCCGACGAGTCCGAATCCTGATCCACCAAACAACGAAAGGAGAACCGATGGACAATGTCACAAGTGCTCCCATCGAGGACTTCAGTGTCCGCCTGCGGCAGTTTGTGGACGAGACCAGTGAAGACGAACTCGTCCGCACGGTTGATGGCGACTGGACGGTCAGCGCCACACTGGCGCATATCGCATTTTGGGATCGGCGGGCTGCCCTGCTGATCAAGCGGTTTACGCAGGGAGACTCGACGCCATCGCAGGAAGACGAGGACTTGATCAATGGGGCGGGATTGCCGCAGTGGCGGCTGATCCCTCCGGCCGCTGCGGCCCAAGACGCGCTCGATGCCGCCGCCGAAATCGACGAGCTCTTATCGGACTTGTCAGCCGACCAGTTGGCTGCCTTGCGCGACATCGGCGTGAACTACAACCGCAGTGATCATCGTCACGAGCATCTCGATCAGATTGGGATGGTGTTAGGACGGAGTTAATTTGCACTTCACGCTACGAAGCTGACAGGGTCGCACCATTGAAATCAGCCTCCAGCGCGCGATGTAGGTGAATGCGCCAGCGCTGACATTGGTGGTTGCTGCCGTGTGCATGCTGTTTGGCCGAATGATCTTCGCCGTCAGTACGCTTGTGATCTCCATTGAGTCGCCAGGAGCGGCGCCGTGCCATAGACGGCGACACGCCGGGGCAATCCTGTTCAGCGATGGGATAGCCGTAATCGATGAGAAGCAAAAACGTGGCTGTCGTTACTGGCGGAGCGGCAGGATTGGGTGCAGTGATCGTTCGCCGGCTCCATGCGGAGGGCTGGCAGGTCGTGTTCCTCGATCGTGATCGCTCGGCTGGTACCGCATTGGTCGACGAACTGGACTCCGCCGCCGGGACGACATACATAGCGTGCGACCTCCTTGACCGAGGCGCGCTACTCGCTGCAGTCGATGCCGTTATTGCCGTGGGGAGTGTTGGTCTCCTCGTCAACAATGCCGGGGGTTGGATGCCAGGTGCGCAGTTCCCCGATGGGGATCAGTGGGAGCGGGGCCTCGAGCTGAACCTGCACGTCCCCATGCTGCTAACGAAGCTGTTCCTGCCGGCGTTGGAAGGCGGTGGCGCTGTTGTCAATATTGCCTCCAGCGGTGGATGGAGCTCACGTGCCTATGGGTCGCCAGAGTAGGGCGCTGCAAAAGCTGGGTTGATTCGTTTCACGACAGCTGACAGCGTCGGCTGGCAGTTCGTCGATTCTCAACACATCAGGGCGCGCCGCAGCACGGATAGACGCAGAGATTTCGCTTGAAGGGATCACCAGAAAGGAAGTTCGAGCAGTAGGTCCCGGCGGGGCAGTCCGCATCTGAACTGCATGGGCCGACAGCGGTGTTTTTATCCATGCACGATACCAATCCCATAACGTCAGCGTAGCATTGGCAATCGCCGCACGATCCACAGCGGGTGCCGCTTACGCACGGTTGTGTGCAAGCGCCGTTTTGACAGCCTTGTCCTTCAGGACAGGCACAGGTGCCCCCGCAGCCGTCGTCGCCGCACAGGTAGTCGCTTGGGCAATTCGGGGTGCAACAGGTGCCGTTTTCGAGGCAGACCTGGTCTTCTGCACAGCAGCCGGAGCCATCGTCGTTGGTGCAATCGTCGATAAATTCGCACGTATGAACGTCAGTGCAGATGCCGGCAAAGCAGGTTTCAGGAACACAATCGTCGGAGGTGCAACACTGGCCAGGGGGAAGGCAGCCCAATCCGGGGCAGCAGGTCCAGTCTTCGATACAGCAGCCCCCGCCATCGTCATTCGTGCAATCGAAAGCCGGTTCGCTGCAGCTCCCGTCTTCCAGGCATTCGCTCCGCAAGCACGCCGGCGCAGGGCAGCAGTTGCCGCCATCGTCGTTCGTACAATCGAAGACGTACTGGCAGGTCTGGCCATCGGCGCATGCTCCCGAATAACAGACATCGGGCGGGCAGTCGGTGGACGAGCAGCATTGCTCGGGCGAGATGCATCCGTATTCAGGGCAGCAGCTCCAACCCTCGGCGCAACACTCCCCAGTGCCAGCGCAGAAATCTCGACCGGTCGGGCAACAGAGCTCCTCGCCGTAACAGGTCCCGTAGCAGCAGGCGTTGTCGCAGCATTCGGACTGACCATCCGCACAGCAATCGGGACCGCATTTGGTTCCGGAGGGGCAGACGCATTCGCTGCCATTCCAGATCTGCGAACCGGGGCAGGTTACCGGTCTGGGAGTTGGGGTTGGACGCCGTGCGGCTTGGACCTCGGTGACTGCGGCGCCCGTTGCAACGGCACTTCCCAGGCCAAGTAGTCCCTTGAGTAGCTGCCGCCGGTTGCGACCGGAGGCCAGCGCGCGCGTCAGCGCGTCGAATCGACGATCATCCATGGTCAACGTCTCCAGATTTGGCTACAACGCAGGAGTTCGAACCTGCCGAAGCCTGATTTTGGGCAGGATACCGAGAAGCGTTAAACGCCGCCAGACGCCGAAGCGCTTCGGTGCTTGCCTGAACAATCAGCTCGACGCCTACCCATGGAGGGTTTGATCCCTGCCCTACGCGGGTGTCGGGCGACAGATGTGATTCTGGTCGCAGGTTCCCGTTCCTCCACCGCTGAGTGGGCACCCGCCCGACCAGGGGCCACAGGCGCGCGCCGGGGTTCCTGGACCATCCGGTCCGAAACACGCCCAGCAGCCCGCGTCGCCGCCCTGGGTGGAGGCGCATTCGGCGGACTGATTGCTGTAGTCGCAGCAGACACGGCACGCTCCGTCGGAGCAGGTGATCGTTCCAGATGGGCAGATGCAGCTTCCCTGGTCGCAGACTTTGCCATCGGCACAGGAGCAGGTGCCGCCGCACCCGTCGCTGCCGCAGGTGCTGCCGTCACAGGATGGGATGCAACAGTTTTCGGGTGCGCGGCAGCCAACTCCTGGACAGCAGATCTCGCCTGCCGCACAGCATTCGCCGGTGACATCGCACCATTCCTGGGCTGACGGACAACAGAGCTCTGGGCCATAGCAGGTGCCGTAGCAGCAGGCGTTGTCGCAACACTGCGCGCCGGCGGGACAACAGTCCGGACCGCACACGCTGGTGTTTGGCGGACAGACGCAGGCGCCGTTCTGCCAGGTTTGCTGGCCGGGGCAGCTTGGTGGTTTGGGGGTCGGGGTGGGGCGGCGGGCGGCCTCCGTCGTCTGGGCGAGCACGGTACCGGTCGCGGCTGCGCCACCGAGACCGAGCAGTCCCCTGAGAAATCGGCGCCGATTGCCGCTGGAGGCGAACGAACGCGTCAAGGCATCGAAGCGATTGTTGTCCATGGAGCGCCCTCTGGTCACGGACTATCCGTGCTCGATTGCCAAGAACGTTGGCTCATTCGAAGATCGTTCGGAACATTATCAGGGTGGTGAGGCGGTCGCCAGCCGATGATCGGAAGGGGCACCGCGCAGGTCAGTTGCCGTCGATTTCGACTTCGGCTTCGCAGTTGAATGGGGCATTCATGGGGACGCGCATGGGGGCGGCAGTACGAGCGTGCATGCCGGCGTCGTGTCCGTAGAGCTCCAGGATCAGATCGGAATAACCGTTGGCGACCAAGGGCGTGCTGGTGAAGGTGGGACCGGCGTTGACCATGGCGAAGATGCGCAGCCAGGCGGTGACGCGGTCGAGATCGCCGAGCGCGCGTTTGAGACTGGCCAGGTGGGCGAGCGCCACCAGGCGGGCCGCGTCGTAGCCTTGCTCGACGGTGACCTCCACGCCGATTTTTCCCAGCGGCTGGGCGACTGTTCCATCGGGATTCAGGGGGATGTGGCCGGAGACGAATGCCCGGTTGCCGCGTACCCGCACCCAGGCGAACGGCATGCCCATGCCTGGGGGGTATTGCAGTGGTTCTGGCAAGACGAGACCGAGCTCTTCCAGTTTCGCTTCGATGCGCATGCGGTGCCTCCGTGTTTGCGCCTTCGACGCCCAAAGGCGGACAGTTCATTGGTCAGTTGGACCTTCATGGTACATGGTGTGGTCCAGCTCGTGGGCGATCAGTGCTGCCGAAACGGGCGGCGGTATTTGACAGAATGCGCATACGGCAGTACCGTGCCGATTGGACTTGATTTCCGTCAGGCGAGCGTGGGAACGGAGTGTCCTTTCTTCGATGCGCCGCCGAGAGGTCGCGGGAATCGAGCAATGGAAGGATGACGTTACGATGGCGGGTATTCTCGAATCGCTTTCTGAACTGGCGACCCCGGAAGTGCTGGGGCAGATCAGCAAGATGACCGGTGTTGACCCGGCGCTGCTGAACCAGGGGCTGGGCGCAGTGGGCGCGACGACGTTGGGGAGCATGGCCTCGAGCGCGAAAACGCCGGAAGGCGCAGAGGCGCTCTTCAAGAAGCTGCCGACCGATGTCGATTCCAGTGGGGGCGCCGACGATCTGGTTGGGAGCTTCATGAAGTCGGTGACCGGCAGTAGCGGCGGTACCTCGGCCGACATGATGAATTCGATCATGGGTTCGGGGACGAATGCTATCTCCGGAACGTTGAGCAAGGCACTCGGATTCAATGTCGCTCCCATCATGACGATGGCGGTTCCGGCGGTACTTGGCATGGTGACCAAAGCAGCCAAAGCTGGCGGCCTGGATGCCGCGGGGCTTGGCAAAATGCTGGGCGATCAGAGCAAAGAGTTCATGGACAATCCGTCCAATAAAGCGACCGCTGGTATCGTCACTTCTGCCCTGAAGGCTGGGGAGACAGCTTCCAAGCTGCGCGCTTCCTATACCGATGCGGAGTGGGAAACCATGCGAGGCGCGCCCCTGGCTGCAATGGCTTTGGTGGTGAGTGCGTCGCCGTCGAAGGGCGGCAAGGCTAGTGCGGAGCTCATGGCTGGCGCAGCGGCCATCATCGAATCGGCCGATGCGGCCGAACCGACGACATTGTTGGGCACGGCTTTTGGCGGCGGGCCGACCGAGGCCGAGCTAACCGCGCTCGACAACTCGACCATGACGGGCGCCGATGCGCTGGCCGCGATTACAGCGGGCGTGACGCTTGTTTCGCAGAAGAACCCGAACGATCTGTCCGCGTATCGCGCGATGATCAACAAGACCGGACTGGCCGTGGCGCAGGCTGCCAAGGAAGGCGGGTTCCTTGGGATCGGCGGCAAGCTGATCAGCCCTGAGGAAGAAGCAGCCTTGGCCGAGATCAAGAACGCGGCCGGATAACCGGCGGGCTTTCGAGTAACCACGAAACGCGCGTCCCGCCGAGCGGGGCGCGCGTTTTTCTTTTGCGATCGATTCCTGCAGCAACTGGTCATCGATATTGCAAACGGTCCAGGCACGTGGCCTGGACCGTTACTTCACTTCCCTGGGTTCCTGGTCATGTCTAGAAGGGAATCGCGCACCCGGTGCCGTTCGACGTGCAGCCGGCAAGGAGCACGACAGCGCGACTACTTGTTATGCACCAGCAGGTCGTTGGCGAAATAGGTCTGATTCCCGTCGAGCCGCAGATTGAAGAGCTGCGTGGCGGGATCGGCCGCGATCGGCTCGATCCGCTGCACGATCGAGGCGGTTACCTCGATGTCGGTTCGGTCGGGCAAGCGGCCCCCGCGGGCAACCGCGAGCACGCCGTTCAGTACCTGCACCCGATCGCCGACGCGCAAGCGGCCGACCGGCAGGTCGATGTGCTCGCGAGCGGTTGCGGCCGGGTCGATCGACTTCCAGCCGTCGTCCGTCATAAAGGGATGCGAATCAGTGACGAAGAAGTCGGAATCGTTGATCGCGTAGAGGGCTCGATTCCCGAGTGTGGGTTGGTGAATGGCCGCAATGCGATTGATCTGACCGTCAGCTCCGAGCACCGCGTCGCCCACGGCGAGGTCGGCGATGGATCGGCTCGAGCCATCGGGCAGGGCGATGCGGGTTTCGGCAGAGAAGCACCCGCCGCCGCCCGGCGGACATGGAATCAGGCAGGTAACGCCTTCACTTCCGCAACACGAGGTGGGACCCGGGTCGCAGATAGCTCCTGGTTCGCAGAAGTCGCAGGTCGATTCGCAGGTGTAGTAGTCGACACAGATGTTGGCGCCGTCGGACATCACGGTGCAGTTGCAGCCAAAGGAGCCACTACAGGTGACCGCGCCCTCGCCGGAGCAATAGTCTCCGCCTTCGCAGGTGCCCGCGACCGAGTCGTAACACGTTCCACTCTGGCAGATGCCGCTACAGCAGGCTTCATCGCTGGAGCATGAGTTGCCTGATTCGCCGCAGCAGGGCTGGCTGCTCCCGGCAGGATCGCACGGGATGCCGCCGCAAGACACCGGCGGATTGTCCGGGGTGCGGGTCTGGATACCGTCGATGCAAGGGCCCCAATCGCTCCAGCCGCAGTCGACCGGTTCGCAGCAGTCGGCTCCGGCGGCGATGCAGGAGCTGCCGAGACTGTTGGTGCAGCATTGCGGCCGGTCGAAGGGGCATCCGACACAAGCGCCCCGCTGCAGGTCACAGGTATCGCACGGCCCGGGGCAATCGGTGTCGACCGAGCAACACGTTTCGGCAATGTATTGCCCGTTGCAACAGGAGAAGGTTTCGGGGTCGTAGCAGAGGCTGCCGCAACAGGGCCAATCGAACTCGCAACAGTAGCCCTCGCAACAACTGGTCGCGCACCAGGAGCCTTCGCAGCAAACGCCCTCGGGGCCGGTCGCGTCCGGGCAACACTCCGCCTGAACGAGACCCGTGTCGCAACAGACAAAGATCTCCGGGTCGTAGCAGACGTTGGCAGTGTCGCAGCAGGGAAAGCCCGGGTCGCAGCAGAAGTCATTACAGCAGACGTTTTCGCAACATTCGCCATCGCAACAATTGCCGTCGCAGCAGGCGTCGCCGACGCAGGGTTCGCTTTCGCAGCAACTTGCCAGCGAGAGGACGTTGTCGCAGCAGACGTAGATCGCCGGATCGAAACAGAGGCCCTGGCAGCATGGCCAGCCGGGCTGGCAGCAAAAGTCATTGCAGCAGACGTCATCGCAGCACGATTGCCCGCAAATCTCCGATCCTCCGTCACAGATCAGCGGCGTTGGGGATGGCGTGGAGGTCGAGGTATGGGTTGCGGTTGGCGAAGGCGTGATACTGGCAGTTTGGGTGGGCGTGCTGGTCGGCGTCGCGGTGCTCGTCCGGGTCGAGGTCGCCGTCTGCGTGGGTGTGGCAGTTGGTGTGCGGGTTGGGGTTCTGGTTGGCGTTTGGGTTGGGCGTCCGCAGCCATTGCTGGTGCAGATGTCGCCGGGTGCACAGCACGCTGACCCATTGCAGACGGTGTTGCCGGTTGGGCAGCAGAGCTCCTCACCGTAGCAGGTTCCATGGCAGCAGGCGTTGTCGCAGCATTCGCTGTGGGCGCCCCCGGTTCCACCGGGATTGCAACAATCGGGACCACAGGTCTGGAGTCCGCTGGGGCAGACGCAAGCGTTTCCCTGGCGGATCTGGATACCCGGGCAGCGTACTGGTGTTGGGGTTGGGGTGTCTCGTCTGGCGGCGTCCGCGTCGTCGCTTCGTATGACCCCGCCCACGGCTACGATGCCGCCGAGACCGAGGAGCGCTTTCAGAACGCTCCGGCGGTTCGTTCCTGCCGCAAGCGATTTGGCGAGCGAGTCAAAGCGACGATCGTCCATGTTCAGAACCCCCAGAAGAGCTATGGGCGCGTCGCCAGAGAATCCCAAGGTTCGCCGATTGTTGCGGTTAGGTGCAGCATATCGGCTTCATCAGAGAGACACAAGCGGTTGACTGGCCCTGTGTCCGGCGAGATTCTCGATTGGTTGGCTGGATGGAGTGAGCGAGATCGCCGGGAGGCGTTCCCGTGCTCGATGAGGGTGGATTCCCGCGCTTTGTCCGGCGCGGGTGACCTTACGAGCGTCGGCCAGTCGCGAGCAGGATCAGGCCGGCGATTTCGCGTGGATGCGTGATCATCGCCAGGTGGCCGCTTTCGACCTCGATCGTGGTGGCGTTCATGCGTTTTGCGAGAAAGCGTTCCAGATCGGGATTGGTGGTCCGGTCGAGCTTCGACACGGAGTAGAAGGATGGTTTCGCGCGCCAGGCAACGTTGGTGGTGCGTCCGGCAAAGAGCGTGTCCGAGATCGGCCCTTGCACGGCATAGAGCGTTTTGGCGCGAGCCGGCTCGACTCCGTTGGCAAAGTCGTTCAGGAACGCATCTTCGCTGAGCTGGGCAAATCCGCCGGCGTGCTGCAATCCGGCGGTGGCGGGCGCTGCGGGGTAGGAACCGGCGAGCGCGCCGTAGTCTTCTCCGGCGTCGGGTGCGCGGGCAGCGACATAGACCAGCGCGGTGACATTTGGATGGAGGCCGGCTTCGCTGATGACGGTGCCAGCCCAGGAATGGCCGGCAAGCACGGTAGGGCCGTTCTGAAGATCGAGGGCACGGGTGGTGGCAGCGGCATCGTCGGCGAGTGAGGTGAGGGGATTCTGGACGGCGGTAACGCGTAATCCCGCTGTCTGTAGCAGGGGGATGACCTCGGCCCAGGATGAGCCGTCGGCGTAGGCGCCATGCACCAGCACGACGTTGTTTGCGGGTGTCAGTGGCAATGGCGTTGTGCTCATCCCTCGTCTCCTTGTCGCATCACGGTCGGTCTGAACATGGGCGAACGATGAAAGGTGATAGCGGTAGGCGGGGCGACGCCGATGCCGGAGACCCAGACGAGCGCCGCCCCCTGGACATTTTCTACTGGTTCCACGCTGCGATCAGCGCGGCTTCCAGGGCTGCGCCATCGGGGGCGGTGGCGACCAGGATCTCGACGCCGCTGTCGGCTGGCATGGTGCGGCCGTCCTCGGGATCGCCGGGGCTATCGACCACGGTGACGGTGCGCGGGGTGAGGGTGACGATGCCGGGATCGGCCATCACGACTGCCGCCAGCGGATCCCAGAAGAAGTAGCTGCCCGATTCGATCGATTCGGCGTTGGTGGAAAGGAGGTTCGCCACGAACTCGGCGGCTGGAGTCGAGGCTTCGGCTTCGAGCTGGGCGACGAATTCCGGGGTTACCGGCACCTCGTTGGTGGCGTCGAGCCCGACCAGGGTGATCGGCACGCCGGAATCGAAGGTGAGGGCCGCGCCGTGCGGATCGCTGAAGATGTTCCACTCGGCGGTGGTGTTCTCGTCACTGACGAACGAACCTTCGACATCGATCGCACCGCCCATGAGGTAGATCATCTCGATGTTGTCGACCAGGTCGGGGGAGGCCTCGAGGGCGGCGCCGATGTTGGTCAACGGCCCGAGCGCGAGCACGGTGATGGGTACCGGCGAGTCCTGCACGGTGGTGGTGAAGAGCTCGACGGCATCGATATCGATGGCTTTGCCACCGTTGGGAAGGCCGAGTGCTTCCACACTTTCGAGGGTGGTGCGCCACTCGTCCGGTGGGGCATTGTCTCCCACCAGCGGCGACTCGGCTCCACAGGCGACCGGCACGTCGCCGTATTCGACCAGGGCGAGCAAGCCCAACGCCGCGCGCACGCCGGCGGCGCAATCGGCGGCGAACCCGGTGCCTGAGACGGTGATGGCCTTGACTTCGAACTGCGGATCGTTCAGGACGAAGAGGGTGGCCATCCAGTCGTCCGAAATCATGTCGCTATCGATGATGACCGGGGTCGGACCATCGGCAGCCTCGGGCGTCGCAGCCGGAGTGGCATCCTGCGCGGAGACGAACATCGTGCCCCCGAATCCGCCGACGGCGGACAGCAACATGAGCGTCAGGACGAGTCGTTTGAGCATCGGTGCTTCTCCTGTGGTGAACGTCTTTGTCGCGCGTTTCCTCGTCTACGTGTCTCGTGTGGGTGAGCGAGACGCTAGCAGCTTCCCTCTCCGGTGCAGTGTTACGTCAGGCATCCGTCACATGACGGGCACTCACCGTTCGTGCAGCAATCTCGGGATTCGGCCACGTCGTCACAACAGACGTAAACCTCCGCGAGCAGGATTTTTCCCTCGCAACAAATGACGAAACCCGGTTGGTAGAGGGTATCGACGCAGCATGCGAGCCCGACATCGGGGATGCACTTACCGTTGCAGACGCCCAGGGCGCAGCAGATCTCGCCGGCACAGAAACCGTTGGCGCAACACTGGCCACCGCAGCACTCAAAGCCTTGCGGGCACTCCCCGTCACAACCACAGTCGCCCTCCTCGATGACGACGCATCCCTGCTCTCCGCAACACGTTTCGCCGTCCTGGCAACATAGATTGGCGGCATCGCACCAGTTGTCATCGGAGCAGCAGAGCTCTTCGCCGTAGCAATGTCCGAAGCAGCAGGCGCCATCGCAGCATTCCGATCCGGTGAGACAGCAGTCGGGGCCGCAAGTTTCACCGGTCGTGCAGACGCATTTGGTTCCGTTCCATTGCTGGCTGCCGGGACATGTGATCGGTTTGGGGGTTGGGGTGGGGCGTTTTGCGGCGTCGGCGCCAGGTTCGCGCAGCGCACCGCCCAGCGCGGCCGCGCCTCCCAACCCGACGAAGCTTTTCAGGATCGCTCGGCGGCTTTTCCCACTCGCCAGCGATTTGACCAATGCATCGAAACGCCGATCGTCCACGCGCATCCTCCCACGTCGTCAACTGGTTGTCTTCGGATTCGTTGATCTCTTTGTCGAGATTGTAACGGGATCCCTTTTGCATCGCGGGCCATCGATTCGGCTCGCAGCTTCCACTTTAACCAAAGGAGCAAATCTCGCATGCCGAACATCTTCCGGCGGGTTCCGCACCCGCCATTCATCGACCTACCGGTTACGAAACCCACCAATGGAGGCTACGGCTATACGCGGATTCCGGCCGGATCGCGCCGAATCGTGGGGGTGATGAACCATGAAACCCAGGGGCGCGGATCGGGAGCGTGGTATCGCGACTTTTTCTCCTGTCCCGGCGGGGCGCGGTGCAGCGATGCGCTGGTGGACTATCTGATCACGCGCGACGGCACGATCTTTCGCCTGAACGATCCGACCAACGACCGCTCTCCCTGGGCGAATGGCGGACCGCTTGGTCTGGAAGGAGATGGGCCGGCGTTTTATGCCCGGTTCGGCGCCAGCGGGGTGAACAACTCCCTCATCTCGATCGAATACGAAAAGCTGGATGCGGAGGACTTTACCGATGCGCAGGTGCATGCTGGCGGATTGCTCAATGCCTACTGGCACGATCGGGACAGCCAGGACTGGGAGAGCTATCCCTATGTTCCCCGGTACGGATGCGTGACGTCGCTGGCCCACTTCGAGATCGGGACGACCAATTGCGGGGTGGGCGAGCTGGACGACATTGGCCGGGTGCAGGCAGTGGCGCGCGGTGAAATGAAACGCTGGCAAACCCTGGCGGACGGGACGACCGAACCACTACCGCCGGTTGTTCCGCCAGCAGCCAGATATTCCCGCGCTGCCCGGTGGAATATCCGTAGAGGAAGCGACCCGCCGCTTCGGAACACTGATCAAACATACGCCGGATGGAAAGACGAAACGTGCGCCGTTCGATCCGCGTGGGGTGATCTCGCTGTCGCTGGTTGCATCGCTGCGTGGAAACCGGGGAATGGCCAGAAGCGGAGGATTGGTGGGCATTGAGCGATTCGGGCGGGGCGCTCGATATCGTGACGTTTTCGAACGACTGGCAACTGATTCGCATCGCCGAGCGGCAAGCGCTCATGTGGGCGAATTTCGCGGAGATCGAACTGGAAGCTGCCTGAGTGGCGCCACTATAAAAGGAGGAACTCAGATGGACAACCGATGCCATGCGCCGAGCGGTGCGCACGTTTTTTCAGGGCGCGATTGGCGTGTTCGTGCTGATTGCCGTGCCAGTTTTGCACCAGCTCAGCCACTCGACGGCGGATGGAGGTTGGGTTCGGCTAGGAGAGGATCAAGCGTGAATGCCAGCACTGCCTGCAGGCTGATATCGGCGATCAGGATCGTGCCATCGCCGGCTACCGCGATTCCGATCGGTAAACCGAATGTGACATCGACACCACGGTTTCCCCACCATCCGACTGGGTTGCCCTGCATATCGAGTACCGAGACGCGATCCCCGAAACTCTCCGTTACGAAAACGTTGCCGCTCGAATCGAACGCCACATCGTTCGGGCTGGTCATGACGCCTGTCGGGTATCCCGAGCGATCGTGAACGGCGAGTAGCGTTCCTTCGGGAGTGAACTGCTTGACACTGTTCGTGCCAAAGTCAGCGACCCAGACCGAGCCATCTGGAGCAACTCCCAAGCCAACGGGAAGGATGAATCGATCGTCGCCGGTGCCGTAACCTCCGAACGAGCGAAGCAAGGTTCCATCTGGATCGAAGACGAAAATCGTTTGCGTGTCGTTGTCGCACACATAGAGGTTGCCTTCTGGACCGATTGCAATGTCCATGGGATAACGCAGATCTGGGTCCATCTCGAACGTGAACAGGTAGTCGAGATTGGCGTCGAACTTCTGGACGCGCGCGTTACCCATGTCGGCCAGATACATGCTCCCATCAGGGCCAAACGCTACTGCAGGTCCCTGGTTCTCAGCGTATTTCTCTGAAGTCGAAGGCCCGAGCTGGCCTGGGCCAGCGCCGATCTCTCCCCAGGAGCTGAGATAGGCGCCTTCGGCATCGAACAGGTGAAACTGATTGAGATAGGGATCGGCTGCCCAGATGATGCCCTTCGGATCGACCGCGACCCGGGCCGGATGGATCCCGGGAGTCCGGCATGCCAGTCGACTCCCACATCGGCGTTGCTGCATTCCCGTCGGCTGTGCCAGAAATCGCCACCGGAGACGCGATTGGGGTTGCCGCCACCGGGAGCGACAGGCTGAGCGAGAGGATGAACGACATGGCGACGATGAGCCATTGTGGAAGGTGGGTTGCGACGATGGGTTGTTTTGGGAATAGCACGTGGGGACGAGCGAGCATGGTGCGATCTCCTTCGATCGAAGCCGTTGCCGGGTCAAGGTGACAATGCAGATTTGGTGATACCGTCAGTCTACAGGAGCGCGGGAAGAGACTGGCAACGGCGCAATTCGGCTCTCTCTGGGCCAGAGGTAGGCTGGCGTGGTACCGTGCCACGCGAAGGCGGGATATTTCAACGATCAATGGAGGGCGTCGACCTGACTGGCGATGCCGGGCTGAGGAGTGCGTGCGTGGACGACCGCAGATTCGATTGGCTGGCCAAGGGTGTGGCCGAGGGGCGGAGCCGCCGCTCGTTGCTGAAGGGCTTGTTTGGGGTTGGGGCTGGAGTGGCGATCGGGATTCCGGTTCTCGGGGAAACCGAGGCTGCACGGCGCGGTTTTTCTGGTCCTACGGCGCCAACACCGGTGCCGACGATTCCACCCGTGCCCCCAACTCCGGTTCCGGCCACACAAACACCCGAGCCGCCGCTGGGATGCGCCAGCGGGAGCACTGCCTGCGGTCCTGACTGTTGTGTCGACGGCACCTCGATGTGCTGCGACAACGCCTGTTGTGTTGGATATTGCTATGGGGAAGAGCTTTGCTGCCCGACCCCGCGCGAGTATTGCGCGGAGAACAACACCTGCTGTCCCGCGGGCGAGAAATGCTGTCTCAACGGCTATTGCTACAGCACGGCGAACCGTCAGTGTTGCCAGGACGATGAATGTCCGAACGGAGGCAAGTGCTGTGACCCCGGCCTCTGCTTCGATGGACCGAACGCTTGCTGCAGTGACGACGATTGCCCCAGCGGACACGTCTGTACCCAGGACAACACCTGCTGCGCGACGACCTGCGTCGCTGGGACCTGCGGCTCGGACGGTTGCGGCGGGTTCTGCCCATGTCCCGATGGCTATGCGTGTTTACCGAATGGCACCTGCGCCATTCGGTGCGCGGCGGGTTCGCTGTTCTGCGAACAGCAGGCCTGCGGCTCGTGCTGGGTGGATGTGGATGCGAGCGACGCGTATTGCGGCGCGGGTGAACGGGGCGCTGCCTGCACGAGCACGGGCGAATGCCCGACTGGCCAGTTCTGCACATTGCTCGATCCGCCGTCGCATTGCGTGACCGCCTGCCGTACCTGATCGGTTCGGACGGAATTTCGGCCCATCTGGTGCGGCAGCCAGCAGTTCGAAGAGTTGGCCGTACGAGTGGGCGCTGACCATACTGGTCGATCGCCATAGCGCGCATGCAGCGTTTTGGTAGACTCATCGTAGGCAACGAAAACGCAATTTGTTTTGGCAACGAAGCCACGATGCCCGCTTTGGTGGGGTTCCGGAGGCACTTCGATGGATGACCGGCGATTCGATGCACTGACGCGCGCATTGGGCCGTGACGTTTCCCGGCGCACGTTGATCAAGGGGTTGCTTGGCATCGGCGGTCTCGCTGCGGTGAGTAGCGCCGTCTTCGATGATACGGATGCTGCCCGGCGAGGATTTTCCGCTCCAAACTTGCCACAGCAGACCCCCCAATCAACGGAAGCGCCCATCGGTACGGCGACGGCTACGGATACTGCGACAAACACTGTAGCGGCGCCATCGAACACGCCGGTCGATACGCCGACCAGAATACCGGCGACGCGAACGAACACGCCGGTCGACACGCCAACCAGCATCCCAGCCACGCGGACGAACACCCCCAACGACACCCCAACGGCGACGACAGCTCCGCCCACCAACACGCCGATCACTACCGCGACACCCGTTTGCACTGTCGATGCCGATTGCGGCACCGTGTGCTCTTGTAACGGGGATGGGACGGCTGCCATTTGCCCAGCCTGCCTGGCGGGAAACTGCGGAGTGGCTCCCCGTCCGTGTTCGACGGGACAAACATGCGCGGGAGGAGCGTGTGAGGCTTGCCAGCCAGTCGACTGTTCAGACGCGACGTGCGGGCAGCTCTTGTTCGACCGTTGCACTGGGGGGCCGGTCGCGTGTCCCCCCTGTAAAGGCGGCGGAGGTTGACGCTCGCGAGCAGAACTACCCGTTCTGGTCCAGCGCGCGTTGCTGGGCAGCGGCAACCAGCGCGACCGTATCACCACGTGGGTCGGGACCGAAAACCGGGCCGTCATCGAGGGTGAAATCGAGCACGTCGAACTCTGCCGGTGTGATCGGCGGCCACTCCGGTAGGCCGTCACTGTTGGGATTGCCATTCTTGACGAAGTTGCCGACGTAGGTGTTGAACGCGGTAGCGGTCGCCTGATCGTTGTCGGTCACGGCATCGCCATAGCGAGCTTCCAGGTTGTCAAAGAGGAACGGCAGCTCGCCGGCGTGGACTTGCGCCATCGATTCGGGTCGGGTCGACTCGGCGGTGTAGGTGAAGCGGTAGACCCAGGCGTCGAAGCCCGATTCCTGCATGGTGCTGGCGATGAAGTGGGCCGGCTCGTGCATGGTGATGTCGGTGCCAATCGACAGATTGAGCTGGATCAGATCCATCGGTCCGAGGAAGCGCTTGTCGCCAAAGCCGTAGGCTTCTTTGGCAGCTGCTTCGTCCGGGCCGAAGAACTTAAGTGGCTGCAGTTTGCTCGGTGGAAAATGGGTGGGGACATCGAGCGCGGTGGTGCCGATGATGATCGGCATCAGCTTGGCGGTGCCGTCCAGGAAGTGATCTTCCGGCTGGCCGACCACGATCTCACCATCGGTCGCCGGGACGCCGACCAGCGGGCCGCCGATGAGCGCGCGCTCGGCCAGTTTTTGCAGATCGAGATCGTCGACCAGCTCTTCGGCCGGCAACGCGCGCAGCTTGTCCAGATCCTTCTGGGTCGCTGCCGATGACGCCGACCGAGGCGGCGAAGAGATTGTCGACCGCCGGGGCGGAGAGGTTGGTGAGCGACTGGTGTTCCATCGAGCGGTCGAGCAGGGCCAGGCGACCACCACCCGAGAGGACGACCGCTTGCTGGAAGAGCCCCTCTTCGACATAGGGTGAGGTCATCAGATGGATGACTGAAGAGCCACCGGCCGATTCGCCCATGATGCGTTACCCGGGCAGGATCGCCGCCGAAACCGGTGATGTTTTCCTGCACCCAGCGCAACACGGCAATCTGATCGAGGTAACCGTAGTTGGCATAGGGGCCTTCGGTGTTGTCCATCAGCGCAGAGGGGGCGAAGAACCCGAAGCGTCCCAGACGGTAGTTGAAGCTGACCAGCACGATGCCCTGCCGGGCAAAGGGTGCGCCATCGAACCAGGGAATCGAGGAGCCGCCGCCGACATAGCCGCCGCCGTGGATCCAGACCAGCAACTGGCAACAGCGCATCGATCATGACCTCGCCATAGGGCCGCCAGACGTTCAGGCAGAGGCAATCTTCGGACGGCTCCCTGTCGATCGCTTCCGGCCCGATCACCTGCATGCAATCGGCGCAGAAGTCCGTGGCCGCCAATGGCTCGGTCCAGGTGAGTTGCCGGTTGCGGCGGTGTCCAGCGGAGCTCATCCAGCAGGGGAACGGTGTAGGGGATTCCTTTATAGGACGCAACCCCGTCGACCACGACGCCTGTCACTGGCCCGGATGCGGTTTGTACCACGTCTCGACTGACCACCGGGGATGCCACTGGGGAGGCATTCTGAGCCAGCGTGACTCGCGAAGTCCCGCTGGTCGCGACCGCGGCCAGCGCGACGCCGCAGCCGAGCCGGCGAGCAAGTTCCGCCGGGTGGTTGCCGTTCGATTGGAATGTCTGGAGCTCATCGAATACTGTCTATCGATCACCTGATGCCAGTCGCATTGATCACATGCGAATCGTTTCCAGCCGACAAAATCGTGACATGCGTCTACTGGCAAGCAGCGGACGGGGCTGCGCAGATTGCCGACCGTAGAACGGGCGCGTGGACGGTGATTCGATTCGATTTCTTGTATACAAGGGTATTGCTTTTCTGGAGATGGATCGATATAGTGGTACGTACCAGTTGATCATGACCGCCTCATGCACACTGGCAAAAGGGCCCAGTACTCACCTACTGGGCCCTTTTACTTCGCTGCCGAGGCCATCCCGCACCGGGGTCGCGCTCCGAAACGGACCGCTGGCTTGCGGCTGCCCCGAGGCTAGATCATGGCGCGAATCTGCTTCTCGGCGGCGGCGGCGACCGCTTCCAGGCTGCCGGCGGCGTAGGGCGATTGCCAGACCTGATAGAGGGTTTCCTCGGTGTACCGATCCTGTGGGGGGAGGTAGCCGACGCCACCGTTGGTGACGCCCAGCACCAGGATGGGCGTTTGCGGGAAGGCGTCCCGCAGTGAGTGCTGGAAGATGGAGTACGCCTCGCCGGGAATCGCAACCGCGATGGCGTCACCCAACCGCCAGACCCAGATCGGAAAGTCGAATGCTGGTTCCATCGCCGACCGCGCGGCGCTTGCCGACGAAGCGGCGCAGGCGTTCCTGCATGACCCGGTCGTCGCTGGCTGCGAGCGATGCCTGAAGCTCGGCGAGGGTTGGCATGTCGGCCAGGTCGATCGGCACCGTGAGCTTGACGGCTTCGAGCACCGAAGCGCCCGCGACTGCCGCTTCGGGAAGCGGTTGATCGGACCAGATGCCCAGATCGGCGCCTGATTTCCGCAATCCCTCGTAGACATAGGTGGTCCCCGCAGGCGGCAGGGATTCCATGGTGCTGGCGACCGCATAGCCGAGCTGCCGTCCATTGCGGTCGGCAATGGCGGTATCGCCGACATAGCTTTCCCGCGGTCCAAGCTCTCCGGAAGCGCCCTGCATGAAGAGAGCCGGTGCGCCATAGATCGAGGTCATGACCTCGCGGGCGGCGCCGATGTAGTCGGGCGAGAAGAGATCGTTGTCCCAGGCGAGGGTGGTCGGGTGGCAGGCGTAGTTGAAGAGCACGGCCAAAATGTCGCCGTCGTCGCCGGTCACGCGGCCGATCAGGAGGGTGTCGTCCTGCGGTCCGGCGGGATTGAACCCGCAGGCGAAGCTCTGGGCGGATTCGTCCCAGAAGTCGCGGTTGCGCGCCAGGGTGCAGCGGCCGATGCCCCAGGTGATCCAGGCCGGTGTCGATTTGTTCTGCGCTTCCTGGATGGCATCGCCGATCGCGCGCGCCAGGAAGTCGAGATACGGTTGGGCTTCTTCGCCACCGGGAAGGTGGGGATTGGCGGTGTTGATGTTGGCACTCGAATGTGAATGCGAGGGGGTGAGCATCAGGTTCGCTTCGGGCAAACCGGCACGCTCCCCGATGCGGGCGCGCAGGGCAGCTTCGTCCTGTGGGGCGAAGACGCAGTTGTCGATCGTGACCAGCACGAGCGGGTCGCCGGAACCGTCCAGCGGAGACGATCAACCGCTGCCGATGCAAGCAACGGCTTGTGTACGCCCACCTTCTGGTCGTGGAGCGCTGCTCCCCACCAGCGCCCGTAGGCGTTCAGGGGTGGCGTCACGTCCCGGGTTGCGACCCCAAAGTGACCGCGGGTGGTCTTCGCGGGAACCGATGTCATCCGTTTCTCCTGCTTCCCGAATGCGACAAAGCGCCGAGCTGGCGTGAAAGCCATTTTCGCCG
Organism: uncultured Chloroflexia bacterium; assembly: GCA_963720855.1. Taxonomy (GTDB): domain Bacteria; phylum Chloroflexota; class Chloroflexia; order Thermomicrobiales; family UBA6265; genus JAMLHN01. Next base: position 714,405 of record CAVRGV010000002.1, on the reverse strand, counting down.
ATTCTGTCGCCGCGTGGAGATTATGCGGAAGGTTGCCGGGCAACGACCCGAGCGGGCAGACACGCCCGCAGCTACGATCGGTTGCGACGACCGGCACGGAGTGCCTGGACTGGCCGATTGACGGATTTCGGGCTCAGGTGGCTGCCACGCACAGGCCGGTGGAGGTGCTACAGGTTTCGCCGCTCGAGCAACAGCCTGCCTTCACCCGGCAGTCGAATGGGTAGCTGCAGCCGCCATCGGCATCGCAGACGCTCGCCAGGCATTCGGCGGTGTGGTCGTAGCAGTTCTCGCCTTTGGGCACGCAGGTTCCGTTTTCGCAGCCCAGACAGCCAGAGCAGTTATCGTCGGAGCAACAGACTATCCGCGGCCACACACGTGAGCGTTCCATTTTGGTCGCAGCAGTTGGGAGTTGCACCACTGCAGCAAACCGGACCTGCCGCGGAACTCTGGCAGAGATTGCCGGGGCAATTCATGCAGGCCCCGGTGGACAGGTCGCAATACTGGTCGAAACCGCAACAGCCTTCCTTCACGCGGCAGTCGAACGGATAACTACATCCCCCGTCTGGATTGCAGACGCTCGTCAGGCATTCATTGGTGTGGTCGTAGCAGAGCTGCTGGGGGTTGGCGGTGCAGACCCCATTGACGCATTCGCGGCAGCCATAACAATTCTGACTGTTGCAGGTGGGCGGTCCAGGGACGACGGTGGGTTGGGGTTTCGGCCCCGAGTATCCACGCCGGGCAGCGTCCGTATCGGACGCCAGCAATGCGCCCACCGTGGCAGCGCCGCCAAGTCCCAGGAAGCCTTTGAGCAGCGAGCGCCGGCTGCGTCCCTGCGCGAGTGCTTTCGTCAAGTGAATCGAAGGTGCGGTGTTCCATGCGTGTGCCTCAGTTGTCTCGATGAGCTGCTGGAGCGCCATGCCACGGCAACGGACACCCGCCATCATGGCCGGCCCCTGGACACGAATCGAGCGAACGCGTACTGAACGCCTCATGCGCTTCCAGATGCTTCACCGGGGATCATTGGCTGCACTGGCCGTCGGGCAGGCAGGTATAGCTTTCGCCACAGCATTCCGTGCCGGTGCCTGTGCGGCAGTCGACGAATTCCTGGCAGCCGCCGTCCGGCTGGCAGAGGTTGGAAAAGCAGGTGGGCACTTGATAGCAGTTGTCGTTGTCGGGAACGCAGGCACCGTCGACGCATCCCAGACAGCCGGAGCATTGCACGTTGCAGCACTTGTCGAGCGGATTGCATTCGCATTGCCCGGTCGAGGTGTTGCAGATCTGATGGGCTCCGCAGCACGAGGTTCCCTGCCGGCAATCGAACGGATAGCTACAGCCGCCGTCGGGATCGCAGACGCTGGCCTCACACTCATGCACATAGCAATCGGTCGGATCGCCGACGCAGACACCGTTGATGCAGGAGTTGCAGCCGTAACAGGTGTTGGGATCGCAGGTCGGCGCCGGGGAGACCGGAGTCGGCTGTTTCGGCCCGGAGAAGCCGCGGCGGGCGGCATCTGCCTCCTTGTCGAGCATCGATCCGGCAGCGACGGCACCACCGATGCCGAGAAGTCCCTTGAGCATCGTGCGACGGTTGCGGCCCTGCGCGAGGGCTTTGGCGAAGGTATCGAAGGTGCGGTCTTCCATAGATCTCCCGAGCGTGTCGAACTGGTAACGGAAGGCCCGCCTTGCCTTCGCAACCGTGAGGGATGGTGGCGATAGCTTATCAGCCGAGCGGATTGTCTCCCACGTGTCGAATTCGCGCCTCTTCTGCGACTATCGGATGACAGGTCGAACATCATCAGGGAAGGGAATTTTTCACATGAGCGCACCGAACGAAACGGGAACCGAGCGAGTATGGCCACGCAAGATCTTCGCGATCACGGTGTTCGCCGAAGATCTTGCGACGACCAAGCAGTTCTATCAGGATGTGTTCGAGCTACCGGTGCATTACGAGGATGATGCGTCCGCGGTTTTCGAATTCGGCAACATCCTCATCAACCTGCTCGACGCGCGCGAGGGACCAGGGCTGATCGGCCCGGCGCAGGTTGCCGATCCCGCGAGTGGGGCGCGCATGCAGCTCACGATTCCGGTCGACGATGTGGACGCGGTCTGCACGCGCCTGGCGGAAAAAGGGGTGCCTCTTCTGAACGGTCCGATGGATCGACCCTGGGGGATCCGCACCGCGACTTTTCGCGATCCGGCCGGCACGATCTGGGAGATCGCCAAGTAAGGCTTGGCTCTGGTGGCCGGAATCCTGCGCGAACGGCGAGTGATTCCGGCCACTGAGCATGCCCGTGACGGAACGTTTCAGGCGGTTGGAGTCGCGATCGAGGTGCCGCCGCCGATTTGCTGCAACAGACCGAGATGGTTGGCGACGCCCCAGCTTTCCGCGATTTTGCCGCAGGCAAGGCGGAAGATGTTGACGCCGTTGTATTCGATCTGGTTGCCGGTGGGAGCGACGCCCAGCCATTCGCCCTGATGGGTGCCGGTCGCGCGGTAGTACGACACGACATGATCGGCTTCCCGGACGGTTTTTTCGACGTGAATCTGAAAGTCGGGAAAAGCGGTGCGGAAAGCGGCGATGCGCGCCAGGAATTCCTCCGGTCCAACCGTGGTATCGCCCACGCCCCAGTGATGCACCTCGTCGGCCGCAAAGACCTCGGCGAGGGCGGCATCATTCTGGGCGTTCCAGACTTCGTCCCAATAGCGCTGCACGATTGCTTCGTTTTCGTCCACCGTGGTTGCCGGGCAGGTATCGGACGAGGCTGCCGGGGTCGCGTCCTGGGCGAGCGCGTCGCGGCCAGGCCGGAAGGTGGCCGCGCCGATGAACGCGCCCACTGCAGTCTTGGAGAGGGTGCGGCGTGAGAAGGGCAAATCGTTGGGCATCGATCGTCTCCTGCTGATTTGGAACGCTCATCCGGTCGAGCGCGTATCCTCGAATATTCGACATGGTAGCGTGCCGCCGCGCGCTTTGCCTGAAGATTTCCACGAGCCTCCTGTGCGTAACGAAGACCAGACATCTGTGCCGCTGCCGTTCGACTACGATCTCGATTTCGGCGACGATCGACTTTCGGGAGCACCCGGAGCGGTACCGGATCGGCAAGGGCGAGCAGGGGGTGCTGTTGGTCGAGCCGTACAAATCGGAGCTGCTGCCGCTGTGGCGCTTTCGCACGCCGGAGATCGCGAGGGAGTCGGCCGATGCGCTCTATGCCCGCTTTCTGGCGTACGGGCAAGCGGGCGATTTTGTTGGAATGGATATGGCGCGCAAGTTCATCCAGATGGGGTTCACCCGTGCGCGGCGCTATGCCAACCACAAGAGCGGTCGCAAATGGAACGACGATCGAAGCGAGGTGCTTCCGCGCGAAGACGACCCGGTGAAGGCGGAATCGGCCGCGATCTTTTACGAAATGTGGGTCAAAGCTCGCGAGGATGCCACGTATCTCGCGCTGCGCGCGCGGCACCTCGAGCGGCACGAACGAGCGGACTGAGCGCTAGCGCAGGTTGTCCCGCCAGGAATGCTCTGGCCGCCAGCCCAGCAGTCGCGCGGCCTTGTCGATGCTGATGGCGGTGCCGTGGCCCGCGATGGGGGAGCGCTGCTCGACTTGCGGGAGGAAGCGCTCTATCAGCTGCTGGGTGGGATCGGCGCAGAGCGTATCGGCGGCGTTGATATTGAACGCATCGAATCCGAGCCCGGTTGCTTCCAGTGAGCGCCGGATGGCGGACGCGGCGTCCCGACCGTCGACATAGGACCAGAGGTTGTTCTGGTGAAGGGCCGGATCGATTCCGCCTTGCGCGGCGACCTCCCGCAGCTCATCAGGATTGGCGACCCAATGAAAGCGCAGCGCGATCGCCTGCATCCCGCTGCGCCGGTGGAACATCTCGGCGGTGCGCTCATCGACTTCTTTCGAGAGGCCATACGGTTCCGCCACCAGAAAGGGATGCGATTCGTCGAGCGGCACGAAGAGCGGCGGGCGGGAGGCTTTGCTCCAGGCCATGCCGTAGGCCGAGGCGCTGGAAGCGAACACGACCTTCTGGATACCCGTGATCCAGGCGGCCTGAAAGACGGCGTAGGTGCTGATGGTGTTGTTGGTGAAGACCACTTCGTCGGCATGGCTCCAGGGAGCGGGAATTGCGCCGAGGTGGACGACTGCGTCGCACGCGGTCAAGAGTCCGGCTACCTGGCCGACATTGGCGAGATCGGTTTCGACGAAGGGCACGTTGGGGCCATTTGCCGGACCAGCTCTCCGGTCGGCGTTGATGACCTGATGCCCATTTGCCAGCAGGTCCGTGATGGCGAACTGCCCGAGTCTACCGCTTCCGCCGGTTACGAGGATCTTCATGTCTTCATCCAACCCGCTTCCGGCTCAAAGGTTGATTATCTGCTAGAGCGCTAAATACATCACCGCAAATCGTACACGGCCAAGGATATAGCTATATGCCTTCCCAAAGCGGCAGGAGTGCTACTGAACGTTCGATGTCGTGCTTATCGCGTATTCGCGAACGCTAGCACCGTGTACATGGGCGGAAGGGCAAGTCCGTTGAGTAGTTGCAGAGGATGAACACAACGCGGATCGGTTGCATCAGGATTGTGAAAAGTTGCCTGCACGATCTCCAGCGACAAATGAGAGCCGTGACTGGAATTCCAGTCACGGCTCTCTCAGGGTTCGTTACGAACGGCTTTTAGATGTCGACGCTGCAGAAATTGTCACCAACAGGGTTGTATTGGCAGTAGAAGCCGGAGCAGCAGGCTTCTCCATTCTCGCAGCTTGAGAACTGTAGTCCGCAGCTCACGCAAACTCCCAGGTACGATCGCACACAACAGAATTCACAGAAGCCGAGGCATGGAGTTCCGCTGGGAATGCACGGTCCGCAGATCGAGGCTGCGTCGAAAAGCGAATAGCAATAGTTATCGGCGGAACAGCATCCGATGCCGGCACATTCCTCACCGAAATCCGCGCACGGCGTATAGCAAGCGCCGCTTCCGGTATCGCAGACCGTATCGCCCTCGCAGCAGTCATCCGAGGTGCAGTAGAACGGATATGAGCAGGTGCCGGCTCCGGTATTGCAGATGTTCTGCGTGCACGCATTGCCGTCATCGCAACAATCGTTGGAGGAGCAGAAGAACGGGAACGAGCACGTGCCGTTCTGGTTGCAGATGTTCGCGGTGCATGGGTCAGGATCTACGCAACACCCTTCCGAGAGGTTGCAATTGAACGGATACTCACATGCGCCGGCGGCGTTGCAGATATTGCTCGTGCAAGCGCTTCCGTCATCGCAGTTGGCATTGATCTGCTCGCAGATCGGCATTGATGCATTCCTGACAACCAGCGACGCCCCCCGGGCAAAACGCGTCGTCGTCGACGCAAATGTGTTCCTGGCAACTCTGGCAGCCAGGGCAATCCTCATCGACACAGCAGCCATCGGCCGGGATGCAGGCGTCGCCGCCGCAGCACTTGGGGGTGGCGCCTTCGCAGCAGGCGGCGGATCCATCGGCCACCTGGCAGCAGGCGGTGTCGCAGCAACCCGTCGAGCCGCAGCACTGGTTATCACCGGCCTGGCAGCATTCGTTCTGCGCTTCGCAGAAGACGAGCGGGTATTGGCAACAGAGCTCTTCGCCGTAGCAGTTGCCGAAGCAACAGGCGTTGTCGCAGCACTCGCTGTAGTTCGGAGTGTTGGGAGGAGTGATGCTCTCGGTGCAACAATCAGGTCCGCATTTGTCCGGCGCATTTCCGGGACACTTGCAAACCCCTCCCACCGGCACCTGCCGGCCGGGGCATTTGAGCGGAGGTTTCGGCGTGGGAGTCGGACGAGGGGCGGCATCGACATCGCTCTCCTGGAGCGAGGTGCCGATCACGGCCACACCACCCAAGCCGAGTAAACCCTTGAATAGCGACCGCCGGTTCGTACCGGTAGCCATAGCCTTGACGAGTGAATCGAATCGTCGATCGTCCATTCCCGTACCTCCCTAAGCCCTGTCGGCGAGGTGAATTGCGTGGCGGCAACGCGGCCGCGAACTGGATCGCAGGAATGCGCCTGTAATTCAGTTGTGAGACGCTCTCATCATATGGTAAGCAGGAGGGAAGTCAATAGGCATCGACGGCGTTTTCCGCCATGTGTGACCGATGCGTGGGGAAAAATCCCGCTACGATCGCTCACCGAAGCAAGCACCGAGGACGGAATCGATCAAAAGTCTTTGCAATCGCTCGTTGCCGAGATTGGGCTCGAAGAAGACAACCGGCGGGAGAAGTTCAGCAGCCAGCGCCGCCAACGAGGGTTCGGCGGCGTTCAGCAAGGCAAGACCGCCAGTATCGAGCGAGCGCAGCAGGACAATTTCGACGGGCTCACCAAGCGGCGTTTGCAGGCCGGAAAGAGCTGTCACGACCGCGACATCGCACTGGCCGAATCCGAGTCCGTGGGATGCGATGCTCCCGGCATCGACCTCGACCACCGCAATCTCGACATTTGGATTGTTCAGGATGGTGCGGGGGCCGGTTGGGTTCGATCCATCGATGTTCAAATAGGCGGTTCCGCCGATGGTGACGCCGTCGCGTGTTGAGCACCCGACGCAGCGTCCCGTTTCGGTGACCGCGCGCGCGATTTCGTGGCAGATGGCGGCCGATTGGTCGCTGGCAGTAACGGCTACGACCGGAACGCGCACCGGCGTACCGGGGGGAAAGAGCATTGCCATGATGGCTGGTCCGGGATCGCGCGCCGGTCCCGCTCCGGGAAAGAGATGCAAGTTGAACGCCGAGCCCTCGTTGATTTCGATAATGGCTCCACCGACCTCCAGGATCGATTGCGAGATGTCAGGCGTGACCAGGTCGATTCCGGCAACATCGAGCCCAAGCACGCGCGCCGCAGTACGCATGAGGGTAGCGTTTACCGGATGAATCTCCTCGGTCATGTCGATGTGAATCGCCCCATCTCGCCGGCTGCCACTTTGTTTCAATACGATCCTGTGACCGGTCGGCGGAACATCGTCGAGCGACAGCTCCATCCGCGCCAGATTGTCGTGCACGTGCTCGTCGACGACGATCTTTTTGTAGATCTGTGAGGACCGCGTTCCGCGCCTCGGATTGGCATTCTCGATCTCGATCAATTCCCGAATCGTGTGCGAGCCATCTCCGATCACCTGCGGATGCAGCCGCTGCGAAGCCGCCGCGATTGTATCGTTGACGACCAGCACCCGATAGTCATTGCCAGGAACGAATCGCTCGACGACGAGATGCGCTTTTGGGGACCTGGAGGCGTGGGCCACGAACTCGAAGCGTGCGCGAATATCGTCGTCGGAACGGAGGTCGAGGGCAACGCCAACCGAGTCGGCCTGGTCGATCGGCTTGAGCGCGACCGGATACCCGATGGTCCGAGCGGCAACGAGCGCCTCTGCAAGCGAGCGCACAGCGATGTTTTCCGGTACGGGAAGCCCGGCCCGACGCAGGTAGCGATTGGTCAGGTGTTTATCGCGCGCAATCTCGACGCTTATGGCGGGCGTCAACGACGTGATCGGCCCGCGTAACCGTCTGCGAAAGCATCCGTCGCCGAACTCCACGATACGGCCGCGAGGATCGATCGTCGCAGCGGGGATCCCGCGCTCGGCCGCGGCGGCTGCCAGCGCGCGGCCCATGACCCCAAGATCGTTGGTCTCGTTGACGGTGGCAAAGCGGGCAAATTCGTCGATGAGATCGAAGGTCTCTCCATCCCGGAGGAGGTGCGAAAGCCAGCGTGTGGCAAGCCTGATTGCGTGGAGTCCGACTTCCGTATGGCGGTGCTCAACAACCACGTCGTACCCATCGTCAATGGTGCGCTGCCGGCCAAAGCAGAACGTCACCGATACGCCGGCAATGCGTTGCAGGTCGAGCGCCATATGCGCGAGGATCACGCCAATGTCTTCGAGCTCTTCGAAGGGAAATGGTTCGAGCGACGTTCCCTCGTGCACATGCTCTGCGAGCGCGGCGTACTGCCCGGTTATGCAAGCGAGGTCTGCGAGCGTATGTTCGACTTGCGCTGCATCGACGACGCACCAGGTAACGGGAGACCGGGACCAGATGTTGGGTCCCGGGAATGTGGTGTGCGAACGGATCGAACACGTCACAAGCGTGTCTCCGGCGATATCAGGACGATTCATCCCTTGGCGCACATCGGAGGGATATCGCCATCATCAAGCAGCCAGCTCGTACCAAAATCCGTCACGCTGCCAGATAGGCAAACGACCCGGTCCCGGACCGGGTCGTTTGCTCCGGGTCAGGTGATCGGCCTCTAGGCCATTTTCCTACTGTAACTGGCAGTTGCCACCTGAGCAGACATAGCTGGAACAACAATCGTCTGACGAATCGCAGTTACCGCTCGTTTTGCAGCTCACGCAGACGCCAGCCTGGCAAAGCTGGGAACAGCAGTCGCCATCGTCATCGCAATTTCCGGTGTTGGGCGTGCAGCATCGCGTGTCGCTGCAGGTGCCGTTGCAACAGTAGAGGCTGCAACACTCGTACTCGTTGGCGCAGGTTTGTCCGGCATCGCCGCAGCACCAGCCGCTCTGATTGCAACTCTGACCGTCCGGACAATTGCCGCTGCAATCGAGGATCGTCCCGCAACCGGCGTCGAACGCATTTGGACACGAATACTGAGGCGCGTCAAGGCATGTGAGCGGCTGGCAGGTTGTCTGGCATTCATAGGCGCCGTTGACATTGAGTTTGCAGTCGGTACCATCCGGGCAGATGTCGCCACAATAGCGGCAGTTGTCATCCGTTCCTAAACCGGTGCCCGGGCAGCAGAAGGTGCTGTTCGGCATGCAGAACAGGCCTTCGTTGCAGGTGCACTCGCAGCTATCGACGGTGCCACAACGATCGCCGATGGCGCAAAGTGCTTCACAATCAACAGGAGGCGGGTTATCGCAGTACTGCCCGACACAGACTCCGTCGCCACCGTTGCATGTCCCACCCTGGTTGTAGTTCTCACAAACCCCGTTACCGGCGCAGCGAACACACTCGGTGTCACCCTCGCAACCGCATGGACATCCGTCGAGCGGCACGACGCAGTAGCCGCAGGCGCAGACACCGCCGCCTGCTGCCAGGCCGCCGTTGCAGTCGAGTCCGTCATTGGCCTCGTTCGAGCAATCGCAGTTGGGCTCGCACGATGGAGTCGTCGTTGGGGTATTGGTCGGCGTGTTCGTTGAGGTGTTGGTCGCCGTATTAGTTGGCGTGTTGGTCGCTGTATTGGTCGGCGTGTTCGTCGAGGTGTTGGTCGCGGTATTGGTTGGCGTGTTCGTCGAGGTATTGGTCGGTGTATTCGTCGCGGTGTTGGTTGGCGTATTGGTCGCTGTATTCGTCGCGGTATTGGTTGGTGTGTTGGTGGGAGTGTTCGTTGGCGTGCTGGTGGGGGTCGGAGCCACACAGGCGCCATTGAAGCAGCGATTTGGAAGCAGGCAGCAGGATCCGTTCGCACACACTTCCGCTAAAGGAGGCCGCTCTCCGCTGCGGAGGTTGGTTGGGCAACAGAGCTCTTCACCATAGCAGGTGCCGAAGCAACAAGCGTTGTCGCAGCATTCTGAATGACCAGCCGGGCGCGGATAGGAATCAGTCGTCTTCCCGGTGCAGCAGTCCGGGCCGCACTTGTTTGGCGCTGACGGCGGGCAGGTACATTGTCCGGCGACTGGCGTTTGATTGCCGGGACATCGCACCGGGGTTGGCGTGGGCGTGGGTCGCCGTGCCGCCTCAGAGTCTGGTTCCAGCAGAATGCCGCCGACAGTGGCGGCTGCGCCAAGACCGAGCAGCCCTTTCAGCACTGACCGGCGGCTCGTGCCAGCTGCAAGCGCCTTCGCGAGTGAATCGAACCGTCGATCGTCCATTCCTGAACCTCTCTGAGCCCTACGGGCGAGGTGAACTGCGTGGCGGCAACGCGGCCGCGAACTGGATCGCAGGAATGTGCCTGAAATTCAGTTGTAAGACGTTCCCATCATATGTGAAGCAAGGGGGAAGTCAATAGCCAGCAACAGTCTTCTGCGACACGCGTGCTCGATGCGAGGGCGAATTGCGAATTTCCGGGATTCACGAGAAAATCCGGGACTGTTTGCGCGCACCTATGAAAAGGAAGAGAGGTGCAAGCGGGATCAGGCGATGCCGAGGCACTCGCCGGTGGCTTCGTAGCAGGAGAAGCCGTCCGGGCACACGACCGGGGAGCAGGTGCCGGCATCGCAGGTGCCGCACAGGCCGCACAGGGCGTTGTCGGCGATGCACTGACCGTCCGCACAGGTGACGCACTCGCCGTCGCACAAGGGGGTGTAGCTGCAGGCGCCCGCGAGACAGGCCGCGATCGAGCAGGCATCGCCGCCGGTGCAGTCGGTATCGACGAAGCATTCGACCGCGGTGCAATACCCGGCGAGACACGCTTCGCCCACGCCGCAATTGGCGTCGTTACAGCAATCGCCCACCACGCAGACGGGCGCTCCCGCGCTATCGGCGCAGCAGAACGCACCATCGTCGCAGTAGTGCTGGCGGCAGACGCCGACATCGCAGCTCACATAGCAGGCGCCAGCTTCAAGGGTGCAATCGTCGACCGAGCAGCAGGTGCCGGAACCTCCCGGGATACAGATGTTGCCGCTGGTGTCCGCGCCGCAGCATCGCTCGTCCGGGCCGCAACATGTATCCGTTGCCGTGCCCGGGCAGAAACTGGCGACCGGGCAGCAAAGATTTTCGCCGTAGCAATGGCCGGCGCAACAGGTGTTGTCACAGCACTCGGAGTAGCCGGGGTTCGCAGGATCGAGATGTGGGTGACAGCAGTGATCGCTGCAGACTTCGCCGCGAGCGGTATCGGTCAGATCGGTGCTGACATTGCAGCAACCGTCCTTGCCAGTGCAGATGCCGGTACAGATCGCATCCTGGCAGCAGATTTGGGTATCGGATCGAGACAACCGCAATCGGAATCGATCAACGGCTCCGGACAGATGGCGGCTTGAGTGGTTTGCGATTCCAGCGGTTGGGAGGGAGCGGCCGGCTCGCTGGGCTCGTGGAGCGGTTCGGTCGAGTTGGGCGTTCCACTCAGCACCGGTGCGGCCAGCGTTCCCTGAATCGCCCCTCCGCTCACCGCGGCTGCGGCGCCTACACCGAAAAGTCGACGCAGGAAAGCACGCCGGTTTTGTCCGGCGGCCACAGCCCGGGTCAATCGATCGAAGGTGTGCTGATCCATCGGTGGGATCCCAAACCCAGTTGGAAGGGTACGAACGCGATCGGCACCGCCATGCCGAGAAACCCCATTCTGTCAATGCGGTTCGACCTCATAGTAGCAGCCGAACCTTAACGACGAAACCTATGAAGCTGGGAATCGACTGGCAATCCGGCAGTGTTTTGCGCGGATGCGGTGATGGGACCGGAACCATTCGGCCACCCCTCGTCCGGACCGTCGATCTCGAAGAATCGTTGCAATCGAGAAAGGAAATTCACATGATCGAGCTTGGATGGCCAACGTCGTTGCTTTCGGATGACGACCGCGCCCGTTTCGACCGTTACGAGGAAGCCACCAGCTTCTTTCGTCGGCGATCAATGGCTGAATCGCCGCAAACCCGGCGAAACCCGGATCACCCTGAACTACGCCCGCGCTTTGCTGCGCAAAGTTGCTTCCTATGTCTTTCCCGCTGAACCGCGATTTTCGGTGCATGGCGACGATCAGATGCTGGCGAACCGCGCCGAACAGGTGCTGGCGGACGCGATCGCGCGCAACGGCCTGGCCACGCTCGATATCGAGCTATGCGTGGCGGCCGCGGTGCGCGGAGATGCGGCAGTCAAGATCTCCTGGGATGCGGTCGCGAGCTCGCCCGGTGGTCGCCGCGGTCGATCCGGCCACCCTGGTGGTCGAAACCGCACCCGACGATCCCCGCCGGATCCGCACCGTGACGCAATGCTACGGACTTACGCGGCGCTGAGATCGGAGTGCTTTTCGGTGAAGAGGCCGGCCGGCTTCAGCTCGACCCGCAACGCGGCTACCAGATCGTCGAACGCTGGACCGATGACCGCTGGACCGTCACGATTGCCGGGCAACGTTTGCGCGACGACGTCAATCCCTATGGCTGGATTCCTTACGTGATCCTCACGAACCATCCGCGTCTCTCGGGTTTCTGGGGTGAGTCCGATCTGGACGATCTCTTCGATGTCTGCCGCGAGATCAACCGCCGCATGAGCGTGCTCTCGCAGGTGCTGGAGCTTTCCGGCGCGCCGATCGCGGTGCTGGAAAACATCGATGGCTCGGACGGTATTGCGGTTGGTCCCGGCGCGAAGTGGGAGCTGCCGGAAGGTTCGCGCGCGTATCTGCTGGATCTGCTCGGCAGCGGCGGCGTGACGCTCCACATCGACTACATCGGCCAGCTCTTCCGGGTGCTGCACGATTTGAGCGAGACCCCGCGGACCGCTTTTGGCGATTCCGGCCGCGCGATTTCCGGCGCTGCGCTCGAAGTGGAGATCCAGCCGCTGATCCAGAAAGTGGCGCGCAAACGGCGCCAGTGGGATGCGTTCTACCAGGAGCGGAACCGCCGCCTGCTCGACCTGCTGGAACGGTTTGGTGGCGAAGAGCTCGGCGGGTTGCGCCGCACCGAACCGATCTGGCCGAACGTATTGCCCAGCGATGCGGAACTGGCGGTGCGCTCAGCGGTGGCGCTGGTCGAATCCGGCATCCAGTCGCGTCGCAGCGCGCTCGTGACGCTCGGGGTCACCGATCCGGACGGCGAGCTCGCGCGGATCGCGGCCGAGGGCGATGATGGCCTTACTCGACCGTGAACACCGCGAACTGACCCAGCGCCGAATGCGGCAGCCCGCTCTCCCGATCCGCGACCTGGCATAGGGCCAGATAGGTGCCCGGCGGAAGATCGAGCTGTAACCAGGCTTCGGTATCCGGCGACATGGTGCCCGATCCACCGATTTCGACCAATTGCTCGAGGTCGATTGGAGTTGCCGCAGGGTCGACCGGTTCCGCCGAGGTGCCGTAGGCCGCCGCGATCGCCGCATTGACCCCGGCTTCCGTCAGCTCACCGGGGTAGGTGTAGATGGAGATGAAGTGAGGTTGCGTGCCGTCGTTCTCGAGCTCCCAGACCAGGTTGCCGGAACGCAATCCTTTGCCGAAGTCGAACGAGAAGTCCACGAAATTCACATCGATATCGGAGTCGGGATCGTCCGGATCGCCGAAATCGCCCGTCACTTCGACCGATTGCGCCAGAAAGCCATCAACGCCGCCATAGATGAAGGCGGCCGCGATCCAGCTACCGGCCGGCAGATCGATGACTGCCTGCCCGGTTCGCCCCGGCTCGGCCGAAACGCCCCCGGCGATGAGGTTCTCGTAGAACCCCGGAGGGGGTTGATCGACAGCGGCGGCGTCCTGAAAGGAGGGGATGAGGCCGGCGGCCTCGGTGCCGTCCGGCGCCCGGTAGAACTCGACCGCAATCGAGGCCGTCGCGCTTGTGTTGTCGAGCTCGAGATAGTACCGGCCTGCGTCCAGCTCGCCGGGAAGCGCCATGGTCGACCCGTCCGAGGTCACGACCACTTCCGGCAGTCCGAGTTCGTCCAGCGGCATTGCCGGAAAGGCAGACTCCTGGGCGCGAGCTTGCGCCGCTCCACCTATGAGCGAAACGAGCAGCATCGTTATCAACAGCCAGCGGCGCATGGAGGGAGATCCTTTCCGAAAAGCGCGGCTCCTGCCAGCTAGCTTACCCGCCTCCATGTCGTTCGGGCCGAAGCGGAGGAGCGTCTGGTAGGTCGTACCGACGGCTCGCACCTCAAGGCCCGTGCCGCTTCTCGTCTCGACATTCAATCCACCTTTTTGCGAAGAGAAGAAAGGAACTTCCTCATGATCACCCGTGCCGACTTGCGCGCCAGCTTGCGTATTCGCCTCGAAGACCCAACTCCGGCCCCGCTCTGGACCGATGACGTGCTGCATGATTTCCTGCGGGAAGCACTCCATCGATACAGTGCCCGCTTCCCACGGCAGATGACCGAAACACTGGTGGCCGGCGGTGGCGAGCTGGTGCTTCCGTTCGCAGAACCGGCATCGGAGCGCGATATCGCTCGCGTGCATCTTCCCGATGGAACAGTTCTGCTGCCGTCGGTGACCGGCGACCCTTCCCCGGGATGGGCCTTCTGGAACGGTGCAGCTGGTGCTCAATGCCCCGGCAACCGCCGGAAGCTGGCGCATCGACTATCTCGCGCTGCTGGAACTGCCGGGCGACGATGTCACCCCGATCGATCTCCCGCCTGGCGATGAGGAGATCGTCGTGCTCCTGGCCGCGAGCGGCGCGCTCCTGCGACGATCGGTCGAGGTCGGCAAGCGCGGGCAGGAAACGTCCAGTCTCGCACTGGTGCGAGTGGCCGATGCCTACGAGCGTGCCGCCGATTCCCACATCCGGGCCCGGTTCCGTCGCGCGGCCGGTGGGGTGTTGCGTGCCCGGTAACGAAGAAACCCCGTCGTTTCCCTATTCGGGGAGAACGACAGGGTTTGGGGATGACGCAAGGGAGCGTTAGGCTGCCGGACTTGCTTCCGGAGAGGCCGCCGGAATCGCCATTCCCGCGGGAGCAACCCACGGGGTGAACGCGAGCTGATTGATCGAGGCCAGCGTGGACAGCGTGACGTCGGGGGTTACGGACTCCGTCATGTAATTCAGCGTCGAGCCCTGCGAGGCGCGGCCGGTCAGCGAATCGGTCACGCGCACGTTCGCCCTGGCCACGCCGTTCAGCACCAGATCGGCCGCGCCGACCTGCAGATCAGCGGCGTTCAGCTCGGAGCCATTGTTGACCTCCAATTGCATGGAGCCGGCCGTGCCGGCCAGATTCGCCTTCGAAAGCAGATCCAGCTTGCCCGTCAGCGAGGTGACCTGCAGCGCGTCGATGGTGAGCTGAGCTCCGGTGGTCAGGCCAAGCTCGAGGAACGGCTGCGACAGCATGGCCGGCACATCGAGCGTCACGGTGCCGGCCAGATGAATCTCCGCGATCGATGGGGTCACGATGTCGTACGTCAGCTCGCTCAGACCGGTCACATCGAGGGCCGAGGTCAATGGCGACCCGAGCACCAGCTCATCGTTCTCTACCTTGGCATCGAGCTGGTCGACGATCAGCGAGTTGCCGGAGATGGTCACCGACGGCGTGTCACCAAAGGTGAGCGTGGCCGAACCGCCGCCGTTGATCTGGATGCTGCTGAACGGATCCAGCGCAATCGTTTCGGTTTTCGTTTCACCCTGGGCCGCGGCGTTTCCGGCTGGCAGCACGGCCGCAAACGCCATCATCGCCAGCACCACGGCGGCCGTTGCCACCGCGAGGCGGCGCATAGAGCTATTCACATAGCCATTCATTGAAAGCACTCCTTACGAATTCGTCATTCACGGCGCATGCGTTCTCCACGCACTCGCGCTGAATCAGTATGCAAGAGACGAGGTGAACCAGTGCCAATTGGCTGGACTCGCGATCTCGCGGGTGGCACCAATCGCGTTCCGGCGGACGCGCGCAACCAATCGGTCCGCCACACCGTGCTCGATCACGTTGCAACCATCGCCGTGACTGTGGCCGAAGAGATCGTCGAGATCACGCACCGCATCATCGAAGCCCAGGTCTGGACTCGCTGGGAAACGGCTTCGGACGAAAACGTTTGCCCGATCTGCGGACCCTACGCCGGCCGTGTCTGGCGCGCCGATGAAGGTCCGCAACCGCCCCTGCATCCCAACTGCCGCTGCCAGCGCGTCTATGCGTTTACCACCTGGACCACCCGCGATTAGCGCACGGGGTCGTCAGCCATCGGTTGTCGGCAGTCAGAACGAGCCTGGGACAGCACTACCCTGCCATTCTAGGCATCGCCAACGACTAACGACTGCCTGCCTTTTGCCAGTAGCCTCTACAGGAGATGCAGATGCCACAACCATCCGATATCGTGCTCGACGGGACGCCCTATATGCTCGTTCCCGGCAGCTATCGTCGCGCTTCCGCCGGGGTGCCCGAAGGACGCACCGGCCGTGTCGACATCGCCGATTTCGTCGGTGGACAGCGACGCGCGCTGCAACTGGAGCGCGATACGTCCTGGGATTCGCCCGGCGTGGGACCGGCGCTTTTCGGTCAGGGGATCGAACCCTGGCCATATGCCACGCCCTCTACCGATCCGGTCGTCATCCCGGTCTCCTCCGCCCAGCGGGTGCACACACTCACGCTGGGGAACGCCGTCTACCTCGGGATGGGGCGCTACATCTATCGCACGGTGGCGTTTACCCTCGGGAGCTGGGCGAATCTCACCCAGGTGGCCGATATCGGTGCAGGGCAGAC
Source organism: uncultured Chloroflexia bacterium (assembly GCA_963720855.1). GTDB lineage: Bacteria > Chloroflexota > Chloroflexia > Thermomicrobiales > UBA6265 > JAMLHN01. The sequence goes on along the minus strand of CAVRGV010000002.1, from coordinate 698,134 downwards.
CGTTTCCGGACTTGGCTACTACGGTGGTTATCTGGCCATCGGGTGTGGGAACGGTCCCGACATCAAGCTGCTCGATCCAGGTTCGCTGGCGCTGACGACGCTCTCCGCCGGACTGAAGGGCGGGTGGTTGGTGGGGTATGCCGGCCGCCTGGTGCTGTCCGATCCGATACCGGGAAACGAAGCCATCTTGCGGCTCACTACCGGAGGTGGTCTGGATACCCGCGAGCTCGATGCTCCCATTACCAATCTGGCGCTCCATGGCGGAAAGGTGGCGATCGCCACCAGATCGGCGCTCTGGCTCCTGGGAGGACGCGGCGATGCGGTCAACGGCGTCTGGTTGGGCGAACCGGAGCCGGTCTACTACCCAATACGCGTCCGGCGGACGATGACTTCCGCTTTCTCTGCTCCTTCGGCGGCAAGCTCTATACCTGGCTGGCTGGAAACGCCGTCGAATGGAACCCCAACGGCGGCGCCAGCAAGCAAGGCTGGCGCGTGACCGGGCTGGACGGCCGTGCCTGCTTTGGTGGAACGGTTGCCGGCAACATGCTGGTCGTGTCCATCGAGAGTCGCACCGGCAGCTATCAGCTCTGGGCGTTCGATGGCACCGGTTGGTGGCTGATGCGGGAAGCCGAAACCGTTCCCTGGGTTTGGCCGATCGCACTGGCCGGGGCAGGCTCGTTCGATCTGCTCGCATTTCGGAATGGCGATGCCGGCGTCACCTACGATCTGCTGCGCATGACCGCCCGCGGCGCATACCGCGCCCGCCTATTCCGCCAGTGGCCGCTTCACGACCTCGCTGCTGGATGCCGGTGAGCGCAACGCGCCCAAAAGCTGGCGCGCCATCGGTGCAACCTTTGCCGCTCCGGAGATTCGCGGCAATCCCGCATCGTCCGATCCGGTCACGCTGACCCTCGACTGGTCGATCGACGCCGGCGAGAGCTGGACCAACGCCGCGACCATGGTTGCCACCGATCCGGCCCAGCGGACGATCGAGCTTTCCGCCGAGCTGGGCGCCGGCACTGCGGTGGCTCCGTTGCTGCAACTGCGGGTCGGGTTCGCCTCGGTTGCCGATTGGTCTCCGGTGCTCACCGGCGTCTGGGCCGACTATGCGGTGCTCGACGCACCGCCACGCCGCCGGCGCTGGACACTCGCGGTTGCCACTCGTGACGGACTCGTTCAGCGCGACGGTTCAGTCGCCGTGCTCGACGGTCTGGCGCAAACCACCGCCCTCTGGCAGTCCTGGGAGGACAACCAGACCCTCTCGTTTCGGGATATCGACTATGACGCCGACCCGATCGAACGGCAGGTCCGCATCATCGCCATCGAAGAACGCGTGCCGAAGCCGTCCGACGCCGGCCGATGGGGAATCTCCACCGTTCAGCTCCAGTTGCTTGAGCTGTAACCGCAATGTGTCTAGACCCCGCTTATGCGACAGATGCCCTGGTTGCAGGTCAGACCTGAGCCGCAAATAGTGTTGCAGCTTCCGCAGTTGAATGGATCCCACAGCAGGTCGACACAACTGGACTCGCCGCAAATTGTGGCGTCGCAGATGTCACAGGTGCCGCCGCCGAGGTGCTGCATGCAGAAATTTGTGCAGCATTGCTCGTTCAGGGAGCACGACGATCCGGCGGGGTTACAGGGATCTGGCTGTTGGGTTGGAAGCTTTGGACCGGAAAATCCCCTCCGGGCGGCGTCAACGTCGTTCGCGCGGAGCACTACCGCTCCTCCCGTTGCCGCAGCAATGCCGAATAGCTTCCGCATGAAATCTCGTCGGTTCGTGGCACGGGCAATCGATCGGGTTATCTGGTCGAAACGACGGTCATCCATTGGGCATGTCCTTTTTCGGGCAAGGCGATGGTTCGGCGACGCTGGCAGAGACGATTGTTTGGGTTGCTGAAGTATTGCGATTTCGACCCGAAAGTCAATTCATTTGTGCACCACGCAAAAGCCCTCATCCTTCTCGCTATTGAGGAGAAGGATGGGGGCTGGAGAATGGACGAGCGCGTTTGCTTACGCTGCCGGAACCTTGTCCGCCGCAGCCGCGAGCTGTGGAACATAGGTCTCGATGATGTAGGGAATCGACAGCGGTGACGGCGCTGAGACGGCCATCACGTCGGTTTCGCCGATGATGGGCACATAGGCCCCATTGGCGTAGGCCTGGACTCCGCCGATCGTAGGCAGATCGGCCACCGCATCGGCCTGTTCCTGCGTTCCGAACCAGAGGACCAGGATATCGGCGTCGATCTCGCCCAATTGCTCGGCGCTGACATCCACGAAGAATCCGCTTTGATCATCGCCTACCGGCAGCGCTTGCACGAACGCGCTCGGCACCAGTCCGAGCTGGGTCAGGAGCTGCACCCGCGCATCGACGGTCGTGTAGATGTACATTCCCGTTTCGCTCGGGGAGCCGTAGGCAAAAGTCTTGCCTTGCAACTGCGGGTATTGCGCGCCTGCCGACTGCACCAGCGCCAGCGTGTCATTCACGACGGATTCCGCCGTTGCGCTCATGCCCAGAATCGTACCAACCGTGCGGGTCACTTCTTCCCAGGGGGTGCCAAACGGCGTGCGCGCGTATGCCACTGTCGGGGCAATCGCGGAAAGCGTGTCGTACTCATCCTGCGTCATGCCGGAAAAGGTGCCGATGATCGCGTCTGGCTGCAGCTCCACGATCTGCTCGAACGGGATCCCGTTCGAATCGTCATAGAGCGTTGGGGGAGTCGCGTCGCCAATCGCGGCCCGGGTCCACGGCAGATAGCCTTCGCCATCGCCGCCCCAGGTGACGAACGGAATTCCTACGGGAATGGTCCCCAGCGCAATCGCCGCATCCTGGTTGATCCAGCTCACGGTCACCACCCGCTCGGGCGCAGCCTCGAAGGTCGTCTCGCCGTAGACATGGCTGATCGTGACTGGGAAGGTTCCATCGGCCACCGGGGAGCCATCTGCTGCCTCCGGGGTTCCCTGCGCACCGGCCGGAACGATCCGGCTGAGTGTCACGCCAAAGGCCGCTGCCGCGGCGCCACCCATCATGGTTCGGCGAGAAAGTCGAAATTCGCTCACATCTCATCCTTTATGTACGACGTCGAGGACGCCCGAGGTATTGCCGCTGAATCGCGGGCAGCATGCATATCAGACTATATCACTCGGATTTACGCATGCACACCGCCGGGAGGCGTGTGTCCTCACATGCCAGCAAGACCTTTGGCGACCAGAATTCCGCCGAAAAATGCCAGCACCGTCGAGTTGATGCCTTGCTGGTGTGCATTCATCCAGGTCCGCAAGCGTTCCAGCAACTCGTCGCCCCGCTCGCCCATACCCAGCTTGATGCCGAGCGGAATCAGCATCGGCCAGATCATCGCCAGGCAAAGAATGAGCAGCAGCACCAGGCTCTCCAGAGGTCGATCGCTCGCCTCTTTGATGATCGCTGTCCCAGCGAGCAGCAACGAAATCTGCCGGATCGAGACGAATGCGGTGGCAAAGCACGCTCCGAAGAGCACGAAGCCGTTCAATCGTTTCAACCTGGAGAGCATCGATGCCTGGTTCTTGTCACCGGGCACCTTTTTGACGATCAGGTTATAGGCCGCCACCACCATCAGCCCGATGCCGATGATGAGAAAAATCGCGGGGAGCGCTTCGGCTTGATCCAGTTTGCCCTTGACCGGATCCTTGGGCAGCTTATTCAGGATGAAGAGCGCCAGAAACCCGATGACCAGCAGTCCGAAAAAGCGCCCGGAGACCACCGCGAACGCTCGCCTGGCGTTGCCGTCCTGGGCCAGCAGCGCGGTCACGAAGATCACCATCGTCGGCGTGATCGCCGCGAGCGCCAGGGGAATGAATTGCAACAACGCGAGCAGCATCGAGCGCTCCTGAACCGGTGTGAACGGACGATGACGTTTCCGTTCCTTTTGGGTCATCTCCTCAGCGCGGTTTGTACCACGTCCTTGCCTGGAGTGGTCGCGTTAGGAACCCGCACCACTGGGCCATCCCAATCAAATTCCCGTCGTACCCGGTTCCCCATCTATCATCGGGAATACGGCAAAGGAGTTTCCCGCATGCCTACTACTGTTGGCCGCCGCAGCGTGCAACGATTGCTCGCGCGGGGGGCCGCCCTGATCGATGTGCTTCCAGATCAGGAATACGACAACGAGCATATCGCTGGCGCCATGCACATCTCCTTGCGCGATCTCGACCGCCAGTCCACCAACCAGCTCGACAAGAATTCGCCGGTGATCGTCTACTGCTGGGACTTGCAATGCGATCTCAGCGAGCGTGCATCCTGGCGGCTCGAGAGCCTCGGCTTCCACGATGTCTACGACTATGAAGCCGGTGAGATGGACTGGGTGGCTTACGGACTCCCCACCGAAGGCGCGAAAGCCAAAGCCGCGCGCGTCACCGGAGCCATGCGCGGCGACGTTCCCACCTGCGGCCTGCGTGACCGGGTCGGCGATGTGCGTACCGCCGTTGCCGCGCGAGGGTGGGACATCTGCGTGGTTGTCAACGACGAGCGCGTCGTGCTCGGTTTGCTGCATGGCGATGCCTGGAAGGCAGATCCGTCATCCATCGTCGAGGATGTGATGAGCAACGGGCCGCCTACCACGCGTCCCAGCACGTTCCTGGATGAGATGGTCGAACGACTGCATCGACGCAACACACCGGGCATCCTCATTTCCAGCTCGGACGGTGTGCTGATGGGGTATCTCTGGACCTCCGAGGCGGAAACCGCGCTCGGGTCTTCTGCCTGTCGCCGCTCCTGGACCGATCGCGACTGCTCACCGTCCGAGGCAACCTGACTGTTGCTGACCCTGCGTCGCGGGGTGGTCGAATCGCGGACCGCCCTGTGACGCCAACCTCGGCTCAACTCCCTATACTGCCGTACCGGATTCCGCTTACCTTCAGGGACCCCTCCCATGGCAGACCGTTTCCCCTTTTCCTGCGACACCTCCGTTGTCGTCCCACCGCTGACCGCCAATGGCGACGTCATCTTCGCCAAGAACAGCGACCGCTCTCCCAACGAATCCCAACCGCTGCGCCACTTCCCTCGTCGAGCCCATTCCTCCGGCGCGACGCTCACTACCCAGTATCTCGAGATCCCTCAGGTCGAAACCACCTGGGAGATGATCGGCTCGGCGCCGTATTGGCTCTGGGGGTTCGAGATGGGCGTCAATGAGTGGGGCGTGACCATCGGAAATGAAGCCGTTCATACCCGCGAGCCATCGGAGGAGAAGGCCCTCATCGGTATGGATCTTGTCCGGCTCGGCCTGGAACGCGCCCAAACAGCCCGGGAAGCCGTCGAGCTCATCGGCGGTTTGGTGGAGCGGTACGGACAGGGTGGCAGTTGCGAAGCCAGTTTCTTTCGCACCTACCAGAACTCATTCATCATCGCCGATGCCGGAGGCGCCTGGATCCTGGAAACCGCCGGGCATCGCTGGGTCGCGACCGCGGTCCACGAGCGCGGCGCCATCTCGAACCTGCTCACCATCGGCGAGCCGTGGGACCTCGCGTCCCCCGGCCTCCGCGAATATGCCGAATCTCAGGGATTGGTGGAAAGAGGAAGGTGGTTTCGCTGCCGCTTACCAGGACCCGGAAACGGATCTGAGCACCCGCCAGTGCCGGCTCGACCGCGCTCGCGAGATCCTCGGCGCCTACCAACCGGGCATCGATGTCCCCGAAATGATGGCGGTGTTGCGCGACCATGGCGACCGCGATCTCCCCATCGGCCCCGAACCCATCCCCACCATTTGTATGCACGCCAATCCGGCCTTCGACGGTGAAACCGCTGCCGGAATGGTGGTCAGTATCCGCCCGAACCGGCCGAAGCTCCTGACCACCACCGTCTGGACCGCCTTCGGCTCCCCTTGTCTCAGCATCTTCCGACCGGTATATCCGTTTGCTGTTGGTCTCCCAACGATCCTGGCGATCGCGGGAGCGCAGCTCGACGCCGATTCGCCCTGGTGGGTCTTCGAACGGCTTCAACGCCTGGTTGCGCGCGCGCCGGAGTCGGCTTCCGTCGTGCGCGGCGCGTTCGCGGCTCTCCAGCGCGACTTCTTCGTCGAAACCGATGCGGCTGAGGCCCAAGCTGCCGACCTGCTCGCCGCCGGGGACGAACGCGAGGCGATCGCCACCCTGCGCTCGCTGGTCGACTCCACCACCGAGCGCGCTATCGCGCTGGCACAGCAGCTCACGTCCGAGCTTCTGGAGAGTCCCGGCTACGCGCCGCGTCCAATCCTGCGCGACTACTGGGACACGCTCGATTCCAGGGTGATCGGTACCCCGATTCCGGTCTAGCGTTCGCGTGCGGAAACCCATCATCCCGCATGCCTGCCTTGACGGCATGCCGGTTCTTCCATAGGATGCCGTGAGATTCGAAAACGATTTTCAGGAGCCTTTTCGGCCACCGGGAAGTGACCCGGCGAGTTACGCGTTACGCGAAAGGAAAATCGATGTCCAGAATCATCACGCGCCCCGGACAGAACCGCATCAGCCGCCGGGGTATGCTCGCTGGAACCGCCGCGGCCGGCGCCGGTCTTGCCCTCTCCCATCCGTTGCTGCGGCCGCATGGCGTTTTGGCTCAGACCGATCTGAGTGTGCTCTCGCCCCTGGCTCCCGACCCAGCCCCTCCCGGAGTGGCCGATTTCTCGATCGACGCGTTCGAGACCTGGCAGACAGATCATGATGCCTCCGTCTCCTACGAAGCAGTCGCCTGGGGCGAGCTGCATGACAAGATGGCGACCAACTTCGCCTCGGGCACGCACGTGCATGACGTCATGTACAACTGTGGCTGGGTACCGGAATTCGCCTCGTTCCTTGCGCCCATCGGCGGCTACGTCTCCGACGAGCTGCGCGCCGATCTTCCCCCGTCCAGCTTCAGCACGGTGACCTGGGATGGCGAGGAGAAGGGAGTGGTCTTTTCCCTCTCGCTGCTGACTCTCTTCTACAACCAGGCGCATTTCGAAGCGGCCGGGCTCACCGGACCGCCGGCCGATTGGGCTGCGCTCAAGGACTACGCCGAAGCGCTCACCGGCGACGGCAAATACGGCTGGGTCCTGAATTACGGCGCACCGGAAGGGATCGGTGGAGTCGCCTCCTACTGGATGACCTTTCTCCAGCAGGCTGGTGGCACGATGTACGACGAGGCCGGTCTGCCGGTCTTCGATGACGCTCCCGGCGTCGACGCCCTGCAGCTCATGATCGACCTGATGCCATTCACCGAGCCGAGCTCGATTGCCAATGTCGGCATCAACGATGCGACCAATGTCTTCTCGGCTGGCACCGCCTCGATGATGATGAACTGGCCCTTTATGTGGACGGCTGCCCAGAATCCGGATACCTCCCTGATCGTGGGCGAGCTGGGATCGTCCGTGCTCCCTGCCGGACCGGCGGGTACCGCATCCATCGACGGGACCGATGCCTGGACGATTGGCCTCAGCTCGGAGAACCCGGAGCTGGCCTGGGAACTGATCGATTTCTATCTCAGTCCCGAAGTCCAGAAGAGCCAGGTGATCGATACCGGTTGGTTGCCGATTCGGCTCTCGGTACTGGCAGATCCGGAGGTGCAGGCCGCGGCCGTCAATGCCGCGGTGGTGCTGGAGCAGGCGCAATCGCCGTACGAGAGTTTCGTCACTCCCGATTACAACCAGATCACCCAGGTGATCGGTTCGGAGATCCAGAAAGCGCTCCAGGGCGAGCAAACCGCCGCGGAGACGCTGCAAGTCGCGTCCGAAGCCGTCGCTGCTATCGTCGCCCAGCGCGGCGAATAGCCGGCGACCGAGGCGTGCCGGGAAACGATCGACCGTTTCCCGGCACGCGCACTACCAAAGCCGCCGCTGGCGTTCCTTCCCGGTTGGACTTCCTCCGATGACAACGATTTCATGACCGACACGCCAACCGGGCCGACACTCGAAGACCGCCGCCGGCGCATGGGGTACCTGTTGGTCGCCCCGGCCATGCTGGTGCTCATCCTCGTGGTCCTCTTTCCGATCATCCGATCGGTGATCTATTCCTTCCAGAGCGTGAAACCCGAGGGCGGGCGTTTCCGGTCCACCTGGGTCTGGTTCGACAATTACCGCTTCATGGGTTCCGATCCGGCGGTGCGCAGGGCCCTGCGGAACACCATCTTCTTCACCGTGGGAGAGGTGGTGCTGGTCATCGGCATTGCCTTGACCGTCGCGTTGCTGCTGAACCATCCGTTCGGCCGTTTCGGCGCGTTTCGCATCATTCTCCTGATTCCCTGGGCCATCGCCCCGGTCGCGAACGCGGTGCTCTGGGAATGGATTCTGAACGGCAGCTACGGGGTGCTGAACGCCCTGCTGCTGCGGATGGGACTCATCTCCGAATACAAGATCTGGCTCGGCGATGCCGGGCTGGCGTTGCGCATGGTCTTGCTGGCGGATGTCTGGAAGTCGGTACCGTTCATCGCGCTGCTCTTGCTTGCCGGTTTGCAGAACATTCCCAACTATCTCTACCGGGCGGCGCGACTCGACGGCGCCACCGTCTGGCAGCGCTTTCGTTTTGTGACGCTTCCCGGTTTGCGCACGCCCTTGACGCTGGCGGTCATTCTGCAAACCATCTGGGCCATCAAGGTTTTCGATCTCATCTATGTGCTGACCAAGGGAGGTCCCGGCGACCGCACCCTGATGGCGAATTTCCTTGCCTACCGCGTGACTTTCAACTACCTCGATTTCGGCTACGGCGCCGCGCTGGCGAACGCCATCTTCCTGGCGATGCTGGTGCTCTCGATCATCTATATCAAGGTGCTGAAACCGGGTGCGCCCCGCTCGAGGCAACAGGCATGAACGAGGGCACCAAACGACGCATCCGCCTCCTGCTGCGAGATGGGGTCATCATCGCGGGACTGGCGATCTTCCTCGTCTGGACACTCGCGCCGATCGTCTGGATGGTCCTGACCAGCTTTCTCCCCCATCGAGCGCTCATTACCCGTCCTCCCGACATCGACCCGGCACTCTTCACCCTGAAGAACATCAACGGCGTGCTGGAGGATCGCGCGGTGCTGGTCGATTCGTTCATCAATTCGGCCATCGTGGCCTGCGCGACCACTGCCCTCGCCCTCACGCTCGGATCGCTCGCGGCCTACGCGATCGCGCGGCTCTCCGTTCCGGGTGGCAACAAGCTGATGCTGATGGTGCTTGCCACCCAGATGTTCCCCGGTATCGTGCTCATCATTCCGCTCTTCATTCTCCTGAGCCGGGCCAACCTGATCGACACCCATATCGGGTTGGTCATCGTCTATCTCTCCTTCGTACTGCCGGTCGTGATGTGGATTCTGAAAGGCTTCTTCGAATCGATCCCGGTGCAGTTGGAACGGGCCGCCATGGTCGATGGCGCCACCACCATGCAAACCTTCCGGCTGGTGGTGTTGCCGATGTCGCTGCCACCCCTCTTCGCGGCCGGCGTCTTTGCCTTCATCGAATCGTGGAACGAGTTCTTCTACGCCGTGATCCTCACCCGCACCGAGGTGAAAACCGTCCCGATCCGCATCTCGGAGTTCTCCGGGCAGTACCGCACCGCCTTCGGCGAGATGATCGCGGCGGCCATGATTGCCAGCATTCCGGTCATCGTCATGGCCATCGTCTTCCGCAAGTACATCCTCCTCGGGTTTTCCGAAGGAGCGGTCAAGGGCTAATGGCATGACCCGCATCGAGCTGATCGATATCGTCAAAAAATACGGGGGAGTCAATGCCTGCGATGGCGTCGACCTGCTGATCGAGGAGCGCGAGTTCGTCACGCTGCTCGGCCCCTCCGGTTGTGGCAAGAGCACGACGCTCAATCTGATCGCCGGTCTGGACGATGCCACCTCGGGCGCCATTCTGATGGACGGCAAGCGGGTCAACGAGCTGTCCCCGTATCAGCGCGATGTCGCCATGGTCTTCCAGCAATACGCCCTCTACCCGCATATGACCGTGGCCGAGAACATCGGTTTCACACTGCGTTTGCGCAAACGGCCGAAGGCCGAGATTCGCGAGCGGGTCCAGCGGGTCGCCGATCTGCTGGAGCTTACGCCCATGTTGGAGCGGCTTCCCCGCGAGCTCAGTGGCGGTCAGCAGCAACGGGTCGCCATCGGCCGGGCGGTCATCCGAGAGCCGGGAGTCTTTCTCTTCGATGAACCCTTCTCGAATCTCGATGCTGCCCTGCGGATTCGCATGCGCAGCGAGGTGCGCCAGTTGCACGATCGCCTCGGGGTGACGTCGGTCTTCGTCACCCACGATCAGGAAGAAGCGATGTCGATTTCCGATCGAATCGCGGTCATGCGGCTTGGGAAAGTGGAGCAGTTCGGCACGCCCGAGGAGGTCTACTCGGCGCCGGTTTCGAAATATGTTGCCGAGTTCGTTGGCAGCCCGCGTATGAACATGCTCGAAGGGATTCTGCTGCGCGACGGCGACGCCACTACCTACCGAATCGGCGCGATCGAGTTTGCGCTTGGGCCCCAGGCTGCCGCGATCGGTTTGGCCCACGGGGAGCGCGTCGATCTTGGCATCCGCTCCGAGCACGTGCGGCTGGGTGCGGGCGGGCTGCCGGCCACGGTGCGCATCGTGCAGCCGATTGGCCCGGAGACGCATGTGACTGTCGGCTGGGATGATGTCCCTCAGACCTTGACCGCGCGCGTGCCCGGGATCGTCCGCTTGCAGCCGGGCGCACCGATCGAGGTCTCGCTCGACAACGACCACCTGCTCTTCTTCGCAGCAGAAACCGGTCGCCGTCTGGTTACCGCAGGGAAATGACGCCGAGATGATGACCGACCAGCGCAAAGTCCGAATCTAGAAGAAGATGAGCAGTGATCAGTCCTCGCGCCCCGGCGAATTGCCCGGCTCCCATCTCGACCCGCCAGACTGCCGCTCCGTGTCGACCGTCCGGGCAGGGACCAATGTAGCCGTTGCCCACCGTGGCGAAGCGCAACAGGTTGCCGGTGCCGAAAGCGATCGTGCCGACTTCCTGAAAGCTGGTCTCCCCGGTGAGGGTCAGCTCAGAGGCGAACACTGCTTCGGTCCCAGACGCGGGCACCAGATCGGTGGCGAGTCCGTCGGGGCCGATGGTGGCATCGAGGATCGCGCTGGGGGCGGTTGCTTGCACATTCAGGACGCTGCCGTCCGGACCGGTGGGAGTCGCGCGTCCGGTGAAGCGAAGTGCATAGACGAGCTGGGGCATCGCGTCACCTCTCCCCTCCGTGCGAGCTGGTGCTCATCGAGCCACGACGAGAGACTGAATGCTTCCAGCCGGGAATTGTGTTCGATCGCGTCGATGGATTTCCGAAAGCTCGCCAGGCTGCTCTAGACCGTGACGCCCGACAGGCTGAGCGTCTTACGGTGTGCCCACGGCCCGACACGATAGTCGGGCCGTGGGAATGTAATCCCCTATGAAGCTGGGGTTGCGGCCTCGGGTGTCGCCTCCTGGAACCCGGGAGCCCCCGGCCGCATGCGATTTCCGTAAACCGGCGGAAGGGAACCATCCTCTCCGAGAACCAGAGTGATGGCCCCCGACGCGTCGCGCATGGTGACGCGCACGCGGCTCCCGTCGTCGTAAAAGCTCTCGCCATCTTCGCTGGCCACCGGGTACCCATCCACGGTGGTAGTGCCCGTGAACGCTCCCGATGCATCGTGCACATTCTGTACCGACGTGAAGTGAATGCCGTACTCGCTGTCCGGTTCCCACGTGCCGTTTTGTTGGCTCAGAAACGAGATGGTTCCGTCCTGCCCTGCGCTGATCGGCGACGACGATGCAAAAAAGGAGCCATCCGCCAGAAAGTAAGCAGGGCTGGGACCGTCCGGGGTTACCGCAAGCCAGATCCCCACCATTGGGTGGCTCGCCATATCGGCATCTTGGTGCGCGCTGGTCGTGAGACCACGAGCCGCGATTGCAAGCCCGCCGATCCCGAGACCAGCCAGGGCGTTTCTCCGAGAGAGGGTGACATCAACTGGACGATGGGTCATGGAATGACTCCTTTGTCGATCTAGGGCATCAAAAGAAAAAAATTGAGCATGCGTGGACGACGATGCCCAAGAGCGTCCAGGCATTGCTTTGCGGCCTTGCTGGCCGCGGACAGCATCCCTAAGAACGGGATGTCCCCAATCTGCGCCGGTCCTGCGCGGAACGCCACCCAATCTGCCTACCTTCTTCCCACCATGTCGCCTGGCGGTCTCGAGGCTGGAGAGGTTGCGGCCTGGGCAAGCGAGATCCATAACCATGAGCGTGATGCGATCCAGCGTTCAGAGGCCCAGGCTATACGCGCTGGCGGGAGTTACGACACCGGGGTTGCACCAGGAGAGGACGTCGTCTGCATCGCCTCGACCGGTATCCGGGTCCCGTCGCAGGACTAGGCAACGGCCCGATCGGCCCATCGAGTGTCGTGCCGTCGGCCGCGCGGAACTCGAGCTCTGCTTGCCCGGTAAAGGCGTTTCCTGTGGCATCGACTTCGATCTGATCCCGACCGACCGCGAGTGATTCGAATCGGGTGGGATCGTCAGCGGCGTAAGTGAGGAAGACCAGGGTCACTAAGGCCGTTTGTGCGGCCGGTGCGCGGCCCATGAACCCATGGCATTTCCCCGTAGCGGGTCGAGAAACGTGAATGCATGCCATCGGCCGGTGAAGGAAGCCAGGGCGGGCCCGGGTGTGGGGTCCGGCTGAGGTCGGGCTGTCACGCATCCACCAGGGCGCCGATCAGCGGATGCCCAGCCAGTGAGGCGTTCTCTGCACCTACGTGACTGTTGGCGACGGCGAGCGTTGCGCCGATGCCTCCGGCACCCAAGACGGCGAGAGCGGCGCGACGGGAAACGGATCGACCGGTGTGCGATGTAGTCATCAGTTGCTCCTCCGTGGTGCGGCCGGACGGCCGCCTGTCGTTCCCCAACGCTCGGGGAATACCAACCAGCATTGCAATCGATGCCTGGAAGCACCACCCAATCTGTCCACCTTCTCTCCACCATCTTGCGGCCGGCGCCACCGGACTAGGCTATGATGCGGGAGCAAACATATTCGAGGTCAGAAGATGGACGGATCGCCAGGTGAGTTCGCCGGTGAACGGGAGGGGGCTTTTGGCGCCCGTTTGCGGCGTGCTCGCGAGGCGGCCGGACTGTCGCAGGAGGAGCTGGCCGAGCGGGCTGGATTGTCTCCCAACACCGTGGGCGGGTTGGAGCGGGGAGAGCATCGCCGCCCCTACCCGGCGACGATCCGCGCCCTGGCTGACGCCCTTGGACTGACCGACTCCGAGCGCGCGGCATTGACCGCTACGTCGCAGAAGTCCGCCCACCCAGCCACGGTCATGGAGGATGTGCCTTTTGGGTTGGCGCCCCCGCTTACGCCATTGATCGGTCGCGATCGCGAGGTGGAGGGAGTTTCGGCGCTGCTCCGCCCAGGCGCATGTCCGGCTGGTGACGCTCACTGGGCCTGGCGGCGTGGGAAAGACCGCCCTGGCCCTCCATGTCGCCGCCAACCTGAGTTCATCCTTCGGCCACGGTGCCGCCTTCGTCCCGCTTGCGGCCGTCCGAGATCCTGCGCTCGTCACACCTGCCATCGCCCGCGTCCTCGGATTGGCCGAGGCAAGCGACCGCTCGCAATTCGACCGTATCGCGAACGTGCTTCGCAACCGTCACTTGTTGCTGATCCTCGACAACCTCGAGCATCTCCTCGATGCGTCGCCGCTCGCAACCGATCTTTTGAGCCGGTGCCCACGCCTGACCATTCTGACCACCAGCCGGGCGCCGCTGCGACTCGCCGGGGAACACTGTGGTGCCGGTGCCTCCGCTGGCGGTACCGAACCCGGATCGGTTGCCAATGACCTCCGAGCTTGCCGGGGTCGCCGCGGTTGGGCTCTTCGTCGAACGGGCACGGGCGGCCGACCCCGAGTTCGCGCTCTCGGATGAGAACGCCGGGGCGATAGCGGCCATCTGCCACAGGCTGGACGGCCTGCCACTGGCCATCGAACTGGCTGCCGCGCGGAGTACGATCTTCACTCCGGCTGCCATGCTTCCCCGTCTGGCGCAACGCTTGCCGCTGCTGGTCGACGGCAGACGAGATGCGCCGGAGCGCCAGCGGACACTGCGCGACACGATCTCCTGGAGCTACGAGCTGCTGACGCAGGAACAGCAGGCGCTGTTTCGCCGCCTGGCGGTCTTCGTCGGCGGATTCACACCCGAGGCGGCAGAAGCCGTCGGCGGAGGGGAGCACGAGGTCACGGCAGGAGGGTCCCGTTCCTCTTCCCTGGTGTCTCATTCGACGATCGACGGCATTGCGGCTCTGGTAGATCACAGCCTGCTCCGGCACGAGCCCGGACCGGCCGGCACTCCTCGCTATCTGATGCTGGAAACGATCCGCGAGTTCGGTCTCGAGCTCCTCGAGCAAACAGGCGAAGAGGCGACTATCCGCGATGCGCACGCGACTTACTTCGCCGCGCTGGACGGGCAGCTGGAGCCGAACCGGCTGGGTCCCGGCGAGCGCTTTGAAGATCGGTTCAGGCGGATCGAGGCCGACCATCCCAATTGCCGGGAAGCGCTTGCCCACCTTGCAACCAAAGGTGACGGGCCGGGCGTGCTCCGGTTGGCCGGCGCCCTGGCAGCTTTCTGGAACCGAGGGCATCTCAGAGAAGGTCGGTATTGGCTTGAGTGGGGCCTGGACCGTACGCCCGACGACGCCTCACTGCGGCGTGGCATTGCACTCGCCGGTCTCAGCATGATCCTTTGCACGCAAGGTGAGGTCGCTCAAGCGGCACCCATGGCCGATCGTGCTCGCGCAATCGGCGACACCTTCGGTGACGCGGAGCTCCTCGCTTTGGCGATCCATATGCAGGGGGTAGTAGCCGTACGCCAGGGGAACTGGGATCAGGCGGAGCGTTTTATGACCGAAGCGCTCACTGTCCAGCGGGCAATCGGCACTCCGGGTTACGGAGCATGGGCCCTCTCCGTTCTGAGCACGATCGCCCGATGCCGCGATGACGGGGCCAAGAGCGTGGGCCTGGCTGAGGAAGCGCTCTCGTTGTTCCGTGAAATCGATCATCCGTCAGGTGCTGCCGTGCCGCTCTGCACACTAGCCGAGTTGGCAATCGCGAAAGGCGATGAACGGGAAGCGCTCTCGGCGTTCCGCGAAGCGCTCGGACTCCTGGCGAGCAGTGGCAAGGGGTTGACGATTGCCTGGGTGTTCAGCGGGCTGGCCGCTCTGGCAGCCGTGTGGGAGCAGACGGAACTGGCGGCGACTCTGGTCGGAGCGGTCGATGCGTGCCTCGATGAGAGCGACGCCAATCTGGGACCGGAGGCTCAGCGGCTCTACGATCGGGCAGTCGCAGCAACGCGGGCTGCGCTCGGCGAGGAGCGATTTGCAGTACAGATCGCGGGCGGTCAGAAGCTCCCGTTTACATCGGCGGTTGCGGCTGGGTTGAAAGTTTCACTTCCCGGCAGGGCCGATGCGCTCGGTTCAGCCTCGCCGGTATGTGAAGACACTACGATCATCGCCCGCGATCGCGACGAAATGTTCCTGCCCTGCGAGGAGACCGGTCCGGCAACACGAGCAAATGCCAGCGTGTGATTTGCCCAACCGTTCCGTACGGCTTCTAAGACGTGACTGAAACGATCGATGCTACTTTTGTCGATTCAGGTCAAATACAGACGATCAGTTGCAGAAATGGTCGGTGCGTAACAGTTGGCGCTAGCAGATCCAAGACGGAGGAGAACCACATGCGATTCATGCTCTTGATGTACCCCGGTCCCGGCTATGACAAGCCTTTCGATCAAATCGAAATGCTGGCCGGGGAATTCGAGGAGATGGACAACTTCAACAAACGCCTCGGTGATGCCGGCAAGCTGCTTTCCGCGGATGGCTTGCATCCTTCCAGCCAGGGCGCCATCGTCAGTTTCCGCAACAAGGAGAAGAAAGCTGTCGTCACTGACGGTCCCTTCGCGGAATCGAAGGAAGTCCTCGGCGGCTACTGGATCATTCAGGCCGACTCGCTCGAAGAAGCGATCGACTGGGCCAGCCAGATCCCAGCGGGCGGTTCGGAACAAATCGAAGTTCGCCGTCTCTACGATTTCGACGACTTCCCGCAGGAGCTCCAGGACGCGGCCCCGTATGAAAAGGAAGTCATGCGAGGCGATTCGTAAGGTCATCACGACAAAGATCAGGGACACAATGCCCCTGATCTTTGTCGTTGCAAGCTCGTCGGCGGCTACTGAACTTCGGTCGGCATCACGTCGTCGAAGATCGGGCTGGTGCGCATCCGTTCCGAGCGCTGCCGCAAGATTTCGGCGCTCATCAGAATCGCCACCGACGTTACGATCAGCAGGGTCGACACCGCCGCGATGGTCGGATCGATCTCCTGCCGAGCCCGTCCCACATCTTGCGCGGTAGGGTCACCGCGCCGGTTCCGCTGATGAAGAGCGCTACGATCAGCTCGTCGAACGAGGTGATGAAGGCAAACAGCGCCCCCGCGAAGACTCCCGGCCGGATGATCGGGAAAGTCACATACCGGAAGGTCTGCCAGCGATTGGCTCCGAGATTCATGGCGGCATATTCCAGCCGCTCGTCGAACCCGTAGAGGGTCGCCGAGACATTGATCACGACGAACGGCAACGCCAGCGCGGTATGCGCCAGCGCCAACGCCCAGGGACTCCCCACGATCTGAATGCGCGCGTAGAAGAAATAGACCCCGATCGCCACGATGATGCCGGGAATCACCAGCGGCGAAACCATGAACGCGTTCGCCAGTCCTTTTCCCCTGAACCGCCCGCGCACCAGCGCCAGTGATGCCATCGTTCCGAGAATCGTGGCCAGGATCGCGGTCACGCAGGCGATCCAGATACTCAACCAGGTCGCGTCGATCCAGTCGGCCCGGTCGAAATACTTCCGGTACCACTGCAATGAAAATCCTGGCGGTGGAAATTGCAAGTAGCTCGCCGAGCTGAACGAGACCGGGATCACCACGAAAATCGGAAAAATCAGATAGAAGAGCACCAGCCCGGTGACGATGTAGAGGATGATTCGGGTAAGGGAGAAGCGTTTCACTTGCGCGTCCCTCCGTACAGCTTGTCCACGCCCAGCACCCTGTTGAAGATCAGGTAGATCAGCAGCGCCATCACCAGCAGCACAAGCGCGAGCGCTGCTGCGAAGCCCCACTTGAGCGGTATTCACCTGCTGCGCGATCAGCATCGAGATCATGATGTCCTTCTGGCCGCCGATCAGCGCTGGAGTGATGTAGAACCCGAGCGACAGAATGAAGACCACCAGGCAGCCTGCCGCCACCCCCGGCAGACAGCGGCAGGAAGATATGCCGGAAGACCCGCGCGTCGCTGCGCCCAGGTTCGATGCCGCGCGCAAGTAGCTTCGGTCGATACCCCGCATCACCGAGTAGAGCGGCAGGATCATGAAGGGCAACAGGATGTGCACCATGCCGACATAGACCGCGAAGCGCGTGTTCAACAGCTGCATCGGCTCGTCGCGGAATCCTAGGTCGATCAGGATCCGATTGATCGATCCCTCGCGCCCCAGCAGCACCATCCAGGCGTAGGAACGCACCAGAATGCTCGTCCAGAACGGAATCAGCACCAGGATCAGCAGCAGATTCGCGCGGGAATCCCGGATCGACGAGAGCACATACGCCACCGGATAGCCGAGCACCAATGTCAGCAGCGTGACGACCCCAGCAATCCGCAACGTAATAAGGAAGACGTGGATATAGCCATTACTCGGGATGGAAAGAAAGAAGAACTCGTCGTGCCGCCGCACGTTGGTCAGCTTGCGGAAGTTGTCCAGCCCCAGCACCGGATCCTTGAACGAGCGCGCCAGCATGGCCGCAACCGGATAGCCGTAGAAGACGAACAGAAAGATCAACGCCGGCAGCAGCAGCACCAGATACCGCAGCTGCACCCTGCGCTCCAGCCGCTTGAAGCGCTTCGCCTGCTCAGATGCGCTTGTCGTCACTGTCGATACCGACATTCGCTGCCCTTTGACGTCACATCGTAGCGGCGAGATTCACACCAACCGCGTGTCCTCATACGCCCAGGCCACTTCGACCTCATCTCCGCGTTCGAACTGATCCTCTCCCGCCCGATTCTGGCGTTTCAGGACGAGCCGTTCGTCGTTCGGCAACACCACGTCATAACGCCGCATCTCGCCGGCGAAGATCACGTTGTCGATCCGCCCCGGAATGACGTTCGGATGCGTGCCCGTGCCATCCTTGAAGAGCAGCTTCTCCGGCCGGACGGTGACCGTGACATCGCCGCCCACCGACCGCGCCCGCCATCTCCGGCGCCGAGAGCGTCGCCACGCCCGCGATCTCCACCAGGCAACGGCCGTCCTCGCAGGATAGCACCCGCCCGCTCAAGAAGTTCGATTCGCCGATGAACGACGCCACGAACTTCGATTGCGGTTGGTCATAGAGCTCCGCCGGCGAGCCGATCTGCTCGATCCGCCCGTTGTTCATGACCGCGATCCGGTCGGACATCACCAGCGCTTCCTGCTGGTCGTGGGTGACATAGACGATGGTGACGCCGAGCTGGTCGTGCAGCGACTTGATCTCCAGTTGCAGGCTTTCGCGAAGCTGCTTGTCCAGCGCGCCCAATGGCTCGTCCATGAGCAGCACCCGCGGGTTGAAGACCAGCGCGCGCGCCACCGCGATGCGCTGTTGCTGCCCGCCGGAGAGCTGGCGCGGATAGCGCCCCTCGTAGCCCGGGCAGCTTCACCAGCTCCAGTGCTTCTTTCGACATCCGCGCGATTTCGCTTTTGGAGCAGTCCGCGCATCTTTAGTGGAAAGGCGATGTTCTCGCCAACGGTCATGTGTGGGAAGAGGGCGTAGTTCTGGAAGACCATGCCGATATTCCGCTTGTACGGTGGAATCGCCGCGATCGCGGTGTCGTCGACATAGATCTCGCCATCGGTCGGAATCTCGAACCCCGCCAGCATCATCAGCGTGGTCGTCTTGCCGGAACCGGACGGACCCAGCAGGGTCAGAAACTCACCTGGTGCGATGTCCAGCGAAACGCTGTCCACCGCCACCACCGTTCCCGAACTGCTTCTCGCACGGCGACGAAGCGCACCTCGGCGCCGTACGCCCCAATGCCGCTCTGCTGTTGCTGCGCGCCAACCGCCGTCATGCAATTCCCGTCATGGTCATTCCGGCTCCTGTCCGTCATCCCGAGCTAGTCGAAGGAACCTCGTATTCGTTCGGAATCCGTCATCACATCCGACCCACATCAAATCGACCGAGCATCGAGCACTGGAGATTCGTGAATGGGAAAGGGCAACCACAGGGGGTTGCCCCTACCAGTTGCTGTCGGCTTCACGACGCGGGCGACGCTACCCCAGGATCCACTCGTTCCAGATCTCGAGCACCGCATCCAGGTTGTCCGCCCACCAGAGGGCGTCCACGGTGAAGAGCTGCTCGCTGATGGCTGGACCAGAGATGAAGGTGTTCAGCTCTTCTTCCGACATGTACTGCGCGGATGCGTTGTTGACCGACCCGTACGGAATCAGCTTGGACAAGCGGGCTTGCGGCAGTGCCATCGTGATGAAGGCGGCGAACTTCTGCGCGTTCGAGGCATTCGGCGCGCCCTTGGGTATCGCCCAGACATCGGTGAAGAGTCCACCCTGATTCCATACCGGCGCCACCGGCACCCCTTCGTTCAGGAGCGCCTGCATGCGGCCGTTCCAGATGACCGCAAGCACGGCTTCCTTGTCGGTCAGCATCTGCGCTGGAATCGCGCCGGCGTCCCACCAGCGCACCACGGCATCGCGAATGTTGTCCAGTGAGGCGTAGGCTTTGTCGATGTCGATCGGGTAGAGGGCGTCTTTTTCGACCCCCTCCGCCATCAGGGCCGCCTCGAGGTACGGGTTGAGACCGCCCGAGCCAGAGATCATCGTGCGCGGCCCGGGGAACGCCTCGGTGTCCCAGAAGTCAGCCCAGCTCCCCGGACCCTCCGGGAACTCATCGGTTCGATAACCAATGATCTGCGCGTACGGCAGCATGTCGACCGAGAACTCATAGCGCCGCACTTCGTCGATATTTTCGACATCGAAGAGCGAATAATCGATCGGCTCCCAGTAGTCGCCTTTGCGCTCGAGGTTGATCACGTCGCCGCGTCCGACCTCGACCACATCCCATTCGATGTTGCCGGTGTCCACCATCGCCTGCACTTGCGCAATCGACGGCCCTTCGGCCTCGACGACTTTGATACCGGACAGCTCCTGGAAGGGCTCGAAATAGGCTTGACGTTGTGCAGCCTGGAACGTGCCGCCCCAGGACGCCACGACGACCTCGCCGGTGCCTTTCAGGTTTTCGGGGATCTCGGTGATCGGCGGCAGCTCGACGGTGGGCGTGGCCTCGGGTGACTGCGCGCCAACCCCAACCAGCGGAACCCCGGCCGCGAACATCGCTGCCGCCGAGGCAAAGGCGCCGCCCATCTTCAGCAGCCTGCGGCGGCTCATATCCTCGATGTCGCGCAGAATCTCGGCGCGAACGGCAGATTGAACGGAATGGTCTCCCTTGCGAGTCGATCGATCCATCGTCATGCGTGCCCCCAATCGTTGAATGTGCCCGATTGCTTGCGACTGATAGTTTGTTACGGTCCCCCGAGTATAGCGCGATTTGCACGAATCCGCTTTCGGGTCTGGACCGGCGCCCTGCGAGTTCGTGCACGACGCACAGTCATACTGACGATTGGCCACTTCAACAGGTACGCCCTGCGGTACCATGAGCCAATCGGACCGAAATTCAGCCAACGACTCAATGGGGGCAGCGAAACCAATGACAGGCGCGTCGATGTACCCGGCAAAGCAGACGGCAATCGACTGGATCGACCAGAATCGCGAGCGGCTTTCCGACTTCGATCTCGAAATCTGGGGCTACGCCGAGCCCGCCTGGCGTGAATACAAGTCGGCCAGGGCCTATGTCGATCTGCTGCGTGCCGATGGCTGGGATGTCGAGGAGGGTTCCGGCGGCATGCCCACCGCCTTCGCCGCGACCTGGTCCAATGGTGACGGGCCGGTGATCGGTTCCTATGCCGAATACGACGCCGTTCCCGGCAACTCGCAGCAAGCCGTGCCCTATCAGGCCCCGCGCGACGGCCTGCACCCCTGGACTGCCGGCCACACCGACCCGCATTCCATGCTCGGCGTCGGCGCCCTTGGCGGCATCCTCGCCACCAAGGCGGCCATGGAAACGCACAACATCGGTGGCACGCTCAAGTTCTTCGGCGAACCGGCCGAAAAAGTCTGCGGTTCGAAACCGGTCCATGCCGCCAAGGGATACTTCGACGGCGCGGATGCGTTTCTTTGTTATCACCCGCTGAACGGAAATACCGTAACCTGGGAAACCCACTGCGGTTCGTACTGGAGCGCGGTCTTTACCTTCGAATGCGCCCATCCCGAACAATGGGCTTCGCGGGATAGCTCGCCGCGCACTTCCGACGAAAGCGCGGCCTCCTCCCACATCGTTGCCCGTGTGCCCGGCGCTATCGACGCGTTGATGTTGATGTACACCATGACCAAGTACACCAAGGAGGCGATGTTTCCGCATACCGGCACCTGGACGCTGAACGAGTTCGTGCTCGCGGCTGGCGATGCAACCTCGGACAATCTTCCGCCCCGGTTCGCGCAGATCCAGTACTCCTGGCGGGCGCCGTTGCTCGAGGTGCAGCAACGCATCTACGACGTGCTCGCGAACAACGCCAGGGCCGCCGCGGCGGCCTCGGGGTGCGAGGCCTATGTCCAGTGGGTTACGCGCACCCGCGTCGGATTGGCCAACAATGCGCTGGCCGACCTCACCTATCGCAATATGGAGCTCATCGGACCTCCAGCCTATGACGATGACGCGCTGGAATTCTGCCGGGAGATCCAGCGCAATCTCGGGTCTCGAACCGATGGAGAACCCGATTCCCGAGGTCTATACCCGGCTCACGACACCGCAGCAGTACGAAGCGGACACCCGCTCACTGCTCCCGTCCTGGCAGAAGAACTTCACCTCGGACGACTATGTCGACTACACATGGCACGCGCCCACCGTGCGGCTCTTCACCGGCCGGCCGATGCTGGCCGCGCCAGAGCCGGGCTTCGAATATCCCAACTGGGCCTATCTCGCCATGGGCGGCGTGGCCGGGTTGATCGACCCCGGTATGCTCCTCGCCAGCAAAACCATCGCGGCTACCGCGCTCGATCTCCTCACGCTGCCCGGCGAGCTTACGAGCATCAAAGCCGAGTTCGACGAGCGCACCGGCGGCGGTGTTGGCGGCACCAAATGGGTCGCCCCGCTGCTCCCTGCGGACTTCTTCCCGCCGGTAGATCTTCGCTGGCCGGAATACATCTCCACCCCGCGCGGCGAAGAATGGTGGCTTCCTACCCCGAACCCTGCAGCGCGCCAGCTCATCGAGTAGGGCACATGGAGCGGGATCGGGAGGTCACGGCTCATTTCAATTTGAGCGAAATGAGGGATCTCTCTCGCTGGTGCGACGGGCACGAGGCCGGGCGAGATTGCACTGCTCGTCGCAGCCGTACACCGCAATAGATGCGCATGGCTCTCCCGCGATTGCCGGACGCCGTTCCGGGCGTGGTACCTGCCCTAATTCGGACACGCCCAGGTTTCCCGATACGCGGCATAGCATTGCCCGTTGCAGTCAGGATTGTTCTGATTGCAGTAGTTGGTCCACCAGGCCAGGTTGTCCGCCGCGCAGGCGTAGCAGCAGAGGTTGCCGGTATCCCAGCAAAAGCCGCTGTTGTAGACGTTGACGGTGTTGTCCACGCTGGTACTGCAATAGACCTCCCCATCCGGGCAGTCGTCGATGAACAGACTCGCGGCCCCGAAATCCAGTGGAGCATCGACAACGGACAGCGGCGCCTGCTCCAGGTTCATATCCACCGAGCTGACATCGTCCAGCACCTTGACGGCATAGGTGACCTGCCCAGCCGCGGCGTCGTACCGAGGATCGATCAGCTCGACCACGGCCACCCGATCGGCGGAACCGTCTTCTCCGGTAAATACCAGGGCGGCATTTGGGGGATCGGCAGGAGTGAAGTCGAGTCCACCGGTGCCGCTGGCGCCCAGGAATCGCTCGGTCGATACCATGCCCACCGTTCGGGCCGGCCGGTCGGAAAAGAAGAGGGTTTGGCCGGCCACATGATCGGCAGTCAGCAGCAGCATGCCGGCGTCGCCATCGGCCGGCGCCAGGGATCCCGAGCCGAACGTCTGCACGAAGAGAAACTCGGTGCCGGTCGTCTCGAGCGCATCGCCAACGGGCGATGCCACCGGTGAGGCGCTTTGGGCCGCGACGCGCGCTACGCCAAGCGCCGCAACCCCCGCCCCCGCGGCGACGATTGCCTCCCGGCGGCTCTTTCGTTCGGCGAACAAGCGGGTGATCGTGTCGAACTGCGATTGGTTCATGACGGCATCTCCAGATCGATAGGACGATTCGACAAACGGCGCAACCCGGGCATGCTTTCTATCAAACCGGATACGCTCGCAATTCGCAAGCGGTTCCGCATCCAATACCACCAGCGTGCGATTACGGGACTATCGTGCCAGCATGGTATCTCTGGCGGAGTGCAGGACGGAGACGTCCTGCCGATGTCCGCTATTTCCCCAAAACGTCGGCAATTGCCCGGATATGCGCGGGACGGGTTCCGCAGCATCCCCCAACCACGGTCGCTCCGTTCGCCAGCCACGATTCGACGAATCCCAGATAGGCCGGCGGATCGAGATCGTCACGCAGGTTGTGCAGGTCGTTTTCTTCGAGCGTCCAATCGTCCGGGGTGGGCAGGAACGTATTGGCGTAGCCGCCCACGTGAGCCGATCCCGTTTTCACCAGCTCGGACATCCCGGCATCGATCAATTCCGGCATGCAGCAGTTCGCCAGAAATCCATTGACGGGAATCCCGTCCAGTGCGGCCACCGCCTCGGCGATCGACTCACCACTGCGCAAATGGCCGTGTCGGGACGGATGCAGATTGAAGGAGACCCAAACCGGTTTTCCTGTGGATGCGCCTGCCCGTGCAGCCGCCACGGCTTCGTCCGATTTCGTCATCGTCTCGCAGAGGAAGAAGTCGACATATTCGGCCAGAATCTCCGCCTGCTCGCGATAGACCGGCTCGCTCTCTGCAACCGGCAGCACCATGTCCGGCCGATAGCTCTCGAACATCGGCGCCAGCGAGCCAGCGATCAGCGCGGGCCGATTCGCCGCATCGCGTGCCTCCACCGCCAATTGCCCAGCCAGCCGGTTCAACTCGTCGTAGCGGTCCGCGACTCCAGCTTTGCCCAGATGTGTCCGAAGCGTGCAATAGGTGTTGGTGGTGATCACGTCCGCCCCGGCCGCGATGTAATCCGCATGGATCTGCCGCACCACGTCCGGCGCGTCCAGCAGCGCCTGCGCCGACCAGATGTAGCGGGAGACCTCGACCCCACGAAAGCCGAGCTCGCGCCCCATTCCACCATCCAGCAACACAATTCCGGTCAACGAGTCCATCACTTATCGTCCCAGTGTTTCAGCGATCAACCGAATGTGCGCGGGGCGGGTTCCGCAGCATCCGCCCACGACCGTGGCGCCGTTGGCCAACCACGATTCGACGAATCCCAGATAGGCCGGCGGGTCGAGATCGGTGCGAATCCGCTCCAGATTCGCGTCTTCGATGGTCCAGCCATCCGGAGTCGGATAGAACGTATTCGCATACCCGCCCACATAGTCGGCGCCGGTTGCCACGAGCTCGGTCATCCCCGCGTCGATCAGCTCGGGCATGCAGCAGTTCGCCAAAAAGCCGGATACCGGGATGCCGTCCAATGCCGCTTTCGCCTCGGCGATCGATTCGCCGCTACGCAAATGCCCTGGCAGCTCCGAATGCAGATTCCACGATACCCAGACTGGTTTTCCGGTCGATGCCGCCGCGCGCGCCGCTGCCACCGATTCGTCCGATTTGGACATCGTCTCGCAAATGAACATGTCGACGTAGTCGGCCAGAATCTCGGCTTGCTCGCGGTAGACCGGTTCACTTTCGCTGGCTGGCAAGACCAGATCGGGGCGGTAACTTTCGAACATCGGCGCCAGCGACCCGGCAATCAACGCCGGGCGATCGGCCGCATCGCGCGCTTCGACGGCAAGCTGGCCTGCCAGCCGGTTCAGCTCCTCATACCGGTCTGCCACGTCGGCGCGTTCCAGATGGGTGCGCAAGGTGCAATAGGTGTTGGTCGTGATGATATCGGCCCCGGCCGCGATGTAATCGGCATGCACCTCGCGGACCGTGTCCGGCGCGACCAGCAGCGACCAGGCCGACCAGATCGAATCCGGCACTTCGACGCCGCGAAAACCCAGCTCACGGCCCAGTCCACCATCGAGCAAAATCGGCCGAGGCAAGTTCATACGTGCTGTCATGAGTGATGCGTGCTCCCTGGTTCTTCCGGGTTCGATCCGTGCGCCGGTGGAGGCGCAGGATGGGATTTCGAGCTGAGATAAAGGGCGATGGCGAGCGCCAGAATGATCGCCCCCGTCGCGACACCGAGATTCAGAATGTCGCCGCCGCCGGTCCAGGTCACCGCCGTGCCGAGATAACTGACACCCAGCAGAACGATGATGACCCCGATCAGCTTTTCCTTGAGGTCTTCGAAGGTGGCTATGATCAACCACTTCGGCATCGGCAGGCTGTCGTCGATGAAGAGCTCGTACAGCCCGAGCGCGATGATATAGAGCGCGGTGCCTAAAAGGAAGATATCGACCAGTTGCAGGAAGTCGACCGCCAGGTGTTTGGAGGCATCGACGCCGGTGTCGCCATCGCGGATCGCGTCCATGGTGACTTTGAACACGGAAATCGTGCCGGACACGATCAGGGCGACCGAGGACAAGAACGTCCCGAGGACCGCGATGGCAATGAAATACCGGCTCCCGGCAAGCATGTTTCGCATGAGGTTCCGGAGCTCCGTGGCGAAAAGACGGAAGTCGTCAGGCAGCGAAGCTGCGCACGACAGATCTTACTTCGCCCCGGCCGCCACGAGCTGTGCTTCGATCTCTCGATACCCGCGCTGCCGCGCATGGGCGAGCGGTGTCACACCATCGCTATCGGCCAGATTGACATCCGCCCCGTGCGCGATCAGCTCGGCCACGATCTGCTGAAAGACCGGGCCGCCGTCGGTCAGGATCACCGCTTCCAGCAATGCGGTCCAGCCCAGATTGTTGATGTGATCGATATCCACATCGGTCTCGTCCAGCAAGTACTGCACCGCATCGAGATGCCCTTTTTCCGAAGCGGGGATGATCGCGACCCCGCCATACCGGTTGCGAATCGTCGGATCTGCGCCGGCCAGATGGGTGAGTTTCAGGATCTCCATCAATCCCTCGGCCCCGGAATACAGGAAGGGGTTGTTGAGCATGTCGTCCTGCAGATCGACGTCTGCCCCGGCGCTTAGGAGCAACTCCACCACCTGCGGCTGATTGGCGTAGGTCGCGGCCATGAGCGCGGTGCGGCCGCGCGCATCGCGCACATTCAGATCGAGCTCACTGGTTTCGAAGAGCGCGCGTAACCCGTTCAGATCGCCGGCGGCCGCCGCGTCGATCAACCCAATGCCCGTGTTCCCGATATCCACCGGTTCGTCACTCACTCGACTTTTTCTCCCCCCACTCCAGATCTGGTTGCCGCCGCTTCCTCAGCCTTGGAAGCCTGCCACGGCCAGCGGCCTTCGATCTCGACCACCAGCGACCAGCTCAGGAAGGTTCGCACCAGCACAAGAATACCGAGGATTGCGACGTTCTCCAGTGACGGCTCCAGCGCAACGGTGCGAATGATGTCCGCTGCGACCAGGATTTCGAGCCCGACCAGCAACGAGTTTCCAAGCTGGGCCCGGAACTTGCGCTCGTAGCCCTTGCTAGCCGTATTGCCGAAATGATTGTTCAGGAAGACCACGATCGCGTAAAGCACGCCGATCGCGATTACCGCGACTGCCAGCAGCTCGATCGCCAGCGCCACATATTCGACGCCATCGAGCACCCGTTCGATCAGCTCATGTTCCGACGCGCTCGGTCGTTCGTTCATCTGGTTACATCCCGATCTCAGCGAGGAGGTTTACGTACGCAGATCTTCGCACGCTTGCCCTGCAATCTCTATGCATCGAAAGGAGGTATTCGGCCCGAGATCGCCGGGATGGCTGGCACTCGCCGGATGACGAAACTCCATATACTGGTAACTTAGTCGGAATTGATTTCCGGCTGATGGTCGAGATCGTTACCAGGGAAGGGTTACCCAGTGAGTTACCAGATCGAGCTGACTCGTCGCCGGGCATTGACCGTCGCCGGTCTTTCCGCATTTGGCTTGGCAGTTGCCAGCGTTGTGCCAGCGGGCGCCCAGGAGGCCACGCCGGTAGCCAGTCCCGTTCCCACCGGACTGGGAGCAATCCCTGCCGGTGGTCCGGATATGGCCGGAGGATGGAGCTTTACTGACGATCGTGGGGTGGTCATCGAGCTGGACGAGGCGCCGTCCGAGGTGGTTGCGTACATTGGCATCGCCGCCGCGTTGCATGACTTCGGCTACGATGTCGCGGCGTTCTTCAATGGGGAGAGCCGGGAGAATGTCGACCCGACGACCGTCGCGCCCGATCTTCCCTTCGATACCATCGAGAACCTGGGTGCCGGAGACGCGCTCGATGTCGAAGCCTTGCTGGCCATGGGCACCGATCTCTTCGTTGGCTCGAACTACGATGTTGCCGGTGCGCAGATCGTCTGGCCGGTACCGGACGATGTGATTGCCCAGATCGAAGAGTTCGCCGGTGTGGTCGCCATTGCCTATGCCGACGGCACTGATGTCGGCCGCCTGATCCAGACCAATGCCAATCTGGCCGAAGCGCTGGGCGCGGACCTCTCCGCTGAGGCGATTCAAACCGACCAAACGGGATATGAGGCGAGTCTGGAAGCCCTTGCTGCCGCCATAGCGGCTCAACCGGGACTCACCGCGCTCTTCATGACCGGTGCGCCCGACGGGTTCTATGTCGGCAAGGGACTCGCCGATCTCAACCTCTACGCGAATGAGGGACTCGACGTCTTCGCAATCGATTCGTGGGATCTCCAATCCTGGGAGACCTTCGCCACCATCGACGCCGACCTGATCTTCGTCGACGATCGCGCGAGTGGCTGGCTCCAACCCGATCAGCTTGCCGAGCAGGTGCCCACCTGGTCGGCTCACCCCGCGGTTGCCGCCGGTCAGGTCTATCCCTGGGCCATCGAATACGTGCCCAGCTACCGGGGCTTCGCGCCCATCCTCGATGACATGACCGCTGCTCTCGAGGGCGCCTCGGTCCTCTCCTAACCAGTTGCCCCGCTCGGTCTCCCATCCGGTTCGCCCGGAGTGAGATCGAGCGCGGCGCTCCCGGTGCACTCCAGATTTCGCCCGGTCATGACGCGAGTGGTGTACCATCCCATTCCAGACGCGTATTGGCAGACAGATACCTGCTTCACTCCATGGCAAACCGGGCCAAGCTCTTTCCAACGTCAACGTCCACTGCGATGTCGTCCGTGCGGACGGAAGGCGTTGAAGTCGGCAGTGTCCGCTTCCTGGAGTTGCGCGCTGTCGCCAGGCTGCAGCAGCGCGCGTTCAAACCGCGACTGGCCTACGGCTTTTCGACCCTGCTGCTGCTCTGGAGTCTTCCCTACGTACGGTTCCTGGTCGCGCGCGAGAACGACCGTATCGTTGGCTGCGCGATAGGTGACCGCAACGGCGGGCAGGCGCGGGTTATCAACATCTGCGTCGATCCCTCGGCGCAACGGCGCGGCATTGGCGCCCGTCTCCTGCGCGCGCTCGATGCCGCCATTCCCCAGGGTGATCTGGTCCTCATGGTCGAAGCCGAGAACGCGACCGCCAAAGCGCTTTATCTTCGCGAAGGTTTCAAAGAGGCCGGCACCAGCCGGAATTACTACGGTCGCAACCTGGACGGTATCTGGATGTTGAAATCCCGCAACGGCTCGTCCCCCACCAGGATCCGCATCTAGCCGGTTTCGTCCTGTTGTCCGAACAACACCCAATGATGGGCTTCCCGAAACCCAACCGATTCATACAACCCGATGGCAGCCGGGCTATCGGTGAAACAATTCACGAAGACACGCTCGGCCCCGCGCTCGCGCAGCCGGCGCATTCCTTCGGTCAGTACCGCGCTCGTCAAACCCATACGCCGAAAATCTGGTAACGCGCCTACGGGTTCGAACAACCCGGTGCGGGTTACCGGATCGAACCAGGCGATCGCGTAGCTGGCAATCGTGCCATCTGGCCCAACCGCGACCAGATCGAGCTCAAGATCGTAGCCAGGCACGGTTTGCATGCGGGCATGAGCGTCGACCGTTAGCTTGGAGGGAGCGAACGCCTGCCGGTGCACCTCGACCCGCGCGGGATATTCGTCTGTCCCGGCAACCGGCCGCACTATCCAGCCGTCAGGCAATGTCACCTCGAGCGGATCGTGCGGGGAAAGCGAGCGCGCATTCATGCGCATGAACGGCTCGCCGGATTTCTTCATGCCCAGCGCCCGGTAGGTGACTTCGAGGGAGGAACCTTCGTAGGTGGTGGGAGCAAACGTCTCCTCCTTGCGGTTCGAGCTGCATGCCCTGTGCTCGCGCCTGGTCGAGCATCCGGACCACCAGATCGGCATCGGACTCCAGCTCGGCTGTCAGGCTGAGCACGATCTCGCGGCTCTTGGGGTAGGTCAGGGAATACCCAACGAGCGCACCCTGCTCCTCCCAGAGCAGTACACGGTCGTACCAGTGCGAAAGGTGATCTTCGAGCATGTACCGTGCCCAGATCACATCGCCTGGATGCATGTCCCAGGGCTTCGGCGCGGCGTCCAGCCAGCGCTGTTGCACCAGCGCCAGCATGCGTGGCAGATCTTCGTCATCTGAGCGATAAGGGCGACTTTGCATAGCGCACCTGATAAAAATGGAACCTGACCGGCTCTGCTGACGTTTCCACACCAGTCATCGCATGAGATGCTGATGGTGCGACAGGATAGGGAGATTATCGATGCGAATACATGGGTACGTTGGATTTCGATTGATGGTGAGTTTGGCGTTCCTCTGTCTTGCGGGATACGCCGCCGCTTCTCCGGCTGCGGCTGCGCTCGATGCACCCGCGTCCCTCACCATCAATGTTTATACCTGCGACGATTTGCACGATCCCATCGATCCGAACCAGACCCTCGCCAACGAATGCGCGCTTGGCACCGAGGACATCGCATTTACGCTGGAACCGGCATCCCCGCAGAGCGGTGCTATGCTGGCCTCCACCGGGTCGGGTGGAACCCCCGCCACCATCTCGTTTTCCGAGCTTACCCCCGGCGGCTACCGGCTCACCCAGCAAACCCCTGCCACCGTCGCAAGCTCCTACATCGCGCAATGCACCAGCACCGTGCGCGACTTCGACTATCCCTTCTCTCCCGTTCGCCACGATCGAGTCGCACGGTCGCTTGAACCTCGAGCTCCTGCCGGGCGAACAGCTCACCTGTGACTGGTACAACATTCTCGCGCCCGTGCAGCAGGCGGCTGATTCGCTGACCGTGACCGTTTATAGCTGCTCCGGTGACGTGATCGACCCCGAGCTCTGCGACCTCGCCCCGAATGTCGAGTTGCGACTCTTCAGCCCAAGCGCCGAAATTACGATCACCTCCGATGCCAACGGTATCGCGACCTTCGATGGAGCAGGGGAGTTCCAGATCGAACCTGTCTCAGCCCTGGAAGATCGGGTCTTCTGCGGGTTCCAACCAGCGACGAATTCCGCCAACGACGCGCTCACGCTCGACCCATCCAACCCCATCGCCCTCGACGCCTATTACTGCTACCCCGGAGCCTAGCAACTGTCGGGCCACCTGAAGCGGTGAGACCGCTCGTTGGATACGCGCAATCTCCAAACTGGACACCAAACGAATAGCCCCGCTCCAGAACGGAGCGGGGCTTCTTTTCGATGAATGGCGCGCCGGGATGCCTACCCCACTGTGATCGACCGCGGTCTGCCGGCGGCAGATTGTTCCCCAAACACTTCCGACCGGTAATACGCGATCGTCTTTTCCAGCCCCTCGTCCAGCGAGACCCGCGGTTCCCACCCAAGCACTGCTTTGGCGAGCGCGATATCCGGCCGGCGGCGGTTTGGATCGTCCACCGGTAAGGGCAGATACTCGATCTCCGACGACGAGCCGGTCATCGCCAGCACCTTGGTCGCCAGCTCGAGCATCGTGAACTCGTTCGGATTGCCGATGTTGACCGGACCGCTGTAGTCCGAGTTCATCAGCAGCACGATCCCATCGATCAGATCGTCGATATATTGAAAGCTGCGTGTTTGCTGCCCGGTGCCGTACATCGTCAGCGGCTCGCCCTGGATCGCCTGCACGATGAAGTTGCTCACCACCCGGCCGTCATGCGGGGCCATGTGCGGGCCATAGGTATTGAAGATGCGCACGATGCGGGTCTCCACGCCATATCGTCCCGTATACGCGGTAATCAACGCCTCGGCGTAGCGTTTCGACTCGTCGTACATCGAGCGAGGTCCGGTCGAGCTGACATGCCCCCGGTAATCCTCGCGCTGCGGATGATCGAGCGGATCGCCGTACACCTCCGACGTGCTGGTAAACAGGAAACGCGCGCCATCTTCGACCGCGCGGTCGAGCAACCGGCGGGTGCCCTCGGCATTGACGAGCAGGGTTTCGATCGGGAATTTCTGATACTCCGGCGGGCTTGCCGGGCTGGCGCAGTGGTAGATACGGTCGAGCC
Organism: uncultured Chloroflexia bacterium; assembly: GCA_963720855.1. GTDB lineage: Bacteria > Chloroflexota > Chloroflexia > Thermomicrobiales > UBA6265 > JAMLHN01. The sequence goes on along the minus strand of CAVRGV010000002.1, from coordinate 666,443 downwards.
TTGGAAGCTCTGGCAGGCCCTGATTCAAATCGAACTCGACCAGCCTGAAGGCGGGATTCGCCTGCAATGCCGCAAGATTGCTCTCACGCCCGGTCACCAGGTTATCGAGCGCGATCACCTGCTCGCCATCGCGCACCAGCCGCTCGCACAAATTTGCCCCGACGAAACCGGCGCCGCCGGTTACCAATGTCGTCATTCGGGTTCCCCTTATCTGCCCAGAGCACGCTCGACGAAAAAGTCACGACCTTGCCGGTCGTTCGGTCCATCCGGTCGATTGTGAGCGTGGCCCGAATGCTAACAGGAGTGGGGATCGGTTTGCTGGGAGAATCTTGCATATCCGGAGATCGCGCCGCGACAGGCAAGCTCCTAGCGCCCTGAAGGCGGGCTAGAACGTCGCTTCGCCCCAGCCATCGAAGAGATCGATGAGGCATTCGCAGAGCGCCGCCGATTCGCGCATTTCGTTGCGCAGCGATTCCACCAGGGCAACCTTGCCAAAATCGAGCGACGGCGCGCCCATCATGCGGGTGGCCGCTTCGGTGCCCGCCCGTTTCAGATAGTTGGCCGCCAGATCGAGCGCTTCTCGTTCCTGCGGAGATGGAGCGGAAAACATCGGAATCACGCTCCCTGACATTGGCGATACCTTGCACTGAATCGACCGGCCACGCGCCCCCGCGCGCGGATTCCCCCCCTCGAATTGCGTCGGTTGGATGGTTCGGAATGGCTGCCCCGGGTGTCGTACGACCGAACCATCCAAGCGACGAATAGATCATATGTTCTATATCCGATCCAGTCAAGTGCTCTGACCTGCGTGCCACTGCGGAACCAGAGCAATCCTGGCAAGTCGGTCACTTGACAGCCATACCTCACCTCCGCAAGAATGCATCAATAGTTGACTAGTCAGTTTTCGAACAGGTGAAGGAAGGATCGTATGCATTTCCCCCGTGCTGGAATGTCACTTGCTGATCGGGCTCATGCTCGTCGTTTCTGCGCTCGTTGCCCGCCCGGCGGTGACCGCCGCGCAAATCGAACCCTGGACCTGCGAGGCTCCGGCTGCCCCGGTTGCCAGCCCAGCGGCCGATACCACCGAAAGCGCCTCCCCGGCCGCTGTCGAAGCGGTTGCATTCCCGGAGAATCCCGGCACCGTTGACCGTCTTCGCGGCCGCCTCGCTCACCGACGCGTTCGCTGACGTCGAAACCACGCTCGAAGCCGCCAATCCCGGTCTCGATATCGTCAACAACTTCGCCGGCTCGCAGGCGCTCGTGACCCAGTTCACCGAAGGAGCCCCGGCCGATGTCGCCGCGTTCGCGTCCAATACCGCGATGACCAATGCGATCGAGGCGGATGTCATTTCCGGTGAGCCGCAGACCTTCGCCGAGAACGTGCTCACCCTCGTCGTTCCGTCCGACAACCCGGCTGGCATTACCTCGGCTGCCGATCTCGCCAACCCGGGCGTCAAGCTCGTGCTTGCCCAGGAAGACGTGCCGGTTGGAGGCTACTCGCGCGAAAGTATCTGCAACATGGCCGCCGACACCGCCACCTATGGCGATGACTTCGTCGCCAATGTTGCGGGTAATGTCGTCTCCGAGGAAGACAACGTCCGCGCCGTGCTCAGCAAGGTCGCGCTGGGCGAAGCCGACGCCGGCATCGTCTACACCTCCGATGTCACCGACGATGTCGTCGCCCTGGAGATTCCTGCGGACGTCAATGAGCTCGCCAACCTATCCCATCGCACCGGTTGCGAATGGCAACCAGGAAGCCGCCGCGGCCTATATCTCCTTCATCCTGTCGCCCGAAGGACAGGCCATTCTCGAGTCCTACGGGTTCATCCCCGTCGACTGATCACTGTTAGCGACGCACACCGTCTTCCCGAAGCGCATGCGCGGGAATGCGTCGCTCTCAGGAACTGCTCCATGCGACCGTCACGTGCCATCCGATCGGCACCTGGCGGTCGCTCTATGATTGGGCACCCGCCCGACCGTTCGATCGTCATGACGCCGGCCGCGGCGACGGAGCGCTCACCAATTCCCGCTCGATCTGATCAGGACCGCTCGAACCCGTGGATGCGCATCGGCCGCTGGCTGGCAATCCTGGCCGCGACCGCCATGGTCGTCTTTCTCGCGCTTCCCCTGATCGGACTTCTCTGGCGCACCGTCCAGCGGTTCGACGGCCTCTCCGAGCGATCCGCCACGACCCTGCGCGAGGCGCTCACCCTGTCGCTGGTGACCACGACCATCTCGATCGCGATCGTGCTGGTCCTCGGCACGCCGCTCGCCTATCTGCTCGGGCGGCACACATTTCGCGGTAAGGACGTGCTCGAAACCCTCATCGACCTGCCTATCGTCCTGCCGCCCGCGGTTGCCGGACTCGCGCTGCTGATGGCCTTTGGACGCCGTGGACTGGTCGGGGAGTATCTGGACCAGCACTTCGGCATCACCATCGGCTTCACCACCACCGCCGTGGTCATGGCGCAGATCTTCGTCGCGTCGCCCTTCTACGTGCGCGCCGCGCGAGCCGGATTCGCGCGAGTCGAGAAGGGCATGGAGGAAGCCGCCGCCGATCTCGGGGCCGATCCCTGGCGGGTGCTGCGCACCGTGACCCTGCCGATGGCGCGCCCCGCGCTCGGTGCCGGACTGGTACTCGCCTGGGCACGCGCGCTGGGTGAGTTCGGCGCCACCATCATGTTCGCCGGCTCGCATCGCCGGTCGGACCGAAACCATGCCGCTCGCGGTCTACGGCCGTTACGAAGCCGGCGATCTGGACACGGCGCTGCTGCTCTCGGTCATTCTCGTCACCTGCGCCATGCTCGTGCTGCTCTCGGTCCGCTTCGCAAACCGAGCCTCAGCCGATGTCGTCTAGATGCTCAGACGCGCTACTCGTGATCGCGATCGCTCGATGCCACGGGCGAAGCCGTAGCGTCAGAAGATGCCGGCGCTTCGACGCGAAAGAACGAGATCTCGACCGTCTCGGTCCCGTCATTCGTCAGGGTGTAGTCTCCGGGTCCGTCCGATTGGAGACTGTAGAGTCCTTCCAGTAGCGTCTTCGGTTTCCCTCGAGCGATTCCGTCGATCGTCGTTTCCTGGCGCAGCTCGCCACCGCTCACGATCGCTTCGAGCCACGTTGCAGGGCTGGATGTGTATGCAAAGCTTGCGCCCGGCGGCATCGTGATGTGTTGCAGCGACATCGTGACCGGGGTGCCAGTGGCCAGATCGGTAGGATGTACGGTGATGCCGCCTTTCGTGAAGTCGAAGTCGAGCTCGTTGAGCGGACTGATGTTGCGTTTGATGTAGACGCCACCGGCCAGGTAGCTGGCGTCGGCGTCACTCTTGTTCCAGATGGCGGGCAGGGTGGTCGCCGGGGCGATGAGGGTATCGCCGGTTCCAAGAATCACATCAGCACGCCGGTCGATGCGTTCGATTGCTCCGGTTGTGCCACGCTCGATCACCGCTCCACTGGCCGCGTTGGCGACGAGCTCTCCAGAGAGGATAGAGATCGCGCCCAACCCGTTCAGATCCGAACCGACCTCTTTTGCGGTGGGCGACCCCTCCGCGATGATTGCCCGATCACCCGGTTGCAATGTGCCCTGCGAGAAGCTGATCCATCGCCACTCGTCGCTCGCGTAGAGCGCCATCTCTTCAGGAGTCAGCGTCTTGCTGAAGAGCGTCTCTGCAGTCGCGGCTGGCGCTGACGTTTCCGCTCCGACGTGAGCGGGTTCGACACCAAACAGGAAGACGTCTACCGGATCCAGACCGGTATTTCTGAGGATGTAACCGCCAGGGGCATCACGGTGCAGCGTGTAGTGACTCGCCAGAAGTCGTTGCGAGTCACCCTGCAACTCACTGCCATCCCACGCGGACTTCTGGAGGCCTTCATTGGTGACATAGGCCAGCAACAAACTGTTTGGTGAGAGGGTGTATGCAAATGTTCCACCAGGAGCAATAGTCACCTTGTCGATCGAGAAATCGATCGGCCGTTGATCCTCCAGAAGCGCGGCGTCGAACGTTGTGCCTCCCAGGGCTTCCGCATTGTCAACATCGTTGCGTTGCGGGCCGCGATGCGCGCGTTCTGACAGTCCGCCAATCACATACCAGCCTATCTGGCTAATGCGGTTTTCTGCCGAAGCGACTGCGCCCGGAGCGAAGCGCATCGAGTCGCCTGCCGCCAGAACCACTTCTCCCGGCGCTGTGACTGTTTCTGGTTCGCTCATTCCGGATCGCGTTACAAAGACTGTTCCATTGAGCGCCACGGTGAATTCGCCGTATTCCACCGAGAACACGGTCATTCCGGGCCAGCTAAGACCGGTCGTTGGGGTGGCGTCTTCCGACGGTCTCCAGACGCCGCCTGGATCGACGTAGCCGCGCGCCAATTCCACCCATTGCCACTGATCAGGCTGGAAGGATGAGAGCTCAGATCGCGTGAGCGTCTGGTCGAACATGGTCTCGACCGACGCTGTGGGCGCATCACTCGTCAATTGCTTGGCGACCGGTGGAGCGACTTCAAGCAGGTAGACGTCGACCGTCTCTGTGCCGGTGTTCGTCAGGGTGTAGTACCCGTCACCATACTCATGGAGTGAATAAATCGTGGGCGAGACTTGTCCCAGATTGTCGGATTCGTTCGCGTCGAGCCAGCGGGAAAGCTGAAGTCCCTTCCCGGTGACGCTGCTCATCAACAGTGTGTTCGAAGTGATCGCGTAGGCATACGTCTGACCAGGAGCGATCGAGACTCGTTCGATGGAAAGATCGAGTAGCGACGTGCGCGCGAAGATACTTCGATCTCCCGTGAAGCCAAAGTCACTATCGTCTGAAGAAGTGTCAAGAACGAGGATGGGATAGTCCTTTGTTGCGTTGAGTCCGCCGGTGATATATGTCGCGGGTTCCGCGTTCGTGTTCCAGACCGCCGGTATCGCATCTGGCCCGAACATGAGCGCATCACCAGGCGACATGGTCACATTGGTGGACGCGCCGATCTCTTCCGAAGCTCCGCCTGCTCCCCGTGTCAGTATTGCTGGTCCGTTTGGACGCGCCACGAGCGTACCGGTTTCGACTTCGATGACTTGCACGCCAGGGGTCCAAGCCGAAGCGGCAACCTCAGAGACATCCTCAGTGGGTGGTTGGCCACCAGGAGGAACGCTGCCGTGCGCCAGCCCTATCCAGCCCCACTGGTCGAATTGATAGTTCGTCAGTTCTTCCGGTGTAAATGCGTGCGCGAACAACGTCTTCGATTGCAAGCCCGGTGAGCTCTGCGGACCGGGAGTCGCCTCGGCATCGACTGCCGGAGCGACCTCCGCTGACGTGGGCGGCCCATCTTCTTCCCACATGCGCACAGCCGGAATCGACCGATCGCTCTCGGATCCAAATCGTGGCAGAGCGATGAAAGCGGTCGACAGCGTCAGGAGCAGAGCCACCGCGGCCAAGGCGTAGGCCGGGATCGACCCACGGGAGGATGGGCGCAGCTTTGGACGAGCAGAGGGCGAATGGATGGGAGCCCTCGCAGCCACGATTCCCACCGAAGGGCGGCGAATCGACTCGGATGAAGCGTCCAGTGCGAGCCGCCGCTCGAGCTCGCGGAAAAACGCCGGATCGGCCGCCGCCCGATCCACCTCTGCCAGCAGCCCGAACAGCCAAAGCTCCTCGGGATCCTCCACCGGGATGGGAAACGGCGCGCCAAGCACGCTGGCATCCCAGGCCCGATCGAGTTGTTGCGCATCGAGGCGAAACGTCATGATGTGGTTCCCGGTGAAAAATCATTCAGCGCGGTCCGCAGCGCAACGAACGCCCGGTGCTGCAACATGCGGACCGCTTCAGGACTCTTGCGCAGCACGGTGGCGCACTCGACTCCGGTCAGTCCGGCCAAACGCAGCTCGACTGCCGCGCGTTGATCGGGCGGCAATGCGCGAATAGCACATTCCAGCCGGTGCTTCAGATCGGATTCCAGGGCATGGACTTCGGGCGAGCCCTCAGAAGAAGCGAGGTTCAGCGTCTCATCCAGCACGATCGACGGTTTCTGACCGCGCAGGCGATCGATGACCGCGTTGTGCGCGATACGAAAGAGCCAGGCGCGAAAGCTGGGACCCCGGCACGATTCCAGGTGACCGAGCGCCTGCAGAAAAATATGCGACGTGACGTCCTCGGCGTCCTGCTCATCGAGCCGCCGGCGACAGTAGGCATAGACATCCACGCGATAGCGGTGATAGAGCGGAGCGAACTGGCTCCGATCGCGCAGGGCGGCAGCCAGCAGCTCGGCGTCGATTGCATCGGTACTCAGTTGCGCAATGCCTACCGGACGGTTATCCGTCTCCACGCCCAGTCTCCAGCGGTGTAGTCCAACGGTCGCCACTGCGAGTCACCCCAACGTCTGTCTGCCTGCTAGGAAGAACGTGAGGAATCGCGAAACATAACGGGCTCACTTCTTTGGAGGCACCGAATCTCGCCGTGGCTGTTGCCTGCCCGCGGATTGGCGCGATCGCAACCACCCAGATGCTTGCCCCTGAGGCGGCGGCCGTTCGCAGCTCGATACGTTCGGCTCCGGAAACCAGGGCCGTACCCCCGGCAACGACACTGGCGGCGCCTCCGTTCTGACTCAGCGTGAAGTCGGTTTCCAAGAATTCGATCTTGCCGCCCAACGCTAGCAATGGCAGGGCGTCGCCATCGTTGATCAACATGACCAACTCGTCATGGTCCATGGACAAGGTTTCGGCAGCATTTCCCGGCAGCGCGAACTTGCCGGCAAGAAGCTGCCAATCCCCGGTTGGCAAGAAGCTGCGCCACAGCGGAACGGAGGTCGTATCGCCTGCGAACTGCAGCGGCGGCTGCGCCTGAGGGCCGATCGGGAGGACGAGACGAGTCGTGAAAACCAGCAATGTTGCCGGCTGCGCGCCGGCGCCGCGCAAGATCGCGGTAGATCGCGGTGGAATGGCGGCCACCTCGCTCGCCGAAGCCACGAGCGTTTTGCTTTGCAGGGACTTGTCTGCTGAAGGGGTACTGACATTGAGCCGTACGGCGCCGGACTCGACCATCACGATCGCGCCGTCATCGTTGTGCCAGGAGTAGAATCCGCTCTTGCCCAGTACGATCCGATTGAGTAGCAGCAGCTTGTCGTCGCCACCGGTGATCGGGAACCTGACGTCTTCGAACGTCTCGGCGGAACGGCTGGGAAGTGCGGAGGCCCACCGCTCGGCGATCAACCCATCCTCGACGCGCAAAATCTCCTGACTGCTGGAGACCGGCTCGGCACGCAACGTAAGACCGGCCACGGCAACCGGGCTCAGCTCGAGGGGAGCCATGATGGCGATCAAACTCGATCCAGCCGGATCGATACGAATTGGCTCGAGCTGCAATCCGGGTACGGTCGTTGCGAGCCTGGTGAGCGCGGCGATGAGCTGGGTGCCCGAGCGATCTCCTTTCGCTGTTCCCCCGTGGTCGACGAAGTCATCCGCGAGCCGTTGTCTCAGATCGTCCGTGTCGCCGCCGGCCAGCACCTGGTCGATGGCCGCGTAAAACTCATAGCCAGCGAGCGGATCGGCAGAAGCCGGGAACGGGACATCGGTTTCGAACCTCGTCACGTTCCATGCGATCAATCCGGTCGCGAGCAATGCGACGATCGTCAATCCGGTGAGAACAGTGGCGGCAAAACGGTGCATCGGACGGTCCATGTGGTGTGGCTAGCGACGATCTGGACGCCTCCAGCTAAATGCAGGAGCGCAGGCCGATCGCATCGATGCCGGCCTGAAAATCAGCGTAGTGGCGGATGGTCCAGCGTGAATCCGTAGAAACTACTGAATTCCATTCCCAGGTGGCTCCGGCAAGTGCAGAACCGAGGGGCGAATAGGTGGACCGCTCGATTTGGACGGGTTGATCAGACCGTGGGCGTGGCGACCGCGTTCGTCGGTGAAATGGAAATCAGCCAGAGGAGCCCGGGCGTATCGGCGGTTGCCTGCAGCTCGATCGATGTCGCGCCCGTGACGTGCGCAGCGCTTCCGTCGTCCAACGTGGCCGAGCTCGATCGGTCGATCGAAGTGAGATCGGCATGCAGCGATTCGATCGACCCGTCACCGGTGACCACCTGCATGGCCGAAGCGTCGGTGCAGAGCAGCACCTCCATTGCCGCGCCGCCGTTCAGGGTGACGTTGACATACTGCGGAATCGATACGTTGCCAAACGCAACCGTCCAACCTGCGGCGGGTGGAACCGGCAAATTGCTCACCCAGAGCAACTTGCTCGCGGCGCCCCTGGAGTGAATCGGTGCAGGCACATCGGTCGGCTGCACTTTCCAGGTCGCGAAGATGAGCACGGAAGCCGGTTCGGATACAGCAGGTTCAATGCGGACCTTCATGTTCGATGGGATAGGGAATGCATCACCGGCACGAATAGTCACCACTTCGTGCTGCAGCTCCTGGCCCTGATTCCAGTCCTGGCGCACGGTGATCGCTCCTGTTTCCACCATCAGAACGTTCGACCGGCCGGGTTCCCAACTGAGCTCGGCGCCCACCGGAAGCTCGGTCCGGTCGAGCCGGATTGCCATGCTGGCGCTGCCGCGGGTGGCAAGCGATGCGCCGGCAAATGTCGTAGCGGAAAGTGCCGGAACCCCGTTCGACCAACGCTCGGCGACCTTCCCATTGCGGATGCGCAACACGTCGTATCCGCCGTCGAACGGTTGCGTCGATAGCGTGAGCCCTCCGACCGTCACGGGGTCGAGAGAGACCGGCGCAAGCGAAACCACCAGGCTGTTGGCCGAGGGATCTATGCCGAGCACCTCGAGCTGGGTACCGGGAAACGACGCTCCGAACGCGGTCAGCCGACCGGTCAGGTCGTCCGCGGTCGATCCATCGCTGTGATCGACGAAGTCCCACGTGACGACTTCATCCAGTGCGCCGTGGTTCGCTCCGGAGAGCACAGCATTGAGTGCAGCGTAGAACGCAGTTCCCACGGCAGGATCGGCGTAGTCCAGCTCGGGCTGTGTAGGAGCGAAGCTCGTGATCCGCCAACCGACCATGCCGGCCGCCAGAACGATTGCAAGTGCCAGCCCGATCGACAGTGCGGTGGTGAAACGTGACATGGGAATCTCCGCTGAGCTGTTTTCGTGCGTTCACCTTTCAAGACGGAAAACCACCGATCTTTGTGACGGTCGAGGATGTACCCCAAGAATGGCCGCGCGCCCCCGCGTACAATCCCGGACAACATTGCCGTCGTCCCATTCGAAGAGGAAGGAACCCGATGCGCGCCAATCACGTCAAACGCCGCCTGGCTGCCGGAGAGCCGTCGATCGGCACCTGGCTCTCGCTTCCCAGCCCGGAAGCCGCCGAGTTCGTCTCCCGGCTCGGGTTCGATTGGTTGGTGGTCGACACCGAGCACAACCCGACCGATATCCGCACCCTCTCGCTCATGTTCGGCGCCATCACCACCGGCGGCAGCGCTCCCATGGTGCGCATCCCCTGGAACCATCCCGAGAACTTCAAGCGCGTGCTCGATGCCGGCGCCTGGGGCATCGTGGTGCCCATGGTCAACAACCGCGAAGAAGCCGAGCGCGCCGCCGAAGCCACCTTCTTTCCGCCAAAAGGCAAGCGCAGCGTCGGCGGCAGCATGACCGGCACCCGGTTCGACACATCGGGTGGTGACTACCTCAAGCATGCCGACGACGAGATCTGCTTGATCCTGCAAATCGAGCACATCGACGCGGTCGAGCGTTGCGATGAGATCCTCAGTGTTCCCGGGGTGGCCGGCTGCTTCATCGGTCCGAACGATCTCGCCGCTTCCATGGGGCTCGGGCTTGGCGTTCCGCTGGAATGGGACGAGCCGCGCATGGTGGAAGCCATCGCCCACGTCTGCAAAACCTCCAAGGAGGTCGGAGTCGCCCCCGGCATCCACACCTCCGGCGCGGACGGGATCAACCAGCGCATCGCCGAGGGATTCCAGTTCCTCGCCATGGCCAGCGAGCTCAAATACCTGGTCAGCGGGCTCACCGACGACCTGGCCCTCGCCAACTGGTCCCGCTCCGAGCGCACCACCACCGAATCGCTCGAGGCCGGCAGCGCGGTCCGGTACTAACGAGCGGCAAATCGTGATATCCAGCGTCGCGGGTCCAGAGCATGCTCTCTGGACCCGTGACACCGAACACTGGACCAAAGGAGATGAGAATGGCTCAGCTCTCGATTATCGATCCGTCGCTCTATGCCAATCGCAAATTCAATCCGTCACAGGACGATCCGCTCGAAATCATTTACGAAGTCACGAACCACATTCCCGGGATGCCGTTCGGGGTGGCCTTCGCCGACATCGTCGAATCCGCCCGGCACATGCACGAGCACACTCACGAGACTTACATCCATGTCGAAGGCCCGCCCCTGCGCGTCGAGCTCGGCGATGACCGGCATGTCCACATCCTCTATCCCGGCGAAACCCTGGAGATCCCGCTGAACACCGCCCATAAGGCCTTCAGCGACGGTGACGGTCCAGCTCGCATCGTCGTCACAACCGTGCCCGCCTTCTCCGAAGCGGACTACATCCTGCTGGAAACGCCACCGGAATGAGACGGCCGGGCGTTGCAATTCAACCATTACGAGTGGGAGAGCGGTCGCTCGCTGCCGTCCCGGAAATCGTGAGGCGATAAAGCACAGAAGCATCAGCTCCCGCGTTGACGAGCTCGTAATCTCCAGGAGGTAGCTGGTCGAGCTGAACACCGACCGGCGCCATCCAGGATACCGGCGTGCTCAATGGGTCCTGGGCTGTCGTTGTCAATGTCCCTTGATCCAGAAGATAGAGCGAAGACTGCGACGAGCCGATCGGGCCAACCGCCGCTCCTGGTCCAATCTCCAGGCGATCGATACCCAGCGAGAGAGATCCATCGCCCAGGTAAGGCAGCGCCCAGATCGAGGAGTAAAGACTGGGCGGCGTGCCACCTCCCGCCGCGATGCGAAAATCTTCGCCGTAGACAACGCCAACCAGCAAGGTCGCCGGTCCGTCGCCGCCGTTCACCAGCGCTTGAAGCTGGGTAACGTTTTGTAGATCGAACACCGCCGCGGCGTGTTCCGAAAGCGAAATTGCCTGACCCTTCGTCGAATACTGAACAGTTCCCTCGGACTGATTCGTGTATGCGACCGGGCCGTCTACGCGAAGATTCATCGAGCCTTGGGTCACGCTGACTATGACCAGCACCGCGCATCCCGGGCAATCCGGAAACTGGTAGAACGACTTGGCTGGAATCTCGAACATTCGGAACGAAGCTGCGGTCCAGGTCTCTCGCGCTCCCGGGGAGAGCTCATCCGGATCGACAGAGAGCAGCGCAAGCGCATCTGTCACCGAGCCTGATTCCGCGGGTGGCACGGTCTCGGTTGGGACTACTGCGGCTGGAATGGCAGCGGGTTCGTCTGGATCGTCGGGCCGAAATACAAGCGAAACCCCGATGACGGCGACGAGAAGTGCAGCCACTGCCAGGCAGACTCTCCGGTGTCGCCGAACGGGCGCTATCGAAACGGGCCACGCCCACGATGGTTCGTCTGTGCTTAAAACGGGCCGAGTCGGGGTCTGGAGCATTGCTTGTGGAGCCGCCAGGGAGTCGAACAAGCGATTCGTGAAGTCCGCAGCCGGAGCTTCGGAGTCCTCGGACCGGTCAATCGCGTCGATCAGTCGCGCCAGCTCGGTGTCGCTCATCGGTGGCAGCAGCTCGTCCCGCGCGACAACCGCGTTCCAGTATGTGCTGATCTCTCGCTCGAGGAAATCTGACTTACGCGTCATGAAAGTGACCTTGCCTGGAGAGCTCGCGCAGGCGTAATAGCGTGCGATGCTGCCGTGTCCGAACCGCGCTATGGGAGATGCCGAGGACATCCGCGATCTCGCGGTCGTTCAAACCCGAGAGCCGCAGCTCGATAAGTTGCCGGTCTTGCTCGTGGAGCCGGGCGATCATGCTGCGCAACCGATCGTATTCGTCACGTTCGATCGCCAATACCTCAGGACTCGGACCGGGATCGTGCAGAACATCGAGCACGTCTGGATCGGCCACGGGCCGCATACGCCGAACCTGGTCGATGACTTCGTTGTGCGCGATCGTAAAGAGCCAGGCCCGAAAGGACGACCGCGCTTCGAACCGCGCAAGATTGGCCATCGCTCGTTCGAACACGGCTTGCGTCGCGTCTTCGGCGGCCTCCCGGTTGCGAAGCTGCCGAAAGCAGTAGCGGTAGATGCCGTCGACATAGCGTTGATAAAGGGCAGCCAGCGCTTCGCGATCGTGGGCCGCCCGGCGCACGAGCTCGTGTTCTTCGATGATGTCGAATTGCGCGAGCGGCATCGATTTGCAGACCAGCCAAGCGCCCAGAGAATCTGAAGCAGGACTCCTGACAGTGAGACGGAGATGATCTACAAACTGTTACAGCGTCACCTCGAACGGCATGAACGTAACCACCCAGGCTCGCATGGTTTCGGTTCCAGCGGCACGATACGTGATGCCGGCGTCACCAGCGATTGCGATCCCGCGACCAGCGTCGACGTGCGCTGCATGAAGCGCGGAAATCGCTGACTGCTCATCGACGATCCAGATCGGGCCGCCCTCCACACTCGCATCCAGCGATCCGCCTGTTACGAGCAGCAGCTCTCCCCCGATGGGGATCCCCGCATGCTGCCAGGACGACGAAGATGGCAATGAAACCTGACCGATCGACACCACGACCGCTCGTGAATCGGAAGGCACCGTCACCCCCCGCGCCAGCAACACACGCGTCACGCCGAAGCTTGTTCCGGCGGATGACACCGGAGGTTCCTTGGTGAGCGGCACTTCGACCACCAGCAACCGTGCCTCCGCCGATTCCGAATTCCAGAATCTTGCCGTCGCTCCTGCCGGTAGCACGACGGCATCCCCGGGTTCGAGCCGATTCCTGGCCCGTACCGGATCCCATCGGCCATCCGCATACGACAGATATTCGGCCGCGACCGCGTCCGATGAGATCGCCCAGCCGATCGAGCCGGATTCCACCACCAGAAACCGCCAGGATTCTCCTGCTACGTCTCCATGGCCATTCGGCACTATGCGCCACTGTCTCAGCTCAGGAACCATGGAATCACCACTCGGCGTCGAAACGATGCGATTGGCGACATTGAGAAACTGCGCCGGAGACCAGTCTCCTCCCCAGCGATCGACCAGCTTGCCGTCGCGAATTCGCAAGACTTCATCCAGCCGCTCAGGCATCACCGGATCGAGTGCCATGCCTGCAAACGTGCCATTTGATCGGCCAGAAATGCGGATAGCCGCGAAGACCAGGTCGTTGCGGGTATCCAGCTCTATTACCGCGAAGTGGGCATCGGGAAAGGTGCTGCGTATCCCCTGCAGCGCGGCTACCAGATCCGGGGCGGATGCCGGATTGTGGGTCGTCGCCGAATAGCTGAGGAAACCCGCGTCGAGTTGGGACAGAAGGTCAGTCGCGTCACCCGTCGCGAGCAGGGAGTTCACTCCATCGTAAAAACCGGTGGCAACGCGGAGCAAAGCAGTGTTCGGTGCTGGCGCGATCCGTGTATCTTCGGCCAGTTTTGATGGTATCAGCGACGCAACTGCGCTTCCAGCCACGAAGGCGGCCAACGTGATTGCGAGCACGTGCATCATGAGTCGAGACGATCGGCTGTTCAACGCGTTGTCCTCAGGTGCGGTTAGCGCCGTTCGATTGAAGCCAGCCAGCCAGCCTATCGCTCTTTGACGCATCCGACATTCTCGCTGTCAGGAGTCCAGTTGGAGTGACCGGCACGGTTAGCAGATAGATGCCATCAGGCGAATCATCCATCGAGGCGAAGTTCAGGCCCGGTGTCGTTTCAAAGCTCACTCCGGGCGCCTGGTCCTCGGGAACCAGAACGAACGGAGAGCCGAGCGTCAGCATCATCAGCGTTTCGTCTTTCCGGGATTCGATTGGCACGGTTTCCCCATGGGTGAGGGCGATCCGATCGATCGTAAAGTGCAGCGAGCCAACGAATCGATGGGATAGGGCCATGTCTGACGGATTGAAGCCACGCTGATAATTTGCCTGAGTGATTCGGGCGTATTCCGGCATCCCGGCATTCGGATTCGTTCCAGTGAAATGGGTCAGCAGCTGTAGTCGGCTCTCCCCATCGTTCTGGGCCGAAGTCAACGAAAGCGAATCGAAGTCCACCGCCTCACCCGGCTGCAACGACCTGAACTCGCCCGCAATGAGCAGCTCCCTTCCCGATGGAGTGAAGACGATAGCTGGCTTGTCAAAGGTGACCGACAGTGTTCCATCCAGGACGTAGAAGAGTGCCAATCCTGGACCGCAGTAGCCGTTATCGCAGAGGATGAATCCGCTCCCCTGGTCGAGATACGCCATCTCGAAGAAGGTCATGTCCCAGGCATCGAGCCGACTCAAGCCCAGCTCTGCTGGATCGATGTCGACGTCGAGGAGGTGAGTATCCGGTGTCTCTATTTCGGGTGATGGAGTCGCTTCGCTCGGCAGAAACGCGGGAATGGCGGGAGGCTCAGCGTCACGAACGCGATCTGACAAATAGAAGGCGCCTCCGGCAGCCAGCATCAGAACTAAAAGAATCGCTATCGCCAGCCATATCGGCCGGTGAAACACCGTTTGATCTGGGGGGTACTGCTTTGTATGCCATCGAGCAAGTTGGAACGGCGCTACGACATTGGTATTTCCGCTACTGCCATGGACATCTTCGACGGTCAGCCGGGCTGATAGGTCATCCACGAATTCGGGGTCGGCATCTTCGGCGTAATCAAACCGGTGAAGCGCGACAATCACGTTCGCCAGTTCACTCTCGGTAGCCGGGGGGCGCGGATGCGCGCCCGAGACCCAAGCGTTCCAGAACGCATTGATCTCGGCGAATGACGAAGACTGGCTAAACCGCGGCACGGTCCGCACCTCCTCGATCGGCGGCCTTCTCGGCAAACGAGCGCAAGCGTTCCAGCGCCCGATACTGTCGGGTGCGCACGGATCCGTGTGATATGCCCAGCACCTCAGCTATTTCCCGATCGTTCAGGCCCGAAAGCCGCAGTTCGATCACTGCGCGTTCTTGCACCCCCAGCGTTGCAACCAGTTTGCGCAGTTGGCGACGTTCGTCCGCCTCGATGGCCGATTCCTCGGGCGTTGGCGCAGGGTCATGCAGCGGAGGAGCATCGTCCAGCGGCATCGCTGGCCGGGCCCGCCGCATGTGATCGATCGTTACGTTGTGAGCGATCGTGAAAAGCCATGCTTTGAAGGTCGACGTCGCCTGGTAACGGGGCAGCGCTCCAATCACCCGTTCGAAGACCACGTGGGTGGCATCTTCGGCTGCCTCACGGTTTCCCATCCGGCGGAAGCAACAGCGATAGACGCCGCCCACATGGCGACGATAGAGCAATGCGAGCGCCTCGGGGTCATCGACGCCCTGGCGCGCGAGCTCTTCGTCATCGAGTCCTTCCAGGATTGCCTCGGACATTGCCTTCCATGCAACGAGCGTTCGGTCGACCTCGGGTCGGAGGGTAAGCACGGTCAAGTTCGAAACCTCGGATCGCGGTGAGCCAGCGCGGCCAGCTTCCAGCGATTTGTCATCGTGTCCAATTGCCATCCGTGGCAGGAACAGAACTTTTCGATTGCCGGTCTATTGCGGTGAACGCAAGATCGGTCTGAGGTGTTACAGGTCTCGGGGGATACCGGCACAAGTACGTGCTTCTCTGCGGCATTACGGCTTCGAATGCGTTACGCCGCGGATGGGGTTGGCAGCCTGGTACTCACTAGCGAGGGTACCGACCGTCCAGCGCTTGGATAGCCCGTCTAGGACAGACGCCAGCGAGCAGCGACGATCGGCAACGATCGATGTTCAGGGAGATGATTGCTCGATAGGCGAAAATCGCAGAACGAAGGCCATCGCCGGTTGTCGAATCGTGAAACCGGGGATCGGCCAGCGCGTAACCTAACGGCCGCCGCCGATTTCCAGAATCGTTCCCGTCACATACGATGCGGCCGGCGAGAGCAACCAGACCACGCCCTCGGCGATCTCTTCCGGCTCGCCCGAGCGCTGCATCGGGATCGATGGCGCCATGCGCGCCGGACGCCCGGGATCGCCGTTGTCGGCATGCAGATCGGATTCGATGAGACCGGGCGCCACCGCATTTACGCGAATGCCTTCGGTCGCCACTTCCCGTGCCAGCCCGATGGTGAGCGAGTTGATCGCACCCTTCGACGCGGCGTAGTGCACCCACTCGAAGGCCCCGCCCGTCTTGGCTACCAGCGATGAGATGTTCACGATCGCGCCGCCGCGTGCCGCCTCGCGCCGTCGACATCCGCCGCACCGCTTCCCGGCAACAGAGAATGGTGCCGACCAGATTCACATCGAGCATGCGCCGCACCCGACGAGGTCGACATCGCCCGCCAGGCTGAACCCGCCGGTGATGCCGGCGTTGTTCACCACCCCGCCAATCTTGCCGAAGCGCGCTTCGGCGTCGTCGAACATCGCCTGCACCCCCGCTTCGTCGGCGACATCGGTCCCGATAGCGACCGCGCGTCCACCTTGCTCGACGATCTCGGCCGCCACCCGCTCGGCGGCGTCCCGGCTTTGCCCATAGTTCACCACTACCGGCCAGCCATCGCGCGCCGCCGCCCGGCAGGTCGCCGCACCAATTCCACGTCCGCCACCGGTAACGATCAATGCTCCTGGATCGTCCATCACCCTGCTCGACTCCCTGATTCCGAATGCTCAAATTCGAGACAAGTATGATCGCCGAGCGTTAAACCTCCTGCAAGAGCTTCTCCATCGCGGAACCCGCCCGCGCAGGTCCTTGATCTCCTCACTCAGCTCTGCCAGACGGTGCGAGGTCGTGTTCTGCGCCGCGGTCGCGTCGGCAATCGCCTGGGCGAAGTTCGCATCCCGCTTGCTGCTCGCATCGGATGAGATCGCAACCTGACCGGTGCGGAAGATCTGCCAGGATGATGACGGAAACGATCACGATGACGAGCAAAATGCCCGCGATGGCAACGGCGGCTTCTGGCCAGCTCATGCCGATTCCTCCTTCTCATGTGTGCTGTCCCATGTCGGGATGCTCTGCGATATACCGGGCAATCGATTCCGGGGTCACCGTCAACGAAAACGGCTCCAGCTCGAAGAAGCGCATCGCCTTGCCATCGTCCGAAAGCTCGAGCGAGCTGCGCACCAGCCCAGCCGCCTCCAGCTTCTGCAGATGCAAGTGGAGCAGGGGCCGGCTGATCTCGAGATCGCGTGCCAGCTGGCTCACATAGTTCCGCCCATCCCCCAGCGCAGCCAGAATCCGCAACCGATGCGGATTCGCCAGCGCGACCAGTTCCTCGAGCAATTCCTTTCCGTTTTCGTTCGACCATCATGTAACCCTCAACGATCACCTGTAAGTATATAATGACACATGTATAGGGATTGCGTCAAGGCGTGACGTCGCGGTCGCCGCACGCGATACTTTTCGGCATGATCGCCATCTTCGAAACCGACCGCTTACTCGTTCGCCCCTGGACCGTGGAGGACGCGGAAGCCGCGTTCGTCATCTTCGGCGATCCGGAGGTCATGCGCTATGTGGGCGACACCGGCGAACCCCACCCGGACATCGCCTTCACCCGCGAGCGCTTGACGCATTCGCAACGATCGATTGGGGGACTGCGTCGGGACTCGGAAACTGGGCCGTCGTCGAGAAGTCGACCGGCGAAGTGATCGGCGGCGGGGGACTGGCGCTGCTGGACGGATCTGGACGATGTCGAGGTCTTCTATCACTTCCGCAAAGCGAGCTGGGGTAACGGCTATGCCACCGAGCTCACCCGCGGTCTGCTCGACTATGGTTTCGCCCATCTCGATCGGTCCAGGCTGATCGGGCTCGCCTATCCCGACAACACCGCGTCGCAGCGCGTCATGACCAAAGCTGGCATGACCCATCTCGGTCTCCGCCATGCCTACGGCACCGACCTCGAATACTTCGAGATCGCCCGCCCAATCGGGCTGACACTGGGTCGGACCTCACCACTACCGCATCGAATCCAGCACCAGCGTCCACATCCGCGATCGTCGTGCGCGGATTCAGCAACACCATCCGCGCGACCGATTTCCCATCGACCCGGCTGGGGACCACGAATGCCGTGCCTGACGCGATCAGATGCGTTCGACCACGCCAGATAGTCAGCATCATTCCAGCCCAGCCGCCGGAAGAGCAGCACGCTCAGATCCGGCTCCACCACCAGCTCCAGCTCCGGTCGCTGCCGGATCTCAGCGACCGTCTGGCCGCAGTCAACGCCAGAACATGATCGATCGCCGTCGCCGTAGGCATCTGTCCCATGCACCGCCAGCGAAAACCACATCGGCAACCCGCGCGCCCGCCGGCTGAGGTGCACGGCATAGTCAGCGGGATTCCAGTCATTGCGCTCATTGATCACGTCCAGATAGTCGGCCGATTGCGAATGCGCCCGCCGCGCCAGCGCCGGATCGCGATAGAGCAACGCGCAACTGTCGTACGGACCGAAGAGCCATTTGTGCGGATCGACGATGAAGCTGTCGCTCCGCTCGATTCCCGTAAATGCGGACCGCCGCGTGTCCGATGCAAGCGCGGCCAACCCATACGCCCCATCGACATGCAGCCAGACTCCCAGCTCCGCGCAGACATCGGCGATGCCGGCCAGATCGTCGATCGCGCCGGCATTGGTCGAGCCCGCCGACGCCACCACCGCGCACAAGCCCATCCGGCTTCCGCTCCGCAAACACCCGCTTCAGCGCCTCGGCCGTCAGCCGAAACTGAGCATCGACCGGCACGGGAATCGGATCCATGTCCATCACCCGCAGCGCCTGCATCGATCGAAGAGTGCGATTCCCCCGAAACCGCCACCTGCCACCGCGCGGGCAGATCGCCGCCGCGCCGTTCCCGGGCAGCTTCCCGGGCCGTGTGCAGCGCCGCCAGATTTCCCAGCGTCCCTCCCGGTACGAAGGTGCCTCCCGCGCCCTCCGGATATCCCGCCAACCCCGCCAGCCATTCCAGCGCCTGGTTTTCGGCAAAGACCGCGCCGGAGGCTTCCATCCAGCTCCCGGCGTAGATCGACGCCGCGCTGACGAAGAGATCGATGAAGACCGATGCCTGGGTCGGCGCGTGGGGAATGAAGGCGAGATAGCGCGGGTGATCGATCGCGATCACATTCGGGACGATCGAATCCGACCAGCGCCGCATCGCTTCATCGATGCCAAGCCCGTCGGCGGTGATCGATGCGGCCGAATTCCGCCTGCAACGCATCGAGGCTGCCGATCCCGCCCAGCGGCATCGGATCCATTCGCTGCCGTTCCAGCACCTGCTCGAAAATCGTTCTGGCGAGTTGCTCCAGTCTCATCGGTGAGCTCGTGCATGGGGCTCCCCTCGACCCGCCCCGTAGCGAGCGCGGATAGTCCATTGCTGCGATTTGATTTCGCGGATAGTACGCCGAAACGATCGCCGGCTCGACCGGAACGCAAAACGCCCTGGCATGACGCGCACGTCATGCCAGGGCGCGAAAGCGTGGATCAGGCCCGGCGCAGGGTCGCCGGCTGCGGCGCAGGATTCGGATTCGTCCCCAGTCCGTAGGTCGCGACCATCGCGACGAACGCCCCTGCCGCCAGCGCGCCCGGCGCCAGCAGCGGGATCGAGCTGGTCAAGGTCGTGTGCACCATATCCCAACCGCCAATACCGGGATGGAAATCGCGCGTCATCAGATACGCGTTCCAGAGATGCTCCGCCATCCCGAAGACACTGGCCGCGGCGATCAGCGCCAGCACGATACGCGCAATGCGCACGCGGCCGGGATCGTGATTTCGCCAGATCAGGAAGATCATCAGCAATCCGATGGCGCAACACGCAAACGGAATCAGCTGGATGAAGCCGTCGGTATGCTCCGGCGAAGACCAATTCGACGATCGTCGCGCCGAACATCATTCCCGACAGCCCCAGCAGCAGCACGCGCGTGCGCTCGAGCAGGGCGGAGTCGCTCATTTCATTTCAACCAGATACTTGTCGGCGTTCTGAAAATCGGCGGCACTCACGAGCGTCTTCAGCAGCGCCAGGAAGGCGGCGTTGTCCTTGAAGTCGCGGCCATCGATCAGCTTCTGCGCGATCGCCTCGTCGACGCCGGGAAGTTGCTGCAGCGTGTCCGAATCGGCGGCGTTCACGTCGATCGGCACGAAGACATACGTCTCCCATTCGGTCACCTGCGATGCATCGACATATTTGCCGATCTCCTGCCGGAACTGCAGGATGCTGCCATATGGACGGTATTCCATGAACTCGTCCAGCATGCGGTCGTTGAGCCCCGGAATCGCCAGGATCTCCTCATCGGTGCCGGTGTTCAGATTGACGAGCGTGAACGGCGTCGGAGATGCCGCCGGAGAAGACTCGGGAGACTGCGCGCCAACCGAGGGGGCGAAGCGAAGCGCTCCGACGGCGCCAAGCGCGGCCGCCCCGGCAACGAACCGGCGACGGGAGATATTCGACCCGGACAGGGAAACGATCGTGGACTGGTTCATGTTTGGACTACTCCGGGCCTCTGGATAATGCGGATCCGGTTCGAGGCCCACAAAAGCGCCGGATCCTGTGGGCAGTGTGGGACCGCACTGTGAAAGCATCCATGAAACTAAGCTGGGAGTCTCCTTGAAAATCTGACGGTTTGCGTCCGATATCGACGGCCCACCGGATCGAACCGCACGGCACCTTTTCGCATATTCGTGTGCGCGCCACTGATATAGTGCCCGCACAGGATACACTGCGCCCAACTAACGCCTTTGTTGGACGATGCGGATCGTCCATCCTGCCACCTACGATGGGTGGGATGAGTCCGTCTCACAGGGTTTGAGATCTGGGATCGAGGAAGCCATGGGTAGTGCGCGTCTCTCTGAACGGCTGATCGCGGGGTTGGTGGCGATCGCTTCTGCTCTCCGCGCTGTTGGGAAGCGTTGCTCCCCAGGCAGCCGCGGCGCAGGACGCCACTCCCACGGCTGCGCCCACTCCCAGCCCCGCAGCGGGGGGCCGGACGAGCGCACAAACATCCACCGGCGGCGTCACCGCCGCCCAGCAACAACTGGCTGACAAATACGCGCCCATCGCCATGCTCAAGGCGCAGACCAGTGCATGCGACAAGAGCGGCGAAGGCTATTTCCCCGTCACGGTCGACTTTCTTTTCGACAATCCAGATATTGCGCTCAAGGCCAAAGGGGATGGCAGCGCGAGCAAAGACGTCGTCATCACAGCAGGGGATCACCCCGCAGGATCTCGTCAATGCCGGCGAGAACACCTATCTCGATTTTCCTGGAAATCCGCGCGATCCTGGTTGCGACATACGAGAAGTACTTCAAGCAGAAAGCGGCCGATCAGGGTCTGCGAACCCACCACCTATGTGCGCTTCATTACCGATGAAGCCGCGCACCGTCTCTATGTGGAGTACTGGTTCTACTACTACTTCAACGACTGGAACGACACCCACGAATCCGACTGGGAAATGATCCAGCTCACCTTCCCCACCACCTCGGTGGAGGAAGCGTTGACCATGGATCCCATCGAGATCGGCTATGCCCAGCACGGTGGCGGTGAGCTGGCGAAATGGGGCGACGACAAGATCGAGATGGACGGCACCAATCTGGTCGTCTATCCATCCGCGGGATCGCACGCCACCTACTACGGCGCGCATACCTTCATCGGCTGGGGGGAAAACGGCACCGCGTTTGGGTGTGACGTCACGACTGCTCCCAGCAATGCGACGCCGCTCGAATGCAGTCGTCATTCCCGGACTTTATCGACCCAACCGGCCCCTTCGCATGGGCACTTTATGAGGGACGCTGGGGTCAGCGCGACACCGCCGTCTTCAACGGACCATATGGTCTCAACCATGGCAGCAAATGGAACGATCCGACCGACTCGTTCAGTAACTGGCGCTACTCGACCCTGCAAGTCCCGAACAGCAAGGGCTCGGGCCTCAATGCCACCGATCTCTTTTGCAGCCTGTCCAAATGGGGATCGAAAGCCACGATCTATATGGGCTCGCATCCCTGGGCGACCGGAGCGATCTGCTCTTTATTCTCGCGTTCATCGGGCTTCGCATCTACCGGGTGTGGGGATTCTTCATGGAAGCCCTGGATATCTACGGCAATGAGCTCCGTACCTTCCTTGGGATCGGCATGCTGGCGGTTCCCATCGGGTTGTGTTCAACCGCTTTATGCTCCTGATTGCGGAAGTTGCCTCCGTTCGAATGGATGCTCGATCTGGTCAACAACTCTGCCGGTGGCAATCTGACCCTGGCGGCAATCGTCGGTGGCGCCCAGCAGGCGGCCATGACGCTTATCGTGGTGCCGGCCGTTATCTACGCCATGAAGGACATTCGCCGAGGGAATC
The DNA here is from genome assembly GCA_963720855.1 of uncultured Chloroflexia bacterium. Lineage (GTDB taxonomy): Bacteria > Chloroflexota > Chloroflexia > Thermomicrobiales > UBA6265 > JAMLHN01. The sequence continues at coordinate 644,119 of CAVRGV010000002.1, read as the reverse complement.
AAACCAGGCGTCTGGCGCAGTCTGCGTGGGGGGCTCCATTACTTCCCGGCCATGCTGGTGGCGCTGATCATCTATGTTGCAGCGCTGGGCCTTGCGACATTCTCAGTCTTCCTCGATTCCCGTCGCGATCTATGTCGCGGTGCGGTGGCTCTTCTATCCCGCAAGCGATTGTGCTGGATGAGGGCAAGCAGGCTGGAATGGCCTCGTCAGAGCTGGCATGTGACGCGTGGCCGCTGGATCAAGACCCTGGGCGCGACCATCGGCTTCCTCATCCTTGCGCTGGTGCCGGGCCCGTTGGCCGGCGTGCTGATCCTGATCCTTGGCGGCAGCCGGGTCCAGTTCGCCAATCTCACCAGCAGCTTCCTCTATGGATTGCTGCTGCCGCTCGCCTACATCGGGCTGACGATGGTCTATCGCCGGCTGAAAGGGGAAACAATCGTCGAGCCACAGATGATCACCCAGGAGCTCCATCCGGAGAAAGCCCGCAAGCTGCCCGGAATCGATCTGGGACCGTCCCTGGGGGAATAGGACGAGCTGAGAGCGGTGGCTTGCCCATGGGCAACGACCGCTCCAATCCGCCGTTCAGGGCGATCGTTTCGTGGCATCGAATCTCTCTCCATTGCGTTCCAGAGCCGCTGCGGAACGCGGGTGGACCAACGAATCGGCAATGCACATCAGGCAAGAGCTCGTGCAGAAAGGGCGAGATCAACAGGAATCGGCCGACCGTCTCCATTCGCAACCTTCCGCCCAGATGATGGAACGTCTCCGAAAATTCGCGCTGTTCGCAGCAAGTCTCGTAATGATCGCCACGGTCTTTAGCGACAGCAAGAAAAGCGGCGCCGGTCTCGGTGCCGCTTTTCTCTTGCCAATTCGCTGCTCGTTCATACTGTGTGGCGATTCACGACTCGGAATAGCCCTCAGAAAGGACGAAGTACTGAACATGAAGAGACGGACGTTCCTAGCCGCGAGTGCGCTTGTGGCGGCGCCCGCTTTGCTTCCCGTAGTCGCTGGAGCGCAGGACGCTACCCCTGAAGCCCAAATGGGCGCGACGCCGGCGGCATCTCCCATCGCCTCGCCGGTCGCTGTCGTGCTTCCGCGCTACCGTGCGCTCGACTTCACCGCGTTCGACGCCGCGCTCGATGCGCTCGATCCTGCCCGCATCGCCGAGCTCGACGCCCTGCTTCCCACTGCCACGATTCCCGACCTCCAAAACGCCATGGCAACTGGCGAGCTCACCTCCGAGGAGCTCACCCTCTACTTCCTCAACCGCATCCGCAGCTACGATGATGTGCTCCGCAGTTACATCGAGCTCAATCCCGCCGCGCTCGACGATGCCAAAGCCGCGGACGCTGCCCGCGTTGCCGGCGAGCCGCTCGGCGCCATGGCTGGCATTCCGGTCAGTCTCAAGGACAACATCGAAACCGCTGGCCCGATGCACACCACCGCTGGCGCGATCGTCCTGGCTGACAATGTCGCGACGCAGGACGCGCCGCTGGTAGCCTCGCTCAAGGAGGCTGGCGCAGTCATTCTTGGCAAGGCATCGTTGTCCGAGTTCGCCGGCGCGGTCAACAACCCGGGCGCCAACGCCATGTCGGGTCAGGGCGTCAACCCGTTCGGCGCGATGTTTTCGACCGCTGGCTCGAGTAGCGGATCGTCCATTGCGACCTCGGCGCTGTTGACCGATGTCAGCGTCGGATCAGAGACGTCTGGCTCGCTGATTGCTCCCTCCGCCTACAACGGTGTGGTCGGCATGAAGCCGAGCTTTGGCGTTGTTTCCGGGGAAGGCGTCGTTCCGCTGATCAGCTTCAACGATTCCGCCGGCCCGATTGGGCGGTGGGTCACGGATGTCGCCACCCTGCTGGGCGCCATCGATACCACCGAGACCGACTACGTCGCCGGGCTGGATGCTGCGCCGCCACCGGTAAAGTGGCAGGGGTCTTGCGGGAAGACATTCTCGCAGCCAACCCTGCGCAGGCGGAATACACTGCCGACAATGCGGCTATCCTCGAACGAATCGACGGAGGCCTGGCCGAAACCGGAGCAACCACTGTCGATGTTCCGTCGACCAAATTCGATCCAGCGACCGACCAGGAGTTCACTGGATACCTGATCGGTGGCATTTCGAACGACATGCCCACCTATCTGGCGAAGGTCGGCGCCCCGGCGACCACGCTGGCCGAGCTGGTTGCGTTCAATCAGGCCGACCCAGCGGTCCGCATTCCCAATGGCCCCGGTCTGACCGAAGTCGCGCTGCAGATCAACCTGTCTCCCGCTGACTACGAATCGATTCATCAGGATCTGCTGAAGTCCTCGACCTCGCTTCTGGAGGGGGCGTTCTCCGCGAGTAACGCTGACGTGCTAGTGAGCCTGAGCAATATCCACTCGCAGCTCTATGCCACCGCCGGATACCCCGCCATCACCGTACCCAGTTGGTCTGCACGAAAACGGCCAACCAGCAGGTGTCACCTTCATCGCCAAGCCGGGCGAGGATGCCGCGTTGCTGGCCTTTGCGTACGCCTTCGAGCAAGCTACCCGGCTGCGCCAGCTACCGCTGGTTGCCGAGACGACCGGTATCTGACCAACCGCTGAAGCAACGAAAGCGACGAACGCCCTGGCTCCATGGCCGGGGCGTTCGTTGTTTCCTCGATGGAGGAGATCATCACTGGCGGACACGGGTGCGTTCATCGCAATCACTGCGCTCGCAGGATTTCGATCACGGGTGCCATCGCCTCGACGGCAGCCAGGCCGTCGAGTGCCGGTGAAATCTGGATCTCATCGAATCCCAGTTCTCCGAATCGGCGTAGTTCGTCGGCGATCCGTTCTGGCGGTCCCACCAATGGCTCCTGCCGTGGCGGTCCGCCCTTGAAGCGCCCCAGGATTGACATACAGCTTCGTCTCGTCTCGCCCGGCGCCCGGGTGTTGATCCACCAGCACGCCAACCGTCTTCCCCAGCGTCGTAGGGTCTCGCCCTACCCTGGCACAGGCGTCGCCGATCGATTCCAGCAGCTCGGCTCCCTGGTCAGCAGAGCTCCGCGTCGGGATCAGCCACCCGTTCCAGATGTCGGCATAGGTCGCTGCCAGCCGCAGCATGCGCGGACGCCCGGTGAGTGCTCCGATGAGGATCGGAGGACCTTCCGGCCGGGGGCCACGTGGCCGAAGCTCACATTCCCGCAGCGTGTAGTACGGCCCCTGATGGTCGATCTGTCCGTCCCGCAGCAGCGTGCTGATGATCGAAACCGCCTCTTCGAATCGGTCGATTCGTCGATCGGATGGATAGCCAAATGCCCGGTATTCCGGTTCATGCCAGCCGGCACCGAGTCCGAGCGTAAAGCGGCCGCCGCTAATTTCGTCGACCGTATCGGCCATTTTCGCGAGCAGCCCGGGATTCCGGAAACCGGTGCACACCACCAGGGAGCCGATGCCGATCCGTGTCGTGGTTGCGGCCAGCGCCGACAGGATCGACCACCCCTCCCACGGCGCGTGCGCCGGTTCACCCTCGAAACGAAACAGCAGATGATCCGGCACCCAGAACGAATCGAACCCTACCGCTTCGGCTCGTTGCGCCAGCGCCTCGATCGCCTTCCAGCCCATCGCTCCGTCCCGCATCCCACCGATCATCGATCCGAGAAAGAAACCAATCCGCGGCGTTCGATGTTCGGTCATGGGCGAATCGGCTCCCGAAATGAACGACGAGGGGGATCGGATACGACGCATCGTATCCGATCCCCCGAACGGTCAGGATGATCGGCAGGGTTACTGCCGCGCCATTGCCAGCTTGAAGCGCTCATCCGGCGAGATCATGTGGTCGAAGTCGTCCTTCTCCAGGTCCATCTGCACCCAGTTCACGGTGCCGGTAAACGCATTGCCGGTCTGCCTTATAGTCTGGAGAAACCGGGGAGGCGAATTCGACCCCGATATCCATCGTCTCGTCCGCCGAGAAGCCCATCGGCTCGGTCCGCTCGACCCGGCCATCGCCAACTTTGGCGCCATCCACGTAGAGCGAAACGGTCCCACCCTTGGCCGGTCCGCCGCCGTCGTAGGCGAACTCCATCCGCACCTGATGATGTCCCGCCGGCACATCCGAGTCCGATTCCGTGAAGTAGTGCTCGATTCCGAAGAAGTTGTAGCAGAACTTCAGCTTGCCCTTGTGGGCATAGAAGCTCCATCCGCCGACGCTGCCGCCCTGCGCGATGATGACCCCGTTCGCCCCCGATTCCGGCACATCGACATCGGCGGAAAGCGACCAGCTCTTGTTCTTCATATTGAGCGTCGATCCCTCGGAGAGCCGGCCCATACCCCCGAACAAGAGTTGGGTCTGCCCGGTAACCAACTGCGGGCGACCGGCCGCATCTGGATTGATCCGCTCGTACCGGCGGTCATCCAGCGGCAGCACGCTGTACTTGGTCGCTTCGATCAGCCAGAGCCGTTGCAGCTCGGCCAGCTTCTCTGGATTCTCTTTGGCCAGATTGTTCGATTGCGTCCAGTCGCCCGGCGCGTAGAGCTCCCACTCGTCCTCGTCGAACGGCGGCAGCGCGCCAACGATCCAGGGAAGACTGTGTACCGTTTGTGCGGTCCATCCCTGGTGGTAGATGCCGCGGTTGCAGAACATCTCGAAATACTGGAGATCGTGATTTTCCGGCGCATCCGCCGACTTCAGGGTCTCCAGCATGCTGAACCCCTCGATCGGGCGCCTGGGCGATGCTGTTGACGATAGTCGGATGAGGGATGCCAGCGGCCTCCAGCAGCGTCGGCGCGACGTCGATCACATGATGGAACTGCGAGCGGATCGCGCCCTTATCGTCGAACCCGTTCGGCCAGTGCACGATGGTGCCGTTGCGCGTGCCACCCCAGTGCGAGGCGACTTGCTTGGTCCACTGGTACGGGGTGTTCATGGCATGCGCCCAGCCGACCGCATAGTGGTTATAGGCCTCCGGACCGCCGAACTCATCGATCTTGCTCATCAGGAACTCCGGCGTTTCCAGGTCCATGAAGCCATTCAACGATGCCAGCTCGTTGTAAGCAGCCGTTCAGCGTGCCTTCGGCCGACGCGCCGTTGTCCCCGATGATGTAGAGAATCAGGGTATCGTCCGTGATGCCCAGATCGTCGAGCGAATCGAACAGCCGCCCGACGTGCTCGTCGGTGTACTCCATGAAGGCCGAATAGACCTCCATCTCGCGGCGCAAAATTGGGATCAGCTCCTCCGGCATATCGTCCCAGCCGGGAATCTGGTCCGGCCGTGGCGTCAGCACCGCATCTTTCGGGAATAACGCCCAGCTCCTTCTGCCGCGCGAAGGTCTCTTCGCGCACCTTGTCCCACCCCTGATCGAATCGGCCCTTGTTCTTTTCGATCCATTCCTGCGGCACGTGATGCGGCGCATGGGTCGCGCCCGGAGCGAAGTACATGAAGAAGGGCTGATCCGGTGTCAAGCGATTTCTGCTGGCGGATCCACTTGATCGCCTTGGTCGTCATATCGTCGACCAGGTGATAGCCCTCTTCCGGGGTTTTGTCGGGTTCGATCGGCGCCGTGCCTTCGTAGAGCGATGGGTACCATTGATTGGCCTCACCGCCGATGAAACCGTAGAAGTATTCGAACCCGCCGCCCGGCGACGGCCAGCGGTCGAATGGACCGACCGGGCTCGTCTCCCAAATCGGCACCTCGTGGCATTTCCCGAGCTGCGCGGTCGCATACCCATTGAGCTTCAGGATTTCCGCGACCGGCGCCTTATCCTTCGGGCGCACCGAGGTGTATCCCGGAGCGGACGTCGCCATCTCGGTGATGGCGCCCATGTTGACCGAGTGATGATTGCGACCGGTGAGCAAGCGCCTGGCGGGTCGGCGAACAGAGCGCCGTCGTGTGGAATCGATTCAGCTTGATGCCGCCGGCCGCCAGTCTCTCCGCGGCTGGCGTGCGGCAGGGTCCCCCGAAGGCGCTCGACGAACCGAACCCGGCATCGTCGATCAACACGATCAGGATGTTCGGCGCGCCCGCGGGTGGCCGCAACCGCCGGATCGGCGGGAACTTCGTGTTGGGATCCTTGGCGTCGTAGGTCGTCAGACCGACGAAGCGCGAATCGGGAATCGGCAGAATATCGCGATTGAGTTCGGATTTCGGCATGAACTGAAACTCCTCGATTTGGTAAATCTGAGTGCACTTAATGCGGTCAACTAAACACGGAATGGCGGAGATCTTGCAACGGTCTCGAAAGGACAAGCTCGAATGTCTGGTTCAGGGAAGGTGCACGGTGATCCAGGCCACGTCCTCGCTCCGTATCATTGCTACCTGCAGGTCAGAGATCCACGCTCGAGACCTCAGGACGCGCCGGGCCCGAACGATTCCCACTCCTCCCCTAGGACCCGGCGCCGCTTTCACCCCTCCACGGCACGAACAGGCATAATCCGGTCATGAATCGTGACCGGAGCCGTCATCCCCATGCCTGAGTCGTCCTTCTGACGCGGCGCTCGATGGCGCGGCCACGTATCTTCGCGGAAAATTTCGCCGCGTTGCTTTCGATCGTCCAACCGGTCGAAACCCGTCCGTTCCCGCTCGGTATCTGGCAGCACTTCCCCAACCGGCGCAAGTGGTATCCAGACGACCGACGAGTTCTATGTGCTTCAGGGCGACCCGGACGCTGTGATCGCGGCCATTCGCGAGACCGATGCTGGTCCGTATCACGTGATCGACGTCATCGGCCCCGACCCAGCGCAGGACGACCCCGTCTATCAAGCCGCTGGCTATCACTGCGACGGCGTGGAGATCCTGATGGATCGCCCGATCACGCCGGCCGACGCGTCCTGGCAGACGATCCCCGCATCGTCGACGCGCTTACCAGCGAACAGATCGCGCGGCTGGCCGAGGTCTGGAACGATGGCCGCAGTCGCCAATGGCTATCAGCCGATCGCCCCGGCCCACAACACCGCGCCTGGATTGGTGCAGCGCTTCATCGAAATCGACGGCGAACCCGCGGCCTATGGCCGCGCGATGATCGTCGATGGAGCCGCCCTGCTTTGCGACGTCAACGCCTTCCCGAACTTTCGCCGCCGCGGGCTCGGCCGCGCCATCATGGTATCGTTGCATATCGGACTCGCCCGTGAAGGCGCCAATCGCATCGTATTGACCGCTACCGAAATGGGCCTGCCGCTCTACGAGCAGCTCGGCTACCGCACCCTCGCGCAAGATTGGATCTATGTTTCGAATCAACGTGGGGAGAGTTGACATCCGTGCCATGCTCCATCGGCCGGCGTTGAATCGCATGCTTCCGGCAAGCGTGTAGGCGTGCGCAACAGGCGACGACGCACGACGCTCTTTTTGCTGGCGCTCGGTTGCCTCCTGCTTGGCTCGGCGATGGCCATGCAGACCGTTCCCGCCTCGGCCCAATCGGTCGATCCAGTTACGCAACAACTCGCCGATACCTATGCCCCCATTGCCATGCTGCGCGACCAGGCCGGTCCCTGCGACAAGGAGGGCGAAGGCTATTTCCCGGCTCCGGTCGACTGGATCTTCGACAACCCGGACGTCACGCTCCGGGCTGACGCCGGCGGTGATGTTTCGCACGATCCCACCCTCGCTGAACGCTTCACCCCAGCAGATTTGGCCGCCGCCGGACCCGGAACCTACATCGACTTTCCGAACGATCCCCAACATCCGGGCTGCGCCTACGAGACGTATTTCAAAGTCAACGCCGCCCGGTACGATCTCCAACCCACAACCTACGTTCATATCTCGATCGACGAAGGCAAGCGCAAGCTCTACCTCCAGTACTGGTTCTGGTACCTCTTCAACGATTGGAACAATCTTCACGAATCCGACTGGGAGATGGTGCAGCTCGTCTTCGATACCGCCGATCCGGCGGACGCGCTGATTCTTGGCCCGGACGAGGTCGGGTTCGCGCAGCACGAGAGCGGCCAGCTCGTTCGCTGGAGCAGCGATGAGCTCGCGCTCGATGGAACCCATCTGATCGTCTACCCCGGAGCCGGTTCGCACGCGACCTATGCGTCGGCGGATCTCTTCATAAGCTGGGGGGAACATGGCAGCGGCTTCGGTTGCGACAACACGGTCGCTCCCGGTACGCCCACACCGCTCGATGCAGTCGTTATTCCCAACCCGGTCGATCCCGAAGGACCCTTCGCCTGGGCGCTGTTCGAAGGGCGGTGGGGGCAGCGCGGCGAGCCGCTCTTCAATGGTCCATTGGGACCGAACATGAATGAGAAGTGGCTCGACCCCCAGGGCTCCATGGAAAACTGGCCCGCTGCCGCCGTCTCGGTGCCACAAGGTCCCTCGATCGGGCTCGATGCTACCCGTACCTTCTGCTCACTCACCAGATACAGCTCACAGGTCGTCGCACAAGTGATCGACCGGCTCTGGCTGGCGGCGCTGATCGGCATCGCCGCCCTCCTCCTGATCGCCTTCTGTGTCTACCGCATCTGGCCCTATCTGCTGGAAGCGCTGGATATCTATGGCAACGAGCTGGCCACCTTTCTCGGCATCGGCCTGGTCGCCATCCCGATCGGCCTGATCTTCAATGTGCTCGTTCAGCTTTTGGCGCGCTATTCACCGTTCGACCAGGTGCTTGGCTGGCTCAACCTCTCCGGCGGGGCCGCGTTCACTGCTGCCAGCATCGTTGGGGGATTGCAACAAACCGCCATGCTCCTCTTCGTGGTTCCGGCCGTCGTGCAGGCGATGAAGCAGATTCGCCGCGGCCAGCGTCCGACCGTGCGTGGCAGCTATCGTGCCTCCATTCGTCACTTCGGCGCCAACATCACCGGCTGGATCATCTACTTCGTGCTGCTGGCGTCGGTCGGATTTACCATCGTCGCGCTGCCATTTGCCATCTACTTCGGAATCACCCTGCAGTTTTTCATCCAGGCCGTCATCCTGGAGCATGAGAAGCCGGGGTGGAATGCGCTGGTCTGTAGCTGGCGCACCACGCGTTCGCAGCTTCTCCGCACCCTCAGCCTGACGCTTGGCTTCCTCATCATCGCTGTGCTGCCTGGCCCAATCGTCGGTCTCACCTTCCTCATCCTGGGCGGTAGCCGAGTGCAATTCGCCAATCTCGCCAGCGGGTTTCTCTACGCGCTCCTCATCCCCTACGCCTATATCGGCCTCACTATGGCCTGGCGCCGACTGCGCGGAGACCCCATCGTCGAACCCCAGATGATGACCCGCCACATGCCGCGCACCGACGACGTCGAACTCCCACCCGAACCAGCCTGGTAAGAGGGTGAAGCGCGGAAGAAATGATCTTTGCATCATGCCCTGCGGGGTTCGAGCGGGTTTATCCTGCATCCCGCAGGCGCGCCATCTTGCTCACGGCGTTGTCCAGCAGTGACGCGAACTTCCCGCGGTCCTTCGCCTCGAACGGCGCTGGACCACCGGTGGTCAATCCCACCGAGCGCATCATCGCTGCCATATCGCGCGCTGCCACTGCATCCCCGATCCGGGTCGGCGAAAACTCGCGACCGCGAAAGTCGAGCGTGCGCACCCCGTTTTCGAGAGTCCGCTGCGCCAGCAGAATATCCGCCGTCAGCACCAGATCGGCCGGCGTCGCCTGCTCCACGATCCAGTCATCGGCGGCATCCATCGCGCCCGGCACCACCTTCATGCGCGCCGTCAATCCAGCCATGTCGGGAATGCGTAGCGGACTGTTTGCCACCACCATCACGGGCATCTCGTAGCGCGCCGCCACCTTGAAGACTTGCTCCTTCACGGGACAGGCATCGGCATCGAGGTAGATGGTTGGGTTACTACGTTGTGGCTCAGACAATCAACTTCGATCCGTTCCAGGTCTGATAGATGATCAGCAGCCCGAGCACCACGAAGATCGAGCCGGCGATCAATTCCGCGGCTGACTCCACCTTCGTTCCGACCTTTTTGCCAAACCAGAACCCGGCCATGGTGACCAGGAACGTCTGCACCAGCAAATACGCCATGAACCCGGTCAGCGACTGCTCGCTGGCCGAAAGGCTCAGCCCGGCGGCGAATTTGTCCATGCAGATGACCAGCGAAATCCCCAGCATCACCCTGAGTGAAAAGCTGGAGATGGGGCCAAGGTCCTCGATTTCGTGCTCCTGTACTGCTTCGAAGACCGCGCGCAGACCGACCAGCAGCAGGAGCACGCCCGCGAAGTACGTGGCATGGGTCCCAAGCTGGTCACCGAGCGACCGCCCCAGCAGCACCCCGGCCACCAGCATGAGGAACGCGACGATGGAAAAAAGCGCGGCCGTGCGCGCCCACTGCGCGCGCGGCAATCCCTGCAATCCCAGCGAGATCGCGCCGGCAAAGATATCCAGCGCCAGCACGATCGCCAGCACCACCATGCCCCAGCTCATACGTTCAACCTCGCGCCTTGCACATCAGCAACGCGCAATCTCAACCCCGAAGAGGTTTTGACGCATAGCCCCGGGGTTCAACCCGGGGCGGGCGGTCGCGCGCGTCAGTGCTCGAACTCGATGTTATCCGCGTCGTTTGATCGAAACGATCTCGATCGGCGGTGTCAGATGCTGCCCTTCGACCGGAGAGTTGTTGATGACATGCACCACGTCCATGCCATCGACCACCTGCCCAAACGCGGCAAACCCCTGGCCGTCCGGATTGCGCATACCGCCAAAATCCAGATCTGGTTGATCGCCGACACAGATGAAGAACTCGCTATTGGCACTATCTGGCGTAAGGCGAGCCATCGAGATGGTCCCGTCGAGGTGCCTCAGCCCCGTCAGCGTCGTGCGCTCCAGCTCGATACTTGGTACATCCCGGATCGGGTAGTCGTCCAGGCTTGCGTTGCCGCCCTGGATGACCGCGATGCGAATCGTGTCATCGGGCTGGTTGTCCGGAGTCACGGTGCGATAGAACCGGCTGCCATCGTACTCCCCTTGATCGACGTACCCAAGGAAGTTCGCGGCAGTGACGGGTGCATGCTCGGCATCGATCTCGACCGAGATCGTGCCCAGCGGTGTTTCGATTTCGACGATGGGATTGGTTGGTGTGCTCATAGCTTGCAGTGTAGCAAGCGGGTCCGCAATATCGGGCCTGGAGTCCGGAGAGGGAGATAAACCACTGACAAAGACCAGCTCCGTGCGCTCTCCTGGTCTCCCGCTGTCGGGTTCTCCGGACTCCGGGCTCCGGAATTCGGGCTATGCCCCTGTCGTCACCGTCAGCTCCACGCTCGGTGGATTCCGCAATGTCGACGCGATCACGCAATACTTTTCGGCCCGCTGCACCAGCCGTTCCAGCCGGTCCGCCGGGGCGTCCGCTTCGATATCGACCAGAATCCGCAACGCCGTAAACCCGATCGGTGTCTCCGGGTTGGTGCCCATGGTTCCCTGGAAATCCATATCGCCTTCCACCCGCACATCGGCTTTTTTCAGCTCGATGCCCATCGCCGCCGCCACCATGCGCAGCGTGATCTCCTGACACGCCGCCAGCGAGGCCAGGAAGATATCCCCGGAGCAGGGGAGCTCGCCCTCGCCGCCGGCCAGCGGATGCGCGCTCGAATCCCAGGTCCAGCTTGGATCGGCGGCCGCGCCGATCTTCACCAGCATCGGGTCGTTGCCTTCGGTCACGCTCTGGACCGCGATCGTGATCTTGCCGGCATCCGGATCGGCGGCAAATCGTTCCTTGATCGGCGCCTGCCGCTCGCGAATGGGATTGGGTGCACTCATGATTCATATCCTGTTCGTCACGACAATCGAAGGTAAATCAGGCTCGCGCAGCCTCAAAGCAAATGCTGCCGTCCGCGGGAGTTTCTCAGAACTCAGCGCATGCGTGTCCGTTGCGTGTTCCGGCTCGTCCACCGTCCTCCTATTGTGAACCCAGCGTTCGCCATTGGAGCGCTCGAACGTACCAGGCGAGGACGACTGCCATGATAGCGAATGAGCGCCGGCTCGATACCGAGTTCGAGAATCTGCAAACCGAATCGCTGTTGGCCAGGAGGAGCGTGCAGTCACCGGTGCGCATCGAGCTCGACCAGGAGCAGCTCGATGCCATGGCAATCAAGGTCTTTGGGAAACGGCGATCTTCCCGCACACCGCTGCAGGCTCTGACTCCCCGGCATCCCTACGACGAAAGCAGCAAGGCACGCATCGATTCCTATCACCCCGGTCGCTGGGATACCGAGAGCGATCTGGTTTATATGAGCCCCATCGTCCAAACCGGTCCCAGTCCGGGCGAGTGGGACGGAACCGTCATCTATGCATCGCTCCCGAACCTCGGGTCGGGAAGCTATTTGGTGAGTGCCACGTTCTCCGGATACGACACCACCATGTCACTGCATGGGCCCTGGGGAACGACCACTGCCTACAACGCGCAGACCAGTACCACCAGTACGGTGCTGGCGACCGTCACCGTCGCCAAGGGGCTTTTCTTCACACTTGAGCTGTAAAGGCAGTGGACTCGGATATCTGTCCGCGATCGAGATCTACCCGATGTAGGGACGTCTCTGGCCGCGCTTCCAGCCTGCCCGAATCCGAAAATGCTTGACATATTCTGTTAACCTGAAAGTCTCACTCCCGAACACAACGTAGTGGCCCAGGCGGCTCGGAGAGGAGAAGGACCCATGGAACAGATGCAGATTCGAACGGTGGTTCAGCCCACGCTGGAGGCGCCCGACATCTTCACGGAGGTCATCGCGCATCTCTGTGAAGGGGATTGCCACGCCTTTGGCGATCTGGTCGAATGGTGCGAAGCCCGCGGCGATTGCACGGTAGCGGTCGTCTGCCCGTCCTGCTCTCGCCAGTGGATCATCGACGACGACGAGCTCGACGATCTCAAACGCTGGACTGATGCCAACGGCTCCGCCCTCGGCTGCGGCGTCTCCTTCGGCGCTTAAGGTTCGAAGGCATCAGGAAACGTGCCATGAACGTCGTACAGGACGTCCCTGTCCTGCTGATGTCAGACGACTGAGGTCTGCACCTGAGATGTCCGCCGCTGGGCCGAAGTGCGCTCTCGTCACCGTGCGAAAATAGCGCTCGAGGCGACGATTCCGGTCTCGCCCGGGCGTCTTTTCGTGCGGAGTTCCCCTCGTGTCCGCCCACCGATATTCCACCGTTCGTAGTCTCGCTGGCTGGAAACTGTGCCGGCCGCACGTCTCGCTGAGGTCGCTCCCGATCCCAGCCACGGCCGCCGATATTCGCTGCCGACATCATCAATGGGTTTCTGCGCGAGGGCGCATTATCGTCCGAGCGTATCGATGGCATCACCGGCCCGGTGCTGGATCTTGTCCAGCTCGCGTGGGAATACGGCATCCGGGACTTCGTTTTCCTGCAAGACGCGCATCCTGCCGACTCCCCGGAATTCGAGGCGTATCCCGCGCATGCGGTTGCCGGTACGCGCGAAAGCGAGATGATCCCCGAGCTCGCCGCGCTGCCCTTTGCCGATCGTTTCACCATCTTCGAGAAAAACTCGCTGCATCCAGCCATCGACACCGGGTTCGATGCCTGGCTGGATGCGCATCCCAACCTGCGCACCGCGATCGTGATCGGCGATTGCACCGATCTCTGCGTGACCGCGCTGGCGATGCATCTGCGCCTGCGCGCCAATGCGCGTGGCGTGCAGGGATTTCAGGTTGTCGTGCCGATGGATTGTGTCGACACCTTCGATATTCCCGACGATCCGAATCTCCCACCGGGCGCGGCGCATCCCGCCGAGTTTTTCCACGCCGTCTGGCTCTATCATCTGGCCTCGAACAACATCCGGATCGTGCGGACGCTTTCGTAACGACCGCGACTGGTTCTCGGGTGATGGGTCAAATCCCAGATGGGATACGGGGAGAACGCATGAACACCAGCAACAGTCATGGTTTCGTGGATGATCCCGAGGAGATCCAGACCGTACGAAGGCGACCACGCGTTCCTTGCCAGAATCGACGGCGCTCTATCTCGATCTCTACCACCTCGACGCCGCGTACATGGCATGGAAAGGCCAGCATACCGGAACGTCGCGACCTTCGATCTTTACGTGCGCTCCAATCCGTTCGCTGGCGGTTTCATGCTGGTGGCCGGTTTGGAGCCAGCCATGGATTATCTCCAACGTTTCGTCTTCACCGATCCCCAGCTTGCCTACCTCGAAGAGATCAGGCATTACGAACCAGCATTCCTGACCTTCCTCAAAGAGATGCGCTTCTCCGGGGATATCTTCGGCTTCCAGGAAGGCGAGATCGCATTCCCGAACGAGCCGCTCCTGCGGGTAACGGCTCCGTTCCATGAGGCGCTCATTCTCGAATCCGGTTTGCTGCGGGCGATCGGCGTCTCGACCCTGATCGCGACCAAGGCCGCACGGCTTGACCCTGGCTGCCGGCGACGCGCAGTGTTGCCGACTTCTCGTTCCGGCGTGCGCACGCGCCCTATTTCGCCGCCCGGGCGGGATACATCGGTGGCTGCGACAGCACCTCGTTCGTCGCTGCCGCCATGGCCTATGACATTCCCGCCAGCGGCACGATTCCGCATGCCCTGGTGCAGGCGTACCCAACCGAGCTCGAAGCATTTCGCGCGGTGGCCACCGCGTTGCCACGCTATAGCCTGCTGCTCGATACCTACGACGTTCCAACGGGAATCGAGCACGCGATCGCGGTCGCGAAGGAGGAAGATCCCCGCACCGGGCATCGAGTTCGTGGCCGTCCGCCTCGATAGTGGCGACCTCATTGCCGATAGCTTCATGGTCCGCGAGCAGACTCGATGATGCCGGATTGCACGACGTCAAGGTGCTGGTCAGCGGCGATATCGATGAATTCCGGATCGCCGAGATTCTCGGCGCCGGCGCGCCGGTCGATGGATTCGGGGTCGGCGGCAATCTTGGCGTCGGACTTGGCACCGTGGCCAGTGGCACGGTTGGTGGGGTCATCGGCGCGGTCTACAAGCTGGTCTGGTTCGATAGCGATTCTGAACATCCGTCACGCATCAAGATCGCGGGCGGCAAAAGCACCTGGCCGGGCCGCAAGCAGGTCTATCGCATCGGAACCTTCGAGCGCGATCTGATCGCGCTCGAAGCACGAGATTGCTCCCGCCGCAGAGCCAGGCGTTGCTTCGACCGATCGTCCTCGGCGGCAAACGCGTGATGCCGGAGGAATCGGTGCAGCAAATTCGATCGCGCGCCCAGGCATCGCTCGCTGCCCTGCCTGCGTATCTGCGCGAGCTCACCCCCGATCGCACCTACCCGGTCGATATGTCTGACGCGCTGCTCGCCCTCCGCGAGCAAACCATCGCCCACTACGAGGTTCCGTCAGCGGGAACCCCGATTAGTCTCGGAACGCGCTACAGCAGCAAACCCGAACCCTGACCATGCCAGATACTCGATTCTGACCGCTGACTGCTGATATCTGAACGGCTCAAAACTCAGCACATTCTCAGCAAACCCGAATCCTTGCCACAGGTGAGAGGCCCGATACTGATCTCAGTGGACATCCACTTCCCCTCCCTTCCCAAGCGAAAGGGCCGCTCCCGGAAACGGTGAGCGGCCCTTTTGTTGTCACGGACTTGAGACTGCACCAAACGGTGTACATCGACGGCTCAACAGGTCATCCAAGTGGATGACGCCCGCTTCGGAATGTCGATCCTCCGCCCGATGCCGGCGACGTCGATCGGCTCGTACAGTCATCTCTGTCGGGAACGGTATGCATTGCCCGGCGATAGGAGATGACCGTGATTCAGGCAGAGCACCTGACAAAGAAGTACGGCGAACGGATCGCCGTCAATGATCTTTCGTTCGAAATTCATCCAGGTCAGGTGACGGGATTTCTCGGACCGAATGGCGCCGGCAAGTCCACCACCATGCGTATGATCCTTGGCCTCGATCGCCCGAATTCCGGACGTGTTACGGTCGATGGAAAGAACTACGCCGATCTCACCGCGCCGATTTCTCATGTCGGCGCCCTGCTGGACGCCAAGGCGATTCAGCCCAATCGATCGGCCTATAACCACCTGCGCGCCATTGCCGCCACGCACGGCATTCCCAATAGCCGGGTCGAAACCGTCATCGACCTGGTCGGCCTGACCGACGTTGGTAAAAAGCGGGTCGGCGGCTTCTCGCTTGGCATGGGACAGCGGCTTGGTATCGCGGTCGCATTGCTGGGCGATCCCGATGTGGTCATCCTGGACGAGCCTGTCAACGGGCTCGATCCCGAAGGCGTGCGGTGGGTTCGCAAGCTGCTGCGCGAGTTGGCCGACGAGGGACGAACGGTGCTCCTGTCCAGTCACCTGATGAGTGAAATGGAGCTGATCGCCGATCACCTGCTCATCATCGGGCGGGGGGAGCTGATCAAGGACATCGAAATGCAGGAGCTGCGCCGGTCGACCGCGGTCGAGAAGGTGCGCGTGCGCACCCCGGAGATCGAGCGGCTGGTTCGAGCGCTTGCGGGTCCCGGTATCTCGATTACCTCGCCTGAGCGGGAAATGATCGAAGTGGTCGGCGTGACTGCCGAGGACATCGGCAGAACTGCGCTGATCGAGCAACTTCCGCTCTTCGAGCTGACGCCTGAGCGTCCGACACTCGAAGACATCTTCATGAAACTTACGGCGGATGCCGTCGAATATCAGTCCCACACGACCTTGGAGGTGGCAGCATGAACACGACAGGTGTGGTTTCGTTGGCGAAGCAATCGTCCGCGCAGAGCGCGCATCCGGTCAACCAGGTTCGGGTGACCCGCTCGGAATGGATCAAGTTTTCGACGCTGCGCTCCAATTGGGTATCGCTGCTCATCGTCGCCGCCAGCATTATCGGAATCGGCGCGCTGATTTCCTTCTTCTTGAACCAGCAATGGGACTCATTGAGTGCCGCGGATCGGGCAACGTTCGATGCGATTGGAGTCAGCCTGAGCGGGGTCAGCCTGGCGCAGCTCGTTGTCGCCGTGCTGGGTGTGCTGATCGTCACCGGCGAGTATTCGAACGGAATGATCCGGGCCAGTCTCGCTGCTGTACCGAAGCGGTTTTCGTTTCTGATCGGGAAGGTGACGATCTCAGCGGCGGTGTCGTTCGTCGTGAGTCTTGCAGCCATCCTGGTGGCCTTCCTGGTTGGGCAACAGCTCCTGGGATCGCATGGCGTTTCGCTCGATGCGCCGCACGCCCTGCGGGCGATCGTCGGATCCGCCTTTTATCTCATGGCGGTCTCGGTGATCTCGTCGGCCTTCGGGTTCATCACCCGCTCGACTGCGGCCGGGATCGCCGCGGTGGTGGCGCTGCTGCTGGTGCTGCCGGTGATGGGCGCGCTCATCCCGTACGATTGGGTGTCCGATGCGCTGAACTATCTTCCCAGCGGTGCCGGGTCAGCGCTTTCGGCAACGACGGGTGACGCCTCCATGTCGGTCGGGGTGGCTGTCATCACCCTGGTCATCTGGATGATTGGCACTATCGCGGTCGCCGCGGCATTGCTCCAGCGGCGGGACGTCTAGTCGCAAGAAGGAGTCGATTTCCCTGGACTCCAGGAACCAGCTTCCAGCGTTCGTGAAATTGCCGAGCCGGTGGCCGAAATGGCCCTGGCTCGGCGATGTGTTGCTGTTCCTGGTATTGGAGAGCCGATCGTCGCGGGCGTGTTCGTCGGCCGAAGAACCGGCGTGGACCTTGCTCGCCTACCAGGTGATCACTCTTCCGCTGCTCTTCCGGCGGCGCTATCCGTACCAGGTGCTCGCGTTCATCTGGATCGGCTCGCTGGCGTTCGTCCCATTCGATGGGAGCGTCGACGGGCTGCTGCAGACTCATGATCGCGGTCTATTCCGTCGCGGTGAGCCGCAATCGGAATGGCGCCTTGCTGGCTGCGGCGGCCGCGGAAGTCTTCGTCATTGCCAATGTGTTTCCATGTGCTGCGGGCGGACTCGATCCGTGACATGATCGCCGCGTTCGTTTTCCAGAGTGGCCTGATGCTGGCCGCCCTCTTTCTTGGCACCACGGTGCGCGCCCGACGGCTCTATCTGCAATCGCTCGAAGAACGAGCGGCCCGCCTGGAACGGGAGCGCGATCAACAAGCCGAACTCGCGGCGGCTCGCGAGCGCACGCGCATCGCGCGGGAAATGCACGACATCGTGGCCCATAGCCTTTCCGTCATGATCACGCTGGCAGATGGCGCCGTGGCGACAGTGAAGCGAGACCCAGACGTCGCCGGTGAGGCGATGGAACAAGTGGCGATCACTGGCCGGCAAGCATTGGGTGAGATGCGCAATCTGCTCGGTGTGCTCCGGTCGGACGAGGTGGCATCGTTCGCGCCGCAACCCGGCTTGAACCGAATCGAGACGCTGCTCGATGAGGTTCGCATGGCTGGCTTGCCAGTTTCTGTGACAATCGTCGGCGAGCCCCGCGCCATGTCGAGCACGCAGGAGACAACCGTCTATCGATTCGTGCAGGAAGGCTTGACCAACGTCCTCAAACATGCCCGCTCTCCGTCGCGCGCCTGGGTGACACTCGAATGGGAACCAGATGGCATTCACCTGGAGGTGCGAGACGATGGCATGGTTCGTAGAGAGGCGGCGTACCAGGAAGGGCTGGGTCTGCGCGGAATGCAGGAACGACTCGCCATGTTCGGGGGCGCGATGAGTGCAGGGCCGTTGCAGCCGAAGGGTTGGGTGACACGCGGGACGCTGCCGTTCGCCCAGGAGCGCGTATGACGATTCGACTCGTTCTGGTGGATGACCAACCGCTGGTGCGCATGGGGTTTCGCCTCGTGCTGGAGGCCACGGGAGACATCCAGGTCGTCGGTGAAGCAGGCGATGGCGCGATGGGCGTGGAACGAACGATCGCGCTTCGGCCCGATGTCGTATTGATGGACGTACGCATGCCGGGAATAGACGGCGTGGAAGCCACCCGGCAGATCGTCAACTCGGCGGCGGAATCACGCGTCATCGTGCTCACCACGTTCGATCTGGACGAATACGCGTTCGCCGCGCTCCAGGCAGGGGCAAGCGGATTTCTGCTCAAGGACGTGCAGCCGGAAGAGCTGATCGCGGCCGTGCGGTCCGTCGCCGCGGGGGATGCCGTCATCTCTCCGCGTATCACGCGAGAGCTCCTGAACCGTCATGCCGCCGACCTGGACGTCACACCTGCCGCAATCGACGATCCCATCGACCCATTGGAACGGCTCACTCCTCGTGAACGGGAGGTCTTCCAGGCGATGTCCGCTGGAATGACGAATAGTGAGATCGCCGCGGAGCTGTTCATGACCGAGGCCACCGCCAAAACGCACGTCAACCGCATTCTGACCAAGCTCTCCCTGCGAGACCGCGTGCAAGCCGTGATCTTCAGTTACGAGCACAACCTTCGCGACCGCTAGTAACAGACTCTCCTCCTTGATGTCGAAATCTCCACGCCCGCTTGAACGTTTCTGCTGATCGCTCGTGTGTTCGCGTTCATTTGCTTCCCAGGCGAATGGGCCGCTCCCTTACCGGTCAGTCTCCCATGGCTGTTGTCCGCAAGGCACAGATTGTCGCGCCTGAAACCCCATGATAGAGTGACCAGGCTGTCGGTTCGCCACTACATCTGGTAGTGGGCGATGCAAATGGGAATCCGGTGCGAATCCGGAGCTGCCCCGCAGCGGTAACGAGGAACGACCGCCGTCATATGCACCAGTCTATCGCGACTGGCAAGCGACGGCCACTAGGAAGCCCGATCCAACGATCGGCTCGCCTCGAAGTCCGAACACCGGCCGATGGCTCGCGCCGCGAGGGCGCGACGTGAACCCGGACCTCCGCGGGGAGGTCGGCGGGGCGAGCCTTCGGCATCCCTTCGGATTGCCCGAGTCTCGCTTTCCTTCCGTCGTCCCCACGAAACCAGGTCGCACACGAGGGTGTGAGGGGTTCGCACTCGGTTTTGGCGTACCCGCCAGGCGAACCGGGTGCGTTCGACGTACCTCCAGATTCTCGATCTCGCACAGGCAACGGCCGCGAATCGTCGCGGGCCGCTGGATTCGTGAGCGCGGGAGGTGCGCCAATGTCCATCGTTCGTTCCACCCCCAACGGGCAATCGCCCGAACATGCCGAAGGATTTCCCGTCCTGCTTGCCGAGCAGTTTCAAGCGCGAAAGTTACGCCGCCTCCGCCGATCCCTTGCGCATCGTGACCGCCATCGAGATGGCATTCCGTGCCGAGATCGGCGCCCCCTATCCGGACCCCCTCCCGACCGCCATTCACGAGCGCACCGAGGCGATCGCCGCTGCCGTGGTCCAGGCACTCAACCAGGAATACGGGTCCGATCAGCTCGATGTCGAAACCATTCAGGATGAAGTCGAGCGCCAGCTCATGGCCGCCGGAGCGTTCGGGGTGGCCAAACGCTACATCATCTACCGCCAGGCGCGCACGCAGCAGCGCCACGAGCGCACCATCGCGGTGGTCGACGATTCTGGCCAGCAGCTCATGTTGCATCCCGCTCTTCTTCGGTCATGGGTCGATGAAGTCTGCGCTGGCTACGAAGAAACCGTAGCCGCGAAAGCCTTGCTGGAAGAGGTCATGGTCGGGATTTATCCCGGCATCCGCCTCTCCGAGGTCGAGCAGCTCATCACCTACGGCGCTCGAGGAAAGATAGAAATCGACCCTGCCTGGTCCTTCGTGGCCGCCCGCTCGCTCTTGCGCAAGCTCTACGCCGAAGTCGCAGGGCAGCGGGTCGCCATTGCCGACGCGCCTGGGCGGTACCCAGAGCTCTTCGCGTCGTACATTCGCGGGGCCGTGACCCGCGAGCTGCTGGACGAGCGCCTGCTTGCGTTCGATCTCGACCGGCTTGGCGCTGCCATCGACCCGGAACGCGACCTTGCCTTTGCCTATCTTGGCCTGCAAACCCTCTACGACCGCTATCTGGTCAGGTGGGGCGACCGCCGGCTCGAACTGCCGCAGGCCTTCTGGATGCGCGTGGCCATGGGCCTGGCGCTGGATCGAGGGCGATCAAACGCAACGAGCGCGCGATCGAATTTTACGAGCTGCTCTCCACGCTTCCGCTTTACTGCTCGTCCACGCCGACCCTCTTCAACGCCGGCACGCGCCATCCGCAGCTCTCGCTCCTGCTACCTCACCACCGTGATGCCGACGATCTCGATGCACATCTTCAAGGTCGTGTCACGGACAACGCCCAGCTCTTCCAAATGGGCGGGCGGCCTGGGCAACGACTGGACGCGATGTGCGCGCCACCGGCACGCTGCATCCAGCGGCACCAACGGCGAGAGCCAGGGCGTGGTCCCCTTCCTCAAGGTCGCCAATGACGCGGCGGTCGCGGTCAACCAGGGCGGCAAACGCAAGGGCGCGATCTGCGCGTATCTCGAAACCTGGCACCTCGACATCGAGGACTTCCTCGAGCTGCGCAAGAACACCGGCGACGAGCGCCGCCGCACCCACGACATGAACACGGCCAACTGGATTCCCGATCTGTTCATGAAGCGGGTGATCGCGGACGAGCTAGTGGACCCTCTTCAGCCCGAGCGACGTGCCCGATCTGCACGATGCTCTACGGCAAGCGCCTTCGAGCGAGCGCTACACCGAGTACGAGGCTGGCGGTCGATCGCGGCGAGATCTCAAGCATTTCAAGCGGCTCGCGGCCGTCGCAGCTCTGGCGCAAGATGCTCACCGCTGCTCTTCGAGACCGGGCATCCCTGGATCACCTTCAAGGATCCCGTCCAACATCCGCTCGCCGCAGGATCACATGGGCGTCGTGCACAGCTCGAATCTCTGCACCGAAATCCTGCTCAACACCATCGATCGACGAAATGGCCGTCTGCAACCTCGGCTCGGTCAACCTCGCCGCGCACATCACGCGACGGACGGGCTCGATCACGCCCTGCTCGGAGCAGACGGTCCGCACCGCCATGCGCATGCTCGACAACGTCATCGACATCAACTTACTATCCCGATTCCCGAAGCGCGGCAACGCCAACCTGAAGCACCGCCCGGTCGGCCTCGGCCTGATGGGCTTCCAGGACGCGCTCTACATGCTGGGCATCGGCTATGCCAGCGCACGAGGCGGTCGTATTTGCCAGACCGCAGCATGGAGGCCATCTCCTACTACGCCATCCTCGCCTCGCACCGAGCTGGCGCGCCGAGCGCGGAGCCTACGCAGACGCTATCCGCGGTTCGAAATGGGATCGTGGCCTCCTTCCCGATCGACACGCTTCCGATCTCCTGGCCAAGGAGCGCGGCGTCAACGGTCGACGTGGATCGCATCGCATCGACGCTCGACTGGGCGAAGCGTCCGCGAGCGCCGTCCAGGCCGCACGGCATGCGCAATTGCAACACTGCATGGCGATCGCCCGACCGCGACGATCTCCAACATCGTCGGCGTCAGCCAGTCGATCGAGCCGATCGTACAAGAACCTCTTCGTCAAGACCAACCTCTCCGGCGAGTTCACCATCGTCAACGACTACCTCATCGCAGACGCTCAAGGAGCGCGGGCTGTGGGACGACGCAGATGCTCGACGACCTCAAATACTTCGACGGCGATCGCGTGCAGGAGATCGAGCGCATCCCGGCCGACCTCAAGGAGCGCTATCCGCACCGCCTTCGAGATCGATCGGCCATTGGCTGATCGAGTGCGCCAGCCGCGCGCCAGAACTGGATCGACATGGGCCAGTCGCTCAATCTCTATATGGCTGCGCCGAGCGGGAAGGAGCTCAACGAGATGTATCTCCTTGCCTGGCGCAAGGGCCTGAAGACGACCTACTATCTGCGCAACGCTGGCCGCCACCCAGATCGAGAAATCGACCATCGACATCAACAAGCGCGGCATGCAGCCCAAATGGATGAAGTCGAAGAGTCCCACCGCCGACATCGCCATCGACCGCCACGAGTTCCCCATGGCCGAGATCGCCATTGACGAACCATTTCCCTACGCGGAAGGCGCCTCCTGCTCCCTCGACGGCGACTGCGAAGCCTGCCAATGACCCGCGGTCGTAGCCGAGGGCGCGTCGGCCCTCTCGTCGTCGCAATCGTCTCCCCTCTCCCTAGAGGGAGACTCCCCCTTCTGCCGGAGGGGGCATGGGGGGTCGGCAGGGCCGGGGGTGAGGCGATCTGTCACCCGAACGTCAATCACCAGGCCCGGAATCCACGTCTGATTCGACCAAAGGAAACCCAATGACCGTCAACTGTCCTCTCGACCAAAGCCAGTGAAAAACGGCTCATCAACTGCAACGCCGTCGACGTCAACCAGCTCATGCCGCTCAAATACAAATGGGCATGGGAGCACTACCTCAACGGCTGCGCCAACCACTGGATGCCGACCGAAGTGTCCGATGGCCAAAGACATCGAACTCTGGAAGATCGAACGAGCTCACCACGGACGAGCGACTCGTCATCATGCGCAACCTCGGCTTTTTCAGCCACCGCCGAAAGCCTTGTCGGCAACAACATCACCCTGGCGATCTTCAAGCCATGTCACCAACCCCGAGGGCCGCCAGTACCTCCTCCGCCAAGCGTTCGAAGAGGCGATCCACACCCATACCTTCCATTACATCGTGGAATCGCTTGCCCTTGACCAAGGCGAAGTCTTCAACATGTACAACGAGGTCAACATCGATCGCACGCCAAAGACGACTTCGAGATGAAGCTCACCGCAGACATCCTCGATCCCGCACTTCACCACCGCAACCCACGAAGGCGCGCAAAAGTTCCTTGAGAACCTCATCGGCTTTTACATCATCATGGAAGGGATCTTCTTCTACAGCGGCTTTGTGATGATCCTCTCCTTCCACCGACAAAACAAGATGACCGGCATCGGCGAGCAGTTCCAATACATCCTGCGCGACGAGACGATCCACCTCAATTTCGGGATCGACCTGATCAACGGAATCAAGCAGGAAAACCCGCACCTGTGGACGCCCGAATTCCAAGACGCACATCATCGAGCCGCATCGATCAAGCCGTCGAGCTCGAGATCGAATACGCCGAAGACTGCCTGCCACGCGGCATCCTCGGCCTCACCGCCGATCTGTTCCGCGAATACGTCCAATACATCGCCGACCGCCGCCTGGAGCGCATCGGCCTGCCCAGCCAGTACGGCTCGCGCAACCCCTTCCCTTGGATGAGCGAAACCATCGACCTGGGCAAAGAGAAGAACTTCTTCGAAACACGGGTCACCGAGTACCGCTCCTGCTCGACCCTCACCTGGGATTGACCCAATGCCCGGCGGACTCCCTCCCGGGCTCGACGAGGTCGTCACCTTTCTGGACGACCTCACGACGTCGGTAACCCGCATCTGCACCAAAGACCAACGACTCGACGACAACGAAGGAAAGGAACCCATGGCAATTTCGACTATCGCAGGCTACCCCCGCATCGGCCGCGACCGTGAGCTCAAATGGGCCACCGAGCGCTATTGGGCCGGCAAAACCGAGCGCAAACACGCTGCTGGCAACTGCTGCGGAGCTTCGCACCGCGCACTGGCTGGCCCAGCGCGACGCCGGCATCGACCTGGTCGCGGTCAACGACTTCTCGTTCTACGATCAGATGCTCGACATGAGCGTGTTGCTCGGCGCCATTCCGGAGCGATTTGGGAGCGGACCGGTCGATCTCGATACCTACTTCCGCATGGCGCGCGGCGAACGCAAAACCGGTGGCGTTGCCGCGCTCGACATGACCAAGTGGTTCGACACCAACTACCACTATCTGGTTCCCGAGCTTCGAGCCGGTCAGAACCTTCCAGATCGCCATCCGACAAACCGTTCGCCGAGCTCGCGGAAGCCCAGGCGTTGGGACTCAACTCCAAAGTCGATCCTCATCGGCCCGCTCACCTACCTTCGTCTCGCTGCAATCATGGGCGCTCCTCTGGACGCTGCTTGCTGGCAGCCGCCGTTCCTGCGATCGTGCGCCCGCTCGTCGCGGCCGGGCGCCGACTGCGATCCAGTTCCACGAGCCGGTCCTGGTCCAGGACCCGGACGATGCCCTTGGACGCAGCCCTGAACGATGCCTACAAGCCGCTTAGCGCTGCCGCGGCGCGCACCAGGCTGATCCTTCACGTCCCGCTATGGCGATCCTGCGCATCCACTTCACTACTCTGCTCGACCTGCCCGTGAGCGGCATTGGATCTCGATTTCACCCGCGGGCGACGGTCTCCTCACTCGCGTACTCGATACGCCGTGGCCCTAGCGGTCTGCTCCTCGGTGCGGTATCGTCGATGGGCGCAACGTCTGGATCGGCCGACCTGTCTGACGCGTTGACCGATCTCCAATCGTCTCGCGAGCCATGGTCGGCCCGCGACAGCCTGATCGTCTCCACCTCGTGCTCGCTCCTGCATGTGCCCTATCGATGCCGCGCCTGGAGACCACCCTTGACCCTGAGCTCGCTGACCTGGCTCGCTTTTGCCGAACAGAAGCTCGGCGAGATTCGTGTACTCGACCAAGCGCCTTGAACGGCGTCGACCAGTCGGTTACCATCGCCGAGGAATCGAGCAGTCATCCTGCCGCGCGAAATCGACCTCGCAGCGCTCGCGCACCGATCCGGCCGTCCAGCAACGTGTCGCCGACGCTACCGAACGAGCGATCGCCAGCGTGCGGTATACATTTGCCGATCGCGCTGCGGTCGCAACGCCGGCGCTTGCGCCTTCCGGAGCTTCCCACCACCACGATCGGCTCCTTTCCCCAGACGCACGAGGTGCGCAAGCCGCCCGCGCCGCGTTCGACGACGGGCGAGATGCCGCTGGAGGAGTACGAAACCTTCATCTGCCGCGGCAGATCGAGCCGCAGGTCATCGCGCGTTCCAGGAAGCGATCGGGCTCGACGTCCTGGTCCACGGCGAGGCTGAGCGCAACGACATGGTCCAGTACTTCGGCGAGCAATTGCATGGCTTTGCCTTCACGCAACATGGCTGGGTGCAGAGCTACGGCATCGCGCTGCGTTCGTCCGCCGATCCTGTTCGGGGATGTCGTCTCGTCCGGCACCGATGACTGTCCGCTGGGCCACCTATGCCCAGTCGCAAACCGAGCGGCCGGTCAAGGGCATGCTCACCGGCCCGGTCACCATCCTGAACTGGTCCTTCGTGCGCGACGATCAGCCGCGCGAGCAGAGCTGCCGCCAGATCGCGCTCGCGATCCGGGATGAAGTGTCAGGACCTGGACAACGCCGGGATTGCGATTATCCAGATCGATGAGCCGGCCCTGCGCGAGGGCCTGCCGCTGCGCCACGCCGACAGCAGGGCGACTATCTGGACTGGGCGGTCGGCTGCCTTCCGCCTCGCCGCGCGCTGCGCGCGCAGCCCGCCACCCAGATCCAGACCCACATGTGCTACAGCGAATTCGGTGAAATCTTCGACGAGATCGCGGCGATGGATGCGGATGTCATGCTCGATCGAGAACGCCCGCTCCGCGCTGGAAATGCTATCGGTCTTCCGTGAGTTCGACTATCAGAGAGGCGTCGGTCCTCGCGTCTACGATGTCCACTCGCCTAAGGTTGCCGCTGTCGATGAGTTCGTGGGCGTGATCCGCGCCACCGTCGACTACCTCGGCCCCGATCGGGTCTGGATCAATCCCGAGTGCCGCCTGAAAACTCGCGAGAGCAGAAGTGGATCGGTCATCGACCTCGTGGCCGCTAACATAATGGTTCGCGAAACGTTCCCAAGCCGTCGTGATTTCATCCAGCAAGACGTTTGCGTATTCGAAGGAAGGTGTAGCGATGCATCCGCCTCACATGGAGCGAGGAGCGATGCGGGGATGGGCAACCTACGACGCGTGGACCATCTACCTGGAGTGGGGTGCCGAGTCGACGTTCGCGCGATGGGACATTCCCACCACCTCGATAGGTCACGCCGCGATGACGCTCGGCTTTGCCAGCATTGCCCAGGCATTGGAAGACGGAGATTTCGGCAAGCTCCGTTCGCTCACGGTGCAAGAGGGGAACGCGGACTCTGGCTGGGTGCCCCGCCCGAATGGCGGACAAAAGAGATCTCGAATGGCTGGACGTGGCACGCGTGTGACGGTTCGCGCTATTCAGCCAGCGCCTACTTCCGGGGAGACTCCGACAGCCAGGCAGTCGAACGGGCACTCGATGAAGCAGAGCAATGGTGGTCGGCTACAGGGTGAGGATGCCGCCGGGTCGTTCCGTATGCGATGAGTCCACACGCGAAGATGAATCGACAGAACGATCAGTCAACGAGTACAGAACCTCCGGTGCGGTAGCTCGTCATTCGCGTCGTCGCTATGCAGACCGATACCAATCCCGACGGCGATATGTTTGGCGGCCGGGTGCTAAGTCAGATGGACCTTGGTGCCTGGATCCAGGCTCGCAGGCACACCCAGCATCGCGTGGTGACAGTGGCGATCGACAACATCATCTTCCATCAAGCCGGTGCTCGTCGAAGCTTGCCTGCTTGTCTTACGCAACCACCGAACGGATCGGTGACACCAGCCTCACCGTCAAGATCGATGCCATGCTCGAGCGCAAAGAGATCCGCCACGTGAGCGGACTAAGCGAAGATTGTCATCCTCGCAATTGTCGAGAATCTTGACCCCGGTTTCTGTGCCGTTTAGCCGAACGGAGACCGATGCTTCGCACGATCGCCGGGTCGCAGCGCACAATGGGCGGGCCATGGATGTCCTCGTTCGTCACTGCAAACTCATCTCGATTGCGTTGGTGCTGCTCGCCGGAATCGGCGCAACCCAATCGACCTCGGCCCATCCCGCCGATGAGCTTCTGCAACACCTGCAGGTCGATCTCGCCGCCGATCGCATCGAGCTGACCATTTCCATCGGGGGCGGCGTCCTCGCCAAGGAGCTCTGCTTGCCGATCTCGATCTGGACGGCGATGGCCGGGCCGCCCCCGGAGGAGATCGCCACCTGGGAACAGACGTTCGTGCAGCATCTC
Organism: uncultured Chloroflexia bacterium; assembly: GCA_963720855.1. Taxonomy (GTDB): domain Bacteria; phylum Chloroflexota; class Chloroflexia; order Thermomicrobiales; family UBA6265; genus JAMLHN01. The sequence goes on along the minus strand of CAVRGV010000002.1, from coordinate 616,384 downwards.
GCGGTCTCGATCGACCGGCGTCCGGTGCTCCTCGATCCCGCCAAAGCCACGGTGATCGTTCCTGACTTGCAGGACTTCTACCTTGGCGTGAAGCCCATCGAAGTGACCTTCCAGTTCCCGGCGATCGTCGAGCCGAACGTCGAGCAGCTCATGATCGTCACCAACTCCTATCGGGAGCTGCGATCGTCCTACACCTTCGATGTCAGCACGAGTGGCGGGGTCGGCATCGTCTCCCAGGGATGGCCGTCCGAAGAAAATCGAGTCGTGTATGGACTCGGGATCTGGGCACATCCGCCCAACACTCGGAAACCAGTGCCACCGCGCTCGCGTCCACCGCTCTCGGCGCAAAAGCGGCCGAGCTCTTCGGCCGTGAGCGCACCCCCATGTTCTTTCTTGTGCTCCTTTCCACGTTCGCATTCGTGGGCGCATTGCACGCGGCCCAGCCGGGCACGGAAAAGCGCTCGTCGCTGGCTATCTCGTCGCCACCCAGGGCACCATGCGCGACGCGCTTGCGCTCGCATCGATTGTCACCATCACCCACACCGCCGGAGTCTTTGCGCTCGGTGGGCTCACCATTGCCGCCAGCGCCATCTTCCTTCCGTCCCGCGTCGTCCCGATGATGCAACTCGTTTCCGCCCTGCTGGTCTTGCTGCTGGGCCTGAATCTCGTCCGCCGGGCGTTCTCTGGAATCCGGAACCAAAGCGTTTCGGCAGGCGAGTCCCATCCCCACGATCACCATGATCGTCATCACCATGATCACCCGCATCTTTCCGATGAAGAGCACGCCAGGTTGCATCTCGAGGAGGCGCTGGCGCTACGCAACGGCACGTCCCGGCGGGGCCTGCTCACGCTCGGGATTGCGGGCGGCATCGTGCCCTGCCCGGAAGCACTGGCGATTCTCCTGCTGGCGATCGGATTGCATCAGGCGTGGTTGGGAATGTTATCGATCGTTGCGTTCAGTCTTGGTCTGGCGGCGGTGCTGGTGGCTTTTGGCGTGATGGTGGCCCTGTTCCAGTCACGCTCCGACCGACGGTGGTCCAACGGCTCCCCGGCGGAAACGACGGAACCGCGGGACGTCTGGCTGCCGGCGCGGCTCACTTGCTCCCGCTCGTCAGCGCCGTGCTTATCACCCTGGTGGGCGTCGCGATGCTTGCGGCCGAGCTCGCCGCAAACTAGAGACGCGGCGCTTCGCCCGTTCACCTGAGCAATCGTGTCGCAGCATTGCGCGTCGTAGCAGGACTCCGGAAAATACATTGACCCGGTCAAAAGACCGGGTCAATGCGGGAAGGGGAGGGGTGGAACGTGTGCGGCATTCCACTGGGCTTGGGAGAGAGCATCGATTTTGGGGTGACGCTCTCAAACATCTATACGCGGACCGTTTTAGTTTGGATTCATACTTGTGGAAACCGGTTTTTCGCGGCACAGTCGCCTGTAGGCAGGAACCAGGCTAACCTCGATTCGAGCAACCACCAGCGACAGGGAGGGAGATGGTCTTCGAGCAATCGCGCATGAGCGCCTTTCCCCGCCCGCAGACATCGCTGATCGGGCGACATGCCGAGACGGCCGCCATTCACGATCTGCTGGCGCGCCCAAACGTGCGTCTGCTCACGCTCACCGGTCCGGGAGGCGCTGGCAAAACCCGCCTGGCTCTGCATGTCGCCTTGACGGTCGAGGGGTTTGCTGGCGGCCGTTGGTTCGTCGAGCTGGCCGGGCTTTCCGATCCCGCCCTCATCTTGCCGCGCATTGGGCAGGCGCTCGGATTGCGCGACCAGGGCGCCGCTGCCACCATCGATCAGCTCGTAGCCGCGCTCGATGGCCGTGATGCCCTGTTGGTGATCGACAATTTCGAGCATCTGATGGACGGCGCCGTGTCCATCTCCCAACTCCTCGCGCGCGTCGACAGCCTGACCGTCTTGGTCACCAGCCGCTCGCCATTGAACCTCGCGCACGAGCACGTGGTCCCAATCGGCGCCCTCGATGTCACCTCGTCGAGCGACCATGGCGCGCACAGTGAAGCAGCCGAGCTCTTTTTGCAACGCTGCCGCGCGATCCGCCCCGGTTACGATCCCGCGCCGGCCGATCTGCGCGCCATCGAGGAAATCTGCACGCAGCTTTCCGGTCTGCCGCTCGCCATCGAGCTCGCGGCTGCCCGGATTCGGGCGATGACGCCCCAGGCCCTCCGCACGCGCTTATCCCAACCATTGCGGCTGCTTTCCGCCGGCCCCCAGGACGCGCCGGCCCGCCATCGCTCCATGCGCGTCGCGATCGACTGGAGCTACCGGTTGCTGGACGAGGAGCAACGCGCCCTGTTGCGTGAGATGGGCGTCTTCGCCGGTTCGGTGCCGCTCGACGGGATCGAGTCGGTCGCCGGCGCAGCCGGTATCGGCGCAACAGGTGAGATCGTGGATCTCATTGGCAGGCTGGTCGATGCCAGCATGATCGAGCCGATCGAACGGGAGGGCAAACCTCGTTTTCTGCTCTTTGCCGCGGTGCGGGAGTTCGCGGTCGAAGAGCTGGAAGGGTTGGGCGAGCTCCCGGCCGCGCGTGACCGTCATGCCGCCTGGGTGGAGGAGCTGACCGAAAGGCTCGCGCTCGATGTTGCCGGTCCGCGCGAGCATCTGGCCATGTCCCGCGTGCACGCCGAGCTGGACAACATCCGAGCCGCGCTCGACTGGTCGCTCGTACGGGAAAACGTCGTTCGCGCTGCGCGCATCTTCGGCAATCTTGGCGACCTTTGGTCGTTCGGTGGGCAATCGAACGAAGGAAAGCGCTGGCTCGATCGGCTCGAACCGTTGCTCGAAGGCGTCGCGCTCGACGATCGCGAGCGGCATCGTTTCTGGACGTCCGCTGGTTTGATCGAATGGTCGCAAGGGAATGCCGAACGCGCGGCGGACCACCAGCGTCGCGCGCACGAGATTGCGCTGGACAGTGGCAATCGCTCCGCCCAGGCAATGTCCCTGATGTGGCGGTCGCAGGCCGCCTGGTACCTCAGGCGACTATGAAGCGATGCATCGCTTCGCCGCCGAATCGCTTGCCCACAGCGCAGGAGCGGAGTGTGCCGTGGGCAGGCGCCCAAACGCTCTACGCCATTGCCGAGATGCGGCTCGACCGGCTCGAGAACGCCAGGCTGGCGCTGGAGCGCGCGAGTGAGCGGCATGCAGCGATCGGTTACACCCGCGCCTCGATCTGGACCGGCCAGCTTCTGGGCGATCTCGCCCTGTTACGCGGAGATCTTCCCACGGCCGCGCGGGCGCATCGGGAAAGCCTCGCGCTGGCGCTCGAGGCCGGCAATAGCTGGGGTATCTTCGAATCCCTCTCCGGATTGATTCGCGCTGCGCTCGAGCTCGGCTGGACGGACGAAGCATTGGAGCTGCTGGCCAGTGCCGAGCTCCTCATGACGAGCTCAGCGGTGATGCCGCGGGAAGGTTCCTGGCTCACCCCCGCCGATCGCACTCGCCTCAAAGCGGGACTCACGCCGGACGACGTAGAGCGGTTGGCCCAGAACGCCGCCACTCGCTCGCTGCCGCAGTTGGTGGCGCGTGCCTCCGAGATTGCCAGGGAGATCGAATTCGGCAAATCCCCAGCCGTTGCGCCGGCGCTCCCCGCCGCACGCCCACTCCGCCAAGCGCATCCGCTGGACCTCTCACCACGTGAACAGGCGGTTCTGGCGCTGCTGGTGGAAGGCAAGACCGATCGCCAGATCGGCGCCGAGCTCAACATAAGCCATGGTACTGCCCGCAGCCATGTTGCCCATGTCCTGCAAAAGCTCGACGCTCGCAATCGCGCCGCCGCCGTCCGGAAAGCGCTGGAGCTGGAGCTGGTGTAGCGCCGCCGGACGCTTGACGCTTGAGCGTCACCTCCGGGATACACTGCGACGGTCGATTCGGATCTCTTGCGGGAATGACGTGTCTTTCGAAACCTCGAACATCAACCGGTTCCCTCGACCGCAGACCTCGTTGGTCGGTCGCGTCGCGGAAACCGCAGCCATTCATGCCTTGCTGGCCCGGCCCGACGTGCGACTGGTGACGCTGACCGGGCCCGGTGGGGTCGGCAAAACTCGGCTCGCCCTGCATGCCGCGTTGACGGCGCCGGGATTCGACGGGGGCCGGTGGTTCGTCGAGCTGGCCGGAATCGCCGAGCCGGCGCTCATCCTTCCCAGCATCGCCCAGCAGCTCGATCTCCGCGAACGGAGTACCGACTCGTTGCGCGCGGAAATCGCGCGCGCGCTCGCCGGCAAAAACGTGCTGATCGTGCTGGACAACTTCGAGCACCTGCTCGATGGCGCACCGGTGCTTTCCCAGATGCTGTCGCACATCGGCGGCTTGAAAATTCTGGCAACCAGCCGCGCTCGGCTCAATCTGGCCAACGAGCAGGTCGTTCCCCTTGGACCGCTCGAGCTCGCCAAACCCGCGGACGGCACGTCGCACAGTCAGGCGGCCGAGCTCTTCGTGCAGCGCAGCCGCGCGATTCGCCCCGACTATCGACCCAGCCCGGCCGATCTGAGCGCCATCGAAGCTATCTGTGTCGAGCTTTCCGGAATTCCGCTGGCGATCGAGCTGGCTTCCGCTCGTACCCGCGTCATGGCGCCACAGGCCTTGCTCAACCGGCTTGCGCGCCCCCTCCAGTTGCTGTCGTCAGGACCGAACGACGCACCCGAGCGATTGCGCTCGATGCGGGACGCCATCGACTGGAGCTACCGGCTCCTCCCCGAAGAGCAGCGAGCAATCTTGCGCCCGATGGGCGTCTTCGCCGGAACCATTCCGCTGGACGGGATCGAATCAGTGGCGGAATCCGCCGGCATCGCCGCCGCCGGCGAAACCCTCGATCTGATCGAGCGGTTGGTCGATGCCAGCATGGTCGAATCGGTCGACAGCCCCGATGGCGAGCCGCGATTTCTCGTCTATCCCACGGTGCGCGAATTCGTCACGCTCGAGATGGAGCGTGCCGGCGATCTGGCATCGATGCGGGATCGGCATGCGGCCTGGGTCGAACAGCTCACTGCTCGCTACGAGCCGATGATCTTCGGACCGGACGAGCATCTGGCCTACGCCCGCATGCGGCTCGACCTGGACAACATTCGCGCTGCCCTGGCCTGGGTCTACGAGCGCGGCGATCGACGGCGAGCTGTCCGCATCGTCGGCAATCTCTGGGCAATCTGGGCATTCAGCGCGCAAGGGAGCGAAGGACGACGTTGGATCGACCGCACGCTGCCGCTGCTGGACGCCGGCGAGATCGATTCGAGCGATGCCTGGCGGCTCTGGCATAGCGCCGGCATGCTCGCCTGGTCGCAAGGCGATGCCTCGCTCGCGCTCGAGCGCCATCAACAAGCAGCTACGCTTGCCGTCGAGCTGGGCGATCCATTCAAGCAGGCGATGTCCCTGATGTGGTCGTCGCAAGCCGCCTGGTACCAGGGCGACTATCACCGCATGATCGAGCTGGCGAACCAGACCCTCACGTTCCAGTCGGACGCTCCAACCTATGCTGCCGGCGCTTTCAACCTTCTGGGAGTCGCGTATATGCGGCTCGGGCGTCTCGATGACGCCGAACGCGAGTTGCAAGTCGCGTTGCAGGAACAAACGCGCTATGCCCAATCCCGGGGAGTGATCTGGACCCTGCAGCTTCTGGCCGATCTGGCCCGGCAACGGGACGAACCGAACGTCGCGGCGCGCTTCCTGCGCGAGAGTCTGCCGCTCGCACTCGAAACCGAGAATCACTGGGCCCTCTTCGAAGCGTTGTCCGGATTGATCGCGGTGGCCTTGCGGCTCGAATGGACCGAGGCCGCGCTCGAGCTGCTGGCCAGCGCGGAGCTCATGCTGACCAGTTATGCGGTGCTGCCCCGGGAAGGAACCTGGCTCACCGATACCGATCGTGCGCACCTGAAAGCGAGCCTCCAGGAAGACGATCTCCGACACCTGGCCGAGCAGGCCGCAGGCCGCACATTGGCGCAGGTGGTCGCGCGGGCGGAATCGATCGCGCGCGCCATCGAATCCGGTGAGGGCAGACCGGCGCTGGCTGCCGTCGCAAGTCTGGACGCCAGGCCGGAGAGTCGGTTCGATCTCTCACCGCGCGAGCAAGAGGTGCTCGCGCTCATGGTTCAGGGACTTACCGACCGCCAGATCGGCGACACGCTCTTCATCAGTCACGCGACCGCGCGCACGCACGTCGGGCATGTGCTGCAAAAGCTCGACGCCCGCAATCGCGCCGTCGCGGTCCGCAAGGCGCTCGAACACGAGCTGGTGTAGCAGGCAGAAATCAGATGTCAGCTTTCCGAAGATCGGTAGCTCATTTGAGCGACGAACAGCGTTCTAACCGCTGGCTGCTGAAATCTGACTACTGGCGTCCTCGTGCTGGCTACGCTGGCGATTCCAGATTCTGACTCGCCGGAGGAGCTGGTGGCAGCGACTTACCGGATCGCAATCCGAGCCAGATAATGGCCGCCGACAGGACCGCGGCCAGAATGGCGGTCTCGATGATCGTGGCGTGGTAGTACTCCTTCACCACGTCATCGTGCAGGATCATGCGCGTCGCGGTCAGCACCAGCACCACCACGCCCACATAGAGCAGGATCGGCAATCGCCCAAGCACGCGTGCCACCAGCTCGCTACCGAGCATCAGGATGGGGATCGAGAAGAGCAATCCGAAGATCAACAGTCCCAGATGCCCTTCCGAGGCCCCACCGACTGCCAGGATGTTGTCGAGGCTCATCACGAAGTCGGCCAGGATGATCGTTTTCACCGCTGAGGCCAGCGAATCTGCTGCGGAAACGTTGTGCGATTCCTCGTGAGGTCGCACCAGCTTGTACGCGATCCAGAGCAGAAGCACGCCGCCGATCGCCCGAAGCAGCGGAATATCCAGCAACAACGCCGCCAGAATCGTGAACGTGACCCGCAGCACAACCGCGCCGAGACCGCCGAACAGAATCGCGCGTTTGCGCGCATCGGGTGGCAAGCGGCGCGCGGCCATGCCGATGACCACCGCGTTGTCGCCCGAGAGAACAAGATCGATCAGCACGATGCTGGCGATCTTGGCTACGAAATCAGCTTCCATCGAGAGTTCGCTCTAACCGGGGCGCAAGTGGCGAAACGGCCCGAATAGCCGTTGGGGCACCCAACCAATAGTAGTGCAACCCGACCGGATCTCTGTCATTGGACGAAGGAAATGCATGTGGCTCGACTGCCCAGGCGTGATCGTCAGCCCGCGCAGGTCGAGACTTCGGACGCGCCAGATGCTATCCGCCCAGCACCATGCGGTCCAGCACCATGGCCGCAAAGAGCAATGCCAGATACCAGATCGAATAGAAGAACGTCTGCCGCGCGATCTTCTTCGAGCCTTTTCGGAAAAGGGCAATGGCGAGCGCGAGGAAGATGCCGTTCAAAATAAGCGCCGCTACCAGATAGATCTCGCCAAGCCCGAACGGCACGATCAGAAGTGCCACCGATGCCAGCAGCACGGTGTAGAGCAACACCTGCTTGCGCGTCTCTTCTTCGCCCGCCACCAGCGGCAGCATCGGCACACCGGCCCGGTCGTATTCGCCCTGCTTCAACAGTGCCAGCGCCCAGAAATGCGGCGGGGTCCAGTAGTAGATGATGGCGAACATGAGCACCGGCGCCACCGAAAGCGATCCGGTCACCGCCGCCCATCCGACCAGTGGCGGAATCGCCCCGGCCGTTCCGCCGATCACGATGTTCTGCTCGGAACGGCGCTTCAGATAGTAGGAATAGACGACGACGTAGTAGAAGCTCCCGAGCGCGGCCAGCCCGGCGGCGAACCAGTTCGCTCCCACCCCCAGGATCAGCACCGCCAGCACGGTCAGGGTCAGCCCGAAGATCAACGCGCTGCGTGGCGAAATCTCGCCCGAGGCCGTGGCCCGATGCTGCGTGCGCGACATGAGCTTGTCGATATCGCGGTCGATGTAGCAGTTCAGCACGTTCGCGCCGGACGCCGAAAGCAACCCGCCCAGCATGGCGGCCAGCACGATCCGGAAGGGGGGAAGCCCTTCCGCCGCGACCATCATGGCCGCCAGCTCGGTGGCCAGCAACAAGGTCAGAATGCCCGGTTTGGTCAGCGCGAGGTAATTATCGATCTGCCGCCGCAACGGAATACGCTGGGCGGGAACCGCGGGTTCCACCGGTACCGGTTCTGCGGTCGCAGGAACACGGCTCAGGCGCGTGCGCAGCGACGCATCGGTCGGTTGCGGCTCCACGAGACCATCGAGAAAAGAGCGAAATCGTCCGGTTTGTGATGCCATGCAGGTTCCCGCGGGTAGACTGACGTATCGTGTACGCCGCATCTCCCGCCGATGCTGAGGGCGCACTGCCGTGAATTCTACTCTGCCGCCGCCACTCGGAGGTGCCTCCCTGGAACGCGATCCCACTCCCTATGCCGGTGTCGTGCGCGCGCCGGCATTCCCCGAGGATTCCGACCTGGATCGGCTCGCCACCAGTACGCCTCGCCGACCTGCGTGGCAAGGTCGTTTTGCTCGATTTCTGGACCTCCGGCTGCATCAACTGCATCCACATTCTTCCCAACCTGCATCGGCTGCAGCGCGCCTTTCCCACCCAGCTTCAGATCATTGGTGTTCATACCCCCAAGTTTCCCGCTGAGCGCGACCCTGACCGGCTTGTCTTCGTTCTGGACCGCCTCGATGATCCATCACCCCGTCGTCTCCGACCCCGATTACGCCATCTGGCAATCTTTCGCGGTCGACGCCTGGCCCACGCTCGTCTTCATCGACCCCCGCGGCCGGGTCGTCGCCCGCCACGCGGGCGAGTTCGACTACGACCGAGTCCATGCCTTCATCGCGCACCTGCTGGATTCCCCGCTCTCTTCAGAGGGAGAGGAGCCAGGGGGCAGGCGATCCGATAGCTCAACATGCGCCTTCTCGCTCCCAGCTTTCGTTCCCCGGCAAAATCACCATCGATCCCGTCCGCGGTCGCCTCCTTATCGCCGACACCGGCAACCACCGCATCGTCATCGCCACCGTGGCCGGCAATATCGAAACGATCATCGGCTCCGGCGATACCGGAGCAACCGATGGCGCGTTCGGTACCGCCACCTTCACCAACCCCCAGGGACTTGCGCTCAGCCCTGACGGTCGATCCGTCATCGTCGCTGACGCCGGCAATCATTTGCTGCGGCGAATCGACCTCGATCGCCAGTTGGTCGAGACCATCGCTGGCACCGGTCGTCGCGGTCTTCCCGCCACCGGCGGGCCGGCGCGGGAAGTCTCGATCGCTTCGCCCTGGGACGTGATCTGGTTCGAAGAGCGCTACCTGATTGCCATGGCCGGTCTGCATCAGATCTGGGCCTATGATCCGGCCACCGATCGGCTCGATATCGTCGCGGGCACCGGCGTCGAATCGATTCATGACGATCTCTTTCGCCAAGCGACCTTCGCCCAACCGATGGGTCTCACATCGCTGGGTCGCACGGTCTCTGTTGCCGATGCTGAGTCGTCAGCCGTGCGCGCGCTCGACTTCGAATCCGGCCGCGTGCGCCGCCTGCTGGGGCGTGGACTCTTTCACTTCGGGGATCTCGATGCAATCGGCGACAGCGTTCGCCTGCAACACCCGCAGGGAATCGTTGCTACCCAGGAAGATGGGCAACCGGTGCTTTATCTGGCCGATACGTTCAACAACAAGATCAAACGCGTCGATCCCATCCGCCGGGAAGCCACAACTGTTGGCGGCACCGGCGAGCAAGGCGACTCCGATGGTGACGCGCTCGATGCCGAGTTCCGCGAACCGTCAGGTCTCGCGCTCCTCGACGGTGTGCTCTACGTCGCGGACACGCACAATCACCGTATCCGCACGCTGAATCTGGACAGCCGGCAGGTCCGCACGCTCGATCTGCGTTGAACCCGCGATCGCCGATGTGAGCGATCGAACCATTGCAGCGGAATGAGCCTACTGCCGTTTTGGGCGTGCCAATCTCCTGTGGATCAGCCTAGTAGTCGAGATCGCTGGCCTCGACGTTGAGGAACTGTTGCGTCCCGGTCACCGTGATCTCCTGCGCCGCATTCATCGCCTCGACAAATCCCGGCACCGAGAAGACGATCAGGCGCAACCGGTCCCAGGATTGCAGGCTTTCGGTTTCGACTTCGAGCGTGACCATATCGAAATTGCCGGTCAGCCCACTCAACACCCGCCAGCGGATGCCCTTCAGCTCTTCATAGCCGGTCAGCGATTCGATCGCTTCCGCGATCACGCCGGAGAGGACGCTGCCATATCCGAATTTGGCTTGAAGCTCTGTGCGAACGACGATCATGGCCGCTCCTTCCTGGTGCGCCTCGGACTGACTGCAACTCGCGTGTGCGCTTTCGGCATGATAGAGCGGTTTACCGTCCCGTCAAGCGCCCGTTGCGCCAACGCTGGAATCGCGTGGTTGCCACGCGTCATTCGTTGGAAGCTGCGCTACCGTCCCACAACAACCGGATCTCGGTCAGCTCCACGACATTCCCGTCCGGATCGTCCAGATAGATCGCCGCATTCCCATTGCCAAAATCGACATGCTCGACCTCGAAGCCCAGCTCTTCCAGGCGGGCTTGCGCCTGTTCGATCGTTCCCAGGGGAATGCGCAGCGCGAAGTGCACGTGCGTTCCACCGCGGCCGTTATGAATTGCTACCGCGCCACCCGATTCCACCGGCCAGAGTCCCAGAAACCCTTCGCCCCCAAGTGACAGCCAGGTTGCCGGCCGCTCATCGCCCCAGCGACTGGCCACCGGGAGTCCAATCGCCTCGGTATAGAAACGCTCGGATGCCTCGAGATCGGCCACTTCCAGCACGATCTCGTACATCGCCGTCACCGGAGGGGGCTCCGGCAGATCGAGCCAACTCTTCGTCAGATTGGTCATCGTGCAACTCCATAACTCACCGGATCGACGTCGATCCCAAACCATTCGTGTAACAGGGCAAGCTCATCGTCGGGTCCTTCCAGAGGCCGCTCGACTCGCTGCCCATCGGTCGTGAGGATGAACTGGCCACCACCCAGGGTCACGCGACCATCCTCCCGCGGAAGCGAGCAAATCAATCCCTGAGTGAAATGCGACTCCAGCGATGTCTGTAAATAGTCGCATCGTTCCGCGTAATCCTCGATGGACCGGTGAGTCAGATCGGCGTCATAAACCTGGGACCAATCGCCACCCACCTGCTTCACATCCACGCGCCAGTAGTCTGGCCCATTGGCGAGTCTGTTCATTCGGTACGCCTCGATCGATCGGTGTGCCACGGCATGCACCGTATCGGGGCGCAGTGGAATCGCCACGATCGGGCAGCTCGCCCCGAAGCCCACATCGACCAGCACACGTTCGCCTGAATCTGGAAGCGTGGCGACCAGCACCATGTGCTCGAATGGCGCGGTCCACACGCCGTCGCTATTCGGCCAGACGCTGTACCCGAGCGTGACACCGTAGCCAAGCTGCTCGAGTAAACCGGCGAACGACCCGTTGAGCTCATAGCAGAACCCGCCACGCCGTTCGCCCACGATCTTGTCGAAATGCCGTTGCTGATCGAGCACGATCGGCCGGCGCAACCGAACGATATCGACATTCTCGAAAGGAACCGTCGCCAGATGCCGATCGATCAGGCCGTCCAGCGTTTCCAGCGTTGGCGAAGCGGCGCCCTCGAAACCGATTCGATCGAGATATGCAGGAACGTGCATCGCGTGCTCCTTTTTGTCTCGCCAACGCTGCGTAGGGCGAGGATGCCAGTTTGACCGAAAACGGGTGGAAAATATGACGCCGGTTAGGTTACTATTTGTAAGTAGCTGCACGATTCCGCAGCAGGGAGACGACACCAACAATGACCGAAAACATTCCCGGCACCGAACCGATTCCAGTGACGATGATTGCCGACTTCGCCTGCCCATGGTGCCGCATCGGCAAGGCGAATCTCGACGCCGCGCTGGCTCAGTGGACCGGCGCGCCCGTCCAGGTAACCTACCTTCCCTTCTTTCTCGATCCCAATCTGCCCGCCGACGGGAAAGACTTCCGCGAGCATCTTTCCCAGAAGTTCCAGGGCGCGCCCATCGATGCCATGTTCGACCGGGTGTCGCAAGCAGGGCAAGCCGCTGGCGTCGAGTTCCGTTGGGATCTGGTCGGCAAATCGCCGAACACCACCCTCGCTCATCAATTGATCTTTATCGCTCCGGAAGAGACTCGCGGCGCGCTGGCGACCTCGATCTATGACGCGTATTTCCGACAGGGTAAGGACATCACCGATCTCGACACGCTGGTCGAGCTTGCCGGCGCTGCCGGACTCGACCGCGATTCCATCCGCCAGCGGTTGAGCGCAGGCGAAGGCGCCGCGGAAGTACACAGCATCGCCCGGCAGGTTTCCCAGCAGGGCGTGACCGGGGTTCCCTTCTACATCTTCGACAGCCGCATGGCCCTCAATGGCGCCCAACCCGCCGGGGTCATCCTGGAGGCCATTCGCCAGGCGTCCGAGCCGGCGCTGGCCTCAGCCGACTAATCCCCGCTCGTTCCACCTATTTCTCAGGGGCCGGCCTCGAGCCGGCCTTTGTCGTTGTCTGCGCAAAACTTCCGCCAGCCGCGCGGTGAGGTGTCGATCCGGGATGCGAGTAAGCGATAAGGTAGCGGGTACCCGAGACGCCCGCGCTCGATCGTGCCCCCTTGACACGCAAGAACATGCGTTCTAGCATGGGCCTTGCCCCGAACCGTTGGCGCTCTGCCAGAAATCAGAATGAGGAAGGATCGGAAACATGACTGCGAAACCGGCCGCGATTGCGTGGGACGAACTGCACACAAAGGACCGCGGCAAGGCCGAAGCCTTTTACAACACCCTCTTCGGCTGGACGTCGACGCCAATCGAGATGAGTCCCGAATACACCTATCACCTGCTCAACCAACCGGACACCGGCGATATGTTTGCTGGATCGCATCAGCAGGGACCGGATGAGGCCGATCAGCCCAGCTTCTGGCTGGTTTCCCTTGGCGCCGAAGATGTCGACAAGGCCACGGCGAAAGCATCCGAGCTCGGCGCAACCGTCGTCATGGAGCCGATGGACATCCCCGGTACCGGACGCTTTTCAGTACTGATGGATCCTCAGGGTGCTGGGTTTGGCATTCTGGCGTACGAGGGCGGCGGTTCTGCTCCCAATGTCGGAGTGGGTCCTAACAAGATCGTTTGGCACGAGCTCGTCACCAGCGACATAGAAGCGTCGGCCAACTTCTATACATCGATCTTCGGATTTACGTCGGAACTTTCGGACATGGGCGAGCTCAAGGCCACGGTTCTCAATCAGAACGGTGCGATGTTTGCCGACCTCATGCCGAAGCCGTCTCCGGACGCTCCCGATGCCTGGGTGTTCTACGTCGAGGTCCAGGATGCGCAAGCGACTGCCGACCTCGCCGCAGCTTCTGGCGGCGCGGTGCTCGTGCCGCCGTTCCCACTTCCGCCAATTGGCATCCTCGCCTGGCTGGCCGATCCCACTGGCGCGGTCTTTGGCATCTTGCAGCCGTCAGACCCTGCCGCCAGCTAACCCATGGCGACGATGACGCAGCGGCAGGCCGGAGACGGGCTCTTTGCCTGGTATGACCTCATGGCGCTCGACGAGACCGCCACCAATCCGTTCTATAGCGAGTTGTTTGGATGGGACTTCAGCTCCGAGCCCCGCCCGAACGATGGCTACCGGATGGTGTTGTTCGACGGCCACGGTCTGGGCGGCACCATGCCGTGGAAAACCGAATCGGGCCGGAGCTACTGGATGGGATACATCCAGGTAACCGGAATCGAGCAGCAAGTCGCCCGAGCCCGCGAGCTGGGCGCAACGATTTTCGTGGAGCTGATGGAGATTCCGAACGTCGGCAAGTTCGCCGTGCTGGACGATCCGACCGGCGCGCCGTTCTATCTCTATGAGATCGTGCCCGAGTTTCGCGCCCGCTCCACGGGATATGAGCGTGGTCCCGGGACATGTCATCTGGAACGAGCTCATCACGAACGATCTCGCAGCCGCTTCCACGTTCTATCACGAGATCGCCGGGTGGGAGCTGGTGCCAATGAGTGCGGGCCCGAACAGCTACACGGTCGCGAAAGTCGATGGAGCGCCGGTTGCCGGGCTCTTCCAGCCGCAGGAGCTTCCCGAGCAGGCTGCTTGGATCATGAGTGTCAATACCGATGACATCGACGCGACCATCTCAGAAGCAGTCGAGCTGGGCGGTAAGGTGATCCATCCCGCCAACACCGTTCCCGGTGTGGGACGTACGGCCTGGATTGCCGATCCGACTGGCGGCGTCATTGGTCTGATGCAACCCGAGCCCGGCTGGCTCGACCGCCTCTAGCTACAATGCGTGCGCGCGCCGTGCCGACTAGGTGCGGCGCGCGCTGTATTCGAGCGATAGCGACAGGCGAGCGACCAATGGCATTCACGATCGATACCTCGACCGACTTCGGCAAACGGGTGCAAGCACCAGCTCGAACATGCGCAGGTCGCTTGGCTGACCACGGTCGATGGCAATGGGCGTCCCTTTCCCAGCCTGATCTGGTTTCTCCTCGAGGCTGACGGCACCCTGCTGATCTACAGCCAGCCGAACAAGACGAAGTTGCGCAACATCGATCCAATGCAGCGGTCTCCCTCAACTTCAACTCCGACGAGCACGGCAACAATATGATCGTGCTGGACGGAGCGGCGGTCATCGACGAATCGGCGAATCCGGCAGCGAACCACGACGCCTATCTCGCCAAGTACGGCGACGGCATCAAATCGATCGGCATGACGCCCGAGAGCTTCTCGGACGAATTTCAACGTCGCCATCCGCGTCATCCTGCAAAAAGTTCGCGGCCACTAACCGAATCAGTTCGAAATGCAAAACATCGGACAGGGCGCCTCCTGGCGGGCGCCCTGACGTTATCCTGCGCCTCTTCGATCCCGGGCAGGCCGCTCTGTTCATCGTGACCAACAGTCTCTTTGCCTTCCGCCCACTGCCAGAAATCACCCCATCGCCATACCTGAAAAACAAGCCATCCTGACCCGCCCTGTGGGATACTGGTTAGTCGCCCGGAGTGCTGGAGATCGGGCGACGCACCGAAACCAGGGAAAACGTGACCTCAGAAATTTTTCGCGCTCCAACCTCCGATGAGCTCGAGCTGGCCCGCCTCCAAATCGAACTCGAATCCCGCCGACAAGAACTCGAACGACTCGAATCCGAGCGCGACGCGCTCGAAACGGGCCTGTCCCGTTTCGCCGCCGACGTGAAAGTTCGCGTCGGTGACGTCAAGGAAGACATTCGCCGTATCCGTAACGAGCTGGACGAAATGCGCCAGCGCATCGCCAAGATCCGTGCCGACCCGTCTGCCACGCCTGCCGAAGTCGAGCGTGATGTCGCGGAGGAAATGGCGCAAGCCGAAGCCGAGCTCAACGGCGAATTCGTCCACGGCCCGAGCAGCAACGGCAGGGGCGAGCGGACCATCATTCCACCCGCTCCATGAGCTCGATAGAAACCGAGGCAGAAGTGCTCCGGCTCTATCGCGAGCTTGCCAAACGGCACCATCCCGATCTGGCGCGCACACCGGCCGAGCGCGAGCGGCGCGCCGAGCTGATGTTGCGGGTCAATGTCGCGTATCGCGACCGCGATCTCGCCACCCTGCGGTCGATCTACCTCGAAGTGCAGCTCGATGCACCGCTCTCATCCGAGGAGCTCTGCCGCCAGCGGCTCGCCTGGACCCTGCACGAAATTGCCCGGCTGGACCGCGAGATTCGTACCGTGGGCAAGCGCATCGATGCGCTCACGACCACCGATACCTTTACTCTCTGGAAAGCGCAGGAGCGCGGTGAGGCGGCGCTGGACGATCTCGAGCTGCGCACCAAGCAGCGCCTGACCCGCGAGCGTGAGCGCCTGGATGAAGCCACTGCCCAGTACGACCGCCTCGCGGTCCGGCGGCAGGTCATGCAGCGTCGGGCTGCCAGCCGGACGTATGATGCCGCTCAGGCATCCGGCGGGAGCGACTGACTGCTCCCGCGTCCCCCAGGAACGAGGAGGTTCTCGGTCGACTATGGCAGTTTCCGGCATCGAACAGAGCGATTTTGGCATTACCCCATCCGGTGAGACAGTCGACCGATTCGTGCTCACGAACCCGTCCGGCGTAACGATCGCGCTCCTTTCGCTGGGCTGCATCATTCAGTCCGTCGACGCGCCCGATCGAGATGGCGCCCTGGTCAATGTCGCGTTGGGATTTAGCCGTCTCGACGACTACGTCACCAACCTGCCGTTCTTCGGCTGTATCGCCGGTCGCTATGCCAACCGCATCGCCGGGGGCCAATTCCCGCTCGATGGCAACACCTATCCGCTTGTCGTCAACGAGCGGGGCAACACGCTCCACGGCGGCAAGCAGGGATTCAACCGCTTCGTCTGGGAATCCGCACTGCTCGACGATGGCCGGCGGGGCGTGTCGTTCCATCGGGTCAGTCCGGATGGGGAAGAAGGCTTTCCCGGAACGCTGGACACCACCGTCACCTACGTGCTGACCGACCAGAACGATCTGGTCATCGACTATGTCGCTACGACCGACAAACCCACCGTCATCAATCTGACCAACCATTCGTACTTCAACCTGAATGGCGAAGGATCCGGCTCGATCGAAGGCCATCGCCTGCAGATCGATGCGGAAGCATTCACCCCGGTCGATGCCACGCTGATTCCCACCGGAGAGCGTCGTCCAGTCGCCGGCACCCCGTTCGACTTTCGCTTCGGCAAGCTGGTGGGCCAGGGGCTTCGCTCCGATGACGAGCAGATTCGCCTCGCAACCGGGTTCGATCACAACTTCATCCTGAATGGCGCCGGACTCAAGCGAGCCGCGGTGTTGTCCCATCCCGGATCCGGTCGCACGTTGACCGTGCAGACCACCAAGCCAGGAGTTCAGTTCTACGCTGGCAACTTCCTCAATGGTGCCCTCTATGGCCCCTCGGGACGAGCCTATCGCCAGTCGGACGGTCTCGCGCTCGAAACCCAGTTCTTCCCGAACTCTCCCAACGAGCCGTCGTTCCCGTCACCGGTCCTGCGTCCCGGTGAGGAGTACCGCCATTCCACCATCTTGACCTTTGGAGTCCAGAGCGATACCTGAGCGATGAAACGGACCATCGATACCTGAGCGATATTGACGACCACAGAGCCAACCCGTCGGTGATCGATACGCATAGCCCCTATTGATCGATCGCCTTGATCGGTGACTCCCATGAGCGTCACGTTCAATGCGCTGAAGCCAGCTGCTCTGGCATCTCTTCCGGAGTCGGGCTGAATTCCCGATCTTCTCGAGTCCGGGGGAGAAACAAGCTGACCGCCGCGCAGGCAAGGGTCAGGCCCATGGCAACGACCCAGGCTCGCTTGAAATCGCCCACTTGATCCAGTCCTGGCAGCGCGCCACCGAGCATGGCCACCAGGATCGCCACGCCGATCACCGAAGCAAATTGCCGTCCCGTGTTGAGCACCGCGCCCGCGGTCCCTGCTCGATCGCGCGAGAGTGCCGTCGAGCCGGTGGAGAGCAAGGTGGTCATCGCAAGGCCGACTCCCGTACCGCCCAGCAGCAACGACGGCAGCAAGTCGGTCACATAGCGTCCATTGGGATCTGCCATGACTGCACGCCAGAGAAGTCCGGACGCGAACACCAGGCTCCCGGCCACGATGATCGGCCGCGCGCCGAACCGGCGCACCGCTCGATTCGAGGCAATGGCCACAAAGGGCACCATTGCTGGGCCGGGCGCCATGGCCAGCCCGGTCTGGAGCGCCGAATAGCCCCAGATCGTCTGGCACCAGAGCGCGTTCGAGAGCAGCATGATGGCAAAGCTGATGCCAAACAGGAAGTTCCCAACATTCGCCAGCGTGAACGTCGCCGACCGCCAGATATTCAGCTCGATCAGAGGAACGGCCTGGGTGGCGCATCGATAGATGAACCAGGCCAGCGACGCGACGCCTGCCAGCAGCAGCATCGCTGTCTTTGGAGATTGCCACCCCCATTCGCTCCCCTGCACGATTGCTCCCGTCAATGAGCCAATGCCCAACGCCAGCAGACCGCTTCCGATCAGATCGGGAAGCGGTTGGTTCACGCTGGCAACGCTGTTCGGCAGCACGCGCAGACCAAGCATCAGCACAATCACGCCAATCGGCAGGTTGATGATGAACACCCAGCGCCAGCTAAAGTCGATCAGCAATCCGCCCAGCACCGGACCGCCCGCCGCGGCAAGCGCCCCAACCGTCGACCAGAGCCGCGCCGAGCTGACCCGCTTCTCAGCGGGCACACTCAACAGCAACAGGCCCAGAGACGATGGCAACAGCATGGCCGCCCCAACGGCTTGTCCAACTCGCGCAACGATCAACGTATTGAGACTCGGTGCGAGCGCGCACCCGAGCGATCCCAGGGTGAAGACCACGATTCCCAGCAGAAACACCCGCCGGTGACCGGAACGGTCTCCCAGCCGGCCCGCCACGATCAGCAGCGACGCCAGCGTGATGGCATACACATTGATGATCCAGGACAGGCCCGAGAGGCTCGCTCCTGGTAGATCGCGTCCGATCGATTCGAGCGCAACGTTCACGACCCAAAGATCCAGGTTCGTCATGAAGACCGCTGCGGCGAGCACGCCGAAGATCAGCCAGCCCCTTCGATCGGTCTCGGTGTCCGTTGTGGGTGCATCCGGCGTGGTTGTTTGCATCGCGTAACCGCAGATCCTCACGTATACTCAGTTTGATAGTCGTACCGACCTGGTCGCATGGTACTGGCAATCAGTTTGATTTTCAAATCTGAGAGAGGATGGAGCGATGTCAGCTCCCGTACAAGAGCTTCTACCAGCGCGTTCGTGTGGGATCGCCACGGCGCTCGACATCGTCGGCGACCGTTGGTCGCTTTTGATCGTTCGTGAGGTTTGGCGCGGCCATTGCCGGTTTTCCGAGATCGTCGAGCAGATCGGTGCCCCGCGCGATCGCGTCGCCGCGCGGCTCAAGCACCTGGTCGCCACCGGGGTGCTCGACCGGGTCCCGTATCAGGACGCGCCGACGCGCTACGAATACACGTTGACCGAATCGGGGGAAGAGCTGACGCAGGTGCTCATGCTCCTCTTCGATTGGGGAAAGCGCTGGGGACACGCGGACGACCATGTCGAGCTCTGGCACAACGATCATCGCCTGGCGCCCAGGCTGATCTGCGCCGAATGCGATCAGCCGGTTGATTCCGAGAATGTCAGACGGGTGAAGACCGGCGGTGACGTGAATGCGCGATCCTGATACGCTGCCGTTTCGAGAATCGATGCCAAGGCGCGAAGCAGGGGACGCAGATGAAGGTCACCAGGGTCGAAACGATCTGGCTCGAAGAGTTTTCCAATGTCATCTGGATCCAGATCCACACCGACGAGGGCCTGATCGGACTCGGTGAGACGTTCTTTGGCGCCCGCGCCGTGGAAGCCTACGTCCACGAAACCATTGCCCCCTACCTGCTCGGCAAGGACCCGCTGCAAATCGATCTCCATGGTCGTGCCCTCTACGGCTATATCGGCTATCGCTCTACCGGCGTCGAGATGCGTGGTAACTCCGCACTCGATATCGCGCTCTGGGACCTGCTGGGACAAACCACCGGCCAGCCGATCTATCAGTTACTCGGCGGCAAATCGCGTGAGACCGTTCGTACCTACAACACCTGCGCTGGCTATCGCTATATTCGCAACGAATCCCGGCAGGCCGTCGAAAACTGGGGCACCGGAAATAGTCGCGACGAAGGTCCCTATGAGGATCTGGACGGCTTCCTCCACCGCGCCGACGAGCTTGCCATCAGCCTGCTCGAGCAGGGCATCACCGGGATGAAGATCTGGCCGTTCGATCCATTCGCGGAGGCAACCGGCGGTCTCTATATCTCCAATCCGGATCTGGACATCGCCCTCGAACCGTTCCGCAAGATTCGCTCGGCCGTCGGCAACCAGATGGACATCATGGTCGAGTTCCATTCACTCTGGAACCTGCCGACCGCGAAGAAGATCGCCCGCGCCCTGGAGGAGTTCGAACCCTTCTGGTACGAGGACCCGATCAAAGCCGACAACATCGATGCCCTGGCCGACTTCGCTGCCTCCACATTCGTTCCCACCACCGTCAGTGAAACCCTCGCGACTCGCTGGTCGTTTCGCGAGGTGATGCAGGCCAACGCCGCCGGCGTGATCATGCTCGACCTCTCCTGGTGCGGCGGCATCTCGGAAGCCAAGAAGATCGCCAGCATGGCGGAAGCGTTTCAGCTCCCCGTTGCCCCGCACGATTGCACCGGCCCGATCGTGCTGGTTGCATCCACCCACCTCTCGCTCAATGCCACCAATGCCCTGCTGCAGGAATCGGTGCGCGCTTTCTACACCGGCTGGTATCGTGAGCTCGTCACCGACCTGCCAATCGTCGAAAACGGCTACATGAACCTTCCCGGCCAAGCCCGGTCTCGGCACCCAACTCCTTCCCGATCTCCGCCACCGCAAGGACGCCCACGTTCGCGAGTCCACCCGCTAGCGGCAATTGCCCGTTGGTTCATGGGATACTTCCGACTGAAGCCGGAAGCGTCCCATGAACCCCATCATCGAAGCCAAGAAACCAGAAATCATCGACCTGTGCCGACAAATACGGCGTCAGTTCGGCTTGATCTTTTTGGCTCGGCCACCGGCCCAGGCTGGGACCCTGAGAGAGTGACTTCGATTTCGTGATTGAGTTCGAAGATTATGGCCCTGGTATCGCATCCCGTTTTTTTGACTTCGGCGACGCAATTGAAGAATTGCTGGGCCGAAAAGTGGATTTGTGTCTGAACGGCAGATGCGTCCCCGTTTTCGAGCGTCGGTTGATCGTTCGAGGGAAGCAGTTCTTGCCTGACGTTGCCTTCGAGCGCTCTGCTCGATCTTCTCGAGTTCGGCGATGAGTTGTTGGTGTTTGCTGCCAGCAAGGACACCGCAAGTGACGACATCGAGCGCATGCGGTATCTGGCAATCGAGCGGCTTTTCGAACTGCTTGGAGAGTGCATGAACCGGGCACTTGCAAACGACCCCTGATTTGCCGCAGCATTTCCTGACGCACACCAAGTCATTAGTATGCGAAATCGCATTGCTCACGAGTACGACAGTGTCGACCCGGAAGTCATTTGGGAGACTGCAGAATTCAAGGT
Organism: uncultured Chloroflexia bacterium; assembly: GCA_963720855.1. Lineage (GTDB taxonomy): Bacteria > Chloroflexota > Chloroflexia > Thermomicrobiales > UBA6265 > JAMLHN01. The sequence continues at coordinate 595,259 of CAVRGV010000002.1, read as the reverse complement.
GCCAGTTCATTCTCGGTAAGGTGAGAGAAGTACTGGCGTCAGCGAGCGATCACTAGACTCCTGTTGGGTCCTGCCCGTGGTAGCATCATCCCCTACGAATTGGACCCTCCCTTTGCCCCGCTGGGACGCGTACGAACGAGCTTGCGATGCAGATGCAGGCCAGACAACTCTGGCAGGCGGTGCTGGGCGATATGCAAACCCGGCTGCCACGGAATGCCTTCGATAATTGGCTCCGGCCCACCACCATCGTCGCCTTCGAGAACGACGTGGCCACGGTTGCCGCGCCGAATACGTTCAGCGCGTCCACGCTTCAGTCACGCTATGCCGATCAGATCCAGCGCATTCTGACCAACATCGTCGGCCGTCCGGTTCAAGTCGAGTTCACCGTGCAGAGTGACGCCGACCCCGAAGACGTGGCCGCCGACCTCTCCGCCTTTGCGCCGTCCATTCCGCAGCTTCCCGATCGCACCGCCGAGCGCGGAACGGCGAACCGTTCGCGCAGCACCGCCCGGAACGGACGCTCCCAGCCGCGCAACGATCAACAGCTCTCCCTCGCGCCGGCCGCACCGTTGCCACCGGCGGCCCACAATCTGAATCCGCGCTATCTGTTCGAAACCTATGTCGTCGGCAAATCGAACGTCTTTGCCCATGCCGCGGCCCAGGCCGTCGCCGAGCATCCCGGCGACCAGTACAACCCGCTCTATATCCACGGCGGCGTCGGACTCGGAAAAACCCACCTGCTCCACGCCATCGGGCATAAGGCAATGGCGGTGCGGCCGCAACCTGCGAGTCGTCTATGTCTCGTCCGAAAAGTTCACCAACGATCTGATCGAGGCCATTCGCTCGCAACGGATGGACGACTTTCGCTCTCGCTATCGCACCATCGATCTCATGATGATCGACGACATCCAGTTCATCGGCGGGAAAGACAGTACCCAGGAAGAGTTCTTTCACACGTTCAATACGCTCTATCAAAGTAGCAAGCAACTCATCATCTCCAGCGATCGTCAGCCGAGCCAGATTGCCGGACTGGAAGATCGCCTGCGATCCCGGTTCGAAGGCGGCCTCACTGCCGATGTGCAGTCGCCAGACTTCGAGATGCGCATAGCGATCTTGCGAGAAAAGGCGGAAGAGATGGGCGTCAAGATCGACAATGAGGTGATCGAATACATCGCCCATCGGGACAAGACCAATATTCGTGAGCTCGAAGGCGCATTCAACAAAGTGCTCGCGGTCGAGCGATTGCAAGGGAGAGCCATCACGCTTCAGGCGGCGATCGATACCCTCTCCGATGGCCGAGCTGCCGCTCGTAAAGCCGACATCACCAATGACGAAGTCATCGCCACTGTGGCCGAGAAGTGCGGTGTTACCGAGCGAGGCGATGAAGGGCCGCAATCGTGCCCAGGAGATCGTGATGCCCCGGCAGATCGCCATGTACCTCATGCGTGAGGAAACCGGCGCGTCACTGGCCGAGATCGGGCGCGCGCTGGGCGGACGGGATCACACCACCGTGATCCATGGAATCGAGAAAATCGAAGCGCGATTGCAGGAAGATTCCGCGCTGCGAACCCGGATCATTGCCATTCGCGAGGCATTGCTGACGGCTCCCTGAATCGCCTGCGCCTTCCCAAAACGGCCCGACCGCGGCGTTCCGAATTAGCATTGCTTGAAGAGATCGATGTGCAGTTCCGGTCCGATGAGTCGGATATTCCCTGGTTGTTGATGTCACCGATATCGAGCGAGTCCACAGACGAACAGGTTGAAATCGTTCCAGCCGGAGGCTGGCTCTCCATCCGGGAAGCCTGCGCCTTTCTCGGGGTCGACCAGTCGACCCTGCGTCGCTGGACGAACGACGGCAGGGTGCCGGTCTTCAAAACCCCGGGCGGCCATCGGCGCTACTCGCGAGAAGACCTGCGCGCGCTTGTGGTTGGCAATCCGCGCAAGACGGCCAAATCGCGCGTCAGCCGCCAGGAGCTTACGAGCCGAACGCTTTCCGCGTATCAGGACGACTACCTCAAGACCGCGCGCGAGCAAAAATGGTTCCGTGCTTTCGGCGCGACCTCGCAGGAAGAGCATCGCAAGATCGGCCGTCACCTGGTCGATCTCGCAATTCGCTATGCCGCCACCCCGGGGACATCAGGACGAGCGCTCCGACCTGCTCGACCAAGGGTCGTGAGATCGGGGTGCATTACGGCATCTCCAGCGCCCGCGCTGAATTGACCACCAGCGAAACGATCGAAGTCTTTCTCTACTTCCGGTATCCGGTGGTAAAAGCGCTGCTGGATGTCATCGAGAAAGAAGGACTGCCGGCCAGACGCGCCTCGCGGCTCTTTATCGGAATCGACGATTTCATCGATGAGGTGCTGGTTGCCATGATTCGGGCGCATGGCGAAGAATCCGGGTTCGAACCGCGTCGCGCCGACCTCCATTGGTCGCAAGATCCCTTTCGTGACAGCCGGGAACAGAGATACCCGGCTGAGTCGCTGGATGATCACGATGCGCTAGCGTCATTCCTGTCGTACGTTCGAGACGGATTTGGAGCACTTACGGGGTTCGCGGCGACCGAATACCTTGCGGATATTCGGTTTTGCCGTACGGGAAGGTCCGAACGGACCTGCTTTTCTATCCGATCAGGACACGAATTGACTCTCGGACAACACTACGATACGTTCAGTGCATCGGCTGGCTTCCCCCCTTCCCTCGCCGGCCGGCTGCCAATGACCCCCGCGGGGCCCCCTGCTGCAACAGGGGGCTCAGCTTTTCCGGGGGTTGTACAATCCCGGAAGAACCAAGCATGAATCGGGCCGGCAACTGCGCCGGCCCGTTTCTGTTTGCTCTGGTTATCGGCTCCAGCGTGACATCGTCCGGTTCGACCATCCATTCAGAGCGTTGCAATGCCGCGCGCCGTGCGCGCACCCGCCGTATGCGCCACCAGTAAGCTGCCGGGCCGCTCAGCAAGATCGCCAGCACCACTGACCCAGAGCCAGGTGGAGATGATGGCAAACATGGCCGCCATCTCGGACGGATCGATCATCGAACACCACAATCAATCCGCCAATCTTCACGATCAGCAGTGTCACGATCATCATCCAGGTGCCGCGCGATGGACGCCCGAAAGAACTCGTCGGATTCCGGAACCAGTCAATGGCGGTGGAGCCGGGTAGGTCATTGCTCATGTGCTCGTCCGAGTCGAGTGTACGTTGCCAGTGTAGCGTACACCCGTTCGCAGCCTATGTCGGGATTCCGAGCCCCGCGGTCGGCTACGTCGTCCACACCTTCCGAATGCCAGGCGGAATCTGTTCGACCTGAATGCGCCAGGGATCGAGGCGAAGCAATCCGAGACCGGGATCGTCGGCCGTCGTAGAAGATCGTCCCGGGGTCGTAGCCCATTGGCGCGGGCGCATCGCGAAATGCCTGCCAGATTCGGGTTTTCTCATGCACGGTCATCGACCCAGGTGGCGCGGCACTCTGCATAGACCGGTTTGGATATATTGGCGATATACGCACAGGAGATGAAGGGATTGCCGGTGAGCTGAGAGTCTTTGAACGAATGCCGCCGGGTCAGAATCCAACCGGCCGGGTCGGGAGTAGCCTCCCAATAGGGATGCAGAATGCGCGACCGCGGCCGGCCCTTGCTGTCGACCGTCGCGACATTGCACCAAACCACGGTGAAGACGCGTTCCAGGAACTCCTCGGACAAATCGGCAAAGTCAGGATAGTGTTCCACCCTCCAACTGAATTCGTTCGCCATCGTCAGCTCCTTTCCGTTTCATATCTGTCCTGATGTAGCGTCAATCTTCGAGCTCGACCAGATCGGACGGGGTCATGATGCCGAGTGGTGCCTCGCTTGGTTTCCCACCTTCGGTGATGATGATCGGCGCGCAAACGTTGGCAGCGGCGGGTTGGAAACGAGAGAAAAAGCTCGTGTGCTTCGTCGACCGGTGCGTATCGGGAAACGAACGCGATACCGCCCTCTTCCTCATAGGTCAAGTGCATCGCCCACCGTCGCGCCGGCGAGATCGATCGCCCTGCCGTTGACCTGGCTTCCCAGCCAGCGAGTGATGCCCGCATTGCTGAGCAGGGTGAGCATGCGATCGACCCGCACGATAACCTGGGAATGCCCGGTTTCCCACAGGTCCCGCACGGCATCGGACAGTGGATCGTCCTCCTTGTAGACCCTGATGTCGCCGCGAAACAGCGGATACACGCGTTCCGGCTCGGTGATCCGGTCGACCATCGCCGTCGAACTCGTCCAGCGCCTCCTGCGTGATGTCGGCAATCACATGACCGCGCGGATGCTCGTGCACGATCGCATTGCGCAGATCGGCGAATTCGCGCAGATCGCGCTCGTGCCGGCGCACAGCCGCGTTTTTCGTCGCAGCCCGTCCGATCAGACTGCCAAACGGCACTTCCCGTTTGGAGTTGGTCTCATCCCGCAGAAACTGCTCCAGCTCGTTGAATCGGTTGAGAAACTGTTGTGTGCGATCCATAGCTTTCCTGACTGGTCAATCGATAGCCGGGCGGCCCCTTTGGCGCCGGATGTAAGATCGAGTCCTGCCAATCGTCTCCTGAAACGTAACCGCGAATCGACGCGGGTCGAACGACGAATGCCGGTTGCCACTGGCCGAGATCGTGCCATGCCGGGTATACGAACGCCAATCGAAGATCAGTCTGACCGATCGCGGAGCGACGCGAGCGGACGTTCTGGCCGCACGGCAAGACCTTGCCGCCTTCGAGCCACTCTATCGCCGCTATGCCGAGAGCATCTATCGCTACTGCGCACGCCGGTTGGACGACCCCGATCGAGCGGCGGATGCCACGAGCGCCATCTTTCTCAAAGCCATGCAATCCATCCACCACTGCCAACCGGAATCCTTCCGATCGTGGCTCTTCTCGATCGCGCACAACACCACCATCGATGCCCGCCGGACCACCCGGGTCCATGCCCCGCTCGACACCGCATTCGTCCCGATGAACGAATCGCTCCAACCCGAATCGCTCGTTACCCGAGAGGAGTCCCGTCTGGAAATCGTCGCGCTCCTCGATCACCTGACGCCGGATCAACGGCATGTGGTCGAGCTCCGGCTGGCAGGACTCGATGGCTACGAGATTGCCCAGGCGTTGGGGCGAAGCCGCGCGTCGGTCGACACCGCACAGTCGCGAGCGATCGCCCGCTTGCGCCGAATTTTGGTAGCGCAGGATGAAAAGGAGCAATCCCATGTCGTCGCGGGATGAACTGAGCCAGCTCGATGCCGCGGTGCTCGACCGGCTTTGGGACGCCATGAATCGCCAGATCGCTCCCATCAGTGGCCGCACGGCGTCTGCGTCGACCGAGGTGGCCCACACAATTCGGCTCCTCGAACAGCACGATGATGCTCCGTCGCTCGGAGCCTCAAAAATGGATGCGATATGGGCGTCGGTTGCCGCGGCAACCTCTGCGAGCTTGCCGGATGTCGATGCCCTGCCATCCCAGGCCCAACGAGGTTTCAGAGGGTTCACTGCGGACCTTCCTCGACCTCATCCAACACATGGTGCGGCAGACAGCGATCGGAGCCATTGCAGGCCTCCTCGTCGGAATGCTGGTCCTTGGGGGCGGTGGTCGATTGTTCATGCGGATCTCCGCCATGCTTTCTGACCCCCAGCAACAGGGAATGATGACCGAAAACGGTAATGCGGTGGGCGAAATCACGTTGGATGGCACGTTGGCGCTCATTATTTTCGTGGGCGCGCTGTTCGGCCTGATCGCCGGCATCGCGGTCATGGCCGTCCGACCCTGGCTCCCGGCGACAGGACCCCTGCGATACCTCCTGACCGGCGTCATTGGCTTCGCCGTAGCCGGTCCAATCGTGCTCGAAGGCGGAGATAACGCCGATTACCAGCGGTTCGGCATTCTCGGACTGAATGTCTGCCTCTTTACGACGCTTCCCTTCCTTTTCGGAGTGGCGGTCATGCCAGTGATCGATCGGCTTGATCGACGCATCTCCCCGGACCTTCCAGGGATTTCTCGCGGATGGAAGGACGTGCCCAAGAGCGCCGCCATGATGATCCTGTTCATTCCCGCCATCCAGCTTGTCTTTCAGGCCATCGCCCTACAGCCAATTGGGCTGCTGCTGATCCTTCCCGTGATCCGGGCGCTCTGGCCGCTTTGGGCACGCCATGCGCAAACGCTCGAGGTGCGCCAAAAGCGCGACGCCATAGGGTTACAGATCGGACGGGTCGCGTTGCTCGTTCCCTGTGTTCTGGGACTCGTCCTCATGGCCGAGGCCATTGGCCGGCTAACGATGTAGTTCGACGTCGCCGAGGAGATCAGGAATGGCGCGACCGCAGGTTGCCGCCCAGCTAGAGGTTTGCCTATGACATGAACGATGTGCTCGAAGAACCTCGGCCTGAAATCAACGGAAAAGGAGAAAAAACGAACATGAAACGATTGCTCTTCGGTTTACTCGCAGTTGCCGTCACCCTCGGAGGCGGCTTGGTGACCAGCGCTCAGGATGCGACCGACCCCTCCGGTTCCAGCGTTGAGGGGATGCATATTTCCCCACTCATCGATGCGGACGGAAACGAAGTCGGACTTGTGGCCTTTGGAAAAGACGGCGAAGGTGTCGGCGGGACAATCATGGTGCGCGGTTTGGTTCCGGGCGAACACGGGATTCACCTGCACGCAGCCGGAAAGTGTGATCCTGCTGGAGAGAAGCCGTTCGACTCCGCCGGACCGCACTTCAACCCGGACGCGCTTATGCACGGTAGCCACGCCGGCGATATCGGCAACCTCTTGGCTGATGAGAACGGGGATGCCGTATTTGCGCTAAGTTCCGCCACATGGACGATCGACGACGGAGCGGTTGGCCTCGCCGATGCCGATGGCACTGCCCTCGTCATCCACGAAACCGTCGACGATCTGGTCACCGATCCATCTGGCAACAGTGGCGCCCGAATCGCCTGCGCGGTGCTCTTTCCGCCCCAATAGCGTCCATCTTTGCGACAGATTGGTGACTACCCCATTGGTGCTATTTCGAAAAGGACCAATCGGGAATAGACTAAGCGGCGTACGACCTCGTGCGCCGCTTATCCCATTGTTCCGAGTGGAGGCCCAAGTTGAGCAACAAGACCGAATACGTCCTGCTGGCCGCAAAGTATCCGAATGAGGAGCATGCCAAGACGATTCTCGACATGCTCGAGTCGATGCATCACGCCCTGACCATCGATCTCAAAGACGCTGTCATGCTCACCAAGGAGCCGGACGGCAAGATCAAGACCCACGAGACGACCGACGTTTCCACCCGCAAGGGCGCCAAGCGCGGCCTGATCGCCGGTGCCGTGCTCGGCGTTATCTATCCCCCCAGCCTGATCGTGACCGCGCTTGCGGGCGGCGGTATCGGCGCGCTCTGGGGCAAGGCCAAGGACAGTGGCGTCAAGCATGACGACATCAAGGAACTATCCGACAGCCTGACCGATGGACAGGCCGCCATCATCGTGCTGGTATCGGACACCACCGCCGAGGCTACCCAGCGCGCGCTCGGTTCCTACGAGGGCGAAGTCGTCAACAAGATCTATTCGGAAGCGGATTTCGTCCAGACCTACGAAGACGCGTCGAACGTCTAGCCGGCGAGTCACCGTTGCGAAGGGTTCCTATATCCCGGCGGCCATGGATTCCATGGCCGCTTTCGCATTGTCATAATGCTGGGATGCCACCAGCTATCGGTATCGCCTCGAATCCGATTTCGGGCGAGAGCGCAGATTTGTGAATGTGCTAACGTGAATCTCTGGGAATGCACCCACTTTCCGGCGATGCAGGGGAGGGCGCACGTTGATGACCTCTTTATTTCGGATGGATTCCTCGCTTCGGCGAGCACCGAACGAAGGCGACCCAATGATCGAAATGGCTCCGATTCAGATGTTCGTCTTCGGTTTCCATGATGCCGAGCAATTCACGCCCGCCATCATCAAGGAAATCGAATCGCTGCAGAAACGTGGATTCATCCGTCTGATCGACCTCCTGTACGTCGAGCGATTATCCGGACGGTTCGCTCATCACCAATGAGATGAGCGGGCTTTCGCCCAGTGAGGTTGAGGAGTTCGGCGGGTTGCTGGAACAGCTCCTTGGGGCCACCGGCGACGAGCACAGCGACAGCGATCCCGAACCGGAACACGGCGATCCGGATTCCAACCTCTTCTACGGCATCGCCCGCGAGGATATGGCCAGCGTCATCGAGGATATTCCGCCGGGTGGCGCGGCCGCCATGGCGCTATTCGAGCACACGTGGGCTTTCGACATCCGCAACAAGATTCGCCACGCTACCGGGTATCCGATCGCGCAGGGATTTCTCACCCCCGAGCTCTTCATGCTGGTCGGAGAAGAAGTGCGTCTGATGAGTGAAGCTGCCACCGCCGTGCAAATCGCGCGCGAGGTGCGCGGCGCTGCATTGCTCGATGCCCTCGAATCGATCGTCGGATCCCCGGCGACCGATGAACAGCTCGTATCCAGCACGGTCGAAATCTTGCAAAGCGGCACGCGGCCCATGGTCGCCGGAGCCGCCTCGACCGTGCGCGCGCTCATCGATGGCGGATTCCTGAGCGAAGCCTCCGCCGAAGCCGCCATCAAATACCTCGTCCGCCGTGACCTGATCGATACCGAATCGCTCTCCCGCGCTCGAGCAAATCATCGACGGCGTCAACCCAAACTGATCGTTCCGGCGCATCCCGCTACCATTGCGGGATGCGCACCCTCTACCCGCACATCGATCCATACGACCGTGGCATCCTCGACACCGCCGACGGCAACCAGCTTGCCTACCGGCAATACGGCAATCCCAACGGTAAACCGGTGCTCTGCCTGCATGGCGGACCGGGGTCCGGTTGCGGTCCTGGTTGGCCGCGCAATTTCGATCCCGGAGCGGTATCGTATCGTCTGCCTCGATCAGCGAAACTCGGGCGAAAGCCTGCCGGCATCCAGCGAATACACGACCTCGCTGGCAAACAACACCACCTGGCATCTCGTCGCCGACATCGAACGCCTCCGCCGCCATCTCGAGATCGAGCGCTGGATGCTCTTCGGCCGCTCCTGGGGATCGACCCTGGCGCTCGTCTATGCCGAGCGTCACCCCGATCGTGTTACCGAAATCTTGCTGGCGGCGGTCACCACCACCACCCGCCAGGAAATCGAATGGCTCTATTTCGGCGTGCGCCTGCTTGTTCCCGAGGCGTGGGAGAAATTTCGGCAGGGCGCTCCGCCCTGGGCCAGGGACGATGACCTCGTCTCCGCCTATCGCGAACTCCTGGAAAGCCCATCATCTGCCGTTCGCCAGCAAGCTGCCGACGACTGGTGCGCCTGGGAAGATGCGGTCATGGACATGGGCCGCAACATCCATGACGGATTCGATCAGGATCCGCCCGAGCGGCGTTATGGGTGGTCTCGCATCGTCACCCATTACTTCGCCCATCGAGCCTGGCTCGAGCCACATCAGATCTTGCGCCACGCCGGCAAGCTCGCCGGAATCCCCGGTATCCTCATCCAGGGCCGGCTCGACCTAGCCGGTCCGCCCATCACCGCCTGGCAGCTCGCGCAGGCCTGGCCCGACGCCGAGCTCATCATCCTCCCCAACACCGGACACACCAGCGCTGACGTGACAATGGTCGACGCAATCGTCTCCGCCACCGACCGCCTGGTCGACAATGCATAGTCGAGTTCAGGGTTCCCGACGCCGTGGTACCCTCCCGCCATGACACGCCCAAACGACATCTCCACGCGCAGCAAGCTCACCTGGTACGGCGATGCCGACTTCAGCACCTTCATGCGGCGTGCCTTCGCCAAAGGCATGGGACTCACCGATGAGGACCTGCAAAAACCCTTCATCGGCATCTGCAATTCCTGGAGCGAGCTGAACCATTGCAACTCGCATCTGCGCGAAGTGGCGGCCGCGGTCAAACGAGGTGTGCTCCAGGCCGGTGGCATCCCGCTTGAGTTCCCCACCATCTCCCTGGGCGAGATCTTCATCAGTCCCAACGTCGATGCTCTATCGCAATCTGATGGCGATGGACACCGAGGAAATGATCCGCGCGCAACCGATCGAAGGCGTGGTTCTGCTTGCCGGGTGCGACAAGACCACCCCGGCCCAGCTCATGGGCGCCGCCAGCGCCGATCTGCCCGCCATCATGGTCACCGGCGGACCGATGATGTCCGGCCGCTGGCGAGGGAACGATCTCGGCGCCTGCACCGACTGCCGCCGGTACTGGATGGAGTACAAGGCCGGAACGATCGGCGAGCAGGAGATCGGTGAGCTGGAAGAAGCCCTCTTCCGCTCCCATGGGCATTGCATGGTCATGGGAACCGCCAGCACCATGGCATCGGTTGCCGAAGCGCTCGGTATGACCCTGCCGTACAACGCTGCCATCCCCGCGCCCGACTCCGGCCGCCTGCGTCATGCCGAAGCAGCCGGCCGGCGAATCGTCGAAATGGTGCGCGAAGACCTGCGCCCCAGTCAGATCATCACCCGCGAGGCGATCGAGAACGCGATACGCGTCCTCTGCGCGGTGGCCGGTTCGACCAATGGCGTGGTCCACCTGCTCGCCATCGCCCGCCGCGCCGGTATTCCACTGGAGCTCGACGATTTCGATCGTATCAGCCGCGAAACCCCAACGCTGACCAACATCAAACCCTCCGGTCAATATCAGATGGCCGAGCTCTTCGAAGCCGGCGGCATTCCAGCCGTCATGCGCGAGCTCATCCCGTTGCTGAATCTCGGTGCCGTCACGGCCACCGGCAAGACCGTCGGGGAGAATCTCGCCGGGGTTCCCGAATCGTTTCGGCGCGATGTGGTCGCCTCAGCCGGCGAGCCGATTCACCCGGAAGGTGGTCTTTCGGTTTTGCGCGGCAATCTTGCCCCTGATGGCGCCGTCATCAAACATGCTGCCGCATCGTCCCATCTGCTGACCCATCGGGGTCGTGCGGTGGTGTTCAGCTCACTGGAAGATCTCGCCAGCCGCATTCACGATCCAGCGCTCGATGTCACCCCGGAAGACGTGCTCGTGCTGCAAAATGCCGGGCCGATCGGCGGTCCCGGGATGCCCGAAGCCGGCATGATTCCCATTCCCCAGAAACTGCTGAAAGCGGGTGTGCGCGACATGGTGCGCATCTCCGATGCCCGCATGAGCGGGACCGCCTTCGGAACCGTCGTCCTGCATGTCGCCCCCGAAGCTGCCGTTCGCGGTCCGCTCGCTGCCGTCCAGGATGGCGATTTCATCATCCTCGATGTCCCGAACCGCACGCTGACGCTCGAACTTTCGGACGACGAGATTGCCGCCCGGCTCGCCGCGCTCCCGCCGCACATGCCCGATCCGCTGCTGCGGCGCGGGCATGGCTGGCTCTACGGCCAACATGTCACCCAGGCCAACCACGGCTGCGACTTCGACTTCTGCGCCGCGGATTGGCCGCAAACCTGATCGATGGGTGGCCATGGCACCCATCCCCGGTCGCTGACCCACGCCCAGGGCAAACGCACCACCGCTCGCCGCGCATCCTTACACGGGCCAGTCGAAAGTTATACTTGCACTGCAGGTCGAGAATGGCGGTCGGTTCGATCGCACGTGCCAGTGCGGACCTCGACCGCGCTGAGCAGTCCTGTCGATCGATGAGCACACGAGCGTCGGGCCGCGGAACACGTGGAATCGCCCGAAAGTTGGAATCTCTCAGGGAGCGGGGTGACGCATGGACGTCGCAGGGAAGCGGCCTGAGCATGTTCCTCAGTCGCAATCGCAGATGATGAACGCATCCGGAGAAGACGCGGTGCCGTTGCGCTTCCGCTGGTACAACCTCGCGCTTGGATTCGTCCACCTGGCCCAGGCCATGCGTCATCATGGCCCTGTCGAATGATTTCTCCCTGCCGATCGTCGGAACGTATTTGACCGGGGCACCCGGCACGACGTTTAGCCAGCCGCAAGTGATCTGGGACCTGCCGATTGGATATGCCGTCGCGGTTTTCCTGCTGCTGGCGTCCGCTCGATCATTTCCTGATGTCCGCTCCGGGCATTTGGCCATGGTATCGCGCGAATCTTGCACGCAAGATCAACTACGCGCGCTGGCTCGAGTATTCCGTCAGTGCCTCGCTCATGATGGTGCTCATTGCCATGGTGACGGGCGTCCAGGATGTTGGAGCGGTTCTGGCAATCTTTGGTGCGAATGCGGCCATGATCCTCTTTGGCCTGGTCATGGAGATGAGGAATCATGACCGGGAGGATGGCGAGGTCGATTGGGTGCCATTCATCTGCGGCTCGATCGTTGGCCTCGTTCCCTGGATCATCATCACGATCCAGATTGCGGGAGCCGAGACGTGCCCGATAGCCCGGGCGTCCCGACGTTCGTCTACGGCATCATCATTTCGCTCTTCTTGCTCTTCAACAGCTTCGCGCTGAACATGGCACTGCAGTATGCAAAGGTTGGCCGCTGGAGGAGCTATCTCTTTGGAGAAAAGGGATATCTGATCCTGAGCCTGGTGGCGAAGTCGTTGCTGGCATGGCAGATCTTCGCGAACACGCTGATCGACTGAACTCCCTCGATGTCGTCGACGGATCGACGGCGATGATCGAGCACGCTCGGGCGCAACGAAAAAAGCCAGCGCCGGATTCGGCGCTGGCTTTCCTTTCCCGGATTCGGGAACGGCCGAGAGGCCTAGTAGCTGTAGGAGCTGCTCCGGCGATCCTGGAAGCACTCGCGGCAGTAGACCGGCTTGCCAGCGGTCGGCTGGAAAGGAACTTCGGTCTCTTTGCCGCACTGGCTGCAGACCGCCGGGTACATCTGGCGCGGGCCGCGGTTGTAGCTATCGCCACCGCCGCCGTATCCGCCGCCACCGCCGCTGCTGCGGCCGCCGCTGCTGTAGCTATCGCCACCGTATCCGCCGCCGCCGCCGCTGCTGTAGCCGCCGCCGCGCTGCCGTAGCTATCGCCACCGGAGGAGCGCTGCTGCTTGCGGGCCGCGCGGCACGAGGGGCAGCGCAGTGGCTCGGAATAGCCGCGCTCCGAATAAAATGCCTGCTCGCCGGCAGTAAAGACAAATGCTTGGCCGCAATCGCGGCACGTGAGCGTTCGATCACTCATGGGTTGGAATTCTCCTGAAAGAGCGCCGGGATACATCTCCCGACACGAAATGGACTGTTGCAAAAAAACCAATGGACGAAACTGCGATCACAGCCACTCAGGCTGGCCATTTCCTCTTACAGTTCGGAATCCTCCCAAATTGTCGTCGAACTATCGATGGCGGAACGTGATCCGGCCGCGGGTGAGGTCGTATGGTGACAACTCCACCGTCACTCGGTCGCCGGGGAGCACGCGAATGTAGTTCTTCCGCATTTTGCCTGCCAGGTGGCCCAGCACGTGCTGGCCGCCTTCGAGCTCGACGGTGAACATTGCATTGGGAAGCGCCTCGACAACCTTGCCATCGACGGCAAGGGCATCGGGGTTCTGACGCGGACCGCGCGTCTCGGTGGGGGCTGCCGGGGTTACTGGCCGCGGCGGCTTACGATAAACAGGCTTTCTCGCCATTTACAAACTCCTTGCCGCACCCGGGTCCGAGTGCCATGCGCGCATGACAACTGCCCCACGCAGCGTCGGACGAGCAATGTGGCACGCGTGTCCACTTGCCCACCGTCCGAAGCGCGGTTGGGAATCCAGAATTGGCGTATTCGAAATTCGAAGGGGGAAATAGGAAAATGCTCAGAAACTCGCCATCGAATACGTAACGCAAGCTCAATCGCTTGCGCGACCTCGACGATGGCTACGACGCTCTGCGTCGCCGCACGCACCAATCGCTCGAAAAATACCCTGATTCTTTCCAGAGTCGCGCGCACTTCTTAGGATAGCACACAGTTCGCCTCGCTGCCGCAATCGGTATTTCGATCCGTTTCCTGCGTGATTGCGCCACATTGTGGCGCGCATCTGACCGGCAGCGGAAGAATGCCCGCTGCCTGCGGCCGGGGATACCACCGGCGCACACGTGCGCGGAGTGAGGTCCGCTCCGTCTCGTCGCTTGCATCCTGCCGCAGTTTCCCCAACTCGTGTGCCACCCGCCGGCCATAGGCGCAGCGATCGGCACGATCGGACCCCTGCGCCGAATCGCTCGGCGGATCCAGGGAGAGAACTGGCGAGTTGCCCTCGCCGGCGGATGCGCGGTCCATTCTGGAAGTGTGCCCCCGCTGGTGGCGCCGGGCGATGTCGTTTCCGACGCACGCGCGGTGTTCTTGCGCACTCCCGTGCGCAGAAGGGAGCGATAGAATGGCAGCATCCGGAATCGACGATTCTCGGCAACAGGGGGAACCGATCATGGCATCGACCACCCAGCTCTCGACCGAAACGCTGCGCACCGTCTCCATCTTTGCCGATCTGCCGGCTGCCGCGCTCGAGCAGCTCGCCCGCAACAGCCTGCCGCGCAAATACCGTCGCGGCCAGGTGCTCTGCAATGAAGGCGATCCCGGCGAATCCATCTATATATTGGAAGAAGGCCAATTGCGGGTGACGCAATGGACCGCTTCCGGAGATGAAGCCGTGCTGGCCGTTGTGGAAGCGCCCGCCGCGGTGGGCGAGCTTTCGTTGTTGGATGGCTCCCCGCGCAGCGCCACCCTCACCGCGGTTGGCCCGGTGCGCGTTCGCCTCATCCCGCGCAAGGCGTTTATCTCCCTCTTGCAGGATCAACCGCAGATCGTTCCCGAGCTCCTGGCCACCCTCGCCACCCTGATCCGCCGCGCAAATGCCCGCCAGGTCGATCTGCTGACGCTCGATGTGCCAGGCCGTCTGGCCAAATGGCTGATCGAGCGCGCCGAACGCACCGGCACCCCGGTGGGGGATGGCATCCTGGTCGACCTCGCCCGCAGTCAGGGCGAGCTCGCCGCGGAGATTGGCACCACGCGGCCCACCTTGAACCGGGCGCTGCGCAGTTTCGAGGAGCAGGGGATCATCGCCGCCGACGGACCGCGCGTCACCATTGTCGAAATGGACAAGTTGCTCGCCTTCACCAGTTAGGCCATGTGGCGATGGCAGGCAATCGAGCGTCATGTGTCTGGTGTGCTGGCTCCCGAAGGTGCCCAGATGGGCTGAAAGATCCGTTAGCAAGCAATTTCACACGATGGCGGTGAAACTATTCAGTTCCTGGAAAGCCCGCCACCCGCCTTACCCAATTCCCCTGACCCGCACCTTTGGTTCCCCAGCGGCATACAATGGCGGCCTTTGGCGGACATCCGCTTTCGGATGCGGTCGGGCGGTTCGCCTCCCGGATGATTCCGCCGATCAGGGCAAGAGGAGGTGAGCACTGGTGAGTTTGTTGATTCGGTTCATCGTCACCGCCATCGCTGTTGCGGCGGCGGCGTATTTCGTGCCGGGAATCGATGTGGGGAGCAATGCCGCCAAAGCGGTCATTCTCACAGCGATCATCCTCGGTATCATCAACGCCTTCATCCGGCCGCTGCTCAAGCTGCTTTCATTGCCGTTGATTCTCTTGACGCTGGGTCTCTTCATCCTGGTGGTCAACGCGGTCTGCTTCTATCTGGCCGCCTGGATCAGCCGCACGATCTTCGATGTCCGGTTCAACTTCGATAGCGTCTGGGCGGTGCTCTTCGGCGCTATCGTCATATCGATCGTCTCCACCGTGCTCAACTGGGTGCTCCCGGACGACAAATAGGCACGCGTTCGCCCGGCGCGGCGATGCGGACAATTTCCCGAGCCGGCGTTATGCGCACTGCATGACGCCGGTTCGCGGGTTTTAGGCCGAATAGCGCGGGTTGGTCCCAACTTATGGGTCCATACGTATACGGGTTTCTGGGAGTTTTGCCGTCCCCCATCCCTATTGCAATACCTTCCAGCTATCGCTAAGATGCGATGGTGACCGTGAAAAGTACGTTCAGTCAGGTCGGGAAGCCGAACTGAACGTCCGAGCAATCGATAGCGGGAACGGGAGTAACGCACCGTCTTAGCGGAAACTTGGCCAGTTTCCGCGTCAGGGATAGGCGCCAGGTTGGCGTCGGGGCCTGACGGGAGCGAGGATTTGGAAGCGTACGGAAGTAAGAGAGCTGGGTATCGAAACCCGGTCTGCGAACCGTCAGAACGCAGCCCGGGCTTCGCTGTTTCTGGGATCAGTGTGCCCGTCACCGCGCGCGCATATGCGATCTCCGGCTCCTGCGACCGTACACAGCGGCTGATCCGGATACGTGGCTCGAGTCGAGGGGATCCCGACCTGTCAGGCTCGAACAGCCGGGGAGGACCTTAGCGATTGGATACGATCACTTGAGTTCTCCAGGAAGCACACAGCATCACAGCACGCAACGTAGAACGAAACACGGGAAAGGGCGTTTGAAAACGTCCCGGGGATACAGAGGAGTATTGGGAATGTCGACAAAACGATCGGCGAATGCACTAAGAGCTTTTGGCGCATTCGTCATGATCCTCAGTCTGTTGACCTATGCGACCGGCGCTCAGGCGGCTGGAACGTCCAGCGCGAGCAAGGTCAAGGTCTCCATGACTGATTCCACCGGCAATGCCGATGGTGGTGACGCTGGCAGCGGAAGCTCCGGCGGAGCAACCGGCGGCAGCGGCGGCAATGGCGCAAACGGATCCAGCGGCGGCGCTGGCGTCGGTGGTGACGCGACCGCGAATGGCGGCAGCGGCACCGGCGCGGCGGCGACCGGCGGTGACGCCCAGGGCGGCAATGGCGGCAACGCCAGCGGCGACACCACGGGCGGGAGCACCACCGGCGGCACCATCACTGGTGGCGCGGGCACGGGCGGCCGGCGCAACCGGCGGAAATGCCGCGGCGGGCGGCAGACGCCACCGGCGGCACCGGCAACGGCGGCACCGCAGGCGGAACGGTCACCGGCGGCACGGCCACCGGCGGTGATGCGTCGATCGAACGGACCGATCTCCGGCGGCGGCGGCACCTATACCGTCACCATCGGCAGCACGGGCTCCGGCGGCAACGGCGGCGTCGGCGGCGAAGGCGGCGATGCCGATAACAACTCGAGCGCGAATGGCGGCAACGGCGGCACTGGCGGCGGCTTCTTTGTGAATGGCAGCGTCAACGGTGGCAGATAACACCGGCGGCTCGGTTTCCATCGGCAACTTCATCGCCGGTAATGCAGTTACGTCGACGGTCGGCGGTGGCAACACCGGCGGAAATGGCGTTGGTGGTAACTCCACCAGCGGCAACTCCACTGGCGGCGCTGGCGACGGCCGGCTCTGCCCTTGGCGGCTCCGCGGTTGGCGGCGGCACCACTGGCGGCACCACGCTCGGCGGCGGCAACACTGCTGGCAACGGCGGCAACGCAACTGGTGGCACGGCAACCGGCGGCGCGGTACCGGCGGCAACGGCGGCACTGCAACTGGCGGCGATGGCGCTGGCGGCCAGGGTGGCAACGGCGGCAACGGCGGCAACGGCGGCAACTGCCGAGAGCGGCGATGCCGTTGGCGGCGATGCCGGCAGCGGCAGCTCGACCTCCATCAATATCAATGGACAAGATCCGATCACAGCCCTCGGCGTCGGCGGCGATGGTGGCGAGGCCACCTCGGCTGAAGCTGAAGGCGGCCAGGGCGGCCAGGGCGGCGCGGCCGGCGCTGCGGCTGATGGCTATCGGCGGCGAAGGTGTCGCGAATGGTGGCGACGGCAACGGCGCGGCAGGCACTGGCGGCTATGGCGTGGGCGGCGACGGCGGCAACGTCGACGGCGACACCACGGGCGGCGACAGTCGCTGGCGGCATACGCGACCGGCGGCGTCGCGACGGCGGGCGGCGCAACTGGCGGCGACGGGCGGCATCGCTGGCATCGGCCAGGGCGGCAACGGCAACGGCGGCGATGGCCTTCAGGACGTCGACGTGCGGCGCTGCCACCGGCGGCGATGCGCTCACGAATCGCGACGGCCTCGATCGGTGACGATCCTTCGGTCGCGTACGGTGGCGACACCTTCACGTTGACCGTTGGCTGTAACGTCGCCGCGAACTTCCTTGGCTACGACACCGGCGGCGGCTTCGGCGGCGACGGCGGCACCGGCGGCGACGCAAACACCACCTGTTCGCAGCAATGGCGGCGACGGCGGCACCGGCGGCACCGCCAGTTGCGGTAGCACCGACGGCGGCGGCAACACCGGCGGCGACGCAATCCATGGCGATGTCGATGGCTGGCGATGCCAACCTGACCACGATCGGGCTCGGCAACAGCGGTGGCAATGGCCAGGGTGGCAATGGCACCGGCGGCAGCTCGGCAGGGTGGATCGGCCACCAGCGGTAACGCGGTTGGCGGGCGACGCTCAGGTCGGCAACACCAATGGTGGCACGACCGACGGCGGTGGCAATACCAGCGGCGATGGTGGCAATGGCACCGGCGGCACATGGAACCGGCGGCGCTGGCGACAGGCGGCAACGGCGGCACGGCTGCGGCCGGTGACGGCGACTGGCGGTAGCGCCGGTAACGGCGGAAACGCCGGCAACGGCGGCAACGGCTCCAGCGGCGATGCGTTCGCTGGTGACGGTGGCAATGCCAACGCGGGCTCGCTGGTCGTGAATGCGGCCGATCCGGATGCGAACGCCTGGGGCGGCAACGGTGGCGACGCCGACGAGCGGCTCCGTCGATCCGGGCAACGGCGGCAACGGCGGATACTGGTGGCAACGGCGCCGAGGGCGATGGCGGCAACGCCACAGCGAACGGCGGCCTTGGTGACGGCGCGGCAGGCACCGGCGGCAACGCCGAAGGCGCTGACGGCGGCGAAGCCAGTGGCACGGTGACCAACGGCGCGACCAACGGCGGCACCGCAACCGGCGGCGACGCAACGACCCAGTCAGCGACGCGAGCGGAGCCGGTGGACGCGGGCGGCGATGGCACGGGCGGAGCCGGCAATGCCGGCGACGGCACAGGCGATGTCTCGACTGAGGATGCCCCGGTCGATGGCGGCGACGCCACGGCGGGCTATGTCTCCGGTGGCTCGACCGCTTGACCCTCACCATCGGCTGCACCACGAATCCTTATGAAGAGGGTGCTACCGGTTGGTGACGGCGGCGCAGGTGGCGACGGCGGCCCGAACGTGGGCGATCCGGGCGCTGGCAACGGCTCGGCTCGGCAACGGCGGCAACGGCGGCAACGGCGGCAACGCCTCCTGTGGCGACGACCAATGGCGGCAACAACGGCGGCGCCGATTGAAGGCGAACGAGCTCTACGGCGCCCAGGTCGGCGCATGTGAGTCGCTGGCGACGCCAACAGCCTCGTTATCGGTGGCGACAACTCTGGCGGCGACGGCAGTTGGCGGCAACGCTATCGGCGGTAACTCCCAGGGCGGTTCGGCCACCTCGGGTGGTGCCATTGGGCGGATCGGCGTGCGGTCGGTTCCACCACGGGCATCTCTGCAATCAGCGTTGGCAACACCGCCGGTGATGGCGGCGCGGCGGACGCTGGTGATGGCGAAGGCGGCGTAGGCTCCGGCGGTAACGGCGGCAATGCCTCCGGCGGTGACGGCGACGGCTGGCTCCGGCGGCAATGGCGGCGCGGCTGGCAATGGCGGCAACGCCACCAGCGGCGACACCAGCGGCGGTGACGGCGGCAACGCCGTCTCCGAGGCCACCGTCTCCAACTGAGGCGACGACTCGTTCGCCGAAGCCGTTCGGCGGCAATGGCGGTGATGGCGACAGCGGCGACGCATACCGGCGCGGATGGCTCCGGTGGCGGAATCGGTGGCAACGGCGGCAACTGCCGACGGCGGCAACGGCCAGGCAAACGGTGGCGACGGTATGGCGGGCTCTGGCACTGGTGCGAACGCGGTCGGTGGCGAAGCTGGCAGATGCGTCCGGCGATGTCGATACCAGTGAATCCAACGTCCAGGGTGGCACGCGCAACAGGTGGCGCCGGAGTCGGCGGATTCGTCGGAGTCTCTGGCTGGCGGCGCCGGTGGCGACGCGACGGGTGGCGACGGCAACGGCGGTGGCAACAGCGCTGGTGAGCTGAACTCCGACACCAACGGCCTCTCCGGTTGCCGGTGGCAGTGCCACGGGTGGACTCGAGACGGTTCAGGGCGGCATCGTGACCGCGACCATCGGCTGCATCGCGGCCGGCGGCAACGGTGGCAACGGTGGCATTGGCTCTCCGGATGTCGGTGACGGCTCTGCCGTAGGACTTCTCGCTCGCGAGCGGTGGCTACGGCGGCGCTGGCGGCGGCTGCCAACTGCGCATACGGCGCAAATGGCGAAGGCCCGACGACGGCGGTGGCAACAGCTCCGGTAACGCGACCCAGGGCGATGTCAACGGTGGCGACGCCACCTCGATCATTGCCAACGTCGGCAACGGCGGCGGCAACGGCGTCGGTGGCAATGGCGACCGGCGGCAACTCGACGGCTGGCAACGCGACAAGCGGCGCCGGCGTCGGTGGCAATGCCGCAGTCGGCAACACCACGGGCGGTAGCGCGGCCAGCGCTGGTAACACGGCCGGCGACGGCGGCGCCAGCAACAGCGGCGACGGCAACGGCGGCGACGGCACCGGCGGCAACGGCGGTGGCGCGGCTGGCGGCCTCGCATCTGGCGGCGAAGGCGGCGACGCTGGCAACGGCGGCAACGGCGGATCCGCCGAAACTGGCGATGCAGATGGCGGCGACGGTGGCGACGCAGCGGCGTACGCCCTGAGCGCGGGCACCGATCCGGTGGCGGAAGCCAACGGTGGTGACGGTGGCAACGCAACAGCGGTTACGCGGATGGCGGTTCGGCTGGCGTGGCCGGAAACGGCGGCAACGGTGGAAACGGCCAGGGCGGCGAAGCCCAGGGCGATGGCGGGCTCGGCACCGGCGCAGATGGCACTGGAGCGGTCGGCCAGGGCGGTACCGGCGGCGATGCCTCCGGTGATGTGACCACGGGCGGCGTCTTCGGTGGAACCTCGACCGGCGGTCTCGGCACTGGTGGCAACGCCACTGGCGGAACTCCGGGCCTCGGCGGGAACGCTGATGGCGGCGACGGTAACGGCGGCGACGGCGTTGGTGTGGTCGAAGACATCTCGGTTCCGCTCGAAGGCAATGCCGAGCGTCCAGGGCGGCAACGCAACGGCGCATCGGTTCTCACCGGTGACGCGGCGGCAGGCGATGCTCCGCTCGTTGGTGGCCTCCTCGAAGACCTCGGCGTCGATCCGATCGGCTCCATCCAGGCCACCATTGGCTGCGAAGCCAGCGGCGGCGCGGGCGGCGACGGTGGCGATGCCTCACAGGGTGTCGTGAGCGGTATCGGTGACTTCTTCGTCAGCGGCGGTAGTGAAGCCAATGGCGGAACGGCGGCACGGGTGGCTATGGCAACTGCGGTTCCACCATCGGTGGCGGCAACTCCAGCGGCGACGCGTCGATTGGATCGACAAACGCTGGTGATGCGACGTCGGTCGGCCTGATCGGTGGCAACGCCGGTGGCAATGCTCAGGGCGGAAACGCCACGGGCGGCAGCTCGGCAGCCGGCAATGCAACCGCTGGCTACGGCCAGGGCGGCAACGCACAGGGCGGCGGCGCGAACGGCGCAGTTGTTTCCGGCGGCGGCAATACGGCTGGCAGCGGCGGCACCGGCAACGGTGGCACGGCGAACAGCGGATCCGGCACTGCTGGTAACGGCGGTCCGGCCTCCGGTGGCGAAGGCAACGGCGGCGACGGTGGCGACGGCGGCGACGCTGGCAGCGGCGGATTCGCCGGCTCCGGCAACGCGACTGGCGGCGAGGGCGGCAACGCCTTCGCCCAGGCCGAGTCGATCGGTAATGCGGGCATCTCCGAGGCGTATGCCGATGCAACCTCTGGCGCAGATGGCACCAGCGGCTGGGCAGAAGGCGGCACCGGCGGTAACGGCGGAACCGGCGGCGTTGGTAACGACGGAACCGGTGGCGAAGGCGAGTCGCACGGCGGCGATGGCACGGGTGCGGAAGCAACTCCGGGCTACGGCAACGGCGGCAACGGCGGCGATGCCGAAGGCGATACGACCGGTGGCAGCACCAATGGTTCCACCACCACCGGCGCGCCTGGCACCGGCGGACCTGCGGTCGGCGGCAACTCCCTCAACGGTGGCCCGGCTACCGGCGGTCCGGGAAATGCGGCTGACGGTATCGGCACCATCCAGCTTCCGGGAGCCACGGGCACCGATGCGGACAATAGCGATCTAACGGTCGAAAGCGTCACGCCTTGGACACTCACCTTCGGTTGTGAAACCACGGGCGGAGTTGGCGGACCTGGCGGTCAGGGAGCCGCGGCTCAGGGCAACATTCCTGGCCCGCCGGACTTCCCGGAGATCGATAACAACGGCATCGCGAATGGCGGCAATGGCGGCAATGGCGGCGACGCGGACTGCGGTTCGGCCAATGGCGGTGGCAACACCACCGGCGATGTCACGGTCGGCGACACCAACAGCGGCGATTCGACCTCGATCACTGGCAGCCTCCCGAACCAGGGCGGAGAAGGCGTTGGCGGAAACGCGAACGCAGGCAGCTCCCAGGGCGCGAGCGCCACGTCAGGCAGTGGCACCGGTGGCAGCGCGGTCGAGACCGCGCCGACCAACGGACAGAACGTCACTGCCGAAGGCAACCAGGGTGGCACCGGCGGCAACGCAACTGGCGGAACCGCGACGGCCGGCGACGGCACGGGTGGCAACGGTGGAATTGCCAACGGCGGCGACGGCGATGGCGGCGATGCTGGTAACGCCGGCAATGGCGGCAACGGTGGATCGGCCATCAGCGGAGATGCTGATGGTGGCGACGGCGGCAACGCCCAGGTCTTCGTGACCTCGAGCGACGGCTCGGATGTCGAGCCGCTCATCCTCGGGCTCTGCGCGGACGATGTCGACTTCCTCTGTGGCAAGCACCAGGTTCGAGGGCGATTGCGCCGGCCTGTGCAAGGGCCCGATCTGCAGGCGACTGCACCGGCATCTGCAAGGGTGAGGTCGAAGGCATCTGCACCGGCATCTGCCTCGACCGGTCATGGCGGCGGTGGTCATCACGACGATGACGACCACCACGGTGGCAACGGCGGCGGCGGATGGAACAATGGTGGCGGCAACCACGGTGGCGGCGGCGGCTGGTGGCACGACAAGGGCTGGGGTGGCAAGAGCTACGCCGGTGCCGGGTCGGGCGCAGCCAGCGTCCAGGCGTCCATCAAGGCACTGCCGACCACTGGCGCCGGCAACGGCGCGGGTAACTCGAGCGAGCTGATGCTCCTCGGTGTCGTGGGTCTCCTCGGCATCGCGGGTCTCAGCCTCCGCAAGCGAGTCGTCCTAGATCCACAACGAATCAGCCCTGCTCGGCGGGGCTGATCGAACACAGCAACGCAAACGAGGGTTCCGGTTTTCCGGAACCCTCGTTTCATTGTGTTTCCGTCCGCGAGGGTGCCTCCGCAATTCCAGTGCAAACGGGTTCCGCCGTACCGAGGACCATGAGCGTCCACAAATGAGGCGTCGATTCCCACTTTTGGGGGTCGGCGAAGCGGCCGTCGCCCGGGTAAACTGGACGATACGTACCTCGATGTCGTCGGTACCACTGAAGACAGGAGCGCAATCATGGCAACGCTATTCGCGATCGTGTATCCAACCAAAGATCAGGCAACCGACGCGTTCGATCAGGCAAAAGCCCTCGAAAGCGCTGGATATATGAAAATCATGGAACAAGCCCTTATCAGTAAGGACGATTCTGGCGAGATCAAGGTCGGCGACGAGAAGCATCCGGTCCTGAAGGGCGCCGGTATCGGCGCTGTGGTTGGCGTGCTCACCGGAGCGATCTTCTTGATCCCGGTCGCGGGCCTCGCCCTCGGTCTGGCAGTTGGAGGGCTGCTCGGCAGGCACGGCAAGAGCGGTGCGGAGGAAGATTTCAAGCAGTTCCAGCAGTCAGTCACGAACGAGCTCCAGCCCGGCGGAGGCGCCATTCTGCTGCTCGTCCAGACCGAGGCGCCCGACCGCCTTGTAAATGACCTCGGTCACTTCGGCGGAAAATTGATGTCGTACGATCTTTCGGAAAAGCAGCTCGAGCAGCTTCAGAAGGAAATCGACAAGCTGTCGGCTCAGTAATCCGATAGCCTCCAAATCCGAACCGACCTGAGCACGAGGCGCTTCCCATGGGTGGGAAGTGCCTCGCGTGCTGTCCCCTCGCCTGCCGTGATCCAGGCCGGCACCGAGGCTGGCCAAATCAGCACTACGAAAGTGATGCGCGAGTCCCGAAGACTTGGGGGACGGGAAACCGATCCGACCCGGTCCGCGCTCGGCAAAGCCTTGCTAGACTCCCGTAACGTCGCATCCGCTTCTTGACAGGGCTGGTTCCATGTCGCAACCGTCGAGTCCCGTTTCCGGCGAGGTCTGGAAGGACCCGCAATTGGTCGCCACTTTTCTGACCGGTGTGCGCGCCGCCCTTCCAAACGCCGCCGACCAGCTCGATGTCATGCTCCGCGTCCTCACGTTCACTGACCGGCCGATCCAGCGGGTGCTCGATCTGGGGAGTGGCTCAGGTGTACTGGCAGGCGCGGTGCTGGATCGTTTCCCGGATGCCACCGTCGTTTTGGCCGATTTTTCCGAGCCAATGCTCGAGGCTGCCCAGCCGCGCTTCCCATCACCGCCCCATCACCTGCGAGTCGTCGACTTCTCGACCGCCGCCTGGGTGAACGACGTGCGCGATCTGGCGCCATTCGACGCGATCGTTTCTGGCTTCGCGATCCATCACCAGCCCGACGACAGCAAGCGCCGCATCTATGCCGAGATCTTCGAACTGCTCGCCCCAGGAGCGCCGTTCATCCACATCGAGCATGTCGCATCCGCCACGCCCTGGATCGAACACCAGTTCAACGAGCTGCTGGTCGATCGCATGTTTGCCTACGATCAGCAGATCGGTGGCGGCCGAACCCGGGAACAGGTCGCCGCGCGACTACGTCTATCGCCCCGACAAAGCGGCCAATATCCTCGCGCCGCTCGAAACGCAGCTCCAGTGGCTGCGCCAGATCGGCTACCTCGATGTCGATTGCCTCTTCAAAATCTATGAGCTCTGCCTCTTCATCGGACGCAAACCGGATTAGCCCAGGAAGGAACCAGATCGTGCAACTGGATCAGCGGCAGCGGACTATCGCGCTCGAAACGCTGCGAACTGCGCAGGGCGACGTGTCGGACGAGCAGCGCGAGCACATTCGTGCCTTGTTGGCCGAACGAGCCGATCCCGGTGCGAGCACGGTCAGTGCGGGAGTCGGGCAACCGGTGCAGATTTGGCGGGACGGAACGAGGCGTGCCCCACATCCGGGCAGCCAGTACCGCCGATCTGTTCTTCGCGCACGGATACGTCCAGGCGCAAGACCGGCTCTGGCAGCTCGACTACTTGCGCCGTCAGGCGACCGGGCGTCTGAGTGAAATCTTCGGTCCATCGAGACTGGCGGAAGACCGCATCGCGCATACGCTCCGCATTCCGAAGCTTGCCCAGACAATCTACGACACCTCCGCTCCCGAAAGCCGCGCCGCACTCGACGCATTCGCCGCTGGGGTCAACGCTTTCCGCGACGAATCGCTCGCATCCGCCGAGCAGCGTTCGATCGAGTTCGATCTGCTCGACTACCGACCGGAACCCTGGTCGCCCGTCGATTCGCTGGCCATCTTTCGCCGCTGGCACTGGTATCTCACCGGACGGCTGAACGTCATCTCCACCCCCGAAGCAGTCCGCGCCGGAATCGGTGATGGCGATCGGTACGCAAGCCTTTTTCGCGCCCGATGGGCCATTGCGGTACATCGTGCCAGAAGGAAACTACGCGCCCGAGCCGCGCTGGCCCGATTTGCCTCAGGATCCGGTGACCGAATCGTTCTGGGGACAAACCCTGGGGGAAGGCAGCAACAACTGGGCAGTTTCGTCATCGCTTTCGGCCGACGGCAATGCACTGCTCGCCTCCGATCCACATGTTTACTACACCGTGCCGGCTGATTGGTACGAAGTTCACCTGAGCGCGCCCGGATTCGAATGCTTCGGCACGACCTATCCCGGCCAACCGGGATTGCTCTATGGGCGTGGCGCCGGTATCTCCTGGGGGATCACCAACAACATCTGTCTGCAACGCGATCTCTATGTCGTCGAATCGACCGATGAGGTAACCATCGCCGAGCCGGTCGAGATTCGCATCGAGGGGCAGGAACCCTATCTCCACGTCGATCGATCGGTCGGCGATCGTCCGATCGTCGATCATTTCCTGCCCGAAGCCGCCTTGCCGCACAACCTGCAGCCCGACCGCTACCCGACACCGATCTCGCTCGCGCTCGATTGGGTTGGCTTTCGTTCGTCCGACGAGACGAAGTCGATGCTCGATTTCGCCACCGCACAGCACCGTCGATGATGGTCGCGAAGCATTGCGCACCTGGGGCTGCCCAACCTTCAATCTCGTCTTCGCCGACACCAACGGCGACGTTGCCTATCAAACCAGTGGATTTCTGCCGCTCCGCGGACGCGAGATGCGTGGATATCGCTCGCTGCACGACCCCGCGGACGAATGGATTGGCTTCATTCCGTTCGAGGGGCTCCCGTCGCTGCTGCGGCCGGATCGTGGCTGGGTGGTGACGGCCAATAATCCCACCGCACCGCCCGATTTTCCCTATCCGCTCTTCGGCACCTGGGCCCCGGAAGATCGCGCGGGTCGTGCCGAAGACCTTATCCAGTCGACCAACCAGCATACCGTCGAGGGATTCGAGCAGATTCCAGAACGATGTCTTCTCCGGCCGGGCGCAGCGCGGACTTGCCGGACTGCTGGAGGCAATGGCCGACGTGGACGATCCCGGCATCACGATCCGCATTGGCGCGCTTCAATGGCTGGGACTTCCAGCTCACCACGGAAAGCGTTCCCGCCTCGCTCTTCTACGTCTTCTTCTGGCGCTGGCATCAGACCGTCGTTGCGAAGCAATTCCCAGATCACCTGCATCCCGCTCGTGCGAGATGCCGGGTGGGGTCTGAGCAGCGATCTCCTGCATCGCAACGTTGCGGATTGGTTTACGGACGATGACGAACGGATCGCAACGATCCAGGCAGCCTTCGCGGAAGCCATCGCCTGGTTGACCGAGCGCCTTGGCCCGGAAAGCGGCACCTGGAACTGGGGCTCCATTCATCGCCTCGGCGCCCAGCACCCGGCTGCATCCACGTCCCTTCAGCACGAATTCCTCGACATTCCGGCGGAGGCCTGTCCCGGCGGCGCCGGCACCCTGGCCAACGCGTTCTATACCCCGCCCGGCACCTTCGAGACCCGCATGGGCGCTTCCTATCGCATGGTGGTGGACATGGGAGAAGCCGGCGCATTCCGCTCCATCACCTGGCCCGGTCAATCCGGACATCCCGGCAGCCCGCACTATGCCGATCAAGCCGCCGATCATATCGCCGGCCGCTTCGTCGATCTCGCCAGCGATTGGACCACCATCGAATCGACCGCGACGCTGCGCACCACCCTCACCCCGGAATAGGAGAGACCCCAATGCTCGATCCAACCTGGACCAAAGCCCGCCAAGACCGCCTGCGAGCGCTCATGGAAGCGCAGCATCTGGACATCCTCTATCTCTCCGATGTGCGGGACATCTATTACGCCACTGGTCAGCTCCTGACCGTGCCCGATCCAGCCGCGCAACTTCCCGGCGCTTCTTCGCGCTCGACTGCCGATGGCAGTTCGTGGCTGGTCAGCCACACCATGGAGGGCGACGCCCTCGTTACCCAGCGATTCGCCTACGAGCCAGCCCACGCCGCCACCATGAACCCGGATCCGCATGACCCGGCTCAATCGAGGTCGTGGCTGCCGTGGTCGCCGGTGGGCACTTCCCGAAGCGGGTCGGCTTCCAGCAGGAATCGCTCCCCTGGCTCCTGCAGGACACCATCGCCCGCATCCAGCGCCCCGGTGCGTGGATCCCGATCGATACCCAGCTCCAGATCGATGCAAGCGATCAAAGACCCCGACGAGCTGGAGCTCATGCGCGGTGCGATCGGCTGCTCCGCCGCCGCCTATGCTGCCGCCCGCGCGCTCATCGCACCTGGCGTCAACGAGCTCGACGTGCGCGAAGCCGGCCATCGTGCCGCTGTGCTCGCAGCGCGGGCGAGATCGTCTTCCACAATGGCGACTACCGCTCCGGTGTGCCCGGTGGCTTCGCCCGCAACCGCCAGATCGAAGCGGGCGAGCTGTACATCATCGATGCCTGGACCTGCTATCGCGGCTACTGGTCCGATCTCAGCCGCGTATTCGCCGTCTCCGAGCCGACCCCGCTGCAACGGGAAGTCTTCGACCTGGATCGCCGATGTCCTCATTGGCGTCCAAAATGAGATTCGCCCTGGCGTCGACGGAACCGAAATCTGGACCTGGCTCGACGCCCGCTTGCGCGAGCATCCCCACCTGCGCGAGCTGGGTCTGCGCGGTCACGGCGGCCATTCCATCGGCACGCGCGCCCACGAGCAACCCGACATCAATAAGGAACGCGGCGGCCTCATCCAGGCTGGCATGGTTCTCTGCGTCGAGCCGAGCGGCTACTCCCCCGAGCTCAACGCCGGTATCCGCCTCGAAAACCAGTTCCTCGTCACAGAGTCCGGCGCCGAACTCCTGAGCGACATTCCGTTGACGTTGTAGCCTTGACCAAATAAGATCGATTGTGGGAATGCCCCACTTGATCCTCCTGATCGGTGAGCAGCGCTGTTGATGGCGTTCATGATTGAATAATGGAGTGAATCCATGTCACTACAGGCTACCCGGATCGATTCGAAGGGCCGCATCGTGTTACCCAGAGAAACGCGAGCTGAGCTTGGTCTGGAGCCGGGCGACATTCTCTTTGTCGATACCGACGGTAGCCGTCGGGTCATCTACATGGCAAAGCCAGACAACCCGCTTGATGTGCTTGCACTTTCTGCCCTCGAAGAGGATCGAGCAGGGTTGACAATCGATCTCGACGATGCCCTGGCCGCCCTGGAAAATACCGACAACGACCCGGATGTCGATGCCGCCTGAGCTGTATCGAGTCGGGCTCACCAGAGCGGCCCTCAAGGATTTGAAATCGTACAAAGGTGATGCTGCGACCGTAAAGTCCCGGCTTGATGTCCTGAAGTCAGATCCGCTGGCCGGGCACGCCCTGACTGGCTCACTAGCCGGCGTTCGCTCGCTTGCATTCTCGCTTCGCGGTAGCGGTCAGCATCGCGCGCTCTACGTGGTCCGCGAGCTCACCGGCAAATCGATCATCTTCCTCATAGGTCCACACGAGAACATCTACGACCGTGGCGAACGTCGATTCAAACTCCTCGATTTAGCATTCGAGGACCAGGAGCTTTGACCGATTGCAATTGCTCGGCGCCTTCCTCGTCACCGAATCCGGCGCCGAACTCCTGAGCGACATTCCGTTGACGTTGTAGCCTCCTGCGCATACGATAACGACGGGTGGGACTGTCCCACCAGGAGGAGTCGCAATGTCCACCATGATCGCAAAACTCGACAGCAAAGGGCGTTTGTCGTTCCCAAAGTGAAGCGAGAGCGGGACGAACTGGAAGATGGCGACATATTCGTCGTCGACCCGAACTCGGCAGCCGGAACGATCACGTTTGTGAAAGTCGAGAGTCCGCTACTCAGGCACATTGCCGAGAGCGAGGCAGATTACGCGGCAGGACGATATCAGAGCCTGGAAGACGTTGCGGCAGAACTCGGGTGTCGACCTCGGTGTCGAATGAGCCAAGTTCGATTGTCATCACCGAGGCGGCCAAGAAGCGCCTGCGCCGGCATAAACACTCCGAAGCTCAAATTCTCCGAGCCATACTGGGGCTAGGATCTGACCCGCGGGCCGGAAGCGAGCTGACTGGCAAACTCCGCGGATACCGTTCCCTCAAGATATTCGTTAAAGGGAGTGGTGAATATCGGGCGATTTACCGAGTGGTCGAAGAAGATCCTGCCGTGATCGTCCATTGGATCGGGACACGCGAAAACGTCTACGACGAGGCCGAACGTCACCTGTTCGATTGAGGAACGAATGCCATCAACTCACGAGACCCTCATCGAGCTCATGGAAATGGCCGCCCCCACCGGCCAGGAAGAACCGGTCCTCGCCTGGTGCCGGGAACACTGGGCCGCCGCCGGCGCCGAAATCACCACGACCCCCATCGGAAATGTGCTCGGACACATCCCCGGCGACGGACCGAAACTCCTGATCCAGGGACACGCCGACGAGATCGGCTTCGTCGTCAAGTCCATCGACGAACGCGGTTTCGTCTGGCTCACTGACGGCCAGGCCGGCAGCCGGAACTTCGCTGAGCGCTATCCGGTCGGCAAACCCGCGCTCATCGTCGCGCGAAACGCGCGCATCGACGGCATGTTCGGCGCGGCCACAGGGCACATCCTTTCCACCAAAGCCGATCGGGCCAAAACCCCGACCGAAGACGACATCTTCGTCGATATCGGGGTCGATTCGAAGGAAGAAGCTGAAGCGCTGGGCGTTCACGTCGGTGCGGGAGTCATCTGGAATCCGCCAACCCGCCGGCTCGGCAATCGCCTCTATGGCAAAGCCATCGACGATCGCGTCTCGCTCGCGCTCATGACGCATCTGCTGACCGACCTCGATCACGCAAGCTATCGGTACGACATCACCGTAGCTGCCACCGTGCAGGAGGAGATCGGTCTCATCGGCGCGCTTTCGCTCGGGCAATCGGGACCGTTCGATCTCGCCATTGCCATCGATAACGGCCCGATCGCCGACTACCCCGGCACCAGCCTGAAGGAAATGCCGGTCCAGCTTGGCATGGGACCGACCCTCGTCTACAAGGACTCCTGGGCCCACTACGACCGGCGCATCATCGACCAATTGCTCGACATCGCTGAAGCAAACGACATTCCTGTCCAGCGCACCATCTACCCGGGATTCGGCAGCGACGGCGCCGCGCTCATTCGCACCGGTATCCCGGCCGCACTCCTCGCCGTCTCCACCCGATACACCCATTCCGCCTTCGAAATGCTCGACGAGCGCGACCTCACTGGTGCCTTCGATCTTCTCCGAGCGTTTGTCACCACGGAATCGAAGCCGCTGCCCCTGGGGCCGTCCTAGGGCGCGCTGACGCAGCGCATCCTGGAGAATTGGGCGAAGCGCGCTTGCATCTGCGCGGCGCGTGTGGCGTACTTCGCTGAGTTCCAGATCGGAATGTGAGAAATCTAACCGGAGGGTCACCATGGCTACGCGACGTTCGTTCCTTGCCGGTACTACCGCGCTTTCACTTTCGATTCCGCTGCTCGCTAGGCAGAGCGCCTTCGCGCAGGATGCCACGCCAGAAGCGTCTCCTGCCGCAGTCGAAGAAGTTCGCCCGCCTCAGGATCTGTTACCGACCGACTGGGGCCGCGTGGAAGGCGAGACTGTCAATCTGAACGGCATCGACATCTACTACGAGGTCTACGGCGAAGGCGATCCGCTCCTGCTGCTGCACGGGGGACTTGCGAACGGCACCTACTGGGCCAACCAGATTCCTGCCTTCGCCGCCGACTACCAGGTCATCGTCATGGATAGCCGCGGCCACGGCCGCTCCTCGTTCGACGCCACCCCCATTTCCTACGACCTCATGTCCTCCGATGTGCTGGCCCTGCTCGACTATCTCGAAATCGAATCGACCGATCTCGTCGGCTGGAGTGACGGCGGCATCATCGGGCTCGATATCGCCCAGACCAATCCGGAGCGGCTGAACAAAGTCGTCGCCTATGGCGCCAATTTCGATCCCTCCGGCGTCCGGCTGGACATCGGCGCCAGCGATCGATTCAATGCCTACATTGCCCAGGCGGCCGCCGACTACCAGACCACATCTCCCGACCCGGAACGATGGGACGAGTTCCTCGAGAACATCGGCACCATGTGGGCCACCGAGCCGAACTGGACCATGGACCAGATTGCCGCCATCGAGACGCCGTTCCTTATCCTCGACGGTGAGGAAGAGGAGGCGATCGACCTCAATCAAACCAAGCTGATGGCCGTGCTCATGCCGAACGCCGAGCTGCTGCTCATCCCCGGCACCGGTCACTTTGCGATGTTCGAAAAACCGGAAGAATTCAACCAGATCGTGCTCGACTATCTAGCATCCGATTCCGAGGCCACCCCAACCGCCTGAGCGGAGGGCTATCCGCCCCCCAAGTTGCAGACGAACCGGCGGTTCCTCACAACCAGGGATCGCCGGTTGACGTTCGACCAGGAGAAACCTTGACCGATCGAATCCTCGAAACTGATGGAATCCAGATCGTGTACGACATCGTCGGCGATGGACCTCCCGTTCTTCTCCTTCACGGCGGCACCGCCGATAGCACCTGGTGGGGACCACTCGTGCCGGCGCTCGCCCAGCGTCACACCGTCATCACCATGGACAGCCGGGGCCACGGTCGCTCCAGCTTCGACGACCGCCAGATCACCTATCGCCGCATGGCAGACGACACCCTCGCCTTGCTCGATCACCTCGGGATCGACCGGGCCGACATCGTTGGCTGGAGCGATGGCGCCATCATCGCGCTCGACATCGCGCTGCGCATCCCCGAGCGGCTCGGCAGAGTGGTGGCCTACGGCGTCAACTTCGACCAGAGCGGCTACCGAAAAGGAGACGAGCGCGACCCGCCCAGCTCGGCCGGCGAGCTCTTTTCCGTCGAAGGTCCCAAACGCTATCGCGAGCAATCGCCCCACCCGGACCGTTGGGATGAGTTCGTCGCCAACATCTACCAAACCTGGATTACCGAACCCGATTGGAGCGAGGACCAAATGCGCTCCATCCAAACTCCTATCCTGGTACTCGACGGAATCGACGAAGAAGTGATCGATATCGACCACGTGCGCCTACTTGCGGACCTCTTGCCGAACGGCGAGCTCCTCCTCATGCCCGGCACCGGCCACTTCGCCATGGTCGACCAGCCAGCCGAATTCACCCGAATCGTAGTGGACTATCTCGACAGGCAACCCGCTAGGTCGTAGCGCAGGATGTCCCTGTCCTGCTGGAGCAGACGACCCGGATGCGCGTGGATAAACCCCTGTCGAACCCCCATTGATGACGAACCGCTTGACAGCCGTATCGGCTCTCGGTCACGATGGCCGCCATCGAACGGTGACTCATCTCGGGCACCGTATCTGCAACGACGCGATCGAAAAGAGAGGGCATCATGGCTGATCCAATCCGCGCCAAAGGCGTTATCGCCCGCACTCCGGGAGCACCCGGTGAAGTCGAAGAATTTCTCATTCCCCATCCCGGCCCAGGTGAAGCCCTGGTCCGCATTCTCGCCAGTGGCGTGTGTCATACCGATCTGTCCGCCAAGAACGGCGTCTTCGGCACCGACTACTTCCCCTTCCTGCTCGGTCACGAAGGCAGTGGCATCGTCGAGGAAGTCGGCGAAGGCGTTACCAATGTCAAGGAGGGCGACTACGTCATCCTCGCCTGGCGCGCCCCATGCGGACTCTGCCGCTTCTGCCAGGTTGGCAAACCGCAGCTCTGCGCGTCCAGCCTCAACGCAAGCCAGAAGATGACGACGCTCGATGGCGAGGTCCTGACCCCGATTCTCGGCATCGGCACCTTCTGCACCCACACGTCTGGTGCATTCCCGCCAGTGCGTTCCCATCGAAGATGGTCTTCCGCCCGAGCAGATGAGCCTCATCGGCTGCGGTGTCATGACCGGTGTCGGCGCGGCGCTCTACTCCGCGCAAGGTCGAACCTGGCCAGTCGGTCGCGGTTGTCGGCTGCGGCGGTGTCGGCCAATCCGTCATCATGGGAGCCAAGCTCGCGGGCGCGACCACCATCATCGCGGTCGATATCGATCCCAAAAAGCTCGAATGGGCCAAAGAGTTCGGCGCGACGCACACCGTCAACCCGCTCGATGGCGATCCGGTTGCCGCCATCAAGGAGCTCACCGGCGGATACGGCGTGAACGCCTCGTTCGAAGCCGTCGGCAAACCGCAAACCATCGAAACCGCCATCTGGGCGCGTGACCTCGCCGGCACCTGCGTCATCATCGGCGTCGCCGATCAGCAGGCGTCCTATGATCTGCCGATTGCCAAATTCTTCGACCTTGGCGGTTCACTGCAGATCTCCTGGTATGGCGATTGCCTGCCAACCCGCGACTTCCCGCTCCTGTCCCAGTGGTATGCCCAAGGCCAGCTCGATCTCGATCGCATCGTCACTCGCGTCATCACCATCGACGAAACCGAAGAAGCCTTCCACGCCATGGAGCGTGGAGAAACGCTCCGCAGCGTCATCAGGCTGTAGCCTTCGCCGCGCTATCGGCCCCGCTTCGTACGCGAAGCGGGGCCGATTTGCGTTTCCGTCGAGCTGTGCGCTGGCGCACTGGCCCGCTGTCTCCGCCAATCGAGTTCAGGGTCGGATTCGTGTTATGTTGG
This sequence comes from uncultured Chloroflexia bacterium, assembly GCA_963720855.1. GTDB lineage: Bacteria > Chloroflexota > Chloroflexia > Thermomicrobiales > UBA6265 > JAMLHN01. The sequence goes on along the minus strand of CAVRGV010000002.1, from coordinate 560,944 downwards.
ATTTAGACAGCAAACGGAACGGGAAGGCGCGCTGGGCCGCCGAATACGCATCGGACGCCCGCGCCACAACCGGACGACGCCGATGTTCGAAGTCGACAGCACACTCGATGCCATTTTTCTGGGAGCCTTTCTCTTCGGATTGCTCTTTGCGCGTGATCTCGCTGGCTGTTGGCGCCTTCGATATCGGCGGCGATCATGGCGCCCATCCGAGTGATCAGGGGCACGAAACCGGACACGACTTCCTCAACATCAGCGTCATGCTGGCGTTCATTGCCTGGTTCGGCGGTGTGGGCTACCTCGCCAGCACCGGAGCCGGCTGGACCGCCGCCGCGAGCATTGTGGTCGCGGTCATCGGCGGCCTGATCGGCGCGTAGCATCATCTACCAGGTCTTCAAGCGTTTCATCCGCCCGGCTGGGCGCATGGAGCTCGATCCGCGCGACTATGAGATGCAAGGCAAGCTTGCCCGGGTAACGTCGGCTATTCGCCCAGGGGGCATTGGCGAGATCGTCTACGAGCAAAGCGGCGCGCGCATGGTGCGCGCCGCCCGCTCGTCCATCGGGAGCTGCTATTCCCCGTGGAACAGAAGTGATCGTCCTCAGTGGAGAGCGCGGTGTCGGGGTCGTTGCCCCCTGGAGCGACCTGTACGGCGACCATCTCCCCCTGGAGCCCAACCCGTCACCCGCTGTCGCGGTCGCTGAAGTCATCGACGAACAACCGGCCGCACCCTAGCGTATGAGAGCGGCGCGGATTAATGGTGAACCGCGCCGGAAATCGAAAAGGAGAAATCACCAATGTCATTACTTGGAATTCTGATCATCGTCCTGGGCCTCATTGCCGTCATCTTCATGATCATCGTCATGTCCGCCCACCTCTTCAAGAAGGTCGGCCCGAACGAAGCCATGATCGTCTACGGTCTCGGTGGCACCAAGGTTGTCAAGGGCGGCGGGCGCATCGTCTGGCCCATGATCCAGCAGTCGCGCGAGCTCTCGCTCGAGCTGATGAGCTTCGATGTCGCGCCAACTCAGGATCTCTATTCCTCTCAGGGCGTCGCGGTCAATGTCGAGGCCGTGGCCCAGATCAAAGTGCAATCCGACCCGGTCAGCATCCTGACCGCCTCCGAGCAATTCCTCAATAAATCGCTCGAGCAACGGGAAGCCCTCATCCGGCTGGTCATGGAAGGTCACCTGCGCGGCATCGTCGGTCAGTTGACGGTCGAGAACATCGTCAAGGAACCCGAGATGGTCGCCGACCGTATGCGTTCCAATGTCGCGGACGACATGAACAAGATGGGGTTGGAGGTCATCTCCTTCACCATCCGCGAAGTGCGCGATGGGAACGAATACATCCTCAACATGGGACGGCCCGATGTCGCGTTGGTCAAACGCACCGCCGATATCGCCACCGCCGAAGCTGAGCGCGACACCGTCATCCGGCGCGCCCAGGCCATGCGCGATGCCCGCATCGCCGAAGCCGCCGCCGATCAGGAAAAGATCATCGCGGAAACCGCCAGCCACACCCGCCAGGCGGAAGCCCAGCGCGACCTGGAAATCAAGCGGGCCGAATATCTGAAAACCGTGCAGGTGCAAAAGGCTGCCGCGGACAAGGCCTACGAGATCGAAACCAACGTGCAGCAGCAGAAGGTGATTTCCGAGCTGGTCAAGATCGAGCAGGTTCGCATCCACGCCGAAACCGCCGTGCAGGAAGCCGAGATCAAACGGCGCGAGAAAGAGCTCGAAGCGACGGTCGTCAAGCCGGCTCAAGCGGAACGACAACGAATCGAAACGCTGGCTGAGGCGGACCGGCTCAAGGAAGTCATCATCTCCAAGGGTCTCGCCGAAGCCACCCGCCTCCAGGGCAACGCCGAAGCCGAGATCATCCTCGCGCAGGGCAAAGCCGAAGCCGACGCAATGGAGTTCCGGGCGAAGGCCTATCAGGAGTACAACCAGGCCGCCATTCTGGACAAGCTCGTCGCCTCGTTGCCCGAGATCGTGCGCGCGCTTTCCGAGCCGCTCGCCAATGTCGACAAGATCACGGTGGTCTCGACAGGGAGCGATGGAAACGGAGACACGACCGGTATGAATCGGGTGACCGGAGACATGGCCGCCATGATCGCCCAGGTCCCCGCCATCCTCGAAACCCTGACCGGCGTCAAGATCGCCGATCTCCTGAACCAGGTGCCCCAGATCGCCCAGACCACCAACGGGCACACGAATGGCGCTGCGCAGACCGCGACTGGTTCGAGCAGTGCGTCCGAAGCGGAATCCGCTCCGACAACACCGGTTGCGCTTGCCACACGTCCGCGTGAGACATCAGACGACGCAAAGACCCCGTCCTGACCCCAGGTCGATCGCGGCAACAGCGTCCATGCACCCATAATTCAGGGCGTGCATGGACGCTGGCATGATCCAGGCTCCGTGGCTCACCACGTCACGGACGCTCCGCCGATGGAACCCCGGCACCCATTCCCAAGAGAGTCTTCACCCAAGGGTTCCACCCTGGGAACAGAGGCGGTGAAGGGCCAACGTAATCCTGAATTCGAGCGAGAGATCGTTACCTCACAACGTCGAAGACCTGCTTCTGCACCCCGTTCGAGTACACCTCGTGCTCGACCAGCTTCAGATGCGTGGTGTCCTTGTCCGCCTCGCTGAACAACCTCCGCCCCGACCCAAGCAACAGCGGAAAGACCAGCAGGTGATAGCGGTCCACCAGCCCGGCATCGGCCAGCCGTGCTCCCAGCTCGCCGCTGCCATGAATGAGGAGCGGGTCGCCGTCGGTCGCTTTCAATGCTGCGACCTCGTCCGTCGACCGCAGAATCGTTGCCGGCCAGCGCGCATCGTCGGACTGCAACGTGGTGGAGACCACGTAGCGCGGTAGCGAGTTGTACCTGGCGAAGTCCTCCATCGTCGGCCAGATGGGAGCAAACGTTTCATAGCTCTTCCGTCCCAGCAGCAACGCGCCCGCTTCTTCCTGCTCGCGGCCCTTGATCTCATACGCTGCCGGTTCGAATTCGATTCCCTTATAGGTCCATCCCGCGTTCCGATAGCCGTCATCTCCCCCCGGTGAGTCCATCACCCCATCGAGCGAAACGAACGCGGTCACGATCAACTGGCGCATGGCAGTTCTCCTGGTGTTCTGGCTCACGAACGAGCATCGGCATTCGTACAACTGTAGTAATGTCGCTCGATTCGAAGCCAATTCGACAAAATCGTGCAATCCGTTGCGACATTCACGCGGTCCCGGTTCCCCTCACGCAACACCCAGACCCCCGTTTTGACATATTCACCACTGTGTTACATACTTCACAAAGACATGAGGAAGGTTCTTCCTTCGTCTCTGGCTGAATTGCCGCGTGGCTCCCGTATCGAGCCGTTCCAATCCAGCCTCCCCCAGGAGCGCGAATTTCTTCGCGCGACAGTACGCCAAGGTTCCCGAAACGTATGCAGCGCCGGGATCGTCGAGCCGTACTGACTGGCTCTTCGATTCGTTATGCCTACTTTTGCGCTGCACGCTTTAAAGGAATTGAACCAGTTGAATCCAATCACAATGACCGATCCGGACGTGATCGAGGCGACATCGTCGTTCTCTAACTACCGTATCGGCCCGCACACACTTCGTGCCCTCGCCAAGATGGGCATCGAAAGCCCAACCCCGATCCAGGTGCAAGCCGTACCGGCGCTCCTCGATGGACATGACGTCATCGGCCAGGCCCGCACCGGGTCCGGCAAGACGCTGGCTTTTGGCATTCCCGCCATGGAGCTGGTCGATCCGTCCATGAAGGCGGTTCAGGTCCTCGTGCTGACGCCAACCCGTGAGCTCGCCACCCAGATTGCCGAAGTCTTCGAGAAGTTGGTCGAAGGCCGTGGCATCACGGTCGGTCTCCTCTTCGGTGGCCGCGCCGCCGGTCCGCAACGCATGATGCTGCGCCAGGGCGCGCAGGTCATCGTCGGAACCCCCGGCCGCGTGCTCGACATGCTGAACCAGGGCGCGCTCTGGCTCGACAAGGTGCGCTATCTCGTCCTCGACGAGGCCGACGAAATGCTCGATCGTGGCTTTGCGCCCGATGTCGAGCGCATTCTCGGCCGCACCACCTCGGCCCGGCAGACCGCGCTCTTCTCCGCCACGGTGCCCGACTGGGTCCGCAAGACCGCTGATCGGCATCTGAACGATCCCATCTCGATCGCGGTCGATCCGGGTCCGGAAAACGACGCTCCGGTGCCACACACCGCCTACGATGTCCCGAACGACGACAAGATCGGCGCCCTGAAAGACCTGCTGGATCAGCAGGGTGAGGGTTCGATCATTGTGTTCGGCCGCACCAAGCATGGGGTGAAGAAGCTCGCCCGCCAGTTGCAGATCTCCGGCTATCCGGTGGCCGCGCTGCAGGGCAATCTCTCCCAGAACGCCCGCGATGAGGTGATGGACAGCTTCCGCAACGGTCGCGTCCGTATCCTGCTCGCGACCAACGTCGCCGCCCGCGGTCTCGACATCTCGCACGTCGAGCAAGTCATCAATATGGAGCTCCCGGAATCCCCGCAGCTGCTCACCCACCGTGTTGGCCGCACCGGCCGTATGGGCCGCCAGGGAATGGCGATCACCCTGCTCAGCCGTGAGGACAATGCCAAGTGGCGCCAGCTCGAGCGTGGTCTTGGCCGTCATATCGAGCGCAAGCCATGGCCGGGTGCGGCCGCGGCCCTGGCCGATGATGGTCAAATCATCCCGATCGAAGCGATCGTGCCGCACGACCCGCCGCGTAAACCGGCCACGCACGATCGTGCCGTGGTGGTCCATGCCGACGGTCGCCGCCGAGCGCCTCGTCCCCAGCGAACCGAGCCAAAAGCCTCCACCTGGGATGGCAATCCGCTGCCGTTCGTAGCGCCAGTCGAAAGCGCGCCGGCCGAGACGGCGGTTGCATCGCAATCGAGCAACGGTCGCCGCGAGGATCCGCAGCGCTCCCGCCGCAATCGGCCTGAGTCGTCCGGCAACCGACCCGAAGCCGCGAACAACCGCCCCGACTCCACTGGCAACCGTAAGGACGCCGTGAACGTCGAGGCCGATGTCGACGGCAACCGCTGGGACTTCGATTCGCGCGTCGAGCGCGACCGTCGCCGCCAGTCGCGCAACGGCATCCGCCCGATCGCCCCAACGCTGTACTCCGGCCGCTCGGCCGCAGCCCCGGCTCCGGCGAACGACCGCCCGCGGCGCGAGCAGTCCGCGAATCCGCAGCGCTCCGAGTCGAGCCAGCCCAGCAGCTCCAATGGAAATGGCAACGGCAACCGCCGAGCCTCGTCCAACGGCAGCAACGGCAACGGGAGCGGCGAGCGCTACGAGATCGAGTGCGCCACCTGTGGAATGTCCACCTCGGTGCCGTTCAAGCCCGATTCGGGCCGGCCGGTCTACTGCCGCGATTGCTACAACGCCATGCGCCCGGAAGGTTCGACCGGAAACCGCAATCGATCCGGCCGCGGCCAATCGCAGGAATCCCGCCAGGCCCAACCCGCCTAACTGAAGGCAACCCAGACCGCGGCTCCGGACATATCGTCCGGGGCCGTTTTTCATTTGTTCCCGTCACCCCTGATACTTCTGTCACTCCGAGGAACGAGGCATCTCCGCACCGCACGATGGCACATGCGCCCTACGCCCCTGCATTCCGGGAACGAGGATCTTCGCAGAAGGTGAGACACGTTTCGAACAGGCAAGCTCACCGCAATGAGCTCGACGACGTGAGGCGACGCTACGCCGGCAGTCCGCTCAACAGCGAGTCACCCTCGGCGTGAATCGCAAACGGCTCGGCCTTCCCCGGTGCCACCGAACGCCGGATGTAGAAGAGCGTCGCCGTGATGATCGCGATCGGGTAGAGCACGCAATAGATCCCTGCCGAGATCCACTGCGCGCGCTCCAGACCGACCACATCGAAAATCAACAGCGACGTCCCGATCAGTGGTCCTGGCAATCCTGAGATCACCCCCACCGCGGCTCCCACCGCCAGCGCGCGAATCCAGTGGCCGCTGATGCGCGCCGCACTCACATGGCGCGCGCTGCGCCAGCTCGCCCCATCCACGACCACCGCCTCCGGGGCAAAGAACCACTGCACGCTCTTGTAGATCACCAGCGGCAGCAGAATCAGCGTCAGCGACATAACCGTCAGCAGCGCCGCGATCAAAAAACTGGCGCCGAATACCCGCGGAAACAAGCGCAGTCCGCGACGCCACGAGTCTGCGAAGGGAATGGAATCGCCCTTCGCCAGCTCAAGAGTCGCGAAGATCACCGCCGGTCCGACGATGCACGCCAGCAGGATCTCCTGAATTCCTCCCAACCCGGCATGGAAGACAAATTGCAGCAAGCTTCCAGAAAAGGCCGAATCTGGTAGATGCGGGTCGATACGTTGGAAGATCGAATGCTGGAGGACGTCCTCGATCCGCTCTCCGACAAACGCCAGCGGAAATGCCAGCACCCCCGTCGTGATGAAGAAATACCCATGCTTGGCATAGATCCGTGCCGCCCGCGCGAAATAGCGCCAAGCCATGGCCGCGAGTATCAGGAACCCGGCGATAAGGCCAACGATGATTCCGGTGACGATCTTGGGATCGATCGGGAACACACGCACCAGCGTCGAACCAATCTGCGCCGCCCCGCAAAAGACCTGTGAGACCCCCGGTCCGATCGTCGTTTTGATCGGCACCGGAATGCTGCTGGTGCGGATATCGCCACTCCAGGTAATTGGCTCATCCCAGCGTGGTTTCATGTTCGGACCGGTCGGACCGGCAAACATGCTCGGCTCTTGCCGTTCACCCCAAAGCCCGTTGTACGTCAGCCACGCGAACGGGCCGTCGGGATCGATCTCGTCCGGAATCAGGACGACATTCACCGGCAGCGCTTCATTCGGTTGGTCGGAGTAGTCGCATCCGAACCCCGATCCGTTCTCGCCCCAGCCTAACCAGACCGCGGATTCGAAGTAATCGGCATGGGAGCCGGAGGAGGGATGGGCAACGATATGCGTGTCTTGCCATTCGACGTTCCCGTCGTCGGGCTTGGCTCGCTCGCCGCCGTCGTGTTGCGCGAACGCAATGTCGATCGGCTTGAGCTGCTGGTCCAGGATCTCGTCGATGCTCTCCGCATCGAACGTAAGCTGAATTCCTTCCCAGTCCGATTCATGCGTGTTGTTGAAGAAGTTGAAAACCCAGTAGTACCAATATTGGAGGACGATGCCCTCCTGGCCCGGCTCTGAGGTGACTCGCGCATAGATGCTCGGCTCGATCCCGAGCTCGGCCATGCGTGCCTTGCCCCATGTTTCATAGGTGCATTGCGGGTCGCGGGGATCGCCGGGGAGATCGAGGTAATAGCTGCCGTCCAACCCGGCCAGGTCGGCGGCGGTGATGTTGCGTTTGATTTCGACATCGGTCGACTTCTTCCCGCTGCCACGCTGCATCAGGCGCACATCGTCGGTACCAAAAAGAATGTCGACCACAACCGGCCGAAACTGCTCGCCATCGGTCGAGCAGTCCTCCGGTTGCGTCTTGATCATGACGATCGGCGCGTACGTCTCGGCAAGCTGCTGTTCCAGCGAAACAGTCGAGGTTTGCGCGGCGGCAGGCCGCAACGTGTTGCCCAGCAGCAAAATGAAGACGAGCGCCAGACCGGCAATCGCTCCCCAGACCGCCGCTCTCCCGCTCATGTTCGGGCCAGGCGGTGGGCGCGCCGTTCTTCGGCGGCGTCCCATTCCGCATGGTCGGCGGGCGTTTCCAGCAACAAGGGCGGAATTGGTTGCGGGTTGCCGTCGCCATCCAGCGCCACGAAGACCAGATACGCCGTGTTGGTTCGCCGGATGGTTCCGCTCAGCGGGCCCTCGGCATCGACCGTAATCGCCACTTCCAGGCTGGTCCGTCCCGTCCAGGTCAGCCGGGCGGCCACATGCACCAGCTCGCCCACATGCACCGGTCCGTCGAACGTCATCTGGTCGACCAGCTTGGTTACCACCCGCGCCCGGCAATGGCGCATCGCGGCAGTTCCGGCGGCTTCGTCCACCAGCTTGAAAACCCACGCCCCGTGCACATTGCCGAACGGATTCGCATGCTCGGGCAACATCAATTGCCGCAGAACGATCTCAGTCTCCGATGCCGGCCGTGCGTCCATGGATCCCCTGCGTTTCGCGCGCCAAAGATCGCGATTATGACCGAATTGGCCGAGCCATGGAGGAGATCAGACCGGCTGCGGGTTTGGGGAAACCACCGGATCGCCGGATTCGGGGGTATAGGGACGCACGCGGCCCGGCGCAATCGAGCGATGCAGATAGTAGAGCGTGGCAGCGATCGTGCCGATCGGATACAGCACGCAGAAGAGCACCGCCGAAATCCATTGCGCAACCTGCAGCTCGACTCCGCCCAGCACCAGCAACGCGGTTCCGATCAATGGACCTGGCAGACCTACCAATGCAGAAACGGCTACGACCATCGCGGCCGAATGAATCCAGTCGCCATCGACGCGGAGCTTGCTGGTGTGAAATCCGCCGCGTACGCTGGCGTCTTCGACCACGACGGCTTGCGGCGCGAAGAACCATTGGATGCCCTTGTAGATTGCCAGTGGGATGAGTAACACCGAAATAAACATGGCATTGATCAGGAATGAATAGCCCACGCGTGCCGCAACCGCGCGCGGATAGAGCCGGTACTGCTCCCTCCAGCTTCCAGTCGAGAGGCCCATCTCAGCCCTGTAAATCGCATAGGCGCCGATGATCACGATCGGTGCGATGGTCGCGCTGAGCAACGATTCCTGAATCATGCCGGCAATCGCATGCACGAGGAACTCCCATAGCGTGCGCAGGTATGTCGACTCCGGCAGCCGGGTCAGCAATACTGACTCCGAGCGGTCCTGCACCCATCGCTCCAGGCGCAGTCCAATGGCTGCGATGGGAAACACCAGCACTCCGACCGTAATGAAGAAGTAGCCATGCCGGAAAAACATCCGGATGGCTTGCCAGGTGTAGCGCCAGGCGACGAGCGTGAAGGCAAGCAAGGCCACGATAGTGGCGACGATCAGGCCCGAAATCAACTGCTCGTTGACTCCGAAAACCCGCACGATGCGCGAACCGGCCTCTGCCGCTCCACAGAACACTTGCGAGACACCCGGCCCGATCGTCGGATGCACTGGTACCGCGAGCGAGTTCTTGCGGATTTCTCCCATCCAGCTAATCGGCTCATGCCAGCGCGAATGCTGCATCGGCCCCTTTGGTCCGGAAAAGAGTCCGGGAACCTCGAGCTCGCCCCAGTTGCCTTCGAACGTCAGCCAGGCGAACTCGCTGGAGGCGTCGGTGACCGCATTTGGCAGTAACACCACGTGGATCGGGATCTGAATCTCGGGCGCCTCCGAGTGGTCACACCCGAACCCCGACCCATCTTCGCCCCAACCCAGCCAGATCGCTTCCTGGTAGTAATCGGCATGGGACCCGGAGGAGGGATGCGCCACGATATGGGTCCCATCCATCGTCACCTTGTTCTGTCCGATATGCCCCAGCTCACCGCCCGCGTGCTGCGCGAACGCCACCGAGGTGGGCACGAGCTGTTTGTCGAGAATGTCCTGCACGCTGGTGGCGTCGGCGAAGTAGACCTGAATCCCTTCCCAGTCGGACTCATGCACATCGTTGAAGAGGTTGTAGATCCAGTAATACCAGTACTGCACCACGATGCCCGGCTTGCCCGGCTCGGTCAGCACGAATCCATAGATGCTCGGCGTGAGGCCGAGCTCGGCCATCCGCTTCTGCCCCCATTTTTCGTAATCGCAGCCTGGGTTGCGGGGATCGAACGGCAGATCGAGATAATGGCGATCGTCGAGCCCGTAGAGATCGCTCGCCTGAATGTTTCGCTTGATCTCTTTGTCAGGCTCGCCGTTCTCGCCCTTGCGCATGAGCCGCACATCATCCGTGCCAAAGATGATGTCCACCACCACCGGACGAAACTGCTCGCCGTCAGTGCTGCACTCCTGCGTCTGTTCCTTGATCATCACGATCGGCGCGTAGGTGTCGACCAGTTGCTGCTCGGGTGAGCTGGAAGCCTCCTGGGCATTCGCGCTGGACGTGAACACCGGGAGCAACTGGAGCGCCAGGATGAGGAAGAAGGCTGCTATTGCCGTCACGCGAACGAACGATCGGTTCACTATCGCCCTGCTCCTTCGTTCGCGCGAATGATCGGCCCTACCAGTTCTGACGGATCATACCGCTGCCGGAGCGGACTCGAAACCGCTACGCGTCATTCGAACTGTGCTATAGGCAAACACTATCTCAGGTCAGATCAGATACTAAGCGACCAGCGCCGTGCCCTGATGCCCAATGCCCGCAATCGATTAGCCAACCGCAGAATCTCTTCCCGAACATCGGCGATCGAGCCCCCCAGATCGACGGCCAATCGTGAAATCGCGATCGGGCTGTTCCGCACCTGCACCGTCGATTCGCCGCCGTGCTCCCACGTTCGGATAGATCAGGACCCCGTGATCGATTCCCTCCGCAGTGCAATAGGCCAGCATCTGGTAGAGATCGGCTATGCCCCTTTCGTTCGCTGTTCAAGCAATTTGTACTTCGCGTCGGCAATCAGCACCGGCATGCCTGCTCGCAACAGCGTCAGGTCGGGGCGAATCTCGATCCATCGTTGCTGGTCCAGGTGCGACACCCGTTGCGATGCCAGCAGCAAGCCAGGGGGCATCGCCTCCGCAAGCGCCACCGACAGGAACTGCTCATACAGCACGTTCATATCGAGCAGAAACGCTCGGAATCCAGTTTCCCCGGCAGTCTCCGATACCGACGACCCCTCCAACAACAACCGGCAAAGCCGGTGGATCGGGCGGTAGTCGTCGTTCAGCCGGTGATAGTGGAAGGTATCGAAGGTCGAGAGTGGCAACGGCGCTGGATCGATCTCGCCCAGTGTCCGGTCGAGCATCGCCAGCCGCCGTTGCAGCGGGTCTCCCTGCACCAGTCGCGACATCGCAAACACCGTTTGCCGGATGACACGGTTCTCCGGAACATCCCAGGTGAATTCCGAAAACTGGCAGTACGTCCGGTGCCGCATGACCGCATTGCGCCGCAGATCCTCTCCGATCAGAATCCGCCCGCGCACCGCCCGCTAGATTCTCCTCGCGCTCGATGTACGAGCGAAAGAGACCAGCATGTAACCGGGTATCGATCAGGTTCGCCAGATGCTCGACCAGAAATTCGAACAGCTCATCGATTCGCTCGAAGTGCACCGGCTGATCCATGAACGGAGAGCGCAAATCCATCGCCGTCGCCAGCATATAAAAGATGTTTCGCACTGGCGCTTTCGGCTGGCAGTGAACCCTTCGCCCGGACGGCAGCACCACCACGCCCACGGACGATTCCGGCGAAAGCCACCAGTCGTCCGATCCGCGAATTGGCGTCAGCGTGAATCGTGGCCTTGCCAGCTCCCAGCAACCAGTCGAGATCGGCCTCGCAAAGCTGAACGCGAGACGGCTGATACTCGCGCAGCTCGATCGTGTCGCTCACGCTTCCGAGTCGGCCCCGATACTCGATCTCATCGGAGCATGACGGTTCCTGGAAGAAGCTCACCCGCATTGCTCGATCAACGCACCCGCATTCGGACGAGTATGAAAGTACTCCCGCAGCAACGGCTCGATGCGCATGCCGCCAGACCCGCGCCTGCGCCTTGGTATCTCCGAGTTCCCCGCTTTCCGAGCATGAAATAGCTGTGCCCGATCTGATAGTCCTCGCCGAGTGCCTGCGCAATGAGCGCATTGAGTCCCACGAACGCCCCGTGCAGCCGCGCTTGTGTAGCCGCAGGCACACCTGGTTGCGCTTCCAGCCATGTGTGCAGCACCGGCGCCCGGCCAGCCTCAGTCGGCATCAACCGCCAGAAGTAAAAACGGCGGCGCAACGCATAGTCGATCATCGCCAGCGACCGGTCGGTCGAGTTCATCGTGCCGATCAGATAGAGATTGTCCGGAATGCGCAGGTGCTGGATCGATCCGATCGCCCATCTCGACCGGAGTCTGTAGCCGAACCGACTGATCACGATACTCCAGTCCATACAGCAGCTCGCCGAAAATGCGCGACAGATTCCCGCGGTTGATCTCGTCGATGATCAGCACGAACGTTTCATCCGGCCGCGCCGCCGCTCGTTCGCACATCTCCAGGAAAATTCCCGGCTGGCTCCGATACGTGAGCTGCCCGCTCTCGCTCGTCACCGGCCGGATTCCGGCCACGAAATCCTCATACCCATACGATTGGTGGAACTGCACGATCTCCACCCGGTCGCTCTCCGCATCGTCCAGCCCCACCCCGGCCAGATACCGCGCAAACAACCGCGCCACATACGTCTTCCCCACCCCCGGCGGCCCCTCGAAGATGATCTGCTTCTTTATGCGGAGAAGAGTTTCGATATCGGCAAGAAGCTCGTGTCTCAGATTAGATCGTTTAGCCAGTTCATCAAATGACTGGTTCAACGACTCAGACCCTCCAGTCAGCTTGGCAAATTCGCTGCTAGTGAGTTCGACAATTGTGGTGTTCTGCTGAATTTTGGAGACGAGTTCCACCGGCAGACCTGAAAGTCCTACTGGGGTGGTTGAATCCCAAGCGCATTCTCGGATATGAGAATATCCGTCCTCGTTCAGAGCGAAGTCATACGACCCGGTAATTCTGCCGAATCCACGGATCTTGCCTGCTCCATAGGCAAGGACACCATCGCCAATTGACATTTCTTGAAAGAATGCCCAAAGCTGCCGAGCCGCAGGCGTATGCGCGTAGTTCTTTTCAGTGAATGTCGGGATTGACTTTAGATAAGCGGCGAGTGACGCTTCCGACACTGCATTTGACTTTCGCAAATCGGGAGAACCAGTCCAACCGATTGCAATGACGTCCTCAGATTCGAACCGTTTCCACCTGTTGGCGTCACTACCCGGAGCAATTTTCCAATATCTTCGAGTCGACGCAGGAAGTGGCTTTACTCCATCCCAGCGGCCACGCAACTCGCTCTCATAGAAGTCAAAAACGTTGCGGCCCAGCTCCAACTTGAGCCTTTGTCGAATGCTGTAGAGCTTGCTATCGATATCGTCGGGGTCACCCGGAACTCCGAATTCATTGGCTATTGCAACTTTGTGATTTTGACTCGCTGTACGCTCATAAAAGTCGGGAAATAGGAGGTGGAGAATTGCATTGCGAGCGGCTGTCCCATTACCTGGTAAGCCCTCCAAGGCGAGATCAGCTATCTCTTGTAATTGTTCCCGAGAATCTGTATCAACTCCTTCACTATGAACGAGCCTGGCAAAGTTCAAGATGTAAGCAAACTGCCAGGGACGACCAGCATTCAAGTAGTACATTCCAGCACTGCCAATGCCCTCTTCGAACGCCTCCTGTGACTGTTCCAACGAAGATGGCGATCCAGCTTGCCAACTTGCCACTTCGCTAACGAGTTTCAATTTCGCCGCTTTACCCATTGTGCTCTTGCTTGGGAAAAGGCAGTAGATTGCAATCGCATCTGCCGCGACTCGATGGATCGGCTCAGATTCAGTGCCGATCTGATGTTTGAGGTTGTTCAGGAACGATTCGGATCCAGCATCGATGTTGTCGAGGAACACTTGGAAGAGCTGAGTTATGTTTTCCTTGGTCCAGCTAATCTCGTCTGGCCAAAGTAGTGATGTGTCGTCTGCTAAACAACGAGCTCGCCATTGAGCGGCGAGCTCGTAGACCTTTTCTTTCCCTGGCTGCATTGCCATTGGAAGGGGCCCTTCTTTCGTGATAGCGAATTACGTGTTGAGATGTGAGGAGCTAAACATCGCTCAACCTATTCAACATGCCGATAAGGCATGTACTGCACCACCCACCGATTCCCATCCGGATCGGAGAAGTACAGAAAGTGCCCCCACGGTTGCACGTCCACCGGGCCGACCTCGACCCCGTTCGCCACCAGATGCGCTCGGGCCGCCTCGATATCGTCGACCACCAGAAACAACCCCTGCACGCTCCCGGGCTCGGCGTCGGTCAATCCCTTTGCCAATCGCAATCGAGCAGCCCGACCCCGGCGGCGTGAGCTGCACGAAGCGAGTCTCCTCGGACACCACATGGTCGTGATCGAGCGTGAACCCGACCTGATTGGCATAGAAGTCTCTCGCCCGGTCGACATCGGTCACCGGCACCAGGATCAGCTCGATTTTCCAGTCCATGCAGGTCAGTCTCCGACCACCGGCTGGAATCCCGGCTCGGCATTCAGCATCGCCTTGATCGCCGTCCATTGCACCGCATCCACCGGCAGGTTCGCCGCGTCCTTGCGATCGAAATGGTGCAAACCCTTCAATACATCGTGCTGGCGCATCTCTTCTTTCGTTGGGGGTGGGATCAGCTTCGCGTCCAGCCGCCAGCGAATCCACTTCGCCGCCGCTCCGCCCTCGACCAGCGCCTCACCATCGTAGGGAGCGCCCACCAGTGTGCCGATGGCGTAGAGCCCCGAGTTCTCACCCTCTTCCCAGAGCAGCACCAGATCGCCGCCGCGCAGCTCATCGATGTGATCCTGCACGTACCAGGCGCCGACATCGCCGATATCCAGCGTATCGACCGTCTTGGCGATGCTGAAATGGGGCAGATTCGACTGGAAGATCCAGATACTCTCGTTCCCGGTAAGCGCGGGAAGCAGGCCGTTCAGCGTTGTCATCGTTCCCCTCCTGAGATCGTCTGAGATGTTCGACGTCGGTGCGAATATCGCTCCATTATCGGGAATCCGGGCCGCGCCCTGCTGGATCGGCGGTTGGCCGGTCCAGTGCAGCCCCCGGCGTTACTTCGAAACGCTGGCTTCCAGATCGATCGTGAGCCGCTCGAAGACCTCCAGCCCTTCCCGCAAGTGAAGCTGGACTGTCTTGTCCAGCAGCTGGACCTGCTGCTCGATACGGGACGCAATCGCTTCTTCGATCTGCTCACTGACTTCGCGCCCACGCTCGGTCAGCACGAGCTGGATCCGCCGCCGGTCCGATGGATGCGCCTCGCGCCGGATCAACCCGCGCGCTTCCAGCCGGTCGACCAATCCGGTGATCACCGTCGGCGCCACCCCCAGCATGCGCGCCATGTCGGCCATGGACGCGTTATCGATGCGCACCAGGTAGAGCACATTGATTTGCTGGTAACTGATATCGACATCGGGAACGATCGAAGGAATCAACTGCGTCTGCCATCGCCGGTAATGCGTGATGGCCGAAAAGATCAGGTGGGAGTCATCGGTGCGATCGCTCACAGTCACAAAGCCCTTTCCGTACGGGAGAAGCAAAGCAGGAGAGCCGGGGCTCTCCTGCATAGTTTACCTTGCTGATAATCGTGTTGCGACCCGCCGTCAGGCAGCCGGATCTAGAGCGCCAGATCGTTGAAGTTCTGGGCGATATAGTCGGCCGCGTACCAGGCATGGGCCTCGATCGTCTCGGTCGGGTTGTACCCAGAGCTGCCCGGGAAGGTCGAACCCCCCAGCACCACGAAGTTGCGCGACTCGAACGCGATCCCGTACTGGTCGACGACCGCAGCGGTGTCGTCGGTACCCATTCGCGTGCCGCCATAGGCATGGCTGTTGATCGGCACCGGAATCCCAGCCGGAAAGCCTGGCCAGGTTTCCGTCGCGCCGGCCGCTTTCAGCATCTCTTCCAGCTTGCCGTCGATATAGGTTCCGGCTTTCACTTCGTTTTCCCCCAGACTGTAGGTCACGCGAATGACCGGAAGTCCGAGCGGGTCCTTCTTGTCCGGATCCAGATCCATGAAGTACGCCTCGTACGGTTGCGGCTCGACCTGCGCGAACACGCTCCCAACCGATCCGGCATTGTCATGAATCCACCGCTTGTAGTCCGCACCCCAGCCAGGCACACCCGGCGGCAAGCTGCGGGATTGGCCAATCGGCAGATTGCCGTTCGACGCAAAGATCACCGCGCCGCGAATGAACCCCAACCCCTCATGGTCGAAGTTGTCGCCATTGAGATCGTCCATCGCCACCGCCTGGCCATTCGATCCTGACCAGAGGTTCAGCCGCTTGCCGGGGAAGAGCCCGTTGCGCCCCACATAGGCATGCGACATGTAGTGCTTGCCAACCTGACCGTTGCTGTTGACCAGACCATTGGGATAGAAGTCGCTGGTCGAGAGCAACAGCAGCCGAACGTTCTCGTAGACATAGGTCGACAGAATGACGAGCCCGGCTTCCTGCTCGAACTCGTTGCCGTCGGCATCGAGATACGTCACCCCGGTCACCTGGCCGGTGTCATTGCTGTTGATCCGCAGCACCCGCGAGTTCGGCCGAATCTCGAGATTCCCGGTCTCTTCCGCCATGCGGATCGTGGAAACCAGCGTGCTCGACTTCGAATCGTTCCAGCAGGCGTGCGAACCGCAGAATCCACAATAGGTGCACGCGGGACGGCCGTTATAGTCCTCACTGATGATGGCCGCCGGTTGCGCGAATGGGTGATAGCCGAGCTCGGTCATCGTATCGCCCATCATCGTGGCGTAGCCCATCTTCCGCAACGGCGGAAGCGGATACGCGCGTGCCCGGGCCGATTCGAAGGGGTTCACCCCGCCCTCGCCCGAAACTCCGATCGCATACTCGACCTTGTCGTAATACGGTTCCAGGTCGTCGTAGCCGATCGGCCAGTCGACCGTGCTCGAGCCTGCCGGGAGCGCGTCCTCGCCGTACTTCGCGATCGTGTCGCTGCGCACCGTGAAATCGTCAGCGCGAAAACGCCAGCTCTGGGTGCCGTAGTGAATGCTGGTTCCACCGACCATATTCGCCATCGGGATCGGCGGGATGATCGGCGCTTGTACCGGCGACGCCGCGTCTGGCCGCCAGGTCGGCAGCTCCTTGTTGAATTTGGCCCCGCCGGTCCAGCTGTAGACATTCCCGGCAATTTCATCCATCTTCGGCACGAAGTCATTGGTGTCCAGCCGCGGACCGGCTTCCAGACCAACGACCTTGATCCCGGCATTGGCCAGCACATAGGCAGCGATGCCTCCGGCCGCGCCCATGCCAACGATCAGCGCATCCACTTTAGGCAGTTGTTGGGTCATAGGGGGTGCCTCCTTGCTCGGCAACCGACCGATGGGCCGGCGTGACTACGGTGTCCAGGGCTTGTTCGTCGGCGGTCCAGGTGAGCTTCAGACCGGGATACTGGATCAGATCCCACCCCGCAAAGCCGATATTTCCGCCATACATGGGATCGCCGAACATTCCCTGCCGGGTGTGCTCGATCAGCAGCGGGAAAAATCCCTCTGGCAGATCGGCCAGTTCGCCGGCTTCGGCCTGCGTGAGCAACGCATCCTGAGCGGCGCTGTCGATTGCCCCGAATCCGCCATCGCCTGCGGCATCGTCGAGGACCGCGATCCCTCCCTGATACAACCCCAGCAACGCCGCCCCGGGTCCCGCAAGGGTCCAGTCGATATAGATGAAGGCGCCCGCATCTCCCGCTCCCGGCCCCAGGTCATCGGCCGGAATGATGCGGTTTCCAATCGCGCGCAACGTTGCCGCTTCCGACTCGGTCAGCGCGATCGGCTGGTAACTCGCCACCGCTTCCGGTGACGCCATCGGGGTTCCCTGCCGCAACGCGGCGAACCACTGCGGCACTCCATGCGCTGGTCCGGCCAGTCCGGTGCCCACTCCCCAGACGAGCGCGGTGACTCCGCCCCCGATCGCTGCCGAGCCTTTCAGCAGCTCTCGCCGCGGAAAGACGCGTTCGGGCACGGCCTCGCGCCCTGTCGAACCGGTCATGGTTCACCTCGTTTCTTTTCGAGCCGAATCGCTCGGCTGCCAGATAAATGCCACATCCATCGATGACCGGTGTGAGCGTTGGGGACAGTTACACAACCCAATCTCTCGCTCCAGTAACAATGAATGACGCTTACATAGATCTTATTTCACATGCCGAGAAAGAAACACCCTGAATCGAGTCGGAATTGAAACCGGCGCGGTCGGTGAGCGATCGTCTGGTTGCAAGTCACACGAGGGGAAACGTCGGCGAATACAGCTCCTCCACCGGCGGGTTCCCAACCGACCGAACGCCCGCATGCGTCATGCCCGTCCGATAGTGCGCCCGCGCTTCGGCTTCCCATGCCGCCAGATCCACTCCTGGCAACTCCCCGCCCTCCACCACGATTCGCCCATCGACGATCACCATGCGCGCATCGCGCCGGCTGCCGCTGAGCACCAACCGCTGGATCGGATCAGGCAGCTGACCCAGGTGAGGCGCGGACAGATCCCACACCACGATGTCCGCCAGCGCTCCGGGTGAAAGTCGCCCCAGATCTGGCCGTCCCAGCGCATTCGCCCCGCCGATAGTCGCGGCAGTGAAGAAGTCCGCGCAATTCGCCTCCATCGAGTCATCGGCGATGCGCGCGGTCAGGATGCCAACCTGAAGGTTGAGCCAGAAGTCGGGCGGCCAGGTGTCCGTTCCCATACCAATCCGCACTCCTGCCCGCTGCAGCGTCGTGAACGAGCGCATGACATCGGCATGCCGCGCCATCACCAATGGGCACGACACCACCGTCGCGCCCGATTCCGCCAGCCAGCCGATCTCCCGATCGATCTGCACTGCGGTGGGTTCGAGCCCGCCCAGCAAGACCCCGTGTGGCAGGATCGTCCGCTCGTTCAGAAAGTCGAGCTCGTGCAGCACCGTCAATGATGTCGTGCCCCAGTGTTCCTGAACGGTCTTCAGCTCGACCGAGCCCTGGCAGCAATGCAAACGCACCGGGCACCCCAGCTCCGCTCCGGCATCCCGCGTGCGCGTCAGTAACTCCTCGGTGCAATACTCGATTCGATCCGGTTGCAGAAATCCTCGAATCAACCCGCCGTGCGTGCCGTCGAAATCGCGCGCGAACCGGATCGCCTCCTCCAGGCCGGCGTACCCGCGCTCGACATCCCAATGGATACCCAGCGCTCCGTGCGCATTCACGGTGCCGTACCCGGTTCGGTACGACGGACCCAGATAGGTGCGAAGCCCCAGTGCAGCCGCATCCTCCGCGGCGCGCGCGTTCTCCTCGTACGTCTCGGCCCATTCCCGATAGAGCAACGACCGGATAGGCAGCGCGGTGGTCACTCCGCCGAGCAGGAGCTGCGCCATGGCATAGCGATGTTGAAAGGCTTCCTCCTCGGGAGTGAACGCGTCGGTCGGTCCGGCGGCCACGTACTCCTCCGACCAGATGCGCCCTTTCTTCCAGCCTGGCTGGTTGGCGAACCCAAGCACAGTTGTGTCGAGGTCGAACAACGCGTCGAGATCGACAAAGCCCGGTGCGATCAACGCCTCCCCCGCTGCGATCTCACGATCGACCTCGCCCGGGAAATCCCGTCCCACGAACTCGATCCGGCTCCCGGTAAAGACGACGCACCCATGTTCGATCAAGTGATGGCCGGTGCCATCGCTACCGACAACCCAGTGTCCGGAAATTCGTGTGCGCATGCGCCTATCCAACCTCTGTGTCGTTGAGTTTCCCAGCATTTCGCTACGCTATACTCCCAAACCGTCCAAGGGGTTTGCCACTGGCCGATACCGGCGTTCGCTGGTGTGCCAGTGGGATGCAGGAGCGTTCGGCTCGTCACCATCAAGGGGTAGGAATTGGCTCAGAACGATCATTTCGAGGAGACATTTCGCGCGTTCATCACGGGCGATCTGAACCGCCGCAGTTTGCTGTTGCGCGCCGGTGCGCTTGCCGCCGCCGCGGTTGCCGTTCCAGGCGTGGGCCGCGTCAGCTCCGCCGTCGCGCAGGATGCCACCCCGGTCGACCCTGCCGATATCGTTCTCGGCGGCACCCTCCGCATGGGCATGCAATCCGATCCCGGTGGCCTCGATCCCCAGCTCCAGTCTGCGACGGCGTTGTGGAAAGTGACCGAGCTGATCTACAGCAATCTCACCCAGGTCAATCCCGATCTCTCGGTTCGACCAGACCTCGCCGAATCCTGGACGATTGCCGATGATGGACTGACCTACACCTTCACGCTTCACCCGGCGACCTTCCACAATGGCCGCGCGGTCGTGGCATCGGACGTCAAATACAGCTTCGAACGGCTGGTCGATCCCGCCACCGCATCGCCGACTGCCGGTTCCCTTGCATCCATGCAAGCCATCGAAGCCCCGGACGACGCCACCGTCGTCGTGACGTTGAGCCGGCCCGACGCGTCGTTCCTTGTTCAGCTTGCGGACATGGGCTGCATCATCATTCCGAAGGAAGTGGTCGAGGAAAACGGCGATCTCGCCCAGGTCGCGGTGGGCTCCGGTCCGTTCAAGTTCGTCGAGTATGTGCCGAACACGCACATCAAGCTCGAAAAGTTCGACGACTACTTCGAAGAGGGGCTCCCGTATCTCGACGGTCTGGACCTGATGATCGCCGCCGAAGATACCTCCCGCACCGCGGCGCTGGTTCAAGGCACGGTCGATTTCATCGAATACGTCCCCTCGCAGGATATCCCGCTCCTCGAAGCGGACGACACCATCAAGCTCGCTGGCAATTCGATCCAGCAGATTCGCATGATTGCTTTCAACCTCACCCGCGAGCCATTCAACAATCCCCAGGTTCGCCAGGCGATCGCGCTGGCGGTGGACCGTGGTCCGATCATCGATGCCGCCCTGTCCGGATACGGCACGCCGACCGAGCAGATCTTCGCCGCGGATTTCTGGGCCAGCCTCGGAGAGCTCGAGATTCCGGCTCCCGATGTCGAGGGCGCCAAGGCACTGCTGGCTGAAGCGGGTTTCCCGGACGGGTTCAAGACGACGATCACTGGCTGGTCCGAATATGGCTTCCTGAAGAACAGCGCCGTGGTTGTGCAGGAGCAGCTCAAGCAGATCGGCATCGATGCCGAGCTCAATCTGCTCGATACCGGCTCCATCATCGATATCGTCTACACCAACTTCGACTTCGATATCGTCGTTACGGGCGACAGTAGCTTTGTCGATCCGAACAGCCTGATCTACCGCAACTTCAAAACCGGTGAAAGCAGCAACTTCACCGGATACACCGATCCCGAGATGGACGCGCTGATCGATGAAGGGATCGCCGTCACCGATCAGGCGGCCCGCACCGAGATCTACCAGCAGATCGCCGAGAAACTGATGGTCGATCTGCCATGGGTCTGTCTCTACATCGGCCAGCAGTACGAGGCGATGAAAACCAACGTGATGGGGTACGAGCATATCCCGACCGGCTCCAACATCTCGGTCCGTCAGGTCTGGCTCGATCAGTAAGCTCTGGCACGCTTTGGAACGAGGGGGCATTGGGCCCCCTCGTTTCGTTTCTTCGCGGCGACGCCGGCCCGTACCGCTCCGTGAGGATTCGGCGTAAGCGCGAGTTCCCGATACCGCCATTTCGCTCCTCGATTTCGCACCCTTCGGGCAGAGTCTGGGGAATCGCATGCCTTATAATCCCCGCGTTCTGCCGTAATCTGCCTGCGAGCCCAAGTCGGCAATGAAGCAAGATGGGCAGAAACGGCACGTAGGTATCGTTGTCAGTTCTGCAAGGAGTACCAGTTGGCCCAAAAAGATCATTTCGAGGAAACGTTTCGCGCGTTCATCACCGGCGATCTGAACCGCCGCAGCCTCATGCTGCGCACAGCCGGTGTGGCCGGCGCTGCCGCCGCGGCAACTGTTCCGGGCGTCGCCCGCTTCGGTTCCGCCCTCGCGCAGGATGCCACCCCGGTCGATCCCGCCGACATCGTCATGGGCGGCACGCTCCGCATGGGCATGCAGTCCGACCCCGGCACTCTCGACCCGCAGCTTCAGTCGCTGACCGCGACCTGGCACGTGGTCGAGCAGATCTACAACCGCCTCACCCAGGTCAACCCGGATCTCTCGGTTGCCCTCGAGCTCGCCTCGGCGCTCGACATTTCCGAGGATGGCTTGACCTATACCTTCACACTGCACCCCGCCAACTTCCACAACGGCCGCCCGCTGGTTGCGGATGACGTCGTGTTCAGCTTCAACCGCCTGATCGCGCCCGAGACGGCCTCTCCGTCCGCCGCCGACCTCGCCTCGATGTCCTCCATCGAAGCTCCGGATGACAGCACCGTCGTCATCACCCTCAAGCAGCCGGACGCCTCGTTCCTGGCGATGATCTCCGGTCAAAGCTGCATCATCATTCCAAAGGAAGTGGTCGAAGAGAACAGCGATCTTTCCCAGGTCGCCGTCGGATCCGGTCCCTTCAAGTTCGTCGAGTACGTGCCGAACACCAGCATCAAGCTCGAGAAGAACACGGACTACTTCGAAACCGGTCTTCCGTATCTGGATGGCCTCGAGATGTTGATCGCGGCCGAGGACAATTCCCGCACCGCGGCGCTGGTTCAGGGCACGGTCGACTTCGTCGAATACGCCCCTTCGCAGGACATTTCCATCCTCGAAGGCGACGACAGCATCAAGCTTTCCGGCAATTCGATCCAGCAGATCCGCATGATCGGCTTCAACCTTACCCGCGAGCCGTTCACCAACCCGCAGGTCCGCCAGGCGATCTCCATGGCGATCGACCGCGGCCCGATCATCGATTCTGCGCTTTCCGGCTTCGGAACGCCGACGGCGCAGATTTTCGCGGCCACCTTCTGGCCCAGCCTCGGCGAGCTCGAGATTCCGGCCCCCGACATCGAAGGCGCCAAGGCCCTTGCTGGCGGAGGCAGGCTTCCCGGACGGCTTCGATACCACCATCACCGGTTGGGCCGAGTACGGCTTCCTCAAGAACACCGCCGTCGTGGTGCAGGAGCAGCTCAAGCAGATCGGCATCAATGCCGAGCTCAACCTGCTCGATACCGGCTCCATGGGCCAAACCGTCTATATCGACAAGGACTTCGATATGGCGGTCACCGGCGACTCTGGCTTCGTCGATCCGAACGGCCTGGTCTACGGCAACTTCACCACCGGCGAGGGCGGTAACTTCGTCGGTTACTCCAACCCCCAGGTCGACGAGCTGATCGCCCAGGGTATCGCCACCACCGATCAGGCGGCCCGCACCGAGATCTATCAGCAGATCGCCGAGATCCTGATGGAAGAGCTTCCCTGGGTGTGTCTCTACATCGGCCAGCAGTACGAGGCGATGAAGACCTTCGTGATGGGCTACGAGCACATCCCGACCGGCTCGAACATCTCCATGCGCGAAGTCTGGCTCGACCAGTAGACGCTCCTTCGAGGGCGGCGCCGCAAGGCGCCGCCCTCGATTCACCGCCATGCTGAGCGCAGCGAAGAACCTCTCTCGTCGGTCGCGCCCACGGCGAACGTCCCAGATGTTGTTTGCTTTCGCATTTTTAGGCGACCGATTTCAGGTCATTTCCTCAACTCGATCCGACGTTGATCCACCGGTAAGGGTTCGCGCATGGGCGCATTCATTATTCGACGCCTGCTGCTGCTGATTCCCCTTTTACTGGGTGTCTCGGTCCTCGTCTTCGTCATGATCCATGCCATTCCTGGCGATCCGACCCTGATCCTGATCGGCACCGATCAGCAAATTTCCGACGAGCAGCGCGAGATCATCCGCCAGCAATATGGGCTCGATCAACCATTGCCGGTCCAATATGGCAAATGGATCGGCAAGGTCCTGCAAGGCGATCTCGGCACCTCGGTGCGCACCCGCCGCGCCCTTACCTATGAGCTCAGGCTCCGCCTGCCGGTCACCATCGAGCTCACCCTGCTTGCCGGCATCCTTGGCACCATTCCAGCGGTCGCGGTCGGGGTGTTAGCCGCCGTGCGCCGCAACTCCCGGCTCGACTACGGCGCCACGGTCGCCACCCTGATCGGCATTTCCGTGCCGAACTTCCTGCTCGCGACCCTTTTGGTGCTCCTTTTCTCTGTGAAACTCAAATGGTTACCGCCGATCGGGTTTGTCACCTTCCGCGAAGACCCCGTACAGAACATCAAAGTCATGATCATGCCTGCTGTCAGTCTGGCGCTGCCGCTCGCGGCCATTCTCATGCGCAATACCCGCTCGGCCGTGCTGGAAGCGCTCTCTTCCGATCACGTGCGCGTCGCCCGGGCGAAGGGGCTCTCGCAGAGCACGGTCCTCAGCCGGCACGTACTGCGCAATGCCTCGATTCCCATCATCACCGTCGCCGGCATTCAGGTGGCGACCCTGCTCGGGGGCACCGTCATCATCGAGCGCATCTTCTCGCTCCCGGGAATCGGCAGCTACATCGTCGACGGCATCAATAACCGCGACTACGCCGTGGTCACCAGCGTCACCCTGGTGATGGCCACGATCTTTGTGCTCGTCAGTCTCTTCGTCGACATTCTCTATGCGGTGATGGATCCACGTCTGCGAAAGGGATCGTGATGGATCAGGATGCAGGCGGTCTCGTTCCAGGCACCTTTACCACCGGGTCGGATACCCTCACCGACGCGGGCGGGCTCTCCCCGCTGGCGGAATCTCTCACCCGGCAACCTCGTCGCAACAACATCTGGCGGGCCATCGTTCGCCAGCGCCTCGCGCTGACCGGCATCATTCTGGTCGCCTTTTTCGGGATCATCGCGCTCATCGGTCCGTACATCGCTCCCCATGGCAAGACCGAGCAGTTCAGCGGCGAGCGCCTCAAACCCCCCAGCCGCGAATTCCTGCTCGGCACCGACGAGTTCGGGCGCGATGTCTTCAGCCGGCTCCTCTTTGGTGCCCGCATTTCCTTTCAGGTCGGGTTCATCGTGGTCGGTATCGCCGCCACCGTTGGGGTCATCTTCGGCATCATCGCCGGCTACCGGGGCGGCTGGACCGACAACAGCATCTCGCTGATCTCCGACATCGTCTTTGCCTTCCCGGCGGTGCTCCTTGCGATCGCGGTCATCACCATCCTTGGGAACAACCTGACCAACGCCATTCTGGCAATCTCGCTGGTCTACATTCCGCCCTTCGTGCGCGTCGTGCGCGGCTCGACCCTGACCGTGCGGAACATGGCCTATATCGAAGCTGCCAGATCGATAGGTGTCTCCACGCCGCGCATGCTGGCGCGGCACATCTTCCCCAATATCACCGCCATCCTGATCGTGCAGGCCTCGATCGCCTTTGCCCTCGCCATCCTCTCCGAAGCAGCCCTTGCCTTCCTCGGCCTTGGCAACAAGGCGCCGGAACCCTCCTGGGGTTCGATGGTCAGCGGATCCTATGGCTACCTGCAAATCTCCGCCTGGCCAGCCATCGCTCCCGGCGTTGCCATCGCGCTTACCGTGCTCGGCTTCAACCTGCTCGGCGACGGCCTTCGCGACGCCCTGGACCCACGCCTCCGCAACACCTGATCTTTGCGTGGCACAATGCCACCAGAACGAACCCCGCCACCAGATGTCGATCGCAGTGAGGTGACATGAGCGACTCGGTCGAGACCGTTGTGCGAGCACTCATTGCTGCTGGCTGCATCTTTGCGGCAGCGTTCCTGGGCTTCGCGGCGCTGCAATGGGTTGCGCGCAAGTACGAGTCACGGTATCCCGGCGTCATCATATTTATCGAAAAGGCGCGCAAGCCCTTCCGTCTCTTCGTTGGTCTCATCGCCGCCCGGGTCGTCTCCACCCGGATCGCCCACCTGCGCGAAGGTTGGATCGATTCGTTCGATCACGTTCTGCAAATCGCCACCATTGCCTCGATCGTCTGGTTGGCGGTCGCGGCCGTCAGCTCGATCGAATCGCAAGTCCTCAAAAACGACCTCAAGCGCGATCGGGATGCGGTCGACCGCCGCCGTTTCACCACGCAGATTTCGCTCCTCCGCCGCCTGATCACCGCTGGCCTGGTTGGCATCGGGGTGGTTGCGGTCATGTTCACCTTCCCCTCGGTGAAGTCGTTGGGCGGCAGTCTCATCGCATCCGCTGGATTGATTTCCATCATTGCCGGTCTCGCCGCCCAAACCACGCTCACCAATGTCTTTGCCGGCATCCAGCTTGCGCTCAGCGATACGATCCGGGTCGGTGACGTTGTCGTGGTGGATCTCCAATCGGGCACAATCGCCCAACTCGCGCTGACGCACGTGGAGGTACGCCTCTGGGACGGGCGCATCATGGTCATTCCGTCTTCCTACTTTATCAGCCAGCCGTTCGAAAATTGGACCCGCAACCGCAATCAGATCGGTGGCTCCGTCTTCATGGATGTCGATTGGGGCACCCCGGTCGAAGAAATTCGCCAGGAAGTTACCAAGGTCCTCGAAGGCTCCGAGCTTTGGGATGGGCGCCGCAATTTCGTGCTCGTGAACAACGTGGTCGGCGCCACCATGCAGCTTCAGATCGGGGTTAGCTCTGCGAATCCCGAGAACCTCTTCGGGCTGCAATCACTCGTGCGCGAGCGCGTCACCGACTTTCTGGTCGAGCACCATCCGGAGAGCATCGTGCGCAACCGCACCGAGGCCCTCGCCCATCCTGCGCCGCCACCACCCGACGCCAACGACACCGGGCAAATCGACCGGCCAACCGCCCAGGAAAAAGACTCGCTCATCGATGACGTCGACTCGGATGACGCCCATCGCGGGTAACGTCCACCGAGTGGCCGGGCCAATGCGATAGCGCCGGTATTCATGGCGGTTGACACCGCGCGACATCATCTCCGCGCATCGTCGTCCCGACCGGAGTGGAGGGACCTCCTGTTGGCCAGTACCACGCTCTCACGTCAGCGCTTCACCCCGCAGAGAAGAAGTGCCCAAGGTCTCGACCACGGCTCCGCTACCCATCGACGATCGCTCCAACCACAACCTGTAAATTCCTTTCCTCGCGGTAATGAATCGCTATTGACGGCTTCTTTCTTCTCTGGAACACTAACGAACGTTCCGAAAGCTATCTATTGGTGTCCGCGTTGTTATCGAATCTCTGGTGTGAATTCGGCCCTGGACGAACTCGGAGCAAGCGTGCCGGTGGATGCATTGATCGGAACATGGCGTGGATCCAATGAGGGATTCACCCAACGAGGTAAGGGAGGCGCAGTGAGTAACTCCAGAGTCGTGAAGTATCCCTATCGAGCCAACCGCCGGACCGTGCTCAAGACCGCCACCGGTGCCGCCGCCGCGATGAGCGTGTCTGGCTTGCTCGGAAAGTCGTACCAGCGCACGCTGGCGCAGGACGATGTCCGCTCCCAGATTCTGCAGATTCCCGGCCAGGGCATCACCCCCACTGATGCCGATATGGAGCGGGTAGGCGAGCTCTGCCTCACCACCGAGAACCAGGGCAAGTTCGAGGGACAGACGGTCCGCTTCCAGGGCCTCAGCAACGCCAACGCCCACAACAATGTCTTTCGCCCGCTCGCCCGTGCCTGGGAAGAAGCGACCGGCGCCACCATCGAGTGGATCGATGTCACCCAGGCCGACTCCTATCCCAAGATGGCCGAAGCCATTTCGTCCAACGCGGTCGACTTCGACGTGCTGGAAGGCTCCGGCAACTGGGAAGGTGAGCTGCTCGGCGGCGGTTTCTGCCTGCCGATGCCGGCCGCGGTGAAAGACAACCCGGACTACGATTTCGACGATATCGTCGCTTATCTCCAGTCACCCACCCGCACCTGGGATGGCACCGTCTACGGCGCTTCGATCGACGGCGACTGCCACCACTTCAACTACCGATCGGATGTTTTCGGCGCCGAGGCGCTGGCCAACGAGTGGACCAACGCTGGTGGCGAGGGAACCTGGGGACCGCCCCAGACCTGGCAACAGGTGCAGCAATACTCCGAGTTCCTGAAAGGTCAGGAGTTCGACGGCGAGGACATGTATGGCGTCCTCGACGTGCTCGCCCGCGGTGGCGGGGTCGGCTCCTACTTCTACTTCAGCCGCGCCAGCGCCTACGCCAAGCACCCGGACGATCCGGCCTTCTTCTTCGATCCGGTCGATATGACTCCGAAGATCAACTCGCCCGCCTTCGTGCGCGCCCTCGACGACATGATCGCCGCCGCGCCCTGGGCTCCGGCCGATCAGACCAATGCCGACCTGCTCAAGACCCTCGGCGATTTCCTCGCCGGGTACGGCTCGATGGCCCATTGGTGGGCAGACATTGGCTCCAACGTCTATTCCAATCCGGGCTCGATCGTGCAGGACAAGGTTGGATTCAGCATCCTGCCGGGTTCGCCCGATGCCTACAACTGGGCCACCGGCGAGTGGGACACCATTGCCGCCGCCGGCGCCCCGGGCGAAATGGGCCCCTACAACTACGCGCCCTACCTCGCCTTCCTGGGCTGGGGGCTTTACGCCATGAAGGCGGCCGAGGAGCGCGGCGTTTCCGAAGCCGCCTGGGATCTCATCAGCCACCTGACCGGCAAGAACATCTCCATGTGGATGATGGTCTACCCGTCCGGACAGAACCCGTGGCGCAAGAGCCACTTCGATGCGGCCGAGTGGACCGTCGCCGGCTACCCGGAGGCCTATGCAAAGCAGTATCTCGATTCGATCCTGCACTCGTACGAGCATCCGAATCGCATCATCGACATGCGTATCCCCGGCACCGGCCAGTACTGGATTCTGCTCGAGGATGCATACACCCGTGCCGTTACCGGCGAAATCGATTCGCAGACCGCTCTCGACGATGCCGTGGCGCAATGGCAGGACCTCACCGACCAGCTCGGCCGCGAAAGCCAGCAGGCGCTCTACACCGCCTCGCTCGGATAGCACCACACCCACCCGGCGGCAGCGTGAAAACGCTGCCGTCCTCGCCGCTCCCTTCTCGTGGCGCCACCGAAACCCTGCTTCGTCGTAGTGCAGGACCTCCGTGTCCTGCCGTCGTATGGAACGAATCGATCAATTCCCGGACACAGTGAAGGACCGCTGTGTCCTGTCGTGACAAGTAAAGTGCTGGGCGGGTTTTGACCCAACCAGGCGACCCAACCCTTCCGCGTCACTTGCAAAACAATCGGATGAGGATCGACCAATGAACGTGTTGGGCTATTTCGACCGCTGGAGCGTGGCGCGAGGTGAATCGCTCGAGCTGAAGGTCAGTACCACCGCCCCCGAGTACCGCGTCGATATCATCCGCTTCGACCATTTCTTCACCGATCCCGACCCAACCCACGATGACGTCGTCCCATCCTCCGCGAGCGGAACCTATCCCGGACGCACCCAGGAAATCCCGATCGGCTCCTACGCGACCGTTCCGTCGCTCGACGACGTCCCGGTGAATGACGGGTTCACGTTCCAGTGCTGGGTACATCTCGGAATCGCCCATCATGTCCAAGCGCAAGGAATCGTGGCGCGCTGGGACGCCGAGCAGCGACCGTGGGTTCCGGCTGATGGTCGAGACCGATGGACTCCTCGTCGCCTCGATTTCGAGCGATGCAGGCCCGGTGTCACTGCGCAGCGAGCAGCCACTTGCCACCGATCGTTGGTACTTCGTTGCATTGCGCGTCGATCCCGCTTGCTGGCGTCCATGCAACGCTGGACGTCGACGCCTGCAAGCGGCGCTGGCTGGCCGCGAGCGCGCAGCCAATCCCAAACGCTCGTTCATCCCATCAGCGTCTCCCAAGACTGGGGTATTCCTGTTTGGCGCAGGAGACTTGGCCGCGCGCGAACGAGGATTCCCGCACTCCCCAGTATTGCTTCAACGGCAAGCTCGATCGACCGGCCATCTGGTCGCGTGCGCTCACAGATCAGGAGCTCGATGCGCTGCGTTCCGGAACCGATCATCCGCGAAGTGCAGGCCCAGCTTCTCGCAGCCTGGGATCTTGCGCAGGAGGTTGCGACCAATCGACTGGTCGATATCTCCGGCAATGGCCACCATGGCCGAACGGTCAACATGCCGATGCGTGCCGTCGTCGGCGCAAACTGGGACGGCACCGCCACCGCTATCGCACAAAACCCGGCTCATTACGGCGCCATCGCCTTCCATGAAGACGATCTGGAAGATTGCGGCTGGCAGACGGATCTGGTCATTCATACCGATCCCACTTGGCGCACCGGGCTCTACGCCGCCCGCCTCGAGACCGCTGGCGATTTCGACTATGTCCCGTTTTACGTGCGCCCGGCCGAAGGAGAGCCCAAAGCCCCGGTACTCTTCCTCGCCCCGACGAACACCTATCTCGCCTACGGCAACGAAAAGCTCATCAACGCCCTCTGGGACGATCCCCACTTCGTCGAAAAGTCGACCGATACCGAAATCGTGGTGCGTCCGCTCGACCAGTACCTGCTCGACCATCCTGAGCTGGGCGCCTCGATCTACGACCGTCATCCGGACGGCAGCGGAATCTGCCACTCCTCCCGCCTGCGGCCGTTGCTCACCATGCGGCCGCAATTCCTGATGTGGATGCATGGCCAGGCCCGGCACTTTTCGGCCGACCTCTATCTCATCGAATGGCTGGAGGCCAACGGCATCCCCTACGACGTCGCGACCGATGAAGACCTGCACGTGCTCGGGGACCAGCTTCTGGACGGATACCAGGTCGTGCTCACCGGCGGCCACCCGGAGTACTGGACCTACGATATGCTCGAAACCCTCGAGCACTACCTCGAGCAGAGCGGCAAGCTCATGTACCTCGGCGGCAACGGGTTCTACTGGGTCACCGCCATGAACGCCGAGTCACCGCATGTGATCGAGGTCCGCCGCGGAGTCAACGGCATTCGCGCCTGGACCTCGCATCCGGGAGAAGTCACCCTCGCCATCACCGGCGAGCAGGGCGGCCTCTGGCGCTATCGTGGCAAAGCCCCCAACAGCCTCTGCGGAGTTGGGTTCGCTGCCGAAGGGTGGGGCGGCGCCCCCGGCTACGTGCGCACCGAGCAAAGTCTCGATCCGCGTGCCGCATTCATGTTCGCCGGGATCGGTCCGGATGAGATCATCGGCGACTTCGGCTTTGTCATGGGCGGAGCCGCCGGCGATGAGATCGACCGCATCGACTATGCCCTCGGCACCCCGGCGGAAACGTTGCGGCTCGCGACCAGCGAGCTGCGCCACACCGACTACTACCAGATCGTGGTCGAAGATTGCGCGTTCGTCCTCCCCGGTTTGGGTGGCACCGAGGAACCGAAAGTCCGGTCGGACATAACCTACCTCGAAGACATTGGAGGAGGGGCGGTCTTTTCGACCAGCTCGATCAATTGGATCGGTAGCCTGATGTGGAATAACGGCGACAACAATGTGTCGACCTTGACCTTGAACGTGCTTCGCTCGTTCGCTGGATTGTCATAAAAGATCAAAATCGGCTCGCGACGCGTGGCAGCCGAAAATCGAGGGCGCTCGCGCACGAGATCGTGCGCACGGAATCACAGGAATCGAGCACCAGATGGCAAGTCACGACGTGACACCGCAAATGGGGAATGCCGCAACCGTCAAGCGATCCGGCTGGTCGCCCAGCCTCAAGTTTCAGCGCCGCTTCTTCCTGCTGCCCGCGGTCATCATCACCCTGCTGGTGGTGATCTTCCCGACCGTCTTCGGCATCTACGTCAGCTTCACCGACTGGCGGCTCAATGCCGTCGATGGCCGCCAATTCAGTGGGCTGGATAACTTTCGCAGGATGTGGGGGGACGACCGTTTCTGGAACGCCCTCAAGAACAACCTGACCTTTGTCTTCGTTGGGATTCCCATCCAGTTCGCCATCGCCTTGCTGATGGCGGTGCTGGTCAATCAGAACATCCAGGGGCGCAAGTTCTTCCGCATCGCCTTTCTCTTGCCGTTCATGATGAGTCCGGTCGCGGCCGGCTGGATGATCGGGCGCTCGATCTTCGACGCGCGCTGGGGCCCGATCACCAACATTCTGGATGACTACTTCGGCATCGAGTACTCGTTCTATCAGGACGGGCGGCACGCGATGTTCGCGCTCATTCTGCTGAGCGCCTGGTACTCCATTCCCTTCATCTTCGTCATGCTGCTGGCCGGGTTGCAGGCGATGCCCCCCGAGATCTTCGAAGCGTCCCGCATCGATGGCGCCAATGCCTGGCAAACCTTTCGCGATATGACCTGGCCCTTGCTTCTGCCCGTGAGCCTGACCGCGATCGTGCTGCGCATGATCTTCGAGTTCAAGTTGATCGACATCATTCTGGTGGTGACCGGCGGCGGGCCCGGCAACGCCACTGAAACGCTGACCGCCTATATCTACCGCGAGGGGTACCAATCGCTGAACATCGGATATGGCACCGCCATGGCCGAAGTCTTTCTCTGGATCATCATCGTCATCATGACGCTCTTCCTCTATCTGGTGTCACGGAGGGTGCGCGATGTCAACTAGCACCGTTTCCGCCACCACCAACTACGGGAACGTTCAGGTGCCGAAAGCGCCGCGCTCGACCCGCATCTGGTACATCACCGGGCGCTTTATCACCTATGCGATCCTGCTGATCTGGACAGTGATCTGCCTCTTTCCAATCTTCTGGACCATCACCACCTCGTTCAAACCGAACACCGCGGTGATTCAGGGTCCCACCTATCTGCCCTATATCGATTTCGATCCCACCAGCCTCGGCTGGGACGCCGTCACCCAGGGCAGCCAGGGTGAGATCTTCGTCAAGAATTTCAAGAACAGCCTCATCATCTCGCTCACCTCCTCGATCCTGGCAGTCGTGCTCGGCGCGATGGCTGGCTATGGGCTGGCCCGCTTCAACTACAAGTTCGGCCCCTTCCGCAACAAGGACATCTCGTTCTGGTTCCTCTCCCAGCTCATCCTGCCGCCGGTCGCGATCATCATGCCGTTGCTGATCCTCTACCGCCGGCTGAATCTGATAGACACCCACATCGGGCTCATCCTGCTCTACACCGTCGCCAATCTGCCGATCGTGATCTGGATCATGCGCGACCAGTTCAACAGCATCCCGCCCGAGATGGAGCAGGCCTCCGTGGTCGACGGTTCGACCTACTTCGGCGCCTTTGGCCGAATCGTGCTGCCGATCGCGCTCCCCGGCATCGTCGCGGCCTTCATCCTGGCGCTCATCTTCTCGTGGAACGAGTACTTCTTCGCCGCCATCCTCTCGCGCACCAACGCCACCACCGTGCCCTACATGGTGGCCGCCCAGGTCAGCTCCCAAGGCGTCGCCTGGTGGGCCATGGCCGCCATTGCCACCGCGGCGATCGTTCCGTTGATCGTCATTGGCATCGTCCTCGAACGTTATATCGTCAAGGGATTGACCGCCGGCGCGGTCAAATAGGCGCGCCGGTCGTTCGCATCATATCGGAGGTTCAGTTGAACGAAAAGCAGCGCGCGGCGCTCGAACGTGTCGTTGCCTTGGCCGACAGCCGGGCACAGGAAATTCTCGACTTTGCCGGCGAGTTCATTCGCCAGCCCTCGATCAATCCTGAGCTCGAACCGAATCCGGACGCCGAGCGCCCCGCTCAGCAGTGGCTGGCCGAGGAGTTGGACAAGTCCGGCGCCTTTGCCGTGGTCGATGTCTGGGAGGTCGAGCCGAACCGCACCAACATCGTCGCCACCCAGAAGGGCAGTGGTGGCGGAAAATCGCTGATCTGGGTCTCCCACACCGATGTCGTGCCCGTGAACGCCGAGCAACGCGCCGCCTGGGACGGCGATCCATTCTCAGGAGAGGTGCGCGATGGCTTCCTGCTCGGTCGCGGATCGGCCGACATGAAGGGAGGTAGCACCGCGCAAGCCTGGGCGCCGATCCTGCTGAAGGAAGCCGGCGTCGAGCTCGCCGGCGACCTGATGATCGCCCACACCTGCGGCGAGGAATCGGGCCGCTACTGGCTCGGCTGTAACGCCGTGCTCGATCGCGGCTACGCTGCCGATCTCTCGATCTTCCCCGAGTGCTCTGGCTTCGAGATCTTCCACGTCGGGAAGGGGGAGATCTATTTCCGGCTTACCGTACCTGGCAAATCGGCCCATATCGCCAACCGGAATCTGGCCACCATTCCGCTTCCCCATGGTGAGGACCGTGCCGCGGTCAGCGCTATCGACAATATGCTCAAGTACCAGCTCGCCATTCTCGAGCTCGAGCAGAATTGGGCCAAATGGGAAACCAGCCCGGTCTTGCCTCCCGGCGGTCAGTTCATCTCCATCAATTCGATCCACGCCGGCGCGGCCGACGCTGCCGTGCCCGATTCCAACATCCCCGATGTCTGTATCGCGACCGGCTCGATGCTCTTCTATCCGCATCGAACCATCGCTGAGATCATCGACGAGGTCCGCGCCACAATCGACCGCGTCACCCAGGCTGATCCCTGGTTGCGCGAGCATCCTCCCACCCTGGAGATCCCCTTCGGCCACCCGCCCAAGGAGGCCCTCAACCTTCCCGCCGATCATCCCGGCGTGCTGGCCATCTCCGACGCCATGGAAGCGCTCACTGGCGAAATCCCCAAACGGGGCGTCGCCTTCGGAGTCGGTGACTGCAACTACTGGTTCGCCGCGGGTCAGCCCGCCATCTGGTTCGGCCCTGGCACCGCCATGGGCGGCTTCCACGGCGCCAACGAATTCCTGGCCGCCCAGGACGTCGTCGAAGCCACCAAAGCCTTCGCCGCTATCGCCATCGAATGGTGCGGCCTCGCCGAATAGGTTCGGCCAAATCTCTTCCACTTCGCAGGTCATGGTCACTGCGCCATGACCTGCGAGGCGCTCCCATTGCATTGTCATCCTGAGGCACGAAGGATCTCCTCGCCGCAGCGAGTGTCACCGGGCAACCCTTTTGCGAACGTACCCGATCCTTTCGTCAAGTGCTGGTGATCAGGACACCGTCGCAGGTGTACCCACCCGAACCCGCCCGCTCAACACCACCGCACCCAGCGCCATCACCCACGCGATCCCGAAACAAATCAGATACCCCGGGCGATATTCCGGCTCTCCATCGCCGCGAAAGCGGTTCCGGTCAACGCCAGCGTCACCGAAACCGCCAGCGCCTCCGACACCTGCAATGCCGAGCTGTTCTTCCCTTGTTCGGTCTGCGTCGAAAGCTGCAAGGTCAACAGCGAGAGCGATGAATAGATCAACCCCATTCCGAACCCGGAAAAGCCCCATCCGAACACGCCGACCAGCACCGGAATCTGATCCCACACCAGCAGGGCAACACTGGCGATACCGATACACAGCGAGATCGCGCCGGTTCGCACGAAGGTGGCCGGCGCGATCCGCGTATCGAACCGGCCGCGCAACCACGATCCCGCAAACCAGGTGACCCCGCCGATGGTCAGGATCGAGCCCGCCATGGCAGGGGAGAATCCCGCGTTCGCGGTCCAGCAACAACGGCAGATAGATCTCCGCTCCGATGAATGCCGAGCCCACCAGGCCACGCAAAATGAAAACGGTGGGAAGTCCGCGATCGGCCCGGAAGGTTCCTTTCGGGAGCAGTCGCGGACTGCTCAAGATCAAACCCGCGATCGAGGCGGCGATCAGCGCGATCCCCACGATGTCCCGCCGCTCGCCACCGTAGTGCAACGTCGCCGCGCCGGCCGCCGCCAGCAGCGACCAGCCGATCTTCACCACCGCGCCGCGCTTATCCCATGTCTGGATCTGGTTTGGTGTCGTCCAGCATACGCAACGCCGGGCGCACCAGAATCGCGGCCGGAATCGCCAGAATCGGCATGCTGAGAAAGACCCAACGCCAATCGAAATGCTGCACCGTCAACCCGGCAATCGTCGGCCCGATGATGGACGGCACCACCCACGCGGCCGACATCGCGACGAAAACGCTCGGCCGCAACGATTCGGGATAGGCGCGCCCGATCACGACATAAAGTGAGACCAGCAACAGCCCGGAACCAAGCCCATGCACCGCTCGCCCAATGACCACCATTTCCATCACCGGCGCCGTGCCAACCAGCAACATACCGATGATGAAGAGCGTCACGCCGGCCAGCAGCGCGCCTGCCGGCCCCCGCCGGTCGCACCAGATCCCGGCTGCGACCATGCCGATCACGCCGGTCGCCATCGGCACCGCGAACGCCATCGCGTAGAACGAAAGCCCGTCCAGCGCCTCGGCCACGGTCGGCATCGCGGTGGTCACCGCCAGCGACTGATAGGCGAGCAGCACCACCAGCGACACCATGCCGAACGTCACCGTTCGAAACTGGCGTACGTTGGGCTGCCGCGGCTTCGGCGTGTTCTGGTTTGTTCCTCGATGGGACGTTCGATAGCGATCGCTTCGGACACGGTGACCGGCAACCTCGTCGTTCGATCGCGCCGGGCCACGCTGGCGGCGCGAAGTCCTCCCATGCTACAACCTCAACTGAGATTGAGGTCAAGCATGAACCAGCCAAACGATCACCGATCCCAGATATCGACCGAATTGACCGTCGGCCAGTTGGCCGAGCGCAGCGGCGTCTCCGTCTCCGCGCTGCATTTCTACGAGCGGCAAGGACTCATCTCCAGCCGCCGCACCGAAGGCAATCAGCGCCGCTATCGCCGCGACACCCTGCGCCGGGTTGCTTTCGTGCGGGTATCGCAACGAGTGGGCATGTCGCTCGCCGACATCCGGACCGCCCTGGACGATCTTCCCAAGGACGCCCGCCCGGCAAAGCCGACTGGCAGCATCTCTCCAATAGCTGGCGCGCTGAGCTCGATCTGCGCATCGAACAGATGCAGAAACTGCGCGACGAGCTGACCGGTTGTATCGGCTGCGGCTGCCTCTCACTCGATACCTGCGTCCTCTTCAACCCGGACGACACCCTCTCCGATGAAGGTCCCGGTCCCCGCCGTCTCCTCATCGAACCCGACGCCCCAAAGCCGTAGCCGAGGGCATACCTGCCGCTCGTCGCGTGCAACCTTACCGCCCCATCTCCCCTCCGAGCGTAGTTCAGGACGTCCCTGTCCTGTCGTCGATCGACCTGGAGAACGCTCCATTCCTCTTGGCGCTTGCTACACCAAACACTCCCCATCCCGCGCCACGACATTCCCACCCTTCATAACCATCCAACGTTCTGGCCGCTCGAAGATCGGCTCCAGATGGTTCTC
The DNA here is from genome assembly GCA_963720855.1 of uncultured Chloroflexia bacterium. GTDB lineage: Bacteria > Chloroflexota > Chloroflexia > Thermomicrobiales > UBA6265 > JAMLHN01. Next base: position 524,213 of record CAVRGV010000002.1, on the reverse strand, counting down.
GCCATCCACGATCACCAGATCGGCCGCGTTCCCACCTCCAGCCCGTAGTTCTCCACCCCGATCACCTGCGCCCCGCCATAGGTCGCAATATCGAGCGCCATCTGGATATCGTCGTCCCGCCGGAAGTTGTTTCGATAGACCACCAGGAAGGTGCGCAGCAGCATGTCGGGCATGTTGAGCGGTCCCCACGCATCGCGGATACCGTCGTTGCCGGTGCACATGCGCACCCCTGCCTGGCGCAGCTTTTTCACCGGCGGCGGAACCCGCGGCCCGCTCGGACCGTGACTCATGATGGCGATATCGTTCTCCACCAGCAGATCGACCAGCTTGCCGAAATACGCTTCGTCCACCGTCCCCAGGCAGAAGGCGTGGCTGATGACCACTCGTCCCTGGAATCCCAGCCGGTTGGTCCGCTCGGCAATCTCTTCCATATCGAACGCGCCCAGCTCGCCCGGCTCATGCAGGTGAATGTCGATATCCCGGTCGTACTTCTCCGCCAGCCCGAACACCGCATCGAGCTGCCCCTTCGGATCCCGGTCGATCGCCGACGGATCGAGCCCGCCGACCACCTCGGCGCCCATGCGCAACCCTTCTTCGATCAGTTCGAGCGTTCCCGGCCGAATCAGCATGCCCGCTCTGCGGAAAGGCGCAGATCTGGATCGAGATCGCGTCCGCCAGCTCCTCGCGGGTACGCAATACGCCTTCCAGCCCGGAAAGCCCGATATCGGTGTCGATATCGACAAAGGTCCGCACCTGCGTCGTACCGGCGGCGATCATCCGCCGCGCAACCGCGCTCGACTGCTGCGTGCGAATCGATCCCCCGCTCCACCCGCAGACGCCGCTCGTTGCGAATCATCTCCTCGATCGCCGGCCCAACCTCGTTTCGATACCACCCCAGTCCCAGCAAGGCTCTTGTCGATATGCGCATGCGCGTCCACGAATCCCGGGAAGACCAGCCGCCCGCCGCAATCGATCGTTTCGCCGGAGCTGTCCAGCGTGCCCACCAGTCCCACCGCGACGATGGTGCCGTCCTCGACCAGCAGATCGATGAAAACGCCATCCGGCGCGCGCAGATTTCGTAGCAGCATGGGCGACCTTCCTCCTGAATCGATCCGTTGCGGAAACGGTACACAAAAATCCCCGCTTCCGAAACCGGAAGCGGGGAGGAGAAGAGCGTTTGGTCAGGTGCCGGACGGTGGGGCGTTGGGATCGACGACCACCTGCCCCATCATTTGCGGGTGGAACGCGCATTGATAGGCGAACGTCCCTGGGTCAGTGAATGTAAACGAGAACGACTGTCCCGGCTCGAGCGTCCCCGATTCCTCCGGGAGCCCGCTCACCGTGTGGGGCGCCACTCCGTCGTTGGTCCAGGTGACGGTGGTTCCGGGTGCGACGATGATAGCCGCCTGCTCGAACGCGAAATCGACGATGCTGATCTCGACAGTCGCGCCCGCGGTCTGCGCGCCGGCCGGCGGAGAGGCAATGGCGACCGGCGACGCAACCGGCGACGCTGCCGGCGTTCCGTCGCCCTCGACGACACCGTGCCGCGCATCTCCGGGTGGAACTGGCAAGCGAAATCGAACGACCCCGCGGTGTCGAACGTGATCGTGACCGAGTCGCCCGGGTTCATCGTGCCGGTATCGAAACCGGGTCCGGTGGCCGTGTGCTCATCGTCATCGGCATTGACGAAGGTAACGGTCTCGCCCACCTTGATCGTGATCGTGTTCGGCGTCACCCGCTCATCCACGAAGCGAATTTCGCGCTCCCCAACCGGTTGCGCAAGCGCGGTCTGCGCGGCAATGTCCCGTTCGTCGATATCGTCATCGCCACCGCCATGACCGGAATGGTCATCGCCATCGTCCTGCCCATCCGTGCGATCGTCGTCGCAATCTCCACTGCCCGACCCACTGGAATCGCAATCGTCATCGCTGGCACGCACCACGCTCGATGGAGCGTGCACGGTTGCCACCGCCACCGCGCTCCCCAGCAATGCGATCAGCGCGAGAAACGTCACCAGAAGCTTTCTCATCGGCTACAGCCCTTTCGTCTTGGATTCGATGCAATGAAAAACGGCACGAAGGATGTCGATCCATCCTACCGTGCCGTTGTGAGTACCAGCCAAAAGTGCCTGATCGTCGGGCTATCCGGTCAACCGGTGCTGGAGCTCGAACGGCAATGCGAGACCGGCTTGCCCGGCGCGCCCCGCCCAAACCTGCCCCAGATTCTTGCCATAGCCGATCACGTCCAATCCCCGCCGTTCCGCCATCCATGCTGTCGGTTGCGCCGTGTCGGCCACCTCCCAAAGATCGGGCGGGTGATTGAGCTCCAGCCCGATCTCGGACATCAGGATCGCGTTGCGCTGCGACGTCGCCCCACGCTCGATCAGATGCGCCATCAGCTCGGCGCCCCAGGGCATGCGCGCGTGTTGGGCCATCACGATGGTGAAGGCCAGGTTTCGTTCCGGCGCCAGCAGGCTTGGCGCGATCCATGAACGTATCGAAAAGCGCCCCGCCAACGCCCTGACCGCGCGCTTCCGGCGCAACGGCGATGTATCCCAGCTCGACCGCTACGCACGGTGCGGTCACCATGCCGAGCTCCCGGCTCACCAGCTCTTCGAACGGCAGCGACGAAGATACGCCCGCGTTTCGGCTGGCGCGGATTGGGAATGATCGAGAAATAGTGCTGCCGGCGGATACGGTTCCAATGGTAGTAGTGCAGGGTCATCGCACCGAGTGGCTGTCCGGTGTGATCTTCCTGCCGCCACACCTCGACGATCGGCCGCGCCGAATGCTTGGGGTCGAGCCAATCGACCGATTCCGACCGGCCCAGCAACGACCAGGAATCGAGCGCGAATTTCGCCAGCCGGTATCCGCTGAAGAAGGACCGGCCAAGCTGGTCCAGCGTGCGAACTGCCTCGCCTTCCTGTTCCACGCGTGAGACGGTGCGTACGAGCTCGGTAACCATCCGGATCCTCCATCCGAGCGCAGGAAATGCGTTCGAAACCAGCGGGGAACCCGGCGCCGAGCGCCGAGAGAACAGCCGAACAGACGTATTGCGCACAAGAAGAGCGGCTACGCTCACCTCGAGTCAAACACATCGGGGCTGTGTTCGGGGTGAACGTATAGTAGTGCACGTTCAGACCGTTTGTACAGAACTCGGCAGCACAACGTCGCGTCAAAAACCCCAGCAACCACGCGGGATTTCTTGACGAACCGGCATGATCCAGCGAACGCGGACGCCCGCCGCCCCCGTCAACCCGCGTTCGTACATGGGTACGTACAAACCGAATGCACTGGCCTGATTGACACAGTCGGGCCGATCTCGCCAACGTCTCATCCGAACGTTATCTGCAAATCGACCAAGTACTCGGCTGGCGGACCATGGCGCTGGAATGAGCGGGCTTTCCCAGTTCTGGATTTTCCGGATTTATGCCGTGTGGACTTTTCTTTTGGGGTGTCCTTCGGTAATAGTGGTGATGTCACCAACATCTCAGTTGCCGGCCGGTGCTCTTCATCTCCGGCGACGCACGTCCGAATCCGGGCCATCGACCGGATCGAACCTCACCCTCGAGTTCGCTCTATGCAGAGGCATGATCGCATTCCATGTTCCAGCGCACTCGCCCGGTCCGATCTCGTCATCGAGCCGCTTGATGACGACTACCTTGTCTACGACCCGGTTACGGATCGCTTTCATTGCCTGAATGACGCGCTGATGCGTATCTGGCGTGCGTCGGACAGCGAGCGCTCGGCTCGCCAATTGGCAACGTACCTCGCGGTGCCGCTCGTCGTCATCCAGCTCGGGTGGGACATGTTGGTCCATGCGCAGCTGCTTGCACGCGATCACGAGCCGTTCGAGCCGGCCCAGGCGGTCATCGATGTCTTCCACCTGCTCGAATCAGGAAAGCTGACCGCGCACCAGCTCCCCCGAATCGAGTCGATCGGGCAATCGTTCACTGCCGACCTGCTTGTTATCGAAGAACGGGAGCACTAGGATTCTCGAGGTTTGAGAAAAATGAAACACTGCGAAATTCCGGGCCACGAGCCGAACCGTGCTCGGGCATCTGTCTGATTGCCGCAAAAGAGGGAACCCGTGAGCGAACGCCAGAACTGCCGAGCCAACGAAACTCTCGGTACTCATGACAACAGTCCGATCCCGGCAGCACGTCCGCTGAGTGATTTCGCCTGGGAGCGCATCGACGACGACCTGGTGCTCTTCGATGCCGAAACCATGCAGTACCACACGCTCAATGGCGCGGCCCAAGGAATCTGGGCATCGTGTGACGGGGCCTCCACCGTCGAACAAATTAGTGGCGAGCTGGGTCTGGAAGTCGAAGTAGTTGCAGCAACGGTTGGCGAGCTTGGTGAGGCATCACTCCTGGTGGCTTCGCAAACAAGCTTCGACGCTCTGGTGAATCGCCGAGTGGCGTTGAAAGTCGCGGCGACGGGTGGGTTTGGGGTATTTGGTATTCCGTTGATTAAGTCGATCACCGCGCCGGATGCAGCAAGCGCGGCAAGCCTGTGCTCGAACATCGCCGCAGGCGGCGCATGCCCGTCTATCGGCGCGTACTCGACCTGTTCGACCACTGCCCATGAAGTCCAGTGTTGCAACTCGGGCGGTGGAGGGCTCATTTGGTGGCCAGTGGGAACTGCACCCAGCTACCTGGGTCTGCTCCTGAAGAATGGGTTGCGTCGGCCCGCTTGACCTTGTACACGACCCTCCGGTCCGCAAATTGTCGCTGCCCAGTGTCAACGGTTCATCAGTGGGGCGACTCAAGATGTTGAGGCTAGTTCAGTAACAGCAGTTTCGAACGCTCCAGGTTCCCCTGAACGTGTGGAAGGTGGGTGTTCGTTACCAGGAATATCCTAAATCCGCCATTAATTCTAAAGGGAAATCGAAAGCATGCTTGCAATTCCTGGAATCTGACCGATTCCGGGATTCGATCTGCTTGCGTTTGTGAATCAATCAAATTATGATGCCCCTTGAGACGCGATTCATAGATCAAGCTTGGTTTCGGGCAACGAGTCGACTCTTGCCCGGCTCTCGGTGTGTGCGGCAGGAGAAGAATCTTCAATGGACGAAATTCAAGAGCATTCGAATGGGGAAACCCCTTCTCTCCTAGCCGCCAGTTCAGTCCCAGCAGCCCGGCCGCTTAGCGAATTTCTCATTGAGCGAATCGGAGACGAGGCAGTTCTCTTCGACCCGAATCTGAACAGATATCACACGCTCAATGGCACGGCATTCAATATTTGGTGTATTTGCGATGGAGTTCGTTCTGTTGCTCAAATCACCAATCTCATCGCGGAAGTGAATCCGGAGTTTCGGATGGAAACCGTTCAATCCGCAGTTGCCCAGCTTGGCGAAGCTGGCCTCCTAGTAGCTCCAGAATCTGCGTTTGAGTCATCGATGCACCGTCGCAAACTGCTGAAATTGGTGGGGGCAGGTACGATCGGCGCACTGGGAGTTCCTGTGGTGGCCTCGATAACTCGAATGGGTCCGGAGGCGTCCGCTACCTGTGGTGGACCCGGAGCAAACTGCACGAACAATGGTGACTGCAACGGGAATAACAAGCCCTGTGGCAATCCGGGGCATGGTAAATGCGTCAACTGTATTTGTGACTGCCGATAGTCAAAAGATCCTCCAGGCGATAGAGCTCAGCTCGTTGGGGGATTGATTCCGGATTTGACTCAAGACGTTCCCTCCTTTAGACTTTCTTGCTGCCGCTGCGAATCCGTAGCGGCAAGTTTTTGTGACAGTCGAAGCTCGAAACCAGAACTGGAACCAGGATCGCTCAGGTATCGGGCGACGGGAGCACGGAGACCATGACCAAACGAACCTATCAGCCGAAGCGAATTCCTCGCCTTCGCGAGCACGGCTTCCTCAAGCGTATGTCGTCCAAGGGTGGGCGTGACGTCCTCCGCCGGCGCCGTGCCAAGGGTCGCTTCCTGCTGACCGTCGAGAAGAAATTCACGCAGAACAAATAGGAACGCGGAGCAGGGAGCTGAGCGGTAGGGATCCGACCGATCTCCGAGCCCACTCCTCGATCCCCACTCCGAACTGCTTATATGGAACGCTCCCTCCGCCTTCGTGACGACTGGGAGGTCCGCAATGCCCGATCGCGAGGCAAGGCCCAGGCCATGGGCCCCCTCGTGATTCGTGTTTTCGCGCATCCCGAGAATCCCGTCCCCAACCGCTATGCCGTGATCGCCGGAAAAAAGGTCGGCAAAGCGCATGAGCGCAACCGCTGCAAACGGCTGGTGCGCGAAGTGCTGCGCGAATTACACCCCTCCTTGAAGCCGGGTCACGACATCGTCGTCATCCTGCGGGGTGGACCGGACGAGCTCACAGGACTCGACGTCGCCCGGCAAACCCTGGAAACCCTCTTCCAACGGGCACGCCTCTTTGCCGACAAGCCAATCGCCTGACTGTTGGGGCGCGACGACGATAGCCGCACTACAGGTCGATTGGGTGAAAGCCCGCCACACCCACTATCATCTGCGCACCATGAAGGTCACGACGGCCATCCCACTGGCGCTCATCCGCTTCTATAAGATTTTCCTTTCGCCGCTCTTTCCCTCGGCGTGCCGCTTCCAGCCGACCTGCTCGGTCTATACCTATGAAGCAATCGAGAAACACGGCGCCATCAGGGGGAGCTGGCTGGGAGTCAAGCGCCTCGCCCGCTGCGGCCCCTGGACCAAGGGCGGCTACGATCCCGTACCCGATTAGCAGTCAGCACGCAGTCGATGCGCGGCAGCACCTGCTTGCGTGGCAGGATCGACCGATGTCTGACTTCTGAAATCCGACTTCTGACCGCCGCCTTCGTATCTTTGCGCGTCGCCTGCTGGACCAAACCCCCGTCGTTCTTTATGCTTACCGCTTAGCCGCTGGATCGGCGGATCGTGTGCGCATGCGCGCTCGTTCGTTCCGCTCGTGAGCAGTGGTGGGTGAGTAATCGCCGAATCCGGCATTCCGACGGTGTGACAACCATGCTCCGACCCGCATCACGGCAGCCGTTCGCCGTGCGCACGTCGGTGTTCGCATCGGCGCCAGATTCAATGAACTCGTGTTTTTCCGCCCGGAGGCGTCGTGTTCGATTCGTTTGATATTGTCAGTGGTCTCCTGAACCCGCTGCTCAGCCCCTCGATTCCCTCTCCTCCGGGTTGGCGTGCGTTCACGAGTCTCCTCGAGCACGCGCTCAACTTCCTCGCCGTCCACCTGCACAGCGCCGGCCTGGCCGTTATCGTCTTTACGATCATCATCAAGACCCTGATGCTGCCGCTCACCATCAAGGCGACGCGCTCCAGCCGGGCCATGCAGGAGCTGCAGCCCAAGATCAAGGAGCTGCAGAAGAAATACGCCAAGGACAAGCAGAAGCTCTATCAGGAAACGACCAAGCTCTACAGCCAGTACCAGGCCAATCCGATGGCTGGTTGTTTGCCCATGTTGATCCAGATGCCGATCTTCCTCGGCCTCTATCGAGCCATCCTCCATCTGTCCCAGGGCAATGTGAACTTTGACGCGTCTTCCCTTTGGGCGGGCGGATTCCTCTGGCTCCCGAGTCTGGCCGAAGCCGATCCCTACCACATCCTGCCGATCATGGCGGGTGTCTTCCAATTCATTCAGACCAAGATGATGCGTCCCGCCGGGATGGGGAAATCCTCCGATCCCCAACAGGCGATGATGAACACCATGATGAATTTCCTGCCCATCACCGTGGTGCTGTTCGGGTGGAATTTCGCCTCCGGCCCGGTCATCTACTGGGTAACCCAGAGCGTCTATTCCGTGGTGCAGCAGTGGCTGATCACCGGGTGGGGCTCCATGAAGGACTGGTTCCCATGGCTGCCAGAGCTGCCGGAGCATCGCCGCCTCGGCTACCGGCCGCCGCGCGATCCATCGGAATTCGTGGTGATGAGTGAAGACGGCACCCCCATTCGGCCCAAGGGCGTCATGGGATGGTTCCAGTCCAAAATGGACGAGGCGCAAGCTCAGCAGGCGGCCCGGCATGGCGCGGTAACCGTCGACGCGGACATCGAGGAGACGCCACCCAAGCCGGCCCGCGTAACCACCTCGACCAACAAGAAGGTCACCAAGAAACAGCAACACGAGCGGAACGTCCAGGCGCAATCTGGTGAGGTCATCGAGGTCGACGCCGCACCGGTGACCTCCAACGGGCATTCAGCCCAGGGCGCTCCCAAGCGCACCCGCTCGACGCGCAAGACGCCGTAACCGGAGTTCTGGAGAACGCATTCGCATGCTTGCCCCGGAGCCGAACGTTGATCGGCCGATGGGCATGAACCACCACATCGATGGAGCTCGAAGCAAATGGCAAACCGGATGACCAGTGTCGAAATTCAGGCCTTCTCGGTCGAAGAGGCAATCCGCCTCGCGCTCGAACAGCTCGACCTGAACGAGAGCGATGTCGATATCGAAGTGCTCTCCGATGCCGGCCCGGATGAGGATGCCGAGGCCCTGGTTCGGGTAACCGCCAAAGGCATGGCATCGCAGCCGGTCCCGACCGCCAAGCCGAGCCCGAAGGAATCGAGCCGGCCGCAGTCGGCTCGCCGCGCGCCCGGCGATCGTCCATCCCAGCGCGGCGAAGGGCCGCGCCGCGATCGCCAGCCTGCCCCGCCGCCCCGGGTCTACGATCCGAATCGGGCCGATACCGAGGACGAGACGACCGCCAAGGCCATTGTCTCCGAGCTGCTCGCCCATATGGGCGTTGCGGCCGAAGTGGTTGCCACCGACAACCCGTCGTCCATGGATTCTGGCGAAGAGGATCCTCCCACCATCTTCATCGACATTCTCGGGCAGGACCTCGGTTTGTTGATCGGCCGCCGCGGCGAGCATCTGGCCCATCTGCAATACATCGTCAATCTGATCGCAAACAAGCGGCTCGGTGATTACACCCGCGTTATCGTCGATGTCGAGGCCTATCGCACCCGTCGGGAGGAGTCGCTCATTGCGCTCGCCGATCGGGTTGCCCGCCAGGTTTCGCGCAGCGGCCGCCCGATCGTGCTCGAGCCGATGCCGCCCAACGAGCGTCGCGTGGTGCACATGACCCTGCGGGAGCATCCCGAGGTCGCCACCGAGAGCAACGGCGAAGGGCAGGAACGGCGCATCACCGTGATGCCGCGCGCCTGACCGGCCCGCGTCGCGTCACGCTCGCTACTCCATGCGAATCGAATCGGGGCGCGGCCCAGCGTTGTGCGTGGACAACGTTCGGCCGCGCCTTCACAATGACGCAACGAAGTGGAAGCGAGGGGGAACGGTGTCAGACTCGACCAGTGGAAAACCGGCGGCCAAACCGGCGACGCAAAAACGACAGCCGCTCTCCGGCGCCCGTTCGCTCTCTGGCATGCAAACCTCCCGCACCCCCGAATACCTGGTGATCGGGCATATCTGCGGCGATATCCACGCCAACGGCAAAGTCGTCCTCGGAGGCACGGCGCTCTATTCGGCGCTGACCGCCTCCCGGCTGGGCTGGCGGACCGCCGTGCTCACCCGCGGCGTCTACGGCCGGCAGGTGGAGGGATACGACATTCCCTCGCTCGAGGAATATGCCGACGAGCTCCAGATCATCGTGCAGGACACCGAGACCACGACCATGTTCGTCAATGAGTACACCGGCGGACGCCGCACCCAGAAACTGCCGCACTGGGCCGGCCCGATCGACTTGCGCGGTCTGCCGCCCCATTGGCGCAATGCCCGCATCATCCATCTCGGCCCTATCGCGCAGGAGATCGATCCCAAGCAAACCGGCTCGCTCTCTCCCACGTTCCTGGGCGCCACGCCCCAGGGCTGGATGCGCGACTGGCCCAAACCGGGCGGCGGCAAGGTCACGCAGAACCACTTGCGCTTGCCAAAAGAGCTGGTCAGCCGGCTCGATTGCATCATCGTCAGCCAGGAAGAGATCGCGCTCTGTCGCGACACGGTGGAAGCGGTCGGCGCGAATCGGCTGGGCGTCATCACCATGGGCCAGGATGGGGCCAAGGTGATCTACGGCGGCCAGCGGGCAAGCGTGTCGGCGTTCAAGGTCGATGTTGCCGACCACACCGGCGCTGGCGATACCTTTGCCGCCTCCTTTTTCATCGGCGCCACCGATCGGTCGGTTTCCGCCCTCCGCGCCGCGCGTTTCGCATCAGCCGCATCCGGTATGAGCCTGCGGGAAGTCGGCATGCACAGCATCCCCACCCGCGCCGAGGTCGAGGCGTTCATGCGCACCGGCGAAGAGCTGCCCATTCGAAGTTAGAAAATGGGTTCCCGTGTCACGCGTCCAACGGGAATCGCTCGCAGAGCTGCATCATCGTTTCTGCGCTTGAATATGGACGTTGGACGTTCGATTTCCTGACGCTCGGTTCCGACCTCCACCCATGCTCGACTCCGCAACCATCGCCGCAATCAGCACCCCGCCCGGGCAAGGTGGTCTCGGCGTTATCCGCGTGAGCGGTCCCGACGCGGCCGCCATCGCCTCCCAGGTCTTTCGGCCGGCCAAAGCCAGCACGCTCTCGCTCACACCGGAGCGCTCACATAGGGTGTTGTACGGCCAGATCGTCGATCCCGTCAGCCAGGCGTTGATCGACGACGTGCTGCTCACCTGGTTTGCCGGCCCGCACAGTTACACCACCGAAGATACCGTCGAGATCTCTTGCCATGGTGGGCGTCTCCCGTTGCACGAAACCCTGCGTGTGGTGATGGCCGCCGGCGCGCGCCATGCCGAGCCCGGCGAGTTCACCTTGCGCGCCTACCTCAATGGCCGGCTCGATCTGTCACAGGCAGAAGCTGTGCTCGAAGTCATTTCGGCTCGTACCGCCGAGGGCTTGCAACTGGCGCTGGGCGACCTGCGCGGCGATCTCACCCGCCGCTTGGAACCGGCCCGCGACGCCATCGTCTCACTGCTGGCCTATCTCGATGCCGCCGCCGACTTTCCGGACGACGAGATTCCCGCTGCCGATATCGACACCGATCTCGACGTCGCGCTCGCTGCCCTCGAGGCCGTCATCGCCGGCTCGCGCTCCGGCCAACTGATTCGGGATGGCGCCCAGATCGCGCTGGTTGGCCGCCCCAATGTTGGCAAGAGCAGCCTGCTCAACCTGCTGCTGCGCAGCGAACGGGCCATCGTGACACCGATCGCGGGCACCACCCGCGATGTGGTCACCGAGAGCGCGGTCATCGCCGGGCTGCCGGTCACCTTGCTCGACACCGCCGGCATCGCGGAAACCGCCGATCTGGTCGAGCAGCTTGGCATCGAGCGGAGCCGCCGGGCCCTCGCCTCGTCGGCCGCCGCCCTGCTGGTGCTGGACGGTTCGGTACCGTCCTCTCCCGCCGATCTGGAGATCGCACGCACCATCGCGGACCGCTTGCCAGAAACGGCATCGGGATCCAGCCGGGGTCGCGATCGTCATCAACAAGTCCGATCTGCCCGCACGTGCAGATCAATCGGACGTGCTGGCGCTGCTGCCTGGCGCGCCGGTGGTTCACCTCTCCTGCGAAACCGGCGAAGGTCTGGCCGAATTGGAGCGAGCCATCGGCAGGTTACTGCGTTCCGATCTTGCCGAGCACGCCCAACCAGCGCTCTTGAACGCGCGTCAGCATTGGGCAATCGATCGCGCGCTGAATCACCTGCGGATGGCGACCGAAACCCGCGGCGCCGGATTGCCGATCGATCTGATGGCCACCGATGTGCGCGCCGCGTTACATGCTGTCGGCGAGGTCACCGGCGAGGCGGTCGACGAAGCGGTGCTGACCGAAATCTTCAGCCGATTCTGCATCGGCAAATAGGCTGCCCCGACTACACTTTCACGCAGCGCGCTCGAAAGCGACCGAGCGCCAACCGGGAGCTAGACGGTGTCGGATCAACGCGAGATCATTGAAGTCGAAGACTATCGCGTTATCGACGTCCGCGAAGTGCCCGCCGAGGATTCCGCGCCGCCTCCGGCCCAGTCGGGACCACCGCCGCAGTTCTCGGGCAAGGTCTATACCTCGTCTGGCGGGGGAGGGTGTTGCCTCGGCCTGTCGGCCACCCTGCTGGTGATCGGCATCATCTTCGTGCTTGGGTTTTGCGTTCTGGCATTGGCGGTCGCCAGATTCATCGGCTGGGCAATCCCGGGCTTATGACGGATGCGGGTTATACCATCCGTCCCTTCGTCGCCTCCGATCAAACGGCGGCTCGTACCCTCATCCTCGCGGGCCTCGGGGAGCACTGGGGTTCCATCGACGAAACGCTCAATCCCGATTTGGATGACATTGCTGTCAATTATCCCTCGCAGCGAGCGGACTTCTTCGTGGTCGAAGCGGTAGATGGCACGCTCCTCGGCACCGCTGGACTCCTCCGGGAAGACGACCAGACCGGCCGCATCGTGCGTATGAGTGTGGCAAAGACCGCGCGCGGTCGGGGAATTGGCAAACGATTGGTCGCCTACCTGGAAGAGGCCGCCCGCGCCCGCGGCTATCATCGCCTGGTCTGCGAAACCACCCACGATTGGACCGACGCGATCGCGCTCTACACCGCAACCGGCTTTACCGAGCTCGGCGTCTGGAACGACGACCGCCATTTCGAGAAGATCCTCTAAGGCTCGGAGACAGCGCTCGAAGCGCAGCAACCTGTGCCCTGCAATCGCCGCGCGCCAGCGCGAGAATCGGCTCGAAATCCTTTCCCAATCCGGTTGTCTCGGGTTCCAGGGCTACCCACTCGCCGCCGTCGGCGTCGCAGGCCGATTGAGCACCAGATCGAACGCGGTACGCGCGGTTTCTTCGCCTTCATACCGCAAGATCAAGGCGTATCGCCCTTCCCGTTCCAGCGTGACCGGACCCAGCCGCAATGCCAGCGGCACCACCTGATCGGTTCCGTCTTTCAGCGACGCCGGTCGTCCAACCCGAATCTCCGCTTTCACCGGTTGCGCCAGCAGAGCCTGGCCGTCCTCGTTCTCCAGTTGCAGCTCGAGGGAATGCGGCCGATTCGTCTCGGTCCAGGGAACCACCACCCGAATAGCCGTCTCGAAGCTGCGGGATACCGGAACCTGCGTGGTGGTGAGCCGCGCCCACCCGCCCCCCAGTATGTAGAGCTTGCCATTGGCAACCTGGGCCGAATCGACCAGAAGAAAACAATCGACGCTCGGCACAGGCGCTCCTCGGGAACTTCGAAGCTAACTCGCGATAGGGGTGCAGATCTCGATCAGGACGCCATTCGGATCGCGTACCCACGCAACCGTCTGGCCCCACTCCATGATTTCCGTGGGAACCAGCAACTGTGCGCCGGCATCGATCGCGGCCGCGACCGTGGCGTCGACATCCGGCGTCGTGAACGCAAGCTCGGTGCCAAAGGGCGGATTCGCCAGCGAATGCCGCAGGAATCCATGCGCGAAATGCGCATCGCCCAATGCCTCGGACGCGAACGAAAGCGTCGTCGCACCGGTTTGCAGCTCGCCATACGAACCATCCGGCGAAACGAACCCCGGCTCGAACCCGAAAGCGCGCATGTAGAAATCGAGCGCGGCCTGCACCTCGGGAACGTACACAATCGTATAGCCAAATCGAACGTCGCTCATCGTTGCTCCAGTCTACCAATCTCGCGGGGCGCGAACTATCGTGGCTACCCTAGAACGAATGTTCTTCGCTGTCAAGCAGTTCGCGAGCGAAGCCGTGACCGGCAATCGACCAAACCCTTCTCTGCCACCCTCGCAACAAAACGAGCCTCCGCCTCTATACCAGGACGCCCACCGGGAAGCACCTCGACCCCCAAACCGTCATCCCGGCCGAATCGGAGGGACCTCTTGTCGCCCAAGCCTCGGTTCCATCCCGAAACCTCTATCCGGTCGTAGCGCTGGGCCCCCGTGCCCTTCCGTCTTCCGGCACCTCTCACCACGCTCGCAAACCAGGCGGTATCTCCGTACGCATCCACACCACGCGTTCCATTGCGCCATGCTCGTTGCCTCGATAGGACACGGAGGTCCTCCACGACGACCCATGATCAGTTCCAGTCACGTGGTTGGGTCACATGCCAATGTCTGAACCTCGCCCAAACGCAACCCCGCTCTGCTACATTGACCCAACTGAATCGTCCCAGTCCGGGAGTGCCGCGCAGGTGAACCAGAATCCGACTCAGCTCGCTACTGCTGGCGAAGCCTATGAGCCGTTGACCGGCCGTTGGAGCCGCATGGTGGCTCCGCGCTTTCTCGACTGGATCGATGCCGGTGGTAACGGTCGCTGGCTGGATGTCGGCTGCGGCACCGGCGCGTTGATCCAGGCCGTGCTCGACGCCGAGCAACCGAAGGAGGTCGTTGGCGTCGATCCGTCTTCTGCCTACATCGCCTATGCCCGCCGGCAAATCGAAGATCCCCGCGTGCGATACGAAGTCGGCGACGCCCGCTCGCTGCCGGTCGCGTCCAATCAATACGATGCGGTCGTGTCTGGGCTGGTAATCAACGTCTTGCCGGCTGGGGGGCAGCTTGGCGCGGTGCGAGAAATGCTCCGTGCCGCGCGGCGCGGAGGAACAGTCGGCGCCTACGTCTGGGACTACGCCAGTGGCTTTGGTCCGCGAGCCCGCTTTTGGGACGCAGCCTCCGCGCTCGATCCGGCAGCCGCGCTGGCCGACGAGCGCACGGCCTACCCGATCTGCGATCCGGTTCAGCTCGAGCGGCTCTTTCACTCGGCCGGGATAAACGCGGTCGAGACCGGTGCGATCGAGATCGTTGCGGAATTCCAGGGCTTCGATGACTTCTGGACGCCGTTCCAGGCCGGGTACGGACCAGCCAGCCGTTATCTGTTGGGATTGCCTGCACCAGCCCAGAACGAGCTCCGGGAAAAGCTGCGAAACGACCTCGCGCCCGACAGCTCCGCAGCGTTTTCCTTGCCAATTCGGGCCCTGAGCGTGCGCGGGGTCAAGTAACCGCCACCTTCCCGTCTTCCTGAATGTCACCTTGGAGCGGATTGCGCGCGGTCGCTCTTGCCTGTTTGTAGCGTACGGACGCCTCCATTCGCCTTTTTATTGCGTGCCGAATCGGCACCGAAAACAGGGCGCATTTGCGGAAATCCTCAGGTATACTTCTGCTCGGAATTATTCGAAGATGGAGCCCGATAGCCATCGACGAGCGCGGTCCCCGAATACCGTGCCCGGAGTGGCGCCAGGGCGATGCGGCAGCAACATGGTCGGTGGCCCGCGCCAGCGATATCGGTTGAACTCAACCCCGTTTCTTGGGCTCTCAGTGGCACTCGTGCTACTGAGTTTGGTGTTGGCGGCCTGTTCGCGCTCCGCCGCGCCAGATACCAGCAACGTCATCGCGGCGGCCCCCGCGTACGAATCGCCGACGGTGCCGGCGATCGTTACGCCCATCATCACGCCAATCCCAACTGCGACCAGCACCCCCACGCCGCTGCCCACGGCGACTCCGAACGGCTATTGGCCAGAAACAGCGGAACAAACCGCCGCCAATTCGCTGCTCTCCGATCAGTCCGGCGTCTACGGCTTCGTCGTCATGGAAGCCAATGGTCACATCCTCTCGTCCTACAACAGCCGAACGCCATTCGTGACGGCCAGCACGTACAAAGTCGTGCTCATGGCCGATATCCTCAAGCGCGTCGAGCAAGGCGAGCTGGCGCTCGATCAGGAGGTCTACCTCGATCAGGCCCTCTTCGATAAGAGCGGCGGCGACATGTACTTCCTCTGGAGCGACGCCGGTAACTACAAACCGATCAGCGAGCTGCTCTACGCCGTCGGCGCCTGGTCCAGCAATGTCAGCGCGCTCACGTTACTGACCCTCACGACGCCCGACGCGCTCAATGAGACCGCGCATGAGATCGGGATGACCCAAACCTATCTCTTCGCGAACCCGTACGAATTGCCCTACTGGCCACCGCAGGTCGGCGTCGACTCCTCCCAGGAGGACATCGACATCGTGATGGACTACATCATCGAGTCGTATGAGGAAGAGGGCTGGGTCAATCTCACCACTCCCTACGACATGGCGACCTACCAGCTTGGGTTGATCAATGGCACCGTCGTCTCGCACTGGGTGAGCGAGCAGATCGTCGATATTCTGCTGGACAACGCCATTCGCGACCGCCTGCCCGCCTACCTCTGGGATATTCCCGTTGCCGACAAACCCGGCAACCTGGTGGGCGCGGTGAACGACACCGGCATTCTCTTCCTCGATTCCGGTCCGCGCGCGGTGGCAGCCTACTCCGCGGCCGTGCCGGACGATGGCCACGCCACCGAAATCCTCGCGCTGCTGGGCCTGATCGCCGCCGGGAACACCGATATCTAGTCGTCGCAGCACGTTCGTTCCGTCCACAAAATTTGCAAATCTGAGCGAAAGCTGGGACGTTCCGGACGAATTTCGTCCTGCTCGGCGCGTACAATCGGTGCAGTAAACCGATTGCAGTCGGGTAGGCGCGTGACCGAAGAGCGGATCAATTCAGGAATCCTGGCCCCGGTGCGCGTGCGTCGTGCCGCATGTGCGGCGCTTGCGCTGATCGTTCCAGGCGTGCTCTTGACCGCGTGCGGTAGTCAGAACGATCGCGTCGAGCTTGCTCCGACGGCGACCATCACGGCAGATGTGGCGCAGGTTGTCACCCCCTTCTTTACGGTTCCACCGACCGAAACCCCGATTCCCACCGCGACCTCGACCATTCCACCAACTCCCGAATTCATCGACGGGATCCCCACCTCGCCCGAGCAAGCTGCCGCAACGGCCCTCCTGCAGGGGGAGCAGGGGGTATTCGGCGTGGTCGTCCTCGGACCGGACGGAAAGATCGTTGTCACCAGAAACGCCCATGTTCCCTTTGTGACCGCGTCGACCTACAAGCTCGTCCTCATGGCCGACATTCTCAGCAAAGTCGAAGCTGGCGAGCTCTCACTGCAACAGACGTACACGCTCGATCCAGCCCTCTTCACCGCAGGTGGCGGCGATATGTATTTCGCCAACGATGAAGGCGGTACCGAAGCAACCC
The DNA here is from genome assembly GCA_963720855.1 of uncultured Chloroflexia bacterium. GTDB lineage: Bacteria > Chloroflexota > Chloroflexia > Thermomicrobiales > UBA6265 > JAMLHN01. Next base: position 507,272 of record CAVRGV010000002.1, on the reverse strand, counting down.
TCGAAGGACCTGCTCTTCGCCGCCGGCGCGTATTCCAGCAACGTGGCCGGACTGACCATGCTCACGCTGACGACTCCCGAATCCCTGCGCCAGACGGCAGAAAAGATCGGCATGAACGAAACCTGGATCTTGGCCGACCCCCTGTCACTCCCGAACTGGCCGCCTCAAACCGCGCCCGATGCGACCCAGGCAGATGTCGATGCCGCGCGCGCCTATATCGAATCGTCCGCCCAGCTCGGACCGGTCAATATCACCACGCCGTTCGACATGGCCACCTATATGCAAAAGCTTTCGACCAACACGCTCATCTCGCCCTTCGTCTCCGGGCAAATCATGGGGATCCTGGAAGAGCAGCTCATTCGCGATCGCATTCCCCTGTTGCTGCCCGATGGGTACGATGCCATCGATAAACCGGGGAATCTGGAAGATGTGGTCAACGATGTCGGCTATCATCACCCTGCCGTCAGGAGAGATCCGCCCGCTCGCATTGCTGACCCTGGGACTCGACGACGACGACCGCGCCACTCAGGTCGAACAACGGCTGGCGCTCATCGCCGCCGGCATCTTCGACCTCCCACCCTACGACGATTCGACCGAGGCGACACCGGCTGCCTAGCACGACAGTCTGGTCATGCTACCCTCCCGCGCATGGTACTTCTGCTTCAGGCAAACGGCATCAGTTACGCACACGGTGGGCACCAGGTTTTCGAGGATGTCTCGTTCGAGATCAAATCCGGCGATCGGTTAGCCCTGCTCGGTCCCAATGGGGCGGGAAAATCGACCCTCTTTCGGCTGCTTTCGGGTGAGCTCACCCCGCAAGCTGGCGCGGTCACTGTGCGGCGCGGAGTGCGTATCGGGTACCTCCATCAGGAAACCGCGATCGATCCGGAAATGACCGTGCTGGAAACCGTTGCCCTCGCGGCCGGCGATCCAGACGCGCTCGAGCTGCACCTTACCCGGCTCGAGCTGCGAATGGGCGAGTCCCTGGACGACGATCAGCTCACCGCCGTCATGGACGAGTACGCCCTTACCTTGACCCGCATCGAAGATGTGCGCGACGACCGGGTTCCGCTCCCGGGGGCGGAAATCCTCGCAGGGCTCCGCGTGCCGGAAGCCGACTGGGCCAAGCCAGTCGGCCAGTTGAGTGGTGGCGAGAAGAAAATCGTCGCACTTGCCGGATTGCTCGCGGCGCAACCCGACGTACTACTTCTCGACGAGCCCGACAATCACCTCGATCTCGAAGCCAAAGCATGGCTGGAAAGCTTGCTGGCGAAAGCCGAGGGCGCCGTCGCCACCATCACCCACGACCGGTACTTCGTCGATCGCATCTCCAATCGCATCTTCGAGCTGGCCCATGGCGAGATCACCGTCTACCACGGCAACTACAGCTACTACCGGGCCGAACGGCAATCGCGGCATGAACGAGCCACCGAGCTCCGCGAGTTGCAGGAACGCGAATTCAAAAAGCTGAAGGCGAGTGCTGAGCAGCTCACCCAGTGGGCGCGGCAGAATCCGAAGTTCGCCTCACGGGCGGAAAACATGCGCCGCAAGCTGGAGGAAGAGCGTGAGCGGCTGGAAGCCACCCGGATCCCGGCCCTGGACCGGCGCCCGGCGAACTTCAGCTTTTCGACCGAGCGCGGCGCAACCGTGATTCTCGACGCGCACGCCGCCTCGTTCGCGTATCCGCATCGGGTCATCGCCAAGCCCGTTCGATCTGGAGATCCGTATAGGCGAGCGGATCGGCCTGGTTGGACCGAACGGTGCCGGCAAAACCTCGCTCCTCCGCGTGCTCGCTGGTCAGGTCACCCCCACCAGTGGAACGGTGCGGCTCGGGTCCGGCGGTCGTGCTCGGCTGGTATGCCCAGGAACAGGAAAACCTGCCGCCAAAGCAAACCGCCATCGAATACATCCGCCGGCTGCAGCCGTACAACGAGCAACAGGCGATCAGCTTTCTCAGCTCGCTTCAGCTCGACCGGGACGCCGGCATGACGCAGATCGGCCGCCTCTCCGGAGGAGAAAAAGCCCGGCTCCAGATTGCCGGGCTGATTCTCGGCGGAGCCAACTTCCTCGTCCTGGACGAGCCGACCAACAATCTGGATCTGCAGGCGATCGAAGCCCTGGAAGCGGCGATGGAAGCATTCACGGGCACCATTCTCGCCGTCTCGCACGACCGCTATTTCCTGGAACGGATCTGCTCCCGTACGCTCGAGCTGCGCGACGGCATCCTGCGTGACTACCCCGGCAACTTCGCCTGGTACGACCACACCCCGAAAGTGGCGTCGTCCTGACCAGCCAAAACCTGAACGCCAAAACGAACGAAGGACTGTGACGTCACAGTCCTTCGTTCGTTCATGCTCTTGTCATTTGCCCTTACCGGGCGGCCTCGCGTGACCGCCGAATCTGCTCGGCGTGATCGTGCGCATGCTCCGCGTAATACTCCAGCCACCCGATGACCGTAAATGGATCCTCGTATTCCGAGTGGGTCCCGAACCGCTCCCAGTCGCTCTCCTGGAACTCATCCAGAAAATCCGCGGTAGACGCCCGTGCGCCCGCCAGCGCCAGCAGCGAACCCGCGATCGGCCGGCCGTAATAGAGCCGTCGCGCAAATTCCTCCTGGTCATACCCGACGATCAATGGCTCATCTTCGGCGATCAACCGCCGAATGCGGATAGCCGAGGTCATCTCGCTGTCCGCCAGGTGATGCACCACGTCGCGCGGACTCCAATCGCCATCGGCGATGCGAAAATCCAGCTCCGCCTCCGTGATGCCCTCCAGCGCTCGCTCGACCACTGCTGGCCCCTCCCGATAGCGGTCGATCAGTCGTTGCCGTTCAGTTGCGTTCATTGCTCCTCCGGATCTGCGTGTGTCATGCGTGCGGGATGCGTCCCGCCCACTTCACAATTGCTAGTTGCTTTCCTTGGAAATAAGACTAAGATGAGACCAGATACATAAAATCACGAGACGTCTCCCGGACAACGTTACTTCCTTACCATGGAGGCTGGATGTCATGTCGACGACGCACAAGATCCTTGCGCGGTCTGTTGTGTTCATATTCCTGCTCGGCTTGCTGCCTGCTTTGCAACAGCAACCTGCTGCCGCGCAGAATACCGCTACCTACACCGCAACCAAATACGATTGCGCGCCTGGGTACGATCCCTCCAGCGGCGATGCCAACGCCGCATTCGCGAATTGCACCACGCCGGCTGCCGGCGTGTCATTCACGCTCCAATCCGGTGACGCATCGTACGGGGGCGGAACGCAACAGACCAACGGCGGCGGATCGGTATCCTGGTCCGGGATTCCCCTCGGCACCGGCTACTCGGTCTCCGAATCGGTCCCCGACGGCTATGGCACCCCATGGGTCTATTGCGAAGTCTCCGGAGATCCGAATTATCCCGGTGACGTGCAACGCAGCTTCTTCGCCGCGAACGGCGGCAATATGGATGTCGGCTATAGCGCCCCGGCGCTGACGACCTACACCCAGGCAACCTGCTACTGGTTCAACTCCCCACCTGCCCAGGGCGGCCAGACGCAACAGTACGGCGGTGGCGGCGGCACCGCGGTCGTCCATATTCAGAAGTACCTGTGCGACGCCGACCTACGACTACCAGGCCTCTGGCGCCAATGTCTACCAGGACTGTCAATCGCCGCACAGCAACGTGAAGTTCACCGTCAACGGCGGGAATTCCAGCTCGACTGGCAACGACGGCACGGTCGAGTTCGGCTCATTACCGGCTGGCCAGGCGCAAATTCGTCTTATCGAAGCGAGTGGATATCATCCCGATCCAGGTGGGTTGCACTGACTGGGACAACAGCCAGAGTGGCTCCGCCGGATACGAGCACGCTCAGCAAGGTGACCTGGACCGATGAGGGCAACGGCTCCTATCTCATCACCGGCAACCTGCGTGGAGAACCACACCTATTACTGCTACTGGTACGACATTCCCAGTGGCTACGGCACCGTCTATATCTACAAGTACTACTGCGATCCCGCGTTCGACTGGGAGAACGGCAGCTATGACTATCTCTACTCCGGCTGCACCAATCCGCAGACCGATGTCTACTTCGAGGTCAACAGCGGCAGCTACTCGCAGGGGCAAACCACCGACAGTAGCGGCGCCGCGACCTGGACGGACGTGCCAACCGGTGATGCCGAGATCGTCGAACAGTTGCCCGACGGCTATCAGGTCGGCCGTATCTTCTGCGGTGTCACGCAGCAGAACGGCGGCACCCAGCCCACCTCCTGGGACGAGTACACCTACTCGAACGGCTACCACGTCCAGGTTCCCTCGGGCCAGTATCTCCACTGCTACATCTTCGACATCCCGAGCGACTACGGCACGCTCTACCTCTACAAGTACTACTGCGATCCCACCTTCGACTGGCAGAGCAATGGGTACGACTACCTCCTGTCTGGCTGCACCAACCCCCAGTCGGATGTCTACTTCGAAGTCAACAGCGGGAGCTATTCCGAAGGTCAGACCACCGATAGCTCAGGCACGGCCGCCTGGAGCAACGTACCCAGCGGTACGCTCGACATCACGGAACAGTCGCCTGATGGCTATACCGTCGGACGGGTCTTCTGCGGCTACTCGTCCGACAGCAGCTCGCCACCAAGCTCCTGGGACGAATACACCTACAACCAGGGGATTCAGGTAGAGAGCCAAAGCGGCCAGTATCTCTTCTGCGTCTACTTCAACGTGCCGTCCGACTACGGCACCATCTACCTGTACAAGTACTACTGTGACCCCACGTTCGATTGGGAAAACGGCGGCTACGACTATCTCCTGTCGGGCTGTGCCAACCCACAGTCTGATGTCTACTTCGATGGCACCTCGGGCAGCTACTCGCAGGGGCAGACCACCGATAGCTCGGGCGCGGCCTCCTGGACCGGGGTCCCGGCAGGTGATTTCGGCTTCGTCGAGCAACCACCGGACGGCTATCAGGTCGGACGCATCTTCTGCGGCTACACCGATACACAGGGCACCCCGCCGACCTCCTGGGACGAGTACAGCTACTCGGACGGATGGAGCGTTCCGTACGAAACCGATCAGTACCTGTACTGCTACGGTTCGACATTCCGTACGACAACGGCACGGTCTACCTGTACAAGTACTACTGCGATCCCTCGTTCGATTGGGAGAGTGGCAGCTACGACGACCTGTATTCAGGTTGCTCCACCCCGCAATCAGATGTCTACTTCGAGCTCTCAGGGTGGCAGCTACACGCAGGGACAGACCACCGATAGCAGCGGCGCCGCGACCTGGTCCGACGTTCCGTGGGGCGATCTCTCGTTCTACGAAGAAGTGCCGGACGGCTATCAGGTCGGCCGCATCTTCTGCGGTTATTCCGACTCGGAGAACTACGCCGTCGTCCTAGGACGAGTACAGCTACTCCGATGGCTGGGACGTCCCCAACCCGTCGGGCAAGTACCTCTACTGCTACATCTTCGATGTTCCGTATGACACCGGAACGGTCTACCTCTACAAGTACTACTGCGATCCTGCATTCGACTGGGAAAGCGGTAGCTACGACTACCTGTATAACGGCTGCACCACTCCGCAGACCGATGTCTATTTCGACCTCTACAGCGGCAGCTACAACGAGGGTCAGACCACCGATAGCAGTGGTGCGGCGACCTGGGCCGATGTGCCATGGGGTGGACTGTCGTTCGTGGAGGAGATTCCGGACGGCTATCAGGTCGGACGCATCTTCTGCGGCTACTCCGACACCGATGGAACACCGCCGACCACCTGGGATGAGTACAGCTACTCCGACGGCTGGGACGTGCCCACCCCGCAAGGCAAGTACCTGTACTGCTACATCTTCGATGTTCCCTACAACTACGGGACGATCTATCTCTACAAGTACTACTGCGCGCCTGATTTCGATTGGGCCAGCGGTGGCTACGACTACCTCTACAGCGAGTGCACCTCGCCGCAGTCGGACGTCTACTTCGAAACCCACAACGGCGGGTACTCGGAAGGGCAGACGACCGACAGCGCCGGAGCTGCCACCTGGGCGGATGTACCGAGTGGAGATCTCCAGATCGTCGAGGAAGTGCCCGACGGCTATCAGGTTGGCCGTATCTTCTGCGGCTATTCCGACCAGGAAGGCGTGCCACCCACCTCGTGGGACGAGTACGACTACGTCGACGGGTACAACGTGTCGATCGAAGAAGGGCAGTATCTCTACTGCTACATCTTCGACATCCCCTACACCTACGGAACCGTCTACATCTACAAGTACTACTGCGCCCCCGAATATGACTGGGCAAGCAGTGGGTACGACGACTTCTATGCCAACTGCACCTCGCCGCAAAGCGACGTGTACTTCGAAATCGACTCCGGCAGTTACTCGAGTGGTCAGACCACGGACAGCTCCGGCACCGCAACGTGGGAGGACGTGCCCATCGGCTCGCTCTCGATCAACGAGCAACCGCCTGACGGGTATCAGGTCGGCAAGGTCTTCTGTGGCGTCACAGACCAGAACTCGGGATCGCTGCCGAGCACCTGGGATGAGTACGACTACACCGATGGCTTCCATGTCGATCTGCCGGAAGGCCAGTACCTGCACTGCTATGTCTTCGACGTGCCGAGCGAATACGGTTGGGTCACGATCTGGAAGTACACCTGCCCGCAGGACTTCGATTACTCGTCCGCCGAGCAGTCGTACTACGAGTCTTCCTGCACCGAGCGCCCCCAGGGCGTCGACTTCGATCTCTACAACGACCCCTACGGGTACCAGGAGAGCCAGTCGACCGATTCCAGCGGCGTAGCGAGCTGGAGCAACGTGCCGTCCGGCGGTTCGCTCTACATCTATGAGGTGCCGAACGGCTACGAACCAATCGCGGTCTGGTGCGGTGTTTCCTCCGATGGTTCCGAACCGAGCGCCTGGGATCCCTACATCCTGGATAGCGACGGCGGCCTGAGCGGCGTCTGGGTCGACCCGAACGCCTACCTCATCTGCAAGTGGTTCAACAAGCCGTACGACAATCCGCAGGTCTGGATCTACAAGTACAACTGCGAGCAGACCGCCCAATGGAACTGGGCCTATCACCAGCTCCTGGCGAACTGCACCACCCCGGCCCCGAACGTGGAGTTCGGATTCGGACCGCAAGGCAGCGACCCATCGCTCTCCGTCACCGATGACCAGGGCAAATGGCTCTATCAGGACCTCGAGCCTGGCGTCTGGTACTGGCAGGAGTCATATCCGAGCGGCTACTCCGGCGCGGTCGTCTACTGCCAGTGGGTCGGCGCCTACGGATCGGGTGACTATCAGAAGGCGAACCTGGACGAGTCCACTCTCTGGCTCGATGTCGAGCATGGCGATGTCGTCACCTGCTACTGGTTCGATTTCCCGACCGGGTACGGACCTCCGGCAGTGACCCCGACCTCGGGCGGCTCTGGCGGTTCGAGTGGCTCGGGCGGTGGGACCGGCGGATCGGGTTCGACCTCGGGGGGCACGGGCACCTCAGGTGGATCCGGCGGGAGTGGCGGTCCGCCGCCGCTAACCTCGAACGTCCCCACTGTCCCCAAGACCGGTGGACCAACCGGTGGCACGACCACGCAGACGGGAAACTCCAACGCGCCGGCAACCTTGATCATCGTCAAGCGAACCTGCCCGGAGGGCTTCGACCTCTACGCTGCGGACGCCGACGTCGAGAAGGACTGCAAGGACCTGACCAGCGACATCGACTTCGGTCTCACTGATCTCTCCACGCCAGACGCAGAAGCGGTGGATAAAACCACTGCCGACGATGGCAAGGCGACCTGGACCAACCTGAAAGCCGGGCCCTACCTGATCGTCGAGTCGCAACCGGAGGACACCTACGCGGCCTTCATCTGGACCTGCAAGAGCGACAAGCGGCAGTTCCAGATCCAGTACCCGTTCACCCCGTTCTCCTACGCGGGACCGAATGGTGAAATCGGCATCACGCTCATCGGTGGCGAGAAGCTCGAATGCGCCTGGTACGACGTCCCTACGGCACCCGCTGAGGTGACGATCCTCAAGTTCGAGTGCCCAGGTTCCCCGGTGATCGTGGCGCAATGCACTCCGGCGGGCGCCGGAGTCGCCTTCTCCTTGACACCCGCCGGAGGCGTGGTCGGCGCCATCGTGCAGCTCACGACCGATGACACCGGCAAGGCAACGGGCTCCGGAGCAGCCGGCTCCTACACCCTGGCCGAGGAAGGCGGGACCCCCTGCCTGATCGACTCAGAGTCGGTCGACGGGCAGGGCCACGTACTGCTCGTGCCGGGAACCCCGGCCGAAGTCAAGGTCTACAACTGCGGGGGCGGCGGGAGCTGACCTATCGCGCGAAGGGCCGCTCCAGCGCTGGAGCGGCCCTTCGTTCATTCCAGATCGACCTGCACCATCTTGTCCGTGATGTGGATGTCCACCTGCTTCAGTGGCACATCCCCCTGACTAACGAACTTGTGCGGCGTATCCGCTGGGACGATCACGATATCCCCGGCGCGAACCACCTGCTCCTCCTCGCCATGCGTCATCAAGGCCTCGCCTTCGAGCGTGATGAAAATCTCAGGGTAGGGATGCGTATGCAACGCCGGACCCGTGCCCGGCTGCAGATAGTGAATGATGAAAAAAGACGCATCCAGCCCACCATGCTGATACCCCTCGAACCGGAAGGATCGAATCTCTCCGTTCAGCAAATGTCGGAAGTCGATCGGCTCTGGCATTGAACGCTCCTCAGCAGATACAGGCTTGAAACCATCGGAACACCTCGCTATGCAGGTCGTCTCCATCAAAAACGCGGTCGCACGGCGGACAAAAGATGCGCGCAGCTATCCGTCCAGGCCGCATGCCGCCCCAAACGCTCCGGCTGTCATGGCACAATCCAGCGAGCAACTCCGAAACAACGCCAAAGGAGCATGGTTCGATCATGACCGCGACTCAAACGTGGAACACCACCGAACTCGTCGAAAAAGATAAGGCCCATCTGCTACACCCCGTCTCCAACCTCAAGGACATGCGCGCCAATGGTCCGCTGATCCTGGCGCAGGGTGAAGGCGTCTATCTCTGGGATACCGAAGGCAAGCGATATATCGATGCCTTCGCCGGCCTTTGGAACGTCAATGTCGGTCATGGCCGCAAGGTGCTGGCCGACGCCGCCGCCGAGCAGATCATGGCGGTCGATTTCGTGCCGAACTTCTTCGGTCTCGCCTCGCCACCCTCCATCGAGCTGGCCGCCAAGCTCGCCGAGCTCTTCCCCGGGAACTTGAATCACTTCCAGTTCACCTCCGGCGGCGCCGAGTCGAACGAAACGTCGCTCAAGATTGCCCGCTACTACTGGTGGCTCAAGGGCAAGCCCGAAAAGACCAAGATCATCTCCCGCAAGATGGGCTACCACGGTATCGCCATGGGCGCGTTGGCGGCCACCGGCATTCCGACCTATTACGAGGGCTTCGGCCCAATGGTTCCCGGATACGTCCATGTCAGCGCGCCCTATGCGTACCGGAACGGCGAAGGGCTTACGGACGAAGAATTCGTCTCCAAGCTCGTTCAGGAGCTGGAAGATACCATCGCCGCCGAAGGTGCCGACACAATCGCTGCCATGATCGCCGAGCCGGTTCAGGGCGCGGGTGGGGTCGCTGTCCCGCCCGATGGCTATTGGCCGGCCATCCGAAAGACGCTCGACTAAGCACGGCATCCTGCTCATTGCCGACGAGGTCATCTGCGGATTCGGCCGCACCGGCAAGATGTTCGGCGAGCAGACCTTCGGGTATGAGGCCGACATCGCCTCCTTCGCCAAGGGCATCACCTCGGGCTATATCCCGCTGGGTGGCTCGGCCGTCTCGGACGAGATCTTCGACACCATGTCGAGTGCCGACCGCATGTTCATGCACGGGTTCACCTACTCAGGTCACCCGGTGGCCTGCGCGGTCGGATTGCGTAACATCCAGATCCTCGAGGATGAAGATCTCGCGACCAATGCGAAGGTCGGTGGCGACGCGCTCCGCGCCGAGCTGCACCGGTTGCTCGACGATCACGCCCATGTCGGCGACATCCGCGGCATCGGCCAGATGACCCTGGTCGAGATGGTCGAAAACAGGGAAACCAAGGCCAAGTACGATCCCGCGCTGAAGATGAACGACAAGCTGACCATGGAGACCCGCAGGAACGGCATCATCGTTCGTTGCACCAACGACGGCGTCGCCATCGCTCCACCGCTGACGCTCACCCCGGAGCAGGCGAAGACGGTCGCCGAAGCGGTTGCTGCCTCGATCGAAGCCATTCTGGTCTAGCGCCGAACACTCACAGGAACAGTTCGATAGAGACGCTGGCGTACGTCGCCAGCGTCTCTTTTTCTCTCAGGTTTTCTTGTCAATATGGCAAGTAATACTTCCAGTCGTAAACTATCCCGACTGCGTCAGGCAAGAATTCCCACCGGAAACGACAGTTTTGACCAGGATTGTGCCCGAATGGGTCATATTCGAACCGTTAGCTGAAAATCACCTGAATTGACTCCGAGTCCGGTGGTCGTTAGGCACGTCAAATGATGAGGTTGCGTAGAGTTGCGTACGCTGCCAACGAACGGTAGTCTGGAGTCAAGCACCGTTTTACCCGCTCGCGCGGATCGCATCGCGCAAAGCCGGTTCCGCTCATTGCAGTGACGGGTCCGGGAAAATCGAAGAGGGATCTCCCGATGCTCCGCTCCCCGCACAGAGCCAGTCGCTGGCTCGTTTCCGCTCTGATTCTCTGCCTGATCGCCAGCGCCATTGCCTTCCAGCCAACAGCCAGGGCCGCCACCGATCTGACGCTCGGCGCGGATGCCGAGGTCGCCGACGCGCAAGGCGACAATGTCAACCTGCGCGCCGAGCCATCCTATACCGGTGATGTCCTGACCAGCGTCCCAGAAGGATGGCTGGTGAATGTGCTCGATGGCCCCTTCACGGACGACCTCGACGGCACGGTCTGGTATCAGGTCGTAGCCCGTGGGCAAACCGGCTACATGCTCTCCGACTATCTTCGTACTCCCGATGGGGATGTCGCCCCGGCCGCGGCGGCAACCACGACCGCCAATGTCAATCTCCGCGCGGGAGCCGGCACCAGCTTCGCGGTCCTGCTTGTGATCCCGAACGGCGCCACCGTCAATACCACCGGCTCGGTGCAAAACGGATTCACCCAGCTCACGTACAACGGAACCACCGGGTGGTCGTCCAGCCAATACATTTCCACCAGCGGTGGGAGCACGACCGCCACCGTGATCGATGGTGCTCTCAACCTCCGTTCCAGTGCCAGCACCACCGCATCGGTCGTCACTGTCATGCCAGGCGGCGCCACGGTCACGATTACCGGCGCACTGATCAATGGCTTCTACCCGGTGCGCTATGGAACGCTAACCGGATATGCGTACGCGGCCTATCTGCAAATCGGCTCCAACCCAACCCCCACCCCAACCACGCCCGCTGGGCAGACCGCAACCGTAATCGATGGTTCGCTGAACCTCCGTTCCGGAGCGGGTACCAACTTCTCGGTCATCCTGGTGATGCCAGGTGGCTCCACCGTGACCATTACCGGTGCTCTGACCAACGGCTTCTATCCGGTCCGCTACGGCACCACCAACGGCTACGCCTCGGCAACCTATCTGCAGATCGGTGGCACGCCTTCGTCGCCGACGCCAACCGCCACTGCGCCCGCGATCGATACCGCGACGGTGATCGACGGCGCGCTCAACCTTCGCGCCGGTCCCAGCACGAACACGTCCGTGTTGGCGGTCATGCCCGGCGGCTCGACCGTGAGCATCACCGGCAGCGTGACCAACGGGTTCTATCCGGTTCGCTATAACGGCATCAACGGGTTTGCCTCGGCGACCTACCTGCAGGTCGGTTCACAGCCGACTGCCACCTCGACCCCGATCACACCGACCACCCAGCCGACCGAAACCGCCTGGACCACCGCCAATGTCAATTTGCGCTCCGGCGCGGGTACCAACTTCGGCTCCATCATGGTCGTCCCGAGTGGCTCGCAAGTCACCGTCACTGGCGCGCTCACGAATGGCTTCTATCCGGTGACCTATTCCGGAACCGCTGGCTACATCTCTGCCACCTACATCACCTTCGACGAGCCGACGACCCCAATTCCGGGCGAGGGGCTGCTCATCTGGCCGGTCTCCGGGGGCACCTGGCAGATCATCCAGGGCTACAACGGCGGCACGCACAACGGTGAGACCTATATGTACTCGCTCGACCTGCAACGCACCGATGGCGAGCAAGCGACGATAGGCCAAACCGTCTACGCTCCAGCCTCTGGCACCGTCCTGTGGACCAGCGGCGGCCTCCTGATCGGGATGGGCAACGGCTACGGCATCGCCCTCTTCCACATCACCCTCAATTCTGGCATCACGTCGGGCACGGTCCTCACACAGGGTCAGGTCATCGGCACCATCTCGGGCCCTGGCGGCACCGGCTATCAGGTCACTCCGCATGTCGACATGACCCTCTGGCGGCTCCCGAACGGAGGCGGCACCCCGCGAATCTCGACCCCGTACACCGGGCAGTTCGCTATCTCAGGACAGGAATTCGCGCCGGGCGCGCTCGCCTTCAATACCTGGGGCGGAACCATCTTCAATCCGTAGCAGGCAGCAGTCAGATTCGACGATACCGGCGTCCCTCGAAGGGACGCCGGTGTTGTTCTCCAGACACCTGGCGCTTCAGCCCGCGCCATCCTCTCCCGGCTAGCCATTGCGCCGATCCCGCTGTTACGGCATCCTGCCGATAGCATTCGATGCAGAACGTACGCAAGGGGACAGTCAAATGGCTCGACATCCATGGGTTGCGAAAGCCGACGGGGGCGTTCGTTGGGGTATGCAGGTCGTCGTACCGGCGCGGCGCGATGCGTTGCCCAGGCTCATGGGCGTCGCGAAGCAGATGGAAGCACTCGGCTTCGACTCCCTGTTTGTCATGGACCATCCCGCCCTGCATGCCGATCCCTATATCGCGCTCGCCGGAGCCGCCGCCGTCACCGAAAAACTCCATCTTGGCCAACTGGTCATGGCTGCCACCTATCGCCATCCCGCCTTTGTCGCCCGCATGCAAGCCGATCTGGACAACCTCTCGGGCGGACGCTCGATTCTCGGGGTTGGCTCTGGCTGGTTCGAAGCCGAATACAAGATGATGGGTCTGGACTTTCCTCCCATCGGCCGCCGCCAGAAAGACCTGGACGAGCTCATCTCCATCGTCGACGGACTCTGGTCTGGCGAGCCGTTCACCCATCACAGCGAAACCTTCGATGTCGACGCCATGCGCATCGACCCCGCACCCGCTCGGCGCCCTCCAGTGCTGGTTGGTGGGAGCGGCAAGAAAGGCACCCTGCGCCAGGTCGCCACCTGGGCCGACGCCTGCAATGTCGAGGAAGAGCTGAAGCTCAACCTACCCAACGCTACCGACGCGCAACGCTTCGAACAGGTTGCCGATATCTACGCCGCGCTCGACGGCCATTTGGACGATCTCGGACGCCCTCGCAATGAAGTCCTGAAATCGCACTTCACCACGATGCTCGTGCTCGCCCCCACTCAGGAAGAGGCCGACCGGCGTGCCGACGCCATCGACACCTCGAAATCGACCTCCGCCGGCGCCCGTAGCCGGGGCCGAAACTTCCTCGCATCGTCGTCCATCGATCGAGCCGTCGCCTATTACCAGGGGCTGCGCAAAGCCGGCGCGCAGTATTTCGTCGTGCAGGTCAACCAGGACGACACCGAAACGATGCTTCTGCTCGCCAACGCCGTCATGCCCAACGTGGAGTAGCAGCCCCTCCCGTCCCATCCGGCGTAATGCAGGACGTCCCTGTCCTGCCGCACCCCCAATACCCCGGCCCGCTGTCCCGAACTCCCGACACAATCGGGTGTAGTGCAGGACGTCCCTGTCCTGCTGCAACCGCAAAACCCCGGATCGCCTTCTCGTCTCCCATCCAAAAAAAGCGAGCGGCTGCAATTGCAACCGCTCGCTATCGATTCGCGGATGTGGCCATCTCGTCTACTCGAACGACGACTCTGGCCAATGTTCTTCGACCGTCTTGTTCCGGTCGAGTGGGGGAGTGATCCCCAGCACAATCGCGATAACCATCAGCACCATCACGAGTTCCATCATTATCGTCTCTCCTCACGTAGTTCCGATTGCAGATTAGCCGCGAGCTTCGGTCATGCGCGCTTGCGAGATTCCCTCGCGCGCCGCGTCTGATAGGAACCGCGCTGTAGCTTTGATGCCACCGAACCACGACGGCTTGCTGATCTGACCCGACGCGTGCTCCTTGGCCATTGCCCGGTGACGTCGAATCGTCATCTGCCGCTCGCGCTCGAGACCCATTTCCTGCGCAATCGCTGACGCTCGCAAAATATCGTGACCACCCATGTTCATTGCTCCTTATCCCGCGTGCACCGGTTCCAATTACTCGGCGCATTCAAATAGGTTCGGAGGTTGGACCCGGAGTTGCCCGCTTCGCTTAGTGGATTCGGCTCCGGCCTTCCTTATCTGCCGGTTCCATCTCCGTGCGAGCCCCGTGTCCGCTCTCACAACACCATAATCCGCCATTTCCGGCGACAATACATCAGCAGAATTGCGGATTTGCGCTGTATTCGGGTATGTAGACAGTACGTAGTTCGGCCAATGGACCCACGCAAGCTGTCGTAGGCAAAGCGAACCTCCTTACCGCTCCCGGAACCAGAACGACCCGCGCAGAATCGGAACGAACCCAAGTCGCTCGTAGACGGGACGACCGTCATCGCTCGAAAAGAGCACCGCCGGCAATCCCAGTTCCGGCCGTGCCGCCGCTTGAGTCACCGCCAACCCTGCTCCCCGGCGGCGCGCCGCGGGCAGCGTGGCCACCATGACGACATCCACGATCCCGGCTTCCACGAAACTCGCCGCTGCCGCAACCGGATCTCCGTCCAGGTAGCCAATCCATGCACCAAAACGCTCGTCCTGCAAAATCTCCGGGCTCATATAGGTCCCAGCTTCGGCGCCGCGCATCTCTTCGAAGTCGAATCCTTCGATCATGATCTGCTCGAACTCGGCAAGCTCGCCCTTGTTCTCTACCCGTTCGACTCGTACATCGCTCGGCACCAGCGGCGCGAATGGGCTGCGCAGTTGCAGCGGAGGATGTCCCGCCAGACTCCATCCCCACCCCGAAAGATCGGGTGTTGGCAACGGGCAATAGACGGCTACGAATCCGCGCGCGTCCTCCCGCCCAAACAATCCTTCCAGTTCTGCCATCGTTTGTTCGATGTTGGCCGCATGCAGGGGCTGACGGATCAGTCCCATATTGACCATCGATGCAGGGCGTCCGGTGTCCACGGCAATGAGCCGTTCGTTCTCGACAATCGTGGCCTCGAGCGAAACCCCCAGCAGGCGCTGAAGTTCGCCTTGCGCCAGCAGGAACTGGCGCAGACGCGGTGTCGGACTCAGGTGCATCGATCTCCCATCCCGTGAGTGGGCTAGGCTGGGCGCCGGTATCGGTCATCTGATGGCCTCCAGGGTGGCGAGCTGGCAGGGACGAAAAACATTCAACCATCCGATCGTCTCACGAGTGTGATTGAATGGGAAGCCACCGCCCCGCGCGCCTTTGCTGGAGGAAGTTCATGCGTTTGCGCCCAATGCTCATTTCACTCGCATTCCTGGCGACCGTTTTGGTCACACCGGTCTCTGCCCAGGACGCGACGCCAACCGCGAATGCGCCCGACCCTGCCTTGTGCACGCTCAACCCGCTCACCCCTGACGACCTGAAGCGGATCGCCGGCACCGTCGCCACCCCTGCTCCCACCTCGACCCCGATCACTGGCAACATCGTGCTCCCGGATGGTCAGGAGCTCTTCACCTCGGAGCGGGAAGAAATCCAGAAGGACATCAGCCGGGCCATCGCCTGTGTCAACACTGGCGAGCCGCTCAAGGCGCTCGCAGCCTATACCGATGACTGGATCGGCGAGTTCCTCATCGCCCAGGGCGGTCTCGACGACGAGCTGATCGCCGGGCTGCAAGTCGACCGCGATCTTCAGCCAGACCAGTACCTCCAGATCCTCTCCTTCGGCGACGGCGCCCGCCTGGCCGACGGCCGAGTCGCCATCGTCGTGGTGGGCGATGATCCAACTGACGACCAGGATCCCGCGCCGCGCCTTTTCGTGATGGCCGAAGTCAAACCAGGCCGCTTTCTCATCGACGAAGTCGTGCCCATCGAGAGCTAAACCGGAATCTCTCATCGACAACTCTTGACAAGATAAGAACATATGTTCTTATACTAGTAATCAAGCGGCACGTTCGGCAAGGAGCGCATGACCTGGGCAGCAGATCATCGTTGCTCGGGCTGGTTACCCGTCATCCTCACCCGGTGCTGGATCCCGGCTCGGCCGAGCGTCAAGGTCGATCCCACCGCCAAACACACAGGTTCCACCATTCCCGGTGGTCGTGCAGGGCCGCTGTGTCCTCCCGTCGCACCCACCACCGGGTTTCGCAGTTGATTGAGGACGCAGGACTCGACGACAACAAGCTGAACCGCGTATTCTCGCCAGAAGGGTTGACAATTTCTCACAAAGCTTGGTAGGGTAGCGGCAATCCAAGAACGCCAAGGCGTAG
This sequence comes from uncultured Chloroflexia bacterium, assembly GCA_963720855.1. GTDB lineage: Bacteria > Chloroflexota > Chloroflexia > Thermomicrobiales > UBA6265 > JAMLHN01. The sequence continues at coordinate 490,692 of CAVRGV010000002.1, read as the reverse complement.
AGGAGGACGAGTACCCGGACGTGGGGACACAGAGAGCCGCGGTTGGTGTGAAGCGGCGTCGAATGATCCGGGGAAAAAGACCTCCAAGCCTCGCTCCGAACAGCCGATTGGCTAAGTAGGCGGCGACGGGGGCCGAAAGGCCAAGAGACTCCCGTTACAGAGTCGCCGCATCGCTCCGTTGTGGGCCGTGCGGAAAAGCGCATCGCATGTCCTCCATGCGATGAAGTGGGGTGGTACCACGGGCTCAGACACCGCTCGTCCCCAACCGGGGATGGCGGTTTTTTTGTACCTCCAAATCCGGAAGACGGTGTCACGTTCGGCGTTGCTTGAAACGCGCGGAGGTGACCGATGTACCGACAATCCGGACCCTTGCTCTCGAAGATAACTCGCTCCAAGCGAAAGGCGCGCTGGCAGGTTGCCAGTCGCGCCGAAACCGCAATCGTTTTTCGCCGCACCTTTGGACGACGACAAATGAGGCGCCACGCGCCAGGAGTGATTTCGATGACCACTACGACAACACACGATTCCGGCTTCGACCATCAGCGAGCAGCTTACCGGCGCGTTTACCGCGCTCATCACCCCGTTCCGCGATGGTGAGATCGACGAGCGCGCGCTGCGCGAGCTCGTCGAGTTCCAGATCGGCTCCGGTATCGATGGTCTGGTGCCTTGCGGCACCACCGGCGAATCGGCCACCATGACCGACGCTGAGCACGCCTTCACGATCGAAACCGTGATCGACCAGACCGCTGGCCGCGTGCCGGTCATCGCCGGCACCGGTACCAACAACACGCGCGTTACCATCGAGCGGACCCGCCACGCGCTGCATGCTGGCGCCACGGCCGCGCTGGTGGTGGTGCCTTACTACAACAAGCCCACCCAGGAGGGCTTGCTCGCGCATTACACCGCCATTGCCGAGGCGGTCGACCTGCCGTTGGTGCTCTACAACGTTCCCGGTCGCACCGGGATCACCATGAGCGGACAGACCACGATTGCCCTCTCCCGGATTCCCACCGTAGCCGCCATCAAGGAAGCTGCCGGCAATCTCGATCTTGTGACCGAAATCGTGAACGAAACTCGCGACGACTTCGTCGTGCTCTCAGGTGACGATTCGCTCACCTTGCCGATGATCAGCGTCGGCGCGCGTGGGGTCATTTCGGTTCTGTCCAACATTCTTCCAGCCGAGGTTGCCGAGCTCACCCGCCTGGCCAATGCCGGGCTCTTTGCCGACGCCCGCCGCCAGCACCTTCGCCTCTTCGATGTGATGCGCGCCATGTTCACCGGCAACAATCCCACCGCAGTCAAAACCGCTGCCGAGCTGCTTGGGCTCTGTTCCAGCGAGGTTCGCCTGCCGCTGACCCAGCTCAACGAGAGCCAGTACCGGACGGTTGCCCAGGCGGTGACTCCCTGGGCTTCTGTCACGCAGGCAATGGCGGCCGACTAACGGGCCGGATTGGTTGCCCGAAAGGAGCGTCTTGGAATGGTCTACTTGAGCCCGGTATTTCGTTCCCTGGAGATCGATATGGTGCGCATCGGCATTGCGGGTGCAAGTGGGCGAATGGGCCGCGAAATTCTGGCGGCTGCGCAAGGCTGGAACGGGATAGAGATCCGGGGCGGCCTGGTGCGCCCCGGATCGCGAGCGCTCGAGCGAGACTTTGGCGTTCCACTGTTCATACGATATCGAATCGCTGGCGGAAGCGGTGGATGTCCTGATCGATGTCACCGCACCTGCCGCGACCCCGTGGATCGCGGGCGCCGCCCGGCAGGCAGGAACGCCGCTGGTGTGCGGCGTCACCGGGCTCGGTGAAGTTGGCCAGGCGGCGCTTCTTTCGGCCTCCCGGCAGGTCCCGGTGCTCTATGCCCGCAATCTGAGCCCGGGTATCGCCGCATTGCTCGATCTGCTGCCGCGGTTGTTGGCCGCGCTGCCTGAAGCCGATGTGGAGATCGTCGAAACCCATCACCGCGGCAAAAAAGACGCCCCCTCTGGCACAGCCGAAGCACTGGCGGAAGTGGTCGTGCGCGCGCGCAGCGAGCTGGAGGAACAGCGCATCGTCTACGGTCGCGAAGGGGTTACCCCGCGCCAGACAGGAGAAATTGGCATCCATTCGCTGCGGGGCGGCGCCAACAGCGGCGAGCACACCATCCTGCTCGCGACCGACGGTGAGGAGATCCGCATCAGCCACCGAGCCCTCAGTCGCCGTACCTTTGCCGATGGCGCTATCCGCGCGGCTGAATGGCTCGCCCAGCAACCGGCCGGCATGTACTCCATGGCGGATGTATTGGCAGGCTGACCGCAGAGTCCATTACCCAGGGTCTGGCGTGCAAAACAGGTGAGTGCTTCCGACGCCGGACTTTCCCCTCGGTCGACTAGAATTCAGACGCAATGGCGCGCTGAAACACAATGCCGTCGACCGAGGGAAATTGCGTCACGATGACGATCGCGATCGATGTTGGGGGAACTCCGTCGAGTGCTCGCGAATCGGCAACGGCGACCATGAACACACCCCGAGCGGCATAGGTTCATCTCCTGCGGCCATGACGGTTTGACCGACGAGAAAGTGTGACGATCATGGCGCTGGACCTCAATTCGACCTTTCGCAAACTGATCCTGGTTGCGACCCACAATCCGGTGGTTTCCAAACTGGTCAACACCTATGGGATGCAACTGGGAGCATCGCGATTTGTGGCCGGCGAATCGTTCGAAGAATGCGCGCCGAAGCTCCAGCAGCTCAATCGCGAGGGCTTCAAATGCAACACCACCATCCTCGGCGAAGCGATCACCGATCGCGCGCTCGCCAATCAGGTCACCGATGACTACATCGCCATCCTCGACCAGATCGAGCGTGACGGGATTGCGTGCAACCTCGCGGTCAAGCTGACCCAGATGGGCCTCAATATCGACGAAGAGCTCGCCTACGCGAACATCGAGCGGTTGGTGAAGCATGCGCAATCGAAGAACAACTTCATTCGCATCGACATGGAAGACTCTCCGCTGGTCGATGTCACGCTGCGCATCTACAAGCGCCTGCGCGATGCCGGCTACGAGAACGTGGGCACCGTGCTCCAGTCCTATCTCTTCCGCACCGGCAAGGACTACGACGGCCTGATTCCCTACCACCCCAACCTGCGCATCGTGAAGGGCGCCTATCTCGAGCCACCAACGATTGCCTATCCCAAAAAGACCGATGTCGACGCGCGCTACCTGATGCTCACCAAAGACATGCTGGCGAGCAACAGCTACACCGGCATCGCGACCCACGACACCCGCATCATCGACGCGGTCATCGACTACACGAAGACCAACGGGATCGAGCGCGACAAGTTCGAGTTCCAGATGCTCTACGGCATCGCTACCAATCTGCAGAAGGATCTGGTCGCCCGCGGCTACACCGTGCTCATTGCCACCCCGCACGGCCCACAGTGGTACTTCTACCTCATGCGCCGCCTGGCCGAACGCCCGGCGAACGTCCTCTTCTTCCTGAAGAACATCTTCCGCTAGTTTCTTCGCCTGCGAAGTGCAGGAAGCCCCTGCCCTGCCTTGGATTGGAGCTCGGGAGCAGTCCCGGAATGATCTGCTCCACGCCCGCTCGAGATTACGAAACCCGCATATTCTCGATCGCGTCGAAGTCCCAGGCGATCCCGATTCCCGGTGCGCTCGGGGCAACCGCATGGCCGTCGGCAATTTCCATGCCATGGGTGGTCAGCCGCGCAAGCTGCGGAATGTGCTCGACGTAAAGCGCATTGGGCACCGCCGCGGCCAGACTGACATGCAACTCCATCAGGAAGTGTGGCGCCACCTTCACGTTGAATGACTCCGCCAGATGCGCGGTCTTCAACCAAGGCGTGATCCCACCGATACGCGCCACATCGACTTGTACGATGCCGCAGGCGCCCGATGCCAGGTATTCCCGAAAGTGACTGAGCGAATAGATACTCTCGCCGACGGCCACCGGGATGCTTGTCGAACGCGAAAGCTCGACATGACCGGACATATCCTCGGCCGGCATCGGTTCCTCGAACCAGAAGAGATTCAGCGGTTCGAAGAGATGCGCGCGCTTCTTGGCCTCGGCAAAGGTGAACGACTGATTGGCATCGATCATCAGGTCGATGTCCGGCCCGATCGCCGCTCGCACCGCGGTCAGTCGGGCAAGGTCTTCCATCGGATTCGGCTTGCCGACTTTGATCTTCACCCCGGGCCAGCCCTTCGCAACCGAGTTTGTGGCTTCCGCCACGATTTCGTCGATCTCGATATTGAGCCAGCCGCCTTCAGTGTCATAGAGCGGAACCCGTTCGCGATATCCGCCCGCCAGCAGCCAGAGCGGTTGTCCGGCTGCCTTGCAGCGGATATCCCAGAGAGCGGTATCGACCGCAGCCAGCGCAAGACTGGTGACCGCCCCGACCGCGGTGCCATGCGTCCCCCAGAAGAGCTTGTTCCAAAGCGCTTCGACCTTGCGGGCATCCTCTCCGATCAACCGCGGGAGCAGGTCAACCCGCAACAGGGCGATGACCGCATTTCCACCAGTCCCGATCGTGTAGGAGTAGCCCGTGCCAATGTACCCGTCGTCGGTTTCGATCTGAACGAAGATCGTCTCTTGCTTGGTGAACTGTTGAATGGCATCGAATCGCACGATCTCCGCTTCGAGATCGACGAGGAATGCATCGGCGCGGACGATCTTCATCGATTCCTCACTCCTCCATAGGCACCGAACGACAGAGTGGTCCTTAAGTCGGGATCATCGCATGTCGAGTCACGGCCAGCGGAACCTCGCGATTGTGATAGGGTACCCCGGTAGGGTATTATTCGCTCATGATATGAACGAGCCGAACCCCGGTTCCCTGGCCTAGCAAACGGAGAGCAACCAATGGCAAGTATTTCCAACCTGTCCGCCGCAGAACGAGACGACATCGTTCAGCGGCTCAAGCGTATCGAGGGCCAGGCGCGCGGCGTGCAGAAGATGGTCGATGACGGGCGCGATTGTGGCGACATTCTGACGCAGCTCGCGTCCATTCGCGCCGCGGTCAATAGCCTGAACGGAGAGCTGCTGGAGGCGTATCTCTTGCGCTGCATTCAAAGCCCGGAAACATTCGGCTCTCCGGAAAAAGCGGTGCAGCAAGCGGTGCGCGCGTTGGTTCGCAGCTAGAACGGGGCGGTATCGAAATGATCATCGATCGTGTTTTCACTCCCGGGCTTGCGCAGGTTGCGTATCTTGTTGCGGATGAATCGACTGGAGATGTCGCCGTCATTGATCCACGTCGTGATGTGCAGGTCTATCTCGATTGGGCTGCCGAGCGAAATCTGCATATCAGCGCGATTCTTGAAACGCATGTCCACGCCGACTTCGTTTCTGGAGCGCTCGAGCTGCAACCATGCCACCGGCGCTCCGATCTATTCGAGCTACCTTGGCGATCAGGAGTTCGGCCATCAGGCGTTGCGGGACGGAGACCAGTGTCCCGGTCGGCGGTCTCACGCTCGAGGCGCGCTGGACGCCTGGCATACGCCCGAACATATCGTGTTCCTGTTCTTCGATCCGTCATCCAGTGCCGAACCACAGGCCATGTTCAGCGGGGACCTGATCTTCGCGGGGGAAGTCGGGCGTCCCGACTTGCTCGGTGATGCGCATACCGCGAAGCTCGCGCGGCAGCTCTTTCAGAGCCTTACCTATCGCATCGCCGATCTCTCCGACGACTTGATCGTCTATCCGGGGCACACGGCCGGATCCGCCTGCGGCCGTAAGATCGGCGATGCGCTCGATGACCACGCTCGGGGCCGAGCGTCAATTCACCTATGCCTATCACTACGACGATGAAGCGGAGTTCGTGCAAGCGATCATGGAAGAGATGCCGGCGCCACCGCCCTACTATCCCGCGCATGAAAGTCGGTCAATCGGGTCGGGCCCGATCTACTGGACACGCTCCCCTTGAGGGAGCGCGCTTGACGGCCACTGAAGTTGCGGACAGCCCTTGCCGCCGGAGCGCTCGCAATTGACGCGCGCGAGGAGCGGCATTTCGATCGGGCGCATATCCGGGGATCGTTCTATGCCGGTTCGCGGTCGGATTTCATCGCCTGGGTCGGCTGGCGAGCGCCGTACGACCGAGCCAGTGGTTCTGGTGCTCGATCGTGACGAGGACTTACGAAACCTACCGAACCGAGCTGCACCGCATTGGTATCGATGCGATTGCGGGGTACCTGGCAGACGGAATCGATGCCTGGCTCGACTCCGGCGGGGCCGTCGACCAGCTTCAGGTGCTTTCGCCTGAACGGTTTCAGCAGCTCCTGGAGATCGTCCGACGACGCGACGGTGACTCGATGTCCGCAGTCGGGATGAATGGAAGACCGGGCATATCGAGCATGCGCGCAACGCGTTCGCCGGAGACATTTCCGCCGGTTCCTCCGTCGACATGGAAGACGACGCAGTTGGTCATGCTGGCCTGCGCTTCTGGATATCGCTCGCGCGTTGCGGCCAGCATGCTGCAGTCGCGCGGCGTCGATCGGATCGTCCAGCTCGACGGCGGAATGGATGCCTGGGACGCCGCCGGCCTACCGGTCGAGCGAGAGATGGAGAGCACGGTGACGTATGGGATTTCCTGAGCAGATTCTTTGGTTCTGGTCCTGCCGTCGAGGAAGTCGACGTTCAGACCACGGCGGTAGCGCCAGGCAGGCGCCAATGTCCAGATCGTCGATTGCCGGACAGAGCGAGAGTGGAATTCGGGACACCTGATGGGCTCCCAGCAGATGCCGCTCGGTTCGATTGGGAATCGAATGAGCGAGCTCGACAAAGAAACCCCGGTGATCGTGGTTTGTCGCTCTGGCCATCGGAGTTCCATGGCCGCCCGCCAGCTTGCGAATGCGGGTTTCACCGATGTCAAGAGCATGAAAGGCGGCATTCATGCCTGGACTCGTTCGGGTAACAAACTCGTTTCCTGATCTGACGGCTATTGTTTCATCGACCGATGGTTGCGAGGTATTCGAAATGGAGAAAATCATGAGTTTTCAGCATCTCGGCTGAGTCCGCTCGAAGTCGATGTCGCTACCACCGTCGCTGCCTCGACGATCCGAACGTGCAAATCATCGATTGCCGCGAGCAAAACGAATGGAACGCTGCGCGTGCCGACGGGATGACGCTGATGCCGCTCGACACCATCGCGCAGCGCATGGGCGAGCTTGATAAGGAGCGCCCGGTCATCGTCGTCTGCCGATCTGGGCTCGCAGTCTGGTTGCGGCACAACAACTGGTGGCAGCGGGATTTATCGACGCGAAGAGCATGAATGGCGGATTGATCGCCTGGGCCGAACTTGGGAATCCGCTGGTCGCAAGCGAAAGGAACACGAAATGACAACTCAAACTGGACACGCATATTGCGCTCGAACCTCGTGCCAGTACTGGCGATGCCCATCGAAGCGGCGCTCTGGAAGTGACCACCGCGGCGCTCAAGACCGAAGGCTTTGGCGTCCTTACCAACGTTGATGTGCAGGCGACGCTCGAACGAAAAGATAGGCGAGGCGTTCGATCCCTATCTGATCCTGGGAGCCTGCAATCCGGCGCTCGCGCATCGCGCGCTCTCCACCGATCCTGAATCGGGTTGTTCCTGCCCTGTAATGTGGTGCTGCATGAGCGTGGAGGATCGACCACAGTCTCGATCGTCGATCCGGGTGCAATGCTGGCCGCCGCTGCGGGACGCCCGGAGCTGGAAGACAGTCGCGCGTCAGACGCAGCCTCTCGACTTGCAGCGGGTTGCCGACTCGTTGGCGGCAATGAGCGCTCAGTAGCTAGCGCTCGATGCTGCCGGGGTGGCCGCGACCGGGATCAGCAACTCCTGACCGACGAAGATCGAATCCTGGCTTTGCAGGCCGTTTGCCTGAATGATCGCGTCCCAGGTCACGCCAAACATCTCGGCGATCCCGGACAGCGTGTCTCCTTCCTGCACGACGTAGCGGCTTTCGCTCAGTCGTGGGGTGGGGAGACCGCTATGGTCACCGTTACGATCACGAACGCTGGCTCGTTTGCGACATCCGCTGGATTGTCACTGGAACCGCCTCGGTCGAGCTGCGTGCATCCAGCGATGAGGATCAGCGCGAAGAGAAGACCGCCCCAGCCGGCTAGCCGGCTGGGGGAGGGGCGGAACCGGGACGTTGCCTCCGGTCACTGGACGACGGGAGAGATGCTTCGTTTCGCTCAGAATGACACGTCCTGTGAATGACCTCGCTGGGGTCGGTGAGCGTGTTAGCTGAGGACCAGCGCTTCGTCCGGCCAGCGATACAGATCGGCCTGCCGGTTCTCGACCGACGGCACCTGCCGTCGCACTTTTTGCAGATAGTCGAGATCGACCGTGGCGGTGAGGACATATTCGCGGTCCGGCGCGGTGCCGAGCACGGTTCCCCACGGATCGGCCACCAGCGACCGTCCGTAGCACCACTTGCCGGAGGAATCGGCGCCGAACTGCCCGCAGCTCACCATGTAGACCTGATTCTCGATCGCCCGCGCGCGAATCAGCACTTCCCAATGATCTTTGCCAGTGGTCATCGTGAACGCGGCCGGCAGAACGATCACGTCTGCGCCACGCAAGCGCAGGATACGAAAGAGCTCCGGGAATCGGAGGTCGTAGCAAATCGCCAAACCGACCGTGGTCCCGTCCATATCGAAGGTGACGATCTCTTCGCCACGCTGCACAGTGTTCGATTCGCTGGTAGGAGGCCACGCCATCCAGCACCACGTCGAACATATGGATCTTGCTATATTGGGCGACGATCTCACCGTTCGGATCGAAGACTACCGTGGTGTTGAAAAGCTTGGGCTGGCCGTCCCGCTTCTCGAGGATGCTGCCGCCATGCAGATAGATGCCATGCTGCCTGGCCTTGGCAGCGAGCGCGTCGGTCACCGGCCCGGGAATGAGCTCGGCATTGGCGCGATTCCCCTCGTCACCCCCGAGAAAGGTCCAGATTTCTGGCAGAACCACCAATCGAGCGCCGGTCGCCGCGGCGTCGTCGATCAACCGCAACGCGGTGTCGACATTGGCGGCTTTGTCCTCACCGGAGTTCATCTGCAGTACGGCAACGTCGAAGGAATTGCTAGGCATTTCGGCTGGCTCCTCGCTGGTCGGTGCATCGAACCTGTGCCTGGATCATAACACTGGGACTGTCGATGCTTTCCAGTAGCTTCATTCTCTTTTATTCTTAGTCAGTTACGTGGTTGCCTCGACGGTTGGTCACCAGCCCGTTCCACCTGCGAACCGTGAATGCTCAAGGCGCCGGAACTCGCGACCATTCTATGGACAGCCACTCAAAAGACGGAAGGAAACCGCTCACCATGACCGATACCGAAATCAAGCGACCTGTTCCGGAGGCTCCAAACGCGTTGCGTGACTGGTTCACCAGCGGGCTACGTGCCGAGATCGAATCCAGGGGTTTGCCGGTCATCGAGGGAGATGAGCCCGCCGAGCGCGGCGGTATTGCGCTCCACCCAGTCGATATCGATGCCCCGAAGAGTTTTCGGCGCAAGAATCGCGCGGTTTTCGTGGTCGGGATCGGCGAAGGGCGAAGGCGTGCCGGAAGTTCCCCTGGCCACCCTCTATCCGCTGCAGCTCCGATCGCTTGGCAACATGTTCTTCCTGCTCATTCCCGACGGATCGCATGGTGGTGTTGAAGTCTTCATCTCCACGCTGGAGCAGGGATCGTATTCGCTGAAATACTGGGGCGATGACGCTGCCTTCTTCCGCGAAGTCGCAGACCGCCTGACCCCGCTCGCCACGTCGACGCTCATCATCGAGAACGAATTTGTGCCCGACCTGGAGCCGGAGCTTTGGGGTGGGGACGAAGTGACCCGTTCGATCACCCGGGCCGGCATCCTGCTGGACGAGCTCGATCTCCTGCCCTCGCCCTTCCCGATCGATGCCTATTTGCCGGAGGCCGACCTGCGTCACCTGAAGCAGATGTTCAACATCGGCGGTCTCAGCTATGGCAACGTCAGCGCCCGTAAGGACGACAAGCGCTTCTGGATGAGCGCCAGTGGCGTCGACAAGAGTAAGCTGGAAGAGGTGGGCACCGAGATTCTGCTGGTGACCGACTATATTCCTGAGCGCCGCGCTATGCGTCTGAGCGTGCCGCCCAATGTCACCCCGCGGCGGGTATCGGTCGATGCGATCGAGCACTTCATGATCTACCGCGAGCATCCCAGTGTCGGCGCCATCTTGCACATTCATGCCTGGATGGAGGATATTGCCTCCACACGCATCAACTATCCGTGCGGCACGATCGAGCTCGCTACTGGCGTTGCCGATCTGGTTCGCCAGGCTCCCGATCCCGGCCACGCCGTCATCGGGCTGCGCAACCACGGTCTGACCATTACCGGCGAGTCACTGGACGAGATCTTTGCCCGTATCGAAAGCAAGATTCAGCGACAGGTGCCGATGGCCTAACCGGAATCCGGTTGGATTCAGCGGGTATCGATGCGCTCCGTGGCGGTTCGCCGCGGAGCGCTTTTCGTGAGGAGAGGAACAGCGCCATGAGCAAGGCCCTCCAGTACAAGTTCTCGATTCCAAATTTCGTTGCGGTGCGCGCGGCGGACAAGCTACCGGGCAAGCTGCTCGAATCGGGCCGCATTCCCGGGCTGAGCGAGATCGAGCGCCCTCCCGTGCCATTGCCGAGCCCGGCCTATGCCCGCCTCAAACCGCTCATGTGTGGCATCTGCGGCAGCGACATCTCGGCACTTATCAACCGAAGCGGCCCGGCACTCACGCCCTTCACTTCTTTTCCCTTCACGCCCGGACACGAGGTGCTGGCTGAAATCGTTGAGCTTGGCGACGAAGCTGCCGGGATGGAGGGTATCGCCGTCGGTCAACGAGTCGTGCTCAATCCGGTCATCTCCTGCTACATGCGTGGACTCGAGCCATGCCGCATGTGCCGTACCGGAGAACCCGGACTCTGCACCCGCACCGCGGAAGGATCGATCTCTCCGGGCATGCTCACCGGCTTTTGTCGCGATCTCCCGGGTGGCTGGAGCTCCGATATGGTGGCGCATTGGAGTCAGCTCGTGCCGGTACCCGATGAGATTTCCGACGATGTCGCGGTCCTGATCGAGCCATTCAGTGTGGCGGTGCATGCGGTGCTCAAGGATCCGCCCCCCGCCTGGGCAAAAGTGCTCATCATCGGAAGCGGCTCGATTGGACTCTTTGTGCTGGCAGCGATGCGCATGATGGGGATCAAAAGCAACGTCACCATCCTGGCCCGGCATCCACTTCAGGCGGAAATGGCGCAGGCCCTCGGCGCTGATCAGGTGCTGCGGGGCGAAACGGCCGGCGACGCCGCGATCAAGATTGCCGGCGCCAAGAAGTACAAACCGATCAAGGGCAAGCCAACCTACGCCGGTGGCTTCGACTGGGTCTATGACTGCGTCGGCTCAACCGAAAGCGTGGATGACAGCCTGCGTGTCTCCGGACCGCACGGTCATGTGGTCATGGTCGGCTGCGCTGCCGAAACGAACCATCTCGATCTGACGTTCGTCTGGAACCGCGAGCTCCAAATCACCGGGTGCTACGTCTATGGCCGGGAAAACACCATGGAAGGCAAGCCGCATACCTTCAAGGTTGCCATGGATCTCATCCTCGGGCATCCGGGTGTCGACCTTGCCCGCCTGATCACGCATCGATTCACCCTCGATCAATGGCAGGAAGCGATGCAAGTCAGTCTCGCCCGCGGCAAGCATGGCGCGATCAAGCCTGTGTTCGATATGCGGAATTGACCGATCAATTCGGTCGATGTTGGCGATTTGCTGAGAGTAGTGCGCGCCCCATGTCTGACATTCTGAACGAAGTGAAGAATCTCGCACGTCTATGCAACCGATAAACACCGTTGGAGACCATGCGAAGCGTGCGCTTTAGCCACTTCTTTAACTTCGACGCGCTGCCGGAACTCTCGACCGAAGAATTGCTTGACGATGTCACCTATCTGTCAGGCGTCCTCGATTGGCTCGGTTTCGACGCGCTCTATGTGGCCGAACATCACTTCACGGAATATGGGCGCATGCCGGCTCCATTGCCCTATCTCGCGTATCTGGCTGGTCGCACCGAGCGGATCGACCTGGGTACCGCGGTGGTCGAAGCTCCCTATTACCATCCACTCCGCCTTGCCGAAGAAGCCGCCCTGGTCGATCGGCTCTCCGGGGGACGGCTCAGGCTCGGAATTGGTTCGGGTGCTGCCAACAAGCCGCTCGAGTTCGAGCGCTTTGGTATAGCGCTCGACGAGAAGAGCTCGCGTACCCTCGAAGTCACCGAGATCGTGCGGCAGGCATTGACCAGGAATCTGGTCGACTTTCACGGGAACTGGTACGACTTTGATAAGGTCGAGTTCGCGATCCGGCCGATTCGACCAGCGGATGAGCTGCTCTGGATGGCTGCCAGTTCGAAGAGCGCCGAATACGCCGGACGTTACGCCATCCCGTTCATGCTCCCTCGCCCGGTGCCCGAAGCGAAAAACCACGAAACGCTCAACCGCTACCGCGCGGCATTGCCAGCAGGAGCTCAGGGGTACGTTACCGCGTTGCGATTCGTCTTCGTGGGCGAGTCTCAGGCCGAGGCGCTCGAGATGGCGCGTCCCACCTTTCGGCGCTATGCGAAGTACGACGCCGGCGTCGATTGGGACGGACGCACCCAGGGAGCGGAGTACGATGCACTTTGCCAACACTTGAAGTTCGTGGCCGGAACTGCCGAGGTAGTCGAAGCCCAGATCCGTACGTGGGCCGAGGACCTGGGCGCCGATGAGATCATGACGCAGATGTATGCAGCTGGAACCAAACGAGAGGATGCGCAACGCTCGATGCAGTTGTTCGCTCGCGACGTCATGCCGCGTTTCGCATGACCGTTAGCGATTCCCGAAACGATCCCAGTGCACGAGCTCGGACAACGGCTTTCGCCCACCGAACTTCGCTGGTCGCGCGCTTTCCGCCGGATGACCAACTGCCACGGCGCTGTAGATCGACCAGTCTTCCGGTAGCCCCAGCGTCTCCCGAGTAAGCTTCTGCGACTCCTCCGACCAGAACGTCACAATTCCCGCGCCCAGCCCGAGCGCCTGTGACGCCAGCAGAATCCGCTCGTCGACTCGGCCCAAATCGTAGGCATGTGCATTTGGATCGGATCCCTCCGTCAGCACGACCAGAATCAGGGGAGCATTCGCAATCCAGCCGGTATATTGAGTCGCCTGCGCCAACGCCACTTTTTCGGCGGCATCTCGCACCACAACGAACTGCCACGGCTGGGTGTTGCTGGCACTTCCAGTCCAGCGCATCGTTTCCAGCAACGCCTGGATATCGGCGTCGCTCACCGGCTCCTCGGTATATTCGCGGATCTGTCGCTGCCCGAGCAGAAAATCGAGATAGTCCTGTCCTGTCGCCATGAGCGCCTCCATATTCAAATCCAGAACTCAAGAATAAGTCATTCGTGAGGCGGTCGAACGGTGAGCGCACGTGAGTTCGCACACAAGGTCAGGGACGTCGAGGCTACGAACGATGCAAGTTCAACCCGCGATGATCACCCCGGACTAGAACTGCTGAACGATGATGAAGACGATGATCAGAACAATGATGACGAATCCCATGATGAGAATCGCCTGGCAGCCGCGGGCAGCAGTTGCAACATCCTGGGGTGAGCTGCCACGTCCTTCGGGAGCGTCGTCTTCGGGAAAGCTCAAGCGGGATTCCCGTCCTTTTGCGCTTCACGCCAGACGTGAGCCATGCGCATGACCGCGGTCAGATTGGTCGCAATGGCGAGGATGATCAGCGCCCACATCGGTCGCTCGATGATCAGACCGAGCGAAAGAACCACCACCCGCTCGGGTCGTGCCAGGATACCGACCGAGGCCTTCCAGCCGGCCGCTTCCGCCCGCGCGCGGGCGTAGCTCACCATCACCGCACCGGTTGCCGAAAGCAGGACGAGCATCGCGCCCCACTTCCAGTCGTCGGTACCGAGGATGTACCAGAGCAGCCCGACGTAGACGATGATCTCGGAATACCGGTCGACGGTCGAGTCGAAGAATCCACCGAACTTCGAGGTTTTGCCGGTGGATCGGGCAACCGCGCCGTCGAGCATGTCGAAGCCGCTGGCGAAGAGCAGCAGCACGCCGCCCAACTGACCGCGGCCCGAAGCGATAATGGCGGCCACGATGCAGTTCAGAATGAAGCCGGCAATCGTGAGCATGTTCGGCGTCACGCCGAACTTCCCGAGGAACGCCCCGACCACGAGCAAGCGTTGCCGCGCCCAGGTTCCCATTCGCTCCGATATCACGCCTGCTCTCCCACCCTGGTCGCCACTAGGTCGTTACGGCTGCACCTGACCGCGCATAGACATCGAGCACTCGCTGCGCAATGCTGGGCCAACTGTAGTGATCGGCGGTCTTTTGCCCGGCCTGCACGAGTCGGGATCGCAGCTCGGCATCCGCCAGCAATCGTACGATAGCCAGCGCAATCGCGGATTGGTCTCGCGGCGATACCAGCAGCGCGTCCTTGTTATTGGTCGCGACGCTAGCGTACCCGGGGATATCGCTGGCGACCACCGGTTTCATCGAAGCCATGGCTTCCAGCAGCACAATTCCGAAACTCTCGCGGTAGATCGAGGGCGCGCAGAACACATCGCAGCTCGAGTAGTAGTGCGGAAGGCTCTCCTGCGAAACCTCCCCAATGAACTCGACATTGCGAATCTGATGCCGCTCGATCGTCTCGTGGAAACGCTCGGGATGTCCGGGCCCCACCACCAGCAGGCGCGCGTTCGGATATTGCTGTTGAATCAGCGGCATCGCGCGCAGCAGATACTTGAATCCCTTGCGGGCCTCGTTGTACCGGCCGACAAAGAGAATGCGCGGTGTGCCCGAAGTGGCCCAGGGAAACGGCTCCTTGTGCTCTCCGAAGCGGTCGATATCGATACCGTTTGGAACTACATCGTAGTGCCCGGCGAAGTACTGCATCATGTGCGTCTTCGCCGGTTCCGAAACGCAGATCTTGCCATTGAGCCGATTCATGAGGATCGAGAAATACGGTTTCAACATTCCGTACCAGGGATTCGTGTCCCGAGCGGCATGGAACGTGGCCACATTCACGGTGCGGGAGTTCAACAGCACCATGTACGGCAGCAGCGGCGTCATCGGCTCGTGACAATGGATCAC
Organism: uncultured Chloroflexia bacterium; assembly: GCA_963720855.1. Taxonomy (GTDB): domain Bacteria; phylum Chloroflexota; class Chloroflexia; order Thermomicrobiales; family UBA6265; genus JAMLHN01. The sequence continues at coordinate 475,551 of CAVRGV010000002.1, read as the reverse complement.
GTCGAACTTCTCGTATTGGAGGATTTCCTTCACCGCGTTGTAGAGCGTGACGTCGAACATCAAGCGAGCTTTGGATCCGTTCGCGGGAATGGGGATATGCCGTCCCACCCCGTAGAACCCAGGTTTGATGTCGAGTCCACCCTGTTTGGCCTTGGGCGCCAGTATCACCACCTCATGCCCGAGTTGTTCGAACTCGCGCTTGAGATTCTCGATATGTTGCGCCACGCCGCCGGGGTGCGACATGTCATACGGGGTCACTTGCGCGATCTTCACAAGCGCTCGTTCCCGAACGAGGTGGCTTTCTGGAGTTCGAAACGTTCAGCCATGCGGGTTCCCTTCCGGTCCCGGATGATACCAAAGCAAGGGGTGGGCGCTTTTCGCTAGAGAACTTTCGGCGCCGGGAGATCCCCTGCATAGTGACACGCGACCAGGTGCGCAGGTTCGATTTCCCGCAGTTCCGGGACTTCGGCGGCGCAGTGATCGGTGGCATAGCGGCAACGGGTTCGGAATCGGCAGCCGCTGGGCGGATTGACCGCACTGGGCGGATCCCCGGTGAGAATGATCCGCTCCCGCCGGGCTCGCGGGTTCGGAATCGGCGCGGCCGCCATCAGCGCCTGGGTATACGGATGGAATGGATTGTGAAAGATCAGATCGGTGGGCGCCTGCTCGACGATTTTGCCGAGGTACATCACGGCCACCGCGTCCGCGATGCTGCGGACCACCCCTAATTGATGACTGATGAACAGGTACGCCAGGCCTTTTTCTTCCCGCAGCCGGGCCAGGAGCTGCAGAATTTGTGCCTGAACTGAAACGTCCAGGGCGCTCACCGCTTCGTCCGCCACGATGATTTCGGGATCGACCGCCAGCGCTCGCGCGATACCGATGCGTTGCCGCTGGCCTCCGGAGAGCTCGTTGGCATACCGGCCGCGGAACTGGTCGTTGAGCCCTACCGTCATCAGCAGCTCGCGCACCCGGTTGGAGCGTTCCGACTTCGGCACGATCTTGTGAAAGGCGAGCGCTTCCTCCAGCGTTTGGCCGACGGTCATGCGTGGATTGAGCGAAGAGTTCGGATCCTGGAAAACGATCTGGAGCTGCTTGCGGCGCTCGCGCATCTCGGCGGCATTGTTCGGATCGATCTGTCTGACCCCGGAAGGAGACGGTTCCCGCGGTCGGATCCTGCAGATAAAGAATGCAGCGTCCGGTGGTCGACTTTCCGCAGCCACTTTCACCCACCAACGCCAGGGTTTCGCCTTCGCGAATGGTCAGATCGACGCCATCGACCGCGCGGATCACCTGGGCCGGCCGCCCTTGCATGCGGTCGAAGAGTCCTCCCCGTAACGGGAAGTGCTTGACCAGGCCTTGTACCTGGAGCAGGGGAGTCGCGTCGGCTCATAGCGCGGCTCCCACGTCGGCGTCGGTCAGGCTCTGCTGATACTCGCCGGCGAAGTGGCAGAGCGCCTCGTGCCCCGGTGCGATCTGCACCATGGGTGGCGGTGTGGAGGTACAGATCTCCTGGCGATACCGGCAGCGCGGCGCGAAGCGGCACCCCCTGGGCATTCTCGCCAGATCGGGCGGAGAACCGGGAATCGGCCGAAACGGCGCTCCGTCGCGGGCGGCGTTGGGAATCGCTTCGAGCAATCCGCTGGTATAGGGATGGCCGGGATTGTCGAAGATCGGCTCGATCGCCGCTTCCTCGACGATCCGCCCGGCATACATCACCGCGACCTTGTCACACATTTCCGCCACCACGCCCAGATCGTGGGTGATCAGCAGGATGCTCATGCCGAACTCCTGTTGCAAATTGCGGAGCAAGTCGAGAATTTGCGCTTGAATGGTCACATCCAGCGCGGTGGTGGGCTCGTCGGCAATCAGCAGCTTGGGCCGGGATGAGAGCGCCATCGAGATCATTACGCGCTGCCGGAGTCCGCCGGATAAGCTCATGGGGATAGGCACTGAAGCGCGCTTCGGCGTTGGGAATGCCGACGGTGCGAAACAAGCTCGATCGTTTGCGCCTTTGCTTCGGCTCTGCTCGCTCCCTGATGGGTGCGAATTGCCTCGGCAACTTGCTCGCCGGCGGTGTAGACCGGGTTGAGAAAGGTCATCGGATCCTGGAAGACCATGGAAATCTGGTCGCCGCGCATCCGCTGCATCTCGTTTTCCGAAAGCGTCAGCAGATCGCGCCCCTCGAAGAGGATGCGGCCGCCGGCGTAATGGCCGGGTGGCGTCGGCACCAGTCGCATGATTGCGCGCGCGGTCACGCTCTTCCCGGAGCCGGATTCACCGACCAACCCCAGCGTCTCGCCTGGCTGAATCGACAGGCTGACCCCATCGACCGCACGGAACGCGCCGGCGCGGGTCAGGAATTCGACCTGCAGATTGTCGAGCTCGAGAATGGGTGCGCCGCTCATCAGCGTCCACCCTGCCGCGGATCGAGCACATCGCTCAGGCCGTCGCCGAGCAGATTGAACCCAAGCACCGCGATCAGAATCATGAATCCGGCTGCCAGCGAGAGATGGGGCGATGTCAGCAAAACGCCCTGGCCCTCGGAGAGCATGGCGCCCCAGTCGGGAGTTGGCGGTTGCACCCCGAGACCGAGAAAGGAGAGGGCGGCGAGATCGAGCAGCGCGTAGGCCAGATCGAGGGTCGAAACCACGATGATCGGTCCGATGCAATTCGGGAGGATATGGCGAAAGATGATGCGCCGTTTCGGGTATCCCATCGCGCTGGCCGCTTCGGAATAGGTCATCTCCCGTTGCACGAGCGTCACCCCGCGCACCACGCGCGCGATGAAGGGCACGTAGAGAACGCCCAGCGAAAGCACCACATTCTTGAGCGACGGACCAAAGGCGGCCACGATCGCCAGCGAAAGCAGCAGGGGCGGGAAGGCGAGCAGAATATCGAGCACGCGCATGACCGCGGTGTCGAGCCAGCCACCGCGATAGCCGGCAATGATCCCGAGCGGCACCCCGATGAGCTGGGAGATCAAAACCACCAGGAATGCGCCGCCGAGTGCGGTGCGGCTGCCCCAGATGAGCCGGCTGAGCACATCGCGGCCGTTGCGGTCGGCGCCGAGCAGGATACTCGCGGCTGGGTGGGGCAAGCGTCGAGCTGAGCTCTCCGTGCAGCGGATCCTTCGGCGCCAGCAGCGGGGCGAAGATCATGAGGATGAGCAGGAATCCGATGATCAGCCCGCCGGCCATCGCTTTGCGGTTGCGGCGGAACTTCCAGAAGAAGGTGTTCCAGGTCGAAGGCGTGTCGGCAAGCGGTTCCAGTTCGGGACTGAGTTCGGTGGCAATGGCTGACATCAATACTTGATCCGGGGATCGATGATCGCGTAGAGGATATCGACGGTCAGGTTCAGGACGATGAAGGCGATGGCGATGAAGACGGTCGCTCCCTGCACGACAGGGTAATCACGCCGCTGCACGGAATCGACCAGCAACGATCCCAGTCCGCCGATCCCGAAGGTGTATTCCACCAGCACCGTTCCCGCGAGCAGGAAGCCGAACTGGAGGGCGGCAACCGTGACGATGGGAATGAGCGCATTGCGCAAGGCGTGCTTGAAGACGATCGAGCGCGGCGACAGCCCCTTGGCGCGGGCGGTGACCATATAGTCCTGCGAGAGCGCTTCGATCATGCCATTTCGGGTGATGCGGGTGGTGATTGCGGCCAGCGAAAGCCCGAGCGCGATGGCGGGCAAGGTCAGATGTTTGACGGTGTCCCAGCCTCCGTCGCCCTGACCCAGGGCAGGCATCCACTGCAGTTTGTAGGCAAATATCAAGATCAGCAAAATCGAGGTAAAGAAGACCGGCGATGATGCCCCGATCAGGCTGAAGAACGACGCCCCCACATCGATCCAGGAGTTGCGTCGTAACGCCGAGAGGATTCCCAGCGGGATCGAAACGATCATCGAAAGCAGGAAGGCATAGGTCGCGAGCTTGAGGGTGATCGGCAGCCGATCGAGCACCAGGTCTCGCACCGGGGCGCGTTGGCGGAACGAATCCCCCAGACTGCCATGGGCGAGATCGTTGAGCCAATAGCCATATTGCACCAGCACCGGTTTGTCGAGCCGGTATTGCTCGCGGATGCTCTGGACGTTTTCTTCGCTGATGCGCTGGCCGCCGACCATGATGCGCACCGGATCCCCTGGCACGAAGCGCACCAGAAAGAAGACGATCGAGGTGGCGATCAGCATGAGGGGAATAAGCGTAGCCAACCGGCTGACGATGAGACGCGCCATTCTGGATCTCGTTCAGGAATAGGAGAGCGCCCGGATCATCGTCGACTCCGGGCGCTCGCAGATCGATTGCGACTGTTATGCCTTCGTGAGATCGCGCAGGAAGGCGTCCCAGTAGAAGAGCGGGTGAATGGTGTAGCCGGTCAGGCTCTTGTCTTTGGCCATGAACCACTTGTTGTGATCGAGCCAGATGAGCGGCATGTCGGCGGCAATCAGCTTCTGCGCGTCGATCAGCATCTGGGTGCGCTTCTCGGCATCGCCCTCAGCCTCGGCGCCGTTCAACAGCGCGTCCACGTCCGGATTGCTGTAGTACGACTGATTGTTCTGCGGCGGCACGCTGGTGGAGAGGAAGAGCGGCAGCAGCATGCCATTGGCATCCGGGAAGTCGGCGCCCCACTCGTGGAAGGCCATGCCCTTCGTACTCTCCGGTCTGGAACGCCGTGATGCGATCGGCTTGCGGCACCTGCTCGATCTCCACGTTGATGCCGATCTCCTGCAGCATCTGCTGGATGGCCTGGGCCTCGGCGACGCGGAGGGTGCTCTCGGAGTCGACCAGCAGTTTGGTGTCGAAGCCATCCGGGTAGGCGGATTCGGCCAGCGCGGCTTTGGCAGCTTCGACATCGAACCCAACCGGCGACAGCTCTTCGGCGGCCGAGCCCGGCATGGTCGGGGGAACCGTGGTGGAGTTGGCCTGTACGGCCGCGCCGAGGTAGAGGTTTTCGAGAATCGAGGGAACGTCGATCGCCATGCTGACCGCCTTGCGGACGTTGGCGTCGTTGAACGGCTCCTGGTCGTTGCGCATGACGACCATCTCGCAGCTATACCCAATAACCTCAAGCAGCTCGACATTCTCGATGCCCTGCACGACCGCAAGCTGGTCTGGCTGGATATCGCGCACCATCTGCAACTCGCCGGTGCTGAGTCCGGCGCTGCGGGTGGTGGGATCGGTGATGATCTTGAAGATCGCGGTCTGGAAGTAGGGCTTGCCCTCCTGCCAGTACTCGTCGTGCTTCTGCAGCGTGATCTCGCTGCCGGCCTCCCAGGAATCGAACTTGTACGGCCCGGTGCCGATTGGGCTCTGGGTCGGCGTGTCGATGGTCGAATCGATCAGCGCCTTCGGCATGACATGCATGGCCGTGGTGGACGGAACGAACTGGAACGTGCCGGAAGGCTCGGTGAGCTTGATCGTGACCTGCATGTCTCCGGTCGCTTCGATCGACTCGGTGCACGTCGTACATCCATGCCATCGGCGACGCGATGGCTGGGTTGCGCACGCGCTCGATCGAGGCCATCAGATCGGCGGCGGTCAGCTCGGTGCCGTCGTGGAACTTCACGCCCGGGCGCAGGTTATAGATGTAGGTGAGCTGGTCTGGCTGCTCGAAGCTTTCTGCCAGCAGCGGCTGCAATGCGCCGGCCGGATCGACCATCATTGGGCCTTCGGTGATATTGCAGATGACCACATTGGCGGTGAAGTCGTAACCGAGCGCTGGCTCGACCCCGCGTGGATCGGACTCGAGCCCGAAGGTGAGGGTCTCGCCATCCTGCGCCAGCACACCGACGCCCGGCAGGATCGACGGCATGGCGGCCATCATCGCACCGGCGCCGGCCAGCCCAGCACCCGCTTTCAGCAGGCCGCGCCGTGACAGGCTCTGCTGTTGGAGCGAGTTGAAGTACCCGATACATCTTGCGGTCGTAGTCCCGCCCGGAAAGTCGCGTTCGATCGTTGGACACGTCTGGTTGCCCCCTGATTGTCTAAACCGGACCCGCCTGTCCGCACAAATTGTTCGATATGCATCGGATGCGGATGGTACTGCACTCGACCTGACTTCGGCAGCAAGAATGCGTGAGCGGGTCACGCGGTGTCTTGTGCCGAATGCCCGAACCGGTCTCTACCGCGCCCGGTGGAGCCAGCTTGCGATGACGCTGCTGATGTCGCCGAGTTCGCCGTGTCCTTCCTGATAGAGTTGCTCATTCGCGCCCGAAGGAGACCAAGGAAACCGTTGTAACTCCTGGATATGCAGCGCGAGAGACCGCTGGAAACCTCCGGATCGTGTCTCTGCCAGTCGTTCGAGAGGAAGAGGATCCGATGACGCACGCGTTCGACCATCTGAAACAGGGACTTCTGACCCGACGTGCCGCGTTGGCCGGTGGATCGGCGCTGCTGGCAACGGCGGCGGTGAGCAGGGTCGCCGCGCAAGAGGCCACCCCGGTTCCGTCCGAGCGCAGTCAGGATCCCACCTTTCTCTTCGTGCAGCTCGCAGACTCGGGCACCTGGTCTGCCAGTCCGGACAACCCGGACGAGTTCATCCTGACCCTCTTCGGCGTTCCCGGGGAGTCGATCTTCTTTTCCGACCGGCCGGAACGCATCGTCGGCGCGGTTCCAACGGCCCAACTGCTCGAAGGGCTGGGGTTCACGCCGTTCAATCCCCCCAACGCCGCGGTGGTGGTGCGCACACCCGAAGGCGAGCGCGACGTGCTGGTGGTCGAGCTCTACGACCCGGTGTACTCCGAATCGTTCGGATCGGATTCCAGCACTATGCTGACCTATAAAGCCCAGATTCTGGACGCCTACCACGGTGACGGGCTCGTCTCCTGGTACGACGAGCAGGACGATCCGGAGCTGCCGACGGAGTTCACCGACGTCTCGCTCTTCATCGACGATTGCCCCGATCTGGCCTATTGCTGGGCGCCGAACCCGCGCGGGCGAATGGTGGTAGGGCCGATTCCGTCCGGCTCCGTTGGGCAATGCTGGGACTGGAACCTCTTCGATTGCCGCATCTGCGACGACTCGCGGAGTATCGCGCTCAGGGACGAATGCAATGCTGCCTATCCGGAGTGTGGTGGCGACTGCTGGCCCTGGTGCTCGTCGGGCGCGTGCGGCGGCGGGGGACCGATTCTCTAGCGGTCGAAGTGCAAGCGCACGTTCTGCCCTAGAATCGGCCGTCGAAGGTTCGTTGCGAAGGAGAAGACAGATTTGGCAGCAGTAAAGAAGATCGACCACGTCGCGATTGCCGTGAAGAGCATCGACGAATCCCGCTCGTGGTTCGAGCAGGTCTATGGCGCGCGCTATCTGGGCCAAAAGGAAAACGTCGAGATGGAATACATCGTCGCGTACTTCCTGATGGGTGAAAGTCTGATCACAATGCTCGAGGGCACGACGCCGGAAAGCTTCGTCACGCAGCACATCGAAAAGCGGGGCGAAGGCATCCAGCATGTTGGCGTCGAAGTCGACGATCTGGACGAGTTTCTGGCCAATGCGAAAGAGCTCGGCGCGCGGGTTTCAGCGGAGCGCACGCTGGACGGTATCCGAAAGGAAGCCCTGATCTCACCGAAGAGCGCCTTTGGCATCATCCTTCAGCCCATCGAATGGCTCGGCGATCTGGCCGAACGAGCCGCACCACGAGCGGATCATCAAGGCGGGTGGACTGTAGAAGCGGGGTTCGAGGCTCGCATCAGAGCGATGGCATCCGGGCCGAGATTGCGATCGTCACTCCACCCCTGACATCTTCTGCGTCGCCGGCACAGGGCCGGCGGCTACGGTCGGAGCGATAAACGGGATAGCTGGAAAACGGGAGCGCGATTCGTTTTTTCGACGAATGCGTTTCGGGTGCATCGGCGGGGTCGACCTGGAAACACGTCGGGCGGAGCGTTGGCTGCGATGGATGGGAGTCGAACTGATCACCGAACCCACGGTTGAAACCCTGGGCTAAGACGCCTTCGTGTTCAGCCGAGTTGTTCTGGTGGAGGAGCGATGGTGGGGATGCAGGAACGCGGCACGACGCCGGGACCCTGGGGCCGATGCGGGAGCAGGAGCGAGCACGGTCTGGTGGACCGTCCGCTGACCTGGCCAGCGATGCGTGAAGCTGGCACACGACGGATGGAATGAGGCCCTGCCCAGGCCCGCACCATCCGCCGGTGTGCCGCTTGCAGTACATATAGAACATATGTTCTGTATTGTGTCAAGTCAGACTTGTTGCTGAATCTCTTCAGATTCTGAAAGGCCCAACTCGGCCAGGATCTCGTCGGTGTGCTCGCCGTGCTTTGGTGGATGGCGCGTGATGCTGCTTGGCGTGGCCGAGAACCGGAGCGGGATGCCGGGCATGCGCAGGTCGGGGATGTCTGGATGCGGGACAGCGGCAACGTATTCCTGATACGCGACTTGCGGGAGGGCAAGCGCTTGCGCCATGTCGTGGATGGGGCTGCATGGGATGCCGGCGGCGTCCATGATGGCCGCCCACTCGACCGCGCCCTTCGGCGCCAGGATCTCGACCATGATCGGATCGAGCTCGGCGCGATTGGTAACCCGGTCGGGATTTCGGGCAAACCGGGGATCGGCGATCAGCTCCGGATGTCCGACCAGCTCGCAGAATCGTGCCCAGTGGTTGTCGAACGCGATGGCAACAACCAGAAAACCGTCACCAGTGGGATAGCCTCCGTATGGCGACACCGAGGGATGATGCGATCCCGTTCGGCCCGGCACCTTGCCGGTCGCGAAGTAGGCCACCGCGTGATAGGTCATCCAGGCGATCGTCGTGCCAAGCAAGGAGACATCGATACGTTGTCCCTCGCCCGTCCGTTCGCGATGGTAGAGCGCTGCCAGGATCCCGCTCAGGGCGGTTGCGCCAGTACTGAGATCGACCACCGAGGTTCCGGTGCGCACCGGTTCGCCCTCGGCTTCGCCGGTGATGCTCATCAGCCCGGCATAGGCCTGCATGAGCAAATCGACACCGATGCGGTCCTTGTCGGGACCTTCACGACCCGCGGCTGATACGGCACAATAGATGAGGCGAGGATTGAGCTGCATGCAGCCGATCCCAGCCGAGACCCCACTTCTCCATCTGGCCGGCACGAAAATTCTCGATGAGGACGTCGGAGCGCAGCGCAAGCTTCAGCGCGATGTCGCGTCCCCGGTCGGTGTTGAGGTCGAGGATCATGCCCCGTTTGTTGCGGTTGGTCGACATGTAGTACGTCGACTCGCCGTTCCAATGAGGTGGAAACCCGCGCGTGGTGTCACCCTGCCCGGGATCCTCCACCTTGATGACATCGGCACCCATATCGCCCAGATTGCATGGCGGCATAGGGACCCGCCAGGGCGCGGCTGAGATCGAGTACGCGGATTCCGTCGAGTGTTCCCATAGATCGGAGTGTCCCCGGATGATGCGATTCGCAATTGCAGGGATAGTACCGGAGACGATACTCCACAAGAAACCCGCAAAGAGAAACAGGTACGTTCGAGGAGGATGAGCAATGAAGGATGACTTCGAACCGGCGCAGCTTCAGCTCGCGCGCGAGAAATTGCCCCCGGACAAGCTCGAGCATTCGACTCAGAGTCGGCGAGCTGGCCAGCCGGCAGGGGCCCGCGTATGCAGCCGTCGGTCTGCTCCATGACATGCTGGAGGATTCCGATGTGACGCTCGAAGAACTGCGCGCGGCAGGCGTGACCGAGGAGGAGCTGGCTGCGATCCAGTTGCTGACCCGTGGCCCGGAACCCTATGAGGACTACGTGGCCGCCGTGGCCAATTCGAAGGATCGATTGGCGATTTCGGTCAAGCTCTGCGACCTGCTCGATCATCTCGATCCGGCAATCAATGGCGGGCTGACCGATCTGAAAGTCGGGCGATATCTGGGCGCGTTGCCGTCGCTGATCGCGGCTTTGCGGGAGTTGAACGAGGGTGATTCTGAAACCATCGCCTCTTAGGGGTCTTGGCCGGATCGGGGCGCAGGTTGACACGATAGGACACGGAGGTCCTTCACTACGACCGGGAGGCGAGAAGACACGGAGGTCCTGAACTGCGACCGAGGCTGCGGAGACTGGACGTGGCACTCCGGCTACAATTCAAGGACGCAAAACGAATTCAGTTGGACAAATGGATGAAGAACGCAGGAGTTCGCAACCATGGTGCTCAGTAGTTATGTCGGCGCTTCGGTCAAACGCAAGGAAGATCCTCGTCTGATCACCGGCTCTTCCACCTACGTCGATGACGTCAAGCTGAGCGGGATGACGCACGCCGTCTTCGTGCGCAGCTCCTATGCCCACGCGAAGATCAAGGGGATCGACAAATCGGCCGCGCTGGCCATGCCGGGCGTTATCGATGTCATGGACGGCGAAGAGCTGCGCACCATCCTCAAGGATTTTTATGCCTTCGAGCCGGCTGGCGATACCCAGTTGGAGATGTACGACTCGGAGGAGGTCGGGGACGGCGAGATCTATGTGCCGAAGGTGCAACCGCTAGCGACTGGCAAGGTGCGCTACATCGGGGATCCGATTGCGGTGGTGGTGGCCGATTCGGTCGAAGCCGCGCAGGATGCCGCCGAACTGGTCGTCGTCGACTATGAAGAGCTCGAACCGGTCATCGATCCGTACGAGGCCATCAAGGATGGCGCGCCTCAGCTCTATTCCAAAGTCAAGAACAACATCAGCGTGCGAGAAGCGAGCGTGCACGGCGATCCGGACGGCGCGCTGGCTTCGGCCGCCATCAAGGTCAAGGTGAAGATCCGCGAGCCCCGGTGCCATGGCGTGCCGATGGAAGGCCGCGCCGTGCTGGCTACGCCCGACCCGATCACGCGCGGGATTACCTTCTGGAGCTCCACGCAGGCGCCGCACTGGAATCGCAATTCGATCGCCGATGCCCTCGGCCTCAGCCAGAACCAGGTGCGCTGCATCGCGCCCGAGGTCGGCGGCGGCTTTGGCGTCAAGATCGGCGCATACGGCGAAGACTTCGTCATCACGGCGCTCGCCTTCAAGCTCAACCGCCCGGTGAAATGGATCGAAACCCGCTCCGAGAACTTTCTGGCGACCAATCACGGCCGCAACCAGTGGAGCGAGTTCGAGATCGGCGCGGACGAAAACGGCAAGATCGTGGCGCTCAAGGCGCGGGTCTTGCTCGATTCCGGCGCGTATCCGAAGGCGCTCGACCTGGCGTGGTGCACCTGGGTGATGTCGACCGGTCCCTATCTGATCGAGAACGTCGATTACGAGGTGATCGGCGCGTACACCAATACGATGGCCAACGGCGCGTATCGCGGGGCGGGGCGCCCGGAAGCAACCTTCTATCTCGAACGGCTGATGGACATGGTGGCCGACGAGGGCGGCCTCGACCCGACCGATGTGCGGAAGGCGAATTTCATTCCGGCCGATCGTTACCCCTTCGTGACGCTCACCGGTGAGACCTATGACTCTGGCGAGCATCAGAAAGCGCTCGACAAGGCGAAAGAGCTGATCGGTTACGACGCGCTGCGCGCCGAGCAGGCCAAACTTCGCAAGGAGGGGCGCTACCTCGGCATCGGCGTGGCGTCCTACGTCGAGATCTGCGGCTTCGGTCCGTTCGAGAGCTCGACCGTGCGCGTCGAAAAAGGCGGGCAGGTCACCATCTATACCGGCATCTCGCCGCACGGTCAGGGGCAGGAGACGACCTTCGCCCAGCTCGCGGCCGAGTATCTCGGCGCCGACTTCGACACCGTTCTCGTGCAGCATGGCGACACGGCCACGTCGCCACAGGGCAACGGAACCATGGGCAGCCGCGGTCTCGCGACCGGCGGCGCGGCGCTGATGATTTCGCTCGACAAGCTGCGCATCAAAGCCTGCGAGATCGCCGCCCACATCCTGGAAGCATCCGCCGAGGATATCGAGCTCAAACAGGGCAAGTACCAGGTCAAGGGCGTGCCCGATCGCTCGGTCACCCTGGCCGAGATTGCCGAGAAGGCCTATTCGGACGAGCTGCCGGACGGTATCGCCCCAGGTCTGGACACGACCGACTTCTTCAAGGTGCCGGAAGAAACCTTCCCATTCGGCTCGCATATCGCGGTGGTGGAAGTCTTCCCGGAAACGGGCGAGACCAAGCTCGTGCGCTACGTCTCGGTCGACGACTGCGGCAACATCATCAGCCCGGTGCTGGTCACCGGCCAGGTCCACGGTGGTCTGGCGCAGGGGATCGGCCAGGTGCTCTGGGAAGAGCTGCACTACGACAACAACGGCGAGCTGCTGACCGGCACGCTCAACGACTACGCGATCCCGAAAGCCGAGTTCTTCCCGCTCTTCGAAACGCACCACACCACCACGCCCACGTACATCAACCCGATGGGCGCCAAGGGGATCGGCGAAGCGGCAACGATCGGCTCGACGCCGGCGACGGCCAACGCGGTGATCGACGCGCTGGAGCCGTTTGGCATTACGCACATCGATACGCCGTTCCCGCCGGAGAAGATCTGGCGCGCCGTGCAGGATGCGACCGCCACGGCCTCCGCGGCCGATTAGGGTTCAGCGACAGACCTGAAACACTGCGAAACGGCGGTTCGGAATTTTCCGGACCGCCGTTTTTCAGATTGGGGGTTCCCGAAGACCAGAACCGCGCCGGGCTAAAGCCGCGGCGCTAGTCGTCGGAAGTCCCGCTGGGACTGAGAATGGACTGTTGTGGCGAGGATGATCTCAGGAGTTTGGGAGTGACCTATTGGAAGCTCTACTACCATCTTGTTTGGAGCACGAAGCTGCGAGAGCCATCGTTACATGGCGAGCAAGTAACTGATCTGCAGCGGGCGATCTGGAAATCGGCCCGTGATCTGGAGATTCAGATTCACGCACTGGGTATCCAGCCGGATCATGTGCATGTTGCGTATTCGGCTCCGCCGAGTTTGTCTGTTGCTGACGTGGCGCAACGGTTAAAGGGGAGCTCCAGCCACTTCCTCGGCAAGCGGTTTCCGGGAGATTGGCCCGGTTGGCAGAAAGAATACGGAGTCGTCGGCGTTGGCCAGGCATCTTTGCCGCGCGTAGTTGCCTACGTTATGAATCAAGAACAGCACCATCGTGAGCAAAGTCTATGGTCCGAAATGGAACGCGGTCTTGACGAGAACTCCATGCCCCTTAGCGTCTCGGATCGCAGTCCCATAGGGACTTCAGAAGACTAGCGCCGTGGCTTTAGCCCGGCGCGGCCCCCAGGTGCGCACCCCATCCGGGAGCTACACAGCCGGGCGCGTACGGGACATCGACTGGTGGGGAATTCCGCGAACGGTGAAGACGGTGCCGAACGGCTTGTAGCCGAACTGGCGGTAGAAATGGATGGCGTGCGTTTGCGCGCTCAGGAGCGTCATCGGATAGCCTGCCTTATCGGCGGCGTCGACCAGCTCGGCGACGATGGCCGACCCTACCCCGTGCTTCCGATATTCGCGCGCGGTGGCGATCCAGGAGAGATAGGCGAGCCGCTGCGGAACCGGCGGAGAGAGCCGTCCGGTGCCGATGAGATAGCCGTCCTGCTCGGCAAGCAGAGTGAGGCTGCGGTGCTCGTCCGGATCGGTCATCGGCAGGTCGGCCAGGCGCTGTTCTTCGCGAAAGACCTGTGAGCGCAGCGCGTAAACCGCCTGAAAATCCTCGCTCGGTTTCCGCCGGCCGAAGCTGGAACGTCAGGAGTTTCGATGGCCGGGTGGAGAAGATGGTCATGGCTTGCTGAGCACGGCCTCCCGCAGTTCGCGTTCCTGGTCGACCCATGCGCGAGCTTCGTCGGTTGCGGCGTTGGCCAGCTCGAGCGCCATCGCCACTTGCCGGGGAGCGGTCCCGCCCGGAATGTCGCGCAATACCACGCTTTCCTCCGCAGTCAACGGCGGTTTCTGCGGCGCCGAAGACCGGATGGACCTCGGCCCATTCCGCGTCGCTCAGATCGGCGAAGGTTCGCCCTTCCGCCGTGCACGTTCCGACCAGACCGCCGATCACCTCGTGTGCCTCGCGAAACGGGATGCCGTTTTTCGCCAGCAGATCGGCGGCGTCGGTCGCCAGGATGAAGTCGGCTATGGCGGCTTCGGCCATGCGTTCCTTGTTGATCGTGAGGGTGCGGATCATCCCCGGGTAGACGGCGAGCGCCTTATTCACCGTGTCGAAGGCCTCGAAGAGCGCTTCCTTGTCCTCCTGCATGTCGCTGTTGTAGGTCAGCGGGAGGCCTTTCATCATGGTCAACGTGCCGAGCAGATTGCCGAAGACCCGGCCAGAACGGCCCCGGGTAAGCTCGGCGACATCGGCATTTTTCTTCTGCGGCATGATCGAGCTACCGGTCGAGAAGGCGTCGGAGATCGTCACGAACCGAAACTCGCCGCTCGACCAGTAGACCAGCTCCTCGCTCAGGCGCGAGAGGTGAAGCTGGACCAGTGAGAAGGCATACAGCGCATCGAGCACGAAGTCCCGGTCGGCGATCGCGTCCATGCTGTTGACGCTGATTCCGCCGAACCCGAGATCGGCCGCGACGAATTCCCGGTCGAGCGGATAGGTCGCGCCGGCCATGGCCGCCGATCCGAGCGCCGACACATCGGCCCGCTCGTAGGCTTGCCGGAGTCGTTGCAGATCGCGCTGGAACATCGTGATGTAGGCGTGCAAGTGATGCCCGAGCACGACTGGCTGGGCGCGCTGGGTGTGCGTGTACCCGGGCATGACCGTCTCGACATGCGCAGCGGCCACCTCGGCCAGCGCCGCGATCACCTCGGTGACTCCAGCGGAAACATCGAGCAACGCGCCCTTGGTCCAGAGGCGCGTGTCGGTGACGACCTGGTCGTTGCGGCTGCGGCCGGTGTGGAGCTTGCCCTGCAGCGGGCCGATCAGCTCGCGCAGGCGGCGCTCGACCGCGGTGTGAATGTCCTCATCCTGGATCGAGAAATCGAAGCTGCCGTCCTCGACCTCGTCCCAGACCAGCCAGAGACCGCGCTCGATCTCGGTGGCTTCTTCGGTCGTGATGATGCCCTGCTTGCCGAGCATGCGCACATGGGCGACCGAGCCGCGAATGTCCTCGCGCACCATCCGGTTGTCGAAGAGGATCGACGCGGTGAACTGGGCGGCAATCTCGTCGGGCGCGGTGGCAAAGCGTCCGCCCCAGAGTCGTTTCTGTACCAAGGTGACCTCACGCTGCTGCTCAGCCTCACTCGGTTGGGCTGAGCGAAGCAAAGAATCCTTCGTTCCCGGCGACGTGCACGTTCTGTGCGCCCTGCTGCCGCCCGAAGGAACCGTTTCGGAGTGTAGTATGCGGCGAAAATCTGAAGGTTGACGGACAGGAACGACGAATTTGGCGACTTTGGTAACTGGTGGCAACGGCTGGGTTCCCAGTCACATCGTGCGGCGCTTGGCGCGGCGCGGTGAGACGGTCATTTCGTACGACCTGATGGAGGTCGATGGTCTGCTGCGCGATCTGCTTGGTCCGGCGATCGAGCAGGTGGTCTTCGTCCATGGCGACGTCACTGATGCCGAGGCCATGCTCGCCACCGCACGCGAGCACGGCGTGACGAAGATCGTGCATACCGCCGCCATCACTCCCGCGCCGGCACTGGGAGATGGCGGAGCCGAAGCGCATCATCGAAGTCAATCTGCTTGGCACCGATGAACGCGCTCGACACCGCCCGCAAGCTTGATGATTTCGAACGGTTCGTCTACGTCTCATCCTGCGCGGCCACCGGCGACCATCCCGAACTCGCGGTCACCGACGAAACCACCGAATCGACGGCTACCGGTCTCTACGGCATCACCAAACACACGAGTGAGCGGATCTGCCGCCGCTACGCCGAGCTCTTTGGGCTCGACATCGTCGCCATGCGGCCGGCAAATGTGTACGGCCCGATGGAGCGAGATACGCCTGGCTACAAGGGGGGCACCGAACCACGCGAGATGTTGCGCCTCTATCGGGACGGCCAGCCGATCCTCATCAATTCGCTCGATGGCCCGTATCTCGACTGGACCTTCGTCGAAGACATCGCCGAGGGGATGGAGCGCGCCTGGGCCACACCGAATCTGCCGGAAGCTGTCTATTCCGTCACCTGCGGCAAGCTCTATTCGATCGGCGACGTGCTCGAGCAGTTCCAGCAGCATCTGCCGAACTTCGAGTACCGTGTCGTGCCAGAGGATCGAGGCCAACTACATCGTCTCTGGCGAGGCACCCGGACCGGTGCCGAGCAATGCCAGAATGCAGCGTGACTTTGGCTGGGTGCCATCCACCCCATTCGAGGACGGCATGAGGCAGTACTTGACCTGGATTCAGGAGAACGGACCGCAATGACCGCAGACCCCGAAACGTGCTCCGGCACTGGCCGATCTGACCCCGGTCGAGCTGAAAGCCGGCGGCTATGACACCGCCGTGTTGCCCGTCGGCGCAACGGAGTATCACGGCGCGCATTTGCCGTTCTCGACCGACACCATCGCGGCCGACGCGCTCTCTCACCGCTTCGCCTGGGAGCTTGGGTCCGCGGTCGTGCTGCCGTCGTTGAGCTACGGCATGTCGCTGCACATGCTCAACTGGCCGTGGAGCTTGTCGCTGCGCCCGGAAACGCTGACCAACACCATCATCGATCTCGCCGAGTCGCTCTGGAAAAATGACATTCGCCGCTTGCTGATCGTCACCGCGCACGATGGCAACCCTCCCTGCGCGGAGAACGCGGCCCGCGAGCTGAACGATCGGCACGGGATGGCCGTAGCGGTCTTCAGTGGTTGGCAGGGTATGGCGCAGCGCTTGCTGGCCGGCACCGATTTCGAAAGCGACGAGGATCATGGCGGCCGCTCCGAGATGTCGATGACGCTCTATGCCGCTCCACATCTGGCCCATCCGGAGCGAGCGGTCGATCTGCCGATTCAGAACGCCACCGAGCCGGTCAATGTGCGCGGCCCGTTCAGCAATGTCGTTCCGCATGGCTATAGCGGGGCGCCTTCCCAGGGATCGGCCGAAGAAGGGGAGGCGATCGTCGAGGCCATCGCCGCCGAGGTAGGACCGTTTCTGCGCAATCTCGCCGCCAACGGCTGGATGAACGGCTCGTGGATGAGCGGAATCCAGCCGCCAGACGCTGCCAGCGATCCCCGGCATCCGCGCGCGCGTTAGGGCGAGATCTCCACAACCACCGGCCGGTGGTCGGATGTCCAGATATCCGGCACGACGTAGTTCGAAACCGTGAGGTCGGGCGTCACGAAGATGTAGTCGATACGGCGCTCGTCCTCCGACGTCGTCGCGGTCGTGCTGCCGCCTGAATCGACCAGACCCGCGTCGATCATGGCCTGCCATTCGGGTGAGCCGGGATCGGCGTTGAAGTCGCCGGCGATGATCGCGGGAGTCGCGCCGTCCCAGAACGCGATCAGCTCGTCGATTTGCTGTAAGCGGACTTCGGTGGCTTCGGACGGGTTGTCCAGGTGGGTGTCGATGACGAGCAGATTGCCGTTCGCGGTTTCCACTTCGACAGCCAAAGCGCTGCGCCTGAGGTTGTCGGTAACGGAATAGCTGATCGAATCGCTCGAAACGATCGGCAGGCGAGAGAGCACCGCGTTTCCCCAGAGCCCGTCGTGGGAATTGCCGGCATAGGCGTAGTCCATGTTCAGCCGCTCGGCCAGCCAGCGAACCTCGTCGACCGAGCTCATCACCAGCCAGCCCCGCGTGATCTCCTGCAGGACCACGATGTCGGGATTCTGGGATTCGATCGTGTGCGCGGTGGCTTCCAGGTCCCAGATGTTTTCGTTCGAGAAGCCTTCCTGAATGTTGTACGTCATGACGGTCAAATTGGTACCTTCGGCTGGTGCCACCTGAGAGCGTGGGTTCGTCGACGACCAGCCAGACGAACGAGAGGAGCACAGCCACCGCGGCAACGGCAATCGCGCGCGAAGGCGCGCGTCGTACGGGAACGTCAGTCCTCGAAGTTCGCGCGGCCACAATGGCGGCTGTGGTGAGCACGGCCAGCGGGAACAGATAGAGTCGCATTGGGCCGGTGCTGGCGAAGTAGAGAAAGATGAACCCGGCTTGCAGCAGCACGCCAATGGTGAGCGCGCCGGCCGTGCGCCAGCGTCCGGGAATGCTGAGGGCGTTCGGTGGCAATGGCGCATTGCATGGTCAGCGTGACCACGGCGAAGGCAAACACCGGAACCGCAACGAGATCGAGCCAGCGACTCCATTCGCCGCAGCCAGATGAGCGTCGCGACCGCTCCCAACACGCCGAGAGCGAGAAAGAGGAGTTGCCCGCTGCGTTCCGGGACCGACTGAAATTGCGCGCTCGATTGCACCAGAAGGCCGAGCAGCAACGCCCGATTGCGAGCAGCGCGAAGGAGCCGGGGAGGCCGAGCTCCGATTGTAGTTCGGCAAACCCGGAGTTCCCAGCGGCAACCAGCCAGAGCGCCAGACCGGAACCGATGCCGATATAGCGTGCGCTCGCCGCGAACGGCATCTCGAACGGGGAGAGTGCGTCGGAGCGAATCAGTGCGATACGCGGCGACCAGCGATCGCGAGGACGATCGCGATGGTGAGCAGGTGCTCTCCTGCGCCAGGCATCCAGGGGAGGTCCAGCGTTCCGCGCAGCGCTCGCAGGATCGAGATCGATGAGGAAGGCGAATCCGATCCCGCTTCCGATCGACCGGCCACCCTGCGGCAGGATCAGGATGAGGACCCACAGGCAGGCGACGATGGTCGCTGCGCCCAGCCGCCAGCGCGCTCCCGGAGATTCCGTGAACTGAATCCCGAGGCGGCAGATGGCCAGGCCGGCGACGGCGATCAGTAGCGTGGCGCGGGCCTTGAACAGCCGGAAGAGCGGCGCGCCCAGAAAGGTCAGGCCGAAGACCGTGGCCGCAATCTTCGCAAGGGTGCCTCGCTCGCTCTGGTCGACTTCGAAGACCAGATACGGCATGAACACCCGAAAGCCCTGCAACAGGATCAGGGTGACGCCGGCCGCGAGCAGGCAGAGATCGAAACCGGTCGCACGGGCGGCGGTCAGGAGACGAACGAACCCGATGGCGCGTATCCATTGGTGTTTCCCTCACGTACTTCCACGACGTTGTGAAGCCGACTCGGGCGATTTCGGCATGTTCTTGCTTGCTCTGAGCATACTCCTCTCGCTGCAACAGGATCTCGACCAGGAATTTCGAGCAGCCAGCATGCATCCGATGCGGTCAATGCCATGGGCTGCGCTTGTCAGCGATGGTTCAGGAAGTAGAATGAGTGTGCCCCCGAAACGGCGTCGCCCGACACGACTGCTATACTCCCCGTTTAGCACGGACGTTCGCATTCCTCCGGAGTAAACGTGGCGACCGCGTCGTACGCAGCGCGACAGCTCGCTGTCCAAAGGCAAGTCAATCGGTCCGGTCTCGACCTGCGGGTGATTCGCAGCGGCGAGCCGCTGGAATTGACGTACGCCAGTGGCGGCCCAGCCGTCGACGAACCCGGTAATAGCCGGCCCGCGATCGAATGGATCGAGGATCACAAGCGGATCGTTCGCTCGGTCGATCGCAGCGAAACCATTCCCATCAAATACTTTCTGGACGGAGCGCAACGCACGATGCCGCGCTTCGTGGGTACCACCTTTCCGGTGGTCGAATCGATCTGCGCGGCAGCGGTGCTGGAGCGCGAGCCGCACGGGCTCGGCAAAGTTTGCGCGGATACCATGGACTTCCAGGCGATCTGGATCCTGCCGCGTGAATGCAACGATCCCGAGATTCGTCGATTGCGTGCGGTTTTGGAAGAGCAGGGGATCGAGATTCGCGATCCGCTGGGCGATATCGGGCTCGAAGCGCTCGACGACTATTCCTTCATGGAACAGCGCATCTACGCGTTGCGATGAAAGCTCGCGCCGAGCATGAAGAGCGCGTGTATGACCGCTGGTGCGCGCGGTATGGTGATTGTGACGAGTGGATCGTGCTCGATGGCCGCATGCGTGGGACGAGCCGCAAGGCGATCGGGCTGGTGAAATCGTTTTCGCGCCACTACCTGACCGGACCGAATGCCACCGAGCTCTACCGGATGCCGGAAGCGCATCGCACCGCTGCCTTCCGCATGAACAAGCGCGCCGGTGGCGATCCCATTACCGGCTGGTACCTGCGCCTGCGCGATGCGTCGGGACTCGATCCGCGCCATGGCCTGGTGCGCATCGAAGTCTCGGGCGAGATCGAATCGTCCACCGAGATCGATGCGATTTCCGCCGCGTTGCTGGCCGAGCGCAGCCCGCGGGCGACCGGTGACGACCGCTGGGCGACGTTGCTCTATCCGATCTATCACCTCGAGCAGGCGCTCAAGCGTTTTCTCGATGCCAACACCCGCGGCTGGGATGCCGCCTTCAACGACCGATAGGAAACGACCATGGTGGATCTCGACCTTTTTGCCAATCTCGTCGATGAGCTCGATCCGGCCGACGGCCCGGGTTCGCGGCTCGATCCGCGTTTGCGCGATCTCTTCGGCGACCTGATCGACCAGAAGCACGGGGCTATTGGCCGGGTGGTCGCCAGCGAGCAGGAACCGGCAGGCTCGCACAGCTTTTATTTCTGGGCGAATGAGGACCAGCGCTCGCTCGATGTCGGGCATATCGTGGTCGGGTTTTCCGAGGATGCGGCTGTTATCGGCGTTGTCGACGAGCCGCGCCGCTATTCCGATCTGCGATCGTTTCTGGACGACTTTTACGACCGCCAGATCGAGGAAGCGATCGAAAGCGAGACGCTCAGCAAGCGGCCCGAGATTCTGGTCTTCGAAGTTACGGTACTGCGCACCAAGCACGAGCGGGACGATGTCGATTCCCATCGTCCCGTGATCGCCGGACCGGTCTACTACGCCACGCACGACGCAATCGATTACGCGCTTGGCAAGCATGAATTCGCCGGCGCGCCGATTGCCGCGTTACTTCACACCAACGGCAACGCTCAGCGGGACACGCTCGGGAACGTCATCGTCGATGAAAAAGGATTCGACGTCTTCCAGCGTTCACCGATCTGGATCGACGAGCACTATCTGCTCGGACCGGAAGCCGGCCACGCCAACTGGACCGGGCAATCCGGTCTTGCCACCAAGACCAGTCATGTCCAGTTCCTGACCAGCGCGGTCTTCCAGCGCATGCGCGAGGAAGGCAAGAAGGTCGCGGCGCTGATGTTCAACGTCAAGGGCGCCGACCTGATCTGGCTGGACAAGAGCGCGGTGCCGGACGACGACATGCGCGACGCGTATGAAGCCGCCAAGTTCAAGCAGCTCACCGACAGCGATATCGAGGCATACGATTCGCTCGGGCTGGCGATCGAGCCATTCACCAATCTGCGCATCTTCGCCCCCTTCAAACCCGGTCAGCAGCCGCAGGGCGGCGACAAGGTCATGCTCGGCTCGTTCACCGAGAAATCGCGGCTGAACACCCTGCGTGACAACCCGGCGGAGTCGTCCGTGGTGCAGCCGGTGCTCTGGAGCATCAAACCGCTGTTGGCGATGCCGCATAAAGTCTTCGACCGCACCGACCTCGATGACAAGATGTGGGGTCTCATCGCCGAGCTACGCGACGATCACCGGGTGACGTCGCTGAAGTCGCTGCTCAAGCGGCTCGATGAAGCACTCATGGAGATCGAGATCGAAGGTGGCAGCGAGTGGCACGGGCACCACAAGTTCACCATTCTCAAAGCCAAGAACCGCTTCAACGGCCTGACCTCCAAGTTCGGCGGTCTGGTCACCGATGGCGAGGTCGACTACGGCAATCTGCCGCAAGTCGATAGCTCCTTCACCGACCAGGAAGTGCGCGTGGTCGATATCGCCCATTGCAATTCCAATGTGCAGGAGCTGCTGGTCGCCTCGACCATCGATCGGCTCTGGCGGCTGGCGGAGCGAAACGAGCTCGGTGTCGACAAGCTGATCGTTTTCGTCGACGAGCTCAACAAGTACGCTCCCGGCGGCAGCGAGGGCGCGTTGCGCGACACGCTGGTCGATATCGCCGCTCGTGGCCGTCACCTCAATGTCGTGCTCTTTGGCGCGCAGCAATTCCGTTCCAAGGTGGAAACCGAGATCCTGGGAAACTGCGGCACCTCGTTCTACGGCCGGGTCGGCGATGAGGAGATCATCAACTCCTCCTACCGATCCCTCAGCGAAACCACCAAATCGGAGCTGCTCGGTCTGCGCAAGGGTCGCCTGCTGATCCGGCATGCCCACTTCCGCTCGCCCCTTGTTCGGCTCCTTCCCCCGCCCCCCGGTCATCTCTGGCAGTGAGGGCCAACGCGTTTTCAACGACGCGCGGCGCGCGGCGCGGCGGGTGGTTCTTCGACCAATGGGCGCAGCAATGGCGTTTCGAACCCAGCCGATCCGCTCTACTTCCTGCTGAGAGCGGCTCAGTCCGGACGAGCAAGTGCCCAAGGGCATCGTTCGCACCGAAGCGGCCGGTCTCACCGATGCCCAGGTGCACCAGATCGTGCTCGCGGTCGAGCAACACTGGAACAAGATTCGCGATACCTCAGCCGGTCGCCGGATGACCCCGTGGACCTTGATCCAGAACCAGATTCGCGAAGCCAAACGGGCCAGCTCGCTTGGCTGAATGCTCGCATGCCGTCTCGTCTGTGCTACAGGGCGCCTCACCCGTGTGGTCGCCCGGGCTCGCACCTGCAGGCACCGTGTTCCCGGCGACGTCGCAGATCCTGCCTCACATCGGGTTTTGGCCCAGGTTTTCAACCTGGACCGACATCGCACATGCCTAGCTCAGGAAACGGAAACCGTGAAACCGATTCGCATCGCCCACATCTCCGATACCCATCTCGGATACCGCGCGCTCGGCAAAACCGACCCGGTAACCGGGCGGAACCAGCGTTCGATCGATGTCGAGCAACGCGTTCGAAGCTGCGATCACCGACATCCTGAAACGCGATGTCGATCTCGTCGTTCACTCCGGCGATCTTTTCAACCAGACCCGCCCGCCGTACGCCGCCATCGGCGCGGCCATGCGCCAGTTCCGGCGGCTCGAGGAGGCCGGCATCCCGACCGTCGTTATTGGCGGGAACCACGACACCCCCCGGCTCCGTTCGTCCGGATCTGTCTTCTCGCTCCTCAAACTCGTGGCGCCCGCGACGTATCTTCGCCGGTGGCTACGAGACCGAGATCGTCCCGTTTCCCGAGCTCGATCTGACGGTTACCGCTATCCCGCACGGCACGGCTGACCGAACCCATTCCTCCGGCGGCGTTTCCGAATCCCGACACGCGCAACCTGCTGATCACCCATGGTTTCGTGCCGGGCATGGAGCCGCTCACCCATCGGGAGCCGGGCGAGGAGGAGGTCGACGAAACCCTGCTGCCGCCCGATTTCGACTACATCGCGCTTGGGCACTATCACGTTCGCGGCCAGCCACGCCCGAATGCCTGGTATGCCGGTTCGACCGAGCGGTTCGGCTTCGGCGACGAGCCGGTCAAACCAGGCTATCTGCTGGTCGAGCTGGGCAGGCAGAGGGGTCCCGCCGACGGTTCAGGAGATTCCCACCCACGCCCGTCCCATGCTCCGCTGGCGATTGCCCGAAGATGAGACGAACGACAAGGATGCGGTTCAAATTGCCGCGCTCATCATCGAATGGTTGCGAGCCGAAGAGAAACCGGACGCGATGGCCATGGCGGTGGTCTTCGGGGTGCCGCGCGCGGTGCGGCGGCAGGTCGAGCAGATCTTGCGAGAAGAAGCGAAGGAGCTCGCCTGGAGCATCCAGGTGCGCGGCGCCAGCGATATCCTGGCCGGCATGGGCCGTGAGCGGGTCGATCTGCCGACCATCGATCTCGAAGCGCTCTTCGCCAAATTCGTCGAAGGCGAGCTGGCAAACGGCAATCACGACCCAGCGTTTTCGGCCCGCTTCAACGAGATCGGATTGACCGAGCTGCGATGGGCGCAGGCCCAGGTGGCGGCGGATGTCGCCAATGAGGACGCCTGATGCGCCTGGTCGAAGTCGAGATCGAGAACTACAAGCAATACGCGGGCACGCATCTGTTCCATCCAGGGGAAAAAGCCATGGTCGCCATCGTCGGGCAGAACGGCGCCGGTAAGACCACGCTCTTCGAAGCCATCGAGTGGTGCCTGTATAACCCGACGCGCATCAAGAATGACACGCTCATTCCGCGCGTCCAGGGTGGGAAGCCGCGCGTGCGGGTGGTGCATCGAGGATCCGCACACCGGTATCGTTTACGAGATCGAGCGGACGCTGAAAGGTGGCTCGACCCAGGCGGAGATCTACCGGCAGGACCAACCGGAAACCCCAATCGTCCAGGGCACCAAACAAGTCACCGACTATGTCGCGAGAGAGTTGACCGGACTCTCGCACACGGCCTTTGTCGCCACCTTCTTCACCCGTCAGAAGGAGCTCTCGTTCTTCGGCGATCTGGGCGCGACCCAACGGCGCGAGCAGGTCGGCCGCTTGCTCGGGCTGGAAACCATCCGGGTGGCCCAGAAGCGAATCGGGGAGCAACGCACCCGCAAACATGCCGAGTCGCGGGTCAAACGCGAGCAATATGAGGAGCAGTCGAGCGGAATCGACTTTCCGGCCGAACGAGAACAGCTCACGACCGTCATCACCGGGCAAACCGCGCAACGCGATACAGCACGCATGACGGCGGCCGCCTGCAAGCAGGAAACCGCGATTGCGGCCGCCGCCCGCGATCAGGCGCAACAGCGCTTCGCGGCCAACGCCGCCCTGCGGCAGGAGCTGGCCCGCCTCCACGGCGAGATTCAGCGTGTCGAGGAGATGCGGAACGCCGCCCAGCGTGATCTTGATCGACCATCGCCGACGCCGAGCAGGAGATCGTCCACCAGCAAATCCAGGCCGCCGGCGAGCCAGCGCTGCGGGAAGCGCTCCTGCGCCACGATGCCGAGAAAGCCAAGCTCGACGAATCGAACCGCCTGACACTGGAGCTGCAACAGCTCGTGCAGGACCGGCAGAAGATCGTGTCGGTGCTCTCGGCGCCGCGCTCTATCGGAGAAACCCGGGAAAGCGCGTCAGCCTTTAGCGCCACGCATCTCGTCGCCGTCTTCGACGCCGAGATCGCCACCCTCGCCAGCATCGACCTGGAAACACTGCGCCTCCGTCTGGAAGCTTGCAAAGCCCTGGCGAAGCTCGATATGGACCGTGCGGCCGCGCGCGCCAAGCTCGAAACCATGGAAAAGCTCGCTTCCGACCTGACGCAGCGAATCGACGTGCTGACTGCCGGCGGACCACCAGCGGAGCGGTTGAGCGCCGTGCAACGCGAGCGTCTCGTCCTGCAGCAGGCGGCCGCCACTTCGACGAGCATTGCCAGCCAAACCGAGCAGCGCGCTCGCCAGTTGCAATCGCTCGAACGGAGCCTGCGCGCCAGCGAGCTCGGCGAAGTCTGTCCCACCTGCGCGCGACCGTTCCAGACAGGCGAGGCCGAGAAGACCCTGCAGGCCCTCACCGAGCAGATTCGCTTGCTGGAAACCGAAATTGCCGCCGAACGCTCGACAGCCCAGCGGCTCGAGACACAGGCAGCGCAGCTCGGCGCCACCGAGATTTCGCTCACGAAAGAAAACGACGAATATCTGAATCTGTTGGGGCGTATCGACAACGGTCGGGGCATGATCGAGTCGCAGCAACGTGACCTTGCATCGATCGAGCTCGAACTCGGCCGGCAGCTCCGCGCCGCCCAACGCCATGACCTTCCGGACAAAGCCGAGATCGATCGTCTCGACAACGAGCTCCGCATTGCCGAAGCGGAATGCAGTCGACGGCCCAGGCTCGAGGTCAGCCGCGAGCAGCTCGTCGCTTCCATCGCGCGTCAGGAGGCGATCGACGCTTACCTCGTGACGCTCGGCCCGATTGCCTACGATCTCGATGCCCACCGCCGCGATCACGCCGCGTGGTCGATCGCGCGTGACGCCGTGGCCCGCATCGAAGCGCTGCAGACGCACGTCGCGCGCCGTCCAGAGCGGGAAGCCACCGTTCAGCAGACCGCACTGGTGCTGTGAATCGCTGGCCGTCGATCGCACGAAGACCGAGCGGGACATAACGATGCTCGCATTCGAAGCTGTCGAGGTCGAGAACGCCAACCTGCTCTTCGCGCAGGTGCTCGACCGGGAGCGGGCCGCCACGGAGGCCGCGCATGCCGCCGAGCAGGAGCTTTCCCGCGCCCAACGAAAGTTCGACGACCTGGACAAGCTCGAAGCCCAGCTCAAGGCGCTCGCGGAGGAATCGGCCGCCGCCGAGATCGCGGCCGGCGAGCTCGACCGGGTCTATCGCGAGTTCGCGCGTTTCGAAAAATTCGTGGCGGTGGCCGTCACGCCGGTGCTCAGCGAGATCGCCAGCGAGTTGCTGGAAAAAGCGACCGATGGCAAATACGACCGGCTCGAATTCACCGAGGATTACGGGATCGAGGTCTATGACGGGGACGATGACCGGTTCCCACTCAGTCAGTATTCCGGGGGCGAGCGGGACGTGATCGCGCTTTGCGCGCGGCTCGCGCTGTCACAGGTCATCGGCGGCCAGTCCGCCACCCCGATCAAATTCATGGTGCTGGACGAAGTCTTCGGTTCGCTCGATCTCGATCGGCGCCGCAATCTCATGGAGATGCTGCAACGCTTGATGGAAGAGAACCAGGCCTTCCAGCAGCTCTTCGTCATCAGTCATGTCGACGATGTGCGCGCCGGGCTCGATGTTCGACGAGGTCTGGAAGGTCTCCGAAACCGCCGATGGCGTCAGCCAGCTCGAGCAAGTCTCGCTAACCGGCGCGCCCGAGGATTATTAGAGCGGTCACAGAACGAGGGGCCCTTGCCCTTGGGGGGCACGGTGGGCGACATCGCACGCCGCTGCGAGGAGATCCTTCCTGTCGATCAGGATGACGGTGTCAGGAGACTGGGCACGTGGTCCAAGAACCGCTCTTGTGCCGAGCCCTGGCTGCTACGCCGCTCCTTCACCACGGTTGGAGAAGAACGCGATCGCCTGTGCCCGGCTCGAAACCCCGAGCTTGGTGTAGAGGTTCGACAGGTGCCGCTTGACCGTGTATTCCGAGATGAACATCTCGTCGGCCAGCTCACGATTCGATTTTCCGGTGAGCAGGCCGGAGAGCATATCGCGCTCTCTCGGGGTGAGGGGCGAGCCGGTCGAATCCAGCACCACTCGCAGATGCAGCCGGTCCCGCCGCTCCCGCAGGATCCCGCTCACGAATCCGCCCAGCTCGGGGTCATCGCTCAACTGTTCCAGCATGGGGGCGAGTAGATGTACGTCTTGCGCCACGGTGAACACCCATTGGTGCTCCACCGCGCGCCGAATCGCCGGGCGGAATTTTGCAATACCGGCAAGCTCGTCGCCGGAGCACCACGAGGCCAGCGCTGCGAGCATCGCCATTTCGAATTCATCTCGACGCCGGTTACTTCCGCGCGCCTCATCGAAGAGCGGTGCGATCAACGCCTCTGCTTCGGCAATTCGACCGCTGACGATGAGATAGCGAGCCAGCACCGCATTTTCTCGAAACTGCCGATATTCCGTCGGAGTTCGCTCGAGCGCGAGACGGGACTCCGCCCAGTACGCCGCGCCGTCCACGTCGCCACTGGAAATCAAGTAGTGCGCCTGGCGTGCCTCGGCGGCCATGAGCATCCCCACCATGTCTGCTTGCCGCGCGACCTCGATAGCCTGACGGATATGCTGATCGGCTTCGTGCCGGTCTCCGCGTACCGTCGCGACATCGGCCAGCACCTGCAATGCCGGTGAGGTATGCACCACGGTGCCAATCGTGCTCGCCAGATCGAGACAGCGCAACGCATTGCTGCGGGCGGAGCGAAGCTCCATCGACTCCAGGCTCGCCTGCGCCAGCAACAGGTGGGCATAGTGCAACGGTTGCGTGTTCGCGCGCTCGCCGAGGTAGATCGACTGTTTGAAGATGGCTTTGGCCTTGATGTTCTGACCGCGCAAAAGCAAGATGATTCCGCGGTAGTTCGATTCAAGACTATCGATCCAGGACCTCCCGGATGATTCGATGATTTGCCTGGCCCGCTCGAGTGCTGCACTCGCAATCAACGGTTGACCGGCCAGCAGGAGGACATGGCATTCGATCATCATGAATGCAAGATGCTCGAAGGTCCCTTTCAGTGGAAACGCGTCCAGCCATTTGTGGCAGTACCGCAAACCCGTGCGGCTGTCGTATCGCAAGAGGGCCGCGTACGCTGAAATGAGGTCGAGGCGCAGATCGGTATAGACGTCCTCACCTTCCTCGACCCGCCGCCGTGCGAGCTCCAAAAGCCACTCGGCTTCGATGATGCGTCCGAGACGCACGAGTGTGAAGAGGCGGGTAAAGGTCAGGAAGGCGTCTCGCAGCAGAACTTCGAGTGGAAAGCGGCCCGTCCATGTTTCGAGCGTCGGCAACTGGTCCTCGAGTATCCAGTTGGACGCCTGCCGATGCACCAGCTCCAGCGCGACGTCCCAATCCCCGGCCAGAATGTGATGATGCGCGGCCCATTCGAAGCTCTCATTTGCCTGATAGCGCAGGGCCGCGGTGCGATGGAGCGACGCGATCGCCTCCGGCGTCAAGGTCTGCTCCTGCCGGGCCAGGAGGGCGTCGCGGAACAATGGGTGATAGCGATAGGAGGGTTCATCCCGGTCGACGACCTGGACGAAAAGCTCGTCCTCGACGAGCCGGTCCAGCACCGCGCGGCTATCGTCGCGGCCGGTCAGCGAGTTGCAAAAATCGGGGCGCAGAAAGTCAAAAATGGCCGTTCGCAGCAGAAACTCCTGCACATCCGCCGGCTGTTGGTCGATGACTTCTGAAAAGAGGTAGCCAACGATGTTCGGTCCGATGGGCTGGCGTCCGTCCGAGCCAAGCGTATCGGCCAGACCATCGGGCAATTGGGAGGATGACAGCAGGCGAATCCCCACCGCCCAGCCGCCGGCACGTTCGGCGATACGGTCGATCTCGTCGTTCGACAGGTCGTCCGGCGTGTGCTGTCGAACCATGGCGCGCGCTTCGTCGACCGTGAAGCGGAGATCGGTCGCGTCCAGCACGGCGACCTCATCGTAGGCGCTCAGGACATCGAGTGGAAGATGCGGTTTCGCGCGCGAGATGACGAGCAAGCTTGGCGTCGACCCAAGACTGCGCAGCAGCATTCCCAGGAGTGAGTCGGTCTCGGCCGATTGCGCCCGCTGATAATCGTCGATGACGATCACGAATGGTGGCGGGATGTGCGACAGCTCGTCGACGAGCTCGGCCAGGAGCTGTTGAAAGGGCGCGCGATCGTTTTCCAGCAGCGCCGCCGCTCGTGGCGCCAGCGACGGGTCACTGCGGGCAACCGACCGGATCATCGCGCGGATGAACGCGGTCGGATCGACATCGTGCTCGTCTGCGAAGAGCCAGGCATGGCGGATCTTGGATCGGCTGAGCCATTGGCTGACCAGGGTGGATTTGCCGTATCCCGCCGGCCCGACGACCAGCGTCAGCGGCGCCTCCGCGTTGGCGTCCAGCACGCGAGCCAGCCGATCACGCGCAACAGCTCCCGCTTGAACGCGCGGGCGCACGAATTTGGCGGGTCCGGTCCTCGCCAGCCTGCCGGAGGCTCCGGTTGGTGCCGACATGCGGCCCGCGTTCTCAGCCGTGAGCTCTGACATTTGGGGTGTTCTCCAGGTCGTTTGGCGCATACCAGCGCGATCGCGCACGCCGGTACGGATCGACGCTGAACACGGTTCCGCCCGGAAAGTGCAGGAAGGTGTCGCGGAAACTGACACCTTCGTGCGATGTGTTCGGTTCGATCTGGTGCCTAGTATATCGAGTAAAGGTTAGGGTGCCGATCGACCATCTTCGGTCGTATTCATCTCCCTGCCTTCGGCCAGGTGAACCACCGCGCACTCACTGATTTTCAGAGGAGCACCATGGATGGGCGATTCATCGCCGGCCACTGACCTGTACGTCTACGCCTACCCGCTGGTACTCATGGATGTCACCCGCCGGCAGCAGACCGCGGTTGCGTCACCGGCAGGCATGCGGGCGCCAATCGGGCAGTTCGCCCATGTGCGCGCCTTTCCGGACGACGCCTTCCAGGCAGTCGTCAACCCCAATGCGGACACACTCTCTTCATCCGCGTTTCTGGATCTGGGTGAAGGCCCGATGGTCCTGAGCGTGCCAGATACCATGGGGCGCTACTACCTGATGCCGATGTACGACGCATGGTCGAACGTCTTTGCCTCTCCAGGCGCCCGCACGACCGGCACCAAAGCCGGTCAGTTTGCGGTCGTTGGTCCCAGCTGGTTGGGCATCCTGCCGGACGGCGTGACGCGGATCGATGCTCCCACCCGGCATGTCTGGATCATCGGCCGCATCCAGACCAATGGCAAGGATGACTACGGATTCGTCCACGCGTTGCAGGATCAGATCGCGCTCACGCCCTTGAGTGCCTGGGGTACCAGCTCCGCCTCCGCGGCCCTCGCACGATTCGATCCAACCGTCGATTCGGCCATGGCTCCGGTGGAGCAAGTGGCGCGGATGTCGCCCCAGGCGTTCTGGTGCCGGTTTACCTGTCTGTTGCGCCACAATCCGCCCGCACAGCACGATGCGCCAATGACGGAACGATTGACCGCGGCCGGCATCGAGACGGGTAAACCGCTCGACTGGCATGCGCTCTCCTCAGGGCAGCAGCTGCTCTTGTCCGAGGCGGTCGGAACAGGGCTCGCCGCAATCGAGGACCAGGGGCACACGCCCGGGGTCGAGGTCAGAAACACCTGGACGATGGCCTACCACCTCGGATCCTACGGAGACAACTATCCGTTGCGGGCCGCAGTTGCCCGGGCTGGACTGGGTGCCGATCTTCCGCAGGACGCCATGTGTCCGACGACGCATGTCGATCATGAGGGAGAGCTGCTCTCGGGGCGGCATATGTATCTCATGCATTTCGACCAGGACGAGCTCCCCCCGGCCCACGGGTTCTGGTCGCTCACCATGTACAACGATCGCCAGTGCTTCGTGGCGAATGGCCTGGGCCGGTATGCCATCGGCGACCGGGACAATTTGGTCTACGGCGAAGATGGCTCGCTCGACCTTTACATCCAGCACGACAATCCCGGAACCGATCGGGAGGCCAACTGGTTGCCGGCGCCTGAGGTGGGATCGTTCAATCTGATCATGCGGCTTTACTGGCCCGATCAGCGCGTGCTGGACGGCTCCTGGGTGCCATCGCGCTTGATCCGCATCAAATAGAGCGATCGCGGCAAGGTCCCATCGAGGCCGCTTTGTCCTGTCTCCGTTCCCGTTTTGGTTCCGTCGTTGCAGATCTTGCTGTCGGCCCGGCCTGAGGGCGAGTGGATTTCGCGCAACACAAGAGGCCGGGAACTGACGTCCCCGGCCTGTCGCGTTCGTGCTCGGCTAGCCCAGACCACGCTCGATGGTGATTTCGTCGATCGCTTCCGCTGCGATCTCGGCCGCATGCGCGAGCTGCTCGCGAGTGGAGATAAGCGGCGGGGCCATTTCGAAGGCAGACGGCCCGATGGCGCTGACCAGCACGCCCTTGTCCTGCATTCGCCGCACGATGGCCGGCACCGTGTCGTCCGCGAACGAGGCTTTGGTCGTCTTGTCGCTGGTGAAATCGACCGCGTGCCACATGCCGATGCCGCGTACATCGCCGACGATCGGCTTTGTCCAACAGCACATCCTTCAGGACGCCCTGGAACCACTCGCCGTCGACCGCCGCCTTTTCGACCAGGCCGTTGCGTTCCTTGATCTCGATCACCTTGAGCGCCGCCGCGGAGGCCGCGGCATGCCCGCTGAAGGTATGCACATGCCGGAAGATCGGCAGCGCATCGGCAATCTCGGGCCGGGTGATGACCCCGCCCATGGGCATGTACCCGGCAGTCAGCGCCTTGGCCATGGTCATGATGTCCGGCTCGACGCCGAAATGCTCCATGGCAAACCATTTGCCCGTTCGCCCGAAGCCGGTGATGACTTCGTCGGCGATCAGCAGCACATCGTATTTGTCGCAGATCTCGCGCACCCGCTGCCAGTAGCGGGCAGGTGGCATCTGGACCCCGTGCGCCTGCATGATCGGCTCGCCGATGAAGGCCGCGACGTAGTCAGGACCTTCGTGCAGAATCTGCTGCTCCAGATACGTGACGCAGAAATCGGTGAACTCGTCCTCGGTCATGCCGAAGGGGTTGCGATAATGCGCCGGTCCCGGAACGAAGGAATAGCCGGGAACCCCGGGTTCCGAAATGTGCCGCGTCCCCAGCCAGTCGGTGGCCGCCAGCGCGCCCATGGTGGCGCCGTGATACGCGTTCCAGCGAGAGATGATCTTATGGGCGCGCGGTTTGCGCCCCGCCGCGATGTGATACTGCTTGGCGAGTTTGATCGCGGTTTCTACGGCTTCCGACCCGCCGCTCACATAGATGATCCGCGAAAGCCGCCCCGGCGCCAGCGATGCGATTTTGGCGGAGAGCTGGATGGTTGGCTCGGTCAGGTTCCCGACCGTGCCCGCATAGTGCAACGAGCTGAGCTGCTCGTAGACCGCGCGCGCAATCTCCTCGTTGCCGTAGCCAAGCGAGTTCGCCCGGCTATGGCTGCCCATCATGTCGATGTAGCTGTTGCCATGGTTGTCCGAGAGTCCGATACCCTCACCCTCGGTCCAGATCGTCGGTCCGCGCTGTTTCAGATCCTCGATCTGAATCAGCGGGAAGATGCTGTGTTCCCAGGCAAGCTGCTCGAGGTCACGCGTGGCGGTCATGCGGGGACTCCTGAATTGTCGGGCGAACCGGGTCGAGGAAACAGACAGGGTCACATGTCCGGTGCGATCGCATCGATCGCTGGACACGTGACCCTTGGCGGGAAACCTTAGCGAGCGGCGAGCGAGTCGCGTGTGACCTTGAGGCGGACGTACTCACTGGTCAGCCCGTCGATGTCGTCGATGGAGACGCTGAACTCTTTCTTGCTGAAGATGTGACCCTTCTCGAACGAGAAGCCACTGATCTTGCCGTGCTCATCGAAATCGATTTCGTCGACCTGGCCCAGTTTGAAGCCGTCGATCGAATACACATCCGTGCCCTTGCCGACCACGATATCCGATTCGTCGATCGGGGAGACGATCTGAGTGCTGACATCACCCACGATGGCCGGTTGGAAGAACGAGCTCGCGCCTGTGCTTGGCACGCCCGCGCCCGACGGGCCCATGTGATACCAGGTGCCTCCGCCCGAGTTGTCGAAGGTGCGCCCCCCGCCGGACAGCCCGGCCGACTCGTTGAACTGGATGAACTCCTGCTCGACCCACTCGGGGAGATTCTTGGCTTCGTCGCGATCGATGGTGAGCAGCACCTGATTGCCATCCACATTACTGACGTATCCCAGGTCGCAGACCCGGCCACGATCGAACAGGCCCTTGTCGACGATAAAGGCGGCCAGCTCGCGCTTGGCCGGATCGACCACGAGGTGCTTCACCTCGCCCATGCCGTGCCCGTCACTCGAGATGACCTTGTCTCCGATCGCCACTTGATTTTTCGCGCTCATCTGGCTCTCCTCTGGCTGTCCGGCCGTTCGACGACATCGGTGCGCTGAACTCGTACCCTTCGATCCGAATGCGAATCCGGTTTGCTGCAGGGTCGCACGCGTTGGCCGACCTGCGCCATGGTTCATTCGGAACATTCCGTAATTCTATCCCGCCCGGCGCGATGGCATTCGCACATGCGCGACGAGAACCCTATGCTTACCCGCATGGCCAGCAGCACCCCACGCCGAACTGTTGCCGCACACAGCGACGACACTATTCCCATCCAAACGCAAACGGTTCCACCGCCCCGCCGCAAGAGCGCCGCCGCGGACATTCCGCGCTGGGAAATCGGGTATCCGCTGATCGTCGCCGCGGTGCATTTCCTGATCGTTCAGATCACTGCCACGCTGGCAAGCTTGTACGGCACGAGGAATAGCCCCTCTCCGCCGTATGGTGTCGTACCCCCGCTTCCCTCGGGAATCTGGGAGCACATCGTCGATCCGATGCGGCTGTGGGACGGACTCTGGTATCGACTGATCGCCGTCGAAGGGTATCCAGAAACGCATGTCTGGAACGATGCCTTCTGGCCGACCTTTCCAATTTCGATGCGCGGGCTCAGCCGCATCACCGGGTTGCAGCAGGATGTTTCCGGTTATCTCATCGCCAACGTCTGTTTCTTCGTCGCCATGGTGCTGCTCTATCAGCTCGTGCGGGTCGACTTCGATACCCCCATCGCCCGGCGTACCCTCTGGGCGCTGGCGCTCTTTCCCACCTCGCTCTTTTTCACCGCGGTCTACACCGAGTCGATGTTCCTCATGCTCAGCGTGGCCGCCATTCTCTGCGCACGTATTCGCAAGTGGTGGCTGGCGGGATTGCTGGGCATGCTGGCGGCGCTCACGCGATCGCATGGCATCTTTCTGGTCATCCCATTTGCGGTGCTGTGGGTCAAGCAAAACGGCTTCTACATCCGCGCCATGATTCCCAAGGGCATCACGGTCGCCATGCCCTTGCTCGGACCGGTCATCTTCGGCGCCTACCTGCAACGTACCCAGGGGAACTGGCGCAACTTCATCGAAGTCCAGGGTGCCTGGAACCGCACGTTTGCCTGGCCGTGGCGTACATTCGATTGCGCCATCAACAGTTGCACGATGACGGTTCATCAGTATGGAGAAGACCGGACATTCCAGGCCAGCGCGGTCGATTGGGGATGGATCCGGCAGCTCATCGACAATCCTTCGTGGTCATTGGTCACGAGCAATGCCTGGCGCCTGCGGGTGGCGAACAGCGATGTGCTCGAGCTGATCATGACGGTCTTTTTCATCGTCCTGATCGTCATCGGCTTCAAGGTGCTCCCGCTCTATCAGAGTCTCTATCTGGTGCCGGGCATCCTCATTCCGCTCTTTCAGCCATCGAGCGTGCATCCGCTCATGAGCATCCCGCGTTTTGGCCTGGTGCTCTTTCCGCTCTTCATCGTGATGGCGATCCTCTTCCGCAAGCGTATCGTCTACCTCCCGCTCGCGGTCATCAGCACCGTCCTGCTCATTTTGCTGACCTTGCAGTTCTCGAGCTGGTACTGGGTGTCGTAGACGCAGCCGGGTGCTCGTGGGAACGGGAGCTTCACCATGGACGATGACCTGAATCGGATGCTCATCGCTGCCGCCTGGCGGAACGACGTCGACGCGGCGGCCGGACTGATCGAGCAGGGCGCCGACGTGAACGCCACCGATGAGACCGTTCAGAGCGCCTTCCTGATCGCAACCAGTGAGGGATTTCTCTCGTTGCTCGCGCTCACGCTGGAAAGCGGCGCGGATGTCGACGCGAGGGACAGCTTCAATGGCACCGGGCTCATCCGCGCTGCCGAGCGTGGGCACGCGCTGACCGTGGGCGTGTTGCTGCGCGCGGGCATCGAGATCGATCACATCAACAATGTTGGGTGGACGGCGTTGCTCGAAGCCATCATTCTCGGCGACGGCGGTCAGCGCTATGCGGATACGGTGCGCGTTTTGCTTGCTGCTGGAGCCGATCCCCAGATTCCCTCGCAGCAAGATGGCATCAGCCCCATCGATCACGCGCAGACGCGCGGATTCTGGACCATCGCAACGACGCTCTTCGCGGCGATCCATTCGACGCTTCCCACCGATCCTGCGCAGGCACTGTTCGATGCCGCCCTCGGCAACGACGCGGATGCGGCCATGCTCGCGCTCCGCGCCGGCGCCGACCCGAACGCTCTGGATTCCGAAGGGAACACGGCGCTATCGATTGCCGCGCGATCGGCACATCAGGATGTGAGCCGGCTGCTGCATGCGTTTGCCGGTCCGGTCTAGAAGCGGAAGCTCGTGCGATGCGGTGGACTCGCCCTGGCCGATTCAAGCGCCGGCAGGCGGTTATCGATGGTTTTCGCTCGCAACCAGGCGCTCGAGGCCCTTGCGATCGAACCCAATGACAGTCTCTTGCCCGAGAATGACCAGCGGTCGGCGTAGCAGCGTCGGCTCGTCGACCATCAGATCGAGCAGTTGATCGTCGGACAAATCACGATCGCCGATCAGCTCCTTGTAAGCGCGGGCGCGTTTCGAGAGGACATCGCTCGGGGTCAGTCCGGCTGATGACAGCACCCCAGCCAGCTCGTCGCGCGTGAATCGGTTGCGAAAATAGTCGCGCCGCTCGTAGGTCACCTGACGCTCATCCAGCCACGCCTGGGCGTTGCGACAGCTCGTGCACGTCGGATGGACATAAAGCTCGATCTCGCCCATTTTTTGGTTAGTCCTGCTTCTGGCCGATGTAGACATGCTCGAACAGGATGCCGTCCGGCGATTCGAACATCACCTGGTAATACGTGTTCTCGTCGCCTTGCGAAAAATCGGGCCGGTGGCGTGGCGTTTCGAACAAACGCTCGATGCCGCGGTCTTTCAGAAAGGCGACCGTCTTATCCACCTCGGCTTGCGATCCTGCCGCCAGCGCGATGTGATTCACCCCCGCGCCGTCGTAGTTGTTCGTCGCGTCATTGGCCGCGCCAATGAACCAGAGCGACACGTCATTCGCACTGTTGAACGATTCCGTGACGTCGTCGGAGTAGATCGGTTCCCATTCGAGAAAGGTGAAAAGTTCCTTGTAGAACGGCAGATTGGGGGCATGAACATTCATCTGTAAATGAGAGAGTTTTCCAGCGCTCATTCTTCGATTGCTCCAGCGTGCGATTCGATACAAACAACCTGCCGATAACGATACTCGCCCGCGATGCTGTACGTACACATTGCATCTCGCTGGGTACCGAGGTTGACGCCCTCTGAATGACCGATCATTCTTTCTCGTCGGTAACGACGTTCACACCAGCACTCCAGATCCTCGGACCAAATCATTCGCGATCACCGGACAGGCTCGACCACCGTGAGCGATTCCATTCCAACAACCGCGGCTGGTTGGACCAGAAATGCCATCCAGGAGATCAACAGCGGCGAGGCCTCCGATGCCCGCCAGATGCTGGCGGCAGCGCTGCGTCTCGATCCGGACTACGAAACCGCCTGGATCTGGTTTGCCTCGATCGCCACTGACGATGCCGAGCGCCGCTATTGCTATGAGCGGGCGATAGCGATCAATCCAACTTCGGTGGTGGCGGAGCGGCTGGCGCGCCTTCGCCCGTCTGGCTCGAACCCGCCTGCCGAGCTGGCCGATCTGGAAGCTCCGCCGCTGCCAGAAGAATTCGGCGGCACGCATCTGGCCGAGAAGCCAGGCCGGTCGTGGGTTCCGCTGGGCGCTATCGGGCTGATCGTACTGGGAGTGTTGATCGCGGGCATCTGGCTCCTCTGGCCTCGCGAGGACTATGGGGGAGAACCCATCTACATTGCGTTTGCCGCCGGCCTGACTGGTTCGGGCTCAGCATCTGCCGTTCAGATGCAGCGCGGGTTGCAGGTCTATATCGACTACGCGAACAGCAATGGCGGTGTCGAGGGGCATCCCATCGAGATCGTCAGTTTTGACGATCAGGACAATCCCGAGATTGCGGCAGAGGTCGCCAACCAGATCGTGGCTGACGACCGTTTCGTTGCGGTGGTGGGACACCGGTTGAGCTCGACGTCGATGGCTGCCGCGCCGATCTATGCGGCGGCGCACCTTCCCATGATTTCACCCACCGCGACCGCTGATGATCTCACCGCCAACTGTGACTGGTGCTTTCGAACGTTGTTCGACAACAGCACCCAGGGCAAGATGATCGCCTCCTACGTCTACGGGATTCTCGACATCGACAATGTCGTGATCGTTTCCGAAGAAAGCGACTACGGATCTTCGTTGGCGAATGGATTTTCCGCGGTGTTCGAGGAGGCCGGCGGGACGGTAACGGCCCAGTACGTGCTGCCTGCCGATGTGAGCGAGGCCGGAGACACGATCCAGCAAACCGCCGAGGAGATTGCCCGCGATCACAACGAAACGGTCATTTTGCTGGCAACCGGATCGGGGCTGGCGCAATCGGCACTGCTTGCGCTGCGAGATGCCGGCGTCGAGGGGACGATCTTCGGAAGCGATTCCGCCAGCTCGCCCGTATTCCTCCGGCAGGTGAACGAAGCGTCAGCGGCAGCCGGCGGCGGGATCGTGACCGATGGGTTTTACGCGAGCGCGCCACTCTTCATCGACAGCATGTCCGGCGATGCGGTCCGGCTGGCTGCCCGCATCGAACACCAGTATGGCGAATTGCCGACCTGGCGCTCGTTCACGGCCGCCGATGCCGGGGTGGCCATCGTGAACGGGTTGCGGAACGCCGGCGCCCCTGTCGATTCGCTCTCGCTGACCGAGCAACGCTCGGCGATTCGCGACCGTTGGCGAGCGCTCGACGCTCCCGAGCACAGCATTCCCGGTTTCGTTGGACCGCTGTATTTCGATGCGAACCGGAGCGCTCCTCGCCCGGTGGCAATCGGTATCGCAAGCGGGGACTTCTTCGACTCGGCGCCCCGGCAAATCGCCCTCGAGACCTCGTTGCAAAAGACCGCGAACGACGTGGAGACCATCGAGATTGGGGGCACAACGTTTGCCGTGCAGCGGGTGGTGCAGACCGGAGTCGACTTCAATCTGATTCGCGATCTGAACACGGTTGCCGAAACGTTCTACGCTGACTTCTTCGTCTGGTTCAAGTATTACGGCGCGGACGACGCGGCCGATGTGATCTACACGAACATTTCCGACCCGCAGACGCTTACCGTCGACGAAGTGCGCTCGACCGAAGTCGACGGCATGAAATACAAGGTCTATCGCGTGACCGGTACCTTCACCTCGCCGCTGAACTTCCGTTCGTTTCCGTTCGATTCCCAGGATCTGATGGTGCATTTTCAGAACCGCACCCTCACCTCGGATCAGCTCGTCTTCGCGATCGACAGCGATTTCATGCAGATACCGACGCAGGAACGACTTTCGATCGGTGGCAACGCGACCGAATCGATCAACCAGATCAATAACTGGCGAGCAAACGACCTGGAAGCCTTTGCCGGTTCGGTTGGCACCTCGTCAAATCTGGGCGATCCCGAGGTGAAAGTCGCCAGCCAAGGGATCGAGTTCTCGCAGGTGGGTGTCAATATCGACATCAGCCGAAACGTCGCCCAGTTCCTGCTCAAGAATCTCCTGCCGCTCATCCTGTTGCTGGCGATTACCTATATCTCGCTCTTCTTCTCGCACGAGCAGACGACCGAGCGGGTCTCCTTCGGAATTACCGGGGTCCTCACCGGCGCGGTCTTACTGAGCACGGTCGTCTCGGTCCTGCCCGATGTGGGATACACCGTGGCGATCGAGTGGGCCTTCTACGGGTTCATTCTCCTGTCGGCGCTCTGCATTCTGGTGGCATTGATCGGTGGCAAGCTCAATGAGGCGAAGCAAATCTCCGAGATGCGCATGCTCGATATGGGAGCCAGGATTCTGTATCCGATCCTGGTCGGTGTCGTGGTGCTCGGGTACTGGCGGCTCTATGGGTAACCTTAGTGCTTCAGGAGCTCGATGCCGTCAGGTAGCGGAGAGCACCACCGCATGCGCGAGCCCGGGAATGTCTTAGAATCGGTGATCGAACCGGAGGATTCGTGAATGAAATCGCGACGTGCAAACCGTCGAGACGTGCTGAAAGGTGGAGGAGCGTTGGTCGCCGGAGTGGTAGGAGTGCAATCGCACGAAATCGAACAAGCGGCAGCCAGCGATGCAACACCAGTGGCGACGCCTGACGCCGCTGGGCCGAAGCTTACCGGAATCGTCTTCCACGATGAAGAGATGGATGCGCAGCTTCTGCGGGCACTCGACACCATCTACGTGGGCGGCGCAGATTTCGGCGAGTCATTTATCACGTCTCGATCGATTCCCGACGGCGACACTGCCACCTGGCTCACCGAGTGGCAAGCCTTGGGCAATCGGATGGTTGCCAACGCGAACGAAAGTCTTGCCTCCGGGAGCCGCCTCAGCGCTCGTGAATCGCTCCTGCGGGCGGTGACGTACTTCCGCACCTCTTCGATCTTTTTCTATCGGCCGCCACTGGACCCCGCTTTGGTCGATGCGTTTGCCCTGCAGCGCGACGTTTTTCAGCAAGCCATCCCATTGACCGACTGGACCTTCGAGATCGTCCAGATCCCGTACGAGAACACGACGCTCGAAGGCTATCTCCTACAGCCGGGCGGGGAGGGCCCCTTTCCGACCGTGGTGATGGTGGATGGCTATGACGGAACCAAAGAGGAGCTTTATTTCACCGGTGGTGTCGCTGCCCTGCAACGCGGATATGCAGTGTTGCTGGTAGATGGACCGGGCCAGGGCGGTGCGCTGATGGAGCAGGGGCTCTACTTCCGCGCCGACTGGGAAGCGGTCGTCACTCCGCAGATCGATTTTCTGCTGACCAGGCCGGAAATCGACCCGAAGCGTATCGCGCTCATGGGGCGAAGCTGGGGTGGCTATCTGGCTCCGCGTGCCGCGACCGCGGAGCATCGGATCGCGGCCTTGGTCGCCGATGCCGCCCAATACGATCCAGCGGGCGCTGCGTTGGCCAACTTCCCGAAGGAGATGCATCAAGAGGTTCTCACCGGCGACCCGGCCCCCTTGAACGAGATGCTCAAGGAAGTAATGAAAAAAGAGCCGGGAATTGCCTTCGCGGTGGAGCGAGGTTTGCTGACCCACGGATTTGCGACGCCGATCGACTATGTCCGGGGGTTGCAGGACTACACCTTGGTCGGCATTGCCGATCGGATCCAGTGCCCTTCGCTTATCTGTCGCGGAGAGAACGACGCGGTGGGTTCGTCCGCCAAAGAGCTCTACGATGCGATCGTCGCTCCCAAGAAATACATCGAGTTTACGAATGCGGAAGGTGCGGGACAGCACGATGAAGCGGGCGCGGCAGCACTCTTCTCGCAACGTGTGTTCGATTGGCTCGACGTGACACTCGCCTCCTGATCGCTCGCGAAGATTTGCCAAACGAAATGGGCCGCCCGGATTCCCGGACGGCCCATTTCACGTACCAATCCTGGTGGTTAGCGAGCCGGCTCCAGCTTGGTCCACTTCTCTTCCGGCAGCACGGCCTGCGTGATCATGGTGAGCTGCGCCCCGATACCAACCGCCGCAACGACGATCCAGGCGATGACCCAGAACCAGCTTTCGTTGATGGCGGCCCAGAGCGTGCCATAGCCGAGATCGACCCGGTCGATTCGGTTGAGCGCCAGCATCACGCCGCCAACCAGCAACGTCGAGCCGACGAACGCCGTGTTGACGATGACCCAGTAGATCGGCAGATTCAGGAAGATGGTCAGCAGGGCGAGGATGACCGCGGCGATGACCGCGACGATGAAGATCACCCACTGGCTATCGACATTGAAGGCGTTCATCAATCCGGTGCCCAGACTGGCGCCGATGAACGCTGCCCCGAGGATGATGGCGAAGTACCAGAACATGTAGGAGATCACCGCTCCCACAACGCCCAGCACGAGTCCGACGATGATGCCGGTTGTGGTCGAGAGAAATCGGTTATCGAACAGGTGATCCATCAGGGCGAGTCCGCCGGCCATTCCGACGATGAATCCCATGATGGGAAGCGCAATAAAGAAAACGCGCAAACCAGCCAGCGCCAGAAAGGCGCCCAGCACGATCAAGATGATCCCGACGAGAAGATCCATTGCCACCCACTCCTACGAAACTGCTCGACCGCACCCCGCGGCCTCCGCCACCCACAAATGCCGGACGCCCATGCGGGGAGGAGGGCGTACGTTCACTGATGTGCAGGGCAGTTTACGTGACGGAAAGTCAAATGGACAGCGGTGAGTCAGGATTTCCGATTCCGAATCCGACTTTGCACGGTGATGAGGAGAGCTACGAGCGCTCCAAGCACGATTCCAGCCACGAGCACCTGATTCTGGTACCGGTTGTCGACGTAGGATGTGACGATCGCGGCGAAAAGCCCGCCCGCCAAACCGGCGAGCAGGGCAACCTTCGCGGCAAGCGGCACCCCCGGCAGCATGGTATCCAGACGGCCGTCGTGTTCGGTTGGGTCGGAATCCGTCATGCCGTGCCTACCAGCTCCGCTCGAGCCGCCGCGAAGAACGGCAGCGCTTGTATCGATCGTCTCCATGGTAGCGGTTAACGAGATACGGATGTATCCAGGCGCTTCGAAAATCGCGCCGTGGAGACCGAAGACATCGCCATTTGCCAGTCGCTCGACGAACTCGCCCTCCTTTGGAGTGGGTGACTCGACGACGACATTCGCCTGCCTCGTCGCAGTCCATGCCTCGACCGCGAGCGACGCAATGAGGGGGTCCGGGTTTCCGGACCCCCTCATGACCAGAACGCTCGCCGAGTGCTAGTTGCTGACGCGGTAGTTCGGAGCTTCCTTGGTGACAATGACATCGTGCGGATGACTTTCGCGCAGACCGGCCGCGGTGATTTGCACGAACTGGGAATCGCGCTTCAGGCTGGCAATATCCGGAGTTCCGCAGTACCCCATGGCGGCGCGTACGCCGCCAACAAGCTGGAAGACAATCGTGCCGAGCGTGCCCTTGTACGCCACGCGCCCTTCGATCCCTTCCGGAACGAGCTTGTCCGACTTGGCGTTTTCCTGGAAATACCGGTCCTTGGAGTAGGAGCGGCCGCGCATGGCGCCGATCGATCCCATCCCGCGGTATTCCTTGAAGCGCTCGCCCTGGTAGAGCACCACTTCGCCCGGGCTT
Organism: uncultured Chloroflexia bacterium; assembly: GCA_963720855.1. GTDB lineage: Bacteria > Chloroflexota > Chloroflexia > Thermomicrobiales > UBA6265 > JAMLHN01. Next base: position 433,008 of record CAVRGV010000002.1, on the reverse strand, counting down.
TCGTCCACGCCGGCCAACAGACTCCCGAGCATGACCGCATCCGCTCCGGCGGCGATCGCCTTTGGCAATGTCGCCGGAATACTGGATACCGCCGTCGGCGATGACGGGGATCCCGTGACGGGCGGCCGCCCTCGCGCACTCGTAGATGGCGGTGATCTGAGGAACTCCGACTCCCGCGACCACGCGGGTCGTGCAGATCGATCCCGGGCCAACGCCAACTTTGACGGCGTCCGCTCCCGCGTCGATGAGCGCTTCGACCGCCGCGGCGGTGGTGACATTGCCAGCCATGATCGGAAGGTTCAGCCGGCGCTTGAGGGCGGTGACGGCTTCGAGCACGCCGCGCGAGTGACCATGCGCGGTGTCGACCACGATCAGATCGACCCCTTCTTCGGCCAGCGCGACCGCGCGCTCCATCGAATCGCCACCGACGCCTACCGCCGCGCCAACCCGCAGGCGCCCCGCCGCGTCCTTGGTGGCATTCGGGAACTGGATCTTCTTCTGTATGTCCTTGACGGTGATGAGCCCGGTCAGATAGCCGTGCTCGTCGACGACTGGCAGTTTTTCCACCTTTCTGCCGGTGGAGAATGGCGCTGGCCTCTTCGAGCGTCGTGCCGGTTGGCGCGGTCACCAGCCCCTCGCTGGTCATCAGGTTGCTCACCGGCTGTTCGACATCCTCGACGAAGCGGAGGTCGCGGTTGGTCAGGATACCGACCAGGCGGCCCTCGTTTTCGGTGATGGGAACTCCGGAGATGTGATACCGCTCCATGACCGCCAGGGCGTCGGCCACCCGGGCGTCGGGCGGCAAGGTGACTGGCTCGACGATCATGCCCGATTCGGAGCGTTTGACCTTGTCGACCTCGAGGACCTGATCCTCGATCGAGAGATTCCGGTGCAGGATGCCGATCCCACCCTCGCGCGCCAGGGCGATCGCGAGCCGCCCTTCCGTGACCGTATCCATGGCCGACGAGAGGATCGGCACATTGAGCACGATTCCGGGTGCGATCCTGGTGCTGGTGTCGACATTCGCCGGGACGACATCGGACGCGGCAGGGAGCAAGAGGACATCGTCGAAGGTCAAGCCGAGCCCTGCGAACTTGTCAGCCCGCATGGCTCCGCCGGAGAGCTCCAGCTCGAACGAGGCGCTCTGGATCTCGGAGAGTCCGTTGTGATGCCTTGGTATTGATGGTTTCTTCGGTAATGCTCATGGTGATGGGGACTCCTCCTCGATCGTGGCGGATGGTTCCTTATGACATCGGTTGGGCTGCGAGCCGATCGGTCGCGCCTGCGAAAAGCGGCGGTTCGGGTGCAGTAAGCCCAAGAGCGAGCCGGGCGGAGAGCTCGTCGACAACGGCGCGATAGGCCAGGGCCCCGCGTGAAGCCGCGTCGTATTCGGCGATCGATTGCCCAAAACTGGGCGCCTCCGCCAATCGAACCGAGCGCGGCACGACAGTGGCGAAGGTGCGCTGGGGAAAGTAGCGCCGAACTTCTTCGACGACTTGCGCGGAAAGGCGGGTGCGGGCGTCGTACATTGTCATGAGGACGCCCGTGAGATCCAGCTCCGGGTTGAGCTGCTTTTTCACCAGATCGATGGTACCGATCAATTGGCCAAGACCCTCCAGCGCGAGGTACTCGCACTGGATCGGGACGATCACATGTTGCGCGGCGCAGAGCGCGTTGACAGTAAGAAAGCCAAGTGAGGGAGGAGAGTCGATCACCACCACATCGTAGCGATCGGCGGCGCCGGCCAGCGCCGTGCGCAGGCGGATCGCGCGGTCGGCAAACTCGACCAGATCGACTTCGGCCCCCGCGAGTGCGCTGGTCGCCGGAATGAGATCGAGCGATGGGCGAATGGCCTGGACCGTGACATCGGCCAGGTTGGCCTGCTCGATCAGCAGATCGTAGACCGTGAGCTCGAGCTCACGCTTGTCCAGTCCCAGCGACGAGGACGCATTTCCCTGCGGATCGACATCGACGAGCAACACGCGCGCGCCCCGGCGCGACAGCTCGACGGCGATGTTCACTGCGGACGTGGTCTTGCCAACGCCGCCTTTCTGGTTTGCCAGTGCGATCGTGAGCGGAGAGGTTCGGGAATGGGATTGGTTCGTTGCTGACTCCAAGAACGCTCCGAAAAGGGGAGAAGTGTGCGCGAATCGACCGTCCTCGGGCATTGCTCTCCGTCGAGCGTGTCAATCGAACGATGGTAGCACCAGAAATGGGCGGCAACAATGCCGCCCATCCCATATTTTGCGCAGGTTGCCCAAAAATATCAGGCGTGGACCCAGACCATGGTGCCCAGCGGCGCCCAGTCGAACAGGAACGTGGCGAAATCGAGCGGCAGGTTCACGCATCCGTGGCTCATCGGGGTGCCGAAGTTGTTGTGCCAGTACGCCCCGTGCAGCGCTTCCGCATCGTAGTTGAAGTACATGACGTGCGGAACATCCTTGACGTCGTACGGGGTTCCGGCTTGGCCCTTCGCCTTCACCGAGCGCGATCACCTGGCCGTTCGAGTCGGTGATGCCGGCCATATCCGTTTTTTCGAGCTTGTAGCGAACGTGAAACACACCCTGTTCGGTGTTGTTCGGCGGGATACCGGTGCTGACCAGCGTAGTGGAGATCAGCGTATCGCCCTGATAGGCATACAGGCGCTGCTCGGAGATGCTGACCTCGATCCACCGCTTTCCGGTCGCGGCCATGTCGCCCATCGGGTTCGGGTTGTTGATCTCGAAGAAGAGCGATTCGTCGAAGACCGGCAGTCCACTGCCATCGACCGGGGAGGTATCGATCCCCAGGTGGCTGGCCATCTCGCTGCCGAGCGAGGCCAGGGAAATGGCTCCGGCTGCTGTCCTGCATCAGGATGCCGCCATCGAAGTACTGCACCAGCAGACCGCGGTCGCGGACCGGCTGGCTGATGGGGTTTCCGAGATAATAGGGACCTTCGTTCTGCGCGTACCAGCCATAGAACGCGCCGGAAATGGTGTTGCCGGTGGTTTCGTTCCAGACCCCGCCATCGGCGATCGCTTTGGTAGCGGTCGCGCCATCGGGAGCGACGCCCTTCCATGAGGATGTGCGGCGGTCGCCACCGCCGCCGCCACGACGGCCATCGTTACGGAAGGTGTCGAGACGGTCGTTCAGGGCATGGTCGCCGAGGTTCATCAACGTCACCGATGGGGCATCGGTCCAGACGAGTTCGAGCCGGAACTGGAAGACACCCTTTTCGAACGCCTGGCTATAGAGACCGTCCGCCGAAGCGAACGGCTCCGAGATCGGATCGCCATAGATGGCCTTGCCACCGTTCGCACGCCAGTAGTCCAGAAAGTACCCGCGCAGCGTGTGGCCGGTTTCCGGCACATAGACCTGGATCGACGCCTGGCCCAGATCGGGCGGCAGCTCGACATTCGCAAACTGGTCCACCGCGTTATTCGCCGCCGAGGCAGGTCTGCACGCCGAGGAGTGAAAATGCCTCCGACGAGTGACAGCGCCAGGGCGAAGGCTGCCAATGACAGCAATCGCTTCATAGTACCTACCTCGTATCCCATTGGAATGCTGCTCCGAACGACTCGCCGGGTATCGAGTCAACACGGGCGACGCCACGGCGAGGAGCTTCCCTTTGGTAAGAAGGCTAGCACGCCGTTCAGGGCGCCGGCTACGGATTGTGCGGAAAACCCGTACGTTCGCTAGCCGCGAATGGCGTTGATTTGGTCGCGCAGTGTGCGCGCCGCTTTGGCGGCTGCCCGGGCAAAATCGTTCTCGCTGGATGCGTAGGTGATGCTGCGGGCCGAATTGATCAGCAGTCCGCCGCCACGGTCGTCGAGTCCCGCATCGACCGCGGCCGCGAGATCGCCTGCCTGGGAACCGATGCCCGGCACCAGAATCAGCAAGTCCGGCGCGACCTCGCGCACCGTGATCAGCTCGGCAGGGTAGGTGGCGCCCACCACCAGTCCAAGGGTCGCGGCCGAGGTCTCGTTCCACGACGACCACCTTCGCGGCGATTTCAGCGAAGAGTGGCTCGTCCGTTGGCCAGCTCGAGATTCTGAATCTCGCCGCTTCCGGGATTGCTGGTCTTGCTTAAGAAGGAAGACACCTTTCCCGGCTCGGTCGAATACCGGCGCCAGGCACTCGCTGCCCATATAGGGATTGACCGTGATCGCATCGAAATCGGCCAGATCGAGGTAGGCGCGCGCGTACGGCTCCATCGTGGTGGAGATGTCGCCGATCTTGCAGTCGAGGATGACGGGCGTTTCGTCCGGAATCAGAGCGCCCGGGTTTCGAGCAACGCCTCGTACCCTTCCGGCCCGTATTGCATATACATGGCGAGTTGCGGCTTGTAGGCCGCGGCAATTTCGACCGGTGCCTCGATGATCTGCCTTGTTGAACTCGACGATAGCCTCGCCCGGTCGAGCGGCCGGCTTTCACTGAGTCCGGGAAGCGGGAAAGGTCGGGATCGAGCCCGACACAGACGAGCGAATCGCGCGATTCGAGGTGCGCGGAAACCTTATCCAGGAAGGAACGGGAGGTGGTTATCGTCATGCTGGCGTCGTTTGCGGTCAATTCACTTCCTCCTCTTGTGTCAACCCGGTTTGTATTCGATCATAGCGTACGAAATGCACTTGAGCGCCGAAGTTGCTGTGCTAGACTGAACGAACCCGATGGGCTCGGTTAGCGCCGCTGGCTGAGGCGGGAGATGGCATCTGGTTGCGGGTGCCGCTCACGCTCATTCCGCTGCGAACGAGCCCAGTATGCACCCCAGCACAGTCGAGGCGACGAACGTCATTCGACGCGCTTTTTGTCGCACCAAACCGGTCGGAGGGAAGGATGACTGGTATCGCCGCCGCGGGCGACCCGCACGCGACGACCGTGGGCTCGCAACTCGAGCCACCTACGTTGCAGGACGTGTTTCTAGGCGCGCAAGGTTGTCGACAAGTACCTCGATCCGACCCCACTGCTCTATTCAGAAGCGCTTTCGAGCAAACTCGGTTTCGATCTCTGGCTCAAGTGCGAAAGCTTGCAGCCGATCGGCGCCTTCAAGATTCGTGGAGGCATCTATCTCATCAGCAAGCTCTCCGCCGAGCAGCGGGCCCGTGGCGTGGTTTCCGCTTCGACCGGAAACCACGGGCAGTCGATTGCCTATGCCGGCCGGATCTTTGGCGCGCGGGTGGTGATCTGCGTGCCAGAGAACGTGAACCCGATCAAAGCCGCGTCGATGGAGCGGTTGGGAGCCGAGGTCGTCAGATCGGGCCGCGACTTCGATGAAGCACGCCAGCACGCCGAGCGACTGCAGAACGAGCAGGGTCTGCTCTATATCCACTCGGCGAACGAACCAGACCTGATCGCGGGTGTTGGCACCTATTCATTGGAAATCATCGAAGCGGTGCCCGATCTGGACGTCCTGATCGCGCCCATCGGCGCGGGAAGCGGCGCGTGTGGCGCGGTGGTCGGCGGAAAGGGTGTCAATCCCAACCTGCGGGTCATCGGCGCGCAAGCGGCCGGGGCGCCCGCGTTCCATGATTCCTGGCAGCGCAACGAGCTGTTGTCGTATGAGACGATGGACACCTTCGCCGAGGGCATGGCGACCCGGCAAGCGTTTTCCCTGCCATTGCGCATCTTACGTGAAGGTCTTGATAGTATTGTGTTGATTTCGGAGACAGATCTGCGCCGGTCGATTCTGACGTTGCTGGAACAGGCACGGATTCTGGCCGAAGGCGCCGGTTCCGCGGCATTCGCGGCGGCATATAACATACGTGAACAACTTCAGGGACAGAAGGTGGCGGTTGTCGTCTCGGGCGGCAACCTCGAAGCCGGAGTGCTGGCACGAGCGCTGGACGAGGAGCGAGCCTGGTGACACGAATCGGAAAGCTGATCGGAGGCCGATCGAGGAGCGAAGGCAATTGCGAGGCGATCTTTCAGATCGCGCGTGAGGTCGTCGAGCGTCGCCGGTCGATGCAAGGCGCGCTCAACGAAGTGCGCCATCCCGCCATCCTCGATAACCTTTCTGACGAGGACTTTCGCCTGCTCGACGAAGCGATCGTCGAAAGCGCGCAGGACTATCCGGAATACGCGCTCGTCCTGGCTCGCCTGACCCATGCCGCCGCGCGTGCCAAAGGGATTCGATCGACAAATCGTCGATTCGGCCTTGCGGCTCGATTCGTTTCTGCCGGCCGACGATCCCAGCCGCGAGCGCGAGCAGTTGCTGCGCGATGCATACACCATCGCCCAGCGCGCGGGGTATGCCCGGGGCGGGCGAGCGACGCTTGGCCCGGCTGGGCGTACGCGCCCTTGGATGCCGACGAGTTCGACCGGGCGCGCGCCATTTTCCAACAACAAATGGATATCGGCGACGAATCGACCGACACCATGGCCGAGGTCGATTCCGCGCTCATGCTGGGCGATATCCTGCGTCGCGAGGGCGATGCCGCCGGGGCGCAGACCTACTATCGCCGGGCTTCCCGCTCGGCCACCCGGCTCGAATACAACCGGGGCGTGGCTGAAGCGCTCGATCGGCAGATCGAGCTGCTGGACAACAACTCCGATGTCGAGACCGTCGATCCAGCTTCAGAAAGAAGCGCTCGACGCGGCCATGCGCACACCCGATCTTGGGTTGCAATCGCGCCTGACCCTGGCGCTGGCGGAAACGCTGGCCAAGGCGGGCCGGGTCGATGAAGTCATTACGCAGTTCGAACACGGCGTCGATATCGCGCGGGAGATCGGCGATCTCTCGGTCGAAGCGGAGTGCCTGCAGGCGCTTGTCGAAGCCTATCGTCAGCAGGGGAACCTGGTCGGGGTCGCAAAACGGCAGACCGATCTCCTCTTGCTGGAAGAGCGGATGGGGAATCGGCCGATCGCGGCCCGGTGGGGTGTGCGCCTCGGGCGCGACCCTGATGGAGCTCAACAAACCGCAACGCGCGGCGGAAGCCTATGGCCGGGCCCAGCAACTGGCGCGTTCGCTCAACGACCCCATGCTCGATCAGCGTATTCTCGGTGGTTTGGGCATTGCCTACACCCAGCTCGACCGCCCGGCCGATGCGCTGGAAAATCTTATGGAAGCCAATGAGATCGCCAAGGAAATGGGCGATCTGCCGAAGCAAGCCGAATGGCTGGCCAGTATCGGGCAGGCGCTGTTCAAGTTCGATCAATCGAAAGACGCCATTGCCGCGCTTGGCGAGAGCCTGACCATCGCGCGGCGTATCGACGATGTGCCGTTGCAGGTCGATCTCCTGACCCTGATGGGCGAGATCTTCGACGATGCCGCGCAGCTTCCCGCGATCGCGTGAGTGCTATCATCGCGCGCTCGATCTGGCGCGGCGATTGAACGATCGCACGCGCCAGATTCGGTTGAACAGCGCGTTGGGCGGCGTGGCGTTGCGAGCGCAGCAGTATTCGCAGGCGAACGCGCTCTATAGCCAGGCATTGCAGCTCGCGACCGAAACCGGTGACCGGGTCGAAGGCGCGAAGCTGCAGGGACGGCTCGGCAAAGTGGCGCAGCAACAGCGCGACTGGCCGAAAGCGCTCGAGCACTATTACACCGCCGTCGATCTGTCCGAATCGATCGACAAACCACGACTGACCAACCAGCTCCTGCTGCATCTTGCGGCAGCACAACACGCGGTTGGCGATCCGGCGGCGGCGACCACGTATCGCCGGGCACTGACGCTTTCGCAGCAGCAAGGCGATGTCTATCGCGAGGCCGTGGTGCGGCTGAATCTCGGCATTCTGCTAAGCGCCGATGGGCATCGCAATGAAGGTCTCGATCATCTCTATCGTGCGGCCGATCTGGTGGCTGATATGGGGCCGGCGGGCAACGATCTGGCCGAGAACATCGAAGAAGCGATCGTTCGGGCCGGTGGCAGTGTCGTGGCGTCGCCTGCCGATCACGATGTCTGGGATGACCGGCAGTCTGGCGTGAGCCGGGGGTTTCCCAGGGGCTATGAATACCAGCCGTACCGGGACGACCAGTCCTACAGCGAAGCCAGTCTCCCGCCGCGATAGGAACGACGACTTCTAGCGAATGCACGAACCGCCGGCGATTCGATTCGCCGGCGGTTTTGTGTTTGGACTCAATTGGCGCTAGCGAGCGTCGCTGGAGCCCGGGCATTGGTCAGGCAGACTGGCCCTTGATGGGCACGGACCGGGTGATGAGCCGGACGCCGTACAGAGCGGCGGCCGAGAGCATCAGGCTGGCGATGCCGCCGAGTACCGTGCTGTCGTCGAAGCGGTCCAGCCAGCGATTCATGACGGCCGCCGGGACCGTCGTCCAGCCCAAGCAATATGTTGACGATGGCAACCCCGGCAATTGCCGCCGGGAGGGCTATGAAGAAGAGTTCCTGACGGCCGACGTAGGTCGCTCCCAGTAACGCGCCAAAAGCGAACCAGGGCAGCAACACCACGAAGAACTCGAGCAGGAAAGCTGGGATGTCGGTTGCCGAATCGTAGAGATGATCCTCGGCGATCGCGTGATTCCAGCCGGCGATACGATAGACCAACCGTTCGACCCAAAGGGCCGCGAGTGCCAGCACCGACAGTGCGGCGCAGAAGGGCACGCTGAACAGGGCAATCCGCTGGACGAATCGCTTGCGGGTGTCGCCATAGAGGACGTACTGCGGAAAGGTGACCACCATCAGATAGACACCGATGCCGACCGCGTACCACGGCGCAATTCCCGAGATCGCTTCGTTCCAGAAGCTTTGCGTCACCTGGTTATCGGTGTAGATGTCATACCCAATGGCGATGGCAATCACCGTGATCAAGAGTCCCACCACGGAAAGTCCTGCGAATGCGAGATGATCCCGCAGCATCATTTTGGGAGAGGGGAGATCAAAGGAGTTCATGAGGCGACTGCGACTTCCTTTTCCTGTGTGAGGTAGACGAAGATATCCTGGAGCCCGACTGGCTCGACCTCGATGCCGGCGCGCCGTCCCTCGTCGTCGAGCATGTCGATGCGATCCGAGATGACCACGGCCGATTTGGTCGTACCGAGTTGTTGCACTCCGCGCAGGGTTTCCCCGCTCAGTACCGTATCGATCTGATGCTCGGTCCCGGTAAATCGCCTGGCCCGGGCGCGCAACGAATCGGTGTCGCCGTGCTGCAGCAGATTCCCTCGGTCGAGGATGATGGTTTGCTCGAAGATCGGCGCGACCTCGTCGATCAAATGCGTCGAAATGACGATCGTCCGCGGCGAACGCATGAAGTCGGCCAGCAGCTCCTCGTAGAAGGTGTAGCGTGAAGGCGTGTCGAGCCCCAGATACGATTCGTCGAACATCGTCAACGGCGCCCGACTGGCGAGCCCGATCACGATGCCCAGCGCGGATCGCTGCCCGCGTGACAGCGTGTCGACCTTCTGGTTGGTCGGAATCGCGAACTTTCCGATCAGCTCCTGGGCATACCCTTCATCCCAGTTCGGGCGCATGACACGGGCGAACTCCAGGTTGTAGTCGATTTTTTCGTCAGCATCGAGCACATCCGGCGATTCACGGATCAGGCAAACCTGCTGCGTCATCGGGAAGTTCTCGAAGAGTTCCTGACCGTCGGCCAGCACCCGGCCGGACGTCGGTTTGCGCAGTGAGCCCAGCAAGGAAAGCAGCGTGCTCTTGCCCGCGCCGTTGCGACCGAGCAGTCCGTAGATCTTGCCCCCGTCGAGATGCAGCGTCAGATCCGAGAGCGCGGCTTTCTCGCCGAACTGAACCGTCACGCGATCGAGATCGATCGACAAGCTCATGATGCGTCCTCCTCTGCCGCGCTCGCGATATAGGCGATGATCTCTTCGCGGCGAATGCCGATCGCCTCGGCTTCTTTCAACATTGGTTCGATCACCTCGGGATAGAACCGATCCCGATGGCGTTGTTGCAGGGTCGCGCGTGCGTCCGGCGTGACGAACAGGCCGAGCCCGCGGCGCTTATAGAGAATTCCATCGTCGACCAGAAGCTGGAACGCCTTGGCCGCGGTGGCGGGATTGATGCGGTAGAACGATGCGTATTGGTTGGTAGACATCACCTGTTCGTCAGCCGCCAGCGTCCCGGAGAGGATGCCAGCGGATATTTGGTCGGCGATCTGCCGGTAAATAGGACTGCGGTCATCGAACATCGATTACCTTTGGATCGTTGGTTCATTACTCATGTAACGAACTATAGATGCAACGGTGTGGCTCGTCAAGTCATGCTCCACGGTGTTGCGCCGTGCCCTCAAGTGATTTCGTCACCGCAGATTGACCGTGAGCACCGGTCAGAACCCGAGCGGCCGCAATGTGCGCGCACAACCCATTTCCTCGACAGGACACGAAGGTCCGGCACTCGGCCCCACCGTCGTCTCTGGGTTCAGAGCCCACGAGCGAAAAGCTGAGCGACATCCCACCGTCCGGAATTCCGACTGAATAGACCCTCTATTCAACCGCTGACGCGTGGGTATACTGGAGCGGTCCGCAAGTTCGTCGCCGACGAGCGTCTTCGTTGCAAGAGCGGGCCAAGCGCACAGCCAAGTTGTGCTCCCATGGTGGGAGGAGGATGAGAGATGGCATACGTCATCACGCAGCCGTGCATTGGCACCAAGGACGCGTCGTGCGTCGAGGTCTGCCCAGTCGACTGCATCCACTCGACAGATGATGCCGAGCAGTACTTCATCGACCCGGACGAATGCATCGATTGCGGTGTCTGCGCCGAGGTCTGCCCGGTGGAAGCGATCTTCTTCGAGGACGATGTGCCCGAGCAGTGGCAGGCATACATTCTCAAGAACAAGGCGTTCTTCGCCAAGTAGCGCGAAGCAACACCGGTTCCAGCGCCGAGTGGCCCCAGAGCTACTCGGCGCTTGGCATTTCCGGCAGCACGGCAGACCAGATCGCGCCATCCGCGATCCAGTAGATCTGGCCGCGGGTTTCGCTCACCACCAGCGAGCTGACATCCTCGAACAACTCGTCCGCCGCCACTCCGTCGAGCGTGATCGGCGGGAGGAGCACCGGAGTGCTCAGGCCATCGGTGAGATCGAACACAACCAGCGAGACCGCGCCGTCGGCCAGCGTCGCCAGATAGAGATCGCCGGTCTCTTCCCCGGAATCGACGGCCAGCACTTCGAACTCGCTGCTCGACCGGCCAAGATCCTGCCGGTCATACACCTCTCCCGAACTCAGGCTGACCAGCCGCCCGTCGGGATAGACGACGTGAATGGCGCCATTGATCTCCATGCCCACCGCGCCCGGTTGCAACGGCGATTCGGTGTCCGCCAACCAGCGGTAGGCAACGTTATCCTGGCCATCGGCGACGTAGATCTCGCCGCTCTCCTGATCGAGCAGATAGAGCCGGTTCTGGAATCCGCTGAAGAGCCCGTTGCTCGGATCGACGTCTTGCGGCCAGGTGGTGACGCCGATCTCGTTGGCTGAGCCATCGAAACCCATCAGCACCAATCTGCTCCCGTCACTGGCGACGACGCCCGCGACATCGTCAGCGGAGGACTGGGCGCTGAAGGTGCGGATCGACGAGGTGGGCGAGAACGGCATCTCCAGCATCGACATGTTTCCCAGGTCGATCTGATACACGGACGGATCGAGCAGGAACAGCACCCCCGCCACTTCCCCGAGCTGCGGATCGCTGTCTGCCATCGCTGCTGGAAGCCGCCCGACCAGCTGTGACGTCGCTCACGCGCAGCACGCCATCGATCTGATCGCGCGCTTGCAGAATCTCGGTTTCGAGCAGCGCCAGCTGCGCGGCAGGCAGGTCGGCCTGCTTGCCGATGGCAAGCGCTCGCTCCGCGGCGGGAAGCGCGGCCTCGAGCGCGAGCCGGATCGCTGCCGGCCAGTGCGGCCGCCAGATTGGCGCGATTGCTGCGCGATTTCGGGATCGGGCAGTTCGACCCCTTGCGGCCGGTTGCTGTACAGATAGGCAAAACCACTGCCCGCCAGAATCAGCGCCAACAGGATCGCGACCAACAACCAGGCGGAGGGCCGGCCTCGTGGCAAGCGCCGGCGAGCGCATGCGCGAGAAGGAATCGCCCGAGGCGGTGCGATAGCGGTGAAGCGAATCGAGCGCGGGCGGTTTCTGGAAGAGCGCCCCATCCACTCGCCGCTCTTGGTCCAGAGGGGATCGGCCGGCTTTGGCGGTGGTGCTCCAGGTGCGTTGCGCTTCCGGTTCGGGGGCGGAAAGCAGTCCGGCGCGGTGGCGCGAATCCTGCTTCTTGGCTTTTTCGAGCTCGATCCAGACCCACGCACCTTTGGTTCCGGCCAGATTTCGGCAACCTCGGCTCGGGTCAGGCGCGTTTCACTCAGACCGCTCGGCGATGCTTCCCGCCGGAAAGCAGCGCGACGATGTCGCCCGGATCGAGTCTGGTTTCGAAAATGGTCGCGGCAGGATCGAGAAACTCGTCACCCGCTTCGGCCGCGCGCGGAAAAGAAAAGAGCTGCTCGCCCTGCTGCACGATGACCAACCCCGGCTCGGCGGCGGAAACGACCAAGCGCTGGCCGTCGAGCGCCGCGGTCACCAGACCGCCGTCGAACCCGGTTCCTTCGCCCGCGATCAGCGCCGATTTGGGCGGGCGCTGAACGGCTTTCAGCGCGGCGCCAAAGGCATTCGCCAGCGATTCGTTCGGAGCGGAGAAAAAGGTGAGCGAGAGCTGATCGAGCGCCTCGTCAGCGCGGGAGACTCGCTTCCCGCGTCAGCGATTTCGGGATCGCAACAGCCAGCAACCGCCGGCGCTGCGACTCGACGGTCTTGTCGAGTGTGCGCCCCAGCAGAAGATTGGGCAGGGCAGGTTGGGATTCGACCGGTTGGTGCGAAGCGACCGGAGCTGTGGTTTCATCGATGTGCATCGCGCTCGATCGCCATCTCGGCGCCTAGGTATCTGCGACTGTGGGCAAGTATGAAAGAGTGGGCCGGATGCGTCTACCGGGAATGCCCGGCAGTACCCGCTAGAATCGCCCTGTTGCGCTAAACCGGCCGAGAGATTGTGAGGGGACATGAGCGAAACCGTGGACGGATCGACGCCGGTGTTGGCGGTGCTCATTTCCGGTGGTGGACGAACGCTTGCCAACCTGATCGAACGCAGTCGGGCTGGCTCGCTCGCTGCGCGACGTCGGGATCGTCATCAGCTCCAAAGCCGATGCCGGCGGACTCGAGATCGCGCGAGCCGCGGGAATTCCGGCGGTCGCCCATCCTCCGCAAGGGACTTCGCATCCGACGCCGCACTACAGCGATGCCATCTTCGCCGAAGTCGCGCCATACGAACCCCGGCTGATGATCCTGGCTGGCTTTCTGCGCAAGATCGTGGTGCCGCCGGCGTGGGAGGGACGCATTCTCAATATTCATCCCGCGTTACTGCCGGAGTGCAGCTTCGCCGCCGGACGCGGATTTTACGGCGAGCATGTTCACCAGGCGGTGCTGGAACATGGTCAGACCCGCTCCGGCGCGACGGTGCATCTGGTCGATAATGGGTACGACACCGGTCCAGTCTTCATGCGCCAGAGCGTTCCCGTGCTGCCCGGGGACTCGGCGCACACCCTCGCCGAACGGGTCTTCGAAGCCGAGAAGGAACTCTATCCGCGAGCGATCGAGGCATTCCTGAAAAGCGAGCCGATCGTTCAGGCAAACGCATCAGGCGAGGGCGCGTAAGAACGCGGCCAACATCGCTGAGGCTCGTTGGCAGCAGTCGCAGCAGCGCAGCAGGAGCAGGCAGCACATTGCCTCAGTTTCGGGCGACCGGACCAGGACTGCGGACGTTCGATGCATCGATATCCTCGCCACACGTTTGTCCGCATTTCCAACAATTGACGCTTTTCCCTGCAAGTGCTACTGTTTATTCAACGGGCCGGGATCGCTGAAACAGCACATCCGGCCCGCTGTGTATCCATCACGTTCCGCGTAGGGTGAAGGAGGTGATGCCCATGAGTAGTCACGGTACGGGCATCGCCGCTTCAGGAGTGAGCCTCTAAGGTTCGTTCCCGGCGGCGATGCCCCGAAGAAGAGAGCCGGTCCAATTTGGACCGGCTCTCGTCGTTTTCGGGATGTCGACGCTTTCGGAGCGACTCGAGAAAGCAACAATGACCATCGAGCTCGGGCTTTTCGATATTCATCAGGTCGATCCCATCGACCCCGATCCCACCGCAGCGGTCTTCGAGCGGCGACTGAAACTGCTTTCCCTGGCCGATCGGCTGGGTTTGCACTATGCGTTCACCGCCGAGCGCCACTTCATGCCGAATTACCGCGCCTCGTCCGCGACCGCCTGGATCGCGGCCGCAAGCCAGCGCACCTCCGCTATTCGCCTGGGCGTCCTGGCATATACCCTGCCGATGCATCTCCCCGCCGAGCTGGCTGAGGAGATTGCGGTGCTCGATCAGCTCAGCCACGGGCGGCTCGAGGTCGGCTTCGGATCTCGGTCATCGTGAGGAAGAGCTCGTGGCGCTGGGGATCGATCCGGAGCAGCGCGAGCAGCTCTTCCAGGAACGGTATGCCGTGATCACCGCGCTTTGGGCGGGTGGCGCCGTGACGCTGGAACGGCCCGGCACGCTGCTGCGGGGCGCGGCAATTCATCCCTTGCCCTTGCAGCAGCCGTATCCACCGCTCTGGTTCGCGGGGAGTGATCCTCAGGCAGCCCAATGGGCGGGAATGCGCGGTATGAGCCTTGCGGTTGGATTCAAACGGGCAATCGAGCTGGCCCCGACCGTCGCCGCGTTCCGCTCCGGATGTCGCAAGCGGCAGGTTGAGGCTCCCGGGCGGCGGCAGGATCGCCTTGATGCGGCAGGTTTCGATTGCGCCGACCGATCTGGAGGCGCTCGATGCGATGACCGAAGATCTCGACCGGCTGCACCGCCTGGGCACCGGCGGACCAGGGGATCCGGACAAAGCTCGCGAGGCGGCCGAGCGGATGATTCAGGAAGAAGCGTTCATTGCCGGTTCGCCCGAAACGGTCGCGCGGGAGTTACTGCTGCTGCGCGAGCGGCTCGACATCGATGTCTTCCTGGCAAACATCCACGCGGCCGGCGTCAGTGACGAGCGACTGGCACAGATGACCACGTTGCTGGCCGAGGAGGTCGCCCGCTCCTGATCGATGCGCCCGCGGGTGGTGCGGTCCCAACCCTGCGCAGTTAGCGGCTCGCACAGGGTCCAGCGACAATGAAACGAGCCCAGGCGATTGCGCCTGGGCTCGTTCGGTATCGCGGTGGAAATCGAGCGTTAGTTGCTCTCTTCGGCAGTCGGCGGCCTTGTCGGAACCTTCCTCGGCCGGAGCCTCGGTGACGGCGCTCGCCGGCAGCCTCAGCTTCAGCGGCGTCGAACGCCTCCTGGGAGACCTTCGGATTCAGGCTGGCGACGATCTCATCTTCGCCGGTCAGAATGGTGATCCCTTTGGCGAGCTGAATGTCGGAGACCCGGATTTGGTCGCCTTCCGCTGACCAGGACCGCGCAATCGACCTCGATGCGGGCCGGAATCTCACTCGGGAGACCGGAAACCATCAGCTCGGAGAGCTGCGGGTTGAAGATGCCGGGTCCTTCTGGAATGTTGATCAACACCAGCGGAATCGACGCGGTCGTTTCCTTCTTGAGGTTCGGTGCGAAGAAATCGACATGCAGCGGGTTCTTGCGCACGGGATCGAGTTGCATGTCGCGGATGAGGACCTGATAATCGGTCCCTTCAGACGACAGCTTGAGGAGGGTGGAATGACCGTGAATCCTGATAGAACCGGGAGAGTGTCTTCTCCTCGACGCTAACCTGGACGGTTTCCTTGAGGGCGGGGCCGTAGATGACACCCGGAACGAGACCCTGCTTGCGCAGGTTTTTGACTTTCTTGCCGGAGATCGTTCGCTCTACGGCACTCAAAGTCGGCTGGCTCATCGCCTACTCCTGACTTCTACTTCCTTTACCTGACAGAGCACGACCTGTGCGGCAGGCATACAAAAACGCGGCGGGTGCCGCGTGGCCGCAGTCTACCATAGGAGGACATTTTTTCTTGACATCGACTAAACGCCACTGCGTAGCATGATGGCGTTTTCGGGAGAATTCGAGGCGAAAGCGTCCCATCGAGTCCGGCTGTCGCCGGTTTAGGCTCGTTTTCATCCAGACTTGCCGTCTCGTATCGTCGTTCCAGCGCGCGGCATTGTGGGTAGGAATCGGCACGTAGTCAGGAGCAGGTCATGGGCCGCTATCTGATCCGGCGATTGATCGTTTCGGTTTTTACGCTCATCTGCATCAGCGTGGTGATCTTTGGGATCCTGGCGCTGGCGCCGGGCGATCCGCTCTCCGGCTTTGCCGCCAATCCCAATGTTCCGGCCGAACTGCGCCAGCGAATGCGCGAGCAGATGGGCATCGACGATCCGGTTCCGGTGCAATACGCCCGCTGGGCCACCCAGTATTTGCAGGGAAACTGGGGCGTCTCCTACACCACCCGCAGCTCCGCGCGCGAATACGTGCTCGGCCGGTTGCCGGTGACGCTGAAGATCGTGGGCGGCGCGTACATGATCAGCCTGCTGATTGCCTTACCGGTCGGGATCATATCGGCGATCAAGCAATATTCGATCTTCGACCAGGTGGCCACCACGTTCGCCTTCTTTGGATTCAGTTTGCCCACGTTCTTTACGGGCATTCTGTTCATCCTGCTCTTCAGCGTGAAATTACAGTGGTTACCGTTTATCTATGACGACACGGTAACCGGCTTCATCCCCAACTTAAAACAGATGATCATGCCAATGATGGTGCTGGCGCTGGCCGGCGCCGGATCGTTGACCAGGTTCGTGCGCGCATCGATGCTCGAAGTGATCAATCAGGACTATGTGCGCACTGCTCGCGCCAAGGGTTTGCGCGAGAACGCGGTCATCATCAAGCACGCCGCGCGCAACGCCCTCATCCCGGTCGTGACGATCATCGCGATCGAAGTGCCGGCGGTGGTTGGCGGGGCCGTGGTCACCGAGCAGATTTTCCGCATTCCCGGGATCGGGTCGGCCCTCGTGCAAGGGGTGAATGAGAAAGACGTGCCGGTGGTGATGGCAATCAGCTTCGGCTACGCCATTCTGGTGGTCGTGTTCAACATTGTGGCCGATGTGCTCTACGCAACACTCGATCCGCGCATCAAGTTCACCTGATACGCCGGAAGGTCTGACCGATGTCCCAAGCCTACGATGTCACCCTTACCGAAGAACCGATTGGCGGGCCGCTGTATCGAGGGCGGCGCCTCGCCGGGCGTATCGCTCCGCGATGCGCAGGCAGCGCGGCAATACCGGTCGCTTTGGGGGAATGCCTGGCAGCAATTTCGGATGCATCACCTGGCCATGATCGGCTTGTTCTTCCTGATCTTCCTCACGCTGGCATGTTTCGTCGGTACGCTGATTTATCCCCGCGGCATCAATCCGGACATGTTGACCACGTTCATCAGCCCGACTGCCAAATACCCCTTCGGGACCGATCCGATTGGGCGTGACATTCTGGCGTGCGTGCTCTGGGGAGGACGCATCTCGCTGGCGGTCGGTTTCCTGGCAGCATTCGTGGCGATCTCGGTTGGAACCCTGGTCGGCGCCACCGCGGGCTTCGTCGGCGGCAAGGTCGATGGCTTTCTGATGCGGTTCACCGACCTGTTCATCTGCCTCCCCCAGCTTCCGCTGCTGCTCCTGATCAGCTTTCTCTATCGGGACGAGATGTTCGCCTGGGCAGACAAAAAGTTCGGCAATGGCAATATCGGCATCTTCATCCTGATCGTCTTCGTGATCGCGGTCCTGAACTGGATGTCGACCGCCCGCCTGGTGCGCGCCGAGTTCATGCGGCTGAAGGAGAAGGAATTCGTCGAAGCCGCCAAATCGATCGGCGCCAAGGAAGTCACCCTCATGATGCGGCACATTCTGCCGAATGTCGTGAGCCAGATCATCGTGGCCGCCACCCTGGCAGTTGGCGCGGCCATCATCACCGAATCGACCCTCTCGTTCCTGGGTCTCGGCTTTCCGTCCGACATTCCCACCTGGGGGCGCCTCCTCTTCGAGGCGAAGGACTACTTCCAGTTCTACCCCTATATGGCGCTCTTCCCAGGCATGGTCATTTTCCTGACCGTCCTCTCGATCAACTACATCGGTGACGGGCTGCGCGATGCCCTCGATCCGAGGAAGTCGCGATAGAGGGCCGACGACCAACGGCCGTTGGCGACGCGCGCAGAGACTTGCGACCTCAGCTCTACTGCCAGCGAGAACGATACGGACTACCTGCGGGAATGGTTCGGGGCTAGACCGCCAGAAGTCCTCGCCGAGTGGCGATGGTGACTGCTTCGGTACGGCTGGCGGCGTCGAACTTGGTCAGGATCGAGCCGACGTGAAACTTGACGGTGTGCTCACTGATCTCGAGCTGGTGCGCGATCGTTTTGTTCGGGAGTCCATTGGCGACCAGCCGCAGCACTTCCATTTCACGCGGGGTGAGGAGATCGTCGGCGGGATCGATCGGCGCCGGCGAGCCACTCCAGCGTAGCCCGGCGATACCGGCAATCTGCGGGTCGATCACGATCAGCCCATTGACCACTGCCTGCACTGCCGAAACCAGTTCCGCCGGTCCGGCATCTCCCGCCAGGAACGCAACCGGTCCAGCCCCGAGATCGGGCCAGTCGGTTTCCGGTTCCGCGCCAAGCACGACGAATGGCGGACGCCGGGCGAGCTCGCGCGCGAGCTCCACTGCTGCGTCGAGGCCTTCGTGATCGACCACGATGGCATCGAGCTCGACGATGCCCAATGGATCGCCGTTATCGAGGGAAACCACATCGATTCCCGGATCGCTGCGAAGTAACACGGAAATTCCGGCATGCACAGCCGGGTAACCGCTGACGACGGCTACCCGGATCTGTTGGATTAACGTCGTTCCGCGATCGATCATGGCCCTGCCAGTATGACCGACCGGATCAGCGCGGCTGCATCCGCTCGGTGGGAATCACGATGAAGGAACGAGGCTCGCCGCCCCGTGTGAGGCCGACTTCGACTTCCTGACCCGGTTGCACGCGCAACATGGCCGCCGGAATCGACTCCTGATCCACGATTGCCTCACCAGCGATCGAGAGAATCACGTCGCCGATCATGAGACCGGCACGTGCGGCGGGCGTTCCATCCACTACATCGGTGAGCACGAATCCTGCCGGCTGCGGACTGTTCGGCAACGCCGCGATCACGCCGTTGACGCCGAGATAGGCATTCGCGCCGCCGGGAACCAACCCGGCAACGAACCGTTCCACCGCGGCGGACGGGATAGCCATGCCGAGCCGTCCGGCGACCATGGCATTGATGCCGAGCACCCGTCCTTCGACATCGATCAGTGGACCGCCCGAGTTGCCAGGAGCGATCTTCGCGTCCATCTGGATCAGGTCGCCGGCGCGTGGCCCATGCTCAGTCGCGGTTTGCCCGGCGGCACAGATGATCCCGGCGGTCAGATAGTCGACCTGACCGTAGGGATGGCCGACGGTGATCACGAGCTGTCCGGGGCGCACGCGAGACGAGTCGCCTATTCGTGCGGCCGGGAGGTCGGCGGCGTCGACTTCGACCAATGCAAGATCTTTTTCCGGTTGCCGCGCGACGACCTGTCCCTCGAAGCGGCGGCCATCGCTGAGAATGACCTGCAAGGTCTCACTGTGACCGGCGACGTGGTTATTGGTGACGATCAGGCCATCTTCGCGCCAGATCGTGCCAGCGCCGTTGCCATTGCCCCGGTAAACCTGGACGACCGACGGGCGTACCCGCTCGTAGAGGGCGGCAAGCTCGGAATCGATCTCGGCATGACCGCGTAGGAGGGGTTGGGCGATTGCAGTCACTTCTGAAATCCTTTTGTTCGTGATGACGTTGGTTCTCGAGACATGAGGGCAGGTATGCCGCTCGACGACTTCGGCTACGCGCGCTCTCCGGCGACGATCGACTTCGTGGTCAGCTCACCGCCGCGCACGACGTCGATGTCGACCGCCTGGCCAACAACATCGCCGCTGAGCTGCTCCATGAGCTGATCGACCGAGCCGACCGGGTTGCCCCCGACCCGTACGATGATGTCCCCAATGAAGAGACCCTGCAGTTCCGCCGGTCCGCCCGATTCGAGCCCGACAATGACAAGCGCCTTTTTGCTCTCGAGGTCGAGCGCTTCCGCGAGCTGATCGTTGACGGCAACTGCCTGCGCGCTCACTCCCAGGAATCCGCGACGCACCTTGCCATGCTGCTGCAGGGAGGACACGACCTTCTCGATCGTCTCGTTCAGGAGCGTGAATCCGCTGCCACGCCCGAGGGTGGACGAGTTGAGCCCCAGCACCTCGCCCCAGGCATCGACCAGCGGTCCGCCCGAGAAACCCGGCAGCATGGCCGCGTCGGTCTTGACGAAATTGCCGAGCTGATTGCGGCGATGATCGCCGCCGTTCTTGCCGCCGACGAGACTGATGACGCCAAGCGAAGCCATGGGGCCCGACTTGCCAGGGCGCCCGATGGCCAGCACGAACTGCCCGACCTTCGGTTCCCGGCTCGCGCGCACCGCCGGGCTCAGCTCGGCTCCTTCGATCCTGAGGAGCACCAGATCACTGTTTGGATCGCGACCGACCACGTTTGCCGAGAGGTGCTGACCGTCCGGCGTGTCGATGTGGATATCTTCATCGCGCTCGACGACATGGTTGGCGCTGACGATCAGACCGCCATCCGCCCAAACAATGCCGGTCGCCGGCATCCGTTGCCGCCCGTAGACGGTCACGATGCTCGTGGCGGCCTGTTCGACCGCGGCAGCAAGATCGTTGGAAAGTGAGGCGAGGACGCCATTGGATTCAGTCATGGAAGTAGTCTCCGTGGTTCTTCGTCGAGCCGTTTGCTTCGATGCTCAAAGCCTACGTCTGGGACGAATTGCTTCCAACTGATGGGATGGTGAATGGGGTCCTGACCATATGGGGAGGTCGGGAGGGTATGCTATCCCCGTTGCATTGAGTTGGCTGGAGGTCTCCGCGCGTGAAAGTCGAAACATTTACGCTCGAACGGTGGATGAGCACCTGGGAAACAGTGGCGAAATTCGACATCGCCGAAAGCGGGATTCTTCCGCTCACGACCCGGGAGTTGCTCGATTTTCTGCCGGCTGATGATCGCCAGTCCGTCGAAGACCAACTCCTCGATCTGCGGCTTGGCTATAACGAAGCCCGCGGAACCGCCCGGTTGCGAGCCGATCTGGCCGAGACGTATGAGGACGTCAATCCCGACCAGATTCTCGTCACAACCGGCGCCATCGAAGCCAACTATCTGCTGGTCAATACCTTGCTGG
Organism: uncultured Chloroflexia bacterium; assembly: GCA_963720855.1. Classification (GTDB taxonomy): domain Bacteria; phylum Chloroflexota; class Chloroflexia; order Thermomicrobiales; family UBA6265; genus JAMLHN01. Next base: position 411,813 of record CAVRGV010000002.1, on the reverse strand, counting down.
AAGCGGGCGATCATGTGGTTTCCGTTTTCCCGGCTTATCAGCAGCTTTACAGCGTCGCAAAAGCCATCGGTTGTGACATCAGCCTCTGGAACATCGTCGACGACGGCGGCAATTATCGCTTCGATCTCGATGAGCTCGAACGGTTGGTGAAGCCCGAAACCAGAATGATTCTCATCAACACGCCCAACAACCCGACGGGCGCGTTGCTTTCCGACGACGAACTGGAGCGCATCTATGCGCTGGCCGAATCGGTCGACGCGTATGTCCTGAGCGACGAGGCGTACCGCTGGCTCGATATTCCCGGTGGCGAGCCGCTGGCCGGTCCGATGCGCAATATTGGCCCGCGCGCGATCAGTGTTGGCACCTTTTCCAAACCGTTCGGGTTGCCGGGGTTGCGCATCGGCTGGCTGGCAGCCACCGAGGAGATCGTCAAGGGTTGCTGGAGCGCGCGCGACTACGTGTCGCTGGCGCCGGGTGGCATCTCGGACTTGCTGGCCAGTGTGGCGCTGCGCGAGCGAGACAAGATCGTCAAGCGCAATCAGGACATCATGCGCCAGAATCTCGATTACGCCGAGGGCTGGTTTGCCAAACATGGCGAGCTGGCGAGCTGGAACGTGCCGCGCGGCGGATTGCTGGCATTGCTGAAGTACAACGTCGATCTACCATCCGATCAGGTGGCCAACACCCTCGCGCAGGACTATTCGGTCATGCTGGCGCCCGGTTCGACCTTCGGATATGAAGGGCATCTGCGCATTGGCATCGGCCAATCTCCGGACATCTTTGCGGAAGGACTCGAGCGGACCGCTCGCTGCCTCGAGCGGTTGACGCTTGCAGCAAACTGCCAGCGTGGGGTCCCGACTAACGCCATGGCACAAGCAGTCGCCGCAACCGAACCGCAGCGTGATGTCCCCGCCAGTTGCCGATCCTGTCATCCGCACGGTCGATCTGATCAAGCGGTTCGGTTCGTTTACGGCGCTCAACCAGATCGATCTTTCGATTCCACGGGGACACGATCGGCCTGCTCGGCCCGAACGGCGCGGGCAAGACGACGCTGATTCGGATCCTGCTGGGATTGTCGAAACCAACCTCGGGCACGGCCGAGGTGCTCGGATTCAATGCGTTCACGCAGGGGATCCAGGTGCGGGAGCGGGTCGGCTACATGCCGGAAGCCGAATGCCTGCCATCCAACGCGACCGCGGCCGATTTCGTGGGTCATATGGCCGAGATGAGCGGGCTGCCCAAAACCGAAGCCCGGCAACGTGCCGCTGACGTGCTCTTTCAGGTCGGGCTCGACGAAGAGCGGTACCGGCTCATCAAAGGCTTCTCGACCGGCATGAAGCAGCGGGTGAAGCTGGCGCAGGCAATCGTGCACGATCCCGCTCTGGTCTTCCTCGACGAGCCAACCGCCGGTCTCGACCCGCCGGGACGAGATTCGATGCTGGAGCTCGTCGAGCGGATTCATCGCATGATGGGAATGACCGTCGTCCTTTCCTCGCACATCCTGGAAGATATCGAGCGGGTCTGCGATTACGTGGTCATCATCAACAACGGGCAGCTCGCGCTGGCTCGGTCGATCGGCGGCACGCCGACCGAAGGCGCCCAGCTCTCGATCCAGATCGATGGGAATGCCGAGCAGTTCATCCAGCGGCTGAAGCGCTGGGCATCGATGATGCTCGTTTGCGCGACCGCATGACCGGGCTGCCCGAGATCGTCATTCGTCATCCCAGCGACAAGGCCTACGACGCGGTGCGCGACACCTCGGTGGAGCTCGATGTGGCCCTGGTGTCGATGACCGGGCGCACCCGCTCGCTCGAAGATCTCTACTTGCAGGCGGTCGGCGCGGAAGCGCTCGATACCGACTATTACGGAGGGGTGTGAGATGGCCGATTCGTCCATGACTCCCCGCCCCGATGAGCGCGCCTTCGGCGAGGTCTACGATCGCGGGTATCAGCACTACACCGGGCCCCGCCTCGGCCGGGCGCACGCCTTCCGCGCGCTTGACCGGCTACTCGATGAAACGAGCGCTCGGCGCCAAAAAGCGCTGGACCGCCAAGGTTGTGCCGGTCATCCTGTATGTCGCGGTCGCCTTGCTCGTCATCATCCCGCTGGGAATCCAGGCATTCATCGACTCCGCCGAAGTCCTGCAGTATTGGGACTACTTCGGCGTCGCCTGGTTGATTCTTGGGGTGTTCGTGGCAACGATCGCGCCTGAAATGCTTTGCGGCGACCGGCGCGAAAAGACCCTGATTCTCTACTTCTCCCGGCCGATCACCCGGCTCGACTATCTGATGTCGAAGCTGCTGGCGACCGCGACGCTCACGCTGACCATCACGCTCGTACCGCTCACCATCTTCTGGCTGGGCCGCCAGCTTCTGGAAGATTCGCCGGTTCGCGCGATGGGCGACAACCTTGGTGATCTGGGGAAGATCGTCATCGTGAGCGTGCTGGTTTCTGCCTATATGGGCGCGCTCGGTCTAGTTGTCTCTGCGTTCACCGGACGAAAGGCGATCGCGGTCGGCGTCATCATTGTCGCCTTCCTCTTTTCCAGCGCGCTCGCCGGCGTCTTGCAGGAAGTGTTCGGCAATCCGGATCAGAAGGCCTGGTTCGCTCTTATCAGTCCAGTCCGCACGATCTCAGAGTTCGTGCTTGGGATCTGGGGACAACAGAACTCCGATGGAGCATTTGGCAATCCTCTCGATACCTGGGTTTACGGAGCAGCGATGGTCGTCATCGTCCTGATCTGCTGCGCAATCATGTACTGGCGCTATGTTCCAGAAGATTAGGCGCAAATTCGAGGGCGATCCTCCCGACGCGCGAAACGTTCCCGCCGATTCACGGCAGGCGCTGCTGGCTGCGCCCGATCCGTCGCGGCCGGTCGCCATCATGTCGGACCAGCCGACTATCGTGCTCGACCATGTCTCCAAGTGGTATGGCGATCTGGTGGCGGTTTCCGACCTCTCCTTCAGCATTGGTCCGGGCGTAACCGCCCTGTTGGGTCCCAACGGCTCAGGCAAATCGACCTCGCTCAAGATGATCTGTGGTCTGCTGGGGCCGTCCACCGGCACCGTCACGATCGACGGCCTGCCGGCGCGGGGCGATCCGAAGGCATACCGGAATCTCGGGGTGGTGCTCGATATCGAGCAGGTCTATCCCTACCTGAGTGGGCGCGAGTTCGTGCGCATGAACGCGTTGCTGCAAAAGCTGCCCGATGTCGATGCCGCAACCGAGCGCGCGCTGGCGACGGTCGAGATGACCGACGCGGCCGAGCGCAAAGTGGGTGGCTATTCCAAGGGGATGCGGCAGCGGATCAAGCTGGCCGGCGCGCTGGTTCACGATCCGAATGTGATCCTGATGGACGAGCCGCTCAACGGCACCGACCCGGAGCAGCGCGCGCACATGATTCGCCTGATGTGGGAGCTCGGACAGCAGGGCAAAACGTTGCTGGTCTCGTCCCATGTGCTTTCCGAAGTCGAGCGGTTTGCCGAAAACATCATCGTCATCATCAATGGCAAGCTGGCCGCGGCCGGCAATTACCGCACCATCCGCGAGCGCATCGACAACCATCCGCATATCGTGCGCCTCGGTTCTCCCGAGCCGCGCAAGCTCGCGTCCGCACTGGTGATGCTGCCGCAGATCAGCTCGGTGCGGATCGACAAGGACGGCCGCATCTTCGTGGAGACCGCCGAAGTGCGCGACTTCTATCGTATGGTCCCGCGGCTTGCGAAAGCGCAAGACGTTCGCCTGACCGAGCTCGAGGCGGCTGATGAATCGCTCGAATCGGTCTTCTCATATCTGGTCGAGCGGTAGGTACGACAATGGCAAACGCCCTCTGGCGACCACTTCCAGTCTTCATGCTGACCATCCGCCAGTTCTTTGGCGGCAAATCAGTTTGGGTCGTGACCGTGCTGGCGTTCCTGCCGGCGCTCTTCGGGATGATCTACTGGTTCGACTCGGGCGACAATCCGCCCGGCTACTTCCTGAGCGAGAACATCTACCGGCCGCTGGTGATCGCAACTTTGCTGCCGATCATGGTGCTGATCCTGGCGACGGGCGCGCTCGGCAACGAGATCGAGGATTCGACGCTGCCGTATCTGACGCTCAAGCCGATCGGGCGGCTGCGCATCGTTGTCGAGAAGCTGCTGGCGACGCTGGTGGTTTGATCCCGATCATCCTGGCAGGTCTCCTGACGACCTATCGTGATCGTCTTCCGGGGAGATGCCGGGCAGTCCGATAGTCTGAATTTCCTCTGGGCATTGCTGGCAAGCGCCACGGCGGGCATCCTGGCGTATGCGGCGGTGTTCCTGCTGGTGAGTCTCTTCGTCTCGCGAGCGCTGCTGGTGGGCATCGTCTACGCGCTGGTCTGGGAAACGCTCCTGACGCGCTATCTGGCCGGACTGAAAGTTGTTTCGATTCGTCACTACGCCGAATCGATCCTGGTCGGCATGGCGGACGATCCGGACATCGCGCTGAAGGGCGCCACCGGCGTGGCTGCCTCCTGGATCGTGATCGCTTTCGTCACCGTCGCCTGCGTCCTGATCGCCACCTGGCGCCTGCGCAACCTCAATCTCGAATAAGCTAACGCGACAAGGTCGTCCTTCTTCGATTCGCAATGCGATGTTTCGACGGAAGGACAGGACGTTGACGGAACGCCTGGCGCTTCCGCTTGTTCGATAGAGAGGTCATGTATGGCAGAGCCATGAGTCTGTTGCTCCCCGCGCCGCTCGGGCGCTGGCCCGAATCGAAACGTCCCATGGGCATTGGCATCATGCTGCCGTTGCTCGATGGCGGCGCATTCGGCGGACAACCACGCTTCAAGGACATCCTGGAGATGGCGCAGACGGTCGAGGCCTGCGGCTTCGATGGCGTCTGGATGCCCGATCATTTCATCTTCCGGCATGAAGCCAACAACCGCACCCGCAAGGGATCTGGGAAGCGTTCACCACCATTGCGGCGGTTGCGGCCCAGGTGCCGCGGGTCTCTATCGGGGTGCTGGTGACCTGCCTTGGCTGGCGCAACCCCGGCATCGTCGCCAAGATGGCCGAGAACATCGACGAAATCAGCGACGGCCGCTTCATCCTGGGTGTGGGCGCAGGCTGGCACCAGCCCGAATATGAGATGTTCCATCTGCCGTGGGACCATCGCTTCGGACGCTTCAAGGACAGCATCTCGATCATCAACCCGCTGCTGCGAACCGGCCGCGCGGACTACGAAGGTGAATTCTTCTCGGCTACCGAAGCGCTGAACCTGCCCGGCGGTCCGCGACGCGCCGAAGGTGGCCCGCCGATTCTGGTTGGCACCAACGGTCCCAAAACGATGCGGCTGGCCGCGCAGTTCGCCGACGCATGGAACTCCGACTGGCATCACGATCCGTCGACGGTGTTGCCGCGTCTGATCGAGCTCGACAAGGCCTGCGAAGATGTCGGCCGCGATCCGAAGACCATCGTGCGCACCTCGGGCAGCAATGTCGCGATGCCGGGCTATCTCGGTCGTCGCGCCAACCCCATGGAAGGGACGAACGAGGAGATCGCCGAACAGATTGCTGCGTTCCGAGACATAGGATTGCGCCACTGGGTCGCCGGCCTCGATCCCTGCAATCCGGCCAAGATCGAGGAGTTCAGCAAGATCATCGACATTTACGACCGCTCGTAGCTCGAACGCGGACGTCACGAAGGAGTGAGGAAACCCATGGGCACGCGCCCGTTGAAAATCGGCATCATGCTCCCGGAGTCGGAGCGCGAAATGGCGGGGGAAACCGGTGGCTGGAAAGACCAGCTCGCCATGACGCTCAAGACCGAGGAGCTCGGTTTCGACTCGGTCTGGTTCTGCGATCACCTGCTGATGAAGGTTCCCGGCAACGAGCCGCAAGGCGCCTGGGAAGCCTGGTCGATGCTGGCGGCCTTCGCGGCCTGTACCGAGCGGATCGAGCTCGGCCCGTTCGTTTCCTGCACCGCCTATCGCAATCCGGCACTGACGGCCAAGATCGCGGAAACCGTGGACGAGATCAGCGACGGACGGCTAATTCTCGGCATCGGATCTGGCTGGGCCGAACCTGAGTACAAAGCGTTCGGGTTTCCGTTCGATCATCGCGCCAGCCGCTTCGAGGAAGCGCTGAAGATCATCACGTCCCTCATCCGGACCGGTCATGTCGATTTCGAAGGCGAGTATTACAGCGCGATCGACTGCGAGCTTCGGCCGCGCGGTCCACGCCCGGAAGGAATGCCGATCATGGTGGGCACCTTCAGTGGCGAGCGGATGATGAAGCCTCACCGCCGAATATGCCGACCATTGGAACATCTGGGCCGCGGTTTCCGGCAATACGGCCGAGACCACCAAACCGCTCATGGAAAAGATGGACGGGATCTGCGCAGAGGTCGGCCGCGATCCAAAAACGCTCGAACGCAGCGTGGCGGTCCTGGTCGACTTCGAAAACCCGTATGGGCGTCCCGGCCAGAACGTGCCCTCGCTCACCGGTACGCCGCAACAGATCGCGGACGAATGCAAGCGCTACGCCGAGATCGGCGTGTCGCACATGCAGTTCTATCCGGATCCCTGCACCGTCGAAGGCATCGAAAAGCTCGCTCCCGTCCTGGAGATCCTGGACCGGGGATAGCCCCAAACCAACGCCAGACACGCAACATGGATGAGGGCAGCTCCCGGTGGCTGCCCTTTTCCATGTCCTGTCCAGATGACGTGAAGGCCGATGGTGGCCCCGGACCGAATCACAGAACGCGTTGACGACCGTTGGTCATCCGCTCAGGCAGCAGGGCAACCACAGGGGGTTGCCCCCACTGAACCCGACTCGATTGGCTACCCCCGCTCCTCGTCGTGGCGGGACCACAGGAGCTCGAGCCAGCCGGGAACGGTCGCGTCCTGCCGTAGCTCATCGCGCGGGTAGTACCCCTTGATGTCGATGATCGGGGTGCCGTCCCAGGCGTCGATGCCGGCGACATGCAGGCGGTTTCCCTCGCGTCGCAGGAGCTTGGGACAGCTCATGCCGATCGGATTCGGGCGCTTGGGGGTGCGGGTCGAAAAGAACCCCACCGGGGTCAACCCGGCGGCGTCCTCGGCCTGGCGCGGTTCTCCCGCGGTGCGGCGCCGTTCCGCCCGGTCGAGGTAGAACAGCACGACCAGATGACTGAACTCTTCGATGCCGACCAGCCCATCCACCCAGCGCTCGTCGATCTCCAGCATCGATTCCTGCCAGGGATCGAAAAATTCACTGGACGCAGTTTCGCCCGTTCCTGGACGTCGCACGGTGCCGATCGATTGAACCCGAAACCACTGCTTTTCACTCGCCATTGTTGCTCCTTCAGCCGGATTCCTGTTTCCAAATCGTGCCCATGTGCGAGAATCCGGAGCGTATCGAAATACCATCATACGGAACAGAGGGCAAGCACATGACGGTGGTTGGAGCTGGATTGCAAATCGACAAGGAGCGGATCGCTGAGCTGGCCGCCAAGGAAGAGAAGCGGCTGAACGACTCGACACCGGGTTCCGGCCGCATGTACGAGCGCGCGAAGAAAACGATGGCAGGCGGCGTACCGTCATCCTATCAGGTGCGCGATCCCTGGCCGATCTATCTCGATGAAGGCAAAGGCTCCAAGGTCTGGGATGTCGATGGCAACGAGCGCATCGACTACCACAACGGATTCGGCTCGATGGTGCAGGGGCATGCTCATCCCGCCATCGTCAAGGCGGTTTCCGAGCGGGTCGCCAAGGGAACGCACTTCGCCGCGCCCATCGAGGACTCGATCGTGGTCAGCGAAGCACTGGCTGAGCGCTTCGGACTTCCCCTCTGGCGCTACGTGAACTCAGGTACCGAGGCCACCATGGACGCGATGCGCATTGCCCGCGCCTACACCGGCCGCGATACCGTCATGAAGATTCTTGGTTCGTATCACGGGCATCACGACTACGCCATGGTCTGCATCGGCGTGCCGTATGACGACCTGGGCGACCGCGAGGACATCCCGTCGCTGCCCTACGGAGCGGGGATCCCCAAGGTCGTCAGTGACATGACCGTGGCGGTGCCGTTCAATGACGCGGGCGCCATGGAGCGACGTATCGAGCGGCTCGCCGAAGAAGGCCGGCTGCCGGCCTGCGTGATCATGGAAGCGGCCATGATGAACATGGGCGTCATTCTGCCGGAGCCGGGCTACCTGGAGGCCGTGCGTGAGATCACGAAGAAATACGGCATCGTCTGGATCGTGGACGAGGTCAAGACCGGCCTGACGGTTGCCCCGGGCGGCGCGACCGAGAAGTTCGGCCTGAAACCGGATATGGTCACCCTGGCCAAGGCGCTCGGGGGTGGGCTTCCCTGCGGCGGCATCGGCGCGACCGAAGAGATCATGGAAGTCGTGTTGAACGGCGCGGTCTATCAGGTCGGAACCTACAACGGCAATCCGCTGACGATGGCGGCCGCGCGGGCCAGCATCGAGCATGTCATGACCGACGACGCCTATGCGCACCTGAATATGCTCAACGACCGCCTCATGGCCGGTTGCGATGCCGTGCTGGAGAAGTACAACCTGCCCGGCTATACGGTCGGCATCAGCTCCAAGGGGTGTGTCACCTTCTCCGAACAGAAGATCACCGACTACACGTCGTTCATGGAGAACCTGCACGGTGAGCTGACCGAGCTGGCCTGGCTCTACGCGATGAACCGCGAAGTCTTCATGACCCCGGGCCGCGAAGAGGAGTGGACGCTCTCGGTGCAGCATTCGGTCGAGGACGCCGACAAGTACATCGCCATGTTCGAAGAGATGGCGCACGATATTACGGCGTAAGGACCAGAGAAAGCTCTGGGTGCAGTCGATGGAACGGGCGGGATGGTCGACCATCCCTCCCGTTCCTGGTTTTCTCTCAGATAGAGTCGGATTCAGCGCTACGGCCGGGGAGCGGATTCGTGCTCAGCGAGCTCCGCCCGGCTTTCAGGGCTCAATCCCTCCTGCACTTCGGGCAGATGCCGTTGCTCCAGGAAGTCGATGTCCCATAGCGCGCACGAGGCGCCGGCCAGATAGGTCGATTCGAAGAAGTCGAAGAGCGCCTGCTCCGGATCGGCTTCGGCTCGCATGTCGTCATAGCGGTAGAGAAATTCGCCGAAGGTGGGATCCCAGCCGGCCCTGGCTGGATCGATCTTCCGTTCCGAGATACCGTCCGGGGCGGGATAGGTGTACGAGTAGAAGGCCGCTTCGCCCAAGGTCAATCCAGAGGCAGTGACATTTCCGGGCCAGAAGCCACAGGACACGTTTTCCTGGTTCTCGGCCAACTGGAAGAAGCGCGGCGCGCCACCTGGCGGGTCCGAGTCTCGGCCGCAGAAGCGCGCCACATTCAGGTCGAAGCTGCCCCAGTAGAACAGTACCGGACTGCTCTTCCCCCGGAATGGCGACATGTAGCGCTGCAACACGAGATCGGTCGCGGCCATGATCCGGAACCATCGATTCACCGCATCCCGGTCGTACGAGGCGTGGATGACATCGTCGGCAAAGGGAATTGGGTCGGGCACCTCCGTCGGAACGGGACGCTTGATGGGCTCGACCCCAAAGAGACCGATCGTCCGCTGGTACTCCTCGAAAAAATCAGCCACCGAGCGCTGATAGAGCGAAATGGTGCGGGTCAAACCGGACGACGCCCGCAGCAGCAGATTGTGGTCCAGGAAGTCGAAGTCGATCGAGAAGAGGCCCTGCGCCGATGACATCTGCCCGGAGGTCAGGCCAACCGGCGTCAGATGAAACCCGATATGCCACCACTGGTTACGGAAGGGCGAGTTCGCCAGCTTCGTCTTGCCAACGATCTGGGTCCACATATGGACGGTTTCCAGGGTTTCGGCCCACTGCGAATAGTCCAGCTCTGGCCATGGCTCATAGACACGATCCGGCATGAGCTCAGTCCTCCTCGGGGTCGACATAGACCTGATCGACATAGCACCACATCCAGTCTTCGCCCGGCTCGAACGATTGAATGATCGGGTGCGTGGTCGCGTGGAAGTGCTTGGTGGCGTGCTTGTTCGGCGACGAATCGCAGCAGCCGACATGCCCGCAAATCTTGCAGAGCCGCAGGTGGACCCACCAGTCGCCGGTCTTCAGGCACTCTTCGCACCCGTTGGGCGTACCCGGTTCGACATCCCGAATCTGATCGAGATGGGTGCATTGCGCTTCTGCCATTGCTGGCTCCTTTCGTGATACGTGCTATTGGAACTTGGCGCGAAGCTGTCCGCAGGCCGCGGCGATTTCGACCCCACGAGAGTAACGCACTGTGGTAGGAATTCCGCGCGCTTCGAGCACGGCGGCAAATCGGTCGATATCGTCCGTTTCTGGGCGCTCGTACGGCAGCACATCGACCGGGTTCAACGGAATGATGTTGACGTGACACAGCATGCCGCTCAGCAGATCGGCCATCTCGTCCGCGATCTCACTACTGTCGTTGATTCCCTTCATCAGCGCATATTCGAAGGAGATGCGCCGTCCGGTGCGGTCGATATAGTCCCGCGCGGCCGCCATCAGCACCGCGATCGGGAAGCGGCCGTTGATCGGAACCAATTGACTGCGGAGATCGTCGTTGGGCGCATGGAGTGAGATTGCCAGATTGACCTGATACGGCTCGGCCGCCAGTTTCTCGATGCCGGGAACGATGCCCGAGGTCGAAATCGTGATTCGCCGCGCCCCGAAGTTCATTCCGTGCTTGTCGTTGAGGATACCGATGAAGGTCATCGTCTCGCGATAGTTGTGGAACGGCTCGCCCATCCCCATCATGACCAGATTGGTCAGCGGGCGGCCCCGGTCGCGGGCCATGCGGGCGGCGTCCACCGCTTGCACGACCATCTCGCCCGCGGTCAGATTGCGTTGCAGTCCGCCCAACCCGGTGGCGCAGAATGCGCATCCAACCGCGCAGCCAACCTGGCAGGAGACGCAGACCGTTGCCCGGTCGGGATAGAACATCAGCACGGTTTCCACCAGGTGGCCGTCGTGCGTGGTGTAGAGCATCTTGATGGTTTCGCCATCGTCGGTTTCGACGGCGTGCACCAGCTCTAGTGGGTCCATTGGGAGCGTTTCGGCCAGCGAAGCGCGTAGCTCGGTGGGAAGGTTCGCCATCTGGTCGTAACCGGTGACCAGCTTCTGGTAGGTCCAGTCGTAGATCTGGGACGCGCGGAACGGCTGATGGCCCATCTCGGCCAACCGGGCACGAAGTGCGTCCAGTCCAAGATCGTAGAGTGTCAGGCGCGTCACCCGGCGACCGCGCACGGGCATGATGAGTACGTTGTCTTCGAGGATTTCAGTCATGATTGTGCTGTTCAATATGGAGAGCGGCCGACGGCGGACATCATCGAATGTCGTGCCAAGTATAGGAGCAACGGCCAGTGAAGCCCTTTCGATCGCTCGTGCGTCCATCCGAGCCCCACGATCACTCCGGCGCGATCTCGTTTGCATTCCACAAGAATGAGCTGCTCGTTGTCCGGGACGGTGATACGGTCGCGATTCCGTCGTATGCGCAGCTCGCCGCGCTACAGCTCGATTTGGGGCTCGAAACCTACCTCGGAGATCTCGATGGTTCCGATCTCATCGCCTGGGAGCTGAGCGAGCGGGCCGAGGAGTTCCCCGCCGGCTGGGAGCTGACCGGCCTGCGCTCTGTCTATGGCGCGGTCGACGATCAGCTCTTCGCGCTGGCCGGCCGGGCAATCCAGCTCCTCGACTGGCGGCGCAACCACGTCTTTTGTGGCCGCTGCGGATCGCCGACCGAGCTGGTCGATGGCGACCGAGCGACCAAATGCCCGAACTGCGGTCTCTTCAACTATCCGCGGCTCTCCCCGGCCGTCATCATGACTGTCGAGCGCGACGGCGCCTGTCTGCTGGCGCATGGCGTCAACTTCCAGGATGGCGTCTATAGCTGCGTGGCCGGCTTCGTCGAGCCGGGTGAGTCACTGGAAGAAGCGGTTGCGCGTGAAGTGCGCGAGGAGGTGGGAATCGAGGTGACCGATGTGCGGTACTTCGGCAGCCAGCCGTGGCCGTTCCCGAACTCGCTCATGATCGGCTTCAATGCCATCTACGCCGGCGGTGAGATCGAGCTGGAAGACGCCGAGATCGGCGACGCCAAATGGTTCACGCCAGACGACCTCCCCCTTCTTCCCGGAAAGATCAGCATTGCCCGACGCCTGATCGACGACTGGATCGACCGTCAGGGCGTAAGTGGGTAGATGAAACCACCTGCCCTGGCTCCTTCGCGAAATACGGTTGGCAGAATTCAGGGAGTCTTAGCCCAGCGTTTCAACGGTGGGACACTGAAACGCCCTGCGACTGAGATCAGACGATCCAGAATCCTCGGCTGAACAACACGGTCATGGTCGCCAGCAGGATCGCCAACGCTGCGAACAACGCTTCGCGTCCCCACGTGGACCATCGTGGCGACGCCATGATCGCCCCCAGCACCAGATAGACCCCGACGGCCGGCAGGAGATAGCGGCCCAGCGAAACCCAGGTGACGATGACATGGGCTACCACGGTCACCACCGTAAACATGGCAATGGCAGGCGGGAGCCGTTTCCAGACCAGCGGCAGCAGTCCCAGAAAGATCAGAGCGAGGAGCAGGTTCAGGACGATCACCAGATGACGCGGATCGCCCTGAAGTGCTTCTTTGGGACTTCGCACGAAGAGCTCGGCGTAGAACCGCACGTGCTCGTCCAACCTCCCCAGTTCTGCTGCGCGGTGAAGTAGGCGAGCGGGTCGTCATGCCAGATGGCGGTGTAGCAGGAGTAAATGAGAAATCCGCCGAACGGCAGCAAGCCGGTCGCGATCAGCCGCCAGCCACGAACCCCATCCTTCCAGGCGCCCCACATCAGCGCGGGAGCAAGTGCCAGTCCAGCCAGGCGGGTCAGCGAAGCCAGCGCCCCAACCATGCCCGCCCCGAGCCACTTCCCATCCAGCGCAAGCAGCAGCGCCGACGAGCACGATGACCAGAAAAAGTGATTCTGAGTACGCCGCGTTCAGGAAGAACGAGAACGGCATCAGGCAGAGCAGCATCACGGGATAGACCGCCGTGTGACCGGAGAGGATGCGGCCGGAAAGCTTCGCCATCAAAGCAATGGCGATCGCGAAGCAAACGTTCGCAACGATCAGTCCGGCGATGGCGTAGGCGGAATCGGTCGGGTTCGCCCCCGATAGCCGTACCAGTCCGCGCATGAGCAAAGGGAAGAGCGGCAAAAACCCCAGACCGTCCCCATCGCTTGGATTGGCTGCCGAATAGCCGAATCGGGCGAGCGCAACATAATGGGCCGCATCCCAACGCGCCCAACCATCGAGCGACGGATGATTCGGGATAAAGCTATCGGGAAGCTGGGCGGGATAGAAATCGAGCCGTGGCAGCGCGCGCCCGGTCATCCATACCGCAAACGCCAGCGCCATCCGCGTCACGATCGCGAACAGCAACGCCGGAACGACCGGTCCCGAGATGCGTTTCATCGATGACGGTGCCGGCGGGAGCCGGTCAACGTCCACTGAGAACGCCCCTGCGATCGACGCGCTGCAGCGAAGGGTCGTTAACCATTGATCTCCATCAGATCCTCGGGAGTGAAGTCCTGCTGACCTTCGGTTCGCTCGAACCAATGTGCCCACAGCTCGCCCAAATCCTGACCGGAAGCATGCTCCAGCGCGGCGAGCAGATCCTCTGGTTGTGCGATGCCGAAACGGTGCTCGGCAACATAGTCCTGCAGTCCCTGGAAGAAGGCCTCATCGCCAATCGCGCGGCGAATCTCGTCGAATCCCAGCGCTCCCTTTGAGTAGATCGTGCGGCCATAGGGACCGTTGGTGAGGAAGTCGGCGCTCGGTTGGTCGACGACCTGATCGCCGAAGTTGCCGAAGAGCATCGAGAGGAATGGGCGTTGCAGGTAATCGAGAATCCATTGGTCCGCCGCCGCAGCGCCGTCGATCTCCTGCCGGTAGATCATCGAGCTTTCATTCGCCATCGCTTCGTCGAGAAACGCATGCAGATACTGATTGTTGCCAACGATGCCGTACCACCATTGATGGGCCACTTCGTGAACGGTGGTGAAGCGGAGGTAGTCGCTGGTGGGATCGTAGTGATAGGTGCCGATGTACATGATGCCGGGAAACTCCACGCCGGCCGCCTGATCGCCAAGTCGGGTCTGCACCAGATCCATCTCGGTATAGGGATACGCGCCGAAGTTCTTCGAGAAGACTTCGAACGATTCCACCCCGTATTGCAGCACCAGCGCGGCTGGCTCTTCATACCCGGAGAAATACCAGGAGTTGATGGTTGTTTCGCCGACCTGTTGCGACATGACCTGCAAGTCCGTGCCGGCCGACATGACGAAATCGCGCATGGGACCCGCGGTCCAGCGATGGGTCGTGAGCGGCCCGATCGGCTCCTGTGAGACTTCGGCGCCGCTCGTCACGAACGTGATGTCTGCTGGTGCGGTCAGCGTGATATCGAACATGGCCGAGTTGGAAAAGACCGGATCGCCGACGGTGTTGGGCACGTCCAGCACCCAGCCATTGGCGGGATCCCAGCCCGCCAGCAGCGGCATCCATTGCGCCAGGTTGTACGACGAGGAATCGTTGAAGTATCCGAACATGCCGTAGCTGGTGACGGGATCGAGTGGGATGGTGGTGACGAAGTCGAGTGCCACACCCACGTTGTCTCCGGGCTGAAGCGGAGTGGCAAGCGGGATCGCGATGAGCGAGTTGTCGGCGCCGGTCACCGGCTCGACCGGTTGATTGGCGACGGTTACGTTGGCGACCGTCATCGACCCTCCGCCGTAGTCCTGGAAGTTCGGATAGAGTCGTAGGTAGATCTGCTCCTGGGCGGCCTCGGTGAAATTGACGAAGTCGAGCGTCAGTTTCCCTTCGATGCGGGCGGGTTGTTCGGAGGCCGGGATGAGACTTCCAACGACGTGATAAGTCGGCAATGTGCCAGCATATTGGCGCTCGATCTCACCGGACAGGGAGGGCACGATGTCGGCGAAGAGCACGTTGCCTCGACGGCCGTGCTTGCGGCGACTGCGCCGCCGCAGTTGGTGCGATCAGCATGACGGTGAGCGTCAGTGCAATGAGAGCAGTGAAGCGGGAGAACGAGGGTAGGCATTTCATCTGATTGTGGAGGTGCTCCTGGAGGCTATGCTTGCGCCGATGAGTCTCGAATCGAACGGGCCGTCCAAGCCGGCGACAACTGTAGAGCATTCTTCCAGGGCAATCGATCCTGGCCGGCCGCTGCTGGTGCCGTATTTGCTGCGGCGGCAGATCGTGCATCATCTGGTGCGCTGGCTGCCCAACGAAGGATGCGGTCTTCTGGCCGCCGTTCCTGATGAGGAGCGGGACCTGGCGGTGCATTTCTTCCCGGGCACCAACATCGACTTCTCCGCGACGCGCTACACCATGTCCCCAAAGGAAGTGATCGGGGCGATGCGGCATATGCGCCAGGCGGGTTGGCAGCTCGGAGCGATCGTGCATAGCCACCCGCGTTCCGAAGCCGCCCTTTCCCGCACCGATGTTCGCGAAGCCGTATTACCCGGATTCCCGCCTGATCGTGGTATCCCTCAAAGGCAGCGCCCCGGACTTCGGATGCTGGGTCAATGCCGGTGACCGGGAGGCACGCGAATTCCTGCGATCGCCATTGATTTTCGGCGATCGATAGACAACCGCTCGCGCGAAACCTTTCCTGTATGCTTGAACAACGGCATTCGCCGGGTTGCGGGCCGCCATCAGGCGGTGCCGGGCTGGCAATCGTTGGCGTCTTGTCGACAGTTCAGGGAGCGAATGGAATCACCCCGACGTTCGCGCGAGCAGATTCTGGAAGACCTTGCGGGCTTTCCAGACGATCTGCGCAGGCTCTTGTTCTCCGCGCATGACGATGATGCGCTCTACCGTCCCGGCAGCGACGGCGGTTGGGGTATCGTCGAAATCCTGCCGCACCTTCGCGACTGGGAAGAGATCTACCTCGAGCGCGCGCGCCGCATCGTCGAGGAGGACAGTCCCGAAATCCCCGGATACGATGACGCCCTCTGGCCGATCGAGCGGGACTATCGCGGGCAGGACCCGCGCGAAGTCTTCGACGATTTTGCCGACTTGCGGCTCGAGCATATCGAATTCCTGCTCGAGCTGCCGCCGGAAGCCTGGGATCGGTCCGGAGAGCACAGTCTTTACGGAAAAATCACCCTCGGGTGGATGGAAGACCACGTGTGCGATCATGATTCCGAACACCTCGATCAGGCACGCGAGGTTCTTGCGGGATAATGACCCGATCCGGGATCCTTCCGGGCGGCATGAGTGGAGAGTAACGGCGCATGACGGTCGAACAGCCCGTTGCCGGCGGACCGGCACGTCAACGTTTGAATGCAATCGATCTGGCCGTGGCGGACCTCGATAACGATTCGCTGATCGTTCGCCTGCAAATGACGGTCAACCATCTTTCGCGGTGGCTGACGCCGATTACCGACAAGCAGCTTTCTGATGCGCAGCGCCCGCCGCGGCGAAAAATCGGTCTTCGAGCTGTTGCAGGAAATGCGCGACACCGAGCAGGTAGCGTTCGCCCGTATGAATGCGATCGCCAACAACATCAATCCCGATCTGGACCGGCTTCCCGATCCACGCTACTTCGCGGAGAAGGATCAACCCGGTTTCGACCGGTCGCCGCTGTCGGTGCTGGCGCAGATCCGCCGTTTGCGGCAGAGCACGTGCGCGCTGCTACGCAGCCTGCCGGACAACGCCTGGCAGCGCGTTGGCACCAGCCGGCTGGAACACGACTGGCAGATTCGCACGATCGCCGAGTTCCTGGCCGAGAACGACACGCGACTCCTCCATCTGATCGATGTGCAGCTTCACACGCACCGGCGTGCGCCGGAACATCAACGAAGTCTCCGGCGCGCATCTGACCGAGCTGATGACCCTCTATCCCGTGCGGCAGCGACCGCGTTGATCGGCATGTACGCGTGAGCCTTTCCTACCGGGAAACCGCCATAGCCGAGATTCTGGCCCGCGAATTCTTCGCGGCCATCGACGCACGCGACCCCAAGCGGCTGCTGGCCACGCTTGCCGACCACGCCACCTTTCGCGCGCTGCCGCACTCCGCGCCGATTCGCCCGGCGGAAGAGATCGTGTCCTATTTCGGGACCGTCGTTTCGTCGTATCCGGAAGCCCATTGGGAAGTGAGCGACATCATCGCCACGACCGACCGGGCTGCGGTGCAATTCGTCTTCCGCGAGTTTTCCGACCGGCTCGGCCGCGAGATGCTCTCCGAGCAGGTCGCCATATTCCGGGTGGTCAACGGCAAGATCATCAGTATCGTCGGCTACTACGACACCACCGAGTTCCGCCGTCTCTTCTGGGATGAAGCAGTTTAGTCTGCACCGGGTTGGGCCCGGTTGCCTTTCCCGGAATCCGGCGGCGGGTCGCGATTTGCGCGACGACCAGTCGGATCTGGTCCTCCTCGAGCGAATCGACTCCCGACGACTTCCCCATCCTCCACCGGCCTGACCTGAGCCCAGCGTCAGGCATTTGCCGCGGAACCCGCCCGTCGCCAGGATTTCTGGCTCGGATGGGCAACCGCGGCGTAGGTCGGAAGGATTCGACTTGCAGCAACCGTTGTACCCCGAAGAGGATTCTTCGGAAAATTCGAGCAACCGGGCGATTCTTCAGAGAGCCGCTCAGCTTCCCTCGCTCGACACGCTCGCCGGTTTGGAAAGCACCCGCTATCTTGGGAAATGGCTTCTGATCGGCAGCATCATTGGTCATTATCGCCGGACTCGGCGCTGTCGTCTTCACCGAAGCAATCGAGCTCGCTTCCCATATCTTTCTGGGTCGGATGGTTGGCTACACTCCGCCGCTGCCAGCTCGGTGAGGGGTTGCCCATCCTGGGGCCTATGGCTCGCCCTGGATGCTTCCAATTGTCACCGCGCTCGGCGGGTTGCTCTCCGGCCTGATCGTCTTTCGATTCGCGCCTTCAGCGGAAGGGCATGGCACCGATGCGGCCATCGATGCCATCGTGCATCGCGATGGGCGGATGGACCCCAAGGTGCCGCCGGTCAAACTGGTGGCCTCGGCGATCACGATCGGCAGTGGAGGATCCGCCGGCCGCGAAGGCCCGGCCGCGCAGATTTCGACGGGTTTCGCCTCGCTCCTATCGGACAAGCTCAACCTCTCGCCGGAGGATCGGCGTATCGCCGCCAGTGCCGGATTCGGCGCTGGAATCGGATCGATCTTCCGTGCCCCACTCGGGGGCGCCTTGATGTCGGCCGAGATTCTGTATTTGCACGATATCGAGGTCGAAGTGCTGGTTCCCAGCATGATCGCCGCCATTGTCGGGTACAGCGTCTATGGCGCGATCGAGGATTTCGAGCCGATCTTCGGGCAGCAGACTGGAATCGCTTTTCACGATCCGACGACCCTGGGCTACTTTGCGCTGCTTGGCGTCCTGGCCGGGCTCATGGGCATCCTCTATGCCAAGTGCTTCTACGGAACGATTTCCGCTTTTCACAAGCTGAACCTGCCTATCTGGATCAAGCCGGCGATCGGCGGCCTGCTGCGTCGGTCTGCTGGGACTCTTCATCAGGGGTTCGATCGGGACGGGATACGGCTGGATTCAGATCAGCATGACCGACGAGCTGACATCGCTTTCGCTCTGGATCGTGCTGGCGCTGCCGTTTGCCAAAATACTGGCGACATCGTTCACGGTTGGATCCGGCGGCTCGGGCGGCATCTTCGGACCAGGCATGGTGGTGGGCGGGATGCTGGGTGCGTCATTCTGGCGCCTCGGCCATGACGTGCTGCCGAATATGCCGGATAACCCGGCTCCCTTTGTCATCGTTGGGATGATTGCGCTCTTTGGCAGCATCGCTCATGCGCCGTTGGCGATGCTGCTGATGGTGGGTGAGATGACGGGCAATCTCTCGCTCCTGGCTCCGGCGATGATTGCACTGGCGGTCGCGATGATGCTGGTGGGTGACCGAACCATCTACACCTCTCAGGTGCCCAACCGGGCGTCAGCGCCTGCGCACCGGCTCCGGTCGAGCTTTCCGCTGTTGGCTGCCCTGACCGTGCGAAATGCGTTCAGGCCAACCAGGCAAGCTGGTCCAGATCTCGGTCGAAGATGCCGACTGAGATAACGGTCGATGTCCGTGACCGGCTCGACGACGCGATGCTCGTCATGGCCGATGCCGATGCCAACCGTGTTTCTGTGGTGGAATCCGGTGAGGTGATCGGCGAGCTGACCTATCGCGATGCCCTCACAACCTATCGATCGATGATCGACGCTGGGCTACAGCGGGTCGATCATCTCCCAAGCTCGTCGTTGCTCATGGAATTCAAGGTGGGCATCGATGCTGCCGTCACGGGCCAATCCGCTCCGAAGCTGCGGGTTTTCCGTCCGAAACGCTGGTGGTTTCGGTTTCGCACGAAGGAAAAAGCGTGATTCCCGAGCGCGGCTACCACGCTGCATGCAGGCGATCTGATCACGGTACTCGGACGTCCCGAACAAAGTGAAGCGCTCAAAGCCCTGATCGAAGGGGAAACGCGCAAACGGCGTCACGTAGTGCGTGACGCCGTTGGCTGATCGAGTCTTGGGGTCCCGCTACACCGTTTTCAGCATGATGGTCGGCTTGCGCGGCTTCTTGGCCGCGTCGACGGCCAGCCGGGTGGCGACCCGGGCGGCTGCCTGGTCGAAGGCCCTGGCGGTCGCGGTATCCGGATTGGCGATCACGATCGGGCAGCCGTTGTCCCCGCCGACGCGGACGAGCGGCTCCAGCGGGATCTTGCCGAGCAGCTCGACATCGTGCTCTTTGGCGATCCGCTCGCCGCCGCCGGTATCGAAGATATCGTGATTGGTGCCGCAGACCGGGCAGACGAAACCGCTCATGTTCTCGACGATGCCGAGGATCGGGGTCTTGACCTCCTCGAACATCTTGAGCCCCTTGAGCGCATCGGCCAGCGCGACATCCTGTGGCGTGGTCACGATGACCGCGCCGGAAATCGGAATCCGCTGCACCAGCGTGAGCTGGGCGTCACCGGTGCCCGGCGGCAGGTCGATGATCAGATAGTCGAGATCGCCCCAGTCGACATCGTTCAGGAACTGGGTGATGAGCTGGGCGACCAGCGGGCCGCGCCAGATCAGCGCTTTCTCCGGATCGAGAATGAAGCCGATGCTCATCAGCTTCACGCCATGCGCTTCGATCGGAATGATGCGTTGGTCCTTCATGATCGGGCGGTCGTGCGTGCCCATCATGAGCGGAATGCTCGGGCCGTAGACATCCGCATCGAGCAAGCCAACCTTGGCGCCCGTGCGTGCCAGCGCGACGGCGATATTGACCGCCACGGTCGATTTGCCAACGCCGCCCTTGCCCGAGGCAACCGCGATGGCGTTCTTGACACCCTTGATCGGTTGGGCGTCCATGCGGCCGCCGCTGCTGGAGCGCACTCGGGAAGTCCAGACGATATCGACCTCAGTCGCGCCGTTGTTCGTCAGCCGCTCGGTGACGTCTTCCTGGATCTTCTCTTTCGAGGTCGAGGCCGGGGTCGGGAGCTCGATGTGGACGGTAATCTTGCCGCCGTCGACGATGACATCTTTCACCATTTTGAGCTCGACCAGACTTTGGCCCAACTCTGGCTCGTCGACGGACTTCAGCAGCTCGAGGACGGCATCCTTGTCGAGCGTGGTGTTCGTATCGGTCATGGGTGCTTTCTGGTTGGGTGCGCGAACCAAACGTCTCCGTTTGGGAACTCAGCCTCAAAGTGTACCGGAGGCTGAATGATGGGAGAGCTACCCATGTGAGTGGGTCGGCGCGGTTGTTGCGGCGAATTGGCGTACAGTTGAGCGTTGTTGTCGCATGCGTTGGCGCATCTGCGTGCTGCCAGCGGCGTGCCGCCTGCTTATTATCGGAGGAATCCATTGCGAACAGTCATGTGCGCCAAGCTGGGGCAAGAGCTTCCCGGCCTCGAAGCTCCGCCGTTTCCCGGCGAGCTGGGACAGCGCATCTACGAAGGGGTCTCGGCGGAGGGCTTCGAGCTCTGGAAACCGCAAATGACCATTCTCATCAATCACTATGGGCTGAACCCGGTCGAGCCGGAAACCCGCCAGTTCCTGCGCGAGCAGATGGAGCTCTTCCTCTTCGGCCAGCCGACGGAAATGCCCGATGGCTGGGTCGCCCCGGAAGCAGCACCAGCGAGTGAATTCCGCGAGGTCTAGTGCGTCTGTTCTCAGACTCGACGAGATGAAAAAAGGGCCGAGCGACGAATCGCCCGGCCCTTTGCTCGTTTCCCCTGGGTCGCGGACTAAAAGTCCTCGCGCGGCTTGCTGGAACCGAGATTGCAGACGACGAGCGTGTAGACGCCGCCGGTGCCATCAGCCGTCACCGTGATATCGGTGATTTTGAGGTTCGGATAGGCCGACGCGCTGCGGTCCTTCCCGAGCCAGGCGTTGACCTTGTCCATCGCGCCGCTGGCATCGGCGGCTGCATTTGCGCTATGGAACAGAAACACCCGGGTATCCGCTGGAGACATTTCGCTCACCTGAGCACTCCTCGAGCTAACCGGCCATGTTCATCATGGACGCGGCCTGCCAAAACTGGCGCCCCGGCCGGTCACGCTAACCGGTCGAGCGCCGTGGAGTATACAGGCACGGGCTCGCCGGTTTTACGCAATCTCACACCAATCCACCAGCAACGATGCCATTGTGCGCGCAAGTCTTGGCATGGAGGGCAAATCGAGCCATTCGTCGACCGCGTGCGCATTGCCGCCTTCCGCGCCGTAACAGGTGGAGGGCACTCCCTGGAAGAGGTAATAGCGCATGTCGTTCACCGCGGTTGTCATCTGCGGAATGAGCGGAAAGTCGGTGGCGTCGAGACTGGCGTTTTCCAGCGCCCGCACGAATGGGTCATCCACATCGATGATGCAGCCGTTGGTATCGAAACCGTCGTAGCGGATCACCGGTGGGTGCTCCTCCAGCCAGGCATCGCCCGCGCAAGCCGCCGCGATCGTCGTCTCGATCGTGCGATGCATCTCCTCCCGGGACATATCCGGGAAGAAGCTCACGCGGCAGCGGATCTCGCAATCCCCGGGCACCGTGCTCGGCCAATCGCCCGAGCGAATCACGCCGATGTTGAGATTGATGGGATGGTCGATCCCTTCGTAGAGCGGATGAACGTTGAGGTTGAGGTCAGCGTCGAGCTGATGGAGCGCCTGGATGATCGGCACCGACTTCACGATGGCATTGACGCCCAGCGTCGCCCAACCGGCATGCGCCGAGCGTCCCTGGATGGCAACGCGGAACCAGATGACTCCCAAATGCCCCACCGGTGCTCTTCGGCCGACCGACTCCGTGACCAGCGCGCCATCGGCCCGATCGCGCAGGCTGGCCGCCAGGGTCCCGTTGCCGGTGCACTCTTCTTCGATGACCGAATGGATCGTCAGATCGCCTTTGAGACGGATACCAGTCTCCTTCAGCAACCGGGGTAAAAAGAGATTCGCCGCCACGCCCGACTTCATGTCATACGCGCCACGGCCGAACATCTTGTCCCCGACGATCTCCGCACCCCAGGGATCGTGGGTCCATTGATCGACCGGCGCCGGGCTGACCACATCGATATGCCCATTGAAGATCATCGACTTGCCGCCACCTGCACCGGCAATTTTCCCGGTGACATTCGGGCGCCCGGGAAACGGAACCCCGCTGTTGCCGGCATTGGGCTCGGCCAGCACGGAGTCGTCCAGATCCCAGACCTCGACAGCGTCGGTCGAGCCGCGCAGGTGCTCGGCGACATACTCCTGCACCAGCGCTTCCTGGCCCAGCTCGCTGGGACGCTTGACGAGCTCAGCAACGATTTCGATCAAGTCATCGGCGCTCCGGTCGATCGCTTCGAAAAGGGTTCGCCGTGCATCGTCTGCGTGTGTTTCTGTCGACATCCCGCCCTCGCTCGCTGGTGAATCGATCATTAGTACGCCAAGTATCTGCGCTGGCGCGACCATACGCAGCCCGCTTTCCAGGTGGCAAATCGTGCCGGAAGCCGTGGTACACTCTCGCGGCACGAATGGGTAACGTGGCGCCATAGCCAAGCGGTAAGGCACGGGTTTGCAAAACCCTGATCGCCGGTTCGAATCCGGCTGGCGCCTCCATCTCTCCTACGACGCGGGCATTCCCCAGGTTCGATCCAGAAATTCCAGCACGACTCGGTTGAACTCCGCTGGCTGCTCGAAGCTTGGGAAATGGGCGGATTCCGCAAACTGGACGTATTCGGCGGTCGGTAGCCGGCCGAGCAGCGTTTGATTGCTGGCAAGCACATCCGGAAAATCGTAGACCCCATCGATCAGGAGAACCGGTTGCGCGATGCGCTCCGGTTCGATCTCCGGACCGGGAAGCAGCTCGGGCAACGGCGCCGCGCTGTGTCGTTCCCAGATTGCGCGATTGACGCCGGGAGAAGTACGCACGCACCTCCGGATCTGCCTGCCCGGGCCGGCGTCCCTTGCCATCCACCCAACCCTCGATTTCGATCTCATTTGCGCGGTCGCGCTCTCCCCGCTCCCAGGCGGCGTCCGCTTCCGTCCAGACGGCTTCCAGCTCCGCTGATGTCGCCTCCGGCCGCATCACGGCAGTGGCGGCCAGCACAAGCGGCCCCACCCATCGCGGCGCGAAAAGCGCGGTCAGAAACGCTTGTGATGCGCCGAACGACGATCCCACCAGCGCAGCCGGGACCCCGACGGTTTCTTCGATGAACGTTGCGATCTCGGCCGGGTAGGAGAACGGCTCGGCAGGGCTCGAAGATTCGCCGTACCCCGGAAGGTCGACCGCGTAACAGGTGTAGCGCGCCGCAAATGCATCGATCTGCGGTTGCCACATTTGGCGGTCGGCCAGTCCGGAATGGAGAAAGACGACCGGCCGGCCATGTCCAGTTCTATCGAATGCGATCAATGCGGCGCTCCTGTGGAGGATGTCGGGCCATGTTCGCCGCGAAACGTCATCGTAGCGGCGCCGGGGTCATGGATGCACATAGTACTAGCGGCCGGTGGTGGTTGACCGATCGCGCTATGTTCCCGAGCGTTGGCGCTCTCTATGCTCATTGCAGTCGCCGGGATGCGTGCCCGGCGTGGTTTTTCGACGGTGGGAGCGTAGACGTCGAATGCTCGCCAGGCGCGTGCTGCTCGTAAATCATCAACCCATCTTTCGCTCGGGTCTGCGACGGTCGGTGGAATCCGCCGGGGGCTTCCTGGTGGTCGGCGAGGCCTCGAGCGGTTACCAGGCGATGCAGGAAGCGGAACGGACCAGACCGAATCTGTTGCTGGTCGATGTCGACCTGGCGGGCATGGGTGGCTATGCCATTGTCGCCTCGCTTCTGCGGGCCGCACCCGGCCGAACCGCGGTGCTGCTTGCCGAGGAGGTCGATCACCTGGTGTACGACCGGGCGCTCGCCTGTGGTGCGGCTGGGGCGGTTTCGAGTCGATCGACCAGCGAACAGCTTTCCCGGGTGCTCAGCCGGGTTGCGCGTTCACAACCGATCTTCTGGGAGCCAGAGGCGCCGCCAGCGCGGGCAAACCGGCTCGCGCGGAGTGGAATGGCTCCGTCCGGTCTGACGTTGCGGGAGATCGAAGTGCTCGATTGTGTGGCGCAGGGTTTTTCCAACCGGGATATCGCGGACGCGCTGTTCGTCAACGAGCAAACCGTCAAAAACCATATGACATCGATTTTCCGGAAACTCGAGGTCGAAGACCGGGTGCAAGCGCTTTTGCTCTCGATCAAGCGGGGGTGGGTCGACTTTCGTGCCTAGTACGTGTTCGAAAGAACGAAAGAGGCGACGGCCGAAGCCGTCGCCTCTTCTGTTGTCCCGTGGACGAATGGACGTTTAGGCGTCGCCGAGATACATGCCCGCGGCCCAACCGGTGGTGCTGCCGTAGGTCACATTGAACCAGGCAATGCCGTTGGCGAACACCGGTGTGACGTTGTTGATAAAGATCGACGCATTGTTGGGCATCGATGTCAGGATGGTGCCGCTGCTGCTGGCCGTTGCGCGCAGATTCAACGGACCGTCGGCCACGATGCCGTAGTCGTTCAGGTAGATGCCGCCCTCGAAGAACTCACCGGCAACATATCCGGTGGCCGAGCTCAGGGTGATGATCGGGTACCAGGTGTAGCCATTGGCGGTGGTTGGCGCGCCAGTGACCTGCACGGGCTGGTTGTTGTTCACCAGCGAACCGGTGACGCCGTAGCTGGTGCCGGGGCCCGAGCGAACGTTTACCGGCGGATCATCGAGCATGATCCACGAGTTGATACCGAACGTGCCCGATGGCGAGCTGGAAACGGTCAGGAACGTGCCCGCAATCCATCCGGTCAGCGAGGTCTCGTACTGAATCTGATACCAGGTGTAGCCATTGGCCGTGGTCGGCCCACCGATCACCAGGCCAGCGGCACCCGTGTTGAGCTGGTCGATGATGCTGTACGTGGTACCAGGGCCGCTGCGAATGTTGACGTTGTTGGAATTGACCGTGACGCTGGATCCGATGGGGATGCCAACCGGGGCGAGATACTGACCCACCACATAGCCATTGGTCCCGTTGGCGGTCACGAGCCACCAGTTGTAGCCGCTCCCGGAAGTCGGGCCGCTAACGATAGTGACCAGTGTGCCGGTGGCCAGCACCTGCAGAACGGTCCCACTGGTGTTGGGTTGGTTCCGCTGGTTGAGTGGACCGTCTTCCACTATGGCATTGGTGCCGGGCGTGAAACCCGCCGCTTCGACCTCGTCCTGGGCGCTGACCGACGTGGCCGTCCAGACCGATGTCATTCCTGTCACCGCGATAAGAACCGCAATCATTGCGATCCCCGCGCGATTGAATACCCCAACTCTCCGCATCGCTCCCGTGCCTCCAAATAGATGCGCCCGCGCCCCCCAGCACATGGCATCCTCTGCGCTAATGGTTGCGTTCGATTCGAGCTTGCGGTCTGCGGTGACCCCAGGTTTTCGCAGTACGCTCATCCGGCCGAAATCGAGCGGGGACGTTGGATTGACCAGCGTTCTCGGAAAACGGACCAGAATGAAATCGAATATCGAACGAACTTACGGGTGCAGTATTGCATGCCGTTGACTCGAAGGCAATCGTGTATTCATCATTTACTAAGAATCTGGGAAAAATCTGGGCGTTCATTCGATTTGGAGAAAAAAATGCGAACGTTCGCGGCAACTGACCACTGGAAAAGCCGATGGCCCGGGGCGGTTGCCGCGTGCTTGGTAGTCAATGGCGTCTCGAATCCTGCCATCGACGTGGCACTGAACGAACGCCTCGCGGCGATCGAGCATGAGCTTCGCTCGCGCTTTTCAGGACTCGATCGCGCGTCAATCCGATCGCAGTCTCCGTTCGATGCCTACGATCGCTATTACAAAGCGTTCGGGCAGACGTATCACGTGCTGCATCAGGTGGAATCAGTGGCGTTGAAGAACAAACCGATACCGAGGCGCGCGGCATTGGTGGAGGCCGCATTCGCCGAAGAGCTGCGCAGCGGGCTGCTAACGGCCATGCACGATGCCGATGCGATCGGGGAGGACATCCTGACTGACGTGGCGACCGGGACGGAAACCGTGACCCTGTATAGCGGCAAACTGGTGGAGCTCGACGCGGGCGACATGTTCATGCGCGATGCGCACGGAGTGCTCACCTCGGTGATCAAAGGACCCGCAAGCTATGGCCTCGTGACGTCCGAAACGACCAGTATCGCGGTCTGCGTGTACGCCCCGGCTGGAATCGGCCGCGACGCGGTGGGCATGCATCTCGAACGCATTGCCGAAAACCTGCGGCTCATCTCAGCAAGCGCTCAGACCACGTTCCTCGACGTCATCGAGGCGTAGGCGCAACGGTTCGATGGGGACCGAGGAGCTCGTTACTGGTCGGTGCCCACGATTTCCCGAGCCGCGATATCGCTGCGGTAATGCATCCCTTCGAACCCGATAGGCTCGAGCCGCTCATACGCGCGGGATCGGGCAGTGCCCAGATCCTTGCCGATGCCCACGACGGTAAGCACTCGGCCGCCGGCGGTGACGATGTCGCCGTTCGAGCCTCGCCGAGTCCCGGCCTGAAAGACCATCGTGTCGTCGAGCCGGTCCTCCAACCCGTCGACAGGTTTCCCGGTTTCGTACGCTCCGGGATAACCGTCCGACGCCAACACGACGCCCACCGCGGCGCCGGGTTTCATGGCAATCTCCTCGATGCCGCCCAGGGTTCCGGTCGCGGTGCGATAGAGCAGATCGGCCAGATCGCCGTCGAGCAGTGGCAGCATGACCTGGGTTTCCGGATCGCCGAATCGGCAATTGAACTCGATCACCTTGGGACCGGTAGCCGTCAGCATGAGCCCGGCGTAAAAAACGCCGCACATCGGCGCGCCTGCCGCATCCATGGCCGCGGCGGTCGGATCCACGATGGTGCGCATGACGGTTTCGAGCAGCTCAGGCGTCGCGACTGCTGGTGGCGCGTAGGCGCCCATACCCCCGGTGTTCGGCCCTTCGTCTCCGTCATGCGCTCGCTTGTAGTCGCAGGCATACGAGAAGAGGCGTGTGTGCTTTCCATCGCACAGGGCGAAAACGGAAAGCTCGGAACCCTCGAGATACTCCTCGATGAGGCACAGCGCCCCGGCGTCACCCAGCGCGCGGTCGGTGAGAAACGAACCGAGGGCTTCGACGGCTTCGGCCTGGGTCTGCGCAACGATCACGCCTTTGCCGGCCGCAAGACCGTCGGCCTTGATCACCACCGGCAGCCCGAACGCGTCGAGCGCTGCAAGCGCTTCGCTCATCTCGGACGCGGCAACGCTCCGTCCGGTCGGCACGTTCCCCGCCGCCATGATCGCCTTGGCCCATTGCTTGCTGGTTTCGATCTGCGCGGCAGCTTTCCTTGGGCCGAAACAGGGGATACCAAGTCTGGCCATCTCGTCGGCCAGGCCGAGTGAGAGCGGCTCTTCCGGGCCCACAACGACGAAGTCGATCTCCAGCTCCTGCACGGCATCGACAATGCTGTGGATATCGTTCGCTTTGAAGGGGAGATTGCGCGCGATCTCGTTGGTGCCGGGGTTGCCCGGTGTGCAGAGCAGCTCGCTCACCAGCGGCGATTGCGCCAGCTTCCAGCAGAGCGCATGCTCACGCGCACCCCCACCCACTACGAGGATTTTCACGCCGTTGCCCTTTCCGACTGAACTTCGATGTGCGAGATCGCGATCCCTGCCGGGCTATTTGCCGGTGCGGTCGAACGGATGCCGTCGCGGGCGAACCAGCCGCCAGAATCCGTAAATGAACAACGCGGCCAACGCGCCGGCTCCGAGCGCGATCGCGAGCGCTCGATCGTCGATATTGGCGGGTTGCGCTTCTGGCACCGCCTGCAGGCTTCCACTGACCTTGGTACTAACGGGCGACCCAGCGGGCGAGGCAACCGGCGATGCGACCGGCGTTCCCGAATCCGTCACGGTGAACTGAAACGAATCGCTTGCTTCGTCGCCGTCCTCGGCCGATTTGGAGGTCCAGGCAACGGTGTAGATGCCGTCTGGCAAATCGGCGTTGAGACCGACGGTAAGATGCTTGCGGTCCGGATCCATCAGATCGACCGCAGCCTCGCCCACATGCACGGCATTACCAGCGGAGTCCGTGACTTCGATCTTCGAGCCCTTGGCAATTTCCTCGGTAAACCAGATCTCGACCAGTTTCGGCGCGCCCTTCACCGTCGCACCGGCTTCCGGAACGGAACGATCGAGCTCGGCATGGGCCGATACCTGGCCGCCGGCAACCAGCGTGAGCAGGAACGCAGCAGCAACGAACGCAACCAGCGACTTGAGTTTCATGTCCATCGACTCCTCTCAGAATTGTCGACGTCATTCTACTTGTCCAGGGGTCCCAAGGCGGCGGAAATGCAAAACGGCCCGGGAGCAGCGAACTACTCCCGGGCCGTTGGCGCGACGTGCTAGTAGTGAATCTCTACCCGTGTTCCTTCGGGAGCGATCCCGTAAAGCCATTCGGCGAAGTCCATCGGGAGATTGATACACCCGTGGCTCATGGGCGTACCGAAGTTGTTGTGCCAGTAGGTGCCGTGCAGGGCATGTCCGACATCGGTGAAATACATCACCCAGGGGACGTCCGGAACGTTGTAATACTCGCCGCCGAGCACGCCTTCCATCGTCTGCATTTCGATCTTGGAATTGATGTAGAACGTGCCGGTCGGTGTTTCGAACCCTTCACGGCCCGTGCTCACATAGGTCTCGGCGATCGACGACGAGCCGTCATAGACGACCAGATACTCACTCGAGAGGTTGACGTCGATCCAGAGCTCGCCGGATACCGCACCCGGCAGTTCCGCACTCGGCTCAGGGGTCGGCTCGATGAAGAGGTCTTCGGAATAGGTGGGATAGTCACTGGTTGGTGTGCCGGTGGTATCGAGCTTGTACTGCTTGGCCAGGATCGTGCCAACCGGAAGCATGTAGACGCCGTCGACATCGGACCAGCCGAGCTTGCCACGCTCGAACGTTTGATACCGGACTCCATGGCTGCCCTGGTACTCCTCCGAAACCGGGTTGCCCAGATAGGCCGCCCCTCCGGTCGACTCCCAGAAATCCTTGAATCCGTTTTGCACGGTGTGCTTCGTATCGGGCACGTAGGTGCGCGTGGCGGTATCCGGCTGCGCGGCTTCTGCCGACGTCAGCGGAATCCACGCCCGGGCTTCGTTGGCCATCGCCGAAAGCGTTCCGTCCGTGCCGCCGGTTCCCGAGAGATTCGGAACCGTGCGGAAGACCGTCACCGGTTTCAGCTCTTCCCCGATGTTCCCGAGCTGGACGACGATGCCATCGGGATCGTCAGGCACATACTCGAATCGGGCGTACTCGTAGTACTGAACCGTGTGACCATTTTCGGTCAGCTCGGCAGTGATCGGATTGCCGTAGGCATTGGCGCCGCCGCCGGTGCGCCATTGATCCAGAAAGACCCCGTCGATGGTCTGTCCGGTCTCCGGGATGAAAACGGTCCGCGGTGCAGCCCAATCGGACTGGGCCATCGTTTTCACCGGAAACGCGATCAGCGCAATCAGCGGTACAAGAAGTCCAACCAATGCGAGTGTTGCGACACTCGCTCCCGTTGCGCGCCGCGACGCAGCGCGCATTCCCCCAAACGCCAGCATAGCCTCCCCCCGAGACAGTCTTGGACGACGGCCGCGCAGAGCTCAATCGAGCTCCTGCGCCACCCCTAGGCATGGAACCCGCCCGGCGTCTCGAACGTTCCGCACCATTGCGGTGGATACCGAAGTTGTGGGCCCGAAAGATGGGGTCGACTGACTGGGGTATCGCCCTTCGAGTTATGGGCGTCGTATGACCACGGGCCGCATGGTAGCACGCCCACCTGTGAAATCAAGCGGTTGGGCCGGAATTTATCGAAAATTCAGGATTGGTCGAGTTGGAAGTCCAGACTGATGTCGAGTGACGGCGCCGAGTGGGTGAGTGCCCCGGCAGAAATCAAATCGACGCCGGTTTCTGCCACCGCTCGAATCGTCTTCAGGGTGATTCCACCGGATGCTTCCACGAGGGCGCGCCGGTCGACCAGTGCGACCGCCTGCTTCATTTCCTCGAGCGACATGTTGTCGAGCATCACGATGTCGGCACGGGCGTCGAGCGCTTCCTGAACCCCCGCCAGATCGACCACTTCGACCTCCACCTTGGACGTGTGGGGAGCGCGCAGCTTCGCAGCGGTGACCGCATCGCGAATCGGATGCTTGCCGCCGATTGCCGCCAGATGGTTGTCCTTGATCAGTACCGCATCACCCAGGTTGTACCGGTGATTGCTCCCGCCTCCATGCCGGACGGCGGCTTTTTCGAGGTACCGCATGCCAGGGCCGGTTTTGCGGGTGTCGATCACCGAGGCGCCGGTTCCCGCCACGGCTGCCACGTACTCCGCGGTGATCGTCGCGATCCCGGAAAGCCGCTGAATGAGGTTGAGCGCGGTCCGCTCGGCGGCCAGGATCGAGCGCGCATTGCCCGTAATCCGGGCAAGCCTGGTGCTGCTCGTGACGCGGTCGCCATCGGCGACCAGCGGTTCGAACTCGACGGTTGGATCGACACGGGCGAAGACCGCCTGCGCGGTCTTCAGCCCGGAAATGACCCCGTCCTGTTTCGCCAGCATGATGGCCGTTGCCCGGCGATCGGCTGGAACGGTGGCCTCGCTGGTGACGTCTCCCAACGCGAGATCCTCGCGTAGGGCAAGGTCGATCAACTCCAGAGACGGGTCGTACGTCATGGGATTAGTTCAGCGTCAGCACGTCGCGGAACGGCTCGTCGCTCTCGAATGGGCCGATCAGCGCCAGACTCAGCAGCTCCGAACGGAAAAGCTCCCGCGACAGATCGTGCACCTGCTCGGCAGTCACCGCTTCGATTCGGGATGTCACTTGCTCGGGTGTCAGAATCTCGCCGTAGACCAGTTCCTGCGATCCCACCCAGCTTGCCATCGAGCGGCTGTCTTCCAGCCCCATCAACAGGCGCCCCTTGCGCAATTCCTTGGTTCGTTCCAGCTCGTCCAGGGGAACGCCCTCGTCGCGCAGCCGGGTGAGCTCATGGCAGATCGCGCCGATCGCCTCCGGCACCCGTTTCACATCGGTGCCGGCGTAGATCACGCCTTGCCCGACATCCTCATAGGGGCGGAAGTAGCCGTAGACCGAGTAAACCAGGCCCCGCTTCTCGCGAATCTCCTGAAAGAGCCGCGAGCTCATGCCGGACGAGAGCACCGCTTCGATCGTGCCTTGCACGTAGCGGCGCTCGGTCGTGAATGGAAGCGCCGGGAGACCGATGCAAAGATGCGCCTGCTCGGTCGGCCGCTCCACCACGTGCAATCGGCGCTCGGTCTGCTCGACCTTGGCCGGAACGAAACGGTCCGGCTCGCCGTAGTGATCGAGATTGCCGAAATACTTTTGGCTCAGCTCCACGATATGCTCGTGTTCGATATCGCCACCGGCCGCCACCACCATCCGCTTGGGGAGATAGTTGCGCTTCCAGAAATCGACCATCTGCTCCCGCGAGATGGCATTGACGGTGTCGACCGAACCGGCAATCGGGCGCCCGACCGGATCGGTGCCCCAGATAACCTCGTCGATGATCTCGTGCACCATCTCTTCCGGCGAATCCTCGGTGCCGCGAATTTCCTCGACGATGACCGAGCGCTCCTTATCGAGCTCGGCGGCATCGATCACCGAATCGTTGAGCATGTCTGCCAGCACATCGAACGCGAGATCCATCTTGGTGCTGGGAACTTTGGCCCAGTAGTTGGTCGATTCGCGTCCTGTTCCCGCATTGAGAATGCCGCCCACGCCCTCGACCTCTTCCGAGATCATCTTGGCGTCCGGGCGCTTGGTGGTGCCTTTGAACAGCATGTGCTCCAGGAAGTGCGAAACGCCCGCAACCTCAGGAGCCTCGAAGCGTGATCCCACGTCGAAGTAGAGGATGAGGCTTGCCGACTTCACACCTGACATCGGGCCGGAAACGACACGCACGCCGTTGTCGAGCACGGTTTTGTGATACGGGGAAGGCAATGAAAGGCTCCTTTTAGTTTGCAGAATCAGCGGTGGCAACCGCCTGGTTGGCCGCTTCGAGAAGAATGGTCAATGCCTGGAACGCCGCCTGATCGATGACCCGTCCGCGATCGCCTTCGAAGTGGAACTCGAACGCTTCCAGCCAGGTCGGAGTTGCTATACCAATGTAAACCAGTCCGACCGGCTTGCGCGGGGTTCCACCGTTCGGTCCGGCGATGCCGGTCGTCGAGACCGCGATGTCGCTGCCCATGAGCCGGCGTACCCCGATCGCCATGGCGCGGGCGCACTCGGCACTTACCGCGCCGCGCTCGTCCAGCACCGACTGCGCCACGCCCAGCACGCGATGTTTGACATCATTCGAATACGAAACGACGCTGCCCAGGAAGTAACTCGAGCTGCCCGAAATCGACGCGATACGCGAGGCCACCGTACCACCAGTGCATGATTCTGCAGTGGCGAGGGTTGGCCCCGAACGTGTGGCGAGCAACCGGTTGAGCAGCAGCTCGGGCGCCTCCGGCATCGGTTTCCTTATCCTTCGATCTTCATGTAACGGAAGTCTTCCGCGTAGGCGACCGGGGGATTGCGCTTCTTGCCATCCTCCGAACCCCACTTGCGAAGCATCGGGGCTGGATCCCAATCGCCCATCTGGCTCTTGTGCTGCCGGAGGGCTTCGATCTTCCGGTCCATGACATCGGTAATGTCCACCAGGACATTGGCCTCGCTGGAGGTGGAAATGTAGACCTCCTTGATCTTGATCGGCTCCAATCCTTCGGCCAGCAGCTCCGGGAAGTAGTTCCGATTGCCGGCCGCCGGGAAGACCGCCTCGACCGCGGCAGTGGCCACGGCCCGGTGGTCCGGGTGATTGATGTACTCGTTTCCGTAGAACCAGCTCGTCGGGTCCTGGCACACAACCACATCGGCGCGGAACTCGCGAATCACGCGCACAAGATCGCGGCGCAGATCGAGATCTGGCACCACCATGCCGTCTTGCCGGTTGAGCTGCACGAAGGTTCCGATACCCAGAATTCGGTTGGCGGCCAGTTGTTCGTTATGACGGGTCTCCTGGAGCATGGCTGGCGTCATGTCGGGATCGTCACTTCCGCTGGAACCATCGGTGACCACGCAAAGGCAGATCTCGCAGCCTTCGTCTGACCATCGCGCCGCGGTTCCCCCGGTGCCAAACTCCATATCATCCGGGTGTGCGGTGATGATCAGCACCCGCTTTCCTTCCGGGATTTCCCGGGGAATGACTGTGCCTTCATCCAGTTCGGCTTCGGCCCGAATTTCCGCTTCCAACTCTTCCGCCACCCTCGACTCCTCGTTCCTGCGTTCGGTTTCGACCATCGGAGAGAATACCAGCGCAATGCCGGTGGCTTGACATCGTTCGTTTTCCCAACCAGCATTCCAGATAAGCGAGTGTCAGGATGGGCGTTCGTAAGGTGAGGGCAACGTGTCGTCTTCGAGCAAGCAAGCATCCGACAACCAGGCAGCGGGTGAGGTTCCACATGTGAGCCATGCCATGGAGGATTACCTCAAGGCGGCCTATCGCTTGAAGATGGACGGCAAACCTGCCACTACCCAACTCCTGGCCGACGAGCTCGGCGTCTCGGGACCATCTGTCACCAATATGGTCAAGCGGCTCGACGAGATGCGTCTCATGCGTCATACGCGCTATCAGGGTGTCGAGCTGACACCCGCCGGCGAGCGTATCGCGCTCGAAGTCGTGCGTCACCACCGGTTGCTGGAGCTCTATCTCGCCGAAACCCTGGGATATCCCTGGGATCAGGTGCATGATGAAGCCGAAAAACTGGAACATCATGTGTCGGACCAGCTGGAAGCCCGGATGGATTCGTTTCTTGGCTACCCCACCCGCGATCCGCACGGCGATCCCATACCAACCCGCGACGGTCTCATCCCGGAAGACACCGATCTGCTCTTGGTCGAGCTTTCCGATGACACCCTGGCCACTGTGGTGCGAGTGTCCGACCGCGATCCGGTCCAGCTCCGCTATCTGGCCGAGCTCGGTCTCATCCCCGGCGCGAAGGTCACCATCGTCGAGCGTCTCCCATTCGACGAGCTCACCCGTATAGAGGTCGGCGCCAACACGCACGTCATCGGCCGCCAGCTCTCCCGCTCAGTCTGGGTCGAACGCCCGGAGTAGGCACGCCATCCGATCGGATGGTGCCAAAGCTCGCCTCAGTGCGGCAAAAACGTCAACGGCACTAGCGGGCCTTGTCCTTCGACGCCAGCAGCAGCAATCCCGTAACCGTTTCCTTGCGCCGGAAAAACTGCCGAATCTCGTTCCACAGCTCCGGATATTTGCGGTAGAGCTCCATGAGCTGCGGACTGAATTCGATATCGCCCTGCGCGCGTTGCTCCGTCATGAACTCGGTCGACAGCAGATCGGCCAGGAAGATCGGTCCCACCTCGACGAACTTTTCCCGGTAATACGCATGTAACCGGGAAATCTCCTCGAGATCGAGGGGCCGGCCGGATTCATCAGAAAAGGCAGCCCGCCAATCGACCGCAGCCAGCAGCTCGCTGAGCAGATTGATCTGTTCGCCCTCACGGACTCGGGCCACCAGCTCCACGATCTTCTGCCGGTCGAGCGGCAGCTCGTGCGGCGTTTCCGGCAGCAGGGTCGAGAGCTCATCCGGGATGGCCTGGCGAATATCGAAGCTCATGAAGTGCCTTTCGATCCGTACGTTCCGCGCGGGCGGCGTTCGTACAGCAGTTATCCGCGGAAGCGGTTGGCGGATGCGCATAACGTCCATGCGTACGTCCGGAGCGAAAGCGCATTAGTTGTCATAAATGCAGAAAATCGCTCGCTCCGTGCTACACTGCCAGGGTATTTCGAGCTCTCATTCCTGCACGAACAGTTCTGTTCAGCGATGAGTTTGCATGCAAATCGCGATACTCGGGGGCACCAAGAACGCCCCTATGGAGAGTCCTCACAGATGATACGTCCTCTGGCTACCCTGTTTGGGTTCTTTAGCCGGGACCTGGGCATCGACCTCGGCACCGCCAACACCCTCGTCTACGTGCGGGGCAAGGGCATCGTGATCTCCGAGCCGTCCGTGGTCGCGATCGACACCAAAACCAAACGCGCGCTGGCCGTGGGTGTCGAAGCCAAGGCGATGGTCGGCAAGACCCCGGAGAGCATCATCGCGGTCCGCCCACTGAAAGACGGCGTGATCGCCGACTTCGATACCGTCGAGATGATGCTGCACTACTTCATTCGCAAAGTGCATATGCAGCGCATGATGGCGCCGCATCCGCGCGTCGTCATCGGCATCCCGTCCGGCGTGACCGAAGTGGAGAAGCGCGCCGCCAAAGACGCGGCCCTCTCCGCCGGCGCCCGCGAGGCGTACACCATCGAAGAACCGATGGCGGCCGCGATCGGCGCCGGGCTGCCGATCAATGAGCCGATCGGCAGCATGATCGTCGACATCGGCGGTGGCACCACTGAAGTCGCCGTCATCTCGCTGGGCGGCATCGTCGTCAACCACTCGATCCGCGTTGCCGGCGATGAGATCGACGAAGCGATCATCCAGTACGCGCGCCGCGACCATAACCTGGTCATCGGCGAGCGCACCGCCGAAAACGCCAAGATCGCCGCCGGGTCGGCCTATCCGCTCGAGGAAGAGATTCGCGTCACCCTGCGCGGCCGCGATCTGCTGACTGGTCTGCCGAAAGCGGTCGAAGTCAGCTCGGTCGAGTTGCGCGATGCGATCTCCCAACCCGTCAACACCATCGTCGAACTGGTCAAAACCGCGATCGAAGAGACGCCGCCGGAGCTGGTGGCCGACATCATGGAGAACGGCATCGTCCTTGCCGGTGGTGGTGCGTTGCTGCACGGGCTCGATCGCCGGTTGCAGAACGAGCTGCGCATGCCGGTCTACCGAGCCGAAGATCCGCTGACCTGTGTGGCGCGCGGAACCGGACGAGTGGCCGAAGCGTTGCATCTGTACGAGCGGGCGCTGGCCGGTGGCCAGGAGCTGCGTCCAACCGGCTGATCCAGTCGCAGCCTGACATAACTGTTAGGCCGCGTCGAAGAATTCAGCCCTGAGTGCTATGCTGCCATGCCCGCCGCGACCAGCGCGCACACTGCCGCCCGCGCGTCTTTTCCGCATCGACTTCCGAGGTTAGGTTCTTGTCCACGATTGGAATCCGGCAGACGATCCTGCTCGTGATCCTGTTCATCGTGGCAGCCGTCGCGTTGATTGCGCTCGACAACAGCTCGGCGCTGTCGCCATTGCGCAGCGGCTTGCGCGGTGCGGTCGACCCCGCGGTTTCCTGGATCGACCGGGTCACGAACCGCGAGGGGGATCAGACGCCGCTCGAAGTCCAGCTCGCCGAGATCACCAGGGAACGCGATGAGCTTCTGGCGGAGAACGCCCAGCTTCAATCGCAAATGGACTCGGTCGCCAAACTGCAGGATGTGCTGGGCGTGCAGGAGGCGCATCAGGATTGGACCTTGCTGACCGCCAAGGTCATCAATCCGGATCCAAGCGGGCTGCAAAAGCTCGTGACGATCGACAAGGGCTCTGCGGATGGGATCGAAGTCGGCATGGCCGTAGTCGATCCGAACTATCTCGTCGGCATGGTGACCGCGGTCGATGAGCACACCGCCCGCGTCACCCTGGCAATCGATGCCACCTTTGCGGTCGGGGCGCAGCTCCTGGACTCGAAGGGAACGGGCATCGCCTATGGCCAATGGCAAAACGGTGGCCGCATCGAGATGCGCCATGTCAGCCGCGATATCACGCCCGTCGAGGACGAGGTCGTGGTCACGTCCGATGAGACCGCACGCATCCCGCCAGCCATCATCATTGGCCGGGTTACCGGCGAACCTGCCGTCGACAACGCATCCGATTCACAGACCATCCAGATTCTGCCTGCGGCCGACTTCGATAATCTCTCGATCGTCGCGATTATCGTGAGCGTGGGGGAGAGTCAGCCAGGTGCCTAAGTCAGGAATCAGCGCGGCACGGCAACTTGCCTCGATCTCGGCCTCCAAAGCAACGCTGGACGTCTTGCGCCGGACCGGCCGAGGTGGAACTGCCGCTCCCGGACTTGTCGCGCTGCAGATCGACCCGGAGGTCGTGTCCAAAATTGCCCGCCGGCTCCCAAACGGCGCGGTGGTCGTCGCCGGCACCAATGGGAAGACCACGACCTCGCGAATGATTGCCGATATCATCGAGGCCTCCGGCTTGCAGGTGCTCCACAATCGATCTGGCTCGAATCTGGCGCGCGGAGTGGCAGCGACCTTTATTCAGCACAGCTCGCTTACCGGCGAACCGAACGCCGAGATCGCGGTCATCGAGTCGGACGAAGCCGCATTGCCCGAAATCTTGCGGCTGGTGCAGCCCCGATTGCTCGTGCTGAACAATCTCTTCCGCGATCAGCTCGACCGTTACGGCGAGCTCGACACGGTGAGTCGAACCTGGAAGGCTGCATTCGCCAGGATTCCAGCGACGACCCGCCTGATCGTCGATGTCGATGACCCGACCCTGGCGACTATCACTGATGATCTCGTTGCACCCCGAACCGCGTTTGGGTTGTCCGCGCCCGAGCACAAGCTGGCTGCGCTTCCCCATGCGGCCGATGCCGCGATTTGCCGAAAATGCGGCGCCGATCTGACCTACCACGAGCTCTATCTCGGGCACCTGGGGGACTGGTCCTGCCACAGCTGCGGTTATGCCCGGCCGCACCTCGATGTGACCGGTGCCAACATCCGGCTCGATGCCATGGCGTCCCTGACGATGTCCGTTGCGTCCGGCAGCCAATCGCTCGACGACGTCACCGTGCAGGTGCCGGGCATTTACAACGCCTACAACGTGACCGCGGCCGTAGCAACCGGGTTTGCACTCGGGATCGCACCGGACACCATTCGAACCGCATTGGAGACGTTCCAGTCACCGTTCGGTCGAGCCGAGCGGATCAGCTACGAGGGCCGCGAGATTTCCATTGCGCTCGTGAAGAACCCGGTCGGTTTCAATGAGGTGCTGCGCACCATCACCGGGGGAGGTAGCGAGCTCGCAGCGCCAACCCTGATCGTCATCAACGACGAGTTCGCGGACGGACGCGATGTCTCCTGGCTCTGGGATGTCGACTTCGAGATGCTTGCGGCAGGGACCATGCCGATTGCGACCGCGGGTATCCGCGGGGCCGACATGGCGAACCGATTGAAATATGCCGGGGTCGACGATGCTCGGCTGATTCCCATCGATGGGCCGATCGATCAGGCGCTGTTGGAATTCCTCGCGAAAACCAACGGCTCCCGCGACGTCTCGATTCTCCCGACCTACACCGCTATGCTGGCCGTACGCAAAGCGTTCGGCGATGCCGGCGCGGTCGATCGATTCTGGGAGGAATAAGCGTGGATACGCAGCGCACCCTCCGCATCGGCTGGCTCTATCCGACCAAGATGAACATCTATGGCGATCGTGGAAACGTGATCGTTCTGTCGCAACGGGCTGCCTGGCGGGGTATCGAACCGCAGGTAATCGATCTCGATATCGGTGATCCGATCCCAGATGACATCGATGTCTTCTTTTTCGGCGGTGGCCAGGACCAGGAGCAGATCGCAGTCTCGAACGATCTGGCCGGTGGCAAGGGGCAGCAGCTCAAGGCGGCCATCGAGCATGGAGCGGCCGCGCTGACCGTCTGCGGCGGCTATCAGTTGTTCGGTCATGTCTACCGTCCCCATGACGCAGCACCGTTGCCCGGAATCGGCATCTTCGATGTCGAAACCGAAGCCGGCAACGAACGCTTCATCGGCAATGTGGTGGCGCAAAGCGAATGGGGCGAGCTGGTGGGATTCGAAAACCACAGCGGCCTCACCTGGCTGGGATCGGGCGTCGCGCCCATGGCCAGCATCGTCCATGGACGTGGGAACAACGGAACGGACGGCACCGAGGGCGCGAGGTACAACAATGCTCTCGGGTGCTACCTGCACGGGTCGATTCTGCCCAAGAATCCGGCGCTCGCCGACTGGTTGATTGCCCGTGGGCTCGAATACCGCGGACAGAGCTCCGAACTGGCGCCGCTGGGCGACGCGCTCGAGGAAACCGCTCACCGGTCGGCAGTCGGCCGGGCCCGCAGCGAGCGTCGTGACCAACCCAATCCCTCGTTCTTCCGCCGGATCGCCGCCTACGCGCCGATTCCGCGCTCCTAGCCAGGGCATCTGCGATGGCTCCGCTCGTGCTGGCGATTTCGCTCGTGTTTTTCGCCTTGCTGCAAGCAACGATTTTCCCGTCGAGCGAGTTGATCGGCATTTTTCCGGATGTCACGCTGGTCATCATTCTGGTGTGGAGCGCGGTTCGTGGAGTTCGGGACGGTCTCATCTGGGCATTTCTGGTCGGCATCCTGCTCGACACCCTGGCCCTCGATCCATTGGGGGGCAACGCGCTTGCGCTGCTGCCCGTCGTGTTGCTCGGAGCGCTTTCCGGCCGGGCCTTCTTCCAAAGCAACCTCATCATTCCCATCCTGGCGTGCGTCGCCGCTACCTTTCTGCACGCCTTCGTTTTACTCTTGGTGAGAAGCGCTGGAGGCGAGTCGATTGCCATTGCTCCGCTCCTCCGAATCATCATGCTGCAGACCGTTCTGAACGTGATGATCGTTCCGCCCATCTACCTGATCGGCAGCCTCGCGCAAAGACCGGTGAGCTCTCGTAATGTTTAGAAGTCGCAAACGGATCCCATACGATCCACCCGGACAACGGAAGAGCAAGGGCAAGCGGCCCGAATGGAAACGCGCGGATCAGGTCTTTCTGAACCGGCGAGTTTTCATCATGAAGGGCGCCATCGTCGCCGGATTTGCCACCCTTGCCACCCGGCTCGGGTACATGCAGATCGTCAAGGGCGACTACTACCAGGCCGAAACGGCCAACACGACCCAAAGCTGGCGACCGGAAACCCCGGTCCGCGGTCTGATCTTCGATCGCCAGGGGCGCCCGCTGGCCGAGAATCGACGGGTCTGGGAAGTCCGCGTCATTCCGGCAGAGCTTCCCAAGCGCAATACGCCCGAGCGCGAGCGCGTTCGCAGCACGGTCATCTCCGCCTTGCGCTTGCCTGAGGTGCTGGTCATCGACCCAAGCGCCGTTCCTGAGGGCAGCGAAGAGACCGTCAATCGCCGCGTGGCGAACCTGCTCGGCTTGACCAAGAAAGACACGATCGAAGAATTCCTGCGCATCGTGCGCGTTCGCTCGAAATACAACTATCTCGTCGAGGTCGACCAGTTCAGCGACGATCAGGCGCCGATGTTTCGCGCGGCCGCGCAGGAGCTGCCGGGAGTCAAAGTCGTCAACCGCTTCGACTACCTCGTCGAGAATACCGCCGTGCCCGATCTGCCGGTGGTGATCAAACGCGACGTTTCGCGCGAGATCGCCATGACGCTGGAGGCGAACCGGCTGTACCTTCCCGGTATCGAGCTCAACGACACGGCGCTGGTGCGCAGCTATCCTGCCGGGGAAGTCATGTCCCACGTGCTGGGATACGTCGGACCGGTCATCGAGGAAGAACGGCAAGATCCCGCCAACCAGACTGACGGCGGCGTCTCCTACTACGAATACGACGACACCATCGGGAAGCTTGGTCTCGAGCTCTGGATGGAGAAGGTGCTACGCGGGAACCGAGGCGGCAAGTTCGTCGAGGTCGACGGACTTGGCATCGAAACCCGGCTGATTTACGAGAACCCACCGGTTCCCGGCCGAAATCTCAAGCTCACCATCGATCTCGAGCTTCAGGCCGCGGCCACCGCCGCTCTGGAAGAAGGGCTGCGCTTCTCGAACGAGGACCGCTATCTCAAGGATCAGGCAAAGGCAGATCCTGCGCTGGAGAAACACGAGTACAAAGCCGGCGCCGGTGCGGTGGTGGTGCTCGACGTGCGCAATGGCGATGTGCTGGCCCTCGCCAGTTTTCCGCTCTACGATAACCAGCTCT
Source organism: uncultured Chloroflexia bacterium (assembly GCA_963720855.1). GTDB lineage: Bacteria > Chloroflexota > Chloroflexia > Thermomicrobiales > UBA6265 > JAMLHN01. The sequence goes on along the minus strand of CAVRGV010000002.1, from coordinate 370,352 downwards.
TTGTCGAAGGTATCTCGACCCGCAAATATCTCGAATACACCCAGGACGAGAACCGTCCGCTGGTCAACAAGGCCGCGGCCGATCACTTCCCACCCGGTTCGACCCTGAAGATCTTCATGGCGATGGCGGGATTGCACGAAGACGTCATTTCCGCCAACTCGGCGTTCACCTGCACCAGCGGTATCTGGGTTCCGTATACCTGGGATGAAACCCGCGGTGACCGGTATCTCTGCTGGGAGCGCACCGACGGTGGTCACGGCACCCTGGACCTGGTCGGCGCCCTGGAGCAGTCGTGCGACGTCTATTTCTATAACGTTGGCACGCCCGAGCAAAAACCCGAGGGCGCGTTGATGAATCTCCACTATCGCGATCTCTACTACGAGTCGGACCAGAAGGGCGATCTGCACTTTTTCGAAGGACTCGGTATCCAGAAGATTCACGACAATTTGTACGACCGCTTCTGGTTCGGCCAGGCGACCGGTATCGAGCTACCGTTCGAAGCTGTTGGGCTCGTTCCCGACCCGGAATGGAAGCTCGACATCTACGAAGAAGGCTGGTCGGCAGGCGACACGATCAATACGTCGATTGGGCAGGGCTTCCTGCTGACGACGCCATTGCAACTGGCAGTGAACACGTCCGCCATTGCCAATGGCGGCCAGATCCATCGCCCGAGACTGTTGCTCGAAACTGTCGACGATGGCGGTTCGACGATTCAGCAATTCGCGACTGAGAGTCTCCGCCAGGTCAAGCTCCAGGCCGATCATCTCGACCTCGTTCGGGAAGGTATGTGGCGTGTGGTCAATGCCGAAATCGGCACCGCCCACGCGGCCCTCAGTAGTGAGACTGGCGAGCTCGTTTCCAAATGGCTCTACACCAATCCGCCCGGAGAGGATCAAATCGAGATCGCCGGCAAGACCGGCACGGCGGAAGTGGGTGTCAAGCGCGAAGATGGCACCTACCAGGACTCACATGCCTGGTTCACCGCCTATGCCCCGTATGACGAGCCTGAAGTGGTGGTCACGGTATTCCTGAAAGAGGGCGGCGAGGGATCGAGCTACGCGGTACCTATCGCCGACAAAGTACTTCGCGCCTATTTCGAATACTCTGGCGCCAGGAAGCGAGGCACGATCCTGCGCGACGACCAATTGCCGATCGGCAAGGAGCATCCGGCGCCATCGTCGGAGATCGTGGTGGCGGGTTCGCCCACGGCCGTTCCCGATGAAAGCTTCGATCAGACCGAAGACGATTTCGTCGACGAGGAAAACCCGATCGACGAGACCGACGCGTGAGCGAACCGATCGGTTCCCGGCTCGAGCTCCATCATGTCGGCATCGTCGTCTCGGATCTGGCATCTGCCCTGGCTGCCTACGATCGGCTCGGCTTCACCGGCGGGGAGCACTGGCTTCTCCCCCAGCAACAGATCGAAGCGGTGACCTTCGCGAGCGGCGCCGGTTGGGTCGAGCTCATCACGCCAACCGATCCCGAAGGCCCCATCGCCCGTTTTCTGGCCAAACGGGGCGACACGATGCACCACGTCGCCTACCGCACCGCTGATCTCGACGGCGAGCTTGCCCGGCTGAAAGCCAATGGCGTCCGTCTGATCGATGAAACGCCCCGCACGGGAACCCACGGCTGGCGCATCGCCTTTCTCCACCCCGAATCCTGCAACGGCGTTCTCACCGAGCTGGTCGACGATTCGAACTCCTGAAACCTAAGCAGCAGTCGGCCGTCCCCGGGACGTTCCTGTCCTGCTGCGCGCTAGCGACCCGTTCCTCTCACATGGGTAGTGGGCAAACCGTGCCTGGACGCGCAGGTTCTCCACCACGACCATCCACCTCAGAGCACCGGATTCAGGGCTACCGACCCACATCTTCGCCGCCTCCCGTATCCTTCCTCGCGAAGTGAAGGACTACCAGTGGCAACAAGCTCGAGCAAGAAAACGACCAGCCTCCCGATCGTGACCGATTCGGATATCGAGATCCAGCCGGTCTACCGGGAGGGCGATGCCGTGGGGCCCGCCGAAGATCCGGGAACCTGGCCCTATACCCGCGGCATCTATCCGACCATGTACCGCGGCCGTCCGTGGACCATGCGCCAATACGCGGGGTTCGCATCCGCCGAGGAGAGCAACAAGCGCTATCATCTGCTCCTCTCGCGCGGGCAAACCGGCTTGAGCGTTGCGTTCGATCTCCCGACCCAATTGGGACTCGATTCGGACGACCCGCGTGCCCTGGGTGAGGTGGGCCGCACCGGGGTGCCGATCTCGACCCTCGACGACATGCGCACCCTCTTCGATGGCATCGATCAGGCTGGGGTCACCACCTCGATGACCATCAACGCCCCGGCGTCCCTGTTGCTCCTGCTCTACCAGATCGTGGCAGAGGAGCGGGGTGCCGATCCGGCCATGCTGGGCGGAACCATTCAGAACGACATTCTCAAGGAGTACGCCGCGCGCGGTACCTATATCTTTCCGCCCAAACCGTCGATGCGGCTGGTGGTCGACACCTTCGACTATTGCAGCCGCATCCTGCCATCCTGGAACACCATCTCGGTCTCCGGGTACCACATCCGCGAAGCGGGATCTTCGGCGGCGCAGGAGATCGGCTTCACGCTGGCGAACGGCGCCGCGTATGTGCGTGCCGCCACCGAAGCGGGGCTGGCAGTCGATGACTTTGCCCCGCGCATCAGCTTCTTCTTCGCTTCCCACAACAACCTCTTCGAGGAAGCGGCCAAGTTTCGTGCCGCCCGCCGCATGTGGGCCCAGATGATGCGCGAAGACTTCGGCGCGCTCGATCCCAAATCGTGGATGTTGCGCTTCCACACCCAGACCGGTGGCGTCACCCTGACCGCCCAGCAACCGGAGAACAACATCGTCCGGGTTGCCTATCAGTGCCTCGCCGCGGTGCTGGGCGGCACACAGAGCCTGCACTCCAATGGGTTCGACGAGGCGCTTGCCTTGCCTACCGAGCATGCCGCCACGCTTGCGCTCCGCACCCAGCAAATTCTGGCCGAGGAATCCGGTGTGACCGACACCGCTGATCCGCTGGCCGGTTCCTGGTACGTGGAATCCCTCACCGATCAGCTCGAGGAACAGGCGCGGGCCTGGATCGCGCAGGTCGACGCCTACGGCGGGGCAGTCAACGCCATCGAGGAAGGTTTCGTGCAAGCCGCGATCGCCGACAACGCCTATCGCAAGGAGCTGGCACGCGAATCGGGTGACGAGGTCATCGTCGGTGTCAACAAATACGTGGTCGCCGAGGACGGCATCGGCGCGCAGATCCAGCGCATCGATCGAGCGACGGTCGAGCAGCAGACAGCCCGGGTGACCGCCTACAAAGCCGCGCAAGATCGAAGCGTGGTCGATCCCGCGCTCGCCCGGGTCGAAGCGGCAGCCCGGGGAACCGAAAATCTCCTGCCAGTAATGAAAGATGCCTTTCTGGCCGGCGCCACATTGGGACAGATCGTAATCGCGCTGAAGCGGGTCTTCGGCGAACATCGAGCGAGCGTGTAATGACGATGCAAATCGAGCACCAGACCAAAGCGGAGCGACTCTCCGAGATCCGGGCAGCCATCGACGCCCAGCATGACGCCGCCGCCGTGCGGCAAGCCCGGCGTGACAAACGCGGCGCCCGCGAGCGAGTGCTACTGCTGCTCGACGAAGGATCGTTCGAAGAGCTTGGAACGATGGTGCGTCACCGCGCCAGCCATTTCGGCATGGCCGAGAGCAATCCGTACGGCGATGGCGTAGTGACCGGATTCGGCACCATCGACGGGCGCAAGGTCGCCATCTTTTCACAGGACTTCACCGTCTTCGGCGGTTCGCTGGGCGAAGCCTTTGCCGAGAAGATGGTCCGCATCATGGATCTGGCCGAGCAGTATGGGTGCCCCATCATTGGCATCAACGACTCAGCCGGCGCGCGCATCCAGGAGGGCGTCGAGGGCCTGGCGGGCTATGGCGATGTCTTCTTTCGCAATGTCCGCGCCTCCGGGGTGGTCCCGCAGATCTCGATCATTGCCGGCCCGTGTGCCGGGGGCGCGGTCTACTCTCCGGCCATGACAGACTTCGTCATCATGGTCGACAAGACCAGCCAGATGTTCATTACCGGCCCGGACGTCATCAAGACCGTGACCGGCGAGACCGTCACCCACGAGCAGCTCGGCGGCGCCGATACGCACAACCGCGTTAGCGGCGTGGCCCACTTCGCTGCCACCGATGAAGACGACCTCAACGAGCTGGTGCGGGTGCTGCTGAGCTACATCCCGTCCAACAATCTGGACAGCGCACCTCGCTTCGAAATGGGCGACGACCCCCAGCGGCTGGTCGAAGAGCTGGACAGCATCACCCCGGAAAACTCCAACAAGCCGTACGACATGCACGACGTTATTCGCGCCACGCTCGACGACGGTGACTTTCTCGAAGTGCAGGCCGCCTTCGCGCGCAACATCATCTGCGGTTTCGGGCGGCTCGATGGGTACAGCGTGGGCGTGGTGGCGAACCAACCGCAGGTGCTTGCGGGCACGCTCGACATCGACGCCAGTGAAAAAGCCGCCCGCTTCGTTCGCTTTTGCGACGCGTTCTCGATCCCGCTGGTCGTGTTCGAAGACGTCCCGGGATTCTTGCCTGGCACCGACCAGGAATATGCCGGCATCATCCGGCACGGTTCCAAACTCCTGTACGCATTCTGCGAGGCCACCGTTCCGCGAGTCACCGTCATCACCCGCAAGGCGTACGGCGGTGCCTATGTGGTCATGAACTCCCGCAATATCGGAGCCGATTTCGTCTGCTCCTGGCCGACCGGCGAAATTGCCGTCATGGGTCCGGAAGCCGCGGTCAATCTGCTGTTCCGCCGCGAGCTCGCCGATGCCGCCGACCCGATAGCGCTGCGCAATGAGCTGAAGGCCAACTATGAAGACCTTTTCTCCAGTCCCTACCAGGCGGCAGCGCGTGGGTATATCGACGATGTCATCATGCCCAGCGAAACTCGTCGCTGGTTGATCCGGTCGCTCGAGCTGGCCCGCAACAAGCGCGTCCGCACCCCGGCTCGCAAGCACGGGAACATCCCGCTTTGACCGCCGAAGAGGCACAGCCTCCCCGCTGGTCGATCGCCCCGGAACCCACCGAGGCTGAATTTGTCGCGCTCTTCTCGGTTTTGCGGCGAGCGGTCGAACCCGAGCCACTGAACCAAGGCCCTCAGGAATCGCAATGGTCTCGATCCGCGCGGCGCGAACAGCTACGCGCCCCGCTGGAAGACTCTGGAAATGGATGGAATCGATGAACTTGCGGGAAAACGGACGCGCCCGGGCGCGAGAGATCGGAATCGTGATCGGCACCCTGCCGACCGGACCCAACAACGCCATTACCGACGTCGAAGGGGTAACGGTCGGGCAGACTACGCTGTTCTCCGGTGAGGGCGATCTGGTCGTCGGCGAAGGACCCGTGCGCACCGGCGTGACCGTGGTCATTCCGCGCGAGGATATCGGCACGCATCCGCTGTATGCCGGGTTCCACTCACTCAACGGCAACGGCGAGATGACCGGCACGCATTGGATCCAGGAAGCCGGATTGCTGACCACGCCAATCGCCATCACCAACACCCACAGTGTCGGGACCGTGCACGAAGCGATGATCCGGCGTTCGGTTCGTGGCGCCGAAAACTGGCGGCTGCACTGGTCGTTGCCGGTCGTCTGCGAAACCTACGATGGCGTCATGAACGACATCAACGGCTTCCATGTGCGCGCCGAGCATGTCGAGGCTGCCATGGATGCTGCCTCGTCCGGGCCCGTCGCCGAGGGTGCGGTCGGTGGGGGCACCGGCATGCTCTGTCACGAGTTCAAGGGTGGCATCGGCACCGCTTCGCGGTTGGTTCGAACCAGCTCGGGCGACTATACGGTCGGAGTTCTCGTGCAGGCGAACTACGGACTGCGCGCCCAATTGCGCATCGACGGCGTTCCCGTCGGTCAAGAGATTGCATTCGATACGGTGCCACCCCCCATATCGCGGGAAGAGGAAGACGGCTCGATCATCATCGTCGTCGCCACCGATGCCCCGCTCCTCCCGCATCAGTGCAAGCGGCTGGCGCAGCGTGCCTCGCTGGGACTGGCACGCATGGGAAGCGTCTCCGGGGACGGGAGCGGCGATATCTTCATCGCTTTCTCCACCGGAAACCGCGACGTCGAACGCCACGACGGCGTCGAGCCACTCCCGGTGCTCGCCTTTCCAAATTCGGAAATCTCGCGACTCTTCGCCGGGGCGGTCGAAGCCACCGAGGAAGCCATCGTCAACGCGTTGTGTATGGCCACCACCACCACCGGCGCCGACAACCGTGTCGCACACGCCATCCCCCTCGATCGCCTTGCCGAGGTGATGGCGAAGTACAACCGGTTGAGTCCGGTGTCCTGAGCCCAGACGCGTCCTGGCATTCGCCAAAAGCACGCAGGTCGGCCACGCTGCGGCCCGACCTGCGTGCTTTGTCGATGAGCGCCCTACCCTTCGTGAAACGGGAAGTCCCGCGCTTGGAATCGTTCCACCATCGTGTCTCGTGCCGCCAGGATCAGCGCCACCAGATCGGGCTCCGCTTCCATCATCTCCGACGCTTCCAGTTCGTCCTCATCGAGAATCAGGAACTGGCCATCCGGAAAACCAATCAAATCGACGTACAGATCGTGCCAGACCACGGTCTCGCCTGCCGGCCCGTCCTCGAACATCGTCGGCCAGGTGACATTGCCATACCACCCCTTCAGCCGCCCGTCTGACGCGAAGAGCGCGAAGACATCGAACCAGGCGGAAGGCGAGAAATACTCGTGCAGGTAATCCCCGATCTCGAAAACGAGCCCGCCTGCGTTGATCGTCCCGACCGTCCACTCCGCCCGAAACGCCCGCCAGTCCTCCGGAAACGGACCGTCGAGCTCGACCCCGTCATACGACGTGGCTTCGCTCCCATCGGGCCGGAGCTTGATGATATGCACTCGGTCGCCAGTCGCCATCTATGCGCCGATCACCCAGAGCACTTCGTCCTTCAGCTCGGTCATAGCCGCTTCGGTGTCTCCCTCGACATTCACCCGGAGCAACGGCTCAGTATTCGATGCGCGGATGTTGAGCCAGCGATCGGGGAACTCCACCGTCAACCCGTCGTACTCATCGGTCGCCGCGCCCTGTTCGGTGAAGTGCGATTTCACCCGTGCGATCGCGGCCGGTTTGTCGTCCACTTTCAGATTGATCTCGCCACTGCGGAAGCGATTCTCGATCGGCGCGACGATCTCCGACAGCGGCTTGTCCTCCTTCGAGACCAGGCTCAGCACCGCCAGCATCGCGATCAACCCCGAATCGGCATACCAGTTGTCCCGGAAGTAGTAGTGCCCCGAGTGCTCGCCACCGAAGATCGCATCCTCGGCTCGCATGATCTTTTTGATCAACGAGTGCCCTACCGGCGTGCGGTACGGCCGGCCGCCATGCGCCAGGATCGTCTCCGGCACCGAGCGGGAGCAGATGAGGTTGTAGCAAATCGTCGAGCCCGGGTGCTGCTCCAGCAGCGCGATCGCCACCATCGCGGTCGTGATATCTCCGCCGATCAGCTTGCCGCGCTCATCCACCAGAAACATGCGATCGGCGTCGCCATCGAAGGCCACACCCAGATCGCAGCGCTGCTCGACGACAGTCTTCTGCAAATCGACCATCGCCGCCGGGTCGATCGGATTGGCCGGATGGTTCGGGAACGTCCCGTCGAGCTCGAAATAGAGCGGCACCAGCTCGCACGGCAGATGCTGAAAGAGCAGGGGAATCGTGCGCCCCGCCATGCCGTTCCCCGCGTCCACCGCCACCTTGAACGGCTTGATGCGACTGGTGTCGACGAACTGCAGCGCGTGCTCTACATAGGCCGGCAGCACCTCTTTTTGAACGATATCCCCACGTTTCTCGGGTTCGGGGAATTCGCCTGCCAGCGCGAGATCGCGAATCCGGTCGAGCCCGTCGTCCAGCGACAGCGCCCGCGCTTCCTGTTTGCAGATCTTGAACCCGTTGTACGCCGGCGGATTGTGCGACGCGGTGATCATCACTCCCGCATCGTACCCATACTTGCCCACCGCGAAATAGAGCGCATCGCTGGAAACCAGCCCGAGATCGACCACATCGGCGCCCTGATCGCGGATCCCGTCGATCATCGCACCCGCCAGCGCATCGCCGGAAACCCGCATATCGTGCCCAACCGCGACCTGTTCCGGTTGCAGAAAGAGCACCAGCGCCCGCCCAACCTTGTACGCCAGATCGGCATCGAGCTCGTCGGGCACGATCCCGCGAACGTCATAGGCCTTGAAGATCGTCGACTGATCGAATGCCATCGTTTGTGTGCCCTCTGTGTGGGTGCGCCAATGCGGCGAGTTCGTCCTGATGTCGTCGATGGTGACACGTTCCGCCGCGCAGCCGCAAGGTAGACTGCAATAACGTAAGCATGGGTGATACGAGGCTATTGATGACGATTTCTACCAATGGGAGCAACCCCGCTCCGGAGCGGATCACGATTCCGGCACGCGCGCCGGTCGATCTCCATCTCCATACCCTGGCCAGCGATGGCGCCTGGACCCCATCCGCCCTGATCGACCATCTCGCGAATCGCGGCTTTCGCGTAGCCGCGGTCTGCGATCACGATACCCAGCGCTCGGTTGTCCAGGCCATCGAGCTTGGCAAGCTCCGGGGCGTGCATGTCATTCCCGGGGTCGAGGTCACCTGCTCCTGGAACGACCGGCAGCTCCACATTCTCTGTTACGGCATCCGTCCCGATCGCGTCGATGAGGCAGCCCAACCCTACCTGGCGCTCCTGAACCAGATCGATTTGCAGCTCCAGGAGAATGCCGCCGACGCCGCACGGCGCATCGAGGCCGACGGCAAACCGCTGCCGAATCTCGACCAGGTGCGTGCCGGTCGTCCCCTGTGGCCGTTTCACGTTCTGACCGCTGCCATCGAGATGAAGCACGTTCCCAATTTGACCAAAGCCGCGGAGCTCGTCGTCGAATTGGGGGGTACGTTTACTGCCGATCTTCCCCTGGGAGAGGTCGTGGCCGCGGTGCACCAGGCGGGCGGCGTTTGCTCGATCGCCCATCCTGGTCGCGCCGATGCGGTCGGCATCGTGTCCGAAGAAGATCTCGATCGCATCGTTGCCGAAACCGGCATGGACGGTCTCGAAGCGCACTATCGCTCCTACTCCGACCAGCAAACCGCGCTCTACCGGCGGCTCGCGGATGAGCGGGGCATGTTCGTTTCAGCGGGTTCGGATTCCCATGCGCCCCATCGCCCCGTCAATCCACGTCCCTGGCACGCGGTCTGGGCGAAAGACCTGTTGGCCCGCCTGGGCGTCGACCTAACTCCATTGCCCGAGGGTGAGCCGGTCTGGATCGCGGGAATGGACCCGCAAGCCACAATTCCCGCGCCGGAACCGCCCCCGACCACCCCTGATCCAGAACCGATGGAAACCGAGGCGACCGTCGCCGCCGAGTTGGGAGAATCCTGATGACCCTGCACGTGGAAACCTTTCCGGGTGGTCCGATCGACACCAACGCCTACCTCGTCTTCGATGACGATTCGAAACAAATGCTCATCATCGACGCGCCGATGGACGTCGAGCAGCCGCTTCAGGACCGCGTCTCAGAGCTTGGTGGCGAAGTGGTGCTGGTCGTGCTGACGCACGCGCACTGGGATCACATCGGCACCACCAATCAGCTCCACAATCTGTTTTCCGCTCCGGTAGCCGCGCATCCGCTCACCGAGGACCGGTTGGCGAATCCCGGAAGTTCCATGATGGATCTCCCGTTCACGCTCGAAGGCGTGAATCCCGACCGCTGGCTGCACGACGGCGATCTGGTCCCGCTTGGGAAGCATGAATTCACCGTCATGCATCTCCCGGGCCACGATCCTGGCCACATCGCGCTCTATTCCGAACCGGACCGATTGCTCCTTAGCGGCGACGTGCTCTTTCCCAATGGCCATGGCCGCATCGATATTCCCGGAGCCTCTGAGACCGACATGGCTGCGTCGTTGAAGCGGCTGGCCGAGCTCCCGGGAGATGTCGTGGTCTACCCGGGACACGGGCTTCCCACCACCATCGGCGCTGAACCGTGGTTGGCGGGGTACAAGGGAGCCTGAGCGTGACCAATCCCATGCTTCCGGCGACGCTGGACATGCTGCAGAAGCTGGTGGACGACATCTTCCAGCAGCTCGAGGGGATCCCCGAAGAGGATTTGAACACCTGGCGACCGCGCGATGGCATGCGTGATGTCAACACGTTCTTCGCGCTGGCCACCCATACCGTTGGAGCAGGGGAATTCTGGATCCTGGAAGCCGCCGGCGGCCGCTCGATGGACCGCGATCGGCTGGCCGAGTTCCGCTCGGTGGGCTCATTGGAACAGCTTCGAGCCCGCTACGATCGCTGGCTGACGGAGTCGGCCGAGATCTTTGCAACCATTGACGACGCCACCCTCGCCTCGATCTACGAGCGCCCCGCCAATCCGGAACGCGGGATGTCCGAGGCACGCCGCTCGCGCGCCGAGTGCATTGCGCACGCGCTCGAGCACACCGCTGTCCACCTCGGTCATCTCCAGCTCCAACGCCAGCTCTGGGACACCGAGCAGGATCGCACCACATAACCTCGGTTGGGACGCCGCCCCGTTGGCGCCTTCGTGGCGATAGGCTTGCCCCGAGGTTGGCAGGTCCTGCCGAGAGCTACGTTCTGGCCTCTTCCTCGTCCGCCATCCGCTGATCTTCCCGATCGCGGGCCATCAGGTAGAGGAAGATCATCAAGAGTGCAATCGGCGCCACCACGATGCAGGTGACGAATGCCAGGAATCCGCCCTGGCCGGAATTCCCCTGCGTCAACAGATACGCCGCCAGCCCTCCGAGCACCACCAGCAGCCCCAACGCTGCCAGCGCGCCGAAGGGCGAAACGCATCCCCGTGCATTGAGATTCGGATCGGGGGTGTCGGGATCGAGCAGGTACGGCGAGGCCTGCTCCAGCGCGGAGACCTCATTGAGCCGGATATAGCCCAACCGGCCATTCCGTAATCGAATGCGGACGTAGTCGTCCGGGGCATCGGGATCGTCATTGATATCGAGCTCGGTGCCGGATGGCACGATTTCGATGATGCGTGAGGCCGCGTCCGGCCGCTCGAAAACCCGCAGACCTTCGGTAGCGTGAAACGCATCGACCAGGGTAGTGCCGCAGGCCGCGCAGTAAAAATTGGTCGAGGGGTTCAGGGCTCCGCACATGCCGCAGAAGATCAGCGGCCCCCGATCGGTATCTTCGATACCACTCATCCCCTGGGGATTGGGGATGTCGATGTGTTCTTTCCTGGCGGTCCCGGCCGGGTCTGATTCCGGAACTTGCCACTTCTCTTTTTCGGTGCGCACCGCCGCTCCTCGCCACTCTTCGACGCTCGCGGTTGCTTATACCACATGACCCCATAGCTTCCGGACCATGCGAATGCGACTCCAGTGCCCGCAAGGTGCTACGCTCAGCGCATGAGTAACTCCGGCGCCGGCCCAGCCATCGAAACCACGGGCCTGACAAAAACCTACGCCGGAGTCGAAGCCCTTTCCGATCTGTCCCTCTCGGTCGAACGTGGCGCGCTCTATGGCTTTCTCGGTCCCAACGGCGCCGGAAAAACCACCACCATCCGCTTGCTCATGGGCTTCATCAAGCCGAGCCGCGGCTCGGGCCGCATGTTCGGATGTGACACCTGGGCGGATGGCGTGCGCGCCCGTGCCCATGTTGGCTATCTGGTGCAGTCGGAATCGCTCTTCCCGGAGCTCACCGGCGCCGATCAGCTCGCGTTCGCCGCCACCCTTTCTGGAGCCGGCGCGCCCTTGCAAGCGCGCCTGCTCGATCTGCTGGAGCTTTCACAATCCGCGCTCGACCGCAAGCTCAAGACGTACTCCAAGGGGATGCGCCAGAAGCTTGCCTTGATCGCGGCTGCGCAACACGATCCGGACCTGCTGATCCTGGACGAGCCAACCGATGGCCTCGACCCGCTCATCCAGCGGGCGTTCGAATCGCACCTGCTCGACCGGCATGCCGCCGGCCGAACCATCTTCATGTCGTCCCACGACCTCGGCGAAGTCGACCGCCTCTGTGAGCGCGTCGCGATCGTGCGCGGCGGCAAGCTGGTACAGGAAGAATCCATCGAGGGACTGCGCGCGCAACATCGCCGCCGGGCAGAGGTCGTTTTTGTCCACCCCCTCGCGCCCGAGCTCCCGATTCCCGGCGCGGAAGTGATCGAACGCGAAGGACGCACCCTCTCGCTGCTTGTCGATTTGGACCCGAACCCGCTGATGGCATTCCTGGCTCAATGGCAGATCGAATCGGTCACCATCGCGCCCCCAAGCCTGAACGATATCTTCGCCGGTTACTACGAGACAGGTCCGCTGCGTCAGTGAAATCCGTCCTCACCCTGCTCGCCCAATTGCTGCGCCGGTCACGCGGCGGCTTGATCACCATGACGATCGGGCTGTTTGCGTTCGAGTACATCCAGCCGGTCGCCATCGATGCTTTTGGCAATCTCGACCAGCTCATCTCGATCATGGACCTGGTGCCGAAGCCCTTTCTCGCACTGATGAACGTCACGCCCGAAGTCGTGGAACAGGTCGGGTTACCCGGATTCCTGGCGCTTGGATTCACCCATCCGGTCTATCACCTGCTCGTTTCTGCCATTGTCATCTGGGTCGCGGCGCGCGGGCTGGCAGGGGAGATGGAGAGTGGCCAGGTCCAGGTGTCGCTGGCACGCCCCGTTTCGCGGCGGCAGTTCTACCTGGCGCGCGTGCTGGCGGTGGCGATCATTGCGCTCTGGGTCTCAGTCGTCGCGTCGCTCGGAAACATCGTCGGGTTGTTCGTGTCGAAACCGGACGGCGTCATGAACAACTGGCACTTCGTTGCCCAGACCGGAACCTCCTTGCTGCTCGCGCTCACCATTGGCGGCGTTGCGCTATTCGTCTCGGCCCGCGCCGATCGTATGGGACAGGCTGTCGGATGGGCTGCTGGATTCATGATCGTCTCGTATGTCATCGACTATTTCTCGACTCTCTGGTCGTTCCTCGATCCCTTGCAACCGTTCTCCATCTTCAACTACTACGACCCCCCAACCGCACTTGCCCAGGGCACCATTTCGGGCACCAACGCGTTTGTTCTGTTGGCTATATTCGTCGTCTGCGCTGTTGCCGGCATGATCATTTTCGACCGTCGCGACCTCCCCAACTGAGCCTGGCGCGAAGCATCCACTCCGATCCGGGACGTAAGCACCGCCCAGGCTCTGTGGACGGTTCACCCCATCGCTGCGCAGTGGCCTGACTCCATCGCGCGGACAACCGGGTCGCTTCCCGTCCTGACGATGCCGAAGCGCTGCTGAATTCCCGTCTCATTTTTCGTCCCAGAGAACACTTGACACGATAAGAACGTATGTGCTAATCTGGAAATAAGCGGCACATCGGCGGAGAGGGACGCGCCCACGAGACTGGCATCCCTCCGGCTCCTATCTCAGGAGTCGTTCGCCCTGTTCCGAGCAATCGATGCACCACCGGCCCAACCTCGAAGCGGTTTCGTCTGGCTAGCCCGGGGTTTCAACCCCGGGTGGTGGTGGAGAACGCTGCCTCCCGTACAGAGGCGAGGTTCGCATCGATGCTTCGGATCCACAGGGCGGTAGATGCGTGGCCTGGGCAGTGCCCAAAAGCTACTCGCCCGGCCCCAGACCGTCACCCCTGGCTCCATTCGCGAACTCAACCGAAAAAGAGTGACCGCTTTTCGAGCATTTCCACAAACACCCCATCGAGACAGGGCGAAGCTCTACCCAAAACCCCGCACCGGTCGTAGTCGAGGACGTCCCTGTCCGCTCGTAGGGTCGGAGACCCTTGGCTTCTTCATAGCCCTATCGTTCACGATAGGGTTCCTTAGCCAAAACCCATAATCACGTGCATCATCTGCGCCATCTATCAATGCTCGCCAAATGGGTATCACGTTGACATCATGCTCGTCCGGATGTAACGATTCCACAGCAATAGTGTGATTTCGTGCAATGCTCGACGTCGAGCGACATCTCTCGATCGGACGCGGCCGGCATCTGCCAGCGCCGTGACATGAAGCTGAAGGAGAACGCAATGACCCAGGAACGAACATTGATGCAGGAGTTCTTCGCCGGACGCATCGACCGGCGACAGTTGATGACCCGTGCTGCTGCGGCCGGCATCAGCGTGTCCGCGCTTGGCGCCATGGCCGTCGCCCCATGGAAGGCGATGGGCGTCGCCGCGCAAGATGGCACCCCAGCGGCTGCACCGTCGGGTGACCTTGTCGTCGCGGCCACTGGAGACATCGACACTCTCGATCCTCAAGTGAGTCAATTGCTTCTCTACGGCGACATGATGCGCCGGCCAGTTTTCAGCACGCTCGTCACGTATGCCGACGACCTGACCTATGTCGGCGATCTGGCGGAGTCGTGGGAGAACCCGGACGAGACCACCTACGTCTTCACATTGCGTGAGGGCGCGACCTACCACGACGGAACCCCGGTAACTGCCGCCGATGTCCAGTTCTCGTTCGAGCGAGTGGTCGAGAAAGAGACCGTCTGGTCGAGCCGCCTGACCAACGTAGCCTCGTACGAAGTGATCGACGACCAGACCATCAGCATCAAGTTGACCGATGTCCAGGCCGATTTCCTCGACGGGTTGACCCAGATCGCGATCATCTCCGAGGCGATTGCCGCCGATGTCGAGAACACCCCAATCGGCTCGGGACCGTTCGCCTTTGTCGAGTGGGTACCCAACGACCACATCTCGCTCGAAGCGTACGATGGCTACTACGGCGAAGGACCGGGCGTTGCGTCCCTGCGCTTCAACATCCTGCCCGAGCCGCAGGTCGCCATCAACAATCTGAAGTCGGGCGATGTCCAGGGTGTGCTCGATATTCCCGTGTCCCAGGCAACACCGCTCGAAGGCGATGACAGCGTGGTGGTGCTCAACGTTCCGACCAGCAGCATCCCGCTCTTCGAAATGCTCGGCAAGAACAACGAAACCATTCGCACCAACGTCCGGGTTCGCCAGGCGCTGGCCATGGCGCTCGACAAGAACGCCGTCCAGCAAACCGTCTATGCCGGTGGCGGTCTGCCGAAGTGGACCTTCGTCGGTTCCAGTAGCTGGGCGTACAACGACCTCCCCGGTTACGAATACGATCCCGCCGGGGCCAAGGCCATTCTCGAGGAAGAAGGCGTTTCGGACCTGGAATTCACCGTCCTGTGCATCCAGGGATATCCGGACGGCGAGCGCGCCGCGACCATCTGGCAGGCCGGCCTCGCCGAGGCTGGGGTCAAGATGAACATCGAGGTGCAGGAGCTTTCCGTTTGGCTGGACAACTACCTGAACCACACCTACGACATCATCTGGAACGTCTTCCCCGGCTTTGCCGATCCGAACTACTTCGTCGGCCTCGGACTCCAGCCGCACTTTGCAGATGGATGGACCAACGCTGAGGCCGCCGAGCTGGCCACCACCGCAAACCAGACCCTCGATCAGGCGGTTCGCAAGGAACAGTACGACCGGCTCCAGGAGCTCTTCGTGGAAGAGCTGCCGATCATCGTCATCCAGGAAACCCCGAAAGTCTCGCTGACCGCACCGAACGTCTCCAACTGGGGCATCAACTCCCTCAGCTGGGTGCTGCTCAACGACGCGACCATCGCCGCCGAATAGCGCGCGGAAGTTCGAGTGAGCGGCGCCGTCGACCCCGACGGCGCCGCCTGCTTTTCCGAGGAGTCATGGCCCGTTTCGCCGCCAGCCGCATCTTGCAGGCAATCCCCACGATGATCATCGTTTCGATGCTCGTCTTCGGTCTCATTCGCATGGCTCCCGGCGATCCTGCTGCCATGCAAATGGGCCGGGAAGCTGCCAAGCCGGAGAACCTTCCCAAGCTGGAAGCACTCCGGGAGGAGATGGGCCTCACCAAACCGATACCGGTTCAGTATCTCTACTGGATCGAGGATCTCGCCCAGGGGAACTTCGGCGATTCTCTCAAGAACAAACGCCCAACCATCGATCTCTTTATGCAAAAGCTGCCGGCTACGCTCGAGCTGGTACTCGGCGCGACACTCTTCGCCCTCCTGCTGGCCATACCGCTTGGCATCATTGCCGCCATCAAACGCGGCTCAGTTGTCGACCGCGCCGCCATGGGCTTCGTCAGTGCCGGACTGGCCATTCCCGGATTCTGGCTCGGCTTGACGCTGATCCTGATCTTCAGCGTACGGCTGCAATGGCTCCCGGCTTCGGGTTATATCCCTTTCAGGGAGGACCCGGTCGAGAACCTGAAACGGCTGATTCTGCCCTCGATCACCCTTGGCACCTACCTGGCCGCGACCCTGATGCGCTTTCTCCGTTCCGATATGATCCAGGTGCTCGGTGCCGATTACATCCGCACCGCGCGCGCCAAGGGTTTGCGTGAGAAGTCGGTCATCATGCGCCATGCCATGAAAAACGCGCTCGTTCCCATGCTCACGGTCGCCGGTCTGGAGATCGGTGCGCTGCTCGGGGGAGCAGTCATCATCGAGCAAGTCTTCGGCTGGTCCGGTGTCGGCTGGTTGACGGTGCAGGCGATCTTCGACCGCGACTATCCACTGGTCCAGACGTCGGTCCTTTTCGTGACCATCGGATTGATCCTGATCAACCTGCTCACCGACATCGCCTATGGGTTCCTCAACCCCCGCATGCGGGTTTCCTGATCGATGGACGCCTCACTCGATCCGGTGCAACTACCGCTTGGCGGACAAAAACGCTCCCTGAGCTGGCGCATCTTTGGCGGTAGAGCCGATCCCATCTTGATCGTATCCGCGCTCATCCTGCTGCTCTTTCTTGCCTGGGCAGTCGTCCCCAGTCTCTTCGCTACCCATGATCCGAACAAGATCGGTCCCGATCTTCTGCAACCACCCTCCCGCACCTGGTGGTTCGGCACGGACGAGTTCGGCCGCGATATCTACAGCCGCGTCGTCTACGGCGCGCGCATCGAATTCGTCATCGCCGGAATTGGGGTCGCAATCGCCATGGCGATCGGCATTCCCATCGGTCTGATCGCCGGCTATCGTGGCGGTTGGGTCGATAGCGTGCTCATGCGGTTGCAGGACGCCCTGCTCGCCTTTCCAAGCGTGCTGTTCGCCATTCTGATCGTGGCCGCCCGAGGCGCTTCTCGCCAAAGCATCATCCTGACAGTAGGGATCATCTTCATCCCTCGCTTTGCCAGACTGGTGCGCGCCAGCGTGCTGGCGCTGAAAGAGGAAGACTTCGTAACCGCCAGCCGCGCGATCGGCGCCACCGGCGGCCGGCTCCTCTGGCGGCATATCTTGCCCAATGCGTTGCCAGCCATCCTGGTGCAAATTACCTTGACCATGGCAGTTGCTGTCCTGGTCGAAGCCGGTCTGAGCTATCTTGGCCTGGGGGTTCAGCCGCCGACGGCAACCTGGGGCACCATGCTCAAAAACGCGCAAAGCTATCCTCAGCAAGCACCCTGGTACGTGCTGGCTCCCGGTATCTGCATCTTTCTGCTGGTGCTCTCACTGAACACCTTCGGCGACGGATTGCGCGACCGGCTCGATCCCCGCGTCCGCCGGCTTTAGTTGAGGCGAGGAATCCATGACTGCAACGACCTCGGTTTCCAGTGAGCTCGTGGCCCGAATCGAAGGCTCCCGTCGCAAGGGCATCGAGTTCCTGCTCGAACACATCGGCTCCGACGGCGCCGTCGCGGATGCCACCGGTGGCCGCGTCACCTGGTATCGATTCCCCTGGGCGCTCGAAGTCAGCGGCGAAACCGCCGCGGCCAATGCAGTCCTCGGGTGGATCGAACGAACCGGGCTCGGCTCAGATGGCCAGTTCCACGGCGGCATGAACTGGGCTCCCGATGCCAACAGCACGACCAACACCTATCCCGAAAC
Source organism: uncultured Chloroflexia bacterium (assembly GCA_963720855.1). Taxonomy (GTDB): domain Bacteria; phylum Chloroflexota; class Chloroflexia; order Thermomicrobiales; family UBA6265; genus JAMLHN01. The sequence continues at coordinate 352,418 of CAVRGV010000002.1, read as the reverse complement.
CATCCTGGCCTATGGCGCGTGGCTCTTGCGCAGGTTCGATATCGCGCGCAAAAGCATGGAGTTCGCCGCCCAGTTCCAGGATCCGGGCACTGGCGGCATCTTTATGACCCGCGAGCGCACAGGCCAGGGTGATCCGCAGCTCCTCTTCCCAACCGCTCAGTTCGGAATGTCAGCAGTCATCAGTGGACGTCTCGACCTGGCGCGTTCGACCGGCGAGTGGTTTGTGCGTCTCTGGAATGCGCAGCCCGAGCTGCCGGAATGCCTCTATACCATCTGGACGAGCGACGGCCTGCTCACCGATGTTCCCAGCGACATCGACCGGCGACACGTGGTGCAGGAAGCGCATCAACCGCTCCAGCTCTTCTACAACGGGGGCATTGCTGCATCGTTCCTCACTCAACTTCATATGGCGACCGGTGAAGGTAAATGGCTCGACTATGCCCGGCGCTATCAACAGTTCTCGATGGGCTGCTGCCCAGAGCAGTTCGAGACGAAGCAGGTCTGCAAAAGCGCTTGGGGATCGGGCCTGCTCTATCTGGCGACCGGTGACGAGTCCTATGTCTCATGGATCGCGCGCATGGGCGAATGGTTCGCCGATGGGCAGGATCCGGACGGTGGATGGAGCAACACCAAAGCGCTCGAACCCGATCCACCGTTGCGACACCGGCTGGAAATCACCGCCGAATTCGTGGTTCACCTGGACACGGTGATCGCGGCGCTGGGTGCAGCGCAGGCCGCCAACAGGAATTGACGAAAAACAGAAAAACGCATCGTTCCGCCACACTCGCCAGAGTGCCACGTACAATCTGTGCGCCGGTTTGCCATCCACTGTTGCAGGCGCCGGTTCATCGATTGTCAGAAAGGGAACAGCGTGAGCTCAGCCGTCGTCACCAGGGATTCCGTCGATTCGAACACGCCTCGCACGATGACCGGAGGCGAAGCGGCGGTCGAAACCCTGAAGCAAAACGGTGTCGATACGATCTTCGGGCTTCCCGGAGTCCAGCTCGACGGCCTCTTCAACGCCTTCTACGAAAATCAGGATTCGCTGCGCATCATCCACACCCGCCACGAGCAGGCAACCGCGTATATGGCGGATGGCTACTCACGGGTTACCGGGAAGGAAGGCGTTTGCGTCGTCGTTCCGGGTCCGGGGGTCATGAACGCATCTGCCGCGCTGTCCACCGCCTATGCCTGTAACTCATCGGTGCTCTGCCTGACGGGCCAGATCCGCTCCGACTTGATCGGCGTCGGCCGCGGCATGCTGCACGAAATTCCCGATCAGCTCGGCATGGCCCGCTCCTTCTCGAAGTTCCAGGCCCGCGCCAACACGCCAGGCGAAATCCCGGCAGCGCTCGACCGCGCGTTTGCCGAGATCCGAACCGGGCGCCCGCGCCCGACCTACGTCGAGGTACCCCCCGATATCTTTTTCGCCTCGGCTGATGTGACCGTTGGTCCCGCCGTCGCTCAACGGGCTCGCTCCGCGGGCGATCCCGATCTGATCGCCAAGGCCGCTCAAGCGCTGAACGGCGCAAAGAATCCGCTGATCTATGTGGGTGGAGGCGCCCTCGGCGCAAATGCTGGGCCCGAGCTACTCGAGCTTGCGCGGATGCTCCAGGCGCCGGTTATCGTCTCCCGCAACGGGAAGGGCGTCATCGACGACCGCGACGACCTCTCGGTCGGGCAGCTGGCCGATAAGGATCTGCGGCCGAAAGCCGATGTCATTCTCGCGGTGGGCACCCGCTTCCTGGGTCCGGTAAGCGATCCGATCGCCACCACGCCCGACCAGATCCTGATTCGCATCGATATCGATCCAGAGGAGATCGTGCGCAACGGCCGCGCGACCATCGAGATCGAAGCGGACGCCAAGGCCGCGCTGGCGGCGCTGGTGGACGCGGTCTCACCAGACCGCGCACTCGACACGGAGAAGCTCACCGCGCTCCGTGCCTTGAAAAACGGCTTACAGGCGCAGGTCGAGTCGATCGAGCCCCAGGCAGGCTTCTCGAAAGCGATCCGCCAAACACTTCCTGAAGAGGGCGTGCTGGTAGGCGAGATGACCCAGCTCGGCTATTGGTCGAATCTTGGTTATCCCGTCTATAAGCCGAACACCTATCTCGGCTGCGGCTATCAGGGAACCCTCGGATTTGGGTTCACGTTGGCCATGGGCGCCAAGGTCGGAAAACCGGATGTGCCGGTTGTCTCCATGAACGGTGACGGCGGATTCGGGTTCACCCTCAACGAGCTTTCTACGCTTGTGCAGCACAACATCGGGCTGATTACGATCGTCTTCAATGACAATGCCTATGGCAACGTCAAGCGCATCCAGCAGGTCGATATGGGCGGTCGCCAGATCGCGTCCGATCTGGTCAATCCCGACTACGTCAAACTGGCCGAGTCATTCGGCGTTGCCGGCCGCCGGGCCGAAACGCCCGATCAGCTCGCACAGGCCCTCGCCGACGCCATTCGCGCCGACGAGCCCACGCTGATCGAAGTGCCGGTCCAGCAGATGCCCGATCCGTGGAAAGCCCTGAAGCTGCGATAGCGAGCGGTCGCACCCGGTAACGATGACGTGCGCGGATCCTGGTAGACGCGCACGTCGTTGTTGCCACCGGGCAATCAGGTCGATCCAGGTTTACCGCTCGTCGAGCCGCCCGATCCAGATGCTGGAGTGGACAGGTTCGCGTCTCCAGTGAGCGCGTAGAAGTAACCGTTCTTGTCGCCGGCGTAGAGATACCCGTCGAGAATCACCGGCTCGGTGGTGACATTGTCACCCACCGGGTACTGCCAAACGACCTCACCGGTAGCGCGGGAGAGACTGATCAGCATCGGGCCCGCCGAGACAAACACTTCGTCGCCCGCCACAACCGGCGATTGAACGGACTGGCTGCCAGTGGCAAAGAGCCAGAGCGGCGTGCCGCCCTTCTCCGCATCGATCGCGTAGAGCGCGCCGTCGTCACTCCCAACGAAGACGACGCCGTCGGCGACCGCAGGGGATGACGATCCGCCGACCGGATAGCTCCAGATCAGCTCTCCGGATTTCAGATCGACGGCTGACACCGTTTGTCCTTTGGTCGTGACATAGACGCGGCCATTGGCAATAGCCGGGGTCGAGTAAATCGGCGAATCGAGGGTAATCTTCCAGTTCAGATGACCGTTCTCTGGGTCCACCGAGAAAAGATCGCCGTCATCTCCACCGATGAGCACTGCGCCGTCGGTTACCGACGGAGACCCGAAAAGTAAACCGTCGGTCTTGTAAAGCCAGAGTTGCTCACCCGATTTTGCGTCGAACGCATAGAGATGATTTTCTTTGCTGGCGAGATAGACCACTCCGTTGGCAACGGTTGGGGACGACTCGCCCGCATAATCTATACCCGCCTTCCAGCGTTCTGCACCAGTGTCGGCATCGACTGCCCAAAGGGTGAAGCCACTTCCGATAAAGACGGTGCGATCTGCGATGGCTGGGGACGCGCGAACTGGAAAGCCGCTGAGATCGAAGGCCCATTTTTGTTTTCTGGTCAGAAGATCCAGGGCGACCAGATACCCGTCGCGTGTCCCGAAATACGCAACCGCACCAGAGATCGCCGGCGTCGAACGAAGATCCTCGCCGGTGTCATATCGCCAACTGCGATAGGGACTTCCCTCGAGCACTGGTCCGGACAACACGCCAGCGTGCGCCGGAGCTCCTCGGAACATCGGGCTACTGCCGGTCAGGATCGTTGCTAGCGACTGGTCGATGTCTCCTGCTTCGCTACTGGGCGTCAGGGACAGTGCGGCCAGCTCTGGATCGACCACCGCCGGCGCCTGTTCCTGGCGAAGGATGTGATTCCCCATGACTGCAAGCGTGAGCAAACCGGCCGCGGCGGTCAACGCTCCGGCACGCAGCATGGATCGACCGTCCTCGCGCGTGCGGACAATGCCGAAGGCCGTGAGCAGGAAACCGACTACCCAGGCTCCCACAGACAGTGGTGATAAGTTCGACGTGACCACCGGAAGGGCGATCAGCGCCAATCCGACCCAGATCAACCCAGTGCCCGTGCCTTCCTCATCGAATCGGCGACCGACCGGCTCGGAGAGCAGGAACGTCGGTATCTGGAACTGGGTGCGATTGTCCGGCGCTGAGCGCAAATTGTCGGGCACCGCGCGGAGATCGGTCGAGCAATTTGGGCAAAAGGTCAGGCGTGAGGGGATCGTCTGTCCGCAAGCGGGACAGGTTTTCTGTGGTCCCTGAGCATTGCCCTGGAAGCGGTAGGAAAGAAGGGTCGGCATTGTGCACTCGGCCGGGAACATCGTTTGAGCGGCGTTCTTCTAGCATACACGAGCATCAGGAGTGAAGGGAGTGGAGCTCAAAGCCGACGAGTCGTCGTGGAGTGCTCGATTCTTCCTGGGGATAACGGGAGACCGTCAGGCGTGAACGGCTGGGTTCCAGTGACATCGGCGGCCCGGCAAAGGGCTGATGGGCACCGACGCTTAGCGCTATTTACGGGAATGGTTTTGTTCGGTTGCCCCGCGGCAGTATCGACTGTGACGCCCGACAGAGCCGGATCCGCACCGGGAGGCGGCTAGCGAACCCGGGCGATGCAAATGGTCCAGGGAAGCGAGCCACCCAGCCATTCGACATCGGCGACCTGATCGACAAAGCGGCCGAAGGCGGCGCGGGTCCAGAACTGCCGGTGGTCGGGATCACTGCCGCGCGGGCGAATATCCAAATTTTTGCCGCGGGCGGCATTGGAGAAACAGAACCAGGGCTCGTGCGGGACGCTCAAGATCAGATAGTTTCGGGAGACGCGGGCGAGCTCCTGCAATGCCTGGGTTGGCTCGTACAGGTGCTCCATGACTTCGAAACAGCCAACCGCATCGAACGAATTGTCTTCCCAGGGAACTTCATAGATGCTGGCCACACGGCAATCGACACCCGGATTCCGCTCTTGCGCGTGAGTGACCGACGACGGGTTGAAATCGAACGCGCTCACCTCGAGTCCCGGAAAGCGCTCGACCAGCAGGTTGGAGACAAAGCCCTCCCCGCAACCTGCATCGAGAAACGAATGCGGGGCCAACTCGCCGATTTTTCCCAGCAGCACGTGATGAAACCGATCGATCAGCTTGCGCTGAACCGGATTGCTCGAACTGTGCTTGGCGTAATTGCTGGTATCCAGCGCGTCGATGCTTGACGTGTCGATAGCGGTCACGGGGGTGTCATCTCTCCTCAATTGCGCGGTCAGCCGTCGATGGGCAGGCCGTCCTGCTCAGGGAATCCTTCATGTCCTTCGCCGCGATGGCTCAGGGCGATCAGCACGCGAATAATGCCGTACAGGATGGGAATCGCGGCGAACAGGGCGATGCGATAGGTCACTCCGGCCAGCAAGACATTGGCTTCGTTGGCGCCGTGAACGCTGGCGACCGCGATCATCAACGCTTCCCGCACGCCGGCGCCGCCGGGGACCGGACTCAGCATGCCGACCAGGATCGGCAGCGTGGTCAAACCGAGCACGAGCGATACTGGAGGAGACTCGCCATCGAGTGCCTTGAGCAGCAGGAAGAGCACGCCGCCCTGGGCTATCCAGTAGATGATGGTCACGACCAGCGCCATGATTGTTTGGCGGGGCCGGCGACCCGGATGCTTGAGCGCTTCGGTGAAGTGATTTCGCATCTTGAAGACGATCGAACGGAGCCGCGCGGCGCGTTTGAAAGCGATGAAAACTGCCAAGAACCCGCAAAGCACCAGTACCGCGCCTGAACCGACGATGCGGTCATCGACCGAGACGCCTTGCCCGCGCCATCCGCCAACCAGTATCCAGAGCATGGTGCCGACGGCCAGCACCGCGAGATCGGACGCGACTTCCCAGAACGTGATCGATGCGGTTTCGGCGGTGCCCAGCCCGAGCGCCCGCTTCGTCAGATACGCACGGCTGGGAAGGGCCAGACTCAAGGGCGCTGCATAGTTCACCGCGACCGACGTGATGAACGCTTCCGATGCGCGCAGGTGCCGGGTGGCGCCGCTGACCATCATGACCAACAGATTCCAGCGAACGCACAGCAACCCGAGACCGGCCAGGTAGAGCAACAGCCCTGCCGCGATGATCCATGGATCGGCGTTCTGGATTGCGGGGCGGATCTTGGAAAGAGCGTTCTGTTGCCAAAGCAGCAGCAGCGCCATGGCCAGCGAGAAGCCGAAGATGACCGGTGTCGGAATCGAGGTAAGGCGCTTCAGCACCCGTTGCATCATGTGCGGGGTGCTCGGCTATCTCGCGGAAGCGAAACTGTCGTCGCGGTCTGTCAAATGCGGTGTGGCGCCGTCGAAACCGGGGCCGACCCCAAGGGTGCGGCGCAGGAAGCGCGCCGGTTCCGGTTTGGGCCGGTGCGATTCCTGCACCAGGAACTCGCCCAGCAGACCCAGGCCAAAGAATTGCACTCCGACGACGATGAGCAGGACGGCGAGAAGCAAGAGTGGCCGCGTGCCAATGGTTTCGTCATTGGCCAGGCGGTCCCAGGAGAGCTTCATTCCCATCAGCACGCCAAGCGCCACCGAGATGATGCCGGGGATGCCGAAGAGATGCATCGGACGCTGTCGATAGTTGGTCAGAAAGAAGACGGTTATGAGATCGAGAAAGCCCTTGAAGAGGCGCTTGAGACCGTACTTCGATTTTCCCCAGGATCGGGCATGGTGCTTGACCGGCAGCTCCGCGATGCGGAACCCTTCGGCCGATGCCAGGACTGGGGTGAAGCGATGCAGCTCACCGTAGACGCGAATCGTCTCGGTCACTTCACTGCGGTACGCCTTGAAACCGCAATTGAAGTCATGAAGCTGCACACCGGTGACGGTGCGCACGGTCCAGTTGAACAGTTTGCTCGGGGCGGTTTTCCCCCACGGATCCTGGCGATGCTGTTTCCAGCCAGAGACGAGATCGTATCCCTCGTTGAGGGTTGCCAGCATGCGGGGAATCTCGTCCGGATCGTCCTGCAGATCACCGTCCATGGTGATGATGGTGTTGCCTCGAGCCAGCGCGAATCCGTTGGCCAGCGCCTGAGCCTTCCCGAAATTGCGGCGGTGCTGGATGGCGATCACATGGGGATCGATGGAGCGCAAGCGGGTGATCTCACGCCAGGTACCGTCGCTCGAACCATCGTCGATGAAGAGAATCTCCCAATCGACACCGGTTGCGGCCAGCGAGCTGCTGAGTCGTTGATGCAGCTCGGGAAGATTGCCTTCTTCGTTCATCACCGGAATGACAACCGAAATCGGACCGCGGGCCGGCCCGATATCCGCCGCGGAGCCGGACTCGACTGCGCGCACCGGTTGGCTAGTCACGATCGTTTCGGTCTGGTCGATAGTGGTGATGGTCGACGTGCTCGTAGCGCTCACCTGTCGTTCTGCTTCGCCCACACACAGGCGGGCCGCCAACTGACTATAAGCGTCGACCCGAGACTGCGCAATTCGGCATCAGTTTGTTTGCGGCGATCGGAGGTACTAGGGGCCCTGTTGGCCGGTATCGGAGTTCTCGTTGATGTCCGGGCCGATCACGGCCATCAGCACATCCTGTAGCTCACCGTCAACGGCCACATCTGTTTCGGTGATCGAATCACTCGAACGGATATGAACAGACTGGAAGCCGGTGACGAGATCGCCCAAATCGACCGCAGTGGTAGCGGAACCGTCGTCACCGACGACGAACGCCGCTTTTTGCGTCATCGAGCCGTCTTCGCCCTGTACGAGCAGGGAATAGCCCCCGGCGCGAAGGCCGTTTACCTGAAGCACGGCCTGACCTGTGGCAGTGTCGGCGATAAACGTCCCGGATGCAGGCGCGATCTCGGACGTCAGGTTGTATCGCTTGGCGGAGGGAGAGAACGCCAGCCGAACCACTTGTTGATCGTCGAGCTTGAGCTGGTCGTTCATGTAGGCGATGCTCTGCTCTTGCTCGGCAATCACGCCATTGGCGTCGTGGAGCTTGGCGTAGTTGTTGAATCCCCAGGCTCCGACCAGACCGAGCGCCAGCAGAAGCGGCAAGGTCGCGAGAGGCGCGGCATAGATCCTCCACCAGGCGTTTTGGCCCGCTGGTGGTTGGGGCGGAGAGACTGTTACCGAATTCGAGGCCGGAATGGTCGGCGTTCGAAATGCGTCGAGCTCACCGGAGTAGATGCTGGAAGCGGGAGCCACGTTCTGAGGAGTCGCGGCAATGCGAGAGAGCAGGGCTGTCCTGGAGCTGGCCGGCGGTGTAACGATCGGCACGGCAAGCGCGAGCGCAGCCACGGTCTGGCGATAACTCGCAACGAGCGCGGAGCATCGCTTGCAGCGGATCAGGTGCCGGTCGATGGCAACCTGCTGCGACGCATCGAGGACTCCCAGCGCGTACTCGTCAATCGCGTCGTCCACCAGACGGCAATCGCTGGAGGAGGTTGGGGAGTGCGCCCGGTAACGGGGGCTGTCTTGTTCCGCTGGCTGCTGGTTCACGACAGTTTCACCTCGTTCGGTTCTGCTCGCTCGCTCACCATCGGTCCGAGCTGTTCCCGAAGTTTGAGCATGCCCAAACGCATGCGCGTTTTGATCGTTCCCAACGGCTCGCCGAGCGTTTCGGCGATCTCGCGTTGCGTCAGACCCTGAAAGTAGGCCAGCTCGATGGCCTCTCGCTGCGCCGCAGGTAACTGCTGCAGCGCGTTCTGAATCGACACTCGCAGACTCGACAGCCAGACTTCCTCTTCGACCCCGAGACTTTCATCCGGCAGCATCGCCAGAATCGATTCCGGTTCCTCGGATTCCGCTTTCTGCGGCCGCCGCTTTCTGCGCCGTACCTCGTCGATCGACAGATTGTGGGTAATGCTCAACAACCAGGTGATGAGCGACCCACGCGCCGTTTGAAACGATCCCCCCTGTTGCCAGGCGCGGACGAAGACTTCCTGCAGGATCTCTTCGGCCACCTGCGCATCGCCAACGATGCGCAAGGAGAACGAATACACCGCGCGCGAATAGCGCTCGTAGAGCGCTTCGAGCGCTGCCTGATCTCCCTGGGTCACCAGCGTAATCAGGTCGGCGTCGGAAACCGTGGTCTGGTCGGTTAGCGGGTCCGATCCGGAGTAACCAGCCATCTCACGAACCGCTGGTTTCCCTGAACCGGAATCCGTAGCCATCCGCCCGGCTCCCGTTCGCTTGATATACGTCAGCGGTTGCCAATCGGGATGTCCTTTTTTTGAGGAATGTGTGGCGTTCGTAAGAATTGCCCGTTCGTTCAGTCTACCTGATAGGTATTGACCGCAAACCTGCCTGGATGCGCAGGTAGCGGGCCAGTTACCGGTCGGTGAGCGCCAGCCCGAAGCGTTCCCGGGCTTCGGCAACAAGCGTGAACGATCCGGTGATGACCACGGGAAGGTCCGCTGGAAGGTGCGCTCGTGCCATTACCAGAGCAGTTTCGAGGTCGGCGCTGGCAATTGTCTGGGGATTGGCTGACTGAGCGCTTGGAAGCAGCTCGCCGGCGGGGATCGCTCGCGGATTCCTGGGCGTCGTGACGATGATTTTCGCGGTCGCTGGAGCGAGTGCGGCGAAAAAAGGCGCCGGATGCTTGTCCCGCAACATTCCAGCGATGACGCCGACCGGTTGATCGAACTCGGCCAGGAGGGCATCGGCCAGTGCTGCCGCGGCGACCGGGGTGTGGGCACCGTCAAGAATCCAGGTGCGGCCCTCGGCGTTGATTCGCTCGAACCGGCCGGGCAGGATTGCCGCGCTCACGCCCTGGCGGATCGCTTCGGACGATGGGATTTGGCCATTGCCGGACATGGTTTCCCAGGCGGCAATCGCCAGGGAAGCATTTTCCATCTGGTGGTTGCCTGGCAATGCCGGTTCGCAAGTGGTCGATCTGGCGCCTGGCATTGCTCCAGGTGAAGTGGCGCCAATCGCCACTCCACCGGAAATCCCGGCCAGCGACGAGCAGGGGCGACGTTCGGGAGCGGGCGCTTTCCTCGATAACGTGCAACGCGGCCGCATTCCTGGCGCGCGGTCACGGCGGGAACTCCTGGCTTGATGATGCCGGCTTTGTTTTCCGCGATCGCCTCGATGGTTTCTCCAAGAATCTGCGTGTGCTCCAGATCGAGCGGCGCGATCACCGAGACTACTGGTGTTATCACGTTGGTGGCGTCGAAGGTTCCACCCAGCCCTACTTCGACCGCGGCCAGCTCACAGTTGGCATCCGCGAACGCGAGCAGTGCCATCGCCGTGACAACCTCGAACGCCGTTACTTTGCCCAGCTCAGGAGCTGTTTGCTCCAGGGATTGGATGGTCGTTTGGACGATAACCCCAATTCGCCCGAAGTCGACTCGGGAGATCGGCTGGCCATTCAGCGCGATCCGCTCGCGAAACGAATGCAGGTGCGGGGACGTGGAAAGGCCGGTGCGATAACCGGCGGCGACTCCAATGGCGGCAACGAATGCCGCGGTCGAGCCCTTTCCCTTGGTGCCGGCAATATGAACGATCGGATAGGCGCGATCGGGCGAGCCGAGCGCATCGAGCAGGGCACGGGTGCGGACCAACCCCAGCTCGGGGCCTCCGGAGCTGGAGGATGGGCCGCTGATCGAGCCTCGAGCGTAGTTGCTGCGTTCGTCGATGAAGGCGAGCGCCGCCTGAAACGAGTCGTTACCGTGCGGCATCGATGGGGTCAGACAGCCGCTGGTTCGAATGCGGCCGCCGAACGATCGAATGCCTCGGCAAGCTTGCCGAACCGCCACATGCCGTCTGTCGCGGAGAAGAGGAGCGAATGATGGCCATCGAGCGCTGGATCGGTTGCGGGGAAGTCCTCGCGGAAATGCGCGCCCCGGCTCTCTTCGCGGAAGAGCGCTGCGTCGATGACCGCCGCGGCAGCCTGGGCGATGTTGCGAGCTTCTACGGCGATGCGATCACTGCCACCGGCAGCTTCGAGCGCATGAAGCTGCGCCGCGACCTCGGCCGCCGCGGATCGCAATCCTTCGGCCGAGCGGACCACCGCCACATCCTGACTCATGGCGCGTTGAATCGCTTCGACGGCACCGTCGATCGCCGCCGGATCACCCGCCTCGATGACGGGTGAGACGTTTGAGAGATTTACGGTCGAAAGGTCGATGGGTTGCGGGCGACCGAGACGGGTCAACAGCCCCGCCGCGTCGGTGCCAAACACGAGCCCTTCGAGCAGCGAGTTGCTGGCCAGCCGGTTCGCGCCGTGTACTCCGGTGCAGGATGCCTCGCCGAGTGCGAGCAAGCCGGGCAGGCTGGTGCGGCCGTCGGTTGCGGCCGCGATTCCTCCAATGAAATAGTGCGCGGCCGGCGCGACCGGGATCAGGTCGTTGGCGAGATCGAGTCCGCGGCCTTTCAGCTCCTTGACGATGGTGGGGAAGCGTTCGTAGACCAACTCATCCGGCAGATGGCGCAAATCGAGCCAGACATGATCGGTGTCTCCCACGGCCATGGCGGTTTGAATGCCGCGGGCGACGACATCACGGGGGGCAAGCTCGGCCAGCGGATGAATGTCGAGCATGAAGCGCTGGCCGGCGTCGTTCAATAGATAGGCGCCTTCGCCGCGCACCGCTTCGGTGACGAGAAATGGCTCAGTGCCGGCGAGCGCAAGGACGGTCGGATGGAATTGGACGAATTCAAGATCGGCCACTGCTACACCGGCACGCAGCGCCATCGCCAGTCCGTCTGCGGTTGCGCCGCCCGGATTCGAGGTGACCGCCCAAAGCTGGCCGGCGCCACCCGCGGCGACCACCACCCAGGGTGCGGCCATGAGGGTGCGCTCCCCGCTGCCGAGCTCGGCCACGATGCCGGTGGATCTTCCGTTCTGCACGACCAGATCGAGCGCGTACGCGTGGTCGAAGACTTCGATATCGGGATGGGTGCGGGCCGCAGAGACCAACGCCCGTTCGACTTCGGCGCCGGTGGCGTCGCCGCCGGCATGGAGCACACGATGGCGGCTATGGGCGGCTTCGCGGCCGAGCATGATTTCGCCGGTTTGCAGGCTGCGGTCGAACTTCGTGCCGATGGCCAGCAATCGATCGACCGCCGCCGGAGCGCCGTCGACCAGCGCGCGCACCGCTGCAGGATCGCAGAGACCGGCGCCGGCGATAAGTGTGTCTTCCTCGTGAAGCCGGGTGGAATCGTCTGGTCCGATGGCGGCCGAGATACCGCCCTGGGCGTAGCGCGTGTTGCTTTCACCGAGCACGCCCTTGGTGAGAAGCGCGACCTTCCAGCCTTCTGGAAGCGCCAGGGAAAATGCCAGGCCGGCGACGCCTGCGCCGATAACGACTACGTCATAGCTACGAATCTCGATCGCTGACGTCGTGCGGTGTGCCACAGGAAATCCTCACGCAACGAGGGAGCAACGCCCCGGTTCGGGCGACTTAGTGTAGCACTGACACGAACTCCCGGTGATGGCAAAGAATCAGACGGATGCGAGTCCGGAAAGCGCTTCGGATCTTGAGGCCGGGGTCCGGTCGACGGTCGGTTGCTGTCCAGGCAATCTCTGCTTTGCCTCATGTTGGGGCGAGCGCGAAACGGTGTACGGGTCGACGGCAGTCGAAGCGGGGATTGGAGCAGCCGGCCCGCGGCGGGGGCTGGTTCACCGGCAACGGAAGGGCAGAAACGCCCGCGACCACGGAGGGGCTGGGACTTTGGGTATGGCTGCGCCCTGGTCGGATGCAGGGTTTGCATCGAAATGTTCTCGACGAACGATCACTGAATGTTGTCAGTCCGCGCGTGGAGCCTTGGGTGACGGCGGGGAAGCCGGGCGGGTGGCACTGCGGCACTGCCCAGGTCATTCATCGTCATCCCGTCCTCGACCACGGGGAACCGTGGGAGTACCTGGGATGCGGGCAAGCGCTGCCCGTCCGCCGATGTGCCGCTTGCCTCTATCATAGAACATATGTTCTTTTCTTGTCAAGTGTTTTCAGGAACGAGTCAGGGAGATCCTTTGCTTCGGGAACACCGGTCATCGACCAATCGATCGTTGCGTTGGGCCAAACCGGTTCGCATGGGGAGATTCGTCAGGCGACCGTGATGAAACCGCGATCGGTTACTCGACCCTTGGGAATGACGGAAAGTGCCAGAAAGGCGAGCAATCCGAATGGAGACGTGAGCGGGCAACCAAGATCGTTGGCCGATTGCTCGACTACTTCGAGCTGGGCCGAGACTGCGGCCAGTGACCGGTCCGAGATGATGCCGCCGATCGGAAGCGCCAGATCGGCCACGACTTCACCGTCGACCACGGTGGCGAGCCCACCCTTCAACTCGATGACACGCTCGACTGCGGCCAGCATATCCTCGTCCGACACCCCCACCACCACGATGTTGTGCGCGTCATGCGCAATCGAGCTGGCGATCGCGCCGCGTCGCAGTCCGAAACCGCGCACATAGCCCACACCAACCCGGCCGGTTGCCTTGTGACGCTCGATGCAGGCGACCTTGAGGAAGTCGCTCTCGACATCGGTGACGGCGGCGCCTTCGACCACGACCGGGGTCACCGACTGGACTCCGGTGACGATCTGTCCGTCGTAGGCAACGATTGCCTGGGTGGCATGGGCGGGATCGAGCCGGAACGAATCGACATCGAGTGGCGCGACATGCATCGTATCGAGCAAAAAGTCCGGTGGTCGATTGGCCGGCAGATCGACCACCATCTCGCCCCGATAGGCGACGGTTTGCCCCTGGAAGAGCACTGTCTCGATCTCTACTGCTTCAAAATCGGTGAGGATATTGAGATTCGCCTCATAACCCGGGGCGATCGCGCCGATACCGTCGAGCCGCCAGTAATCAGCCGGGTTGAAGGTGGCGAGCCGGAAGGCACGGAACGGGTCCATTCCCCCTTTGATCGCATCGCGCACGATCGCATCGACATGCCCATCGTGCTGCAAGGTGAAGCAGTCCCGGTCGTCCGAGCAAAATGCGCAGCGCGGCCAGGACCAATCGTCCACCAGGGGGAGGAGCGCATCGAGATTGCGTTCCGAGGTGCCCTGGCGAATCATGATGAAGAGTCCCAACGCCAGCTTCTCGCGCGCTTCCTCGATCTCGGTCGATTCATGGTCGGAGGTCACGCCGGTCTGAAGGTAGGTTTGCAGGCGCAATCCGCGCACGCCGGGGGCATGACCGTCCTTGCGACGCCCCCAGGCTGCTCGCAGTTTGTCGCCGATGACCCGGTCGCCGGAAAACGTTCCCGCCACGTTCATCAGCTCGCCCAGGCCAACGGTTTCCGGCCAGGCCAGCATCTCCGCGATCTGGTCTGCCTCGAATTTCGCTCCCGGGCTTTCATTGAAGCTGGCCGGCACACAGGACGGGGCGGTGAAGCGCACATGTAAGGGAAGGCCAGCCGAAGCGGCCCGCATTGCTTCCATCCCTGGAAGCCCCGCCACATTGGCGATCTCATGGGGATCGGTGACCACCGCGCCGGTGCCATGCGGAATCACCGCACGGGCAAACTCGGGCATCCAGAGTAGCGAGCTTTCGGTGTGGATGTGGGGATCGATGAACGAGGGCGCGATGATCTTGCCGCGGCAGTCGATTAGCTCAGCGGTGCCACCCGAATCGCCGACCGCGGTGATCCGGCCGTCGGTAATCGAGACCGATTTCTCTTCGAGCTCGCCGGTGAAGACATTGAGCACCTTGCCACCGACCAGGGTGACGCCCGAGCGGCCCGAGCCGCGCGCGGCTGCAACTCGCATGCGCCATCCGTGACTATCGAAGCCACTCACCATGGTTCCACTCCTCTGTCTTTCGTTACGATCGGAGCTGCGATTCGACCTCGGTGACAAGATCGTCGATGCGAGAGAGCGCTTCTCGCACCAGCGGGCCGATGTCGGTCGAACGGTCGAATGGGACGCGATAGGTCATGCCGACTGCCACGCCTTCCTCGTTTTCGCTCCAGCTCGCGGACTGGTTTGGGTCCAGCAAGCCGCGCGCGACGTTTGGAATCACCCGTCGCGCCAGACGCTCGAGCGCGCGGCGTCGCCACTCACTCTCCTCTTCGGAGAAGAGTCCCGGTGAAACACCACGGATCTCGATGACGAATCCTTCGTCTTCGAGCCCCACATCGGCTTGTCCCTGTTCGTCATCGATGGCCACGACCCAACGTTGACGGTCATCCAGCATGCCGTAGGCGTAATAACCCTCGTCGGCGAGCGATTGCCGCGCCTGGGCCAAATGCTTCTTCTGATCCTGGGTCAGGCGACTATCGGTCAAATAGCGTTCGAGACGGGGATTGATGTCTTCGTTCATTGCTTCTCGAGAAACCTGGCGACGTTCGATGACAGCGCGGATTTCCGCAGGTTCGCAAAGTCTAGCCGAGACTGTTTCGTGCAAAATGCCTAACCGTTTGACATTCGGTAGGCCCTTCGCTATGTTTCGGTCTCAGAATTCCGTAGCGTTATGAACGAGTGTACCGGGTCAGAGGGTACGATCAGGCGTCGGGTCGGGCACGACTCACGAATGAACGGCAGACTCGCAGATTCGTTGTCGGGATTTGGTTGTTACACGTGATCGCCGTGTTCTTTAGCCGGCAATGGGCCGGCTCCGCGGCAATGCAGGAGGAACGTAAGCCAATGGCAAAAGATTCGATTGCCGGTCTGGTCGCACAGCTCTACGGCGCCAAAATCAGCCGCCGCGAATTCGGGAAGCGGGCCGCCGCTGCCGGGTTGTCGGTCGGATTGATCGGGCAGGCGCTCAATGTGCATGCCTCGCGCGCCCAGACCCCTGAGACGGATCTCCCCGCT
The DNA here is from genome assembly GCA_963720855.1 of uncultured Chloroflexia bacterium. Lineage (GTDB taxonomy): Bacteria > Chloroflexota > Chloroflexia > Thermomicrobiales > UBA6265 > JAMLHN01. The sequence goes on along the minus strand of CAVRGV010000002.1, from coordinate 336,710 downwards.
GCCGCCACCATTGGCCAGCCGGGCTATATGAACAGCTCAGACACCAGCAAGGGCACCATCAAGATCTATTCCTCGTGGCCGCTCACCGGCTCGATGGAAGGCACCGGCGGTGACGCGGTCGTGGCCGCGCAGATGGCGTTCGACGACTTCGGAAGCGCTGCCGGCGGTTATGCACTCGTGTATGAGCCGCTGGACGACGGTGTGGCCGCCAACAATGGTGGCTGGGAAGCTGGTAAGGAAACCGAAAACGCCAACAAAGCGATCAACGACGAAGAGGCGATGGTGCTGATGGGCACCTACAACTCCGGCGCCGCCAAGATTGCGATCCCGATCCTCAACGGTGCTGGTATGCCGATGATCTCGTTCGCCAATACCTATCCGGGCCTGACCGTTGCGGTCGAAGGCGCCACGGAAGAGGGCGAGCCGGATGTCTACTATCCGTCGGGAGCCCGCAATTACATGCGCGTTTGCCCGGCCGACCAGATTCAGGGCGGCGCCGGCGCACGCTGGGCGTTCAACTCCCAGGGGCGCACCAAGGCGTACATCCTCGATGACAACAGCCTCTACGGCAAGGGTGTCGCGACCGTCTTCAAGAACGAGTTCGAAGCGCTGGGTGGCGAGATCCTTGGCTCAGAGAGCTACGACAAGGGCCTCGACAACTACCAGACGCTGATGACCTCGATCGCGGACAAGGGTCCCGATATCGTCTATGTCGGCGCGACGGTCGAGAACAACCCGGCCAAGCTGCTGCAGGACATGCGCGGCGTCATGGGCGAAGAGGTGATCTACCTCGGCTCGGATGGCCAGAACAACCAGGCCTTCGTCGACGGAGCGGGCGATGCCGCGAATGGCGCGTACATCACCTTCGGCGGTTACACCCCGGACAAGCTGCTCGAGCTTGGCGGCCCCGGCGGCGACTATGTCACGCGCGTGACCGAGAAGCTCGGCCACTCGCCGGACGCCTATTCGGTCTACTCCTACGAGACCGTGGTTGCCGTCATCCAGGCGATCGGACGCGCGGGCGTGAACGACCGAGCCACCATTCTGGCGGAGCTCTTTGGCACCGAGGGCTTCGTCAGCCTGCTCGGCTTCACCTGGGGCTTCAATGAGAATGGTGACACCGATAGCTCGGTTATCGGTCTTTCCCAGGTGATCGATGATTCGATCACATTTGTGGAAGCGATCATCTAGCAGAACTTCGCGAGCGTGGGTTGGGTAGCTGCCCGGCTCACGCTCGTTTCCGTTTTCGTCAACTCGCCGGCGCAGGCCCGGGTCAACCGCCCCGAAAAGGTGATCGATGCATTTCAACTATGAACTGTTCCTGAATTACGTGATTCAGGGGTTGGCAAACGGTGCGTTGATCGCGTTGATCGCGCTGGGATACACCATCGTTTACGGCATCGTGGAGCTCATCAATTTCGCCCACGGCGAAGTCTTCATGATGGGCGCGTTTTGCGCATTCAGTCTGGTGGCTGCCTCGGGTATCACCAGTGAAAGCCCGCTTTTTCAGGTGCTGGGCATTTTTGTGGTTGCGCTCCTGGGGGCAATGATCTTCAGCGGAGCGATCAATTACTCGATCGACCGGTTCGCATACCGTCGGTTGCGTAACGCGCCACGACTGGCGCCGTTGATCTGCGCTATCGGAATCAGCTTTATCCTGCAGCAGATCGCCATCTATTGGAAGGGGCCGATTCCTATCTCGCCCCCACAGCTGATTCCCACCAAATATCGAACTTACAACATCCTGACCGAAGTCTTTGGACTCGATACCAAGGTGCGGCTGAAGCCGGCCGACGTGGCGGTCTTTGCCATCACCATCCCACTGTTGATTCTTTTGAGCTGGTTTATTCGCTCCACGCGCACCGGTAAAGCCATGCGCGCGACTGCGCAGGACCGGCAGGCATCGGCCCTTATGGGCATCGACGTCAACCGCACCATTTCCATGGCATTCATCATCGGTGGATTGCTGGCCGGGGCGGCGGGAATGATCGCGCTCTATTACAACAACATTGCCCGCGCGCAGATGGGCTTTCGCTACGGGCTCTTTGCCTTTACGGCAGCGGTTTTGGGCGGTATTGGCAACCTGACCGGCGCGGTGCTCGGCGGATTCCTGATTGGCCTCATCTGGGCGATGAGCGACGGCATGGTCAAGGAATACATTCCCGGCTGGGGCGCCCAGTGGACCAACTCCGTCATCTTCGGAATGCTGGTGCTGATCATGATTTTCAAGCCGACCGGAATACTCGGCGAGCATACGGCGGAGAAGGTCTGAAATGGCAACCGTCGTAACCTCGCTACCTGCCGGAGGATCGTCGCCCGCGGAAGAGAGCTGGTCGCTGAAGCATCGCGAGAGCCTGTTGCTTGCGCTGGCGATTGGCGTCTTTGCGGCTTATCCATTTATCGACGAGTGGCTTGGGTGGGGACGTCTCGGGTCACTCGGCCCGATGCTGATCTACGTCATTCTGGCGATGGGTCTGAATGTGGTGGTCGGCTATGCCGGATTGCTCGACCTCGGGTATGCCGCGTTTTTCGCCATCGGCGCCTACACCATGGGCTTTCTGACGTCGCCCACCAGTGTGTTCGTGCAGCGCGGGTACGTGCCCGATACCCTGCAACACTTCTGGCCGGCGATCGCATTGTCGTGGATCACCGCGGCAGTTTTTGGCATCCTGCTCGGAGCGCCGACGCTCCGTCTGCGAGGTGACTATCTCGCTATCGTGACCCTCGGTTTCGGCGAAATCGTTCCGAGCTTTTTCCTGAACGCGGAAGGCATTACCGGGGGCACCGCAGGCATCAACCCGATCGGCATGCCAACCCCGTTCACCATCTTCGGACACTATGTTGCCTTCACTCCCAGCGACCAGCGCAACTGGTACTGGTTGATCCTGGCGATTGCCTGTCTATCGTTCTTCATGATCCGGCGCTTCTACAACTCCCGACTGGGCCGGACCTGGGCCGCGATTCGGGAAGATGAGATCGCCGCTTCCAGCATGGGCGTCAATCTGGTCAAGACCAAGCTGCTGGCCTTCGCCATCGGCGCATCGTTTGCCGGATTCGCCGGGTCGGTGTATGCGTCCTATTTCCAGTACGTCCATCCCGACAACTTCCAGTTCTCCGTTTCGATCACCATTCTGGCCATGGTCATCCTGGGCGGAATCGGGAACATCTATGGCGCCATCGTTGGCGCGTTGCTGATCGGATTCTTCGACCGGATCTTCGCGGAAGAATTCAACAAGCCCATGCACTGGTTTGGGGAAAAGATCGGCAGCGATTTCCTGGCGCATCACGATCTGAAGCAGGACAAGTTTCTGGTTTTTGGACTGGCGCTGGTCATCATGATGTTGTTGAGACCAGAGGGACTCCTGCCAAGTGCGCGGCGCAAGGCGGAGCTCCATCCCGATACCGAAGACATCTCCGAAGCAGAGAATCAGCAATTCTGGGACGTGGAACACGATGAGCAACAGATGAGCTTTGGAGACGAAGGACGATGAGCGCGGTATCCACGCAACCGACCGGCGCGGCTGCGGGCACCGATCCGGTGGTCTTGCGCGCGTCCGGTGTGACCAAGCGTTTCGGCGGTCTGACCGCGGTCAACAATGTCGATCTGGTGATTCCGCGCGGCACCATCCAGGGACTGATCGGACCGAATGGTGCGGGTAAGACAACCCTCTTCAACATGATTGCCGGGATCTACGTACCGTCCGATGGACAAATCGAGTTCAACGGTACGGTCATTCAGTCGGCCGGCGGGAAGCGGTTGCGCCCGGATCAGATCGCTACCTCCGGCATCTCGCGAACCTTTCAGAACATTCGCCTTTTCGCAAATATGACCGCGCTGGAGAATGTGCTGATCGGAATGCATCCGTTGCTGAAATCGGGTCCGTTCGGTGCGTTGTTGAAGCTCCGCTCGGTCACGGAAGAAGAACGCAACGCGCGAAATTCCGCGGTCCAGTGGCTCGCGTATGTGGGGCTGGCACGAAAAGAGAACGAAATCGCGAAGAATCTTGCATACGGGGATCAGCGCCGTCTGGAGATTGCGCGTGCCCTGGCGAGCTGGCCCAAGCTGCTGCTGCTCGACGAGCCCACCGCCGGCATGAATCCGCAGGAAACGGCGCAGATGACTCGCTTCTTCGACCGGATGCGGAAGGAGCTCGACCTGACCGTGCTGCTGATCGAACATGACATGCGGGTGGTGATGGGAATTTCCGATCAGGTCGCGGTGCTCGATCATGGTGAAAAGATTGCCGATGGTTCGCCGGTAGATGTCCAGCGCAACCCAAGCGTGATCGAAGCCTATCTGGGCAAATCCGGTGCTGAAGCTGCCGCAGCGTCCAGCGAAGCTCGCGCGAGCGAGGGACGTTAAGCGATGGCGATGCTCGAACTGACCGATGTCCATACGTATTACGGCAATATCCACGCGCTCAAGGGGATAACGATCTCGGTCGAGCAAGGCGAGGTCGTCACGCTCATCGGTTCGAATGGCGCTGGCAAATCGACCACCTTGCTGACAATTTCCGGACTGGTGCACGCCCGGACCGGCAGCGTCACCCTCGATGGCGTTTCGCTTGTCGGCATGCCTGCCCACAAAATCACGTCGCTCGGCGTGGTGCAATCTCCAGAAGGACGGCGGGTTTTTCCGCGGATGTCGGTGCTGGAAAATCTGGAGATGGGCGCGTACGCACGAGGGAAATTCGAACAGTCCGATCTGGATCGGGTCTACGAGCTCTTCCCACGTTTGAAGGAACGGATTGGGCAGAACGCCGGCACGCTCTCCGGTGGCGAGCAGCAAATGCTGGCTATCGGGCGCGCCTTGATGGGCAACCCGAAGCTGTTGCTGCTGGATGAACCGTCCATGGGGCTCTCGCCGATTCTGGTCGATCAGATCTTCAGCATCATTCGCGAGATCAATTTGCAGGGGACCACCGTGCTGCTGGTCGAGCAGAACGCGCTGATGGCGTTGAGCGTCGCGAACCGGGGCTATGTGCTGCAAACCGGCGAGATCGTGCTCGCTGACGACGCCGACAAACTGATCAAGAACGATATGGTCCGCAAGGCGTATCTGGGCGAGGACTGATCGATTTTCCCGAGTTGTCGATCTGGTTATGGGAGAATTCCGCCGTGTTGCCCGCAAGCGACACGGCGGTTTTCATGTTCGAGATCCAAGGAGAGCGACCTATGTGCGTTGTGATCACCGCGCCCCCAACCGGCCGCGACGAGTGGTTCGTCGATTCGCCCAAGATGCGTGAGTTCATCGAAAAGGTGGACGAGATCCGGGGCAGCACGACCGACACCGCCACCATCGTTCGTTGGATCGAGCCGCACCTGGTCGAGCTGATGAAGGATCCCGACTGGCTGCCGCAGGAGTTCATGGAATCGAAAGCGGACAGCGGGATGGGGAATGGGATCGGAATGTGGCTGCTCTATCGCGCCGGCGATGGGAGCCTGGCGTTTTCGAGCCTGGTGGTTCCGCCCGGGGTGAGCACGCCGGTGCACGATCACCTGGCCTGGGGAGTCGTTGGGCTCTATCGTGGAACGCAGGACGAGGTGGTCTACACCCGAACCGACGATGGATCGGTCGAGGGCGCCGCCAAGCTGGAAACACAGCTCAGTCGATCGCTCGAGCCTGGCGATCTGTACGAGCTCTTACCGCAGACCGATATCCACCAGGTCACAACGACATCGGAGTTCACATCGGTTTCGTTGCATCTGCTGGGAAACGATAATGGATGCATCTGGCGGCATCGCTTCCATCCGGAGGCTGATACCGTCGAACCCTTCAAGTCCGGTTGGCTGAACGTGCCTTGCAACGACGAGGCGGCGTCCGAAACCGTTACCGCGTAGGAGATCCTGTCGATCATGCCCCATCCGTCGATCCCGACCCTGAAAGCGCCGTCGGTTACCAAGCGTGCACCCTGGCAGGACACGCACGAAGTACGCATCAACAATTGGTTGACCGAGTGGGACTTCGACTCCGCGCTAGACGTTGGGTTCATCGGCGCCCCGTATTCCGGTGCGTCGATCACGCCCTCGTCGGCATCGGGCGGGCCGGAGGCGGTGCGCATGGCGTTCCGCTTCAATGTGACGTTCTCGCCGGATTGGGACACCGACATCCAGAAGATGACCGCGCGCGACCTGGGCGATATCGCCGGCGATCTGACCAATGTCGAGCGAGCGCATCAGAACATCGAGGATGCGGTTTCCGGGGTGCTGGGTCTTGGGCATCCGTTCGTCCCGGTGATCGTGGGTGGCGATCACTCGATCTCGGCGCCGGCCATTCGCGGATTCGCGAAGGCGAACCCCGGGAAGAAGATCGGGGTCATCAATTTCGACGGGCATATGGATGTTCGTAACTTCGATTACGGCAATCACAATGGGACGCCGTTTCGGCAGATTCTCGAGCGCGAGCCGCACATCGACCCAACGAACTTGGTCGAAGTCGGCATTCATGGGTTCATGAATTCTTCCACGTATTACAAGGAGCTGCTCGATCAGGGCACCCGCGTGATCACCGGGCGAGAGGTCGAGAAGCGCGGCATGGAAGAGTGCGCCAAAGAAGCATTAGCGCTAGCGGGCGCTGGCACGGATCTGATCTATGTCAGTGTCGATATCGACTGCCTTGCCTATCCGTTCACGATCGGCACGTCGGCGGCCTCGCCAGAGGGTCTGAGCGCCTGGCAGCTGCTGGAGGCGATGTGGCTCTGCGGGCAGGATCCGAAGGTCGGCGCGCTCGATGTGGTCGAGATCGATCCTTCGCGTGACGTCAAGGATCTGACGGCGCGCTCCGGTTGCAGCGTGATCCTTACCTTTCTCGCCGGACTCTATCGCCGTACCTACGGCGATCGGGGTTATTGATCGTTTCGGAGGACACGATGTCCCAGCTTGTTACCACCGGTTATCACCATGTCACCCTGGTTTGTCGCGACGCGCGGCAGACGATGCGCTTCTACCGCGACATCCTTGGTCTCGCGGTGGTCAAGGTCACGGTCAATTTCGACCGGACCGATACCTATCACCTGTACTTCGGGGATGCAGCGGGTGCGCCTGGAACCTTGCTCACGTTTTTCGAGTGGCCCTCTGCGATGCGCGGGCGCTATGGCGTCGGAGGGATCCACCACGTCGCGCTGGGCACCAAAGACGACGACACGTTGCTCATGTGGAAACGGTGGCTCACGGATAACGGAGTCCGGGTGACCGGCCCATACGACCGCGGGTACTTCACGAGCATCTACTTCACCGATCCGGATGGGCAGGTGATCGAGATCGCGACGGATGGTCCCGGGTTTCAGGTCGACGAGCCGATCGAAGCGCTGGGCAGGGAGCTGATGGTGCCGCCGCCGAGCCGGTTCCCGGAGGGCCGCGACGAAGAAGCGATTCGGGCCAAGACCTGGCCGGAGCCGATCGCCGCGCCAACGGATGCCATGCGACTGCACGGTATCCATCACATTACCGGGATGACCGACGATCTCGACGCGGCGCATGACTTCTACACGAAGGCGCTCGGGTTGCAGCTGGTCAAGATGAGCCTGAACCAGGACGACCCGGATACGAAGCACTTTTTCTGGGCGAACTACGATGGCGAAACCGTCAAGTATGGATCCGATTTCACGCTCTTCGGTTGGCGCCCGACCTCGCCGAAAGCGCGCGAGGGGGTTGGCCAGACTCACCATGTCGCCTGGCGCGCCACCGATGAGGACGAGCTGAATGTCTGGCGCGAGTACCTGCTCGGTTTGGGCTACGAGGTCACCGAGGTACGCGACCGCAAGTATTTCAAGAGCATCTATCTGCGGACGCACGATGGGCTGCTGGTGGAGATCGCCACCGATCCGCCGGGGTTCGGGGTCGACGAAACCGAGCTGGGCTCGGCGGTACAGCTACCTCCGTGGCTGGAAGATCAGCGAGACGAGATTCTGAAAGGCTTGCGGCCGCTCGTATGACTGACGCCTATCGCACGTACGATCTCGCCGCTCCTGAAGGGCGAGAGACCTACTTCCTGTTGACCGGTATGGTGATTCCCCGGCCGGTGGCGTGGATTTCGACCGTGGCGCCTGATGGCACGGCCAATATCGCGCCTTTTTCCTTCACCACGGTGCTTTCGTCGGATCCGCCGGTGGTGTGCTTCGTGAGCTCGGGTGTCAAGGATTCGATGCTGAATGCACAGCACACGGGAGACTTTGTCTACAACATCGGAGGCGAGGATCTGCTCGAATCGCTCAACATGACCGCTGCCGAGCTGCATCGTGACGAGAGCGAGTTCGACTGGGTCAAGCTGACGCCGATTGCGTCTGATGTGGTCAAGAGCCCCCGGCTGGGGGAGGCTCCCATTTCCATGGAGTGCAGGCTGGTCGATGTCATCCCCTTTGGTGGCGGCAACGGCAATCTGGTGGCCGGCGAGGTGGTGCGCATCCACATTGCGGAGCGCATTCTCACCAACGACCGGGTCGATCCTGAAAAACTGCGGCCGATCTGCCGACTCTCCGGGAGTAACTACGCAACCCTGGGCGAGATCATTACCCTGCGCCGTCCCAACCGGCAGGATTTGATCGAACGGGGATTGCAGCCGGAGTAGGTGGGGGCCAAGGTCCTGAGTCCTGAGACAGTCGAGGCAACGTTTCAGGACTCAGGGCGCACTTCTATACCGTCGCGCTCGATGCCAGCGGTTCGTACCCATGGAAGCGGTCGAACTCGGCGTGATGGTGCGATTGATCGACCGGTACCTCGACCACAAAGGGGATGCCACGCTGGTTCGCGGCGATGGCTGCTTCCAGCGCCGGTCCGAGCTGATCGGGCGATTCGACCCTGATTCCATCGCAACCGGCAGCTTTGGCGGTGGCGACGATGTCGATACCGGGTTCGAACGAGGTTGCGACGATGCGGCTATCAAGCGCCCGGCGCTGGATCCATTGCACCCAACCGAAGGCGTTGTCGTTCATCACCACCCAGGTGATGCCCAGCTTGTTCTGCACGGCCGTTCCGAGCTCATGGATCGACATCTGGAACGCGCCATCGCCGGAGGTCGAAACCACTTTCTTGTCCGGTTCCGCCAGTTTCGCGGCCATCGCGCCGATGATGCCGTAGCCCATGGCGGTCTGTTCGGCCGGCGCCACGCAGCAGTTCTGGTCGAGTACCTGGTAATAGGGCCAGTAGTAGACCCAGAGGTCCTGGCCACCGTTCTCTTTCACCAGAATCGTGTCGTGCCCGAAGATCCGATTGATTTCGGACACGATCGCCTTGCCCTGCATCGGCATCGATCCTGATGCCATCGAGGCTTCGGCGTCGGCGCGCGCCGCGGTGATTGCGCGACCCGTTTTGTCCACCACCTCGGCGGCCCAGGCGTCGAAGCGGGGCAAATCACGATCGATCAACACGCCGGTGAGCGCTTCGACTGCCAATCGCGCATCTGATTGGATCGCGACGTCGGGCACCCAGTTGCGCCCGATCTCGAAATCGTCGATCTCGATCTGGATCACCTGTTTCGGCTGGCCCGGATCGAGGAAGCCGCCCTGGAATTCTTCCATGCGCGATCCGACCGTCACGATCAGGTCGGATGCTTCGTAGATCTGTTTGGGAACGCTGGTGCGGTACAACCCGACCACGCCGGAAAAGAGGGGATGGGTTTCTGCCACCGAGCTGCGGCCGCTGGCGGTTGTCTGGATGGGAATTCCGAAGCGCTCCGAAAGCTCGGCCACGGCATTTCCCGCTCCGGAGAAATAGCACCCGCCGCCGGTGATGATGAGCGGACGCTCGGCGGCGGCGATCAGATCGGCGGCTCGCAGCAGATCGTCCGCGTTCGGACCCGGCCGGGTCGCGCAGCTGGCTTTGCTATAGGCGCCGATCTCGAAGGTGCCCATGCCAATATCGGCCGGAAGCTCGACATAAACAGGGCCTGGTTGCCCGGTTTGGGCCAGTTGGATTGCGCGACGGATGGTCCACGGAATCTGTTCCGCCACCTCGACCGTGGTGGCCCATTTGGTAATCGGCTTCATCATGCCGATATGATCGGTCTCCTGGAATGCGCCCATGCCGTTGGTTTGCCGGCTGGCGCGCACCCCCAGCACCAGCATCGGCGTGCAGCCGGAGAACGCTTCGAGCACACCTGGCACCAGATTGGCGATGCCCGGGCCGGGACACCCAAAGCAAACGGCGAGTTTTCCCGACACGCGTGTACAGGCCATGGCAAGAAAGGCGCCTGACGTCTCGTAGCGAACGCCGACTGCGCGCGGACCGCCGTCCTGCTCCAGCTCGTAGACCGCATCATAGAGGTGCCCGGGATCGCCTGGCAGCCCAAAGACATAGGGAACGCTCTCAGTCCGCAACGCCTCCACTACTGCCTGCCACCCGGTCATCATGCGGGTGGGCTCGTTTCGCCCCACTGCCATTTCGTCCTCCTCGACGCGAACCTGCTTCTTCGTACCGCGGATTGTAAAGAAGTTGGGCGCTGCCAAGGGAGTCCGAGCCGCCCTGCTCATCCCTTGGGCGTGGTACCGTTGCGCGCGTTGTTTTTAACCTCTGGGGATTGGAAACACCCGCGCGTGAGCATGTCGACACCGGCACAATCGCAGACGTTCCGAAGCCGCTTCGACCGCCGGTCGCTCGGTGGTGTTGTGCTGGCTGGGTTGATCTGCGGCGCGCTGGTTCTCGCGGCCTGGGCTCTCGCGCGCGATACCCCGTCTGCTACTACAGGCCTGACCGATCGATTGCCATTGCCCGCGGTTTCGGCGGACGAGGGTTGCGAGAATTTCGGTCGCTACTGGACCGACACCTCAGGGGCAGGGATCGAGCCTGTGCCCATCGAGCTGTTCACCAACTGCCGGGTCCAGGAGGATGGGAGCTGGGTGGCCGGCACATCGATGTATGGCGCGGGCCCGCTCGACGAATCGACCCTGACCGATGACCAGCTTGCCCAGCTGGAAGACGCCCGAAGCGCGATTGCTGGGCAGGTCAATGCGCTGGAAGCGGCGCTTCCCAATTCGGTGCAGAGCACTTTCGACCAGCTCTACACCGTCGAATCCAACGCCGTGGTCGGGCATTTTCGCGAAGGCGTGGCCTGGGGGGCGTACCGGACCCGGTACGCGCGCATCGTGAATGCTTTCATGCTCGATCCCGACCATGAAGAGCTTGCCAGTTTGATCGGGTGGACCATGGGCCGCAAGATCGGCGGCTATGCCGATTTCCGGCGCGAATGTCTTGGAAATCCCGATGTCGCTATGCTCCACGGGGCTTGCCGTGGCATGGAAGACAACCTGAACATTCGGTATGCGCCGATGCCCTGGGACCTCCGGGATCCCGATCTGATCGATACCTGGTTCTACGAAACAGTTGTGAAGCCGGCACAAGAAGAGCAGGAGTAACTCCGCATGTCGTTCGATCGGGTGTTGATCGCCAATCGCGGCGAGATTGCCGTGCGCATCATTCGCGCCTGCCGCGATCTAGGTCTCTCGACAGTGGCGGTCTATGGTCCCGGTGAGGAACGGGCATTGCACGTGCGGCTCGCCGATGACGCCTATGCCCTGAGCGATTCGAGCGGCTTGCCGTACCTCGATATCGACCAGATCCTGAACCGTGCCCGGGAATCGGGCGCGAATGCGGTGCATCCCGGTTATGGGTTCCTTGCCGAGAACGCCAATTTCGCCGCACGCAGCGCAGCGGCCGGCATCGTTTTCGTGGGACCGCCGGCGCCGGCGATTGCTGCAATGGGTAGCAAAATCGAGGCCCGCGCTATTGCGGTTCAGGCGGGAGTACCGGTCGTGCCGGGAACCGGTCAGCCGCTTTCGGGCGTCGAAGAAGCGATGGAAACAGCGCAGACGATCGGCTTTCCGGTCGCGTTCAAGGCATCCGCGGGTGGGGGCGGCCGGGGATTCCGGGTCGCGCAGACGGCGGCCGATGTCGAAGCAGCCTTCACCGGGAGCACCGGGGAAGCCACCCGGTATTTCGGTAACCCGGCGGTGTATGCCGAGCGCTACCTCGGCGCCGCCCGGCACATCGAGATGCAGCTCATGGCGGATGCGCACGGCAATGCCGTCTGGCTCGGCGAGCGGGATTGCTCGGTCCAGCGGCGCCACCAGAAGCTGATCGAAGAAGCCCCGGCGGTCGGCCTGCGCCCTGAAACCAGGCAGGCGCTGGGCGACGCATCAGTAGCGCTGGCACGCGCGGTTGGCTACCAGAATGCCGGCACGGTCGAGTTCATGGTCGAGCCATCCGGCGAGTTCTTTTTCCTGGAAATGAACACCCGTATCCAGGTCGAGCACACCATCACCGAGGAAACCACCGGCATCGATCTCGTGCGCGAGCAACTTCTGGTCGCGGCGGGCGAGCCGCTCTCCTTCACGCAGGAATCGATCGAAACCCGTGGACACGCTCTTCAACTCCGCATCAACGCCGAAGATCCTGGACGGGACTTCACGCCGATGCCAGGTGTCATCGAGCATCTTCGATTTCCGCTCGGGCCGGGGGTGCGCATCGATAGCGCTGCCGAACCGGGATCGGCGGTGCTTCCCGCCTACGACTCCCTCATCGCCAAGCTCGTGCTCCTCGGACGCGATCGCGAGGAGGCATTGTCCCGCGCCCGCCGCGCGCTCGACGAGTTCGAGATCGGCGGAGTGCCGAGCACTATCGGCTTTCATCGCCGGGTGCTGGACGATCCCGCCTTCATCGCCGGAGGGGTCACGACGCGTTATCTCAACGAACATCCCGAGGTCATCCCGGATGCATGGAGCGGAACCGTCGGGTCGCCCGGCGAGACCGTTCAGTCGAACGAGCAGATCGTCGAGGTCAACGGACGCCGATTCGCGGTGAAGACCTTTGGTGACGCTCCAGTGACAACGTCGGTGAAGCCCGCCAAAACTGCTCCGAAACGGAACTCAGCCGGTGGTGGGGCGGGGGGACACAGCGGCGCCGATCTCGTCAGCCCCATTCAGGGAACGGTGTTGCGGGTCGCTGTCGAGTCAGGGAGTACCGTCGCGGCCGGCGAGTTAGTTGCGGTGGTCGAAGCGATGAAGATGGAAAACGAAATCCGCGCCCATCGGGCCGGGGCAGTGACGGAACTGCTGGTCGCGGCCGGCGAGCGGATCGCGGCCGGCGCGGTACTGGCCCGGATCGGCGAAGGGTAGGCTCCTGGATTTCCTCCAGCCGGTGCAGCTTGCTCCGGGAGAGCCGTGGTCGGAGCTCAGAGCGCGCCCCGAGATCTGGCTTCCGTTAGCCACTGCAGCCCTCGATCGGCATGGATCTCGGCTCGACCGCGACGCTTTTCTCGGTCCCGGGGGATCCTATCCCGCGGTGGTAACCGGCGAACTGGTGGTCAAGTTTTTTGGGTTTGCCGGTGAGTGGGCAGCGACCTGGCGAAATGAGCGAGTCGCGCACGAACGTCTCGCGCTCGACAGCCGCATTCGCGCGCCACTTCTGCTTGGAAGCGGCGAGCTTTTCCCCGGCAGCATCGAACCAGTTCCCTATCTGATCGTGACTCGTATTCCCGGTCAGAGCTGGTGCGAAGTGACGATGCCGCTGGACGAGCGTCTCACCCTGGCAAGCGAGCTCGGCGAGCAGCTCCGTCTGGTCCACGCGCTCCCGCACGAAGAGCTGCCAACCATCGATTCCTGGCTGATCGGCACGGCCGGCGCTGGGGCGCGCTCGGGCCAATTTCCCGCTGACCTTGCGGATCAGGTCGACGGCTGGTTAGAAAGCGTACCGGTCGAGCCGCCGGCCTTCGTTCACAGCGATATTTTCGTGCGCCATCCTTACGTGCTGCATGGCCGTTTGACGGGTGTCATCGACTGGGGTGATGCCATGGCTGCGGATCCGCATGTGGAGCTCGGCAAGATTCATCTGGATGTCTTCGAGGGCGATAAGCGGCTGCTGCGGGCATTGCTGGATGCCTACGGTTGGCCGGTCGATGACGATTTCGCCCGGCGTGCGCTGGCCATGGCGCTGCGGCGCCACGCACAGATCCTGGGGCAACACGGCGGTGGCGATGTCTTCTATCGGGTGCCCGACCTCATCGCGGGCCAGACGATGGTGAATCTCGATGAGCTTGCCGAAGCACTCTTCGGGCTCGAATAGATCGTCGGGAGTCGGGTGGCAATTGCCAGTCACTGGTCGCCATGTGCTCCGAGATCTCTATCGCTATCACCCGTGCCGCTTTGCAAAGGCTTTCCCGTACTCGGGACCGTTTAGCGCAACCCGAGCTTGTCCGTACAGCCCAAAATCCCTACCATGTGGACAAGTGGAGGGAATTGTGGGGATAAGTGGGGGATGATGTGGATAACCTGGCTCAGTCGGAGCCGAGTCCACAGACCACTCGAGCCGCAAACAGGCATATGTTTCTCGGGCGATTCACCTACAACGTCGATCAGAAAGGGCGGCTGGCGGTGCCAGCCCGCTTTCGTGAATCGCTCTCCGGGACCGTTATCCTGACCCGGGGCATCGACCCTTGTCTGGTGCTCTATCCTTTGGAAAGCTGGGAGCCGCTGGCCGCAAAGGTCGATGCGCTCCCATTGGCCGATCCGGATGCGCGCGCGTTCCGGCGGCTCATGTACGCCGAAGCGGCCAATCTCGAGCTCGATAGTCAGGGGCGCATTCTGCTTCCGCCCGAGCTACGCGGTTGGGCCGGTATCGAGCGAGAAGCGGTGATCGTGGGGGTCAATACCTCGATCGAAATCTGGAGTCAGTCCGGGTGGCAGGATCAGCAATCGGCAATGGAGCAGCAGTCTGGCGATATCGCCAGCCGCTTCACCGGATTGATCTAGCCAGCACCGCCTGCAATAGAACAATTTGGTCGTCTGAAGGCGAATTGGCCCGTCGCCGATTGCGTGCGTTGGTTGAACGGCAGGACAGGGACGTCCTGCCCTACGCCAGTCGGTGGATGAGCGGATGTCCGTGACCGCGTTGGCTCCCGATCACCATCTTCCAGTGCTCTGGTCAGAGGCGGTCGAGGCGTTGCTTCCGCGGCCGGGTGGCCGGTATGCCGACGGTACTTTCGGCGGGGGTGGGCACACTCGCTTGCTGCTCGAGCGGTCCGCGCCGGACGGTCGCGTTATCGCTTTCGATCTCGATCAGGACGCCATCGCGCGTGGATCGGCAATGGCAATCGGCGAGCGGCTGGTGCTGGTCAATGATTCGTTCGTCACGCTGTACGACGCGGCAAAAACTGCCGACATGCTTCCGCTCGATGGCGTGTTGCTCGATCTCGGCTTTTCTTCCTTTCAGATCGACGATGCCGAGCGTGGTTTCTCCCTGCGTCTCGATGGACCGCTCGATATGCGCTTCGACCGGTCGTCCGGCCCCACCGCAGCCGAACTTGTCAATGCACTGGATGAACCAGCACTGGCCGATCTGATCTGGCGATATGGGGAGGATCGGAACTCGCGGCGAATCGCGGCCGCGCTGGTTCGCGAACGAGCGCAACGTCCGATCGAAACCACCGCGCAGCTGGCAGAGATCGTGGCGCGTGCTTCGGGAGGGCAGCGAGGGAAGCTTCATCCCGCCACGCGGAGCTTTCAGGCATTGCGGATCGCAACGAACGATGAGCTGGCGATCCTCGAGCGCACGTTGCGCGAAGCAGTGCGCTCGCTCGGGCCGGGAGGGCGGCTGGCAGTGATCAGTTTCCATTCGCTCGAGGATCGCATCGTCAAGCAGTTCATCGCGCGGGAGAGCGCGACCTGCGTTTGCCCACCCGAGCAGCCGATTTGCACTTGCAGACACGGTTCCCCTCCTTCGACCCATTGGCAAGGCGATCAAGCCATCGGATGATGAAATCGGAACGAAATCCGCGCAGTCGCAGCGCCATCATGCGCGTGGCCGAACGCCTGAACACCTAGAGGACCTTCCCCTATGTCCCGTGACCGCTGCCGAGCGGACTTCCCCGCCCATTCCGCTCGACGAGCTGCTCGACGCCAGCTGGGGCACGCGTGATCGGAGCGCTCGATCCGGACACCAGGTTTCGCTGGATCGAACGTAACTCGCGCGATGTTGTGCCGGGAGATCTCTTCATCGCGGTAACAGGCGAAGTCCATGACGGGCACACGTTCGTGGCGGACGCTGCCGCGCATGGGGCGGTCGCTGCATTGGTGCGCAGGGATTGGGCGGTCGAGCAGACCGAGCCACTGCTGCCACTGATTGCGGTGCCTGATCCGGTCGAAGCCTTGCAACGCCTTGCGGCTGCCCGCCGGACGCGGCTCGACATCGGCGTGGTTGGGGTGACCGGCAGCCTGGGCAAAACGAGCGCGAAAGAAACCATTGCCGCTGTGCTGGGAGCCAGGTACCAGACGTATCGCAGCCCGGGAAATATGAACAGCGAAATCGGCCTGCCGCTTTCGATTCTCGAAATCGGTCTGGATATCGAGATGGCCGTGCTGGAAATGGGTGGCGCCTACGCCATGGGCGAAGTCGCACTGCTGGCCCAGATCGCGAGACCAAACGTCGGTGTCGTGACCAACGTGCATCCGATTCACCTGGAACGGATGGGCACGATCGAAGCGATCGCAGAAACCAAACGCGAACTGCCCGCCTCATTGGACCCTTCCGGTTTCGCGGTGCTGAATGGGGATGACTTCCGCGTTCGGGAGATGGCGGACTATACCGCCGCGACCGTGCTGACCTATGGGGCGACTCCCGCCAGCACCGTCTGGTTTTCCGATCTCGTAACCTATGGCAACGACGGCATTGCCTTCGATCTGCACGGACTCTGGCCGACGCGTCGTGTTTCACTGCCATTGGCCGGCGCGCATTCGGTGGAGCTGGCGATGGCTGCGCTCCTGACCGGGCACGCGTTCGGACTCGAGCTGGATGAAATGCTGGCGCCGCTGAGCGACCGCAACGTGCAGATTCGCCTGGTGCCGTTGACAGGCCCAAACGGCTCGCGTCTTATCGATGACACCTACAACGCCAGCGCTCCCTCGATGCTGAGCGCGCTTCGCGTGCTAAGCGAAACGCCCGCACGGCGGCGGTTCGCGGTGCTGGGCGGTATGCGCGAGCTGGGTTCGGAAACCGACGCCCAGCATCGAATCGTTGGGGAAGCGGCAGCGCGTTCCGCCGATCGCATCTACACCTACGGAGAGCTGGCGTTGAAGCTGGCCGATGCGGCATCGCGGCAGTCGACGGTTCGCGCGTGTACGTGCAATCATTCCGCGAAGACCAGCGCGAGGAATTGACCGCTACCCTCCTGTCTGAACTCGCTGACGGGGATCTCGTCTTGCTCAAAGGATCACGCGGGCTGGAGATGGAGCGCATCGTGCAGGCGCTCGTTGCAGCAACCGAGGACTCGAACCCAACGCGCATGAGCGATGCCCACGTTTCCGGTCAACTGAACTTCGGTGTTCTGATGACCAGCGTTATGCCGACCGATCCAAATCAGAACATGGCGGTCTCGCTGGCGCTGGCGAGCCTGGCGTTCATCGTGACCGTGCTGATCGGGCGTCCAATCGTCACCCTGTTGCGAGTCAAGAAGGCCGGCAAGCAGGTCCGCAAGGAAGGCCCCGCCAGCCACATCGTCAAGATGGGCGTTCCGACCATGGGCGGGATCATGGTTTCGACCACGGTCGTCATTCTGACCGATCGTCTTCAATCTGGCGGGCCGGCTCTCGATGCTGCTTCCGGTCGGCATTCTGGTAGCTTCCGCCATTCTGGGCGCGCTGGACGACCGGCAGAGCTTCGTCGGCGCCACGCGGCACGGCATGTCCGCGCGGCGCAAAATGGTCTGGCAAACCGGAATCGCCACGGTCGCCGGGCTCTTGCTCTATCTGCCCGATCCCTATGGGCTCGGTCTGCATCACATCTACATCCCCTTCCTGGGCAGCTACAGCATCGGCATCCTCTACCTGCCGATTGCCATCCTGACCATCATCGCGATGTCGAACGCGGTGAACTTTACCGATGGGCTCGATTCGCTGGCTGGGGGGCTTTCGGCCATCGCGTTCGTGGCGTTCGGAATCATTGCCTATCAGCAGGGGCAGCTTGGGGTGGTGACCTTCAGCTTCACCATGGTCGGAAGCCTGCTCGGGTTCCTCTGGTTCAATGCCCATCCGGCGCAGGTCATCATGGGAGACACCGGATCGCTCATGCTGGGAGCCACCTTATCGGTCTGCGCGTTCATGACCGGCCAATGGTTGCTACTGCCCATCGTCGGGCATCGTCTTCGTGGCGGAAATCGTCTCGGTTATCCTTCAGGTCAGCTACTTCAAGTGGACCGGTGGCAAGCGGATCTTCAAGATGACTCCGCTCCATCACCACTTCGAAGAGAAGGAAGACGGCTGGTCGGAAACGCAGGTCACCTTGCGATTCTGGATCGTCGGTATGATGTTCGGATTGATCGGCGTGGCGTTCGCGCTGCTCTGAGTCCCGCATTCAGGAACTCCCGCGTGGTCAGCTATCAGGGCAAACGGGTCACCGTGATGGGTCTCGGCACGCGTGCCGGGGGACTCGGAATTGCGCGTTTTTTTGCTGAGCACGGGGCGATCGTCACCGTCACAGACGGCAAGACCGAAGCCGAGCTGGCCGATTCACTGGCCGAGCTTCGCGGCTTCGCGATCGAATATGCGCTGGGCGGCCATCAGGAGCGCCATTTCACCCCGGAAGGCGCCGATCTGGTGGTGCGCAATCCGGCGGTCCGGCGCTGGTCGCCGTACCTCGCGCTGGCACGGAAAACCGGCGTGCCGGTCGAGATGGAAATGTCGATCTTCCTGCAAGCCTCTCCTGCGCCGGTGATCGGCATCACGGGCACCAAAGGAAAAACCAGCACCTCCACCCTGACCGCGGCGATCTTGCGGGCCTGGCGACCAACACGGTACTTGCCGGCAATATGGGCGTTTCAGCGGTGGCCTATCTGGCGCAGATCGAGCCTGAGACCCCGGTGGTGCTCGAGATCAGCAACTGGCAGCTCGAAGCCATGGACGAGCGTCAGGTTGGTCCCAGGATCGCGGTGCTCACCAACATCCATGAGGATCATCTCGATACCTACGACGGTTTCGACGACTACGCGACATACGAAGCGCAGCATCGGCAGGCATTTGTCCGCGGATGACACCTTCATCGTCAATCGTGACAACGCCGAGGCCTGGCGGGCTGTCGACGACACTCGCGCCCGGGTGGTCTCGTTCGGTTCGTTCCGCCCGGCCGGCGAAGGATTCTGGGTCGAGGACCGCACGATCTGCTGGGAAACGCGCGATTCGAGCGGCTGTATCGAGCTACCGGACCGTTTCGTCTATCAGGGGATGCACCAGCGACTCAATGCCGCGGCCGCGATTGCGGCGGCGATGGTTCGCGGCGCCGATGTCGCGTCCATTCGAGCCGGACTGGATGCCTACCAGGGGGTGAAGGACCGCGCTGAGCTGGTGGCCGAAATCGACGGGGTGCTCTACGTCAATGACACGTCAGCCACGGCGCCTGCCGCAGCCATCGCCGCACTCGATGCGTATTCCGGCCGACAGATCCATGCGATCGCGGGAGGATTCGACAAAAAACTGGAGCTCGACGCGCTCGGCGCCGCGCTTGCGGCGCGGGCGACATCGATCCTCCTGCTCGAAGGAACCGCGACTCCGCGATTGATGGAATCGATCGCGGCGAGCGGTGGCAGCTGGCTTGGTCCATTCGATTCGATGCGTGCGGCGGTCGAGGCTGGAGCTGAACGGGCCCAGGCCGGCGATGTGGTGCTCCTTTCGCCGGGTTGCGCGTCGTTTGGGCTGTTCCGCGATGAATTCGACCGGGGCGAAAAGTTTCGCGAGGCAGTCGCGGCGTTGACCGGCACGCCGCTGCAGGCCGCCCGATGATGCCCACCATGCTTCCCGATCCGCCCGCGCGCATTCACTTCATCGGCATCGGTGGTATCGGGATGAGCGGGCTAGCCGCGGTGCTGCACGAACAGGGATACGTAGTCACGGGGTCCGACTCCGGATCCAATGCGCAAACCGAACAGCTTGCGGACCGTGGGGTCGCCATTCAGCGCGGTCACGAGGACACCGACCATGCATCGCGCGCGAATCTGGTCGTGATTACCGCCGCGGTCAAGGACAATCCGGAAATCGTCGCGGCGCGAGCAGGCCGGGATTCCGATCATCAAGCGCGCGCTGTTGCTGGGATTGCTGGCGCAGCAAAAGACATCGATTGCGGTGGCGGGCTCGCATGGCAAATCGACCACCTCCGGCATGCTGGTGACCGCGCTGGATGCACTCGGCGCGGACCCGTCCTATTTCGTGGGCGCGGTGGTCGGAAGCAGCGGTTCGAATTCCGCCTGGACTGCCGGCGAGCAGATCGTGGTCGAAGCCGACGAGTACGATCGTTCTTTCTGGACCTTGCATCCCGATATTGCGATCGTCACCAATATCGAGTTCGACCATCCCGATCTTTTCACGCAGGAGAGTTACGACGAGGCCTTCGCGCGCTTCGTGGGTCAGATCGTCCCGGGTGGCGTGCTGGTCGCGCGAAGCGATGACCCGGGCGTCATGCGCATTCTTCCTGGTCTCGGGATCGAGCCGATCCAGATCGTCACCTTTGGGGAAGAAGCTACCTGCGACTGGCGAGTCTCCCGCAAGGACGAGGGCTGGTTCGTGACTCCGCGCGATGGTCAGCCGATCGCACTCGATCTGCGTGTTCCGGGCAAGCACAACGTGATGAATGCCACAGCGGCGCTTGCCGTACTGACACGTTTCGGTTTCGATCCGGTCGAAAGCGCTGCCGCGCTCGCAAGGTTCGAGGGGGTGGGACGTCGATTCGATCTCGCCGGCGAAGCGGCCGGAGTGACCGTGGTCGACGATTATGCCCATCATCCCACCGAGATCGCGGCCACCCTCCAGGCGGCGCGGGATCGTTTTCCCGATCGCCGGATCTGGGCGATATTTCAACCGCATACCTTTTCCCGGACCAAAGCGTTGCTGGACGATTTCGCGACCGCGCTGGCGGTTGCGGATGAGATCGTGTTGCTCGACATCTACGCGGCGCGCGAAATCGACGATGGGGTAGTCGCTTCGTCCGATCTGCAACGGCTGATCGGTCCACGTGCCCAAGTCATCGGCGGGGTGCCCGATGTGGTGCCGGCGGTTTATCCTCTGCTGCAGGACGGTGATGTCGTGCTGACCATTGGCGCTGGCGATGTTACCCACGCCGCCCCTGCTCTGGTTCGCGCGCTGGAGCGGGGCTCGATCGACTGAAAGCACTCTCCCTGCCCATGAGCCGCACCATCCCCCCACCTGCCCACACTCAGATTCCCGGGCATCCCGAACTGAAGGTGCTGGCAAACTCCCCAATGTCCAATATGACGACCTGGCGTATTGGCGGTCCGGCCGATCTGGTCGTGCGTGCCGGCCATCCCGATCTCGTCATTTCCGCGCTCCGCTGGGCGCATGACGAGGAATTGCCGGTAACGGTCATTGGCGGTGGCAGCAATCTGCTGGTCGGAGACGGTGGCATTCGCGGACTGGTGATCGTGGCCCGCACTCCCGGAGAGCGAGCGGAAAAGCTGCTCACCGCGGAAGACCTGGGAGACCAGGTCCGGGTGCGGGTCGCCGCGCAGGCGCCGCTCTCCTGGGTCGGGCGGTATTGCTGCGAGCACGGCTGGGCCGGAATGGATTGGGGGGTGGGCCTGCCGGGCGCCATCGGCGGCGCGACGGTCAACAATGCCGGCGCGCATGGCACCGAGATGAAAGACCACCTCGAAACGGTCGAGATCGTGCTGGCGGACGGATCGACCGAAACGCATGACCGAGATTGGTTACACCCGACATATCGCCACACTCGACTCAAAGACTCCTGCCCAACCGCGCGGTGTTGCCGTTACCTGGGTCGAGCTGGTGCTGCCGAAAGGCGATGCGGTCGAGTTGCAGCAGCTTGCCGACGAACATGCCGACTACCGGCATCGCACCCAGCCCACCGGAAAGTGCGCGGGCTCGACCTTTACCAATCCGCCAGGGGATTACGCTGGCCGCTTGATCGAGGCAGCGGGGCTCAAGGATTTCGCCATTGGCGGAGTGCGATTCTCGACCATTCACTCGAATTTCATCGTCAACGACGGCTTCGGTACGGCTGAGCAGGTGCTCGAGCTGATCGCGCATGCGCAGGCAGTCGTGCTCGACCGGTTTGGCGTGCGGCTGGAAACTGAAATCGAACCAATCGGAACGTTCAGCGGAGGAAATGCGGCATGAGCGGACAACCGCGCAACAACGATGGCACGAGTCGGAAGGTGCGGGTGGCCGTCATCTTCGGGGGGCAGTCGGGCGAGCACGATGTCTCGCTTCGCTCGGCGCAGACGGTGCTGGGGGCGCTGAACGACGACCGGTTCGAAGCAATTCCCATCGGGGTGACCCGCGACGGGCAGTGGCTGACCGGCGCCGATCCGATGGCGCAGCTCACGGCGTCGTCGCCTCTCTTCGCGCTCGATGGACCGGCCGAGCCCGATGTCGAAACCCTGGAAGTTGCGGTCTCCTCGACGTCGCAGTCGCTTCCGAGCGGTCTCGGCGCGGATATCGATGTGGTCTTTCCGGTGCTGCATGGCCCGATGGGGGAGGACGGCACGGTGCAGGGACTGCTGGAGCTCGCGGGGATTCCGTATGTGGGTTCGAGCGTGCTCGGTTCCGCGTTGGCCATGGACAAAGCGATGGCCAAGCTGGTCTTGCAGCAGCACGGCATCCCGCAGGTTCCCTGGTTGCTGGTCAATCGCCGGGAATGGGAACGCGATCCCGGCGGCGTTTCCGCGAAGATCGGCGACACGCTCGGCTATCCCTGTTTCGTCAAACCGGCCAACATGGGTTCCAGCGTTGGTGTGAGCAAGGTGCACGATCCAACCGAGCTGGCAGCGCGATGGAACTGGCGGGACGGCTCGACCGGCGCATCGTGGCTGAGAAGGGCGTCAACGTGCGCGAGCTCGAGGTTTCGGTGCTCGGCAACGAAACTCCGGTTGCCTCAGTGGTGGGTGAAGTCGTTTCGGTCAACGAGTTCTACGACTACAGCGCCAAATATGTGGAGGAGGGAAGCCAGCTCATCGTGCCGGCCGATGTGCCGGCCGAGGTGCAGGCTGAGATTCAGCGCATTGCCGTGGAGGCGTTCATCGCGCTCGATCTGGCCGGGCTGGCGCGGGTCGATTTTTTCCTCGATACCGATACCGGGCAGGTGCTGCTCAACGAGATCAACACCATGCCGGGGTTTACTTCGATCAGCATGTACCCGCGGCTTTGGGAAGCCTCGGGGGTATCGCTTCCCGAGCTGGTCGAGCGGCTGCTGCAGCTTGCGTTAGCCCGTTCGGAAGAGCGCAAGGCGTCGGAAGCGCACTCCTGAATACGATAGAACCGAACGCTTACCGTGATATACTGCCAAACCGTCCGGAGTTCTCGCCGTCCGGTCGTCTCGTGATTCCCGCGAAAGCGAAAACCGCTCGAACTGGACGGCTGGACCGTACCAATGCCAGTCCCGGACGCGAGTACGTGAAACCGGTCGAATTTCGATAACGCCGCCCGCAAGTCGCGAACGAAGCGCAAACCGGGCGTAAGGGACGAGTGGATGCCAGCAGAGGGACAGCGACCAGTCGAGCAACCGCGCCGTGATTTTCGGTCGTCCTCCGAGCCCAATCCAACCCCGTTCCAAACCACTCCACGCACTGTCGCGGGCGATCAGCCCGTTATGCCGATCGAGCGCCCTGTGTCCAATCGACTTGCTCCCCAGACATTTGCCCGCATCAAGGTCATCGGCGTCGGTGGCGCCGGTGGCAACGCCATCAACCGGATGGTCGAGATGGGGGTCGACGGCATCGAATTCGTGTCGGTCAACACCGACGGTCAGGCGTTGCTCAACAGCAATGCCAACATCTCGGTGCGCATTGGCGACAAGCTGACCAAAGGGCTTGGCGCCGGCGGACGGCCAGAGGTTGGCGCGCGTGCCGCCGAGGAAAGCGCCGACCAGATCCAGGAACTGGTGCGCAATACCGACATGGTTTTCATCACTGCCGGAATGGGCGGTGGCACCGGAACCGGCGCCTCGCCGATGATCGCCAAGATCGCCAAAGCTGCAGGCGCACTGACGGTTGGCGTGGTCACGCGCCCCTTCGAATTCGAAGGCACCCGCCGCCGCAAGGCCGCGGATGAGGGAATCAACGCGCTGCGCGAGAGTGTGGACGCACTGATCACCATTCCGAACGAGCGGTTGCTTCAGCTCGTCGATCCGAAAACGCCGATCACTGAAGCGTTTCGTACGGCCGACGATGTGCTGCGCCAGGGGATCGGGGGAATTTCCGATCTGATTACCAAGCCGGGCGTGATCAATCTCGACTTCGCCGATGTGCGCACGATCATGCACAACGCGGGGTCGGCTCTGATGGCGATCGGCTACGGAACGGGCGAGACCCGCACCATCGATGCTGCCAAGGAAGCGATTTCCAGCCCGCTGCTCGAAACCAGTATCGAAGGCGCGACCGGAGTGCTCTACAACATCACCGGAAGCTCGAACCTGACCCTGACCGAAACCAGCGATGCGGCCGAGATCATTCGCGCCGCGGTCGATGAGGACGCTGAGATCATCTACGGTACCTCGATCGATGAGTCGATGGGCGATGCGGTCATGATCACGTTGATTGCCACCGGGTTCAACGATCGTGACCGGGTGCCGGAGTTCCAGCAGCCGGCGCGTCGCCCGGCCCGACAGCAGCAACAGCAGCCGCAGCGTCAACAACAGCAGGTCTATCGAACCGGA
This sequence comes from uncultured Chloroflexia bacterium, assembly GCA_963720855.1. Lineage (GTDB taxonomy): Bacteria > Chloroflexota > Chloroflexia > Thermomicrobiales > UBA6265 > JAMLHN01. Next base: position 312,053 of record CAVRGV010000002.1, on the reverse strand, counting down.
CAGAACGATCAAGCGCCGCGTGCGCCGCAGTACAGCCCGGTGCTGCCGGACGACGAGTTCGATGAGGAATCGAGCATCATCCGATTCCTGCGCGAGCGATAGTCCCGATCGGATGTTCCGCATGTCCGTGAGCCTGCAGCTCCAAAGGAGGGCGCACGGTTGAAATGCCCATACTGCCAGGCGCCCGATTCGCGCGTCACCGATAGCCGGGAGATTTCCGGCGGTAGCGCCATTCGGCGGCGCCGCGAATGTCCGGGCTGCGCGCGGCGGTTCACCACGTTCGAGCGTATCGATCTGGCCGGCCTGGTGGTTGTCAAGAAAGACGGCCGCCGGCAGGAGTTCGACCCGGACAAGCTGCGTCAGAAACTACGCGTCGCGCTCACCAAGCGCCCGGTTGGGGAAGAGCAGATCGAACAACTGGTGCAGCGGGTGGAGGCCGAGCTCCTGGCCCAGGGGAAGGCCGAGGTTCCCTCATCCGCTATCGGCGAAGTGGTACTTCAGCAGCTGAAATCGATCGATCACGTGGCCTATATCCGGTTCGCATCGGTCTACCGCGAATTCGCCGATCTCCAGGACCTCAAGCGCGAAGTCGACGATCTGAGCGTGGTCGACGGCTCCTAGAGCGATGCTCGAAGTTGTTGGCAGAGGGATGGAAGTCTGGCCATTTGGTGGCGTCCGCTGCGGCGGGAGATCCTTCCTTCGTCAGGATGACAACGAGATTTCCCTGCCCCAACCCTTCTCCCATTGGAAGCAAAAAACCGGCGACCAATAGGCCGCCGGTTTCGTAATAATCGGTTTTGGTTCGACGCCTAGCTCGCGGCCGGCACCGAAAGATGCTTGTCGACCCGCTCGACGATGGCGCGCTTGGGATAGCCTCCAAGCAACCGATCGACCGCCTGGCCGTCCTTGAACAGCACGAGTGTGGGAATCGTCATGATGCCGAGCTTGGCGGCGTTGACCTGCTCCTCGTCGACATTGATCTTCACGACCTTGACAGAGTCTTCACGCTCTTTGGCGAGATCGTTCAAGATCGGAGCAATCGCGCGGCAAGGGCCACACCATGGGGCCCAAAAATCGACGAGCACCAACTTGTCCGATTTGGTGACTTCTTCATCGAACTGGGCGTCTGTAATTTCTTTGCACTTGGACATTCGTCATCTCCGACGTGGTTACTATTTACAAGTTACTTCCGGAATACTAGCACGTCTGTGCGACTTCTGCCAGCCCGGTCCGCCTTTGGATTACGGGCTCCGCGTCGGTCGCTGGCGAGCATCTGGAAGCCGAGGCCGTGCCCTCTACAGCTATACTACCCGCTCCGAGACAACTGGGGGAACGGAATTGCGGACATCGCCAGGCCACTCTGGCGTTGCATCTCAATCGTTCGCCGACGAATTGGCGTTGGGATACAACTCCTCCGGATTTTTCGAAGATCGCCATGGGAAAATCACTGAAAATTGGTCTCGATGTCGTGCCGTTGCACTATCCCTACTCGGGAGTGCGCGCTTATGTCGAAGCGCTCATCGATGAATTCCGAGCCCGCGATTCCGGCATCGACCTGGTGCCACTGGCGGCGCGTGAGTGGGCTGACTCGCTCTTCCAATCGTCTCGCGCGCATGGGCTGGGATATGCGAGGGGTGGCTGGATCCGCCACTGCAGCCGGCGTCGACCTTCTGCATATGACCAGATTCGCCGCACCGCTGCGATTCGACGGGCCGCTCGTGGTCACGGTTCACGATCTGATCCCACTGCAATTGCCGGAATATCGCGCGTCTCGACCAGCGCGCATTCAGAGCGAACTGGCACGCCGTACGGTTCCCCGTGCTACCCGAATCATCGTCCCATCGGCCTATGTCGCCGGCGTGGTGGAGGAGCTACTGGGGATCGATCATGATCGGATCGATGTGATTCCGATGGGTGTCGGGAGTCCCGGTCGAACAAAGCCGTCCCGCGATTCTTACCGGGCCGTACATCCTGCATACCGGCGGCTTCGATGCGCGCAAGAATCTTCCGGTTGCTGTTGCGCGCGTTCGCGCACGCGCGGGGCGAGCTCGGACCTCGATGGCGGCTGGTCCTGGTTGGCGCGCCGCATAGCGGCAATCCAGCCGTCTACCCGCCGATCGCACCGCTGATCGAGGAGCTCGGGCTTCAGGACCGGGTCGTGCTCACCGGACGGGTAGGTGAATCGGAAAAGCATGCGTTGTATCGCCATGCGGCAATTGCGGTGAATCCCTCGCTCAGCGAAGGATTCGGACTACCCATCCTGGAAGCAATGGCGCACGGCATTCCCGTGATTGCCAGCCATCGAACCTCGCATCCTGAAGTGGCCGGAGACGCCGCGCATGCTGGTCGGATCCGACCGTGGACGGCTCTGGCGGATGCTCTGATTCGCCTGGGCGCAAACCAGGAGCTGTGCGCTGAATCTGGCCGCAAAGGGCCGAGCGCGTGCCGCCGAGTTCCCCTGGTCACGTACTGCTCAGGCGACCCTGGATACCTACCGCCGAGCGACCGATTACCATCGCTGATCGACGCCCTGGCACCTGAGCTGGCTGCTCGCGCCTGGACTCAGGTCCCGAGCGCGTCGCAACCCTTGTAGAAGAAGAATTCCAGGTCGACCCGGCCCGGCGGATCCTGCAGGCTGGCAAAATCCTCCAGCGCGGCTTCGCCGAAGATCTCCGGGAAGTCGTCTGCCAGGATCTGATTCACCGCCTGCGCCACCGCGATACCGGTTTGCAGATCTGAGCTCCAGCCGAACGTCAGGGAGAGCCCGACGCGGCAGCCGTCATATGGGGCGAGGATGTCGGCCAAGGCCGCCGATGTTTCGTCGATGGCGTCCTGATCGCCGTTGATGAGCCCGTTGTAATCGACATCGATCGACAGCTCGACCTTGGAGGGATCGATCGATCCCTGGGCGGCTTGTTGCGCCAGCACGGTCGCGGTGGCGTTCGAAGCCGCCTGCTGGGTGCTCAGTGCGGCGATGGTGGCTTGCACCAGATTCGCCTCTGCCTGCGCCGTGGCGATGTCGGAGTCGCTCGATGAGTTGGCGGCGGCCAGGGCCTCCGCGGTCGCCTGAGCGGCGGCTGCGGCAGCCTGCGCGGTTGCCAGGTCATTTGCTCCCGATTCAGCGTTCTGGGTGGCAATGAGCGCCACCTCGGCTGCCTGGGTCTGCTGGGCCTCGATGGTCTGCTCCGCGCTGACCGCATTCTCTGTCGCCTGCGCCGCCGCGGTGGCGAGCTGGCGATTGAGATCGTCGTTGCTGAGGTTCGATTCTGCTTGCTGGGTGGCGAAGGCCGCCAGGGTCGCTTCGGCGGCCAACGCCTGTTGGGTCGCCTCGGCGTTCGCAGTGGCGCGCTCCTCATCGGTCAGCGCTTCCTGGGTAAGCTGGAGCAGCGCGGCCTCGGTGGCGCGCTGGGCAAGCGCGGCTTGCTGCGTTGCCTGGGCGGCGGCAGTAGCGGCGGCCTGCTGATCGACCGCGGTCGCGGTGATGTTCAGCGCATCGAGTTCTCGTTGCTGTGCGGTGGCGGTGGCCTGCGCGGCGGCCGCCATGGTGGCATAGCCATTTGGCGATGGAGTAGGGGTCGGGGTCGGGTGGAGGGGTGCCAACCGTGTTGGCGGTCAGGAAGAGCATCGCCAAGCCGAGCAGAAGGTCGGCGAAGAGCCAACCGCCCAGCAGGATCATGTCGCGGCTTTCACGACGCCGGCGGGTTCTCATCGGATGGTGGCCTTACGCAGCGACGGGAGGACATGGGCAACCGACCTACCGTCCCCCGCCCGGCCAGTTGCTCTTGCGCGGCGTGGGGTCGGTCTCCTCCTCGGCGTATGAGCCGCCTCCCTGAATCCAGGCCGAGTCGCCCCCACCGGCAATATGCGTCAGTGTCGCGGCCAGCGCATCGAGCCGGCGAACCAGAGAACCGAGCTCGTCGTTCATCTCGCGCTGGCGCAACGAGGTCGAAACCCCGGCCGCGCCAAGATCGCGCGCGACATCGGAAAGACTGGAGGCCATGGTGTTTTGCTCGGAGAGGAGCCGGGAGAGGGTCATGTTCTGCTCTTCGGCCAATTGGGACATGCGATTGAATTCCTCGCGTAGCTGCGAGAGCGCGATCGAAATGTCCCCCAGGCTGCGGGACGACGCGCTCACCCCGCCCACGCCGGAGCGGAGCGAATCGGCCAGCTTGGAGTTGGCCTCGGTCTGCTCGGCAAGGGCATGCTCGAGGCGAGCCTGCCCACCCGACAGCGAGGCGGTGAGATCGACGATGCCATGCACCGCATCGGTGGCCAGGCGCCCAGCCTGGGAGGCGGTTTCCGCGCCTGCGAGCGAGCGGTCGGCGGCATCGGCCAGCGCTTCCGCCGCTTCGGCGAGCTTTCGGCGTCAGGGCGGCGTCGCTTTGCATGCCCGCCCCGACCAGGCGCTCGAGCGACGCTACGGACTTCTGCAGCGAGTGTTGATGCTCGCCGGATGCGCTGACTTCGCTGGCCAGATCTTCCAGCGCGTTCTGTAGGCCGGTCGAAAGCTGTTTCATTTCGAGCAGCACCCGATGGGTCTCTTCCGCGCCGGAGCGCATGCCGCTGGCAAAGACGCCGAAGTCGGCAATCTCGCGTTCGCGGCGATTGGCGATCGATGCCAACCGATCGTGCTCCGCTTTGAGGCGGGTCAGCAGCTCCTGGCTCGAATTGTCGAAGCGGTCGGCCAGGCGATGCACGCTGCGTGCCAGCATGGCCGGGCGCCCGGCCCGGTCGGGCGCCAGCGCAACGGTGGCTTCGGCCAGCACGTTATCCAGCTCGGTCTGAAAGAGGACGGCGCTCTTGTCGATCGCTTCTTCGCGCGCCTCACGGCGTCCGTGGGAGTAGAAGGTCAGCAGGATGATGAAGGCGATGATGCCGGCGTCGGTCAGCGCCAGCAGCGAAAACGTTGGTGACCACCATCCTGCGGTGCCACCGAAGTTCTGCTCCCAGAGGAGCAGGAACGGGCTGCTAACCGCTTCCGGGTTCGCTTCGATGAACTTGGCGTAATTTCGGCTTGCCTCGAAAAGCGCGAACCAGGTCAGCAGAATAGGCAGCAGAATCAATACGTTGCGCAATCGATCGACCCGGTCGACGATCGCGGGGACATACCCGCCTTCGCGCTTGACCGCATAGGCGTGCGCGATCTGCTCGGTATTGAACGCCTGCCGCATGTCGACATCGGCCCAGCGCAGGCGGCTTTCGTCGGTTTCGAGGGAGGAGGCCAGATCGGTCAGGCGCTCGGCAGACTTGGAATCGACCTCTCCGACGGAGGCCGAAATCGCTTCGATCTCACGCGCGAGCTCATTGGTGGTCGATGGCCGGTGGCGCGAGGCGAAGAGATCGAAGCTGGTCGGTCGCAGGCCAAACCGGCGTCGAACCGTTGGTGACGCCGCTCGTGGTGCTGCCTGGAATTTCGGTGGAATTGGAGCGTAGCCGCATACCGCGTGAGTCTCGATTTCTCGGTAGCAGGAGTCGGACGGAGGTTCCGTTTGCGGGGTGATCGAACGATGCGCTTCCCTCTGCGCAGGGACAATGTACCATTCCCGCTATCCCTGCTGGTACCCCGTACTCAGCGAACGTACAGGGATAGAGCGCGTAACCAACCATGCCGACCATCGCTACATTCGATCACGCCATGCTTCGGCCGGGACGCAACCTGACCGCGTTTCGCGCGCTCGGCGGCGGCTCGATCTCCATGTCCGGGGCCGATCAACCGTTCCGCATCGCTGGAAATGAGGCCGTGGTTTACCGGCTGGAAAATGCGGCTCCCGGTTATGTGGCCCTGCGCTGTTTTCTGACCGACCGGCTCGACAACGCGGTGCTGGCCCGGTATCAGCGACTGTCGAAAGACTCGACGCTACGGCGTTTGCGCTCGTCCGAGCATTCTCCCCTGGTGCAATTCGTCCACCTCTTTCCGGAAGGGTTGATGCTACCCGGCCCCGATTTCCGTTCCCTTTCCGAGCCGGTTATCGCCATGGAATGGATCGAAGGGCCGACCCTGATCGAAGCGGTCGATCGCGCCGCGCGGCAAGGGGAGAAGCGGGTGCTGAACGCGCTGGCGAATTCCTGGTTGCGAGCAGTGGCTGCCAACCGTGAGGTCGAGTTTTCGCACGGCGCATTGTCCGGTCAAAATGTCATGGTCGATCTGGAACGCGGACCGGTCTTTGTCGACTATGACACCGCATGGTGGCCGGGGGCGGTGACCGTTTCCAAGGCGAAACCGCCCGCTGGCCTATTCGCATCCACGCGGGGTCGCGTCGGCGCCGGAACGCCGTGATGACTTCGCGGCGCTGCTGATCTATACATCGCTTGCGGGCGCTGGCAATCGATCCCTCGTTGCGGGAATCGTTCGGCGATTCGCCGGCGCGCGTCAGATGGCGCGATTCTCTTTGCTCCGTCCGACCTTGCATCTCCGAACAAGTCGAAGCTCTTCGATCGGCTCAAACAGCTTCGGGATGACGAATTCCAGGGCGTGCTCGGCATTCTGCGAGAAGCCTGTCGGTCGGCGGTCGATGCGGTTCCGCCCATCGACGATGCCTGGCAAGCCGCGCGCGCGGCAGTGGTCGAGGTTCGCGCGGCGCCTGCTCCACCGCCGGCCGCCATTTCGGCACCCCCGGTCGCGGCCGAAGCCTCCTGGTACTCCGTGGTGCCGCTGACCCAATCCGATTCCCAGGTGGGTGACTTCATTGCGGCGGTGATCGACCGGGATTCGGCGACAGTTGTGAATCTCTGGCCTGCGGTGCGGCAAGCGCCAGAAGTCATTCCGTACGCGATCCAGGCGACCAATCTCGCCAGTGACTATCTTCGCGTTGCGCATTGCCAAAGCGATGGATGCCGGCGATGACGATGAGATCATCGCCGCGATCGAACAGGCGGAAGCGCTGGTCATTCGCAGTTCAACCCGCAGCCCGCCGGGCGTATCAGGAGCGCGTTGCACCAGTCCGATCTGCGTGCGCGACTGATCGAGGGACTGGAGGCCGATGACCGTCAACGGCTGGCCGATATGGCCGCCAGTGGCGAGCTGGATGAGCTTCGGGGCGTTTCACGCTCGGCCGAAGCGGCGGTGCGGCTCGCGATCAAGTGGCAGCAGCTCCAGAAGGCGATCGATCTCGATTCCGACGAGCAGATTCTGGCGAGTGCGGTGGAAGAGCTGTTGCACGAACCGGGGTACGTCAGCCAGGAAGACAAAGAACGCATTGCCCTGGCCCAGGGACGGCGGCGCTGGCTGCAGAACGTGCGCAAAGCGCTGGCGGAGCGGGATGCGGTCGCGGTGGCCGATCTCATGGCGGCGAAGCCAACGGGTGGCGAGGATCTGCTCGGTCCCTCGGAAAAGCGGCGGACGTCGCGCCTGATCGCGCAGCGCCGTGCGTCGGTGCGGTTGCGCGAGGCATTGGCGAGCGGTGACGACCGCAAGCTGGTCGATGCCATGAACGATCTGGAAACGACCGGCGCGCTCTTGCCGGCCGATCTCGACTGGTCGAGTATCCAATCCGTGGCCGACCGGCTTAGCATCGTGGCCTCGATCCGGCGGGCCGCGACCGCCAACCCGCCGGACTATGCGCGGCTTGGCCGAATGCTTCCCGCCGCGCGTGAGGCGTTCGGCGTGGCGCAACCCTATCTTGGGCATGGGCTTGATTTTGCCGATTTGGAGCATCGACGTCCGCCGCGCTGCTCACAGCGAGCGCCTACGGGAGGCGTTGCGCAGCGACGACTACAACGCCATTCTCACGGCGGCCTCTCCTGACCCGTATGGGGCAATCGCCACCCTGACACCGGAAGAACAGGGCCGGGTGGCCGTTGTCTTGACGCATGCCAGCGACGCCAATCCGCTCAAGTCGACCGACGCCATATCACCCGCGCCATAGGCATATCGCCGGCATCGCGCTTACTCGAACGCGCTCAAACCGGTCAGCTCGCGGCCGACGATGAGCGTGTTGATGTCCCAGGTTCCCTCGAAGGTATAGATCGCCTCGATATCGACCATGTGCCGCATGACATGGTGCTGCTGGAGAATGCCGTCTCCGCCGAGGATTTCGCGAGCCAGCCGAGCGCAATCACGAGCGATCTTCGAGTTATTGGCTTTTGCCATGGCGGTCATCCCGGCAGTTGCCTGGCCGGCATCGAGCAGGCGCGAGAGCTGTAGGGACAAGAGCTGGGCCTTGGTGATCTCGGTCGCCATCTCCACCAGCTTTCTCCTGCACGAGCTGGAACGACCCGATCGGTTTTCCGAACTGCATTCGCTGCCGCGCATGCTCGAGCGCCGCTTCGTAACAAGCGATAGCTTCCCCCAGCGCGGTCCAGGCGACGTGATGCCGGGTGATGCGCAGGATCTCGACCACGTTACGGAACCCGGTCACCGGCATACGGCTCGATTCCGGAACGAAGCAATTGGTGAATGCCATCTCGACGTTGGTTACCGCGCGCTTGGAGAGTTTGCCGAGCATTGGGGTGCGCGTAAAGCCGGGTGTGTCTGGCTCGAACAGAAAGGGCGCAACGCCGTCCGGCGTTTGGGCCCAAAGCACGGCCACCGCAAAGTTGTCGCCGTTGCCGATCCAGCGTTTGCCGCCGTTGATGAGATAGCCGCCTTCGACCGGGGTGGCGGTGGTGGTCAGATGACTGGCATCGCTGCCATGATCGGGCTCCGTAAGGGCAAATGCGCCTATCGCCTCGCCACGCGCCATGGACGGTAGCCAGCGTTCCTTTTGCGCGTCGGTGCCAAAGAGCGCAATCGATCCCATCGCCAATCCGGAGTGCACTCCAAAGAACGTGGTGAAGGATGAATCGGCGTAGGCAAGCTCCTGACTTGCGAGTCCATAGGCGGTCGCGCTGATCTGCGGACACCCGTGGGTGCCGATCGTTCCACCGGCAACGCCGAGCGCGCCCAGCTCCAGCACCCGATCGGCCTGAAACTCGCCGCGTTCCCAGAACTCTGCCGCTCGGGGAGCGATGCGCTCGCGCGCCCAGGAACGCACCCGATCCCGGACCTCCCGTTCTTCGTCAGTCAACAGCGGGTCGATCCGATAGAAATCGGTCAACGGGTTCGCTCCGGCGGCGGGTCGTAATCGTAGAACCCTGCCCCGGACTTTCGCCCGAGCTTGCCTTGTTCGACCAGCGAACGGAGCTGCTTCGGCGGACGGTCGAGCTCGTCGCCGGTGCGTTCGAAGCGGCGTTGCTGAATTGCCAGCACCACGTCCAACCCGTTGAAATCGGCCAGCTTGAATGGCCCCATCGGGTGCCGTAGCCCAAGCTCGATCGCCTGGTCGATCGCTTCCGGGGTGGCGTAGCCCTGATCGACCAACCAAAACGCTTCGCGCCGGATCGCCGCGATGATGCGATTGGCCAGCAGTCCTTCGATCTCCTTGTCGAGCACGACGGCGGTGCGGTCGATCGACGGTCACGAAATCGACCGCACGCTGCACCAATCCCGCTCTCGTGAAGGGAGCCGGGGCGATTTCCACGAGCTGCATCACGAGGACCGGATTGAAAAAGTGCAGCGCGATCGTGCGGTCACGACCCGGGAAGAATCGAGGCAATCTGGGTAACGGTCATGCTGGAGGTGTTCGTCGCGAGCAAGACATCGGCACCCGTCAGCTCGTCGAGCTGTTGAAAGAGCGCTTGCTTTGCACCGAGATCCTCGACGATTGCTTCGATGACCAGCGAACAGCCGTCGACCGGCAGCTCGCGAGGTCGTCGAACGGTTCCACCCGCGCGAGTGCGGCATCGAAGTCCAGCGGGGCCAGCGTGCCCTTTTCGACGCGGCGTTGCAGGTGCGCGCGATTGCTTTCCAGCGCTTTGGCGAGTTGCTCTGCGCGTTCGTCATACAGCGAGACCGAATATCCATGCAGCGCGATCTGCTGGGCGATCTGCGAACCCATGGTTCCCGCGCCGACCACGGCGATGCGTTGCTCAGACACCGATCTTCTCCTGGATGCGTTCGATTGCGTTATCGATGCCACTATCGATTCGCTCGCGAATCGTTTCGTTTCCGTTCTTCAGGCCGGCAGACCAGACATATCCGTCGAGTCCATCAGCCGGATTGCCGACGGTCACCGGCCACCAGGTTTCGCCGTCGATCTGAACCGGCGCATCGCGCAGGTAGACTTCCTGGCCCTCGGCCAGCGTCGCCATCGAGACCGCGGTCATGCCGGCGTTGGCTCGCAGATTGAGCCCGTCGACCGCGACGGTGGTGGTATCGCCGACCGCCAAGGCGGTGTCGTTTGCGTCGATGATGCCAGGAATCTCTCCGCGCTGGATATAGAGCACCCCGGCCAGCAACAGATTGACTACCAGCAGCGCGACAATGAGGCGCCAGAGGGCCGGACGCATCGGGTTCAACAGCCGAATCAGTAACGGGCGCTTTCTCGGTTTCGAGGGTGGAGGCGACGCAATGTTTGCTGGATGGCGCCGCTGCCGCAACCACCTGATAGGGGACCGCCTGGCTGGAATACGAGGGGGTTGGTGTGGTGGCTTGGGCCGCGGTGCGAGCGCGCGGCATCCGCGCGGTCCGCAGCTTGCGGACCTCTGCTGCAGAGAGCGCCCCGTTCACGCCCTGTTCGAAGAGCTCGGCGAATCGTTTCGGGCTCTGCAGCCGGTCGGCTGGATCCTTGAGCAATGCCCACAGCACGAGCTCATCGCACCAATCCGGAATTTCCGCTTCCCTGTTGGCATCCGATGGGCGGTCGGGTTGCAGATTGAGGTGCGCCTGCACCATCTCCTCCGACGCTGCGGGTTCGATAGGGATCCTCGAAGGGGGTGCGACCCGTCAGGAGCTCGTAGACCACGCAACCCAGTGAATAGACGTCGCTGGCTCCATCGACCTGCTCGCCTGCCGCCTGCTCGGGAGAGAGGTAGGCGGCGCTGCCGTACGCCATACCGTGCAGCAGCTCCTGGGTTTGGTCCGCTTGCTGGGCCAGGCCGAAATCGATCAGCTTGATCGTTCCATCCGGGGTCTGGATCAGATTGGCCGGCTTGACATCGAGATGGACCATTCCCGCGCTATGCAGCTTTTCCAGCGCGCTGGCGGATTGGTTGAGAATGACCTCGACCTCGAACAAACGGCAGCGGTCCCTGCTCGGCCAGCACATCGCGCAACGATTTGCCGGGAACCAGCTCCATCGCGACCCAGGCGGAGGCGTCGTCTTCCCACAGGTCATAGACCCGGGCGACATTGGGATGCTGGATAAAGGCCATGGTGCGCGCTTCCTTGCGGAAGCGAGCACGGGTTTCGGGGTTCTGGGCATGTTCCGCGCGCAGCGTGCGGATAGCCACCGTGCGCCGATTCTTGAGATCGCGCGCCTCGTAGACGATCGACATCCCGCCGGTGCCCAATGGGCGCTCCGGGTCGATCTCATAGTGATCGGCCACGACGAGCAGGCGAGTGGACGCTGTGCTGGAATCGATGTCAGGTGTCGGGTTCGCCGCGGTGGGCATGGGATCGGTCCGTCGAGATGCGTTGTCGATCGCTATCGCGGCATACTGTAGCAGAGGCGGAAATGCCCAAATCCGCAATTGCCGGAAAGCAACTCATTTGACCGCAGAAATGACCTGGACCGAATCGACCGAAACGCGAGAACTGCTCGAGTCGCGGTCAGGGCGAGTCGCGCTTGTTCGACTGAATCGCCCTCAGGTGCGCAATGCGCTGAGCGCAGAACTGCTGGTTGCATTGACCGCCGCGTTCGAGCGACTCGATGCCGACGACGGATATCCATGCCATTGTTCTGACTGGAGGCGAGCGCTTTTTGCCGCGGGCGCGGACATTGCGGCCATGGCGGGCGCGTCCGCGGCTGAGATGGCAACCCGGCCGCAACTCGGTTGCTGGCAACGCCTGCGGACAAATTCGCAAACCGCTGATTGCCGCCGTCAATGGGTTCGCGCTGGGTGGCGGCGCCGAGCTGGTCTGGGTCTGCGACCTTGTGGTTGCCGGCGAATCGGCCCGATTTGGGCAAGCCGAGATCGCGCTTGGCATCATGCCGGGTGGCGGCGGCACACAGCGCCTGCCAAGAGCGATTGGAAAAGCTCGCGCGATGGAGATGGTGCTTCTGGGAGAACCTATTTCGGCATGGGATGCGCTGGAGGCCGGGTTGGTCAACCGCGTTGTGCCTGATGAGCTGACCCTGACCGCCGCCCTTCGACTAGCCCAGCGCGTTGCAGCCAAATCGCTCGATGCGGCCATCGCCGCCAAGAGCGCTGTGCTTGCATCGTTCGATCTGCCCATGGAAGAGGGGCTCGACCTGGAGCGCGACGCACTTCAACGCCCTGTTCGACACCGAGGATGCGAAAGAGGGAATGTCCGCCTTTCTGGAAAAGCGCAGACCGGTTTTGGGAGCGAGCAGCTCGTGACCTCATTTGCCAGCCCTTGCGCTACGAAACCGAAAACGGCGTCGCCACACTTACCTTCGACCGACCCGATGCGCGCAACGCCTTCGATCAGGTCATGGCCGAATCGCTGCTGGCGGCATTGAAGACCGCCGAGCGAGACGATGACCGTGCGCGTGGTCGTCATCACTGGCCGGGGCGATGCGTTCAGCGCCGGACAGGACATTCACGAGCTCTCCGCCAAGGAGGCCGCGATCGGCGCGCAGGCGGCAGGCGACGAGCTGCGGCTGCGGTTCAATCCCGTGGTGCTCAGCATTCGATCCATGGACAAACCGGTGATCGCCTCGATCAACGGTGTGACCACGGGCGCTGGGCTTGGCATCGCGCTCGTTGCGATCTGCGCATAGCCGGCCGAGAACGCATCGTTCATCTGCGCGCCGCATGCGATCGCGCTCATTCCCGGCGCCGGAATCACGTGGCTGCTGCCACGACTGGCCGGGTTTGGAGCCGCGAGCGAGCTGGCGCTGCTTGGGGAGCGCATCGACGCGGCGCCGCGCGCTCGCGCTTGGTCTTGATCAACTGGGTCGTCCCGAACGATGAGCTCGTCGATCGGACCCGGCGGGCTTGCTGAGACGCTGATCGCCAAACCTGCGTCTGCCAATGCGTTGACGAAGCGCGCGCTGAATCGCTCGGTCTTCGCGGGATTCGAACAGCATCTTGCGTATGAGGCCGATTTGCAGGAAGTCGCGGCTGGCGACTCCAGAGCACATTGCTCGCTTGCAGTCCATGATCGACCGGGGATCGAAACGCTGATGACGCCCCGATTCACGACGCTCATTTTCGATCTCGACGGTACGCTGGCCGATACCTTGCCACTGATCTACGAGTCGTTCAATGACGCCTTCGTGCCCATCACCGGCAAACCACTCTCGCCGGAAGAAATTCGGGCGCTGTTCGGACCGCCGGACAACTACGTGATTCGCAACGTGCTCGGTCCCGATCACCACGACGAGGCGATCGAGCGCTATGTCGCCACCTACGAACGCCGTCATCGGGATCTGGTCGAGCTGTTCGATGGGATCGACGATCTGCTGGCCGACGCGCATGCAGCCGGGATCAAGCTGGCCGTGGTGACTGGCAAGAGCCGCAATACCGCGTTGATGACGCTCGACATTCTGGGGGTGCTCGACCGCTTCGATGTGGTCTACGCCGGCGACGATGTCGAACGGCAGAAACCCGATCCGATGGCGCTGGTGCTGGCGCTGGCCGATCTTTCGCATGACGATCCGTCGCATGCCGCCATGATTGGCGACTCCGCGGCAGATGTGATGGCGGGAAAGGGAGCGGGCGTGGCGACGATCGGCTGTGCTGTGGGGCGTTCCCGATCACACCGATCTGCTGGCGGCCGGCCCCGATGTCGTCTGCGAATCAGTGGATGACTTGCGGGCGGCGGTCGGACTGGCGTGATAAGGAATGCCTAGATGGGTCATGACTGCGGTATCGTGAGAGCGACAAACTTCGTCCGTCGTCGTGCCGATCTGGAGTTGTTCCGCGTTGACCGCTCAAACCGAAATCCGTCTGTTGACCTGCATCGACTGCGAGAAGCCATTCTCGTTTTCGCGAGGACGAACAGCGTTTCTATCAACAACGGGGCTTTCGCGTACCGGTCCGTTGTCTCGATTGCCGCGCTGCCCGGCGCGCCGACGCGCAATGCCGATCTCATCCGCAACTCCGAGCCGGAGTCGTCCTGGACCGAAACGCTCGGTCACTACGGCGGCTCGACCAACAACTCCCGAAACGGGGCCAACGGCCGTCGCAACGCCAACAGCGGATTCCCGGCTGTATGTGCCCAATGCGGCAAAGACACGGTCGTGCCATTCGAACCCCGCTCCGGTCGACCGGTCTATTGTCGAGATTGCTTCGCGGCAAACAAGCGCGCCAAGTAGGATTGATGCCGAATTCGAGCGACAGCGCAGCGACTACGTGGCTGTCGACTGCCGTGCGACTGTCCCCGAATATCGGGAAACGAAGAACGGGCTCCGGATTTACTCCGGAGCCCGTTTCGAATGTGTGTGATCGACTGCGTCGTTACGCCTGGATCTCCGACGCGTACTCGTTCTCGGCGATGGTGAGCGACTCGTCGATCGCGCCGACCACGTTGTCGATCTCGTCCCTGGTTACGATCAGGGGCGGCGCGAGGTGGAGCACGTCCCAGACGCGAGTGACCACATTGCGCTCCATGAGGAGCTGGCCCAGCTTCTTCTTGAACTTGCTGTCCTTGGCGAACTTCTCGCGGGTCGCCTTGTTGGAGACCATATCGAGTCCCCAGACCATACCGACACCGCGAACCTCGCCCACCGACGGGTGGCTGGTCAGCGTCTCGAGCTGCTCGTCCGAGATAGGTGCCCATTTCGTTGCCCCGCTCGACCAAGTTCTCCTCGTCGAAGATCTCGAGGTTGCGAATCGCGGCCGCGCAGGCAACCGGGTGACCACCGAAGGTCAGCAGGTGACCCATCGGCGTCTGATCCTTCTCCTTGAAGATGTCATAGACCTTGTCGCTCACGACGGCGGCGGCAATCGGCGCGTAGCCGGACGAAAGCGCCTTGGCGATCGTCATGATGTCGCCCTGAATGCCGAAGAGCTCCTGCGCGAACATCTTGCCGGTGCGGCCGAAGCCGTTGATGACTTCGTCGCAAATCAGCAGCACGCCGTACTTGTCGCAGGTCTCGCGCAGCATCTGCCAGTAGATCGGCGACGGGACGTGCACGCCCGCCGCGGTCGAAATCGGCTCGCCGATGACGGCGGCCACGGTATCCGGACCCTGGTAGATGATCTCCTGCTCGACCGCGCTTGGCGGCCATGATGTCGGCCTGCTCGCCTTCGACCCCGAAGTCGGAGCGATAGCGGTCCGGATGCGGCACGTGGTAGACGCCGTACATGTACGGGCCGAACGACGCTTCATCGCGCATCGACTGGGTGAGGCTCATCGCGCCGTAGGTCATCCCGTGGTAGGAACCGCGGCGGCCGATGATCTTGTAACGGCGCGGGAATCCGCGCATCGCCTGAACCTGCTTGGCAATCTTTATGGCCGATTCGACCGCTTCCGATCCACCGGAGCAGAAGAAGACGCGATTGAGATCGCCGGGTGTGCGCTCGGCGATCATTTCGGCCAGTTGCACCTGCGGCACGGTGGTGAAGGACATGGCCGAGGCATAGGCCAGGCGGGCCGCCTGCTCACCCATGCGGGCGGCAATATCGGCGCGGCCGTGGCCGGCGTTGACCACCCACAAACCGGAAATGGCATCGAAATAGCCACGTCCGTGAATGTCGTAAATCGTGGAGCCTTCGCCACGATCGAAAACGCGGAACCCGTCTTTCTCGGCCAGATCGGCCCAGGGAAGGCTGTGAATCCAGACGTGATCGCGAGCGCTCTCTTCGAGATAAACCGGTGCGAAATCTCGGGCGGTCGACGTGTCCTGCTCGGACGAGCTCCGGACGGCGGTCTTGACCATTGCGAAAACCTCCTGGTGGGTGCCGCGCGCGTGGCGGGGACAGACATCGGTGGCAAAAATGGGACTCTGCAAATCCGCGCCACAATCGATGATGGAGTATAGCGGAGTGTCCCGGCCGTTCCTCGATCCGCAACTCGAATTCCGGTTTGACGCAACCAGTCGAAACTGCCATGCTCACGAGCGAGTCTAGGGCGTTTCAGGAGTGGATCAACGGTGATCGAGCAAGAGAATTCACATGGTGCCGTCCGAATCGGCGACCCTGACGGAGAGCCGGTCGAATTGACCTTCGAAGGTCGATCGATCGAAGCGCGTTCGTCTGACACGATTGCCTCGGCGCTGCTGGCCGCAGGGTCGCGCGTCTTCACGGTGACCGAGGTCGCCGGCGACGCGACGTGGTGGATTCTGTTTCGTGGGCCGCTGCGCCGACTGTCTGGTTATCGTCGATGGGCAAGCCAATCAACGTGCGTGCATCACACCAGTGCGCGCGGGCATGGACGTGCGGTCCAGCACGGTCATGGCGCGGTCGAACGGTTAGGTGAGCGCGTGAGCTCATCCAGACGTGCGTCATCGTCGGGGCCGGTCCGGCTGGGCTCTCGGCGGCAGTGACCGCAGCGAATGCCGGAATTTCCGTCACGGTCATCGATGAGCGGCCGAGGCCAGGGGGACGGTTGCACTTCGATCGCGCCGAGTCGACCAACCTGTCATCGCTCTGCTGGCCGAGTGCGATCGGCTTGGCTGTCACGATCCGGTCGAACACCATCGCCTGGGGGCTGTTTCCCGGATGGCGTCATTTCTCTGGAAACGCAGGCCGGCGCCGAGGTTCTCGAATGCGGGCAAGTGATCCTGGCCACCGGCTCGATCGATCGCGGGCTTGCCTTCGACGGGAATACGCTGCCTGGCGTCATGACGGGTTCCGGATTGCGACGGCTGATCGGTGAGTTCGGCGTGCTTCCCGGCAAACGGGTCGCTGATCCTGGGTGACGGTCCCGATGGCGCCGCGACTGCCCACGCTGTGCGCACCGCGGGTGGACGGGTCGTTATGCTGATGTCAGAAGACGAAGCCCGCTCGATCTCGGTGCAGGGCGACGGCGGGGTCGAGCGGGTCGTTTTGAATGACCGGCGAATTTCCAGTCGATATCGTCGCCGTCGCCATTGGACGGCAACCCGATCTGCAACTTGCGACTATGGGCGGTCACAGCCTGGTTTGGATGCCGGGCAAAGGCGGATGGTCGCCGCATCATCACGGCGAGACGGCGCATATTCCGACAGGACTCTACGTCGCGGGCGATGCGGCGGGTGTCGACAATGCCGACATCTGCGCGCTGGATGGCGCCCTGACGGCCGCGAGGCTCGGCGCAATCGCTGCACCTGATATCCGAATCCGACGTTGCCGAGCTGGCTGCGCAGATGATCGAACGCCGGCCGAATCGGCTGGACTATCTGGGATCAGAGCCGCTTCATCGGCAGCCCTGGCTGGTACCGCTGGAGGTGAACCAATGACCAATTATCTCTGCCGGTGCGAAGACATCACCCAGGAGCGTGTGGAGCAGGTCATCGCCGAGGGCAAGACGACCGTCAACGATGTCAAACGGCATACCCGCGTTGGCATGGGACGCTGCCAGGGCGCCTATTGCATCAGCGAAGTACGCCGGCTGCTGGCCGATGACGAGTTCGATCCCATGACCTTGCGCCCACCCGTGCGCCAGATTCGCCTCGATACGCTGGCTGCCACGATTCCGCCTTCCGACGACGATTAGCGGTGCTCCGAAGCCGCACAATTCTTGCGAAATGTCCCGGTGGACACGGCAAAGAACTCAGGGCCGCCTCTCCCTCCGTGCTACCATCCAAACGGCTTGGATTGGCATCTTGAGGAGGGCGTCGTGACGGATTCACGCATCAGGTTCGATTACCGCAATGCGATGGCGTCGTCCGTTGGAGACGCGAACGGTTTGAACGAAGCGCAGTTGCAGGCGATTGCGCCAAAGCTGCCCGAGAGATCGAGCGCATCTGGGCTGAGCATGCCGCCGGCGACCAGAAGTGGATCGACCTGCCGGATAACACTGCACTTGTCGATGACATCAATGCATTCGCCAAAGAGAACCGCTCCAAATACGATGACTTCATTCTGATCGGCATCGGCGGTTCGTCGCTGGGCGCGATCTCTGCCATTCAGGCGCTGGCGCATCCGTATCGGAATCTGCTGCCGGCCGAGCAACGCGGTGGTCCACGCTTCTTCGTGCTCGACAATCCCGATCCCGAGAAGGTTGCCGCGACGCTTGCGACCGTCGATCTATCGAATACGCTCGTCAATGTCGTGACGAAGAGCGGCCAGACCGCCGAAACGATGGCGAACTTCCTGGTCGTGCAGGACGCGCTGGAAAGCGTCGTGGGCAAGGAACAGAGCACGCGAGCAGATCGTCGCCACCACCGATCCGGAAAGCGGGCTGCTGCGCAAACTGGCCGATCAGGAGGGGTATCGCACCTTCCCGGTTCCGCCGGGGGTCGATGGCCGCCAGACCGTGCTCAGCGCGGTCGGCATGCTGCCAGCTGCCATGTGCGGTGTCGATATCGGCGGTCTGCTCGACGGCGCGGCCGCCATGCGCGAGCGCTGCAAATCGCCGGACATCTTCGAAAATGCTGCCGCGCTCTTCGCCGCCATCGCCTATCTGGCCGACACCGAGCGAGGCAAATCCATCCTGGTCATGATGCCGTATGCCGATGCGCTGTTCGGTATGGCTGACTGGTTCCGCCAGCTTTGGGCCGAGAGCCTGGGCAAGCGACTTGGCACCGACGGCAAGGAGATCTTTGCCGGGCCAGACGCCGATCAAGGCGCTCGGCGCGATCGACCAGCACTCCCAGATCCAGCTCTACACCGAAGGTCCGAACGACAAGCTTCTCTGCCTGACCGGGGTCGACCGCTATCGGGCCGAGGTGCGCATCGATGGGACTCCGGCCGGGATCCCGGATCTCGACTACCTCGATGGAGCCGAGCTCGGAACCTTGCTCGACCGGGAGCGGGTTGCCACCGCCTGGGCGCTCACCGAAGCACAACGCCCGAACCTCATGCTGAGTGTGCCTGACCATCGATGCCGGTATCGTGGGCGAGCTCTATTTCATGCACGAATTTCAGACCGTGGTTGCCGGTGGACTCTACGGGGTCAACCCCTTCGGCCAACCGGGCGTGGAAGCGGGCAAGAATGCTACCTACGCCCTGATGGGCCGCAAAGGGTATGAAGACCTCGAAGCGACCCTGACGAAACAACCCGAGGGCCCGGACTACACGGCCTGACCAGCGGCAACTGAATACTCTTGGAAATATGACGAAGGGCGCCACAACCGTGGCGCCCTTCGTTACTCGTCGCCGGCGTGGCGGATGGTGTTGAGCAGGTCATCGGTCGATGGAATCCCATTGGCGCGATAGATGATCGTGCCGTCCTTGCCGACGATGAACACCGTGCGGTTGATCTGCTCGCCGTAGACACCAGGTTGCCCAGGCACCGGCTTGAGCGCGCCGTACTCGCGCGCCAGCACCAGACCGTCGTCGACCAGCAGATCGAACGGCAGCTTCAGATGGGCCTTGAAGCGCTCATGGCTGTCGAGGTCGTCACCGCTGATGCCGAATGGAATGGTATCGAGATCTCGATAGGAGTCGATTGCCCTGCGAACCGCGGACAGCTGGTTCGTTCAGCCAGAGGTGAAGTCCTTGGGATAGAAGATCAGTAACACCCGGTAGGCGCCGAAATAATTGGAGAGGGATACCGAGGTGCCGCCGGTGCTCTCGAGCGTGAAGTCGAGGGCGTTGTCCCCAACATGTGGTCCGGGCAGCGGCTGATCGGTCATACGCGGATTCTAAACGCCTGCTACCCCGTCCGCAACGCCAAAAAACATGGCCCCTCTCCCTGGTGGGAGAAGGGCCCGCATGAGCATGTTACGGCACCAGCAGCATGCGCTCCAGAGAAACCAGGGCGTCCCGCTTGGTGACCGGATCGACTTCCACCCGATTGACGACTTCGCCCTGTGCCAGGTGCTCCAGTGTCCAGAGCACATAGGCGGGATGGACCCGGTACATGGTCGAGCAGGGACAGATCACCGGATCGAGACAGAAGATCTTCTTGTCCGGCATCTCGGACTGGAGCCGGTTGACCAGATTGATCTCGGTGCCGACCGCCCAGGTCGAGCCAGCCGGCGCATCGCGGATGGTGTCGATGATCTTTTCGGTCGAGCCGTCGTAATCGGCGGCTTGTACGACTCGGTAGTCGCACTCGGGATGAACGATCACCTGTACGTCCGGGTAGGCGACCCGAGCGGTTTCGATCTGTTCGACGGTGAACCGGGCATGGACCGAGCAATAGCCTTTCCAGAGGATGACAGTGGCATCCCGTAGCTGCTGCTCGGTATTGCCGCCCAGCGGCTGGAACGGATCCCAGACGACCATCTTGTCGAGCGGAATGTCCTTCTTCATGCCGGTATTGCGGCCGAGATGCTCATCCGGGAAGAAGAGAATTCGCTCGCCGCGCTCGAACGCCCAGTCGTACACCCGGGACGCGTTCGACGAGGTGCAAACGATGCCCCCGTTGCGGCCGCAGAATGCCTTGAGGCTGGCGGCTGAGTTCATATAGGTGACCGGGATGATGCTGCCGATTCCGAGCTGCTTCAGCTCGGCCCAGCAGGCTTCCACATCGACTGGCTTGGCCATATCGGCCATCGAGCAACCGGCCTCCATGTTGGGAAGGATCACTTGCTGATGCGGCTGCCCGAGCACATCGGCGCTTTCCGCCATGAAGTGCACTCCACAGAAGAGGATGAAATCGGCTTCGCCGCGGGTGGCCGCCTCTTTCGAGAGCTTGTAGGAGTCGCCACGGAAGTCGGCGAACTGAATCACCTCATCACGCTGATAGTGATGTCCGAGAATGACCAACCGGTCGCCGACCAGATTGCGAGCCTCCCAGGTGCGAGCGTCGCGCTCTTCGGCCGGCAGCTTGAAGTATTCCCGGGGAATTCGTTCCTGCTTCTTGGGTGTCGAACCGTAGGTGTAGAGGGTTTCGTAGGCGCCGGTACCCTCTTCGGGCACGCAGGTCGCCACGCCCAACTGCTGATTGTCGAACCATTCGGACGATTTGTGCCCGAACTTGAGCGACAGCGGCTGGGGATTGATGGGAAGATCGATCAAAGAGGACATTCGGCCTCGAACTCCTTCGAGGTAGACCGGGAAACCGGGTCTGACGCCAGACAACCGGTGCATTTCGACATGCGCCCGATCCCCTCATTGCACGGTCAAGCATAGCGGGGAGGGGAGTAATTGTCAATGTGACACTAAGTACCTGGCGACCCGAATTCTGGCGGATTGCGCCAAGCGAGCGCCGCTTGAACGCCTCTACTATGCTTAATTGCTACGTTCTGATCGGTATTTGAATCGAGGTCAATATTGTCTACCGTAACGCTCGAACAACTTACGCGAGAAGATGTCCCGGTCGAGGAGACCTGGGACCTCTCGAGTTACTATCCGGACGACGCCGCGTTCGAAGCTGATCTTGCGCGCATCCCGGAGCTGGTGCAGACGGCTGCGGCCTGGCAAGGCAAGCTGGGTGAATCCGCGGCCAGCCTGCGACAGGCGCTCGATGATTCGATGGCCGCGCGCCAGGTCATCTCCCGTGCCGCCAGTTACGCCCATCTGCGCAAGGACGAGAATGTTGCCGATCCGGCGCGCTCCGCGGCTTTCGAGCGCGCGGTTGGCGCGGCCATTCAGGCAAGTCAGGCACTGGCGTTTTTCCAGCCAGAACTGCTACAGATTCCCGAAGCAACCTACGCCGAGTTCCTGAAGTCGCCGGAGCTTGCGCCGTTCGAGCATGCGTTGCACGATGCCGCCCGCCAGCGGCCGTATGTGCGCTCGATCGAAGTCGAAACCGTGCTGGCCCAATCGGCCGAGATCGCCCGAACCGCCGCGGAAGCGTTTGGCGCGTTGAACGATGCCGATCTCGATTTCGGCGAGATCGAGAATGAGGACGGTGAGCTGATCAAGCTCACCCGCTCGCGCTATCAGCTTCTGATGGAGAGCAAGGACCGAGCGGTCCGCGCGCGTGCCTACGACCGGCTGATGACCGCCTACGAGGATCACAAGAACACCACCGGCGCGCTGTTGGCTGGCTCGATCCGCAATGACAACTTCTACGCCAGTGTGCGCGGGTACGAATCCGCGCGTGCGGCGGCCCTGCTCGATGACAACATTCCTGAGTCTGTGTATGACAGCCTGGTCGAAGCAGTCTCCAATTCGACTGGCACTATCGAGCGGTATTACAAGCTGCGCTCGAAGCTGATCGGCGTCGACGATCTGGCCATCTACGATCTCTACGTTCCCCTCTCGCCAGCGCCAGAGCGGAAATTCTCGATCGAGGAAGCGGTCGAAACCGTGCTTGGCAGCCTCTCGGCACTGGGCGATACCTACACCAACGATCTGCGCGACCTGATGGGTAAGCGAACGGTCGATTGGCACGAAACCGCGGGCAAGAATTCGGGCGCGTACTCGTCCGGTTCCTACGGCGCGAATCCGGTCATCCTGATGAACTGGAACGGCTCCACCGACCATGTCTTCACGCTGGCGCATGAAGCCGGCCACCAGATGCACACCTTCTACAGCCAGGCGAACAACCCGTTCCATTACGCGGGCTATTCGATCTTCCTGGCAGAGGTGGCTTCGACCATCAATGAAACCCTCCTGACCTGGGACCTGCTGGCGCAGACCCCGGAAGACATGCCGCAAGAGCGCTTTTCGATCCTGAACAATTTCGCGGACACCATTTCCGGCACGCTGGTGCGACAGACGATGTTTGCCGACTTCGAGCATCGGGCGCATGTGGCCGCTGCTGAGGGGCAGCCGCTGACGCCGGAGAGCCTGAGCGAGATCTATGGCGACCGCAGCGAGCTCTATCGGCCGGGCGTGCTGAACGACGAACGAGCGATGCTGGAGTGGAGCCGCGTGCCGCACTTCTACCGCGCGTACTACGTCTTCCAGTACGCCACGGGTATCTCGGCGGCACTGGCGATTGCCAGCAAGATCCGAGACGAGGGGCCGGAAGCGCGAGATCAGTATCTGGGTATGCTCCAGGCGGGAAGCTCCGATTACCCGATCGAGGTGCTCAAGCGCGGTGGCGCCGATCTGACGACTCCCGAACCGGTCTACGCCGCGCTGCGGGTCTTCGATGAGACAATTGCCGAGATGGAAAAGCTGGCCGATGCGGCCGGATTCACAGTCGAGGCGAAGTAGGCAAGATGACGGCGACGCGGTCTCATGCGCGGATCAGCGGATTCGGCGATTCGGTGTTCACGCGCATGTCCGCCCTCGCGCGGCAGCACAATGCGGTCAATCTGGGCCAGGGATTTCCGGACTTCCCTGGTCCAGACTTCGTCAAGCAGGCGGCCAAGCACGCGATCGATGCCGATCTGAACCAGTACGCGATCAGCTCGGGTGCGCCGCGGCTCAAAGAGCAGGTCGCCATCGAGCTATTCGGTCGCGCTCGGCCGCGAGATCGATGCGATGCGCGAGGTCGTGGTGACCAACGGTGCGACCGAGGCGATCTTCGACGCCGTGCTGGCGTTCGCCGGACCCGGCGATGAGATCGTCGCGTTCGAGCCGTTCTACGATTCCTACCCCGCGTCGGCCACGATGGCTGGGGCGAGCGTTCGTGCCAGTGCGATTGACGCCTCCAGATTGGAGCTTCGATCCCGAGGCGCTGGCGAGCGCGATTACGCCGCGCACGCGCATTCTCTTGCTCAACACGCCCCACAATCCGACTGGAAAAGTCTTCAGCCGCCCTGAGCTGGAACAGATCGCCGCGCTCGCAATCGAGCGCGACATTCTGGTTGTTACTGACGAGGTCTACGACCGCATCACCTTTGCCCCGGCCGAGCATGTACCAATTGCGTCGCTGCCCGGCATGTGGGAACGGACGATTTCCATCAACTCGACGGGCAAGACCTTCAGCATGACCGGATGGAAAATCGGATACGCGGTTGGGCCGGCTGAATTGGTCGGCGCTATTCAAGCAGTCCACCAGTTCGTTACCTTCGCCAGTCCTACGCCATTCCAGGACGCAATGGCGAGCGCGATGGAGCAGGCTCGCAGCAATGGCTACTACGACCAGCTCAAACGCGACTACACCCACCGCCGCGATCTCCTCGCGAACGCGCTCGAACAGGCTGGATTCGACACCCTGCCAATTGGCGGAAGCTATTTTTTGATGGCGGATATCGCCGGGCGCGGATTCGAGAACGATGTCGCCTTCTGCGAGTGGCTGGTACAAACCGCCGGCGTGGTCGCGTTGCCGCCCTCGGCCTTCTACCAGGACCCAAGCGCTGCTCCGCTATTGGCCCGCTTCTGCTTTGCCAAGACCGACGCGACGATCGCGGCGGCGGCGGATCGCTTGGTAAATCTGAGGTGCGAAAACGTCTAGATATCTGCCCTTATGAAAGCATCGACTACATATTCGACACAGCTTCGTATGGACCTCGAGATCGCAATCCATACCTTCCGGGATGGACTGGTTCTGGCTATGATACTCGTAGCTCATTCACTATGCGCAGATGCCGAGCCGGATCTTGCGGCGGCAATACGACTTCCCAACCACCTTCGTGGACCACTTCGTTTCTGAGATCCGTCCACACTCCGACTTCGTCCCAGAAATCGGATGGATTTCCAGTACTAGCAAGCGTCGTTCCAAAGAAGGATTCAGAGAGATTTCGAGCTTTGACCAGGTTCGCGACGAGTTGGTAGACACCTCCACGCGCATGAGAAGTCATGTAAGGTCTACCGTTTGTCATTGTTCGAGTGTTTCCAGCGGAATCCGTGACATCTATCGCAACCGGAAATTGCTCCGTTGAAATGGCTTCCAGCAGCCCGAACATCCGGAAGAAATGGTGATCCCAACGTTGAGTGGTTCTGGCATCCTGAAAAAGGGTCAACCAAAGTTGCGCCCTTGGATTTTTCGAAAGTCCAGTCCATTGCTGCACTAGGTGGTGTTGGTCTTCTCCCGAAACAAATCCACCGGCGAAATTACCTAGATATGACGGTTCATTGGTCCAGCATCCTTGATAATCATATTCCCCCGAGCTGATCGCTTGCCAATCACTCCTCCCAATAGTCGAGGAATGGCATTTCTTCTACGGCCGAGGAGATTGCTAAAGTTTGTCAGTGGTTGCTGGACCAGTTTGCATGCAGTTTCAGCATCCACTGCCCTGATGTCATGAACTACCAAAGCAGTTACAAATTTCTTTCCTCGAAGCTGGTTCTGCCAAACATCAATCGGAATCGAGCCAGATATTTCAAACTGCGTGGAAATGGCATTTAAGATTTCCATGGCATCCATGCCCAACGTGCTGTCGCCCACTGGAACTGCAAGCATGCCTGGAACACGCTGCGGAGTCGTGAGCAAGAGTCTCTCAGCGATCGCGATTGCGATGTAAGAATCGCAGTCATGACATGTCGACTCCTCAAACAGGGGAGCATTGTAAAAACGATCTCGATTGAGCGACAGTTCTTGCTGAAACATTTCTGCCTCTGAACCAGAAAGCCATGCCCCCTCTACTACAGGTTCCAAAAAAAGGATGTTGGGATTAATCGATTTGTAGCTTCAACCGAACCGGATTTCTGCGACACGAAAGAGTCTTCTTGTGGTGGAGATTTCTAGATCTAAATTCCCCGTCCACCTCTCCTCCATAGAGGCTAAGGAGATTTCAGCCTTCCAGAAGATATCAATGTCATCTTCTTGGAATAGGACTAAGCTGACCGTCGTGGCATCTGGAATTTCTGAAAAGGAACAGGCAATCCCGAGTTTCCCATCGGAGGAGAAAAGTTCCATATTGACCAACGCGTGGTCGGGCACGTGCTAGACCTCTCTTGTAGCTATGAACATCGACCTGCTGGGATTCTGTGGAAATAGATTAGAGGAGCTTCATCGGATTTTCAGCTAGTTGACGAACTCGCTGCCGCGATGACGCACCCATCGCGGCCATTCCTCGACTGGCTCGAAGCCGACCGAGCGATAGAGGCCGACCGCGTTTTCGTTCTCGGCATCGACGGCAAGCTCTATCGCGTCGATGCCGATCGACCGCAGGCGCGCGATTCCCCAGAGCAGGAGCCATCGTCCGAGTCCTCGCCCACGATATCCCTCGAGCACGCCAATGAGATTGATGCTTCCGACCGGCGGATTCTCATCGCGATCGACGCCCGTGACACAGAAGCCGACCATTTCGCCCCCGGTCGTGCGGAGAATGCCAATTGCGGCGGGATCGAAGCTCGGCTTGGCGTGGACGTGCTCGACCTGCTCGAGTGTCACTCGAATCGACGTCGGATGATCGGCAAAGGCCGAATTGATGAGGTCGATGTACGGAAGAATCTCGGCCGCATCATATCCGGTGAGGATGACGTCGTTCGGAAGCTCGGGGAGTGAAACGCTCTCGGGCGACGTGAGAACGAAACGCCACGAGCTATGGCCGTATTCATAGCCAACTGCTGAGAGAAACGCGAGCGCGCCATCGTTTCCATGCGGTGGAAACAGGTTCAACGGTCCATCTGGCGTCGAGACGAGGTGTTCTTCGCAGGCTTCGATCAGCGCTCGACCCACGCCACGCCGGCGCACATCCGGCCGGACGACGAGAAGGCGGTAATCAGAACAGATCAGGCCGACCGGTTCTCCATCCAATTCTGCAACCAGGAAGTTGCGGGCAATTGGGAACGCCCCGATGAGACCTTCGAATTCGTTCGCGGTGTTTCCGGCTTGCTCGCCGGCTGCCAGCGAATTACGCAGCAGCGCGGCAAGCGGTTCGGCGTCAGCGGTTTGGAAGGTTCGAATAGTAAGGTTGCTGGGTCCAGGCACTTGGTTTCGGCTCGTCCACGACTTGAATCGTCCGCAGCAACTGGTCGGCTGCCCCGGAAATGTACATGCCCTGGGCCGCGCCGTACTTGAGGTACTCCAGCTTTTCGACCGTGATGACATCGCCGGGAGCCAACACAGGGATTCCCGGTGGGTATGGGATCACCAGCTCGGCGGAGATTTCGCCGGCCGCGTGTTCGAGCGGAATGGCGCGTTGGCGGGAGAAGAAGGCATCTCGCGGCGACATGGCCTGAATTCCAGGGGATACCACAGCACCTGATGACCGCATGGTTGTGCCGCCACTCTTGGGCTTGGAACCGTTCTGGCTGCGAGAGAGCGATTCGAATGCGGTTACCAACCGATCGAGCGTCGCCTTCGAATCGCCGATCGTCACCAGGCAGATGATGCCGGTCAGATCGCTCATCTCCGGATTGATGTGATAGCGATAGCGCAGCTCGTCTTCGACCTGGAAGCCGGTCAGCCCCAGGCCGTGGACATCGATGACGAGTTTGGTGAGATCGTAGTAGTCGACACCGAGCATCTCGGCGTCGAGCACGGAGACGCCGGGAATCCGTTGCAGGCGGTAGCGGGCGTCCTCGGCCAGCTCGATGGCAATATCGAGCAGCTCGCGCCCCTGCGAGACCATCTGCCGCCGGCATCCATCGATGGTCGCGAGGATGAAGGCGGCGGGGCTGGTGGTCTGGGCCATGCCAACGGTGCTGGCAACCCGGCCCGGGTTCACCCGGGGACCTTTGATATGCAGTACCGCGCTTTGCGTGAAGGCGCCGAGTACCTTGTGCGTGCTGGCGACTGCTCCATCGACTCCGCTGTCCATAGCGGACTGCGGGAGCGCCGGATGGAAATGGAAATGCGGTCCCCACGCTTCATCGACATAGACCGGAACATTGCGCTTGTGGGCAACCTCAGCAATGGCAGCCAGGTCGGACGACACCCCGCAGAAGGAGGGGCTGACCAGAATGACCATTTTGGCGTCGGGATGCTTGCGCAGCATGTCTTCGACATCGTGGGCTTCGATCCCGAGCCCGATATCGAGGTTGGGATGCAAACGCGGCGCGAGATAGACCGGCCGCGCGCCGCTCTGGATGAGCGCGACCATCATCGACTTGTGCACGTCGCGCGCGACGATGACTTCGTCGCCGGGTCGAAGCTGAGCCGTGAGAAAGGCGAGGTTACCGGTCGAGGAGCCGTTGACCAGATAGAAGGTGCGGTCGGAGTTCCAGGCATCGGCGCCCGAGCTCTTCCGCCAAACGCCAGGTGTCGAAGTTGAAATGGATCGCATCGGCGCCGCCGCTGACCGGAATATCGCTGGCGAACGCATCGACCCCATAAAGCGCGATCAGCTCGGGATCCATTCCTTGTCCGAGCTTGTGGCCGGGTGTGGCAAACGAGGTCATGTTCTGCTTGCGGTAGGCGGAGATGCCTTCGATCAGGGGAGCGCGGTTGTGATCCAGCTTGCCGTGCTCATCGACGATCGATGGCTCGAAGAACGGCGTCGCTGGCTCGATGGTGTGCGCTTTGTTCGCCATGCGGCGGCTGGTGGCGGTGGTTGCCATCGGTTCGAGAATGCCCCCTGATCGTCTTAGGCTTGTCTTTACGATTCTGACGCATGACCGATGTCGGGGATCAGGCTCAGCCTGCACAATCCGGACTCGTTGAACTGTGCGAGATGCACGATTCAGCTCGTGGTGATTGTTCGGAATACATGGAAACGCTGGTCTGGGCACGGAAGCAGTCGAGATTCATCCTCGCTCGAAATACCGGCGTCGTTCCCAATCTGTGACTGCCTGTTCGAACGCGGCCTGCTCCAGCCTGGCGGTATGGAGATAGTGCCGCGCGACCACCCCGCCGAAGAGCAGCTCCGGCAGATGACTCCCTTCCCAGGCGGAGATGGCTTCGGAGAGCGATCCCGGCACGCGGGGATAACCGGTTGCCAGGTACCCATTGCCGGCGAAGGGCTCGCCGGGATCGATGTGGTGCTCGATGCCATACAGCCCAAGGCCCAGCAGCGCGGCATAGACCAGATACGGATTGCTATCGCTGCCGGGGAAACGGTTCTCGATACGCAGGCTTTGCCCATGGCCGACGATGCGGAATCCGCAGGTTCGGTTGTCCATCGACCACACCAGGTAGACCGGCGCCCAGCTCGCCGACGAGAAGCGCTTGTACGAATTGATGTTCGGGGCGGTCAGCAGTGAGAGCGCTCGCGTTCCCTCGATCAGGCCGCCCAGGAACCAACGCATCGTTTCGGACATGGCACCGGACTCGGTGGGAAAGAGGTTCTTTCCGGTTTGCATCGAAGCCAGCGAGCAGTGCACATGCCCGCTCGATCCGGTCCAGCTCGCTTCGGGTTTCGCCATGAAGGTCACTGCCATGCCTTGCTGGATGGCCATTTCCTTGATGCCGTGCTTGAGCAGTACGGTGCGGTCGGCGGCTTCGAGGGCGCTGCCGTAGTGAATGTTGATCTCGTGCTGGGCGACGGCTGCTTCGCCTTTGCTGAACTCGATCGGCACGCCGGCGGCGGTGAGCTGGTTGCGAAGCAATCGATAGAAGGGTTCGTACTTGGTTCCCTGGATGAGCTGATAGTCTTCGTTGAAGTCGCCCCCAAGTACGAAATTCTGGTAATCCTTCGATTTGATCGAACGAAAGCTTTCGTCGAAGAGATAGAATTCGAGCTCGCTAGCCATATTCGGCTCGAACCCGAGGGCCCGGCAACGGGCAACCTGTTGCTTGAGCAAGGTGCGGGGAGCAACGGGAATCTCTTCGCCCGTCGTCTCGTCGACCGTGTCTCCCAGGATCAAGGCTGTCCCTTCGAGCCAGGGAATGCGGCGAGCGGTGGCCCAATCGGGACGGGAGAGATAATCGCCGTAGCCCGATTCCCAGGTCATCAGCTCATACCCTTTGGGAGTTTCGAGCTCGATGTCGGTGCCGAGGAGGTAGGTGCAGAAGTGGGTGCCATGATTCCTGGCATGTTCCAGGAAGTACCAGCCGCTGATCCGTTTCCCTACCAGTCGTCCCTGCATATCGCAGCTCGCAACGATGACGGTGTCGATCGAGCCGCTTTCGATTTCGGAGGCGAGCTCTTGCGCCGTCAACATTCCCCGGACATCCATCGAACTAGACCTCGTTTTCCAACCGGTAAAAGCGCATCGCGTTTTGCTTCCAGAGCTTGTCTTGCTGGATGTCGGAGAAGTTTGCGGTGATCTGTTTCGACTGTCTCGACCCAGCGCGGATAGGTGGCCGCCTGGGTGACGACCGGCCAATCCGACCCGAACAGCACGCGGTCCTCACCGAAAACCGTCAGCGCGTGTTCGACATAGGGGCGAACATCGTCGATCGTCCAGGAGCTGAGATCGGCTTCGGTGGTGGCCCCGCTGATCTTACAGACGACATTGCCCAAACTGGCGAGCTCTGACATTTGACTCGCCCACGGCTCGAACGCGGCGGCGCGAATGTCCGGCTTGGCAATGTGATTCAGAATGAACTGCGTATCGGGGCACTGCCTGACCAGCTCGACATTTGCCGCCAGCTGGGTGTGGTTACAGCAAATCTCGGAGGTAAGCCCGTAATCGGCCACCAGTTGATTGCCGCGAACGAATCCGGGTTGGAGGCAGAATTCGGGGTCGGGCTCGGCTTGAACGATGCGCCGGATGCTTTTGATTTTCGGAGAGATCGACACCAGCTGCTCCAGGAAGACGCGCACTTTTTCGCCTTCTTCCAGCGGAGCCCACGGCACGATGGCCAGCAGGCGCGCATCGACCTCAGCAAGCGAGGCAATAGTTTGCGCCTCGATCAGCGCGTACGGCGGCGCAACCTCGACCTGCAAGTAGACGAATCCTTCGACCGGCAGCCCTGCGGTGGCGGTAAAGTAGTCGTCGATCCAGATTCGCTTGTTCAGATCGGGAATATTCTCCAGCCAGGGAATCGGGAAGCGCTCGGTATCCCAGATGTGCACGTGTGAATCGACTATCCGCCTCGCTTCCATGGTCCGCCTTTCTCTTCAAATCACGTCAGATCTACTCTAGCGCAGCCTGGTCGTGAAACGGTTGCCGCGCCAGCGCCAGATGCGCGATCGAGCACTCCAGGCAACGTCGCGGCTCGCAATACGTCCGGTCGAGCTGGAGTCAATCCCTGCATCCCGCGTTCACCGATGCGGCCAACCCGGGCCTTGCCGGCCACCTGGCTCATGGCTCGTTTGGTGATTCGGTTCGGCTCGCCCGCATCCAGTACCTCCCAACGATAGGACGTTTGTTCCGAAAGTTGGGGATCGTCGGTCGCCTCCGCCAGCGCCATGAGGAAGGGGATTACGCTACTGGCCACGATTGCAATGGCTCGACTTGCTCCCATGCCGGCGCGATCACCAGCTCGGGAACGCTCCATCAGTAACTGAACCGGATCGCCGCCGCTTCTCACCGTATCCACGATGAGCGGCGGTCAAGCCCTCGAACGAGCTGGTCAGCAGTGCTGCCGCCATGCCCAGCCGCACCAGGGGATGGTTCGCGGGCCGGACGCGCACCCGCTCCCAGCTCGTGGGCGCAAGACGATCGAAATGCCAGGCGGAACCCCGCGTGCGCCAAAACTCTTCTACGCGGTCCAACTCCGCTGGGGAGAGCTGCGCCATTTCGGCCTCCGCTGGCGAAAGCGGAAGAAAGCCACCCGCACCCAGTAAGGAGCCCCAATCCGAGCTCGTATCGATCGGCCGGTGCAACCAGGGCGAGCATCGCGTCGATCAGGCTGACGGGCATGCGCTGGGCGAGACTGCGCATCGGTTCCCGGTTGGAGGAATAACCGAGACCGTCCATCACCAGCTCGAAGAGGATGTCCGCCGGTGTCTCGCTTTCGAACCGGGCGGAAATCTGCTTGACCTTCACACCCAGGCGTTCGTCACCCAGCTGCCACAAGTGCGGCGCGAATGGCATTTGGCTCATCCCGAGCGACGTGCTCCGCGCAAACCTCCCCGCCAACCAGATTCCAATCGATCTCGAAACCATGCAGCGCCGCAAGCAGATCGGGATCGGGGTCGATGACCGCAACCGGGACGATGCGCCCATCCGAGCGGCGAGTTTCGCTGCCATCGTGTTCCAGCACCACATGCAGGATCACATCGTTGTAACGCGGATCCCGGTCGTGCGCCGTGATGCCGCCAGGCACTGGTCGTGAGGTGGATTTCGATGCTGCCCGTGAGCAGGCGGCCGTCGCCGAAATCGATCAGGGCTTTCTGGAAATCGGGACCCAGACCATGCGACCAACTCCCGCGGTAGACGATCGAGAGCAGCAACCCATCCACAGTCCGCAATGGCGCGGAGAGATCGGCTCCATTCCACCAGCGTGAAACGGCGATCTCTCGAATTCGTGCGGGCTCGATTCGGGTCGGATCCAACCGGCTGCTCTGGGTCACGTGAGATTGGAATTTCGCCGCACTCTACCAGATCGACGCAGGAGCATTTTGGGATGGCTCAGCGCGTTGCTGTGGCGCTCCTGTCTCAGCCCAGGAACGAGGCTACCGTCGCGCTTGCGCTGTCATGCCAGTTTTCTTGAGTGACATCCAGCCAGACGATGCGCGGGTTCTTTCGCAGCCAGGTTTCCTGGTGGCGTACAAAGCGGTGGGTATCGTGCTTGATGGTGCGAATCGCGTCCTGCAATGTCGCGTCGCCGTCGATCATGGGAAAGAGCTGGCGATACCCTAACGCGGAGAAGGCCGGATTCGACCGCGGGATCCCTGATTCCAACAGAGTCCGCACTTCGTATTCCAAGCCCTGCGCGATCTGATCGTCTACCCGAGCGTCGATTGCCTGATAGAGCTGTTCACGTGGCATGGATAATCCGAGCTCGAGTGTTCGATAGCGAGGAGGATCCTTGCCTTCCAGCTCAGACATGGGTCGCCCGGTGGCTTCGAAGATTTCGAGCGCGCGGATCACGCGGCGCGGATTCGCGCCACTTCGCTCGGCGGCGATGGGATCGACGGCTCGCAATCGCTCGACCACCGTTTCCAGACCGGCCGCTTCGATCTCGGCATCGATCCGGGCGCGAAAGCCTTCGTTCGGCGGAACCCGGGGGATGCGCCAGTTTTCGACCACCGCATTGATATAGAGCGGCGTTCCTCCCGTGAGAAATGGCAGCCGGCCACGGGAATGCACGTCATCGATTGCCGTGAACGCCAGCTCCTGGAAAATCGCCAGCGACATTCCTGCCGGGTCGTCCAGGTCCAGAATGTCGATCAGGTGATGCGGAACCCCGCGTCGCTCAGCCATCGTCGGTTTGGCGACGCCGATGTCCATGCCCCGGTACAAATAGCGGGAATCCGCGTTCACCACTTCGCCATCGAATTGCCGGCTCAGCTCGATCGAAAGCGCGGTTTTGCCGGTGGCCGTGGCACCGCAGATGACGATCAACGGGGGCAACATCGAAGGTGGAATTTGTTTTGCACCTGCATCCAAAACTACAATGGCCTACTGCGAGGAAGCAATCCGCTTCCCAAAAGACGGCGAAACCCCGCGGCGTCTCGCGTCGTTCCAACGTAAAGACAGACTCCGCACAGGCTCCAGCTTCATGGTTCAATGGCTCGTTCAAATTCTCAAGATCGCGACCATCCTGGTGCTTTCCGGGCTGGTGCTTGCTCGGCGGCGCGCGCGCCTTCGAGCATTTCCAGGACGAATCTCGCCCAGACGATGTCGGGAAGGTCTACACGGTCTCCATCGATGAAGACAATACGCCGGACGAAATCGCCCAACTTCTCGAAGACAATGGCCTGATCAACAGCAAAACCTATTTCACCAGCCGTATGCGAGTGGTGAATTCCGAGCTGGAGCCCGGTTCCTATCGCATCACCAAGGGGATGTCGGTTGGCGACATCATCGATACCATCACCGGCAAGGCGACCAGTGAAAGCAACTCCAGCGAAGGTGGCGACAACTCCGACACGTCCACGCTCTCCATCACGGTCATCGAAGGATGGCGCACCGAGCAGATTGCCGACGAGCTGGTGAACGCTCGGATGGAATGGCAGCTTCGACGAATTCATGGAAGCCGCCAAGAGCTACCCTTCGGAGAACTTTCACCTTCCTGGCCGATCGACCGGAGGGCGCTTCGCTGGAAGGCTTCTCTACCCGGATACCTACAACTTCACGCCCGATTCGACGCCCAACGAGATCATCGAATCGATGCTGAACAATTTCGACGTCAAGGTTCCGCAGGATATGCGCGACCGGGCCGCCGAAATGGGGCTGTCGCTCTATCAGGTCGATCACGTTCGCCTCGCTGGTGGAGCGGGAAGCGGCCGTTTCCGAAGAGCGGCCGATCATCGCCGACATCTATGAAAAGCGATACACCGAGGGTTGGCGGCTCGAAGCCGACCCAACCGTTCAGTATGCGCTTGGCACCCACGAAGACTGGTGGCCGGAGCTCAGTGGCGACGATCTCTACGACGAGAGCCCGTACAACACCTATCAGGTGGACGGCTTGCCTCCCGGACCGATCGCGAACCCGGGCTACTCCTCCATTCGGGCGGTGCTCTTTCCCGTCCGATTCACCCTACTACTATTTCTTTGCCAAGGCAGACGGTTCTGGCTACCACTTCTTTGCGACCACACTCGGACGAGCAACAGCAGAACATCGACTTTGTCGCCGGCGATGCAAGCGAACCCGCGGCGGGCAGTGACCCTTTGCAGGCACCTGATCGATGAGCGAAGCTCGCACGACTTCGGCTGGGGGTCATTGGCGATCCAGTCGAGCATTCGATCTCTCCCGCCATGCAGCAGCCCGCGCTCGATGCGCTCGGCATCCCTGCGATTTACGAACGCTGGCATACACCGCTCGACGAGCTTCCGGCGCGGATCGAATCGTTGCGCGCCAGTGATGTCCTGGGAGCCAATGTGACCGTTCCGCATAAGGAACACGTGCTCCCGCTCGTCGATGAGGTTTCCGAGCTGGCCCAGCGTGCAGGCGCGGTCAATACGATATCGAACCGTGATGGTCGTCTGTTCGGCGACAACACCGATGTCTCCGGGCTCGAACGCTCGCTCCAGCTGCATTCGGATACGCTCGCCAATTGCCGGGCGGTCGTTCTGGGAGCCGGGGGCGCCGCTCGTGCGGTGGTCCTTTCGCTGGAAGCCGTGGGAGCAGGACATATCGTCGGTGCTCAACCGGACGGTCGAACGAGCGGAACGCTTGCGGGATGATCTGGCTCCGGCGCCGGTGGTTGCGATTGCTACCGGAACCGCGGCGGCCGGCGAAG
Source organism: uncultured Chloroflexia bacterium (assembly GCA_963720855.1). GTDB lineage: Bacteria > Chloroflexota > Chloroflexia > Thermomicrobiales > UBA6265 > JAMLHN01. The sequence goes on along the minus strand of CAVRGV010000002.1, from coordinate 277,110 downwards.
CGCTTCGTTCGGCCGATGTGCTCATCAATGCCACGGCACTTGGATGGAATCGCGGGGAGCTTCCCCTGTCACCGGACGACATTGCCTGTGCTGCCAGAATCCGCGCTGGTGGTCGATATCACCTATCGTGATACCGATCTGCTGGAAGCCGCCCGCGCGCGTGGGCTCCGCACGCTGGATGGTCTCGAGATGCTGGTCTTCCAGGGCGCCCGTTCGCTGGAGATCTGGACGGGTCTGACGCCGCCTGTCGACCTGATGATGACCGCCGCGCTCGCGGCTCGGGCCGCTCGATCGTGACGCTTTTGCTGATCGGGCTGGTCGTCATTGGGCTCCTGCTTGCGGCAGTGCTTTGGAACCTGTCTGAAATCGGACTGGGCATGAGCTCGCGCCAGCTCCATCCGGTGTGTGTCCAGTGCAGCGCACCCTTGCCGAACACGACCTGGCTACCGTTTTACGGATTCTTCGACCGCATGGCGGTGTCGCTCCTGTGGCGCCAAACAACCGCGTAGCCGCTTCCTCTGGGAGGTGACCGTCGCGGCCTACTTCTTCCTGCTCGGCTGGAAATGGGACGACTCGCGTCAGCTCGTGTTTGCCGCGGTTTCCGCGGTGCCGCTCCTGTTGATCTTCATCATCGATCTCCGCGGGAATGTGCTCTATCTGAACAGCATCGTGCTGGCATTCGTCGTGGCCGCGGTGCTGGGCTTCATCGACGGTCCGGCTGCCATGGGATCGGCCATGGTTGGACTCATCGCCGGGGTCGCCATTGCCATCGCGTTTTTCGCGCTTTCCCGTTGGGTCTTTCGCAGCATGCAACTTCAAGATCTCCTCCATCGGAGTAGGGGATATCTACATCGCCGCCGCGGTGGGAGCCATCGTGCGGGGCGACGGTATCGTGCCCGCTTTCGTCATCGCGGTCATTCTGGCGGTCATCGCGCAGCATCCTGCTCCCGATCTTTTCGAAATCGGCCCGGTCGCACGCCACTGCATACGGCCCGTTTCTCTGTCTGGGTGGTCTGCTGACGTTGCTCCTCTGAGCTAAAGCGGTTGTGAACATCGCTTGCTCGAGCGACCGCGGAGGCGTGTTCGTTATCCAGCAGGATACGGCTGTCCTGACACGGACGCCCGTAAGCGCGCATGTCGCAGGCACAATGTCGAGCCACCGCTTAAGCGGCAGAGCTCCTGCCGATTCCACGCCGATGCGGAATGCTGCGTCCGCTCGGATGCCAAGAAGTCGAAACACCGGCAATCCGATTCTGATCAGCCCGGGTTGCAGTCGGCGCCCGCCCAATTGCGGATGACGGTGGCATTTGCGTCTACGTCACCTCATGGATGGAGCCTCGGTATCGGTGGACTCGTCGCATCTTGCAACCGACGTGTGAGATGGCAAAAGAAAACCGCCGGCGCATTCGCGCCGGCGGTTCGTTCATTTCAGATCACGAGAGGTTAAACGGTTAGTTGCCCCAGTCGACATCATAGATGCCATCACCGTCTTCGTCGGTGAGCTGAACGCCGCAGCCGTCGAAGCCGCCGGTTCCCGCGCTGACCGCCAGTTGCGGTACCTCCGACCGAGACCGCGCATCCGCCATCGGCCAATCCGCCACCGTTACCGCCGGTCGCGTCACCGCCAACCGCTACCGCCGTGCCGCCGTTGCCGCCGACCGAGCCGGTATCGATCTGAGCCTGGTTGCCCACCGTTGCCGCCGTACGCATTGCCGTTGGTCGCATTGGCATTGCCGCCGGTCCCGCCATTGCCGCTGGTCGCCAGATCGCCGGTCGCCACGCCGCCGTTGCCACCATCGCCGCCAATCGCGTCGCCGTTGACGGCGGTGGCGTTGCCACCATTGCCGCCGTTCCCGGCTGTCGCCACGACGCCAGTCGCATTGCCACCGTTCCCGCCGTTCCCACCGGTCGCATTGGCATTGGTCGCGATGGCGTTACCGCCATTGCCGCCATTGCCGCCGTATGAGATGCCGCCAAACGCCACCCCACCATTGCCACCGTCTCCACCGAAGGCATTGCCTCCGGCAATGAGCCCCAGCCCACCAGTCGCGGTGCCGCCATTGCCGCCGACTCCGCCAAAGACGAGATCGGCTTCGCTCGATGGCGTGCACTCATCGTCGATTTGGGCATCTGCATTGCTGAGCTGGAACATGAGGACCGAGACGTTGCAGTCTCCGGTGAGCACCTGTGCGTCGAACGCTCCACCGGCATTGCCGCCATCGCCGGCGTATGCGCTCCCGCCGATGTAGCCATATCCGCCAGTTGCTGAGCCACCCGCGCCGCCGTTTCCGCCAAGTGTGAAGTCGGCGGACGATTGCGTGAGGTTGACCGTGCCGTTGTAGTCGTAGGTGATGATCCCGATGGTCATGGCGCTGCCGCCCTGGCCACCCTGGACCGCCGTTGGCGTCGCCTCCGTTGCCAATGTGGCCCGCTTCGGTTTCGCCTTCGATGATTTCGCCGGGAGCCGTGACGCCGTGGTTCGAGACTCCCTGGACACCGTCGCCAGCTTTTGCCTGACCCGGTGTGCCGACACCGTTGACATCGTCTGGACTGATGTTCGGGGTCGTGGTTACCGAGCCGGCGCCGGATCCATTGGATCCTGTTTGCGTGCCGGGAAGCGCGGTTCCGCTGCCGTTGCCACTGTTGCCATTACCGCCGCTGCCGCTGCCTGCGGTTCCCTTCGATCCGCCGACTCCCTGTCCGCCGACACCCTGGCCGGCGACCACGGTGCCGAGCACGCCGGTCGACTCGTTGGCATTTCCGCCCTGGCCGCCGTTGCCGCCGATGGCATCGCCACCCGCGCCGCCGTTGCCGCCGGCGCTGAAATCACCAGTCTTGATCGCCGAAATCGAACCATTCGAGGCGGAGTCGGCATCGAGCACCATGCCGGTTACGATCGAATTGCCACCCGATCCACCGGACGCGCCATTCGCGATGCCGCCAGTTCCGCCGATGCCACCGTAGGTATTCCCTTCGTGCACATCGCCGCCGAACGCATTGCCGCCCTGGCCGAGATCCGCCCTGGCCGGTACCACCGTTCGCGTCACCGCCGTAACCGTTGCCGCCAGTTCCGACCCCGCCAGTATTGCCATTGTGAACCGTGTCCGAAAGGCCGGCACCGCCGGTGCTGCCGGATCCAGATGCGCCGCCACCGCTCGCGTTACCGCCGACGGTGCTTCCGGAGGCATTTCCGCCCGAGCCGTTCCCGCCGGAACCAGTTCCACCAGTGCCGCCGGAGCCGCCCTGGCCAAGACCGCCGGTGCCGGTGCCCCCGACGACCATCCCGCCGACCACGCGGCCGCCGTTGGCCTGGCCGCCCGTGCCCGCCGGTGCCGCCCTGCGCGTCGCCGCCGTCGCCGCCATCGCCAGCTAATCGCGGTATTGCCACCCAAACCGGACACGGTGACGTTGCCTTGCGCGTGGGTCGCTTCGATTTCTGTCAGATTCGCGTCGCCGCCGTCGCCACCTTCGCCACCATTGCCGGTGCCTCCGGTGCCGCCCGCGCCACCAGTTGTGGTTCCGCCGTAGACATCGCCGCCGGTTGCGGTTCCGCCGGTGCCGGTGCCGCCTGTTCCGGTGCCGCCATTGGCGTCGCCACCGTAGCCAGCGCCGCCATTGCCGGCGCCACCCTGATTGCCGCCGCCTTCGGTATGCGCGAGGGCCGAGCCGCCGATCGAGCCGGAGCCAGATGCGCCGCCGCCGATCGCGCTTCCACCAATGGTGTCGCCGGTGGCATTTCCACCGGTTCCATTGCCGCCAAAGCCACTGCCAGCGATACCAGCGCGTGCCACCGACTCCGGTACCGCCGGTACCATTGCCACCAGTGACCATGCCGCCCTGGGCGTCGCCACCGTTGGCGGTTCCGCCTTTGCCACCGGTGCCGCCGGTGCCGGATGCGCCGTCACCGCCGTTACCCGCGACTACCTGCGTGTTGCCGGAGCCCGCCCAATTGAGCGAGCTGCTTTGCGTGATCTGTGCGGCGGTGTGATCGATCGAGCCGCCCTCCCCGCCGTTTCCGCCGGTTCCAGTACCACCCTGGCCGCCCTGGCCGCCGGTGGTGTCGCCCGCGCGAACGTTCGCCGCCGGCGGCATATCCACCATTGCCGGCGCCACCGGTGCCGTTGCCGCCGTTCGCGTTTCCGCCAGTGCCGGTACCGCCGACACCGTTGCCGCCAGTGTTGCCTTCGCTTACCGTCGAGCTGGTGGCATTTCCGCCTTGCGAATTCGTGCCAGCGGCGCCCTGACCGGATGGCGGAATTTCCGACCGTCGAGCCGCTCGCCGTTACCACCGCGGCCGTTGCCGCCCTGCGCACTGCCAGCCAACACCGGCAATTACCGCCCGATACCCGTGCCACCGGTGGCATTGCCACCGCGTACGGTGCCACCGGTGGCATCGCCACCCGTGGCGGAAAACCCGCTTGCGCCGGTTCCACCGGAACCAGACGTACCGTTGCCGCCATCGGCGGCAGAAATGGAGATATAGGTTCCGTTGTCCGTGGTGGATTGCGGCAGGAGATTGCCGTCCAGACCGTTCGCGCCGGTATCGTTCTGACCCTGCCCGGCCGGCTTGGCTGAGGTGTTGCCGCTGGTAACTGGGCCGCCGGTTGCTCGGCCGCCATTTGCGGCGCCGGCGGTGGTGCTGCCGCCGGTGGAGCTGCCCCCGGTTGCATCGGCGCCGAAGCCGTTGCCACCGGTATGACCACCACCGGTGGTCACCGATGACGCGTCGTTTCCGACGATTGCGGCAGCGTCGACCGATGTTCCCGCTCCATCGCCGATCTCGTCGGCGCGCACAGCTGGAGCAAAAAGACCGGTCGCAAGGACGATGGAAAGAACCGCGGCGATCGAAAGCGATGTGCGGTTCCGGGAATGTTTCAAAGACCTACCCATCCCTGCGTGAACCGTTGCCGGCGAGGCGCAGATTCACTTTCCCGTTTGCGGGAGACCGAAGCCCAGTGTACCGGTGGCCCCATCCGAACGCAAGCGGTCCCGGACGTTCGTCCGGGACCGTTGTACGCAACTTTAGATAAGGTAGCCGCGTGAATCGCGGACTGATATGGCTAGCCCGCGGGCGTGGCCTCGGCGACCGGCGAATCCGTCGGCAACTGGCGTTGCGGCGCCTGCTACGTCTTCCGCCGGAGCGCTGGAGATGATGGCTGAGCGCAACACCCGGGCTTGCTCCACCGGCTGCTGCAGCGGCTGATGGAAGTACATCACCCAGGGACGGCCGAGGGTATCGACCGAAACCGTCGCGATCCCCTGAATTCCTTCTTCGCCCGCCGTCAGTGTTTCTTCGGTACCGGACGTGGTCTCACCCGGAGCGATCGCGATCGCGCCAACCTTGACCGATACGCCGCTGCCCAAGTTGTAAACGACGTACGTGGTGCCGTCGGTGCTGACGGCGATGCGCGGATAGCTACCCCGGTCGCCAGTGGCGATCAGCGCCGGCTCGCTCCAGGTGTCAGCGTCCTGCTCGAGGCGCTGCAGGAAGAGCTGGTTGGCATCGGCGGTGCGGCGGCCGTAGACGAGCGTCACGCCACCGGTAGGATCGTCCGCCAAGTCGAGGAACCGGCCGCCGATGAGATCTTCCCCACGGTCGAAGATTGGCTGTGCCTCGCTCCAGTCGGCGGAGTCGCCGATCGAACGCTCGCTCCACATGAGCGTGGTTGCGGTATTGAGCCCGACTTCGGTGTTGTACACCGACCAAACGGCCACCAGACGATCGCCGTCGGCGACGAGCTGCGGGCGGCTGGCGTTGGTGACGTCATCTGGCCGCTGATTGACTTGCACGGGATCGGACCAGGTGCCATCCGGATTGAGATCGCTGACAAAGACGTCAGCATTGGACGGATCGGCCGCGCGCAGCTCTTCCGAGACTCCACGCTGATCCTGCCAGGCAAGGTGCAAACCACCATCGGTGTCAATAGTCAGATCTGGACTGAGCTGATGCCCAGCGCTTTCGTTCGCAACGATGACTGCGGGCTGGCTCCATTGCCCGGAATCGTCCACCGTCAGGTAGACCAGCGTGGAGAACGACGTGGCGTCGAGGGAACCGCGAATGGTGTAGACGAGATGAACGGTGCCCGAGCCATCGACGACTCCAGTCGGGCCGAAGCTGACCTCACCGGGAAGCGCAATCGCAGGCTGCCAGGTTCCAGTGCCAGGATCGAAGCGAGTGGCGAAAAGCTTGCGATTGGAGAGGAGGGGATTCGCGCCGGGTTCGGTTGGCAGCCTGAGCTGCGCGGTGAAGAATCCCCATGCGCCACCGTCGGGCAGATTGAGCACCAGGGGCGACCAGTCGATCGAAACCTCGTAGAGGCTCGCGACGCCATCGTTTTCGATGCGGATCGTGTCGTAGCTCGACTGGACGGTCGCAGCTACCGGGAAAAGCTGGAGCGCGCCGACCAATGTGAGTGTGCCCGCCAGGGCAATGGTTCTCAACCGTCGTATGAGCATCGTGGTCAACCTCGAATTGGGGCGAATAACGCATTCGCCCGGCTAAAACCAAACGCGGGAACACGAACCGCGGAATGCGGCACGCCGGATGCTACCAGACTCGCTGTCTCCGGCGACCGTCTCTGAGAGCCCGGTCGCCGGAGCATTGCGAATCTACTCGCCCGATTCCGGCAGATCGAGGAAGTCCTGAGCGATGTAGCCGGTGATCGACGGATCATCGTCGAGGGATACCGGCCACCAGATATAGGTGCCGTCGTCTTCGGACGGCCCAACGATCGTGACAGTCTGGCCAAAGAAGACCTGGGTCACGATTTCGCAATCGGTGCTGGCGCAATCGCGCATATTGACGCCGTCCGAATTGACGGCAATCGAATCGCCTTCCTGCGGTCCGCTCGGGGTTGCGGTGGCCGTCGGGGATGCGGCGGTTTCCGGAGCGCGGGTCGGCTGGGCTCCGGGCGTTCCCCCCGCCTGCGGCGTTTCGCCTGCTGGGCGTGGGGGTGATCTCGGTGCCGGTGACCTGGATCTCGCCAACCCCTTCACCCGATGGAGTCGGTTCATCTTCAGGACTGGATGGCTCGATGCTCAATCGAAGGAACGAGATCGCTCCGTCGGTTTCCGGTCGAGGCGCTTCCTTCATTCCTAAGGGAACGTAGATCGCGTCGTTGACGGCAAGATTGGTTTCGGCGCCCGGCGCGGAATCGGGCTGCGGACCAGGAGTGGCTCCCCGGGAGACCTGCACCTTTCCGCCGATCACAGTGAAGTCGAGGGCGCCCTGCTGGAGCGAGAGCATGGTCTGGGTGGTTTCCGCCGGGAGCGGAGCCCCCTCATCGAGGTCGAGCCGATCGACCACGATCCGGATGCCATTGGCCGGCATCGAGGATGCTACGCCGTCGCCAAGTATCTGAGGAGTCACGCCGGCAAACGCCTCGGCTGCGGGCTGACCGTCGATATAGGTCACTCCCGGCGGATGTTGATGCCCGGCCGGAAGGAGCACCACGGTCAGGAGTGAAACCGTTTCGGAGCCGGCGTTGCGAAATGTCATCGGCGTTTGAGGAAGATAGACGAGCTGGTCACCCGCAGTCATCTCGAATTCGGAATCGACCGGTGCCAGTTGGCCGGAGGTGGGGGTGCCGGCTCCGGATTGGTCGCCAGCCAGGGTCAGTTCGGCGGCTCCGCCAACCTGGACGGTCAACGTTCCGCGTTCGACCACGACGATTTCCGGACCGGGGTGGGTGTGCAGCGGGCTACTGGCTTCTGGTTCGAGGGTGATGCGCAGCAGGCGGACGAACGCCGGCGCGACGGGATAGTCACCGGAGTCCAGGGTTGCATCGATCAGAACGCCTGGGGTCTCGGTATCCTGGGCGGATATCTGGAATGGCGCGCGGCCCAAGAGCATGAAGGCCAGCAATGGCGCGATCACCAGGAGCCGGCGCAAGCGGCGATTTGACATCGTGAGCATCCTCCACAACGTAGCACCGGCCGCGATTCAGGTTTACAGGCGGCCGGCTTCGTTCGAGCGAGGGCCGCGCTTATCGAGAAGCCGGGGCCGGGCGAACGGACCGCAACACTACCTCATTCCTCATGAACGCAGGCGCGCGCTGATCGGTTTGCCGAACCATTGCGCTCAATCCTTTCCAGAATTTACTCAGACTGCACGTTCACGTACCGGCGATTGTTGCAATACCCGGCCCAGGCCGATAAGATGCCAGTGAGACTTTCCTGTGCAATCAAGCACGGTTTCTGACGGAAATGTTCCAGCAGTCATTGACGCTTCATGCGCCAGGCAGGAAAAGTCGCCGGGCATCGCCCTTGTGCACGGGCGGTGCATGTGCCCGGATCGAGTGACCGTAAAGGTCTCAATAGACCGAGGTTGGTCGGACGGGTCGAAGTATCGATGGTCAATGGTGCGGGAAGACGGGGATGACGCGAAGCCGGGGGGCGTTTGGGCGCCCAACGGCTCGTTGTGTTCTTGCCGCACCAAAAGGTCGCGTTCCTGTGGCTCGCGCAGCTACAGCCGCGTTCGGAAGGTCGGAGCGGATCTTGGCAAAGGGCTCGACGCGTAGCCAGGCCAGACACAAACGAGGCGATACCGTGATTTCACGCGGAGTCGTGCTTCGTTGGATTGCCGCGCTGGTACTTGTGGCGAGCACGCTCGTGTTCGCGACACCTTCCTTTGCCGCACCCAGTGGCTCTGGGCTTTCTGTACTTCAGCTCGAACAAAATGGGGGCAATTCCGGCGACGGCTCCGGAGGCGACGGCGACGCGACTGGTGGGGACGCCACCGGTGGTGATGCCACCGGTGGGGACGCCTCGGGTGGCAACTCTGGCGGGACTTCCGGCGGTACTGTCGGAGGCGACGCCACTGGCGGATCGACATCCGGTGGCAACGCGACCGGCGGAAACAGTTCCGGCGGGAACGCCGGCACGGGTGGAAATGCGGTTGGCGGCGACGGAACTGGTGGAAACGCCAGCGGCAGCGTCACCGGTGGCTCGTCCACATCAGGTTCCGTCACCGTGTCGGGAACGGTCAGTCAAGGCGGCAGTGTCGTCTCGCCTTCTATTGGCGGTACCTCGGTTGGTGGAGGCGGCGGACTCCCCGGTGACGGTGGCACGGCGACCGATGGCAGCACTGCTTCCGGCGGTGGCAGTGGATCCGGCGGGAACGCGACAGGCAGCCCAACGTTTGCCAATGGCAGCACGGGCGGCTCGGCCACGGTCGGCGATTATCGAGCTGGAACTTCCATTTCAACAGTCAGTGGTGGTGAAAACACCGGTGGAGACGGTCGAGGAGGCGCCGCGTTCGGCGGCGACTCGGTCGGTGGCGATTCGCTGGGCGGGGTCGCATCGGGTGGTGCTGCTGTCGGCGGCGCGGTCACCAGTGGTTCGACCATCGGCGGCGGCAACATCGGCGGCCAGGCAGGGCAAGCGACCGGCGGGCCAGGTCTTGCCGGAGGCGCCAATGCGGGAGCCGGCGGTACTGCCAATGGCGGAAGCGCAGATGGTGGCACTGGCGGGACTGGCGGAAATCCCGGACTCGCAGGTGTTGCCGATAGGTGGCTCAGTGTCCACCGGCGACGACGGCGATTCCTCTGAATATGAATCCAGCACCGGCAAAGGAAGCTCGGCGCAAGCCGACTCGACCGGCGGCCAGGGCGGCGAATGCATCAGCGGGTGCTGTCGTCCCGGCAATTGCCGGCGCGGGTGGCTCTGGCGGCGATGGCGGTTCCGCGATCGGTGGCGCTTCCACGGCGACCGGCGGCAATGCCAATGCCGGTAGCGGAACCGGCGGCAACGGCAACGCGGGTAGCGGGGGCGACGCATCTGGAACGACAGTCGGCGCGACCGCAGTTGGCGGTGCAGCAACCGGCGGCGATGCCGCTGGTGGCAATGCCGAGGCCGGCGACGGCGGCGACGGCGGCGCGGCGACCGGCGGCTCTGCAACTGGCGGCAACGCCTCCACTTCGGTCCAGGGCGACTGGGTGCACAGTGGCGGCGCCTCGAATGCAGGTCAAACCGCCGCTTCTGGCGGCGATGTTCTGGCGCTGACTGACGGATGCGATGCGGATGGCGGTAGCGGTGGCGATGGTGGCGACGGTGGCGTAGCGACCGGCGGCTCGAATGCCTCGGGTGGCGCAGGCGGAGCCGGCGGCACTGCATCGTGTGGTTCCACGTATAACACGGCAAATCACGGCGGAAACGCTACGCACGGTGACACTACCGGCGGCAGCGCTTCCTCGACCACGAACGTGGCCGGCAATACCGGCGGCTCCGCAACAGGTGGACAGGCATCCGGCGGTTCGTCCAATGGCGGAAATGCGACCGGCGGCGCAGCCGCGGGTGGCGCAGCCACTACCGGCAGTACCACCAGTGGCGACACCAACGGTGGCGGCAATCGCGGGGGCGACGGCGGAAACGGAACCGGCGGTCTTGGGCTCGGTGGCACGGGCACCGGTGGCTCCGGTGGAACGGCCAATAGCGGTGAGGCCAATGGTGGCAACGGTGGCGCGGGAGGAACCGGCGGCTCAGCCGGTATCGGTGCCTCTGGCAAGGCTGTTGCTGGAGATGGCGGCGACGCAGATTCAGCGGCAATTGGAAGTTGGGGCGGTGACGCTGCGGCGACCGCGACCGGTGGAGACGGCGGTTCCGCGACCAGCGGCGCAGCCAATCCCGGTGACGGTGGTGCAGGCGGCGCTGGCGCAGCAGGTGGTACTGCCACCTCAGGTTCTTCATCGGCAACCGGCGGAACCGGAACTGGTGGCAACGGCACGGGCGGCGTCGGGACCGGCGGGAATGGCGGCGACGCCATCGGATCGACCTTTGGCGGATTGACCACCGGCGGCAATGCCACCGGTGGGAACGGCGCCGGCGGCAACGCTACGGCAAGTAACGGCCAAGCGGGCGGAGCTGCGGCGGGTGGAAATGCCAACGGCTGGTTCGGCAAGTACCGTCGTCGGGCCCGGGCAAACCGAAAGTCCTACCGTCAATGGCGGCAACGCCGTTTCCGGGACCGCGCAGGGTGGAGATGTCATCTCGATCGTCGGCGGCTGTGAATCGGTCGCAGGCGACGCCGGAGACGGCGGAGAAGGTGGCGTGGCCGTGGCCGGATCGAATGCGACCGGCGGTACCGGTGGCGCGGGTGGATCCGCAGCTTGCGGAGAAACCAATGGCGGCGGGAATGGCAGTGCTGGAAGCGGTGCCACGCATGGCGATGTGACCGGCGGAAGCGCAACCAACGAAACCACGGTTGGCCCGAGCACCGGCGGCAACGCGACCGGCGGCAGCGCCACGGCGGGCGACTCCGATGGCGGCAGCGCCACCGGAGGCGGCGGCGTGGGTGGCGCGGCGACATCGGGAGCGACCCAGGGTGGCGACACCACCGGCGGGAACAATCAAGGCGGACTCGGCGGTAACGGCACCGGTGGGAACGGTACCGGCGGCACAGGCACGGGGGGCGCAGGCGGAACCGCAACCTCAGGCGACGCGAATGCCGGTGCAGGTGGCGCTGGCGGCGCAGGCGGACAGGGTGGCGACGCCTTTAGTGGAAACGCTACTGCCGGAAACGGCGGCGATGCCAGCGCGACCGCGGTAGCGAACGGCGGATACGCGGTTTCGAATGCGGTCGCATCAGGTGGAAATGGCGGTAGCGCTACAACTGGAGAGGCAAACGCCGCGGATGGTTCCACTGGCGGCGCGGCGGGCTCGGGCGGAAATGCGTCGAGCGGTAACGCCTCGGCGAATGGCGGCAACGGAAACGGCGGCGACGGTTCCGGCGGGTTTGGCACCGGAGGAACCGGTGGCGACGCCATCGGCGATACGTTCGGTGGCTCTACCCAAGGCGCGAACGCGGTGGCTGGCGATGGTACTGGTGGCGCGGCAACCGCCGGCCAAACTGCCAACGGCGGAAACGCAACCGGCGGCACGGCCACCGGTGGCTCGGTTCAGAATGAAATCACGACCGCGGTCGTGACCGGTGGCAACGCCTCTGGTGGCGAAGCGGTTCAAGGCGATCTGGTCGCCATCACCCAGGGTTGCACTGCCACCGGTGGCGCGGGGGGCAGTGGAGGCATCGGAGACACAGCCGAGGGTGACAGCTCTGCAAACGGCGGTACAGGCGGTGGTGGCGGAAGCGCGAGCTGCGGAGCAACTGCGGGTGGTGGAAACACTGCCGGCGTTGCCAGCCATGGTGATGTCACCGCGGGTGCTGCCTCTGCAACGACCGACGTCGACGGAAGCACCGGCGGTGCGGCCCAAGGCGGCGCCGCCACGGCTGGCGCCTCATCGGCCGGAAGTGCCAGCGGTGGCGCAGCGTCCGGCGGACAGGCCACGAGCGGCGACACTACCGGCGGCGACGTGGTTGGCGGTGGGAACACCGGCGGCAGCGGCGGCGCAGGCAGGGGCGGAGCTGGCGCGGGTGGCGCAGGTACCGGCGGCACCGGCGGCTCGGCAACTTCGGGCAATGCGACTGGCGGTACGGGTGGCAACGGCGGAGCCGGTGGCGATGGTGGTGACGCCCTTTCGGGCGACGCAACCGGCGGCGACGGCGGAACTGCCAGCGCCGACGCTGAGGTTGTCAAGATCGATCCAAATGCGACCGCAACCGGCGGCAGCGGCGGCGCGGCATCGAGCGGCACAGCAACCGGCGGACAAGCTGGAACCGCGGGCGCCGGTGGCACCGGGGCTGCGGCAACAACCGGGAACGCGGCTGCGAACGGCGGTACAGGCACCGGGGCAGATGGCGCCGGTGGCGCTGGTATCGGCGGAGAGGGTGGCACGGCGACCGGTCATACGACCGGCGGATCGACCATCGGCGGCTCGGTCGAGGCGGGAGACGCGACCGGCGGGATTGGCGCAGGTGGCAACGCATCCAACGGTGGAGAAGCCCTTGGCGGAAACGCGACCGCGGGCGGCGTGACTGTCGAAGTCACTGGTGGAACCGCTAGCAGCGGAAACGTCATTGGTGGCTCGGTCACAACCGGCAATGCGAGCGCCGATGATGTGATCTCGACTCTGGTCGAAAACGACATCCTGACAGAAACCCAGGGGGAAGCGCTTGCCGGACAGGTCGGTGCGGATACGGTCGCGAACTTCACCGTGACCGGTGGTTGCACTGCTGTTGGCACCGACGCGGGCAATGGCGGCGCAGGCTCCGTGGCAACCGAAGGCAGTGATGCCAATGGCGGCAACGGGGGCGCGGGTAGTTCGGCAGCTTGCGGCGCGACGACCGGTGGGCAAAATAGCGCGGGCGACGCTTCGCTCGGCCCGGTGACGACGGGCGATGCCACGGCGGATACAACCGTAGGAAGCAGCGCCGGCGGTTCTGCATCGGGAGGCGCAGCAACGGCCGGTAGCTCGAACGGTGGGTCTGGCAGCGGAGGCGCAGCTCAGGGCGGTGCTGCGTCGGGTGGAGCGACCACAGGTGGCAATGCCACTGGCGGTGGCAACACCGGCGGATCCGGCGGACTTGGAGCCGGCGGCAATGCAAATGGCGGCGCTGGTACCGGTGGCGCAGGCGGTACCGCGGAAAGCGGTTCAGCCGACGCAGGCGACGGTGGAAATGGTGGTAACGCAGGCGACGGCGGCAATGCCGTGTCCGGCGACGCGCTTGGGCACGATGGCGCCGATGCCGAGGCCGAAGCCGTAACCTCGCCTGGCAACGGAAATATCGATCAATCCACCGTGGGTGGAGACGGATCCAACGCGACGTCTGGCAACGCCACTGGCGGGACCGGTGGCTCAGGCGGAACCGGTGGAAATGGCGCAACGGCAGCGACCGGCGATGCCAGCGCAAATGCTGGTGATGGTGCGGGCGCGGACGGCACAGCGGGCTCAGGCAGTGCTGGAGACGGTGGCGAGGCAACTGGCGATGTGACGGCTGGCGTTACCACCGGAGCGGCGATTTCCGCCGGTGACGGTACTGGTGGTCCGGCAACTGGCGGAAACGCCAGCGCTGGTGGCAATGCCGCTGGCGGTCCTGGCACAGCCGGTGCGGCCGAGGTGACCATTCTGGGCGGGACTGCCTCCAGCAGCGAAACCGATCTCTCCGAGCTGAGCATCGATGGTGCGACCGTTATTACGCTAACGACGGGATGCGACATCAGCGGATCCGGTGGCGACGAGGTTAGCCCCGCTTCGGCTGATGACGATTCGACAGCCGACGATGGCAATGGCGGCAACGCCGGACTGGCCAATTGTGGGCTGGTCGATGGTGGAAGCAACAGTGGCGGATCGGTCTCGGTCGATGGTGTTGCCGGTGGCGGCGCCAGCTCGAACGTGACTGGCAACGGTTCTTCCAGCGGCGACGGTGAAGGCGGCAATGCCGGGGCAGGAAGCTCGAACGGCGGCGATGCCACCGGTGGAGCCGGCACTGGCGGATCGGCCGACGGCGCGCCGGTCACCGGTCAAAGTGTTTCAGGCGGTGGAAATACCGCCGGGAACGGTGGCGATGCAACCGGATCCAATGCGACCGGTGGAGCAGGGACCGGCGGCGACGGCGGAACTGCAATCGGTGGCGATGCCACAGGTGGCGATGGCGGCGCAGGCGGCAACGGTGGAAATGGTGGCGGCGCGGTTTCGGGTGATGCAGGCGTGCTTCCGCCTACGCCGACTCCATCGCCGATTCCCAGCCCAACCCCGCCGGTGAATCCGACCCCGAGTACACCGGATGGTGAACCGACTCCGTCCAACGAAGAGATCATCAAGTCGATCAAGGCCATGCCGACCACGGGATCTGAGTCCGGATTCGGTTCAACGGCCACGCAGGCTCTCATGGTGCTGCTTATGGCTGCGATCACTGCAGGGATCCTGGCAACGATGCTGCGGGTGCGTCGCGATCGCGAAGTAGCAGCTCGAGCGTTCCCGAATTCGGGTACGGTCGAGGAGAAACGGGCGATGACAGGCTTGTTTCGACCGACGGGCGCTGGTAGGATGAAGTTGGGGGAGGGATCGATCGAAGGTTCCTGGCCCGCAGGCAACTCCCGCATCCCGACCAGCATTTCAATTCGGGAGTGTGCAGCACTCAGCACGGTGAACCTGGGAATCCGCCCGGGCGCCGGGAAATCGTTCTCATGATGAACCGAGTGAATCCATTGCGCTGGCTTGCGGCGCTTCTGCTCCTTTCGGTCCTTTCGTCAGGTCTGGCGTCGACTGCGCTGGCTCAGGAAGAGGGCGTGGGCGCGGTGCCCACCCCAACGGCAGTGGTCGAGGGCGACGTCTCCATTGGAGGCGATTCCACCACTGTCATCTCGGAAGAGCCAACCGCGACGGACGTGCCCGATTCCCCTCCGGCGCAGCCCGGTGAAGCCACGGACGAGCCGAGCGTCGATCCAACCGAAACTCCGATTCCCACCGATACGCCAGGCGGCATCGGTGGAGACGAGGGAACCGGCGTTTCCACGGGAGACGGTTCTCCGACTCCAGACGGGTCAGCGACCGAGATTCCAACGGAAGAAGTCTCACCAACGCCTTCACCCACTGAAACGGTCGAAGCTGCTTCGGTGGGCGTATCTGTGACGATCTACACGTGCACCAGCGCATTCGATGGCGGAGATCCGAGCTGCCAATGCAAATTGCTCACCCAGCCGCTGGCGTAAGCGTGACCGCATCGACGGCCGGTAGTCAGATCGGCATCGTCTCCACGAACGGGTCTGGCGTTGCCAGTTTCGACGCTCCGGAAGATGCGGAGGTTCTCTTCGTCGAAGATCAGAGCACCGTCCCGAGTGGATACGTGCCGGACGGCAATGGTTCTGCTTCAGTGCCGCCAGTGGCGGCGCTTCCGCCTACATCATCAACATCCAGGTCAGCACGGCAGGCCGGCTGCAAGTTTCGAATGGGCAATGCCCGACCTCGGGCGACGCACGAACGCAGTTCATCGTGGTCGGTCCGCTGGCGGTCCAGTCGTCAGCGCTTGGTTGCGAGCCGCGAGCCGGAGCCAGCCTGACGGTGACGGCCCGGGAGGCACCTATTCGGTCGTCACCGATGGGGCCGGCAATTGGGTGGGCACGATGCCGGTCGGCGCGTACACCATTTCAAATGCGCTTGCGTTCGGCCGGTCTCGAAGTCGTCTCGGGTGCCACCACCATCGTGCTGGCGGTCGATTATGTACCTGGCCCCAAGGGCACTCTCAATATCCAGCGCTATGACTGCGCCGATGGCGACGAAGGCACCACGATCACCGTTGGCGGCGGACCGAATAATGGCTCCTGCGTACCGAGTGACAAGAGTGTCAGCGTCGCGTCTGCCGAAGGCGGTGCCGCTCCACTGGTTATCGACCTTGGGGAAGACGGCACACTTCGGTCGATGTCGCCGCTGGCGATTACGTGTCGACCGATGGCCCGAGCGGCGCCTCCGCGGCCAGTGCAGGTCACTGAAGGCGAATCCGTTACGGCTGCGATCAACAGCACGATTCGAACCGGGGCAATCGCAGCGAGTCTCTTCTGGTGTTCCGAGTCGGTGAGCGGATCGGTGAACCCGTCATCCTGGGGCAACTGGACGAACCGCTATGCTCACCTGCCGGAGCCGGGATCGTCGTCTCCTTGCTCGATTCGGGTGGAAGCGTTGATCTCTACCGCCTCGACCGGCGGCAACGGTTCGCTCTGCGTTCAGCGGCCTGGCGCCGGGAAGGTACTCGCTCTCATCTTCCAGTGGCTGCGCGCTTTTCGCCAACGGTGCGGATGCCCGCAACGGTTTCACGCTCGATGCCGGGGACACGGTTCAGATCGCAGCGTTCGGATGTGCGGAACCTTCCTATGTCCCTGAAGAGCCGGCAGAACCCGGTCCGAATCCAGGATCGATTGGTGGAGAGAATGGCAATCCTTCTGGCGGCGGGGGATCGATAGGGAGCGGTGATGCGCTTGGCAATGGCGACGGATTCTCGGGCGCGCCATTCGTGAGCTCCGGATTCCACACGCGCAATCTGAGTCTAAACCCGCTGGCGAATGTCTCGACCCTTCCGGCGACGGGAGAGGGATGCCGACGGTTTCGCCAACTTGACCATGCTCATGTTGCTTGGGCTTCGCAGCGCTGGCCGCCGGAGCGGCGGTCACGTTGAAACCCGGCCGCACCAAACGCTCGCAGTAACATCTCGATTTCGCCACGGGGCTGGCTGGATTGGCCCGCTTCGCGGTAGCATCTGCACGCGCGCATTCGTAGCGCGCTGACCCTCTAGCTCAATGGCAGAGCACCGGACTTTTAATCCGTTGGTTCCGGGTTCGAGTCCCGGGGGGGTCACCAGTGTTCGATTCGTTGCGCGAATGTCAAAGCGCAACCGTTGCGTTCTGGCACAGCCACGGTCCTAGCGCGCGGCCACTTCTTCGGTACTCGACCCGAGTTGGTCAGGGAACGACGAGCGCGAGTGTGATTCCGGGCCATTGATTCGGATTCGCCGATACGTCCACCACGATGCCATCGGGATCGGCGACTTTGAACGACTCGGTGGGTGGGCGCGCAGGATCGAACGGTTTCCCGCCGTCGACGCCATCCCATATGATCTCAAAGCCATGGTCGCGCAAGCGGATCGCGGTCGCGGAGAGATCGTCGACCATCACGCCAATGTGGAGATAATCCAGCATCCCAGACACATGTGCGGGCCGCTCCGGACCTGCATGTTGGAAAACCCGGAAATTGTGCCAGCCATCGGTGAGATCGCAGTGCTGGCTGGTTTCTTCGACCACATCCAATCCAAGACCATCCCGCCAGAAGCGCAGCGTCTCCGCCAGGTTGGTTGCGCGAACACCAACATGCACGAGTCTGGGAGTCATCTTTCAACCTCCAATTCTCAGTGGGTGTGCAGTCCAGCTAGGATAGGGTTGGAAACTGCAACGCCAGCCCGGGCGTCTCCATTTCGATGCTGGTCAAATGCCAGCGGGAGAGGCTGCCAATCACCATCGTGGTTCGCCGTTCGCCAATGAACGCGATATTGGTCGGTGCGGAGAGCTGCGTATTCTGCCAGTCGTATCCCAGAATATCGAGCCGGCCGTCGGACGTGAGCTGATACACCACATTCGGGGCGTAGCATGCAATGAACAGCGTGCCGTCCTGATCGAACGCAATCCCATCGGGCACGTTCCTGGGCAGTTCGATCACCACTTCGATCGCCCCGGCCGAGCCATCGTCTTCGATCGCGATCCGCACGATCCCTGGCAGCTCGGAAACGACCACATAGAGCCACTTACCGTCTGGCCCAATCGCGAGTCCGTTGGGAAACGCGGTCACCTGATCGCTGAAAATCCCGGTGTGACCATCTGGACGCACGACGAATATGCATCCATCGTTGCCATTCCAATGACCGGAGTCAGCGACGTAGAGATTCCCGGCCGCATCGAAAGCGGGATAGTTTGGTGTCACGAAGGGACGCTCGGGTGCGCCAGCGCTGTACACCGAAACCTCTCCGCCCGGAGTGACCTTTTTCACCGTACGGCCGGTGGTTTCACAGATGTAGATATTGCTCTCGGCATCGAGCGCGAGACCAAGCGCAAATCCGTCGACCATTCCGACCTGTTGCACCGAGCCGTCAGGCGCGATCTTGTAGACCTGTCCCTGCTCGCCTCCCGCGTAGAGCGTGCCATCTGGACCAGCCGCCACCCCTTCCGGATGATCCAGGCCATCGGCCAGGGTGCGGAATTCGGAGAGATCCCGCAACGGTTCGGACTGAAGACCGGTGGTGACGTCCCAAACTCCACTGGCGCTGCTCATGAGCGCACGTGGCCTTCCATATCGATCCCGGCGATTCCAGAGGTGGAGTCGTAGAGCACCGCACGAATCTCGGCCGTGCGCGATTCTCCTGGCTGGAGCGTACGGTGCGTGCCGTTCTTTTCCATCGCGGCCACCAACCCTTGGCCGACATTGGTGGTGCTCGGTTCGATCGCCATGACATAGACCCCCTTGTACCAAGGGAATCCCGGCGAGGCGTGCATCTCCTGCCAAAACCAGGCGTAGGGGAAATCCTCGGTCCTCCAGGCAAGTCCTGCTCCGACGCCGAGCCGGGTGTTGGTAATGCCGTACCACGCGACGTCATCGAACTCACCGAGATACCCCATCGCGCCGCGAGCATCGTCCTTGCCGGGAACAGCGCTCAAATCGGTGCTGATGCCCTCGCGCTCAACGGTCGGCCATTCGTACACATTGCCGCTTTCCCAGGGACAGGCCGGGGGCAGGTGCGTATCGTCCGCCAGCAGCGTGCGAGCGTTTGTGTCGATTCGGCAATCCTCACTCAGAAAAGGAGCGCCATAGGCGGGATGGTGACCCCAGACATAGTCCATCGGCTCGCCGCCGTCGTTTCGCACGGTTTCACGGAGCAAAAACGACGACGCATCTTTTTCCAGCACCATGTCCCGGGTCAGGGTGAAGGGGCTGCGCGCGAGCCGGGTCGTCAGCCGAAGCCAGGCTTCGTGTTTGTTGCTTCCGAGATCGGCGACGTCCCACGCAATGCTCGACGCCTCCCCATGGAAGCTGAGCTCAACGCCCTTGTAGTCGCAAGGACCGCCACCGCTGGGAAAGAGCACCTGCCAGCCGCCGGGATACCACTCGATCCAGGTGACGCTCGATTGGAAGGAGCTGGGAATGCCGGCGCCAGGCTTGCGCAGGCCCCAAGGACTCTTCCACAAGCACATCCACCCCAGTTCCCTTGTGGATCCACTGGTAGATGTCGGCGCCCTTGTCTGGCAGGATCGTGATTTCGACCTTGCTATTCGCCAGCCTGACCGCCGGGACGTTTCGTTCCAGCGTGATCGCTTTCGCCTCGAGCATCCTTGCTATCCCTTGCCGCGCAGCCCGTCTTCCAATCGATGACGGTAGCTTACCAGGGTCAATTCGAGCGACGCGCAGAGACTGCCGGCAACACCCAAATCGGATCTCAGTCACCGTCAAACGGCAGACATCAAGCAGTCAACGACGCATCGTCGCTGCGATCTCCCGGTTTGGACCATTCGGGCGGGCGGCGACTGATGAACGCCGTGCCGTACTCGCGATAGCGGGTCCGGCGCGCTTTGAGCAGGCGTCCCATCCGCCGTTTGCGCAGGCTGGCGAGCTGTTGCGAGACCGCGATTTCGACAAAGTCCGCGGCCATTGCTACATCTGTTGCCGCGCCGCCAGCCGGCTCGGGCACGATCTGATCGACGATGCCAAATCGGGCCAGCTCGGGTGCGGTGATGCGAAGCGATTCCGCCAGCTCAGGCGCGCGGGCGGCATCCCGGTGGATGATGGTAGCGGCACCCTCCGGGCTGATGACCGAGAAAAAGGCGCTCTCCTGCATCAGCACGCGATCGGCCAGCGCCAGCGCAAGTGCTCCGCCGCTCCCTCCTTCACCCACGACTACCGCAATCGTTGGAGTCGCGAGGGTGCTCATCTGTTCGAGCGTGCGAGCAATTTCGCTGGCGAGACCCGATTCCTCGGATTCGATTCCAGGGTAGGCGCCTGGAGTGTCAATGAACGTGACAACCGGTAACTCCCAACGTTCGGCCAGTGCGAGCATGCGCCGTGCTTTGCGAAATCCACCCGGCATCGGCCGTCCCGCGGCGCCTTCGATCTCCGATTCGGCGAACCGGTCGAATCCGACGAAGGCCACGGGTATTCCATCGATCTTGCCAATCGCAGTAACGATTGCCAGATCGTCGGACCCTTCTCGATCCCCATGAAGCTCGACATAACCGGGCGAGATGAGTTTCAGGTAGTCACGCGTCGATGGGCGGTTCACGGCGCGCGCGGTGGCGACGATTTCCCAGGCCGAGCGGTCATCTGTTCCGACCGCGGGAAGCGCGCGTTCGGTCTGGGGATTTTCCGACGCTCGTAAGGTCCGCAAGAGCGAGCTGAGGGAGTTGCGCTGATCCGGCCGAGCGACGATCGCATCCACCATCCCATGCGCGAACTGGAATTCAGCCGTGTGCGATCCCTCCGGTAGTGGGCGACCCAGCGTTTGTTCCACCACGCGCGGCCCCGCAAAACCGATCAGTGCTTCCGGTTCGGCCAGGATGACATCGGCCAAACTCGCGAACGACGCGAATACGCCTCCGGTGGTCGGATCGCTCAGGACGGCAATGAAGGGAACCCGATCGGCCTTGAGCGCTGCAATCGAAGAGGCAGATTTCGCCATCTGAAGCAGCGAGAACATTCCTTCCTGCATGCGAGCACCGCCGCTGGCAACCACCACGATCAACGGACGTTTTTTGCTCGCGGCAAGCTCGGCCGCGCGCGCCAGGCGTTCGCCGACCACGATGCCCATGCTTCCGCCCAGGAAGGTGAAGTCGAGCACCGCCAACACGACCGGCTCTCCGCCAATGGTGGCCGTCCCACAGATCATGCCATCCGAGCGGGTTGTGCGTTCCTGCTGTCCGCGCAACCGCTCGGGGTACGGAAGATCGTCGCTGAATTGCAACGGATCAGTTGAGTAGAGATCGGTTTCCCGCTCTTCGAACGAATCCGGGTCGACCAAATACGCTATGCGGCGCGTAGCGGAAATCCCGAAGTGGCGACCGCAGACCGGGCAGATGCGGAAGTAGGTGAAATCGGGCGCGCCGTCGAGCACGGCGTCGCACCGATCGCACGAATCCCGGGCGGGCAGATCGTACACCTGGTGCTCGACGGTTGGGCGTTCGCGGAAGGGAAGCAATCGGCGCATAAAATGGGCCTTTGGGAGTGTGAGGGGTTGACCCCGCTGCATGTAGAATTTCGGGGTCGGGGAATGGAACCGTAAAACGTTGCGGACGCCCCGTCAAGCAACGGCATGAACGATGAACGAAATGACTGAGAACCCAACTTTCCGCATCGAAGATCTGAGCGATGACATCCGAATCGATGTCCTGCAACGGTTGGCCGAGCAGGCCATGTCCGATCTCGATTTTCGTGCGGTCGCGCGGCACGATCTCGAGGGAGCGCTCGAGCAGTTTGGCTACGACCTGAACGACTCCGAAATGGAGCTCGTGCTCGCCTTCCGTCGCTCACTCGCCGATGCCGGTATCGATCTCTTTCTCGAAGAGCGCGTCACGCCCGAGCAGCTCGAAACCATCCATCAGCTCTTCGCTTAGTCCACGCCGCCCATATCCATCTCTGCATCACTCCGGTCATTGTGCGTGGCTATTCGGGCGCTGGTACTGCCGTAGCCTCCGTGGACTGGTTTCAGGGGCGCGAAGCGCTCGGTCAGTTATCGACCGTCCCGAACAGTCGATCTCCTGCATCGCCCAGACCCGGGCGGATGAACTTGTTTCCGTCCAGCTCACGATCGAGACGCGCAACGTGGATGTTTACGTCGGGATGCTCCTTGAGCATCAGCTCGACGCCCTCGGGCGAGGCGATCAATCCAACGAACTTGATCCACTTGGCCCCGTGGTTTTTGAGCTCAGCCACGGCGGCGGTGGCCGAGCCCGCCGTGGCCAGCATGGGATCGAGCACGATCGTCAGGTCGAACGGCAGCACATCGGGGAGCTTGCGGTAATAGCTGACCGGATGATGCGTCACCTCGTCCCGATAGATACCGAGGTGATAGACCGACGCATGTGGCACCAGTTCGCGAGCGCTGTCCACCATCCCCAGTCCGGCCCGCATGATGGGCACCAACGCAATACGGCAATCGAGCACCGATCCCTGAGTCTGCTCCATCGGGGTCGAGAAAATCTCTTGCTTGAGTGGAAGATCAGTCGTCGCTTCGTACATCAGGAACTGAGTCAGCTCGTCGGTGAGCTCCTTGAAGGTGGCGGTGACTGTGCGGCCCTCGCTCAGTTGCGTGATCTTGTGCTTCACCAGCGGATGAGCGCTGACGAAAAGGTTGGGAAAGCGGCGTGAGGGTTCCGGGTAGGAAAGCTCGGACACGAGATTGCTCCGTTCGTTAGGATAACGACCGGCGATATCTTACCCGTGAACGATGCCGAACGACCGAGCGAGCGGACCAACCCGCAACGATGCGACAGGAGATGCCCGATGGGATTCGTAACCAGATTGCAGCACACCAGCATTCCGATTACTGCAGACGGCGCCGAGCGCGCTCGAGCGTTCTATTCCGACGCGCTCGGAATGACCGAAAAAACACCGCCGTCGACCTTGAGCAACGTGGTCTGGTTCGAAGCCGGACCCGATGGACAGGAAGTCCACTGCTTCGTCGACCCTGACCTCGATCTTCAGGGCAATCAGCAGCACCTTTGCCTCCAGGTGAACGACCTCGAGGCGCTCCGCTCCCACCTGGCGCAGCACGACATCACAGTCGAAGACACCATCGCCATCAAGAACCGGCCGCGCTTCTTCGTGCGTGACCCATTCGAAAACCTGATCGAGCTGACGGAGATCCGGGGAGACTACGATTAGCAGGCAGCAGGCAAGCAGGCAGCAGGCAGCAGGCAGCAGGCAAGCCCGTTCGCTTCGAATAAAGATTACCTGACCCCGAACGCGTGACCAGAAGGAGAATGTCGTTGGTTGCCGAAGGAACTCGACGAAGCGGTACCGGACCCGAGTTGGCACAGATAACCGAGCAGATCAAGCAGGAGTACGTCGGCCGCACGGCCGCGTCCGCTGCCGCGTATTTGCGCGCGAAAGAATCGATGCCGGGTGGCGATACCCGCACGGTCGCCTTCCACCCGCCGTATCCGCTTACCATCGTCAAGGGGGAGGGATACACCCTCACCGATCTCGATGGCAACACCTACATCGATGTGCTCAACAACTACACCTCTTTGATCCATGGGCATGCGTTCGCGCCCATCGTCGACGCCGTCACGGAGCAGCTCCAGCTCGGCACCAATTACGCCGCAGCGCTCCAGGCCCAGGCCGATCTTGCGGAGCGCCTCACCGATCGGGTCAAATCGGTCGACAAGGTCCGCTTCACCAACTCCGGGACCGAGGCCACCATGATGGCGATTCGCGGCGCGCGCGCCTTTACCGGACGCGAGCTCGTGGTCAAAATGGAAGGTGGTTATCACGGCACCTACGACGACTTCGAAATCAGCATGCACCCTGCGGTCGATTCCGGTCCCGATGGATACCCGATCGCGACTATCGATACCCGGGGCGTCCCACAGAATCGTCTGGAAACCGTCACCGTCATTCCGTTCAACGACATTGCCGCCGCTGAGCGCCTGTTCGCCGAGCGAGGTAGCGAGATCGCCGCAGTCATTCTCGAACCGGTCATGGGGTCGGCGGGCATGCTTCCCGCCGAGCCGGCGTTTCTGCAGACGCTGCGCGACCTGACCACCAAGCATGGCGCTTTGCTGATGTTCGACGAGGTGATGTCGTTCCGGCTCGGATACGGCGGAATGCAAGGTAACTACGATATTTATCCCGATATCACCTCGTTCGCGAAAATCATGAGCGGTGGACTTCCCGGCGGCGCGTTTGGCGGCACGGACGAGGTCATGTCTATCTTCGATCCGTTCTCGGAACAACCGCTCTGGCAGAGCGGTACCTTCAACGGCAATGCCGTTACTATGGTGGCGGGCGTCGCCGCGCTCGATCACTTTGGTGCCGATGAGGTGGCCCGCATCAACCGCCTCGGCGACCAGCTCCGCAGCCGCCTTGGACTCCTGCTCGAGATGTATGGCTTCGAGGCGATCATCACTGGCTACGGATCGTTCGGAGCAATTCACTTCACCAGCGGTCCGGTCCGCAACTACCGCGACGCCGCGCGCAGCAATCAAGAGCTCAAGAAGGTGCTCCACCTGGCGTTGTTGCAGGAAGGTCTCTTTGTTGCCCCGCGACTGATGTTCTGTATCTCGACACCGATGTCCGAGGCGACCCTCGACGAGATCGATGCCCGCTTCGAACGAGCATTGAAGCGCCTGGACGAGGTGCGCTAGCGGAACATGACCGTCCGCGTTCTCGCGGTGTCGGATCAGATCGACCCGCGAATTCACTCCGCAACGCTTCGGCAGCGCATGCCGGATCTCGACTTCGTCGTCGCTGCCGGGGATCTCCCGTCCCGGTACCTCGAATTCCTGGCTGACGCGCTGGAGCGTCCGGTCTATTACGTGCTTGGCAATCACATGGAAGAATGGGTCAGGGATCAGCAAAGCGGGAAAGAGTATCAGCCCATGGGGGCCGAATCGCTCAACGGTCGGGTGATCTATGACAAGAACTCCGGTCTCATCATTGCCGGAATGTCCGGCTCGCCGAAGTATTCGGGCGAGGGGGGCCAGCAGTTCACCGAGTTCCAGGTCTATCGCACGATCGCCCGCATGACCCCGAAGCTCGTCTGGAACCGCATCACGCGCGGGCGTTGGGTCGATCTGCTGATCACGCACGCACCTCCGCGAGATGTCAACGATCGGCCGGATCTGGCCCACCGGGGCTTCGTCGCCTATCGCACGTTCGTTTCATTCTTCAAGCCGCGCTATCTCCTCCATGGGCACATTCATCTCTACGACCGCAACGAGCCGTGGCAAGCCACCCTTGGAGAGACCAGGGTCATCAATGTCTATCCCTATCAAAAACTCGAACTCGACTTCGATAAGCCGACCGTCTCCTGAACGGTTGCGGATGAGCGATCTCGATGGGTGACGATCAGGTCCGTGCCGATTACGACCGCGCGCGCCGCAAGGCATTCCTGAATGACATCGTCAGCTTCCTCAAGCGTGAGCCGAACACGCTCATTTCCTATGCCGACGTACGCGACCGCGTCACCATGGAAGGCGAAAGCTATCGGGGGATGCAGGAAGTTCCCGTAGACAACATCGTCGGGAGCATGGACCGCTATCGCGATTTCGACCGCCGGTTCCTACCGAAGCGCAAAAACACCGCTAACCGCTGGAAGAGCATCGATCGGGCGTACTACCAGGATGTGATCCTTCCGCCTATTCAGCTCTACAAGGTGGGGGACATCTATTTCGTCAAGGATGGCAATCACCGCGTTTCGGTTGCCCGTGAACGGGGCGTGGCATTCATCGATGCGGAGGTGATCGAAGGGCATATTCGCATCCCCATCGACTCATCGATGAGTCCGAGCCGTCTCCTCCAACAGGTCGAGTATGCCGAATTCCTGCGCAAAACTAATCTCGACCGTACCCGGCCGCAGCACGACATTCGCCCGACCGCACTCGGACGCTACGATGAGATCGTGACGCACATCGAGGGACGCCGGCGACTGACCGAAGAGCGGACGGGCGCGCCAGTCAGCATGTCCGATGCGGCCGCCGACTGGTTCGACAACGTCTATCTCCCGATCGCGCTTGCGGTGCGCGAACAAAAGCTGCTGCGGGAGTTCCCCGATCGGACCGAAACCGACATCTATCTCTGGGTGATGGCCAACCGCTTGCAGATCCAGCTCGCGGCCGGGTCACGGTTCAGCCCCGATCAATCCACTCGTGTCTATCGTGAGATCCAAGGCGAAGAGCGCAAGCTCAAACGCAATCTTCTTCGCGCCTTCAACGCGACCAAAGAGCTTTCCAGATCGATCTTCGTTCACAAAGAGAATGATGATCGGTGAGGAGGAACCAATGTCTTCCACCTGGATCAGGCTGATAAATACTAGGTAAAAGAGAGGCCTCTTGTATACAAGGTGAATTTTCAGTAGATGGCGCATTTTCTCTTGCTAATTAGTTTCGCAACATCTATGCTGACCGCAGTCCTCTCAGGAAAAAGGCAATCGTCAACGGTGTCGGTCGGCCAGTCCTCAACAGGATCCTCCTCAGGATCCCTTCCGGCCGCGCTCGATCCAGGCGTTGTCAACGCAGATCCTTTAGCCGCCGGCTACTGACACCAGACTTCCAACCTGTCGACCTCGGATCTCATTCGCGAGCCTTCGCTCGGTTCAGCGCCCATGCTGCTTGCTGTGGTGCGCCGCCGTGATAAGGCTTGGTCGGCTCTATCCAATTCTTGGAAAGGGGTCCACCATGACCCGGAATTTCACGATTCTCTCGTTCGCCGCGCTGCTCGGCGTCTTCCTCGTCATTGGAACTCAGTCCCGAGAACTCACCGCGCAACAACCCAACTCCTCGCTGGTCCGTGCGCTTCAGGATTCACAGCAGACCCAGTCGGAGTTGCCGGCAACGGCGACGCCAACGTTGATACCAACGCAACCAGTGGCGCCCCCTGCGATCGAGCCCCCAATTACGGAAGAAATCGTCGATGTTCCGCCGACCATTCCGATTGTGATCGCAGAAGAGACGATGCCGATCGAGGCTGAAGCCACACAGGAGCTCGGCACGACCGAACCGACCATCGCGCCATCGGAACCGACAGAGACTGAGACGCCGGTCGATCTTCCGGTTTCTTCAGAGACGCCCAATTCATTACCGTCCACCACTGTGCCGGCGGACCCGGACCCCACAGAGCCGGCCCTGCCTCCAGTCGAGTCGGGCAGTCCGAGCTCGGACGTGCCTGCGGCATCGCCAGAGGCCATGGTTTACGTAGCTGCCGAGGACGACGTCTCTATCGCGGCGATCACCCCAGGATGTGAGCCCGGACCGGGCCTCGATCTCACCGGCTGCGTCTACGACGGCGAGCTGGCACTGCTCGTGGGTGCGGACTTTAGCGGTGCAATCCTGACGAACGCCACATTCAACGGGGCCACCCTGACGGGGGCGGATTTCAGTGGGGCCACCAGCGCCGGCGGTACCACGTTCAATGGCGCCAATCTCGCCGGGGCTGATTTCAGCGGTTACACCTCGACGTCAGCCACGACCTTCGACGGCGCGAACCTCACGTGCGTCAATTTCAACGGGGCGGATCTCGACGGAGCGACATTCAATGGCACGAACCTGGCGGGTGCCACATTCGTGGGAGCCAGCCTGAATGGCGCAACCTTTGACGGCTCAACATGTGCAGGCGGTCCAGATGCAAATGGCAACTGCGGAACCGGATGCGCTACCCCCACGCCGACCGCTACCACAGAGCCGAGCACAGCGACGTCGGTTCCAAGCACGGCGACTACGGTGCCAGCTACTGCAACGACAGCGCCAAGTACCGCGACGACGGCACCAGCAACAGAAACGTCGATTCCGAGCACCGCAACCACGGCGCCAGTAACCGAGACCAGTGTACCGAGTACGGCAACCACGGTTCCGGCGACCGCGACCACTATTCCGAACACCGAGACCTCGGTACCGAGTAGCGCGACCTCGATCCCGGCGTCTGCCACCTCGATCCCAAGTACTGAGACATCAGTGCCGAACACCGAGACCTCGATTCCGAGCACAGCGACAAGTACAGAAACGGCCACCAGCACTGGCACGATTGTCATCGCTCCACTGGAAACGGAGACGAGCACCGCGACCGCGACGCAAACGGCAACGCAGACGGGAACCGCCACCGCGACCGAGACCGGCACATCGACGGCCACCCAAACCGCGACGCAAACGGCCACCCAAACCGCGACGCAAACGGCCACCCAAACCGCGACGCAAACGGCCACCTAGACCGCGACGCAAACGGCCACCTCGACCGCGACGCAAACGGCCACCTCGACTGCGACGCAAACCGCTACGTCGACTGCGACGCAAACGGCTACGTCGACCGCGACCCAAACGGCTACGTCGACCGCGACGCAAACGGCCACATCGACTGCGACGCAAACGGCTACGTCGACCGCGACGCAGACCGGCACCTCCACGGCGACGGAAACGGGTACCGCGACCCGGACTCAGACTGGTACTGCGACCGCTACCGTGGTTCGCACGATCGTGGACGCTTCGACGGTGACCCAAATCGCTACTGTCACGGGAACGCGCGTTGCCAATGCGACGGCCACAGCCTCGGCAGCAGCAGGAATCAAGACCCCGATTTCCACCTTCCCTGGGACAGGAAATGGCGAATCCCCTGGCGGTACCGATCGCGAAGCACAGATGGTGCTGCTGATGGCGGTACTCGGCCTGGTTGGCGCCGCCGGCTTCCGGATTCGGACCGGTAGGACGCGTCGATCCTGACGGTAGCCATCCTGGCAAACGCCTGAAACACTCGTCCGCGGACGAGGACGGTCCGATCCGGGAGAGAACCTGAAGGGAACCAGAGAAGACATCGGCCCGGGCAATGACGCCCGGGCCGATGTCGTACCGGCTCTCACCGTGGTACCCGTCGCCTTCATCGTACGCCGACAGACGACCGAGTCCACAGTGCAGCCACTTCTTCAAATGGGGTGCCCGCCCCATTCGCTTCGAGCCCATGCTTCCGACCTTCTAAATGCGAGGAGGACGTAGGCAGAGCTGGTGTAACGCTCGTCAGTATCCAACCGTCCGGAACATGAGTTTGGTCAGTTCGTCAGCTGGGAGGTGTGTATCCACCCCACCAGTGTGGCAGTCCGAGAGGTGGACATCCGAGCTTCAAACATCTCGACGACTGAAAGGCCGATCAGGATTTCATACACGTTGGCCCGATCTTTCTCCGGGTCACTGACGATTCCGAGTGGTTTCACTCAACCCGGGCAGGAAGCGGCCCGTAATCCACGAGCACTGGGGGAATGACCTCTCTATTGGCCCAGGCTCGTTTGTCAATAGTATGCAATAGTTAATAGTTCCAATCCCTTGTATACAATTGCACAGGTTTACTCGTCGCTTGTATACAAGCGCGGATTTTTCCTCGAACAAGCCGATGAACCGGTGATCTCGTTCTGATGGGCTGACGTACTCTCTCCCGTGCCCGGTGTTTTCGTGAGGATTCGCCGGGGATAGTTTGGGGAGATGGTGCTCCTCGAACGTGGAACGCCAGCGGGTGCGTACGACCCTCTGGCGTTCCTGTCTCTACGCCCGCGCGTGGCTGCAGAGACGCCTCGCATCATTTGCATCCACAGACCGGAAAGGTCTTCATGAAACGTTTCCTCGTTCTACCTCTCCTTCTTGTTGCGTTACTGGCGCCACTCTCAACCGGTTCCTCCCAAACACTCGCGCAGACGCTGGGAGGCGCTTGTGCGGACTCCGAGGAAGCGGCTTTTGTGCAACTGATCAACGCCTACCGCGCGGAGAATGGGCTCGGTTCGGTCTCCCTCAGCCAATCGCTGAGCGTTGCCGCCGATGCGGAAAGCGTGGATATGGCGACGAATAACTTCTTCAACCACACGGGATCCGATGGCTCGATCTTTGTCGACCGTATGGCAGCGGCAGGATATCCGGATCCCACATTCGGCGGAGAGATCATCTATGCCGGCCTTGCCTCAGCGGAAGAGGCTCTGGCAGGATGGAAAGGCAGTCCGTCACATAACGCCGCAATGCTCGATCCCAACTACACCGCGATCGGGATTGCACGTGCGTTCAATGCCAACTCGGACTATCAGTGGTACTGGACCGGGACCTTCGGTCCTACCGCCGACGGGGCGGGATGCTACGGTGAAGCAGCGGCCGCGGTGCAAGCGGCGGGCGATTCAGAATCGATCATTGCTTCGGTAGAGCCAACGGCTGTGCCCACTAATCCTGTGACCGAGCCGACCGTCGAACCAACTTTGCCGGTAGAACTCACCGCCATTCCCGAAGAGACGACTGTAGCGGTAGAGCCAACAGCCATTCCGGAAGAGACGATCGTGGCAGTAGAGCCAACGGCCATTCCAGAGGAGACGTTCGTACCGGTCGAACCGACAACTCTTCCGGAAGAAACCTTCGAACCAGTCGAGGCGACGGCCACCCCAGAGGAGCCCATCGAACTGGTGGAACAAACTCCGGCTACAGACGAGGCGGCAGTGCCGGTTGAGCAAACGCTCTAGGATGGCGTGCCGCTGATCTCCGGCCAACTGCTTTTCGCAACGCAAATAGGAATTAGGTTGCTTCGGGGAACGGGAACCACTCGGTCTTCATCAGGAGGACCCGGCGCACGCTTTCGTCGATTCGGTCCTCGCTGACCACGCCGGATTCGACCCGATCCTGAATGTGCTGGATCAAGTCCCCGAACGCAACGCCGGCGGATGTCCACATCAGCAGGTCGAGTCCGGCATCGATGGCGCGGTCGGCTAGCTCGTACGACGACCAGGCGCCGAGCGCGCCCATTCCCAGATCGTCGGTGATGGCCACGCCGTCGTAACCGAGATCTTCCCTGAGATGCTGCATCGCGACCTTCGAAACCGAGGTTGGTACATCGTCCCATTGGGTGTACAGGAGATGGCCGAGCATGATCATCTCGACCCCTTCCTCGATTGCTGCCTCGAAGGGGAGGGCATCGGACTGGATCCACTCATCGAACGAAAGGTCGATCGCCGGCAGCCCATAATGCGAATCGACCGTTGTCCGTCCGTGACCGGGGAAGTGCTTGGCCGCGCTGGCAATTCCGCCATCGCGTGAACCTTCGACGACCGCTGCGATTTTCGCCGCAACCGATTTGGGATTGCTGCCGAACGCTCGCCAGGCCATGGTGCTTTGCGCGGAATAGGCGACATCGGCAACCGGCGCGAAGTTGGCGTTGAAGCCGAAGCCGCTCAGGAACTTTGCCCGTTCCCGAGCCAGTTTCTGCACATGTGGATCGGGCAAGGCGGCCATCGACAACGCGCCCGGTACGGGATCGCCCGGTACCCGGGTTACCGGACCGCCTTCCTGGTCTACCCCCACGAACGGCGCCACATGATTGCCAGATGCATGGATGGCCGAGATATAGGCGGAAATCTGGTCAGGTGAGCCGATGTTCGGCTGGACGAAGAGCACGCCACCGGGTTGGACCGTTTGCAGCGAATTCGCGAACCATGCCGGCATGACCGCGTCGGCAGCCTGGATAACGAACATCTGCCCGATCTTTTCGGTCAGCGTCATCTCTTGCAATACGCGGTCGACAGCATTGGTCGATTTTTCCGCAGCGATTGCGGACGTACGCGTGAGCGCGGTGGTTGCCGCGAGGGCTGCGCTGACTTTGAGCAGGGTGCGCCGGTCTAGTGTGAGCGTGCGAGATGGTCGTGAAGTCATCGTCCGTTTTCTTGCGATTCGCGAAGCACACTGAACCCGCCCGTTCAGAGACTGGCCGTCGCTTCTGATTCTCCCACGTCTGCCTCCAACCGTGCAGTCTGGGCTTGCAGACGCGCGCGCCGTACCGGCGGCCAGGCGGTGGTGATCTCGCCCGTTTGCACCCGCGGGTGGCGAGAAAAATAGAAGTAGTAGGTAAAGGCCGAGAGGATGCTGAAAACGACGAAGCTCACCATCGAAGGGCCATAGCCGTACGCCACGATGGACAATCCCCCGACGTAGGTCGCCAGCGCGTAGCCCAGGTTCCAAACCGACGAGCGGAGTCCGAACACCCCGGCCCGGGCGCGCTGCGGAAGTACTTCGCTGATGAAGGTCACCTCGATCGGCCAGGCCACGCTGGCAGTGCCTGAGCGCCAGAGCATGCCGAGCACCGCGATACCGAGGGATGGGAAGAAGATCAGGGGGATGAAGAATGGCACCACGCTCAGGCGGAGCGCCAGGGTGGAATTGACCGCCCCAACCCGATTCACAATCATTGGCGACAGGAGCCCGGCAATTGCGGCAACCAAACCGCCCAAGCGCGAAGATGTAGCCCACCTGGTCGTTGCTCGATCCGAGACTCTTGAGATAGACGTTGTAGAACGGCCAGACCATGCCGACCCCGATGCTCATCAGCCCGCCCATGAGCACGAACTGCGCGGTATCCATGCGGGTCCGCTTCCGTTGCTCGGTGGTTTCATCCGTGGTGGTCGCCCGGTTGCGCCGGTGCCCGGACTGTTTGCGCGGCTCCTTCATCATGAAGAGTGGGATCAGCGCCAGTACCGCGATGCTCGCGCCGGTCAGCATCGCAGCGCGGTAGGCAGTCACCGAGCCTTCGGTAATCGAGGGAACGGTGCGGGCGAAAAAATCAGGCGCGAATCCGCCCATCAGCGATCCGACCATCAACGAGAGATTGACGACCGAAAGCGAGACTGCCGACGCGTACTGGCGTTGTTCGGGGCGCTCGTGATCCATGATGAATGGCAGCACCGGATTGATGAGAAAGGCGAGCGATGCGCCATAGGTGACGGCGAGCGGGAGCAGGAGCCATTCGCTGGCGGCGAAGCTCAACCCGAAGCTGGAAACACAGAGCACCGCAAAGCCGGTTACCAGCACCCGCCAGTTCCCGAAACGATTGATGGCCCAGCCCATTCCGAGCGAGGCACCGGCCACGGAGAGAGTCGCAACCGCGCGCCACTGCCCGATGAAGTCCTCGCGGTAGCCCAGCTCTATCAGATAGAAATTGAAAATGAGCTCGATGACCCCAAAGCCGATATTGGCCAGGAGGCAATACACCAGGATGAGCTTGACATCGGGATTGAACGACCGAACGCGCTGCAGATAACTAAACATCCGCCTCTGGTTTCGGTGTCGTGGTGGTCAGCCGCTGCGGCAGGATAGCACGGCAGCGCCGCTGGCCGGATTGTCCATATCCGGGCTGGCAAACGAGCGGATAGAATGGCCGTCGATAGATCGGGCGGCAAGAACGTGGAGGACCTCGGGTGATCGACTTCAGAAGCGATACATTGACCAAGCCATCGGCCGAGATGCGCCGCGCGATGGCGGAAGCCGAGGTGGGCGACGAGCAGTATGGAGAAGATCCGACGGTCAACCGGCTGCAGGAGATGGCTGCCGAGCTAACCGGCAAGGACGCCGCACTCTTCGTGCCCTCTGGAACGATGTGCAATGCGATCGCGTATGCGGTCCATTGCCGGCCCGGCGATGCGGTTTTCCTGGAGCGGCGCGCTCACCCCAATATTGCCGAAGGCGGCGGCCCGGCGCTGTTCGCCAGCGCCATGATGCGTTCGATCGATGGGGAGCGGGGTGTCTTCACCGCCGAGCAGGTCCGGCCCTATGTCAGTAACCGCGGGACGCATACGTCGAAATCCGCTCTGATCTCGGTCGAGAACACTTCCAATCAGGGTGGCGGCAAGATCTGGCCGCTGGACGTGCTGGCTGGGCTGCGGGCGCTCTGCGATGAGACCGGCATGAAGCTGCACATGGACGGTGCTCGCCTGATGAATGCCTCGGTGGGGAGCGACACCCCGGTTTCGGTGATCGCATCGTATCCCGATACGGTTTGGATCGACCTTTCCAAGGGGCTCGGCGCTCCGGTTGGAGCGGTGCTGGCGGGGCCAGCCGATTTCATCGAAGAAGGACGGCTCTGGAAGCACCGGCTGGGTGGCGCCATGCGGCAGGCGGGCATCATCGCCGCGGCCGGCATCTACGCCTTCGAGCACAATGTCGATCGAATGGCCGAGGATCATGAGAACGCCAAATTCCTCGCGGAAGGGATCGGCAATGTTCCCGGGATCGAGCTGCTGCGAACGCCGATCGAAACCAATATCGTCATCTTCAGCGTTGCGAACACCGGCATGAGCGCAACCGAGTTCGCCAAAGTGATGCGCGAGGAGCAGGGGGTCGCCATGAGCCCCTATGTCGATCCGATGACGGTGCGCGCGGTGACGCATATGGACGTCAGCCGCGAAGACTGCGCCAAAGGGATCGCCGCCGTGCATGCGACCGCGACGACGGGGCAACTCAAGGTCGCCTGAATCTCCGGCAAGCCAACCCGATCGAGCCTACAATGGCGCGATCGGGTTTTTTGTTGTGCAGAAGAGAAGGTTTGGACCGTGGTTGCTCCAAAATCCGTCATTTCCGAACGGTACTACCCAATCGATGAACGGCTGCGCGCCGGTGGCGTCGTGATTCTCGATGGCGGTATTGGCTCCGAGTTGCAGGAGGTCGGCTATCCGGACAAAGCGAATGACCGCCCGGCGAACTTCACCTGGGGAAGCCTGGCGATTACCGAAGCTCCGGACAAGCTGATCGAGGTGCATCGGCGGTATGCCGAGACCGGGTGCGATGTGATCGAAACGCATACCTTCGCGCTCAACCGGATCTATTCCGGGATCGAACGCGGCAAGCTCGATCTCCCCAAGGATGCCTGGAAGGACATGGCGATCGAATCGGTGCGTCTCGCGCGCGAGGGGGCGAAGCGGGCGCATCGTCCCGATGTCTCGGTTGCCTTCGCCTGCCGGACCATGGACTGGCCCGGCGACCAGCAGGAAGAGGCTCGCGATTACGACGGCACCTATGTTCCGCTCGATTTCGACGACTACCTCGCACCGCTGGCGGAGGTGCTCGCCAATGCCGAAGGCGACGACAAACCCGATCTGGTGTTGATGGAGATCCAGAAGGAGATTCCTGAGGATCTTCAATTCCCCGACTATCAGCTCTTCCTCGACACCGGTCTTCCGCTCTGGATTTCTTACCGCCGTTCGGTGGGCGCCATCATCGATGTCGATGGCGGGGTGGTGCTGGAAGATGGGGACCGATTCGGCAACGCTGCCGCGGAGTTCGAGCGGCTGGGAGCTGCGGCCGTGCTGGTCAATTGTCTGCCGTCGGACAAAGTGGACGGCGTTGCACCCTGGTTGCGCGACTTCACCTCACTGCCGATCGGCGCGTACCCAAACATGGGGACCTATCTGCGCTACGAATGGGATTGGACCGTCTGCCCGACTCCGGAGCAGTTCCTCACCTCGGCTCGGACGTGGGTGGATGAGGGAATGCAGATCATTGGCGGGTGCTGTGGCGCGCGTCCAGCGCACATCAAAGCGCTGGTCGATGGATTGCAGCTTGCGGTCGTCGATTGAGCCGAATTGGGGAGTGACCCGATGCCCGTCGTAGGGTAGACTGGTTGAATATTCGCCGAAATCAGTTGGGAAGGACCCGCATGTCTGACCGCTCCCAACCCACCGGCGGCAAGCGCAAACGAATCAGTGCCGAAGTCGCCTCCCCGGGCGCCACTTTGGGAGACTGGATTCGCGTGAGCCGCATGCAGCAATCGATGAGTCAGCGCGAGCTGGCGGATCGATCGGGATTGAGCCGTTCATATCTTTGTGACATCGAGCGTGGGCGTGGCGCCCAGCCGAGCGTGACCACGCTCGACAAGCTGGCGGCTGCGCTCGGTGTGTCGCGCATGGAGCTTCTGCGCGCCGCAGGCATCATCGAGCCGAACCCGGGGCAGGAGCGATCCGACCGGGAGCGCCGCTTCGCCGCGCTGTTTCGCGATCTCAGCCCGAAGGGGAAGGACGCGGTCGAGCGTTTTGCCCGCTTTACCCATGCCGAGGAGCACCGCTGGGTGCAACCCAAGCTCCCCGATCGCAAAGGGGCCGGGGGCGATGCGATCCCCGCGCAACCGAATCCGCTGCTCTTCGACTCCGCGATTGGCGAGGGTGACGTCGGCGTTTAGCTTTTACTGATTTCAATGCGACGGCCCGATTCGGTACTTCGAATCGGGCCGTTTTCTGCTTCGAGCATTGCGTGGCTCAGCAGATTCGATGTCGTACCTCAAGCCGCCGTAACCAAGGCTGGAACCCGGGGCTCATATGGGCGGGCCTCTGCGATGCTGGGACAGGAGGGCAGATACGCCCTCTAATACGATGGTGGGGGTTTGGGAATAGCGGTGGGATCGACCGTGACGCTCGGCCGAGCCGGGATCCAGCACCGAGTGAGGATGACGGGTAACCAGCCCGGGCAACGATGATCTGCTGCCCAGGTCATGCGCTCCTTGCCGAACGTGCCGCTTGATTCTAGATTAGCACATATGTTCTTATCTTGTCAAGGGATCCCCAACATTTGGGTGCGGATCAGATTCTCGCAATCGAGAAAGAGTTTCAGCTCAACCACAAGAACTTCAGACAGGTCTGATCAGGTTCTTGGCTCGCCGGTTGCCCAATTGGGATGCCTCAAACATGAACATCTATGTTGGAATTACGAAAATCTGAACCACACCCCAACACTTGAAGGCGATTTCGGCAACTGTGAACGAGTTCTGCGGTTTCGAGGCTACGTTTGTGGTGGCGCAATGGCGGCCTATGGCCGCTGGCGGGCACAGGTCCCGCCACTACGGAAACGGGCGCACTGTTTCGTCAGGAACTGGGGTCGAGGTTTGGTGCTGCTCTGCGCGGTGACTCGGTTATTCGGCGACGACTTCGTAGATCTCACGCCCGCGTTCAGCCAGCAGGGGTACGACTTTGCCGATGATGATCCGCTGGAACTCGGGATTCTCCCGGTGGGCCCCGAAAGCGGCTTCATCCGTGTACTGCTCGTAGAGCAAGAAGGCGTTCGCGTCGTCGACCGAACGATTGATGATGTATTTGTGACACCCCGGTTCGGCAGTTGCGAAGGGGGTCATCTCTGCCAACAGGGCCGCAACCTCATCGCCTGAACCTTCATTTGCCACGAACCGTGCGACTACCACGTACATCGTATTTCTCCTTTTCGTCTCGACGATCGTCTTCGAAGTTAGAGGTCAGAGGTCAGAAGTCAGAATACGGCTACTCGTTCTTTGCCAATTCTTGCGTGCGTTGGTAGGCGGCATAGACCGCTTTCGAATAGATGGTGCGCAAGGAGCCTTTTTCCATTTGGTAGATCGCTTCGGCCGAGGTGCCGCCTGGAGAGGTGACCATATTGCGCAACTCGGCCATGTGCTTGCCGGAATCGCGCGCGAATTCCACCGAGCCCGAGACCGTTTGCAGAACGATCTCTTCGGCGATCCGGCGCGGGAAGCCCATGTGCACGCCAGCGTCGATCAGCGCTTCCATCATGAGAAAGACATAGGTTGGGCCGGTGCCCGACAGGGCTGTTGCCATATCGACGTATTTTTCGGTTTCGACCCAAAGCTCGCGGCCGAGCGCGCCAAGCACGCTCCGCACCTGGGCCATGCGCGTTTCGGAGACGGTTGGGGTCGAGGTCCAGACCAGCATGCCCTGCCCGATCTGGGCGGGCGTATTGGGCATCACCCGCACCAGTGCCCGATGGTCGAGTCCGGCCTGTAATTTCGCGAAGGTGGTTCCGGCCAGAATCGAAATCACGACCTGATCCTCACGGAGCTGCCCATTGAGCTGACGCATGACCGGCGCCAGCACCTGCGGCTTGATCGTGAGCACCACCAGATCGGCATCCCGAGCGGCTTCCAGATTCGACTCGGCGGCCACAACCCCGTATCGCTCGGCCAATTGCGCGCGCCGGTCGGCACGGGGATGCGACGCCACGATCTGGAGCGGATCGACCAACTCCTGCGCAAGCATCCCGGCCAGCATCGCTTCGCCCATAACTCCACTGCCTATGAAGGCGATACGCGTACCGGAGAGGGCCTGGCTGGCTTGCACAGATTCGATTTGGTTCATCGTGCAGGAGTCGTCTTTCCATTCATCGTCGTTGCCCGCCCGGCATTGTACCGGGAGACCGGCTACAGCACGCCGCTATACGCATTGTTGGCGAGCTGTCCACCAAGGTGGGCGAAGAGGACGTTGGACGACCTGCCGATCTCCCCCGACGTGACAAGATCGATCAGACCGGCCATCGACTTGCCTTCATACACGGGGTCGAGGATGACGCCTTCCAACGACGCAGTCGTGTGAATTGCCTCGAGGGTCGATTGGACCGGAATGCCGTAGAAGTCACCAGCCCAGTCGCCCAGCAACGTGAACTCGTCGTCTCGAAGATCTCGACCAAGCTCGATCAAGGCTGCGGTATGGCGAGCAATACGCTCGAGTTGCGCACGAGTTTTCTCCAATGTCGCGGAGCCGTCGATGCCGATCACTCGCCGCGGTTTCTGCTGACCCGCAAAGCCGGCAATCATGCCGGCGTGGGTAGAACAGGTCACCGTGCAAACGATGATCGTGTCGAAGAAGATGCCCAGGTTTCGTTCCTGCATTTCGAGCTCGTAGGCCCAATTCGCGAATCCCAGCCCGCCGAGCCTATGCTCCGATGCTCCCGCGGGAATCGGATAGGCCCTCTCGCCAGTGGCCTCTACCTCGGCGAGCGCGTTTTCCCAGCTTGCGCGAATGCCGATATCGAATCCAGCGGAATCCAATCGGACATCTGCTCCCATCATGCGCGAGAGTTGGATGTTCCCCACCCGGTCGGCCAGTGGATCCGGCCAGTCGACCCAGCGCTCCTGCACGAGTCGCGCTTTCAGCCCGAGATGGGCCGCAACCGCGGCGACCTGTCGCGTGTGATTGGACTGGTATCCGCCGATCGAAACCAGCGTGGTCGCACCTGAGGCGAGGATGTCCGGAACGATGTATTCGAGCTTGCGAATCTTGTTGCCACCAAATGCCAATCCGGAGTTGACATCCTCCCGTTTGGCCCAGATCTGGGCACCTCCGAGATGAGCGGACAGCCGTTTCAGCGCATGAATCGGACTTGGACCGAATGTCAGGGGATAACGATCGAAATCTTCCAGCGCCAACTGTTGTACCTCCGCGGGACATCACGTTGCCCGGAATGCCAAACTTCCGGTTCGCTCCCATGGAGCGGATTGTATCTGCCGGCCGCGGCGAACAGAGATGCTTCGGCGCATTGCTGCGAGAATTAGTGATTCGACGGCCGTCAATGGAACAGGCCGCTCCCGAAAGGCCTTCGACGTGACCAACCGACTCGCCAACGCTACCAGTCCCTACCTTCAACAGCACCAGGACAATCCGGTCGACTGGTATCCCTGGGGCGAAGAGGCGCTGGCGCTCGCAAAGAACCAGCAGAAGCCGATCTTTCTGAGCGTCGGCTATTCCTCCTGTCACTGGTGTCATGTGATGGCACACGAATCGTTCGAGGATCCGGAAACGGCTGCCTTCATGAACGAGCACTTCGTGAACATCAAGGTCGACCGGGAGGAACGCCCCGACATCGATTCGATCTATATGACCGCGGTGCAAGCACTGACCGGGCAGGGTGGTTGGCCGATGAGCGTCTTCCTCACGCCCGAGCAAGTCCCGTACTACGGCGGCACGTACTGGCCGCCAGAAGCGCGTCAGGGTATGCCCTCGTTTCGCCAGGTGCTGGAAGCGGTTGCCGATGCCTGGGAAACCAAGCGGGAAGACGTCGAGGAAAACGCCCAGAACGTCAAGCAATTTCTGGAATCTGCCTCGACCCGGGTGCCGCGCGAAACCGAGCTTTCCGAGGACCTCTACGATGAAGCGGTGAACGCGTTCGCGCAGTCGTTCGATAGCAAGTTCGGCGGGTTTGGCAATGCGCCCAAGTTTCCGCAGCCGTCGATCATCGAGTTCCTGCAGCGCTTCATCCGGCGCCGAAACGATACCCGGGCGGTGCGGATGGTCGAGCTCACCCTCGACCAGATGGCCGCGGGCGGCATCTACGACCAGATCGGTGGCGGGTTTCATCGCTATTCGGTCGATGCCCAGTGGCTGGTGCCGCATTTCGAGAAGATGCTCTACGACAATGCGCAGCTTGCGCAGGTCTATCTCGACGCTTACCGCCAACTCGGTCACGATCGTTATGCCACGGTCGTGCAGCAAACGCTCCGCTGGGTTTTGCGAGAGATGACCGCGCCCGAGGGTGGTTTCTATTCCACCCAGGACGCCGATACCGAAGGCGAGGAGGGGCTCTTTTATCTGTGGACGCCTGAGGAGATCGACGCGCTCCTCTCCGAGGAGGACGCGCGCATCGCCAAGCTCTTCTGGGGAATCGAGCCAGGAGGCAACTTCGAAGGCCGCACGATTCTGACCAATCGCGTGACCAATGAAGAGGTCGCTCGCCGGCTTGGAATCAAACTGGACGAGGTTGGCAACCGGATCGAAGCGATCCGGGGCGCGCTGCTTGCCGCGCGCGACGAGCGGGTGCGGCCGGGCCGGGATGAGAAGATCATCGCGTCCTGGAACGGTATGCTGATTCGACCGATGGCGGAAGCCGGCATCGTTTTCCGCGAGCCGGCGTTTTCAGATGCCGCGGTGCGCGCCGGCGAGTTCCTGCTGACGACACTCTTCCCGGAATCCGGCGCACTGCATTCGATCCGCAACGGCGTTCCGGGTACCGGCGCCTTCCTGGATGACTATGCTCATGCCATCGATGCCTTTCTTGCGCTTTACCAAACCACCTTCGACCGCAAATGGTTCGACGCGGCGCTTCGCCTGACGAACTCGGTTCTCGAGCAGTTCAGCGACGAGGAGACCGGCTTGTTCTTCGACGCCTCGAACACTGCCGAGGCGCTCGTCACCCGACCGCGCGATTTGCAGGACGGTGCGGTTCCCTCTGGGAACGCCGTGATGGCGCTCGATTTGATCGCGCTCAATCACATGACCATGGACGATGACTATCGCGCGCGTGCGGAGGCCATCCTGCGTCCGCTGGCATCGGTCGCGGCGAGTCAACCGCTGGGGGTTAGCAAGGCACTCTGCGCCATCGAGGCGTACCTCGCCTCAGCCCAGGAAATCGCTATCGCCGCAAAAGATGGAGACGAGCGAATCTGGGAGTTCCAGCGGGTGTACTTCGATCGCTACAATCCGAACGCGATCGTCGGGCTGGCGGTCGATGGCGACGAAGCCGCCTTCGCCGGTATGCCCTTTCTCGAGTACCGACCGCTCCGCAACGGTGAGCCGGCCGCCTATCTTTGCGAGCACTTCACCTGCATGCCGCCGGTTACGACCACGGAGGAGCTCGCGAAACTTCTCGACCGGGGCACCGGCATCACCTGGGTCTGGTTCTAGAGAACAGAGGTCGAGAATCCAGGGTCCCGCGCCCGGCGAAGCAAACGGCCGGTGCACGACCCTGGATTCTTGCCCAAGCTCAGGCGACTGAGTTCGCCAAGGTGCCGATGCCGGACACGCTGACTTCGATCGAATCTCCAGGCTGCATGGGGCCGACGTTGAACGGAGTCCCAGTCAAGACCAGGTCGCCCGGTTCGAGGGTCATGATCCCGGTGATGTACTCGAAGAGCAGGGGAATTGGAAAGAGCATCGACGAGACCGGTTGATCCTGGCGAAGCTCGCCGTTCAGCCGAGATTGCACGACTGCCGCGTCCAGATCGAGCTCGGTTTCGATCCATGGGCCGACCGGGCAATAGGTGTGAAAGCCCTTGGCTCGAATCCACTGACCGTCTTTCTTTTGCAGTACCCGGTCGGAAACGTCGTTCGCGCAGGTGAATCCGGCGACGTATCCCCGCCAGTCGGCTGCCTTGA
This sequence comes from uncultured Chloroflexia bacterium, assembly GCA_963720855.1. GTDB lineage: Bacteria > Chloroflexota > Chloroflexia > Thermomicrobiales > UBA6265 > JAMLHN01. Next base: position 235,358 of record CAVRGV010000002.1, on the reverse strand, counting down.
CGGCTTTTGCACGCTTCCCGATCACGAGCGCGAGCTCAGCCTCGTAGTCGGTGCGATTGTGCTTGTTGGCGATGGCGATCGTTTCGCCGGGGCCAATGACCGCAGAGGGCGGCTTCATGAAGAGCACCGGCTCATCCGGCACCGTGCGGTTCGGGTCGTTTTCGGTGACATGATCGAGATAGTTGAGTCCAACGCAAACGATCTTGCCGGGATCGAGGGGCGCCACCAGCTTGCCATCGCCGTCGAGTTTTTCGCCCTTTTTCGGTGCGAGCCAATCGTCGCCCTCCCAGGCGTACCAGCTCGTCTCTTCGATCACGACGCGACGCGGCGTCGTTTCGCCGTCGAGAACCACGCGTCCTAGTTGCATACGTCTTTGCTCCGTCTCCGTTCGATCGATCTGCCGGAATCCTACCCGGCTTGGGCGCGGCGCACAGGCACCTTATTCGCCGACCGCCGCCCCCTGCGAGTAAACTCCGAGCAGGAAACCTCCTCTCGTTTCAACCTCGATTCCACCCATGCCCGATCTCTTTCTCGAACTCAAGTCTCCAGAAGATGCCTCCGGGCAGTCCCCACCGCCGCTGAGCGAAGCGGACGCGCTCCGGCTTCTTCAAAACGCCGACTTCACCGCGGCGAAGCTCATTCCGTGGGGTTCGAACTACTCGTTCGCGGTCGCGATGTCCGATCCGGATGGCATCGAGCAGCTTGCGATCTACAAGCCGCGTTCCGGAGAAGCTCCGTTACATGATTTCCGCACTGGCACGCTTTTCCGCCGGGAAGTGGCTGCCTATCGGTTGAGCAAGCGACTCGGATGGGGATTGGTTCCCCCCACCGTCATTCGCCAGGGCCCGCATGGCACCGGCAGTCTGCAGCTCTACGTTCAGCCAGCCGACGACGTCGAGGACCCGCACGGATTCTGGGGCGATCTCTGTCTGGAGAATGAGCGCATCGTGCTGTTCGACCACATCAGTAACAATGCGGACCGCAAGCTGTCGCACTGTCTGCTGGATCCGACCGGCAAGCGCTGGGGGATCGACCACGGGCTGACCTTCAACGACGCGCCCAAGCTGCGAACCGTCATGTGGCAATTCGCCGGTATGCCGATCTCCGACCCCCTGCGCGCCGATCTGGCCGGCATTCTCGAACAGCAGGATGCCTATGTGGACGACTTTCGGGCGTTGCTGCATCGCCAGGAAATCGACGCTTTTCTGGCCCGCGTCGAAGCACTGCACGGGTCGGGCTGCTACCCCGAGCTCAATCCCTACCGCAATATCCCCTATGGGTGGTGGTGACCGAATATTCGCCTAGCTCTCCTGCCCGTATATCAGCTATACTCTCCGGTCGGTATCGTCGGCGGTCGCCTGCTGTGTGGTGTTTCGCGCCCGGCAGGTCATCTACGGAAGGACAGGGATCTCGTACCGCATGCATGTTGAACTTCGCGATTCTGAATCGTTCGATCAGCTACTGCGCCGCTTCACCAAAGGGATCGAGCGCTCAGGCGTCATCCGCGAGCATCGCCGCGGTCTGCGCTTCATTAGCACCCAGGAAGAGAACCGCGCCAAGCGCCGCAAGGCCGAGCGCCGGCGTCGTCGCACCGCGAGCTAATCGAGCCGCACCACTCGGTCGATAACGGCCGATAGCAACCTGGGATAGCCTTCGAGCCGGTCTCCTGCGTGACCGGCTCTTTTGTTGGAAGGATGTCGTGACACCGTGGTCGGCCAACTGACGCTCGACTGGTTTCGCATTACCCAACCATCGCCCGGCGTTTACGCGATTCAGGAGCCATTGCAGCGCGAACGCGTGCTGAGCTACCTGATCGTGGGCGACGAGCGTGCTTTGCTGATCGACACCGGCACCGGCGCGGGCAGCATGCGCGATGCGGTCGCGACCCTGACGACGTTGCCCGTTCTTCTGGTCAACAGCCACACGCACTGGGACCATGTCGGCAGCAACCACGAGTTCTCCGGCATCGCCGTGCATCGCGCGGAAGCGCACGAACTGGCGTACCAGTACCGTCCGGACGAGATCGCCAGGTTTTTTGCCGACGATCAGCTTCTCGGTCCGCTTCCGGCAGGTCGCACTATCGAGACCATCTCTATCGGGCCGTCGGTTCCCACGCAGCTTCTCGATGGTGGCGAGCAATTCGATCTCGGGGGCCGCGTTCTTACCGCGATCCACACGCCGGGTCATTCGCCGGGACTGCTCTCGTTTCTGGACGACGCCAACGGCGTGCTCCTGACGACGGATACCGCCTACCCGGGCCCGTTGTACGCCTATTCCAGTGATACCGACTTCGACGTCTATATCGCATCCATGGACATCCTGGCGAATCTGGCACCGAGCCTGAATTACGTTCACCCATCGCACAATGCCGACCTCATGGACGCCGCGCTGCTCCCGAAGATGCGGGATGCGCTGATCGAGGTGCGCGACGGGAGGGCCCCCGACCACATCGACGAGGTGAAGGCTACGTACGATTTCGACGGCTTCGGTATCTATGGGCCACTTCCCGCTGGAGAACGCTAGCCTCGATGGTTGCGCGCGTTGTCGCCTACATGCTGGCCGCCTGCGTGGCGGTCCTGACCGCTGGCGAGATTTTCCAGGGCGGCATCATCACCTACACCAGCGTTCCAGCGGTACTGGCGTTCGGCCTGATCGTCGGCGTGCTCAATGCCTTCGTAAAACCCGTGCTCGACATCATCGTCGCTCCGCTTTCCTGCCTGACCTTTGGTCTCATCTCGGGGGCGCTCAATTTTCTGATCTTCGGCCTGGCAGCAGTCATCGCGCCCGGAATCGATGCCAACATCTGGGGCGTGCTGGTGGGCACGGTGCTGACCACGGTCATCAGCGGCGTGATCTACGCCATCCTCGATGAACGTTGACTCCCAAGAAGCGAGCCAAGCGGGTTTATAAGCCGCTTTCCGGCCGCATCGACCGCCACGAACTCCCGCTCCCGTGCACCATCGGCGTGATCTCGGATACGCACATCTTCGCGGACCCAGGGTCACGCCGATTTCCTGACGAAACCCTCGATCTCTTCCGGCGTTTCGAGGTCGACCTGATCGTTCACGGTGGCGATATCGTGATTCAATCGGTGCTGGATCGACTGGCGACTGTCGCGCCCACGCTGGCCGTGTATGGAAACAACGAACCGCTCGAGCTGTGGAAAACGCTGCCGGAACGGATCGTGCTCTCGATTGGGGCGTTCCGGATTGGGATCGTCCATGGACATGGCGGCCCCTCGGCGCGGGCAACGGCCAAAACCGCGTTCGACGAACCGATCGATCTGGTCGTTTACGGGCACAGTCACGTTCCCATGATCGAGGAGGTGGATGGAGTGGTTTACCTCAACCCCGGTTCGCCCACCGACCGGCGCTGGGCGCCGCACTTCGGTATCGGCATCCTCACGATCGACGAGCGGGGTATTCGGCCGGAACTGATATTGTTCGATGCGCCCGCGCATCTGGCATCGATCGAACCGTAATCAGCTCCAGGAGCACACGCATGAAGAGCAACTTTCGCCTTCCCGGCCCGACCCCGGTGCCACCGCAGGTCTACGCCGCCATGCAGCGGGAAATGCTCCCGCACCGGGGCGCGGAGTTCTCCTCGTTCTATGCCGAGCTGCTGGCTCGCTTACGGCGCATTCACAAAACCGAATCTGACGTCCTCGTCTGGCCAGGATCTGGCTCGGCAGGATGGGAGATTGCGGTCACCAATTTCCTCTCGCCCGGCGACGAGGTCGTTGCCATGGTTGCGGGCGCCTTCGGGGACCGATTCGCGTTCGTCGCTGACAAGCTTGGCGTCAAGGTGCACCGGGTCGACCTTCGCTGGGGGAGCGCAATCTATCCGGAAATGTTGCGCGATGCGCTCGACCAGCATCCCGCCGCGAAAGCGGTGTTCCTGACTCACAACGAAACCTCGACCGGCGTGACGCATCCGATCCCGCAGCTTGCCGAAGTGGCCCGCGAGCGCGGGGTACTGACCTTTGTCGATGGCGTTTCTTCGGCAGCCGGGATTCCGCTCGATTTCGATGGTTGGGACATCGACTACCTGATGTCGGGTTCGCAAAAAGCCTGGATGTGCCCTCCCGGCGTGACTATCGCGGCCATCGGTCCGCGAGCATGGGAGGCTTACGAGCAGTCCACCTATCCGAAGTTCTTCTGGGACGCGGGGCCGATGCGCGATCTGGCAAACGATGGGCACACGCCCACCACGCCGCCAGTGACGCTCGATTTCGCGCTGGATGCCGCCGCGCAGATGATCGAGGCGGAGGGGTTGGAGAACGTCTACGCCCGGCACGCCGCGCTCGGTGAGCAGACCCGGGCTGGTATCGAAGCGATGGGCCTGGAATTGCTGGCGGAGCCAGGTTTCGAATCGAACACGGTCACCGCGGTGCAGCTTCCACCCGGACTGACGTCCAAGTCAGTTTCGAAGCGGCTGTACGACGAACATGGAGTGACCGTGGCAGGGGGGCAGGGGCATCTCGCCGACTCGATCATTCGCATTGGCCACATGGGCTGGGTCGATTCGGACGACATCGACACCTGCCTCAACGCAGTCAAAGAGGTGTTAGGGAGTTGAACGTCGAAAGCCAGATTCGAGGGCGGCTCCAGGCGACGCCGACGCTGCTTTTCGACTCGCTACCCCTCATCCCCACTTGCGTTATACTGAAATGGTGGGCGACGAGTCCGTGGGAGCATTGTGTCCCACGGTTTTTCGGTGTCCACGAACGTATTGTCGCAAGGAAGGTGTATGGAAGTTTCTAGTATTACCGAGCAAGGGGGAGCGTCAGACGCACCCGTGTCGCTCATGGAAAAGTACCTCAACGATCCCACCAATGACTACCGGACGCTCAAGTTCGGGGACGTCATGGACGGGACAATCATGCGGGTGGACCGGGACGAAATCCTGGTCGACATCGGATCGAAGTCCGAAGGGATCGTGCCGGCGAAAGAGTTCTCCTCGCTGACCTCCAGTGAGAAGCAGGCTCTTGCGATCGGTGAAACGGTGCTGATCTTCATCGTCCAGCCCGAAAACAATGAGGGGCATGCGGTCGTTTCGATCGACCGTGCCCGGCAGGAGAAATCCTGGCGGCGCCTGCAAGAAATTTATGAGGAGAACGGCGTCATCGACGCTGAGGTCGTCAATTACAACAAGGGCGGCCTTCTGGTGAACCTCGATGGTGTCCGTGGCTTCGTGCCCGCATCGCAGGTTACCGAGATTCGCGGTGGCGACGAAGCCGGCAAGCAGGCTGAAATGGCCCGCATGATCGGCACCCATCTCCCACTCAAGGTCATCGAGATCAACCGTCATCGCAACCGGCTGATCCTCTCCGAGCGCCAAGCCATGCAGGAAAAGCGCGACGAGATGAAGGAGAAGCTGATCGAGGAGCTGCGCGAAGGCGAAGTTCGCCAGGGCCGCGTTTCATCGATCTGCGACTTTGGCGCCTTTGTCGACATCGGCGGGGCCGACGGACTGGTTCACCTCTCCGAGCTGAGCTGGAGCCGGGTACGCCACCCATCGGAAGTGCTCAAGATCGGTCAGGAAGTCGATGTCTACGTCCTCGGCATCAATGCCCAGGAAAAGAAGATCGCTCTTTCGATCAAGCGCACCCAGGCCGAGCCGTGGAGCCAGGTCGCCTCGGATTACGAGGTCGGACAGCTCGTTCGCGGTACGGTCACCCAGCTCGCCAACTTCGGCGCGTTCGCGCGCATCGTCGATGGCATCGAGGGCCTGATCCACGTCTCCGAGCTGACCGACGCGCGGATCACCCATCCGAAGCAGGTCGTGCACGAGGGCGAGGAGCTGCTGCTCCGCATCATCCGTATCGATCCAGAACGACGCCGCATGGGCTTGAGCCTGCGCCGCGCGCTCGACACGCCGGATGAAGAGTTGGCAGCCGCACTTGGTGAGGAAGCTCTCGCCGAGCGCGACCAGATCGTCACCAACATCGCTGCTGCGCTCGAAGCCGAAGGCATCGACATCAACGCGGTCGAGGAAGAAGAAGTCGAGGAAGAGGAGAAGGAAGTCGTTCCTGAAACGCTCGCCTCTGCTGTCGCGGCGGCGTCCTCGAGCTCGGGCGACGAGCCTGCGATGGCGGCTGCCTTCGCATCCGCCGCTGCCTCGCTCGGTCTTTCCGACGAAGACGGCGATACCGAAGACGCGGTGATTGCCGCTGTCGAAGGAACCGACGCCACGGAGTAGCACGCTCCTTCCAATTCAGACTTCAGGCAGATGGCCGGTGGGATTTCCCGCCGGCCATTGCGTTTCCTTGTCTAGTTGCGCAATAGTTCTGGCTCAACTCCACGAATAAACGTGAATACCCGTCGGATGCACAGGCCAGTCGTCTCGCAACGGGATGTCCTCGTGAGCGCGGATCCGAGATAGATGGGCACGATGCTGAGCAATCTCGACAATTCACACGACGTTGCGCGCAGGCTCCTTTCCCTTGCACACGAAGAGGCGCGAGCGTTCAAGCTCATCCCTATATCGGGACTGAGCATTTGATCCTCGGTCTGCTCGCGTGAACGTGAGGATGTCGCCTCCCAGCTTCTTGACCACTTGGGCGTGCGATTGCCCATAGGTGCGATCCAGCGGTTCGCATACCTATTGGCCAAGTGGCTAAGGCACAGAGTTCTCGTACGCGATAGGCTGACGTCCATGCTCGACGTATTCATCGAGCTCCGGCCGACGAGTCGCCTTCGCGAGGCGATCACAAGTACATCGACACCGAGCACTTGCTCTTGGACTAGTTCGCGAGGTGGACGGGCGTCGGCGCCGGGGTGCTTGAGCTGCTCGGCGTTCACGCAGAGGAGCTTCAGAAAAAGGTGCATAGACGACTCGAGACGACGGAAGCGGTCAGAACGGATGAGCCTCCCCGAGCGACCGCCGCATCTGAGCCGAGTCGGCTTCGATCGATCTTGAGTGAACTGGCGACGATCGAAGTTGATTCGGAACTCCAGATCGCGTTGTCGAAACGCCGGCAAATGCATGGATCCGACTTCGAGACTTCCCTCGCTGGAGTCCGACAGTTCAACGATGCCATCGTCCGCACAGCTTGACGAGCGTAAGACGACGAATCAGCTCAGGCTTCTTGTCGACTCGATGAGCGCCGACCGACTTTCGAACTCGAAGCCAAGATCGCAGAGACCGAGCGAGAATCGAGTGGCTCGAGAGCAGAGTTCGCGAAACGCAACCTGCAATGAGACGATGCGGAGCGTTGTCGAGCGCCGGAAAGTGCACCGCTGAAGAACGAGGAGAACAGTCCCGAAGATAGGCGCAGCGCACAAGAATGACAACTCCCCATTAGGGTAGGCGTCTGTTCCGCGCGCTATCTCGTATGCTTTAACAGCACAGTGACGCAGCCGCGAAACCGAGTTGGTCCAGTGGTGGGGCGTCAAGGGAGCCGAGAATGGCAAGCAATTTCGACAAATTCACCGAACGAGCGCGCAAAGTCCTCTCCCTGGCGCAGGAAGAGGCGCAGCGTTTCAATCATCCCTATATCGGGACCGAGCATCTCCTGCTCGGCCTGGTGCGAGAGGGTGAGGGCGTCGCCGCCCGGGTCTTGACCAATATGGGCGTGCAATTGCCCAAGGTCCGATCCGCGGTCGAGTTCATCATTGGCCGGGGCGAAGGCGCGGTCATTGGCGAAATCGGTCTGACGCCGCGCGCGAAGAAGGTCATCGAGCTCGCGGTCGACGAGGCGCGTCGGCTCGACCACAACTACATCGGCACCGAGCACCTGTTGCTCGGTCTGGTCCGTGAGGGCGAAGGCATTGCCGCCGGTGTGTTGGAAAGTCTCGGGGTCAATCTGGAGAAGGTCCGCCAGCAGGTCATGCAGGTGGTCAACCAGAGCTCGAGCACATCCCAGGCCAAAACCCAGACCAAGACACCTTATATGGACGCGCTCGGGTTCGATCTGACCGAAGCCGCACGGAATAACAAGCTCGGCCCGCTGGTGGGTCGTTCGATGGAAATCGACCGGGTGATGCAAATCCTCTCCCGGCGCACAAAGAACAATCCGGCGCTCATCGGCGAACCTGGGGTCGGTAAGACCGCCATCGTCGAGGGGCTCGCCCAGCGGATCGTCGATGGCGATGTGCCAGAGCGCCTGCAAGGCAAACGCCTGGTGTCGCTGGATATTGGCGCATTGGTGGCCGGCACCAAATATCGTGGTGAGTTCGAAGAGCGACTGAAAAAGATCGTTGGCGAAGTCAAGGAAACAGGCAGCATCATCTTCATCGATGAGCTCCATACCCTGGTCGGAGCCGGCGCTGCCGAGGGCGCGGTCGATGCCGCAAACATTTTGAAACCAGCGCTCTCGCGTGGTGAGCTGCAAACGATCGGCGCCACGACGCTCGACGAATATCGCAAGTACATCGAGCGAGACGCAGCGCTCGAGCGCCGGTTCCAGCCCGTGGTGGTGGAAGAACCGTCTATCGATGAGACCATCGAGATCCTCATGGGTGTCCGACCTTTGTATGAGGAGCACCATCGCCTCAAGATCAGCGACGACGCGCTCAAGTCGGCCGCAAACCTGGCGGCGCGCTATGTGACCGATCGATTCATGCCGGATAAGGCGATCGACCTGATCGACGAAGCGTCTTCGCGAGTCCGCATGCAGAAGTCGGTGGCGCCTCCGACGTTGAAGGACGCGCTGGCCGGACTGTCTTCACTCCAGCGTGAGCTGGAGGCCGCGGTCGAAAGCCAGGAATTCGAGATCGCGGCCGAGCTGCGCGATCGTGAGCGCAAGCTGCGCGACCGGATCGATGACCAGGAGCAGGAGCTGCGCGATCAGCAGGCGGAAGAAGAGGTCTACGTTACCGAGGAGGACATCGCGCAGGTTGCCTCGATGTGGACCGGTATTCCCGTCTATCGCATTGCCGGCGAAGAGTCAGAACGACTGCTGCACATGGAAGAGGCGCTGCATCAGCGCATCATCGGCCAGGAAGAGGCCATCGAAGCGATGGCCAAGGCCGTGCGCCGGGCCCGCGCCGGATTGAAAGATCCGAAGCGGCCGATCGGCACCTTCATCTTCCTCGGCCCCACCGGGGTCGGCAAGACCTTGCTCGCCAAAGCGCTGGCCGAGTTCATGTTCGGTTCCGAGGACCACCTGATCAAGATCGACATGTCCGAGTTCATGGAGCGGCATGCCGTCGCCCGGCTGGTCGGAGCCCCTCCGGGCTATGTCGGATACGAGGAAGGCGGCCAGCTCACGGAAGCGGTGCGCCGCAAGTCCTACTCGGTCATCCTGCTGGATGAAATCGAAAAGGCCCATCCGGAAGCATTCAACATGCTCCTCCAGATCATGGAAGACGGGCATCTGTCGGATGCCAAGGGACGCCGGGTCGATTTCCGAAACACCATCATCATCATGACCTCGAATGTCGGGGCAGATCAGATCTCGCGCGAGATGCGCATGGGCTTCGACTTCTCGCAGGATGTCGATAAGGCCAAGCAGCGCGACTACGATCTCATGCGCGATAAGGTGATGGCTCAGCTCAAGCAGTCCTTCCGGCCTGAGTTCCTCAACCGGATCGACGCCTCGATCGTCTTCCATTCGTTGACCGCCGAACAGATTCGCGAGATCGTCGAGTTCGAGCTGCGCAGGGTGCGAACCCAGCTCGCCGAGCGAGAGATCAATCTCGAGGTCACGGTGGAGGCAATGGACCTGCTGGCCGAGCGTGGGTACGATCACACCTACGGTGCCCGTCCGCTGCGTCGCATCATTCAGAACCTGATCGAGGATCCGCTCGCTGAAGGGCTGCTCGACAGCCGCTTCCACTCCAACACGACCATTCTGGTCGAGGTGGAGGACGACCTGCTGAAGCTCTCGCCCTCACCCTCACCGATCGAGGTCGAAGAGTTCGCCATCGTCGGCTAATCTCGCGGTCGGCGATCCAATCCACTGCACGCTCATCGGGGACGGCAAACACCGTCCCCGATTTTTTTGCGGCGCCTTCGCGAAGAAGAACGCGTGTTCTATACTGGATACGAAGCTGGTGATCTGTTCCTTGCGCTCAGGCGGGAGAGCTTGCTTCCCGCTGGACGCCAGCGTTGTCGTCAAACATGCTCTATTCGCATTGGTAGACTCCACTCATGGCGAAACGTTCGACAACCTATGTCTGCCAGCAATGCGGCGCGCATAGTCCCGCGTACCTCGGCCGTTGCCCACACTGCAACTCGTGGAACTCGATGGTCGAAACCATCGAGCCAAAGGCACAGGCGGGCCGATCCGGATCGCGACCCAGCCTCGTTCCTTCGGCGCAGGCGCGGCTCATCTCCGAGGTCGAGGCGGCGGAATCGCAACGAATCAAGACCAATATCGTCGAACTCGACCGCGTGCTGGGAGGAGGCCTCGTTCCCGGCTCGGTGGTGCTGGTCGGCGGCGACCCGGGCATTGGAAAATCGACGCTGGTCCTGCAATCCGCGGCGCAGCTTGGTTCGAGCGTTGCACCCAGTCTCTACGCCAGTGGCGAGGAATCGACTCATCAGATTCGGCTGCGTGCCGAACGGCTGGGGGTGGCCGGCGATAACGTGCTGGTGGTTTCGGAATCGAATCTCAACGAAATCATCGCCCTGGCAGAGCAAACCAATCCGCGTGTGCTGATCGTCGACTCGATCCAGACCACTACTGTCGATGAGCTCGAGACCTCGGCGGGCAGTGTCGGGCAGGTTCGTGAATCGACCGCGCAGCTTATTCGCTGGGCAAAACCCCGCATGGTGCCGGTGATCATCATCGGTCATGTCACCAAAGAGGGGAATATCGCCGGGCCACGCGTGCTGGAGCACATGGTCGATGCGGTGCTCTACCTCGAAGGCGAGCGCTTCCAGCAGTTCCGTATTCTGCGCGCGGTCAAGAATCGTTTCGGGTCTACCGACGAAGTCGGCGTGTTCGAAATGGTCGAGTCTGGGCTGCAGGAAGTCCGAAATCCGTCCGAGGCCTTCCTGCAGGAGCGCGCGCTGAATGCCGCAGGATCCACCGTCACGGTCACGCTCGAAGGGAGCCGGCCGATTCTGGTCGAAGTACAGGCGCTCACCTCGCAGAGCGTCTACGGATTGCCGCGAAGAAGTGCCAATGGGTTCGATCAGGGTCGGTTGCAACTTCTCGTGGCTGTGCTGCAGAAGCGCGCTGGATTGAACCTGGCGGAACAGGACGTTTACACCAATGCGGTCGGGGGCCTGCGAATCTCTGAACCGGGGGCCGACCTGGCGGTTGCGACGGCGATCGCATCGTCCCTCAAGGACCGACTGATCGATCCGCGCACCGTGGTGATTGGGGAGATCGGACTTTCGGGTGAGGTGCGGTCCGTCAGCCAACTCGACCGTCGCCTGCTGGAGGCTAGCCGCCTCGGGTTCACGCGGGCGATCGTCCCGGCGTCCATCGGGCGGCGCACCAAGTCGATGCCCGGCGAGCTCGAGGTTACCCGGGTTGCCACGCTCGCCGAGGCGATCAAGGAAGCGGTGGGGTAGGGTTTACTGCCTTCGGCGCTTGTTGGCCAGTTCCAGGAGCTGATCGGCCAGGCGTGCGGCCGCATCCGGGCGCCCCGCTTTGGCGGCATTCGCCCCGATCTCCGAGCGCCGCTCGGGATTCCCGGCCAACTCGAGAATCAACTCGCGCAGACGGGCTGGCGAGGCGTCGGTTTGATCGAGCACGATGGCGCCGTCGATGGACGACAGGGCCTCGGCATTGCGATGCTGCTCGTTGCCGCCCGCGCCCGGCAAGGGGATGAGAATCGCGGTCTTGCCCAGGTAGGCGATTTCCGCCACGGTTCCGGCACCGGCGCGCGCCAGCATCAGATCTGCCATGGCGTAGACATCGGCCATTTCGTCGCGAATCCGTTCGACCACACGATAGCGGTCGTGCGTTTCCGCTGGAAGTGTTTCCCGGCGGGCAGAGAGGCGATCGAAATCGGGATTGTCGGTCCTGGCGCCGGTCTGATGCAGGATCTGCATGCGCGCCAGGAGATCGTCCAGGATCGCTTCGATGCGCTCGTTGAGCGGACTCGACCCGCGGGCGCCGCCGGTAACGAACAAGACCGGCAGATCGCTTCGGAAACCGAAGCGTTGCAGCCCGCGCTCGCGGGTGCCGAGCTGCAGCGATCCCCGGACAGGATTGCCGGTCACGATGGTCTTGCTCGTGTCGTTGGTGTAGGCAAGGGAAGAGTCGAACGTGAGCGCCTGCACATCGACGAAGCGGGCGTTGAGTCGAGTGGCGAGACCGAGAATCGCCGTTTGCTCGTGGCTGAGCACCGGCGCCATGCGCGTTCCCCCGACCACGCTCGGCGTCGAAACGTATCCGCCGGTGCTGAAGATTACATCCGGCTTGAACGCTCGCAGGATCCACCAGGCCTGCGGGACGCCCAAGGGGACGCGCACGGCATCGGTGACGGTCTTGAAATCCGGATATCGCCGCAACTTGCCGGTGGAAACCGAGCGAAACGGAATGCCTCTGCGCTTTCGCCTCATTGCGCTTCGACTCCGCTTTTGCTTCCAATCCAGAGGAGCTCCATCGCGACGCCACGGCGCTCGAGCTCTTCGATCACCGAGAGCGCCGGTAGCACATGGCCTCCGGTTCCTCCGCCCGCGATGGCAATTCGAATCGGTCGTGAGCTGGGCATAGATACGCCTGAACGATTGTCGCGACACTCATGCCCAGCGACCTGCTGCCACTGGGCTGGGCGAGTATAGCGGCCCCTGCGCTGTCACATGCCGTACGCTACGCTCTCGGAACCGATTGGCTGCGAGACCGATTGCTCGCTCGATGCCACTCGATCTTTTTGTCAATCCGGTCGACCCCATGAGCCACTCGATGCCGACGAACAGACGTTTCCTCCCGACCGATTCCCCGCGATGGTTGGCTTTGGGAGCGGGCGTGGCGGTGCTGGTGATTGCCCTCGATGCGCTCTCCAAGTGGCAAGTAACGCGAACGCTCGGTCCCGGCGGCTCCAGAAGCTCGATTCAGCTCGCGGGCGACTTTTTCGAGCTCCATTACGCGCTGAATAGCGGAGTGGCGTTCGGGATGTTCAGTGGCTCGTCAACGCTGGCCGGCGTTCTGGTCGGCATCGTGATCGTGCCGCTGGTGGTGGTGCTGATCGTGCTTGCCAGCCGTGGGGCGATCTGGGCGGTGGCGGCCGGACTTGGTGCTCGGCGGCGCGGCGGGAAATCTGATCGACCGCATAGGCGACCAGACGGTGACCGACTTTATCTCTGTCGGCCGCTGGCCATCATTCAATCTGGCCGACTCGGCGATCACGATCGGCGCGATACTGTTGATCGGATTGAGCTTCCGGGATCGTGACCGGGAGGAACAAACGACGGGACCTCGATGACTGAGCGCATGCCACTTTCCAGCGAAGAGCTGGACGAATCGCCCGACTCCGGCCGGCTAGAGCTACGACCGGCCGTGAATCAACGTGGCGAACGGCTCGATGTTTTCGTGGCGTCCCAGTTGCCCGAGTTCTCGCGCAACTTTCTTCAACAGCTCATTGCCGATGGAAACGTGCTGGTGGACGGGAATGCACGCAAGCGCACCTTCAAGGTGCAGCCCGATCAGCTCGTGGAAATCCGCGTGCCAGAGCCGACACCGCACGATATCCAGCCACAGGAGCTCCCGCTGGTCATCGTGTATGAGGACGCGGATATCGCCGTCATCGACAAACCCGCCGGCATGGTGGTGCATCCCGCGGCCGGTCATCCCGACGGAACGCTCGTCAACGGGCTGCTCTATCGCTATCCCGAAGTGGCGATCAATGGCACCAATCGTCCGGGGATCGTTCACCGGCTCGACAAGGACACCTCCGGTCTCATCGTCATTGCGCGCACGCCAGGGGGCCAGAAGCTGTTGCTGGATCAGTGGGCAGACGGGTCGGTCCAGAAGGGCTACAAGGCGCTCGTGCATGGCCTCGTGGAAGAGAACGAAGCGACGATCGATGCACCCATTGGCCGCGATCCAAACGATCGCCAGCGCATGGCGGTGCTCGCGTCCGGCAAACCCTCGGTCACACACTTTTCGGTGGAAGAGCGGTTCGATTCGACGACCTATCTCGATGTCGAGATCGAAACCGGCCGTACCCATCAGATCCGGGTGCATCTGGCGTTCATTGGACATGCGGTGGTGGCCGATCCGCTGTATGCAAATCGAAGCTGGCCAACGTTGGGGCTCGACCGGCAGTTCTTGCACGCATGGCGGCTCGGTTTGCGGTTGTCGAATGGACAGCGGGCGCAGTTCGAGTCGCCACTGCCCGAGGCGCTGGAACGAACCCTTGGCGAGATTCGCCGGGAGCGACGTCGATGACGGGCGAAGCGCATATCGAGCGGTGGTTTCAGGAGATCCTTGCCAGGCTTGGGCCGCGCCGGCTCACCGGGCGGGCGGCCTCTTTCGACGATATCGTCGATGAGTTCGACAGGCCCGGACCAAGCATTGCGCCCGGTCACGATCCCCGGCGACGGAGCGGTTATCGTCGTCGCGATTGGAAAGGCGGGAATCGCCATGGCAGCCGGGGCGCAGGATCTATTCGGCGATCGGTTCGCGCGTGGGTATGTGCTCACCGTCGATGGGCCCGAGGCTGACGAGCTCGACGAACGCTGGACCGTCTATCGCGCCGGTCATCCAATCCCCGATCAACGTGGGATCGATGCCACCCGAACACTGATCTCCGTGGTCGAGGCGCTCGATGCCGACGACCTGGTCGTGGCGCTCATCTCCGGCGGGGGATCGGCGTTGTTCGAAGCGCCGCGTGATCCGTTGACGCTGGCTGATTTCGCGGACGTCACCCAGATCTTGCTGAATGCCGGAGCGCCGATACATCACCTCAACACGGTTCGCATCCCACTCAGTCAGGTCAAGGGAGGGGCATTCCGGCAGCGATCACCCGCGGGACGGTTCGCAACCCTGATTCTCTCTGACGTGCTGGGGAATGATCCGGCCATCATTGCCAGCGGTCCAACCGTGAAGCCGACCACCTCTGGCGCGGCGGCGCTGGCGGTGCTGGATCTCTATGGTTTACGCGAATCGGTCTCTCCCGCGGATACGCGCCGTCCTGAACGAAGCTGCCGGGGCCGAAGTCGAGTGGGACCATCCTGACGACACAATCGAAATCGTGGGCGATCTGAATCTCGCGACGATCCTGGCGGGTGAGGTATCGCAGGCGGCCGGATATCGGTCCGAAGTCGTCGAGATTCAGTACGAAGGCGAAGCGGCGGAGGTGGCTCGCGTGTGGGTCCAGCGGCTGCTCGAAACGCTGCGACGAAACCGATGTGGTCTGGGGCGGTGGCGAAACGACCGTTACCGTTCGAGGAACGGGCTCAGGCGGCCGAAACACAGAGTTCGCGCTCGCCGCGGCGCTCGAGCTGGATCGACTGGAAAACGACGAGTGGATCGTCGCGAGTCTGGCCACCGATGGTCAGGACGGAACGAGCGGGAGCGCCGGAGCCATTGCGAGCCGTGAGACGATCGCAAGAGCGAGGCAGCTCGGGATCGAACCTGAGGCGGCCCTGGCGACGAATGACAGTGCATCCTTTTTCGCGCAGGTGGGCGGTCTGGTCATCACGGGACCGTCGGGCACCAATGTCAACGATCTCTATGCAGGGTTCCGCCGGCGGAGCTGAACAGCGCTGCCGCGGTTGAGACGTCATTCAGCCCGCCTACAGCGGCGGGTGCCGCAACCCACCCTCGCTTGCTATAGTCATCCGAACAGGTTTCGTCACACAGAAAAGGCCAGGTGATCCACCCCGATGCAAGGCGCAAAGGCCCTCGTCGACGTCCTCGTCGAAAGCGATATCCAACACGTGTTCGGCCTTCCCGGCGACACCGGCATGGCGCTCTACGATGCGTTCAACGAGCGGCGCGACCGGATCGAGCACATCATGACCCGGGACGAGCGCTCGGCGTCGTTCATGGCGGATGCGTATGCGCGCGCTTCGGGGAGAATCGGTGTCTGCGAAGGCCCAAGTGGCGGTGGAGCGACCTACATCCTGCCCGGCGTCGCGGAGGCCCAGGGCTCGGCCCTGCCGATGCTGTGCATGACCTCGGATACGCCGGTGTCGCAGCATCACCGTGGCGTGCTGACCGAGCTCGATCAGGAGTCGCTTTTTCGGCCGGTGACCAAATGGAATACCCGCATCAATTCGTCTTCGACCGTGGCGGAGATGACACGACGGGCGATCCGGATGGCCACGGTGGGACGTCCAGGCGCGGTGCATCTGTCGCTCCCCACCGATAGCCTGGAAGGTGAGACGGATGAGCGTTCGGTCTACGGGACGCCGGAGCTCTCACGCGTACCCGTGTTGCGCACGCGGCCCGATCCAGAGCTGGTCGAGCGCGCGGCGCGCGCTATCGAGCAGTCGTCGCGGCCGGTGATCGTGGCAGGGGGTGGAGTGGTTACCGGCCAGGCGTGGGATGCACTGACCGTGTTTGCCGAAACGCTGAATATCCCGGTCGCGACATCGATCAACGGCAAAGGGAGCATCGCGGAGACCAGCAGGGTTTCGATCGGCATCGTCGGCGGCAACGGCGCCCGCTCCTATACCAACGATCTCGTTTCCGATGCCGATCTCATCATCTACATTGGGAGCAGAACCGACTCGACGACGACGCATCACTGGTCGGTGCCGCAGATCACCGAGCCACCCGCGGTCATCCAGATCGATGTCGAACCGTTCGAGATCGGGAACAATTACCGGCTCGCAGTGCCTATCGCTGGCGACGCGGGGTTGACCCTGATCGACCTGCTGGCAGCTATCGACAATCCGGGAGAAGTTGGGTCGCGCAATCGAGAGCGGATCGATGGGCTGGTCGCGGTCGCCGACCGGTACTGGGAAGATGTTCGCCAGCAGTCGTTCCAGACGGACATTCCAATCAAACCACAGGTCATCGTTGCGGCCCTGCGCGAACTTCTGCCGGACGACGCCTTGATCGTGGCAGACCCGGGTACTCCGACGCCGTATCTCGGGGCGCAGTACCGGCTCAACCGGCCCGGACGCACGACCATCATTCCGCGGGCGCATGGCGGTCTGGGCTATGCGATCCCTGCGGTTGTGGGTGCGGCGAAGGCGCGGCCGGACGCACCGGTGGTTGGCTTCACCACCGATGGGAGCTTCGGCATGTCTTGCGGGGAGCTCGAAACGATTACGCGGCTCAACTTGCCGATCGTTTTCGTGCACAGCAACAACGGCAGCTTTGGCTGGATCAAGGAGCTGCAGCACCTCTACCACGACGACAATTATTTCTCGGTCGATTTCAATCCGGTCGACTATGCCGGAATCGCGCGGGGATTCGGTTTTCAAGTCGACCCAGATCACCGATCCGGCCGGGATCAAGCCAGCCCTGGCCAATGCGCTGGCTGACGGGCGGCCCTGGTTTATCGATGTGGTCACCGAGTCGCAGATCACCGAGACGCCGCCGGTGGCCGGTTGGATCAGCGCGGAAGCCAAGCGCGCCAAGCAGGGAACGCTTTCACGATGACCGAGCGCATTCCCATCATTCTCGATGTCGATACCGGGATCGATGATGCGGCGGCGATTTCGCTGGCCGTGCATTCGCCGGATGCGGATCTCCTATCGATCTCCACGGTGGCTGGCAATACCACTATCGAGCATGCAACGCGCAATACGCTGGATGTGCTGGATCTGCTGGGGGCGACCGAGGTCCCGGTCTATCGCGGAGCATCGCGACCGTTGGTTCGGGAGCTCTTTACCGCGGCTTACGCGCATGGCAACAATGGGGTGGGCGGAGCGGAACTGGCGCATAGCACGCGATCGGTTGGCGGGTTGCGCGGTCCCGCCTCGATCGTGGCGCATGCCCACGCGCGTCCGGGCGAGGTCACGCTGATTTGCCTGGGGCCGCTTACCAATCTCGCCATCGCCCTCAATGTGGAACCGGACCTGCCGCGTCTGCTGAAGCGGGTGGTGATCATGGGTGGGGCGTTCTGGACGCCTGGCAATATCAAACCGCATCGCCATGCTGAGTTCAATATCTATGTCGATCCGGAGGCGGCGCAGCAGGTGTTTGCCGGTGGGTTTCGCTGAGCTGTACGCGGTCGGACTCGATGTCACGCATGAGGCACCGGTTTCCGCCGAGGTTTGGGAACTGGTCACCGGCTCCGATTCGGCTCCCGCAGCGATCATCCAGGCGTTGTATCGCTCACGAATCGAGAATCCGGAAAACGGTACGGCTTATATCCACGATGCGATGGCGGTTGCGGCGGCGCTCGATCCATCGTTCATTGCGTGGGAGCGCCACGGGATCGAGGTTCCGCTGGATGACGTGCACCGAGGTCAGACTCGAATCGTCGCGGGCGATAGCGTGCATGTGTCCAAATCCGTGGATGCGTTGTCGTTCATGCAGCATTTCTACCAGCGACTCGGAATCGGACCACGCCCTTCGTAACGTGCCGGCGCGTGGTCGAACAGAGAAAAGGAGGCCAGTCATGTCAGAAGCAACTGAGCTCGTCGAGCAGGCGCCGGTTCAGGATCGCGATCTGCTGCAACGGTTGAGCCTCTATTTCGATGCCTTCGAGCAGCGACTTCGCCAGGGACAAGGGTGGTTCATCTTCAATGCCGACGCGAAACGCGGCAAGCGGATTTCGACCTTTATCGAGCGACGGCTGGACGAGGTCGGCGATGTCGACGCGTGCATGATGCCCTGGCGAGATTTCGCCCTGAGCGCCTATGTGAACGAGATTGGTCTGCCTGAGCTGGAGCCAAAGGTCCGGGGCGATGAAGGGAACGAGCGCCTGCGCAAGGAGTTCGAATTTGCGCGCGAAGTCACCGAGCACGTCTGGCTGCGATGCCAATCGTCAGAACTCCTGGTGGTGACCGATCTGAAACCGCGTCAGTCACATGAGGCGGCGTTCCTGGACCGCACGGTCGAGCAACGGTATTCGAACCGAAAGGCGACCATCCTGATGACGCCTGAGATGCCGGCGGATCTCGAGGCCGACTTGCGCGAGATCGATCCCACCGAAGCGTCGTGGAACCGCCTGTTCTCGCGCATGTACGAGACGAGTCTGGTCGCGCTCTAGCCAGTATTGGCTGGGGAACGCATCCGCGCTGTCCATCCAATGAATTCAGCAGATATCGCGCCGAGCGTGAGAATTCGCGGGCGGATGCTCGGCACCGCGTCGGGGACTGCTGGGATTACGAAGAGCGGCGGATTGCCTGGTCGGCAAGCTCATAGAGCAGCTCGCGGGTTTCGACATCGGGCACGATGTCGAGTCGATCTCGCGCCTGCGTCACGTAGTCATTGGCGCGGTCGAGCGAGCGCTCGACTGCGCCGGAGGCGCGGATCTTGTCGAGCACGTTCGCAACGTGAGCGTCGTCCTGATTGGAGCGGTCGACAATCGATTGAATCTCACGCCATTCCGGACCGCCGGTTTCGACCATTTCCAGGTAGAAGATCACGGGAAGGGTGATGGTCGATTGCAGAAGATCATGTCCCGCCGGTTTGCCGAGCTGGGCCGAGCCTCCGGTGAGGTCGAGCACATCGTCCATGATCTGGAAGGCGAGACCAAGATCGTCGCCATATCCGCGCATGGCCGCGATGGCATCCTCCGGGGCTCCGGCGATGATGGCGCCGGTCTCCGCTGCGCAACCGAAGAGCGATGCGGTTTTGCCATAAATGCGAGCGAGGTATTGCCGTTCGGTTTGCTCCGGTTTGCGCGCGTCCATCATCTCCATGAGCTGGCCGTCGCAAATATCGCCCAGTGAATTCGAGAAGACGGAAACCACGCGTGGGTTGTTCGTCGATGCCGCCAGAATGGCGGACTGCGCGAAGAGAAAGTCGCCTACCAGAATGACTGCCGCGGTATCGACCCGCGAGTTGAGGGTTGGTTTTCCACGCCGGAATGCGGAATGATCGACCGCGTCGTCGTGTACGAGCGACGCCGTGTGCAACAACTCAACGCCCGCAGCTGCCGAAACCAACGTCTCGAACGTCTCGTCGTAGTTCCAGGCGCGGCCGGCCAACAGGACCAACATCGGGCGAAGCCGTTTGCCGCCCGATCGGACGATCTCTTCGAGAATCGTGGAGATTTGCGGATAGGGGACCCGAGCCGCATCGACGACCCGATCGGATACCCGTTGCAAGTCGCCGCGCATGGCCGCGAAAGCGTCAGTTCGTTGGAGCACCCTGTTGCCGATCCTGACCAGCTTCGCTCAGCCGCCCGAAACCGAACCGCTGCTCTTCTGATTATCAAAGGATTAGCGCAAACGTGTCAATTCGTTGCGGGGCTTCCTGCGGGAAACGTTACGATTCGAGCGGCCTACTTTCGGCGTACATTCTCTACGCGGTTGTAGAATGTCTTGTCTCCTCTGGCAGCAGGCCGGGGGTTCGTCACTAACGGACCGAACAGCTTTGTACGATCGCACCGCACGGAATCCTTACGGCTCCTATCGACTTTCGAAGCGTCGGCGCCGTTGGGAAAGCGTCAGCTGGTGGTTGAGCTCGATCTTTGCCATCGCTCTGATGGCCTGGGCGCTCACCTGGTGGTTTGGCATTCGCGGAGGCGATGACGGCGCCGCAACCGCGGGTCGGGTAATCACCTTCGAGGTGTCGAGCGCGGAAAATGGCCAGCCGCTGCCGGGCGCGCAGGTGAGCTACCCGGGTGGGAGCGCGCCAACGGACGCGAATGGGATGGTTTCGCTGGCGTTTGCCGATGAGTCCGTCGATATCGAAGTCTCCGCCGCTGGATTCGAACCCATCTACGGAACCGCCGGCACGAACATCGATGAACGGCAGAAGATCGCGCTGAATCCGGCACCGCCCTCCTCCACCGAAGAACAGCCAGTTACCGCGCCGACGACTGAAGCCGAACCTTCGGTGGCCGTGGCGCCAACCACCGCCGCGATCGCGACAGCGCCAGCGGAGCCATCGCCCACGATTGGGGCGACGATTGCCCCAACCGTTGCCGGGGCCGGGACCGTGACGGGCGGAGACACCATCGGCGGGATGATTACCGATGCGAACGGCGATCCCATTTGGGATGCCACGATCCTCTCCGGGAGCAACTTTGCCCGCACCGCGGAAGACGGCACCTTCACGCTTGCCAATGTTCCGGCCGGTAGCGATGTCGAGATTTGGGCGTCGGGCTACAAGGATCAGACGGTGTCCATCGGCTGCCGCGATGTACGGTCAAGATGGAACGCGAAAATATCAATGCGGCTTATCTGACCGGCGCCAAGTTGACCGACGAGGCGACCATCCAAAGCATCATCGATCTGGCGCAAACCACCGATATCAATGCGGTGGTCATCGATATGAAGGAAGGGACGGTCTACTACGATACGGGCGTCCAGTTTTTCATCGATGCCGACGCGGTCTTCTCCAGCCTTCGATCCTGCTTCGCTCGTCCAACGGTTCAATGACGCGGGTCTGTATACCATTGCACGCATCGTGGTTTTCAATGATCCCGGTCGTGGCAGAAAACCTCCCCGACCTGGCGATTCGGACGACCAGCGGTGACATCTGGCGAGGCTCCAACGGGGCCGCCTGGGTGAATCCGTATCATCAGGAGCTTTGGCAGCCGAATATCGATCTGGGTATCGAGGCGGCGGAGATGGGCTTCGACGAAATTCAGTTCGACTATGTGCGGTTTCCGTCTGATGGCGATCTCAGCAATGCGGAGTTTGGGGTCGAGCATACCTACAAGGAAGACGAGCGGGTCCAAACGATCGTCGACTTCCTGACCATGGCGCGGCAGCAACTGACCGCGCATGGAGTCAAAACCGGCGCCGATGTTTTCGCGATCATTGCCATCTTCTCGGACGATCAGGGGATTGGACAGCGGTTCGCCGATTTCACCAAGGTGGTCGACTACATCTGCCCGATGATCTATCCATCGCATTTCACTGCTGGTCCGCTGGGAATGGACAGATTCGCCAAACGCGAATCCGTACGACACGGTGCGGATCACCATGGATTCCGCCGCGGAAAAAGTGCCGGGGCAGGTGCTCAAGATCCGACCCTGGATTCAGGACTTCACCATGGGAGACCCGCCGTACGGAGTGACGGAAGTGCAAGCGCAAATCGACGCGGCGATCGAACAGGGCGCGAGCGGTTGGATGCTCTGGAATCCGGACAGCTCATTCACCGCCGGAGCGCTCGGGAACGGTGACGGCGAGCAACCGGACAGCGCCGGATAGGTTCCTGGAATCCTTCAAGACGCATTCGTCAGCAGCGGCTTCGATTTCGGAGCTGCTGTTTTTTTTGATTCCAATGGAGCGAGACCACGCGCCCCTTTGTTATTTGCCTCGTCAGA
Organism: uncultured Chloroflexia bacterium; assembly: GCA_963720855.1. Lineage (GTDB taxonomy): Bacteria > Chloroflexota > Chloroflexia > Thermomicrobiales > UBA6265 > JAMLHN01. Next base: position 213,105 of record CAVRGV010000002.1, on the reverse strand, counting down.
AAACAGCTTGATTGGGGGAGCGAGCGGCACACGGCGGGATCCGTCGCGTCGAAACGGACTGGTTGCCCGTCCTGAATTTGCTCGATCGCGGGTTCGGGGTCGCTGGATCAATCTCTGCTACAATCACTTACGAATGGTAATCAATAGTTGATACGGATCGTAGCAAGAGAGCGATGATGTATGTATAATGATTCCAGTCATGGCGCGAACCGGCATTACGGTTCCGATCGACAGCATTCGCGGGCTTTGCCCCTGCCTCGCTTCCCCAACGCGGCCATGAAGATCGAAGAGGAGGTCGCATTCTATGGTTGTTCTGGTACGCCGGTCCGTTGCCGGTAACCCCGAACGTCTCCAACAGGAGATGGAAGAGGTATTCCGCGCGCTTTTGCCGGCTCGGCCTCGCTTCCCGTCACCTACGCGGGCTTCGTGGCGTCCGCCTATCGAGGTCTATGAAACGGAGCGCGCGCTCGTGATTCTGGCGGAGATCGCCGGGGTCAGTGAAAGCGATCTCACCATCATCGCCGATAGCGATATGGTCACCATCCGTGGCTCTCGTACCGATCCGCACGCCGGCATGAAGCGCCGTTTTCGTGAGATCGGGATTCCGTACGGCGAATTTGCCGCCGATATCTACCTTCCGTTTCCAGTCGATCTGGATGCGGTCATTGCCGAATACACCAACGGCCTGTTGCGCATCGAGCTTCCGCGCGTCCGCTCGCGAACCATCGTTCCGAAGCGCGCCGGATCGTCCGCACTGGCAGACGAACAGGAGTAGCGCATGGGCAAGAACAAAAAAGAAAAGTCCAAGGACAAAGAGAAGGAAAAGAACGTGAAAGAGAGAGCCGTGAACGCCGCGGCCGCGAATGTGATCGAGCTCGGGCCAGCCGGCTCGACCGGAATTCCGGTCGATGACCAGGAATTCGTGCTGCCCATTCTGCCGCTGCGCGGAACTGTCGTTTTTCCCCAGACTGTCGTTCCCCTGGCGGCCGCACAGGCACGCTCGCTGCGATTGATCGACGAAGTCATGTCGGGCGACCGCTCGGTTGGCGTCGTCCTGCAGCACGACGCGGAGCAAGAAGGCGCGGGCCCGAATGAAGTGCATCAGATCGGGGTCATCGGCACCATTTTGCAGATGATGCGCGTGCCGGACGGCAGCGTTCGGCTGGCCATTCAGGGCAACGAGCGGATGGAAGTGATCGAATGGGTCACTGAAGAGCCCTATCTGGTTGCCAAGGTCCGCCGCATGCCAGAGGATCAGACCGATTCCGCGGAAGTTCAGGCGCTTTCCCGCAACACGCTGGAGCTCTTCCAACGGCTGGTCGAGCTGGTTCCGCACTTGCCAGACGAGCTGGTGACGGCTGCCCTCAATATCGACGATCCCCAGCACCTCGCCTACATGGTGGCCAGCAATCTCCGCATGGAGCCGGAAGAGCGGCAGAAGCTGCTCGAAGTCAACACCCTGCAGGACAAGCTGGCGTACCTCAACCAGTTCATCACCAAAGAGCTCGACGTACTCGAGCTCGGCAAGCGGTTGCAGTCCGAGGTTCAGGAAGAACTTGGGAAATCGCAGCGCGAGTACTACCTGCGCGAGCAGATGAAGGCGATTCGGCGCGAGCTCGGCGAGGAGAGCGAAACCGAAGCCGAGATCACCGAACTTCGGCAGAAGGTGGAAGAGGCCGGGATGCCGGAGGAAGCGGAGCGCGAAGCGCGCCGCGAGCTCGATCGGTTGAGCAAGCTCCCGCCGGCGGCGGCCGAGTATGGGGTCATCAAGACCTACCTCGATTGGCTGACCGCGCTTCCATGGAACACGAGCACCGAGGGCGAGATCGACATCGTCAAGACGCGTCAGATTCTGGACGAGGACCACTACGATCTGGAAAAGGTCAAGGACCGCATTCTCGAATACCTCGCAGTGCGCAAGCTCAAGCAGGATCAGCTCGCCGAGCTGCGCGCCGAGCACGAGGGCGACGAGGAGCCGTTCGACGATTCGCATCTCACGCTCAATCGCGAGCCGATCATCTGCTTCGTCGGCCCTCCGGGCGTCGGCAAGACCAGTCTGGCGCAGTCGATTGCGCGGGCGCTTGGACGTGAGCTGACCCGCATGTCGCTCGGAGGCGTGCGTGACGAGGCCGAGATTCGCGGTCACCGGCGCACCTATGTGGGCGCCATGCCGGGCCGCATCGTGCAGGCTATTCGCCGGGCTGGCACCAACGATCCGGTGTTCGTGCTGGACGAAGTCGACAAGCTGGGCGCCGATTGGCGGGGCGATCCATCGTCCGCGCTGCTGGAAGTGCTCGATCCGGAGCAAAACAACAGCTTCCGCGATCACTATCTCGATGTCGCGTTCGATCTGTCGAAGGTGATGTTCATCGCGACCGCAAACATGCTGGATCAGATTCCGGCACCGTTGCGCGACCGCATGGAGATCATCAACCTGGCCGGGTACACCGACGAGGACAAGCTGAACATCGGACGCAAGTACCTGGTTCCCAAGCAGATGAAGGCCAACGGGTTGGCCGGGCGCGAGATTGCCTGGACCGACGAGGCCCTGATGCAAATCATCCAGCACTACACGCGAGAGGCGGGTGTTCGCTCGCTGGAGCGGGAAATCGGCTCGGTGTGCCGCAAGATCGCGACCAAGGTCGCGGAAGGCAAGGAAGCACCGGCCGAGGTCACGATCGAGCAAGTGCGAGACGCGCTCGGCCGGCCGCGCTTCTTCTATGAGGAACTGGCGGCGCGCACGAGCCAGCCAGGAGTGGCTATCGGTGTGGGGGTGTCGGGCGTAGGCGGGGACATCATGTTCCTCGAAGCGACTCGAATGCCGGGCAAGGGATCGTTGCAGGTCACCGGGCAGCTTGGCGACGTGATGAAGGAATCGGCGCATGCCGCGCTCTCCTTCGTGCGGTCGCGGGCGTCGGATCTGAAGATCGATCCTGAGTTCTTCCAGAATTCGGACATTCACATCCATGTGCCGGCGGGAGCGGTTCCCAAGGACGGCCCATCGGCCGGCGTTGCAATGACCACCGCTATCATCTCGCTGTTGACTGGTACGCCGGTGCTGGACGATGTGGCGATGACCGGCGAGATCACGCTTGCGCGGTCAGGTGCTGCCGGTGGGCGGTATCAAGGAGAAGTCGCTGGCGGCAAGCCGCGCGGGACTGACCCGGTTCGTGCTGCCCTTCCGAAACGAAGTGGATTTGGACGACGTTCCCGCGGAACTGAAGGAGAAGATGACCTTCATTCCGGTCAAGACTATGGATGACGTGCTCGAAGCCGTCATGCCGCCGAAGTTCAACAAGAATCGCAAGCCGCTCTTGACGGGCGGCAAGCCGGCCAAGGCAAGCCGCTCAGACGAGCTTGCCGCCGCAGGCCGCTAGCGCCGCATTCACGCGCCGGAGGGGTTCGCCTCTCCGGCGCTTCTGCGTTTCTGGGCGGGTTCGATCTCGATGTCGACGGCATCCAGGTAGTCCTGATTGGCGCGCAGCCAGATCTCCTGAATTTCCCCATCCCGAATCGTGAATCCAAAGGTTGCTTTTACCGTTCCGCGGTGCGCCCAGACCGCGCCCGGTTCGCCATCGATCCAGGCGATGCGAGCGGCATGCGCCCGGCCGACCAATTGGCCGGCGATCTCGGAGGCGCCGAGGATTTCGGCCTGAATGCCCATTTGCGCGGCCGAGGGGTCGGCACGCAACGCGGCGTTCGGGGCCAGCAGCGCGATCAGCCCGTCGAGGTCGCCACTCTGAGCGGCATGAAAAAAGGCTTCCACTACCGCCCGGTGCGATTGTGCCGGAGCGGTCCGCGGGAGCTCGCTGGCGGAAATCTTTTGCCGCGCGCGGCTGGCGAGTTTGCGAGTTGCCTCGGGCGACCGCTCGATAATGGCCGATATGTCGTCGAATGGCAGCCGAAAGAGATCGTGAAGCACGAAGGTGGCCGATTCCAGGGGCGAGAGCCGGTCGAGGGCGTGCGCGAGCGCTTCATAGACCGACTCCTCGAAGATGACGGCTGATTCGGCGGAGCCGTCCCGCGAGAGTGTGGCCGCAGCCGGCGAGTCGATGGTCACCTCACGGCGGCTCGATCGGGCCCGCACGTGATCGAGCGCAATGCGGGATACCACCACAGTGAGCCATCCGCTCAAGTTGCCGATGCTGCAGAGCTCGGCACGATCGAGCCTGAACCAGGCTTCCTGAACCGCGTCCTCCGCTTCGTGGGTCGAGCCGAGTATCCCGGTCGCCACGGCCCGCAGACGCGGACGCTCGACTTCAAAGCTATCGGCAAGAGATTCGGCCGGGGTCATCGGTCACATTTGTCCTTCGCGTTTCGTCATGTCGATGAACCCTGGCCGGGACGTCATATCGAGAACGGCGCTGCCGTTCCATCGTACAAGAAGGAAACACCGGAATGTCATATCCAGCATTGATCGTGATGCCCGTTGCGAACATCGAGACCGCCAAGGCAACGTATCGCGCGCTGCTTGGGGTCGAACCCTATGTCGATTCGGAATACTACGTTGGCTTCAAAGCGGGGGACGGGGAGATCGGGCTCGACCCGAATGGAAAGTTTGGGCCGCTCGCCTATTGGGATGTCGAGGATCTCGACGGGAACGATTGCGCAGCTCACCGAGGCGGGGGCGACGGTGACCCAGGAACCAACCCAGGTGGGCGGGGGATTGACCATCGCTGTGCTTGCCGACGTGGACGGGAATCCGATCGGCCTCCGGCAGTCCTAAGAGATGACCTGACCCGCATCGGCGTGACGAAGGGGGCAGCCTGCCCCCTTCGTCACGCTTCACGTTCCGTAGACCTGCACTGGCTGGGGAACGTTGGACCTGGCGGCTTCTACGAGCGCCTCGAATGGCTTGAGCTGGGCCGGAAGCGTCTTGTACAGGAGCTCCGGGTGCCACTGCAGACCAAGCACGAACCGGCAGCTCGGCACCGAAACCGATTCGATGACGCCGTCCTGGGAGACGCCCTCCACGCGGACGCCGGCGGCAGGGGTCGCCAGCGATTGGTGATGGAGCGAATTGACCGGAACCGCCGTGGATTCGAAGACCTCGGCGGAGAGACTTCCTTCAATAAATGTGACATCGTGGCTCGATTCGGTTCCCATGATGCCGACTTCGTGTTGCCGGTGGGGGAGCGGTTGCTCGATCTGATCGTCGATATGCTGCACCAGCGAGCCACCCAGCGCGACATTCAGCACCTGAATGCCTCGGCAGATGCAGAGCACCGGCATGTCTCGCGCCACGGCGGCGTTCAGCAGATCGATCTCGAACCGATCGCGCTCGTCACTGATGTCATAGGTCATCGGATGAATGTCGGTCTCGCCGTAGCGGGCGGGATCGATGTCGGCGCCACCACTGAAGATCAAACCATCGACCAGCTCGAGGATCTGCTCGATGGTGCCGTCCTGGGGCGGGAGGATGATCGGCAGGCCGCCCGCTTGCAGCACCGCCTCGGAGTAGTCGGCGGAAACCCGATGCCGATGCATGGTGCCGTAGTCCTGTTGTTCGGAAATGAGGGCGGAGGTGATGCCGATGACGGGCGATTTGACCACGAGCGAGCGCCTTTCCTGGTGAAATGAGAACGATCGAATTCGCGTTCTGGTGAGTATAGATTCGGGTTCGCTCCGAGGAGGTCTTGCGGACCCCGGAGGCGAGCTCGCGAAGCGGATTTGCGGCTCATCGAAAATTAGGTTCAAAATCCCTTGACACTTGTGTACGGAGCATGCCTATAATCACCCTCCGTCAGCAACTGCTGACACGCGCCGAATCGGGCGCGAGCGAGTGACCGGAGGGTGTCGCTTTGTAGATCGTCGACGACGATCGGTGCCGAGACGCAGATGCGTTGAGGCCAAGCGCTGCCCGCCCATATTGGGCGGTTTTCTTTTGTTCGCGCTCTGATGACAGCGCCGCACATTGACAGGTTGGACGCCGGAGATCCGGCTGAGGGTGCAGGGATGGCTGGCTTCCTTTCGGGGAAGTGGCTGGAGTCTGGGGCTATTGGCGGGGTGTCGAGTGGGCGGCCGAAGATGGAGGACCGACGCGTCGGTCGACGTGCATGCTTTCGGGTGTGGAGGGAGAGCGGCGTATCGAGAGACAACGCACGCACAATGTGAAACAAAGTCCGGTCGCGCCTTCGGGTGGGCCGGCAGACAATATTGGTGGAGAGTTTGATCCTGGCTCAGGATTAACGCTGGCGGCGTGCCTAATGCATGCAAGTCGAACGTGGTCTCTTCGGAGATTAACGTGGCGGACGGGTGAGGAACACGTGGGGAACCTGCCCATCGGTGGGGGGTAGCCCGCGGAAACGCGGGGTAATTCCGCATGAGCTGGTCTGGGGATAGCCTGGATCAGGAAAGGGTCTTCGGACTCGCCGATGGAGGGGCCTGCGTCCGATTAGCTAGTTGGTGGGGTAACGGCCTACCAAGGCGGTGATCGGTAGCTGGTCTGAGAGGACGGCCAGCCACAGGGGAACTGAGACACGGTCCCCACTCCTACGGGAGGCAGCAGCAAGGAATTTTCCGCAATGGGCGAAAGCCTGACGGAGCAACGCCGCGTGGGGGATGACGCTCTTCGGGGTGTAAACCCCTTTTCTTGGGGACGAAGCAGTGACGGTACCCGAGGAAGAAGGCCCGGCTAACTACGTGCCAGCAGCCGCGGTAATACGTAGGGGCCGAGCGTTGTCCGGAGTTACTGGGCGTAAAGCGCGCGCAGGCGGCTCGTCAAGCCTGACGTGAAAGCCCCCGGCTCAACCGGGGAGGGTCGTCGGGGACTGGCGAGCTTGAGGTCGGCAGGGGCTGGTGGAATTCCCGGTGTAGTGGTGAAATGCGTAGAGATCGGGAGGAACACCCGTGGCGAAGGCGGCCAGCTGGGCCGTACCTGACGCTGAGGCGCGAAGGCGTGGGGAGCGAACGGGATTAGATACCCCGGTAGTCCACGCAGTAAACGATGCAGACTAGGCGTGGGGGGACTTGACCCCCTCCGTGCCGAAGCCAACGCGGGAAGTCTGCCGCCTGGGGAGTACGGCCGCAAGGCTAAAACTCAAAGGAATTGACGGGGGCCCGCACAAGCGGCGGAGCGTGCGGTTTAATTCGACGCAACGCGTAGAACCTTACCAGGGCTTGACATGCACCTGCAGAGCCGTGAAAGCGGTTGGCCTTCGAGGGTGGTGCACAGGTGCTGCATGGCTGTCGTCAGCTCGTGTCGTGAGATGTTGGGTTAAGTCCCGCAACGAGCGCAACCCTCGTGGTTAGTTGCCGATGTTTCTAGCCAGACTGCCGGTAGCAAGCCGGAGGAAGGTGGGGATGACGTCAAGTCAGCATGGCCCTTACGTCCTGGGCTACACGCACGCTACAATGGCCGGGACAATGGGCTGCCAAACCGCAAGGTGGAGCGAATCCCACAAACCCGGTCTCAGTTCAGATCGCGGGCTGCAACTCGCCCGCGTGAAGGTGGAGTCGCTAGTAACCGCAGGTCAGCACTACTGCGGTGAATACGTTCCCGGGCCTTGTACACACCGCCCGTCACGTCACGAAAGCCGGCAACACCTGAAGCCGGTGGGCCAACCCGCAAGGGGGGCAGCCGTCGAGGGTGGGGTGGGTGATTGGGACGAAGTCGTAACAAGGTAGCCGTAGCGGAAGCTGCGGCTGGATCACCTCCTTTCTAGGGAGTGTCGCCTGTCTTCGGGCAGCGCCACCCAGGTCAGGCCGGTGGGTGATGACCGCTGTTGGTTCGGGCACCGAGCCACGCAGTTTCGCCGTCGAGTACGACGTGCTTGGAGACTGGGCAGTGGCGCCGAGCAGCAGGCGAGCCGCCGGAGCCGTGTGTCGATATCGACAATGCGCTGTCAGGCGCGTCGGATCCCCCCTCACCTGGTCAGCACCAGGCGCACGCAATGCGAATGGGCGCTGGGACGGGAGTCGGGTGTCCTCCATCTTCGGCCGTCTGGTCGGCAGACCGGGGTTCAGTACCGCAGTGAGTACGCAGCGGGCGCATAGCTCAGCTGGTTAGAGCGCGGCCCTGATAAGGCCGAGGTCCCTGGTTCGAGTCCAGGCGCGCCCACCGGCCCAGATTCTGGGGTCGTAGCTCAACCGGGAGAGCGCCGCCCTTGCACGGCGGAGGTTCGGGGTTCGAGCCCCCGCGGCTCCACTGCGGTCACGCACATTGACAATGGAATGGGACGATGAGAATCGGCCCGCCTGGGACCAACCGGGCGGGTATGAATGAGGAACAAGATCCTCGTGGTCGGCAGGTCCTGCCCGACGCGAGGAACAAGCACAGTGTTCCCAGCCGCCCTGGCCTCGTCAGGTTCGGATGCTGGACCGGATGACTGGGAGTGCGCGGTGAGGGAACGACGGCTTGCTTCGATGTCCCGGCGGGGAACGAGGCGAGCTGGATGGTTGGCCGGAAGCACAGAAGGTGCGACCGGAATGATGGGCACACGGTGGATGCCTTGGCGCTGGACGCCGATGAAGGACGCGGCCACGCGGCGAAATGCTCTGGGGAGGCGCTGGCAGCCGGTGATCCAGAGATCTCCGAATGGGGCAACCCGGCAGGCGTGATGGCTTGCCACCCGGAAGTAACCGGGGGGGAACCGGGGGAACTGAAACATCTCAGTACCCCGAGGAAAAGAGAGGATTCCCTCAGTAGCGGCGAGCGAACGGGGAGGAGCCCAAACCGGGTCGGCGTACGAGCAGGTAGGCGCTGCCGTTCCGGGGTTGGACGATCCAGATGGAGGGGGATACCGACCCCTCGCTGGGATAGGGGGCCGTCAGACGAAGCTTACTGGAACGGAGCACCAGAGGGGGTGAGAGTCCCGTAGGCGACGACGTGTCCGCACCAGTGATCTGGAAGCGTGAGTACCGCCGAACACGGACATCGGGTGGGAAGCTGGGGGGACCACCTCCCAAGGCTAAATACGACCAGCGACCGATAGTGAACCAGTACCGTGAGGGAATGGTGAAAAGCACCCCGACGAGGGGAGTGAAATAGATCCTGAAACCGTGCGCCTCCAGCCGGTCGGAGCTCCCAGGGTTACCTGGGGGTGACGGCGTGCCTTTTGTAGAATGAGCCGACGAGTATTTTGGCGTGGCGAGGCTAAGGCAGCGACAGCCGGAGCCGGAGCGAAAGCGAGTCCGAAAGGGCGACTAGTTGCGTCCAAATGACCCGAAACCGGGTGAGCTACCCATGGGCAGGGTGAAGCGCGCGGAACACGCGCGTGGAGGCCCGAACCCGTGTCCATTGCAAAGGGCAGGGATGACCTGTGGGTAGGGGTGAAATGCCAAGCGAACCCGGAGATAGCTGGTTCTCCCCGAAATGCATTTAGGTGCAGCCCCGGGAAGTAACAGCGCCACGGAGGTAGCGTAGACGGATCGGCGCGGGGGCTTGCCGCTTACCAACCCGAACCAAACGACGAATGCCGTGGTGCGTACCCGGGAGTGAGACTGTGGGAGCGAAGTTCCATCGTCGAGAGGGAAACAGCCCAGACCGCCGGCTAAGGTCCCTAAGTCCGAACTGAGTGGGCAAGGCGGTCGCGGTGCACAGACAACCAGGAGGTTGGCTTAGAAGCAGCCATCCTTGAAAGAGTGCGTAATAGCTCACTGGTCGATGGTGCCGCGGCACCGACAATCCACCGGGGCTAAGTCCGGCACCGAAGCCGCGGATGCGAAGTGATTCGCGTGGTAGGGGAGCGTCCCCGTCACCAGTGAAGGGAAGGTGGAAACCGACCTGGAGGGGCGGGGAGTGCGAATGTCGGCATGAGTAGCGCGAGGGAAGTGCGAATCTCCCCCACCGAATGCCCCAGGGTTCCGCAGCCATGCTGATCAACTGCGGGTGAGGCGGGCCTAAGCCGAGGCCGGAAGGCGTAGGTGATGGACAACCGGTTAGTATTCCGGTCCCGCTGGCGAGCCGTTATGAGCGATGGGGGGACGCAGGGGGATAGGTCCCGGGGTGCAGACCCTCCAAGCCGGTAGGGAGCCCGGATAGGCAAATCCGTTCGGGCGATGACTGAGAGGTGATGGGAAGGCGCGGAGTCCGCTCCAAGCCGCAGGGATTGAGTCCGAGCTGCCAAGAAAAGCCTCTAGCCAGGAACGCCAGCGCCCGTACCGCAAACCGACACAGGTGGGCTGGTAGAGCATACCAAGGTGGACGAGAGAACCTCCGTCAAGGAACTCGGCAAATTAGTCCCGTAACTTCGGGAGAAGGGACGCCCCGGTAGGGTGAAGGACCATGCGTCCGGAGCTTGAGGGGGCCGCAGCGAGCAGGCCCAGGCGACTGTTTACCAAAAACACCGGTCCCTGCCAACACGAATTCGTGTGGACGTATAGGGGCTGAGACCTGCCCAGTGCCGGAAGGTTAAGGGGCGGCGTTCACGCGCCGAACCGAAGCCCCGGTAAACGGCGGCCGTAACTATAACGGTCCTAAGGTAGCGAAATTCCTTGTCGGGTAAGTTCCGACCCGCACGAAAGGTAGAACGATCTGGGCACTGTCTCGACGGGGGACTCGGCGAAATTGAAGGACCGGTGAAGATACCGGTGACATGTGGCAGGACAAAAAGACCCCGTGGAGCTTTACTCCAACTTGCCGTTGGGCGAGGGTGTGGTTTGTGTAGGATAGGTGGGAGCCGGTGAACCCGGGGCGCCAGCCTGGGGGGAGGCGACGTTGAAATACCACCCTGACCGCACTGTCGTCCTCACCCGGCGTCTGATCGACGTTCCGGGGACCGCGGCTGGTGGGGAGTTTGACTGGGGCGGTCGCCTCCTAAAGAGTAACGGAGGCGCCCAATGGTTCCCTCAGGCCGGATGGCAATCGGCCGGAGCGCGCAAGGGCAGCAAGGGAGCTTGACTGCGAGGCAGACAGGCCGAGCAGGGACGAAAGTCGGGCCTAGTGATCCCACGGTTCCGAGTGGAAGGGCCGTGGCTTAACGGATAAAAGCTACCCCGGGGATAACAGGCTGATCCTGCCCAAGAGTCCACATCGACGGCAGGGTTTGGCACCTCGATGTCGGCTCGTCGCATCCTGGGGCCGGAGAAGGTCCCAAGGGTTGGGCTGTTCGCCCATGAAAGCGGTACGCGAGCTGGGTTCAGAACGTCGTGAGACAGTTCGGTCTCTATCCGCCACATGCGTTGGGATATTGCGAGGGGCTGGCCCTAGTACGAGAGGACCGGGCTGGACGAACCGCTGGTGGACCAGTTGTCGGGCAACCGGCACCGCTGGGTAGCTACGTTCGGACGGGCGAACCGCTGAAAGCATCTAAGTGGGAACCCCTCCTCAAGACGAGTATCCCCATCTGTAACAAGAGTAAGGCCCCCGGAAGATGACCGGGTTGCTAGGCGACAGGTGGACGGCGAGTAATGGACCGGAGCTGAGTCGTGCTTATGGCCGAGGACGGTCCCCTTTCTGTCTTTGGACCACCAACCATCCAGCTTTTGCCTTGTTCCCCCCCGGGAGGTCCGCCTCCCCATCGTCCCATCCAACTGCGTATCCGGTGCGATTCCGGAGGGCTCGTGGCCCAGAGCGCGGTGGCCCCACCCGGTCCCATCCCGAACCCGGTCGTGACCCACCGCAGCGCCGGAGAGTACTGTGGGGTTGCCCCACGGGAGGCGAGGCCGCTGCGAGCCCTCCCGAATCGCGCGGATATGCAGGTCCGTCAATGTGGAGCCCTATCGGGCTCCAACAAACCGCGATAGCGGTTATACTCAGATTTGCTCGACGCGGGGTGGAGCAGCGGTAGCTCGTTGGGCTCATAACCCAAAGGTCGGGGGTTCGAATCCCCCCCCCGCCACCAACTGGAACGGCCGGTGCATTTGCATCGGCCGTTCTTCTATTTCTTGAGATTCGCTGGACTACGGGTTGCGATGGGTGAGTCGGCTGGTGAGCATGTGTGGACACATTATTCGGATTCGTTGACCGCTTCCGGTGATCTGGGGCGGCCAGGGTCTCAGAGATAGCCCATGGGGTGGTTCGGGCGAACCCGTTAGGATTTGCACGGAACTGTTTGCAGGTTAAAGAAGGTTGCCGAACGCGCGGTGAATTGCGATCCGGCATCGGCGCGGTGCGATCAATGACAAAGGAGTTTCCGTGTACGACCTCCTGATTCGGGGCGGACATCTGCTCACCATGACGGGTGATGGGGTCGGCTTTATCGAGCATGGCGCAGTGGCCATCGAAGGGCGAACGATCGTTGCCGTCGGGCCGGAGGAGACGATCGCCAGCGTCGATCGGCCAGTGCAAACCATCGATGCGACCGGCTGTTTGCTCATGCCTGGCCTGATCGACGTTCACATGCACTCGGCTGCTACCGTCGCGCGTGGGTTGGCGCAGGAAGTCGATGCCTGGATGGGAAGCGCCTATGGCCCCATGGTGCGGCATATTGCTGACGAAGACGCGCCGCTCTTCTCTGCGCTTGCACTGATGGAAGGTGTGGCCAATGGGACCACGACCTTTGGCGATTACGAAGCTCCAATGATGGAGATTGCCGCGGTTCACGACGCGATGGGCAATCGCGCTGTGCTCTGTCAGGGGATTACCGAGATCGATTGGTCGCAACGCGAGCAATGGATGGCGCAAGGTTGGAAGCCGGGTGATCCCGCATTTCTCGACTCAGCCATTGGCGAAATCGAGTTCGCGAAGGAGCTCGCGGTCTACGATCGCTGGAATGGGACCGACGAGGGACGGATCACCAATCTGCTTGGCCCCATCGCGGCAGACATGGTTTCCCGCGAGCTCCTGCTGCGCGCCAAGGAGGAAGCGCGTCGCAGAGGCACCAAGATTCATCTGCATGTTGCTCAGGATCCGCGGGAGAACACTTCGACCATGCAGCGATATGGGATGCGCGCTATCCCGTTCCTCGATTCGATCGGGGTACTCGATGGCGGAACGATTGCGACGCACCTGTGCTGCGCTGAGCCAGCGGAAGTCGAGCTGGTGGCGCGACGAGGAGCGCCGATGGCATGCTGCACCAACTCGATCGGCACCATCGATGGCATCGTTCCGCCGGCAGCGCTCTTCGCTTCACTCGGAGGCGTCGTCGGACTTGGCTCCGACCAAGCGGCCGGCAACAATTCTCACAACATCTTCTCGGAGATGCGTTCCACCGCGATGTTCGCCAAGATAGCCGCAGGGAGTCCGCTTCCACTGCCAGCGTGGCAGGTATTGCGCATGGCCACCATCGGCGGCGCGCAGGTGCTTGGCATCGATGACAAGGTCGGATCGCTCGAGGTGGGCAAGGAGGCCGATCTGATCATGATCGATCTCACCAAGCCACCGATGGCGCCAGTTGTGCTGCATCCTGCACGCAATATTGCCGCCAATCTTGTCTACGCCGAAACTGGCAGAAATGTGCGCTTGACCATGGTCGCTGGCCGCGTGATCTATCGCGATGGCGTGTTCACCAGAATCGACCAACGCGCCATCCTGCGGGATGCCCAAGCCGCCGCCGGACGTTTCGAAGCACGGTTGGAGGCTGATCCCGTTATCGCCGGCCTGCCGATTACGCAACTCACCGATCGTGGCTTCATCTAACCGAGACCGAGTGCGTAGCCTGTTGACCCAGGTTACCGAGGTGGCTTACCCACCGCGATGCGCTGGTTGCGGTCTGCGTGGTTGTTGGGTGTGTGCTGAGTGCCTGGCGGCCGTTCCGCTCTTTTCGGAACCTCGCTGCCCGATATGCAGCATTCCCGTCCGATCGGGCACGTGCGATTGCCGGGAGCTTCCGTTGGACGTCGATCGGCTTTGGGTTGCAGGACCGTACGACGGTTGGGTGCGAAGCGCCGTTCACAGCTTCAAGTTCAAGGGAGAAACTGCCCGTGCACCTTCGCTCGCCAATTTGCTGGTGGACGCCTGTGCCGGCCTTGGAACTGACGTTGCATTGGTGCCAGTTCCGATGCATGCGAAACGCAAGCGGCAGCGAGGCTACGATCAGGTCGCGATTCTCGCTTCGGCCGTGGGGAAGCAGAGCGGGCAGCCGGTGCTACACGTCATAACGAAGGTTCGAGAAACGCGGATGCAGGTTGGACTAACGGCAGCGGAGCGCTCGCTCAATCTGATCGATGCGATTGCCGTTCTTCCTGGGGGTCTCGCTGCCGGATCGGGTGATTTTGATCGACGATGTCGCCACCACGGGATCGACGCTATCGGAGTGCGCGCAGAGCGTTGCGGAGAGGCGGGGTTCAATCGGTGTCCGCCGTGGTTATCGCTCACGGGCTGTAGCGATCTCAGCGACAATCGCAGCCGCGCGCCGTTGCTCCACCTGAACGGCCGCCAGCACGGCGTCCAGTGTGGAAACATCCTGCGGCTCGTGGCGGTGCAGCGTCGTTTCCAGGGTGCCGGCGATGTCGGTAAAGCCGATCTCGCCGCGCAGGAATGCTTCGACTGCCAGCTCGTCCGCGATGCTGTATGCGGTGGGATACGATCCCCCGGCCGCCATGGCCTCTCGCGCCAATCGAAACGCCGGGAAGCGGGCGTCGTCCAGCGGGGCGAACTCGAGCGAACCAACCGTCGCCAGGTCGAGCTGGCGATGCACATTCGGCAGGCGATCGGGGTAGGTGAGCGCGAGCTGAATGGGAAGTTTCATGTCGGGCCAGCTCAACTGCGCGATCTGACTACCGTCGACGAACTCGACCAGCGAATGGATGATGCTCTGCGGATGAATCATTGCTTCGATGCGATTCGGCTCGATATCGAACAGCCAGCGCGCTTCGATCAGCTCGAGCCCTTTGTTGGCCATGGAGGCCGAATCGATGGTGATCTTGTCGCCCATCGACCAGGTGGGATGGCGCAACGCATCCGCGACGGTCATCGGTTGCGAGCTCATCGAGTGGGGTTGTTCGGAACGGACCGCCCGAGGCGGTGAGCATGAGGCGGGAGATCTCCTGTGTTTTCGCCTGCCCCATCGATTGCCAGATCGCGCTGTGCTCGCTATCGACCGGCCGCAGTGACACTCCGCGTTCCCGGACGAGGGGCATGATGATCTGCCCAGCGCAGACAATGAGCTCCTTGTTCGCCAAGCGCGATGGCTTTGCCGGCCAGGATCGCCTCATAGGCAGGTTTCAGCGCCGCGTGACCGGCACTGGCGATGACCACGATATCGACATCGCGGGATGCGTGACCGCTTCGATCAGCGCCGCTTCGCCGCAATCGTACCGGGTGCCAGGCCGCTGGCGTGGGAGTGCGGTGCCTGGCGCATTGTGCACTGCCAGCAACGGCGAGAAGCGATCGATCTGGTCGCGCGAGCAGCTCGAGGTTGTTGCCGGCCGCGATGGTCACCAGATCGAACCGATCGGGAAATTGACTCAGGACATCGAGCGTTTGGGTGCCGATCGAGCCGGTCGACCCAATCAGCGCGACCCCGGTGCGCGGCTGGTCACTGGCGCGACCGGAACCGCTCACAGCAGCCAGCAATCGAACGCGAGCGCCAGGAACCATCCAGCGACAAACGTAAAGATGAGCGCATCGATCCGGTCGAGAAAGCCCCCGTGCCCGGGAATCAGATCGCTGCTGTCTTTCACGCCCGCATCGCGCTTGAGCACCGATTCAGCCAGATCGCCGTAAAGTCCGATCCAGGCGATGATGGCGCCAAAGAGCGAGTCCCCACAGCCAGTGCGGGGTGAGACCGAATCCCCAGAAGCAGATGACCCCGGTGATGGCCGCGGCCATCATTCCGGCGCCGAAGCCTTCTTTCGATTTATTCGGCGAAACCACTGGCGAGAGCTTGTGCCGGCCGATCTTGCTGCCCGCCATATACGCGAAGGTATCGGCAAGCCAGGTGCAGAGGATGACGGTGATCAGCCAGGCCAATCCGCGTGGAGCGTTGGCCCATTCGAGCGACAGGCTGGAATCGAGATTGGTCAGCCATTCGCGAGAAACCGTACCCGGACAGGACACGGAGCTGAACCGCACCGAACAGGGCAGCACCCAGATAGAGCGTTCCGGCTGCGGAAAGCGCCCAGTCGGTGGTGGCGCCGCTCAGATTCTTGCGCCTGGTAGCGCTCATGAGGGGCAGGAAGACTGCCAGCGCCACGAGCCCCATAGCGAGCCGTTCCTGATTGTTGGTGAAAGGGATTGCCGCGAAGCAGGGGATGAGGATGATTCCCACCTTGGGAATTCGACCAGGAGATGTTGCTCGCGATACCGTGGAATTCGATGAAGGCGATCATGCAAATCGCGGCGAAGGTGAGCGCCCACACCGGGCCACCGAACAGCGCCGGGATAATGCCGACCAACACCACCCCAATCGCCGAGATCGATCGTGTTTTCATTCCCTCTCCCGTGTCATTTTCGCCGCCTCAGCGGAAATGTTCCCAAACCGTCGTTCTCGCCGGCTGAAATCCCGAACTGCTTCTTCCAGATCCTCGGGACCGAATTCGGGCCAGAGGACCGGACTGAAATAGAGCTCGGAATAGGCCGATTGCCAGACCAGGAAATTGCTCAAACGATACTCGCCGGAGGTGCGGATGATCAGATCGGGATCCGGGAGATCGCTGGTATAGAGATACCGGCTAATGGTCTCGTCGTCGATCAGCTCGGGCGGCACGCCATCGGCCACGAGATTGCGGATTGCGCTGATGAGCTCTTGCCGGCCGCCATAATCGAACGCAAGCGTGAGCACGAGCGTGTCGTTCTCACGCGTGAGCTCGATTGCCGCGAGAACCGCCTCCCGCATGGGCTCAGGAAGGCCGTCCAGGCTGCCGATGTGGCGGAGCTGGGCGCCCTGGCGGTGCAGCTCTTCCAGCTCGCGGTCGAGGGTTTCGCCCAGAATGCGGACGATGCCGCTCACTTCTTCGGGCGGGCGGCTCCAGTTCTCGGTAGAAAAGGCCCACAGAGTGAGGTAGCGAATCCCGAGCTTCCCGGCCGCTTCGGTGATGCGCCGAATATTGGACGTACCCTGCTCGTGGCCGGCCAGCCGGGGCAACCCGCGGCTCGCTGCCCAGCGGCCGTTGCCATCCATGATGATGGCAACGTGCCGCGGGACGTTTTCGATTGGCTCTGATGAAGCGAGCTCCGGGAAATCCGCCGGCCGCTCGCGAATCGATGCCACGGGTCCTAGACCTCCAGGACTTCGTGTTCCTTGGCTTTGCCGATCTTTTCCGCTTCGTCGACGAACTTCTTGGTCAGCTCGTCGAGTCGCTGCTCGGCCCGGCGCTCGTCGTCCTCCGAGATCATCTTGCTCGTCATCATCTCGCGCACGTCCGACATGGAATCGCGGCGCACGTTGCGAATGGCAACCTTTGCGTCTTCCACCTGCCCATGCACCTGCTTGACCAGTTGCTTGCGACGGTCCTCGGTGAGCTGGGGAATCGCCAGGCGAATGACCACGCCGTCGTTGGACGGTGTGATGCCGATGTCCGACTTCTGCATGGCGCGCTCGATATCGGGAATCACGCCCTTGTCCCATGGCTGGATGACCAGCAGGCGTGCTTCTGGAGCGGAGATATTCGACATCTGATTGAGCGGCGTGGGCGTGCCGTAGTACTCGACCGTCACCCGATCGAGCAGGGCAGGAGACGCGCGCCCGGTGCGAATCGTGTTCAGATCGCGGTGGAGTGCTTCCAGCGACTTGGCCATCCGACTGTCGGCGTCGGCAAGTGTCTCATTGATCATCGTGAAGCCCCTTCTGTTGGGTCGATTCTACCCGCAACCGGGCTCGAGGATGGTTCAGGCGGTGGCGAAACGCGATTCGCCGGCGATCACCAGCGTGCCCACCTGGGCACCGTCGACCGCTCGCTCGATCGCGTTTTCGTCGCGGACATCGAAGACGAGGATCGGCACATTGTTCTCCCGGCAGAGCGAGAGCGCGGCAGCGTCCATGACGCGCAGATCTTTCTCGATCGCTTCCTGGTGAGAGAGCTGCTCGTAGCGGCGGGCGTTCGGATTGAGACGCGGATCGGAGTCGTAGACGCCATCGATGCCGTTCTTCGCCATCAGCAGGATGTCGGCGTTCAACTCGAGCGCGCGCAGCGCGGCCGCGGTGTCGGTGGTGAAGTAGGGATTGCCGGTTCCAGCCGCCAGAATGACTACGCGACCCTTTTCCATATGGCGAATGGCTCGCCGGCGGATATACGGTTCGGCGACCTCGTGCATCTCGATGGCGGTCATCACCCGCGTGGGCACGCCAGCACGCTCGGACGCTTCCTGCAATGCCAGACCGTTCAACACCGTCGCGACCATCCCCATATAGTCGGCGGTCGAGCGATCCATGCCTTTGATGCTGGCGGAGATGCCTCGCCAGATATTGCCGCCGCCGATAACGACGGCAACCTGCACATTCGTTTCGGCAACTTTCTTGATCTGTTGCGCCAGCGATGTCACGACGGCCGGGATCGATGCCGTAGTGCGAATCGCCCATCAGCGCTTCGCCGCTGAGCTTCAGCAAAACTCGCGCGTGTCGTTCACTCACGTGCCTGGCTCCTTTGCGGCGAAACGCTGTTGTCCCAACCCTTCCCGAGGTGTTGGTGAGGGTTACTCAGTCTCAGTTGCGGCCGGCAGATCGGCGCCGACTTCGAAGCGGGCGAAGCGCCGGACGACGATGTTCTCGCCGAGCTTGCCGATTTGGGTGCGAACCAGATCGCCGATCTTGACCTTGGAGTCCTTGATGAACGGCTGCTCCAGAGGACGACCGAGGCGATGGCCGATTTGCGGTCGGAGAACTCGTCTTCCAGCGCGACCCAGTCGGCCTCGGTGATCTCTTCCTCGGTGACATAGCGCGGGGCCATGGCGGCCACCTGCATCGCGATGTCGTGCGCGAGCGCCTTGAAGTCGTCGGTGCGGGCGACGAAGTCGGTCTCGCAGTTGATTTCCACCAGCGAGCCGATGCGGCCACCGTGGATGTATGGCTCGATCACGCCTTCGCTTGGCATTGCGGCCGGACTTCTTGTCCGCCTTGGCGAGCCCTTGCTGGACAATGACGGCCTCGGCCTTCTTGACGTCGCCGCCAGTTTCGGTGAGGGCGCGCTTGCATTCCATGATGCCAGCGCCGGTGAGGTCGCGCAGCTCTTTAACCTGGGCCGCACTAATGGTTGTTGCGCTCATTCCTCTCTCATTCTTGTTAGTGGGGCGTTGGACCTGGTCCAACGCCACCGCTCAGTTTGTTCGCTGCGAAATTAGGGGGTGACTTCGGCCTGGGCCTCGTCGATCGCTTCTTCGACCGCGGCAGCGGCGAAGAGATCGGCATCGAGCACGCCCGGCTCGTCGGCCAGCACTGACTCGGCGGCGAATGCCTCGTCGGCACGGTAGGCCTGGTTTTCCATCATGCCCTGGATGGCCGCGTCGGCGATCATGCCGGTCAGCAGGCGAACAGCGCGAATTGCGTCGTCATTGCCAGGGATGATGTAGTCGATCTGGTCGGGATTCGCGTTGGTGTCGGTGATCGCGATGACCGGAATTTTCAGCTTCTGGGCTTCGGCCATGGCGAGGTGCTCGCGCTTCGGATCGATCACGAAGATGGCTGCCGGAAGCTGGGTCATATCCCGCATACCGCCGAGGGTGCGCTGCAGGCGCTCCAGCTCTTTGCGCAGGTTGGCGGCTTCCTGTTTCGGCAGCCGCTCGAGCTCGCCGCGCTCTTCCTGGCGCTCGATGTCTTTCATCAGCTTCAGGCGGCCACGGATGGTGGTGAAGTTGGTGAGCGTGCCACCGAGCCAGCGCCGGTTGATGTAGTACTGGTTCGAGCGAGCGGCTTCAAGGGCGATGACTTCCTGCGCCTGCTTCTTGGTGCCGACGAAGAGAATCTTGCCGTCGTTGCTGGTGGTCTTCTGGACGAACGCGAGCGCATCGCCGAGATATCCAAGCGTTTGGTCCAGGTCGATGACATGGATGCCGTTGCGCTGCGAGTGGATGTACGGCTTCATCTTCGGGTTCCAGCGCTTGGCCTGGTGTCCGAAGTGCACGCCGGCTTGCAGCATCTGCTGCATGACCTTATCGGGCGTATCTGGGAGAGAAGCTACCACGGGGTCCTCCTTTAAATCGTTGGGTCACCGACGTCACTCATCTCCAACCCGGACCGGCACCCCCGTTCGATGCCGGCACGCCGGATTAAATCCTGACGCCTGCCAGATAAAGACCCGGCAATTGCCGGGCCGCCTGAAAGTATACCGCGTCAGTCAGTTTCTGGTTTTCGGTTTCGAAGGTGGGATTGCGTCTGTTCCCACGTCAGCGCAATTGGTTCGAGGGACGTCATGCGTCGAACGCTCGACTATTGAGCTTCGGTGACTGCTGAACTTGTGCGACGGCATTCCGGAGCTGTTACCAGCCCGAGCGTGCATCGACCCGAATTGAGCCGGCATTCGCATCTATGAAAAAGCGCCTGACCGCTGTCAGACGCTTTTCTCTGCTGTGATTCTGAGATCGACTGAGTTACTTTTCCAGAAACTGCCCCGCCACCCAGCCGGAAACACCAAGCGCGTTGTCGCTGACATTCCACCAGGTAATGACCGTGCCATCATCTGCCGTGAAATCGGTGGGCGTGGAGCTGAGGATGCGTAAGCTCCGTCGCCCTGGGAGAGGGTGTCCACCACATCTGCCATGCGGTCGTGGCTTCGGCGCGCATGTTCACATCGTTGTCGTTGACGATCACCAGATCGCCTTCCGCGAAGGTACCACCTGCCGACGCCTGGGTCGGCTCTGTCAGGCGGTTGTGTGGGCTCCGACCGGAGCTTGCGTCGGCTGCGCGGGCGCCTGGGTAGGATCAGCCGCGGCCGCGGTGGTCGCCGTTGGATTTCGAGGAGTGAGGACGACTGCACTTCCGCAGGGTGGGGGTTAAGGGTTGGTGCATTGTGCGGGGTGACATTCACCGCGACGATCGGCGTCTGGGTTCCGCTGTTGTCGTCACCGATGAACGAACTCGCCCAATACCAGAAGACGCTCAACAGGAGCAGGAGTCCGGCGATGGGAAGCGCGATACGGAGATAGTCTGTCCAATAACGCTCTTCGGCCTGGTATCCCGGGGGACGATCGCCACCACCGGAGCCCGCTGAACCAGCAGCAGGGGCGCCTGAGCCAGCCGGTGCTCGACTGCTTCGAGGTGGGGGAGCATCGGACGATTGCGCGTACGCGGAATCATCGGAAGATCTGTGGCTGATCCGCGCTGGAGCCTCTCATCTGACTACCTCCCGACAAAACCTCATGCTCATCGTACTCCAATGAACGGTCGACCGGCGTTTCCGGTTCCGCAACGGCCATTTGGCTGCAAGCGGCAGAGTATCGTCGCCGGCTTCCCAGAAATCGCCTTGCCGAGATGCGCAGGAAAGCTCGAATTCGGAAACTGGCTGGCTTTGGCTGGCGGTGTAGAGGCGAGGATTGCGGCACCAGCCGCGTCCCGCTTGCGTGGCCCATTCGAAGTGCCGGCAAGTTCCACAGATCCGGTCATCCATTGCGAGCCAGGGCGGGATGCTCGGCCGCGGTCCATCTCTCCAACGTCGAGGCAAATACGCGATAACGAATCAAACGAGGGCGCACGATTCGACCGCAAAACGAAGCCTGGAAACGCACGCTCCCAACGCCGCGAGTATAGCACGGCGTTGTCGCAAGTTGATCGGTTTGAACGTCAGGTTTGTACGGCCCCAGCCAACAATCGGTTGCCAGCGTACAAGGAGTCGAGACCGGCGCTCGTGGCGCTCAGGAATTGTCGGAGTCGGACTCTTGCTCTGCATCCCATGGCGTTTCGGGGCCGCCAAGACGGCGAATGAAGGTGTTGGGCGCGACGGCCGGTTCTTCGGGCAGTGGCTGTCGATTCGGCACGCGGCGCGACCGAGGGCGCTGGCACGACCGTCGGACGCTGCGGAGCGGTTTCCGCGTGGGCATCCTCGGCCATGGCCAGCTCGCCTTCGTAGATCGCGCCTTCGGTGATGACCAGGCCGGCGGTGCTGACCCTGCCGCGTACGCGGCCGGTGGGCAGCAGATGCAGCTTGCCGCGGCAACGGGTCTCGCCGGAGAGATCGCCGGCGACGGTGATGTTCTCGGCCGTGACCTTGGCGGAGACGATCGCGCCTTCAGCGACAAAGAGCGTGCCATTGCAGTCGATCGATCCCTTGACGTTGCCTTCGACACGAAGATCCCGCTCGGCAACGAAATCTCCGTCGAACCGGGAGAAGCGGTCGATCACGCTGAACGAATCCTGTTCGCCATAACCTGGCTGGCTCGCAGCCGGCCTGATTCGGATCGAGCACCGACGTGCGAAACGACATCTCAACAAACTCCCCTGATCAGATGCAGTGACGTGGTGGTGTCTGGACGATCGATGCGCATCGGCGGTCCGGTTAGGCCGTGCCGCGATGGCTGCGCCGGTGAACCGCCGCGGGGATCGGCTGATCGGCGTTCGCAGATTGGGTCATCTTGACTTTGCCGTTGATGATCGCGCCGTTGTGCACCACCAGCGCCGGAGCGTAAATCTCTCCGCGGACGCGGCCGGTGGGCAACACCTCCAGGCGGGTGTTGCAATTGAGGGTTCCGTTGTACCGGCCCGAAACGGTGACTGTTCCGGCGGCGACGGTGGCTTCGACGGTCGCATCTTCGAGAATGAAAAGATCGTCCCGCACGCGAATGTCGCCTTCGAACTTGCCCAGAATGTGCATCGAGCCTTCGGCGACGATCTCGCCTTTCCAGCTTGCATTCGGGCTGATGACGGTGGTTTGGCCGTCGACGACCGGAATCGCCGGGGCAGGCGGATCGTTGGATGGAGCGGCTTCGACGATCTCAGTGACTGGTTGCTGATAGGAATAGCGATCGCGCTCGTACTGCGCGGGCGCTTCATACTGCGGGCTGATACATAGGCGGTTTCGACGCCATCCGGCGTATCGACGATAACCTCTTCCTCGATCTCGTCGAACTCCGCGCCGCCCAACTGCTGGCGGAGCGCGCTGATTTGCCGCTGGAAGGAATCGCCCGTTCGGTCCTTGCGAAAAACCATCTCCTGACCCCCAACGGCCGAAGCCGCGTTGTGACGCCTCAACCAGTGGCGCGTGCTCCGGCGCTGCAACGTAGCCGGAACCAACTGGTGACGTTCGATCGACACATCGAACGCGAGCTGCGAAACCAATGTGTACGTACATTGTAGCACGCAACATCGTACGTTCGATACCTTCCTAACGTACGACACCGGCGTGGCGTTACCCGAGACCTGACCTGAATGCCGAATCGCAGTCCTCAGCACGCTCACCGTTGACTCTCAGGCTATGGATTTGGCGCAATTTGCGTGCGATATATTAAAGGAAGAGTATTGACTGGAACGCGGATTCGAACGAATCGGCATTCCCCTACGTACGCCGCCGGAAGCGACCCCGTATGACGCTTCGCCGTCCGCATTGCGCTGTATTTCGACGAGCGCTTTTATCCGCAGGACTTGCCTCTTTCTTCGGTCCTCGCGGTCGATTCGCTTTTCCTTTCCGACTGTGCAGGCAGCCACGACGGCGATGACCTCGAGCTATCTCAACCTGCGCACCGAACCCGTCACCACGTCCACGATTCTGATGATCGTGCCGCCGGCGGCTGCCCTGACTGTGAGCGGCGATGTCAGCGAGCGGATACTACCCGGTGGTCTATGGCGAGCATTCCGGCTGGGTCTCGACCGAGCTGGTGCAGATGGAGATGCGCACCGAGCCGGCGGCGGCGGCCAGCTTCGATCAAAGCAAGCTGCTGCCGGAGGGCATGGCGACGCTGGTGGAATCGGTGAACCTGCGCACCGGACCAGGCGCCGAACACGACGCAGTTCGCGTGGTCGATGCCGGAACGCAGATCGAAGCCACCGGAGAGATCAGCGGCGCATATGAAAAAGTCAAAGTCGGCAGCGAAGAGGGTGGGTGCGCTCGGTCTATGTCGATCGCGGTCCCGAGCCGCGAAGCCGACGATCTCCGGCAGGCCGAGATCATGGCGGCGGCTGTCGCGGCGGGGCATCCGCTGGTAACCGCGGGGCTCTCCATGGTGACCGATGCCGAGATCGTGCTGCGGGCCGGACCATCGTCGACCTCGCAGAAGGTCGATGTGGTTCCGGTCAACTCCAAGCTGACGCTGACTGGAAATCAAACCGAAGGATTTCTGGAAGCAACAATTCGGCACGCAAAACGGGGTGGGTGGCATCCGGGTATCTGCGTGCAGGCTGCGCCGCCGGCCGGACCGCCACGATGTTCCGGTGCTGATGTATCACAGCATTCAGGAACAACGGCGCCGAATACCAGGTGACCGCCGCCCAATTGGACGAGCAACTGCAATGGCTCTCCCGAAATGGGTACGAATCGGTCACCAGTGCAGAGCTGCTGGCATGGATGACCTATGGCATTCCGCTGCCAGAAAAGCCGATCATGATCACGATCGATGACGGCAATTCTTCCGATTGGATTTTCCTCGAGCTGCTGGAGCGATATGGCTTCGAAGGCGTGTTCGCGCTGCCGAACTATGCGCAAATGACGCCGGCGCAGATTCGCACGCTCGACCGGGCGGGCGAAGTTTGCGGGCACACGGTCAGCCATCAGAATCTCAGCACGCTCGACTATGACGGGCAGTACTACGAAATCGTCGAGAACAAGAAATTCCTGGAGAAGATTCTTGGACAACGAGATCACCTGCTTTGCCTATCCATTTGGCGCTTTTAGCGGGTTGACTCCGTATGTGGTGATCGAAGCCGGCTATCTGATGGCGTTCAATGTCTCCGGAGGTCCGCAACCGCTCGACACGTCGATCGACCGATGGCATATCCTGCGCATCAATGTCAACGGCAACGGCGACCCTCGACGACTTCATTGCTTCACTCGAATCCTGAGCCGAGCTGCGCAATCGTTCACCGGCGGAGGACGCACAACATGATTCCCATTGGACCCCATGCGGGCCAGCAGGTGATTCGCGCGCAGGAGCGCACAGTCGGCGATGCAACCAGCGCGGTCATCGCGATCCATGGACGCGGCGCCAGCGCAGGCGACATCATGGGCATTGCCCAGGCGATCGATTCGCCGCAGGTCGCGTGGCTTGCGCCAGACGCGGCCAGTCATTCCTGGTATCCCTACAGCTTCCTGATGCCGGTCGCAGCAAAACCAACCGTTTCTCGATTCGGCCCTGTCCGTGATCGGGGGATTGCTGCAGCACCTGGAAGACTCTGGCATTCCCGCAGAGAAGACGGTATTGCTGGGATTCTCTCAAGGCGCCTGCCTGGCGTCCGAGTTCGTAGCGCGGCATCCGCGGCGTTATGGAGGGCTGGTGGTCTTTTCCGGCGGTCTGATCGGTGAGTCGATCGACCCGACGCAGGCTATTCCGGCGCGCTGGCGGACACGCCGATCTTTGGCGGGTGCAGCGATATCGATCACCACATTCCGCTCCAGCGCTTCGAAATCACCGGCGAGGTGCTGGCCAATCTCGGCGGAGCGGTCGATTTCCGGGTGTATCCCGGCATGGGGCACACGATCAATCTGGATGAGCTTACGACGGCGAAGGCATTGATCGAAGACGTGTGAGAACGTCCTTCGTCCAGGCTCGGGTTTCGAGCGGGGATGTGGCGGAATGGTCGCAGCAGTCGGGTCCTGGCTGACTTGCCGGAATTCGACCGGAGCGGATGATCGCATCCGAATTCGGGAGAATCCGTGAAGGATTCGGTCACTTTCGTTTAGATTGGACGCTGCAGTTCGTTCCCTAGCGGGCGATTCGATCCACCATTATGCGAGAGGGCAGACTTCATGCTTCGGGCTGCGTTTACCAACGAGCCGTCGGTCGATTTTTCCGATCCTTCCGTGCGCGATGCCATGCAGGCCGCGCTGGAAAAGGTCGGCAATGAGCTTGGCCGCGAGTATCCGCTGATCATCGGCGGAGAAAAGCGCGAAACCGGCAAATGGATCACCTCGACCAACCCCGGCAATGTCGATCAGGTGGTCGGCAAGGTCGCCAAAGCGTCTCCGGCGGATGCGCTGGACGCCATCGAGGCCGCGCAGGCGGCGTTCAAGGACTGGCGAAAGCTCTCCATGGTCGGGCGCGCCAGCGTGCTGCTGCGCATGGCGGCCATCGTGCGGCGCAAGCGATTCGAGCTGGCGGCATGGATGGTCTACGAGCTGGATAAGCCGTGGGACGAAGCCGAAGGCGAAGTGGCTGAGGCGGTCGATTTCCTCGAGTGGTACGCCGCACAAGCGGTCAAATTGACCGAGCGCGCCGATCTGGCGCATTTGCCGAACGAGGCGACCGATTACTTCTATCAGCCGATTGGGGTTGGAATCGTCATTCCGCCGTGGAACTTCCCTTGCGCGATCCTGACCGGTATGGCGATGGGGCCGATTTCGGTTGGGAATACCGTGGTGATCAAGCCCGCTACCAATACGCCGGTGATCGGCTACAAGATGGTCGAGATCATGATCGAGGCCGGCGTGCCCGCGGGAGTTGTGAATTTCGTCGCGGGATCGGGTGGGGAGATCGGCGATCTGCTGGTCGAAGATCCGCGCGTGCGGTTCATTGGATTCACCGGTTCGAAGGATGTCGGCGTGCATATCTTCGAGAAGGCCGCCAAAGTACAAAAGGGTCAGCGTTGGCTCAAGCGGGTGACCGCCGAGATGGGTGGTAAGGACGCGATCATCGTCGATGCCTCGGCCGATATCGATGCCGCGGTCGAAGGGATCGTCACGTCTGCCTTCGGTTTCTCGGGTCAGAAGTGTTCAGCCTGCTCGCGGGTGCTGGTGCATGCCGATGTCTACGACAAGATCGTCGATGGGGTGGTGGCGCGCACCGGTGAGGTGGTTTCGGTCGGTAGCGGGCTCGAGGGCGTCGCGTCCATGGGGGCGGTGGTCGACAAGAATCAGTTCGATTCGATCACCAACTACATCGAGATCGGCAAGAAGGAAGCCCGGCTGGTCTATCAGGGCGAGACGCCGGACGCCAACGGCTATTACGTTCCGCCGATCATCTTTGCCGATGCTCCCCGGACATCCCGCATTGCGTGCGAAGAGATCTTCGGTCCGGTGCTCACGATCGTGAAAGTCGATTCCTTCGACGAGGCGCTCGAGGTGGCCAACGATTCCGAATACGGACTGACCGGATCGGTCTACTCCGGGAGCCGCGAAAATCTCGAACGAGCTCGCGAGGAGTTCGACGTCGGCAATCTCTATCTCAACCGGAAATCGACCGGCGCGATGATGGGCGTGCATCCGTTCGCCGGTGTCAAGTTGAGCGGCACCAACTCGAAGGCCGGCGGTCCGGATTACTTGCTGAATTTCGTCGAAGCGAAAGCGGTCGGCGAGAAGCTGTAGCAGTTCTTTTCGCGGGGTGGATCGCTGGCGATCCGCCCCGCGCCGTTCGAAACTCGTTTGGAAGCGCCTGGTGCTGAGGAGCGCATGGTATGGAAGGTGACCGAGATTTGACTGAGCGCGCATCGACCGATGAGCGTACCCGCCTCTTCAAAGTACGCGAGGCGCTGCTCAATCTCCATAAAGAGCTGTTGCATGTGGAGCGCAAGCGCTACGAGCAGAATGTCGGCCCGGTGGCCAATGAGTTCGACTTCTTTCGTTTGGTGACCTCGGATCCGTCGTTCGCGTGGATCGGACCGATGACGACCCTGATCGTGCAGATCGACGAAAAGGTTGCCAGCAAAGAGCCGATCACCGCTGGCGATGTCGATGGTCTGTATGCCGAAACGCGCGCGGTCCTTGCGTCGCCGGACGAGACTCCGTTCAAGACTGAGTACACGCAGCTCCTGCAGGAGAATCCGGGCTTGGTGATGAAGCACTCGGCGGTGATGCAGGCGCTCCCGCCAGTGGAGCGCCCGCAAGCGGAGTAGCCGCTAGTAGAGCGTCTTCTGATATGCCTCTTCGAGGTAGCAATCGAGCTGCTCGGCGGTCTGGTCGGTCATTTTTGTCTGGTCGACGAGGATCTTTCCGAAAGTCGCGATATCGGAGACGTCGCCCCATTCCTCTGGTTTCCACATCCCGGAGCGAATGAACGCCTTTCCACAGTGGAAGAAGACCTCTTCGACCTGGACGGCGGTCGCCATGGTGGGTACTTTCCCGCGCCAGGTCATGGTCTCGAGCAGGGCCTGATCGGTGACCAGCATCGCTTTGCCGTTCACGCGCAGGGTCTCGTCCCGGCCGGGAACCAGAAAAATGAGCCCGATATGCGGGTTCCTGAGAATGTTTTCGAAGCCGTCCAAGCGGCGGTTGCCGGGCCGTTCCGGGATGAGCAGGGTGGTTTCGTTGAGCACTTTGACGAAACCCGCGGGATCGCCCTTGGGTGAGACATCGATGCGGCCCTGGTCGTCCGCGGTGGAGATGCAGATAAAGGGCGAATGCTCGATGAAGTTTTTCGCGTGCGGATCGATGTAGGTGATTTCTTTGTCAAGCGATCCTTGACTGGCGATGCCCATCAACTCGCGCAGGGCATCCTGCGACCGGATGATGTTTTCGAAGGGATAGGACGTCACGGCGGGCGTCGCGGCCATGGTGCTCGACATGGAGGGCTCCTGACTCGAAGGCGGGCGTATCCTGACGCAGCCGGATCCATGCGATCAGGCGGTCTGAAAGAATCATACCTGTCAATCGAGGAAGCGCAATCGTGTCAAACGAGTCCCAGACGGGCGGAATTCCAGTCGAAGCGGCGGTGCCGGAATCGCTGTGGGGGCCACGGCTCGGACGGCTCACAGTTGGGCTGCTGATCACGATCGTCGCCGGGGCGTTCGAAGCGCTGGCAGTGGCGACCGTGCTCCCGCAAACCGTCGACGACCTGGGCGGCATCGATTACTACGGCTGGATTCTGGCGTCGTTCACGCTTGCGAACCTGATCGGGATCGTGGTGGCGGGAACGGAAATCGATCGTCAGGGAATGGTGCCGCCATTCCTGCTGGGGATTGGGCTCTTCGCTGCTGGCTTGTTCATCGGTGGACTTGCGCCCTCGATGCCGGTGCTGATCGTCGGAAGACTGGCACAGGGATTCGCGAGCGGGGTCTTGATTTCGGTCGCCTACGCCGCGGTGCGAACCGCATACCCGGCCGATGTCCGGCCACGGTTGATGGCGCTCTGGTCGTCCGCCTGGGTGATACCCGGATTGGTTGGGCCGGCGGTGGCAGGGTTCATCGCCGAAACGATCGGTTGGCGATGGGTTTTCCTGGGGATGATTCCGTTTCCGATCATTGCCGGGTTGCTCACGGTACCGTCACTGCGCGCCGTGGATACTCCCCGGGGCGGCCCACGAGACGTTCGCCGGTTGCGTGATGCCGTGTTGTTGTCGGGTGGAACCGCGGTGCTCTTGGCTGGCTTCGGCCGATCGAACGTGCTGGCGCTGCTCGGGCTGGTTGGGATTGGGTTGGTCGTTCTTTTGCCGGCGTTCCGGCGATTGAGTCCGCCGGGAACCCTGCGGGCACGGCCGGGAATTGCCGCGGCGGTGGCGTGCGTCATTCTCTTGACGCTGGGATTCTTCGGTTTCGAGTTTTTCATTCCGCTCGCGTTGACCGATTTGCGGGGACAGTCTTCGCTGATGGCTGGACTGCCGCTGACTGCGAGCGCATTGACCTGGACCACCGGCGCCTGGATCGTCGACCAACGATCGAAGGTGTATTCCCGCATTCACATGGTGCGGGTGGGGTACGCACTGATCGTGCTGGGGATTCTGCTGTCACTCGGCGTGTTCGTCTCGGAAGTTCCGATGTTGTTGTCACTTGTCACCTGGGCGATTGCGGGGTTGGGAATGGGGATCGCATTTTCCTCACTCATGCTGGCCGTACTGGACGATGCGCCGGAGGGAAGCGAAGGTGCGACGATCTCCGCCGGTCAGCTCGGGAACACGTTGGGTATTGCGCTGGGAACCGGGATCGGCGGATCGATCATCGCGGCGACCAGCCTGAACGAGATCGCCACGCCGCGTGGATTCGAGCTGCTTGCGCTCGGTTCGACAATCGTGCTGCTGGTGGCCCTCGCGATCGCTGGGCGTATCGGCCGCGCGTCCGCGACGGTGGCCGAACCGAGCTGACCGGCCTCTGCTAGGCTTTCCGCCATCGATGCCCAACCTCCAGCGAGCACCTGAAATGATCTCCGGCGAGCGGCGCTTCCCCCGAGAACGACGAATGACGCCCGCCCGCTGGTGGCAGCGCAATTCTCAGCATGTGGCGCTCGGGTCGATGTTACTTCCCTATCTGATCGGGCTTTCGCTGCTGGTGATCGGACCGGGACTGGCCGGATTCGCGTTGTCACTTACCGATTACAACGCCATCCAACCGCCAACGCTGGGCCGGGTTGGATAACTTTCGACGGTTGCCACACGACCACGTCTTTCGGATCGCGGTCTTCAACTCCCTGCTCTATATCGTGCTGGCTGTGCCGATTGCGATTGATCGGCGCGCTCGCGCTCGCGCGTCTGCTCCAGCGGCCCCGGCGAAGCTCTCTCGTCGGGCGAGCGATCGTGTACCTGCCAACCGTCATACCCGATCTCGCCTGGGCGCTGATATGGCTGTGGATTCTCAACCCGCTCTATGGACCGCTCAATCACCTGCTGGGAATGGCAGGGATCGACGGTCCGGCCTGGATGGTCGATCCGCACACCGCACGTTTTGGCATCGTGCTGATGATGGTCTGGCAGCTCGGCGAAGGGTTCATCGTCTGCCTGGCGGCGTTGGGGAGCGTCGATCCCGATTTGCCGGATCAGGCCGCCATCGATGGAGGCGGAACGTGGAGCACATTTCGCGGCATCATCCTCCCGGTTATCGCGCCGGTGCTGTTGATTCTGGTTTTTCGAGACACGATCTTCAGTTTTCAGGCCAATTTCGTGCCCGCGTTGATCGTCGGAAAAGGGGGCGGTCCCGACTACGCAACGATGTACCTGCCGATGTACATCTACACCACCGCGTTTGGCTATCTGCGATTCGGCTACGCAGCATCGATGACGGTAGTCATGTACGGCATAACCGGCATCGTCCTTGTGCTGCAATATCGCCTGACCCACCGGTGGCATGAAGGGTTCGGTCGCGATGCGTAAGCAGCGCGGACCGCGCGGACTCTGGTTTCTGGTGTTGATCGCGGTGTGTGTGGGGTTTTTGCTGCCACTTTATTGGGCGGTGGTGACTGCATTGCGCCAAACCGGGCGTCCGTTGCCGCGGCAGATCGAGTGGTTGCCGTCACCGGCAGATTGGACGAATTTCGGGACCGTGTTCGAAGTCGTCGACGCGGGACGGTTCGCGCTGAACTCACTCATCGTCGCAAGCGCGGCGGTGCCCTTGACGATCCTCTTCGCGTCGCTGGCTGGGTTTGCCATGTCGCAATTGCCGCATCGGTATCGCCTACGCATGGTGGCCGTTTCGGCGCTCTGCCTCATGGTACCCCTGACCGCCATCTGGATTCCGCGCTTCCTGCTTTTCAAGGAGGCCGGGCTCATGAACCGGCGGGTTGCACTGATGGTTCCCTCACTCATGGGTACCTCGCCGTTCTTCGCGCTGCTCTTTCTGTGGGCGTTCTCGAACATACCCAGGGAGGTGTACGACGCGGCCCGGTTGGATGGCGCGGGCGCATATCGCATCTGGGCGGGTATCGGGCTGCCCCAGACCAAAGCGGCGATCGGCACGGTTGGGGTGCTCGCGTTCGTGCATTACTGGAACAGTTTCGTCGAACCACTGCTCCTCATGCGCACCTCGGACAAGTTCACCGCGTCACTCGGGTTGCGCATGCTTTACAGCCTGGACGGCACCAACTGGCCGATCGTCATGGCCGGATCGCTGCTGACGATCTTGCCTGTGCTGACGGTATTCGTGCTGGCGCAGCGAGCATTTCTGCGCGATCTGCGGAGTGTGCGTCGGTCAACGAGCTGAACGGAAACGGCCCTTGCCCAGGACCGTTTCCTGCATGAGCCTAGGTGGAGGCGCGGTCGAACGCGTCCTTGCTGTTCTGGGTGGCGGCGGCCGCTGCCGCCACGACATCAAAATCCTTTACGTAAAAGGACCGATCGAATTCGGCATTGAAGGCGTCTTCGACTTCGACCCACGTCGAGGTCGATGGCAAGCGATGCATGATTGCGATGTTGTCCAGATAAACCTGCGAGTTTGCCGGTGACTGAGCCGCTGACGGCCTCGGGTGACGCGACTGGAGAGCCGCCGGCCGCGTGCCAGTGGAATTCCCTGCAGGAAAACATCCGACTCGGAAACCGAGATCATGGACGGCACCGTGCGGCCGGTCTCGGCCAGCATGGAGCTGGCCCTCGGCGCTGCCGGCGTATTCGATAAAGGTCCAGACCGCATCCGCATTTCCAGTGCCGGCTGACATACAGAAGGCATCGCTATGGAGCACGGTGGCAGCTTCGTCCAGCACCGGAAGTGATGTCACGTTCCACGAGAAGTCCTCGATCTCACGCAGGGTCGGAACAGGTCGGCGGCTCTGAAGGAACATACCGGCGCCGCCCCGCATGAAGCGATCCTGATCGGCTTCCGCGGCCACCTCCTCTTCAGTTGGAACGACACCGAAGCCACTCGCGCCAAGGCTGATGAATTTGGTGAGTCCGTCGATCGCTGCTGGCGTGTCGATGGTCAGCGTGGTCGGATTTTCGGTGTCGTCGACGACTTCACCGCCGGCGCCCCAAATGAAGGAAGCCATGCGATACAAGGACGGTTCGACCACGACCCCATATTGGTCGACCGTGCCGTCACCATCGGTGTCCTGCGTCAATGCCTGCGCGGCAGCGACGAATGTATCCCAGGTCCACCCGTCTTTCGGGAGGGGAACACCGGCGGCTTCGAACATATCTTCGTTGTAGTAGACCACCAGGCTCGAGATGTTCTGCGGCAGGCAGTAGAGCT
Organism: uncultured Chloroflexia bacterium; assembly: GCA_963720855.1. Taxonomy (GTDB): domain Bacteria; phylum Chloroflexota; class Chloroflexia; order Thermomicrobiales; family UBA6265; genus JAMLHN01. Next base: position 180,391 of record CAVRGV010000002.1, on the reverse strand, counting down.
CGTTCTCTGCGCCAAAGCGAAACGCATCGAGCGACAGCGAGTAGTAGTCGTCTGCCGTGATAGATTCGCTCGCGTCGAGATATGACTGAATGGGAGCCAGACCGCCGGCGCCAGCGTATTGGCCGAATTGCCGGTAGTTGGTCAGATAGACATCGGGCGCGTCGCCGGCGGCGAAGTCGGATGCGATCTTTCGGTAATAGTCGCTTTGTCCCGGGGTGTAATCGATCGTGACATCGATCTCAGGATGCGCGGCTTCGAACGAGTCGACGACCGCGGTGTAGGCGGCTTCCTCCGCCGGATCACCCCAAAATGAGAAACGGATCTCGGTCGCATCCTGCGCACTGGCGTGCTGAACCGCTGCTGGCACCACGACCGTGGCGAGCAACAGGAGCAACGCGGCGAGAATCTGAACGCGCTTGCGGATGACGCTCAACTGAAATTCTCCTCGAGCGGAATCGGAGGTGCGGCATGTGCCGGCCTCGCTGTCCTTGACTTTGCACCGCTTTCAGTCTGCCTGAGGAGTTGCTGAAGCGCAACGATGGTCTGTCGACGGAACGCGCTCGATGGATCACACTTGACGAAATTGCTGCCCGGCTGGCCTTTTCGCGATGCTGGCCCTTCTCATTTCCGGTCGCGCCGCCGACTGATCTGGAGCCTGATTCATGACCAAACCTTTGCAATCGAAGCTGCAACGACGCACGCTGCTCAAGGCTGCCCCCGCCGCCGGTCTGGTTACTCTGATGCGCCCGGAGGGTTCGCTGGGGGCGGACGCGGTGCGTTTCGCGTTTTTCGCCGATCCATCCGAGGCGCTGGCCTATGCGCAGCTCATCGATCGATTCGAGGAGATCCAGAGCGAGATCAAGATCGAGCCGGTGGTGATCTCCTCTTCGAATGTCGCCCCACTGGGGCGTCTGCTGCCGGCGAGCAAATACCCTGAATGGCTGCGCGATTCGTTTACCGGTCCCAATCCGCCCGATGTCTTTCTCTTTACCTATCGCGATGTTGGGGCGTATGACACGCGAGGCGTGCTCGAACCGCTTGACTCGTGGCTGGCGGAGAGCCGCTCTTTAAACGAGGCAGATTTTTATCCGGAAGCGCTTTCGCTCTTCCGCCCGATGAACAAGCCACTGATGGCTATTCCGCAAAATCTGTCGAGCCTGGTCGTCTACTTCAATACCGACATGTTCGCAGCTGCAGGAATTGCCGAGCCCACGGCAGGCTGGAGCTGGGACGAGTTCTCGGTGGCGGCGAAGGCGCTGACGCAAGACACCAACGGTGACGGATTTCCCGAAGTCCACGGCGTTGCGTTCGATCCCACTATTCATCGCTACGCCGCCGCGATCTGGGGCGCGGGCGGCGAGCTCTTCGACGATGTTTACCAGCCTACGAAACTGACGCTCGACACTCCAGAAGCGCGACGCGGGATCGAATTCATCACCTCGCTCGGACCAACCGGCATCGGTGCTGCTCCAAGCCAGGCTGATCGGCTGTTGCAGGACGATACGCAGCGCTTCCGTGGTGGACAAGCAGCCATGCTCATTCAGAGCCGGCGAGTGGTCGCCTTCTTGCGGGACAACGCGCTGGTTCCGTGGGATGTTGCTCCGCTTCCGGTCGGATTGATGCCTGCGAATGTTTCGCATAGCGATGGGCTGGGCATCTGGAGCGGGTCGCCGCGCAAGGAGGGCGCCTGGAAGTTCCTCGAGTTCGCCATGGGTGAGGAAGGGCAAAAGATCCTGGCCGAATCCGGCCGCACAGTGCCATCGATGAAGCGGGTCGCTGAGTCGGATGCGTTCCTGAAAGGCGGCAGCTCGGCGTCCCTGTTGGGGTATGCGCAATCGCCGCGCAATGCTTCGGTCTATTTAGACAATATCGGTATCAGCCGGCCACTGCCGTCGACTTCGACCTGGCCGAGCGCGGTTTGGGAGATGGACCGCGCTTTCAAAAAGGCGTTCTACGACGACGGCGATGTGGAGGCGGCGATTTCGTCGGTCATGGAGAAGACGACGTTTTCGTCCGAGACGTCGAACGATCTCTTCCAAATGGTGTCGCCGACTCGCATTCCGGGAACCGAAGACTAGGACCATTTCGATCGAGAACCCGGTTGGGCTAGCTATCGCGTTTCGATAGCCAGCGCCGCGAGCTCGCGGTCGAAAAGCGGGCTGCCCTGAGGGATAATAATCCCAGACCAGACAAAGCGCGCAGAACGCAATGATCCATTTTCGAAGTCGCCCGGGTTCCGTGGCGGCGAGCTCTTCCACCTGGCTGAGTCGCTGGGCGAATACGGATGGATCGTTGGCGATCTCCTGGTTCGGATTGCGAAAGAGACAGGCGAATTCATAGGTTCGATCGCCGAAGAGGCCTTTTGGATCGATGGCGACCCAGCGACCTGCGCCTGAGTCCAGCACGTTGTGATGATGAATATCGCCGTGGAGCGGCCGTCTATCCTGCGATGTGGCGAGGAGCTCGGTGACGATGCGGCGCCCGCGCTGGACCAGGGGATCGTCCGAATCCGACATCGATGAGCGGTGAGAACAGCTCTTCGACCGGCTGCAATCGAGGAAGAGATTCGGGAACCGGCGCGATGAAGCTCGGTGGCAACCGAGCAAATGACGCCGATGGATTCGTCATCATTTCCATCGAGCGACATCTGCACCAATGAACCAGTGCCAATCGGCACGTTCCATAAGTAGCGCACCATCCGTCCGTTCGATGACCCGAACGGCCCCTCGCCCTCCCCACCATGCGAGTAAACCGGCGCCACGAATCTCATCCGGCTCGGTCGTCAGCTTGAGCATGACAGGTCGTCCAGCTCTCATGGCTGGTAGCAAAACGCTGGTGTGTGTCGAAAATGGCGCACCGGTTGGCTCGAGGTTCCAGCGAACGGAAAGCTCTTCGAGCGCGGCGAGATCGATCGGTTTGTCCACGATGCTCTCAGTGAGCGAAGAGCTCGACCTGCGGTTCGAAGACGGCGTCGAGCTCCATCGGATACATCGGCCGACGGCAGATGGTGTGGCCGAGATAGGGAAGATTCGCGCTGGTCGAACCAGGCGCGTCGACACCGATCAGTTGCGCCGCCCAGTCACGAAAACAATAGTGGGGGCAGTGGGGCGATTTTTGCACCACGATCGTCGAAGTCCTTTGGATTCTGGCCGTGAGCGAGAAAGAGGGCGCGGTCGAAATGACTGACCTGCCGGCTGGTCACCACCACCACATGCGGACCGACCTCGAGTACAGCAGTGAGCCCGGCGTCGGTGGGGCCGAAGCCATGCGACTCGTAATGGAATTTGCCATCGGAGAGCAGTTTTACGCGGCCGGTGACTTCGACTGGAGGGAATCGCTCGGGGTCGAGTGTGCCGCCCAGGGGAACGGTGATGGTCGACCCGATGCCGGCGGCGAATGACGCCTCCACCGCGGGCGCATCGACGATGGGGAAGAGGCCCCGACCGGCAAATCCTCGCTGCAATACCGCCGCCAGAATCGCGTTCGAGTCGCCGGATGCACCGGAGCTGGTGGCGTCGGCCGCGTCGATCAACACGGAGGTACCTGGAACGCCGGTGGCCTTGTCGAGTGCATCGGAGATGGAATAGAGCTCGGCTTGCATGGCTGCACGATCGTCCCAGAACGTTTGCGCGAGAGAACGTGCTTCGTGGCTGGCGAAATCGGCATCCCCATCGGTGGTGACGATTGCCAGCGAGCAAAGCTCGGGCACGTCGGTGAACGGGTTGCTCCAGATCATTGCCGCCGAGAGCGCTTCGCCCGACGATTCGAGCTGCACGCAGCGGCCGACGGTTTTTTGAATCTTGCCCGATGCGGTGATCATCTCGTCGCCGCGAACCAGAGCGGGCATGCGAACGACGGCGGTGACTGGTTTGGCGTCGTCTTGCAAGATCTTGAGCAGTAACCGAGCCGCTCGCTGGCCGGTCGAATCGAAGTCTTCGTGCGGATAGGTGTGATAGACAGAGAAAGCGTTGGCGTTCTCCAGCATACGATTGGTCAGGATGCCGTGCAGATCGAGTGAGGCCACGATCGGGAATGTCTGGCCCAACTATGCTGCGGATCTCCTGGAGCAAATACCCCTCGGGATCCAGCTCGTTGGTGGTTGCCATGGCGCCATGCAGCGCGCAATACATGCCATCGACGCCTTCGATGTTGGCCCGTACCAGATCGAGCAGCTCGGATGACAACTCATTCCAGGCTGATGCTGCCAGGATGCCGCCCGATGTGATGAGCTGGGCGCTGTAGGTGCCGACGACTTCGACGCCGGCCCCCTCGAAGACCTCAAGCGCGCCACCGACCTCGGTGCGCCGTCCACGGTGGGAATCGAGGAACGCCTCTCCTCGTCCGATGATGAAGTCATTCAACCCGGTGTTGACTGGATTGAAGCTAGAAACTTCCTGCCGGCACTCCGCGATCAGAATTTTCACCAGTTCCTCCCCGGCGATCGACGAACGATGCAATGCCGGAAGTAAATCAGCTTCCACCCCAACGTGCGCAGATGGATTCAACAGTCGGCGCAGGAGGGGTTGACATCGAGGTGACGAGGGGTGTATAAAACACACAGGTTAATTAACCGAATGGATAAATAAGACGATGAACGACACGCAACTCGACCTAATATTCGCGGCCCTCGCCGATCCCACCCGCCGGGCAATCCTGGCCCGACTCGCGAGTGGGGAGGCGACGGTCAATCAACTGGCAGAGCCGTTCGCCATCAGTCTGCCCGCCATCTCCAGACATCTCAAGGTGCTGGAGCGGGCTGGACTGATCAGCCGGGGGAGAGCGGCGCAATGGCGTCCCTGTCGCCTGGAACCGGCTCCGCTGGAGGAGGCACGTAGCTGGATCGATACCTATCGCGAAATTTGGGAAGAATCGTTCTCCCGACTCGATGAACTTCTACTCGACCTGCAGACACCGAACACCTCCGGCTCGAACGCCGAACCGGATCACGAAGAGAGGACCATACGAACATGACTACATTTGACAGCAAATTCAAGGCCGAGATTGTTTCGGAGACTGAGATCGAAATGCAGCGCGCATTCAAGGCGCCCCGCGAACTGGTCTATCGCGCAGTCACCGAACCAGATCTGATTCCCAAGTGGTGGGGAATGAGAAATTCGACCACCGTGGTGGACAAGCTGGATGCGCGCGTGGGCGGTGAGTGGCGCTTCATCCAGCGGGGAACCGATGGATCCGAATATGCGTTCCGGGGCACATTCCTCGAGCTCGATCCACCGAGCAAGGTGGTGCAGACCTTCGAATTCGAGCCGATGCCGGGTCACGTCTCCACGGACATCATGACCCTCACCGAGATCGAGGGTGGAACGCTCTTGCACATTCGGTCGCAATTCACGTCACAAGCGGATCGGGACGGTATGTTGCAATCGGGAATGGAAGTTGGCGCAAACGAATCGTACGACCGGCTCGGCGAGCTACTCGCTACCCTGGTCTAGACACCCACTACAACGCTAGCTGGACGCCGTCGCGGCATCGCGGCGGCGTCTTTTTTCGTTCACGGTTGGTCCAGAGCGTTTATCGAACGATCGCCCTTTGCCGGGAGTATGCACGTGTCGCGGAGGTTGCTGCGTGTCTCAGGACAACGAGCGGGGCAGGCATGTTGATCGAACGTGCGTGGCAAAGACGTCATACATCGGAATGGCACCGCGGCGCGGGTTGGGGAACACCCGCTACCGTGGACCAAGCCGCTTCAGTGGCCGGACTTCGACGGTGCCGAGCTGAGCCGAGGGACTTTTGGCGGCGATGCGAATGGCGTCGTTCAGGTCGTTGGCTTCGATCAGGTAGTATCCGGCGATCTGTTCGCGGGTTTCGACGAACGGTCCATCGGTGATTGCCATCTGCCCGCCGCGAACCTTGACGACCGCGCCGCTGGAGGCTGGCTGCAACCGCGATGCGTCCACCAGATTGCCGTGGTCGCGCAGCTCGTCGAGATAGAGCTGCACACGCTCCATGATTTGACCGAACTCCGCGTCCGAGTAGGCGTCGAGTTTTTCCTGATCCTGAAATGCGATGCAAAGGTACTTCACGACGAGGTCCTCCCCGGAACGAGCGATCGATGTGTCTGGTTGTCGTTCGATTCACGGGGTTTTCGACAAGCTGTCGAGCACCCGCACGCTCGAAACTGGCGTGCGGGTGCGTCATCGACGGGGGAGCTTGGTCGGAATGGTGCAGCTACTCGGGAAGGCCGCCGATTTCAACCATGGGGCGAACCTCGACGGTACCCCAGCGAGCGCCGGGAATTCGAGCGGCGATCGCGATGGCTTCGTCCAGGTCGCTGGTGTCGACGATGAAATAGCCACCGAGCTGCTCGCGGGTTTCGGCAAAGGGACCATCGGTGACCACACGCTTTCCATCGCGTAACTGGACACTGGTGGCACGGTCGACGAAATGCAGCGGCGAGGCGCCAACAAAGACCCCTTGTTCCGCCAACTCGCGCGCTAAACCCGGCCGACTCACGAAGCATGCTTCCCGCTCGTCGTTGTCCTGAATGCCTTCCTGACCGTAGATCAGCAACATGTAGCGCATCGGGTTCGTTTTCCTCGACTTTTGAACGGCCGAGCCGGGGTTCAGCCCCCGGCCATGGCGCCAACGATCATGTATGGCTCCCGGCCGCTGATGACGTCCTCTGGCAGAGGCGCGTCGAGCGGTTCATGGGAGAGGTCCTGCTTACAGGCGAAGAAGCGCACCAACGGCCGGCGCTCCTTCGTCTGCTGGTCGCGAATCGTGCCACGCAGGGTCGGATAGGCAGTCTCGAGCGCATCGAGTACGGCGCGTTGGGTGACTGGGCGCGGACACGTCGAGCTCGACTTCCTTGCCGCTCCCGGCAAGTGTGCGCAGATGGCCGGGCAAAAGCACGCGGATCATGCGAGGGTCTGCACTTCGACCGAGAGCACCCGTGGCAGATCGTGAACGATGGTCTGCCAGGTGTCACCCGAATCCGGAGAGACATACACCTGGCCACCGGTGGTGCCGAAGTAGATGCCGCTCGATTCGCATTTGTCGACTGCCATGGCATCGCGCAGGATGTTGACGTAACAGTTCTCCTGCGGCAATCCGTTGGTCAAGGCTTCCCACTCGTTGCCACCCGATTTCGAGCGGTAGACGCGCAGCTTGCCTTCGGGCGGGTAGTGAAACTGGTCGCTAAGGATCGGCACGACGTAGACGGTTTCCGGCTCATGCGCGTGAACTGCGATCGGGAAACCGAAATCGCTGGGAAGATTGCCGCTGATCTCGAACCAGTTGTCGCCGGCGTCGTCACTGCGCATGACGTCCCAATGCTTTTGCATGAAGAGCGTGTCTGGGCGCGATGGGTGCATGGAGATGTTATGCACACAGTGCCCGACTTTCGGCACTGGGTCGGGCAGCTCCCAGGGGGAGATGAGCCCTTCGTTGATCGGCTTCCAGCTTTTGCCGCCGTCATCGGATCGAAACGCCCCAGCGGCCGAGATTGCGACCACGATGCGGTTCTCATCGTTCGGATCGAGCACGATGGTATGCAGGCACATGCCGCCCGCTCCCGGCTGCCAGAGACTTCCTGAGACGTCGCGCAGACTGGGAAGCTCGTTCCAGGATTGACCGCCGTCGGTCGATTTGAAGAGCGCCGCATCTTCGACACCTGCGAAGACGGTATCGCGATCGGTCAACGACGGTTCCAGATGCCACACCCGCGCGAACTTCCAGGGGTGCTGGGTACCGTCGTACCACTGATGGGTACCGGGATCGTTGGCGTATTCGAACTCGTTGTTGATGACTTCCCAGGTCTTGCCGCCGTCATCCGAGCGCTGCATGGTTTGACCGAACCAGCCGCTGGTCTGCGAGGCATAGATGCGGTTGGGATCGACGGACGAGCCCTTGAGGTGATACATCTCCCAACCGGGGAACTGCGGTTCGGAAATGTTCCATTTCTGGCGTGCTTCATCCGATTCGAAGATGAACGCACCTTTGACGGTTCCTACGAGAACGCGAACTCCTGACATTGGAAAACCCTCCCTGACTGACGTGAACACGGATGCCGTGTGCATGACCATCAAACTCTGTTTCGTTGTCGTCTTCGCGGGGACGGAATCGACAGGCTGTGCTAAACCGCCAATGTTGTGCGCAATCCGGCGATCTTTTCCTCGAGGTAGCGGCGAGCTGGTTCCTGTTGCGAGAGATCGAGCGATTTGCGAAAGGAGACGAGCGCGCGCTCGTGTTCGCCGCTCCGGCGAAGGAGCTCGCCATGGGTCGACCAGGCCAGCGGATAGTCGAGGAGATTGCCGCTGGCGAAGATGTCGTCGATCAAGCACCACGCCATCTTGCGGATCGTCACGCATGGCGACCGCGACCGCCCGATTGAGCTCCACCACCGGGCTCGGGGTGGCCACGCAGCAAGACATCGTACAGGGCCACGATCTCGGCCCAGTCGGTCTGCTGAGGCGAGGCTGCTGTGGCGTGGACCGCCGAGATGGCGGCCTGGATCGTGTATGGGCCGAAACGTCGCGAGCGCAAGGCGTCTTCGACCAGGGCGGTACCTTCGGCGATTTGCATCCGATTCCAGAGCGAGCGGTCCTGATCGTCGAGCAGGATCATGTTGCCCTCGGCGTCGGTGCGCGCCGCGCGCCGGGATTCGTGCAGCAGCATGAGCGCCAGCAAACCGCTGACTTCCGGTTCGGGCAGGAGCTGACCGAGCAGCCGGGTAAGCCGAATCGCTTCTCCGGTGAGATCCGCGCGGATGACCGATTCGCCCGAGGAGGCGAAATAGCCTTCGGAGAAGACCAGGTAGATCACCTGGAGAACGGTCTCCAGCCGTTCGGAAAGCTCGGCTGGCTCGGGCACGCGATAGGGAATGCCGGCGTCCCGGATCTTGTTCTTGGCGCGGACGATCCGCTGGGCGAGGGTAGACGGAGAGACAAGGAACGCGCGCGCGATCTCTTCGGTCGTCAGACCGCAGACTTCGCGCAGGGTGAGGGCGATGCGGGCCTCCGGGGAAAGCGCGGGATTGCAGCAGGTGAAGATGAGCTTGAGCCGATCGTCACCGATACCGTCGGCATCATCCAGATCGTATTCGTCTTCCATCCGCTCGTCGAGATCGCGGGCGAGCGTTGCCAGCGAGGCATCGAAGCGCGCACGCTTGCGGATGCCGTCGATCGACTTGAAACGACCGGCAGAGACGAGCCATGCGCGGGGATTCTCCGGTATGCCGTCGCGTGGCCACTGCGTGACCGCAGCGGCGAAGGCGTCCTGCAAGGCGTCTTCGGCCAAATCGAAATCGCCGAGCAAGCGCACCAATGTGGCGAAGACCCGGCGGCTTTCGATCTGGTAGATGTCTGAGATGAGGTCATGCGCCTCGATCGTGGCGACGGTCATAGAGCGGCAGCCCTCCTCACGTGGTCGGCTGGGCGAAACGGGATGCCGAGCGAGCGCGGGCACGTTCGGCCTCGATTTCGCGATTCTTCGGGGTTGCGGTGGTTTGGAGCGAGGCCATCAAGCGCGACGCCACGCCCGCGATTTCGTCGACTGCTTCGTCGAAGGCGGTTTGGTTGGCCGAGGATGGTTTGGTCATCCCGCTCAGTTTGCGGACGAATTGCAGTGAGGCGGCGCGGATCTCGTCTTCGGTGGCGGGGGGATCGAAGTTGAAGAGGGGTTTGATGCTTCGGCACATGAGTCGGGGAACTCCGGGCGTGAGGTGACGAGAACATGTCCGTACAGTGATTGGCGCGTCGAGGCTATGTACGTATAGTACAAGTGTTCGTGGAGGCGAGTCAAGCGATTCGATGACGGAGAGTCATCGTCGGGTGGTTCCGGAGATCGTGGTTGGGATCGAGGGGCGCGGGAGATGAGGAGCCGCCTGGCTTCTCCGTCCGGAAACGGCAGGCGGCTCCAAGAGGGACTAGACGGAGATGGCATCGACCAGGGTCGTGCGGCCTTCGCCAAGGGAGATGCCCCATCCGGGGAGATCGGGCGGCCGGACGACGCCGTTTTCCGGGAGAGGGTCCCCTTCGATGAGGCCGTTCCAGATCGGGACGATCTTGTCGCCGGTGGGACTCATGGCCAGCACTTCCTGGAACGGGCCATTGGAGGAGGCCATCTGGAAGTGGGTCGAGAAAACGCCACTTCCGTGCGGAATCACTGGCAGGTCATACGCTTGAGCCATGGCGGCGATCTTCTTGGCTTCGGTAATACCTCCGACCCATCCGAGATCGGGCTGCAGGATGTCGAGATTGCCGCGGTTGATCAGCTCGCGGAAGCCATAGCGGGTGTATTCATGTTCGCCGGTGGAGAAACGCTGCCATGGACACGCGGCTTTGATGCGCGCATGGCCGTCATAGTCGTCGGGCATGAGGGCTTCCTCGATCCAGCGAACCCGGTATGGACGGACGGCGTTGGCGAGATCGATCGTGTAGGGAACGTCGAGCGCCATGTAGCAGTCGAGCATCAGGTCGAAATCTGGTCCAACCTGCTCGCGCGCCTTCGCTACCATTTCGACGTTCGCATTGAGTCCCTCGATGCCGTCAGCCGGTCCATACGGCAGCGGCATCTTGCCGCCGAAGAAGCCGAGCTCTTTCGCCGCCAGCGGTTGCGGGCCGGTGACGTAGCAGGGGATCTCTTTCTTGGTTTCGCCGCCGAGCAGTTTGTACACCGGTTCGTCGCGCAGCTTTCCGCAAAGGTCCCAGAGAGCGATATCGACCGCGCTGATGGCGCAGATGGGCAGGCCCTTGCGTCCATAGGGAAGCGTGGCGCGGAACATCTGATCCCAGAGCCGTTCGACATCGCGCGGATCGGAACCGAGCAGAAAACGTGAGAGGTGATCGATGATGATGCGCGCGGCGGGAATGCCACCCTGGCTGAGACCGATCCCCACCAATCCCGAGTCGGTGACCAGCTCGACCACCACGGTGCCGTTCGCTTTCGAGCCCCAGCTCGAGCGGCGAGCGTGGTATTCGGGGTAGCCGGACATCGGGTTGGCGATGACCGAATCGATGATCCAGTGTCCCGGCGTTTTCTCGAAGTACCCGCTGACGGTTTCCGAAGGAACCGAGGCGCGGATTTCCGCAATACGATCGTCCTTACGCGTCATTCCTGTTCCGCCTCCAGGTGATACATCTCTTCCAGATCCCAGGTTTTCGGGGTGTGGTCGTCATTGGATTCCATATAGGACTCCATCATTTGCCACCAATCGCGCGTAATTTGATCGGCCTCCCGCGGATCTTTGCCTGGCTGGGTCGACTCGATATAGGCGAAAAGATCCAGACCGCTGCGGTAGATGGAAAACGAGGTCACGCCATCGGCGAGCAGCGCCGCCTCGACTCCCGGCCATACGGCATCGTGTTTTTCCTTATAGATCGCTTCGCAGCCCGGCTTGAGCCGCATTCTGAATGCGCGTCGCATCATTACATCCTCACCATTGCGCCACTTTGCGCCGAGCGACTTCGCAGCATCCAAAAATTCCACTGTCAATGCGCCGAGCTCGCCTGAAGCCACGGCGGGGCTACGGCCCAGGAAGGTATCGACCAGCTGGCGGGCATGTGGCGTGCAAGGGATAGCGTTCGTATTCCTCCAGCGGCGGTTCCACGATCGTGCGGCCGTTGTAAAGCGTGATATCCAGCAGACCGGTGCGAATGTCGATCTGTGCGTGCCCACTGGTGCCGAAGATCGTGTGCCCTTCGACCGTGGCGAGATCCACGTCCAACCGAGCCGGTGCTAGCCGATCGTTCCTGCCGCGCCGCCCTCGGCCTGGAACGCAATCGCATCCCACTCGTCGACCTCGGTATCGCGCGACCCCTGGAACGCCGCCACGGTGACCGGTTTCATGCCGGTCAGGAAGAAGAGATGCGAGGCGGCGTGGGTGACCTGGGTATAGAGCTGGCCGCCACCTTTTTCGACTTTGCTGTAGGTTTCGGTACCGGGCGCCCAGAGCGCGCCTTCATGGATCTCGCCAAAGACATCGGTGTTGCCCTGATAGAAGTCGTGGACGATGGTGCCGAACATGGTCGAGGTGAGCACGATATCCCCCAGCTCGCCTGCCGCGATCAGCGTTCGCAGCAACTGGGAATGTCGAGTGAACGGAAAGGGATAGCCGATGTGGAGATTGCGCTTCTGGCTGGCGGCAAGTTCCACCAGCTCGCGCGCCTCGACCGGATCGAGCACCATCGGTTTCTCGACCATGACATCGGCGCCGGAAAGCAGTGCGTCTTTCACCAACCGGTAGTGGGTGTGATGGGGTGTGACCACCACCACCGCATCCGGCTCCAGCGCCAGCAGCTCCCTATGATCGGAAAAGGCGTTCTCGACTCCGAACGCATCGGCGGAGATGCGTGCCCGTTCACCGTCGAGGTCTGCCACCCCAATTACCTCGGCATCGGCATAACTCGTCAGGCTCGGCAAGTGGGCATGCGTTGCCCACCAACCGGTGCCAATGATTCCCACTCTGGCTCGTGCCATTCGCGTGTCTCCTTCGACATGATGCGACGTACCTGTTGGCCAGAAGGGTAGCCGGACTCAGCCGGTGAGGCAGGTGAGCTCCTGCCCAACGGATAGGCAGGTTGCCGGCGACGACTCGTCCAGCAGCCGCACCCCGGTTACGAAGCCACGATCGACCGGTTGAATCGTCATGTAGCCGAAGTCCTGCCAGCGCCATCCCTGCACCAGCTCGGGATCGCCGAGGTTGGTGCCATCGAAGAAGCCGGTGGCCATGTCGTCCAGCTCGGTACCACCATCCCCCGCGATGAGCTGTGGAGCGCGTTCCGATTCAGGGGTAAACCAGAGGAGCTGCGACATATGGACATGCCCGGCGATCACCAGATCCCAGGCGGCCGAGTGCTGCGAAAAGCCGGCCTGGTCGTAGGTGGCGGTCGACCATTCTACTGGCTGCCCATCGCTCCCGGCGCCGATCGACCACATTGGCCGGTGAGTGAGAAGCCAGGTTGGGCCGTCGCCTGCCAGTTCGAGCGCGCGATCGAAGATCGGCTTGTATGCCTCGGTGACGTCTTCCGTGGCGCTCGTATCCTGCGCGGAAGCCACGTCCAGGACGACCGCCCGCACGTTGCCGATGGTCAGTGCGTAGGGCTCGGTATAGGGCTCGCAACTCTCCGGCATCGGCATGGGGTCGAGATAACGGAACCAGCCAGCGCCCTCACGGCTGCAGTCTTCGTGATTGCCACGAACGAGAATCCAGGGCGCCGCATCGAGCAACGCTGCGGACGGCCGAAAGAAGTCGGCCTCCCAGGTTGCCCAGGAGTCGCCGTACGGGCTCCCTGCGCAACCGGCATTGTCCTCAGGGCAGGGCGATTCGCGATAGATGTAGTCGCCGACATGGATGACGAGGTCGGGATCCCAGTTTGCGGCGGAACCGGCGATCGATGCGAACGGCCATTGGGCCGGATCGTTGCACGCCTGGAACGAGTCCGGGGCCTTGAGCCGGCATCCCGTATCGCCGATCACGGCAATACGCTGCGGATCCGGGTCGGGCATCGGCATCGCCTTGCCGTCGATCGAAACCGATGCGGTTCCCGGGGGAACCGTTGTTTCACACACCACGTTCGGATGGTTGTCTGTCGGCTGAGCGCGGATGTCCATGGTGCTGGCAACCCCGTCGATGTCGATTTCCGGACAGGCCGACGGACGAATTGCCCGGCCAATGATTGCGTTGTCCGCTCCAAGCTGGATCCACGATGGCCATGTTTCGACCGCTTCCGGGCTCGCGACCGGCGATGCGACGGGAGTGGCGTCGGTCGCGTCGACCCCAATCGAACCAATGAGGTTGAGCGAACAGAGGGCGAGGACCAAAACCACATTCAAGCGGAGCGCTCTTTTCAACATCTTCGAACCTCCATGGAAAAGCGAGATCGATTTCTGAACCACGTTCGATCGTCGATGACGGCAGGATAGCAAGCTGTCTGCGTTCCAGCATTTGGGAAGAAGTCACACAGGCACCTACCATTCCCGCATGACTTTCGGGCGAAACGGGCAGGGAGAGACGATGGAACTTCTCGGAATACACCACCTCACCGCGATATCGGCGCAAATTCGGGAAAACAAACGGTTTTTCACAGAAACACTGGGCATGCGGTTGGTCAAGCGGAGCGTAAACCAGGACGATGTTTCGGCCTATCACCTCTTCTATGCCGATGCGTTGGGCAGTCCGGGCACGGACATGACCTTTTTCGATTGGCCGGTGCCGAGCGAACGGCGCGGCGGACGGTCGGTGACCCGCACTGCCTTGCGGGTCGACGGATCGAATGGTCTGGACTTCTGGACCGAGCGGTTCGATCAGCTCGGGGTGACGCATGAGACGCCGACGGTTCGGGACGGACGCCTCACGCTCGATTTCGAGGATAGCGAAGGCCAACGACTCGCGCTGATCGACGACGGCGGTGCGGGAGAAGTCCATCCCTGGGATCGAAGCCCGGTACCCGCGGAGCATCAGGTACGTGGTCTCGGCCCGATCACGATGAACATTCCCGATCTGGCGCAAACGGACATCGTGCTTCAGCAGGTGATGGGTATGCGGCCGGCGCGCACCTATCCAATGCCCGATAGTCCGAACGACACGGTCCATGTCTATGAAATGGGTCCGGGCGGCGCTGGAGCGGAACTGCATGTGGCGGTCCAGCCAGGTGCGCAGGTGGCGGGGCAAGGGGCAGGTGGGGTGCACCACGTTGCGTTCCGGTCAGCCGACGCAGACTACGATGCCTGGGCGGATCGCCTCGCCGAGATGCGCATTCCGAACAGTGGAAAAGTCGACCGCTACTGGTTCCAGAGTCTTTATTTCCGCGAGCCGAACGGCGTGCTCTTCGAGATCGCAACAGACGGCCCTGGTTTTGGCGTCGACGAAGATGTTGCGACGTTGGGCGAAAAGGTTGTGCTGGCGCCGTTCCTGGAGCCGCATCGAGCGGAAATCGTTGCGAATCTGAAGCCTATCGATTGATTGGCATCGATGAGCGATATGCACCTGGCCATGTATGATGGTTGCAGTCCAAAAACTGCACACGATTTTCCGGTGGCCCCGAGCTTCGGCGGCCGCGATCCCGAGGATCGAAATACATGCGCCCGATGCGTTCTTCTTTGCCTCTGTGTCGAGCAATTTCCTGCCTGGCGATTGCCTTACTCATTGCCTCGTCCGGCGCGCTGAGCCTGACGGCCGCTGCCCAGGCCGATGTTTTGGAGATCGAGGGTTCGCCAGAGTCTCTCGACGATCCGATCATCGAGCCTGCGCCCACCGATGAGGCCGCCATCGGAGCAGACCCGGTCGATGTGCCCGAGCCAGTCTCCTCGCTGGTGATTCCAGTGGTGATGACCGTCGATACAACCGGTCCGATCTCGACGAACGATCCGTGCTTCGCGATCGATCCGAGCTGGGTGTCCGTGGTGTTGGATGCGCTATCGGAGACATTCTGGACCTCCACTGATGGAACCGCCGGCGGAAGTGTCTTTGTCGACGTCTCGACGCTGCCGATTACGCTGGGCTGGGACGCGCTTGGCGGCGGAACGGTAGGCGGAGTCATCGTTCCCGATGCAGTCGGTGTGCCAGCGGCACTCGCGAACTTCTATGACTACCGGCCATTCGGTGGTTCGGTTGGTGGAGATGCGGGGCTTGTGGCGCCGAGCGGACTGTTGTCTCAAGTTTTCCTGTGCCTCGTGGCTCCGCCAGCGACGAGCACCGTACCTCCAACAGAAACGGCCAGCGATTCGCTCTCGCCAACCGCTACCGGATCACTCTCTCCTGCGACCGAAATCTCGACGAATGCGGGGGCCGAGGTCCAGCCGGCGGCTATCGGGATCGGTTCCACGGTACAGATTGCGGAACCGCTCAACCTGCGGACCAGCCCCGGACTGGATGCCGGGGTGATCACCGTGCTCGAAACCGGAACGTTTGTGACCGTGGTCGGCGGACCGCAGGCGGCCTCGGGGTTCACCTGGTGGCAGCTTTCCACTCCATCTGGCACCGGATGGTCGGTTTCGACCTATCTGATCGAGCAGCCGGCGGCGAACACACCAACCCGCACAGTTACTCGTACCCCGTCGCGTACGCCGACCGTCACACCGACTATCGGCACCGGTGCCATTGGAATCGGGAGCTCGGTGCGAGTGACTCAGCGCCTCAACCTTCGGCAGGCGGCGGGAACTTCGGCAACAGTGGTGACTGTGATGCCCGCGGGCACGCTCGGCACCGTGCTGGACGGCCCGCAGTCGGCGAATGGGATGTCCTGGTGGCAGATCACCACGCCAGCCGGAACTGGATGGGCGGCAGCCAACTACCTCGCACCGTTGTCCGGCGGCGGTACATCCACCCCAACGCAAACTCCAAGCGTGACACGCACCGTGACCACACCGACCGTGACGTCGACCGTGACCGTATCCCAGACTGGTACGGTGCAATCGTCACCCATTGTGGTTGGCGATCTGGTTCGGACGACGGCCAGAATCAATCTTCGTACTGCCCCTGGAACGCAGGCGACGGTCGTGACCGTTTTACCTACCGGAAGCCAGGGAGCGGTCATCGGTGGACCGGCGAATGCGAGCGCCCTGGTCTGGTGGCAGCTCCAGACAGCCAGTGGAACCGGGTGGGTTGCGGCTCCTTATCTGGTCCGGGTTGGGGTGGCGCCCAGCGCTACCGCTTCGCTCTCGCCAACGATGTCGTCGACGCCCACGATCACGCGCACGCCTTCCGCCACGCGCACACCAACGCGTACGGCGACGAGAACGTTGACTCCTTCAGTTACCGCGACCGTCGGGCAGTGTGGCGGATTGGGGTATGGCGACATTGCCCGCACCAATAGCTCGGTGAACTTCCGGTCCACCCCTTCGACCGCCGGCGCCATCATTCGTACTTTGGCGGAAGGCGAGCGTGGAACCGTCCGTGGCGGGCCAGCCACGGCAAATGGATTCACCTGGTGCCAACTCCAGATTGGCAGCGCAACGGGTTGGGTGGCGAACCAATTTCTCGTGCGGGTAAGCGGCCCAGCGCCGACGCCGAACGGAACGGTTACGCCAAGACCAGATCCGCCAGACGATCCTGGAACTGGTAGCGCTTCGGTTATCTACAGCGGTTCGGCGAACAGTGGGATGATCGCGCTGACCTTCGATGCCGGAGCCGATCGCGGTCAGGCGGCGTACATTCTCGATGTGCTCGCAGATTACGGTGTCCAGGCGACCTTTGGGATGACGGGCACCTGGGCGCGAGATAACCCAGACCTCGTTGCCAGGATGGTCGCCGAAGGGCATCAGATCATCAACCACACCTGGAGCCACCCCTCGTTTACAGGGGGCTCTTCGTCGACGACGGTGCTCACTCGCGCCGCGCGTCTCGATCAGCTCGATCGTGCCGAAGCCATCGTCGAGCAGGAGACGGGCTACGTGATGCAACCATATTGGCGGCCGCCGTACGGTGATATCAGTGCATCGGTGCTGCGTGATGTGTACGCCGGCGGCTATTACGTCACGGTGATGTGGAGTTGCGACACGCTCGGCTGGAACGGCGCGTCGGAGCAAGCAATCCTCAATCGTTGCATGTATCCGATGGGTGCGGGCGACATCATCCTCATGCATGTCGGGGCCGACGGTCTCGACTGGGCGGCGACGGACAACATGATCCGGTATTTCCAGAGCCAGGGGCTTCAAATCGTCACGATCGAGGAGATGCTCGGAAGCTGAGCGATTCGTGATTGCGCTCGCTCGATCGTAGGCCAGACGATTCCGGCTCGATGCGATCGACACTATTGGGGCCGGCCGGAGTATCCCGCTCCGGATAATTTCAATTCATACTAAAATGATCGGAATTGAGGCGCTGGCCTCGTTGCGAACAGGAAAGGTTGGATTGTGACCCAGGGTTCGATCGAAGAGAAATTGCCGCTGACGGTAACCCGTCGAACGCTGCTCGGTGGGGCGTTCGGGCTTGTAGCCGCAAGCGGCCTCCAGGCCGTGTCGGCTCAGGAGGCTTCTCCCCAGTCGTCACCATCGGCGGCCGGATGGAGCTTCACCGACGACAAGGGCGTCACGATCGAGTTGCCGGAGCGCCCTGTGCGCATCGTGGCTGATGTCAATGTCGCGGCTCCTCTGTGGGACTTTGGCATTCGGCCAGTGGCGGTCTTCGGCTGGAACGCAACCTTGACGGACGACAGCGACTTCGGAGCGGCAGGCGGACGCATCGACCCGGCCCTCGTCGACATTGTCGGTGACGAAGTCGAGACGATTCGGCTGGAAGATGCCCTCTCGATGGACCCTGACCTGATCATTACACTCACCTGGGCGCCCGAGGACCCAACCGAGTATTGGAGCATCGATACCGCGGTGGTCGATCGGGTGAAGGCGATCGCTCCGATTCTGGCGCTGTCTGCAACCGGCCGCGCGGATGAAAACCTCGCCCGTTCGGCGGAACTGGCGGAAGCACTCGGCGCGGATCTCTCCACCCCTGAGCAGCAGGAGCAAAAAACCCGTTACGAAGCTGCTATCGAAGACTTCACTGCCGTGGCCGCCGAGCAGTCTGCATTGACCAATGTCTTCGGCTACATCACGGCCGATCCGGCGCTTTACATTGCCAATCCGCCGGATTGGGGCGACCTCGCCTGGTATCGGGAGCTTGGGCTTACCATCGTCGACCCGGAAGCGAATCCACTCGACTACTGGCAGGAGCTGAGTCGCGAGGGCGCGCTGATGTATCCCGCCGATATCTTCTGGCAGTCGACACGCCCGGGAACGCTCACGTTCGAGGAATTGCAATCCGATCCGGTGGTGGGTGCTCACCCCGCGATCAAAGCAGGCCAAGTCGGGGCCTGGAATCAGGACTACATCCTGAGCTACCAGGGAATGGCCGACGCGCTGGAGAACCTCCGCGCGGTGGTCAGCGCGGCAGAAAAGGTCACGTAGTAGTCCACTCGACATGTGATATCCGTGTGCCGCGAACGTCGTGGCTCGAAAGGACGAACCGTGACTCTGAACACGAACTGGCGAACGAATGCCGGCGCGCTTAGCCGGCGAACCCTATTGGGGGCGACCGTGGGATTGCTCTCGGCGCGCGAGGTTCTCTCCGCCGCAGCGCAGGAGGCCACTCCTCCCACAGGGGGATGGTCGTTTACCGACGACAAGGGCGTAACCGTCGAATTGCCCGAACGGCCCCTCCGCATCCTGGCCGACGTCAATATTGCAGCGCCGTTGTGGGATTTTGGCATTCGCCCGGTGGCGGTGTTCGGCTGGAACGCGTCACTCGACGATGAAGGTCAGTTCAGCGCCGCCGGCGGCCGGGTCGACCCGACGATGGTCGAGTTCGCCGGCGATGTGACTGAGCCGATTCGGTTGGAGGATGCGGTTGCGATGCAGCCGGACCTCATCCTGACCATCACGCATGTGCCGGACGATCCCCAGGATTACTGGAGCATCGATCCATCCGTGCTCGAGCAAGTGCAGGCGATCGCGCCGATCCTGGCGCTTTCCGGAACCGGCCGGTCGGATGTCACTGTCGACCGTACCGCCGAGCTCGCCCAGGCGCTGGGAGCCGATCTCTCCACGCCGGAGCTGTTGGCGCAGCGAGCACGCTACGAGGCTGCCATTCAGGCGTTCACCCAAGCGGCTGCCGAAAAGCGCGATCTGACCAGTCTCTTCTCATCGATCAAGAAAGACAATTCGATCGTGATCGCCAATCCACCGGATTGGCGTGACCTCGCCTGGTATCGGGATCTCGGCTTGAATATCATCGATCCGGATGCCGAAGCGTTGGAATACTGGGAAGAGCTCAGTCTCGAGAATGCGCTGAAGTATCCGTCGGACATCCTGTGGCAATCGACGCGGCCGACTGCCATGACACCGGAAGAGCTCGAGGCGGACCCGGTGCACTCGAACAATCCCGCTGTCGCAGCGGGACAGATTGGCGGGTGGAACCAGGACTCGATTTCCAGCCACCAGGGAATGGCCGACGCGCTGGAGGGCATGATCGTCGTGCTCGCATCGGCGGAGAAGGTGACCGGGTAACCGACTCGAACAGGCCGAACAAGTGGAACGAGGGGCCGATCGAATTCGGCCCCTCGTGGTTTCGGACGCTATTTCTCTTCGAGCCGATGGACGGATTCTTCATCGTCCACCGTGTTCGCTGACGAATCCTTGACGTGAACGCGCAACTTGCCGTCCTCGATCCCGAGGATGGATTGAACCGGCACCTCAAAATCCTTGTGAGGTGAATCGGTACCCACCAGCAAATAGTGCTCGTGCGCTTCCCGCACATATCCCAACGGCCGACCGTCGAAGCCGACGACCTCGATGCCAACGGGAACCTGCCCATCGTTTCGTTTTTCGAAATCAGCCATGTTTTCTCCTCTGGTCGGTGCAATGTCGTGCGCACATTATCGGTCGGACGTCGAAATCGAGTCGGTGTATGCGACCAAGGGGTGAAGGAGGTGCAGTCATGCACAAGGTGACACCGTTTCTCTGGTTCAACGACAACGGCGAAGAAGCGATGAACTTCTATGTATCGGTGATTCCGAACTCGAAGGTGCTGGATCGCAGTTCCTGGGGCGAAGGAGGCCCCGTACCGGCAGGTGGGATGATGGTCGGTGAGTTCGAGCTCGACGGCCAGCGGGTGCAAATCCTCAATGGCGGACCGCATTTCAAGCTCAACGAGGCGTTTTCGTTTTCGATCTCGTGCAAGGATCAGGACGAGATCGACTACTACTGGAACGCCCTCACGGCCGGTGGCGAGGAAAGCCAGTGTGGCTGGCTGAAGGACAAATACGGCCTCTCCTGGCAAGTGGTTCCGGAGCAGCTTCAGGCATTGCTTGGGGGCGACGATCCCGAAGGGGTTGGCCGTGTCGTCGCGGCGTTCATGCAGATGTCGAAATTCGATATCGCCGCACTGGAACGCGCGTACAAAGGCGAATAGGCGACGAGCCGGGACCCATGGGTCCCGGCTCGTCGCGGGTCGCGTGTTTTGAGCGCCATCGGGTTCGTCCGATGGCGCTCTGGTCGTTCTATGTGGTGACTGAGTAGCCGGGCCCCAGGGGAATCCCGATCACGTACCAGACAACGAAGAAGACGATCCAGGCGATGAGCAAGATCAGCGTATAGGGAATCATCAAGGAGATGATGGTGCCGATTCCCGGATTCTTGACGTACTTCTGCGCGATCAGCAGGATGAAAGGAAGGTAGACCATCAATGGGGTGATGACGTTCATCGGCGAGTCGCCGATGCGGTAGGCCGCCAGCACAGTCTGCGGAGCAACCCCGAGCTGCATGAAGAGCGGGACGAAGACCGGCGCGAAGATTGCCCACTTCGGCAATGAGCCCGGTATGATGATGTCGAGCAAGGCGATCACGAGAATGAACCCGATCAGTAACGGTATTTCGCTGAACCCGGCGTCTCCGAGCCAGATTCGCCAGCTTGCCCGCGATCACCGTTCGGCATGTTCGACCAGTTGAAGAGCGCGATGAACTGGCTGATCATCAGGAGCATGAAGATCAGGCCGGACAGCCCGGCGAACGCCTTGGTCACGCCAGCGATTGGATCGTTGCTCGATTTGAACGTGCCTGCTCCGTAGCCGAAACCAAGGCCCATCGCCAGGAAGAGCAACGTGATGATGAAGATCAGGCTGTCCATGAACGGGGTATTGCCGATGATGTCGCCGTTCACGGGATCGCGCAGCGGTGCGCCGCTCGGGGCGGTCAGGAGCGCGATCACGATGATTCCGCCAATGAGCGCGAAGATTGCCCAGCGCATGCCTTTCGACTCCGCCGCTGGATCGAGCGGCGGCCTTTCGGGCGATCGCGGGATCGGCGTCACCGTCCGAATCGAGCTCGGCCATTTGGTTGCGGTCGTAGTCGCCAAGCTGCTTGGCGGTGATCTTTTCCGCGATCACCGTCATGATCACCGCCATCAGGATGGTCGACGCAACCGAGAAGTACCAGTTGGCCGTGATGGTGATCGATTGAGCCGGATCGGCGATCGCGATGGCCTCGTTGGTCATCTCGGTCAGGAGCGCATCGAGCGGGGCAATCAGAATGTTGACCGCGAACGCGGCGCTCACGCCGGCGTACGCAGCCGCCAACCCCAGGAGCGGATGGCGGCCGACACTGAGAAAGGCCGCGGCCGCGAGCGGTATCAGGATGAGGTAACCAGCATCGGTTGCGACGCTGGAAAGGCCGCCGACCAGGATGATGACGAAGGTGAGGATGCTGCCCGGCGCCACCGCGACCAACTTGCGGATCAGCGCGTCCATCAGGCCAGCATGCTCTGCCACACCGATACCGATCATCGACACGAAGATGACCGCGACCACGCTGAAGCCAGCGAAGTTGCTGACAAACGACGTGAATATGAAGCGGATGCCGTCAACCGAGAGCAAGCTGCGAATGCCGACTGTGATGGTCTCGACCGTGTAGTCGTCTTCGTACGTACCGTCGACGAGCTGGTAGCCCTCCTCGGTCGAGTAGTCGACGGATTGCAGCGCGGGGCCGGTGCTATTGCCGATCCCGTATTGATCCACCTCCACAGTGGGAGCCACGATCACGTCTTCGGTAACGTGCACATTGGCGAGATCGAGCACGGCGGAGAGCACGATGACTCCGATGATGAGATAGAGAAACATCATCACCGGGGTGGGAACCTTGTTTCCGACTTTCTCGATCGTATCGAGCATCTTGTTGACGAACCCCCGGTTCTCCGGGGGTGCCGCTGCCTGTGCCATACCCGCCTCACTTTCCTCGCCCTGAAAACCGGCGCTCGACCGCTCGAGCGCATTCGCGCCTAGTCTTTTGCCCAGAGTTGACTCGAGAAGAACGACGACTTCAGTTGCTTTTTCCATATCCTGCAAGCTGTTGTATTCCAGCGGTCCGTGGATGTTCTGCATGCCGGTGAAGATATTCGGCGTGGGGACACCCAGCTCGGTCAGGCGGGAACCATCGGTGCCACCGCGGATCGGCGGAGAGATCACCTCGATGCCGAGCTGTTCGCATGGCCTCTCGCGCGAGATCGACCGGGCCCATGTCGTGCTTCAGCCAGTTGGCCATATTGCGGTATTGCGGTGTGATCGTGCAGGTGATTCGGGCACGTGGCTCGGTGAGCTGAATCGTCTCACAGACGCTGTTGCAGGATACGTCCATTTTCGGCAAGTTTCTCGTCGTCGAAATCGCGCAAGATGAATTCGAGGGTAGCCGATGCCGAACCGCCCGCCATGTGATAGATGTGGATGAATCCCTGGCGGCCGTCCGTTGTCTCCGGGGTGCGAGTGACCTGCGGCAGCGTGTCGATGATCTTGGCAGCCAGATGCAGAGCATTGACCATGACATCTTTGGCCTGGCCGGGATGAATCGAAACACCTTCGATCGTCACCGTCCCTTTGTCGGCGGAGAAGGTCTCGTAGACGATCTCACCCAGTTCCGCGCCATCGAGGGTGTATCCATAGGTCAGCTGCCAGATCCTTCGGCAGATCGGGATGGACACCGCGACCGATCTCCTCATCCGGTGTGAAGCAGACCCGAATCGTGCCATGCGGAATCGAGGGATCCTGCAAGCAGATGCTTCGCCATGGTCATCACGATAGCGACGCCGGCTTTGTCATCCGCGCCGAGCAGCGTGTCCCCGCTCGATGTCACGATGTCGTTGCCGATCTGCGTGGCGAGGTACGGTGTTTCGTCGGCCAGAATCACGACCGGCGGTTGCTCGGACAGGACGATGTCTCCGCCCTGATAGTTGCGATGCACGATCGGCCGAACTTTGCTCGCCGGAAATGCTGGCGTCGTGTCGACATGGGCCAGGAAGGCGATGGTAGGAACGTCGCCGATCGACGGTGGCGGGAATGGTCGCGATGACCGCGCCATAGTCTGTCAGCCGCACATCGCTGGCGCCGAGCGCGTTCAGCTCGTCGACCAGGATACGCTGCAAGTCGAGCTGAATCGCCGTGCTCGGATTGGTTGGCGACGATTCGTCCGCCTGTGTGTCGATCTTCACGTAGCGAAGAAAACGGTCTTCCAGTTCGGCGAGATACCAGTCACTCACTCGGTTGCTCCTCATTCGGGGTCAGGGATTCGTGCGAATCATAATGTGGTGTCTTCAGCATCGGATGAAAAGAGATCGAGTCCCAGACGTCTGCGCCAAGAAACCGCGCGACAAGCTGCCCGCGCACACTGTTCCCAGCAGCATCGAGCGGCGGCGCAAATGTCGCCAGGCCGCCCTTGCCCGGGGAAACGGTGACGATGCCTCCGCCGACGCCGCTCTTGCCCGGCAGACCGACTTCGTAGAGCCAGTCTCCTGAGGTTTCGTAAAGCCCGGCGGTCGCCATAACGGCAAGCACGCGGCGGCAAGTGGCCACATGGACCACCTGATCGCCGAGTGATTGGGTTCACGCCGCCGTTGGCGAGTGTCGCCCCCATGACGGCCAGATCGACCGTGGTCACCGAAAGGGAGGACTGGCGGGTGTAGAGATCGACTGCCTCGGCAGGATCGCCTTCGAGCCGGCCCAGCGAGAAGAGCAAGATTGGCAAGAGCGCGGTTGCGGTGATTCGATTCGGACGCAGAAGCGAAGATGTCGTGGTCCAGTTCCAGGCGTCGCCCCGCGAAGCGCGAAAGGGTGCGACAACAGAGTTTCCCATTTCTCTTCCGCATTCACCGCCTGGAACCAGAGCGGTGGTGGCAATCGCCCCAGCGTTCACCATCGGATTGGTGAGATGGGCAGCGTTGCAATTCGATCGGGGTGGCGGCGTTGAAGGCATATCCAGTTGCATTGACGCCGATCTGGCTCCGAATCGCTTCTGGACCGCACGTTTCCAGCACGAGCGCCAGCACGAACGGTTTGGCGACACTCATGATCGTGAACGGAACGTCGACGTCGCCAACTCGCATAGATGTTTCCATTGGACGACGCGACCGCAATGCCAAAGAGATCGGGGTCGACCACCCCCATTGCCGGGTAATAGCTGGGAACTTCGCCGTCGGTAACACCGCGGAAACGTGCGTAGGCATCTTCCACCGCAGCGCGGACTGCTCCGGGCACGGGTAAATGACCAGTCGAGACGAGCCGGTCGGAATCCTGAAACACGGGTTGATCAGATTGCGAGCTCATCGATCGAGGTCGTCGCCCTGTTTCAGTCAGGAACGAGCTCGTCACAGGCGAGCGATCTCGTCGAGATAGGCGATCGAGGTTTCGATCCCACGCTGGAACATCTCGATGCTGAAGTGTTCGTTGGTGCCGTGCAGGCCATCGGTATCGAGACCGAAGCCCATCATCACCACCGGCATATCGAGCAGATGCAGGATGTCGGCGACGATGGGGATCGAGCCGCCGCCACGCACGAAGATCGGCGTCGCGCCCCAGCCGGTTTCGTACGCGCGCTTGGCGGCCTGCATCTCAGGAATCTCGAAGGAGACCAGCGCCGGCTCACCGGTGGTCAGCAGATCGACCGTCACCTTGACCGTGGGCGGCGCATTCGATTCGAAGAAGTCTTTCAGTAGCTCGAAGATCTTGTGTGGATCCTGATTGGCGACCAACCGGCTGCTGATCTTGGCCTTCGCGTTGACCTGGAATGATCGTCTTCGGACCAGGACCGCCCCAACCGCTGGTGATGCCATTGATTTCCAGGGTCGGCCGAGCGCTGACCCGCTCGCGAATCGTGAAGTCGGCTTCGCCCCAAACCTGCGGCACACCGGTGGCATCGATGATGTTCTGCTCGCTGAGCTCCGACTTGGCGATCTCTTCCCGTTCCCGGTCGGTGATCGGCACGACATCGTCGTAAAACCCGGGAACTGCAATGGAGTTGTGCTCGTCGAACATCTTCGACAGGAGCTGCACCAGCGCGAGCGCCGGATTGTGCACCGCGCCGCCATAGAAACCGGAGTGCAGATCGTCGTTCGGGCCTTCGACCGTCACTTCGATATACGTCATTCCACGCAGGGAGTAGGTGATGGCGGGCTCGTCGATGGTGCGCATCGAGGAATCGCTGATGACGCAGACGTCGGCCGCCAGCAGCTCGAGATGTGATTCGATGAAGGGACGAAGATTGGGCGAGGAGACTTCCTCTTCCCCTTCCATCAGGAACTTGACGTTGACTGGCGGGCACGCCGCCCGATTTCAGGTACGACTCGACCGCTTTGACATGGATGAAAAGCTGGCCCTTGTCGTCGGTCGCGCCACGCGCCCAGATCTTGCCGTCTTTCACGACGGGTTCGAACGGCTCCGTGTCCCAGCCGTCTTCCTTCGAGGCAGGAACGACGTCGTAGTGCCCGTAGACCAGCACGGTTGGCTTATCCGGACCGGCGTCCAACCAGTCGCCGTAAACAACCGGGTGGCCGGCGGTGGGCATGACGGCAACGTGCTCGATGCCGGATGCGCGCATGTTCCCGGCCAACCACTCCGCCGCGGCGGCCACATCGGCGGCCCTGTCCGGGCTGCCGGACAGGCTCGGGATGCGCAGGAATGCCTTCAGCTCGTCGAGAAACGCTTCACCCTGCTCGCGCGAATAGGCGCGAGCGTTCGCGATCGGATCAGTCATGACGTAACTCCCAGCGCTGAAACCTGCAGCGAACGGCGCGGCGGAAACGGCGACAGTTTCCGATGCCGTTCATCACGCTGTGATGAATGAATCCACCGAATAGTACATGCTAATCGCTGAACGGGATTCCATTTGTGTGCCTATGCGTTATGCAACTGGCTGTGTGACTAGGGCAACGCGTGCGGTCAGGCCGTCGAAATCCCCAACGGCAACTCGTCGAGCGTATTCCGCGGAGGAGCTTGCGGGGAGGTTTCCTGATTCGGCGTGACCAGCGAGCTCGGCAATACGGCCGATCGCCTGGGCGGCGCTCCAGAAGAAATGCTGCTCGCCGATTTCCCCGATCAATCCGGAGCGCTCCAGACACCTGCTCGACCGACGGTTGCAACCCACTGACGTAGATCGTGCCGCCGGCTTTGACATGCTCGCGCCACATGTGCTCGATTGCCTGCACGCTGGAAACGTCGGCCATGGGAACCCCGCGCATCGACAGGATCAGTATCTTGCTGAACGGCATCGATTCGATCCGCT
Organism: uncultured Chloroflexia bacterium; assembly: GCA_963720855.1. Lineage (GTDB taxonomy): Bacteria > Chloroflexota > Chloroflexia > Thermomicrobiales > UBA6265 > JAMLHN01. Next base: position 153,403 of record CAVRGV010000002.1, on the reverse strand, counting down.
CGACGAGTTGGTTGACTGAACCGAAAAAGAGCGGTCCGGAGATGTACACGACATTCGCATCCGGCAACCGTTGCGAAACGATTCCGCTTCGTCCCAGCGCACCGGGGCGGTGTTCACTTCGAGCTTCGAGGCCTGATTGAGAAAGAGCACCACGCTCAAGCCGAGCCCCACCACGATGGCCTGGGTCAAATCGAGCGCGACGGTCGCAAGCATGGTGGCAGCGAATGCCGCGATGGCGCCATTCAGCCGGTGGTCCCAGTAGTAGCGAACGGAATGCCACTCGTTCATGCGCCAGGCGGTGACGAAGAGCACGCCGGAGAGCGCGGCCAGCGGAATATGGCCGAGTAGCGTACCGAAGAAGAGCGCTCCGACCAAGAGCGTGATCGACTGGACGATGCTGACCATACGGGTCACGCCGCCTGCTTTGACGCCGACACTGGTGCGCGCGATGGCTGCGGTTGCTGGCACGCCTCCAAAGAAGGGGAGTGCGATGTTTCCGATCCCTTGAGCGATCAGCTCCTGGTTGACTGCCAATCTCCGCCCGGTCATGCGTCCGCCGACGATGCCGCAGAGCAAGCTCTCGATCGCGCCAAGCATGCCGATGGCGAGCGCGGGAACGATGAGCTGCGGAATCAGATCGAGGTCGCTTCGATTCGGAATCAGACGATCCTCGAGCACGATGCCCCGGGGAATCGCGCCGATGGTGGTGGCATCCCAGCCGAGCCCCCAGGCGATGCCGGTCGCGATCATGATCCCGATCAATGCCGCTGGTATGGCCCTGATCTTCTTGACCCGTGGCAGGAGCAAGCATGACCGCGATCACGATGACGCCGCAGGCGATGGCATACCAGTTGACCGGCGGGAGCGGCTCGCGGAAGTATCCGGCGAGCTTCATGATCGAGCGCTCTTCCGGATGGCGTTTCGATCCCGAGAAAGTTGTCGATCTGGCCGATGAAGATGACCAGCGCGATACCGCTGGTAAATCCCGTGATGACTGGGGCGGGAATGAGATTGACGATGCGTCCCAGCCGGAGGATGCCGATGGCGAGAATGATCAGTCCCGCCATGAATCCGGCTATCCAGAGGCCGCGCATTCCCTGCTGATTCGCGATGGTAATGAGCACCGCCGACATGGCGCCGGTGGGGCCGCTGATCTGATAGGGAGCGCCGCCGAGCAATCCAATGAGAAATCCGCCGACGATGGCGGTGACGAGTCCAGCGGCTGGCGTCGAACCGCTGGCGACCCCGAAGGCGAGCGCAAGCGGCAACGCGACCGCCGCGACGGTGAGCCCGGCGACGGCGTCGCGACGGGCGGAGATCTGGTTGTACCCGGCGAACTCATCCCGGAGGATGCGGATGAGTGCCGGTCGATGCGGCGTAGGAAAGGGAAATGACAAGGTGACAGCTCCTGATCTGGATCGACGGTGGAAACAGCGAATCCCCGGGAGCGTCCCGGCGTTCGGTCACTTCGATCGATTCGATCAGGGAGCGGGGAGGTGGAAGGCGACGAGTGCCAGTAGCAGAAAAAGCGCGACTCCCGAGCGGCGTTCGAGCCGAAGGGCAGGCATTGGACGGCGCCGGGGCTGGAAGTCCCCGCCGCCCGACGATGGAAACTTCACAAGCTCGAGCGTGCCGTCCTCCCCGAGGGTGGCAAAGACTTTGGCGGGGAGCGGTCCGGTGGTGCGGAAATGCCGAAGCGAGGCCCGCCGGCCAAAGCGGTCCATGCTCCATTTCGGACGAACTTCGTATTGTCTCCACATGGGATCACGTATTCGGCGAGAGAAAACGGGTGACTCCGCCGCTATTGTCGCGGGAATCGACGCGAACGGTCGGTTTCCTATCGGCCAAGCGGCATGAGATGGAAACGGTGGCAATCAGACCCGAAACGCTTGGGGTACGCGGTCCACTCGGAGCGGTAAACGACTTGGCCGCAGTTTGTTTCCTTGCAAGGCCAACCGATTGCACGTAACCGTGTGCGCGGCAAGCCGCGACTCGGTGAGGATTGGTTACGGACCGTCACAGTGATGCGAATTTTTGTTGCACCCAGTGGACGTTTCCACAACTCGAGTTGGGCCCGAAGTAGATCTCTTTGGGCGGCAACCGACATTGTTGCGGTACCGGTGAATCCCTAGGCTATCTGGTGCGATCGACCTGATTCCAGTGAATATGCCCAGGCAGAAACCTCTGGAGGCTCGATGCCCAGCGCGCCAAGCGCACTGCAGACATGCGCCCGATGCTCGTTGGCGTGATGGAATATCTGGGTCAGGAAGACGCCCGCGGGAATCTCGAACCGTGCGCCGCCGTCGCCATAGGCCAAACCGATGGCATCCACATCCCAATCTTGGTCGAGAAAATCGATGAGCGCGGCGTCGACCAAGCGCGTGCGCTGCTTCAACGTCGGAATATCGACCTCGATATCGTCGCGCCAGGGATGATCGGGCCAAGCGCCAGTGAGCCGGTAAATATAGGAAGCATCAGAATCGACCAGATGCCGTAGTGTGTCGATGATGCTGCCGTAGGTACCGGAAACGACGGCGAGCAACGTGGCATCCTCGAGCGTCGCACAGAAGTCGAGCAGGGTTTCTGTGGCCCAGAGGTGATGACGAGCGAGATCGTAGAAGCCGGTAGATGCCATCGGGATCGTCCTCAAGGGTCGGGTCAGGTCGAGTGTGTCGCGGCGCTCGTCGAGCGGATCGATTCTGGAGCGCGCGATCGGAGCGCCAGACCACCGAATAGGGCCGCACCCAGGCAGACGAATCCGCCGAGCAAGATGGGCGCCCGCGATCCGGCCAGATCGGCCAGCAAGCCCAGCAACGGAGCGCCAATCAACGTACCACCGATCATGAGCGAGCTTTGGATGGCCAGTACGCGTCCGTGCATGTCGGGACGCGCCGTCACCTGCACGTTGGCGGTGGTCGAGGTCATATAGAGGATGCTCGCTCCACCAAGCAGAAGCATGATCGGGAACGCTCCGTGCACTCCGGGAACGCTTCCCAGCGCGAGCATGCAGATTCCCAGCAATGCTGCACCGATGACGATCGTGCGGATAGAAACGAGACCACGGTTGGCGACGACCAGCGCTCCGACGACAGAGCCTATGCTGAACGTGGCGTAGAGCAAGGTAAACGTCGCATCGTTGCTTTGCAGGGCACCCGTGACGAAGAGCGGAAGGGTGACGGTGAAGTTGTAGGCGAGGATCCCGATCGCCGCGAGCATCGCCATCGGTATCCAGAGAATCGGGATCGAGCGAATGTAGCGCAGGCCCTCGCGCACTTCACCTTTCGCGCGGGGTTTGGGCGGTCGCCGGCGCAGCTCGGAGGGACGCATCATGAACAGGCAGAGCAGGGCCGCCAGATAGGAAAAGGCATCGATGGTGAAACACCATCCGTATCCGGCGGTAACGATCAGAAGGCCGGCGAGGGTTGGGCCGAAAATTCGCGAGACATTGATCACCAGGCTGTTGAGCACCACCGCATTGGCAATGTCGTCCTGGCGCACCATCTCCGGGACAAAGGATCGTCGCAACGGGTTGTCGAATGAGAGCAGGATCCCGCCAATGATGGCGAGCGCGTAAAAGGCCGGCAGGGGCGGATTCGGCATGAACGCCAGCACCGCCAGCGCGAATGACTGGATCATCGAGAGCGATTGCGTGACGAAGAGGAAGCGCCGCTTGTCCGAGCGGTCGGCAACGGCTCCCGCCCAGGCGGAAAGAAAGAAGACCGGGCCGTATTGGCAGGCCGCCAGGATACCGATGGCCAGACCGTTGTCGGTCAAGCTCAGCACCAACAAGGTCAATGCGACGTTGGTCAGCCAGTTGCCGGTGTTCGAAATCAGGTTGCCAATGAAAAAGAGCCGGAAGTTACGATTGCGCAACGACAGAAACGTGGTGCGCACTCCAGAGCCGGCACGACCGGAAATGTTCACTGAACGATCTCTGAGATGGGGAAGTGAGAGGCGTTTGCCGTCCATCATTCGAGGGTACCAGAAAGCCAAGTAACTTGCACAAGTTGCTTGCGGGAATCTAGAATCGCGGTATGAAAGAACTCACGGTGGCCGTTCACGACGATCAGGCACTCCGCCTCGCAACTGCTGTCAGCCGGCTGCGCAGTGTGTTGCGCGATGCACGCTGGCAAGTGACCGACCTGGCTATCACCCAGGTCGCGATCATGCGCCATCTGGAAAAGGCCGGTCCGTCGACTGCGTCCGATCTGGCGACCGCCGAGCACATCTCTCCTCAAGCGGTGGCACAGCAGCTCAAAGGATTGCGTGAACGCGGCTATGTGCGGGCGGAAGCAGACGCGATCGACCGGCGCAAAACACTCATCTCGCTGACGGGCGACGGCTACGAGCTTTTGGCGGCGTTGCTCGAAACTCGGGAGGCGTGGCTGGCGCGTGCGATCGAAGCGACGGTGCCTGCGAATGAACTCGCCGATCTCGATCGGGCCATCGATGTTCTGGAACGGCTGGCCAGCGCCGTCATGACCGGGAACTTCTCCCGGCCAGACTGAGCGAGGACGTGCGTTCGTAGCTCGCCGGGTTGTTTCCACGAGCGCTGTCACCTGTGGTTGATCCCGTCCTGTATCGTGGTCAGGGCGTGAAATTCGACGAGGAGGTCACATGCGCAATTTCGATCCCGCCAGGAGTTTCGGTCCTGGGGTGGCCGAACGCTACGACGATCACCTGCGTGGTGACGAGGCCGAGACCGTGGATTTTCTCGCTCGGCAGGCGCGTGGGGGTTCCGTGCTGGAACTGGCAATCGGCACCGGCCGGATTGGGCTTCCACTGGCGCAACGCGGATTGCGATTGGCGGGGATCGAGATCTCGGACGCCATGGTGGCGCAATTGCGCCGCAAGCCGGGAGGCAAAGACATCCCGGTCACGATGGGGGACTTCGCCGCGGTTCCGGTCGATGGTGAGTTCAGCCTGATCTTCGTGGTTTACAACACGATCTACAACCTGCTCACCCAGGACGATCAGGTTCGGTGTTTCGAGAACGTGGCAGGGCACCTGACCAGTGATGGCGTCTTCGTGCTCGAAGCGGAGATGCCGACCGACTATGTTTGCACCCGGAACAAGCAATATGTGGACGCGGAGCGGATCGAGCTCGACCAGGTCACGCTCGATGTGGCGCGCTTCGACATTGCCACGCAAATCCTCGACGAGAGTCACATTCGCATCTCGGAGCAGGGGATTGTCCTCTCACCGATCGTCACCCGGTTCATCTGGCCCAGTGAAATGGATTTGATGGCCCGTATCGCCGGACTGCGCTTGCACGAGCGCTATGGCGGGTGGCTGGGTGAGCCATTCGATGGCTCCAGCAAGCGGCATGTCTCGGTGTACGGCTGGTGATTCAAGCGGACGGACTGGCGAGCGCGTCCTCGATTGTCGAGTGGCCGGACTCGCCGGCAATCAATCGCTCCAGTCCATCTTTACTGCAGCGATTCCCGCACACTGGCCGTGGCGCCGGCGAGCGCGAGGGTATAGCCACGGTCGGCGCCCTCGGTACCGAGCTCGGTCAGCATGTCAAGCGCTGCCAGGTCGAGTCCGGACACATTGTCGAGGTCGATCACCAGGCGATCGATGGGAGGATCCGCTGCATCGACCAGCGCGTCGATGCGCTGCTTGACCGCTTCCGCGTTGGCATAGAAGATGCCGCCATCCACTCGCACAACCAGTGATCCCGGCAGCGTTTGGTTGGCTGGGTGTCGCTCGATCGATGAGAAGATGTCGGTGCCGGGAACGCGGCCGAGCGGATCGACCCGCGGTTTCGACGCTCGATACGCGAGCAGGAGCAGCGAGAATCCTGCGCCGAAGATGATCCCTTCCAGCATGCCGAAGGTGAGCATGGCCAGCGGCGGTGCTTGAAAACGGGCATGAGCAGAATCGACGTCATCGCGGCAAGAACTGCCAGGACAATCGCCTACATTTGGGTCCTGGCGGCGGCCCAGTCATTGGCGGCCGACTGGCTCGCGCCGCCTGAGGTGATACATCCCTGGAGCAAGCCACCCAAGGCAGAGGAAATCCCGAGCGCCCGGACGGTCAGCCCGGTGACGAGGTCTGCGCGGAACCAGCTCCGGTCGTACTGGGTGAGCCATTCGGCGATGGGGAGATGGCGAGTGGCCTGCATGCTTGGCTCACTTGGCTACGAACGTTGTCGACCCGTGGTTCGCGAAGTCCCTGGTTGGGGAGCGGCGCCGGTGAGCGGGGCAACGTTGAGGACCGGGTACGGAAACCTTACAGGATGCCGAGCGTTCTCGCGCGTGCGACCGCCTGGGTCCGATTGCCCGCGTCGAGCTTGTCCAGCAAGTTCGAGAGATGCTTTTTGACCGTGCCTTCCGAGATACAGAGCTGGTAGCCAACTTGCTGATTCGAGAGTCCGACTGACACCAATTGGAGGACCTGAAACTCACGGTGACTGAGGAGATCTGGGGTCTCACGGCATCGGCCGTGGTCGCGCAGTGCGCCGTGGAACAGCTCGGTGACAATCTGATCGCTGAGAATGGGATTGGATCCCTCCAGGGCGACCTGGTCGATGGCTGGCATGATCCTGTGAATGAAGTCCAGCATCGTGGCGACAACGTTCTCTTGCTGAGAATCCCCGAGCCGCTGATTGCGGACCGAGGCGTCGATGCGGTCGAGCTCGAGCTCTGCCACCATTCGCAAGGTGCGCAGCTCGGCAATGAACTGAAGGTGCTTTCGTTCGCGCGCGTTGACCAGCAAGCCATCGATCAGCGTGATCGCTTCTCTCGGTCGTCCACGGGAGATTTGCAGGGTGAGCGCTGCCAGGAGCTCTACATGACGCGATTCGGCAGTACTGGCTTTCGCGCAGCGGGATTGCTCGAAGGACGTTCGTGCTGGAGTGGCGACGGATGTTAGTGCGGGAAACGATGGGCTACTACTCAACGTTCGGGGTCCTTTGCAACGTATGGGCTGCCTGCAATTCACAATCCATCGTCCGTTTTATACGAACGAACGAGAATCGCATCCGATGTGGTTTCGCGTGTACAAGGCACGCTTTCGTTGGACATGTGAAGCGATTTCTTGCAATCAGCCGAACTGTTTCATCTTCCCGTGCATGACTGGCAGCGTCATGGTCCAAAAAGGTGCAAATGGGATGGTGGGTAAGAGTGGATTGCGCTGGAGTAGTGCTGGATTGGCAGTTACGACTATCGTTCGATGGGCGAGTTGGGCTAGGATGACTACCATGCTTGCAGCGATCTGACGATGAAGAACCAAGCACGACGGCAGGACGGCCAAATGGTGAATGCGACGCAACTCAACGCAACCGGTGATCGCCCAAAATCCGGTCCCGCCCCTGATCTGGATATGGTTTGGATCCCGGGTGGCACGTTTCTGATGGGTTCGGATCATCACTACCCGGAAGAAGCTCCCGCCCACCGGGTGACCGTGGATGGTTTCTGGATCGACCGGTATCAGGTCACCAACATCAAGTTTCGCCGCTTCGTGCAGGCGACCGGATATGTGACGGTCGCGGAGCGCACTCCCACCCTCGAGGAATACCCGGGCGCGCTACCGGAGGATCTCGTGGCGGGGTCGGTGGTATTCACCCCTCCGCCGGGACCGGTGCCGATGGCGGATCACTACGCCTGGTGGCGTTGGCAGCCCGGTGCCGATTGGCGCCATCCCGACGGTCCCGACAGCGATCTCAAAGGGCGAGACAAGCATCCCGTTGTCCACCTTGCCTGGCAGGATGTCGAAGCCTATGCGAGCTGGCTCGGCAAGTCGCTCCCGTCTGAAGCGGAATGGGAATTTGCGGCACGCGGCGGACACGATGGCTGGGCCTTCGCCTGGGGCGAGGAGCTGGCTCCCAAGGGCAAGATGCTGGCGAATTACTGGCAGGGTCAGTTTCCCTGGGAGAACCTGGAACTGGACGGTTTCGCGCGAACCGCGCCGATCGGCTCCTTTCCGCCAAACGATTTCGGACTGTTCGATATGATCGGGAATGCCTGGGAGTGGACCAGCGATTGGTACGCCGGACATGGCGAGATTCCGCGGTCCTGCTGCTCCGCGGCAGAGCTCAACCCACTCGGCGCTGGGCGCGAGCAAAGCATCGATCCCAATGCTCCGGGCGCTCCCACGCCGCGCAAGGTACTGAAGGGCGGGTCGTATGCCTGCGCGGAGAACTACTGCCAGCGATATCGCCCAGCCGCCCGTATGAATCATCCAGTCGACACCGGCACCAATCACATCAGCTTTCGCTGCATCGTGCGACCGTAGTCGACTCGACGGCAACACAGCGAATCTCGTGAACGCAATCAGGTCACTGCGGAGAGCGCCAACGTGCTGCCACGAAAGAACTTGAACCCAGATTTCGCGAAGACCCAGGCCGAACTTCGCAAGGCCGCCATCGTGACGGGCATGGTCGGCACCGTCTTCGCCATTCTCTTCATCCTGAGCCTCTGGTTGCTCCATTCCGCTCCCCGCCCAAAAGAAGCCGATCAGGCCTTTATCGACTTTTATTCCAGCAACGAGCGCCGGAAGATCATGCTGGTCGGTCTGTATGTGCTCCCGTTCTCGGCGGTGGCGTTCATCTGGTTTATTGCGTCGTTGCGCCAATGGGTGGCGCGCAGCTCACATCGCGGAAGCCAGATGTTTGGTACCGTGCAACTCCTCAGCGGTATCGCCTTCATCACGCTTGCGCTTGCATCAGCGGCTGCATCGACTATGCCCGCCGCGTTGGTCGAGATGGGGTATGACGTCGTCGATGCAGATATGGCCCGCGACTTTCCGCTCTATGGAAATGCCTTGCTGCTCGTGTTCGGCGTCAGAATGGCGGCGATGTTCGTGATGACGACCGCGAACATTGGACGCGCGTCCGGTTACATGCCGCGCTGGTTTTCCATCCTCAGCATCATCGTCGCCCTGGTGCTCTTTCTCAGCTACTCGCTCACGGTTTGGCTGGCGGTGATCTTTCCTGCGTGGGTGCTGGCACTGGGGGCGCTGATCATTTTTCATGCGTATCGGGCGGATCCAGAGAGTCTCGAGGTGGTTGCAGAAGGGCTGATTCCCAGTGATGACTGAAGCCCCCAGGTAGTTTGGCGCCTCACGACTGTCGGATTGCTTCTTTTGGTGTATGGTCGCCGGTGTCGAAATGTCGGTACCATGCAGCAGACGGTCGGGCACTCCAGTCGTACGGTGGAGTTTCGGGTTGGTCTCAGTTGTAGATACGAGCAGAACGGCGATGAATTGGCCGGCCGCTCATGAAAGGCAAATTTCTATGGCATACGGTCCAGTGGAAATGCTGGTGGTGAAATTCCCCGGCAATCAGTTCACCGGTGAGCTGGCTCCCGCACTGCAGGATCTGGTCGATTCCGGTCAGATTCGGGTGATCGATCTGCTCTTCGTCCTGAAGGACAGTGACGGCGCGGTTCTGGTGTACGAGCTCAATGCCTGGGGTGACGAGGTCACGGCGATTTTCGAGCCAATGGTTTTGGCCGATGACGAGCTGCTTTCCCAGGAGGATGCCGAGAGCGTCGGAGTTCTTTTGGAGCCCAATTCTTCGGCCGCCATGCTGCTCTTCGAGAACACGTGGGCAGCGCAGTTCGCGCAGGCGTTGCGCAACGCCAACGGCGAAGTGATCATCAATTCGCGCATTCCGAATTACGTTATCGAGGAGCTCGTCGCAGAAGGCGTCTAGCCGCTCGACTCGCTCGCCAACCAGTTTCGACAGGAGGATCAGTACCATGCGACGACGACGAGGTGGACGCGGAGTTATCGGCGTGATGGCGACGACTGCGGTCGTGGCCGGCACTGCCGGAGCGGTTTCCCATCATCAGCAACAGAAATATGCCAGCAAGGCTGAGCAGCAGCAGGCCGCAGGCCGCCGACCAGCAGGCCGCGGTAGACAGCCAGCAGCAGATTGCAGATCTGCAATCGCAGGTGAATTCGTTGCAGGCGCCGGCCGCAGCTCCCGCTGCGGGAGGCTCCGATATCATGTCTCAGCTCACCCAGCTCGAAAGCATGCAGGCCGCGGGATTGTTGACCGCAGACCAGTTCGAAGCTGCCAAGAACAAGCTGCTCGGCGTTTAGCCGAAGAGCCATTCTCCCGAGAACAGCGCAATTCTGGACAAGCGACGCGATTACGCGTCGCTTGTTTCGTTTTGGATCCGAGCGACGGAGCGTGCCCTAACTGAGGGTATTGATCGCCCGCGCAGCCACGACGGCCAGAATGATGATCGAACCTATGGCCTGCAACATCATCAAAACTTTGGTACGAACCGAGAGAATCGACGTGTCGGTGGGGCTGAATGCGGCACTGGCGGTGAAGGCCACGAAGAAATAGTCGGTGAATTGCGGTACCCAACCGGTCGAGAATGCCGTTCCCAGCTGGATCTGGGGAAACGCGAGATCGGTTGGTACATAGCCATCGATATGCCGAACGTGCGGGCCGCCGCCATCGAGCTCCCAGTACCAGAGGGAGAAGACGATGACGTTGGCGACCCACAGGAGCGCGGCATCTCGCAGGAGATAGGGCGCCTCGACATCTCCGGTGAGTAACCTGTCCACCAGACTCGCCATGCTCCCTCCGACCGCAAGCGTGCCGACTCCAGTCAGTGCGAGTGCGAGCAGGCGAGACTCTGCTCGTCGCTCCAGCCGATGTGCGATCACCAATGCGATCACCAATCCAGTGACCAGGACGGGAAGCAGCCACTTCGGGCCGATCCGGATTTGCCTGGAGACCGAGGCGTAGATCACTGTCAGCATGATCAGTGCGAGGAGCACTTCCCAGGGGCGGAACGGATAGCGGTTGCCAGCGGTGCTGGCCTTGGGTTTCGATGGTACGAGTGGTGGAGAGGTACGGTCGACCTGCATTGGTTGCCGGCGCCAGGTCGGTTTCGGTCGGGTGCGGTGGAAGCGAACTCGCTGCTGATCCTTACCAGACAAGACCTCGTTCTCCAATCGCGTTTTCACGAGCGAATCGTCATTGGATAGGTGACCTACAGGATAGTGTGACCCGCTTGTCTGGTAGACACGCTACGGTAACGGATGTCGTGCCAGAAAATCGCGCACCACGCGCCCGGCTTCCTCCCGAAACTCCTGGGGAAAGAAGTGTCGTCCACGCTCGATCAGGTAGAGCTCGGCGCCAGGAATGCGTTCAGCAAGCAGGAACGCGTTGGCGGTGGGATTGATAAGATCGTCGCTCCCATGGATCACCAGCGTTGGATTGCGAATAGTCGGAAGGAGATCCCATGCATCGTGTCCTTTGCTCGCCTGGTAGTGGAGGAGCTGTGCGAACTCAGGAAGCGGAGGGGCTTGCATGATGTGCCTGGCGACTTCGCGATTTGCCTCGGTCCATTCGGGTGTCCAGAACAACGGCCCAAGCGTGTCGAGGGCCGCTTCGGGATCGATGGGAGGATGACGCCACACGTCGTCGACCTCGGCTGACATGGGCACACCGTGGGTCGTTCCCGGCGAGGTAGCGCCGAGCACCAGCGCTCCGATCCGATCTCCATGGTCGATGCCCAGCCACTGACAAATCCGCCCACCCATCGAGTGCCCGTACGCGTGCGAGCGAGGAAGCTCCAGGTGGTCGAGGAGCGCCACGGCGTCCTGTGCGAACCCACGAGTCGAATACGGAGGATCGGTTGGCTTCTCGCTCCGCCCTGCCCCCCGGTTGTCGTAGACAATGACACGATAGCGATTCGAGAAATCCCCGCGAACCCCGTCCCAGAAGGTGTGATCCTGTCGTTGTCCGCTGACCAGCAGCAGTGGATCGCCCTCGCCTTCCTCTTCGTAATAGAGTCGCGTTCCGTCCGGAACGTTCATGAAGGGCATGGGGTTTTCCTCGTCATTGTCTCGGGTATTGTGGCCCGCAATGCATCAACCTGCGAACCGCATGTCCTGGAGAATGCGGACTGATCGAACGTCTCAAGACCATGAGGCGCGAGTACTCGTGGCTCGGCTTCCGCTTTGCTCCAACGACGTGTCGGCCGAGCCGCTTCAGACAACCTCCGTGGCGTAACGAGGACCAGACGGGGCTCAGACCGCGGCAGAGGCACTGGTGTGTGCGACAGCCCAGGAAAGAGCAAAGTCTGCCACCTCTTCCCAGCCCTGTTGACCAAGAATGTAGTGGGAGCGGTCAGGGAACTCCTTGAAGTCGGTAACCGCTTTGGATTGGTGCTGGAGCTTGGCGGTAGCCCGGTTTACCGATGGTGGAGAAACGTGATCGCGGCTCCCGGCGATGATCAGGAGTGGTGCGCGGTCATCGTTGTCGAAATCGATCCTGGTCGCGGCGTGAGGAGAGAAGTTCGCCAATGCCGCCTGGAAGAGAACGCGACCGGGTCCGGGTACGGCCTGTTTGTCATAGACGGCGAGCGACTCTTCGTCGGTCATCGTATTCGTGAACGCGTAATGAAACTCCTCCGGCGTCAACATCACGGACTTATGCAGGTTTGCGGGATTCTTCAAGGCGGGCAAGCTGGACCGAATGGAGGAGACAGGCAAACTCAAGACTCCCTTGACCGGGGCGGAGTCTATTGCGACTCCGGCGGCGCCAAGGTCGCGATCGAGCAGGACCTGGGTGATCAAGCCCCCGAAGGAGTGGCCCATAATAATTGGCGGTTGCGGGAGGTTTCGAATGATGGCGTCATAGTGGTCGACGATCTCGGTCACACCCAGATTATCGATCTCTGACGTGTCCTGCCTGAGTTCCTCGATCGGTCGGTCCATGCCCGGCCAGGCGGGGGCGATAACGTGATAGCCACAATCGGTATAGCGATTTGTCCAGGGTTCCCAACTGAGCGGGGTCATCCAGAGGCCATGAATCAAGACAATGGTGGGAGTCACGTTCGGTATCCTCGTTTTCTTGCGAACTGCGATTGGTCAGAAGTCTGTTGCGGCATCGCGTCAAGCCACTCGGTGCGGCTCCGCGAGATAGGGGAATTCGACTGAGAAGTCCGCATGGGCGGCAACCAGGTCAGAGGTGATCCTCCCGGCAGTAAACAGGGCAAGCTGGTAGTCGATGACGTCATCGGTGAGCTGGCGGCCGTTTGGGTAGCCGATTGGTTTTCCACTGTCGAATGGGAGAATGTCCGGCAGAAGCGATCTCGCTACCGCTTCGGCTCGGCCGTCAGCGTGGTCACCGAGGCGGCGCAGACCGGCGGCGAACGTTTCCACGAAGAGCGCAAGATCGAGGTCCGGATCGTTCTGGTTAAGGCTGTCTTTTTCTGAGCCTTCGGTCAGGGCGACATTGACCAGGGGGCGACCCATTCGGTCAATTTGAATCAGCTTTCCATGGGTGCGAACCAGGACTCGGCACCAGATGCCAATCGGATCCCGTCCATTTATCTCTTCCGCCGGCACCTCGAGTGCAATGGCGCAGACATTCTTATCAACGAAGAGGTCTTCGCCCGTAAACGTGAAGTGGTCAAGGTAACCGTGCAGGTCGAAGAAGAATGGGTCGCCGCGCAGGCCGGCGAAGAAGGTGCATCCGTTGTTGCCTGCGTCGGTCACCTTGACGATTCCATCGAGCGACACTTCCGCAGATTCGAAAATGATGTCACCCGCAATTCCACGCCCAAGGGCGTCTTCACCAGTTGCCCGGCGGACGGTCGCGCGCTGGCATCCGTCGACGACTTCGAACGTGGTCCGGTACGCAACGTCTGGCCGGGCGTCTCCGTTGGTGTCGACGAGGATTTCGTAGACCGCTTCGGTCGAGAAGTCCGCGCCTTCGGATGGGGCGAATGGGTAGACCGTCATGAGCAGCACTGTGCGTTCGGGTGTGCGGGGAGAGGGGAAGACATACAGGTCGGCGATATCGACGCGTGGGTCGATCTTGCCGGACGCACTTTCACTATGATCGAGGTGGTCGGACATGGAAACTCCTTGATTTGCAGCTAACCGCTTTTGGGGCTAAGTGGAAACGGGGAGCCGGACTCGGGTTGGACTCAAGAGCGTTCCGTTTCGATATCGATAACGATCTTGCCTGGACGGGAACGTTGGCGCGGAGCGAATGCTTCCGGTCCCCGGGATAGTGGAAGCACCTCAGCGACGACGGGCCGGAGGTGACCTGCGTCGATAAGAGCGGCAAGTTGAGCGAGTTGATCGGGGCGACTGGCGACGACGAACCAGACGGCCCTGATGGTGGACGGGGCGGATTCGACTGGCGGCCTGGGAACGGCAACCGACACGAGCGTTCCACCTGGACGGAGAACTGGCCACGATCGGCGCCAGATTTCCCCTCCAACGGTGTCAAACACGACATCGACATCGCTGGAGGCACTCGTCGAACCGGTCGATGCGGTAGTCGAGAACCAGGTCAGCACCGAGCGCGCGAACAAAGCTCAAGTCTGCCGCGGAGGCGGTGGCGATGACTTCGGCGCCGCACCATCTGGCCAATTGGACGGCAAACGAGCCCACTCCCCCGGCGCCCCCGTGTATCAGGACACGCTGGCCGCGCTCAAGATGGGCGTGGTCGAACAGCGCCTGCCACGCGGTCAGCCCTGAGAGCGGAACGGCTGCTGCCTGGACGTGGTCGATCGTGGACGGCTTCGGAGCCAGCTCGGCGGACCGTGCGGCGACGTATTCAGCGTCGGCCCCGTCACGCTGAAAATCGATCAACCCATAGACTTCGTCGCCGACATTCCACCCCTCTTCGAGCGCGCCAGGCATCGCTACGACACCGGAAACTTCATGGCCGGGGATGATCGGGAGCGGACGGTCTGACCCATCCGGAGTTATCCAGATTGTTGGCCAAGAGAGCTCGGTCGGACTGACTCCGCATGCATGCACACGGATCAACACGTCTCCGAGCGCAAGCTGCGGAATTTTGGCGTCCTCGTACACGAGTCTCGTGGCATCGTTCCTGGCGAAGGCATGGAGCGCGCGCATCTCAGTTCCTTTCGACTGGAGGAATCGCGGGCCGGTCAACGGATGGTGTCGGCTAGGCGACGGAGCCGGCGGCCGTGCTGATGAGGTCGGCGATGGCTGCTGGCTGAGAAACGGCTACCGCGTGGGACGCGTCGATTTCGACTGTGATCGAAGCCTGCCCGATCGGCAAGCATCCGTTCAAGCTCTACTCCCAGTGCCTGATCCGCGGTAGCAACGGCATACCAGGACGGCAAGGTCTTCCACGCGATGGGACCGGCCGGCTCACCGAAGCCAATATCGGCGACGGGGCGTTGGGTCACAGCCATCACCCGGGCCTGCTCTTCCGGTATGTCGGCGGCAAAGGCGGCGTGATAGAGCGCATGATCAAGGAAGAACTCGGTGCCGGTCGTCGCCGAGTCGGCAGTGGGGTACGTGGCAGGGCGGATGGCTTCGGCGAGGGCTGTCGGCGGGAATTGCCCGGCGAGATCGAGAATCGTCTCGCCTTCATCCGGCACATACGCTGCAACGTAAACAAGACCGACGGTATTGGAAGCTCGAGCGGCGGCGACGGAGATGACGGCACCCCCGTACGAGTGCCCAACGAGCAGGACGGGACCCGGGATCTGTTCGATCGCGCTAGCGACGTACGCGGCATCGGCGGAGACTCCGCGGAGAGGGTTACTAATCGCCTGGACTGCCAGGCCAGCGGCCTGCAACCTGGAGATGACACCGAGCCAACTCGAGCTGTCAGCAAAGGCGCCATGGACAAGCGCGATTGTTGGGGTACTCATGGTGGGGGTGCCATCGGTGAAGCGTGTAGCGTGAAACATCTCAACTCCTGGCTGTTTCGCGGATGCGGACTGGCGGGATAACGTGGCAGCGCCACCCAAGGCGAGGGCGACCACACTTGCGCGGCCGATCGCCGTTCGACGGTTGAAACGCCGCACAGGCGGACTCGGGGACTGGTCATCCCGGTGGGGATCCATTCGGAACTCCTTCGCTTACTGAGAGACTTTTGCACCGCAGAAGTGCGGCCTGGAGATCACTCTATGGCTGGGGAATAGCCACAGCATCCGGGAAACTGCCTGAAGTTTTGGGCGACGCCAGGAAAACCGTACAGGTAGTTCTACGTGCTCTAGCCGGCGAACCTACGGTCAGGCCCAGCCGCGACGGACGGCGAGCGTCGCTGCAGCGGTCCGGGACTCGACGCCGAGTTTGCTGAGGAGATGCGTAACATGACCGTTGACGGTCCGGAGACTGATGGAGAGCGTTGCGGCAATCTCGCGGTCGGTCAGCCCGTCGGCAAGGAGCCGCAAGATTTCCATCTCTCGACGTGAAAGGCTGTCTACGAGACCCGGTACGGAATAGTCACTCTTAGGCCCGGAAATTGAAGTCGGCGAGGGCACGTCCGGGGCCGACGCTATTGCGAGCGCCTCGGCGACCGCGTCATTTGTCGATAGGGCTGCCCCAGCCGACCAGGCTGATTCGAAGTCCTCGATCGAGAGCTCGGACTTCGCGAGGTCGACTCCCCCTTCGTAAGCGGCATGGTCCCATGCCGATAGGGCAGACCCGACTTGTTCGCGAAATGTCGTTGCCGCACCGAACAGGTAAGCAGCACGCAGGGAATCTCCTCCCGTCGCAACGGTCACTGCGAGTCCGCTGATCGCGTGTGTGAGGAGTCGTAGATCGCGGTAGCGCGCGCTGATACGGATGCTCTCGCGGTAGGCGCTCTGGGCTGCCGTGAGATTGCCTTGGTCTCGCAAGAGATCACCGAGTGTTCGGTACGTCTCCGCAGATCCCCACGCGAATCCCAGACTCAACTGCAGAGCCAGACCCTCGTCTAGCATTGCGGCGGCTCTTGTCAGGTCACGTTGGATGATGGCGATTTGACCACGGTTACCCAGGGCGATGCTCAGCCAGTAGCCACCTGTAGCGGCAGTGGTTTCAAGCTCCCGATAGAGTCCGAGTTGGCGCTCCGACCACTCCGCCGCTTCGTTTACGTCCCCAAGTTCAAGGAGTACCGTCGCCATTCCCATCGACGAAGCCGCCTCGACCCAACGGTCATCGACGGTACGAGCCATCTCGACCGCCTCGGTGAGCGGGGCAGTTGCTCCGCCTATGTCACCACGGAAGATCGAAATCCATCCGGCGCTGGCGAGCGCCCCCGCCAGTGTCGACGACGGAACCTGGTCTGCCCGCTCAATGGCGAGGTCGATCCATTGCTGTCCCTCGCGCAGAAATCCACGCAACCACCAGTAGTCGCTCATGGCGCGAGCCAGCCGTAGCGTAAGATCCGTGGCCCCGGATTCGTTACACCAAACCAGGGCCGCGCGAATGTTCCCGTGTTCGGTGTCGAGTTCCGCCATCAATCGATCGAAGTCGGTGGTGAATAATTGCCCGGCAAGCCCCTCGGCAACGGCGAGGTAGTGTTCGGCATGAACACGCTGGATCGCTCCAGCGTCCTCCGCAAGCTCCATTCGCTCAACGCCGAACTCCCGAACGACTTCGAGCATCCGGAAGCGGGACACGTCGTCCTCGGACGTCGATTGTCGCGTGAGAAGGCTCTTCTCTACGAGTGAGGCGACGCCGTCGAGAAGAACGATGTCGTCAAGTCCCGAAACGGCTGCGGCTGCCCGAAGGTCGAATCCGTCGACAAATACAGACAGGCGGCGAAGGAGCAGCTGTTCTTGCTGGTCCAGCAAATCATGGCTCCAGATGATCGCGTCTCGCATGGTCCGATGTCGATCCGGCTGGTCGCGGGCTCCGCGCGTCAGTACGGAGAGGGACGTATCTAACCGGGCGAGCAACGCAGAAAGGGGGAGGGCGCGGACGCGGGCGGCCGCCAGCTCGATGGCGAGTGGCAGACCATCCAGCCGGTCACAGATCATCGCGACGACAGGTGCGCTCGCGGCAGTGAGCTCGAAGCCAGCATCCGCCGCGCGGGCACGGGACACGAACAACTGGACAGCCTCGGTACGTGGGAGTGGCGGTACCAGAACTTCGTGTTCACAGGAAAGGTGCAGGATCGCGCGACTCGTAGTCAAGATGGTCAATCCCGGACACGCGATGAGCAGGTCGGCGACTGCCGGAGCGGCGTCCAGGAGATGTTCGAAGTTGTCAAGGACCAACAATGTTTGTCTGGGGCTGAGGTGACCGATCAGGAGGTCGACAAGCGGGCGATCACCACGATCGGTGAGTCCATACGCGTGGGCAATCGAGGGCAACACCAGGGCCGGCTGCCTGATTGGCGCGAGCTCGACGAACCAAACACCATCGGAGAACTCATGAGCAAGAGCTGCGGCAGCTTGCAGCGCCAGGCGCGTCTTACCCACGCCACCAGGTCCGGTGAGCGTAACGAGGGAGACGTCGTCCCGGAGGAGCAAACGTGTGACATCGTCCACCATCTGCCGCCGACCGATCAACGTGGTGCGCGGGGATGAAACGTTGGTTGTCAGTTGCACAATGGCCGTCTCTGATGAAGATCGACGCCGCGAAACGGGCGCAGTCGTATGATCGGTCATGACGCGGTGATTGCTCAGGCGAACGATCGTGAAAACGGCGAACTTCGGGAATAGCAGGAGGAATCTTTCTTCAGTCTGCTGGATTCGGCCACAGCTCTTGCTCGAAGTTTGCCAATTCCCATGCCTTGCTTAGGTGACGGCAGAAGATCACCACCGAAAATGGCGTTGCCCGCGGTGCCGCGTCTATTCGCATCGCCACTGGAAACCGTGTCGCCGTCAGCCGAGGCATTGTTTGGACCTGTGTCCACCAGAACGGGCTGGCGGTGCGTGTCTTGTTTCTAATTCTTGTGGTGGTTGCCATCTTCATACAAGTCGTCGGCAAGTGCTGTTGCGCCAGGTCGGAGTGCGGCAGCGTGCAAGATGGCATTGCTCTGAGAAATGCCGAGAGCTGTGAGACCACGAATGAACAAGCGTCGACCGATCCGGCCCTCTACATAGGCGTCGAGCAACTCTTCCTTCGACATCACCCAACCTCATTCATAGGCCCAATACTTCGAGCCATTCAGCAAAGACGATGGTCTTACGCACAAAGCTACAACATGGCTATTGATAGATGATCAGGGCCGGGGTTGGGGTCAATGCCAGCACCTGGGAGGCTGTCATCAGCGGTTGGTCCTGGGTATAGAAGAGTTTGAAGCCCGCAAACTCCCCTGGGTTGTCCCGGATCAGCGCGTTATAGGTCTTCGTCTTGTCACGCGGTGTGCCGGCCCCGTTGATTTCAACCACGAGTTGCACGCCGGGCACTGCATCGAGCCTACGCTTTGATTCGACCATCCTGGCCAGGAACTGGTGGACGATCAGCATTTTCGGCGGAAGGTCGTGCTCACGTACGATCCTCCCCAGGGCCTCTTGTGTGGCGATCAAGACGTCTTCCTCGATCGTTCCAACCCTGGGCCCCGGCACCTGTCCTTCACTCATCATCCACTCCGGGTCGAGTGCAAGGTGGACGTGAGGCTGGACCAACCACGGGCGAAGCGCCTCGATCTCTCCAGCGAGATCAGCGTGACCCGGCTGAACATCAAGGATAAGCTGCAGGTTGTGCGCCGCCGTGAAGGTGGCGTATGCGTCGATGAGGTGGACTCCTGTCCTCAGGCGATAGGTGCCGTCCGTACCCGGCGTCGGTTGGGCCACGGTGACAATGAGGTCGAACGCCGGGATGACCGGGCACGTCGGGTCCGCAGCAGCAAAGGATGCCGCCTGCAGCCTGAGCTTGGACAACACCGTCTCCATCTCGTGTTGTCCGAGAATTCCCATCGCGGCCGAGCGCGGGTGACCGTAAAAGGCAACGACGCGATGCTGCGGCAAGAGGCCTGACTGCACTGAGGTGACATCTATCGGTTGTTGCGAAGTTGACCCCTGATTCTGCCTGAACACTATTTCGTAGAGCGCGCCCGCACAGGCGGCAGTTGCCCCCGCGAAGACAAGCGGGCGTGCTCGGCGGTACTCAGCTTCCAGCGTCGGGTCCCCGCTCCACTGGCGAACATGTTGGGTCGTCTGCTTCACACGGCCGGTGACCTGCCGCCGCACGAAGTTCACCCCGCGCTTCCCGAGGAGCTCTTTGGGGGCTATCCCATCCCGGTCACGCAGAATGCGCCCTAGCCCACGTCCACGGACAAAATGATGCGCCACCAGCTTCCGCGGCGTACGGCACGGACTGTTGTGAACGAGGATCACGTCCTGCGCCCGGTACGCTTGATAGCCGTGTCGAACCAGCGCCTGATTGACCACCGTGTCCTCCCCCGAGCGCAGGTCCTCAGGGAAACCACCGACAGCCAGCAGTGCCTTGCGACGGTACGAGCAGTGCGATGGCGCGCCATCGAGTTCGGTGGAGGGGCGTCCTGGCAGCACTGCTGAATGGTCGAGGAAGTAGGAGGCCCAACCGGCCCAGGTGCGTGTGCCGTTGAGGGTTGTGCCCGTCACCATGGCATACCCGAGATCGTGGGCTTGCAGGCGTGCGGCAAGGCTCCCAGGTAGTAGCTCGACGTGGGAGCCAGGGAAGGAGACATACTCGCCACGAGCCAGGCGCAACCCAGCGTTTCGCGCCTCACCGGGGAGTGCGGGCTGGGGCAGATCGACCAGGGTGACGTCGGGGAAGCGCTCGCGGACGAGCGCGGCGCCGTTTCCACCACCACTGGTGACAACGATGACCTCGAAGGGCCAGGGACACTCCTGGTTGACCACCGACGCGACCGACCGCAACAATTGCTCTCCATCCGCACGGGAAATGATGATGGCCGACAGGGCAGGACGACCGGTGATCTCGTCGAGTTCGGGATGCTCCGCGTCCTCACGCATTGCTGTGACGTCGTTTTCGCGCACGTCCAGAACTGGGAGTCCAGCAGGGCGTGCCTTCCAGTCCGCGATATCCAGCGCGGGTTGGAGCAGATCACGGTAGGAGTGTTGAAAGGTGTTGTCCGGATCAGCCTGCCGATACTTGTCGAAGCGGGCCTGGCGGCGGCCAACGGTCAACCCAGCCAAATGCTGAATACGAATGGTGGTGCGGACCCAGCGAGTACGCGGGATTTCCGTCGGAATCGGCACAAAGTGCAACCGCTGGTCTGGAAACCGCTGCCCCGGCTTGAAGGCAAAGAGGCGGTACACCCACAGCCCGTCCCGGTCGTAGTGCTCCAGGTCCTGCCACATGCGGTAGACCTTGAAACCGTAGGCCAGCCCCGCCAGGGCGTCGGTCTCGAGGAAAGCGCGCAAGGCAGCGGCATCTGCTGGCGGGATGCGCTCATCTGCATCGAGCGAGAGAACCCAGTCGGGTTCGAAGAGCGCCGCAGCGTCGAGCAAACGGTTGCGATTGCCAGCGTCGTCCCATCCGACATAGTCAGGTCGTGGAGGGTTGTCCAATACGAGTTTGACGAGTGGACTAGCGTCCAGAATCTGCCGAGTGGCGTCTGTACTGCCGTCGTCGAGGGCGATCACGGCATCGGCCAAGCCTTCGACCGCCCTCAGATAGCCGGGTAGGTCCGCTGCCCCGTTTCGCACCGGCAGGAGGCACACGAGTTTGAGATCTGAGATAGCACACGTCCCTCTACGGCGTTGGCAGGCGTTTTCGATGAGTGCGTTGATTATGGAACTAGCATAGTCGTGCGAACTGCGAGCGCCCACTATGGTTGGCACCACGTCGTCGACGATCATCGTCGTGATGTGGGGCAACAGAACAGGTAAGTCCGGTCATGCTGCGATTTACGGCGGATGATGCGGTGTGAGACGTTGCGGCCTGTAGAAGGAGCAGCTTTCCAACGTCAACGGTCTACGCGCTAACCCGTCAGCCCGGGTCTCGGTGGTTCTGTGGAGGACGAAAGCGGCCACATCGACTTGCAATGGACACAAGATGGCCACATTGCCCGATTTCCAGAAGGGCCTAACCAGGGTAGGCGCTTGAATGAACTTATATGTACGTGGGTGTTTTGGTACGCCCGGCGTGACTCGAACACGCGACCTCTTGCTCCGGAGGCAAGCGCTCTATCCGCTGAGCTACGGGCGCACATGCGCGCGACTTTGACCGCTACGACGCCGGTGATCACGGTAATCCTCATCGCGGCTCAAAGCGCGGGGCAATCATACACGAGAATTTCGACGGAACCGAGAGGGATTGGGTTCGAAGACGGGTGCGCTGGAGCACGGTCATCGGGGGCGGGCAGAAGCTTCCGCAATCGCTTCGACTCGGCGATCGTACTCTTGTATCAATTCGGCGATGCGATGACGCTCGAAGCCGAACAACAGCCCGATATCGTAGGGCACCCCATCGTTCAGCTCCAATGTCGGATCGAGAGACGAGTAGAGGTCTACTTTCGCGATCCGCTCGGCAAGTGTCGACCAGCCTGCGTGGGCAATCGTCATCTCGCTGGAATATTCGACGCGACCGAAACCGGCGATGTTGCTCGGGAAGTAGCTGTTGTGGAGACGCTTGCCTCCAGCGAGCAGCCCCGGATGGTATCGCCATACCCGACCGACCAGCGATCGCGCCTGTCCCATAACCGGCACCATAACGGGATAGAGCGGATCGTTCCAAGCCGAGGTCAGATGTATCTGGAAACCGCTGATTTCTGCCGCGGCGTTTTGCAGAATCTCGCGTATGGAGCTAGCAGGCTCCAGCGATTCGTCGGCCGAGAGCATGACGACCCACGTGGGCTCAGCGAAGTCGGCCATGCGATAGAGCAGGTCCAGCAACCTGCTTTCCGGGAAATGCCATGGGTCGTCGGAAATGCAGCGGTCGATCGTGAACACGTTCGAAACCCGGGGATGGTGCAACAGAATCTCTGCTGTGCCATCGGTGCTTCGATCGTCGACGACAAAGATTTCGTCGCAATAGATCGCCATTCCGTCCAGCATGGCTGGCAAGGGCGCCTCAGCATTGCGAACGAACGAGAGCCCCAGGATCTTCAAGTCGCTGCCCCTCTCGGAGCTCGACGTTGGGATTCCATCGAACCACTGCGTTGCTCTCTCGGCGTGTACGGGCCGACGACGCGCCGGTTCACCATGTTCAGCCGTTCCTTCGCTGGAAATTCGTGCTGGTACGCCGGCTGAGCATACAATCGCGCCAGCTTCGAAACCGCACAATCATGCAATCTCGACGCCCCATTCGACCGATGTCGTGGGCGCAGGAGGGCGTTCTGTGTCATCCACCAGCGTCGCAATGGTCATGATCCGCCGCGCTCACCATTCGTAAACTGACATTCGGCCAGACTGGCAACGAACGCCAGTCCGGGGCGTGAACACAAGTCGGAGTTTCCGTGCACATTCTCTACCTCGTTTGCGCAAGTGACAATCCTCTCTACGGCGGACGGTACAGCCTGCACGGCCGGTACATGACCTACGGTCAGCAAAGTTTCATTTTCGATTTGGTGGCTGCCTTCGCAACGCGCGGGGAAGAGGTCACGCTGGCGGTGGAAGGCGCCAGCCGATTTCCGCTAGCGCAGCCAATGCGGCGATTTTGCAACGTGATCGATCTCCTGGAGAATTCCGTGCCCGGTAATGTCGATCTGGTGCTGATCGACGAGGGCTCCGACCGGTTACTCGACGTTTGCCCGCCGGGCGTGCCTGCGTTTCGAATCGTTCACAATTCGGCCATACCCATCACGGAACGCCTGGAGCGCCGGTGCGACCGTTTCATCTGCCTGACAGAGCGCTCGCTTCAGCGTTTGGAAGCTCGGCTGCCAGGCGAGAAGTTGGTGCTGATGCATCAAGGTGTCGATCTCGACCGTTTCACTCCAGTGTTTCCGCGCACGAGGGTGGAAGCGGCGCCGATCCGCGTGCTCATCTACTCGCGACTCGACGAGAACCGCGAGCCGACGATCTGGAAAGTGCTCGAGTTGCTCGAGGAGAGCTCCATGCGCGTCACGTTGCTGGGAGACGGAGAAAAATACTGGGACATTTGCGACCGATTCGGCGCTTCGATTACACCGGTGCACTTCATTCCGTGCACATCGATTCAGAATTTCCTGCCTAATTTCGATGTCGTGATCTCGTCCGCCAGGGGCGTCATGGAGGCCCTGGCAATGGGGTTGCCGGCGCTGTGCGCCGGAGACGAATACGCTGGTCCGGTGCTGCGAGACAATATCGGGGAGCTCCTCACAACAAACCTGACCGGAGTCGGGATGGGCAAAGATCCAGGCGGTGTGTGTGACGATTTGCGCGAGGCTGCCGCGTTGGACTGGACCTATTGCCGGGATCTGGCGGAAGCGTTTTGCTCGGCCCAATCGTTTGCTGATGGCTTGGTGCAAACGCTCGCATTGGTGATTGCCGAACGACAGAGTCTCACGGCCTGGCAGGCGTCGGCTTTACCAGACCGCGCCAATATGCCGCACCCGTAGGGGAACGGCTTCCCTGCGTTGCTTGTGCTGAGCTCGACTAGATCCTCGCGAGCTCGCGCGACTCTTCGAGCACCCGTTTCAGGTACGCAGCCACCGAGCCAGGCCCAGATTTCGGCGCGACTTTTTCGACATCCGGGTTGTAGTTGGTATTGGTGTTGACGTCGTAGACGACTTTGCGTCCATCGACGGTTTCGATGAACTCGAAGCCCGCGATCTCCAGGCGATATCGACGCGCGAAGTCGACCACTCGATCGATCAGGGGATCGTCGAAACCTTCACGCAACGCGAAGAGACTCTTTGCAGCCTTAGGTCTCCCGAATTCATCCAACTCGCACGCGTCGGCGGGACAAAGCTGGAACCCACCTCGCCCTGAGTCGGCAGTTATGGCGTAGACATAATCGAAACCGACGGTCTCGATGCGGGTGATGAACGGCTCGGTTGCCTGGAGATATTCCTGCAAAAGCGTGATGCCGTCGACCGGAAACTCGAATTCGTCTGAACCCACATACGACTGGAACTCGTCGAACGAATCGAAGCGGCGTACTCCCAGACCTTTGCCACCCTGATTGTGCTTGGTGATGAACGGGGTGGGAAATGAGCGGGCGGCATCGAGTAGATCGGTGGTTCCAATCACAGCAAGCGTGCGAGGCGTTTCGATCCCGAACTGCTTCAGCAAGCTGTACTGTCGAATCTTGCTGACTTCCATTTCCACCACGGATCGGCCATTGACGACCCGGCGACCATTCGCTTCCAGCCATTCCAGCAGCGCGCGGGTGTACTCCTTGGTCCAGATGTGTCCGCGGGTGTGCGAGGAGGCGCTGAGTCGGTTGTAGTAGACCCCTTCTGCTGGGACCGAATCGATATCGATCGTTCCTTCGACGAGGAGCAACTCCCGGGCATCGACACCAGCTTCGGCAAATGCTTTGGCGAATGGTGGATACCAATCGGGGTTTTCGTGAAGCACATAGACGGTCATGGGGTTGGATCCTCGCTCGAAAGATGCCATTGCATCGACGGGATTCTATATTGTCGATGAAGTTATAAGCAATGGATGGGGAGGGTCCGGTGACAGCAGAACCGTGGATCGGAGTCACGGTAGCGGGGAGCGAGAACCCCTGCGACCTTCGGGAAATCCGGAGGGGTGTGCCAATAAGACACGTGCTTAGCGGCATGGCACTGATGGGTAAAACAGTACACCCACCAGGGCCGAAGCCACCGGTGGGTGTACCAGCCTATGCGCAGCATGGACCATGTGACTGGAATCTGGCCTCGCTCCACAATGCGTTTCTTGCGATTCGCGCTGCTTCGTTTGGCTCTGACTCAACGTTTCTGTCGTCGCCCGTGAAGGTTGCTCCGACGTTCCACGCGTCCACTGTTGCTGCTCAAGCTGGAACCGTAATTCAGTGTATGTCTCGTACGTTCGTAGGGAACGACGCTTTCTTGCGAAAGTGCTTCCGTCCGAGGACGGCTGCGAGACCTGTCAAAGCTCTCCGTCCGGCGTATGCACCCTACATGCCGCCGATCGTTTCGCTGGGTATCGATCACAGCGCTCCGGGGATGAACCTCACGCCCGTTGCGTTCCCTGTTGTGATCGAAGCGATCGAGCCTTACTGCTTCAGCGCACCGGCTAGGCAAAACCAATGCTCACTTAAAATATCATGACTTCAAGTCAATGTACATACACCTGGGCCGGCAATTTTCTCTGCAAAATTGTGCAAAAGAATGTTCGTCGCTGGCGATTCTCGCTGCGAGCACTCAGGCAATGGGGATATACGGTCGCACAGGCAGCAAGGCGGAGAGGCTTGCTTGGCCTGGCCCAGTCCGAGGGCCAACCCGATCAGCCGAGAAACCCTTCTTTGGGAGGGGAGACGCAGCGCCTCCCCTTCTTTAAGATGGTGGAGACAGAGAAGTCGGACCTCTGCCAGCCGAGCGAATCGGTTATTGGATTGACCGGCCGATTTGGCGCGCGGGTGTCGCGTGACAGGCGGAAGCTCGCCGACTCGGGCTGGAATACGCGGTCTAGACGTTGCGCGGTGGCGCGGGGAGCATTCGATGAAACTGGGAATCAGGAAAATAGGTTCGGTCGTTGGCGCAGGTGCGTTACTGGCAGGAGCCATGCATCTGGCGCCTGTCGCGGCACAGACCGATGGGACGCCGTTCCAGGTGGACTCGTTCTCGCAGCTCCAGATCCAGGGCGGCGGGCACGCGATCATCACCATCGGCTCGCCGGCTTCGGTGACCGTTTCTGGTCCGGAGGCGGAGATCGCCAACCTGCAGGTGCAGACCTACTTCAACACGCTGGAGATCGAGCCAAACGACGACGACAACAACTCCGCCGGGTCGGACCTTGTCTATCACATTACCGTGCCGTCGCTTTCCGAGATCGAGCTCGAAGGATCGGTGACGGCTGAAGTCGATGGTCTGACCACCGATTCGCTTCAGCTTTCGGTGGAGGATTCCGCCGGATTGCAAATCACCAATCTGGCCGTTAGCCGGCTCGAGGCGCAAATCGAAGGCAGCAGCACCGTGACGATTGCTGGCACAGCCGATAGCCAGCAAATCGAAAACGAAGATAGCTCCACCTACGATGCCCTCCAACTCGATTCGAAGTCCGCGGACATCGAAGTCGAAGGTTCGTCGCACAGCAAGATTCGCTTCACCGACTCACTCAGCGGGCAAGCCGAGGATTCTGCCGTTATCGACTACATGACCGAGTCCGGATCGGTTTCGGTCAGCACCGAAGATTCGGCGCGGCTCAACGCGCTGCCGTTCGAGGCGCTCGCTTCCTAGCTTTTGGGAACACGAAAACGCCGGCCAGCAATGGCCGGCGTTTTGTATTTTCCGGCCTATTCGCACGTGACTATCGGACAATTTGCAAGATGAAAGCTGAGGTCGCTCCACGTTCTTTGGTCGAGCGATGTGCCGCCCGACTATTCGAATTGGGCATGCACCAGATGGAACGCTAATCACAACCAACTTCTGATATTTCGCGGACGCGCATTCGTTACTGCGAGTACACTGACAGGGCCGAGACAGGCGGAGCGTGAATTGTTTTCAATCGATTCCATAGAGCCGTTGGCCGTTGCCTATGACCATGGTATATTCGCGTCGCGTCCGCTCTATTGTTTCGAGTCAGCTTCGATGATGGCTGGCTGGCCTTTGTGCCAACCATCGACCGGATGGCCGCAAGGAGCAGGAGCACTCCTGATAGTCTGACGAGAACTGAATCAAGTTCCCGTTGAAAGGACGAGAGATGTCCGCGGAAGCCTCCTCGAAGGAGTCCAGTGCAACCCAGATGCGTTCTGGCAGCACCAAACAAGGCGGGGCGCCCCTGCTCGAAGTCAAGAATCTCCAGACCCAGTTCTTCACCCAGGACGGGGTCGTCAAGCAGTCGACGACGTCTCCTTCTATGTGATGCCGGGCGAAACCCTTGGCGTAGTCGGCGAGTCCGGTTGCGGCAAGAGCATCACCGGTCTTTCGATCATGCGGCTGATCCCAAACCCGCCGGGCAAGATCGTCGAATGGCGAGGTGATCTTCGAGGGCCAGGACCTGCTGAAGCTCAGCGACGACCAGATTCGCCGCATCCGCGGCAATCAGATCGCGATGATCTTCCAGGACCCGATGACCTCGCTGAACCCGGTGCTCACCATCAACCGGCAGATCAGCGAAGCGCTGCAGCTTCACATGGGCATGTCGAAAGATCAGGCCAAAGCGCGCGCCGATCGAGCTGCTGCGCATGGTCGGCATCCCGAACGCGGAAGAGCGCATCGATCAGTATCCGCACCAGTTCTCCGGCGGTATGCGCCAGCGCGTGATGATCGCGATGGCGCTTTCCTGCAATCCGAAACTGATCATTGCCGACGAGCCAACCACCGCGCTCGACGTGACGATCCAGGCGCAGATTCTCGACCTGATGCGAGTCGCTGCAAAAAGAGCGCGACACCGGCGTGATCATGATTACCCACTCGATGGGCGTGGTGGCCGGAATGGCCGACCGCGTGCAAGTCATGTACGCCGGCATCGATCGTGGAAACCGCGAGCACGGAAGAAATCTTCGCGAATCCGCGCCACCCGTACACGGTCGGCCTGATGAAGTCGATTCCGCGCCTCGACGCGCGGGAACGCGGCCGGCTCGAGCCGATTCGCGGGCTTCCGCCCGACCTGATCGATCTACCCGGATATGTGCCCGTTCGTGCCGCGCTGCGACTATGCGCGCGAGAAGTGCGAGCAGAAGCGGCCGCCGCTGCTGGAGGTTTCTGCCAGGGCACAAGAGCGCGTGCTGGTTCTGGGAAGAAGTCATCGAAGGACGGCGATTCCGACTGAGGGGAGAAGCCTGATGGCGGTCGAAACAGCGAAGGCGGAGGCGGTTTCACAGCAATGGGCAACAACCGCTGCTCGATGTTCGCAACCTGGTCATGCACTTTCCGCTGACCCAGGGCATCATCTTCCAGCGCAAAGTCGGCGCGGTTCAGGCCGTCGACGGCGTTTCGCTCGCGGTCAA
This sequence comes from uncultured Chloroflexia bacterium, assembly GCA_963720855.1. GTDB lineage: Bacteria > Chloroflexota > Chloroflexia > Thermomicrobiales > UBA6265 > JAMLHN01. The sequence goes on along the minus strand of CAVRGV010000002.1, from coordinate 124,729 downwards.
CCGGGGCGAAACGCTCGGCCTGGTGGGCGAGTCCGGCTGCGGCAAGTCGACCACCGGCCGCGCGATTCTGCAGCTCTACAAACCGACCGCCGGCGAGGTGATCTTCAACGGGCAAAGATCTGACCAAGCTCGACGGTGGCGAGATGCGCAAGATGCGCCGCCACCTGCAGATGATCTTCCAGGATCCGTATGCGTCGCTGAACCCGCGCATGACGGTCGGCAGCATCGTCTCCGAACCGATGCAGATTCACAACCTGGTACCGAAGAATCAGCGCAACCAGCGCGTGCAGGAACTGCTGCAGACCGTGGGACTCAATCCCTACTTTGCCAATCGCTATCCGCACGAGTTCTCCGGCGGTCAGCGGCAGCGCATCGGTATCGCCCGCGCGCTCGCGGCGAATCCGGACTTCATCGTCTGCGACGAGCCGGTTTCGGCGCTCGACGTGTCGATTCAGGCCCAGATCGTCAACCTGCTGGAAGACCTGCAGAACGAGTTCGGACTGACGTATCTCTTCATCGCCCACGACCTCTCGGTGGTGCGGCACATTTCCGACCGCGTCGCGGTCATGTACCTCGGCAAGATCGTCGAGCTGGCCGACCGCAACGCGCTCTACGAGGACCCGCTGCATCCGTACACGAAGGCGCTGCTTTCGGCCGTGCCGATTCCGGACCCGGTCATCGAGCGCGGACGCGAGCGGATCATCCTGACCGGCGATGTGCCGAGCCCGATCAATCCGCCCAGCGGATGCCACTTCCACACCCGCTGCCCGTACGTCATGGACGTCTGCAAGCAGATCGACCCGATTCTGGCCGATCAGGGTGACAGGCACTTCGTTGCGTGTCACCTCTATCCCGGATCCGGCGCCTGATCGGTGTTTCGCGATTCCGATCGCCATAAGCTCCATTTCGTAAGTCGCGGAAGTCCAAACTCCGGCATCTACATCATCATGCTGATCCTGCTCCTGGGTCAGCTCATGAGTGGTCACACGCTGCCACCGACCAAGCAGATCGTGACGGTGCTCGGATGTTTCGTTGTGGCGATCTCTATCCATGAGTTCATGCACGCGTACGTCGCGCTCAAGCTCGGCGATCACACCGCCGAGCAACAGGGCCGCGTGACGCTGAATCCGGTGTCGCACTTCGAGCCATTCGGTTTTATGGGAATGGCGCTCATTTCACTGGGATACAACTTCATCGGCTGGGGCAAGCCGGTTCCGGTCAATCCGAGCCGGTTGACCGCCTTCAAGCCCGATCAGCGACATCGCGCCATGGCTTTGGTGGCACTGGCAGGACCTCTTACGAATGTCGCGCTGGCAGTGCCGGCCGCGGTGATACTGCGCAACATGAACCCCAATACGAGTGAGCTCGGTTATGTGGCGTATTGGTTCTTCACGGTCAATGTGCTGCTGGCCTCGTTCAATGCCATTCCCTTGCCGCCCCTGGATGGATACAAGATCATGGTCGGTATCCTGCCCAAGTTCTGGACGCCAGTGCTGGCCCCCCTCGAGCGCTATGGCTTCCTGATTCTCTTCCTGGTCTTCTTTCTTGGCGGCCGTTTCGGATCGTCGCTCACCAGCGAAATGATCGATCCGGTACGTCAGCTCTTATGGCGCATTCTGTTGTGACCGCGCGCGCTGTCATGAGCGACCAATCTTCCTTCGCCTACGCTCGCAAGCGCCTGGTGCAGGGCCTGCGCGGGCTGAGTCCCACCCGCGCCGGGGCCGATGTCGATCGCACCATCCTCGAACTGCTGACGCCCGAACAGCGGCAGCGTTTCGAGACGATGCCGGCATTCGATCAACAGCATCTTTGCCGGGTCGCCAACCATCTGCAATCGCAGGGTGTGACCGAACCGGACCTGCTCCTGGCCGGGTTGCTGCATGACATCGGGAAGTCGGACGGTCGCAACCAGGTGCGACTGACCGACCGGGTGGGAAAAGTCGTCCTGAAGCGCGTATCACCCGGGAGGCTCGCAAAAGTCGCGGCAGAGTATCCCGACGGGCGCCTTCCCGGCCTGGCATTGACCATGCTTCATCCCGCGATCGGAGCTGACGTCGCTCAGCAACTGGGGTGCAGCGAGCGAACCTGCTGGCTGATTCGCAACCATGAGGCCGAATCCGATCTGGGCGATCCCGACCTGGCCCGGCTGCAAGCGGCCGACTTCGCCTCCTGATCGCTTTTCGCAGCGTACAATCGGCCCCGCATGAGCGCAATCACCTTCGATCACAACACTGCATTTACCTGGCAGCTTCGGCTTCCCACCTTCGAGGGGCCGCTCGATGTTTTGCTGCGCCTGATCGAGAAGCAACAGCTTCCAATTTCAGAGGTGTCGCTGGCGCTGGTGAGCGATCAGTTTCTTCAGGCGGCCCGCGAGCTTGGCGGTTCGGCGCCGGAAACCGTTGCCGAGTTCACCACGGTGGGCAGCCGCTTGATCGTTATCAAGGCGCGCTCGCTGCTCCCCCGCCCAGTCGTGCCCGCAGAGGAAGAGGATGAGGAGGGGCTGGTAGTTCAGCTCCTTGAATACAAAGCGATCAAAGAGGCCGCCAGACAATTCGCGCAGATCGACAAGCTCGGCATGGTGGCCTTTTCGCCGAGCGCCGATGCGGTCGAGCTGCCCGACAAGCCGAAAGAGCTTCCATTGGGACGGCACGACGCATCGTGGCTGGCCCGTGCGCTGCAGCGCAAGCTGGTCGTGGTCGAGCCGGTTCGCAAGTTGGTGCTCATCAAGCCTGCGGTCAGCCTGCGCGAGATGATAGGGCGATTGAACGTGGCGCTTACCGGTGGCCTCACATCGTTCAATGGCATAGCCGATGCCAACTGTCAGGATGCCTCTGAGCGACGAGCGCTCTTTTTAGCATTACTCGTGATGATTCGCCGCGGTGCGGCGGATGCCGAGCAAACCGAGCCGTTCGGTGAGATAACGATTCAGCGACTGGGCGATGGGCCGGCTCCCCTCTTCGATGAAGTCGAGGAGTTCTAATGGCCAGCACGCTTTTACGACGGACAGGACAGTGATGACGGATATCGAACAGGTGATTGCGCTGGAAATGCGCGATCCGCGAGAAATCGAATTCGAGCTGCCTGCGCTCATCGAAGCGCTCTTGCTGGTTGCGTCTGGCCCGGTGTCAGTTGCGGACCTTGCGGAGGTTGCTGGAGCCCGGATGGATGAGGTCGATTCAGCAGTGGCGCGCCTGTCCGAATACGAGGACAGAGGCTGGGTGGTGCAGCGACATCGGGATCAGGTGCAGATCGCCACTGCTCCCCGATTTGCGGGTCATATCCGCCGCTTTCTTGGATTGGAGCGCGAGGCGCGTCTCTCCAGCGCCGCGCTGGAAACCGTCGCTATCGTTGCCTATCAGCAGCCGGTTACCCGATCGACGATCGAGGCCGTGCGTGGCGTCGACTCGACCGGAGTGCTTGCCACGCTCCTCTCACGAGGCCTAGTGGAAGCCGGAGGACGGGCCGAATCGGCCGGCCAACCATATCAATATGTGACCACGCCGGCGTTCCTGCAGCACTTTGGGCTGTCGTCGCTGGATGAGCTACCGCCGCTTGGCTCGAGCGACGGCGTCGCTCTGGGGGATGTGCTCCAGGCGAAAGTCGAGGAGGCGGAACGGTCCGCGCCGGAACTCGAGTTGGTCGGAGCGTCGGTGCTGATTTCAGCCGACGAGTCAGCCGAGCTCGCGAATCCGTAGCACCGCATCGGCGAGACTCTCGGCCGCCTCGGCTATCTGGCCGGAATCGTTGCATCGCCCGACGGTCAGGCGAATGCTCGTCCGGCAGCGATCGTCCGAGAAGCCCATGGCTTTGAGCACATGGCTGGGTTGGGAATTTCCGGTGGTGCAGGCCGACCCGGCCGAAGCCGCAACATCGGCCATATCGAGGTTGAGCAGCACCGTTTCCCCTTGCACGCCGGCGATGGTCAGGTTGAGATTGTTTGCCAGCCGGTTCTCGCCCAGTGGCGGACCGTTCAAGGTAACTCCTTCGATGCGCTCGTCGATCTCGTGGGCGAGTTGGTCGCGGAGCGCGCGGCAATCACGCGCATAGTCCTCCCGATCGCGCTCTGCCAGGGTGAGCGCCGCACTCATCCCCACAATCAGCGGGACATTCTCAGTCCCACCTCGGCGGCCGCTTTCCTGTCCTCCACCGAGTTGTTGCCAGCTGAGCGGGGTACCGCGTCGGACGTAGAGGAGTCCGACTCCTTTCGGGCCATAGAACTTGTGCGCACTCAGGGAAAGGAGATCAACACCGAGCGCGTCGACATCGAGGGCCAGAAGCCCGGCCGCTTGCACCCCATCGGTGTGGAGCGGCACGCCATGACGGCGTGCGATCTCAGAGATCGCGGGGAGCGGCTGAATCGCGCCCGTCTCGTTGTTGGCTGTCATCACGGAAATCACGGCTGTCTCAGGTCGAATCGCTGCCTCGATCTCTGCCGGATCAACGATGCCGACCTCGTCGACGGGCACGACCGTCAGCCCAAATCCGATGGATGCGAGCCACTCTGCCTTGTGCAGCACCGCGTGATGTTCGATGGCGGTGGTGACGATATGCGGGGCCGGTCCTGCTGGATTCCGCTCGCGCCATGCCCAGACCGATCCAGCCAGGGCGAGGTTATTGCTTTCTGTCGCCCCACTGGTGAAGACGATCTCACTGGGATGGCAGCGGAGCACGCGCGCGCATTGCGCGCGCGACGCGTCCAGCGCGGACCTGCTTTGCTGACCAAGCTGATAGATGCTGGATGGGTTTCCGAAATACTCGGTAAACCAGGGAGCCATCGCCTGCAGAACCTCCGGATCGACCGGAGTAGTGGCGGCATGGTCAAGATAGATCGAATCGGTCTCGATCTGGCGAATCATGGGAAAGCGAGGTCGTGGCGGCGGTTAGCCGGCCACGCTGGTGAGATCGGGGGCCGGCACATTCCCGACGCCGCCTTTGCGAAGCAGGTCAGCGAGCGTCATCGAGTCCAGCGTGGACGCGATCGAATTGCGCACCTCCATCCAGACTGGACGGGTTTCGCAATTTGGGATCAATGGACACGATTGCTCGGAAAGATCTTCCGAGACGCACTCCATCGGGGCAATCGGCCCTTCCATGGCGCGGTAGATCTCGCCAATACCGATATGCTCTGGGGCGCGTGAAAGCTGATATCCCCCCGCCGCGCCACGGCGGCTGGTTACTAGCCCTGACTTTTTGAGGGGAGAAATCAGTTGTTCCAGATAGGAATAGGGCACCGCCGACTCGGCCGAGAGTGTCGAAATCGAAGCCGGTCCCTCACCATAGTGCTTTGCCAGCGCAACCATGGCGCGTACGCCGTATTCGCCTCTGGTGGAAACCTTCATAGTTGCAATCCTGTCGCCGATGTTCCAAATGGGGCAAGTAGATCGTACGGCGAACGAGAGGGTTCGGTCAACTAACCGAATGAGCGCTGCCCGAGTGAAGCAGCTAACGATAGTTTAGCGCACCCTGCTACGGAACGTTTGGCTGAGCGATCCGGTCAAGTGCGCGAAATGTCGTCGCTCGGAAGTCTGCGAAACAACGTGCCGTTGCACGTGGATAAATCGATCCGCGGTAAAGAGTCCGCGATACAATCCGCCATCCGCCACCGGAATTGCCCATTGACTGGTTTCACTCATCAGCCGCTGCGCTTCGTGGACCGATGTGTCGCTTGAAATCGTGACGTAACGCCGGTCCATGATCTCCGACACGCGTCGCTGAAGCCCGCCATGGCTCATGGCATCGACGAGCTGCTGGCGCCACACCATGCCGACCAATTGGCCGTTCTCGGTGACCGCGAGATCGCGGGCGCCCTGGCGAAGCGCCATAGCGATCGGATCGTCCGGCGAAACGCCGCCTCGATCCCAAACGGCGAACTGTCCAACTCGCAAGCGCCGCATCGATTCTTCGAGGCGAACCGCGCGCCCTTCGGCTATGGCGGCGAGCACCACGAATCCCATCACCAGCACGATCAGGTACTCGCCGGAGAGGAGTCCGAGAATGCCGATCAGTACTCCAAGCGTGATGCCAATTGCGACCGCCACCGTGGTGGCTCCCTGCCGGCCCATGAATGGAGTGACGCCAGCCCGCAGTATTCGCCCACCGTCCATGGGGAAAGCGGGAAGCAGATTGAAGACGGCCAGGGTGAGATTGGCGAGCGTCAGATAAAAGAGGAAGCCGGTGAGCGAAACATCGCCCAGGCCGAAGCGGGCGAAGTCCTGCAGCGAGTCGTTGCCGTTTGCCAGTCCGACCATCAGCAGAACCGGCAGCAGGAGGAGCGCGATGGCGATATTGACGAGCGGCCCAGCCAGGGAGATCATCGCTTCGGCACGCGGACGAGACGGCATCTGCTCGATTCGAGCGATTCCGCCGAACGGCACGAGGGTAATATCGCGAACTCGAAGGCCATATTCGTGGGCCATCATGCTGTGGCCGAGCTCATGGAGGAGAACCAGGACGAAAATCGACAGTACCAGCGCCAGCCCATAGATGGTGCCGGCGACCCCCGAATCCTGCCGGAATCCCCAATGGTAAATAACCCACAGTCCAATCAATACAAAGCTCGGGTGGAGCTTGATATCGATTCCCTGGATTCGCCCGATCGTGAGCGATTTCATGTCCTGGACTGGACCCCCGAATCCCTATGCGGGATGGATTCGAACGAACGACACCGAAACTTCACTGCATCGGCCGTTTCCAGAAGCGTTCGGGACGCGCTGCCGGGTCTTTCGCTCAGGGTCGTCAGGTCCTGTTCGTCCGATGCGGGATTCGGGACGTGTCGTCACGCGCAAGTATAACGACGCGCATGCCGCAAACATCAAAAACAGGATATCGACCTGAGCAGCATCATAGCAGATCGTACGTTCTGGCGAGCGTCGTTTGTTCGGTGTGGGCGTAGTTTTTGCGGCACTTTCAAAGTGCGCGTACGTTCGCTATAGTGACGCGCGGTAAAGGGGAGGGACGGCGGTTCGATGGTTCTCGGTTCGCACGACAGCACGCCGGAGCAGGCCTATCTGGTTGCGCTATCGCAAGTTACCCACATTGGTCCCGTGCGGCTCGGGCGGCTGCGCGATCGATTTGGCACGCTCGATCTGGCGTGGCGGGCCGATGAGCGCGACTTGCTGGCTGTCCTCGACGAGCGTACGTGCCGGGCAGTGCTGGCTGCGCGTTCGAGGACCGAGCCGGCGCATGTGCTGGAACGTATTGCCAGTTCCGGGGCACAAGTCGTGACCGTGCTGGACGAAGAGTATCCGCGCATTCTTCGCGAAATCCCGGGCCCTCCGCCGGTGCTCTATTTTCGAGGATCGCTCCCAGCGCAAGAGGACATTACCGTCGCCATCGTGGGAACTCGTCGTTCGTCATCCTATGGACGCGAGGCGACCAACCGGATCGCAACCGATTTGGCTGCGGCCGGAGTGACGATTGTCTCCGGGTTGGCGAAGGGCATCGATGGATTCGCGCACCGGGCAGCGCTCGAAGCAGGAGGACGCACGCTGGCCGTCATGGCCAGCGGAGTCGACATCGTTTATCCGCCGGAGCATCGCCAGCTTGCCGAACGCATCGTCGATTCTGGAGCACTCATTTCCGATTATCCGCCCGGCACCAAACCGGACGCTCCGAATTTCCCGGCGAGGAACCGGATTATTTCCGGATTATCAGTGGCTACGATTGTGGTCGAAGCACCCGCCAGGAGCGGCGCATTGATCACGGTCGGGTTCGCCGCAGACCAGGGGCGCGATGTCTATGCGGTGCCCGGAAGCATTCTTTCCCATGCGAGTGATGGGACCAACCGGCTCTTGCGGCAGGGTGCCACGCCGCTCACCTGTGCGGCGGATCTGCTGGACGATCTTCAGCTCTCATCAGCAGTTCCGGCTGATGAGCCAGCTCAAGTTGCATTCCCCATGACCGACGAAGAACGTGCGATCTACGCTCTGGTGACCGCGGAGCCACAACATATCGACGAGCTCGCCTATAGCGCTGGAATCACGATCTCCCAGGCGTCCGCGTTGATGACGATGCTGGAGCTGAAGGGCCTGGTCGCCAACGCGGGAGCCCAACATTTTGTCGCGACATCCATGCGGCCGAAATCTCGTGCGGTGCGACCTGCTTGACAAGCAGTGTGCGGAGGGTGCTACGTTTGAATAGCACGTCAAGCAACGCAGGCATGACTTGACCCCGACGCGCATTGCCGTCGGCCTATTGGAGCCTGCAATCGAATCGAATCGAGCACATGACCGATATCATCAAGGAAACGCCGGTCAAGAAAACCCCGGCAAAAAGGAAGCCCGCCGCCCCGGCTGTCAAGCCCAAGGGAAAGCTGGTGATCGTCGAATCGCCAACGAAAGCGAAGGCGATCGGGCGCTATCTCGGCAGCGGCTACACGGTCAAATCATCGATGGGCCACGTGCGTGACCTTCCCAAGAGCACGTTGGGGGTCGATGTCGACGACGACTTCACGCCGAAGTACCTGGTTCCTCGTGAAAAGAACAAGACGATCAAGGACCTGAAAAGCAGCGTTCAGGGGGCGAAGGAGCTGATTCTGGCGACCGACCCCGACCGTGAGGGCGAGGCGATCGCCTGGCATCTGGTACAGGCGACCGAACCAGGTGACCGGCCGGTCTCCCGCGTGGTCTTTCACGAGATCACTCCGGAAGCTGTCCAGGAAGCGATGCTGCATCCGCGTGAGATCGACATGGCGTTGGTCGATGCGCAGCAGGCGCGCCGCGTGCTGGACCGCCTGGTGGGCTACAGCGTCAGCCCGCTCCTTTGGAAGAAGGTCAAGCGTGGTCTTTCGGCTGGACGCGTTCAGAGTGCGGCGCTCCGCATCGTCGTCGAGCGCGAGCGGCTGATCGAAGAGTTCAACCCGGTCGAATACTGGTCAGTCGAAGCCGATCTCAAACAGACGCGAGCCGGCCAAGCCGGTGGTCTTCCGGGCAGCAGTCAACAAGGTCGGTGGGAAGAACGCCGAGCTCTCAACCGGCGAGCAGGCGCACAAGATCGTCGACGAACTGAAAGCCGGCGTCTTCAGGGTCGCGTCCGTAAAGTCCCGCGAGTCCCAGCGACGACCGCAGGCCCCCTTCACGACCAGCACCTTGCAACAGGAAGCCTCGCGTAAGCTTGGATTCCCGGTCCGGCGTACGATGCAGATTGCGCAGGAGCTCTATGAAGGCATCGATCTCGGAAAGGAAGGGATCGAGGGCCTGATCACCTATATGCGAACCGACTCGCTGAACGTCTCTTCCCAGGCGCAACAGGCAGCACGCGCGGTGATCAGCGGAAAGTTCGGTCCAGAGTTTGTCCCGGCCTCGCCGCCGCTCTATCGGACTCGTTCCAAGGGAGCGCAGGAAGCGCACGAGGCGATCCGGCCCGACGCATCCGAATCGCGAACCGTCCGCAGTCAAAGCCTCGCTATCACCGCAACAATTCAAGCTCTATCAATTGATCTGGCAGCGGTTCATTGCCAGCCAGATGAATCCCGCCATCCTGGACGGGACGACGATCGATATCGCGGCCGGTCAACCTGACGAACTCGACAATCCGCCGTACATGCTGCGGGCAACCGGATCGGTGGTGAAGTTCCAGGGGTACATGAAGGTGTACACCGCAGGTCGTGACGATGGCGATGTGGATGAGCTGGACAAGGGCGCGCTTCCGCGGGTGACCGAGGGAGAGGAGCTCGATCTGGTCGAGCTGCTGGCCGATCAGCACTTCACCCAGCCGCCGCCCCGCTATTCCGAAGCCACGCTGATCAAGGCGCTGGAGGAAGAAGGGATCGGCCGCCCGAGCACGTATGCCCCAACGCTGGCGACCCTCATGGCGCGCAGCTATGTCACGACCGAGCAAAAGAAGCTGATTCCGACCGAGCTGGGTACCGTGGTCAGCGATCTGCTTGCCGAACATTTTCCCAACGTGTTCGATATCGGCTTCACCTCTCAGATGGAGAGCGAGCTGGACGACATCGCATCGGGCGATCGTGCCTGGGTGCCGACCTTGCGCAGCTTCTACGATCCGTTCAAGACCACCCTCACGCAAGCAGAGCAAACGATCCAGCGGGTGAAGCTCAAGGACGAGCCCGCGGGCGAGGATTGCGAGCAGTGTGGCCGCCCGATGGTCATCAAGATGGGCAAGTTCGGCAAGTTCATGGCCTGCAGCGGATTTCCGGAATGCCGGAACTCCAAGCCGTTGCTGACCAAGATTGGGATGACCTGCCCTACCTGCCATGAGGGCGACGTGGTCGAGCGGCGTTCGAAGAAGGGCCGAACCTTCTACGGTTGCAGCCGGTATCCGGACTGCGATTTCGTCACCTGGAACAAACCGGTCGAGACCAAATGCGTGCGCTGCGGTTCGCACATGGAGCAGGTTGGCAAGCAGGGCAATCTGAAGTGCCCGGCGTGCGGCAATACCGAAGCGGCGCTGCCACAGACCGGGTAGGCACTCCGTGACGCGGTCCACCGCCTAACGTAAACTTGGCCAGTTGAGCCGCTCGTATCGCGAGCGGCTCCTGACTATTGAACCCAATCGAAAGACACTGATCGTTGACCTACGAACGAGAGACCTCAACCGGCGTGCGCCCCCATGGCACGACAATCCTGGGCGTCAAAAAAGGGGGCACCGTTGCCATGGCCGGCGACGGGCAGGTGACGCTGGGCGATGTCGTGCTGAAACATGGCGCGCGCAAAATACGCCTGATGGATGATGGCCGCATCGTTGCCGGGTTTGCCGGCGCGGTGGCCGATGCCCTGACCCTGTTCGGCAAATTCGAGAGCCAGCTCAAATCCGGCGATGGCAATGTGCGCCGCGCCTCGGTCGAGTTGGCGAAGGAGTGGCGAACCGACCGCTACTTGCGGCGTCTCGAAGCACAGCTCATCGTGGCGGATTATGAGTCGATCCTGGTGATTTCCGGGGAAGGCGATGTCATCGAGCCAGACGACGGTATCGTGGCCATTGGCTCGGGCGCTCCCTACGCAACCGCCGCAGCAAAAGCGCTCATGCTGCATTCCGACCTGGATGCGGTGGAACTGGTGCGGGCCGCGATGGAGATCACGGCCGATATCTGCATTTTCACCAATAACCATTTCACGATCGAGTCAGTCAGCATTCCAACCGACGAAGAGGAACCCGTCCAAGCCGGCGACATCATCGAGGTCGAGGACGACGCCCAGAAACCGAAAACCCGCGGACGCAAGAAGGGAGCGGCAAGCTAATGGCCGAGGCTGCCCGGCAGACCGATCGGTCTGAAACACTGCGACGCACCAGTGGCGAAGGAGCCGACGAGCTCATCGTCGAAAACCTGACCCCGGCGCAAATCGTGCTCGAGCTCGATCTGCACATCATTGGCCAGAACGACGCCAAGCGTGCGGTGGCCGTCGCACTTCGCAATCGGTATCGTCGCCGATTGCTGCCCGAAGAGCTGCGGGAGGAAATTCACCCGCGCAATATTCTGATGATCGGTCCGACCGGTGTCGGCAAAACCGAGATCGCTCGTCGGGTGGCGAAAATGGTCGATGCGCCTTTCATCAAGGTCGAGGCGACCAAGTTCACCGAAGTGGGGTATGTCGGCCGCGATGTCGAGTCGATCGTGCGCGATCTGGTCGAAGTCGCGATCAGCAACCAGCACAACAAGCGGCTGGAGGAAGTGCGCGAACAGGCGCGGCTGCTCGCTGAGGAGCGGCTGGCGGATCTGGTCACCGAGCAGATGCTGCGTCGAAAGCCAGTGCGGAATGGCAAACGGCCGGATATCACGCCTGAAGGTGACGACGAGCAGAACGCGCGTCGCACCCTGACCGAGCAGCGTCGTGTGCAGCGTGAGCGCAAGCGGATGCTGCGGCTTGCTGCAAGAACACGCGCTCGACGAGGAAACCGTCGAAATCGAAGTCGACTATGACGAGTTCGGTGGGGCAGGCGAATTCGACCCAGGCGACTTGGCGACGAGTTCGGCGACGATGTCCAGGGCTCGTTCCGGGATTTCCTGGATAGCCTGATGCCGCGCCGGCCGACTCGACGGCGGGTTTCGGTGCGCGAAGCCGAGCGAATCCTGACGCAGCAGGAAGCCTACCGCATGGTCGACGCGGGCTCGGTAATCGACGAAGCCATCATCCGGGTCGAGGAATCGGGCGTGATCTTCCTCGACGAAATCGACAAGACGATTTCATCCGGCAATGATTACGGCGGTGATGTCTCGGGCGAAGGGGTGCAGCGCGATCTGCTGCCCATCGTCGAAGGTTCCGTGGTCATGACCCGCTACGGCCCGGTCAAAACCGACCATGTCCTGTTCATCGCGGCAGGCTCGTTCCATGACTCGCGACCGAGCGATCTGATCCCTGAGCTACAGGGCCGTTTTCCGATCAGGGTCGAGCTGAGCAGCCTCGACGAGGACGATCTCTATCGCATCCTCACCGAACCGCGCAATGCGCTTGACTCGGCAATACGAGGCGCTGCTGGGAACCGAAGGCGTCGAGCTGGTCTTTACCGATGGCTCGCTGCGCGAGATGGCGCGGCTGGCGACGCTTGGTGAATGGACGAACCGAGGATATCGGCGCGCGAAGACTGCAGACGATCTTCGAAAAGGTGCTGGAAGAGATCTCCTTCTCGGCCAACGAACGGCCGGGTGAGCGGATCGAGATCGAAGAAGCGTTTGTCACCGAGCGGATCGGCGAAATCGCGGTCGACGACGATCTGAGCAACTTTATCCTCTAGGACCGAACATTCGCGGGCCAGTTCCGACAACCTGCACAAAACGTGAAAGTCGCGTGGATGCGTGAAGTTGTCGCCTGTTAGGCGGGGTGCTACACTCCCGCCCATTCTTCACATCCGCGTGCGGGTTCGACGAAGTAGCTCGTGAATGACTGCCGCACAGCAGTCGGTACAGGTCGACGACCGGGTAGCCGAATCACATGCTTCGATACATCGTTTTTCGCGTCGCGCTGCTGATCCCCACTGTTTTTCTCATGGCATGCGTGACCTTCATCATCATGCAGTTCACGCCCGGTAGCCCGTTTGCGCTGGGCAATATGGACCGCATCACCCCGGAGACGAGGGCGCGCATCGAGGCCCAATACGGGCTCGATGACCCAAAGGTCGTGCAGTTCGGCCGATACCTGAAGAATTCGCTGCAGGGAGACTTCGGCGTCTCCTATGTCTGGCGCGGACAGGAAGTAAGCACCATCATCCGGCGCACCTTTCCGGTATCGCTGCAGCTCGGATTCATGGCGCTGATCGTGGCTGTTGTCGTCGGTATCACGCTCGGAACGCTGGCGGCCGTCAATCAGAACGGCCCGATCGACTACATGTCGATGACGACCGCGATTCTCTTCTACAGCATGCCCAACTTCGTGATGGGGTTCCTGTTGCTTCTGCTCTTCGCGGTCTGGTTGCCGCAACGTGGGCTCGACCTTGGTTTCTCCGTGCAGGGATGGGAGCGGCCGCAGGACTGGATTCTGCCGACGCTCGCGCTGGCCGCCGCACCATTGGCTTCGATCGCCCGCTATACGCGAGGGTGCATGGTCGAGGTCATTCGATCCGACTACGTACGCACGGCGCGTGCCAAGGGCCTGGCCGAGCGCAAGGTGATCGTGAAGCACGTGCTCAAGAACGCGCTGATTCCTGTGATCACGATTATCGGTCCGATCTTCGCGGCTATCGGCACCGGAACGTTTTTCGTCGAGCAGGTCTTCAACATCCCGGGCATGGGCAAGTTCTATGTCCAAAGCATGCTCACCAAAGACCAGCCGATGATCATGGCCGTGGTGCTTATCTACGGTATCTTCCTGGCGTTCATGAACATCATTGTTGATATCGTCAACGCGTACATCGATCCTCGAATCAGGTATTAGACGGTCTACTCCCGGAGTAACGATGTCAGGAACCGCCGACCGTTTCGATACGCCGACCCCAGTCGTTCTTGGGGGACGGTCAGGGTCTCAATCCGCCGCTCCTGAACGAAGGTGGCCTGGAAGCGCTCGGAGCTCAGGGCGAGGAATGGACCCGGCCGCATTCGAATCTCTGGGCAGATGCGTTCCGCCGCCTGATCCGCAACCGTCTCGCACTCATCGGTCTAATCATCGTCGTCTGTTTCGTTCTGATCGCCATCCTCGCGCCGATTCTGGCTCCGTACGGGCAGAGCGAAGTGGTCGATGTTCGCCTGACTCGCTTCTCACCAAGCTGGAACTGGCCCATGGGGCTGGACAAAAACGGGCGCGATATCTTCAGCCGACTGATGTGGGGCGCTCGCGTCTCACTCATCGTGGGGCTGGCATCGTATGCGCTCATCCTGCTGCATTGCGCTGCCGTTCGGCTCGATCGCGGGCTTCTACGGCGGGATCACCGACACTGTCCTGATGCGCATCGTGGACGTGATTTACACCATTCCGCAAGTGTTGCTGGTCATGCTCTTCGTCAACGCGCGAGGCGCCAGTCTGCTCAACATCATTCTGGGAATTGGGCTCATCGGCTGGACGACGGAGGCACGCCTGATTCGGGCGCAATTTCTGACGTTGCGCGAACAGGAGTACGTCAAGGCATCCCGTGTCGCGGGGGCCAGCGGGCCGTACATCATCATGCGTCACTTGTTGCCGAACAGCTTGACCCCCATTATTGTGGCTGCCACCTTTGGTATCCCGACCGCGATTTTTATCGAAGCCGCGCTGAGTTTCGTCGGAGTCGGTATCCAGCCGCCGCAGGCCTCCTGGGGTCAAATGGTCGGCGCAGCGAGCACTCCGGCAGACATCATCAGCGATCCGCATATGCTGATCTTCCCAGTTATTGCGATTGGTCTGGTGATGCTTGGCTTTACCTTCCTCGGGGATGGGTTGCGTGATGCGCTCGATCCGAAGGGCAATGACTGACCCACAGCCGGCAAACGCCGGCGCCACCCTCCGAATCGCTCGACGCGAAGCAGGACGAACATGGCCGTAGCCGAACGTGAAACGAAAGCAACCGTGCATTCGCAGCCGGGCGATGCTCCGGTGCTCGAGGTTCGCAATCTCCAGACCCACTTTTTCACCCGGAATGGCGTGGTTTCCGCCGTCGACGATGTCTCGTTCAGCGTCAGCGCGGGGGAAACGCTCGGCATTGTCGGGGAATCGGGCTGCGGCAAGAGCGTGACCTCGCTGAGCATCATGCGCTTGATTCCCAGCCCACCGGGAAAAATCGTTGGTGGACAGATCATCCTTCGCGTCGGCGACACCGAACGCGATCTGGTCAAGCTCGATGACAACGACCTGCGCAAGATCCGTGGCAATCGAGATCGCCATGATCTTTCAGGATCCGATGACCTCGCTCAACCCGGTCTACACCGTGGGCAACCAGCTCATGCGAGCCGCTGATGATCCATCTCGGGCTGAACAAGAAAGAAGCGGAATTTCGGGCGATCGACTTGCTCCGCCGGGTTGGAATTCCGGGGGCCGAGGACCGTTTTCACGCGTACCCGCACCAGTTTTCCGGCGGCATGCGCCAGCGCGTCATGATCGCCATGGCGCTGGCATGCAATCCCAAAGTCTTGATCGCAGACGAGCCGACGACTGCGCTCGATGTCACCATTCAGGCGCAAATTCTCGATCTCATGGTGGGCCTGAATCGTGACTTTGGCACCGCCATCGTGCTCATCACGCATGACCTGGGCGTGGTCGCCGAGGTCTGCCAGCGGGTGTGCGTGATGTACGCGGGCAAAATCGTCGAAGAAGCCTCGGCGTTCGATCTGTTTTCGGCACCGCAACATCCGTACACGATCGGCCTCCTATCGTCGATTCCAACGCTGGGGGATTCGGTCAAAGAGAAGCTGGTGCCGATTGGTGGGCTACCGCCGGATCTTCTGAATCCGCCCAAGGGCTGCCGGTTTGCGCCGCGCTGCTCTCGCCGGCAGGAGAAATGTTCCGAGCCCCCGCCGCTGGCCGAAGTCGGACCGAATCGCCGGGCGGCGTGCTGGTTCCCTGGACCGTCGAATGAAGCGGCACGACCGCTCGAGGATGTATCGGCTTCATGACGTTGAATGAAACGCATCCAGTCGCGTTCGAACAGAGCACGCAAACGTCCGATGAGGACTACATCCTTCAACTCACGAACGTCAAGAAGCATTTCACTATCGGCGGCGGTATGTTACGGGGCCGCCCGCTGGTCATCCACGCCGTGGACGACATCTCCTTTTCGATTCGGCGCGGCGAAACGCTGGGCCTGGTAGGAGAGTCTGGCTGCGGCAAGACGACCCTGGGCCAGACGATTGTTCGGCTCTACGAGCCGACTGCTGGTTCGATCATCTTTCGTGGACAGGACATCAGCAAGCTGGGTGCGAAGCAGATGCGTCCGCACCGCCGTTATATGCAGATGATTTTTCAGGATCCCTCTGCCTCGCTCGATCCCCGCATGACGGTGTCTTCGGTGATTTCCGAGCCGCTCAATGTGGCGAAGTGGGGGACCAAGAAGGATCGGCAGGACCGGGTGCGCGATCTCCTCAAAGAAGTCGGATTGAACTCCTATTTTGCCAATCGCTATCCGCATGAGTTCTCTGGCGGGCAGCGGCAGCGCATCGGCATCGCACGCGCGCTGGCGCTGGGTCCGGAGTTGGTCGTCTGCGACGAACCGGTTTCGGCGCTCGATGTCTCGATCCAGGCGCAGGTGCTCAATCTGATGCAGCAGCTCCAGGATCAATACAACCTGACGTATCTCTTCATTGCCCACAATCTGGCGGTCGTCGCGCATATTGCCGACCGCATCGGTGTCATGTATCTCGGCAAGCTGGTCGAGATCGCCGACGCCAGGACGATCACCGAAAATCCCAAGCATCCCTATACCAAGGCGCTCATCTCGGCGATTCCGATTGCGTCGCCGGGGCGCACGCGAGAGCGCATCATTCTGCAGGGCGATGTACCGAGCCCGGCCAATCCGCCGCGCGGTTGCCGGTTCCATCCCCGTTGTCCCATTGCCCAACCCAATTGCTCCGTCGAGGAACCGGTACTGGAAGCGAAGGAGGTCGATCATCTCGTCGCGTGCCATTACGCATAGCGCTGCGCAATCGCACGTTGCCGACGAACGCGTTAGCCGGTCACTGTGAACGTGGCGCAAGGTTTGCTAGAATCGCCTGTCTAGGGCGGAACTATCAATACGGTCTTACTGATTGACGTCGGCGGCGCATGTGCTGCGGACGGGTACGGTAGGTTCAGGAGGATTCCGGATGACCGAACACTCTCAGCTCGATGCGCAGCTGTCCCAGATTCGGGCAGATGTGCTGAGCGGCAAGATGAGCCGGCGCGCCGCGCTCAAGGCCGCGGGAGCCGCCGCGGCGGTTGCCACCCTGGCTGCTCGAGGTATTTCCTCGGTCGGCGCCCAGGACGCTACCCCGGCTGCTGGCAGCGAAGAAATCGTGCAGACGTTCTACCAGCGTGGGTACACCACGAATCCAACGTCGTTCGACTTCAATGCCAACCTGTATTGCAACGGTGATACCAATGCATTCGAAGGCGTCCTGACGTTCGACGCCGATCTGAATCCGGCACCGGGTTGGGCCGAGACCTGGGAGTCCAACGAAGATGCATCTGTGTGGACCTTCCACATCCGCCCGGACAACACCGGGTGGTCAGATGGTAAGCCGGTCACCGCGCAGGACTACGTGTATTCGTGGGCGCGACAGCTCAAGCCGGAAACGGCCGCCCCTTACGCGAGCTTTTTCTTCGATGTCAAGAATGCCGAAGCCTTCAACACTGGCGCCGAGGGCGTAACAGCCGACGATCTCGGATTGAAAGCAATCGATGACTGGACTCTCGAGGTTACGTGCGAAGGCCCGCGCGGCGGATTCCCGCTGAAGACTGCCTACGCAGCGGCGTGGCCGGCTCCGCAGTGGGCAGTCGAGCAGTACGGTGAGCTCGAGTGGGCCATTGGCGACGTTCCGCTGGTGTCCAATGGACCGTTCAATCTGGTCGAGCTTGAGCCGGACGTCAAGTGGACCATGACCCGGAACGAAAACTTCTGGGACGCCGAGAACATCCACATCGATAACTACACGGTGCCGATTTATCCGAGCGCCAACCAGATGCTTCTCTTCGAGAGCGGCTCCGGCGATCAGCAGCTCGACTGGGCGATCCTCCCGGGAGCGGACTACCTCCGCTATCTCGAGGATCCCGAAAAAGCGACCTTGATGAATCCGTATGTCTATCCGGGCATCTGGATGCTGCTGCCGTCGAACGGCCAGCCGCCGTTCGATTAGCTGGAGGTCCGCAAGGCGGTCAGCCATGCGATCGATCGCGACCGACTGGTTACCGTCACCAACGGCCTCGTGGCGCCGGCCTATTGCATGGTGCCGCAGGGTGTGTTCGGATTCCTCGACGATCCGTCGTTGCTGGGACTCCAGGGTTACGATCCGGAACTCGCGATGGCCTCGCTTGGTGGGAACCGACTTCGAGGGCGGCAAGAACTGGCCCGAAATCACCATGTGGATGCGCGCTGAGGAAGAGCAGTACAACGCCGATGTCATGGCGAACGACATCGTCGATCAGCTCAAGCAAACGCTGGGCATGGATGTGAGCATCCAGCCAGTGCCGCAGTCCAACTTCTCCGAGCAATTGTTCGAGAACAAGTGGCAGCTTGTCTTTATCCGCTGGTGGTACGACTATCCGGATCCGGACAATGGCTACGGCGACATGTTCTACAGCCAAAAGAACTCTGGCAAGCGCCAGGCCTGGTCGAATGCAGCAGTTCGACGATCTGGTTATCCAGGGCAAGGAAGCGCCCACGCCGGACGACGCGCCTGGCGGTCTACCTGCAGGCCGAGACGATCATTCAGGAAGATGTCGGATACATGCCGCTGGTCGTTCCGCCTGGATCAAAACGTCTTCAAGCCGTGGGTTCAGGGCGTCGCAGGTCAACTCGTTTGGCCAGAAGGTTCCGGATGGCAACATCTACGTCAACATGCTCCGCAACGTGTACGACGGATACGCGCCCGGCCGAATAGCCGCGCAATGCACTGATAGCAAGGCTATCGAGACGCCGGGATGGTCCATCGCCATCCCGGCGTTCTTTTCTGTACGCTTCGGGTTTCGGCCAAACCGGGCCGATCATGAACGGAGCTGGCAAAGACGCCAGGCGACAGGAGCACCAGCATGGCCCCAAATCACCCAACCTATCTCTGGTACAACGGCTCGATCACGCCCTGGGACGACGCGACCGTCCATGTCTCGGAGATGGGCTGGTCCACCATCGGCGCCGTGTTCGAGGGTATCCGGGGCTACTGGAACGACGATCATCAGGAGCTCTACGTGTATCGGCTGCGGGAGCACATGGAGCGGCTGAAGCGATCGATGAAGCTCGTGCACCTCGACTTGAGCTATTCCGTCGATGAGCTGATCGATGCGACGCTGGAGCTTGGGCGGCTCAACGAATGCCACCATGACACCTATTTCTTCCCGCTGGCCTATACGGCGGATTCCTATTTCACCCGCTATGACAGCATGGATGTCCAGACCACCCTGCAGATCATCACGCGACCGATGCCGTCCCATCTCGGGGAGCGACAAGGGGCTGCACTGCCAAGGTCAGCTCCTGGCGACGGATCTCGGAAGATGTCATGCCGCCGCGGGTCAAGAACATCTCCAACTACCGCAACGGCCAGCTTGCGCGGCAGGAAGTGGCGCAGGACGGATATGACACCGCGATCATCCTCAACTCCCACGGCAAGGTTTCTGAGGCGCCAGGCGCGTGTGTGATGTTCGTGCGGGACGGCGTGCTCGTCACGCCCGATCTGACCTCCGGCATTCTGGAGAGCATCACCCGGGACGCATTGCTGGTGCTGGCGCGCGAGCAGCTTGGCATGCGGGTGGAGGAGCGCGTTGTCGACCGCACCGAGCTCTATGTGGCCGATGAAGTCTTCCTCTGCGGAACGGCCGCCGAGATTTCGCCGATCGTGAGCGTCGACAAGTATGCGGTTGGAGATGGAGCTATTGGCCCGTTCACGCGTGAACTCGAGCGCGCTGTTCGAAGCATCGTTGCGGGGGAGCGACCCCAGCTACGATCACTGGCGCACACCGGTTGGGCTAGGCGCCCGCGTGCCGGCGTAGCCTTCCGCGAGTTACGTTCGCAAAAACAGCCGGTCCTTGATAGGGGGACCGGCTGTTTTGATCGTGCGTGCGCGCATGAATAGCTACTCGTCTGATCGATCGGCGCTGCCGCGAATCGCTTCCACTTCAATTTCGATCCGCATTTCGGGTGCAATCAACGCCGCTACGCCAACCATCGTCCCAGCCGGCCGAACTTCGCCAAAATACTCACCCAGCAACGGAATCACCGCGCGCGCTGTCCTCGATGTTCGTGAGATAGATGCGATAGCGCACGACATCGCCGATCGATGCGCCGGCTTCGTGAAGCGCGTTGATGATCGTCGTCATGGTCTGCCGGGTTTGCGCGACGACATCGTCAGCTCCGACCAGCCTGCCGTCTTTCATTGCAGTGGTGCCGGCCACGAAAACGTGATCGTTCACGCGCACGGCGCGCGAATATCCGCCCTTTGCTTCCCATGGGCCGCCGGAAGAAATGAGCTGTCGTTTCATGCTGGTCTACTCCTTTCAGCCGGTGAAAGTCGGAGGCCGATGATGTGCTCAGGTTCGCAGACGGACGGTCTGCTATCCGCAGACTCGTTGCCGGCAAGCTCCAGCTCCCATTGCACGCCATACGGCCGCTTGCCATAGTCAAACAGATAACCGGCGAAATCGGCGCGCGCTGGATCGGTAATGCCTCGATCGGCTGTCCTTCACTTCCGAGAACTGGAACATGAAGGTCACATCGCCATTTCGGTAGAAGAAGTAGAGACTCCAGCGCTCGTCACGTTCCAGCATGGTGAAATCGCTGATCAGTCGATCGCGATTGCGCTGCAAGTGGGCATAGGCGGCGGCGAGATCGTCGACCACGAATCCAAGGTGATGCCAGCGCGAGGCGCCTCCGGTTGAGAGCGGTCCTCCTTCGCCAGTATCGAAGAGCATGACCGTGGTGGGACCGGTGGTCAGTACCGTCAGATGCGGATCGTCGCGCATGACGCGCATCTGCACGACATCCCGCAAGAAGTCACGAGCGCCGGGTCTGTCCTCGACCGATATCGCGAGATGGTCGAACCCGATATTGCGCCAGTCCCCGTCGGATTCGGGGATGGGCTCGGCGACGGTCAGGATTCGGTCGATGCGCAGATGATCGATCAGATCACCCAGAAAGTTATCGGGATAGAGCTCCCGGCCGTCTTCGCTGCGAAAGATCAGCCGATGGCCCGCGGTAAATTGCGTGGGCAGCGCCTCGTGGAAGGCTTCGTGAATGATGGCGCCACGCCGCATCGTCAGCGGGTACTCGACCTCGTTCAGGATAAAGACGATTTCAACGACTTGGTCCGGGTTGGTGGGGGGCATGGATGGCTACTCCGCGACTGAAGGGCGGCGCGATTCGGAACCGCCAGGTGACGCCAAGCGTACACTCATGCGGGACGGCGCGAACGCCGCCGGCCCCCGTATTTGTATGCCCTGGTCAGGACCGCTTTCGCCATGAATCAATCGCCAAACGACTCCCAACCGCGGCCCCTCGCGTGGCGCCACCGGTTCGTTATCAGCCGCATCATGGTCGTCACCCTGGTGCTCGGAGCTTTCCTTGCGGGTGTTGTCACCACCGAAATCACCGGCCTGCGAGAAACCACCGCATCGAACTCGCTGGTCGATCAGCCTGATTTTTCGACCCTGCAATCCGTTTGGGATCTGATTCACGATGAGTTCGTCGATCCCGACGCCATCGACGATCAGACGCTGCTCTATGGCGCGGCGCGGGGCATGGTGGAAAGTCTCGGCGATACGGGCCATTCGAGCTTTCTCGATCCCGAGCGAAGCCAAGATCTTCCGATCAGCCCTCGACGGCGAACTGATCGGGCTCGGTATCAGCATCGAGTATCAGAACCGGGAACCGGTGGTCGTCGCGCCGATCAAGAACTCTCCGGCCGAGGAAGCAGGCATCAAGGCCGGCGACACCATCGTGGAGATCGATGGCATTCCCACGCTGGGCATGAGCGACGCCGAAGTTTCCCTTCACCTGCGGGGTGACGCAGGCAGCCCGGTCACGCTCACCATCGACCGCGCATCGGAAACGTCGCTCCTGGAAATCACGGTTGTGCGTGGGCGAATCGATCTCGATCCGGTCACCTGGGCGATCCTGCCGAACGGGATGGCAATCGTGCAATTCCATGAGTTCTCGGCGGGATCCGGTCAGGAGCTGCGAAAAGCGCTACAGGAGATCGATGCCAGTGGAAATACTCAGGGGATCGTGCTCGATCTGCGCAATAACCCGGGCGGATACGTCTCCGAAGCGATAACGGTTGCCAGTCAATTCCTCCCAGAGGGCAAGACCATCTATCTCCAACAGGAACGCGGAGAACAGGATCAGCCGATCGCCACGATCGGGAATGACGGCGCTGCCGTCGATGTGCCCCTGGTGGTGCTCGTCAATCGCGCATCGGCTTCTGCGGCCGAGATCATCGCCGGTGCACTTCGGGACAACGGCCGGGCGGTCGTGATCGGCGAGCGCACCTATGGAACCGGAACCGTGGTTTCCACATTCGAACTGGACGGTGGGTCCGCGTTGGCGCTCGGTACGGCGTTCTGGAAAACGCCCGATGGCGATCTGGTCTGGAAAGTCGGGCTCATGCCGGACATCGAGGTTCGACAGGCAAGCGGGGCGGAAATCATCGATATTTCCGACGGTCAGAAACTCACCGATGCCCAGCTCGATGCCGCACAGGATGCTCCGCTCCAGGCGGCAATCAGCACACTGCACGAAGAGTTGCCAGCCGCTGCCTGAGCACCTTGTTATGAACGCATGAAACCCGGCGGTTCGGGTATACAAAACTCATCGTTGCTGAGACTTGCATGGTATGGTTTGCGACGGATGCGTCCAGAGTTTGCTGGTCGATTCCCGAGCCTCACCGGCCCGCACGCTGTTGCTTCGAGGGGGGTCAGCGAGCACGATGTTCTCTGTCGAGAGTTGGCCGCAGCCTGCGGCTCGCGCATGGATCCTTGCGCGACGCTTTCAAAAATTCCTGGTAGTCGGCGCAGTTGGACTTGGCGTGAACCAGGGGATGCTCCTTCTCCTGCACCAGGGAATCGGCTCGCATCTCGTCATTTCCTCCACCATTGCCATTCTCATCTCGATGATCGTGACATTTCTGTTGAACGAGCATTGGACCTGGCACGACCGGGGCAGTGGACGGCTCGTTCATCGAATGGCGATGTACTTTCCGATCAACATGATTGGACTTGTCATCAACGTGGTCATTTTGAAGACGCTGGTGGCGGAAACCGGAATGAACTACCTGATTGCCAATCTCTTCGGCGCCGGAGCCGCTGCGATTTGGAACTTTTTCCTGAACAATCACTTCACGTGGGGAGACCAGGTCGACTAGCGACATCGAATGGCCACTTCAGTCGTATGCAGGCTGATAGGCCGTGGTGGTATACCCTTAGGTGCTGCACTTCGGGCTCGACGCTCGATGGAGCCTGTTGCCAATGGCGGCAACGCCCAGACGCATTGAGCGCGACTTCCTGGACCTGAACTTATTCATCTCTCTTTGGAGGAATGCGAACGAATGCCAGTTTCGAGTAACGGGCACAGCGGTGAGGGTTCCGAGCCGCGCGACACCCTGATCATGGGAGCCGGTCCCGGCGGACTCTGCTCGGCATATGTGCTCTCCAAAGCGGGCGTGAAAACGACTGTGGTCGAGCGTGCGCCATTTGTTGGAGGCCTCGCCCGCACGATCAAACGGGACACCGAGTACGGCGAATTCAAGTTCGACATCGGCGGACACCGTTGGTTTACCAAGAATGACCGGCTCAACGATCTCTTCAAGGAAGTCATCGGCGAGGAGCTGCTCTGGGTCAACCGAATCAGCCGGATCTATTTCGACGGAAAGTACGTCGACTATCCGCTGAAAATCAGCAATGCCCTCAAAGCCATCGGACCGGTAACCTCCGCGAAAGCCATGGCCGATTACGGTCGCACCCGCGCGCAGAAGAAGGTCCGCCCGACCGCAGGTCGAGTCGATGGAAGACGCCTACATCGACCAATTCGGACCGACGCTCTACAAGCTCTTTTTCAAGAACTACTCCGAGAAGGTGTGGGGCCTGCCCTGCGATCAGATGAGCGGCGACTGGGTGACCCAGCGGTCCAAAGGTATGTCGATCGTGACCGCGGTCAAGGATGCTGTCGTTCCCTCAAAGGGCGCGGTCGTCTCGCTGATCGACGAGTTCATGTATCCCAAATATGGGTTTCGGCCGTCTCTCCGAGCGGATGACCGACAAGATCACTGCGATGGGTAATGAGGTTCGCCTCGGCGCCGGGGTGACCAAGGTGCATCGCGATGGCAACCGGGTCACCGGCATTACCGTCGAGACCGAAAACGGCGAGGAGCGTCTCGAGGCGACGAACTACATCTCGTCGATTCCGCTGACGGTTCTCGCCAAGATCGTCGATCCGCCTGCGCCGGACGATGTTCTGGCCGCGGCCGATTCGCTGACTTTCCGCAACATCATCACGGTCAACGTGATGCTCAAGCGGAAACAGGTGACCCCAGATACCTGGCTCTATGTGCATGACAAGCGCATTCTCTTCGGGCGTTTCCACGAGCCGAAGAACTGGAGCCCGTACATGGTTCCCAGCGACGACTTCACGTCGCTGGTGATCGAGTATTTCTGCTCGTTTGGCGATCACATCTGGGAGATGACCGAAGAGGAGCTCGTCGAGAACGCCGTCGATCACCTGGTCAACGATCTCAAGTTCATCGATCGCTCTGAAGTGATCGGCGGATTCACGATTCGCGCGCCGCGCGCCTACCCGTCCTATGTGATGGGCTATGAGAAAGCCGCTGAGCAAGATCAAAGACTTCATCGACAGTCTCGAAAATCTCCAGATCATTGGGCGGTACGGCACGTTCCGCTACAACAACACCGATCATTCGATCGAAACCGGATTGCTGGCGGCTGAGAACATCCTTGGTGAGCGGCACGATCTCGAGCAGGTCAACGCCGACCAGGAGTACCACGAGATCAAGCAGGTCCGAAAAACCCCAACGGCCGCCGGAAGCTAGCGGTGGAAGCCGCTGAGCGGCCGCTCGAGTCCGAAAATCCTGCGATCCCCGACGTGGCCCTGGCCGCGTCGGGTTCGCCTTCCCCTCGGGATCGATTCAAGCGGATTTGCTGACGTCGACCGTTGGACGGTTTCTTCTCATCCTTCTGGTCGTTTTTATCGCCAAGCAGACCCTGACGGTGCTCGTCTTTCCGCCTTTTAGCGGGCATGACGAAGTCGCGCATTACAACTATCTGCAGACGCTCGTCACCGAGCATCGCGTGCCGGAGCTCTTTCGCTGTCCCACGGATAACGGGCAGGGCTGTCTCGACGATTTCGGCCGATTGACCAACACCGAGTTTGCAACCTGGCAAGGCGACACGCTGCCTGACTACTTCTACCGCTATTGCCAGTACATTCTCGATTGGAGTCCCTGCGAACCGGACAACCCGCGCTGGTTGAACGATCCGTTCCGTGCGGCGAGCTGGGGATTCATCGGGCAGTTCCCGGCTGGCACGCAATACGCCGCCAACCATCCACCGCTGTATTACCTGATGTTGGCTCCCGCGGCGCGTGCGGGTCAGTCGCTTTCGCCGGAATCGATGCAATACATCCTGCGCGGCATGGCCATCCCATTCGGCCTGGCAATCGTGCTGCTCGCGTTCCTCACGACCAGAATGCTCTTTCCAACCGACCGATTCCTCTTGATCACGGTTCCCGCGTTCGTTGCCTTTCAACCGCAAATTTCATATGAAAGCGCGATGGTCAATAACGACATTGCAGGGATCGCGTTCGTCAGTCTGGTGATCTATTTCCTGGCTCGTGGGTTACGGCGTGGGTTCGACTACGTTACCTGCGCCTGGATAGGCGCCGCGCTCGGCCTTGCGATGCTCGCCAAGAGCAATTCGCTTTTCATCATTCCCGCAATCGGGCTCGCCATCATGCTCGGCTGTGGACTGCGCAACTGGCGGGAGTGGATTCCCAAGGGCGCGGTTACCGCGGCGGTAGGCGGCGTCCTGATCCTGCCCTGGTACGTTTGGTTCTATCGCACCTATGGGAATCTCGATGCGTTCGAACAGATCCGTACGCTTCAGTCGCCGTGGAACAAGCCGGGTGGAACGTTTCCCGATCTACTCTTCAACCGGACATTCGTCTGGAATCGCTGGAAGGAAACCTGGGGCGAGTTCGGATGGCGTCGGATCCATCTCGACAGCGGCTTTCTCTGGGCGATCGCCTTTCCGGTGATTGCGGGGTTGGTCGGGCTGGCGCTTTTCGCCATGCTGTCGATCTATCGCCGCCGAACAGAAAAGAAGAATGGTCCGCTGGGTTTCGAAATGCCGGATCGCAGTCAGGCGATCGGGATACCCATCCTGCTGGTGTCAGTGGTCACCGCCTACCTTGCAGTAGTTCAGTTCGGCACGGAGTTTGCGCTCACCCAGGCCCGCTATCTCTTCCCGGTGGTCAACGCCTTTGCGATCCTGGTACTGGTGGGCCTGCGAACGCTCATTCCGCGTCCGGTACGTCCGTTGGGTAGCGGTCTGATCGTGTTCGGGTTGGTATTCATGAATCTCATCATCTATACCAGATACGTGATCCCGTACTGGCACATCAAGATGAGCTAGGGAGGGGTCATGAAGCTCACACTTCCCCGAGACCGAGCGTTCGTGGCCAGGCTTTTGGTCTGGCTGGCGCTGACCGTCTCCATCCTCGGGTACATCCGCTGGGGTTCCGAGCTGACGTCGGTTACCAGTTTCTATTTCATACGACGGTCGGTTCCGGATATCTGGGGCTATTTCTTCAAGGGACTGCCCGAGATCGGGAACCCACGTGCGCTCGAGGCGGTTTACTGGGGCAGCATCTCCGTCCTGCTGGTGGGCGTGCTGGCTTTGCTCTGGCTGGCATTGGCGCCTGAGGCCTCCGCGAACGAGCAAGAGGTCATCGATAGATGAGTGCGCATCCGAGTCGCAGGATTCGGATACGGGACACGCGCGTTATCGATCTCGGGTGGCTCCTCCTCTTCGTCGTTGTGGCGCTCTGGATTTTTCACCGGTTGGGCGCATTCGATCTCTGGACCACGATTTCACTGCCGGATGGAACTACCGCGCGGTTCGTGAAGACCTTCGGGACAGCCGACCATCCGTTCCATGCCACCCGCGCCGAGATGTTGCGCCGCTCGCTGGCCGACGGAGAGCTGCTCAGGTGGGTTTCGGCGCATCAGGGCGGGTATCCGGCTGAGTTCTACCCGTTTGGCGCGGCTGGATTCGAACTGCTGATCTGGTCCCTGTTGCTGGGGACGCTGCCGATGATGGCGGCGCACAAGATTGCGGTCATCGTGATCTTCCTGCTACCGGCTGTCGGATTCATGCTCCTTTCCCGGGAAGACCGCATTCCGCTCGGGGTTGGGCTGCTCGCGCTGGTCTTTCACATTTCCGTCCGAGGGAACTGGTGGTCGGGTGGCTACTGGGAACTGGTCGATTGGGGATTGGTCAGCAGCAGTCTTGCGATGGCGGCGCTGGTCGCGTTCCTTCCGATTTCGTTCCATGCGATCCGGGACCGCTCGATTCGCTGGGGGGCGATTGCCGCCGTCGTGGCGGCGTTTGCGGTCTACACCAACGTGCGCTCGTTCGTGCCTATGGGCGCAATTGCGGTTGGCATGGTCGCATCGTTGCTTTGGGAATCGGACCGGAGGTCGGAACTCCGAGCGAGGATTTCACTCGGAGCCGGCATTGTCATCGTCGCCGGCTTGCTGGCAGCTCCGCTCTTGATCGCGTTAGCCCGATTCAGCGATCTCTACTTTTTCGTCGTCTACGAGCGCTACGACTCGCTAAGCGAATACTGGCAGGCCTCGATGACGGCTGTCTCGCGTCCGGTGCTCTGGCTGGGATTCGTTGGCCTGATTGGCGTCTTCTTTCGCCCCGAGCTGCGGGCCGGCCGCTTCGTGGCGTTCACCACCATGGCCTACGTGGCAGTCACCATCCTGCTGAGCGGTCTCATTCCCGGTCCAAGCATCGAACAGCTGGAAGCCACTCGCCTGATGCCTTTCCAGCGCGCCCTGACCATCTATCTGGCTGCGCTTGGGGTCATATGTCGTGCTGGCCACCATTGCCCGCGCTCGCGCCGCGCTATCGTCTCGGCAATCGTCAATCTGGGTTTGTTGGCCGCGATTGCCGTAACGCTGCTCGCCTACATCTTCATCGCGGGCTCGCCGGTTCCGGAGAGCGATCGCGCACTCTATCCCGTGGCGAACACGGGCGATCGGTACATGCTCGAGCAGCAACGTGCCGTAGAGCTGGCCGATGAGCAGGCAGCCCCCGGCACCGCCATCCTGGTGCTGGGAAGCATGCTCTCCTGGCACGACCAGTTCTGGTCGATCGAATGGAGCGAGCGGCCATTTTATTTCAACGACTGGCTCTGGTATTGGCAAAAGGACCTGGCCGGCGAGTACGACCCAACCAGCGAGCACGTCTATCCCGACCCGGCAACGACGCTCGACCCTGCTTTCCTGGCGGGACAGGGTATCGGCGCGGTCGTCGCCACCGGTGCCGCGTCTGATGCGGCGCGAACGCTCGCCAGCATTGGAGCTCGTCTCAGACGTCTCCGTCCTATAACGTCTACCTCGTGCGCGACCCAACCCCGATCGTCACCGCAGACGGCGCTGAAACGACCGAGATCAGCGTTCAGAACCAGCAGATTCGACGCCACGGTCTCCGAGGCGTCCTCGAACTTCGAAATTCGTCGCAACTGGTTTCCACGCTGGACGGCGACGGTCGATGGGCAGCCGGCGGACGATTCGAAGGACGAAAACGGTTTCATGACCGTGACTTCGGCCGTACCCGGCACGCGGATCGAGCTGATCTATGGCGTGGACGGGTGGGATTGGCTCGGGCGCATTCTGCTCGTAGCTCGGAATAGCGAGCGCCGCGGTTGCGATCGTGCAACCGCGGCGCGTCGAGCGTCTTTTGAGAATAGCGCCTGACCCGGGACTAAACCCAGGGTGCGATCGGCACGTCGATGATGGTCGGCAGGTCGCGCGCGAATGCAGTCTTGCGATCTCTTTCTCCAGCTCTTCAGGGTTCTGGACGCGTACGCCAGGGATCCCGTAGGCGTCGGCAAGCTTGACATAGTCCGGATTGACCAGATCGACGGCCATATACCGGCCTTCTCGCTCTTCCATCTGGGCATGCTTGACGGCCGAGTAAGTCGAGTCATTGAAGATCACAATCGGCAAACCGAGCCGCTCCTGCACCGCGCAGCCGAGATCGCCCATGGTGTACTGGAAACCACCATCTCCCACGACGGCAACGACCGCCGCGTCCGGACGGCCGATCTTCGCGCCAATAGCCGCCGGCAACGCAAATCCGAGCGTCCCGAAACCACTTGGGAAGAAGAAGGTGCGCGGCTCGAAAACTGGATAGAGTCCGCACGCGACATAACTCATCATCGTCATGTCGGCACTGAGAATGCCGTCGCGCGGAATCGCCCGGCGAAGCGCGTCGATATAGTCGCGGCGCTCGGCGAACCAGGCGGTATGCTTCCGCCGTCGCACGCACGGCCTGCGCTTCATCGGTCTGATCGCTACCGGACAGCTCGACGGTATCGGAAAGCGCTGCCACCAGACGCTCGCTCACCAGCGCGGCGTCGCCGAGGAGGGGAGTGGAGGGCTGGGCATTCAGATGCATTTCCCGGGGATCGATGTCGATACGGATCAGATTCTCAGGTAACGACATCTGGAACATCTGGGTCGCCTGCGCACCCAGTTTCGAGCCGATAACGATGACCACGTCGGCTTGCTTCAAATAATCGTCGACCACATTTCCTGCCGACCAGAGACATCCGAGCGAAAGCGGATGATCTTCCGGGATGGCGCCCTTGCCCATGATCGAGGTCAGCACGGGCGCATTCAGACGCTCGGCGAGTTGCAGCACGAATGGCGCTGCGCCGGAGGAGATAGCGCCGCCGCCGGCATAGATCAACGGCCGGCTGGCGCCAGCCAGCAGCGCAACCGCCTTTTCGATCTTTTCTTCCGTGGGTTCGGGAACGACGATGAACGGCTCACGAGGGATCGGGTGCGCTCTCGGCCCGGGCATCGAGCACATCGAGTGGAATCTCGACATGGACCGGAAGCGGGCGTCCAGACTCGAGCCGGTCGAATGCCTCATCCATGATCCCGGTGACATCGTTGGCGTCGGTCACGCGTGCGTTCCACTTGGTGACCGCCTTCATGACGGCCAACTGATCCTTCAGATCATGGAGATTGCCGCGCATGTCGTCGAGATAGGGGCTTTCGACGTTGGAGGAGATCACCAGCAGCGGGGTCGAATCGGTGTATGCCTCGCCGACCGCGGTGGCGATGTTGGTCACCCCGGGCCCGGTGATGACCACTGCCACACCAGGTTTCCCGGTCGCGCGAGCGTATCCATCCGCCATGAACCCGACGCCCTGCTCATGCCGCGCGAGCACGTGGCGCAGCGATGATTTGCCAAGCGCATCGTAGAGCGCGAGGGTATGCACTCCCGGAATGCCAAAGACGGTATCGACGCCGTGCGCCTCGAGGGCCGCGACGACGAGCTGAGCGCCGGTGGCGGCAGCGGTCGTGGCGGAGGGGTTCGATTGAACCGCAACCATGAATGCAAACTCCTGACGTTAGCGGGCCGACGGAGTCGATCCGCGAACACTATGACAACCGTACGGAATCACCGCAGCCGCCTATTCTACGGAAGCGTGGCGGCAGGTTGCTATTCTTTCCGCCACGAACCGATCCGTTCCGTGAATCGAGTCGACCACACCCGTGACCTTCGCGACCAAACCGAACACCGCCGGCGATCTTCGTTCCAGCATGCTTCCCGGAGGTTCGCTGATTCGGGCGCTCCTCGACCGACGACTTATGGGGCTTGCGGATCTGGGCGGCTCCAGCGGCGCATTGGCTCGTGCTGGAGCGATATCGTTTCCGACCACATCGACTCGCTGATCGGCACCGAAGTCGGTATCCCCGGCGACGACGCGCACATCGTCGAGCAAGTCATTCGGCTCGACTCGATGCCCCATGTCGCGCATGCCGCCTCCAAACGATCGTTGCAGAATCCCGATTTCGTGCTGCTCGGCCGGCGAGATGGCGAACTGACCCTGCAAGCGGCCGACGCCAAGTTCTCGATCGAAACCGCGCGGAGCAAACAGGTGAGTGTCGAGATGTTGAGCGCGCTGGCCGACGTCGGTCCGGCGTATACCGATCTGCTGGGCGACTGGCATCCGGATGGAACGATCGTTCCCGGGCTGTTCTTCGCCCCGCAGAGTGCCATGACCGCGTTTGTGCTCTCGGGTGGGCGGGGAATTACGCGCGCCACCGTGAAGCCGGCGGAAGTGATCTTGCTGGAATCGTCTGCGGCCGAGCTCACTTCGCGCAGATTCCTGGCGATCACGCGCGCATGCGCA
The DNA here is from genome assembly GCA_963720855.1 of uncultured Chloroflexia bacterium. GTDB lineage: Bacteria > Chloroflexota > Chloroflexia > Thermomicrobiales > UBA6265 > JAMLHN01. The sequence goes on along the minus strand of CAVRGV010000002.1, from coordinate 93,244 downwards.
TGGCCGAGCTGGATGACTTACGCCAACTGGCGGAACGTGAACTGCTGCTCGGCGCTCTACTATGTGCGGCTCTCCAGCGCGGCCGGCGCGAGCTGGTACGACATGCATCGCCCGCTCTTTGGCCCCAATACCAGCCGATGGCCCCGACTTCGAGGCAGTCGATGCCGAAATCGCTCGACGGATCCCGGACAGCCGATCGGCGTATGAGCTGGTGTGCCGTTGGGCGCTCGATGCCGAGCAGGTGCGTGCCGACCGGAGCGCCATCAACCAGGCAGCCGCCTTGCCGCTGCCGAACCGCGAGCTGCGCGAGTGGGTTATCGCCGACGCTGAGGCATTGGGTGTCGAGGCTCCGTCACTCAACCGGGTGCGCAAGGCGCTGCAGCGTTGGGTGCACGATCAGGTGCTGGACGAGATCGGCGCAATCGAACCCGGCGAAGGAAATCTGGATCGTCAGATCGGGCAGATTCGCGCGATCGTCGCGCGGATTTCACCCGAACGCCCGAGCGGAAACCACGACGCATCGTGCAAGCGGCTGGGCGCCTCAGATCTCGCGCATGTCGGGATCGAGCAGGTAGAGAGCGAGCAGGAGCACATTTCCGAGTAGCGCGGCGCCCGCGATGGTGACGGCCATACCAGCGTTCGACGCTATCGCCCCGATCACGATGGCGCCGATCGGGGTGAATCCCCAGGTCAGCATGTAGATGGACATCACCCGGCCGCGCATGTCATCGGTAATCCGATGCTGCAATGCGGCATTCACCGAGCTGACATAAGCCGATCCCAGGAACCCGGCCACGATCAGAAAAACAACGGCCACGATCAGGTTCGGCGAAAAGGCAAACGCCGCGATGACGAATCCGTAAACGATCCCCATTACGATGAAGCCTCGACCGCTCGGCGCTTGCTTGCGCGACGCCACGTAGATCGATCCCAGCACCGCCCCTCCGCCGGATGACGCCATCAGCACGCCCAGTCCCTCGGGACCGATGTCCAGGATGTCTCGCGCGAACACCGAGAGGAACGAGAGATAGGGAAAGACCAGCAGGATCGTGATGGAGATCAGCGTGATGATGGCGCGCAGATCGCGGCGATGCCAAACGATGCGAGCGCCGTCGAACACCGATCCCAGCGAGGTGACCGCGCGTCTGGCAGCCACTTCTGGAAAGCGCGTGGTCATCAGCATGACCAAGCGCGATCACCAGCGCAATCGACTGGCAGAAGAATGCCGCGCCAGTTCCCGCGAACCCAATGATGGCGCCCGCAACCGATGGCCCCACCACGCGGGTCATATTCTGCCCCGCGCTCATGAGGGCGATGCCATTGGTGAGGCGCTCTCTGGAGACCAGCGAGGGCACGATAGCCTGCTGGGCAGGGTTCATGATCGCCTGGAGCGAGCCGTTGATGAAGGCGAAGAGCAGCAGATGCCATGCCTGCACGAACCCGGTAGATGACGTCGATCGAGAGGAGCACCGCGCACAATGCCGCGATTGCCTGGCAGATGATCAGAATCTTGCGCCGGTCGTAGCGGTCGAGCAGCAACCCGCCGGGAATCGAAACGAAGAGAAACGGGATGCCGGCGGCAAACGCGACCAGACCGACGAAGGAGGATTCGATTCGACAGCTCGAGCGCGAGCCAGCCGATCGCGGTCGATTGCATCCACTGGCCGAGCGTGGAGGAAACGGTCGACATCCAGAGGCGGCGAAACTGCCGGATTGAGGCGAAGGACCGTAAAGGTCCCCTCTCCAGGCGCCGGAGCGGAACCGGTCGGTCTCGCCTGGTCGGTCGATGCCATCTCGCCTTCGTCGCGGTGGATGCGTGCGCGACGCGCCATCGTCGCAGATTGGCGGGTAGCCTAGCACAGCAGGTGAATCGCAAATTCGCGATGATCTCGCTGCAATTCGTGTCGACCCGGAACCGGGATATACTCACCCCACTTCACGGTGCTGCTGTCACGAGCGAAGAAACCTTCGCTCGTGGCGAACGCGGGACGAACCCGCGGGTTGCGCGACTTCGAACGGTCGGGTCGAGCAGTGGTAACGGCGATGACCGTATGAGGAACATCGGGGATGACGGAGTTTCCGATGATTTCGAAAGGAGCAGTTCACCTATGTCAACGGCGGTAGCGCAGAGTGTTGTCCCGGTTGATATCACGGTCAACGGGGTCGAACACCACGCCGAGGTCGAGCCGCGACAGCTGCTCGTCCATTTCATGCGAGAAGACCTTGGCCTCACCGGCACCCACGTTGGATGCGACACCAGCTCCTGCGGCGCGTGCACGATCCACATCGATGGCAAGTCGGTCAAGAGCTGCACGGTCTTCACCGCGCAAGCGGATGGCGCCACCATCACCACCATCGAGGGCGTGGCCAAGGACGGCGAGCTGCAGCGCGATGCAGGAAGGATTCTGGGAAGAGCATGGCCTGCAATGCGGCTATTGCACGCCGGGCATGATCATGGCGGCGTCGGCTTTCCTGGAGACCAATCCCAACCCGACCGAAGAAGAAATTCGCCATTCGCTCGAAGGCAACCTCTGCCGCTGCACCGGGTACCAGAACATCGTCAAAGCCATCCAGTACGCGGCGAAGAAGGGCTAGACCTTTCGCACCGACGCGATCGAACGTGCGGAGGCGCCGGCGCAGGCGTGCTCGCGCGCACGGGTACCTGACAAGGAGGTTCAGCGATGGTTGCATCCGTTGAAGCGCCCGAAAAGATGGTCGGCAAATCGATCAAGCGGCGCGAGGATCCACGACTGATTTCCGGGGCGGGGCAGTTCATCGACGATCTGCGCCTGCCGGGAATGTTGCACATCGGGCTGGTGCGTTCGCCGTTCGCCCATGCAAAGATCAAGAGCATCGACCTCACTCCGGCGCTGGCGATGCCCGGAGTCGTTGCCGCATACACCGGTGACGATTTCATGGATCTGAATCCGCTACCCGCTGCCTGGCAGGCAGGTGGCGTCACCAACCACGCCGTCACCCCACGCGTGCTGGCGGTCAACGAGGTCCATCTCGCTGGCGACCCGGTCGCGGTGGTGGTGGCGGAGAATCAGTACCTCGCGCGGGATGCGGCGGAGGCCGTCGTCGTCGAGTACGAGGAGCTGCCTGTCGTCGTGGACGCGTTCAAGGCGACTCTCGAGGGCGCGCCTCAGCTCCACGAAGAAGCCCCCAACAACATCGTGCTCGAATGGGCCTGTGGCAAGGATGCCGATGTTGTCGACCGGGCGCTGGCCGATTCCGACGTCACCACCAGCCTGCACATCATCAACCAACGCCTGATTCCCACGCCGATGGAGCCGCGCGGGTCGGTCGCCCGCTACGATCCCGGCACCGGGGATTACACGCTCTGGATCACGTCGCAGGCACCGCATGTCATGCGGTTGCTGATCGCGGCGTTTGTGATGGGCATTCCCGAGCAAAAGATCCGCACGATCTCGCCCGATATTGGAGGCGGGTTCGGAGCCAAGATCTTCTGCTACTACGACATGCCGCTGACGATGGCGATCTCGAAGAAGCTGGGCGGCCGCCCGATCAAGTTCTTCGAAGATCGTATGGAGAACTACGTTTCGACCACCCACGGTCGCGACCACATTACCGATATCGAGGTCGGCGCGTCGAACGACGGTTCCATAACCGCGCTCAAGGTCAAAACATTCGCCAACATCGGCGCCTATTTTTCGACCATCGCGGCCGGAATCCCGACCACGCTCTATGGCCGCATGATCGCGGGCTGCTACAAGATCCCGAACATTCGGGTCGATGTCACGGCGGTCTATACCAACACGGCCATGGTGGATGCCTACCGCGGCGCTGGTCGCCCGGAAGCGGCGTACGCGATCGAGCGGGTCTGCGATGCGGTCGCGGCTGCCACTGGACTCGATCCAGCGGATGTGCGGCGCAAGAATTTCATCCAGCCCGACGATTTCCCGTACGACACCGGCATCGGCATGCTGCCGTACGACTCCGGTAACTATGAAGTCGCGCTGGACAAAGCGCTTGCGCTCTCCGGCTACAGTGATCTTCGCGCAGAGCAGCAACGCCGCATCGACGCCGGCGAGCAGAAGCTGCTGGGAATCGGGCTTTCGTCCTATGTCGAAGTCTGCGGGGTAGCCCCATCGAAGTGGATCGGTCTCGGCGGAGAAGGGTGGGGCGCCGGTCTGTGGGAGAGCGCAAATATTCGCGTTCAGCTCACCGGGAAAACGGTGGTCACCACCGGATCGCTGCCGCACGGGCAAGGGCACGAAACGACCTTCGCCCAGCTGGTGTCCGACAAGCTCGGTATTCCCTACGACGACATCCAGATCAAGCATTCCGACTCGCTCGGAACCCCGTTTGGATTCGGCTCTTACGGCAGTCGTTCGCTGACGGTTGGCGGCACCGCGATCTACAAGACCACCGACAAGGTGATCGACAAGGTCAAAAAGCTCGGCGCGCATATGCTGGAAGCGTCCGAGCAAGATGTCGAATTCGAGAACGGCAAAGTCTTCGTCAAGGGAACTCCGGATGCCGCCAAGTCGATTCAGGAAGTGGCGCTGGCGGCGCATGTCGCCTACGACCTTCCCGAGGGTATGGAGCCGTTCCTCGACGAAACGACCTATTACGACCCGCCCAATTGCACCTTCCCTTTCGGCACGCATGTTTGCGTGGTCGAAGATAGATCGGGAATCGGGCGAAGTCGAAGTCGTCAAGTATCTGGCGGTGGACGATGTCGGCAATGTCATCAACCCATTGATCGTCGGAGGTCAGCTTCATGGCGGCATCGCCCAGGGGCTGGCGCAGGCGCTCTACGAGGGTGCGTTTTACAACGATGACGGTCAGCTTCTGACCGGATCGATGTCTGACTACGCTATTCCCAAGGCGAGTCAGGTTCCCTGGTACGAACTCGACAGTACGGTGACCCCGAGCCCGGTCAACCCGATGGGAGCCAAAGGCGCGGGCGAAGCAGGCACAATTGCTTCGACACCAGCGGTCGGCAACGCCGTGGTCGATGCCGTCAAGCATCTTGGAGTGAGCAACATTCAAATGCCGATGACCCCAGAACGGATCTGGGCGGCGATCGAGCAGGCAAGTTAGGAACGTACTGGACACGGCGGATGCGCCGTCGATCCGAACAAGGAAAGGTGAGCGTAACGTGTACCCACAACAGTTTGAGTACGTTCGGCCGTCGAGCGTCGAGGAAGCGGTTGGCATCCTGGCGTCGAATCCGGACGCCAAGATTCTGGCCGGCGGTCACTCGCTGATTCCAGCGATGAAGCTGCGGCTGGCCGCGCCAGGCACGATCGTCGACATCGGCAAGATCGACAGCCTGGTCGGGGTGACATCTGACGGTGGCGTCAAGATCGGTGCCATGACGACCTATGCTGCCGTCATCGATTCCGACAAATTCGGCGATTTCCCGGTAATCACCGACGCGACCAAGCAGGTTGGCGATCCTTCCGTGCGCAACCGCGGAACTGTTGGTGGCTCCATGGCGCATAACGATCCGGCGGCCGATCTGACCGCGGTCATGTTGTCGCTGAACGCGTCGATCACCGCGCAAGGACCAAGCGGTTCGCGTGAGATCGCGCTCGACGACCTCTTCGTCGGCCTGCTCTCGACCTCACTGGACGAAGGTGAGATCGTGACAAGCGTCAACATTCCCAACGATTTCGCGGGAGCAAAACAGGCGTATCTGAAGCACGCGCATCCGGCCTCGGGTTATGCCGTCGTGGGCGTCGCGGTCGCGATCAAAGAAAATGGCGGTAAGGTCGAATCGGTTCGCATCGCGGTCACCGGCGCGCCCGAACATGCCAAGCGAGCCACCGCTGCCGAAGCGGCGCTGATTGGTAAGGCACTCGATGCCGACACTATCGCGGCGGCCGCGGCGCTGGCGACCGATGACCTCGGTGAGCTCAACGGCGATGTCTACGCATCGGCCGAATACCGCGCTCATCTGGTGAAAGTCCTGACCCGGCGTGCGCTCACCAAGGCCGCGGGTCTCTAGCTCGAACTGGCTGAATACTGGAAGAGGCGGGGGCTTCAGTCCCCCGCCTTTTCGCTGTTCCGGACCCCTGGATCCCCGCATTCCGGTGGGGAATCGTTTCAAAGAACCTCGACCGGGTCGTCCGTGCAAATTGCGCTCACGCCCAATTCGCGCAGTCGATCCGCCTCCCCCTGAGAGTTGACGGTCCAGGCCATCACCGTCGAGGCCGGCCCTTTCGGCTGTGTCCATCGATATGCTCGACACGGACAGATGGTGAACCGCCAGCGTCGTTGCGTTGAGCTTTCCCGCCAACGCGACTGCCTCATCTGGTCACCGTCGGTGTGAGTACCCAAAGCTCGATCGTTGGCTCGCGTGTGCGAACGTTCGCCAACACCTCCCAATCGAAGGATGAAATGGCCGCGCGAGTTGCCGGAAAGCGCGCGAGGACATCCAGCACTGCCTTCTCGCAATTCCTTCCCTTGATCTCGATGTCGATGTGCAGCCGGCCGTCAGCGAGCGCGATGACTTCTTCAAATGTCGGTACGTACTGGCCGTTTCCCGCATCGAGCTTGCGAAGTTCAGCGACGGTTTTCTCAGTCACCGAGCCCGAGCCATTGGTGGTTCGATCCAGCCCATCATCGTGAAGCACTACGGGCACGCCATCGGCTGAGCAGTGAATATCCAGCTCGACACCGTAAACACCTGCATCCAGGGCCGCCTGGAACGCCACGAGCGTGTTCTCTGGATAGTTCGCCGATACGCCGCGATGCGCGTAGATTCTCATCAAGTCTCCCCTTCGAAACGCAACCGTATACTTGACACGGTCCGTATCAATCTTTATCATTCCATTCTGTAAACAGGAATGGAGAAGCGATGGCTGCACGCATCAACGAACCGGTCTTTGTCATCAGCGTTGCGGCACGTTTGGTCGAGATGCATCCGCAGACGTTGCGAAAATACGAGCGCGAAGGGTTGATCGCCCCGTCGCGCACGGTCACGAATTTACGACTCTACTCGGATCAGGATATCGAACGGTTAAGACAGGTCAAACATCTTGTCGAGGACCGTGGCTTGAATCTTGCCGGTGTGCAATTGGCGCTCGAAGTCACGCGCGATCTGCGCGCGTTGCGGGAGTGCGTCGAACGGATGACCGACCGCGAGACCGATATCGGCAAATCCCAGTTCGACGAGATCGGGGCAACGCTGACCGATCTGCTCAGCCGGTTGGGATATCGAGACGACTAACACATATTTGAAACCAAGAACGTCGCCGAAAGGCGGCGTTCTCTTCGCGACGAAAAAAGGAAGCGAATTGCAATGAGCATCAATCAGGGATTTACCGAGAAAGCGCAACAGGCGCTCGGCGCTGCCCAGCAACGCACCAAAGAACTTCGCATCGCGCAGCTCGAGCCGGTCACGGTGCTGCAAGCGCTGCTCAATCAATCGGACGGCGTCGTCCCTCAGGTCATCCTGAAAATGGGACTCGATCCGCGAAATATTGCGATTGCCGTCGACCAGGCGGTAGATGCGCTGCCGAAGCTCCAGCACAGCGCCGAGGCGCGATTGTCGAATGCAACCATCACCTTGCTGGAGGACGCCAACCGCATTGCCGGTCAGTTCGGCGATGAGTACACCAGCACTGAGCATTTCCTGCTTGCCATGCTGGAAAACTCGAAGTCCGAGGTGAGCAAACTCCTGAATCGAAATGGCGTCACCGAGGATAAGGTCCGGGAGGCGCTGAAAGAGGTTCGTGGTGGGCAGCGCGTAACGGATCAGAACCCGGAAGGCAAATATCAGTCACTGGAAAAATACGGTCAAGACCTGACCAGACTGGCAGAGCAGGGCAAGCTCGATCCGGTGATCGGGCGGGACGAAGAGATTCGCCGCGTCATCCAGGTGCTTTCGCGCCGAACAAAGAACAATCCGGTGCTGATCGGCGAGCCGGGCGTTGGCAAAACGGCCATCGTCGAAGGACTTGCCCAGCGGATCGTGCGGGGTGACGTGCCGGAAGGACTCAAAGAAAAGAAGGTTATCGCGCTCGACATGGGCGCGCTGGTGGCCGGGGCCAAGTTCCGCGGCGAGTTCGAGGAACGGCTCAAGGCCGTCCTCAAGGAAGTCGCTCAGGCCGAGGGCCAGATCATCCTCTTCATCGACGAGCTTCACACCGTCATCGGCGCCGGCGCGGCCGAAGGATCGATGGATGCCGCCAATCTGCTCAAGCCCATGCTGGCGCGTGGTGAGCTGAGCGCGATCGGCGCGACGACGCTCGACGAGTACCGCAAATACATCGAGAAAGATGCCGCTTTGGAGCGTCGCTTCCAGCCGGTTTTCGTCGGCGAGCCAACGGTCGAGGATACGATCTCGATCCTGCGTGGCCTGCGCGAGCGGTATGAAGTGCACCATAAGGTGAAGATCCTCGACTCAGCGCTGGTGTCAGCGGCTGTGCTTTCGAACCGCTTCATCTCCGATCGGTTCCTGCCCGACAAGGCCATCGACCTGGTGGACGAGGCGGCGTCACGCCTGCGGATGGAGATCACTTCCATGCCGGTCGAGCTCGACGAGATCGAGCGGCGCATCATGCAGCTCGAGATCGAGCGCGAGGCATTGAAGAAGGAAAAGGACGATGCGACTCGACAGCGCCTGACGGTGCTCGAAAGCGAGCTTGCCAACCTCACAGAAGATCGCGATGCGTTGCGCTCGAAGTGGGATCAGGAGCGCGAAGCGCTCACCAGGATCTCCGAGTTGCGCAACCAGCTCGATCAGACCCGAATCGAGATCGAAGCGGCCCAGCGCGAATACGATCTGAACCGAGCCGCCCAATTGCAATATGGCGACATGGTTCAAATTCAGGAGCAGATCCGGCAGGCAGAGGCCGATCTGGAGCGCCTCCAGTCGAGCGGTAAGCTGCTCAAAGAGGAGGTCGACGCCGAAGACATTGCCGATGTCGTGAGCCGCTGGACCGGTATTCCCGCCAATCGCCTCATGGAGGGCGAAATCGAAAAGCTGCTCCACCTGGAAGATCGCCTGCACGAGCGGGTCATCGGTCAGGACGAGGCGGTCGAAGCGGTCGCATCGGCGATCCGGCGCTCGCGCGCGGGATTATCCGATCCGAACAAACCGATCGGCAGCTTTCTCTTCCTTGGTCCTACCGGCGTCGGCAAGACCGAGCTGGCGCGTGCGCTGGCCGAAGTCCTGTTCGACGACGAGCAGGCGCTGACCCGTATCGATATGTCGGAGTACATGGAAAAGCATTCCGTGAGCCGCTTGATCGGTGCGCCCCCGGGCTACGTCGGATACGACGAAGGCGGTCAGCTCACCGAGGCGGTGCGGCGGAGGCCATTCAGTGTGATCTTGCTCGACGAGATCGAGAAGGCAAACCCGGATGTTTTCAACGTCCTGTTGCAGTTGCTCGACGATGGTCGTTTGACCGATGGTCAGGGACGTACGGTCGACTTCAAGAACACCATCGTCATCATGACGTCGAATCTCGGCTCGCAGTACATCACCTCCCTGGCCGGCAACGACGACGAAATGCGGGCCAAAGTGATGGAAGTACTTGCAGGCCTCGTTCCGGCCAGAACTGCTGAACCGAATCGACGAGATCGTGGTCTTCAAGACGCTCAGCCGCAAGCAGCTCGGCCAGGTGGTCGAAATCCAGCTCAAGGGGGTGGCCGACCGGTTGCGCGAGCGCCAGATCGAGCTCAAGCTCTCCGAAAGCGCGCGCGAGTTGCTGGCGAACAAAGGGTACGACCCGGTCTATGGCGCCCGTCCCCTGAAGCGGGTGATCCAGAAAGAGGTGCTCGACCCGCTCTCCATCAAGGTCATCAAGGGTGAGGTTCACGATGGCGAGACCGTGACCGTGGACAACGACGGTGGTCATCTGAGCTTCAAGGCGAGCCTCACCGAGGCGCCGCTACTCGCCTAACCCGCCATCCGTATGTCAACGACCCGGTCAGGCCGAATGACCGGGTCGTTTTGCTTGCAGCATCGATGGGTTGAGACGGCCCTATACTTGGCATCAGAAGTACCGTCGTAGCGTTGGATAGGACACGATGGATATCGTCAAGGGCATTCTCACGTTTGTCGTCATGATCGGGGCGATCCTGGTCATCATCGGTCTGCTCGCGGCGATGTTCATGATCGTCTTCAGCATCGCGACCGGTGTCGATGAAAAAATGCAGGACTGATTCGGGTCCCGACCACCGTCACCAGGCTCGCATCGAGCGCCAGGGAGTTTTCATGATTCGATCGCGATTCCGCGCTCTTTTCCTCTTCGCGGCTCTCATGTTGGTCATACCAACGATCGCCGCCGCGGGCATCGATCAGGTCCGCGCCCAGGATGCAACTCCGGTCGCGATGGCCGAGCCGCCGCTGGCGGAGGCGATGCCTGCCGATACGGCCGCCTATGTCGCAACCGAGTTCGATCCCACCAGCGATCAGTATCTCGGACTCAGCTCGCTCGCGGCACGCCTGGTCATTCCCGGCGCGGGAGACACGATTTCCGCCATCGTCGAGCAGCTCACCGAATTACTGGCCAAAATCCCTTCCGATCTCAACACTGTGTTGAAAGGCGAGGTGGGCGTCGCGGTTTCTGGCTTTGGCAGTCTCGACGACACGTCATCGGGCGGAATCGGATCGATCATTGGTTCGCTTTTGCCTGCCTACGCGATCGTGCTGCATCCAATCGAAGCTGGAAACGCGCGCGAGCTAGCGGAGCAATGGTTCACCGATCAGGTGACCCAGAACGGCGCAGAGGTTGACAAAACCCAAGCGGGCTCGATCGTGGTCCTGCGTGACCCGACGGTCGATACCGCTGAAAGCAGCGCCCCCGCCATCGTCGCATTTTCCGGCGACTACATCTTCATTGGAACCGATTATGAGTCGTTGCTTCCCTATATCGAAGCGACGCAGGGGAACGCCCCAACGCTCGCCGATTCCGCTGATCTGCAACGCCTGAATGCGGCTCTTCCGGCCGATCGACTGCTCTTTGGCTATGCCGACATTTCGGTTCTGCAGGCTTCGGCAGGCAGCCTCGAAGTTGCGTCGGTCGAGATTTCCTCTGTCGATACGCCGGTTGGTCCGACCGCGTTCACGCTGGCGACCGACGATGCCGGACTGCGGCTCGAATCAGTTTCGCTTCCGATTGCGCCTGGGACCGATCTGCTGGATACCAGCGGCGAGAATCCCGATTTCGCGTCGCGCGTGCCCGATTCGACCCTCGCTCTCCTGGCGGGGCAGGACCTCGGGCAAAGCTGGGTGATGAAGCAGTTGCAGAACGTACTGCTCACGACCCTGGCCGGTGCACTGGGAGCGGGTGATGTCGATCTCTCGGATTTCGACGTCGCGGACCAGTTCGGGTTCCTGGCGATGTTGACCGGCGTGAATTTCAAGACCGATCTTATCGACCAGCTTCAGGGCAATTACGGTGCAGCGCTCTTCTCGCTCGATACCGCGGATCCCCTGGGCAGCTCCGCGGTGATTGCTTCCGATCTGGGCGATTCTGATCGGGTTTCGGTCGCGGTCACCAGTCTCGGTCCGCTCATCCAGTCGTCGGGCGCCGGCATGGCCAGCGTGACAACGGCTTCGATCGACGGCCAAACGGTAAACAATGTCACGGTCACGACCGATAGTCTCAGCGCCACCGTTCAGTACGGGGTGGTCGACGATCAGCTTATGGTCGGTCTTGGTGACGGCATCGAAACCATCGCGGTTCCTTCCGCTGCATCGCTCGATACCTCCGCCGCCTACCAGGCTGCGATGGCGGAGCTTCCGGCGAACTATGACGGCCTCATCTACGTCGATACGCGGGCAATTGCCGATCAGCTCGCGCCGCTGCTGCTCGAATCACTTTCGGATGGCTCCAACAACGCGCTTGTCCAGTGCCTGGCGGGAGGGGCGGCCGATGATTCAGCCACTGCTGCCGAAGGCGATCAGGCTGACAGCTCCAGCGGCAACTGGATCCTCGACACGGGCTGTTCCGTGCTCACCCAATTGCTCGGTGGCGATGATGCGCTGCTCGATCTGATCGTTTCACGTCTGCCTGGGCCCTTTGCCTCAGTGAGCTACCACCAGGATGGCTTGCAGCACGTGTCCGGCGTTCTCCTGGTTGGTTCGATCGATTCGTAACAATTCCGTTCAGCCGTCCCATTGGCGATGCACAGGAGAAACGCGTGTCCGATTTGAATATCGAATTGCTCAAGCGACTCTGCGAGACGCCCGGCGTCTCTGGGAGAGAGGGAAAGATTGCCGCGCAGGTGCGTGACGAGCTGCGGCCGATCTGCGACGAGGTCACGGTCGATGCGTTCGGCAATGTTACCGGCATTCGGAAAGGCTCCGGCGGCCCGAAAGTCATGCTCGCGGCGCATACGGACGAGATCGGTTTCCTGGTCTCGCATATCGATGAACAGGGCTTTCTCCGAGTCCAGGCGATCGGTGGATTCGACGTGCATGTGCTTCCGGCGCAACGCGTGATGGTCTGGGATCGGGCCGGCAATTCGCATCGTGGCGCGTTCATGGTTTCGACCAAGCCGGCTCACTTGCTCGATGGCAACGAAGACAGCAAATTCAAGACGTCCGATCTCTTTATCGATCTTGGCATGACCGCCGAACAGGTGAAGAGCCACCGTCAACATCGGCGACCAGGTCACTATGGATCGCACCCTCGAGGTTGTTGGCGATTCGGTGATGACCAAATCACTCGACGACCGGGTTGGCGTCTTCGTCATGATCGAAGCGCTGCGAAAGGTCAAGGATGCCAAAGCCGAGATCCATGCGGTCGCCACCACGCAGGAAGAGGTCGGACTTCGCGGCGCGCGGGTGGCCGGCTACTCCGCCGATCCCGATATCTCGATCGCGATCGACATCACCCTCGCGCTCGATTTTCCCGGCATGAAGCCGCAGGAGTACGTGACCCAGCTCGGCAAGGGCGCGGCGCTCAAATACTTTGATACCTCCGTCATTCCGAACTACAAGCTGGTCGACCATTTCCGTGATCTGGCCGAGGCGAACGGAATTCCGTATCAGTATGAGTTTCTGCCGCGTGGCGGTACCGATGCCGGAGCGACCGCGCAGGCCCGAGGCGGAAATGCCGCCTTCACGTTGTCGATTCCAACCCGCTATGCGCACACGGTCAACGAGATGGCGCGCATTGCCGACATCCAGGCGTGCATCGATCTGCTGGCGGCGTTCCTGAATCGATGCCGGCTCGCGCAGCTACGACATCGTCGATTGATTCGGCGGCCGCCGCGCGCGAAACCCAGCGGCCCTGCCGGTCGTTTCAACGACAACGGCAGACCGGTCTTGCCCGAATGGCGTAGCGATTCGGGGTCGCATGGCCGCGAACTTCGTTCGGCCACGTCGGATGACCTCTACGCTACGGCATTTACGATTCGACCCTCGAAGGGAGTTAGCACGTGCCGACTGACGAGCAAACTGCAATGCCCTCCTCCACTCGCGCCGAGCTCGACCGGCTGATGGAGACCTTCCGCAAGACCAGTCCAAATCCTACTCGCCGCGATCTCATGCGCTGGTCCGCCATCGCCGCCGCCGCGGCCGCGACGGCCAGAATCGGAGTCGGCTCAGCAGGAGCCGCACCCGCAACGACGAGTCATTCCATTTCCCGGTTCCAGGACAATGTGGTTACCGATGCGAAGATCACCATCCCGTTCGATCCCTGGGGACAGGAAGTCACCCTCGATCCGCATCGCACGGTCAATTGGGGTCCTTTCTGGGTCATGTTCCCAAATGTTTGGGGCGGCCTGCTGCGCTACGACCAGAATGGCGCAGTCGAGAATGATCTTGCCGAAAGCTACGAGCTCAGCGAAGACGGCGAGACCTATACCTTCAAGATCAAGCCGGATCTGACCTTCGCATCGGGAAACCCGGTCAATGCCGATGCGTTTATTTCCAGTTGGCTGCGGGCGCTCGATCCGGCCAATCTATCTCCGATGGCCGATTTCATGGCGCTGGTGGAAGGGTTCGACGACTACGTCGCCGGCAATTCCACTGATATCGGTTTCGAGAAGATCGACGACCTGACGATCGCCATCTCACTCAACGACGCCTATAGCTTCTTTCCGTCGATGCTCGCCGCCTTCGTCTGGTCGGTTGTCGACCCGGCGGTCGTCGAGGAACTCGGCGACGAGGAGTTCGCGCTGGGCGGGGCCGGCACCGGTCCGTGGCAATTCTCGGAGTTCGATCCTGCGAACAGCCTGGTGATGACGCCGAATCCCAATTACTGGGATGGCAACTCGCCATCGCTCACCGAGCTCACCTGGCTCTTCCTGACTGGTCCCGATGCCGCCAGCGCAGCGCTCGATTTGTATAAATCCGGGAACGCCGTGTCGGCGGACGTCCCTCTGTCACTGCTCGAAACAGTGACCGGCGATGAAGCCCTGAATGCCCAACTCGTCAAAATCGCTCCGCAAGGGAGCGTGCGCGCCATCGGGATGGACTTCAATCAGGAACCGTTCAACGATGTCCGCGTGCGCCGCGCGATTGCCATGTCGATCGACCGCGATGTCTGGGCCAACGATATCTGGGAGGGCACCTGGGCACCGGCATCGGGCATGATGCCGCCGGTGCTTGAGCACGATCGCCAATTACACCAGCCCGGACGGGATCGGCTTCGATGCAACCGGCGCCAAGGCGCTGCTGGAAGATGCCGGATATCCCAACGCCGAAGGCTTGCCGACGATTACCTACTACCAGGCATCAGAGGATTCCGATTCCGACAAAGCTCGCGATGCCGCGCTGATCGCGATGATCAAAGAGAACAGCGGTATCGACGTTGTACATGACACGTCGTTGTCCATGCAACAGATCGTCGACCAAACCGCGGACAACGGCGGCAGCCAGTTCAATATGGTCTGGTGGTGGAATATCTACAACACGCCGCACTTGCTCTACGTGGTGGGAGCGCCGACTGCGGCGGCGATGTCAGGCGTGTTCAACTGGAATCCCGATCTCGAACCAACGGGCGACTTCGATCCCGGCGCCGATGCCGCCGATTTCCAGGACCTTGTCGACCAGGCGGATGAAGAGCAGGACGAAGCCACCCGGAACGACCAGTACCAGCAAGCCGAGCAGCTCTTGCTCGACAATGCGGTGTACGTTCCGTTGGGATACTGGATTCAGATGTACGTTCAAAGTCCAACGCTGCAAGGCACGCGACAGGGACCCTGGACCGGTCGAATTCCGGTGCTCTTCGACAAGAACGTCGTCCTTACCGAAGCCTAGATCGATTCCATCCGCACGAATCGCTGTTCAACGCGCCCGATCATACGGGCGCGTTGTTTGCTTTTCTGCGAACATCTGGAAATCCTGAAGGTACCCTGTACGAACGGTGGACAGGAACGGCGTAGAATTCGGTTGACGTCGCCAACCACAGCGGAGAATCGACACTGGTGTCTGAATCGATCGTATTGAGTCTGATCTTCGCGGGAATCATCGCGCTGATCGGCTACATCGGCGCGAATGTCGGCGTGGCGCGGGGATTCGTGCTGACCGCTTCGATTTTCGTAGGGGCAGAGTCCGCTCTCTGGTGGGCGGCGAGCATTGGCCGGAGATTGACCGATTGGTTCTCCATGAGCGCCGCTACCGGTCGATTCCTGGCGGCGATGTTCCTGCTCCTCACGGTGACCTTGCTGCTCGGCTTTGCCGGGTCGATCGTACTCGCTTGGGGATCGCCCACTCGATGGGGAGCGCTGCTGGGCGGATTGCTCGGTGTGGCCAATGGGGCGTTGCTTATCGCGATGGCGCTGCGGCTCTATTACTTGTCGTACACCGGCCAGCTCACCAGCGACCCACTCGCCGATTCGATCGTGACTCGCGTCCTCTGGCGGAACTTCGATTGGTTCATGCTTGGCTTCGCCCTGGTGGCCACTGGCCTGTTGCTCTACACCCGCTTCAGCAAGTTGCAATTGTCGGTTCCCGATCCTTCGGCACGGGCCAGCTTCTCCCGGCCAGTGCCCCCGCCGGTTCCCAGGGTCGATCCGCGAGCGCGCCGCATCGAAGAGTCGCGCTCGACTGACACGAAGACCGGAACTGGCTCGGCGAGCGCGAATGGAGCCACTGCCGCGCGCGAACTGCCGCTTGTCGACGATACGATCTATGCGCCGCCCCGGCCCGCAACGCCGGGCACCGGGCGGCCCGTGGTGGAACGCACGACGGTCGTCGAGGTGCAGGAGACGAAGGTTCAGCTACCGACTGCGCGCAATACCGTACGTTTTTGTCCCAATTGCGGCATGACCCTTGACGCATCCGATCACTTCTGCCCAGACTGCGGCTATACCCTGTAAGGAGCACTCGATGACCAGCGATTTTCGCCGCCAGCGAGCGCTCGATGCGATCGACGCTCATACCGACGAGCTGCGGGATGTTTCCCAATTCATTCACGATCATCCTGAGATTGCGCTGCAGGAGGTGCAATCGAGTGCAGCCGCGGCGGATGCTCTGGAGAAGTTTGGGTTCGAGGTCGAGCGTGGCATCGCCGGACTTCCGACTGCCTTCCGCGCAACCGCTGGTTCGGACGATGGTCCGCATATCGCATTCCTTGCCGAATATGATGCGCTGCCCGGCGTCGGGCATGGCTGCGGTCACAATCTGATCTGCCTGAGCGCGTTGGCCGCCGGTATCGGCGCCAAGGTTGCCGTCGAGGGTCTGCCGGCACGGATTACCGTCTTCGGAACTCCTGCCGAAGAAGCCGTCGGCGGCAAAGTCATCATGAAGAATGCTGGGGTCTTCGAGGATGTGGATGCCGCCATGGGCGCGCATCCGTCCGACTCCGAAGGCGTATGCCCCACTGTTCCGGGTAGCGGGGAAGCGCTTGCCTGTCAGGCAGTGACGATTGCTTTTCGCGGACAGTCGGCGCACGCGGCCGCCGATCCCTATAACGGTATCAATGCCCTGGATGCGGTGATCCTCACGTTCAACGGGATCAATGCACTGCGCCAGCATGTGCGCTCGGATGCCCGGTTGCATGGCATCGTGGTCAAGGGCGGAGAGGCGGCGAATGTCGTTCCCGACTACGCAGAAGCGCTGTTCTACGTCCGTGCCGGAACGCAGACCTATATGTACGAGCTGGTCGAGAAAGTGCGCAGGATCGCCGAAGGCGCCGCGCTCATGACTGGAGCGACCCTGGAATTCTCGTTTCCGGAAGATGCCTCCTGGGACATGATCACCAACTACACATTGGCGTCCGCACTGAAAGCAAACCTCGACCGGGTCGGTCTCGCCATGCCTGAGGCCAAAGCCGAAGAGGGCACCGGATCCACTGATTGGGGCAATGTCAGCTACGCCGTGCCGTCGGTCGAAACCAGCTTTCCGATCGTGGCCGGCCGCTGCACCTGGCATTCCCAGGATGTGGTCGATGCCGCTGAATCCGAGCTGGGATATGGCAACACCTTCCTGGTTGCCAAAGCAATGGCGCTCACGGCACTCGATCTGATCGAGCAGCCGGATACGCTCGACGCCGTCAAGACGGAGTTCGCCGGTTCACTCTCCAGACGACAGGCCGCAATGTAGCTTGGATAAATCGAATATCAGATCAGGGCGATTGCGGCGTTGCAGCCGGAAAAGAGCCGGAAACAGCGCCTATTCCTGCCGGATCGAGGTCGATGCGAACGACCTCACCTGCGAAGATGCGTCTGGTCTCGACTTCAGGTCCAATCGAATCGACCGCAATCGCGCGCAAATCGGGACCGGTGATCGATTCTCCGGCGATGACGATCACACGCGTATTTGGAAAGGGCGTGTCGTCGGCGGGAGCACCCCGACCAATGACCGTGACATCGGCTTGCTCTGGAAGCGAGTCCTGCAAAAGCTCTTCTCGATCCGATACCCAGTACACCGACGCTCCGCCACGCTCGATCGTGGCCGACCAGGTCACGTCGTCGTTCTCTCCGTCCGCGGCGGGCCAAACCTCGATGGCGATGGTTACACCCTCAGGTAGCTCGAGCTCGGTCGATTGCTCGACGACCTTGATTGGAACGATCGAGGTTCCGGCGAGACTGGTAGTGCTGCCAACAATCATGACCTTGCGAGGGTTCAGTAGCTCGACGGCTTGTGGAGCCAGATCGGCCGCTGCCGCGTTTCCCGAAACAATCATCAGATC
Organism: uncultured Chloroflexia bacterium; assembly: GCA_963720855.1. Classification (GTDB taxonomy): domain Bacteria; phylum Chloroflexota; class Chloroflexia; order Thermomicrobiales; family UBA6265; genus JAMLHN01. The sequence continues at coordinate 75,173 of CAVRGV010000002.1, read as the reverse complement.
GAGCCGGTCCAGGCCGGGATGCCGGGCCTTTGACACCGCGTTGCCCAGAGCCGCGGCGTCGGTGCCGTTGACTATGAGCACCCGGGCTGCGCCAGCCGTGACCAATACCGAGACTCCCCGGTCAGCGCCCAGCAAGGTTGCTCGCGGTTGCGCGAAGTCGCGTGCCCAAGAGGCGGTGGCAATGGTCGTTCCCCCGATCGCAATCAGAAAAACGAACGCGAAAAGCTCAAGCGTGCGAGCCCAGCCTCGTTTTCCGGAAGACGAATTGGATTGATTCGCCATTCGCTTGAATCCCTCACTGACATGGGTATCGTGAGGGGAAGAGAATCAGAATCCACCCAGACCTGCAAGCGCCTCGATCTGAGAGGGAAGCACAGTGGGTTCGGCGGCGGCGTCGCTGCCACGCCAAACCAGCACGCCTGCCAACAACGCAAGGAGCAGCGCGGCCACCAGGGCTAGTTGTACTCCCTGGTTGGATCTGCCACGGCCCGGCGTCGTTTCCGACACTGGCGGCAACTCATCGTCGAACCATGCATCGGCTTCGAATGCTGGTAAGCCGATGGCCATGGAGGTTTTCGGCGCAGGGATACCGTCGGAGGTGACCCTTGGGGCGGGCGCGGAAACGTAGTACACACTGGGATCGAAGGTACGCCAGTCGCTCAGCGAGCGTGCAAACGTGCCCGCAGATGAAAACCGCACCGGTCCGGCCCCCAGTCCAATGGCCACGATGTCACTGGCGTTGCGCGGCACATCTGGATCGATTGCGTACGCCTCAACTTCTGAGCCCGCCTCCGTGGCCTCGGGTTCTTCGCCTGTCAGCATCTCGAACGCAAGCGCGGCAATCGCCCGCACATCGTCGTCGAACGTGATTGGCACGCGGGGCCCCATCGAATCAATTGTGTTCAGGCTGCCGCTCGGTATGCCGAGGCCAAGGACCTTGGCGACTCCCTGGCTATCGACGATGACATCGGACCCGGTCAACGCCCCGTGTACGAATCCGCGCTGATGGGCGTAATCCAGAGCGCCGGCAACCTGTTCGACGAGAATCGATACATCGTCGGCGTCGAAGGGCGCTTCCGCGCGAATGATGTTGGCCAGCAACTCGCCACCGATGTATTCGGTGATCAGATAGGGCGTGTCGCCGTCCTCACCACTATCGAAAGCGGCGACGATTCCGCGATGATGGAGCGCGGTGGCGATCCGGCTTCGTTGCAAGAATTCCTCGAGAAATGGCAGGTTCCGCAACAGCTCCTGGCGGGGCAACGTGATTGCCACCGCGCGATGCAGCACATTGTCGAATCCGAGCCAGGTTTCGGTAGAGTCCGTGAGCGTCAGACGGCGCTCCAGCCGGTATCGACGGTTGATCAGTTTGGTTCGATTGGTCACGCGCGGGTAGTGTCCTTGGTGTGTTGAACAAGGTGGCGGGCCAACTACTCATTATGGCCGTCGAACCTATAACGAATTCATCGAAGGGATGGTTTTCTCTCGACGTACCAGCGGACCCGAATGGGTCGGGCGCGCGATCAGAACGCGCAAGGGAAACGGGCGGTCTCGCATGATCGATCGAGCGATGCCTATTGCCTCACGGAGCTCCGGTACGAACGAGTAGTGGGAGGGTCCGGCGCCAGTCAATGCCACGAATGGGGCGCCCGCGCGTGCGAAAGCGGCCCGCAGTTCGGCGATCTCCGGCATGAGGTCGAGCAACGGACGAGCAAAGGCATTTTCCAGGTCCCGCGGGTGGGGTACTCGGCGTTCGCGCAACGCGTTTGCGACTTGCGCCACATGCATGCCATTCGAGAAGTCTTCGGGCCGCAGCGCCTCATACAGCCTAGCGGTTTTCCGGTCGAGCTCGATGTTGGGGGCAGCCAATACCATCCAGCAAGAGGTAAGACCCGGCAGCGCTTCGAGCTGTTCGCCTCTTCCACTCGCCAGTGCGGCGCCTCCTCGCAGCAAGAACGGGACATCGCTTCCGAGCTGCAATGCGACAGCAGGCAGATCCGCCTCGAGGCTGCTGTTCGAACCGGACAGTCCGACGAGCGTTCCCGCGGCATCGGCGCTCGCGCCACCAAGCCCCGCTGCGATGGGGATTCGCTTGTCGATCTCGACGCGCCATGCTCGATCGGTGATTCCGGCACTCCGCGCGTGCTTCAAGGTGCGTGAAACGAGATTCGTTTCGATCTGCTCGATCTTGTTGGTGATCGCCACCGAATCAACAACTGCCGTGTCGAGCCGAAGCCGGTCGAAGATGCTGATCGTCTGGAAGACGGTGGCGATGTCGTGAAAGCCGTCGTCGCGCTTGCGAATGACTTCGAGACCGAGATTCACTTTGGCCGGCGACAGCACCTCGATGGTCATGCTGTGGCTGAAGCGCGCAGCAGTAAAATCCAGTCCTCGACCGAAAGCGTTTCGGCTCTGCGCATGGGGTCTATGCCCAGGCGATCCAGCCGCTCGCGCATCACTTCCCGATCGGCCGGAAGCGACGCCGAAAGCGAGTTCAAAATCGTCTTTCGCTTTTGCGCGAATCCGGCGGTAACCAGCCGGAAGAACGCTTCCCGCTCCGACGTTTCGATCAATGGTTGTGGGCCGGCGTTCCAGAAGGACGACGGAGGAAAAGACTTTCGGTCTCGGAACGAATGCTTCCGGCGGGATATCGAAGAGAACCCTCGCATTCGCATAGACCTGGATCGCCACCCCGAGTATTGACATATCGGGTGGCACGGCGGAGATACGTAGACCAACCTCACGTTGCACCATGCAGATCGATCGTGTCGGTGGGTGTTCCGACTCGAGGAAATGACGCAGGATCGCTGGAGCGGACGAATAGGGGAGATTGGCCGCCAGATCGTAGTTCCGCCGTTCTGGAACGATCTCGTCGATCGAGACCGTGCGCGCGTCACCAACCAGCAACGTGAATCGGTCTGTCTCGAGTTGCGATCGCAGATACGAGGCCAATGCGTCGTCCACCTCGATGGCGTGAACGGTCGCACCGGTATCCAGCAACGCCCCGGTCAACGCGCCGAGTCCTGGGCCAACCTCGACGACCAGATCGTTCGTGTCCAAGCGCAAGCTCGGCTGCCATTCGCTCGACGACCCAGGCCTCCTTGAGAAAATTCTGCCCGCGGCCCTTGGAGGGACGTACGCCAATCTCTTCCAGGAATTTCCGCGAAGGGATCTGCAACTCTGTCACGAGAGTTTCGCCACGATGTCGAGCGCTCCCGGGAGGATGGAAAACTCGGCTGGCGACGTGCCCCAGATCTCGCCGTCGAGCTGCACCAGCGCCGGGGTGGCCGAAGTGATACGGACAAGCGTCGCGGTGTGATGGCTCCAATGCGGATTCGAAAGGTGCTTGCCGCGCATCACGCTCGGCACCGCTTTGATGAAGCCCGGCAGGCTGATGTCGGAGATGATTCCGAGATCGAGCATTCCATCGTTCACGCGCGCCATCGGCGCCAGGTGGAATCCACCCCCGAGATACTGCGCGTTCGCAATGCTAACGAATACCGCCTTGGTTTCGATCTCCTGACCGTTCACTTCGATCGTGACGTCGATATATCCGAAGTCGGTCAAGCTTTGCGCCAGGGCTGCGTAGTACGCCTTTTTGCCGCTGAGCAGTTTCTTCTTCTGCGCCCGATCGGCGATCTTCGCGTCGAATCCAAGCCCTGCTACGTTCAGGAAATGCCGTTCACCGCTCGACGTGTTCGCGAGACCGACATCCATCGGCTCCGCGTTGCCGGTAAGCGCAAACGCAAGTGAATCCTTGATCGAGCCGGGAATTCCCAACGTACGCGGCAGATCGCACCCGGTCCCGGCCGGCACGATGCCCAGCTTCGCTCGCTGCCCTGACTCGAGAATGCCGTTTGCCACTTCGTTGAAGGTACCGTCACCTCCGACGGCCACGATGCGCTCGATCCCCATAGCGGCGAATTCGCGCGCCCGCAGGTGGGCATCCTCGATCGAGCTGGTGACATGCAAGAGATATTCAGAAGCGATGGACGACGCCACGGCGGAGATTTCCGGCAGGTTTTTTATCGCCTTTCCACCGGCGGCTTTTGGATTGACGATGATCGCGAAGCGCTTGTCGGCCATAGGGGAATCTCCAGATGAGTCAGGCAATCGAAACGCCCGCACCTTCGCGCACCGATCCAACGTACCAGTAAGGCACATTTCGCGATTCGAAACGAGCCACGAGCTCCGGCACCGCATGTGGCGCGACGGAAAGCAGCAGTCCGCCGGAGGTTTGCGGATCGAAGCAAAGCGAGCTGGAGCGCTTCGGCGACGGACTCGGCAACCGTAACCCGCGCACCTTCGAAGTGAGCGCGATTCCGCTGAAGCCCCCCGGAGACCTGCCCAGCTACGGCGTAATCCAGCGCCCCGTCGATGACCGGCAATGCGGCCGCGTCGAGCGTGATGCCGACCCCGCTTTTGGATCGCGATTTCCGAGGAATGGCCCGCCAGCGAGAACCCGGTAATGTCGGAGCAGGCATGAATCTCGAGATCGGTTACCGCTTCCTGAGCAGCACGATTCAGGGTCGTCATCCAGCGAATCGCCTCGGAAACATCCTCCTCCGATGCCGACACCATTCTTGAGGGCGGTGGTGATAAGTCCGGTGCCCAATGGCTTGGTCAGTATCAGCACGTCTCCCGGCTCGGCGCCCGCTTTGGTCCAGACGCGATCGGGCCGAACGATGCCGGTGACTGAAAGTCCATACTTTGGTTCGCTATCGATGACAGTGTGGCCGCCGGCGATGATTCCGCCCGCCTCGCGCACCTTATCTGCGGCGCCTTCGAAGATGCGCGTGATCGCCTCGATGGGCATTTCAGCCGGAAACGCCGCCACGCTCAATGCCAGCAGCACCGAGCCATTCATCGCGAAGACATCGCTCATCGCGTTGGTGGCGGCGATGGCTCCGTAGCTATAGGGATCGTCGACGATGGGTGGAAAGAAGTCGACCGTCTGCACGATCGCCTGGTCGTCGCTCATGCGAAAAACGGCGGCATCATCACTCGTTTGCAGGCCGACGATGAGATCCGGATGGGAGTCCGCTAGTGAGCGGAAGCAACGCCTGGGCGAGCCGGTCAGGCCCCATCTTGGCAGCGCAACCGGCGCAGGACGCCAGTTCGGTCAAGCGAATTCGTTCGAGACTCGATACCATGCCGGTCCTGTCGTTGGCGCTCGATCGGGAAAACAATCAACGCGCGATGATAGGTCGCCGCAGTGCGCGGGTCAACTGAACGCCCATCGGGGCTGGTATACAAGAGAGGATGAGTCGCCATGGGCGAAAACGCCAGTGCTCCTTCCGAGTCCGCTTCGATCCACACCGCGGAGCACGTCACCTATCATCTCGTTCCCGAGCAGATTTGGGAGACCCAGATGTATGAAACACGCTACGAGCCGGAAGGATTTGCGGACGAAGGCTTCATCCACTGCACCGATACCATCGAAGAGTTGGTTGCGGTCGGCAATCGCTATTATCGCGCTGATCCGCGCCCATTTCTCGTGCTCGCCATCGATTGCGAGCTCGTGCAATCCCGCATCGTCTACGAAGATGACCGGCGGATCTTTCCACACATCTACGGGACGCTCAATACTGACGCGGTGCTATCAGTGCAACAGGTGGTCCGATCGAGCAACGGTGACTTCCTGACCATGGGGTGAAATCGCAATAAGCTCGGCGGCGCACCGGCGGTCGGGTCATCTGGCACAATTTTTCCTAAACAATTCGGGCAGCGCGGCTTGACTTCGGGGAACACTTCGTGTGAATCTCCTCAATCAGAGAGTTGGGAGATTTGCTCGTTCCGAAATCGCGACCTTCCGCACACTGCCTCCCGGGAGTAACCGGTGAAGGCCAAGTTGACGTTCGCGCGCGGACCGCATGGGGAAGATTTGAGTGGGAGAGGATGCTGGATCATCGAACGATAGGTTCGTCTGGAGCACCGATCGATATCGCTTGACCATCTGGTTGGAAGAAGACCAGTGGATGATTCAGCATACCGCGCCGAATCCGCTGATTGGTCCACTTGTGATCTCCGAGGCGAAGCACAAACAAGCGAAGCAAGCCGTATGGGAAGTCATGACCCGCGTGACCAAGGCGACACGAAACGACGAAGAGGGTGTGCGTGTCGCATCCTCAGCAGCCCGTTGGATGCGAGAGATGGGTGAAACCCGCTCGATTGGCATGCATTGCGATTGAAACGCCATCCAGCCACGTGCAACGCGTGCGTTTGAACGCTCATGCCTGAGCTACCGGAAGTCGAAACGGCGCGCCGCATCGTAGAGCGCGAGCTTTCAGGATTGCGGGTCGCATCGGTAGACCTCCGACTTCCGAAGCTCTTTCGCGATTCCGAGATCCCCGATCCACAAGCTTTGGTCGGCCACACAATCGTTGGAGCTCGCCGCCGGGCGAAGGTGCTGGCGATCGATTTCGATGGCGATCTCAGCCTGCTGGTGCATTTCAAGCTGGCAGGTCAGCTGGCAGTGATTCGCTCCGATGGTCGCCGCTCGATCGCCGGGCATCCCGTGCCAAAGCCGGATGGCGACTACCCGCATAAGGCAACGCACTTCGACCTGCGATTCGATGACGGAACCATCGCCTGGTTCAGCGATATTCGGCAATTCGGCTGGTACCGGCTCATGCCCACCGAGCATGTCACAGCCGCCATCGATGCGTTCGCATTCGGTCCCGAGGGAACCGGAGAGAACTCGATCACCGACGCGCAGCTGTTCTCCGCGCTGCAACGGCGGACGATCCCCATCAAGCAGGCGATTCTCGACCAATCCGTTGTCGCAGGAGTTGGCAATATCTACGCGGATGAAGCGCTCTTTCGGGCGCGCATTCACCCGCAGCAACCCGCGAACAGTCTCAGCAAACCGACCGTCAAGCGCTTGCGCGAATCCATCGCCTGGGCGCTCGATATGGGCATCGCGCAGGGCGGCGCCAAGATCATTCATCAGCGCGCATATCCCGACGGATGGGTTTCCTGCGATCCACGGTCGCGAGGGAGAACCCTGCATCGGATGTGGCGGGACGATCGTCAAGATCGTCGTCGCCACCCGCGGTACCTACTATTGCCCGGCTTGCCAGCGACTCCGAAAACCGAAGTCGACTACGGCCTGAATTCGAAGTCAGCCGGGAGCGACTTGATGAATCCCGCGATGAGCCTGGATGCGTTGTCCAGATCGGTCAGGCTGACTGTTTCATTCGGCGAATGCATGTAGCGATTGGGAATCGAAACCAGGCCGGTCGCGGCTCCCGCGCCGGTGAGATACATGGCGTCGGCATCCGTGCCGCTGCTGCGCGGGTTCCCTTGCCGCTGTACCGGTATCTCATTGGCGGCCGCATAGTCGTTGAGGGCGCGATAGACCACCTCGTTGGTCGCGGATCCACGACCGAGCACCGGTCCGTGCGCCATCTTGATGTCGCCATTGCGCCATTTGTCGGCCCCGGGGTAATCGGTGGCATGAGTCACGTCGATCACGATAGCTGCCGTCGGACTCAAACGGAAAGTCGCAGTGTGCGCTCCGGCGAATGTGATCTCTTCCTGCGCCGCCACCAACGCATACGTGTCGAATGCCGGCCGGTCGTCTGCCAGTAGCCGCAGCGCTTCCAGCGCCACAAACGCTCCCACCCGATTGTCGAGGCTCCTCGCGACCACCAGATCGTCCGACAGCTGCCGGAACGGCGCGTCGATGACGATCGGATCGCCGGTTTCTACGCGTGACTCGGCATCTTCCTTGCTCGCGGCGCCGATATCGATCCAGAGATCGCGCAGCTGCGGAACTTTGTTGCGATCGTCAGCGGACATGCCGTGCGGGGCCTTTCGTCCCACCACGCCGGTGACATCACCATTGCGTCCCATCACGATCATGCGCTGGCCGATGATGACCTGGGTATCCCATCCACCGATCGCATCGAAGAGCAGGTAACCGTTCTCGTCGATGAGGGTGACCATCAGCCCGATCTCATCGATATGCCCTTCGATCACCATCACAGGCGCGCCGTCATTCGCCAGCCGGGCCCAGGAGTTTCCGAGCACATCGCGGTCGACCGCATCGGCAAACGTGGTGGCTTCATCCCGCCAGATGCGCGAGGGGCGCGCTTCGAACCCGGACGGCCCCGGCGCATCCAGCAGACTGGCGAAGAAAATCGAACGCGCGTTGTTCCACGATTATGAGCTCCTGACGAGAGGTCGAGCAGTTGTATCGTGGGGAATTCTATCGGGACGTCACGAAAACCACCCGGCCATGCGCTTCGCGTCCCCGGACGTTGCACATCGCCAGTGGCATCGATATATCCCAATACCTCGTGCACGCCGAAATCCGGCTTCACGCAACCAACCGACTGACCTGGTCGATTGGCCATGCGCGTTCGATATGCTCTTCATCGAATCGTTGCCAGCAGCCGCCATCGTCCCGCAGGAACGCCGTCATCACAAGCGGTGAGGCGTCGCTGGCGGGATCGAACCAGCTTCGATACGTGACATACAAATCGTCCGAATCGCCGGCCAGCACGAGCCCTTGCTCCCACGAGCTCGTGAGTCTCGCCAGGGTATTCATGTCGAAGACGAAGTGGCCGCCGATATCGACCTGACGGTAGACGCTCCGGAAAAAGCGCATGACTTCCGCTTCGTCATCGAGATAGTTGATGGCGTCATAAATGCAGGTTGCCAGCTCGAACCGTTCCGGTAACGCCAGATCGGTCATATCGGCTTCGATGAACCTGACCGATAACCGCGCGTCGTCGGCATGTTGGCGCGCTCGGTCCAGCATCGGGGCCGATCGATCTACCCCGACCGTCTCGATGCCAACCCGCGTGAACGCCAGTGTTGCCGATCCGGTGCCGCAACCCAGATCGAGCACCGATCCGTGGAAAGACGCTCCGCGCAGCCAGAACCTCCAGCACGACCGCGGCCATACGTTCGCCGAACGCGCGCTGGCCGATGCGATCGTAAACCTGGGCATAGGCGGAGTAGGGTGGAGAAAAGCGCATAGTGGTCAGGCTGCCGGGCTCGCCAGCAGATTGGCGATGGCTCGCCGAACGACTTCGATATCGACGCCGTGAGAAATGCCGCGACGGTCGAGATGCTCGATCAACCGTTCGGTGGCCAGATTTCCCGCCGCTCCCGGAGCGAATGGACAGCCGCCCAAACCTCCGGCGGCCGCATCGAAGATTCGAATTCCTCGCTCGTACGCGACATCGATCGTGTCGACCGCATTCCCGTAGGTGTCGTGCATGTGCAGGGCCAGGCGATGGGCTGGAACCAGCGGCAAGGTGGCGTCGAGCACCGCTTCCGTCTGTCGGGTCGTGGCCGTGCCGATCGTGTCCGCCAGACAGACCTCGTCGCTCCCGATGTCCAGAAAGCTGGGATGCCAGCGCGGCAGTCGCGGCTGCGTCGATATCGCCCTCGAAAGGGCAGCCGAAAGCCATCGAGATGTATCCCCGTACCCAGAGACCCCGTTCGCGGGATTTCGCGAAAATCGGTGCGAACCGTTCGAGCGATTCGGCGATGCTGCACCTGATGTTCCGCTGACTGAACGTTTCACTCGCGGACGCGAACACTGCAACGCTTTCGACATTCGCTTCTATAGCCCGATCGAGACCCTTTTCATTCGGTACCAGCGCCAGATAGCGTACGCCTTCGCGACCGGTCTATGCTGCTGCATCACCTCAGAACCGTCAGCCATCAAGCGGCACCGCTTTTGGATTCACGAAACTGGCCGCTTCGATCGCCTGGAGACCGGAGGTCGACAGGCAATCGATGAAGGCAATTTTGGCCTCGGTCGAGAACGAGCGCGCATAATTCTGTAAACCGTCTCGCGGTCCTACCTCGACGATGCGCACCGCTTCCGGATCAGCCTTTATATCCATAGTCTCGCTCGGCAGCTTCGGAATCGATGATGCCCGTGCGCAGATCGAGCGCGATCGCCGCTGGATCCCGTTCCACTGCAGGGAAGTAACCGCCGCCTCCCGGCAGATCCAGGGTGATTCGCACGTCCGGGTCAAGACGCAGCGTTCCTTTGCCTTCTATCCTTCGGCCGTCGGAGAGGCTGCAGCGCTCCCGGCTGACCTTGGGAACCGCCCGCAAACCCTTGTGCCGGGTGATGCAGCCGGTCGAAGAGACCAGAGAAGGAATAGGTCTGATTGGTGCGAACCCCCAGCTCCAGCCGTTGACCGCACCCGCCGCGGATATTTGCCGGCACCACCGGAGTTCTCACGAATCGATCGTTCGTATACCACCACCGGCGAGAGTTGCTCGATGACCTCGGCCGGCACCCCGGAGATGCCGCTGGGGAAGGCCGTGGCGTGCAATCCGTCCTTGATCGCTCTGGCTCCGGTGCCGCCGCAGGAAAACCAGACATAGGCAAACGGGTCTCCCGCCTGATCGTGTCCCAGAAACTGCAGGTTCCAGATATTGGCGGCGCCCTCGGCCATCACTCGTTCGGGAATTGCCTGGGCCAGCGCGCCGAAAACAGCACCAGGAAGAAAATGGCCGAGGATGTGGCGCGCCGCCACCGGCGCGGGAGGCAGGGCGTTCAGGATGCTGCGAGGCGGCGCATCGACGGTCACCGGCCGGAAGCTGCCTTCGTTGTTCGGCACGTCCGGCGCCAGCGCGCATTTGAGCGCGTAGGTGGTGTACGCATGCGTGTAGTTGAGCACCACGTTGATGCCGCGCTCGCTTTCAGGGGAGCTGCCAGCCCAATCCACATGCATTCGGTCGCCGGTCTTTTCGATAGCCACCGCGAGTTTGACTGGGCTTTCATACCCATCCGACCAGACTTCGTTGCGATAGATGCCATCCGGAAGCTCGGAGATCGCGCGTCGCATCGCCTGTTCCGAGCGGTCGATGATCTCATCCGCCAGCGTTTCCAGCGATTCGAGCCCGAATTCGTTCATGAATTCGACCAGCCGTTCCGCGCCGACATCGTTGCCGGCGGCCTGGGCGTAGATATCGCCCAGCACGGGTTCCGGGGTGCGCACGTTGTGGGTGAGGATCTTGATCAGCTCTTCGTTCAAGTGTCCCTGGGCGAAGAGCTTCGTGATGGGAACGAACAACCCCTCTTCGAAAATCGAGCGTGCATCGGTCGAAAGCCCGATACCGCCAATGTCCAGCACGTGGCAGGTGTTTCCAAAGAATCCAACCAGTTCCTCGTCCAGAAAGACGGGCGTGATCACCGTGAAGTCATGCAGATGGCCGGAAGTCTTCTGCGGATCGTTCGTGATGAGGACGTCTCCCTGCCGCAGTGTCTCGGCTGGGTAGACCGCAAGGAAGTGATGAATGCAGGTGGCCATTGCATTGATATGGCCTGGGGTCCCCGTAACCGCCTGCGCGATCATATTGCCCCTGGCATCGAACACGCCGGCGGAAAGATCGCCCGCTTCCCGCACGATGGAGGTGAAGCTTGTTCGCATGAGCGCGGCAGCTTGTTCGTTGACCACCGAGACCAACCGGTTCCACATTACTTCCAGGCGAATAGCATCCATCGGCAGGTTCCACTTTCGATTCTCGCGAGATCGCCGATTGGCGAGTCGGTGTCATTCCGCCGAGCATACCCGATCGACGAATACGAGCCGGTCCATTCGGACCGGCTCGTACCAACGTTCTGAGTAGCGTTTTGCAGCCCTAGATGCAGGCCGGCGATGCCTCCGGACTTGGCGTGCCCGGCTCCCCAAAGAGGCCGGAAACCGGAGTCGATGTTGCTGTTGCTGTGGGAGAGCCGTCTCCTGCCCGCGGCGTGATGCCTGGAGCGCAGGTCGGCAGCGCAGCCGGCGAACCCTCGACCACCACCGGGCTGGCAACAGCTTCCGGAGTTCCTGCCGGTGAACCAAAGAGCGCGCTGGTGGAAGGAGTGCCTTCCGCAACCGGCGACGCTTGCACCACTGGTGACGCCTCCTCGATGGGAGAAGCCTCCACAACAGGCGAAGCCGTGGCTGTGGCTTCCGAGCTCGGGGATGCTTCGACCACAACGATCGGGGTGGCTTCCTCGGTCGGAACCGCAGTCTCAGTCGGCGCTTCCGTCGGAACAGCGGTTTCAGTTGGAGCCTCGGTTGGAATCGCCGTTTCCGTTGGTATGTCGGTGGGCACGTCAGTTGGGGCAGCCGTTTCCGTGGGAACCTCTGTCGGTACTTCGGTTGGAATGGCGGTCTCGGTCGGCGCTTCGGTTGGAATGGCGGTCTCGGTCGGCGCTTCGGTCGGAATGGCCGTCTCGGTGGGCGCCTCTGTTGGCTCGTCGGTGGCGGTCGATTCAGGTTCGATGATGCTTTCGACCGAGCCGACCGCGCCAGCTACTTTGGTTTCCGCAGTTTCGACTCGTCCGCCAACTTCGGTCTTGACGGTCGTAACCGCACCTCCGACCTTGGTTCCGGCGGCTTCAACGTTCGTTTCCACGGTTCCGCTCACGCTGGTGGCAGCGGCCTGCACCGTTCCCTCGATCGCTCCAGTCACACTGGCGACTTTTGTAGCGCCGGCTTCGACCGAACCCTCGACGGCTCCAGCAACCTTGGTGGCGCCCGCTTCAACGGTTCCTTCGATGGACTGGACGACGCCTGCCCCCTCAGTGGCTTTGGTCTCCACTGTACCTTCCACCGCCCCTGTCACCGTGGTTGCGACTGCTTCCGCCGTTCCTTCTCCCGAATCGACCGCCTCCGCAACTTTGGTGGCGTCAGCTTCGACCGATCCTTCCACATCTGCTGCCGCATCCGAGACCTTGGTTTCATCCGTTTCCACGGTGCCCTGGATGTCTCCGCTCACGGTCGTGGCGGCTGCCTCAGCGGTGCCTTCACCCGACTCGATCGCGCCGGAAACCTTGGTCTCATCAGTTTGGACGGTTCCTTCGATCGCGCCGCTGACCGTGGTGGTGGCGGCTTCGGCAGTGCCTTCGCCAGAATCCACCACGCCGGCAACCTCAGTCGCATCGGCTTCGACCGATCCTTCGACCGCATCTACGGCGCCGGTTGCTTCGGTAGCCAGGCTTTCGGGGGTGCCTTCGAGCGATGCCGCACCTGCTTCAACCGATCCCTCGGCGTTCGTAGCGGCCGCCTCGACTGTGCCAGCCTGGGCTTCGACCGTTCCTTCTCCGTCGGTAGAGGCTGCTTCGATGGTACTGGCGCCTACGGCAACGGTTCCGTCGACCGCACTGCTGGCGGTGGTGGCGTCGGCTTCAACGGTTCCGCTGGCCGCATCGGCCTCCGTGGCAAGCGATTCCACCGTGCCGGCGGCGGCATCGATCGTGCCGGCAGCGGTGTCTCCGGTCGGCGTCGCCGTTGGCTTCGCGTCCTCATCTCGTCCGCAGGCCGCCAAAACGACCAGACTCAGCACGAGGATGAGCGAAAGTGAGCCAAACCGGTTCAAAAAGCGACGCACGTCCATTGCCACACCCCTCGATATGTGCCATGGTGTCGATCCTTTCCACACGATGCGCAGGGATCGATCACGCAAGCAATCTATTCGTTACCCGATGAAATCCTACGCGCTCCCCGTACCTGCCGCAACTGGCTGGAGAGCGCAAATCATTCCCAGTGAATACGAGAATTGTCGCTTGTGCATCAAGACGAGGGGAATTACGCGAGATTGTTTGGCAAGCGAATCACCACGTTCGCGAAGTCGTCCACGCTAACTTGGGCATCGAGCCCAACAACGATGGTGGATTCGTTTTCTTCGATGATGGCTGGTCCAACCGAAGTGAACCCTCGCCCAAGCGCATATCGGTCGTAAACCGGCACCGATTCGAACGTGCCGGTTTCTTGCACGAAGGCGCGGCGGGTTCCTTTTCGTGCCTGAGAGGCATCGCCAGCAGCGCCCGAAGCAAGCTGGTCGAGCGGCAGGTGCGGAGTGGGCGCAGCGGCTACCAGTCTCCAGTTGATCGCTTCCACCGGATTGCCCTCGGCGGTGCGTCCATAGAGCCGCCGATATTCCGCTTCGAACGCGGCCAATAGCTTCGAAGACATCGACTCGTCCAGCGCACCATCGGGGATGCGAACTTTGACCTGATGTCCCTGCCCAACATACCGAAGTTCGGCGAATCGCTGAAAAGCGATGTCCTCGTCCCGTGTGCCGGCCTCGGTCAGCATCGATGCGCCCTCGTTTGTCATCTCGGTGAAACGACGCCGAACTTCGATCCAGTCGAGCGATTCCAAACGCCCAACGAATGTGCGGACAAAATCGAACGAAATCGGAGCCACCAGGAACCCAATGGTGCTTGCGACCCCGGCACCGAACGGAACGATCACCTCCGGTGCGCGGAGAATGCGCGCCACTCCGTAGGCATGTACCGGTCCGGCTCCACCGAAAGCGAAGAGCGGAAAGGTACGCGCATCCTCGCCACGTTCGATGGCGTGAATTCGGGCGGCTCCGGCCATCTGCTCATTGACCACCTGGTGAATTCCCCAGGCCGCTTGCTCGATCGTGAATCCAAGCGGATCCGCCACCGTGGCGATGGCAGCTCGGGCTTTTTCCACATCGAGTGGCATTTTGCCACCAAGAAAATGCTCGGCGTCCAGATACCCCAACACGAGATCTGCATCGGTCACCGTGGGCTGCGCCCCACCGCGGGAATAGCAGGCCGGACCCGGCATCGCGCCGGCGCTGTCTGGCCCGACTTTGAGCAGGCCGAGCGAATCGACCCGGGCGATGCTCCCGCCTCCTGCGCCGATCTCGATCAATTCGATGACCGGCACGCTGACGGGGAGCCCGCTTCCTTTTTTGAATCGGTAGACCCGGCTGACCTCGAACTCGTCGCTGAAGGTCAGACCCTGCTGTCCAACCAGGCAACACTTGGCGGTGGTGCCCCCCATATCGAAGGCGAGCAATCGGTCGCGGCCGCTCAACTTGCCGATATGGGCAGCGGCAAGCGCCCCTGCCGCCGGACCCGATTCCACCAGTCGAATGGGGTATCGCGCTGCCGCCTCCGGAGAACTGAGACCGCCCGATGACAGCATGATGAACAAGCTGCCGGTGAACCCGATGTCGCTTCAACGTTTCGATCAGGCCGGTGATGTAGCGCTCGGCCAGCGGGCGCACATAGACGTTGGCGACGGTGGTGCTGGTGCGCTCGTATTCGCGGATCTCCGGCGCCACATCGGACGACACCGAATAGATCAAATCGGGCGCGAGCTCCTGCATGCGCTCGTGGATCGCCCGTTCATGCTCGGGGTTCTGATAGCTGTGCAGCAGCGAGATCCCGACCGCGGTCGCGCCTTCGGCCCGAATGCGCGCGAGCAAACCTGGCAGCTCGTTCAGATCGACCGGGGTCGATACCGAGCCGTCGCTCAGCATCCGCTCGTCGATTTCGAGCCGGAGATAGCGTGGCACCAGTGGGGTCGGATGCTCGAGGTTCAAATCGTAGAGATCGTACCGGTGCTCACGGGCAATCTCGAGCGCGTCCCGAAAACCTTTCGTCGTGATCAACGCGGTCACCGCGCCCTTACGTTCGATGAGCGCGTTGGTCACCAGCGTTGTGCCATGCACGATCTGGTCGATCTGCTGGATCGGAATGTCCGTCTGCTCCGATAGCTGCTTCAGCCCGGCAGCGACCGCGTCTGCCGGCGCAGCGGGCGTCGTGAGGGTTTTCGCGATCGAGAAGCGACCCGTTTCACCATCGAAGAGCAGGAAGTCGGTAAAGGTTCCGCCAATATCGATCCCGATCCGAGTCGATTCAGTCATGCATCATTCCTGCTGTTGGAAAAGCCCCGTAACGATGCCGCAAAGACTACCAGTGTCGGTTGGGGCCGACTTGGGACTCGGAACGAAGCCGTGGTTTTAGAGAAGTCTGACCGTCGTGGAGAAGTTGCCTTGTCTTGCCGGGGGCTGAAAACGGGAGGGCAGATACGCCCTCGGCTACGGGAGGGCACGGGGGCCCCTCGCTACAACTGAATAAGGAACAGCGGTGGGATCGACCGTGACGCTCGGCCGAGCCGGGATCCAGCACCGAGTGAGGATGACGGGTAACCAGCCCGGGCAACGATGATCTGCTGCCCAGGTCATGCGCTCCTTGCCGAACGTGCCGCTTGATCTCATCATAGAACATATGTTCTTATCCTGTCAAGAGCCGATTTCGCGTGCCTCACCTAGGAATGAATGGTGGCGCGGCGGTTGGGCGTGGGTTGCGCGAACTACAGCGGATTCCCATGGGATTGGTGGGCGCACAGGGGTGAGCGTGCATGACATAGGTCGCGTTTTTACGCGATGTCTGAACACCTGCTTCGTGTCCGGCGCGCTTCTGAAATAGCGGTGCAACTGTTCCGTTCGTCTCTGCCTAGAGGTCCTTCACGTCATTTCGTCCGAATCAATCGGCCAAGCGAACGGCTTGACATTCCCAAACACCAGTAGCAAGATTCGAGTAGTCGAAGAGCGCATTGGCTTCGAGAGGAGCGAGTACGCGCCGGAAACGAAACGCAAAGCGAGCCGGGGAGGGTGTGAGCCTGGCGCGAATCGGGCGCGGAATGGATCCTGGAGCCGCGGTCCAAAAGACGATCACGATCGTCGAGTAGGCATCGCCGGTGTCTCCACCGTTATCAGGAGCGGTGTATCGGCTGGATGGTCCAGCCCGTACATGTCAAGTGGGAGGCGAACGCCTCCAATGTGGGTGGTACCGCGGACGTGCAATGCGCACCTCCGTCCCTCTTTTGGGACGGGGGTTTTTTGTTTGTCCGGCGACTGCCAGGAGAGCACCATGGTTCAGAGCACCGTTGCACCGATGCCGAAAATGCGCACGCGCGGAAGCGTGACTCCCTCGCTGGCCGAGGTCGAAGAGTGGCTGTCGCGGCAACCAAAGCGGCCGCGCTTCGTGCCGATCTACCGTGAAGTCATGGCGGACACGGAAACGCCGGTGTCGGCCTTCGTCAAGATCAAGCGCGAAGCACCGGCATTCCTGCTCGAAAGCGTCGAAGGTGGCCAGCGGGTAGCCCGCTATTCCTTCATCGGTTCCGATCCGTTCCTCGATATCGTGTTCGACGAAGGCGAAGCGACGGTGACGTCTGCCGACGCGATTCGCACCGAGCGCTATGCCGATCCATTGACCTTCCTGAGCTCAGTGCTCTCCTGGTACGACTCGGCGCGGATGGACAACCTCCCGTTGCCCCGCTTTCTTGGCGGCGCGGTCGGATTTCTCTCGTACGAAGCCATTCGCGCTTTCGAGCCACGCGTACCGGAAGCTGCCGGACCGGGTCGCGGATTTCCCACCGGGCGTTACATGATCGTCAAGAGTTTGCTCGTCTTCGACAATCTCGAACGGACGGTCAAGGTGGTCAGTCACCTCGATCTGGCCGACAACCGGCCGATCGCCGAGGCGTATGCGGAAGCGAATGCGAAGATCGACGAGCTCATCGGCTGCCTGCGCGCGCCACTCGGAGACCTGCCTGCCGGTGCCGAACCGGTGACCAGCGATCTGCAATCACGCATGCAGTCGAACACCCCGATCGAGAAGTATCACCAGTTCATCGACGCGGCTCGTGAGTACATCAAGGCGGGGGACATCTTCCAGGTCGTGCTGTCCCAACGGGTCGATGTCGATACTCCCGTGCACCCGTTCACGATTTATCGAGCGCTTCGGGCGGTAAATCCCTCTCCCTATATGTTCTATCTCGACTTCAACGACTATCAGATCGTGGGAGCGTCGCCTGAGCTGCTGGTGCGGTTGGAAGAGGGGGTGGTCACCAACCACCCGATCGCGGGTACCCGGCCGCGCGGGGCCACGCCGGAAGCCGACGCCGCATTGGCGGAAGAGCTGATCAATGACGAAAAGGAACGCGCCGAGCACGTCATGCTGGTCGATCTCGGTCGCAACGATATCGGCCGGGTCGCCATTCCCGGCACGGTGCGCGTGCCCCGCTTCATGGGGATCGATCGCTACTCCCACGTGATGCACATCGTCACGCATGTCGAGGGCGACATCAAACCCGAGCTCACCGCGTTCGATGCGCTGCGTGCCTGCTTCCCGGCCGGCACCGTTTCCGGAGCGCCGAAAGTTCGCGCCATGGAGATCATCGCCGAGCAGGAAGTCGACAAGCGGGGACCGTATTCGGGCGCGGTCGGGTACATCGACTTCGCCGGTGATATGGATACCTGCATCGCGCTTCGCACGCTGGTCTACAAGGATGGCATTGCCTCGCTCCAGGCGGGCGGCGGAATCGTGGCTGACAGCACGCCGGAAGGCGAGTACGCCGAGAGCTATCACAAGATGGGCGCTTTGATCCGGGCAATCGAGCTGGCGGAACGAATCGAATCGGACGAGCGGGCATTTGCCGCCACCGGTACGGAGAGCTAGAGTCATGATCCTTCTGGTCGACAACTACGATTCGTTTACCTTCAATCTCTACCAATTTCTCAGCGAGCTTGGCGCTGATGTGGTCGTCCGGCGCAACGATCAAATCACGCTGGACGAGATCGACGCGATGGGCGACGACCTCGATGGAATTGTGATTTCGCCGGGACCCTGCACTCCTCGCGAAGCGGGTATCTCGATTGGCGTGATCGAGCACATGGCCGGCAAGGTTCCGGTGCTGGGTGTCTGTCTGGGGCATCAGTCGATCGGCGATGCCTTCGGCGGCGATGTCGTTCGCGCGCCGCAACTTATGCATGGCAAGACCTCGATGATCCATCACGACGGAAAAGGCATCTTTCAGGGGCTGCCCGATCCGTTCATTGCGACCCGCTACCACTCGTTGATCGTCGACCGCGAAACCCTGCCGGATCACCTGGAGATCACCGCCGAGACCGAAGACGGGATCATCATGGGGCTGCAACATCGAGACTATCCCGTCTATGGGGTGCAGTTCCATCCTGAATCAATCCTGACTCCGGCCGGCAAGCAGCTCCTGGGCAACTTTCTCGCCACAACCGGCAAGACCCCGAACACGATCAGCCAGCCGGCCCTGATTGGATACTGAGCGAGACCCATGAGCGATGAATTCGATATCAAGTCCGCAATTCGCAAGGTCGTCGACGGTTCGTCGCTGACCTTCGAGGAAGCCGGACTGGCCATGGACCAGATCATGATCGGGCAACGCCACTCCGGCGCAGATTGCCGCGCTGCTGACGGCCATGCGGATCCGGGGTGAAACGGTGGATGAGATCGCCGGGTTCGCCAGAACCATGCGCGCACACGCCCGCCATGTCGAGCTGTCACCGGGAACGGTGGCGATCGATACCTGCGGTACCGGGGGCGATCATTCCGGCACGTTCAACATCTCGACGACGGCCGCGTTCGTGATTGCGGGAGCGGGGATCAAGGTCGCCAAGCACGGCAACCGCTCGATCACCAGCGCCTGCGGTTCCGCCGATTTGCTGGAAGCGCTCGGTGTTGCCATCGAGCTGGAACCCGATCATGTGGCGTCCGTCGTCGACGAGGCGGGGATCGCGTTCATGTTTGCCCCGGCCTATCATCCCGGCTTTCGCCATGCCGGTCCGGTTCGCCGCGAAATCGGTATCCGGACCATTTTCAATATCCTTGGACCGATGACCAATCCCGCCAAAGTCAAGCGACAGTTGATCGGGGTAGGAGACGGATCGGTGTCCGCCCGGCTTGCCGCCGCGCAGGATCGGCTCGGCAGCGAGCGCGTGCTCTTCGTCTATTCATCGGAAGGCTTCGATGAGTTCGGTCTGGGCGGACCGTCTATCGTCACCGAGTTCGATCGGCAGCGCGGCGTGCGGACCTATGAGGTCGATGCAATCGATCATGGACTCGAGCCGAGCCGGCGTCGTCTGCGGTCATGGGTGGCGATGTGGCTCGCAATGTCGAGATCACCCGAGCGGTGCTTGACGGAGAGCCGGGTCCGTTTCGCGATATCGTGTTGCTCAATGCCGGAGCCGGCATCTATGCCGTCGGGACGGGCCGATTCGATTTCGGAAGGAATCGAGATCGCGCGCCAGGCGCTCGATTCCGGGGCGGCGGCATCCGCGCTCGATCGTTTGGTCGCTGCATCGAACCGTCCGATTCCTCAGAAAGCGACCGCCTGATGCCACGCTACCACGACTCACGGAACGCTCGAAACCGGCACGATTCTCGATCGGATCATCGCGCAGACGCGCCATCGATGTATGCCAAACGCAAGCAGGCGACGTCCATCGATGAGTTGCGTGAACGCGCTGCCGAATGCCGCACCCGCGATCAGTCTTAGCTCGTCCCTGAGCGGTCCGGGGCTTTCGTTGATCGCGGAGATCAAGCGAGCCTCGCCATCCAGAGGTCGCTTTCCAGCCGAGTTCGAAGTGCCGGATGTTGCGTCGAGTTACGCCGATTTCGGGGCGGATGCCATCTCGGTGCTCACCGACGAGCCGTTTTTTCAGGGTTCGCTCGATGATCTGAGGGCGCACCGTCGCGGTCGCGCATGCTGCTGCGAAGCCGATACCGGTTCTGCGCAAAGACTTCATCATCGACGAATACCAGCTCGTCGAAGCCCGAGCGAATGGAGCGGATGCGACACTGCTGATCGTTGGCGCCCTGACCGACGAGCGCTTGGCCACATTAATGCAGGCGGCGGAAGAAGTCGGCATCGAAACGCTGGTCGAGGTGCATGACGAGCACGAGATGGAGCGCGCGCTTGCCGCTGGCGCAACACTGATCGGGATCAATAATCGCGACCTGCGCACGTTTCACGTCGATCTGGCAGTGACCGAACGACTCGCGCCGATGGTTCCGGAACATGTCGTTTTGGTCGGCGAAAGTGGCATCTTCACGAGTGACGACGCCAGCCGTATGCGCGTGGCGGGCATGGATGCGGTGCTGGTGGGCGAATCGCTCATCGTCGCTCCGGATCGGCGTACAGGCCATCGCGCACATCAAGCTCGATCTGCCACGAGGAACTCGCCGATGACGCTGCTGCCCGACCGTCCTTTGGTCAAGATTTGCGGGCTCCGGACGACCAGAACTTGCCCAAGCCACCAGCGATGCCGGGGCAGATCTGATTGGTTTCGTTTTCGCGCAATCACGGCGTCAGGTTACTGCCGATCAAGTGCGGATGATCGTCGACGCTCTGACTGGTCCGCCATCCCCGTCGGCCTGTTCGTCGATCACCCTGTCGAGGAAATCAACGCGACTGCCAGAACAGCGGGAATCCAGCTCCTTGCAACTTCACTGGCGGGCGAATGAAGACGATCTGTTGCGCTTCGAGCTGCCCTATTATCTGGTCCGCCGAACCGAGCCGGGCGCAACCTACGACACGGTTGCCGCCGATCTGGACCGCGTGCAGCGCTCCCCGAATCCGCCGCTCTGGTTCATGGTCGACGCGTACCACCCTGGTCAAAGCGGGGGCACCGGGATATTGGCCGACTGGGAGCTAGCCGCGCAGCCTGGCGGCCTCGTTCCCGATCATGCTGGCAGGCGGGCTGAAACCCGAGAACGTGTCGGACGCGATCGAGCGCGTGCGTCCGGCACATGTCGATGTCAGCAGTGGGGTCGAGGTCGACGGCGTGAAGTCGCCCGAGCTGATTCGTGAGTTCGTCGCGAATGCCCGAGCAGGGTTCGACCGCTACTCCTCGTCGTCGGAAATCACGACCCAGTCCTGACCGTTCGAGCAAAGCCAGACCAGCGCATCCCGCTGTTGCAGCGTGACGACGTAGTACATCTCGACTTCCTCGTCCGACCATTTTCGAACCGGTTTGTTGCCGATACGCAGGTCGCCGCTGGGATAGGTCTGGAAGAGACCGGAAAGCTCGGCTTCTTTGGCGACTGATTCGATCGATTCCTTCTCTTCGGCACGTCAGCTCGCCACCGTCGAGCCGGGCGCCAAACTCGACATCGACCCGCCAGTGAACCACCTCGATGACCTCGAGGAGCAAGGCAGCTTCCTCATCGGATGGCAACGTGGTATTGGCCTCGATGTCCTCGACGCTGAGCGAGAGGATGTGCTCGAGAAGCTCTTCGCTGCCTCCCACCGGAACAGGCGGCAGCGGGAGCTCCCGAAGCAAGCCGCAGGCATGGCCGATCGCTCCAAATGCCTCGGCGGCCAGGATCATCGGCGTGGATTCTTCGTCGGGTAATTGCCCAATCGGAACTTGCAGCAATTGCAGCTCCTCCGGGGTCAACGCGCTGCCGGCGCTGGATGCGAGCAACTCGGCGAGGAGGTCGAAGCGGCGCTCCTCGACATCATTGGTATGACCTTCCTGCTCGGCAACCGCTTCCAGCAGCGATCGTTCGACCAGCGCCCGCAACACCACCAGCCGATCGACGACCGCGGCCCGTGGCTGCAGATCGATGGTGATGAATTCGTCCATTTCGTCCAGGTTTTCCATCTGCCATGCTCCCTAAACGTTGAACAGGAAGTTGATCACGTCGCCGTCTTCGACGATGTACGTTTTGCCTTCCCGGCGGAATGTGCCGCGTTTCTTGGTTTCGGCCAGACTTCCGGCGTCGATCAGGTCTTGGTACGAGACGATCTCAGCGCGGATGAAGCCACGCTGGATATCGGAGTGGATCGCGCCCGCTGCATCGACGGCCGAGTTCCGCGGCGAATCGTCCAGGCTCGACATTCGTCCGGGCCGACCGTGAAGAACGGGCATCAAACCGAGGAGCTCGAACGAGACGCGGATGATGCGGTCTCGACTCGATTCGGCGATACCGAGATCCTCCATGAAGATAGCGGCGTCTTCTGCATCGAGCTGGCCGATCTCCATTTCGATTCTTGCCGGCCAGGCCATCGACCGCCACGCCCGGAGCTTGCGAACTGCTCGCGCAGTCGCAGAATGAGCTCGTCGCCTGCCTCGCCGAGCTGCGATTCGCCAAGATTGATGAGCACCAGCATCGGCTTGATGGTGAGCAGGCCGAAACCGCGCAAGATCTTTCGGTCGTCTTCTTCCAGATCATCGACGATTTCCCGAAGCGGAGTCTCGGCTTCGAGCGTCTGCTTGAGACGCTCCATGAGCTTTTGCTCGCGCTCGTAGGCTTCCCGCTCGGCGCCCTTCATCTTGGGGAGTTGCTGAATCACGCGCTGCAAGCGCTTCTCGACAATCGAGAGATCGGAGAACGTGAGCTCGAGATTCATTGTCTCGATATCGCGGGCGGGATCGACCGATCCTTCCGGGTGGGCGGTCGCTTCGTCCGCGAAGGCGCGCACCACATGTACCAGCGTATCTCCCTGGCTGAGGTGCCCCAGCAGCTGGCCGCTCATTCCCTGTTCGGAGACTCCCTTGTCGATTCCGCGCACATCGAGATATTGGACGTCCGCCGGAACGCGGCGTTGAGGCTTGAAGAGCTCGGTCAAGGTGTCGAGCCGTTCGTCCGGCACCTTTACGGTGGCAAGGTTTGGCTCGTCTGCGCCCCCAAACGAGCCGGTTTCGGCCGTCGAGCGAGACAAGGCATTGAAGACCGTCGACTTGCCGGAGCTGGGCAAGCCGATGATCACGAGTTTGGTGGTCACGTTGGCGAAATCTCCGTCCAGGCTGGTGCAACCGGACGTAGCTGCCCGGCGTCGTTCAGCCGGTAAGTATGGCGCAGAAAGGATCGCGCGTGATCAGGGTTCCGAGTTCACGCAGGATTGGGGCGATGCGCGCGTCGTTCAATGCGAACGATATCCGCCGTGCGAATGCGCATCATGTGCAGGTCGGTTCCGGATCCGCCATACACCTCATTCTGGTTCATAACCTGGGCGTCGACCACCACAATCGCACCTTCTGGCAGAGTCGACTGGCGCCACGCCACCAGCCGGATAGCCGGTCGAAGCCAGTACTACCGCCGGCGAGGCGAGCGACCTTCGGAAGACCAGCGGCCTCAGCCAGTCTCTTTCGATCGACACGCCCGGTTCCGCAGGCGATCGCGATAACGATCTCTTGCGTGGGTCCGATGAAGACCAGGGTCTTGAGGATCTTGATCGACTTCGAAACGCCGAGCGCGGTTGCCGCTGTCTCGACGGTGGGAACCCCAGTTGGAGTCGGGACGATTTCGGCGTCCAGCTCGTGCCTGGCAATGAAGGCTGCGACTCGTTCGGTCGTTGGCTCCATCAGCGGCGGCGGCGGCGTGGATCGAGCGCGTCCCGCAAACCGTCGCCAAAGAAATTGAGCCCCATGACCACGGTCAGGATGGCGATGCCGGGGAACGTGGAATACCACCAGTATTGCAGGCCAATCTTTGCTCCCTGATTGACCATGGCGCCCCATTCAGCGGTCGGCGGTACCGCGCCGATACCGATAAAGCTCAATCCCGCGGTCAGCACAATTGCGGCGCCGACATCGAGCGTGGCCTTCACCACGATGGGTGCATCGGTGCTGGGCAGGATGTGCCTGAAAAGCACGCGACGCCCGGACACGCCGACCGATTTGGCGGCGGTGACGAACTCGTTTTCCTTGAGGGTCAGCACCTGACCGCGCATGAGCCGGGCGTATTCCGGCCAGAGCACCAGAATGACCGCGATCATGGCATTCGAGAGCCCTGGGCCGCCGCGTGCGGCCGCGATCGCCATGGCGAGGATGATCGAAGGAAACGAGAGCACGGCGTCGCAGACGCGCATGATGAAACTATCGAGCCACCCGCCGGTGTATCCGGCGATGGCGCCGATGGTGCAGCCGATCACGACTGTTATTGCTACCACCAGAATGCCTGCGGGTACCGAGACGCGAGCGGCGTAGATCACCCGGCTGACGAGATCGCGGCCGACATCGTCGGTGCCGAATGGATGACTCAGTGAGGGGGCCTGCAGCTTGCGGTCCATCTGGACGTGGTTGGGATCTTCCAGTGGAAGAATGGGTGCCAGCAACGCCAGCAGCAGCCAACCTGCCACGATCATGAACCCTACCAGTGCGACCGGCTCGCGCACGAGCGTGTGCACCACCATGCTGATCTGCGAGCGATGCCTGGGCATCGCGCTCATTTCAGCGAGTTCGACGGTGGCGAGTGCTGTGGTCACCGATGCCATTGGCGCTCCGCTATCCGACCCGAATTCGCGGATCGAGCACGCCGTAGAACACGTCCACGACGAAATTGACGATGATGTAGACCACGGCCACCACCAAGGTCACGCCGATCAGGCCGGGATAGTCGAGCTTGAGCGCCATCCGCACCGCGAATTGCCCCAGCCCCGGCCAGGAAAAGATGGTTTCGGTGAGGACGGCTCCCGCCAGCAGACTGGCAAAGGTCAGTCCGATCACGGTAATCGTCGGAATCATGGCGTTGCGCAGCGCATGCCGGCGCACCACCGCGAACTCGCTCACTCCCTTGGCGCGAGCGGTGCGGACGTAGTCGTCATTCAACGCAGCGACCAGTGACGAACGCAGCATGCGGGAGATGATTCCCATTGCGAAGGCGCCGAGCACGATCGCCGGCAGAATAATGTGCCGCGAAAAGCTCCAGAAAACGTCCATATCCCCAGCCATCAGCGCGTCGATCGAGATGAATCCGGTGACGTGCGGCGGCTTGCGCATCCCGACATCCAACTGTCCCGATCTCGGGAGAAGCTGCCATTTGTACGTCACGAGATACGCCAGGAGCAGGCCCAACCAGAAGACCGGTATGGACGTGCCAATGAGCGATAAGAATCGCGCGACATGGTCGGGCCACTTTCCCTGATTGACGGCCGCCATGATCCCGAGCGGTACCCCCACCAGGATGGCAAAGAGCATCGCCGTGAACGCCAGCTCCATGGTGGCCGGAACGACTTTGGCAAGCTCCTCCCGCACGTCCTTGCGATCGGTGATGGTGGTGCCCATATCGCCGCGCAACAGGTTTTTGACGTAATAGACGTACTGAACAGGCAGTGGCTTATTGAGACCGTATTGCCGCTCGAGCGCGGCCCGAACCTCGGGCCGGTCTGCTTGCCGCTCTCCGATGACGGCATTGAGCGGATCGCCGGGAACCGCGTGCATCAGCACGAAAGTGGCAATGCTCACGAAAAAGAGCACCACCAGCGCCTGCACGAAGCGGTATGCGATGTATCGCCAAAGGCCCATGCGCGTTCCTTACTTCCCGCATGTTTCTGAGACACGGAGGACGGGCAACAAGCGCCGTTGCCCGTCCTTACCCTGATGCGTCGATCGAGCTGCGCAACTGAAACCGAGCTACTCGGTCTTGCTTCCGTTGCGCAGATTGAGGATGTACATCGGATGTACCGTGATGTCCTGACCTGCGACGTTGGCTGGCTTTCGATCCACCGGCTGATAGAGCACGATGTATGGAATGTCCGGCAAGACGAGCTGCTGGATCTTCAGGTAGATCTCTTCACGTTTGGCGGGATCGGTTTCCGCGAGTCCCTGATCGAGGAGCGTATCGACCTCGGGATTCGAATAGCCGACGCGGGCCGCCGCCGCCGTATCGGTGCGGAAGAACGGCGTCGCGTAGGTGTCGACATCCGGATAGTCCGGCGTCCACGGCGAGATGGTCGCCTGGAAATCCTTGGTCGCGGTAGTTGCCGATGCGCTCGACGCCAGGCAGCGGTGCGAGCTTGACGGTCGCGCCGTCGATTGCCTCGATGTCGGCTTTGATCGCGGTGGCCAGCGTTTCGAGGTTTACGCCACCTTCTCCGACGCTGTCAGAGTCGTAGGTGATCTCGATTTCCTGATCGCCCACACCGGAGGCATCCCACAGCTCCTGTGCTTTCGCCGGATCGTAGGTATAGGCAAATTCCTGCATGGCTTCCGAGCCGGCGAGCGGCAGGGGAATCGGCAGGGCTGGCGTAACGCCGGCGCCCAACAGGATGTTGTCGATGATCGATTGGTAGTTCACCGCATAGGCGAGGGCCTGGCGTACCTGAGGATTGCCCAGTGGTCCGCCGCGCTCCGGGTCTGGTGTTCATCGCCAGGTACTGGAGTGCCAGCGTCGGACCCTGGATCACCTGGAGATTGGGGTCTTCCTCGACCGAGGCCGCACTGTCCGGATTGAGGGAATAGGCGATGTCGGCGTCGCCCGTTTGCACGGCCTGAAGCTGAGCGTTGGCTTCGGTGACATTGGTGAAGATGATTTGCTCGAACTTCGGTGCTTCGCCCCAGTAGTCTGGATTCGCGACCAGAATGACCGAGCTATTCACGTCCCATTGGTCCACGACATACGGGCCGGACCCCACCGACGTCGCGTTGATCAACTCCTGAGCATCCTTGTTGGCGAGAATGCTGGTGTCGGCCGCGATTTCGTCGTCCGTTGCGTCTTCACCGTAGGCAGGTTTATCGGTGGTGCCACCGAATTCGATGACCTGCTTGCTGTCGG
The DNA here is from genome assembly GCA_963720855.1 of uncultured Chloroflexia bacterium. Lineage (GTDB taxonomy): Bacteria > Chloroflexota > Chloroflexia > Thermomicrobiales > UBA6265 > JAMLHN01. The sequence continues at coordinate 48,058 of CAVRGV010000002.1, read as the reverse complement.
TAATCGAGAGGGGAGTCGAAGAAAGGACCGCGGCCAAACCGGAGTTCGGTGCAGCCAGCGTGAACTCGACGGTGTAGTCGTCGACCTTCTTCACTTCAGTCCAGTAATCGGTGGCCAGGAATGACGGCTGGAACTGGGTAGCGGCGAGTCGATTGAAGGAAAAGACCACGTCATCGGCAGTCATCTCGTTGCCGGTGTTGCCAAACTTGATGCCCTGCTTCAGCTTGACCGTCGCGGTCAGCAGGTCTTCGCTCAGCGTCGGCATACCGTCCGCCAGCAACGGCTCGATAGCAGTCGGATCGGAGCCATCCGGGGAGAAGTAGAGCGGCTCGTAGATGACGAACATCGCCATCGTCGGGTTGATCTCGTAGTACCAGGCCGGATCGAGCGTGAGCCAGTCACCTCCGGAGAGCGTGTCGGCAATTACCAGCGTCTTTGCGTCGATTTGATTGACGACGAACCGGGACGTACCACCTCTGGGGGCAGCCAAGGCGCGATCGGCCAGAAAACTGGAGAGCATGGTGGCGGTCATGCCGGCTGCGCCAGCTTTGAACAACAGCTCTCGGCGGTTCAGCTCGCCGTCCTGGAGACGGGCAACGAGATCGGTAATCCGGGTGTCGGACATTCGCGTTCACCTCGTTCGTAACGTGCCGCCGGTACAGGTCCGGCGTCTCAGGCTCGCGGGCCGGCGTCATCTGGTTTTGTCTGACCAAACCTTCCCCGGCCAACGTGGGCGGGGTGGAGGTCAATCCAAAATGGCGCGTGTGGCGAGTCGGGGACATTATGGGCGGCATGCTGCCACCCGTCAACGACCTTCAGGACGCCTTCAGATGCGATATGTGCGGCATGAACAAATGTGATGGACGGTGTTCAGGAACGGACAGCTTCAATTGCGGTCCGGACCTGATGGTCAGGTATGTCGCGGGAAATGGACACGCCGCCGTTGGGTTCGAGCAGGACCCAGCCCGTTTTGCCACCAACTCGTTTCTTGTCGCTGCTGAGAAGCTCGACAACGCGATCGGGCTCGAACTCGCCGGTAACCGGCAGACCATACGCCTGAAGCAGATCGACGATCGACGCGAGCCGTTCTTCTGTCACTCGCCCATCCAGGACCGAGAGATGGCTGGCGGCATGCATGCCAATCGCTATGGCTTCTCCGTGCATGTGGCGGTAGTCGCTGGCTTCGATCGCGTGGCCGACGGTATGGCCAAAGTTGAGATAGGCGCGCACGCCGCTTTCACGTTCGTCGGCTTCGACCACGCGGCTCTTGAGCGCCACGTTGCGGCGCAGGGCATACGTGAGCGCCGGGTTGCGCAGGCCCAGAAGCTGCCGTTGATTGCGAATCAGGAAATCCTCCAGATCGGACCATTCTCCAGCGGGTGTCGATGGTTGGATGATGGCGTGTTTCACCACCTCGGCCCATCCCTGCCGCAGCTCGCGGGGAGGAAGCGATGAGAGGAAGTCGGGATCGATGATGACCAGTGGGGGCTGATAGAACGCCCCAATAAGGTTCTTCCCGGTCGGGTGGTTGATCCCGGTCTTGCCGCCGACACTCGAATCGACCATCGCGAGCAGCGAGGTCGGCATTTGCACGAATCCGATTCCGCGCAACACGGTAGCGGCGATGAACCCGGCCAGGTCACCGACCACGCCCCCTCCCAGCGCAAGCACCAGATCGCTCCGCTCCACCCGGCCCTCGAGCAATTGGTCGTACACCCGTCCGGCGCCGGCCAGACTTTTGCTCGTTTCTCCAGGTGGGACGGTGACCCGCTCGACCGATAGCCCTGCGCTTTCGAGGATGATAGCGACATCGTCACCGTGCATCGCACCGACGTTTTCATCGGTGACGATCCAGACGCGCTGCGTTTTCGGCCAACGCTCACGGATCAGCTCGCCGGCTGCGCGGCGAATTCCTGGTTCGATCCAGATCTCGGACGAACCCGACGATGCGTCGAGCACGACGGATGGGCTCGATGCGCCGTCGGCCGCTATCAGAGAATGTATGGCGTGCGCAACGTCGATGGCCGAGATGTGATCGACGGGAAATGTCACCGCCGACCGGTCATAAAATCCAAGTCTTGCTGACCTGAGCGCTCCAATTCTCCCAACGGGGTCGTCGCCGGAGAGCATCGGCCGAGCGACGGCATTGCCTTCCCGAATTTGCTGCGCAGCCAAGCGGGCGTGAATCGTCTCGGGACGGGCGTCCAGCGTGACGGTCAACGTTTCCTCACCGCCAAGGAGGTCGGAATCCCAAGCCTCCTCGAATGCGGAGGCGCCCCCACCGGTTGAAATGACCGCACCGTCTGCCGAAAGCGCCCGAGCAAGGTGCGCGCGTTCCGAAGCGCGAAACGCGACTTCACCGTCCTCGGCAAATATCTCAGGGATCGATTTCCCATACTCGGATTCGAGGGCGACATCGAGATCGATGACCTCCCAGCCGAGGCGATCTGCGAGAATCCTGCTGGTCGTGGTTTTGCCGGTGCCACTGAAGCCAACGAGTGCGATACGGCGATAAGCGGTCACAGTTGGGTCGTCGTCCTGTCAACACGCTTCCCCAGGGAAGCCCGACAAATGCGGCCATTACTCTACCCGGTTCAGAGCACAAAGGAGTCCGCCCGTGCGTGACGAGCAGCTCATATTGACCATCGATCAGGGAACGACATCGTCGCGCGCGATCTTGTTCGACCGCTTCGGGGCCATCCGGGCGATTGCGCAACGGCCGATAACCCAGTTCTTCCCGGCCAGTGGGTGGGTCGATCACGATGCCAACCAGATCTGGCAGACCGTGCGGGCATGTGTGGCTGAGGTACTGGACCAATCGGGCTTGCGATTGCGTGATGTCGCGGCGATTGGAATCACCAATCAACGTGAAACGACCATTGTCTGGGACCGCGAAACCGGAGAGCCGCTGGCTCCGGCGATCGTCTGGCAGAGCCGGCAATCGACTCCCTATGTGGACTCGATTGTCGAACGTGGCATGCGGGAGCGTTTCCATCGAATCACCGGACTGGTGCCGGACGCGTATTTTTCTGCTACCAAGCTGGCGCTGCTTCTCGACGAGAACCTCGAGATTCGGCGCAAAGCGGACGCGGGGGAGGCACTCTTTGGCACCGTCGATAGCTGGCTCGTCTCCAAACTCACCGCCGGAGCCGAGCACGTTACTGATGTCAGCAATGCATCTCGCACGATGCTTTTCGACATTCACCGACTCGACTGGTCGGATGAGCTGCTTGGCGATCTCGCCATCCCTCAATCGATGCTGCCCAAGGTCGTCGATTCGAGCGGATTCGTGGCTGAGGCCACCTCCCCGGAGCTCGGTGGCGCTGCCCCGATAACGGGAATCGCGGGCGATCAGCATGCAGCTTTGTTCGGTCAGCTCTGCTTTATGCCCGGCGAGGCGAAAAACACGATCGGCACCGGGTCGTTCCTTTTGATGAACACTGGCGCTGACGCGCCGATTTCGGATTCCGGTTTGCTCGCAACTATCGGCTGGAAGATTGGCGACGAGCTCTGCTACGCCTCTGAAGGGTCGGTCTTTGTTTCGGGATCGGCGGTCCAATGGCTGCGAGATGGGTTGGGCGTCATCGAGACGTCGGCCCAGATCGAAGCCCTGCTCGACACCGAATCCGATTCGGGCGGAGTCGTCTTCGTGCCGGCATTGACTGGTCTGGGGGCGCCCCACTGGGATCCGACGGCCCGCGGCGGCATTTTTGGAATCAACCGAGGTACGACCGCCGGTCATCTCGCGCATGCGACGATCGAGGGAATTGCGCTTCAGGCGATGGAACTGGTCGATCTGATGCGGGAAGAGACCGGGCTACCGATCTCGTCGCTCAAGATCGATGGCGGCGCCGCTGCCAACGACCGCCTGCTTCAACTCCATGCCGATTTGATAGGCGTCGAAGTCATTCGTCCGAAAATGTTGGAAACGACCGCATTGGGTGCGGCGTATCTCGCTGGTCTGGGAGCCGGGTACTGGCCGGACCGCGAGGCGCTTCGTGAAGGTGCTGCGATCGACCGGGTCTTCGTTCCTTCGATGCCAGAATCGACACGGAGTCATTTGATCGAGCGTTGGACCAAGGCCGTCGACCGGGTGCAAAACTGGGATGTCTAGCTAGAGATCTAGTCCCTCATCATTCGCCAACTCGTCTTCCTCGATCACGCGGAATTGCGTTTCGGTTTCCTTTGCGTTTCGCTTGAGCAGGAACTGACGCCGGCTTAGCGATTCCATCGCCTGCTGATAGAACCCCTTCATCATCTCCTTGGACGGTTTGGTCCCCTCGGCGTAGTAGTAGTCGGCGGCTCGTCCGATTGCCATGGTTCCGGTGTAGGCGATCGCCACCTTAGGAACCGCACCACCCATGAACGGCACCAGCGCGGCGGCCTCGCGAGCGACCGTCCGCCAGAAGAATCCGGCTCCCACCACGGGAACCATCTCGCGAAAAATGCGTTGCGAGTCGTGCAGATCTTCGCCATGAATCGCCGCGATTTTGAAGATCAGGAGCAGTTGATTCTTGGTCAGGATGAAGAAATCCGCGCCGACGGTTGCAATGCTTCCGAAAATCGGAATTACCGTGGGCACATTGGAGATCAGGGAAAACTGAGCATTGGCCATCGATGTTTCGTCGTTGACCTGCTTGACCGCCGCAGCGCGGAAGCCCGGCAGATAGCGACCCATCGCCACGGCTCGATCCGCATTTCCGGTGATGAGTTTTGCACGCACCTGGCGAATTGCGCGTTGATCGCTGGGGTCAGTGCTGAGAAACGGCGACGCACTGATCTTTTTGTCGGACGCGCGAATCCGATCCAGCAACGCTTTCGACTCCACACTCGCCTCAGGATCGTGGATGATGACGGCATCGAAGCCATCGAGCGGGAGGTCGCCTTCGGACAATGTTCGGAACGTGACGAAGCCGGCGGGATTCATCCCGATTACGTTCGTGGCGATCTGTTCGCCGATGTCGCGATGGTCCGAGTACACCAGAATGCTTGGCGGCGTGAGCGATTGGTCGCGAATCTCGTCGAGACTCAGCTCCCGAATGACGCTCCAGACACCCTTGGCTGTGGAGAACGGTTCCATTCCTCGCATGGGAATTCCTGGATCTTCCTAGGTTGCGGGCGGGATCGCCCCGGTCCCGTTCATTTCTACCCTACCCAACGAATTTCGACGGAATCGCCGGTTGCCGCGGCGTCAACTGTTTCCGGCAGAAGAATGAGGCAATTGGCCTCGGGAAGCGACGATACGACGCCTGAACCGCGTTGCTCGGTGGGGGCAACGCGAAGTCGACCGGAATTGTCGGACCATGCACGACCGCGCAGCGCATCGGTGCGACCAAAGGTGCCCGAGAGCGGGCTATCGGATCGAGCCATACAGATGGACTGGTCAACCGGTCGCCCCGCCAATAGATCGATCGCCAGATGACCGAAGAGCTCGAATCCGACGAAGGCGGCAATCGGGTTGCCTGGAAGCGAGAGGACCGAATGACCCGCAAAGAACCCCGCGCCGAAGTGTTTTCCCGGGCGTAAGCGCACATTCCAGAGCTCTCCGTTGGGGCGCCCGATGAACATCTCGCTCATCGTGTCAGCCTCGCTGTTCGAGATGCCTCCGCTGGTGACAATGAGATCCGATTCTTTCGCGAGCTCTCCAAGCAATTGGAGCAGGCGCTCGGGGTCACCATCGCTTCGCTCGATGCGAACGACCTTGCCGCCGGCGGAGGTGACTTGAGCCGCCAGCATCGGACCGTTCGCGTCGTTGACCTGGGAGGGTTTGGCACTCGGGAGGAGCTCGGGGCCGATGGAAACCACCGAGATGGTGGGCACTGGAACGGCCAATACCGAATCGACGCCCAAGGCAGCCAGCAGTCCGATCTCCTGTGGGCGTAACACCGTTCCAGTCGCGATCGCCTGTTTTCCGGACTGGACATCCTCGCCACGCAGGCGGACGTGTTTGCCGGCGACGACCGGTTCCGTTATCTCTATCGATCCAGCACGTTCGACCGCGTCTTCGATCGGCACGACGGCATCACATTCATGGGGAATTGCCGCTCCTGTACCGATACGCAGCGCCTGATCGATGCCAACTCGCTCGGACCACACCTCACCAGCGTCGAGACCGCCCGCCACAGAGAGCAATACCGGTCGTTGTCTGGACGCGCGTGCGGTAGCGGCCGAATGTATGGCGTAGCCATCCATGGCCGAGTTGGTGAATCTGGGAAGGTCGATAGCAGCCGAGACAGGCTCAGCCAGGACGAGGCCCAGCGACACCGACAGCGGAACCGAGATGGGGGAAAGGGGCCGAAGCTGCGAGATCAGGCGCGCACGCGCTGACTCGACCGAAAGATCGAGGCGAGCGCGTGGCGACAGGGATTCGTCCAGTGGTCAGGCCTGGTCCGCGAAACCGGCCATGGTTTCGACCAGTCCTTTGACCGAGCCGGCCGACTTATCGAGCGCGGTCTGCTCGTCACCGGTGAGCGTGAGCTGATAGATCTCCTCGATTCCGGCGGCCCCAATCTTGACCGGGACCCCTACGAAGATGCCATCGATGCCGTACTCGCCTTGCAGCAGGACGCTGCAGGGAAGGACGCGCTTCTTGTCCAGAATGATCGAATCGACCATTTCGACCACCGAGGTGCCAGGAGCGTACCAGGCGCTGCCGGTCTTGAGCAGCCCGACGATCTCGGCGCCGCCATTGGCGGTGCGGTCTTCGATTGCCTTTACCCGATCGGCCGCGAAGAGCTCTGTAATGGGGATTCCTGCAATCGTGGAATAGCGGGAAAGGGGAACCATGGTGTCTCCGTGGCCTCCCAGCACCAGCGCTGAGACATCCTGCACTGAAACGCCGGCTTCCATTGCGATGAACGTGCGGAATCGGGCAGAGTCCAACACGCCGGCCATGCCGATCACGCGCTCGCGCGGGAATCCCGCGGCGTCGAATGCGACGTGGCACATGGCATCGAGCGGGTTCGAGACAACGATCAGGATCGCATTCGGCGACGAGGCAACGACCTGCTCGGTGACCGACTTGACGATTCCCTGGTTGGTGCGCAGAAGATCGTCGCGGCTCATGCCCGGTTTGCGGGCAATGCCTGAAGTGATGACTACCACGTCCGAGCCGGCCGTCTCATCATATCCATTGGCGCCGGTGATCTGGGTGTCGTAGCCCATAAGCGGGCCGACCTGCATCAGGTCGAGCGCCTTGCCCTGCGGCAACCCTTCGACGATATCGACCAGGACGACATCGGCGTAGTCTCGCAAGGCGAGCATCTGGGCAACCGTGCCCCCGACCATTCCGGCTCCGACCACCGTGACCTTGCTGCGCTTGCTCGCTCCCATGAGACGTTCACCCGCTCCTTTGCTTGCGTTTCTGGTGATGACTTTTCCTGTGCGCGACCGCGTGCCGGGCATCAGCACGATAGTATAGGCGGCGGAATCGACCTTCCGCCCCGGTCATCGAACGAAGCGAGACTATGCTCAACCCACCCCCAGTCGACCTCCATCTCCATCTCCTGCCGAATGTCGACGACGGTCCATCGCGGATCGATGAATGCGAGGCAATGCTGCGCTTCTTTGCACTGCTCGGAGTGAAACGGCTTGCCGCCACTCCGCATCTGCACGGCGCGCTCGATGAAAAGAAGCGCACCGTGGTCGAACGCGGTCTGGAAGCGATTGCCCCACTGGCGCAGGAGTTCGATATCAGCGTGACTCCTGGGTTCGAAGTGCTCCTGACGCCGGATGTTCCCCAGCGGCTCGCGGATGGCGAACCGATCGGCTACGCGGGAACCAATGCGGTACTGGTCGAGCTTCCCTTCGAGTTCTGGCCGGAGTCGAGCGCGTCGATTCTGTTCGAGATTCAGACCGTCGAGTTTCAACCGGTGCTGGCGCATCCGGAACGCTATGTGGCAGCACAGCAGGACCCCGCCAAGGTGATGGAACTGGGGGAGCGCGGTGTCATCATGCAGGTCACGTATGCCAGTCTCGCGGGAGTCAACGGTCGATCGGCGCGCTCGCTCGGGGAGCAGATCATTCGGGACTGCCCTCGGGCGATCTTGGCAACCGACGCCCACGGGAACGGTTCCAGGTTACGCGCGTTCGAAGCGGGGCTGGCACGGGCCGCGGAAATTGTCGGTCCGGTGCGAGCAGCGCAATTGGCCGCGGCGAACCCGGCGTCGATCCTGAGCAATCAGCCATTTCCGATACAGGCGCCGCTCGAACGGAAACCCGAACAACGTTCGTTTTTTGGCCGAGCGAAGCGCAGCGGCAGCCGATGGGGCGACGGAAATAGCTGGTAGGGAGACAACACAATGAATCGATGTGGTAAAATCTCGCGTCGTTGAACGGCTTGATCCCCGATAGCTCAACGGTAGAGCGCCCGGCTGTTAACCGGTAGGTTCTAAGTTCGAATCTTAGTCGGGGAGCCATTTCAAACGTGTTCGAGCGCCGGTCATCGACCGGCGCTTTTTTGTATTCCGCAATTTCTTCGTTGGCGAATGTCCAATTGGCTCTACGGCCACGGTGGGGACCAGATCGAAGCCGAATGCGCCTTCGGTGTGGGATTCGGGACGATGATCCCGATACGGATGGTCCCCTTGGCGGATTGCCCGACCACGACGTGGGACTCGATGACGGTCGAATCGATCGTGCCGGTGACTCCAAGAAGTGGGGCGACCGCGGTGATGGCCTCTAACCTGGCGAACGTTGCCCTTCTGCCAGAAACGGGACAGGGCTGCCAAGTGAACATCCACCAAATAGATCAAGATTCGCCAGTTACCATTCGAACGCGCCAGCGTCGAAGGAACGTCTCTGGTTGCGCACGTATCCTGGGAGCAAGCGGGGATTCGAGTCTGGCTGCCCCATTACCATTGGAGTTCTGACTATGACTGAGCATTTCAAAAACCTTATCGATGGGAAATGGGTCGATTCCGTCACCGGACGAACGTTCGAGCGGCGCAACCCGGCCAACGGCGAACTGGTGGCGGAATACACCAAAAGCGACGCGAGCGATGTCGATGCGGCGGTTGCGGCAGCGGCCAGAGCATTCAAGAGCTGGCGACTCTATCCGGCACCCAAGCGGGGTGAGCTGCTCTTCAAAGCGGCACAAATTCTGAACGACCGCAAGGAGCAATTCGCGCGGGAAATGACCGAGGAGATGGGCAAGGTCATCTCCGAGGCGCGCGGCGATGTGCAGGAAGCCATCGATATGACCTTCTACATGGCCGGCGAAGGACGGCGCCTGTACGGTCAGACCACGCCTTCCGAGCTCCCAAACAAATTCAACATGTCGGTTCGCAAACCGCTGGGTGTGGCCGGGATCATCACGCCCTGGAACTTCCCCATGGCCATTCCTTCATGGAAGATGACGCCGGCGCTCATCGCTGGGAACACCATCGTCTTCAAGCCCGCGTCGTTCACGCCGCGGATGGCCGTGCGCTGGGTCGAGATTCTGCAAGATGCCGGCATTCCGGATGGGGTTGTCAACCTGGTGATCGGCGGAGGTGAGGATGTCGGCAATGCTATCGTCGATCATCCGGATGTCGCGCTGATTTCGTTTACCGGCTCGACCGACACCGGCGTCAAGCTGGCTTCCCGGGCGGCGGCGCTCAACAAGCGGGTATCGCTCGAAATGGGCGGCAAGAACGCGGTGATCGTGCTGGACGATGCCAATCTCGAGCTGGCAGTCGATGGGATTCTCTGGAGCGCATTCGGCACATCGGGGCAGCGCTGCACCGCGGCCAGCCGGGTCATCGTTCAGCGCGGCGTGCAGAAGGAGCTAGTGGAGCGACTGGTCGCGCGGGCCGGCGGAATGCGGCTCGGTGACGGTCTGGACGAACGCGTTCAGATCGGTCCGGTTGTCAGCCGGAACCAACTCGAAACGATCAGCGGGTATATCAAGATCGGCCAGCAGGAGGGCGCGCGCCTGGCTTCGGGCGGAGGTGTGGCCACCGAAGGCGCACTCGGCAAGGGTTTCTTTCACCAGCCGACGATCTTCGACGAGGTCGGCCGGGATATGCGTATTGCCAACGAGGAGATCTTCGGGCCGGTGACCTCGGTCGTGCCGGTCGATTCGCTCGATGAGGCGATCGACATCGCCAACAGCGTCGAATACGGGCTCTCGGCGTCGATCTTTACGCAGGACATCAACAATGCCTATCGGGCGATGCGCGACATCTTCACCGGCATTCTCTATGTGAATGCCGGCACCACCGGGGCGGAGATCCACCTTCCCTTCGGCGGCACCAAAGCGACGGGCAACGGGCACCGCGAGGCCGGCACCGCTACGCTCGACTTCTATACCGAATGGCAAAGCGTCTACGTCGACTTCAGCGGCAAGCTGCAGCGTGCCCAGATCGACAATCAATAGCAGGCGGCGTTCAAATCGAAGAGCCGCGTCCCATGTGGACGCGGCTCTTTCTCGTTTGGTGCTTTCTGTTTTCTGAAAAGCGACGACTTTGCGCTAGATGCTGTAGTTCGGAACCGCGGTGCGTTGCTTCGATCGGACCACGAGATCCTCGAAGGTAATGGCACGAAGATATTCGACCGAGATTGCGTTCAGCTCGTGCCAGACATCGTGCACCGGATCGTTGTTCGCGTCGATGTGATGGGGGTGACTCTTGGCAATCTCCGTGCCGTCCAGCACTTCGAAGGCGTCGTAGAGCGTGATTTCGGACGGGTCGCGTGCAAGCTCGTGGCCGCCGGACGGTCCGCGGACACTGCGAATCAGTCCTCCGCGATTGAGCGCGCTCAGCACCTGATGCAGGTAGGCTTCCGGCATCGATTGTCGATTGGCGATCTCCCGACTTTGCACGGTGCCCTGACCGAAGTGCAACGCCAGATCGTATAGCGCGCGGACCCCGTAATCAGTTCGACTTGAGACGCGCATTCAGTCCCTCATTCATCCGTCCGGACGTATAGCCTTCCAAATCGATTGTGACATAGCGGTACCCGGCTTCGCGCACGCCGCGGGCAATCTCCTCGCGGTCGCCGATCGCATCGAGGAGCTGGTCGCCAGGCATTTCGATGCGTGCGATGTCGTCATGGTGGCGTACCCGGAAACCGCGGTATCCCAACCTGCGAATGTGGCTTTCGGCTCGAGACACTTGCGAGAGCTTCTCGACCGTGATTGGGTCGCCATACGCGAATCGGGACGAGAGGCAGGCCGCCGCGGGTTTGTCCCAGGTCGGCAACGCCAGCCAGAGCGACAGATCGCGAATCTCCTGCTTGGTCAGGCCCACTTCCTGCAACGGACTCCGAACTCCTTGTTGGTTCGCAGCGCGAATCCCGGGCCGGAAATCGCCCAGATCGTCGGCATTGGTACCGTCCACCACCGCGGCATACCCATGCTGTTTGGCGTACGCCTGGAGCTGGGTATAGAGCTCGGTTTTGCAGAAGAAACAGCGCTGGTGGGAGTTGTTGGCATAACGCGGATCGGTCAGCTCCATCGTGCGGACCATCACGTGGACCGCTCCGATTTGCGATGCCACCGCTCGCGCTTCTTCCATTTCTTCCGGCGCGTAGGTTTCCGAAAGCCCAGTACCGGCGATGGCCCGGTCGCCGAGCGCAAGCACGCTTGCCTTCAGGAGAAGAGCGCTGTCGACTCCGCCGGAAAAGGCGACGATGCAGGAGCCGAGCGATCCGATCGACTCGATGAGTGCTGACCATTTTGCTTCGAGCTCGGGTGTGAGCGATTCGATCTGAGACACATCGACTCCGGTCGTCACTGGTGAATGAAGTGACCTGAAGGGTGATTTAAGGGGAATTTCACGAATGCTTCGTAATTCCTTCAATTCCAGCCGATAGGCTTAGCCGATGTTAAGATATTGGATGATTTCCCAGCCACAATGCTGGTTGCGAATAAGGTCAACGTTGTTTTTTGCTTGCTCGGCGGCAGGGTCCTGCAAGCTCGCGAACTGAGGAGAAACATGTCGGAACGACCAGTCAACAAGCTCAACGAACTATACAAGGAGTTCCTCACCGGGCAGATCGATCGTCGCACGCTCATGTTGCGCGCCAGCCAGCTCGGTCTCTCCGCTGCCGGCCTGGCGATGTTCGCGCGTGGCGTTCCGGCTTCGGCGCAGGATGCGACCCCGGAAGCGTCTCCGGCCGCCATTGCACTCCCGGGCGGCTTCAAGTCGCTCACCCGTGAGGAGTACAAGGCGATGCTGGGTGAGGTCTATCCCTTCACCCTCGAAGAGCAGCCGGCCGGTGGCACCCTGATTCTGGGAAGCACCTCCTCCTCGAACCTGACTACCGTCAATTACTTCTTCGCGGACAATTTCCCGACACAAGACATCAATGGCCTGATGTTCGAGTCGCTCTGGGCAGTCTTTCCGGATCCGGAGAATAACTCGGAGCTGCTGCTCAACGGACAGTTCTTCGTTCCGGGTCTCGCTGACTATTACGAGATCGCCGAAGACGGCAAGACGTACACGTTCTATATCAATGCGAATGCCACCTTCCACGACGGCACTCCGGTGACCGCGCAGGATGTGGTCATGGTTTGCGATGCCCAGGCAAACGAGCAGTCGGGCAGTTCGTACTCGACGCAATTCCTGTCGACCCTCGCGTCGTGGACTGCAATCGACGACAAGACCTTCCAATGGGTGACCGTCGAGGCCTTCCCGCAGCTCGTGGTTTTCCCGAACATCGCGCTGCCAGTGCTGCCGTCCAGCATTTGGGGCGACGTTCCCGTCGAAGAGTGGCAGACCGATTCCGGCAGCACCGGCACCGATCCTTCTCGGGTAGTCGGCTCGGGACCCTTCAAGTTCGTCGAGATCAACGAAGGCGAAGGCACCACCACCATGGTCCGCAACGACGACTACTGGGATAAGGTCCCGGCGGTTGAAACGGTCATCTTCCAGGTGTGGCCGGATGACACCGCAGTTACCGAGGCGCTGCGATCTGGCGACCTCGATATGCTGATGGATCCGGTCACCCCGGCCGATGTCGAGAGTCTGCAATCCGAGGACAGTCTGACGGTCGACATTTATCCGTCGTATCAGTTCGGCTTCTTTGGCTACAACCTCGATCCTGAAAAGACTCCGCTCTTCCAGGACGTCGAAGTGCGACAGGCGCTGATCTACGCGCTCGACCGACAGGCGATGGTCGACAGCATTCTGCTCGGGTTCGGCGAAGTGGCGAACGGCACCCAACCGACGCTTTCGGAAGCCTATGCGCCTGACCTGATCAACACTGTTTACAACTATGATGTCGACAAGGCCAACGAGCTGCTGGATTCCGCCGGCTGGGTGCTCGGGTCGGACGGCGTACGCGAAAAGGACGGCAACAAATTGTCGTTCGAGATCATGTACGGCGCCTCGTCGACCAACGATCAGGTGGCTTCCGCGGCCCAGGACTACTGGAAGACCATTGGCGTCGAAGCGCAGCCGACCTCGGTCGACTTCGATACCGTGCTCATCCCCGCGATCACCGAGACCTTCGACTTCGACATGTGCATGCTGGCCTTCGACTGGGCGTCGCCGTCTGGCGATCAGTCCGCGATGTTCGGCACGGCCTCGTACGGCGCGGGATTCAATTTCATGCGCTATTCGAACGCAGCCTATGACGAAGCGAACACCGCCGCGAGCGCATCGCTCGTTCCCGAAGAGCGGTTCAATCTGCTGGTCGAGGCCTCGAACATCGTCAACGACGACGCTCCGGTCATCATCAACTGGTTCCGCGATGAGCGAACCGGTTACAACAAGCGGATGGTGAACTTCACCCCGCGCGTCGGTAACCTGCTCTGGTCGCTGCCATACGTGGCAATCAGCGAATAAGGCATTGCGCAGCGCCGGGGGGACCAAATCCTCCCGGCGCTTCTTTTTTGCGCTATGCTCTGCCGAGCGACCCCTTAGGCGCCTGAATCCGGCAGCCTCGTCGAGGTTATGACCATGTTCCGGTATGTTGTCCGGCGACTTCTGCAGATGATTCCGATCCTCTTCGGGATCACGCTCATCACCTTCATCATCATCAACGCGGCCGGCAGCCCGCTGCAGAACATGGAGTTCAATCCCCGGGTCAAACCGGCGGATATCGAACGCATTCGACATAACCTTGGGCTCGATGAGCCGGTCTGGAAGCGCTATTTCATCTGGGTCGGAAACGTGCTCCGTGGGGACCTGGGGCTTTCGCTGATCAATTTCCGGCCGGTGACCGATCGCATCCAGGAGGTCATGTTCAATACCCTGCTGCTTTCGGTGCTTTCGACCACGATCTCGTTGGCGATTGCCGTTCCGCTCGGCATCTATGCCGCGACGCACCGCAACAGCATTATCGACCGCGTGACGAGTGTGCTTTCCGTGGCGGGATATGCGATCCCGACCGTGTGGCTCGGACTCCTGCTCATCATTCTCTTCTCGGTGCAATTCGATAAATGGGGCTTCCCCTCATTGCCCGTGGGTGGAGTCCGCGATCTTCGCGGGGATGGGGGACTTCGGGACCGTCTCGTCCACCTCATCTTACCGATCACCGCACTCGTGATTCCACAAGTCGGCGTCTGGCTCTTCTGGGTGCGATCCAATATGCTCGAGGTCCTCGGGCAGGATTACATGCGCGCCGCGCGGGCGAGGGGATTAAAGGAAAAGTCTGTTCTGTTTGGGCACGGCCTTCGGAATGCGCTCATCCCATTGGTGACCATTGTGGGCTTGAGCATTCCTGATGTTTTTGCAGGAGCTCTAATCGTCGAGAACGTTTTTGCCTATCCCGGCATGGGGCGATTGACCGTGACCGCAATTGGTGACAAAGACCACACGCTGGTCATGGGAATCACGCTCATGTTTGCGGTGCTGGTCATCATCGGGAACCTGATCGCCGATGTCCTCTACGCCGTTGCCGACCCCCGGATCCGGCTCGATTGAGCGTGCGTGGCAACGGAGCCCGATCATGATACAAACCGATCAGACCTTTTCTGGCTCGACGGATCCATTCGTTGGCGACAACGCCGAGGAACATGTTCCCTTCGACTTCGACGGGCTTGGGCCGATCCCGTCCGATCGAGAGCAATTGGCACCGCGCCTGGCGGAGATTCAAGGCGAACCGGCTCTCGCTCATCGCGCTGATCATTACGCTGACAATCCTGATATTTGCGATTGCGGCTCCGGTCGTCTCACATTTCACCGGTTTCACCTACTACGAAAATCATCTGGGCGACAAGCTGGCGGCGCCGGGTCAGTCCGGATACATTCTTGGGGCGGATGGCAATGGCCGAGACCTCCTGACACGCCTGGCATACGGCGGTCGTGTCAGCTTGCTGGTCGCTGCGCTGGCAACCGCTTCACTGCTGGTCCTGGGTGGCACGATTGGCTCATTGGCTGGCTTCTTTGGAGGATGGGTCGATACGTTGCTCATGCGCAGCGCAGATGTGCTGCTGAGCATTCCGACCCTGGTTCTTCTCATTCTGGTCTCGTCCTTTTATCACCCGACCCCGTGGCAATTGGCCATTCTGATTGCCTTGGTGAGCTGGGCGGGAATCGCGCGAATCGTGCGGGGCCAGGTACTCACCCTCAAGAACCAGGAGTACGTCGAAGCCAGCCGGGTCATTGGTGCGTCGAATCAACGGATCATCGTGCGCCACCTGATGCCCAATATCATTCCGCAGCTCATCATCTGGTCCGCGTTAGCGGTGCCGAATTTGATCCTGCTCGAGGCCACGCTGAGCTATCTCGGCCTCGGTGTGCAGGCTCCGCAACCATCCTGGGGCAACATGTTGCAAGAGTCGAAGCAGTTCGTTCGACAATCCTGGACGTTCGTCTTCTTCCCTGGTTTCATGATCTTCCTCACCTCACTGTGTACCTATCTGGTTGGCCTGGGTCTGCGTGATGCGCTCGACCCGCGCTTGAACGACTAACGGTTCTCATGGCTCGAGTCGACCAGAGAGACGATGCGTCGTGATCGGATTCATCGTCCGCCGTCTGTTGCAGATGATTCCGCTCCTGCTCGGGGTGACGTTCCTGACGTTCGCCATCGTCAACTTCGTGCCCGGCAGCCCGGTCAGCTCGATGCAGATGAACCCGAAAGCGCGTCCGGAAGACATTGCGCGCATCACCCAAAATCTCGGTCTCGATAAACCCTGGTACGAGCGCTACATCGCCTGGCTTGGCGATCTGCTGCATGGCGACATGGGACTCTCGCTGACCAACTACACCCCGGTCACCGATCGCATTTTGGGAGTCTTGCCAAATACGCTCTTGCTAACGGTTACTTCGCTGGTGCTCGCACTGCTGATCTCGGTGCCGTTGGGGGTGCTCGCCGCGGTGAAGCACAATTCTCCGTTCGACCAGGCATCGACCGTCGTTGTGACCGCACTGGCAGCGATCCCGAGCTTCTGGATGGGGCTGTTGCTCATCATTCTGTTCGCGGTCAAATTCAAGGAGTGGGGCCTTCCTTACCTGCCGGCGAGCGGCATGCAGGATATGCGCACGGCTGGCGGCGTGACCGACCGGATCGAGCATCTGATCTTACCCGCCTCGGCGCTGGCGATCGTGCAGGTGGCAGGGTGGACCCGCTTCATTCGCGCGTCCATGCTGGAAACCATCGGCCAGGATTACATCCGCACCGCGCAGGCGAAAGGGCTGCCGCGCCGACGGGTTATCTATGGGCATGCGTTTCGAAATGCATTGCTTCCGCTGGTCACGCTCGTGGGACTCGCGTTGCCGGAGGTGTTCGGTGGAGCGTATTTGATCGAGCAGATATTTGCCTGGAATGGCCTTGGTCGCTTGACCCTGAATGCCACGCAATCGAACGACTACACGCTCATCATGGGTGCGACGCTCTTTTTCGCCTTTCTGACAATGTTTGGAAATCTGCTCGCTGACATCCTCTACTCGATCGCCGATCCGCGCATTGCGCACAAGGGGTAGCGGTTGAGCGAGGCAACATCGGCGGACCAGGCGACCGAGCGGCTTGGGCTCGAGGCGAACTGGTCGACGCTTGCTCCCGCGCGCGGCGGAAACGCAGCCCGTGCCTGGCGGCGGTTCAAGCGGAACCGAGTTGCAGTGGTGGCGCTGGGGGTGCTGATCGCGATCGTGGTTTTCTCGCTGAGCGCGGGATTGATCTCGAGCTTCGTCACGGGATTCGCATATCAGGAAAACCATCTCGATCTGGCGCGGTCACACCCGGGTGAGAACGGTTTCATTCTGGGAAGTGACGCGAACGGCCGCGATGTGCTCACCAGACTGGCATACGGCGGCCGCGTCTCGCTCGTGTTTGCCACCATGGCGGCGCTGGCCAGCCTGCTGATCGGGTCGGTTATCGGCATGATCTCCGGATTCGCCCTTGGATGGACCGATTCGGTCCTGATGCGGTTCGCCGACGTGCTCCTGTCGATACCAGCGATCTCGATTCTGGTGCTGGTTTCCTCGATCTACCGGCCCGATTACTTCACGCTGGCGCTCATCTTTTCGCTCCTGCTCTGGCCGGGGATTTCGCGTATCGTGCGGGGAGAGACCATCGCGATTCGAAATCAGCCCTATATCGACGCCGCCAAAGTCAACGGCGCCTCGAACGCACGGCTGGTCGGACGGCACATTCTTCCCAATGTATTGCCGATCATGTTGATTTGGGCCTCACAGGTCATCCCCGCGTTCATCATCACGGAGGCGGCGCTGAGCTTTCTGGGACTCGGGGTGCAGCCGCCGCGGCCGTCATGGGGAAACATGCTGCTGGAGGCGCAGAATTACTACATGACCAACTGGACCAACGTCTTTCTTACCCGGAATGATGATCTTCCTGACCGCGCTTTCGATCAATCTCATCGGCAATGGTCTGCGGGATGCACTCGATCCCCGGATGGAGCGGTGACGGTGAAAGAGCCAGGAATTCAAGGAAGAGTAGAATTCGGTCGCCGCGGTGGCAGTCGTTCGATTCAACCAGCAGACAGAGATTGACCTTTGATTACCTGTCCAAATTGTGCCTGGCGAAACGCCGCCGGCAGCCGCTTCTGTGAGAACTGTGGGGCTGACCTCGAAGCGCTGAATCGCAACGCGCCGCCACCTGCGCCGTCCTGGCCGCAGCAACCGAGATCGGATGCGTACGCGCCGACCAACGTCTGAGGAGGATCCAACTTCTCCCGAGTGGCGAATGTCGCCGCTGCCGGAGGAGGAAGTCCCGAAGCAAAAGCGCCGCACCATCGTTTGGTTGCTGGTTATTGCCCTGTTGGCCTGCCTGGCCTTCTGCGTCGTCTCCTTTGTCTGGCTCGAACACACCGATTCCGGCCAGAGTTTTCAAACGCGAGTCGCGGAAGAAGACAGCAATCAAGGCGGCGATTGATTCGCGCCGAATACCTGAAACAAACGAACGTGGGCCGGTCGAATCGACCGGCCCACAGTCATTCGAGATTGCTGCGCGTTTTAGTCGCGGCGTGGGCCGCGGTCCCCGCCGTCACGGCGCGGACCGCGATCGCCACCCTCACGGCGTGGCGGGCGCGGGCGCTCCTCGGGGATTTCGCCGGTCAATGCTGACCGATGCGAGAGACTGACTTTCCCATTGGGTGCGACGTCGATCACCATTACCTTGATCTCATCGCCCACCTGGAACATATCCTCGACTCGGCGACGCGAACCGCCGGATCTTCGGACAGCTCGGAAATGTGGACCAGCCCGTCGCGTCCTGGAACCAGTTCCACGAACGCGCCGTACGGCATGATGCTGACAACCTTGCCGTTGTAAATCTCGCCCTTCTCGATCCGGATCTCCTGGGTAAGACCGCGAATCCGCTCGACTGCTCGTTCCGCGCCGATCGGATCGGTCGATGCGATCGAGATGGTGCCGTCGTCCTGGATGTCGATCTTGGTGCCGGTCTCTTCCTGGATCGAGCGGATCATCTTGCCGCCCGGCCCAATGATGGCGCCGATCTTCTCTGGATTCACCTTGAGGGTTGTGACACGCGGGCGCGAACTCGGAGAGCTCACCGCGCGGGGCGCTGATCGTCTCGGCCATCTTTTCGAGAATGTGCATGCGACCGGCATTTGCTTGCGCCAGCGCTTCGCCCATGACCTCGAAGGAGAGCCCACGGATCTTGATGTCCATCTGGATGGCGGTGACGCCGTCGCTGGTGCCGGCCACCTTGAAGTCCATGTCGCCCAGCGCATCTTCGATGCCCTGGATGTCAGAGAGCACGGTGTAGGCGCCAGTTGCCGGATCGGTGACCAACCCCATGGCAATACCTGCGACCGGGGCGTTGATCGGCACTCCGGCATCCATCAGGGACATCGTGCTGCCGCAAACGCTGGCCATCGATGATGAACCGTTGGAGCTCAGCACCTCGGAAACCAGGCGGATCGTGTACGGGAAATCGGCTTGCGCCGGGAGAACGGCCTTGAGGGCACGCTCGGCGAGTGCACCGTGGCCGATATCTCGACGGCTGGCGCCGCGCAGGCGGCGAACCTCACCAACGCTGAACGGCGGGAAATTGTAGTGGTGGATATAGCGCTTGCTGACCTCGGGCGAGATCGAATCGAGGCGCTGCTCTTCAGCCGCTGAGCCAAGCGTGGCCACGGTCAGCACCTGGGTTTGACCGCGGGTGAAGACCGCAGAGCCGTGGGTGCGCGGCAGAACGCCGACTTCCGTCCAAATCGGGCGAATCTCGCCTGGCGTGCGGCCGTCGGGCCGTAGGCCGTCGGTCAGGATCGCATTGCGAACCAGACCCTTGAGCAACTTATCGAAGGCTGCTCCGACTTCCTTGCTGCCGTAGTTGGCGACATCGCCTTCGACCGCGGCGGTGAACTGCTCGATGGCGCCCTTGCGGACCTCGTCGGTGCCTTCCATGCGCATGACTTTGTCGGGGTTATTGACTGCTGCGCGCAGTTGCTCGCCCACGACGCTCTCGACCTTTTCCAGGAGCTCTTTGTTCTCCTGCGGCACCGAAACGTCCCACTTCTCGACGCCGGCCGAGTCGACGAGGTCGAACTGCGCGGCGACGATCTGCTTGATCTCGGTGTGCGCCGCCTCGATGGCGCGGATCAGGGTCTCCTCATCGATCTCGTTCGCTTCGCCTTCGACCATCATGATTGCGTCGGAGGTGCCGGCAACGACCATATCGAGGTCGCTGTCATCGAGGTCTTGCAGGCTCGGATTGATGACGATTTCGCCGTCGAACATTCCGACGCGCACCGCGCCGACCGGTCCATCGAACGGAATCGGGGAGATCATGAGGGCCGCTGAAGCACCGATGATCGAGAGCAGCGCCGGATCGTTCTCCTGATCGGCCGAAAGGACCGAGGAGATGATCTGGACCTCAGCCCGATACCCCTTCGGGAAAGAGTGGGCGAATTGGCCGGTCGGTCAGGCGCGCCGAAAGAATGGCATTCTCGGTTGGCCGGCCTTCGCGCTTGATGAATCCGCCCGGAATCTTGCCGGCGGCGTACATCTTTTCCTCATAGTCGACCGACAGTGGGAAAAAGTCCTGATCTTCGCGCGCCTGGCGGTCGCCGCCGGCGGTGACAAGGACCATGGTGTCGCCGTATCGGACGACGACCGCACCATGCGCTTGCTCCGCATAGCGGCCGGTTTCGAGACTCAGGGTTCTGCCAGCGATTTCGACGCTGGCCGTGTGTACAGGTGGTTTGTTGGACATATTCGTTGTGTTGCTCCCTCAGACGCATGCCGCGTCCAGGTGATGTGTGCCGCAGGCTCGTCACGGCGACGAGCCCGGCCCGGCTGGGAGGATCTGGAGCGTGCCGGCGATTGGCCCCGGCAGGCTCCAAGTCCTCGATCAGCGCGGACTACGACGAACGGTGAGTGGCGATCCCCCTTTCATCCAGCAAAAGCGAACGGCTCGGGACGTAAAATCCCGAGCCGTCGCGTTTCGAACCATAAGGCAGATTGGCGAGCCTGGTCTGTGTAGCCGGACGCGACGCTCGCCGGTCCACCAATGACTACTTGCGCAGTCCGTGCCGGGCGATGGTCGCGCGGTAGCGCTCGACATCGTTGCGGCTCAGGTAGGCCAGGAGCCGGCGGCGGCGGCCAACCATCTGGAGTAGGCCGCGGCGCGAATGGTGATCGTGCTTGTTTGCGCGAAGGTGGTCGGTGAGCTGATTGATGCGCTCGGTCAGCAGGGCAATTTGCACTTCGGGCGAGCCAGTGTCGCCCTCATGCGTTTGCACCCCTGCGATAATGGTGTCCTTTTGAGCCGTGGTCAGCGCCATGCAGGCGTATCCTCCAATTAGGTATCCGTGCGCACAACAGCGACACGTGCAGTCCGAGAACCACAGCCAGTGAGTGTACCACGCGGACTCCAGGCTCTCGGTTCCGGCTATGCTTTTCGGGTTGACTTGTGCGAGGAGGCACGATGCTCGGAATCATTGGTGGAAGCGGACTCTACGACCTGCCCGATCTGGATTTCGTCGACCGCGTGTTGCCCGATACGCCGTATGGATTCCCCAGTGACGAGATCATCATTGGCCGGATCGATGGGCGGGACATCGCCTTTCTCAGCCGGCATGGCCGTGGTCATCGACTCACGCCCACCGAGCTTCCCTATCAAGCCAACATCTACGCGCTCAAACAGATCGGGGTCGACCGGATCGTAACGGTGAGCGCGGTCGGCAGCCTGCGTGAGGACCTGCCTCCGCGCACTCCGGTTTTGCCCGATCAGATCATCGACCGAACCGTCGCCCGTCCGCGAAGTTTCTTTGGCGACGGCTCGGTTGCCCACATCGGCATCGCCGAACCGTATTGCGGCCAGCTATCGGCACAGCTTGCCGACGCATCGGTGACTGTCGGACGTCCGGTCGCCCGTGGGGGAACGTATATCTGTATCGAAGGGCCGCAGTTCTCGACCAAGGCCGAGTCGCGACTCTACCGATCATGGGGATGTGCCGTTATAGGCATGACGGCCATGCCGGAGGCGCGGCTCGCACGCGAAGCCGAACTTTGCTACGCAACGTTGGCAATGGTCACCGATTTCGATGTCTGGCATGACCGACGCGGGTGACGGTAACCGTCGAAATGGTGGTTGCGAACCATGGCGCCAATCTCGAAACGGCACGCGCCATTCTCGGCGAGCTGGCCAAGTCCGATCTGGGCGAGCGCACCTGTGGTTGTGGAAACGCCCTGAGCGGCGCAATCGTTACCGATCCAGCGGTCATTCCGCCCATGACCAGACAGAAGCTCGGCATCATCGCCGATCGTTATCTCCCGCCTGTGGAGCATCGTTGAATCGAACCATCGCAACGTTCCAGCGTGGTCCAAATATCGTCTTGATCGGTTTCGCCCTGATCGTGACCGCGCTCGGCCTGGGAGCGGTCTATCTCGCCGGGCAGCCCGGCGCGTTTCGCAGCTCGCTCGAGTTCCGCGCGATGGTCATCTACCTCGCGACCGTGACCGGAGTCTTCCTTTCGTTCCGTTTCGGCAAGTTCGCCGGCGATCCCTATCTCTTTCCGGTCATCGTGCTGCTCTGCGGTATGGGACTGATCGTCGCGGTGCGGTTGCAAACCGATCTGCAAGAGGTGCGTGGGTTTCAGATCGCGATCGGTGAACGGCAGCTTTTCTATCTCGTTGCCGGGTTCCTCCTGATGTGGGGCGTGGCGATGTTCTTCCCCAATCCGGCGTTCCTGGCCAACTGGCGCTACAGCGTGCTCTTCGGTGGCATCGGGCTCCTTGTCGTGACGGCAGCCATTGGCAGTACGGTCAACGGCGCTCGGCTCTGGATCACCATTGGGGGCGTGCAGATTCAAACAGCCGAGCTGGTCAAAGTCGCGCTGGTGATCTTTTTGGCCGCCTATCTTTCTGAGAATGAGCAGCTCATCGGTTCGAGCTGGAAAGTTGGCTGGTTCGATTTGCCGCCGATCCCGTATCTGGCGCCGATGATCGTCATGTGGGGGCTCTGCCTGGTCGCGCTGGTGCTGTTGAACGATCTCGGCACGGCACTGCTCTTTTTCCTGCTTTTCCTGGTCATGCTCTATGTCGCCAGCGGGCGGTCGTCGTACGTGTTGCTGGGGCTGGTGGCGTTCGTAGGTGGTGCGATGCTGGCGTATTACCTGTTCGATCGAGTGCAGCTCCGGATCGAAAACTGGATCGACCCCTGGCAACATGCCTATACCGGGGGGTACTCGCGGCCGGGACGGCGTGGGACTACCTCGCCCGCGTACGGCGGGTGAGCACGGGCGCCGTGACCAACGCGTTCGCGGCGCAGTCGCTGTACAAGCGCGAGCTCCACACGGGCATCTGGCGAGGCGCGACGTATGCGGCGCTCGTGCTCGTCGCGCTGACGTGGTGGTGGACGCCGTGAGGACGGACACGGAGCTCGTGGCGCGCTTGGCCGACGCCGATGCGCGCTTGTTCGAGGGCGTCACGCGTCGCTCGCTCGCGCCGTCGCGCGCGCGGGCGACGGGCATCGACGGCATCGTCGCGGCGCTCGGGCGCGAGGGCGTTCCGATGGGCCTGCTCGAGCCGCTCGGCGATGGCCTCGTCGCGATCGCAGGCGCGATGCTGGACGCGTTTCCGGACAATCTCTTCTGGGACCTCGACTTCCTCGCGGCGAGCCTCGCGCGCGAAGCGATGCGATCGGGCGACGCGCGTGCGCACCTGACGCGCGCCGTTCGCACCGCGTGCGTCGTCCAACACCCGTTCGGGTGCAAGACGCCGATCCGGTTCCGCTACGTGCACGACTTCTCGTATGGGTTCGACTGGTCGAAGTGGGTGCTCGCCGACAGCGCGGCCCGTGCACACGTGGGTCCGTTCGACATGGCCTTCCTCGAGCGGATGAAGCGGCGCGGCGAGGAGCTGCTCGGCCTCATCGCAGAGGACGACGCCAAGTACGGGCGGCTCGCGGGCGAGACAGCGCGCAATCCGTTCCCGTTCTCACGCGAGATCGAGGACGAGGAGCGCTTGATGCGCGACCTCGCCGCGCGCCGGGCACTGCCCGTCGAGGCGTGGCGCTTCGACGCCACGCCGGAGTGGGATCGGCCTTACTACAGGCTGCGCGAGGAGCGCGCGAACGCGCTCGGGCTCGCTGCGCCGGGCTGAGATTGGATACGCGCTCAGAGCCGCGCCAGGTGCGCGCGGACCTGACCCGTGTCCGGCGCCGCGGGGGCGAGGCGCAGGTAACGCCGAAATGCGTCGCGGGCCTCGACGTCGTGCCCCATCGCTTCGGCGACCACGCCGAGGCTCCTCCACGTGGCGGCGTCCGAGCGATCCATCGCGACGGCACGGCGGAGGAGCGTTCGCGCGCGCGGCAGGTGGTGACGCCCGCGTCGTTGCCGTCGCGCGACAAATCGAGGACGAGCAGCGCCGCGCCGGCGGCCAGAAGCGCCCCGCCCACACCGAACAAGACGTCCGCGTCGAGCGCGCCGTCCCGACCGCGTCGAACGAGGTGAGCGCCAAGACCGACGACCAATCCTCGTCGACGTAGAGGCGCGATTCGATGGCTCAGGCTCTCGCAGTCCCCGCGTCAGGGCGTTGCGCGGCGCGGCGCACAGCGATCGTCGACGAGCACGCAGTCGAGGTAGTCGGTCGTCGGAATGCACTCGCCGCCGCACGGCGTGAGATCGTAGAAGACGTCGATGCAACGCGTGGCGTCCGCGGGCGCGCCGTCTTCCGGATAGGCGTGCCCTCTGGCGTCGAAGCAGCGACGCTCACGCGCCATCTCGTCGACGCGGCTGTCCTGGAAGTCGTGCACGACGTCGTAGTGAGCGTCAGCGCGCAGCCGCCCGAGCCCGCACACGTATGCGCAGCCGCACCCATGCACGACCGCGAGGCAGAGCGAGTCGGCACGAGTCGAGCCGACCTGCGGCGTGGGCGTTTCGTCGTTCGTTCGCGTTGCGGTGGCTGGGTCCGAATCCGGTGCGGCCGGCGGGTCCGGAGGCGACGCGTCACGCTCGGCGCCACCACACGAAGCGATCACGAGCCCAGCCCCGAGCCAGAACAGCATCCAACCTCGCCATGCCATCGTGCTCAGCGTACGCTCACCCGCCCCACGACATTCCATCGAGGGGGCGAGGGGGCACCGAGCCGGGGGGGTTTGGGGGGGTTGGCCCTGTCGGGCGGGGGCGCCGAGGGTGTAGCCTCGTAACGTGGGGAATCTGCGACGCGCCTTCGGTGCGCTCATTGGCGTCGTCGTGCTCGCCGGCGCGTCTGCGTGCGGGGGTGACGATGATGGGAGTGGGACCGATGGCGGCCGGCACGAGGACGCGATGACGGCGCCCGACGGCGGCCGCGCGGACGTGGACTCCGGGCGCAGCGACGGCGCGGTCGCTGGGTGTATCCCGCGGCCGGCGCCCGACGACGGGCTCCACGTGACCGTCGATGGAACGGCTTCGGGCGACGGATCGATGGGAGCGCCGTGGGATCTCGCGACGGCGCTCGGCGGCGGTGTCGACGTCCCCGCGGGCGCGACGGTGTGGGTGCACGGTGGCACGTACGCGGGGACCTTCTCGGCACGGCTGCAGGGCACCGCCGAGGCACCGATCGTCGTGCGTGCCTACCCCGGCGAGCGCGCGACGCTCGACGGGGCGGGAAGCCGCGACCCCGTGCTCGGCGTCGACAGCGACTACACCTGGTACTGGGGCCTCGAGATGATGAATTCGGACACGGGCAACCGTGAGACGGATGTCGTGCCGCCCGACCTGAACCGCGGCGACGGCGTCGCGATCGCGGGCTCCTCGACGGACGTGCGCTTCATCAACCTCGCCGTTCACGACGCCAGCCAGGGCATCAGCTTCTGGACTTCGGCGGTCGACTCGGAGGTCTACGGCTGTCTCGTCTCGCTCAACGGGATCGACGCGCCCGACCGTCCGCACGGCCACGCGATCTACACGCAGAACATGGACGGAAACCAAGCGCATCGAGGAGAACTTGCTCTTCCACGGGTTCAGCTACGGCGTGCACGCCTACACGGAGGGCGGCGCCATCCAGGGCTTCGACTTCATCGGCAACGTGTTCTTTCAGACGGGCACACCGACGAGCGGACCGCGCGAAGGCGGGCGCGACTTCCTGGTCGGTGGGCTGCAAGCGGCGGCGCGCATCCGGGTCGAGTCGAACTTCGGCTTCAGCACCGAGCTCGACCGCGCGATCTTCCAGCTCGGCTACAGCGCGGCGAACGAGGACGTTGCCGTCATCGACAACTACATCGGCGCGAGCACCGCCTTCGGGGCGCCGTGGTCGAGCGTCGAGATGCACGGCAACACGTTCGTCGGCACGGTCTCGGATCCGTCGACCCCGCCGACTATCCCGACAACACGTACCTGACGGCGCCGCCGACCGAGACGCGCGTCTTCGTCCGGACGAATCGCTACGAGCCGGGTCGCGCGCACATCATCGTCTACGACTGGGGCGGGCGCGGGACGATCGAGGCCGACGTGTCCGAGGCGATCGAGCCCGGCATGGCCTACGAGGTGCGCAACGCCACCGACTTCTTCGGTCCGCCGGTCGCGACCGGCGTCTACGATGGCTCATCGCTGTCGCTCTCCCTCGACGGCCTCGAGCCTGCGCAGCCGGTCGGCATCCCCGACGGCATCCAGCCCGACGAGCGTTCGACGCCGACGTTCGCAGTGTTCGTGCTCCTGCGCACGGACTCCCGTAGTACGATCTGGCCGTGACGTTCGTGGAACGGGCCGCGTCGCTGGCTCTGACGGTTGCGCTCGCAACGAACGCAGGCGGCTGTTCCGACGACGGTGCGATGGCGGACGATGGTGGCGCGACCGACGGTGGTGCGGACGGTCCGCACGTCGCCGCGCCGCCGAACATCCCGTGGCTCGCCGACGGTGTGCCACCGGTCGCGCCGCCGGTGCTCACGCCGTGCGCGGCTGGTTGGCGCGAGCTGACGGATTCCGACCGGCGTCGTGATCTGCGATCCCTACGCCGAGAGCGGCCCCGCGGAGTGTCCGTTCGGACAGGCAGAGCTTCCGGGCGCGGCGGGCTGCGCGCCGGTGGGAGCGCCGTGCCCGTCGTCCGCGTTCGCGACCGATCTTCCGACCAGCGGGCCGGTCGTCTTCGTCGATGCGAGCGCGGCGCCGGGGGGTGACGGGTCGCGCGCGGCACCGCTGTCGGGCTTGTCGAGCGTGGCGTGGGCTTCTCTCGCGGCGGGGACGACCGTGGCGCTCGCCAAGGGAACCTACGCCGGCACGCTTCCATTGCGCGCAGGGGTGACCGTCGCGGGGGCGTGCGCCGCCGAGACCATCGTCACCGGGCTCGCGGGGACCCATGCGTCCGTGGTGAGCGTCACGACGTCAGGCGCGCCGGCCGTCGTGAAGAACCTGGCGATCCGCGATCCGCCGCAGCGCGGCGTGCTCGTGAACGCAGGGATGTCGGCGGAGCTCGATGGCGTGTTGATCGTGCGTGCGCACCTCGTCGGCGCGCAGGTGCAGGGCGCGAACGCGCACCTGTCGATGGCGCGCTCGGTCATCGCCGAGACGCAGCCCGACGCGGGCCTCTATGGCGGGGGAGTCGACGTCTCGCAAGGGGGCCGGCTCGACGCGAGCGGGCTGCTCCTCACGGGCAACCGATACGTCGGCATCATCGCGCTCGATTCGGACACGCACGTGACGCTCGCGGACGTCGCAATCGTCGACACGCACGCCCAACAGAGCGACGGCGTCGGGGGGCACGGGCTGCACGCACAGGACGGCGCCCGAATCGAAGGGGCTCGCGTGGCCGTCTCGGGAGCCGAGAGGACGGCGTGATGGCCATTGGCGCGGGCTCGGCGGTGGTTCTCGACGTCGCGCTGGTGCGTGGCACCGAGTCCAGCGAGAGCAGCGGCCTGTACGGCGAGGGCGTTTTCGCGAACGAGGGCGGCGCGATCACCGCGTCGCGCATCGCGGTGGTGAGCAACCGCCACGCGGGCGTCGCGGCGTTCGCGGACGGCTCGACCATCTCGTTGATCGACGCGGTCGTGCTCGACACGCGCGTGCAGACCGCGG
Organism: uncultured Chloroflexia bacterium; assembly: GCA_963720855.1. Lineage (GTDB taxonomy): Bacteria > Chloroflexota > Chloroflexia > Thermomicrobiales > UBA6265 > JAMLHN01. Next base: position 20,214 of record CAVRGV010000002.1, on the reverse strand, counting down.
ACTCCGCGTTCGGGCGCGGCGTGGACATGTCTGGCGGCGCGCACCTCGACGCGACGCGCCTTCTGGTCGCACGCAACCAGGAGGTCGGCGTGATCGCGGTGGGATACCGGACCTCGGCGATGCTCTCCGATATCGTGATCCGCGACACGCGGCCGCAGCAGGACGAAATGACGCTGGGCCGCGGCGTCGATCTGCAGGGCGCATCGTCCCTCGTCGCCGAGCGGATGATCGCGATCGACAACTTCGAGTCTCCGGTATCCGTCGACGGCGCCGACACGATGATGACCTTGACCGACGCAGCGCTGATCGGAGGTGACGGTGAGCGCGCTGCGATCGCACGCGGCATCGGCGTGCAGGTCGGCGCGTCGATCGTGGGAACGCGGGTGCTCGTCGAGCGGGCGCGGGAGATCGGAGTTGCCGTCGACATGGGTGCGCACGCTGTGTTGACCGACGTGGTCGTCCGCAACACCGACGCGCGGGGCGCCGACCTCGCGTTCGGGCACGGAATCACCGTGCAGAACGGCGCCGACCTCACGGCGGAGCGCGTCGTCGTCGATGGGGCCCACGAGGCCGGGCTGCTCTCGCTCGCGGGCGCCACGGTCGACGCGCGGGACACGGTGGTGCGCACGGTGACGCGTTCGCTGTGCCCGTGTGCCGAGCGCGTCTTCGGATTCGGCGCTGCGGCCATCGGCGATGCGTCGCTGACGCTCGAGCGCTTCGAGATCGCGGACGTCGAGACGTGCGGGCTCATCGTGGCGTCCACCGCCTCGGGGGTCGCTGGGGCGTCGCTCGATCTCGCGACCGGACGCGTGGAGCGCTCCGCGATCGGCGCGTGCGTGCAGGTCAACGGATACGATCTCGGCCGGCTGATGCACGAGGTCGTTTACGCAGACAACGGCACCAACCTCGAGACGACGAACCTGCCCGTCCCCGAGCCGGCGCAGACGATCGAGCGTTGAGCCGAGTTCGGCCTCAGCGCGAGGGCACGGGACACGACGGCTGGGTCGCGCCGGTCTGGTCGATGCACACGTAGGTGCAGTGGCCTTCGCCGTTGAAGTGACCGACGGTCGTGGCTTGGTGGTAGACGAACGAGCGGAGGTCCTGGGTGGCGAGCGGGGTCGAGCCCGGGTCGTAGAAGAGCTGTGACCCGCTCTCGTCGAGGAGAGGAGAGCCGTCGATGTCGTGCAGGTCGGCGAGCGGCTGCGACGCGAGGTCGTCGAACGTGATGATGCCGTCGGCACCGGCGGCCGCCGCGTAGGCTTCGAAGCGGAGGTGGGGCTCCGCCTCGACGATCGAGTCGAAGAAGACGTGGTCGAGGTGGAAGGTGACCTGCGAGGCTCGGTCGTGCCGTTCGGGCTGACGATGAGGCCGTCGGTCATGTCCATCGCGTTCGTGCACGTCGCTCATCGAGGTGTGCATCGGAATTTGGAGGTCGAGCACGCACGTCGTCGTGGTCGGGGTGATGCGCGGTGCCGTGCAGCCAATACGCGATGCCTCCGTCGACCATCGTCGCGAGCTCCTCGTCGGTCACGGTGCCGATGCGGCGGGCCGACATCGTGGGTGGGACGATCTCGTAGCCGACGTCTTCGTAGCGCTGCGCGCCGAGGGCGGAGAACGTCCACACGTCTTGGAGCACCGCGTCGTGGAGGTCCATGACGACCTCGTCCGCCTCGAGCGTCGGGCCGCTCCCCGCCGTGCTTCACGTAGAAGCGCGAGATGGAGATGAGGATGAAGTCGAAGTCCATCGTCCAGCCGTCGGCGAACGCGATGCCCGTCGAGCTCGGTAGCCGTCGACGGCGGCTTCTTCGCCGCTCGCCGCGATGGCGAGCGTGCCCGTGCCGGTCTCGCTCGTGCAACCTGCGACGCCGAGCGTGGCGACGCCTAGAAAGATGGCCAAGAGAAAGGGCTGCGTTGCGGCAAGTCTCGACATGTCAGTTCTCGGTGATGGGGGTGGTGGTGGAGGCGGGTGCCACGTACGAAGCGGTGAATGCGTCCGAGTCGCGCGCGGCGAGGAGCCACGCGTTGTAAGGCTGCGTCGTCGGGGGTGATCTCGCGGACCGTTCCCGACGCTGGCGGGGGAAGGCGTGCGAAGTCGGCCTGATCGAACCACGAGGGCGACGTGGCCCCGCTGGTCTGACCGCCGACGTGAACGGTGACGAGGAAATCTCCGTCGGTGTCGAACATCGCATAGTCGGGAGGCGCGACGCCGTCCTCGGTGATGGCGACGCCCTCGATGAGGTTGCCGAGCGCCTCTTGCGGGATGTCGAGCCCGCCCTCGAACGAGATGGACTCGCCGTCCTTGGTGGCGGTGCCGGCGACCCAGGCTTCGTGAACGTCGGTGGTGCCTTCATCGATCGCCATCCCGATGGGCGGCGGCTCGAGGGTACGATCGTCGCGTACTCGGCCGGGCCCGCCGTTCCGTCGGCGCGCCCGAGCAACGTCGGCTCGGGCGCGAGCAGATCGACGCCCGCTGGTCGAGCCACTCGGCACGAACGGCGAGGGAGGCGTAGTCGTCGTGGCCGCCGTGCGCGTACGCGACCGGCACGAGGAGCCGCTGAATGCCTCGAGCCGTGTGGTCATGCCGGCCGACGGCGCGAGCACGTAGATCGGGCCGAGGACGAGGCGCGCTTCGGTGAGCTCACCGTCCAGCCCGAGGCCGTCGTGAAGTGCGCCGCGCCGTCACCCTGCGCGTGGAACGTCATGGTGATCGCGCGGCCCTCGGTGACGCCGCACGCGGCGAACGACATGCTCGTGAGGGCGAGCGCGACGAGGAGGAGGGAAGGGCTCGGGTGGTCATGGTGGGTCCTGTCATGGTGGTGGCTCCGTGGGCTCGGGGTCACGGGCGGTGGATGCGGAGGCGCGACCGGCGCGTTCCACGCGCCGCCGCCGAAGAGCGCGGCTTCGTCGAAGCGGATCGTCAGCCGCCCGGTGATCGAGAGCGGCGCGCCGGTCGAGTACTTGAGCTCGGCGTGCGCGAGGCCGGGCGCGACGGGTCGAACCACGAGACGAAGTTCGAGACCGAGCGACTGCCAACGCGCATCGGTGAGGTTCTGGCCGAGCACGGCGAACTCGATCCCGCGCCACGCGACGGCGACCTGCGCGTCGACGAGCAGGACGGGCGGCGCGATCTGCCCGAGCGGGATCGGGCGCTCGCCGAGCCAGCCGACGCCGACGCCGGCGGTCAAGAGCACGGTCTCGCCGTCGATCGTGACGCTGTGCTGCCCGCGGCATCGAGCCGACCGACCCAGCGCGGCACGTAGGGCAGGCGCGTCGTTCGAGGACGAAGTCGAAGTAGCCTGCGGCGTGTTCAGGTACGCCTCGGTCCACGCGAAGCTCGCGTGGACGGCGAGCCAGGGCCACGTGCACGTCGAGATACGCGAGCACGCCGAGGCGGCTCGATGGCGCCCTTGTCGATGTTGCGACCCGCGGGCGCGTCGAAGACGAGGTCGTGATCCACGTGCGTGTGGAACCCGACCGGCGGGCATCGACCACGAGTTGGCGTCTGTGGGAAGTGCAGCGCGAGGCCGGTCTCGCTCGAGACGACCTGGGCGAAGGGCGCCGACTCGCCCTCCGACAGCGCGATGGCATCGGAGCTTCGCGTTCCGACGCCAGCGCTCGTCTGCCACTCGAGCGTCGAGCGCTCTCGGCTGCGTTCGTCGGCGCGAGCTTGGCGAGGCGGACCGGAGCGTCGCGCGCGGCTGGAACGCGACCCCGATCGCGTCGGTCGACTGAATCGGCAAGCGCTCGCCGACACGATCGGTGGTGGGCAGCGCGTGCTTCGAGGTGGAGAACGCGAAGACGTCGGCGCGCGCGCCGATGCGCAGCGAGAGCCAGTCGACGAACGAGAGGTCTGTGCCGACGTGCGCGCCGACGCGAGTGATGTGGATCTCGTCGTCGAAGTGGCGCAGTAGGGGATGCCGGTGCCGGCGCGCAGGCGGAGCTGGCGCGTCGAGGTTCCCGAGTCGTGGCGGCGCTGACGCCGAGCTCGAGCTGCTGCTCAGGCCGAAGAAGAGGCCCTCGACGCGATAGGTCGCGTCGAGGCCGACCGTGCCACGCTTCGTACTGCTCGTCGAGGCCGTCGCCGCGCGCGTCGGCATGAAGCCGGTGAAGTTCTCGCGGATGCGGAGGCCTCGATAGCCGCCGAAGACGAGCGCGGTGAAGCGGGCGTGTGGCCCGCGCCACGTGAGGCCGGCGGAGAGCAGAGCGACGTTGGCTCGCGCCCCCCTGGTTCGGATCTTCGGTGCAGAAGAACTGGGCGTCGGGCGTGTCGGCGCACGGCAGGTCGCGGAGGCTGACGTCGTCGTCGCGTACGATGCCGGCCGAGGCGAAGCTCGCGAGCTGGGCTGCACCGAAGAGCGTGGAAGTCGAGGTCGGGCGCGAGCGCGAGCTCGAGGCGGCCGTTGAGCGCGGCGCTCGTCGAGGAACGATTGACGCCGAAGCCTTGCGCGTCGCGGAGGTCGACGCCGAGGAACGTTCCCGGCGCGCTTCGGCGGGGGCCCAGGGAGGAGCAGGCGCGCGTCGAACGAACCGTACTGGCCGCGCACCTGAGGCCGCGCTGTGCGGGCCCGAGCCCGTACGCGGCGGTGCCGGCGACGGAGAAGTCGGTCTGCGACGGGGCGAAGGGGCCCATCGGGAACGAACGGTGTCGACGACCTCGGGGATGAGGAAGTTCGTGTCCGCGTAGCCGTGGCCGTGGCGTTCGAGATCTCGTTGATCGGGATGCCGTCGACGCGGATCTCGACGTCCTGTCCTTCGCCCGCGTCGAAGCCGCGACGTTAGATCGAGCTCGCGTGGTAGGTGCCGGAGTGGTTGACGAGGAAGACGCCGGGCGCGAGAGAGAGGAGGCTCTCGGCGTTGGGGCGCGGGACCGCGCGGAACGGCTCGACGGAGAGGGTGTAGTCGGACGCCGCCGCGGGGGCTTGGTGGACGCGCGCGTCGACGTGGCCGGTCGCGGAGTACTCGGGGTGCGTGTGCGTGTGGGCGTGCCAGTGGGTGTGGGTCAGAGAGGCCGGGCTAGAGTCCGCGTTCGAGTCGGAGTCGGAGTCGGAGTCGGAGTCGGAGTCGGAGTCGGAGTCGGAGTCGGAGTCGGAGTCGGAGTCGGAGTCGGAGTCGGAGTCGGCGTCGGAGTCGGAGTCGGAGTCGGAGTCGGAGTCGGAGTCGGAGTCGGAGTCGGAGTCGGAGTCGGAGTCGGTGCCAGTGTCCGAATCCGTGTCTGTCTGCGCCGGCGCGAAGCGCACGTCGAATCGGATCGACACGGCGATGGCGCGGCCGTCGCGGGTCGCGGGGCGAAAACGCGCCCCGTGGATCCACGTGAGCGCCGCGGTGGCGAACGCGTCGCTCGCTTCGAGCCCGCCGTCCTCCACGGTTGCGTCGGAGACGATGCCGTCGGCGCCGATCGTGATGCGCAGCGGCACCACGATCTCGGCGCTCGGGTCCGGGTCCGCGTCACCCGTCGGGCGCACGAGCGCCGGCGCGTCCGCCAACGCGGGCGGCGTGAGCGTGTCCTGCGCGTGCGCGGAATCCATCGCGGCGGCGAGCGCGAACCCGAGCGCGCACGTCGCGATGGAGCCGCACGCGATGCTGTGCATGCGTGAGCGCATCCTTCTCCCAGACCCTGCGGATCACGTCATCGCGCCGCGGGTCGATCTCGAGCGTTCGGTGCGGCGCCCCAATGGTGCGCGCGCACGGTCCCTCGCCGCAGCGCGTGGTCGAACGCGTCGCGGCGAGCTCACCTCGAAGAGCAACGAGCTTCAGACGGACGGGGCAGGTGGGCCGCGCACGCGCACCGAGCGCGGCGCGCGCGACGCCACGCGCGCCTCGGGCGCCCGCGCGTCGCCGAGCTCGCACACGAGCGCCGGTCGCACGTGCGGCGTCGCGAGCTTCGGTGCGAGCGCGGCGATACCGCGGTGCAGGAGCGAGTGCGCGCCGTGCGGCGTGGCTGCGCGATGGACGCCGCGCGAGGTCTCGCGCCTGCCATGGCCGGGCGCGCGCTCGGCGCCGTGGGCGTCGTGGTCGTGGGCGTGGCATGCGCCGCCGTGACAGTGCGCGAACGCATAACCGTCGTCGCGGCCGCCCTCGTCCTCGAAAATCGTCGCGCCGCGCGCGTCGTGGTGGTGCGCCTCGCCGCGCACGTGCGTCGCGATGTGCGCGAGCGGGGCGACCTCGAAGCCCAGAAGCCAGAGCAAGCATGCCGCGAGCGCGTGGAGCTCACGGCCGTTTGCCCCGGCTCGACGCTGCCTCGCCCTGCTCGATTCGCTCACTGTCACGCGCTTCCCTGCGGATTCTACGGACCAACCGCCTCATCGGATCAACGCCGATGCGTGGTCCGTGGACCTACACGACCTCGCCGTACTGTTCAACGGTCGGGCCAGGGGGGTTGCCTCGACAGCGAGAAACGCGGTAGCGAGGGGGCCTTGGGGGCGGAGACCAGCCGGAACGATCCGAGGAACGACCTCGGCCGTAACGTGCCCGGACCTCAGCTCTGACCGGAGGAAAGGAAGCCTATGTTGAAGAAACGAACTTTCGTGTGGATGCTCGGCGTGCTCGCCGTCGCCGCGGTGGGCGTCGGGAGCGCAGCCTACGTCGTCCATACCGACGCAGCGGATCACTTGGATCCGCCGGGGCGCATCAACCCAGTGTCGGGGGACAACGTCCACGCGGACATCGCCGATCTCTATGCGTGGCACCAGGGGACCGGCGCGTCCGCGACCCTCGTGACCGCGCTGACGTTCGCGGGTCCTGCGGCGGCGACGGCCGATCAGGCGATCCCGTGCGACCGAGATGTGCTCTACACCGTGCACATCGACAACAACGGCGACAACATGGCCGACTTCGACATCGAAGCGCGCTTCGGTCACGACGACGTGGGCAACTGCTTCGTCCACATCTCGAACATGCCGGGTGCGACCGGTCCGTTCGACGCGCCCACCGAGCTCGTCACCCAGCGCTTCGACGGCGACGTGACGGTGTTCGCGGGCCTTCGCGACGACCCGTTCTTCTTCGACCTCACCGGCTTCACGGACACGCTCTCGTCGGGGACGCTCAGCTTCGTCAACGACCGCGACACGTTCGCGATGCGTAACGGCAGCGCGCTCGTCTACGAGTTCCCGCTCCCGGCGACGCTCGAGGGCGGCACGTCCCTTCGTATCTGGGCCACCACTTCGTCGATTGGAGGCTGAACATGAGCACCACGATGAAGACGCTCACGCTCCTCCTCACCACGGCTGCGCTCTCGGGCTTCGTGCTCGCGGGATGCGGCGACGACGACGGCACCGTCGCCGACGGCGGTCCCATGACCGACGGCCACGTCCCGGACACCGACAGCGGGCCCACGCCCGACGGCGGACCGGTGCCGACCGGCCCGTGCACCGACCTGTGCAACGAGCTCGCCACCAACTGCACCGGTGCGAACGCGCAATACGCCAGCACCGACGAGTGCATGGCGTACTGCACGGGCGCTGGCTGGCCCGAGGGCACCGCGGGCGAGATGGCTGGCAACACGATCTCCTGCCGCATCTATCACGGCGGTGCACCCGCCATGATGGACCCGGCGACGCACTGCCCGCACGCCGGGCCGAGCGGCGCTGGCGTCTGCGGCGGCCCGGACTTCCGGACTGAGTCGGCCGACATGTACACGCGCGTCGACCGGATGGGCATGCCCGCCGTCTCGACGGCGCTCGTGAGCTCCGGCATGAAGAACGCCTACAACGACGCCGATCCGACGGACGACGTCGCGGGCACCTTCGCCGGTGACCTCATCACGAACCTCACCGGCCTCCACACGGCGCTCGACGACGACCTGACGGGCGCTGGGCTCACGCCCTGCTCGATGACGAACACGATCGCCGGCTTGCCCGCGTGCCTCGGTCAGGACGTCGCGGCCGGTGTTCACGTGGCGGATCTGGTCCTACCGGACACGCTGCAGGTCAACCCGGCGGCCGCTGCCGGCTTCCCGAATGGTCGCAAGCTGACCGATCCGGTCATCGACGTGACCCTCAGCGTCGTCATGCTCGAGCTCACTTCGGGCACTTGTGGCGGGTCGCCGTGCGGCCCGACCACCCTCGTCGGGACCAACCCGTCCATGAACGACGTCCCATTCCTGACGGAGTTCCCGTACCTCGCGCCGCCGCATACGCCGTGACGTGAAATCGACGCCGCGCGGGCTTGCCCTGCGGCGTCTCACCAGTGAGGACGAGCCGCTTCCTTCGGGGGGCGGCTCGTCGTCTTTTGCGCTACGAAGCGCGTTCGCGAGAGTGCGCGAGTCACGACGAACGATCCGACGGGCGAGGCCACACGTATGAATGAGCGAGGAGAACGCAAGATGGGTGGAAAGCTCGTTTGGATCGTCGTCACCGCCGCCATCGGCATCAGCTCGGCCGTGTTCGTGACGATGGGCAGCAACGACAACCGCGCTGACGATGGCGCGAGCGACAGCACGACGCCCGTGGTCGTGGTCGACACGGCGGCCGACGAGGATGCCGACGCAGCCGAGGCCCCCGACGGCCCCTTCGCCGAGAGCGTCGCGGCGCTCGACCGGCAAATCGCGGCCGAGCAGATCACCGCGGACCGCCGTCCCGACGACTGGATCCACTACAACCGCATCGCGACGATGTATCTGTCGCGCGCGCGCCTTTCGGGCGACTGGAACGACTACCAGCACGCCGAGCGCTCGCTCGACACCGCGTTCGCGAACGCCACCGAGGGCAACGGCCCGCACCTGTCGCGCGCGAGCTTCAACTACACGCTCCACCGTCTCGCGCGCGCGTCCGCCGACCTCGACATCGTCGAGCACTACGCCGTGCTGCGATCCGACAAGCGCGCGGCGGTGAAGTCGCTGCGCGCCGACATCGCGTTCCACTCGGGGCACATGGAGGAGGCCAAGCGTCTCTACGAGGAGATCGCTGCCGACGCGCGCTCGCCGATGGCGCTCACCGCGCTCGCGCAGTGGTACTGGAAGACGGCCGACTTCGAGCGCGCGAACGCGCTCCTCGCCGAGGCCGAGGCGCTGCCGGGGCCCGACGAGAAGGGCATGCGCGCGTGGCTCGCCCTCGTGCGCGGCTTGATGGAGCTCGACCGCGGCCGGTGGGACGAGGCGCTCGTGCACTACCGGCGCGGGCTCGGGCTGATGCCCGGCTACTGGCTCCTCGAGGAGCACGTCGCCGAGATCCTCACGCTCCAAGGGAACCTCGACCGCGCCGTCCCGATGTACGAAGACCTCGTCGAGCGCACGAACAACCCCGAGTTCATGGACGCGATCGCGAAGATCGAGATGGGTCGTGGCAACGCGGACGCGGCGCGTCCGTGGATCGAGCGCGCCCGCCGCGAGCACGAGGCGCACATCGCGCTCTACCCCGAGGCGGCCTATGGGCACGCGCTCGATCACTGGCTCGAGCTCGAGGACGACCCCGCGCGCACCGTCGAGATGGCCGAGGCGAACGTCGAGGCGCGTCCCGGCGGCGAGGCGAAGACCAAGCTCGCCCAGGCGTATCTGAAAGCCGACCGAATCGACGACGCGCAACGCGTCATCGAAGAGGTCCTCGAGACGCCCTGGTCGACCGGCATCACGCACGCGACGGCGAGCGCGATCTACGCAGCGCAAGGCGACGCGTCACGCGCCGCCACCGAGCGCGCCCGCGCGCTCGCGATCGATCCGCACGCGTTCGACGAGTGACCCGGCCGTTCGAGCGCCTCACACCTGGGGTTTGCCCCGCACATCGCGCGGCTCACGGGCCGCGAGACAGCGAGAACGTGGCGCTGATGCCGGCGCAGGTGCCCGACGTGATGTCCGCGCTGCCCTCGATCGTGGAGGTTCCATCCGTGGTCGCCACGACCGAGGCGACGCTCCCGTCGTCGAAGGTGAGGTCTCCGGCGAGCGAGGTCCCGCTCACCGTGCCGTCGAGCGTGCTCATCGTTCCGCACGGCGAGCCCTCGAACGTGACGGCCCCGATCAGGGTGAAGCCGCTCTGCGCGAGGGTCGCCGAAGCCATTCCTCCGACGCCGAGCGAGCTCCAGGTCCCCGTCCAGCTCCCGGTGAGGTCGTCGGTCGTCGCGCCGCCGTCGAAACCCGATCCCCCGCCGTCGAAACCCGATCCCCCGCCGTCGACATCGCCGCCATCGACACCACCACCCGTACCCCCGTCGACGCCGGGAGCACTCCCATCGGTCATCGGCCCACCGCCGCCGTCGGGAATGCCACCACCTGCGCGTCTGCGATCACAGCCGGTCCCGATGACGACGAGCAGCGCGATGCCGAGGCTCAGTAGGAGGTGCCGCATGAAGGCCGAGGGTGGCGCCGGAGCGCTCGCGTTGCAACACGGCCGAGCTCGAACCGGTAAACGATGAGGCCTTCGCGCGGCGGCCAGATGCTTGCGGTCGACCGCGGGGGCCGGCGCGCGAAGGCCGTGTTGAACAAGCCCGGAGCGGCGTAGAGGCCGTCTGCTATGGAGAAAGCGGGCGACTTCTGGAGCTCGATCGTTCGCTGGGAGGCGCTGCGGATCCGGATGCGGACAGTGCACGAGCATGACCTCGAAGCGACCGGAGCAAGGCACCGGTCACTCTCGCTCCCGTCATCGCGGTCAATCGTCGAGCCGCGCGCGACGACCATGCCCATCCTGCTGCCCAGCGAACGCGCGCCGGCGGGCTGCGCCCCCAGAGATTGCGCCGACGCGACGCCCGCGACCGCAACCGATGCGATCGCGAGACCGCCGGAGAGCAGGCCTACTGCGATCCGACCCATCTAGAAGTCAGGACGGCGCCAGCGGTGCGCAGGTTCCCGATCCCGTCGCGCACGCCGTGCAGGCGTTCGCCTCGAGCCGCCTCAGGGCAGCCGCGCCACGAGCGCACCGTAGCGCTCCGAAGCGCGCAGCGCGTCGAGGTCGGAGTCCGCCTCGAGGCCCGGGCGATCCGCGTAGCCGGCGGCGATCGCGCGCTCGAGCCAGTCGAGGCCCTCGTCGACACGGCCGAGCCGTGCGCACGAGCACGCGACGTTGTAGGCGTGTGTGGGCTCCTTGAAGCGGTTCCAGGCGAGCTCGCTCGCGTCGCGCGCGTGCGCGAAGTCGTCCGCGTAGAAGAGCGCAGCCGCGATCGTGCGGTACGTCGCCGAGTGGAGCGAGGCGCCACGGATCGTGCGCAGCATCGCGACGGCGTCGTCGGGGCGTTGCATCTCGACGTAGACGGCGCCGAGCACGAGGCCGGCGAGCTCGCCGGCGCTGTCGTGGAAGGCCATCTCGAGCGCGCGCAGCCCGGCGAGTCGGTCGACGAGGCCGTACGTGAGGCGCGCGGCGAGCAGCGCGGACGGCGAGATGCCGTCGGGCAAGCGCTCGACGGCGGCCCTGGCCGCGTGCTCGTCGCCCGACTCGACATGCGCCCACGCGAGGGCCTCGACGACCTGCGCTCGGAGAAGCCGATGCGGCGCGTCCTCGACGGCGTCGCTCGGCGTGAGCTCCCCGAGGAGAGCCTCGGCGTCGACCACCGCTTCGCTTGCCTTGCCCGTCTGGATCTTGGCCCAGATCGAGACGAGACGTTCCTCGAGCGCCGGGTCGACCTTGGTCTGCGCGGGCACGGTCCCGTCGCCCAACGTGCCCAAACCCGCGTTGAGCGTGCGGAACGAGTACATCGCGGAGAAGAACGCGATCATCGCGCCCCACATCATTCCGTAGGCGAGCGCGAGCGCGCCGGCGCCGACCGCGGCGGCGATCGAGACGTAACGCGCATACCGCGGGCCGTTTGCGCCGAACATCGACGCGAGCGCCGACTCCATCACGTGTCCGCCGTCGAGCGGGAGGATCGGCAAGAGGTTCAGAAGCCCCCAGCCGACGTTCACCCAGAGGATCTGATCGACGACGGTCGCCGGCAACGAACCTGGCGGCAGCTCGGCGCCCGCGGCGTAGAGTGCGACGGGGAGCGCGAGCACGAAGCCGGCGCCCGGCCCGGCGAGCGAGACGGCGATGCTGCGCGTGCGCGAGACCGTAGGCCCGTCGCCCCAGCTCGTCAGTCCGCCCATCCCCCAGAGCTCGATGCTCGGCGCGCGCCCGAACGCTCGCATCGCGAACGCGTGGCCGAGCTCGTGCGCGAGGACCGAGACGAAGACGATCATCACCCAGGTCGCTGCGCCGGTGAGCGCCGCTTGCTCGCTCGACGCGGGCAGCCCGAGCAAGATCACGACGACCCAGAAGATGGGGCGGACGTGAACGGGGATTCCGAAGAGCGAGAAGCGCACGTTGCGTCCCATCGTATACGGTGGAAGGCGGCCCCGCCCATCCTTGACACGTGCGCGTGTTCGGCAGCTTCATGCTCCGATGCGGATTGGACAGCGCGTCGCGCTCATGATCGTGCTCGTTTCGAGCAGCATCGCGGGCCTCTTGGGCTTCCGCATCTCTACCGCGTCGGCTCAGGTCGTGTGGCGAGGCGACTTCGAGACGGGGGACACGTCGCAGTTCGACTCGGAGCTCGACGGAATGATCATGGGGCGCGACTACATCACCGTCGTCGACGACATCGTCGCCGAGGGCACGTGGTCCGGGCGGATCGAGCTCCACAACGACGCCGTCTGGTCGAACGGGCTCAAGCGCGTGGAGCTCCACCACGGCCCCGCTGCAGGCCGCACGGCGGAGGGAGCCGAGCTGTACTTCGCGTGGAGCATCTACCTCCCCGAGACGCTCCCGACCGACCCGAGCCAGACGATCGGATACTGGGAGAGCAATTCGAGCTATCAGCAGGTGATGGCGTTTCAGCTCTCGGGCGAGGACTTGTCGTTCGTGACGCGTCGACCTTCGTACGCGATGCACTGGAACGGGACCGGCGTCGTGACGCCCGGACAGTGGCATCGCATCGCGACGCACATCGTGTGGTCTCAGAGCGACACGACGGGAAGCGTGAGCGTGTGGTTCGACGGGGAGCAGGTCGTCGACGCCGCGGCCGCGGCCACGCTCGCGGACGGCAACGAGGTGTTCACGCAGATCGGGCTCCTGCGTGGCGCGATCGAGTTCACCGACGTGCCGGTCATCTATCTCGACGACGTCGTCGAGGGGGACTCGCTCGCGGACGTGCGGCCCGACGACCTGCCCGGGGTCACGCCGGATGGAGGCGTCGCGACCGACGACGCGGGGTCGGCGGGCGGCGATGGTGGTGCGGTCGCCGACGACGGTGGCGTGACGGTGGGCACGGACGGCGGCGGTGCGCGACGCGACGGGGGCGGTCGGTCGTCGACGGATGGCGGCGCCAGCCCGGGCGACGTCGACGGTGGATGCGGCTGTCACGTCATCCGCGCGCGGCCCGACATCCCCACACGTGGGCTCTTCGTGTTCGTGGTGATCGCGCTGTCGCTGGCCGTTCGCCGCCGCGGCGCACGCTGACCGACTCGCGCCCGCGCGTTCGGGCGCGCCCCGTGCGGCCGCGCCCTCCGGCGGCTGGGATCGAGGGTGCGTTCGTGAGAATCTGGTCGTTCCCCGCGTAGGGGGAAGGCTCGAGTGGTGGGCGTCGTATCACGCGCAAACCCCTCGTTCATTCCCATCGCTCGGGTTGGGTTTCGGTCCATCGTCAGACGCACGCACGGAGAGGAACATGGAGCTCTACCCCCGAGGCCCCTCTTCGGTTCCCGCCGACCTCACCAAGCCGACCACGAAGTTCAAGCTTCACGCGTGGAGCAATACGAGGACGAGTCAAGGGGCGCCGCGGAGAACACTACGTATTGCTACTTTGACGTCGCCGAACGGGACAAGGCCTGGAGCGGCTCACAGAACGCATCGAGCCACGCCGGGACGCCGACCGGGTGACACTGGCCCCCAGGTTGACCGGCGACTTGCGGCCCACTCCAGTGGAAGTGGTCGGGTGGGTCCGCGTCGTCCGCGAAACGCCGCAACCCACCATCATCGAGAGATGGGTCTGCGCCTCGAGACCGGCCGACCCACCCTTCGAAAATGCTCACATCCCGATCAGGCTCTCGAGCATGCTGTCGGGGGCGGCGGCGTATTCGAGGGGCTCCATGGTGTAGCTGGCGCGGCCCTGGCTGAGGCTGCGGACGGCGGTCGAGTAGCCGAACATCTTCTCGAGCGGGGCGCGGGCCTCGATGACCATCAGCTTGCCGCGGGTGAAGGTCTGGTCGATCAGGGCGCGGCGGCTGGAGAGGTCGGCGGTGATGTTGCCGAGGTAGTCCTCGGGGGTGACGACCTCGAGCTTCATGATCGGTTCGAGCAGGACCGGGCCGGCCTCCTGGACGGCCTTGCGGAGGGCGTCGGAGGCGGCGAAGCGGAAGGCCAGCTCGTTGGAGTCGACGTCGTGGTAGTCGCCGTCGATGAGGGTGACCTTGAGGTCGACCAGCGGGATAGCCGGTCCGGCCGCCCGACTTGGCCTCCTCGCGGATGCCCGGCCTCGATCGCCGGGATGATACTCGCGCGGGGATCACGCCCCCCTTGAGCTTGTTGACGAAGCGGAGCGTCGGCGCCCCCTTGGGCTGGGCCTCGGGCTCGAGGTCGATCGTGACCTTGGCGTAGAGGCCCGATGCCGCCGGTCTGGCGGATGCAGGTCCCCTGGACCCGCTTGACGGCCTTCTTGATCGTCTCGCGGTAGCTGACCCGGGGCCGGCCGACGTGGACCTTGAGGTTGTAGTCGCGGATCATCCGGTTCTTGAGGATCTCCAGGTGGAGCTCGCCCATGCCCGAGATCAAGCGTCTGGCCGGTCTCCTCGTTGACCTTGTAGGTGAAGGTCGGGTCCTCGCGGGCCAGGGCGTTGAGGGTGTCGGCGAGCTTCCCCTTGTCGGCCGAGCTGACGGGCTCGATCGACATGCTGATGACCGTCTCGGGGAACTCGATCCGTTCGAGCAGGATCGGGTGCGAGGCGTCGCAGAGCGTGTCGCCGGTGACCGAGTCCTTCAGGCCGACGACGCCGACGATGTCGCCGGCGTCGGCCTCGTCGACCTTCTCGCGGTCGTCGGCCCGGATGTGGTAGAGCCGCGAGCAGTTCTCCTTCTTGTCCTTGCCCGGGTTGTAGACCCGGGTGCCCGCCTTGAGGCTGCCCGAGTAGACCCGGACGAACGAGAGGTCGCCGTGGGCGTCGTTGGTGATCTTGAAGACGAGGCCGCAGAACGGCTCGTCGGGGTCGGGCTTGCGGGCGATCTCGGTCCCCTTCTTGGGGTGGTGGCCGACGATCGGCGGCCTGTCGAGCGGGCTGGGCAGGTAGGCGGCGACGGCGTCGAGCAGCCGCTGCACGCCGACGTACTTGAAGCTCGACCCGCAGAGGACCGGCTGCGCCCGGCCGGTCAGGGTGGCCCGCCGCAGGGCCGCGAGCGATCATCGCCTCGGTCAGCTCGGCCCCTTCGAGGTGGGCCATGTAGTGCCTCGGCGAACGTGCTCGTCGAAGTCGGAGAGGGCGTTGAGCATCGTCTCGCGCCAGAGCTCGGCGTCGGGGCGGAGGTCGTCGGGGATCTCGGCCTCGGTGATCGTCGAGCCGAGGTCCTCGGTCTTGTAGTACAGGGCCTTCATCGTGATCAGGTCGATCAGCCCCTGGAACTCGCCCATCGTCCCCTCGGGCCCGGCGCCGATGGGGATCTGGACGGGGATCGGGTGGCTTTCGAGCCGTTCGGTGATCTCGTCGAAGACCCGGTCGAACTCGGCGCCGATGCGGTCCATCTTGTTGATGAAGCAGAGCCGGGGGACGTGGTACTTGGTCGCCTGCCGCCAGACGGTCTCGCTCTGCGCCTCGACCCCCTCGACGGCCGAGAAGATGACGACCGCGCCGTCGAGGACGCGGAGCGACCGCTCGACCTCGGCGGTGAAGTCGACGTGGCCGGGGGTGTCGATGATGTTGATCGTGATCGGCTGGCCCGTCGGCGTCCTTCCAGTGGCAGGTGATCGCCGCGGCGACGATCGTGATCCCGCGCTCGCGCTCTTCCTCGCAGGTAGTCGGTGGTCGTGTTCCCCTTGTCGACGTCCCCCATCCGGTGGATCTCGCCGGTGTAGTAGAGGATCCGCTCGGTCGTGGTCGTCTTGCCGGCGTCGATGTGCGCGATGATGCCGATGTTGCGGATCGACCGCAGGTCGGTTGGGCGGGGTCGCTGGTATCCATGGGTGGGTGGCCGTCCGGTTCGGGTCGAGACAGAGGTCGGCGGGGGTCGCGCGACGGACTTACCAGATTACCGTGGCCGCCCCCGTGCGCATATGCGCGAGGTCTGGGCGGGGTAGTGTCCGTTCAATTTGCCAGAGAAAGAGCACCGTTACCGGTCTCTGCTCGATACCGATTTCTCCTGACATACCCTCTCTCCCGCGATCAATCGTCAAATCGGCGTATTCGCGGGCGCCCGATGATCTGGCTCACGCGCTCGTGATCGAACCAGATCGGGATGCCACCGGGAGCGATGAAGACGGCAACGCCGTCGCGGATTACCAGGGCCCCGGGGTGGTCAACCTCAAAGCGCCGGCCACCGAGCAACTCGACCGTGAACACGCGGAAGGGTTGATGCTGCCTCAGTCCATCCAGAACCTGGTCGAAGCTGTCAGCGGTCATGTCTCGATTCCCGTGAAGCGATATAAAAGGGCCCACGCCTTTTCCCGGGAGGGGGCGTGGGCCGTGGTCGTTGCCCATCATCCAGGTCGGCTCACTCGCCCCGCGCGGGCACCTCGTCGCGGTAGCGGGCGTAGCCGGGGCCCTTCTCGGCGAGGGCTTCGAGGGCCTCGGGGCGGATGCGGACCTCGGCCTCCTGGTGGATCTTGAAGCCGGTGCCGGCGGGGACGAGGTGGCCGAGGATGACGTTCTCCTTGAGGCCGACGAGGTAGTCGACCTTGCCGGCCAGGGCGGCCTCGGTGAGCACCTTGGTCGTCTCCTGGAAGCTCGCGGCCGAGATGAAGCTGTCGGACTGCACGGCCGCCTTGGTGATGCCCAGGAGCTGGGTGCTCGCGGCGGCCGGCTTGGGGCGGATCCACTCGGCCTTCTTGCCGCCGGTCTCCTCGACGCGGAGGTTCTCGGCGTCGAAGTGGTCGCGGGGGACGATGTCGCCCTGGCGGAAGTCGGTGTCGCCCGGGTCCTTGATCTTCACGCAGCCCATCAGCTCCTGGTTCTTGCCGCGGAACTCGAACTTGTCGATGACCGAGCCGGGCAGCAGGCCGGTGTCGCCGACGGAGTCGACCCGGACCTTGCGGAGCATCTGGGCGACGATGATCTCGAGGTGCTTGTCGTCGATCTCGACGCGCTGGCGAGCGGTAGACGTTCTGGATCTCGCGGAGCAGGTAGCGCTGGACGGCCTCCTCGCCGGAGATCCGGAGGATGTCGTGCGGGACCAGCGGCCCTTCGACCAGGGCGTCGCCGGCCCGGACGCGGTCGCCGCCGTGGACGCGGAGGTACTTGCCGTGCGGGCACGAGGTGCTCGCGCTCGATGCCGCTCTCGTTCTTGACGATGATCGTCCGCTTGCCGCGGCGCTTCTCTTCGAGCAGCTCGACGCGGCCGTCGATCTCGGCGATGACGGCCGGCTCCTTGGGCCGCCGGGCCTCGAACAGCTCGGTGACGCGGGGCAGGCCGCCGGTGATGTCCTGGGTGCCGCCGACCTCGCGCGGGGTCTTGGCCAGCAGGGTGCCGGCGGTGACCTGCTGGCCCTCCTGGACCTCGATGCCGGCCCGCTCGGGGATGTAGTAGAAGTCGAGGATCTTGCCCTCGGCGTCCTCGATGAGGATCTGCGGGTGCAGGTCGCCCTTGTGCTCGATGATCGTGCGGCGGGCGTGGCCCGACGGGTCGATCTCGATCTGCATCGTCTCGTTCTCGACGATGTCCTCGAAGCGGACCTTGCCGCCGACCTCGGCGAGGATCGGGATGTTGTGCGGGTCCCACTCGCAGAGCATGGTGCCGCTTGGTGATCGTCTGGCCGTCCTCGACCATCATCTCGGCGCCGTCGGGCACGTCGTACTTCTCCAGCTCGCGGCCCTTGGGGTCGAGGATCTGGATCTCGCCGTTGCGCGACAGGGCGATCTTCTTGCCCTCGTCGTTGACGACGAGGTTGATGCCGACGTACTTGACCTTGCCCTCGCGCTTCGCCTTGACGTCCTTCTCCTCGACGCCGCGGGTGGCGACGCCGCCGATGTGGAAGGTCCGCATCGTGAGCTGCGTGCCCGGCTCGCCGATCGACTGCGCGGCGATGATGCCGACGGCCATGCCCTGCTCGACGAGCTGGCCGGTGGCGAGGTCCATGCCGTAGCAGCGCCGGCAGATGCCCAGGGTGGCCTCGCAGGTCATCGGGCTGCGGACCTGGATCTTCTCGATCTGCATGTCCTCGAGCTTCCGCGCCGCGTCGACGGTGATCATCTCGTTCTCGCGGACGACGACCTCGTCGGTGATCGGGTTGACGATGTTGACCCGGCTGACGCGGCCGCGGATCGACTGGCCGAGGCGAGACCTCGACCTTCTCGCCCTTGTAGATGACGCCCTTGGTGATCCCCTGGCTGGTGCCGCAGTCCTCCATCGTGATGACGACGTTCTGGGCCACGTCGGCGAGCTTGCGGGTCAGGTAGCCCGAGTCGGCCGTCTTCGAGCGCGGTGTCGGCCAGGCCCTTGCGGGCACCGTGGGTCGAGCGAGAAGTACTCGAGCACGCGACAGGCCTTCGCGGAAGTTGGCCTTGATCGGCGTCTCGATGATCTTGCCCGAGGGCTTGGCCATCAGGCCGCGCATGCCGGCGAGCTGGCGGATCTGCTCGACGCCGCCGCGGGCGCCCGACTCGGCCATCAGGAAGATCGGGTTGAGGTAGACCTGGCCGTTGCGGATGTCGTTCTTGAGCTCCTCCATCATCTCGGTGGTGATCTGCTCGCGGGCGTGGGTCCAGGCGTCGAGGACCTTGTTGTACCGCTCCTGCTCGGTGATGATGCCGCGCTGGTAGAGCTTGGCTGCCTTGGCGACCTCCTTCTCGGTCTCGGCGAGGATCTGCGTCCTTGGTCGCGGGGGTCTTGAGGTCGTCGGTGGCGAACGACAGGCCCGAGCGGGTCGACTCGCGGAAGCCCAGGTCCTTCATGTCGTCGAGCAGGTTGATCGTCTCGCGGCGGCCGAGGATCTGGTAGCAGTCGGCGATGATCCCCTGGAGCTGCTTCTGCCCGAGGGCCAGGTTGTAGTACGGCATCTTCGGGTGGAGGATGTCGTTGAAGATCACGCGGCCGACGGTGGTCTTGACGACCATGCCGGGGGTGAACTCCTTCTCGCCCTCGCCCTTGAGCTTCTTGTGCGCCGGCAGGCGGAGCTTGATCATGCGCGTGGACGCCGACCTTCTTCTGGCTGAAGGCGAGGAAGACCTCGTTGGGCGCGGAGTAGACGCCGGTCTCGATGCCGTCCTCCGTCTTGTACTCGCCCGGCTCGCCGGGGCGGCTGCACCGTGAGGTAGTACGAGCCCATGACGATGTCCTGCGTCGGGCTGATGATCGGGTTGCCGTTGGCCGGGCTGAAGATGTTGTTGGTCGACATCATCAGCGTCATCGCCTCGACCTGCGCCTCGATCGACAGCGGCAGGTGGACGGCCATCTGGTCGCCGTCGAAGTCGGCGTTGAACCCCTTGCACACCAGCGGGTGGATGCGGATCGCGTTGCCCTCGACGAGCACCGGCTCGAACGCCTGGATGCCCATGCGGTGCAGGGTCGGGGCGCGGTTCAGCAGGACCGGGTGGTTCTGGATCACCTCCTCGAGGATGTCCCAGACCTCCTCGACCTTCGCGCTCGAGCATCTTCTTGGCCGACTTGATCGTGTCGGCGTGGCCCAGCTCCTTGAGCCGGCGGATGATGAACGGCTGGAACAGCTCCAGCGCGATCTTCTTGGGCAGGCCGCACTGGTGCAGCTGCAGGTCGGGGCCGACGACGATCACCGACCGGGCCGAGTAGTCGACGCGCTTGCCGAGCAGGTTCTCGCGGAACCGGCCCTGCTTGCCCTTGATCATGTCGGTGAGCGACTTCAAGCGGGCGGTTGCTCGACCCGAGCACCGGGCCGCTTGCAGCGGTTGTTGTCGAAGAGGGCGTCGACGGCCTGCTGGAGCATCCGCTTCTCGTTGCGGATGATGACCTCGGGGGCGTTCAGGTCGACCAGCTTCTTGAGCCGGTTGTTGCGGTTGATGATCCGGCGGTAGAGGTCGTTCAGGTCGCTGGTGGCGAAGTTGCCGCTGTCGAGCAGGACGAGCGGACGCAGGTCGGGCGGGATGACCGGGATGCACTCCAGGACCATCCACTCGGGGCGGTTGTCGCTGTCGCGCAGGCTCTTGCT
>CAVRGV010000001.1:0-1153934 GCA_963720855.1 uncultured Chloroflexia bacterium | reverse complement strand
CGCCAGCGAGGCCTCGGATGGATTCGGCGCGGTGTCGTCGCCGAGCAAACCCGGCGGCTCGTCGACGATGTAGGGTGCGAGGTTGCGGATGTAGTTGGCGTGGCGAAACTTGCCTTCGGCCACCGTCTTGCATTTCAAGGTCTTGATGACCTGGGGATTGGCCTTGCCGTTGGCGATCAGTTGCTCCAGCCCGCCTCTGTCGATGGGGGCAAGGCAGCCTGTCAGCACTGTTTTTTGGGCGACCGCGGTCATTTGTTTTCTCCCTTGGAGGTAGGATACCGAACGGTCTGTTTCCTGCAGGAAGCGTGCCAGCCGCCGCGCCGATCAAAAGCCGAAGCGCTGGAGCCGCTTAGCCGGGTCTGCCCCGAAATTGATCAGCGGTGCACTGCTCAAACGCCATGCAGTTGCCGCGTCGCCTCGATTATTTTGCGCGCACAAAGATGCGACTTGATGAGTGCGCCATGGTTGGATTAACTGGGCGCATGGGCAAATCATCTTCCAGGAAGAGAATCGCTGCGGCGCCGTTCGCCGCAGGCGATGACGAGTCCGCGCGCGGACGCCTGCTCAATGCGGCGACACGGCTGTTCTGCAAGAACGGCATCAACGCCACCGGCATCGACGCCATCATCAACGAAGCCGGCACCGCCAAAACCACGCTCTACAAATTGTTCGGATCGAAAACCAGCCTGGTGCACGCCGTATTGGAGAGCGAAGGCAAACAGTGGCGCGAATGGTTCATCGGCGCGATGGAGGCCGGTGGCGGCGATGCCCAGACCAAGCTGGCGCGAATGTTTCCGGCGCTGAAGAGCTGGTTCGGCGAGGAGCGCTTCTACGGCTGCCCCTTCATCAACGCCGTCGGCGAGCACGACAAGGATGCGAAGCAGTTTCGCGCCATCGCGATGCGTCACAAGAAGGTGGTGCTGGCGCATATCGAGAAACTGGCCGCCGAGATGGGCGCGGCGGAGCCGGAGATGTTCGCCCACCAGCTCGCGCTCCTGATCGACGGCGCCATCGTGGCGGCCATGGTGTCCCGCAATCCCGGTGTCGCCGACATGGCGGGACTGGCGGCGGGCAATCTGTTCGGACCGTCCCGGGTGAAAAAAGCGAAACGGGCCAGCGGCGCGCCAGCGCAGCTGGTAGCGGTTTAGCGGACGGTCCCTGCCGTCATTCCGGGGCGATGCGCAGCATCGAACCCGGAATCTCGATATTCCCCGGTGCGCAATTGCGCAACTGAGGTCTGGTCCTTCGTACCATCCCGGAATGACGGAGTCCGGATTGCTTTATCGCTGCGCCAAGAGCGCTACCGCGTTTCCAGCACACTCGACTCCAGTCGGTCGAGTTGTACGGCGAGATCTCCCTCGACATCGACCGAAGCCATATTCACCACCCGGTAGCCGCGCGCATCCAGCCATTCCTGCCGCGCCGCGCGGTCCTTGGCGATCAATTCGGTCTCGTCGGGATTGACCAGCTCGATCGCGACCCGGTGCACGAAGGAGACAAAATCCGGAATGTGCCGGCCGACCGGGGTCTGCCGCTTGAACAGTCCGGCGAAGCGGCGGTCGGTGGTCAGCGCCTGCCACAGGATGCGCTCGGCATCGGTCGGGTTTCGCCGCAACAGCCGCGCCAGCCCGCGCACCGTGCCGCTCTCCGACGGCAGCGCGCCCTGGCCGTGCTCGGCGAGCAGCGCGCGCAACCTTGTCGCCTGTTCGCCGTCGAGCACGCCGCCCTTGGCCGGGCCCTTGCGCCCTTCGGCGATCGCCATCACCACGCCGTGCAGCGTGTGCATGTCCTGCTTGGTCGGGTCCATCCGGGTGAAGATGTTGCGCAGATTGACCAGCATGGTGTCGCGCTTTTCGGCCGGGCGCAGGAATTCGACCTTGTCGAGTTCGCGCACCAGATTGTCGAAGAACGCCTGCATCTGGTGCTGCGAGGCGGGCTCGGAGCGCTCGGGCATCGCGAACGGCAGGCTGCCGGCGGTCGACAGCTTGAACCATTCATAGCCGATCAGCAGCACCGCCTGCGCCAGGTTGAGCGAGGCGAAGCCGGGATTGACCGGGAAAGTGATGATGCGGTTGGCGAGTGCTACTTCCTCGTTCTGCAGGCCATAGCGCTCGCGGCCGAACAGGATGCCGACCGTGCCGCCGCCGGCAACGCCGCCACGATCTCGCGCGCGGCGGCTTCGGGCGCGACCACCGGCTTGGCCTGATCGTGGGCCCGGGCGGTGGTCGCGAACAACAGCGTGCAGTCGGCGACCGCCTGCTCGACGGTGTCGAACAGCTCGACCGCTCCAGAATATGGTCGGCGCCGGAGGCGGCGCGCTGCGCGCTGATGTTCGGCCAGCCGTCGCGCGGATTGACGATGCGCAAGCTTGTCAGGCCGAAATTGCCCATCGCGCGGGCGGCCATGCCGATGTTCTCGCCGAGCTGCGGCTCGACCAGAATGACGACGGGTCCCGTCAGCGTGACGCCTGATTTGGTTTTGTCGGTGCCCGAGCCGGACATCTCACTTCACTTTCTGATTCGATGTCTGAAGGATCTGAATGAAGATTCCGAGCAACTTCATCTAACGCCTCACGCCAGCCCCACTGGATTGCCCGCCGGGTAGAATTTCTCAAGTCAAATAACGGGGTTAGGGGCGCATCTGACACTCGGTCAAAACCTCAATTCGGCTTCCGACATCCTTCGCTTGCGCGCATTCCTCTTTCGGATAGGCTGTTAAGCACAACCAAAGCGAACCCGAAAGCCGGTTCAACGGCGATGGGACAAGGGAGGCGTGGATGCGCGGCAGATGGTCGTTGGCGATTGCCGGAGTGATCCTGATCCTGGCCGGCGGACTGCTCGCCCATTTCACGCAAACCTCCGGCGGCATCAAGATCCAGGATATCCGCTTCAAGGGCGCCAAGGGCAACACCATGAGCGCCCTGCTCTATATCCCGGCGAATGCCACCGCGCAGACCCCCGCCCCCGGCATCCTCGCGGTTCACGGCTACATCAATTCGCGCGAGACCCAGGACGGCTTTGCCATCGAATTCGCACGCCGCGGCTACGTCGTGCTGGCGCTCGACCAGACCGGCCACGGCTACAGCGACCCGCCCGCCTTCGCCAACGGCTTCGGCGGTCCCGACGGATTGGCGCATCTGCGCAGCCTCGACATCGTCGACAAGAACAATATCGGGCTCGAGGGCCACTCGATGGGCGGCTGGACCGTGCTCGCCGCCGCCCCGCGATGCCGAACGATTACAAATCGATGGTGCTGGAGGGCTCCTCCACCGGAAAACCGTTCGCCGCCGAGGGCACCGCCAGCTGGCCGCGCAATGTCGCGCTGGTGTTCGCCCAATATGAGGAATTCTCCGACATTGATGTGGGGCGTCGATCTCGCCCGCGACGTCACCAGGAGCCCGAAACTGTGGACCCTGTTCGGCACCCAGGGCCCCGTCGAACCCGGCAAGGTCTATGGCGACATCGCGCAGGGCACGGCGCGGGTGCTCTATACCCCGGCGATCACCCATCCGGCCGAGCACATTTCGCATCAAGCCATCGGCTACAGCCTCGACTGGTTCGCAAAGACCCTGCAGGGCGGCACGCCGAAGCCGGCCGACGACCAGATCTGGTTCCGCAAGGAGATCGGCACGCTGATCGCGCTGATCGGCTTTGTCGCGCTGTTGATCGGCGCCTTCGACGCCCTGCTGGAAGCGAAGATGTTTTCCCGGCTCAGGCTGCCAGAGATCGCCGACGGCACCATGCCGGAGCATGTCGCCGCCTCGGGCCGCCGCTGGACCACGGCATTCGTGCTGTCGGCCTTCATCCCGGCGCTGACCTACTATCCGGCGTTCGCGCTGGCCGGCACGTTCGTCAAACCCTCCGCTTACCTGCCGCAGGGCATCACCAACCAGATCATGGTCTGGGCCGTCATCAACGCCCTGATCACGCTGGCGCTGATGCCGTTCGCGCCCAAGCGCGCCAGCCGCGGCGGCATCGTCCTGCAGTCGGTCGTGATCGCCGTCCTGACCGTGATGTCGGCTATGCCGCGCTGTGGCTGGCCGATCTCGTCTTCAAGATCGACTTCCGGTTCTGGATCGTCGCCCTGAAGCTGATGAGCGCCAAGCAGTTCCTGATCTTCCTGATCTATCTGGCTCCGTTCACGGCCTTTTTCGTGATCGCGCTGCATGTCCTGCACCGCAATTTCTCGACCATGGCCGCCGGGCGCGGCGCGCTCTACCTCACCAATATCCTGGCGCTGACGCTCGGCTTCATCGTGCTGCTGGCCCTGCAATACGGCACGCTCTGGCTCGACCGGAAAACTGTTCAACCCGCTGCCCGATCCCGGCTTCGTGCCGCTCTCCACCATCGTCGCCATCCAGTTCGTGCCGCTGCTGGCCATCGTGGCCGTGATCGCGACCTTCACCTGGCGGCGCACCGGCTCCAGCCTGCCGGGCGCCCTGATCTGCGGGATCTTCGTCACCTGGTACGTGGTGGCCGGCACCGCGACGCAGGCGGCGTTCTGAGCCAAAACATCGGCTGAAAGTGCATAGCGCCTTGGCTTTCGCCAGCGCCTCCGCGGTGCTATAGCGCGCGGCAATCACCCCCCCCCGTCCCGAAACGCGCGATCCCAAAAAAGGCCCGATCTGTCATGGCAAAAATCAAGGTGACCAACCCCGTCGTCGAACTCGATGGCGACGAGATGACCCGGATCATCTGGCAATACATCAAGGACAAGCTGATCATCCCGTTCCTCGATATCGACCTGATGTATTTCGACCTCGGGATGGAATACCGCGACAAGACCAACGACCAGGTCACCATCGACGCCGCCAACGCCATCAAGAAGGTCGGCGTCGGCGTCAAATGCGCCACCATCACCCCGGACGAGGCCCGGGTGAAGGAATTCGGCCTCAAGGAGATGTGGAAATCGCCGAACGGCACCATCCGCAACATCCTCGGCGGCGTCGTGTTCCGCGAGCCCATCATCTGCCGAACGTGCCGCGCCTGGTCCCGGGCTGGACCAAGCCGATCATCATCGGCCGCCATGCCTTCGGCGACCAGTACCGCGCCACCGACTTCAAGTTTCCGGGCAAGGGCACGCTGACGATGAAATTCGTCGGCGAGGACGGCAAGGTGATCGAGCGCGAGGTCTACAAGTCGCCCAGCGCCGGCATCGCGCTCGCCATGTACAATCTCGACGATTCCATCGCCGATTTCGCCCGCGCCTCGCTGAACCAGGGCCTGGCCAAGGGCTATTCGGTCTATCTGTCGACCAAGAACACCATCCTCAAGGTCTATGACGGCCGCTTCAAGGACATCTTCCAGGAGATCTTCGACAACGAATTCAAGGCGAAGTTCGACGCGAAGAAGATCACCTACGAGCATCGCCTGATCGACGACATGGTCGCCGCGGCGATGAAATGGTCCGGCGGCTACGTCTGGGCCTGCAAGAACTATGACGGCGACGTGCAGTCCGACACCATCGCGCAGGGCTACGGCTCGCTCGGCCTGATGACCTCGGTGCTGATGACGCCGGACGGCAACACCGTCGAAGCCGAGGCGCCCACGGCACGGTGACGCGGCACTACCGCGAGCACCAGAAGGGCAAGGAGACCTCGACCAACTCGATCGCCTCGATCTTCGCCTGGACCCGCGGCCTGTCGCATCGCGCCAAGCTCGACAACAACGCGGCGCTGGCACGTTCGCGCTGACCCTGGAGAAGGTCTGCGTCGACACCGTCGAATCCGGCTTCATGACCAAGGACCTCGCGCTGCTGGTCGGCGCCGACCAGCGCTGGCTTTCCACCACCGGCTTCCTCGACAAGGTCGCGGAAAACCTGACCAAGGCGATGGCCGCCTGAGCCGGGCGGATTCGCGGCAACGCTCTCGACGCGATCCTGGCGACCGCAGGGAATGTAATCCGCCTTTTGACTGACGGATTTTCGCCATGCTCTTCATGGTGATCGAGCGCTTCAAGGACCGGGACCCGATCCCGGTCTACCGGCGCGTGCGCGATGCCGGCATCAAATTTCCCGAAGGGCTGACCTATGTCGGCAGCTGGATCGAACCCAATTTCGACCGCTGCTTCCAGCTGATGGAATGCGACGACGCGCGGCTCTTGCAGCAATGGATCCTGAACTCCCAGGGATTTCGGCATGACCTTCGAGATCGTCCCGGTGGTGCCGAGCAAGGAAACACGGGGAAGTCGTCGCGCCGTTCCTGGATTCGAAATATCAATCGGCAATGGAACCTGCCGGCGACACACTCCCGGTGTACGACATCGTGGTTGCGAACATCATTGCGCGTGTGCTGGTGGAGATCTCAGACCAGATTGCCGCATCGGTGGACCAACAGGGCACCCTGGTCTTGAGTGGCATCATCGACTCGAAAGAGGAGTCGGTGGTCGAGCAATACCGTGCACTGGGCTTCGAGCAAATCGAACGGCAGCAAATCGAAGACTGGATCGGTCACATCTGGCGGCGCACAGCGATATAGGCGTCATAACGTGATAGAATCATCCGTTTGCCGGTCGACGAACCGGCTGGTGGAATTCCCCCGTTCAGTAAGTGAGTACGAGCACCTGTGGCCCCGAAAGTCAGCCAGCTAACCAACCGACGTGTCGACCTCGCACCAGAGATTCCCGGGCTGATTGCCGGCGTGGCCGAAGGCTCGTTGGGCGATACGCTGGGCCTCAGAGCCGGGGATCGAATCGTTTCAGTCGATGGACGGCCGGTGGTCGACTTCATCGACTTTCAGTTCCATGCCCAATCGGAGTCGGTCTCAGTCGAAGTTGCCCGAGGTGACAGCGTCGAGCTGTTGGATCTGGAGCTCGAAGGCGACGAGTACTGGGGTATCACCTTCGCGGATGCCACTTTCGATGGGGTTCGCATTTGCGAAAACGCCTGCCCATTCTGTTTCATCAAACAAATCCCAAAGGGCATGCGGCGTTCGCTTTACGTAATGGACGACGACTTTCGCTATTCGATGCTCTACGGCAGCTTCGTGACGCTGACCAACCTGAGCGACGACGACTGGCGCCGAATCGAAACCGAGCGGATCAGCCCGTTGCATGTCTCCGTGCATGCGACCAACCCCGAGCTACGGGTTGCGCTTGTGGGTAATCCGAAGGGTGCGTACATCCTCGACGATCTCGCGCGCCTGGATGCTGCGGGAATCGATTTCCACGCCCAACTGGTCCTTTGCCCGAATGTGAACGATGGCGAGGAGCTCGATCGTTCGCTGGCAGACCTGAGTCAGTTCGAACGACTGCGATCGATCGCCGGCGTGCCGGTGGGATTGACGAAGTTCGGGTTAGAGCGCCAGAGCAAGCAGCTTAGAAACTCTCGCGATTGCATGCGGACATTGCCGTCGCGCAAGATCGAGGTGCGCCGCTACGAGCCATGGGAAGCCGAAGCCGTTATCGATCAATCGGAGCGGTGGCAACGGCGATTCCGTGCCGAGCGAGGGGAAACGTTTTATTACCTTGGCGACGAGTTCTATCTGATGACTGGACGTGAGGTGCCCGGCGCGTCGATGTATGACGGATTCCCCCAGATCGAAGACGGGATCGGGATTACGCGACACTTGCTGGAAAATCTCAATGGCCTCATGCGCCGCACGAATCCGGACCGGCTGCGAGGTGCGCAAGGCATCGTTGCCTGCGGAACGATCATCGGGGACACGATGCGCCGCGCGGTCGGCCAGATGAATGAACGACTTGGCACCGAGTTGGATGTGGTTGTCGTCGAGAACGAGTACCTCGGACACGAGATCAATGTCTCGGGACTCCTCACCGGGCAGGATTTCGCGGGAGCATTGACGGGCAGGACCAACGGTAGGCCGGTTTACATCACCAGCCGCGCAATTTCCGACCGCACACATACGCTGCTCGATGACATGACGGTGGCCGACCTCTCGACGGCGATTAGTTCACCAATCGTTCCGACGCTGACATTCACCGACGTCGCTGCCGATTTGCGCCGCCGCCAGGGACGGGTTGCCGCGTAGGGTCCTGCGGGCCGCGCGTACAGCTCGGTTCTTCAAGTCGGAACATGCCCTAAGGTCCGGGAAGGACATCGGAAGCAAACGGCTTGCTGCGGAATGAGCTTACCGTTGCTCGGTTTTACGGCGGACGAGCCCGAGCACTGTCGCTGCTCCTGATAGTCCGCCGGCGATGACCAACGCGTCTCCGAGCCGATACGGTCCGTTGACATTCGGACGGCCGGCGGGTGGTTGGTAGGTGCGCATCTTCCACCACAGGATGATGGTCTCACGCATGGCGCGAGCAATGACCTTCGGGTTGCCACCAGTCGCTTCGCCTGCGATGCGCGGAAAGTGCCGCACGCCAACCTGCTGCAAGCGCGCACCCTGCCGGCGCGCTTTCGCCTGAATCTCGGTGTTGATCAGCGCTCCCGGCGATGAAAGCTGCAACGAGCGGATGAGCGCACCATCGAATATTTTGAACGCGCAGTCGATGTCTCGCAGGTGGACGCCAAAGAACACCCGCACGACGAGATTGAATATCTCTGCGAACACGCGCCGGTGTAGCTCATCCTGCCGCATCATGCGGAATCCGGCAACGATCTCATGCGTGGAGATGAAGGGATACAGGCGCTCGATGTCGGCGATGTCGAACTGCCGGTCGGAGTCCATGAACATGACATGATCGCCGGTAGACGCCTCGAAGCCGGACGTTAGCGCACCGCCGTATCCTCGGTTCTTCTTGTGATGGATGGGTTTGACGCGCGCATCTTCAGCGGCCAGCCGGTCGATGATCTCGCCAGTGCGATCTCGCGATCCGTCGTTGACAACGATAATTTCGAAGCGATCGAAATAATTCGGCAACACGTCGAGGGCACGCCGCACGACCGGCTCGATGTTCTCGGCCTCGTTGTGGGCCGGCAGGACCAAAGAGAACGAGCCGATTGCGGCTCGTCTCTCTGGAGAAATTGCGACCTCGGGTGCGGAAAGGAGCGAGGACGTCACAGCAGCGTCACGTTCACGACGCTCCAGCCATGTCCGGACTTACCTTGAACACGTCGCCTCGGGCATAGAAATTGGTGACCCAGTCGTCGTCCAGCACCACGCTGCCATCTTTACCGTAAACGGTGCGGTAGTAGGTGATGTCCAGACCCGGCGCCGCCCATTCGCTCTGCACAACGCTTCCTGCTGGCAGCGTCGGATCGACGACCTCACTGGCGGGCAGCGGATCGTAGGTGTCGCCGTAGATGGGGTCGGAAATATCGACGGAATATCCCAGATCGGCCCCGTAGATGATGACGAATACCCGCGGGTAGTCGACATACGATTCCACCAGCATCCAGGAGTCGCTTGGGTTCTCGAAACGGAAGTCACCACCACCGAACGGATCGCCCTCTGGCTGCATGATCGACGCGTCGAGACCCGGCGTCCAATCGTCGAGCTCATAGAATCCGAGTCGCCAGCGATGCGGCCAACCTTCGACGATCGGCATTCCGGCGAAGAATGCAGCCCGGAAAACCGTGGTGGAAACCTGGCAAATGCCTCCGCCGTAATCACGGCCGATCTTCTCGCCGTCGATGACTTGTCCTTCGACAAATCCGAGCTCTGGGCCAATAACGCCGATCGAATGATTGAAAGAGAAGGTGCCATGCGGTGGGATGAGCGTGCCGTTCAGCAACTCGTGAGCCCACCTGGATATTCGTCGAACGCGCATCATCCGATCCATCGAAGTTCGACGAACCCACACCGAGTTTGGTGGTGATTCCGAGGGTGGAAAGATTGTTGCCATCGACCTCTGGTTTCAAAACCGTAATGGGGATTTCGACAGCTTCGTGATTCCCAAGGAAGGATGCGCTGACCAATTCGGCCATTGCTTGCGGCCGAATCTTGGCGCCGTCGACGCTTGCCTCGATGGCCTTGAGCTTCGATCCGTCCCACGCAACTTTGGCGTTCTTGGGATCGGCATCGACACTTGCCGAGAACTGCTGATCGAGCCAGGCTGTGAGGCCGTCCTTGTCGACGACGATGGAAACCGCGTCAGCGCCAGTCTTGCTGGGATCGATCGACGTCGAGACGAATTGGCCGAACTCTTCGGGGTC
The DNA here is from genome assembly GCA_963720855.1 of uncultured Chloroflexia bacterium. Lineage (GTDB taxonomy): Bacteria > Chloroflexota > Chloroflexia > Thermomicrobiales > UBA6265 > JAMLHN01. The sequence continues at coordinate 1,143,875 of CAVRGV010000001.1, read as the reverse complement.
GATCGTCCAACTCTGGCCGCCATAGGTCACCTTGACCGGCGCACCGAGCGCGGCGGTCAGGGTGTTCTTCGCCGGTTCGAGATCGACGGCATGCACGGTCGGAAGCTTGTCGACCGTTGGGAGGGTTTCAGTCGGCGCCTGCATGGTCTGCAGGCTGGTCAAGAGGGTCGCCTGCAGCGCGGATTGGTCGACGATGGTGCCGTTCGCTTCCGGGATCACCGCGATCTGTCCGTTATCGACTGTTAGCTCAGCATCGTGCGGAATGAGATTGATCTGCTGGTCGACCGAGATACTCCACTGTTCCAGTGTTTGCGGGTCGATGGTCAACTGAATCGGTAGATTGTGGTCGCCGCTCAGACTGGAAACCGCCGAACTCAACCGATCGGTGCTCGAATCTTCGCGACCGATCGCCATCGCCTGCTCGATCGAGGCCTCCAGATCGACTTTTACGCCCAATTCGGCAAGTGTCGGGGCCCAATGCTGATCGAATCCGTCGAAGTACGCACGTTGCGACGTGATTTCATCGGCCTTCGCCTGAATGGCGGCAGTGGCTTCGGAATTATTCATTCCGCCGACATCGACGCCGCCGACATGCACCCCGGGATAGATTTGATCGGCATAGGCAACGCGAAACGCGAAGAGCGATCCGGCCGCGGCGATCGCGATCAACGCGAAGGCGAGCACGATTCTGCTGCCGATATGCCCGATTGTGCTGGATGATGGTTGCGTGGTCGAACCAGAGCCGAACGGCCAAAAACCGCCAAACGGGGTACTGGATGACTGTGTGAGGGGTTTTTGTGCCACCGAGCTATCCCTGAACGCGGCCGGCGCAAAATCGGGACGCACAGCCCTTCCCACTTACGAAAGCGAAGTCGCCTCGCGCGGCAATGCTAGCACATCAACCGCAGCCGAACCCGCCCGAGCTGGATGGCATCTCCGCACGTAAGCGACACCTGAGAAGTGACTGGGCGTCCGTTCACCATGGTGCCGTTTCGGCTGCCGAGATCCTCGATTGCCCAACCGCCTTCCATTGGTCGCAGCATGGCATGGTGGGCGGACACCGAGGTGTCGTCCAGCACAATGCGGGCCGAGTCTGCGCGGCCCAGTGTGGCGACCCCCTGCATGTCGAACACCAATCCCTCGGCCACCGTAGAACCGTCTTCGCCAGCGATGGAAATCAGCTCGGCTCTGGGTTGTGGCGGTCGCGCGCGCGTTCCGAGGGCCATCGGTAGTTGCAGCTCATTCATGGTTACCCGGACAACGAGGTAAAGAAATCCAAGCAGCGAAAGCGCAAAGAGAATCCGTACGATCTGATAGAGCGTGTCGCTGGAAAGCTCCATGTTCAGCAGCGTTGGCAGGAACAGGTCATAGCAATTCGTGCCAATAGCGACAGATCGTGGTTCCGAACATGATCTGGTCGCCCGGACTCGATTGTTTGCGAGCCCATCAGTTGCAGGCCGTTGACGAACGTTCCATTCAAGCTCTGCCGGTCGACGACGGTAACTGTCCACTGCGATGTGTGAAGTTCGGCGTGAAAGCGGGAGACTTCCGCACTGTCGATGAGGAGATCGTTGCTCAGGTCGCGTCCGATCGAAACGACCTGCTTGCGTATCGGGAAGATGGCGCCCGTTGCGGGGCCACTGCATATCTCTATGTACCCAGACGGGCCGGTACTCCGTTGAGCTGGCAACTTCGAACGCTTCCGTGCGGCCGGGATCGGCGTATTGAACCGGTGACGGATCTGACTCGGACACCGTCGAGCGAACATCGAATCGTCCCCGGCGCACGGTCTCGTCTCGTTCGAAGCGAACGCGGGTTACGCCCACCGTCGTCAGATTCGATGCGAGCGCAAGTTCATCGAGCCATTCCGTCAGATCTTCGGCCAACACCCGGCCGTGTTCCTGATAGGGCTGGAAATCGACTGGATTGATCAGGACAGTAAAGTCATTCGGAGCAACACGGCCCCGGACGGTGACGATGCTGCCAGAGGTCAGCTCGCGTTTGAGGCGCTTGCCGATTTCCGCCGGTTGCACGGTGCGCTTGAACAGCATTGCAAAGGGGCGCTCGACAATGAATTCCAGCGAGTTCTCGATGTGGGTAAAGGGTCGAAGTCGCATGACGATTTCTGCGGCGCGGCGCACGTTTGGCTTCGGAACAAAATGGCTGCAAGCTGACCTGCGAGCGTCCGTGCGAGTATAGTGCGCCTGTCTTGCTGACCAACCGAGGATGGCGTCAGGAGTAGGGAATCGCTTGAGGAAACCGGCACAAATTGGCGCTTCGATTCTGACCGCGGATCTCCTGAACCTTGGCCAAGAGATACGCGAGGGAGAAGAGGCGGGCGTCGATTTCTTTCACCTCGATATCATGGATGGCATGTTCGTTCCGAACATCACGTTTGGGCCGTTGATGGTGGAGACCGTGCGCCGGGCGACGGATTTTCCATTGGATGTCCATCTGATGATCGAATCGCCCGAACGGTATATCGATGCGTTCGTCGACGCGGGCGCGACCACCTTGACAGTGCACACCGAGGCGTCCAAGCACCTGCTGGGGGCGCTGCAATCGCTCAAACGTCGAGATGTGCGTGCTGGAGTGACCGTGAATCCGGCGACCCCCCTGGTCATGCTCGAAGAGGCGTTGCCACTCGCTGACCAGCTCCTCATCATGAGCGTCAATCCGGGGTTTGGAGGACAGACATTCATCCCCGGTTCGTTGAACAAGATCGAGCGGGCGCGCGAGATGATCGACCGCCTGAATCCGAGATGCAATTTGGAGGTCGACGGTGGCATCAAGGCCGGCAACATCGGCAAAGTGCGAAGCGCCGGGGCAGACATGTTTGTCGTCGGATCCGGTGTGTTCAATAACGATGCCACCGTGGCTGACTCGGTCGCTCGCTTGCGTGAAGCGCTGGCCCGCGCAGACTCTTGATTCGCTCGTGAAGTAAGGAAGCATCCGACGTGTCCAGTTCTCTCCAAATGGTGGTCGAGCAACCGTTGCGGTTCAGCACCGACGCGTTTCAGGCCTCCGATACCGCAGTCAGCCATTCCGCGGTTTTGCTGCGCGAGATCTCGCTGATCGACGCTGGGATGACTCCGCAGTCCGCGACACTGATGGCGGTTGCCACTGACCACGCCGATGGAGCGGGGAGCGAGCGAGCCGAGCGGGCCCTGCAAATGTTTCAATCGGCGGTGGTCGATGGAACGCAAACGGACATGGCGGCGCGTCTCAAGAGCGCGTTTCGTGCTGCCAACGCCGATGTTTTCGCGGTAGATCCGGGCGAGATCTCGATGGTTGCGCTCGTTGCGCGCGGAAAATACGCCTCATTCGCCTCCGTCGGCGATAACCAGGCGTTCCTTTACCGGGCGGATCGCATCAATCAAGTCACACGCAACCAACGCAATGAGCGAGGCGGAGGGCGTCGAAGCGACCAACGGAGTCTCGACGCGCAGGCCGCATCGCAATTCCTCGGTGTTCAGGAGCGGCTCGAGAGTCGCTTGCCGGCCATCTTCGACATAACCTTGTTGCCGCTCGATGGGGTGGCTCTGGTCAGCGGCGCCTTGGTGGATGCGCTATCGGCGAGCTCGACTACGAGCGCGTTGGTTGCGCCGGGCCAGACCTTTTCGACGATGATCGAGCGCCAGGTGTCGGCGAGTACCGATGACGCCGGAGCAGCGACGGTCCTGGAAGTTTTGCCGGTGCGCGAGCCGATGCCGGAACCACCCGCAGATGCGTTGACGACGCCGACCTACCTGCCGTACATCATCATCACGCTCGTCTTCCTGGCCGGATTGATCCTGGCAATCTGGTACTTGCTCTTCTAGCGGGTATGCCCATTGTCGATGCGCACGTTCATATCTTTCCCGAGGAGATCGTCCGGCATCGCGAGCGGTTCATTGCTCGCGATCGCTGGTTCGCCGAGCTTTACTCCCCAGAACGCGCCCGTTTGGCGACCGCGAACGACCTGATCGAGAGCATGGACGGCGCTGGAATCGACCTCTCACTGGCCTGCGGGTTTCCGTGGGCGGATCAGGGGCTGTGTCGTTATCACAACGACTACATGCGGGAGGCAGCGCGCGCTCATCCAGAACGAATTGCCTGGCTGGCAATCGTCTCGCCGTTGGATGGTGCGGCAGCAGTTGCTCTCGACGATTGCCTTACCGCCGGAGCGAGCGGCTTGGGAGAGCTCAACGCTGATGCGCAGGGGTTCGATCTCAACGTCCCGGGACAGCTTGCACCCATTCTCGATGTGTGTCTGGCGCGGGATAAACCAGCGATGTTCCACGTTTCGGAACCGATCGGGCACAACTATCCCGGAAAGGGTGAATCTACCCCGGCTCGGATGCTGAACGTTCTGCGTGCCTTCCCTGAGCTACGAGTGGTTGCCGCCCATTGGGGTGGGGGATTGCCGTTCTACGAACTCATGCCGGAAGTCCGAAGAGTCGCGGCGAATCTGGCCTATGACTCTGCCGCGTCGACGTATCTCTACGATCACCAGGTGTTCGAAACGGTTGTCGCACTCGTAGGTGAGCGGCGCGTGCTCTTCGCGTCCGACTTCCCCGTGCTCAAGCAGCTTCCGCTCCTGAACAAGTGCAAATCCCGACCCGGACTCTCGGATTCCGCATTGGCAGCTATCCTGAGTGAGAACGCCATTCGCGTCTACGGCCTCGAGGAGAAGATCGCATGATCGCCGGATTGCAGGGAGCTATCGAGTCGAAACGCTCCGATGCATTGCTGGTCGATGTTTCCGGGGTGATCTACCGGGTTGGAACCTCCACATCGACACTGAGTGCGGTCGGTGGGGTCGGCGATAGTGTGCGGTTGTTCACCTTCTTGCTGGTCCGGGAGGACATCCTCGCCCTCTACGGATTTGCGACCCAGGACGAGCTCGATCTCTTCGAAGCGCTCATTTCGGCCAGCGGGGTTGGACCCAAAATCGCATGCGCAGCACTTTCGCGATTCCAGCCCGATCAACTACGCGAAGCGATTCAACAGGGAAACGCGCAGCTCTTCGCGACAGTGCCGGGAATCGGCGCAAAAACCGCTGCCCGTCTCATCGTGGATCTCAAGGGCAAGCTACCGGAACCAGTAGCGGGCGCCACCGGCACCTTTGCTGCCGACGACGATGTCGTTGCCGCGCTGCGTTCGCTGGGATACTCGGCCGCCGAAGCGATGACCGCAGCTCTTCGGGTCGATTCGACCCAGTCCATGACAAGTGAGGAGCGGGTCATCGCCGCACTCCGCATCATCAACGAGAACTAATCGGGCGCGATCAGCTCAAGCCGAAGCTCGATCGCGCGGGCGTGTGCACCTAGCCCCTCCGCTTTGGCCAGTGCCACGGTTGCGGGACCCAGCCGGTTGAGCGCACGCTCGTTTGCCGCGGCGAGGCTGATCACTTTGGTGAAATCCCCGACATGGATCGGCGAAAAGAATCGCGCTGTCCCACCGGTCGGCATCACATGACTCGGACCGGCTGTGTAGTCGCCCAATGCCTCTGGGCTCCCTTCGCCAACGAAGATCCCGCCTGCATGTTTCACCAGCGGAATTACATCCCAGGGGTTGTCGAGCAAGAGGCAAAGATGTTCCGGCGCATAGAGGTTCGCCAGAGCAATAGCTTGCTCGACCGACTCCACCACCGCAATCACGCCATTGGCCGCAAGAGACTCCCGCGCTATCGACTCGCGCTCGAGTTGGGCAACTTGAAGGGTCAGCTCTGTCTGAACCTGCATCGCCAACCGCTCGCTGGTGGTGATGAGGATGGCGCTGGCCATGGCGTCATGTTCGGCCTGCGCGAGCATGTCGGCTGCGGTAAGGCGTGGATTCGCGGATGCATCTGCCACGACAACGGTTTCGGTCGGTCCGGGAAGCTGGTCGATAGCGACCTGCCCGAACACTTGCCGCTTTGCCAGTACCACAAAGATGTTGCCAGGCCCGAAGACCTTGTCGACTCGAGGAACCGACTCGGTGCCATAGGCGAGTGCCGCAATTGCCTGCGCTCCACCGACCTGGATAACCCGATCGACCTCTGCCACGTGCGCTGCTGCCAGAATGAGCGGCGAAATCCCGCCCTGACCCGGGGGAGACGCGACCACGATCTCCTCGACGCCGGCCACACGCCCCGGCACGGCGGTCATCAGCAACGAGGATGGATAGACGGCTGAGCCTCCAGGGGCGTAAACCCCAATCCGCTCAAGCGGGCGGACGATCTGGCCAAGGGCGCCTTCTGGTCCGAAATCGATCCATGAGGTGCGTTTCTGTTTTTCATGAAAACGTCGGATCTGGTCGGCGGCCAGAGTCATTGCCGCTTGCAGATCGGAAGCGATCGAATCGAAGGCCGCTTCCCATTCCGATTTGGGCACCTCGATCCGGTCGAGCTCGACGCGGTCGATCACGCGTGAATAGTGGAGAAGCGCTTCGTCGCCACGGGCGCGCACGTCCGCAATGATTCGATCGACGACCTGTTCGGCGGTTAGCGGTTCGCCGAAAACTCGCTCGATTCCCTTCCGAGCGCCTTCGGAGAGCTCGAGCGATTCGAGCCCACCTTTTCTGCGCAGCGCTTCTTGGGCCGAATCGTATCCATGTACAACGCGAATCGAAATCGGTTCGCTCATGACCGGAGCCGCCCGCCGACCTGTTGCTTGAGCGTTCGCTCGATTTTGGCACGCACTTTGACCAAATCATCGTCAGTCAGTGCACGGCCAGGCGAAGTGAAGGTCAGCCGGTAGGCGAGGCTCTTGTTCTCCGCGCCGATTTGCTCGCCGCGGAAGACATCGAAGAGCACAAGGTCAGTCAGTAACTGGCCGGCACTTCCCCGGATGGCAGCTTCTACATCGGCAGCGGCGCGCTCGCTGCTCACAACGACCGCCAGATCCTGCTCGACCGGGAGGAATTTCGGAGTCGAGATGGCATGCTCTCCGCGCAACGAAAGCTCGACCAGTGCTTCTGCATCGAGCTCTGCCACGCTAACGCGAGCTCCTTCGATGCCGAAGGCTTCGGCCACCGCAGGATGGAGCTCGCCAAAGAGACCGATGACGCGATCTCCAGAAAGCACAAGGGCGGTTCGGCCGGGGTGCAATCCTGCTGCCGTTGTCGCTTCGAACCGCACCGCGCCCACGCTGACCTGCTCCAACGCCACTTCGATGACGCCTTTGAGATCGAAGAAGTCGAGCTGCCCGGCGGTCGCGAAACGATCGAGGTCGTCCCGATTGCCCGCCATCGCGATGCCGAGCGTCTGCACCTCCGTGGGGAGCTCATTTCGCCCGGATGGTAGATACACCCGCGCAAACTCGAAAAGCGATACCCGACGCTGATGCCGCAGGTTGGCCGCAACTGTCTCCAGTAGGGCCGGAAGCAGTGTGTTGCGCAAATAGGGTCGTTCCGCATTGATGGGATTGATAAGCCTGACCAATCGATCGATCGGTCGAGGGGTCAGGACACCCACTTCGCCAGACTCAGTCCCGAACGTCGAGAGCATGGCTTCCGACGCGGTGATGTACGTCACGACTTCGCTGGACCCAGCGGCTGTCAGCACCTTACGGAGCTGGGTCTGAAGCAGATAGTTTGGATCACGAACGACCGGCACCGTCTGGCCAACTGGAAGGGTGGCAGGCACTTTGTCGTAGCCCATGATTCGGCCGACTTCTTCGACGATATCCTCTGGAATGGAAACATCGTTCCGGAAAGTTGGGATTGTGACGGCCAGTGTGCGTCCGTCGCCGGTCTCAGAAATGCTGGGTGCGAATCCAAGATCGGCCAGGACGCGCTCCACGTCACTCACCGGGAAACCGATGCCGAGGAGCCTCCCGATTCGGTCGAAATCCATCGAGAGCGTGCGCGGCTCGACTGGCGAAGGATAGACATCCGCGAATTCGACCACCTCAGCTCCTGGAGAAACCTCGAGGAGAAGCTGGAGCGCGCGAGCGATGCCTGTGCTGGCCAGATTCGAGTCAACACCTCGCTCGAATCTGGCGGACGCGTCGCTTCGCAGTTTCAACAGTCGGGACGTGCGCCGAACCGGCTTCATTCCGAAGGTCGCGCTTTCGAGGAGGACGCTGGTTGTTTCGTCAGAAACCTCTGAGTCTGTTCCACCCATGACGCCGGCCAGCGCGACGGCCCGATCGGCATCGGCAATAACCAGCATCTCTGAATCGAGCGTCCGTTCGACGTGATCGAGGGTTTCCAGCTTTTCGCCATCTTCCGCGCGACGCACGATGATTTGGTTGCCGTGCAAGTGGTCGTAGTCGAAGGCGTGCAACGGCTGGCCGTATTCGAGCATCACGTAGTTCGTGACATCGACGATGTTGTTGATCGAGCGGACTCCGGCTTGGTTGAGCCGGCGCGCCATCCATGCAGGCGACGGACCGATCGTCACTCCCTTGATGACGGCGCCGATGTATCGAGCACAGAGCTCCGGCGCCTCGATCGATATCAGGCCGTTCGCCGCGACTGGGATCGACGCAAGGTCGAAATGCGGCGGTTCCGAGAGAGAGCGGTGATAGAGCGCCCCGACTTCACGCGCGACTCCGAGCACGGAAAAGTCGTGCGCGAGGTTGGGTGTAATCTCGAACTCGAGCACCGTGTCGCCAAAGTACTCCTGTAAGGGCAATCCCACGGGGGCATCATCCGGAAGCACGAGAATGCCCTCGTGCTCATCGGACATGCCCAGCTCTTTTTCAGAGCAGACCATGCCTTCCGACATGATGCCTCTGATCTTTCCTGGTTTGAGCGTCTTGTATTCACCCGAATCGCTGTGTCCATCGATCAGGCGGGCGCCCGCAAGTGCGAGCACGACTTTCTGGCCAGTGGCAATGTTTGGGGCGCCAGTCACGACCGTCAGCCGGTGATCACCCGCTTCGACATCGGCGAGCACCAGGCGGTCCGCGTCGGGATGGCGCTCGACTTTATTGACATAGGCGGTGAATACCTTGTCCCAGCCCGCGCCGATGATGTCAACTTTCTCGACTTCCAATCCGGCAAGGGTCAGACGCCGAGCCAGCTCGACTGCGTCGACGTCTGTTTCAACAAACTCCTGCAGCCATTTGAGTGGAACTCTCACGCTGCCACACTCCCGGTTCCGACGGATTTGGCCGCGAACTGTTGCAAAAATCGAAGATCGTTTCCGGCGAAGGCGCGAACATCATCGACACCGTGGCGCATCATGACCATCCGTTCGATTCCAAGTCCGAAGGCAAAACCAGAGTATTTGTCGGCGTCATAACCAACTGCTTCCAGCACCTTTCGATGCACCATTCCGGCTCCTCCCATCTCCAGCCAGCCGGAGTGCTTGCAGACGCGGCAGCCCGCTCCGTCGCAAATGGCGCAATCGACCGCGAAGTCGACGCCTGGCTCCACGAATGGAAAGAAGTCGCAGCGGAATCTGATCTTCCGCTTCGGCCCGAAAAGCTGCCGAGCCAGCTCTTGCAATACGCCCTTCAGGTCGGCCAGCGTGATGTGCTCGTCAACCGCCAGACCTTCGAGCTGGTGGAACATCCATTCATGCGATGCGTCCTGCGCCTCATACCGGTACGTGCGGCCCGGCACGATCACACGCACCGGAGGAGCGGTTTGCTCCATAACGCGGGCTTGCATCGGAGAGGTGTGCGTGCGCAAAACGATCTCGGCGCCGTCAGACTCGACCACAAAGGTGTCCCAAACATCGCGGGCCGGGTGATCGGAGGGAATGTTGAGCTGATCGAAGTTGTAGAAGCCACTCTCGACTTCTCGTCCGAAGACGGTTTGGAAGCCCATGAGCGCGAAGATGTCGCTCAACTCTTCGATCATCTGGAACACCGGATGTACCACTCCGAGCTGAGGGGTACGACCAGGAAGGGTGATGTCGATACGCTCGGATTCGAGCCGCGACGTTAGCTCTCCGGAATGCAGCGCTTCTCGACGAGCAGCCAGCAGGGCTGAAAGCTCCTGCTTGACCCGGTTCGATTCGCGGCCTGCTTCCGGGCGCTCCTCGGCGCTCAACCCGCCGAGCTGTCGCATCAGCCCGGTGAGCTTGCCTTTTCCGCCGAGCACATCGCGGTCTACCGCGGCCAGGTCGGCCGTCGACTGAGCGTGCTCGATTTCGGCGCTGGTTTCCGTTTGGAGCGTTTGCAATTGTTCGAGAAATGACGGCATCTGGCGTTCGCAATCAGGTGAAGCGCGACCCGAGACCAGGGACGTGGGGTCGCCACGCGGTACCACCCTGATTCGCCGCTAGGCGGCGCGCTCATCGTCTGAAAGGACGCTCAGACTGTCCGGGTAACCGGCGGACGACCGGGACTGGCTACTAACGCGAGTGCGCATTCGCCGGTCGGCTCAGGAGTGAATTCGTCCCGCGCGACTCGAGGCGGCTCGCAACCTTGGCCGCCTTCTCTGCACCGTCGCTCTCGGGTTACTGGTCTCCGTCATTGCCACCTGCCTGGGCAGGAACGGCCGAGAGTATAGCAAACGGCTCCTATACTCCCTTCGGATTGCGTATGAACGTTTGCAAAGAGGAGCAGGGCATTGGATTCGACCATCGAATTCGTCTATGGACGAGAAATTCTGGATTCTCGTGGCAACCCAACCGTCGAAGTCGAGGTTGGACTGACCAGTGGGGTCGTCGCACGAGCCGCGGTGCCATCAGGTGCCTCCACCGGTGCCTATGAAGCGATCGAGCTGCGGGACGGCGATAAGAGCCGCTACGGTGGCAAGGGGGTGCTGAAAGCCGTCACCAATGTGAACGAAACGATCGCGGAAGAGATCGTCGGTATGGACGCAATCGACCAGCGGGCGGTCGACCAGATGCTCATCGAGCTCGACGGCTCGAAGAACAAAGGTAATCTCGGCGCGAATGCGATGCTCGGGGTTTCGCTCGCCACCGCGCGGGCCGCGGCCACCGCCGTCGGTTTGCCACTCTATCGCTATCTTGGCGGTCCCCAGGCGCGCACCCTGCCGGTTCCCATGATGAACATCCTCAATGGCGGCAAGCATGCGCAAGGTTCGAGTGTCGATATGCAGGAATTCATGGTCATGCCGGTCGGCGCCGAGACGTATGCCGATGGCTTGCGCTGGGGTACAGAGATCTTTCATGCGCTCAAAGGAATGCTGGTCAAAGCCGGACTGAACTCGAACGTCGGCGATGAAGGGGGATGCGCGCCGAGTCTTCCGTCGAACGAGGACGCCATCAAGCTGGTGACCGATGCGATCGAGAAAGCCGGCTATCGGCCGGGCGAGCAGATCGTCGTTGCGCTCGATCCAGCGGCGACGGAGCTCTATCACGACGGAGCCTATCAGCTTGCGGGAGAAGGCCGGTCGCTGACGTCAGAAGAGATGGTGGACTATTGGGTCGATTGGACAGAACGCTATCCGATCGTTTCGATCGAGGATGGACTCTCCGAGGACGACTGGACGAGCTGGGAGTCGATTACGAAAAAAATCGGCAACAACGTTCAACTTGTCGGCGACGATCTGTTCGTCACCAATACGGAACGGCTCGAGCGCGGTATCGCGGACAAGGCCGGCAACGCTATCCTCGTCAAGCTCAATCAGATTGGAACGTTGACGGAGACGCTGGAAGCCGTCGAGATGGCGCAGCGGGCCGGGTTCGGTGTGATCATCTCGCACCGCTCAGGTGAAACGGAAGATACCTTCATTGCCGATCTGGCCGTGGCGACGAACGCGGGCCAGATCAAAACCGGCGCGCCGTCCCGCATGGACCGCGTCACAAAATACAACCAATTGTTGCGAATCGAAGAGCTGCTCGGTGGAGACGCTGTCTATCCCGGCGCATCTGCGCTCAAACGACGGTAACGTCCGGGCGGTTCCAGAAGAACAGAAACGAAGGGCGACCAGGGCGGTCGCCCTTCGTCACATGCGATCAGCTTGAAGCGTCGCCTCAGGATGGATCCAAGAGAGACGGCGAGGTCATGGAAGAAGGCGGCAGCAGACCGAGCAATTCCAGCACCGTTGGTGCCACGGATGAGAGGGCAGCACCCGGGCGAAGCGCGATGTGGCGAAACTCGCTCGTTTCTGGGGTGACCAGCACGCAAGGAACCGGATTGGTGGTGTGGGCGGTCATGACGCCGCCGGTTGTGGCGTCGATCTCTTCCTCGGCGTTTCCATGGTCGGCAATGATGAGCGCCGATCCCCAGGTTGCATGGAGCGCGCCTACGATTTGACCGAGGCAGCTATCGACGGTTTCTATCGCCTTGACTGCTGCGGGAATCACACCGGTGTGACCGACCATATCGCCGTTCGCGAAGTTCACCACGATGAACCGATACCGACCTCCTTCGATGGCGTCCACCACGGCGGCGCAAACACCGGCCGCGCTCATTTCGGGCTGGAGGTCGTATGTCGCAACCTTCGGTGACGGAACCATGAAGCGGTCTTCACCCGCGAATGGCTCTTCCCGGCCGCCGTTCAGAAAAAAAGTTACGTGCGCGTACTTTTCGGTTTCGGCCACATGAAGCTGTGTTAGTCCTGCCTCGCTGATGACTCGCGCGAGCGGCTGGTCGATGTTCTTCTCCTCGAAGATCACCGTCGCGTCGAGCTGATCCATGTAGTGGGTCAGCGTGAGAAGCGCTATCGAACCCGACAAGTTGGTCGAACGTTCGAATCCGCTGAACTCCGGGTTGGCGAGCGCCTGGGAGAGTTGCCGCCCCCGGTCGGACCGGAAGTTGAAAAAGATGACGCTGTCCTCGGGCCGGATGGTGATGGGACTCGCCCCAGGTGGCACGATCACGGAAGGCGGAATGAACTCGTCCGTGGTTCCTTCCCGGTGCCAGGTCTCGATGCAGGCGAGAGCCGATGAGAACTCACGGCCCTTACCTTCGACGATGGCATCGTAAGCCGCCTCGGTCCGCTCCCAGCGCTTGTCGCGGTCCATCGCGAAGTAACGGCCAGATACGGTGGCAATGCGGCCCACTCCGATGCGCTGAAAGTGGTCCTGGATATAACGAATGTGATCGCCTGACGCAGTTGGTGACGTGTCGCGGCCGTCAGTGAACGCATGCACATAGACTCGCTTCATACCGCGCAAGGTGGCGACAGCCACCAACGCGACCAGATGATCGCTGTGACTGTGGACCCCTCCATCGCCGATCAGCCCCATAAGATGAAGCGCTCCACCGCGGGCTTTGCACTGGTCTATGGCTTCGACGAGCGTCGGGTCGTTCGCGAAGGAGCCATCGGCGATCGCTTTGTCGATGCGGGTGATCCATTGGTCGACCACATATCCAGCCCCGATATTGAGATGGCCAACCTCGGAGTTCCCCATCTGACCGGCTGGCAGCCCGACATCGAGCCCACTGGTCTTCAACGTGGTGTGTGGATAGGTACGCCATAAGGCGTCCATCACCGGCGTATTGGCGAGTGCAACGGCATTTCCAGGACCCTCGGGGGCGAGTCCCCAACCATCGAGGATTACCAGCACCACCGGTCCGGCGGGAATCGAGTCGCTCATCGCACGTCATCCAATCGTCATCGCAGGTCGATCATGCGCGGAGTGTGCCATGAACGAGACGTCGTTCCGACCCCGTGCGAGAATGGTCGGCGATTGAATTTGGTGATTTCGAGGGAGATTCGATGAGCTATCGTGTGACGTTGATACCGGGAGACGGAATCGGACCGGAAGTTGCGGAAGCCACCCGCACCGTACTGGACGCCACCGGCGTTTCGTTCGAATGGGACGTGCAGCCAGCCGGCATCGAAGCGATGGAAACCCATGGCGACGTACTGCCGCAAGCCACGCTCGATTCGGTGAAGGCCAACGGTGTCGGGCTCAAGGGACCGATTACGACCCCAATCGGGAGTGGTTTCCGAAGCGTCAATGTCGCATTGCGCCATGCCCTGAACCTCTACGCAAATCTGAGGCCAGGCAAAACGATCAAGGGTGTGCAAGCGCCGTTCGCGCATGTCGATCTCGTGGTCGTGCGCGAAAATCTGGAAGGAATGTACTCAGGGATCGAGTTCGATACCGGCACGCCGGAGGCCACCGAGGTTATCGACTTCATCAACGCTCGCAGCAAGCGTCAGATCGAGCCGGACGCAGCGCTCAGTATCAAGCTGATTACTCCGGAAAACACCGAGCGCATCGTGCGATATGCGTTCGAATACGCGCGGGCGAACGGCCGCAGGAAAGTGACGATCGTTCACAAGGCGAACATCATGAAGTTCACGGATGGACTCTTCCTGAAGATTGGGCAGGAGGTCGCCAGCGAATATCCGGATATCGAGTCGAACGACCGAATCATCGACAACATGTGCATGCAGCTCATGCAGAAGCCAGACGAATACGACGTGCTGGTGATGGCAAACCTGTACGGGGATATCGTGAGCGACCTGGTGGCCGGCATGATCGGTGGCCTGGGTGTTGCGCCCAGCGGAAATATCGGCACCGAGGCGGCCGTCTTCGAACCGATTCATGGATCGGCTCCAGTCACACGCCGGCAAGAACGAAGCCGATCCGACCGCAATGATCCTTTCCGGCGCAATGATGCTCAGGCATCTGGGCGAGATGGACGCGGCCTCCCGGGTCGAGAGCGCGGTGGCAGGTGTGATCGCGGACGGTGACCGGGTTACCTACGATCTGCGGGCTGACCGAGACCCCTCGAAAGCGGGTTCGACGACCGACATGACGCAATCGATCGTCGAGCGGCTGTAGGAATGCTGGTTGGGAGTCGAGTGTCCTGGGCGGTGGCGCTCGACTCCTGATCTCTCGCTCGTGACTTCGATCAGAGTCCGTGTCCGAAGTCGGAATCGAAGCTGTACTCGGTCGAGCTCCAGGGTTGTTTCCAGGCGTCCGAATCGAACCGAGTCAGCGAGAAGGGAGCCAGGTCGACGGACCTGGCTTTTCCGTCTGCGATGAGTTCAGCCAGGGTGATTCCGACGGCCGGACCTTTCTTGAATCCGGCTCCGCTGAATCCCGCCGCGAGATACAGACCCTCGATGCCAGCCTCGCCGATGATGGGATGGGCGTCGGGGGTCATGTCGTAAAGACCGGCGTGTCCATGCAGATAGCGCGAGTTTTTCATGGCGGGGATGCGCTTCGACATTGCCTCGATGGCTTTCGCAGGGTAGGCGTGGTCGTTGAACAAGTCGGCCGTGTTCGGATCGACCGTATCGTGCTGGTCGCCTCCCGCTACCCCAATCAAGCTCCGACCAGGTCCCCAGGGTCGAGAAAAGATTCCCGCCACCGTGTCGAGGTAAATGAAATGCGGCTCGATTAGCTCGATGGGGCGTTGCGCGATGATGATCTGCACCCGGATAGTGGACACCGGAATCTCGATGCCGGCGGTTTCCAGAATCCCGGTCGACCACGGTCCTGCCGCACACACGACTATGTCCGCCGGAGCGTTGCCTTCATTGGTCGAGATGCCCGTGACTCGTCCACCTGACTGATGAATCTGGGTGACCTCGACTCCTTCCCGCACCGTAACTCCAGCATTGCGTGCCGCTTCGATCATCGAGGTGGTGGCTTGAATCGAATCGACGTAGCCGCTGTCGGGCTCGTACGAGACGACGTCGACATCGCCCACAAAGGTATGGGGTTGGAGTTGCTGCAGCTCATCGGCGGAGATGAGTCGGGAATCGATGCCGAGCCGGTTCTGCATGGCAACGTTGGTGCGCATCAAATCGATGTTGCCGGCGTTGTCGCCCCTGGTTGCAACCGTGACGATGACCGGCCAGGGGATGAAGCCGCACGCGCCGCCTACGACATTCTCCCAATCCCGATATGTTTGCCATCCGAGCTGGGCGAGACGAGCCTCCGGCTCGTTGGTGTAATGGCGCCGCAGAAGCGCACCGGTTCGGCCGCTTGCTCCAGCGGCAATGACCGACTTCTCGTAGAGGGTGACGTTCCCGACGCCGCGTGAAGCCAATTGCCAGGCGATGGAGCCGCCGACGATTCCGCCTCCGACAACCGCGATCTCTGTGCTCCCCACCATTTGCCCCCTGTATCGAACCATCGAATTCCAGCAACCCGCGACGGGTGCGTTCGGCCGCGTGACGGCCTGCCCGAACCATGGCACAATATCACGCATGATTACGCTGCCCGTATCTCGCACCTCGACCGCTTCATGACAACCACCTCACTCATCTCAGCCCTGGAACGCGCAGTTGGCGTCGGGAACGTCTTCGGCGGTTCCTCTGACTTGCTCGTCTATGAATACGACGGGTCGGTCGATGCCGCAGTCGAGACGGCCAAACCGGCTGCGGTCGTGCTTCCGCGAACGGTGGAGCAAGTGGCGGATGTGGTGCGGATTGCGCGCGCTCACGACCTGCCGATCGTGCCGCGCGGAGCCGGCACCGGTCTCTCCGGCGGATCGGTTGCGCAAAGTGGGGGCATCGTTGTCGCGCTCACGCGTATGGCGAATATCCTCGATGTCGATTACGACAACCGGATGGCGCTGGTCGAGCCAGGTGTCATCAATCTCGAGCTGAGCGATTGGGTCAAACCCGGAGGGTATTTCTTTGCTCCCGACCCGTCGAGCCAGCGCGCCTGCACCATTGGTGGCAACGTCGCCGAGAACTCGGGCGGTCCGCATTGCCTCAAGTACGGTGTAACCACGAATCACATACTCGGGCTCGAAGTGGTCGATCCAGACGGCCAGGTTCGCTGGATCGGTAGCAAAGGCGAAGAGCACGCGGGATACGATCTGACCGGGGTCTTCGTCGGTTCCGAAGGTATGCTCGGCATCGTAACCAAAGCGTTGGTGAGGCTGACACCCAAGCCGGAGACGATTTCGGTGCAGCTCGTGGCCTTTCCAACTGTCGAAAGCGCATCGCTTGCGGTTTCTCACATCATCGGCGCCGGAATCCTGCCCGCCGCCCTGGAAATGATGGACAACCTGACCATCCAGGCGGTCGAACCGGCTTACCACGCCGGCTATCCGATGGATGCCGGTGCCGTGTTGCTGGTGGAAACCGACGGCGTCACCGAGGATGTCGAAGACACCGCGCGCGAGATCGAGCGTATCTGCTTCGAATGCGGCGCCACGCTGGTTCGCCAGGCAATCACCGAGATGGAACGAGATCTGCTGTGGAAAGGGCGCAAGATGGCGATCGCCGCCATGGGCCGCCTCGCTCCCAGCTACTACTTGCACGACACCGTGGTGCCGCGTACGAAGCTTCCACAGACGCTTGCCCACGTCGAGGAGATCTCGACGCGATTTCGAGCTTCCGATTGCGAACGTTTTCCATGCCGGAGACGGGAATTTGCACCCGCTCATGCTGTTCGATCGGATGAACGAGTCAGATGTCGAGAAAGTGATTGGCGCCAGCAAGGAGCTGATCAAATACTGCGTCAGCATCGGCGGCGCGCTCTCGGGCGAACATGGCATCGGAACCGAGAAGCGCGACTATATGACGCTGGTGTATACGGACGATGACCTGGCGGCCATGGCCGGTATCAAGGAAGCGTTCGATCCATCTGGCGCGATGAACCCTGAAAAACTCTTCCCGAAGGGATACATGTGCGGCGAGGTGCGAGCGCACTACAACGCGGCACTGGCGCAAAAATATGGCATCTACCCCCTTTAGCCCGACGCTACCAGTGGCGACTCCGTCGACTCCGCGCCAGTTTGCCGATTTGCTCGGCGAGGTCGCGATGCGCGGCGGAGCGGTGTCCCCAATCGGTGCAGGCTCAAAATTCGGTTACGGCAACCAGCTGAATCGTGAAACCGACTTGATCTCGACCAAAGGGCTCAACCGGATTCTGGCGTACGAGCCCGACGATATGACTATTTCGGTCGAGGCCGGTGCGACGATCGGGTCAGTTTGGCGCGAGCTCGCGGCCCGCGGTCAGACGATTCCTATCGATGTTCCCGAACCTGATCGTGAGACGATTGGCGGATTGATCGCGACCGGGCTTTGCGGCCCACGGCGATATGGGTCAGGTTCGCTGCGGGACGCGCTCATCGGCATTCAGGCCGCTTACCCGGATGCCACCCTGGGCAATGCCGGAGGGATGGTGGTCAAAAACGTGAGCGGGTTCGATCTGATGCGCATGCATCTCGGCGCAGTTGGAACGCTGGGGGTCGTCGTCAGCGCGAACTTCAAAGTCGTTCCCGCCGCTCGTGGAGAAGCGACCGTCACCGTCGAGCGCGCCACCACCGAGCAGCTCGAAGGAGATCGATTGGCAGTAGGCAGTGGCCGCATCCGGCCGGTCGCCTTCGAGGCAAGAAGACACGGTGACGTCTGGCAGGAGGCGATTCGCATCGAAGGCCGTCCCGCCACGGTCGACCAGATGGCACGTGAGCTTGCCGACCGCCTGGGAGAAGCTGCCACGTTGTCTTCCGACGAGAGCGAGGCGTATTGGCGGGCATATGTGTCCGAAGAGTCGATTCCGGTCGGTTCGAACGAGTTGGCAATTCAGGTACGCGGGAAACCGTCTGAGGCTGCGAGCACGCTGCGAGCCGTTCTTCATGCCTTCGCTTCGGCTGGCTTGGCTGTGCGGGATGTTCGCGCGTCGCTGGGATCGGGAACTGTACGTATCGCGGCGACCATTGACCAAGATGAGTCCAATTCAGCCGCAACCGTGATATCCGAGCTGCGGCGGGCGGGGCTGAGCGTGCTGCTGCTTGCTGCTCCGGTCGATGTTCATGCCGCTGTCGATGCATTTGGGCCATCGGAAGCGACGCTGGAACTGATGCGGCTACTGAAACGTCAATTCGATCCACGGTCGGTGCTCAACCCGGGCCGGGTCATTCCGGAGCTCTAGATGTCCGTTGCAACCTCCGCCAACTTGAAGGATCTGGGAGGTATCGTCGGATTCACCGACGTCGATGCCCCCGAGCCCGAGCTGCTCAAAGCCTGCGTGCATTGCGGGATGTGCCTCTCTTCCTGCCCAACGTACCGAATAACCGGTCAGGAGATGTCGTCTCCCCGTGGCCGGCTCTGGTTGATGAGCGCGGTATCGCAGGGCCGGTTGTCGGTCGACGATGAGCTCTTCCAGGAACAGATGTACCAATGTCTCAATTGTCGAGCTTGCGAAGCGGTCTGCCCGTCTGGTGTCCAGTACGGCCCGTTGGTGGAAGCGGCGCGTTTCCAGATCGAACAGCGATTGCACAGACCAGCCAAGCAACGCATCGCTCGCAAGGTCATGCTCGACTGGACGTTCTCCGACATGCGCAAGATGGGAGCCGCGGCGCGCATGACCGGTCTCTATCAGACGACCGGTTTGCAAAAGGTCGCACGCAAGTCCGGGGCGCTCAAGCTCCTTGGACTTGCCGACATGGAAAAGATGGCTCCTGCTACGCATGGGAAGCCGCTCAAGCCGGGAAAGGAAAAATGGACTGCCCGCGAGCCCGAGCGAACCGCTTCGCTCTTCAACGGCTGCATCATGGGTACTGCCTTCGGCGACACCAACCGCGCCGCCTGCCGTGTGATGGCGACCAATGGCGCGAATGTCGACGTCCCTACCTGCCAGGGATGCTGTGGCGCGCTGCAGGTGCACAGTGGCATGTTCGACACCGCTCGCGAAATGGCGCGGGCGAACATCGAAGCCTTCGAAGTCGAGCCAGATCGGCCTATTGTCGTCACGGCGGCCGGATGCGGATCGACGCTCAAGGAGTACGGCCACCTGCTCAAAGACGATCCGGCCTTCGCAGACCGCGCCCATGACTTCGCCCATCGAGTGAAGGACTTCTCTGAGTTCGTCGCGGCTGAGAATCGGCAGGATCCCGGCCCGATCCGACGCAAGGTGACCTACCAGGATGCATGTCACCTGGCACACGCCCAGCGGATCACCGCACAACCGCGTACGTTACTCAAGTCGATTCCAGAGTTGGATCTCGTGGAAATGCGCGAGTCGTCGCTCTGTTGCGGCAGTGCCGGGATCTACAACATCCTGCGGCCCGAAATGGCCCGCAAGCTGGGCGAGCGCAAGATCGGCCACATCATCGAAACCGGCGCAACTGAAGTGGTGACAGCCAACCCCGGTTGTGCCATCCAGATTGCCACCCTTTTGCGGGAGGCCGGTTCCGACATCAAGGTCACCCACATCGCCGATTTCATGGATGAGGCATACGCCAACGCGCCCGGTGGTGGCGACAAACAATCCTAAACCTCAGTCGGCGGCAGGAAAGATCATCCGCGCGACCGTGCAGTTGTGCCGCTGCTCGAGGGTGAATTCTCCCTTGAGGTCCGATTCCACCATCCGTTGAATGATGCGGAGCCCAATGCCGGAATTCGAGTTCGGATCGAACTCCACTGGCAGCGCTTTGCCATCATTCTTGACCTCGATGGTGACCAAGTTGCCCGACTTCCAGGTCCGGATTCGGATTTGCCCGTGATCGAGCCCAGCGAATCCATGCTCGATCGAATTGGATATCAGCTCGTTGAAGAGCAACGCCAGCACCGTTGCCTGGCGGGTCGGAACGACAACATCGGTCGGTTCGATGACGAACTGCACGCTGGTGGATGGCGGAATCAACGTGACTTTGAGCTCATCTGCGACGAGCCGTGCGATCGCGTCGATGGTGGCGCCGCTCAAGCGCGTTTCGTCACTCAAGAGATCGTGTACTGAGGCGATTGCCTGCACGCGGCCGATCGCGTCTTGCAGGTGTTTTTCCGCTTCGCTTCCCTCTACCTGCCGAAGCTGAAGCGAAAGCAGCGCGGCGACGGTCTGCAAGTTGTTGCGCACGCGATGGTGCATTTCCTGCAGCAACGTCGACGCAGTTTCGGCGCTCCGACGCGCCTCCTCATACAGCTCGGCATTTTCGATCGCAATCGACGCGGTGTCGGTGAACGCTTGCAGGAGTGCGAGGTCATCTTCCGTGACCTCCATGCCCGACTTGAGGCGAACGCACAGTGCACCCCATCGTTCGCGGGCCGAGCTCAAGGGCATGCAATAGAGAATATTCGTCCCGTCGACATAATCCATGTCGACCGCGCGTGCACTTCCGGAATTGATGACGTCGCTGAGCAGCGCATCGCGCGCCACTTGATCGGAAACTTGCCGTGCAGCGCCGACACGGTATTCCACCAGCGGTGCAGCCTCTTCGTCCTTCCCATGGCTGGGAAGGCGGAACACGGCTGCCGATTCGGCGTTGGTGAGCTCGACGGCTGACTCGCTGACGAAACGGAGTACGTCGTTCAGGTCGAGTGCCGAAGCAACTGTGCGCGACACCCGTTGCAAGGTGCCGAGCTCGATGATCTTGCGGCGAAGCCGCTCGTCGGTCAATGAATGGAGCTGGGTGTACTCCACGCCGATTGCCAGTTCGGACGCCACGTCCTTGAGGAAGATGCGTTCGTCCTCATCGAACGCCTGCGGTTCGCGCATCCAGAGCGTAGCTACTCCAACCATCCGGTCAGGGTTGGCCAACTTCATAGGCAGTGATGCCTGGGCGCGATAGATCTCATCTCGCAGGGTGGGGGAAGGGAACCAGTCTGGATCATCCTTGACTTCCCCGGCGAAGGCCGCCTTGCCGCTTTCCATCACCCTTCCCATGATCCCGCGGTCGCCGCGAATCGACATCGTCCCGATCAAACCGGGGTCGAATCCGTGCTGGCCGGCAAGAGTCAGACTGTTGGTCGGGCGGTCGAACACGAAGACCGTAACAGCATCGGCATGCGTTGCATCGATGATGGCCTCGACGCTTTGGCGGAGATACTCGGTGGATGACGTGGTGATCGTGGCCGCGCGACTGATGCGATGCAGCGCGTTGAGCCGGGTAATCAATCGTGAATCGATCGCGGCCTGATTTGGTTCCACCGGAAATCGGGACAGTTGCGAAGCCGAAAAACCACTGGCGATTGCCGACAGAGCGGCACTCAATCGCTCGTTCCTGGATGCTGAAGATTCGCCACTTGTCGGACTCAGTGCCGCCAGCGCGGAAGCCATGGTTTCCTCCAGCGACTGACCCGCCCGCGCGGCCGTCGCACCGATGACCTGGTAACTCAATCGCGCCTCGCTCGGCGAGAGATCACGGACAAGTCCAAGTTGGTGGATTTGATCGTAGATTTCGCTGGACTGCGCTTGAGAGATTGTCATCGGGGCCAGTTGTCCAATCCTGTACTCTTGACCGCCGGCGGCGATCCGTCGCGGTAAGAACGGTCATTGTATGCGTCAACGACGAAGCGACTCGTCACAACAATTCTATCGGCCCACGCCCGAGACTCCGAGTGCTGCCCCATCGTCACCTCGGCGTCGCGGCTCGATTCGGCGCCGAATTGCTTCGGCCATCGTCGCCGACCCTGGCGTCAATGGCAGCTTCGGGCGATTGCTGCGAGCCTTTTTGCTCCTTTCCGTTGGCCTGATGATGGCGCTGGGAGCAGCGGTCGCCGATGTCTATCTGCATCGCGGGATCGAAACCAGTGCTGACCCACCCTATGTCCAGCAGGTCTCAGGGCGTGGCCTCGCCACGAATGTCGATCTCCGCTCCTTTTCTGAATCGCAGATAGAAGCGATTGCGTCAACGCTGCGATCGAACGGGTTCAGCATCGTACGCCAGACGTTCGATTGGTCTGAGATCGAACTCTCACAAGGCGAGTTCAACTGGGACGCCTACGATCCTATCGTGCGGAATCTGAATGACGCGGGAATCCAGATGGTGGCCGTTGTCGAAGGAGCACCAGTTTGGGCCGCTCAGCCGGGCTCGCTCGATGGAACGGCTGCTCCCCCTGCCAACGCTGCCGATTTCGCCGCGTTCCTGACGCAGTTCGTCGGGAGATACGGCGCGTATGTCGACTACGTACAGGTCTGGGATCGTCCAAACGATCCCATGCATTGGGGAGGAGTAGGAGCTACTGCCGATGAGTATGTCGGGATCCTCGCGCCGGCCTTCAATGCCATCCGCACCGCGAACGGGCAGACCCAGGTGATCCTGGCCGAGTTCGCCGCTCGCGGCGCCAACGGCGCCATGAGCGACGATGTTCGATTCTTGCGTGGTGTGTACGATGTCGGGGGAGCTCCCTACTTCGACGCCGCCGCTGCTGCAATCGATGGAGGCGTTGCCTCTCCATACGACCGGCGCGTCTCCAGCGACACTCCCAGTTTGTCTCGCACCGAGCTTTTTCGGGAGACGATGATCGAAGAAGGCGACTCCACCAAGCCGGTCTGGATCACGCATTTTGGATGGAATCTGGGGGATGGAATTTCGCGCCAAACGCAGGCCGAGTATCTGGTGGCGGGGATGGAGCGAATACGGACAGAGTGGCCCTGGGCAGGCCCGGTCTTTCAATGGGCGCTGTTGCCACAGCAAGCGAGTCCCGGAGACGAAGGTCGCGCGCTGTTGAACGAGGATGGCACCTCGACCGTTGCCTTCGAATCGGTAACCGCGCTTGCCGATTCCGGGGTAGGCAGCGTCGCCCCGACTGGCTTTGTGCCGATGGATTCAGGTCCGGTCACCTATAGCGGCGCCTGGAACGACCAGCACCTGGATGGGCGCATCTTCAAAACAACCAGCGAAGTTGGGGCAACCTCTTCCATCACGTTCGAAGGAACCGGTATCGTCGTCTATCTCCGCCGCAGCCCCGACGCCGGGTTGATCCGCGCCACAATCGACGGCAAGCCGTTGCCGGATTGGGGCAGCGACGACGGGGCATCCACCATCGATCTCACCTATTACCAAGCGCAAGATATCGCGGTGTCGCTCGCTTCGAATCTCGACGACGGAGTGCACAAGCTCTCATTGACGATGTCCGACCCCGGGCAGCTCACCATCGGCGGGGCGGTCATTTCGCGAGATCCGCCGCTGCGATGGCCGGTTGTGGTGGCGCTTTTCACCGCGCTTGCCATGACCGTCGTGGCGTTGCGAGAGATCGCCATGGTCTCGGCCGAGCGAGGTGGGCTGATGCGACGGCGGGACGACGTGGTGCAGGGGCCGCAGCTTCCCTCGATGCCGGATTGGCGACCGATGCCACGCACGTGATAGCTCGTGGTTCGAAATTCATCCCGCTCGAACGCGCGACGCTGGTGGTCTGGGCGGTAATGCTGGTCCTTGGGCTCGCTACCTGGATTTTCTCGAGCAGCCCGTTGGCCGGCGCTTGCGTGGTTCTGGCTGTCATCCTGGCAGCAGCCTCCCCGTCGGGAGCGCTCTATGCCACCTGCGCCGCCGTCCCGCTGATATTTCACCCCGTCCAGATCGGATCTCTGCAGCTTGGGTTGCTCGAGTTAGGGGTGCTGGTCACCGCCACAGGCACATCGATCCGCATTGCGTTCGACTTCGTCGAGCATCGAAACATTGCGAGTGCGCCGCGGAAAGGGCCAACCTGGTTCTGGATCCTGCCACTGCTCCTGCTGGTGCTGGGCACGCTCTCACTGGTTTGGATGCCGTTCGATACACATCGGGCCGAGGCATTGCGGACCTGGCGCTGGGTGATTCTGGAACCCCTTTTGCTCTTCGTGTTGGCCAGGAAAGCGATTGACCGGGAAGGAGCCGGTGCGCTGACGCTCGCCATCGTATTGCCGGCCGGTGCGGTGTCGGTGGCGGCTCTCTGGCAGCTCAGTTCGGCAAGCTCGAGCTTCTCTGTCGACAACGTTCATCGCTCGACGGCTACGTATCTTCACCCGAACAACCTGGCGCTCTATCTCGAGCGGGCCGCAATGTTATCGCTGGTTCCGGGCGCTCTGCTGCAATCGCGCGCGCGCTGGGTATTTCTGGGATTGACGGCGCTCATGTTCGCTGCAGTTGCATCGACCTTCTCCCGTGGGGCTTTGCTGGGATTGGCGGTGGGTGTTGCCGTTGTATTACTCGCGCATCCTATTCGCCACGGTTGGAAGCTGCTGATAGGTACGCTCCTGGGCGGGCTTGCGGCTTTCGCACTGTTCGCCGGCACTCGGTTCGCGGGCGCAGACTCATCCGGTTTCGTGAACACGCGCAGATTCCTCTGGGAAGGCGCACTCGCCATGGTGCGCGACTTCCCGATTACCGGCATCGGACTGGATCAGTTTCTTTGGCTGAACCAGAGCCGATACATCGATCCGCGGATCTGGAATGAGCGATACACGTCACATCCGCACAACCTGTTCCTCGATAGCTGGCTCAGTCTGGGAGTTTTGGGCGTGGCCCTGCTCGGGGTTTACATCTTTGCCGGCGGGTGGATCGTCTGGCAAGCGCGCCGCGGACGTTGGACCCTGTCGCCATGGCAATTGGGAGCGCTCGGGTGCCTGGGCGCCGGGCTTGGTCACGGGATGGTCGACAATGGGTACTTTCTGGCGGATCTTTCGGCACTGACCTGGTTAGCGATCGCATTGCTCATCGGGAGGGTTCCCGCCATGGTTCGAGCAGTAGATGACTAGCGCGATGGCAATTCGTTACACGAAAACGCCGATCACGACGCCATTGCTGGCAGGTTTGGTGGTCGCCTGCGGGCTGCTGATTGGTGCGCTCGCCTGGCAGACCACCGGTTTAGTACTCGCGATTCTGGTGAGTGTTTGGCTTGGGATGAGTCGCCGCGACTGGGGACTCGGGCTGCTTGCGCTGACCTTGCCCGTCCAAACCTATTTCCAGGTCGGCATCCAATCCGGATCGGTGACGCTGACGAAAGTAGCGATTTGGTCCCTCCTGGGTGGATGGACGATTTCGCTGCTTCGATCACGGCAACGAGTATTGATCGACTTCGTGACTGTTTCGCTTTTTGTCCTGATTGCCGCGTTGGTGCTATCGGTCTGGAACGCGCGCGATGGAGGAATCTGGATTGGCGAGACCTATCGCTGGCTGGCGACCGGGATCGTCTCCTGTTTCGCGTTCAACACCTTTCGTCGAGGCGGAAATCCTTTGCCGTTTCTGCTTGGCTCGCTGGTTGGAGTGCTCGGCTCGGTTGCGTTGTCCATTTGGCAGGTGATTTTCGTGATCGGCCCAGCGTCGTTCGAGGTGCGCGGCTTTCTGCGCGCTTATGGACCGTTTACGCACCCAAACCAACTGGCCATCTACCTCGAGCTCACGACTCCACTTTTTCTGGCACTGTTGATAGGGCCGCTCGGAGATCGCCGATTGGACGGACGCTGGCATTTGTCACGCCGACTCCGGCCGGTCTGGGCGCTTGGCGTGCTCGCCGGAATCCTGGGACTGATACTGTCTCAATCGCGCGGCGGCATGGTGGGGATGGCGGCAGGGTTCGCGATGGTGCTGGCGTTGATCGTACCGCACATGCGACTCTCCATCGTGCGGTTGGCGCCGGTCGGCCTCATCGCCGCGGTGGCGCTCCTGACCGTCGCCATTGGCATCGTTGCCGCGGGGGTGCAAACCTTCTCGAACGAAGAGACGTTGGTGACACCGGCCAACTTTGCTGTGCAAGAACGTCTTTCCCATTGGACGGCGGCGGTCGAGATGGCCAAAGCGCATCCATTCGTCGGAGTTGGCGCGGGAAACTATGATTTGAACTATCGAGACTACACGCAAGAATGGCGATTCCGGATCGGTCGAGGCCATGCGCACGACACGTATTTGCATTTTCTCGCACAATCCGGGGTTGTTGGCTTGACGGCATACATTGCCATGCTGCTTGGGGTTTCGCTCATCATTGTGCGTACGATACGAATTCTCCCCGGGGGATCGCGTTTGGCGCTCCTGATTGGTGCGGCAGGAATCACAGCAGCAACCGGCGCGCACGCGGTATTCGAATACGTGCACGTTCTCAGCCTGAACCTTCAATTGGTCGTGGTCTGGGCGATGGCGATCGCCATCGGTACTGAAGCCTGGAGCGACCGGGAGCACCACTCGTGAGCACCGAGTCGGAGTCGATACACAATCCACTCGGAACGTCCGCTGAGCCTATCGGCCTGCCTGAACCAGAAACGCCGGTAGGAGATCCGGCTTCACTGGGGAAAGGCTTGCTCCGGCCTAGGACGATCATCTCGTTCGCGGTCGCGATGGCGATCTTCATCTTCTTCATCCAGCGGCTCGATCTCGATATGGCGGCCGTGGTGGATAACATTCGCTCCGCCAACCTGATCCTGCTTGCGACCGCGATCGTTGTGTACGTGGGAACCATTGTGTTGCGCGCGGTTCGCTGGCGCTGGATGTTGGCCGTTGCGGGCGCGGGAACGTTGCCCGGCACGACTGTTCCCCCGGTCGGCTATCTGTCGGCAGTGCTGCTGGTTTCCTGGTTCTTCAACTGCATACTGCCCGCCAAACTTGGCGACGCGTATCGAATCTACCGAATCAAGGTCGACGATGGCATTCGCTATTCGATTGGATTCGGCACGGTACTGACAGAACGTGTAATCGACCTCATCGTGCTCGTGCTCATGCTGGCGATTTCTGCCATCGTCGCGTTCCACGGAGACCTTCCTTCGGACGCGACCAAAGCGCTCTACGTCGGTGTTGGACTCAGTGCACTCGCGGTGGTCGGTCTCGTCGTACTTTGGGTGTTTCGCGATTTCATCGAACGGCGGCTCCCGCTGCGCTTCCGCAACCAGTGGGTAACGTTGCAGGAATCGGTCTTTGTCAATTTGCGCCGGCCCGCTGTACCCGCGGTGCTGAGCGTGATTATCTGGTCGATGGAGGCTTCGCGGGTTTTTCTGGTAGCGAAAGCGCTCGATGTCCACATTTCGTTCGAGCTGGCGATCTTTGTCGGTCTGATGGCGGCATTGCTGACGACCTTGCCATTCACGCCAGCAGGATTGGGAGTGGTAGAGGTTGCCATGGTTTCGGTCCTCAAGCTCGTCGACGTCCCAGTCGATCTGGCGGGTTCGGTGGCGTTGCTGGATCGGCTTATCACGTATTGGGGGCTGATCGCCGTTGGGGCCGTTGTGTACCTCTACATGCTCAAGTGGGGGGTCCGCAAACGGACTCAGCCCGACAGCGGCTAAGCGCGTGGCAGGCGGTACACTTATTGACATAAGCGCGGCGATCAATCAAGGCGCCGGTATCGGCCGCTATGCACGGGAACTCACGCGCGAGCTCATTCCACTCCTGCCGGTCGACTCGACCCGTCTTTGGTTTGCCTCCGATCCGAGTCCCGCCTGTTCCAGGCTTGATACGAGAGTCGCCCTGGAACTCACTACCGGTGTCTCGATCGCGGCTTTCTCGGCGGAATGTCGATCGGCTGTTCAGTCGCACGCAGCTCCCGGTTCGTCGATTGCTCGACTCCGGATCGCCGGTCGATTCCTACTCGCCCGATTTCACGACACCGCCCGGCAGGCGGGAGCATGTGACGGTTCACGATCTCGCATGGCTGCACGCAGAAGCGCAGACCCCGCAAAGCTTGGCCAACTACCTCGCGCCTGTCGTCGAACGCGCGATCTCGCGTGCGTCGACAATCTTTACGGTCAGCGAAGCGATTCGTGTCGAGATTCTCGAACGATACGACGTGCCTGAAGAGCGCGTGATCGTTGCCTCGAACGCTGCCTCCGCGCATTCTTCAGCGGTGCCGAACCACTCTCCGAACAAGCGTTGGTCACAATTGGCATTCGATTTCCGTTCTTCTTGTATGTGGGAACAATCGAGCCACGAAAAAACCTGCCGAAGCTTTTCGAGGCGATGGCCAGCCTTCCAGAACACATCATGCTTGTGGTCGCAGGAAAAGATGGTTGGAATGCCGCAGCAACAGCTTGCGCCCATCGGGCAGTTGGGGCTGCAGCGGAGGGTCCTGCGGCTTGGCTACATTCCGGAAGCGCAGCTTGCCGGGCTCTACGCTGCGGCGACTGCGGTCGTCTACCCGTCACGATATGAGGGTTTCGGACTCCCGATTGTGGAGGGCCTTGCCGCCGGGGTTCCGGTCGTTGCCTCCGATTTGCCAGTGTTTCGCGAAGTGGGGGGCGACGAAGTGGTGTTGTTCGATCCCGTCGATTCCGCGTCGATTGCGTCAGCGCTCGAGTGCGCACTCAGCCTCGATTCGGGACAGGCTGCGCGTGAGCGCCGCCGCGACCAATCGCGCAAATTCGATTGGCGGGCCAGCGCTGAGATCGTGGCCCGTCGCCTCCAAGAAGCCTCCTGATCGATGGAGACTCAGGGCGATCGATGGTTTCAACAATTTCCGGTCGAGTCAGACGATCGATCGGACCAGGAAGTTGTATGGGACGATCGCTTTGTCAGTTCGAGGCAGGCACGCAGTCCGACCCGGGCCGAGAAACTCTCCATCGCCCTCATTGGCATCGCCGCAATTGGCTTCATCGTCTTGATGCTCGTTACGCTACTGGTGGCGATTTACATTTCTCGTCGATAGATCCAACAAGGAGCCAGCCATGTCCGTCGTCGAAGAGAGCATGAGCGTTGCAGATTTTCGAGAGCAGTTCGTCCGAATTCAAAGCGAAGTCGGCAAAATCATGGTTGGACAGAATGAGGTCGTCGAAGAGGTCCTTATCTGCATCCTGGCGGGAGGTCATGCGCTGCTCGAAGGCGTGCCCGGACTTGGCAAAACGATGCTGGTTCGAACCCTTGCGGATTCGCTCGAGCTATCGTTTGGGCGAATTCAGTTCACGCCCGACCTCATGCCGGCAGACATCACCGGCACCAATATCCTGATCGAAACGGAGAATCGCGATCGGAGGTTCTCGTTTCAGCGAGGGCCGATTTTTGCCAATCTGGTGTTGGCCGACGAGATCAATCGCGCCACACCCAAGACCCAGTCGGCTCTGCTCGAAGCGATGCAGGACCGCACGTGCACCGTTGCAAATGTGGTGCACCCGATGGAGGAACCTTTTTTCGTGCTGGCGACGCAAAATCCCGTCGAGATGGAAGGGACCTACCCGTTGCCCGAGGCCCAGCTCGACCGGTTCTTTTTCAAAGTGCTGATGCGCTTCCCAAACGAAGACGAGCTGACGGAGATCTTGCGACGCACAACGTCCACTGTGCGCTCTGAGGTCGACCGCGCCGCGACCGGGGCTTCTATCCTGCAGATGGGTCAGCTCGCTCGCGAAGTGCCGATTGCCAGCGCCGTAAGCGAATACGTAGTCCGGCTGGTGATGGCGTCGCACCCGGACAACCCACGCGCCACGCCAACAGTACGCCGCTATGTGCGATACGGCGTCAGTCCGCGTGGCGCGCAGTCGATCGTGCTCGGAGCGAAAATTCGCGCGCTGACGCAAGGCCGGCTGAATGTCGCGTATGACGACATTCGGTCGGTGGCGCTACCCGCTCTGCGCCACCGGCTGATTCTCAACTTCGAAGCCGAATCGAACAATGTCTCCAGCGACGACGTGCTGCGCGGATTGTTGGCCGAGCTGCCCGAGACCGCTGTCTGAACGTCTATCCCTTGATCGAGGCCGGGCCAATTGGACCCTGATTGCCGATCACCGATTGTCCGCCCATATATGGGCGGATGACCGCGGGCACTTCGAAGCTTCCGTCCGCGAGCTGGTAGTTCTCCATGATCGCGATCATGAGGCGAGGCAATGCAAGCCCGGATCCATTGAGCGTGTGAACGAACTGGGTTTTGCCCCCGCCTTCTGGACGAAACTTGATGTTTGCCCGGCTGGCCTGGAACTCCAGGAAGTTGGAGCAGGACGAGATTTCCAGCCATTCCGCCACTCCCGGCGACCATACTTCGAGATCGACCTTGTTCGCGGCCGTAAACGAAAGATCCCCTGTGCAGATCTGCAGCAGTCGATAGGGCAGCTCGAGCTCGATCAGCACATCTTCGGCTTCACCGATCAGGCGCGCATGCTCCTCCGTCGATTTCTCGGGGTGAACGAGCTTGACCATTTCGACCTTGTCGAATTGATACCCGCGCTTGATTCCGCGCACATCTCGTCCAGCCGAGATCTGTTCGCGGCGAAAACAGGCGGTATACGCCGTGTTGTAGATCGGAAGCTCAGCCTCGTCCAGAATCTCATCGCGGTACAGATTCGTGACCGGCACCTCCGCGGTCGGGATCAGCCACTTCTCGCCCTCGATATCGCGAAACTGCGTGTCCGCGAACTTGGGAAGCTGCCCAGTTCCGACCAGCATCTCGGTCAACACCAGATAGGGCGGGTAGACCTCGGTATATCCGTGCTTTTGGGTGTGAAGATCGATCATCCAGGTGATCAAGGCACGCTGTAGACGTGCGCCGTCGCCGCGGAGCACATAGTTGCGGGTACCAGCAATCTTGACACCGCGCTCGAAGTCGATGATGCCAAGCTCTTCCCCGGTTTCCCAATGCGGTCGGACTTCGAAGTCTTTCGGGTGCGGCGTCTCCACGGTCTTCGTGACGACATTGTGGCTTTCGTCTGGTCCGACTGGTACCTCTGGCAACGGCAGATTCGGAACATTCAGCAGGAGGTTGTAGAGCTCCTCGTCCATTGCCCGCACCTGTTCATCTTTTGCAGAGATGTCGTCGCCCAGACTGGCGCATCTCTTCGATGAGCTGAGCGCGCCGCTCGGCGTCTTTGGTGCGTCCAACCTCCTTGGAACCGTCGTTGCGTTTCGCCTTGAGTGACTCGACCTCGGTCACGACCTGCCGCCTCGACTCATCGAGCGAGAGGATCTCGTCGATGGGCGCGGTGGCAAAGAGCGACTGCAGTGCGCTCCGAACCATATCCGGTTGGTCGCGAATGACTTTGAGATCGATCAACGAAAGTAGCCTTTCCAGGGCAATCGAGCACCAATACGACGCGCCGGTGATTTCCAGCGCGGCGACGATGATAAACCGTCGAGTTGTCAGTCCGCGCTGAAAGGCACCGAGATACTGGATCGCTCTGATGACTCGATCCCGGGAAGGAACTTGAACCAGCTCTCGGCGATGCTCTGTTCGAGGCGTCGCTCGATGGCGTAATAGCGGCCCGGAGACGGTTCGAAAGGTTGCCGTTTCAACGTCATGCGCGCTTCGGCAACCGACTTGCCACCCTTGCGATGATTGCAGGCCCGGCAGGCTGCGGCCAGATTTTCCCAGGTATGCGGACCGCCTCGGGAACGCGGGATCACATGATCGAGCGTGAGATCGCCGGTGCGGCGCCCACAGTACTGGCAGGTGTATGAATCGCGGAGAAAGATCTCTCGGCGCGTGAGCTTTACCCGAGCCCTGGGTGCCCGAATCAAACCGATCAGACGAATGACCGAGGGATAGGGAAACACTTCCTGCGTGGTCGAGATGAGCGAATCGTGCGACTCGAGGATCTCGGCTTTTCCGCCAAAAACGAGCACGATGGCACGCCGGGCATTGCAGATATTCAGGGGTTCGTAGTTCTGGTTGAGCACCAGGACGGTTTTGTTCACGCGAAAACTGCTCACGATGAAGCGAAGATTCGTCGCCCTCGCACCAGGCAGTTTCGAAGCGTATATCCCGGCGGATGTACGCCCCAGCGCTTCAGATGGTACGTTGACAGAACGATTGCGACAAGGTTCTGACGCATGCTCATGCTGTTATCCAGTTGCGACACCGAAGATGCGCCCCACGATATACGCAATTCCCATGGTCAACATTCCAACCAGCACGTTCCGGAGGATTGCGGGACGCTTTGCCGCTCCGCCCAGGTGTGCGCTGACATAGCCAGTAAGGAAGAGCGCTAGCACAACTGACGCGACGCAAATCCAAATCCTTATCGAAGTCGGTGCAGCCGCAATCGCGATCAGGGGAATCACGGCCCCGACCAGGAACGAAACCAGCGACGCCAGCGCGGCGTGCCAGGGATTCGTGAGTTCTCCTGGCGTGAGGTTGAACTCCATCTCGGTATGGGCGCGCAAAGGGTCGGCCGCGGTGAGCTCTTCCGCAAACTTGCGCGCCACCTCGTGAGAGATGCCGCGACCTTCGTAATACTGCGTGAGCTCGTCGAGCTCTTTCTCGGGCATCGTCGCGAGCTCGATCGTCTCTTTGCTGACCGCAGCTTCCTCAGTGTCACGTTGCGTACTGACCGAAACGTATTCGCCTCCGGCCATGGAGAGCGCCCCAGCGACCAGCGCAGCGACCCCCGCGGTCATGATCTGGTTGCGGTCGGACGTTGCTCCCGCGACACCTACGACGACACCCGCCACCGAAACGATGCCGTCGTTCGCGCCAAGCACTCCGGCGCGCAACCAGTTGAGGCGGTCTCCGATGCTATTTACGCTGTCATCCGGGTGCGGAGCTTGCGGCGAGGCAAGTCCAGCCGCTGGTCCCATTCGCGGGCTCCGAGGAACGCAATGTTCGGTCCTTCCTTACCTGGGCGGATTTCTTCAGCAGAATTTCAGACTTGTACCGGGGTTTCAAATTCAACGCTAATTCTAGCTGGTTAGGGTTGGGCCAACGATCTCGATGCACCTGTTCCGCGAGAGGATTTCGAACAAATGCCAATGCGTTACGTGACGGTTACAGCAATTGCACTATCACTTCTGGTGATTCTCGGTGCTACGCAATTTCGCAGCTCTGGAAAAAACTCCCAGCTACTTCCGGCCCAGACGGTGAACTCGCTCCCAACTGCCGAGCCTGAGCACAACGCTGCATTCATGTGGGAAAGCGGAACCGATCGGCCCACCGCGACGGCGCAACCATTGTCGGCAAGCTCGACCAGTATCGATCCGACCGAAACCAAGATTCCTCTCTGGACCGAAGACCATGAACAGGAAAATGACAGCAACCAGAGCCGCATTCAGAACAATGACGGGCACCAGGAGCACGATGAAGATGACGACTAACGATCAGGACCGATTGGTACGCAAGGCCGTTCGTGCTCGGAGCCTGGTGGATCCACTGGGAGCGATGGGCTATCGCACGATAAGCACCCGGGTAGATCGAGAGGCCCGCTGGCGGCGTGCGGCATTCGCTTCGACCGGTGCGTGTTTCGCCGGCATTCTGAGTTCGATCCTCATCGGATCCAACGGCCTGCTGTCGCACCAAAGTCCCACAACTGGAGCGGTTTCGCAGACTCGTTGGGTCAGCATCCAACGGTCCGCTAACTTCCGATGCACTATCGACCACGCGCTATAGCGAGGACGAAGCAGGGGAGTACGACAACGACGACGACACTGCGCAATCGCTGCAAGGGTCAGCCCATGACGCGTACGTGACCGCTCCGCAGACCCAATCACAGCCGTCACATGGGCGAACTGGGGGCTCATGATGGTTATGGAGTCGCACGTCGGAGCGTTCCGGGCGATGGGAACCACTATCTCGCTACGCTCGGTTGGCGTGACAGAAGTGAAGATGGCGGTGGCAATGGAGAGACTTCAGAAAGAGGCGACACGTTGGGAGCGCATTTTCAGCCGATTCGATTTCGAGAGCGAGCTTAGCGTCGTCAACCGTTCGCATGGTGATCCGGTTCGCGTATCTCGCGATTTTTTGGATGTGCTCGACGATGCCATCACCGGTTTCGTTCACTCTGGCGGTCGATTCGACCCTACGATTCTCGACTCGCTGGAACACGAAGGATACGACCGTACCTTTGCAAGCATTCCTCTTGGCGACGCACGTTTGGGGCGGTCCCATACTCGACACCCGGAGTCCTGGAAGTTGCTCGACATCGAGCTCGATTTCGATGGCTGAGACGGTGCGAATGCCCGACGGTCTCCGGATCGATCTGGGAGGAATTGCCAAAGGCGCCTTCGTGGATCGGTCGATGTCGCGGTTCATCACCTGGCCAGGCGCACTCCTGAACGCAGGAGGGGATCTCGCGGTTGTGGGCTCACCTCCAGATGGAGCTGTTTGGCAAATCGGCGTCCAGCATCCCGATTGTCCTGAGGAAGATGTTGCTTCGCTGTCCATTCGCGCCGGAACCTTCTCCGCGGTCGCGACATCGACGACCAGGAAACGGCAGTGGAAGCGGGGAGACCGGTCGGTCAATCACCTGATCGATCCCGCGACTGGAAGAGCCATCAATATCGAAACTCCAACCGTCACAGTCGTAGCGAACTCGGTGACACAAGCGGAAATCGAAACCAAAGCCGCAATCATCTCCGCTTCACGAGGCAACGAAATCACCCCGCTGCATGCATCGCTGATAGTGCTTTCGTATCCGGATGGGACCTATGAATCGATCACCTGCAACGCCCTCTCACCATCGAGAATGGACTCCGGTAACAAAACCGGTTCGGCTGCCTGAACCTGCGGGCCGATACTCGACCGCTCTGCTGCTTTCGGTCCCGCTTGGTTTCGGATTGTTGATCGCGACTCTCAACAGTCACAGGCAGACCGTTGAGCCCGTTGAGCTGGTATCTCGTGCGGGCATCGGGCATCACCCTCTACCTGCTCTTCTGGGCCACGGTGATGCTTGGCCTGTTCCTGACGACGCACACCTTCGACCGGGTAATCGGTCGTGGAAACGCCTATAGTCTGCATACCTACCTGTCGCACCTGTCATACGCGTTTCTCGCGGTTCACCTGCTCGGACTTGCGGTCGACGATTACCTCGTGTACACCGTCGGTGATCTGATCGTGCCGTTTCGCTCTCCGTCGGCTGAACCATGGACGGGGATTCGGGGTGCTCGCAATGTGGCTCTTTGTGCTCGTCGCAGTAACAGCGTCGTCGCGACGTTACGTTCCGTACCGCGTCTGGCGACTGTTGCACCTGCTGGCGTTTCCGCTCTTTCTCTTTTCCGCGCTTCACGGACTCGGATCTGGCACGGATGCCGGAAATTCCTGGGTGCAGGCAATGTATATGCTGACCACATCCTCGGTAGTCGGACTTGTTCTGCTTCGATTGATGACTTCGTTCGGCCACCGGCGCGGCCAGCTTCGAGTCCAGAACACTTCCGCTAGACAGTCGTCCAATTGACTCGCGAATCGGGGCGCGGTCAACGGAGTTTCCCCAGGCATGAAGGTGCTCATTGTCGAAGACGAGATTCGATTGGCCGAGCTGATTGGTCGAACCCTCAACCGAGAAAAGATCGAAACGACGATTGTGCATGATGGTCACGCTGGCCTCGAGGCCGCCGGGGATGGAACGTACGACGTGGTCATCCTCGACCGGATGCTTCCCGTGCTCGATGGACTGCAGGTCGTCAGGGAACTCCGTAGACGGCAGGTGCAAACGCCAGTGCTGATGCTGACAGCATTGGGCGACATGCCGGAACGCGTCGAAGGACTGTCTGCCGGAGCAGATGATTACCTCGGCAAACCGTTCGCATTCGAGGAGCTGATCGCACGCACGCGCGCACTCGCGCGTCGGGTCGACCGTCCAATGGCGCCAGATGCTATCGAGCTAGGAATGGTCAACGTCGATCTGAGACTGCATAGAGTTACCAGAGATGGGATCGCGATCGACCTCTCTCCGCGAGAGTTCGACCTTCTCGAGACGCTGGTGCGTCATCGGGGTCAGGTGCTGTCCCGAGATCAATTGCTGCGGCGCGTATGGGGGGCCAGCGCGGAACCAGCGGGCAATATCGTAGACCTGTATATCCACTACCTGCGAAAGAAACTCGATCCGCACGGAGTCGACGATCCGCCACTAATCCGGACCGTCCGCGGTCTCGGATATGCGGTCGTTTAGGCAGCGGCCATGTTTCGCGCCGTCGGTCGTCGCCTTGCCTTGCTGAACGCCCTCGTGGTGATCGCGGTACTGGCGACGGTCGGGACGGCCACCTACCTGTATCTCTCACAGCGGATCCAGGATGAAGTCGACAGTGAGTTGGCCAGCCGGGCTACCGCGGTGGCGCAGCTCTGGTCGGCTTCGTTTGGTGGAGTCACTGCCGCAGCCGAAGATCGCGAGCGATCCGCAATCGCACAGCGCTCGTCTGAAGATGATCACGAAGAGTCGGACGAAAACGATGATCTCGCTGAGGAGCTGATCAGGAGCGGAGACACGATCGCGTACGGATTCGACCTGGATGGCAAGATCGTCAATGACCTGAGAGGAGTTGCTATTCCAGGTCTGCCAGTTTCGAATTCGGTCGGCATGGCATTGTCCGGGAGGGCAACCAGTGAGACAGTCACTGTCGAAGGCGATCAGATACGTCTTTTTACCACTCCGGTCCTTCAGGAAGATGAAATCATCGGCGCAGTGCAAGTTGGCATGGGACTGAGCTCCAGTTATGAAATGCTGGCATTCATTCGCCGGGCGACGATCGGCGGCCTTGTGCTGGGCGCGTTGCTCGCTTTGCCCTCCGGCCTCTTTCTCGCAAGTCGGTCGATGCAACCCATTCGTCGCGCATTCGAACGTCAGCAGTCATTCGTTGCAGATGCATCGCACGAGCTTCGCACTCCCCTCACCCTGATCCGGGCGGAGGCCGAATTCCTCCTGCAAACACCGGATCTGCCACCTGACGAGCGAAGAGATGGCGAGCGCCACATCGTGCAGGAAGTCGATTCAATGTCGAATTTGGTCAGCAATCTCCTCTTGCTTGCCAGATCGGACGGATCAACACTGCCACTCGATAAGGCACCGCTGGATCTTGCCATTCTGGTCCACAGCGTGGCCGACCGGTTCGCGGAGCTTGCCAGAGAGCGTGGAATTTCGCTGTCAGTAGAAACGAGTGTTCCGGTGATCGTTCCCGTCGATCGGAGAGCCATCGAACAAGCGGTCAGCGTGCTCGTCGATAACGCCTTGACTTACACACCAGCCGAAGGCACGGTCAGGATCACAGCAGAACCGACTCCAGGCGCTGTTGAGATCGTGGTGAGCGACACAGGAATCGGCATCGAACCAGCGGACGTCGATCGTATCTTCGATCGGTTTTACCGGTCGGACAGGGCGAGAACCCGATCCACTGGCGGAGTGGGCTTGGGACTATCGATTGCGAAATCGCTGGTTGACGCGCACGGCGGAACGCTCCACGTTCGGAGCCAGCCTGGCGAAGGTTCGGTTTTCACCATCTTGCTGCCCTCATGATCGGAGGTCGATGCCAGCTCGAACCTAGTCGGCAGCGAGTGCAGTT
This sequence comes from uncultured Chloroflexia bacterium, assembly GCA_963720855.1. Lineage (GTDB taxonomy): Bacteria > Chloroflexota > Chloroflexia > Thermomicrobiales > UBA6265 > JAMLHN01. The sequence continues at coordinate 1,106,259 of CAVRGV010000001.1, read as the reverse complement.
TGGAACAACACATCTTTCAGATAGTGTCCCGTGTGCGACAACGGGTTGAGGGCAATCTCTTCCGGAGTCCCGATCGCGATGATCTGGCCTCCACCCGTACCGCCCTCGGGACCGAGATCGACGATCCAGTCTGCTGACTTGATGACGTCGAGATTGTGCTCGATGACCACGATGGTATTGCCGCCGTCGGCCAACCGTTGCAGAACCCCCAGCAGTCGCTCGATATCCGCGAAGTGCAAGCCCGTCGTTGGCTCATCGAGGATGTAGAGCGTGCGTCCTGTGGCTCGCTTTGACAGCTCCGATGAGAGCTTCACCCGCTGCGCCTCGCCTCCCGAGAGCTGGGTCGCGGGTTGTCCGAGTCGGATATATCCGAGACCGACATCTTCTAACGTCTGCAATTTCGCTCTGACACTCGGAATGTTCTGGAAGAAGTCGAGTGCTTCGGTCACGGTCATTTCCAGCACATCGGCGATCGACTTACCCTTGAACGTTACTTCCAGCGCTTCCCGGTTATATCGCTTGCCATGACAGACTTCGCAGGGAACGAAAACATCGGGCAGGAAGTTCATCTCGATTTGGATGATGCCCTCGCCCTTGCAGGCTTCGCAACGACCGCCCTTCACGTTGAACGAAAAACGACCAGCCTTGTATCCACGCGCTTTCGCCTCGGGAAGCGATGCGAACAGCTCCCGGATGGGCGTAAACATGCCGGTGTATGTTGCCGGATTCGAGCGCGGAGTTCGGCCGATCGGGCTTTGGTCGATCTCGATCACCTTGTCCAGGTGCTCCATGCCGAGAACCTCGTCATGGGCGCCCGGTCGCTGCCGCGAGCGGTGATATTCCATAGCCAGCCGGGGATAGAGAATGTCCGTGATCAGCGAACTCTTCCCGGAGCCAGAAACTCCGGTGATCGCGACGAACGTTCCCAGTGGGAAATCGACCGTAACATCTTGCAGATTGTTCTCGCGGGCGCCCACCACCGTCAGGGTTTTGCCGCTGCCGGTGCGGCGAACCGCCGGGGTCTCGATCGAGCGAGCCCCGCTCAGAAATTGTCCGGTGAGCGATTCCGACACCGCGGCGAGATCTGGAATTCGACCCGTGGCGACCACTTCCCCACCGTGAACACCGGCGCCCGGTCCGATGTCGACGATCCAGTCAGCAGCCCGCATCATTTCTTCGTCGTGCTCGACGACGATCAAGGTGTTGCCAAGATCGCGCAATCGCAACAGCGTCTTGATCAGCCGGTCGTTATCTCGCTGATGCAAGCCGATGCTGGGCTCATCGAGAATGTAGAGCACCCCCATCAATGCCGAGCCGATTTGGGTGGCGAGCCGGATTCGTTGCGCTTCGCCGCCGGAAAGCGTATTGGCTCCCCGATCCATCGTCAGGTAGTCGAGCCCGACATCTACCAGGAATCCCAAGCGCTCGCGCACTTCTTTCATAATCTGCCGGCCGATGAGGAACTCACGCGCGGTTAGCACGGCCTCCGGCGATTTCTCCGGGTCGATCGAAAGTCGTTCGGCCCAGGCCTGCGCCTGCCGGATCGGCAAGCGGGAGACTTCGACGATGTTCCTGCCGTCGACCAGGACCGAAAGAATCTCGCGCCGAAGGCGGGTCCCATTGCAAGTCGGACAGGGATTGGCCGCCATGTACTTCCCAAGCTCCTCCTTGATATAGTCGGAGGAGGTGGTGGCATAGCGCCGCGTCAGGTTCGGGATGACGCCTTCGAAGGGGACCTGATAGGCCTTTGTCCGGCCATTGCGCGCTTGGTATTTGACGGTAATCTGCCGGCCCTTGAGACCGTTCAGAATGATCCCGCGCGCTTCCTCGTCGATGGTCGCAAACGATTGCTGGGTCGTGAATCCATACAGTTCTGCCAGCGCATCGAGCTGAGCCGCATACCAGGCGTATCCTTCGCCAGCGGCACTCATCCAGGGAGCAATCGCGCCTTGATCGAGTGATAGCCGGGGATTCGGAACCACGAGCTCTGGATCGAACTCGAGCTTGACGCCGAGACCGGAACAGTCCGGGCACGCTCCCTGGGGAGAGTTGAACGAGAAGTTTCGCGGTTCGATCTCGCCGAGACTGATTCCGCAATCCGTGCAGGCGAATTGCTCGGAAAAGGTGAGCTCTTCACCGTCCACGATCTGGACGAGGGCCATCCCTTTCGCAATGCGCAGCGCGGTCTCGAGCGATTCGATGATTCGGACCCGCTCGGGGCTGTCCTCTGGGCTCACGCCGTCGTCGAAGTTCAGCGCGATACGGTCGACGACCACTTCGATGGTGTGCTTCTTGGTCTTGGCGAGATTGATCGGCTCGTCGAGATCGGTGACGATCCCATCGACCCGAACGCGCACGAATCCCTCACGCCGGATCTCTTCCAGCACCGCGGTGTGCTCGCCCTTCCGATCACGGATGACCGGAGCCAATACGAGCAGCCGGCTGCGTTCAGGAAGCTGAAGCAAGATCGAGGCCATTTGCTGGACCGACTGTTGCTCGATTGGCTTGCCGCAATTTGGGCAATGCGGCCGACCGATACGCGCGAAGAGCAGGCGCAGGTAGTCGTAGATCTCGGTGACGGTGCCGACGGTGGAGCGAGGATTTCGACTGGTTCCCTTCTGGTCGATCGAGATGGCGGGAGATAGCCCATCGATGTGATCGACATCCGGCTTTTCCATCTGACCCAGGAACTGGCGCGCGTAGGCCGAAAGGGATTCGACATATCGTCGTTGCCCTTCGGCAAAAATCGTATCGAACGCGAGCGAAGACTTGCCCGAGCCGGAAAGCCCGGTCAAAACCACCAATCGATCCCTGGGGAGATCGACATCGATATTCTTGAGGTTGTGCTCGCGGGCACCACGAACAGAGATCTTATCCAGGAGCGGCGACATAGTGTTGTTCCATGCGGGAAAAAGCGAACGTTTGATCGCATCGAAGATTGTAGCATGATCGTCAACCTCCGACCGACATAGAATAGTGAGATTGCGTGATTCTGTTTACCTCAGGGCAGCCTCTTTGACCGACCTATTGAAAGCCAACGAACTTCCATCCGCCTTCGATCCGGTGACGGTCGAAGCCGGTCTGTATGACTGGTGGGACAGGCAGGGCTACTTCCAACCCAGCGACGATCCTGACGCCGAGTCATTCGTCATCATCATGCCGCCGCCGAACGTCACTGGCGAGCTGCATGTCGGGCATGCCCTGTTCGTGAGCCTGCAGGACCTGATGATCCGCTGGCACCGCATGCGCGGTTTCAGCACGCTCTGGCTGCCGGGCGCCGACCATGCCGGCATCGCGGGGCAATGGGTGGTCGAAAAATTGCTGGCCACCGAAGGCTTGACGCGCCACGATCTCGGACGCGAGAAGTTCGTGACGCGGGTCTGGGAATACATGGACCCGATGCGGTGGCGCATTCGGGAACAGATGATGATTCTCGGCGCCTCTTGCGACTGGACTCGACTGGCCTTCACGATGGATCCGGGCCCATCGCGCGCGGTGCGCAGGGCCTTCAAACTCCTCTACGACAAAGGACCTGATCTATCGCGGCTCGCGGCTCATTTCCTGGTGTCCGCGCTGCATGACCGCGCTTTCCGATCTCGAAGTGATCCACAAAGAGGTTCCGGGGCACCTCTGGCAGCTCGCCTATCCCGTCGAAGGCGAAATGGATCGAGCCATCGTGGTCGCGACCACCCGGCCCGAGACAATGCTCGGCGATACCGCGGTGGCGGTGCATCCCGACGATGAGCGCTATACCGATTTGATCGGTCGGAACGTCCGGTTGCCGATCACGAATCGATTGATTCCGATTGTGGCGGACGACGCGGTCGATATGAGTTTTGGAACGGGCGCGGTCAAGGTCACCCCAGCGCACGATCCAAACGACTTCGAAATCGGTCGTCGCCGCAACTTGCCGTCCATCAACATCATGAACCCGAACGGGACGCTCAATGCCGAAGGCGGACCGTTCGAGGGGATGACGATCCCTGCGGCGCGTGCAGCGGTGGTGGCGAGACTCGAGCAGGACGGCGTCGTGCTCGGCATCTCGGAGCACGCACATCCAGTCGGGCATTGCGAGCGCTGCGGAACAGTGGTCGAACCGCTGATCAGCGAGCAATGGTTCATGAAGATGGATCCGCTCGCTGCTCCGGCGATCGCGGCCGCGAAAGACGGAAGCCTCAATTTCGTTCCTGAACGGTTCCGGGGCGTCTATCTCAATTGGATGGAAAACATCCACGATTGGTGCATTTCGCGCCAGCTTTGGTGGGGACACCGGATCCCGGTTTGGTACTGCCAAGCTTGCGGCAAGGTCACGGTCAGCGAGGATGCCGTCGTCGAATCGTGTCCCGATTGCGGTGGACCAGTTTTGCAAGACGAGGATGTGCTCGATACCTGGTTCAGCTCGGGACTGTGGCCGTTTTCTACCCTCGGTTGGCCGGATCAGACCGACGATCTGAAACGGTACTACCCATCCGACGTGATGGAAACCGGGTACGAGATCCTCTTCTTCTGGGTCGCCCGCATGGTCTTCTTCGGGCTCGAGACTGCAGGGTCGAGTTGCCGTTCCACACGGTCTACATGCATGGCACGGTGCGCGACGCGGTCGGCGCTAAGATGTCCAAAACCAAGGGGAATGTGCTCGATCCGACGGAGCTGACCGCGACCTACGGCGCTGATGCGCTGCGGTACGCGCTCGTCACTCAGAGCGGACCGGGACAGGATTCGAAACTACAGGTCGGCCAGATAGAAGCCGCGCGCAATTTCATCAACAAAGTCTGGAATGCAACTCGATTCGCGACCCGGATCTTCAGTGAAACGACTGTCGAGCTCGACGAGAATGGCCCGGTGGCACCCGACAGCGAATCGCTGGTCGACCGCTGGATCGTCAGCCGGACGAATGCCGTGATCGCGGAAACGTCGAGCCTGCTGGAGAGTTATCAGTTTCTCGAAGCTGGCCGGGGATTGCGCGACTTCATCTGGTCGGAGCTTTGCGACTGGTATATCGAAGCAGCCAAGGTTCGGCTGCGAGGGACTGAAGCGGAAAAACAGCAGGTCGCCCAAACGCTCGCCTGGGTGCTCGATCGTTCGTTGCGGCTGATGCACCCCTTCATGCCGTTTGCCACCGAATCGATGTGGCAGGCGATCCCGCATGCTGGCGAAAGCATCATGATCGCTTCCTGGCCGCAGACGCTCCGAGCGCGACCTGACTGCCGAGCGCGATTGGGAACGGATCATGGAGCTCGTCAGTCGAGTGCGGAATGTGCGCGCCGAGTCGAATGTCGAACCGGGTCGCTGGATCGCTGCGTCGATCTTCGCCCAGGCCGAGTCGCTCTCCGCGGTCGAAAGCGCACGACGTGAGATCGGCATGTTGGCGCGCATCGGTGAAGACCAGTTGGCAATTGTCGCGGGGGAAGCCCAGGCCGATCAGTCCGATGTCGTAGTGGCAGCCGGCGATCTGGTTGCGGTGCTTCCCTTGTCCGGACTTGTGGATCTGGCTGCTGAACGCGACCGGATCTCGAAAGAGCTCGACGAAGCAGTTGCCGAACGTGGGCGTGCAGAGGCACAGCTCGGGAACGAGGGGTTTCTGGCACGGGCTCCAGAGAAAGTCGTGCAGGTGCAACGCGATCGGTTGACTGGCGCGCAGGAACGAATCTCGTTGCTGGAGCGACGGTTGCATGAGCTCGGTGGATAGTCGAGGATGCAGGCTCGACCAAGCATTCTTCGAGCGGCCCACCGACGAGGTCGCAGCTGACCTGATTTCTTGCACCCTCTGGCGTTACACGACAGACGGCGTCACTGCCGGCCGAATCGTGGAAACCGAGGCGTATCTGGATGCGACCGATCGAGCATCGCATGCTGCCTGGTCTCGACGCGGCCAAGACGTCATGCACCGCGCTCCAGGGACGGTTTACATCTATCGCTCGTACGGCATCGCACTGGATGTTCAACATCGTTGCGCATGCGCGCGGATGCAGTCGGGGCCGTTCTGCTTCGCGCAGTCGAACCACTCGAAGGGATCGAGCTCATGCAGTCACGTCGAAAGACACACGAGGTGAAGCAGCTCGCCTCAGGACCGGGCAAGCTTTGCCAGGCGTTCGGCATCGATGAAGCTCTCCACAAAGTCGATCTGAGCACCAGCGACGCCGTTTGGATCTCGTCGCGGATCGGCGCTCCCAGAATCAACGTCGGCGAGCGCATCGGCATAACCAAATCTTCCGAGCTGCAATTGCGGTTCTTCGATGCGGAAAGCGATTACGTTTCTGCGCACCGGCGGGGTGTTCCTCTCCCTCGTGAGATGCTACCTTCGTCCTGAGCAGCCCCGCTCGATTCGATGTGAAACGCAACAACGTGCCCATACAACTCCTCGACAACGAAACCATTGGCAAAATCGCGGCCGGCGAGGTCGTGGAGCGCCCGGCATCGGTCGTCAAGGAGCTGATCGAAAACGCGATCGATGCACGCTCCACCCGCATTTCGGTCTCGATCGAAGGTGGGGGAACCCGGCTCATCGAGGTCGCTCGACAATGGAATCGGTATCGCTTCGGTCGAGTTGCCGCTGGCGCTGCAGCGCCATGCCACCTCGAAGCTCAATGCTTTCGAAGACCTGGATGGTCTCCAGACACTGGGGTTTCGCGGCGAAGCACTACCAAGTATTGCCGCTGTTTCCGCGCTCAAGGTTCGATCGCGGCAAGCGGATGCGCAACAGGCAGCCTCGGTTCAGGTAGATTACGGGTCGGTCGACGCAGTCCACGCCGAGAGCGGAAGCGCAGGCACGATCGTGCAGGTGCGCGATCTCTTCGAAAACGTGCCGGCCCGGCGCAAATTTCAACGTCAGCCTTCGACCGAGAGCGGGCTCATCGGGCGATTGGTGAGCGCATACGGTGCGGCATATCCCGAGATCGGTTTTACGCTCACCATCGATGGACGCAGAAGCTTCTCCACTGCCGGCAATGGCGTCCTCATCGAAGCGGCGACGGCGGTGTATGGATTGGACGTCGGTCGAGCTGCCATCGAGCTGATGGAGCCGGACATCGATGCGCAGGTTCCGGGAGTGACGATTTCCGGATGGCTTTGCGCTCCGACCGTCACTCGCTCGCACCGGCAGCAGATGATCTTCTTCGTCAACGGACGGCAGATTCAGAGCCGGACCCTGATGTATGCCCTGGAAGAGGCCTATCACACCCTTGCTCATGGTGGGCCGCCATCCGGTAACCATGGTGCGTATCGCGCTCGATCCAGACCAGGTCGATGTCAATGTCCACCCGACCAAAGCCGAAGTGAAGTTCGCCGACGAGCGCGCGGTGGCACGCGCGATCTCCCGCTCGGCACACGCCACGCTGACCAAGATTCCGCGGGCCGAACCTCCCAGGATTCGGATCGAGAGCTCGGTGCCGATTTCCTCGACCTACGTGCCCTCGCAGCTTCCGACCATCGAGCATCGGTCATTCCAGCAACACGTGCCGACGCCTCCCTCGGCGACTCAAGGGGAATCTGAACTCGACTGGGCCATCTCGGGAGCAACCGAAACCAGCGCTTCCAACTCTGCGGGTATTGGGACAAGTCGCCAGCACCTACATCATTGCGGAGGGCCCAGAAGGGCTCTATTTGATCGATCAGCATGCCGCCCATGAGCGAGTCGTCTACGAGCGATTTTTGGGCCAGATGGTTTCGTCAGGTGTCGAACGGCAACCGATGCTCGATCCGCTGGTGTTCGATCTTTCGCCAGAGGAGTCGGCGGTCATCGAGCAGTCGCTCGAAGAGCTCGATCGCCTGGGGTTCGAACTGGAAAAGTTTGGGCCGAGTTCGGTGTTGGTTCGATCGGTCCCGGCGATTGCCGTTGGCACGGACGTTCAGACCCGATTGCGAGACATTCTCAGAGAGCTTGGGGAAGGAGGGGCCGGCAGCTCATGGCTCGATTCGGTGGCAGTGAGCGTCGCCTGTCACACGTCGATACGCGCCGGACAATCGCTTAGCCTGCAAGAGATGCGCGAATTGGTCGAGCAGTTGGAGAGGACCGAACAACCGCGTGCCTGCGGGCATGGCCGCCCTACGATGCTCAGATTGACGCAGGACGAACTCGAGCGGCAATTCGGGCGGACGTAGTCGCAATCACGCGATATTTCGCCGCATAACGCGAATGAGCACCAGGGTAAGCAAGAGAATCGCGAACAACAGCAGAATCGAAGCAGCTGCAGCCTGTCCCATGTTCAGATTGGTGAAGCCGATCTTCCATATACGGAACGAAATCGTTTCGGTTGCTCCGCCTGGACCGCCTGACGTGAGCACATAAATCAGATCGTAGGTTTTCATAGCGGAAATCATGCGAATCAACGCAGCGATCAAAATGACCGGTGCCATCAATGGAATCGTCACTGTGTAGAGAATCTGCAGACTATTGGCGCCATCGACGCGTGCCGCTTCCAACGGCTCCCGTGGCAATGAGGCAAGCCCGGCCAGCAGCACAACCATGATTAGTGATGTTTCGTGCCAGACATCGACGCCAACAACGGCCGGCATGGCAGTGCTCTTGGTCGAGAGCCACTCCTGAGCGGGAAGACCGAGCTGGCCGAAGACCCAGTTCACCGCACCAAGGTCAGGATGCAGGAGCAGTCGCCAGATCAGCCCCACCGCAATGGGACTGACCAGCAGCGGAATGAGCAGGATGCAGAGATAGACCGTGCGAAACCTGAGCCGGGGCTGGTTCAGCAAGAGCGCCAACCCAAACGCGACGATCAGCTCGACCACGACCACAGAGATCGTCAGAACGATCGTGTTCTCGATCGCCTGAATGAAGACCTGCATGCCAACGACGTCGCGGAAATTCTGCAACCATGTGACCGCGCCAATTCCGCCTTCGGTCAGGTCGTACTGGTGAACCGAAATGTAGAGCGCGTAGGCGATCGGAAATCCAATGATCGCCAGCATCGCCAGCAGGGTCGGGATCACCATGCCCCAGCGAAACGGTGCATTGCTCGGTAGACCGGTCGAGCCAGTGGATTGTCGTTGGGTTGCTATGGAGGACTCCGCGGTGGACGTGAGGAGAGAATCGCGGGAGCCGGTTCCCAGCGACCCGGCTCCCGCGAAAAGTCGAGTCTAGAGAAGGTCCTTCAGCTCGTCCGCGGCCGCATTCATAGCGTCCTGAGGCGAGGATCCTCCAGTAACAGCGTCACTCAGGTGCCGGCCCATGATTTCCACCAGCTGCGCTTGCTTGGTCACGCCAGGCAATCCCTTGCCGGTGGCCAGCAAGTCCTTGACCTGCGCCATCCATGGGAAGGCGGCAATATAGTCGGGGTTGTCGTACGGAGCCTTCTGCGCGGCGACACCTCCCCCAAGTGCCCGTCGCATCGCCACGTCTGGCGATTCGACCCACTTGAGGAACTCCCAGGCAGCGTCGGCATTCGGTGAGCTGAGGGGAATGCCCCAACTCCACGAGCCAGTCAGACCGGTACCCCCTGGCATCGTGGTAACCGAGCCTTTGCCCTTGACCTGGCTGTCTTCGAGCGTTTCACCGTCTGAGAGGAGGAAGAGGTAGCTGACCGATGTCATCGCTTTTCCCTGTCGCCAGAGGGCGCCGGTGTCGTTTAGATCCGCATTGGCCGCACCCGGCTGTGCGCCATTGGTGATGGCATCGACATAGAGCTGCACCGCGGCCACACCGGTCTCATTGTTGATTGCCGGAGCGGACATGTCATCGGTGAAGAAGTCACCGCCGGCGGAGTAGAGATAGTTGCAGAACTCCATCACGATCGGATCGCCCTGCATGCCTTGCATTGCTGCGCCATAGAGATTTCCCGGATCGACCTGGTTCGCGGCGGTGATCATCGCGACATAATCTTCGACAGACGTGGGCATGACCAGATCGCTGCCGGTGATCTCCTTGTATTGGCCCATGAACTCTTCGCTCTCGAAGAGGTCGGTGCGATAGAGCAGGCCCATGGGATAGACGTACATGGGGATGTAATACGTCGTGCCGTCCACGTCGGAACCGATTTTGAGAACCGCCTCGTCGTAGCGGTCGAGTGTCACTTGCCCGTCGCTGTCTGCGATTCGCGCGCCCAGATCTTCCATCCAGCCGGCCCGGGCGAATTCATAGACCCAGTAGAAGTCGACTTCCAGGAAGTCGTAGGTGCCATTCCCTTCGCCGGCTGCAAGCTGAGAGACAAGCTTGTCGTGCATCACCGGATAGACAACTTTTTCGAACTGAACCTTGATACCGGTCAGCTCTTCGAACTCAGGGAGCATCTCCTCGATCAGCGTCGTTTCCCGCAAATCTTCCATCAAAGCGTTGAGAGTGGTGCCCTCGAACTCGCGCGAATAGGTGATGTCCTGGGCGCTTGCTCTTCCAGCAAGAGTGGACGGAAGGGTGCAACCCCAATCCCGCCGCTCCGGTCAATTGCAACAATCGTCGACGGTCGATGCCTCGGTTCGTTCGGTTCATACCGATCTCCTTTCGATAGCTCTCACGCGGAGCCCTTGTCCGCGCACCGTTATTTGACCGCTCCGAAGGTAAGCCCTTGCACCAGATGGCGCTGAATGAACCAGGTCACCAGCACGATTGGCACCATCATGGAAATGGTGGCCGCGCAAATCGCCCCGACCTGGTTCCCCTGAGAAGTCATCAGCGATGCCAGCGCGACCGGCATGGTGCGCGATTCTCTTCCGGTGAGAATCAACGCGAACAGAAACTCATTCCAGCTAAGCACGAAAGCGAAGATGCCGGCGGCCATGAGTCCGGGCAACGCGAGCGGCATGATGACCTGTCGAAAAGCCCGGAACGGGGTGGCGCCATCGACTTGCGCTGCTTCTTCGAGATCGGCGGGAATCGACTCGAAGAATCCCATCAGGATCCAGACCACAAATGGCAGATTGAAGGAGAGATAGACGATCGCAAGGGTAATTCCACGGTCGAACATCCGGATCTCATAGCCGGCGATCACGACTGTTTGTCGCACGATCAGATAGAACGGAATCACCAGGGCAACAGGAGGAAGCATCTGCGTTCCGAGAATGGCCAGTGAGAATGGTGTACCACCCGTGCGAAATCTTGCGATGGAATACGCCGCGAGCGATCCGATGATCAGGCAGATCGTCGAAGAGACGATCGCAATCCAGAGTGAGTTCCAGAGATTGTGCTGGAAGTCCTGCTCGACAAAGATCTGCCGGTAATTGTTGAGCGTTGGCGAGAACGAGAAGTCGGCCGGCCGATAGGCCATGTCGTTCGAGGCGAACGAGCTGCGTAAGGTCCAAAGCACAGGAAGCAGGATGGACAGCGACGCGACGATCAGCACCGCGTGCGTCGCGACGCGGCTGAAACTGACATGGCGCTTCGCGGGCGAGGATCCAGCGGAGATGGTTGGATCGAGCGCTACCGACATTCAGCGGTTGTCCTCATCGGGTACGTGCTCAAATGCGTTCCGAACATCTCGGTCGCGCAGATGATAGCAGTGCCCAAGTTGCTATCACTCGATGGCGGTCCAGGACCTCATCCACTTCCGCGTGAGAAGGAGCGTCGGTTGGAGCGTTCGACATGTGGAGCAATTGGGAGGAGAAGGTCTCGGACGTAAGCGATCGTGAACTGTTTCAGGTTGGGAGCGAGACAAATCGAGACGCCGACTGAAGGGTTCCCGGTCCAATCTTGGGGACCGCCGAAGTCTCCTGCTATCGTACTGCGCGAAGCCTCGGCTCCTGCTGGCCGGGATCCTCCAGTTTGATCCAGCCATGCCGCAGGGCAAAGATGACTGCCTGGGTACGATCGTTGACGGCCAATTTGCGCAAGATCGACGTGATGTGGTTCTTCACGGTTTGGTCCGATATCTTGAGCTGGAAGGCGATCTCTTTATTGCTATTTCCCTGCGCGACATAATCCAGAATCTCGATTTCTCGCGGCGTGAGGGGAGAGAAGACGCCTTCGGCAGATTCGTCCAGTACTGAAAGTTCCTGAAACTGATGAAGAACGCGCGACGCGACATGAGGGCGAGAGAGCACGCTTTCGTTGATCAGGTATTCACCAAGTGCCACGCGCCGTAGTACGCGCACCAAATCTTCGAGTTCGATCTCTTTGGTGATGTAGGCAGCCGCGCCGGAGCGAATGGCCTGGAAGAGTTGCTCATCGTCTTCGCTGCGTGTCATGAGTACCACCAACATTTGTGGGTGGCGTCGCTTGAGCTGCTTGGTCAGATCGAGTGAATTTTCAGTCCTGAGTTGGGCATCGATGAGCACGATATCGGGGAGCGAGGAATCGGCCGCTTCGAGAGCGCTCGCGGCCGATGCCGCCTCACCGATGACCAGCAGATCCGGGAATGCGTCGAGTCCTCCGCGCACTCCTGATCGAAAGAGGGGGTGATCGTCGACGATGAGAACGCGAGTGCGTGTCACGATGCCGCTCCGAGCCTGAACGAGGGGAGTGCGGCGTTCCAGCCAAACGCCAGTCGGAGTATACGTACAATATGTACGTACATGCAAGCGTGGGGATTGCCGCTAGGAGTAGCGGCCCCGCAGGTCGTTCCATTTGACGTGCGCGACGTCGGAGAAATTCGTGAGCGTATCGCCCACCGGGTTTACCTTGCTCTGCTCACCATAGGTCCACGTCACCGGAACGATTGCCATTTCGAGCCCAAGTCGACGTGCGACGACCAGGAGCTCGACATCGAAGGCAGTCACCTTGGGAGAGGAAATCTGGTCGTCCTGATCGCGGTAGAGCTGGAGCTTGGGAAGAATTGAATCGCGAGCTTGGGCCGTGAACATTTTGAACCCGCATTGCGTGTCATGAATACCGGGTAACAGGAGAATGCGTACCAGCGCATTGAATCCCCGGCCCATCAGGTGACGAAACTCCGGCTCGCCAATTCGCGACGCCGTTTCACCTTCGCGCGAACCGATGACAACATCGGCGCCCTTTGCTGAAGCGGCGCGAAACTCGTCGAGATACGTGATGGGAGTTGCGAGATCCGCATCGGCAAAGAGGATCAGATCGCCTGTGGCATGCTCCAGTCCCCACAAGACCGCTGCCGCCTTCCCGCCGTGTGGAATGGTGTGGACTTCGAGATCCGGAAATTCAGGTACCAGTGCGCCCGCGACCGCCGCTGTGTTGTCGGTGCTTCCGTCGTCGACGAGTACTACGTTGGACGGATAGCTCTGTTCGGCGAGATAAGAAAACACGCGCCGCAGCGAGGCTGCGATTCGAAACGACTCATTGAAGGCGGGAATGATGACTGTTTGCGTTGGGCCATGGTTAGCCGTTGACGGTGGGTTTGAATCGAAACTCAATGCGTGGCCCTCAGGACGCAAACAGCGGCCACAGGGCCGTATCCGCTCGATGGCGAATGCTAGCATAGGGCGAATGTTCGACTTTCATTCCAGAAGGGAACCTCTCAGGTGCTTGACCTTGGATCGCATGTATCGGCCAGTGGCGGAGTGGATAAGGCCATTGGACGCGCCACTGCCCTGGATATGACCGCTTTTCAGATTTTCACCAAAAACGCGAACCAGTGGAATGCGAAGCCGCTCGACCCGGCCGTGATCGAGCGCTTTCATGCTGGGCTGGAAGCGAATCCACAAATCAGGACCGTTGTCGCACACGACTCATATCTCATCAACCTCGCTTCTCCCGACGACCTGGCATGGGAGAAATCGATCGGAGCGCTGCAGCTCGAACTCGAACGGTGCGATCAACTTGGTATCCCGCTTCTGGTTTCGCATCCAGGTGCGCACATGGGCACCGGAGTAGATGTCGGTACTGCGCGCGTAGCCCAGGCGATCAACATTATCCACGACCGACTTGCCCAATAGCGCCTGCTCGCTTGCGATCGAAACGACTGCCGGCCAGGGAACGACGTTGGGTCGCACGTTCGACGAAATCGCCATGATCATCGAGGGAGTCGACGACAAGAACCGAATTTCGGTCTGCTTCGATACCTGCCATGTTTTTGCTGCCGGATACGACATCCGCACCCGGGAAACGTATCTGGCCACGATGAGCTCGTTCGACGAGATCGTCGGGCTCGATCGGTTGCGGGTGCTGCACCTGAACGATTCGGTGAAGGATTTTGGGTCTTTTCGGGATCGACATGCCCACATTGGCGAAGGCACGATTGGTAAGGATGCGTTCCAGTTTCTTGCTTGCGGATGAGCGTTTGCAGGGGAGACCGGGAATCCTCGAGACGCCAAAAGATGACGACATTACCGAGGATGCGATGAATCTGACGACACTGCGCGGTCTGGTATGAGTGCTCGCTCGTGGATTCTTCTTTCGCCAGCGGGTGACGAATGAAGCTGAAGACAAAGGGACGATCGTTTGGAAACCACAAAGAAGCATCGGATCTATGGCATGCCGTTCGCTCAGGTGTATCCCGGCATACGTTGCAAAGGCTGAGAAGAAGGGCCGCACTCGGGCCGAGGTCGACGAAATCATTTGTTGGCTAACCGGCTACGACCAAACCGGACTCGAAGCGCGTATCGAAAACCAGAGCTGATTTCGAGACGTTTTTCGCCCAAGCGCCTGCCCCCAATCCGTCGAGGTTATTGATCAAAGGCGTTGTCTGCGGCGTGCGGGTTGAGGACATCGAAGAGCCGACAATGCGTGAGATCCGCTATCTGGACAAGCTGGTGGATGAGCTCGCCAAGGGCAAGTCCATGGAAAAGATCCTGCGAAGTGCGTGAGCGCGCGGATACGGCGTGCCCGCGACGGAGGCAGTGCTCCACCGACTCCATTGGGAAGTCCACTCTGAATCGAGCGGCCGCCATTCTCTGTTCAACGGAGTGGTTGAAAGGACTGATCAGGAATATGACCAGGTCACATTCAGCACGATCGCTCAGTCGATGACCCGCTGGCTTTCGAGTCGGTTGATGACCAATAAGCGCATCTCGGTCATGTCCTCGATGGCGTAACGAATACCTTCCCGGCTCAAACCTGATGACTTCACGCCGCCGTATGGCATGTGATCGATCCGATAGGTGGGATATCGTTCATGACGACCCCGCCGGCCTCGATATTCTCGAAGGCGTAGAGCGCGTGTTCCAGGTTGTTGGTGAACACCCCGGCCTGAAGTCCGTAGATCGAATCGTTGACCGCTTCAACTGCTTTACCGAACGATGCGACCTTGAAAACCGTCACCAGCGGCGCGAATGCCTCGCGCGAGCAGACAAAGGACTCGCGCGGCGCGTTCGCGATGATGGTGGGCTGCATGAACCGCCCCTCCGCCTTGCCACCGGTCAGCACCTTCGCGCCCTGCGCAACCGCATCTTCGATCCATTGCTGGCTTCGGGCGGCTGCCTTGTCGTCGATCATCGGTCCCAGGTCGGTTTCCCGATCGAGCGGATCCCCCGACTTGACCTTCGTTGTCTCCGCAACCAATGCATCGATGAATTCGTCGTACACCTGCTCGTGGATGAAAACTCGCTGAACTGAGATACAAACCTGTCCGGCATAGGCAAATGCGCCAACCCGCACCCGCTGAGCGGCGAACGTCGACATCCGAATCTGCATCGACGATGACGCCGGCATTTCCGCCCAGTTCGAGCACGACTTTCTTCATGCCCGCGTTCTTCTTCATTTCCCATCCCACATCGGGCGACCCGGTGAAGGAGAGGAGCTTGAAACGCGGATCCTCGACCATGGCGTTGCCGACCTCGCGGCTCATCGGGAGCACGCTCAGCGATCCTGGCTCGATACCGATCTCATCCAGCAACTGGGCGATGAATAGCATGACGAGCGGATCCTTGGAAGGCGGCTTGAGCACGATCGGATTGCCCGACGCGATGGCCGGGGCGACTTTGTGGAGCGCAAGATTCAGCGGAAAATTGAAGGGCGAGATTCCGGCAATCGGTCCGATCGGAAATCGACGCACCACTGCCGAATCGTCCCTTCGAGGACGGCAGGAGATCGAGGGGAATGACATCTCCGCCAATGCGCTTTGCTTCTTCTGAGGCAACCTGAATCGTGAAGATCCCCCGGTCTGCCTCGACTTCCGCATCCCGGATCGGTTTCCCAGCTTCGAGCGCGATGAGCGACGCGATGTGGTCGCGGTGCTCTTTCATTTTCGCTGCCAGTGCGTCCAGAATCTTCACGCGCTCGAACACGGGTTGTTTACTGGTGACCTTGAACGCTTGCTCGGCAGCGACGATCGCGGATTCGAGCTGGCCGGCTGACGCAAGATACGTGACGCCGACCGGTTCACCGTGAATAGGGATTGATGATTTCCAGAGGCTCGCTGGATTCGACCCAGTCGCCGGCAAGGTAGATCGGATACTTCCTGGTCATCGTCGACTCGCTTTCAACGCGAACGGCGGAGCAGCTGAGCTCCGCCGTTCCCCAACTACTCGTATTCGATTGCGACTACTTCGCGGCCGCGTTCACCGGCGGCTCGAGGATGTCGTCCCACCAGCTGGCTGTTTGACCGCCGATAGTGGCGAGCTCGGTCTTGGTGTAGACCAGGCCGTCGCGATCCTGCACCGAGAGCTCATACTCCTTGCTCATCGTGATCGCGTCGACGGGGCAAACCTGCGCACAGAGTCCGCAGAACATGCAGCGCCCTGAGCGAAGGATGAACTCGCCCAGCTCGCGGTCGCCTTCTTCGGACGGAATGACGTTCATCTCCAGGCAGGAGGTTGGGCAAATACGCGCACAGAGCCCGCACGCCACGCAGAGTGCTTCGCCCGTGTCCGGGTCGGCGCGCAAGGACGGAATGCCCCGAAAGCGTGACGCCATATCCCGCTTTTCATCGGGATATTGAATCGTCAGTTTTGGCATAACGGAGCGCTTGATGGTGACTCCGAAACCTTTGACTTCTTCGAACATGAATCGTGCTCCTCGAGGCTAGTCCGCCGCCATGGAGACGAACGCAGGTGAAAGCGATGCCAGGCCGTCCGGCCCCGGCACCAGGATCGAAGCACCCGGATCGGTATAGTTGCTGACGGGGACATTCAGGCCGTCGCGCTCGAGTCGTGCGAAGTTGACGCCGCCGTATTCGGGAACGATCGAGCCGATTTCGTCCATCACTCGCGCAACTGGCAGCCATTCGAGATCGTAGCCCATTCGCTGCGCGACTCCGGCAAAGATCGCTCCGGTCGACCGAGCCTCGCCGGCCGCGGGAACGGCAGAGCGGACGCGCTGGACCGTGCGGTCGAAGCTGGTGAACGTTCCGTCCACTTCGAGCGAAAGCGCTCGGGGCAAAACCATGTCCGCCATCTGCGCGATTGGCGAATCGAACCCTCCGGCATAGATAAGGAAATCGAGCTTGGGAAGCGCGGCGAGCAGCTCAGGGCTGTTCTCGGCCTCCCTGGCCAAGGTGCTTTCCAGGTAGAGGGCCTTGACCTCACCAACTTCGATGGCGCCCGCGATCTCATCGATCGCGTAGCCCTGGCGTCGTCGGAATCGACAGCGCCCCAGACCGCGCTCGACTTCGGCGCGCGCCATGTCATCGGCAATGGCGCGGCCACCGGGCAGGAATGCCGGATGCACGCCCATGTCGGTCGTGCCCTGATAGTTCGCCGGCGCCACGAGGAGTGGTTACCCCGCCGCCCGCTCGGCCGAAATTTCCAGTCAAGAAGCGCGAGATCGTTACATAGCTCGGTGATTTCCGACGGGTTGTCATGCCGGCCGCTGGTGATCGGTGAACCAATATGAGCCGCCGTGTTGAAGATCACAGACGACGGGTATCCGTCTCTCTGCCTTGCGCATCCAGTCCCAGCACCGCCGGTTGCGTAGAGCACCGCGGCGGCCTGAATCTTGTCACCCGAAACGCCTGTGGAGCGGGAAACCTTGTCGAGATCGTAATCGGCCAGACGATTCGGTCAACCGGGCAAGCGCCTTCTTGTCCAGTCCGTCAGCGGCCAGCTTCAGATCGATGATTTGCCGGGCGATTCCCTTCAGCAAGGTGCCGGTCGAGCCCTCGTTCGGTTTGAGCCAGAGCTTGGCACGCCAGCAGAGCGGGTATTCGTCCTGGGAGATGACGACGATCTTGGCCTCGCGGAAGATGATCGCGTGATAGAGCCAGTACGAGGCGACCGGCGCGGTCTTGCCGATATCCGGGCCGACCACCATCGCCGCATTTACCGAGGTGAACATTTCCTGATTGTTGTTGGTGCTGCCGACATCGCGCCCGAGCGATGCCCGTACCGATCGCTCCACCGCCATCTGCGATGGCGTCAGCAATCGATCGACGTTGTTCGATTCCATGACCGCGCGTGTGAACTTCTGAGCGAGGTAGCCGTCTTCGTTCGTGTTGTCAGGTGTGATGAGCGCCGCGAACTGATTGCCCTTGTAGTTTGCAAGCGTCGCCGGCGATCGAATCGAGCGCGTCGTCCCAGGTCACTTCGTAGCCGAAGGTTCCTGGCTGATTGATGCGGGGATAGCGCAGCCGATCGGGCGACTTGCTGGGTCTCGTGACCCCATTTGCCCTTTTCGCAGACATAGCCGTGATTGGTGCCGCGCTCCCACAGATTGGTGGCGCGGCGCACGATTCCCTTGCTGGATTCGACATTGATCGTGCAGCCGTCGTCGCAGAATCCGCAGATCGTTTCGGTGGTGTCGAGATCCCAGGGATGATGGGCGAAGTGGCGGTCGGTCAACGCGCCGACCGGGCAAACCGCGATGCACATGCCGCAGTTCGTGCAGAGCGTGTCTTTCAGCTCGTGGCCGAACGCCGGGCTGATCGCAGCTTCGATGCTGCGATTGCGTCGACTCGATCGCGGTGACGCCGATCACTTCGTCGCAGACGCGCGTGCACCGATTGCACATGATGCAGCGATCGCACTTGTAGTCGATCGTGTCGCTGAAATGCACATACGGCTGCGCGAATTTCGGCCGCCGGTATGGGTTGGTGTTGACGTTGTGAGGTAGGTGTTGTCCTGCAGGTAGCACTCGCCCGATTTGTCACAGGTCGGACAGTCGAGCGCGTGGTCGATGAGATACATCTGCAGAATGAACTGGCGCGCATCCTCGACCGGCTCGGAATGCGTGAGAACTTCCATTCCTTCGCCGAGCGGCGTCGCGCACGATTCGATGAGGCCGCCGCGCTTGCCGAGAATCTCGACGGTGCAAATGCGGCAGGATCCCCAGGGACGCAGCAGTGGCTGATAGCAGAGGTTGGGAACCTCGATATTTGCCATGCGCGCAGCTTCGAGGATTGTGGTCCCGGCGGGAACGGTCACATCTTGACCGTTGATCTTCCCCGTGACCATCTTGGTTTCAGCTCGGGTCGCCATCCGCTCGATTCCGCCTCGATTTCTCTCGGTCGATTTCCCGGAAATGCGTCCGGAAATCCGCTATGATTGTCCGATGTTAGCACCTGAACACGGCAGGCTCAGACCGCCCCAAAAGCGGTCGGATACACGGAGCGATTCTACCATAGTGAGCTCCGTTGCTTATCGACTTTTCGGCCGTTCGGGCAGGGCGATCATGCTAGAATTCCCGCCGTTTTCGGCTAGTCGGCTGAAAGTCGCAAACAGGATTCGGTGTTGACTGCAACAGCAACAGAACTCGAATTTCGCACGGTCATCGGACTCGAGGTGCATGCCCAGGTTCTGACCAAGAGCAAGATGTTCTGCAGCTGCTCCGCCGAATACGCCGCGGCTACCCCGAATACCCATGTCTGCCAGGTTTGCATGGGATTGCCGGGCGCGCTTGCCCGTGATCAACCAGGCGGCCATCGAAGCGGTCATTCGGACCGGGCTTGGCGCTTGGGATGCACGATTCCGCCGTTTTGCAAGCTCGACCGCAAGAATTACTTCTATCCCGATCTGCCCAAGGGCTATCAGATCTCGCAATACGATCTGCCGCTTGTGCATCGACGGGACGCTGACGTTCATGAGCGAAGGCGTCGAGAAGCAAGCGGGCATCACCCGCGTGCACATCGAAGAAGACACCGGGTCGGCTGCTCCACCGTGAGGATGCCGGCGAGAGCCTGTCGTTCGTCGATCTCAACCGTTCCGGCGTGCCCCTGATGGAGATCGTCGGCGAGCCGGATCTTACGCAGCCCGGTCGAAGCTCGCGATTATCTCATCGCCATGCGCCAGATCCTTGCGCTACATCGGCGCCTCGACCGGCAACATGGAAGAGGGCGCGTTCCGCTGCGATGCGAACATCTCGACGCGAACGGTAGACGGATCGATCATCGGCGAAAAAGTCGAAATCAAGAACATGAACTCCTTCCGTGCCGTCGAGCGCGCGCTCCTCTTCGAAGAGGAGCGGCAGCGCGCAGTACTCGCAAGGGGCGAGTCCATCCCGCAGGAGACTCGCGGCTGGGTCGACAACAAGGGCATCACGGTCAGTCAGCGCACCAAAGAATCGGCGCACGACTATCGCTATTTCCCCGAGCCCGACCTGCCGCCGCTGGCCATCGAGGCCGACGTTTGTCGATGCGATTCGAGGATCGCTGCCAGGAGCTTCCCGCGGCGCGCACGGCCCGCTTCATCGAACACCTATGGTCTTGGATGCGGCCGATGCGGGCCATCTGACGCTGGAACGCGAGACGGCCGACTTTTTCGAAGCTCGCCGACCGGCGATGCGCCCGGAGCGCGCCAAAGCAAATCTCCAACTGGTTGCTCAACGATGTCGTTGGATCTGCAGCGCGAGCGGGGGATGCCGTTCGATCAGTTTCCGCTCGAGCCAGCATCAACTGGCGCAGCTTGTCGCGCTGGTCGAGAGCGGCGATTTGACCGGACGCGGCGGCAAGGATCTGCTTGCCGCGCATCGAACCCGGCGAGGATGCCCGCGACAGCTGCCGAGCGACTGAATCTGATCTCAGTGGACGATGCTGACGTCATCCGAGCAGCGGCGCGCGACACGCTCGCGGCGAATCCCGGCGGCCGTTGCCGACTACCAGGCAGGAAAGAAGGCGGCGATCGGTCGCTTGATGGGAGAAACGATCCGCGCAACCGGCGGCCGGGGTCGTCCCTGACACCGGTGCGCGCGATGCTGGAAGAGTTGTTATCAGAATAGTCCCGTGCCGGTCCGGACAGAATGGACTGTCCGTCCCGGCATTCGACGACGAAGAAACGGGGAAAAACGTGTCTGTACTCGAAGCACCTGTTCGGCCGGATGCACCGGCCGAGCAGTCGAAGCCGACCTCTTTGCGACTGCTGTCGGCAGTTCGATATCGCTGCCGACATCCTCGGTCTCGAAGACGGACATGCGGCAGATCCTGTCGCATTGCCAACGCGAGATGACCGTGAATTTTCCGGTCGAGATGGACGACGGCTCCGTCCAAGTCTTCACCGGACATCGCGTTCAGCACAACAACGGACCCGGTCCCAGCAAGGGCGGCATCCGCTATCACCAGATGGTGACGCTTTCCGAGGTGAAAGCGCTGGCCATGTGGATGACCTGGAAGTGCGCGGTCGTCGGGCTTGCCATTTGGCGGAGCCAAGGGCGGCGTCTGCGTCAATCCGAAGCTGCTCTCCATGAACGAGCTGCAGAATCTGACCCGCCGGTACACGACCGAGATTCAGATCGTCATCGGTCCGAACCAGGACATCCCGGCTCCCGACGTCAACACCAATCCGCAGATCATGGCCTGGATCATGGATACCTACTCCATGAACGTCGGCTACTCGGTGCCGAGCGTGGTGACGGGCAAGCCGCTCGGGCTGGGCGGCTCGCCAGGGCGCAACGAAGCGACCGGACGAGGCTGCGTTTACGTCGCTGAAGAAGCGGCGAATGCTGCCGGATTCACATTCGACGGTCGCAACGATGGTGGTGCAGGGGTTTGGCAACGTCGGCGGTGCTGCCGCGCGCCATTGGGCAGGAGCATGGCGCCAAGGTGCTCGGCGTCAGCGATGTGCGCGGCGGCATTTACAACCCGCAATGGCCTCGATATTCCCGCCGTGGCCGCGCATGCCGCGGCCACCGGGAGCGTCGTTGGTTTCGCCGGCGGTGACTACGTCACCAACGAAGACCTGCTCGAGCTCCCCTGCGACATCCTGATGCCGGCAGCCATGGAAAGTCAGATCACCCGAGACAACGCTGCCGACATCCGCGCGCGCATGATCGTCGAGGCTGCCAATGGTCCCACGACGCCTGACGCCGATGAAATCTTGAACGATCGGGGAATCATCGTCGTCCCGGACATTCTGGCCAATGCCGGCGGAGTGACGGTTTCCTACTTCGAATGGGTTCAGGCGATGCAGTGGTTCCCGTGGACGCTCGACGAAGTGAATGCTCGGCTGCGCACGATCATGCAGGAGTCGTTCGCGAAAGTCCTTGCACAGTCGCAAGCGCGCCAGGTCGACCTGCGCAGCGGCGCCATGTGCGTCGCTATCGATCGGGTCGCGGAGTTCACCCGCCTGCGAGGAATCTATCCCTAGGATCGAACATCAAGCAGCCAGATGACCGAAAGAAGCGGCGTCGAGCATTCTCGACGCCGCTCTTGATTTGTGCTGCGTTCAACTTCCGACGATCGTACGAACCGCCGATGCTGCTACCGATTGTGCTTCGTCAGCAGCTTGCGCAGGTCTTCTTCGATCGAGCGATGGGCGATCGCGATCAGATCGTCGCCTTCCTGCACGATGGTGATCGGGGAAGGAATGATGAGTTCGCCAGCGCGGATGATCGCCGCGATGATGCAGTTCTCCGGCACGGGAAGATCGCCGATCTTCCGCCCGGCGATCGGAGATCCCGCGCATCACTTTGGCATCGACGATGGCCATGTCCTCGTGGATGAGGTTGACCAGATGGATGAATGGCTGGTCGGGAATCGCTTGCTCGATGAGGGTCAGGATGTAGTCGGTCTGGCTGACCGTGATATCCACCCCCAGCATGCGGAAGAGATATTCGTTCTTCGGATTGTTGACGCGCGCGATCGTGCGGGCAACATGGAATTTGGTCTTGGCGACCTGGCAGATGACGAGGTTGTCTTCGTCTTCGCCAGTCACGGCGATCACGACGTCAGCCCGCGCGGCTCCCGCGGCGGCCATAACCGCCGCTTCTGCGCCGTCACCTGCCACCACCACCGCCCCGAACTGCTCGACGAATTGCTCGGATTTATCCGGATCGCGCTCGATCAGGAGTACTTCGTGCCCTTCGGAAAGCAAGGTCTTGGTGAGGTAGTAGCCGACTTTGCCACCGCCGACGATGATGATGTACACGCTCAGGACTCCTGCGGGCGGGCGCCTTGGGTGGAAGCGGCCATGACAACGTCGAGAATTTGGGCGGAAATCACCGTGGTGGGGCAGACGGTGTTCAGCCCGAGCCGGCGATAGGTGTCCTCCCGCACGGGATCGTAAATGCGGCAGATCACTTCGGGCACGGAAAAGATGTTCTTCGCAACTTGCGCCGCCATGATGTTGCGGTTGTCGCCGTTTGTCACCGCGATGAAGGCGGTCGCCTCGGAAATTCCGGCGCGCTTCAGGACGTCTTCGTCGATGCCGGTTCCGATCAGGGTACGGCCCTGAAACTCTTCCGGCAAGCGCCGAAACGCCCGAGAGTTGACGTCGATCACGGTCACCTTGTGGCCGTTGTGGTCGAGTACCGACGCGACCCGCGCACCGACTCGGCCGCAGCCCATGATCACGACTTTCACCCTTCAAGGGCCTCCTGTATCTGCAAATCGCTGGCCGAGCGGATGAGAATCACGTCGCACGGCGCGTTTTTGATGACGTACGACGGCGGCTTCGCCTGTTACTTGCTTACCGTACTTGATCGTGATGGCGGTTGCCATAAGGATGAGGTCGGCGTTTTGTTCGATCGCTTCGTCGACAATCGCAGCGCCCGACGAGCGGGCTTGCAGCAGATCGGTGGAAATGAGATCGACCGACGTCGGCAGTCGCAGACGAGTGAGTCGCTCGCGTGCGAACGAGAACATCCTCACCACGCGCAACAGCTTCCGGAAGCTCGGCGTCGAGCGGCATCGCTTGCTGCACTTCGACGACGTAGACCAAGCGTGATGCTGGTGGGGTGCCGCTGGGCAAGCTCACCGACCAGATCGATCGCCCGGTCATCTTCTGGTCCGCCTGAGACCGGAATGATTATCCGGTGGTAGTGCATTGGCATGCGGTGTCGCTGTCATCCTCCGGCGTGGCTCGGATGCTCACCTATGAACGAGGCGGAAGTATGTATTGATCGCGTGAACTCCGCAACAGGCGGTGAGGCCCGATCTATCGCCCGCGGCTCAATCGCGAAGCCAGCTCCTTCGGCAACCCGGCGTCGAGAATCGCTGTTTGGGCTCGTTCGATGTCGTAGGGAACCCGAATCCAGGTCGCTGTCAGAGCTTCGGTGTCCAGCAACATGGCAGCAGCGCGCGAATCGCCGTCGCGGGGTTGGCCCACGCTTCCGGGGTTCAGTAGCGCCCGCTTTCCAGCGATTCCATACGGGATACTCGGCTCGATGCGAACAAGACGTGGCGACTTGCCGGCTCGAGCTCACGCCAACATCGGTACATGGGTATGGCCGCAGAGCACAACCTCGGCCGCTACGCTCCCAAGACTTTCGACCGCGTCATCGCAACGACTGCACATAGTCGCGCGCGGGATCGCGAGGGCTTCCATGCACCAGATAGAACTGCCCGATCGATTCCGAGGTGAAGCCGGATCGAATGCGAAACTTGGTTTTCTCGGTCAGTCGCATGCTTGTCCAACCAGCCGCAGTCGCCGCATAGACATTGAACCACTTGATTGGCATGAGCCCAACCGCCGCAAGATCATGATTACCAACCAACGACGGATTTGCTCCGCATCGTCAGCCAAAAGATCGAGGCACTCGTTGGGTTGTGCCCCATAGCCGACCGTGTCGCCAAGATTCCACATGGCGTCGTAGGGCGCACCCGCTTCCAGCACGGCCTCCAGCGCAGGCAGGTTCGCATGCACATCTGAGATGACCAGAATTTTCATGCGGGAACGGTCGATCGCTCGGTGCGCGCAAATAAATGAGTAAGGCGCCGATATCGGACGGAGTAACCCCGGCCAAACGTCCTGCCTCGCCAACTGTACGCGGTTTGTGCAGCGCCAGCTTGTTCGATCGCCTCGATGCGCAAGCCCGGAACCTCGCGATAGTCGAACGCATTCTGGAAGTGGCTCAGTCCTGAAGCGCGGCCTGACGAGTGACTTCTTTTGATTCGCGTTCCAGGAATGCCCCGTAGCGGATGATCGGATTCGATACGATCGGGGGATACCAGTATGGACGGAGGAAGCTCGGAATCGAGCTGCCGTGCAACCGCAGCGACCAACGCATAGTCCGTATTTGGGCGACGCAGCAACTCGGCTGCCGACATCGGTTTACTGACTGGACCCAAGTCGAAACGCAGCGAGAATGGCCTGGTGTTCGGGACGTGGGAAGATAGTGATCTTGTTCGAGCAAATCCAGTGTTTCGGTGAGCTCGGTTTGCTCCTCCTTGACCGTCGTTCAATCGATCGAGCTCGATGAGGCCGTGCTGGTAGGCGAGCTCACTCAAGCGATCTCGAGCTGTGTCGGGTCGGAGCAACAACCGGTACTCGCAGCGCGACGTAAGCATGCGATACGGCTCGTCGAACGGTCGGTTCGCCAGATCGTCGACCATGACGCCGATATATGCCTGACTGCGGGAGAGCGTCGTTTGCGGGCGACCATGTGCGACCGCGGCGGCATTCATGCCGGCCAGAATTCCCTGACCTGCCGCCTCTTCATATCCAGAGGTTCCGTTGATCTGTCCCGCGAGGAATAGGCCCGCAATCCTTCGAGACTCCAGCGTGGTCGAAAGCTCGATAGGGTCGAC
The DNA here is from genome assembly GCA_963720855.1 of uncultured Chloroflexia bacterium. Lineage (GTDB taxonomy): Bacteria > Chloroflexota > Chloroflexia > Thermomicrobiales > UBA6265 > JAMLHN01. The sequence continues at coordinate 1,080,580 of CAVRGV010000001.1, read as the reverse complement.
CGCATCGTATTCGACCGCATAGCCATAGCGCGTCAAACGAGCTCTGTGCATTCCCGGAATCGTCCGAATTGCCAGTTCCTGAATCTCTGGAGGCAAGCTGGTGCTCATGCCTTGCACGTAATACTCGGTCGTGCGCCAACCTTCGGGTTCGAGAAATATGGGATGGCTCTCTTTGTCAACGAAACGCGCGACCTTATCCTCGATCGATGGGCAATATCGCGGCCCGATTCCTTCGATCGATCCGTTGAACATCGGAGCGCGATGCAGATTGGCTCGGATGATGTCGTGAGTTTCCGGCTGGGTGGCGGTCTTGAGGCAGGCGAGCTGGGTGCGCCAAGCGGACGCTGAATCGACGTGTACCGCCAATGGAGGAAGGCAGAGCGGCTCGATCCGCCCCAGCTCACCCTCGCGGCTGAGCCAGACCGGGGTGTCGCTGCCGTGCTGCCGTTCCGTTTCATTGAGATCGAGCGTCGTGCCATCGACTCTCGGCGGAGTGCCGGTCTTGAGTCGCCGCAGTTGGAAACCGAGATCGAGCAATCCAGCGCCAAGATCGGCATCGGCGCGATCGCCAGCCCGCGCTCCAGCGGTGCGAGACTCTCCAGAGATAACCGCCGCGCGAAGAAACGTTCCTGCGGTGATAACGACCGCGCTCGCCTGAATTCGACCAGCGGAACGACAGAGAACCCCGGAGACCTGATCGTTGGCGTCGATCTCGAGACCGATGGCTTCGTCCTGGAGCAACTCGAGATTGGGCTGAAGCTCGAGTGTCTCTTTCATGACCAGGGCGTACAGGCCCTTGTCCTGTTGCGAGCGCTTCGCCTGGACCGCCGGGCCCTTGCTGGTATTGAGGACGCGCACGTGAAGCGATGTGCGATCGGCGACCACAGCCATGGCCCCGCCCATAGCGTCGACTTCCGCCACGATCTGCGACTTTCCGGGTCCGCCGATGGATGGATTGCATGGCATGTATCCCACGCGATCGAGATTCGGCGTGATGACGAGCGTGCGGCAACCGGCACGCGCGGCCGCCAGTCCGGCCTCACAACCAGCATGACCCGAACCGACAATGACAACATCGAAGCGACTTGGTAGGTTTAAGGGGACAGTCTGCATACTGAGAAGTATAGGCAGTCACTCGATCGAGACCATGTCAACTGGTCTCTCACGAAGAAGGACACCGAGATGAGTAACGATCTTGAAACAAAAGTGCGGAACGCACTGGAAAAAGGGAAGCCGTTGATCGAGGCGGTCATCGCCGATCTCGAACGGGAAGCCACGCTCATCAAGGAGCGCGATCTCGATCCTCGCAAACTCGCTGAAGAACCGCGCGTCCAGGAAGCTCGCAGCAGCGCGGTCGACGCGCTGGAGCAACTGGCAAGTTTCGCGAAGTCGCTCGACAGCTTGGTGAAATCGTACGCCGAGGATATCGACAAGCGAGTCGATGTCGACAAGATCAAGGAACAAATTGCTCGCTGCGCCTGCCGCCGGCCGTTCGCTGATCGACGACCACAACGGCCACGCCACCGCCGATCGAATCAAGGATGCCGGCGAAGACGCGAAGTCCAAAGTCGTCAGCGAAACCGAAAAGGGCAAGGAGAGGGCCGAAGCGGAAGCGCAAAAGGTGAAGGCAGAAGCCGAAGCCGCCGCCCACAAAGCCAAGGTGGAGGCCGAAGCTGCCGCCCGCAAAGCCAAAGAATCCACCAAGGAAATGTTGGCAGCGCTCGGTTGGCTGGCCGCGGCCGGCACGGTGATCTACGTCGTGTTCATGGATGAAAAGCGCCGGCGGCAGGCCAAATCAGTGGCCAAAGCCGCCGGCAGCGGAATCATTGTGGTTGCGAACAGCGCCAGCAAGAAAAGCTAGCGCCTGACGCAATAGCAAGTTAAGCGGCGCGACTTCGAGCTCGCCCATGGCAGTGCTTGTACTTCTTGCCGCTGCCACACGGGCAAGGCGAATTCGCGCCGACCTTTTTGCTCGTCGCTTGCGGCTTGGCTTCCTCGTCCGAGCGGTTGGTGATTGCTGCTTCTTCGGTGATGCGGGTCTGAACCGGCTGCTCGACGATGGCCGGTTTGACCCGGAAAATCGTGTGCACGGTGTCGTGCCGGATGTGGTCGGTGAGCGTTCCGAACATCCGATAGCCCTCGGTCTTGTAGACCACCAGCGGATCCTTCTGACCGTAGGCCTGCAGACCGACGCCTTCGCGTAGCTCGTCCATTGCCGTCAGATGCTCGACCCAAAGGCGGTCGATGACGCTCAGCAACACATGCCGCTCGACCTGACGCATCGCCTCGGGGCCGAATCGGTCCTCGACTTCCTGATATGCCTCGTCGGCATCGTCCTGCAGCAGATCGATCAGATCGTCATGCGAGAGTCCGGCGATCTCATCGGCTGATACGCGCTCGGCGTCCGGCTCGAGCGGGAAGAGCGCGTTGTACTCGGTCGCAACCGCGTCGTAGTCGATGTCCCCACCTTTGGACGCCATGTTGCGGTCGACGATCGCTTCCAGCTCCTCGGTGACGAGCTCATCCATCTTGTCCGACATGTCGTCGCCGGCCACGATACGGCCGCGGTCGGCGTAAATGACTTCGCGGTGGCGATTCATTACATCGTCGTACTGAACCACGTGCCGCCGGATATCCGAGTTGTGACCCTCGACTTTGGTTTGGGCGCTCTCGATCGACTTGGAGATGATGCCGTGCTCGATCGGGGTTTCATCGTCCATGCCGAGCTTGCCCATCAGTCCGCGGATGCGGTCGGTTCCGAATCGCCGCATGAGCTCGTCGTCCAGCGAGAGATAGAAGCGAGTCGATCCCGGGTCGCCCTGGCGGCCGGCGCGGCCGCGAAGCTGGTTATCGATGCGGCGCGCTTCGTGGCGTTCGGTGCCGATGATATGCAGACCGCCGGATTCGGCGACGCCGTCTCCCAGCTTGATGTCGGTACCGCGGCCGGCCATGTTCGTCGCGATCGTGACGACTCCTGGCTCGCCGGCGCCGGCAATGATGGCCGCCTCGCGTTCGTGCTGTTTGGCGTTGAGAATGTCGTGTGGAATGCCGCGCTGCGTCAGCATGAAAGCTGAGACGTTCGGACGCCTCGATCGACACCGTACCGACCAGGACCGGCCGGCCCTCCGCGCGCATCTCCTCGATCTCGTCGATGACGGCGTTGAACTTGGCGTTTTCGGTGTTGTAGACGAGGTCGGCGAAGTCGTCGCGAACCATTGGCCGATTGGTCGGGATGACCACTACCGGCAGGTTGTAGATCCGCAGGAATTCCTCTTCCTCGGTTTCCGCGGTACCGGTCATGCCGGCCAGTTTGTTGTACATGCGGAAGTAGTTCTGGAACGTGATCGTGGCCATCGTGACGTTCTGGCGCTGAACGCGCACGCCTTCCTTGGCCTCGATGGCCTGGTGCAGCCCTTCGCTGTAGCGGCGGCCCACCATCATGCGGCCGGTGAACTCGTCGACGATGATGACCTCGCCGTCGCGAACGATGTAGTCCTTGTCGCGATGGAAGACGACCTCGGCTTTGAGCGCTTGCTCCAGGTAGTGCGTGAGGTCGATGTTTCGATCGTCGTAGATGCTTTCGCCCTCGGGGATGCCAGCCAGCTCCTCGACGCGGTCGACGCCTTCTTCGGTCAACGAAACGGTCTTGTGCTTGAGGTCGAGCTCGTAGTGCCGATCGGGGCGGAGCTGGCGCGCGATCTGCGCGAACTGGTAGTACTTGTCCGTGGCGCGCTCGGCCTGACCCGAAATGATGAGCGGCGTGCGGGCTTCGTCGATCAGGATGTTATCGACCTCGTCGACGATGGCGTAATTCAGCCCGCGCTGCACTTGCTGCTGTGCGGACACGACCATGTTGTCACGCAGATAGTCGAACCCGAACTCGTTATTGGTGCCGTAGGTGATATCGGCTTCGTAGGCTTCGCGCCGTTCGACCGGACGCAGAAACTCGAGCCGCGGATCGGGCGATTCCCAATTCTGATCGAAAACGAATGCCTGATCGTGCTGGATACAACCGATGCTCAACCCGAGCTGGTTGTACACCTGGCCCATCCACTGCGTATCGCGCCGGGCCAGGTAGTCGTTGACCGTGATGACATGCACGCCTTCCTGGGTAAGGGCGTTGAGCACAACCGCTGACGGTCGCGGTCAGCGTCTTGCCTTCACCGGTGCGCATCTCGGCGATCTTGCCCTGGTGCAGCACGATGCCACCCATGAGCTGCACATCGAAGTGCCGCTGCCCGAGGCTACGTCGACCGGCTTCGCGGACATGCGCGAAGACTTCGGGCAGCAGATCGTCGAGACTTTCGCCGGCGTTGTATCGTGAGGTGTAAGACGAGCCGGAATTGGCGAAGCTCCTCGTCGGATGCTTCCAGCATTTGCGGTTCCAGCGCGTTGATCTGAGCAATTATCGGTTTGAGCTTGTTCGCATTCGTGTCGGGGGCGGTGCCGAATACTTTCTTCAGCAGTGATCGCATGGAAAATCTAGCCTTTAGTGGTGATCGTCGATCGGAATGAGATGGGCCGCTCTGGCGCAGAGCCCCGCAGAGTATAGCGTCGCGGTCCCGTCAAATCGGTTTTATGAACGCAGAGGATGTGCTGAGAATATGCATCCAGACGACAGCAAAACGCCAGAAGAATCCCGAAGTGGATTCGCGGAACAGGTCTTCACCATCGTCGCCCAAATTCCGCCGGGAATGGTCACGACCTACGGCGATATCGCACGGGCGCTCGGGGATCCGCGTGGCGGCCGGCAGGTTGGCTGGGCAATTGCGGGATCGCCAGCGGGGCTCGACCTGCCATTTCACCGGGTCGTCAATCGCGAAGGATTTCTGAGCGGAGGTTGGGCTTTCGGTCATCCCGATGTGATGAAGCAGCGGCTGCTGGTTGAAGGAGTTCCGTTCGCCGACGAGCATACAGTCGACATAACTAAATGCCACTGGATCCCGGGCGACGACTCAGCCCCCGCCGACAAAGTGGACGATCTCGAGCAAGTCACCCTCTTCGATGATGAGTTTCGGCGAACGTGTCCCGCTTGACGATCTCGCCGTTCCGCTCGACCACGACGAGGCGTTCGTGGAGCTCGCGCCCCGCGAGGAACGAGGCGACGGTCGTCCCCGCGGATAGCTCCACCACCTTGCCGTTGATCGTGGCGCTGATTGCTTCGCTTGGTGATTCCGTCATACAACGCTCCAATGCAGCTCGATAGCTTGCCGCCGTTTCCTCCGCCGTGCGGAGCTGCAAAAGTGGACTCATGATCGCGACGCCGGCAGCGCCGCTTCGCCAGCACCTCGGGCACACGCTCGGGAGTAATGCCGCCAATCGCGAGTACCGGGGCCGGTGAATGCTCGGACGATTTCAGCCAGCCGTTCGAGACCCAATGGTTCTCGATCCTGCTTCGATCCAGTGTCGAAAACATGCCCGGCAATCAGGTATTTCGCTCCCACCGACGCAGCATGCGGCCTCGGGTGAGTGAACCGATCGCCCGATCAGTGCGTCCGGGCCGAGCACGATTCCGCGCTTCTTCGATCGATGGTCCGGATTCTGGAAGGTGAACGCCTACTCCAAGCTTTCGCGCAAGATCGATGTTGGAATTGATCACTACATGAGTGCGATGGATTGAACGACCGAGCAAATGGCCCGAACCAACAATTCGGCAGGCAACCGGTCGAGTCCTGGCTCACGTACTTGAACGATATCCACGCCTCCGAGCGAGGCTGGCCCGGCAAGCTCGGGCAGGGTGGCGTCCGAACGCCTGCGATCGGTCACCCACATCAATATCGGACGATCAAAGAGCGGCATCGACCGCCTCTCGTAGCGATCTCGCCGCTGCTTCGGGATCGGTCGCGTTCAAGAATGGCGCTCATGACCGCGACTCCGGACGCACCAGCCCTGATAACCGAGCCGGCATTCTCGGCATCGATCCCGCCAATACCAATAACGGGCAGGCCGGAGACTTCGATCCGTCGCTTGAGCACCGAGAGGCCGATCGCCGGGCCGGCGTCGGATTTGGAACGTGTTCCGAATATTGGTCCGATCCCCGAGGTAGGATCCGCCCTCGATCCGCGCGGATCGGGCGCCGAGATCGGTATCTGGGGAAAACCCGATCGCGAAATTGGACCCGGCAATCCGACGCGCAGCCGGGATTGGGAGGTCGTCCACTCCGAGATGCATACCATCGGCGTTCGCAGCGAGGGCGAGATCGAGGCGGTCATTGATCAGGAAGGCGGCGCCATGCTCCAGGCAGAGCTCACGCACGCGCTCCGCAGTCGCCAGTATCTCTCGATCCGAACCGCCTTCTCGCGTAGCTGGACCGCTGTGACCCCACCGGCCAGCGCCGCTTCGATGGTCTCCAACAGTCCGAATGGCGCATCCTGTGTTCCAGCAACGAGATAAAGCCGGAGTGCGTCAGGCAAAAGCATGGCAATCACGGCCGCGCGCCAACCACTCCTTCGAGCGGGCTGCTGGCGGACGCATAGGCTTTCCGAGGCATGCGGCCCGCCAGGTACGCCTTTCGTCCGGCCGAGGCTCCTTCGGCCATGGCGGACGCCATCATCGCGGGATCGTTGGCCAATGCGACTGCCGAATTCACCAGCACCGCATCGGCGCCGGCCTCCATCGCCTGGGCCGCATCGGAGGGAACTCCGATACCCGCGTCGACCACGACGGGCACTTCGGCTTGCTCGATGATGATGCGAATCGCTTCGATGTTGAGCAAACCCTGGCCGGAACCAATCGGGGATCCAAGCGGCATCACCGTGGCGGTGCCGAGCTCCTGCAGTCGCTGAGCCAGAATCGGATCGGCGCCGATATATGGCAGTACGGTGAATCCTTCCTTCACCAGCACCTTACATGCCTCATAGGTGCCGATGGGATCGGGAAGGAGATACTTTGGATCGGGAATCACTTCGACCTTGACCCAATCGGAGAGTTCGAGCGCTCGCGCCATGCGCGCGATTCGAATCGCCTCCTCGGCGGTCTGGCAACCTGCGGTGTTGGGAAGGATCGTGTACTTCTTCCAGTCGACATCTTCCAGTACCGACCGGCTTTTGGGGTCGTCGAAATCGATACGCCGCAAGGCGACCGTGATGATTTCCGCTCCGGAAGCGGTGAAGGCCGCGTTCATTTCGGTCGAGTCGCGATACTTCCCGGTTCCGAGCATCAGGCGGCTGGCGAAAGATTTGCCGCCGATCGTGAGCTGGCTGTCCTGGCTGGCGTGGCCATTGGATTCGAACGACATCGTGCGCTCCCTCTAGCGGTGCGAGCCAACTGGCTCGAGTGTATGCAGATGATTGACAGGTGAATGACCGCCGCCGACGCGATAGCTGGTCCGCAGCGCTTCGGTCAGGTAGAGCTTCGCTCGCGCAATCGATTCGAGTGGCCCAAACCCGAGCGCCAGATTTGCCGTGATCGCGGCCGAAAAGGTGCATCCCGTGCCGTGTGTATTTTCGGTGTCGATGCGCTCGGAGGAGAGCTCGCCAAACGAACTGCCGTCGTACACCAGATCGATGGGAGCGCCCGGTCGATGCCCACCCTTGATGACGACGATCCGCGCTCCCATATCGCCCAGCACTCGGGCTGCCTCTCGGGCATCCTCATCGGATTGAATGTCGATACCGGTCAACACGGTCGCTTCGTGGTGATTTGGAGTCACGACCAGTGATAGCGGAATCAACTGGCGTTTGACGGAATCACGGCATCTGGAGCAAGGAGGTAGTTGCCGCTTTTTGAAACCATCACGGGATCGACCACGGTGGGAATGCCCCAAGCCTCGATACGCTCGCAAACGGTGGCGACGATCTTCGCGCTGGAAAGCATTCCGGTCTTGATCGCTCCGGCGCCGATATCCTCGAGCACCGAGTCGATCTGCGCAGCCACCACTTCCTCTGGAACCTCAGCGACGGCAATCACCTCGCGCGTGTTCTGCGCGGTAACGGCGGTGATTGCGCTCATGCCGTAGACCCCGTGGGCGGCGAAACGTTTTGAGATCGGCCTGAATCCCGCTCCGCCGCCGGAATCGGATCCAGCAATCGTCAGCGCCTTGGGTATTGCCGCTTCGGCGTCGAACGAGGTCACGAAATACTCCTGAAAAAAACAAAACGCCGATGGCAGTTGCCATCGACGACGTCGATCGTTGCCGTCCCTTCGCCGGAATGACCCGGATCAGGTTCGGAGGGTTGGCGACCCTAACCGGCCGCGCTCTCAGCGATGCTCGCACCCCTGGCAACAGCTACTAGCATAGCACGGAATCCCCGGCCATTTATGGAAGGTGCGTCCGAGGAGCCGATGGTACAATCACGGTATCTCCGCGGTTGCGGATTCCGTCATTTCCCAAATCTCGAAGGGCAATAAATGAACGTTCTGGACGGGCTTCAAAACATTCGGGAGCGGCTCGTCGAGAACGACGCCGAATCCGCCACCCTCGCGACGGTCGATCTTGTTCATCAAGCGGGCGTCGCTGCCCGCGGCGAAGAATGCATCAGTCAACTCGCAGCTTCAATTGGTGCGCATGCTCATGCGCACGCCGAATCCAACACGAATGTGCGGGTCTATAACGACTTCGTGCGGCTGGAAGAGGAGTTCGAATCGAGCGCGGTCGACGCGCAGGCTCGCCGCGCCGCCGAAGAGGCCAAGCCGGTTCCGAAAACCAAGAAGTTCTACAAAGACCAGAAAGAACGCGAGAAAAAAGCGCCCACCGGCGCCTGAATCTCGATCCGTTGCCGTCGTGTTCGTAACCAAAGGGGGTTAGGAGATGGTCGCAGAAGTCGCGCTCGATCCGCAGACGCTGGTTCCCCGCGTCATCGGCCGATACACGCTCGGTCTTCGTGGACCATGCTGAAGGCATCTATGTCTGGGACCGAAACGGTCACCGGTACATGGATTTCACGTCCGGCATTGCTGTGGTCAACACCGGCCACTGTCATCCGCGCGTCGTCGAAGCGATTCGCAAGCAAGCGGGCAAGATCATTCACGCGCAGCAGAACATCCTGCTGCATGAGCCCATGCTCGACGCCGCCGCGGAGCTGACCGCAACCCTTCCGTCGTCGCTCGATCAGGTCTTCTGGGCCAATAGCGGAGCTGAAGCCATCGAGGGCGCGCTCAAGCTGGCGAAGATCGCGACCCGACGTCCGGCAGTTATCGCCATGCGGGGCGCCTTTCATGGCCGCACGCACGCGGCCATGTCGGTCACGTCATCTCGTGCCAAGGTTCGCGGGCACTACGAGCCGCTCTTGTCCAGCATGTACTACGCGCCATATCCCTATTACTACCGAGCTCCATTTGGTTCGGCACCCTCCGAGGCCGACGACTTTTACCTGAGCGAGCTGAAATCGCTGTTCGACACGATGGTGATGCCCGATGACGTCGCGGCTATCCTGGTCGAGACGATCGCCGGCGAAGGTGGGTATCTGGTTCCATCATCCCGCTGGCTACAAGAAGTCCGCGCCATCTGCGACGAGCACGGCATCATGCTCGTGCTGGACGAGATTCAGACCGGAGTCGGTCGAACCGGCGCCATGTGGGGTTTCGAGCACTTCGGCGTCGTACCGGACATCATGACCGTCGCCAAGGGAATCGCATCTGGACTTCCTGTCAGCGCGGTGGTGGCGGGCAAGGAGACGATGGACAAGTGGCCTCCGGGCGCGCACGGTGGCACCTACGGCGCCAACGCCGTCGGAACTGCGGCCGCAGCTGAGACTCTGCGCGTTATGCGCGATGAGCATCTTCCGGAAAATGCCGCTGAAATTGGCGATGTCCTCACCCAGGGGCTTCGCGAAATCCAGGCGAACTACCCAGTCATCGGAGAAGTGCGGGGCCTGGGCTTGATGCTCGCGGTCGAGTTTGTCGATAGCCAGGGCAACCCGAATCCCGCGGCAGTTTCGCGGGTGATCGAAAACTGCTTTGCCGAGAACGTGCTGCTCATCAACTGCGGCACCTACGACCAGGCGATTCGGGTGATCCCGCCGTTGGTGATCGATCGACAGCAGGCGAAGGAATTTCTGGCGATCTTCGAGAACGCGGTGGCCGCCCTCTAGAATCCATACATCCACGACAAAAGCATCCACGGTCGATGTCGACCGTGGAGCTTTTCCTGGTTCTCGTTACATAGCGTTGGCGAAAATCTCGTCCTCACAGCAAAGATTGGCTCGATGCCCTTTTGCCAGTCGCTCGTAGACATGCAAAATCGAGGAAGCCACCGACGACCAAGAGAAGCGAAGCGCGCTTAGATGCGCGGCCTGTCCAAAGGCGATGAGCTTCTGCTCGTCGTCGAGCAACTCGAGCATACGAGCGCCATGCTGCGCTCCATCACCGATCGGCGCAAGGTAGCCCGTTCGTCCATCCTCGACGGTGAAGATCAGCCCACCCGCGCGCGAGGCAACTACGGGCGTTCCTGAAGCCATCGCTTCGACAGCGACCAGACCGAACGATTCGTACCGAGAGGGAACAGACACGATATCCGCCGCTGAATAGAAGATCGGCAGACGATTCTGTGGCTGAGATCCCCACAACGCGAAGCGGTCCTCCAGACCCAACTGCCGAGCGCGCTCGACGAACGCCGCCAGAGGCCCAACCGGATGCCCTTCAGAATCCAGGTCGCCTCCGATAAGGTGCATGCGCGCATCGGAACCGGCGTCCTTCAGAAATCTGGTCGCTCCAAGGAGTGTGTCCAGCCCCTTGATCGGGTCGATACGGCCAACGAACAACACGACCTTTTCGTCGGCGGGAATGTCGAGCTCCATACGGCAGGCAGCCCTGTCGAGCGGTTGGAAGAGCTCAGTATCGACGCCGGGTGGAATGGTGCAAATTCTGGCGCTATCGCCGCGCTGGCGCCAGATCAAATCGGCCGCCTCGTCGGGATTCGCCGCAATGAGGCTGTCGGCCAGGCCAACCAGTCTGGCTTCGATTTCTGAGCGCTGGCCAGTTTCCTGTTCGGTTTCCGGGGAAACGATGTTCTTCATGTGCGCTGTCGTATGAAACATTAGTGAAAACGGTGTATTCCAATACCGCTTCAACAAATGCGCTGTCCAGCCCGAAAGCCAGTAGTGGGCATGGACAACATCGTATCGGACCCCTGCTCGCAGCGAGTAGAGGGCCATGTTTTCCGCAAATTCGGGAAGGAGATCGAAGAGTTGGTTTTTGTCGACCGGCGCCGGAGGACCGGCATTGACGTAAACGAGGTTCACGCCTTCGCAAATTTCGACGACTTCCGGGGAGTGGGGATCGGTTCGTCGGGTGAATACGTCGACCGGGAGGCCGAGTTGAGCAATGTGGCAGCTGAGTTCTCGAACGTAAACGTTCATGCCGCCCGCGTCTTTGCCACCAAGCGTCGCGAGCGGCGACGTGTGGACCGAAATCGCAGCAACTCGCCGGAGATGGTCGGTCTCATATCCAAAGACCGCCGGTCCGGCATAGGACCGTGTCATCACGACTCGCGTTCCTCCAGGGTGTAAGCACCTGAGGTCATTCTCGAAGTTGAGCGCGTTACCTTTCGTAAGTCCCGCGCAAGAGCGCACTATAGCAGTTTGCCCCTGTAAACGCATGAAATCACGAGCCGTTCAAAGCGGCTGTCTTGCGAGCCACGTGTGCTAGCATGTTTCCCGGCTACGAGCCCGTGTAGCTCAGTGGATAGAGCGCCGCCGTCCTAAGGCGGGCGTCGGGGGTTCGAGTCCCTCCTCGGGCACCTTGTGGAAACGATAATCACCACCCATGCGGCGACGGCAGGTAGCTTCTGTGCTATTCTGACCACCGCTCTCGGGGAGTAGCGCAGCCCGGTTAGCGCGCAGCGTTCGGGACGCTGAGGTCGGAGGTTCAAATCCTCTCTCCCCGACCAATCCCGACAGGGGGAGTGCATCGCACTCCCCCTTGTCATTTCCAGGAGGGATCGGGATCAGACTATATGACCGCTCCCAAGACCTCATCGTCGGCGACTAGCCCCTACCGCGTACTTCCATCGCTGTCGACCGTGCTGGAGGCGCTGGCCGACGCTCCAGTCACCGCTCAGATCAGGTTGGACATCGCGCGATTAGAACTGGACCGAATCCGACTCGAGATTGGTGGTGGTGCGCAGTTCACGACGCAGCAAGTGATCGATCGTTGTCGATCGGCCATAGACCTGCTGCTCCAAACACGGCTGGACGAGGTCATCAACGGCACCGGCATCATCCTGCATACGAATCTCGGTCGCGCCCCGGTAAGCCAGGCAACGTCCGATGCGATGGCAAGCGCCGCCGGCGCATACCTCTCACTGGAAATCGACCCCGAAACCAACCGTCGTGGTGGTCGAATGGATGAGATAGCCCGCCTCATGCGTGCCTTGACTGCCGCCGAGGCCACTTTGGTCGTGAACAACAATGCGGCAGCAGTGCTCCTGACCCTGGCGGCGCTCTGCAAAGGTCGAGAGGTTATCGTCTCCCGCGGCGAGGCAGTCGAGATCGGAGGTGGATTTCGCATCCCCGATGTGGTGACCCAGAGCGGATGCCGCCTGGTGGAAGTCGGAACCACGAACCGGACCTATACGACGGACTACGTGCGCGCGATTTCCGAATCGACTGGCGCGTTCCTGCGCGTGCATCCTAGTAACTTCCGCATCGAAGGGTTCGTTGCGATGCCCAGCACGGCTGATTTGGCCAACGCGGCGGCAGAGCACGGAACCATCCTTATCGAGGACTTGGGCAGCGGAGCGCTCATCGACACGGCCACGGTCGGTCTCCGATCGGAACCGACCATTTCGGAGTCACTGCGGGCGGGCGCCGCGATCGTCATGTTCAGCGGGGACAAGCTCCTGGGCGGCCCGCAGGCCGGCATCATTTGCGGTCGGAGCGATCTGGTCGAACGCATCGAGCGGCATCCGCTGGCGCGGGCAGTTCGCGCCGACAAGACGACGCTTGCTGGAATTGCCGCCACGCTGCGGCACTATGTTGCCGGTGACGCCGAAACCAGCATCCCTGTCTGGAGCATGCTCGCGACCTCGATCGATGAGCTTCGATGCCGGGCTGAACAGATTTGCTCGGGAATGGACGTCTCGATTGTGAGCTCGTCCTCCTCCATTGGCGGCGGATCGTTACCAGGAGAGACGTTGCCCAGCGTTGCGATCGCGCTGGCGACTCCGCATGCGGACGAACTGGCGCGTCGTCTTCGCACGGCAACGCCGCGGGTATATCCCATCATCCGGGATGGATTCGTGTTGATCGATATGAGAACCGTTCTGCCGGCCCAGGACGCCGCGCTGGCGCAAGCACTGAGCCAGTCGCTCGGTTGATTAGTGCGGAAACGCGCTCGGCTTTTTGTTGGTTGTCCGCGTGCGCGAGTCCTTGAAGTACGGACTCAACGGCGGATAGGTGCGCTTGTGCAGGATCGACAGGCGATCGTATTGCGCCAACAGGACAGGCAAGAGTTCGGCGTCCCTGGTCGCTTCCGCGGCGGCGATTTCACTACGGAGATGCGCCGATAGCGTTTCGTATCGCTCCCGTTCGAGTCGCATCAGGGTTTGCAATACCTCGACCTGTACTTCGCCAGGGAGCTGGCTTGGTCGGTTTCCGAGAATCTCGAGCAGCCACTTCGCGTGATCGGCGATCGCGGGTTCGAGGTTCGCCTCGAAACCTGCTGCGAAATATTCGTCGGGAATCGAAGAATCCCTGGCCAACCCAAGCAAGTAGCGGTTCCTGGCGTCGAAGACATCATCCGTTGGTACTTCCGACATCAACTCGAAGGCGATCGGCCGGTACCTGAGCAGGAGCGCGATCAGGTGATCTTCGACGGTGACGGTGTTCGAGCGGTCGGTCGTCGCGGCAGGACCTGATCCGCGTCGTGACACCGGCGATCGGTGACTTTGCAGTCTCGACTGCACATCCTTGAAGGGCAGATCGAGGCGCCGGGCGACCAATTGGGCGTAGTGGCTCCGTGTGATCTCGTCTGGCACCAATTGGAGCACCGGCGCCAAACGATCGACCGCATGCCGTTTCGCCGTGGGGTCCTGCAAATCGACACCTTCCGTGACCTTGGAAATCAGGAATTCCGCGTACGGCCGTGCCGTTTCGATGACTCCGTTCCAAAGCTCGGGCGAGGTGCGGATCAGCTCGTCGGGATCTTTGCCGACTGGCATTTCCGCGACGGTGATCTCGGTATCGATCCGGCGCGCAATTCGGAACGCGGTTCGCGGATCAGGAACGAACACTTCTGTTTGATCGAGACCGGTATGAATCGACTCGATCGTGCGCAGCGCGGCCATCTGACCGGCGGCATCCGCGTCCAGAGCAAGCACGATCCGCTTCGTCATCCGCTTGACGAGCTCGATCTGCGATTCGGTCACGGCCGTGCCCATCGTGGCCACCACATTGCGATGTCCGAATTGATGGGCCGCGATAACGTCCATATAGCCTTCGACGACGACGACCCGATCCTCATCGCGAATCGCGTCCTTGGCCAGATCGAGCCCATACAAGATGCGGCTCTTGTCGAAGAGCGCGGATTGCGCTGAATTCAGATACTTGGGCTGATCGTCCCCCATTGCCCGGGCGCCGAACCCGACCACCGCGCCATCGCGGTCGCGGATGGGGAAGATCAATCGGTTGCGAAACCGATCGTAGAAGCCACCGTTGTCTCGCTCCTGGAGCAACCCAGCGTCTTGCATGGCGCGAGGGTCGACGCCGCGGGCGGAAAACTGCTTGAGCAGATAGTCCCAGGAGTTGGGGGCGTAACCCGAACCGGAACCGCGCGATCGTGTCACTGTCCAGTCCGCGCTTGGCGAGATAGTCTCGGCCGGTTTGGCCTGCCGGTGAGTTGAGCAGAACATGGCTGAAAAGCTCGGCTGCCAGTTCGTTGAGGTTGCGCGACTGCGCGACAACCGGGTCGGCCTCAGGTGATGCCTGCGGTCGAACCGTTTCGACCTCGACACCAGCCCGCTGGGCGAGCTCAGTCAGCGCTTCGCGAAAGTCGACCTTTTCGGAGAGTTCGTAGAAGGTAAAGAGATCGCCGCTCTTGCCGCAGCCGAAGCAGTGGAAATGCTGCGAATCGGGAAAGACGACGAACGAGGGCGATTTCTCCTGATGGAATGGACAGAGCCCCTTGAAGCTTCGACCGGTTTTCTTGAGCTGAACTTTCGCTCCGATGACATCGACGATGTCCAACCGGTCTTTGATGAGCTCTACGCTATTGCCCGCCATGATGTTCAATCCCAGTACTTGGGAACGATAGAGCTCCCGATAGCGATCGATCGCGTACCGATCGGTCATGCTGGCCACGAAGTCGGCGACGAGGCGTTCTGGCGGGTCGCCGTCGCGCTTGCGGTATTCGGGCGGCATCTCCTCGAAATGTTTCAGATAGTAGGCACAGAGTGCGGCGATGATGCCTTGCGCCTTGACTGTGTTGGGGGTGCGGTTCAGTGGATAGTAGACCCGTTCGAAGAGAAACGCACGCATCTCGTTCGCTGCAGCGAGCGTCTCTGCGGACATCTGCACGCTTCCATCAGGCGATTCGACACTCTGAGCTTCGAATGACATCGGTGACCAATGTGTCGATGCGCTGCGCGTGCGTCAGCCCGAGGCGATCGACGACTGACCTCGGAAGATCCTCGTTTTGCACGATTCCAGCACGGACCGCGTCGTCCCAGTCGTGGTTGATATAGGCGACCGCATCGGCGAGCCGCACCGCCTCACCTTCGAGCGACGCAGAAATCCCGGTGAAGGAATGGCTAAGCTCGTCGTCAGGTTTCGAATGATGAACGATCCCGAAGCGCACCTGGTCGGTGAGATTCAGTCCAGCTCCATCCTTCTCCAGCAGATCGACTACACGCAAGCTCTGTTCGTTATGCCGGAAGTTGGGAAGAAACTCTGCAAGCGCCATCTCGCCGGCATGTCCGAACGGAGTATGCCCAAGATCGTGACCGAGTCCGATCGCCTCGATCAGGTCTTCGTTCAATCGCAGTGCTCGCCCGATGGTTCGCGCGATTTGGGAGACTTCGAGCGTATGGGTGAGACGTGTCCGGTAGTGATCGCCAGCAGGCGCCACGAAAACCTGCGTTTTGTGCATGAGTCGGCGAAACGCCTTGGAATGGACGATCCGGTCGCGATCGCGTTGAAACTCGGTCCGAACGTCCGATTTAGGCTCGGGCCTTTGACGGGTGGCGGACTCACTGAAGGTGGCGCGCGGTGCCAGCCAGCTCCGTTCGCGAGCTTCGAGTTCTTCCCGGATCGTGTGTTCCGGCCCCATGCGCTGCTGAAATCCTTAGTCCGATATCAGATCGAGCGGGGCAAGACTTGCGAGCAAGCGTTTCTGACCATGCCGCTGAAACGAAATTGCCAGCTCCTGGTCGCCGCGCCGCTCCACGACTTCCGTGATCGTACCCTCTCCAAACTTGGAATGAAAGATCCGCTCTCCCGCTGACCAGGGACGCACCGCCGCTTTTGCGGGAATTGGCGAAGGTTTGAGACTCGATTGGGGCAATCCGGACAGCGTCTGTACTCGGCTGGTCAGTGACGTTCCGCCCTTTGGCGAGAGCGTCGAGCGACGTCCAAGATCCTTGACATGTTCCTGTGGCAGTGAATCGAGAAAACGGGAAGCGACTCCAGGCTGATAGCGGCCCCACGTCATCCGATTGGCGACATAGGTGATGTACAGGAGTTGTTCAGCGCGCGTAATACCCACGTAGAACAGCCGCCGCTCTTCTTCGATGGCGCCCGGATCGGTGAATTCTGCCTCGACCGCACGGGACACCGGCAGCAATCCTTCCTCGAGACCGGTGATGAAAACCACCGGAAACTCCAGCCCTTTGGCCGAATGGAGCGTGATCAGCGTCACTCGGCCTTTAGTCGCATCATCGAGCGAATCGACATCCGCGACCAATGCGACCTGTTCCAGGTACGCGGCCAGCGCTTCTCCCGGATCGAAGACCTCGAAACGCTCCATATCCGCGCGAACTTCCAGCACGTTTTCCCAGCGATCGAGATCGTCGTCGTCATTGCGTGCCAGGTGATCGCGATAGCCGGTGAGCTTTACCAGCGAATCGAAGAGCGACGTCAGCGGCTCGGTTTGCTCGAGCGTTTGGAGTTGCTCGTAGACCGAGCCAAGTTTTGCAGCCGCAACCTGCGCTGCCCCCGACAACTTAGGAGCATCGAGCTCGTTACGTGCCAATGCAATAAACCCGTCCAGAACCGGTCGTCTCCCCAATACTGCCCAGGTATCGATTGCCTCCATCGCCTTTGGCCCGAGCCCGCGGCCGATGGGCATGTTCTCGAGTACCCGCTCCAGGCTGACCGTGTCGCTGGGATTGATGATGAGCTTGAAAGCCGCGAGGACGTCCTTGACCTCTTTGCGGTCGTAGAATCGAACGCCGCCCACGATCTGATACGAGAGATCGCTCATGCGGAAAGCTTCTTCCAATACGCGGCTTTGGGCGGTCGTGCGGTACATCACCGCAAAATCCTCGCCGCTCAATCCGCGCTGCTGCATGACTCGCCGAATCTCGCTGCACGACAAAATCGGCCTCATGCTGCTGATCGGCCAGCTCGCGAATGGAAACCTGATCACCATCGTCGTTGTTGGTACGCAGCCGGCGATCGATCCGATCGCGATTGAGACGAATGACGTTGTCCGCCACCGCCACGATACGCGCGGTGGACCGGTAATTGACCTCCAGGTCGACCCGCTGCGCTTCGTGAAACGACTTTTGAAAGTCGAGAATGTTGCGAATGTCGGCCTGCCGCCAGCGATAGATCGATTGATCCGGATCGCCGACCACGAAAAGGTTCTGATGCCGCTGGGCAAGCGCCTCTACCAGCACGTATTGCACGCGGTTGGTGTCCTGGTACTCGTCGACCAGAATGTAGTGAAAGCGCTCCTGATAGCGTTCGAGCAACCGCGGTTCGGCTTCGAAAAGCCGGAGCGGCAGGACGAGCAGATCGTCGAAATCGATCGCGTTCGCTTTGCGAAGCAGTCGTTGGTATTCCGCGTAGGCCCGCGCCATGATCTCGTCGCCGAAGTTCGCGGCGGTCTCCCGCGCTTCTTCCGGGCTGACCATGCCCGACTTGTACGCGCTGATGCGCGAACCGACGCGCCGCGGCGCAAGCTGCTTCGGATCCTGACCGATGTTGGAGATCGCCTGTTTGACGATCGACTGCTGATCCGAATCGTCATAGATCGTGAAGTTACGCAGGATCCCTAACCGGTCGGCAACAAGTCCCGGATTTTCTCGAAGCACCCGGACGCCGAACGAGTGGAAGGTGCCCATCGTCAAACCTGCAGCGGCATCGGCGGTCAGGAGATGCTCGACGCGCTGTCGCATCTCTCGCGCCGCTTTGTTGGTAAATGTGACCGCGAGTATCTGCGAGGCGGGAACGCCTCGCTCTGCGACCAACCACGCAATGCGGTGAGTCAGCACGCGAGTCTTGCCACTCCCGGGGCCGGCGATCACCAGTGTGGGACCGTCCGGGGCAGTGACGGCTCGCACCTGCTCAGGGTTCAAACCGGCCAACAAATCGAGCGGTGCGCTCTGCATGGTGAAGCAAACTCCAAAAGTTGACGGAAATCGGGGTCGATGCTCCGGCGAGTCTCGTCAGGTAACGATGTGCGGCGGGAACGAGCTGCGGGGGCAGAGACGAAAAAGGCGCGCCGGAGCGCGCATTTCTCATGGCTGGGGAGCAGGGATTCGAACCCCAACTACTTGGGCCAGAACCAAGCGTCCTACCGTTAGACTACTCCCCAACGCGGCGACAAAGTGTAGCACATGGCGAGGGCCGGCTCGCCCGGCATCGCGCATCGAAATCACTCCGACCAGACGATGCGGCCAGCCTCGACCCTCGCATAACGTTCGAGTGGAATTGCCGCGGCTCGCACCACGGATTCGTCGGTCGATGTCACGATCGTCTGCATGCTGGCTCCAGCAATCGAGCTCGCGAGCAGCCCACGATGGATCGAATCCAGCTCCGAGAAGACATCGTCCAGCAAGAGCACCGGCGTGTCCGCCCCGGTGGAGGTCATGAGATCGGTTTCGGCCAGTTTGAGCGCGATGACCGCCAAACGCTGTTGCCCTCGAGATCCGTACGCGCCGATCGGGTTGCCATCGATCGTCACGATCAGATCGTCACGATGTGGTCCTACCAACGTCACGCCACGCCGCCATTCTTGTTGGCGCTCCCGTTCGAGTGTCTCGGACATGTCATAGGCGAGTCGCTGCTCGGTCGTTTCCAGGGTCTCTGACGTGGCGCTCGCAAATACACTCGATCGAACGGTCGAGTCGTAGACGACGCCGAGCGTGGATTCCTCCGTGAAAGAGGAGAATCTGGCTGCCGCCAGATTCGTCAGCTCGGCAGCAGCCCGAGCGCGACGAGCCAGGATCGCAGAGCCAGCACCGATCAATTCGCCGTCCCAATAGTCCAGCTGTTGGCGGGTCGCAGCGGCGTTCCAGGAGACGCCACTCTGGACCAGATTCTTGATGAGCCGATTTCGCTGCTCGACGATACGCAAGTAGCGGCTGAGCGACCGGAGATAGATCGGATCGAGCTGCGAAAGCATGATATCGAGGTAGCGACGGCGCACTGACGGAGCGCCAGAGACCAGCTCGATATCTCCTGGCTCGAACAGCACCGATCGCAGCACACCGACCGCTGTCCCGGCGCGAACATGTTTCCCATTCAGACTGATTTGCTTCTTCAGATGGTTGCCACGTTGCGGATCGAGCTGCATGCCGATGGCAATCTCTGCTGGTCCTGCGTTTCGTTCCACGCTGGCCTCGATGCGCGCGAACGGGGCGATCTCTCCGCCGTACTCTGAACCGCTTTCCCAGGCGATCAGCTCGCGTTCGGCCTGAGCGCGGCTGGAGCGCATGGTGGACAACATCGCAATCGCTTCGAGCAGGCTCGATTTACCACTGGCATTGCGGCCAATGAGGACAAATCCTTCCGGGGGAATGTCGAGATCGAGCGAACGGTAGCGCCGAAACTCGGTGAGACGCAGAGACTTCAGGTACACGACGGTCCTCTGGCCAATGCCGGCAGGACCGACACCTTATTGCGCGCCGATCACCATGGGCATGATGACGTGGGTGTAATCGTCGCTGTCGCCGGCTCTGATAACACCTGCTTGATTGGCGCCATTCAATCCAAGCGAAGCGGTTCCCGTCCGAATCACTCCCAGCACATCATTGAGGTAACGTGCATTGAAGGCGATCTGCACTGCCGGTCCGGAGATCGACGCATCAACATAACTATGTGAATTGCCGCGCTCAGCCGCATTTGCGGACACTTCGACCGTGCCTGGGCTCAGGTCGTCCTCGGTCGTGAGCACATCGAAGCGAATTGCGTCGTTGTTATCACGCGCGAAGTAGCTGGACCGGCGCACTGCCGTGAGCAGCGCATCGCGTCCCAGCTCGACTTTGGTCGAAAAATCGTTCGGGATGATCTGCCGGTAGTCCGGGAACGTGCCTTCGATCAGCCGGGAGAGGAACTCGACTTCTCCCTCGCCGTTCTCACCCGAGAAATGCACGATCAGCTGGCTCCGATTTGGCGTCACGTGCAGGGCCACGTCGTTTTTCGCTTCGCCAAGTAATCGACCGAGCTCGCGCATCGAACGGGCCGGCACGATGATATCGATAGGTGAGAGGAGCGCCCGGCTCATCCGGCCCTCTCGTACTGCCAAGCGGAATCCGTCGGCGGCGGCGAGCACGATACGATCGCCGTCGATACGCACCAGCACACCAGCCAGCACAGGTCGGCTCTCGTCAGAAGCCGCCGCAAATTCGACTTGCGAGATCATCTCGCGCAGCGCGGCCGGATCGGTTGAGGTCGACTCCACGTCATCGATGACCACCGGGATCTCTGGAAAGTCGTCCGCATCGATGCCATTGATTTCGGCCCGGTCACGTCCGCAGGTCACGGTCAGCAAGGTCTGGCGTCCGCTGCTGGCAAGTTCCACCTGTCCGGCCGGAAGCGTGTGCACGAAGTCGCTCAGCAGTCGAGCGTCCACCGCCAGGCGACCTTCTTCGGAAATCGAAGCGCCGATCCAGGTGGTGATGGCGATATTGAGATCGGACGCAACGATCTTGAGCCGGCCGTTGTCGGTGACCAGCAAGACATTGCTTAGTGCGGGAAGCGAAGTGCGGGTCGCGACGGCGCGGGTTACTTGATCCAGCGCATGCTGGAGCGTTTCCTGCAAACAGGTGACTCGCACGTTCTGAATAGCTCCTCGATCGATGCAGACAGTTAGCCGGCGAATTGTACAGCCTGGCGACGATTTGCTTGCATTTTCAGGAAATCCCATCGCGCTAAATGTCGTTGACTTGACCATTCCTTATTGACACAGGCGAACACTTGATCTACAATTGTTCGTAGAACACGCGTTCGTATCCCGTACTAACCCGAGGCAATGGCTCTAATGGAAACTACCAACAACTTCGATCCGCGACGATTCGTGAGCCGGGTGGGCGGCGCCGACTATCTCGAAGTGAAGTGGCGCGTCCTGTGGCTGCGTACCCAGCACCCGGACGCAGTGATTTCGACCGAGCTGATTTCACATGAGAACAGCGTGGCGGTTTTCAAGGCGCAGGTCTCCATTCCGGGTGGCGGCTCGTCCACCGGTTGGGGCAGCGAAGGGTATGACGATTTTCGAGATTACCTGGAGAAAGCAGAAACCAAAGCCCTTGGCCGCGCGCTGGCGGCGCTTGGCTTCGGCACGCAATTCACGCCCGACTTCGACTTCGCCGAAGGGCAGGAGAAAGTCGTCGACGCGCCGGTTCGTCTCGCGCGGCAGCGACAGCTCGTCGATTTGACAGAGGAACGGCGCGGTCAGGTAGCCGATCGGCAATCGATGACCGACAAGCAAATGAGTTTTATCCGGCAGATGGCGCAATCGAAGGGGATGTCGGATCAGGACATCGACACGCAGGTGTCGGACCTCTTCGGCAAGCGGTTCGATCAACTCGATCGCCGGGACGCGTCCGCATTTATCGAACGCCTCAAGGCCGTCGAGCCACTCGCTCGGGCATCGTAAGGTCACAGGTCGTTGAAGGGAGATTCAACTATGACGGCTGCATTCACATCGATTCCTGGTCAGAAGCTGAGCAGTGGCCCCGAGACTGTCGAGGACCGAATTGCCAAATTGGAGCTTCGCCTCCAGGATGGGTTCGCGCGCATCGGCGAGGCGATGAACCATGGTATCGAGGTCGAGAATTGGGAGCGGCACTGGATCGAGTTGCTTCGCGAATATGAATCGCTCAACGATGACGCGGCCATCGCGGCCTAGCAATCGTCCTCAACCCATGAACTGAAAGCAAAAAGGGACCGGCGATCGCCGGTCCCTTTTACTGATGTCGGAGCGTATCCCCGGTCTAGCTTTCGGTGATCGTGACCTTCTCGATCGTCACTGGCTCGACTGGAGTCGATTTCTCACCCGAGCGTCCTGCCTTGGTCTGAACTTTGCCGAGCGCATCCACGACATCGATACCCTCGGTCACTTTGCCGAAGAGGGTGTAATTCTTCGGCAGCTTGCCGGTGAGGTTGTCCAGCACCACGAAGAACTGGCTGCCGTTGGTGTTCGGACCCGCATTCGCCATGGCAACCGTGCCCTTCATGTAGTCAAGGTTCACTGGCTCGTCATTGAATCGATATCCAGGTCCGCCTGAACCGGTGCCAGTTGGGTCGCCGCCCTGAATCACGAAACCGGCGACGATGCGATGGATCGGCGTGTTGTCATAAAAGCCGGCCCGAGCCAGGCAGACGAAGTTGTTGACAGTCACTGGCGCTTCGGCCGGGAGCAGTTCGATGGTGAAACTCCCCTTGTTCGTTTCGACCAGCGCGGAGTACTTCTTCGAGCCGTCGATCTGCATTTCGGGCGGCTTGGACCACTGCTGAGGACTCGCCAATTCGGAATCTCCTTCTGTGTTCACGCGGTCTGCTGCGGTCCAGCAGCCGCTTTCGATATCCGCGTCGCTCGCAGAGAGCGTCGTAGGAGCAGGTAGGTTCGCTTCGCTCGTCATTGTCCTCCGACTTGCCGCAGGCGGCAATCAGGGAAACGAGCAAGAGCAATAGCCAGCAGGCCGGCAAGACGACTAACCGCGCATCGGTCGCCACCGGAATCCCAGCCAGACCGAGCGCCTCGGCGTTGTCCGTCATTGCTTGAATGACGAACGCGCACATGTTCGTCGAAATCGACGCCCATGAGCTCGGCGCCATGAAGCATAGCCTCACGGTCCACCGCTCTGGCAAACGCCTTGTCCTTCATCTTCTTGCGTACTGCCTGGGGCGTGACCTCGGCAACCGACTTGCTCGGGCGCACGAATGCGACCGCGGAAATGAATCCGGTCAGCTCATCGACGGCGTAGAGCGTGACTTTCATCTGGGTGTCTCGCGGCACATCGAGATGGTCGGCGTGGCTCAGGACCGCTTCGATCGCCCAATCGGGGTAACCGCGCTCCTGCAGGATGGGTACTCCGTCCTGCGGGTGTTGATCGAGGGTCGGATGGATCTCATAGTCGAAGTCATGAATGAGTCCGACCGCGCCCCAATCCTCGGCGGATTCACCATTCTTGACGGCGTACGCGCGCATCGCTGTTTCGACTGACAGGCAATGCCGGCGCAGGCTTTCGCTCTGGATATATTCGGTGACGAGTGCCCATGCCTCGTCTCTGGAAAGCTCGGACAACTGTTTCCTCCGGACGGTTCGTGGGCCAAAGGGCCCGTTAAAGGATAAGCATCGCGTCGCCGAAGGAAAAGAAGCGATACCGCTCGCGGATGGCCTCACTGTATGCCCGAAGGATTCGCTCCCGTCCTGCCAATGCGCTCACCATCATCAGGAGCGTCGACTTCGGCAAGTGAAAGTTGGTGAAAAGCCCGTCGACCACCGTCCACTGGTAGCCAGGAGTAATGAAGATGTTTGTCGCTGTCTCGAACGCGAACGGTTCGGCCCCGTTCCAGATCGCGCCTGCGGTTTCCAGGGTCCGAGCTGCCGTAGTGCCCAGTGCGATGACACGGCCGCCATGTCGTTTGGTGTTCGCTATGGCAGCCGCACATTCGGCACTCATGCGACAAGTTTCGGAATGCATTGACGTGATCGCCGATATCGTCGACCGAAACCGGCCGGAAGGTATCCAGCCCGATGTCGAGCGTCACCTCTGACCAGCCGATACCGGCGTCACCGAGCCGCCCGATCAGAGATTCCGTGAAATGCAATCCAGCGGTGGGCGCTGCCGCCGATCCCGGAATTGAGGAATAAACCGTTTGATATCGATTCGGGATCTTCGAGCTGCTCGTGAATATACGGGGGCAGCGGCACAGTTCCGAATCGATCGAGCTGGGCGAGTAGCTCCGGCTCGACCGCTGATGCGCGACCAATCCCATATCGCCGCGCTCGAGCACGTCGATCTCGAAATCCGAATGATCGACGACCAGGCGAGTCCCCGGATGCAGCCGCCGCGCTGGCTTCGCGAGCGCTTCCCAGGCCCCATCAGCAAGCGGGTGGAGAAGGAGCAGTTCCACCCTCCCACCGGTATCGGCTTTGTGTGTGGCAAGTCGCGCGGCCAGAACCCGGCTGTTGTTCGCGACCAGCAAGATCGCCCGACTGCAGAATTTCAGGCAGCCGGTCGACAGTCGTGTGCGCTATCGAATCATTCGAGCGGTCGAGCACAAGCAAGTCGCGACGCATCGCGGCGCTCGAGTGGTAGTTGGGCGATGAGCTCAGGTGGGAGGTCGTAGTCGAAATCCGCGGTGCGCATGGGGCGCTACTCGATATCCTCGAACAGCACTTGCTGCTGAATATCGAACGTCGAGGGCGGGTCGATCTTGAGGTGCTCGTATGCCCGGCGAGTAGCGACGCGTCCCCGCGGTGTTCGCTGCAAGAATCCAAGTTGGATGAGATACGGCTCGTAGACATCCATGATGGTGTCTGACTCTTCGCTGGTCGCGGCTGCGATCGTATCGATGCCTACCGGCCCACCATCGAATTTCTCGACGATCGTGCGAAGGATGCGACGATCGATATCGTCCAGGCCGAGCTCGTCGACATCGAGCATTTCCAGGGCCTCGGCGGCGAGCGCGGCGTCGATCACGGGCGCTTCGCGCACTTCGGCCACATCGCGAACGCGTTTGAGCAGACGGTTGGCAATTCGGGGCGTACCGCGGGATCGCACCGCGATCGCGATGCGCTCCATCGTCGGTCAACTTCACTCCCAGGATCGACGCAGAACGATTGATGATGGTCTGGGTCGATTCGATGTCATAAAAATCGAGCCGCATCACCGACCCGAATCGGTCTCGCAGGGGACCGGTCATCAGTGCGAGCCGCGTGGTCGCGCCCACGAGCGTGAATCGCGGCAAATTGATGCGCATCGATCGGGCTGCCGGTCCCTTTCCGATGACGATGTCGACGGCGAAATCCTCGAGCGCGGGATAGAGCACTTCTTCGACGACCCGGTTCAACCGGTGAATCTCATCGATGAACAGCACATCGCCGGCCTTCAGATTGGTCAAGATGGAAACCAGATCACCCGCGCGCTCGATGGCGGGCCCCGAAGTGATACGAAGACTGACCGACATTTCCGTCGCGATGATCGACGCAAGCGTGGTTTTTCCGAGCCCTGGAGGTCCGTACAGGAAGGTGTGATCGAGCGGCTCACCGCGACGCTTGGCGGCTTCGATGAACACCTTCAGATTGGTCTTGACACGGTCCTGACCGATGTATTCCGCCAGACTCTTGGGACGCAGCGAACCATCGACTCGCTGATCTTCGTTCCGTTGACGCGCGGAAATGATGCGGTCTCGTCCATCCGCATCTGGAGTTGGTGTCGTGACAACGGCTCGTCGTTCGGTCATGGGTCGATTATACCCCGTCTCCGAACATCTGTTCGGGCTATTCGTCGACGACCATGTTCGGAATTCCATCGACGATTGGATAGACGCGGGCACATTCTGTGCAGACGAGAGTGGATTCCCTGCAGCTCCAGCTCAGCGTGGTCCACCGGGACAAACGAGCAAAGCCAAAAGACTGGGATCGAGTACTGATCCGGGTTCAGGCATGGTGTTCACTCCTCATCAGATCAGGCAGTCGGCGAAGGACTTGCCTCCGGTGTAGCAACCCCCAGCTCGACCAGGCGTTCTTTCGCGCGCTGGGCAATGAATGAATCTGGAGCCAGCTCGATGGTTGTTTCGTATTCGTCGATTGCATTCGACGGTGCGTTGGGGAGTCATTCCGTAATAGAGCTCAGCGAGATAATAATGTGCTTCCGGATTCTCGGGAGCGAGCTCGATGGCTTTCTGGAACTGAAGCTCGGCGTCTCCGTTCATATCGCCTGAGGTCAAGGAGCGAGCGAAGTCGACACGCAGATTCGCGATCCTCGGGCGCCAGCGAGATCGCCTTTTCATACCAGGGAATTGCGCTGGCCAGCTCGCCGGTGTTTGCCAGATAGTTGGCATAGGCGGCCGCAGCGACCGGATCGGTGGGATTCGCTTCCGCGGTCGAGCGAAACGAGTCGCCAACCGAAGCGTCGATCTCGACGCTATTTCCCCCTCCATCGTCTCCGCCGTCGAACGCATCGAACACCAGCGGGCCTACGATTCCCAGCCCCAATGAGACGCACCATGATCCCGGCCATGATGACGAAGAGGATCTTGTACTTTTCTCCGAGCTTTGGCATATCGTCCATTCCTGAGTCGTTTCTCCTCGTCGTGGAAGCTACCACATGCCGGGCGAGCCACGGAATCGTGTCCCGGCAGGCAACTCAGCCAAGGATTCTGCGGCGATAGCAGTGCGAGGTATCGGTTTGATCCTCACCTGCGCACATGGTAAATTTGGTTGGCTCAAGCGGCAGCTGCGCGCTTGCCGGCCTAGCTCAGTTGGTAGAGCAGCTGTTTCGTAAACAGCAGGTCCGGGGTTCGAGTCCCCGGGTCGGCTCCGAGCGAGCCGGATGAGACTTTCCGCGCCGAAGTGGCGAAATGGCAGACGCGCTACGTTCAGGGCGTAGTGGGGCAACCCGTGGGAGTTCGAATCTCCCCTTCGGCACCAGAGGTCTCATCCGCATACGTTAACAACTGATCGAAGTGACAGGGAAGGATGATCGCTGGATCTCGCAATGGGTCTAGAGGAAAGTCCGAGCTGCACAGAGCGAGGGTGCCTGGTGAAAGCCAGGGAGGCGCTTTCGGGCGTCGACAGTCCACATCGGCGCGTCGTTACGACGCGAGAGCAACAGAAACCAATTCCGCGCTCGGCTTCGGCTGGAGCGGCTGAAAAGGGCAATCCTCCCCGCAGCAATCTCCGATCCGGCCGTTAGCAGGTTGCTCGCCGAGGCCGAAAGTCGAGAGCAGCCACCGTACCCATCGGTGGCCGGTCGCAAGACCGAGAGAGATGATCGTCAGGAACAGAACTCGGCTTACTCTCCCTTCACTTCGATCGTACGGTGCCCTTAGCTCAGTTGGCAGAGCGCTTGTCTGTGGAACAAGAGGTCACGGGTTCAAGCCCCGTAGGGCACCCCACTGAAAAATCGTTGACATGTTTTTGCGCGAGTAGCTCAGCGGATAGAGCACTGGTCTTCGGAACCAGGGGTCGCGGGTTCAAATCCTGCCTCGCGTACTGTCCGGCTACGCCATGATGAGGTCCATACCGTCGCTGGTGACCCGAACGCCGCTGCTCCATCACGTCATGATCGCCATCCCGGTCGGAGGCGAAGCACTGGCGCGGTCCTTCTATGTCGGTCTGCTTCGGTCCTGGATGAGACTCCAAAGCCACCATCCCTTGCCGCCGAGGCGGCTTGTGGCTCTCGACCGGATCGCTTGACCTCCATCTCGGATCGATCCCGACTTTCGTCCCGCTCGCAAAGCGCATATTGCGTTGATTGTCGAAGATCTCGATCGACCTGCGCGGCCGGCTCGCGTCCTGCGGAATTCGAGCCCGGACCGATCGGAACTCGAGCTTCCAGGATTTCGTCGCTGCTATGTCGATGATCCCTTTGGCAATCGAATCGAGCTGATGCAACCCCTCTAGCGCGCATCGTCTGCGAAAATCTCTCCGACACGCATGGGGAGGGAGCATTCGATGAACGCATATATCCTTTCGATTGGGGCCGAGCTGCTTCACGGGCACATCACCGATACCAACGCCACCTATCTTTCTCAGGAGCTCGATGCGCGCGGAATCGAGTTGATTCATGTCATTCAGGTTGGTGACGATCGCAATCGCATTCGCGAATCGGTCGAGCGGGCCCTTGCCGAAGCGGACATTGTGATTTGCACTGGCGGCATCGGGCCTACCGAGGACGATCTCACCCGCGAAGGTATCGCCGATGCGCTGGGCGAAACCCCGGAAGTCGAACGCCGAGTTACGCGTCGGAGGTCGAAGCGTTCTTCACGAAGCGCGGTCTCTCCATGCCGGAACGAAACGCCAAGCAAGCCTGGCTGATTCCGTCCGCCGAAGCGCTTCCGAATCCGGTTGGCACGGCGCCCGGCTGGTTCGTCCAAACCAACGGCAAAGTCATCGTCTCGATGCCCGGGAGTTCCGCGCGAGATGAAGCGCATGTGGGCTGAGCAAGCCGCACCCCGTATTGGCGCCAGAGCTTTCAGGGCGAAGCTATAGCTCGGTAACGCTGAAAACGATCGGGATAGGCGAATCGGCGCTGGAAGACGTGATCGTCGATCTCGTGGCCAAGACGAATCCCATCGTAGCGACCTATGCAAAAGATGACGGCGTTCATGTGCGGGTTGTTGGCATCGCAGACGATGAGGATTCTGCACGCGCTATTCGGGACGACGCTGCAGCCGAAGTATCTCGCCGCTTGCAACGCTGGCTCTACGGAGAAGATGACGTCACGCTGGCGGGTTCGATTGCCGCCCAGCTGCGGAGTCGAGATCTGAAGCTCCGTATCATCGATCACGGTGGCGGAGGACAGTTCGCAGCGCTGATGCTGGGTGATCAGGACGGAGCTAGCGGCGACCATCGAAGCCATTGCCCGCCCGGCGGACGACTCCTCCGCGCGCTGAGCTCGCGAGACGGCTGCCAACGACGGTGCCGCAAACGTGCTCGGCGTGGGAATCTCGCTGGCTGCGTCGCCCGCCGGTACTGTTTACGACGGCGTCATCAGCATCGCTATCGCGGGGGCGATCACGGGCGCGCAAGATTTCCCAATGAAGTCATCCATGCCAGAGCTCCAGCGCCGTTCGATGCTCTTCACGGCAGACGTGCTTCACCGGCTGCTGGACGGCTCGCTCGACTGAAACGATGCAATGACTTCCCTCGTTGCCGGGCGAGCATGTGCTTCGCGCTCGTTGATCGGTCGCTCGATCCCATCCAGCCAGATGCAATGCACCGTGAGTGACCAGGAACTCGCAGCTCCGCGCGCAAGTCCCAACCATCGTCATGCCGTTGCCGCTCGGCCTGATCGACCGAAATGACGATGTCCCCACCCGGATTCGTCGTCCGACGGAAACGTCATGATGTCAGTCGGCTTCAGCGATGTTCATGAACTCGGCATGGAGATCCGTCACATGCGCGTCTGTCGTCAGCACGATGGCAACCTCCCAGTCGCCTTCCATGCCTTCCTGTTCGAGCGCATAGACAACAGAGCTCGCCAGCTCGATCAGCAGACCATCGTCGAAGGTCTCGGTGAGATCGACCGGTTCGGCCAGACAGGAAAAGCGCGGCTCCACGCGTTAGCTTGAAAGTGAGCGCGCGTTTTGGCGGCTTCGTTGAGTCGTTTCCCGTCTGCTCTTCCTGCAGCGCGTTGAATCAGCAGCGGCATCATCTTTCCAAGTTCTTTGGCGACGTCGCGCCCGTTTCGGCAATCACCTCGGCAACCATCGCCGCGACCTCTTCGTCGGAAAGCTCCTCCGGGCAGGTAGCGCTTCAGCACTGCCAGCTGCGACTCTTCCTTGTCGACCAGATCGGTTCTGCCGGCGGCGCGGAATTGTTCGATCGATTCCTGCTGCCGCTTGGCATCGCGTTGCATCACGCGCAATCTCTTCCTGTGGCGTCAGCGGCCCGCCCTTGTCGATGCGGGCATTCTTCAACGAAGACATCGTGATAGCGGATGGTGTCCCGCGTGGTCGGTATCGCCGGACCGCATCGCACTTTTCAGATCTTCCTGTAGCTCGTTGTCGAGTGTCTGTTCGCTCACGGAACCCTCATCAGCCCATGCGACCAAGGCGCTGTCCGCCCAGCACATGGACATGCAAATGAAAAACGGTCTGCCCGGCATCTTCGCCGTCGTTGATAACCACACGATACCCGCCGTCGTACAAACCGCGTTCTCTGGCGACCTGGCTCGCGAGCGACAGCAGCTCGGCCGCGATCGACGGGATCGTCCAGCTCCCGCAAGCTACGTCACATGGCGCTTCGGAACGACGAGCACGTGGACGGGCGCCGACGGCGCAATGTCATCGAATGCGACCGCATGTTCGCTTTGCGCGACAAACTCGGTTCCCATTTCACCGTTGGCGATTCGGCAAAAGATGCAGCTTTCGTCCAAGCGTTGGATTCTCCTGTTGCGTCGAGCCGCCTACTGGTCGACATGCTCCATCATATTCATTAGACCCTGCATGTAGCCAATTGCATGTGCCCGGCCACGATGCTGCCAGTCGCTATCGTCGTCCATATGCGGCACGTGGTCGTCGAGCAGGAACCCGTCGAATCCGACCCGGCGCAAGTGCCAACATGACCTCCGCGGGATCGTAATTTCCCTTCACCAATGAAGCATTCCTGGAAGGTTGGCACTGTTCCCTGCACGTCCCGGAAATGAATGTAGAGAATTCTTCCGTCCGGTCCAAACCGCTCGATCATGCGCATGACATTGATGCGCCCTCCCGGCATTTCCGAACAGCAACCCAGGCAGAGATCGAGTCCGAACGCCGAGCTGTTGGCAATTTCGACGCCCTTCTCGAAACCCTTCGACGCTCCCGAAGATGCGCGGCACGCCGCCGAGCATGGGAACTGGCGGATCGTCCGGATGCAGCGCGATCTTCACGCCGACCTCCTCGGCAATCGGGAGGACCGCATGCATGAAATAGGCGAAGTTCTCCCACATTTGCTCGTGGGTGAGGACCGGCTCGTCCTCGACCACCAAGGTCGCCAGCCGCTCGTCGGCTTTCGCGACGAAGGACTTGGCTCCGCCCGCGCTGTTCGATGACCCGCGCAGTCGAATGCGGTTACATGCGCGCCGCCGCGTCCCGGCGCCTGGCCGGTGGTTCGCCAAACCGAATTCGGCATCCAATGAATCCCGAGGATCGGAATCCCAGCTGTTCGCCATGTTGCGCACGGTTGTCTGATAGTTCGCGATTTGCTCGTCTTTGCCGGGAAGTCCAAGCATCGCTTTGTCATAAAAATGAATCGGAACATTTTCGATGGCTTCGAGCGTCAGATCGAACGATTCGCATTTTTCCACCAGTGCGCGCAGATCCTCGGCTTCCCAATGGGTCTCGCCCGGGCAGCTTGGGGGTGTTCATTTGCACGCCGCGCACCCCGATCTGCTGGGCGAAGCGGAGCTTTTCGTCCGTCAGGACATTGAACTGGCCAATCGCAATGCGCAGCATCGAGCGATCTTTCCTTTCGACGGATCGCGGCGTTCCACATCTCGGAACGGATCGAAGTGCGGTAACAATGAGGTCAGCAGGCGGAACTGTCAATCGTGAACGGTTGACAAATCAGCCTGCCATTGCTAGGTTCCTCATACCAATTTCGGACCAGATGGGGTCCGCACACAATTTATCAAAGAGGAGACGGTCAAAGATGACACGGCTTTCCCGACGACGATTTCTGGCAACATCTTCCGCGGCGGCAGTTGCGTCGACCGCAGGAGTTTCGCGGCTCGATGCCATGCTCTCCGCCAAAGCGGCGCCCGCGGTGTTGCAGGACAAGCCCAAGCTGACCTATTGGGGCGGTTTGATCTTCTCTGACGACGCCAACAATCTGTTGGTCGACACCATCAACCAATGGGGCGAAGACAACAACGTCGACACCGAAGTCGTCATGATCAATCAAAACGAGACCAATCAAAAGGTCTCGGCGGCGGTCGAATCTGGCACGATGCCGGATGCACTCGACATGGGTCTCGACCTTCAACTTCTTCTCACCAACACCGGACAGCTCCTGGAGCTCGACGACCTGTTCACGAAGATCGGCGAGGCACACGGCGGCTGGTACCCATCGATCGAGGCCGCCGCCGGCCTGGCGGGAGCCAAAACGGGCATTCCGTTTGGCCCGTCGGGCAACCTGCTCTTCTCCCGGCAGGATGTGCTCGAGGCCGCTGGGCTGACTCCACCCCCTGCCACCTGGCAGGAAGTGAGCGAATGGGCCGCCCAGGCTCAGGATCCGCCGCTATTCGGCATGGGATTCGCGCTTTCGAACGTGGGCGACGGAAATCTCCAGATGTCCGTACTTCAATCGTATGGCGGCCGCATTGCCGACGATGCCGGCACGACCGTAACGATCGACTCGCCCGAAACGCGCACGTATATGGAATGGATCACCGGCGCGTTTGCCGACGGACTCTTCCCACCAGGGGCAACCACCTGGGACGGTGGCGGCGACAACGCCGCCTATCTCGCGGGCCAAGCGATTTTTATCGCCAACACCGGCAGCGTGCATATCGCCGCGGCGAACGATGATCCGGAGCTCGACGCTGCCACCAATTTCGCCGCGCTTCCATCCGGACCGGTGATGCAGGTTTCCCCGATCAACCCGAACGCCCGCGCCATTCCGACTTCGACCAAGGATCCGGACACCGCCAAGGCCCTCATCGAGTACCTGGCGAATCCTGAATTCATGGAGGCCTACCTCAACGTCGCGATTTACGGACCGGCGTTGAACGAATACGCCAGTTTCGCAATCTTCCAGGAACCGGTACATGCCGGTTTGCTGAATTTGGTCGAAAACGGCACGGCGCCTGGCTCGCCCGATGTGTACAACACCGCCTATGCGGACTTCTCGGCGAACTTCATCGTTCCCAAGATGATTCAGCGCGTCGTGGTCGACGGCAACTCGATCGACGATGCCATCGCCGAAGCCCAGGAGCAGGGCCAGCTCATCTACGACAAGTACAAGTAAGCCAACGCCGAACGCTGGCAGCGACCGGGCTCTCGTCTGGAGCGGGAGTCCGGTCTCGTTTCTTTGGAAATCCCCATGTCCTCCGCACTGACCCCTGAGCAAATCTCGAACAAGCGCCCGTTCATGACCTTTGCTCGCCGCAATGCGCTCTGGGGATATCTGCTGGTGATCCCGGCGATGATTCTCCTGATCGGACTCGTCGCCTATCCATTCTTCTATGCCATCTTCATCTCGTTCACCAGTCGAATCGTCGGCGACTCCGGCGAGTTCATCGGGTTGGACAATTTTCGCTATCTCTCCAAGTCATCGAGCTTCGAAAAAACCATTCGCAATACCATCACGCTCGTGGTCGTGTCAGACATCCTCAAGCTCATCGTCGGACTTGGACTGGCGCTCATCCTGAATGAGCAGATTCGGGGTCGGGGATTCTTCCGCGCGTTCATGCTGCTGCCCTGGGCAATGCCCGGCTTCGTGGCTTATCTCGTCTGGCGATTGCTCTTTCTGCCGATCGGCGGCGGCGTCAACCTCATTCTGTCGGGAACTGGCATCAGCACCGAGTACATCGACTGGCTCGGCCAGAAGTCGACGGCCCTGCCCGCGGTTATCATCGCCACGGTCTGGCGCGGATTTCCGTTCTGGTGCATCTCATTTTTGGCGGCCCTGCAAACCGTACCGCCTGAGCTCTACGAAGCGTCCAAGATCGATGGCGCCAATGCGCTCCAGCGGTTCCGTTCCGTGACGCTGCCGCATTTGCGTCACGTCATTCTGGTCGTGGTGCTGCTCTCGTCGATCTGGACCGCCAACAGTTTCGAAAACATCTGGCTGATGACCCAGGGCGGCCCTTCGGACGCCACTATGGTCTTCCCGGTGCTGGCCTACTTTGGAATGCAAACCCAACGGTTGGGCGAAGCCGCCGCTGTTTCCGTGGCGATGATCCCAGCCCTGTTGATTCTGGTTTTCCTGGTGACCACCCTGATCGAACGGGGCGATGACTGATGTCGGCCCTGCCCGCGACGCCACGACGACGGTTTCCCTGGAGGAGCTTCGGAATCTATCTCGTGCTCTTCGTGTTCGTGCTGGTCATCGCATTCCCTATTTACTGGATGTTCACCATTTCACTCAAGATTCCCCGCGACATCTACCGCACCCCATCGCTATGGCCTGATTTCGTCACCGCGGACAACTATCGCGTGCTCATCGAGGAGAAAAAATTCCTCGTCAATATCAAGAACAGTCTCATTGTGGCCGGATCGGTGACGATCGTTTCACTCTTCGTTTCCTCGTTCGCGGCCTACAGCATCGTTCGATTCAAGTACCGCTTCAAAGGGTTGATCGGACGTTTGATTCTTTTTGCGTATCTCACCCCCGTTTCGCTCCTCTTTATTCCGCTCTCTATCATCGTGGCGCGGTTGCATCTCGGGAATTCGCTCTTCGGGCTAGTCGTCGTCTATCTGACATTCTCCATCCCGCTAAGCACCTGGTTGCTCTCCGGCTATTTTCGAGGAGTTCCGGCCGAGCTCGAGGAACAGGCGATGGTCGATGGATCGGGCAGGCTTGGAGCGCTCTTTCGCATCCTCATCCCCCTGTCGGCTCCAGGGCTGGTCGCCGTCGCGATCTTCACTTTCACCGGCGCATGGAACGAGTTGCTGTTGGCACTCATCTTCATCACATCGGAAAACAAGCGAACTGTGCCACTGGGGCTCAATTACCTGATCACCGGCGATGTCTTTCTCTGGGGTCCGATCATGGCTGGCGCGGTGCTTTCGTCGCTCCCGGTCATCATTCTCTACTTCATGGCGCAGCGGTTCATGGTCGCCGGCATGACCTCCGGCTCGGTGAAGGGCTGACGCTACCCACATCGGTCGACGATACTCGAGACATGACACGCTTCACCGATACGCTGCTCTATGCCTGAACTTCCCGAAGTCGAAACCGTACGTCGCTCGATGACTGACCGCGTGGTGGGATCGGCAATTTCTTCCGTGGATTTCCGGGACTTTCCGGGCATCGTTGGGGATATGTCACCCGCTGCCTTCACCGCGCTTGTAGTGGGAGAACGCTTCGACCACATCGATCGTCGAGGTAAGCACCTCTGGCTCAGCTTCGAAAACGGGGGCGGTCTCTTCATCCACTTGATGATGACCGGTCAGTTGCTCCTGGTTCGGCCCGCCGATGACCGAGTGCGCTTCGAGCATTTGCGGTTGGGACTCGATAATGGTTGGTCGCTGGTCTACGCCGATCAGCGCAAGTTCGGCCGCGTGTTGCGTTTGACTGACGACGAATGGGATGCGATCGACCGACGCATCGGCCCTGAGCCGTTGCAGGATGCGTTCACGACTGCGCTGATGTACGAGATCACGCGCAATCGGCGATCCCCGATCAAATCATTTCTGCTCGACCAGCGCCGAATCGCTGGCATCGGCAACATCTACGCTGACGAAGCGCTCTTTCGCGCCAGAATCCACCCTGCCCGGGAGACTGGGTCTTTGAACCAGGACGAGGCGTCACGATTGCGGGAAGCTATTCGTGTGGTGTTGGGCGAAGGTCTGGAGCGCAAAGGCACCACGCTCTCGGACTACCGTGATGCAAATGGCGCCGCTGGAACCAATGCCGCCAATTTGCGGGTCTACGGGCGAGGCGGAACCGGGATATGCGATGTGTGTGGTTCCCCGCTTGTGCGCTTGATCGTTGCCCAGCGCGGAACCACGATTTGCCCGACCTGCCAGCCGGCAGACTGAGCCTTCGTTCACCTGTTGTAAAACTCGACCACCAGGTGTTCCTCACATTTGACTGGAACTTCTTCGCGCGTCGGAACATACGCGAACCGGGCGGTATAGGCTCCGAGTTCGGATTCGACGTAGGGAACACTCGAGCCCTGCGATCGCTCCTCGTTGAACATCACCATGGACTGATTGCGTGCTTTGACCGCGATCACGTCGCCCGGCTTCAATCGCTGGGAAGGTATCGAGGCTTTTTCCCCGTTCAGGGTGAAATGTCCATGAGTGACGTACTGCCGGGCTGAATAGATAGTGGGCGCCAGCCCAGCCCGCAACACAAGTGCGTCCATGCGGCTTTCCAGAAGCTGAATGAGATTCTCTCCGGTGGCGCCGGGCATGCGGGCCGCACGCTGAAACATGCGTTGCAAATACTTTTCGCCGACGTTGTATTGGAACCGAAGCCGCTGCTTTTCCAGGAGCTGGACACCGTAATCAGACTTTCGGCGGCGACGCTGGGTTCCTGACGAACCTGGCGGATTAGGACGTTTCCTCATGACGCGGTCTGCTTTCGGAGTCAGCGCAACTCCGAGCGCTCGGGACTTTTTGACTTTGGCGCCGGTAAAGTTCATTGGTCGATCTCCGCTTCGTGCGTCATACCGAAGGAGCGCATCCCAGTTCGCTAGCGCTCCAGAGATCAAATCATACTAAATCAGTAGGAATTCAATCAAGCCGTAAGGAAGCATGTGGACGCGGCAATAAAAACGTTCGCGTGCACGTCAACTTGGGGGCGATAGTCGGCCGCCAGGTTTCGCCGAATCGAGCGCTTGCGTCGATTCACTTCACCTAGTCAGCTCGATGGTGCGCTCGACGGTTACAGGACGAATCTGACCTTTTGAAATCGAAGCAATCGAGTCGGTGCATTTGGGCAACTACCGCATTGCTCGCAGTGTGTAACGTTCCCACTCGTCCTCGAACTCCGGGGGAGTTCCTATTGCGACGCGTCCGCTCCGGCGGCGCGACTGTCGTCGCTCACAGGTGAGTTCGCAGTCAGAGCGGGCATTGGACTCGACGAATTCACGACCGTCGGGGTTGGGGTCGCAATAATGGTTTCAGACGGTGTGCGGAAGATCAGGTAGCCCACGACGATCACCGAGAGCCCGAGAATGAGTGCAGCGATCAACTGTCGTTGGCGATGTTCCACCAGGATATACCTCTGTTTCTTGCGAATGTTGTCGTCTCGCAACTGCGCGGCGATTGCATGCCGGGAGTCGGAGGAGTAGGGTATGGAGAGCACGCCCGGAATCGACCGGGCGCGATCTTCTTCTGCCCTGGAGGTCGAGTATGTACGAAGTCTTTCCCATCGTCGCCGGCGTCATCATCGCCCTGCTGGTGCCGCGGCTCGTATCCTCGGCCCAACAGCGGCGCTGGGTCTACGCATTTCTCGGCATCGCCGTCGCAGCTTTGGCAACGATCATCGCCGGAGAGGAATGGTTCTTCATCTTCATCGATCTTGCCGAAGTCTTCCTCGCGTTGGGTGTCACACTGTATGCTGTCGACTATCTCTCGCGCAGGAACACCACACCGATTCCCTAGCCACTCGCTCGTGTCCGCTGCCACTGACTGAATATTGAAAGGGACGTTCTTTTGATCTCGAATGAACAGGAAGAGGCTGCGCTCGATCGACGTGCGCTGATGAAGGTGGCCGCCGGTGGGCTGGTGGCGGGAGGCTTGATCACCGCAGCGCCCTGGATGGCCGGAGAGGCCGAAGCCGCGTTCGTTCCGAATAATTTCCGCGCAGTGGTGCATGTCACCAGGCAGGAAGACTTCACCTATGCCTTTTCGAGCCTGGACACCATCGCTCAGCATTACAAGAAGGCAACTGGCCGATTCATTATCGACGGAGATGCCGTCAAAGGGCTCACCGATGAAGACATTCTGGGCCAGCTCAAAAGCGCCAAGGATGCTGGAGCCGAAATCGTTGCGGCCAGCGACGCGCTGAGCGTCAATGGCATCGATCCCGACTCACTTCCGGACTATGTCGACACGGACAATCCAGGGGTCATCGCGGTGGTCGATGCGCAAGTCAAGGGGTACCACTACTACAAGCTCTAGGCAGCGATCCTGCGGTCGATCAACACGAACGGAGCGTTGGTATCGGGGTCGGTGACAATAGTTGCCTCGACCTCGAACACGTCCGCCAGCAACTTTTGCGTGATCACTTCATTCGGAGGACCAGCCGCAACGATCTCGCCCTGCTTCATGGCGATGATCCAATCGGAATAGCGCGCCGCAAGATTCATATCGTGCAGGACGAGCGCTATCGTGCGGTTCTGCGTGCGATTCAGCACGACTGCCATCTCCAGGAGCTCGATCTGCGCGCCGATATCGAGAAAGGTGGTCGGTTCGTCCAGCATCAGTACGGCGGTATCCTGAGCGATCGCCATGGCGAACCATGCGCGTTGGCGCTGGCCACCGGAGAGTGTGTCGATCTCGCGATAGCGGAGATCGCAGAGGTCACACTGGACGAGTGCGTCCTCTACCGCTTGCTCGTCCTCCTTGCGCCATTGCCGCAGGAACCCCTGATGCGGCATCCGGCCAAAGGCAACCAGATCTTCCACCAGGAATCCTGACGGCGGCATGGACCCCTGCGCCATGTAGGCCATGCGCTGCGCCAGCGCCTTCCGCTTCATCGACCGGACATCGACCCCTGCGAGCTGTGAGCATCCACAGGCAGGTTTGAGTAAACAGGTGCAGCACCGCATCAAGGTCGACTTCCCACAGGCGTTTGGCCCAATGATCGTCGTGATCTTCCCTGGTGGGATCTGCGTGGACACCCGGCCGAGAATGCGGCGATTGCCATATCCGGCGCCGAGCTCATCGAAGTCGATCGACGGTCCCACCGAGCCGCCGTCGAGCGCAACCCGATCCGGCATGGTTCGTTGCACAGGAACGATATAGATCGAATCGTTTACGGGATGCCGCCGTACCGCGCAATCGACGTCGTACAACTGCATCAGGAGTTCGTTGGTGACAACTTGTGCGGGCGTGCCAGTTGCCACGATCTTACCCTCGACCATGGCAATCATCTGGTCGCTTATGCGTGCCGCTTCGTTGATGTCGTGCAGCACCATGACGATGGTACGCTCTTCTTCCCGGTTGAGACGCGACACCAGTTCCATGATCTCGAGCTGATGCGCGACATCCAGATAGGTCGTGGGCTCGTCCAGCAGGAGAAGCGGAGTCTCCTGTGCCAGCGCCATCGCAATCCACGCGCGCTGGCGTTGTCCCCCCGACAGCTCATCGACCACGCGTTTCCGAAGCTCGGTCATACCGGCCAGGCTCAGCGCATGTTCGACTGCTTGCTCGTCGTGCGCAGTTGGCACATGCAGAAAACCTTGATGCGGGAATCGGCCACGGCGCACCAGGTCTTCGACCGTCAGGCCTTCCGGCGCAGCCGCCTGCTGAGCCAGCAGTCCAAGCCGCTTCGCAACCTCACGACTGGGGAGCTGATGAATGAGCTGCCCGTCGAGCACGACCGCCCCGCCCGAGGGACGATGCAAGCGCGCGAGTCCACGCAACAACGTCGACTTCCCACAACCATTCGGGCCGATGATGCTGGTAATGAGCCCGTCGGCGATCTCGATCGACGTGTTGACGACGATAGGATCGTCCCCATAGGTCAACGTAATGTCTTGTCCTTGTAGTCGGCTCACGGGTGGGTCACATCCTCGTATTCGAGCGATAGAGCAGGAACAGGAAATAGGGGGCGCCGACAGCGGCCGTCAGGGC
Organism: uncultured Chloroflexia bacterium; assembly: GCA_963720855.1. Taxonomy (GTDB): domain Bacteria; phylum Chloroflexota; class Chloroflexia; order Thermomicrobiales; family UBA6265; genus JAMLHN01. The sequence continues at coordinate 1,041,071 of CAVRGV010000001.1, read as the reverse complement.
GCCAACCGGCAACGACACCGGCAGGAAGTGCTGGCCGATCACATCGACGAACAACACGAAGAACGCCCCGATTGCTGCGGTGAACAGAATCATTGCGCCGGAGAGCGGCCCCGCAAGCATCCGGGCGAAGTGCGGCACCATCAGCGCCACGAACGCGATCGGCCCCGCCAACGCGACCGCGACCCCGGCGAGTGCGCACGCGATCACGATCAAGCCTAAACGGGTGCGCTCGAGCGAAAGACCAAGACCGCGCACCACATCGTCGCCGAGCTGCATTGCGCGCAGCGGCCAGGCGAAAACCACGCTCAGCGGAAGGCAAATCGCCAACGTTGCCGCGAGGACCTTGACGTCGAACCAGTTGCTGCCATAGATCGAGCCGATCGACCAGACAATGGCCGGGCGAACCCGCTCGAGCGGGTACTTGACCAGCAGATATTGATTGAATGCGTAGAGAAACTCGCCCACCCCAATGCCAACCAGAATCAAGCGGTTGGGGGAGATACCTTTTTTCCAGGTCAGAAGATAAACAGCAGCGGCGGCGATCGCAGCCCCGAAAAAGGCCGCCAATGGCATCAGCCGATAGGACAATCCCGTCACGATCCAGAAGACTGCGACAACGGTCGCGCCAGCATTGACGCCAATGATGTCAGGCGACACCAACGGATTCCGCACTAACCCCTGGAAGATTGCGCCCGATACCGCCAGCGAAGCGCCAACCATTGCGGCGGTCAATACGCGAGGAAGCCGAAGCTCGCGGACCACCAGCAGCTGATCGTCTGTTCCGTTTCCTGCCAAGGCTTTCGCGACATCGACGAAGGGAATGTGAAAACTGCCGAGTGTCATCGACCAGATGAACAACAAAGCGAGCAGTCCAAGCATCAAAGCGGTCAACATGAGCACCCGCGCATTCAGGCGGACCGCAATCCCGCCTCTACGCACTGTCCGGTGGCCTGATCGAGCGCTCGGAGGGTTCAATTGCATCGTCGCCATCGCCATTTAACTCGCAAGGGTTCGCCGGCGGGCAAGTGCGATCAGGACCGGAGCGCCAATGATCGCGGTCACGATTCCCACTTGCACCTCTGAAGGCCGGGCGACTACCCGACCGATCACATCCGCGCTCGTAAGCAGAATTGCCCCCACCACCATCGAGTAGGGGAGTACCCAGCGATAGTCCGGACCAATGATCGACCGCACCAGATGTGGCGTCGCCAGCCCTATAAACGCGATCGGTCCGGCTGCGGCGACACTGGCGCCGGTGATCACGACGACCAGCACCAGGGCTACCAATCGGAGGGTGCCGGTTCGCATGCCGAGTGCCCGCGCGGTTTCGTCCCCAAGGCTCAGAACGTTGAGCTGATGCCCCAGGAAGAGCCCAATGATCGAACCGCCGATGATGAACGGCGCCAACCAATAGAGCGTGTTCAGATCCCGCCCGGCAACCGATCCCGCCATCCAGAACCGCACAACATCCATCGTTTCACGGTCGAGCAGGAGAAGCGCGCTCGTCCAGGAGCTGAGCATGGCCGCAATGACGATTCCCGCCAGGGCTACCTTGGCGGGCGTTGCTCCGCCGCGGCCTGCCGAGGACAGAACAAAGACCAGCAACGAAGCCAACATCGCGCCCGCGAACGCAAACCAGACATACTGGTACGGAGCAGTGAGTCCAAAGAAATAGACAGCGATGACGACGGCCAGGGTCGCTCCGCTGGATACGCCCAGGATCGAAGGGTCGGCCAGCGGATTGCGCGTGATCGCCTGGGCAATCGTGCCGCTCAGGCCCAGCCCCGCCCCAAGCACGATGGCATAGCAGGTGCGAGGCAAGCGCAGCGTGCGCACGACGAGCTCGGCATAGTTGTCAGCGTTGTAATGGAAGAGCGCATTCCAGGCGTCGGCAGTGGCGATTCCGAGAGAGCCGACCCGCAAACTCAGCATGCCTACCGCCAGCAGCACACCAATCAATGCAATCAAACCGAGCGGCAACAGCGACCGGGCATGGTCGCTCGGTTGTTTGGAGAGGGTTACCGGTGCCTGTATTGGCGTGGCCATCAATTGAAGCGCCTTACCTCGTCCGACCGTTCCGGACTGGGATCATGGAACGATTCGAGAAAGGCACCATCGAGCAGAATTCCCGTTGATTCACGAAGGCGAGGATATCCGACAGCTCTGATCGGAATTTACGACGCCCCCGTTACCCTGTCAAGCGTACGGACACAGCGGCCCTCGCTACGTTCCTGGTCATTCAGATGAAACGTCTGATGGTGGAATCGGTCCGTCTTCGATGATGCCTGCCGCCGATGGCCGGTATTCTGACTATTCTACTCGGATATAGTCAAAGGAGCTCCGCGCAATCCAGAAAGAGTCACTTACGATGAAACTGGGCATTGCTCGCGCCAGGCGATGAATCTGTCTAACATCGCCCGCCTTGGACGTGTTGGAGAGAGGTGGCGTTCCGATGCCCTTTCCGAACGTCGCCGCGAGCAAGGTGGACAAACGATGTTCCGGCGATCTTGACTGATCCTGGGAACGAATCGTGTTGAGACCCAGGCGCCAAATCCGACCGCACCTGCGAGAGCCTGCGATTCTCTCGCTCGCCTCAATCAAAGCGATTGGCTATTGAAGACTCCGCATCTGAATCGAGGACCAGAGAGGAAGCATGGAGCGATACTGGGTACACGCCGCGCACGTTTTGTCATACTGTGCTTCATCGCTTTCGACCTCGCCCTGGAGCCCTAGATGCCCAAAGGACCCGTCCCCGCCAGCCATCTCGATTTGCTCGAATCGCCAGTGCTCGGGCAACTGGCCACCGTCGACGAGCAGAACCGGCCACAGGTAAATCCGGTCTGGTTTCTCTGGGATGGAGAACGGCTTCTCCTCAGCGTCAAACCAGCCACAGCCAAGTACCGGAATCTGCGCAACAACCCCGCGGCAGCGCTCTCGATTCTGGACCCACACGATTCGTTCCGCTATCTCGAATTGCGCGGCTCGGTTGTCGAATTCGAGCGCTATACGACCCTCGCATTTGTAAACCAGCTAGCCCACAAGTACACCGGAGCTGACTTTACCGGCGGCCATGACGGCGAGGAGCGATACAAGATTACCGTCCAAGTCGACTCATGGACGGCCGCAGGGCGCTAAATGCTGCCAGTCGAAGCGAATCTGTCGGTCGCCGCAATCAGCGCATCGGTGATTCCCGGTTCGCCCATGGAGTGCCCGGCGTCCGGGATGATGTGGAGCTCCGATGTTGGCAGCGCCGCGTGCAGCTCCCAGGCGTTTCGAACCGGACAGATGACGTCGTAGCGGCCGTGGATGATCACCGTCGGAATGTGCGAGATCCGGTGCGCGTCTTCGATAAGCTGGTTTGGTCGAGTAAAGAACCCGCCGTTCACGAAGTAATGATTCTCTATCCGCGCGAAGGCAAGGTACCGATCGTCAGTACCTTCTTCCTGTTCCGGGATGAGCTGACTGGTCGACCATTCCCACAACGTCCAGGCTCTGGCTGCTTCGAGCTGCGCGACTGGGTCGGTGCCAAACAACCGCCGGTGATAGGCAGCCATGAGGTCATCCCGTTCGTCGACGGGGATTGGCGCCAGATACGATTCCCAGACATCGGGGAAGATGTTGCTCGCGCCCTCCTGGTAGAACCAGGACAATTCGAATGGTCGCAACATGAATATGCCGCGCAATACCAACTCGGTGACCCGCTCGGGATGCGTCTCGGCATACGCAAGTGCTAGGGTGCTTCCCCACGATCCACCAAACACCTGCCATCGATCGATCTCGAGCGTTGCTCGTATAAGCTCGATATCGGCCACCAGGTCCCAGGTCGTGTTGTTGTCGACTGACGCATGCGGCGTACTTTGCCCGCAACCGCGTTGATCGAAAATCACGATCCGATACCGCTCGGGATCGAAGAGTCGACGCTGTTTGGGGCTGGTTCCGCCACCCGGGCCCCCGTGCAGGAAAACCACCGGTTTGCCGTCGGGGTTGCCGCTCTCCTCCACATACAAGGTGTGGCCGTCTCCTGTTTCGAGGAAGAAGATGTTGAACGGTTCGATTTCTGGGTAGGGCGTTCGCATGTCTAGCTCTCGTTCTGTGGGCCGATACGCGGCACTCCGCCGTCGCTCGGGAGCGATACCAGCCCGGTTTCGGCGTAAAAGACCAACTTCTCTCGCGTGTCCGCGATGTCGTTGTTCCGCATCGTCAATTGTCCTATGCGGTCCTGAGCGTTGAACGACGCTTCGCCCTTTTCCATGGTGAGCCGGCTGGCATCGTAGGTCAGATGTGGCGATTCGAGTGTTGAGAATTGAGTAGTCGTTTCCGCGGCGTAGTCCGATGGTGACTTCTCCGCTGACGACCCTCGCCACCCAGTTCTGCAGCGATTCTCGCAACATCAGGGCCTGAGGGTCGAACCAGCGGCCCTCGTAGAGCAATCGACCGAGGCGCCGTCCATTGCCACGAAGTGTCTCGATCGTATCCTCGTTGTGAATCCCCGAAACCAGTCGGTCGTAGGCGATGTTGAGCAACGCCAGCCCGGGAGCTTCGTAGATGCCACGGCTCTTCGATTCGATGATGCGGTTCTCGATTTGATCGCTCATACCGAGGCCGTGCCGACCGCCGATCTCATTCGCTACCGTGATGAGCTCGACCTGATCGTCGAATTCCTGTCCGTTGATCGCAACCGGCAGGCCCTGTTCGAATCGAACCGTGACTTCCTCAAATGGGATGTCGATCTCCGGCTTCCAGAACGCCACGCCCATGATCGGATCGACGATGGTGATCCCGTTGCTCAACTCCTCGAGGTGCTTGGCTTCGTGGGTTGCGCCCAGGATGTTGGAATCGGTGGAGTACGCCTTTTCAGCAGACATGCGGTAGTGGAAGCCAGCCTCTGCAAGATACGCCGACATTTCCGACCGCCCTCCGAGCTGATCGATGAACGCGGAGTCCAGCCACGGTTTGTATATGCGCAGCTCAGGATTGACCAGCAAACCGTACCGGTAGAACCGCTCGATATCGTTTCCCTTGTAGGTGCTGCCGTCGCCCCAGATATTGACGCCATCCTCTTTCATGGCAGCTACCAGAATCGTGCCCGTCACCGCGCGCCCAAGTGGGGTTGTATTGAAATAGGGGACTCCGGCGGTGGTGATGTGGAAAGCGCCGCATTGCAGCGCGGTCAACCCTTCCCGTACAAGCTCCTGGCGGCAATCGACGAGTCGTGCAACTTCCGCCCCGTATTCTCGGGCCCGCTGTGGAATGTCGTCGTAGTTTGTTTCGTCCGGCTGGCCGAGATTGGCGGTGTAGGCATACGGGATGGCGCCATGCTCGCGCATCCAGTAGAGCGCCGCACTCGTGTCCAGTCCGCCGGAAAAAGCGATACCGATCTTTTCACCGACCGGAAGACTTCCGAGAATGTTCCCCATTGCACCCGCCATTTGAATCACATCGAGAAGATTTCAACGAGGCGATTTTACGCGCTGGTAGCAATTTCCTGGCAGCGCTTGTGTTCCGCCTGGCATGACCGCAGAATAAGGTGAAGACCACTCCCAACCGAAATGGAGGGCGCATGATCGAAGACTCGAGCGAGCTGATATCACCCCAGCTGTTGCCTGCCTTGACGGAAGCCAGCGCCGACCTCATTCAAATTGGAACCCTCTCGTGCGCGGTCGAGCAGTTTGCAATGGACCGCGCATCGAATCAGAGATCCGCCTTCGAAACCGAATTGGCGTTGGAACGCCGCGTCGACGATGCAAGCACACGCGTGCTGGCTGCCGTCGCCCTTGCTCGCGCGACTGCAACCAATCAGCCACGCATGGTCGAATCGGGTATCTCGACCATGCTCGAAGATCCATTGCTTTCGGTCGAAGCACGAACCCGGTTCGACGCGCTGATTGGAGTCTCGGAACGAGGATATGCAGCGCGTTTGCTCGCGCTCTGCGATCGGATCGAGCGGGACCTGCAGACAGCGACTCCCGAGGGCGACCAGTTTCCTCCGATTTCAGGAGGCGATGTCACAGGGTGCGATCTGATCGCCCTGGGGGCGATGCTGGGTGGAGCCACGTGCATTGTCGGCTGCGGTCCATGCTGCGCGGTCGGCGTCGGCGGAGCGCTGCTCTATGTTGGCGCTTGCACCTCTTAGCCCGGATCGATGCAGATCACTTCGAGCTTTCTGCAACCTTTTCCAGCACGGCGACCAGGGTTTCGTAGTCCCAGCTTCCATCGTAGCGAATACCGTTGATGAAGAACGATGGGGTGCCATTGACTCCGCTGCGCGCCCCACTCATGAAATCCTCGTACACACGTGCCTGGAAGGTATGCGCAGACAGGTCGGATTTCAACTTGCCGGCGTCGATCCCAATCGACTCGCCAATTCGCACCAACCCGTCCGTTGACAGATCATCCTGGTGCAGGTAGATCGCGTCGTGCATCTCCCAGAACTTACCTTGCGCGCCGGCCGACTCAGCAGCCTCAGCGGCGTCCTGCGCGTGCTCATGCACGGTGGTAAGCGGGAAGTTACGAAAGACGAACTGCAGCCGATCTCCGAGCGTAGCCTGTACCTTCTTCACAATCGGGAAGGCTTCGCCACAATACGAGCACTGATAGTCGCCATACTCGACCAGTGTTACCGGGGCGTCAGCGGGGCCTTCCCGGTGATCCCGATCGCCAACCGGCAGGCGCAAGGTTGATTCGTTTGATTGCGACACTACACGCTCACCTTTGTTTGTAACGCTTCCAGCGCATCGAGGATACCGTCGGCACCGGGGTTGACACTGTTTGGAGAAAGGTGGCTCCAGGCGATAGAGCCATCACGGTCTATTACGAACAGCCCACGCCGGCTACTGCCACTCTCTTCGTCGAACACGCCATACGCGCTCGAGACTGCTCCTCGTGGATTGAAGTCGGAGAGCAGCGGAAACTGAACGTTTCGATCTTTGGCGAACGCGACGTGCGACCAATGGCTATCTACCGAAATGCCGAGGACCTCGGCGTTGAGCTTTTCGAATTCCGGCAGGAGTTGTTGGTAAAGCGCGAGCTGATCGCTGCAAACGGGACTCCAGTCATAGGGATAGAACGCCAGCACGACGTTCTTTCCGCGGAAATCGCGCAGTGAAACCGTTCGATCCGGGGTGCCTTTGAGTTCGAAATCTGGGGCCAACGTTCCGGCGGCCAGCGGTCCTGTAGTCGTCAACCTGATCTCCTTGCACCCGGGCAGATTTGCCCGGTTAGATCATTTTCGTCGAAATCACGCGCCGGTCACAGAATGACCATGCTCACAGCCAGATCACATTCTCGAATTGATCTCATCGATCACTGAACTTCCAGTCCAAATCTCGTTGTGCCCTGTTTTCGATTGCGGCCACGCGCGCCCGGAATGAGGACGCGCTCGCTGCACTAGACTGCCCATTTGATCCTGCGCGCGTTTCCGCGTCCGAACCCCGGACTAACTTTCTCCAACAGCTCGAAAAGCATCCGCTCGACCAGTCGAGGACGTTCTTCGAACTCATCGACGAGGAACAGAATGTGCAACGGTGCTCCACCCGTTCCGCTGATGTGGGTCGAGTGGGAGCTCATGAGGGAGCGATGGAGGCTGCAGTGGGGATAGGCGAGATCGAGTGGAAACGGAAGACTCTCGCCAGAACTGCAAGAGCTCGAGGCCCGGGGTTGCTCGACGACGCGTCGGGAAGGGAGCGAGAGATGGGACTCGAACCCACGACATCAACCTTGGGAAGGTTGCGCTCTACCAACTGAGCTACTCTCGCATTGGGCCGCAGTATAGACCTGCCAGGGAGTCAAGTCCAGACCCAATTCGGTCAAGTTGGGCACAATCGTTCCACAAGAAGATTTCGCCTGAGCCGCTCCTAGGAATCTCCGAGGCAATTTTGAGCGCATTCCAAGTTTGACCCGATATTCTTCGAAACGTATACTCGCGTCGTTCCTCTGGGGGGCGTAGCTCAGTTGGGAGAGCGCTACAATCGCACTGTAGAGGCCGGGGGTTCGAGTCCCCCCGCCTCCACCAACAGGAACACAGAAAACCCCGGTCCAAATGGACCGGGGTTTTCTGCATCTCGTACGTCGTGTAGTTGCGTGCGGCTATCCAGCCGGCTGGGGAACCATGGTCCCGCCGAACGGAGGACGGTCCCGATCGTCGGTGTCGGTCCGCTTGCCTCGTGGCTTCTTCTCCTCGGCCGGGGTGATCATCGACGCCGCCGCACTGGTCGCTGGAGGACCGACCAGGTTCGGCTTGGGACGCGGGGTATCGAAGAGCGCTTCCAGCTCCTCGCCCTCGATGGTCTCCTCTCGCATCAACAGATCGGCAATCGCTTCCAGTTGCGCGAAATGGGTGGTCACCACCTCTTTGGCTCGCTCGTGACCGCGATCCACAAGGAGGCGAATTTCCTTATCGATCTCGAAGGCCACTTCGTCACTGTAATTGCGCTGTTCACTGATCTCGCGACCGAGGAAAACGAGCTCATCTTTCTTGCCAAAGGCCAGCGGTCCAAGCTTCTCGCTCATACCGAATTGCGGTCACCATCCGCCGAGCAAGCATCGTCGCTCGTTCGATGTCATTGGCCGCTCCGGTCGATTGCTCGTCGAAGACCAGCGATTCGGCAGACATGGCCGGCCATGAACACCGCCAGCTCGTCCTCGAACTGCCGCTTTGTTTTGAACAGGCGATCCTCGTCTGGCACGACTCGGGTATATCCGCCCATCATGCCGCGCGCCACGATGGAAACCTTCCGAACCGGATCGGCATGCGGAAGCATGCGAGCCACCAGGGCGTGACCCGCTTCGTGATACGCCGTCATGAGACGCTCGCGCTCGGAAATCACCCGGCTCTTGCGCTGAGGTCCGGCAAGTACGCGGTCGATGGCTTCGGTCATCTCATCGCGACCGATGGTCTTCTTGCCGCGCCGAGCGGCGAGAATCGCCGATTCGTTGACCAGATTCTCGAGATCCGCTCCGGAGAAGCCAGGCGTCTGACGCGCCAGATTGTCGATGGAAACGTCACCCTCGAGCGGTTTGCCACGCGAGTGCACTTCCAGAATTGCCCGGCGGCCGGCAATATCCGGCCGGTCGAGAATCACCTGGCGGTCGAACCGACCCGGCCGCAAAAGCGCGGGATCGAGCACATCGGGCCGGTTTGTGGCGGCAATGACGATCACGTTGGTGCTGCTGTCGAACCCATCCATCTCGACCAGGATTTGATTGAGCGTCTGCTCGCGCTCATCGTGGCTTCCACCGAGTCCTGCTCCACGCTGCCGGCCGACGGCGTCGATCTCGTCGACGAAGACGATACAGGGCGCGCTTTTCTTCGCCTGCTCGAAGAGATCGCGGACTCGGCTCGCGCCCACGCCCACGAACATTTCGACGAACTCAGAACCAGAAATGCTGAAGAAGGGCACGCCGGCCTCACCAGCAACCGCCCGGGAAAGGAGGGTCTTGCCAGTTCCTGGCGGGCCCACCAGCAGCACTCCGCGCGGAATTCGCGCGCCAAGCGCCTGGAACTTATCGGGGTACTTCAAGAACTCGACGACCTCGACGAGCTCCTCTTTGGACTCATCGACTCCGGCGACATCGGCAAACGTCACGGTGGGTTTGTTGCTGCTGAAGAGACGGGCCCGGCTCTTGCCAAAGGACATCGCCTGATTGTTCGAGCCCTGCGCCTGTCGCATCATGAAAAGGAAGATGCCGACCAGGAAGAGGGTGGGCAGCAGGAAGCCGAGCGCCCCAAGCCAGCTTCCCCAGCGGCTGGCGGCTTTCACATCGATCGGTGGCGCCTCGGCAATATCGACGCCATACGCATCCAGCGCTTCATAGATCGTGGTGTTGCCTGGCAGGATCGACTTGGCGTCCTTCGTGTCAGGATCGATGTATGCGACCTGAACGGTATTGCTATCCTCGCCGATAGTCAGCTTTTGCACTAACCCGGACTGTATATCGGCCGCTACCGCGGAGAAGTCCTTGTTCGTCGTCGAATCGTTGTCGTTGACGACAAGGAACCAGAGCGCGATGACTGCCACGATCAGGACGAGCCAGATCGCGCTGCTTCGCAAACGTCGAATATCACCCATGCATGGATCTCCGGCCAGCCCGTCTTTTCTGGATTGTGCTATTGATCCTGAAGGGGCGGCGTTTCCAAAAGTATAGCAGTCGCACTTTTCGCAACCTCGATCTCAGCGGGATCGAGCACGCCGATATAGGGAAGATTGCGGTAGCGCCCTGCGTAGTCGAGCCCGTAGCCGATGACAAATTCGTCCGGAATATCGAATCCAACGAGGTCGGCTTGCACCGCGAGCGCCTCCGCTTTTGGCTTTCGCAACAGCGCCACGACCTTGAGATCAGCAGGATTGCGTCGTTGCAGCACATCGAGCAGATACTGCAAGGTCAGACCGCTATCCACGATGTCTTCCACGATGAGCACGTGCCGGCCTTCGATGTTCTCGTTGAGGTCTTTGAGGATACGCACCGCGCCGGAGCTGGTGACATCGTCGCCATAACTCGAAACCGCCATGAAGTCGACTTTGAGCTCAGAGTCCATTTCCCGCATCAAATCCGTCATAAACGTAATTGCGCCGGTCAAAACCCCAATCAACAGCGGTGTTTCGTGAACATATATCTGGTCGAGCTCCCTGGCCAGTTCGCGCACACGCTGTTGCACCGCGGCCGCTTCGATGAGCACCCGCTCGACTCCATGGTCCTTTCGCTTCAGGACTGCCTGCTCCATCGAACCCCCACCTTCTTGACTGGACCCTCGTCGATCGCACTTCGAATGGTGGGATAGATCGCCGGGATCAACAAGACGCCATCGCGATTGGTCACCGCAAGGACATATGGCCGCAGGAGCGGGTGAATTCCAGCTTTGCGCAGATCTTCGACCACGCGCCGGCGAGTTCCATACCATCGGTCCCCAGGTCGCAGTGTCCGAACTGAGACCTCCAGCGAATCCGGCAGCTCCGACTGGGCATCACCATCTTCGATCGCATCCGAAACCTGAATTTCCCAACGAACCTCATCATCTTCGCATTCGATCGGCCGATCGAACGCCGCCAATCGTCGCAACATTTCCAGGGTCATCAATTTGCGATTCGCCAGGACGATTGTCTGCCCGGCTCCGATCTGAACCGACTTCTCTTCGTCCTGATCGAGCGCCAGGTCGTAGATGCGTGCGACAACATCGAAACCAATATCGACTGGGTCCAAGCGCTGGAGCCACTTCCGCACGACGCGATATGCGATTGCTCGATCAAGCCCCAACAGAGTGTTCGTACACAGTTGGCCATCACTACCAACGGCGGATTCGTAGGCGGCTTCGCTTTGCATTTCGAGAAACGAACTATCGAACGACAGGCTGAGCGCGGAACGCTGCATGGTTTCGACCGCCGAGGGCCAGCGTTCCACAATGACCGGTAAAATCTCGTGTCGCACCCAATTGCGATCGAAATCTAGCTCCGCGTTCGACTCGTCTTCGACCGGTTGAAGCCCAGTCGTCAATAGATAGGACTCGATCGAGGAACGTTTTTCCGACAGCAGTGGTCGCAGGAGGGTCACTTCCTGCGAATCGGTCGTGCTTTCTACCCACCACGGAATCCGCCGCTGTTCCAACGGCCGCATTGCGGCCAACCCATCCAGCCCGGATCCCCGGAAGAGATGCATCAACACCGTTTCCGCTTGATCGTTGGCATGGTGCCCCAAAACGATGCTCGCGGACCCCCATTTGGCAGCAGCACCCGCAAGCGCCATGTACCGCTCACGCCGCGCAGCTTCCTCCACACCGAGCTCTCGTGCCCGAGCTGGCAGGTCTGGATCGAGTCGTACGCATTCGATCGGCAAGTCCAAATGGGCGGCCAATCTGCAGCACGCTTCGGAATCCTGAGCCGAGACGGGTCGCAACTGATGGTCGATGTGGACGAGCAGCAGCTCGAGATCGAGCAGCGGAGCGACGCGTTGCAATGCAACGGCTAATGCCAGCGAATCGGTTCCCCCGGAAAAACCAACTGTCAAACGGAGTCCGGGATCGATTGGGAGCTGACGCAAGGTCTTCAGCAGTCGCTGCTCGAATCCGGATCGGTTCGGCCGCGATCGCGCCATGGCTCGGTTATTCCAGGGGAAATCGTTGGGGCGAAGGTGCCGACGGGTGGATTCGAACCACCGACCAAAGGCTTATGAGTCCTTTGCTCTGCCACTGAGCTACGCCGGCCCAAAACAACGGTCGGGAAGCCTAGCAACCAAAGGGTGGCTGCGTCAACCCAATGCCGTGAAGCTGACAAGTCGAAACTTCAGATTTGCTGGTCGACCGAAACTTCGAATAGCCCTTGGTCGAAGGGTGGGATCGAATCGAGATCGTTGTGCAGACCCGCAATTCCGGCCGCGATCGTATTGCGCGCCAGCATCAGCGCGGTGATGGGCCCAGTGCCTCCAGGAACCGGCGTGATAGCCCCAGCGACGCCTTGGAGCGCTTCGAAATCAGCATCGCCGGTGATGCGCCCATCGCGCACATTGATGCCGAAATCGAGCACGGTCGCTCCGGGGCGGATCAAGTCGGGGGTCAGAAAACCCGGGCTGCCGATTGCCAGCGCAACGATGTCCGCTTGTCGCGTGTAGCTCGGCAGATCGCGCGTCCCGCTGTGGCAAACCGTCACCGTTGCATTGCGGCGCTGAAGCAGGGCTGCCAGTGGACGCCCCACGACATTGCTTCGACCGATCACCACAACTCGCGCCCCATCGATCGCGATTCCGTAATGATCCAGTAACGCAACACCGCCATTGGGTGTGCTGGGAGCCAGGCAGGGGAGCCCCAGATGCAGGCGCCCCGCATTGACGACCGTAACGCCATCTACGTCTTTCAGTGGATCGAGCTGCTCGGAAACGATGCCTTTGTCGATCCGGGCGGGAAGCGGCATGAGCACCAGCACACCGGTTACCTGAGGGTCCGCGCTGAGGTCTGCGAGCGCAACCTCGAGATCGGAGTCGGTGCAACCGGCAGGAAGATCGACGGGCCGGTGTTCGATCTCCACACGCTTCATCGTTTTCGAGATCGAGGTCCGATAGGCATCGGCCGAGGCATTTGGTTCAGCAGCCAGCGTTACCAGCACGGGCGCCCGCCCGCCATCGCGCAGCAATTTCAACCGCGCAAGTCGAATCTGGCCCCGCAGGGTCGTGGCCAGGTCGCCACCGCGAAGCAACACCGTCTCGGTGTCAATGGAGGCATGTGCGGTTATGGGAGATCCCTTTCCGACTGTCGAAAACGGGCCGTCTGATTCCCCATCGAACCAAGCCGAATTAAGCCACAGATTGCGCCAGGAAAGCCAAAAGGGCAACCGCTTGACCTGGGCATCCTTGCACTTTTTGGACGGGCCGACAGGGCTCCGCCAGTAAATGCCAGCAAAACAACAGTCCGGGCGTCTCGGTCGAGTTATCCGCATGAGCAACGACAGCAGGGATTATCCACTGTGGACAAGGTGAAAATGGAATTGACGGTCCGGCACCGGACTGCTAGGATGGTGTCACCGAGTCAATGAGCGATCCGCACGATCGTCGGTGGCCGGAACACAGATGTGTCTATCTGTCACAGAGCGGGGGTTTCCAATGACAGAGTTTGGTCAGCTTTTGAAGTCGCTACGCGAGCGACGCGGCGTTTCCCAGAGCAAGCTCGCGGAGCGCGCGGAGTTCGATCACAGCTATGTCAGCCGGCTCGAAGGTGGCGCGCGCATGCCAACTCGGGACGCGGTCGATCGGTTGGGAGATGCGATGGACTTGAGCGAAGGCGAGCGTGACATGCTCCTGGCCGCGGCTGGATTTCTGCCGCGCGACTTCGCCAAGATTCTTTCTGCGGAGCCAGTGCTCGGTGAGGTCTTTTATCTCTTGAGTGACGAGCAGCTTCCTGCGGAATACCGCGAGAACATGCGGCAGGTGCTTCACCTGCTGGCAGAACAGGCTCGCATCGCCATGCAGGTTTCGACGCTCGGACGCGTCTCCGCAGCGGCATAGCTTTTCGCCAGCAGAACGTCGCCCGACTCCGCGCTTTCGATCGAGTTCCCGCCTCGATCGTCGCCGGAGTTGTTTCGTTCCAATCAGCTGTCGATAGGAGCAGCCGGAAATGCCGGCGAGTAGACTACCGTCGTATCTCCCGGGCCAACCGGGACTCCGGCGCCTGCCGGACTAGAAAAACGAGTTACCCGTTGCCCGATTTCGCCCATCTTCATTTGCACACCGAGTTTTCCCTGCTCGATGGAATGGGGCGTATCCCCGAATACATCGAACAAGCCCAGAAGTCAGGTATCCAGCACCTGGCGGTCACCGACCACGGCGTCATGTACGCCGCGTACGACTTCTACAAGCAGCTTTCAAAAGCCGGTCTTCATCCAATCGTCGGCATGGAGGCCTACTTCGCCGAAGGCAAGGCGGGTCCTCCGCCACCCGACGCTTCGGATTCCGAACGCAAGGCACGCCGCAAGGCGTATCACCTGTTGCTGCTGGCAGAGAACGAAACCGGCTATCGCAACCTGATGAAGCTCGCCTCGCAGGCGAGCCTGAACGGCTATTACTACCGGCCGCGCATCGATATCGACATGTTGGCGAAGCACAAGGAAGGCATCATCGCCACCTCAGCCTGCCTTGGTGGTCCGCTGGCGAACAATCTTCTCTACGAACGCCCTGACACCGCGCGCGACTATGCAGTCAAATTGGCTGAAATCTTCGGCCGCGAGCGGTTCTTCGTTGAAATTCAGGACCACGGGCTCAAGGAACAGCTTCAGGTCAACAAAGACTTGATCTCGCTCGCCAAGTCGTTCGATCTCCCAATGGTGGTCACGAACGACGTCCATTACTGCAAGCAAGTCGACTCTCCCGCCCAGGAGCTTCTGGTCTGCATTCAAACCAACACGACCCTCAGCGATCCCAAACGCTTGAAACCCGAGACCGACGAGCTCTATCTGAAAAGCCCGCAAGAGATGTGGGATCGGTTCGGCGAGCTGCCTGGCGCATTGATGAACTCGATGCGCATCGCGGAGATGTGCCAGCTCGATCTCTCGCCTACTGGATTCCAGCTTCCAGACTTCGACGTACCCGACGGCTACACCAATCACGAGTACCTGGAGCACCTGGTCAGGCGCGGCGCCGCTGAGCGCTACGACCTCTCCGATAGCGATGTCGAAAACCGCATTGCCTACGAGCTACGGGTGATCGGCAATATGAAGCTCACGAACTACTTCCTGGTGGTGTGGGACTTCGTACGGTTCGCCAAGGAGAACGACATCCTGGTCGGTCCAGGTCGCGGTTCCGCTGCTGGCAGCATCGTGACCTACTGCCTGGCAATTACCTCGCTCGATCCCTTGAAGCACGGCCTGATCTTCGAACGCTTTCTCAATCCCGACCGGCTTTCTCTGCCGGATATTGACATCGACTTCGCCGATGACCGGCGCCAGGAGGTCATCAACTACGTCGTCAGCAAATATGGCGACGATCGGGTTGCGCAGATATCTACATTCGGAACCATGGCGGCCCGCGGATCGCTACGCGATGTTGGCCGGGCGATGGGTATGCCGTTCAACGAGATCGACAAGGTGGCCAAGCTCATCCCGGCCGAACCGAAGATGACCATCGCGAAAGCGCTGGATCAGGTTGCTGAGCTCAACAACATCATCGACGGGGACAAACGCCTCCGCGAGCTCGTCGACAATGCCAAGAAGGTCGAAGGCATCGCCCGCCACGCTTCGACCCATGCCGCCGGCGTTGTGATCTCCCGCGACCCCCTGATCGAGACCGTTCCGCTGCAACGCGCGGGTGGCAAGAGTGAAGGTGAAGTCACGACCCAGTATCAAATGGGGCTGCTCGAGGAGATCGGTCTCCTCAAGATGGACTTCCTTGGGCTCACAACATTGACCATTCTTGGCAGAGCGGTCGATCTCGCCAAGCACAAGGATCCAACGCTGACCATCGACGCCATACCTCTGGAAGATGACGCGGCGTTCCTTCGATTGCAGCAAGGCGACACGGTCGGCGTCTTCCAATTGGAAGGCGGCATGACCACACGCATGACGACGGATGTCGCGCCGAACTCGTTCGATGACCTGATTGCGCTGATGGCCTTGATTCGTCCCGGACCAGCCGGTGGAGCCGCCGAGTTCTGCGACCGAAAACATGGGCGATCGCCGGTCACCTATATGCACCCCGATCTCGAGCCCATTCTCAAGAGCACGTTTGGTATTGCGGTCTACCAGGAGCAGATCATGCAGATCGCCAATGCGATCGCAGGCTTCTCGATGGCAGACGCCGATGGTTTGCGCAGCGCCATGGGCAAGAAAAAACAAGACCTCATGGAGTCGTACCGCAAGCCATTCATCGATGGCGCAGTCGCGCACGGTCTGACGAAACAACTGGCTGACGAGCTCTTTTCGATGATGGCTCGCTTCGGCGGGTACGGTTTCAACAAAGCGCATAGTGCCGCGTATGCCGTCATCGCCGCGCAAACGGCGTATCTCAAAGCTCACTATCCGATCGAATTCATGTGCGCGCTGATGACCACGGACGGAGACAATCACGATCGGCTCGTTTCCGATGTCACACACGTGCGGCGCATGGGATCCGACGTGCTCGGTCCCGACATCAATCGAAGTGAGCTCGATTTCAAACCGGAGCCGAACGAGGAAGGCAAGGAGTCGATCCGCTTCGGTCTTGGCGCGATCAAGAATGTCGGCAAGGGAGCGGCGGAGTCGATTCTGCACATCCGCCGGGAGCATCCGGGCGGCGAGTTCAGCAGCCTGGAGGATTTCTGTTCCGCTGTCGATTGGAGCAAAGTGTCCCGAAAGGTCGCGGATTCACTTGCCAAGAGTGGCGCGCTCGATTGCTTCGGACCGCGAAGTGTCGTCATCAACCGCCTGGAACCGGCCATATCCGGCGCCATCGAACGGCAACGAGCGGCGGCCAAAGGCCAGCTCGGCTTCGACATGCTGGGCGGACAAGTTACCCGGCCGGTCGAGATTCCGGATTCGGTGACCAAGAATCTCGAGCTCCCGCTCAGCCAGCGGCTCTCCTGGGAACGCGAGCTTCTGGGCATCTATCTCAGCGATCACCCGGTCAACGACGTGCTGCAACGCGTTGGACTCGAAGGCCGCCAGCAGATTCACGACGTCGAAAGCCGATTCCCAGGCGACCGAGTGCGCATCATTGGGCGCATCAAGACGGCGCGGCGCATTCTCACCAAGAGCAGCAAGACCATGTCGATCCTCGATTTCGAGGATATGACCGGCTCGATCGAGGTAGTCGCTTTTCCCGAGACCTACCAAACGTTCCAGCACGCCTGGGAAGTCGACAATATCATCGAGATCGAAGCGAAAATCGATCGGCGCGGCGAACAACTTACAGCTCATATGCGAGCGAGTCTTCGACTCGATCGAATTGCTCGGCCCAAAGCCGAGCACGTTGCAGGTGCACATCGCGCTCGCCAGCGACGCCTCCGATGCCAATGCCCGAATCGACGAGATGCAGCGTGTGCTGGCAATCATCCGCGAGCATGACGGTGACGATGAGCTCGTGGTTCACCTGCGCGTCGGCGAAGATGATTTCCCCATGCGGAGCCGAACATTGAAAGTCGAGTGGAATGACCTGCTGCAATCCGATCTGGAGCGCCTGCTCGGCCCCAAAGCAGTCTGGATCGAGCAGCTTGGTCAGCAAGATGTGATGGCGGCATAGAGGGGTGGGATCCACCTCCGTCAGGCCGGAGGCGAGAAACGCACCAGCGGGCCGAGCTGACAGAGCTCGGCCCAAAGTGCCGCCGGGTCGTCCGAAAGCACGTAGATCACATCTCGTTGCCGGGCCAGCCCCATCGCGCGTCGAACCGCGTCCAGCTCAGAAGCAACTGGAATCACCATCGGCGGCAGCTCGTTTCGCCGCGCGCCTTCGGTAGCGTGCGCCATTCGAACCGCGTCGCTTGGATCATCGTCGCTGACGATCAAAATATTACTGATACGGCCGAGCAACCGACCGATCTCTGCCGTATCGCTTTCCAGGGTTCCGCGCAATCCGCTGAACACGGTGAGCAACCGCGCCCGGTGGAAGTCGCGCAACGCTCGCAGCACTGGCCGCAGATGCCATGAGGCAGATGGACGATCGAGAATCAACAGGGAGCCGCCGGTAGACATCACGTTGAACGAACCAGGGATCGAACCAGGATCGCTCGCGAAATGTTGCAGACCATGGCGAATGACGTCCGACTCGATGCCTAGCACGGTAGCCATCGACGCCGCCATCAGTGAATCGAATACCAGGAAATTGGCACGTCCATCGAGCGCGGATGTCAGCTCGTTCCGGTCCCCCAACTCGCGCACTTTGCCCTGGTGAGCGACAACCATCTGATTGCCGGCCAGCCATGCAAGATTGCTGCTGGTCGCCAGATGCGATTCGGTTAGCGGGCCGTCCAGCCCAAGACCGACCAGCATGCGGTTGTGCCCAGTACTCGAAAGATCGGCAGCGACCGCCAAATCCTCACCGTTGAGCACCAGCCAGCCTTGATTGACCACCGCGGTGAATAACGCCGGCATGGCCGCGTTTGCGAGCAGGGCGTCTCCCGCCAGCACGCAATCCTCCCGGTTTGCGCAAACATTGGTGACGGCCAACAACGGCAAGCGTGGTCCAGTGGCGAGCAGCGACGCCGTCGCCCAGTCGACCTCGCGGATGGCAATGTCGATCTCACCTGCGTCCAATGCCGCTTCGATCTCTTGCCACGGGCCGAGCTCACCCGCTTGACGCACGCCATCGATATCGACGCCATGACTCGACCAGGTTGCCACGCGCAGTCCAGCCGAGCGCAGGATCGATTCCAACACCTTGGCGACGATGGTTTTGCCTCGTGAGCCCGCGATCACCACGACCGGCTGGAGTCCAGCGGTAGTCACCCAGGTTCTCCACTCCTCGAAGCTCGAAAACTCGGGAGCGGCCCGGTCAGGCATCCTCGGATGCCTCGGCGGTTGCGGCGATCAGCGTGGGCAGCATCGCCCGGAGTGCATTCCCCCGGTGGCTGACTCGGTCTTTCGCGTCGTCGGAGAGTTCTGCCATCGTTTCTCCGGTCGGGAAGACGAAGATGGGATCGTAGCCGAAGCCGTTCGAACCCCTGCGGTCATACCCGATCTCTCCATCGCAGATTCCAACGGTTGACGCGATCAATCCATTGCCGTCTGCCAGCGCCAACCAGCATACAAAGCGTGCGGACCGATCGCCCGACGGTCCGTCGACAAGTGCAGCCAGGAGCTTGTCGATGTTCCGGCTATCGGAAACTGGCTCGCCGGCGTAGCGAGCGGAGATGATCCCCGGCAACCCGTTCAGCGCCAGTGCTTCGATCCCAGAGTCGTCTCCCAACGTCAGCCGGCCCGTTGCCGCGGCCACGAAAACCGCTTTGACCTCCGCGTTCTCTCGATACGATTCGGTTCCCTCGTCAGGTAGCTCGAGATCGAATCCTGCCAGGCCCTCGACCAGATAGTCATCTCCCAGCAATCGCTCGAACTCGGCCAGCTTCCCTGCATTCTTGGTGGCGATCAGGATCGGCGGCTTCTGCCCACTCATCGCGTGCTTCCGGCCGTCGCAACGGCTTGCAGATCGAAAACCTGGTTTGCGTTCGCGGTGGTCTGCTCGGCAACCTGCTCCACGTCGATCTGTAAGAGCTCGGCAAGTGCCTCGGCGATGACTGGCAGGTTTGCCGGGGAGTTCCGCCGGTCCTTGACGCCCTTGGGGGTGAGATATGGAGAATCGGTTTCGAGCACGATCGAGTTCAGTGGCACCAGCCGAAGCGTTTCACGCAGCGCCGCAGAACCCGCCCGGGTCATCAAACCGCCAACCCCGAAGAGATATCCCCGATCGAGTGCGAAATCCCGCAACCCGGGAGTTCCGTCGAACGAATGGAAAATCGCGTTCACCCCCGGAAACTCGGAAAGCGTCGCCATCATCTCGGACTCGACGTCTCCCCGCATGTGGATGACCACCGGCAAAGCAAATTGTCTGGCAAGCTCCAGCTGATCGCGAAACGCGGCCCGCTGCGAAGAGCGATCGACCCACTCCCGATAGAAATCGAGTCCGGTCTCTCCGATCGCTACCGGCGTAGCTCGTACCCAGAAGCCGTTCCAGTTCCAATGCGGTGTCGTTGGTCCATCGATCGGCCGAGTTCGGATGCATCCCCAGGGCATAAGAGACGTCGGGATAATGTTGTGCAAGTGCCAGCGATCGAACCCAGCTCTCTGGTTCGTATCCAATATTGATGAACCGGCGTACTCCCGCCGCGCGCGCGGTATCGAAGACCTGCGCCAGGTCATGAGCAAACGCATCGTCATCGAAATGACCATGCGTTTCGACGAAGTTCATTGAGATCCTCCGGCATCACTTCACTGTGACGCTCTTGGCGAGATTGCGCGGCTTGTCGGGATCGTTCCCGCGCAACAGCGCCGCGTGATATCCAAGCATTTGGGCCGGCAATGCCTGCACCAGCGGGGCGGCATCGCCGACGTCGGGTGTCGGCAACCAGGCATCGAAGACTGGGTCTTCCACTGGTCCGATGCCAATGATATGCCCGCCGCGAGCCTTGAGCTCCATTGCGCCAGAGATGACGTCTGCGTAGGTCTCGTCATTTGGCGCGTAGACCACGCAAGGCGTGCTTTCCTGCACCAGCGCAATCACTCCATGCTTGAGCTCGCCGGCTGCAAACCCTTCGGCGTGGATATACGAAACCTCTTTGATCTTGAGGGCTGCTTCCAGTGCGGTAGGGTAGGAAAGTCCTCGACCGATGACGAAAAGATGCTCGGCCTGGTAAATGTTTCCCGCGATCTGGCGAACGCGATCCACCCATTCCGGCGCCAGCATCTCGCGAATTCCATTCGCCGCATCGAGTACCAGTTGTCGACCGACGTCCGACGTACCGGCCATTGCGTGAGCAGTCATCAACAGTACCGCCACTTTCGCTGTGTACGCCTTGGTCGAGAGCACGCACTGTTCTGGTCCGGCATCGAGATCGACCCGCAAATCGACCATTCGTCCCAACGTCGATCGCGGGGAGTTGACCACGCCAGCCAAAGTCGAACCGCGCTTCCGTGCCGCGAGCATCGCTTCGATGATATCGGCCGTTTCACCGCTCTGCGAAAAGGCAATGACCAACGACTCCGGGGTGAGAAAGTGCTCGTAGTACTTGAATTCGGAGCCGGGTGCGAAGTTCACATGGCGTGCCGCAATACGGCTGAAGAGATACGACCCCGTAAGCGCCGCATATGATGCCGTTCCGCACCCAACCATGTAGGCGCCAAACGACCTTTGGATGGCCTCCGCCAATGCTTCGATCTGGACCCCACCTTCGCGAGCCAAACGCTCGAGAACGGCGGGTTGTTCAGCCATCTCTTTTGACATAAAGTCGGGAAAGCCGGCTAACCCGTTACGTCCTTCGTCGACCGTGATGGGGGTCCACCCGTTCGCGGAAGATGGGTGGTCGATCGCGACGCCGTTCATGGCCAGGGTCGCAAGCTCCCCATCCTCGAGATAGTGGATTTCGGAGGCGTGACCGGCGAGTGCGATTTCGTCTGAAGCAATAGTTACGCTGGAGCCGTTTCGCCCGACCACGAGTGGAGAGGTTCGCTTCGTGGCAACCATCGTCTTCGAAGCGAGATCGAGAACGATGACCGCACCGAGCCCGTCCAGGCGATCGAACACCTGCTCCAGCGCCTGTTGCGGCGAAGCGCCGGCGGCCAACTCATCTTCTATGAGATGCGCGATCACTTCGCTGTCGGTCTCGGATCTCAGCACATGCCCTTTGGTTTCGATCTCGTGTCGCAGCTCGCGGAAATTTTCGATGATGCCGTTGTGAATGACCGCAACCGAACCGGTGCAGTCGAGATGGGGGTGGGCGTTCGCCTGCGTCACGCCGCCGTGGGTCGCCCATCGCGTGTGGCCAAATCCGATTTCAGCCGCCGGAAAGTCGACCGAGGCAACCGAGATCTTTCCCGGAGTTTTGGTGAGCGCAAGTTGCCCGTCGACCGCGATTGCCATTCCCCAGGAATCGTAGCCTCGGTACTCGAGCATTTTGAGCGCCGTGAGCACCGCATCCCCAACATCGGTCGATTCGCCGACATAGCCAAAAATTCCACACATACAGCAAAGCTCCCATGCCTTGGCGACGCCCTTGCGTGGACGGCGACAGGCACTAGCGACCGGGAGCCAGGCTCCAGCAGTCGCGTCTCGATTCGATGTCGATGGAGCGATCTGGATGTGGGCAGCTCGAAACGTTCTCTGTCGATCCGTTACCGAATCGGTTTATTCGTTTCGTGTCGACTCTGCCAGCCGGGAAGCGACCCGCCGAAGGGTTCGATACGCTTCCACCTCGTCAACCTGCGTCCTCCCTGCAGGTCCAGGCGCTATGCAATCGGGAATGTCCGCAATCGATCGCCCCGATCTGCCAGCGAGTGTACGCATCTCGCGCTCTGATCGCAACGGAAATGGGTATACTTTCCGCGCCGAAGCAGGCATCCCCGTTGTTTCATTCGGAAAGGACAGTGCGTTCGTGATCGGCCGGTACACCAGGCCCGAAATGGGGGCGGTGTGGAGTGACGATCACAAGCTGCAGGTCTGGCTGCGAGTCGAGCTCGCGGTCTGCGAAGCATGGTTTCGCCGCGGCCGCATCCCCGAATGGGCCATCGAAGCCATCCGCGGCGCGAGCTGCGATCTCGAGCGGATGCAGGAAATCGAGCGCGAAACCGACCATGATGTCATCGCGTTCTTGCGCGCCACCGGCGAAACTGTGGGCGAAGCGTCTCGATACATTCACCTTGGACTGACATCTTCCGATGTTGTCGATACTGCGCTCTCGATTCTGGTTCAGGACGCCTGTGCGATCCTGGAGGCCGACCTCGAGCGTTTGATCGACGTCGTCGGCCACCAGGCCATTCGCTATCGAAAAACGCTCATGATCGGCCGCACACACGGCGTTCACGCCGAGCCAACCACGTTCGGGCTCAAGCTTGCGGTTTGGTATGACGAGCTGCGCCGGCAGTTGGAGCGCTTGCGCTTCGCTCGCGAAGAAATGCGGGTTGGCAAACTCTCGGGCGCGGTTGGCACCCATGCCCATGTTCCACCCGATGTCGAAGACGAAGTTTGCGAGGCGCTTGGTCTCCGTCCGGCTCCCGCTTCGACGCAAATCATCCAGCGCGACCGGCATGCCTTCTTCCTATCTGTCCTGGCCGGCATTGGCGCCACCATCGAAAAGTTCGCGGTGGAAGTTCGCCACCTGCAGCGCACCGAGGTGCGCGAGGTCGAAGAACCCTTCGGGGAGGGGAACCAGGGCAGCTCGGCCATGCCGCACAAACGCAATCCGCACGAATCCGAAAGGTTGAGCGGCCTCGCTCGCCTCTTGCGCGGCTACGCCGTCACCGGGCTCGAAAACGTTGCCCTGTGGCACGAGCGCGACATCAGCCATTCATCGACCGAACGGGTGATTTTCCCGGACGCATGCATCGTGCTCGACTACTCACTCGACCTGATGACTGAAATTCTCGAAGGCCTGACCGTCAATGAGGACCGCATGCAGCAGAACCTCGATCTGACCGGCGGTTTGATCTTCTCCCAGCGGGTCATGTTGGGTTTGGTCGATGCCGGCATCGACCGGCAGGTCGCCTATAAGCGCGTGCAGGCACACGCGATGGATAGCTGGCTGAACGGCTCGAATTTCGAGAATGCAGTGCGGACCGACCCTGAGATCGCCGAACGAGTGAGCCAGGAACAAATCACTGGTCTTTTCGATCCGTACCAGCAGCTCGATCACATCGATGCAATCTTCGAGCGGCTTGGCCTGCTCGAGCCTGCGGTGAGCAATTGAGCGCGGTGGTCGCCACGCGACTGCTCGACTCGTTGCCGCTCATTCGGCAGGGCAAAGTCCGCGACTGCTATCAGTTCGATAACGACCTATTGTTCGTGGCCAGCGACCGAATCTCAGCTTTCGATGTCGTTCTTCCCAGTGCGATCCCTGGGAAAGGTGCGGTGCTCAATCAACTTTCAGGATTCTGGTTCGAAAAGACGGCACATATCGTCCCCAATCATGTCATCCAGATCGGTTTACCGGATTCCGTGGAAACCGCCGATCGTGACTGGTTCGATGCCCGATCGACCCTGGCCAGGAAGAGCCGACCGCATCGACTTCGAATGCGTGGTGCGTGGCTATCTGGCGGGATCAGGTTGGAAGGAGTATCGGCAGTCTGGCTCCATTGCTGGCCATTCGCTGCCGTCTGGTCTCGAGCAATCGGACCGCCTGCCGCACCCGATCTTCACCCCCGCCATGAAAAACGATTCAGGGCACGATGAGAACATTTCAGTTGAGCGCCTGCGCGATTTGATCGGCACCGATCTCGCCGGCGATCTCGAACGAATCAGCATCGACCTTTTACGATGCCGCCACCCAGCACGCCGAAGCTTGCGGCATGTTGCTGGCCGACACCAAGTTCGAATTCGGCATGGTCGGCGATGAACTCACTTTGATCGACGAGATCCTCACCCCCGACAGCTCGCGCTACTGGGAAGCGTCCACCTACGCACCGGGCCGCGATCAGGAAAGCTTCGATAAGCAATACGTCCGCAACTGGCTCGATTCGATCGGCTGGGATCATGAGCCGCCAGCGCCCGAGCTGCCGGCCGACGTGATTTCCGGCACGCAACAGCGCTACGTCGAAGCATTCCAACGGCTCACCGGCCACGATCCGATCTTCTGAGAGGAGCATCCCACGAACGCGAACGAGCAAACCCTTTGGCAGGTCGATGTGCTGGTGATGCCCAAGACCGGTGTCAACGATCCGGAAGGCGAGGCCATCCGTGGGGGCCTGATCAGCCTGGGGTACGACGGCGTCCAACGGGTGCGTGCCGGAAAACACTATCGCTTGCGCGTCCTGGCACCCGGCGCCGATGCCGCCCGAGCATCGGCAGAGGACATGGCCAACAAGCTGCTCGCCAATCCAGTCATCCAGACGTTCGTCATCGAATCGGTCACAGAAGCGGGAGAGGTCTAACCGTGTCGTCAAAAATCGGCGTCATCACCTTTCCCGGGCAGCAATGGCGACCAGGATTCGTTCGATGCCTTTGCCTTGAACTTAGGCGTCCCGACCCGAATGATCGATTACCGCGAAACTGATCTCAGCGGACTGGCCGCCATCGTGCTTCCCGGCGGCTTTTCCTATGGCGATCATTTGCGTTGCGGCGCCATTGCCCGATTTTCCCCGGCCATGGAGTCGCTCAAGACGTTTGCAGAGGCCGGCGGCCCAGTCCTTGGACTTTGCAATGGCTTCCAGGTGCTGACCGAAGCCCACTTGCTTCCCGGCGCGCTGCTTCGCAATGAGATCGCTGCAGTTTCACTGCCGTTGGGTAGACATCCGTGTCGAGTCAGCGCGCACCGCCTGGACCCACGAAGTGACCGCCGGTGACGTGCTCAACTTGCCGGTAGCCCACGGGGAGGGCGCGTATTTCGCCGACGATGAAACACTTGACAGGCTCGAAGCGAATGGTCAGATCGTTTTTCGATATTGCGAGCCGGACGGCACAGTGACTCCCGATGCGAACTTCAATGGATCGGTCACGTTCGATTGCCGGCGTCAGCAACGATCGAGGAAACGTGGTCGGCATGATGCCGCACCCGGAACGCGCATCAGATCCAATGCTGGGCAAGACCGACGGGCTCAGGATTCTCACGTCGGCACTCGAATATTTGAACGTGGGGGTATAGGTGACTGCCGAAGCCGCCCAAAGCTTCCATCGCTCCCGGCGCCTGGCGGGAAGTCGCGCTCAGCGATGACGAGTACGCGCGTATCCTCGAGCTGCTCGAAACCCGCGAGCCGACACCGGTCGAGCTCGGAATGTTCGGTTCGATGTGGAGCGAGCATTGCGGTTACAAGCACACGCGTCCCATACTCGGCCGCTTGCCGACCCAGGCCGATTGGGTGCTTGCAGGGACCCGGCGAGAATGCCGGCGCCATCGATATCGGCGATGGCCTAGCTGCCGTATTCAAAGTCGAATCGCACAACCACCCCAGCGCGGTCGAACCGTACGAGGGCGCGGCGACGGGCGTCGGCGGCATCGTCCGTGACATCTTCACCATGGGCGCCCGCCCTGTTGCCATCCTGAACTCGCTGCGTTTCGGTCCGCTCGACCAGCCACGCAACGCGTATCTCTTCAAGAATGTCGTGGCCGGCATCGGCGGATATGGGAATTGCCTGGGTATTCCCACTGTCGGCGGCGAAGTTTTCTTCGATCCATCGTTCTCAGGGAATCCGCTGGTCAATGCCATGTGCATTGGCATCGTGCCCGTCGGACGGAATCGTGCGCGCCAAGGCATCCGGTGTCGGCAACCTGATCATGTTGATCGGCGCGGATACCGGGCGCGACGGCCTGCATGGCGCGACGTTCGCTTCGGTCGACGATCCGGAAGCGTCGCACCGCGGAGTCATTCAGGTCGGCAATCCGTTCCTCGAAAAACTGCTCTTGGAAGCCTGTCTCGAGCTTCTGCAAACCGGAGCGGTGGTCGCCATGCAGGACCTCGGCGCGGCGGGACTCACGAGCTCGACCGTTGAAATCGCCAGCCGCGGCGGTGTCGGAGCCGAGATCGACGTTGCCAAGGTTCCTCGGCGCGAGTCGGGCATGACGCCATATGAAGTGATGATGAGTGAAAGCCAGGAACGCATGCTGCTGGTCGTTACGCCGGAAGCAGCGAACGAGGTCGATGCGCATCGTCAAACGATGGTCGCTGCATTCCGCCGTCATCGGCACGGTGACCGCTGACGGTCTGGTGCGCATCCTGGACGACGGCGAGATCGTTGCCGAGGTGCCGGCCGAGTTCTACACAGAAGCCTGCCCAACCTATATTCGCCCGGCAGCGGAGTCTCCGGACGTCATCGCCGCACGCGGAACCGATCCCCGACGCCTGCCAGATCTGGACCATTCTGCAGATGGGAGACACCTTGCTCGAGCTGCTCGCGTCTCCGAATGTAGGCAGCCGAAAGCCGGTTTACGATCAGTACGATCACACCATTCAGACGAACACAGTGGTCGCTCCCGGAGAAGGGGATGCCGCCGTGCTCAGGATCAAAGGCTCGCAGCGCGGCATCGCCAGCGCCATCGACTGCAATCCGCGCTATTGCTATCTTGGAACCGTACCTGGGGGCGATGCATGCGGTCGCGGAATCGACACGCAACGTCAGTTGCTCCGGGGCCACGCCGCGCGGCGCGACCAATTGTCTGAATTTCGGCAATCCCCAGCGCCCGGCGGGTTACTACCAGCTCGATCGCGCCGTGTCCGGGTTGGCGGATGCCTGCCGCGCGCTGGACGTGCCCATGGTGGGGGGAAACGTCTCGCTCTATAACGAAACGGCCGCTGCACCGATCAAGCCAAACCCCACGGTTGGCGTAGTCGGCGTCTTCGATGACGTCCGCCAGCACGCGACCATGAAATGGCAGAGTGGTCAACTCGTCTATCTCATCGGCGAATCAACACCGGTGCTCGGTGGCAGCGAATATCTGAGCGTGATTCATCAGGAAGTCACCGGACAGCCGCCAGCGCTCGATCTCTCCGTCGAACGGAGCGTTCAGCATGCTGTTCGATCCCTGGTCGCTGACGGAATCACCACCACCGCGCACGACCTGTCGCTTGGCGGCTTGGCCGTCGCGCTCGCAAAAATGAGCGTCATCTCCGGAGTCGGAGCTAAAGTTGACAGCACCCGCATACTTGAGCGTTCGGACCGCGTTGACGAGGCGTGGTTCGGCGAGTCGGCTTCGCAAATCATTGTGACCTGCGACCCAGCCTCCCGCGACCGGCTTGAGTCGAGACTTGTACACGATGGGGTGTGCCTTTACATTGCTCGGTGAAACCGGTGGCCAACGCCTCGATCTTGGCCTCGTCGCCTTTGACCTTTCCGCCCTTCGTGCTGCACTCGATCAGGCTTTTATGCTCCCGGATGTCTCCGGAGCCGCCTGAGCCAGGAAGAGGACGCGTGATCCCCGAACCATCGATCGATCTCTGGAGTCTGTTGGACGACAAGCCGCATGAGGA
This sequence comes from uncultured Chloroflexia bacterium, assembly GCA_963720855.1. GTDB lineage: Bacteria > Chloroflexota > Chloroflexia > Thermomicrobiales > UBA6265 > JAMLHN01. Next base: position 1,013,028 of record CAVRGV010000001.1, on the reverse strand, counting down.
ATGCGGCGTTTTTGGGTACTTCGCTCCTGGCGAGGACGTCGCGCGTATCACCTTTTTCGGGCTCTATGCTTTGCAACATCGCGGGCAGGAAAGCGCCGGAATCGCTACTACTGATGGGCACACCATTCATCGCCGCACCCATCTTGGACTGGTGAGCCAGGCATTCACAGAAAATGATCTCGCGGTGTTGCCGGGCTTTGCTGCTATCGGGCACACCCGCTACTCGACTACCGGTCAGAGCAGCGAGCGCAACGCTGGTCCAATGCTCACCGAAAGCAGCATGGGGCCAATAGCAGTTGGACATAACGGCAATATCGTCAACGCATTCGCGTTGCGCGATGAGCTCGAATCCCGCGGCGAAAAGTTTGTCACCACCACCGACAGTGAAGTGCTTGCGCGTTTGATCGCGCTTGCGCCGGGCGACAACATGGTTCTGAAGCTCAGGCAGGCCATGCCCCGGCTCAACGGTGCATACAGCCTCGTGATCCTCACCACCGAAAAGCTCTTTGCTGTACGCGATCCGAAAGGCGTTCGGCCACTGTGCATCGGTCAGTTGGCCGGAAAATGGGTGGTCGCGTCCGAGAGCTGCGCGTTGATGACGGTTGGCGCGGATTTCGTGCGCGAAGTCGAGCCGGGCGAGATCGTCGAGATCGACGCCGAAGGTCTGGTATCGCACATGCCGCTCGAGCAAAGCAAGCATGCCACCTGCCTCTTCGAGCTGATCTACTTCGCCCGGCCGGACAGCACATTGCTCAACCAGCGACTCCATCTCATGCGGCAGCGCATGGGCGCGGTGCTATCCGAAGAGCATCCAGTTGAGGCTGATGTCGTCGTCGGGTTGCCGGACTCGGCGACTCCCGCCGCCATTGGGTACGCCAGGCAATCCGGAATTCCCTATGGCGAAGGACTCATCAAAAACCGCTATATCGGCCGCACCTTCATTCAACCAGACCAACGACTGCGGGATATCGGCGTTTCGTTGAAATTCAACGCGTTGCCGGAAGTGCTCGAGGGAAAGCGCGTCGTGCTGATCGACGACACGATCGTGCGCGGGACCACGAGCCGGCCAATCGTCAACCTGTTGCGCAATGCCGGCGCCAAAGAAGTGCACATGCGGGTTCATGCTCCGCCGATGATGTGGCCCTGTTATCTCGGCGTCGATCTCGCTCGCCGGGAAGAGTTGATTGCCGCCCGCATGTCGGTCGAGGAGATTGGCAAACATATCGGTGCCGACTCGATTGGGTATCTTTCCCTCGAAGGGCTACTCAAGGCGATCGATGCGCCGGGTGGCGGATTCTGCACCGGATGCTTGACCGGCAACTATCCGATTCCGGTGCAACTCGAAATGGATATGGACAAATTGGTGCTCGAACGCGAAGCCGTGCTGGCGTAGCGTTCCAAGGACGAAACGGGGAGAACCGTTGGCCGACTCCGATGCAGAGATTCTTTACACGCCGATCTACGACCGACATGTGGCGCTCGGCGCTCGGCTCATTCCGTTCGCCGGATGGATGATGCCGGTGCAGTACAAGGGGATCCTGCACGAGCACAAGCAGGTTCGCACCAAATCCGGGCTGTTCGACCTGGGTCACATGGGACAGGTCGATGTCACGGGTCCCGACTCGTTGGCGTTTCTTCAGTACGTCGCCACCAACGATGTCTCGAAGCTGGAACCTGGGCAGGCGCAATACGCGCTGCTGACCAATGAAAATGGTGGAGTCGTGGACGACATCATCATTTATCGGCCCAACGAAGGCCAGGGCTACTTCGTCTGCGTCAATGCGTCCAACAAGGACAAGGACGTCGCCTGGATGCAACAGTGGGCGGCGGCCAGATCTGACCTGGATGTGACCGTCACCGACATTTCTGACAAGACCGGCATGATCGCCATTCAGGGTCCCGACGCAGAGCGAATCATGACACCGCTCGTTTCGAGCCCAATCGCCGACCTGGACAATTTCGCGTGGATGCCCAATACGATCAACGGCATTCCCGTCCGTTTGGCCCGCACCGGGTATACCGGCGAAGACGGCTTCGAGGTATACAGCGACATCGACGACATCGGCTCGATTTGGGACATCATCTATGACGCCGGTCAGCCGTACGAGCTGGAAGCGATCGGCCTCGGTGCGCGCGATACCCTTCGACTGGAGGCCCGCATGCCACTCTATGGCAACGAGATGGATGATGTCATAACCCCGCTCGAAGCCGGGCTCGGCTGGGCGGTCAAGCTCGACAAGGGAGACTTTGTCGGCCGCGACAAGTTGGTCGCGCAGAAAGAAGCCGGCGTTCCGCGCAAGACCATCGGTTTCGTCATCGAAGGTCGCTCCGGCTCACCTCGATCCCATTTGCGCGCTCAGCCTCGACGGCAAAGAAGTCGGGTTTGTCACCAGTGGTGCATTCTCTCCCACCTTCGAGAAGAATTTGGGATTGGGGCTGGTTGACGCGGATATTGCCGGCATCGGCAAGCCAATCGATGTCATCATTCGCGATCGTGCCGTTTCGGCCACACAAGTCAAAACACCGTTCTACAAGCGCGAGCGCGCGTAGCTTGCTTTCGATGACGCTCTAGGGGAGAAATACACCGTGTCGTCACCTGCTGATCTGAAGTACACCAAGTCTCACGAATGGGTCCGAGTTGATGGCGATATCGTTGCGATCGGGCTGGCCGATCACGCGCAGAGCGAGCTGGGCGATATCACCTATCTGGAGCTTCCGGACGTGGGCGATTCCATCACTGCCGGCGATCCGCTGGGCGTCGTCGAATCCGTCAAGGCAGCGTCCGACATCTACGCCCCGGTTGGAGGAGAAGTGGTCGAGCGGAACGAAACCGCGGTCAACTCGCCAGAGCTCGTCAATCGATCGCCCTATGGCGATGCCTGGTTGATCAAAGTCAAGCTGGCAGATCTCGCCGAGCTCGACTCGCTCATGGATGTCGTTGCCTACGACGAATTCCTCGAAAGCGAATCCGGGCACTAGGCCACCAGCACCAGCAGCCGTTCGACAGGTCAACCAAAAGGAACAAAACGAGATGGCCTTCAATCCTCACACTGCTGAGGACCGCAGCGAGATGCTCGCGGTGATCGGTATCGACGACCTTTCCGAGCTCTTTGAACCGATACCGGAGCGAGTTCGCCGGCCGAAGCTCGATCTTCCACCTCGCCTGACTGAGATGGAAGCGGCGGACTATCTCGCGCAGCTCGCATCGAAAAATCTGGTGCCAAATGGCGCCGACTCATTTCTGGGAGCCGGGTCTTACCGGCATTATTCCCCGGCGACAGTCTCACAGCTCCTGCTTCGCGGCGAGCTCTTTACGGCCTATACGCCATATCAGCCTGAGGTCGCCCAGGGAACCCTGCAGATCATCTACGAGTTCCAGTCGCTGGTTGCGTCACTCCTCCAGATGGATGTTGCGAACGCCTCCATGTACGACGGAGCCACGGCATTGGCGGAAGCCGTGCATATGGCGATCACCGCGTCCAAAACCAAAACCAAAGTCCTCATCAGTGGAACGATCCACCCGAACTATCTCGAGGTGATCGAAAGCTATTCCTCTGGCTCGACCTTCGAGATGGCCACGCTACCGCTGCCGGCAAAAGGACTCTCGACTTCGGTTGCGGACATTGCCGCCGCTATCGATGACGACACCGCAGCGGTGGTAGTGCAATACCCGAACTTCTTCGGCACCATCGAGGACATGGAAGCAATCGCCGAAGCGGTCCATGCCGCGGGCGCGTATCTGATCGTCGCAACGTATCCTGTGCCGCTTTCGCTGCTCAAGGCTCCTGGCGCGTTCGGAGCCGATTTCGTCACTGCGGAAGGACAGTCGCTCGGCGTTGCCCAGAGCTTTGGCGGACCATATGTCGGACTTCTGGCGACAAAGCAAGCGTTCGTCCGTCAGCTTCCCGGCCGCCTCGTCGGCATGACCAACGATTCCGAGGGAAAGCGCGGCTACGTGCTCGCGCTGCAAACGCGCGAACAGCACATCCGACGCGAAAAAGCCACCAGCAACATCTGCACGAACCAGGGACTCATGGCGACGGCCGCGACCATCTACATGTCGTTGCTGGGACCCGAAGGATTCCGCGAAGTAGGCAGGGCGTCATACAACAACGCGCACTATCTTGCCGAGCAACTTGCGGCCATACCAGGTGTCTCGATCGCGAACGACGGAGAATTCTTCAACGAGTTCACGATTACGACGCCGGTCTCCGCAGCCGCAATCAATGCCGCGCTGCTCGAATCGGGAATCATCGGCGGATACGATCTGGCCAATGTCGACCCAACGCTGGTCAACTCGCTGTTGCTCGCCACGACAGAGTTGACGACTCCTCGAGGAATTGACTCGCCTGGTCGAGATTGTGCGGTCCGCCGTCGCATAAACGTCGTACGGCCGTCGCGTATACTTCCGGCGCTGCCGGCCGATGGGGCCGGTCTTTTTGATATGTCGCGATTTTGCGGGACGCGCGCCACGTGGGGCCGCGCACCGGCGACTTCCCGAATGAAGTCGAGGTAAGTGACCGTGACCAAGCCTATCGTTGCGATCGTCGGCCGTCCTAATGTCGGCAAATCCGCCCTCTTCAATCGGCTGATTGGCGAGCGGCTTGCCATCGTCGAGGATGAGCCTGGAACGACACGAGACCGTGTCTACGGCACAACCGATTGGCGCGGCATGGAGTTCACGCTTGTGGATACGGGCGGCCTTCAGGACGAAGGTGAGATCGAAGCGTCCGACTTTACCGAAATCGCACGGCGCACCAGGGATCAGGCGCGTAGCGCAATCACCGAAGCAGATGTGATCGTCTTCATGGTCGACTCGAAATCAGGGCTGACCTCTGGAGATTACGAAGTCGCGGACCTCCTGCGTCGCACCGACAAACCCACCATTCTCGGCGCCAACAAGGCTGACAATCTCGAGCGGCGCGATTCGGTATTCGAGTTCTACGAGCTCGGACTCGGTGAACCGATCGCCCTTTCCGCCTTTCACGGAACGGGAACCGGCGATTTGCTGGATGCCATCGTGGAAGCGCTTCCGCATTCCGACGAAGAGGAAGGCGAATTCGAAGGACCTGCGATTGCCATCGTTGGACGCCCGAACGTCGGCAAGAGCCGTCTGGTCAACGCGCTCCTCGGCCAGGAGCGGGCCATCGTGAGCGACGTTCCGGGAACGACGCGCGATTCGCTCGACACCCATCTGGAGTGGAATGGCTCGCCACTCACCCTTATCGACACCGCCGGAATTCGCCGGCGCGGCCGAGTCGAAACCGGGATCGAACAGTACAGCGTGCTGCGCTCTATGCGTGCGATCGACCGATCGGATGTCGTATTGATGGTCGTCGACGCCACCGAGCCCTTCACCGCTCAGGATCTCCATATTGCCGGATACGTGGAAGAGCAGAAAAAAGGCATCGTTATCGTCGTCAATAAGTGGGACCTGATCGAAAAAGACAACTACACGATGGATGAATACCGAGCCCACGCCGCCAAGGAGCTCGTTTTCGTTCCCTATGCCCCTATCGCCTTCATTTCGGCGAAATACGGACAGCGAGTCCATCAAGCTATGGATCTCGCGCTGGAGGTCGTCAAGGAGCGCAAGAAGCGCGTTCCAACGGCGGCGCTCAACAAGATGCTGCGCGAAGCGGTCGCCAATCATGCACCGTCCAGCAAATCGGGCAAACAGATCAAGTTCTTCTACGGCACCCAGGTGGATGTCGAACCGCCGACGTTCGTCTTCTTCTGCACCGACCCGAAAGCAATCCATTTTAGCTATCGGCGGTATATCGAGAATCAGCTTCGCGAGCAGTTCTCCTTCATCGGTACGCCGATCCGCATCAGCTTCCGAGGGCGAGAAGACGCCGAGCTCTAGGGCTCGGCGCTGGCGAAAGCTCGCGGACGGGTTAGCGGGCTCCGTAGCCGTCTGGATTCCGTTGCATCCAATCCCAGGCGCTGCCAATCATCTGATCCAGCGTTGAGCGTTTCGGCGACCAGCCGAGCAATTCCCGAGCCCGAGAGGCGTCCGCCACCAGAATCGGCGGATCGCCTTCCCGCCGATTGTGATAGGTGCGCGGAACCGGCCGGTCGGTCACAGCCTCGACCGCGTCGATCACCTGCGCCACGCTCGCCCCTGATGTCGTTCCCAGGTTGAACGGCCCGGACACCTCGTCGATGCGCGCCAGGCCGAGCAGGTGCGCCTCGATCAGATCCTCGACGTGAACATAGTCACGAATGGCAGTACCGTCTGGCGTGGGGTAGTCGGTCCCAAATACATCGAGCGGTGGACGACGTTCCGCTACCGCGAGCAAGGCATTTGGAATCAGGTGTGTTTCGGGGCGGTGATCTTCGCCATGCTTATGGGTCGCACCGGCCACGTTGAAGTACCGAAACGCGATCCAGCGTGTTTCGTATGCCGTGGCGTACGCCTCCAGCATTTGCTCGAACATCAGCTTCGACAGTCCATAGGGGGAAACCGGGCGCTTGGGAGTCGACTCCACGATCGGCATCTCTTCCGGAGCGCCGTAGACCGCTGCGGTCGAAGAGACAATGAATCTATTGACCCCCGCCGCCCGCGCAGCTTCGAGCAGGTTATAGCCACCCACCATATTGATTCCGTAGTAGAGATCAGGTTTGGTCACAGATTCGGGCACGATGGTCGCGCCCGCGAAATGCACAACCGCATCCGGTCGAACCCGAGCAAGGATGTCGTTGAGCTCGGCTGCATTGCGCAAATCGCCCTCGACTACGACCGCGGCACGTTCGACCGATGCCGGTTGGCCGGTGCGCATGTTGTCCAGGACCACCACCTCGTGACCCGCGTCGAGCAGCTTTTCGACCCCGATGCTGCCGATGTATCCCGCTCCGCCCGTCACGAAAACGCGCATCATTCCTCCCTGCATCTCTGCCTCACCGTGTCCCGGGAACCCTGGGCCCCGAATGCCCGATGGTACAATGCGGGCGCTTTGAACCGCAGTTCCCACGATTCGAAAACATATTTTGAAAGGCGCACATGGTTACTTCCGCGATCGACGTGCTGGCAGCAGATCCTGAGGTCGCGGATGCGATTCGCCTGGAAGAGCAGCGCCAACGGTTTGGCATCGAGCTGATCGCCTCAGAGAATTTCGTCTCTGCCGCGGTGCTTCGGGCGGTCGGCAGCGTGCTGACCAACAAATATGCAGAAGGGTATCCGGGAAAGCGCTACTACGGTGGCTGTGAGTATGTCGATCTCGTCGAGACCCTGGCTATCGATCGCGCGAAGGAGTTGTTCGGCGCCGAGCACGTCAACGTGCAACCGCATTCCGGCGCGAACGCGAACCTGGCCGCATACCTTGCGCTCATCGATCCCGGCGACAAGATTCTGGGGCTGAGCCTCTCGGAAGGCGGTCACCTCACGCACGGGCTGGCCGTGAATTTCTCGGGCCGGCTGTTCGATGCCCACTTTTACGGCGTCGATCGCGATACTGGCTTGCTTGACTACGACGTAATTGCCGAGCGCGCACGCGAGGTTCGTCCCCGGGCAATCATCGCCGGTGCCAGTGCCTACAGCCGCGCGATCGACTACGCCCGCTTCCGGGAAATAGCCGATGAAGTCGGCGCGTATCTTTTCGCGGACATCGCCCATCCAGCAGGTCTGATCGCCACGGGTTTGATTCCGACCTCGATTCCCTATGCCCACGTGACGACCACGACCACGCACAAAACGCTCCGAGGTCCGCGCGGCGGCATGATCCTGACCAGCGAAGAATTTGGCAAGCAGATCGATAAAACGATCTTCCCTGGTTTGCAGGGCGGCCCATTGATGCATGTGATTGCCGGGAAAGCGATCGCGTTTGGCGAAGCGCTTTCCGATGAGTACCGTGGATACACCAAGCAAGTCATCGAGAACGCGATGGCGATGTCCGATACGTTCGTCGAGCGCGGCATGAGAGTCATTTCTGGTGGCACCGACACCCACTTGCTGCTACTCGATGTCGACTCGATCGGCATGAGTGGCAAACAAGCGGAAAAAGCGCTCGACAAGCTCGGCATCACGGTCAACAAGAACACGATCCCTGGAGATCCGCGGCCACCGACTCAGGCCAGTGGTATTCGCATTGGGAGTCCGGCAGTCACGACGCGCGGCTTTGGAGTCGACGAGTCACGCTGGATCGCGAATCTGATCGTCGATGTCCTGCAGCAACCAGAAGACGAAGCCCTGCTTGCACGGGCCCAGGATGAGGTGCACGCGGTGTCGAGCAGGTTCCCGCTCCCCGGGCTTCCCGCCTAGCGCTGAAACAGGGAAGCTGATCGAAAGGAGAGGCGCCCGATGAGCCATGCCCAGATCGCGGTGCTGCTCTTCGCCTGCGTTGCGCCGTTATCCGCTGGGCTCGTCTGGCGTTCGATCCCTATCGGCCGGCAGTTGGCAATCGTCAATCGCTCGGGCGAGGCCGTTCCCCGCATCGGCGGAATCGCGGTCGCAATCGCCTTCTGGTTCGGCATCGCGCTGAGCTTCGCGCTGCCGATCAACCGGTTTCCCATCGAAGTCGAACGCATCACGCTCATCTGTCTGGCCGGAGCCGCCATTGTGCTCTTCATGTTGGTCGACGACGCGGTCGGACTGGCGCCGCGAACCAAGCTGGCAATTCAGATCGCGGTTGCCGCCATCATGATCCTGCCTCGATTCCGCAATCAATTCCACGGAATAGCGATCGAGCAATTCAATGCGCCGATCCTTGGCCAGGTTCATCTATCGCTTCCTGTAGCGGCGGCAGTCACCATCGTCTGGTTCGTGGCAATGATGAACGCAATCAACTGGATCGATGGTATCGACGGACTCGCTCCCACGGTCACTTTGGTCGCGGCAATCATTCTCTTCCTGCACACGTATTTCTGGCCGCGAGAGGATCCCCAGTTCACGATAGCGATACTGCCACTCGTGCTCGGCGCGGCCCTCGTCGGATTCCTGCCATTCAATTGGTTCCCCGCCAGAATCACGCTCGGCGACGCTGGCTCGAATTTCATTGGATTGACCATTGCCGCGATCTCGATCGTCGGAGGCGCCAAACTCGCGACTGCACTGCTGGTGTTGGGGTTGCCGCTCTTCGATCTCATCTGGGTTACCGTGGCGCGTGCTGCCCGCAGGCAGCCGATCGCCGGTGGCGACAAGTCACATTTGCACCACAGATTGCTGGCTCGGGGTTGGGGCGTGGGCCGAATCGTCGGATTCGTCGGAGGCGTATCGCTCTTTTTTGGTGTGCTGTCGCTGCTGCTGCCAAGCAAGGAGGCCAAATTCGGCGCCATGCTTGCGCTGGCAGCAGTCCTGCTCCTGACCGTCGGGCGGCCAGGTTTTCGATCTCAGGGTTGAGCAATGCGCACTATTGCAGAAGCAGCTCGAATTTGGGCTGATCCGATCCGCCTCGACGAATCACCTTGCCAGCGAGCGACTTGACTGCGGAAAAATAGGGCGCCATCAATGTGCCAAAAATTGCCCCGCCGAATCCGCCGACCAGGGCTCCCAGCAAAAACGGCACCAGAAACGTGATCTCTTTGCGCTCTTTCTTCACGACGAATTCACCCTCTAACTCGACAACTCACGGTCGATCCGCGCGGGCGGAAACGCGTGCTCGTTACTGGATGGACAGGAGACGGGGAGCCTCGGCCCAAAGTCGCTCCATTTTATAGAAATCGCGCAGCTCTGCGTCGAACACGTGCACGATGGCATCGTTGAAGTCGAGCACCATCCATCCCGAGCGCGGAGTCCCTTCGACACGCTTGGGCCGGATGTCGTCTTCGCGCAGTTCTTCCTGCAAACGTTCGGAGATCGCGCCGAGCTGACGCTCGTTTTCGCCGGAGCAAATCACGAAGAAATCCGAGAATGTCGACAAACCGCGAATATCGAGCACAACCGTGTCCGAAGCAGGCGTTTCAGCAAGAATGTCGGCAATGCGGAGCGCGAACTCGCGAGGCTCATCGCGTGTGTCAGTCGATGGTGCAATGGCGGTATCGGTCAAACGATCAGTCCTATATTGATGCATGGAGAATGGTCAGACGCTCCGCCGGCGCAGCAGGTGGGCCCGGCAGGATTCGAACCCGCGACCCTGGGGTTATGAGCCCCGTGCTCTACCACTGAGCTACAGGCCCCCTGCGCAGCGCATAGCGCAGCGTATGGCGATGGTACACGCAGAAGCCCATTGCAGGCCACAGCCGGGCTGTCGAAGCCACCTGTGGCGCTCTGGGGTTTCGTGCCCGGGACGCAGATCTTCTCCTGCTCGAGCCCCCAATGCCAGAAATGACAAGGACCGGCTGACGGGTTCAGCCGGCCCTTGTCGTAATCGAGCTACTTCGCCGGTGTAAGAGATCATCCATTGGGTACCGTACTTGTCGGTGAGGTCCCCGAAGTAGTCGCCCCAGAACTGATCGGCCATCGGCATATGCAATGTGCCGCCTTCCCCCAGTTCCGCGTACAGCCGATCGGCCTCCTCCCGCGAGTCAGGATGCACCACGATATAGACGTTGTTTCCTGGCTTCAGTTCGTGTCCCAATTCGGCGACGGAATCGGTGCCCATCAGCAGATGACCTCCGGTGATCGGGAGTTGCACATTCATGACCAGATTCTTCACGATGGTCCGGCATGGGAGGAAATCCTTCCTGGGGCGGCATGTCACCCATGCGGAAGATGCCACCGATATACTCGGTTCCAAAGACGGACTTGTAAAATTCGAATGCTTCTTCGGTCTGTGCCATCGAAATTCAGATACGTGCTAACCGATGCCATTGTCCGTTGCTCCTTATTCCCTTGGCCGCTGAGCGGCGCGTGACTCTGCATCATGGTCGACCGCATCCATGGAAAATCGACAGGGTTTTGCGAGCGATTCTACCGCAAATGAGACGAACGACCCTGGCTGTCCGTAACCGCGAGGATGAGAGGAAGCTCGATGTCCGATATCCAGCCCACGGAACGATTTACCAGCCGGGTCGAGAACTACGTTCGTTATCGTCCCGGCTATCCGGCTGCCATCATTCCGCTGTTCAGAGACGCACACCGGCTTGTCGGCTGATTGGTCAGCTCGCCGATATCGGATCTGGTCCTGGAAATCTCACGCGGCTCTTTCTCGACCAGGGCTATCTCAGTCATCGGCGTCGAGCCGAATGACGCCATGCGAGAAGCCGGCGAGGTGTTGATGCGCGGCTATCCGCGATTTACCAGCGTCGAGGGAACCGCCGAATCAACGAGGCTTCCCGATCACTCGATCGACTTGATCACAGCGGGACAAGCCTTTCACTGGTTCGATCCGCTGGCCACCCGCACCGAGTTTCAGCGAATTCTGAAGCATGACGGGTGGGTCGCGCTCATCTGGAATAAGCGCCCGGAAGGCGAGTTTCACGTGCTGGATGCATACAGTGAGCTACTGCATCGATATTCGCCGGAATACGATCTGGTGCGTCACCGGGACGACGCTGCCGAAGCCGGAATGTCGGTGCTCTTCGGAGACAACGGCTATCGGGAGTTCTCCTTGCCGCACCTGCAAGCCATGACATACGACGCGTTTTGGGGAAGACTGCTGTCGTCCTCGTACACGCCACTGCCTGGTCAACCCGGACACGATGAGATCCGCAATGGGAGCAAAGAGATCTTCGACGCAATACGCAGTAGATGGCGTGCTCGAATTCCCGTACGAAACGCAGGTATTCATCGGACAACCGGAGCGGGCAAAAGAAGATCGCTAAAGCAGCTCCGACGCATCGATCGGCTGGCCCAGCACGAAAATGCTGTCTCCTGCCAGGGTGGGGGTCGTCGCGCGTACGACGGTCAAGATGCCATCCAACGGAGCAGTGAACATGCGTGGTCCGCGCTCGGGTCGCTCCGGAAACCAGAGTCGCCCAACCGGATCACCCGCCTGCAACCCGGTCACCGGGTTCGAGCAGGTTCTCCCAGAACCCCGGCTCATCCGTATTGACGTAATTTTCTGGATCTCGCCCGTCGATAATGATCGCCGCCGGCAGCCCGAGCGATGCGCGTGTTTCGACCGTGCCTGCGAGCACGCCGACTTGGCGCAAGACATTGGTCAAACCGCTCCAGGCGAGCTGATGGACGAAGGCAGGAACTCGCCCACCTCCACCAAGTTCAGTGGTAATCACGGTCTTGCCCATATTCTCAGCTTCGACGGGGAGCAATCCAGAGCCGTTGACATCGATGTACAGAAAATGGAAATCGCTGTTCCACGCCAGCATCCCCTCGAGCATTGCTTTTCGCTGTGCCGGGTCATCGACCACATGCATATGCGAACAGGGCAGAAACCAGAATGCATTGCCCCCGGAATGCAGGTCGATCACGACATCCGCCAGTGGAAAAAGCACGCGCGTGAAATAATCGGCGAGCTGCTCGTGCGGTGCTCCGTCTGGTCGTCCCGGAAAGGAACGGTTGAAGTTCGCGCCTGATGGCCAAAGACGCGTACTCGCCCATGCCGCGTCACGGGAGATGACCGGAACGATGATGATTCGCCCAGTGACGTGTTCCGCCTCGATTTCGTCGATCAGCCGTAACAGGCGATCTGCCCCTCGTACTCGTTCCCGTGATTGCCACCGCTGATGACCACCGTCGGACCGTCGCCATTCGAAATCGTCGCGATTGGCACCAGGTCATATGCCCATCCGCCGTTGTTGGAAATCTTCGGATATCGCAACCGGCCCATCTGCTTTCCATTGGCCGAAAGATCGATGGTCGAGGTCACGGAGGGAGGGAGCATGTCGTTCCTTACACAGGTGATTGGCCGGGCGCGTCATCAGCCCGCGGCGGGAGTGTAAAGAAATCCAGTGCCCGCTGCTGGTCGGCGATCTCGACACCCACTGGCCTGAACCATCGAGTTCGTGGCCGGTCGCATGGGAGGCCGCGATGGATAGCCGGAGCATTGTGGTCAGCAGGGTGGTTAAGGAGCACCGAACGCACGGCCACCTCCGCAGTGGCGGGGAAGCTCGAACGGGAAAAGAACTGGCCGTCGAATTTCGACGGCCAGCCGTTGGAAACGAGGTTAGGCTTCGAGGATTGGCGGATCTTGCGGAGTCATGGACAACACCAACTCTCCGGATTCTCCGATGATGACATGCTCCGGACCCAATCCGTCAGGCAATACTCTGGCGAGCTGGATGAGCCGCTCCAGGTTGCGACGATCGCCGATACCCAGTGACTCCAGAATCGGATTGTTGACTTCGGTAACCTGATTGCGCGGCGTATGCAGTTTGGTTCGACGCATGGCTTGCTCGAGGTCGACTGCATTGGGAATGAGATACAGGGACGGCATGGTGAATCCGCTAAGCACCTTTTGGATCATTTCCAGGGTGGCGGCAGGATGGTATCGCATGTAAATACGAACCACTTCTCGGAAGATGCCGTGATGAGCGATTTCGTCTCGCGACACGATCTGAAAGGCGCCTGCTGCGCCAATCTGGAGATTTTTGCCCCGCTCTTCTTTGGTTGCGGATTCTGGCAAACCATACTCAGATCGAATCCGCTTGCGCATCTGATCGTAGTTGAAGTAGGTTGCCCGCTCCTGGAACATGGCGTAGACCAGCAGCCCAAGAGGTGTGTCCAGGCCAGGATGGTTTTCGCGCATGGTCCACTTGTGCGCAGATACTTCGTCGCGATAATCGTCTATCTGCTCTTGCGTCATGGCGCCGGAATGCAAAAGAACGAGTGCCCAGGCCTCGGCGTGCTTGAGCTCCTCCATACCCCAGACCAGCTGCGAATTTCGCCGTTCGCGCTGACCATTCAGCATGCTCAAGCCGTCTTCGACGTAGTCACCTACGTAGTCCTCGACACCGAGGTAGGCCAGAATGATCGTGATCGTGTCTGGTGACAGCAGATGACCGTACTCATGCATCTGCTTGATTGGCAGGTCGTCCCAGGGGATCCAGTTACGAACTTTCAACGCATCCCGAAAGTAATTGACGAAAACAACGCCCACCTCTTTGTTGATGGCGCGTTGCTTCGCATCCGTCGTCCAGGGACCTGAAACGACTAACGGCATGGCTATCTCTTGCAATGTGTTTGCTTTCTCCTTTGACGATGGAAATCGACCTGCATGCTTCGCATCGACCGATTCGAGATACTGGGAGAAGTCCGATGTGACTTCGGTGTATCGAGTCCCGGTCGTCGGGAAATTCGTAACCTGTGCCAGGACCAAATCCGAGTGACTGCCAATTTCCACCCTGAACACCTGAGGTCAGGCGCTCGTTCGGGCGACTTCAGGATGGCGGTCAGAAAGAAGAGTCAGGCACGCGATGGAACAGATGTGTACCTGGAGGGAAAATTCCAAGCTCTTTGGCGACCTGGAGCGGGGGACGAGACTCGAACTCGCGACAACCTGCTTGGAAGGCAGGCACTCTACCAACTGAGTTACCCCCGCATATTCAGTTTGTCGGGGTGAGAGGACTCGAACCTCCGACCTCAGCGTCCCAAACGCCGCGCGCTACCAGGCTGCGCCACACCCCGCTGACGCCAAAGGCGCACGCCAGTATAGGAACCTTCGGGATTCCGCGTCAAACTGAAATCCAAAACGGTTCCCCCGATTTGTTCGCAACCAGCGAAAACCAGTCCAATCGGGATCGAGAACGCTCCCTGCGCGAGCGCAGGAAACCGAGGTGGCTCACGTTCTGCGCGCCTGTGCTCGGAGTGATGCGCCTTGGCCAGTCGGGCGATGCAGCCCAATGATTCGAAACTCTTGACTTGCCCAGTAAGTGAATCGTCTGGCATTACGCACCTGAGCTGTCGGGTCGCGCGTCCGACGGGTTGTCGTCGGAACGAAGAACGCGGTAGACAACCGTTCCGTTCGATTCGAACGCGATCTCGAGGTCGGAACCAACCATCGATTCGATCGCAGCGATCCCCTCATGCGATGCATAGAGCTCTGCAGGGTTGGACGGAAGCCCGCTCTTTCGCTCCAACTCACCAACGATGAGGTAGTCGATCCCGTATTGCTCGATGATCGCTCGCTTGCGGCCGACGTCTGCGGAGTCATACAGATCCCGCACGTCGGCGTCCCGCTGGGCGATCTCGGGGTAATAGCGCTGTTGGCGTTCATGGCGATCCCAGCCAAGCACGGTGGGAAGTCCGAGCGCTATCGAATAGCGTGATCCGTCGCCTCGATAAGGACCGATGCTCGCCTCCGCAATGACTGGAGTTCCGGCGACATTTTCCTGAAACCAGTGGATCGCTTCCAAATCGCCCGCGAAACCAACCACTTGCCCGTTCACACTGGTGATCGTGCCGTAACGCATCCAATCCAGCGCATCGAGTGTGCCGGGGCCGGGATGGCCGTCGAACCGCTGCTCGATTCGAGGCAACGTGGCCACCGCGGGATAGACGAGCGAAAGTCCGATGAGGAGAGCGCAAACAGCTATCGCGAGCCGGCTGCGCTTCGAGAGCGGCGCCGGGACGAACTCAGTTCGCGGTTCGAAACCCCGAGTAGTGGAAACCCAGGACGTGACTGCGGCGCTTCGCTTCGAAATCAATACCGCCAGCGAAATCGCCGCCAACGCACTGAGGAGCGTCCAGACCTGGTAGTAAAGCTTGAAGATCGTGTTCATCCGGTACCAGTCTGGCAATGAGGCCAGATCGTCGACCACGAACACGATTTCGACCCCAGCAATCACTGACCCGGCCGCCGCCAGCAACAACCCGGAGAACGATGTAGCCGCGTCGTCGAACGAGAAATAGATCAACGCGCCGCATGCAGCCAGCATCAAACCGATCGCCAGCACCGGCCAACCAAGTGCCACAAGGTACGCGGTCCCGATCACCCCGATGACGACGGCAGCGGACGCGACATAGGCATCCGCTCGGGCACGCAACAGCACCATCGCCAGCGAGCCGGCAGCAATCAGTGAAATCAACACCGTTTCACTCGAACCTGACGGCATTTCGGACAGTTCCGGACGCATGACCTGCCAGGCGACGGCTCCGGTCACCGTCAATCCAAAGACGACGACGGCAACATCGCGCCACCTTGGACGAGGGGACGACCAGGAAAGCAAGCCGGACGCTGCCATGGAGATTCCCAAGAATGCCCAGCAGCGCGCCCACATGAAGCAGAAATTGCCCCAGGTCTGTTCCAGTGGTGACCCGCCCTACGTCGTTGAACAGCGCGACGAAATTGTCATGAAACGGGCGAAACATCAGGTACGCCAGTGCCCCGGTTGCGCCGGCAACTAAGATCGTTGCTGCCAGCCGAAGAATGAAGTTCCCGAATCGGCCCGCCCACAGGAATACGCACGCCACCATAGCGACTGCATAGACCGGAACGTCCCAGGCGTTTGCCGCGCTCAGCGTTCCCAGGCACAGTGCCAATCCGACCAGCTTGGGCAATGCCGAAGCGATCGAGCGCGAACCGGTGGCCAGCGAAAAGCCCAATCCAAGCACGGCAATCGTGACGGGCAACGCAATCAGATGCGCATGCAAATCGGCATAGAGTCCCGTAAAGAATGGGAACTCCGTGATGCCACCGTCGATCGCGCGACTGGCAGACCATGTCCAATCGAAGGAGAAAACCGGCCTGTCGGGAAAAATGCGGATCAAGTCCCACGCCGCTTGCAGGTTCCCGACCAGGCAGAAAATAAGCACTCCCAGACCACCCGCAATCAACGGGTCGACTCGATCGCGACTTACCCGGCTGGACACCGCCACAACGAGGCTATACATCGCGGACGCAGCCAGACCCATCATCGTCGGCTGGGCAAGATTGAATGCGATTTCTGAGGGAATGCCGGTGAGCTTGATGAGGAAGGCAACCAGGTACTCGCCGTAATAGTAGTAATTGAGGATTCCACCGGAGAACCACGGATCGAAGGGCGGGAAGCTCGGAGTGCGCAGCAACGCATTGATGTGCGCGAACTCCATCGGCTTTTCGCCGCCCCAGATCGGATGCCAGGAATCCGGATTGAAAAAACGAAGTCCAAGAAAAATCGCGAAAACGCCCCAGAAGGCAGCCTCAGCCCCTCCGATGGCCCGACGGGAAATGCCGACCCGAGGCTCGGCTGCGCGCGAAGACGCAAGCAGCCAGCCGATGACAGTGACCGCGATAACTGCGTACCACGCCCAGACCGCCCGGAACTCGATGATCTCGTACGACGACGCGAACCAGACGCCCCATCCTGCCAGCATGAGCAACGTGATCCTGGCGAAACCCTGTCCCGCATCGGGGAAGGATCCGAAGAGCGCTCGTGCCAATGGTCGCCCCGCCGCGCCCAGCACGACAAGCATCAACACCCACACTGCGACGGCAACCGGTGTGCGGTCGGTCCACTGACTACTCCAGCGAGCGTCGTCCACGACCGGCAGCTCGTCGACCGGCCCATCCAGCATCAGTTCGCTGGCGTCTCCAGATTGCAGATGAACGGCCTGTGACACATGAGGTGATGTCTCCGGCGATGCGGAGACACTGGCAGGCAACAGGGCGAACGAGACGGCTACGAGTGCGATCACAACAAGCAGCGGAGCGATGGGAAAACGTCGAGACCCAGGAGTTGCGTGGTGTTGCGTGCTCAGCGACTGACGCTCCTCGTGATTGGCGTCCAATGACCCTCGGCGAGACGTCGAGATCGGATAGAGTCTGCACCATGAGCGCCAACCCTGCCGAACCTATCCGCATCGTCTATTTCGGAACGCCGGCATATGCCGTGCCTGCGCTGGAGGCACTGCTGGCCGATCCCCGAACCGAAGTCGCGCTGGTTGTGACCCAACCGGATCGTCCGGCTGGACGCGGACGGAAACTGACTCCTCCCCCTGTCAAGCAGACCGCGCTCGCCGCGGCTATCCCGGTCTATCAGCCGGAAGCTCTTCGAACCGGAAACGACCGGGAACCGATCGCAGCCGCCCGAGGCGGATCTCTTCGTGGTCGCGGCATTCGGCAAGATCTTTGGCCCCAGGCTCCTTGCCCTGCCGAGACTGGGCTCGGTCAATCTCCACGCATCACTATTGCCGCACTACCGTGGCGCCAGTCCGATTTCGGCTGCCATTCTCGAAGGCAGAGTCGAAACCGGAGTGACGCTCATGGGTATGGATACCGGACTCGATACCGGACCGATCCTCGCGCAACGAGCTCTGCACGTCGATTCGGCAGCGACCACGGCATCTCTGACGCCGCAACTGGCCCAGCTCGGCGCAGCGCTGCTGATCGAACAACTGGGTGCGATCATCGAGGGAACGCTCGAACCTGAGCCTCAGGACGCTCGTACGGCAACGCTCACGCGACCGTTGCTGAAATCAGATGGTTGGATCGATTGGAACAGTTCGGCAGAAATGATCGAGCGCCAGGTTCGTGCAATGTGGGATTGGCCGCGAGCGTGGACCACGTGGCAGGGCGACCAGGTGCAGATACACCGGGCGTCGTGCGATCCCACGCCAACCAGCTTGACGCCAGGCACGGTCGTATCCCGTGAAGGTGACGCCGGCTGTGGCGACGGGTGAAGGACTCCTGATCGTCCAGATCGCACAAAACGCTGGCAGCAAACCGCTACCCGGAGGCCGGTGGCTGCAACAGTCTGAAGCTACCGGAAAAATACTGGGGCGCACCGGTGCGCCTGATTCGCCGGCGTTGCCGATGATTCGCTCAGTGCTCGACTAGCGGCCAGACCCGACCAATGGCGGATCGTCGTCGTCCCGTTTCGATCGCCCACCCATCCGCCATGACGGAGGCGGTTCACTCGGGTCCATCGGCTGGCCGCGCCAGAGTTTGGGCGGCTGGTTTCTCTTTCGGGACCGCATGAATTGCGTTGACGAAGAATCCGACGAACAGCAGGATGCTGCCGATAGCGAGTACCCGGCCGGCCAGTGGCCAGTGCAGCCCGGCCAACCACGCGATCACACCCAGCGACACGGCAGCCACCAGCCAGATACCATCGCCAAGCCGGGAGCTCGCGCGCTCGGTCGCTTGCTTGGCTCGGTCTGGAGCCTTGTAGCGGGTCGAAATCGCGGCTGCACGGGCCTTTTCGAACGAGGTCGGATCGCGATCTGACTGTTCGAGAATCTCTTCGACCTCGGCTTGCCAACGCGGAACCTGATCTTTGGGTTGCTTGGGCGCTGATTCAGTCATAACTACGCTGACCGAGTTAGGAAAGGCCAGTCCACATGGTAGCGGATCGCGCGCGATGCGGCGATGTCCTGCGAAGCTGCAGGTGCTCCCGCTACTGGGCTGGTGTCTTGCTCGATTGATCCTTCTGGACGCGTGGTTTGCGCATGAACCCTCCGAAGAGCATACGTCCCATCTGCCCTGAGAATCCGTCGCCTTCTCCGTCGTTGCCTGTGCCGCCCAGCAGCTCAGCTTCACGTGACGTTTGCACGGCCCACTCGGCTCGCCGGTCTCGACCATTGGTAAAAAAGGCGAGCAATTGCTCGTTGGCATCCTCCTCGGAACTGGCCAGCCGGTTCTTGAAGTCTTCGAGTTCGGCAATATAGGCCTCGAGCCACCGTTCGACCGCCGCTCGGTTGGTCATCACCACATCGCGATGCATCTCGGGGCTGCCGCTGGCGAGCCGGGTCATATCGCGGAAGCCGCCCGCGGTCAACGACTTCATATCTCGCCACGAAGCATCCGCGGCCAACGAGTTCATCAGAGCTGAAGATGCGACAAATGGAAGATGGCTGATACCAGCCACGTACGCATCGTGCTCGTGCGGATCGACGAAATACGGCTCGGCTCCGAGCGCATTGACCATGCCAAGCACTGTGCGAATCGATTCATCCGACGCCTGTACCGACGGGCAAATGCACCAGGTTGCACCGCGGAAAAGATCCGCATCGGCGCCTTCGATACTGGTTTCTTTGCCAGCCATCGGATGACCGCCGACAAAGCTGACCGTTCGCGGCAGCAGCTCGTTGGCCCAACCGATCACTTCGGCTTTCGTCGACGAGACATCGGTCACCGCGGTGCCATGCTTGAGCAACGGCGCCGATATCGCCGAGGATCTCCTTCAACGCCAGCACGGGCGCGGCAAGGATCACCACATCGGCGTTCTCGACGACTTTGCGCAGCTCCCATTCAGTCCGATCGACGGCGCCGATCTTTTTGGCCTGGCTTTGGCGATCGAGGTTCGAATCGAACCCCACCACTTCGAGCGCGGGCTGGCCGCCACGAACGTTCTCCGCGGACCATCGGCGAAGTCCGAGTCCTATCGAGCTGCCGATCAGGCCAAGCCCGACGATTGCGATTCGTTGCATCGGTTAGCTGCGCTCCGTTTTAGTGAACTATGCAGTAGGTACAGTATCGACTTCGCGCAGCCATCCTTCGATGCCGTCCTGCGTCTTCATGCGAAGCCAGATCGAACCGTCATCGCCAGTGGTCTGCTCATCGAGGTACTGCAAAGGCGTTCCCGGATCAAGTGTAGCCACCGGCTCGCCGGAATCAATGCTTGGGCCCGGGCGGAAGTTGACCGAAAAGTCAGGATTCGATTCATAAGTCGCAACGAACGTGCTGGCGGTTCCGGTGGTTGCGGGTGCAACTGTCGGCTCGACCACTCGGCGACATCGGTCGCTTGCGGCGCTTCGGTGGGATCTGGCTGGTCTTCGTTCTGATTTTCAGGAACCGGAGTTTCATCGTCGTTCTGCCGCTGCCACTGCTGGTACGGCAGTGTTCTGCTCGTAACCGGTGAAGTCGGACACATAGGGCTCGATACGGCCGAAGAGCCATGCCGAAGAAAGAATGCAGATCCCGATAGCCGCGGCCATCGTCAAACCGACAGCTAACCCGGATCGACGCGAGTGCTGCCGGAGGCGATTGGACAAACCTGGATCGGACATCAGAGGGGGGTGGGCGACTTTCGGTCAGGCGCGGTGGTCAGCTTGGACCAGAAGCGCGGCGAGTATATCACGCCCTTCTCTACGCTCCATTGTGCGGGTTGGTTTCGGCTGGCTACACTGCGGCATCCGATGCTCGATGAGAGCATAGTCGTGCAAGAGGAGGTGAAACTCACCGTGTTGGCGCTTTCCCGCAGTGATTTGAAGCAACTCGTTCCCATGAAATCGGCGGTCGAGCTGATGAAGCTCGCATTTCTCGAGCTTTCAGAAGGCCGCGCGGAAGCGCCGGTGCGCGCCGTGGTGGAGGTCAATGAGCGACCCATCTGCCATGTTGATGATGCCCGGCTATGTGCCGGCATCGAGCGCCCTCGGATTCAAAGTCGTCAACTTCTTCGCCGGCAACCCGGCCAAACGTGGACTCCCGACTATTCACGCCATCGTTTGCCTGATCGATGATGTCACCGGAGAGCCGTTGGGCGTGATGGAGGGTGGCTATGTAACCGCGCTCCGGACCGGTGCAGTCTCTGGCGCGGCCAGCGATTTCATGGCCCGTCCCGACTCCACGGTGCTCACCGTTATTGGGGCCGGAGTTCAGGGCGTGACCCAGGCTGCTGCGGTGTGCGCAGTGCGGCCCATCGAGCGAATCATTGCCGTCGACACTCGTCCGGAGCAGCTCGCCCGCTACCGAGAGATGATCGATGCGGATTGGCCTGAGCTCAGCGCGTTTGTCGAAACCACCACCGACGTTTCCAGCGCGGTTGCGCAAGCCGATATCATCTGCACCGCCACGACGGCCCGTGCTCCTGTTTTCGACGACGCCGATCTAAAACCCGGCACCCACATCAATGCGGTCGGAGCGTTCACGCCAGAGATGCAGGAAATCCCACCTGCGACGGTTGTCCGCGCCCGCATCGTCATCGACAATCTCGACGCAATCCTTGCCGAAGCGGGCGACCTTCTGAAGCCGCTCAACGACGGACTGATCGAAGAGTCGCACTTCTCCACTGAGCTGGGACATCTCGTCGCCGGCACCGCAACCGGACGCGCAGGGGACGACGAGATCACCTTTTTCAAATCGGTGGGGAATGCGGTCCAGGATGTCGTTGTCGCGCGCTACGCGGTCGATCAGGCCGTGGCTCGCGGCATCGGCGCTTCCATCGACCTCACGGCCTGAAGCTATCCAACGAAAAACGGCCCGGTCCCTCACCGGGGACCGGGCCGTTACCTTCGAGTCGGAATTAGTCGGCGGCAATCGCGACAATCGTCGCCTCTGCCGAGACCGGGCAAACCCCACACGGGCAAACGCCATCGATGTGCGCCTGAAACTCCTCCGGGAACTGCTTCATCATTCCAAGGAGCGGCATGGGAGCGACCTGCCCAAGACCACAGAGCGAGAGCTCGATGATGTGCTTCGAGGTACGCTCCATCAACGGGAGATCGGTTTGCGAGCCGCGGCCGAAGCGAATTCGGTCGACGGTCTCCACCAGCGCTGGATTTCCTCGCGAGCAGGGAACGCACTTCGAGCACGACTCGACTCGGTTGAATGCGGTCAGATAGCGGGCGAAATCGACCGAGCAAACCGTCTCGTCGAAGACGACGAATCCGCCCGAACCCAACATGCCACCCAGTGGCGTCAATGAGTCGAAATCGACCGGCACGTCGAGTTGGTCGTAGAGCAACGGGCCTGCCGAAACTCCGCCGGTTTGGATGCCTTTGAAGGTATATCCCTCGCGCATACCGCCCCAGACTTCATCGATCAGGGTCTTGAAATTGATTCCCATTGGCATCTCCGACCAATCCCATGGTCTTCATCGGTCCCTGGACCGTCATGAGCTTGGTTCCCTTGGAACCCTCGGTTCCGAACTGCGCGTACCATTCGCCACCCTTGACGACGATGTCGCGCATGTTGCTCAGCGTTTCCGTATTGTTCGCTACCGTGGGCCGCTTCCAGAGTCCTTCTTCCACCGAGCGGGGCGGCTTGGTACGCGGTTGACCGCGCACACCCATGATGGAGTACATCATGGCCGAACCTTCACCACAGACATAGGCTCCGCCGCCGGTCCGCAACCGGAAGGCGACGTTTTTGCCCGATCCGAGCATGTTTCGCCCGACCAGGCCGAGCGCGGTTGCGTCGTTGACAGCCTTGCGGAAGCGCTGGATGGCCAACGGATATTCGCCACCGACGTAGTTGTATCCGCGCTCCGCTCCAACCGCGACGCACGCGATCAGGATCCCTTCGAGCACCCGGTGCGGGTCGCCCTCATGGATGCGGCGATCCTTGTAGACGTTCGGCTCGCCTTCGTGGGAGTTGCAGGTGACGAACTTGGGGGTCACGCGCGCTTTGCGCCCGCTTTCCCATTTGATGCCTGCCGGGAATCCGGCGCCACCGCGGCCGCGCACATTGGCAGTGGTGACCTCGGCAATCACTTCTTCCTGCGTCATCTCGAAGAGCGCCTTGTACAGCCCCATATAGGCGCCGCGGGCGATGGCTTCCTCGATCGAGTCGGGATCGATGACACCGACATCCTGCAGAACGATGCGCTGCTGGTACTTGTAAAAGGGCAACGAGTTCAACGGCTTGATACCATCGAACGCCTCGTCACCCTCGACCCCGATGATCTTGCTTCGGTGTTTGCCGTCGACGATGCCCTTTGGCATCGCCTGGCACGACATTGGCATAGACCACGGCCGGAGCATCCTTGCGCTTGATGCGCACCTGGACATCGGCCCAATCCGCGCCATCCTGCCCGGTCTTGCGGACGATCAGGTTGTGCTGCTCGGCGATTGCTTCGAACGCTTCGAGAACTTCGAGCGCGCCGATTGGAATCGACGAGCTGCCGACGCCGACGGAAACGACGGTCTTCGTGCCGCTCCAGATCGCTTCCCATTTCTCGATAGCCTTCGCCCGATATTCGTCGAAAGCGGCCTGGGAGGTAAGGCGAGGGAGTTCGGAGGTCTGATGCGCCATTGGTTTATTGCTCCCGCGGCGTGTCAGCGATGACGCGCTGCACCAGCGCGTTGAAGGAATCACTCGTTAGGCGGCCGTAAAAATCATCGCCGAGCTTGACGACTGGCGCCTGATTGCAGACACCAAGGCAACCGTTCACCACCTGCACTGTGAGCTCGCCACCGGCGGTGGTTCCGCCATCGCCGATGCCGAAGTTATCGGCCAGTTCCTGTACCAGTTTCTGGGAGCCCATGACATAGCAGGACATCCCGTGGCACATCAGCATGAAATGCTTGCCGCGGGGCTCGGTTCGGAAGTCGGCGTAAAACGTGAGGAGACCGTAGATCCGGTTGATGGTGGTACCGAGTCGCTCGGCCACGATTTCGGCGGCTTCCACCGAGACGTAACCGAAGTGCTCGTTGATCTCTTGCAGCGCGCTGAGAATCAACTCCTGGCCTTCTTGCCAGTCTTCGGGCTCGAAATGAGCCATCAGCGTTCGGACGTAATCGAGATCGATTCCGTTTCCCATTGCTGGCGCGTGAACTGCTTCTGCCACTCTTCCCTCCCGGACAAGTCCGCGGGCGTCCCGAGACACGCCGCAACATCGGCGTTCGAGTCCGTCGCGAGTATAGGGATGCCCGGAAATGCAGTCAACGACCCATCGCGTCGAGCAACGCCGAAACGAATTGCCGACCGTCTATTCCTTTGGTTGCTCCGCGAAGAGTGCCTTGAAATCGCCGTCGAACGAATCGAGGAAGTCGTGCATTTCCAGGAGATCGTCGACCGTGACTTCCTCGCCTGGTTCTCCGTCACCTTCGCTGAAATGCTGAAGATCGAAATATTCACCATCGGTTTCGAAGGTGATTTCGATCGAGCCGTCCGGCCGAAACCCGAACAGCGACTCGGTGTCGATCGGCGCCGAGGTGTCCCCGACGACTGCGGCAAAGCTGCGCGAGTGGCAATCCTTGCACTGCACGATCATGAGCCAAACATCTGATTTACGGGAGACGACTTCGACATCGTCTTCGACGAATCGGCGGTGGCAAACTGTGCAGCGGTCCATGCGCTCGACCACGATGCGGCGGATTTGGTTATCGGAAGCGTCCATTGTTCTCGCTGTGGCTCCGGCTCGAAAGGAGAACGCTAGTCTCCTCGACCTCGATCGAAATCGTCGGAATCCAGGGTATTGATAAATTCGCGGAAAATCGAAAGCTTCTCATCGTCAGGACTCGGCTCGGAGCGTTTCTCTACACCCGGCGTCGAGCGCTGCTCAGTTTCGAGCGGTGATTCGTCGTCCTCGAGATTCACACCGGCTCGGTCCATGACATCTTCATTGACATAAATCGGCGACCCGCATGCGCAGTGCCAAGGCAATGGCATCACTCGGACGAGAATCGAGTTCGATCGTCGCCCGTCCACGCTCAGAACGACGCGTGCGTAGAAGACATCCATCGATAGTTCGTTGACCAGCACATGCGCGATCGAACCGTTCAGCTCGCCGAGCATGGCGCGCATGAGGTCGTATGGCAGCGGGCGAGGGGATTCGACGCCCTGGAGCTGCATGGCGATGGCTTGCGCTTCGAACTCGCCGATCCAGATCGGCAGATAGCGCTCTCCCGCCACTTCCTTCAACAGCAAAACTCGATTGTTGGTGATGCGGTTGAACCGGATGCTCTTGACGACGGTTTCGATCATTGCCCGATTTCCATTGGCGTACTGGTGGAAGTGTTCGTCGAGGCGGTCGGACGAGGCGATGCGCTCTCTCCGTCGACTCTTGAATTCTACAACGTTCGACGAGTGCGAAACGGATCGGCGTCACGCATCGATCGGCCGCTAGTCCCCGTTTCCGTTCAGTTCGTCGTAGTCGGCGGTCGGGACACTGAGCCGATATGGCCGATCGGCCAATAGGTGATCCACGCCTTGCCGACGATGCGCGAGATCTCGACGGTGCCGAAATATCGCGAATCAGAACTATGCGACCGGTTATCGCCCAGCACGAATACGGAACCTTCGGGAACCACCACGGGATCGCACGCGCGGGTTGGCAATCAGTGGTGTCGCCGTGCAGGTACGTTTCGTCCAGCTCGATCCCGTTCACCCAGACTCCGCCATCCTTGATTTCGACGGTGTCCCCGGGAAGTCCGATAACGCGCTTGATATATGGCTTGTCTGAGGTCACCGGCGGATTGAAGACGATGACATCTCCCCGATGCGGACCATCGAATGGCGTGAACTCCTTGGCATCCGCATGTTCGACGCCCGGCATCCAATCGACCAGTGAGTAGAGATCCCAGGAATTGATATGAGTTTCGGTTGACGAGCAGCATCTCGCCATTGACCAGGCTCGGAAGCATGCTGCTGCCATCGACCCGGAAATTGAGCACCAGCGTACGAACACCGACGAAAATCAGGATCGCGATCAGTGCGGTCTCGATGACCTCACGTAGTCACGCTACCCTGCTTCTTGCTCGGCCGGTGTCGAGGTTACCATCGGGTCCTCGTCACTCGCCGGCACCGGACCGTGTCATCGGACCAATAAGCATTTCCGGCCGGTGACGTCGATGGAAGATTCTTGCGAATCGTCTGTAGAGCTCATAGTGTGTCCAGTGTCAACGACGAAGTCGGGCATGAGGATACTGCACGCGTCCAGATGCTGGCTGAAGAAGAAGCTGAATCAAAAAACGGCCGGATCGTGAAGATCCGGCCGTTTGGATGCGATTGAGCTGTGAGGACACTAAATTTCGTCGGCGCGAACCTGTGCGGATTCGACCGTCTTCGCGGCAGAGCCCGTCGAAGTAACCGAAGCTGGCAGAGGTGCCATCCGGCAGAGCGTTCGGGATCCTCTGATTCCTTCTTGAATTCCTTGATGCTCTTCCCCATGGCTCCGCCAATTTCGGGAAGCTTGCCGGCACCAAAGATGATGACAACGATGATCAGTACGATGATGAGTTCTTGCCAGCCTAGACTTGGCATTGTTGGGATCCTCCTCCGGCCACGCTACCGGAAAACGTTGGTAAGCAAGTGGGCGAACTGACGCGAGTATAAAGACGGGCGCAGGTCGCGACAACTCGGCTTCGCGGCTGCGAAATCCGGTCCCGGTCGGTCCAGACCGCAAACCATAGTATACTACGCAAGTTTGGACGATACCTGCCCGTCCGGCGTTTCACCAACCACGAATGGAGTTTCGATGAGCCAGCCTGCCGAATCAGTTCGGTTGACCGACGATGACGTCGATTTTCTCGTTTCCGTCTTGCGGACCGCGACCGAGCCAATTCCGACGCGTGCCCTGATCGAAGCGTTGCGCAACCGCAAGAGCTGAGCTCCGCGCCAATCCCTTCGGCGGCTGACTCTCAGTCAGTCGCACCTGAATCTCACCTAATGGAGACGTGAATTGATGGTTACCGTCGCGACAGCACCGCGAGAATTTTCCGGAAGCAAGGCCGATCAGGAAGCAGCCGCTGAGCTGCTCCGACTGATGCAGTCTGTTGGCCGTTTCATGTCGATCAATGTGCCAATCCGGCTCTCGCTCGATTCCGCTGTCGAGTTTTTCGTCGACAAAGAAGATCACTCGAGAAGCCCTGATCGCCGCAATATCCGCAAATCCCGACACGTTCCAGCTCGACGAGTCGGGCGATGTGGCCGATCGTGATCGCATCTCGAGTAGGAATCCTGTCCGCCGAGCGTCGTCCTGATACCAGTCACAACTTCAAGACTCGGTTGATGACGCCCGCTCCCAAATCCGATATTTCCGACAGCACCCTGCGTCCACGTCCGCGGATGGATTCCAGCTGGTCGATCTTCGATGTGCAGACCACCGATCTCGACGCCCGGCCGGCGGCCAATTTCTGGCGCCAGCTTCATGCTGACGCAACCAGTCGAAGAAGCGATTGCTGAAGTCGCCGAAGCAGAGATCGAAGCCATCGTCGCGACCGAGCCGGCTCGCACGATCACCGTTCCGGCCGCGCATCCGCTCTCCACCGATGTTTCGGAAGCGACTGACGCCGATCTGGAAGCAGCGCTCATCGAGCGCCTCGGCTCCGATGGTCAGGTAGCCATGTTCGATGGCCAGTGGATGCTGGAAGACCGCGTTCCCCGCTTCAGTAAGGGCGAGCTTACGCAAGCTCAAGGACTACATCGCCGAACAAGAGCAGCCGCTCACCGATGAAGTGCTGATCCAGGACGTGCTCGATGTACGTCCCCGCTCCGCCGACTTCGATCTGATGCGGTTCGCGCTCAACTACCGGCTTTCGCGAGAGCATCGCGACTTCGAATTCGTCGGCACGAGTGGCCAGCGTTTCTGGAGCACGTCCGCTCTGGCGCCGATTGGAACGAGCCTGCGCAAGCCGAACGAAATCGGAACCGATTTCAAGTACCTGCTGGATGAAGCCCCGGCCGCTGCCGGCTATCGCTCCCGCAAAGAGCTGAGCCATGTGCTGACGTTCTACGAGTTCACCCTTGGCCTGCTGCCGTACGATAGCGAGATGCAGGAGTTGCTTGGCCCTCCGGTCACGCCGAACCAACGAACGACGGTGCTCACCTTTGAATGCCCGCAGGTTTACACGACCTATCTGGTCGAGCTGCGATTCCCGACGCCGAACCGCGGTGGTTTCATCGTCGGCCTCGACGACTTCTACACCGAGAACCTGGTGCCGGGTGCGCTGCTTTCGATTCGCGCGACCGAGAACGACGGCCACTTCGTCGTCGAGTACGTCAGCTGCGACCAGCCAGAGCCAGCGGCTGCTCGAGCTCGAAGAGCGCCGCCAGCGATATGTCTTCCGCCCGACCTCGTTTGCGTGCGGCGTGATCGATGAAGCCCTGCTGACCGAAGAGCTCTGGTCGACCCTGAACGGCGAGAAGCCACTCGATGAAAAATCGCGTCGCCGGCCGGAATCGGTCGTGGCGGCGACGTTCGAACGACTCGGCAAGCAATTCGAGGGTGGCGGATTTACCGCAACCTTCGCACAGCTCTTCGCTGGCGTGAATATCGAGCGCCCGTTCTCGGAAACCCTCCTACGCTCGATTCTGGAGAATGACGACACCGGCGCTTTCGCCAAGGACCCAGACGGACCAGATGACTACACCTACATCCCCGGATCTCCCGCCTAGCACGGAGTCCGGAACCCTCGCCCCCGCGATCGAAGCGATCGTCGGGGGCGATTTTTCTCGTTCCCGCCTTGCTGCGTTCTCGGATCTCGATCGAGACCGCGCAGCATATTTGCGCGCGCATTGGCTCGACATTCCCGATACGGAGCGTCATGCGCTGATATTGGCGCTGGCAGAGATCGGCGATCAATCGCTCGAGTTCAATTTCAATCGTGTCTACCGGATCGCTCTCGAAGATCCCAATCCAGTGGTACGTCAACTGGCGATTGTC
This sequence comes from uncultured Chloroflexia bacterium, assembly GCA_963720855.1. GTDB lineage: Bacteria > Chloroflexota > Chloroflexia > Thermomicrobiales > UBA6265 > JAMLHN01. The sequence continues at coordinate 983,949 of CAVRGV010000001.1, read as the reverse complement.
GATCTTTGGGAAGACGAAGGGCGCGATCTGCCCCCATCTACGTCCGCATGCTGCGAGTCAGATTCCTCGGACGATGTGCGAGCGGTCGCTGCCGAAGCGCTTGCCGTCGCATGCGACGCCATCGCTGACGAGCGACTCCGGTCGCTTGGATCGAGAAGCGCTCATTCGAACTTTTCTCGGAACTGATCGAAGATCCTGCTGAATCTCCGCTGGTACGCAGAAGTAGCCTTGGCACAGTCGCAGCTTTTGGATCCGATCCACGCGTGACCGACCTCATTCGGCTCGGACTCGATGACGACGATCAGACCGTCGTGGCTGGAGCGGTCTACGCCATGGGGCGCACCGCCAGCGAAAACTGGACGACTGAGTTGCTCGATTACTTGCGAAGCGAGGACTGCCGAGCTTCGATTCGAAGCCGCACGGGCAGCGGGTCTTCTGGGCGATATGGATGTCGTTCCAGAGCTGGCCGACCTTGTCTACGATCCAGACCTCGACGTGCGCGCCGCCGCTCTGGCAGCTTTGGGCTCGATCGGCGGCCCGGCGGCCATCCGGGTGCTGCGCGAGGCTGAGCAAGATGAGGAATTCGAGGAGGAAGTGATCATCGACGAAGCCTTGGACGCGGCCCTGCTGACGGTCGATCCCCTCGAACGGCAGTCATAAATGGCGTCTGCGTTACAGGGACCGCCATTCGTTGTACGCAATCCAGAGGCGTGGAACGAGGCGCTGCAGGCACTCGATGGGCATCTCCTGCAAAGCTGGCAGTGGGGAGAGTTCAAGAACGACTACGGTTGGCTTCCCGAGCGAATCGCCGTGGGCGGCGCAGAGCCGCGTGCGATGGCCCAGGTGCTGTATCGGCATAAAGGTCCGGTCAGCATTGGCTATATCCCGCGCGGTCCGGCAGTGCGTCCCGGGGATCTGGAGGCGACCCGGCTTCTGATCGACGCCATCGACGCGAACGCCCGCAAGCACCGCGCCCTCTACGTCATGATCGAAACAGACCTCCCAGATCGCGGGCCTCACCGAGAACCCATTACCGGGCTTCGAGCCGGGTCCCCCGCATCTTCAGCCGGGTCGAACAGTCAAAGTGCCGTTGGTCGATGACGAGCAATTGCTGGCGGGAATGCACCAGAAGACGCGCTACAGCGTGCGCCTGGCCCCACGCAAGGGCGTCATCGTCGACCGTCACACCGGCGAAGATCGATCCGCGCTTGAAGAGTTTTACGCAATGTTGCTGGAAACATCGAAGCGTAATGAGTTCGGCATCCACACGGCGGACTACTACCAGGACTTCATGAGGCGCTTTCCCGACAACGCGGTGCTGTTCATCGCGCGCGTCGAAGGCCACCCGGCGGCGGGTCTGATTGCCGCCGAGTTCGGCAGTGACGCCATGTACATGTATGGCGCCTCCGACACGAAGTTCCGCTCGCTCGGTGCGGCATTCAACTTGCAATTCCTGGCTATGCAGTGGGGTAGGGAGCGAGGAGCCAAGTGCTACGATCTCTGGGGCATTCCTGATGTCGATCCCCCAAAGGACAACGAGCACAAGGACCATGTGCCCGCGACCAAAGGTGAGGATTGGCGAGGGCTCTATCGTTTCAAGACCGGTTTCGGCGGCTCGATCGTCTCCTATCCCCCTTCGATCCAGCGCACCTATCATCGCCAGCTGCTCCAAACTGGCCGATCGGATGATTGGTCGATCCCAATGACACGGACGCTCGGCGAGCTCGCGTCATCGCTCCTCGGCGCGGTGCTCCTGGGCGACAGCGACACCCCAATTTCCGACATTCAATATGACTCCCGGCTGGTATCTCCCCAGGCTCGCTCTTTGTCGCGCTCCGTGGCGGCTATGTCGATGGGCACGACTTCGTTGGCAACGCGCTCGATCGCGGCGCTTCCGCGGTGATGATCGATCGAACCATCGATCTCGAGTGCCCGGCAATCCGCGTCGCCGACACCCGTTCTGCCTTGTCTCCGTTGGCGGCTGACTTCTTTGCCCATCCATCTCGCGAGCTTCAGGTCATTGGAATCACCGGCACAGACGGCAAAACCACCACCAGTTATCTCACCGACGCGATCTTGTCTCATGCTGGCAAGGTCACCGGTGTCATTGGCACTGTTTCTGTGAAAATTGCCGATCGGGTTGTGCAGCACGAGACTCGACAAACGACCCCAGAATCGCTGGAAATTCAACGGCTGCTTACGGGAGATGGTCGACGCTGGCGTCGACTACGCCATCCTGGAAGCAACCTCGCACGGACTCGCGCAGCATCGGCTGGACGACGTCTCGTTTGCCATCGGCGCCGTCACGAACATCACGCACGAGCATCTCGAATTTCACAAGACAATTACGGCGTATCGTGCCGCCAAGGCGTCGCTCTTCGACCGGGTTTCCGCAAACCGTGGACTCGCAGTCGTCAATCTCGACGACGAGGGCGCTCGCGAGGTACTCCTATCATAGCGCAGGGCGCTCACCTGCTTACCTATACCTGCGAAGCCTTTCGCGCCTCGCTATCCGCATCGAATATCGAGATCGGGGTTGGCGGAACCCGATTCGATGTCACCTATCAGGGAAAGACGAACCGCTTTTCACAGTCCGTTGATCGGGCGCTTCAATGTCGAAAATGCGCTGGCGGCGATCGGTATCGGCCTGGGCAGCCGGACTCGATCTTGAAACAATTGCCGATGGGCCTTGCCAGTGCGCCCGCCATTCCCGGCCGCATGGAGCGGGTCGACGAAGGGCAACCGTTCACCGTTATCGTCGACTATGCGCACACGCCTGAGTCGCTGCAAAAGCTGTTGACGCTCCTGCGAGATCTCAGCCCGGGCGAGTCGGATCATCGCGGTCAGTGGCAGCGCCGGTGAACGAGACGTCCCCAAAAGAGCCCTCCAGGGCGGCGTTTCCGCTCGACTGGCTGACTTCAGCATCTTCACCAACGAAGATCCGCGCTTCGAGGACGCCGCCGATCGATCATCGACTCAAATTGCCGCAGGGGCGATCGCCGCCGGCGCAAAACAGGGCGAAGACTTTCTGACCATTGTCGAGCGCGCCGACGCAATCGCCGCAGCCATCGAGAGCGCAGCCAGGGGACATCGTCCTCCTGGCCGGGCAAAGGCCACGAACGCTCGATTCTCTGGAATGGCGAAAAATTCCCTGGGACGAACCATCGGTCGCCGCTCAGGCACTGCGCCCCGCGGGCTACTCCCGCGACACCTGATCCGAGCTGTTCCTTCTTCGGCCGCAGCGCGAGCCCCACATCGACCAACTGCTGCTCTTCGATCGGGGAAGGGGCATCGAACATCAGGTCGACGCCGCGCTGGTTCTTCGGGAAAGCCATCACTTCACGAATATTGGTTTCGTCCGCGGCGAACATCACCCAGCGATCGATCACCCATGGCGATGCCACCATGCGGCGGTGCGCCGTACTCGAGTGCATCCAGAATCGCTCCGAACCGCTCTTGCTGCGCCTCCAGCGAATGGCCCATCATCCCGAAGATCATCGACTGATCCGCCCGCGTATGCATGCGAATCGAACCGCCACCGATCTCGAAACCGTTCAAGGTCAGATCGTATTGCTTGGCTCGCACCGCACCAGGATCGGTCTGAAGAGCGGCCGATCCTCTTCCAGAAAACCTGAGAACGGATTGTGGGTCGCGTCCCAACGCTGACCTTCCTCGTCCCACTCCAGCAACGGAAACTCGTAAATCCAGAGGTAATGGAACTCATTGGGGTCGGCCAGGCCGAGCACCGCACCGAAATGCGTGCGCAGCGCGGAAAGCGACTTCGAAACGACGTCCAGAGAATCTGCCACGATCACGACCAGGTCGCCATCACTCGCGCCGATAGCTGTGGTGACGGCTTCGATCTTCATCCTCTGAGAGGAACTTCGCAATGGGCGACTTCACCTCACCATCGCGCAGCGCAAACGTGGCAAGACCCTTGGCGCCGTTCGCCTTGGCGATCTCAGTAATCTCGTCGATCTGGCTGCGCGAGTATCCGCCGCATCCCGGCGCCACGATCGCCTTGATGACCCCGCCGTTCTCGATCACTCCGGCGAACGCTTTGAACTCGGTACCGCGCAAGCGACTCGGTCACCTGCTTGAAACTCGAGGCCGAAGCGCAAATCGGGCCGGTCGCTGCCGAATCGGTCCATGGCCTCGGCATAGGTCAGTCGCGAGAATGGCCGGCTGGAAAAGTGTTTGTCCGTGAACGTCTCGGTCAGCTCGGTGAAGAGCTGCTCGATCATTCCCATCACATCTTCCTGGGTGATGAACGACATCTCCAGATCCAGCTGCGTGAACTCTGGCTGGCGATCCGCACGCTGCGCCTCGTCGCGGAAACAGCGCGCAATCTGAAAGTAGCGATCCAACCCCGCCACCATCAGAAGCTGCTTGAGCTGCTGCGGCGATTGCGGCAGCGCATAGAACTCACCCGGAAAACCGCTCGACGGTACGATAAAGTCGCGTGCGCCCTCCGGGGTGCTGCGAATCAGCAGCGGTGTTTCCACTTCGACGAAACCCCGCTCGTCCAGAAAATCCCGGATGTACTTCACGATTTGATGGCGTAGGATCACATTCCGCTGCATACGCTCGCGCCGCAGATCGAGATAGCGATACTTCAGTCGCAGCGACTCGTCGACATCGCTCTCTTCGTTGATGTAAAAGGGCGGATTGATAGCCGTATTCAGCACCTGCAGATCGTGTACTTCGATCTCGATGTCGCCGGTTATCAATCGCGGGTTTTTTGTCCCGTCCGGCCGCTCGCGCACGACTCCTGTCGCTTGCAGCACGAACTCATTGCGAACTTCGCTGGCAGCGGCGTGCGCGGCTGGCGCAACTTCCGGGTTGAACACGATCTGCGTGAGACCATATCGGTCACGCAAATCGATAAAGATCAGGCCCCCAAGATCGCGCCGCCGATGAACCCATCCTCGCAGCACCACCTCCTCGCCGGCGTTTCCGGCTCGCAGCGAGCCACAGGTGAGTTTTCCAGTTATCGCTGGATCGACATCGCGAAACGTGGACACACGAATCCCTTCTTCGAACAGGAGAAACAGATTCAGTTCGTTGCGTATTTTCGGTCGAGCGCCGCTTGAAGCTCGGCTTCCGGATCGCGGCCCGCGGCCATCGCGGCTTCGATCATCGCCAGCAGGGCTTCACCATCCGGCAAAGCCGCTCTCCGCTATCAGCTCACCCGCATCGTCTCGCATGACGACCGCTTTCGCGATCGCCGGCATCGACTTCGGCAGCCGATCATACTTGCTTCGTGGCTTGGCGGTTGCGCCGCGTTCCTCGCGTTTGACGCGATGCCAGGTCGAGAGTACAGCCTCCGGCGTTTCGGCAGCTTCATCGCCGAAGACGTGCGGATGACGCCGAATCAGCTTGCGGTTCACCGTTTCATAGACATCTTCGATGGTGAACGCGTCCTGCTCTTCAGCGATCTGGGTCAGCAGCGCAACGATCAGCAGCAGATCGCCCAGTTCACTGGCCAGCTCACCCGCATCGCCATCGGCGATCGCATCCACAACTTCATAGGCTTCTTCGACAACTTTCGGCGCCAGGCTCGGCCAATCTTGTGCCCGGTCCCATGGGCATCCGATCGGGAGAGCGCAGGAAGGCGATGATCTCGTGCAGGCGCTGGGCACTTCGCCAGTTCTCTGATTCGGCCAGCGGAGCGAGATCGAGCTCGAATCGCAGGTCATCGTCAGGACGCACATCGACCGCGTCATACGTTCCGAAAGCTCGTTCGAGGAGTTGCATGACAGCGGGAACATCCGCTTCATTCAACCCAGACACTCGGGTACGCCGCGTTGCAGCAACGTCCAGCATCGGCCCGCCAAATGGCGATTCTTCGATGCGGCGCAACAGTTCGTCAGCCGCGATGATCTGTTCAGAGGCGGACACCGGCGCTAGCTCTTCGTCGTTTGCGAGCTATCGTTCAAGCTCAGCACCGCCATAAAGGCTTCCTGCGGAATTTCGACGCTGCCGACCATCTTCATCCGCGCCTTGCCTTCTTTCTGCTTCTCCAGCAGCTTGCGCTTGCGCGAGATATCACCGCCGTAGCACTTTGCGAGCACGTTCTTGCGCATGGCCTTCACGGTCTCGCGCGCCACGATACGGCTCCCAATCGACGCCTGGATCGGGACATCGAACATTTGCCTGGGGATCAACCGGCGAAGCGCATTCACAAGATCGCGGCCACGGGTATACGCCTCGTCGCGGTGCGTGATGATGGATAGCGCGTCGACAGCCACACTGTTCACCAGCACGTCGAGCTTCACCAGATCGGCGGGCATCAAGGCGTTGAAGGTGTAGTCCAGCGAGGCATAGCCTTGCGTTCGGCTCTTCAGTTGATCGTAGAAATCGATGATCACTTCGCCCAGTGGCATCTCGAAATTGAGCTGCACCCGGTCCTCATCGAGATAGGTCATCTCTTTGAACGCCCCACGACGGGTAGTCACCAGTTCCATGACATTCCCGATATAGCGCGCCGGAACGATGATCGTCAGGTTCATCCACGGCTCGCGAATCTCATCGATCGAGCCCGGATCGGGAAGATCGGACGGGTTGTCGAGCACTCGAATCTCGCCGCTGCGCATCAGAATTTCGTATTCCACGCTCGGCGCAGTCGTCAGTAGCTCGAGATTGTATTCACGCTCCAGCCGTTCCTGGATGATCTCCATATGGAGCAACCCGAGAAAGCCTGCACGGAACCCGAACCCGAGTGCCGCCGACGACTCCGGTTCATACACCAGGGAGGCATCATTGAGGCTAAGGCGGTCGAGGGCATCCCGCAGCATCGGATACTCCTCGCCCTCCACGGGATAAAGCCCCGCGAAAACCATCGGCTTCGCTGGACGGTAGCCAGCAACCGGCTCCACGGCTGGATCGATCGCGTTCGTGATCGTGTCGCCGACCTGCAAATCCTTGACGACCTTCAGGCCCGTCGCCACGTAGCCGACCTCTCCGCAAAAGAGCCCGTCGACCGGCGTCATTCCCGGCGAGAAGTAACCGAGCTCGATGACTTCCGATTCCTTGCCGGTGGCCATCAACCGAATCCGGTCGTCTTTTCCGAGCGAGCCATCCACCATCTTCACATACGCAATCACGCCCTTGTACGGGTCGTAATGCGAATCGAAGATCAGCCCGCGTGCGGGCCCATCCGGGTTTCCTTTCGGGTGCGGCATATGCGCCACCACTGCTTCGAGCACGTTGGGAATGCCAACGCCGGTCTTCGCCGACGCGGGCACCACTTCGTCCTCGAGCAAGCCGATGACATTTTCGACTTCCTTACGCACCGCGTCGGGATTCGCGCCCGGAAGGTCGATCTTGTTGATGACTGCTACGATCGACAGATTCTGCTCGAGTGCCAGATAGACATTCGCCAGCGTTTGCGCTTCGATGCCTTGACTCGCGTCGACAACCAGCAAGGCGCCTTCGCACGCCGCCAGCGAACGGCTCACTTCATAGGAAAAATCCACGTGGCCCGGAGTATCGATCAGATTGAGCTGGTAGGTGAGACCGTCGTTGGCGCGGTACTGCATGCGCACCGCGCGCGCCTTGATGGTGATGCCCTTCTCGCGCTCGAGATCCATCGAATCGAGCATCTGGTGCACCATCTGCCGTGACTCCACGGTTCCGGTGAATTCGAGCAATCGATCCGCGAGTGTGGACTTGCCATGGTCGATGTGCGCGATGATGCTGAAATTCCGGATCCGCTCCAGCGGAACCCGGGCATCGCGAGACGTCCCAACCAGGAGCGAAGCATCGACCGACATGGCGCTGATTATAGTCGACGGGTCATAGGAACCGATTCTGGCTAACCGAGGTGCGCCAGCCCGCGAACACGGACGCGAACTTTATCCATCGAGCGGCGTGCTTCCGAGATGTTGAGCAGCCACGCCGCCAGGAAATACGCCACCGCACAAGCGGTCACTGCCATGCCCAGCATCGCCAGTTGAATCGACCCGATTGATATCCGGATCGCCGGTCAACGCTTCCAGTTTGGTCGCGACCAGCGCCGAAACTAGCGCCATGACGGCGGTAGCCAGAATGATTTTGGACAGCCAGACTCCGAATTCCGGCCCGAACCCGCCGATCCGCCTCCGCAGGATGATCACCAGAATGAACGCCTCGACCCCGGTACTAATGCTCAGGGACAGCGCCAGCCCGACATGTCCCATCGAGCTCAGCAATGCCTTCGACAAGATGATGTTGAGAATGATGATGACGATCCCGGCCGCCACCGGCGTCACCGTGTCTTTCATGGCATAAAAAGTCCGCGCCAGCACCTCGACCAGCCCATACCAGATCAATCCGAGTGCGAGAAACGCAAGTGGCTCGGACGCGAGAATGGTCGAGTTGGCATCGAAGCTTCCGCTTTGGAAAATAGTCTGAAACAGGGACGTGCGGAACTCGAACATGCCGATCGACGCGGGCACCATCAGGAAGAGCAATGGTCGCAATCCCCGCTGCAACGTGCTCCGGAAGGCATCGATATCCCCCAGCTCGAACTGCGCCGCCATGGTCGGAAAGATGACCGTCGAGATACTCAGCGCCAGCACGCCATTAGGCAACATCAGCATCTGCCAGGCGTAATTCAGCGCTGAAACGCTTCCTTCTCCGGTCTGCGAAGCGAAGTGATTCACTGCCACGAAGTTGATCTGGAATGCGGCCTGACCGATGACCCTCGGCAGCAACAGCACCCCGACTTCACCCAGTCCAACCACATTCCGGGAAAGCGTGGGCCGGAACTTCAATCCGGTACGGATGACGCCGGGAATTTGGATACCCACATGCAAAAGCGCCCCGATCAGCACCCCGAATGTCACGCCTTCGATACCGTACTTGGGTGCCAGAAAGAGCGCCGCCAGCACGATCGCAAGGTTGTAGACCACCGGCGCCAGCGCGGGCAGCGTGAATTTGAGGTGCGATTCCAGAATGCCCTTGGCCGCAATCCCCATCCCGAGTAAGAGCGGGGAAAGAAGCAGCATCCGCATCGTCTTGATGGCCAGATCCATCGCTTCCGGCGGTAAATCTGGCGCCACCACATATCGCATCAAGGGATCGGCGAATGCGAAGGTCAATAAACCCATGGCAACGGTGATCAGGGCGGTCCAGGTTATGACCGCGGACGCTAGCCGGTCGGCATCATCCTTGTCGCCTTTCGCCAGCAATCCGCCGAACACGGGGATAAACGCCGCGCCAAAGGAACCGGACATGATGACGAGGAACAGAAGATCGGGAATGCGGAACGCGCTAACGTAGGCGTCGTAATCGCTCGAGGTGCCAAATCTGTTCGCCAGAATGATCTCGCGCAGCAGTCCCAGCACCCGGCTCGCCATGAAGGCGATGCCGATGATGACAGCGCTTCTGGCCATCGATGCTGGCAGCGGAAGGAGCGGAATCTCCACCGGAATAGATGCTGCCTTCGTCGAGCGAAAACTCGTCAACCGCATCATCTGCCCAGGTTGGCAGTGGGACATTGCTTCGGGTGCGTCACGATTTGGTATGATTGCCCGTCGCGACGCGATGAGCGGGCGCAGCTTCGTGGTGTCGAAATGCTGCGAAGACCATGATTTCCTGACTCTATTGAGGTGATTAGAAATTGGCGAATAGCAAGTCGGCTGAGAAGCGTATCAGGGTTTCCGAGCAAAAGCGACTTCGGAACCGCCCCTATCGCACCGAGGCTCGCACCTATGTGAAGAAGGCCGAGTTGGCAATTCGACACGGGCGATGCGGAGGTGGCCACTTGCGCGGTAGTCGAGGCAATTAGCACCCTCGACCGCGTGGCAAACCGCGGTGTTATCCATCCGAACAACGCGGCGCGGCGCAAGTCACGCCTGATGAAGAAGTTCAACGCCCTCAACGCAGGGTAAGAGTTTCGAACAATTCCAGGCTCGGGCGAATGTCGCCCGGGATCTCCGGGAACCGGTAGCGCTTGCGCTACCGGTTTTCTGTTGGTCCCGTGACCCGCGCGACCAGATCGATCAACCCTTCCTCCGGGTTGCGAAGTCGCCCGGATTTCATTTTCCGGTCGTTTTCGAGTGCGAGCCGAAGCTGCCGCGCTGGCGCGACTCGCGCGCGTTGCGCCGCTTGCTCGACTGGCCGCATCCGATTTGCGTTGTCCAGACCAAGCGCTCGTCCGGCCTGTAACGGATCGGCAGGGCGGCCCTGCGCTTTGGCCGCGACGGCAAGCTCGATCTGCTGATAAAGCTGCGACATCGTTCGTCCGGCATCTTCTCCGGCATCGCTGCGCATTCTCGACTTCGACCAGCGCGCCTCGCTGATTTCCCCCGATCACCGCATCGAGCAACGGAAACACTCGCTCTTCGCTCCGCTGCGGGATCATCTCGTTCACGATATCGACCGTGATAGCGGTCGGGATACGCTGCCAAAGCCAGCTTGGCGATTTCGGACTGGCAGCTGCTCGACCGAGGGTGGCTTGTCGTATGCCCGATTCATCGGCGCTTGCGGCCAGTAGGCGGGGAAGAGTCGGTCCAGAACCGCTCGAGCAATTGAGTTGTCGAGTGTCGTCCCATTGTCCGTGGCAATACCGCCGCGCCAGATCGATAAGCGCCTACCTCGCGGCGCCTCATTCACCGAAATCGGATACCCCTCCGGAAGTTGCTTCTTCAAGGAGGCGCTCAGCTCGGCGAGTTCGGGATCGAACAGGATGAGATTCGTCGTTTCAGGAATGGCATGCAACCAAACGGGAAATATCAGAATCCGATTTCGGTCTTCGTCCCCCGGCCACCTTTGGACACGCTTTGCGCCAGCAACCCGGTCAGCACGATCACCCGTTGCGATCCAAAGAACGGCGCAGCCGTCACCGCGGCGTATAACGCATCGTACGAGCTGGACGCAGCATCGATCCGGTCGGTGTCCATGCCGGTCGGGTCGAGCTCGATCGAGTTGCCGATCGAGCACCTGTTTGGCGAGGGCCCGGTCAGAACCGAGAATGACGAATAGCACGCCGTGTTGATCTCCAGAAGGGGGATCGCCGACCCCGCAATGCCGTGTGTGACGGAGTCCTGAACCTGCATTAGCAGGTGGGAACCGCACAAGGCAGTTCCCGACTCATGTGATTTATCGGCTCACGACCACGTCACGATGCACGCACACCGCAGAGTCGGTAAGTCAAGAGCGTACACCACTTGCTGGTCGTTTCGCCGCATCTGAATGCGATACTGTTCGACTGCGAATCGGCGGGAGCCGGTCGACTGAGGAGTACTTACATGACCAACGCATCCGCGCGTCGACGAGTCGTGATCACCGGATTGAGTGCGATCTCTCCGGTCGGACTCGACGCGGAAACCACCTGGGCCAATTTGCTTGGCCGGAGTTTCTGGGGTCGGGCCGATCACTCGCTTCGATACGACCGGTTTCGAGACGACCATTGCCGCTGAAGTCAAGGGTTTCGAACCCGATGAAATCCTTGGCAAGAAAGACTACCGGCGCATGGACCGATATTGCCAGCTGGGCGTCGCGGCTGCGCATGGCAGCTGCTGACAATGCCGGTCTGATCAGCGAATCCATCCCGACCCGTATCGAACTGGCGCACTGATCGCCACCGGGATTAGGCGCCATCGAAACCATCGAAACGGGCATGGAAACATTTCTGGAGCACGGACCGAAGCGCATCGGACCGTTCTTCATGCCGATGATGCTCGCCAATATGGCCAGCGGACATGTTTCGATGCGCCTCGATGCCAAGGGACCGAACATGGCAACCGTTTCCGCGTGCGCGAGCTCGGCGCATGCCATCGGCGAAGCGATGCGCTGGATCCGCGACGACATGGCCGATGTCGTCTACGCTGGCGGCTGCGAAGCTCCGGTGACCCGCTTGAGTGTGGCCGGATTCAGTGCGATGGGCGCACTGTCGAAGACGAAATGACGATCCGACTGCCGCCAGTCGCCCGTTCGATCTCGGACGCGACGGCTTCGTGGTGGGCGAAGGTGCTGCCGTGCTGGTCCTGGAAGAACGCGAGCACGCGCTTGCGCGCGGAGCGCGCATCCTGGCTGAAGTTACTGGTTACGGGGCGACCGACGACGCGAACCACATCGTGCAACCCGCACCAGAAGGGGAGGGCGCCACCCGGGCGATGAAACTGGCGCTGGCTGATGCCGGACTCGAGCCTGCACAGATTCAGTACATGAACGCCCACGGAACATCCACGCCCCTGAACGAAAAATTCGAAACCCAATCGATCAAAGGCGCCTTCGGCGATGCCGCCTACCAGCTCCCCATCAGCTCGACGAAGTCGATGACTGGCCACCTGCTCGGTGCGGCCGGCGCCCTCGAAGCCGTGATCGCTACCCTCGCTATCCGCGATCAGATCGCGCCACCCACCATCAACCAGCAAACCCCAGATCCGGATTGCGATCTCGATTACATCCCGAACACCAGCCGCCCGCTCGAAATCTCGAGCGTCATGACCAACTCCATGGGGTTCGGCGGCCACAACGTGTCCCTCATCCTGAGCGCTCCCTAGCCTGAAACTCACCTAAACGCAAACGACCCGGCGATTGCTCGCCGGGTCAGTTCCTCTTCAAGTCGTTTGTCTCAGGACCGAGAATTCGGAGACTGCTGTTAGTCCAGGTATCCCCGAAGCTGGCGGCTGTAGGATGGGTGCCGTAGCTTGCGCAACGCCTTCGCCTCGATCTGACGGATCCGCTCTCGCGTGATGCCGAACTCCCGCCCAACCTCCTCGAGTGTGCGGAACTTGCCATCTTCCAGACCAAACCGAAGCACGATGATCCGCCGCTCGCGTTCGCTCAGCTTGTCGAGCGCCTCGGCGATTTGCAGCTTGAGAAGCTGATGCGATGCCAGCTCCACGGGCTGCGGCAACGCGCTGTCTTCGATGAAATCGCCCAGGAATGCCTCGCCGTCCTGGCCCACCGGCGCTTCCAGGGAAATCGGATGGCGGCTCACATCGAGTACCTGACGGACCTTCTCGTCCGTCATATCCATCGCTCGCCCGATCTCGTCGGCCGTCGGCTCGCGCTCGAAAATCTGTTGCAATCGATGGGAAGTCTTCCGCACCCGGTTGATCGTTTCGCCCACATGAACCGGGCAGGCGAATGGTCCGGCTTTGATCGGAGATCGACCGCGTGATCGCCTGTCGAATCCACCAGGTGGCATAGGTGCTGAATTTGAATCCGCGCTTGTAGTCGAACTTGTCGGTGGCTTTCATCAGCCCGATGTTGCCTTCCTGGATCAAATCGAGGAAAGACATCCCGCGGCCGACATAGCGCTTGGCAACCGAGACGACCAGCCGAAGATTGGCCTGGATGAGGTGCGCACGCGCTCGCTCGCCATCTTCGACCAATGCATGGAGTGATTTCCGCTCGGCAATCGAGAGCGTCGTGTCTTCATCGAGCTGAGCCTGAGCGAACTTCCCAAGCTCGATCCGCTTCGAAAGATCGACCTCGCCTTGCATGGTGAGCAGATCGGTCTCGCCGATCTGCTGCAAGTAGAGTCGCACGGAATCGCCGACGCCGGATGGCTGCTCGACCTGCTCCAGCCGCTCTTCATGCGTTTGCCGTCGATCCGTCTCCGGATGCGCCGGAGCGTTCTCCAGAACCTCGATGCCTTCAGTGACCAACGATGAATAGAGCTGATCGAGATGCTCGATCTGGTCTTCCGCATTTGGGAAGAGTGCCAGCAGATCGTCAGTCAGCAGGTATCCCTGCGTGCGACCTTTTTCCAGAAGATCCGACATCGTTCAATTCCTGCTTCTTTGACGTTCCCCATCCGGCCTTACTTCGCACCGGACGAGAGTGCGGGTATGTGGCATAAAAAAACATCCCGCGGACAGGCGCACATGGGATGTCAAAGGCCAACTCTTCAGTTGTCGCTGCTCGGCTCCGAGCAAACAGTCATGATGGTTTTGTCGCTTTCAGGAATTCGGCCGATGTGCAATTCCTGAGAGAATAGCAGGTCGTGAACCAGATTTCAATCAACTGAAAACTGTTCACAAACCGTCGTTTCTGAGGCAAATGCTATAATTCGCCGGTTGTACGCATGATGTTTTTCAGAGGTAAGCACTCCTATGTCGGGACATTCCAAATGGGCGACGATCAAGCGGGCCAAAGGCGCCAACGATCAGAAGCGCGGTCAGCTCTTTACCAAGCTTGCCCGTGAGATCACGGTGGCTGCCCGTTCGGGCGGTCCCGATCCGGATGCCAATTCGGCCCTCCGCATTGCCGTTCAGAAGGCACGTTCCGAGAACATGCCCAAAGACAATATCGATCGCGCCATCGAGCGCGCCGCTGGCGCCGGAAATGCCGACAATTACGACGAGATTTCCTATGAAGGCTATGGCCCCGGCGGAGTCGCAGTTGTGATCCGGGCATTGACCGACAACCGCAACCGCACCGTTGGCGAAGTCCGGTCCACACTCACCCGCGCCGGAGGCACGCTTGGCGAAACGGGAAGTGTTGCCTGGATGTTCGACAACGTCGGGATGATCTCGGTGGATGCCAAGGGTGCTGACCCTGAAGAGATCGCACTCGCCGCAATCGACGCTGGCGCTGATGACTTTTCGATCGATGATGATGGCATCGAGGTCTACACCGAAGTGCAGCTCCTGCATGTCGTGCAGGAAGCGCTGGTAGCAGCCGGGATCTCGGTCAATTCCGCCGATCCCATCATGAAGCCCAAAGCCACCGTTGCGCCCGACACCGCGGCAGCCATCAAGGTGATCCGGCTCCTCGAAAAACTCGAGGACCTGGATGACGTGCAAACCGTCTACTCCAATCTGGAGTTCACAGACGAGCTCCTCGCCCAAGCCAGTTGATGCCATCAGAAACAGGGTCGACACACCGATGATTGTGCTCGGCATCGATCCCGGAACCGCTCGCCTTGGCTACGGTGTAATCGATACCGCCGAAGGCGCCCCGGCGATGATCGATTACGGCATCGCCGAGACCTTCCCCACCGACTCGATGCCGGAGCGATTGCTCCAGTTGTATGGCAATCTGCGCATCCTCCTGAGCGATCACGAGCCCGATGTCATGGCGGTCGAGAAGCTCTTCTTCGCCCGCAACGTCACCACGGCGATCGCGGTGGGGCAGGCGCAGGGGAGTCGTGCTTCTCGCTGCCGCCGAGCGTGGCATCCCGGTGCGCGAATACACCCCGAGTGAAGTCAAGCAATCGATTGTGGGGTACGGCAAAGCGGACAAGAATCAGGTCCAGGAAATGGTGCGCATCATCCTTGGTCTCGATCGCATTCCCCAACCGGACGACGCGGCCGATGCACTGGCAATCGCGGTCTGTGACGCGCACATGACGAGCGGATACGGAGCATTCATCCGATGAGCCAACGTCTCGATCTGGCCATGGTGGAACGCGGGCTCGCCCCGACCCGCAGCAAAGCCCAGGCGCTCATCATGGCTGGGGTGGTGCTCGTCGACGACCGTCCTTCCCTCAGAGCGGGAGAGCAAATCAAGGAAGAAACCCTTATCTCGCTCGTCGCCCCTCCACGCTTTGTCAGTCGAGGCGGAGAAAAGCTCGATCGCGCGATCGCCGAGTTCGGTATCGATCTTTCTGGACAGGTCTGTGCCGATATCGGCGCCAGTACTGGCGGATTCACCGATGTCATGCTCAAGCGTGGTGCCGCCTCGGTCTTCGCTATCGACGTTGGCTATGGCCAGATCGCTATGGAGCTGCGCAACGATCAGCGGGTCGTTGTGATGGATCGCACCAACGCGAGATATCTGGAATCACTCCCAATGTCGGTCGCCTTCACAGCCATCGATGCGTCATTCATCTCATTGTCAAAGCTGTTTCCCGCGGTTGTGCGTATCTCTTCACCCGGGGCGACGCTCGTTGCCCTGATTAAGCCGCAGTTCGAAGCAGGCAAAGGCGAGGTCGGCAAGAACGGAGTCGTGCGCGACAACGCTATTCACACTCGCATACTGCGGGAAGTTGTCGATAGCGCCCAGGCAAATGGCATGCAGCTGCTCGGCCTCATTCCTTCGCCCATCCGGGGGCCAGCGGGCAATATCGAGTTTCTCGGGTATTTCGCCATCCAACCCGAGCGATTCACTCCACTCGATCTGGAAGCTGCCATCGCGCAGGCAATTGCGGGAGCGCCCGAGTGACACTGTTGGATCCGTTCGACGATCTGCTACGTGCGCTTCAAGTCGGAGATGGCATTGCCGAAGAATCGGGAGTGCGAATCGACCGATCTCGCCGGCAGCGCACTGGTGCGCCAGAGGTCGTTTACGGCAAGGGAAAATCAGTCGACCAGATCGTGACCGCGGTTCGCCGCTTGGTGGGCATCGAAGGACGGGCCCTGGTTGCCCGTGTCGAGCCAGATCAGGTTGGCGCGATCTCGCTCGCTCTCGAGGCAGAGCAAATCGAGTCGAAGTTTGAGGAGAGTAATCGCACCCTGATCGCATTCGCACCCGGTGCCGACCCTCCATCCAACGGTGGCCGCGTCGGAATTCTTACTGCCGGTTCGTCCGACCGACCGCAAGCGCTGGAAGCGAGCGCGGTCTTGCTCGAGATGGGCTGTGAGACCTGCCTGCGGTTCGATATGGGAATCGCCGGCTTGCACCGTTTGGTGAAACCCTTGCGAGAAGTCCTGGCCTTCGATCCGGATGTGCTGATCGTGGCCGCCGGGATGGACGGTGTACTGCCCGGCGTCGTCTCTGGCCTCGTTTCACTTCCGGTGATCGCGCTTCCAACTTCGACCGGATACGGCTTTGGTGGCGAAGGAACCGGCGCGCTC
Source organism: uncultured Chloroflexia bacterium (assembly GCA_963720855.1). Taxonomy (GTDB): domain Bacteria; phylum Chloroflexota; class Chloroflexia; order Thermomicrobiales; family UBA6265; genus JAMLHN01. The sequence goes on along the minus strand of CAVRGV010000001.1, from coordinate 967,213 downwards.
ACCACCATGCTGCAGGCATGCTCCCCGGGAATCGCGGTCGTGAATATCGACAACGGAATCGGCGCAGGCGTCATGGCGGGACTCATCGCCAATCGGGCCGCGACTCAACGCTCCGGCGCATCCTGAATCAACGCGCTGAGAAATGCGTCCGCCGCGCGATCCGGCGTTGTCGATCTCGACATGAGCTGGTCGACAAGCACCGATTCGATTCCATCATTGGTCAGCTTCACTTTTCGAGCCACTGCACGCTTGAGCTCCGAGCGGGCCATTCGTCGCTTCCGCTCGCCCAGCAAGTCCGCGGCTCGAAGAAACGCGAAGTGTTTGTCGATCGCATCCGCCAGCTTTTCGAAACCGGAGTCGTCGACCGACGAAGTCAGTACGATTGGCGGCTCCCAGGCGTCTTCGATGCCGGGCGCCAGTCCGAGAATGGTTCGAATATCGCGCGAAACCCGCTGCGCGCCGGGAAGATCAGCCTTGTTCACGACATAGATATCGGCGATCTCCATTGCCCCAGCCTTGAGCAGTTGCACCGAATCGCCCGCTCCCGGAATCTGGACCAGCACCGTCGTGTGTACGAGATCGGCGACCTCGAGCTGGTCCTGACCGGAGCCAACCGTCTCGATCGCCACATAGTCATATCCCGCGGCATCGAAGAGCAATGCCAGATCGGCTGCCGCCGGGGCCAGTCCGTCGCTCCGATCGCGTGAGGCCAGACTGCGCACGAAAACGTTTGGATCCAGCGCCGATTCCGACATGCGAATCCGATCGCCAAGCGTCGCACCGCCGGATTTCGGGCTGCTTGGATCGACCGCCACGATCGCAATTCGTTGCCCGCGTGCGGAAATCGTCTTTGCCAGTCCAGCCAGCAGAGAGCTCTTGCCAGCGCCTGGCGGACCAGTTACCCCCAGGACGTGAGCCCGGCCCGAAAAGGGATAGAGCGCCGAAACGATTGCGTCGACGGCGAGTGGCTCATTTTCCAGTCGGGTAGCGAGCCGGGCGATCGCGCGTTGGTTTCCGGCGACGGCCTGTTCGATCAGAAGATCAAGCTCCGACACTGGATCGCTTGGGAGCATGCGAGCGCACGTACTCGATGGCGGCAGACATGGATGTCCCAGGGCCGAAGATCGCCGATATGCCGAGCGCCAGAATCTCGGGGCGGTCCTCCTCTGGAATCGTTCCACCCGCCACGACCAGCACATCATCCAGCCCACGAGCATGCATCTCTTCCATGATGCGCGGAAAAAGCGTCATATGCGCCCCGGAAAGAATGCTCAACCCAACCACGCTCACATCTTCCTGCAGTGCCGCATTCGCGATCATCTCCGGAGTCTGGAAAAGCCCGGTATAGATCACCTCGAATCCCGCGTCTCGAAACGCGCGCGCCATCACCTTGGCGCCCCGATCGTGCCCGTCGAGACCTGGCTTGGCTATCAACATGCGAATCGGAACCGTGTTATCCGACACTCAGGACGCCCCCTCGTAGACATAAAATCCTTCACCGGACTTTCGCCCCAGCTTACCAGCCGCAACCATCCGGCGTAAGAGGGGAGCCGGACGGTATTTGTCGTCTCCCAGATCACGATGAAGCACTTCCATGATCGAAAGGCAGACGTCCAGTCCAATCAGATCGGCCAGCGCCAAAGGCCCCATTGGGTGTCCTGCGCCCAACGTCATTACTGCATCGATCTCGTCGCGCCCAGCAACGCCGTCGCTGAAAGCGAATACAGCCTCGTTGATCATCGGGACCAGCACGCGATTGACTGCAAAGCCCGGCGCGTCTTGCACCAACACCGGCGACTTGCCAATCGCAATCGCAAACGCGATTGCCCGTTCGACGGCGTCATCGGAGGTCTGCAATCCCTTCACCACCTCGACTAGGGGAAGCACCGGCACCGGATTGAAAAAATGCAATCCAAGAAACCGTCCGGGGTTCGAAACGGTCGCGGCCAGCGCCGAGATCGAGATCGATGACGTGTTGCTCGCGAGCAACGTGTCCGAGCCAACGACCTCATCCAGAGCGCGGAAGAGCTCGGACTTCGCCCCGAGATCTTCGAAGATCGCTTCGATCACGAGATCCGAGCCGCCGAGCGCTTCGATTCTGGTCGACGATGAGATGCGCGCTCGGATCGAAGAGACTTCGGCAGCGTCGTACGTTCCTTTCTTTTCCAAACGCCCGAGACTCTTGGCGATCGCGCCCAGTCCACGTTCCAGATCCTCTTCGCGTCGATCGACCATCGTTACACGAAGCCCCGCCTGCGCAACCACCTGGGCAATTCCGCTTCCCATGGTGCCTGCGCCGACGACACCGACCTGCTCGATGGCATGATCCAACTCTGGCACGCTAGGAACCTCCCGTTTCCGCGACCGGCTTCGGCACGGCAGCGTTGATTCGATTCATTGCGGTAACTGCGCCGTCCTGCAGCCACAATCTGCAGGCATCGACGGCCTCGTCGATCACGAACGGAAGTTCCTTCTGTTCGTCGGATGAAAACTTCGACAGCACTTGCGCCGTGGCGCTGGAGCGGCCCCGCCCGATGCCCACCCGTAGCCGTGGGAATTCATTCGTACCCAACTGCTGGATCACCGAAGCAAGGCCGTTATGGCCGCCCGCGCTCCCGCGCTCCCGCAACCGCAACGTGCCAAATGGCAAATCGAGCTCATCGACCACGATCAGTATTTCGTCCGCGTACAGCTTGTACCAGGCGCCCATCAGCCGCACAGCGTCTCCGCTCAGATTCATGAATGTTTGCGGCTTGAGCAGGACGACTTTTTCCGTCCCGATCGTCACCTCGGTCACCAGCGACTTGAAGCGTGACTTCGGCGCTGGCGCGTTGTGGAGCGCGGCCAACCGATCGACCACCATGAATCCGACGTTGTGCCGGGTGCCCGCGTATTGATTTCCCGGATTCCCGAGCCCAACGATTGCTTTCATGCCCCGGTCGAACGCGTCCTTTCATTCTTGCGAATTGCACTCCAAAAAGCAGGAGGAGTGGAAATGCCAATGCTATACTTCACCGCGCTCAAGCCGACAAGACTTCGCCGACCCGAGCACTGAAATCCACTTGAGAATGAGGACTTTCCGATATGGGTTTCCTGGGAATGGGAATACAAGAGCTGGTGATCATCGCGATCGTCGGGCTCATTATCTTCGGTCCGGATCGACTTCCGGAGCTCGCCGGGCAGGCAGGCAAGCTGCTGCGTGACGCGCGGCGTATGACGACCGACCTCCAGGGTGAGTTCGAGCGTGAGGCCGGCGTCAATGTGCGCGAGCTGCGCAGTCAGGTCGATCGTGAAATTTCTGGCATCAAAGGCGAGCTCGGCGGAGCAACGAGCACGCTCCAGAAGGAAGTGAACTCGGCCAAGCGAACTGCCCAGAGCGCAGCCAGCTCGGCCAACAAGAGCGGCGCCAAGGCCACCACGACGGCGAAGTCAACGTCGTCGACGTCGACAACAGCCAAAACGTCGTCAGTCGCAACCGCCAAATCGACCACCACCAGTTCCAAGACCGCCAAGGTCGAGGAAATCAAGCCGATAGCTTCCAAGGCCGATCCCCTTGCGGATGTTTCCTTCATGGATAACGTCGGCGAGGCGCCAACTGTCAAAGTCGCGGCATCGAATGGGGCCTCCAAGACCACTGCTGCGGCCGCAACCAACAGCGCGGATCGCGCCGATGCGGTGCAACGAGCCCGCAACCGCCGCCTTCAGGCGGGATACAACCAGCCTCGCTAACAACTGGTGCCCGTTACTTTGCTTGACAGTGACCGGCTGACCGCCGGTCAGCCTTCCCAACAAATCTCAATCCCATCTGTCGCCTCCGATTCCACCGGGGGCGACTTCTCGTTCGCTTTGCGCGCAACTGATACGCAGTCGCGCGCTCGGCTCGGCATGCTTCACACGCGCAATGGGCCGATCGAGACACCGGTGTTCATGCCGGTCGGTACCCAGGCTACCGTCAAAACCCTGCATCCCGATGAGGTCGATCGGCTCGGTGCGCAAATCGTCCTGGCAAACACGTATCACCTTATGCTGCGTCCCGGACCCGATCTCATCGATCTGGCAGGCGGCCTGCATTCGTTCATGCGCTGGCAACGGCCCATCCTGACCGACAGCGGGGGATTCCAGATCTTCTCCCTGGCAAAGCAGGCCAAGGTCACGGAGGAAGGCGTACGTTTCCGCTCGCACATCGACGGTTCATTGCACGACCTCACACCGGAACGTGCCGTCGACATTCAGGGCCAGCTCGGCTCGGACATAATGATGGCCCTCGATCATCTGGTCGGGCTTCCCGCCAAACACCGCAAGATCTACGACGCCACCATGCGTACCCATCGCTGGCTTGAGCGCTGCATCGTCGCCCTTGCCGAATCGGAACGGCCGCGCAAAGGCGTCCTCTTTGGCATCTGCCAGGGTGGCATGGAACCCGATCTGCGGAAACTCAGCGCTGAATTCGTCGCCGCCTCCGATGTCTCTGGAGTTGCAGTAGGCGGCCTCAGCGTCGGAGAAACCAAGGCCGAGATGGCCGAGATGCTCGAAATTGTTATTCCCGAGCTGCCACAGCAGAAACCACGCTATCTCATGGGCGTAGGTTCACCAGAGGACCTTTGGAACGGGGTAGCGCAGGGTATCGATATGTTCGATTGCGTGCTTCCCACCCGGCTGGCACGCAACGGGTCGGTCTTCACACCAGACGGACGCATCGATCTCCTGCACAAGAGCCACCGTGAGTCATTCGTTCCGATCGACGCCGAGTGCGATTGCGAGACCTGTCTCCGTTTCGACCGGGCCTACCTCCATCATCTCTTCCGTGCCCGGGAAATCCTCGGGCTCAGATTGGCCTCGGTCCACAACCTCCGATTCCTCGTGAGGCAAATGGAAGCGATGCGCACCGCTATTGCTGCCGAAAACTTCATGGCTGCGCGGAGCGAATTCCTCGATCGATACCGCGTGGCGGGACCGCGCACAGGGAGCGCCGCATGATCTACGTTCCGGAGTTCGATCCTGACAAGTCCGGCTCGATCTCGGTCGGCATCGACATCATCGAGATCGCTCGCATCCAGCACGTGCTCGACGATTTCGGCGAGCGCTTTCTCGAGCGCTGTTTTACCGAGTACGAACGAACCCGTTTTCGAAACCGGACCGAAGAGCTCGCTGGTCGCTTTGCCGTCAAGGAGGCCACCTCCAAGGCGCTTGGCACCGGCATTCGCGGCATCAAATGGCGCGAAATGGAAACCCAGGTCAATCGCCGGGGCAAACCGGTCCTCGTTCTCCACGGCGATGCCAAAAATCGTGCCGAGCTGCTTGGGCTTACGGATTTCACTGTATCGATCACACATTCACGCACAGATGCGATGGCGATCGTCATTGCATTGAAGGGAAACAACCACTCATGACATCGAGCTCGAAGGTCGAGATCATCGACCGGGCGACTGCGCTTGCCCTCTTGCCAAAACGGGACGCAACCGCGCACAAATGGGGCGTCGGTGGACTCGTGATCGTCGGAGGGTCGCCAGGATACATTGGCGCGCCCGCGCTAGCTGCCATGGGCGCCGCCCGCTCGGGCGCGGGCATAGTTAGCCTGGCGATCTCTCGGTCATCGATTGGCGCAACCGCGGCGCTTGTGCCTGAAGCGGTCTTCCTGCCGCTGCCCGAAAGCGATTCGGTTCAGGGTGTACGCAAGGCCATCGAGCTCATCGCGCCGCAGGTCGAGAAATCGAAAGCAATCGTGGTTGGTCCCGGTCTGTCTCGCGATGAGTCCGCCTACGCGTTGCTTGGTGGTTTATTCGGGGAAGCCCACCGCACGGTCTCACGATCCATGGGTTTTGGGTCTCGCTCGAATACGATCGATGGACAGGTGGAAAACGCGATCGTCGGTGGCGAAATACCGACCCTTGTGGACGCGGACGCACTGCATTGGCTCTCGGAACGTGAGTCCTGGTGGGATAAAGTCGCGCCGTTCTCGCTCATCCTCACGCCCCATGTCGGAGAGCTCGCGGCATTGAGCATTCGACACGCCGACCTGATTCTTGCGGATCCGGTCGCGGCGGTTCGAGATGCGGCGCTTGCCTGGAACCAGACTGTCATCCTCAAGGCCGGCAAAGCCTATGTCAGCGACGGCAGGATCGTGCGCACCGTGGAAACCGCCGCTCCCGCCCTGGCGACCGCCGGCACCGGCGACGTGCTTTCTGGTTCGATCGGAGCATTTCTTGCCCAGGGATTGAATCCGGTCGACGCGGCCACGCTTGCCATCTATGCTGGCACGGAAGCGGCGCTACGCCTCACGCAGGAGCTTTCGACCCTCGGTGTGGTCGCAAGTGATCTGCCCGAGGCCATCGCCAGAGTATTGGCAGAGCTCGAACTGGAAAGTGCAGGATAAGCGTGAGTCAGGACGAAGTTAGCGTCGAATCGATCATGCGGAAGAAAGTGCCCGTCGTGGCGCCGGACGATACGGTCGGCACCGTTGCCTCGATGTTGTCGAAAAGCGACGTGCCGGGTGTCCTGGTGGTGGACGACGGAGAGCTCCTCGGAATCATTACCGAATCGGATCTGGTTACCCGCAAGGCCGAAGTCGATGTTCCGGAAACGGTCTCCTTCCTCGGCGGATATTTTCAGGCGGGAAAACTCCGCCTCCCCTGGAATCGTGAAACCCACGACGATGAAAGCGACTTCGATCACGAGATCCGCCGTGTTCTCGCGACCACCGCGCGCGAGCTGATGACCTCACCCGTCGTGAATATCGATAAAGACGCAACGGTGCTCGATCTGGCCACCATCATGATCGATCACAATGTGAACCCGGTCCCGGTCGTGACCGGCGAGAACAAAATCGTAGGCATCGTCTCCCGCAAGGATCTGGTCAAGCTCATCGCCACCGAAAGTGTCGAAGACGACGACTGAAATGCCGCCAATCGATCCGCCCAGGGTCGGAAGAAGACCGACACGACTGATCGTCGATACCGGTTCGATCGAGCGCAACGCAGCCGCAATTCTCGGACAGGTTGTCGCCCGGCACACGGCTCATGGCGGTGGTCAAGGCGAACGCCTATGGCCACGGAACAGTCGAATCCGCACGAGCGGCGTTGCGGGGCGGGGCGTCGCACCTTGGCGTGGCCACCGTATCAGAAGCGCGTGAGCTCCGCGATGCCGGGCTGGACAGCCCCATCCTGGTACTTGGCTCTTCGGATCCGTCTGAGGCACCGAACGCGGCGGACATGGGCGTGGCGATCGGAGTAGGGGATCTTGTTCAGGCACAGCGCCTGCTCTCCGTTTTGGACGAAAGTGGGCCTGTCCATCCGCTCGCGGTTCATCTCAAGGTCGATACGGGTATGCGTCGCTTCGGCGTAGAACCAGGCGACGTTCCCGCACTCGGCCGAATGCTCGCCGATCACCCAGCGATTCGATCTGGAAGGGATCTACTCCCACTTCGCGGAGTCGGACGATGCCAGTCCCAGTCGCATGGACGAGCAATTGCGAACCTTCCATCTGGCCCGCGCTGCCCTCTCCGATATCGGCATCCATCCCGAATTAGCGCATATCAGCAATAGCGCCGCGCTTCTCCGCAATCGATCCGCCGACCTGAACATGGTCCGCGCGGGTATTTGCCTCTATGGCATACCGCCGTCGGAGCACGTCGGCCTGTTCGACGGGATGCAACCAGCCCTCGAATGGCGTGCCACCGTCCAACACATCGCGTTTCTGTCGCCAGGTGACCGTACAGGATACGGCGGAACGTACGTTGCCACCGAGCACGAACGAATCGCCATCTTGCCCATCGGCTATGCGGACGGCTATCCTCGAGCGCTTTCGAACGTGGGATGGGTCGGGTTCCAGGGCACGACGGCTTCCGCTGCGCGGGCGGGTCTCGATGGATCAATGCGCGGTCGGCATTCCACCGGGAATCGAGGTGAACGTCGGCGACGAAGTCCAGGTCATCGGTGGTCCCGAAAGCGGAGCGCCATCAGCCAACGAGCTGGCCGCCTCCATCGGCACTATCGGCTACGAAATCGTCGCCCGACTCTCCCGTCGCGTACCTGTCGACCATTTTTAGGTTCAGCCCCACAACTCGAACCGCCGTTAAGCTCGCCTGTCAATGCAGATGCAGCTCATCCGAGCTACGCCAGCAACTATCGGGAAAGCTAAGCTCCTGGCGTTCGCTAACCTCCTGGTCGTACTGAGCAAAGCGACGAATCGCTCTTCTTCTGCGCTCCCCAAAATTCCGCCAGGGTCAACGCCGAAGCAGCAAACCGCCCGAGCAAAAATCGAAGAATCGAACGCCAGCTCCAACGAAAAACGGCGCCTTTCGGCGCCGCTCGACGATATTGCTGTGGATTCGTGCGCTATTCCGGCGCACCTAGCTCCGCGGCAACTCGCTTGAGATTCTCGATATCCTTCCGCACCACGAAGGTCCGGCCACTCATATCGTCCTTGACGTAACTGAGTGTCCGGTCATCCATCCACCGGTAAATGGTGGGGCGGGTGACATTGAGCTGCTGGGCAGCATTCCCGATCGAGACCAGCTCGTTCGGCTCGAACGCGCGAAACTTCGCCAGGGCAAGCATCCGCCCCAGCTCCGAATCCCAGAACGACCGCGGTACGGTGTAATCGTCCGCGGCGGCTGGCCAGAACAAAAGCTGAACGATCGAATCGATCGCCGTCAGCACGTGGTCCTTTTGCTCTCGAACTTCGCCTCGAGCGAGACGATCGAGCTTACTTAGATCTCGACCAAGCGGGCCATCTCGCAATGCGTCGAGCGACAGAGGCTCGAAGGCGCTTGGGTAAAGTTGGCTAATCAAGCGGTGATGATGGCTGTAGACCACTTGCAACGCCTGATCGATTACCGGTTGGTAATCGCGGGAACTGCCTTCCACTCCCACTCCTTACGCGATTTCCCATGCCGTCGCGAACGTATCTTTCGGACTGTACGGTCAGATTGTACGCTCGCGACGTAGTAATGTCAACGTCCTGTAAAACCCCGATTATTCCCAGCAATTCGCCAGAATTCACTGTGTCGGATTGTCACTTTATACGAGCGGGAAAGGCGTTTGGTTTCGGGGTGTTCGTACATTCATCGCAGATGGTGTGGCCAGCTCTCAGGATCCGGTTGTCATCCCCCTGACCGCCAGTCCTGCAACGAAGAGCGCCCCAAAGCTGAAGATCAGTAGGGCCTGCCGGGCATCGCGCTCGCGCATGTAGCTCCAGATGAATGGCAAGGCGATGACTGCCGTCAACCCGTACAGAATGTGAATGGACGACTCCGGACGATACCCCTTGATGTAGAGGATGACTCCGAAGGCAACCTGGGCCAGGATGAGCACCTCGCCAATTGCCAGCGCGCCGCTAAAGCTTCCAGTAACTCCACCGCCGGTGAAGTACATGAACAGCCCCCAGATTCCGATTGCAGCCATGAACAGCAACATCGAAGTCGCCAAGCGGTCGTGCATCAATAAGATGGTGGACAGTGGGTGCCTCCCAATTCAGATGACGGCCGCACCGTCAATCAGTGCCAATCCCTGGCTCGTTGAGTGATTCGATAGAAAAGAGCTGTTGTTGAACTTCGACTGGCGGTCGCCGTGCCGTCGCAGGCTTGGCGAGCAGATCGAGCGCTTGCCCCCGGGGGAGGGCAGTCAGGCCTTCGGACTCCCATCCGCCGAACGACGCCACATCGGCGACCGCTTGACCGGGCGTGTTGTTGGTCTCGGACAAGTGGGCCAGGTAGATGGTCGGGTTCCGTCCCGAACGCTCCTGGACCGTTTCGGTCAACCGGCCACAGTCGTCGTTGGAGAGGTGTCCCACTGGTGACAGCACTCTCCGTTTCAAATGAGCCGGATATGGCCCTCGTTTCAGCATGTCGATGTTGTGGTTGGCTTCGACAACGATTACGTCGGCGCGCGACATCGCATCCACGGTCATTGCGTCCCATTCACCCATATCGGTGAAGACCGCCGCGGTCAGGTCGCCCAGTTGCACCACCGCTCCGAGCGATTCGGCCGCGTCGTGTGATGTTCGCACCGCCGAGACTTCGACTCCGCCGCATTCGAACCGCTCGCCATGCTTGATCCTGACCCATTCGCGACCGACAAGTCCCATGGCTTGCGCGGTTCCAGCGCCGGTCACAAGCGGAACGCCTGCTCTGCGCAACGCGGGCACGGACCGGATGTGGTCGATGTGCTCGTGCGTGATAAAAACAAAGCTGAGATCGTTGAGCCGCAATCCAATCGCCAGCAACTCGGTGCGCAACCGGTTTGGACCGATTCCACAATCGATGAGGCCAGCTACGGCCCCATGTTGGACCAGCAGCGCATTTCCGCTGCTCCCGCTCGCCAGCGAAATGACCCGAGTGCGGGAACGACCGTCAACCACCGAAGATCGCCCGCCCGACGCGGACGTGCGTCGCTCCCTCGGCAATCGCCGCCTCGAAGTCGTTGCTCATGCCCATGGACAGTACCGGCAAAGGCACCCCGAATCGCTCCTGCAGCGAAGTGCCCAATGTGCGCAATCCACGGAATACAGGCCGCACATCCATTTGATCGTCCACCAATGGAGCCATGGTCATAAGGCCAATCGGACGCAATCCCACGTGTGCCTGCACCAGATTCAGAAGCGAAGGCGCATCTGACAGTGGGCAACCAGCCTTCTGCGCTTCCCCAGCGACATTGATCTCCAGCAAGATCTCGATCGTTTTCCCGCTCGATTCCGCCTGTTTTGCCAGCGCCTCGACCAGCGACGCTCGATCGACCGATTGGATGACATCGAACAGCTCGGCGGCGGTCTTCGCCTTGTTGGACTGCAAACTTCCGATCATGTGCAGTTGCGCATCGGCCGGCAGTGGCGAAGCGAATTTCGCCTTTGCATCCTGAACCCGGTTTTCACCGAAGACGCGCAGCCCGAGACCGTAGGCTTCATCGACAGCGCCACGCCCAACGGTCTTGGTGACCCCTACGATGGTCACGTCGCCAGGATCTCGACCTGCGCGCTCAGCCGCTGATCGCCACGCGTGCTTGAACGCCGGCCAAGCGGGCTGCCAATCCCGAGTCGGTCATTGTTCCGCTCATTCGACCACCGAAATGATTGATGCGAACCGGCCGGTATCGGGACCTTGCCCACGATGAGAAAACCAGGCGGCTCCGTCACAGCGCGTGCAAATGCCCGAACGTTCGATTGCGTCCGCGTCGCAAACCAGCCGCGCGAAGTTGAAGGTAATTCGCCTGAGCCAGATCGAAATGCCACTGTCCGTTCGGCCGCGATATGGCCGAGTCTCCGTTCGCAGGCATTGAACCCCGCCAGGAATCGATAACCTCGTCACCGACTGTGTAGCAATCGGAACAAATGCCGGGACCGACAAATGCCAGGATTTCCTCCGGACCAGCCCCAAAGGATTCGATCATTGTGCGCACCGCAGCCCCGCTGACGTCGACCACCGTCCCTCGCCAACCGGCGTGCACCACCCCAACCGATCGAGTCTGTGGATCGCACAGGATCACCGCCAGGCAATCTGCATGTGTCATCATCACGGCCACGTTCGCGATCGGCGGTCACCAGGCTATCGAACTTGCCGAACAATCCGGTTCCCGGCGCCGAACCGGTGCCCGGCTTTTGCTCCCGGCACCACACCCACCCGGTTGCCATGCACTTGATGCGCGGTGACCAGCGTGTTGGCATCGATATCCATCCGATCGCACCAAAACTGCCGCATTTCCCAGGCGGCCACCGGATCGCGTGGCTCGGAATAGGAGATATTGCCATCAGCGGGACCGAGCCCGGGTACCCGGCGGGTGATCCCGTGCCGGACGAAGGGAAGCCTGCCAATGTTTTTAGCTTGCAATGGATGGATGTCGGTGGAGATCGTCATTCGCCTGTTTCTTCTCGTGCCGCGTCGAGAATCATCCGATCGATCAATGTTTCGACTGGCGCCCGGTCGTCGGTGTAGGGCTGCTCATGGGCCGAGTTCATCCGCAGATTTCCGTCGGCAAACACTTCTGCGGCCACGATCTGTTGGTTCGATCCCGGATTGGTCGAACGCAATCGCTGCTCGATCTGTTCCAGTGAGATCTCGTCTGTTGGACGCAATCACCATCGTATTGTCGTATCCCTGCACATCTACCAGCCAGACCCACGGGAAGACCGCGCTGAGCGTAGATGATAGAGCGTCTACCAATCGGAAGTCGGTCTCCGAGCGGCCCACGTTCACCACCACCACTCCCTGCGGACTCAGGTGGTCGGCAGACGAGCTGAAAATACTCTTCAGTTGCCAGATGAAAAGGAATATAGGGCTGCCGATACGCATCGAGCGCCACCAGGTCGTAGGTCTCGTCAGAAGTCTCCAGGAAATACCGGCCGTCTTCCGCATAAGTCGACAGACGAGGATCGTCGAGCGCGAAATACTGCTCCGCCAGCTCCAGCACCTTGGGATCGATTTCCACACCATCGATGGTGAGATCGGGATAGGTCGCGAGCAGTGAGTGCGCCGAGGTTCCACCCGCCAATCCGACGATCAGCGCACGCTCAGGAGTCGATCCCGGCCATGGTCGGCGCCAGCAGGAAATAATCCCATGGCCCTCCGGTCAGCACCGAATCCGGGTCGTAGATCGAATGAATCGCGTGGCCGTCATTTAACGCCAGCAGATAACGCCCGTCGTCGTTCAGGACCTGAATGTAGTTGTAATCCGACTCCGCTTCCTCGATGAGCGTTCCACGATACGGCGGTTTGATCTCACCGGCCGAGGTCGTGGCGTGAATGCCCAATGAGGCGATCAGCAGCACCGCGATCAGCCCAACGCGCGCCGCCCAGCGCGTCCGAGACCAATCCGATCAAGCGACAGTGTCATCAAGCGCGGCACCCATGATCAGAAAGGTCGCGCGCGTCCCGAAAAGCGGAATGAGCACCAGCACGGGCAAAAAGCTTCCGGCAATCGATCCGACGGTTGAGAGCGCGTAAATGTTTCCAGCGGTTTCGCCGGAAGAACGAATGTTCTGCGTTCGCATGCGAATCGCAAACGGCGAGATGCACCCGAAGAGGAGCATGGGAAACGCCATCAACAGCAGTGATGCAAAAAAAGACCCGAAGAACACGCCGACATTCAAATCATCGAAGGCGTCCAGCGAAAGCCGCAGGATCGGTCGCGCGATGATCGGGAATCAACGCCACCGCGAAACCTGCCAGTCCTGCGATCACCAGCATCACCTCCAGCGAGGGATTCCGATCCGCCAGCCGGCCGCCGATGCGTATAGCCGATCGCCAGGAAAGCCAGCGTCAGACCGATCAGATTGGCCCAGATAAAGGTGGAGGTTCCGAAGTACGGCGCAAGCAAGCGCGACATGGCCAGCTCGGTGCCAATGCTGGTGCCACCACAAAGAAAGACCACCGCCAAAAGCAGCGCGGCGATGAGCGGCGCTGTCAACGGCAATGCCTGAGTGCTGCGACCGCATCTGTCATTTGAGATGGATGGAGTCTGCTGAAGTCACTGCCTGGGGAAGTATCAGTCCGGATCGTAACGGCGCGAACCCGCGCCATCCTATCGCTCGAATCGAAAAAAACTATCGCATGGGCATTTCGGCCCAGCCTTGCCGCATTTGCCTACTTTGCGGTCAATCTATGTTATCCGCAAAGCATACGCGACCGGACCCGCGCGGCCCTCTCCTCGCGATTCATGGTAAAACCAACCGTTCCTGCGGCAGATACGCCCCATTCGCGGAGGATGGCGTGGCTTCGATCACAACCGATATCGTCGACGCCTATGTCTTTCGCCACCGGCAGGGTCGCGCGCAATTTCTTCTGCTGCGCCGCCGGGCCGAGCTCCCGCTCGGCAATACCTGGCATGGCATCCATGGGCGCGTCTGCGAGGACGAAACGTCGCTCGAGGCCGCCAGGCGCGCAATCCGCATTCAGACCGGTCTCGCGAACCTGAGTGCCTTCTCCGCCGACTACATCAATCAGTTCTTCGACCACGCAACCGATACGATCGTGCTCGCTCCCGTTTTTGCATTTCAATTGCTGGACGACATGCCCGGTATCGCTCGACGACGAGTTCGACGACTATGCCTGGTGCGACCGCGACGAAGCCACCGGCCGGCTCATCTTCGCCGGCCAACGTTGGGCCGTTCGGCATATCGAAGACATCGTGGCAAACCCAGTCGCAGATTCCGACTTCTACCGCCTCCCCTGACACCACGCACTGGCGCGCGGTTGCCGGGACGGTCCAGACGCCCACGCTCTCTCGGCCAATCTGCCTCTGTCGTCGATCCGCTTGATTTGACAAATTGCGAACATATGTTCTATACTGCTAGTAAGCGGCACATCGGCGGACAGATGCATGCCTGGGCAGTGCCCCAGTGCTACCCGCCCGGCTTCCCCGCCGTCACCCAAGGCTCCACGCGCGGACTCATCGTTGAGTGATCGTTCGTCGAGAACATTCGATGCAGCCAACTCGCATCCGACCAGGGCGCAGCCATACCCGATTCGTCATCCCACCTCGCTCCCCGTCTTCCCGACCGCTCCCCCGTCATCCCGACCGAAGCGGAGGGACCTCGTGTCGCCCAAGCCGCGGTTCACTTCCAACGTAGTTGCGCTCGAGGACACATGGCCCAGGATCTGAGCTGTAGGCTGGACAACTCCGCCCACTATCGATCCGCGGTAAGGTGCGGCTCTCCGCGGCAAGCTAGGCGCGCCATTCTCCTGCCGTGGTTCTGCCGTGACGATTCCTCCCGCCGTTCGGTGACAACGAGCGGCCCGAACCGCCCTCATTCGCCCTGTCTGCTCAGCTTCGTCGGCTATAATCCACCACTTGACCAGATCATCTGATCTGATTCCGGAGGTCGTTCACCATGGCTAAATTCCGCATCGAAAGCGACCTACGACCCACCGGCGATCAACCCAAAGCGATCGAGCAGCTCGCTGACGGTCTCGAAAACGATCTCAAACGGCAAGTGCTGCTCGGCGTTACTGGCTCGGGCAAAACGTTCACGATTGCCAACCTGGTCGAGAAATACAATCGCCCGACCCTCGTCCTGGCGCACAACAAAACCCTCGCTGCCCAGCTCTACTCTGAATTCAAGGAGTTCTTCCCGGACAACGCTATCGAGTATTTCGTCTCCTATTACGACTACTACCAGCCCGAGGCGTATGTCGCACGCACCGACACGTATATCGAAAAGGACTCCGACATCAATGAGGAGATCGACAAGTTGCGCCACGCGGCAACTCGCTCGCTGCTCACGCGTGACGACACGCTGATCGTCGCTTCGGTCTCCTGCATTTACGGTCTCGGTTCCCCCGAGGAGTATCAAAACACGGTCATCAAGCTGCGCCGCGGAGCCCGCGAGCGGCGCGACCAGGTGATCCGGCGGTTGCTCGATCTGCAATACGACCGCAATGACATGACCGTCATCCGGGGTTCGTTCCGGGTTCGCGGTGATACGATCGAAGTCTTCCCGGCCTACGAGGAAATTGCCGTACGCATCGAGTTTTTTGGTGATGAGATCGAGCGCATCGTCGAAGTCGACCCACTGACCGGTGAGCTGCTGATCGATCGCATCGAGCTCGACATCTTCCCGGCCCGGCATTACGTCACGTCTGCCGACAAGCTGCGCGCCGGTATCGTTGACATTCGAGCCGAATTGGAAGAGCGACTGAGAGAGCTCCGCAACCAGGGCAAGCTCGTCGAGGCGCAACGGTTGGAACAACGCACCAATTACGATCTGGAAATGATGGAAGAAACCGGCTTTTGCTCTGGCATCGAAAACTATTCCATGCACCTCTCCCGTCTGAAGCCGGGCGAGCAACCGCATACCCTCATCGACTACTTCCCCAAAGACTTCCTGATGATCATCGACGAATCGCACATGTCGATTCCGCAGGTTCGCGGCATGTACGCCGGCGACCGCGCCCGCAAAGACATCCTGGTCGAGCACGGATTCCGTCTCCCTTCGGCGCGCGACAATCGCCCGCTGACCTTCGACGAGTTCGACCGCATGCTGAATCAGACGATCTACGTCTCCGCAACTCCAGGTCCGTTCGAGCGCAGGCGACGCAGCGCACCGTCGAGCAAGTCATCCGCCCAACTGGGCTGATCGATCCCTCGATTTCCGTCCGTCCCACCAAAGGCCAGATCGACGATCTGCTGCGCGAGATCAACCTGCGCGTCAGCCAGAGGTGAGCGCTCGCTGGTCACCACCCTTACCAAGCGCATGGCCGAAGATCTCGCCGACTACCTGAAAGAGATGGGTGTTCGCACCCACTACCTCCACAGCGAGATCGACACGTTCGAGCGCATCGAGATCTTGCGCGATCTCCGGCTGGGTATCTACGATGTTGTCGTGGGCATCAACCTCTTGCGCGAAGGTCTGGACCTTCCTGAGGTTTCGCTCGTCGCCATTCTCGATGCCGACAAGGAAGGCTTTCTTCGCTCCGAAGGCTCGCTCATTCAAACGATCGGCCGCGCGGCGCGGCACGTCGAAGGCTCGGTCGTCATGTATGCCGACACGATGACTCGCTCGATGACCGTGGCGATCGAAGAAACCTATCGTCGTCGCGAAATTCAAATGAAGTACAACCTCGAACACGGAATCGAACCGCGCGGCATCGTCAAGGAAATCAAGGACATTACCGAGCGGGTTCGCCAGGTCGCCGAAGAATCGGCCGAATATCGCACCGACCGTGCCGATCAGCCTGGCGTCATCATGCAGATGCCGAAGGACGAGCTGGTGCGCATGATCAAGGACCTCGAGAGTCAAATGAAAATGGCAGCGAAGAATCTCGAGTTCGAGAAGGCGGCGCTGCTTCGCGATCAGATTGTCGAGCTACGGCGCATGGCCGAGCTCGATTCAGCCATTACAGGCGCACCCGCAATTCGCGCCTGAGAAAGGAACGGTTCATTGACAGGTCATCCGACTGCGGACTGGCGGTCTTCATCTCCGCCTTTTGTTCGCACTCCTCGCCCTGGCGATTGCAGTCGCCGGCAACGGAACCCTGGCCCAGGACGCCACTCCGGAACCGACTGATGAGGCCGCGTCGAGCGAGCTTACCAGTGAGCTGCCCCCACCCGACCTTCCATCGTCCAATCAGCAAGGGTTATCAGTTCCAGATCGAATCGGACTCTAAGATCGATCTCGATGCGGTCCCGCGGGAAGCCCCCGTCTACAAACTGAACTGGAAAGAGCCAACCCAGGCGCGTACTGAGCGAATCGCCGAAAAACTCGGTATCGATGGGGAGGTCAACGACCGGGGCAACGGTTCGTTCGACATTCAGGGCGAGCAGGAACTGTACGTCTCATCTGGGCTCGTCCAATTCTTCTCTCCCGATCCGCCCGCGGAAGGCGATTTGCCCGAGGATGAAGCCGCAATCGGATTCGCCCGCGAATGGCTACGAACGGCTGGATTGCTCCCGAACAACGTTGACGATGGCACCGTTGTCAGTCGGTCAGAGGAAACCGAGCGGGTGATCGTGCAGTTCATTCCCCTCGAACCGGAGAACATGATCGCCGCCTACCCGAGCGCTGTGGTGACCGTCGGTCCCGAAGGGGAAGTGATCGAAGCCTCGGTTCGCTGGCCGGTCATCGATCGTTACGACGTCTATCAGCTCCGCGACCCCAAGGATGCCTGGGCCGAAGTGAGCAGCGGCGAAGCCTTCCTCGACATTCAATTGCCCGAAGGCATCGCCGATGAACAAGGCGTTGTGAAGGGCCGCTCGACCTTTTCCTCGATCGAGATCGGGTACACCACGGCCGGCCTGCCGGGTGGCGAGCAATATCTCCAACCGGTGTATATCTTCGTGGGACGCTTCGTCCCGGAAGGCAGTGATTCGTCGTATCGTATCCGCGCATATGTCAGTGCCGTCGCAAATAGCGGCGCCCCCGTCGGATAGGACCGTTTGCCGGTGACCGAACGTCGCTACCTGGTGCTCAATGGACCGAATTTGAACCTGCTCGGGACGCGCGAACCCGGCATCTATGGCGCAACGACCTTGCACGACATCGTCGCCGGCATGGAAGCCCAGGCCGCTGCTGCTGACTCCACCCGCGGCCATCATCGCGCTTCAGTCGAATCATGAAGGCGAATTGGTCGACGCCATTCAGATGCACGGCCCGGGATCGAAGGCGATCATCATCAATCCGGGTGCGCTCAGTCACTACAGCATTGCGATTCGCGATGCCTTGACGGGCGTAGGGACGCCGGCGGTCGAAGTCCACATCAGTAACATCCATGCCCGCGAGGAGTTTCGCCACCATTCGGTGATTTCCGCAATTGCGCGTGGGCAGATCGTCGGCCTCGGGGTCGATGGATATCGGCTCGCGCTCGACTTCTGCTTGAAGCACTACCAGTAACTGAGGACAACGATGTCGAATCGGATCGAACAACTCCGGGCAATTCTGACGACCGAAGGTTGGGACGCCGTCCTGATCTCCGATCAGGACAACCGGTACTTTGCCAGTGGATACCGCGCCGAGGATCACTCCGGGCGTTCCGGCGGCGTGCTCGTTATCACGGCAACAACCGCGCAGCTCTTTACCAACGGCAACAACATCGACTGGGCCCAGGCCGCTGCGCCGGATTACGAAGCGGTGAAAACGACGGCCCCCTGGGAGAAGCAGGTCGGTGAAGTCACTCACATCGTTGGGCGCCAGGCGCGTCGGGGTCGAAACCGCGACCTTGCCGCACGATTCATTTGTTCGCCTGTCCGACCAAACTCATGGCATCGAGCTCGTTCCGGTAGGCGACCAAATCGACCGCCTTAGGTGGGTAAAGTCGCCACAGGAAGTGAGCTACCACCGGCGTGCTATCGAGATCACCGATATCGCCTACGAACGCGCGATCGGAGCGTTGCGAGAGGGGATCACGGAGCGAGAGGTCGCCAACTTGATCGCAATCGCATTCCTGGATCAAGGCGCAGACGGATGGGGTTTCCCGCCGACAGTTGCATTTGGTCCCAACTCCGCCAAACCGCATCACGAGCCAGGCGACCGCGCGCTGCAACGGGGCGACTCGATCATCATGGATATCGGTGCCACGGTTCACGGCTACACCGCCGATCTCACGCGCACGAACTGGCTCGGCGAGCCGCCTGAGCAATTGGCTGAGATTTACACTATTGTCCAGTCCGCGCAGGATGCAGCGCTCGCCACGATCCGAGCTGGAGTTCCCGCCAGCGTCGTGGACTCGGCAGCTCGTGACGTCATCGCCACCGCCGGTTATGGCGAACAATTCGTGCATGGGCTCGGCCACGGCATCGGTGTCCGCATCCACGACGGTCCGTTCTTGCATGGCAAGAACGAGGATCCACTTCCGGCCAATTCGATTTTGACAATCGAGCCCGGTATCTACATTCGAGATTTCGGCGGAGTGCGCATCGAAGATGTCGTGCTGGTCACCGACGAAGGCTATGAGCTGCTAACCCACGCGCCCAAGCGGCCGCGGATCTAAAGGAGTATTTGCATTGATCGAAACTGGTGATGTCCGTAAGGGTACGACGATGGAGTTCGACAATCGCCTGGTGAAGGTGGTCGACTTCTCGCACAACAAGCAAGGGCGCGGATCTGCCCAATTGCGCATGACACTCCGGGATCTGCGAACCGGGTCGATCACGTCGCACTCGGTGCAGGCTGGCGCGCGCTTCCCGGCGGTTCGCCTGGAGCGGAACCATGTGCAGTTTCTCTATCGCGATCCCGACGGATTCAACTTTATGGATCTCGATACCTTCGATCAGTTCACCCTGACCGAAACTGCGGTCGGCGATGCCGCCAGGTTCTTGAAGGAAAACGACGAGCTGGACGTCATGACCTGGCAAGACGAGCCAATCGACCTCGAATTGCCGACATCGGTCGTGCTGGTCGTCACCGAGACCGACCCTGGTCTCAAAGGCGATACTGCCTCAGGAGGCACCAAACCGGCCACGCTGGAAACCGGGCTGGTCGTGAACGTTCCGCTCTTTATCAACATCGGCGACGTACTTCGCGTCGATACCCGCACCGGCGAGTACATCGAGCGCGCCTAGCTAGCACCAGGAGGAGAGATCCCTATGCCAGACAACTCCACATCCTGGGAAGATATTGCCGATTTCATTCAGGACGCCTCACGTCAGATGCGCGAATATGGGCTCACGACCCTCGACGTGCGAGCACGAAGGCTCTCGCGTGCGCATCAAGATCGAGGCGCCTCGCAAATTTCATGCTGACGCGTCTCAGGAATCGATTCAGTTGCAGACATCGACCCCGGCGCCATCGAAGCCGGAGTCGGGCCACCTTACCGTCACCTCGCCGATGATCGGCACCTACTACGCCTCACCGAGCCCGGGCGACCCGCCCTTTGTTCAGGAAGGTGACGAGGTCGAGGTCGGTCAGGTAATCGGCATCATAGAAGCCATGAAGATCATGAACGAGATCACGTCGGAACATGATGGAATCATCAGCAAAATACTGGTGAAGAACGCCCAGGCCGTCGAATACGGCCAACCGCTGGTCCACATCTCCCCGGTCGACTAGCACGACGATGCTCGACACCCCTCGCACAGTCCGGGAGGTCACGGATCGCATCCGTGACCTCTTCGAATCCGACGCAGTTCTCGCCGATATCTGGATCTCTGGCGAGGTGCTCGAATCCACCGTGTCTCGCTCGGGCCATGTCTTCTTCACGCTATCAGGTGAGGCATCCCAACTCCGTTGCGTGATGTTTCGCATGAATGCCCTACGCCAGCGCTCCCTCCCCTCCCCCGGCGCGGTCTGTGTGGCGCACGGCAAAGTCGAAATCTATCCCACCGAAGGGCGCTACCAATTTTATGTCGATCTCGTTGAGGAGGCCGGCATCGGCCTCGCCGCGCTTGAACTCGAGCTTTTGCGACAGCAGCTCGAAGCCGAAGGACTTTTCTCGGAATCGCGCAAACGACCGATCCCAGCAAATCCCGCGGTCATCGGAATCGTCACCTCGTCGGCAGGGGCGGTCTGGCACGACATCCAGAACGTCGTGCGTCGTCGCTACCCCTTCGCCCGGCTCCTCCTTGCTCCGTCAGCCGTGCAAGGCGAGAATGCGCCGTCAGAGTTGATAGCAGCTCTTCACTCCCTCCTGATAAGCGAGACGCCGGACGTCATCGTCATCGCGCGCGGTGGTGGTTCGGCGTCGGACCTTGCGGTCTTCAATGACGAAAGTCTGATCAGGGCTGTATTCGCCGCTCCCGTCCCAATAATCAGCGCCATCGGGCATGAAACCGATTGGACCCTGCTCGACCTCGTGGCGGATTTACGCGCTCCCACCCCCAGCGCTGCGGCCGAGCTCATTACGCCACCAATAGCCGCTGACCTGAATGCGCTGATCGAATCTCTCGACCAGCATCTAGACCGTTTCGAGCGCGACCTGGCCACAAAATTCGTCGATGTCGAGCGATGGCGTACTCGTCTCGATCAGCGCGGCGTTCAGGAACGGATCACCCACCTCGAGAGCCTCCAATCCTCACTCCTACACGCCGTCACCGCACATCGGGATCGAGCGTCGCAGCGGTCAGCTCGGGCCGAGGCACTATTGGAGGCATTGTCCCCAGCGAAAACCATGGAGCGCGGGTATGCTTTCGTCGAACACGGTGGAACTGGTCGACCGGTACGGTCGGCGGCAGAAGCTGCTCCCGGTGAAACGCTTCGAACCCGATTCATCGACGGCGCTGTCGAATCCATCGTAACCACGGCAGTATCCTGACGACACGAGAAGTACATGGCCCTCGACTTGGCAACGTCGATCGAAACTTGGCAAAACGCCAGCGTGGACGGCACCTTCGAGGAATCGATGGCTGGTCTCGAAGCGATTGTTGCGGTGCTCGACTCGGGCGACTTGACCCTCGACGAGTCGCTCGATTGTTTCGAGCTGGGTGCTCGACTCAGCCATCGCTGCCAGCGACTGCTCGAACAGGCTGAGCTGCGCGTCGAGCTTGTGCAACGCTCGCTCGATGTCGATTCCGCTGCCGAACCGCCGTTCTAGGCTACCCATGTCGAACGCACACCTTCCTGTTGGAAAACTCCCATTCGAGCTGCTTGGATCGTTGCTCGCTGGACTTGAATCGACTGATGAATCGGTCGTCGTCGGTCCCGGACTGGGCCGTGATGCCGCAGTCCTCGATCTGGATGGCACCCTCCTCGTCATCAAGAACGACCCAATCACCTTCGTAAGTCAGGAAGCGGGCACCTATCTCGTCCACGTGAATGCCAACGACCTGAGCTGTCTGGGCGCAATTCCGCGCTGGATGTTGGTGACGGCGCTTCTGCCAGAGGTCGGCTCGACGGAGGCACTCGTCGCCGAACTCTTCGAGCAGCTCAAGACGTCGTGTGCACAGCTCGGAATCTCGCTCATTGGCGGGCACACCGAAATCACGGCCGGAGTTCCGCGGCCACTGCTCATCGGCACGCTGATTGGAACGGCCGGTCCGGCCGGTTTGCTCTATCCCGGCAAAGCCCAACGCGGTGACCGCTTGCTGCTCGCACGCCCTGCAGGCATCGAAGGCACTGCGCTTCTGGCCATCGAACGAACGAAGGAGCTGACATCCACGTTTGGAGCCGAGTTCGTGTCCCGCTCCCAACGGCTCCTCCACGATCCAGGCATTTCGGTCGTAGAGATCGCTCGTGTCCTCTTGGAAACGGGTGCCGTCACGGCGCTTCACGATCCCACCGAAGGCGGCGTTGCCAACGGCGTTCGCGAAATCGCCGCCGCGTCTGGGCTCGGGGCTGTCATGAACCGCGAACTCGTTCCCTTGCTGGAAGAGACGAAGATCGTTGCTCAGCACTTCGGCATCGATCCGCTGGGTATGCTCTCCTCTGGCACCATGCTTGCATCAATTTCTGCAGCCGATGTGGAGCGCGTTGCAGCTCACTGCCACGCGCACGGGATCCAAACTTCGATTATTGGGAAGCTCACCACTCCGACATCCGGCTTCCACCTGATCGAAGGAACCCAAACGCTTGACCTCCCCATGTTTCAGACCGACGAGGTCACACGCGCGCTCGCCGCGAGCGCCTGAAGGAGTCATTCAATGACCCACGGAATCATCGTCGCTTCCTCGAACGGCTCCGTCGGCATGGAAGCCGCGATCGACGTGCTGCGGTCAGGCGGTTCGGCCATGGATGCCATTGTCGTGGCGCTCGCGCTCGTCGAGGCTAATCCAGAAGACCATAGCGTTGGCTACTCTGGTTTGCCGAACATGCTTGGGCAGGTCGAGCTCGATGCCAGCGTCATGGAAGGCAAGGGTCTCCGAGCCGGAAGCGTGGCCGCGTTGCAGGACTATCAGGAAGCGTCCCAGCTCGCTCGCTCGGTCATGGACGGCTTGCCCCATGTCTTGATCGTTGGAGAGGGCGCTCGGCGTCTGGCTGCCGAAACAGGTCTGGAACCAAAAGACCTGAATTCGCCCGAATCGCTGGAAATCTGGCGCTCACGTACCGATGAGCTCGCCTCACTGGGATCGGCCCAGGAGGGGTACTACGCCCATATGCGCGAGCTCGTCACCCGCATGAGCTCAGACCCACAATTGGTCGACGCCCACGGCACGGTGAACTTTCTCTGTCGTGACAAGGATGGAAACTTTGCCTCCGGCGTGAGCACGTCTGGGTGGGCGTGGAAGTATCCTGGCCGCGTCGGAGACTCCCCAATCATCGGAGCTGGCAACTATTGCGACAACCGTTGGGGCGCAGCCGCATGCACCGGTCGAGGTGAGATGGCCCAGCGATGTTGCACTGCGCACAGCGTCGTGACTTTTATGCGCTTTGGGATGTCGCTCGAACAATCGCTCGAACAGGCCATGCTCGATCTCAAGCAGCTCGACGACCCCTTTGCCAGCGAAATGAACATCGTCGGTTTGGACAAAGACGGCAAAGCAAGCGCGGTCTCGACCTCCGCAGACAAAACCTTCGTTGTCATGGACGAATCGATGTCGACCTGGGAGGAACGCAACCGGCAGGTCGTCGACATCTTCGCGTAGGTTTCGATGCCACGTCACATTGACGACGCCGAACGGCGGGCCAGGTTGGGGCGGCGGCATCTGCTCGCTCCGAATCACCAGGTTGCGTCTCCGATCGAGGTTGCTCGATCTCTGACGGCAATTCACGGCACAGATCCTGGCTCGACAGTGCTCGGCATCCTGGCGCGCTCGCCGAATTCCACGATCGCGGATGTCGAGGAAGTCCTGTACGAAACGCGCTTGCTGGTACGCGTGCTGGGGATGCGCCGCACCATATTTGCTGTGCCATTTGAAATTGCACCGTCAATATGGTCGTCATTCGATGCCACTGTCGCCCGCGACCAGCGAAGATTGCTTGCACGATCGCTCGTAGCCACTGGCGTTTCGGAAGTCGATGTCTGGATCACCGAGGCTGAGGGCCGACTTCTGGCAGTTCTTCAGACCAACCCCGGCTCAACCAGCACTCAAATCGCCGGCGACGATCCGTACCTGAGCTATCGACTGCCGCTCAACGGACCGGCCGCTCCGAATGCCAGTCAATCGGTTGCCAGCCGACTCCTCACCTCCATGTCTGCTGAGGGACGGGTGATTCGAGCACGCCCTAAAGGTGGATGGACCTCGAGCCAATTCACCTGGGCAGCCACCGAGAGTTGGCGTTCCGATTGGCCAGACCGTCCCAGCTCCGATGAGGCCGATACCGAAATCGCTCGCACCTGGCTTCGAGGGCACGCTCCCGCGACTGTCGAAGATCTTGCGTGGTGGACCGGCTGGGCAAAAGGACGGAGCCGAAAAGCCTTGGATCGCGCCGGGTCGATTGAAGTCGATACGAACGAAGGTCCAGCGTTCGTACTTGCGGAAGATTTCGATCCAGTCGATTCTCCCGGCCCATGGGTTGCGCTCCTCCCTGGACTCGATTCGAGCACTATGGGATGGAAGCGGCGAGATTTCTACCTTGGTCCGCATGCGGAACGACTCTTCGACAACGTCGGAAATGCCGGCCCCACAGTATGGGTCGATGGCCGCATCGTCGGCGGATGGTTGCAGCGTGAGAGTGGCGAAGTTGCGTATGAAATCTATGAGGATATCGGGCGAGAATCGCTGCTTGCTATAGCTGAGCGGGCCGCCACCCTCGAAGTGATGCTGAAGGATGTTCGCCTCAAGCCTCGCGCGCGCCGCTATACCCTTTCTGAGATAGCCCTTCGGTAGCAGTCCTGCAGGCGTAGAAAAAAGCCGCCAGCCCGAATTGGACTGGCGGCTTCTAAATTAGGTTCCAGGTTTCTGTCGCTAGAGGTCCTTGTTCAGGGTCGCAAGGAACTCGTCGTTGCTTTGGGTTTTCGCAAGACGGCCGAGCACGAGTTCCGTTCCTTCGGTCCCACCAAGCATTGCGACCATACGCCGCATGGTCCACACCTGGCGCAGTTTGGCATCCTCGAGCAGCAGCTCTTCGCGTCGCGTGCCGGAGCGCTGGATATCGATTGCCGGGTAGATGCGGCGCTCGGCAAGCTTGCGGTCGAGGTGGAGCTCCATGTTGCCGGTGCCCTTGAATTCCTCGTAGATGACGTCGTCCATTCGGCTGCCAGTATCGATCAGGCAGGTCGCCACGATTGTCAGACTACCGCCGCCTTCGATGTTTCGAGCCGCGCCGAAGAATCGCTTCGGCGGATAGAGCGCTACAGGATCGATACCACCGGAGAGCGTGCGGCCACTCGGCGGAACCGCGAGGTTATAGGCACGCGCCAGTCGGGTGATCGAGTCGAGCAGGATCACCACGTCACGCCCACCTTCGACCAGGCGTTTGGCACGCTCCAGCGCCATCTCGGCGACCTTGGTGTGATCCTCCACCGGCTCGTCGAAAGTCGAGGAGATGACCTCGCCGTCGACCGAACGTCGCATGTCGGTCACTTCTTCCGGCCGCTCGCCGATCAGGCAGACCATCAGATGGACGTCTGGGTTGTTGGTCGAAACGCCATTGGCAATCGACTTCAACAGCAGCGTCTTGCCGGCCTTGGGCGGTGACACGATCAATCCGCGTTGTCCACGACCGATCGGTGCCACGAGATTGAGCACGCGCGTCGAGAGGATGTTCGGCTGAGTTTCCAGGTCGATCATCTCGAGCGGGAAAATCGGAGTCAATGTGTCGAACGAAGGCCGCTTGCGGGCCGTTTCCGGATCGATGCCGTTCACGGCTTCCACGCGGAGCAGGCTGAAGAACTTCTCATTGTCTTTTGGAGGACGAACCTGTCCGGAAACCCGATCGCCCGTGCGCAATCCAAATCGGCGAATCTGAGATTGGGATACGTAAATGTCGTCTGGCCCGGGGAGAAGTCGAGCGCCTCGGAGGAATCCGAAGCCGTCTTCGATAATCTCGAGAATTCCGTCGCCGAAAACGGTGCCTTCGCGCTCAGTACGAGCTTGCAGAAGTCGAATGATCAGGTCGGGCCGCTTGATGCGCGTGTAGCCCTGGATCTCATACTCCCGCGCCAGCTCGAAAAGCTGATCTTCGGGCATCGTCTCGAGTTCAGCCACGATCAACGCTGGCCCGACATCGGGCCGAGGTTCGAGCCCTTCTTCGACAAACTCTCGTGGCCGGGTCTCGCGGCCCCGGCGGCCGCCTCTGCCATTCCGGCTCTCGCGCCCGCGGCCTCGGCCGTTCCGGGAAGTTCCGTCGCCCTTGTCGCCATCGATAGCCATGCCGTTTTCGTCGACTTCGCCGTTGATGGCACCGACTTCGACGATGGTCTCCACGTCCATCGGACCATCCTGAGTCGCCACTGGACCGTTCTCTTCCAGATCCATAGTTATTTCTCCGTTATCGGATGTTCGGGTCTCCTCCACAGGAGAACCCGGCCACGACCGGAAATCACAATCCGGCGGGCATTACGAGCATGTCGAGGGGCGCCCGGGAGTCGCGGGGCGCAAGTACAGAGCACGAGAACAATGTGCGATTGTCAGCTGCATTGCGTTCAGAGGGATGCTCTTCGAGTCTGATGGCGCGCACCGAAAGCCCGTCGGTATTCGCCGGAAAATGATCCGCGCCTGCGGATTCGACTCCAGTAAGGAACCCACGCACAGGCAGGGGTATAGGTGCCTGTTGGGTAGAAAAAGAATATCACGGGACGGTGATAACGTCAACGCACGAAAAATGCCCGCTCAACTTGAAAGCCGCCAGTCGCTAGTTCATCCCTGAACGCAAATTTCGGAGCTGTTCCAGCTTCTCGAGCCGATGCTCGGCATCGATTCTGCGCACGGTTCCCGAGACTGACCGCATCACCAGCGTTTGCGTCGTGGCGCCACTGCTGGTCAAATGAATCCCCCGCAAGAGCTCACCATCGGTGATCCCTGTCGCAGCAAAGAAGATGTTCTTGCCACTCACCAGATCGCGCGTCACCAACTTGCGCTGCACGTCGATGTCGTCCCGTTCCACAATCGCCTGTTCTGCTTCATTGCGAATCCAGAGTCGCCCCTGAATGGCGCCGCCGACACAGGTGAGCGCTGCGGCAGCCACAACAGCTTCCGGAGCGCCGCCAATACCCATCAGCACATCGACCCCGGTATTTGGCATCGAGGTCATGATCGCGCCGGCGACATCGCCGTCGGAAATCAGTTTGATACGCGAGCCTGCTCGTCGTACTTCGGCGATCAATTCATCGTGCCGCGGACGGTCGAGAATGACGACCACTACGTCCTCGATGCGCTTCTGGAGTGCGCGCGAGATTCGTTCCAGGTTTTCGGTGGGAGATAAATCGATATCGATGACATCGGCCGCTTGCGGACCGACGGCAATTTTCTGCATATAGGCAATATCGGGACTGGTGAACATGGTTCCCCGGTCAGAAAGGGCTACGACTGCGATAGCATTCGGCATGCCGTTGGCCAGCAACCGCGTACCGTCGATCGGGTCGACGGCGATATCGACCTTTGGTTCACTGCCTGTACCGACTTGCTCGCCGACATACAGCATTGGAGCCTCGTCTTTGGCACCTTCCCCGATGACTACCACCCCGTCCATTTCGACCGAGCCCAGGAAGTAGCGCATGGCATCGACCGCGGCTTGATCGGCGTCCTCTTTGCTCCCCTTCCCCATCCACGCCGCCGACGCGAGCGCTGCCGATTCGGTGACCCGCGCGAGCTCGAGTGCCAGGTTTCGATCGATGATGTCGGACATTCCATTCCACCTTGCCGCCGGCGTCGGGCGATAGTTCGGATCAGATTCGGCAGTCTACCGCTCTTCACGCTCCGTTCGAAGCCAATCCCGCGCCGCCATGCCAAGATCCTCGATGGTTCCATGCCGCACGGTGCAATCGGGTAATGCGCGAATGAACGTGCTGCCGTAACTCTTGGTGAATATTCGGCTATCGAGCACCGCGACGATTCCGCGATCCGACGAGGTACGAATCAGCCGTCCGAAACCCTGCCGAAATTTGAGCGCTGCGCGGGGGAGCGAGTACTGCTGGAACGGCTGCTCGAACTGCTCGCTCCGGGCGGCAAAGAGTGGATCGGTCGGAACATCGAACGGCAGCCGTGTCACGACCAATCCACTCAGCTCATCCCCGGGAACGTCGACGCCTTCCCAAAACGCGGCCACACCCAGCACCACTGTTCGGGGATCGCGCTTCATCCGTTCGACGAGCTGATTGGGAGAACCGTCGATATCCTGTGCGAGTACGGTAATTCCCAAAGTTCGCAGATCGTCACGCAAGCGCTGCTGCACTCCGCGAATGGCCGCATGCGAGGTAAAGAGCGCCAGGGTCCGTCCATCGAGCGCTTCGGCCAGGGCAGCGATTGCATCTCGCACAGCATCGAGGTACGCGGTATGTCGCGGATCCGGCACGTCGCGTGCGATATACAGCAATGTGGAGTTTCGATAGTCGAATGGCGACGGCAACACCAGTTCGTTGGCATCCTCGATACCGAGCTGCTGTCGCATCAAGTGGAACGTCCCCTGGCTACGAAGCGTCGCCGAGGCAAACACCGTACTGCTGGTTCGAGCCAGCAGCTCACCAGCCACCAGATCGGCGACTTCCAGCGGCGCGCCAAATACTGACGCCTCGGGCGAATTGCGGCGGCCGGAGAGCCAGTAGACGAATCCAGGTTCAGGCTCGGAGACGACCGCGCGCAAACGGCCCTGCATCTCTTCCAGTTCTCTCCGCCAGACCGACAGATCGAGCAGCGCGGGTTCGATCTTCTCGAGCGCCTCGCTCTGCCCCGCGGCGTCCCCAAGTTCGCCAATCAACCACCTGCTGGTTTGAAGCAGCTCGGCAAAGACGGCATCGAGCGATTCCCAGGTCTCGAGCACGAGCTGCCAATTCGGGAGATCGCGCGTCGAATCGAGCAGCCGTCGCGTTACCGCGTAGTTCGAGGCGTCGTCGTTGTCCTCGACAAACCTGGCAGCGGCCTGGAAGAAAAGCTCGGCCCAATGCTTGCCCCGCTCGACTGACGTGACTGCCCCGCGCAAGACCTCCAGCGCCTTGCGCGCATTTGCCGGTTTGGCCTGCAGCGCGCCGGTGGACGACAGAGCTTCGACCGCACGGCCGCAATGTCCAACGATGGAGGCTCCCTGCAACATCGCGTACTCGGTCAGCGCTCTGTCGACCCGAGGACCGGAAACGGAAAAGCTGTATTGATTCGTGGCCACCGACTCGATGTGATGCGCTTCGTCGACGATGAGCTTGTCGAGCGATCCCAGCACCGAGTTCTCCTCGCCCAAACTTGCGAAGAGGAGCGCGTGGTTCATGACGATGATGTTCGCCTTTTGCGCTTCCAGCCGAGAGCGATTGAAAAAACATCGACTGCCAAACGATGATCGACAGACGGTTTGCAAGCAGTTGTCGGTCGTCGAGGAAAGTGACGCGAACGCCCTGTCCTCTGCGGGAGTCAGAGAAAGCTCGGCACGATCTCCGGTAACGGTCGATTCCAGCCAGATCGCAATCTTGATCTTGAGACTGTCCATGGCGGCGTCGGTGCTCGGGTTCCGGGCTTCGCTCTGCCACCGTCGCAGGCAGAGATAGTTCGAGCGCCCTTTGAGGGCAACTCCATACACGGACGGTCCACCGCACGCCTGCAGCGCCTCGGAAGCGAGCGGAAGATCTTTGGTGACGAGTTGTTCCTGCAGTCCGCGTGTAAACGTCGAGACGATCACGGGCTCCCCATGCGCGTGCGACCAGAGCGCGGCCGGCACCAGATAGGCGAGCGACTTTCCGATACCGGTCCCAGCCTCGACGAGCAGAACGCCATCGTGCTCCAGCGTTTCGGCCACCGCTGCGGCCATGAGCACCTGGCCATCGCGACGCTCGTAGCCCGCAATGCTCCGCGAGAGGCCGCCATCCTTGCCGAACACCGCATCGATTTCGACGTTCGCATGTTCTGTCGCTACCGGCTTTCGAGTAGCGCGTTCTCGCCGCGCCTGCTTGCTCGAGCTGCCTGCGAGTGCGCGATTCGGATCCTCGTCTGCCAGATCTGCCGCTGTTGCGAATAGCTCGTGAAGTTCAGGGCGACCAGTGAGCGACCAATGTCTCCAGTTGCCGAAGGAAGGGCCCTCCGCGCGCGACGAGCCAATCCACCCGATCCGCTACGAACGTCGCTCGATCGACGAATTGGTCGTCACTCCGCGCAGGTTGCTCGGATTGAGCGCTGAAAAGCGAAACGAACGCTGCAAAGTCGATTGGCTCGAATGCGACAAATCCCTGCGGCACGAGCTTGTTGCCAAGTTGCTCGGCATCGATAGCGACGATGGTGAGTCCGCGTAGCAGGTGCCTGAGTTCATCCAGAGATTCGCCGGAATCGAAACCGAAGTACGCCATATCCACGGCAGACGAGAACACAGCAACGCGAAGTTGATCGTTGGTTCGATCGTCGGACAGGACGGCAAAGACGGGAGCTGGCATCTCGATTGGTGCTGGCGCGGCTAGGTCAGCCGGCCGAACCGGAGCTCCTCCGCGACCGACACGGTCAATCCGAGCAGTTGATACACCCCGCGCACCACCGGCTCTCGGTCGATGTATTCATCGTCCTTGTGCACATTTCCGCCGGAGGTCAGGCCGATGCAGACGGCGGGAATCCCTCGGCTAATCGGAATATTCGCATCGGTGCTGGAGGCATCCCCGGTCGGGGTCATCCCCATCGATTCGATAATCGCACTTGCGATGCGCGTAATGCGGGAATTCGGCCCGACTTGGCCAGCAGGCCGCACACCGAGCAACTCGGAGGTGACAGAGATCTCCTTGCGATTGCGCTTCAATATCCGCTCGACCTCGGTGTTGAGGGCCGCCAGCGAATCTGCATTCACCGACCGCAGATCCAGCAGGAACGAGCAGCTCGGTGCAATAGTGTTCACCGAGGTGCCACCAGCGATGGTCCCAACGTTCAATGTTGTCTTCGGATTTGCCGGCAGGTCGATATCGTCCAGATCGTTGATGATGCTCGCGGCGGCCTGGATAGCATTTCGCTTTCCAAAGTCCCCCCAGGAGTGGCCACCTGGTCCCTCGACGGTGATGCGGTAGCGCATACTCCCCACCGCGATATGCGTGACCCGGCCAAGATTGTGTCCCTCGATCGCGATGACCGCTCCAACTTCGGGGTGCGCGTCCATCACCGCGATCATGCCCCGCAAATTGCCCAGCCCCTCCTCACCTACATTGCCGGTGATGAGCAGATCGACATCCGGCCGCAATCCAGCGGCTTCCAGCATGGTCGGGATCAGCAACGCCGACGCAATCCCAAGGCAGTTGTCACCGATGCCCGGGCCATACGAACGCTTGTCGTCGTGAAAAACATTCAGCGGCGTGCTGGCTGGGAACACGGTATCCAGATGCGCGGCAATCAGCAAGCGGGGCAGTTCCGAGAGCCCTTGCATCCGCCCAACCACGTCGCCGATCTCATCGGTCTCGATTTCGTCGAAGGGCAGGGATTCCATCATCCCCCGGATCAGATCCGACCGGCGCTGCTCATCGCCGGTGGGTGCTGGCACGGCAGCAATCTCTTCCGCCAACGCCAGCACCCGCGGCGCAAACTGCTCCGCTGTCCGATAGAGCGCGGCTCCAATATCTCCGTGCACTACCGGAGTAAGCTGAGCGCTCCGCGCCATCATGTGACCTTCTACGAAACGATTGACCGGCTACCTACGTGATTCGTGGGTCGGGCAAGTATATCCGACGGGTTATGAACTCCTACCGCCACAATACGCGCGAACTCCATCCGCGAGATACTTAGCGCAGCGCAGAGACGATCGAGTACGTGCGCGTTCTATAGGTTTGCCAGCCGTGTGCGCTGGCCGGGGGATGCAGCATGAGCTATCACCGATATGACGCGGTGATCGTTGGCGCCGGGGGCGCCGGATTGATGGCCGCCATTCAAATGGCGGGACGCGCGAATATCGCGGTTGTCAGCAAGCTCTATCCTCCCCGTTCGCATACCGGAGCCGCCCAGGGCGGTGTTGCCGCCGCACTCGGCAACACCGAGGAAGACCACTGGGAATGGCATATGTTCGACACCGTCAAAGGTGGCGACTATCTCGTCGATCAGGACGCCGCGGCGATCCTCGCCCGAGACGCCATCGACGCGGTCTACGAGCTGGAGCACATGGGGCTGCCGTTCAACCGCACCCCCGATGGACTGATCGACCAGCGGCGGTTCGGCGGTCACTCCCGAAATTTCGGCGAGGGTCCCGTGCGCCGAGCCTGTTTCGCCGCCGACCGCACCGGTCACATGATCATTCAGACCCTCTATCAGCAGGGCATCAAACACAACGTCACCTTCCGCGACGAAGAATTCCTGCTGGATGTGCTCTTCACCGAAAACGGCGAATGCTGCGGCGTGGTCACCCGGGAGATGAAGACCGGCGAAATCCATGTCTTGCATGCCAAAGCAGTCTTGATCGCCACCGGTGGCTTTGGGCGGGTCTTCAAGATCACGTCGAACGCCATGGCGGGCACCGGCGATGGAATCGCCATTCCGTACCGGCGAGGCGTGCCGGTGATGGACATGGAGTTCTATCAGTTCCATCCCACCGGGCTCTATAAGCTGGGAATCCTGCTTTCGGAAGCAGCGCGTGGCGAAGGCGGGATCTTGCGCAACAACGAAGGCGAGGCCTTTGCCGCCCGCTATGCCCCAACCATGAAAGACCTCGCCCCGCGCGACATGGTTTCCCGATTCATCTATGAAGAGGTCAAGGCTGGGCGAGGCATCGACGGCAAAGACTATGTCTATCTCGATCTCACCCACCTGCCGCCCGAGGTCATCGATGCCAAGCTGCCAGACGTGACCGACTTCGCTCGCACCTACCTCGGGGTCGAACCGAAAACCGAACCAGTGCCGATTCAGCCGACGGCGCACTACGCGATGGGTGGTCTCCCGACCGATCTCGAAGGCCGCGTGATCTCGGATGCTGCAGGAACCGTGATTCCCGGTCTTTACTCAGCGGGCGAATCGGCCTGCGTTTCGGTTCACGGCGCCAATCGGCTTGGGTACGAATTCCCTCGTCGACCTGATCGTGTTCGGCCGCCGCGCCGGCCGGCACATGCTGTCGTTCGTCAAGGAGCGTCGCTTCACCCGCTGCCCGCGAACCCCGACAAGGCCGCTCGCGACGAGATCGCCGAGATCCTTGCGCGGCCAAAGGGTGAAAATCCGGCGGATATTCGTGCTCAGCTTGCAGACCGTGATGATGGACAAAGTCTCGGTCGTCCGCAACGCCGAAGGGATGACCGAAGCACTGGCTGAAGTCGAAGCCTTGCGCGATGCCTTTACCCGCGCCTCCGTGCAGGACAAAGGCGAGATCTTCAACACCGATCTGACCGAAACGCTGGAAGTCGGCTACATGCTCGACCTTGCCGAGGCGACTGGTCGTAGGAGCACTTGCCCGCGAAGAAAGCCGCGGAGCGCACTATCGGACCGACTTCGAAAAGCGCGATGACGGCAACTGGCTCGCCCACACGGTCATCAAGAAATCATGGCGAGGAGTTGGAGCTGACCAAGAAACCGGTCACAATCACGACATTCGAACCGAAAGAGCGGGTCTACTAGGCGTCGCAGGTGCGAGCCGGCAGCGAAAGCATTAAGCCGTGGAGGTCACGCTCCGCATCAAACGCTACAACCCCGAGATCGACGAAAAGCCGATCTTTCGGGAATACACCGGTCGAGGTCGAAAAAACCGACCGCGTGCTCGATGCGCTGAACAATGATCAAATGGCACGAAGACGGCACGCTGACCTATCGCCGCTCATGCGCGCACGGAATCTGCGGATCCGATGCCATGCGCATCAATGGGCGCAACCGGCTTGCCTGCAAGGTGCTGATGGGCGAAGTCGGCGATCGGGTGACGATCGAGCCATTGATGGGCTTTTCCGTCATCAAAGACCTCGTTGTCGATATGGACGGGTTTTTCGCCGGATATCAAGCTCGATCAAGCCCTACCTGATTACCGACGATGACACCACCGAGCGCAGAGCGCCGCCAATCCCCCGAGCGACCGCGACCGCTTCGAAGATACGACCAAGTGCATCCTCTGCGCCTCCTGCACCACCGCCTGCCCGATCACCTGGACGAACGAGGAATTCGTGGGTCCCGCGGCGATCGTCAATGCCCATCGGTTCATCTTCGATAGCCGCGATCAGGGCGGGCGAGAGCGATTGCGGATCCTGAACCAACGCTCCGGAGTCTGGCGTTGCCGAACGATCTTCAACTGCACCGATGCCTGCCCTCGCGATATCGAGATCACGAAGGCGATCGAGGAAGTGAAGCGGGCACTTCTGACCGAGACGTATTGATATGGACAACCCATTCAGCCTTGGACTACATGCGAACGGTGCCCGGAACCGATGAGGTTTTCGGCCCGTTCTCGATCGCATACCTCATTCTGTTCATCGCTGGGTTCGTGCTGTCGATCGTGATCTACAACGGCTGGGCGAAACAGCGGTTTTCTGACCCGGTTCTGCACCGTATGGCGCGCAAATGGGCCGGAGTCGCGATCGTGATCTTCGGATTGGGACTTTTCTTTTTCCTGATTCGCTGGTTGCAGATCAATCCGTTTGGGCTGGCGCGACGCTACTGGCTTTGGCTCTCGCTGCTCGCGCTGGTTGTTCTCGTGGCCTATGCCATCTGGGATTACAAGTCCCACTATGCTGCGCTCAAAGCGCAGTACGATGAGCAACAACGCCGCAAGCAATTTTCTCGCGCGAGCGGTCACGGCGGTGCCAGCTCGGTCGATCGCGAAAAGCCATACGCTGGCGTTTCGGCGGGCCCACCCCCTCGACCGGTGAGACGTCGCCGAAAATAACTCCAAACGTCACGCGCAACGAAAACGGTCCGCGGATTTCCGCGGACCGTTTTCTGCTCCTTGAGAGGGGACTGGCCGTGCACCCTCTGTCGATCGGCGACCCTCCGGCTTTCCGGCGCTCGTTTGCTCCGGCGGGGCATCCCCGCGTCACCCGAGACGTTCCGCTTAAGGCTGCTACCTTCCGGTCCTGACCTGGTTCACGGTGCCTCGCCGCGCGGGACCCGGCCTTCAACACCACGTGGCGACGTTAGTCCCACAGGGCCGGACCTCGAGAGGGAATTCAACCCCGCTAAAGCGGGTTGCGGGTACAGGGCACCGCTAGCTCCCCATCTAGCACGACCGTCGGGAATTCTAGCATCAAACTTTGGCGATTACTCTGGCGGAAGCGCGTGATCCGCCGGCCATTCGATTACCGGAGGACCCGGATCGGTCATCTCTGGAAAGTCGCTCAGTCGGCGCAGAACCCGGACGTCCAGGTCGTCATTCACCTGGACCTGGCAAGAAAGCCGCATCGTCGGGGTTCGCTCGTCCACTCGGGAAAGCCGCGCATCTTCCGGTTCGGTCAACGGCCCCGCGTCGCCATTCAGAATGTCGACCCGGCACGTGGTGCACCGAGCATTACCGCCGCAGCGATGCAGAATATCGATACCGGCATCTTCGATGGCGAGCACCAGCCGCCGTCCCGGCTCGGTCACGATTGGTTCGGGAAACCCCTCCACTGTTACAACAGGCATTCTGGTCCCTTCGCTTCGCTATCTTGTCGATCTCGCGGTCCATAGCCTATCAGAGGATCGAGTGCGGCAGCTTCGGTGCCAGTCGTATACTTGCTCGCAAGGGAAACCTGCGAAATTTGCTTGCGAGGAGATCGACCAAACATGGTAATGAAATACGTCAATTGGGCATTGCGCAGGCAAGGGACTGAATCCGATACGCCGCACTGCCCCGGCCACAAAGTCGAGATGCGTCTTCGCGGCGTCATTGGGGAGCCGGCCCGTTTCCGCTGGCAAACCGAAGAGGACTACACCTACATCTATTTCTGCCCGGTCGATAAGTGCAACGAAACGGTCGAGGTCATTCGCCGGAAGTCTCAGGTTCCCGGTGGAACCGACATTCCGAATCGCCCGGTTTACGCACGTCCGAACGACCGCTAATCACGCTTCCCACAGGTCCGAAATCGAGCCCCCGGCCGATCTGCCGGGGGCTTTTCTGCTTCAGCGATTCTCACCCTGGTAGATACCCTGGTACCCCGCGTCATCGGGGGTGGAAAGCTGAATGAATACGAGCTGGGCTACGCGCGCTCCAAGTTGCACGCGAAAACCGCCTGCGTTGGAGACAACCAGCAGCGAGGTTGATCGGCCGGAATATCCAGCATCCCAAACTGCCGTATGAATGGCAACGCCGCTCCGCGTCAGGCTCGAGCGCGGCCGGCCCAGCGCCATCAGGTCCTTCGGAAGGCTGACCGTCTCGGCATAGGTAATGTGATACGCGCCAGGCGCGAGCTCGATGAAGCCCCGCTCGTCCGACTCGACCAGTTCCAACTCTGGGAGCACGCGGTCCGCGTTGTCGATTCCGATCGTACCCGCCCCCACAAAGCGGCGAACTTCTGCCAGGGTTAAATCGAATCCATTCGCCTGGACCTGCGTTTCGAGATCGACAAATCCACTGAAAAGCGGCTCATCTGAGTCGATCAAGGCACGTATTTCGTTCGAGCTGAGCACTGCTCCCAAACCACATTCTCCCCTGCTGTCGATTGTTCGAATCTCCGAGCGATGATACTGTAGTAGTACATAGTCAAGGCTTGGATACTCCGGCGTTGGCTTTGATTTTCTTCAGGGAGTGCATGGCATATGCAAGTCTTTCAAATCCAACCCAAAGCGGCGGTGGTTTCGCCCTCGGGAACGCCCAGTGGGGCATTCGACGCCTATGGGCGGCAAATGACCTACCTGCGTATTTCTCTTACAGACCGCTGCAATTTCCGCTGCGTCTACTGCATGCCGGCCACCGGAATGAAGTTCCAACCTCGGGAGGAGCTCTTGACCGACGAGGAGCTTCTGCGACTGGTTGGTCTCTTTGCCGCTTCGGGTTTCACCAAACTGCGTCTCACCGGTGGAGAGCCCACGATCCGCCCGCATGTCGAGGATCTCATTCGGGAGATGAAGAAATTTCCCGGAATAGAAGAGATCTCCATGACGACCAACGGGTTGCTCCTCCCCCGCATGGCTGCCGACCTGCGTGACGCTGGGCTCGATCGTATCAACGTTTCCATCGACACGCTCGATCCGGTTCGCTTTAAGTTCATGACCCGCGGCGGACGTCTCGATCTGGTCCTGGCTGGTATCGAGGAAGCCGAACGGATGGGGATCGGTCCGATCAAGCTGAACACCGTCGTGGTACGCGGTCAGAACGAGCAGGAAGTCATCGAAATGGCTGCCCTCAGCATCGACAAGCCTTGGGAGGTTCGCTTCCTTGAGATTATGCCGATGGAAGGTGTTGGCATGGTCTATGACGAAGGCCTCGTGACGACGGAAGAGACTCGTGCCCGGCTGGAGCATCACTACGGACCGCTGCGTCCGGTAGACTCCAATCCCTCCGATCCTGCCCGCTTGTGGCAACTTCCCGGCGCCGTTGGCACCATCGGATTCATCTCACCGGTATCGGAGCCGTTCTGTCAGTTCTGCAATCGTGTACGGTTGACCGCGGACGGCAAGTTGCGTCTCTGTCTCTTGCGAAACGACGAGATCGATTTTCGCGAAGAGATGCGCAATGGCGCCTCCGACGAGGAGTTGCTCCTTCGCCTGCGCGCGGGCATCTGGCGCAAGCCATGGGGGCACGGACTGGCAGAGGGAGATTTGAACATTGGGCGAGGAATGTCACAAATCGGCGGATAGCTCGACCTCGCCGCTTCGGCGAGTCATGATCCGTTTCGATCTTCCCCCCGGTGTGCTGGAGTCATTTCAGTCAGAGTTTCCGACGATTGAATTCATTCAAGCGCCAGACGCCTTTCATTCGCCCACTCCGCTCGGCGATGTCGACGCGGCCGTCACGTGGGCTCTGACCCCCGCGGAGATCGATGCTGCTCCCAATCTCCGCTGGGTGCAATGGATCGGCGCCGGAGTCGACCATGCACCGCTTGAGGCACTCGAGGCGCGAGGCATTCTTCTCACCAACAACCGCGGGGTTCATGCCAACAACATTGCCGAGCATGTCGTTGGCATGATGATCGCAATTGCCCGCAACTTTCCCCGGCTCGTTCACGCCCAGGATGAACAGGCTTGGTCGATCGACGATAACCGCTGGACGGTACGGGAACTGGCCGGATCGCGCGCGCTCATCCTTGGAGCCGGGAATATCGGGAAAGCCTTGGCGATCAAAGCGGTCGGAATGGGGCTGGAAGTCGATGTCATGGGCCGCAACCGCCGCGCCTCGTTCATCGATGGCGTCACCTATCGCACGATCGATCAGCTCGACAGCATGTTGCCCGCAGCCGACCACGTTGTCATCGGAATCCCGCTTACCCCGGAAACCCTCGATCTTTTCGACGAACGGCGGCTATCGCTCATGAAACCCGGCGCGGTGATTTACAACGTTGGTCGCGGACCAATACTGAATACCGATGCGCTGGTCGCAGCCCTGCAGAGTGGACATCTTGGCGGTGCCGGTATCGATGTTTCCGATCCCGAACCGCTTCCGAAGGGACATCCGCTCTGGTCGGCCCCGAATGTCTTCATCACTGGCCACACGTCCGGCCGCACTCCGTACTACTGGCAGCGCGGAGGCCGTATCCTCCGGGCAAATATCGCTCACTATCTGGCGGGCGAACCGTTGGAGAACCTGGTCGATTTCGATCAGGGATATTGAAGCAGCGAATCGATCTCGGCGTCCGTCAATAGTCGAGCTCCCGGCGCGAACGAAAGCGGCACAATCGCCACCTCGGCGCCGAAAAAAGCGCTGACTGCCGCGCCTAGCGCATCGAGGGAATCTCTTCGCAGGAGTGCCAGGGTCGAGCCGCCTTCTCCCCCGCCCATCATGCGGGCTCCCACCACCCCGGGAACGGTCTGCATCGCCGCAACCAGTGCTTCCACCTGCGGGTGGCTGATCGCATAGTCGCCCGCCGATGACGCGCCCGACGTGTTCATGATCGCCCCGAAGGCCTCCCATTCCTGCTTGTGCATGGCAGTTTCTCCCCTGCCCACTCGGTCGATCTCGGTAATGATGTGTCTGGCCCGTGCGTCGAGCGGCGCCGGCAAGACATCCGCATGCAAGCTGTCGAGTTCGCCGATTGAGACCGCGGCCAGATTCCCAACTGGTCGATTCCAATGGGTCTCGAGAAGCTGCACTGCTTCCGTGCACTCACGCACCCGGGTGGGATACGACGAGGTACCAAGCGTGCGCTCGACCCGCGATTCGACCACCACGAAGCAATAGTCCCCAAGATCGGGCGAAATCGAGGTCGTGCCATCCGGACCTTCGAAGCGAATGACCTGACCGAAGACCGAGGCAGACTGATCCATCGTGCCGCAGGGCACACCAGTCCAGTTCTCCGCGGCCTGAGCGTCATAGACCAGCTCCGCCCCATTCGGCGGTGCATTGTTCAGCAGCAATGTCAAAGCGACACAAAGCGCGGCGGATGAGCTCATCCCCGAACCAATGGGAACCGACGTCGCAACCACTGCGCGTCCCGTACCGACCGATCGCTGCTTGGATCGCGATCGAGCGATAACCCCGAGCGCATAGTCACTCGGATACGGTGCTCCCGGACTGGTGGGCGTCAGTTCGGATACCTGGGCGTCTATATTTGCAACGGGGTTGCCGGGAAAGTCAGCGAAGAGGAGTGCGAGTTCGTTCGAATCATCCGAAAGCACCACCGTCGCTCGGTCGACGGCGGCCGCGAGCACGGGGCCACCGTTGTAATCCACATGATTGCCCAGAATCTCGATACGGCCAGGGGCAACTGCTGCCCGCACCGGACTCCATTCGGCTCCCCAGACTTGCCGAGCCGCCTCGATCGCGCGGCGCGCTGTTTGCAACAGATCGAGCTCGTGGGACGACAGCATCGTCTCTCCCAATTCCGGTGTCACCGGCGCATCTGTACGACTTTGTACGCTTCAGCCAATTCGAATGCTTGACCTGCAGCCACTTCGGCGTTACGTTCGCGCACCCGCTTGGCCATCTCGATGCCATCGCCCACTTGAGACGCGTGTTCCCGGAGCGACGCGATCTTGGTGTCGAAGGTTCCGGTAATGTCGACCACCAGATCTGGCTGCTCGGCATTGAAGAACCAGATCTCCGCCGTCTTGTGGGGCTCCAGTCCGTCAGCGAGATGTTCAGGGAAATAGTGCGGGTCGCGCGCGGTTGGATAGACCGAATCGATCGCCGCGAAACCGCACGCTCGATGGTCGGGATGCAGCGCATAGGGTCGATAAGGATCGTGGCTCACGACAACATCCGGCTTGAACGTGCGAATCTGACGCACGATCTTCTCTCGCAACGCAAGATCGGGCACGAGCTCACCGTCGGTGCATCGCAAATAGACGACATCGGCTACGCCCAGGACGTTCGCGGCGTTCTTCTCTTCGACTTCCCGCCCGGAGGCGAGCTGGTCGCCTGGGACGCTGGAATCCGGCGTTCCCTTGTCTCCCGAAGTCACCTGGATGATGACAACCTTTTTCCCCAGCTCAGTCAGCCGGGCAATTGTGCCGGCAGACGAAAACTCGGCGTCGTCCGGGTGAGCCACCACCCACATATAGCTATCCCACTCGTCCCATTTCGTCGATTCGGTCATGAGTTTCGATCCCGTTCCACTTCAAATCTGTCAGTTCGCCAGCAGGTTCACGATTCGGTCGATGAGCTGATCTCGCTCGATGTCGATCTGCGCACCAGAAACAAGATTCTTGACCGCGACAACCCCACGAGTGGCCTCGTCCGGTCCAAGAATCGCCGCCATACCGATCCCGCGCCGTCCAGCATATTTCAGTTGTTCCCCAAGACTCTTGCCTTCGAGCAGGGAAAGGTCCGTCTTGATTCCGACCGACCGCAGCTCGGCCGCGAGTGCAGCGGCAGATCCAAGGTTGCGATCGACAACCGGTACGAACACCTGCGCGACCGCGGTGAGAATCGGCATCGTGCCATGCTCGCGCACCACTTCGATGATGCGTTCGAGCCCAAGCGAAACGCCGGTCGCGGATACCGGGCGACTGCCGAACGAACCGATGAGTCCCTCGTAACGTCCGCCACCCGCCACCGAACCAACGTTCGGCTCCGTGACTTTCGCCTCGAACACTGGGCCGGTGTAATAGTCGAGCCCGCGTGCCAGAGTCAGATCGAATACCGCCTTGTTCGATGGCACCCCCATCTGCTCCAGCAACTGGAACAGCTGGGTCATCTCGGCGAGCGCCCCCTGCGCATCGGCGTCGGTCTCCATCCGCCGGCTTAGCTCCGTCAATAGCTCAGCCGCGCTGCCATTCAACGCAATAGTTTCGAGCACGACATCGGCAGCCGATGCGTCGATCCCGCCCTCGATCATCTCGGTCCGGACACCATCCGCCCCGATCTTATCCAGCTTGTCGACCGATCGATAGACCGTGGCTGCCTGAGCTTCTGGAATCCCGGCCGAAACCGCGATGCGCTCCAGAATTCGCCTGTGACTAATCTGGATTGTCGAATTCTCGAGACCCACCGCTGCCAGTCCATCGGTCAGCACCGAAATGATCTCGGCATCGGCGGTCATCGATTCCACGCCGGCAATATCGGCATCGCATTGCCAGAACTCCCGGAATCGCCCGCGCTGCGGCCGGTCGGCCCGCCAGACAGGAGCAATGTGATAGCGCTTGAATGGGAAAACGATCTCCGATTGATGCATGGCGACAACCCGGGCCAACGGCACGGTCAGGTCATAGCGCAAACCGACTCGCCGCCCACCATGATCCTCGAAGGCGTACATCAGTTTCTCGTTCTCACCAGCTTTACCGGTGAGCACTTCGATGTATTCGATGGCAGGTGTGTCGAGCGGATCGAAACCGTGCCGTTCGAAGACATCCCTGAAGCGACGGATGATCTCTTGTCGAAGGATCATCTGCTCCGGCAGGTAATCCCGGAAACCTTTGAGAATGGATGGTTTGCGTGCCGGTTGAGTTGATTCGCTCACAACGCCTTACTTTCGGATCTCGTAAACAACATGGGCAATCTCAGGGAGGATCAACCGTTCCATCGCAAGCCGAATCGCATTGCGTGATCCCGGCAAGGCAAAGATCGCCGTCGAACCGACAGCCCCCGCGGTAGCGCGTGAAAGCATCGCTGCCGCACCGATCTCTTCGAAGCTCAGCATACGAAAGAGTTCTCCGAACCCGTCGATTTGCCGATCGATGATCGAGCTTAACGCTTCGAACGTCACATCCCGGCGCGCAATCCCGGTGCCACCTGTCGAGATCACCGCCTCGACGTTCGGATTCGCGACCAGATCGAGAAGCGCACTCACGATCGAATCCCGTTCGTCTTTGACAATCGCGCGAGTCGCCACCTGGTGTCCGGCAGCCTCCAGCATCTCCGCGATCAGCGCGCCGCCAGTGTCATCCAGCAGTGTGCGTGTGTCGCTGACCGTCAGGACGCCGATCGAAAGCGAGTCTTCCGCGGCCGCTCGATGCTGTTGAACCGATTCGCTCGTTGCCATCGCGGCATGATACGGGAGATCGACCGGCATTTACCCAATGAGCGCGGCATTCGCGATATGAGTGAACCGGATGACGTTGCCCTCCCGGTCAATGGTGATCGCCACCAGGTCGATTCGCCAGATCGGATCGCCCAAATCGGCATGCTCGGACAAATACCACTCCGCCGCTAGCGACAATTTGCGCGCTTTGGCAGCACTCATCGCTTCTTCCGCTGATCCATGCGAGGCTCCCAACCGGGTTTTGACCTCGACGAAGACAAGCTCCTCTCCGTCGCGCATGACTGCATCGAGCTCGCCAGCCTGGCATCGCCAGTTGGTTTCGATGAGGGAGAACCCGCGCCGCTCCAGCTCGGCAACCGCCATGCGCTCGCCAGCGACGCCAAGTTGAAGATGCTTCGGTGCTAATCGCGATTCAGACATTCCCG
This sequence comes from uncultured Chloroflexia bacterium, assembly GCA_963720855.1. GTDB lineage: Bacteria > Chloroflexota > Chloroflexia > Thermomicrobiales > UBA6265 > JAMLHN01. The sequence continues at coordinate 923,938 of CAVRGV010000001.1, read as the reverse complement.
TACCGGCCGGAATGATTGGCGATGAAAGGAAGCGGGGCCATGCTCGCGCAAAGCCCCCAGATGAGCCTTCGTGCCATATCCAACATGTTGATTGAGGCCATAGCGGCAATCGGTTTCGTGGAGCTCGACCATCAATCGATCGCGCGTAACTTTGGCAACGATAGACGCTGCTGCAATCGACAGACAAAGCGCGTCACCGTCGATCAATCCCACCTGTGGCATTTCCAGGTCGGTGACGAACGCATCCAACAAGAGCGCGTCCGGCTCGCAATTCAGCCCGAACACGGACCGCTCCATTGCGAGTCGGTTTGCCGCAGTCATTCCGATCGAGTCGAGTTCGTCGCATTCGACCATCCCAATCCCAATGGCTGCCGCAAATTGTTGGATGAGGATCAACGAGCGCCCGCGCGAGTCACGCGTCATGAGTTTGGAATCGCGCACCGAACGCTCGATTTGCTCGCGGCGCGAGCGCCGCTCGATCGTCGATCGTTCGAATATCACCGCCGCTGCTACCAACGGGCCCGCCAGCGCGCCCCGCCCGACTTCGTCGACACCGGCGACCAGCGAATAGCCACCGCTCCAGAATGCTCGCTCCCAGTGAAACTTGCCGACTGGCACGATTGCCGCCTTTGAAACGAAAACGGGCGTGGAGTTCTCCACGCCCGCGATTCTACGTTGTTTGGCCAGGGAATTAGGACTTGACGTCGTCTGTCCCCAACGGTCTCGCCAGCGGCCTCGGCATCTTCGGCCGCGAGCACCACCGGATCGACCAGCTCGGCACTTTCTTCGGACATCACGCCCTCATCGACCGCCGTCGTCACGAGGCTCGTGTCTTCTACCGGGGTCTCGACCACTGCCACCACCGGCGGCACGATGATCTGGTTCGGGCGGCGGCGCTCCTTGATGCGGGCGGCCTTGCCGGTGAGATCACGCAGGTAGTACAGCTTGGCACGCCGAACCAGACCGTTGCGCACGACCTCGATTTTCTCGATGCGTGGCGAGTGGATGAGAAACGTGCGCTCGACGCCGATGCCATGCGACGCAATGCGGCGAACGGTGAAATTCTCGTTCACTCCACCAGAGCGGCGGCGGATGACCACGCCCTCGAAGACCTGGATGCGCTCGCGGGTTCCCTCGACGACCTTCGCGTGCACGCGAACGGTATCCCCGGGTCCGAATTGCGGGATGAACGCTTTGAGCTGCTCTTGCTCGAGCGCTTGAATCAACTGCGCGGCCATGTGATTACTTCCTGACTGTAGTGACCCAAACCGGGCGGGGCCGACCCCATCGAACCGCAAATAAGCGGAATCAAGACACAAAAAGAACGACCCCTCAGCGGTCGTAGCCGGTCGAGTTTACCACGTTTGACCTGGGGAATCGACCGTTTCAGCTTGCCGCCGCGAAGTTCAAATCTCGATCCCGCACCGCTTCGAGAACGTCGAGCACTTCTGCCGCAACTTCATATCGTCCGAATGACGGCATCAGATAAACCCCTTGGGCGATCGGCAGCAGATCCAGCAAGAGCTCCTGCGCCATTCGAACGCCTTCCTTGCGCCCATCCGGACCGGCGGCGTGCATTCGCTTCAACGCATCCGGGGTCAAGGTGATGCCCGGAACTTCGTTGTGCAGGAAATCAGCATGTTTGGCCGATTGCAGCGGCAGGATGCCGATCATCAGCGGAACCGGAATCGATCCTCCAAAGAACTCGAGGAATCGAATCCAGACCTCCGCGTCGTAGATGGGTTGCGTCATGACGAAATGTGCGCCCGCATCGAGCTTGGTGTGCAATCGTTCCGCTTCGAGCACCAGATCGTCTCGCGTTGGATCGACTGCGCAACCGATGCGGAAGTCGGCATTGCTCCCGATCGGGGAGCCAACCGCGTCCATGCCGTTGTTCATATTGTTCAACAGCTTGATGAGCCCAATCGAATCAGTGTCGTAGACCCCCGTCGTGCCCGGGTATCCGCCCAGCGTCGGCGGATCGCCGGTGAGCGCGAGCACGGTCCGGACGCCAGCGGCATGGGCGCCCAGCAGCTCGGACTGAATTCCCATCAGCGATCGGTCACGCGTTGTGAAATGCACGATCGTTTCGATATCGACCTGATTCTGAATCATCATGCAGAGCGTCAGTGCGCTCATGCGCACGCGCGCCATCGGTGAGTCGGCAACATTGATCGCATCGACGCCGGCTCGTTTGAGGAGCTCGCCGCCCGCGATCGCCTTTTCAGGATTGAGTCCCTTCGGCGGGTCGATCTCGACCGCCACCAGGAACTTACGACCCAGTTCCGATCGGAACCCATCCGGTTGATGCAGCCCCATACCTGGCAGTGGCGCAAGAACGTCCGAAACGACAAACTCCGGCAGAGTCGGAGATCGCTCGGTAACGGTGCCACTGGCGCGTTCCGCGATCGCCCGCGCCATCGCCTCGATATGTGTGGGTGTCGTTCCACAGCAACCACCAATCACCGTGATGCCGGCATCAGCAGCGCGAACCGCGAAATTGGCGAAGTAATCTGGCGAGCTGGGGTAGATGACCCGCCCGCCCTGCTGCGTCGGCCATCCCGCGTTGGGAATACACGCCAGCGGAATCTCCACCCCAAGGCGGCTCAGCTCGTTCGCATACGCATCGAGCACCTGCAGCAACCGTTGCGGCCCAACCGAGCAGTTGGCGCCGATGACATCGACCTGATGCTGCAAGAGCATGTCGATCACCGCGGCCGGCTCATTGCCGGAAACGGTCTTGCCGTCTTCGGCAAACGTGAGCATGGCGATGATGGGCAGGTCGCTGCACTCGCGAGCCGCCGCCAGCGCTTCGCGCATCTCACCAAGTTCAGGAATCGTTTCGATGGTGAGCAGATCGACCCCGCCTTCGAGCAGCGCTTCGATCTGCTCCCGGAATGCATCCCGTACCTTCCCGGCGTCGCCGGTGCCGATCGGCGGCAGCCGTTGCAACGTTGGGCCGACCGAACCCGCAATGAACACCGGCCGGCCGGAGACCTCGCGCTGTTCCCGCGCGATTTTGGCGGCCACGCGATTGAGCTGGCGCACCTTGCCCGTGAGGCCGAGCTGCTCCAGTTTGAACCGGTTGGCGCCGTAGGAATTGGTTTCGATGATCTCGGCGCCAGCCGCGATATAGGCTCGATGGATCGAAGCCACCAGCTCGGGATTCGACAGGTTCAGGACGTCGAAGGCCGAGTCGAGCGGCGTGCCGCTCGAATAGAGCATCGTTCCCATCGCCCCATCACTAATGATGGGACCCTGCTGTAATCGTTCGAGAAATGGATGAGTCATAGGAAAGTCGTCCGATGCGTGGCGGATACGGTTTGATCGAACCTCAGTTGCAGTCGTCCGAACTAGAATACCGCGTACGACAAGGGCTACTCGGCAAACGAAGGGGTGATCACGCGTGCGAGACTTGACATTTGGACTTTGCACCGATCAGAACCTGCCCTGGGAAGTCCATCGAGACCGATGGCAATACTTTGAATCCCTGGGTTTTGCCTCGCTCTGGGACTGCGATCACTATCAGCAGCCGAGCCGTCCCGATGGCAACTACTTCGAGGGCTGGACCTTGCTGGCCGCACTGGCGGCGGAAACCTCGACCGCGCGGCTCGGAGTGCTTGTCACCTCGAACACCTTCCGCCATCCCGCGCTGGTTGCCAAGATGGCGGCTACCGTCGACCACATATCCGGAGGACGACTGGAGGTCGGGCTCGGCGCCGGCTGGTTCGTTCCCGAGCATGAATGGTTCGGCATCCCCTTCCCCGAACCCCCCGAGCTGGTCGGACGATTCCGTGAAGCAGTCCAGATCATCGATTCGATGCTGCGCGAGGAAGTCACGTCGTTTGATGGCCGCTACTACCAGCTTACGAATGCTCCCGCTCGGCCCGCTCCGGTGCAAAAGCCGCGTCCGCCGCTGACGCTGGGCGCGCACGGTCGACAGATGCTCCGCATCGTGGCCGAATACGCCGACCGCTGGAACTCCCACGGCAAGCCGGAAGAGATCGCCCAGCGGAACGCAATACTGGACGAGCATTGCATGGCAATCGGTCGCGATCCGTCGTCGATCGTCCGCTCGCTCTATGTCTGGTCTGCCCTCATGCCAACCGATATCTGGAGCTCTGTCGATGCCTTCGAGGAAATGGTTGGCGTCTATACCGAGGCTGGAATTCGCGAGTTCATCATCGACTCGCCCGGTCCCGAGCAATTTCCAATGCTCGAAAAAGTCGCGAGCCAAGTTCTCGTCCGTTGATGACGCGGTATCCTTGTTGTGAGCGGTCGCTGGGGTGACTTCGCTCGACGCGTTCGGACGCATTCCGAAGTGGCGGGTGGTTTGGCAGCGGCGCCGTTCCAATCCGGAGTAGGCGCCACTCCCCCACTCAACCTTCGTGCCAGAACGAGCGTGTAATGATCGTTTCTTCAACCGGAACATCCGAGGATCTTTCGATCCCAGTAAATGTCGACCGGCTCCATCAGGGCCCGGTGATGGCTATCGGCGGGGCGGAAGACAAATTCCGCGATAGGGTCATCCTTTCGACGGTTTGCCGAACTTTCTGGCGGACCTGATGCTCGCATCGTTGTCATCCCGACAGCCTCCTCCATCGAATCGGCCGGCGAGCGCTATAAAGCGCTCTTTCTCAGCATGGGCGTGGCTCAGGTGGATATCGCTGTCATCGGCGATCGGCCGGACGCCAATTCAGATCTCGTCGTCGGGATGATTCGCCAGGCCACCGGTATCTTCATGACTGGTGGCAATCAGATGAGACTGGCCGCCATCATCGGCGGAACCCGTGCCATGAGCGCCATTCTCGAACGCAATCGCCAATCCGCGGTCGTCGCTGGTACCAGCGCCGGGGCGTCGATCCTTTCTTCCCACATGGTTGCCTTTGGGTCCAGCGGCAACAGCCCCAAAATGCGCATGGCGCAAATGGTTGCGGGATTCGGTCTCGTCACCGGGGCCATCATCGACCAGCACTTCCGCCAGCGTGATCGGCTTGGCCGCTTGATGATGATGGTAGCTTCGAATCCAAGTCTGCTCGGAGTCGGCGTCGACGAAGACACGGCAGCCATTTTCACGAGCGACGGTTGCCTGGAAGTGCTCGGCAAGCATTCCGTGACAATCATCGACGCGGCGGACGCCTATACGGATGTCTACCGTGTGAAGCGTCATGGCGGAATTACCCTGAGCGGCGCGAAAATACATGTACTCACGAGCGGACATACCTTCGACACGGTTTCCCGGCAGCTTGTCGGCACGCCGACCATACCGTCGTTCGATGGAGCTACGGAGATCGTTCAACAGCCAGTCTGAAAACCACAGCAGGAGTGACGGGATGATCGAGTTTCGTGACCACACGGTTTATCGCGGCCCGAACATCTGGGCCCGCATGCCGTCGCTCCGTTTTACGGTCGATATCGGCGAGCTCGAAGACCGGCCCACCAACAAGATTCCAGGGTTTTATGAGCGCCTGACCGAGCTGCTCCCTTCGCTCTACGAGCATCGCTGTTCGGTTGGCAAACCCGGCGGCTTCCTGCAGCGCATGCGGGAAGGAACCTGGCTGGGACACGTGCTCGAACATGTCTCGCTGGAATTGCAGAATCTGGCCGGAGCCGAAGTGGTCCGGGGCAAAACTCGCTCGACCAAGGAAAAAGGCGTCTATAACGTCGTCTTCGAGTATGAGCAGGAGGATGTCGGAATCGCTGCCGGCGAGTTGGCTCGTCGCTTGCTCAACCACCTGATCTACAACACCGAGCCAGAGTTCGACTTCCAAAGTGAGCTGGAAAGCACGGTCATTCGCACCGCCGAGCGGCTCGCCTACGGCCCCTCGACTGGCTCCATCGTCTCCGAGGCGGAGCGCCGCAATATTCCGGTCATTCGCCTCGATCCGCGCCGCTCGCTCGTACAGCTCGGGCACGGGGTGCATCAGAAACGCATCTGGGCCACCGTCACCTCGGAAACATCCAACATCGCGGTCGACACCGCAAGCAATAAAGACCTCACGAACAAGCTACTCCATGAGGTAGGAATCCCCGTGCCGCGCGGGTACACCGTGCGGAACGTTGACGACGCCGTGCGGGAGGCCCGCCGTATCCGCTATCCGGTGGTGATCAAGCCATTGGATGGTAATCACGGCCGCGGCGTCTGCATCAACCTGAAAGACGACGACGAGGTCCGTGAGTTCTTCCCGGTCGCAATGAGCGAATCGCGGGGCGGCATCGTTGTCGTCGAAAGCTTTGTCGAGGGGCTCGACTATCGAATCCTGGTCGTCAACAACCACGTGGTTGCGGTAGCGGAACGAGTTCCCGCCCACGTAGTCGGCAACGGCGAGCATACGGTCGAACAGCTGATCGATATCACTAACAGCGATCCGCGCCGCGGTGTTGGGCACGAAAAGATCCTCACCCGTATCTCCATCGACAGTCAAACACTTGAGACCCTGGAACGAAATGGATTCACGCTGACCGATGTTCCCGAAAAGGGCGTCGTGGTCCCGCTCAAGCGCACCGGAAACATGAGTACCGGCGGCACATCCATCGACCGAACCGACGACATCCATCCTGACAATGAAGAAATCGCCCGGCAGGCGGCGATGGTGGTCGGGCTCGATATCGCCGGGATCGACTTCATCGTGCCCGACATCTCGAAATCTGTCCGCCAGTCAGGCGGAGCAATCGTCGAGGTAAACGCTGGCCCCGGCTTCCGGATGCACACTAACCCGACCGAGGGCCATCCCCGCCATGTCGGCCGCGCGGTGGTCGATATGCTCTTCCCGCCCGGCTCGAAGTCCAGAGTTCCCATCGTGGCGGTGACCGGTACCAACGGCAAGACGACCACGGTTCGCATGATTTCGCACATCATGAAGACCGCCGGTCGCCGGGTGGGCATGACCACGACCGATGGCATCTACATCGACGGCACCCAGATCATGGCCGGCGATATGAGCGGTCCGACCAGCGCCAAAATGGTGCTCAAAAACCCCACCATCAACTACGCGGTGCTGGAAACCGCTCGCGGCGGCATCTTGCGCTCGGGCCTCGGGTTCGATCGTTGCGATATCGCCGTTGTGACCAATGTCACCAGCGACCACCTTGGTCAGCACGGTATCGATTCGCTATCCGATCTCGCGAAGGTCAAAGCGGTCGTGCCGCAATCGGTCTTTCGCGACGGCAAGTCGGTCCTCAATGCCGACAACGAATGGACCGTCGAAATGGCGCGCTATGCTCGCGGCGAAATCCTCTACTTCTCCATGGATGAGGACAACCCGGTCATTCGCGAGCACCTGCGCAGCAAGGGGCGCGCGGTGATTCTCCGAACCGTCGCCGCCGGCGAAATGATCACGATCATCGAGAACCGACGCGAAACCAGCTTGCTGCTTGCCAGTCAAATCCCGGCGACCTACGACGGCCGGCTGCGCGTCAATGTCGCCAACGCGCTGGCCGCCGTGACCGCAGCTTTGGCAGACGACGTTCAGCTCGAATACATCCGCCAGGCTATGCGAACCTTTACCTCGAGCTTCTACCAGACCCCCGGCCGCTTCAACTTGCTCGAGTTCCAGGGTCGACGGATCATCATGGACTACTGCCACAACATCGCCGGGCTCGAATCGATGGCCGACTTTGTCAAACGTATGGAGCCAACTCGAGCGATCGCGGTGATCTCCATGCCCGGGCGACCGGCTCGACGACGACATTGCCGCCTTCGGCAAGCTCGCTGGGGAGACGTTTGACGAGCTGGTCATTCGCGAAGACGCCAACACTCGCGGCCGGCCCTCGGGAGAAATAGCCAGCCGTCTCAAGGAAGCGGCGATGTCTGCCGGACTTGCGGATCAGTCGGTCACGATCGTCCTGGAAGAGATCGACGCCGTTAAGGCGGCGGTAGAGCGTTCGGACCGGGAAGAGCTTGTCGTTCTGATGGTCGACAAACCGTCGCAAACCTGGGAAGAGCTCAACAATCTGGCCGGCGCGTTCACCTGGGGATAGTTCATATCTGGAGAACATGAAAAAGCAGGACCGATCGCATGCGATCGGTCCTGCTTTGTTGTCCCTGAACGAATTCCAGGCGAACAGAGCGTTGATCTCTGCAACGTACTCGTGCGCCATGACCGCAATGACATCTCCGGGGTGCGCCGAGCTCGAGCGCTCGCACGACCGCCGTCAGCTCATTCTCCGACGTCTCATAGGGAACCTCTCGGCCAGATTCGATTCCTCGCACATAGAGGTCCATCAGCTCATCCTGGCTGCGGCCCCGCAGATAATGCGTGGTGTTCTTGGCAATGACATAGTCAGCATCGAGCGTGGCCAGTCTGGCAATTTCGATGAGCGACGCGTCGTTTCGGTCACCAGCGGTTCCGATGATCCCGATCAGCTTGCCGGATGGGCCACACAACGTCCGCCCGAACTCGAGCAATGCCACCAGCCCCGCCTCGTTGTGGGCGAAATCGACGATCACCTTGCACTCCCTCCTGTTCGGAAGACATTGAGGCGTCCAGGATTCATTTCCGGCGTGTTCTGAAACGATCGCAATCCGTCACGCACCTGGCCAAGCGTCGCCCCTGCTGCCAGCGCCGCCGCTGCTGCAAAGAGCGAGTTCTCGATCATGAATCCCGCCACGCCGCCGGATGTGATGGGAATATCCGTCACCGGGCATGCACCGTTGTGGGAATTCCGGTTTCGATCAGGGTCAGATTTCCGTCGACCACAGTCATGACCAATCCGCCGTTTGCCCCGTGCGCGGCGAAAGCCGCAGCCTCCGGATTCCGGGAAACCAGAAACTTCTGCGCCCGAATGTCTTTCGTCGCCCCCATGACCATTGGGTCATCCGCGTTGAGCACCGCATATCCTTCTGGCCTGGTGATGCGGGCAACCACCGCCTTTGCCCAGGCCAGTCCCTCCACCGAGCGCACACCTTGCAGGTCCAGATGATCCGGGCTGATATTGGTGAACACGCTCACGTCGACCGACTGGCTCACCACCCCGCGCAACAGGATGCCGCCGCGCGCAGTTTCCGTGATCGCGATGTCGACGTCGGGATCGGTCAGCACCCGCTCTGCGCCACGGGGCCCGGAATAATCGCCCGCGAGCACCTGCTCTCCGTTGATATAGACCCCGGAAGACGAAGACCACCCGACGCTCTGCCCCGCCAGCCGAAAAATGTGCGCCAATAGCCGTGTCGTCGTGGTCTTTCCGTTCGTGCCCGTTACTGCGATGGTCAATGCCGAGCGCCGCTCGTCCTCGATGAGCACTGGGCGGTCATTGGGTCCCGGTTCGGTCGCTCGAATGCTGGCCACGTCGTCAGCCAATTGCTGAAGATCGGCTGTCTCGCCAGCGACGAGCAGACCCGTGTAGTCACCGATGGCACGGGCAATGCGCCGGTCCGTCCAGGGAAAGATGATCGAATAGTGCCCCTCGTGCCTCCATCGGAACCGTCGTCACGGGGCAATCCGGAAGTCCCGCCACCGCGAGTGCATCGCGCACGAGATAGGCGAGCTTGAGCACCTCGTCGGGAACATTGTTCGAGGGAGCGTAGGGATGAGCCTCGGTCATCGGGCGTCTGACGGAGTGCCGTCGACTGAACCTCGATCTTGATCGCGGGCTCGAGCAGAAAGAGATTGGGGCCTTCGAGCTCCCGAACTTCGACGAGATCCATCGCGAACCGCCCCTGCGACTATGTCGCCTCGAATCAGCTACCGAGCAGAACCACGATCATATTGAAAACCGCGTGGGTAAGAATAGCCGCAGTGGTATTGATTCGATTCCGAAGGAACCCAAGAATCACGCCCATGCAGAAAACGCCGGCCAGCACAAAGGAAATACCGTACTGACTGTGGAGCAGCGCGAAGAGCAGTGATGTGATCCAGATGCCATAGCGCGGTTGAATGGCGCCCCGCAGCAGCGTTTCCTCGCTCGCTCCGGCCCCCACCCCGAAAAACACCGCTCCTGCGATGCTGCTCACGTTCTTCGTAATCTCTTCGGTGGTCTGCTGGATCTCGTTGTTGAAATCAGGCTGCAACCAGGCGGTCAATCCTCCGGCGATTCCCATCACCAGGAAGCCACCCACGACCGCCAGCAGCGCGATGCCTATCTGTCGCGGGTTCAGTCGTTTGAGACCGAGTCGATCCAGCGCACCCCGAAAATCGCGCCATTGGCCCACTCCCACCAGCACGAACGCCAGCACGATCATGAAGGCGAACTGACTGAGCAGATAGGCAACCGAGATCTCTCCGGTATCTTCCGGCTCCGGATTGAATGCGTATTGGAAAATGAAAAATCCAATGAACGCCAGCACGACCGAGAGCCCAACCATGTCGATTGGGGATGCCGGATCCATAGGTGTGAAGCGAGCCACAAGCTTTCGGAACGTGGGGAACATTGGGAGAAGCAAACCAAGCCCGGCTCCCAGCCATGCAAACCCGGAGGTCTGCCCTCCGACTAATCGCGCTAAACCCAGCAACGTGAGCAGGACGCCGGGAAAGCCGAGCACCAGATAGAGCCCAATGAGCGCCGATCGATCGCTCCGCAGCCCGGCGCACCCAATAGGCCATCCCATAGGCGACACCGATGAAAATGGCGAGAGTCACGAAGACGTAGAGCGATTCGAGGGAGATGATCGATGCGAGGATCTGCATGCCGTCTCTGCTGTTGACCGGCATGTCAGTAGGGCCGGTTCGATTCCAGCCTCGGAGTATACGTTCCCTCCGGACACGACAATGCCGCCAGAGCGGTCATGCGCTGAATTACACTGCACGGAATACTCGGTGAACCGACCGGAGTGTCAGGTTCGACCTGAATTTCCCCTCGCTATGATGCGCCAGACTTGACGGGAGCGCTCCTACTCGGTGAATGATCGAACGCGTGATTCCAACCCGAACCAGCGTGCCGGCACCCGCCGCGCTGGACTTGGGCGCGGTCTGGAAGCATTGATTCCGAGTCTGGAATCCACTCCGCTACACCGCGCACTCTTCTTCTGCCACCGCCTCCGTTTCGAGTATCTCCCCGAATCCACGGCAACCGCGCACCTCGATTGATCTCGACGAGCTGAACCTGCTGGCTGACTCTATTCGCACCCATGGGATCATCCAGCCGATCGTGGTCAAACCGGCGGAAACCCCCGAGCAGTACATCCTGATTGCCGGCGAACGCCGCTGGCGCGCGGCCAAGCTCGCGGGTCTCGATGAAGTGCCCATTGTCATCATGGACGTCTCGCTCCAGGCGCAGCTCGAGCTTGCGCTGGTCGAAAACGTCATTCGCTCCGATCTGTCACCGCTGGAAGAAGCAGTCGCCTACCGTCAGCTCATCGATGAGTTTGGTCTGACGCAGGCCGAAGTCGCCGAGCGTGTGGGCCGATCCCGCGTATCGGTCACCAATACCCTTGCGGCTCCTGCTCCTGCCCGATCGGGTCAAGGGATCGCTCGAACGCGGGGAAATCACGGAAGGTCATGCGCGCGCGCTGCTGGGACTGCCTTCCGCAATCGAGCAAATTGCCATGCTCGAAACCGTCTTGAAGCGTGAGCTGGTCTGTGCGCGAAACCGAGAGTGCGGTACGGTCCTGGCTGGAGCGGCAACAACGCCACCGCCGAACGTTCCACCGCTCCCCGGTTGCGCACCGAACATGTCGACTTCGAGCAACGGCTACGGCGAGCCCTGGCCACCAACGTAGCCATCAATCGATCTGAACGAGGCAACGGCTCCATTCGTATTGATTTTTCATCCGACGAGCAGTTGGCTGAGCTTCTGAATCGGATTGCCGGGGAATCGCTCTACTAGCCGCGCACCAGATAGGCCGCCATCGGCGGAGTCCACTCTCCGGATTCTGGTTGCGGCTGGAAGTGCCACCGCCTCCCACCCTTGCTCCGCCAACGTTGTGCCGATCGTCTCTTGCGTAAGCTGGTCGACAGTCCAGTCGGCGTCGGCCATTCCGTCGTGGACTAGCAAATTCCGCAACGGACTCATCGCGAACAGTCTTAATCGCCGACGTCGTGTCCAGGGTGACCACGATGCGAAATCCGGTCGGTCCAGTGTGGTCAACACGCCGGTAACCTGAGCGAAGCGCACGCGACAGCTCCAATAGGCCAGTAACCGGGAAGGCGCCGGTTATACTTTCACGCTGCGCCAGCAATGCTATTGGCACGGTAACTTCGTGCAACGCAATCCGTAAAAGGATTTACAACGACATGTCCGATCTGAAGATACGCGATCTCAGCGAGCTGAGCGCACGTCTGGAAAATCTCGGGGTGTTACTTTGACCTCGCTAGTGATCGGATAGAAGTAGAACAACTCGAAACTGCATCCGCCGAACCTACCTTCTGGGACGACATGGCGACTGCGCAAACCGCGATGCGTCGTCTTGGGCGAGCTCAAGGGCCGTCTCGGACGGTTGGCCGATCTCGAACATCGTATAGCCGATCTTGCGGAGCTGGCCGAGCTGGGCGATGACGACCCATCGTTCTTCGAGACGATCGCAGCCGATGCAAACGCGGCGGCGGCAGAGCTCGATGCGCTCGAGCTGGAGCTCACCCTCAACGGCCCGTACGATGGCAAGAACGCAATCATGGTCATCCATTCGGGTGAAGGCGGCGTCGACGCCCAGGACTGGGCCGAGATGATCTCTCGCATGTATCTCAAGTGGGCCGACCTGCGCGGATTTCAGAGCGAGTTGCTCGACACCACGCAAGGCGACGAGGCCGGGATCAAGAACGCAACCGTCGAAATCCGTGGCAAGAATGCATACGGCTATGTCAGGGGAGAAGCAGGCTCGCACAGGCTCGTGCGGCTCTCTCCATTCGACTCTGCCCACCGGCGGCATACGGCATTCGCGCTGGTCGAAGTGCTTCCCGGAAATCGATTCGAACGCCGAGATCGATCTCAAGGATGACGACATTCGCATGGACGCCTATCGCGCATCCGGCGCGGGCGGCCAGCATGTCAACAAGACCAGCTCCGCCATTCGTTTGACCCACATTCCGACCGGGATCGTGGTCACCTGCCAAAACGAGCGCAGCCAGACGCAGAACCGTGAATCGGCGATGAAAATTCTGCGCGCCCGGCTTGCTCGAACGGCAACTGCAACAGGAAGCGGACGAACGCAGCAAGATCAAGGGCGCGCACACGGCGGCCGGATTCGGCAACCGAATTCGGTCATATGTCCTGCACCCCTACACGTTGGTGACTGATCATCGCACCGAGGCCAGTGTCGGAGACATTCAGGCGGTGCTCAACGGCGAGCTCGATCCCTTCATCGATGCGTATTTGCAGCAGGCGATCGGCCAGGAAACCGCGAACCGTGCCTAAAATCTGGCGCATGTTCCTGGTCAATGCTGGTGTTGGCGCCGCTCGCTCTGTCCAGGCGATGGCGCGCAAGCCAGTGCGCAGCCTCCGGTCATCGCATGCCGATCAGAGGTCGAGATCGACTTCCCGCTGACCGCGACCTTCCGGCTCACGGCCACGACTCCGGCGCCGGTTGACCGAGCCGAGCTGCGCTACAGCACGTCTGGACATGAATATTCCAATGCCGCGATGGTCGAATTCGATGAAACCACCGTGGTCGAGACCGAGTACACCGTCGACGCCCAGATCGACTACATCGAGCCGGGCGTCGAAATCACCTACTACTGGATCCTCGCCAACCCCGATGGCCCCGTCGCGCAAACTGAAGAAATCGACCCTGACCTGGATCGACGAATGCGTTCGACTGGCAGCAGCTCGAGAGCGAAGACGTCAGCCTGTTCGTCTATGAGGATGACGAAGAGTTCAACCAGTACATCCTGCAAGTGGCGCAAGAGTCCGCCGACAAGTACAAGCTCGAATACGACATCGCCAGCATCGAGCCGATGCGCATCTGGGTCTATGCCAACGGGCGCGACTTCGCCACCACCCTGCGACAAAACAGTGAGAGCTGGATTGGCGGATTCTCCCTCCCGCAAGCCGGCGTAATTGCGGTTCCCATCGAATCGGGAGACGACTATTCGGTCGATCGGGTCATCAGTCACGAAGTGAGCCATCATGTGCTCTATCAGGCGGCGAAGAACCCGTTTTCCTATCCTCCCACCTGGTTCGACGAGGGGCTTGCCGTTGTTGGCCAGCTCGCCGGCAACGAGAGCGATCTCCAGATCGCGCTCGGGGCACTCGAAGAAGGCAATCTACCCAACCCTGCAGACCCTGTCCTCCAGCTTTCCCAACCGACCCCGTAGCCGCCAATCGCAGTTATGCCACCAGTCACATGGCCGTCGAGTTCATCCTGAGCCAATGGGGACAAGACGCCATCGGCAACATCATTCGCGCCTTTCGCGAAGGCGTCACCGCCGATCAGGCCCTGATGTCCGCGCTCGGCGTCGATACCGCCGAGCCTCGACACGCTTTTCCGTGCCTGGCTCGCCGAACAGGCGTAGCGGAGAACGGGTGCTACACTGGCCAGAATCGTTTTGCACGAAACCGAGCGCAGCATGACCGACACCGAAATCTCCCTTCGAGCCCACATTCTCGATCCCGCGGCGATCGAGCGAAAACTGTCGTTGATCAACTACAACGTCGATCGCGACCGCGCGCACATCCGCATCATCGACCACGAAACTTGCCTCAAATGCGAGCGGCAACAATGCATCAATTGTTGTCCGGCGAATTGCTACGTGCCGCAAGACGATGGGTACGTGGTCTTCTCGTATGAAGGCTGCGTGGAATGCGGCACCTGTCGCATCGTCTGCAATGAATTTCACAACGTCGAATGGACCTACCCCCGCGGTGGATTCGGCGTTCAATACCGCTTCGGATAATCGTCCCTCGCCAATCCAGAACCACGGGAGATTGCGCGTCTATGTATTGGACTCAGAAGCACGTACTGGTGTGCACGGCCTCCCATTGCGCGCAAAAGGGCTCCAATGAGCTGATCGGACGCTTGCGGCTGGAAGTGGTGCGGAAAAAGCTCGATGCTGAAATCCTGATCAACAACTGCGGCACGATCGATCTCTGCGACATCGGTCCGAATGTCGTCATCTACCCGGACAACGTCATTCTCAGCGGCGTGACCGTCAAAGACGTTTCCGAAGCTGATCGCATATCTGCGCGGCGAAGGAGATCCCCCAGGAGAAATCACCGGTTTCGACGCCCCGGCCGAAGTCGCCCGTCGCAGGTTTTTACCGGGCAGCGCTGAAATGCGGAGAATTCTGTTCGGCCCCGACACTTCGAAGCGATCGCTAACCGAGCACGGACTACGATGCGAAGTGGATCGATGAGCAGGCTCGGCGTGGATTCATTGCGCGCAAGCCCGATCCCGAGTCGGGCGAGCCAGCTATCGTCATCACCAAGAAAGCTGCCAGATCGATACCGGCTTTCCCAAGGCGCAGATGTATGAGCGAACCTGAAGCTTCAACGGACTCCGACGTCGACTGACCCAACTCCGGATCGGCCGACATTGCGATCGGCGCTGCGGTCGCGCGACATGCGAACAAATCAAAGCAGCGGTCCGCCCCTCGCACATCCTGCGCCTTGTCATCGCAATCGTCCTGATGGTTGTTTCGTACTACACCAATCGCGGATTCCTTGGGTGGGGACTCCTCTTCATTCTTGGTGTGCTGGTGGTGCCAGTCGGCCGCACGCAGGGCCTTCCTGATCGGATTTATCCCGTACGCCGGTGTCTGGTTTCTTTTCACGGCGGGCCGCTCGCTGGCGGATGAAACCATCTTCGCGCGCACGGTGAATCTCTATGTTCCCGATTTCGAACGGCAGCTCTTCAACGACCGGCTGCCGACCGTTCGCCTGCAGGACCGGTTCTTCACCCCCGGCCATCCCGGACCGCTCGATTACTTCCTGACTGGTATTCACTGGTCCTATTTCATCATTCCGCATGTGTTCGCCGTCATCATCTGGTACAAGCGGCCCGAGCTCTTTCTGCGCTTTTTTAGCGGCATGACACTCATGCTGGGAATCGGACTCGCCATCTATTTCCTGATTCCCACGAATCCACCATGGCTGGCGCCAGAGCCGATCAACTCCCCCTCGGCCGCGGTTGTTTATCGCGTCATGGAATCGGTCGGCAAAGAGTTAGGCGGCGGCATCTATGAGGCCAGTTACGCCGTTATCGGCGAATCCAACCCTAGAGCCGCGATGCCATCGATGCACTTGGCATTTACGGCATTGCTGATCTTTCCGGCCTTTGCCTTCGGGAAGAAATGGGGCTATCTGGCGGTTATCTACACGGCATTGATGGGTTTCGCGCTGGTCTACATGGGCGAGCACTATGTCACCGATCTGGTGGTCGGCTTTATGTGCGCTGCCTATGGATGGTACGGAGCTGGCGCATGGTGGGACATTGCCGCCCCGAATGTATTCGGAAGCAGCAACCCGATGGACGGGCTTGCCCAGAGCCGCGCTCCTGATCAGGCCGAAGCCACCGCTGGGCCCTGAGCCGCCCGATTCTCGGCCGCGGCTGCAATCAGCACATCCAGGAAACGCTGAAATGCTTCCGCCCCAGGAATATCCCGCCGTACCCGCATCGGCCGTGTCATTTTGATCATTCCGCTGGTTGGATCGTAGTCGACCCGGAACCAGATGCCTGCCAGATCCGGATCGTCCTTGAGCGGCACCAGAATCGGCTCGATCCGATCCGTGACCCCGGGCAGATCCTCTCTGAAACGCGATTCGTCTGCGTCCACCCGGCTCCTTCGATCGGGTCAATGTCCACTCCCACGGCTGGCCGCCGGCACCCTCGACGATCGAGGTGAGAAAAATCCGGCTCATGCCACCTGGCATCGTGGCAACCTTGCCCTCGGCAATCTGACCGTGATAACGGCCGGTGATATGACCGTCTTCGACGTCGACCTCACCTTCGATCACGTTGGCGAACGGCTGGAGCGCCAGTTCCATATCGTTCTTGGAGCGCCGATTGAAGTAGGCCGCCAGGTAAGCGGTGCCCGCCAGCGCGACGATGACCACTCGCGCACATCGCAATGGAAAACGAGAGATAAGGATTCATCGAAGAGGCGTCCCTCGGGCAAATCGAAACCGATTGTCGCGCCGTTATGGATGCATTGTCATCGCGCGAAGTACACAGTGCCAGTTTCCCATGCAAATGCATGCGGCATAATTCGGACATGCGCGCACCGGAGCGGCCGGATTCTTCCGGCGCGCCCATCAGCACCTGCAAGAAGGGTACCCTCAGCGAATGACCGTCGAGCCAACCATATTCGAGCTTAGCCGCGCCAACCGCCGCGGTGTAACCTTCCCCGCCGCCAACGTTCCCGACTATGCCATTCCTGCCGATCTCGCGCGCGACGAGCTTGCCTGGCCCGAAGTCAGCGAGATCGATGTCGTGCGGCACTTCACGCGCATGAGCCAGAAGAACCACGCGATCGACATCGCCATCTATCCGCTCGGCTCCTGCACGATGAAGTTCAACTCGCGCATCAACGAAAGCGTCGCTCGCCTTGCCAGGCTTCGCGCACCTGCATCCGCTGCAGACCGAAGAAACCAGTCAAGGCGCACATGCAGCTCATGTACGAGCTGCAGGAGATGCTGGCCGAGATCTCCGGATTCGCGGAAGTCACACTGCAGCCGGCTGCCGGTGCGCACGGCGAGCTGACGGGTTGTCTCGTCATCCGCGCCTACCACCAGGATCACGGCAATATCGAGCGGACCGAGATGCTGGTTCCGGACTCAGCGCACGGCACCAATCCCGGCGACCGCCGTCCTGGCCGGATTCGATGTCGTCACGATTCCATCGGACGCATCGCGGCAATGTCGATGTCGAGGCGCTCCGCGGCAAAGTCGGACCGAAGACCGCCGGACTGATGATCACCAACCCGAACACGCTCGGGCTCTGGGACGAGCACATTCAGGAAGTCATCGATATCGTGCACGAAGCTGGCGGCCTTGTCTACAACGACGGCGCGAACTTCAACGCGATCCTCGGATACGCCCGCCCGGGCGACCTCGGGATCGACGTCATGCACTTCAATCTGCACAAGACCTTTTCGACCCCGCACGGCGGCGGCGGCCCCGGCTCAGGACCGGTTGGCGTGGGCGAGCAGCCTGGCCGATTACCTTCCCGGCCCCATGGTCGCGCGCGGAAGAGATCGATGGCGAGACCAGCTACGTCTGGTTCACCCCGGAAAAATCGATCGGCCGGCTGCATTCCTTCCACGGCAACTTCGGCATGTTCGTGCGCGCGCTGACCTACATCCGCATGCATGGCGAGGACGGACTTCGCCAGATCAGCTCGGACGCCGTGCTCAACGCCAACTACATGAAAGCGCGCCTGGCCGACGCCTACGACGTGGCCGTCGACCGCACCTGCATGCATGAAGTCGTCCTGTCCGCCCGGCGTCAGAAAGCGGACGGCGTCAAGGCAGTCGATATCGCCAAACGGCTGCTGGACTTCGGCGTCCACCCTCCGACCACCTATTTCCCGCTGATCGTGCCGGAAGCGCTCATGATCGAACCGACCGAAACCGAGTCGAAGGAATCGCTCGATCAGTTCATCGACGCCATGCTCCAGATCGCCCGGGAAGTCGCAGGAAGAACCGGAGACGGTCATCTCGGCGCCGCACACGACTGAATACAAACGTCTCGACGAAGCTGGCGCCAACCGCAAACTGAACACCAATTGGGTCAGGGAAGCGGCACTGCAGGCAATCGCCGCCGACTAACCTGCGTCCCGATCTCCAAACACGCAAAAGCCGGCGCGGGAAACGCCTGCGCCGGCTTTCGTATGGAACGGCCTAATTTGGCTTGACGACGATAGTTCATCAGTCGACCGGGCACATAGATCTCACGCACGATCTGCACCCCATTCAGTGCGGCCGACGACCTTCTCGCTGGCGCGCACCGCCGATTTGGCCGACTTCCTCGGAAGCATCCGACGGGCAGCGTCACTCGGTCCCGGACCTTGCCGTTGATCTGGATCACCAACTCGACGAAATCGTCCTTAGCCAGCGTTTCGTCGTAGGACGGCCAGTTCTGCGTGTGAACCGAATAGTCGCCTCCCAGACGCTCCCAGAGCTCCTCCGCCACGTAGGGCGTCGAAGGCGCCATCAAGAGCACCATCGTGCGGATCGCTTCACGCCATTCCGCCGTCGCCATAAGCTCAGGCGTCTTCATCTCCGCGAGCGCGTTCGAACATTCGATGAGGGCGGCCACCATCGTGTTGAACTGGAAATCGAGCAAATCGGTCGTCACGCGTTGCACCGTCTTGTTGAACCAGCCGTTCGAGCTTGCGGGCCGATTCGGGATCTGCGGATCTGTTCGGCTCGAACTCGACTCGTTTCCAGCACCAGACCATAGACCCTGCGGATGAAACGCTCCATCCCAGTAATGCCACGCGTATTCCACGGCCCGCCCTGATCCCACGGGCCCAGATACATCAGATGCAGTCGCAGCGAATCGGCGCCGTACTGCTGCACAAGCTCGTCCGGGGAAACCTGAGTTCCCCGGCTCTTGCTCATCTTGGTGCCTTCTTCAGCCAGGATCATCCCTTGGTTGCGCAATCGTACGAACGGTTCGGAGTGCTCGATCAGACCCAGATCACGGAGTACCTTGGTGAAAAAGCGGGCATAGAGCAAATGCAGAATTGCATGCTCGATTCCGCCGCAATACAGATCGACCGGCGTCCACTTGCGCGGCCAGCGCTGGATCGAAAGGCTGCGCTCGCGTCCTTTGGGCTGGTGTATCGGAACCAGTACCAGGACGAATCCACGAACGTATCGAATGTATCGGTTTCTCGTCGTGCCGGTTTGCCACAGGTAGGACAGGTCGTGTTCAGGAACGACTTCGTGACTCACCAGCGGACTGCGGCCCGTAGGAGTGAACGTCCGCATCGAGTGGCAGCTCGACCGGCAACTGGTCCACCGAGAGCGGAACCATTCCACAGTCGTCGCAATAGACCACCGGGATCGGCGTACCCCAATAGCGCTGCCGGGAAACAAGCCAATCGCGCAAGCGGTAGTTGATTTCGGCCTTACCGCGTCCGGTTTCCTCCAGCCATGAAATGACTTTCGGAAGGCTCTCCGGAACCGGAGTGCCATCGAACGCGCCCGAGTTCACCATGCAGTCCGTTGCCGTGATACGCCTCGGTCATGGTCGCCGGATCGAGCGTTTCACCGTCCGGTTGAATCACCACCCGAATCGGCAGATCGAACGCCTTCGCAAAGGCAAAGTCGCGCTCGTCATGCGCCGGAACTGCCATGATCGCGCCGGTGCCATAGCCCATCAGAACATAGTCGGCGATCCAGATTGGAATGCGTTCGTCGGTGATCGGATTGATCGCATACGCGCCCGTGAAAACGCCAGATCTTGGGCTTCGACGCATCAGTCGACATCCGTTCGATCTCACTCTGGTTTCGTGCCGCGGTCGCATAGGCCCGCACCGCGGCTCGCGACGTTCCGTCGGTCGTAATGGTCGCGACCAGCGGGTGTTCGGGAGCCAGACACCATGAATGTCGCTCCCCAAACCGTATCGGGCCGGGTCGTGAACACCTCGAGCGGCTCGCCGCCTTCGACCGCGAACGTCAGTCGCGCTCCCTCGGATCGGCCGATCCAGTTCCGCTGCATCGTCTTGACTCGTTCGGGCCAATCGAGGTTGTCCAGTTCCGCCAGCAGTTCTTCGACATAATGAGTAATGCGGAAGTACCACTGCTCCAGATCACGCTTGATGACCTCAGAGCCGCATCGCTCGCAGATATTGCCTTCCAGTACCTGCTCGTTGGCAAGCACCGTCTGGTCCTTCGGGCACCACCAAACCGCACCCGCATGCCGGTAGGCCAGGCCCCGCTCCAGCATTTGCAGGAAAATCCACTGATTCCAGTGATAGAAGTCCGGCGTGCAGGTGATCACCTCGCGGGACCAGTCGATCATCGCCCCCATCTGGCGGTACTGGGCGCGCATTCGGTCGATATTGTCGAAGGTCCATTCCGCCGGATGAATGTTGTTGCGGATAGCCGCATTTTCCGCCGGCAAGCCGAACGCGTCGAACCCCATCGGGAACATGACGTTGTAGCCCTGCATTCGCTTGAAGCGCGCGAAAACATCCGGGACCGCGAAGGCATACCAATGACCGATATGGAGGATCCCCGATGGATAGGGATACATCGTCAGCGAAAACCACTTCGGCTTGTCCGAGTCGTCAGGCGTGGCATAAAGCCGGTCTTCTTCCCATCGCTCGCGCCACCGGGTTTCGATCTCATCCGCCCTGTAGATGAACGGCGGATTCAGCAGATTTGGTGATCGAGGACAAGGGATTCGACTCCAACGTGAAGGAAAAACGGGCACGACGCTTCGTGTCGCGCTCGATTGTCGCGTGAGTCCGCGACAAACACAAGAAATTCCGCGCGGGAGTTGGCATTTCGCCCAATTCACGCGAACGCGGGGAATGGTATCGTGACCGGCACCAACGGCTTCGCGGATCCCGAACTCGGTTCCCGACTGGCATCAGGAGCGCACCCAACGTGGAATCGATCGTTATCGGCGTGCTTGCGCTCCTTGCTATCGCCGGGGCCGCCTGGCTCGGCCCGCGGGTGCGGATTGCCGCCCCGTTGATCCTCGTGCTGGTGGGCATCGCCGTCAGCCTCTGGCCATCGACCCCGATCTTCATCGTCGATCCCGAATGGATCCTTGCCGGAATTCTCCCGCCGCTCCTCTTCTCCGCCGCGGTTTCGCTGCCGACCACCGAGTTTCGTCGCGACTTTGCCGCCATTAGCGGGCTGGCCGTCCTTTTGGTGGTGATCACCTCGTTCGTCGTCGGCTGGATTCTCTCTCGCCTGATTCCAGGGCTCGATTTCGCAGCTGGGCTTGCGATTGGCGCCATCCTGAGCCCCACCGATGCGGTCGCAACCTCGATCGTAAACGCCTGGGGGTATCTCCGAGAACGGTGGTCGTGCTCGAAGGGGAAAGCCTCCTGAACGACGCCTCGGCACTGGTACTGCTGCGCACCGCCATAGGGGCCTCCGCCGCCGGAATCTCTCTGCTGCATCTTTCCGGAGCATTTCTCTATTCCGTCGTGGTGGCAGTGGTCATCGGCGCCGTGGTCGGATATGGCAATCTCTGGATTCGCTCTCGCGCCACCGATCCCACGGTCAATACGGCTCTTGCCCTGACCGTCCCGTTCATTGCCTCCTTCGGCAGCGGAATGGATGGAAGCATCTGGACTGGTCGCCGCGGTCGTTGCAGGCTTGATCACCGGATTCCTGGCGCCCAAATATTTGCCACCGTCGTTTCCGCCTCTCAGACCGGCAAAACTGGCGCATGATCGAGTTCATCCTGGAAGGTTCGATCTTTCTGATCATGGGACTCGAGCTCGACTGGGTGCTGGCAGACGTGCAGGAAGACCACTTCGGAATCGCGAAGGCAGCCGAATACGCGGCATCATCGCCCTGGTCTTGACGATCGTCATTCGCGCGCTTTACGTCGTCCCCTTGATCTACCTCTTCCGGGTGAGCACCGATCGAGCCAGCGATATTTCAGACACGCTGCAACATCGGATTATCGAACCCATCAAGGACCACACCGTCAACCGTCGACTCTGGAAGAAAAACGAAACCACCGACGCTGAAACCATCGCCCGCTTCCGGAAGAGTTGGCGCAGGCGTACCGCCGATATCGATTACTTCCGTACCGAAAAGATGGGTTGGCAGGAGGGAACGGTCATCGTCTGGGCGGGCATGCGAGGGGCGGTGACCCTTGCCGCGGCCCAAACGCTGCCACGCGAGACACGCCAGTCGATCGCTCCTGGTTTTTGTCGCGTTCCTGGTCGCCGCTGCATCGCTGCTCATCCAGGGCTCGACTTTGCCCTGGCTCGCGAAGAAGTTGCTCCCGCCGGCAGAGAAGTCTGACCGAACCTCGATCGAGCGTCTCCGGCTTTCTTCAACCTTACGCGCCGCCGGCATCGCGGTGCTGGAGGCGCACCGAACTGGATCCGAACGCCCCCTTTCCCGATCGGGTCTATGGCCCCATGCCTCCACTTGGTTCCGAGTCGTTCGAGCAACAACAACCAGGAAAAAGCGGTTCAGCTGGAAATGATCGACGCACAGCGCAAAGTACTGCTTTCCGCAATGGAAGACGGTACCTACAGTTCGGAATTGGTCAATGCGGCCATGGCAAACCTGGATGCAGACCAGATCAGTCTCGAGATCAGGGGTGGTTCAACAGCCGCTCATTAGCAAAAAAACCGTCGCGGATCATCGATCCGCGACGGTTTTCACATCCTTGTGGAGCTGAGGGGACTCGAACCCCTGACTTCAACACTGCCAGTGTTGCGCTCTCCCAACTGAGCTACAGCCCCGCACCAAAAAGGC
Source organism: uncultured Chloroflexia bacterium (assembly GCA_963720855.1). GTDB lineage: Bacteria > Chloroflexota > Chloroflexia > Thermomicrobiales > UBA6265 > JAMLHN01. The sequence goes on along the minus strand of CAVRGV010000001.1, from coordinate 900,665 downwards.
AGTCGCTAGGCTAGCATTGACGGATGCCTGCCGTCAAACGGAATGCGCCTCCGCATTCGATCGGAACGAACGCTTTGCCGCAAACTTCTCCCCTCGAATCGATCGGTCCCGCGCTCTTGCAGCGCCTCGATGCGCAGAACCAGCTTCGCGATCGGGCACTCAACGAGGGCCGTCAGGTCGTGCGGATGAGCGCCAACGCCATTCGCGCCACACACCGCCATGAGTTCGATGCCGCTGCCGAGCTCTTCGAGCAGGCAAGGACGCTCCTCCATTCCTTGCTCGACGATCTGGCGACCCACCCCGGCATACGTTGGGCTGGATATGTGCAGGATCCGATGAAAGAGCTCGCCGAAGCCGCGATCACCCTTGCGCTGGTGACTGGCCAGCCGATTCCAACGCCTGAACAGCTTGGCGTCGACGATCCACCATACCTGAACGCGCTGGCGGAGTCGGCAAGCGAGCTTCGCCGGCAAATTCTCGATGCGGTGCGCGAGAACGAGTTCGAGCGCGGCGAGCAGTTGATGGCACGCATGGATGAGATCTACGGATTCCTGGTGACGGTTGACTTTCCTGATGGCCTGACCGGCGGTCTGCGTCGCACGACTGATGCCCTGCGCGCCGTACTCGAACGCACCCGGGGCGATTTGACCATTACCGGAGCGCAGCGCCGCTTGCTTGTGGCCCTCGACCGATCCGCGCTGTCGGTCGGTGTCACCGAATCAGGCGCCTCCGGAAATTAGCTCGTCAGCAACACCGGCCAACAGCGCGAGGCAGCTTTCGACCCCGTCGATCAACAGATCCGCCGATTCGCGCACGATCGCATGCGTCTCCGTCGAGACGATCCCCACCGACAATGTGTCGACGTCTGCGGAACGAAGCGTGTTCAGGGCACGGAATGCATCGACATCGGTGACATCGTCGCCAAGGTAGACAACTCCTGCCAGTCCCAGTTCGATTGGAGATGTCGTGAATCGCCGTTCCCTTGTTCACCAACGCCCGAGGTCGAATCTCGTAGACGAACTTCCCATCAGTGACGTTCAGTTCGTGAAGTTCTGCGATTGCTCCCACGAGCTGGCGCAGCAACGCGACGGTATGACCCTGATCCTCGACCAGCCGGTAATGCACCGAGGCCGACAGATCCTTGTTCTCGATCACCACATTGGCGAGCTGGGGAGTGGCTTCCACGATCCCGAGCAGCAAATTGGTGGAGGTTGCAACGCTGGCCCGGGATCCCAGCGCCGAAGGGTGTATGAGCCGCTCGCCCTGCCGCAACCGTTCATAGCCGTGATTGCCGATCACCACCGTGCCATCGAGACCCAGCATGCTGGCCGCGTCCGCTGCGCCTCGTCCCGTAATTGCGCCCACGATCGAGATTGCCGAACCGAGCCGTCGCAATGAATCCCGCGCAGATTCCGCAACGAAGGCCTCCGAAGGGACCCGCGCGACCTGGCTGATCGTCCCGTCGATATCCGTGAACAAACCAGCCGGATTTCGTCGCAGGACGGTGACAACGTGATCGATCGCGCGGTCCACCGGCGTAATCGTGGTCATGCGTTCCTCCTAGGTGGGAGATTCGAAACGATAGATCTCGCCGGTTTGCTCGTCGACGAAGATATCCTTGATCTGTCCCGATTGTTCGATCGATACGTGCGCGACCATGGCCCCGTCTGGCACGGTGTCTGGCCCGAAAGGCGCTTGCTCGCTGTTGATGCGCACGTCGATCCCGGTCGAAGGGTCGAGCCGCAGGTCGTCGGTAAAGTCGGCTTCGATCAGCGCGTCGTAGATCCGTCCGAAATCGATCGCATCGATAGGCAGGGAATCGACCAGCGATGGATCGAGATTGACCGGCTGTGATTCTCCGGTATCGGCGGCAAGCAGCGCCTGCGCCTGTGCCGAGAAGAAGCTGGGTTGCAGGCGAAAACCTGCACCGAACAATGCGCAGGAAACCCGTAGCTGCACGAGCTGTGCGTCGTCGTGCCATTCCAGAGCCTTGTCGGTCGGTTCTTCGAGCTGATCCCGCCAGACGACATCGATCGAGGCAACATCGCTGACGAGCATCATGCCGTCGTCGCAGGGCTGTCGCGCCTGCTGCGGAGATGTCGTGGGCGCCGGGCTCCCAGGAAGCGATGTGGCTGTCGGGATGAGCGGATTGACCGCCTCCCCACGCGCGCAGGCTGTCAAAACGACGAGCAAAAGCCCTGCTCCGGCCATTCGGCGCAGGTGGCCCTTCGTCCTGTCAGCACTGACTATGCCTCGTGTGAATTCCATCGATGCAACAATCCCCGTCCAACGCGAGCGGAATGGTACTTCGGTTGTCCGTCAATCCAGCCCGGTCCCACCGACCCCCTCAGGTATACTCGCCCATCGAAAACGGCTGCGCTGGCCACGAAGAGGGCAATCTCCACGGCCAGCACATCGGCGAGCCTCGACAACGTTTGACGAATCGCGAGCTCCGGCGTTCCACACCCGGAGAGAGGAACGGTATGCGCCTGTTCAATACGCAGTCCGGCACGCTGGAAAGCGTCGAGCTGAGAGAAGATCCGCTCGGCCTCTACGTGTGCGGAGTGACGCCCTACGACACGACCCACGCGGGGCATGCCTTCACCTATCTCACCTTCGACATCCTCATGCGCTATCTCGCCTATCAGGGTCAGGCAGTGACCTATGTCCAGAACGTCACCGATATCGATGACGACATCCTGCGCAAGTCGAAAGAGCTTGGCATGGGTTGGGACGAGCTTGGCGAGCGCGAGACACGCCGGTTCCTGACCGACATGGAAGCGCTCGGCTGGCGGGAGCCCGACTACTATGTCAAAGCAACCGAACATACGCCCGAGATGATCGACATGATCCTCCCGTTGATCGAGCAGGGACTGGCCTATGAATCGAACGGCTCGGTCTATTTCTCGGCCGCGGCCGATCCAGAGTTCGGCAAGCTGAGCCATCTCACCCTGGCAGAAATGCTGCCGGTCGCCAACGAGCGCGGCAACGTCCCGGACGATCCCAACAAACGCGATCCGCTCGATTTCATTCTCTGGCAGGCCGCCACACCCGGCGAGCCGACCTGGGACTCGCCATGGGGGCCAGGCCGCCCGGGCTGGCATATCGAGTGCAGCGCCATGGCCGCCCGTTACCTCGGTCCGTCGTTCGCCATTCACGGTGGCGGTTCCGACCTGATCTTCCCGCACCATGAGTGCGAGATCGCTCAGGCTGAGAATTCAACCGGTGTCGAGCCATTCGTGCGCTACTGGGTACATGTCGGCATGGTGGGGTATCAAGGCGAGAAGATGAGCAAATCGCTCGGCAATCTCGTCCTGGTCAGCAACGAGCTCAAGCAATATTCGCCAGACGCGTTCCGGCTCTACTTGTTCAGCCACCACTATCGCCACCCCTGGGAGTACATCGACGGCGAAATTGTCGATTGGCAATCGGTTGCCAGCGACCTCGCAATGGCAACTGAGCTTCCCTCCAGCAGTGCGGCCGATGCGCTCGACGCCAGCGAGTTCCAGGAGCGCTTCCTTGCCGCGATGGACAACGATCTCGACACTCCCACGGCCATTGCCGCACTGGTCGATCTCAGCGATCGAATCCGCGCCGCCAGCGAATCGCAGAATGTCGAAGCCGCCCAGCAAACGCTACGCGATCTCGGAGGCATTCTCGGGCTTTCACTCGCCGCCTGATATCCACGTTTTGCCCGCTCGTTAGCACTCTCACTTGCAGAGTGCTAACGAATCGGGTAGCCTATCTCCAGTACCAATTGGCGGGAGCCTGCGCTCCCATCGTCTTGTTCTGGAGGTATGTTCATGGCTACTGTGGCGGCTCCTGCCGACCTCAAGCTCACTCCCCTCGGCGACCGCGTCGTCGTCCAGCCCCTCGGCCGCGAGGAAACCACCAAGTCCGGTATCGTCCTGCCCGACACCGCCAAGGAAAAGCCGCAGCGCGGCACCGTCCTGGCCATCGGTCAGGGTCGCCGCGACGATGACGGCGAGCGCATTCCGCTCGATGTCAAGGTCGGCGACCAGGTCCTCTTCGCCAAGTACGCCGGCACCGAGTTCAAGCTCGAAGATGCCGATCTGCTCATCCTGGCCGAAAAGGACATTCTCGCCATCGTTGGCTAGCAAGCAGCGTACAGAAATCAGATTCTGATCGTCGGATCCGTCTGACGTCTCCTGATTGCTGAAGACCGGTTGCTGAATGCTCGTTGTTCCGTTTGACAACTCTGGAGTAAAAAATGGCTAAACAACTTCAATTCGATGCACAGGCGCGGCAGTCCCTCAAAGAGGGCGTCGATACCGTCGCCAATGCCGTCAAGGTCACCCTCGGTCCCAAGGGCCGCAACGTTGCCCTCGACAAGAAATACGGCGCCCCGACCGTCACCCATGACGGCGTGACCGTCGCCAAGGACATCGAGCTCGAAGATCCGTTCGCCGACATGGGCGCCCAGCTGGTCAAGGAGGCCTCCTCCAAGACCAACGACGTCGCCGGTGACGGCACCACCACCGCCACCGTGCTGGCCCAGGCCATCGTGCACGAAGGCATGCGCAACATCGCCGCCGGCGCCAATGCCATGCTGCTCAAGCAGGGCCTCGAGCTGGCCTCCGATGCGGTCGTCGCCGCCATCCAGGATGCCGCCGTCGAAGTCAGCGGCAAGGATGAGATCGCGCAGGTCGCGTCCATCTCCGCCGCGGACAAGGAAATTGGCGGTCTGATCTCCGATGTGATGGAGAAGGTCGGCAAAGACGGCGTCATCACCGTCGAAGAGTCCAAGGGTCTCGCCTTCGAGGTCGAGTACACCGAGGGCATGCAGTTCGATCGCGGCTACATCTCGGCCTACTTCGTGACCAACCCGGAGCGGATGGAAGCTGAGTTCGAGGAGCCATTCATCCTCATCCACGACAAGAAGATCTCGGCCATCGCCGATATCCTCCCGACCCTGGAGCTGGTCGCCCGCGCCGGTCGCGGTCTGGTCATCATCGCCGAGGACGTCGACGGCGAAGCGCTGGCCACCCTGGTGGTCAACAAGCTGCGCGGCACCCTGCAATGTCACCGCCGTCAAGGCCCCGGGCTTCGGCGATCGCCGCAAGGAAATGCTGCGCGATATCGCAGTCCTGACCGGTGGCCAGGTGATCTCTGAGGAAGTCGGCCGCAAGCTCGACGGTGTCACCGTCGAGGATCTTGGCCGCGCCCGCCGCGTCGTCTCGACCAAGGACGACACGACCGTCATCGAAGGCTACGGCGACGAGCAGGCCATCAAGGGCCGTGCCGAGCAGATCAAGGCCCAGATCGAAACCACCACCTCCGACTTCGATCGCGAGAAGCTGCAGGAGCGGCTGGCGAAGCTCTCCGGCGGCGTTGCCGTCATCAAGGTCGGCGCAGCCACCGAGACCGAGCTCAAAGAGAAGAAGCACCGGGTCGAGGACGCGCTCAGCGCCACTCGCGCCGCGGTCGAGGAAGGCATCGTGCCGGGCGGCGGCGTCGCTCTGATCAATGCCATCTCCGCACTCGATAGCATCGTTGCCGAAGGCGACATCAAGACCGGCGTCAACATCCTGCGCCGTGCCCTGGAAGAGCCGATGCGCGGTATCGCCGAGAACGCCGGCTATGACGGCGCAGTGGTGGTCGAATCGGTCCGCCGCCAGCAGAAGGACGGTTCCCCGAACCTTGGCTTCGACGTGGTCTCCGAGACCTACCTCGACATGATCAAGGCCGGCGTCATCGATCCCGCCAAGGTGACCCGCTCCGCGGTCGAGAATGCCGCCTCCATTGGCGCCATGATCCTGACCACCGAAGCGCTGGTGACCGACAAGCCCGAGAAGAACGCCCCGGCAATGCCCGCCGGTGGCATGGGCGGCATGGACTTCTAGTCCATCCTCGTCACGAATAATCGAAACGGCCAGGGCGATTCGCTCTGGCCGTTTCATTTTCTGCGAAACTCGGTGAACGAAAAGCGTCGTTCTGTCGAAACGAAAGGGATCCCATGACCACCGACCTCGAGATGCAGCTCAAGGCGAAATACGATGAGCTGGCCAGCGGAGCCATTTCATACTCCGACTTCACCCTCTGGTTCGAGCAACAACAATGGCCATCCACTGAGCAGACCGACCGCATGTTCGAGGCTGTCGAGCTGACCGGCGCGCACATCAAAAACGCCGGATCGACCCCTGAGGACCTCAGCCGCGATCAGCTCAACAAGATCGGCGACTATTTGCACGGGCGCACCGATGTGAAACCGGCCGCGCTAGGCGACGAAGGCATGAGCCAGGACGCGCTGCGCCACGCCTACGACGAAAAGCACGAAGAAGGCAAGTACTAAATCCGGGAAGCGTGCGCGTCGATTCCGCCTAGTGATCGTCCGATGTTGGAGCTTCGAACATTGGCGTCAGAATCGTGGGAAAGACGCGCCGCCCGTACTGCTCGATGATGATCGCCTGGGTCGGACAGGCCCTCGCGCCCGCAAACAGCTGCTGCACCGTGGCGCCATCGAAATCCACCAGCTCCGCGATTTGCGTTTCTTCATCCATGACATAGATCCCCGGCGCGGCGGTCGTGCACTTGGCATTCGAGATGCACCGCTTCGGGTCGATCCAGACATTCAGTCCCTGTTTGACGTCATCTTGATCGCTCACTAATTCGCATCTTCCTCGTTATGCTCGTCGTCCGACGTAGCCCGGTCGGTCAGTTCTGAGGTCGGGCTTGGCTGCAATGTTCGCACGGCATGATTGCGATGGACCACCAGCTGCGGATACGGGATCTCGATACCAGCCCGGGCGAACTCATCCATCAACCGCAATCGGAACTCTCCTTCGACCGAGCCACCCTTGCCAGGCAAGGTCTCGCCATTCACTTTGATGACGATTCCCCGATCGCTCAGTTCCTGCACGCGGGCGGCATGCATCGGATCGAGCACCGAATCTTTCCATTCTGGCTCCGATGCAATCGACGCGCCAATATGATCGATGATCGAGAACGCCTGCTGAAGATCGGTGCCGTATCCGACCGTCACCAGCTGGTTGATCTTGTTGAACTCCTTGGACTTGTTGGAGGCAACACGGATCTCACCATTCGGAATCATATGAAGCGTGCCATCGCCGTCCCGCAACACCGTCAGCCGTAGCCGCATGTCTTCGACCGTTCCCGAGATCTTGTTGATCTCGACCGAATCCCCCACCCGATATTGGTCCTCGGTCAGTATCAGAATCCCCGAGAGATAGTCGCGCACGATGTATTGCACGCCGAAACCAAGGGCGATCGAAATCAGGGAGACACTGGCCAGAATCGCGCCCAGATTGATGCCGAAGCTGCTCAGCAGCAGAATGATGGCCAGGAATCCCCATATTGCCCGAGCGGCTGTCAGCAAGACGCGCGTGATCGATTCCGTGCGCTTCTCATCGGAACCGGAATAGTCCCAACCGCGCATGAGCAGACCACGACGTTCCACGGCCCGGCGAATCGCCCACTCGGTCAGGCGCAATCCGATGCCGAGGAACGCAAACAGCACGACAAACGAAAGAGCGCCGTCCAGGACCGAGATCAGGAAGTCCTGCACGCTGTCGAACGTAAAATTCACGGTCACGCCTCAGAAGTCTTGCGCTGTTGCGCCAGCAGGGAACGTCGTTGCAGTTGCACAGTATGCGGCAGAAATGATGTGAAACCTCCGCCACACCGGCGGAGTCTGTCAGAACCACCGGCGCGCGATCTCGATCATCGCGTTGATGTCACTGGTGAATCGATAACCTTCGCAAGCCGTTACAATTTCACCAGTTTCACATCCGAGCTCCGGAGGCGGTTTTTGGCGCAGCTCCGGAGCATCTTTCCGGAGGACACGCAAAGCATGGTTCTACGCAAGTACATGGGCGCACCGGTCAAACGGCGCGAGGATCCGAGACTCATTACCGGATCCTCAGTTTATGTCGATGACCTCCAGCTGACGGGCATGGTGCATATCGCCTTCGTCCGCAGCATCTACGCGCATGCGAATCTCAAAGGTATCGACGCCTCGGAAGCGCTCTCGATGCCAGGTGTACTCGCGGTCATGACGGCCGAAGACCTGGAGAAGGTGCTTCCAAGCAAATACGAAGCAACTGGCGGCGACACCGGACCCGCTGCGGAAGGCGGCCCCGCCGAGCCCGGCAAAATCCCGGTGCCCTCGGTCGAGCCACTTGCGCGTGAGAAAGTCCGCTACATCGGCGAGCCGATTGCTGCGGTCATCGCAGAAAGCCGCGCGCTCGCCGATGACGCCGCCGAGCTGGTGGTCGTCGACTACGAACCGCTCGAAACCTATGTCGATCCCTACGAAGCTCGCAAAGATGGCGCGACGCGGATCTACAACACCAATCCCAACAACGTTGGCGTCAAGTACGAAACCGTGCATGGCGATGTCGACGCAGCCCTGGCTGCGTCTCCCGTCCGCATCAAGGAACGGATCAAGTTCGCCCGCTGCCATCCCGTTCCCCTGGAGCCGCGCGGCATTGTCGCCACCCCGGATCCTGTTACGCGAGGCGTGACCATTTGGGTCTCCAATCAGGGCCCGCATGGCTATCGAAATGAAGTCGCCCGCACGTTTGGATTGGGGCAGAATCAGGTGCGGGTGATTGCTCCGGAAGTCGGCGGCGGCTTCGGCGCCAAGTTTGGCGTCTACCCCGAGGATTGGACCATCATCGCGGCCGTCGATGAAACTCAATCGCCCGGTCAAATGGATCGAATCCAGAAGCGAGCATTTCCTCGCCACCAACCACGGCCGCAACCAGATCGCCGACTTCGAAGCCGGTTGCGATGAGAACGGCAAGATCACGGCACTTCGAGCCCGCGTATGCCTCGACCTTGGCGCCTATCCCAAGGGTCTCGGTCTGGCATGGTCCACCTGGGTGATGTCGACCGGTCCGTACAATATTCCGAACCTCGACTACGTCGTCGAAGGTGTCTTCACCAACACCATGGCCAATGGCGCCTATCGCGGCGCCGGTCGCCCCGAAGCCGCGTTCTACCTCGAGCGTGTGATGGACCTGCTGGCAGACGCCGGTGGGCTCGATCCGCAGCAGCTCCGCCGGGCAAACTTCCTGCAACCGGATCAGTTCCCGTACACCACCCTCACGGGCGAGCGCTACGACACTGGCGAGTACGAGAAGCCGCTCGACAAGGCCCTCGAGGCCAGCGACTACGCCAAGCTGCGCAAGGAGCAAGCAGAGCTGCGCAAGCAGGGCCGCTACCTTGGCATCGGACTCGGATCCTACGTGGAAATCTGCGGATTCGGTCCGTGGGAAAGCTCCACGGTCCGCGTCGAGCCGAGTGGCGACGTCACCCTCTTCACCGGCATCTCACCGCACGGCCAGGGACAGGAAACCACCTTCGCCCAAATGGCGGCGGATTTCATCGGCGCCGACTTCGAGAAGGTCATCGTGCATCACGGCGACACCGGCAACACGCCGCAAGGCAACGGTACCGGCGGCAGCCGCGGTCTCGCGGTTGGTGGCGCCGCGCTTGTGCTCTCGCTGAACAAGATCAAGGAAAAAGCCATTCAGATCGCCGCCAACAATCTCGAGGCCTCGATCGATGACATCGAGCTGGTCGATGGCAAATACCAGGTCAAGGGCGTCCCGTCGCGAGGCTTGACACTGGGCGAAGTCTCCAAGATCGCCTACGGCGGAAAGCTGCCGGACGGCATGGAATCCGGACTGGAGACGACCAACTTCTTCAGCCCCGAAGACGAGACGTTCCCGTTCGGCACACATATCTGCTGTGGTAGAAGTCTTCCCGGAAACCGGCGAAGTGAAGCTGCTCAAGTACGTCTCGGTCGACGACATCGGAAACATCATCAGCCCGATGCTCGTGACCGGTCAGGTCCATGGCGGACTCGCACAAGGCATCGGCACTGGCACTCTGGGAAGAGGTCCACTACGACACCAATGGCGAAATTCTGACCGGCACGCTGAACGACTACGCGCTGCCGAAAGCCGATGGCTTCCCGAACTTCGAGACCTATCACACCACGACCACCACTCCGATCAATCCCCTGGGCGCCAAGGGAATCGGTGAAGCGCCACAATCGGCGCGACCCCGACGGTCGCCAACGCGGTTATCGATGCGCTGGAGCCATGGGGAATCACCCACCTCGACCTGCCGTTCACGCCGGAGAAGGTTTGGCGTGCGATTGGCGCGGCTTCCGACAACGGAAAAGTGACCGCCTGATCTTCACCTGCAACCAAAACCTCTGTTGAGAAAACGGCGCGACTGGAATCCCAGTCGCGCCGTTTTAGTTCCTATACTCATGGGAGGTTTTCGTCCCGACGTTTCGTACGAAAACCGTGACTGCCCCTGGCAGTCCCTTTGGTCAGCCTCGGAACGTCGGGGCCGATGAGCGAGCGAGGAGTAATGCTGGTACGTCCGAACATCATCTATCTGCACTCGCACGATACCGGCCGCTGTACCGAACCGTACGGATTTCCTGTCCCAATGCCGGCGTTTCGTCGCCTGGCAGAGACGGGAATGACGTTTCGTCAAGCATTTTCAGCCGCTCCCACATGCTCTCCGAGCCGCGCCGCGCTACTGACAGGAATGGCGCCGCACTGCTCCGGCATGCTCGGGCTCGCCCATCGCGGATTCGACCTGAACGATCCAGAACAGCATCTGGCCCATTTCTTGCGATCGAACAACTATCGCACCGTACTGGCTGGACATCAGCACCTGACGCGAAATGACCCGCGTGAGCTTGGATACGATCGGGTCTACCCGTCAGGCAACGGCCATGCCAGCGTCGTGGTGCCGAACGCTGTCCAGTTCCTTCACGAAGCTGGAGCTGGCAGCGAGTCGCCGTTCTTTCTCGACATCGGATTCGACGAAACCCATCGTCCATTTCATGACGCCCAACCGGACGACGCTCGATACGTCAGCGTATTGCCCGGGCAGCCGGACAACCGCGAGACACGGTTGGATACCGCTCGATTCCACGCCAGCTTGCGAGCGCTCGATCGCGGCGTCGCGGAGGTCCTCGATACTCTCGAGCGAACGGGCCTGGCTGAATCCACGATCGTGATACTCACGACTGACCATGGCCCGGCATTTCCCGGCATGAAGTCCACCCTGACCGATGGCGGCATAGGCGTCGGACTCTTGGTGCGGGCCCCTGGAGTGACCTCCCCTGGCACAGTCTGTGACGCGCTCGTCAGTCAGATCGATCTCTTCCCAACCATGTGTGAATTGGCCAATCTGGATCCCCCTGGTTGGTTGCAAGGGTCTTCGCTATCTCCATTGCTGGATGGCAGCGCCACCAGCGTTCGAAACGAGCTCTTCGCTGAAGTCACGTTCCACGCGGCCTACGAACCCCAACGCGCAATTCGCACCACCCGCTGGACCTACATCCGCCGCTTCGACGAGCGACGGCTGCCGGTCCTTCCCAACATCGATCCATCTCCAGCCCTCGATGCACGACTTGTAAACGGATGGGCAGATCTGCCCATCCAGCCGATCATGCTCTTCGACAACCTCCTCGACCCGATGCAGCGCGAAAACGTGTCTGGCCTGCTCAGAGTCACGGAGGTCGAAACAGAGCTGCACGATCGACTTGCTCGCTGGATGGTAGAAACCAACGACCCCCTCGTGAGCGGACATGTCGACCTGCCACCAGGCGCCCTGGTGAATCGCTCCTCAGACCGATCTCCCGACGACGCCCTGGTGACAATCGACTTTTCCTAGCTCCTCCTCTGCGACAGCTGGATTACGCGCAATGAGCTCGGAAAACCGCCGACTGCCTGCCGACCTTCGACTTGATGCCTGCGGCAAGAGAAATGGTGCGGGCGCCGGGACTCGAACCCGGATGGATTGCTCCAGCGATGTTTAAGACCGCAGCGTCTGCCGTTTCGCCACGCCCGCGTTTGTCTACGGAATGGTACCGGAGCGGGACAACTCGTCAGGCGGGTCGTCCACCGAGAATTCCCACCGCCTCTGCGGCCAGATCGATTCCCGCTTCTGCAGCTCGCCGCACATCCCAGGTGGAAATCCATTCGTCCAGGAAACCCGCGCAAAAAGCATCTCCGGCCCCGGTTGGATCCACTACAGGCAAAGCATCGATCGTCAGCGATAGGTGATTCCCTTGCTCGCTGACGATCACGCCCTCACGACCGCGTGTGAGTATCGCGACGTCGAACTGCTCGTTCAAGGCGAGCGCAGCACCAATTGGATCGTCCACGCCGGCCAGCAATTTGCCGTCTTCCAATCCAGCGAACACCAGATCCGCGCCGGCAAACGCTCGTCGCGCGCGCTCGACACCCACATCCTCGATGAACCCTGCCGATCCCGGGGACACGCTCACGAATACATCCGCCGCCCGGCAACGCTCGATCAGCGTCCGGATTCGCGCATATCCATCGGTGTTCAACAACGCATGCCCGGTGACATGCAGCAATCGCGCCTGTCTGAGCATCGAATCGCTGACATCGTCCGGAGAGAGATCGACGTTCGCGCCCCGGTCGGTCAGCATGTCCCGGCGCTCATGTTGAATGATGATGATGATTCGACCGGTCGGAAGTGTCGGATGCTCACGCAACAGCGCGTTGACCCCGGGAAGCAGCGCCCCGTGACGAAGCGCATCGCCATTGCCAACTACGGCGACCAGATCGACTGGTGCTTCGATCGCGCCGAGCCACGCCGCGGTGTTCGCCGCCGAACCTCCCGGACGTGAACGAATCATGGAGGGAGTATCGGTGTCTTCCCTGATGGGACCTTTGGGAGCGACCACGATGTCGTCGATGACATCGCCGTAACAGATGATTCGTTCAGTCAAGTTCCGCCCATGCTCTGGCAATCTCACCGGCAACCCGCACATTGTTTCGCGCCAGGTCGAGATTCACGTTCAAGCTCCGTCCGTCCGAAAGCTCGACGATGCGCAGCAGCAGGAAGGGCGTGACCGCCTTGCCCGCAATCCCCCGCTCGGCTGACTCGCGCAACGCTTGTTCCAGTATGCGATCGTGTTCTTCCAGATTCCAAGCCAGCTCCTCCGGAATCGGATTCGCCACCACGATCCCCTGCTTCATCCCCAGCTCGTCTCGCGCTCGCATGATCTGTGCAACCGCTTTGGCGGAATCGACCGCCCAATCGAGCACCGCGTCAGACTCCCGCAGCCAGAACCGAGGGAAGCGATCTGTCCCATACCCAATGACCGGGATACTCAGCGTTTCCAGCCGTTCGAGCGTCGCGCCAATGTCGAGCACCGACTTCACCCCGGCCGACACCACCGTGATTGGCGTCTCCGCCAGGGTTGCAATATCGGCAGACTCGTCGAACGACTCCGAGGCACCCCGATGTACCCCGCCTAACCCGCCCGTAGCGAACACCCTGATCCCTGCCCGGTTAGCCAGATACGACGTCGCGGCCACCGTGGTGGCGGCGCTGCGTCCGGTCGCGGCCAACATGGGCAGATCCCGCACGCTCGCTTTCGCCATCGGCTCCTCGGCAATTCGCCGCAGTCCTTCAGCATCCAGCCCAATGCGCGGCTGACCGTCCAACACCGCGATCGTGGCGGGCGTCACTCCCATCTCCCGCAGAATAGTCTCGAATTCGACTGCCGCTTCATAGTTTCTTGGCTGCGGCAATCCATGCGAGATGATGGTCGATTCGAGCGCTACGATCCCAGGCCCAGCTGGGATTCCAGCGCGCGATTCAAGAGATTCTTGGGCTCTGGCAGGAGCGATCGAATTCACACTATTTGCACGCATTCGGGAAGGCAATTCCCACGCCGTTATAGGTGACGGTGAGCGTCTGCCGGGAGGTGCAAAAGTCATATCCCCCTGCCACAGGCAAACAAGCCGCCTCTGCTTGCTGTTGCGAAACCACGTTATAGCCGAAAGCTTGTCGGATAGCATTTGCGCAGGTGAATAACGTCTGAGAGCTTTGGCAGCATCCAGACGGGCATTGGCCGCTGTAGGAGCAAACGGTCTGGGCCGATGCAGATTCTGGCGCTGAAATCGAAACAATAGCCGGCAGTGCGACCACGCCAGAAGTTATCGCTAGTGCGCCTCGAACCAGTGTTCGTCGATTCAGCTTGTTGTGTTCGGGTGGTACGTCGGCAAGGAGTCCGGCCTCCCGGAGGTTTTCGACAGCCAATCGAACATGATCGATCGGTAAGCCCGACGTCTCAGAAATTTCCGCGATCGTAGACTGCCCGTCGCAACAGGACCAGATCCGCTGTGCTGGCTCGTTCAGCGTGTGGTACGTCAGATTGATTCTGTCCAGCAAAAGCAATTCACGATCGACGGTTTCGGAACTAAATTCCGTATCTGATCGTGCAAGGGGATACGCTGATATCGTTTCGCTGCACATGGCATTTGCTCCGTGACGAAGACGCTGGGAAGAAGAGGCAGCGAATAGCCGCGCTTCGTCGACGGAACGCGATGAATATTTTTTGCCGGACAAATGATAACGACCGGCAGAACGAATTACGAGGCCCGAAGCAGCTCACGTATATCGATTTTGCGCCCTTCGGCAATTGAAAGCTCGGTTGCTTCGATCATTGCCGTCACCGCCGCCCCATCTTCGACCGCAACCGTCGGTTCTCGATCCTCGATCACCGCATCGACCAGGTCGTGCAGACTGCCCCACCACCAGTCCGGCAGCTTGAAATAGGTCCACAACGATGGCCGCGCGAACATATGCTTGCCGACCTTATCCGACGAAAGCTCGAATCCCTGTCGGATGCCATCGAAACCGAGTCGTCCATCCGAGCCATTCATCGTGATCTCGAACTCGACGATTGCCGGCCAAGACTCCGGAATAATCCAGGAAGTCTCGAAAGTCACAAAGGTGCTCTCGAAATTCACGACAGCCTGGATGGCATCGTAGGCATCGATCCCACGCTCGACCAAAACTCGCTTGGTTCCCACGGCATAGACATCCTTCGCCTCCTGCCCAAGGAACCAACGGATCAGGTCCATGGTGTGCGCGAAGAGAAACCACTGCGGACCCGATCGTCCCGCCCACGAGAGCATCTGGGTTGGCACCCAGATCGTGTCGCTGCACCGGCAATAGGCATAGACCGGATCGCCGATCTCGCCTTCCTGGATCGCGTCTCGAATCGATTGAAATCCGCCCATCCATCGATTGCCCAGGTTGATCGTCACTTTACGATTGTTCTTGCGGGAGAGCTCGACGATTTCCAATGCCTCGCTGGTGCGCGTCGCCAAGAGGTTTTTCCACCAGCAGATGCTTTCCAGCCTCCAACATCCGAATCGCCGCTTCGTGATGCAAGTGATCCGGCGTTGCGATACTCACGACTTCAGCATCGGACGCGGCAACATCGGCCAGATTGGACGTCCATGCGACGCCCAGCAATTCACCGACGGCTTTGGCCCGGTCGGGATTGGCGTCGTGGACCAGGACCAGTTCGGATTTTGGACTTTTCGCATACTGGTCGGCATGCTGTTCGCCCAGGAGTCCCACCCCAATCACCGCCGCTTTGACTTGCCGATCTGCCATCGCCTGAGCTCCTTTGAAAGCCACTTTCGTCAATTCGGAAAGCACCGTACCATGCCGGTGACGTGAATCATAGAGCAGGATCGAGCACACCCGGAACGGAGAAATCGAGCATGGGAAATCGACCGATCGACGTTGGGCTCATCATCACCACCGTCGAGGATCGCGAGCGAGATTGGATACTTAGCTGGCCTGAAATCAAGGACCTCGTAACCACGGGAGAGGCCGTCGGATTCGATTCCGTCTGGATTCCCGATCATCTCATCCACGAGCCAGAAGGCACCGATCCATACGGGATCTGGGAGGCCTGGTCGCTGATTTCGGCGTTGGCCGCGGTAACGGAACGCGTCCGAATCGGCCCGCACGTGCTCTGCACTGGCTGGCGAAATCCGGCGTTGATAGCAAAAATGGCCGATACCGTCGATGAAATCAGCGCTGGCCGCCTCATCCTTGCGCTGGGCGCGGGTTGGCACGAGCCAGAGTACCGCGCCTTTGGCTTTCCCTTCGATCACCGTATCGGGCGATTCGCAGAAGCGCTGGCGATCATTACGCCTCTCCTGCGGACAGGCGAGGTGACATTCGACGGCGAGTTCTACCAGGCTGATCGATGCGAGCTCCGCCCGCGCGGTCCACGTCCCGAGGGCCCTCCGATCATGATCGGCACCATCGCCGGTACTCCGCTTGGCGGGTGGTTGGGCATCGAGCGCGGTGGAAATCGGGTGCTCGACCTGGTGGCGCAATACGCCGACATCTGGAACTGCCCGATCGTCAACGATCCTGCCTTGATCCCCGGCATTCGTGACATGATCGACATCGCCTGTGTCAACAACGACCGCGATCCCGCCACCCTTAAGCGGACCAATGGCGTTGCCTTCAATCTTCCCGGCTGGGAATCGACAACCGGCAACCCGAACACCCGCGCCCGCCGCGTGGCAATGGGAGCCACCGAAGGCGATCCCGCTCGACTGGCAGACGTGCTCTATCGATTCGCGGAAGAAGGCGTGTCAGAAGTCCACGTTCAGCTCGACCCGGAAACGCCCGCGGGAATCGAGCAATTCGCCAAAACACTCGAAATTCTCGATCGTTGAACTGAGCAAAGTCCCAAATACCAAAAACCGCCGCAGATCCGATATCTGCGGCGGTTCTTCACCAATTGTCATATCTGGAGCGGAAGACGGGATTCGAACCCGCGACCTTCTCCTTGGCAAGGAGATGCTCTACCACTGAGCCACTTCCGCATGGTGACGCTTCCACCACCGGGTTCTGGATTCTAGCCATCTCGGGACTTCATGTCAAGGTAGGCGGGCTCCAAGCAAACCTTTGCAGTTGCTTGACAAGAAAAGAACATATGTTCTATAGTGATGGCAAGCGGCACATCGGCGGACGGGCAGCGCTTGCCCGCATCCCAGGTACTCCCACGGTTCAACGTGGTCGAGGACGGGATGACGATGAATGACCTGGGCAGTGCCGCAGTGCCACCCGCCCGGCTTCCCCGCCGTCACCCAAGGCTCCACGCGCGGACTCATCGTTGAGTGATCGTTCGTCGAGAACATTCGATGCAACCCTCGCATCCGACCAGGGCGCAGCCTTACCCAAAAGCCCCACCCCTCCGTGGTCGAGGCCGTATCTGCCCTCCCGTAGCCGGTGAACCTGCCCCCACCGGGGTCCGCCCGGTGGTGAGCCCGCCGCCACAACCACGAAGCCATCGCTGGTCATTGACGAAGCGCCTCCGGGCCTTCTCGTTCCAGTGCAACACCTGCAACGATCCCAAGTAGGTCGCAGCCGGCCAGTTCGACGCCTACACCGAACAGCAAATACAAATGCGCTAGTCCAGCTCGTACTCTTCCCGGAGATGCCCATTCTGGTTCGCGCACGCATGTGGACCGGGACCCATCGGCATGCCGCACATCACACAGCGCGGTCGCCCCGCCGCCACCACCCGTTCGGCTTCTTCGGATATCTCGGCCGAGTGCGTCCGCGTAAGCCGGCACACCGCGGCCGGTCCGAACGTTTCCGGCTCCTCGATATCATAGGCAATCAACACGATGCGGTCGCGCGTTTCGTCGTAGCCGATTTCCAGCTTGCCCACCCGAAACTGCCGGTCGGAGCCCAGATCGAACTGCGGCTCGATTTCCGTGTACACGACCGATTCATCGTCATCCGGAAGCTGGTCGAGTAATTGCTCGAGTGCGCGGCCCAACGCGTCGACCTGCATCTTCTCCATCCAGAGCACGACCGTTTCGGTCTCGGATGCGATCAACAAGCGAAACCGACGCTGACCCGGCTCGCCCAACGCTTCCACATTTGCCCACCGCACTTCGATGGGCGCGATTTCTCGACCTTCTGACTCGGACACACCGTTCTCCTGTAATCGGAGCCTAGTTTACTATCGGGCTTAGTTCGCCGGAGAGCGGTCAACTCGATGCCCGGCGTGACATACTTTGCACCGGCATTGTGAACGCTCCCGAACACCCAGGCGAGCGCTCCCTCTTCGACATCCTCATGTTGCAAACGGCAATCGCACAGTGTTGAGCTCCAGAAAACTCCACGATTTCGACTTCTATATGGTGCTGACCGCGGGATTGCTGATCTCGTTCGGTGTCGTTGCCATTTGGAGCGCTCAGGGAGGCGAGCAACTCTCGGTTCTCAATGATGGCGTGCGTCAGGCAATCTTCGCCATTCTGGGCGTCATGCTGCTCATCCTGGTTGCCAGCTTCAACTACCGCTTCCTCGCGACCTTGGCCTGGCCGGTCTATGCCGGTTCGCTTGCGTCGTTGGTACTTGTGTTGGTTCCGGGCATCGGGGTCTCGATTGCAGGTTCACGTCGCTGGTTCGATTTGGGCGTGACCACCGTGCAACCGTCCGAGTTCGCCAAGTTGGCCACGGTCATCGCGCTTTCTGCATTCGTGGCTTCGCGCGGCGAGCAAATGCGTGAGTTGGGCAACTTCGTCGTTTCCCTCTTGATCGCGCTTGTTCCTGCCGGTTTGGTCTTTCTCGAACCTGATCTGGGAACCGCCAGCGTCTTTGGCGTTATCTGGCTATCTATCATCCTCACCACTCAGGCCAGATGGCGATATCTTGTTCCGTTGCTCGCAGGCGCCATTCCCTTTGCCTACTTCGCCTGGCACTTCATCATGAAGGATTACCAGAAAGCCCGGCTGTTGATTTCGTTCGACCCATTCAAGGACCCAACCGGAGACGGCTACAACATCATTCAGGCTCGCTATGCCATCGGCGCGGGCGGGATCTTCGGTTCAGGGCTGGAGGGCGGAACCCAGAGCCGGCTCGAGTTACTCAAGGTGCGCGAGTCCGACTTTATCTTCGCGCACGCCAGCGGCATGGTTGGTTTCGTCGGTATGATCTGCCTGTTCGTGCTCTACATGATTTTGCTCTGGCGCTGCCTGCGGGTCGCGCAATCTGCCCGCGACCAGTTCGGCCAGGCCCTGGCAATCGGCTTCTCGTCCATGCTGTTCTATCAGTCGTTCGTGAACATGGGCATGAACATGGGCATCATGCCGGTGACTGGCATCACGCTGCCACTGATCAGTCAGGGCTCGTCCTCACTTTGGACCTTCCTCATCGGCATCGGGATATTGCAAAGCGTCCTGCTCCATCACCGTAAGCTCGCGTTCCAGTCGAACTAAATCGCTTCGCGCGTCCGTTGTAGCAGCAAGATACGCTCGTAGAGCTCAGAACGGGGAACCCCAGAGACCTTCGCGACATCGCGCGCTATATCCGAGGGCCTGCCTCCCTCGCGAAGTCGCTCCAAAATCTCTGTATCGGCGTCGACAGTCGTTTTGATAGTTCCGGGACCAACCACCAGAACGAACTCACCTTTCAGCACAGTAGATTCCAGCATCATCGGCAGCTCGTCCGCGCCTCCCCTGATCGCTTCTTCATGCACTTTGGTGAGTTCCCGAAAGACGACTGCTGACCGCTTCGGGGCGAGATCGCGCAGGAGTTCAGCCAGTTTGACGATGCGCGGACCGCTCTCGTACAGCACCAATGGAACGCCGCTCGCCAGTGCCCTTGTCAGCTCAGCCGTTCGCTCTCCCGCTGGTCGGGGCAAGAAACCGATGAATAAAAAGGGCCCATCGATCAACCCGGATGCGGACACAGCAGCGACGAGCGCGGACGGACCTGGGATCGGAACAACCGAAAAACCCGCTTCTGCTGCGGCACTCACCAGGATCGACCCTGGATCCGAGATGGCCGGTGTGCCCGAGTCACTCACGAGGGCTACGTCACCACCCTCGAGCGCCGCCAGAAATCGCTCGACCCGCGCCCGCTCATTGAAGCCATGATTGCTGAGCAACGGAGTGGAAATCCCCAGGCGCTTCAACATCGAGCCGGTATGCCGCGTATCCTCCGCCGCGATCAAGTCGACCTCGCCGAGCACCCGCAGTGCCCGAGGAGAGAGGTCCTCCATGTTTCCAATTGGCGTTGCCACCACGTAAAGCGTGCCCAATCGATCGGCTCCGGTTTAGGTTCTGACCGTCGGCCAGACTCGTGCTACATTGGCACCTACGCCTCGCGCAGATCGTCCGATCACGCCCAGCGATTGGAGCCAGTTCCTCGTGTCCGCATCTTCCCTCTTTCCCGACCTTCCTGCCAGCCAACCCGGCGGAAATGCGGTAGTTTCGGCCTATCGGCACGACGCAGTCCCTGTATAGAAAGCACCGTCCGCAATCCTTCGATGCGATCGATCTGGTCGGTCAAGACGCGATCGTTCGTACGCTGAAGAATGCAATCCGGCTCGATCGAGTAGCACATGCCTACCTCTTCACCGGCCCGCGCGGAACTGGCAAGACCACCACCGCCCGGTTGCTTGCCAAAGCGGTCAACTGTCTCGATCCCGACCCGGACGCGCGTCCCTGCAACAAATGTGCCGCCTGCATCGCCATCAACAATGGATCGACCACCGACGTTATCGAGATCGATGCTGCCAGCAATCGCGGCATCGATGACATACGAGAGCTGCGCGAACGGGTCCGGTTCGCGCCGACGTTTCTGAAAACCAAGTTCTACATCGTCGACGAAGCGCACCAGATCACTGGCGCGGCAGCGAACGCGTTTCTCAAAACCCTGGAAGAACCACCCCCGCACACGAAATTCATCCTGGCGACGACCGATCCCGAGCAGCTCCTGCCCACGATCGTGTCTCGCTGCCAGCGGTTCGATTTCAAGCGTTTCCCTCGCGAAACCATCATGGATCACCTCGATCGGGTGGCTGAGATCGAAGGGGTTCTCGTCGATCGGGAAGCGCTGGCGGTCATTGCCGAGCATGCGGGCGGAAGCATGCGGGATGCCCTCGGTTTGCTCGACCAGCTGGCGTCGTATCGTGACCAGGAAGGCGACGAAAACCGAACTATCGAGCCGGACGACGTTCGCAATCTGCTCGGCATCGCCCGCAGTGAGCGCGTCATCCAGATCGCCGCATCGCTGGCCGAAAGTGATGCCGGTCGAGGCCTTGGGCTCATCAACGATGCCTTCGAGGCTGGCGAAGATCCTCGCCAGCTCAATCGTCAGCTTGTGGCGCTCTTGCGTGCCGTCATGTTCCAGGTCGCCGCGGGTACTCCCGGCATCGATGCCGAAGTGAACCAGCTTGCCCAGCGGTTTACGCTCGCAGAAGTTGCTCGGCATTCTGCCAGATTCAGCGAAGTCGACTACCGAATTCGTCACGCCTCACTGCCACAACTACCCCTGGAGATCGCGTTCGTTCAAGCAACGCTCGACACGGATCGATCTCGCGGCAGCCTCGTACCTCCATACGCGACTCGCGAACCTGTTCGAGAGACCGGCAATCACCCCGCCGCGGCGCCCGATGGACCGCGACGCGCGGAGCCGATTGCCGCCGACCGGCCAAATCGCGCCGATTCCGTGCTACCACCGGCGCCAGCAGAAATTCATAAGTCGGACGCACAACCGCAAATCGACCGAATGCCTGAGGAACGAACGAGTCGAGTCGCGTCTGCGGGTGAAAACGAGCCTTCGGCCCCGACACCTATCGTTACCTCGGGCAATCCGATAACCGTCGATTTACTTCACGATCTCTGGCCGAAGATTCGTCTCGATATCAAAGCCCGCGATCGTCGCATCGAAGCGTTGCTCTCGAGTTGCGATCCGGCCGCCGTGAATGGCTCCGCCATCACCCTGGTTACCAGTTACAAGTTCCACTGGGAGAAGATGAATGAAGATGCATCCCGGGAGCTCGTCGAAAACGTGATTGGGCGGCTCGTGAACCAACCGGTCTCGATCACCACCGAAATTCGCGGAACCAATGGCACCGGCGCGACTTCGTTCGCCCCTGTGAATGAAGTTGGTCTCGCGGCCGACCGTTCACCCGCAGCTCCAATGCCTGCCCCTGCGGAAGCTCCAGCGAGATCTGACGATGAGCAAACGCTGATCGATGCTGCCAAAAAACTCTTCGATGCTGAAGAGATCAACCTTCGCTAGCTACCGCCCGCGGAGACGGACTCGCCTCCGGACTGGCAACTGGACTTGCCTGTGGTGAAGCAATCGGCGAGGCCACTGGAGTTGCATCATCCGCCGTTCGGAAGCGTTCGACGACCTCACCGGTTGGCGTGACGAGATAGACCGCACCGATACCGGACGTTTCTGCCTTCATTCGCACAACTCCGGAGATCGCAACTCCCTCGGGCGAGAAGACCAGTCGACTTTCTTCCAGTGCCACAGGTAGCTCGAATCGTTCCAGCGCACGTCCATCGATTTGCATCAACCATACCGAGCTCGGTTTCCGGGTCGCCGGATTACTGGCGTTGGTCAGGAATGCCACGACCGCGCCATCGTCGGCTACCACGAAGGACTCGACACTCCAAACCTCTCTGCCCGAAGGCGATGTCCAGGCGAGCGTCGGTTTGCCGGTCCCCGTATCGATATAGAAGAGGTCACCCTGCGGATTGCCAAGTTCCTCACGCTCGATGACCGTCGCGACGCGCCCACCCGAAGCGATCCAGGAAAGGTCATGCGCGTATCGATTGCCCGACCGATCGGCCGGCAGAATCACGATTGGATCGATCGGCTTTGCCTTCATCGAGCCGGCATAGATTCCACTTCCTTCGGAACCCGACGGCTGATCCACGAATGCAATGGTTTCAGCATCGGGCGTCACTGCGACTGCTGCTGGACGCTTCGCCGCCGACGCCGGTAAGAGCTTCACTTGGGATCCATCGACGAAAACTTGCTGCAGACCGCCCGATGGCAACGCCACGGCGACGCTGCTGGAGTCTCCGATCCAGGCCATTCCTCCTCGGCCCGCGGCCACGGCATCAGGTTGGTGGCTTGGGGTACCTTGCCGTGCTCCCAATTCCACGTGCCCGAGCGACGCGCCCTCGAAGTCGAGAAAATCGATCGACCAGCCGTTGGCAGTTTGAGATGGCGATGTCAACGCCGCTATCCGCTCTCCGGTCGGTGTAGTTGCCACGGCCCAGATGGCCCGTTCGGGATCCGACCAGACGACGCGTCCCATCCCGGACGCAATATCCACCACAGTCATCCCATCGAGATCGACGATCACGGTGAAACCAGCGATCCCGCGCGGGGCAAGAAGCTCGGTGACTGGCATCTGGGTGGATTGCGCCGTTGGGGAACCAATTTGTCCGTCTGAGCCGGCGACATCCGGCGTGACATTTGGCCCAGGAGTTTGGGGGCCGCCGGCGAACTGGCGGTCACTTGATTCGTCGCCGCAAGCTGACAACGCCAGAACTGTCATGCCTGCTGTCGACAACAGTGCACGACGTGAAAATCGCGACTTCGTTGCATTCGTTACGCGACCTGCATGTGTCATATCGACGCTGACTGGAATCCTCATGGAGCGGTCTTGTAACGAACGATGTACCCCAGTCTAGCGCACGCCCAGCGCGTCCGGAACGACCAAACCGCACCGTCACAACAGCTCGCCGTGTCGCTCCTGTTGCCCGGGTTGGCAAGTGTCGCTGTGCTAGACTCCTTCGGCGGCGCCCAATGGCGCCGTTCTGTCGTTGCATTGGGGACCTTTTTCATGGCGCTCACGCTTGCCGATGTCGATCACGTCGCTACCCTCGCGAGGCTCGGACTTTCCGACGATGAACGTGAGCGCATGCGCGACCAGCTATCCATCATTCTCGACCACATCAGCGAGCTCTCCTTGCTCGATACGGACGCCATCTCTCCGACCGCGTCCGTGGCCCAACTGACAAACGTCTGGCGACAAGATGTAGTACGACCGTCGTTCACCGCGGATGAAGTCTTTCGCAACGCTCCCCGTTCGGCCGACGACTGCTTCGTGGTCCGTACCCCCTTGGGCGGGGAAGGCGAAGCGTCATGACGGATTTGACAAACCTCTCGATTGCCGAAGCCCGCACTCTGCTCGACAACCGGCAGATATCTGCGTTGGAGTTGACCGACGCGCATATCGAACGCACTGAGAGGCTCGAGCCTCTCCTCAAATGCCACATCGAGCTGACGCCCGAAGTCGCCAGATCGCAGGCGTTGGACGCCGATGCTGCCATCGCCGCCGGCACTGCTGGCCCGTTGACCGGCATTCCATCGTCGATCAAGGACGTGCTGGTAACTGTCGATTCGCATACCACCGCGGGCTCGCAGATTCTGAAGGGGTATCGATCGGCATATGATGCGACCGTCGTACGCAAGCTCCGTGATGCCGGCTCGACTTTTATCGGCAAAGGCAACACCGACGAATTCGCCATGGGCTCGTCGACCGAGAACTCATCGTTCTTTCCTACCCACAACCCGTGGGATGTCGATCGGGTGCCAGGCGGTTCCTCCGGTGGTCCAGCAGCAGCTGTTGCAGCCGGCGAGGCGATCTTTGGACTCGGATCGGACACCGGTGGCTCCATCCGTCAGCCAGCAGGCTTCTGTGGCGTCGTCGGACTGAAACCGACCTATGGCCGCGTCTCGCGCTTCGGCCTGATCGCGTTCGCAAGCAGCCTCGATCAAATCGGACCATTCACACGCAGCGTCGAGGACGCGGCCATCGTGCTCGAGGCGATTGCTGGCCACGATCCGCAAGATTCGACCAGTTCGCCAATTCCCGTCCCGTCATATCGCGATGCATTGCGAAAAGACTTGCACGGCGTGCGCATCGGTGTTGCAGAGGAATATGCGGTCGCGGGTATGGAACCCGGAGTCGAAACCGCAGTCGGTGCGGCTATCGAGGATCTTAAGGCCCTGGGAGCCGAGATCGTACCAGTCTCCTTACCCCACACCAAGTACGCGCTATCGACCTATTACATCACCGCTCCCGCTGAGGCGAGTGCGAATCTGGCCCGCTTCGATGGCGTGCGTTTTGGACTCAGGATCGATGCGCCCACGATCAGGGAGATGTATGAGCAGACCCGTGGCCAGGGATTTGGCAGCGAAGTCAAACGCCGGATTATGCTCGGCACCTACGCCCTGAGCTCGGGGTACTACGACGCCTATTACGTGAAAGCGCAGAAGGTTCGTACGCTCATCAAGCAAGATTTCGACCGCGCGTTCGAGCAAGTTGACGTCATCGTTGCACCGACGTCTCCCACCACCGCGTTTCGCATCGGCGAACGTATAGAAGATCCGTATCAAATGTATCTTGCGGACGTCTTCACGATTCCAGCAAACATGGCGGGGATTCCGGGAATTTCAATACCATGTGGCTTCTCCAACGATATGCCGGTGGGATTGCAGTTCCTGGGGCAAGCGTTCGATGAAGCCACATTGCTGGGTATTGCACATGCTTATGAGCAATCGCAACCCTGGCACAAGATGCGCCCGACTCTCTCCCAATAACACCTCTCGCAATCGAAGCAGCCTTGCTCGTGCCCAACGCTCCGAAGATTCCTCAAGCTAGCATTTTCGCAAAATAGCGTTTCCTGTGCCATTATTGGCTCGTTTTGAGTGGTGAGTCTCGTTTGTGACAAACTAACAGGAGCGATCTTCAATGGCCAAAGTTCAGTTCATTAGTGAGAATGATGCCCCGGCAGCGCCGAAGGCAATGACTCGTGCCGCGCAGGAATCCCTTGCGGTACTCAATCAGCTCACCAAGGGTAAAGTTGCCCGTATCGAGCCAGGCGAAGGACAGAGCGTCCGAGGCCTCAAGTCCTCGATCTCCCGTGTTGCGACCAACAACAAGATCAAGGTTTCGCAATGGGATGTCGACGGAGTGCTCTACGTCAAGCTGGCATAACATCCTGATCAAGGACAATGCATAAAGCACAGTAGTTCCAGGAAGGAGGGCGGCATTGAAGTGCAGCCCTCCTTCCTTGTTTTTTCTCAGGAATTCCCAAGGAAATGTGAATCATCGATAGAGTCCCACTTCGCTACTCATCGTATCCAAATGCTCGGGAAACGAATCCTCATTGACTAGTGAGATATGGAGTTGAACTGAAGGCAATGCACCAAGCAGATTAATTGATCATCGATTGCGCCAAGTTCTGCCATTCGTCGTCAGATCGAATTCTCGCGGAGGGGTCATTGCCTCGATTCGAGCCTAGGTCACGTTAATTCGTCGACACCAAATGCTTCCCAGCGCCCCCTACCTCTGCTCGAGTTACTTCGCGCTAGGCACCGCTCCGTCGATTGGGTATACTTCGCCGGTCGCATTTCGGTGCCGTTGGCGCGAAATTCGTTCGGGCCTCTAGCTCAACGGCAGAGCAACGGACTCTTAATCCGCAGGTTCAGGGTTCGAATCCCTGGGGGCCCACCCACACCGCCAATCAAAACCCCAACTTCAATCGCTCATTGAGTCGCCCTCCTGTGCAATTGACGGCTAACAGGCGGTACGAACGCGCAACGATCCCCTGGTTCAGGATTCGATTTCGTCTCATTCTCTCGCCAGGAACAACATAATCTGATGCGACCCTAGGTATCCCCAGGAATCTCAGTGGCAGCTTTTCCTCCTCGCTGCCGTGGCAGGCTCGAAGATAGCGGTCTAGGTCTTCCCAATCCAAAATCGCCTTAAGAGAACTCCAACGGTTCAAAGCTGTGGAAAGGCGTACCATCCGCGCCGAGCGCGCCGTCGGCCTCCGCTCACGAACGCGCCGCGATGCACCTGCTCCGAAGGCCGATCATGGACAGCACACTCACTACCGATGATCTCGTTTCTGCATTCAAAGACGCCATGGAAACTGGCAATACCAGTCAGGTTCTCGAGCTTGCGCGCGGACCAGCCGCGACTGAATGGGAATCGATCGTTCCACAGCTCGAGGCCGGTGAGTTGCGCACACTCGTGTCTCTTCTGCCCGAAGCCGAGCTTACCGAGCTTCTGAGCGAAATCGAGCCGATCGAAGCGGCCCGTATCCTGCAAACGTTCTCTCATCCACAAGCCGCCGATCTGCTCGAAGCCATGGCGCCAGATGACGCCACCGATGTCATCGATGAGCTCCCTGACGATCAGGCAGAACAAATTCTGATCCAGATGGAACCGGCCGACGCTGCCGAGATCCGTGAGCTGCTCTCGTTCCCTCCCGATTCTGCCGGCGGCATCATGACTCCCGGTTACGTCGCAATCTCCCCAAACCTGCGCGCTTCGCAGGCCATTGCTGCGTTGCAGCGGGTCTCTGAGGAAGCGGAGACGATGTACTACGTGTATGTGGTGGACGACGCGGAGCATCTCCTTGGGGTTCTGTCGCTTCATCGGTTGGTCCTCACTCGCCCCGACACCCCGGTGCGCGAGCTGATGCTCACCGATCCAGTTCGAGTGCTCGCCAATGCAGACCGCGAGACAGCTGCACAGCTCCTGGTCGACCGAAATCTGCTCGCCCTGCCAGTGGTCGATGACAAGAATCGCCTGCTTGGCATCATTACCCAGGACGACGTTACGGAGGTGTTGGAAGAAGAAGCGACGGAAGACATCGAGCGATTGGGAGGCTCGCAACCGCTGGAAGTTCCCTATCGCCTGGCATCCATCCCGTTGCTCTTCCGCCGTCGTATTCTCTGGTTGCTGCTGCTCTTTGCGGCCGAAGCATATACAGGCACAGTCATGCGGCATTTTGAGGATGAGCTGGCGCAGGTAGTGGCGCTTGCATTCTTCGTCCCACTCTTGATCGGCACTGGCGGCAACATTGGAAGCCAGGTAACCACGACCCTGGTGCGCGCCATCGCGGTCGGCGAAGTCCAGCTACGCGACGTCCGATGGGTGCTCGCCAAAGAGCTCGTGGTCGGAATCATGCTGGGCGTGGTAATGGCGGTCTTCGCATTCGGTCGTTCGCAAATGCTTCATGTTGGGACGGACGTCGGCTATGTGATCGCGTTGACGATCATGGCCATTTGCATTTGGTCAGCGGCTATTGCGGCAATCTTGCCGCTGATTATCAATCGCCTGAAAATCGACCCTGCGGTGGTATCCGCACCGTTGATCACCACATTGGTCGACGGAACCGGACTGGTTATCTACTTCACGATTGCCAAGCGGGTTTTGCATCTCTAGTCCCGGAAATAGCGGTTTGCGCTCACATACCGTCTCTATGGCAAATTGTTGGTCGATTTTTTTCGCCAGGATGACATGCAGCTCTCCTGGGTTTCAGGTTCGGCAATGCCATAGCCACGACACGAAAGGACGCCAGTTCGTGCATTTTCGAACCCTCCTCGCCAGCGTCCTGCTCGGACTAACGATGATCATGAATCCGCCTGTGCTCGAGCCAGCCTTCGTCGACGCACGAGCTGAAGCGGTTTCCATCTGCCATGCTCTGGAATCCGCCTCTCCGGTGGCAGACATCACCTCTTCCCGCACGACAGATGGATCCACCCCTTTCGATCTGCGTATCATCGACGAGATGATCGGCCATCACGCCAGCGCTTTAGCAATGGCGAACATCGCCTTGCAACAGTCGCAGAACTCCCAGGTTCGCCGCATTGCCCTTCGCGTTACGGAGAGTCAGGCCGGCGAGATACAGCTTCTCCGCCACTGGCGAAACACCTGGTTCCCCGGCGCTGACCAAACCTCTCCTTCACCCAATGAGTCGAACGGCCAAGCCTCGACTTCGATGGGAGATAGCTCGATCACTGCCATGCTTTGCACTGCTGGAAGCGACTTCGATCGGGTATTTCTCTCGATGATGATCGCGCACCATCAGCGCGCTATCGAGATTGCGGAAGCCGCGATCGCAAAAGCAGACCATGCGGACCTGATTGCGTTCGCGGCGACGGTGGTCGAAGTCCAGGGAGACGAGATTGCCATGATGATCCGTTTGCGTAATGAGATGGATGCCAGCACACCCGTTTCCGGTTGATCCCGGAAAGCCGGTATCCTTCGAGAATCGACATCCGGCCCAGTAGACAAGGGGAAAAGCGATGGCCGAACCCATCCAGATCGACGGAATCCACCGCTGGCGCTCGATCGGTCCGTTTCGTGGCGGTCGCGTCGTTACAGTCGCCGGCAGTTATCACGACGACAGTACCTTTTACTTTGGCGGGTGCGCCGGCGGGGTCTGGAAGACGATCGACGGTGGGACGTACTGGCGCAACGTAACTGATGGCTATCTGACCTCGAGCGCGGTTGGTGCCATCGCGGTAGCTCCCTCCGATTCGAATGTCATCTACGCGGGCACCGGCGAAACGACTATCCGCATCGATGTCTCTCACGGCGATGGTGTCTATCGCAGTACCGATGCCGGCCATAGCTGGTCCCACCTTGGGCTCTCGGATACCCGCTTCATCGGCAAAATTCGGGTTCATCCGAGCGACCCGGATACTGTCTGGGTCGCAGCACTGGGGCATGCATTTGGTCCCAATCGAGAACGCGGCGTCTTCAAATCGACCGATGGTGGTGCCAACTGGAATCAAACGCTGTTCGTAAGTGAGAAAGCCGGCGCGGTTGATCTGACGCTGGATGCGAATCCGCGCATGCTGTATGCCGCAGTTTGGGAAGCGCATCGGTCATTCTGGATGATCAGTTCAGGAGGGCCTGAATCTGGTTTGTGGCAATCCAAGGACGGCGGCGAGACCTGGGCCGATATCTCCGGCCGTCCCGGACTTCCGACCGGGATCTGGGGCAAAATCGGCGTGAGCGCCTCGCCAGCTCGAACAGGACGCGTCTGGGCATTGATCGAGCACCGAACCGAGGGCGGACTCTATCGTACGGACAACTACGGCGATTCCTGGGAGAAAGTATCGGACGATCAGAACCTGCTCTCCCGCGCTTGGTACTACACCCATATCACCGCAGATCCGGTCGATCCCGAGACGGTCTACGTGAACAACTTATCGTTCTGGAAGAGCACTGACGGCGGCCGGACGTTTGCTGAAATTGCCACGCCACACGGCGATAATCACGATGTCTGGATAGATCCCGCCAACAATCAACGCATGATCCAGGCCAATGACGGCGGCGCAAACATTTCCTACAACGGTGGTCGCTCCTTCTCGACGATTCTCAACCAGCCGACCGCCCAGTTCTATCACCTCTGCACCGACAACCGCGATCCCTACACGATCTACGGTACCCAGCAAGACAACACCAGCATCGCGATCCCAAGCCGGGTTGGCTCGCCGAACATCACGTGGTCGGATTGTTATGTCGCGGGATCGGGCGAAAGTGGGTACATCGCCATCGACCCGGAAGACGATGACATTCTCTATGTCGGAGCCATTGGCTCATCTCCGGGCGGCGGGAATTCGCTGCAGCGTTACGACCGCCGGCGCGACCAGATTCGTCTCATCACCACCTGGCCCGAGCTCAATCGCGGCCTTGGCGCGGATGCGCAGAAGTACCGCTTTGCCTGGACATACCCCATCGTCTTCTCGCCCCACGATCCAGACACGCTCTATATCGGCGGAAACATCGTCTTCAAGACGACCAATGAAGGGCAAACCTGGGAACCGATAAGCCCAGATCTGAGCCGCGCCGATCCAGAAACGCTCAAAGTCAGTGGCGGACCGGTCAATCTCGATGCGGTCGGAGCTGAGACGTATGCCACGGTCTATTCCCTCGTCGAATCACCGCGATCCAGGGGAACGATCTGGGCTGGATCGGACGATGGTCTGGTCCATCTGACGCGCGATGGCGGCGCCAATTGGACCAATATCACCCCGCCGGACATGCTCGAATGGACCATGGTCACTGGCATCGAGCTTTCGCCTTTCGAAGATGGAAAAGCCTATCTCTGTGGCACGCGGTACAAGACTGACGATTACCGCCCGTACTTGTGGGTAACGTCCGATCATGGCGCAACTTGGAGGAGAATCGACAGTGGGCTTCCTGATGCGGAGTTCACCCGCGTCATTCGCGCCGATCCGGAGGTCTCAGGACTGCTCTATCTCGGAACCGAGCTTGGCGTCTATGTCTCCTTCGACGACGGAGCCGACTGGCAGCCGTTACAGCTCAATCTCCCGGTGGTTCCCGTATTCGAGCTGATCATCAAGGATGGCGATCTTATCGCTGGAACTCATGGCCGCTCGATCTGGATCTTGGACGATCTGACTAGCTTGCGCAGCAATCGCACGCAATCGAGACCTGTCAGCCACGAGATTGATCGCTCCGCGCCATGCGTTGCGAGTCCTCCCCGGGGTGGATTGGAGCGGCGCCGTGCAGGGCAGCGTCAACTACTACGGTGGCATGGGTGGGGGCTACGATGTCGAGCGCACTGCCGATGGAGCAACCCGACGAATCCTGCTCGACAGTGGTGAAAATCCACCCTATGGCGCGGTCATCACGTATTTCCTGGCCGAGGAGCCCAACGCGCCGATCTCGCTCGAGTTCTCATCGCCCTCACGGAAGACAGCGGTTCGCACGTTCACTAGTCGCTTGCCGGACGATGATCCCATAGCAAGCGAATTGAGAATTCCTGCCCGCAAAGGCTGGAACCGGTTCGTTTGGAATCTCACTCACGCGGACCCGATCAAGATCATTGGCGAAGACGCGGCAGCGCAGGAAACAGTACCTGGACCGTGCGTCGCGCCAGGGAAGTACACGGCCACCCTCACCATCGGGAAGTCCAAACTGACCTGCGACTTCGACGTGATTTCACCTCCGGAGGCGCCGAGCGACCCCAAGGATCTGGCGGCCCAGGAAGCGCTGAGCCTGCGCATCAGTCAAAAGGTGAACGACGCCAGCCAGGCCGTCAATCGCATGCGGGATCTGCGAGACCAGCTCGCCCGCTGGGAGTCCCGCACCAAGGATGCCAAGTCGACCGCCTCCCTGGCGAAAGAAGCGGCAGCGCTCGCAACCAAAGTTCGTGCGATCGAGGAAACGCTGGCAGTTCCAGAGCTGCGTCTTGGTTGGGGAGATTCGATCAATGCCGGTCCCCGCTTGATCGCGCGCATGATCAATCTGATGGGAGTCGTCCAGATGGGGGATTACCGCCCGACCGACGCGGCTATTGCCGCAACCGAAGAGCTCGAAAAACTCATCGACAAGCAGATTGGCAAGTTCGACAAGCTGGTGAAGAACGACATCGAAGGATTTGCAAAGAAGATCGAGAAAGCCGGTCTCTCCGCCATTGTGGTCGTCTAGATCATATAGAGTGTCGCGTGCGGTATAGTTACGCGGTTGCGTGGGCGGAGGTTGGAACCGCCTGTTTCGTGTTGTCGTTCAACTTCGTCCAACTGTTTGGAAGGCATGAGAGATCATGAAAGTCGTGCTTCGGCAAGATGTCGAAAACCTGGGTGAGAAAGGCTCGGTCAAGAACGTTGCCGATGGCTACGCCCGCAACTATTTGATCCCCAAAGGGATGGCGGTCGTCGCCACTCCCGGTGAGCTGAAAGTGGTCGCGACCAACGAAGCGGTCAAGCAGCGCAAAGTCCAGCGCCAGGAGCAAGAGCTTCAGGGTCTGGCCGAGCGCATCAGCGGTCAAAAGATCGAGTTCGAGGCGCGGGCCGGCAGCAATGGCCGTCTCTTTGGTTCGATCACCAATGGCGATATCGCCGAAAAGCTGTCGGCCGCGGTTGGCACCGAGATCGATCGCCGCAAGATCGTCATCGAGGAACCGATTCGCACCATTGGCGACCATCCGGTGACTGTCAATCTGGTCGGCAAGCTCCGCCCGCAGGTCATGGTTGTCGTTCATGGCATCGTCGATGAGGAAGAGGCGGACGCCGCCACCCTCGAGCTTGTTTCCGACGACAGCAACGAGCTGGCTGCCGAATCCTAAGCGTTCTTCTCCAGCAGGTTCCCGGCTCCCCCTGCGCGTCGAGCCGGGAACCTGCTACCATCCTCCCATCGTCCTTCCGGATCACTCCCGCTTGATCTGACCACGGGGTTCCTCGAACCCCAGGCAACGCCTACGCATGGTCGCAGCAATCGATCGACTTCCGCCCCACAATCTGGAGGCGGAACAATCCGCCCTCGGCAGCATTCTGCTCGACCGCGACGCCATCATTCGCGTCGAAACGATCTTGCGGCCGGAAGATTTCTATCAGCCGGCGCACGGCATGATCTATTCCGCCATGCGCGACCTCTACAACCGTCGCGAGCCAACCGACCTCTTGACACTTTCCGACGAGCTTGGCCGGCGCAGTCAGCTGGATTCTGTCGGCGGCCTGTCTTACTTGAGCTCGCTCATCGAGAGCGTGCCCACTGCGGTGCACGTCGAGTACTACAGCCGCATCGTAGAGCGAACGTCCACTCAGCGTCGCCTGATCCAGGCAGGTGCCGAAATCGTCAGCGTTGGGTATCGCGAGGATCTCGAAGTCGAGGATGCGCTCGACCAGGCAGAACGCAGCATCTTCGGGGTCGCCCAGCGGCGGATGACCAAAGAGTTCACCAAGATCGATGAGGTTCTGGAGGGATTCTTCGATCGTCTTGGAGAAGCTCGGGAAACGCGGGATGCGCTGGTTGGAGTCCCTACCGGGTTTAGCGACCTGGATAAGCTTCTGGGTGGCATGCAACGATCCGACCTCATCATCCTCGCCGCTCGTCCCGGTTTCGGCAAATCGGCCCTGGCACTGGGGTTCGCCTATGCAGCGGCCGTGCAACACGACCGCACCGTAGGCATCTTCTCGCTCGAAATGCCGGCGGAGCAGCTCGTCCAGCGCCTGGTCGCAGCGGAAACCGGCGTCGATTCCCACCGCTTGCGTATGGGACACATCGAGGACAACGAATGGGAGCGTGTCGTCCGCGCGTTTGGGAGACTCTCCAACTCCCCCATCTATGTCGACGACTCGGGCCTCCTCTCCATCTCCGACGTGCGCACGAAGGCCCGCCGTCTGCAGGCCGAACATGGGCTCGATCTGCTCATCATCGACTACCTGCAGCTCATGCAGGGCAAGCGAAGCGAGAACCGGGTTCAGGAAATTGCCGATATTTCGCGTGGGCTGAAATCGCTGGCGCGCGAGTTGGATATTCCAGTGGTTGCCCTCTCGCAGCTCTCCCGTGCCGTCGAGAGCCGTACGGGACACCGGCCGCAGCTCTCCGATTTGCGAGAATCTGGCTCGATCGAGCAGGACGCCGACATCGTGATGTTCATCCACCGCGAGGATAAATTCGATCACGAATCCGAGAAAAAGAATCTGGCCGAAGTGATCGTCGCCAAGCATCGCAACGGGCCGATCGGCTCTATCAACTTACGCTTCTTCGAGAACAATGCCCGATTTGCCGATCTCCAGACCTTCCACGACGGTCAGTTCTAGAAGTGACGATTCAATGCCTGTCGATGGTCGATTGACCGCTCCCGCAGATGTGGCCCCAATTCCCGTGCCGCGCGAGTTCCTGACAGAAACGATCGCGCATATCGATGACGCGACCGAGCTGCACGTAACCCTCGCTGTTTTTCGACTGGCAGCCGATTCGGTTTCGAATCCACCTGCGGTCAGCGAAGACACCGTGCTGCGTGATCCGGTGCTCGCGAGGACGTTTCACGGAGACCGCCGTTCGAGCATGCTCGGGCAACGCATCCGGCGCGGGCTGCAGTACGCCACCGCGCGCGATTCGATCGTTCAAGTGGTGCTGACGGTCGACGATCACGAGGAGCGCTGGTATATCCCGGCGTCCGCGGAATATCGAGCCGCGCTTGCGAACGTGCTCCTCGAACCAGGTGCTTGGCCGGAAGCTGGCCGGGTGGCGCTGATTGCCACCACTGCTCCGTCGGTCTTCTCACTCTATGAGAAGAACATCGGTATGCTCACGCCGCTGCTTACTGACCAGATAGAAACAGCAATGGAGCTCTACCCGCTCGACTGGATCGCAGACGCGATCCGGGAAGCGGTTGCCTACAACAAACGAAACTGGCGCTATGTCCAGCGCGTCCTCGAAAATTGGTCGGTCAACGGACGAGGGGAAGGAAATCGTGATGCGACGAGTCGGGGATCTGCTCCCGAACCTTTCGATCCCGGGCGGTACAAGCAACGGCGACGTGCCTCGACCTGAGCCAGAACGGTTCGATTGTGCGATATGTCAGGATGCAGGTTGGGTTCGCTTTGATGTCGAGCCCGGCCATCCGAATTTCGGCAAGCTCATGCCGTGTCTGTGCACCGCTGAACGCCAGCAGGTGAAGCTCTCGCGTGAGCTGAGCAACCTCTCGAATCTCGAATCGCTCCGTCACCTCACCTTCGAAAGCTTCGATCCGACCTTGAGGGGAACGGAGAGCGGGTTTCGTATCGCAAGAGAATATGCTCGCACCACCGATGGTTGGTTGGTATTGCATGGTGCTGTTGGGGTTGGCAAGACCCATTTGGCCGCCGCGATCGCAAATGCTTATGGGGCCCGCAATCCCCAGGCCGCGGTCTACTTTCGCGTTGTGCCCGATCTGCTCGATCAGCTTCGCGCCACATTCGATCCTGAGAGTGGCGTCGCGTACGACGAACGTTTCCAGCAGATCCGGAATGCCAATCTGCTAGTGCTCGACGATCTCGGTACCGAGAACACTACCCCTTGGGCCAACGAAAAGCTCTTTCAACTCATCAATCATCGATACAACGAGCAGCTCCCGACCGTGATCACTACCAATGCCAAGCTCGACCGGATCGAAGACCGCATCGTTTCGCGCATCCTCGATTCGCGGCTTTCCCGCTATGTATTTTTCGATGCCGACGACTTTCGCGTGCGCGACTTTTCGCGTACCAGCGGGATGCGCTAAACCACGACGGCGGGTAAGATTCTGTAAGCCCAACCTCGGTCGCCAATAATCCGCGCGATGCTAAGATACCGATGGATTCTTGCAACATCGGTTATGGGGCGTTTTCTACATGCCGGAGATAAGGTGGCTCCTCTCCGAACTCTGGAGCCTCCGATCACTTCTTGACGTATTAGTCGTCTCGCTGCTCATTTTCTGGCTGCTTGGTGTTGCCCAGGGTACGAGGGCGACATCGTTGATCCGGGGAGCCATTATTTTCCTGGCGATGGTCTACATCCTCGCCACGGTTTTCGATCTGGAAACCCTCAATTGGATTCTCGCCCGCACCTGGCCATTCCTCCTGATCGCGATTCCTGTCATCTTCCAGCCTGAGCTCCGGCGCGCGCTGGAACAGCTCGGCCATACCGGATCGAGACTGCGAGAGACATTCCCGGCCAATGTCGATCTCGGCACCGAGCAGGCAATAGACGAGATCGTGCGTGCGGCTGGACAGCTCGCGCGCCAGCGGTATGGCGCCTTGATGATCATCGAGCGCGAAACGGGTCTGCAGGATTATGCCGAGTCGGGCGTTCCCATTGACGCCAAACTGACTCGGCAACTGCTTATCAACATCTTCTACCCCAATTCCCCGTTGCACGATGGAGCGGTGTTGACCCGAGGTGATCGCATCGTCGCCGCAAGTGTCGTTCTCCCATTGACCGACAACATTTCCGCATCCAGCCAGCTCGGCACCCGCCACCGGGCGGCAATCGGAGTGACCGAAGACTCCGATGCGCTGGCCGTTGTCGTTTCCGAAGAAACCGGGCAGATTGCGGTTGCACATAGCGGCCGGCTCATTCGTGGGCTCGATCAGGATAGGTTGCGGCGCGTGCTGCGAACGCTCATGCGGCTCGATCGCGAGGAACCCGCCGGAGGTGCGACAACCGGTCGCTTCCACCTCCCAAGTACCGATCGGGTCCGTTCACGACGCACCGCCAGCGCGACAAACGGCCGGCCAAAGGAATCGTCCCCGACCTCGATCCAGAGCGGCGACTGATGAATATCGAACGCCTGCGCCAATACCTCACCCGCGAAGTTGCGCTGCGCTTCCTGGCATCGCTCGCACTCGCGCTGATTCTCTGGGCGCTCGTGACGTTGCGGCAGGATCCCGAAACGAGCCGCGCCTTTGCTGACGTTCAGGTGCAGGCACTTTCACTCGATGAATCGCTCGTGATCTTGAACGAGATACCGCCCGTCCGCGTCGAGCTGTCGGGTCCGAGATCCGATGTGACTCCAATCGATAGCGCCACCCTGGTCGCAAATATCGACTTCTCCAGCGTCGAGTCTCCCGGGATCTATCAGCTCCCGATCTCGCTCGACACTCCCGACGGTGTTTGGCGAACGGAAGTCACGCCCGCGACAGCGTCGGTACAGATCGAACGCTCTGAATCGAAACCGTTCCGATTGGCCCCGGTCGTTTCCGACCTGGACGAGAACAGCCTACGCACGGTCACCGTCTACCCTGATGTCGATCAGGTCACGGTTTCGGGCCCGAGTTCCCTCATCGAATCCATAGCCGAGGTCGTGCTTCCGGTCGAAGTCGGCGGTGGCACGCAAACATTCGAAGACGTGTACATCCCCGAAGCACGAGATGCGAACGGCGACATCATTGCAGGAGTCACCATCGAACCATCCGCAGTCTCGGCCACGGTACGCGTTTCCGCTCGTGGCAAGAGTGTTGCAGTGCTGGCCACGATAAGTGGCTCGCCGGCTCCGGGGTACGAAGTTGCGGATCGGACCATCAATCCCCAATTCGTCATCGTCGACGGCGACGAAACTGTGTTGGATTCGCTCGTGGCTCTCTCGACCGATCCTATCGATGTATCGGGAGCGGATGCCAGCTTCAATCGAACGGTGAGCATCGCTGGCCTGCCAGACGGCGTTCAAATATTGCAACCATCGAGCGGCGAGGTTGAAGTCCTGATACAGATAACCCAACGCGGCGTGCGGCAATCGCTGCCATCGCAACAAGTCACCATCGTTGGCGTTGGATCCGGTCTCACCGCATCGGTCACGCCAGATGAGATAACGATCGAAGTGGTTGGTCCAGAGGACGCGCTGGCCGAGCTCGATGCCTCGACGCTCCAGGTGGTGGTCGATGCAACCGGCCTGGATGCGGGAACCTATTCGGTGCAACCATCGGTCATCATGCCCCCTCGCGTTCAATGGGTGACGACATTCCCGGCCCAGGTGACATTGACTATTGCCGAAACTTCAGCGGATGCTGTTCCAGAAGCCTCTCAGCTCGCGGGCACACCAGAAAGCGCTCCCTAGGGAGCGCTTCTTCGATCTGCATTCTTCTGATCGAACGGCGATTACATTCCGTCAGAGGTTTCGCCTGCCGGCCCAGTCGAGATATCCATCTCGTAGGTGAGCAGAATCGCCTCGGCGACTTCCTTCATCGATTTGCGAGAGTCCATGCTGGTCTTGCGAATGCGGCGGAAAGCATCCGCCTCGCCAGCCCATGCACTTCCATGAGCACGCCTTTGGCACGTTCTACAACCTTGCGCGTTTCCAGTGCATCTCGCAGATCGCCGACTTCCTTTCGCAAGCG
Source organism: uncultured Chloroflexia bacterium (assembly GCA_963720855.1). Taxonomy (GTDB): domain Bacteria; phylum Chloroflexota; class Chloroflexia; order Thermomicrobiales; family UBA6265; genus JAMLHN01. The sequence goes on along the minus strand of CAVRGV010000001.1, from coordinate 862,613 downwards.
CGTGAATTCAGCGAATCGGGTCAGCGAAAGCTCGATGACCGGCATCAGTTCGGCCTCGCGGAACGGTTTCACGACATAGCCAACCACACCCGCATCGCGTGCGCGCTCTACCAGTGCCTGATCGGAATAAGCCGTCAGTAGCACCACTGGCGCAATCTGCTCGCGGGTCAGGATTTCGGCCGCCGCGATACCGTCGACTTCCGGCATCTTGATATCCATGATGACCAAGATCGGGCTTGAGCTTGCGGCTCAGCTCGATCGCAGCGCCGCCATCACCGACTTCCGCAACGACGTCATAGCCGAGATGGGTCAGCATCTCCTTGAGATCGAGCCGAATCAGCGACTCGTCGTCCGCAATGAGGATCCGGCAGGTCGAGCGTTGTGCATTCGTTGGGCGCATCGATTCACCGATGTTCGCGAAATCCCCGGTAACGCAGATCACTCTACGCGAGTTCCGGAAACGACAGAAGTTCAGATTCGCCGCATACAGCGAGACGGTCGGGGTGAGAGGATTCGAACCTCCGACCACCGGTACCCCATACCAGTGCGCTACCGGACTGCGCCACGCCCCGCGATGCTTGATTATATCACCGAGGATTCAGTGATCCGCTGGAACATGCCCTGAGTCGCCTCGATCGGATCGACGCAGCATTCCTCCGAACGCCTGCAACGAGCTTGGCATCCGGCGCCGGCAAGAGGTCGCTACCGCTGATCCAGCTCAGTGCGCACTGAGGGACGACCGTGAAGTCGTCCCTCGCGCAAGTGAAGTGAGAACTACTTGACCTCGGCCTTGGCGCCAGCCTCTTCCAGCTTCGCCTTGGCGGCCGCCGCCTCGTCCTTGGAAACAGCTTCCTTGACGGCCTTCGGGGCGGCCTCGACCAGGTCCTTGGCTTCCTTGAGACCGAGGCTGGTGAGCTCGCGCACCGCCTTGATGACCTGAATCTTGTTCGCGCCGATCTCGGTCAGGATGACGTCGAACTCAGTCTGCTCTTCGACCGGCGCGGCTTCGACAGCGCCGCCGCCGGCAACCGCGCCGCCGACCGCGACCGGCGCGGCAGCAGAAACGCCCCAGCGCTCCTCGAGCTCTTTGACAAGTTCATTGATCTCGAGGACGGTCATCTTCTCGAGCTGCTCGATCAGGGCAGCGTTACTCATCTCTTTTTCCTTTCGCGGGCCGGTTCACTCGACCCTGGCTGAAACGTATCTACAAAACGAGAGTCGAACTAGTCGGCCGCCAGGGCTCGTCGCCGCCGAGTTGATCGGCACGCGCCTGCAGCAGATAAGCGAGCGAGCGGCTTGGACCACTGAGGACCCCAACCGTTCGTGTCATCGGCGACTGCAGCAGACCGAGCAGCTTGGCCTGCAGGACTTCCTTCGACGGCAAGGTCGAGATTGCTTCGACCTGCTCGCGCAGTAATGAACGTTCTTGTCGAGGACGCCGCCACGGATGGCAAGCATGCGCGAGGTGCGAACGAAATCGGAGAGCGATTTCGAGAAACCCACGATGTCATCGTCGGAAAGTCCCATCGCGAGCGGACCTTCCAGATACGGCTCGAGCCCGGTGATGCCCGCGTTCTCGGCTGCGATACGAGTCAAGGTGTTCTTGGCCACCCGAATTTCCGCACCGCTCTTTCGAAGATTGGTGCGAAGATCCTGGAGATCAGACACCCGCAGACCACGATAGTCGGTGAGCACGATCAGCTTTGCGTTGGCAAGCTGTTCGGTCAGCTCATCGATCGTATGCGCTTTGGCTGTAGTTGGCATTGCATTTACCTCCTTTCTGTTCCCAACTCAGTAACGGATTCGCACAAAGAAAAACGCCCTGGAACCCGAAGTCCCAGGGCGCATGCACGCAACCGTGCAATGGTCGCCATTCGCAGGGACCTCGGCCGGAAATTAAGCCCGAAGGCGCCGGCTGTCTTCAGGTCTCTTGGATTGTGCGACGTGTCGAGTCGATCGATCCTTTCGATCGGATTAGCGAGCGGAACCATCGGCATCGGCAACAGTCTTGCCGATATCGAGCGCGAATACCAGGACCCATCGTACTCGTCAATGCGAGTGACTTCAAGTAAACGCCCTTGACGCCAGACGGCTTGGCCCGGTTCAGCACATCGACGAATGCCAGCAGGTTCTCCCGCAGCTCTTCGTCGGTGAAGCGCTTCTTGCCGATCACCGTGTGAACGATGCCCAGTCGGTCGTTGCGGAACTCGACGCGGCCGCCCTTGAGATCCTTGATGACATTCGGAAGATCTTCGGGAGACGAACCACCGTGCCGGAGCGTGGATTCGGCATGAGTCCACGACGACCGAGCACGCGGCCGAGTGCACCGACTTTGCCCATCATGTCAGCCGTCGCAATGGCCGCATCGAAGTCGACCCAGCCGTCATTGATCTTGGCGATGAGCTCATCGGCGCCCACAAAGTCGGCACCCGCTTCCTCCGCAATGCGCGCCGCTTCACCCTGGGCGAAGACGAGCACGCGCACGGTGCTACCGGTGCCATGCGGCAAGGTCACTGTGGTTCGAACAGCCTGATCGGCCTGGCGAGGATCGATGCCAAGGCGCGCATGCACTTCGATGGTCTCGTCGAACTTCGCAAACGACGCCTCGCGCAGGAGCGCGATGGCTTCATCTGGGGAATAGAGCTGCTCGCGGTCGACTTTAGCGCGGGCCGCGACCGCGTTCTTGCCGGATCTCGGCATGGGTGATACCTCCGTGGTTCGAGCGGTCTCCAATGACGAAGACCTCCCACTTACGAAAAATGAAAAACGACGTTAGGCGACGACCTCGATACCCATCGAGCGCGCGGTGCCTTCGATTTGCTTCACGGCGCCAGCGACATCGATCGCGTTGAGATCCTTCATCTTGGTCTCGGCGATCTCTCGAATCTGATCCTGAGTGACTTTCCCAACCTTGCGGCCGGACGCATTGGCGGAACCCTTGTCGATTCCGGCAGCGCGGCGCAACAGGTCAGACGCCGGCGGCGTCTTGGTGACGAACGTGAAGGAACGATCCTCATAGACGGTGATCAACACCGGCACGGTCTGTCCAGCCATGCTGGCAGTGCGCTCGTTGTACTCCTTGACGAAGTTCATGATGGCAACGCCATGCTGACCGAGCGCGGGACCCACCGGCGGCGCCGGGGTGGCCTTGCCCGCGGGAATCTGAAGTTTCACATATGCACGAATACGCTTTGCCAAAAATGCTACCTCTCCCGGCGGGCTCGAACGCCGGCGCTAGGACTCTCGCTCTGCTTGCAAAAAATCGAGCTCGACCGGCGTTTCGCGGCCGAAGAACGATACGAGTACCCGAATCTTGCCTTTTTCCTGATTGATTTCATCGATCTCGCCGCGGAAGTCGGCGAACGGCCCGTCGACAATGCGCACGGTATCGCCAAGTTGAAAGGAGATCTTCACCTTCGGCGCTTCCGCGGTCATACCGGTCATGATCGCCTGAACTTCTCGTTCTCCCAGCGGAACCGGCTTGTTATTGATGCTGACGAAGCCGGTCACACCCGGCGTATTGCGCAGCGCATACCAGGTCTCGTCATCGAGCTCCATGCGAACCAGCACGTATCCAGGGAACACCTTGCGCTGCACCGTGTGGCGCTGACCGCTGCGGATCTCGATCTCTTCCTGGGTCGGAACCACGATCTCGTAGACGCGTTCCCCCAGGTCGAGTGACTCGACCCGGCTCTCGATCGACTTTTTGACCTTGTTCTCATACCCCGAATAGGTATGCAGAACGTACCAGCCGCCTTCGAGCGACTCCTGGTCTTTGCCAGCCTCGGTCGAACGGCGCTCGGCGAGACGTTCCTTGATCGATTTTCGTCCGGTCGTGCCGGTGGTGGCGGTATCAGTCATGCGATTCCAATCGGCGCTGCATTACGTCAGCGCGTCGAAGACCTTGAGCAGCAGAAAGTCGATGCCACCGAGCAAGAGCCCAAGTATCGTGGCCATAGCCAGCACCAACGCAGTCAACCGACGAACCGTTTCGCCATCTGGCCAGGTGATCTTCTTGATCTCCGACCAGGTGTCGCGTATCAGCTGACGAATCCGCTGCATACGAACTGAAAGGCCGCGCGGCGGTTTGGCCGGATCGACTTCCTTGGGAGGAGCCGGTTTGGGCGGCCGGGACAAGCTCTGTCCCGGTCTCGGCGTCTCGACCGCGGCGTCTGCCTGCACAACCTCTTCGGTTTTCGCCGCGGCGCGGCGAGGCTTGGCGGCAGACCGGCGCTGAGCTGTGCTCATCTCGACAATCCAATCAACTCTTCGACGAACGAGCAACGTCTTCGTGACATGAAAACAGGGTGGAACCCAACGGCGCCACCCCACCGATCGACGTTCTCGTGGCAGGGCCGGCAGGAATCGAACCCGCAACCTGCGGTTTTGGAGACCGCTGCTCTACCAATTGAGCTACGACCCTACGTGCGCCCGAATGGCGCTTCGCTGTGATGGCGACTACCGAGTTTCCCGGTGGAGCTGATGGGCCCGGCATCGGACACAAAATTTCTTCAGCTCGAGCCGGCCGGGATCGTTGCGCCGGTTCTTTTCAGTCGTGTAATTCCGTTCGCGGCACGTCGTGCATTCGAGCGTGATCGTCTGCCGGTCGGCCTTCGACTTCTTGGCCATTGTACATCATCCTCTATAACTAACTGCGTCGATGGCGCGACCAAAGAGCCGCGTTACGTTGCGATAAAACCGCTCCGGAACGCGACTCCTGAGTATAGCAGATTTGCTTATTCGATGATCGAGGTAACGACGCCGGCGCCGACCGTGCGGCCACCTTCCCGGATCGCGAACCGCAACCCTTCCTCACACGCCACCGGCGTGATCAGCTCCACCGTCATCTGAATGTTGTCGCCCGGCATCACCATCTCGACCCCCTCCGGCAGCATGATGTTGCCGGTCACGTCGGTGGTGCGCATATAGAACTGCGGCCGGTAGCCGTTGAAGAACGGGGTGTGCCGTCCGCCTTCTTCCTTGCCCAGCACATACACCTCGGCGCTGAACTTGGTGTGCGGCTTGATGCTGCCCGGCTTGCACAGCACTTGCCCGCGCTGCACGTCCTCACGCTCCACGCCGCGCAACAGCACCCCGACGTTGTCCCCGGCCACGCCCTCGTCGAGCGTCTTCTGGAACATCTCCACCCCGGTGGCAATCACCTTGCGCTGCACGCCCAGCCCGACGATCTCGATCTCGTCACCAACCTTGACCACGCCGCGATCGACGCGCCCGGTCACCACCGTGCCACGTCCCTTGATCCCGAACACGTCTTCGATCGGCATCAGGAACGGCTGGTCGATCGCCCGCTCCGGGGTCGGAATGTAGTCGTCGACCGCATTCATCAGCTCCCAGATCGGCGCGTACTCCGGGCTCTCCGGATCCTTGCTGTCACTCGAGAGCGCCGCCAGCCCCGACCCCCGGATGAACGGGATGTCATCGCCGGGGAACTGATAACTGGACAGCAGCTCGCGCACTTCCAGCTCCACCAGCTCCAGCAGCTCCGGATCGTCCATCATGTCGACCTTGTTCAGGAAGACCACCATGGCCGGCACTTCCACCTGCCGCGCCAGCAGAATGTGCTCGCGCGTCTGCGGCATCGGTCCGTCCGGCGCGCTGACCACCAGGATCGCGCCGTCCATCTGCGCCGCCCCGGTGATCATGTTCTTGATGAAGTCGGCGTGGCCCGGGCAGTCGACGTGCGCGTAATGGCGCTTGTCGGTCTCGTACTCCACGTGCGCGATCGCGATCGTGATACCGCGCTCCCGCTCTTCCGGCGCGTTGTCGATGCTGTCGAACGACCGGAAGGTCGCCTCGCCCCGCAACGCCAGCGTCTTGGTGATGGCCGCCGTCAGCGTCGTCTTCCCATGGTCGACGTGCCCGATCGTCCCAACATTCACATGCGGCTTCGTCCGCTCGAATTTTTGCTTACCCACTTGAGTTTTCGACCTCCCGGGATCGACGAGAACGTGCGCGTACCCGCGCTCACAACGAAAAGGCTCCAACGAGCGGAGCCTTGCAACGAATTCGACGACCTGGAGCCCACAATCGGACTTGAACCGATGACCTCATTCTTACCAAGAATGTGCTCTACCAACTGAGCTATGTGGGCCAGCCGCTGTCGCAGCCTTCGCTGCTTTTGCATGGTGGGCAGTGGCGGATTCGAACCACCGAAGCTCACGCACCTGGTTTACAGCCAGGCCCAATTGTCCACTCTGGCAACTGCCCAGGTCCATGCACTAGCGAGAATAAACACCTTCGGGAGCCGACGATGGGACTCGAACCCGCAACCTGCTGTTTACAAAACAGCTGCTCTGCCAATTGAGCTACGTCGGCATTGGAGCGAAGGCCGCTTCAACGCCATCGGCGAGTATATCGAATCAGACCGGATTCGAGCAAGCACTGATGCCGAATGCCGCAAGTTCGGCTCGTTCGACCGCTTCAGGCGTATCGCCATGCCGTGCCATACTCGATGTAAAGGCAACATTTCCCGATCTACGACACGAGGAAACGTTCAAGATGTCAGAAACCAACGACACCGCGTACTGGATCGTCGTCGGCTCGCCCGGGAACTTCGAGAAGACCCGCGAGCTGGGATTCACGATTCAAGGACTCAAGTCGCGCCACCGCAAGAAGGCCGAGAAGATGAAGCCCGGCGACCAGATCGCCTACTACATCACCGGCCGCAAGGCGTTCGCCGCGATTTCGACGATCACATCACCCTATTTCGAGAGTCACGAACCGATCTGGAAAAGCGCGGATCCCAAGAAAGACGCCGAAGACTATCCATTTCGAGTCGAGACGTCCCTCGTCGTGGCGCTGCCCGACGCCGACTTTGTCGACGCTGAACCGATTGCGCGCCAGATGGAATATGCGAGCAAATGGCCGGCCGCAAACTGGACGCTCGCCTTTCAGGGAAACGTCCACGCGATCGACGCTTCCGATTTCTCGATCATTCGCGGCGCCATCGAAGCACAGGCGGGCAAGATTGCCGTCTGATCGCACTCCGCTCTTCCCGGACACGGATCGAACTTCGAAGTACCGCGTCCATGTCTGTCGCGGCCCGAACTGCTCGCTTCGAAACAGCAAAGCAACTCTCGCTTGCTTCGAAGAAGCGGTCCGGGCTGCCGGATTGGTCGACGAAGTAGAAATCCTCGCGACCTCGTGCCGTGACCGTTGTGACTGGGGTCCGTCGGTCAATGTCTTCCCAGGTCCGACCATGTACGCGGGAGTCGATTGCGCCGCGGTCCAGACGATCGTCGATGAGCACTTCACCCAAGATCTGCCGGTCGACCGCCTGAAATTCGATACGTCGAAACCGGGCCGATCCCGTTAAGCGACGCCGAGCTCGGCAACCTTGCGAGATACGCCGACCGGTGCGCCCTGAGAAATCGTGTTCGAAACCGTGCAACCGCGCTCGGCGATGGTCAGCAGTTTCTCGATCTCGGCGTCTGTCGCATCGGCCTCCACAATGGCCTCGACGGCGATCGAGGTGTAGCGGGATGGCGCATCGGCATAGACCGCCGATACATTGAACTCCAGGCGTGTGAGATTGATGTTCCGAGCCTGGGCAGCGCCGATCAGGGTCGTCATCAGGCAGGTACCCACTGCGGAGAGCAAGATCTCCCCGCCGACCATTCCCAGGTATGTCCCACCCTTCTCGATATTGCGGTCCACCACGATGGCATGAGGCCCCGCCGACGCCACTCCCATGGTTCCCTCGACAAGCCGCACGTTAACAGTCGACACAAATTGTCCTTTCGAATGATCCGAACTAACTTATCGTAAGTAGAACACATTCTTGACAGATAGGTGAGGTTTCCAATTCCGAAAAAGTGATGCAGAACCGAACGTCCGGCTCTTGCGATCGCGGTCGTCAGTGCTATGATGTGATCAGAGGGATCAGGTCAGGCTGGGCTCCGCATCCAGCCTTTTGGAATCAATCACACAACTCACGTCCATCGAAATCGAGCATCCGCCGGTTTATTGCGTTGAGTTGATCCACGACCCGGTGCTGGCCGCGGGATTCCAAAAGAGGATTCGACCTGAACTGCGGGGAGGAGGGTTCTCGAACAAGAAGCAACGAGCACATCGCCCGATGGCAGATCGGGCAAACGTCTCAATTCGCGTTTTCGTTCGATACACGTGAAAGAGGGTAGGAACCACACAATGGACGGACAAAAGTTCGACAAACTGACTCAAGCATTTGCGCGCGGAACTGACCGCCGAACGTTGCTGAAGATCTTCGGCGGAGCGACTGTTGCTGGCGTAGCCGGCGCTCACTGTGGCTCGAACGCAAGCGGTTGTTCGGCTCAAGGAGGGCGAAACGTGCAACCTTGGCACCGAGAATCCTTGCGGTGACAACACCTTGGTCGTGCTGCGCAACCTCGGACTCCTACGGTACGCCCGGCGGAGAAGGTATCTGCACTTCCGGCATGATCCGGTTGATCAGACCAGCGATGAGTGTCGTCAAGTGGAACTGAAGACCCATGCGGTTATTTCAACTACACCTATGACCTGGATTACATCTGCTGCACCTATGGTGGTGACCCAGGCAGCACCGGCACCTGCGTTGCCGAGTCCACCTGCGTGGTCGAGCCGCCCAACACCGGCGCCGGCACCACTGCCGATTCCAGCAACTGGATCGCTCCGGTCGCCGTCGTTGGCGCTGCCGCTGCAGTCCTGGCGTACAAGGGCCGCGAGAACAAGGTCGAGAACGAAGCCTAAACCGCGTTCTTTTCCTGAGATACGACCCGCCGGATTAGTCCGGCGGGTCGTTTTCATTCTCTCGCTCGCGGCGATCGCTCGAAACATTCTCCTCGACCGATGGAACAGAATCCGGAAGAAGATCCTCCCAATCGATCCAGTGCACACCGGTCTCCTCGACATACGCGCGCACTGCCTGACCGAGCGTCAGATAAAACTTTTCGTGTCCAATCTGCTCCAGGATGCCGAAAGTTCGCAGCCGGTCCTTCATGGGATCTCGGAGTTCTGCGAACGCAAGGTCGATACCTTGAGCAGCCAGCTCGCGGTCGAGATTCGTGATCATGTCGGCCGCGGTCGAATCGAGATCCGTAATGGGCTCGGCGGCGATGACGACACGCCGAGTCGCTCCACCGGCGTCCGTAATGGCCCGCAGAACCGATTCCCGAAAGAGTTCGGCATTGGCGAAGAAGATCGGAGCATCGAAACGAAAGAGGAGAAGTCCCGGAATCTCTACGGCATCTGTGTACCGAGTTCTGTCGTGATATCCCTTCACACCAGGAGCTCGTCCAAGAACCGCGACATGCGGATGCCAGGAACGCCAGAGGAAGGCCATCATTGACAAGACGATGGCGACGCCGATACCCCAAAGCACGCCGGCGAACGAAACACCAAGAAATGCGGCCAGCGCCAGATAGCAATCTGGCCGATAGACGGTCCAGAGCCGGCGAAATTCCCGCACATCCACGAGCCCAAACGCCGCTCCGATAAGAATCGCGGACAGCGCGGCGATCGGAAGTTCCCGAAAAACCCCGCTGAAAAAGAGCAAAACCACCCCCAGACCAACCGCGCCGACTACCCCCGTCAGCTGCGTCTTTGCCCCGGACTGTTCGGCTACTGGAGTACGCGAAGAGCTGCTGGAGATCGGGAACCCCTGAAACAATCCTGTAGCGAGATTGGCGCCCCCAAGTGCGCGTAGCTCCTGATTCGGATCCACCTCCTCGTTCAGCCTGCGCGCGTACGATCGAGAAAGGATGCTGGTATCGGCGAAAGCGATCACGCTGATTGCCAGAGCAGCCAGCGCGAGTTTGTCAAGACTCGCCGAACCTGGCTGCGGTAGCACGAAGTCGGGGAGTCCGGCCGGGAGCGAACCGACAACGGCGACATCCAGACTCGCCAATCGATTCAGCGCGATCGCTCCAACAACGACGACCAGGGCTGCGGGGATCATGGGGAAAAAGCGTTTGATACCGAGCAGAACCGAGAGGCAAACGGCACCCACCAGCAGCGTAGCCCGGTCGAAGCTGCCAATTTCGTTGGCGATGTAGCGGATCGCCGGTATCAGGCGGTCTCCCCCACTCTTGACTCCAAGAAGCGTTGGAATTTGACTGACAACAACGGTGAGCGCGATTCCGGCGAGATAGCCGAGGCGCACCGGACGCGAAATCAGGTCGGTGAGAAACCCGGCATTGAGTGCCGCGCCGGCGATGCAAACAATTCCTACCACGACGGCCAGAAAACCTGCGATCGCGACTCGTTCCGACATATCTCCGCCCGCAAGCGGAATGATCGCCGCGGCTACCATCGGCGCTATCGCCGAGTCGGGCGCCAGAATGAGGATTCGCGAAGGCCCCAGCAACGCATACGCCAGCAGCGGAATCATGGAGGCATAGAGTCCATTGACCGGCGGCAGCCCTGCCAGTTCGGCGTATGCCATCCCCTGTGGGACGAGTAGCGCAATGAGAACCAAACCAGCCACTAGATCTTTGGCCAGCCACTCTCGACGATAGCTTCGGGCCTTTGATATGCCCGGAAGCATCTTTTTCAGGGGTAAGCGGCGCAGTTTGTCTGCGTCTGGCATGGATGCTCCTAGCGACAAAATCAGAAAGGAGGATCTCTTTGGACTTCGTCATTCCGGGAACGTCGGCGGCCCGATGAACTCGCCATCTCAGAGAGGAACACGTTTCGGCGACCTCCCGTGACACCGAGTTCAGAGGCCGGCAACGAGAAAGAGAGGTTCGAAAGCGAATTCGAACCGATTGGGCTCCAGCGAAAGCGCCATTCCGATCAAGGAATGAGTCTCTGGTGAAGCAAAATGCGAAGTGGCGAGAGTATAGGTCCCAGTTCTGAAGGATTGGAGCATCGCGGGGTTCAGTGCGCGGTGTCGGCGTTGCTAGCCTGGTCGAGCTGGTCGCGAGCAAACGAAAGCCCCAGCACGGAGCTGGGGCTTTCCGGTTGGGTGGAGATGGGGGGAGTCGAACCCCCGTCCAGAACCCTTCGCCGAGTGCATCCTACGCGCATAGTTAGTGTTTAGATTCCTCGCCGCCGATCCCACCAACCGGATGGCTACGAGTAAGCCTGACTGTCTTTGACGATTTCGCTCAGGCGAACTTCATCGTCGCAGCCCTACTTAGGTGACGCCCGGAACCAAAGCCATAGAGCTGAGCCTTGGGCGGACGCGCTGTCTAGAGGTCGAAAGACTTAGGCAGCGTAAGCGAGTTCGCTGTTGCCAGTTACTCTTTTTTGCCCATTTTTACGAAGGCCTGGGCGCTTCGGCACGCAGCAATCTAACGTCGAACCCTGTCGAAACCAAACATCCCCAGAGTCGACCTGAGAAAATTGTCGCACAAATGATCGAATATGTCGAGCTATCCCCGATCGACCATCGACCGCTCGACATCGCGCTTCGAATCTCGCTCGGCTTCGGCCTGCCGCTTATCGTAGAGCTTCTTGGCTCGCGCAACCCCGATATCCACTTTGGCGCGGCCGTTGCGAATGGCAATGCGCAACGGAATCAAGGTCATTCCCTTTTGCTCGGTGGAAGCCTTGAGCTCTGCGATTTGCTTCTTGTGCGCCAGCAGCTTGCGCGGTCGATGCGGGTCATGGTTGGCATGGGTGCCGAACGCGTATGGCGAGATATGCGATCCCACCAACCAGAGTTCGCCGCGATCGACCCGCACGTATGCTTCGGCAATCGACATCTGTCCGGCCCGCAGAGATTTGATCTCTGTGCCGGATAGCACGATTCCGGTTTCGACCGATTCGCTGATGTGATAGTCATGCAAGGCGCGCCGGTTGGTCACGACCACCCGATCCGTCCGCCGGTCATTGTTGGTTGCTGTAGCCATATCGATTCCAAACAATCATGGGAAAAACAAAGGGATTACCGCAAATGCCAGCTGAAAGCCCCTATGACGAGATCGCAACATATTACGATCTCGAGCATCGTTCCTTCACGGAAGACATCGACTTGTACCTGCAATTCATCGAAGCGGCCGGCGATCCGGTCCTGGAACTTGGATGCGGCACTGGAAGGATTCTACGCGGCATTGCCGAAGCGGGCTTCCAGGTGACCGGGCTCGATTCATCGGCACCCATGCTCGAATTCGCTCGCAATGCGCTCCAAGGCGAGGGTCTCGATCGACAGGTGACCTTGATCGAAGGCAATTTCACTCACCCGGGGTTGATCCCCACCGAATTGTTCGGCGTTGCCGTCATCGGTCTGGACTCCCTCCTTCATGCCACCACTCAGCAGGAGCAGCTTGCGGTGTTGCGCGCAGCCTGGCAGGCACTCGATCCACGCGGTCAGCTCATCGTAGATGTGCTGCATGCAACCCCAGCCCGCCTTTCGGCCATGGACGGCGGAATCGCGTTCAACGGTACCTGGGAGCTGGGCGAGGGTTCGCGGCTCGACAAGTTGGTCAGCCAGTCGATCGATCCCTCAGAGCAGCTCATCCACAGTGAGATCTGGTACGAAGTCACTGCACCCGCCGGCGAAATCAAGCGCACTCGAACCGGGTTCACCCAGCGCTGGATCGGCACCGGTGAGCTGCTCCTGATGCTACAACTGGCGGGGTTCCAGGATTGGCGAGTCTACGGCAGCTACGAGCTCGATCCCATCGATGCGTTTTCGGATCGCTTGATCGTCGCAGCCGAAAAGACCAAAACCGGCTGAAGCCGCGACATCGTCGAACCGACTAGCTCAGCGGCCAGTCGATGCGCGCAGCACGATTTCGAAGATACAAGTCAGCCAGCACGTTCGCGAGCATCGCTTCGGCCACTGGAACTGCACGGGGAACGACTGAAGGATCGTGCCGTCCCTCCACCAGAATCTCTCGCGGTTGCATATTCGTATCGACCGTCTGCTGCGTGCGCTCGACTGACGACGTGGGTTTCACGGCAATGCGCACGATGATCGGTTCGCCGGTAGCGAGTCCGCCGAGCAGGCCGCCGGCATTGTTCGATCGAGCGCGCACCTGCCCGTTTTCCACCGTGAACGAGTCGTTCGACTGCGAGCCGCGCAGCTTTGTCACCTCGAATCCTTCCCCGATCTCGACCCCCTTGACCGCCGGGATGCTGTGCATGGCATGGCCTATCAGACCATCCAGTTTGTCGAACGTTGGCTCGCCCAGTCCAACCGGCACATTGAGCGCGTGGACTTCGACGATCCCGCCCAAGCTGTCTTTTTCGGCCTTCACCGCCATGATGGCGTCGATCATCTTCTCCGCGGCAATCGGGTCTGGAGAGCGAACGATATTTCGCTCGATCTCATCCCGGTCGAACGTTTCCGCGCGAATGCCGCCGATTTCTCTCGCGAATCCATAGATGTCGACGCCCGCAGTCGCCAGAATCTTGCGCGCAATCGCCCCAGCGGCAACCCGGCCCCAGGTTTCGCGAGCCGAGGATCGACCGCCGCCCCGATGGTCGCGGTGCCCGTACTTCGCCCAATAGGTGTAGTCGGCATGTCCGGGTCGAAAAACGTCACGCAAATTCTCGTATTTCGAAGAATCGACATCGCCGTTGTACGTAATCAACGATATCGGCGCGCCGGTCGTGACGCCTTCGAACACCCCGGAGAGAATTTCGGCCCGATCCTTTTCGTTGCGCGGGGTGGTGACCTTACTTTGTCCAACCCGGCGCCGGTCGAGCTGGAACTGGATCTCCTCGACAGTCAGCGGAATGCCCGCCGGGGTCCCTTCGATGACGACCCCGAGCGCAGGTCCATGCGACTCACCCCAGGTAGTCAGGCGAAAGATCGTGCCAAACGAGCTGCTCATAGTTCTTCGATTCCGTCCGGGGCCATACGCGCCTCCGCTGGAGCGTCCGGCGCGAGTGTCCCATAAATCCGATAGTCGTTCTGCCGCGTTTGCTGAAAGCCGATTCGCAGATACAACCGTTGCGATCGCACGTTCGAGCGTTGTGTGCTCAGCCCGACCCGTCGCGCTCCAAGCTGACGGAGTCGTGCAATGGCGAACAACACTGCCGCTTCGCCGTATCCTCTGCCCTGCTGTCCAGGTACGACCGCCACCCGGTCGAGATGGCCCCAGCCGGCATAGCTGGTGATCCCGACGTAACTGACTGGCTCACCATTGGCGTCCCGGTGCGCCCAGATCTCGACCCCGGGCGTCAGGAGGTAATGCTCGAATTCGAGCCGGGAATTTCGCCACAACCAGGGAAACGCCGCATGATCGATAGCAAGGATGTGGTCCAGTAAAGGCCCATCGACAGTAAGCAATTGCGTCGGATTGCCCCGTCGAAGATCCGAGGGATGCGACGCGCCGGTTCCCGCCTCGAATGACACAACATCTTCGAATATCTGAAGCCCGTTCCGCTCGTAGAACTGCGGATTGCGAGTCTCGTTCCACTCCGGCATGACGAATGCGTGCGCGCCCAGTCGAAATGCGGCTCTTCGTGCCGCACCGATCAGCTCATCCAGGCGCCGCACCGCTGAGATTTGCACCACCGCCGCAATTTCTTCCCGATTTCGCCAGGGAGAAACCACCAGCAGCTCGTCCGCTTCGGGAATCCAGAGCGATCGTCCCGGAAAAATGGAAACCGTCCGATTGAGCTCGTTGATATCGACGCGGCTCGCCCAGTCGAATCGATGACGTGCCACCAGCTCTGGCGTCAATGGCTGGGGTTGAGCAGCGGTATACGCGGGCGCGAACTTCATAGAAGGCGGGTGGAGCTATCAGATTTCAACGGTCACCTGATCGAGCGTCAAGATGCCGAGCGGGGTGAGCTCGAGTCCGTGAACCCACGGACGCACCAGCATATATGAGCGGTCGTAGAAAAACGGCAACACGACGGCGTCGTCCATCAAGAGCTGGTTTGCCTGTGAGTAGAGCTGTACGCGAATGTCCGGGTCCTGCTCTGAAGCCGCTTGTTGCAGCAGCGAATCGAACTCGGGGTTGGAATATCCGACGTAATTATCGGGTTGGCCGGTTCCAAAGAGCGTGAGCAACAAACTTTCCGGATCGGGAAAATCCGCTCCCCAATAGATACCGTAGGCCGGATATGCCTGCCTTGGCAGGTTGGAGATGTATTCCGTCCACTCCACATTGACGAGGTCGATGTGCAATCCCAGATCGGCCTCGATGACCTCTTTGAACGCAATCAACCGGTCGGGAGGACCATTCGCATAGATCGTGATCGGCGGCACCAGTTCCGCCGCGCCGTAGGACGAATCGACAATCGCCTGGCGGGCGGCATCGAGATCGTAGTCCCAACCGGTTACCGGCCAGGTGTCCTGCCCGAGCATTCCATTCGGAATGAACCCGTTCGCCTGTGCCACCCGGCCATCGAACGAAACAGACGCGACCTTTTCTCGCGGAAAGCCGAGAATGAGCGCTCTGCGAATGTTCGGATCATCGAGGGGTTCGACATCGGTGCGAAATGCGATGTACTCGACGGCGAAAAGGTCTGATTGCTGGAGATCGGCATAGAGATCGCTCGAAGGATCGAGCGCGCGGTCGAGCGAAAACACACTCACCGGGGCAAGATCCACTGCTCCTGTCTGATAGAGATTCATCGGCTGAAATGCGTTGGCGCCGAGCAGTACCTGAACCTCGTCGAGATCGGACTTGCCGGCATAGTAGTTCTCGTTTGGCTGCAAGATCATGCCCGATGCAATGTCGAATTCGTCGATGACGAACGGACCGCTGCTGTTCGGGTCTGTCCACCAGTCGTCTGCGCGATCCACATCGTCGGGATCGATAACCGCGGCAGGGCCGGTGGCCAATCGCATCAGGAACGTCGAACGCGGCTCGACCAGATCGATCTCCAGGGTGAGATCGTCGATGACGCGCACACCGGACAGTACTGTCGCCGTACCATCCAGGAGCTCGCGGGCGCCGTCGATGTCCGACAGGAAGGTGGGGGCGGCAAGCTGGGACGCATCTCCGTCGGTCGTGGCGGGATCGAGCGCCCTGTTGAGCGAAAAGGCGACATCGTCCGCGGTGATGTCTCGCCCATCGGCAAAGCGCGCATCACGGCGTAAGGTGAATGAGTAAGTCAAGCCATCGGCAGAAACGTCGATCTTCTCAGCCAGAGCAGGAACCGGCTGAAGATTGTCGTCGAGTCGCGTGAGCCCGGTAAAAAGCTGCCGAATCAGAAAGAGCGTTCCCAGATCCTTCGCCTTCGCCGGATCGAGCGTCTGCAAGTCGACCGGTCCAGCCAACCGGAGGACCCCATCGGTACCGCCTCCGCCAGAAATGCCCTGCGCGTCTGCCAGCAGCGGCAATGACAACAGCACGACGAATGCCAATGCGAGGATTCGAATACGGAACAACGAAGTTCGACCATTCATACTTGGATTCTACTTCGGGTGGACTATCGCCAATGGGCGAAGCGAGAATTGGCTTGCCGGCCTCGACGCATCAGACAGCATTGCAGGACCTGCTCGGCGCACCAACGGGCATCGATCGCCTGACGGTCGCCAGGCAGATGCGAAACATAGACCTGTCGCTCTGGCAACATGCCAGCTCGGTGGCGCACTTGGTCGGGGAAATGGCCGCTCGCCGGACTGACCTCTCTCGGCCCCAACGAGCTGTAGTCATTGATGCCGCATGGTTGCACGACATCGGGAAACTGACCCTACCGCGAGAAACGCTCTTCAAGCCAGGTCCGCTCACAGACGCGGAGTGGGACGAGATGCGCCAACATCCCGCTCGCGGCGCAGCATATCTCTCCCGCTCGCATGACCTGGGCCCGATCGCACCGCTGGTTCGCCAGCATCATGAGTGGCACGACGGCCGAGGATATCCCGGCGGAATGCATGGCAGCCAGATCGAGCTGGGCGCGCGCATGATCGGCGTCGCCGACGCCTATGACGCGATGACCAACTGGCGCCCATATCGACCAATCCTTTCCCACGACGACGCGATCGCGGAACTTGTGAAGGGGTCCGGCACGCAATTCGATCCGACAATCGTTTCGCTGTTCATTCGAGTCGCCGCTGCCGAAAACATGAGAACGACCCCATGACGCAGACCATTACGTTCGACTTTCACAATACGCTCATCGAGTGCGACCAATGGTTCCAGATCGAGGTGCGCTCGCTCGTCAGTGACGTGCTGCGCTATTGGCAGGATCTGGGCGAGATCGAAGTGCCCGACGCTGTGCTCACCAGTGCCGACTCGGAATATCGCAAGCTGAGGCAGGCAATCCACGGACACGGCCACGAGCTGCCCGCCGACCGGGCGGTGCGCACGATTCTGGAACGCGTCGGCTTCATCCTGCCCTGGGATGCCATCGACATCGCGCTGGACTCCATCATGCGCGGTGCCTTCGAGTTCGCACGCCCGGTCGAGGGCGCGACGGCCACTGTGAAAGCGTTGGCCGCGCAAGGTGTGCAGCTTGGGGTCGTGTCGAGTGCCGTGCATCACGAGTTCCTGCTCTGGTCGCTCGATCGCTACGGAATGCTCCAGTCGTTCGACGATGTGGTCACGTCCGCATCGTGCGGGTTTTACAAGAGCCGTCCCGAAATCTACTGGTCGGCACTCGCCAACCTCGATGCGAATTCCGCCAGTTCGCTTCACGTAGGCGATTCACTCCGGTTCGATGTCGGTGGCGCCTCGCGTGCCGGTATGCGTACTGCCTGGTTCCGGCGATCCGGCGCCAAGGAAACCCCCACTCCTGAAATGCGGCCAGATCTGATCGTCCCATCGATGGGGGGAATCGCTCCCGCACTTGTCGAACTGCTTGCACGGCCGTGACTCTCCGCTTCTCTATCTTCACGCTCTTTCCGGAAATGTTCGCCGGCCCGTTTGGCGAAAGCATCATCCGCCGGGCGATCGATGCGGGCAAAGTACAAATCGACATTTTCGATCTCCGCAACTGGACCTACGATCGCCACCGGACCGCGGACGATCGCCCGTATGGTGGCGGCGCTGGCATGGTGCTCATGGCGCCCCCTATCGTCGAAGGCGTCGAATCGACACTGGCCGGTCGTCCTGCGCGCATCCTGATCACGAATGCTGGCGGACGAACCTTCGACCAGCAATTCGCTGAGGAATTGCAAGTGGAAGAGGAGATCGTGCTGATTTGTGGGCACTATGAAGGCATTGATGCCCGCGTGAACGAGCTCCTGCACGCGGAGGAAATCTCGATCGGGGATTACGTGCTCACGGGCGGAGAGCTACCAGCGATGGTAATCGTCGATGCAGTCACGCGCTTGATTCCTGGGGTCATCGACGATGCGTCGATCCTGGAAGAATCGCACACTGGAGGATTGCTCGAATACCCGCACTACACTCGGCCGGCGGAGTTTCGAGGGAAGGCTGTTCCACCGGTACTCCTGAGCGGTCACCACGCGGAAGTCGCCAAATGGCGCAGGCAACAATCGGTGAAACGGACCGAAAACCGGAATCAGACCTCGAAGTAGGGCGCCGCTTCCCGGATCTCCCGTAAAACCCTCAGACTGGAAAAGTCGCGCTCGGCGATCGAGCGCATGTAGAGCGCCAGCGTCGCCTCGATCTCATTCGCCAATATCGGGTCGACGGTAATTCGCCGCACCTCACCCATGCCATTGCGATCGAGCGAGCGAAGGATCTTCTGAACGTTGACCGACATCACCCTGCCGTTCGGATCGTTGGGCCAGCAGTTGGGGCAAAGCACTCCACCGGTCTGGATCCCCAGCATGTTCGGCTCGGCAAGCAAGGCATTACCGCAATGTGCGCACCGATAGAGTTCGAGCCGGTAGCCGGTCACTGCCAGCAACGCCATTTCATACCACCGGGCGAGCACCCACGGTTCACCTGGTCGCTCCAGCTCGGTCAGCGCCGCGCTCAGAAGCTGATAGACCTCGGGAACATCCTGGCCATCCGGCACCATGCGGCCAGTAAGTTCAGCTAGATGACAGGCATGCGAGAAGGCGGTCACCCGTTCACCGAGCGTTTCATGCCGTTCGACGACGTCTACCGACGTGATGACATCCAGATCGCGTCCTTTGCTGAGCATGAAACGGCATCGATTGAAGTAATCGAGAGACGGCGCCAGCTTGCTCGTCGGTCGACGCGCTCCCTTGGCAACCGCGCGAATCTTCCCGCGATCTCGTGTCAACAGGGTAAAAACCCGGTCGGTTTCGCCCATGTCGAATCGACTCAGGACGATCGCTTCAGTCCGGTAGATGCGGTCGCGGCTGGTCGTGCGTGGGGTGGTGGTGGAAGGGTCGCTGACGGCGTCGTTCACCGGTCAATGGTACCATTTCGCTAACTCCACCGAGGCGTTCCGGAGGGTTCCGAGCGCCTGGGCCGAACGGGTTTTTCTCATCGTGATCGATCCCCATGTCCGGTAACGTATCGATGCTGGCGGCCTTCGTAGCCGGGGTGCTGTCGATCACCTCCCCGTGTGTCTTGCCGCTTATTCCGCTCTATCTCGGCCACATCACGGGGGTGTCGGTCACCGGTCCGACCATCGATCGCCACCTCGTTTTTCGCAATGCGTTTGCCTTCGTCGCGGGGTTCTCGCTGGTGTTCATCGCCATGGGAATCGCATTAGGGGCGGCCGGATCGCTCGTCTCGACCGCCGAGATCGTCGCAAGAAATCGCTACTGGCTGGTCAGAATCGGCGGAGCCCTCCTAGTCCTGCTGGGCCTGCAGCAGCTTGGATTGATCCGGTTGCCGCTCCTCGGAAGAGAGCGGCGCATCCAGCATTTCACGGAGTCCACCGGTTCGGTGACGTCCTCATTCGTGATAGGCGCGACGTTTGGCGCAGGTTGGTCACCCTGCGTCGGCCCAATCCTCGGAGCCATTCTCACGATGGCGGCCGGACAGGGAGACACAATTCGGGCAACATGGCTGCTCGTTGCCTATTCCGCTGGTCTTGCGGTTCCGTTTCTGCTCTTTGCGGCGCTGGGAACGACGTCCCGCATGCTCAAAAGCATGAGTCGGCATCTCTCCGCCGTGAATTCAGTTTCCGGTGGCATCATGGTCGCGGTAGGGGCGATCATGTTGCTGGGCATCTATCAACAGTTCTTCGTCCGCATCGCCGCGGTCGTGCCCTGGACACCGTGGGAACCAACCCTTTGAACAGGCATAGTCGGCACAAGTTGCCCCAGAGGACTCCCTGATGGCGCAAGCCACACTCGAAAAGCGCGGATTCCGCAACAATCCGTTGGAGACCGCGATCGACCGCGTTTGGCGATTCTTCTGTTCGGTCCGCGCGGCAGTCATAGAAATCGCGATCCTGGCGGTGCTGGTGTTGATCGGCACGCTGCGGGGAAGCGCCGCTCCTCGCTGGATCGCAGACGGAATTCCAGTTACCGAAGGCATCGTCGACCGGTGGTACTCCTGGGACGTCTTCCACTCGATCCCGTTCATGCTCATCCTGGCGATCCTGACGATTGCAATCACCGTCTGCACCATGAATCGCGCCCCAGGTATCTGGCGCACGATCAACGAGCCAACGATCACGACCACTCGAGGGTTCATCCGAAATGCGGAGGTTTCGGCCACCGCCACACTCGGCGAGCCGGTCGATCGCGCTGTCGATGATTACACCGCAACCCTCAAAAAGAAGCGCTACCGCGTCCTCTCGGAGCAACACGGGGACACCACTCATGTCTATGCAGATAAGAATCGGTGGGCAAAACTGGCCACCTTCCCCTTCCATCTGGCGCTGATCCTCATCCTGGTCGGTGGAATTGTCGGTGCCCGCTATGGATTCAGAGACAACGAGTTCGTCATTCCCGAGGGCTCGGTGCGTGATGTCGGGCATGGCACCGGGCTGAGCGTGAAGCTGGCTCAGTTCAACGATAGCTATCGCGAAGACGGCACGGCCGCCAGTTTCCGGAGCGATCTGATCCTCTACAAGAACGGCGATGAAGTCAAGCGCGAGTCCATCACCGTCAACAACCCCATGACCTACGGCTCGACGACGCTATATCAAACCAGTTACGGTCAAGCGGCGCAGTTCCGAATTACCGACTCCGAGGGTCGTGTGCTTTACGACGACTCGATCGAGCTGGGGCTCTACCGTGCCTCAGCCAACCCCGATGCTCCGGCCGGCGTCATCGATCTGCCCCAGGTTGGGATGCAGGTCAATGTGATCGCGCCGGACGAGGATCGCCCGAACGCTCCCATGCTCGACACGCTCGAACTCGAGAGTGGGCAGATGTATGTGCAAGTCCGCGAAACGGGCCCAAATGCATCGTCCGAACTTCCGGACTCGGTCGTTATCCAGGGCCAGCCACAGGAGATCAATGGTCTCAATATCGAGTTTATTCGTGAGAGTCGGTTCACCCTGCTTCAGGTCGCCAGCAATCCTGGCATCCCGATCTTTTGGACAGCCGCGTTCCTGCTCGTGGGCGGCCTGGTCATCACCTTCTACTTCCCGCATCGCCGCATCCGCGCGATCTTCGACCAGAATGGCCCCGATGGCGCGACGCAGCTCGCGATGGCGCCGCTCGCCAAGCGCGACTGGTCCGGTCAGCGTGACTTCCGCAACGCCGTGACCTCACTCTCTGGACGATTCGACACAGAGTTTTCGATTCGCGAACGTACCGATCCCTATAGCAAGCCGGGCGATGGACCGGTGCCGGAAACGGCGTAGAATTTTCGAACAGTGGGCGGTCCGCGCCCTGGATCTCAACAAAAGGACACGCCCATGGAAGGTATGGTCAGGCTCTCGTTCTATCTCTTCGCAGCGGCGTCGATCGCCGTCGCGGCCGCATGGGTTTCCTACGTTGTATACGGGGTTGGCTTCATTCGGCTTCGCCGCACCGCGCTGGCTACGAGCGCCGGCACGACGGTGAGCGGAACGTCAGCGGAGTTCGGTCCACCTTCGGCTGGCGCTGGCCGGTTCGCAACCCTCTTCGGTTGGTTCACGGTCGTCTTTTCCGGCTTTGCTGTACTAACCAGATCGATAGCCTCACACCGCGGACCGTACTCGAACATGTACGAGTTCAGTCTCGCGTTCGTCTTCGTGCTCACATTGGCCTATATGCTCTTCGAGCGCTTCTATGAAGTGAAGCAGCTCGGTGCCATCGTTATGACGATCGCGCTCGGCATGTGCCTCTATCTCTGGTCCTTGCCGCCCAGAATGCGCGAAGTCGACGCGCTCAATCCAGCCCTGCAGAACCGTCCCCTCATGACCGTGCACGTCTCGGCGGCAATCATCGCCTACGCAACGTTCGCGGTGTCGTTCGCCGCCGCAATTCTCTTCCTGATACAGATTCGCAAGAACGTCTCCTGGCTACCAGGCGCCGACATGCTCGATGACATCGGGTACCGCGCGGTGACAGTCGGCTTTCCCATGTTGGCGCTCGTATTGATCCTCGGATCGGTTTGGGCGCACCAGGCATGGGGTGCCTACTGGTCCTGGGATCCAAAGGAAACAGCCGCGCTCTTTACCTGGCTCGTGTATGGGGTCTATCTGCATACCCGCTCGCTCCGCGGCTGGCGAGGGCAACGCAGCGCCATCATTCTGATCATTGGTTTCATTGCCGTCGGATTCACGTACTACGGCAACTACTTCTTCGGTGGGTTGCACGCGTATGGCGGAGTTAAGTAACGCTCCAGCGCGCGACGACGCAGTCTCGCCGATTTCCGAGCCGAATACCCCCCCGGGCCGAAGCAAGCAGGCGTTGGCGGGCCTCGCTGTCGCGGCCGGAATCCTCGTCCTTGCCTGGTTCGTTGCCGGTCGAGCCGGTCTCAGCGATGTCGGCAAGGGGGGAATCAATACGACACTGCTTCCCAAAGTCGGCGACGTAGCCCCCGATTTCGTCGCCATCAGTCCAGAGGGCGAAGTCGTTCATCTTAGCGACTTTCGCGGTCAACCCGTCTGGTTGAACTTTTGGGGAGCCTGGTGCCCACCCTGCCGCGCCGAAATGCCCGACATTCAGGCCGCCTACGAGCAATTGGAACCACGCGGATTGACCTTGCTCGCAGTCAGCTTGGGAGACAAACCGTCGGAGGCCCTGAATTTCGCCGATCTCAATGGGGTTACATTCGATATCCTGCTCGATCCGGATCGCTCCCTCACGAGTCCGACCTACCCGATCTACAACTTTCCTACCCACATCTTCGTGGACGAAAACGGGATCGTGCAGAAGATCGTGCTCTCCGAAATGAGCACAGAGCAAGCGATTGCCGCGGCAGAGTCGATTTTGCCGGCGCAGGACTCAGCTCAATCGAAACCGGAAACAGCGCAGTAGCGCAGGTATCGAACCAGCAGGAACTCGGAATTGAGATCGCGGGCGGGCGTACAGAGTTGCGTCGGGCGGTCCTAGGTCGTTTTGGCGGCCGTTACCGAGTCGTGAAGTGATCTGGCCCGCGCAGTGATGGAAGACCAGTCCCCGGCCTCGATAGCCTTCGGATCGACCAACGCACTCCCGAGTGCCACCGCCACCGCCCCAGCCTTGATGAAGTCGGCGGCATTCTCCAACGTGACACCCCCTGAGGGAATCAACTTGACGTGTGGGAATGGCGCAAGCACGTCCCTGAAGTACTTGGGACCACCAAGGCTGGCGGGATGAACTTTGATGAAATCGGCGCCCGTCTCCCATGCCGTCAGAATTTCCGTCGGTGTAAACGCTCCAATCAGCGACGGCACGCTGTAACGACGACACATCTGGATAGTTTCTGGGCGGAACGACGGAGTGACGATGTACTGTGCTCCTGCCAGTATCGCAATTCGTGCGGTCTCCGCATCGAGCACGGTTCCCGCCCCGACGAACGCTTCGTCGCCGACAGCCTCACGCACCGTCGTGATGACCTGTGCTGCCTTTGGGTTGGTAAAGGTGAACTCGACAGAAGTGACCCCGCCGGCCGCCAGCGCCTTGGTCAAGTCGACCGCTTTTGACAGATCGTCCAACCGCACCACAGCCACCACATGGCCATCTTCGATCTTTCCAACAGTCGTCACCTTCGAGCTCCTCCGTTACACGCAATCACCGAAAGACTAGCACGCGTAAACTAGGGCTCGACAGGAACGTGCGCGGCGCGCGATCGAGATACGGAGCCTGCGTGACGCTGGAGGATCGAACCGAAGTCAATGGAGGGAGCGCAGCGCCGACAACGGTAGCCGCGCCGGAAGTTGACGTGCGTGTCGCCACGTTCACGATTGCCGGAGACGCGCTCTTTGTATTGCTCGACCGAGCTGACGGAATCCAGCAACTTCCCCGCTCAGCCCCAAGTCGTCTCGAATCGATCGACCTCCAGGCGAGCGAGTCGCTTCGCTCGCATCTTGGCGCCGCAGCGCAATACATGGAACAGCTCTACACCCTGACCGTCGTCGAAGCCGGCGTCTGGCGCATCGTGGTGAGTTATGTGGCCCTCATCAGCAGCCCCGACGGGTTGGCGCAGCCACTATCCGGTCGGTGGGAACGCGCGGTAGCTTTGGACGGTTTGAGTTCTGGCGATGCGCTGGTACTCGAATACGCCCTCTTCCGGGTGCGTTCGAAACTCGACTACACCACCATCGGGTTCAATCTGCTGCCAGAGGAGTTCACCCTGAGCGAGCTGCAATCCGCATATGAGACGGTACTCGGCCGCAACCTCGACAAACGCAACTTTCGCCGCCGCATGTCGGCTCTTGGAATTCTCACTGTCACCGGCTCGACACGCAGGGATGGCTCTCATCGTCCCGCCCGCCTCTATCGCTATCGCCCCGATCGCGACTCCACGGACTACCTGACACCGCCGTGGGCGACCGCCAAGGAAGGAAACTGAAACCGCGATGATCGAACCGACTGCTGCCCCGCCAAAAGCGCTGGGACTGGTTGCCGCACTGAGCAAGCCGGAGGCACATCAGCTCGCTGCGGAAATCGAAGAACGGGTCACCGCGCTCGGTATCGCTCTGGTGCCCGAGGGCGAGCTCTCTCCCAACGCCGCCAAACAGGTAGACGCCATCCTGGTGCTCGGTGGCGACGGCCTCATGATGCGCGCGGCCAAAGCCTATCCGAACACCCCGCTGCTGGGAATCAACTTTGGCAAAGTGGGATTCCTGGCGAAAGTGGAACGGGACGACTGGGAAAGCGCGCTCGACACTCTCGTCTCTGGAAACTACACCATCGAAGAAAGCTCCACCTTGAACGCCACTATCCAGGGTACCCACGGAAACGAGGATCAAGGCTGGGCCATCAACGACGTCGTGATCCGCAGCGGCGTGCGCATGGTCGACATCGAGCTCTACGTGGATGGATATTACGTCAATACATTTCCCGGAGATGGGATCATCGTCGCAACGTCACGTGGAAGCACCGCCTATTGCATGGCGGCCGGTGGACCGATCTTGACCGCTGGAGTGAAGGGATTTGCCATCGTGCCGATCTCGTGCCACTCACCGATCCGAACCCCGATGGTGGTGGCCGAGTCGGCCAAGATCGATCTGCTCTTCAAATCACGCTACGACGCGACCCTCATTCTGGACGGCCGCGTCACCGGCGAGCTCGCGCCCGACGATGTCGTCCGGGTTCGATGCGGAGAGAATCTGTGCCGGCTGATCTCAGTCGGAGAAACCGATTTTTACGAAGCCTTCCGCACCAAGTTCAATTTCCGCATCCGCCCCGAGCTCGAACCCCTGCGCGTTCCGGAATCCATCGGCGGAACCCGCAACGCATCGAGGGCGTAGCCGGCCACCGACATTGATCATCGATTCGAGCTCGACAAGAAACCGTGAGACCTTGGCAATCAGGCGGCTCGAAGAGACGTGCGTTGAGTCAAACTATCGGCTCGAGGAGCTCGACTTCACGACGTCTTCGGATCCCTCGACCTCTGCCTCTTCGACGACCTCGGCCGAACCGCTGACCGTGTCGAAGTCGTGGGCACCATTTCCGTTCCCATTCGCAACGAAATTGGAAATGACTGCCGCATCTTCGACTACCGCTTCGTCGAGCGTGACCTTGAGCTCTTCGGAAGCAGATTGCGAGGACTCAGACGATTCTACCGTGCCGTTAGAAGACTTCTGCTTGCGGGCTCGCGTCCGCTTTCGATCGAAGAGTCGGATTGGTTCGCCGTCTTCGGGCGAAACCGCCTCCTGCTGAACCTCGGTCTCGGTCACGACCGCCGTCAGCTCGACTTGATAGCCGGCATCCAGTTCCGGTTGTGGCGGAAGAATCTCGCGAATTGTCGGAGCGGTAACCTGGCGGAAGGTTCGCGAACCCCGCTCCAAATAGCGCTCGGAGGGCGGTTCGACCCGCTCGCGGATGGAGATTGCCTGCTCGCTCTGGTCAGAGGCACAGTACGGGCAAACCGGCCAGCCAATTTTGATGAGCTGGTTGCACGAGGTGCAAGGCTGCTTGAGGTTAGCCTGGCAATGTGGGCAAAGAATGTAGTCATCGGAGACTTGGCGCTGGCAGGAGGGACAAAGCGCCGCTTCTTCGATGTCCTGAAGCAAATATTCTTCTTCCAACGATCGCTGGAACGATTCATCGATCGTGGTTCGCGGGCGCATCAGCATATAGAGCAGCGCACCGGGAATGAAGAACAGCAACGACAGCAGCGTTGCGAAAATCTGCGTGACCACGCTCTGGCTGCGCGAGCCGATGTCGCGATAGGTCCAGACCACGAGGGCGAACCAAAGGACGATCAGGTATCCCCCGACGAGGGCCAGGAAAACCTGTACCGACCTGGCTAGGATCTCTTCCAAACTGGAACTCCGAAGGGGTATGCCCCGTTGTCGATCCGGCCGGTCATCGGATGCGCTCGTACCGGCTCAGATTGAGGATATACACGGTTGCGCCGCCATCGAGGGACGGTACGGGGCTGCTCACATGATACTCGCCCGGGTCGACGAGCGGTAGCATCGGGTTTGTCAGTTTGACAACCGCAAGCCCCTGTTCCTCGATGAATCGCAACAGATCGGGCAAGTAGCTTTCCTGGACAGGCACGAACGCTGACGTACGTCGTTGTTCGCCGCGAAACGATTCCTCGCTCACGACATCGACTGCGAACCCGCGTTGCAGCAGACCCTGCACCACGGCATCGGCTCGCGAACCTTTGATTTGTACGACGGCAAGCTTCATGAGCCAATCCAGTGACGCTGCAACGCACCGGTCTCTCTAGATATCGCTCAAAGAGGCGAATCGGTTCCGTACCGCATCCAGAATGAGCGACGTAATGTCTTCGGCTGGGAGCGATCCGTCCACGACAAACCAGCGTTCAGCATGAACCGCGGCAAGCTGTCGGAACGTCTCCGCAACTCGGGAATGGTACAGGAGTCCCGCCTCATCGATCCGATTGACATGCGCCGCATCGGCCAGCCGCCGAGCCAGTCCGGTTTCCGGCGGCACATCGATGAGAATGCGCAAGTCTGGATACACGTCTTGCACCGCGAAGGCCTGGATCGATTCGAGGTCGACCAGCGAGAGGTGATTTCCACCCCCCTGGTAGGCCAGGGTCGAATCGATAAACCGGTCGGTGATGACGACGTCTCCCCGGTCGATCGCCGGTGAGATGAGCTCTGCGACGTGTTGCGCCCTCGCCGCGCTGTGCAGCAACGCTTCAGTCCGAGGCTCGAAATCCCCCAGATTCTTGTCGAAGAGAAGGGCCCGGACGGCCTCGCCAATGGGCGTGCCGCCGGGCTCCCGGGTAAGAACGACCGTCCGGCCGATGGCGCGAATATGGTCCGCCAATATCCGCGATTGCGTTGTCTTGCCAGATCCGTCGATTCCTTCGAAGGCTATGAGCTCTCCACGCCGCACCTAAAAGGCGCTTTCGCGGTAGAGCTCGACGCGCCGGTTGGGCTCTTTCCCTTTGCTGCGCGAACCAATGTTGTATCGATCCGCAAGCTGGTGCTGCAACCGGCGCACATATTTCGTCTGTGGCGCCAGCACGATGCTGTGCATCCCGCCGATCACCGCCCCGATCGCGTCCTCCGTCTCTTCGAGCGCGGCAGCCACGCCTCCCCCAGAGGGGCGTCGCGCCGCCGCCGTGGCCGGTCTGGGAGCAGCAGCAACGGACACGGGAGCTGGAGCGGGCGCTGGCGCCAGCGGTACCACGAGCTCTTCCGGCTCGATTGGCCCCGGCAGCAGTGCGGTAAGCGCATGCTCCATTTGCACAGAGGTGTTCGAACGCAGCACGTAAACCGGCGTCCCGCGGTTCTCCGCCTCACGAATCGGTTGCGGCTTGGTGCGGAAGTAGCTCTTCAGCGTCAGCACCACATCAGCCTCACGCGGCTCTCGCACAATAATGGCCGGCACTCGCAGGTGGTCGATCGCATCGGACAATCGATTGCGGCTGACCCCAAACGGATAGATTCGCACCGGTTTGGTGGACGTACCACGCCCCTTGAACGAGAACGATCCCATCGAAGGCAACACGGTCAAATGCGATTGGCGGGGCGGCTCGGGTTCGGTTGGCGGCTCGTAGGCGATCTCCTGGACCACTGGAGCCTGTTTGGCAGATCGGCCGAGACCGCTCGATGCATCCCCGCGAGGCATGGTCGTGGGGCGCACCGGCGGTTGTGCGGGATTTCGTCGAAGCTCTTCGGCCGATTCAATCGCCAGCGTTCCGTCCGCCGCGCGTCGTCGAACCTCGGCCCGCACTGGGGCTCCTCGTAGGATGGCATCGACCGTTTGGGCGACATCGCGATGAACGGCAACTTCCTCTCGTCCCACGAGCTCGACCATGACGGCGAACGTTGGGGGCGCCTTGCGCTCCAGAATCGACTTCTGCGTGCCGCGACGTCGTGCTTCCTCGTCGGACAAAGTAACCGACTGAATTCCCCCGATCAGATCGGAAAGCGTTGGGTTCATCATCAGGTTTTCGAGCGTGTTGCCATGGGCAGTGCCGATGAGCTGCACGCCGCGCTCGGCAATCGTTCGCGCGGCCCCTGCTTCGAGTTCGGTGCCGATCTCGTCGATAACGATCACTTCCGGCATATGGTTTTCGACTGCTTCGATCATGACCCCGTGCTGCGCGGTGGGCGTTGCCACCTGCATGCGCCGCGCTCGTCCGATGGCCGGATGGGGAATATCGCCATCGCCGGCGATCTCGTTGCTGGTATCGACGACAATCACGCGCCGATGAAGATCGTCCGCAAGCACACGGGCAACTTCACGCAGCATCGTCGTCTTGCCAACTCCAGGTCGTCCCAGCAGCAGCAGGCTCTGGCCTGATTCGACCAGATCGCGAATGATGGAAATCGTGCCGTATACCGCACGGCCGATCCGGCAGGTAAGTCCAACGACCTCCCCGCTCCGGTTTCGGATCGCCGAGATGCGATGCAGCGTGCGCTCGATGCCGGCCCGGTTGTCATCGCCAAACTGGCCGATGCGGGACGCCACATACTCGAGCTCGTCTCGGGTGACATCGTCGTCACCGATATCGTATTCAGCGTCCTGGAAGCGGGCCTCGGCACGCCGGCCGAGATCCATGACGATCTCGATAAGGCTTCCCTGCGAACCGTTGGCAGTGAGCTCGCGAATGCCATCGCGCACTCTGGGAGGAAGTACCGAGAGGAGGTCGTCCAGGTTGTCGGTGACCTCATGCTCGGTGACGGTGTATTCCTCGAAATCTACGTCTGGTTCTCGCTGTGTACTCAATCGATGCTCCTTTGCTGCAGCCATATCAGCCACAACATCCAGCCATGCAATGCGTTTCGGCTCATTCGGACCCGCCTCCCTTGGGAGTCGCAGTCAGGATCGAAGGAGCCTGGCTCGGCACACGATCGCCGAGTTCGATATGCTGCGGCGATGCCTCCGTCATCACCGCACGGACGTGAACTGCCGTATAACGCACCAGTAGCTCCTGAGTCAGACCTGGAGCAAAGCCAAGTCTGGCCAGAGCTGGTTCGATTTCCTGTTGATAGCCGCGAATACTGAGATAGACCCGGTTGATCCGTTTCTCCAGGCGCAATTTGCGCAGAACGGCGTCTAATAACGCTGCGCCATGTTTGACAGAATTCGGTGGGAAAGTGATCTCGATTCCGTGCGCGCCCCCAATGCTCGTGACTCGCACATAGGCGCCGACTCCGGCATGATCCTCGGTCAACCAGCCGGAGATATGCTCAGCACCCGGACGCCGCGAGTTGGCAATATCCCAGGCGTGCGATGTCAATGCCTCGGCGTTGAGGACATCGCGCGGTACCGAGGCGTTGTAAAGCTGATGAATCGCCCAGGTGTCGGTCGACTCCTGCTCGCGCATCGCGACCTCGGCGCCCAGCGTTCTGGGCGAATCCGCCACATAAATCGTCTCGGTCGAATACGGCGAGTAACCAGCTCCGCGCAAAGCCACATGTGCGGTGGTTCCCGCGGTTGCCTGGGCGTAGAGTCGCTTCACGCCATGCATTCCTGCCTGGCGCACACCCGCGGAGAGCACTTCCTCCCACAACGGACTTGGGTCGTAGACCCCAGTGGACGCTCCCAGCGCCTGCAGGATCCATCGGCGATCGGGCAGCGAAGGTTTGAAATCGGCAAACGCGATGATGTCCCGGTTCGATTCGGCGACCAGCACGATCGGCCGATTCGACGATCGAGGCATGCGGGAAGCCGCTACGGAGCTGGGCGCGTTATAGCCGCTCAAGCTCAGTTGTGGTTGCAAAAGGGGATAGACCCGGGCTATACGCCCAACGGCCGGCAGATCGGTGACCTTCGCCTGTCGAACGGACAGCGAAAAGTGGCGATTCTCGGGGGCGGCTTCCGGGTTCCGGGGGGACGGACCTTCGGATGAACTCTGCGGGGAAGAGACACACTCGCCATCCCGGGCTCGTCCGAGCGCCTGCAGATGAGTAGCGGATGATCGATGCGACGATGATTGCATTGACTTGATTCTACGACCGGAGATACCGTCGAACAAATATCGAATCGTGAAGGAATGTGCGCAAAGGTGCGGAAACCAGGCGCGGCGGGCTAAAGCGTGCGCCGTCCAGCCAACGCTCGACCGAGCGTGACATCGTCTGCATATTCCAGATCCCCTCCCGCGGGAAGACCGGTTGCGGGACGAGTGACGCGCACACCGAGCGGGACCAGCATGCTATGCAGGATCGATGCGGTGGCCTCTCCCGGCATATCGAGATTCGTGGCCAGGATGACTTCTTCCGGCTTTTCGGCTTTTACCCGCTCGATCAGCTCAGCGATGCGCAACTTGCCAGGACCGATCCCATCGATCGGCGAGATCGCGCCATGGAGAACGTGATACTTACCCCGAAATTGACCGGTTCGATCGAGCGCCAGCACATCGAGCGGCTCTTCGACCACGCAAATGATCGAGTCACGCGTTGTGTCGGTACAGATCGCGCACGGCTCGGTTTCCGTGATGTTGAAGCACCGCGAGCAAAAGAACACCCGCTCCTTGACTGTAAGGATCGCATCCGCGAGCGCAACCGCCTCTTCGCGAGGACCGCGCAAGATCGAAAACGCCAACCGCGATGCGCTCTTCGGACCAATCCCGGGCAACCGGCCGAGTTCTTCGATCAGATCCGAAACCGGCTTGACGGCAATTCCGCTGGACGATGACGACAACGCTGGGCCTTTCAGAACGATTCGCTCTGTTCTGGATCGACGCAGAATCGATCCGAACAGGTGTACGAATTATACGTCCATGTCGAGCACTGGACGACCTTTGATGCCATCTGCCGGACCTATGATGCCGTCTTCTTCCATCTGTTCGATCAGTCTGGCTGCTCGGTTGTAGCCGATCCGCAGCCGCCGTTGCAGCATCGAAGCGGATGCAACTCCCTGCTCGCGCACGACAGCCAGCGCCTTCTCCATCAACGGATCGTCTTCATATCCGCCTTCACCATTCACCACGCCGGATGAGCTCGGCAGGTTGAGCCACTCCTCCGCGTACTGCGGAATCGGCGTGACCGCATGCCAGTGCCCGACGATGTGATGCACATCGTTATCTTCGATGAAGGCGCCCTGAATACGAACCGGCTTGGCCGCATCGGGCGGGAGATAGAGCATGTCGCCCCGGCCCAGAAGTCGCTCTGCACCAGGCATATCGAGAATGACCCGACTGTCGGTCTGCGACGACACCGCGAATGCAATGCGCGCGGGTACATTCGCCTTGATAATGCCGGTAATTACATCCACTGACGGCCGCTGCGTTGCCAGAATCAGGTGGATCCCGGCAGCCCGTCCCATCTGGGTCAGCCGCTGGATCAATCCCTCCACATCCATTGGCGACGTCAACATGAGGTCGGCAAGTTCGTCGAGAATCACCACCAGATAGGGCACGCGCTCGGCGTTGGGCTCGTCCGCCACCTTCATGCGGTAGCCATCGAGGTTACGCACCCCCGCCTTTGAAAAGACATCGTAGCGCCGCTGCATTTCGCTGACGACTAACCGCAACGCCCCGACCACCTTATCCATGTCGGTCACAACCGGGCATTGCAAATGCGGCACGCCGTTGTAACCGGTCAGCTCGACCATTTTCGGATCGAACATCAGGAGCTTGACCTCATCCGGCGACTTGGTCAGCAACAAGGTCGAGATGATCTCGTTCAAACAGACACTCTTGCCGGATCCGGTTGCCCCAGCGATGAGGAGATGCGGCATTTTCGTCAGGTCGCCGACCACGTATCTCCCGTTGACGTCGCGCCCCAGCGGCACGGGAAGCTTTGCTTTCCCTTTGGTAAATTGGGTCGATTCGAGTGTCTCGCGCAACCCGACCGTTGTCACCTGGTCGTTTGGGATTTCGATACCTACCCGGGCCATCCCCGGCACCGGCGCCTCGATGCGAATGCTCGGAGCGGCCAACGCCAGTGCTAGGTCGTTCTGCAGCTCGGTGATGCGCCGAACCTTCACCCCGGATCCCGGCTCCAGCGTGTACTGCGTAACTGCAGGTCCCGGGTTGATCTCGCGCACGTGCGCGTCGACCTTGAAACTTGCCAACGTTTCTTCGATCAGGGTTGCCTTGTTGCCGAGCTCGACGGTATCGACCTCATGCCCTTCGTAATACTTGAGTTGGGTCAAGTCGGGAAGCGGCAAATTGGCATTGTTGGGGGGAATCGGTTTCGCTTTCTTGGAGTCGGCTTTCTCCGACGCTTTCGGCAGATTGATGACCGGCGGCATTGGCGCCGGCAGAGCGGCTTGTTCCAGCGGATTGCTATCGAATGGCTTGCTGGCGACCGGCACTTTGATCGGTCGCGGCACTGGCACGAACGCGGCGGTCTCGGTGAACCGCACCGCTTCCTGCGTCGGAGCAGTCGTTGGCCGCATGCGATGCCACAGATCGCGCAGGTCGGCATAGAATCGGCGCGGATCTGTGTGCGTCAAGAGGAAGACCCCGACAATTCCCGTCAGCAGCAAGATCAGTGCGCAGACCAGCTCCGGAGCATAGTGGTTGAGCAGGAGCGCGAGGTTGTCTCCGATCACCCCGCCGCCGATTCGTTTGGTTTCGCCGGCGAACGCCAGCAGCGCCAGTAGCGAGCTGCCCAACAGGACTCCGCCGGTCACCTGCCCTCCGGTTGGCAACGGATGTCGATCGTCGAGTACCGCCTTGATGCCGGCCATGATGAGAAACAGCGGAGCGAGAAATGCACCATTGCCCGCCAACCCACGCAGGGCGTCGTACGTCCACCCGGTCAGCCGTCCGTCACGGCCATGGCTCATGAGTACCCAGGCGAATATCAATCCCAGCGCAATCGGTGCGGCGCCCAGGAGTTGGCGGCGCGTATCATCGGAAAGAAACTGGTCCCCATAACGTGCGTCCCACCGAGCACGCGCCCGCTCGCGCATCCCGGGATCCGGCTGGGCTGCCGGCCGCTTACGCGCTGTGGTTGCGGCGCGGGATTGGTTTCGTGCACGCGAGCTGGTTGCCATTGGGTGCTGCCTGTTCCGGCCAGCGAATCCGCGGACAGAACTGCCCAACGTATCGCGAAATAGTGTACGTACACTCTATCCGGAGACTATAGCATGACTTTCAGTCACCCGAAAGGTGTACGGACGCCCGCTGGCGTTGGCTATTTCGGGGACAATTACGGACCCCTCTCCCGGTTTTCATGGATTTCCTTGACGTGGGATTGTCTCGACCTGGGCTCGTGGCCGTACTCGTCCCGGGATTCGGACGCCGAAATTGAAGAATCACGTTGAGGGAATCGAAAAATACGTCCGTACAATTTTGATATCACGGCTCGTCACGAGCAGCTTGAGATAACGCGATGCTCGGGACGATCTGCGAGGTGCGGAGGCGAAAGACGCGCTCGAGTGGCGCAAGCTGAAGTCCCGTTCGTCGAGCTGGCTTTGGTCCTGGCTCAAGTGGGTTGGTTTTGACCCTCATGTTCGGTCGGCGGATTTTGACCAATCACTGTGGAGCCGCATTCGCCACGGTGTACTGCGCTTGTCGACCACTCATCTCGAACGTCGATCTCTCTTGGGACAGCTGGGCTACTGAGCTGTTGGCCGAGGTTCGACCTCTGCAGTCGATCCCCAGTGCAGTTGCGTCGTTTTCCACGCTCTTCGCCTATCCTGAAAAGAGCGCTCAGTTCGCTTGGCATGCAAAGAAGTCCTCAGGTGAATGCCGTGTCGATGCTTATCCTGATCAATGGCGCGCCCGCCAGCGGCAAGTCAACCCTCGCGCGCTTGCTGGTCGATGAGCGCCCTTTGGCACTCCTGCTCGATATCGATACGCTGCGAGGACAACTCGGGCGATGGGGCGACGATCCCCAGCTCGCGGGGCAAACTGCCCGGCGGTTGGCTCTGGCAATGATCCACACTCATCTCGAGTCAGGTCTGGACGTCGTGGTACCGCAGTTCCTGTTTCGACTTCCATTCATTCTCGAGTTGGAGCGAGTATCCGTCGAGACCGACAGCCAGTTCGTCGAGATCGCCCTGATCAGCAGTGCGAAGGAAGCGGCGGAACGATTCGCTGCGCGGTCTGGTTCAGCCGACCAGAATCACCAGGACGCGATGCAATTGCAGCAAGCCCCAGGGGCATTGGCAATTGAGGAGTCATATGCGGCAATGCTCGAGCTACTCGCCCAACGCCCGCGGACCTTGTTCGTCGACTCGATACCTGGGGATGTCGCAAAGACGTTCGCCCACGTGCAGCAGACGATTCGTCAATCGACATTCCCATAATCCGAACTCGCCCGTCCCGGCAGTGTGTACGGACGGATTAGCACTTTCTCTAGACCGGTGCCGCGCAGCACCCGGCACAAATTTGGCATGAGCGGACCTCGGATAGACACATCCACCTCGTGAGGAACCTGCTCGAAATGTGTCGCCCTCAGCATTGACAATGGCCGCACCCGTGGCCTCGACCGGTTGCTCAGTTTCTCGGCAAGGTACTCGTCGAGCTGCCTCAAAGTTGGACTATGATCCCTCCAAGAAATAAGAAGGATGGGATAGATGGAAACGATCGAATCGCAGCCGGTGCTGGGGCCGTTGAGCTCGGCAGCGGTCTTTCTGGTTTTGACGATTCGAGATGGTGGCGAATCTGTGGTGCATGAGCTGCTGCAAGACTTGTCGGGATTGCAGCGAGCGGTCGGATTCCGGGACGAGTCCGCCGAATTGAGCTTGGTAACCGGTATTGGTGCACACGCATGGACACGTCTGTTTACCGGACCAAAGCCGCGCAAACTCGCTCCGTTCAAACCAGTAACGGGGGATCCTCACAGCGCGCCGTCGACCCCTGGCGATCTGCTCTTTCATATTCGCGCATGGCGGTTCGACCTGTGCTTCGAGCTCGCGGCCAAGATCATGGGGCGATTGGGCAATTGCGTCGACGTGGTCGATGAAGTCCACGGCTTCCGGTATTTCGATGCGCGGGACCTGCTTGGGTTCGTCGATGGCACAGAGAACCCAACCGGGAACGGGGCCGCGATCGCCGCAATCGTCGGGGGAGAGGATCCAGGCTTTACCGGAGGCAGCTATGTCACGGTGCAAAAGTATCTGCACGATCTCGATGCCTGGAACGCGATTCCAGTCGAGCAGCAGGAACGAATTATTGGGCGAACGAAACTCGAGAACATCGAGATCGACGCGCCGGGCCCGTCGCACGTCACCTTGAATACCATCACGACCGAGGATGGAGTCGAGCACAAGATCGTGCGCGACAACATGCCGTTCGGAACCATCGGCACCCGGGAGTTCGGCACCTATTTCATCGGATACAGTGCGAACCCGGACATCATCGACGAGATGCTGCGGCATATGTTCGTGGGCGACCCGCCTGGCACCTACGATCGTATTCTCGATGTGTCGACCGCCGTGACTGGAAGCCTGTTCGCGGTTCCGCCGGTATCATTTTTGGACGATCCTCCGCCGCAGCCGAATTAGCATTCCTTCGAGACTTTTGCGTTCAGTTCAAGAAGTCCAGTTGAGCCAACAGCAAGCGCCGCTCCGTGCTGCACTCATACGCTGACGCATAAAACCTCCTGATTCGAGCGACAGACAAGTGCACCTGGAATCGAGTAGTTGTGCGATAGCGCCGATGTTACGGCGGCGGTGATCTGTGACAATGTTTCAGGCACGCAAGACCGGCAATTTCGCCGGCTGATCTGAGGAGTGGCGGTTGCGATATCTCGACGAGGGGCAGATAAAGGATATTGCGGTCGGTTCCGCGGTGCTCGGAACCGGGGGTGGCGGCAATCCCTACCTCGGCACGCTGAGCGCTATCCAATCCATTCGCCGGCATGGCAATCTGGAGCTCTATACGCTGGATGAATTGCCGGACGATACGCTGGCAGTTTCTCCGTTTGCGATCGGATCTCCGGTTCCATACATCGAGCGCCTGACGCTAACCGACGAGTTGATGACGGCATTCAGGGCAATGTCGCGGTACTACGGCAAGGAAATCGGCGCAATCATCTCGGCCGAGATCGGCGGTGCAAACTCCGTTCTTCCATTGGCGCTGGCTCGCGAGCTTGGGCTCCCCGCCCTCGACGCCGACGGCATGGGCCGCGCATATCCTGAGCTTCAACTTTGCACCTTTACGCTCTACGGCCACTCGGCAACCCCGCTGGCAGTGGCCGACGAGCATGGCAATGTCGCCGTGCTGGAAACCATCGACAATTTCTGGGTCGAGAGACTGGCGCGACCGGTGGCAGTCGAGATGGGCGCAATCGCAGGAGCAGTCGGCTTTCCGATCACGGTCGGAGATCTAAAGGAAGCCGCCGTGTTGAACTCCGTGACCTATGCGGAGACGATCGGTCGGACGATTCGGCAAGCCCAGGAGGCGCATCTCGATCCTATCGAGGCCGTTCTGGGCGCCACCAGCGGGTACCTCCTCTTCCAGGGACGCATCGTCGATGTACAGCGCCGCATCGAAAAAGGCTGGTCGCTGGGGGAAGTAGTTATCGCAGGTGTCGATGAATTCACGAACAGCCAAATGGTGGTCCAGTTCCAGAACGAGCACCTGGTCGCGATTCGGGACGGCGACGTGCTGGCATCGGTACCGGACCTCATCGCAATTCTCGATTCCGAGCGAGGATCGCCGATTACCACCGAAGAACTACGGTACGGCTTCCGGGTGGCAGTGATCGCGATGCCGTCCGACGAGAAGTGGCGCACCCCAGCCGGAGTGGAGTTGGGTGGACCGCGGCATTTCCGCTACGACATCGACTTTGTCCCCGTCGAGGAGCGCTTCGGAACGAACGGGAAACGGTAGCCCGGCGGTAGGCGGCAAAAGTCGCCGACGACCGATGGCGCGGCTGACCAGGAAGCGCCAGCTCGACGGAATGCTCGGGTTTCAGGCAGTCGAAGCGCTATTACTGCTTTTCGTAGCAACCTGCAGCGATGCGAAAAGCCGTGGGATGGTCACCATGGCGCTCGGATCGGCGTCGATCTGGGCGAGCAGGTTTTGGACTTGTCAACCCCTTGGTTCGCGACTTGTTGACCTGCAGGCTCCAGCTGCTTCCTCGTCGAGGGGAAAATCAGTCGGTCAGGTGTCGGCGTAGCCTGGTCTGGTAAATCTGGCCCGTTCCAATCCCGCCAGAACTGTTAACAATTTCCAGTAAGCAACTCTATTGTTTGGATGGAACATACGTTTCTGTCATATGCAATCGATGCTCTGGTGATGTACGTGCGGTCCCGGCAAACTGTATGCATCGGTGGTCTTCCTCCTGATCCTGAAGCACTGTTCGACGGAGAGCAGACGCAACCCAGGTAGAGGAACCGTTGCCGCCGGTTCGAGCGAATCACCAGTAAGGAGGCCACAATGGTCGCTTCCATCGACGTTTTCGCGGCTCCGTCATCCTCTACAGATGAGAATCTGCGCATTCCGGCGGAACTTAACGCCCATTCGAACGTGTTCGAGCTAAAGACGATCGGCGATGCGCGGCAAGCACTCGCACGGCTACGCGAGTTGCGGCGCGATTTCGACGCCGGAATGAAGCGTGGACACTCGTCAGAAACGCCCCGTCAATCAATGCCAATGTCGTTCCCAAGCAAGGGCGAAGCGATGCTGGCCGAACTTTCCAACATCCAGCGTATGCGAACCATACGCAGTGAGATTGCATATCTCGAAGACCTGATGGTGCGTATCGCCCAGCGAGAATTCGAGATGGAAGAGCTCCGCCACAGTTCCTATCTCACGTGCATCGGAGAATGGTCGGAGCGAGGTTCGCGGCGGCCGGTGATCTAGACAATCATACGGTCCGGCAACTGAGGTACTATCAACTCACCACGGTTTGAACAAAGCAAGCCGCTCGTGATCGAGTTACCCCCTCTTGCCGGACCGTATGATCAGTGTCAGCGGGAATACCGAACATCCCAGACTGCGAACCCGTGTCAAGGGACTCGACCGGCTGCTGGATGGCGGACTGCTTTCGGGCGACGCCTATCTGGTTTCTGGCGGACCCGGAACCGGTAAGACAACCCTGGGAAATCAACTGGCATTTCAGCATGCGGCCGCGGGTGAATCCGCGGTCATTTTTATGCTGCAAACCGAACCGCATGAATGGATGCTCGCCCACCTGGGAGGGTTCGATTTCGTACGGCCGGAACTCATCAACAAGCGGATCCATTATGTAAGCCTGTTGCGCCAATTGGAAAATGACGGGCTGACCGGCGTCCTCCATTCGATTCAATCGGCCGTTCGTGAGCATGACGCGAGCCTGATCGTGCTCGATGGTGCGGGATTGGTCGAGTCGTTCGGTGACTCAGAGCCAGGATACGGACGCTTCGTGCGCGATTTGCAGGCACGTGCGGCAATGTTGAACTGCACCTGTGTGCTCCTTTCTGCGCGGAGTGCGCAGCCAGTGCTTGCCCCACATGTGGACGGGGTGATCGAGCTCGATTTCGAGCCGGTCGATTCGCGGGATACCCGC
The DNA here is from genome assembly GCA_963720855.1 of uncultured Chloroflexia bacterium. Taxonomy (GTDB): domain Bacteria; phylum Chloroflexota; class Chloroflexia; order Thermomicrobiales; family UBA6265; genus JAMLHN01. The sequence goes on along the minus strand of CAVRGV010000001.1, from coordinate 823,478 downwards.
TGGATTCGCATCGCGAAACAACGAGGTGCCCGGCATTTGAACGGGCGCCATCAGTTTTCGATCGGCCGAGGCGGAGTGACGGTGTTTCCAAGGTTGGAGTCGGTCGCCGGAGCCGACAATCCGCTCTGGTCCGAATCGGTGCGCCGCATGTCGACGGGCGTCACCGGTCTGGATCGCATGCTCGGCGGCGGCCTGATCGAAGGGAGCACCACCGCGGTCTTTGGAACCCCAGGCATCGGCAAAACCTTGCTGAACCTGCAGTTCCTCGGCGCCGGGGCAGTAGAAGGCGAGCCTGGACTCCATGTTACCTTCCATGAATCAGCCGAACTCATGGCGTCGACCAGCGACCGCCTGGGCCTTCCCTATGGCGAGGCGCTCCGTTCTGGTTGCATTCGTGTCAAGCGGGAACCGGCGCTCGAGCGATCGCCCGACGGCTGGGCATGGTCGGTATTGGAAGCGGTGGATGAGATCCGGCCAACCCGCTTGACGATCGACGCCTTCACCGATGTCGCGCGCATGTTTGCCGTGCCGTCGCGTCAGACCAGCTTTGGGGTTGCATTCTCGAATGAGCTGCGTAATCGCGGGGTGACGACCCTGGTGAACCTCGAGCTCGACTCGTTCGTTTCGCAAACCGTCGATTTTCCGGTGCCACGGATTTCACCGATGATCGACTCCGGCATTCTGATGCGTTCGGTCGAGCTCGATTCAGCGCTGCGCCGCATGGTCTCGGTGACGAAACACCGGCAAAGCTGGTTCGACGCGACGATTCGGGAGTTCACGATCGACCGTGGCGGAATCCTGATCGGCGACAAGTTCGACGCTTCGAGGTTACTGACCGGAAGCGCGGAGCATGAGCCAAGTCGATAGGAACGCCGAAGCGCGCGACTTACCGTGTGGGAATTCGTCCATTTCCGTCGCTATATCGCGGCACATCCGTGCGGGGTTTGTCGATCGAACCGACGAACGCGAGCAACTGCCGCGAGTCGATCGGCTTTTCGAGATACGGCCCCTCGACTTCTACGTCCGGTAATCCCGAACCCATGAACACCAGCACCGGAGACGGGTACATCGACGCGATACGTTCGATCAGCATCTCCGGCTTGAGTCCCGGCAGCGCGATGTCGACGATTACGACTTCCGGAGTCGATTCCTCGAGCGCTTCGAGCAGCGTTGCCAGATCGTAGGCCGTGGCCGCGACGTAACCATAATCGCCGAGCAGCGAGACGATGGCTTCCAGGCTCACTGGCTCGTCGTCGGCGACCAGGATGGGAACCGGGGAATGATGTTCGGGGCGTTCGGCCGCGGCCACCTGGGCAGACTCGTCGTCCGTAAACCAGCCTGCCTCGATGAGCAACGCGCCGATGGAAAGTCCAAGCGCGGCCGCAATTTGGTTCAGGCGCTCGAGCCGCGGGAAGAGAATCTTGCCTCGTTCGAGTCGCGAAACGTCGGATTGGCGCACATCGGCCCCAATGCGTTCGGCCAGCTCTTCCTGGCTCATCCCCAGTTCGAGACGGCGTAGGCGAATCGCTTCACCCAGCGAACGGCTCTCGGCCATTTCAAGCGTCCTCAGTTCAACGATTCGAGCGGTTTTCGATCACTTGCATTGTACGCATTCAGCTCTGTTGCCCCGCCCCAGGAATTCGCGTCATAACTGGAACGGAATATGCTCGTGAGATGAAAAAACTGAGTACGATACTGGCGGTCACTATAGGGGCCGACGATCGATTTCGCTACCCGGACGCATGCGTTCTCTGTCCCAATCTAGCAGGCGACGAAGATGGTGGTTGCACAACAATGAAAATAGGTCAGTTCGGCGCTCGACCGGAGTCATGGCGCGGCGACGTGGTCATTGTTGGTGGAGGAATTCTGGGCCTGGCGGTTGGACGCGAGCTCTTGCTTCGGAGTCCCGGCACACGCCTCGTAGTGCTGGAAAAAGGGCCGGAATTGGCCGACCAGCAAACCGGGCACAACAGCGGCGTGATTCACGGTGGGATCTACTACAAACCAGGATCGCTGAAAGCTCGCTTGTGCGTCGCCGGGGCCGCCGAGCTGGTGTCCTATTGCGAGGAGCAGGGAATTCCATATCGGCTGTGCGGCAAGATGATTGTCGCGACCGATCTCGCCGAGCTGCCGCGTCTGGACGATTTGGCAGTACGGGCCGAGGCAAACGGCGTGCCCGGCGTGCGGGTGGTGGACCGCGACGAATTGAAGGAGCGTGAACCCTATCTTCAGGGAATTCGTGCGCTTTGGTCGCCCAAAACTGGCATCGTGGACTATCGCCAGGTTTCAGCCGCGTATGCGCGCGAGATCGAATCCATGGGGGGCGAGATTCGGCTGAATGCCGAGGTGTCCGGATTGCAACGCTTTGGCAAGAATACGGTGGTGCGGGCTGGTTATAGCGAATTCAAAGCTCCCGCGATCGTAACCTGCGCCGGTTTGTATTCGGACCGGGTGGCAGCATTTTCCGGGGCAGCGGCGTCACCGGTAATCGTACCGTTCCGGGGAGACTACTTTGTGCTTCGGCCGGACCGGCGCTATCTGGTGCGCTCGAATATCTACCCGGTTCCGGATCCGCGCTTTCCGTTTCTCGGCGTCCACTTCACCCCGCGCGTCAACGGGGAGATCTGGCTCGGCCCAAACGCCGTGCTGGCATTCTCGCGGACGGGATATCAGTTCACGAATTTCAACCTCGGCGATCTGCGAGACACCTTTGGAAGCAGGGGGTTCCGCACCTTCGCGCGGCGAAACTGGCGTACCGGGTTCTCCGAGATGGAGCGCGACCTGCGCAAATCGAGTTTCCTCAAGAGCCTGCAACGGTACATTCCAGAGCTGACCGAGGCGGACCTGCTTCCCGGACCTTCAGGAGTGCGTGCTCAGGCGCTCACGAGCCAGGGCGATATGGTGGACGACTTCGTCATCGATGTGCAGCCAGGCATTTTGCATGTGCGGAACGCGCCGTCACCGGCGGCGACATCGTCGATGCAGATCGGGCGGTACGTGGCCGATCGGTTGGCAGAGCAGTTTCCGGTGTATGCGGGACGGCCCTCTGTAGCGGGTATTGGGGTATAAATTCGAGCGACACCCGGTGAGCTCCTCGAACGTGCCTACCGACCCCCCGGGAAATCCTCAAATTCTGAGCCGTATCTGACCCGACAGGGACCCAACAGCTCCCCTTGCCCACATAGAACATTTGTTCTATACTCCCGGCAGATCAATCTTCCTGCCCGCATGTAGACGGCGAGCCCCGCACGCTTGTTCGGTGTCTCGACGTGCCCTTGGGAGATCTCCTATGCCAGTTGCCGCCCTCATCATTCCTCACTTCGCGCTGCGCATGTCACTGCTCGACCAGCCAGAGCTCGATGGGCTCCCACTGGTGCTCACCTCGCCACCCAACAGCCGCACGGTGGTCAACGACTGCACCCCGGAGGCAACCCGTCATGGCGTACGGCCCGGCATGCTGCTGCGGGAAGTGACCGCGCTCTGTCCCGAGGCCATCTTCATCGAGCCGAATCCGGTGCGCGAAGCAAATGTCTTCGACGACATCCTCCGCTCCCTCGAAACCTTCAGCCCCTCGATCGAAGCGGGGCCACCGGGTTGCTGTTATGTCGATCTTCATGGACTCCAGCGCCACGATGCCTCGCCCGAATCCGCCGCGGTACGGCTCCTGCGCCTGATTCCACCGGTGCTGCGACCCCGCGCCGGCATCGCGCCGGGCAAATTCACCGCCCTCTGCGCCGCCCGCAAATCGCATCCCGGCAACACCTTGCTCATCGCGCCCGACGTCGTCACCGCCTTTTTGGACGATCTGCCCACGTCCTGGCTCCCGATCGATCCGAAGACGATCACCCGGCTGGAACGCCTCGGACTGCGCACCATGGGCGAGATCGCCGCCCTCCCCATGACTGCCATGCAGGCACGCTTCGGCAAGGACGGCCGCCGCGCCTGGGAGTTGGCCAGCGGCAAGGACGACTTCACCGTCATCCCGATCGAGCGCCCGGAAAGCGTGATCGAAGCGATCACCCTCCCCGCCCCCTCCACGAGCCGGGAGATGCTCCTCCTCGGCATCAGGCAACTGGTGCAGCGCGCATTCGGACGCCCGGAAATGCGCCACCGCAACGTCCGTCAGGCCCAGCTCCATGTCCTGATCGAGGACAACCGCTCCTGGGAGAAATCCCTCAGCTTTCGCGATCCGGCCGGCGCCGAGCGCATCATCGAGATCATCGGGCACCGCTTGCAGGATCTCGAATTGCAGGGCGCCGCCGAGCGCATCGTGCTCCAGCTCATCGGGCTGGTCTCCGAAACCACCCGCCAGCAGCTCTTGCCCTTTCTCAAACCGAAACGGACCGCGCCGATTGCTCAGTCCATCCGCCAGCTCAAGCAGCGGTATGGCGAATCCCCGCTCTATCGTGTCGTGGAGATCGAACCATGGTCAAGAATTCCGGAACGGAGATACGCCCTCATCAACTACGACCCCTGAACATGCCCCGCGCGGTCACGGTGGAAACCGCGCGCGGCCGTCCGATCGCGCTCACCGACAAACGGGGCGAACGCGTCGAAATCACGATCATCGAGGAGGAATGGTCGATCGACGACGAATGGTGGCGCGACCGGCTGCAACGACACTACTTCCGCGTCCGTCTCACCCACGGCCCGCTCCGCACCATCTTCCTGGACGCCGAATCGCACCGCTGGTTCGAGCAATCCTATTGATCACCACATTGCTATCGCTCCAACCTGACCGGTCCCACTGCCCGCTGATCCGGTCGTAGCGAAGGGCCTCCGTGCCCGCTCGTCGTCCCATCCGTAGCCGAGGGCGTATCTGCCCTCTCGTCGCCTGGAGCACAAGGCCTCCGTGCCTTCTCGTCTCGTCGTAACGCAGGGATCTGTGCCCTGTGATCGGGCAAAGCCCGATAAAAATCCGTCATCCCGACCGAAGCGGAGGGACCTCTTGTTGCCCAAAACCTTGTCCTGATCCCGGAAACGTAGCTACTCAATACCAGGGAGTCTTAGCCCAGGGTTTCAACCGTGGGATTCCCTTCGAGCAACTCGCGAACCAAAGGAGATCGAACCGACACAAAACCATTCCATCCTGAACGTTCTCGGGGGAGTCCGCTCAGGATCGGCAACCAACCTTCTTCACCGGCGTCACCAGGTGAGACGACGCACGGAAACCAACACCCGCCACCCCGCGAATCGGTAGGGGCAACCCCCTGTGGTTGCTCTCGTGGCTAAACGAATGCAACGCACACCCGGCACATACCGTCTCGACAAGGGGTATGCGCCCAGGGTTCAACCCTGGGCGCCCCAGTACAACCTCATTTGGATCGATGGCTACCGACTACGTCGAGCTTCATCTGCATACCGCGTTTTCCTTTCTCGATGGAGCATCCCTCCCCGAGGAGATGATCGGGCGTGCCCAGGAGCTGGGCTACCAGGCCCTTGCCGTCACCGATCACGACGGCATCTATGGCGCCATGGAATTCGCCAAGGCCGCCGACGCAGCCGGCATCTTCCCCATCACCGGCGCGGAAATGACCCTCACCGACGAAACCCATCTCACCCTGCTGGCCGAGAACTACACCGGCTATGCCAATCTCTGCCAGCTCATCACCGAAGCCCACCGCCTGCCACCCGGCGCCCCCATCCAACGCCTCACCTTCTCCGCCGACGAAGAAGACGGCGGCCTCGATCTCTCCCTGCGCGGCATCGGCAAACCCTATCCTCATTACCGGGCAGAAGAACGCCTCCCCCGGCTCGATCCCGAGCTGCTGGGAACGTATGGCGAAGGCATCATCCTGCTCACCGGCTGCCGTCTCGGCAAGCTCTCCCAGCTCGTCGACGCTGGCGACCTGCGAACGCCGCCCGCGCCCTGCTGGAGCAATACATCGCCTGGCTGGGACGCGATTCGGTCTTCGTCGAGCTGCAGCACAACAAGGTCCATGGCGATGTCCAGCGTATTCGCACCCTGGTCCGCCTGGCGGACGAGCTGGGGCTGCGCTACGTCGCCACCGGCAATGTCCATTACCACCTCCCCGACCGTCACCGGCTGCAGGACGTGCTCGTCGCCATCCATCACCGCACCACCCTGGATAACTCCCACCAGCTCCGCCGTCCCAACGGCGAGTTCTACCTCCGCTCCGCCGAGGAGATGGCCCAGCTCTTCCACGCAATGGCCCGCAGCGCTCTCGAACACCGTCGCGATCGCCGAACGCTGCCGCAAGTTCGATCTGGCCAACGATCTCGCCTACGTCTTTCCCGACTACCCGGCCCCGGACGGCTCCGCTCCCGACGACTACCTGCGCAAGGTCTGCTACGACGAGCTCCACGTTCGCTATCCAGGTGACAAAACCGAAGCGATCCGCCGCATCGAAGAAGAGCTGGGCATCATCGCCAAACACAAGCTGGCCGGGTTCTTCCTTCTCTACCGCGACCTGCTCATTCTGGCCGCCGAGATCGCGCTCGAGGTGCGCGGGCGCAAAAGCCCGCGCACCATCGCCAATCTGCCACCGGGACGCGGACGCGGATCCTCGGTCAGCTCGATCGTCTGCTATCTGATCGGGCTCTCCCATGTCGATCCGATCGCGCACAACCTCTTCTTCGGCCGCTTTCTGAATGAAGAGCTCAACTCGATTCCCGATATCGATCTCGATTTTCCCCGCGAGATTCGCGAGCGGTTGATCGAGCGCGTCTACGAAAAGTTCGGGCACGAGAACGCCGCCCTGGTCTGCGCCTTTTCCACCTACAAGCTGCGCAGCGCGGTGCGCGATGTCGGCAAAGCGCTCGGGTTGCCCCTGCCCGAGCTCGACAAGATCGCCAAGCTGAGCGAGCCGCGCTCGGCCAAAGATCTGGCCAGCGAGCTGGACCGCATTCCCGGCTACGCCAACCGCAAGGACGCCCCTCCCTGGTGCTATCTCATCGAGCTCGCCGACCAGCTCAGCGGCTTTCCACGCCATGTCACCCAGCATGTCGGCGGCATGGTCATCTCCTCCTCACCCATCAGCCGCTTGATGCCGGTGCAACCCGCCGCCATGGAAGGCCGCTTCCTGGCCCAATGGGACAAGGACTCCTGCGACGACGCGCGCGTGGTGAAGATCGACTTCCTGGCTCTCGGCATGCTCTCGCTGGTGGAGGAATGCCTGGAGCTGATCGCGAAGGAAGGCAAACCGCCGGTCGATCTCAGCCGTATCGATTTCGAAGACCCATTGATCTACGAGATGATCAATGAGGGCGACACCATCGGCGTCTTCCAGATCGAAAGCCGCGCCCAGATCCAGATGCTCCCCCGCACCCGTCCGAAAAAACTGGAGGATCTGGTCGTCCAGGTCGCCATCGTGCGTCCCGGCCCCATCATCGGTGGCGCGGTCAAACCCTATGTCGAGCACCGCCAGCGAGCGCGCACCAGCTTCCTGCCCGGTCGAACCCCACTACGATCACCCCGCCCTGATCCCGGTGCTGGAGGAAACCCATGGCGTGATCCTCTACCAGGAACAGGTCGTGCAAGTCGTCCATGGCGCTCTCCGGCTTCTACAGCCGGGCAAGCCGATTCCCTCCGCCGCGCCATGACTCGCAAACGCTCCGCCGAAGCCATGCTGAAGATGTGGGACGAGTTCCGCGATGGCGCCAAAGCGCGCGGCGTCTCCTATGAAGTCGCCCGGGATGTCTTCCGCAAGCTCCAGGGCTTTGCCAGCTACGGCTTCCCCAAGGCGCACGCGGTCGCCTTCGCGGTGCTCGCCTATCAATCGTGCTGGCTGAAGTACTACTACCCGGCCGAGTTCCTCTGCGCCCTCATCAACAACCAGCCGATGGGCTTCTACCCCAACCATGTCTTGATCAACGACGCCAAACGGCATGGACAACGCGTGCTCGGACCCGATATCGAGCTGAGCTCGCTCCGCTGCACGGTCGAAAACGGCAAGATCCGCATCGGGATCGGCTATGTGCAAGGGATGGGTGAGGAAACCGCCCGCAATGTCGTGCTGGAGCGGATCGCGAACGGTCCCTATCGCTCGCTGGCCGATTTCATCCGCCGGGTACCGCTAGCCACCGAGGCGATCGAGAACCTGATCATGGTCGGCGCCTTCGACCGCTTCGGCATCGGCCGCCGGGAAGCGCTCTGGATGGTCGGGCTCTTCATCCCTTCCCGTAAGGTCGGCATGGCGAAGAAAGCCGAGTCCGGCCGCCAGCTTGCCCTGCCGCTACCAGTCGACCAGGATCGGGTCGAGCTGCGCCCGATGGGTCCGTGGGAACAGATGGCCGCCGATTACGACATCATCGGTATGTCGCCCCGCTATCACCCGCTTGGTCTGCTCCGTGCCCGCCTGCCGAATCATCTGGTCACCTCCAAACAACTGGAAGCGTTGCCGCACGGCATCACCGTCGAGCTGGCCGGTCTGGTCGTCTGCCGCCAGCGCCCCGGCACCGCCAAAGGCATCACCTTCCTGCTGCTGGAAGACGAGGTCGGACTGATCAACGCCATCGTCCACCTCGATCTCTATCTGCAGGAGCGCACCCTCGTGCGCAGCGAGCCCTTCCTCGTCATCAAGGGCAAGCTGCAGAAAACCCAGGGCGTCATCAACATCATCGCCCAGCAGATCGAGGCCCTCGAAGGCGCCCGCACCAGCTTCCACGCTCCGGCCCCCGACTCGATGGAGGACATCATCGAAACCCCCTCCACCCCGCCCCGCAAGCTCGAACCCGCCTCCCACAACTACCGCTAACCCGCTCGACCGCCTCCCCAATCACCACCATGCCGCAACCTCCGTGAGCCAGCCATTGCAACTCCGAGTGCCTGCCGCGTCCGTCACATCAGCGCGAGTTACCCCGACCATAGATCTCTCATTCTGCCGCATGTGAAGAATCCCTCGCGATGCGACCCAAGCCGCTAGATTCCATCACCAGCAAATTCCATAGAACGCATTCTGAACGAAGGTGAAGCATCTCTCTCGTCGAAAACACGCAACAGCACTTGACACCAAAGAACATATGTTCTATTCATGAGATCAAGCGGCACGTTCGGCAAGGAGCGCATGACCTGGGCAGCAGATCATCGTGCCCGGGCTGGTTACCCGTCATCCTCACTCGGTGCTGGATCCCGGCTCGGCCGAGCGTCACGGTCGATCCCACCGCCTGTTCCCAAACCTCCACCGTCGTAGCCGAGGGCGTATCTGCCCTCCCCCCAAGCCTCGAGAGGCTTGCCTTTGTGATCCCCGCGTTTCGATCAAAGGAAGCGCTCGAGGCCACCGCCTGACGACTACTCCGCCTCCAGCACCACCGGCAACACCATCGGTCGCAATCCGGTCTGCTTCTGCAAAAAGGCGGAAATGTTGTTCCGCAACTGACGCGAAAGCCCAGCCGTATCCTGCGCGCTGTTTCCCGCGAACTCGCGCAGAATCCCCTCCGACCTCGCCCGGATCTGTTCGATCAGCTCAGGTGAGTTCTGCGCATACACGAACCCGCGACTGATCACGTCTGGACCGGCAATCAGCTCGCCCGATTCGCCATCGACGGTCGCCACGATCGTCACCACGCCGTCACCCGACAGCGTCTGCCGATCCCGCAACACCACCTCGTCGATCGTTCCGACCAGCGAACCATCGACGAAAACCGGCTCACAGGGAATCGAGCCGATCACCCCCACACTATTCGGAGTGATCTCGATCACATCCCCTACTCGCGAGATGGTGACAGCCGACGGATCGTACCCTTCCGCAACCGCCATCTCCTCGAAGATGACCAGCATCCGCTCCTCGCCATGGAATGGAAGCAGGAAGCGGGCCTTGGTCGTCTGCAACATTTCCCGGATCTCGGACCGGCTGCCGTGACCGGAGACATGCACCGTCTCCCGCGCGCTATAAGCCACGTCGGCTCCCAGCCGGAAGAGCTCGTTGATCATCGTGTAGACCGCAACTTCATTCCCCGGAATCGGATGCGCCGAAACGACGACCGTATCGCCAGGCTCGATCTTCACATCGCGATGCTCGCCCAGCGCCATTCGGTTCAGCGCCGAGCCCGATCTCCCCCTGGCTTCCGGTGACGATGAAACAGAGCTTGTTGTCCTGATAGTGAATCGAATCGCGCGGATCGAACATCTGCTCGTCGTCGATCTTGAGCAACCCCAGCTCACGCGCAATCCGGGACACGTTCTGCATCCCCCGACCAACAAACGCGACCTTGCGATCTCGCGTGACCGCAGCATCGACCGCCTCCTGCAATCTGCGCGACATGTGAAGAAAAAGTCGCCACGAAAATACGACCATTCGCGCCGTCGAAAATCCGCTGGAACGCTTCGCCAACGGTCTTCTCCGAAGGCACCCAGGGCTCGAACTCGATGTGCGTCGTATCGGAAATGAAGAGTAGGACCCCGCGGTCGGCGAATGAGCGAACCTTCTCGAGATTCGTGACATGACCATCCGGAGGCGTCGGATCGAGCTTGTAATCGCCGGTATGCACGATCAAACCAGCCGGGGTGGTGATGCCAAAACCAACGCAATCGGGAATGCTGTGCGTAACCCGGAAAGGCTCGAGCCGGAAGACTCCGCCCTCCAGCACTTCGTCGCCATCGACGTCGAACTCGATGAGCTCGACCTCTTTCTGCAATCCGGCTTCCTTCAGTTTCTCGCCGATCAAACCGCATGTGAACCGCGTGGCATAAACCGGCGCCTTGACCTCTTTGAGCAGATAGGTCGAGCGCGCCAATATGGTCTTCATGCCCGTGCGTGATGAAAATGCCGCGCAACTTCGAAGCGTGCTGCTTTGACATAGTCGAAATTCGGCAACACGAGATCGATACCATAGTGCTCGATGGCCGGAAATCCGACCCCGCAATCGACCACGATCAGATCGTCTTCATGCTCGAGCACGAACATGTTGCGGCCGATCTCGGCTTGTCCACCGAGAAAAATCAGCTTGACGGCATCGCTCACGATATGCGCCCTCCCCTCGGGCAAAAAGAACCCGCGTCGCCGGACGCGGGTGTGTCGATTGACGTGCGAAGTATCAAAAGAGCTTCATCTGCTCGTGAGCCGGATCGATCTCGGCCGCCGGAACGTCTTGCCGGTCCCGCTCGGATCGAGCCTTGGAGATGATCTTGCCCAATTGATCGAAATCTTCTTCGATCGCGCCCCGCAACGAACCTTGATGCAGCGCGGCGGCGGGATGATACATCGGCACAACGGTACGCTTTCCAAACGTTCGGGGCTGCCCATGAATTCGGGAGATGCGTTCGTTCGGAAAATAGCGCGACATCGAAAAGCGGCCGAATGTCACCACCACCAGCGGATCGATCGCCTCGATCTGCCGGTTCAAATACGGAGAGCACGCCTCCATCTCGTCGGGAAGTGGGTCTCGGTTGCCGGGGGGCCGGCATTTCACCACATTGGTGATGAAGACCTCGTCTCGCTGCAGCCCGGCCCGCTGGATCAGCTCGGTGAGAAACTTGCCCGACGCGCCGACGAACGGCAGCCCCTGCTGATCCTCATGCCAACCCGGCCCTTCGCCGATGAAGAAGACTTCGGCGCTTCTCGGGCCCAGCGCCGGGAACCGCATTCGTTCGGCTCTGGGAAAGCTCGCACAGCGTGCAAACCCGCACTTCGGCCGCAACTTCGGACAAAACGGACATGGTGACTCCCGATCGAACAGGTGCGCAGCATGCGCGGGGCCAGTCGCGAGTATAGCCAACCACCACTCGCACGATGGTGACCGAATCGCTCCGCGGCTATCCGAAGAAGCTCTGGATATCGCTTTCGATCATATGCGGCGGCATCCAGCCGTCATGCGTCTCCGGCACTCGCGTTTCACCAGGCTGAATATCGAGCACGATATCCTCGCCCGCATCGGCAGGCGGCACCCATCGCTCGAAATCGGTTTCGAACGCCCGGTCGATCCACGCCATTAACGTTGTTTGATCGGGCAACATCCGGTCTGCCATCCACAGCATGGACGGATGTCCCCAGTGCTTGTTGAGCCATCGATCCAGAATGAACGCTTCGTCGAGCGTAGCCGCATCGACCTGCAATCGCCCGGATCGCTCCCACCGCTCGAACGAAACGACGAGTCGCTCCCGAATGCGATCGATCGATTCGCGCCGCCCAATTCCGGTCCGGCTCCAGATTCGTCCTCCCACCACCAGGCAGAGCTCCAGCCGGTCGGGATCCTGAGTGGGGAAGCGCCAGCAGCAGGGTCGGCCGGCGCTCCATCTCCTGAATCGCACGATGAACACCGGAGATCGATTGCAGGGTCTGAATGTCCCGACGCAACCGGCGTGCCTGCTCGAAATCTCCATTGGTGGCCGCTCGTTCGAGCTGCTCCCAAATGCGTTGCAGCAGTGGCGCGTCATCACCTTCGAGGAACTGCACGCAATCGCGCACTCGCTGGGTATAGATCTCACGATCGGCCTTTCCCGCACATGGTCCCAGGCACTGTTTCAAGCTGAGCTTCAGGCAGGGCGACCCATAGCTGCGGGCCGTCTTGAATGAGCGCGTGCATGTTCGCAACTGAAAGTGCTTATTGAGGAGATCGACCACTTGCCGGGACGCACCCCGATTGCGATACGGGCCGAAGTAGCGCGCTCCATCGTTCTTCCATTCGGGAGCGAGCAAAATCCGCGGCCATGGTGACGCCAGGTCGATTTTGATATAGGGATACTGCTCGTGCGACCGCATCACCTTGTTGTATTTCGGTTGATACCGCTTGATGAGCTGCGACTCGAGCATCAGCGCCTCGAGCTCGCTGCCAACGACCCGCACATCGATCGAGGCGATCGACTCGAGCAAACCATCCATCTTGCGGGTATATCCAAGCGGCTGGGAATAGTACGAGCCAACTCGGTCGCGCAGGTCCTTTGCTTTGCCGACGTAGATCACCCGTCGGTTGGCATCCAGCATCAGATAGCACGCCAGGCTTCGAAGGTATGGTCTTGAGAAAGTCTGTATCGAGTAACGCCCGGCCACGTCCGATACCATCGCGCGGGCGGGCTTCCGGCATGCGCGAGGTCGCCTTGAGATTGTCGAGCGACCCATCTCCATGCTCCGCCGCAATCCGAAAGAGGACCAGTGCAGCACGAGCCGACAGCTCGGCATCGCCTTCTGCCCGGTGGAGCTTTCGCGGCGCGAGTCCGAGAGCGGAGGCAACTTTGTCCAGGCTGGCACGCCGCAGATTCAGGCAGGTACCGCATGGCCAGCGCCATCGTGTCCACCCGATCGTTCACCAGTGGCATACGCCCGGCCCGGCGCAGCTCGGCATTGACAAAGCCAATGTCGAACCCCACGTTGTGTCCGACGATCAGCGAATCGCCCAGAAATTCCTCGATCTTGAGCGCATGCTCGGCAAACTTGTCCTGTCCCCGCAAATCGGCATCGCGAATGCCGGTGAGTTTGGTGATGTATGCAGGCAACTTTCGCTCCGGATCGAAGAGCATCTGATACCGCTCGATTGCTTCGCCAGCCGAGTAGCGAATCATTCCGATCTCGATCACACGGTGCGAGGCGGGACGCAACCCGGTAGTCTCCACGTCGAGCGCCACAAAATCCGGAAACGCGATGTCGATTTCGGGAGCACCGGCCGAGAGCACCCACTCTCGATCACCCCGGACCCGTAGCTCAGGAGTCTCACGCATGACTGCATAGAAAAGCGCCCGCCAGAGCTCAGGCGTCCGCGTCGAGCCGAAGATGTGCCCAATGAGCAGATCTTCATGAACCGCTCCCGCCAGAATCCGAGACGAAATCTCGCGCGCGTTGCGAAAGGAAAAGACGGGCATCCATCGATTCGCCTTGCAGCTCGACGCTTCGGAATGGGACGTTGTCGGGGGTCTCGACGAGGCTTCATCGCGTGATCGGCGGGCTGCCGGGGAACAGCTCCATGCTAGAATGTCTGTTCGTATCGTACGTTCACTATACACCACCGATTCCCGCCCCGACGGTGTCCAGAGGATGCACCAGATGACCGATCAGGACGTTCGAGCGCGGCTCGAGACCCTTCGCAAAGATCTCGACCGCTGGAGTTATGAGTACCATGTCCTCGATCAACCGACTGTTTCCGATGCCGAATACGACGAAGCGATGCGTGAGCTACATGCGCATCGAGGACGCCAATCCGGAGCTGATAACGCCGGATTCACCCAGCCAGCGTGTCGGAGCGCCAGCCCAATCCGCCTTCGCAAAAGTTGCTCATCCTGTTCCGATGCTTTCCCTCAGCAACGTGTTCGATCGCGAAAGCCTCGACGCTTGGTACGGACGGGCCCAACGCGCGGCCGGACGTGAACAGATGGCGCTCGTGACCGAGCCGAAGATCGATGGACTGGCAGTTGCGCTCACCTACGTGAATGGAGTTCTGGAAGTCGGCGCTACCCGCGGCGACGGGTATGTGGGTGAAAACGTGACGGCTAACCTGCAAACGATCAAGACCATTCCCTATCGCCTGAAGAAGTCCGATGTCTACCCCATCCCCGCCCGCATCGAAGTGCGCGGTGAGGTGTACATGAAGAAATCTGACTTCGAAGCGCTGAATGCGCGAATTCTCGAAGCTGGCGGCGAGCCGTTCATGAATCCGCGCAATTCATCGGCCGGAAGCCTGCGTCAGATCGACCCACGTAAGACCAGAGAGCGCCCGCTCAGCTTTTACACCTGGGACATCGGGTATCTCGAGGGCTTTCCGCGGCCCGATAGTCACTTCGACACGCTGCAAATGTTGATCGAATACGGGTTCGAAACCGCCCCGTATCCGGAGCGGCATGACTCGATCGAGGCGGTGTGGGAAAGATGTGAATGGTGGCTAAACCAGCGCGACACAGCTCGATTTCGAGATCGATGGCGTCGTAACCAAGATCGACTCATGTCGCCCTTCAGGACGAGATCGGCATCATTTCGCGGGAGCCGCGCTGGGCGACGGCATACAAGTTCCCCGCGATCCAAAAGACCACGCAGGTAGAGGACATTGTTGTCACCGTGGGCCGAACCGGAACGCTGAACCCCACCGCGTTTCTCACACCGGTCAACATTGGCGGCGTAACGGTCCGGCGAGCGACGCTACACAACGAAGATGAAATCGCGCGCAAAGGACATCCGCATTGGCGACTGGGTAGTTGTGCAACGGGCAGGTGATGTCATCCCCCAGATCGTCAAAGTGATCACCGAGAGACGGACGGGTATCGAAGTTCCGTTCGAAATGCCCGAGCTGTGTCCCGTTTGCGGAACCCCGACCAAACGAGATGAAGGGGTGGCAATGCGCTATTGCACCAACTCGGCGTGCCCCGCCCGTATTCGCGAAGGTCTGCACCATTTCGTCTCGCGCGGCGCGATGGACATCGTCGGCCTCGGAGACAAGCTGGCCGACCGGTTCGTGGATTTAGGTTGGATACATGACTTTGGCGATATCTACCACCTCGATTGGGAGCTTGTAGCGGGGCTCGAGGGGCTCGGCGAAAAAAGCGCCGAAAACCTGAGAAAGTCGGTCGAGGCCTCAAAGGATCGGCCGATCGCTCGCTTGCTGGCTGGTTTGGGAATACCTCACGTGGGTGAGCGCAACGCGGCGATGCTCTCGAAGCGGTTCCGAACCGTGCCCAAGTTGCAGTCCGCAACCTTGGAAGAAGATTCTCGAAGTGCCAGGAATGGGAGAGATCGTCGCACAGAGCGTCTTCGACTTCTTCCAGGACCCAAGTAATCTTCAGGTCATCGACAAGCTCGCGGCTGCCGGCGTGAGCATGTCCGATGGGGAGCCAGAATCGGACGAGCCCGGTCCACTGGCTGGCAAGACGTTCGTGCTGACCGGCCGACTCGAAACGCTTACCCGGGGTGAAGCCGAAGGGATGCTGAGAAATCTGGGAGCTGCAGTGGCAGGATCTGTCTCGAAAAAGACGAGTTTCGTCGTTGCAGGGGAAGATGCGGGCAGTAAAGCGGATAAAGCAAAGGAACTCGGCGTGCCAATTCTCTCCGAGCAGGATATGCTCTCATTGGTGAACAACACCTAGCGCACTCGCGCCAAGGAGCAAGTATGTCCGGCTATTCGGTTCCGTCCAGAGAAGACGATCCGGTACACACGGTGCGCACGATCGGCCGGCTATCGCAAATGCTCATCGAGCTTCGGGACGAGTATGTTGCTCGCCCTCGTGCAGAAACGCTGGCGCAGATCGAGCAACGGCTCGATGACCTCATGATGCAACGCGATGCCCTACGCGTGCGGATCGAGCACGCAAACGAATCCAGCGATCGCTGACCTAGTGGACCGCGGTCGAACCCGGTTTCACGAGCGGGGTCCCAGCAGCGCAGAGCGGGCAGTCCTCGGCCGTCCAGCTGGTAATATCGAGCGACAGCAGCGGAATCAACGGAAGCTCGCCAAACCGAACCGACCCGCCACTTCGATCCGCAAGGACTGCGATACCTACGACTTCTACCGGTTGGGACTTTAGCGCGTTCAACGTCTCGGCAACCGATCCACCAGTGGTCAAAATGTCGTCGATGACGAACACCTTACTTCCCGGTACAAAGACCGTGCTGCGCTTGATCTCGCGGCCAGAGAGCCCTTCGCCACTTCGTTCAGCGTACGCCGCTGGCAATCCAAGCTGCCGGGCAAGCTCGAACGCCAGCAGAATTCCCCCGGTCGTCGGCCCGACGATAACGTCCAGTTCCCAACTCGCGCAGCTGCCCGGCAAGCGGCTCCAGTACGGCGGAAGTTGCACCAGGGTTTCTCAACAAATCGAATTTTTCGAGATATCGATCGCTATGGCGACCCGACGCAAGCAGGAAGTGTCCGTGCTTCAGCGCGCCGGTCTGAATGAAGAGCTGTTCGAGGTCGACGGTCATCGCTTCCTATCCTGCAAAGTAGAAGGCGGTCCCAAGAATGAGATAAACGGCAATGAGTTGAGCGCCTTCGAGCCAGTTCGACTCACCGTCTTGAGAAATTGCGACTGCCAGCAGTACCGCCGCTATCAGGGCTATCAATTCCCAGGCGTTGAATACCATCGGAATCGGTTTGTCGATCAGCTCACCGACCAACACGAGTATCGGCGCGACGAAGAGCGCAACCTGCAAACCGGACCCCAGAGCGATGCCCATGCTCAGATCCATATCGTTGTTGTAGGCGGCCTTGACCGCGACCAGATGCTCGGCAACGTTGCCGACCAAGGGAACGACGATCAGACCGATGAAGACTTCACTCAACCCCCAAGACTCGGCGGTTGGCTCGAGCACTCCGACCAGAATTTCGCTCATGATCACCACGGCAATCGTGGCAACGACGAGTAGTCCGATCGCACATTCGGAGCGACATCGTCGCCTTTTCTTCGTGACCTTCGCGACTCTTGGGAATACCCTTCTGGAACAGCGTGAAAAAGAGATACGCGGCATAAATGACGAGCATGATGATGGCAACGCCGTCGCTCAAGCGCTCGGCGTCATGCAGATCGAGCCGCACGCCGTCGGCATCGGTCAACCAGAAGAGACCTGGCACCACCAGGGAGATGACCGCCAGAGTCATCATGGTGGCATTGGTCGATGCCTCGCGAGGATCGAAACTTTGGATGCCATTCTTGAGCCCGCCGACCAGCAGCGATGCTCCGAGAACTATGAGGATATTGCCGATGATCGAACCAGCGATGCTGGCGCGAACGACACTGTTCAATCCTTCTCGGAGTGCGGCGAAGGCGATGATGAGCTCGGCGAGATTTCCCAGGGTGGCATTGAGTAGCGAGCCGACTTTTGGACCGGTGTAGACGGCTGTTTGTTCTGTGGCCGTGCCAAGGACGCCCGCCAAAGGAATGAGACTCAAAGCGCTCAAGATAAAGATGAGCGAGTGTCCGCCGATGTCCAGAAAATGCAGCGCTATGGTGATTGGCACCAGTATGAGCATGCCATACAGGACCTTCTGGACCATTCCCATCCCCTCCTGCTTTCAGCAAAGACGCGCTAGTAACCGGTTCCCGTTTCGCGATACGCGGTGATTGGTTGCACGGTGTACACCTCGGTTGCTCGCTCCATTGCGCCGACCATTGCGCGGGCTGTATCGATCGAGGTTATGCAGGGAATCCCACGTTCGACAGCCGCGCGCCGAATTTCCAGACCATCCAGGAATTCTTTGTCCGCGGGGCCTGGCGTGTTGATGACTCCGTCGACAACTCCCAGAAGAATCACGTCGACCACGTCCGGTTTACCGCGGCCGATTCGTTTGGTCACCATCTGAACCGGCATTCCGGCTCGCTCGATCATGGCAGCGGTGCCTTCGGTGGCATAGAGCTTGTAGCCCTGCCGAACGAGGGAATTGATCATTTCCAGCGAGTCGGCCTTGTCTTCGTCGGCGAGAGAGATCAGGATCGATCCGCGCGGTGGCAAGGAAAGTCCCGCTCCAATCAGCGCCTTATAAAAGGCGGAATCGAAGGTCCGATCGACGCCCATAACCTCGCCAGTCGATTTCATTTCAGGGCCGAGGTTGACTTCTACTCCACGTAGTTTAGCCATCGAGAAGACGGGCGCCTTGACTGCCACCAGCGGTTGCCGGGGCCAAAGCCCTCCAGAGAATCCCTGATCTGCCAACGACTTGCCAAGCATGATGTGAGTGGCGAGTCGCACCATCGGCACTCCAGTCACCTTGCTCATGAAGGGAACAGTGCGGGATGACCTCGGATTGACTTCGATCACGTACAGTCGACCACCGTGAATGACGTACTGGATATTGATCAACCCACGCGCACCGATCGCGATTGCGATTCGGGTGGTGTAGTCGACGATCATTTCGATTTCGGCCGGGAAGAGCCGGATGCCTGGATAGACGGCAAACGAGTCTCCTGAATGCACCCCGGCCCGCTCGATGTGCTCCATGATGCCGGGAATCAGTACCTCTGTTCCATCGCAGATGGCATCGACCTCGACCTCCTTCCCAAGGAGGTACTTGTCGACAAGGACTGGACGATCGCTTGTCATCGTCGTGGCGTTGCGGATGTATCGAGAAAGCTGCTCTGAGCTATACACGACTTCCATCGCCCGGCCGCCAAGAACGTAAGAGGGCCGCACGAGCACGGGATACCCAATACGTTCGGCGACTGCTTCCGCGTCATTCAGGGTGGTGACGGCAGCACCGTTCGGCTGGGGAATGCCGAGACCGCGCAGAAACGCCTCGAATCGATAGCGATCCTCGGCAAGATCGATCGAATCCTGTGATGAGCCAAGGATCTCGGCTCCGCGATCGGTCAGCGGTTCAGCCAGATTGATAGCTGTTTGGCCGCCGAACTGGACGATCACCGGCGGTCCGGCGCCTTCGCCATCTGGGCGCTCGTGCTTGATAACGGAATCGACGCTTTCCGCATCGAGTGGCTCGAAGTAGAGTCGATCTGAGGCATCGAAATCGGTCGAGACGGTTTCCGGATTCGAGTTGATCATGATCGAAGCGACGCCTGCGTCGTGCAGAGCGCGGGCGGCATGCACCGAACAGTAGTCGAACTCGATTCCTTGCCCGATGCGTATCGGCCCGGAACCAATAACGAGAGCTCGCTCGCCCTCGATGGGAATCGCTTCGTCTTCAAATTCGTAGGTCGAATAGAAGTAGGGCGTGGACGCTTCGAATTCGCCGGCGCAGGTATCGACCATCTTGTAAACGGGCGTCATCCCCAGACCAATGCGATAGTCGTGAACCTCTTGTTCGGACTTGCCCAACAGCATCGCAATTTGCCGATCGCTGAAACCTGCGCGCTTGGCGGTCCAGAGTAATTCCGGATCGAGGTCGCCCACGGTTGCGGCTATCGTTCGCTCGATTTCGACCAGTCCCAGGAGTTTCTCAAGGAACCATTCGTCGATCTTCGACCAGCTATGAATCGTCTCGACGGTGGTGCCGGCGCGGAGCGCTGCCATTACGGCCCACAGGCGCAGATCATTCGGTTTCCGAATCAAGCCTTCGAGCTGATCGGGAGTCCATTTTGGATCGACCCAAGCGAGATCTCGCGCTTGCCCTTCGAGTGAACGCACGGCTTTTTGTAACGACCCCTCGAACGAGCGATCGATGGCCATAACCTCGCCAGTTGCTTTCATCTGTGTGTTGATGGTGCGGTCGGCGCGAACGAATTTATCGAACGGCCAACGCGGGATCTTGACGACCGCATAGTCGAGCGCTGGTTCGAATGCGGCAGTGGTCTTTTCTGTTACCGCGTTGCGCAACTCGTCGAGGGTCTTGCCGATTGCGATCTTGGCCGCGAGGCGGGCAATTGGATAGCCCGTCGCTTTCGACGCCAAGGCCGACGAGCGGCTGACTCGTGGGTTGACTTCGATCACCGAATACGCAAACGAGTCAGGATCGAGCGCGTATTGGATATTGCAGCCGCCCTCGATTTCGAGCGTGCGAATGATTTTGAGCGCCGACGAGCGGAGCATCTGGTACTCGTAATCGGAGAGCGTTTGCGAGGGCGCCACCACGATCGAGTCGCCCGTGTGAACCCCCATCGGGTCGAGATTTTCCATATTGCAGATGGTGATGCAGGTGTCCAGCCTGTCCCGCATGACCTCATATTCGATCTCTTTCCATCCAGTGAGATCGCGTTCCAGCAGGATCTGATTGATCGGACTTGCGTTGAGACCGCTCGCGACGATGCGCTCGAGCTCCGCTGGCGTGGTTGCGACACCGCCACCAGTTCCACCCAATGTGAACGCCGGACGAATGACGAGCGGGAGCGGCACGAGTTCGGCGAACGCGTACGCCTCATCGATCGAATGGACGATGGCGCTTTCGACCGCCGGCTCGCCAATCTCGGCCAACATGGCCTTGAAGAGCGCACGATCTTCGGCGCGCTTGATGGCGGAGAGTTGCGTACCGAGGAGCTTGACGCCATACCGGTCGAGAATGCCAAGCTCGGCGACTTCAACGGCCAGGTTCAGCCCGGTTTGTCCGCCCAGCGTGGGCAGGAGTCCATCTGGCCGCTCGCGCTGGATGATGCGACGAATGACTTCGGGTTTGAGCGGTTCGATATAGACCGCATCGGCGACATCCTCGTCGGTCATGATGGTGGCTGGGTTGGAATTGACGAGGATCGTGCGGATCCCCTCTTCGCGCAATGCTCGGCAGGCCTGCGTTCCGGCATAGTCGAACTCGGCGGCCTGACCGATAACGATTGGTCCCGAACCCAGGACGAGGACGCTGCGAATCTCGTTACTCACGCTGCTTTCCTTGCCCTCACCATGTCGAGAAAGTCATCGAAGAGATTGCCACTATCCCATGGGCCCGGCGAGGCTTCGGGGTGGAACTGGACGGAGATGATCGGCAGGGTCGCGTGACGCAGCCCTTCGACGCTGCGGTCGTTGAGATTGACGAGCGCGACTTCCCAATCTTTCGAAACTGGCAACGTGGCGCCATCAACGTAGAATCCGTGGTTCTGTGCGGTGATGGAGACCTGACCGGTGCGGAGGTCCTTTACCGGATGATTGCCGCCGCGATGACCGAACTTGAGCTTTCCGGTGTCTGCGCCAATGGCGCGCGCCAGAAGCTGATGTCCAAGGCATATGCCGAAGTAGGGCACGTCGGCATCCAACGTGGCACGAACGACATCGAGACCGCTGTCGAGATTCTTCGGATCCCCTGGACCGGGCGAGACCACGATGCCATCGGGCCCGAGCGCTTGTATGTCTGTGAAGGGCGTGCCATATGGAACGACGGAGACGACTGCACCTCGGTCGATCAGGGATTGCACGATGTTGAGCTTTACCCCGCAGTCGACGATGACGATGTGTGGCCCAGCTCCATCTCCAAACCGCTGCATTCCATCCTGCCCGACCAATCCGACGACATCCCAGTCACCGGGGAGGCGCGCGAGCCTGGCTCGTTCGACGAGGGCATCGTCTGAGACGCCTCTGGTTTTGCGAACCAGGACGCCACGAATATCGCCACTGGTGCGGATATGCCGAGTAAGTGCGCGGGTGTCGATACCGTAGATACCGGGAATCTGGTTTTCACGCAAATAGGAATCGAGCGTGCCTTCCGATCGCCAATTGCTCGGCAGGTCACAAAGCTCGCGGACGATGAGGCCGGATATCCATGGATTCCGGGATTCCGCATCGGCAGCGTTGACGCCGTAGTTGCCCATGAGGGGATAGGTCATACAAACGATCTGACCGGCGAACGAAGGATCGGTGCAGACCTCCTGATAGCCGGTCATCGAGGTTGTGAAGACCACCTCACCATCGGTATCGACGTCGGCACCGAAGCCTCGGCCACGAAAGATCGTTCCATCCGCCAGAGCGAGCGCGGCGTCCCAAGCTGGCTGAAATCGAGTTCCGTTCGCAGTGGCATCAGGCGGCAAATCGCAACTCCCCATCGACAATCGTATAGCGGTTTCGACCCCGAAGGGTCATTCCAAGTAGCGGCGTGTTCGCGCTCCTGGTTCGCAGTTTGGCGGCGTCCACTACCCACTCGTCTTCGGGGTCGAAGATGGTCAGGTCAGCGGGCGCTCCTACGGCCAACCGTCCACGATCACTTCGAAGCACGAGGGCCGGGTTGAAACTCATCAGGCGGACGAGGTCCAGGTAGGTGAGCCGCCCGGCGCGAATGAGCGAGAGCATCATTGGAAGTCCGAACTCCAGGCCGCTCAATCCGAACGCGGCGGTCTGAAATTGACCCAGCACTTTGTCGACTTCAGCATGGGGCGCATGATCGGTGGCAACGATGTCGAAGGTACCGTCCTCGATAGCTGCGAGCAGAAGCTCAGTGTCGCGTTGGGGCCGGAGGGGTGGATTCACCTTCGTGTTGGGGTGGCCGGGCTCGGCCCGCGGCCCAGCCGGTTCGTCCACGTTCACGAAGTGGCGGTCTCCGGCGACCCATTCGTCCGTCATCAGGAGATGGTGAGGCATCGCTTCAGCGGTTACGTTGACGCCGCTCGCCTTGGCCTGGCGAATCATTTCGATGCCTGCGCCGGTACTCACATGCAATGCGTACAGCCAACCGCCTGTTTTGGCAGTGAGCTCGATATCGCGGGCGAGGAGATTCTCTTCGGCGAGCGCGGGAAGTCCAGCCAGACCAAGTCGGGCAGATACCTCGCCTTCATGCATGCATCCACCCATAAGGGACTTGTCTTCACAATGGACCATCACCGGGCGGTCGAAGATCTTACTGGCTTCGAGGGCTTCGGTCATGATTCCAGGATCGTCGCAACTATCGCCATCATCGGAAAAACCGATAGCTCCGGCCGCGACCACTTCCGCATAATCGACCGCCTTTATCCCTAGCCGACCAATCGAAATAGCCGAGATCGGGCGGACATGGACGAGCGCTTCGGCGGCAATCTTCTCGTAGAGCAGATCGAGTGATTCGCGGGAATCGAGGGTTGGACGGGTGTTGGGCATGCAACAGATGGTGGTAAATCCGCCGGCGGCCGCAGCCGCGGTGCCCGTGGCGATGGTTTCCTTGTTGTCGAACCCGGGCTGCCGGAGATGGACATGCATGTCGATCAGACCCGGCGTGACCACCAGGCCATTTGCCTCGATCTCGGAATCGCCTGAACCGGCCGGGATCGACCCGATGGCGGCGATGCGACCGTTCTCCAAAAGGAGATCGGCGGCTCCGTCGAAACCGGAGGCAGCGTCTACGACGCGGCCATTTCGTATGACAATCGAACCAGGAAGCTTCGACACTGGGGATTCCGTGCGCACAAAAAACCGCACCTCGGTGCGATCGACGACCGGGACGCGGCAACCACGTACATCATTGCTCGAAGTTAGCGAAAGCGGGTGGCACCCGCTGCATCCTGAGTTCCAAGGATACGGGCATCTTTCGAAAATTACAACGGATTATGCCGGTCTGCGTGGGGTTCAGGTTTCCGTGCGTCGATCCTGAGCTCAGACCCGATCATCGGTTATGGCGACGATCCTTCGAGTTCGGTCGAGGTTAGACGCAGGGAGAACCGAGGACAAGCAGACAGCGGATCATTCAGGTTCACCTCTGTGTTGAATTGCGAGGCGAGTGGTTCGTATTCCCTTCGCTACAACCGAGGGACGGTGGGGGCGTTGCGTTTCCCCTGATCGAAACGCGGGCATGATACGGGCACGCCTCTGCGAGGCTGGGACGGGAGGGCAGCTACGCCCTCGGCTACGACGGTAAGTTTTCGGGAACAGCGGTGGGATCGACCGTGACGCTCGGCCGAGCCGGGATCCAGCACCGAGTGTGGATGACGGGTAACCAGCCCGAGCAACGATGATCTGCTGCCCAGGTCATGCGCTCCTTGCCGAACGTGCCGCTTGATTCCAGATTAGCACATATGTTCTTATGTGTCAAGGGTTGTCTATATGGAAATCGTTGGCTCAAAATCCCGGCTGTCTTTCAGAACAATCACCAATGGTTTTGCGGGATGAAGCGACTGCGTACCTTGGGAATCGAGAACACCACATCTGGCTGCGGCTCTGAGGAGCGAATTGTCTTCTTGTTTGCTTCGGTCCGGTTTTTCAAACCGTGGGCCGAGTTGGGCCAGTTTTGGTCTCGAGGCGCACGAGCGCCGTGAGGGATACCGCGGTCCAGGTACCTTCGAGCAGAATGAATCCCCACTCTCGATCCAGGAGTGCGACGATCAGCAGGAGACCCGAGCCGAGGGCGTTGAGCACGAGATAACGCGCATCGTCGATACGAAGTCGGCCGAGCTGGAGACCAGCGAACCCGCCCAGCACCATGAATGCGCCCAATAGCTGGACGGCTTGCTCGATCATGCGGGACTTTCGTTGTTGCGCGAAGCCGACGTGACTATGCGAATCAGATTCACGAGCGAAATCACCGCCCAGGTTCCATTGAGAACCAGGAATCCCCACTGCCGGCCGTCCCATGCGTTGGCCGCGAGCAACGCCGATCCGACCAGATTGATGAGCAGGTAGGGTTTCGAATTGGTGTCGATCTTGCCGAACTGGCCAAGCACGTACCCAAGCAAGACGAGCATGGCACCAGCTATCTGGATGTATTGATCCATTGGGTCAGGCGCCCTTTGCGTCGCTGGTCATGAAGACGTGCGCTTACTTTCGCTTCTTGCGATTCGCCTCGACCATGCGGTGCAGCTCGTCGACAAAGCGATCCTCGTCATGGATTTCTATTTTGTAGGCGTCGTCATCCAGAGAGGGCGCCAGTGGCAGCTGGATGGTGATCCAACCTTCTTCCGCCCCCCGGCAAACAAGGTCGGTCACGCGCGACTCGAACCGGCCATAGGTCATGTCAGGTTCGAGAACGCGGAAATATCCTTCCCCGAGTCCGTTCCGGGTCCAGATCATGCGCACGAGCTGGCGATGCTTGATGCGCAGATCCGATGCAACAAGCTCTGTGGCCATAAGCCCACGCAGCACCGCCGACATCTTCCCCATTTCGCGCATGGGCGTGCCGCAGACGGGACAGTCGCCGTTCTCGGTGTCGGAATGGGCAAAACTGCGGCGGCAGGGATCACACCAAAGGTAGGTTTTCGGGTTGGCGGTGTCTGTCATGACTCAACTTTACCCGACTGGGCACTCACGAAAAAAGCCGGCAGTCGGATGACCGCCGGCTTACAACCGAAGATGAGTGAACTTGTAATCCTATTCGCGAATACCGCGATCCTCGTGCGTGCGGAGGCCGCCACCGCGGCCAACATTCGCGGCGGATTGAACCTCGCCCGCCTTGTCGGCCCAGCGCTGAATGAGATAGGTGATCAGAATTCCGCCGACCATCAGAATGACCGCGAAGCTGACCTCTACGGTATCCGCCAGAACCCCGAAATCGTGTCCGAGGTTTTCGACGCGGATGTCACCGAGTTGTCGAATGAAGTCGCCCATCGTTGCTCTCCCTGCGGTCCTGAACCTAGGTAACCGTCAGCGTGCCGTGCATACCGGCGTCTTTGTGACCCGGGATGCTGCAGTAGTACTCGTAGGTGCCCGCTGGGGCATTGATTTCCACGCTTCCGCTTTCGCCAGGATTGAGCGTCACATGCACGCCAAGGGCGTCGATCGTGAAGTCGTGGACCGCCGCGCCTTCGTTCACGAGATCAATGGTCGCGGCCGTATCCGCTGGTGCGGCGAGATCGGTTGGATCGAAGAAGATGTCGTGCATCGTGACGGTTCCGGCGACCGCTCCGCCACCAGCATCGTCACCAGCGCTTGCATCGTCACCGGCAACTGGGCTCGCTTCCACAGCAGGCGCCTCGGTTGCAGCCGATGCCGGTCCCGGCGGAGGCGTGGGATAGCCGCCGCTCTCTTCAATTGCCTGGTTGTAGGTCTCGTTCCAATCTCCGTGCTGGATGAGCAGTACCAATTCGTTGATCTGCTCGTCGTTCAGCGGACCGCCAAGGGTATCGCTGAAAGCAGGCATACGGTAGGTGCCGTCCGGGTTCTTGAGACCGTTGGTGATCGTGCTGTGAATGATGGTGGTCCGCCCATCAACTCCACCGGCGATTGGTGTGCCCTGCGAGTTGATACCTTCTTGATTGAGCGAGGTGTTGATCCCACCCAAGGCCGCGCCAATGCGGCCGCTGCCGGACACGCCTGGCTCGGTATAGCCCTCTCCGGCAGGACCGTGGCATGGGAGGCAGAGAGAAATGAACGTTTCGCGCCCGCGCGTGATCGCAATTTCCTGCTGCTCCGCGGCTTCGGTCTTAATGCGATTGTCTTCGTCGCCGAGATAGAGGAAGAGCACTGTCGATAGCGCTACCAACCCCATGATGACGACGGTCGCCATCCGTTGAACCGATCCCACTCGCTCGTTCTCCTTGCGTTCTACCGCGGTATCGGACCGCAGCCGGTCAGAAAGCCCTGGCCCCTAACCAGCCTACGGATACGGGACGGTTTGATCCGGATTGAAATCGTGCCGGGTCGTCGGCGAACCGGTGTTGACTTCGACGTCGCCGGTTGCCAACACGGTGATCGGGAAATAATCCAGTGGGCGGGGCGCGGGACCACTCTCCTTGACCCCATTCTCGAAATAGATCGAGCCGTGGCATGGGCAGTGGAAACGGTCCTCCGAGGGCACCCATGGAACCGTGCAACCGAGGTGGGTGCACTTCCAGTAGAGCGCTATGAGCCCTTCCTCCAGATTCACCAGGTAGAACTTACCGGGTGTGTAGGTGAATGGCTCGTCCCCCACCGCAGGAACATCGGACGCGGCCACCGTCAGCACGCTACCGAAGGCGCCGATCTTGTTCGGCCAGAAGAAGCGAACGAAGCCAGCGGCGAATTGGCCGAGCACGATAAGGATCGCGCCCAATGCCGCGTTACGCACGAAGTTGCGCCGCGAGACAACGTTGTTGATGGCTTTGGGGACACTACTGAGGTGCCCAAAGGCCCAGACGGCTGATGCCGCGGCCACACCTACGATGGCTCCAATCCCGCTGCGTTTCACCGAGTACTTCTCTCCTCTGTCCAAGCGCCGATGTTCGGACGATTGTGCCGCCGTCTCGACCAGCGTTTAGTGATGTGTGAGCGGTAGGTTCCACGGCCAAGTCAGGTCCTGACCGATGCCGCGGAAGGATGTGCCGAAGATCGTCAACACCCAGAAGCCGACATAGAACCCGGTGAAGAGCGCAATGATCATCTCACGCCGAGTCGGTTTGAATATCACGTGCACCAGGATAATCAGGGTTGCAATTCCACCAAGGATAACGCCAGATGGAAGAATGATTTCGGTGAATTCTCGTGGCCAGCCACGCTCATTCAGGTAGGTGCCGATACCGAAGACGGTGCCGCGGCCGCGCCACTCGTCGAGCAGGATTAGCCCGACGATCACCGAAATCGTGAAAACCGCGGTGAACCCGATGATCTTGCGGCCCTTGGCGGAGGTTCCAAGGATACCTACGCCCAGCGGGCTGCGGTCGACATAGGGAATCGCCGCCAGCGCCATCAAGCGTCAGCGACGGAATGATCACGCCGGCCAGACCTGGATCCATGTGCAGCAGCAGCTCCTGCATGTTCAGGAAGTACCAGGGCGCTTTCGATGGATTCGGCGTCCGGTTCGGATTGGCGCGGTCGAGCAATGGCGCGTTGATGAAAATCGACAGGAAGGTCAACATCAACAGGAAGACTGCCGCGCAAACCGCCTCGACCACGACCAGCGATGGCCAGACCATCACCTCATCATCGGCCAGATCGGTCGGCCGGGCGAGTGCGCGACCACGCACCAGCTCGAGCAGCTTCTGCCGCTTCGCCTCATCGATTTGATTCTGGGGCTGTGTCGGTTGGCCCTGCACCAGTTCCGCCATATCGCCTGCTCCCGTTGGTCCTTTACCTACTCGACTGCTCGTTCGGAGGGTCCGCGACTACAGCGGGCCAGAAATACCACCGTCCTTGCGGATCCGCCAGAAGTGGACGGCCATCAGGAATGCGGCGATCAACGGAAGGAAGATGACATGCAAGGTGTAGAAGCGAATGAGGGTCGGCTGGCCGATCTCCTTCCCGCCCTTGAGCATGAAGTCGATCTTGGGGCCGAGGATCGGAGCCGCGCCACCGATCTGGGTACCGACAGTGATCGCCCAGTAGGCCAGCTGGTCCCAAGGCAGCAGATATCCGGTGAACGACAGGAGGAAGGTCACGACGAGCAGGAGCACGCCGATAACCCAGTTGAATTCGCGCGGCGGCTTGTATGAGCCGGTGTAAAAGACGCGACCCATATGCAAAAAGACCGCAATCACCATGCCCTGCGCGGACCAGCGGTGCATGTTGCGCATGAGCTGGCCGAAGGTAACGCTGGCCTCGATGTCTTTCATGCTCTGGTACGCCAGATCCGAAGATGGGACGTAATAGAACATCAGGAGCACGCCGGTCAGGACGAGCACCAGGAACATGAAGAAGGAAAGCCCGCCAAGACAGAACGTGTACGTCACCTTGGTGGCGTATCGCTTGATCTTGACCGGGTGGATATGCAGGAAAACGTTGCTGGCAATGATCAGCGCCTGGTTGCGCTGATTGTCCGGATAGCCATGACGAACGACCGAACGCCAGACCGATGAGCTGGTTATGCGATCGGCAAGCGTTTGCTCGCGTCTCATGCGGTGCCCTCCTTCTGGGGAGATCCCCTACCCGGGACGTTTCTGACCGATCCCGCGGTTCGTCTTTCGTGACTTGCCGCCGGCCTGGACTTGCGTCCATTGGCGTCTCGGTCATCGCCATTGTTGCCGATTTGGCCAGACCGTGCCTCCGCACATGAGGCCGATCGAATGCGACTCGCATCGCCTCGAATCTCACGGTCGGTAGTGGGCGCGACAGGACTCGAACCTGTGACCTCACGGATGTGAACCGTGCGCTCTAACCAACTGAGCTACGCGCCCATTTCGGCGTCGCGATTCTACCACAGCGACCGCCGATTTCCGCCGATTTTCAGTCGAGCTCCAGCCAGACTGGAGGATCGACTGCTAGAGCAGCGCCACGCACTCCACTTCGACCAGGACCCCGAGTGGCAACCTGGCGACCTGAACGGTGGAACGAGCCGGCGGGTCGGACGAAAAGTAGGTGGCGTAGATCGCCATTGAAGGTGGCGAAATCGTTCAAATCAGCCAGGAAACAGGTGGTTTTCACCGCTCGATCGAGGGATGATCCGGAAGCCGCAAGCACGGCTTTCAGGTTCTCGAAGACCTGCGTTGCCTGCTCCGTGATTTCACCATCGACCACCTTCGCCGTGGCAGGGTCGACCGGGATTACGCCGGAGGTGAAGACGAAGCCGTTCGCCTTGACTGCCTGGGAATATGGACCAATCGCCGCCGGCGCCCGGTCGGTCGATACGATTTCCTTGCTCACCGTTCGTCCTTTCGAATGGGTATCGTCGATTACATTCAGAGGTCAATTGTCGAAGAAATCTCGATCGGCGTGGTCGAGATATCGCCGAGCTTCATCAACCCGGAACTCGATGCCAATTCCCGGCCTATCCCAAACCTGGATATGACTGTCGACGACCAAGGGATCTGGCAAGCCTTCCACGATATCGAACCACCAGGCTGGATTGGCGGTCGGCAGCTCGAATCCAATGAAGTTCCCGGGCATTGTGGCGCTGACCTGCACCAAGGCGGCCAATCCGAAGAGGCCGTCGCCGGTGCCATGAGGGGCCATCAGGATGCCGTGGAGATCCGCATACTCCGCAATCCATTTCAGCTCGGCTATGCCGCCGACGTCACATGGATCGGGACCGACGATGTTGACGGCCTTTCCTTCTATAAGCTCCTTGAAGCTTTGGCGCAAATAAAGCTGCTCTCCAGTGTGAATGGGAATGCTGGTTTGGGTGGTTACTTCCCGGTAGAGATCTGCTCCCGGCCAGGGGGTGTAGTCGCCGGTGAGCAGATCCTCCATCCACATGGGAGCGAGCGGTTCGAGCGCACGCGCGAGCCTGATGGCATCGGGCACTGAGAAACCGGGGCCGCAATCGAGCGCAAGCCCGATTTCGGGACCAAGCGCTTCGCGCATCGCAGCGACGCAATCGTACACATGGGCGATCCCTCGCTCGCTCAGCGTGCCCGCAACCGGCCAGCCATGATTCCACTCGCCGAGCATGTCGCTCAGCAGAAAGCCTGGCTGGTGTTTCATATCCCCGTGATAGGCAATGCCCTGCTTAACAAATCGAAAACCCTGCGGCAAGGCTTTCATCCACGCCCCGATCGCAGCGAAGCCGTCTGGCGTATACGACTCGAGCGGCATACGCAAGGCACCGTTGTAGACCAGGACGCGATCCCGGACTTTGCCTCCCAGCAGCTTGTAGACGGGAAGTCCGGCCGCTTTTCCGGCGATGTCCCACAACGCCATTTCGACCATGCTGACGGGCGTGCCCCACGGCTTGGACGCACCGCGCTGGCGGATCTTGCGTATCACCCGTTCGACATTGGTGGGATCTTCGCCGACAACGAACTCCTTGAGGCGAAGGATGGGATCCTTGAGATATGGTTTGGCGGTTTCGCCCTGGCTGAACCCGTCGATCCCTTCATCGGTCACGATGCGCAGCACGAGATGGCTTCCGATCGTGGCGCATCTCAGGTCGGTGATCTTCATCGAATCCCCTTCCGCGTTCCGTTTGCCTCCCAGTGGTTTATCAGGGAACTGTGCCACGGTTAGGGTTGAAACGTGCGGAGCATTCGGTGGACGGCAGGGCCTTCGCTTGCTGTGACTTTGCGGAAAATTGATTTGGCGCCCAACGGCATTTATGATTCGGCATCCGGCGACCCACTCGCCACTGTCGTGCTCGCAGCGAAGAAGGATGGACCTCGCGACGGCCTATGAGCATTTCCCTAAAAGGTCTCACCGCCAGGAAATCGGACTTCAAGGACGCGAGTAGCGTTTCCTCGTCTCGAGATTTACAGCACATCGGACGTTTGTTGACGTCACTTTTCTTCGGCGCGTTGTTGTTGCTGGGCGCCGCGCTCGTTGGATTGCTCCTGTACGGGGTTTCGCATTCCAACCAAATCTATGAAGGTGTGTCGGTCGGCGGAATCGAAGTCGGTGGCATGTCGCGATCGGAAGCGCGCGCGGCCGTAGCCGACACCTTCACCTCGGCCGCATCGAGCCCGGTGCTGCTCGTCAGTGGCGACCAGAAGTTCTATTTCAATCCCTATGACTCGGGTATCGATGTCGATACCGAGGCGTCGCTCAATGCGGCATTCAGTTTTGGCCGTTCGGGATCGATCTGGTCACGAACCCAGGATTGGGCGGGCGCATTGCTGCACGGCGAAGACGTGCCGATGCAGCTCGCGCTGGATACGGCGAAGATCGATGCCACCCTGCAGGGAGCCGCGAATCAACTGGTGCGCGATGCGCAGCCGGCCTATTTGACGTACGACGCATCGGGTGCGCCCACGGTGGTCCCCGAATTGCCGGGCATCACGTTCGATACGGTTGCAACTCGGGAAGAGATCGTTCGGCGGGTGCTCGACCATTCCAGCGAACCGGTCACCCTGGTCACCAGCATTCAACAAGCCGATACGACCGTAGAGGACCTGCAAACCGGCGTCGCTCAAATCGAAACGCTCATGCAGGCGCCGTTGGTGATCGGCGGACTCGATACGTCGTGGAGTATCGACCCGGCGCAAATGCAATCCCTGCTTTCCTATAAGAAGGGTGATGAGACTGTCGATGTCGATCGCGCCGGAGTCGAGGCCTTCGTGGCACAGATTGCCGATTCGGTCGATCAGGATGCGAAAGATGCCGGTATTACGGTCGATGACAACGGTAAGCTGGCCGCGCTGCCAGGGCAACCGCAAATCACGGTGAATCAGGCGGCGACAGCGGATTCGGTGGTTGCCGCATTGCAATCTGGAACGCACAACGTCGACCTGGTGTACACCACCACGGCACAGGGAATTCCGGACGATGTCGCTCAGGCAGCCGCGGAGCGCGGCGAAGCCCTGCTGGATGCCGGGGTGACGGTCACCTGGGACGGTGGCTCGGTGGATCTCGACCGAGCGGATCTGCTCAAGGCGCTCACGGTCAAAATTCGTGATGGAGAGGACAATCCCTTCGTCTTTGGATTCGACGGCACCAGCTTCGAGCAGGCGCTCGATCAAACCTTCAAAAACATCAACGTTCCGGTCAAGGAACCTCGGCTGCGGCTGGTGGACGGCGAGATCGTTCCCGAGCAGAAAGGCGAAGCTGGCAAAGAAGTCGATGTCGATGCATCGATTGCTGCCATCGTCGCGGCGGCTTCCGAGGGGACGGGTAAGGCCCAACTCACGATCAAGACCGTCGAGCCCACGCTGTCAATGCCGGTGATTAGCCAAATCCATCTCGGTGACGTGCTGGCTGAGTCCTCCACCTACTACGGTGACTCCAGTGATGCCAGGCGTAACAACGTCGAAGTGGCGGCGAAGCTACAAAACGGCTGGCTGATCGCGCCAGGAGCGCAGTTCTCGTACGCCGAGTTCATTGGCGGCGTGACCAAGGACCAAGGCTTCGTGACCGGTTTCGGTATCGTCGACGATGGCGCCGGCGGAGTTACGACTGCGCCGGTGATCGGTGGTGGTATCTGCCAGGTGTCCACAACGATCTTCCAGGCGGCGTTCTGGGCTGGTATGCAGATCGACGAGCGGTATAGCCACCCATACTGGATTCAGACGTACGGCGAACCGCCTCGGGGCATGAAGGGCCTCGATGCGATGGTGAACATCGATGAGGTCAATGGCACATTGGACTTCAAGTTCACCAACACGACCGGCAACTGGATCGCGGTGCAGGTGATCGACGATGGCACTGTGCTCACCGCGCGCATACTCGGCACCGATCCGGGTTGGACGGTCGATGTGAGCCAGCCGGATATCACCGATGTGGTCAAGCCAGATACCAGCACGCAGTACACCGACTCTCCCGAGCTGCCGGATGGCACCAAGCTGCAGGTCGAGTATGCCCAGGAAGGCTTTACCGCGACTATTCACCGCAGCATCACGGATAAAGATGGCAAGGTTCTGGCCGATGGCGATCTGGTCGGAACGTACGGCGCATCGGAGAACACTATTCTCGTTGGAACCGGAACGTCCACCCCAGAAGCTGGCGAATAGTTCCCCTCCGTAGTACAATCTCTTTCTGCGTGACGGGCGCCTTAGCGGCGCCCGTTTCGTGTGAGATTCAAGAGTCTTTTCGTCTTTTGAACTCAGGCTCGATCGCCCTTGACACCGATTTCGGAGACATGGTAGATTGAGCGGCCCTCGAACGAGGGACGTGCTCCGGCTTCGGTCGTGAGCGCACACTGATGGTCTTGATCTTTCCTTGACACCGTTAGCGGTACGTGGTAGATTAAGCGGCCCTCATGTGAGGGTTGCGTTTTGGCCTGTGGCCGAGACGCCGCACATTGACAGGTTGGACGCCGGAGATCCGGCTGATAGTTGCAGGGGTGGTGGCTTCCTTTTGGGGAAGTGGCTGGAGTCTGGGGCTATTGGCGGGGTGTCGAGTGGGCGGCCGAAGATGGAGGACCGACGCGTCGATCGACGTTCATGCTTTCGGGTGTGGAGGGAGAGCGGCGTATCGAGAGACAACGCACGCACAATGTGAAACAAAGTCCGGTCGCGCCTTCGGGTGGGCCGGCGACAAAATTGGTGGAGAGTTTGATCCTGGCTCAGGATTAACGCTGGCGGCGTGCCTAATGCATGCAAGTCGAACGTGGTCTCTTCGGAGATTAACGTGGCGGACGGGTGAGGAACACGTGGGGAACCTGCCCATCGGTGGGGGGTAGCCCGCGGAAACGCGGGGTAATTCCGCATGAGCTGGTCTGGGGATAGCCTGGATCAGGAAAGGGTCTTCGGACTCGCCGATGGAGGGGCCTGCGTCCGATTAGCTAGTTGGTGGGGTAACGGCCTACCAAGGCGGTGATCGGTAGCTGGTCTGAGAGGACGGCCAGCCACAGGGGAACTGAGACACGGTCCCCACTCCTACGGGAGGCAGCAGCAAGGAGTTTTCCGCAATGGGCGAAAGCCTGACGGAGCAACGCCGCGTGGGGGATGACACCCTTCGGGGCGTAAACCCCTTTTCTTGGGGACGAAGCAGTGACGGTACCCGAGGAAGAAGGCCCGGCTAACTACGTGCCAGCAGCCGCGGTAATACGTAGGGGCCGAGCGTTGTCCGGAGTTACTGGGCGTAAAGCGCGCGCAGGCGGCTCGTCAAGCCTGACGTGAAAGCCCCCGGCTCAACCGGGGAGGGTCGTCGGGGACTGGCGAGCTTGAGGTCGGCAGGGGCTGGTGGAATTCCCGGTGTAGTGGTGAAATGCGTAGAGATCGGGAGGAACACCCGTGGCGAAGGCGGCCAGCTGGGCCGTACCTGACGCTGAGGCGCGAAGGCGTGGGGAGCGAACGGGATTAGATACCCCGGTAGTCCACGCAGTAAACGATGCAGACTAGGCGTGGGGGGACTTGACCCCCTCCGTGCCGAAGCCAACGCGTGAAGTCTGCCGCCTGGGGAGTACGGCCGCAAGGCTAAAACTCAAAGGAATTGACGGGGGCCCGCACAAGCGGCGGAGCGTGCGGTTTAATTCGACGCAACGCGTAGAACCTTACCAGGGCTTGACATGCACCTGCAGAGCCGTGAAAGCGGTTGGCCTTCGAGGGTGGTGCACAGGTGCTGCATGGCTGTCGTCAGCTCGTGTCGTGAGATGTTGGGTTAAGTCCCGCAACGAGCGCAACCCTCGTGGTTAGTTGCCGATGTTTCTAGCCAGACTGCCGGTAGCAAGCCGGAGGAAGGTGGGGATGACGTCAAGTCAGCATGGCCCTTACGTCCTGGGCTACACGCACGCTACAATGGCCGGGACAATGGGCTGCCAAACCGCAAGGTGGAGCGAATCCCACAAACCCGGTCTCAGTTCAGATCGCGGGCTGCAACTCGCCCGCGTGAAGGTGGAGTCGCTAGTAACCGCGGGTCAGCACTACCGCGGTGAATACGTTCCCGGGCCTTGTACACACCGCCCGTCACGTCACGAAAGCCGGCAACACCTGAAGCCGGTGGGCCAACCCGCAAGGGGGGCAGCCGTCGAGGGTGGGGTGGGTGATTGGGACGAAGTCGTAACAAGGTAGCCGTAGCGGAAGCTGCGGCTGGATCACCTCCTTTCTAGGGAGTGCGCCTGTCTTCGGGCAGCGCCACCCAGGTCAGGCCGGTTGGTTATGACCCTGTTGGATCGGGCACCGAGCCACGCAGTTTCGCCGTCGAGTACGACGTGCTTGGAGACTGGGCAGTGGCGCCGGGCAGCAGGCGAGCCGCCGGAGCCGTGTGTTGGTATCGACAATGCGCTGAGGCGCGTCGGATCCCCCCTCACCTGATCAGCACCAGGCGCAGCAATGCGAATGGGCGCTGGGACGGGAGTCGGGTGTCCTCCATCTTCGGCCGTCTGGTCGGCAGACCGGGGTTCAGTACCGCAGTGAGTACGCAGCGGGCGCATAGCTCAGCTGGTTAGAGCGCGGCCCTGATAAGGCCGAGGTCCCTGGTTCGAGTCCAGGTGCGCCCACCGGCCCAGATTCTGGGGTCGTAGCTCAACCGGGAGAGCGCCGCCCTTGCACGGCGGAGGTTCGGGGTTCGAGCCCCCGCGGCTCCACTGCGGTCACGCACATTGACAATGGAATGGGACGATGAGAATCGGCCCGCCTGGGACCAACCGGGCGGGTATGAATGAGGAACAAGATCCTCGTGGTCGGCAGGTCCTGCCCGACGCGAGGAACAAGCACAGTGTTCCCAACCGCCCTCCCCTCCTCAGGTCCAGGTTTGCTGGACCGGGTGACTGGGAGTGTGTGGTGTGGGAACGACGGCTTGCTTCGATGTCCCGGCGGGGAACGAGGCGAGCTGGATGGTTGGCCGAAGACAGAAGGTGCGACCGGAATGATGGGCACACGGTGGATGCCTTGGCGCTGGACGCCGATGAAGGACGTGGCCACGCGACGAAATGCTCTGGGGAGGCGCTGGCAGCCGGCGATCCAGAGATGTCCGAATGGGGCAACCCGGCAGGCGTGATGGCTTGCCACCCGGAAGTAACCGGGGGGGAACCGGGGGAACTGAAACATCTCAGTACCCCGAGGAAAAGAGAGGATGCCCTAAGTAGCGGCGAGCGAACGGGGCAGAGCCCAAACCGGATCGGCTCACGAGCAGGTATGCGCTGCCGTTCCGGGGTTGTACGATCCAGATGGAGGGGGATACCGACTCCTCGCTGGGATAGGGGGCCGTCAGACGAAGCTTACTGGAACGGAGCACCAGAGGGGGTGAGAGTCCCGTAGTCGACGACGTGTCCGCACCAGTGATCTGGAACCGTGAGTACCGCCCAACACGTGACATTGGGTGGGAAGCTGGGGGGACCACCTCCCAAGGCTAAATACGACCAGCGACCGATAGTGAACCAGTACCGTGAGGGAATGGTGAAAAGCACCCCGACGAGGGGAGTGAAATAGATCCTGAAACCGTGTGCCTCCAGCCTGTCGGAGCTCCCAGGGTTACCTGGGGGTGACGGCGTGCCTTTTGTAGAATGAGCCGACGAGTATTTTGGCGTGGCGAGGCTAAGGCAGCGACAGCCGGAGCCGGAGGGAAACCGAGTCCGAAAGGGCGAGTAGTTGCGTCCAAATGACCCGAAACCGGGTGAGCTACCCATGGGCAGGGTGAAGCGCGCGGAACACGCGCGTGGAGGCCCGAACCCGTGTCCATTGCAAAGGGCAGGGATGACCTGTGGGTAGGGGTGAAATGCCAAGCGAACCCGGAGATAGCTGGTTCTCCCCGAAATGCATTTAGGTGCAGCCCCGGGAAGTAACAGCGCCACGGAGGTAGCGTAGACGGATCGGCGCGGGGGCTTGCCGCTTACCAACCCGAACCAAACGACGAATGCCGTGGTGCGTACCCGGGAGTGAGACTGTGGGAGCGAAGTTCCATAGTCGAGAGGGAAACAGCCCAGACCGCCGGCTAAGGTCCCTAAGTCTGAACTGAGTGGGCAAGGCGGTCGCGGTGCACAGACAACCAGGAGGTTGGCTTAGAAGCAGCCATCCTTGAAAGAGTGCGTAATAGCTCACTGGTCGATGGTGCCGCGGCACCGACAATCCACCGGGGCTAAGTTCAGCACCGAAGCCGCGGATGCGAAGTGATTCGCGTGGTAGGGGAGCGTCCCCAACACCAGTGAAGGGAAGGTGGAAACCGACCTGGAGGGTTGGGGAGTGCGAATGTCGGCACGAGTAGCGCGAGGGAAGTGCGAATCTTCCCCACCGAATGCCCCAGGGTTCCGCAGCCATGCTGATCAACTGCGGGTGAGGCGGGCCTAAGCCGAGGCCGGAAGGCGTAGGTGATGGACAACCGGTTAGTATTCCGGTCCCGCTGGCGAGCCGTTATGAGCGATGGGGGGACGCAGGGGGATAGGTCCCGGGGTGCAGACCCTCCAAGCCTGTAGGGAGCCCGGATAGGCAAATCCGTTCGGGCGATGACTGAGAGGTGATGGGAAGGCGCGGAGTCCGCTCCAAGCCGCAGGGATTGAGTCCGAGCTGCCAAGAAAAGCCTCTAGCCAGGAACGCCAGCGCCCGTACCGAAAACCGACACAGGTGGGCTGGTAGAGCATACCAAGGTGGACGAGAGAACCTCCGTCAAGGAACTCGGCAAATTAGTCCCGTAACTTCGGGAGAAGGGACGC
Source organism: uncultured Chloroflexia bacterium (assembly GCA_963720855.1). Lineage (GTDB taxonomy): Bacteria > Chloroflexota > Chloroflexia > Thermomicrobiales > UBA6265 > JAMLHN01. Next base: position 785,483 of record CAVRGV010000001.1, on the reverse strand, counting down.
CCCGGTAGGGTGAAGGACCACGCGTCCGGAGCTCGAGGGGGCCGCAGCGAGCAGGCCCAGGCGACTGTTTACCAAAAACACCGGTCCATGCCAACACGAATTCGTGTGGATGTATATGGGCTGAGACCTGCCCAGTGCCGGAAGGTTAAGGGGCGGCGTTCACGCGCCAAACCGAAGCCCCGGTAAACGGCGGCCGTAACTATAACGGTCCTAAGGTAGCGAAATTCCTTGTCGGGTAAGTTCCGACCCGCACGAAAGGTAGAACGATCTGGGCACTGTCTCGACGGGGGACTCGGCGAAACTGAAAGACCGGTGAAGATACCGGTGACATGTGGCAGGACAAAAAGACCCCGTGGAGCTTTACTCCAACTTGCCGTTGGGCGAGGGTGTGGTTTGTGTAGGATAGGTGGGAGCCGGTGAACTCTGAGCGCCAGCTTGGGGGGAGGCAACGTTGAAATACCACCCTGACCGCACTGTCGTCCTCACCCGGCGTCTGATCGACGTTCCGGGGACCGCGGCTGGTGGGGAGTTTGACTGGGGCGGTCGCCTCCTAAAGAGTAACGGAGGCGCCCAATGGTTCCCTCAGGCCGGATGGCAATCGGCCGGAGCGCGCAAGGGCAGCAAGGGAGCTTGACTGCGAGGCAGACAGGCCGAGCAGGGACGAAAGTCGGGCCTAGTGATCCCACGGTTCCGAGTGGAAGGGCCGTGGCTTAACGGATAAAAGCTACCCCGGGGATAACAGGCTGATCCTGCCCAAGAGTCCACATCGACGGCAGGGTTTGGCACCTCGATGTCGGCTCGTCGCATCCTGGGGCCGGAGAAGGTCCCAAGGGTTGGGCTGTTCGCCCATGAAAGCGGTACGCGAGCTGGGTTCAGAACGTCGTGAGACAGTTCGGTCTCTATCCGCCACATGCGTTGGGATATTGCGAGGGGCTGGCCCTAGTACGAGAGGACCGGGCTGGACGAACCGCTGGTGGACCAGTTGTCGGGCAACCGGCACCGCTGGGTAGCTACGTTCGGACGGGCGAACCGCTGAAAGCATCTAAGTGGGAACCCCTCCTCAAGACGAGTATCCCCATCTGTAACAAGAGTAAGGCCCCCGGAAGATGACCGGGTTGCAAGGCGACCAGTGGACGGCCAGCAATGGACCGGAGCTAAGTCGTACTTATGGCCGAGGACGGTCCCCTTTCTGTCTTTGGACCACCAACCATCCAGCTTTTGCCTTGTTCCCCCCCGGGAGGTCCGCCTCCCCATCGTCCCATCCAACTGCGTATCCGGTGCGATTCCGGAGGGCTCGTGGCCCAGAGCGCGGTGGCCCCACCCGGTCCCATCCCGAACCCGGTCGTGACCCACCGCAGCGCCGGAGAGTACTGTGGGGTTGCCCCACGGGAGGCGAGGCCGCTGCGAGCCCTCCCGAATCGCGCGGATATGCAGGTCCGTCAATGTGAATCCAAACGACCGCGTCTTCGACGCGGTCGTTTTGTTTTGCCTGGCACTCATCAACGCTTCGGTATCCGAAGTATCGCCAATTCGCCCTCGCACAGTGAACCATCGAACTTTGACGTACGCTGCACTCCCGTCGTAGATTCAGCAGGTTGCGCGCGATCATACGGAAGCGCGACTACCAAAGGAATCTACGTGAGTCAAAACGTCCAAACCCAACATCCTTATCGTCCGAGCAAGCGAGTCGTGGCAACAGGCGTCGTCGCCGGCGCCGCTGCCGGCGCCTGGGCAGCCAACCGAATTCGCACTGCACAGCTTTCGGGCGCCCGTACCATCTCGAACGAGACCATTGGAGAATCAGCTTCCCCGCTCATCGATTGGGAGCAGGCACGCTCGATCGCGGTCAACATGAACCGAGCTGCCAGCTTGACCTCGGTGGAACGCCAGCGGCTGGATACTGAATACACCGAGCTGGTCGATACCGTCATTCCCGTTGTGCAGGCGTACATCGGTGTCCCGCTCCCCCACTCCGCCGTCACGACGCTTGCTTTCGATCGCGTCGACTGGGTCAATGCCAATATCGATGCGTTCCGCGACATGCTGGCTCCCTTCGAGGAGCTGGCGCGCGCCGACGCCAAGCAGAGCGCCGCGTCTCAATTGATGGCGGGGGTGAACCGGAAAGTCGTCAGCCTCGAAGTCGGTATTTTGCTCGGCTATCTCTCACGCCGCGTGCTTGGGCAATATGACATTGCACTGCTGGGTCGTGAACAGATCGGCGGTGGCAAACTGTATTATGTCGAACCGAACATCCGGCATATCGAATCGACACTTGGACTTCCCGCAGACGATTTCCGTATGTGGCTGGCATTGCACGAGACGACCCACGTTTTCGAGTTCGAGGCATTTCCCTGGGTACGCCCCTACTTCAATGGCATGTTGGAGGAGTATTTCGGCTACCTGAAAGAGGACGCCGCGCTGCTTGGCCAAGGACTCAAGAACCTCAAAGTGTTCGTCGAGCGAGCTCGATCGGGGGATGCCGGATCGAGCTGGATCGAGCACCTGATGAACGAGCAGCAGCGGGAGCTCTTCAACAAGATGCAGACCATGATGTCCGTGATCGAGGGGTATTCCAATCACGTGATGAATGCAGTCGGGCGGGATCTGTTGAACGATTATGAGCCGATCAGTCGGAAGTTCGAGCATCGGCAGGCGAATCGCAGCCAAGCGGAGCTCTTCTTCTCCAAGTTGACCGGTCTCGATGTGAAAATGGAGCAATACCGCCTGGGCGAACAGTTCATCGATGCCGTCGTGGCGCTACGAGGACATGACTTTGCGGTACGCGTCTGGTCGGGACCAGAGTTTTTGCCAACTCCCGAAGAACTCCGGAATGCGGAACTGTGGGTCCACCGGGTAGACCTGATCGACGCGGAGACCGCCGCCGCGTCGTAGCGTTCCATGGACCGGACACATGCACGACCGGCCGCCTAACCAGCTCGCGATGCGCGTTTAGTGCAGGAAATGCCTGGCGCCGGTAAAGATCATGGCGACCCCGGCAGCATTCACCGCGGCGATGACTTCGTCGTCGCGTACCGAGCCTCCTGGTTGCACGATAGCCGTAACGCCAGCGGCAATGGCCGCTTCGACCCCGTCTGCAAATGGGAAGAACGCGTCGCTGGACAATACTGATCCCGGGGCGCGATCACCTGCCTTGCGCACCGCGATGTTGACGCTTTCGACTCGATTCGGCTGACCGGGGCCTACACCGATGATTGCCTCGGCCGTTGCCAAGACGATGGCGTTCGATTTGACGTGGCGCACCGCGCGCCAAGCGAAGCGCAGATCGGCCAACTCTGTTTCGGTCGGCTGCCGATCGCTCACGACCTGCCAGGTCGCCGTATCGTCTGGCAGCACATCGGGTTGCTGGATGAGTAGCGCACCCTGAATCGAGCGAATGCTGAGCGCAGTATCCGCCTCCAGATCCGCATCGTTCATCACGAGCAGCCGCAGATTTTTCTTCGCTCCAAAGGCGGTGACCGCGTCTGGATCGTATCCCGGCGCCAGAATGACTTCATAGAACGTCGCTTTCAGGACGGCCGCCAATTCAGCATCCACCGGTCGATTCAGGGCGACGATGCCCCCGAAGGCCGAGACGGGATCTGCCGCCAACGCAGCAGCGTACGCGTCTCCGAGATCGTCCCGCACTGCGAGACCACATGGAATCATGTGTTTGACGATCGAGACCGCAGGTCGGTCCCAACCCTGAACGGCGCTCCAGGCCGCGTCGGCGTCGAGGAGATTGTTGTAGGAGATCTCCTTGCCTTGCAGCTTATCCGCGGCCAGCACACCGCGGGGCACTCTTCCCGGCGAGAGTCGGAGATATGCCGCGGCTCGCTGGTGCGGATTCTCGCCATAGCGAAGATCGAGCGCTTTTCGACCAGCGAGCGTCACATCGTTGGGGAACATGTCTTCGTCTGCGCGGAGATATGCGCTCACCAGCGTGTCGTACTCGGCCGTGTGCTGAAAGGCCTTGGCAGCGAGCTCGCGACGAAATGCTGCGCTTACCCCCTCGCTTTGTAGTGCGGCCAGCACGCGCACCTGGTCCGCCGGATCGACGACGACAATTACGTGCTCGTGATTCTTGGATGCCGCGCGCAACATGGCCGGGCCACCGATGTCGATTTGCTCGATCGCATCATGGTCGGCTATGCCTGGCTGCAACACGGTCTGCTCGAACGGGTAAAGATTCGAGACCAACATTCCGATCGGTTGAATACCATGCTCGTCCATCTGGGCTCGATGCGCAGGGTCATTCAGGCGGGCGAGTAGACCGCCATGAATCGCCGGATGCAGTGTCTTCACGCGGCCATCGAGAATTTCGGGAAAGCCGGTTATGTCCGCGACGGCGGTGACTGGAATGCCGCTTTCTTCCAGGGTGCGCAGCGTTCCGCCGGTCGAGAGCAGTTCCCACCCGATCGCAACCAGTTGCCGGGCAAAATCGACGATACCGGTCTTGTCATAGACACTGATGAGTGCGCGCACGTGAGGATTGGGTCCTTTCGTTCGATCCCTGATTGTCAGTGGTAGTCTAGCGCTGAGCTCGCCCACGGCTCGTCGAAATTCCTGACTTGACCGCAACTCGTATGGATCAACTTCGATGACATCCCCATCTCCCGTGACGTTCATGGATCGCTCGATTGGCGAGTACTTGGCAGCCCTCTCCAGCGGCGCCCCCACACCAGGCGGCGGAAGTGCAGCGGGACTCGCGGGAGCGCTCGGCTGCTCGCTGGGCGAAATGGTTTGTCGACTTTCGTTGGCCAGAGAAGCGAACGATGAGCTCACCGATCTGGCAGAGCGATTTGCGGCTTCGTCTGGCGAGCTCATCGATCTGGCCGAGCGCGATGAGCGGGCTTTCGCGACTTATCGAGCGGCAACCGCGCTACCTCGGTCGACCGACGACGAGAAAACAGCACGACGAACCACGATCGAGTTGGCGCTGGTCGACGCCGCCGACATACCGGTCGAGATGATCGATATGGGCATTGCCGTCATCGATTGCTTGCGTCAAACGGCCGAGTTGGGCACGCCGCATGCGCTGGGCGATCTCGCCACAGGGGGATTCCTGGTGCAGGCCATGGCACTCGGAGCCCTGGAAAATGTGGAAGCGAATGCCTCGCTGATGAAATTGCCTGAAAACCGGGAGCGCTATGAGGGCGCCGCGCGAGCGGCGAGGCATGATCTGAAAGCCAACCTTGCCGCACTCCGCCACGCTATTGCAAATAGGTGAACCTGACAGGTCCTGGCGAACGCAACTGAAACCGAGATTCGCGTTGCCGCACCCAGTTCTGCAGAAATGATCGACAGCAATTGAGTTACTCGGAAGGAACAATCAATCCGGAACGGAGTGCGAGTGCTACTGCCGCAGACCGGTTTTCGACCGCGAACTTCTCCAGGATGTGCGTGACATGAACACTGACCGTCCGCGGACTGATGAACAGTGCATCCGCGATTTCCGGGTTGGTGCGTCCCTCGACCAGTAATTCCAGCACTTCGCGCTCGCGCGCGGTCAAGTTCGGATTCGGCGACGCCCGCCCTTGCTCCCCGACTTCCATCGAGACGGCCGACTTGGGCGCATGGTCAACAACACCTCCTGCAATGGCCATGGCAATGAGCTCCTCGAGCGACAGTGCGCGGCCTTCGCGATTCGCAGCTATCCAACTCCCCTTCGGACATTTGAAGCGCCAAGCTTCGCTGAAACTCGCTCCAAATCGATCGCAACGCAGGTTCGAGTGGAACACCGATTTCGTCGCGAAGTCTGGAAGCACCAGCAGCGAGTGCGGCAGCCCGAAGAACTTTGCCTTCGATCGCGTCGATCCGCGCCAGGGTCTCGATGGAGTTCGCGACATGCCACCCTTGCATAGCAGTGGGATCGAGTTGCAAGCTCGCGGTCAGCACCTCACGTGCCCGCTGAAATTCCCCGAGTTCGAGCAGCACCTGACCCGCATAGCGATCTGCAAGGGCAGCTCCGAAGTCAAAGCCCAACTCGTGATGACTTCGCCTCGCATCTTCGATCAGTGCGAGACCGGCCCGCAAATCGCCGGATCGGGCAGTGACCAGACCCAAGTTATTGAGCGCGACCGCGGCAAAGGCCTGCCGGTCTGAAATAAGAAACGATTCGCGTGCGGCGGCAAAATAGGGACGCGCCAGCTCGGGTTGGCCACGATCTTGCTCCAACACCCCCATACTAAAGCTCGCTTGCCCGAACCATTCTTCAGCTCCGGAAACCCGCGCCAGCTCAAGACCGGTCAGGAGCTGCTCCTGGCCAATATCGAAGTTGCCCTGCTGGATGGCCACCATTCCCAAGGCAATCGTTACCCGCGCGACATCGGCCGGTTCTCCTTCAGTAGCAAGCTCGAGTGCGAGTGTCAGACAGGTATGCGCATCTTGCAGCGCGCCACGCGCGAACCAATGCGGGGCGAGTTCGGCAACCGATCGGATCAGTTGGGCGTGTTGGCCTGATCGATTCAACCAATCGATTGCCGCAAGCGCGGGCTCTCGATCGACCCCGGTGATGTCGAACGTCGCATCGCCGCTCGCCGGTCCCATCGGAAACTCCGCCGGGACCGCGGCAGCCATGTACGTGATATGCAGCGCGAAGAGATTGTGTGCGTGCTCGTAGTCAACGCCGGCGGCAAGTTTCTCGAGTGCGAACTCACGCACGGTTGCCAGCAGTTGGAACCGCACGGATTCAGCCCCATCCCCGCGAATCGTGTTGGCCGACTGGACCAGCGATTTGCTCACCAGCGATGAGAGCGCGTCCAGCGGTTCGAGCTGAAGATCACAGCAAAGTTCCTCAACTGCAGCGATGGAGAACGAACCGCGCGGCGCCCCTAGTCGCTGGAAGAGTCTGCGCTCTTCCGGTTCCAGCAGCTCGTAGCTCCAATCGAGCAGGGAGCGTAGCGACCGATGCCGGTCCGGGGAATCAAGCGGCCCAACACCGAGCGCTTCGAGCGGTCGATCGAGACGGGCTAGCAGAACGGCGGGAGCCACCATTCGGGTTCTCGCGGCCGCCAATTCCAATGCGAGGGGCAATCCATCCAGCCGGCTGCAGATGGCAGCCACCGCCGAGGCATTGGCGGCGGTGACTTTGAAATCATGCTGGACGGCGCGGGCGCGCTCTTCGAAAAGCAAAACGGCATCCTGAGCCCGAAGTTCGTCCAGCGGCAGTTGCGCTGCGCCGGCTGGCAGACTAAAAGGAGCGATCGGGTAGACATGCTCGCCGCGAATTTCCAACGGGGAGCGGCTGGTGACAAGCACCCTCAGGTTCGGCTCCATCGCAAGAAGCTGGCCGACGACAACTGCCTGATCCAAGAGATGCTCGAAGTTGTCCAGCACGATGAGGGCAGGGCGCCGATCGAGCGCATTGGCGATCGCGCGAGGCACGTCAGCCCAACCAGAGCCGGTCACACCAGCGGCGCGTGCGATCAGGTCGATTACGCGCTGCCCTGGGTCAGCAGCCGCCAGCGCAACGTAGACGAGGCGAGCGTCGAGATGCGATGCGATGTCGCCGGCAATATGGAACGCCAGGCGCGTCTTGCCGACACCTCCAGGGCCAACCAGGCTCACCAGGCGAACATCCGGATCCTGAAATAGCGCGCTGATCTCATCCTGTTCGCGGCGCCGGCCGAGGAAGGACGTGTAGAAGATCGGCAGCGGAGCTTTACTCGTCACGCTTGTGACCATGGCTCTGCCTCGTACGAGAGAAGCTGGCTATGAGACGATCTGTCGTGGGCGATATTGCAGCGCTTCTGCCAGATGCTGGGGCGCCACCGTATCGCCGCCCTCGATATCGGCAATCGTGCGCGCCAGTTTGAGCACCCGGTGATAGGAGCGGGGCGAAAGGCTAAGCTGGGTCACCGCGTTTTTCATCATGGCATCACCCATGGCATCGAGCGTGACGAATTGCTCCAGATCGCGGGGGCTCATATCGGCATTGGTGAGCGCGCCAGATCCGTTCAATCGATCAGCCTGCCGAACGCGGGCAGCGGAGACTCTCGCCTGGATTTCTCGAGACGTTTCGCCTGAGCGGCGGGCGGCCAGCTTCTCGTACTCGACACGGGGCGCCTCGACATGGATATCGATCCGGTCGAGCAACGGTCCGCTGATTTTCTTCTGATACCGCTGGATCTGGGCCGATCCGCAGCGGCATTCACGCACCGGATCGCCGAAATAGCCGCAAGGACAGGGATTCATCGCCGCAATCAGCATGAAATTCGCGGGAAATGTGACAGTGCCAGAAGCGCGCGCGACACTCACTCGCCGATCCTCCAACGGTTGGCGCAGCATTTCGAGGGTCGAGCTCTGGAACTCCGGTAGCTCGTCCAAAAACAGGACTCCGCGGTGCGCCATGCTGACTTCACCGGGGCGGGGCCACGAACCACCACCGATCAATCCGGCATTACTAGTTCCATGATGCGGTGAACGGAACGGTCGATCGCGAAGCAGCGGCGTTTCCGGCGGCAGCAATCCGCGCACCGAATAGATCTTGGTTACTTCAAGCGCTTCGTTGATCGTCATCGGCGGCAGGATCGAGGGCAAAGCCCGGGCAAGCATGGTCTTGCCTGAGCCGGGCGGCCCACTCATCAAAACATTATGACCACCAGCGGCAGCGATCTCCAGAGCGCGCTTGACATGTTCCTGTCCGCGAATCTCGGAAAAGTCTGTCAGGTTGGCCGTCGCAGCTTCCTCACCGCGTTCTTGCGGGCGAAAGGCTTCCAGCGGCAGCTCTCCGTTGAGATAGTTGACAACATCAGTGAGGGTTCGAACCGCGATCACGTCGATCCCATCGATCAGTGCGGCTTCCGGCGCATCGTCTGCGGGGACGATTGCGCGGCGCAAACCGCGCTCCGCCGCGAGCGAAACCATGGAAATGATGCCCGGCGTGTGCCGAACGATTCCGTCGAGCGAGAGCTCACCCACGATGAGCGTATCGGCAACATCGGAATGGATCTGGCGGGACGCGATGAGAATACCGACCGCTATCGGCAGATCGTACGTTGGTCCGGCCTTCTTGAGGTCGGCCGGCGCGAGATTGACCGTGACGTGTCCGTGAGGAACCCGCCCGCCGCTGTTGCGGATGGCGGCCCGAACGCGCTCGCGACTTTCCTGGACCGCGGCGTCGGGCAATCCCACGATGACGATGCCAGGAACTCCGCCGCCTACGAAGACTTCGACTTCGACGAGCACGCCATCGAGCCCGACGACCGCGCAGCTATTGACCTTGGCGAGCACGATCGTTTCCCTCCGACCTCGATAGCCGCTACTGATTGCGCTCGACGATAGCCATGAAGGCGTCCGCATCGACATGGAGGGCTAACTGGTGAACCGCGGGAAGGGTCGACCGCTCGAATGACATTTTGCGAGAGATCGCGCTCATCTCGATGATGGCTTCCATCGAGCGTGATCCATGGAGGTACTTCGGCACATCGAGGAACGCCGCCAACAACGACCCGTCGATTCGCATTTCTTCGCCGGTGAAGATCTGCGGCGCGTTGCGTTGCAGAATGGCGCGTAACAGGATGGCGCGGCGAAGTGGATAGGTGCGATCGTCCGGAGCGTCAGGGTTCGGGCCGAGGACGTCGACAAAGCCGCGCAAGCGGCTCAGGAAGTCAGTCGCCTTGGCACCGGGAAGCTCGAGCGCCCGGTTCTTGAATGACTCCATGGTGGCGTGGGTGCCGCCGGCGAAAATGAAAATGGCTGGGCCGATCGGGCGGATGATGCCGTTCTGAGCGAACGCGCCGTCTTGCATTGGCGCAAGGAAACTTACCAACCATCCCAGCTCACGGGCATCCAACGCGCTGTCGAACTCATCCCAGAACACAAGCGGCAGAAACTCCCGGAGTCGCAGGTCCCGGACCTGCTGGAGGGCGTTCGGGAGGTCTGCGGCGTCCTGGAATTGCGAGAGATTGAATTCCAGCGAACCCAGACGGTTGCGCTCCGGCGCGATCACCGACGCCATCTGTTTGATCGCGAATGACTTTCCCGAACCTGGGGGACCGAACACCGCCAGATTGAGCGGACGTGGACGTCCGGGACTTGCCAGATACTCAGAGATGATGTTGCGCACACTGCGCATGCTTTCGATCTCGATCCGATCCACAGACGACCAGTGCCCCATCGTTTCCAGGGGAATCTCGTTTGCCACGCGGCTAACGCCAAACCGAGCGATATGTTCGGCCGCTTCACGAAAACTGCCGGCTGACGTCGCATCGAAGATTCGCCAGCTGGCATCGAGCGACACGGGAACGCATTGAATCTCGCTATCGACATCCTCCCCACCAAGAATCGATTCGGCGATTCGCTGGACGGGAAAGGAAATCTGGATGCCGGCCTGACTCGGGGTTGCGTCATAGCCGAGATCATGAAGTACACGACCGGTTTCGATACCGCTGCGGACCGCACCGCGGACATCGGTTTTGGCGCCGTGGATTGCGAATTCCCAGGCCAGCGAGTCGATGATCATCGTTCCAGTACCGAATTGCTGGCCCGGGCGCGATCGTTCCCAGTCACCTTCTTGCGACTGCGGGTCGTAGATCAACAAATCGGGTCCGTCGCTATCAACCACCACCGCGCCGGATGCAGAAAGCCCAACGACTACTCTGCGGGCGGCAAGCAAATCGCTTCGCATCCTCACCGCGGACACGACATCCTGCGCGGTTCGTTCCCACGAGAGGGGTTGCCCGATTGGGGCACCTTCCTTGCGCAGATCGCCGACTGTGCAAAACAACGTGGTGCGGTCGGCCGCATGCTCGATCACGTGGTCGTAGAGCGGACCACCTCCGAGCGCGCCGGTTTGGCGGACTACGATTTGCGCGTCAGATTCCGCAATCTGTACGGGCCAGCGCTCTGGGTCGTGCCGAAATAGCTGATTGCCGTCCTCGATCAAGATGCAGGCAGGGTGCAGGCCATCGCTACGCACATCGAGCTCGGGAGAAATCTCGCTCGCTGTATGCAACCCAATGAAGCGCTCCATCCGCCAGACACGTTGCTTCTCACCTATTTTGCGGGGATGGGGAGCCCAGGAGGAGAAGGAGCGAGTGATCGACGCGGATGACGGATTGCCACGAATCTCGCCGGGAATCACTGGACCGACAACGGACATCGGCCGCTCGGCCAGTGCGGCTGTGGCGGAAAGCACGTCGTAGTCGAGCGCTGCTCCACCCGAGATGCACGAAAGCCCGGGACCATCGGTCATCGTCCAAACAAAGCGCGCCTCGAGCGTGTCGTGATGCACTCCGATGGGTTCGGCGATGAACCAATCCACGGTCGAATCGCCGACGATCAAGATTCCACCGGTCTGGTTCCCGGGAATAGTCATTCCATCACCTTAGTTCGAGGGGCAATCGATTCGGCTCGGTTTCGCACCGTAGAATAGCTGAGAGTTTCAGGACCATGCGGTCCCACGCCAGCGGAGCCGATTCGACCGCCGATGACTGACGCAACCGACCCCAGACAGGGCACCGATGGAACATTCGTCATTGGCGCGGTTGGACACCGAGAGCTCGAAGGAAATCCGGAAGCGATTGCGAACCGAATTGCTGCGGTACTTGCGCAGATCGCAGCGGAACACGCGGATTTCCCGGTCTCATTGCTGAGCTCGGTCGCCGAGGGCGCCGACCGCCTTCTGCTAGCCGCCGCCGCGGAACACGGGATTCCGTACGTTTGTGCGTTGCCATGTGCTCCGGACTGCTTTCGCGAAGACTTCAGCTCTCCAGATTCGTCGTCCGAATTCGATCAACTTCTGGAGTCGGCCCGTGCGATCGTGATGCCGACCGAGTCGATCGACAAAGAATCCGGCTATCTCTGGGCGAGTAACTACGTTCTCGATCGAGCCGATGTATTGGTGGCCGTTTGGGACGGCGCCCCAGGACATGGGCCTGCCGGCACCGCGGAAACCGTGAGCCGTGCGCTCAAGCAAGGACTTCCCGTGATCTGGATTCCGACCCACGTGCCGCACACCGTCAGGATGCTCGGCGCCCGGGCCAGTGCCATCGGTTGAGATCCGTCAAGCCGACGCCAGTCTCACGACCGTTTCGACGTGATGCGTCTGCGGAAAGAGATCGAAAATCGCGACATCGACCAGCCGAAGTGCGCCACTCGTCAGCATTCGCAAATCTCTGGCGAGGGTGGTCGGATCGCAGGATACGTAGGTCAGCCGTTCGACGTCTCGCCGAGAGAGCAGCTCAGACAGCCGGCGATCGAGACCCGCGCGCGGCGGATCGACCACGATGAGGTTGGGACGCACGTCGGCTCGCTTTTTCCCGGTCAGCCATCGATAGACATCGGAAGCGGCAAACGTCGCATTTCGAATGCCGTTGCGTTCCGCGCTCTTACTCGCGTTTGCGATAGTTCTCGCATCGAAGTCGACGCCAACGACCTTGCTGCTCGACTTCGCCAATGGAAGTGAAAAGAGCCCTGCCCCGCAGAAGAGATCCCAGGTGAGCGCGCTGCCTGACCTTGGAAGCGAAGCGGTCACCGCTCCGATGAGCTCGGGCAGGAGATCGAGCGATGATTGAAAGAACGAGCCAGGGTCGACCAGGTAGTCCATACCCGCGACCGGGAGCCAAAACGGGCCGCCGGCGATCGGTGGAAATGCGGGAGCGCTGCGAATCTGCCCATGCCCACCCAACAAGTGAATTTCTGCGGGCAACGGTTGCCGGCTTCGGCGGATGGCACCGAGCGCTGTATCGATCTCATCCCGGCTGACCATGCAGTGATCGATGGGTACGATCCGCCTCGAGCGGCGCTCGTAAAAGCCAATCGTTCCGGTTTCACGGTCCCCGTGGAGCTCGACGCGCGCACGGGAACCGAACGGACGCAGCGCCCCGTGCACGATAATGTCGTCCGTGAGCTCGATACCGCCGATACGTGCGAGAGCGTCCAGCACGATACTGGCGCTTGGCCTCGATCTGGGCAGCATAGGTGAGGTGCTGGAAGTCGCACCCTCCGCAGCGCGAGTACCAGGGGCAGGGAGCCTCGATGCGACCCGGGCCCGGGTCGAGCATAGTGACGATGGCTGCTCGCGGCATTCCCGACCGAACGGATTCAATCTCGACGACGACGTGGTCGCCCGGCGCGGCTTGATCGACCAGGACAACTCCGCGCGGTCCGCGCATCAACCCGGAACCGCCCGCCACAATCCGTTCGATGGTTCCTTCGAACCGCTCACCTGGGTCATATGACGGGCGTTGCTGCTTCATAGCTCGTTGATCTTTTCCCAAAATGTGTGCATCAGAATGCGGTCAGCTTCGATCTGGTCGATAATCTCATGCGACAAACGATATGCAAGGAGATGGAATCACTCGATGACCGGTAGTTTGATCAATGGAGAAGGACGCCTCAAGCTGGCCGTCCAACGCAGTGGACGGTTGACGGACGAGACGCTCCGCATTCTGCAGGGTATCGGCCTCGAGTTCGAGACATACGGACAACGACTCCTCTCGCATGCACGCAACTTTCCCCTTTCGATTCTCTTTGGCCGCGACGACGACATTCCGGGTTATGTCGGGTTTGGCACGGTCGATCTGGGCATCGTCGGGCGAAATCTGATCTACGAAGAGAATGTCGATGTGGTCGAGCTGACCGAGCTTGGCTTCGGTTTTTGCTCGCTGGTCGTTGCCGTGTCTGCGTGATTCTCCGTATCAAACGCTCGACGATCTCCAGGGAAAGAAGATCGCATCGTCGTACCCCAACTCGGCGCGACGTTTTTTCGGTGAGCGCGGTGAGGCGCCGGAAGTCATTACGCTGAGCGGATCGGTGGAAGTTGCGCCCGGTCTCGGTCTTTCCGACGCCATCGTCGAGTTGACCGCGACCGGATCGACGCTCATTCTCAATGACTTGCGCCAGATCCACACAATCCTGGAAAGCCAGGCGGTGCTGGTGGCGAATCCGGCTTCCTATGCCGATCCTGAGAAGCGCGCAAACATCGACCGGTTGTTGATGCGCATCGATGCGGTGCGAGCCGCGCGCCGGTACAAGTACGTGATGATGAATGCACCGGATGGACAAGCTCGAAGCGATCAAACAGGTCATTCCCGGACTCAAGGCGCCGACGGTCGTTCCCCTGGCGATCGAGGGATGGGTCGCAGTGCACACCGCCATCGAAGAGGACACCTTCTGGGAGATCATCGAACGGCTGCGAGAAGCCGGCGCCCAGGAGATTCTGGTGACGTCGCTGGATAAGCTGCTGCTCTAGCCAGCGTTCCATAAGACGCGCAATTCGGGTACTCTACGCGGAAGCGCCTCGCGCGCATTTCCGTTCGTTTTCCAATCGAGACAGGTCACAATGTCCAGCCAGGCCGTTCTCCGGCAATTCGATCCTTCGTCGCTCGTGCGCGAGCCAGTGCGCGCCAAGAGCTCGTACGTGCCGTCGCCGCGCGACGAGTCGCGCAACGACTCTGTTATTCGGCTCGACATGAACGAGTCGCCGTATGGTCCTTCCCCGAAGGCACAGGCCGCGATTGCGGCGTTCGTCACCACGCATCGATACCCGGATTTCGATCAATGGGCGCTGCGCGATGCGATTGCGGCGTACGCCGGAACCACGGCCGAGCAAGTCTTTTGCGGCGCCGGATGTGACGATGTTCTGAACATGCTGGCGCAAGCAGTGTTGGAGCCGGGCGATGAAATCATCATTTCGGAACCGACATTCGGCGTCTATCGCATGCAAGCCAATCTGCGCGGCGCAACCACTGTCAATGTGCCGCTGCAATCGCGATTTTCAACTCGATGTGGATGGCATTCTCGAGCGGTCACCGACAGAACCAAGTACATCATCATCTGCACTCCGAACAATCCAACCGGAAATCAGCTGCAACGCGCCGATATTCAGCGGATCGTCGACGAAGCACCCTGCTTTGTGCTCATCGACGAAGCGTATTCGGAGTTCGCGGGCACCTCGTATGTGGACATGGTCGACAAGCATCCGAATGTGCTGGTCTTCCGGACGATGAGCAAGTTCGCCGGGCTTGCGGGGATGCGGGTTGGTTACGGGATCGTTCCCAAAGCCATGGCTCCCCACTTCGAGAACATCGTGCAGCCATGCCATAACGTCTCTTACGTTTCGAGCGAAGCGGCAATCGCGTCGCTGGACGATCTCGAGTATCTCAACGGCGTCGTTGCGCAAATCGTAGCTTCCCGAGACGAACTGGCTGCCAATTTGCGTGAGATTCCCGGGGTCGAGCCATACCCATCGTCCACCAACTTTCTGCTGGTCAAACTTCCCGTAGACGGACGGAGGCCCGGTGGTGGCAGAGCTGGCAAAGCGGGGCATTCTGGTTCGGCATTTCGCAAATCCGGCGCTGGGCCTCAGCGACTGCCTGCGGGTGACCATTGGAACCACGGATGAAAACGAGCGGTTCCTGACGGAACTCGCGGACATTCTGGGCAACCAATGAACGCGGCTGTCGATCGCACGCGAACAGCCACGATCGAGCGCGAAACCGGCGAAACCACGATTCGTCTGACGCTCGATCTTGATGGAGCCGGTTCATCATCGATGAAAACCGGTGTGCTCTTTCTCGATCACATGCTGGACGCACTCTGCCGGCACAGCGGGTTCGACCTCAGTGGCACCTGCACTGGCGACGCCGCGATGGATCCCCATCATTCGGTCGAAGATGTCGGTATCGCGTTCGGCCAAGCGTTGCGGGGCGCCATTGGCGACCGAAGCGGGATTGCGCGTTATGGCTATCGCCTATGCGCCGCTCGATGAAGCATTGGCTCGATTCGTGGTGGATTTCTCCGGACGTCCGTATCTGGAGTTCGTGGCTGAAATGCCCGAACCAGTGATTGGCGTGGACTTCGCGTCGAGTCTGGTGGAAGAGTTCTGGCGCGCAGTTGCGGTCAATGGTGGCCTCACCGTCCATATCGATCTGATTCAGGGCGCGAAATTCACATCACGCGGCGGAAGCGATCTTCAAGGCGGCTGCCGTGGCGCTGCGCATGGCGAGCCGGATCACGCGCTCGGCAACGTTCGTACCATCGACCAAGGGAATGCTGGCATGATCGCAATTATCGATTACGGAGCAGGCAATCTGCGCTCGATTCGGCGCGCCCTTGAAACCAACGGGGCTGAAACAGTCATCACCAGCGACGCCGACGTGATTCGACGACGCGGATGCGGTCGTGCTCCCCGGTGTGGGGCATGCGGGACATGCTATTGGCGAGATCGACCGACGCGGTCTTACGCCTGCGATACGAGAGACCGTTGAATCCGGCAAGCCGTTTCTGGGTATCTGCGTGGGTATGCAGGTACTTTTCGAACATCAGCAGGAAGGCGACACCCAGGGGTTCGGCTTCCTGAAAGGCAATGTTCGCGAGATCGAGGGCGCCACCAAACTCCCGCATATCGGGTGGAACAAGGTGTCGTCTGGCCGTGCAGATGACGGGCTCGACCAGGGCTACTACTACTTCGTGCATTCCTTCATTGCCGACCCCACCAATCCGGGCGATGTGGCGGCGACGTCCAGCTACGGCGAGGAGTTTCCGGTGGTGGTCAAGAGTGGCAATGTCTGGGGCACGCAATTCCACCCGGAAAAGAGCGGACCTGCGGGGATCGAATTCCTGGCCACCTGGGTCAATGAAGTCGACCGCAGCGCCAAAGAACGCTGGGCAGCCGGCGAATGATCATCTATCCGGCAATCGACCTGCGTGACGGAAAGGCCGTCCGGCTTGTCGAGGGTGACTTCGCGAAAGAGACCGTATTCGATGCTAACCCGGTCGATGCCGCCGTTCGTTGGCAGGACGCCGGCGCGGAATGGCTGCATGTGGTCGATCTGGATGGAGCGCGGTCCGGATCGACCTCGAACAATGCGGCGGTCAGCGCCATCCGCTCGGCGGTGCGAATTCCGATCGAGCTTGGCGGCGGGATCCGGTCGGCCAAAGCCGCCGATCGCTATTTTGACATCGGGATCGATCGAGTGATTTTGGGAACGGCGGCGGTGACGGACATTGCGCTGGTCGAATCTCTGGTGGCACGCTGGGGCGATCGCGTGGCAGTCGGGCTGGACGCGCGTGACGGGAAGCTCGCCACCGATGGATGGTTGGAGCAGAGCGAGGAGACGGCCATCGATCACGCCCTGAAACTCAGGCTGGCCGGAGTCGCGACGTTCATCATCACTGACATCAAGAAAGACGGGAAGCTGCAAGGTCCGAACCTCGATCAGCTCAAGCAAGCACAATTCGCGCTCCAATCAGGAGTTATCGCCTCAGGTGGAATATCGACGCATCGAGGATGTGCGCGAGGTGAACGCGCTTGGTGTCGACGGGGCCATCATCGGACGAGCACTTTACGATGGTCGAATCGATCTCGCCAGAGGCGATCGCGGTGGCACGAGAAAACGGAACAGAGAAGTAGATGACTGCTGTGCAGACCAACCTCGCGACGCTAACCCGGCGGGTGATTCCCTGTCTCGACGTCACCGAAGGGCGTGTCGTGAAGGGAATCGAATTCGTCAATCTGCGCGATGCCGGCGACCCTGTCGAGCTAGCGGCGTTCTACGATCGCGAGGGCGCCGACGAGCTGGTTTTCCTCGACATCACTGCCACATCCGATAGCCGAGACACGATGATCGATGTCATCGAGCGAACCGCGGATCAGATTTTCATTCCCTTGACGGTGGGTGGTGGCGTCCGCTCGACCGAAGATATCAAACAGTTGCTGCGCGCGGGCGCGGACAAGGTTTCGATCAATAGCGCCGCACTGGCGAACCCCGCGCTCATTTCTGAGGGCGCCGATATCTTCGGCAGCCAGTGCATCGTGGTGGCGATCGATACCCGGCGAGATCCGGCAACCGGAGCCTGGACTGTCTATTCGCACGGCGGGCGCAAAACGACCGGGATCGATGCTGTCGAATGGGCGGCAGAGGTGGCACGACTGGGTGCGGGCGAGCTGCTTGTCACCAGTATGGATCGCGATGGCACGCGAGACGGGTACGATCTCGACTTGCTGGAAGCCATTGCCGCGGCCGCGCCGATTCCCCTGATCGCTTCGGGCGGGGCGGGAACTCTCGAGCACCTGGCGGAGGGCCTGGCTCCGGACCGGGCCGATGCCGTGCTGGCGGCATCGATCTTCCACTTCGGTGACTACCGGGTGCACGAGGCCAAGCAGTTTCTGGCATCGCAGGGTATCCCTGTTCGGCCATGACCATTCCCATCGATTTCGAGGCCAATCCTCTGATTCCCGCCGTCATTCAGGATGACGCCTCAGGCGAGGTCCTGATGGTGGGATTCATGAACCAGCTCGCCTTCGAGAAAACGCAGGAGACGGGCTTCGTGCATTTTTGGAGCCGCAGTCGGAATGCGCTCTGGAAAAAGGGTGAAACCTCGGGACATACGCAGGAGGTCATCAGCATCGCGCTCAACTGCGAAGCGAATAGCCTGCTGATCATGGCGATTCAAAACGGAGCGGTTTGCCATACCGGTCATACGACCTGTTACTACCGGCAAATCCTGCCGGACGGAACACTTTTCGAAACCAGCGATCCGGTCTTCGATCCGAATGAGGTCTATGAATCCGCTCCGCCATCGGAGCAGAATCAACTGAATCGCTCGAAAGCGGAACATGGTGCCGCCACTGTGCCGATCGGATCGTGGTTCGGTGCTTACGAATACCTGGCTCGGCAACCGTTGCAGGATGTCTCGAGAACGTCGAGATTGCTGCACGACGGCGCGTTGCCGTTCAACCGCGTTGCGGACGAGCTCGTCGAGCTCGCAGATGTGCTGGCCGGCAAACACCGTCACTCCGGAGATCTGGAGCAAGACGTCTTGCTCGAGGGGAGCCAGGTTCTCTATTGGCTCAACCTGGTCGCAATTGGCTTGTCGCAGACCTGGGACACCGATCTCGATCTCGCGAGCGTGATGTTTCCACCTTTGGACTTTTACGAATCGACCGTGCCCCAGGTCAAGGAGCTCCGTAAAGCAGCTGCCCGCTGGCGGACGGCGGACGCGCAATTCGAAAAGGCGCACAGCGACTCTCACGCAGAGCTGGTGGCGGAGCTTTCGGGGGCGTACTGGCTCGTGTCGCGCGCTGTTGCTCCTATCGTGAAACCCATTCAGCTGGTCCGGCGTGACCTCGCCGAGCTGGAGACCAAGCCGTACCTCGCCGACTATTTCTCGTCGGTCGAAGGGTGATTCACAGTCACGTCACGTGATCCAACCGCGATGGCGATCAGCCCCCCGATCAGTACTCCGAGCGCGGCCGTAATAAGCAACTGGAGCCAGTGACCATCACGATCCCGTGATGGCACGGAAGCAGGGTCGATGATTCGAACGGTGGCCACTCCTCCATCGTCCGGCATCAGATATCCATTGATCGAACTGGGAAGCACCGATTCGGCCGCTGCCGCGATCTGCTCGACCTGACCTTCGTTTTCACTGGTTACGTAGACGGTCAACACCCGACTGTAGCGTGACCCGTCGAGTGTCGCCTGGATCTGATCGACGGAGAGCTCCGTGTCGCCCATCGCATCGAGCACGTCGCTCGCGAACGCATGCGACCGAATGAACGGGGGCAAATCGTCCAGCACCATCAACTCGGGACGCTCCGAATTACCGGGATCCTCAGTGTCGCCGGGAATCAGCACGGTGGCGCGCACGGTCGACTGATACGGTTCATTGCGCTGGAAGAGATAGGTTGCCGTCACTGCCACCAGCGGGAGTAGCAGGACAATCCACCATCGACGCCGGATCACGGACACCAGCTGACCCATGCTGATCGAGTGTTCGGCCAGCGGATCGGTAAGGACTTGCTGTCTCATGCCGGAGGACGCCCTCGGAGCAACGCCACGGAGGTGCGCAGCAGAATCTTGATGTCGAGCCATGCCGACCAATGCTCGGCATAGAACAGATCGAGCCGAACCATTTCATCGAAGGTGAGCTCGTTTCGGCCATTCGAGAACCAGAGACCGGTCATGCCCGGAGCAACCAACAGCCGTTGACGCTGCCAATCTCGATACCGCGCCACCTGATGTGGTGACTGCGCACGCGGGCCGACGAGGCTCATGTGATCCTGCAGGACGTTGAAAAGCTGGGGGGCGCCATCGAGATGGGCACGCTGGATCCAGCTCGGCTGCTGATGCGACCGGCCGGTGGAAGCCGCGAAACGAATCTGCTCGAACGGCACGCCGCATTTACCTACCATGGTCCGGCGTTGCAAGACCGAACCGCCGGTCGATCGCTGGACCCAAAGCGCGGCAATTGCCATCGGAAGTGACATCACAACCAGGAGCAATAGCGCTGCGGCGATATCGATGCTTCGTTTGATCACGGCGTTGCTTCCGCGAATCGAGGCTTCGCGCACGCTCAGCATGGGCACGCCCGAAATCTCCTCCAGCTGCACCCGATCGAGCGAGAGCTGGAGCAGGTCGGGCACCACCCGAAACGGGACGCCGGCGGTGCGGCACCAATTGGCAATTTCCAGTGCACGTCCGTGTCCTTCGGATGGAAGTGCCAGGATGACCTCGTCGACGGACGTACGTCCCAGAATGGACGGAATGTCTTCCAGCGATCCGAGACGCTGCGCCCGGACCACGCCTCGCTCGCTGCCTGCGATCAACGAGCGGCGCCCCACGCCTTCGTCGACATAGCCGGAGACCCGCAATCCCATGCTCGGAGTCGCGACCAGCATCTGCATCAGACGGTGGCCTGAGGTGCCGTTGCCGGCGATGAGCACCCGCCGGACCCCAATGTCACGTGCCCA
This sequence comes from uncultured Chloroflexia bacterium, assembly GCA_963720855.1. GTDB lineage: Bacteria > Chloroflexota > Chloroflexia > Thermomicrobiales > UBA6265 > JAMLHN01. Next base: position 764,785 of record CAVRGV010000001.1, on the reverse strand, counting down.
CAAGGCTTCGCGGGTTTTGCGCTTCGCCAGCCTCACCAGGAACAGCAGGAGAAGCGCGTTGCCCCACGCGTAGACGAAGAGCAAGCGCGAAGGGCTGAACTGCGAGAGATAGGCGGTCAAGATGAGACCACCCATGGCGATCGTCATGGTGCCGACCACCAGTCCCATTTCGTCCAGCAACGATGTCCAGGTCGACAGACGATAGAGCCCGCGGACCAGCGCGATCACGACGAAGAGGACCGTGAACAGGGCTATTCGTCCGATGAAGTCGGAGAACTCCCGTTGATTGAAGCTGAAAACCAACCCACCAACTTCATAGCGATAGCGGAACAGATACGCCAGCCAGAAGGCAAGCCAGATTGCCGCTGTATCCACCAAAATAGAGACAAGCGGCCGGAGAATCTCAGGGGTACGGGTCGCCCGCACCGGGCGAACGGCTCCAAACGTATGCGATTGCACATGGGCAGGAAGATCAGTCATGCGAACTCGTGACGGTCGAGGAGAAGGGACGGAGACCGAAGTCGCATCTGGCGAAGAATACCATCGGGATCGATTCGGCCGCGGGAATAGGTAGCGGTGCTACCATCGCGCTATGGACGACATCGATCAGGAACCAGTATCCGAGCCGCACCGCTACTTGTCCGCTCCCTGGCGGATGGCGTATTTGCGGGATGGCGTGCGGAACGACGAGTGCATCTTTTGTTCCAAGATCGACGTCGAAGAAGACGAGACGAATCTGGTGCTTTGGCGGGGACCATCGGTTTTCGTGATGATGAACCTCTATCCCTACGCGACCGGGCACATCATGATCGCTCCCTACGATCATGCACCGTCGCCGGAAGATGTGACCTCAGCGGTGATGGCGGAGCTCGGGGAAACGATTGCTCCCTGCATGCGCGCCTTGCGGCGTGTCCTGAGTTGCGAAGGATTCAATACCGGAATCAACACCGGTTCGGTGGCGGGCGCCGGGGTAGCTGATCATATGCATCTGCACATCGTTCCACGTTGGGGCGGCGATGCGAATTTCATGCCGGTCATCGCAAACACTACGGTCATGCCCGAGGCGCTCTCCGTGACGTATGACCGGATTCGCTCAGAGCTGCTGGTCGAGCTCGGACCTGGTCCGGGGCGCCGATAGGGCGGAATGTCCCAGCGCTCCCGGGGGATTTTCAGGTCCGTGGCTATACTTCGGGGCTGAAGGGCGAGTCGGTCGCTCCACGCATTTCTCATCGATCGGGGTACGCCCGTCCGTGTCTGGCACCGAAATCCGGCGCTTTTCTGACGATCAGTCGCTTATCGGCGGTCGTTGGATTGTCGCCCTCTTGCAAGCTGTTTCTTCGTCCCTCGCGACCGGGCTCATGTTGCCGGTTGTCATTCTCGCGGCGTACGTCGCGACGCTCACCAACGATCTCTATCGAGTCGCGCTCATTCCCGCATTGGCGTTCGGGCTGTGGAATCTGGGTGCTTTGGTGGCGGGACGTGTTACCCGCGAACGAGTTCGCTTGCTTCCCTGGGCGTTCGGGGCGGGCGCCGCACGTGCTGCCGCAATTGGGGTGCTGGCATATCTGGCCTATCACACCAACCCAGGCGGCGATACTCGGCTGACGGCATGCTTCGTTTGCCTTGGCGCGTTCGGATTCGCTTCCGGTTTCACGTCGGTGCCCGTCGATGCGCTTGCTGCAGAAGTCATTCGAGAGCTCGAGTCGCGCGCAGCTTTTCGTAGGGCGCGCGTTTTGGGGCGTGCTGGCAGCGCTGGTCTCCGGCATCGTGGTGCGGAGTGTTTTCGAGCCAGATGGACCTACCATCCAACGCGCCTTCGCCTATCTCTTCATTGCGGCAGCAGGCTGCCTGGCTTCGGCGGCGTTTTTCACGCTCGTTGATCAAAGAACCTGGGCGCCGGCTTTCGAGCGCGCGCCACGGCTCAGATGGATCGTTTCTGAGCGGGCTCGGCGACCGTGTCATGCGGCGCTATCTCCTCTTTCGCATCGCACTGGCGGCGGTGGGCATGCTCGACGTCTTCATCATTGTGTATGCCATGCGGGAGTTGAGCTTCGATCGAACATTTCTGGGGATCTACGTTGTCGCGTTCTGCGCTGCCCTGGCGATCGGCATCCCGCTGGCTCGATCACTCGGATCTCGGCGAGGAGGCCGGGCGGTGCTTCAGGCATCGACCTGGATGAAACTCATCGCGCCCCTACTGCTGCTCACGATTCCCGTACCTACGCGATTCTGCCGATATGGCCGATCGGGTGTCTGGCGATCGATTCTATCTCTGGATGCTGGTTGCCTGTTTCGCCGCGCTGGGATCTGAGTCTCGCATTCCAGGGTGCGGGAAACTTCCAATATTTGAGCGAAGTGGCTCCCGCTGTGAATCGGGCAGGATACTTCGCCACCGCGAACGTGGTGCTGATGTTCACCACGCTCTTTCCGCTCGCCGGCGCATGGATCGTCGAGAGCTGGGACTTCCAACGTCTGTTTGGCGTTACGGCAGCCGTTGCACTGCTGGCGGTGCTGCTCAGCGGTATCCTGGTCGACAACCGTATCGTTGCCAGCCGGCCCGCAACCTCCGCGACGATTGAGAAGCGTCTCCTACCGATAGTCAGGCAAGTTGCGGAAGCACCCGGGATCCCGAGTAGCTCCACGCCGTCCAAATCGGTCATGTCGGCAAGCTGCGCCATGATGCGCTGCACCCCAACCGCGTCGAATGCCAGCAGACCTTCCGCGATCTCATTTGGCGTGCCGATGAGCGCGCCGCGCTCTTTCAGGGCGGCGACATCCATACCCTCGGTTTTGCGGGCCACGTCGGCGTCGGACGCGCCGACTGTCACGCGATGCATAAGGGTTTTGCGCATCGACTCGGTCGAGCGGTTCTTCGGCGGCGACCAATCCGTCGAGATGCTGACTGAGGTCGGCAAATCGCTCAGGAGTCACGAAGACCGCATTCCATTCATCGGCGTAGCGAGCGGCGAGCGGCATTGTTCGTTTCTCGCCATTGCCTCCAATGACGATCGGCGGACCACCCGCGCGGGCAGGTCGAGGGAGCAGTAAGGCGTCTTCGAGATGATAGTAGTTGCCATCGAACGCAACTGGCTCATCACTTTGAAGCAAGAGCTTGACGACCTGCACGCCTTCCTCGAAACGCGCGAAACGATCTTTCAACTCGAGCAGATCGAATCCGAACGATCGATGCTCGCGCTCCTGCCAACCGGCGCCGAGCCCCATGTGAAAACGCCCGCCGGAAAGATCGTCGACCGCGGCGGCACTCCAGGCAGACACCACCGGATTGCGAAACGAGATGGGGGAAACCATCGGGCCGAACTCGATGCGCTCGGTTGTCGCGGCCAGGTAGGAAAAGGACACCCACATCTCCAGCGCGTCCTTGTGCGGACCTTCCGGGTTCGTGAAATGGTCGGAACGGTAGAGACCAGCAAATCCGAGTCCTTCGGCCGCTTCGGCAAGCGCCTTCCAGCGCGGCCAGTTCAATCCGTCCTGGCCCTCGATCATCAATGCAACTTCGATCATTGCTGGCTCCTTCCGCCTGTTATTGGGTTTCGAACGAACCGAGCATCTCGGCGCCTTTGTCCGTGGCAAAGCTCAGGAGCGAAAGCTGGATAGCCGCATCGAACTGCGGTGTTTTGCCATCGCCATCAAGATCCTTGCGTACCATGAAGCTTTCGGTTTCCAGCAGCGCCGCTCCGTGGACCAGTGCCCAGAGTGAGCAACTGAGGGTCATGGCAGGAAGTTGCTTTCAACTCACCCGAGTCGATGCAATCGACAATGACGCCGACGAATCGCTCGAAGATGACGTGCATCCCCTGGTATTCGTCATCCGAGAATGAGAGGTTTGGGTCGACCGTACCAAAGAGCAATCGAAAGTAGTCCGGCTCATCCCTCGCAAAGACACGATAACCGTTCAAGATGGCCAACAACCTTGGCAAGCCCGCGGGGATTTCCGCAATCGTTCGATCTATCAGCGTCAGCATGACCTCTGAGCCCTGAACGAAGAGGGCTTTGAGAATTGCGTCCTTATTGCCGAAGTACTCGTAGAGGGCGGGCGCGGTAACGCCGACACCTTTGGCCAATGCCCGGAGCGAGAGGGCATCGAGCCCCTGGGTGCGAATGATATGCTGCGCCGCGGCGAGAATTTCTCCTCGCATGAGCTCCCGGCTTGCCTCACGGCGGCGCTCGCTCAGCGATGGGCGTTTCCAACTCGGTTTTCGTCGACGTCGACATGTTTATCCGAACACTGTTAAAGAAATCAGAACACCGTTAGGTATCGAATTCTAGCCCATCTCGCCACTATCGGACGTGACCATGACCATCTTGTTCGATCGGGTGATCGCCAGTATCGCAAAGAAGCCGACTATCGCGGTGGTCGGGCTCGCGAGCTGGGATACGCTGCTGGCAGTCGACCTCATGCCGGAACCGGGCGGGTTCGCCATGGTCTCGTCGAGATTGGAGCTTCCCGGCGGCAACTCAGCCAATGCGGCGGCCGCCGCCGCTGCGCTGGGAGCGAGGGTGGAGCTGCTCAGTGCCGTCGGGAACGATGGAGTCGGGCGGCAGTTGCTCGAGGCGCTGAGCCTGGCCGGCATCGATTGTTCCCGAGTAAAGATCGACCCAGACCTTCCGACTGACCAGACTACGGTCATCACATCCGTCCACCCTCCGGACCGCACCATCTTCTGGCAGCAGGGGGCGATTCCCCGCCGAGGAGACCGTATCGACATCGACCGGCTCTTCACACGCGATCTCGTGCTGCTCGATAGCGTCGATCCCCTCCTACGCCGGTTTCTTATCGATCTCCCGGTGCATACCTACCCCAATGTCAAAATCCTGGTACCGATGACCTATGTGGTCGATTTCCCCGGGGCCGACGAGCTCGAATCGGTGGTGCGGTGCGATGCGCTGGTCGGATCGGCGCAGGAGCTTCAGAAATTGACCGGATCCGCAACACTCGATGAGGGGATTTTGGCCATGCAGCGCACGATGCGGGTGACGAACCTGCGGGCGGTCGCTGTCACGCTGGGAGGCGACGGAGCGCTGGCCTTCGATGCTGAGCAGATCTACCGATCACCGGCAATTCCGGTCGAGGTCGTCGATACCACTGGTGCCGGCGATGCTTTCGCAGGCGCCTTCGCCGTTGGCCTGGCAAGCCGCCTTGCCCTTCCCGATGCGCTCGAACTGGCAAATTGCGTGGCCGGGCTGTCGGTCCGATCGCTGGGTGCACAAACCGGTCTTCCCTCTCTCGACGAGGTGGGCGCGCTGCTCAGGTCGAGGGCGACTCCAACGCCTGAATGATCTCTTCCCGAACGTACTGGTCGGTCTCGCTAGCACGTGCCCGGTCCAACGCATGGCGGGCAGCGCGATCGGGATAGCAGCCCAAGCCCCAGGCCGCATGGCCGCGGACCAGCGGTTCGTCATGTCCGGTCAATGCCGCCGCCAGTGACGGGTACGGCACGCTCATCGGCCGCGTTTCCCAGCGCTAGGGCTGCGTTGCGAGCGATTCCGCGCCGTTTGGCGCGCAACACGGCGGTGCCGCGATACGTGGCGCGGAACTCCTCATCGGACATCGAGATGAGCCAGTCCAGCTCGGGAGCCACGTTCCGTACCGACCGTGGCAGTAAGTCTCGATCGAACGCTTCCTGCGCCGCGCTGGTATATGGGCAGACATCCTGGCATTCGTCGCAGCCGAAGATCCACTTGCCGAACCGGGCACGCAGTTGTGGTGGTATGACTCCGCGTTGCTCGATCGTCTGGAAAGAGATGCAGCGGGAACTATCGAGCTCATAGGGAGCGACGATGGCGCCGGTTGGGCAACGATCGATACAGGCGTTGCATTTGCCGCAGTTGCGGTCGAGCGGAAGGTCGGGTTCGAGGTCGAGGTCGAGCAGCAACTCTCCCAAGAGCACCCAGGAGCCGTGGCCCGGAACGATGATGCAGGTGTGTTTGCCGTACCAGCCAAGACCCGATCTTGCGGCGACGGCCCGATCGACGATTCGGGCGGTGTCGACCAGCAATCGCGCTTCCACCGAGCGACCGGCCCGGGCTTCGATGCGCGCGAGCAACTCGGCCATGCGCCGTTTGAGTACCAGATGGTAGTCAGCGCCCCAGGCGTAGCGGGCTATTCGTCCTCTGAGCACGCCATCGTCCGGGAGCTCGGGCATCGCCTGGTAGTACGGCAAGCCGACAGAAACGATCGACCTGATCTGCGCGTGAAGATTTTCCGGCGCAACCGAGATCGACGCTCTTTCCGAGCTGAACCAATCGAATCCATCGAAGTGTCCGCGATCGATTCGGTCGTGGAGATGCGCTTCGAGCCCATCGAACGGCTCAGGGCCGGCAATGGCCGCCACTTCCAGGCCGCAGTCTTTGGCAAGCTCCTTGATCCACATGGAGTCGATGCCGCGCGCGGATCGAACGCTGCGAAGCCAGATGGGCGCAACTCTCAGCGGTTTGTCGGCAGGGTGAGCGGACATGGTTGGATGCTACAGCCTGGAGGCAAAACAAAAGAGAGGCGGCAGTTGCCACCCCTCTTTTCGTTGCGCTAGCTTGTCAGTACTGAGACTAGCGGCCACCCTTTTGGGCGGTCCGCATGCAACGGGTGCAGACATTGAGTCGCACAAGCTCGTTGCCAATCAGCATTCGCTTTCGCTGCACGTTGGGACGAAAGTCACGGTTGGTCCGCCGCTTCGAATGGCTGACATTATGTCCGAAACTCTTCGTCTTGCCGCAAATGTCGCAAACACCAGCCATTACCGGCTCCACTTCTGCGTTCAGAACGATTCAGCCGGGCTTCGGCCGCGGCAGACACGAAATCGGACGCTGCTAGGCGTCCGCAAACACGCATTCTAGCAGGTTTCATCACGTATTGCACGGTTTTGTGGCCGTCGCAATCTGGAGAGCCAAACCCATCGTGAGGTCGAAAGAGCGTGTCCTACGGGCAGGCTCGAGCCCCACGGGGTCTACCGCGATGTTCAGGTTGTGAGATGCAGAAATGGAACGGCGGGAGGGCACGGGGGCCCTTCGCTACGTCCGGATGGGGTTTCGGGATGGAACGGTGGCCTGGGCGACACGAGGTCCCTCCGCTTCGGTCGGGATGACGGGGGAGCGGGTCGGGATGACAGGGAAGCAGGTGGGGATGACGAAACGGGTATGGCTGCGCCCTGGTCGGATGCGGGTGTTGCATCTGAAATTTCTCGACGAACGATCACTCAACGATGAGTCCGCGCGTGGAGCCTTGGGTGACGGCGGGGAAGCCGGGCGGGTAGCACTGGGGCACTGCCCAGGCATGCATCTGTCCGCCGATGTGCCGCTTAGTCCCAATTATAGAACATATGTTCTTTGCGTGCAAGGGTCAAAATTGGGACCATCTGAATCGCCCTCGATTGTGTCGCACTTGCCTGCACGGCGCTCAAACGCCATAGGGCATCGTACACTTGTTCGACTAATCTTCGGTCGTGTTCGAGTCACCAGTCATCCATGCCTTCCATCCGGTCACAATCTGTTGTGCAGGGAACCGCTACCGAGGCAGTCGGACGCGCGGTGGAGCTGCTGCGCGAGGAATGGCGAGACGGATTCGGCGGCAGGAAGATCGAGCGCGCCCGCATGTTGGTTCAGCAAGCGCAGGATCTCACCGACGATACGGGAGCGTCGATCGCGCTGGCGCGGCTCGATCTCCAGCTCGCCCGCTATGAATCGGCATCTGTGGACGAACGCAAAGAACAGCTTGCGGAGATTGGCAGGGATCTGGCAGCAATCAAGGATCGGCTGCCCGCGGATCTGACGACTGTTTCCCCAGCTCCAACGCAGCCCACTGTCAGACCACGAACGCCACGCGCAGCGATTTCACGACAACTCGCCCTGGATGCGCCGATCACGCTCCTCCCGGGTATCGGTGACAAGAACGCGAAAAAGTTGACCAAGCTCGGTCTCGAAACGATCGGCGATGTCTTACGGTTCTTGCCCCGGCGGCATATCGATTACTCGAAAACGATGACGATTCGCGAAGCGGTCGGGTTCGATACCACTGGGGAGGTCACGGTCAAAGGGATCGTGAAGGACGAAGCGGTGTTCGACGGTCCGCCAGCCAGATACACCATTCGATTGGCCGATGCGACTGGTTCGATCAAGGTGACGTGGTTCAACAAATTCCTGGCACATCAGATCCACGCCGGAGATGAGATCACCATCAGCGGCAAACTCGATCACGGGTACGGTATGCCGACGGCCACCAGCCCTGAATGGGAAAAGACGGGCGCGCCGAATCTCTCTACGGGCCGCCTCACACCGGTCTATAACCTGACCCAGGGAGTCTCGCAAAAGCAGGTGCGCGTTCTAACCAAAGCCGCTCTCGACATGACCGAATCGACCGTGGTCGACTATCTCCCGGAGGAGATGCGCCGGCGGCTCGACCTGATGCCGCTGGGGCAGGCGTTTCGGGAATCGCACTATCCCTCTGATTATCGGAACTTGACGCGGGCGCATCAGCGGCTTTCGTTCGACGAACTGCTGCTGCTCCAGCTTGGGCTCGTGAAGCAACGAGAAAACCGCAAACGCGGTATCGCCCCGAACTTCGACCTGGAACTGGCGCGCCTGGACGATTTCTTCGCTCAGCTTCCATTTCAGCTCACAAAGGCACAACTCCGGGCACTCGACGAAGTGCTGGTCGATCTCGAGCAACCCCGGCCGATGGCGCGCCTGTTGCAAGGCGATGTTGGAAGCGGGAAAACGGTGATCGCTGCCGCAGCCGCGCAAGCCGCCATTCGCAATGACTTCCAAGTCGCGATCGTGGCTCCAACCGAAATTCTGGCCGAACAACATTTGCAGAATTTCCACAAGCTCTTCATCGGGTTACCCGAGGAAGAACGGCCACGTGTCCGATTGCTGACCGGGGCGACCCGCAAGAAGGAGCGCACTCAGCTCATGCAGGAGCTGCAGGCCGGAACGATCGATATTCTGGTTGGGACACACGCGCTCTTCGAGGAGTGGGTCACATTCGATTCGCTGGGCCTGGTGGTGATCGACGAGCAACATCGATTTGGAGTGCGGCAACGCAGCTTGCTGCCCGCCCGCTCGGGAGAGGTGCAACCGCACGTTCTCTCGATGACGGCTACTCCGATACCACGCACGCTGAACATGGTGCTCAACGGAGACCTCGATGTCTCCGTCATCGATGAACTGCCACCGGGCCGGATTCCCATCGAAACCAAACGATTCAGCGCGATGGACCGGCCGAGGTCGTGGGAGCTGGTTCGCGAAGAGGTAAACAACGGCAGACAAGCCTTCGTCATTTGCCCGCTGGTGGAGGAATCCGAAACGCTCGACGCCAAGGCGGCGGTTACCGAAGCTGAGTTTCTGCAACGCGAGGTCTTTCCCGAATTCAAGGTGCAGGTGCTTCACGGTCGCATGTCCGGTAAGGAAAAGGACCGCATCATGGAGGAGTTCCGCACGAAGGAGTCGGACATTCTGGTTTCTACTTCAGTGATCGAAGTCGGAATCGATATTCCGAATGCGTCCATCATGTTGATCGAGGGCGCGGATCGTTTCGGCCTGGCCCAGCTCCACCAGTTTCGCGGACGAATTGGGCGCGGGCCGTATCAATCGTATTGTCTGCTGCTGGCCGACGACACCACTCCGGAGGCTGAGCAACGCTTGCAGATCATGGTCGATTCGAATGACGGTTTCGTGCTCGCGCAAAAGGATCTGGAATTGCGGGGGCCGGGTGATTTTATCGGTACTCGCCAAAGCGGGTTGCCGGAGATGGCATCGACTATTCGATGGTTCGATACCCGCACCCTGGATAGTGCCCGGCGTGAGGCAGAGTCGATACTGATGGAGGATCCATTGCTGTCGACGGAAACCTGGCGGCCCTTGCGTGATCAGGGCCGCGAGCTTCTGGCAGACGATGGCGCCGGATCTGATGCTGTCTTGAGGGAGCGCACGCGATGCGGGTAACGACCGGTTCTGCCAAGGGCCGAAATTTGAAAGGTCCGCCATCGATCGGCACTCGGCCGATGTCGGACAAGATCCGCCAGGGCGTCTTTTCCGCGCTGGCGTCGCTTGGGGTCGAGCCGGATCGGGTGCTGGATCTCTATGCGGGTACGGGCGCGATCGGAATCGAGGCGCTTTCGCGCGGGGCGGAACATGCCGACTTCGTCGAGAAGACTGCTCCAGCGGCCGCGGTGATTCGCGAAAATCTGGAACGAACCCAGCTCAGCGATCGGGCTGAGGTGCACCGGCAATCGGTGCAAAGCTACCTGCGGCGCAAAACCGAACCGTATGACCTGATCGTGCTCGACCCACCCTACGCGGATCCGAACATCGCAGATACATTGCAGCAGGTGAGCGAAAGTGCGCTGGTACAATCCGGAACGGTCGTGGTGCTCGGTCATTGGCCGAAGCTGGAGCTTCCTGAACGAATTGGCCGGCTCGAGCTCCTGAAGCGGCGTTGCCATGGGAACACCTGCTTTTCGATTCTCGAGATCGTCGACCTTGCTCCAACGCATCGACGCCGACTTGGCTTCTTCAGACGCGGACGGAATCGGAATCGAGCCATGACTGGTAAACGAGCGGTCTATCCCGGCAGCTTCGATCCGATGACGATCGGTCATCTCGATCTTGCCAAGCGCGCGGCGAACTTGTTCGAGCATCTGACGATTGGCATCTATCTGGGTAGCGAAAAACCTGGCGCGCTCTTCACGCATGCGGATCGGGACGAGATGGCGCGTGAAGCGGTCGCGCACGATTCCAAATATTTCCGTGGAGAGCTTTTCCGGATTGACGGTCGATTTCGCACGCGACCAGAACGCGGCGATCATCGTGCGCGGACTGCGCGCGGTCTCCGACTTCGAATACGAGTTCAAGCTGGCGCATATGAATCACCATCTTGCGCCGGAAATCGAGGTCGTCTGCCTGATGACTTCGTCGCGGAATTCGTTTGTGAGCTCCAGTTTTATTCGGGAGGTGGCGTCGCTCGGTGGCGACGTTTCCGGACTGGTGCCGCCGAATGTGGCGGCAATCCTGCGAGAGCGATTCGGAGCGATCGCAGCAGGACGGCCGGTGGCGATATGAGCTACGACGAATACGCTCAACCAGAACCCGAACATCGCGGCAGCGAAGGAACCGTCGAGCTCCTCTATCTCCTGGATCAGCTCGAAGAGATGGTCGGCGTCAGCAAGCGAGTGCCCTTCAGCCATCGGGTGATGGTCGAAGAAGATGAGTTTGCCGAGCTGGTCGAACAAATGCGGCTGGCCATTCCCAGTGAGGTCAAGCAAGCGCAACGGGTGGTGCGCGACCGCGAGCGGATCATTGCCGAAGCGCAGCAGGAAGCCGCCCACATCATCGAAGGCGCTCGCTCGCGCGCTGAGTATCTCGTTTCGAATGAAGGCATTCTCAACGAAGCCAAGCAACGAAGCGAAGAGATCTTGCGCGCGGCCGAGGAGCGCCGCAAGCGGGAGAAGGGCGAAATCGACGTCTATGCCATGCAGCAGTTCAACCGCATCGAGCAAGCGTTGCGGGAGGGACTGGAAGTTGATCGACTCCGCGGTACAGGAAACGGTCGATCAGCTCCAGCAGGCTCGCGACTCGATCGGCACGTAGGCAGCAGGCAGCAGGCCAGCTAGGCAGCAGGTGGCAGGCGGCGAGTATCGAAGTAGGCTGGGTCTCCGGGCAGACGCGTTCTGCGTGTCGCGCGTTGTAGGACGCGTGCGCGTATCGCCGATTATTCCGGGTTGCGGTATACTCTCGCGGTTACGCCGGGCTCGACCCGGCGTATTTGCCGTGTTGACGCTGGATTGGTTGGCGTCAGCGGCCGACGTTTGAGATAGATGATGGACCTTTACAACGAAACCGCTGTCAACGTTGCGACTTTGCTGCAGGAGCAGATCGGCGCGAGCCGGCTGTATACGCTCCATCTGGACCGGCTCGAGCTCGATGCCGATCTGGTCGCGAGCGACGTCAACGGCGAGATGCGGCTCACTCTCTTGTCGGATGAGATTCTGGCGAATGTGGATGCAACCGCGACGGTCGAGCTGACCTGCCTTCGCTGCCTCGAGCCGTACGCCCAACCAACCAGAACGCGATTCCAGGAAGAATTCCGAGTCGCGTATGATGTTCGGTCTGGCGCGGCTGTCCGCAGCGCGGACGATGACGAGCGGTTCACGATCACCGACGCGCATGAACTCGATATTCGCGAAGCGTTGCGACAGGAACTGATCGTTTCGCTGCCCATGCGCCCCGAGCTGCGGCGCACAATGCCCGGGTCCGCCGGCCATTGCCGACGACAGCGAAGACGATGGCGACAATCGCTTTTCGGCGCTGAGCGCCCTTTTGAATGGAACTACCGAGGATTAAGCATCCGCGGCGTCGGCCGCGATGCAAGGAGAACGAACAATGGGCGCACTTCCTAAACAACGAATCAGCAAGCACCGCCGCGGCAATCGCCGCCGACATATTTTCCTGACGACCCGGAGCTGGTGCCTTGCCAGACCTGCCGCGAGCTCCATCGGGCGCATCATGTTTGCCCGAATTGTGGTTACTACCGCAGTCGCCAGGTGATCGTCATCGAAGAGCGAACCCGCGCGGAGTAAGGCTCGCCTTCCAGCGATCCTGAGCTGCTCAGGTTTGCACGCACGCGTCGATCGGCGCAACAATGGCATGATCGGGCGATTGTCCGATTGGGCTGGGGAAATGTCTCCGGCGCTGATTCCACACGGGCAGCAGGATTTCCATGCGATACGCGGCCATAACAGGGTGGGGGATGTCGGTACCCGAACGGGTGTTGACCAATGCCGACCTGGAGACGATGGTCGACACCAGCGATGACTGGATCGTGTCGCGTACCGGCATTCGCGAACGGCGGATCGTCGGTCCGAACGACAGCACCACATCGCTCTCCGTCGCGGCGGCCACGCAGGCGCTCGAGCGATCCGGCATCACGGCCGAGGATCTCGATCTCATCGTCGTCGCGACCTGCACGCCCGATCAGTTTCTGGTTTCCGAAGCGTGTCTGGTGCAGGCGGAGCTCGGCGGCAAAGCCGCGGCGTTCGATCTGGGCGCTGCATGCGCCGGATTCGTTTACGCGCTTTCCACCGCCACGCAATTCATCCAGGCGGGTCTCTACGACCGCGTGCTCGTCATCGGCGCCGATACGTTGACCCGTTTCGTCGACTACTCCGACCGGAGCACCTGCATTCTCTTTGGAGATGGGGCCGGCGCGGTGGTACTGGAAGCGACTGCCGAGCCGCGGGGCACGCTTTCGACCGTGTTCGGCGCGCATGGCGAAGGGTACAAGCATCTCTACATTCCGGGCTGGGGAGCGTTCGTGCCCGAATCGGCCGGCATCTTTCCAGAGTACCGCCCGTTCCTTCAAATGAACGGGCGCGAGGTATTCCGCTTTGCGGTCACCGCGATGGGCGATGCGGCGGTCGAGGCGGTGGAACGGGCCGGACTCGAGTTCGGGGATATCGACATGCTCATCCCCCACCAGGCCAATCTGCGCATCATCGATGCGGCGGCGCGACGGCTCAACCTTTCGATGGACAAGGTTTGGGTCAATCTCGACAAATACGGCAACACCTCGGCGGCCTCGATTCCGATCGCGCTTTGCGAGGCAGAGGCGGCCGGCAAGGTCAAGGATGGCGACAATCTCGTCTTCGTTGCCTTTGGCGGTGGGCTTGCCTGGGCTGCCAGCGTGATTCGCTGGGGCGGCATCGTGAACAAATCGGAACGCAGAAGTCCGAACGGCGTGGCGGTCGAGCAACCGCTGGCCACTGCGATTGGAGCAGAGAGAAACGCATGAGCGAGCTGAAACGAGTTGCCATCGTGACCGGGGCAACGCGCGGTATCGGGCTGGCGATCGCCGGCCGACTGGCGCGCGACGGTTACGACATCGTGGCGAACTACCGAGGCGACGATGACGTGGCCGAGGCTGCACGCATGGAGCTCGAAACCTCCGGCCGCACGATCGTGCTGACCAAAGGCGATGTCTCCAATGCTGACGACGCTGGCGCGCTCATCGAAACCGCGCTTTCCGAGCTCGGCCAGATCGATGTGCTGGTGAACAATGCCGGTATCACGCGCGATACGTTGATGATGCGTATGAGCGAGGACGACTGGGACGCGGTCATCGACACCAACCTCAAGGGCGCGTTCCTGACATCCAAAGCGGCGATCCGTCCAATGATCCGGCAGCGATCGGGGCGCATCATCAATCTGACCTCGGTGGTGGGATCTGGTTGGCAATGCCGGCCAGGCAAACTACGCCTCGGCCAAAGCCGGTTGGTCGGACTCACCAAGTCGCTGGCGAAGGAAGTCGGCTCACGCGGGATCACCGTCAATGCCGTTGCGCCGGGGTTCATCGAAACTCGACTGACCGATGTGCTCAATCAGGAGCTCAAGGACACCCTGCTCAAGCAGATTCCCGCCGGACGTCTCGGCCAACCGGAGGATGTCGCTGGGGCTGTGGCCTTTCTCGCCTCACCCGAAGCGTCGTACATTACCGGCCACGTTCTGACCGTCGACGGCGGTCTCTTTATGGCGTAGTCACGCGATACCGCGTGATGTCGCATGGCTGAGCATGGCGGGCATTCGAAAAGTTCTCATAGCCAATCGTGGTGAAATAGCCGTTCGAATCCTGCGGGCTTGCCGCGAGGTTGGGGTCGACGCGGTCGTCGCCTATAGCGAAGCCGATCGCGATTCCCTGGCTGTGCGGCTGGCCGACGAGGCGGTCTGCATCGGGCCGGCTCAATCGTCACGCTCCTATACCAACATCCCGGCGCTCATGAGTGCCGCGCTGGTCACCGGATGCGATGCGCTTCATCCCGGGTATGGGTTTCTTTCCGAAAACGCCTATCTGGCGGAAATTTGCGCCAAGCTCGGTATTACGTTCATCGGTCCGCCACCGGAAGTCATCGCGAAGATGGGCGACAAGGCGGTCGCGCGGCAGATCATGAAGCAAGCCGGGGTGCCAACGGTGCCCGGTTCCGAAGGGGTGGTGCGGGACCTGGCGAGCGCGAAGGAAGCGATTCGCCGCATCGGGTATCCGGCGCTCATCAAGGCGGTAGCTGGCGGTGGTGGACGCGGCATGCGGGTGGTTACCAGCGAAGGCGAGCTGGCACGGCTCTTCTCGATTGCGCAACAGGAAGCGGAGGCGAATTTCGGTTCCGGCGATGTGTATATCGAACGGTATGTCGACCGGCCACGGCACGTCGAAGTGCAAGTGCTCGGCGATAAATTCGGGCATCTCTATGCCATCGGCGAGCGGGACTGCTCGCTCCAGCGCCGGCATCAAAAACTGGTCGAAGAAGCCCCGGCTCCCAATCTTGCCGAAGAAGACGCGTGACAACCTGTTGCGCGCCGCGATCAAGGGCGCCAAGGCGGTTGGGTATCAAAACGCGGGCACGCTGGAGTTCCTGGTCGATGCAAGCGGCAGTTTCTACTTCATGGAGATGAACACCCGCATCCAGGTCGAGCATCCGGTAACTGAGCGGGTCTATGGTCTCGATCTGGTGGCCTGGCAATTGCAGATCGCATCCGGGGCCGAGTTAAAGCTCGAAGGCCGGGAGCTCGAGCCGAACGGCCATTCGATCGAAGTCCGCATCACCGCCGAAGATCCCGCCAATGATTTCCAACCGGGCGCGGGGACGGTCGATACGGTGATCTTGCCGGGCGGTCCCGGTATCCGCGTCGACACCCATCTCTACCCAGGCTATCGCGTTCCGCCGGACTACGACTCGCTGCTGGGAAAGATCATTTCGTGGGGGCAAACCCGTGAACAAGCGGTCAACCGGCTCGATCGGGCGCTGGCCGAGACGTTCATCTCCGGAATTCCTACGACAACTGCATTCCTCCGCCTGCTCATCTCCGATGGCGAGTTCCGCCGGGGGGATGTCCATACGGGCTACGTCGCCGATTTCATGAATCGAAATGCCGCGATCATCTCGCGGCTCGGAGATGGGCTCCCAGCGCCCGCAGGATGGACACAATGACCGAACCGGCCGACGCCATCGAAGAGCGTCCCGCGCCGCGGAAATCGAATCGACAAAAGAAAGCCAAATGCTCGCCGACAGGCGCGCACGCTGGCCTTACAAATCCTCTACGAAACCGACCAGACCGGTCACGATCTGGCACGAGGTGCTCGAGCGCACGATCGAGATCGAAACGCCGAGCGAGGAAACCGCGGCTTATCTGAGGTTGCTCGTCGACGGCATCGTGCAACATCAGCGGTCGATCGATCGGGAGATCGAGATGGCCGCGCCCGCATTTCCACTGGGACAGCTTTCACCAGTCGATCGAAACGCGTTGCGCATCGCTATTTATCGAGCTGCGCTATTCCAAGGATGTGCCCGTCAAGGTCGCGATCAATGAAGCGGTCGAGCTTGCCAAGCGATTCGGTGGCGATAGCTCCGGCCGCTTTGTGAATGGAGTGCTCGGCACCGTGGTCGACCGGCTTCCCGATTCGAAGGCGTAAACAGGATTCATCCGATTCCAGGAGCCGTTTCTCCTTCTGTGCAGGCGGGAATGGCTCGTGTATTATCGGCCCGATACGGACGTTTCGAACGTGCCAGATTGTGCTGCGCGAACGATTCGGCCGATTACTATTTGTGGATAACTGCAAGACGCCTCATCCGCGAAGCGCGCGCATGAGGCAGGATTTTCAAGAGGAGGAGTTACGAGTGGCAACTACGTTCGAACGCGTTCGCGGAATCGTTTCCGAGCGGCTCGGGGTCGATGAAGACACGATCACCATGGAATCCGAGTTCACGGGCGATCTGAACGCTGATTCGCTCGACCTGGTCGAGGTCATCATGGCGCTCGAGCAGGAATTCGGCACCGAGATCAAGGACGAGGACGCCGAGTCCATCCGCACCGTCGGCGACGCCGTCACGTTCATCGACGAGCGCAGCTAAATCCCCAGTTCCGGGCGTACGTTCCGGCTCGTCCCAGAGTTTGACGCCCCGTAGGCGTGACGAGAAAATGCGGCAGCGCGTATCCTTTACGCGTTGTCGCATCGTCGCGACCCATCCTCACCGGCGCCGTCTGTCTCCGATTCCTGCGATTTGCCGGTCCGCCCTACGTTGGAGTAACGACTCGTGGCTCGTGCCATCAAAATGCCGAAAGTCAGAAATCCTCTCCCCAGTTTTCCTGGGAAGGACGACGAAGTTTACGAGGACATATTCGAGGAAATGACGCTTGCGGAGCATCTCGATGAGCTCCGTTCGCGCCTCGTCAAGACGTGTATTGGAATCGGTATCGCCTTCATCGGCGGTTTGTTCCTGGTACGCCCCTTGCTTGGCCTGGTTCGCGACAACGCGAACGTCGAGCGGTTCGACGTCATCGAGGCGACCGAGCCAATCACGTCGTTCTTCAAGACGGCGCTCTATATCGCGATCGCGTTCGCGCTTCCGTTGATCTTCTATCAAATCTTCGCGTTCGTCTCTCCCGGGATGACGCGAAAGGAAAAACGCTACCTGTACGGCTCGCTGCCGTTCATCGTGATTTTCTTCCTGCTCGGGCGTGTCCTTCGCCTTCTTCCTGGCGATTCCGCGCGCATTCGAGTTTCTGTCCAACTTCAATAGCGATCTGTTCGACTATTCGCCCGACGTTTGGAAGTATCGCGGCGTTCTACATCCAGGTATCGCTGGGGATGGGAATCGCGTTCGAGCTGCCCATCATCATGTTCCTGCTGGCCCGATTGGGCATCATTAGCCCGAAGCGCATGTCGGCTTCCCGCCGCTACGCCATTGTGATCGTGATGGTTGCGGCGGCGCTGATCACGCCGACGCCGGACCCGTTCAACATGCTCTTCGTGGCGGCGCCGATTTACCTGCTCTACGAGCTGGGCATCATCTTCGCGAAGATTGCATCGCGCCGGCGTAATTCGAAAGACCTGAGCGACGACGAGCTAGCCGCGCTCGAGGCTTGATTCATCGGCGGGTGAAACGAGGACGGTCCGCTCATTGCGGTAGGTGACCAAACCGGGCCCCGCGCCCTTGATCTTGCGTACATCGCGACGTCTGGCAATGTCGACTTCGACTTTGCCAGACGTTCTGCTTTTGCTGAAGTACGCCGCCAGTCCGGCGGCCTGCTCCAGGGCAGCGTCTGAGGGCTCCCTGCCGTTGCCGCGCACGATCACGTGCGATCCAGGCACGCCGCGCGCATGCAGCCACCAATCGTCCGGACCCGCGATATCGAAGGTCACTCGATCGTTTTGCGGTCCGTTGCGGCCGACGTAAATGTGGTTGCCCTCTTCGTCGGTGAAGGGGCGGACTCGGTCCGACGGGATCTTCCGCTTGCGCGCCGGCTTGCCTCGCTCGGGACCCGCAAACGATTCCCATTCGGCAATGACGTTCTCGATCTCCTCGTACGAGGTCGCGAGCAGCGCCATGGTCTCGATCTGATCGAGATACGCGAGCTCGGTGCGGGCATCGCCGAGCTGGCCCTCGACTTCGCCCGTCCCGCGCTGCATTCGCCGATAGGTGTCGAAATACTCGTTCGCAACCTCCTTCGCAGGTCGAAGGGGATCGAGCGGAATACGTTCGCCTTCGACGACCAGCTCCGTCTGCCCCTTCTGGATCTCCCACAAATGCGCGAAGATGGTCTCGCCCCAGCGGCGGAAGCGATCGGCTTCCGCGACGGACGCCTGCTGCTTCTCGATCGAGCGGACGCGACCGTTGACCAGGTTGCGCCGTTCGGCAATGCGCGCAATCAGACGGTTGCGACGCCCATCGTGGCGGCCAGCGAGCGAAAGCTCGGTCTTCTGCCAGGCAGCGACTGCCGCCGACATCGATGCGGCCGGGGACTCCGCAGCTCGATCTGACATGGAAGCGAACGGTACCGCCGCATAAGCGATCAGAGCGCCGTCTGCATCTCGATAGAGGCTGGGATGCCATTCGCTGGTTTCCAATGGCTCCACGAGCGTCTGAATGGCTGTGGCGAGACCTGCGGCATCGGCATCGGCTACCGTCGCGTCCAGCCTACCCAATGCACGCCACACCACCTCGTTGCTCATGGCGGGACTGAATCCCTGCACTCGATCGACGATCATCTTCTGCAGGGGCGCCTCGCGCGGTTGTGTGTCGAGGAGCAGGCTCACGGTGCCCGCGGTCGCAGTACGGGGATCGAGACCGGGCCGCGCGGGTGGCAGCGCGAAGCGCGCCGACGGCCAGATCGGGCGGACGCGGCTCATCCTGGGGGTCACGCGTTTCAGACTGTCCATCACCCGGCCGCGCTCGTCGACCAGGATGACATTGCTTCGGCGCCCCATGAGCTCCACGTAGAGATCGACGGTGACGATCTCGGGTTCAAGACCGGCGGCGGCTTCGTCGAGCTCGTCCTCTTCTGACTCTGGAGCGTCGTCTGCTCGATTGTGGGGCCAAAATCGCTTGGCTATACTCAGCCGGATGATTCGTTCCAACGGCGGCCGATCGATCGCGAGTAAGGTCGCTCCCCGCACGTACTTCCGCAACAGGAGCGCAAAGGGCGTCACCAGGCCGGGATCGATCGCAAACGGATCGGAAGACTGATAGAGCGCCGGCTCGGGATCACCGATTGTGGCCACCAAATGCTGGCGGTGGCGATCCCGATAGAGCTCGAACGCGACCGTCTGCGCATCTCGCAATCCAACCCGCTGGATGCGTGCGTTTGGAAGCGATCCAGATAGTTCGGCGACGATCGCCGCGGTTGTCAGAATGTCGTACATACTTCCTCGTCAACGCCGGTTCTGCTGGCAACGATTCTATCGGTCGAAATGAACCGCAAACGAATGTCTGGGGTGGAGTTGGACGTGAATGACGGTGATCGGCTGCTTACGGATCTGCGCAATCGACGCAAGCCGAAGCTTTTTGTGATCACGGGGCCGTCCGGCGCGGGCAAGGACACCATTGTCAAAGACCTGCGCGAGCGCTTCCCTGAAATCCATGTTGCGGTCACCGCCACGACCCGGCAGCGCCGCCCTGGCGAAGCTGAAGGGGTCGACTACTTCTTTCTCGATCCGGAAACCTTTCTGGAACGGCTCGCCAATGACGAATATATGGAGTCCGCTCAGGTCTACGGCAAACCGTACGGCGTACCGCGCAACCAGATTCGCCATGCCCTGGAGCGCGGACAGGATGTCCTGCTGAAAGTCGATGTCCAGGGCGCGGCGACCATCAAAGAACGCTGGCCCGAGGCCATCGTCATTTTCGTTTCCCCCGGATCGATGTCGCAATTGTTGCATCAGTTGCATCACCGCAAGACCGACAACCCGGAAGACCTGATGCGCCGGTTCGGCGAAGCCGAGGCCGAGCTGCCGACGGCGCTCGAATTCGACTACTTCGTCTTCAACGAGAGCGATCGTCATCAGCAGGCGACCATCGAGATCGAGGCGATCATTCGGGCCGAGCGGTTGCGCACGAAACAACAGTCCCCATCGGTTTGAAATAGCCCTGACGCCGCTTTCTTGCCAGCTCGATACTGGCAGCGCCCCGAGGCCGAATGCCTTGCCGGGACGTTGCGAACAGACTTGAGGAATAGCTCGATGCCGTCCACTCCGCCGCGTCCCAGGGGATATGTCTGTCCACGCGCGCTAGTAACGCCAGCGATCGACGGACGACTGGACGAGCGCGTTTGGGGCCATGCTCCCTGGAGTGAGCCGTTCGTCGATATCGAGGCCGATCGCAGACCACGTCCGCTGTACGAAACCCGCATGCGCATGCTCTGGGACGACGAGGCGCTCTATATCGGGGCACGACTGGAAGAGCCGCATGTTTGGGGGACCATCACCCAGCACGACGCCGTGATCTATCAGGACAACGATTTCGAAGTCTTTCTCGATCCTTCCGGACGCGGCCATCATTACGTCGAGTTAGAAGTGAACCCGTTGAACACGACCTGGGACCTTCTTTTGACCCATCCCTATCGATCCGGTGGTATGCCAATTTCCGGCTGGGAGTTCGAGGGATTACGCACCGCGGTCCATGTCGACGGAACGCTGAACGACACTTCCGATGAAGACCGGAGTTGGAGTGTCGAGATCGCGATTCCGTGGAGCAGCCTCAGAGATGTCGCCGGCGTCGGGTGCCCTCCGAGCGATGGCGACCAGTGGAGGATCAACTTCTCGCGCGTCGAATGGCAGCACGTCATCATCGATGGCGACTATCGCAAGATTCCGGATACGCCGGAATTCAACTGGGTTTGGTCGCCGCAACACGCCATCGACATGCATCGCCCCGAATGGTGGGGCGTTCTCCAGTTCACAGATCGAACCAGCGATCTTCCTGCGTTGCGCCCACTCTCCGAATGGGAGAACCGGATGGCATTACTGGAGGTCTGGGAAGCCGAGTACCAGTGGCGGGCAAAGAATGGTCGCTACTCCGCTGACGCTCAAGAGCTCGGTTTCAACATCGAAGGTTTGACGGTCGAGGCGACCGCGTCGATGTTCGAAGCTCGACTGGGCAATTGCCGGCTCGATCACGAGCTACGGTGGAGCACTCCTTAGCTCGATACGTTCGCAATCGGCCGACTGCAAACGATATCGTGCAGGCCGATCGATGAGCTGGCGGTTACTCTCCTTCGACCGCGTATTCGTCTTTTTCGAGCTCTTCCTCCGACACCTTGAAAAGCGTGGAGCGATCTTCGACGCGATCGACGAAGAGGATGCCGTCCAGGTGATCCACTTCGTGTTGAATGACGCGCGCTAGGAACCCGTGGGCTTTCAAGCGCACGTGCCGGTTGTTGAGGTCGATTGCCTTGACGGTGATCGATTCCGCACGCGGCACATCGCCGACCCAAAGCGGAATGCTCAAGCAACCTTCCTGGCCATATTCCTTTCCGTGTGACTTGACGATTTCCGGATCGACGAGGGTCAGGCGAACCTCTTCCTGCTCCTCTTCCTCGTCCTTCGCCACATGGACCACGATGATGCGCCGCATCAACCCGATTTGCGGTCCGGCCAACCCGACTCCGGGGGCAGCGTCCATGGTCTCGTGCATGTCGGCTGCAATCTTGCGCAACCCTTCATCGACATGTTTGATCCGAGTTGCCTTCTGCCGGAGGCGCGGGTCGCCTTCCAGAACGATCTCCAGTTTCGCCATATCGAGTCGCGTCGCTTCATTTCACTCAGGTGCGGTGCGCCGCCTGTCGCGGACACCCGAAAGTATCGCCGAGACGGGAGACCGACTCAATAGCTCACAGCAGCGACTGTGGATCGACGTCGATGCTCCAGGGGGAACGAAGTGGAATCGCCGCAACAAGATCGGCAAATCCTGGGACTGCGCCGCGAACGATGATCTGCCATTGATAGGTGTCGCGTATCTTGGCGACGAAAGCGGGGGCAGGACCAAAGACTTCGGCATCGAACCCGCCGGCGCGAATGACGGTGTCAATTTCGAAAGCCAGCGCCTCCCCTTCCAGGCGGCACTTCTCGTCAGAACGGTCACGCATGGAAAGCCGGATCAGGCGGGAAAAGGGGGGATATCGTTGTTGCGCCCGAAACTCGATCTCACGCTCGTAGAAGCCGAGATAGTCATGCTTCGCGGCAGCCTGTATGGCGTAGTGGCGCGGTGTGTAGGTTTGCACGACGACTTGCCCGGTGGTGGTGCGTCGACCTGCCCGGCCCGCCACCTGGGTCAGCAATTGGAAGGTGCGCTCGGCAGAGCGGAAATCGGGCAGGTAAAGCGAGCTGTCGGCCTGGACCACTCCGACGACAGTCACGCGCGGGAAGTCGAGCCCTTTGGCTACGATCTGGGTTCCGACCACGATATCGACTTCGCCGTGATGTATGCGCCGAATAGTGGCATCGTATCCACCAAGCTTACGGATCGAATCGCGATCGACCCGCATCACCCGGGCATCCGGGAAGAGCCGGGCTGCTTCGGTCTCGATTCGCTGAGTGCCCGCCCCGAAATAATCGAGCGGGCCGTCACATTCGGGACATCGGTGGATCGGATGTTGCTGAAAACCGCACCGATGGCAAATGAGCCGCTGCTGGTCCTTGTGATAGACCAGCGGAATGTCGCAATGCGGACAATCGACCGAGCGAGCGCAATTGCGGCAGATGACGATCGTCGACATACCACGCCTGTTGAGCAGAATGATTGCCTGTTCGGATCGTTCCAGCGCAACGCCAATGAGCGACTGCAGTGGAGTCGAGATGAGCGCCGCGCCCGTCGCTTTCACTTCATGCCGCATGTCGACGATGTCGACTTCCGGCATGGACATGAAGCGATCCGGTCGATCGGAATCGATACCTCCCGGTGAGAAGGCGATTCGCTCCGGCAGCGACACGAGCTCGAACGCGCCTCTGGTGGCCGCGTAATACGACTCGACCGACGGAGTGGCGCTGCCCAGGATGAGTGAGCTGGACCGCGCCTGGGCGATTTTGTGCGCCAGGCGAATCGCCTGGTATTTGGGCGGCGGTGTCCTGCTTGTACGCGCCGTCCTGCTCTTCGTCGATGATGATGGCGCCGAGCTGCTGGATTGGTGCAAAGAGCGCCGAGCGCGGTCCGACCACGATCGGCCGCTCTCCCCGCGCGATGGCCGTCCAGGTGGTGTAGCGGTCGGCATCTCCCAACTCGGAGTGAATCACCGCCACCCGACCGGGAAACCGCTCTTCGAAACGGCGCACCACCTGGGTCGCGAGCGCGATTTCGGGAACCAGCACGATCGTGCCCAGCTCGTTGCGCAGCCCCCAGGCTGCCGCCCGAAGATAGAGCTCGGTCTTGCCGCTCCCGGTCACGCCGTGAACCAGGATCGGTTTCGAGCTGCGACGTTTGAGTGTCCGCTCGATCTGGTTCCAGGAGGTCACTTGCAGCTGGGAGAGTAGCGGCGGCCGCGACGGCTCTATGGCTTTCTCAAAGATCGAGACCGGCATCTCGAAGATTTCGAGTGCGCCTTTGGCAACCAATGCTTTCAGCGTGGATGCATCGACTCCATCCAGATCGACCAACTCGCGATAGCGCAAGATTCCGGGATCGGACGAACGGGCGAGACGCGAACGTTGCCGCAGATGATCCAGCACCGTTCGCTGTTTAACCGACCTGGCCGCCAACGAATCCTCGGTCGAGAGCACGCGCACGAATCGCTCGGTCCGCTCCACCGGAACTCGATCGACCGGCCGGTTGAATCGTTCGAGCAGGCCGAGCCGCTCCAGATCGGGAATAACCGAGGTCAACTTGCTCTCGGTACGGGCTTGCGCATCGGCGACCGACATCGCCTCGCCGGTCATTCAACAGCCCCAGCAATTCAGACTGCAGGGGAGTCAGCCTGTCGAGATCGCCTGGCTCGCTCGGAGCGAGGCGAATCCAGGGTTCAGCGGCATGGGTCTCGCCGGGAGGCAGAAAGGGCGCGATTGCATCGTAGAGCGTGCAGCGCGTCGTTGCCGCCATCCAGCGAGCAACATCCATTGCCCATGCGGGCAGCACGAGCTCGGGCTCGACGATCGAATCGACCGGGCGCAGATCGAATTCCGGCGTCTCGTCGTGTAAGCGAGCGACGATGCCAGGTTCAAGACGGCGGCGAAGCGGGATGCGGACGAGCTGCCCAACTTCCAGCTGTCCCAACAGGTGCCCAGGAACCGCGTAGGTAAACACCCCATCACCCGTCAGCGCGACGGACGGCGCGGCGATATCGGCATATGGCAAGGACACGCTCGTCATATGGTGAGACTACAACGCAATGGTTGCTAGAACAAATGTTCCTTCTGAGTCAAGGATGGCGGAATAGGCGTCCAGGTCGGCAAAGACCGACGGACCTCCGCCGGTGTGCAAAAAGACGATCGCGTCACCTGGCTCAAATTCACCTGCGCGAACATCGGCGATCAGGCCGGCGAGCGCTTTCCCGGTGTAGACGGGATCGAGCACGATAGCCTCCGAGCGGGCCAACAGGGAGATCGCTTCCATTCCATCCTGGCTGGGAATCGCATACCCGTCGCCGACGTGGCGGTCATCGATCGAGATTTGGTCCAGCTCTATTCGGCGATCGGAGCCGAGGAGCGCCAGGGTGTGCGTTGGCAATCGGCAAGCACTCTGTCGGCCAGCGCGGCCGATGTCGATTCGACCGCGACTCCCCGTACTTCGTATGGCGCATCGACAAGCAGTGCGCCGGCGGCTAGCCCCGCCTGCGTGCCCTGCGACGAGGTTGCGAAGTAAAGGCGGCGCGGCTCGAGTCGAACCAGGTCGAGTTGTTCCTCGAGCTCGAAGACGAAATTCACGTATCCGAGCGCTCCAGTGGCCACGCTGCCGCCGGTGGGGATGAGGTACGGCGATTCACCGGCAGCTTCCAGTTCTTCGCAGGCTGCACTGACACCGGGGCCCCGCAGTTCCGCGGCAGGTACCAGTCGCACGCCGGCACCGACGAGGCGATCCAGCAGAAGGTTGCCGGTCAGCTCTGCTCCCTTTCTGGTGTCGAGCACGAGCACGCTTTTCATGCCGGCGAGTACGGCCGCCGAGGCAGTCTGGCGGGCGTGGTTCGATTGCGTAGCGCCCTGCGTGACCAGAACGGTGGCTTGCTTTGCCAGTGCATCTCCCACCAGAAACTCCAGCTTTCTGGCTTTGTTCCCGCCATAGTTCAGACCGGTCATGTCATCTCGCTTGATCCAGATCTGGGGCGCATGGCCGCCGAGCGCGCGTTCGAAGTTTCGCGCCCGAACCAGCGGGGTTGGCAGAAAGGTCAGCGGGAATCGCGGAAAGCTCCCGAGCCGCTCACGGTAGTTGTTCTCTGTGCCCAAAACGCTTGCGCTCCTCGCGATATCGCGACATCACGGTCGGTCCGGCGGCATGAAGCCGCCTCTATACTGTGGCGTGATATTCGCACGAGTTCGACCAGGGAGTTCGGAACATGGTGCAGGCAGCAATCGAGCCCGGATTGATCGGGGAATACGAAGATCGGTTTGCCGGTTCGAAGCGGATGCACCAGCGCGCCGCCGAGTCGCTGGCCGGCGGCATCGCGCATGATGGCCGCTTCATCAAACCCTTCCCGATCTACATCGATCGCGCAGAGGGCGCGTACAAGTGGGATATCGACGGCAATCGGCTGGTCGACTATGCCATGGGACATGGGTCACTCATCCTCGGGCACAACAACCCGGAGGTGATGGCAGCGGTGCACGCGGCCGCGGAAAAGGGCACCCACTTTGGCGCCGGGCATGAAGCCGAGATCAAATGGGCCGAGAAGGTCACCGAGCTGGTTCCTTCGGCCGACCTGGTACGGTTCACCGGCTTCTGGCACCGAGGCCACGCTGCTGGCCATGCGGTTGGCACGCACCTACTCCGGCAAGTCGAACATCCTCAAGTTCGAGGGCCACTTTCACGGATGGAACGACTACCTGATCAAAGGCGAGAAGCCACCGTTCGAGCAACCGTCGAACCCTGGCGTGCCGGACGAGGTCGGGCGCACGGTGGCTGTTTTGCCGCAGGACGATCTCGGGATGGTCGAAGAGCGACTCTCCCAAGGCGATATCGCCGCGATCATCGCCGAGCCGAGCGGTGGATCATGGGGCCAGATTCCGATGGAAGAGGCATTCCTGAAGGATCTGCGCGAAATTGCCACGCGCACGAACACCATTCTGATTTTCGACGAGGTCATCACCGGCTTCCGCTGGGCGCCGGGTGGCGCGCAGGAACGATTCGGAATCACGCCGGACATGACGACGATGGCCAAGATTCTGGCCGGTGGCTTTCCGGGCGGCGCGGTGGCCGGTCGAGCCGACATCATGGAAGGGCTCATCTTCAAGGACGAGCCAGGGTGGAACGCGAACAAAAAAGTTGTTCACCCAGGCACCTATAACGGCAATCCTGTGGCCGCCACTGCCGGGTACACCTGTCTGGGCATCTGCGCCAATCCCGAGATCCAGATTTATTGCGAGAATCTGACGATCAAGCTGCGCGCTGGAATCAACACGGTGCTCGAAAACCGGGGTATTCCGGGCTGCGCCTGGGGCGAATCGTCGGTCTGGCACGTCATTCTGGGATACGACGTTCCCAATCGCACCGCGGGCGATCTGCGCGCGCCGGAAGGAATACCGACCGACGTGCTGAAAGCCAGTGGCAAGGCCGGACTCAACACGCCGCTGGCGATCGCAATGGCGATCGAAGGCGTGGATCTTTTCAACGGCGGAGGGTTGCTGAGCATCGCCCACACCGAGAAGGACATCGATTTCACGATCGAGGCGTTCGACAAGTCGTTGACTCGCCTGCAGGCGGACGGCAAGCTCAGCTAGACAGCGACGACAATCGCTCCAAAAAGTGACGTGGGGCGCAGTGAATGCGCCTCACGTTTTTTTGCTTGTCAGCATTTGCTCGCCTGACGAACGCAGCGGTCCGCGTCGATGCTATGAGCTGGCGGCAGTTTCGCTGACGAGCCGTTCGTAGTCGGCTTCGGTGTCGACGTCCTGCGGAACCGGCAGGTCGATGGGAACGAGCCGGACATGGTCACGAGCAGCCGCGACGATGGAGCGTCCGCCCTCGTCTCCACTCAGCTGCCGCAGCTCCGGGAAGTAGGACCGTCCGAAGAGGACCGGGTTGGCCGGAGTGCCCTGCCAGGACGGCATGACGATCGTTTCGGGATCGCCGTCGAAGGCGGCGACCAATGCGCCGATCACATCAGCCGATACACCCGGTTGGTCGCCGAGCAGGAAGAGCACACCAGTTGCTCCGGGATCGACGTAGTTCAAACCGACCGCCACCGATGTGCTCTGTCCCTCGGCAAAACGGTCGTTTTCGACGACGTGAACTTTCGAAAGATCCATCAGCACCCGAATTCGGCCGCGCTCCGCGCCGAGCACGACGATGATTTCGCCGAGCGTGGAAGAAAGCGCATTCTGCACGACGTGGTCGA
This sequence comes from uncultured Chloroflexia bacterium, assembly GCA_963720855.1. GTDB lineage: Bacteria > Chloroflexota > Chloroflexia > Thermomicrobiales > UBA6265 > JAMLHN01. The sequence goes on along the minus strand of CAVRGV010000001.1, from coordinate 736,975 downwards.
GCAGCGGCTTCCCTTTGAACGCCACAAGCTGTTTCGGGCGGCCGAGCCGGCGCGACCCACCGGCCGCGAGAATGACGCCGCTTACTGCAGGTTTCGACATCGCGCTAAACTCGCGCGCGGATGCTACCGGTCGCGTTGGTCAATGGTTGTGCGTCGCGTCCATGACGGACGGCGATGATTTCGGCAAGAATGGCGATGGCCATTTCCTCGGGCGTACTAGCGCCGATATTGAGCCCGATCGGTCCGCGAATGCGGGCCAACTGCTCTTCCGTGGCACCCGCCTCGGTCAGGCGAATGCGGCGGTCTGCGCTTGTCTTGCGACTCCCTACCGCACCAATGTACCGCGCTTCGGTGGAAAGTGTGCCAATCAAGGCGGGCTCGTCGAATTTTGGATCGTGCGTGAGGATGGCCACATAGGTATTGCGGTCGATCGGAGTCTGCGCGATGGCGTCTTCCGGCCAGCCCTGGATCAGCTCGTCAGCGCCTGGAAACCGCTCTGCTGTCAAGAGCTTTGCCCGGGCATCGGTGACGATCACCCGGAAACCGAGCTGCTTGCCGAACGTCGGCCAATGCCTGCGCGACATGCACCGCCCCGAAGATCAGCAGAGTCGGAGGCGGGGGAAACACTTCGTAGAAGAGCTCGATCTCACCTGACTCGCCTGGATAGCTCTGCGTGAGCGAGCGCTCGTCTTCCAGTAGCCGTTTGGCTTCGGGAACGGCCAGCGCATCGAGCGCGGCGGATCCGAGCGACCCGACGGTGCCATCCGGCATGACCGCCAGCTTTCGACCGGCGCCCTCGCCTTTGACGACGGTGACCACGGCCACCGGTACCGACCCGGCTATTGCCTTGCGAACCGCGGAAAAGACCGAGGCCGGCGCGCTCATTCGACGGTGACGGGCTCGACGAAGACTTCGATGGTGCCTCCGCAGGCGAGGCCGACATCCCACGCCATCTCATCGGTGATGCCGTAGCGGATCAGCTTTGGATGTCCCGATTTGATGACTTCCTGGGCTTCGTCGAAAACCGCGGTCTCGACACAGCCTCCGCTCACCGAGCCGGCGAGGTCGCCGGCACTGGAAACGGCCATGGCCGCGCCCACCGGGCGGGGGGCGGAACCTTCGACCTTTACGACGGTGGCGATTGCCACCTTGCTGCCGTTGGCGTGCCACTGATCAATGTCTTGCAGCAGTTCTTTCACGTTTTCGTCCTCCCTGTGTCAGGGGTTTGCCATCCATCATCGGCCCAATGTTGACGGCAAGCTGGCCGCGGGCTGTGACAAATGGCTTGAGTGCATAGGAATCGGCCGAGGCCGGCTGGATGCTGCGATTTGCGCGCACCGGCGGGGTGTCTTCGACGTCGCTGAGAAGCTCGGCCAGCGCTTCGAGGCTTTTGAGATTGTGAATTGGCAGGAACGCGTCGACGAACGGCAGCGCCGCGCGAATGCCCTGGGTAAGCGGCTGGTATCCCGGCGCGCCCAGTAAGGGATTGAGCCAGATCAAGCGGCGGCACGAGCGCTGCAATCGCGCCATTTCGGTTGCCAGGAGCTGCGGGTCTCCCCGGTCCCAGCCATCGGAGATCATGACCACGGTCGCGCCGGAACGCAGGACACGACGGCTCCATTCGTAATTGAAGGCTTTGATCGATTCGCCGATGCGCGTACCACCCGACCAGTCGTGCACGGAATTGACGACCTGCTCGATGGCGGCATCGACATTCTTCTTGCGCAGCTCGCGCGTGATGCGGGTGAGCCGCGTACTGAAGACGAAGACCTCGACGTTGTCGAGTCCCTGCTCCATGGCATGCACGAACTGGAGCAGCAGCCGGGAATACCGGTCCATCGATCCGCTGATGTCGCAAATGAGCACCAGCGGCCGCATCTTCACCTTGTTTCGGCGGCGGCGAAGCTCGATCGGCACGCCGCCGTGCTTCATGCTGTGGCGCAAGGTGCGGCGGTAGTCGATGAAATCGCCGTGCTTGGCTTTTTCCTTGCGCCGGGTTTGTCGGGTGCCGAGCTTCCAGTTCATGGCGGAAATCAAGCGGCGGGCTTCGGCGATCTCATCCGGTGAGAACTGGGCGAAGTCTTTTTTCTTGAAGACCTCGCGCGCACTGAAGACGATGACGTCCTCTGGCAAGCGCATCGAGATCTTGCTGATCCTCGCTGTTCTGCTCGTCGGTATCCTCGACCGCGACCACGGCGCGCTCTTTCTTGCCGCTGTTCTTATTGTCGGCAGCCTGTTTCTTGCTCGCCTGGGCCTGCTCGCCTTGTTCGCTCGGAGCAGGCGGCATATCGAACTCATGGCGATCGAAGAGCTCGTCGGTGGAGATCTCCGGCTTGAGAATGCGGCGCCAGAACCGCGCGAAGGCAAGATCGAAGACCGGAATTTGTTCCGGCGACGTGACCAGGGTGGTTTTGGCCGCGGAGTAGAAATCGTCCCGGCGGCGCAGGTCGATGCTCGACACCGCTTCCACCAGATTGATGATCTGCCCGGAACCGATATTCATCCCCGCATCGCGCAGATCGCGACCGAGCGTGAGGAGATTCGAGCTAAGCGTCGCTGGACTCGGCGTTCGCTCGAGGTAGCTCCATCTAGGCTGGGATTCCACGCTCGGCTCGTTCCACGAGAGTCTCGGCGATATCGCCGCGGACGCGGTCGACATCTTCCTGGTACTTGAGAATCACGCCGAGGGTGTCATCGACGGCCTGCGGATTGAGCGAGTTCGTGCCCAGGGCCAACAGGGCATGCGCCCAGTCGAGGGTTTCCGCCATGCCTGGGGACTTGAAGAGATCGACATCACGGAGCCCCTGGGTGAAGGTGCAGATCTGGGTCGGCCAGTTTCTCCGGTGCTTCCGGAACCTTGGCCGAGAGGATGCTGAATTCCTTCTCGTACGTTGGGAAGTCGATCCAGTAGTAGAGACAACGACGCTTGAGGGCGTCGTGAATCTCACGAGTTCGGTTCGAGGTCAGGATGACGATCGGCACGTGCTCGGCGCGAATGGTGCCCAGCTCTGGAACTGTGACCTGGAAGTCGGACAGCAGCTCGAGGAGAAAGGCTTCCAGCTCCTGGTCGGCGCGGTCGACTTCGTCGATCAGCAACACCGGCGACTTTTCGTGGGCGGCATCGATCGCCTGCAACAATGGACGCTTCAGCAGGAATTCTTCGGAAAAAAGGTCGCGGCGGGCTTGCTCGCGGCTGATATCGCCGGTGGCTTCGATCGTTTGGAGATAGAGCATCTGCCGCGGGTAGTCCCATTCGTAGATGGCGGCATTGGCGTCGAGGCCTTCATAGCACTGCAACCGGATGAGCGGTGTGTCCAGAATCGTCGCGAGCACCTTGGCGATCTCGGTTTTCCCGACGCCGGCCTCCCCTTCCAGCAGCAGCGGCTTGCGCATCTGAAGCATGAGGTAGAGGGTCGTCGCCAACGAACGGTCGGCGATGTACTTCTCGGTCCGGAGTGCGGACTCAAGGGAATCGACCGAGTCGAACGTCCGACCGGCATGGGCATGCAGATGTGGTGTGGTTGTGCTCAAGAATCGATCACCCTGATTGGCAATGCGGAATCACTCGCGCGTCTACGAGCGACTTACCAGAAATTATCCCGCAGTTGGGAAGTAGGTGCCAGAGAGCATCCAATCGGGGGCGTTGGCTCTCGCCCAATGTCTTGTGAAAGCGGCATGCGATTCGCTGTCTGCGCGCACTTTTTCTCCATTCGAGACAGAAACGAATTACCACGTCGTTGTAGGTCCATCTGGCGATCACTGGCAATTTGGCTGCTGGATTGATCTGTCAATACCCTGCGGAAGCTGCCGCTATTTCACTCTTTCGAGCGACACCGGTTTCGGGAACTCCGATCTAGGATCGCCAGATGAGGATTCGGGTTTCTGCGTTTCCGGCAATCGCTGTCTGAACCTGCAGTAGCCATCGAAAACGCCTGGAAGCTCCGGGCTGTTCGGTTTCAATGCCATCGGCGCTCGCGGGAACCAGCCGTGAAACTCCAGAACGTTCTTCCGATCACAAGCTGGGGACACTCCTATAGCCGTTCGTTTCTGCGCGCGGATGTCGTTGCGGGCGTCACCGTTACGGCGCTGGTGGTGCCCAAAAACCTGGGGTATGCGGAGATCGCTGGAGTGCCCATCGAGAATGGGCTTTACGCAGCGGCGGCTGGGGCAGTCCTCTATGCCATTTTCGGGACGTCACGCCAGATCTCCACCGGTCCGAGCTCGGGGCTGGCCGCAGTTGCGGGAAGCACCCTGCTGGCCTCTGGTATCGCTGGGGGTCAGGATGCGACGCCGTTCGTCGCGCTCATTGCGCTCTTCTCCGGCATTCTCTTCTTGCTCATGTCCGTCCTGCGCATGGGCTGGATTTCGCAATTCATCTCCAAAGCGGTCATAACCGGCTTTCTGTTTGGAGCGGCGATCGACGTGGTCATCGGGGAGCTTCCCAAGATCACGGGCACCGATGCGAGCGGAAGCAACTCCTGGCGGGAATTCTGGTCATGGCTGCAGGGAATCGACGAGCTGCATTCAACCACCCTGGTGGTGGGCGGCTGTGCACTCGCCTTTCTGTTCGGACTGCACGCGGTTGCTCCACGACTGCCTGGCGAGCTGATCGTGGTCGTCATCGGACTCGTGCTTTCGTCATCACTGAATCTGGAAGCGCGAGGAGTCGCCCTTGTCGGTGAGGTTCCTTCAGGGCTACCGTCATTGCAGGTTCCTCCCCTTCAGCTGGCGACCGATCATTTCGAGCTCATTCTTGGGGCAGCGATTGCAACTGTGCTCATCGGTTTCTCCCAGAGCGCCGGGGATGCGCGGTACTTCGCCGCCAAGAATGACTACCGCGTCGACATCAATCAGGAGTCGCTCGCCCAAGGGGCGGCGAATATCGGAGCAGGACTGTTTCAGGGAATTCCCGTTTCGACCAGTTTGTCGGCAAGCTCGCTCAACGACCGCGCGGGAGCCAAGAGCCAGATTGCTTCGCTTGTCACAGGCGCCGCAATCATTTTGACACTCATCTTCCTGGCTCCTGTCTTCTCGGATCTGCCAAAGGCGATCCTTGCGGCTGTCATCATCGAGGCGGTCACGCTGGGAATGATGGATGTGCCCGAGCTGCGCAAGCTCTATGCGGTCAGGCGGTCGGACTTCTTGATCGCGATCACCGCTCTTGCGGGGGTGATCTTCTTCGGCGTCCTGGCGGGGGTCGTCGTGGGCGTTGCGCTGTCACTGATCTGGCTCCTGCGAGTCGTGACGTCGCCGTCAATTGTTCGCCTCGGCCGTGCCAAAGGAACCCATGTCTACCGAGACCTGGAGAGTAATCCCGATGACGAAGACGTTCCCGGTGTGTTGGCGATCCGCCTCGAAGGGGCGCTGTTTTTCGTCACGGCCGATTCGCTAGAAAGTCGCATCGGGCAACTGGTCGAGGAGAGCGAAACTCCTGTCCACCTTCTCGTGCTGGACTGCCAAAGCATCAATTTCATCGACACTCAGGGTGCCGACACCATCGCTCGCATCGCAGGCGTTCTCCGTGACCGCAACACTGATTTCAAACTCGCGCGAGTCAAAAAGAATGTGTTCGACACGCTGGAAAAGGATGGAGTCATTGCAGAGATTGGCGTAGAACATCTGCATCTGGACGTGAACGATGCGGTCGAGTCGTTTCTCACTCGACAGGCTCCGGTGTCTCCGTGAACGGTGGATCGAATAGGACGAGAGCCACGAGCGCGGCGTGAGATACAATTCACCGGGCTAACCGGTTCTCCGGTGCCCTCTGGCCGGGGTGGCGAAATGGCAGACGCATCGCACTCAAAATGCGACGGGGCAACCCGTGCGGGTTCGAATCCCGCTCCCGGCACCCGACGTGAACAAGGTTCTCCCGGAACCGAGGAATCCATCGCCCATCTGGAGAGGGTTTTCTTTTCCCACTAGCTCCGTGCGGCACCCTGTGCCTTTGCCACTGTTTCCGAATCTGCGTCGATGGCCGATCCTTCGAAATGAGGGAAGCCGTCCCGAAGACTATTGGCTGGATCGATGCTGCGCTGCCAGTCGATGCAGGGGCAGCGTGTCCATCTGAATCCAACTCTCGACCAATTTGCCCTGGTCGAGCTGGTCGATCGCAATGGCGCCAATGACGACCAACTGGCCGGTGGATGGAATGTCCAAGATTGGCCGAGCGTACGTCCCTCGCAAGGTGAAGCGCCGAACGACTTTGTCATCGAACGCTAGAAGCTCGTCCACTGTCACGGACAGATCGGGGAACGCCCGCCGGTAGGCGTGGATGTCGATTCGAGCCCCCTCGGGACCGTAATGGTCTCCGGCAGCGAAGTGCCCGACATAGATGTCCGCGATCAGGTCGGCAACTAGCTCCCAGCGGCCTCGACCCCAGATTTCTTCCATCAGGCGACGCACGGCTGCTGCGTTCGCCGTGGTGATGCTGGTGCTTCCTAATGGGGATGTCATGGTTACCTCCCCGGCTGGAACGATGAGTGGGATGAGCCGGCAGACCCGGCTCATCCCACTCTGACTCAGGATCACTCCGGTCAGTGCGTGCCAAGTACTTCTGTGAAGGCGGCGTCACGGACTCGGTCGCCCGCGCCCTCGTCGGGGGCCTGGTTGATCAACACGACCACCGTCAGGTCAGTCGATTCCAGTCGCTGCATCGTCGAGCTGCCACCTGCGCTGCCGCCGTCCATGCCAACCAACGTTCCGTTCGTGGATTGAGACTGAAACACTCCCATTCCTTCGCGGAAGCGGTCCTGGTCGTTCGTGGAGAAGGTAAACATGGCCGTACGCGACTCCGGGGAGACGAGTTCTCCATCGAAGATAGCTTGCGCAAAGCGGGAAAGGTCGGCCGTCGTTGAAACAATGCCCCCGGCCGTCCAGACCCACGAGAGGTTGATCGCGCTGACATCGACGAGTTCACCGTCCAACAATTGGTAACCATCGACGGTACCCGCAGGCAGTCCAGCGCCCTCGGCCAGGAACGTGTCCTTCAGCTCCAGCGGCTCCAGGATCCGCTCCTGTAGCTCGTCCCCGAACGAGCGGCCGGTCGCCGCTTCGACGATCAACCCGAGCAAGAGGTAACCGGTGTTGGAGTAGGCAACGCCTTCGCCCGGCGCGAAGTAGGGCGAGTGGGCATCGGCAGCCGCGTAAGCGAGCAGCTCGGGGATGGTCCAAACCTTCGACCAGTCAGCGTTCGGCCCGAGGAAGGCATCCTCCCAGAACGGGCTGTCGTTATCGTCGCCAAAGTCATAGATGCCGCTGGTATGCGTCAACAGTTGCTGGAGCGTGACGATGTCAACGTTCGGGATCGCAGTGACCGCCGGATCGTCGAGCCACTGTGTGACTGTGTCGTCCAACGTGAGGACGCCTTCGTCGACGAGCTGAAGCACGACGGTTGCGGTGAAGACCTTGGTAATGCTGTAAATCCGAAACCGATCGGAAACCTTCAGGGGTGTTTGCTGCTCCAGACTGGAAACTCCGGCCGCTCCGGAGTAGAGCACAGCGCCGCCCTGTTCGACGCGCAAAGCCACTCCGGGAATGCCTTCTTCGACAACTGCGGCGAGCACCGCGTCCAGACGTGCGGTCAACGAATCCGTGGCGAATGTGGAGCTGGGGGCCACACATGGGAGCATTACAGCGGCGAGACCAGCGGCAGTCCAGCGAAAGATGTCGCGGCGGCTCGCCCTGGTGGCGTTGGTGGAAAGAGCAACGGCGGATTGATGGATCATCAAAGGTTTCTCCTCGACATTAGTGGTGTTGTGCGGCGTTTAACCGTCACGATGGAAGCGTGTAGGGTGCCTTGGAACGGACGAATAGCCCGTCCGATATATTTGCTGGTTGGCCTGGCGATATGAACCGGAGTGACTCCTCCCTGGCTCGAACTTGGCGGGGTCAACTCAGGCTGCCTCATCGACCCCGTCCGGCGCTGCGCCGGCTACGAGATCATCATGGTCGACCTGGCTGTGGCTGCCATCGGGTGAATTACTCGGTCGATCTGCGTAATTTTGGACCGGCAGAGGGGCCGATTACGTACGTAGCGCGGCTTCGACCATCTGAAGGGACGTGGCAGGAAGGCAACATCGCGCAGAAGCAACTGGCGGAGGAGGTTGAACTACTCTGCCAGCAGCTGAGCCGTGTTGGGTTCGTTGGGGACGAGGCCAGAGCCGAGCGCAACGGCAACCGCGGCCGTTCGCGAGCTCACGCCAAGCTTCTTGAAGATGTGGCCCACATGGGCCTGCGCCGTGCGCGCACTGATGAAGAGCGCGTCGCCAATTTGCCGATCGGTCTGCCCAGCGACAAGGTGGCGCAAGACCTCCAGCTCACGTGCCGTCAACCCGCCTACCGTCGTTGCCGGAACGACCACCATTCTCGGCACTCCTGTGACGCCGAATTCCAGGGCCGCGGCGACGGCTTCTGCCATTGGGGTTGCCCGGCCCGCAGTCCAGGCGTTTGCGAACTCGGTGTCACCGAGGGCGCGGCGCGTTTCCTCCGCAGCCCGCTCGTAAACGCTCCGCTCGGGGAGCCCCTGCCTGCTGTCGATCGCATCGAGCAGCGCCTCAGCCGCGCCGAACAGCCATGCCGCTTGCCCGGAGTTCTGGCATGCGGCGGCGAGCATGGCCACGTTGGCGAGACCGGCGGCAATATCCTCCGGCGAGCCTGCCTCCCAGTAGAGCGCAAGGCCCTCTCGGATGAGTGGAGCCGCTTCGTCCAGCCTCCCCTGCTCGCTGGCGATCAGGCCCAGGTACCCAAGGGCGTTTGCGGTTCCCCACGGATCTTGGTTGGCGCGGCTGGCGGCCAGTGATTGCCGAAGAAGCTCTTCCGCTCGATTGCGCTCACCCAAACCCCAGGCCGAGATTCCAAGATGGCCAAGCGCTGTGGCGGTCAACGGGTGCGGCAAGGTTCCGCCGGTTGCTCGATCGATGGATAGCGCTTCGCTCATGAGCGTGAACGCCCGTGCGTACTCGCCGACGTCTTCCGCCTGAAGCGAAAGGAGGCCAAGGGCGAAGGCGGTCCCGACATCATCGTCCGCTTGTCGTGAGAGCGACAGGCTCTCTTCCAGGAAGGTGACCGCAGCAGGGTCCCCTTGCCGGTTCGCCAGCATGCCTGCCCCGAGCAGCGCGCGTGCGCGCGGAAGCTCCGGTGCGTCGGGAGCGGCGGCCAGCGCGCTCGCCAGCCAGCGCCGCCCCTCGTTGAGATGGCCCCGGACATACCAGAACCAATGAAGTGCTCCAACAAGACCCAGGGCGGTTTCCGGTTCATGGTCTACCGTCCACCCGAGCGCGACCCGAAGGTTTTCGTGCTCCACAGTGAGCCGGTCCAGCCAACGGGACTGAAACGCCCCGCCATAGAGAAAGGGTTGCGCCTCGAGCGCGTACGAAAGCGCCCAGGATGCGTGACGCGAGTACATCGCCTGCTCTTCACCGCTGGCTATGAGCTGTTCCAATGCGAACTCGCGAATGGTTTCCAGCATCCCGAATCTGGTTTCTCCATCCGGACCCTGGTAACGCTGAAGGAGACTGCTGTCGACGAGCATCTCGATTCCGTCCAGCACCGCGCCGGCAGAATCGTCACTACCTAGCGTCTCCACGGCATCGAGCGTGAAGCCTCCCACGAATACAGCGAGCCGGTGGAAGAGCGCCTGGACCGATTCGGCCAATAGCTCGTGACTCCAAGCGATTGCCTCACGCATCGTTTGCAGACGTGCCGGCTGATCTCGGGCGCCACCGGTCAGGAGTCCCAGGCCAGGCGTCAGGCGCGCCAATATCGCCGACGGAGAAAGCACCTTGCTCCTGGCCGCAGCGAGCTCGAGCGCCAAGGGCAGACCTTCCACCCGGCGGCAGATTTCGGCAACTGCCGCGGCGTTGGCATCGTCCAGCACGAAGTTGGAACGCACCGCCCGGGTCCGCTGGAGGAAGAGGGCGACCGAGGGATACGATTCGATCTCAGAAGCGGATACCGTTCCGGTGCCAGGCACGCCAAGCGGCTGAACTTCGAATTCTTGCTCGCCGGCAACGCGCAGCGGAACGCGGCTGGTCACGAGAACGGTCAATCCTGAGCAACTGGCGAGCATCCTGGATACCGAGGGTGCCGCAGCGGTGAGATGCTCGAAGTTATCCAGCACCAACAGCAGGCGGAGCCCCTCGAGCGCGCGTGTCACATGCTCCCCCAAGCCGCGCTCACCAGAGTCCTGCACACCGATGGCCTGCGCGATCGCCGGGAGGAACATGTCAGCTTGGGAAACAGCCGCGAGTGGGACGAAGACGATACCATCCGGGAAGTCGGCGGCGAGGTCGGCGGCCACTCGTAGCGCCAGCCGTGTCTTGCCGACACCGCCGGTTCCTATCAACGTCAAAATGCGGACATCGCCGCCACGGAGCAACGCAGAGACCGCCTCGACTTCCGCATCTCGACCGAAAAGCGGAGTCAGTGGGCGAGGTAGCGATGACGCCCACGCCTCGGCTCGGTCTCGGTTGGCAACGTCGATCCCCGCGATTCTCACGTCGAAAGCTTGCCGGGGCTGGATTCGAACACTGATTCCCCAATTGCTCGTGGTCACGGAGCCGAGAAAAATGCGCGGTGACAGGTCCTTCGCTTCATGCCGTACGGACCCTGACTCCTAATCGCCGAAATGAAATCGCAGCCGGTGGATACCGACGTGCTCACCGTGATTGGAAGGCCAGACAACGACGACTGATCGTCCCGATGATAGCGCATGGTGTTTCGATGACGACCTTCGCAGCATCGGCTCGAATCCCGTACCTAGAACTCCACATCGCAAAGCGGGTCACTGTTCCATAGACCGTCAGATGCCCGACATTTGCCGTGCCTGCAAGATGACTCGTTTGCAATACCTTGACATGCACACCAATTTGTAACATCATGAATTACATGACATTTGATGCACGGCTTTCAAGCGCTCTTCACCTTCTCCTTCATATGGCCGAATTCAATGAACCGGTCACTTCTGCGACGCTCGCCCAGGCGATGCGTACGAATCCCGTGGTCGTACGCCGGATGATGGCGGGGCTGCGGCGAGAGGGTTATGTCCGATCTGCTCGGGGTCACGGTGGTGGTTGGGAGATCGTTTGCGATCTCGATACGACCACATTGCTCGACATCTACCGCGCACTCGGCAGTCCGATTTTGATTGCGCTCGGGAATGGGGATTCAGATTCGAGGTGTTTGGTCGAGCGGGCCGTTGAGTCGACGCTGGCGGAGAGTCGCCGTGAAGCAGAGCAAGTCTTGCTGCAACGGTTCAGCGAGGTCACGTTGCGATCGCTCAGCGACGAATTTCATGTGGGAATGATCAATCGAAATGATTTATGTCTGGAGCAGCACAATGCAGTTTGACGTCATCGTTATTGGAGGGAGCTTTGCCGGATTGGAGGCTGCCACGTATCTTGCCCGAGCACTGCGTTCGGTGTGCGTCATCGACGCCGGTCTCCCAAGGAATCGGTTCGCCGAGCATTCGCACGGCTATCTCTCGCGAGATGGATCCCCGCCAAGCGAAATCCTCGACGCAGCGCGCAGGCAGTTGGCCGTCTATCCCACGGTGGAACTCCGGGCCGGGACAGCGGTGGGAGCAACAAAGACTGAGGATGGCTTCACGGTTTCCTCGCTCGACGGCACGACAGTCTTCGGAAAGCGGCTCATCCTCGCGTCCGGAATCACCGATGTTCTGCCAGATCTTCCAGGACTGGCGGAACGATGGGGGAAAACGGTCAACCACTGCCCGTATTGTCACGGGTTCGAATTCGCTGGTATGTCACTCGGCGTGCTCAGGACCGTGGAACATTCAGTACATCAGGCCCGCATCATCAGCGAATGGGGCCCGACCACGTATTTTCTGGATGGGACTGAACTTGCTCCCGAAGCGGCGCAGGAACTCCAGGCTGCTGGAATTGCTCTCGTCTCCGAACGAGTCCTGAGACTCGAAGGAAACGGAGTCGAGCTCTCTGGTGTGCGACTGGAAGATGGTCGCATCATCCCGATCGAGGCGCTCTATATCGCTCCTCCTACGCGTTTCACGAGCGGCATCGCCGAGCAACTCGGCTGTGAGCTCGATGCGGGCCCAGTCGGGCCGATCTTGCGTACCGATGATCTCAAGACCACCACCGTTCCAGGTGTCTTCGCGGCGGGTGATATCACCCGGGCGATGCACGCGATCACGCTCGCCGCTGCCGACGGAGTGATTGCAGGCACGGCCGCGCATCGCTCGCTCATTATGGAGAATCCAATACCGGCAAAAGGCTGAAGACGACCCGTTTCGCTGGGGCGCTCGGGCCTGCGAGGATCATTCGGTTTCCTGGCGACGAGTCGTGCTCGGGGATATGCAAACGGTACGTTTCGATCCGAGCGGTTGCGTCAAAATTCAGTAGCGTTCGGCGGCTTCGATGCAACTGTTCGGGAGCAGTTGGCTCGATTGTCGCGGAACATTCGGATCGAGCACCAAAGAGGGACTTTTGACGTGAGCGAAGAAGCGAAACAGGAATGGCGCGGCAAAGTCGGGAAGTTGTCGGAGCAGGAGCTACAGGAGTTCCTTTCGACGGATGTCTTGTGCCGGTTAGGGGTACTCGACGATGATGGATGGCCGTATGTCGTACCAGTCTGGTTTCTCTATCGGGATGGTGGTTTCTACATCATTCCTCGAGAGCGGTCGGATTGGGCCAGATTCATGGAAAACGACAAGCGGGTCTTTCTCGACATCGACGAGCCGGGATCGTTACGCAAAGTGCTGGTCAAGGGCGAAGCGGAGCTGATCGAGCGGCCGAATGTCGGTGGCAAGTGGGTCGAAATCGGTAACGAGATGTCGTACCGCTATCTTGGACCACACGGTCCAGACTATCTCGTTCCGACGTTGACCGAGCCACGCTGGCTTTTCTTCGTCAAACCGATCACCATGAAAACGTGGCAAGGGGTGGATTGGGCGAAGCGGTACAAGCACGACGGTTGGGGCGTAAGCTGAGCATTTGAGCCGGCAGTTCGCTTTCGGAACCGCCGTGCTGTGCAGAACAGACGCTGCATTCTGGACTCAGCCCTCTATCTGCGTTTTCGAGAACTGCGAGACAAAGTCCCAGATGACGCGTGTGGCATCGAACGGTGCACCGCTTTCGATCGTCGGCCAGTTGTGCCCCCAATCGCGAATGAGCACTTGCTCGACAACGCTTCCGTTGGAACAGGCGGTCCACGTTTTGATCAGGGTCTGGCCGTCGTCCGTCTCGATTGGGGCGGAGGTGCAGCCATCGGCGGCAACCCAGGTGTCTACCGCGAACGAGGTTGGCTGGTCGACACGGGTGTCGTCGATACCGCTGCCCGTACCACCGGAGACCAGGACCGACGTGTCGTCTGCTCCATTCATGATCAGCATCGGCACAGGACTATCGGGTGAGCAAGAGTCGGTATTGAGCGCTCCTGCATATGGCGCGGCTGCAGCGATCTTGTCGGACAGCTCGCACGCGAGCCGAAAGGTCATCATGGCTCCGTTCGAATGTCCGGTGATGTAGATCCGGGTCGGATCGACGTCGTAGTCCGCAATCACCCGGTCGATGAGCGCAGAAATGAATGCGACGTCATCGATATCCTGGGCGTGCGCGTAGGCGCAACAGTTGTAGGCATTCCACGTCAGCAGCTTCGAGGTTCGCCCTGAACCATTTGGGTAGACGGCGATGAACCCTTCCTGGTCAGCAAGATCGGAAATGCCCTTGGCGTGATCGACTTGTTTGCCGTTACCACCGCCACCGTGAAGCACGATAAGAACGGGAGCACCGGCTGCCGGAGCGATGCCCCCGGGAAGATGGACCCGGTAGGTCCTTTCTGTCCCGTCGATCTGGATCGAATTGACGATGTCTCCCGAAGTCGCACTGGTCGACTGTGCGGCGACTGGGGACCCGGCTGGTGTGACGATCGTCACCAGCGCGAAAACTATCGCGAAGGCGATGCTGAACGAAGTTCTCATACGATCCTGCTCCCATTTTCGAAATCAACGAGTCTACCGGCGAACCGAACTCGCCTTTGGCCGCTGCCGTCTATTTCAGCGCCGAGATGTGTATGCGTTGTGAAGAGGCTGCGAATGTTTCTGGGTCTTGGCAGGACCGTGGCGGCATTGGGTCGGCGTGGCCCGGGATCCACGGTTGCGGTACGATCGCCGAATCGAGCCCTGGGGTAGCGACAGTGACCGAACTCTTCGACGGACTCCGACGTTCGGGCCGCGCGCGAGCGCTGGCCTTGTGCCTGGGCGCGATCTTTTCTATCGTCCCTGTCGCGGCCGCAGGCGGCCAGCAACCGCAGTCCGGTATCGATCCGTGTAGCCGAATACTGGCCCGCATGGCCACGCCGATTGCAGTCGGATCGCCGGACCCTTCGAGTAATCGCCTGGCAGTTTCGCAAGCGGTGATGAATTTCACCAGTTGCTTCAACCGCCGATTCTGGGATGGCGTACTGGCGTTGACGAACGAGGGCTTCCGTGAGTCGATGTTTGGCGTCACCCAGGACGATGCACTGCGCGCGCGCCTGCAGATGCTCGACGATCGGGATCTACTGCCGCAACTTCAGATTCAGTCGATCGAGGAAAACGGCACCACGGGGAGTGAGCTGGCAACCCTGGTGGTCACCTGGCGAGCCTGGAATGGTGTGCACCAGGAGCTCTGGCGCCTTCAGCTCGAGAATGGACATTGGGTCCTGGCGGGACGAAGTATTCGCACGCCACCGGTGAATGGAGTGGCTGTGGGGATTCGCTTCTTGCTGGAGGAAGGCGCGATCGTGTCTCCGGCTACCGAGCTGGCAAATCCGGGAACCATCGTCTTCTCATTTGCGAATGAACTCGATCACCCTGCTCGCGTTTTCGTGTTGGCGATCGAAACAGAGACTACGGTCGGCAACGTGGTGTCGGCGTGCAATGCGTTGGGTGCTATCGGGTTCGATCCCGTTGGTAGTCTGCTGGTTCCCGAAGGTGAAATCGTCGGAATGCCGATGTTCGATCTGGCCGATGGGAATTACGCGATCGTCGCGGGAGCTGATCCCTGCACGGGGGTCGAACCGATCGGCTCAGAGGACGTGACGCTGGTGAGCATCGTCGCCGCCTGAACTGGCTAGCGCCTGATATGCAGCTTCCAGGCAAGGACTCCGAGCGTTTCGCGGACCATGTAGCGCAGCTCGGTTCCCGATCCCTGGCTGATGGGACTGTTCTGCGCGGCAAATCCGTATGCCTCGAAGCCGGAATTCTCCGCGAGCAACTTCGAGCGGTAGAGATGGAATCCGTCACTGACCACCAGCAACGATTCGACACCGCGTGGTGTCAGGAGACGCTCGACGCCCTCGAAACTGGCGGCGGTGTTGTGACTGATGTTTTCCATCAGGATCGCGTCGGCTGGTACGCCACGATCGACCAGATAGTTTCTGCCCGCTTCGGCCTCAGTAAAGTGATCGCCCAGAATCCGGCCACCGGTCACGACAATGGTGGGAGCATAGCCTTGTTGATAGAGGTCGAAGGCGGTATCGAGACGGGCCTGGAAGACTTGCGATGGCACACCGTTGAACTGCGCCGCGCCGAGGACGACGATCGCATCGACCGGCCGTGCCTCATTGGTGCGGGCCTGCCTGTAGACGGCGGCAAAGACGAGAAACGGCACGAGGAAGAAACCAAGCGCGATCACGCACAACCCGATGCCTACCCAGCGGCGCACGCCATGGCGTTTCCGGGTTGTGGCCGACTCGGGAGTGGCAACTGGAGCGGCGCCGGGCCAGGTTTGAAATGCACGCGGCGATTCGGCGGCGGTGGCACGCTGGATTGGCTTGGTATGAGATTCGGTCAAAGCTGACTCATGACACTGGTGGGCGACAGCGAGCCGACATTCGACCGCGACGGCGAATTATGCCTTGTCCGAATCGGTTATGCCGTCCGGTTGGCGTTTCGGCTGGACCAATATGGCGGCCGAGCTTTCCTTCCGCGACCAGCGTTCCGAGCACGTCGCAGATCACCCTGGCAGCCAGCAGCGAGGTCGTATCGGCTACATCGTAGGGCGGTGAAACCTCGACGACTTCCATGCCGCAGAGCCCTTCACGCGTAATGATCTGCAACATGCGGAAAGCTTCGCGGGGAAGCAGGCCGCCCGGCTCGGGGGTGCCGGTTCCGGGCGCGAACGCCGGGTCGATCGAATCGATGTCGAAGGACAGGAAGACGCAGGAGGCGTTCTTCCAGGCGATTTCCAGCGCCATCTCGGCGATGCGCTCGAGTCCGTACCGGTCGACGTCGGTCATGGTGATCGAGGTGGCGCCCCGCTCTCGGGCGTTTTTCACGCCATAGCGCGAGCCGTTCCAGCCGCCAATGCCGATCTGCACGAGGTTGACGGGCGGTGCGTTGGGGATATTGGTGGCGTGAAAAAATGGAGTGCCGTGCATGCGCTCGTCGATGTTGAGCTCGGACATGTCCGTGTGGCGGTCGAAGTGGATGATGCCGATGTTGCCGTCGACATATGGCGCCAGGCCGCGGATATCGGGGTAGCCGATCGCATGATCTCCGCCGAGCACGACCGGGAAGGTGTCGTGCTCGTGCAGATAGGCAACACCTTTATCGATCTGATCGAAGGATTTTTCGATGTTGGCCGGAATGACGGTGATATCGCCGGCATCGACCATATCGAGCGATTCGATGAGATCGACTCCGAACTCGAAGTTGTAGCCGGAATAGAGGGATGAGATCGAGCGAATGCCTTCCGGGCCGAATCGGGTACCTGAGCGATAGGTGGTGCCGGCATCGAGCGGTGCTCCGACAAAGACCACATCCGGGCTTTCGAGCGCACGCATGTCTTCCTGAAACGGCACCCCCAGAAACGTGGTGGCGGCCGAGTATTTGCCGTTGAGCATGGGGTTTCGGTCGAAGAGCGGAATGGTGCGATCGGTGATCGACCAGGCCGATTCCAGCCCGTTGCGGAGCGACTCCTCGACCAGCTCGGTTCGGCGTTTGAACGGTATCTCCGCCTCGGCTTCGAGCATGCGGGTTCCGTGTAGCTGGCTTCGTTTCATCTGCTCACCTCCCGGTGGGTTGGCTTCAATGCCCGCCCAGCGCCGCGATCTGCTCGACCGCGGCAGGGTTCTCGAGCGACGTCAAGTCTCCTGTTGGCAGTCCAAGATACGCTGCCCGGATGACTCTGCGCATGATCTTGGCGTTGCGGGTCTTCGGGAGATCGGTGACGAATAGCACGATTTCGGGCCGCATGGAGGCACCGAGCTGTTTGGAAATCTCCTGGCGAACCGCTTCCGACGAGCTCGGGAGACGCGTCGTTTGCCGGGCCGGAGCACCGCAAAGACGACGACCGATTCACCTTTGAGCTCGTCGGGGATGCCGACTGCTGCCGCTTCCTGAACTGCCTGATGGGCGACCGCGGCCGATTCGACTTCGGCGGGGCCGATGCGCTTGCCGGCCACTTTGAGCGTGTCGTCGGAACGGCCACGGATATACCAGAAGCCGTCGTCGTCAACCTCGGCCCAGTCGCCGTGCATCCAGGTACCCGGGAAGCGCGACCAGTAGGTTTCCATGTAGCGGGCGTCGTCGTGCCAGAACCCGCGGGTCATTCCGACCCATGGCTGGCGAACTGCGAGTTCGCCAACGGCTCCCCGCACTGGATTCCCGTTGTCGTCCACCACGTCGGCGGCCATGCCGGGCACCGGGCCGCTGAAGGCGCAGGAGCGGATCGGTTGCACCGTGACGCATCCGACGATGCCGCCGCTGGTTTCGGTGCCGCCGGAGTAGTTGATGATCGGCAGCTTGCTCTTGCCAATCTGCTCGAAGTACCACTGCCAGGGAACCGGGTTCCAGGGCTCGCCCGTGGAGCCGAGGACGCGCAGGGACGAGAGGTCGTGCCGATCGACCCAATCGGTTCCTTGCGACATCAGGGCGCGAATGGCGGTGGGTGCCAGGCCGAGCACGTTGACCTCGTGCCGCTCGGCGATCTCCCAGAGCCGGTCGGGATTGGGATAGTCGGGAGTTCCTTCGAAGATCACGATGGTGGCTCCGAGCAGAAGCCCGCCGCAGATCAGCCATGGACCCATCATCCAGCCGAGGTCGGTCAACCAGAAGATGCGCTCTCCGGCGTGGAGATCGAACATATAGGCGAGATCGTGGGCGGCCTTTATCGGGAAATCCCGCGTGCACGTGCACGGCGCCTTTGGGCTTGCCGGTGGTGCCAGAGGTGTAGATGATCATGTAGGGATCGTTTCCAGCGATCTGGCGTGGCTCGAAGTCGCTCGATACGCCATCGATCACATCAGCCCACCAGCGGTCACGGCCCTCCTGCATCTCGGTGGGCGTGTGGGTCTGGTCCAGAACGATGCAGAGCCCGACCGAGGGCGCGGCGGCCATTGCGGCATCGGCGGTCTCCTTCAGCGGAACGACATTTTCCGCGCCGATTGAACCCATTGGCGGTGATGAGAAGCTTCGCGTCGCAATCGCGCAGGCGGGAGGCTACGGCTTCGGCGCCGTAGCCCGAAAACATCGGAATGTAGATCGCGCCGATCAGCCCGCAGGCCAGAACAGCGACGACGGTTTCGGGAATCATGGGCAGGAAGATACCCATGCGGTCGCCTTTGGCGATGCCGAGCGTTTCCAGCGCGTTCGCGAACTGACGGGTTTCGTCCCACAACTCTGCGATAGGTGAGCGAGCGGGTCTCTCCCCCATCGCCTTCCCAGATCACCGCGAGCTGGTCGGCCGCGCCGCGTTCGAACGCGAGATCGAAGATGTTCGACACGTAGTCGAAGCCAGCGCCCGGGAACCATTCGGGCCATTCCTTGCCTCGGGACATATCTACCGGTTGCGCATAGCCGGGGTCGAACTCGAAACCCATATCGCGGACAGCGGCATCCCAATAGGCGCCAGGGTCCTGGGCGGACCAGTCCTGCAGCCCCTGGTACCCATCGACACCGCACGTTCGGGCAAAGGCCAGCAGACGGCTCTGTTCCAAATAGTCCTCGGTTGGAATCCAGGTCATTTCGGTTTCGAGCAGACATCGGTATCCGTTCATTTCGCGTCATCGCTCGAATCGCTCAGCATTCTTGCGCTCCCGCACCGTCCGGTCAAGGATGGTGCGATCCGGATAGACTCTGTGGACGCGATCGACCGGCAAAGGCTCACTGTTATGTCATTTCTCAAGCGACTTCGAAAGCAAGCGGAACCAGAACCCGAGGCGGTTCCCCGCTCCAGCACCGGCACCAGTATCTCGTGCAAAAGGGTTCGTGCCCCCGCCGCCGCGCGACGCTCCGCAACCAAGCTCGGATCCGCGGGTCGAACGGTTGCTGAAACGCATCCAGGCAATCGAGGACGAGATCGAGGCGGTGGAGCGCTCAGGTGATCCCGAGAGCTCGTTTCAACAGCGGATCGCCGTGCATGCCGCGGCGCTGGAAACCATCGAACGCGAAATTTCCGCCGAATCCCAGCTGGAAGCGCGCACGCTGCCATCGCTGCCACCGACGCCGATCACCGATATCCAGGTGGCGTTGTCGCCGGTTCCGCGTGTCAGTTTCGCGATTGGGCCGCATCGCTTTTCATACGCGGAAGAAATCGACTGGGCGGAGCGAGGAACCCAGATCGTGCGGGGCGATCTGATCGGCGAGGACATCGACCCGACCGGTCTCATTCCCGAGGGGATTGCCCCCGAACTTCAGGACGAACTGGCGGCGCATCTGGATCGATCGCTGTTTGGGTTCGCTACTGAGCTACGGGACAGGACCGTCGAGAGCACGGCCGCTCCCAGCGCACGTCACCCTGGCTGATTTGGCGGTTCCATCGCCGGCCTGTGGTGACTGGGAGCTGTGGGGTGGCGTGTCGCTTCGGTGCCTGAATCACGAAACGCGGTTGCGCGAACTGAACGCCGAACGGACGCGGCTGCTGAACGAACGTAGCGCGGAGATCGAAGAGCGGCAGCGGCAGGTCGAGGAGCTCCCAATCCAGCGCAGACGGCTCAATGAGACGATCAACGAGCTGCTAGCGATTCAGGCCGAACGCTAGAGATCCTCAGGAAGTCGAGATCGTCCGGTTGGGGCGCATTCGACCTTCCTCGATCAAGCGGCGGGCGGCGGCACGATTCGTTTCCGACCAGTTGCTCTTCGGTCGTCGAGGAGTGAATCGAATCGCTCGCAGGTCGTCGTCGACCCGGCGGCCCTTGACGTCGATCCAGCCGTAACAGAGCGCCACGTCGATCAAGGCCGGCAGGTCGACGGTAAAGGTCGGCGATGTCTTTTTGTGAAACCGCACCCAGTACTCGGATCGCAGTTTCGCCGTTCTCTTCCAGCCAGGCCTGAAGCTCGTCCGGAGACGCTATCAACGGCAGGGTCGTTAGCTCAGGATCTGGCATTACGGCGAAAGGGTGACCGCGCTGGCGCGCATGGTATTGACGAATTTCTGCAGAAGATCGATTCCATCTTCAGCGGTGAACGCGACCGTCCGCTCGCTCACCCGCTCGACGCCTGTCTGGCGCTCAGCGGCATCGGCGCGGGTTTGGTGATCGAAGTCGAGCTCCACTCTGGCTCCTGTAGGCAAGATCATCGGTTCGACCGTTGCCAATAAGCGACATTGCCTCGGCGGCTTTTTCTTCGATCAGCTGCTGGGCGCGACGGGGATGCATGCTGATCGCGCCGGTCTGGGAGATTCCTTCCTTGACCACGGCTTTGACTACGGGACGCTTCAGGAATGCCTCCGTCTGGTCGCAGGCAGTTTGGTCGCCGGTGACCAGTAAGACCGGGACGCCGAGGGCTCCCGCGCAGTAGGCGATCAAGCCGAATTCGCCGGTCGATTCACCCGCGATGCGCAGATCGTTCAGGTTCGTGCTCCAGGTATGTGCAAGCGCCGACGATAGGGTGCCCGCCTTTGAATGGAATCCCGTGTAGAGCAGGCCTTTCGTGTCCGTCGACATCCCTTGCAGGAAGTTCATGGGTCCAGCACCGCCACTGACGAGACGGCAACGTTCGTCGAGCTCGTCGATGAAGATGTTTCGATTGCCGCCGTGGAAGTCGTTGACCAGCACTTCCGTCGCGCCGCTGGAGAAAACGCCCCGGGCGGCGGCGCTGACTTCGGCGGTCATGCGGCTGCGGCAGCGGTCGTATTCGGATTCCTTGATGGGACCGCCCCACGGCGTTTCCGGCGGGGTCACCTGCATCCAAGAATAAACTCCGCAGGTTCCTTCCATATCGGCGCAAATGTGGATCTTCATGCTTCTCCTCTAGCGAACGTCGTTGTAGCGGCCAATGATCTCCTGCGCGGCATTGTGACCGGGCGCACCCATCACGCAGCCGCCCGGCCAGGCGCCCGATCCACAGAGAAAGAGCCCCTGAATCGGTCCCTCGTAGGAGCTCGATCCCGGCACCGGTCTCATATCGAACGCCTGCTCGGGCACGAGCTCACCGTGGAAGATGTGGCCCCCTGTCAAGCCGAACCGGGCTTCGAGGTCGGGAGGCGAGAGCACCTGCATGCCGACGATCTGGTCTGGGATGTTCGGCGCGAACTCGGCGAACTCGCGGATCACATGAGCGGCGATCTCGTCGCGCCGCTCGTCCCAGGTACCGTCGGCAAGCTGATACGGGAAATACTGCGTGAAGATCGAAATGGTGTGCTTTCCTGGAGGCGCTACCGAAGGATCGACCGCTGACTGCATGTGAATGTTCATGAATGGCTTTTCTGACGGGCGGCCTTGCCGCGCATCTTCGTACGCTTTTTGCATGTAGTCGATGCTGGGAGCAATGAAGAGGCCGCCGGTGCTTCCGTCGCGCTGGCGCTGGGCATCGTCTCCCAGCGCCTTGAACCAGGGCAGCTCGTTGACGGCCATGTTGATCTTCATGACCGGACTCTCGATCTTGATCGCCTCGATCGCTTTGCGGTAGTCGGTCGGGACGGCGGTCTCGTCGACGAGCTTGAGATACGTCCGTTTCGGATCGGCATTGGACAGGACGATGTTCGCCTCGATCTCCTCTCCGCTGGTCAGGGCCACGCCGGTGGCGCGGCCATCCTGCACCACGATCTGCTCGACATCCGCCCCCAGACGAATCTCGACGCCGCGCTGCTCGGCGATGCGAGCGAGCGCTTGCGTGACCGAACCCATGGCGCCTTTGACGTAGGTCCAGCGGCCGCGATGACCAGTTGCCATGCCCATGGAGTGAAAGAGCTTGACGTAGCCGGTACCGGTATCGCGCGGTCCCCGGAAGGTGCCGATCAAGCCGGAAGCGGCGACAACCGCCTGCATCTGGTCGCTTTCGAAGAAGTACTCGGCGATATCGGCCGCCGAACCCAGATAGAACTTCTGGAAAATGGTTGCCTCTTCCGGAGTCTTGAACTGCGCGGCGACTTCGGACCAGGATGGGGGACGACGCAGGATGTAGCGATCCATCACCTCGCAGGCTTTTTCGAGCATGGCGTCGTAGTGGTCGTAGGCATCGGCATCCCTGGGTGAGATCTTGCGGATGTCATCCAGCCAGCGGTCGTGGTCGTTCCAGTAGGAGAGGGTGGATCCATCCGGGAAGGGAGCGAAGAAGCGGGGATTGCGCTGGAATGAACTCCAATCCCGCGTCGAACAATCTGAGCTCTTCCACGATCTTGCGCGGCATCAGGGAGAGGACGTAGGAGCCGGTGGAAAAGGTGAACCCCGGGACATACTCTTCGGAAATCGCCGCGCCGCCGATCTTCGAATACCGTTCCAACACCAGCGTGCTGATCCCGGCCTCGGCGAGATAGCAAGCGGCCACCAATCCGTTGTGCCCACCGCCGACGATGACGGCGTCATATCGTTTTGCCACGCGTATCCTCGCTCTTCGTCGCGTTCTCGCGTCATTTCGGGCCGATGGGCGGATCATAGCATCGTGCCCGCCGATGGCCACCGGTATAATCGCGACGCCGCAGCGGGCGGCGACTGGTGGTAGCCACAATAACGAGAGTGACGCTTCAGGGCATGGCAGAACGACGCAAGCGAGTCTTTTCCGGAATCCAGCCGTCCGGTGTGAGCCACATCGGGAACTATCTCGGCGCGATCCGGAACTGGGTCACCCAGCAAGAGACCTACGACAACATCTTCTGCATCGTGAACCTGCACGCGCTCACGCTTCCGACCGACCCAGCGTCGCTCCGGGCAAACACCATAACAATGGCGAATACGCTGCTCGCCGCCGGAATCGACCCAAAGGAGTCGATTCTCTTCGTGCAAGGCGATGTACGCGAGCACTCCGAGCTTTGCTGGTTGCTGAACTCAGTGGCGACGGTCGGCGAGCTTCGGCGCATGACGCAATTCAAGGACAAGTCCGGCGGGGCGGAAGAGTCAGTTTCGGCGGCGCTGTTCGACTATCCGGTATTGCAAGTGGCCGACATCATCCTCTACGACGCCGATCTGGTGCCGGTCGGGGAGGATCAACGCCAGCACATCGAGCTGGCGCGCGATGTCGCGCAGCGCTTCAACCGGAGATATAGCGATACGTTCGTGGTGCCTGCTCCGGACATCAAACCAGATGGCGCGCGCATCATGTCGCTGGAAGATCCAACCAAGAAGATGAGCAAGAGCGCCGGTTCGGCTGGCAGCTATATCGCGCTGACCGATACCGATGCGGAGATCACCAAAAAGATCAAGCGCGCGGTGACCGATTCCGGCTCGGAAGTCAAAGCCGCGCCGGACAAACCTGCGCTGACCAACCTGCTTGGCATCTATTCACTCTTGAGCAACGAGCCGATTGCCGAGATCGAAGACCGCTACGCCGGTAGAGGGTATGGCGCGTTCAAGACCGATCTTGCGACGATCGTGGTCGATGCCGTCACGCCGATCAGGGAAAAACTGCTGGACTACGAAGCCGATCCCGACATTGCGATTGGCATCCTGGCTGAGGGCGCTGACCGGGCGCGCGCGCTGGCTGTGCCCAAGATGCAGGTCGTACGAGAGCGGATGGGACTAACCGGGCATTCGGCCGCATAGGCGTTCGCACCGTCGATCTCCATGGTGTTACGCAGTCTCGGACAGTGTTTCCTGAGACTCGTCGTCACTTCGTACCGCGAACGATGCGATGAGAATGCCGATCCCGGCCGCGGCGACGCAGGCCAGCGTGACTCTGGTCGATGCGACTGAGGCGAACAACCCGCCGAGCAGCGGGGCGGCAGCAAGCCCCACGTACCCACCCAGCAAGGTAAGACCGGCCGCAGCTCCGGGCGCGTTCGGCCATGCCTTTCCGGCGAGGCTCAATCCACTCGGCCCAACCCCGGCGAGGCCGAACCCCGCGACAA
The DNA here is from genome assembly GCA_963720855.1 of uncultured Chloroflexia bacterium. Classification (GTDB taxonomy): domain Bacteria; phylum Chloroflexota; class Chloroflexia; order Thermomicrobiales; family UBA6265; genus JAMLHN01. Next base: position 712,739 of record CAVRGV010000001.1, on the reverse strand, counting down.
AGGCGCCTGCGAGGGCGACATACGCGGGACCGCCCGCGATGATCAACAGCCCGCCGAACACCGTGAGCGCTCCCTGCAGCTGAAAGCTCGGTCTGAGACCGACCCGGTTGACGACCGGCCCGTTCACAAACCGGCCGAGCATGAGCGCGACTCCATATGAGGTGACCGCCAACGCTCCCGTACTGCTGGAGAACCCGCGCCCGTCTCGAAGATAGATGGCGACCCATTCCGCAATCAGCACTTCGCCTGCAAACGCAAGCCCGGTCATGATCGCGGCGAGCCGGATAGTCGGATCGCGAAAGCCTGAAAGCGAGACTGCTTCGTCCTGGTTGCTGCTTTCCCGACCAAGCCGGTCCTTGAAACCGACCAGGGCGGGCGCAACCGTAACTCCGATGAAGATAGCCACAACGATGAGATAGACACTTTTGAAGCCAAAGTCGGCAGAAAAGAGGAGCGCGGTCATCGCCGCGCCCACAATCGTTCCGGCACTGTAGCCCGCATGAAGCGGACTCATGATGTGCTTTTTCGCGACGCGCTCGGCGTCGATCGCCAGCGCATTCGCGCTCAGATCGAGCGTGGCGAATGCCAACCCGCGGATGAGCATGAGCAGGGCGAACACCAGAAACACGCGTGGTGCGAAGACGAAGCCGAGCCCGACCACGACCATTCCAACGCAAGCGGCCACCAGAAGCGGGATCTTGCCGGTGCGGGCAGTGACGCGGCCGCCGTAGATCAGCAACGGCAGCGCCAGGATGATGCCAAGCCCGTTGAGCAGGCCAAAAAGCCCGTCGGAGACGTCGAAGGCGTCGAGAACGTCGGGCCAGGTTGCACCGCCAGTGCCGGCCATGATGCCGAGACCGATGAGCGCAACCGCAATAACGATCAGGATCGCACGAAGATCCGACCGCGATGTCGAAGTGGAAGACGTCGCCTTTGACGCAGTCAAATTCGGAAAGCCAACCTAGCTCGCGGTGTCGCGGGCAGCCATGATATTGGTCGAGTGTCCAGGATCGAGCCGAGTTCCGGGCTCGTTGTGCACTACCGCGTGGTTGACCGCAGTGACCGCTTCGGCAGCGCCAGTCGCGATCAGGCGGAATTTGGCCGGATACCAGCAGACGTCACCGGCTGCGAATACACCCGGAATGCTGGTCTGCATCGACACGATATCGACCACGATCTGGTTCTTCTGAAGCTCGAACCCCCAGGACTTGAGCGGTCCGAGATCGGCCAGAAAGCCGACCGCAACGATGAGCTCGTCGGCAGCGATGGTTGCAATCTCTCCATCGCCATTCTTGAACGAAACTTCGCCAAGGTGTCCATTGCTCGCAGGCCTGACTTCAGTGACTTCGCATTTGGGGTAGTGCAGATCGATCGACGATGCTGCCAGCTCCTGGACGCTCGCCTCGTGGGCGCGGAACTGCGAGCGATGGATGACGGTGACTTTTTTTGCGATCGGCTCGAGCGTCAGCGCCCAGTCGACCGCGGAATCTCCTCCACCCACGATCACGACGTTCTTATCGCGAAAGTCCTCGACCCGTTTGGCGAAGTAGTGAATTCCTTTGCCCGTCAGCTCCTCGACTCCGGGCGCCTCCAGCCGTTTCGGCTCGAACGCGCCGACACCGCCGGCGATGATGACTGCTTTGCTGTAGCGCACCGCCTTGCTGGTCGTCAGCTCGAGGATCCCGTCTTCCAACTTTTCAAGTTTCAGCACTTGCTCACTGAGGTAGACATCGGGTTCATCGCGCATGGCTTGCTGATACATCTGCTCGACGAAATCCTTGGCGAGGATCTTTGGGAACCCGGCCACGTCGTAGATGTACTTCTCGGGGTAAATGGCCGTCAGCGCGCCGCCCGGTTCTTCGAGTGAATCGATGATCTGGGTACGCGCCTTCCGCATGCCGGCGTAGAAGGCCGCGAACAAACCGGTCGGCCCGGCGCCGATGATCGTGATGTCGTAAATATCGCGCTCAGCGCCGTTGGTCGATGTCGTCATCGTGCTTGGAACCGCCTCTGTTGTAGTGATGGATGGCATCGCTGCTTCGAACGAGAAGGATTCTAGCATCCAAAACTGACGATTTCGGTCCGATTTCGCTCGGCTTGTGCGCACTGGCCGAATGGCGATCCCCGGCGACGCCTCCGGTTGCGCGGCCCGTACAATTCCACGGTCACGAACACTCACCGAAGGGGCGAATAACGACATGGTCACAACGGAACAACAGGCGCTCGATGGTCTCTATTCCAGGCGTGGGCGCAATGTTTCGCCGCCACGAGTGGGCGATCCATCGAAGTCGATCGAAATGATCTCGTTCATCTACGGGTTTCCGGATCCGGAGTCGCTGCCAGCGGGCACGGTGGCCGATGCGGCGGTGAAGGCGTTGCAAGAAAACGGGAAATGGGCGCTCCAGTACGGAGCGACCATGGGTGTGAAATCGCTCGTCGAGGTGCTGATCGAAAAGCTCGAGCGCGATCAGGGCATCACGGCTTCGCCCGAAAACGTGATGATCACGGCGGGGGGCTCACAAGCAGTTGGGCTGATCGTCGATCTCTTTGTCGATTGGGACGACACCGTGCTGATGGAAGCTCCCACCTGGATGGGGTTCATCTGGGCGCTCAAGAATGTCGGCGCGAAGCAAATGGCCGTTCCCATGCAAGATGACGGGATGGACATGGATGCCCTGCGCGACACGCTCGAGTCACTCAAAGCCGACGGGGTGACGCCGAAGATGATCTACATCATCCCCAATTTCCAGAATCCAACCGGGATCTCGATGTCGCTGGAAAAGCGCAAGCAGCTTATCGAACTGGCGCATGAGTTCGGGACGATCATCTTCGAGGACGATGCCTACTTCGATCTGCGGTTTTCGGGCGAGAAGATTCCGTCGATCTATTCGCTCGACCCGTATGGCCTGACGATCTACACGGCGACCTTTTCCAAAACCATGGGAGCGGGTATGCGGTTGGGGTGGCTGGTAGCACCCAAGGAAGTCATGGACCATTTGGGCGTACTCAAGGTGGACGGCGGCACCAACATCTTCGGGTCGTATGTGGCCGCGGAATGGATTCCAGCAAATCTTCCAGACCACCTTGTCACCCTGCGTGAGATCTATCATCAGCGCAAGCTGATCATGCTTGGATGCGCTCGAAAAGCACATGCCAGACGGAACGACGTGGACCGATCCGGAAGGCGGTTTTTTCGTCTGGGTCACGCTCGCCGGACGGAATCGACACGCTGGAGATGCTGCCCAGGGCGCGGGAGATGGGCATCGAGTATATGCCGGGGAGTAGCTGCTACGCCGAAGGCGGCGGAGAGAACCAGATCCGGCTTTCCTATTCGTTCGCGAGCGACGACCAGATCGAACCCGGAATCGAGATTCTGGCGACGCTGGTCAAGGGCGAGCTTTTGGAGACGGCGGCGAAGTAGTTGCCTGTCGCGGACGATTCCGCGTACGTATACTGTAGATCGCGGTCCCGAACGGTCGAATCCCGACCCGCAACCGGGCGGACAACGGAGCAGAACCCGTCTGTAGACCGGCGACGATATGTCGGGCCGGAATCCAACGCCACCATCCTCGAATTCATCGCGTGAGCCGCGCTCGGTCGACCTCGCTAGTCGCCCGGGTGCGGGAGCGCCTGCCCCGGGTTCCGGGGCGCATCGAGTGCGGTTTCGCGCAGACCGCGACGGCTCGATTCGGCGCTGGCGGATCTTCCCTGGCGAATCGTGATTGGGTTGCTGCTGGCCGGTTTGCCAATCTCGCTGTTGGGATTGCTTGCCGGGAGCTGGAGCGTATCGATGGCCGGCATCGTCGCGCTGGCCCTGATCGCGCTGGCCGCCTATCTGGCCGACTGGGTCGGGGGGCTCTCGGCGCTGGTGGTCTCGTTTTTGCTGCTCGACCTGCTCTTCGTGCAGGAGCGCACTGGATTTCGCCAAACCATCCGGACGTGAGGATCGTGTCTCGCTGCTGGTGTTCAGTCTCACCGCCATCCTCATCATCTGGCTGGTGCAACGGGTCAAAGCCGAAGGTACCGAGGACCGGCAATCGGCCATTGCGGCACGATCCGCGGCGACCGCGCTCTCCGCAATCGAAACGATCGCCGGTACCCAGCAACGGCTCTCCTACCCCGAGCGGATACAGATCTACGATGCGATCGTGCACAACGTGGTGGGGCTGAATCGCGCGCACGCCGGGGCACTCATGTTGAGCGTCCCGGGAGCCGACGACTTTCCTGCCCGATGCCGCCTACGGATTCGGTGCGGACGCGCTGGATACGCTTCGGCTGGAGGGCGAGGGATCGGGGCATCGTGCGCCGCATCGGCGCCGAGCGACGGCCGCTGCAGATCTACGATCTGCGCGGTTCCGCGACAAGCGAACTGCGGTCGACACCGGTTCGCTCGCTCCTGGGGGCGCCGATCATCTCGCCGGACGACCGCGTGCTCGGCGTGCTGCTCATCGGATTGCTGGTGCCTCATCGGTACTCGAACTCAGAGGTCAAAAAACTGGAAGCCTATGCTTCCCAGATCGCCGGAATCCTGGAAACGATGAGCGCCACCGGCGAGCGCGAGTTCGAGCTCCAGCAGGCGCGGGACGAGCAGCGGCGGCTCGAGCGTGTGATTGCCGCCATCCCGGAAGCCGTGGTGGTGGTCGCGCCGGACCGCTCAGTGGTCGCAACCAATGCGGTGGCGGAAGAACTGTTCAGTGCCGGGATCGACCAGGATTTTTCTCGCCATCTGCTTGCCCCCGACGGAGAACCGTTTGGCGACGAGCTGCTTCCCATTCAGCGTGCGATGGAAACTGGCGAACCGGTAGAAGGGATCGAACTGGCTATCGACCGTGGCAATGGGCATTTACGTCCCCTGCTCGCGAGTGCCGCACCGATCATCGACCAGAGCGGACGAGTCACCGCGGTAGTTGGCGCGTTTCGCGACATCACGACGCTGAAGGAAGCCGCGCGCATCAAGGACGAGTTCGTTTCTGTGGTTTCTCACGAGCTGCGCTCGCCGTTGACGCCGATTCGCGGCTACGTGCAGCTCGTGGCGCGTGAGCTGGCGCGCGAAGGGAATCACGAGCTTCAGGTGAAGCGCTTGAATTCGATCGACGGGCATGTGGTGCGCCTTGCGCGGCTAGTCGACGACCTGCTCGATGTGTCCAGCTTGCGGGCAGGGTCGCTCGAGATCCGGCCAATGGCATCGGATCTGGTCGAACTCACGCGCGACGTGGTGCAAGTGCGGCTGGAAGGTGAAAACGTCACGCGCATCGAGCTCGTCGCCAAGCGGGAGACGATCAGCGGAAACTGGGACCCGGACCGGATTCAGCAGGTGATCGACAATCTGGTCGGAAATGCGCTCAAGTACAGCCCCCCAAGTGGCAAAGTCACGGTGACGGTCGATTCCGTCGAGGGACAGGCGTCGATATCCGTCGCCGACCAGGGCCCAGGCATTAGCGAAGCCGACCGCCAGAATATCTTCGGCGCGTTCTTCCGCACCTCGGATGCCACCAGCAGCCAGGCTCCGGGTTTGGGGCTTGGGCTCTACATCTGCCGGGAACTCGTGCGCGCGCATGATGGGACGATCGAAGTGGTCGAGGCGCCAGGCGGGGGCGCTGAGTTCCGCGTCCTCCTGCCGATGACCGGCGCCACCGACGCAGTGATGACGCCGGTGCAGCTCGAGCTGGCACCTGGATTGCTGGAGACGGCGCATTCCAGTGAGATCATCGCGAGTTCGTAGGCGAAGGCAGGACCGAACAAGGACTTCTGGTTCCGCGTGCTGTGGGCCGCTAGCGATAACGGACGCGATTGCCCGAAGAACGGCGAGCGGGGATCATGCGCGGTTTGCGGCGTGAGAGTCCGCGTGAGATCAACAGGCCGGCAGATGCAAGCGCTACCAGGCCCAGGCCGCCGATCAGAAACGGGTTGATCGATGTCGTTGCCGCGGCGGTGCTGGCCTGTGGAACACCGACAACATAGCGGGCCAGTCCATCGATCTCCGTCGAGATGCTTCCAGCATCGGAATCGGTAAGCGGCATCAGCTTGAGCGTGTTGCCTTCGACCTTGTAGATGCGGGCGTTTTCGGACATCGAGGCGGACTGAAGCGCGATGGTCAACAGGGCCGGGGACTTCAGATCGTTGACCGCTTGTCCATCGGCGCCACCGAATGCGACATCGAAGGCGGTGCCGGGCACCGTGGAGATACCGGCGGTTTCCGGGATCGTTTTGTCATCGACTGGCTTGATCATGACGGTGGTCTGGTCGTTCAAGCAATCCGGCGGTACCAGCACGGTCGCGCCAAATGGAGAAGCAAGCGTGCCTCCGCCCGTGCCAAGCGTGATCGCGTACATCCCGTCGGCGCCGGCCGCTGGACCGAGCTTGGCGTCTGGAGATTCGCTGAGCGATTGCGCTGAGGAGGATGCGGGCGTTCGGCTCGAACTGCCAGCCGATCCATTTTCTTCGTTCGAGGTCGGCGTTTCCTCGACATAGCCGTAGTCCGGACCGTTGGCCTCCGGTCCACCCGATGCGTCCCCGGCAAAGCCTATCGGATTGGCGATGACCTGGGCCACCACCTCGCTGTCTGCCTCTGAGATCCCGGTGCCATCCCCTGACGACTGTCCTTCGGCGCTCGGAGCAGGAGCGCCAAGATCGCCGGCGCCACTTTCGCTGACGACCTCGATCGAGCAGGAATCGACTTCGTTGCCGGCGGAGTCGCTCACCGAGATGCGTGGCTGTGCCGACCTCGTCCGGCGCCATCCAGCTCAGGGTGAGCGTCGATCCAGCGCCCAATCCTCCACTGATCGTCGCGCTGCCGTCCATGTCGGGCTGGAAGTCGGTATTCGGGGTCTCGATGGGCCAATAGCCGGATGACGAAGACACCGACGCTCCGCCGGATCCGTAGAGCGCAATCCGCGCCTCCATCGACGCCGATGCATTGGCAGGGCATTGGATATCGGCCGGCGTATCGGCAGCAGCCTCGGCCGCGATGCCATGCACTTTTGTACTGGTCTCAGACAGTTTGGAATCGTCCGCAAGATTGTAGGCAGCAAACGTGACATCGAGATCGCCATCGGTGGATGGCGCCTGCCAATCGACCGCAGTCCCCGCGGTAAGCACAACACCGGTGTCCCCGGACGCAAGAAAGTAACCATCGCTCGCTACCAGATAGACATCGCCATTGCCTTCGACGCCGATGCTGGCAATCTCAGCGCTGGCGACGGTGGCTGGCGCGCCGATCGCGGAAACGAAGATGCCATCGGACGCGGCCTGGGTGGGCGATCCATCGGCCACGGGTTCCTGTTCGGGCACTTCTCCGCCAGTCTCCGGGACAACGAGCGACATCAGTGAATTGGCAATCCCCATCGTTGTGTCGCCGGTCATGTTGTGACTTTCGACCGTGTAGACCACGTTTCCGATCTGCCAGTAGACCAGGTCGTAGATGGGGGTATCGTCGTGCCAGGCGGGATAGCCCATGACCGAGTCGTTCTGCTCGAGCTGGACGTTGCGGTCGTAATAAGAGAAGGCTGGAATCTCGCCGCCAGCGGTTCCGGTGATGCGCAAGTAGGTTGGCGGGGCGCCGGGAATCAGCCAGTAGAGGCTGTAGTACCCGTCACTCGCCTGAACCTCTGGCTCGCCGTCGAAAGGCGCCGGGACTGTGGCGGGAACGAGGACGTCGATGCCGACCGCGAGCCTGGCTGCCGTTTCCGAGCCAAGCCAATCCGGAAGCTGATACCCGGTGGCGACCGATGGAGACGTGGTTCCCGGAGCGGCTTCGACGCGATGGCCGAAGAGGGGAAACGCGAGCGCCAGCACCGCGATCAGGACTATGAGATGCGGGTGTGTCCAGCCCGCGTTGCGCGATCGATTCCTCATTGCGTGGTCCAGCCCGAACATGCGGCGGAACCGTGCCTCCTTCTTCGAGTTCGATGCGGCCGGCAAGCGCCCCGCACTATCTCGGTCGAATCATCTTCGACGAGGCGCATTCATGCACCCCACAGCGTACCACTCCGTCCCGCAGGGAGACGAACGAATCGGTCGGGCAAAACGAGGCACGATTTTTGTTTTTTCCTTGTTAGCCGCGGAGTCCGGCAGTATATTCGTGCGAACCTTCACATGAATCCGCCGAAGCAATGACGCGTGGCGAACGGAGCAGGCATTGAGGGGTGCCCTCCGTGAAGGCATTCCTCATTTGCAGGAGTATTCCGTGACCGACAATCAAAAAGCCGCCTTTTTCCGGCATGCCCTGGACGGGCGCCTGGATCGTCGCCAGGTCATCGAAACAGGACTGAAGCTGGGCATTGCCACGCCGCTTTTGACTGCCCTGGCCGCGATGCCCGCTGTTGTTTCCGCAGCGCCAAGCAAGCAGCCGACCGCCTTGCTTTCTGGCGCCCAGGAGATCGACTCCGGCACCTTGACCATCGTGTTCGAAGGGGGCACCAACGATATCGATCCCCACTCGTCATACACGACGCTCGGTTCCATGGTCTGCCTCGGATGCTACGAAATGCTGATCCAGTACAAGGGAAGCAGCACGTTCGAGTACGCGCCGATGTTGGCGGAGTCGTGGGAGATCAGCTCCGATCTTTCGACCTACACCTTCACCCTGCCCGCGAATGTGCTGTTCCAGGATGGCACGGTCTGCAACGCCGATGCGGTCAAGAAGTCTTTCACCCGATTCCGCCAGATGGAGCGCGGACCGTACATCGTGATCGCGCGATTCGTGGATGATCCGGAGACCCAGATCGAGGTGGTGGACGATGTCACCATCAGATTCAATCTCGGCAAGCCGCAACCGCTATTCCTGGCGGCAATGGCATCGTCCTACGGTCCCTACGTGGTCAGCCCGACCGCCTGGGAAGAGAACAAGTCCGATGACGATGAGTTTGCGCACGAGTGGTTCAGCTTCAATGCGGCAGGCACCGGACCGTACCGGCTGATCGAGAACACCCTCAACGAAGGCATCAAGCTGGAAAAGTATGCGGACTTCCATCGCGGGTGGGAGGGGAATCACTTTTCCGAGGTCTTCATCCGCAATGTCCCGGAATCGTCGACTCGTCGCCAGCTGATGGAGCAAGGGGAAGCCGACGCCACTACCTATAACTTGCTGGCGTCCGATGTCGAGCAGCTGCAGAAGGATGAGAACCTGACGGTCGATATCTACGAATCGACCCGCGTCAATTGGGCGATCCTGAACGTTCCGGTGCTCGGGACCGTGGAAGCGCGGCAAGGACTCTGCTACGCGTTCCCGTATCAGGAGAATATCGATTCGATCAACAAGGGCCTGATGGTACGGTCAGGACCGATTCCCGCGACAGTGCGCGGTTTCGATCCGGATGTCTTCCTCTACGAAACCGACCTGGACAAAGCCAAGGAGCTGCTGCTCGCCGGCGGGTTCTCCGAAGGCGATTCGATCGAGTACATGGTTACGTCCAGCTCGGCGGATGACAAGACGACTGCACAGCTCTTTCAAGCCAATCTCAACCAGATCGGGTTCGATCTCAAAATCACCGAGGTCGATTCGGCAACCTACGACGATATGATCTACGGCGACATGGCGCCCGACGAGCGTCCCGCGATCATGGGTGGCTGGGCCTGGTGGCCGGATTACAACGATCCCTGGAACCAGCTCGCTCCGAACTTCCTGGCCTCGGCGATGAACGGCGGGGGCGCGAACGGCGGCGGGTATGTCAACGATCGGTTCGAAGAGCTGATGACCCAGGCCGAGGCCTTCACGGTCGAGGACGAGCTGAACTCGATCATGAAAGAGTGCCAGCAGATCCTGACCGAGACCGATCCGGCGGCGATCTTTTACGGTGAGACCAAGTACTACACGATTCTCCAGAAGGGGATCGGCGGATTCGTACCGAACCCGCTCTACCTGGGAACCTACATGTTCTACGACCTGTACCGAGAGCAGGAGGCGTAGGTCAACGAGCGACCCTGGATTGGCCTAGGAGCGAGGGAGTGACGATTGATCGCACGACTCATCATCCGGCGGATGTTTTTCCTGATCTTCGTCCTGTTCGGTCTTTCGCTCATCACGTTTTCGCTCTCGCATCTGGTGCCCGCGGACCCGGCGCGCATGATCGCGGGGCCGCGGGCGAGCAAAGCGTCGGTCGAAAAGATTCGTGAAGACTACGGTCTCAACGACCCGTTGCCGGTGCAGTACATCGATTACGTCAAGGGAGTGGTGCGGCTCGACTTCGGCACGTCCTTCAGCTCTCGCCGCCCGGTCAGCGAAGATCTGGGGCGATATCTTCCCGCCACGATCGAGCTCGGGCTCTATGCGTTCCTGATCGCGACCGTGGTCGGGGTGCCGCTGGGGATTGCTTCGGCGGTCAAGCGAGATTCCTGGATCGATCACATTTCGCGATTCGTCTCGATCTCGGGGCTTGCGGTGCCGGTCTTCTGGCTGGCGCTGATGGCTCAGTTCTTTTTCTTCGGCAAGCTCGGGTGGTTACCGGATGGGCAACGCTTACCCAACTCGGTCGATCCGCCGCGTTCGATCACCCATCTCTACACCATCGATTCGATCCTGACCGGGAACTGGGAGACGCTGCGGTACTCGTCTGAACATCTCCTGCTCCCGGTGCTGGTACTGGCATATGGATCGCTGGCGGTTGTGACGCGCATGGTCCGGGGAGGCATGATCGAAGTTCTGAATCAGGACTACATTCGGACCGCCCGCGCCAAGGGGTTGGCGAACAACGATGTGGTACGGCGGCACGCGCTCAAGAACGCCTTACTGCCGACGGTGACGTCGCTCGGCTTGCAAGTTGGTTTGCTCTTCTCGGGCGCCTTCCTGGTCGAGATCGTGTTTTCCTGGCCAGGAGTGGGGCGTTACGCAGTCGACGCGATCCAGGCGGTCGACTACAACGCCACGATGGCGACTACGCTCGTTATCGCCGCAATTTTCGTGGTGGTGAATATGTTCGTCGACATCCTCTACCTCTTTCTCGACCCACGGATTGCAATCTGATGGAATCCGACCGCATCGACGCCGCTACTCTCGCTACCGCGACCGGAACCGCTACTCCGCTCATGAAGATGGAGAGCGCCAAATCGGAAAGCCAGATGCGCAAGAATCTCAGGCGCTTTCTGGTCAACAATCGCCTGAACCTCATCGGGGTGATCATCGTCGGGATGTTTCTGTTCCTGGCGGTTTTTGGCGAGCTGCTGGCGCCTCACGATCCCTACGCGGCGGATATCACCAATTCGAAATTGCTCGGCCCCTCGCTTTCGCACCCGATGGGAACCGATGAGCTCGGCCGGGATCTGTTGAGCCGGATCATGACCGGCACGCGGATCTCGGTACAGGTCGCGTTGATCGTACTGGGTTTCGCGGTCACCTTCGGGACGATCGTCGGCTTGATTGCCGGCTATTGGGGCGGCTGGGTGGATGAGGTGCTGATGCGCCTGACCGACATGTTCCTGGCATTCCCGGCGTTGATCCTGGCGGTGGCAATTGCCGCATCGCTTGGGCGAAATTTGCGCAATACGATGATCGCGCTGGCGACGGTTTTCTGGCCGTGGTATGCCCGGCTGGTGCGGGCGCAGGTGCTTTCGATCAAGGAGCGGGAGTTCGTGCAGGCGGCGCACAGTATCGGACTGTCGCAACTCGCGCATTCTGCTTCGCCACATCTTGCCAAATGCGGCCTCGGTCATCATCATCCAGCTCACGCTGGACGTCGGTTTCGCGATCCTAGCCACCAGCTCGTTGAGCTTCATCGGGTTGGGAGCGCAACCTCCATCCCCCGAATGGGGCACGATGATGTCGACCGCCCGCAACTACTTCCGAGACGCGTGGTGGTATATGGCGTTCCCGGGGTTGGCGCTGACGTTGACCGTGCTGGCGTTCAATCTGCTGGGCGACGGCCTGCAGGACGCACTCGATCCGCGGTCAGGCCGTCGATGAGCCATTGGCGACGTTCGCGGCGCGCTGCCGCGGTTCCATTGGAAGCTCGACAGTAAAGGTCGAGCCGCGTCCCAACGTGCTCTTGACGCTTATTCGCCCACCGTGGGTCAGCACAATGTGCTTTGAGATGGCGAGTCCGAGTCCGGTTCCGGACGAGCGGCGCGCGCGGTCGCTCTTGTAGAACCGCTCGAAGAGACGCGGCAGCTCATCCTGGTGAATTCCTGAGCCGGAATCGATCACGTCGATCTGCAACCATTCCCCCGCCTCACTCGCTCGTATGAGGATCGAACCACCAGCAGGGGTGAACTTGATTGCGTTCTGAATGAGATTGATGAGCACTTGCTCGATCCGCGCTCCGTCGAGTGTGGCGAGCCGGAGCTCAGGATCTGCTTCGATCTCGATCGTCAAGCCGGCGTTCTCGATCTGATGCACCAAACGGCCCACGGTTCGCTCGATCAGCGCTGCCGGTGCGATCGCGCGATAGTCGAGCGACAACCGCCCTGACTCCAGGCGCCCGAGATCGAGCAGCTCTTCGACCAGACCATTCAACCGATCGACCTCGAACACGATGCGGCTCAAGAACTCCCCAGATACTTCCGGATCGTCGATGGCTCCCGCCTCCAGTGTGTCTGCCAGTGCCCGAATCGACGCCAATGGGGTCTTGAGCTCGTGCGAAACGTTGGCCACAAATTCCCGGCGGACGAGCTCCAGGCGGCGAAGATCGGTGACATCGCGCAAAACGACGAGCCCGAAGCGCTCACCTTCGGTTTCCACCGGCATGACCGCTATATCGATGAACCGCTCGCTGAGCGAGAGATAGACTGTGCGCACCTGCCGTTCGCCGGTGCGCATGACGGTGCGGAATTGCTCGACCAGCTCGTAGTCCCGAGCCAGCACCATGAGCCGCTGGCCAACCTGCACCTCGCCCGCGAGCCCGAGCAGGGCGGCCGCGCGTCCGTTGGCGGCACTCACCTGCTCCTGGCTGTCCACCAGCATGATTCCGTCCTGTAAACCATCGAAGATCGCTTCGACCCAGCGCTGTTCCTGGGCGTTGCGCTGCTCGGCGCCCTCGAACTGGCCGATCAGGCGGTTGACGGCTCGGCCGAGCTCGGAGACTTCTCGAATGGTCGACGGTTCTGCGGCGACATCGAGCTTGCCATCGGCCGCCAAACCGGCGACTGACCGAACGCTTTCGATCTCACCTGCTATACGATCGCTCGCAATCCAGCCGGCAATGGCTGCCAGTACGCCCCCTGTGATCACCGCCGGGAAAAGTAGCCAAGGCGACGGCGACGTGCTCGTCAGCGCAATCAGAACGACCGGGATCGCCGCAAGGACGCCGCCAATCGCGGCGGCCAGCGCAACTCGGGCACGAATCGATCCCACGCAGCCGCTCCTCTACGAATCCGGCGCCGTCAGCCGGTAGCCGTATCCCCGCACGGTTTCGAGCAGGACCGGGTTGGACGGGTCGGATTCGATCTTTTGACGCAGTCCGCGCACGTGGACATCTACCGTGCGGGTATCGACCGTGTGCTCGTATTTCCAGACATGTCGCAGCAGCGCTTCGCGCGAGAGCGTCACGTTCGGGCGCTCCATCAGGTAGAGCAACAGGTCGAACTCTTTCGGTTTGAGTGTGATCGGCGTGCCATCCACCCGCACGGAATGCGCGGTCGGGTCGATTTCCAGCGGACCGAGTCTTCGCACCTCGGCTGGAGTCGTTGCGACTACCGCCGCATCCGGTCGCTGCGACTGGGCCACGTTGCGAGCGGCGTAGATTTGCCCGAACCCGCGCGACCAGCTCGCGCATGACGAATGGTTTGGTGAGGTAGTCATCACCGCCAATCTCGAGCCCAAGGATCCGGTCGACATCCTCACCCTTGGCTGAAAGGAAGAGGACCGGCACGTCCGACTTTGCGCGAATCGCACGGCAGACCTGAATGCCATCCAGCCCGGGAAGCATGACATCGAGCACGATGACATCCGGTTGCAGGGTGCCATTGAGCTGCAACGCTTCCAAACCGTCGACTGGCCAACTCCACTCGCCAGCCCTCCCGCCGGAGGCTGTACGCAATGGCATCGCGCAGTCCTGGCTCGTCGTCGACGACGAGCACCAGTGGCTGCTCGGTTGAAATCGAAGTTGTCGGCATGTTGTCCAAGTCAGCCACCATGGGAAGAGTATGGGCATCGGCGCCCGAGATCGATGAACGTGGTGTTAAGGCGGGCAATCGAGGCGGAAAATCATCGCGAATCGTGGTATTCTTTTGTGCTTGCGGGTGCTGAAGCGCCCGATTTTTGATGCCTGTTGTTTGGCGCACCCGCGCTTTCAGTGAAATGTAGCCATGAGCGAGAAGACGAGCAAGAAGTCAGCGGCCGACAACGATGCGCAGTACGCCATCGTCGAAACCGGTGGAAAGCAGTATCGGGTCCAGGTCGGGGACGTGTTGAGCGTCGAAAAGCTGGATGGTGAGGCTGGTACCGAGGTCACATTCGACCGCGTACTCCTGATTGGCGGGGCGGGCGACACCAAGGTCGGTCTTCCGGTGGTCGAAGGCGCCAGCGTGGCGGCGACGATTGCCGATCAGTATCGCGGCGAGAAGATCGTGGTCTTCAAGTACAAGCCGAAGAAGAACTATCGCCGCAAGACCGGTCACCGACAGTCGTTGACCAAATTGCAGATTACGGGCATCAACGCCTAGAGCCGCCACGGCTACGAAGGGAACAAGATATGGCTCATAAGAAAGGCGTCGGCAGCTCCCGTAACGGTCGCGATAGCCACTCTCAGCGGTTGGGCGTGAAGCGTTACGACGGGGAGCTCGTACGATCGGGCACGATCGTGGTACGCCAGCGCGGCACCGAATTCTGGGTCGGCAACAACGTCGGGATCGGTAAGGACCACACGATCTACGCCATGATCGACGGTGTCGTCTGCTTCGAGCAGATCAGCCGCCACAAGAAGCGCATCAGCGTCTATCCCGAGGATGTCTATCCCGTGGGCGGCGCGAACAAGAGCACGCTGGCGGCTGCGATCGCAACCGCGGCCGACTAACGAAACCAAGTACGAAACGAAGATGCCCCTCCGAATACTGGACGGAGGGAGCGAGGAGAACCAGAAACCAATGAAGCCCGGCATTCATCCCAAGTACGTCGAATCCACGGTGGTTTGCGCGTGCGGGAACACTTTTGTCACCCGGTCGACCCGACCGCAGCTCCGCACCGACCTTTGCAACGTCTGCCACCCGTTCTATACCGGTGAGCAGCGCATCGTCGACACTGCCGGACAGGTCGAGCGCTTTATGAAGCGCATGGAAGCGGCGCAATCGGCAGAGGCCCGACCGTCCAAGCGACAGGCACGCCTGGCCGATCGCCAATCGAAAATCGATGCAGAGCGCCAGCGACAGGCCGAGCTTGCCGCGCAGGCTGAGGCTGAAGAGGCTGCCGTACGCGCAGCCGCCGCTGCCGCCGCCGCCGAGATTGCCGCAGCCGAGGCTGCAGCCAACGGTGGAGACGTGGTGGTCGAGGTCGATCGAGAGCCTGATTGTCGAGGATTATCGGTCGAAGAAGTCCAAGCCTAAGCTCCGACTCACCCAGAACATGTCAACGCCCGGCGTCAAAGACGCCGGGCGTTTTGCTATTCCGCTGGTTCGCCGGCGAACTCCAGCGTCTTGCGGGCCATACGCAGATTCGCGGCGTCGATCATCTCCGCCCCGACCGCGATTGCCCCGATTCCAGCCGCGGTTGCTTCACGATACGCGCCCAACACCTGGCGAGCATGCGCGATCTCATCTGAGCTCGGAGAGAAGACCTGGTTGACGACGGCAATCTGGTCCGGGTGGATGCACCACTTCCCGTCGAAGCCGAAGGCACGTGCAGCCTGAGCGGATGCGCGCAATCCATCCAGATCGCGAAAAGCCGCATAGGGACCATCGATCGCAGCGATGTTTGCCGCATGCGCGGCAATCGAGACTCGGCTCATGGGATAGTGCCATCGGTGGCCGGAATAGGCCGCGTCCCAGCTATCGGCCAATCCAATACCCGCCAGCGGATAGCCCGCCGAGGCGGCGAAATCTCCGGGTCCGAATGTCAACGCCGACACGCGCGGATCGGCGACGGCAATCGCTTCGCAATGCACCACCCCGGATGCCGATTCGATCTGCACATCGAGCTGGATCGGTTCTGAGCGGCCAAACTCCATCTCCATCTGACCGAGCAGGATCGCAATCGCGCGCACATCGGCGACGTCACGAGTTTTGGGAAGCACGATCCGATCGACCGCGCACTCCGTGCCTTGCAGCACTTCGACGACGTCGCGGTACATCCATTGGGTATCGAGCCCGTTGCACCGAAAGGTGCGGGGCCGTCCGCGCCAATCGAGACTGTTGATGGCGTCGATGACCACCAGGCGAGCCGCAGCTTTCTGTCCTGGCGCGGTGGCATCTTCCAAATCGAGCATGACGATATCGGCGCTGCTGGCCAGCGCCTTCTCGATCATGCGGGCATTGCCACCCGGAACCGAAAGGACGGATCGAGTACGCATCAGGTCGCGGAGGTCCAGACTGGCAAGGTGATGCTCGACGGATGGTCGGCATCGTGGTAGATGGCCTGGGTTGCCACGATCGCGCTGGCGAGTCCTTCCGAGCTGGGACTGTTGCCGGTGTTCAAATTGCGGTCCCACTGCGGGAAGTCGTTGCTGGTGACTTGTACGCGAATGCGCTCGCCCGTATCGAGCTTGACGCCAACCGGCCCAAGTGGAATCTCATACCGATAGATCTCGCCGGGCTCCAGCAGGGTTGGACTCGACAGGGAATCGCGGATATCGCGCGCGCACGATGCCTTCCTGAATGTTGGTCGAGACACCGGCGCCATCGACGACGCACAATCGCACCGCGTAGTCGGTATCGACTGCAGTGGTTGCGGCGTAGATCGTCGCAGAGACATCGCCGACGAGCCAGAGCGGTTCAGTGAGCGGATCGGAGGTGTAGATGAGCACTCCGTTGTTGACCTCGCGATGAAATTGATCCGCTGGTCCCATGGGCGCGACGTTCCTCGAAACAGCAGGAGTGACCACCGTGCCCGGCATGCGGGGCCACCGGGTCGTAGGCATACACATCAGGGATTTCTCCACCTGGCGCCGTGGTATCCAGCGAACCATCGCCAAAGAGTGAATTGGCGCGACCTTCCGAATGCAGGAAGTACTCGATCGACGTCGAACCGGAGGGCGGCCAGTTGTCGAAGTCCTTCCACGTCCCTTCACGCAGGATGTAGAGGCGAACCGGAGCATCGGAATTTGCGACCGATTCGGCTTTCAGATGCCGGTCGAACCATTCGATCTGCCAATCATCGAACGCGTGTGGAGAAGCGAGATCCACTTCGACTCCGCCCAGGACTCGCCAGGGAATGTGATACCAGGGTCCGATGAGCAAGCGCTGATTGGCGCGGGCGTGCTCGTTGCCGGCGCCCGATCGCAAACCAACGAAGTTCTTGACCGATCCGGACAGGAAGATGTCGTACCAGCCCGCGACGTGTTGCGCCGGAACCTGGATGCGGCTGTAGTCTTCGTCGATGCTCCATTGCTTCCAGTAGTCATCGTAGTTCGGATGGGCGATCCAGTCGTTGAAAAAGGACGTGTCCTGGTTGTTCAGCGCCGGGATATCGTCCAGCGGAAGCGACCAATCGAGCTCCATCGACGCAGCGAAGCCTGCCGCGAACGCGGCCGCGGCGGCATCATCACCTCGCTTCTGAGCGACATTGATTCCAAGGCTCAATGCCCAGGAGAGCGCAAATCCGAGGGCAAAGGCCCCCTGGTTATAGGTCCATCCCTCGTAATACTGCGAAGACGTGACCGATGGGATAACGGTTCCCAGGGCCGGCGGCCCTTCGACGGCTGCCAGAAGCTGGGTGGCGCCACCGTACGATGCGCCGAACATGCCGACCTTTCCGGTCGAGCCTTCCAGCGCCCCGCACCATTGAACCGTGTCGTAGCCATCCTGCGCTTCGTACTTGAAGGGATAGAACTCCCCTTCCGATTGATAGCGCCCACGGGTGTCCTGGCAGACGACGATGTACCCCTTGCGGGCGTACCAGCTCGGATGCGCGTAGACGACCGTTTCGGACTGGGTCTTATCGTACGGGAATGCGAATGAGAAGAACTGGGTACGTTCCGGGCGCTTCGGGGCGGTACACATCGGCGCGAAGAATCGTGCCGTCGCGCATAGGAACTGGCTGGTCGAGCTCGACCGTCACACCGGGAACCGAGAAATGCCACCTGTTCGTTCTCCTGTCACATTTCGAAGCCATGCCGCGGAAATGGCGCCATCTGGTCGGCAGCATACGTCCGGAGATTCAGGCGGTCAATCGAGGCGGGCACGTTATGAGCGAACCGCATCGGTACAATTGCAGCGTATCCTTGTTCGTCGCGGCAGGGCCGGGCATTGGAGCGCCGGCCGGCAATGCGCAGTCGGATCATCTTCAGGCAGCGAATGAATCCAGCACTACCCGATCAACCAGCGCCGCCGCCTTCAACCGCCGCCCGACTTGGGATTCTCCACAATCGGCGCCGCAAAGCCGTTGCGGCCGCGCTGGTGATTCTCACCGTGGTCGCGCTCGTGCTGGCAATTCAGAGCTGGCGCGTGCTCAGCGCAATTGTCGATGTCGAGCACTCGGCGGTGGTTCCATTGCCACCAAGCGACATCGCGCTGGTTACGGCTACCACCGTTGCCGAAACACCCACGGCGCTGCCAGTGGTGGGTGCAACGGGAGTTTCCACGTCCTCCGACTCGGCCGCAGTTCCGTCGCCGTCCGTGGCTCCAACGCTTCCCGCTCCCATCGCAACGCCGGAACCGGAGCGATCCGATCCGCCGTCCAAGCTCGAAGTCGCGCAGCAACTCGTCGACGCAGGAATCAATGGGGGCGATCCCGGAGATTCAGAGATCTGGGGCGGCAAAACCGAGCTGAACATTCTCGTGCTGGGCGTGGACAAGCGAGCAGATGGGGGCGACCAGAATGCCGATGTCATCATCATCGCTCATCTCGATCTGGTGAATCATCGGCTCGCGGGGGTCAGTTTGCCGCGCGACCTGCAGGTCGAGATCCCGGGTGTGGGGGAAGACAAGATCAACGGCTCGTATAACTACGGGGTGGTCGCCAGTCCAGATGACCCGGTGGCAGGCGTTGCCAAGGTGCGGGACACCATCGAATCGCTCTTCGGCATTCCTATCGACGGCTATGTGCTGGTCGATTTTTCCGGTTTCAGCGATGTGGTCGATGCCATGGGCGGCATCACCGTCGATGTGCCGTATGAAATCGTCGACGAGGAGTACCCCACCGAAGACTACGGAATCACGACGATTCAATTCGATCCGGGCGTGCAGGAGATGGATGGCGAGCAGGCGCTGATCTACGTGCGGACCCGTCACGCCGACAGCGACGATGCCCGTCGGCAACGGCAGCTCGAT
This sequence comes from uncultured Chloroflexia bacterium, assembly GCA_963720855.1. Classification (GTDB taxonomy): domain Bacteria; phylum Chloroflexota; class Chloroflexia; order Thermomicrobiales; family UBA6265; genus JAMLHN01. The sequence goes on along the minus strand of CAVRGV010000001.1, from coordinate 693,392 downwards.
GTCATTCGTGCGATCTTCGACTCAGGGAAAGACGGTCGAATCGATCGCGAATGCGGATGAGATCATTCTCTCGGCCGGAGGCGCTATTCAAACCAGCTTCGATCTGGAGGAGCAGCTCACGCTCGCACGGGTCGCGCTCGACATGAGTGACGCCGATATCGAGCTGACGACTCTCGGCGAGCCAATTCTGGAAGCGGCCTGGAGCGACGACGGACGCTGGATCTATACCGGCGATCCGGACGAGATCAAGACCTTCGTTCTCGACGCGATCGACACGGGTGAGCCAGACGCCACGCCCACTTCAGGCGAGTGAATCCTCCGCAAACGCAAGTGGTCGATTCCAGTCCGGAATATCCAATAGTGGTGTTGGGGAAGACTGCGGTGGCATTCTCCAGAAACGCAGCTGGATCGGCTACCGCAGGGCTGAAATGGGTCAGCCACAGGGCACCAGCCCGGCACTCTTGCGCAATGGTGGCCGCTTCCCGAAAGGTCATGTGCGTTTTCTGGATCGCCTTTTCCCGGTCGGCGTCGTCGCCGTAGGTGCCTTCACAGACGAGCAGATCGACGCCTCGCAGGAGTATCCGGCATCTCGGCGACCGGGCGGGTATCGGTGACGAATCCCAGCGAAACCCCGCGGCGCGCAGGACCGGTGAAATCGACGCTCTGATAGGATTGCCCTTCCCACTCGACGGACTCGCCCACGCTGAAGCTTCGACCAGAAGTGCACGGGAATTCCTGAGGCGCGGGCGCGTTCGGCGTCGAACCTGGGCTCGCGCGCTCGATCGACCCGGTAGAAGAAGCACCGGTCGCGATGGTCGGCTTGTCCGACGGTCAGATCGAGTCCTGCCGGCAGGTGCAGCCGATCGCCCGCTTCGACCTCATGGACCATGACCTCCATTGGCAATCCTGGCACCACGATCGTGAGCGCTTGCGCGACTTGCAACGTTCCCGGAGGGCCGTAGATGGTGAGTGGTTCCGTGCGGCCGGCGTTGCCCACCGAGAAGAGCACACCAGTCATACCCATCACGTGATCGGCATGCAGATGGGTCAGGACGATCGATGAAAGCCGCTTGAATCCCCAACCGCTTTCGCGCATGGGAACCTGGGTCCCTTCGCCGCAATCGAAGAGCGTCATCTCGCTTTCGCAACGAATGAGCAGACTGGAAAGCCAGCGGTGCGGTAACGGCATCATGCCGCCGGTGCCGAGCAAATGCGACATCGATCATCCACGGGGCTCCGGAATCACGTAGGATTGCCGAACACCGAATCGATTCGACGCCGAAAGGATGCGCGCCGGATGCCCGAACTCTTCACCGACGACGAAATCGCCCGCTTTCGCAGCGAGACACCCGGCAGCGCACGTGTGGTTCATTTCAATCACTCTGGTTCCTCATTGATGCCACAAGCGGTCGTGGACGCGACCAATGCGCATACGGTGCTGGAAGCCGAGATCGGCGGCTATGAAGCCGAGGACGCGGCACACGCCCGATTCGATAGGGGTCTACGACTCGGTGGCCCGAATGCTCAACGCTTCCGCCAACGAAATCGCCCTGGTCGAGAATGCTACCCGGGCATGGGATATGGCGTTCTACGCCATTCCGTTCAATCCGGGCGATGTGATTCTGACCTCGGTTTCCGAGTATGCCAGCAATGTCATTGCTTTTCTGCAGATTGCCAAGCGTGGCGTGACGGTCGAGGTGGTGCCGAACGACGAGTTTGGGCAGATCTCGATCGAAGCACTCAGCGCGATGCTCGATTCCCGCGTCAAGCTGGTGGCGTTGACGCATATGCCGACCAACGGCGGATTGCTCCAGCCAGCGGCTGCGGTTGGAAAGCTTGCACGCGAGAATGGCTCGTTCTTCTTGCTCGATGCCTGTCAGACTGCCGGGCAAGTGCCACTCGATGTCGTCGAGCTGCAATGCGATTTCCTGTCGGCCACCAGCCGCAAGTTCCTCGGGGGCCGCGCGGCGTTGGGTTCCTCTATGTGCGGGATGAGGTGATCGAGCAGCTCGAGCCGCCAATGCTCGACCTGCATGCGGCGGAGTGGACCTCGGCGGACGGCTATCGTATCCGGCCGGATGCCAAACGGTTCGAGAACTGGGAGAAGAACTACGCCAATCATCTCGGCATGGGCGTTGCGATCGACTATGCCTTGGAAGCGGGACTCGATCGCATTGGGGTCCAGGTCGCGCGCAATGCGCATCGATTGCGGGAACAGCTCGCCGCCATTCCGGGCGTTACGGTGCGGGACCTTGGCGAAGCCAAAGGCGGTATCGTGACGTTCGAAATCTGCCGGAAGTCGATCCGGATCGGTGACCCAGCGCCTGCGCAGCGATTGGAAGATCAATACATCGGCGAGCGGCATCACCAGCACCAGGTTCGACATGGAGTCGCGCGGTATTCAACGAGATGGTGCGCTCATCCACGCACTATTTCACGACGGATGAAGAGATCGACCTGCTCACTGCCGCGGTTGCGACACTGGCTCGCGCGTGAGATCGTCGGGTGCATCGGCCTTCATCTGGCTCCAGGGCTCAGGAGCGATGCCGAACCTGGATGTTAGATTCGCCCGAGCATTCGTTCGAACTTGAGCTTCCAGACGACGAGCATGGCTTCGAACACGATGCGGCGCGAGAGCTTGGATTTGCCAGCGACTCGATCGATGAAATGGATCGGAATCTTCGACGACCCGAAACCCGTTCAGCATCGTCTTGTAGGTCGTCTCGATCTGGAATACGTAGCCATCTGACGGAGATGCGGTCGATATCCAGCGCCTCGAGCGCGTGCCGTCGATAGACCTTGAACCCGCCGGTAAGATCCTGGATCGGGAACGTTCAGCACCGGTCGAGCGTATCGGCCACCGACGCGGCTGATCAGCTTCCGATGTCGCGGCCAGCCTGCAGTATCGCCACCGTCGACATAGCGAGACCCAAGCACGAGATCCGCATCATCGGTGGCTGCGACGAGACGTCTCAGATCGTTGGGATCGTGCGAGAGATCGGCGTCCATTTGCGCGATCAGGGCGGCATCCGACTGCAGCGCCATTTCGAATCCGGCAACATAGGCGCGGCCGATTCCCTCTTTTTTCGCCCGAGACAAGAGTCGCACCCGTTCCGGGTTGGCGGCCGCGAACGATTCGACGATCCGTCCCCAGTGCCGTCAGGCGAGTTGTCATCGACGATCAGCAAGCCGATAGCGTGGTCCAAGTGAGAGCACGCGTTCGATCGAGCACTCCGATCGAATCCGCTTCGTTGTATGTTGGGACGACGACGCAGACCGGAGAGTCGGCCGAACCAGACGGCGGACTGATCGGGATCATCAGCGGGGAATCAGCGTTCAGGCGTCGGCCAGCTCTTCGCCGGCTTCGCTCTTTCGGCGCGAGAGATGGAACGCCACCTGCGCCAATAGCGCGTCGATGTCGAATGGCTTGGCCAGTGCCGCATCGGCGTCGGCCAGCTCTTCCGATTGATTGCGCAGGGTTCGACCAGCCGACATCGCCACGATAGGCACGTCGGCGGTTTCCGGATCGCTCTTCAGGCGTCGAATAGCGGTGGTGCCATCGACCGCGGGAAGCATGATGTCCATGAGAATGAGATCCGGGTTCCAGTCGCGGGCCAGCATCAACCCCTGCGCACCGTCGCGCGCAATGGCGACTGTATACCCTTCTCCCGCCAGAACCGCTTCGATCAGATCGGCCACTGAGGGCTCGTCTTCGACTACCAGGATGCGCTGTGGCAACTCAAATCCCTCGGGCTCGATCGCTCAGGCGAGCGTGATTTCGTCGATATCGGCGCCGAGCGCCTGAAGTTTGGGCACCATACGCTCATAGCCACGGTCGATGTGAAAAATGTCGTGGACCTCGGTTTCGCCGCATGCGATCAGTCCGGCCAGCACCATGCCGGCGCCAGCGCGAATGTCGAGACAGCGCACCGTCGTGCCCACCAGCGGGCGTCGGGCCGGAGATCACGGCCTCGGTGCCATAGCGGTTCGAACCGAGTCTTTTCGACCTCGATCCTCGCGCCAAGCGCAATCAGCTCATCGGTGTACTTGAGCCGATCTTCGAAAACGCGCTCTTTCAGTTTGGAGACACCGTTCGCTTGCGTCATCAGCTACGGCAAAGGCCGCCTGAAGGTCCGTGGGAAACCCGGGAAACGGCATGGTCTGGATTTCGACCGCGTTGAGCGGGTTTCCCACCACGCACCAGCATCGAACCTGGCCGCGCCCAAATTTCCGCACCGGCTTCCTCGAGCTTGGCACGCACGGGAAGCATGTCCGGTTCGTTGATGTTGTTGAGCTGAACTTCTCCACCGGTGACCGCCGCGGCAATGGCGTAGGTGCCGGCTTCGAGGCGATCGGGAAGAATCGTCTCCGACACGCCATGCAGGCGATCGACGCCTTCGATCACGATGTTCGGTGAGCCGAGGCCGGTGATGCGCGCGCCCATGCGGTTGAGCATGTTGCCCAAGCGCGACGATTTCCGGTTCGCATGAGGCATTGACGATGGTGGTGCGACCACTCGCCAACGTCGCCGCCATGAGCAGGTTCTCGGTTCCGGTGTGGCTGGGATAGTCCATGTAAATGGACGCGCCACGCAACCCCTGGCCCTTGCGTTTCGGCGGAGATGAATTGCTCGTCGGCCTCGATGGTTGCGCCCATTTGCCGAAACCCGCGCACGTCGACATCGACTGGCCGAACGCCAAGCTGGCAGCCACCCGGAGTCGAAGCGCTCATCTGTCCCATGCGACCGAGCAGTGGCCCGCCACCAGGAATGAAGCGCGCATCTTGGCGACGAGCTCTTGCGGAGCGTCGGTCGTTTGGATGGTCGAGGCCTGAACCGTCACCCGATGGCGAGCGGGATCGTAGTCGACCTCCGCGCCCAAGCGCGGCCAGGAGCTCGGTCATGGTGCGAATGTCGGAAAGCGTGGGAACGTTATTGAGCACGCACGGCTCGGCGGTGAGCAATGTGGCCGCCAGCAAGGGCAGCGCCGCGTTCTTGGCGCCGCCAATGGTGACCTCGCCACGCAGCGGAGCACCCCCGCGAATGCGAAGCGCCCGCCGCTTCTCGAGCGGTTCGGGCGCTGTCGTGGACATCGTCGTTGGTAGAAGTGTGGAGCTCATCGAGCAGCTTTCCGGTTCGGGCTGGAGTGATCGCGCGCCGGAGCGGCGATCCGCACGAGTTCCGGTGCGCTGCAACTATACCCGGATCGGCCGCTTAGGGGATGTCTGCAGGGCGGCGGCCGGAGCGGCGACGCTCGCCCACCTTGATGCGAACCTGGGCTCGGCTGAGACGAGCTTCCGCGGCGGCGAGATCGGTGCGATCGCCACCACGAGCAATCGCCTCTTCGGCACGCTTGCGCGCCTCTTCAGCGCGCACGACGTCGATTTCCTCGACCTTCTCCGCGACATCGGCGAGCACGATGACTTTGTCCGGCAAGACTTCCATGAAGCCACCGAACACCACCATCGACTTGCTCAGTGGCCGCCTTTCTTGATGCGCAGCTCGCCCGCCGACAAGCGTGGTGACCAGCGGTGCATGATTGGGCAGAATGCCGAGCATGCCCTCCGAACCGGGGGCGCTAACCATTTCCACATCGTTCTCAGAGAGAACGATGCGTTCGTTCGTCACGACTTCGACTGTCAGGGTTGATGCCACCAGGAATTCTCCTTGGGATGGAGCGCCCGAATGGGCGCTCCATCACGTGTTCGCTTGGTTATGAACGCTCTAGGAGGACGCGGCCGCCTCGCGGACCATTTCGATACCGCCGGCGTACATGAACGCCTGCAGCGGCACGTCGTCCAGCTTGCCTTCCAGAATTTCCTTGAAGCCGCGAACCGTGTCCTGGCGAGAGACGTACTGACCGTCGCGGCCGGTGAACTGCGCGGCGGTGAAGAACGGCTGCGAGAAGAAGCGCTCGATCCGCTGCGCGCGAGCCGACGAGCTGCTTGTCCTCTTCGGAGAGCTCTTCCACACCGAGAATCGCGATGATGTCCTGCAAGTCGCGATAGCGCTGCAGCACGCGCTGAACTTCACGGGCGACCTGGTAGTGCTCCTCGCCCACGATGCGCGGATCGAGAATGCGCGAGGTCGACTGGAGCGGGTCCACCGCCGGGAAGATGCCGCGCTCGGCGATCGACCGCTCGAGCGACACGGTCGCGTCGAGGTGGGCGAAGGTGGTGGCCGGCGCCGGGTCGGTGTAGTCGTCGGCCGGAACGTAGACGGCCTGAACCGACGTGATCGAACCACGCTTGGTCGAGGCAATGCGCTCCTGGAGCTGGCCCATTTCCGACGCGAGGGTCGGCTGGTATCCCACGGCGCTCGGCATACGGCCGAGCAGCGCGGAGACTTCCGAACCCGCCTGCACGAACCGGAAGATGTTGTCGATGAAGAGGAGGACGTCCATCCCCTCGTCGCGGAAGTACTCGGCCATCGTCAGACCGGTCAGGCCGACGCGCAGGCGGGCTCCTGGCGGCTCGTTCATCTGGCCGAAGACCATGACGGTCTGGCCCATAACGCCCGAGGCGGTCATTTCACCGAAGAGCGCGGTGCCCTCACGGGTTCGCTCGCCCACGCCGGTGAAGACCGACACGCCCGAGTGCTCGGCGGCGATGTTGCGGATCAGCTCGGTGATGACCACCGTCTTGCCGACGCCTGCGCCACCGAAGATGCCGGTCTTACCGCCCTTGGTGAAGGGAGCGATCAGGTCGACGACTTTGATACCGGTCTCGAAGACTTCGATCTGGGTCGACTGGTCCTCGAACGAGGGCGCCGGGCGGTGGATCGGATACTCGACCTTCGCTTCGACCGGGCCGGCCTGGTCGATCGGTTCGCCGACAACGTTGAGAATGCGTCCGAGCGTTTCCGGTCCGACGGGAACCATGATTGCCGAGCCCGTGTTGGTGACTTCCATGCCGCGGCGCAAGCCGTCGGTGGAGCTCATTGCCACGGTGCGCACCCAGTCGTTGCCGAGGTGCTGCTGGACTTCCAGGGTCAGCGGCTCTCCACCTTCAGGGACAACCTCGAGGGCGTAGTAAATCTCCGGAAGCTCATCCGGCGGAAACTGAACGTCGACAACCGGACCCAGGACCTGGACCACTGTCCCGTTCGGACGATTCGTCTTCTTGGCCATTACTTTTGCTCCTTCGATCTGATTGCTGAGATCGATGTTTGACGATAGTGTGGCGGATACCTACCCGCGCTCGCGCTGGGCATTCGCCCCGGCGGAAATCTCGGAAACCTCGGCGGTGATCTGCGTCTGGCGCGCCTTGTTGTAGGTCAGCGTCAGCTCGCTCACCAGATCCTTGGCATTTTCCGAGGCGTTGCGCATGGCAACCATGCGCGCGGAATATTCCGACGCGAAGTTCTCGAGAATGGCCTGGTAGATCTGGGTATCGACGAGCCGAGGAAGGAGATTGTTCAAAACGTCCTTCGCATTTGGCTCGAAGATGTAGTCGCTATACGCACCGGTCGCTTCCGGAGGATCGATCGGCAGCAGCTTGTGCACGGTCGGTACCTGCGAAAGCGTGTTCACGAACTTGGGATAGATCAGGTAGACCGCATCGACCCGGCCCGATGTGTAGTCATCGATGATGACATCGGTGATCGGCAGGATCTCGGCCGCTTCGACCGTGTCTTTGAGATTCGAAAACTCGGCAACCACCTCTTGACGCGTGCGAATCATGAAGTCGCGCCCCTTGCGGCCGACTGTCACGACCTGAACCGGAGCCTCGGCTTCAGAAAGCACGAACCGGCCCGCGCGGCGCATGATGTTGGAATTGAGCGGTCCCGTCAGTCCCTTGTCCGGGGTAACGAGCAGCACCGCGATCTTCTTCACTTCACGATGCGCGAGCAAAGGGAAGGCCGCTGCGCCTTCGGCATCGAGATGCAGCGCGGCGAGATCGCCGATCATCGCCTCGAGCCGTTCCGCGTAGGGGCGGCTGGCCAGCACCCGCTGTTGCGAGCGACGCATCTTGGACGCGGCCACCATTTCCATGGCGCGCGTGATCTGGGAAATGTTGCGGACCGAACGAATTCGGCGCCGGATTTCTCGTGTACTGGCCAACGTATCCTCCTCGCCGGGGGCCGTCGCTTACGACGGCCAGGCTCCGGCGCGGTTCGAGCGAGCTAAACGGCCGCCGCGACCTTCGCGCCGCTGGTGGCCCACTTGGAGCCGCCCTTGAAGGTTTCGACCGCCTTCGACAGCGCCGCGATGGTCTCATCGGAGAGCTGCTTTTCGGTCTTGATCGTGTTCAGCAGATCACCATAGCCCGTGCGCAAGATAGTCGAGCATGCCCGATTCCCACTCCTGCACGTCTTCCACCGGCACCGAGTCGAGCGGACCGTTGGTCGCGGCCCAGAGGACGGCGACCTGCTCCTCGACCGGGAGGGGCTGGTACTGGCCCTGCTTGAGGGTTTCGGTCAGCCGGGCGCCGCGGTCGAGCTGAGCGCGGGTATTGGCGTCCAGGTCGGAACCGAACTGCGCAAACGCGGCCAGCGATCGGAATGCCGCGAGATCGAGCCGAAGCCGACCAGCAACCTGGCGCATGGCCTTGATCTGGGCAGCGCCACCGACGCGGGAGACCGAGAGACCGGCGTTCACGGCCGGCCGAACACCCCCGTAGAAGAGCTCGCCTTCCAGGTAGATCTGCCCGTCCGTAATCGAAATGACGTTGGTTGGGATATAGGCGGAGACGTCGGCGGCCTGCGTTTCGATGATCGGCAACGCGGTCAGCGAGCCGCCACCCAGATCGTCCTTGAGCCGCGCCGCACGCTCGAGAAGACGGGAGTGCAGATAGAAGACGTCGCCCGGGTAGGCCTCGCGGCCCGGCGGGCGGCGAAGCAGCAGCGAAACCTGGCGATAGGCCCACGCGTGCTTGGAGAGATCGTCGTAGACGATCAGCGCATTCTGACCGTTCTCCATGAACTCCTCGCCCATCGCGGTTCCGGTAAACGGCGCGATGTACTGGAGGGCGGCGGGATCGGATGCGCCGGCGACGACGACGATGGTGTTGGCCATCGCGCCGAACTCTTCGAGCGTGCGCACCACCTGGGCGATCTGGGCCTGTTTCTGGCCGATGGCCACATAGATGCAGCGCACACCGGAATCGCGCTGATTGATGATTGCGTCGATGGCAACCGCGGTCTTACCGATCTGGCGGTCGCCAATGATCAGCTCGCGCTGGCCGCGACCGATAGGGATCATGGCGTCGATGGCCTTGATGCCGGTTTGCAGTGAGGTATCGACGTCCTGGCGAAGCACCACGCCCGGCGCAATGCGCTCGATCGGGCGGGTCTTGTCGGTTTTGATCGGACCTTTGCCGTCGATCGGCTGACCGAGGGCGTTCACCACACGGCCGAGGAGCGCATCGCCCACCGGCACCGAAGCGATCTGGCCCGTCGCGCGAACCTCGTCCCCTTCTTCGATGTCGTTGTATTCACCCATGATGATGATACCGACCGAGTCCTCTTCCAGGTTGAGGACCAGACCGATGGTTCCCGATTTGGTGAACTCGACCAGCTCGCTGTACATCACCTGGGTCAGGCCGTAGGCGCGCGCGATGCCGTCACCGACTTCGACCACGGTGCCGACGTTGGAGACCGTGACCTGGTCCTGCGCACCAGCGATCTGTTGCTTGAGAATGTCTACGATTTCCGTGGCGCGAATTGCCATCCTTGCGTCCTTTCACCAGGGACTCGGCTGATCGGCCGGCCGGTGCATGAAACGTGTGTCGTTATGCGTTGCTCGAGATCAGCCGCTCGTGCAGCCGGCGAAGCTGACTTGACACGCTGCCATCGATGAGGTTGTCCTCGATGCGGGCGACCATGCCACCGATGATGGCGGGATCGACCTGCGTTCGGATCTCGACCTCTTTGCCGACCAGCTCCGAAAGCTGCTGTTGAATCATTTTCTCGCCAGCCGCATCCAGCGGAACCGCTGTGGTCACATCGGCGATGACGATACCCTTTTCCTTGAGCAGTAACGATTGGAAATGCTCGTAGATATCGGGAATCGTTGTAAGGCGGCGGCGCTCGAGCAGGAGGTCGGTAAGCCGAATCGCTTCTGGCTGACCACCCTCCAACGCTTTATCGAGTAGCGCTCGCTTGTCTACTTCTGAGTTTTTCGGGCTTTCGAGATAGCCGCGCGTGACCGGATCGGCCATAACGGCATTCAAAATCGAAAGGTCGCGATCCCAAGCACTCGAAGCTATTGGAATCGCGGGCGATCTCGAAAACCGCCTGGGCGTATCGTCTGGCTACTGTGCTGGCCACGAAAGCTCTGCTCCGATCCGGTTAGGAAGCGCCACCGCGGGCGCCTGAGGTCGCCTCGCTGAGCGTTGCTTCGATGAGATCGGCCTGTGCTTTGGGATCGAGCTCCTTGCGGACGATCTGTCCAGCAGCAAGCACGGCAAGATTGGCAACTTCGTTGCGCAGTTCCTGACGGGCCTGCTCGGTCTCGGCGCGCAGCGCGGCCTGAGCCCGGGCCATATATTCGTCCGATTGTTTCGCCGCTTCTTCACGGGCGCGAGCGATAGACGCATCGCCCTGTTCCCGGGCCTGGGTCAGGATGGCCTGAGCTTCCCGCCGGGCAACAGCCATAGCTTCGTCATTCTTGGCCGCAGTTGCCTCTAGCTGCTCTTGCATTTTCTGAGCGGCTTCGAGACCTTCCTGCACGCGCGCCTGTCGTTCGTCCAGCGTCTTCAGGATTGGCTTGGAACCAAATTTCCAAAGCAACACCAGGAAGACGAGGAACGCGGCAATCTGCGCGACCAGTTTCCACAAATCAATTCCGAGGGCATCCATTGTTTACCGGCTCCCGGCACGTCGTCGCGCTCGAATCCGGCTCACCCGGCTTCGGCTTCCGCGGCCTGCGTCTGTCCGATGCGTCGATGGGTCCGGTAGCCGTTGCCACCGGACCCGATGCGATGCCGCCTTAGACGAAGAGAATGATGATCGCGATAACGAATGCGTAGATGGCGACGGCTTCTGCAAGCGCCGCACCGATGATCATCGTCGATCGGATTTCACCGGCCGCTTCCGGGTTCCGGCCGATTGCATTCATGGCGCCGTAGACTGCCAGTCCGATACCAATGGCGGGGCCGAGCGCCCCAAGACCGATAGCCAATCCACCACCGATGTATCGTACGGCATCCGGGTCGGTAATACCTCCGAACACGTTGATCCTCCTCCGCCAGTCTGCAACTTAGGCAGCTGACGATCTGTTTTGGTTCCAGAGCCGACCCGTGCCGACCCTAAGTTTCAATCCGAGTCCGGTGCTCGCCCGCCCATTACCTGGGCATGCGGTCCGAACGCAGTACGCAGAAATTAATCGCCAACCGCACCCTTGTATTCCGAGCCGGTGGGCGCGAAGCCTGTCGACTCGGCTTCTTTCTCGTGCGAGTCGTCTCCATGTTCATGCGCGGCGGCAAGGGCAATGTAGACCAGCGTCAGCATTGCGAATACCAGGGCCTGAATGGTGCCGAACAGGAGTTCCAGGAATAGGAAGATCACCGGTACCAGCACCGGGATCAACAAGAACCCGATCTTGGCGGTGATGGCGTACATCACGCCCAACAGCGCTTCACCGGCAAAGACGTTGCCGAAAAGACGGGCAGAGAGCGAAATGATGCGCGAAAACTCACCGATTACTTCGATCGGGAAGATGAACGGCGGGTTGGCCATGTGCTTGATGCGCCCGACCACTCCGTGGGATTTGATGCCGTAGTACTGAATGGCGGTGAAGGAGACGAGGGCGAGCGCCAACGTCATGTTGAGGTCGGCGGTGGGAGGACGCAGGAAAGGCACCAGAACCGTATGTTCGCCCTCACCCTCTTCCGCGGTGGTGTAGAGCGCCTGCCCACCATCGGGGTTAGCGGACGCCAACCCTGCCGTGCTGGCATGCTCTGCATCCAGCTCGTCGGTGACAACTTCTTCGATGCCGATTGTGCCGACACCCGGGAGCAGCCCGGTGTAATTCGAGATCAGGATAAAGATGAAGAGACCCGAGACCAGCGGAAAGACCTTACGGCCAAATGATTTGCCGCCAGAGCCCTCGGTCAACCCGGCAAGGAATTCGACCACGAGCTCGATCATTCCTTGAAATCGGCCCGGCACCATTTTCATGCTGCGGCCGACGAGGACGAACACGATCAAAATGAAGGCCATGACGACGAACATCATGAACATCGAATTAGTAATCGAAAGCGGCCCGACCTTGAAAAGCTCTTCGGCCGCCAGCTCGATATGGACTTCCATGTTCGCGGTTACTCCCGATCTCGACTGCCGGTATCACTCCGGTCGGTTCCGATGTCGCCCGACTTCAGCCTGGGGATTCCGGACTGGAACGATGCGTTCGATCTTGCGGCTCACCAGGCCTGGTTCTGCACCCGGCCGGCCAAGTGACGACAGCTCATAGAGCTGATACCCTGCTGCCACGATTGCTATCCCAACTCCAGCCAGTGTTAGCCAGGGTTCGGTGCCAAACTTCCGATCGAGCAAAACACCGCCAATGACACAGATCACGACGGTCGCAACAATAGAGCAACCAAGCCCTGCTGCGACTCCAGTTGCTCTCATCTGTTTCGTTTCGACGGGAGAAGGGCCTTGCCGCAACTGCGACCACGATCCTTTCTTGATTGCGAACTTTATCACAATCTCGCCGGAAGAACCATTTCATCCCCGATGATACGATGACGCTCAGCCATCCGCGTCAGTTAACCACGTCTGGCGCGGGATTTTCTTGTCCGTTTTCGTTCATCGCAGCGACAGGCCTCGTGACTGACTCCGTTTCACTGCCGCCAGAGACCGAGCTTGCCGCAGGCATGTCGGAACCCGGACCGATGGATCGGCGCCGCGTGCTCGGCATGTCCCTGCCGATCATTGGCGAAAACATGCTGCAAACCCTGGTCGGCGCGGTCGATACATTGCTGGTTGCCAAGCTGGGCAGCGAAGCGGTGGCCGGCGTCGGCACCGCGGTCGAGTTCGTCTACTTCATCATCTCGATCCTGATCGCGCTGGAAATCGGGGCCACGGTGCTGGTGTCCCAGGCGTTCGGGGCGCATCTTCCGGAGCGGGTACGCGAGGTTGCGCGGCAGTCCCTGGTCTGGGGAGTGCTGCTGTCGATCCCGGTTTCGATCCTGGGCTATGTACTCGCCCCGCGGTTGATCCTGCTCTTCGATACTGATCCCGAGGTGGCGAATTACGCGACCCATTACCTGCAAATCACCGCCGCGTTGAGCGTTTTCCTCCTGCTGACGTTCGTCGGCGGCGCCATCTTCCGCGGAGCCGGTGACAGCCGCACGCCACTCTATGCCTCCATCGTGGCGAACATCGTCAATGTCGTGCTGGCGTATGGCCTGATCTTTGGCCATTTCGGGCTGCCAGAGTTGGGCGTGGAAGGCAGTGCATGGGGGGCGGCCATTGCACGGGTAGTCTCCGCCTCGATCCTGATCGGGCTTCTACTCACCGGTCGTCGTGGCATTTCCCTGCGCGGCACCGGATCCTGGCGACCGCATCTGACGATAGGGCGGCAACTGCTGCATCTGGGCCTGCCAGCCTCGCTCGAACAGGTGATCTCGTCGGCCGGATTCATGACGATGCTCTTCGTGGTCGCCAAAATCGGCACCGATGCGCTGGCCGCCCAGCAGATCGCGTTTACCGCACTGAATATTGGCTACATGCCGGCATTCGGCTTCGGGATCGGCATCACCGCGCTGGTCGGTCAGAGCATCGGCGCCAATCGCATCCTCGACGCTGGTATCGCGGCGAAGATCGGCGCGCGGCTCTCCATGGGGATTTTGACCGCCGCGGCCGTCATCTTCTTTTTCCTGGCGCGCCCGATCATGGGCATCTTCACCGATGAAGCAGAAGTCATCTCGCAAGGCGTCAGTGGGTTGCGGGCGCTTGCTATCAGCTTGCCGTTCTGGGGAGCGTGGTTCGTCTACGGTGGGGCACTGCGCGGTACTGGCGATACTGTGACGCCATTGGTGGTGGAAGGAGTTTCCGTCTGGACCGCGGTGCTGCTGGGATTGGCGGCAGTGCACTTCTTCGATGTTGGACTTGGGACTGTCTGGGGAATGTTCATCATCGTCTCGCCGCTGGCTGCGCTGGCAAATAACCGCCGATTCTGGCAGCGATTGGCGAGTGGAACCTTCACCGCACCCGCGTCCGAAACGCATGCCGGAGCGCATCATTAACGTTGTCTGAATGATTCGCGTACCATCCAGGCGTGGTCATGGTGCTTGACGCCCCATTTTGACCGCCCGTATCATCGCGTGGGGACCGGGTGGGACTGACGTAGCGACGCACCGATTCTTGCCGGTGAGCGCTCATCCTCGGTTCTCGATCCCCCCTGAATGAGCTGAATGATTCCCTTTCCGGGAACAACGTAAGGAGCAGTCACCATGGGAGGCGCCATCGCCTTCGTCGTCGGAGCGCTGCTCGCCGCCATCATCAGCGCAGTCGTTACGTACCTCTACCTGGACCGTGGCGCGAAATCGCGTGTCCGGCTTTCGCAGGAAGAGGCCAATCGTATCGTTGCCGACGCTGAGGAACAAAAGCGAGCAGCCGCCATCGAGGCAAAAGATCAGGCCATGCGTTTGCGCAGTCGAGCTCGACCGTGAGCTTGGACAGCGCCGCAAAGAGGTCGACCGTATCGAGCGGCGGATCGAGCAAAAGGAAGAATCCATCGACCGTAAGACCCAGTCGATGGATGCGCGGGAACAAAATATCCGCCGCGCTGAGCAGGCAGTCGAGCGATCGAAAGAGCAATGGGACACCGAACGCGCTCGGCAACAAGAAGATCTGGAACGCGAACGTAACCGCCATATCGAAGAGCTGGAGCGTGTAGCCGGCTTGACCGCCGATGAGGCGAAACTCGAGCTGGTTGCCGAGGTCGAAGCCGAAGCGCGCGCGCTCGCTTCCCGGCGCATGCAAGGAAATCGAACAGGAAATTCACGAGGAGGCCGATCGCCGGTCACGCAAGATCCTCGCGACCGCCATCCAGCGCATTGCCACCGACTATGTCGCCGAGTCGACGGTGTCGGTCGTTCCGCTGCCGAGCGATGACATGAAGGGCCGCATCATCGGCCGCGAAGGGCGCAACATTCGCGCGCTCGAACAGGCGACCGGGGTCGACCTGATCGTCGACGACACGCCGGAAGTCATCATGATCTCGGCCTACGATCCGCTGCGCCGCGAACTGGCGCGCCGAGTGCTGACCCGCTTGCTGCAGGACGGCCGCATCCATCCGACCCGCATCGAGGAAGTCGTCAACAAGTCGCAGATCGAGCTCGATCAGACCATTCGCGAGGAAGGCGACGCGGTCGCCTACGAAGCGAATGTGGTCGGATTGCATCCGGACCTGATCAAACTGCTTGGCCGGCTCAAATACCGCACCAGTTACGGCCAGAACGTGCTGGCCCATTCGCTGGAGGTTTCCGTGATCGCCGGAGCGCTGGCGAGCGAGATCGGGGCTGATGTCAATGTCTGCAAGACCGCCGGTCTGTTGCACGACATCGGCAAGGCGGTCGACCATGAGGTCGAAGGACCGCATGCCTTGATCGGCGCCGATATTGCCAAGCGGCTGGGACGCTCGGCCAAGATCGTGCATGCCATCGCAGCGCACCACGGTGAAGAAGAGCCGCTGACGGTCGAAGCGTTCATCGTTGCGACGGCAGACGCCATCTCCGGGGCACGACCGGGCGCGCGGCGCGAAATGGTCGAGACCTACACCAAGCGGCTGGAGGCGCTGGAAGGCGTCGCGAATTCGTTCGATGGGGTCGAGAAGTCGTTTGCGATCCAGGCCGGACGCGAAATTCGCATTCTGGTGTCACCGAATCGGATCGACGATCTGGCCGCCAACCAACTGGCGCACGATGTCGTGAAGAAGATCGAGGAGAGCCTGGAGTATCCCGGGCCAAATCAAGGTCACGGTCATCCGCGAAACCCGCTCGGTCGACTACGCTCGCTAAGCCGATCGGTTCGCCGAGACACTGTTGCACGATCGCCGGGATGGTTGCCGTACCATCCCGGCTTTTTCTTGTCGACAGGTAAATATCCCAGTATTCATTGACGAAAAACGTGGGAAGATTGCCCGACAATAGGCTATCCTTCGGGGAGTAGCTGGGTTATGAGGCCGTTGCACGTCGCTAGCTCGAATCGGGACCATTGGGCCCGGAGACGGACGCGACAGACTGTAACGGCTTTTAGTTGCCCAGCGCATGAGGCATTTCGTAGCAGGGTTGACCTGTTCGTAACTGGTCGCTCGGCCGGCAAGCAGCGGACACGCCGTCGAATCAGCAGGCCGTTTGGAGATCGTTCGTATGGATCGGTTCTTTAGCAAGCTCGACCTTCGAGACATCAAGATCAAACCAGAAGGGAGCCGTTTCCTTCCGGACGACGAAGAGGTCGACGTGAATGACGAGCCTGCGGTCGCCTCGATTTCGGTCGAGGACGAGACCATCGAGCTCATCGAGGACACCGCTCCTGCGAGCTTCGAGGATCCTGACGCGAACGGCCATATGATCTCAGCGACCTACGAGCGAATCGAGATCGAAACCTGGCAGGCAACGGTCGAGGCGGCACCAGTCGAAGCGCCTATACGAGACTACCCTGCCGCAAAACGATGCTGAAGTGCTCAAGGTGTCTGCCAAGTCGCGTCCCAGCGCGGTTGCCGGCGCCATTGCCGGTGTGGTCCGCGAAAATGGCCGGGCTGAAGTCCAGGCAATCGGCGCGGGCGCAACCAACCAGGCAATCAAAGCGATTGCCATTGCTCGCGAATATTTGCTGGACACGAATATCGATGCCATCTGCATTCCGGCCTTCATCGATGTCACCATCGACAATGAAGAACGTACCGCCATTCGGTTGGTCATCGAAACACGCTAACGCACCTCAACAAACCGGTGGCTCATGACTGCACCAGCGCGTTCGCGCGTCGACCTCCACTGCCACTCAACTGCCTCTGACGGATTGCGAACTCCCGCCGGATTGGTTGCCTATGCCGCAGAGCGCGGTGTTGCGATTATCGGGCTGACCGATCACGATTCCATCAATGGGGTCGCGGACGCTGTCGAAGCAGGAACCCGGCTCGGGGTCGAGGTGATTCCGGGTGTCGAGCTCAGCTCAGAGATCGACGGGTTGCAAGCACACATTCTTGGCTATTTCATCGATCCCGATTCTGCCTCGCTCCAAAGCGAGTTCGCCTGGATGAATGCCACCCGGCAAGCGCGCATCCAGCAAATCTGCGCGAACCTCAATGCGGCGGGTATCGACATCGATCCCGCCGACGTGCTGGCGCTTTCCGATGGGGGCACTGTTGGGCGTCCCCACGTGGCCCGTGTGCTGGTCGCCAACGGCTATGCGGAGAGTGTGTCCGATGCGTTCAACCGTTTCCTGACGCGCGGAACGCCCGGGTACGCGCTCTCGGAGAAGATCACGCCGGAAGAAGCCATCGCGGTCATCGCGCGCGCTGGAGGGGTGGCTGTGCTTGCGCACCCCTGGAGCACGAAGCATCCGCGTGCGGCCGTTGAACGACTCGCAGCGGTTGGGTTGACCGGGGTCGAGTGCTACTACGGCGAATATGCCCCCTCGGTGCAGGAAGACCTCGCGGGTCTGGCACGGGAATTCGGCCTGCTGACCACGGGAGGCAGCGACTACCACGGAGAAGGGATAAAGACCGTCGATCTCGGCGGGGTCTACGTTCCACCGGAGTCGGTCGACCGCCTACGAGCGGCTGCCAATGACGTGCGCGCACAGCTCGGCGTTGGACCGGTATGACCGCTGCCGCGATTATCGTTGCTGGCGGATCCGGCCAGCGATTCGGAAACGCGGGGAAGTCTTTCGCGCTTACCGGCGGGATGCCGATGGCCTGGTGGTCGCTGCCAGGCAGCGTCCGAAGCGGCAACGATCGATGAGATCGTGCTGGTTTGCGGGGAACATTCGCAGGCAGCGGCCCGGGCGCTGCTGGCGTTTTTCGTTTCGTCCAAGCCGGTAACCCTGGCAATTGGCGGAGCGCGGCGGCAAGATTCGGCGATGGCGGGTATCGCCGCTACGTCGAACAGTGTCGATGTGATCGCGATTCATGATGCCGCGCGCCCGCTTGTGACCGGTGAACTCTTCGATCGCGCAATCGAGGCAGCGCGGTCAGGGGGTGCGGCAATCGTGGCAGTCCCGGTTTCAGATACGATCAAGCGCGTGGTCAACGATGTCGTGGTGGAAACACTTCCTCGAGACGAGCTCGTATCAGTGCAAACACCCCAGGCGTTCCGACAAGTCGCTGCTGCTGGACGCATTCGCCCGGGCAGCAGAAACCGGTGTTTCGGTCACCGATGAAGCGTCATTGGTCGAGTCGCTCGGTCATGTTGTGTCAGTTGTCCCCGGTCGAAATGACAATATCAAAGTCACGTACCCGTCCGACCTGATTCTGGTCGAGGCATTGCTGGCGGTGCGGTCACGATGATTCGCACGGGGATTGGGTACGACATTCATCCCTTCGCCGACGGGCGAAAACTCGTGCTGGGCGGAATAGCAATTCCGTCGGAGCAAGGGCTGGCAGGGCATTCGGATGCCGACGTTCTGTTGCATGCGCTGGCCGATGCCTTACTTGGGGCTGCCGGGCTGGGTGATATCGGGCATCGATTTCCGCCTGGCGACCCGACGATTGCCGGTATCGATAGTCGGCTCATACTGCGAGCATCGGCGACGCAGGTGCGAGAAGCGGGCTATGTCATCTCGAACGTCGATGTCACCGTTATTGCCGAGCGACCGAAAGTGGCGCCGCATATCGACGCGATGCGCGTCGGTCATCGCGCACGATCTCGAGATACCAGCGAACAGCATTGGCATCAAGGCAACCACCAACGAGAAACTTGGCGCGATTGGGCGCTCGGAAGGCATCGCGGTGCTCGCGGTCGCGACCATCATCGACCGCCGGCTTGATGGAACGGCTATGAAGGCTGTGCTCCAGCGGGTGAGTCGCGCTGAGGTGCGCGTCGACGGTCAGTCGGTGGGCGCAATCGGCGAGGGTCTGCTCATCCTCGTCTGTGCCGTTCCCGGAGACACGGAAACGATCGTTCGCCAGCTCGCGCAGAAGATTTCCCATTTGCGTATCTTCGAGGACACGGCTGGCAAAATGAATCTTTCGCTGCTGGATCTGCCAGCAGATGCTCCGCGTGCGCTCGTCGTATCGCAGTTCACGCTGGCGGCCGACACGCGAAAGGGGCGGCGCCCGAGTTTCGTCGGCGCTGCATCTCCAGCCGAGGCCGTTCCGTTGTTGGATGCGTTCTGTGTCGAGTTGAAACGGTGCGGTATCGACGCCGAAACTGGTATCTTCGGAGCGCACATGGAGGTATCGCTGGTGAATGACGGACCGGTGACAATCTGGCTCGATACGGACGAGCTATCTCGCAATGGCACGACCGGGAGTCGCCAATGAGCTCGCCCAATCCATCCGATCCTCGAATGTTGCTGCCTGACTGGTTGCGGGACGGTGACGCTCCGCTACCGGAAGTGGTTCACACCGAGCCCGAGGCTGCCGTTTCCGCGGCGGTGCCCGTCGTACGCGAAGACGTGGTCGAGATCATTGCAGTGGCGCCAGTCATCGCGGAGCAAGTGGTTCCCGCCACGCCATACAGCGATCGACTTTCGCTGGACACGCGGCTCGATCCAGGACAGCTGGTATCGCCTGAGGACCTGCCAACCTGGCTCGGTGGGCTCGAGCGCACCCTCGAGGTTCCAGGGCCCGCTGCCATACGAGAAACCAGCCCGCTTCCGGTGACCAACGTGGTCGCGATCGAGGAACCGGAGCCCTACGATGGTGTGGATGCGCCGGAGGATGGCGTCATCGACGTGCAGGTCAACGGCTGGTACGCAATCGTTGCAGCGCTTGGGCTGTTGATCCTGCTTGCGGCGGCCCTGAAACTCTACTTGTCCTAACATCGGACGGCTATTCGGAAGTCGCTACCTACCCACCTACGCACGACAAAAAAGAAACCGGGAGGGCGCTGGCCCTCCCGGTTTTCGGTGCAGTGAATGGCGAAGTCTAGACTTCGCGGAACTCGCCTTCGACCGTGGCTTCGTCGTCACTCGACGCTGCGGCTTCGTCAGCGGGCTCCTCATAGGCGCCGTGGGCGCCGGCTGCCTGCTGAGCGCCGTAAACGGCCGAACCGACCTTCTGCAGCGACTCGACCAGCGAGGCCGAGGCGGGCTGGATGCGGCTGGTGTTCTCGGGATCCTTCTCCAGGATCTCCTTGACTTCGGCGATCTTGGTGTCGAGCTCGGCCTTGAGCTCGCTCGGGATCACGTCGCCATGCTCGCGCAGCACCTGCTCCGCCTGGTAGACGTTGCTCTCGGCATCGTTGCGGATGCTGATCGCTTCGCGGCGTGCGCGGTCTTCATCGGCATGCGACTCGGCTTCGCGCACCATGCGGTTCACTTCGTCGTCCGAAAGACCGGACGAACCAGCGATGGTGATCTTCTGTTCCTTGTTGGTCGCCTGATCGCGCGCAGTGACATTCAGGATGCCGTTGGCGTCGATATCGAAGGTGACTTCGATCTTCGGCAGTCCACGCGGCGCCGGCAAGATGCCATCGAGGATGAACTTGCCGAGGCTCTTGTTGTCGTTGGCCATCGGCCGCTCGCCCTGGAGGACATTGATCTCGACCTGCGGCTGGCTGTCCGCCGCCGTGGTGAAGACCTGGCTCTTGCGGGTCGGGATGGTGGTATTTCGCTCGATCAGCGGGGTGGCGACCCCACCCAGCGTTTCGATCGAAAGCGTCAACGGCGTCACGTCGAGGAGAAGGATGTCCTTCACTTCGCCGCCGAGCACGCCGCCCTGAATTGCCGCGCCGAGCGCCACGACCTCATCCGGGTTGATGCCCTTGTGCGGCTCTTTGCCGAAGAAGTCCTTGACCTTCTGCTGGACCGACGGCATGCGGGTCTGACCGCCGACGAGGATGGCTTCGTCGATCTGGCCCTTGCTGAGCTCAGCATCCTTGAGCGCCGCGTCCATCGGCGGAACCGTGCGATCGATCAGACTGCCGACCAACTGCTCCAGCTTGGAGCGCGTCAGCGTTTCCTGAAGGTGCTTGGGTCCGCTGGCGTCCGCCGTGACGAACGGCAGGTTGATTTCGGTCTGCTGCGTGCTGGAGAGCTCGATCTTGGCTTTTTCCGCGGCTTCCTTGAGGCGCTGCAGGGCCATCCGGTCGCCCCGCAGATCGATCCCTTCCTTTTTCTTGAACTCGTCCGCCAGCCAATCGATGATCTTCTGGTCGAAGTCATCACCACCGAGGTGGGTATCGCCATTGGTGGCGAGCACCTGGAAGACGCCCTCGGAGAGATCGAGGATGGAGATGTCGTAGGTACCGCCGCCGAGGTCGTAAACGGCAACTTTCTCGTCCGCTTTGCTTTCGAGGCCGTAGGCCAGCGCCGACGCGGTCGGCTCGTTGATGATGCGCTCGACGTTCAGGCCGGCGATCTTGCCGGCGTCCTTGGTCGCCTGGCGCTGCGAGTCGTCGAAATAGGCTGGCACGGTGATGACCGCGCGATCGACCGTTTCGCCCAGATAGGCCTCGGCGTCCGACTTGAGTTTCTGCAGAATCATGGCCGAAACTTCTGGCGGGCTGTACCAGCGGTCGCCCATCTTGACCTCGAGGCCGCCGTTGGTGGCTTCACGCACCTGGTACGGCACGTGCTTGAGATCGTCCTGCACCGACGGGTCCTTGTATTTGCGACCCATAAAGCGCTTGATCGAGAAAATCGTGTTCTCGGGGTTCGTGACGGCCTGGCGGCGGGCAAATCGGCCGACCAGACGCTCGCCGTTGCTGGTGACCGCCACGACCGACGGCGTCAGGCGCTCGCCCTCCGCGTTCGGAATGACGACCGGCTCGCCACCTTCGATCGTCGCGACGACCGAGTTTGTGGTTCCGAGGTCGACACCAATCATTCGTCCCATTGTGGTTGTTCTCCCTTTGCTGTTGTTCGTGCTGCAACGATGTGCTGGTATCGGTTTTGTTAGTTGGCACGGGGCGCGTTTCCGACCCGAACCATGACCGGCCGCAGGAGCTGATCTCCCAGGGTATAGCCATTTTGATAGACCTCGACAACGACGTTGTCGATGTTATCCGGATCCTGCGCGACCGCTTCGTGCACCGCCGGATCGAATGGTTGACCGAGCGCTTCGATCTTGCGCACATCCTGGCCGGTCGAGGACGGAAGCGAGCTTCCGTTCGATCAACCGAACCCCCACGTCCAGGCTGCGTATCGACCTGGTCGGGTGGAATGTTCGCCATCGCGCGCTCGAAGTCATCTGCGATCGGTGCGAGCTGCGCTAGCAGATCGCGAGTGGCGTTCTTGCGCATTTGCACCCGCTCGCTTTCCGTCCGGCGGCGGTAATTTGCATAGTCGGCCGCAGTTCGCTGCAATTGCTCGAGATAGCTATCTCGTTCCGCGACCAGCTCCGCAATTTCCAAACTTTGATCCAGAAGTTCCGATTCGAGCTCCGCCTCCGCGGACGCAACCGGCTCCTGCATTTCCATCCCGTCATCGGCGGGATGCGTCGAAAATCCCCTCACCTCACCATCCTTCACCCGGCAGTCGGATAAAGATCCGCCACCAGATCGCTAATCAATCGAGACATGTATCGAACTGTTGAAATCGTGCGCCAGTAACTCATGCGAGTTGGACCCAGCACACCGATGAGCCCCTTCACATTGTCATCGATGCCATACGTGGCCACGATGACGCCGAAGCGCTGGAGCTGATCGGGAAGCTCGTCCCGTCCGATAAACACTTGCACGCGGTCGACCGATTCGATTTGCGGAAGAATCGCATTGAGAAATGCGCCGCCCTGCACCAGATCGAGCACGGCATGAACATCATCGTCGTCGATTCCAGGTTGGCCAACGATATTGTGCAAACCCTTGCTACGGATCGAAATCTGGTCCGGAGAATCGATCTGCCGTGAGCGCCGCTATGACTTGCTCGATCACCGCCGATGCCAACGGCGAGGTCGCAATCGCCTGCTTTGGCACTTCGTCGGCGGACCGCCCCGCCAACTCGGCGGAAAGCTGCCCTGCCAACACGCGCAGATCGCTTTGATCGACCTCCATCGGAAGATGCACCATCGACTGGCGCACCGTGCTTTCCCGGGTCACCAGAATCAGGAGCGCAAGCTGCGGCTGAAGCGAAATCAACTCCAGATGCCGAATGCGCGCGGTGTTCACCCGGGTGAGGTTACGACGGAAACGTTCCCGGCAATTTCCGCCAGCACCGAGGCCGCCAGCTCGGGCCATTCGTCGAGCTTGGTTTCCGCTTGCCGAAACTGGTGGCGGATCATGATCTGATCGCCAGCCGGAAGATCGACATCGTCCATCAGGTGACCGACGAAGTAGCGGTACCCCGCATCGGTCGGCACGCGCCCACCTGAGGTATGCAGATGATCGACGTACCCCGCAGCTTCGAGCTCGGCCATTTCGTTGCGAATCGTCGCCGCCGAATAGCCGATCGAATATCGCTCGGACAACGACTTCGAACCGACCGGTCTTCCATTCGAGACGTGTTCGCGCACGATCAGTTGCAGCACCTGTTGCTGGCGCTGTGTGATCGCGGGATGCTCTTCGGTTGGTTTGGTTCGGTTCGTAAATGTCATGCTCATCAACCTGCGGCAATTTTAGCACTCTCTGTCGCCAGAGTGCTAACTCGTCGATAGTAGAGCAACTCTAAACGGTTCGTATCAAGGTTTGAGTGCGCGAACAGCTCCGTGACGGTCATGGATAGAAGCGAACCGGGCTGCGTCGAAGCTACCTATGCTCGCCGAGCCAGCAGACGGGCGATCAGCCCAGGCTCTTTGGGAGGAAGGCTCGCCTGGCGAATTCGCTCGACTTCCGCGCGATCGGTGGCACGCGCAACGACTCTGGCGCCCGGCGGCCAGCTCCCGGGATCAGCGCCATCGAGCAGATCGACGGCTTCGTACAGCCCGTAATCCGTGCTGGCTGGCGTACCGCGCGGCCTGCAGCATCAGGGCCATCAGCTCAGGGCCGTCAAGCTCCGCCTCGTTCAACCGGCGAACCGATCGCTCGCTATGCTGTTCCAGCCGATCCAGGTAGCTACCGATGAGCCGCGCTGGAACGATAGGCTCCTCCCATCATGGCGTCGCCGGCTTCGATGCGGATCGGCATCGACCGCGCCGCTACCGGATCCAGTCCCGCATCCATGAAGAGGCGGGATGGCGGTCTCAACATCATGCCCGAGCCGCGATCGACTCGCGCCTCCCAGCTCGAAAGACTCAGACCCTGCCGCGCAAAGACCGGCTGACGACCCGCCAGCCACCCCGCCAGACCGAACGACACCTCAGCTGGGACTTGGATTCGGTTTCTCGATCATGCGCCGATACCAAAATTGCGAAGCCAGACCGCCGGCGTATTACCATCAGCAGGCAGTTCACGTGACGCAATACGCTGGAGGTAGGTCGGAACTTCGACCTCGGGCAACGGATGCAACGAAAAGAGCTCCATTTGCGAGCGCACCTATCGATCGTTCGAATGCTCGCGCGCGCATGCGCATCGAGCGCTATCGGAGTTCAGCCAATTGTGACTGACGAGAAGTCGCTTCGTCTCGAAGCCTGGGATCGCACGCCTCCCGGGGCCAGTGGACAGGCCCCTCGCAATCGGCACGGCGTGACAGATCGGGATATCGCCTGGAAGGCGACCACGGCCTCGGGGATCTTGTCGGTGTCGGCAACCCGGCTTCCGTTTGCTGACGAGGCATTCGACCGGCTCGTGCTGGCCGATTTGCTGGAATATGTGCGGGACGAGAAAACCGCATTGGCCGAAGCGAGACGGATATTGAGCCCTGGAGGTCGACTGAGCATCCTGGTGCCATACCACGGCCCAACGATCATGGCTCGACGGCGCGAACTGGCATCGCTATCTGCACGATCTGCGCGGATCGGAGACGCTCCTTCCCGAGCTGTCTGAATCGGGGTGGCGGCGGCGATATCGCAGATCGGATCTGCAGGCGCTGGTATCCGGGAGTGGTTTCACGCTGGCCTCACTCGACCAACGCGGTACCGGCCTGTCCGAGCTGGGTTGGTTCATCGGGCGACTGCTCGAGGAGAAGTGGGCCCAACCGGTTCAAAGTCCGGACTTGGACATCATCCGAATCCGCTATGCCGCCCGTTCGCTCGATCGCCGCGTGCAGCTTGGCCCACTCGGCTCCTGGTTGATCGTGGAGGCGTACAAGGACATAGCTGCCTCGAAATCAGCGTCACTCAGTATCGTAGCCAGACGCAAAAAGCCCCGGGCATTTGCCCGGGGCTTTTTCTCAGAATTGAGCTGCGAGTTACTCGACCACCAGGGTGCCGACCATGCCGGCTTCCTTGTGACCCGGAACGTTGCAGTAGAAGTCGTAGGTGCCGGGAGCCGTGCCCGCCGGAATCACGATATCGACCGATTCGCCCGGATTGACATCGATGTCGATGTCCAGCGCGTCGATGGAGAAGTTGTGCAACGCAGCACCGGTGTTCTCCATTGTGATGGTCACGGGCTCATCCGAAGCAGAGATCGTGACGTGGTCGGAATCGAAGGCAATGTCGACTTCGCATCGAGCACCAGTGCGCCCGCGGCGGACGGCGATGCCATTGGCGACGCGGCCGGGGAAGCAACAGGTGAAGCGACGCCAGTAGCGGCGGCGGCCTCGATGGTGGCCTCACCCTCGGCGACGCCAGTCTCGACAGCGGCAACACCAGCTTCAGCCGTGCCGGCCCCAGAGGTGGCCATTGCTTCGACGGTACCTTCAGCAGCGCCGACTTCCGCCTGAGCTGAGCCTTCGACCGCGGCGACATCCGCTTCAACGGTGCCCGCCATGCCACTGGCCTCGACGGTGCCTTCCATATCGGCTACGCCCGCGGCGACCGATCCTTCTGCCATCGCGGCGTCTGCTTGCACAGTGCCTTCGATGTCGGCAACGACATCCGACGGTGTGCCACCGGCGGCCTCGACCGAGGCCTCGGCGCCGACGACATCGGTCGCGATGGCTTCGACACTACCTTCGGCTTCAGCCGCAATCGTGGCTGCAACGGTCGGTGCGGCCGTTGGAGTCGCGTCCTCTTTATCATCGTCGCGGGTGAAGTACCAAATACCGGCTGCCAGCGCGGCAAGCGCGAGCAACGGCAGCAGCCACTTCATCCATCCACCACCCGATGACTCGGCAACAGGTGCCGGCGGTGGCGGCGGCGGTGGGGGCGGCGGCGGGGCAGCCACGCGGGCAGCCTCAGCGGCCTTGACTGGCTCGGCCTTGACGGCGTCGGCCGCTTTGACGGCCGCGGCACCGGCAACTGCTGCACCAGCAACAGCGGCTTCTTCCTTGCGGACCGCGGCGACCGGCTCAGTTTTCTTGGCGGCCTGGTGCACTTCACACGGGTAAAGCCAGCCTTCTCGGCCTCGCTGACATCAGCGAAGCAGACCTCGGGGACGACCTGGGCATAGCCCGGATCTTCCGGCCGGTAAAACACGTTGGATGGCTCGTTACCCTTGATCGGGTAACCGGCAGGGCACTCACGACCACCGGTCGCGCGAAGGAAGCCTGCGGGAACAGCGGCCGGAACGGCGTCGCCTCCCTTGACCGTGTGTGAAACCGACCCGACCGGCAACCTCGGCATTCTCGAAGCACATCTCTGGGATGACCTGAGGATACCCCGGGTCGCCCGGCTCGTAATACACATTCGAGGGCTCGTTGCCCTTTACCGGATAGCCGACAGGGCAATCGCGCCTGCCGGTGCCCCGGACCCATCCGGGACCAGATTTTTGTGACATCCGTTTTCCTCCCCGACTCAATCGAACACGGAATTTAATAGGGTATACGTTTCGTTATCAGCGCTAGTGTAGCGCAGATGTTGCGCCCCGTCCGACAATTTGCACCCTGTTTTGTACCCCAAAGGTGGAATTATTCGACCACCAAGGTGCCAACCATTCCGGCGTCTTTGTGCCCAGGAATGTTGCAATAGTACTGGTATGTACCGGCTGGAATGTCGGCTTCCAGCGTTTGGGTCGTGCCAGCTGGCATATCGACGTAATACCCAGATCGTCGATGCTGAAATTGTGCTGGGCAGCACCTTCGTTCGGCAGGATAAAGGTGACTTTACCCGCCTTGATATTCACGTCAGCAGGATCGAAGTAAATGTCGTGACCGGTAATGGTCACTTCCTGCGCCAGCTCGCGGTCGATTCTTCAGTTGCTTCGCCGGTAGCGTCCCCTGTTGCCTCCGTAGGGGCAGCCGTCGGTTCCGCGCCTTCCTCAGGCGTCGGACTCAGGACCGGGGCATTGATCGGACTCGCAATTCGGGTTACGGTCGGATGCGGTCCCTCGTCCTGGGGGGTGCCACAAGCTGCGAGAACGATCAGGACGACGACGGCCATACCCGTCATCGAGAAAAACCGCTTCGCCATTTACGCTCGCCCTCCCAGCCCAGGCACCGCGCCCGGGGATCCACCCTGTGCAGCTCCCACAGGAGCTTCGTTCGGCAAGGGTACGCCGACCGCGGTCTGAGCGCCCATCCGTGCCGCGTGCATTGTAGACGGGAACGGGGTAGCTCGTAGCATGAAAACCAGAGAATGCGCTGAGTAGCGGAGCCAGGAGGCCCCTACCACATGCCAAGTTCGTCCTTGGCATCCTCGCTCATCAAGTCCGGGGTCCACGGCGGACTCCAAACGAGCTTCACATCGACGTCACCAATCTGCGGAAACTCCCGCAGGGCGCCCTGCACTTCCTGAACGATCACCGGGCCAAGCGGGCAACCGAGTGACGTCAGGGTCATGGTGACGAGCACATCGCCAGATTCGGAGATGTCGGCATCGTAAACCAGTCCGAGGTCGACGATGTTGATTCCGATTTCCGGGTCGAAGACCTGCTTCAGGCCCTCGCGGATATCTTCTTTGGTAAACGCAACGCTCATGCGCGTGAACTCCATTTCGTTTCGATAGCGCGAACGATCGGCAAACCGAGCCGCATCGCTCGTTTCGATTGTACTTGGACTTCTCAGAATGCTGGGCCGGAGAACTCGCCTGCCATGGGAGCGGATGCAACTTTGTCCAGTCCCGCAGCAGTTGCCACCGACACGGGACCGGCATACATGCCGTTTTAAAGAAAGAGCACCATGGCCCCCGCCACGATTGGGACGGCAACGACAGTACCGCGCAAGAGACGATACGGCGCCCGGGCGGTGAATTTCGCGCCAATGTATGAACCGCAGGAGAGTCCGATCACCGCGGCGATGAGATGTTTGCGTGAAACATCGCCGTGCCGCGCCAAAACGGTGGCTGCCGACCCGCTAATGAAGACCAGGGTCAACATCGTCGTTCCGATAGTCTGGACAAGGGACAACCGGAGCGCGCTGAGAAACCCCAGCTGCAGGTAGGGCGCCATCCCAACGCCGAAGAATCCGGCGGCAACGCCTCCTGTGCCTCCCAGCGCCATCCCGCGCACGATCTCGGTGCGGCGTCCCAGCGGCTCGATTTCGATCTCCGCCTGGTTGGAACGTGCAACCATGCGCGTGCGAAACCAGACCAGAATGGCAAGAAACCAAAGCGTGAGCCCAGCCCCAAGCTCGAGTACCCGGTTCGGGACAAGCTGCCCGAGCTCAGCGCCCGCGGCTGCGCCGGCTATTCCCGTGATGCCGACGATGAGACCGATGCGGGTGGCGACATGACCTTCCCGATAGTGGGAAATCGCCCCGAACACCGTGACGACGCACATTGCGGCGAGCGCGGTTCCGATAGCCTTGTCGATCTCGAGCCCAAAGACTCCGCTGAGGAGCCCAATGAGCACCCCTCCGCCACCTGCGCCGATGAAACCAAGCAGTATTCCGACGCCGAACAACACGGCAATGAGTACGAGCCAGGAGCCCAGCAGGTGACTCCTATTTGCGACCAGAAGGGTCGATATCTCGCCAGTTGCCTTCCGGGATGTCCGAGGCTACGCCGCTGGATCGGTTCGACGAGGACGCCTTCTGCCAGAGATAGATACCGAGGATGACGACCGCGATCACTCCGAACAGCAATGAGAGGCGCAGGATCATGTTGATGGTTCCATGGAAGAACCAACCCATCAGGATCCCAAACGCCAATCCACTCAGGAACCAGTAATAGAAGGGAATTCCCCCACCGCTTTTGATGTTATTCATGGAATCGAAATCTCGTAGCTTGGACGGCAATGCGACCGATAGCTCGCTGTTCGACGCCGGATGCATCGACTCGGCGAACGGTTGCGCATATGCTACACCGCGATATGGGGGCGGAAAGGGCCCGGTGGCCTTCCCAGTCTTCAAAACTGTGTGGGCGGCGGTGATCCCGGCGCCGGTGGGTTCGACTCCCATGCGCCCTCGCCACCGCCGAGACCGTCACTGCTTCGCGCAAAAGTCCAACGCGGTCAGCACGTAGATCCGCATCGCTTCACGCAGGCTGCGGAGACTGACCCATTCGTTGGGACCGTGCGCCAGCGGCAACATGCCGGGGCCGAGCGCCGCCAGGGTTGGAATTCCCGCCACCCCCTGAAAGGCAATCGCATCGGTGCCGCCGGTGAACGCCGCAATGGGCACATCCCGTCCGAGCACCGACATTCGCCGCTTTGCGCGACGAAACCACCGCCGGATGATCGGCTTCGATTTCGGTCGCCGACGCCCAATTCATCCCGTCCGGCCAGACCACCCGAGCGGTTGCGCCATTCAGCACCGGAGCACACCGGTCGATCGCAGACTGGATATCCGTCCCGAAAGATGTCGCGGTCCATCCCCGGCAAGGTGCGAATGTCGGAATAAAAAGTCGCCTGTCCCGGCACCACTCCGTATCCCGACGCCGCCGATGGTTTTGACGCCGATATTGATGGTCGGTCCGGTGGGGCACAAGGGATGCTCCGGATAACTCAGCACGAGTTCGTCACGAAAGCAGACCATCAGTCTGCGCCATCGCTTCGACCGCATTGACCGCACCCAGCGCATCCGAAAGCGACGAATGCATCTGGGTCCCATTGACGACCACCTCGAAACAGGAGGCCCCGCGAGAGACGGTACGGATGGCGTCCCAATCCTCGTGAATGCCGGACGGTTCGCCGAGGATGATCGCGTCGATATCGCCCAGCAAGCGTTCGCGCGCCAGGTAATAGGCGCCGAACGCGCTTCCGTACTCCTCATCGGCGCTGAAGATGAAGCTCACCTTCCCTGCCCAGAGGTCGGTATGGCCGTGCAGCCACTCGGCCGCGTACAGCATCGCGGCCAAGGCGCCCTTCATATCGGTGGAACCCAGCCCATAAAGCCGATCCCCCACGATGGTCCCGACGTTGGGATCAGTTTTCCATTCCGAGATTGCGTCGCCAGCGGGCTTGGTATCGGTATGCCCGCAAAACGCCAGATGCGGTCCCGGAGCGGAGCCCTCGATCGTGAGGAGCAGATTGGGGCGACTGGGATCGGCGGCAAACGTCGCAGGCTCGGGCAAACCGAGCCTGCGGCAGGTGTTCACGATAAGCGCCGCCGGCGCGGTCTCGTCGCCGGGAGGATTTGGGCTTGGGGCTGCGATCAGGTCGATGGTGAGCTGAACGACATCGTCGTCCCGTCGGTCCAGCTCACGCAGCAGCTCGTCGATATCTTGCGTTAGCGCCTTCGAGGGAAGCCTATCCGACAACGAGCTCGGCCTCCGGGGCATCCACCCGATCGGTTCGATGCGCTTGTGCCTTTTCACGCGGCAGTGGCCCGACTCGCAACTTGGTTTCGATCCACTCGACCACTTCACCGCGATTCGGCGGAGCACCGGCCCATTTGGCGTCGGTCACCAGCGCGGCCAACACGTCGGCAATCACCATCAAGGTATCGAAGGCGATCATGAAGGTCCCGGCCCGCGCGGCCTCGGGGGTGAGCACGGCAATCGAGATATCGGAAACCGCGCCCAATGGCGATTGCGGAACGGTCGAAACGCCGATCGTGGTGGCGCCGAGATCGTGCGCCAGCGCCAGCATTTCGATGGTGTCGCGGGTGCGTCCCTGATGCGACAGTCCGATCACGACATCGTTCGGTCCGATCGCCACCACTTGATTGGTGAACATATCGACGGTTGTTGCGACGGCCGACACGCCGGCCCAGTTCAACTTGACCGCCATCCCCAGCGCCGGAACGTATGCCGCGCCGTGTCCCAGGATGAAGACGCGCTGCGCCTTGGCGATGACCTGGGTCGCTTCCTTGATCGCTTCGAGGTCGATCGTGCGCGCAGTGATCTGCAGTGCTTCGATCTGTTGCCGCACGACCGCGCCCACGACGTCGGGAATGGCATTCGGTGAATCGGCGGCCTGCTCGGCCGTTTCCAGATCCTTCGCTTCCAGCCGGCCGAGCGATTGCGCAATCCCCTGCACCAGTTCCCGGAAGCCGGTATACCCCACCGCCCGGCAGAATCGGGTGACCGAAGGAAGTGACACGCCCGCAGCCGCGGCCACGTCGTAAATGGTCATGCCAAGAATCGACCAGGGATCGCGGACGATGGCTTCGGCCACTCGCCGGGAGGCCCCGTGCAAGGCCGGCAACCGTTGCTCGATGATGGTCAAGCAGTCAACAGATCGATAACGCGCAGAACTATCCATAACTCAAACTCCCACCTCCACAAACGTCGTGGATCGGCGATCAGAACCTGTGAATTTTTTAAAGGTGGCAGGATTGTACCGTGAAATCGAGCGCTGTCAAGCGGGCCGTGGGAGCGCTCCATCTTCTATTTTAGTGGTGATTTGCATGTGGAACTGAGGTTTGGGCGCGTCGGAAGCCAAATCTGACTTTCTTTCATCACCCTGCGAGAACGGCAGCGCTGTGGGGCGAGAAGAGCAAGGTTGCTGGTTCACCGACGGAAAATCCGCTTCCGCTCTCGATTGTGTTCTGGTGGCGAACAGCGGCAGTCTGGCCGTCCGCAAGGCGAACTATGAACTGGGTATGGGTACCGAGATAGATCGCATCGACGATCGTGCCGTCGAGCCGGTTTTGAGTCTCGTGGGTCTGGTGCAGGTTTTCGGGCCGGTGCAGCGACATGCGTTCGGGGCGCACCGCGACATCGACGAATGTTCCGGATTTTCCGGAAAGTTCGATTTCTCGAGGCAACCGCGCGGATCTGGCCGACGCCCTGAATGCCAATCGACCCTACCTGCCCATCGATCGCGTCGAGGGTTCCGCGCAACATATTGGTCTCACCGATGAAGTCGGCGACGAAACGGCTACGCGGAAACTCGTAGATTTCTTTTGGATTGCCGAGCTGCAATATCTTGCCAGCGTTCATCACCGCGATCCGGTCGGACATAGTGAGCGCTTCATCCTGATCGTGGGTCACGTAGATGAAGGTGATGCCAACCTGGCGGTTGAGACTCTTCAGCTCGAATTGCATGGCTTTGCGAAGCTTCAGGTCGAGAGCTCCCAATGGCTCGTCCAGCAAGAGCACCTGGGGCCGGTTGACGAGCGCGCGTGCCAGGGCAATGCGCTGTTGCTGCCCGCCTGAGAGCTGAGAGGGTTTACGCCCTTCCACCTGGGGCAGTCGCACCAGCTCGAGCGCTTCGGTAACCCGCCGTTCTCGCTCTTTTTTCGGCACGCCTGACATTTCCAGGCCATAGCCAATGTTCTGCCCAACCGTCATATGCGGAAAGAGGGCGTAGTTCTGGAAGACGGTGTTGACCGGGCGGCGATACGGCGGCCGATTCCCCATGACTTCACCATCGATCGAGATTCGTCCGGCGGTCGGGTACTCGAAACCTCCGATCATGCGGAGCGTCGTTGTCTTGCCGCAGCCGGACGGTCCGAGCAGCGTCAGGAACTCCCCTTGCTCGACGGTCAGCGAGATACCGTCGACCGCGCGCGTGCTGCCATAGTCTTTGTAGACCTGTTCGATCTGAACGCTCGGCCGTCCAGTCACGGCGTGTCGCTGCTCAGTAGCGGCCAATTCACTCATTGCCCGGTCCCCCTGACCAGAAGGTTCGTCCCAACAGAACGGTCGAAGTCACGATGCCGACGAGCGAAACCGCCGTGATGACAGTTGCAGCGGCATTGATCTCGGGCGAGAGTCCCAATCGCAACCGATTTCTGCCGATGACCTGATCGCCTGGTCCGCCGACGAGGGTCGGAATACTGTAGTCCCCCATGGTCAGGCTGAAGACGGCAAGACTGCCCGCCACGACTCCATCGCAGGACCACCGCATCCGGCTTTTGCCTGCGCCACCATTCATTCTCGTTTCGCGAGATGCTCAGACGGTACGCGGAAAATGGGCCGGTCGTCAAGCCTTGCGCCAGAGCGGGCGGCTCAAGCAGGTGGGGCCACCGGCGCGGTTGAACGAAATCTCCTGGCCAGGATAGGTGCGCACGGTGCACCCGGCCGCTTCCATGCGCTGCCGGGTGATTGGGTTCCCGTCCATGGCAATGACATCGCCTGGGCCAACGGCCAGCACATTGCATGCCATCGGCTCGAACTCTTCGTCAGGAACTTCGATGAAGCGCCAGCCGCGCTCCTGCAAATCCTCGACGAGTTGCACCGGCATGAGCGGAAGGTAGACGACCGCGAGTCTTGTCGCCGACCGGGCTGATGAACGACATCAGGTGCAGGCACTCGCCCGGTCCGTGATAGTGGGCGAGATCGTAGGCGACAACCTGAACGCCCAGGGGATCGAGAAGGGCCTGAAGCTGGCGAATTCCTTCGCGATTGGTGCGATAGCCACGACCGACGGCGAGGGTTGCATCGTCGATCCAGAGCGTATCGCCTCCTTCGACGGTACCCGGCGCTTCGATGGAACCGAGAATTGGAATCCCGATGTCGGCGTAGGTCCTGGCATGGAACGCGACCTCATCGATTCGCTGCGGTTTGCCCGGACGCAGAAGAACAGCGCCTTCGTTGGTTATGAGCGAAGGGTCGTAGCAGAACACGGCGTCCAGATAGCCGGGCTCATCCGGGGGGGCGATCACAACCTCGGTCCCGCTTGCGACCAACAGCTCCACGAAGGCGGCGTGCTCCGCATTCGACCGTTCCAGGTCGGGAGCATGGAAGTACGCCAGATCGCTCCAATCGGTCTCCGAAGCCGGTAAACCTGGTTGGCGCACCATGACTCGCCTGAGCGGCTCCCAAAGCGAATGTCCGCCGTACGGTCGTTCGGTCGCGTCAGGGGCAGCCGTCACGGTTGTCACTCCTCGGTCTTCGGTCGAATCGGTCACAATCGTGGCAAATGATACGCATCTCCTCGGAATGGACGTTTCTGTGCCTGTACTCCTCTTCGATCCCTACTCTGGTGCCAGCGGCGACATGGTGCTCGGCGCGCTGGTCGATCTGGGCTTTCCATCGACGCGCTACGCGAACATCTTCAGCTCGTCTTGCCGGCCGGCTGGAGCATCTCGGCCGAAACGGTGGAGCAGAACAGCGTCCACGGCACGCGCGTGCATGTCTTGCTCGACGACGATCAACCGCAACGCGACTGGGCTGATATTCGAGTTTTGATCGAAGCGTCTTCCCTACCGGTCGGGATGCGGCAACGCGCGCTGGCAATCTTCGAGCTGGTGGCGCAGGCCGAAGCCCATGTGCATCGCACGCCGATCGATCGCGTCCACTTCCACGAAGTTGGCGCTGTGGATTCGATTGTCGACATCTGCGGCGCGGCGATCGGGTTCGAGCTGCTGGGAATCGAGAAGGCCTTCACGCTACCGGTGCGCACCGGTCACGGATTCGTTATGACGAGTCACGGACTTCTGCCGGTACCTGCTCCGGCCACCGCGGAAATCCTTGCCCGGACCAAGCTTCCCACCCTCGCTCCGGGACATCGCGGATGCCGAGGTTCGAGCCGAGCTCCTTGACGCCAACCGGCGCCGCCATCATCGGCGCAACGGCTACTCCGGTTGCCGGGCCGATCGCGGCCTCCAGGATTGGATACGGTTTCGGCACGATGAAACTTCCCTGGCCGAACGCGCTCCGCCTGTATCTCGACGAAACGTCGATGCTCCCGCCGAACCAGACACACGGGCGAGCTTCTCCTCGAAACGAACATCGATGACATGAACCCGCAAGCGTTCGAGCTGCTCACCGAACGGCTTTACGCCGCCGGCGCACTCGAGGTTTGGCTGACACCGGTACAGATGAAGAAGTATCGGCCGGCAACCGTGCTCTCTCTGCTGGCGCCGTTCGGTTTGCGCGATGAGCTGAGCCAGCTCATCCTGCAGAACTCGACCTCTCTGGGTGTGCGCTCGATAGCCATCGACCGCACCAAAGCAGACCGCGCATTCGAAACGGTCGCGACCCGATTCGGCGATGTCTCCCTGAAGCTCAAAATTGTCGACGGGCGCGTGTTGAGCGCCATGCCGGAATATGACGATTGTGCCGAGCTGGCCCGCTCGTCGGGCGCTCCGTTCTCGGAAGTTTGGGATGACGCGCATCGCATCGGCGAGCGCTTCGTCGGCAGCCGGGTCAATTCCGGATCGCGCTAAACCGTTGCCGGACAGTCGCCCATAGCTGGTCGAGCTCGCCGATGTGCAGCAGCCGGGCCGCGACCAGGTAAGCCGCGATTCCCGCAGCGACCGGTAGCACGACTGCGACGAGCTCGGAGAGGCGCGGACTCGGCCATTGCGCCGTCCAGCCCGCGCCAAACGATCCAGACCACCGCACCCATCGCAAGACTGGCGATGCCGGCGCGCACGATGGCGTCACCGACCGAAACGAATCCTGCCCGGCCCAGAAGCCGTCGTCCGAACCAGAACATCAGCAGCGTGTGCACCGCGAACTGGAAGGTATTGGCAAAGACCAGACCGCGCATCTGATATCGATCGAACAGGCCCAGCGCCACCACCAGGTAGCTCAGACTGGCGAAGACGCCAATGGCTACTGGCAAGCGGGTGTTTTTTCGGGCATAGAAGGAAAAGATCAGCACCTGATCGTATCCCGCCAACAGATGCCCGGGGAGATAGAGCAACAGGGCGGCTACGATGAGCTTCGATGCGTCCGGGCCGGTTTCGCCGTGCTCGAACAGGAGTGCCACGATTGGTTGGGAGAGAACCGCCATGCCGACAACCGCGGGAATGAGCAACACGGTGATGAGCTTGCAGCGCCTGAACGAGCTTCGCGGTGAACCCGGGTTCGTCAGCGTTTGCATGGTGATACGAGAGCTGCGGCAGAACCGCCAGCGAAACGGCCGCGACAACCAATCCCAAGATGAGTTGCGCCAATGTGGTGGCGTAGCGCATTGCGCCGACCGCGTCGGTCTCCGCCCGCCAGGCAAGATTGCGGTCGACGATCACGACCACCGCCGACACCATGAGACCCAGAAAGACGGGCAGGTACAGCCGTCCGATCTCGCCAAGCTCGGGCATCGATCGATCGAATCCGAGGCGGGGCTGCAAGCCCGCCCGGCGCAGGCTGCTCCATTGCATGGCCGCCAACAGCGATCGCGCCGATGAGCACGCCGATCGCCATCGCCTTGGTGCCATAGCGACTGCCAAGCACCAGGATGCAGACAACCGCGCTCAGGTTCCTGGCAGCGCCGCCCAGCGACGGTGCGGCTGGTCGCTGGACCGCGTACAACGCCGCGATCATGACCGTTCCCGCCACCAGGAAGACCAGCGACGGGAGCACGATGCGCAGGTTCTGCACCGCCAGCTCGGTCGCGGCTTCATTGCGAGCCTGACCGCGCTCACCGATCGCGGTCATCAGACGAACCAGTGCGGGCGCGAAGATAACGCCGATTGCCGCAAACAGTGCCGCCATCGAGACCGAGACGCTCAGGAGAACGCCCGTTAGCCGACGGAGTCGTTCTCGACCCATGGGGCTGGCGACGACCAG
The DNA here is from genome assembly GCA_963720855.1 of uncultured Chloroflexia bacterium. Classification (GTDB taxonomy): domain Bacteria; phylum Chloroflexota; class Chloroflexia; order Thermomicrobiales; family UBA6265; genus JAMLHN01. The sequence goes on along the minus strand of CAVRGV010000001.1, from coordinate 656,583 downwards.
CGCTGCCAACACCGGAATCAGCGCCGCTTCCAGCATGCCGCTGGAGATCAGATCGAAAACGAGGGTATTGAGGTTATCGGCAACCGTGAACGCCGCAATCTGGTCACCGGCTCCAAAATGGCTGGCTGCCAGTTGCTCGCGCACCAACCCGAGCACTCGGCCCAGCATGCTGCCAAAGAAGATGACGGTCGCGACGACCGCAAGCCCGCGCTGAGGCGCGATCGGCGGTTCGCCAAACGCTCCCGGACTGCCAACTTCGATGTCGTCGCCGAGGGTATCCATGCTCCCGTCCGCGTTAGCGGAAGCGGAGGTACACGATCAAATAGGGAATCACCGCGAGGATGCCGTCGGGAACCAGCTCGAGATTCATGAGCCGGTCGACTCCAGGGGGCATCTGCCGGACGACCTCCCATGGGAGCCCGAGCCGGTCCATCAACACCCATCGGCTGATCGACCAGTCCAAGCGTGACGGCGATCCAGCCCACGATCTGGAGATCGAGCCCACGCTTCTCATTGGAGAGCCGCGCCATCGCCTCGGCCACGCCAAAACCCAGCACGAGCGTCAGATAGAAATTCCAGTTTGGAAGATATCCGAGAACGACCCCGACCAGTACCGCGACCGCCAACCCGGCGATGGCTGATTTGATCAGCGTGTTCGAATCGGTGCGATAGGTTGGCAAGCCGCGTACGCCGGCACAATCCGGGCAGCGCATGCCCACCGGGGTCCGGACGCCGCATTTCGGGCAGATCGGTTTGCCGCAGCGCGAGCAACGCAACCCGGTCATGACGTCCGGGTGGTAACTGCACGGCACCTCGCCGGGGGAGAATTCCGGCTGATCCGATTTAAAGGTCATGGAATATGGTTTCGCTTCGGTTCATCATCGTGCGAAAGGATACGGCATGCGCGCCGCTCACTCCGCAGCCGGCTGGATACCCATGCTCGAACGACCATCGCCACAAAAACCGGCAACGCGAGTTGCCGTCTCCAGCGCCACGGTTCCCGAACGAGCCGATAACCCCATTCGAGTCCGAGCCGCCGGACGATGCGGGGAGCCCGTTCGACCGTCCCGACACAGGTAGTCGAGCGCACCCCCGACGCCGATCACCAGCTTTACGCCCAGCTTCGGACAGTGCCTGGCGATTGCGCTCGATCCAAACAATCTGCCCTGGCGCGCCGTACCCGACAAGCACGACTCGGCATCGACGTTCGCGAATACGCTCGATGGACTCGCGATCGTCGATGCGGTTCCGCGCTTCCGCCGCCCCACCGTCCCACCACTCGAGTGGGATGCCGTCCCTGAAGCTCCGCGATCGATACAGGATTTCCCAGCAGAAATATGCGAGGCGCAAGAGTGTGCCGGACAGTTCCAGCAACAGTTCCACCACATCGACGCCGGTCACTCGCTGGATCGATTGTGAGCAGAGCAAGCGTGCCGCTGCCACGATGCCGACGCCGTCGGCCAGCGCGAGCTCGGCACCGGTCAATGCAGCGTGCGAAAAACGGGTCACGTTGGGCGGAAACCACGTACTCAGGATTGACCGTCGCGATGTGGAGCAAGGCGGCAGCAGGATCCCCCAGGCGCGCGACCATGCAGCGCTCGATCTCCGAACGCTGCATGGTGTCGATTGGAATGCCAAGAATGTCGATCCGGTCTGCGCGGCCGGCTAACTGAATCCGCCGCCACCGCCGCCGGACCCACCGCCGCCGCCGAATCCACCGCCACCGCTGAATCCACCGCCGAACCCGCCACCGCCGCCGAACGAGCTGCCACCGCCGCTCTTGCCGGAGGTAGGCAGCAAAGGCGGCCGCAGCCGCGGTCAGCATGCCGAAGAGGCTGTTGCTGGAGTTACCGAGGTTGCGCGAGGCCGAGTCGCTCATGTCCTGCAGATCAGGCATATCGACACCACCGCCTCCGGAATTGCCAGATCCACCCGACTCCCCACGTCCCGCCAAACGGGCTGTTCCCCCAGATGATGACCGGCCCAACGCCGCCGCGCCGGCCAGTTGGGATGCCCGGCCCCCAATTGCCGCCGGCGCCGGCTCGAACCAGGAGGGAGTGGTCGAACCAGCCTGGGCGAACTTTTTGGTGTAGTCCTCCTCCAGACCGAAGGCAATCGCATACGGGAGGTATTGCTGGAAGATGTCCTTCTTCGCGTCGATATTCTCGTACTTGTCGATGTCAGCGAGATAGGTCCGGAAGGCGCGATATTTGGCGGCTTCCTCCGCACCAAGCTGGGTCTTCTTCGGCATGCGCGAGCTGATGACGATCAGGATGACCGCGAGAATGAACGAGCACGATGATCGGCAGCCAGACCATCGGAGCGCGTGGTCGAGAAGAACGAGATCTCCGACGCATCCGAGCAGAATGGCGAGAATCATTGCCCCGACCCCCATCGACTGGTAGCGCTTGCGTACCGCGTCCGGTTCGGAGTCGAAGTATTTGCGCTCGACCACTTCGTCGTACAACTGATCCTTGATCGTTTCGGAGCTTCCCTGGAATCGTGCCACCAGCCTCGCTCATCTTGACCTTTTTGCCCGGTTCGAGCTCGGATCCGAAGAGCGCAACCAGCAGGGTCTTCTCGAATGGGCGGATGTTTTCGGGCACCTGAACCAGGCGTGATGTCATAGTCAGACGACGAGCCAATCCCCAGGATTCCATCTGATTTGCTCTCTTCGAGCTTGATCACGCCGCGATTGCCGAGATCGACCAGGGTGGCCACGACGTCGCGCTGATCGGCAACTTCGTCGAGCAGCACCCCGACCGCGCCCGGAGGCAAATCGCCCGGCGGGTGCGCCAGGAACGCGGCGACCGGACCGACCTGAGGATCGCGCCCCTTGGTGTACCAGAGCCCGTAGAGCGCAGATCCCGCCGACGATGGCGCCCAGACCGCCAAGCGCGAGAAATCCGAGATTGTAGATCGCGCTTCGCTGATCATTGACTTCGTCCTGCGCCCGCTGCTCGTCGTCGCGCGCCTGCCAGGACGGCGTTGCCACATTGACCAGCGGCGGGAATTGCAAGCGAACGGTCAGATCGTCGCCGCTGGTGAGATCGGAGGCCTGCCAGGTCCAGGTCGTGTCATCGGTTGTGGTTGGTTCGATCGGGAGATTTTCGGTGCCGGCCACCACATCGGCCGGATCGACCGCCTGCGGCAGCGTGATCGTGGTCGTCGAACTCAAGCACCGGCGCTGTATTGGTCAGCTCGGAGCTGATCGCAGTCCACCAGATCTGCTGGTTGGCTGGATCTTCATTGGGATAGTTGCGGACAGCGCCTTCGACCAGATAGGTAATTTCGAAGGTGCGAGAAGCATCGGTGGTCGGATTGAAGCCCCAGTTGATCAGGAGCTCGGACGACGTCTCCGTTACCTTATACGTCCCTGGCTCGCGATCGAACGAGCTGACTTCCTTATACGGCAGTTTCTGTTCGCCAACGATCTCCGAGACGCGCACGTTGGAAATGCCGTCGACTTTGCCGAGTGGGATATTGCGCGAACCCGCCGTAAACGGCCCCTCTTCGAAGTCGATAACCTGAGTTTCGGTGATGGAGAGTTTGCCGTCGGTGAGCAGCTGGATGGCGACATCGAACTGGCTCCACTCGACCGAGCGCGCGGCCATCGCGTCTGGAGCGCGCACCGCGACTACCAGTTGCCAAACGAGCATCAAGGCGAGCACGGCTGCCGCGCCGCGCCACAATCGCGCGGGCATGAGGCGCCGGTAAGACGAGGCTCTGGATCGATCGATCATCTTGTCTGCGTTCTCCCTATTCATCAATCGGATTATGGCACGGGAGCGCCCTGGAACGGGATCGAACCGGGAGTTCGAATGGCGCTGTGGTAGTCTCCAGAGGTTATGGACGCCACCCTCCCTTCGATTACCTCCTCCGATGCGCTCACCATGCTTGCCGACCATGGCTATCGGGCCACACAACCGCGGCGCGAAGTCGTCAGCGCCGTGATGCAGCAAACCCGTCCCTTCACGGCCGAGCAGATGGTGGTGCTGTTACCGGCAATCAGCCGGGCAACGGTCTACCGCACGTTGGAGATCATGGCGTCGGTCGATATCCTGACGCGGCTGCTGCAATCCAACGGGCATCCAGCGTATGTCGTCGGAGAGCCGGGCCACCGCCATCATCTGATCTGCTCGAACTGTGGCTACGTCGTGGCATTCACCGCCTGCCCAGTCGAACCGGTTGTCACCGAACTTGGGCAGAACCACGATTTCGCCATTCAGGGACACAGTCTGGAAATCTTCGGACTCTGTCACAACTGCCACGGATAGGCCCTCCCAACTTTCTATTTGACACATTGTCTCAGAAAGACTAGGCTGTGAGCGTCGCTGGTGCGGCTCGCGGATGCTTGCTTGTAGAGAGAGACCTTGTTGTAATGCCCAGTTCGATCAGTCGCCGTTCATTTCTGATTGGCGGCGCGAGCCTGACCGTGTTGATCGCCTCGGGATCGGGCGAGCGTGTCCTACGCGCAGGATAGTGCTGTTCCCCCATTCGGTACTCCTGCCGCGCTTCCAGCGATCGATGAACGAGCGGACGGACCAATCCAGGTCGTTACCTCGACCAGTATCCTGGCGGATCTCGCGCGACAGGTGGGTGGTGAACGGGTTGCGGTCACCTCGATCTTGCCGGCAAATGCCGACCCGCACGACTTCGAGGCTTCGCCGGACGACGTGATCTCGATCGAGGACGCCGACCTCATCATCCTCCACGGGCTTCAGCTCGACACCTGGGCGGACGGACTGATCGAGGCTGCCCAAACCGACGCACCGGTGGTGATCGCCACGACGGGAATCGAGACACTTGGTGCCAACGACGAACATGACGGCGAAAACGATTCTGAGTTCAGCGAAGGCGATCCCCACGTCTGGTTCGATCCGATGCGTGCCAAGCAGATGGCAGCCAACATACGCGACGGGTTGATTGCGTCCGATTCGGACGGCGCCAGCGCGTATCAGGAACGCTACGATGCGTATGCCGCGCAGCTCGACGAGCTCGACGCCGAGATCCAGCAGAGAATCGATCTGATTCCGGAACCGCAACGAGTGCTCGTTACTAACCATGACGCACTGGAATACTTCGCCAACCGGTATGGACTGACCATCGTCGGAACCGTGATTCCTGGACTCGATTCCCGCACCGAGCCGTCCGCCAAGGAGCTCGCGGCGTTGATCGACACCATCGAAGCGTCAGGTGCTACGGTCATCTTTGCCGAGAACACGGTCGGTCCGGCGTTGGCCGAGTCGCTCGCGTCCGATGCAGGGATTCGCGTCGCGCCCGACCTCTACACCGACAGCCTGGGCGATAGCGGGTCCGGCGCGGATACCTACATCGGGCTCATGCAAACCGATACGATCATCATTGTGGAGAATCTCAGATCGGCATGAGCGCAACTCCCCTTCACGAGCGCCAACCGCATTCAGACCCAGGGGCTGAGCGTTCATTTCGACGATCGCTCGGCCCTCGAAAATATCGATCTCACGATTTCTCCTGGAGAGATCGTTGCGCTGGTCGGGCCCAACGGAGCTGGAAAGAGCACGCTCATGCGCGTGCTGGCAGGAATCCTTGCCCCGTCCCATGGGCGTTTTCTGGTCGATGGCGCTGAGTCGCACGGACCAAATCCCTGCATCATCTATGTTCCACAGCGTTCGGCAGTCGACTGGACCTTTCCCATCGATGTAACGGAGGTCGTATTGCTCGCCCGCCGAAAAGCCCGAAGCCGGTTCCTACCGTATGGAGAGCCGGACCGGGTTGCGGCTCGCGACGCGTTACGCCAGGTCGGCATGGATCAATTCGCCGGCGTGCAGATCAGCCGCCTCTCAGGTGGCCAGCAGCAACGCGTTTTCCTGGCCCGAGCGCTAATTCAGAACGGGGATGTCTATTTGCTGGATGAGCCGTTCACCGGCGTCGATGTTCCCACCCAGGAGATCGTAGTGGACGTCTTGCACGGCCTGGCGGCGCAAGGAAAGACGATCGTCTATGCGACGCACGATCTCTATCAGGCGTTCAGGTCCTCGGACAGAGTGATTCTGCTCAACCGCACCGTGATCGCCGATGGCCCCCCAAACGATGTGGCTACTGAGGCGAACTTGCGCGCCACTTTCGGCGGACGTGCCTCCATCTTCGATCTCGTCGATCTTGGCAAAGAGGCGGTTGCCCGGTGAGCTGGCTGACACAACCATGGGAACACCCGTTCATGCAGAACGCCTTTCTGGCAGCCATGCTGGTGGGCCTCATCTGCGGGGTGATCGGGGTTTTCGTGGTGCTCAAGGGGCTGGCGTTCATGGGAGATGCGCTTTCCCACGCGATCTTCCCCGGGATCGTGATCGCCTATCTCTTCGGGGCGAATTACCTGATCGGCGCCATGATCGCCGCGATCGTGGTTTCGATCCTGATTGGTTTGACGAGCAGCCATACCCGAATCAATAACGACACCGCGATCGGTGTCTTTTTTGTTGGCGCATTCGCACTTGGCATCGCCCTCATCTCCACCCAGCGCACGTACACTCGCGATCTCACCTCGTTCCTGGTCGGATCGATCCTTGGCGTTTCGCGACAGGATCTCTACCTGACCGCGGTCGTCGGCGCCATCGTCTTGCTGGTGGTTGCATTGACCCGGAGAGAGCTCACTTCGATCGCGTTCGACCCAGTGTTCTCCCAGGCAGACGGCATCAATGTCCGGCTTTACGAGCAGCTCTTTTTCATCATGCTTTCCCTCGCAATCGTCATCTCGCTGCAAACGGTTGGGAACATTCTGGTGCTGGCGCTGCTCGTAACCCCGGCGGCCACGGCACGCCTGCTGACCGACCGGCTGGTGACGATGATTGCGTTGTCTGCGTTGCTGGGCAGTCTTTCCGGTCTTCTGGGCCTCTATTTCTCGTATCACTTCTCGCTCGCGAGTGGAGCAAGCGTGGTGTTGGTAGCGACGAGCTTCTTCATTCTCGCCTATCTCTTCGCTCCGCAAACCGGAGTCACGACGCAGTACTTCCGACGTCGATTGCATTACGCGCATCCCGAGCGGGACGTCTTCGATACCCCCTGAATTCGACCCGTCGATCTCGGGCAACGGGCAAACGCGGCCGGGAGATCCCAGCCGCGCTTCGATGTCGATGACGCATTCAGGAGCGACGGGCTACCAGTGAACCTCGACCCGGGTGCCGATCTCCGCGAAGTCGAAGATTTCTGAAGCCGCGCCAAGATCGGTGGCGATGCATCCGCCGGTGGCTCCGGCGCCGTTCGGGAGCACATTGCCATTCGCATCGAGCGAATAACTGTGGAATCCGTTCGAGCGCGAGGAGTCGAACCCGACCCAGTACTTGATATAGGTCTGTCCCCAGTCGGTCCAGGCAATCGGCGCGTACTTGCTGTAGACGTAGTAGGTGCCGATCGCGGTCGAATAGAAGCCGTCGGCTGAGCCATCCCAACCAACCGCACCCCAGTACGATGCGACGGCCGTGTCTCCCTCATAAAGGGTCACGGTCTGTGACGAACGATTGAAGTCGATCCAGCGCTCTCCGCCAGACGCGGAGGAAACACCTCCGACGCCGGCATCGCTGGCCCAACCGCCCGCGCCGTCGATCGAGAGATATCCGCCGTACGCCCAGCCCACCGATCCCTGGTAGTCGACCTGATACCAACCGTCACCGGTGGGGCCATCGACGATCGCCACATACTCACCCTGCCACATCTGCGCGATGACTTCGCCGTCGGTGCTCGGAGAGTCCCGCAGATTCAGAACGTCGGTGTCGATGGTGCCGTCGGACGCGGCTGCAACGTGCCCCGACGGCGAAAAGAGCGCCAGCATCGCCAGAGCGAGCACCCCGGCAAGTGTCAAGATTGTCAGACGTCCAGGCGCCACGGTCCCGGCGACTGCACGCGATTGGGACGTTCCCTGCGGAACGAACATTGGGTTCCCCTCCCTCGATGTCGAAACGGGATTTGCGCGATACGGGTCTGGCCACGTGACCTACGTGGCACTGCAATGCCACGGTATTCGCCCCGACCGGCCACGAGAATGCCCCGTCGGTCCCTGGTACCAACCGGTAGTTTTGGGTGATTTGTCAGGCGGTCACGAAGCGACCCAGGCCACTATCGCGGTCCAATCTTGGGCTTTGCTTGGAGTTCGGCGGGCTGTTACTGGGAATTTCACTTCCGCTGGGGTCGTATATATCGACCTGCCACGAACGTACACGTGGCGACCGAAATGTGAGCCTGGGTCTCTCAAATTGCCAAGCGCCGTCGAACCCGTGAACTTGTCGGGCTGCCGGTCATTCGTCCGTGATTGGCTGAACGTGTCTTGGACCGGACCCGGCTAGTTGCGGAGACGTGACCAGTACCGGGACTGGAGCTCGATGACGTCCCGGATTGCCTTTTCGGCATCGAGCCCAACTCGCTCGTTGGAGGGAATCTCGGTGTCATACGCGGCAAATGGCTCGAAGAGCGGCACCGGACCGTCGCCGCGCCCGGTCAGGGTTTCGGCAATCGATGCGGAGCAGTAGGGTGCATAGTGCGGTGCATACCCACCTTCCTGTGCGACGACCAATTTGGCCGTCGCACAGCCGCTCCGCGAGATCCAGCATGATGCCGGCCATGGCGCGATAGGCGCTGGTGGTAAGGGTCATGCGCGCCAGCGGGTCGAATGCGCTGGCATCCTGCCCAGCGGATACAAAAATCAGCTCGGGAGCAAACTCCTCGATCACGGGCACCACGATCCGCTCGAACGCGGCTCGGTAGGCCGCGTTGCCGCTGCCGGCGGGAAGCGGAATGTTGACCGTTCGCCCTTCGGCTGCGCCTTCGCCGACCTGATCGACCGCGCCCCAACCGAAGGGATAGAGCGATTCCTGGTGCAAGTGAGATGAAGAGCACCTCGGGGTCACCGTAAAAGGCACTCTGGGTGCCGTTTCCATGGTGAACATCCCAATCGACGATTGCGATACGGCCGACGCCATACGCGGACTGCGCATGTCTCGCCGCGATGACTACGTTGTTGAACACGCAGAAGCCCATGCCCTCGCCGGCCATCGCGTGATGCCCCGGCGGGCGCACCAGGGCATACGCCTGCCGCACGGCGCCAGTCAGCACCGCATCGGCGGCGGCCATCACGCCGCCGGTCGAGAGCCGCGCAATGCGGAGCCCTCCCGCCCCCATCGGCGCGCCCGAACCGGTATCGCCTCCGGTTTTGTCCAATCGGGAAAGCCGTTCCAGGTAGTCCTGCGTGTGAAAACGAAGGAGATCGCGATCGCTTGCCTCATAGGGATCGATCTGGGTCATCAGATCGGCTACGCCTGCCAGGTCGATGAGCTGTTTGGCACGGCCCACCAGCTCCGGACTCGAAGGATGGGGTACCGGCGTGGAAAACGGGTACGCAACCCGGTCCTTGATCATCGACAGACCGGTGTCGTGCGCGAGGTAACGGTCATGGAAGACCAGGCCAACCGATTTCGATGTCGCGTAACTCATCCGCCCGCTCTCCTGAATAGCGAAACGCCGCTGACAAGTGTCAGCGGCGCTGATGTCATTGATTCGAATCTCGATCGATCAGGACGCGGGATAAACCGCCATCGCCATACCGTCGAGCACGTTCCACATCGAGTTGAACGATGCCCAGTCATAGAAGCGGTAGGTGCCCGAACCTGGATCAGAGAGATAGATGCCGTCGGTGTCATACCCATACGCCACCATCACGTGCATGCCTGGCACCAGGGTGAACGATTGTCCGTCGTAATCGGTCCGGAAGCTTTGATCACCCCACAGCGCCAACCACACGACGACTGGCCATCCATTGTCGAGGCGGGAGGTGATGGTGGAGTCGTCACCGACGCCATAGAAGGCATCGCCAACAAATCCGAACTGCGCCAGCGCCCAGGAAAGCGGTTGGGCGTACACACCGTAATCGGTGGTGTTCCCCCAGGTGCCGGTGATATTGCCGCGATAGCCCAGATGCGGGTTCGGGGAAATACCGACGACGCTATCGAAGGAATACTCGGACACGCCATTGCCGAACGCGCTGGTTGCGATATAGAGGGAGGCGAATTCGCAGGAAAGGCTGCGCTGCTGCTGATAGGTCGGCACGTAAGACTTTCGCGCCCGCTCCTGTACCTGAGTAGCCCGGTCCGGGTGGAATCACTCCCTGAGTCCGTCGCTCCCGGAACCACCGAAATGGAACCGGAGGTCGAAATCGACTTGGGAGTGCCGCAATCGGCGGAGCCGGCAACGATCGATTGTCCAGTGAGATAGACGCCGCCAACATTGATATCGAGCCAGTAGCCCGCACCACTGACGATGGACGACGTATCGAGGGTGAGGTAGTCGATTCCGGCATCGTCGGTCACGCCGTGATCGGCGGAAATGAGATTGCCATCCTGGTGAAGCGCCAGCTCGACCGCCACGCCAGCAAGCGGGGCACCCTGTGAGCGCACTTCAACAGAAACGTCGATCGGGCAGCCAGGGGCTGGGTTTCCAGTGGAAAGTTCGATCCAGGAATCGATGCTTTCGGTCGCGGCGGATGCCACGTTCGGTGTCACGAATCCGCCAAGTCCCAGAACAGAAAGGACTAAAACGACGGCCAGAAGAGTTCGCCTCATTTGTTGCACCCCAAAGCCTTCCCCAAGCTTTCGCGCACCCCTGCGCGAGGTTTAGTGGTCTCCATATCGGGTGCGAAGGCCGGGTCGCTCGATATGTGCGGGACCTCGATTGCGGATGACAGTGCAGGAACCGCCAATGCTCACACTCGATTCGCCGAAGAATAGCATAGGAAAGGCGGCTTGCGGATATCGCATGATCCGGATGCGGCTCCGACGAAACGCATGCCAAATTGTCACGAACCATTTAACTTTCTTACATCTCCGATCGGAGAATCTGAAAATTCCCAGTCGTCTTTGCTAGAATCTGCCGATGTCGTCGTCTGCTCGAGCCGAATCGGGCAGAACGGCAAATCGATACGCATTTACTCGCTCATCCGCAAACGAGGCGCCCATGGAGAGAATGACGGAATGCCGCGTAGTGTGACCCCTATCGACCGTGCAATCATTCGTCTCCTGCAACAAAACTCGCGTGCGTCCTATGCCGAGCTGAGCCGCAAAACCAGCATTCCCGAATCGACGATTCGGCGGCGCATGGAGCGGCTGCAGGAGATTGGCGTTATCGAGTTCTCGATGGTTGCCGATCCCGCCAAGCTCGGCTATCAGCTCCGGGCGATCATCGGCCTGAAGGTCGATGTGCGCGAGCTCGAACCCATCGCCGAACGGTGCGAGAGATGCAAGAAGTTGCCTTTGCCGCGTTCGTGACGGGAAGTTTCGATATCGTCATTCATGTCGTGGTCGAGCATCAGGAAGGACTGGTCAGTCTGCTGCAGCGACTTGCCAGCAATCGAAGGCATTCGTTCCACCGAGACGTTCGTGATGCCCTGGGTGATCAAACCGACGACCGCCTGGGTGCTCCCGCAAACTGAGTATCGACACCCCGCAACCCCGGCGGAAGCGCGGCCCGGAGCTCGACGAGAAGGGCAATGTGATCCCACGCAAGCGCGGCCGCCCTCGCCGAAACCCGGTCGCCTGAAAAATTTCAGGCGTTGCGCTGTCCGATCTCGTAGACACGCCACGAGGATGAGGACCGTCACGAGATTGCAGATGAATGCGGTGCGCGTGGCGCGGTGCTTGTCCGTCTCCTGCGCGGCAATCATGTGCTCGGCGCCGACCGGGACAACCGCAGTCAGCGCGAGGATGTAATGGATCGGCTTCATGCTATGGTCGCTGCTGAGCAACGAAAACCCAAGAACATATTGAATCAAGAGCAATCCGGCGGCGGCGAACGAAAGCCCTCGCGCCCAGCTCAACTCCGAACCGCGAAATGCGCGCAGACCGTTCACGATCGTGAGCAAAAGGAATGCCGCGACGGTCGCGAGACCGATGATCATATGGACGTTGACCATTCCCCGATGCTCCTTGTTGCGATTGCGTAACCGCCCGTGCGATTCGTTTCGGTTGGTAATTCTTGACCCTGCCGGAAAGCGGTGCAACTCGGGCATGCCGTCCGGGAATCCCGATACGCCTTTGTATACTGCGATCCTCATTGAATGCCAGGGGGCTACGCGACCTGGCACGCGCATCGACGCGCCTCGAAGAGTCGAATGGAGAACTGCCGAAGATGACGGAACCAGAAATCGGGCACGAGGAAATCGAGGCACTACTCGCGGAAAATCGCCACTTTCCCCCTCCTGCCGAGTTTGCCGAACACGCCATCGTGAATTCGCCAGAGATCTACGCGGAAGCAAGCGCAGACCTCGAAGGGTTCTGGGCCAAGGAAGCTCAAAACCTCGACTGGTTCGAACCGTGGGAAACCGTCCTCGATTGGCAGGTTCCCTACGCCAAATGGTTCGATGGCGGCAAGATCAACGTTTCCTATAACTGTCTCGACCGGCATGTGAACGCCGGCAAAGGCGATCGGGTCGCGTACTATTGGGAAGGCGAACCGGGTGACGAGCGTGTCATCACCTATCGCGAGCTTCTTGACGAGGTCAGTCGCTGCGCGAATGCGCTGAAGGAATTGGGAGTCGGACGCGGAGACCGGGTCGCGATCTACATGCCGATGATTCCGGAGCTGGCAGTCGCCATGCTGGCGTGCACGCGCATTGGCGCGCCCCACAACGTCGTCTTCGGCGGGTTCTCGTCGGCTGCGCTTTCCGATCGCATCAACGACGCGCAGGCCAAAGCCGTCATCACCGCGGACGGTGGCTTTCGGCGCGGCACCGCATCCGGACTCAAGGTGAACGTCGACGAGGCGGTGAAGACAACGCCGACCGTGAGCAAGGTTCTGGTCGTCAAGCGAACCGGGCAGGATGTCGCCTGGGAAGAAGGACGCGACGTCTGGTGGCATGACATCGTGCCGCGGCAATCCGCTGACTGCCCGCCCGAGCAGATGGAGAGCGAAGACATGCTCTATCTGCTGTACACCTCCGGCACGACCGCCAAGCCGAAAGGCATCTTGCACACCACCGGCGGCTACCTCACCGGCGTCGCCACCACGCATCGCATCGTCTTCGATCTCAAGGATGACGATATCTACTGGGCAGCGGCCGACATCGGGTGGGTCACCGGTCACTCGTACATCGTCTACGGCCCATTGGCCAACGGCGCCACCAGCGTCATTTACGAGGGCACGCCGGACTATCCCGCCTGGGACCGCTGGTGGGACATCGTCGAGAAATACAAGGTAACGACGCTCTATTGCGCCCCCACCGCGATCCGCGCGCATATGAAGCAGGGTCCGCAGTTCGCGCAAGTCGAAAGATCTTTCCACGTCTGCGTTTGCTTGGCTCGGTGGGCGAACCGATCAATCCCGAAGCGTGGATCTGGTACCACAAGTTCATCGGCGAAGAACGCTGCCCGATCGTGGATACCTGGTGGCAGACCGAAACCGGGATGATCATGATCTCCCCGCTTCCTGGACTCACTGTCACGAAACCAGGCTCGGCGACCGCTTCCGTTCCCGGGAATCGATGCCGATATCGTCGATCACGACGGCGAATCGGTCCCCACCGGCGGCGGCTATCTGGTTATCCGCAAGCCGTGGCCAGCGATGTTGCGCGGCATCTACGGAGACCCGGAAAGGTACGAACGTACGTATTGGTCTCGCTTCCCAGGTACCTATTTTCCGGGCGATGGCGCCAGGCGGGATGAGGACGGGTACTTCTGGCTCATGGGCCGGGTGGACGACGTGATGAACGTCTCGGGCCACCGGCTCAGCACCACCGAGATCGAAAGCGCCCTGGTGTCACACCCGTCAGTCGCGGAAGCGGCCGTGGTCGGCATTCCGGACGATCTGACCGGAGAGGCGATCTTCTCCTTCGTGATTCTCAAGTCGGGCATCGACGGAAGCCCCGAGCTCGGACACGAGCTGCGCCAGCATGTTGGTCAGGTCATCGGCCCGATTGCACGGCCGAAGTCCGTGATGTTCACGCCGGATCTGCCGAAGACCCGGAGCGGGAAGATCATGCGACGGCTGCTGCGCGACATCGCCCAGAATCGTCCGCTGGGCGACACCACCACCCTGGCGGACACCACCGTGGTCGAAGCGATCCGCACGTCTTCCGCGGCTTCCAGCGGCGACGACGAATGAGCAGTCACGCCGGGAATCGACGCCGTCACCGCAGTTGCGGAGCGCTTCCTTCCCGGCGGTCAGTTCGAGCCGGTTTCCGATCGGTCGTGGCTTGTCTCGGTCACCACCGACAGCGGGCCGCTATTCGGTTCGCCAGCTCGATCCGAAACTCCCGGCAATGCGGGTCGATTTGATCCACGAGTTTCTGCGCCAACCCGAGTTGCGCAATGCCACCGCCTTGGTGGCCCACGATGGAGCCGGATCGCGGGCGTTCGATGCACGCGCCTGGGTCGACGGCGAAGTCAACGGCGGCTGCTTCGTCGAAGCTGCCTGGAGCATCGCTTGCATCTTCCATCCGATCTCTCGATCGATCAGCTTGGTTCGATCGCGTCATCGCTCGGCGCATTCCATCGCACCGGTATGAATGCCTCGATCCTGGCGCGCGCCCCGCATCACAAGCTGAAGGACGAATTGACCGCGGTGCGCCGTGTCGCTCGATCTGAACGAGCGCCGACTGGCTGGCGAGATCCGCAAGGAATCGCGCGCCAAACGCTGGCTTGGCGCGGCCCGGCCGCTGCTCACCAATGCCGAACCGGCGCTCGAGCAAGTCGGCTTTTCTGCGCGATGAGTCCAGGGGTCGATCGCGCATCTCGATCTGTGGGGAAGTCACATCGTCTCCAGCCCTGATGGCGCGCAATGCGTTCCTGGATTGCGCGACCATCGGCGCGGCGCCGGCGGTGGTCGACATCGCGCAGCTCATCGCTCGTAGCGGCGGTCTGGTCGGACGATCGGGTCGAGCGCGTGCTCGCAGGATATGCCGACGAAGTGCCCATTCCGCCATTGCAGCGCCGCATCCTGCCCTGGCTCACTGCGCTGGACGCCATTCGATTCCTGCGGACAGCTGCTGGTTCGGGCGCATGACGAGCGCAATCCGCTTTCGGATAAGGACCGGCGCACGGTCTACGCCGCGGCCGATCTCCAATTGGATTTGTTGGCCGCGCTTGCCGCGAAGTTCGTGTCCGTGCCACCGCCGAGCCTATCGACGGCAAGGCCGGCGGCCGAGTCAGCGCGGACGACTAGAACCCATTTGCAGCGGAAGCAATAGGGTGAGTGGCAGAGGCGAGAGGCTCCGTCGGTGACCCAGGAAAAACCCTGAGTCAAGACACGGCTCCAGAACCGAGCCAAGCACCGAACCCAGAATCAACAACACCAGCACGATCAGGGCAAACCCGATAAAAACCACCAACAGGCTGGTGGTCGCTTCCCGATCGGTCTGCTTTTGCAACCTCCGTTGATCGGCGAGTTTTGCCTCCCGAATGCGGGCATAGATATCCTGATCCTGACCGGGTGAACCCAGGCCGCCCGAATAGCGGCTCATGACCTGATCCTGCACCATCGTCGACTTGAGCTGTTGGTCGTAGCGCTGCTTGGCATCTGGCTTGGATAGAATCTTGTATGCCTCGTTCAGCTCCCGCGCCCGCGTTTCCGCTTCCGCTCGCAGCTCAGGAGCGAACTTGTCCGGATGCGAGCGCTTCATGGCGGCGCGGTAGGCACGCTTGATTTCCGCAGGCGTCGCCTGATAGGAGACCCCGAGCAGCTTGTAGTAATCGAGCTGTACTGACATCGCATTCGACATAGATGAACGCCAGCCCGGCGTGGGATCGATCGGCCACGCAGGTTACGGATGCACGATTCTAATCGGGCGGCCGACTTCGAAGTCGGCTTCGCTACCGAGTACAATCGAATCGTCTCGGAATCAGATATTTCGGCTGGAGCGCGGTGGGTGGATCTGTACATCGTTTCGGTTCCGTATCGATATGACGAACCCCAACAGGGACTCGGCGCCGGCCCAGGCGCCCTGCTCGATGCGGGACTTTCCAGAAGCAATCGGCGACGCACAATGTGACGGTACGGGAAACGCTCACTGCGCATCTCCCTGCCGAATCGCGCGAGGACGGCCGCACCGCCGTCAATATCGGCACGCTCGGGGCTTCGACGGCGACGCTCGTAAGCCAGGCGCTCTCGGACGGCTGTCCCGCGCTCGTCCTGACGGGTGACGATACCGCCGCGGTCGGCGTCGTTTCCGGGGTCCAGATGGCCAAGGGCGCAGACGCGCGTATTGGTGTGATCTGGCTGGATGCCCACGGTGATTTCAACACTCCGGAGACGAGCTACAGCGGCATCCTGGCTGGGATGTCGCTCTCCATCATTGCCGGTTTGTCTGGGCCGAATTGGCGCCGGGCGGCGCGCATGGCCGCCCCGGTTCCCACCAGCCGAATTCTGGTAGCCGGGGTGCGCGAGCTCGACGAAAAAGAAGAAGCGCTCATTCGCGCGACCGATGTGCGCGTGCTCACCAGTAAAGAGATCACCAGCGGAGATGGACTCGCCCGCGCGGTCGAACGGCTCGCCGCCGATTGCGATGCGATCGTGCTGCATCTCGATGTCGATCTCCTGGATCCACATCTGGTGCCCAGCTCGACCACGCCTTCGGAAAACGGACTCGATCTGGATGATGCGGTTGCGGCGGTACGCACCGCATTGGGATCGGGCAAGGTCGTCGCCTGGACGATCTGCAATGTCAATCCCGGCGGCGGCCGTCGTGGCGAACGCTCGATCGCAAGCACGCTTTCGCTCGTGACAGATTCGATTTCCGCCTGGGAACTTACTCCCTAGGCGAGCGACACGTGCCTTGAGGCGAACCTGCGAGCAACAGCACCCTGGCTTTCGCCCTGGTAGTGCTGACGTTTGCCGAAATCGAGACGTCGCCAGCGTAGTTTCCGCCCGATTCATGCGTCCATTGACAACTCGTGCCGCCGAGAATCTACACTTCGAATCAGAACATGTGTTCTATTTCGTTCGAGAAGATGGGAGGCCAACGAATGTCCAGCCCAACAAGGAGGCGATCCCCGCAGCTATTCGCCTCCGCGGGAAAAGCCAACCCGCTGGGAATGTCACTGCCAGGAGCCGCCAGTGCTGCTGGCAACCTACGACCGGAGCGGCCGCGTCAATATCAAGGTGCGTGACCGCTATTGGAATGTCGGCAGCCCGGTGCATACCGTCTGCCCCAGATGCGGCGCAGAGCATCTTCTGGACTTGCCCGCCGACGACGCACTGTTCGCCCCAGTCCCCTGATCCCCGACCTACGAGCTCCGAAGAGCCTTATCCAGCGCTGAAGCGCGCTCCCGTTCCGCGGGACCTTCAGTCGATTCGCCGCTGCCCATTCTGGGGCAGCGCCGCCACGTTGGAGCACAGCTCATGTCTCTGCCAATCTCTACGATTCCCCTGCGCGACACCTTCGCGCCCGGTTATCGTTCCGGTCATTCCAGCCAGAGGGCTCATCGATCCCGCACTCGACCGGACTCTCTCTGAGCTCGCCCGTCGCGAAGACCTCGGCGGTGTCGAGCTTCGCAATGCGCTTTACGTCGCCTATGGGCCGCGTCTGCATCGCATCCTGATTCGGCTCTGGTATCGAAACCTCTCGGAATTCGGATGCGAGCTGGAGGATCTCGAACAGGAGCTTTTCCTGATCTTCACGCTTTTGCTGGAACGTTGGTCCGGTTCGGGATCGCTTTCGGCGTATCTCCACGGGGCATTGCCATGGAGGCTTTACGACGCGGCCCGCAGGCTCGCACCCCGGGATCGTTCGTTGGGAGACCGCGTGCTGGTCGCAACCGCTGGGGAGCTCACTGACCCGGACGCTGAGATGCTGATGCTGCTGGAGGAACTGGCGCAGCGGCTGTCCGGTTTCGAGCGCGACCTCCTGCGCTGGCATGTGCGCGATGGCAAATCGCTCTCCCGGATTGCCGAGGAGCTCGGCATGAACCGGCGCACGATTCGCCGCGCCTGGTTGCGGCTACAGCGGCACGCTCGGGAGGAGCTTGCCGGATAGCTGCGTGATACCATCGGGCAGACACGATGGACACGTGTCTGCCCCACCCGGCTTCTCCGAAGCGAAAGGACCCGTTCGGACGGTGGTCTCACAAGAAAATGGAAACAGGATCGCCAGCGCCGGAGCTCCGAGCGATCAGATTTACGAGAATGTCATCGCCGCACTCGGTGGAACTCCCATCGTACGGTTCAACTCGGTGACCCGCGGGATACGCACTCCGGTGGTCGCCAAACTGGAAATGACCAATCCCGGAGGTTCAGTCAAGGATCGCATCGGCATCCGCATGGTCGAGGAAGCCGAGCGCAAAGGCTGGCTCAAGCCCGGCGGCACGATCGTCGAACCCACGTCCGGCAACACCGGAGTCGGCCTGGCGATGGCGGCGGCAGTCCGCGGATATCACTGCATCTTTGTCATGCCGGATAAGGTGGCGCCTGAGAAAGTCGCTCTGTTGCGCGCGTATGGCGCCGAAGTTGTCACGACGCCGACATCGGTGGAGCGCGACTCTCCCGAGAGCTACTACTCGGTGGCCGACAGGCTCACTCGCGAAGTTCCCGGCGCGTTTCAACCCAATCAGTATTTCAATCCGATGAATCCCAAAACCCACTACGAAACCACCGGCCCGGAAATCTGGGACCAAACCGGTGGGAAGATCACCCACTTTGTCGCGGGCGTGGGTACCGGCGGAACCATCAGCGGAATCAGCCGATACCTGAAAGAGACAAAATCCCGCCGTTCAGGTCATCGGCGCCGATCCGGAAGGATCGATCTACACGACCGATCTGCTCCACACCTATAAGGTCGAGGGCGTCGGAGAAGATTTCTGGCCCGGCACGTTCGACCGCAACAGCGTCGATGGTTGGGTGCAGGTATCCGACCGCGAGTCGTTCATGACCGCACGGGCGGTCACGCGGCAGGAGGGCATTCTCATCGGCGGCTCGGGAGGGCTGGCGGTCTGGGCCGCATTGCAGACGGCCAAAGCGATCGACGACCCGGAAGCCCTGGTCGTCGTGCTCTTGCCGGACAGCGGTCGGGGATACCTCTCCAAGCTCTACAACGACGACTGGATGCGCGAAAACGGCTTCATCTCACGCTTTAGCGGTCCGACCAGGCTCGGGCAGCTCATCTCTGGATTCAGCCCTGAGCTGCCCGATGTGATCGCGGTCGCGTGTGAAGACACGATCGAGCATGTCATCGAAGTCCTGCGCTTTCATGAAATCAGCCAGGTGCCAGTGGTGCGTTCCCGCCAGTCAGACGGCATCGAGATCCAATCGATCGTGGGCTCCATCCAGGAACGCACCCTGCTGGATCATCTCTTCCGCAATCCGGAGATCGTGACGCAACCGGTGAGCACCATCATGGATGCCCCATTCAACCTGGTCGATGCGAATGAAGAGATCGAGCGGGTGTTCCCGCTCTTTGGCAGCGGCGCGCCCGCAGTGCTGGTCCAGCGAGAAGGCAAGCTGGTCGGTGTCGTGACCCGGTCCGACCTGCTGGAATTTGCCGCTCGGCAACCGAAACGACGTGATTAGGAGGAACCGATGACTGACCAACAATGGAACGACGCCCACTTCGAAACTCGCGCCATTCATGCCGGGCAGGAACCAGATCCGACCACCGGCGCCATCATCACGCCGATCTATCAGACATCGACGTTCGTACAGGATGCGGTCGGCGAGCACAAGGGCTACGACTACGCCCGCTCGGATAACCCAACCCGCACCGCGCTGCAAACGGCGCTTGCGTCGCTGGAAGGCGGAGAGTGGGCGCTTTCCTATGCCAGCGGGCTGGCCGCGGCCCAGAACCTCTTTTACTTGCTTCGGCCGGGCGACCACATTCTGCTGTCCAACGATGCCTACGGTGGAACCTACCGCCTGGTGGCCAAAGTCATCGCCCACTACGGCATCGACTTCGATCTGGTCGAGATGAGCGATCTGGACGCGGTGCGCGCGGGCATTCGCCCGAACACCAAGCTGGTCTGGGTCGAGACGCCGACCAATCCCTATCTCAAGATCGTGGATATCGCGGCTGTCGCCCAGATGGCGCATGACGGCGGAGCGCGGCTGGTGGTCGACAACACCTTCGCTTCTCCGTACCTGCAGCAACCGCTGGCGCTGGGAGCAGACTTCGTACTGCATAGCGCCACCAAATATCTCGGCGGACATTCCGATGTCATCGGCGGAGCAGTGATCGGAAACGATCAGGCGACCTACGATACGCTGAAGTTCCTGCAAAACGCGGCAGGTGCGGTACCGGCGCCGTTCGATTGCTGGCTGGTGCTGCGCGGCATCAAGACGCTCGGCGTGCGCATGGATCGCCATTGCGCCAATGCCCGTGCTGTCGCCGAGTTTCTGCAGGGTCAGGAGATCGTGGACGAGGTCTTCTATCCCGGGCTCGAGAGCCATGCCGGGCATGAAATCGCTGCTCGCCAAATGAGCGATTTCTCCGGCATGGTCTCGTTTACAACCCGAGGGGGCTACGAAGCGGCTAAAACCTTCGTCGAAACCACCAGGGTTTTTCAGCTTGCCGAGAGTCTGGGCGGCGTCGAGTCACTGATCGAGCATCCCGGGCTGATGACGCACCTCAGCGTGGCGGGAACCGGCGCGGCGGTCGCCGACAACCTGGTTCGTCTCTCCGTGGGTATCGAGCACATCGACGATCTGCTCGCGGATCTCGAAATGGCGATCGCGGCCGTCACGCAGAAGTTCGCGTTACAGGTCTAGATCCCCTGAGCAGATTCATTCTGGACACAAAAACGGCCGAGCCAGTTGGCTCGGCCGTTTCGGTTCATCGTTTTGCAACGAGTCTTTGTCTGATCCCTAAACCAGCATGAGCGCGGTAAAAGCGCCCAGGATCAAGCAGAGACACGTCGCAAGCCGAATCGCGAGGTCTCGTGGATCGACGCGATCCACAGATTCCGGCTTCTGGGACATTTCCCCTCCCCAGATAAGTCACCCCTCCCAGATCGGCACGCCGCATCCTCGCTCCGAAAACGGGAATCGAGAGGAAGATCGCCGATCAGGTAACGGGGCCAGTGTAGGCACCGGCGGTTGCGGATGTCAATGCACGTTCACCCTCAATTTTTGGAGAGACAAACGTGCCCAGAAATACGTACGATGGTGACGAATTTCTACCCGACAGGCAGCGTCCAGACCGCTGGGAAGCGGCTGTGGATGCCCCGGCAGGAGGCGCTCGCCTTGGGCAGCCGCGTCGAACAGCCCCATCGCATCACCGGTCCGCTATAATCATCACCAGAATGCGCTGAGGGGTTTGCCCTTGGCGTTTTCGTTCGACTGTCACCCGGGCGCCGCACGGCGTTCTTTTTTTATACCGGAATCAGCGCGTTCATCGTGTCGAACGCGCTCGGGCCACCAGTCTTCGATCGATGTCACGGATCCCCAGGATCCCAAGCACGGGCGTGCAGACCCAGTTGGACTGACCGCCCCACGTGAAAACGAGGCTCACATGGTTCGCGACCACGTCGTTCGCCTGACCCCGGAAGGCAAAACCCGCCTGACAGAAGAGCTCGAGCATCTCCGGCATACCAAGATGCCGGAGCTCACCACCCGCATCCAGGACGCCAACGAGCACGGCGACATTTCCGACAATAGTGAGTACGAAGATCTCAAAGAAGAAGTCGTGCTGACCGATGCGCGCATTACCGAGCTGGAATTTCTGCTCGAAACTGCTGAGATCATCGAGCCACCAACCGGAGGCATCATCGGCCTCGGCTCCACTGTTTCTATCGTCAGCGACGACGGAGAGTCGGAAACCTGGCGGCTGGTGAGCCCGGAAGAGGCGGACACCCGCGCAGGAACGATTTCTACCGATTCACCGGTAGGAGCCGCGCTCATAGGCCGCAAGAAGGGCGACACGACCACCGTTTCGACCCCCGGCGGTACCATCACCTACACCGTCAAGAAGGTTGCCTGATCCTTCGCGGCTCACGGCAACGCATACTGCCGGGCGCCCGTCGTTTCGCGCCCGGCATTTGTTTGCCCCTGGACTGAACAATGACAGAGAACCAACCCATGGAACCTGAGCTTTCGGATCTGCAGCGTGTCCGGCTGGACAAGGTGCGTGAGTTCCGCGCGGCCGGCATCGAGCCCTATCCAACCCGATCGCGGCGCACCCATACGACCGCAGAAGCCATCGACCTCTTCGAGTCTGATGAAGGCGATGACGCGAGCGAGCATCTGGTAACCGTCGGCGGCCGCATCGCCGCCATCCGGCACATGGGCAAAACGATCTTCGTTCAGCTGCGCGATGGTCATGGCACGGTTCAGCTTTACCTGCGCAAGGATGTGCTGGGTGAGGAGGCATTTGCCGAATTCCTTCACCTCTTCGATCTGGGCGACTGGGTCGAGGCATCGGGCTCGCTCTTCCGCACCAAGACCGGTGAGGTGTCGGTGCGTAGCAACGCGGTGACCATGCTGGCAAAGTCCCTCAATGCCCCGCCAGACAAATATCATGGGTTGCAAGATATCGAGCGGCGCTATCGCCAGCGCTATGCCGATCTGATCGCCAATATCGAGGTTCGGCGGGTTTTCGAGATTCGCTCCAAGCTCGTCTCCGCATTCCGGGAATACCTGGACGGCCACGGTTATCTCGAAGTCGAGACGCCGGTGTTGCAGCCACTCTATGGCGGAGCCGCCGCGCGTCCTTTTACCACCCACCACAACGCACTCGATCAGACCTTTTATCTCAGGATTGCCGATGAGCTCTATCTCAAGCGGCTGATCGCTGGCGGATTCGAGCGCGTGTATGAGATCAGCAAGGACTTCCGAAATGAGGGTGTGGACAAGAACCATTCCCCGGAATTCACTATGCTCGAGTTCTACGAAGCATTTGGCGACTATACGACCATGATGGAGCGCATCCAGGGGATGCTCCAGCTCGCGGCCCAGAAGATCTTTGGCGGACTTGTCTTCGAATGGCAGGGTCAGGTGATCGATTTCGGCGGTGAGTGGCCGCGCATTTCACTGCGACAGGCCATCCTCGATGGATCAGGCGTCGATTACACCCTGTATCGCGATCAACCGTCCCTGCTGGCGGCCGCCCGCGCAGCCGGCGCCGACGTCGACAGCGACACCGTCTGGCCGCGTATCGTCGACGAAATGCTCAAGCAGTTCGTCCGGCCGTTTCTGGTGCAGCCAACTCTTCTCATCGACTATCCCGTCGAGCTCTCGCCGTTGGCCAAGCGGAAGCTGGACGATCCGACCCATGTGGAGCGATTTCAGCTCTACATTGCCGGTGGCGAGCTCGGCAATGCGTTCACCGAGCTCAACGATCCGGTCGATCAATGGATGCGCTTTGCCGAGCAGCAAAAAGACAAGGACGCCGGCGATCTCGATGCCATGCCGATCGACATGGACTTCATCAACGCACTCATGTACGGCATGCCCCCAACCGGTGGCCTGGGCATCGGAATCGACCGCACAGCCATGATCTTTGCCGATCAAACCACTATTCGGGACGTCATCCTGTTTCCGGCCATGCGCAATCTGCCGGCCTCCCAGGCCGGAGCAGAACTGGAAAGTGATGATGCCGGGAGCGAATAACCCGGTGCGCTACAATGTGGCCGCTGAAGTACGGTCTTTCGAACCGCGATCTGCGATCCGGTTCAGGTCAATCGAAATTCGGAGAAGCGCATGAGCGACCAGTCGAACAGCTACCTCGAAAAGGACTTCGGCCCCGATGATGCCGTGCGTGAGCGCACCGGCATTTATGCCCTGGGTTTCAGCATGGCCTCGTTTCTGGGGTTCCTGATCCCGGGCGCCATTGTTTTCGGTCTTGGTGGTCTCGGCGCCATCCTGATCTGGAAATATCTCTAGTCTTCGATACCTCGGAGGTCCACCTCGACCTTGGACGCGCACCCTCATTCCCCGCATGAGGCGCCGCTTTCCATCTGCTCCCGCCTTGCATGCCTTGCGCTGATCGCGCTGCTGGTCCTGACTGGACCCTGCGCAGATCGTGCGTATGCTTCTTCCCCGCCCGCCCAGTTCTATGTCGAATCGACCGGCCATATCCTGACTGACCCGTTTCTACGTTACTGGGTGGAAAACGATGGTGAGCGGCTGGTCGGTCTCCCCGTGACGGACATTGTCGAGCGGAGCGGTCGTTCAGCCCAGTACTTTCAGTATGGAGTGCTGGTACTCAAGGCGAATGGTGAGATCAGCCGCCTGAAGGTGGGACCCGATCTGCTCGCGACCCTCCAAAGCGATCCCAATGTGATCGATGGGCGGCGCACCCCGTCGGTTCGCACCGTCCAGGGTGTTTCGGAAGATGCGTTCGCTCAGCCGACGCATCAAACCGGCGCGCAACCGTCGCGTGCGATCGACGCTGAGCTGGCTCCGTACTGGCAACAATGGGGCGGAAATGAGCTCCTGGGAGCGCCGATCAGCCCTGCCTATCGCCACGGCGCCGTACGAACCCAGTGGTTCGAGTTCGGGCGTATCGACCTGAGTCCAAGCGGAGCGACGCTGGCCGAAGTTGGGTTGGAGTTGGCGCGGCGATCGGACGTGCCCACTGAGCCAGCCGATCGCGGAAATCTCCCGCTCTTCGACCCATCGCGCTTCGTGACGTTCCAGGGAGACGGAACCATTCCGAACCACGATGCGCCATTCGATCCGGTACGCCTCGTCATTCCCAAGATCGAGGTCGACGCAGCTATCGAAGTCACCACGGTGCAGAACGGTGTGATGACCAATCCGGCCGATCCCTGGAAAGCCGGGTGGTATCAGTCATTCTCCCGGCCCGGGGAGTGGACCAATACCGTCATCGCCGGGCATCGCGACTGGTGGGGCTATGGCCCGGTGGTTTTCTGGGATCTCGGCTGGTTACAGCCTGGCGATAAGTTGTACTTGACCGCGGCAGATGGCGATGGAGCCACGTACGTTGTCGGCGCAGTCGAGGTGGTGCCGAAAACTGTCGATCCGCAAACGATCATCAACGATGTCGGCTACGAGGCGCTCACGCTGATCACGTGTGGCGGGTCCTGGACCGGCACAGAATATACCGACCGGATCATCGTTCGCGCGTACCGAATCTAGGCGCCACGATCGACGCAACCGCCGTTTGGCAAGATCACCGTAAATGTCGACCCGACCCCAAGCTCACTCCGGACCTCGATCTCGCCGCCGTGCGCAGAAACGATTGCCTTGGCGATTGCCAGTCCGAGTCCGGTGCCGCCGCTCGCCCGCTCGCGGGAGACGTCCGACCGAAAGAAGCGGGTGAAAATGCGCTGCTGGTCTTCCGGAGCGATGCCGGTGCCCGTGTCGGTAACCGAGAACCGCGCCGCATTTCGGTCCTGCGCCATGGTCAGGACGATCGAACCATCTGGCGGGGTATAGCGGCGCGCGTTGTCGCAGAGGATGAGCATCACCTGTTCCAGCCGATCGCGATCTCCGGAAACAATCACCTCATCGTTGCCTTCGATGGAAACGACCGGTTCCGGCCCTGATGCGAGGATGGTGCGCACCACGTCTTTCGCCACCTCGGAGAGATCGACTGGGCGACACTGGATCACGAGCCCGCCGGGAGCTTCGGAGCGGGCCAGCGTCAGCAGATCGTCGGTCAGCCGGGACATGCGGCCGCTTTCACGCTTGAGGTCGAGGATCGATCGTTCGACCTCGACATCGATGCCGCCGCCCCGCCGCAATTGCATCTCGAGCAAATCGACATTGCCGCGAATAGCGGTCAACGGCGTGCGCAGCTCATGCGACGCGTCCGCGACAAATTGGCGCTGGGTCGCGAACGAGACTTCCATCTGACCCAGCACGTTGTTGAAGGTCGTCGCGAGGCGCGCAAGCTCGTCTTCGGTTGGTGGGACATCGAGCCGTTGATCGAGTGCGAGCCGCTCGTTGGAGCTGTTGGCGATCTGTTGCGCGCGGAACACCATCTGGTCGACTGGCTTCAACGCTCGCCCTGCCAGAAACCATCCCGCCACCGCAGCAAGCAACGCGCCCGCGATCGCCGCCGCGAAGAACTGACGCCGGAGATCGCTGAGCATGTCGTTGATCTGAATGAGTGGCTCGGCGACGTTGATGGCGCCCAGCACGCCGCGGTTCTCCCAGTAGAGTGGGTACGTCAGCACCCGGAGTGTGGCCCCATCGAGCTCAGTATTCTCGTAACGCATCGTGGCGTCCCGCCCCGATGGAGCAGGAACGGTTGGCAGAACGCGCAGGCCCAGGTTCTCGGTGGAGAAGACGACGCTGCCATCGTATGACACGATCTGGATCATCTGGCTCGGGAACGAGAAGGTTGCCGGCGAAGTATCCGTTTCGATGACGGCGATTTGTCCCCCGGCCCGCATGGAACCCTGGAACTGGCCGAGCATCTCTTCGGCAGACGCGCGTAGGCGGAGATCGACATCCTGCCGCAGTTCGCGCTCGAGCACCTTGGCCACCCCAGCGCCGAGCATCAGGATGATGATGAAAAGAATGAGGGCGTACCAGGCAGTCAACCGAAATCGGATCGACCGAAAAAACCTGGTACGCTCGGACGTCATGCCGGTGACTTGCGCATCACGTAGCCGACTCCGCGCACCGTTTGGATGACGCGCGGTTCGTTCTCGGTTTCGAGGGTTTTGCGAAGATTGGCGACGAAGACTTCGAGTACGTTCGAATCGCCCCAGAAATCGTCGCCCCACACTCGCTGCATGATTTGCGCTCGCGTGAGCACGAAATTGGGATTGCGCAGGAAGTAGACCAGCAGGTCGAACTCACGTGGCGTCAACCGCAGCTCGCGCGGCCCACGGGTGGCAATCCGGGTACCAAGGTCGATCTGAATGTCGTCGAACGCGAGCAGCTCGTGTGGCCGCTCATCGGCAGAGGAAGCTCCGCGCCGCAGCAACGCACGCAAGCGCGCCATCAGCTCGTCGAGCGAAAACGGTTTGACCAGATAGTCGTCCGCGCCGGCATCGAGTCCAGAGATGCGGTCGGGCACGCCATCACGCGCGGTCAACATCAGGATGGGCAATGACTTACTGCCGCTTTGCGCCTCGGCATTGCGGATCCGCTTCGCGACATCGATACCACTCATCACCGGCAGCATCACGTCGAGAATCAAAAGATCCGGCTGCTGATTGCGAATGGAGATGAGCGCCTGGCCGCCGTCCGAGACATGCGAGACTTCGTATCCCTCGAAGGCCAACCCGCGCCGGAGCAGACTGGCGACGCCCGGATCGTCCTCCACCACCAAAACTCGAACTGGTCGCACCCCGTTTGGTGAGTCTGTCATCCAACGATCCATTTCCAATGTGATAGTCATGGAATGCTCCAACGTAGCGATTATCGCAGGGAGTAGTTACGGTCTTCCATATGAACTCGACGCGGCCGGTCGTCGATTGCTCGATCGCCCAGCCGCGCCAGAGTTGGTTGAGTTCGTCGGGGCGGTCAGGCGGAACTACCCCGATTGACTCCTATTGAGGAAGTGCGGTCGGCCGCTCACCGAGCGTGACATTGACCGTCGTGGATTGCCCATTGCGAAGCACGTCGAGTGTGACGGTATCGCCGGGTTTCTTTTCGAAGAGAATGGTGTCGAGCGCTTCGCTCGGATCGGTGCCGGTATCGCCGCTTACGCCCACGATCACGTCACCAGCCTGCAGGCCGCCATTGGCCGCCGGACCGCCAGCTTCGACTTCCATGATCTGGACGCCTTGCTCTGTGGCCTGGGCCTGGATGCCGAGGTACGGGCGAGCGAACTGCCCGGTTGCGATGATCTCGTCGACGATGGCCTTGGCCGCATTGGACTCGATCGCGAAGTTGAACCCCTCGTCAGTGGTGCTGCTGGTATCGCCGTACGCCTTCGCAACGTTGATACCGATGACTTCACCAGACATGTTCAGGAGCGGACCGCCGGAGTTGCCGGGGTAGATCGCTGCATCGTGCTGGATCAGGTTCGGCAGGCTATAGCCGCCGCCAGAGTTCAGATCGCCATCGACCGCGCCGATCATGCCGTCGCTGACCGTGTTGTTGAATTCACCGTACGGGGTGCCGATCGCGACAACCTCATCGCCGGGTCGCATGGTCGACGAATCGCCCCAGGCCACCGTTGCAGGAACGGACGAACCGTCCGACAGATCGATCTTGAGCACCGCGACGTCCTGGAACGGATCGCTGCCGATCAGCTCGGCATCCTTGGTGGTGCCATCCGCATAGCGGACCTGGAACGCTGCCGCGCCTTCGACCACATGATTATTGGTCACGACGTAACCGTCAGTAGACACAATGAAACCGGAACCCGCCGCATACTCGACCAGATCGCCGGCCGCGCCGTTGATCGGACGGAAGCTGCTGTCCCGGAGTTTGACCAGGCTGCTGACCGCTGCCCGGCATCTGCCCCTGCGCCTGCTGCAACGTGGACGCATCGACAAAGGTCGTAATCGTCACAACCGCCGGGTTCGCCTCTGCATAGACATCGGCGACACTCGCCTGCTGCGCGGTAGCGCTGTCCTGCGCAGAAACAGCACTCGGCTGAATCATCGAATTGATGGTGCCGGCCGAGCCGATACCGAAGGCAAGTCCGAAGGTCAGAATTCCGGCGGCAAGCATCCGCCGAGGTGACCACGGTTTGCGGGTTGGCCGCGTTGCGCGGTCTTGAAGGTAATCCATCGTAGCTCCCTCGATGCCCGATAGCTGCTGGCGACTTCTCGCGGCGCGACCCTTCGCGTACACAGCAGAACGGCATCTCACTCGTTCAATGAGACGAGTCTGATGCTCGGGACTGAAGCGTTACTGATGTAAATCTGAATTTTCCGTGAAATCAAAACGCCCGTCCGAATTAGCCGGACGGGCGCAGAGATCGGTCGAAAGTGGAACTAGAGAGATTGGCGGATCAGCTCAGGCACATCCGATGGACGAACCGCCACTTTGGCGCCCGCCTCGTTGAGAGCGGCAATCTTGCCATCGGCGGTGCCGCTACCACCGGAAATGATTGCGCCGGCGTGCCCCATTCGCTTTCCTGGAGGTGCGGTGCGACCGGCAATGAACCCGACCACTGGCTTGGTGACGTGCTCCGCGATGAAGGCGGCTGCATTCTCCTCGTCCGTGCCGCCGATTTCGCCGATCATCACGATGGCTTCTGTTTCCGGATCGGCTTCGAACATTGCCAGCGTATCGATGAATGACGTGCCGATGATCGGATCGCCTCCGATTCCCACCGCAGTCGATTGCCCCAGCCCGGCTTTGGTCAATGCATCCACAACCTCATAGGTCAGGGTGCCAGAGCGGGAAACGAGCCCGATCGGTCCCTTCTTATGAATGAAGCCCGGCATGATGCCTACCTTCGCTTCGCCCGGCGTGATGATGCCCGGGCAGTTCGGCCCCAGCAGGCGAAGTCCTCGTTCGTTGATATGGCGGTACACCGGAACCATATCGAGAATGGGGATGCCTTCGGTGATGCAGATGATGAACGGAATGTTGTTGTCCGCGGCCTCATAGATCGCGTCCGGAGCAAATTTGGCCGGCACGAAGATGATGGAAACGTTCGGCTGCACTTCGGCAACCGCATCCGCCACGGTGTCGAAGACTGGCGCGCCGGCGACGGTCTTGCCCTTGCCGCCGGGGGTGACTCCACCCACCACTGGAGTGCCGTACTCGACCATCTGCGTGGTATGAAACGAACCTTCTTTGCCGGTTATCCCCTGTACCAGGATCCGGGATGCTGAATTGACCAGAATGCTCAACGCGTACTCCTGTCCCGCTGGGAGAAATCTCGTTAGGCCGCTTCGCCGACCGACTCGACCACCCGCCTGGCGGCGTCATCCATCGAATCGACGGCGGTTATGCCGGCTTCGGCCAAAATGGCCTGCCCTTCGGTCGCATTGGTTCCGGACAGCCGGACGACGATTGGCACATGCACCGTAACGCGGCCCAGCGCTTCACGGATCCCCTGGGCCACCACATCACCCCGGGTGATACCACCGAAGATATTGATCAGGATCGCCTCGACGGCGGGATCGGCAGTGACGAGCGTGAAGGCTTTCGCCACCTGATCGGCGGAAGCGCCACCGCCAACATCCAGGAAGTTCGCCGGATCGCCGCCGCTCAGTTTGACGGCGTCCATGGTCGCCATGGCAAGTCCAGCGCCATTGACAATGCATCCGATATTGCCGGTCAGCTTGACAAAGGAAATGCCCGAGGATTTGGCATCGAGCTCGATGGGCTCTTCCTCTTCGAGATCGCGAAGCTGAACAATGTCTGGATGCCGGAAGAGGGCGTTGTCGTCGAAGCTCATCTTCGAATCGAGCGCCATGACTTTTCCGTCGCCGGTGACGATCAGCGGATTGATCTCCGCGAGGGTGGCGTCGGTCGCGACAAATGCCTGGAAGAGCTTGAGTGCAATGTCGGCAAACTGCCCGACCTGCTTTGCATCGAGGCCGAGTGCGAAGCCAGCCTCACGCGCTTGCCATGCTTGCAAACCGAGGTATGGATCCGCCAGCACCCGCACGATCTTCTCGGGGGTTTCCTTGGCGACCGTTTCGATATCGACTCCGCCTTCAGCGCTGGCCATCAGGGATACCTGCCGCTGCGCTCGATCGAGGATGATCCCGAGATAGATCTCGCGTTGGATATCGACCGCGGGTACGATCAGGACTTTGTTGACCGTATGCCCGTTGATGTCCATGCCGAGAATTTTACCGGCGGCCTCTTCGGTATCAGCAGGAGATTTGGCCAACTTGATGCCGCCGGCTTTGCCGCGTCCGCCGGTATGCACCTGGGCTTTTACCGCAACGGTCGATCCGAGCCGCTCTGCAATTGCCCTGGCATCCGAAGGAGTCTCAGCTACCGCGCCGGCATTCACGGGAATGCCGAAGGATGCCAACACCTCGGCCGCCTGGTATTCGTGGACATTCATTGCTGGTCACACACCTCGAGCTCAGGACATTGCCGGAATCGATCCAGACCGCGATGTGTGGCCCACGCAACCGGCACGCAGAAACGACCAGCATCCTAACACAGGGCGGGGCCGTTTTCGCTCGGCGAAATCGACGCGCGAATGTTCGAGCGACGCGCCGTTTCGGGCGCATGGATCAAAAAGGACTCGCCTCACTTTCGATGAAACGGACATCGGCCCCGGCGATAGGCCAAAAGTAGTAAATGAGGCCGGAGAAACCGTCATTTTGCCTTGGATAGTTGACTTTTCTCAAATAGTGAGATAAGAAAATGGTGACGCTTCCAAACGAATATGCCAGGACGGGGTTACGCCTTGCGGCGTCACTTCGTCGATTCGCCCGAGGCGTCGTATGCGTTCTTTTTCCATCAGTCGTGGAGCGCCACGGTAGGAGAGTTCTGGCGGAATGAGTGATCAAACACTCACCTGCCGCGATTGCGGACAGCAGTTTGTTTTTACAGCAGGAGAGCAAGCGTTCTATACCGAGCGTGGCTTTTCGCCGCCCATGCGATGTACATCGTGCCGGGCAAAACGAAAAGCCGATCGCAACTCGTCGAGTGGCGGGTATGAAAGCAGCGGATACGGCGACAATGGTGGGGGGAACGGCGGCTATTCGTCCGGGCCGCGCCAGCTCTATCCAGCGGTCTGCTCGAATTGCGGCCGCGCAACCGAGGTGCCGTTCTTGCCGCGCACGGACAAACCGGTCTATTGCCGGGATTGTTTCCAGTCCATGCGTGGACAGCAGCAACCTCGCTACTCGGAGTATTAGCCCGCTCCAACCAGGCACATTGAAACGCGGCCGGATCGATCCGGCCGCGTTTGCCATTCCCAAGCCTCAACAGATATGTAGGCTGCCACCTGCCGTTCGCGAGCATGAGTCACGATCCGCCACAGCGCCCGATGACGGTTTCAGATCACCAACGAACTGATCGAACGTCGGCGATCGGATCAATCGGGGCTGCTTCCATAAAAGAGGCGCAAGCCACTTATGGGCACCCGCCGCACTATCCCACGGGTTGCCACATCGAACGAGCCCTCGGCAACCTGCAACGACGGAGAAATCAGAAACCTGCTCGCCGAACGCTCCAATGAAAGGGAACGGGTGCGCCGTCGCTCGTATTGGCGGGAGGAGCAGCAGCCCGACGCCCGCGAGCAACGCGCGCATCGTTTCATGGCGAGCGAACCGGCAACGATCTTTCCTGGGCGCTACACTACTTTTCGATTGGCTTCCGCTCCAGCGAATGGGGGATTCACGGGCCGGATGCAGGACCTCGAAACACGCGCCATGCCCACCTCCACGGAAAAGTCTGACGGCAAGCTGGCAGGACTCCGCTCGTTATTGCGGCGCGGACCGGCAGATGCCAACCTCCCCGACACTCAATCGCAACCCCACATCGGCGAGCTGGTGCGCGCCGGTGAACGGATTGTCTTGCGCCGGCACATTGCCTCCAACCGGGCAGCCTTTCAGCGATGGTACGCGGATCCGGAAATTGCCTATCTCCTTCGCCACGACTTGTCGCCACTTTCCGAGCGGCAATCTCGTGGGTACTTCGATACCATCATTCTGCCGTTATCGCTCCAGGGCTATTGCTTCGCGATTCATGTGCGTGACACCGATGAGCTTATCGGCTCGACCGCACTGACCGACGCGGGACCGGAGCATCCGAACTCCGCCCTTTTCCGCATTCTGATCGGCGAGAAGTGGGCGTGGGACCACGGGTACGGAAGTGAAGCCACCCGGCTGGTCGTGGACCAGGCATTCGAGGTACTGGGACTCGAGGAAGTCCAACTCGAGGTCTTCCGCCACAATCCGCGCGCCATTGCCGCTTACAGGAAAGTGGGCTTCCAGCGAACTGGCGCCCACACCGAATACATCCCGCCCAATGGTGACCCCTTGCATGTTGTCGAAATGGCGATTCGACGCCCGACCGACGTGGAAATCGACCACGACGAGGCCTGAGTTTTGCCCCGAATTCGCCGCATGGCTGGCGCATGACACGTTTCGACGGTTTGACGATAGGTAGTCCCAGCGACTAAAATTCCTGTTGGTCGCCTCGGTGGCGGCCACGTGTTGCAGGCGCGCTCACCGCGAGCGCCTCCAGCCTGCATTCGGCTCAGTGAAGGGAGCGGCGTTGGACGCCGGCAGTTCTACAAAGCCTGGACCTGCTAGCCCGGCCTCCCGGAGCATGCGAGCCCACTGATTTCGATCTCCCTGATCTGAAATTCCGTGCCGTTCGCCCCGGTGAGTTCGGGGGCGGTCCAGGACGACATTCGTTTCTGGAACCAGAGAGGACGGTACCTCATGCAAAAGTCCATGCGATATCACATCGCCGATGGCGAGAATCAGCCCGTCGTGCGCGCGGTTGCGCTTGTCGTTCAGCGCGAGCCAGTCGAGGCCCAGCCGCAACCCGAGCGAGTTCAGCCCGAGCCTCAAAAAGTGACGCATGCGCACGGCAAGAGCCGCTGGCTTCGTCCCGCCCTGCGTAAGGCGCATCTCGCTTCGTCCTGAATTCACCCAGGGCAGATTCATTGGATCCCCGGCAAGAGCCGGACGAGCGCGAACTTTCCCCTGAAAACACCGTCGCCCGGTTTCGCGAGGCTATTGCCTCGGGAGACCGCGACGGTGCGGTTCTGCTTGCCGATCGGGTAGACGACGAAGACGCCGAAGCGATCTTCGATGCGTTCGACGCATCGGAAACCAGCGCGCTCTTCGATCTGGTTGGCGACGAGGAGTTCGCGGAGCTCATCGTCCGGCTCGACGATGAGCACGCGGCCGATGTGCTCGAGCAAATTCCGGCCCACGATGCGGCCGATGTGCTCGAGGAGCTCGACCCCGACGACGCAACCGACATCTTCGGCGAAATCGAGCCGAAGCACAGCGACGTCATCTTCGTCCAGATGGAAGCCAGAAGAGGCGCAGGAGTTGCGCGAGCTTCTGGCCTATCCGCCTGAGACCGCCGGTGGTCTGATGACACCGGCATTCGTTTCGATCGCGCCAACCCTGCGTGCCGACCAGGCTATCTCGGCGCTGCGCAAGGTTGCGGAAACCGCCGAAACGGTCAACTACGTCTACGTGGTCGATGCGGAAGATCATCTGCTCGGGGTGCTGTCACTCCATCGACTTGTGCTCACCAATCCAGAGTCATTGGTCCGCGACCTGATGTTTACCCGGCCCATCACGGTACTCGTGACCGCGGATCAGGAAGACGCGGCGCGCATTCTGACCGACAACGAATTGATCGCGCTCCCCGTCGTCGATACCGACAACCGCATCCTCGGCATCATCACCGTCGATGACATCACTGAAGTGCTCGAGCGCGAGGTAACGGAAGACATCGAGCGTATCGGCGGATCGTCGCCGCTCTCCGAGCCGTATCTGCGCGCGCCCGCCAGGTTGCTCTATCGCAAGCGCATCGTATGGCTCTTCGTGCTCTTCATGGCGCAATTCCTGACCGTGTCGATCATCAGCCGATATGACGCGCTGCTGGCCGACGTGACGGTGCTGAGCTTTTTCATCCCGATCCTCATCGGCACCGGCGGGAACATCGGATCGCAAACCGTGACCACGATCGTGCGCGCCCTCGCCACCGGCGAGATCGGCCCGCAGCATACGTTTCGGGTGCTGATCAAAGAAGCCTCCACCGGCTTGATGCTCGGATTGACCATGGCGGCATTGATGTTCGGGCGAGCGCTCATCACCAACGGCGCAAACGCTCAAGTCGCCACGGTGGTCGCCATCACCGTCTTTTCGATCGGGCTCTGGGCAGCCACCGTCGGTTCGATTCTCCCGATCGTGCTCGATCGCCTCCGGGTCGATCCCGCGGTCGTTTCGGCGCCCTTCATCAGTTGCCTTGTCGACACGACCGGCCTGTTGATCTACTTCAGCGTTGCCAAGGTTATCCTCCCACTCGGCTGAGTTCCTCCCAATCCGCTGCCTGCTCGCCACCGGCTGTCAGCGGGGGCTGCTCCTGACGTATGATGACTCAATGTCACAGATCAACCGTCGTGGAGTCTCCCCAGTTTGACTGTTCCCATCCCACATATCGACTCGGCCGCCGCCGCGATCGCCGACGATCGCCTCTCCGATGTGCTCTCGCTGATTCACCGGGAAGGTTTCGGGCATAACGCGCAGGTAGTGCGACCGGAACGCGGTGGTACTGGCGACCGTTTGCGCCGCGCTGGTTTGGATGCGGCCTCGGTCGATCGGCTGATCGCGATTGGATCGGCCCGATCGTGCTCATGTTCGCGCCAGAGCGGGTGGAAGCGGCAGAGATCATCCTGCGCCGCGGCGGGGCCGCGCAGGTCGAACGATACGCCCAGTCGTCCGGCACGCAGTCAGCACTGATCGGTTTCGATTCGGCGGTGCTTCATCAACGCCGTGGCAGCCGTCGTTCGGGCCAGATGCAAGGTCGCTGAATCCGGCATTTCGCACGATTGTGCAACCTGCCAGTTGACGGCCCACGCGGCAACTGCCTATGATGCCAGCGTACGAAGGACATTTTGCCGAGAACCTGCTTCACGCGTAGCCGCCCTGCCGCAGATGCTTCTCGTACCTGTTACTGACTGTCGGATCGATGGAGATGCCCGCATTGCTCAGTCACACCCGCATGTTCACCCGCCGGCGTTTTCTCCAATCACGTTGCCAACATCTCGATGTTCTTACACACCGGCGAGGGGGTGCCCCCAGTCGCTAACCGGGTGGCGCGTCTGCGCGCCACCGCTCAACACCTTTGGGAGTTCTGCTCCGTGCCTCGCAAGGAAAGGGTCCACGCGGATCCAGCGAGGCCACCCCGGCATGGCGCCGGGAGCATTGAGTACGAGGAGGTATCTCTGTGTCCCAAGCAACCGTTCACGAGCTCTATCGCGCGTTGGTTCGCGGTCAGCTCAACCGGCGCGATTTCATGGTCAGAGCCGCCGCGATTGGCGTTTCGGCCCCAGCGGTCGCATTTTTCCTCAAAGCCGCAAGCGTTCATGCCCAGGAAGAGCCCACTCCAGTTCCGGCCGATGTGGCAGCTCCCCCCGTCGCGACTCCATGTGAAGGTGACGGCTGCCTCTTCGATGGGCAAACGGTCACCTTCCTCATGCCCAACGAAACCATTCAGGTCCCAGCATTCGAGGTTCGCGACGAGTTCGAGGCAGCCACTGGCGCCAAGCTCGACATCGTGCTTGCCGCCATGAACGACACCTTGCCCAATCTGTTGCAGGACGTGGCCAACGAGACCGGCGCATACGACGCTTCCATCATCGGCGCATGGTGGCTGGGCGAGTTGGTCGAAGGCGATTACCTGCTGCCAATCGACGACTGGATCGGTGACGAGCGCTTCCCGCAGTGGTCGCTGGACACGGTCCTCCCCGGTATCAAGAACCTGATGCAGTACGACGGGAAGACCTATGCCATCGCCTACGACGGTGACGGTCAGGCCTTCTATTACCGCCGGGATCTCTTTGCCGATCCGGAAATCATGGCTGCCTTCGAAACGGAATATGGCTATGCCCTGCCGGATCCCCCGGTACTCTGGGACCAGGTTATCGACCTCGCCGCATTCTTCAATGGCAAGCCGTACGGTCCAGATGGCGATCCGATCTCCGGCATCACCATGCACCTCGCGGTCGGCCAGCAGGCGATGTTCCACTTCATGAGCTTCTCCGCGCCGTTCGTCATTGGGCCGGACAACCCGCAGCTCTACTGGTTCGATCCGGAATCGATGGACCCGCTGATCTCCAGCCAGGGACATATCGACGCGATCAACACACTGGTCGAGCTCGCGCAATACGGTCCGGAAGCGATGATGGCCTGGGGCCTCACCGAGAGCTGGGACTACTTCCTGGGCGGCAATGCGGCCATGACCTACACCTGGGGCGACCTCGGCGCGCTGGCGCAGGAGACTCCGGAACGCGGCGGCAAGTCGGAAGTCAAGGGCATCACCAAGACGGCCCAGATTCCAGGCACGATGCGCTACTTCAATGTCACGACCGGCGAGTATGTGGATACGGACGCGCCAAACATCGTTGGCAACACCACCGGTGGCTCGTGGGCGCCGGTGATTTCGAAGTTCGCCAAGTCTCCGGAAGCCGCGTATTACCTGATGGCCCTGATGGCGACCGAGCCGAAGTCGAAGGCCTACGCCGCGCGTGGATTCGACGGTGTCGATCCCGGCCGGACCTTCCATTTCCCGCCACCGAATGGGACAGGCGACATCCAGGACTACGTCAAGGCAGGCTGGGACGAGCAAGACGCACTCGACTACACGGATGCGTACTACAAGCTCTTCTCCAATCCGCTCCAGTTCCCGTATCTGCGAATTCCGGGAACCTTCGAATACTGGCTGGCGCTCGACACTCATCTTTCCGAGGCGATGACTGGTCAGTCGTCTCCGGAGGATGCGCTTTCTGCCACCGTGTCGGACTTCAATGACATCACCGACCGGTTCGGACGAGATCTGCAGCTCGAGTCGTACAAGCGATCGTTCGGCTTCGAATAACAGCCATTCGATCGAACGCGGGCGGGGCCAACCAGCCCCGCCCGCGCTATCTGTACGCCGCCCAGGAGACAGCGAAAGCGGGTATTCATGTCCGAGTCGACGCTTACCGAACGAATCGTGGACGACTTCCGCGCACCAGATGTGACGCACGTCAGCCAGCGAGGCGAGCGCACCAAATGGCTCTTCGTTGGACCGGCCATCATCTGGATTCTGCTCTTTACCCTCTTTCCGCTTCTCTTCGCAATCCGGACCAGCTTCTACGCATTCCGGTCCGGAAAGATGCTGCGCTGGGTAAATTGGGACAATTACCGTGGGCTCTTCGAAGACGAAGCGCTCATGGCCGATCCTGAAACGCACCATTCTCTACGTGATCATCGTCGTCACCGTCGAAATGGTGCTCGGCTTTTCGCTCGCGCTGCTCTTCAATCGACAGATGCGCGGGGTTTCCGGCCTGCGCACCATCATGGTGTTGCCCCTCTTCGCTTCACCAATCGCGCTCGGATACCTGGGGAAGACGATCTTCTATGAGATCGACGGACCGGTCAATCGGGCCATCGTCGCCCTGGGCGGCAACGCCGTTCCGTGGCTCTCCGATCCCACCTGGGCCTTCGTGGCCATCATGATCGTCGACATCTGGCAATGGACGCCCTTCGTGTTCCTCGTCTCGCTGGCGGGATTGCAGGGATTGCCGCAGGACATCACCGAGGCGGCAGAGGTCGATGGGGCGAATGCCTTTCAGCGCCTCTACAGCATCGTCCTTCCGCTGATGACACCCATTCTGTGGTTGATCCTGCTCCTGCGCACGATCGATGCATTCAAGGTCGTGGACATCGTCATTTCCATGACCCTCGGCGGCCCCGGGAGAGCGACTGAGCTCTACGGCTTCTATATCTTCCGCACCTCGAGGCGCTTCTTCAATTACGGCGCCGCGGCCGCACAGGGATTCCTTTTGCTGATGATCGTCATGGTGCTGGTTTCCCTGCTCTGGGGCCGCATCAAGAATCTCTATGACTCCGACCTGGATGCGAGGTAATCACGATGAGCGCATATTTCGAGCGAGTCCGCCGCCATCCAACTCGACTGCTGGGCGATCTCTTCGTCATCTTCATGCTCATCGTGGTCATTGCCTGGACCCTGTTTCCGCTCTATTGGGCATTTATCAACTCGATCAAGTTTCCCTACGACGTGTACGGTACGAAATGGATACCGTGGCTTCAATTCGATCCCACCTTCAAGTACTGGCGGGAGCTGCTCAATCAGCGTGAGATCCGCACCGCGCTCAAGAACAGTCTGATCATCTCGCTGGGCGCTGCCACGCTGGCCCTCTTTCTGGGCACTCTGGCAGCGTATGGACTCGCTCGCTTCCGATTCTCGCATCCGTCCAACGGCTCGTTGACCACCTGGTTCCTGTCGCAGCGGGTGCTTCCACCGGTGATCTTCGTCACACCGTTCTATCTGCTGGCGCGTGAGATGGACCAACGCGGGGTGCCGTTCCTGGGGCTCGACTCTGTTTGGACGCTGGTGCTGCTCAACGCGACCTTCAACCTCCCGTTCCCGGTCATCATCCTGACGCAGATGTTTCGCGAGATCCCGAGAGAAATCGAAGAGGCGGCCCAGGTCGATGGCGCGAGCCGGTTCGAGATTTTCTACAAAATTGCCTTGCCGTTGGTCGCACCGGGTCTGGTGGTGGCGTTTGTCATCGTGATGGCATTTAGCTGGAACGAATACATCATCGCCGTCACGATTGCGGTGAAGGACGCGATCCCGATTCCGGTCATCATCGCTGGCGCCGAAAGCACCCGCGGTATCGACTATCAGGCAGTTGGCACTCGCACGGTACTCGCGCTCCTACCGCCGGCACTGATTGCCCTGATTGCCTCGCGCTATATCATTCGCGGACTCTCATTGGGAGCCGTGAAGGGGTAGCCCGCTTGCAGCGAACGCGCAACGCAGTTTCACTCGATCGGCGCCGGTTGTTGACCGGCGCCGTCGCGTCTGTGGCTGCTTTTCCTGCCTGGCCATCCGGCGCGCAGGACGCCGTGCCAACGCCGGTGCCAATCCGGATCCAGACTCCTGAGCTTGCTTTTGTCGATGCGCTTCAGGAACGGCTCGTTGGATATCAGGCCGCCGGTGGCGAAAGCAATCTGCTGCTCTCCATCGTCCCGGCCGAGCCCGCTTCGGATTCACTCCTGAATGACCTGCGACTGCGCGGCCGGCGCTTCTCCGGAGCGCTGGTGCCTCAGTGGCTAATCCCCGATTTGGTGCGGGACGACTTCATTCTGCCGGTATCGCCCCCGGTCACTCTGCTTCCTGAGTCCATCGCGCGTTTGCGGAGTTTCGGCGGCCAATGGGTCGCCAGCGATCTCGATCACGATTGCGACCTCCTGTTCTATCGCGCCGATCAGCTCGACTCCGCGGGTCTGGCGCCCCCGGAAACCTGGGAGGATCTCCTGACCGCCACCGAAACCCTGAGCGGAAGCGGATCGGGTATCGGGCTGCCCTGCACGTATGCCCAACAGGTCGCCGATCACTTCTGCGCGATGGCCGTTAATTTCGTGGGAACGAATCCATTTTGGTTCGATTCCAGCTCGATGCAGCCCACCATCGACAGCCAGCAACACGTGGATGCGCTAGAACTCTGGCAGGCGCTGGCCGCCCATGTTCCCGCCGCGCTACGCACTGGCTCGACCGGGGACCTTTGGAACGCGTTGATCGACGGATCGGTTGGATTCCTGGTGGCGTCGGCGAGTTTGCTTCCGTTCGCACTCGATCGAATCGTCGACCCATCGCTCATTGGCATCCTACCGTTGCCCGGCACCCTGTCCGAAAACAAAACAGTCGTGCGAACTGGCAACACCACCGGAGCGAATTGGGGTGGCGTGGCGATCAAGGGAACGTATGGCACCGATGCCGTTGCCGGTTTTCTCGACTACCTGACGGGTCCGAATCAATCTTCTGAACTGTGGAGTGACCGCTCGACTGGCATTCTTCCCACTCCCGCAACGGCAATTGAAGTGGCGCGCGATTCAGCCACGCTGACATCGGCCGGATGGCCCGAAGCTCCGACCAACGTCTGGTTGAGTGCGTTGCAGGAAACCTTTGGAAACCCGAATCAGCTCATTCCGCTGCGGATCGCGGAAACGCGACGATATCTTCAGGCACTCGATGACCTGCTCGTCCGTTTCCTGACCGGCGAGATTTCTACGGCAACCGAGACCCTGGAACGCGCTGCCAGCGAATGGGGTTCGATCAACAACGCGATCGATGTCGAGGTCCAGCGAGAACTCTTCGAACAATCCTTGATGGCGCCGCCTGCTCAGTAGGCGACGATGGCTTCGAACGTGGCGAGATCGAGAAACCCGGACACCTCGATGCGGCTGACATGCCAGCGGCTGAGTGAACCGTCGAAATACTGCACTCCATTCACCGCGTCGAACGCAATCTGGTACCCAGAGTTCGCGACTACGTCAGTCGTGGCATCGCTGTACGAGCCGAACGGGTAGGCGAAGCAGGTAGTCGAGGTGCCCAGAATCGAGTCGAGCCAGGCCTTGTTGGCGTCGACTTCGTAGACCTGCGATTCGTAACTAAGCTGGTCGAGAAACTGGTGGCTGACTGTGTGTCCGCAGACTTCGCCATATTGATTGAGCTCCCAGATCTCCTCGGGTGCCAGTTCCGCATAATTCGGCAGGAAGTAGGTGCCCTTGAATCCATACGCGGAGAGGAGGTCACGGAATGTGCGAACCGACGCCCAACCGTCGTCGACCGAGAGAATCACAGGCCGCGCCGGCAGCGGCGTGCCGTAATCGATATTGGCGATGAGATCGCGAGGCGTGATCGAGGTGTACCCGTTGTCTCGCAACCAGATCAGCTGCTCTTCCAATTGCCAGGGGGCCACCCGATAGCGATCGATGTAGTCGCCAATGTCGTGGTACATCAATACCGCCACCGCGGCTGGCTGCACCCACGATCCCGGCGGCGCGTATCCGTCGGCGTAGATGTATCCATCTCCCATAGGGGTCGAGACCGGAATCCAGGACTCGCCGTCCTGGTCGATTGGCGCTCCCATGACCGTCACCGGGGTGCCACCGTTGAGTTCCGAAATCACGGAACAACCGAGCCCGGGGCCGCTACGAAGATTGACGACATCTGCCGTAAACCCAGCTTCGCCTTCCTCGGTGAATGAACTGCTTTCACCGCAGGTGGCGCCTTCCAGCGTCTCTTGAATACTCTCGCGAACGACGTAACCGGCTCCGCTCTCGGTCGATACCGGCACCCAGGTGTAATCGTCCTTTTCGGTTTCGTCGCCGATCAGAAACACCGCAACGTTCCGATCGAGCTCAGCCACGATTGGACATGTTGTACTTGGCCCCGATCGCAGATTGAGCTCGGGAACCGCGACAACGAACGGATCACCCCCTGTTGTGCGTTCCAGCTTCGGCGAACAGAGTGCGCTCACGGTGGAGGTGGGTCCGGTGTTGCCACCCTCCTCCGGATTCCCCGCTGACGCGAGCAATGGTGGAAACCCAACCAGCAGGACCAGGACAATGGTCGAGAGCAATCGAGGAACGATTCGTGGAACCCGCGCAAACATGATGAACCCTCGGACACCGGGACGCGTCGATCGATGGCGCGCCAGAATACTGCGTACGTACGCGGGTTACCTGCGAGGGTGATCTCAGTATACGGACCAGGGTGCCCCCCCGCAACAGGAGGGATGCGCCAAATCGCACGTCGAGCGAATTCCTGACTGCAGGATTTGGAATAGGTGCCCGCTTTCCTGACACCGTCATCCTGACCAACGGGAAGGATCTCCTCACCGCAGCGAGTGGTGTCGCCCAGCAGCCAGCCCCAATTGCGTGAGCAATGCATTCCGCAACCGCTCTAGACAGCTGGTGCGGACTCCATTTGGTTCTCGACCGAATTGCGCAACGAGCGAATCTTGAATGCAGCCAGGATCAGGAAGATCCCGTAGACAATCGCCGTCACGCCAATTGCCCAGATCGTGGCGAGCGCGCCGCGCCCCGGCTCGACGACCAGGTAGATCCCGACGATGACACCCAGGATGCCAACAATTGCCTGTAGCCAGGGACTCATCAGATGGCCGTCGCTGGTGAAGGCACCGACCAGCAGGAACATGCCGGTCAACATGGCCCAGACGCCGAAGATCACCATCAGCGTAATCACGCCGATCCCGGGTGCAAACCAGAGCGCGATGCCTGCCACGATCTGGATCGCTCCCCAGATCATAAGCAAGATCCGCCTGCCCCAACTGAGGTCAGCATGCCGGAAGAACCCGATGATGCTGACGAACCCATCGATGACGATGTACGCCCCAATGATCCAGATCAGGGTCGCCAGGGTCAGGCCGGGCCAAACCCAGGTCGCGATACCGAAAATGATGGCCAGCGCTCCCCGTACCAGCCAGAGCCACCAGAGATCGAGCACCTCCTTGGCGGTCTCCGTCATTTTTTGAGGATCGAGCACTACCGAAACTCCAGGTTGCATATCGCCTCCCCTCCATTTGCCCGGCCATTATGTCAGGACCGACACCGGCAGCGTACCTGCCGACGTGCCGTCCGCAAAGGGGTCGTTCGGCGTAAAACAGACTCTGTGAGAAAATGGGATAACTTCATCTCGCGAGACATCGAGGGCATTCAGAGTTGGTCCAATCTGCTGGCGATGACGCCCTGATTCTTGGAATCGACCTGGGAACGACCTCTACGAAAGCGGTTGCGTACGACATCCGGGGTCGAATGGTCGCCACCGCTTCCATCCCCACGGTCACCCACTATCCTCGACCCCTTTGGGCCTACTTCGAACCTGAGCAACTGTGGGGCGCCGCGGCGGCAGCGGTGCGCGGAGTGGTCGACCAAATCGGTGATCCTGCGCGCATCAAGTCCGTGGCAGTGGCCAGCTTCGCCGAAGCAGGCGTTCCTGTCGATGAGCGCGGCAATCCCACCTACAACGTCATTGCCTGGTTCGACCGGCGCACCATGCCACAAGCGGATTGGCTGCTTGAAACCATTGGCGAGCGACGCCTCTTCGAGCGGTCCGGACTGGCGCTTCAACCTATCTTCACGCTTTGCAAGCTCCTCTGGTTGAAGGAAAACGAACCCGACGCCTGGGCGCGTACCAAAGGTTGGTTGATGGCCGACAGCTATGTGGCCTGGCGGCTCGGCGGAGCACCGGCCAGCGATTACTCGCAAGCGGCCCGTACCCTCGCATTCGATCTGCAACAGCTGAGATGGGACACCGACCTGGTGACCCAGTCCGGAGTCGATCCGTCCATTCTCTCGCCGGTTATGCCGGCAGGATCGGCTATCGGCACCGTCGATACCGTGGGCGCCGCCGCGACCGGACTCGTTCAGGGAACGGTCATCGGCGTCGGTGGACACGACCATGTTTGTGGCGCGTTCGCGGCTGGCGTCACCCAGCACGGGGCAGTGCTCGACTCGATGGGCACTGCCGAAGCCTTGTTCGTCGCGCTCGACGCGCCCATCTGGGATCCCGAGCTCGGCCGGGGCGGGTACACGCAGGGCGCCCATGTCGCCGCGGGCAAGTATTACGGCTTCGGTGGGCTCTACACCTCGGGAGCATCGGTCGACTGGATTCGGAGCATCACCGGCCGTGAAGACCGCATGGCGCTCACGGGCGCGGCGGCGGCGGTGCCGCCCGGTAGCAACGGGGCGACCTTCATGCCGCATCTCCGGCTTTCGAGTCCGCCCAATATCGACTCGAAATCACGCGCAGCCTTTCTCGGCCTCACGACCGATATCGACCAGGCAGCGCTGGTGCGCGCGGTGTATGAGGGCATTGCCTACGAGGCGCGCGCCTCCATCGAACCCCTGGTTGGCTTTGCCGGATCCGATACCTTGCCCGACATCGCGGTGATCGGCGGCAGCGCCCGCAATGAGCTCCTCTTGCAGATCAAGGCCTCGGTCACGAATCGACCGCATCATGTGATGGCGATTCATGAAGCGACCGCCCTGGGCGGCGCGCTGCTGGGCGGATTGGCGGCCGGAATTTATCGTGACG
Organism: uncultured Chloroflexia bacterium; assembly: GCA_963720855.1. Lineage (GTDB taxonomy): Bacteria > Chloroflexota > Chloroflexia > Thermomicrobiales > UBA6265 > JAMLHN01. Next base: position 612,189 of record CAVRGV010000001.1, on the reverse strand, counting down.
CCGATGATGTGCACGCGACGGTCGAGCTCGAAAGCACCACCATCGAACCCGATCCGGAAGCAGCCGAGTTCTACGAGGACTTCTATCAATCGGTGTACAAGCATCTCTACTCCGTCCTGAAACCGCTCAATCACACCATCTACGACAAGGTGGTCGACGAACGCGCCGAGAACGGCACGTGAACACGCCCACCGTCCTGGCTATCGATCTCGGCACAGGTTCGGTAAAGGCGCTCGTCATCGATGACACCTGCACGGTGCTGGGAACCGGATCGGCTCCCTATCCGGTGACACGGCCACACGATGGGTGGGCCGAGCAAGATCCTGAGGCGTGGTGGCAAGCAACGATCGTTGCGGTTCGGCAGGCGCTTGCCTCAGCCGGAGCGATCGAGGTGCTCGCCATCGGACTGAGCGGACAAATGCACGGCACTGTGCTCTTGGATCAGGACGGTCTTCCGGTACGGCCAGCCATCATCTGGGAAGACCGTCGCAGCGCCGAGCAAGTGCGCTCGATCACGGAGCTCATCGGGGCATCGCGCTTGATCGATATCTGCGGAAGCCCCGTTGCAACCGGCTTTCAGGCTGCCACCCTGGCCTGGCTCAGCGAGCATGAACCGGAATCGATCGCGCGCACTGCTTCGGTGCTGCTGCCGGCTGACTACCTCCGGTATCGAATCACCGGTAAGCTCGCGACCGAGCCCAGCGATGCATCCAGTACGTTGCTCTTCGATATCGAGCGACGAAGCTGGTCGCCCGAAATGTCGAGCGCCGTTGGGATCGATCTCGACCAGCTTCCTGAGGTTGTCGAATCGGCTGCAGTTTCTGGCACGGTGTCTCTGAAAGCCGCCACGATGCTGGGAATCGCTCCCGGAACTCCGGTCGCCGGTGGAGGAGCCGACGCTCCCCTGGCGGCACTCGCGGCTGGAGCCACGGAGAGCGACCACCTTGCTCCTCACCATCAGCACGGGTTCCCAGGCCATCTTGCCCGCCTCCCAACCGGTCGTCGACCCCAAAGGTCGCATTCACACCTGGTGCAATCTGGCAGAGCCTGGGTCCAGTCTTCCAGCCTGGTATCAGATGGGTGCCACGCTCGCATCAGGGCGCGCCTTGCGTTGGCTTCGGGAAGACGTGCTCGCCAGTTCTGGCAACGAGCTGGAATCATCGGTGGAACGTGTGCCGGCTGGATCGGATGGACTGCTGTTTCTCCCGTATCTGAACGGGGAGCGGACACCCCATATGGATCCTGAAGCCTCCGGTGCGTTTCTCGGATTGAAGGCGCATCACGGTCCGGACGAGCTGACGCGATCCGTCATGGAAGGCTCTGTCTTTGCGATGCGCGACGCCTTTGCAGTCTTGCGCGAGCTGGGTGGAGAACCCGAACACATCGTTCTCGCGGGCGGTGGTGCGCGCAGCCAGGTCTGGACGCAGATCGTGGCCGATATCTTCTCGCTCCCGGTCGACCCGCTCCAGGAATCCGAAGGTTCGGCTATGGGCGCGGCCATCGTGGCAGGGGCAATGATCGGCTGGTTCGATCTGGCGGCAGGTGCGCGGCTCTCGGCCCGCTTCGGTCAGCAAGTCGAACCCGAACCACAAGCTGTCGCCCTCTACCGCGAGTTGCATCCGATCTTTCAACATGCCTACCTGGCGCTGAGGGAGGACCTTCACGCGCTGGGCGCTATCGCTTCTCGAGCGCGCGCCGCCTCGATCAACGCCTGACGCTCTTCCATTCGGAAACGATCGGCGAAATGCGCGCGTGGTCGCATGCGCGCGACAACTTCAGGGCGCCATCGATCGGATATGTCCACCACCGGAACACCAGTTGCAACCGCGGCCGCCTGCATGGCCGCTCCCAGCGCGACGTGCTCCTTTCCGCCGAGCACCGTGACCGGAAGCTGAGTAGCGTCGGCGATGACCTGTTGCCAGGTCGGGTGAGCGCTGCCCCCGCCGACCAATCTGATTTCCGGTTCGTCGATGTCCAACCGGCGCAGTGCGGCCAGGCAATACGCCAAGCCTGCCGCGACGCCATCGACGGCGGCGCGCGCGAGTAGCGTGGGTTCGAGATTCACCGAATCGATGTTCAGCAACGATCCAGTTGCATGGGGGAGATTAGGCGTTCGCTCACCGCCGAAATACGGGGTGATCAGCAGCCCACCGGCACCCGGCTCGACCGCACCCGCACGATCCAACGCGTCGGTGAGCGAAACGCCGGTCAACCGTGCGACATCGTCGAGCACCCGGGTGCAATTCAACATGCAGGCCAGCGGCAGATAACGCCCGGTCGCATCCGCGAATCCGCAGACTTCGCCGGTCGGATCGGCAGTCGGTTCGTCCGATACGGCATAGACAGTGCCGGAGGTGCCAAGACTGATCACGAAATGTCCCGGCGCCGCGCCAATCCCGAGCGCTGCGCCCATGTTGTCACCTGTCCCGATTCCAACTGGAATACCGGGCGCTATTCCCAGAAATTTCGCCGATTCGCGCGTGAGACACCCCGGCTCGTTCGTTGGGTCCGAGCACATCCGGAATCCGCACTCGCGACGCGAACGAAACCCCGGCCGCGAGCTCGAGTAGGTGCCGTTTCGGCAACTCGGAGATCGAGCTCCACCACCCCGATCCCGACGCTTCCCCTCGATCCGTCACCAGATTGCCGGTCAGCTTCCAGGTAAGCCAATCGTGCGGCAGGCAGATTGCCGCGATCCCACCCAGTTGCTCAGGCTGGGTCCGGGCGAGATGCGCCACTTTGGCAATGGTTATCGAAGCGACAAGGCGAGTACCGGTTTCCGCGGCGAAATCGGCCAGTGCATTCAACCGTTCGGCATCCGCTGCTGCTGCCGTGTTGTTCCAGAGCGGAGCGGGCCGCAAGGGATTGCCCACGGCATCGGTCGAGACAAAACCATGTTGCTGGCCAGCCACAGAGATACCCACGACCGGCCAACCGGCAAGCACGATTGGCTCGAGTGCCAGCCGCAACGCTTCCCACCAGTCGCCCGGCCATTGCGTGTCGAGGCCGGCATGGGGCGCTCGGCCCTCCGCCACCACGCGCCCGCTTGCTAGTTCGACCGCGACTACCTTGGTCGACTGCGTACTGGAATCGACGCCCAGAACCACCTCGTTCATCGCACCTCCCTCGCCTTCCACGTAGGTCCGCTATTCTGATGCCAACGGTCGCCGGGCGCACGGCGGATGCGGACCAAGGAGTGTCGATTCGTGAACTGGTATCCCCTCGAACTGTCCTTCCACGTCCGTACCTACACGTTCGGCGAACGTCTGATTCCCGATATGCTGGGGAAAACTGGCACGCCCGAAGGTATCGTGGCCGAAACCTGGGAGGTCAGCGATCAGAAGGATGCGCGCGCGACCGTTTTGAACGGCGTCGCTGGCGGGACGATCGTTTCACGACGTAGTGATGCAGTATCCCGAGCAGGTCGTCGGCGAGGGCTGGAGCGGGCCGCACTTCCCCCTGCTGGCCAAGTTTCTCGACGCGTCGAACATGTTGCCGGTCCATCTCCATGCGGACGACGAAACCGCCGCGGTGGTTTACGCCGAACCGAATGGCAAGAGCGAAGCCTGGCACATTCTCTGGGCCGATCCCAATGCCACCATCCTGGCAGGAATCAAGGAAGAAGCGACCGACAGCGACATGATTGCCGCGTTCAAACGGCAGGACTATGACGCGGTCATGTACCAGTACCCTATCGCGCCGGGAGATACGGTCTACGTGCCCGGGGGCGTCTTCCACTCCTTCGGTCCAAACACGCTGATCTTTGAAATTCAGCAGACCTCGGACCTGGCGCAAAATGTCATGCCGGTCGACCTGCTTGGGAATCAATATCCGGAAGCGCATTGGGATGCCAACATCGCGCAGACGCTGGCTGAGCTGAAACGGGACTATCTACCCGTTCCGAATCCGGGATTGACCGTCGAGCGCGGGAACAATCGCTATCGCTATTGTTGCGCCGGGCCGTACTTCGCGCTCGAACGCTGGTCGCTGCGTGAGAACCACGTCGAACCTGCCCACCTCGACCGCTGCCTCACCCTTTCCAGCATCGGCGATCCCGTGAACATTCGCCACGCCGGCGGGATCTTTACCCTCGAGCGCGCCGCGTCGTGCGTCATTCCGGCCGCGCTGGGCGAATTCACGACTCGAACCGATCGGGGTCGCCGATTTGATCGTCTGTTATGTGCCCGACCTGGCCGAGGATATCGTCGCGCCCCTCACGGAAGCCGGGTTCTCCAGGGAGCAGATTTCTGCGCTGGGGTCGTGCCGATTTCGTAGCCGCAGATGTGGCGTCCTGTGGACGGACCCAAAAAGAACTCTGTCGAAATGGAAACGCGGCCCCGCTCGGGGCCGCGTTTGGATTCGAGTTGCCTGGTATTCGATTAGAACGGGACGATGCTCGACCAAAGCTGGTCGGCTTCGACCCTGAGGGACGGCTCCGCGTCCTGGACGTTCACGTTGGTAGTGGTGACCGCTGGATCGCCGCTGCCGCCTGAGCTGGCGCCGCTCACCGATTCGCCGCCGCTTCCGCCCGCGGCGTTGGTCGATCCCCCGCCCGAAGCCGAAGAACCACCGGCACCTCCTCCACTTGACGCGCCTCCAATGTTTCCACCGGAGCTGGCACCGCCATTGCTATCGCCGCCGTCACCACCGATAGCATCGCCAGAAACCGCGCCACCGCCGTTCCCGCCGTTGCCACCGTTGCCGCCACCACCGCCGACACCGTCTCCGGCATCTGCCGTGCCGCCGTTGGCGCCGTTTCCGTCGCCTCCGGTCGCAGAGCCGCCATCGGCTCCTCCACCACTTCCGCCGGCATTTCCGCCACCGGTGCTGCTACCACCATCGGTGCCACCAGAACCAGCGTTGCCGCCGGCGCCATCGCCGCCGGTACCCGACCCACCGGTGCTGGATCCACCGGACCCGTCGCCGCCGGTACCATCGCCACCGGTATCGTCACCGCCGGTGGTATCGCTGCCAGACGACCCCTGTGCCAGGGCACGGCTCATCCCGGTCCCGGCGAACGCGGCAACCGCGATCGCTGCGATGCCAAAGCGCTGCAGGAAACGGCGCCGGTTCAATGTTGATTCGGTATCTGGATCGAACGAAGTCACGTTTTCTCACTCCCCTGTCCGCCGTCGACTGATCGGGATGCAGGCACGATGATCGGCCGGCGGATCTGTTGCAGGTCTACCCACTTCACCCTATCACGGCCCATTCCCGGTCGCAACCCACCTCTATACTGCCCGGCACAGATAGGGTCGCTGTTTCGGGAGGGTGAAATGGGCCAGATTGGCAAAGTCGCGGTCATCGGCGCCGGGACGATGGGAGCGCAGATCGCTTCGCTGTCGGCATTGTCCGGGTACTCGGTATCGCTCTGGGATGCCGTGGATGCCGCGCTCGCCAACGGAATGAAGCGAGCCGAACGGGAGATCTTCCCCAATCTGGGCGAACAGCGCGAGCTCACTCCCGCTCAAACCGCGACCGGTCTCTCACGGTTGTCTGCCGCTGGCTCGATGGCGGAAGCCGTCGAGGGAGCCGACCTGGTCATCGAAGCGGTTCGGGAGGAAATTGGCGTCAAGCGTGCCGTCTTCTCCGAGCTATCTCGCCTGACACCCGCGATTCTCGCGACCAATTCGTCGTCGATTCCGTCCTCACTCATAGCGCCTGCAGTGGACCGTCCCGAGCGATTGCTCAACATGCACTTCTTCGCGCCGATTTGGGTCCGCTCGATGCTGGAGCTGATGACCTGCGGCGAAACCAGCGATGAAACGCTGGAGACTGCCTACGATTTCGGGGTATCGCTGGGACTGGTCACGGCAATCGTGAACGGGGAGAGCAAGGGCTTCATCATCAATCGCATCTGGCGGGCGGTGAAACGCGAATCGCTCGCCGTGGTCGATGCGGGGGTCGCAACTCCGGAAGATGTCGACCGGCTCTGGATGATGTTCTTCCAGACCGAGTACGCCCCGTTCGGCATCATGGACATGGTTGGGCTCGACGTGGTTTCCGACATCGAAACGAGCTACCAGCTCGTATCGCAAGACCCGACCGACACGCCGTCCACTTCTCTGGCGCGCATGATCGCGGCAGGTGAGCTCGGGGAGAAATCGGGTAAGGGCTTCTACCAGCATCCCAATCCGAAATACCGCGAACCGGGCTTTCTCAAGGGTGATGAGTAGCCCGACACAGCCGGGAGAGCCTCAGCAGAAGTGAAAGGAGTCCGCCGCTAGCCTGAGGTTTCATGCCGATTCGGCCGACCCGCACCAGACTCGGGACACTCGAAACCAAGGACCCACTACAACGACTGCGCCACCAGTCTGGTGATCGCCTGCAGCGAATCGACCACGCCACGTTTGTTCAGAGCCGAAGAATACGTCTCGGGCAGCCCATCGACGTTGAGCGACTGGCGGGTTGCCTCCAGCGATGACTCGTCGACCAAATCGACCTTGTTGTACTGGATGACGACCGGGAACTCGCCCGGTGTTTTTTGCAGCCGCGCCAGCGCCGTCATCAGCTCTTCCAGGCTTCCGGCGTTTTCGGCCAATCGGTCCGGCTGGGCATCGGCCAGAAAAACCACTCCATCCGAACCGGACAGGACGGCGTTACGCGCATCTTCACTTCCGTCGTTCCCGGCCACTGAATAGAGCTGGAACCGCATCTGGTACTCGCCCACCTTGCCCGCATCGATCGGCAGGTTGTCGTACAGGACGGTGCGACCGCTTTCGTTCTCGATCGAGGTCAGAGCGTGACGCTGCTTTTCCGGAATCAGCTCATGGACGGCCCGCAGAAACGTGGTCTTCCCACTCTGACCGGGACCGTAGACCACGATCTTGGCTACGATCTGCTTGTTGTCGAGGTCGATCATCGCCATCGTTAGCTCACCGTTCCATGCGCCGTGCGCTCGATCGTGACCCTGGGCTCACTGGTCCCAGCTTCGGCTCGACCGATGACGCTGGCACCAGGGATCGCATCCAGCACTGATGCGACATCGTCTTGCCGCACGGCCAGTACCATGCCGATCCCCATGTTGAAAGCGCGGTATTGCTCCCGCGGTTCGACGTTTCCGGTCTCGACAAGATACGTGAAGAGCGGATTCACCGTCCACGTCGACTGATCGAGCCGCGCGGAAATCCCGATGGGCAGCATGCGCGGAACATTGTCGATCAACCCGCCGCCCGTAATGTGCGCGATTCCCAGAATCTTCCCTGCCTGTACCAGCGGATAGACCTCAGGGAAGTAGGTGAGATGCGGGGCGAGCAATGCTTCCCCGAGCGTCTGACCTTCCCCATCCGGAAGCGGTTGCGAGAGCCGCTCCCAATCGTCATCCGGATCTCCGCTGAGCCCAACGATCAAGCGTGCCAGGCTATAGCCATTCGTGTGCAATCCAACCGAAGGCAATCCGATCAACGCATCGCCGGGTCGAATCGCGCTGCCGTCGATGAATGACGACGGCGCCACCTCGCCCACGATGAAACCAGCCGCATCGTATTCGCCGATTGCATAGAGTCCCGGCATTTCGGCGGTTTCCCCACCGATCAGGGCCGCACCGTTGGCGCTGCACGCCTGCCGCCATTCCTTCGACCAAACCTTCGAGTGCTTCGGCGTCGATCTTGCCCATGGCGATGTAGTCGAGGAAAAAGAGCGGACGCGCCCCACAGGCGAGAATATCGTTCACGCAATGGTTCACGAGATCGCCGCCGACGCGCTTGTGCGCCCAGCCGCCGATCAGGAATGCAAGCTTGATCTTGGTGCCAATTCCGTCGGCGCTGGCGATCAGCAGCCGGTCGTCACCCGCCGGAAGCTTGAAGATCCCGCCAAAATGGCCGATGTCACCGGACGTGCCGGGATTCCCCGTCGCCCGAGCGAAGCCTGCGATGGCACTCAGGCTCCTGGCGGCCTGGTCGATATCGACGCCGGCATCGCGATATGAAATGGTCCTCGATGGTTCGGCGCTCACCACGGCTCCTGCTGCATGCTCTCGATTGGATTCCGCGGGTAGTATGGCGCGAACGTCTCAGGCGACGGCGCCCTGATCCTCGATCTCGGCGGGCGCGCCGCCGCTACCGACGATGGTCACGTACGGCGCGAACCCGCCAAGCAGTGCTTCGGGTAGCTTCCCGGAAATCACCGTGCCACGCTCGTCGTAGCGAGTGTCCTCCACGTGCCCGTTGCTGTGAAAGCGATCGACCAGATCGTGGCGGGAAAATGGCACCACCAGCTCGACATCGACGAACTGCTGTTCGGCATCCAGTTCCAGCTCGATTTGGCGCAGCAACGCTGGGACGCCCTCACCGGTGAAGCCGGATATCGTGACAACCGGAAACTCATTTCCGATCACCTCCAACAAGCGCGCCAGCTCATCTTCCGACACCGTATCGACCTGATCGGACTTGTTCAGCGCAATGATCGTCGGTTTGCCGTCCGCCCCGAGATCTTCCAGCACCTCATTGACCGTCGCGAATTGCTCGACCGCGTTGGCGTGCGTGACATCGACCACGTGCACCAGCAGGGTCGCTTCGTTGATCTCTTCCAGCGTCGCGCGGAAAGCGGCGATCAACATGGTGGGCAGGTTGTTGATAAAACCGACCGTATCGGTCATCAGCACCGCTCGGCCACCGGGCAGATCGATGCGCCGTGTGGTCGGATCGAGCGTCGCGAACAGCTTGTCCTCAGCCAATACGCCGGCATCGGTCAAGCGGTTGAGCAGCGTGCTCTTGCCGGCATTCGTGTAGCCGACCAGGGCAACGACGGCCATGTTCTGGTTGCGGCGATGATCGCGGTAGATCTGCCGGTGTCGATGCACATCGGCAAGCTGCCCCTTGATGAAGGTGATGCGCTTGCCGAGCTCCCGCCGGTCCGATTCGAGCTGGGTTTCACCAGGACCGCGCAACCCGACGCCCCCGACCGCCTGGCGCGAAAGGTGCGTCCACAGGCCGGTCAAGCGCGGCATCCGATATTCGAGCTGCGCAAGTTCCACCTGCAACCGGCCTTCGTGGGTCTGCGCGCGTTTGGCGAAGACGTCGAGAATCAGCGCGGTGCGGTCGATGACCTTGATGTCGAGCTCTTTTTCGAGATTGCGTTGCTGGGACGGAGTCAGCTCGTCATTGAAGATGACCAGATCGTAGCCGAGCACTTCCCGCTCAGCCTTGATCTCCGCCAGTTTGCCCTTGCCGACATAGGTCCTGGCAACCGGATGGCTCAACTTCTGCGTGACGGCCCCAATCACCTCGACGTCGACCGTCTCAGCCAGGCGCGCCAGCTCTTCCAGCGAATCCTGTACCTTCCAGGAGACCCCGTATTTGTCGACGGCCACCAGAAGGGCATGTTCGATCGGCTGGCCGGTGGCTGTGCTGCTGTGGGGAATGGGTACTACCTCTTCTTGAATCCCTGCGAATTACGCGAATGAGAAGTATACGTGGGCGACCTTCTCGAACGCGTGTCGAACCGAAAGTGAAACCGGCGATTCCGGAATCCCGAGCAGCTTGAGCTAGGCCTACGCTTCGTCGCTCGCCAGCGCCTTCATCGCAGATTCGACCTCGGCCAGTGCGTGGCGACGTTCGGCGATCCAGGCGCGATCGTCTCGCAGCAGATGCTGCTCGCCCGTCAACCAGGCTCGGGTCGCCATCGGCGCCGGACCGCCAAAGCCCGAGCGGCGTTCGATGAAACGGCGGGGCGCCAGATAGCGGCTGATCGTTTCGAATTCGACCCCCAGCTCCCGTCCCAACACCAGCATGCCGGCCGAATCGACCATCGCGCTCGTGATACCGCTTGTTTCGACTCCGTCTTCCCGCAATTGACCCATCACCCGAGCCGCCATCTCACGAGCTTGTGACGGAGGGATTTGCTCCTCCAACATGAGGTAGTCGGCCAGCTCGCCGATCGTCGTGTGATTGCGATTCGCGCGATTGGCCAGATAGGCGCGGTTGAAGGCGATCTCCCGGTTCAGGAACGCAAGAAAGCGATCGATCAGTTTGGCCAGGGTATCGAATGCCAGCAGAAACCGTTCCAGTGGTTGTGCTATCTCAGCCAACGGCTCGAGCGGAGCCTGCGAAATCCATCGATCCAGCGTATCGAGGATGGCATCGAGATCGAGGGCGAGCCGCGCGAGCTCATCGAAGGCGGGAATCACCGTGTGCTGCGGAAGCTCGCTGCGCAACTGCGGGGAGGCATCGTGCAGGACAAGCGAGGTTGGGTCCGTTCGGTAGATGGACGCTGTTTCAGTCATGAAGCGGCGCACCGGATGGGCAACCGCTCTCAGGCTTTCGACCACTGCCGCCAGATGATCGACCGCGGCGACCGCATCGAAGGTATTTTCGATGACACCATCGAATCCCGCGTTGGCGGCCGCGTCCTCGCGGTCGATTGGGAGCCCGGTCGAGACCATCGCTCCCGCCCCCAGCGGCGACTGATTGACCAGCGCGTACGTCTGCTGAATCTTGGCCTGTGCCCGATCGAGCGGGCCGATCACCGCCCCGAACAAGTGCGCCAGCGTGGTCGGTTGCGCCGCCATGCCCTGCTGATAGGCAGGCATGATCGTGACCACGTGCTGGATCGCGAGATCGATCACGTCCTCTCGCGCTTGACCGAGCTGGCCCGCGAGGTTGAGCAGTCGCTCTCGCAACACCACTCGAACATATGCGGCGACCAGCTCATTGACCCCACGTCCCACCTGGCTCGCTCCCGCGAAACCGGGTGGTGACTGCGCATCCACCCGGGCATCGAGCTCGAGGAGCAGCAAACGCGGATCGTCATGCTCGAATGTTCCGGCGCCGGCCCGATCGACCACGCTGGAAATCACTTGCACCGCCGCGTCGTCGATCAATCCTTGTTTGCCAAGCATGGCGACATGCGCGGTCACCACCAGCACATATGGACCCGGGCCCGGGCGAAGCTGGCTCACGCCGTGGCTCCTGATTCCGGTGCTGGCGGGGCAATCTCGGACACCCGCGTGCCTTGCCAAATCGTGCGGCGGCCAACAAACATGAGAACTCCCATCAGGATCAACGCCCAGCTCAGCCAATATGCCGCCGGGAAAGGACCAATCGTCAGACTATCCGTCCGCATGCGCTCGATGGCGAAGCGGACCGCTCCATAGAGTACGCAGTAGATCCAGATCGCGTCGCCTTCCCGCCAGAACGGGTGCTTCGGCATGTTCCGCACGATCCAGATCAGCACGAGCGCGATGAGCGCATCGCAGATCGACTCATAGAGAAAGGTCGGTTGAAACGTCGAAAACGCCGCGAACTGCGGGGGCCGATGAATCGGATCGATCTCGACCGCCCAGGGCAGATCGGATGGGCGCCCAAAGGCCTCCTGATTGGCCCAGTTTCCCCAGCGGCCGATTGCCTGCCCCAGGGGAAGCGCCGCGACCACGATATCGCCCCAGGTCAGAAAGCGCTGCCCGCGATGCCGCGAATAGAGCCACAAAGCCAATGCACCGCCGACGATTGCTCCATGAACCGTCAGGCCACCCAGCCGGATATTCATCGCCTCGGCGGGATGATCGAGGTAATACGACCATTTCAGCAGCAGGTAATAGCCACGCGCGCCGATCAATGCCGCCAGGATCACCCAGGGCGCGGCATCGAGCGGGAAGTCCGGATCGAGTCCTCGACGTTCGGCAAGCCATCGCATGATCAACAGCGAAACGACGATGCCCGTCAGGATGAAGATGGCGTACCAGCGAATCGAGAGGCCGAACAGCGAAACCGCAACTGGATCGGAAAGTTTTGGCACCGATCAGCTCGCCGAGCCGTCCAGGAACTCCTGGATCTCGTCACCAGTTGGGAGCGAGTCGATGGCGCCGGCACGCGTCGTTGTCAACGCGCCGGCCGCCGAGGCAAAGCGGACATCGTCATCGGTGAGCGCGGCCCACCGATTGCCAATCAACCGCGCAATAATCGCAGCCGTGAAGGCATCGCCGGCTCCAGTCGGTTCTTTCGCATCGACCTCGAACGCGGGCACAAACGTTGGCGACGTGGGTCGCTCACCGAACGCATGCGAATACCACGCGCCGCGCGCGCCATCGGTGATCACGATGAAATTGGTAGCAAACCGCTCCAGCCGGTCGACGATTGTCGCTGGCGTAGCGTCGTCACCAAGTTCGAGGAGGAATCGAGTGTCATCGACGCTGAGCTTGATCAGGGTGCTTGCCTGCAGGATCGGCTCACAGGCTGACCAGGCCGCTTGTGGATTCGCCCACATGCTGGAGCGGATATTGACGTCGAAGCAGACCGGAACATCGTGCTCGACGGCCAGCTCGACCGCCCGCTCGATGGCCGTACGCGAGGGTTGATGACTCAACGAGCACGAGCCCACTACGATCGCCGAGAGCGTATCGATCCCGGCCGCATGAATGTCGTCGACATTCAACCGGATATCAGCCTGACGCAACAAGCGAAAGTGCCCGTCACCTCGAGCATCCTTCCAGGCCAGCGCCAGCGTCGTGTCGGCCGCTGGGTCTTGACGTACCCGGCTGCGATCGACGCCGTTCGCATCGAGCACGCCAATCAGGCGTTCCCCAAACGGGTCGTTGCCAACGACGGCGCAGAGACCGGCATCGATTCCCTGCTTCGCCAGGGCGACCGCGACATTCGCCGGTGCGCCGCCCGGGCGCACCGCCAGCGTTTCGGCATCGAGCAGGCTGGTTGCGTCACCAGTAGCGATCAGATCGATCAACAGCTCGCCGATGGCGAGCACTTGTCCGTCTACACGCATCGTCAGGCGGCCGAGCTGCGTGAGCCGGAGGTATCGCGCCGGACTTCGTAGACCCCCTGAATCCCATCCAGCTTGTGCAGCACCCGGCTGAGTTGGCCGACGTCGACCACCTCGACGGTGATGTCGATCGTGACTTCGCGGTCGTCATGGGTGCGGGTGTGGGTGTAGAGGATGTTGACGCGTTCGTCTGAGAGGAGCGTGGAAATGTCTTTGAGCAACCCTACCCGGTCGTTGGCACGGACGACGATGGGAACCGGGAAGGATGCATCGTGGCCCTTTTCATCCCATGCGACTGGGATCAAACGCTCACGGTCGGTGAGATGGGTAACGTTGGGACAGTCGGCCCGGTGGACGGTCAATCCGCGACCTCGCGTGACGTACCCGACGATCTCGTCGCCGTTCACCGGCCGGCAACAGGCGGCCAGATTGGTGAGCAGATCCCCGACTCCACCGGCAACGATGCGTTGCGGGGCCTTCGGCTTGGGAATGTGCGGCGTCGCGGAAACCACATCCTTGGCGCCATTTTCGCCAAGTTTGGTGGCAATCGCCTGGGCGGAGATGCCGCCGTAACCGATCGCGGCCAGAAAATCATCGATCTTCGTATAGCGCGGGAAGTGGGTCAGTACATCGCTGAACTTGTAATCCAGTCCCAAGTTTGCGGAGCTCGGTCTGCAACGCCTCGCGGCCTTGCTCCACGTTGACGTCCCGCTCCTGCCGCCGGAACCACTGGCGAATCTTCTCGCGCGCACCGGCAGTGGTGACGTACCCGTTGTCTTCCTGTAGCCAGTCTCGGCTGGGTCCGACTTTTGACTTGCTCGTCATGACCTCGACCACATCGCCGTTTTGCAGCTTGTGGTCGAGCCGGATCATCCGGTCGTTGATCTTGGCGCCAACGCAGTGATGGCCGACTTCGGTGTGAATACGATACGCAAAGTCGAGCGGCGTCGCGCCCGCGGGGAGCTCGATGATGTCGCCCTTCGGGGTGAAAACGTAGATCTGGTCCTTGAAGACATCCGACTTCAGCGATTCGACGAACTCTTCCGCATCGCTGACTTCCTCGCGCCACTCCATGAGCTGGCGCAGCCAGGCGATCTTGGCCTCTACTCGGGCGTCCGCCTTTCGCCCCTCCTTGTATCGCCAGTGCGCCGCGACCCCGTATTCAGCGATCTCATGCATCTCAGAGGTGCGGATCTGGATTTCGAGACCGTGCCCTTCCGGTCCGATCACGGCGGTGTGCAGGCTCTGGTACATGCTTTCCTTGGGCGTGGCGATGTAGTCATCGAACTCACCCGGGATCGGATGCCACATGGCATGCACCACGCCAAGCGCGCCGTAGCAATCTCGCTTCTCTTCGACCACCATGCGAATCCCGATCAGGTCGTAGATCTCATCGATGGTGCGCCGCTTGAGATTCATCTTTCGATAGATCGAATAGATATGCTTGGTGCGGCTGGTCAGCGTCGCCTCGATGCCGGCGTCCTGCAATGCGTCGAGCAGCGTCTTTTTGACCCGTTCGACATATTCCCATTCGGAGGCGCCGCGCAGTTCGATCCCTTTGCGAATCGTTTCGTATTCATGCGGCAACAAAAATTTGAACGAGAGGTCTTCCAACTCGCTTTTGAACTGCCAGATACCAAGGCGGTTCGCCAGCGGAGCGTAGATTTCCATCGTCTGCTGCGCGATACGTTGCTGCTTCTCCGGTGGCATGAACTGCAGGGTGCGCATGTTGTGCAGCCGGTCGGCGAGTTTGATCAGCACGACGCCGATATCGTCGACCATGGCCAGAAACATCTTGCGCAGGCTCTCGGCCTGGGCCTCTTTTTCTCGTTTCGAGTGGTCGACATCCCCCGCCCAGGGCAGCTTGGAGAGCTTGGTGACTCCGTTGACCAGGTTGGTGACTCGCGGGCCAAACAGCTTGTCGATGTCGTCATAGGTGACATCGGTATCCTCGACCAGGTCGTGCAGCAGCGCGCCGGCGATGGTGTCCGAATCGAGCCGGATACGCGCGAGGATGAGCCCGACCTCGAGCGGATGAAGCACGAACGGCTCACCCGAACGACGCAGCATCCCTTCGTGATGCTCCACCGCGAACTCGATGGCTCGGGCCACCGTGTCGAGGCTCTTGTCAGAGAAGTTCTGCGCGCGCAGCTCATCCAGCAGCGTGTTCGCCACCACGGATATTTGAGGATCGAGTTCCACGACAGCGTCCAGCGTGCCAGCCGGCATACCGTCGGCGTGGGCAACCGCTCCGTTAGTCGTGATGACTTCTGTGGTTTTGGTCATGATCGCATCGCGCGTCGTGGTGCTTCCATCAACTACAGCCCCTGGAACGCACCTTGCGTTATGTCATTGTACTCGGTCTGTCCAGCAGGCCCCGCCCTACCTGCCGTGAAGGTGAGCGAGATGGTACCATGCCGCCCGGATCAGAAATTCCGACCTTGGCGGACAATCGAAGGCGCGTTTCTTGACCTTTCAAGGCCCCGAAGTCGAGCTCGACCGGCTACGTCATCCCAGCGAGGCGCTGGCCACGGTGCTCGCGCACACGACCCTCCTCCCAACTGAGCAGGTTCCCCTCGTCGAAGCATCCGGCCGCATCCTGGCAGCCGACTTTGTCGCGAACGCGGACTTCCCCCCGTTTGCCGCCTCGACCATGGACGGGTATGCGGTCATTTCGAATGACGGCTCACCCTGGCGCGATGTAGTCGGCGTGCAAGCCGCTGGCCAGCTAACCGAGGTCGAGGTTACGCCAGGGACCGCCATCAAGATCATGACGGGCGCACCGCTTCCCAAGGGCGCGGATGCGGTCGTGAAGGTCGAAAACACCGAGACCGCCGACGAAAGCGTGATCATCCATCAGGAGTTCGTGGCGCCAGGCGAGAGCGTTCGGCAGATCGGCTCGGACGTGAAAGCCGGGCAACTGCTGGTTCACGCAGGGTCACGCATCGGTCCGGCTGAGATTGGCATGCTGGCGGCTTATGGTGGCGACCCGGTCACCGTCCGCCGCCGGCCGCGAGTGAGCATCGTTTCCACCGGCGACGAGCTCCTCGAGCCCAGTGAACCGCTCGTTCCCGGCAAGATCCGCGACTCCAACCGATACATGCTGCGCTCGGCGCTCGAAACCGCTGGGGCCGAGATCATCTGGGCGGGCAAGGGTCCCGATGTCCGAGACGAGCTCGAGCCGTTGCTCGTCAGGCTCATCGCGGATAGTGACATCGTCATCACCAGTGGCGGGGTGTCGATGGGCGACCTCGACCTGATCAAACCGATCCTGCTTGATCTCGCCACCGTTCACTTTCGCCGCGTCTTCCTCAAGCCGGGCAAGCCGCTCAATTTCGCGACAGCCGGCCCAACGCTGATCTTCGGGCTGCCGGGAAACCCGGTGTCGGCGCTGGTCGGTTTCGAGGTGTTCGTGAGGAGCGCGATACGCAAGATGAGCGGTGCCGGCGAGGGGCCGGAAACGGTGCGCGTCCGGTTGGGAGCCAATACCGAGCCGACCGACCGGGTCGAATATCAACGTGCCGTACTCTCGGTCGATACCGACGGGAAACTGGTTGCGGTTGCCAACGGTCCCCAAGGCTCGTCCCGTCTGGCGTCATTTCTGGGCGCAAACGCCCTGATCGTCATCCCGCCGCGGGAGTCGATCTACCGGGCCGGGGAAATGGTCGACGCCATCCTCATCGGCCCGGTTGGCTGAGCCTACTCCTCGTCGCGCCAGTCGAGCCCGTCGCGCAGCACTTTGCGATTGGTCTCGTAGCTGTGCGATTCATGCATGCCCATTCCAAGGTAGAGCTGAATCGCGCTCTGGCGGTTCTCGGAGTCGACGCCCAGATCGACGGTCCGAATTCCCTTGTCCCAGAATCGAGCGAAATCCTCTTGCAGCAGGAGTTTCGCGAGACCCCGGCGCCGATACTCCGGGATGACCCCGATGTAGCCGATCCACCCGGTATCCGCAACCGGCTTGCCGGAACAGATGCCGACGACCCGGTCGTCGTGTATGAGCTGCACCCAGAGAATGGTGTCGTAGTCACCCGTGAACCAGGATTTGCGCCATTGCTCGTAGGTTCTGGGCGCGGCCGACCAATGTTCGGCGAAGGCAGTTTGCAAGGCGTCGAAGTACGCCTCGTCGTCTCGGCCCTCGACAAACGGACGCAGCGCAAACCCCTCTGGCCATATCACTGGTTCCGGCCGCTCTCCGAGCTCGATGCGCATTCGGCGAAAGACTTTGACGACATCGTAGCCCTTGGCCCCGAGAAGCTCCTGGGCCGCCGCATTGATCGTCGAGGTGAAGTTCAGCATCTCGATCCGATAGCCAGATCGCGTTTCGTCCATCCGATCAGCGGCCGTTGCTTCCGCCCAATCGATGATCCAGGCGCCCAATCCTCGTTTCTGATGCTCCGGATGGACGTATCCGAATGCGTCCCAGGTGACGCCGTTTCCGTTGACGAGAGTCATGCTGGCAACGATGTGCCCATGTTCGTCCTCGACGAGTACCACCGACTTCGCAAGGTCCAGATCGGCCCACTCTTCCTCGACTTCGCTTTCATCGAAATCGGGCATGCCCCATTCACTGATCTCGACCAGATTGAAAAAATCAGTCGCGCGCGGGATGTCATCCATTGTCGGGCTGACCGATCTATACCCCGCAGGCAAGTCCGCTATTCGTCCTGTCATTCCCCGTATCCTTTCCACATATGAACGCTTTGAGTAAATATCGGTCGACATTCGACCGCGCGGAACGATAACAAGTTATGAGGAACTCCACTTGTCCGCATGCCGTGATCGTCGACGCGGTCAGAACTCCAATCGGTCGCCATGGTGGATCGCTCGCCAGTGTGCGGCCCGATGATCTGGCGGCCCTGGTGATTCAGGCCATCGTCGAACGAACTGGTCTCGATCCGGCGGTGATCGACGATGTCATCCTCGGCTGCACCAACCAGGCAGGAGAAGACAACCGCAACGTCGCGCGCATGGCAACCTTGATCGCTGGTCTACCGGCAACAGTGCCCGGTCAAACCGTGAACCGCTTGTGCGCGTCAGGACTCCAGGCAATCGCCTCCGCTGCCCACGCGATTGCGGCCGGAGAAGGTTCGGTGTTCCTGGCAGGCGGAGTGGAGAGCATGACGCGTGCTCCGTACATCATGCTCAAGCCAGAAAAGCCATTTGCCCGCGGTGATCAGTCGCTGGTCGATTCCTGTCTCGGATGGCGCTTCGTCAATCCAACGCTGGCGGCTCGGCACTATCCCTATTCCATGGGAGAAACCGCCGAGAACGTTGCCGAGCGGTGCCAGGTTAGCCGCGAGGCGCAGGACGCGTTCGCGGCCGAAAGCCAGCGCCGCGCAGGAGTTGCCGTTGCTGAAGGGCGATTCGACCGAGAAATCGTGCCGGTGCCGGTTCCGGTCAGACATGGTTTCGAGCCAGTCACCACCGACGAGCATCCCCGGCCAGGAACGACTGCCGCCGATCTGGCCCGGCTCAGGCCGGTATTCCGCGACGGCGGAAGTGTCACCGCCGGGAACTCGAGTGGTATCAACGACGGGGCGTCGGCAGTGTTGGTGATGGAGGAAACACGCGCATCGGAGCTGGGTCTTCGGCCGAAGGCGCGCATTCTCGGCTCCGCGGTTGTCGGGCTCGATCCAGCAATCATGGGGCTCGGCCCTATCGCGGCCACCCGAAAGGTACTGGAACGTACTGGTCTGACCGTCAACGACATCGACGTAATCGAGCTGAACGAGGCATTCGCCGCGCAAGCCGTTCCGTGCATCGACCAGCTTGGACTCGATCCCGCCAAAGTCAACCCGAATGGTGGCGCCATCGCGCTCGGCCATCCGCTCGGTGCTACCGGCGCGCGCATGGTCACCACCTTGGTGCATGAGCTCGATCGCAGCGAAGGTCGCTACGGGCTCGCCACACTTTGTATCGGAACCGGGCAGGGGATGGCAATGCTCATCGAACGAATGGACGCAACATGATTCAGATTCGGATGCGCTACTTCGCCTTTGTGCGCGAGCAACTGGGCAAGTCGAAAGAGACCATCGAGCTGTCGGATGGATCGACCGTTGGGCAAGCGCTCGATCTTGCACTCGCACCCTCAACCCGGCTTTCGAACGCTCGATCCGCAATGATGGTGATGGTCAACCAGACCTACCAGCCGCGCGACCATGTCCTCGCCGATGGCGATGAGGTGGCGATCATCCCACCGGTCAGTGGCGGAAGCGAAGAAAAACGCTTCGTCGTTACCGACAATGTGCTCGACCCGCGCAAGGTCGAGCAGTTGGTGATAGACGACGCATCCGGAGCGCTGGTCACGTTTGCTGGAACCGTACGTGACCACGCTCGCGGCCAATCGGTGATGGCGCTCGAATACGAGGCATATCCTCCCGCCGCCGAAAAGATGCTGGAGCAGATCGGCGACGAGATCTTCGAGCGCTGGGGGATCCGCACCGTCGCCATCGTCCATCGCTATGGGTTGCTGCAAGTGGGTGAAACCAGCGTCGTGATCGCGGTTTCTTCGGCGCATCGGGAAGCTGCCTTCGATGCCTGCCGCTATGCCATCGAGCGAATCAAGGTGCTCGTTCCTATCTGGAAGCGTGAGGTCTATCAGGACGGCGCGGTCTGGATCGGCAGCGAAGCGGACTATCAAGTGGAGACCGGCCGTGTCGCAGCCGAGGACGTTCCAACCGGACAAAGTTGATAGAGAACTCAGTATCTGCTAGTTTCGTCTCCGAGCGCACAAACGTTCGCGCTGTGGAGACAACGACAATGCCTGTCCTCGACATCACCGAATCAGAACTCGTGCGCAGAACACGGCCCGCAATAGCAAGTGACGCGACCGAACTCATCGGAAATACCCCGCTGATTCGGCTCGATCGGTTTGCGCCGAATACTCCCGGTCAGCTCGTGGGCAAGCTCGAGTCGTTCACGCCCGGCTTCTCGGTCAAGGATCGTATCGGCGTCGCGATGATCCTCGACGCGGAAGCAAAGGGCCTCATTACACCCGGAAAAACGACCATCATCGAACCAACCAGTGGAAACACCGGCATCGCGCTCGCCTGGGTCGCGGCTTCACGTGGCTATCGATTGATCCTCACTATGCCGGAGAGCATGAGCCTCGAGCGCCGGATCCTCTTTCTGGCCTACGGCGCGGAGCTCGTCCTTACCCCGGCAGCGGATGGCATGGTCGGCTCCATCTGGAAGGCCGAAGAGTTGATGGAGGAGATCCCCGACTCCTGGATGCCGATGCAATTCGAGAATCTTGCCAACCCGGCCATCCATAACAAAACCACCGCCGTCGAACTGTGGCAAGACACCGACGGCCAGATCGATATCCTGGTCGGCGGCGTCGGGACCGGGGGCACCATCACGGGCGTCGGACAGGTCATCAAGGCCCTCAAGCCGGCGTTTCAGATCGTTGCCGTCGAACCGACCGAATCTCCGTTTCTCGCTGGTGGAGAAGCCGCTCCGCACAAGATTCAGGGTATTGGCGCGAACTTCATTCCCCCGGTACTACAAGTCGACCTCATCGATGAAATCTTCCATGTCACCGGCGATCAGGCTATGGATGCCGCCCGCGAGCTGATGGTCACCGAGGGCCTCCTCAACGGGATTTCTGCCGGCGCGGCCGCGTACGCCGGCCGCGAGCTGGCCCGGCGAGAAGAGAATCGCGACAAGCTGATCGTCGTCATCCTGTGCGACACCGGTGAGCGGTATCTCAGCACGCTCCTCTTCTCAGATCTGCGTGAGAAGGCAACGTCGATGCCGACGTCAGTGCTCACCGCCGGCACGCCGCGCTAAGAGATCGATTCCTGGAAATGCGACACAAGCAGGTTGGAGCGAATCAATCCGACCCGGCCTGATCCGGTTCTGGCTCGACAGCGGGCGCCCACCAGGGGATTTCGCGGATCAAGGGATAGCGCGTCCCGCCCGAACCGCGCGCGATCAACGAAAAGGCGGCCATTCTGGCCGCATCGTCGAGCTCATAGCGCAACCGGCTCTGGAAATCGACCAGCCGATCGCCATCCGCGCTGCTATCGGCCAGCAGAGCTTTGCGCAAGTCGCGCCGGTCGCCGTAGCCAGCGTCTACAGCGTCGATCAATTGCGCGCGAATTTGCGCGAGTTCCTCCTCGGCCGCGCCGGTTGGAACCGCGAGCAGGTGAGTAACCACGGGTTGCTCGGTCAAGATGAACCAGGCACGCACGAGATCCTCGCTGAATCCTGCTTCCACCGGCTCGAGCGCGTCGATACCGTCCACGATCGTGATCGAGCTCGAGCCATCCGCCTCGGTTGTCCAGGCAGACGCTTTGATTCCATAGAACGGCCAGATGGTGGCCCGCGCCAACAGCTCGGCGGTTCCAGAAACATCGTAGAGCAGAATGGCGGCGTCCTCGATCTCGTCTGGCCGCAAGGGGGCACGCATGGCGATCGCGCCAGACTCGCGCGTCCAGATGCCGAAGCTGGGATCGGCGCGATGAGTCTCCCCGAGCAACGAGATTTCCGCCGTTGAAATCAGCCCGAACGTCTCTGCGTCCAGGTCTGCCGCTCGCAATCGTTCCCTGATCGAGAAGTCAGCGGCGGGCGAAGCGTTGCTCGCAAGTCCGGCAGTAATGAATGCAGTTTCGAGCGCGCGATCTACGATGAGCATTGCCGTCCTATAACACCCGTGTCCCAGGACCGGGCCCCGCCATGACATCGTTCGCCAGCGCTTCGAAGTCAAAGCGTGGATACGATCCGAAAACCTTCACATTCGCCACTCGTCCCAAACGTTCGAGCGCGTCGACCACGACCGGGTCGGTGCGGTGCCCACGAAAATCGAGCAGGAAGTAATACTCACCCAACCACTCCTTCGTGGGTCGGCTCTCGACTTTGGTGAGCTCGATCTTTCCTTCCGCGAACGGAGTTAACGACTCCAGCAGCGATCCCGGTGCGTTGACGTGTAACACGAAGCTGATCGAGGTCTTGTCGTTGCCGGTGGGCGGAGAGTCTTCATTGCGCAACACGACGAAACGGGTGAAGTTCGAGCGAATGTCCTGAATATCATGGGCAATGATCTGTCCGCCATAGAGCTCGGCGGCACGGCGGGTTCCGATGGCGGCGCGATGCACATCGCCATGGTTGACCACCTCTTCGACGGCGGACGCAGTGCTTAGTGCGGCCACCTGATCGGCTTTGGGCAGCACGCGTTCCAGGAAACGGCGACATTGTCCAAGTGGTTGAGGGTGGGAAATCACGGTGGTGATGTCAGTCAGCGTCGCACCTGGCGGAGTGATCAAAAAGTGCCGAACCGGCACCACGACTTCGTTCGCGATCTTGAGCGGGGTCTCGTGGATGAGCAGGTCGAGCGTCGTACTGATCGATCCCTCGATCGAGTTCTCGATCGGCAACATCGCCTGCGTTGCCAATCCCGTTTCGACTGCAGCGGTCAGGGCCGGAAACGAATTGAACGCCAGCAGCTCGCTCCCCTGGCCAGCGAACGAGAGCGCCGCGTCTTCGCTGAATGTACCCCGTGGTCCCAGAAATGCCGTGATCATCGAGTCCTCCATCGTGCGCAACAGTACGGCCCGTTCGGCGGTTGCGTCCAACGGATTTCCGCCTCGCTCTATACTCCCGGTATGGCGAAGCAACAACGACCCGCTCCAACCCCGAAACCCGAACGTCCGGCGCCCAAACCCGAAGGCCCGCGTCTCTTCATTGCCGCACCATTGCCGCCCGCGGTCACGGATCAGCTGGGGCATCTGATCGAAGACCTTTCGAGCCGCGACCTGCCGGTTCGCTGGACCGCGCCGAATGCCCTCCATTTGACGTTTCACTTCATTGGCGAAGTGCCTCAGGAGCGCGCGGAGCTGCTGCGAATGTCGTTCGCGAATCTCTCGCCCCGGATTGGGCCGATCAAACTGAAAACCAGTCGCCTTGGCGCGTTTCCAAGTCAGAAGCGCCCTCGCGTGATCTGGATCGGGCTCGATGGCCAAATCGACAAAGTTGCCGCCTTGCGCGATGAGATCGGTGTCATGTTGGAACGGCAGGATATCGAGATCGAAACTGGCGCCTACAAAGCCCATCTCACCCTTGGCCGCGCCAGGGACACCGTCGACCGGATCTTCCCCTACAAACTGAACGAAGCCTCCAAATCACCGAGCGTCCGGGAAATCGTGGACGCCTCGGTCGAGTTCACCATTTCGGAAGCCATCCTCTACCGCAGCCGGCTCGAGCGATCTGGCGCTCGCTACGAGGAACTGGCTAGCATCCGGCTGTAAGGCGATCCCGTTCCACACAACCGAGCAGTCCCAGTGCACCCGGCTGGAGACGCTTATGCTGCGAACATGGGCTAAACTACATGGCTGCACCGCGCACATGATGCCCGCGGCCCACGTTGTCCCAATCATCGAACCAGGATCGTCTTGATGAGCAAACTCATGGAAACCCTCGGCGAAATCAATCGCCGATATCAGGAGCTGGACGAGCTCTATGCCGATCCTGCCGTCGCCACCGATCCTGCACGCCTGCAGGAGATCGGACGCGAGCGATCCGAGCTGGAAGAGATCGTCTCCACCTACAACGAATTCGAAGCGACCGAATCCGCCCTCGCCGAAGCAGAGCTGCTTGCATCGGATACAGATCCGGAAATGGCCTCGATGGCCGCCGAGGAGATTCGCTCACTCAAGGATCAGCAGGCGGTTCTGATGAACCGCATCAAAACGCTGCTCGTGCCCAAGGACCCCAACGACGCCAAAAATGTCATCGTCGAAGTCCGCGCCGGCACTGGAGGCGATGAAGCGGCCCTCTTTGCCGCCGATCTCTTCCGCATGTATGCCCGCTATGCCGAGCGACAGCGATGGAAAGTCGAGCTCCTCTCTGCCACTGAGACGGACGGCGGCGGCTATCGCGAAGTCATCTTCCAGGTAACCGGCAAAAATGCGTACAGCTTCCTCCGCTACGAAAGTGGAGTGCACCGGGTGCAACGTGTTCCCGCCACCGAGAGCCAGGGGCGCATCCATACCTCGACCGCCAGCGTCGCGGTTTTGCCAGAGGCGGAAGAAGTCGACATCCAGATTGCCGAGAACGATTTGCGCATCGATGTTTTTCGCTCCTCCGGGAACGGTGGCCAGAGCGTCAACACCACCGACTCGGCGGTACGCATTACCCATGTGCCGAGCGGTCTGGTTGTCGCCTGTCAGGATGAGCGCAGCCAGCTCAAGAACAAGCTGAAAGCGATGACCATCCTGCGTTCGCGGCTGTTCGACGCGGAACAGGAGCGGCTTGCGTCTGAGCGGGGGGATTCGCGCCGCTCGCAGATCGGCAGCGCCGAGCGCAGCGAGAAGATCCGCACCTATAACTACCCGCAGGATCGTATCTCCGACCACCGGATCAAGTTGAATCTGAGTAACATTCCCGGCGCCATGGACGGCCAGATCGACTCACTGGTGCAGGAATTGCGTGCCGCCGATGAGGCCCAGCGCCTGGCTGACGCCGGCCTGGTCGAGGATCGCGCGGCCGTCGCCGCCTGATCCCGCACTCGTCAGACGCATCGATGCCCACAAAGCGCCCGGAACGAACCATCGGCCGGGCGCTTTCGTTGGCCACCGCTCAGCTACGGAACGCCGGCATTGAATCTGCTCGGCTGGATGCTGAGCTGCTACTCGGTCATTCGACCTGTTTGACCCGCACCCGACTCGCCATCGACAGCGACCGGGAGCTGTCGGATGCGGAGCAGCTGGAATTCACGGCGCTCCTCGCACGCCGCATTGCGGGCGAATCGATCGCCTACCTCATCGGGAAACGCGAATTCATGGGGCATGACTTCGCCGTTGGATCGGGCGTACTGGTACCTCGTCCCGAAACGGAGATCATGGTCGAACGCGCCGTATCGACGATTGCGCGCCGCTGGTGCGGCGGACAAATTCGCGTGCTGGATCTCTGCACCGGTAGTGGTGCGATTGCCCTTTCGCTTGCCTTGCTGACCGACCGCAAATTGGTGGCAATCACCGGTTCCGATATCTCGCCGGAAGCGCTGGCATTCGCTCACACGAACCGGGCGTCGCTCGGGCTCGACGATCGCGTCACGCTCGTTCAGGGTGATCTGCTCTCATGGACCGATGGTCCCTGGGACATCATCCTCACCAATCCGCCCTATCTCACGCCAAAGCAAGTCGATGGAAACCCCGACCTGGCCGCCGAACCGCGTATCGCGCTCGATGGCGGCGCCGCAGGATTGGAGCTGATCGCGCGAATCCTCGATCAAACGACATCCCGAGTCGCGCAACGTTTTACGATGATGATCGAAATCGACCCCGATCAGGCCGATGCTGTTCGCACGCTGGCCGTCGCACACTTTGCTACCGCGGATGTCATCATCGTGCCCGATCTCACCGGCCGTGCCCGGTTCGTTTCTATCGAGCGACAGGAGAGCGCCCCGTGACCATTGCCTTCAAAGACTCGCGCCTCACGCCCTATGGCGCCACCAATCTTGGCATGCACCTCGGGCTCGTCGACGGGTTCTACGTTCCGAACGACCTCTTCTTCGTTCGCTCGACGGTTGCCATCCCGGAAATCGATAGCAGCACCTGGACATTGACGATCGACGGTGAAGTCGCAACCTCGCTCACGGTTTCTCTGGCCGATCTGGAAGCCATGCCACAGGTCGAATTGGCCGCGTTTCTCGAATGTACCGGCAACGGGCGCTCGCGTTTCGAGCCAGTCGCCGAAGGAACTACCTGGAAAAACGATGCGGCGGGGAATGCCATCTGGGGCGGCGTACGCCTGCGCGATTTGCTGACTGCCGCTGGGGTGAAAGACGCGGGAGTGGAAGTGATCTCCCAGGGCGGAGATCTCGACACCATGCAGCGCGGGCTCGCGGTCGGCGTGGCCATGCAGCCGACCACCCTGATCGCGCTCCGGATGAACGGCGAACCGCTTCCCGCTGCTCATGGCGGTCCGGCGCGATTGCTGGTACCCGGATGGGCGGGTATTGCCTCCACCAAATGGCTCACCCGGCTCACGGTCAGCGACAAGCCGTTCGTCGGACCGTTCCAGGGCGAGCTTTATGTGGTCTACGACGCCGATGGGGTTCCCATCCAGCCGGTGCGCGAAATGCCGGTAAAGTCGATCGTGGTCAGTCCTGAGCAAGATGAGACCTTGAGCTACTCGCCGGTCGTCTCCGGGTTCGCATGGTCGGGACACGGCGGTGTCGAAAAGGTGCAAACCAGTCTCGATGAAGGCGCGAGTTGGCAAACTGCGTCGATAGTCGCAGAGGCCGGACCGTTCTCCTGGGTCCGCTGGGAGCAACCGCTCGACCTCTCCCCGGGAAGCTACGAGATTTGCGCCCGCGCCACCGACCGTCGCGGCCTCGTACAGCCCTGGAAAGCATTCTGGAATCAGAAGGGCTACTTCATGAACGAGATCCAGCGGGTCGCGTTCAGGATCGAGGGATAGGCCAGCGATGGGCACGATTCACCATCTCGATCCACAAGGGATCGAAGCGTTGCTTTCCAGTTCCATCGTGGGACGGATAGCCTGCAATCAACCCGGGGACCGGCCTTATCTGGTGCCACTGGCATATGCCTACGACGGCGAATCGATCTATGCCGTCAGCGGTCCGGGTCGCAAGCTGGATCTGATGCGTGCCGACTCGCGAATCTCCTTCGAGGTCGACCGGGTCGAACAATCCGATCGCTGGCAGAGTGTGGTGGCAGAAGGAACGTTCGAAGTCGTTACCGACGCGGACGAGATCCAGATGGCAGTGGCTATGCTCGAGCGGGCCACTGGGGTGCCGGTGGTGATGGGTGCGCACTCGACGGTGATTCGATTACGCCTGACGGCCAAGTCGGGACGATACGAGCTGCCCGACTAGGCGTCAATGCGGCCAGACCGGTTGAAAGCCGATTTCCGCTATCCTCCCAGCAACGCGCCGGAGCAATTGCCCGGCCGGCAAAAATGGCACATCGAGGAGGATCAATGGCGGGCGGGAACTGGTTGCACGAACTCACAGGCGAGTCGAAGTCGATCATCGGCATGGTCCATCTGCCCGCCCTTCCCGGCACGCCCCTCTATGACGAATCGACCGGAATGACCGAAATCCGTGAATGGGTGAAGCGCGATCTCGACGCGCTGCAGTCCGGTGGTATCGACGCGGTCATGTTCTGCAACGAAAACGATCGCCCCTACACCCTGAATGCTGATTTCGCGTCCGTGGCGGCGATCACCGACGTGGTCGCGTCCTTCCGGGACGAGCTATCGGTTCCGTTCGGGGTCAACGTACTCTGGGATCCGAACGCCACCCTGGCGGTCGCCGCTGCGACCGGAGCGGCATTTTGCCGCGAGATCTTCACCGGAGCGTTCGCGGGCGACTTTGGTCTCTGGGTACGTTCAGCCGGGGATGCCTGGCGTTACCGCCGGCAAATCGGAGCGCAAAACGTGAAGATGATCTTCAACATCAATGCCGAATTCGCCGCCCCGATCGCGCCCCGGCCGATCGCGGATGTTGCGAAATCGGTCGTTTTCTCTTCGACACCGGATGCCATCTGTGTCTCGGGCCCCATTACCAGTCAGGCGGCCGATGCATCCTCACTGGCCGACGTGACCAATGCCATCGCTGGAAGCGGCGTTCCCGTGCTTGTCAACACTGGATTCAAGGTGGCGAACGCCGCCGAGCTGCTTCAGTATGCGGATGGAGCCATTGTCGGGTCGAGCCTCAAGGTCGACGGGATAACCTGGAACCCGGTCGATAGGTCCAGAGTCGAAGCGCTCATGGCCGAGGTTCGATCGGCGTCTGGCAACTAGGGCAGTGAAGCATCAGGCTATTGGCGTCGATATCGGCACGACCGGAGTCAAAGCCGCGCTCATCGAAGTCGACGGTCGAATCCTTGCGGATGCCACCGTCGAGCACGATCTTCACTCGCCTCACACCGGTTGGGCCGAGGAAGATCCACGAGACTGGATCGCCGGCACGGTCTCCGCGTTACGCAAGCTCGCGCTGTCTGAAGCGCTCGACACCGAAGGCATCGCCGCCATCGGGGTCAGCGGAATGGTGCCAGCCATGGTCTTGCTCGACGATCGCGGCCAGCCGGTCCGCCCATCGATTCAGCAAAATGACGCCCGCGCGTTCGCGGAAGTTGCTGAGCTCTCCGGGCGAATAGACCAGGAAATGCTCTATCGCCTCACCGGCGGTCGCACCAACCAGCAGCACATCGCACCGCGATTGCTCTGGGTGCAACGCAACGAACCCGATGCCTGGAACCGAACCAAAACGATCCTCGGCTCGTACGATCTGGTCACCGCCTGGCTCTGCGATGCGGCCCCCAGAAACGGTAGTCTCGAGCTCAACTGGGCGATCGAGTCCGGTCTCTACGACTTCCGCCAGCGCCGCTGGGTGCCGGAGCTGCTCGCGGCGGTCGATCTCGATACATCCTATTTTCCACCGGTGCATGAGCCAACCGACACGGTTGGGACGCTGGGGGCGATAGCATCGGCCGAAACCGGCCTGCCAGCAGGGATTCCGGTGGTCGCCGGCAGCGCCGACCACATTGCCTCAGCGCTCGCCGCTGCGCTGCGAGATGAGGGTGACACGCTGATCAAGTTCGGCGGAGCGGGCGACATTCTCTATTGCTCGTCGGAGCCGATCACGCATCCGTCGCTCTTTATCGATGCGCACGACATTCCCGGGAAATATCTGCTCAATGGCTGTATGGCCGCGAGCGGTTCGCTGGTGAAATGGTATGTCACCGAGATTCTGGGCCTGAGCACCGCAAAGTCGACACTCCAGCAGCTCGATTCGGAAGCGGCCCAGATTCCACCTGGATCGGGAGGTGTCACTATCCTCCCCTACTTTCTCGGAGAGAAAACGCCGATCATGGATCCCCAGGCCCGCGGTGTCATCTTCGGTCTGGACCTTTCCCATTCTCGTGCCCATATCTTCCGCGCCACGCTGGAAGCGGTGATGTACGGCTTTCGCCATCATGTCGACGTGCTGCGCGAAGCCGGATTGGAACCCGCACGATTTCTGGCGACGAATGGCGGCGTCAGCAGCTCGCTCTGGCGCCAGGTCGCCGCGGATGTGCTCGATGAACCAATCACCTCGTTTCGCCACCACCCGGGCTCGGTTCTGGGCGTCGCGTTCGTCGCCGGCAAAGCACAGGGAATGTTCGATGAGTGGACGGAAATCGACCGATTCCTCACTGATCGCTTCGTCAATGAGCCCGATGGGCGCGCCACCGAACACTACAATCGCGGTTATTCGGTGTATCGAGAGCTGTATCGGCGCTTACAGACGCTCTTTCCGGCAATCGATAGCTGATTGGGCGAATAGCACAACCACCTCATGAAACTTGACGCTTCTCCTGATATCGGAGTACAACCAACGAAAGGGCCTAACCGCGTCGTCGATCGACCGGTGCACTCGACAGACGAGTGGCCAATCCGCGGCGTGATGCGGGTCCAGCGCAATCTCGGTGATTGCGGACGATTCAATGGAGTACTCGTTCAACGAGGAGGACCACGTGAATACCAACAATGGGAAAAGGGTCGCAACTGACCTGCTTCGCGACTACATGGGCGGCCGCATCGACCGACGGCAGCTGCTGAAGAGTGCTGCCGCTGCCGGCGCGCTATTGCCAGTCCTTTCCATCATGCGCGGTGCCTCGCCGGCCTTCGCGCAAGATGCCTCACCGGCTGCCGCGGCTGCTGGTAGCACCATTGTGGTGCCAGCCGATCTTCGCACCGATCTCTCGGGCGCGGAAATTGCCTGGATGGGACCCGCCGCATCGGACCCGGACCTCGCCTGGAACCAGGCCGCGATCGATCTGTTCACCGAGACCACTGGCATCAAAGTGACGCTCATCAATGGTGAGAGCCAGACCGACGCTCGTCTGCAGGCAATGCGCCAGCAGTTTGCGGCCCAGTCCTCAGACATCGATGCCTACCAGATCGACATCATCTGGCCAGGTGTTGTGGCTGAGCATGCCGTTCCTCTACAGGATCAACTCGGCGAGCAGGCCGGTACCATGTTCCCTGGAATCGTTGAGGCGAACACGGTCGATGGCAACTTGATTGGTATCCCGTGGTTCACGGATGCAGGTCTCCTCTACTACCGCACCGACCTGCTCGAGAAATATGGCGTCGAGCCGCCAGCCACTTGGACAGATCTCGAAACCGCCGCGCAGACCATCATGGATGGCGAGCGGGCCGACAATCCGGACTTCACCGGCTATGTCTGGCAAGGTAAGGCCTATGAAGGCCTCACCTGCAACGGCCTGGAATGGCTCGTCTCCCAAGGCGGCGGCACGATCATCGACACCGACCAGGTGTGTGACGATCAACAATGACCTCGCCATCGCCGCGATGGATCGGGCAGCGGGGTGGGTCAATGGCATTTCGCCAGAAGGCGTTACCACCTACACCGAGACCGAGACCTTCAATGTCTGGGTAGCGGGTAACGCTGCCTTCGCACGCAACTGGCCGTACATGTACTCAGGCAGCCAGGACAGCGAAGCGACCGTCGGCAAGGTCGGTGTTTCGCCGCTGCCGAAGGGCGACGGTGCCGAAGACGTTAGCGCCGCCACCCTTGGCGGCTGGCAGATGATGGTTTCGAAATATTCGGAAAGCCAGGACGCTGCCATCGAGTTCGCCAAGTACATGACGAGCCCTGAGCTGCAGACATCGTTCGCCATCGAGCGGTCGCATCTTCCAACCATTCCTGCGGTCTACGACGACCCGGCGGTGGCGGAAGCCAGTGACTTCATTCCGCGCCTGAAGGCCGTCTTCGAAGCCGCCGTCGGACGCCCTTCCGCTCAGACCGGTGACCTCTACCCAGAACTTTCCACCATTTTCTACCAGCAGCTCAACCAGGTGCTGTCGGGTTCGAAGTCGGCAGCAGACGCCGCCGCGCAGATGGAAAAGGATATGAACGCCGTCCTCGAGGACGCGTAGCCTCTGGCGCCGATCCGGTGCGCACCTACGGATCACAGTCTCGAAAGCCGGGCGGGAGTCTCTCCCGCCCGGCGCCGACGCTAACGCGAGGTTGCCATGAGCCAGAATGTTCCTGCTGGTGCCGCGGTTGCTGCCACCGATCCATCGACCATAAACGTCTCCGAACGACCTCAGGCCTCCTGGGCCAAGTCTCGTGAGCGTCTCGGTTGGCTCATGGTGCTACCGAGCCTCATCATCGTTGCCATCGTCGCCCTCTATCCCCTCGTCCAGAGCTTCAGACTCAGCTTCACGAACGCTCGGCTCGCCAGCGCTCGCGATGTCGAAAATGTCGGATTTCGCAACTACCAATATCTTTGGGAAAGCGATACCTTCCGCATTGCCTTCCAGAACACGGTCAAGTTCACGGTCGCTTCGGTCACCATCGAACTGCTGTTCGGAATGGTTATTGCCCTCATCATCAATTCGCAGTTTCGCGCTCGTGGGTTAGTGCGCGCAGCCATCCTGATCCCCTGGGCTATTCCCACGGTCGTCTCTTCTCGCCTGTGGGCTTACATGCTCAACGACAACTACGGCGTTTTCAACGACATCCTGGTCTATCAGCTTCCCCGGCTCGTCGGCTGGATTCCGTTCATTGGCGACAATCTGGCGGGAATCTTTCCCGATCAGAAGATCGCTTTCCTCGCACGTCCTAACCTGTCGCTTCCCAGTGCCATCGCCGTCGATGTCTGGAAAACGACACCGTTCATGGCGCTCCTGCTGTTAGCTGGGCTGCAGATCATTCCGGGCGATGTCTACGAAGCCGCTGTGGTGGATGGCGCCAGTAAATGGAAACAGTTCTGGCAGATCACGCTTCCGCTCCTGCGGCCGGCCATCCTGGTGGCGCTCATTTTCCGGACCTTGGATGCCTTCCGCGTCTTCGACGTCATCTTCGTGATGTTCGGCGCAAAGGTCGAAACCCTCACGCTCTCGATCTTTACGCAGCAGACATTAGTGGACGGTGATCGCCTGGGAAGAGCCTCAGCGGCCAGCGTCATCATCTTCTTATGCATAGGCGTGTTCGTCCTTATCTACACGCGGCTCGTCAAGGTGGAGGAAGTCTGAGATGTCGTCTGTACCCTTCGACCGATCCACCTTGCCTCCCGATCAACCGAGCAAGCGGCGCAAGATCGATTTCGGCGGCCTCGTCGTCAAGGCGCTCTTCTGGCTGCTGGTAATCGTCATTCTGATCTACACCGTTTTCCCGTTCGTTTGGGCGATTTTGGCAGCAATCAAACCGAATGCCGACATCAGCTCGACGCCGACCCGATATCTCCCGTCCGAGTTGTACTGGGGAAATCTCGATTACGTTCTGCACCAGCGTGACTTTCTGTACGCCCTGCGCAATTCGATCATCGTTTCGGTGGCCACCGTAACGATCGCCCTTGTGGTGGGATCGCTGGCCGCTTACGCGCTGGGCCGGATCAAGTTCCGGGGCCGCAATGCGACCCTCTACGTCATTCTGGCGATGACCATGTTCCCGGCAATTGCGATTCTGGGATCGCTCTTCCAGATGATGCGCCGGTTCGATCTTTACAACACCATTCCCGGACTGGTGTTGACCTATATGACCTTCACGTTGCCCTTCACCGTTTGGGTGCTTGCCAACTTTTTCAAAGCGATGCCCGGTGAGCTGGAAGAAGCTGCCCTGGTGGATGGTTCTACCCCCTTCCAGGCGTTTCACAAGATCATGCTTCCACTGGCACTGCCAGGTTTGGTGACCACTGGACTGCTGGCGTTTATCGCTGCCTGGAACGAGTTCCTCTTCTCGCTGACGTTCACCAACACCTATGCGGCACGCACCGTGCAGCCGGCAATTGCGAGCTTCCGCGGCAATTCCCAGTTCGATGAACCCTGGGGAAGCATCATGGCCGCGGCCGTCATCGTGACGGTGCCGTTGGTCGTTCTCGTGCTGGTGTTCCAGCGTAAGATTCTTGCCGGATTGACCGCGGGGGCAATCAAGGGATAAACCGGCCGGAGTCGAATGCTCTACCTCGACGATTGGATTATTTGGGATTTCTGGCTCGCTCCGCGTCTCGACGCGGACGAGCCTTTTCACTGCTACTTCCTCGAGGCGCCCCGGTCGCTTCCCGATCCGGAGATGCGCCACGATCTCGCGCGCATCGGGCACGCTACGTCATTCGACCTGATCGACTGGACGTATCACGGCGAAATCCTCCCACTCGGTGAACCGGGCGAATGGGACGACATGACGCAGTGGACTGGCTCGGTCGTACGCCGGGACGGGGAGGCCTACCTGTTCTACACCGGGCGTTCGCACACAGAAACCGGGCTGGTTCAGCGGGTAGGGTTAGCGTTCTCGCACGATCTGATGGCCTGGCAGAAGTTCGATGGGAATCCCGTCCTGGAAGCCGTCGCTCCCTGGTACGCCGCTCCGGCCGAGGATGGGAGCGCCCGGTCCGATTGCCGCGACCCCTGGATCATCCGGCACGACGACCAATGGCTTATGTACTACACCGCTTCTGCCGCCGGCGAACCCCTTGCATCCCGCGGCGTCGTTGGCATTGCCACCTCACCCGACTTACTGACCTGGACGCCAGGTCCACCAGTCGCGTTACCGGGACTGTTCGGAGAGATCGAGGTTCCCCAGGTGTTCCCGCTGGGTGATCGGTGGGCGATGCTGTTCTGCACCGCGCAACACGCCGAGCTCGACGGTCGACGAGCCACCTGGATCGGTACCCACTACTTTCTGGCGGATTCACCTTTTGGACCGTTCGAGCTCGCGCCCGAGCCGCTCCTCTTCGCCGATGACCGGGGAACCAACTACGCGGCCCGCGCTGTGCTGGATCCGTGGCTCGGCAATGTCATGCTGGCGTTTCGCCGATCTGGAGAAGACGGAAAATTTGTGGGGGCGTTGATCGATCCCCTTCCACTGACCGTGGACGAGTCAAACCACTCGCTGCGATTGGAACCGAAGTCGTAGCGCCCAAGACAATTTCAGGCGGCGAATAAAGCTCGCGGATTCGTCCCGGCTGGGTGAGATACTTCCGGCAAACGATCGAGACTCGCTGCTGAGAGGAGAAACCATGTCGTTCGAATCCGCCTTCACTATGGACACCTCGTCCATCAAGTTCGGACCAGGCGTCACGCGCGAAGTCGGTGACGACGTCAGGAATCTCGGAATCTCACGAGTGATGGTGGTGACCGACCCGGCGCTGGTCGATCATGTCTCGGTCATTACAACTATCGATGCGCTGAAGGCTGCCGGAGTGGACTTCGCGCTCTTCTCTGAAACCCGGGTCGAACCGACCGATATCTCCTTTCAGCAAGCAATCGACTTCGCCATCGACGGCGGATTCGATGGTTTCGTCGCGGTTGGCGGTGGATCGGTTATCGACACTGCGAAGGCGGCGAACCTCTACTCGACCTATCCTGCAGAGTTGCTGACCTACGTCAATGCGCCGATCGGGCAAGCGAAGCCGGTTCCGGGCAAGCTCAAACCGCTGGTTGCCATTCCCACCACGGCGGGCACCGGCAGTGAAACAACCGGGGTGGCCATCTTCGATCTCACATCGATGCACGCCAAGACCGGAATTGCCCACCGTGCACTTCGACCTTCGCTTGGCATCCTGGATCCGCTCAATACGCTCTCCATGCCGGCCATGGTCACGGCCAGCTCGGCGCTCGATGTGTTGAGCCACGCGATCGAGTCGTTCACGGCCCTTCCCTTCGACAGCCGCCCAGCGCCGGAGCGACCCGGCTTGCGCCCGGCCTACCAGGGCGCCAATCCCATCAGCGACATCTGGTCGGCGAAAGCAATGGAGGTCGTCGCCGCGAATCTGGAGCAGGTCGTGCATCATCCCGACGACCTGGAAGCCCGGGGCCAGATGATGCTGGCGGCTGCCTACGCCGGGATCGGCTTCGGGAACGCAGGCGTCCATCTTCCGCATGGCATGTCCTACCCAGTTTCGGGGCTGGTTCGATCGTTCGTGCCCGAGGGATACCCCGGCGACCATGCCATCGTGCCGCACGGCATGTCTGTCATCTTGAACGCGCCCGCCGTGTTCCGATTTACCGCACCGGCCAATCCGGAACGGCATCTCGAAGCTGCGCGCCTGCTCGGTGCAGACTCCAGCGGAGCCGGACCGGACGACGCCGGAGACGTGCTCTCCGCGAAGCTGATCGATATCATGCGACGAACCGGGATGCCAAACGGCCTGAGCGCGGTTGGCTTCACCGACGCAGATGTCGACCAATTGGTAGCCGGCACGATTCCGCAACATCGCGTGACCAAGCTTTCTCCCCGGCCGGCATCGGAATCCGATCTGGCGGCGATGTTCCGTGACGCCATGGTCTATTGGTAGGTCGAAGGAGGACGAACGTGTCGAAACACAATCTCGATCACATCGAAACCAAGCTGCTCAAGGCGCTTTCCCGCAACGATCGCGCCTCTACCCGGGAGCTCGCTTCGATGTTGCCAGAAACCGACGAGAGCGCCATCGTGGCGGCCCGACAGAAACTCGAGCAAAGTCATCTGGTCGAACCAGTCCCCGGCTCCACCACCGGTCAGCTCCGATTGACTGCCGCCGGGGCGGAAACCGCCATCGAGCTGCCGGACGACGATTCCTCCGGGAGCGGCGGCGGGCGCCAGCACTTCAACTAGGACAATCGATTCGTACGAGGAGAACCATGCGCGACCTGATCGATCTGACCGGGCCGCTCCACCCCGGAATGTGGAGCTACGCCCCTTCGATGGACATTCCCCCGTTCGAGCAACAACGCTGGGCGACCATCGAGGAACGCGGCTGGGAGGCCGACTGGTTCGCGATGCCAACCCTGGCGGGAACCTATCTGGAAACCGCGAAACACCTCATCCACGGCGCGCCGTCGATCGACCAGATACCACCGGAACGATTCTTCTTGAATGCAACCATCGCCCGGATTCCTCGCGAAGCGCGGGAGCACATCACGGTTGCTGATCTGCAGGCGACAGCCGACTCACTCGAGCCCGGAGACGCGCTGCTCGTTCAAACCGGCTGGGAACGTCACCGCGATAACAGCGAGACTTTCGTGCTCCAATCACCCCATTTCGATCTGGACGCCATGCAATGGATTGTCGATCGCGGCGTGACGATCCTGGGCGGCGACATGCCGTGTTACGACGATCCCGTCGGCGAGGAAAGCCAGGGGGTCAATATGGTGCTCTTCGGGGCGGGAGCCATGATCCTGGCACCCCTGGTCAATCTCGGGACCACCGTGGCAACGCGGGGACGTCTGACGGTACTTCCCATACCATTGGTCGATTCCTGCGGCGCGCCATGCCGCGCCATCTTCTCGCCAAACGACTAACAACCGACACGTAAACAGACAGGAAGCACCCATGCCGAATGCAGACTGGAACCGATCCGATACCGTCGTGCTCTATCGCTCACCGGGAAGCGCCCCCTATTCCGCCGAAGATTTCACCCATGCGTCGCGGACGCTGCTCGATCTGCTGCGTCCTGAGATCGACAAGCCCAAAGTCACGCTGAAGCCGAACGTCGTCCACGGCGTCTCGCCTGACTCAGGAATCACGGTGCATCCCGGATTCTTGCGCGGGGTGGCGGAATACCTGATCGATAACGGCATCGCGCCCAGTGCGATCTCGGTCGCCGAAGGGGGCGGCGGCGAAGAGAGCCCGGACATGCGCGTGCACTACGCCAATGTCGGGTTCGATACGCTGGCTGATGAGCTCGGCGTCAACCTGGTCGACCTGAACGCGGACGACTATGAGCGGGTGGATATTCCGACCGGAGTAGTCTTCAAGCAAATGCCGATCGGTCGCACCGTCTGGGATCCGGAGGCCTACTTCATCAACATCCCCAAGATGCGCACCCACAACTTCGGCATCACCACCATCAGCATCAAGAACCTTCAGGGGATCGTGGTTCCGCTCGAAGAACGCCATATGTGCACGCTCTTCCCGCGCTTCGACGGCGACCGGGGCGGCAACGGGCTCCAGAGCGATCTCATCGATTCGCACGAGCGCTGGGCTCACAAGATCTGCGATATCTCGCTCGCACGAACGCCAGATTTGAACATCGTCGACGCGCTCGTGCCGCGCGATGGCACCGGATTCCGCAATGGAAGCGATCGGCCCATGGGGATCGCCCTGGCCGGCACCAATCAAACCGCGGTCGACACGATCGGCACCGCGCTGATGGGTATCGATCCTGCCAATGTCACCTATATCCGCGTCGCTGGCGAGCGAAACATGGGCCCCAACCGAGTTGACGATATTCGGGTGCTCGAAGTGGTGGATGGTGCGCTGGTTGAGCGAAACGGAATCGCCGACCTGATCGCCGACCCGCCCTTCCGTGTAACCCTTTCAGAAACGTTGACCTACTCGACCTATGAGGATGTCGCATACAACCAGCCCGAAAAAGAGCTGGTACACGCCCAGGTCGATTTCAACGCAAGGGCGCGCTCCTAAACCGTTGCTGTCTGAGCCAAACGAAGCGCATCCGATCGAACCGGCGTGCCGAGGAGCAAGCCGGCCACGGAATCGAAGGCACGAGGATCGCCAGTGGTGAGATAGTGGCAATCGCCCGATTCCGTCGATCCGGCGCTCAAACCCTCGCGCCGCAGCACGATTTCGGTTTGCCGCGCAACCGCATTGCCACTCGAGACGATCGCCACGCTCGGACCAACGATCTCAGCGATCGCGCCTGCCAGAAAGGGATAATGCGTGCAGCCCAGCACCACGACATCGCATCCGCGCGCGAGCGGGCCCTCGAGCAGGTTACCGAGCAAGTAGCGGATCTCACGGCCATCCATTTGTCCGGATTCGATCAGGTCGACCAGTCCAGGCGCGGGGATCGTTTCCACCGTTACGCCATTCCCGTGCGTTTCGATCAACGCTCGCAGCTTTTCGCCGCGCGCGGTGCGCGGTGTCGCAAGTACGGCCACTTTGCGTGATTTCGAGCGCCGTGCCGCCGGTTTGACGGCTGGCTCCAGACCGATGATCGGCGCCGCATAGGCCTGGCGTAACGATGTCACCGCCACGGCGCAGGCCGTATTGCACGCGATGACAGTCGCCTTGCAACCTCGGTCGAAGAGTTCTCCGACCAGAAGATGCACCCGATCCTCGATGGTCACATCGTCTTTGTCGCCGTAGGGACAAAAAGCGGAATCACCCAAATACACGAAGGATTCGCCCGGCATCTTCGACCGGAGCGACCGCAAGACACTGAGTCCACCGAAGCCGGAGTCGAATACACCAATAGGAGCAATTTCAGGGGACACGCTTTTGCCTCGACGTCGCCGGCGAATCAGCAACTTCGCCGCATCCGGCTAGCCTAGCACTGCGGCGTGTCGCGCACAATCGTCATCACGCAAGCGAGAAGAGCGGCATCGTAACGATTTTCCTGGCGATTTTCGAATATTCGACGCAACGCAGCTATGCACGAACCGAAGGTCCTACACTTTCCGCAACGAATTCGCAGACTTTCCGCAAAGTCGCACAAACTGGGACACCATGGAAACCAACAAACGCCTCGACGATTTTCGCAAACACAAGGATGAGTACTTCGCCGCTGGCGATCACTCCCCGCTCGACCCGTCCGATCGTGACAATTTCGAAGCCCTTGCGTACTTCCCGTACAACCCGTCACTGCAATTCGAAGTCGACATCGACGCGATCGAAGACCAGGGCGAGTTGTTGACACTCGATACCAGCGACGGCGAACAGGTCGATTTCCTGATAGCCGGCAAGGTCCGGTTCGTGGTCGATAACGGCGACTACGAGCTCACGTTACTCAAGGACACCGACCGCGGCCGTTTCTTCCTGCCGTTCAACGATGCCACCAATGGCCTCGAAACCTACAAGAACGGCCGGTACCTCGATCCCCAGCAGAAACCGAACGGCAAGCTCACGCTCGATTTCAACTACGCATACAACCCCTACTGTGCATATGGAGACGGTTGGTCGTGTCCGCTCCCACCCGAACAGAATCTGTTGCCCGTCGAGATTCTCGCCGGCGAAAAGGCGTTCCATCCCATAGAGCGCTAGTGCGTTCCGAGATCGCAAGGAAGAACAACGAGAGCGGCATCTGCCGCTCTCTGTAATCTCAGAGAGTGTTGGGACTTGAAGACAGGATGCCTATCGAGTTTAGCGGCGACGTCGTATCCAGACATCGAGCAGCTCGGCCGATTCGGCTGCGGCATCTTCACCGTAGCGAATGGTGCGGCTGAGCAGAGCCCCCACCGCTTCTCGCTCCCATCGGTAGAAGGCGCGCCGTAGCTCGGTATAGCGGCATATCTCTGGCTCGAACTGCAACTCGGCCAGCACCCAGTTCCCATGCTCGCGCTCGAGCAGCAGCAGCCGGCGCCCGCATTGCCACACAAAGGGTCGCAACGTTCGGTCGAACGCTGCCTCGGCAGTCGTTGGCTCGACAATGGTTGTTTCCTGGATGGACCGCTCGGACTCGATGCATTCGGCGGCGCTGCAATCGCCAGTCATGCGAGACCGAGAATCGGGTTGACTGTGGTCATCCACAGGTAGGCTCTCCCCATGCTTGGAAGGGATCGACATTGGCGAGCAAAGGCCCTTCCACTTGCGATTCGGACCGCCTCGAGACCATGGTTCGGAGGAATCCGGACTAGGCAGAAACGAGGTCAGAACGAAACGCGCAAAGAGGAGCGTACCATTCCGCCTTCTCAGCTTTCAAGGCAAAGATAACGGGAGTTTTTGTCCAGGCTATGACGATGGGATCGATACCACGGCCCGCTGAAGCTCGTTCGTGCCATCGCTCACGACGATCTCATAGTCACCATCCGGCCAGGGCTCTGTGCCCGTCCGCTCGATATGAAACTCGATCCAGCCGGAGACCCGGTCGGTATCGATCCGCATGGCCGAGTCGAGCGCGTCGAGCGAGGTGTCATTGAAGAACCAGCTCGCGACGAGCTGGGAGCCAGCCGGGAGCGATTCGATCGGGAAGACTGCATAGATCGTCGCGTCGGTTCCCTTTGGAGCGAGCGCAACTGGAGCATTCGTTTCCGGTTGAATCACACTGGTCCAAACCGCTTCGCCGATGCGTGGCGTGCCTGACAGCGCCGTTGCCACGAACACCGGCGTTTCGGTTGGCTCTGGAGTCGAGGTGGTCTCGGGAGTGTCATCGTTCCCGGACCCGCATGCGGCAAGCAATCCACATGCCACAATAAAAGCTGACGCCAGCAACCCAAAGCGTCGCAATCGTTCGAACCGATGATGTCGGGGCACGCTGGTTCCTCGTGAGCTGGAACGAGATGTCGTTGGGCCCAATCGGTCATCCGAGCGCGACGCGAGCGTTCTGGGTCCGAAAGAGTCTACCAATCGCCGACGGCAAAGCCGGAGAGCAGCTATGACGAAGAAGCGAACCAACGTCACAACCGAGATGGGCTGGATCGAGAGCGATCATTCGGTTGCCAACCCCACCATCAATCGCTCGGTCTACCAGGGACGTCCGACCGATGACAAGATGCTCCTGAGCTGGAGCAACGAAGAGAAAAAACTGGCTGGCGCTTTCACGCATACCGATCCCTGGCGAGTGCTCCGAATTCAGGGTGAAGTCGTCTCGGGGTTCGATGCGCTGGCAGAGATCGGGCCGGCCATCTCCGTCTTCGGTTCCGCCCGTATCGGCCGGGACTCGCCATACTTCGATGCCGCGCGGGCGACCGGCCGCAAGCTTGCAGAGGCCGGATACGCCGTCATCACCGGCGGTGGCCCCGGAATTATGGAAGCCGTCAATCAGGGCGCGCTGGAAGGCGGGGGATGTTCGATCGGTCTGAACATCGAGCTGCCGCACGAGCAGGGTATCAATGCCTTCGTGAACCTTCCGCTGAACTTCCGCTACTTCTTCGTTCGCAAGCTGATGTTCGTCAAATATGCGGAAGGGTTCGTCATCTTCCCGGGGGGATTCGGAACCCTCGACGAGCTCTTCGAAGCGCTGACGCTGATCCAGACCGGCAAGCTCGACGACTTCCCGATCGTGCTCTATGGCACGTCGTTCTGGGACTCGCTGCTCGACTGGATCGGCCACGATCTTCTGGACAACCGGCTCATTGCGCCGCACGATCTCGATCGTCTGATCGTGACCGACGATATCGATCAAATTGTGTCTACCATGATCGAGAGCCGGCAGAATCGCTAGCCAGCCCTCGGGCTTGGGAGCAAGTCTCAAGCGTTGCTCAGGGATCGTCGGCGGGGGCCAGCGGCGCCGTCCAAGCACTCTATGAGCCGTGCGCCTGAATGCGTCACTCGATCGTACGTTCGCGGAAATTCCTGCCCGCGGAGAATTTCATTTCTCATCGCGAACCGTACGTACAGCCACCGGTCATGAGTGGTATGCTAGCCCAGCGGTCGCATCCAACTCAGCAGTTTGGGGCGCCGAGTCGCGCCGAAGATCGATTCCTGTCTCGTCCCTTTCCGAGATCGCGACGCGCGTTCAGATACACACTCGCTGTCGGCTGGGGGAGCCAAATTCGATGAGTCGTCATGAGCTTTACGCACACCGATACCCGCTCCTGCCGCTCAAGAATGTCGTCATCTTTCCGCGGAACATCGTCACCCTGCTGGTGGGACGCCCTCGCTCCATTCAGGCGGTCGAAGAAGCGCTCTCCGGCAACCACCGTCTGGTCGTCACCGCCCATCGTGATGCCGACGCCGAAGATCCTTCGCCCGACGATCTCTATTCGATTGGGTCGCTGGTGGATCTGGTTTCGGTCGAGCGGCAACCAAGCAATGCCATCCAGGTAGTGCTCGAAGGCAAGTCGCGGGTTCGTATCAGTCAGTTCGACACGGTTCGCCCCTACTTCACCATCGCCGCCGAAGAGCTGCGCGAGCCCAAAAACGATTCTCCCGACACCCGCGCCCTCATGCTTCACGTTCAGGAGCTCT
The DNA here is from genome assembly GCA_963720855.1 of uncultured Chloroflexia bacterium. Lineage (GTDB taxonomy): Bacteria > Chloroflexota > Chloroflexia > Thermomicrobiales > UBA6265 > JAMLHN01. The sequence continues at coordinate 570,650 of CAVRGV010000001.1, read as the reverse complement.
CGAGCCGTTACAACGACGCTCGCGAAAAGATGGCTCCCGAAATTCTGGACATGGTCCAGCGGGCCAACGATCCCGGTCATCTGGCGGACCTGCTCGCCACCCAGATCGTCTCGGAAACCAGCCGGCGCCAGCACTTCCTGGAGCTGGTCGATCCGATCAAGCGCCTGGAAGAGATCGCGGTCCACCTTGCGGAGGACTTGAACGTCGCCGAGCTGGAAAGCCGTATCCAGGATCGTGTGCGTGAACAGGTCGAGAAGCAGCAGCGCGAGTACTACCTGACCCAGCAGCTCAAGGCGATCCACGACGAGCTTTCTGGCGAAGGCGGCAACGAGCTGGACGGGTTCCGTCAAAAGATCAAGACGTGCGGCATGCCCGCCGAAATCGAAGACAAGATGCTGCGCGAGGTCGGGCGTCTGGAACGGATGCCTTCGGTCTCTGCCGAGGCCACCGTGGTGCGCACCTATCTCGACGTTATGCTGGCCCTTCCCTGGTCGGAGCAAACCGTCGACCGGCTCGACATCGACGAAGCCGAAGTCTTGCTCAACGAGGACCATTTCGGGCTCGACCAGGTCAAAGACCGCATCCTCGACTTCCTCGCCGTTCGCAAGCTGCGCACCGATAGCGGGATGAACGACCGCTCGTCATCTCAGATTCTGTGCCTCGCCGGCCCTCCAGGCGTCGGCAAGACGAGCCTTGGGCGTTCGATCGCCGCCTCGATGGGGCGGAAGTTCGTGCGCGTCAGCCTGGGTGGTGTGCGCGACGAGGCCGAAATTCGCGGTCATCGCCGCACCTATATCGGCGCGATGCCGGGCCGCATCATCACGGCCATGCGTCAGGCGGAAACGATCAATCCCGTTATCTTGCTCGACGAGATCGATAAGCTCTCGGCCGATTTCCGTGGCGATCCGTCCGCCGCATTGTTGGAAGTGCTCGATCCTGAGCAAAATGCGCAGTTCACCGACCACTTTATCGATGCGCCCTACGATCTCTCAAAAGTGCTGTTCATTACGACGGCCAACTACATGCAGCAGGTACCGAGGCCGCTGCGCGACCGGATGGAGATCATCGAAATCTCGGGGTATTCCGAGGACGAGAAGATCGAGATCGGCAAGCGCTACCTTATGCCTCGCCAGTTGACGGCCCACGGACTGAAGGAAGAAAACGTCGAGCTACCCCGGGCATCCTGGAGCTTTCTGGTTCGCGGTTACACGCGCGAAGCCGGTGTCCGCGAGCTGGAACGTGAAATCGCGGCGATCTGTCGCAAAGTCGCGCGCGATGTCGTCCGCGGACGGCACAACGATGAAGCAATTAGCGTGGCGCGCATCGAGCACTATCTCGGCCCACGCCATTTCCAGGTCGATGCACGAGCTGGCCGCCAGTCAGATCGGCGTCGCCATGGGCCTTGGCACTACCGAGATCGGTGGCGAGCTGATCCCGGTGGAAGTGGCGACTATGCCGGGTAAGGGCACGCTCATGATCACCGGCCGTGCCGGCGATGTCATGCAGGAGTCGGCCCAGGCGGCTGTTTCCTACGCAAGATCGCGGTCCGAGCAATTCAGCATTCCAGTGAACTTCCGCGAAGTGCTCGATCTTCATATCCACTTGCCGGAAGGCGCGACGCCGAAGGACGGCCCATCGGCCGGCATCACCATGGCCACCGCGCTGATCTCGGCCCTCATGCGCCGTCCGGTGCGCAATGACACGGCGATGACCGGTGAGATCACGCTGCTCGGCCGCGTGCTCGCCGATTGGCGGTGTCAAGGACAAGGCGCTGGCCGCGCATCGCCACGGTATCAGGCGGATGATCCTTCCAGAGGAAAATCGGCGCGAAGTGATCCGCATTCCAGAGAACGTCCGGCGCGAGATGGAATTCGTCTTCGTCGAAACGATGGATCAAGTCATCGCGGCCGCCATCCTCTTCGAAGCCGATCGCGAGATCACGCGCAATGGCCGCGTCGAACCCGATCGACTGGAGTCCGAGCGTCCTTCCTACCCGGCTACGCAAATTCCGGCGACGGGACCGATCATCTCGGATCTCTAAAGCAGGACGTCGGTACGTGATCCGACGTTCGATGTGCCGAGATCTGGAACCTGCGTTCTCCGCGCCGCCAGCTGCGTGCTGACTTCTGGGCCGCCTTGGGCCTATCCCTGCGCGACGCGGAAGTCCTTGATCAGCACGTCAAGTTTGGGCCCGTTCCATTCGCCTTCGGTCATGGTGAAGGCGAGATCGACGGTACGGGCGCCAACCAGCTCGCGCGAACGTGGAGCGGCGTTGAAAAACGCCGCGCGCACCGGGCGGCCATTCCCAATAGTCAGGCTCAGATGATCCTTGGTCTGACCCATGGTGTCGTATTTCTGCAAACGGACATTCCGCAAGACAAAGACCGGTTCCTCGCTACCGGGACCGAATGGCTCCAGCGAGCGCACCAACCGCGCGATCTCGAGGTTGAGATGCTTCTCCTGCAGTTCGGCGTCGATCTGGAGCGCTGCCATCGATGCGGGAGTCCGATCGGACGCCAGTTCCGTGAGCTGACTGATGAGCTCCCCGGCGTTGCCGGCGTCGAGGCTCAACCCGCCGGCGAGCCGATGACCTCCGTGTGAGCGCAGCAACGATCCACAGTTCGCCAGTGCCGCAGCCACATCGAACCCGTCAGGAGCACGCATCGATCCCCGCAGCACGCCATCCTCTTCGACAAGCACCACCGCCGGTCGATCGTACGTCTCTGCCAGGCGCGCCGCCACGATGCCAAGTACGCCTGCCTGCCAGCCTTCGGAGTGCACCACCAGTACCGGTTGCGATTCCCATTCCGGGCGCTGCCGCATCAACCGCTCGGCCTCGAGCATGATCTCCTCGGTGGCCAGCTTGCGTCGCGTATTCAGCGCTTCCAGCTTTAGCACCAGCTCGTGCGCGACGATGGGGTTCGGCGCCAGCAAGAGATCGAGCGCGAGCTGAGGATCCCCCATGCGGCCGGCGGCATTGAGCCGCGGCGTGATGCGAAAAGACACATCGGTGGTGCCGAGGCTGGCCAGGTTGACTTTGGCGGCATTCGCCAGGGCCGCGATTCCCGGTCGCGGCGACCGTGCGAGCTGCAAGAGACCGGCCCGCACAATGGTGCGGCTCGCGCCAGTCATAGCAGAAACATCACCGATCAATCCCAACGCGGCAAGATCGAGATAGACATCCGCCCCTGCGTCGTTCGCCGCTACCTGAAAACCGGCGTCTGCCAGCGCGTCGACCAGCAACCAGGTCAATCCAGCCGCGGAAAGCTCCTTGTAAATGCCGCCATCAGGTCGATAGGCCGACACCACGATGGCGTCCTCCGGCCCACGGTCAGGAATTTGATGATGGTCGAGGATGAGGACATCCATCCCCAGCGCCCGGGCATACGCGACCTTGCCATGATCGGCACTGCCGCAGTCCAGCGCGACGAGCAAACCGACGCCGGCGTCCAGGAACTCGTCGATCGCGACGCCACTCAGGCCGTAACCTTCCGCCCGGGTCGGTAATCGATAGAGCGTGCGTGAACCGGCCCCGGCGGCGGTCAGCGCCAGTCCCAGGATCGCAACGGAGGTCGTTCCATCGGCGTCATAGTCGCCGAAAATACCAATGGTTTCGCCGTTGCGAACGGCCGAGGCAATCCGCTCGACTGCTCGCTCGAAATCCGGAAGCAGAGAGGGGTCGATCGACTCTCGCACTGTCGATGCCAGAAAGGCATCGGCAGCCGTACGGTCGCGCAATCCACGCCGATAGAGCAACGCATGCGCCAATTTGTGATCGTGTAATGGCTCGACATCGAGCGGTATCGGTTCAGGATCGACCCAGGCTTTCGGTCGCACACGAGGATCGATCTGGGTGATTCTGCTCGATGGCATCTCAGCTTGTTCTCAGGCGGGAATTTCGGGCGAACGTACGTGTGGACGGCGGTACGGGCGACAACTATAGTGTTTTCAGAGGCATGAGCCCGCAGCTCGAATGGATCGAGGGAACGCACTCGCACGAGTTCCCTCTGGTTGACCGTTCGGCATGTCCTTACGCACGGTATTGCAAAGGGGGTACCTGTGCGACCCGCATCGAACCATTGCCGGGCGATTGCAGTTGCTCTGGCGGTCGTCAGTTTGTTGCTCGTTTCGACCGCCGCGCCACTCATGGCGCAGGACTGGTCGGCTCCGCGCACCGTTTGGGTGCAGGACGCCGGGCATACGGTCGACGGCTATTTCCTCGATCTTTGGCGCGACTATCCCGAGCTGATGGGACAACCCATCACCGAAGAGTGGGAATCCCCGATCGCTCTCGATGGTCTTGACCGGGCGGATCGCGTCGTTCAGTACTTCCAACACATGGCGATCGTTTACGTTCCTGAGGGCGCGACCGTCCAGGAACAGGTGCAAACGCTCCCGCTCGGCGCCGAAGCGCTGCAGCGCGACGAACAGGATCTCGCGAAATACACCCTGCCGGCCTCCGCCACCTGCGGAACCCTTGCCGCATCGAGCTGCAAAGAATTCAAGGATACGAAACATACCGTTCGCAACGCGATGCTCGAATTTTGGAATCAGCACGAAGGTGAGCGCTTGATCGGCGCTCCGCTGACCGAAGAGTTCCAGGCAAAAGACGGATACACCACTCAGTATTTCGAAAAGATGGTGCTCCGCTGGAAAGAGGGGCTTCCGGTTACCCCGCGTCCCGTCGGAAGTGAATCGGCGAGCGCGCAGAAGTTGCCGACCGAGAAGATCGTGCAACCGAATGCGGTACCGATCTACGAGGAATCGCTCTTCGTAGAACCGAAGCTCGATCCCGCTCAGGTCATCTCCGGCGGCGAGGCGGTCCAGGGCGTCGGCTCCATGGACGTCGGCCCCGGACCGCAGCAGGGCGCCATCAAGGAGATTGTGGTCTCTGTCGGACGGCAATCGCTCTGGGCCTACGAAAACGGCAAACTGGTGACGGCAACCCTGGTGAGCACCGGAACAGCAGAAGTCATCGAAACCACCACGCCGATAGGCCAGTACACGATCTTGACCAAGTTTCAGAAGCAAACGATGCAGGGCGTCATCAACAACGAACCGTACAAAGTCGAAGACGTTCCCTGGGTGATGTACTTCGACAATTTGGGCAATGCCCTGCACGGAACGTACTGGCACGAAAACTTCGGCGCGCCGATGAGCCACGGGTGCGTTAACCTACCGATGAACGTTGCGCAGTATCTCTACTCGTGGGCGCCGGAAGGCACGGCGGTTACGATCATCCCCTAGCGAGCAAGATGTCGGACACCGACCCGTATAGCCCCGTTGAATGGACCATCTTGACGGAGCTCCCGATTCGCGTGCTCGCCGCGGCAATGCGCGCGGACGAATCGAGTGAGCTCGGTTTGCTCATGCAGCAGGCGACCGGGCTAACCGAGCTCTCCTCGCGCGCCAACGAATATTCGTCCAGCGAGCTGGTGCAACGGGTCTTCGACCATTACAAGAGTCAGGGTGACGGCGAAGCCCAAACCCTTCAGCTCAGCGAGCAGTGGATCGAGCGGCTGCTGCCAGACACGATCGAGCGAGCCCGGCAAGCGTCTGAGATCCTCGCAACCAAAGCCGATCCGGAAGATGCCGGCGCTTTTAAGTTGTGGCTCATCGAGACTGCGGCCGCGGTTTGCGCTGCAGCCCGCACAGGTGGCTTCCTCGGCTTTGGTGGCGAGCGAATCAGCGAGAAAGAACAGGCCTTTCTCGACGATCTGGCCGCCGCATTCGAAATCCCAACCGACACCGAATCCGAATAGAGAGGGAGCGCAGCATGACGCAGCCGCCACGGTACGACGCCATCGTGATCGGATCGGGACACAATGGGCTGGTCACGGCAGGGTATCTCGCGCGCGCCGGAAAACGTGTGCTGGTACTGGAACGGCGCGACATCATCGGTGGTGCGGCCGTAACGGAAGACACCTTCCCGGGCTATCGCCTCTCCACCTGTTCGTATGTCTGTAATCTCTTGCTTCCAGAAGTGGTCGAGGATCTCGAGCTTACGAGATACGGCTACCATGTGCGGCCCTTCGAGCCAACCTATTTCGTTCCCTACCCTGATGGCGACTACTTCATGACCTTTCTCGATGGCGATCGCACTCGGGAGCAGATTGCCCGGCATTCGAAGAAAGATGCTGTGGCCTATGGTCACTATTGGGAGATGTGGGATCGCATTCTCGACCGGATGCAACCGCTCATTCGCCGGCCCGCACCCTCCGAAGCCGACATCGAAGCAGCGTTCTCCGGACCTGAAGGTCAGGCAGACTGGGAAATTCTGACCGAAACCAGCGTCGGTGATTTGCTCGACCGCTACTTCGAGTCCGATAAGGTCAAGGCGCCTTATGCCACCGGAGGGGTCATCGGCGTGAATGCCGGCCCGCGCGATCCCGGCACTGCCTATGTCAAGTTCCACCATCTGATTGGCTCGATCGATGGACATCAGGGCGCCTGGGGCTTCGTGCGCGGCGGCATGGGGTCCATCACCCAGGCGTTGGCTGGTTTTTGCCGCGACAAAGGGGTCGAGATTCAGACGTCGGCTGAGGTCGCGGAGATCGAGCTCGCGAATGGAGCGGCAACGGGCGTGCGCCTGACAGACGGACGCCGGTTCGACGCGCCTATCGTTGTATCGAACGCAGATCCACATCGCACCTTCCTGCAGATGGTCGGCCCGTCACACCTCCCCTCCGATCTGGTCGCAGGGGTGGAGCAAATGCGCGTCAAAGGCTCGGTCGTCAAACTCCTGGTGGGCATGGGCGAGCTGCCCGACTTCACCGCCATGCCCGGCAAAGAGGTCGGGGTGCAGCACACTGGCGGTATCGTCATCAATCCATCGATCGACTATCTCCAGGCCGCGTGGGACGACTGCCAGCAGGGCAAGCCGTCGCAGCATCCCTTCATGGACATTTACATTCAGACCGCCACCGAAGAGGGTACCGGCCTGGCGCCGGCAGGGAAACATACCCTGAGCGCCTTCGTGCAGTACGCGCCGTACGACCTGGCGGAAGGAACCTGGGATGAGCGGCGCGCCGAAATCGGCCAGACCATCGTCGATACCATAGCCACCTATGCGCCCAATGTTCCAGACGCCATCGAGTACATGCAGGTGCTTGGCCCTCCAGATATCGAACGCATCGTCGGTATTACCGGTGGCAATATCTTCCACGGGGAAATCATGCCGGATCAGATGTTTGGCAACCGGCCGGTTGCTGGCTATTCCGATTACCTCACCCCAATCGACGGTCTCTATCTTTGTGGCAGCGGAGCATGGCCGGGCGGCGGCGTGTTCGGCGCCCCGGGACGAAACGCGGCTCTGCGCATCCTGGGAGCTTTCGGCGACCCGAACGTCCGCGCATGAACGCGTCCGACCGGGCGCTCGATGCCCTCTATCGACTGGGCAAACCCGGTCTCTTCCAGCTTGACCCCGAGCGCGTGCACGATCGCGCAATCCGTAGTCTGAAAACCATCTCGCACGATGCGCTGCTGCGTGAAGCGCTCTCCCGCTTGACCCCGGAACCCGATCCGCGGCTGTCGGTCCAGGTGTTCAATCAGGATCTGCCGATGCCGTTAGGGATCGCGGCGGGATTCGACAAGAACGCGGTCGCCTTTCCAGCACTGCTCGCGCTCGGGTTCGGTTCGGTCGAAACCGGGACCGTCACCCCGCTTCCCCAGACGGGAAATCCCAGGCCCCGCGTCTTTCGGCTTCCCGAGGACGACGGGTTGATCAACCGGATGGGCTTTCCCAACAACGGTGTGGAAGCGGTTGTGAACAATCTCATTGCGCTTCGACAACCGAGCCGCATGGTCGGATGCAACATCGGCCCCAATAAGACCGCGGTCGAGGAAGGGCGCGCACCGGAAGATTTCGTCCTCGCATGGAAGCGAGTTGCCCCCTATTGCTCGTATGTCGCGGTGAACATCTCCTCACCGAACACGCCGGGATTGCGCTCCCATCAACGCGCGGACGCCTTGGAAGCGATCTTGCTGGCGGTTCGGAAAGAACGCAACAGCCGCCAGCGCCGCCCCCTGGTGCTCAAGATCTCGCCCGACCTCACCGAAGGCGAATTAGAGGATGTCGTTTCGGTCGCGTTGAAGCACCGGGTCGACGCAATCGTCGCCACGAATACGACGCTCGACCGGCCCGCGTCGCTTCAGTCCCCACATGCCACGGAATCGGGTGGGCTCAGTGGTGCGCCGCTGGCGCACCGCGCTTCAGCAACAGTGAGTCGACTGGTACAGCTCGTCGATGACCGGGCCGCCATCATCGCCGCCGGCGGGATCTTCACCGGGCGCGATGTGCTGGCCGCCATCTCGGCCGGCGCCACCTTCGTCCAGACGTACACCGGGTTCATTTACCGTGGCCCCGCCATGCCCGCGCTGGTACGCTCGGAAATGCTGGCCCTCATGGACACGCTCGGCATCCCGAACCTCACCGAGCTACGAGGCTCCGGGTTCAAGCTCTAGCCCCAGCACTCTTCCTGCCTGAATCCAGGAACGTCCAAAACCAGGGTGCCGAGCCTTTTCCGAGCAGCGCGGGACTCAGTTCCAATACAGAATCGCGCCGCTAGCAACCGCCCACAGCAGAATCGACAACTGGGTAGGTCGGTCGTGCATCAGCAGGAGCTCCGGACTTCCGCCCAAATGCTCCTTGTAGATCAGCAGGAGATAGCGAAAAACCGAGTAGAGCACGATGGGGATGGTCAACATCATCGCGTGATTGGGGGGAAGCGACGGCGAGGTGAAGGTGTACACCGAATAGGCCACCACGGCCGACGACGAGGTCACCGCGATGATTTGATCGAGTAATGGCACCGAATACGCATCCAGATTCGCGCGGTGTTGGCTGGCAGAATCGCGCAACATGAGTAACTCATGCCGTCGCTTGCCGAATCCCAGCATCAGCGCCAGCAGCATCGAGCAGATATAGAGCCAGGGCGAGATCGGCACATCGATCGCCACCGCACCTGCCGCTGCCCGCAATACGAACCCGATCGAGATCATGATCACATCGAGCAGCACGACCCGCTTCAACCCGAACGAGTAGCAAATCATCAGTCCCAGATAAGCGGCCACGACCAGCGCCAGCTCCGGGTCGATCAGAAACGCTCCCGCGATTGCGCCGAGCGCCAGGATGACGGCCATGCCGATCGCTGTTGATGGTTTGACTTGCCCGGAGGCAATGGGCCGCATCCGTTTGACGGGATGATGCACGTCCTGCTCGCGGTCACGGACATCGTTCAGCAGGTAGATCGCGCTCGAAACGGCGCAGAACACCACGAACGCACCAACCGCCTGCGCGAATTTGGTGAGATCGAACACATTCAGCGAGAAGAGCAGCGCCGCGAAGACCAGCAGGTTCTTGGACCATTGCACCGGTCGCAACGCCCGAATATGCGGCGGCAGATGCCGCCCAGGCTCGACCAGTTCGCGCTCCGCGGGCAGCGCGGCAGTCGCAGGCGCGATGATCTCCCCCTCACGCTCATCGACCTGCAACGTGGGATCGCCCGGCAGGGAATGAGTCGTGTACAAATCGGGCGAGTCAGGCATCGCCGGCAGACCTTTGCGTCATGAGACCGAGCACGCCGGAGCGCGAGCTATTGGTAGATGATCAGATCGGGTTGCGGATCGAGCGCCAGCACCTCCGCCGGCGACATGATCGGATCGTCCTGCCCGTTGTACCAGAGTTTGAATCCGTGGAAGTCGAATACTTCACTCTCGGTCAGCCAGGCGAACGTCCCTCGCTTTTCTTCGGGAGTGCCAAAACCGTCGACCTCGAGCACAAACTGCACGCCAGGCACCTGCGTAATCGTGTCTCGGTTGGTGATCGAGGTATCGGTGAACTGATGCACGATCAGGAGTTTCGGCGGCAATCCATTCTCTGCGGAGATGCGCGCCAACGCTTCCTGCGCATAGAGCACATCGGTGGCATCGATGCTGCCAATCACGGTTCCGGGCACCTGGCCATCGCCTACCGCGAACTCGGGATCGAGCGCGAGCTGCACGTGCGGATACTTGAGATAGGGTTCCATCGCCTCGATCTCTTGCTGAACGGTGCGATGGCCAAACTGCACATCGAGAATCAGCAACATGTCGTTGGCCGCCGTGAAATCGATGTACTCCTGCAACAGATCTTCACCGATATACGCCAGATAGTCGCCGTCCAATCCCTCGTACTGTTGCGCGACCGAGGCGATCACCTCGAAGGCCAGTTTGTAGGGCCGGTCGTCGATGGCTTCGTATTCGGCTGCCTGCGCCTGCAGCTTCTCATAGAGCGTCTGCATGTCGTACTCGCCGAGCACGCCCATGTTGACCTCGCCCGGGAAGCCGTAGAACGACAGGATGCGGTAGTTCGGCAACAAATAGTCGCCGGTTAACGGTGAGCGACGGATCGGTGGTCGGCGAAGCCGGAGCCGAAGTCGGGAGCACCGTGGGCTCAGCCGCTGCCGCCTCCGTGGGGACGGATTGCGTCGGAACCGCCTCAGTGGCAATCGATTGCTGGACTGGAACTGTTGGCTCCTGACCCGCACCCGACTCGGTTGGCGACGGCAACGCCGCGGCGACGACCGACTCTTCCGGAGTCGGTGTCGTATGAACGCCGCCCGAGTGGCGCCAGGGAAGGATCAGCAGGATCAACAAGCCGACCAGCAGACCCGCCAGCACCCGCTCGGACGGCATCCAATCGGGTAGTCCGCGGCGTCGAGGCGGTTGCCCCGGTTCCTGTGGGGTCCGCACCCATTCCTGTGAAAATGGCTTAGGGCCGGGGTTCTCCCCGGTTTGCGTTGACCGGCGAAGCGGCAAGAAACGATGCCCTCCTGGCGTCGTCGGCAAGATCGTCCGGCATCGAATGCGCGGCATGCCATTCCACATTTCGCCGTGCGGCCAGAGCGGCCATACGTACGTTCGCGCGGAACAGTTCGCTGCAAGCATAGAGAAGCAGTCCGGGTTGTCAAGCAACATCCTGGCCCGCTCGCTGCAAATACGCCACCGCTGCGCGTAAAATGATCCTCTGCAACTGAACGCACGAGCGCAGGAGGCGTTTGCGGCCGCATCGCAATCGTCACCACCGGTGGCTGGCCGGGCGCGAATCGTGAGGCTTCCGTTTGAACCGTACCAACGCAATTGTCGCAGCGGGAGCCTTGCTGGCCAGCCTTTTCCTCGCGCTGCTCCTCACGCGTTCATCGTCGCAACCAAAGGAACCGGTCATCACGATCGCGCCCGGCGTACTGACCCAGGTAGCCGACGATCGCCTTGCGACTGAGCAAGCAAGTCCCATGGCCGCCGCGTCGCCCGCTGGCACGCTCTTCTTCGGCACACCAGTTCCCGACGCAACATCGACCGCGATCGCAACGCCGCATGCTGTCTCCTCCCCGGCGGCGGCTAGCCCCATCTCCACGTCGCCGGAAGCGTCTGTCGAAGTGGCTGATACGGAATCGCCCTCGACCCCGATGTCGTCTCCTGAGCCAGAAGCGACGACGACGACGGTCGAATCGATCGCAAGCCCCCTACCATCGCCGGTCGCATCATTGGAAGCCGCGACTCCGGCCGAAAGCGCAACATCCCTACCAACCACCCGGCCTGTGGTTGCCCCCATCGACCAGACCGCGACCCAATTTTCCGAAAACCTGCGCGCGACGAGAACCGCGGTCGCGTCGACCCCATCGCCCTCGGTGACGCCTGAACCATCACGAACTCCATCCCCAACCCCCACAGCCACGCACACGTTTACCGTTGTGCCATCCGAAACCCCAACCTCGACCTCGACGAGCACCCCGACCGCCACGCGAACCATGACGGCAACGGCGTCGACCACCGCGTCACCAACATTGACCCCAACTCCAGAACCGTCACGGACGCCGACGGAACGCCCAACCGAGACCGCATCGGCGACGTCCTCCGTGACCAACACGGCGACTCCTCGTCCGAGCCAAACCTCGACGAACTCCCCCACCATGGAACCGACCGAGACAGCCACCATCACACCAGAGCCCTCCCAGACTGCCTCTGAGAGCCCTCAGCCCACGGAAACCGTCACTTCGACCCCGCAACCCACCAATACTCTGGTTCCCACGTCTACACCGACAGAGACGTTTACTCCGACCCCAGAGCCCACTTCGACGAATTCCGCAACGTCTTCGCCAACACGAACCCCAACGTCGGAGCCAACTGCAACGAGAACAGCAACGTCGAGCCCAACGGCAACTCCCACCCCGTCGGAGACGTCGACACCCAAGCCGACGGCGACACCGGAGCCGACCGAGACCGAGACTGCACAACCCACATCAACCCGCACCGCAACCTTGGAACCAAGTGCCACGGCAAGCGACACCGCGACTCCAGAACCGACGGAAACTCCTACGGCCACGAACACGTCGACTCCCGTGCCTACCTCGACCGAGACCGCAACGCGAACCCCAACAGACACCGCGACCCCTGAGCCAACGCACACGCCAACGCTGGAGCCGACCGCAACGCCAACCCTTGAACCATCTGAGACGCCATCACCCGAACCGACCGCAACTGAGGCAGAGACGCCCACGGTGGAAGTCCCCGTCGTTCCAGTCGCCACGCTCACCCCAACAAGGGTCGCGGTTACCGAAAACACCCTCTACCGGGGCGACCTCTCCCGTACCGGCGTCATGAACGGAAACGGTCCCGAAAGCCCGGTACAAATCGAATGGTCCGTCCAGCTCGACGAGTCGTCCTTCGCGTCGCCGATCTACGCGAGTGGACTGCTGCTGGTCGGGGGCGATGACGAAACCATGCACGCACTCGATGCCGAAACCGGCGATCCGGTCTGGGAGTTCCGCGCCAGCGATGAGATCTCGTCCTCACCCGCGGTGCAGGATGGCGTTGCGTATTTCGGTTCGTTCGATGGCATGCTCCACGCGCTCGATGCCGCGACCGGCGCGGAAATCTGGTCGGTTGCTACTGGCTCGTCGATCCATTCTTCGCCGGCGGTCGTCGACGGGCTGGTCCTCTTCGGCAACTACGGCGGGACCTTGTATGCGCTCGATGCGTCTTCCGGAGCCGAGGTTTGGCGAATCGATACCGGAGTGGAGATCACCGCGTCCCCGGCAATCGCAGACGGCGTCGTGATCTATTCCGATACCGACGGAGTCATCCGGGCGGTCTCGCTCTCCGACGGAACGATCATCTGGTCGTACGGGGCATCGGGATCGATCTTTGCAACCGCCGCTATCAGCGATGGCATCGTGGTGGTCGGCGACTTCGTGGGCAATCTGAACGCGCTCTCACTCGCGGATGGCTCCCTGATCTGGCAAGTCTTCACCGACGCGGAGTTCTATCCCTCCGCGGCCATTGCAGATGGCACCGTGTATATCGGGGCAGAGGACGGCAACGTCTATTCGTTCGATCTGGCAACCGGCGGGGAAAACTGGCGGCTTCCCACTGGGCGCGAGGTGCGTGCCTCGCCGGTGATTGCCGGGGATCGAGTCGTCATTGGAAGCTACGATGGCACCGTCTACGGCATCGACCGCTTGACGGGAGAGGTCGTCTGGAGTCAGCAGGTTGGCGGCAGCGCGTCGACATTGGTGGTGGGCGAAACGGTCTATGCCGTCTCGATCGACGGCCGCATCGTCGCGATCGGTAACGCGTAGACCGCTGGTCTCAGTCCTTGTGGATGATGATCGGCGTGCCGACATCGGCCCAGTCCCACATGAACTCGGCATCGTCCAGCAGCACGTTCAGGCAACCATGGCTACCTGGGCGCCCAATCGTCTCAGGGGTGCGCCACCACGCGTAATGGATGGCATGTCCCTCATCGGTGAAATACTGCGTGTAGAGCACATCCTCGAGCTTGAAGAAATGCTCGGCGCCGATCGCGCCGCTGGACATCGTCTCGTTCGCCTTGCGCCACGTAATGGCGTATTCGCCCGGTGGCGTTTCCCAGCCGGCCATGCCGCTTGTGGTCACAACCACCCGAACGGGATCGCGATCCTCGTACAGCGTCATGAGCTGCTGGGTCAGGTGCACATCGATCCAACGCCCGGTCTTCGGCGCGTTCGTCGGGAGCGGGGTGGGGAGCACCGGGGCATTTCGGCCGACATTGCGTGAGTAGATATATCCCTGTCCCTCGAGCTTGGCCCACTCGTCGGCGCCAGGAAAGAGCTCTTCCCCCTTGACCCAATCGGTTACCACGATCAGGCTACGGTCCAGCTTGAGCTCGATCGCTTCGGATTGGGTGGATGGCTCGACGCGCACATTCGTGTCACCGAGCGTCGCTCCCTGCCAGACTTTTGGATTCCAGTCTTTGGGATCGATCGTCGGCAGCGGTGGCGGTTCCTTCAGGAATTCCGACGAGACCCAACCGGAGAATCCGTCGGCATAGCCGCCCACCCATTCCGCCTTTGCATCCCCGGCGATGATGAACTCCGCGGAGTCGGGCAGTACCTGGACGATCTCATCCTTGGTGCTCGGACCGGATCGTAACCGAAGGCCCTCGGGAGAGTTGATGAGCCGCGTTGTGCCACCCATGGGCGGAGCCGGGGGAAACGACGGGTCACCCGCGTCGATCAACGGCTGATTGATCGTGTCGCCGATCTTGGCCAGGCGAACATCGTTCTCCCCATAATCGACCAACACCGCCCGCTGGAAGACTTGGGTGGTCTTGCCGCTTTCGTCGTCCTTGAATGGCTCGCTCAGCGGCATCCCCAACACAGACAGATCTCCCACATTGCCCCAGTAGGAATTGAATCGGCCGCTTACACTGTGTCCGGTTTCCGGGAAGTACTGGCAAAAGAAGGCGTCTTCGGGGCACGCGTTGATCCGTTTGTGAGCCGACTCCGGTGCGAAGGTATCGACAAAACCATCCGGAAGCGGAACTCCAGCTACATCGCCCGGAGGCGCTTGCGATGGATCGAGCAACAGCGTGATTCCATCGAAACTCTGCACGATGCCCACCCCATCCCGGAATCCCTCTTCCGAAATGGGCAGTCCCACCGCCTTTTCTCCGCCAAGCATCTGCCACTGGTTGAGAAACGAGCCGCGAAGGTTATGTCCAGTTTCGGCGAAATAGAGTCCGCTGGTAGTTTCCTGCGCTACGGCTGATCGCTCGAATCGCGACCCCAAGCGGGCAACCACTCCCATGGCAGGGATCGCCGCAATGAGACGTCGTCTGGAAAAACGGAATCGGGAAGTCGGCAACATGGACCCACCAAGCGGGACGGAACTATAGCCACTGGGGGTGCGGCTACCGGTAGACTGGTCATTGTCCGAAGACGCCCTTGAATCGGGTCGAACGGTCGTGCAATTGTGGCATGGGCTGGTCCCGCCGCACAGGTCGATTTGTTGGAATCAAGCGGTCAGGACGCTCAGGAATGATAGCGACGAAAAAACCCGTTGGCCGCAGCCCGAGCAATCTTCCGTTGCAGCATCTGGTCGACGGATCCGACGGTTCGACGCAGCTCTATCTCGGGCAGCAATGGCTGCAACCCGGCGACCAGGTACTGGATCATACCCATCCCTGCGAGGAGGTCTTGCACTTTCTTGCCGGCGAGGCGATGGTTCGCCTCGGGGATGAACGCTTTCCCGTCTCAGCCGGCGACAGTGTCCATATCCCCACCGGCGTGCTGCACGGCTTCACCAACACGGGATCGGATGAGCTCCACCTCTTCGTGATCTTCCCAGCCCCAATGTTCGCCCCCACACGCATCAGACAAATTCCTGATGTCGAAATCCAGGTTCCTCAACAGAAGAGCTGAGTCCCGCTTGCACCACATTTGCCGCTGACTGCCACGTAGCGAGAACGCGAAAAAGGGGTGCCGGAGCACCCCTTTTCCTTGAGAATCGATCAGATTCCTAGCGGCTCCGTGATGCCAATCGCATGTAGTAGAGCAGGCTCAACGCCGACGTCAGGAACGCCGCGACGTAGGTCCAGGCGGCGGCGTCCAGCACCTTGTCGACTGCTTCCGCATCGGTACGGTCGGTCAGGCCCAGCTTGTTCAGCTCCGCCTTCGCACGCCGCGATGCATCGAACTCGACCGGCAAGGTCACCAGCGTGAAAAGCGTGGAAAGGGCGAAGAGGGCCACGCCGAGCCAGGACAGACCGCTGATACCGATGATGATTCCCAGGAAGAGTAGACCGAAACCAAGCTTCGAGCCGATGTTCGCCAACGGCACGATCGTCGTTCGGAACCTCAGCGGCGCGTAGCCGACCTTCTGCTGGATGGCGTGGCCCGCCTCATGGGCGGCAACCGCCATTGCGGCTACTGAATCCACCCCATACACCGGCTCTGACAGCCGGAGCACCTTGCTCCGTGGATCGTAGTGATCGGTCAATGCGCCTGGAACCATCTCGATGGGGATCGAGCTCAGCCCCTCGTCGTCCAGAATACGGCGGCTGGTCTGGGCGCCGGTCAATCCAGCAGCGTTCCGTACCTGGCTGTATTTCTGGAAATTTCCCTTGACTTTCGATTGCGCCCAGATCGAAAGCAGAAATCCCGGCAGGATAATGACGAAATACCACGGATCGAAAACCATACTTGGCTCCATTCGAAATGTTGGCGCTGCGTTCTGTTTCCGCATGCCCAACGAAATCCTACTTGCTCTGATGCAAAATGAGCAGGCCACGCGTGAGTCTCACCGGGAGGCTCACCACCGTTGCGACCAACTCGCCGCTGGATTACTGCTGAGATGACCGATTCGACGTTCGACGCCAATGCGCTCGATGGCCTGTTCGAGCCCCTCATGCAGCGTGCGGTCGGAGAGATCGGATCGACCTCGACCCTGCTGGAGCAAATCGCCGCCTATCACATGGGATGGCGCCACCCGGATCTTTCTCCCGTGACTGGCGCTCGTCCTAATGCCGGGAAGCGGGTGCGTCCGCGTTTGGCGATGCTGGTTGCTTCGGCATTGGGTGCCGATCCAACCCTGGCCGCCCCGATTGCCGCCGCCATCGAACTGCTGCACAACTTTACGCTCGTACATGACGACATCCAGGACCGCAGTCACTTGCGTCGCCACCGACCGACAGTTTGGTCGCTTTGGGGCGAAGCGCAAGCGATCAATACCGGCGATGCGCTCTTCGCAGCGAGCCACCTGGCCCTCTACGAAGTCGCAGAGCACCCTGGGACCGCGGCACTCCTGCCGCAGCTCGCGGTCGCATTCGACCGAACCACCTTGGCAATCGTTGGTGGCCAAACCATGGACATCGAAAACGAGGGTGACACCAGTGTGAGCCTCGATCGCTACCTGCAAACCATCACCGGTAAGACGTCTGCAATCGTCGAATATTCCGCCTGGGCCGGGGGAATCGTGGCGGGTGCAACCGCAGCGCAAGCGCGCGACCTGGCCGCGTTTGGTCTCGCGACCGGTTTGGCTTTCCAGATACGAGACGACGTGCTGGGGATTTGGGGATCGGAAACAGAAACCGGCAAAACCCCGGCAGACGATATTCGCCGGCGAAAGCAAACCCCGCCGCTGATCGAGCTACGGCGAATCGCCAACGTCGATGAGCGAGCCGACTTCGATCTCTGGCATGCAGACGCTCCCAGCTCGAATGAAGCAGTTTCGAACATCCTAACGTTGCTCGATCGTTACGAGATGCGCGCATACGCCGAAGGGTTGGTTCGCGCCTATCATGACGATGCCACCGCCGCGCTTGGACGTGTCATATCTCGTGACGCCAACCATGCGGCCCGTCAGCTCTATGCGCTGCTCGACAGTCTGGAACACCGCTCCGGGTAACCGGGCACCTCAGGAGGACGACGTTGTCACCCGATTACTCCACCATTCAGGACCTGCTGGAACGCGGCAACATGCTCCGCGAGGGGCACTTTGCATTTCGATCGGGCGCGCACGCGACGGCTTTGATCGACCGCGATCTCCTGCTCGCCGACCCTGGTACCGCCAGCCGATTCGGCTACACCATCGCCAAGGCATTCTTCACGGATCATGTCGATACCGTAGCTACCCCGTCGATCTGGGGAGCTGGGCTGGCGCAATGGGTCGGTTACTTCCTGGAACCCAAGGCCAGCGTCATCGATGCCACCCAGGTCGGCAACGACCTGCTGATCGCCGACAAACTCATCCCCTTCATCGAGAACAAACGCGTCCTGCTGGTCGATAACATGGTGCTCAGCGGCAAAACCATGACCCGGTTTCTCCACCTCATCCAGGAGCTGAACGCTGTGCCGGTTGGAATCGCCACCCTCTGGTGCGCAGGACAGACCGAAATCGGCGGACTTCCGGTGACGTCACTCCTCAACGCCATCTTCCCTGCGCATCTCCCTGAAGACTGCCCGGCCTGCGCGGCGGGAGTGGCCATTCACTCGGTCGAGTACTAACCCTCCCGTCGTTCCGAGCGACGCCGCGGAACGCCGTGTTGCCATCTGGCCGGTCTCTAAGTGAATCGAGCCGGGTCTGAGCGTGCGGCCACATTGCCTACCGCAACACCGCTTGCAATGCAGCCAGCATCCGCTCTGCATCGTCGACGGTGTTCCAGAAGTGACATGCCACCCGGACACCGAAGTTGCGTTTGCCTACAAAGACCTTCCGCGCCCGCAGTTCCTGCACGATTGCGGCATCCCGTTCGGGTGACCCGGTGGTAAAGGTCAGAATCTGCGAGCGATGCGCGGGATCGAGCGCTGTTCGGATTTCGACTGGCAGTCCAGCCAATCCCTCCAGCACGTGACTCGCAACCTGGACGGCTTGCGCACCCGCCAGCTCGATGCCAATTTCCTCGACAATCGCCAACGATGCCGCGACCGCCGCGGCTCCGATCCAGTTCGGCCCGCCGCTTTCATAGCGCCGGGCATCGGGATGCCAGTCGAGCGCAAAATCGAGCGATTCGAATCCGCCGGTCACGCTCTGCCGCCCTGGCATGGTTGGCGCGATCTGTTGCATCGCCCGCTCGGAGACATACAACACCGCGATGCCATGCATCGCCATCATCCATTTATACCCATGCGCCGCCACGATATCGGCCTGCCATGCCGGGGCGTCGACCGGCAACACACCCACCGACTGTGTGGCGTCGACTGCCAGCAGAACGTTTCGCTCAGCGCAGAGTCGACCGAGCGCGACCATATCGTGCCGGTAGCCATTCAGAAACTCGACATGGCTGACCGCTACCACGCGAGTTCGCTCGGTTATCGCAGCTTCGATCGCAGCCAATGGGGTTGCCGGCCCCTGCTTCCGGGCCCAATTGATATCGACCCCGCGGAATTGCAGGTTCATCCATGGATAGACCAGACTGGAGAACTCCATCTCTGGAATGACGATCTGATCCCCGGGCGTCCAGGAAAGTCCGTTCGCCACCACGGCCATCGCTTCACCGAGATTGGTCTGCAACGCGATCTGGGCGGCCGGTACGTTCATCAGCCGGCCCGCGCGTTCCTTCGCCAATTGACCGTACCGCTCGCGGCTGCCATCTTCGAGTGACGGGTTCTGAAACGTCTCGATACGCTGGCGCAAAACCGCCGCCGTTCGGTTCGGCATCGGGGAGACGGCGGCATGGTCGAGATAGCACCACTCCGGCACGATCGGGAACTCCTCCCGTCGCAAGCGTTCGATGTCGAATCCGGCCTCAGCTACCATTGAATTTGGCGTCCTTCCTCACGTGTAACGAATTGCCATGCGCCCATACCGCAAACGGCCCGGCCAGCCGGACACGATGACCCAACCGAAAACCGTCGAACCGGGAACCGTGACCTCGATCGAGTCGCAGAAACACGCAACCACGCGCTACAGCATATTCCTGGATGGAGCGTTCGCGTTCGGCATCGGCCGCGATCTGTTGCTCGAATCCGGTATCGCCAAAGGTGAGTTCCTCGACCAGGATCGGCTCGATGCCATTCTGGCGAAAGATGCGGTCGACCGTGCGGTCAGCGCCGCCATGCGGGCGCTCGATCAGCGAATGCAAACCAGCCAGGAGTTGCGAACGCGTTTGCTCCGCAAGGATTTCGAATCTGCCACGATCGATGCCGCGCTCGAAAAGCTGACCGAATACGGCTTTCTGAACGACGAGCGTTTCGCGGAGCTGTGGATCGAAAACCGTCTGGCTCACCGGCCGCGGGGCAAACGGATGCTGGAGCAGGAGTTACGGCAGAAAGGCATCGACCGCGAGATCGTGCAGGAAACCGTCTCCGGAATGGAGATCGACGACCGCACGGGCGCGCTCGAGCTTGCCCGTAAGCGCTTCAAGAGCGTGCAGGGCCTCCCCCCAGACGAACAGAAGAAAAAACTGACCGGAATTCTGGCCCGCCGCGGGTTCGATTACGGCACCATCCGTGCCACATTGGAAGTCATTCTCGACCGGGAGTTCGATGAGCTCGAGCTGGGAGATCCCGAGAGCGGCGTGGTATGATGAAAGAGGCCGCGAAAGCCGTCCGAGACGGATCGTAGTCGACCCCATCTGAACAATTCCAATGCCCCCGCGCCCTCGTCTCAGGACTTGGGCCGGTTTGTGTTTGTTGGCGCGCAAGCGTCCAGATTGGTGAATCCCATTGGCTGAGTTCAAGTGGTTCGGTCACAACTGTTTCCGAATCAAGTCGCGAGAAGCCACCATCATTACCGACCCTGTCGATCGCTCGACCGGGTATGCCATGGCCAAGCAGTCCGCGAACATCGTATCGGTCTCCAATTACGACTCCGCGAACGCTAACCTCGGTGTGGTCCGGCCCGATTTCAAAACGGTCGACGGCCCGGGCGAGTACGAAATGGAAGATGTCTTCGTAACCGGTGTGCGCACCTTTTTGGATGACGCCCGCACGGCGAAGAAGGAGTTCAACACCGCGTTCATGTTCGAGCTCGATGGCTTTGTCATCTGCCACCTGGGCGATATCGGCAAGGTTCCAAATTCGGAGCAGACCGAACAGCTCGCCCAGGCAGACATTCTGCTGGTGCCGGTCGGTGGCGGAAACGGACTGTCCCAGGAGCAAGCGGCCGAGATCGTGACGCTGCTCGAACCCAAGGTGCTGATCCCGATGCAGTACCGCACCGACATCGGTGATACAGATCTCCAGCCGCTCGACAGTTTTGCAAAGCTGGTCGGCGTGGCATTGCCGGAGCCACTGGACAAGTACGCCCCTCGGCAAGCCGATCTCAACGAAGCTATGGAAATCGTGCTGCTCAATCCGGACAGTGAGGCCGCCAAGCGATGATCGGCGGCAGATATCCGCAATCTCACGTCGAATCTTCGGCCGTTCCTGCGACCATCGATAAGGATCGCAACCCAGTGAGGCGACGCAGCAGCGGCGCCTTTCTCACTTCCCAGCCAGTGCGTCGTTCTGTTCACGTATCCGTCGGTTTCAGTTGTCAGGAGAAGGGGTAACCCATGCCCAAGTACATTTTCGTCACCGGCGGAGTCGTGTCTTCGGTTGGAAAGGGCATCACCACCGCGTCCCTCGGACGGCTCATCAAGAGCCGTGGCGTGAGCGTTTCGGTAATGAAGCTCGATCCCTATCTCAACGTCGACCCAGGAACGATGTCTCCCTATCAGCACGGCGAAGTCTTCGTGACCGATGACGGCGCGGAGACCGATCTCGACCTTGGGCACTACGAGCGCTTCATCGATGAAAACCTCTCACGCGCCTCGAACGTGACCACCGGTCAGGTCTATTCCGCGGTCATCGCCAAGGAGCGCCGCGGCGATTACCTGGGTGGAACGATCCAGGTCATCCCGCATATCACCAATGAGATCAAGGAGCGCATTCGCCAGGCCACCGCCCAGCACCATTCGGACGTCGTCATCATCGAAGTCGGTGGGACCGTGGGCGATATCGAGGGGCAAGCCTATCTCGAGGCTATTCGCCAGATGCGCCGCGAAGTCGGCCGCAACAATGTGCTCTTTATTCACGTCACACTGCTGCCCGCCCTCGGCGCGACTGGCGAGCTCAAGACCAAGCCGACGCAACAGAGCGTGCGCGAGCTCCGCTCGGCCGGTATCCAGCCGGATGTCATCGTCTGCCGCTCGGACAACGACATCCCAGACGATGTCAAGGAAAAGATCGCCCTGTTCTGCGATGTCGACCGCGATGCCGTGATCCCGATGCCGACCGCCTCGACGATCTATGAGGTGCCGCTGCTGTTGCAGGAGAGCGGCGTCGACTTGCTCATCGACAAGCGGCTCGATCTGAAGAGCCACGAACCCGAGCTGGACGACTGGCGCGAGATGGTCGAGCGCCTGAAGAACCCGTCGCAGCGCGTGCGCATCGCCATCGTCGGCAAATATGTCGAGCTGCACGACGCCTATATGAGCGTCACTGAATCACTCACGCTGGCCGGTCTCGCCTACGATGCCCGGCCCGAATTCGTCTGGGTCAACTCCGAAACCATGTCGCCTGAAGAAATGGTGCACGTCTTCCGGACCGTGCAGGGCATCGTCGTGCCCGGCGGATTCGGCCCACGCGGCACCGAAGGCAAAATCGTCGCGGCGGAATATTGCCGCGAAACCGGAACCCCCTATCTCGGACTCTGTTACGGGCTTCACATGGCAGTGATCGAAGTCGCGCGCCATGCCTGCGGATTGGACAACGCCAACTCGTCCGAGATCGACGCCGACACGCCGCATCCCGTCATCGGATTGATGCCTGGACAGCACGGGGTCGAAATGGGAGGCACGATGCGGCTTGGGCTCTGGCCGTGCAAGCTCCTGCCGGGATCGAAAGCGGCTCAGGCCTACGGCACGGATCTGATCGAAGAGCGCCACCGCCATCGCTTCGAAGTCAACAACGACTACCTGCCCGCCCTCGCCGAACAGGGCCTGATCGCCTCCGGCGTTTCGCCGGACGGCAAGCTGGTGGAAATCATGGAGCTGGACGGGCATCCCTTCTTCATCGGCGTGCAGTTCCACCCCGAATTCAAAAGCCGTCCCAACGAGCCGCATCCGCTCTTCCGCGAGTTCGTGCACACCTCGCTCGATGTACTTCCGGTCGGTTCTCAGCGCACCCTCCCCTTCGCGAACGGCGCAGTGAAAATGGCGGAGCCGGCGCTCATCAGCGCGGGCGAATAGCCGCTAGCGTCCCGATCGAATCCGGCGATCTTTTTCCAGGACCAGCTCTCGGAGTTGGTCCTGGAATGTTTCCATCTTGCGCAACAGCTCGGGATCGCCTGCACCCAGAATCCGCACCGCCAGCAGACCGGCATTACGCGCGTTGTCGACGGCAACGGTCGCCACGGGAATGCCTGCCGGCATCTGCACGATCGATAACAGTGCGTCCAGGCCGTGCAGCTTGGTGATCCCCACCGGCACGCCGATCACCGGCAATGGCGTCACCGACGCCACCATCCCCGGCAAGTGCGCGGCTCCACCCGCGCCCGCGATGATCACCCGCAACCCGCGACTCACCGCGGTCTTGCCGTAGTCGATCATCACGTCGGGTGTGCGATGCGCCGAAATGATGCGCACCTCGTGCCCGATCCCAAATTCCGTTAACGCGTCCGCTGCCGCCTGCATCACCGGCAGATCGGAATCGCTCCCCATGATGACTCCCACGATCGGCGCCTCAGACATCTCCGCACTCCCCGTTCATGATCGCGGCCGCCCGGCGCGCCAATGTTTGCGTCGATTCCAGGTCGTCACCCAAAACCGTCAGGTGCCCAATCTTGCGCCCCGGTCGCGCCTCTTTGCCGTAGAGATGAAGGTGTACTCCATCCAGCGCCAACGCTTGTTCCACCTGCGTCGAGCGCAAATCACCCGCAACCGCGCCAACGATGTTCTCGGTGACTGCCCAGGGCCTGGAGAGCGCTGTACTTCCCAACGGCAGATCGAGCACGGCCCGCAGATGCTGCTCGAACTGCGATGTCACCGCTCCCTCGATCGAAAAGTGTCCCGAGTTGTGCGGCCTCGTCGCGATCTCATTGATCAGCAGTTTGCCGTCCGCTTGAAAAAACTCCACCGCCAGCAATCCGACCACTCCACAATCGGCGGCGATCGTCTCTGCAATCCGCCGCGCTTCGTCTTGCAGGTCATCGGCATTCGGAGCCGGCGCAATCAGCTCCCGCAACATCCCATCGACTTGCACAGTCTCGACCAGCGGATAGGTCCGCATCTCGCCCGACGGCCGGCGCGCGATCTGCATGGCCAGCTCACGCTCCAGCGGAACTCGCTCCTCCAGGATCGGCGTGATTCCCCGTTCTTCCAGCTCGTCCAGCACCGAGTCGAGCGCCGGCCAGTCCTCCACCGTCCAGACACCGCGACCGTCGTAGCCCCCCCGGTCGGCCTTGACGATCAACGGCAACCCGACCTGGCTGGCAAAGTCAGCCATCGGCTTGCGATCCTCCACCACCAGAAACGCGGGCACCGGCAGTCCAAGCGCTCGAAACCGTTCGCGCTGCAGGCGCTTGGACTGGGATAACCGCATCACTGAAGAAGAAGGCCGAACCGCGTGCCCCTGCTTCTCCAGGCGCTCCAGCAGATCGGTGTCGACCAGCTCATGGTCGAACGTCAGCACCGAGCAGCGCGCGGCGAAGGCTTCCACCGCGGCCGGGTCATCCGGATCGCCGATCGTCACATCCGGCAGCACCTGAGCAGCGCCGTCGTCCGCCCGGGTCGCAAGCACCGCCAGCCGCAGATCGAGCGCGATCGCCGCTGCCGCGCTCATGCGCGCAAGCTGCCCCGCTCCGATGAAACCGACATCCGCTCGATCGCTGCGCACCCAATCCTCCTTCGTTGCAGCGGAGCATACCAGCGCGCTCGATAGCCTCAGGGTGAGGGAATCTGTCATTCTTAGTGGGAGACTCCCTCGATCCGGGGTCGTTGCAGGTTTGATGATGATACGTAGCGCCAATTCCACCATCGATGAATCCGATTTCGATGCGTATGACGACTTCGCCGCGTACGATGCCGCCGGCGATTTCGAGCTCACATGCCCAAGCTGTGACCACCTCCTGAGCGGTGACGCGCTCTACGAGGGGTTTCGGGTCTGCCCTGAATGCCGCCGGCATTTCTGGCTCCCCGCCCGTGAGCGGGTCGCTCTCGTTGCCGACCACGGATCGTTCCGTGAAACCAATGCCGAAGTCATTTCCATCGAACCGCTGGTGTTCCAGGATGCCTGGCCCGCCGGCACCCCATCTGAGGCCCATTTCTCAGCAGGGGAGCACGTTGTTTCCGGCCGGGTCACCATCGGCGGCCGCGAGGCCGTGCTGGTGATCGTCGACATGGCCATGACTCCTGGCTCTATCGGAATCGTGACCGGCGAGAAGATATGTCTCGCGTTCGAGGACGCCGCTCATCGGCGTATCCCGCTCATCGCAATTGCCTCGGGCGGCGTCCAGACCGATAGCGAAAGCATCCTGACGTTCGCACAGAAAGTGCGCATCGCTTCAGTGGTCGGCCGGCTGCAACGCAACGGGGTGCCTTTTGTTTCGGTACTGACCCATCCCACCACGGGAGCGTTCTTCACTGGGCTCGGGAATCACGCCAATATCATCTTTGCCGAACCTGCTGCCCAGCTTGGTCTCGGTCCTGCCCGCACACGCGGCTTGATCGATCTGGGAACCGCCAGCAGCGAGGAGATGCTCGCCGCGGGCATGATCGACGGCATCGTGGAGCGAACAGCATTGCGCGAGCGCCTGGTGACGACGCTCGACGTGCTGACATCACGTGGCGTCCCGCGAGCAAGTGCGTCGCCCGTCTGGACCACCATTCCCCGAGGTCGCGGAAGCGACGACGCCACCATTGCGCGCGCGCAGAACCGGCCTTCCCCCGCCGACTATTTCGCCCAGCTCCGCACCAGCCTGATCGAGATCCACGGTGACCGCTCTGGAACGTCCGATCCCAACCTGATCGCCGGCATCGGGCAGATCGAAGGCGTCACCGTCGGCCTGATCGGCATTCGCCGGGCGCCGTTGACTGCCGAGGGATTCCGCACCATCGTGCGGCTCTACCGGCTCGCCGGGCAGCTCGAATGCCCGATCGTCTCTCTGATCGATTCGCCCGGACTGGCGCAGATTTCCGCCATCGAAGGCGCTGCGCTTTCCAATGCGATCGCGCAAGCCATGCGGGTAGCGGTCTCACTTCCTGTGCCGACCGTCTCGGTGGTAACCGGGGTGGCATCGGGGCCGGGAGCAATGGCGCTCACCATCGCAGACCGGGTCTATATGCTCGAACACGCGCTCTTTTCCACCGGGGGGTTCGATCGTCAGGCGCAACCGGGGTTGTCCTCGACCGCGCAATCCGGATACTGGGGGGCGCGTGAGTGCCTGCGGCTCGGTATCGTCGATGGGGTCGTGCCTGAACCGGCAGGGAGCGCCCAGACGGATCTCGATGGCACCGCGCAACAATTGCGCCTCACCATCATCCATGCACTCGCCGAGCTCAACGGCATCGGGCAACGGCGGCTGCTCGACGAGCGCAGCCGAAAGTTGCGTCACCTTGGTCTTTCGACCCCAGCGGGCCGGGAAGCCCTCAATATCGAGATCGCGCAGCTCCATGAGCTCCAGCAATCGCTCGGACGCTCCATCGAAGAGTTGCGCGGGCGGCTCGAGCTGCACCAGCTTGGGCTTCCCAATTTGCCCTCGTTACCGCAGGTCGATTTGTCTTCCCTTCCGGCACGCCCGTCGCTCCCGCAGGTCGATCTTTCCAGTCTCCCAACCCGGCCCTCGCTGCCCGCCATGCGCCGGCCAGGCAAGAGCCGCACGGACATGAGCAATCTGGCCGAGCGCTTTGCCGCCACGCGCCGCGGACTCGCCGAACGGGTCCATGACGTGCGTGCGACACTGGAAACACTCGAGCAACCGGACACGAAGGAGCATCACTCCAATGACTGATGTCGTACTCGCGCAGATCGGCCTGGGACTCATCGGTCAAACTGTCATCGAGCAAATCTCGGAGCAACGCGACCGCTGGGAACGCGACTACGGCATTCGGGTCGTCGTGCGCGCGCTGATCGATTCCACCGGCGGAGTGAGCTGTGACGAAGCCGGCGGGTATACCAATGACGAGTTGGCCGCATTGCTCAAGCATCGCCGAGCTGGTGGCCGAATCGCGAACCTGCCGGATGAATTCGGCTGGACGAAACGCTCCGCATCAGCAGCCCTAACGTTGACGCAACCCTTTGGACCGGTGATCGCCATCGACACCGCTGCCGGCAGCAAAACCTCGGAGCTGCTTGGCATGAATCTCGCCAACGGCGGTGGCGCGGTGCTGTCCAACAAAGCGCCGCTGGCGCTGCCAGCGGCCGATCCGGTCGCGTCGTTGCTTTGGTCCGAGTCTGGATTCCGCGGCCGGGTGCGTTACGAGACGACCTGTGGTGCCGGACTGCCGGTCATCTCGACGCTTCGCTCGCTGATCGCTTCAGGAGATGAGGTCACACAAGTCGTCGGAGCGCTCTCCGGCACACTCGGAGCTATCTTCGCGGATCTCGACACCGGGAAACCCTTCTCGCAAGCGGTGGTGGATGCGAAGGCAGCAGGCTTTACCGAGCCCGACCCGCGAGATGACCTCAGCGGACTCGATGTCGCTCGTAAAGCGCTGATTCTTGCCCGCACCATCGGCATTCCCATCGAGCTCGATCAGATCGAGATCGAAAGTCTCGTGCCAGACTCGCTGCGAGAAGGCAGCATCGAAGATTTCCTGGCAGGTGTATCGCAAGTCGACGCCGACATAGCCAAACGCGCCGATGCTGCGCGTGCGAAAGGCGCCCGTCTCAAGTACGTGGCAACCGTCTCCTTCGATCGACCGATCTCGGTTGGCATGCGCGAGATCCCGCTCGATACCGTGCTCGGCTCACTGACGGGCCCGGAGAACATCATCACGATCGCGTCGAACCGCTATGCCGCCAATCCCATCAACATTACCGGCCCGGGAGCCGGTGCGGCAGTCACGGCCGCCGGTGTCGTCGCCGATATGCTCGAACTTGCAACGACCCTGGGTGGGTGAGGAACGATGACTGCCAAAAATACTAATCGATCGCTCGAACAGATCCTCGCTCAACTCTCGCCGGACGACTACTATCAATCCCCTGGCGGGCGCCGTACGCTGATCGCCTACTCGCTCATCGCCGGGGTCCCGCAGGGTGCTCGGGTGCTCGACGTTCAGTGCGGCATTGGCTCATCGGCAGTCGATATCGCCGAGGCATTTGGCGCATCGGTCTACGGATTCGACGACTATCCCGCTTATCTCGCGTTCGGCCGCCAGCTTGCCAACAACCGCGGGCTTTCCAAGCAGATCGATTTCCAGGCCGTCACTGGCGAGAAGGCGGTTGAATCCTATCCGCAAAGCGATTTCGATCTGGTGCTCGGATTAGGCGGCGGACTGAGCGACACCATCCCCGGCGGTTTCGAAGGCGGGCTGGCCGCCGCCAATCGCTGGCTCAAACCGCAAGGCGTCATCATCACAGGCGATTTGATCGCTCCCGGCACGCCCTCCGATCTGATGAAGATGGTGTTCGGCCAGAAACTGCACGCGGAGGATGCGTACCTCGACGCCATCGACACCGCCGGATTCGACGTTATCTACGCCGGCCGCTCGACATCGCGAGACTGGAATCAGGTCACCGCCACCATGGACCGCCTGCGCGCCCGTTCGCTCGATCTTGGGCCCGAGGATGAGCGGCTCCGCCAGCGGCTGACCGAAGCGGCCCGTACCCATCAGGAGGTCGCCTTCCTGAACGTCGTTGCCCGCAAACGCTAGCTGATTTTGGCGGTCTGCATTGACCTTCCCGTCAATCCGGGGAATCGGTCCAGTGAGGTTTTACAGGTGCTCCCGTTTCAGAGGCACCTTCACCTTCTCTCATTTCGAGCGACGGAAAGACCTGTTCCAACTGGCTCCCTAGCGCCGGGTTGCCTGAGCTGAAATTGTCTTGCCGGATATACCAGTGAGCGAAACGGAGGATCTCCCTGTTGTCGCAGGAATCTGAACCCATCGAGGAAGCTGATATCGAAGCAACGACCCAGCGACGGATCGAAGAAGCCGCACTGCGCGCCTGGCCGGCTGCCCAGCAGCTGCTTTACGACGGCTGGGTTGCTCGTCTCTCGGATGGGTATACCAAGCGCGCCAACTCCGCGTCGCTGCTCTACCCCCAAACTGGCGTACGCAACCTCGAATCGATCGATCGCATCGAGGCGCTCTATCGATCCCAGCAGCTCCCGGTCATCTTCCGGCTGCTCTCGTTCACCTCGCCGCCAGAGCTTGACCCCTGGCTGGAAACTCGCGGCTACCGCGAGGTCGACGGCACCCTGGTGATGACTGCCGATGTATCGCCGCACGTGGGCCTTGATCTGGCCGTTCAGGATCTGGAGATCGAACAAGGTATCGCCGCTCATGCGCGCATGAACAACCTGTCCGACGCGATCCTGCCGGGCCACCGCCGCATTCTGGAGCGCATCCCGTCCGGTCTTGCATTCGCAGGATTGTTCGAGGATGACGAGCTGGTCGCGTGTGGGCTCTCGGTTCAGGACAGTGAACTGGTGGGCTTATTCGACATCGTCACCGACCCGGCGCACCGGCGCAAGGGCCACGGTGCCCGGCTGGTACGCGGCATGATCGCGCAGGCAGCCAACCGAGGAGCCCAAATCGCGTACCTGCAGGTCGTGATGACGAATGAGCCTGCCATCTCCCTCTATCGAACGCTCGGCTTCACCGAAGCCTACCGATACACCTATCGGGTGCTGGGGTAGCGTCAGTTTCGAGAGCGAGGCGCGGTCTCAATTCCAGTCGTATTCCATCCCTCGAGCCGTATCTTCGGCAATTGCCCGGCCATGCAGCCGTTCCACCATTGCCAGTGCCATGTCTATTCCGGCTGAAACCCCGGCAGAGGTCACGATATGCCCGTTATCGATAACTCGTTGCGTGTTATCGAGCTGAAGATCGGGGAAGTGACCCAGGAGCTCATCGAACGCTGCCCAATGTGTCGTAGCGGCAAGATTGTCGAGCAACCCTGCTTTAGCCAACAGCAGTGAACCCGTGCAGACGCTGGTCGTAATTTCCGTTGTCTCGTTTTGTCGTTTGATCCAGTCGATCAACGCCGGGTTGTCGATCTCGGTACGGGTTCCAAAGCCACCCGGCACCACGATCAGATCGAACGACGGCGATTCGGCAAAGCTCAGGTGCGGCTTGACCAGCAGGCCACCGCGGCAGGAAATGATCTCAGTGGTTTCCGCCACAATAGACACGGCGAAGAGCCGTTCCTGTTCTTCGCTTACCGAGGCGAACACCTCGAACGGACCGCAGAAGTCGAGCACTTCGACCTCTGGGAAAATGAGAATTCCGACCGATCGCTTTTTCCCCATCTGTGATCACCTTGCTTCGAACTTAGACGGATACGTTACCGAACATCCTACCGTTTTGAGTTGACACGCTTCGTATCAATGTTGTACATTTTTTCGCATTCAGGGGGAGTAACCCCCAATCCGGTTCTCCGGGTTGGTTTCATGGTCGTCAATACGGACGCGCACGCGTTCCCGGCCATGAAGGCGAGCACCCGCTCGCACGGCGTAAGACCCTGGCCGTTCCATCGTGGAGATGGAAGCGGCTGGGTGGCTTAGCTAGAACCGCCAGCCGCTTGAGGAGATCGAGCTCCAACGAAACGAAGCAGCAGAGACCCGATTCCGGTTTTGGCCGGGGCCCTGATGCCCATCTTCCGCGGCGCTCCCGAGAGGACTGCATGTTCTTCGATCCAATGTATTTGATCTTCATGCTCCCAGGGTTCATCCTGGCCTTCTGGGCGCAATCGAAGGTAAAGGGCGCATACGAGAAATACTCGAAGGTGCCGAATATGGCCGGTATCTCCGGCGCGCAGGCCGCTCGACGAATTCTCGACACCGAAGGGCTGCAAGCCGTGCCAGTCGAGGTTACCAAGGGCGTGTTGAGCGACCACTACGATCCTCGCAGCCGCAAGCTCGTGTTGTCTGAGGGTGTCTACAACGGCCGCTCGGTGGCCGCGGTTGCCATTGCGGCCCACGAAGCTGGGCATGCCATTCAGCATCAGCAGGGGTACGCTCCGTTGAAGGCGCGCACCGCTATCGTGCCGGCAGTCTCGATCGGCTCCAATCTTGGATTCTTTGTGCTGATCGCCGGCGTCATGCTTGGCAGCTTGATGATGGGTTGGATCGGCGTCGCGCTCTTCGGGCTGGCCACACTCTTTGCGCTGGTCACGCTACCGGTCGAGTTCAACGCTTCGAGCCGGGCCAAGTTGGCGCTGGTGCAGTCTGGCATCGTCGATGGCGGCATTTCCGGCGGCCAGGAGAGCGACGGCGTGGACAAGGTGCTCGGCGCAGCCGCCTGGACCTATGTCGCCGGATTCCTTGCCTCGCTGCTGTCGCTCCTCTATTGGGTCATGTTGCTCACCGGCATGTCCCGCGGGGACGACTAATACCACCGGCGGCACGCAGCCGGCAGCTCGAAGCAACAAAAGCCTGATCGTATGGCCGAGTCTGTTGACTCGGCCATCTCCTTCCCTCTCAATCTGAACAGGCAGTCACGCCGATCGAAGCGACTCTTCGCTTCCGTCGGCGCTGTCAATACCAGGGCAACCTGGGTCAGCCGCCCTCCCGTTCCGCAGCAAGCTCGACCAGCCGATCCAAAACCTCGTTCTCGTACAAATAGACCCCCAGCGACTGCTGGAATCCCCCGATCACCAACGCATTGGCGTTGCCGGCCTGATTCTCGACCCCATGCTTGTCCGGATGCGGCGGCGATTTGAAGCGCATGTCGCTCGCGTGTCCAACGATCCCCCAGTACCGATCAGGATCCACATGCCGGCAGAGGCAGTCGAAAAAACCTGCCTCCCAATTCGTCCCCGAATCCTCGCTGAGCTGGCAAAGCACCACGTTGCAATTCTCGAGCTCGGCGATGTCCCATTCGTAGATCATGCGCGCCGTTATCTCCGGGCGCTCCTTGTTGTTGATCGGCTCGCTTTCGTTCGGGCAATAAACCTCGAAACCGAGTGCCCGCACTTTGGCCGCCAATCGCAGGTTGTATTCCTGATCCGCCAGTGAAAACATCGGTCCGCTCAAATAAACCCGCATCCCATCCCTCCTCGACTCGATTCGCACATTCTAGCGGCCTTCAGCTGGTGGTTTGGTACACTCGCAGCGAAGAACGGCTCGACAGGCATGAGGCTCCAACGATGGTCATGAAAGCAATCAAACGTGTCGTCGACTTGGCGGCCGGCGTTGCCGTCGGTGCGGTGGTGGGAGCAGGTGCTGCCTACCTCGTGGCGCCTCGCAGCGGCGACGATCTGCGCAAGGAGGGCCAGGATCTGGTCGACTCCGCGGTAAGCGCCGGCGAACGCGCCCGGATTGATCGCGAAGCTGAGCTACGCGACAAGTTCCGTATGCAAGTCGGACGGAGCGACGCGCTGACATCTGTCCCAGACAACGAGGTCCTCGGCACCGAAACTCACCCGCCGGCTGTTCCCTTCCCATCCTGACAAGCAACGTCCATTCCGTGCTCCTTGACATTTACGAACATTTGTTCCATAATGAAAACAAGCGGCACATCGGCGGACAGATGCATGCCTGGGCAGTGCCCCAGTGCTACCCGCCCGGCTTCCCCGCCGTCACCCAAGGCTCCACGCGCGGACTCATCGCAGAGTGATCGTTCGTCGAGAACATTCGATGCAACCAACCGCATCCGACCAGGGCGAAGTCATACCCGTTTCGTCGTCCTGACCGTCTCCCCTGTCATACAGATCGACGCGAAGGGGCCGCTCCCTCGCCACCCAACACCCCGGATACCGACTCACATTTCAGTAGGGTGCGGTCCGTGTCGCCGTCCTCGCTTGCAACCGACCTGTTCGGCTTCCATAGCACCATCTCGTAATAGCACCGGGCTTCCGCACGCGCACGGTTACCTAACTCATTGACACCACCAAAAAAGAACAAATGTGCTATACTTTTACCATGGCAGGCACGAACTACGTCGACTCCCGTTGCAAGACCGCCGTCAACCGCGTCCACGGCATGCCCTTCAAGTGGTCACTCAACCCTTACCGTGGCTGCGTGCACGCTTGTCATTACTGCTATGCGCGGGAAACCCATACATTCCTGGGACTGAATGCTGACACCGACTTCGAGAATCAGATCTTTGTGAAGGGCAACATTGCCGAAGTGCTCGACCGAGAGCTCAGCCGGCCTTCCTGGTCGGGTGAATCGATAGCGATCGGCACCGCCACTGATGCCTATCAAGCCGCGGAGAAGCGGTTTCGTTTGACCAGAAGCTGTCTCGAGGTAATGCTGGCGCACCAGCAATCGTTGAGCGTCGTGACGAAATCCGGGTTGATCGTCCGCGACCTCGATCTGCTGACGGAAATCGCAAAGCACGCCCAGGTCCGCATCTACTTCACCGTGACGACAATGGACCGGGCACTTTCCGACCAAATCGAGCCGGGCGCGTTCCCTCCCAAACTCCGCCTCGAGGCATTGAACGTACTGGCATCCGCTGGAATCACCTGTGGAGTCATGATGGCGCCGGTCATGCCCGGATTGAATGACCGGCAAGATCAGATCGATGCGGTCGCCGAAGCAGCCGCTGCCAGCGGGGCCGGCACGTTCTGGGCCGGTGCGCTCCGGCTCGCTCCGCCGGTCCGAAATCACTTCTACGCGTTCATCGAACGTGAATTCCCCACGCTCCTCCCATGGTATCTCCGCCGCATGGAAGGTCAGCATCTTCCGGAACGAGTCCAGCAGCGAATCGAAGACCGGGCCAGCTCCGCTCGCGCACGCTACGGTCTCTCCCTGGCCGAACGTCGCACGCCCCCGCAACCGTTGCCGATGCGGGCCCTGCCCGCCCAATTGTCCATTCCACTTCTGCTACCCGACCCTCCCACCGATATTCCGCTCCGTTATGATCCCCTGAGCGCTTGACCGGCGCATCGAACGGAAGTAGGAGCGAGGAACAATGACGTCGATCAGCCGATGGCGGTTGGGACGGTTCGAGGCAATTTCCGATGCTGGTGTCGTTGCGGCCAAGACCCCGCTCGCGGCAGAGTTCGGCGCGAAAGTATTGCAAAACGGCGGGAATGCGGTCGATGCCGCCGTCGTAACCGCGGCGGTTGCGGCGGTGGTGGAACCCTGGATGAACGGTTTCGGCGGGGGCGGATTCCTGGTTCGGCACGACAGCAAGAGTGGCGAGTCCTCAGTCGTCTCCTATCCGATGGTCGCTCCGCAGTCCGCCACACCCGATATGTTTCCGCTTTCCGGTGGCAAGCCCGATGCCGAGCTCTTTGGCTGGCCCGCCGTGGTCGGCGCAGCCAACATCATCGGCGCGAAATCTGTCTGCGTGCCCGGTACGCCCGCGGGTTTGTCGCTGGCGCTGCAAAAATACGGCACATACTCCTTTGCGGAAGCGTTGAATCCCGCAATCGACCTCGCGCGCCACGGCTATCCCGTGTCGTGGCATACCTCGATGGAGATCGCCCGCGATCTTGCCAACCTGCGCAAGTTCGAAGCGACCGAGGCATTGCTTTGCCCGAACGGCATCGTCCCCTGGTCTGCTTCGCAGGACGCTCCAACGCTGCTGAAGCAGCGCGAGCTGGCAGATACGCTCGAAACGATCGCCAAGGATGGACCTCGAGCCTTTTACGAAGGCCCGACCGCCCAAAAAATCGTCACCTATCTCAACGGGCTCGGCGCGAACTTTTCGCTGGAGGATTTCGCCGGCTACAAGCGCGACCATCGAAGACGCCCTGATCGGCACGTACAACGGTCATCAGGTGGTCACCACCAACAATGGCACTGGCGGCCCGACCCTGCTCGAATCGCTCGGATTGCTCGATGGATTCGATCTCTCCCAGGTGCCGCACAACTCGGTCGAAGCCCTGCATCTCTCGCCCAGGCCTTTGCAATTGCGTTCGCCGACCGGTTTGCCTACCTTGCCGATCCAAACTTCGTCGAGGTGCCAATTCAGGCATTGCTCTCCGACGCCTATCTCGATGCCCGCTGCGAAGAGATGCTGCAAGACCGGATCGGCAATCTGCGCGCCGGCACCAAGGAACAGCTCGGCATCTCGCATGGACTGACTGGTTCGATGCCCGACTATTCCAGCGGCGGCAGCACCACCCATTTGAGTGTCATCGATAAAGATGGCGTGGCTGTTTCAGTCTCACGCAAACGCTGCTCAGTCTTTGGGGCAGCCGCGTCACCGTGCCTGAAACGGGGATCATCATGAACAACGGCATGATGTGGTTCGATCCGGAACCGGGACGCCCCAACTCGATCGAAGGCGGCAAGAAACCACTGTCCAACATGTCCCCGGCCATCCTGACTCGCAATGGGGAAGCCGTGGCCGCGGTCGGAGCGAGTGGCGGGCGGCGCATCATGAACTGCGTTGCGCAGCTCGCGATGAATCTGGTCGATCACGATCTGTCGATGCAGGAGGCCGTGTCGTCTCCGCGCATCGATCGCTCGACCGCATCGCTGTACATCAGCAGCCGCATTCCAAAGGCCACGGTCGATGGATTGGCAGCGCTCGGGCATCGGGTGTCGGTGCGCGATGAAACGCTCTTCTTCGGCGATTTCGCCTCGCCGGCCTGTGTCGAGCGAACTCCCAACGGCGAGCTGAAGGGCGGAGTCGATCCCTTTTATTATCCGGCGACCGCTCAGGGCGTCTGATCTGCATTCGCACGTACGTCGTATCGTTAGTGGATTGAACGTCGTCGATTCTCGAGAGTGGTGCAACGGGTGCCGAAAATCAATTCCTTCCCTGTCCGATCTAGCGTTTCGGCCGCTTGCGTCACCCATTCAGTTGTTCGGCGCAATCCTGATTGCACTCGCGTGCTTCCTCGGATTGACCGCGAACGATTCTGGAGCCCATGCAGAACTGGAGAACATCGGTTCCCAGCCAGGATGCGATCCTGGCCGCACCGCCGGAGAGTCTTCAGTTCTGGTTTACCGAGCGTATCTCGACCGATCCAACGCCTCCGGCCGTCA
Source organism: uncultured Chloroflexia bacterium (assembly GCA_963720855.1). Taxonomy (GTDB): domain Bacteria; phylum Chloroflexota; class Chloroflexia; order Thermomicrobiales; family UBA6265; genus JAMLHN01. The sequence goes on along the minus strand of CAVRGV010000001.1, from coordinate 534,821 downwards.
CCGTATTCGATGAGGATGGCAACAAGCTCACGACCACATCGCTGACGGTCGACTCTGCAGATCCGTACCATCTGACCGCCGACATCGACGGTTTCGTCACCGGCACGTACACCGTGAGCTGGACCGTGCAATCGGCCGACGACGGCCACACCCTCAGCGGTACATTCGGCTTCCGAATTGGCACTGGCCGTGCACCGGGAGCCGCTACGGTCAGCGGTGAGAATCCTGCTCCCTGGGCCGTCGTACTTGCGCTGGCTCACCTTTCTCGGAGCTGGGGCTGCGGCCGCCGGTTTGCTCTGGATTGGGTTCAGTGCCCGAAACGATTCCGACAAGCAGCTTGCGCGACGCGGCGCAGTGGCGATGGGCGGCGCGATCATCGCGCTCATTGCAACCCTGCTCGAACCGTTGCTGCAATCGCAGTTCCCACCCAACGGCGTCGCCAAGCCCACGCTTTCGGAAGCAGTCGCAGGACTGCCAAATCCGTGGTGGCTGCGTCCTGCCGGGCTTGCCATTGCCGTCGCGGCTTTGGTGGTGTTGCACTTCTACCGCAAGAAGTCTGCCTGGATGCCGATCGGGGTGATCGGCGCCCTGGGAGCGCTCGCCGCCCTGCTCGGGCTGGCGTTGACCACGCATGCTGCCGCCCAGGAAGACTGGCAACTGCTCGGCAAGCTCTCGGTCTCGGTCCATGAGCTTGCAGTGGGGCTCTGGGCGGGAGGGCTCATTCTGCTGGCGCTGGCGTGGCCTCGCGGCGTCATCGAGGGCGAAGAAACCACCGGGAGAGACGCGCTGCGGCAATTCTCCAAAGTTGCCACCGTGCTCGCGCCGGTCGGTATCATCACCGGAGTCATCAATGCGGGCTTGATCTTGCCCTCGGTCGATTCCTTGTGGGAAAGCGGCTGGGGCAAGGTGCTGATCGTCAAAGTCGCCATTCTCGTCCCGGTCATGATCCTGGCCGCCAGACATCATCTCTGGTTGCGCAAGCATCTCCAGCGCGTCGGCAACGCCCTGCAGGGCAGCGTGCGCCTGGAAGTGGCACTCATCGCCGCGGTCGTGCTCGGAGGCACGATTCTCGCGCTCTCCGCGCCTCCTACGAAGTCCACCGGCGAAGTGACGAAGATCGATCTCGCCGCGCCGCTGGCAGGCAATGAGCAAGTGCAGGAAGTCGTTCATCTGATCATGAGCCCGATGCGCGCCGGTGCAGAACGAAATCCGCGTCAATGTCGGTTGCTCGATCCTGAACAGGGAGGAGCCATCCTGCCGGTTCAGCGCGTGAAACTCGACCTCATCAGCCTCAATCACGACGCCGACCTGCGCGACATCGAGCTCGTGCAGGACCCCGCCACCGGCGACTTCGTTTCCAATGGCGTCCAGCTCACCATCAACGGCTGGTGGGAAGTCGATGTGCTGGTTCGACGCGCCGGACTGGAAGATGTCGTGGTGCCATTCTTCGTTCTTATCCCCGATCCGAATATCAACGGATTCGACGCGCCGGAGTTCGAGGGTTCGTCGGACCAAGCCCAGGCGCTCTTCGAAAATGCCTTGCAGATCGAGCTGAATCTCACGAGCGTGCACTACACCGAACGGCTGGCGTCGGGGCTCGGCGGCGTGGCGGTATCCGAACGAACGGTCAGCACCGGTGCAGATGGATTGCCACCGACGTCGCTCCAAAAAACCAGTAGCATCGAGCTGCTCACTATTGGCGACACGACCTGGCAGCGAACCCCGGGTAACGACTGGATCGAGCGCACCTATATTCCGGTCTATCCTCCGTCCGAATGGGGATCCACCTATGACGGCGCACGCGATTTCCAGTTGGGTCGCCGGGTTCTGGTTGGCGATAAACCGGCCCAGGTCGTTACGTTCTACGTTCCGGAATCGGATACCCAGATTGCAGCCTGGTACGCATGGTGGATCGACGAGGAAACCGGGCATCTGGTCAACGAAGCGATGGTTTCCCGGCTGCATTACATGCGCTGGCGCTTCTTCGATTTCAATGCGCCAGTCGACATTCCCCCGCCGGGATCGGAAGCCACGCCTCAGGCGTCCCCGGTCGTTAGCCCGGTCGCATCTCCCGACAGCGCCGCGGCTGAGGCTTCGCCGGCTGGCACATGAACGTGCGATACCGCTCCCTGGCGACCCCCACCGGGCATCTGCCATCGAGTCAACCGAAGCGCGTTGGCGGTAACGATCAACGACGTTCCCAAGTCGATGGCAACCGCCATCCAAAGGGTCGTAACGCCCAGAACAGTCAAGACCAGTGCCACCGACTTGACAGCAAGTGAAAACGCGATGTTTTCCTTGATGATTCGCACGGTGCGCCGTGACAGATCGATCGCACCTGGCACCGAGAAGAGGTCGTTGCGCAAAATGGCAACGTCCGATGTCTCTACCGCCAGATCGGAACCGGTCAGCCCCATTGCAAAACCGACCGTGGCTCCGCCCAGCGCCGGCCCGTCGTTGACACCGTCGCCGACCATACCGACCGCACCCAGCCGTTCTCGCAAATCGACGACCATCTCGACCTTGTCAGACGGCAGAAGCTGCGCGTAGACCGTGTCGATTCCGGCCTGCCGGGCAATTGCTTCCGCGGTGGCCTGATTGTCTCCGGTCATCATGGCAATGGGATCGATGCCAAGCTTCCTCAACTGTTCCACAACAGTTGGGCTATCGGGACGAAGCTGGTCCGCCACCGCGATCGATCCCAGATAGACGGGTTTTCCAGCACGCTCTTCCGCCACCAACAGCACGGTTTTTCCTTGAGCGGCCAATTCAGTGACGCGGTTCGGGTAAGCAATCTTCAATTCATCGAACCAGCGCGGGGACCCGATCGATATGGTCCGCCCCTCGACGGTTGCAGAGGCGCCGCGACCGGCGGTCGCAAGGAAGTTCGTCGCCTGAGGAACCGCCAACCCCTGCTCCGCTGCGTGCTGCAGCACCGCAAAGGCGAGTGGGTGCTCGGATAGCGCCTCAACGGCGGCTGCCAACCGGACCAGTTCGCTGGCATCTCCGTGGTCCGAGTGGACATCGACTACCGACGGCCGCCCCTGGGTGAGTGTGCCGGTCTTGTCGAAGACAATGCTCTTGAGGCCCGCCAGCGCCTCCAGCGCGGAACCGCCCTTTACCAGGAATCCCCGCCGCGCCGCTACGCCGACCGACGAAACAATGGCGACCGGTGTCGAGATGATAAGGGCACAGGGACAGGCGATCACGAGTAGCACCAGAGCCCGCTCGACCCAGTTCTGCCAATCTCCGGTATATGCGCCACCAGCCAGCGCCAGGAGCGCTGCGCCGACTACCACAACAGGCGTGTAGATTGCCGCGAAGCGGTCGATGGTCTGCTCAGTTTGGCCACGGCCACCGCGCGCTTCCTCGACGAGCTGCACGATCTGGGACGAGGGTGGAGTCGGCAACGGTGCGGGAAACATCGACCGTCACTGAGCCGGCGCCATTGAGCGCGCCGGCATAGACCGTGGAACCAACGCCCTTTTCCGCTGGCACCGATTCGCCGGTAATCAGGGATTCATCGACGTAGGAGGTGCCTTCAGCTATGAAGCCGTCGATCGGAAAACGCTGTCCGGGGCGCACCCGCACCACATCGCCGACCTCGAGAACTTCGACTGAAACGAGCTCTTCCTGTCCATTGCGGATGCGAGATGCCTCTGGGGGCGTCAATTGAGCGAGTGAGGCTAGCGCATTGCGGGTGCGATCGAACGTCAGATTCTGAGCAACGTTTCCAATCGCGAAGAGCGCGGCCGCGGCCGCGGCCTCTGCCCAATCCCCCAACAGCAACGCTCCAATCACCGCGAGCGACATGAGCACATTCATGTCCAGCCTGCGATTCTGGATCGCCATCAGCGCGGGCCGGCCGAACGTCCAGAGTCCAACCGCGGCTGCGCCGACATATGCGATTTTGGCGCCCTCCGGAATATCAAATCCGACGCTTAGTGCCGCGCCGAACAGCCATAGGACGAGCGAGACTAGTGCGAACTGAAAGCGTCGATCTTGCCAGATCGGTGGCGCTTTCATCACCGACCTCCCCTGGCGGGAGATCGCGCGATAGCCTGCCATTTCGACTGCATGCGTGACACGAGGCATGAGGTCGACCTGGCTGTTGGCAGTGGCTTCGACTGTTAGGGTAGCGGCTCCAAAATTGACACTCGCAGCGGCCACTCCGGGAAGCCGCTCTACTGCGGTTTCCACGGTTTTCGCGCAACTGGCACAGTCCATGCCGCGAACATCGAACACCGTCGTCGTTCGCTCCTCCGCTTCGGAGTTCAGCGACATGGCGCTCATACGGAAATTTCAACGTTCTGGTCATTCGCGCGTTCACCGACGTGCTCATACGCGACATTCATGATGTGGGCCACGTGATCGTCGTCCAGCGCGTAGAAGAGCACTCGACCATCGCGTCGTTGCTTGACGAGATGGTTCTCGCGCAGAACACGCAGCTGGTGCGAAACCGTCGTGCGATTGATGCCAGTCGCCAGGGCGAGATCACAAACACAAAGCTCGCCATCCCCTAGCGCTGCCAACATGCGCTGCCGGGTCGGGTCTCCCAGCACAGAAAAGAGTTGCGCCAGTTGCGAATCCCGCGCGACCGAGAGTCGCGTACGAGCTGCCCGCACTTGCTGGGGATGAATACTGAGCTCGTCGCAAAGATCGTCGTTTATGTCACGCCTCCTGACATGTGCACCTCAATGCACATATTACAGCAATGACATGTCGCTGCACAGAATTCGCCGATTCGTCGGATTTCGGTGGTGATCCCAGAATGCGCGGGGTTAAGCGTCAATTCTCGGGTCGTTCGGCGACGAATGGGTACTCGAATTCAAACAGGACTTCAAGCGCTGCCGGTTCGATTTAGGAGCGGAATCCCGACAGGACCAACCCGATGAGCACAATCGACGCAAGGATTCGGTAAACGACGAACACCTTGGTCGACGAACGTTGCAAATAGCGCAGCAGGAAGGAAATCGCGAAGAACCCGGATATGGCCGACGCCAACATACCGGCAGCGATGCGAGCAGTCTCAGCTCCACTGGGATCGGACTGGATCAGATCGGTGAGCCCTTTGAGCCCCGCCAATGTGACGAGGGGGATTCCGAGCAGAAACGAAAAGCGGGCAGCATCGGCTCGCTTGAAGTCACGAAAGAGCCCCGCTGTCAGGGTAATGCCAGAGCGAGAGACTCCGGGCATCAGCGCGACCGCTTGCGCGAATCCGATCGTCACGACATCGGGCACGCGAATCGACGTTAGTGGACGAATCTCTTTTCCGTAGCCGGTCGGCTATCCAAAGCAGGACGGCGAAGAGTGCCAAAAAGATCGCGATCACGACAATCGCGCGGCTCTCGTTCGTATCGCTATGGAAGAGATCGTCGATGCGGCTCTGGGCCAGTAAGCCTATGACGCCGCCAGGAATCGAGCCGATCACGATCAGCAATCCCAGCCGGGCAAAAAAGGTCTGCTCGTCTTGCTCTTCCGTGGACCGAAGGAGTGCGGTGCGCTTCTGAAGCACGAGGGGGATCGCTTTGATCATGGCGACAATTTCGCGCCAGAAATAGGTGAACACAGCGAAGAGCGTACCTAGGTGAAGCGCAGCGTCGAACGCGAGTCCCGGGGTCTCCCATCCGAAGAGCCAGGGAACGATGATGAGATGCCCGGAGGAAGAAATAGGAAGGAACTCTGTCAGTCCCTGCGTGATCCCCAGGATGATTGCTTCGATCCAGCTCATGGACGGCTACGAATCGAGCGACGCGCCGGCAGAGGGCCGGGGAGCTGCAAAGATCTCTTGCGATTCGATCTGTGGCTTCGGGTTCAGTTTCATATTCGGAGGCCTCGACCTGTCGCAGCGAAAGATGCAGCCGGCTCCATTCGATCGCCCCCCAGATGGTGACCGGCAACCAGAGCATGACATGCACCAGGACGCCGTAGGAGAGCGCCAGTTCCCGAGAGAGCCCGAGCGCTCCTCTCAGCACCAGGATGACTGCCGCTTCATATGGGCCGACATACCCGGGAGACGAGGGAACAAGCGTCGCGAGATTGGCGATTCCAGTGGTGAGCATCGTTTCCGGGATGCCCATCGCTGCCTGGATTTGCCCGCCGAATGCGCGGGCGACCATGTAGTACATGGACGCTTCGAAGCCCCAGGCGACCAATGACGAGATCGAGACGAGGGCAAGCTCGCGCCACTTGTGGAAGATTCCCAAACCAGAAATGAATGATTCCGCCATGCGATTGACGCGAACGCTCATCGAATCCGGCAGCGGTCCAAGCGCAAGCTCGAGCATGCGATCTCGCAGCCGGCCGCCCTTGGCCAACAGGACCAGCGCAACCAGCGCGACGTCCGAAGATCACCATGGCCAGTTCGGCAACCCGACTGAGCTGGCTCGTCAAATCGACGAAGAGCATTGACGTGGCGATGAATATGAGCAGTGTCATGCCATCGAAGATGCGCTCGACCGCGATGGTGGCCATGGCGGTCGACTTGGTTACGGTGGTTTTCTGGGAGAGCGCATATGCGCGCACGAACTCGCCGGTACGCAAGGGGAGCACGTTGTTCGCCATCAGGCCGACCGCGTTGATACCTACCAGCGTGCGTGGGCTGACCTGCTCGACCGGGCGGAGCAGCACACTCCAGCGATAAGCACGCACCAGCAGGCCGAGGAAGTAGAGCCCCAGCGCGGGAATGAGGTACCAATAGGTAACCTGGGAGAACGCCTCCCGAATTGCCGCATAGTCTTGGCCGCGCAGCGCAAAAAAGAGGAAAAAGGCGCTGACCGCAAACCCGAGAATTATTCGACGACGACTCATGCCGGGCGACTGGCCCCCACAGGTGCATGGCGCTCGAAGATGCCCTCGATGAGCGCATTGATCGCACACGCCGCGCAACAAGGCGAAGGTGCGCCGCTGAGTATACGCTGGCAACATCATCGAGGAATGGCAATCCGGAGGGTTTCTTCGATCCTCTCTGGAGGTCAACAGCACCGACCGAGACTTTCGATGGCTTAGAATTTCCCTGATATGAGAAGCCTCCCCACGGGCGGGACGATCCCTCCCCTCTTGCCGCAACGAGGCGACTCCAGGAGGTAGCTCAGCGAATGTCCAGTTCCCCAGATTCGGTTCTCCCCGACCGCTTCGGCGCACGTTCCCATCTGACAACCAGAGACGCCCAAACGGTTGCCTACTATCGGATCGCCGCGCTCGAAGAGCGCGGCCTGGGGTCGATCGACAAGCTGCCGTTCACCGTGCGAATCCTGCTGGAAAATGTGCTCCGCAACGCCGGAACAGAGTTTGTCGACGACAGCGTGGTAGAACGGCTTGCCGCCTGGACGCCACAATCGGCGGGCGAGGAATTCGAGCTGCCATTCATGCCGGGCCGCGTGGTGCTGCAAGACTTCACCGGAGTGCCCGCCGTGGTCGACCTCGCCGCCATGCGCTCGGCGGTCGGACGGTTAGGTGGAGATGTCACGCGCATCAATCCACTCGTGCCCGCCGATCTTGTCATCGACCATTCGGTGCAGGTCGATCAGTTTGGCACGCAGCGTTCGTTCTTCTTCAATGTCGAAATGGAATACAAGCGCAACAGCGAGCGGTACGCGCTGCTGCGCTGGGCGCAGCAATCGTTTCAAAACTTCCGAGTGGTGCCGCCAGGTACCGGTATCGTGCATCAGGTGAATCTCGAATACCTCGCTCCCGTGGTCGCCACCAAACCACTGGGTTCGGAAACGGTTGCGTTTCCGGACACGCTGGTCGGCACCGACTCGCATACCACCATGATCAATGGGCTCGGCGTACTCGGGTGGGGCGTCGGCGGTATCGAGGCCGAGGCGGTACTGCTGGGTCAACCGCTCTACCAGCTCATGCCCGAAGTGGTCGGGTTCCGGATGAACGGTGAGCTGCAGCCCGGCACAACCGCTACCGATCTCGTGCTTTATGTCACCCAAATCCTGCGCAAGCATGGGGTGGTCGGACGCTTCGTCGAATACTTCGGCAAAGGTTGAGCAGTCTCTCACTTCCCGATCGGGCCACGCTGGCGAATATGGCGCCAGAATACGGCGCGACCGCAGGTCTCTTTCCGGTCGATGACGAGACGTTGCGATATCTGCGAGTGACCGGGCGTCCCGACGGTTTGATCGATCTGGTCGAGCGCTATTCCAAGGAGCAAGGTCTTTTCCGCACCGACGAAACGCCCGATCCTGTATTCAACGAAGTGCTGGAGCTCGATCTTGGCGACGTGCGGCCCAGCGTGGCCGGTCCTCGTCGACCGCAAGACCGGGTTTCGCTGCCGGATGTCAAATCGACGTTCCGAGCGGCGTACCAGGATCAGATCGGATCGAACGGCGCGCATCATATGGGTACCGTGCCGATCACGATCGGTGCGAGCAGGAAGAGCTGCACCACGGAGCGGTGGCGATTGCTGCAATTACGTCGTGCACCAATACCTCCAACCCGGCGGTGATGCTCGGAGCGGGGCTGGTGGCGAAGAAAGCCGTCGAGCGGGGGCTCGATGTGCCGCCCTATGTGAAAACCAGTCTGGCACCCGGTTCACAGGTTGTGACGGCGATGCTGGACAAGGCCGCGCTGACGCCCTATCTCGAAGCGCTCGGATTCCATACCGTTGGCTATGGCTGCACGACCTGTATCGGCAACTCGGGACCGCTCCCGATCGCGGTAGCCGATGCGATCGACGAGAACAAGCTGGTCGTGGCCGCAGTGCTCTCCGGCAATCGCAATTTCGAGGGCCGCATTCACCCGCAGGTGCGCGCGTCGTTCCTGGCGTCGCCACCGTTGGTGGTCGCCTATGCGCTGGCTGGCACGGTGGATATCAATCTCGATACCGACCCGATCGGCGAAGACCCGAACGGCGAGCCGGTCTATCTGCGGGATATCTGGCCAACACCGGAGGAAATCCAGGAAACGCTCTCCTCGGCGGTGGACTCGGAGATCTTCGCCAATGAGTACCGGAGCGTCTTCGAGGGAGATGAGCTCTGGCAGTCGATGGCGATTCCGGAGGGCGCGCTCTATGAGTGGAATCAGGAATCGACCTATGTACAGGAGCCGCCTTATTTCATCGACCTTGCGCCGATTCCGGGACCACTCAAAGACATCCAGGGCGCGCGTGTGCTGGCGTATCTGGGCGATTCGGTAACCACCGACCATATCTCCCCGGCTGGAGCAATTGCGAAGACGAGCCCCGCCGCGCAGTACCTCATCAACAACGATGTCGCACCAGTGGAGTTCAACTCCTATGGCTCCCGGCGTGGCAACCATGAAGTCATGATTCGCGGAACGTTCGCCAACATTCGCTTGCGCAATCAGCTCGTTCCGGGGAGCGAGGGGAACATCACCCGGTATTTCCCGACCGGCGAGGATCTGTCGATCTACGACGCATCGATGTTCTACCAGCAGAACGATGTTCCCCTTATCGTGATCGGCGGTAAGGAATACGGTTCTGGCTCCTCACGTGACTGGGCGGCCAAGGGCACGTTGCTGCTGGGGATCAAGCTCGTGCTGGTCGAAAGCTTCGAGCGCATCCACCGAAGCAATCTGGTCGGCATGGGCGTGCTGCCCGCGGTGTTCCTCCCGGGACAGAATGCCGCGTCGCTGGGTCTGACCGGCGACGAGGTGTTCGATATCACCGGCATCGGAGAAGGACTCAAACCGAACGGCCGTATTCAGATCGTCGCAACCAAGCCGGACGGCAGCAGGACCGAGTTCGAAGCGGTTGCGCGCATCGATAGCACGATCGAGCTGGAGTACTACCGCAACGGCGGAATCCTGCAGACGGTTCTGCGCCGCTTGACCGCACCCAGCGCCTAGCAAACCCGACATTCGCAAGCGACCCGTTCGGGGATATCCTCCGAACGGGTCGTTTTCTTTGTGGGGGGTTTCGCACTCCGACTATGCTGAAACGCGAGAAGGAGGTGCGTATGGAACCGCTCGACGTTCGAGTCATCATTGGTAGCTTGCGCAAGACGTCGTACAACCGAAAAGTGTTCGAGAACTCGCATGAGCTCGTGCCCGAGACGATGAAGCTGACCGAGATTCCGATTTGGGAGCTTCCGCTTTTCAATCAGGAAATCCAGGAGCGTCCCACCCCGGTGATCGAGCGGTTCTGGGGAGCCGTGCGAGAAGCCGATGCGATGCTCTTCATTTCGCCGGAGTACAACTACTCCCTGCCGGGCGTGCTGAAGAATGCGATCGATTGGGCTTCGCGGCCACCCGGGTCGGCGCCAATTGTCGGCAAGCCTGGGGCGATTCTGGGCGCCTCGACTGGCCGCTCCGGTACGATGCGGATGCAGTTGCACATGCGCTCGTTCCTGCCCTGCCTCGATATGGCCATCATGCCCAAGCCAGAAGTGTTCATCATGTCGGTGGGGGAAGCGATCGACAAGGAGGGGAAACTCCACGATGAACGCATCCGCGGACAACTGTTCGGCTTCTATGAAGCATTCGAGCAGTGGATTCGGCGGATGAAACACGCGCAGTAATACGGTTCCGTGAACGATTGGGCGATATACTCGGCCACGGGTTTCCGACCTTCACGACGAGAGGTCAGATACGCTCTCGACTACGACCGGGTTCGGTGTTTTGGGTAGAGCTTCGCCCTGTCTCGATGGGGTGTTTGTGCAAATGTCTCGAAAAGCGGTCACTCTTTTTCGGTTGAGTTCGCGAATGGAGCCAGGGGTGACGGTCTGGGGCCGGGCGAGTAGCTGGGTAGGCACTGCCCAGGCCCGCATCTACCGCCCTGGGGTCCGAAGAATCGATGCGAACCTCGTCTCTGTACGGGAGGCGTGCGTTCTCCACCACCACCCGGGAATAAATCCCCGGGCTGACAGGACGAACCCCCTCCGGGGCTGTGCTGGTGGTGCATCGATTGCTCGGAACAGGGCGAACGGCTCCTGAGATAGGAGCCGGAGGGATGCCAGTCTCGTGGGCGCGTCCCTCTCCGCCGATGTGCCGCTTTGATATCATAGAACATATGTTCTTTTCTTGTCAAGCCCTTTCACGAGTCGATGCAGACATCGATGAGGGTGAACGTGCGAATGCGCCCAGGCTGTCCAGTGAAGGAAACGCGTGACAGTGAGAAGGAGCGCTCACGCGCTCGGTGGCATGGGGCCTGCCAACACTTGCTGAGGCGAGGAGAGCCTTCCGGTTGGTCTGGTAGGCAACCTCAGTGACACCTGACCTGTTTCGTTGAAACGCTGTAGAGCGGTTGCGAAAACGTTTGCTCGTCGATCGTAGAGCCGCGTTGGTTGTTGAAGCAGGACACGGAGGTCCTGCACTACACCCGGAACACCTCGTTGGCAGGCACAACTCTCCGCACCCGCTTTAGATCGCGAGGTATCGGTCGCCGCGGAGGGCGTTGGTAGCGGCGATGGCGACGCGAAATGGGTAGCGGTCGACACCAGATGCGAACTCGCTGCGGGTGATGAGGGTAGGGGTGAGGATAACGGACCCGGCCTTCAGCTCGAGCGCGTCGGCAGCGACGATGCCGTCGCCAAAGATGGCAAGTACGTCCGCCAGAGGAATCTGAACCAGCGAGTCGAGCTCGTCGGGGTTTGGCGCAAACACGGAGAGCGGTCCGTCGACTCGCCAGAGAAAGACATGCTGGATCTCGCGGTCGATGACACCGGGGGTATCCTCACTTACCGCGACGCGCACGCCGACCGGCAGCAGCTCAGGCAGTGACACTGGGCGGCCAATCTCTTCCTGCACCTCGCGAAGCGTGTCTTCGACTGTTTCGCCCGAGCGAAGGTGCCCACCAACTGTCGCATCCAGCTTGAGTGGAAGGGTGTCCTTGAATTTTCCCCTGCGTTGAAAGGCGAGATAGGGGCCGAGCGGATCGAGACCGTAGACCCAGACGTGGATCGACGCATGCCAGTCGCCGTCGCGATGGACGGCAGCGCGTGTTTTTCGCTCGCCGGTCGCGGAACCATCCGCCCGCAACACGTCGAAAAGCTCCCCTGGATCCTGAGCGCGCTCACTCATTCGGTCTTGCTTTCATCTTCTCGCAGCCGTCCAAAGATCACGATATCTTGCCAGTCGCCGTCCAGGTAGCGAGCCGACCGTAATCGTCCTTCCAGCGTGAAGCCCTGGCGTGGGAAGAATGCGAGCGCGGCGCCATTGTGCCCTTCTGTTAGAACCGTCAATCGGTGGAAGTTCCATTGCGTGAATGCGGCATCGACGATGGTTTCGATGACATCCGCGCCGATGCCTTGCCCGCGAGCCGCTTGCTCGAGAAAGATGCTCAGCTCACAGGAGCGGTCGATGGCGGTGACGCGCGAGAGGATGACCAGGCCGCATGCGCCGGCATCGAGGTTCTCGACAACCAGGGCAACGGGGTGGTCCCAGAGGAGCTCGTCCGCAAGCCACTCTTCGATTCGCCTGGCGACGCGCTGCGTGAGAGACAGCGGGCGCACCGTAGCCCCACCAGCGCATGAGCTCCGGGTCGTCGAGCCAGGTATGAATGCGGTCGAGATCGTTGCGTTCGACCGAGCGCAGATTTGTGAGTGTGCCGGGGATCAATTTGGATTCTCGCAGGGAATTGCACGCGGTTGACTTACGTTCGGCTGATTGGGAAGTGCTGGAGCTGGAAGATCGATTCGATGGGGACCGCACCGCGCTAAAGCGACGGTGCTACACACTTCAGGTCCTTTCAGGACTATTGGGTGAATTGAGTTGTGAGGTTGGGATCTGACTCGTGCAGAGCGAAACTGCACCGTTATGCGTGCCGTGGCGGTTCTGACGAGCAGTCGTTGGGAAAGACCGGAGAGATTCTTCACTTCGTTCAGAATGACAGATTCCCACTCGATTCGCTGAAGGCGAGACGCTGCATTCCCAAATCCGAAAACGATGGTTCGGTCGTCGAAATGCAGCGATCCCCGGAGCGGGTGGGTCGAGTAGCTCCGGGGATCGGCCATCGGTGGTGACTCGAGAAGAGCCGCTACGGGTTGTTCACCTGCGCGGCGTCGGGAGCATCGCCGGATTGGGCAATCGTCAACGCGCTGGTCCAGTCGTCACTGAGATCGACGATACCGGCCGAGAAGAGGCCAAGTGCCAGATTGCCAATGACCAACAGAATGATGGCCGCATTCAGCAGCGGGGTACGGACCGATCTCGTGTTGGTTTGCTCACCACCACTGAAGTACATCACCGCCACGACACGCAGGTAGAAATAGGCGCTGATGCCAGAGGAGATCACGACCGCAATGGCGAGCCAGAGCATGTCCGCTTCCATGGCGGCGAGGATGATGTAGTACTTGGCGTAGAAGCCGATGAGTGGCGGGATTCCCATGAGGGAGACCATGAAGACCGCCATGGCCGCCGCGGGCAGCGCGTCGGTGCTGGCCAAGCCGGAGAAGTCATCCAATGTCGCGCCACGGCCTCGAGACTGCACCCAGATGATGACCGCGAAGGCGCCGATGTTCATGAAGACATAGGCGAGCATGTAATAGAGCAGCGCGGAGATGCCACGGGTTCCGATGACTTCGTGCAAGTCGTTGCCGAAGCCAGAACCTTCGCGATAGGCAGCCAGCCCTACCATCATGTACCCGGTGTGGGCGATGGAGGAGTAGGCGAGCATGCGCTTGAGGTTGCGTTGTGAGAGCGCCACGATGTTGCCGAGCAGCATCGTGAGGACGGCGAGCACCGCGATCAGCCAGCGCCAATCATCGGAGAGCGGTCCGAGCGCTTGCACGAGAATGCGAATCATGGCCGCGAAGCCGGCGACTTTCGGAATCACCGACATATAGGCTGAGACCGGAGTGGGCGCACCCTCGTAGGCATCGGGCGTCCACATGTGGAAGGGTACGGCGGCAATCTTGAAGCCGAGCCCGACGATCAGCAGCAGGAGCGCCAGTAAGACCGACGCCTCGATACCATTCCTTGCCTTCGACTGCCGCTCCGATACCGGCCCGGATGTTATCCAGCCCGGTAGAACCGGACAGGCCGTACGCCCAGGACATGCCGTAGAGCAGGATGGCGCTGGCGAAGATACCGAGCAAGAAGTATTTCAACGCGCCTTCGACGGATTGCGCGTTGCGTTTGGTAAACCCGGTGAGCACATAGGTCGCAAGGGCGGAAAGCTCGAGTCCAACGAAGATGGTGATCAGATCGCCCGAGGAGGAGACCACCAACGCTCCGAGTACGGAGAACGCGAGCAAGATGTAGTACTCGCCGATGGGGACCTTGTCGCCGTAGTCCTTGATGTAATTCGCCGAGATCAGAATCGAGAAGATGGCGGCGATCAAGATGATGAGCGACAGGAAGACGGTCAGCCCGTCCGCCCGGAAGCTGCCCTGGAAGGTCTGGCCGATGCGGTCATGTTGCCGGAGCAGGGCGCCCATCGCCAGCAGATAGCCGGCAATCGAGATTCCGGTCAGGACCTGATAGCTGCGGTGCTTGGGAATGAATGCGTCGGCAAAGACCAGCACCACCGCCAACAGAAAGACGATGAGCTGCGGCCAGACGAGACGCCATTCCGGCGCGCTGAGGTCGAGGTTCAAAAGGTCCACCCGGTTTGCCCCTAACCGCCCAACGGGCCGCGCAAGAACGGATCCATGATCCGCTCGAAGGACGGACCGACAATATCGAAGATTGGATTCGGATAGACGCCGAGCGCGATGGTCAATACCGCCAGCGGTACCAACGTGCACAGCTCCCGGCGTGTCAGATCGGGCCAGAGCGACGAATCGTGCTCGTCGTGCTCGTGGTCATGCGATCCACCGGACACCGGCGCGAAGGCCATGCCATGGTCGTCATGGCCGTGACCGTGACCGTCACCAGCCGAAGCCAGCATCGCTTGCTCGTCATCTGTCAGGGCACCATCGGCATGGTCTGGCATCTCGCCCTTGGCTCGGCCAAGCACCACTCGCTGGAACATCCAAAGCATGTACCAGGCGGAGAAGATCACGACCAGGAAGGCGACGATCGCCAGCCATTTGTGATACTGCCAGGCACTCAGGATTGCCAGGAACTCTCCGACGAACCCCGACATACCGGGTAAACCGATACTGGCGAAGGTGAAGAGCCCAAGGAAGAAGGCGTAGAACGGCATTCTCCCGGCTATCCCGCCGAAGGAGGCGATCAATCGGGTGTGGGCACGCTCGTAGAGCATGCCGACCAGGAGGAAGAGTCCGCCGGTATTGAGTCCGTGCGCGATCATCACCATCATCGCGCCGTTGAAACCACTGAGGTCCGACCGCGACGTCAGGAAAATATTGGTGAAGATACCAAGCGTCACGAACCCCATATGAGAAACGGACGAATAGGCGATGAGCTTTTTCATGTCCGGTTGGACGAGCGCCACTAACGCGCCGTAGATGATGCCGATCAGTGACAGCGCGATGATGATCCAGGACCAATCCTCAGCGCCCTCCGGGAAGAGCGGCAGATTGAACCGGAGCAGACCGTAGCCGCCCATTTTGAGCATGATGGCGGCCAGGATGACCGACGCGGCGGTGGGCGCCTGGACGTGCGCATCCGGCAACCAGGTATGGAACGGCCACATGGGAATCTTGATCGCGAAGGCGATCAGGAAGGCGGCAAAGACCGCCCCCTGGAAGACGTTGCTATAGGCGCCTTTATCCCAACCGGTTTGCAGCTCGAGGATGTTGAGCGTGCGGACGCCGGTCTGGTTGTAGTAGGCCTGATAGGTGGCCACGATGCCGATCAGCATCAGCAGCGAACCGACCAGGGTGTAGATGAAGAACTTGATGGCCGCGAAGACGCGGTTCTCGGAGCCCCAGATACCGATGAGCAAGGCCATCGGAATGAGCACCAGCTCCCAGAAGATGTAGAAGATGAACAGGTCGAGCGCCATGAAGACGCCGAGCATGCCGGTCTGCAGCAGCAGCACCGTGATGTAGTACTCGCGTCCTCGATAAGTGACCGAGTTCCACGACCAGACCACCGCGATCACGCCGATGAAGGTGGTGAGCACGATCAGCATCAATGCAATGCCGTCGATACCCATGCGGTAGGAGACACCGAGCTCTGGCAGCCATTTGACGTGCTCGGTGTATTGGAACTCGGCGTTCTTGTCGAAATCCTTGAGCATCAAGAGCGACAAAACGAAGCTGACCACGGTCGACACGAGTGCGATCACCCGCGCCTGCTCGCGCTTTACCGAACGGAGGGCAAAGATCAGCACCGCGCCAACCAGTGGCGCAAATGCGGTCAGACTGAGAATGGGCAGGTTGTCCATGTGTTGTCTCCTACCCCCTACCGGAAGAGGTCGCTGAACGCGGCGAAGTAGACGCCGACGATGACGACCATTCCGAGCGCTATCGCAAGCGCATAGTTGCGGACCAGACCGGTTTGCACCGTGCGCAGTCCCTGGCTGAGCTCTTCGACCCCACGGGCAACGCCCATCAGCGTGCCGTCGATCACCTTCACGTCGATGACCGTCCAGAGATACATCGCGAATCGCCGCAGCGGAAGAACGATGCCGGCGTTATAGACCTCGTCGAAGTACCACTTGTTGTAGAGGAAGCCATAGAGCCGCGAGTGATCGGCGCAAAAGCGACGGGATCGATTCGCTTCTTCAGGAAGACCAGCCAGGCGAGCACGATGCCGCTCAGGGCCAGAATGGTCGAGATCACGCCGAACGCTGATGATGGTCCGGTTCGAAATGTGATGCTCGCCTTCTTCATGCGCGAGCTCATCGGCCACCGCAGCGGTTTCACCGGCTTCTGCCTCGTGCGTATCGTCCTCGGCAATGACCGCGGCCTCGTGCACCTCACCGGCCGCGAAGACGGGCTCGAGGAATTTGTGGAACCGTCCGGCATCGGGCGGATAGCCAACGGCGCCGAAGAAGATCGTGACTGCCGCCAGGATCACCAGCGGAATCGTCATGAGGGCCGGGGACTCGTGCGGGTGGACATGCTCCACATCAAATCGCGGCTTGCCGAAGAACGTCAGGAACACCAGGCGGAACATGTAATAGGCGCTGATGAAACGCGGTAATGAGCGCCACCACCGTGAGCACGTCGCCGAAGCGCGGAAAGACCCGGCTTTCCCAGGCGCCGGTGATGATCTCGTCTTTCGACCAGAACCCTGCGAAGGGGAAGACACCCGCGTTGGCAAACGACGCGATCAGGAAGGTGAAGAAGGTGATCGGCATGAACTTGCGCAGGCCGCCCATCTTTTGAATGTTCTGCTCTTCGTGCATGCCGTGGATGACCGAACCCGATCCGAGGAAGAGGCAGGCCTTGAAAAAGGCGTGGGCGACCAGGTGGAAGATGGCGGTCACCCAGGCGCCGACGCCGAGCGCCAGCGCCATGTATCCGAGCTGGCTGACGGTCGAATAGGCGATCGACACGTTTGATGTCGTTTTGCACCGTTGCGATCGACGCGCCGAGGAACGCGGTGAAGCAGCCGATGACGGCAACCACGAACATCGCGTCGGGCGCTTGCATGAAGATCGGGTTGGAGCGAGCCACCAGGTAGATTCCGGCGGTGACCATCGTGGCGGCGTGAATGAGCGCCGATACCGGAGTCGGGCCTTCCATCGCGTCCGGCAGCCAGACGTGCAACGGGAACTGCGCGCTCTTGCCGATAGCGCCCGTGAAAAGCAGGAGCGCGATGGCGGTCAGGATTCTGGTCGACGTACCGCCTTCGGCGACCTGGGCGAAGACGCCATGATCGCCAGCGAACGAAATCGTGCCAAAGGTGGTGAAGATCAGCATGATGCCGAGACCGAAGCCGACGTCACCGATGCGATTGACGATGAAGGCCTTTTTGGCGGCGTTCCCGGCTGAGCGGCGCTTGTAGTAGTAGCCGATCAGCAGGTAGGAGCAGAGACCCACACCTTCCCACCCGAAGAAGATCATCAGGTAGTTGTCTGCCAGCACCAGGCAGAGCATGGTGAAGACGAAAAGCGGCAGCCAGGAGAAGAACCGGTAGTAGCTCGGATCGCCATGCATATAGCCAATCGAGTAGATATGCACGAGCAATGACACGAAGGTGACCATGACGAGCATGACCGCGGTGAGCTGATCGGCATAAAGCCCGACTTCGGCATGGAACGACCCTGAGGCGATCCAGCTCCAGAGGTGCTGGTGAAGCGGTACTCCATTGTCGTACAGGTCCTTGAAGACCAGAACCGACAGGATGAACGAACCGCCCACGCCCAGAATCGCGAAGATGTGCGCTTTATCCGGGAAATACTTCCGGGAAATGAGCAGATTGAACGCGCTTGCCAGCAGCGGCAGCAGCGGAATCAGATAGAGATACCTATCCATGCTGCGCTCCCATCTGCGACGGCAACCGGCCCTCGGTTCCCATGCCCCACGAACCCATGATCATGACGATCCCCTGCGTCTCCCGCATCAGTCTCTCAGCGACCGGAAGTCATCGATATCGACCGACCGGGTGCGGCGGCTCATCGCCAGGATGAGAGCCAAACCGACCGCTGCTTCAGCAGCAGCGACCGCAATCGCGAAGATCGCGAATGCCTGTCCGTCGAGATTGTTGGTCTCACGTCCGAATGTCACGAACGTGATACTGACCGCGGCGGTCATCAGCTCGACGCAGAGAAAAATGATCAGCACGTTGCGGCGGATGAGCACACCCATCAGCCCGATGATGAACAACGCGGCGCTGAGTCCAAGAAAATAATTGGCGGTCAGTTCCATCTGGCGCCCCCGCTCATGACCGTCGTCCTCCAATATTCATCGGCTGATCGTCCGGATCGGTTGCCATGATGAGGGTTCGTCCTACACCGGCCGGTTCGCGCATTCGTGCGCGGAGCGTACCGAGTCGCTTCGTCGCCTGATTCGAGAGGAAGCACCGCATCTGTTCCGCGCGGATGGCCGAGCGAGATCGTATCGCGCCGGCGTCCGGATTCGAGACCGAGCCGCTCCGGCAGGGCCAGCACGATGGCGCCAAGCACGCCAACCGTCAGCACCATGGAAATCAGTTCGAAGGGAAGCAGATACTGGGTGTAAAGCACCCGGCCGAGCGCCTGCGTGTTCCCGCCCACGAGCGCGACATTGCTCGGGAGTGGCATTTCCCTGTGCGCCTGTGATGGTGCGCGTTCCGATGGCGATGCCGACTTCGATCAGCAGCATGACGCCGAGCAGCGCGCCAATCGCACGGGTGAGCGGTTCCTGGGTGTGGAACTCGGGCAAGTCATCGATATCGACGAGCATCAGCACGAAGAGGAGCAAGCACCATGACCGCGCCGGTGTAGACGATGATCTGGATCACCGCCAGATACTCGGCGCCGAGCATGACGAAGACCCCGGCGATCTGCACGAAGCAGATCACCAGGAAGATCGCGGAGTGGACCGGGTTGGTCATCGCCACCATTCCGAGCGCGGAAAGGATGGCCAGGCCACCAACGAGCAGGAAGATCAGTGTTTCCCAAGGCATTAGAAGAGCTTCCCGTCGCTTGCCAGCCGGATGGCGGCTGTCACTACCAGGTTCAGCAGCACCAGCGGAAAGAGCACTTTCCAGGCAATTCCCATGAGTTGGTCATAGCGGAATCGCGGAAGCGTGCCGCGGAGCCAGACGTAGAAGAAGAGGAAGATGAGCGTCTTGATGAAGAGGTAGATGATCCCAAGCCACCAGTGGGTTTCGGATCCCGGTCCGCTCGGGCCGCCCAGGAAAAGCGTCGACGCGAAGAGCGAGATCACGATCATCGCGATGTATTCGCCCAGGAAGTAGAAGGAGAAGCGGAAGGCCGAGTACTCGGTGTGAAATCCGGAAATCAGCTCGGTCTCGGCTTCGGGAAGGTCGAAGGGAGCGCGGTTGGTTTCGGCCACCGCCGCGATCAGGAAGATCACGAAGGCAAGTGGCTGGCTGAAGATGTACCAGTTCTTGATCTCGAGCGGGCCGATGCTCAGGTTTTGCTGCTGCTCGAGCATGATGTCCCGCAGGCTCAGCGACCCGGACAAGCAGGAAGATTCCGGTGAGCGACAGGCCAAGAATCAATTCATAGGAAACGACTTGCGCCGCCGACCGAAGACCGCCGAGCAACGAGAACCGGTTCGCGGATGCCCAGGCGCCGAGGATGATGCCGTAGACGCCGATGCCGCTGACCGCCATCACGAAGAGGGCGCCCACGTTCAGGTCGGTGGCATAGAGATTGATGTCTCGTCCGAAGAGGTGAACGGAAGTTCCGAACGGAATGACCGCCGCGGATACCAGCGCGGAGACGAAGACCACCAGGGGTGCGAAGAAGAAGACCCATTTATCCGCGGCGCGGGGGATCAGGTCTTCCTTACCGAGCAGCTTGATCCCGTCGGCCATCGGCTGCAAGAGGCCCTTGGGACCGGTGCGGGTCGGTCCCATACGATCCTGCATGGCCGCGAGCACCTTGCGCTCGAAATAGGTCATGTACGCCATGCCAATCAGGAGCACGTTCATGATCAAGAACGCGACCAGAAAGGTTAGCCAAATCGGCTGGTCGTTCATGTACTCCCTTGCTCCGCCCACTTCGTGCCGTTCACGGCTGTTGCGTGCGTTCCGTAGCGCTCGCGCGCCCGCGAACAAGCAAAGGCGCGACTCCCCATTCGCCGCGCCAGTGCGAATCTTACTCTGTCACCGACCGCCGGGCGATCCTGCGATCGTTCCGGCGATCATTTCCGAGCTCTTACCGATCGACCGATCCAAGCACGATGTCGATCGTGCCGATCAGGGCCACGACGTCTGCCAGCATCGCGCCCTGCGCGAGATACGGCAACACGCCGAGATTGACGAAGTCTGGAGAGCGAATCCGGAATCGATACGGAATCGATGTGCCATCGGAAACGACATAGTAGCCATTTTCGCCCTTGGGATGCTCGACGGCGACATAGGCTTCGCCGACGGGTGGGCTGAATCCCTTGATCACCCAGATGAAGTGGCGCTGCATGTCCTCGGCGGTGGTCATGGTGCCCTTGTGGGGCGGGATGACGTAGGCCGATTCGTAGGCCATGAGCGGCGTATCCATCGGTTCGACCGCGTCCAGGCATTGCCCGATGATGCTGATAGCCTGGCGCATCTCTTCCATGCGGACGAGATAGCGATCGTAAACATCGCCGTGGGTTCCCAGGGGAACTTCGAAATCGAGCCGGTCGTAGATCAGATACGGCATCGCTTTGCGAATGTCGTAGTTCACGCCCGAACCGCGCAGGCAGGCACCGGTCAGGCAGTAGTCGATGGCCGCCTGCGGCGAGATGACGCCGATGTCCTTGGTGCGCGCGATCCAGATGGGGTTCGCGGTAAGCAGGGTGGAGTATTCCTTCTGCCGGTCCGGGAAGACTTTGAGGAAATCGCGAATCTGCTCGGGCAGGAATTCGGGAATCGGGCGAGAGAATCCGCCGATCTCCATCATATTCGTGGTCAGGCGCGCACCGCAATAGGCCTCGAAGATATCGAGAATCAGCTCGCGCTCTCGGAAGCAATAGAGCGACATGGATAGCGCGCCGATGTCGAGCGCGTGGGTTCCCAACCAGACGAGGTGGGAGGCAATGCGGGACAGCTCGGAAAAGATCACGCGCCAGTACTGCGCGCGTTCTGGCGATTCGAGACCGGCCAGCTTCTCGAATGCCATCACGCAGCCGAGATTGTTCATCGGCGCGGCGACGTAGTCGGTCCGGTCGGTCCAGGGAACGACCTGCGCATAGCGGTGCGATTCGCCCAGCTTCTCGACACCGCGATGCAGATAGCCGATGACCGGATCGCAATCGACGATGACTTCGCCATCGAGCCGCAGGATGACCCGGAGCACGCCGTGTGTGCACGGATGCTGCGGCCCCATATTGAGCACCATCTGATGCTCGGTATCGGTGAGCTGCACCTCGTCGGTGATGGTGTAGGTTCCGGTCGCCGGCATGTCCTGAATCAGGTCGATGGTATCCATGGCGCTCGGCGACAGTCTGGGATCGGTCGTTGTGCTCATGGCTAGACTCCCCGACCGGTCCAGCGCGTGCGCGTGCGCGGCACCATCCGCTCGGTGTTGTAGCTTGGATATTCCTTCCAGCCGCGCAACGGATAGTCCTTGCGCAGCGGGAAACCTTCGTCCCAGTCATCCGCCAGCAGAATGCGCTTCAGATTGGGATGACCTTCGAAGACGATGCCGAACATGTCGAACACTTCGCGCTCCAGCCAGTTCGCGCCCGGCCAGAGCGGCACCAGCGACGGAACCGCCTCGCCGTCGTTCACGCCGGCCTTGATGCGCAGCCGCACCCGGTTCTTGATGGAATAGAGCAACGCAACCACGTCGAACCGGGGCGTCGTGCGCAACTTGAGCATGTCCAGCGCAGTGACATCGGTCAACGCGACGAATGCGAGCTGCTCATGGGTGCGCAAGTAATCGCAGAGATCGCGGAAGTAGCGCGGCTGGACATGGATGGTGGTCTCGTCGCGGAACCGAACCACACTGACGATGGCCGGTCCGAAGATCGATCGTACCTCACGAACGGCCGGGTGCCGCTCGACGTCTTCGTGAAAGTAATTGGCTCGCGACCCAGAGATCTTCCGGCTCGGAATAGGCCGACTGGAACTCGGAAAGGCTGACTCCGTCGCTCACGCTGTTGCTCCAACCGTTCCTATGCGCGCGCCGCCGACATGGCCACCTGGCGCTCGATTTCGCGGAAGTTTTCCGCCTGGGCGAGGCCTTGTTTCTTGGCCATGGTGTCGTACTTGATGACTTTGTTTTGCAGTTCGAGGATGCCGTAGTAAAGCGATTCCGGCGTCGGGGGGCACCCCGGCACATAGATGTCGACCGGCACCACCTGATCGACGCCCTGCACCACCGCGTAGGTATCGAACGGGCCGCCAACATTGGCACAGGATCCCATCGACACCACCCACTTGGGATCGGACATCTGATCGTAGAGCGTGCGTACCACCGGCGCCATCTTCTTGGTCACCGTGCCGGCCACGATCATCAGGTCAGCCTGGCGAGGCGAGGCGCGGTAGAGCATGCCAAATCGCTCGGCGAGGTCGAATCGCGACATGGAGGCGGAAATCATCTCGATCGCGCAACAGGCGAGGCCGAACTGCAGCCACCAGAGCGATGAGCGCCGCGCCCAGTTGAAGACGAAATCGAGCGATGTGACAAAGACATTTTTGTCGAAGCGATCGTCGATCAAACCCATTCGAGGGCTCCCTTCTTCCAGGCGTAGATGTATCCATCAAGCAAGAGAAAGAGGAACACCAGCATCGCCAGGAAGCCATACCGCCCGAGCGCGTCGAACGAGACGGCCCAGGGAAAAATAAACACGGCTTCGATGTCGAAAACGACAAAGAGCATGGCGACCATGTAAAAGCGCGGCGTGAAACGGGCTTTCACCGGCGAGACATCGGGTACGCCCGATTCGTACGGGTCGCCCTTGGTCTTGTTCGGACGGGATGGGCCAATGAGGAGATTGAGACCGAGGAGCAAAAGTCCCATGGACAAGGCCGCTATGGCCATGAGTCCGACGATCAGCCAGTTTTCTCCGAACGTCTCCAATTGCCGCTTTCTCCAGCTCGTCGACCGTTCGGATCGCCCGGTCCCGTGAACCCGTGTCGCTTATCTTCCGGCCTGTACGGGCACCCGCAAAGGCGCACTTCGGGCACAGTCGCAACGACAGCAATCCTAGCATAGTCGCCGGTCGCTTCCGCGCCATCAATCGCCCTGAATTCATAGTATTCGCGTATGAATTCAACCGATTCGAGACGCCTTTCCCACGATCGGAGAAACTAGCGGGGAACGTTCGACGGCGATGGGTTTCACGGCAGCCACATCTGCCAGCTGGCGAACGCAACAGGGCCCCGAGCCGGGATCCATGAAACTTTCCGATGAGGCTCTTCGTGACCGACTCGTTCTCATCCGAACGCTCACAAGAATTCCCGCACCGGCGAGCGTTGCTCGATCAACTTCGCCGGCAAGGAATCGTGGATGCGCGCGTGCTGGATGCGCTCGACCGAGTACCGCGCGGGTTTTTCGTGGAACCGGACCTGCGCGCTTCCGCCTGGGACAATGTCGCGTTGCCAATTCCATACGATCAGACTATCTCGCAGCCGTTCGTGGTGGCGTTGATGACGCAGGCACTGGCATTGACGGGACCGGAACGCGTGCTGGAGGTGGGTACCGGATCGGGTTATCAAGCTGCGGTGCTGGCGCAACTGGTGCGAGAGGTCATAACGATCGAACGCATTCCGGCGCTCGCGGAAACTGCGGTCATGCGGTTCGATGCGCTGGGCATTCGCAATGTCCTCTCGGTCGTGGGCGACGGATCGGCCGGATGGGAACCGGGAGCGCCGTACGACGCGATCATGGTGACCGCCGGAGCGCGAGCGGTTCCTGCGCCACTTCTCGAACAGCTCTCTGGATCCGATGGCCGAATGGTCATACCGGTCGGCCCCGCGGACGGCGAGCATCTGCGACGCTTTCGCAAGCAAGGGAACGAGATCTCCTCGATCGATCTCGGCGCGGTGCGGTTCGTACCCCTGATCGAGGAAAGCAGGGAGTCCAAACGACCATGAGTGAGATCGGCCCATCCGCGCTCAGCAGAGCGCTCGCCAATGCCCGCCTGGGGTTCTCCGGCCAGCATTCGCTCTATGCCAGGAATTTGGCTACTGGCGAGATCGTCGCGATCGACAGCGATACCGAGGTTCCCACCGCAAGCGTCATCAAAGTGCCGATCATGGCTGCGCTCTACCACGAGATCGACGCCGGCCGCTTTACCGAGACCGAGCTTCTGGCGATGGAAGACGATGACCGGCGCTACGGAACCGGCGTCATCCGGGATTTGACAGCAGGGCGTGAATTCTCCGTCTTCGACCTTTGCCGACTGATGATCGTGTTGAGCGACAACACCGCGACCTGGTTGCTCGCAAGGCTGATCGGCATCGACCGGATCAATGCAGTGCTCCGCGAATGGGGATTCGAGATCACCGAGCTTCGTTACCAATCCTGGTCACCGCACGATCCAAAGGAATATGCGGTTTCGACCGCGTTCGAGATGGCGAGCTTGTTTCAGCGGCTCGATGCGGGTGAGCTCCTTTCGCCAGACTCGACACAGGCGGCCCTGGAACACCTGCGCGCGCAACAGGACCACTCCCAACTTCCGCGCTGGCTGCCGTATCACGAGTATTTCCAAAGCACGGGGCTTATCAACGAGCTCACGATCTGGAACAAGACGGGTCAGATGGCTGGAGTACGCACCGACGCTGCCATCTTTGCAAGGGGTTCGGCCAAATGGGTGGTCGCGTCATTTACCCGAGACAGCATCGACCACAGCTATCGTCTCGATCACGAAGGGAATCAATTGAACGCCCGCGCCGGGCTTGCGCTTTATGACGCCTGGGGTCGCCCGGCGCTCGACGAGGAGTAACCAGATGCCCTATCGCACGCTTGCCCCCGATACGATTCTGACCGGTGGGACGATTCACACGATCGACGCGCATGACCGGACCGCAACCGCGCTGGCGATCAAGGACGGGCGCATCGTCGGCGTTGGGCTTGACGATGAGATGCGCTCACTTGCCGGAATGGGCACCACCGAAGCGTCGCTCGACGGCAAAGTCGTTATTCCTGGCATCGTCGATGCGCACAACCATCTGCTCTTCACCGGATTCCTCCTGCAGGACCTGCAGCTCTATGACTGCCGATCGATATCGGACGTTGTCGACCGGGTACGTCGGGCCGCCGAGCAGGCGAACCCGGGCGAATGGATCGTGGGGCGAGGCTGGGACGAGAGTCTGCTGGCCGAGGGCCGTTTTCCAAGCCGGCACGATCTCGATCCCGTATCGCCGAACAACCCGGTGGTGTTGCATCGGGTCTGGAACAAGCTCACCTGCAATTCGGCGGCGCTCAGGGCAGCAGGTATCGACCGGAACACGCCAGATCCCTCGCAGGGGGTGGCATACAGCGGCTCGTTCGACCGGGACGAACATGGCGAGCCGACCGGGCTCTTCCGCGACCGAGCCAAGGATTTGATCTCCGACGCGATTCCGGCCAAATCCGACGCCGACTATGCCCGCGCAGTCGCCGTGGGCAGCCGGCACTACAACTCCGCTGGTATCACGGCAGTTGGCGAGCCAGGACTCTATCCAAGGGAAGTGCACGGGTTTCATCAGGCGCATCTGAACGGCGAGCTCACGGTCCGAACCGAGATGATGCTGGCCGGATGGGGATTCGGATCGGTCGATGATGAGTCCGATCTGGAGAACCGATTTGCGGCGCTGGGCGTCATGACTGGTTTCGGCGATGACATGTTGCGCATCGGCGGGGTCAAGTTCATGCCGGACGGCGGCATTGGCGACCGCACCGCCAAACAGTTCGAACCTTACGAAGGTGAGCCGGACAATCGGGGACAGTGGATCGTCGAACCGGGCGAATTGACCCGATTGATTCGATTCGTCCACGATCTGGGGCTGGCGATCGACACACACACCTGCGGCGATCAGGCGCAGGAAGTCACGGTCGAGGCGTATGCCGCCGCGCAGGCCGCGAATCCGAAATCCTGGTTGCGGCACCGGGTTCACCATGCGTATCTGCCAACCGAACGCGCGTTGGCGGTGATGGCGGCGTACAGAATCCCGGCCGTCGTCTCCGATCCGTTTTTGCGCTCGCTCGGCGAGAGTTACATCACGTCGCTCGGGATCGAGCGTGCGTCACGCATGATGCCGATGCGCACCTATCTCGATCGCGGAATTCCCCTGGCGGGATCGTCCGACTCTCCAGTAGCGGTGTTCGATCCCTGGATCGGGTTTCATGCCGCGATCACGCGAACGACGGTCAATGGCACTGTGCTCGGCGCCAGCGAGCGGCTTACTCCCAAGGAAACCTTGCGCTCCTATACGATCGGGGGCGCGTACGCACTCGGCCGCGAACGGGAGATCGGTTCGATCGAGCCAGGCAAGCGTGCCGATCTGCTGGTGCTGGACGCCGATCCGCTGACGGTCGAACCCGACC
The DNA here is from genome assembly GCA_963720855.1 of uncultured Chloroflexia bacterium. Taxonomy (GTDB): domain Bacteria; phylum Chloroflexota; class Chloroflexia; order Thermomicrobiales; family UBA6265; genus JAMLHN01. Next base: position 507,925 of record CAVRGV010000001.1, on the reverse strand, counting down.
AATTCCTCGATTGGAAGCCGCGCGCCACGATGGTAGGCGGGGTTTGGACGGTAGACAACCGATGAACGATCGGGTCTTCGATGTCGCCATCGCCGGAGGTGGTTTTGCTGGATCGTCGCTGGCCGGCGTACTGGCACGGGGCGGCCTCGACGTGGTCGTCATCGAGCGGGAGCGGCACTTTCGCGACCGCATTCGCGGAGAGTTCACCTGGCCATGGGGGCGCGCGGAGATCGAACGGCTCGGGTTGTTGCCAGTTTTCGAATCGATCGGAGCGCTCGAGCTGCGGCAGATGAACGAGTATCTCGGCGGCGCCTATTCCCGATCCATCGAGATCGTGCCTCGTCCTGGCCTGACCTACCAGCACGCCGCACTGCAGGATGCGCTGCTTGGCTGGGCAACCGTGCAAGGTGCGACCGTGGTGCGTCCGGGCCGGGTACGGCGCTTCGACGGAGGATCGACAGCAGCACTGCTGGTGGCGCTGGAGGATTCGGAGATCGCGATTCGCGCCCGACTGGTGGTGGCGGCAACCGGCAAGGATTCCAGCGCCCGGAACTGGACCGGCGGCGATTCGGTGACCGATCCGGAGCATCATCGGTTTGGCGGGGTGTCGATCGAAGGAGCATGCTTTCCGGCGGGGACCCTCATGCTTGGACAGCACTCGCCCGAGCAAGCGCTCCTCTTCCACCTTTCTGATTCGATTTCGCGGTTCTACGTACGGGCGTTCGGTGACGACGTTAAAGGGCAACGGCTCGACCGCTCGTTCGATGCGCTGCTGAATCACGCGCGGCCCTGGTTCGAATCAGATGTTTTGTCGAACGCGAAACAAGTGGGACCGCTGGGATTCTTCCCAAACAGCACGAGCTGGGCCACCAGATTGACGGGAACTGGTGTTGCGTTGATCGGAGATGTGGCGGGTAGCGCGGATCCGAGCGGCGGACATGGGACGAGTTTGACCTTTCGCGATGTGCGGGTGTTGAGCGATCTGTTACTGGGATCGAAGGATTGGGACACGGCGCTCGAGATCTACGAACGAGAACGGACCGCGTATTACGACGTTCTGCGAGCTCGTGACCGCTGGTACGGTGACGTTGCGGCGGGGCGAGGCCCACTTGGGGAAGAACGACGCGCGAACCAGGCGAAGGCGCGCGAGCTCGATCCAATGCTGGGCGGTTTCGGCGCTATCGAGTTCCTGGGTCCCGATGGGCTGGTGGCTGACGAGGCGCACCGACGCATCTTCTTTGGAGAAGCGATCTCACCGATCGACCCTGTGGCGCGTTCCTGATCAATGCAGGATCGGCCATTCGACCATCGCAAAGAGTTCCGCGACGGATTCGTCGCGACAATGCCACTCTGGCTGGCGGACATTCCCTTTGGCGTAGCGTACGCGCTCCTGGCCCAGACCAATGGGTTCACGAAACTCGAAGCGATTTCCATGAGCCTGATCGTCTTTGCGGGGAGCGCTCAACTGGCGATCATCGATATGGCGCCGACGCACGCGGGTTATCTGGCAATCCTGTTGACCGTGCTCCTGCTCAACCTGCGGCACGTGCTTTACGCGCTCACGCTGGATCTCAAGCTCGCACGGCCTCGCTCGATCGCGAAGCCGGTGCTGGCGGCCGGGATGACCGACGAAAACATGGGACTGACGATTGGCCGGATGCAGCGCAAACAGGCGACCGACTGGTTTTTCATGGGCTCGGTCGTCAGCCTGTATCTCTCGTTCGCGGCAGCAACCTTGATCGGCGTCTTTCTGGGTGGCCGGATCCCCGATCCAGAGCGGTTGCATCTCGATGTGATCTTTCCGCTCACCTTTCTGGCGTTGCTCTTGCCGTTGGTGCGAAGCCGGCGGGCGCTCGCGATTGCTGTGGTAGCTGCAGGGTTATCGATCGGCTTGCGTCCAGTGATCGGCGCGAGCTATTCGGTGCTCATCGCGATTCTGGCGGGAGGAGCGACCGGCTTGCTCCTGACGGCACCGACGGCATCGGGCGTGCCCTTGCCGTCTGAAGATATTCCCAAATGATGCCGTTGATCCTGGCCGCCGCGGTCATCACCTACCTGACTCGCGTTACCGGATTTTATCTGCGCGCCGACCGGTTCTCGCCCCGGGTCAAGCAGTTTCTGGACGATGTGCCCATCGCGGCATTCGCCGCATTGGCCGCGCCAGGAATTCTGGCCGGCGGGGATGAAAACGGGCCGCGCGTTTTCGCGGCCCTGGTAGCGGCAATCTTCGTCTGGAAGTTTCAAAAGCTCTGGATCTGCATTGTCACCGGCTTCACCGCTTACTGGATTGCGCGGTTGGCGCTGGGGCTCTAACGGTCCGGAACCAGGTGAGAGGATGAACGTAGCAGCGGCCGGACAGGGGAGTCCGGCCGCCGAGCCTTGCTGATGTCGTCGTCGAATTTCGGCTTCCGAAACCGCTGCTACATGCCCATCGCGTGGTAGCCGTTATCGACGAAGATGGTTTCGGCGGTGATTGCTTTCGCGCCGTCACTGGCGAGGAAGACCGCGAGCTGGGCCACGTCCTTGGCATTGAAGGTGTCCTTGAGCGGGGCGCGCTCGCCGAACACCTCCAGCATCGAGGAAAAGCCCGGGATGCCACGGGCCGAAGCCGTTTTCACCGGACCGGCCGAGATGGCATTGACGCGAATCTTCTCCTGTCCCAGGTCGTACGCCAGGTAGCGCACCGCGGATTCCAGGCCGGCTTTGGCCACACCCATGACGTTGTATTGCGGGAAGGCGCGATCCGCGCCCAGATAGGTCAAGGTGGTGATGCTGCCGCCATTGGGCATGAAGGGGACCAAACGCGCGGAAACCGCAATCAGCGAATAGACGCTTACGGATAAGGCGGTGTTGAAACCGGCGCGGGTCGTCTGGCGAAATGGATTCGTCAGCTCGGCGGCCGGTGCAAACGCAACACTGTGGACATAGCCGTCGATGGTGCCATAGTCGGCTTTCAGCGCCTCGCCGAGCGCGTCGATCTCGTCGTCATTCTCGACATTGCAGGGATAGAGCTTGCTCCCCGGCGAGTCCTTGATCAACTTCTCGCAGTCCTTCTTCATGCGCTCGTCGAGATAGCTCAGCGCAAGATTGGCGCCGGCATCGATCATGGCCTGGCCAATGGCGTAGGCGATGCTCCAGGGATTCGCCACTCCCATCAACAGAATGGTCTTGCCTTCCAGGGTTCGGTTGTCACTCATGCGATTGTCCTCTCTTGTTCGCGGAGCGCGGAACGGGTCGATCACCGGATTCGTCGATTTGGACGTCACCGCTCGTGCATTTTCGTGCATGATACCGGCCTGCGGAACGATCGGACGACCGGCATACGTTCGTCACCAGGGGAGAAGCGCGTGTCACTGATTCCGGTTTTCGATGGACACAACGACACCATTCAGCAAATTGGCGAAGGCAAGCGCTCGTTTTTTCGCCATGGCGCGAAAGGGCATGTCGACCTGCCACGGGCGCATGAAGGCGGATTGATTGGGAGCTGTTTCGCGATCTTTGTGCCCGATCCGGATGAAGATGTGGCCGAAATGGAGAAGGCCGGCTTCGATCCCTCGGACAAGAAAAAGTACCCGTCTCCCGCCACTCGAGTTTTCCTACGCCTATAACCACGCGGTCGATCAACTCCTGCGGCTTTACAAGATCGTGGGCGATTCTGACGGCGAAGTGGCCATCGTGCGGACGAGTGGACGACATTCGCTACAACATGGGTTCGGATGTCTTTTCGATCGAGATTCACATGGAGGGCGCCGACGCGATCGATGACGATCTCGACTCGCTCGAATGGCTCTACATGGCCGGGCTGCGCTCGCTGGGGATCGTCTGGTCGCGACCGAACAATTTCGGAACCGGGGTGCCGATCAAGCGCACCGGCTCGCCGGATATCGGTCCAGGACTCACCGATCCTGGCAAGGCGCTGGTTCGAGCCTGCAACGAGCTGGGCATCATGATCGATGTTTCCCATCTCAACGAAAAGGGCTTCTGGGATGTGGTCGAGACCACGACGAAACCGATCGTCGCGACGCATTCCAATGCCAATACGCTGGCGCCAGCGGTCCGCAACCTGACCGACAAGCAGCTCGATGCCGTGCGCGATTCCAACGGGATGGTGGGGATCAACTACCACTGCGGCTTCCTGCGAAAGGATGGCTATTCCAATCCAGCGGAAACGTCACTCTCGCTGATTGCGGATCACCTGATCTACATCGCGGACCGCAACGGTATCGACGGCGTGGCGCTTGGTTCCGATTTCGATGGCGCAGCCATGCCGGGAGATCTCAAGGACGCCGCCGGGCTTCCTCGCCTGATCGATGAGCTGCGGTCGCGCGGTTTCGACGACGACGCGCTGCGAAAGATCGGGTATGAGAATTGGCTGCGGGTGTTCGAGGCAACCTGGGTGCAGCATGAGCGGGAGCGAATCTCGGCATACCGGCGCTACATCTCCTGACGCAAACTATTCTGGCTGCTTCTCAGGGAGACTGCCGGGCTGGTGTGCTACCCTCTGCCGGGTCGCGATTGACGGTCCGCTACGCTCCTACCTGCGCACCGCGCAACGGGCTGAATGCCAGATCTTCCGAATAGCCTGAATACCGACAACCACCTGCTCTGGGTGCTCATCGGCGTCAGCATCGCCATGGTGCTCACGCTCGATGCCGTTCAGAATGCGGTCGACGGCGCGTGGCCGCATCAACACCGGCCGAGCCGGCTGCTCCCCCACGAGCGTACTGCGCAATCGATTTGGGGCGTAGTGGCGGTGCTGGTCATTGCGGGTGGACTCCTGCTGATCACCAACCTGGGGATTCTGCTCTGGCAGGAGGAGGAGTACGGCGATAGCCTGGTGCTCGGGGGGATCCTGCTGGCAGTGGGCTGGGTGATTTTCCTGCTGACGAGCATCGAATCGCTGGGTATTCGGCGCTATCTTTCTTCGATCGGCCCGACCGCGCCGCTGGCGATCATGGTGGTGCTTATCGCGGCGATTGTGTTGCTGGTTCTGAGTCTGCTGGACATTGTGCCGCCCTGGAAGGAATTCCAGGATGCGCTGCCGATCATCTATGCTCCAGTTCACACCGTCGCTTCGTTGATTCGCTCGGACTGAGTTCGATGGCTCCGGAGCAACCGACCGATCCGGAAAGCATTCCCAAGCCGGCGCGCAAGCGCCAGCCAAGCTCCGCCGAGCCGCTCGAACAGCTCCCCCAAACCGAAGCGCACACCGAAACCAAAGCCATCACCGTCCGCCGACGTTGGTGAGGCAGCCAAGCCCGGGATCGAACCCAAGCCGAAGCCGCCGCGGGCGCGCAAGACGCCCACCGACGCGTCCACTACGGCCGGCGCGGGTTCGAGTCCGCCTCCTGACCCAACGGTTCCAAAGCCGAAACCTGCGCCGCCGCGCAAGAAAAAGCCCGAAACGATCGAAACGCTGAGCGGAACGATCGAGCTGAAGCCGGGCGAGCCCGAGCTGTACATCGCCAGGACGATCAGCCCGCCCGCTCCGGACATGGAGATCCCGGTCGATTTGCCGTCGTCGCCGATGTCGGTCACGGATCTGTCCTCGCTCACCGGAACCGTCGATCAGCTCGAGCAGCGACAAGACGTCGCTGTTCGAGAATCCGACATTCCTGGCGTTCTGGCTTTCCCGGTTTCTGGTACAGGCCGCGCAAGGAGCGCTGATGTATGGGCTGCTGGTGTTAGTGGTCGACACCACCGACTCGTCGTTCTACAGCTCGATCTTCGTCGTTTGCTCGGTGATTCCGGCGATTCTGTTCGGACTTCCGGCCGGGGTGGCGGTCGATGCACTGCCGCGCCGCCCGTTGCTGGTGACGCTCAATTTGTTGCGGTTTTTCTTCGTGCTGGCGCTGGCGGTGCGTCCGCCATCGCTGGCGGGAATCTTTGCCACCACGCTGGCGATCTGGTTGATCCACCAGTTCTATGCGCCAGCCGAGAGCTCGACGCTGGCATCGATCGTGCCACGGAACCGGTTGGTCGAACGGGCAGGCGCTGTCGAATCTGGCGCTGGTGATCGCGCAAGGCAGTGGGAGTGATTGCGATTGCGCCGCTGCTTCTGAAAACGAGCGATCCACGCTATCTCTTCGCGGTTTGCGCAGCCTTTTTCCTGACCGCGGCCGGACTGGTGTTTCAGATTCATATCGGCGAGCTGAAGGGGCAACTGGCGCAGATGAGCCGTCATCCCGATGGCGTTATGTCGACGCTGCTGCGTGGGCTGCGGGTCACGATTCGCGATTCGGTGCTGTTTCGGGTGACGGCGGCCGATGTGATGGTCGGTATCGGGCTCAGCGCATTGGTGGTGGTCGCGCCAATTTACCTGAAGCGCATTCTGAATACATCGTCCGAGAACACGGTCTTCGTGTTTGCTCCCGCCGCGATTGGGGTGCTGATCGGGTTGCGCGCAGCGCCCTATCTCGGGCGGTATTTCGGGCTGCGCTGGGTGGCAGTTTATGGGCTGGCGCTGTTTGCGCTTTCGATCGCCGCGTTCGGATTCCTGGGCGATATCCATTGGCTGCTGGTCGACACGTTCAACATCCCCATCGACCGGATCGCGCATGCGCTCCATTTGCCACCGCTGGCTTTGATGGTGATGCTCTTCTCGATTCCGGCCGGATTTGCCTCTTCGATCGTGGGCGTAGCGTCACGCACGATCACGCTGGAGCGCACGCCGCTGGAGTTTCGCGGCCAAGTGATTGCCACGCAATCGCTGGTGCAAAACCTGGGCGCGCTGGTGCCAACCCTGCTGGCCGGAATTGCCGCCGATCAACTGGGCGCGGAACGGGTCGCGATCATCATTGCATTGCTGATCGTGGTGGGAATGTCAGTCGCGTTTTTCGTGAGCCGCGAGCCGGAAATCTCCGCTTCGCCGGCGTGACCTAACGCAAGCAAAATCGGCCGGCGACTACGGGTTCGTCGATTCAGCTCGTGAAGTCGACGCGTTTGAAGCGTTTCTTGCCGACTTGCAGCAGGATGCGCGGCACGATCGGCCGGGGCGGGCTGGTCGACATCGTCGATGCGAACCCCGTCGATCGAGAGGCCCCCCTGTTGAGCGAGGCGGCGGGCTTCGCCGCGTGAGCCGGTCATGCCGGCTCGCACGAAAAGCTCGGCAACGGGCATCTGCTTCGGCGGTAAGACCGATGGCGGGGATGTTCGGATCGGCCATGCGGGATTCGATCGAGACCTCACCAGAGAAGAGGGTCGCGGCGGCGGCCGCCGCTTCATTCGCGGCTGCCTCGCCATGGGTCAGCGAAGGTGACTTCACGGGCGAGCAGCTGCTTGGCGGCACGCAAGGCTTCGCCTTCGCCAGCGGTGATCTGGGCGATCTCGTCGTCCGGCACGAACGTGTAGAGCTTCAGCAAGCCGCTCCACATCGGCATCGTCGACATTCACCCAGTATTGGTAGAAGTCGTAGGGCGAGGTCATCGTGGCATCGAGCCAGACCGAGTTGCCTTCGCTCTTGCCCATCTTCTGACCACCGGCGGTCGTGAGCAGCGGACAGACGAGGGCGTATGCCTCACCGGATTCGACCCGGCGGATCAGATCGGCGCCGGCGACGATGTTGCCCCACTGATCGGAGCCGCCCATTTGCAGGCGGCATCCCGATGTCTGGAAGAGATGCAGGAAGTCATAGGCCTGGACGATGCGGTAGTTGAATTCGACGAAGTTGAGTCCGGCACCCGAATCGACCCGCACTTTGTAGGTTTCTGCCGCCAGCATCTCGTTGACCGAAAAGTGGCGGCCAATGTCGCGCAGAAACGGGATGTATTCGAGCTTGAGCAGCCAGTCGGCATTGTTCATCAACAACGCGGCGGGGTTGTCGCCGAAGCGGTCGCCACGGAAGTCGAGGAAGCGGTCGAACTGCGGCAGGATGCTTTTGAGGTTGGAGCGGATCGACTCTTCGGTAAGCAGTACGCGGGTCGATGTCTTGCCGGAGGGATCGCCCGACCAGCGCGGTTCCTCCCCCTCCCAAGGCGATGGGACGGTGACCGAAGCGCTGGAGCACCGCCAGCATCATGATGCCGATCTGGTGGCCAACATGCAGTGATGCCGCGGTTGGATCGAAGCCGATATAGGCGGTGACGGTTTCCCGGTCGAAGAGGGCGCGCAAGCCAGTCTCGTTGGAGACGTCCTGAACGTAGCCACGGCGGCGGAGGTAGTCGACCGGGTTTTCCCCAGCCAATCTCGCCTGGATGGCAGCATCGCGCGTGTTCGAACCCGAGGAACCGTCAGATGGTGCCATTCAAGAATCCCTGTACGTAGCCGGGAATCTGCGACCAGTCTCCCGAGTAGATCCACATCCCTTCGCCGGTGGTATCTCCCCAAACGAAATCGTCCAGATCGGCGAAGTAAATCGATTCTGCTTTGAACGACGGCGCGGCCAACGCTAACGCCAATCTGCGCGATTGTCCCAGATTGTTGCGCACGACCTTGCGGTACTCCTCGACCAGGGTGGGAAGCTGGTCGCGCATCTCGTCCGAGGTCACTTTTTCGAGCATCGAGAGCAGGACCAGATGCTGACGCATCACGCGGCCGGTGTCGGCATCCTGATGCCGGGTGCGAACGAAGTCGAGCGCGTCGAGCCCGTTGAGATGGATCGCTCCGGCGGGAAAGAAGAGCTCCTTGATGCCGTAGTCCGGGGTCGGGAAATTCGCCGTCGTAGAGGTCATACGGGTTGTCGACATCGATGCCACCAACGCCGTCGATGATCTGTTCGAAGCCGGTGAAGGTGGTGGCGACCACCGCGTCGGCCGTGATGCCGAAGTTTTCGGCCACGGTGTCGATCATGGTCTGGGCGCCGTATTTGAACTCGCTGTTGTTCGCTTTCGATCCGAAGTCATAGGTCCGGGTGATTTTGTCGTACCCGAAGCCCGGGATGCTGACGTACAGATCGCGCGGCACGCTGACGGCGCGCACGGTGGCGTTCGGCACATCGATGCGAGCGATGATGAATACGTCCGCGTTTTCCGGCTGATCGGCCTCGCGGGAGTCGAGTCCGGCAGCGAGCACGGTGAGCTGCGTGATGTCGGCCGGAACCACATCGCCCTGCGCCAATGCGCGCTTGAGCGAATAACGCGCTGAGAGCACGGCAAATGGAAGAGCCGCCGCTCCGCGCACAATGGTGCGCCGCTTGATTGGAAACGCCATGATGGTGACCTCTGGTTCGACGATTGGGCCCCGCCCGGCCCGCGGATCTCTCGGGGCGTCAGGACCGTACCACCCACGTGCCCCGGCGGCAAGGGAATCACGCTAAACTGCCTGCCCGCGCGCGGTGGGGCGCGGCGGCGAAAAGCAACAGCAAGGGAGCAGTATGAGCCAGGGTGTGACACCGTCGATCGAGGATTTGCAGGCGAAGATTCGCGCGATTCCCGATTTCCCCAAACCGGGCATCCTCTTTCGGGACATCACCCCTCTGCTGGCCGACGGACCCGCCTTCAAGGCGGCGGTCGATGCGATGGCGGCGCCATTCAGCGGCATCGATCATGTGGTTTCGATCGAGAGCCGCGGGTTCATTTTCGGCGCGCCTATCGCCTACACGCTCGGAGCCGGGTTGGTTCCCGTGCGTAAGGTCGGGCGCCTGCCCGGGAACACGCTCCAGGAAGAGTATGAGCTGGAGTACGGGGTCAACACGGTCGAGATTCACAGCGACGCGGTCAAATCCGGACAACGGGTGATCATCGTGGACGATCTGCTGGCGACTGGCGGCACGATCCGAGCGGCCGTGAATCTGGTCGATCGCCTCGACGCCGAGCTGGTTGGAATCGCGGTGCTGGTCGAGCTCAAGGACCTGAAGGGGCGCGAGAAGCTGGCCGGGCAGGACGTGCGGAGCCTGATCGTTTACTAACCGGAATTTCGATAGTTCTGAATCCAGGGACCCAAGAAACCAGAAGTGGCAGTCCAGCAACTTCTATCCAGCGATCGAAGACTGCCAATCTGTCGCAGTTCGAGTTTCCAGAAAACTCCTGGATTCGATCTCCGCTGATGCGCGTCGTGTCGCCGCCCTGAACAATCGCCGCTTTCTACAGGGAAGCCTCTCTTGCCGATGCAACGGGAATCAAGGCGACGTCGACGGTACAGATGTTCAGCATGACGGATCAGGTGCGACGCTAATGACATTCCTCGTTGCGGAGGAAGTCGTGGGCGGCTTCGCCCAGGCGTTTTGCGCCGAGCTGGATGCGGTCGACCGGCAGCGACGAGAAGCTGAGGCGGAGACCATTGTTCTCGACATCTCCGAGTGGATAGAACCAGGATCCGGGCAGGAAGGCGACATCGTGCTGGGCCGCGGTTATCAGCAACTGGTTAGACGAGACGTTTTCCGGGAGTCGAATCCAGAGGAAGAACCCGCCTCCTGGGACGTTCCACTCGATTTCAGACGGCATGGAGGCGGTCAGCCCCTCCAGCAGCACATCGCGGCGCGCTCCGTAAAAATCGCGTAATCCGGCGATGTGCACATCGAGGAAATCGGATGCCGCGTGAAAGACCGTACGGGTGGCGATGCGATTGCTGTGGATGTCTGTCCCTTCCTTGGCCATCAGGAGCAAATCCAGCATGTCCGGGGGCGGGACCATCCAGCCGACCCGCAGACCTGGAGCGATCGTTTTCGAGAACGATCCCAGATAGACCACTGACGGGTGGTCGGCCCGCAATGCGGGACCGGGCGGGTGGTCGTACCAGAGCTCGCCGTATGGATCGTCCTCCAGAATCAGGAGATGGCGCCGTTCCGCCAGCTCGAGCAATGCCTCGCGACGTGAAGAGGACAGTGACGCTCCGGTCGGGTTTTGAAACGCAGGAATGGTGTAGAGCAGCTTCGGCTTGCGTTCCAGCCGATCGAGCCGCTCGTCGAGCGCGACAACGTCGATGCCTTCGTCGTCCATCGGAATCACCACATAGTCGACTTCGTAAGCATCGAATGTTTGCATGGCGCCGATATAGGTCGGACCCTCGACCAGAATGGCATCGCCGGGATCGAGCATCAGGCGGGCGATCAGATCGATCCCCTGCTGGCTCCCGTTGGTGATCATGATTTCATCGGGGTTGGCGTGAATGCCGCGCACGCTCATACGCTCGGCGATCAACTCTCGCAAGGGCGGATACCCCGCGAGCTCGCCGTAGCCGAGGTTACCTGGGGCATCTTTCCAGGCTTTGACCGCGGCTTCCTGCAACCGGGCAAAAGGCTGTACTTCCACATTCGGGGCGCCGTCCCCGAAATAGATCGCGTCCGGGCGATCCTGAATCAGGTCGGTGGCTTCCGACCATGGTGAGTTTTCGAACGCGCGCGAACGGGTGGCGCGCATGCGGAGATGATTGGCAACCCGACTCGTTCCCTGCTGGCTCATGAACCGAAGACCATCTCCCCCTCGCACGCCGCGGTGGGCGCGCCGAACCCCACCAATCGGTTCGTTCCGAAGCAGGTCTGGCGATGATAGGAGGGTGGCCTGGTTGCGTCAATCGCCGCACGCGACAACGTGCCGATTTGTCACCACATCTTGCGTTGCGGATGAATGATTGCTAAGCTGAATCCAGCGTACGTACAATACATGCGCAGATGTCCCGAGTCACCGATCAGGCGGAGCCGTGCCTCGTGTCACAGGATCACTCTACCCCGTTCAGAACATCAAGAGCCTGGTCGAACGACACGCTGGATCGCGGCATTGTCGACCTCTACGCGCGCCGAATCGGCGCCATCGGTGAGCAGCAAGCCGCGGATCGGCAAGAGGCGCTTGACCGTATTGTGGTGACGCAACCGTTCGGGCGCGCGTTTACCGCCCAGCCGTCCTATCCCCCTGATCTCGCGGACACCGAAGAAGCGCAATCCGGCGGAATCGCCGGGCTACGGCGCCGGCTGGCCGGCGCCTCGACGCCGTCGCGCAAGCTCGCCACGTCCTAACTGTTGGCGTAGCTCTGGGCTTCGCTATAATCCGATCGTCTCATTGCCGGTCTCGATAATTCCGGCGCCCGATCGAATTTACAGGAGCCTGCGATGTCAGCCGACGTTTCCGAATCCCGATACTTTGTGGGCGACACCGTGCAAGTGCATATGCCCCGCGGCCACAACAAGCGCGGCGTCTGGGGTATCAGCGTGCTCTACACCACATCGCAAGAAGCCAAGTTCGACGGTGCTGTCGGGAAGGTCGTCGAAATCAATCCGCGCGGCCCGTATACCATCCCGCTCTACCTGGTCGACTTTCGCGAAAGCGGTAATAAGACGGCGGTTCCCTGGCAGGCGCAATGGTTCCGCGAGGAATGGTTGATTCCGGTGAAGGAAAAGGCACGAGCTTCCTAAGCAGATGTTGCGAACGCAGTAGAAGCGGCAGCCCGTCCCTTTTGGGGCGGGTTGATTCTTTGCGTTTCACGAGAGTCTCGCGGAAACCATACGCGTCCAGCAATTCCGATCGGTGACGCGTCCTCGACGCTCGCCCGATCGTCCTGTCGTCGAGAGATAGCGCAAGGCCGCGATCGACCCATCTGCGCTACGCTCGCACGAAAGAAATTTCATCCACACCGGCACTTTATTTCTCACCAAGGAGTCTTCATGCTAGCCACCTTGAATGGCGCCAAGATCTATTTCGATGTGGAGGGGGTCGGGCTGGCTCCATCCGGCGACGACATGGTCGAGAAGCCGGTTGCCTTTGTGCTGCATGGTGGTCCCGGCATGGACCATAGCTATTTCAAGCCGTGGCTTTCTCCACTTGCGGAGGACTTTCAGCTTGTGTACATCGACCATCGCGGTACGGGACGATCGGAGCGCGTGGCTCTGGAAACCTGCACCATCGAGCAGATGGCCGACGATATCGAGGCGCTGCGGACGTTGCTCGGGCTCGGACCGATCACGGTGATTGGCAATTCGTTCGGCGGCATGTGGGCGCAGGTCTTTGCGCTGCGCTATCCCGAGAGCCTGAATCGGATGATTCTGGTTACCACCTCCCCCAGTCACCACTTTTGGGAAGCGGCGGCCGCGGAACTCGAGGCACGCGCAACTCCGGAACAAAAGGCGGTCGGGCCTTCCCTTTTCGAAGGAAAGGTAACCAGCGAAGCGGAATTCATGGCATGGTGGGAAGTGATGCTGCCACTCTATTTTTACGCGTGGGACGACACGATCGGCGGCCAAATGATCAAGCGGGGCGTCGACGACCCATTCGTGGCTGCGTACATGTTCGAGCATGTGATCCCGAACTACGACGTGCGCGCGGGTCTGCCATCGGTGGCGGTTCCGACGCTGGTTTGCTCGGGACGCCATGACTGGGTAACACCGGTTGGGGAATGCGAAGCGGTCGCTGAGCTCATTCCAGGCGCAGAGCTGGCGATGTTCGAGAAGAGCGGGCATATGCCGTTCATCGAAGAGCAGGAGAAGTTCGTCGCGGTGGTTCGCGATTTCCTGAAGCGGACCAGCTAGCGCTGCGCTGATGCAACCGAGCATTTCTGGCACGATGGGAAGGGAGCCGACGCCACTTACTGCGGCGGGAAGATCCGTCTTCTGGGCAGAATGCGGATGCAGTTTTCCGACGGCATAACCCATAAAGCGAATCTCACAATTGTTGGCAGCGGAATGGAAGCCGGGCCAAGTGGTGGCACCCGCTGCGGCGGGGAGATCCTTCCTTCGTCAGGATGACAGCAAGGTTTTCCCTGGGACTTGCTGCTCTGAGGTTAGTGATCTGCGCGGGCGCAAGTGTTGAATCTCGCCCGAGGACTGTTCGAGCAATGAAACGAGCCGGGTCGATGTCGATCCGGCTCGTTTTCATATTGCTTCGATTGGCGGACTAGATCTTCGCCAGTGCCTGATCGAGGTCGGCAATGATGTCCGAAACGGTCTCGAGTCCAATCGACAACCGAACGTAGTCGGGCGTGACGCCGGTGCTGGTCTGCTCATCCTCGGTCAGCTGCGAGTGCGTCGTCGAGGCCGGGTGGATGATGAGCGACTTGGAATCGCCGATGTTCGCCAGATGCGAGAAGAGGGTCACGTTCTCGATGAGCTTGCGGCCGGCATCCGCGCCGCCGCGCACACCGAACCCAAGAATTGCGCCGTAAAGTCCATTACGGAAGTACTTGCTGGCGGTCTTGTAGGACGGGTGGCTGGAAAGGCCAGGGTAGTTGACCCAGGAGACCTTGGGATGCTCGGTCAGGAAGCGCGCGACTGCCTGCGCATTCTGACTATGCCGCTCCATTCGGACGGCCAGACTTTCGAGCCCGGCGATGAAGAGCCAGGAATTGAAGGGACTCAGTGACGCTCCGGTATCGCGGAGGATGTGGGTGCGCGCTTTGATGATATAGGCGATGTTGGCGCCAAAATTGGCGGGGCTGAAGACATCGTTATAGACGAGGCCGTGATAGCTGGGATCTGGTGTGGTGAAGTCCGGGAACTTCCCGGAAGCGCCCCAGTCGAACTTGCCGCCATCGACCAGCACGCCGCCGATGGCCTGCCCATGCCCACCAATGAACTTGGTGGCGGAATGAACCACGATATCCGCGCCATGGGCGATCGGATTGACGAGATAGGGAGTCGGAATCGTGTTGTCGAGGATGAGCGGAATACCCGCCTCGTGGGCCACATCCGCGACGGCCTCGATGTCGAGGGTCAGGAGATCAGGATTGCCGATCGTCTCCGAGTAGACCGCTTTGGTCTTATCGGTAATCGCCGCCTTGACGGCTTCGGGGTTGGGCTCGGCGAAATTGACCTTCACGCCCATCTTGGGAAGCGTGTAGTGGAACAGGTTATAGGTACCGCCGTAGAGACTGGTGGTCGATACGATTTCGTCGCCGGCGTTGGCGATGTTCTGGATCGCTGCCGTTTCCGCGGCCTGCCCCGAGGCGAATGCCAGCGCCGCCGCGCCGCCTTCGAGCGCGGCTACCCGCTTTTCGAAGACGTCGGTGGTCGGATTCATCAGTCGGGTGTAGATGTTGCCGAATTCTTTGAGCGCAAAGAGATTGGCGGCGTGCTCGGGACTATCGAACACATACGACGTGGTCATGTAAATGGGGACCGCGCGCGATTTGGTCGTGGGGTCGACTTCCTGCCCAGCGTGGAGGGCGGTGGTTTCGAATCCAGGTTGTGTTTCGCTCATGGTTTCTCCTGTCATTGCCTGAGCGACCTTCGCCCGGCGTACTTCACACTACGACGATCAGCTCACCCCTGACGGGCGGCGTGGGCTTTGAAACGGTCCACCTCGTCTAACGAGGTCGATATAAATGGACCGATCGCTCGGGTCAGCATCTCCCATTCCTTGAGAAACGCATCATGTCCATCGGGCGAATCGAGCTCGATGTAGGAGACTTCCTTGTCTCGCGCTGCGATCCGGTCGTAGAGCTCCACCACTCCTTCAGCGGGATAAAGCCAGTCGCTGCGAATCCCAAGCAAGAGCATGGGCGAATCGATACGATCGATCCATTTTTCGGCGCCACCATCCCGGTAGAGATCGTACAGATCCATCGCGCGGGTGAGGTAGAGATGGCTGTTGGCATCGAACCGGCGCACCAACGCCGCGCCATGGTAGTGAATGTATCCCTCGACATCGAAGGTTCCGCCAAAGGAGGGATAGAGGCTGGGACGGGTGGCCTGCTTGCGGCCAAACCGGGCGTCCATGCTTTCGGTCGAATGGAACTGGGTCATGGCGATCATGCGAGCGATGGCCAATCCGTCGGCCGGGAAGACTCCTTCGCTGGCGTATTCGCCACCTCGCCAATCGGGATCGGCCATGATGGCCCGGCGACCTGCCTCGTTCAGCGCGATCGCCTGCGGCCCAAGCGCGGCGGTGGCGGCGACCGGCACCGACGCCCGCACCAGATCTGTATGCCGGGTGGCCCATTCGAGCGCCTGGCAACCGCCGATGGAACCGCCGATGGCGATGAGCCCGGTGATCCCAAGCGATTCCACCAATCTGCGCTGCAAGGTCACCATATCGCCAATGGTGAAAAGCGGAAAGCGCATGGCGTATGGACGGCCAGTGAATGGATCGATCGAGGCAGGACCGGTGGTCCCCTGGCAACCACCGAGGATGTTGGCGCAGATGACGAACGCACGGTTGGTGTCGATGGCCCGGCCCGGGCCGATCAGCGGTTCCCACCACCCGCCTTCGCCGGCGGCATTACTGTCCCCGGTGAGGGCGTGGAGCACCAGAACCGCATTGTCGCGGTTCGGATTCAGGGTCCCCCAGGTGCGATAGGCGACGGTGGCGGCAGGCAAGTTGCCTCCCAGCTCCAGCTGAAGTGGCCCGGTGGTGAACCAACGGAGCTCGCCATCGACGGGTTCGTGCCAGGCACCCATCGGCGGCAACAAATGCAGGTGGACACCGCGCTCGTGTTCGGTGACCGACTCTGGAACCTGAACTGGAACGTAGATCGAACCGTCGAATCGTTGCTTCACGCGTTGCGCCCGCTCATTTGGCCAAACGGCCCAGTTAGGTCAACAAAAAACCCCTGCCGAGGGTGACAAGGGTTGCGCAAAAGCGGCACTCCCTTATCTTGCGAGTTACCTCGCCGGAATTGGCACCTTGCCTCGCTCTTCGCTTGGCAGGCTGCCGGGCTTCACAGGGCCGTATCCCTCCACCTCTCCTGATAAGGATTCTTATTCAGTTGTTGACAGAGAATTTAGCGACTCCTCTGTACTGTGTCAAGACTCTTGCGAATCGCGGCCGCCTCTCCTGCTTCCGCCGTTCCACGCTAACAGCGCTCAGGACTCCCCGAAGGTTCGTCGACATCATGATCCTGGCGAGCAAATCGAGCTAGCGGCCACCGGTGTCCAGACCGTGAGCGTGACTCCCAACATCTCATCCAAATCACGATCCATTTGCCAAAACTGACGCGTTTGCAAGATGAAGTCGTCCGTCGCGAGTTTCGAGCAACCGGTCGAATCCGACTCGTTCGAGAAAGGCGCGGTCATGCGAAACCGCAAGGATCGCGCCGGGATAGTGCTTCAGCGCCAACTCGAGCTGCTCGATGGCAGGAAGGTCGAGATGGCTTGTCGGCTCGTCGAGCACCAGCAGGTTTGCACCGGATGCAGCCATACGCGCCAGCTCGAGTCTTATCCGCTCACCGGCGCTCAGATCGCCGAGCTGCTTGAAGACCTCGTCGCCTGCGAAATGGAACTGGGCGAGCACATTGCGAATTTCGGTGAGACTCCCTGCATTCACATCGCGTACGGCTTCGAGCACCGAGGTTTCCAGCGGCAGCACCGAGCGCAGCAGTTCCTGATTCAGATAGCCAATCTGGATTGCCGGAGCTCGATAGACCGTGCCCGCGGCCGGCGCCAGCTCGCCAAGCAACGTACGCAGGAGCGACGTTTTTCCGCTGCCGTTTTCGCCGACGATGGCGATGCGGTCTCCCCCGCGTACTATGAGCTCGACTTGCTCCAGAATCGTTCGATTGCCCGGTGCGATCGAGAGTGCTTCTGCCGAAATAAGTGTGCGCCGGTCGCCGACAGCGGAATCGACGAGGCCGTCGAGATAGATCGGCTTGTCGATCTCGGGGCGCTCCAGGTGATCCTCGCTGACGAGCTCACGTTCCAGCCGGTTCTTCTGCACGGTTGCGCGGCGGGCGATACCCTTGGCGACCTTGCGATAGTGGAAGTGAATCGTTTCCTGCTCGATGCCGCTGGCGGCTTGATCGAGCTTGCGAATCGCCGCTTCTGTTTTGGCAACTGCGTCCTGCTGATCCTGGAAGGCCATCTCGTGCTGTCTTCGCTCGCGACGACGCTCCTGAGCATAGAACGTGTAGTTTCCCGGGAACGAACGGAGCTTATGGGTCCGGTGGTCGATCTCCAAGATGCGGGTGACGCTGGCATCGAGAAAGCGGCGATCGTGGGAAACGACCAGCATCGATACCGGCGATCGCATCACGAACGATTCCAGCCATTCGAGCGCCGGAAGATCGAGATAGTTGGTCGGCTCATCGAGCAAGATCAGCTCAGGATCTCCGATGAGCAACGCACCGAGGAGCACGCGGGTTTTCTGCCCTCCACTAAGCTCGGCGAACGGCTGATCGTCCGGGATGGCGCCCAGGCCCAATCCTTCACGTATCGACTGGATGCGCGTTTCCACCGCCCACCCGCCGGCGGCTTCGAACTCGTCGAGCGATGTCTGATACCGCTCGATACGCTCATCGGACGGTTCAGAATCGAGAGCCAGATCTGCCAGAGCAGCATCCATTTCGGTTCGAGCAGTCGACCACGGCCCCGAACCTCCGGCCAGCATGTCGAACACCGTTGCGCCGATTTCGATAGTTGGCACTTGTGGGAGATAGCCAATGCGACCGCCACCGATCAACTGCACATTGCCACGGGTCGGCACGAAATGACCGGCGATGAGCTCGAGCAAGGTCGATTTGCCGGAGCCATTGGCGCCGACCAGTCCGACCTTCTCGCCGGGTGGGATGGAAAAGGTAACGTCGTCCAGGATGCGGACGCCCTCGATGTCGAAAGTAAGGGAATTGACGGAGAGCATTGCGAGTTTCCAGGACGGAAACGCGTCGCATGCCGATGACGAGTGAACTGAGGAAGGAGCGCGCGGACATCCCGCGAAGGGGAAGGTTTGGGGTGCTGGCAGGCTCCAAGACAGAGACAGCTCACCATCAGACATCGACCCGCATCCGCAACGAAACGAATGGGAACAATTGCTGATGCGCGAACTAATCCGTCAACGGAGACCTCCTGCGAAACCAGTCTTTATGGTCGCAGAGATCGGTTCGGTTCGTCAACCTGCTTATCGCGAAAGGCTGCCGAGGATTCCGCGCACGATCGATTTACCGATCTCACGCCCGACGGTCGACGATGCCTGGTCGATCACTTCGTCGAACGGATTCTTCGGCTGCCGCTTGCGCGATGAAGAGGTCGACGACGATTTCTTGACTGCCTTCTCTTGCTCAGCCTGGCGCTTGGCTTCCATCTTGTCGATCTCGGCTTGTTCGACGCGCCAGTTCAGCATCGGCCTGAGCTTGCTCGTGTTTCGCTTCGATCATCTCCGACGCCGATAGCGAATCGAGGGCGGTGGCGTATTTGATTCCATAGGTCGACGCTTGCATGACTGCCGCTCGCTCCGCATCGGTGATCGCGCCGACCCGGCTACGCGGAGGTACGATCAGTCCCCGCTGCACGATGCCCGGCGCACCCTTGTCCTCCAGGAACGAGAGGAGCGCCTCGCCGACCTGTAGCTCGGTGACCGCAGTCTCGACGTCGATGCCGGGATTGGTTCGGAATGTCTCGGCAACGGCTTTGATGGCCTTCTGATCACGCGGAGTGTAGGCACGCAACGCATGCTCGACCCGGTTTCCGAGCTGGCCGAGGATCACATCGGGGATATCGATTGGCATTTGCGTGATGAAGAAGATGCCAACGCCTTTCGAGCGGATCAGGCGAACGACTTGCTCGATCTTGTCTCGCAGGGGTTTGGGTGTTTCGTCGAAGAGGAGATGGGCTTCGTCGAAGAAAAAGACCAGGTTCGGCTTCTCAGGATCGCCGACTTCGGGGAGGGATTCAAAGAGCTCAGACAACAGCCATAGGAGGAAAGTGGAGTATGCAATGGGCGACTGATACAGGGTCGACGCCGCCAGAATGTTGATCTGCCCGAAACCGTTTGGGTCGTTGCGCACGAAATCGGCCAGGTCGAGCGCCGGTTCACCAAAGAACTTGTCGACGCCCTGTTGCTCCATGGTGAGTACCGCGCGCTGGATAGCGCCGATCGACTGCGGCGAAACGCTTCCGTAGTCACGCAACAGGTCTTTCCGGTTATCGGCAACCTCACCGAGCAGGGCGCGCAGATCCTTGAAATCGATCAGCGGGTAGTGCTGCGCGTCCGCCCAGGCAAAGACGATTTGCAAAACACCGGCCTGGGTGTCGTTGAGCTGCATCAGACGCGCCAGCAGGACGGGGCCCATCTCGGAAACCGTGGTCCGAACCTGGTGGCCCTGGAGACCGAAGACGTCCCAGAAGACGACTGGGTATCCGCGCGGCGTGTAGTCGGGAATTGCCATCTCGGCGAGACGCTGGTCGATTTTTTCGTTGCCACCGCCGGGTTGCGAAAGACCGGCCAGATCGCCTTTGACATCGGCGACGAAAACCGGGGTGCCGATCTCCGAGAATCGCTCGCACATGGCCTGGATGGTGACGGTTTTGCCGGTGCCGGTTGCACCGCAGACCAGTCCGTGCCGGTTCGACATTTGCGGCAATAGAACTATGTCTTCAGGGCCCGATTTCGCAACCAGTATCGGCTCGACCACGCATTCTCCGATCAATTCCACACCGAACGGTATTGGACGAGAGTATGACCGATCTCAGCGTTCGTACGCGAGCAAATCGAGCCAATCGAGCTCGGTGCGGGTGAGCGAGAGATCGAGCGCGGCGGTGTTGGCTGCGAACTCTTGAGGGGTACGGCTGGCGACAACCGCGTAGACCGCAAGCTGCTGTTCCAGGATGAAGGCAAGCGCAACCTGTGGAACGGTGACTCCCTTTTCGGAGGCAAGGATCTCCGCGCGGCGCAGGCGTTCGAAATTGGCGTCCGATCCATATGTCTTGAGAACAGACTGATCGTCGATGCTGCCCGCATCAGCGCAACGATCGCTGTGGAATTGGCCGGAAAGAAAGCCGTGCGCCAGGCTCGACCAGGCAAAGATGGGCATACGGGTGGTGCGGTACCAGGCTCTGGCGGCAGTTTGGCCCGGTCCGCTGATGGAAACCGTGTTGGCCCAGGGGGATTCGATTTGTTCGGCCAGGCTGTAGCTCGGGCTGCTGGCGATGAACGGTTCCATACCGTGCTCGCGCGCGTAGAGATTGGCGGCCTGAATGCGTTCGATGGTCCAATTGGAGGCGCCGATGGCACCGATTCTGCCGGCATCGATATGGGCGTTGAGGGCGCCGATGAGCTCCTCGACGGGAATGTCCAGATTGTCCCGATGCAGAAAATAGAGGTCGATCCGCTCGACTCTGAGCCTGGCCAGTGAGTCGTGCAAATCGGCGGTGAGGTCGAATGGGGTGACCCGTTGCCGATCGATGCTGTGGTGGCAGCCTTTGGTGATGACCAACACCCGGTCGTGGTTGTGTCGCTCCGCCATCCACTGGCCCAGCAGCCGTTCCGCGTCGCCTTGGAGGTAACTCTGAGCGGTGTCGAAGGTGGTGCCGCCCTGTTCGAGCACCGCATCGAGAAATGCGAACGATGCGGCGGGATCGGCCGCATCGAGCACCGTTGTTCCCTGCACGATCCTCGCGACCGGTTTGCCAACCCCGGTGATCTGCCCGTATCTCATGTCGCCGCCTCAGCTTGTGTGCCAGGGATCAGGTCCGTGGTCGATCCGAGAATCCGTATGGTGCAGAACTCACACGACATCACCATAGCAGCGGACTCGTCGATCGATGTGATTGCGTTAATCTGCCAGAGATCGACCGAGCACGCGTGTGTGTCGAACACCGACGCCATGAACGTACGCCGTCGACGAATCGAATTTCCATTTACGTCTTGCACAAACGACCGATCTGGTTGTATAAGAGAGAGCGGTCGGGGCAGACTGAATGCCTCGGACTTTTTTGTTTCCCCGTTCGGACGCCGTGATGGCACTGAACGTGGCGTCTGGAGGACATCGCGATGAATACCATGCACCGCGTGGAGGGTCCTCCCCGCTCTCCGCTACGGCGGCCAGAGCGCTGATGACGTCGCTCGGGGTCGCCAACATTTCGTAAACAACTCGCTCGATTTCAGAGTTATCCTTTCGATGGGATTTGTCCTGTCGATGCCCGTGTTGACGGGGAGTAGTAGACAGCTCGTTCATCCAAGCGACCTGGGGATGGTGGAAGCCCGGGACCGATGGAACGCTGTCGAACGCGCCCCCGAACGGCCGGCCGAAGAAAGAGCTTTCGCTCAAGTAGGTCCGGGTGCCTGGCGCACACGCAATGCTTCGCTGAGAGATGCACGGCCCATCCGGTTGTGCAAGAAGGGTGGTACCGCGGGCCACGACGCTGCTCGCCCCTTCCGCTCGCTTTATGCGGGCAACGCGCGTCTCGGAGTTTTCGAGAGCCGGAAGGGAGCCACCTTGGCCGATTCCACCGTTCCTGTCCAATTGCACGAGCCAACCGAGGCGACTGCCGCGCAAAACCTGCGCGCGCAGGCGAACCTCCAGATCGTCGACCGGCTGAGCGAACTGCAGACCAAGTCGCTCGGCGGTGGCACGACGGAAAAGCTTCGGACCTTCACCGTGAGCACGCGCCTGCGCGGCCGCAGCCTGGTGGAAGACACGGATCTCACCACCGACGAAATTCTCGATCTGCTGGACACGGCCTCTCGCCTAAAGCGGATGCACCGGCACGGCGAGGCGCATACGTATCTGCCCGGCAAGACGCTCGGTATGGTTTTCCAACATCCCAGTACGCGCACCCGGGTCTCGTTCGAAGCCGGGATGGCGCAGCTTGGCGGCACGGCGATCTATCTCGGCGTCAACGATCTGCAACTTCGCCGTGGCGAGACCGTTTCCGACACGGCAAAGGTGCTGGGGCGGTATGTCGACGTGCTGGTCGCGCGAGTGAAGCTCCATAGTGACATTCAAGAGCTGGCCGCAAACGCCGGCATCCCGGTGATCAACGGTCTTTCCGACCAATTCCATCCCACCCAGGCACTCGCCGACCTGTTGACGCTGCAAGAGAACTTCGGCCGGTTGCATGGTTTGAAGATCGCGTATGTCGGAGACGGCAACAATGTTGCGGTTTCATTGATGCTGGCGGCGGCGGCTGTCGGCGTGAGCGTGCGCATGGCCAATCCGGTCGGATACGAACCTCCGGCCGACATCGTCACCCAGGCTACCTGGCTGGCGGCGGCGAGCGACGCCACGCTGGAGCTCTACCGCGATCCGCGCGACGCGGTCCGGGGGGCGGATGCGGTGTATACCGACGTGCATGTCTCGATGGGCATGGAAGAGACGGCAACTCGCGCGGTTGCGCTGGCGCCCTACAAAGTCACGTCCGAGCTGATGAGCCTGGCCGCCCCGAACGCGATCTTCATGCACGATCTGCCGATGCACCGTGATGAAGAGGTCGAGGCCGCGGTGGCCGACGGACCGCAATCCGTCATCTTCGATCAAGCAGAGAATCGATTACACGCGCACAAGGCGCTTTTGCTTCAGATGCTGTGCTGAACCGCATTTGATTTCTGTAACGAACGCTACTGCTCGCGAGGCGGTCTCACGAG
Organism: uncultured Chloroflexia bacterium; assembly: GCA_963720855.1. GTDB lineage: Bacteria > Chloroflexota > Chloroflexia > Thermomicrobiales > UBA6265 > JAMLHN01. Next base: position 484,772 of record CAVRGV010000001.1, on the reverse strand, counting down.
CACCATCCGAGAGAGATATGGAAGGAACGGAGAAACGAAATGGTCGAGTGTCCTGAGTGCGGAGCTGAGTTCGAGGCGGGAGCGGTCGAGGCGGGCGAAATCATCGTGTGCCCTGATTGCGGCGTCGAGCTCGAAGTGCTGACCACCGATCCGGTGACGGTCGGCCAGGCGCCCGAAGAAGGCGAAGACTGGGGCGAATAAGCCCCACTACAGGTCGAACGGCGGAAGACGAGAATGGACGAGGAAATGGGTAACGTAGCGGTGCTTTGCACCCGGGTTCGAGTCGAGGAGAAGCAGCTACTGGCTGCGTTCGCGGTTGCGGGCGTGCCAGCGGAGTCGATGTCCCCCGAGCCTACCCCGTTCCCTATTCCGCGAGTGAGCCTCGCCACCTCTGCCAGTCTTTCCTCCGTCACGTCGCCGTTCGATCCCAACACCCGCCATACGGTGGCGATCGACCGGATGCAGAACCGCACCGTTGCGAGCGCGCTCATGCGCAACCATCGCGCGGCGGGAACGCTGACCGTCGATAGCGGAATCGCAGCGGTCGGAACGCGGCTGGATGTGATGCATGCCCTGGCGGCGGCGGGGCTCCCGCTGCCGCCGGCATTGCTGGCTCTGTCGGAAGATGCTGGGCTCGATGCCATCGAGCGGACCGGCTATCCGGCGACTATTTTTCCGATGCAGATCGGGCTTTCGGGAATCGGGCTGCAAGACCGGGAAATTGCGGAAGCGATTCTCGAGCACCGGCACACGCTGGGCGGGTCGGCCGAGTCAGTCATGGTGGTGCAAGGCGGCCAGTATGACGAAGGCGACCTGATCAAGGCGATCGTGGTCGATGGAGCGGTGGTGGCCTATGAAGGCACCTGCCATCACCCGAATGGATTCGCTGGGTGCGAGCAGCTTGCGGTTGCCTCGGCTGAGGCGCTCGATGCGTCCTTCGTGGGGGTTACGCTGGCGCATTCGCCCGAGGGCCTGGTGGTTTGGGATGTCCGTCCCACTCCAGATTTCCGGCACTCGATTCCAACCGGTGGACGCTCGGTGGCCGAAGCCATCGTCGGGCTCGTGCAGCGCAAACTGGCAGCGGGCTCGGTCTCAGATCTCATCGCACGGGCTTCCGTGCCGTCGCTGCTCGGAACGGGCGGACTGGGGAGTGACATTGTCCTCTCAGCCTGACACCGTATCGGCGTACGACCTCACCGCCGCATCGCAGATCGATTTGCTGCATGGGCTGGTCGCGATTCCGAGTCTGAGCGGTCAAGAAGCGAATGCGGTCAATTACCTGGTCGCAGAGATGAAGGCGCGCGGGCTCGAAGCCTATGTCGATCGGGCTGGAAATGCGGTTGGCGTCAAGGGCAATGGTCCGACCAAGATCGTGCTGCTTGGACATATCGACACGGTGCCGGGAGATATCCCTGTCCGCGTCATCGATGGTGTACTGCACGGTCGTGGCTCGGTCGATGCCAAGGGGCCGCTGGCGACGTTCGTAGCAGCCGCCGCGGAAGCCACCGGCGAGAACGTGACCATTACGGTGGTCGGAGCCGTCGGTGAAGAATCGATTGGATCGCCCGGCGCGCATGAAGCGGCCACCTGGCCGGCACCTGATTTCTGCATCATCGGTGAGCCGAGCAGTTGGGATGCGGTTTGCCTTGGCTATCGCGGCACGATCTCGTTCACCTATCGGCTGAGACAGGCCGGGCGGCACACGGCTGGCCCGGGCGAGACGGTGGGAGAACTGGGAGTCCAGTTCTGGAACACGTTGCTGGCCGAAATTCAGGAACTCAATTTCGACGCCGAGGGTTACAACGCCATCGGTTCGTCGCTCCGGTCGATCACGACGTCCACTGACGGTCTCTACGACACGGTGGAGATGTCGATCGGTATTCGGATCCCGCCATCGGTGCCCTCCGCGCGCGTGCTGGAGATCATCGAAGCGATCCGGGATGATGGAGAAGTCGAGCTGCACGGCGTGCAGGAAGGTTATTCCACCGACAAGAAGAACCCGATGACGGCGCCGTTCCTGCGCGCGATCCGCGCTCAGGGGGGCAATCCACGCTTCACGCGCAAGCTGGGGACCGCGGACATGACGATCGTCGGTCCAGTTTGGAAATGCCCAATCGTGGCCTACGGTCCGGGCGATGCCTCGCTGGACCATACGCCGGAAGAGCGGATCGATCTGGACGATTACCAGCGCGCGGTCCGGATTCTCACTTCGGTGTTGAACGACCTATGAGCGGCGAGCATTTCATCAACGATCCGCTGACCGAGGATGGCGATATTCGCCTGGGTGTGCTGGTCTCCCATCTACGCACGGAAGAGAAGGCGATCTTCGAATCGGCGCGAAAAAAGGGAGTGGACATCACCCCGGTCTTCGATCGAAAGATCGTGCTCGATCTTTCGAACAGTTCGGGCTCGGCGAATTCCGGGTTTCCCTACGACGTCGTGCTGGATCGGAGTGTTGCCCATTCCCGGGCGCTGTACACGCTCAAGGCACTCGAATCCTGGGGTATCCCGACGCTCAACAACACGGCAGCAGTGCAGATTTGCGACGACAAAGCATTGTGCAGTCTGGCGCTGGGTTCGGCCGGTGTGCCGACGCCGCGGACCATGCTGGCCTTCTCGATCGAATCCGCACTGGAAGCCTGCGAGATGCTCGGCTACCCGGCGGTGCTCAAACCGGTGACCGGCTCTTGGGGCCGCTTGCTCGCGAAGGTGAATGGGCCGCAGCAAGCCAAAGCGTTGATGGAACAGAAAGTCACACTCGGCTCCTATCAGCATGCGCTCTTTTACGTGCAGGAATATCAGGAAAAACCGGGGCGCGATATCCGCGTCTTTGTGGTTGGCGATCGGGTGTTGGCGGCGAGTTACCGCTCGGCGGATCACTGGATCACCAACACCGCGCGTGGAGCTTCGTCGAGCAAATGCCCGATCACTCCACAGATCGAAGAGATCGTGCTGTACGCCTGCAATTCGGTAGGCGCGCGGCTGGCGGGGGTCGACCTGATCGAGACCTACGATGGCTACACGGTGCTGGAAGTCAACACTGGCGGCGAGTTTCACGGGTTGATGACAACCACCGATGTCGATATTGCTGGCGAGATCGTCGACGAGACGATGCGGCTGGCGAGGGCGTCGGCGATGCGGCGGCTGGAGACAGTTTCCACGGCGGGAGATTGACAGGACGCGATTCCCTTCATAAGCTCAATACATTGGCTTGGACGGGGAGTTCCCCGTGGGACCGAAGCAACAGAGAGCGGGTGGTTGGTGTGAAACCCGCGGATAGTCGGCCCACAGGACAAGACCCCAGAGCCGCCGGAAGAAGCGGAGCGACCGCTCCCCAGTAGAACCGGCCGGGTGCTCCCGTTATCGAGCTCAGCTCATCCGATGAGCTGACGAGGCTGTCCGCCAAAAGAGGGCAGCGAACAAAGGTGGTACCACGGAGCGAAGCCCTCCGTCCTTTGGACGTGGGGCTTTATGCATTTTTTCGACGGAGGTCGAACGTGGGTACACCGCTAAACGTTGCCATTCTCATGTCAAGAGTTCGGGTGGAAGAAAAGCTCCTGCTCGTCGAGCTGGAGAAGCGCGGAGTCGAGATCCAGCGGATCGACGATCGCGAGATCAAGCTCGATCTGGAACGTCCAAATCTCCGAACCGATGTGGTGCTGGAGCGCGCCGTCAACCATTTGCGAGCGCTCTACGCGTTGCGCATCTACAACGACTGGGGCATTCCGACCGTCAACACGTATGAGGTCGCCAATACCTGCGGTGACAAGCTGCTGACCACGGCGGCCCTCATGCGGCACAACGTCCCCTCCCCGCGCACCATCATCGCGTTCACACCGGAATCAGCATTGGACGCAATCGAGGAGCTGGGCTACCCGGTTGTGCTCAAACCGGCAGTCGGATCCTGGGGGCGGTTGCTGGCCAAGGTGAACGACCGCGATGCCGCCGAAGCGTTGCTGGAGCACAAGGTCACGCTCGGGTCATTTCATCACGGAGCGTTTTACGTGCAGGAGTATGTCGAAAAGGGCGGCCGCGATATCCGGTCGTTCGTCGTGGGCGACGAGACGATCTGCGCGATCTATCGCGCGTCCAAACACTGGATCACCAATACCGCCCGCGGTGGCGCGGCATCGAATTGCCCGGTGACGCCGGAGATCGATGAGCTTTCGCGCGCGGCAGCTCGTGCCGTCGGTGGCGGCGTGGTTGCGATCGACCTCTTCGAATCCGAGCGAGGATTACTGGTCAACGAAGTCAATTACACGATGGAGTTTCGCAACAGCATCGACACTACCGGGGTCAATATTCCAGCAAAAATTGTCGATTATGTCATCCAGGTAGGTGAGGCTGGGCGGACACACGCGGAGCAGAACGGCCGAGTTCCCGCCATCGCCTAGCGGGCAAACGGCGAGAGGGGCGCCGCCTCCCACTGTCCTCATCACCACAAAGGGAACGATCTCGTTTCGTCGAGGCTGGCAGGAAAACCGGAGACAGGCGTGGCGCCCGGCAAATTAGATTCTTCGCTGCGCTCAGAATGACAGATGCGTAGGCGCACTCGGCAGACGATGGTGCTCCTACGGAACAGGGAAAGGTTTCGAGATATGGCGGTCAAGACAGCAATCATTGGAGGTTCGGGATACGCGGGTGGCGAGCTGTTGCGATTGCTGCTCGATCATCCGATGGCCGAGGTGGCGCAGGTCACATCCGAACGGAATGCAGGGAAGTTCGTCTTCTCGGTGCATCCGAATCTCCGCAAGCGGACCCAGCTCAAGTTCATCAGCGTCGAAAACATCGAGCCTGTCGATGTGCTCTTCGTCGCGACGCCGCACGGGGCATCCATGAAGAAAATGGAAGCGTTTCGCGCGCTGGCGCCGATCGTCATCGATCTGAGTGCTGACTTCCGGCTGAACTCTGCCGATGGCTATCCGAAGTGGTACGAGCACGAGCATGAGCTGCCAGAGCTGCTGACCGAGTTCGTCTACGGCATCCCGGAGCTGCATCGCGAGGAGATTCGGGAATCGAATCTTATTTCCAGCGCCGGCTGCATGGCGACGACCTCGATTCTGGGGCTCTATCCGTTGTTTCAGGCCGGGGTGGTCGATCTTTCCAGGCCGACGGTGATCGAGGCGAAAACGGGATCGTCGGGATCGGGAAACTCAGCCAATCTCGCGTCGCATCATCCCGAGCGCTCTGGTGTGATCCGATCCTTCAAGCCGACCGGTCACCGGCATTCCGCCGAGATCATCCAGGAGCTGACGTTCGATGGCAACGAGCCAGAGATTGCCTTCTCGGCAACCTCGGTCGAAGCCGTGCGTGGCATCCTGGCGACATCGCATGTGTATCTGAAAGATCCGTTGTCCGACAAAGAAGTCTGGGGAATCTATCGGAAGGCGTATAAGGACGAACCGTTCATGCGAGTGGTGAAGGAATCGAGCGGGATTCATCGCTATCCGGAACCGAAGATTCTCTCCGGTTCGAACTATTGCGATGTCGGTTTCGAACGAGATCCGGATTCGAACCGGGTGGTCGTGATGGCCGCACTGGACAACCTGATGAAGGGCGCCGCCGGGCAAGCGGTGCAGTCGTTCAACATCCGGCTGGGTTATGAGGAAAGTTGTGGGATCGATTTTCCGGGCTTGCATCCGATCTAGGGAAGCCCTCTGTGTCGTGCAGAAAGAGCCTGTTCTGCTTCGTCGCTTCGACCAACAGCAAGACAGGGACGTCCTGCACGACGCCTTCTGGATCTGACAGTGGCACCCATCCATGCGTCATACGTGTTCGTGCCGCGAATGACGTGTGAGAGGTAAGCGATGAAATTCGGGTTTGTCATTCCATATGCAAGCGCAAAGGAATTTTTGGAGCTCTCGGTGGAGATCGAGCGTGCCGGGTGGGACGCCGCGTTCGGTTGGGAAACGATCTACGGCATCGATCCCTGGGTGGTGCTCGGCGGCATGGCGACGTTGACCGAACGAATCAAGCTGGGAACCCTGTTGACCCCTCCCTCGCGCAGGCGCCCCTGGAAACTGGCCAGCGAGCTGGTAACCCTCGACTTGATCTCAGACGGCCGGGCCATGCTCAGCGCAGGATTGGGGGCGATCGAAACCGGATTCGCGCAAGTCGGTGAGGAAACCGACCGTAAGAAGCGCGCGGAGCTCATGGACGAGTGCCTGGAGCTACTGGAGCTGTTCTGGACTGGCAAATCATTTGCGTTCCATGGTGCGCACTACACCGTCGACTGGGACGCGCCCGTTGGTGAAACCGTCCCAATCCAGCAACCTCGAATTCCGATCTGGAACGTTGGACTCATGGGAAGCAAAGCGTCACTTCGGCGGGCAGCGCGGTGGGACGGGATCCTGCCCAATATGCGCGATCCGGAAACAGGCTGGAAGATCCCGGGACCGGCGGATCTCCCGGCACTGCGGGCGGAACTGGAAGATCTCGGCGCCAATCTGGAAACGTTCGATATCGCTATCGAAGGGCAAACCCCGGCCGGTGACGAAGCCGCGCTCGACAATGTGCGCGGTTTGGCCGAAAACGGCGCCACCTGGTGGATCGAATCGATGTGGACAGATCCGGGTGGCATTCCGGCCGTGCGGGAACGAATCGCGGCGGGTCCGCCGCAGCTGTAGCAAGGGAAGGTATCGATGATCGTCATCAAGATCGGCGGGGGCGCCGGAATCACCGAGGAGTCGTACGCGAATTTCGCGGAGGACTTTGCAACTTTGAATCAACCCTCGGTGCTGGTACACGGCGGCAACGCGGAGTTCAGCCAGCTCAGCCGTGAGCTGGGGCGTCCGCCCCGCATGGTGACGAACGAGAAAGGCCGCGTGAGCCGGTATACCGACCGCGAGACCATCGACATGATGCTGATGGCTTATGCCGGAAAGGTGAACAAGCGAATCGTTGCCCAACTCCAGGCGGCGGGTGTCAATGCGGTCGGGTTGAGCGGCATCGATGGACGGATTGCCACCGGGCGACGGAAAGCCACGATCCGTATCGTCGAAGATGGCAAGCCGAAGGTGTTGCGTGACGACCATGCCGGCACTATCGAGCAGGTCGATACCACCCTCCTACGGCTGCTGCTCGACGCTGGTTATCTTCCGGTGATTACCCCACCGGCGCTGGCTTTGGCAGAAGGCACGCCGATCAATGTCGATGGTGACAAGCTCTCGTTGGAGTTGGCGATCGATCTCGGTGCGGAAGCGATCTATTTTTTCTCCGACACGCCCGGTCTACTGGCCGACAAGGACGATGAGTCGACGCTGATACGCGAGATCGATGTCGCCGATCCGGAGGCCGCGCTGGAATCGGCGCAGGGCCGCATGAAGGTGAAGGTCGAATCGGCGATCAAGGCGATCGAGCGGGGAGTTGGCAAAGTGGTGTTCTCGGACGCGCGCGCCAAGCATCCCTTGCAGCGTGCTCTGGCGGGTGAAGGGACCGTGATCGAATACACCGACCATCCGACGATCTAGGTTGCCCAGCCCGAAGTCCGAAGCAGCAATCACGCTTCGTTTGCAGTCCGTTCATCCAATCTATGAGGACAAGACATTGACCATTCCAACCCCGATGCTGGCACTCGATTCGATTCAGGAACTGGAGACTGATCTCCAGATGCCGTTGTACGCCAAGCGCGATATCGCGCTGGTCCGCGGAGCGGGATCGTATCTTTTCGATTCCGAGGGCAATCGCTACCTCGATGCCATGAGCAATTACGGCGTGGCCGCATTGGGACATGCCGATCCGGTCTTTGCAGCGGCAATGTCCGATCAACTCGCGAAGTTGACCACCTGCCATCAGAGCTTTTACAACGACGCGCGGGCGGCGGCGCTGGCATCGATCCGGCAGATTGCGCCAGCGGGGCTGACCAGGTATTTCACGAGCAACTCCGGGGCCGAGTCGATCGAGGCCGCGCTCAAGTTCGCGATGATGGCAACCGAGCGGCACAATATCGTGGCGTTGCGGCGTGGGTATCACGGGCGAACGCTGGGGGCGCTTTCGGCCACCTTCGATCCGAAGTACCGAAAACCATTCGAACCGCTGCCGATTCCCGTGACGCATGTCGCATTCAACGATTTCGAGGCGCTGGCCCAGGAAGTCAATGAAGACACCGCGGCCATCATCCTGGAACCAGTGCAGGGTGAAGCCGGCATCTTCCCGGCGGATGACGACTATCTGCGCGCGGTGCGCGAGCTGGCAACTGCCAATGGCGCACTGTTGATTGCCGATGAAGTGCAGACCGGATTTCGCACCGGCGCGCCGTTCGCGATCACTCATGCCGGCATTTCCCCCGATATTCTCTGTACCGCCAAAGCGATCGGCAACGGGTTTCCCGTGGGGGTCACCATGGTGACCGAGGCCATTTCCGACAAGACGGTTGGGGGAGCGCACGGAACGACTTTCGGCGGCAATCCGCTGGCAATGCGCGCGGTAGTGACTACCCTGCAAGCGTTCCAGGATCGGAATCTCTACGCGCGATCAGCGGAGCTCGGCGACCGGTTGATGTCCGGCATCGAGGCGATCGGCAGCCCGAAGATCCGGCAGGTACGGGGCCGGGGCTTTATGATCGGGGTCGAGATGAAAGAACGGATCACCCCGACGCTGCGCGCGCTGCAAGAGAACGGCGTGCTGGCACTGCCAGCCAGTCCGGTCGTTTTTCGCCTCCTGCCGCCACTGGTCTGGGAAGAGGAGCAGGTCGATGAATTCCTTACGATTCTGGAAAAGGTTTTGGCCTGATCGACGACTAGCGGGGAATTGCGCGCTCCTTGCTTTGTTCCTGGCGCTCGCCGGGCAGGCATCAGCGCCGACGATGGCCCAAAGCGTGTGCGGCTCTTATGCTGTCGCCACTGCTCCGCAGCCACCGGGCCACCCGCTTTCTGACAACGTCATCACACTGAATTCAGCCGTAGGAACGATCACCCAAGGCGATTTCCCGGAACCGCGCACGGTCGAGCCATCGCCGAAGCCGGGAGTGGCTTTGGCGCGCTCGCTCGGTGGGGTCTATGCGCTCATGGATATCGAAACGGGAGCGATCACGCCGATTCGGATCCCTGATGATGAACAGGCGCGCATCTCCCCTACCGACCCTACGATCAGCAATGCGCCGGAATCGGACTTTCTGTTACTTGCAGGAGGACCGACATCGGTCTGGCTGGTGGATCTCTCCTCCGGCGATGCCCTTGATCTGACGACGTTGGACGAAAGCGGAGAGCAGCTTGTCGACACGGCCGCAATCTCACCGGATGGCGATTGGCTGCTTACCTTCCATGGTCAGGCAGGATCGTTGATCTCGCTGAGAACGTCGACCGACCCAATGACTATCGATCGCGAGCCATTGTTGCCGTTTCCGTCCTTCGATGCGCAGAACAACGTTCTCTATGCGGTCAGTACCGGCGAATCGGCCACGCTTCGCTCGCTGGACCCGCGAAGCGGCGTGCGTACAACTCTCGCCACGGTGCCCGGACAGCCCACGCTGGCGCGCACGAACGGCAGTCCCACGCTTCTGGTCGGGAACACTGAGCTCGCTGTCATGTCTCCCGGTGCATCGACGCTGGAACCGCTTTTCAGCTGGACGAACGGGCCGGGTGCAGTGCTGACCAACGAAGATGGCACGCAGCTACTGGTCAGCGACAACAGCGAGGAAGGGCCGAAATGGTTCCTGATCGATGTTGCATCGGGGGCGGGCCGAGAGATTCACGAACTGGCGAAGCTCGCTCCGCTTATACGGTCGGCGAGGGCAGACGCTGTGCTCTTCACCCCAATACCGCCGGTCGGTCCGGGCCGACCCGGTACCCCGTATTACTCGTTCGATTTCGCTTCCGGACAGGTCAAGTCGCCATTGCTGCAAGACTCCGACCAGGTCTACCGCGTCGACGTTGCTGGAGACGATGCCGGGCGATACACCATCGTCAATGCGGTTGCGCCGGGGCAAGGGCGGGTATGGCTGATCGACAACGCGATCGGCATTGCGACCGAGATCGCCACTTCCACCGGCAATGCGAGCGCGCGCGTGTCGCCTGACGGTTGTCAGCTTGCCGTTGCCGTGTATGACACGGTGGGCGAGGGGCGGACTTCGGACGTCACGGTCACTTCACTCGTCGACGGGACTACGACAATGACTATCCCAGACGCTCTTCTGTTGGGATGGGCGGCGGTCTGACTCTTGCAGTAAAATCCTCAACCACGCTTACGTTGTGTATGGAGGTTATGAATTGTCAGCAATCCCTGCGTCGCATGCCGATCTGCTCGAGGGTCAAATTGTCATTCTGACAACGAATGGACCCGATGGTTATCCTCAGAGTTCCGCGGTCTGGTTTCTGAACGACGGCGGTCTCGTCAAGATTTCGTTGAACGACGCACGCCAAAAGACCAAGAACCTACGGCGCGATCAACGGGCCACGCTCTTTTTCGTCGATCCCGCCAATCCCTTTCGCACGCTCGAGATCCGCGCCGACGCGCGCATCGAATCCGACACTGACTACGACTTCGCTGACAAAGTCGGCGCCAAGTACGGCGGCACCGATCTTCGGAATATGGACGGCCCAGGGCAACATCGGGTCGTGGTTTCGTTCGAACCGGTGAAGGTCAATACGTTCGGATAGAAACCGAAACCCCGCGTTCTCCGAAACGGGAGGCGCGGGGTTCCTGCTCGTCCAATTACGAAGCTCAGATACGCGGCTCGGTCATTTCAAGATCGAGTCCGAATTCGTAGGCTTCGGCTTCGGCAATTTCCGCCAGGATTCGAACGATTTCGGAGACGGCCTGGTCGACCGGAACGAAGGTCGCATCTTTCGACTTGCGAAGCTTCAGCTCGATCTGGTCGTTCGCGAGATTGCGCGCGCTGACGGCGACCCGCAGGGGAATGCCGATCAGGTCTGAGTCGTTGAACTTCACGCCAGGGCGCTCGTCCCGATCGTCGTAGAGCACTTCGACTCCGAGATCCTGCAGCTCGCGATAGAGCCGTTCGGCGACTTCCCTGGGTCGGGAATCGTCCGGAGACGGCAGCTCGACCAGCGAGACGTGATAGGGAGCGATGCTGAGGGGCCAGAGGATGCCCTTGTCGTCGTGGCGTTGCTCGACCACCGTGGCCGCGTTGCGCCCGCTGCCGATCCCGTAGGAACCCATGACAACCGGATGCGATTCGCCGTTGGCGTCCAGGTAGGTCGCGCCCAGTTTCTCACTGTAGCGGGTTCCGAGTTTGAAGATGTTTCCGATCTCGATGGCGCGGTTCGCCTTGAGCGGGTTGCCACATTCGGGGCATGGGTACCCTTCCTGCGCCGTGGCGATGTCGGCCACGATATCGGCCTGATAGTCGCGTCCCACATTGACGTTCCTGAGGTGCCAGCCGACGCGGTTCGCGCCAGCTACCAGGTTCCGCGAGTCACGAATCGATTCGTCCACCACGATGAATGCGTCGTGCACGCCGACCGGGGAGCCATAGCCCGGCTCTGCGCCGATAGCGTGGATTTCCTCGACCGTGGCCGGCGTGAGCGCGCGCTCGCCGGTGGCATTGCGCAGGGTCGTTTCATTGACATCGAGATCGCCGCGGACAACCGCGAAGATGAAGCGGCCGGACGCGCCTTTATAAAAAACGGCTTTGGCGGTTTTCGAAGTGGGGACGCCCAGGAAGTCGGCCAGCGTCTGAATGGTCGTGGTATTCGGCGTCTCGATCTCTTCGCTTGGCAGGAGATCTTCGGCGGATGGGGTATCGCGCTGGAACCTCGCCACCTCACGGTTCGCGGCGTAGCCACACGAGTTGCAATGCAGAATGGTGTCTTCCCCGTTTTCGGAGAAGGCCATGAACTCGTGCGAAGCGGTACCGCCCATCATGCCTACATCAGCGCTGACGATGATGAACTGCAAACCGATGCGACGGAAGATGCGATCGTAGGCCCTCCAATGGAGCCGGTAGGCGTGGTCGAGCCCGGCCTCATCCAGATCGAAGCTGTACGAGTCCTTCATGGTGAACTCGCGCACGCGAATAAGCCCACCACGTGAGCGGGGCTCGTCGCGGAACTTGGTCTGGATGTGATAGCCGATCATCGGGAGCTGTTTATAGGAGCTGATCTCGGACCTGGCAATGTCGGTGATGACTTCTTCATGCGTGAGCGCGAGAACCATGTCGCGGTCGTTGCGATCCTTGAAGCGCGCCATCTCTGGCCCGACCTGATCATACCGGCCCGACTCGCGCCAGATGTCGGCGGGGTGCACCACCGGCATCAGCATCTCCTGGCCTCCGATCGCGTCCATTTCCTCGCGGATGATCTGCTCGATCTTGGTCACGACCCGAAAACCGAGCGGCAGCAAGCTGATGAGTCCCGAGCCGAGCGGGCGAATCATCCCGGCACGAAGCATCAACTGATGACTGACGATCTCGACATCGTTCGGGGCGGTCCGCAAGGTCCGTCCGAACAGGTGTGACATACGCACGGTGGCTGAATCCCTTCGAAAATGAACAAAATGTCGGCCGATATGGTCCGAATCCGTAATCATGGGAGGATAACACTGGAGAAGAAACGTGATGCGCTGGGGACGACCTGACCGGCCGAGCGACCCCATCGCTCTAACCTCCCCATGCCTAGTTCCTGAGCGCCTGCTCCAGATCTCGCCAGAGATCGTCGACATCTTCGATGCCGATCGAGAGGCGTAACAGGGCGGGATGCGCCGACTCGGCCGTCCAGCGAGCCCGGCGCTCGATCAAGGATTCGACGCCGCCCAGGCTGGTGGCAGTAACGAAAATCTCGCAGTCGTCGACGACGCGCTGCGCTGCGACCTGGCCACCTTTGGCAATAAATGACAGCATGGCGCCGAAATACCCACGCATCTGCTTGCGAGCGGTCTCGTGTCCGGGGTGTGACGACAACCCAGGATAGAAGACATGTTCGACCGCCGGATGGGCTTGAAGCCGGGTGGCGAGCTCCATGGCGTTCTCGCATTGCCGCTGGAAGCGAACCGCCAGGGTTTGGGAACCACGCCGAGCCAGCCAGCAGGTGAACCCATCGGGCTGGGTGCCAACGTCGCCACGGCGGCCCCGCAGCCGTTTCGCCAATTCCGGGTCGTTGACCGCAACTGCGCCGAGGATGAGATCGCTATGCCCACCGATGTATTTGGTGACACTGTGCATGGATCCAACCGCGCCGAAGTCGAGCGGGTTCTGGGCAATCGGGGTGGCAAACGTGTTGTCGCAAAACCAGGGAATGCGCTGCTCGGCGCAGATTTCCCCAATAGCTTCGAGATCAGCTATTGCCAGCAGGGGATTGGTCGGTGTTTCGGTCCACAAGAGGGAAGCGCCGCCGAGCGCCTCGCGCACGTCGGCCAGATTGGACTGATCGACATAGCGCACCTCTATGTCACGGAGCGGCAACAACTCCGATGCACGGGCGCGAATCCCGTAGTAGGCGTCGTACGGCAACACGACAGCGGTGCTCTGGCGTCCCTTCGGCAAGAGCGGCGATCGCGGCGGAAATCCCGGCGTTGAAGACGACGGCATCGGTTCCGTGCTCCAACTGGGCAATCGTCCGTTCGAGCTCGGAAAAGCCGGGAGAACCGCCGCGACCGTAGGCATAGATGCCATCGTCCGGGTTTGTGGGATCGCCGGCGTGCACGAAGGTCGACGAGAGCTGAATCGCGGGCGAGACTCCCCCACCCTTCTGATGCTCGTTGCCGCCTTTTACCGCGATTGTGGCCGCCGCCAAATCCTCGACCTGCTCGCCCATCACCCACTTCCCTTCGCGCTCACGAACTGTTCCTTCTGAGGATACCCAAAGGCTCACTCACCGCCAGTCAGCGATCCAGCAATGAGAACGACGAAGGGCCGGCGTGAACCGGCCCTTCTGGATGAGTTTGGTGTCGTGCTCTAGACGTAGATGCCGTACTCGGTCTCGGGATCGAAGAAGTGGAGCTTGTCCGGCGAAGCGGTGACTTCGATCCGCTGGCCGCGCTCCAGCTTGACATCCGGATCCATGCGAGCGGTGATGGTGTCACCGTTGTCGAGCGTCAGGTACACGAAGATCTCATTACCGAGCAGCTCGATCACATCGACCGTGACCGGAATCTTGGAATCGTCCGGCGCGATGCCGTTGGCGCGGTCCCAGGGCAACAAGTGCTCGGGCCGGACGCCGAGGATGACCTTTTTGTCGATGAACTTCTCCAGCGACGCGACCTTCCATTCCGGAACCCGCATACGCAGCACGTCCGGGCTGTAGGCGTAGAGGTACTCGCCATGCCGCTCGATGGTCGTGTCGACGAAGTTCATCGACGGAGAGCCGATGAACCCGGCCACGAACTTGTTGGCCGGCATGTCGTACAAGCGCTGTGGCGTATCGAGCTGTTGCAGGACTCCCAGGCTCATGACGGCGATGCGGTCACCCATCGTCATGGCCTCGACCTGGTCGTGGGTCACGTAGATGGTGGTCGTGCTGACGCGCTCATGGAGCTTGATCAGCTCGGCGCGCGTTTGCACGCGGAGCTTGGCATCGAGGTTGGAGAGCGGCTCGTCCATCAGGAAGACGTCGGCATTGCGCACGATCGCCCGGCCGAGAGCGACGCGCTGCCGCTGACCGCCAGAGAGTGCTTTCGGCTTGCGATCGAGCAACGGCTCGATGTCCAGCGTGCGAGCGGCCTCGCGGACGCGGCGGTCGCGCTCCTGCTTGGGAACCTTGCGGAGCTTGAGCGGGTAGGCCAGGTTGTCATAGACGGTCATGTGCGGATAGAGCGCGTAGCTCTGGAACACCATGGCCACATCGCGGTCTTTTGGCGGAAGGTCGTTGACCACCCGGTCGCCAATGATGATGCGACCTTCGGAGATCTCTTCCAGCCCGGCGACCATGCGCATGGCGGTCGATTTGCCGCAACCTGACGGACCAACCAGCACCAGGAATTCCTGATCGTAGACTTCCATGCTGAGCTGGTAGACGCCGATCACCCCGCCTGAATAGCGCTTGGTGACGTTGTCAAAAATGACTCGAGCCATCGTTGCCCCACTTTCCTGACTACGGGACGGAAGCCAGTCGCTCCTGCCCAGAAACGCCTTCCAAACCGTCGCGTTCTCGAATTCTCGAACGCAACGCGCGCGTCACGGCGTCTTACAACGTGCAGGGGCAGTGTGGCGATCGACGGGATCGATGTCAAGTGAGGTCGTGCGGGAATCGAAGGGCCTGGAGCTTTGGACCACGCATTATGATTCTCGTCAGCAAACACCGCGATATCGAGAATGGGAGACGTGCAACCGATGATCGAGGAAGCGCCGAAGCATCCGCGAGTGGTCTGTTTCGGAGAAGGCATGGTTCGGCTCACGCCGCCGCGCAATGAGCGGCTGGAGCGAACGATCTCGCTCGATTTGAGTCCGGGTGGCGCCGAGCTGAACACCGCGGTCACGCTGGCCTGTCTCGGAATCGACGTGACCTGGGTTTCGCGTCTGCCGAACAACGGCATGGGTCAGCTGCTCGCGCGGCAAAGCCGGGCGCATGGTGTCGACCTGTCGCACGTCAACTGGGTCAGCGAGGACGAAGGCCGTATGGGGCTCTATTTCCTCGAAGAGGGCACCGACCCTCGCCCGTCTTCGGTGCTCTACGACCGCCAGAACTCAGCGTTTCCCGTCTCAAACCAGGGGAGTTCGATTGGGCCAGCGATTTTCAACGGGGCCAGCGCATTCCACATTTCGGGCATTACCCCAGCGGTGAGTGAAGCAGCGCGGGCTGAATCGATGACCGCCATCCAGGCAGCAAACTCTGCGAGTGTGCCGGTGTTCTTCGATCTCAACTATCGATCCAAGCTCTGGACCGAAGCGGAAGCGCGGCACAGTTTCATGGAGATTGCACCGTTCGTCGACGTCATGTTTGCCTCGCGCGGTGGGTTGCAGACCTTTTTCGGGATCGAGGGCGATCACGAAACCGCCATGGCCGCAGCGCTGCACAAGCTGGGCATCGCTGTTTGCGTTATGTCCCGCAAGCGTGGCAAGCGCTCGCGCTCACTGAAGCTCTCTGGCATGGCGCTCGGCCCAAGCGGGCATTTGCATCAAACCGACTGGACCGAGATCGAAGTCGTCGACCGGCTGGGCGGAGGCGATGCGTTTGCCGGCGGATTCATCGCCGGCTATATCGAAGACCCAGCCAATCTCAACCGTTCGCTGGAGCTTGGGCTGGCCGCTTCGGCGCTGAAACATACGATGCCTGGCGACTTCCTGGCTGCTTCGCGTAGCGAGATCGAAGCGGCCATCCTGGCCACCGACGGCGGGGTGTTGCAGCGGTGAGCTGCCGGTGATCGTCCTGATCCCGATCACGGTGCAGAACTGGGAGTCGGCCGCTTCGTTGGAAGTCGACGATTTGCAGAAGGACTTCATCCGCTCCAATGCCTGGTCGATTGCGGAATCGCTCTACCACCCAGAGCTGAAGCCGATGGGGATCTACCGAGGGGGCACCATGGTCGGTTTCCTGATGTACGGCTCGGCCCATCAGGACGGTCGGGCCTGGCTCTTCCGCATCATGATCGACCGCAAGTTTCAGGGGCAGGGGCTCGGAAAGGAAGCGCTGCAGCGCGTTCTTCGCCGGATGCGGGACGAGGGGTACACCGAGGTCAACATCGGTTGGGATCCGGCCAACGAGGTCGCCGAGCGACTCTACCTCCGTCATGGGTTCGAACCGACCGGGATGGCCGAATGGGGAGAGAAGACCGCACGGTTGTCGCTCTTGCCATGATCAGAGCAACAACGAGAGGACCTGGAGGCGCTGCTCCACGATCCATGAGGTCGTGACCTAAAAGTGCTCGAGGGAGACGCCAGAGGATGTCGGTTTGAGGATTTTGACCTCACCTCTGACATCGTGCTCGATCGCCACTTCTTGCAAGGCGGCGACCACTTTGTCGACGTCCTCGGGCTCGACCAGCGTCAGGATGGTCGGTCCCGCGCCGCTCAACGAGGCGCCGATCGCGCCAGCCTGGCGGGCGGCATCGGTCATCGGGTGTCAGTGGGGAAAGAGCCGAGCACGATAGGGCTCGTGCAGCCGGTCACGCATTCCCGCAGCGATCGCCTCACGATTGCCGTTGGAAAGTCCCCAGGTCAGACCGGATGCGACGCCGACGTTGAAGGCCGCATCGGGCAAGGGGATGTTCGACGGCAAGGCCGCGCGGGCGGCCCAGGTGGCGCTGGATGCCTCCGGGATAAAGGTCACCGCGATAAGCCCAAGATCGTCGCCGTTCGATAGCAGGATGGCGTGCGACATACCGGCGACCGCGAGAATCGCACCACCGAAGAACGCTGCGCCGACGTTGTCGCCGTGACCCTCCATCTGCCATGCCTGGAGGAAGAGATCGTTCAAGCTGAGTCCCAGTCCGGCAACCTCGTTGCCTGCCACCAGTCCGCAGGCGAGGGCAGCCGCGGAGCTCCCCAATCCGCGCGCTACCGGAACATTCGCGCGAATAGTCATGGAAAATCCTGGCAGCTTCTTGCCGTGGAGCTGCGCCAGTTCTTGCATGGCATTGAGACTGTAGTTTTGCTTGTCGGCCAACAGGGTTCCATCGGCGCCTTCGACCGTCACCGCACCCGGGTATGCCGTTCGTGTCGATGTCGAGCTCGTTCCAGAGATCGAGCGCCAAGCCGAGGGCGTCGAATCCGGGACCGAGATTGGCGCTCGACGCAGGAGCCTTAACCCGAAAGCGCATCGTCGAGCGTCCGTTCCAGTGCATCCAATGTCGGTTCGATGGTGACCGGGCGATTGATATTCGGCCGGTCCGGACCGCCAAGCTCGCCCAGGTGATAACCGATGACCGCATCGGCATCCTTGAGCAACTGGCCCGTCAGCACACCGACCACCTTTGCTTCTGGATCGATCTGGCCGGCGGCAACAAGCTTCTTCACCCCTGCCAACGAGGCCGCAGACGCCGGCTCACAACCGATGCCGACCCGGTCGACCCACGACTTGGCGGCCAGGATCTCGTCATCAGAAACCCGCGCGACAAAGCCGTCGGTGAGCTGAATCGCGCGGCGGGCGCGCTGCATGCTGGCGGGGTCGCCGATCTTGATGGCGGTGGCGATCGTCTCCGCTTTGACCGCCTCGTAGCGATCGAACCCGGAATCGAAATAGTCGGCAAACGGCGCGGCGCCTTCGGCCTGAATGGTCATCAGTCGCGGCAGACGGTCGATCAGACCAGTCGTGTGCAGATCGGCCAGCGCTTTGCCGAACGCGGCCGTATTGCCGAGATTTCCGCCCGGCAGCACGATCACGTCGGGAATCTCCCAACCGAGCTGCTCCAGCATCTCGATGACGATCGTCTTCTGCCCCTCGATGCGAAATGGATTGACCGAGTTGACCAGATAGACGGGATATTTGGCGGTCAACTGGCGCAGGAGCGCCAACGCGATATCGAAGTCACCATCGACCTGCACGATGCGGGCACCCATAGCGATGGTTTGCGCGAGCTTTCCGCCGGCGATCTTGCCTTCTGGAATGATGACCAGCCCCTGCATACCGCCGGCCGCAGCATAGGATGCCAGCGAGGCGGAGGTATTTCCGGTCGACGCACAGGCGACGATTTTGGCGCCAACCGCTTTTGCATGACTGACGCCGACCGTCATGCCACGGTCCTTGAACGAGGCGGTCGGGTTCTGTCCCTCGTGCTTCAACCCCAACAGGCGAACACCGGCATAAGCGGCGATGCGCTCATCCCAATAAATGGGCGTGCGCCCTTCGGCGCGCGAAACGATGGCGTCTTCCGGCAGTCGCGGAAGCATCGGTTGGTAGCGCCAAACCCCCGAGAAGAACTTGCCGCCGGCGGCATCGCGATCGAACACGCCGCGATCGAGTGGCGCCAAGCGCGAGGTCAACCTCGTAGAGGCCGCCGCAATCCGGGCAGATGGAGACGGCCGATTCTGCGGTCGCGGTCGATCCGCAGTCCATGCAGAGGAGGCGGATGCGACCCAATGCGACCGATCGAGGTTCGAGATTGGCGATTGGAGCTCACGCAGCGTCTTCAGGAAAGCGCGAATCGCGCGCGATGTCGTACAGCGGCTGAGGATACCACGGTCCCGAGCCGTACCGGGCAGATCTGGAATCCGAGGGGACGTGCGAAACGTCGCAAGAAATACAAGTAAAATCGGCGACCCGATGGGTCGCCGCTCTTACCGTGTTATCGCTTTTGGAGCTTATGCGGCGGGTGGAGTTTCCACACGATGGGCGCGAACCACGGTTCGCTCCAGGTAAACACCGTTGGTGTAGTCGAACGGGCCGCCGCAGGTGATGAGTGTCAGGCTCTCGTTGTCGGTCGGGCCGACGATCTTGTCGAGCGGCGCGTTTTCGGTGGCGAAGTTCTCACGCCAGTCGATCTCGTAGGTGTAGACGATACCGTCATCGCCAGTCACCGAAATCTGATCGCCCTGATTCAGGTTGTTGATGTTGTAGAGCACCGCCGGTCCGACGTCCCAATAGTCGAGGTGGCCTGCCATCAGGATGTTGCCGACCTGACCCAGCTTCGGTGACTCCTTGTACCAGGAGACCACCCAGGGACCAGTCGGGTCCTGCATAACGCCGTCGACGATCTCGATCGTTTCGACCTGCGCATCGACAAAGGCGTTCGGGATTTGAATCGCAACCGGAACGACCCCTTCGGCTTCCGGCGTCGAAGCGGGAGCGAAGGCCCCTGCCGGACCTGGGCGCTGTCCACCCGTGGTTGGAATCTCACCGAGCGAGCTCGGTTCGATGCGAGAATCCTGCGCGAAGGCGGCGGTCAAACCACCTAGCGACAGGGTTGCGACCATGAGGAAGGCCCAAAACGCTTTGAGGAAGCGTGCCCGGGACGTTGCCATGTGTTCACTCCGTTGGTGCGTACGTACGATTGGCGAGCCAGGAATGAAACCCAACTGCTCGGCCGCGGTTATCACTCTAACGCACGGCCGGGGCAAATCGTATCACCCGTTCCCCACCACATGGTAGGTCAATCCTTGCTTCTGTGTCAGCACGCCATCGATCCAGGCATCGAGCTGAGTACTTCCGACGAGGTCGAGCGGCGTGGTTGGTTGGCGCAATCGATCGTTTTCGATCACTCCGCGCCGCTTGAGCTCTCGCTTGGCGGTCGTGACCGAATGATCGAGCGATTGCATCGCCCATACCGAATACGGCAATGCGCCATTCAGCAGATCACTGGCTGATTGGCGATCCCCGGAATCCCATGCCGCATGGATGCGCGCGAAGACGCTGGTGAAGTTCACGGCCGGCATGCTGCCGATGGCGCCGCGCTCGAGCGCATCGAGAATTCCCAGCCCACCCCAGCCACAAAACACGTGCAACCGGCCTTCGCTCTGTTCGAGGGCCGCCGAGATGGTGGCGCCCTGTGGGGTTCCTTCGGCTTTCACATAAGCAACGTTTGGCGCTTCGCTGGCGATCTGTGACCACAGGGCAGGTGACATCGAAACCCCGGTCAGTTGGGGAGCATCCTGGATCATGACGGGGATCTCGACGGCGTCGCCGATGCGCGTGTAGTAGTCGAGCAGCGCGGCCGGACCGGGTTTGACCAGATACGGCGGCAGGACCATCAGCGCATCGGCCCCGAGATTGGCGGCGCGGACGGCGCGGTCGACGGCGACTGCCGTACCCGCGCCATCCGCCGAAACGACCACCGGCACCCGTCCGGCGACATGCTCGACTACCAGGGCCGCGACCTCATCCCGCTCGCGTTCGGTCAGCTTGTACCCCTCGCTGGCCAGCGCCAGGGTCGCAACTCCAGTGGCGCCCTCCGCGATCACCCAGTCGATCTGCGCACGCAGCCCGGAGGTATCGACCGCGTCTTGCGCATCGAACGGTGTGCAAAGGATGGGAATGCAGCCCCGGAGCTCGGTCATGCCTCGGCAACCGGGCCTTCGCCCGGGACATAGGTCACGCCTTCGCGGCGCTCCCACCCTGGCTTGAAGAGCGGCAGGAAGTTCGACTTGCGGTAGGGATGCTTTTCCAGCTCAGCGAAGTTGAGATCGTTGCCCAGTCCCGGCCCGGTGGGAATCTGAATCCGGCCATCGACGACCTTGACCGGATTGGTGACGATGTCGTGCTCCCAGTCGGCGTTGAACTCGTCGAAGAGCTCCTGAATCATCAGGTTCGGGGTGCAGGCGCCGAGCTGAATGCAGGCCGACGTCGAAAGCGGTCCCTGCGCCTGATGCGGCGCGACCACGCCATAGAACGCATCGACCATGCCGCAGACCAGTCGGGTGCGGAATATTCCACCCAAGGTCGATGGATCGGGTTGCAGGATGTGGACCGCGTTATGGGCAAGCAGCTCGGCGAACTGGTAGGGATACGAGAAGCTCTCGCCGGTGGCGATCGGCACGTTGGTGTGCCGCGCGACTTCGACTACCGCATCGATCTTGGCGAAGTCGGTCGGCTCTTCGAACCAGGCGGGTTTGTACTGCTCGATCTCGTCGGCCACCATGATGGCTTCGTGCACGCTGAAGCGCTTGTGTCCCTTCGACCATGATCTGGACTTCGGGACCGACCACATCTCGCACCGCGCCGACGATGTCGCAGGAGAGCTGTCCGCTCGGATGGGGTCATGATTCGCCAGGCCGCCCCGAATGGATCGAACTTGAGGGCTTTGTAGCCCATGTCGATGACGATCTGCGCCCGTTCTCCTGAAACTTTTCGATCGTGCGGTCACCCGTGATACCAGCCGTTGGCATAGGCCGGCAGATCTTCGAAGCAGCGGCCGCCGAGCAGATCGTAGATCGGCCGCCCGACCTCCTTGCCGACGATGTCCCAGCAGGCGGTTTCGATGGCGGCCACGGCATTCATATGCACCTGGCCACCTTCGTTGTAGGGATCGCGCGACATCCGCTGGCAGATCGTCTCGATCTGGAAAGGATCCATCCCTTCATAGAAATGCGAGAGCTCGTGGATCGCGGCTTCGATGGTCTTGGCGAACCCATTCAGCGAGCCTTCGCCGACGCCGTAGAGTCCCGGCACGTCGGTATCGAGCCGGACGAAGAGCCAGTTCTTCCACGGATTCCCGACGATGTATGTCGTCGCCTTGGTGATCTTCAACGAATTCCTCCCGTTCCTTGCCGCATGAACGACTGACCGGAGCACGAGAGCCCCGTCAGATCGGTCGATTGTCGAAGAGATTGTCCGGCAGATCGCCGATGTTTGCCCGAGAGTATCGGCGTCAGGCAGAGCCGCACCATGCGGCAGCCGTCAACGCCATGACGCGGGCAGCATCACGCAGCTCGTCGAGCTCCACGAACTCATTCGGCGAATGTGCCTGGGCGATGCTCCCGGGCCAAAGATCACGCCCGGAATCCCCTGCTCGGCATACCAGGCCAGCTCGGACGCCGCGGTGAATCCGACGATCTCCGGTCTGCGGCCAACGCTTCCCAGCGCAGTTGCGACTGTGCCGACAATGGGTGATCGGGCGGCGTATCGACCGGAGGGAAGAAGACGTTGCGCGTTTTCCATTCGAATCGTGGCGGATGGTCGCGCAACCAGGGATCGGTCTGGCAGATGGCCGCGACGTACCCTTCGATCTCGTCCCGGATCTCTTCGAACGTCTCGTCAGGCAGATACCAGATGTTGTATTCGATGGAGCAGTAGTTCGGCGCGGTGCCAGGATTCGCGATCAGATTCAGCCGGCCATCCGGATCCGCCTCCGGGGCCACCGACAATCATGCCGGGCATGATCGAGTTGAACCCGGGCGGCAAAAGCGGATGCGAGCGATAGATTGCCCAGTCGCGCTCGAGCCGCTGCAACGCATCCATGAGCAGCAGGCCCTTTTCGATGGCGTTGATACCGCCTTCGGCGCCGTGGGCTCCGGCATGAATCGACTTGTACCGGTTGCCGGCATGACTTTCGCGTCCATCGATCTCGATGCGCATGTGCACCAGGCCGCCTTCGACCGGCTGGATTTCGAGCTGGTCGGTTCCGCGACAATGACGGCATCGACCTTCGGCAGGCGAGCGACCAGTCGGCGGGTACTCCAACCGACGACTTCCTCGTCGGCGACCAGATGCAGCCAGAGATCGCCAGCACGCTCGATGCCGGAATCGACCAATGCCTGCGCCGCGAAGATCCCCGCGGCGACCCCCGCCTTCATATCGCAGGCACCGCGGCCCCAGAGCTTGCCATCGGCGATTTCCCCACCCCAGGCGGGATGGGTCCAGGCGGAATCGTCCCCCACCGGGACAACGTCGATATGCCCGTTGATTGCGAGCGACCGACCACCGCCTGAACCTGGAAGCCGGGCGGCAAGCGCTGGATAGCGCGGCGGCTCGGTCCAGCGTTCGATCTCCATGCCAATCGATCCAGCTTGGCGGCGATGAGATCGAGACAGCGCTCGGCTTCCGGCTGGAACTCGGCGTTCCCTTCGCTTTGCGAGTCGGAACGGCACAGACCAGCGCGCTCGTGAACTCGATCAGCTGGCTGGAGCAGGCGTTGGCCGCGGCGAGCACGCGCTCATCGATGCGAATCGCTCATCCTTCAATTCACCTGTCTGCGGAGATGGCGTTACTTCTTCTTAGCTTCGTCTTGCTTCCGCATCCATGAAGCCCTTGGGGAGCAATCCGAGCAGCTCGATCGGCAGCGGGAAGACGATGGTGGTGTTCTTCTCAGCGCCGATTTCGCCCAGGGTTTGCAGGTAGCGGAGCTGGAGAGCGATGGGTTCGCGGGAGATCACCGCGGCAGCTTCGGCCAGTTGCTTGCTGGCCTGGAACTCGCCTTCCGCGTGAATGATCTTGGCTCGCTTCTCGCGCTCGGCTTCGGCCTGGCGAGCCATGGCACGCTGCATCGACTGCGGCAGCTCGACGTCCTTCACTTCGACGATGGAAACCTTTACTCCCCAGGGCTCGGTTTGCTCGTCGATGATGCGTTGCAGCTCGGCGTTGATCTTCTCTCGCTCGGACAGCAGCTCATCGAGTGACGATTGGCCCAGCACGCTGCGAAGCGTGGTCTGGGCGATCTGCGAGGTCGCGCGAATGAAGTCGGTCACATTGGTGACGGCCGACGAGGGATCGATGACGCGGAAATAGGAGACGGCGTTCACGCGAACCGTGACATTGTCGCGGGTGATGACTTCCTGGGACGGCACGTCCATGGTGACGGTGCGCAGGTCGACTTTGACCATGCGCTCGACGAACGGGATCAGCAAGATGAGGCCGGGTCCGCGCGGACCCGATCAAGCGGCCCAGCCGGAAAGACGACGCCGCGCTCGTACTCCTTGACGATCTTGACCGAAGCGAGCAAGACAATCAGCAAAAACAGCAGAATGATGACGATGAAAAGGCCAAGGCCAACTGCGGCCATAGGGTTGTGCTCCTTTCGAGCGCGAGCCGGTAGCGCTCCGGCTGTCGTGCTAAGCGGGTTCGGGTCGGCCCCAGGGTGGAACCGCAACGGAGGCGCCACTGCGCTGCTCGGCTTCAGAAGCCGGGCGGACGATCGAGCCGCAGCCCATCGAGACCGGTGACGACCACCGACTTCCCTTCTTCCAGCTCGTGATGCCCGGTCGATTCGTCCAGGGTTGCGCTCCACAGCTCACCCTGCGCGAAGACCATGCCACTCGGCGCCAGCGTCTGCCGGACCACACCGATGACGCCGATCAATCCATCTCGGCCAATGTGCGACCGCTTGAAGCGTGTTTTCAAGGCAAGCGCCCCCGTCAGAATGAAGAAGGCATGCCAGACACAACGCGATGGTCCAGACGACCAATCGCGAGAGCTCGTATCCGGGAGTGCCCTCGTCGATAAGCATGAACGATCCGAAGATAAATGCAGCAATTCCACCGGCAGTGAGCAATCCCGCCGACGGGAGGAAGATATCGGCCACGAAGAGAACAAACGCCAACGCCATCAAGGCCACTCCGGCCCAGTTGAGCGGCATAGACCCCAGCGACACCAGGCCGATAAGTATGCCGATAGCGCCGACGATGCCGGGCACCATCCCGCCGGGGTTCGCGAACTCGAAGAACAGCCCAAGCATTCCCAAGACTGAGAAAGATATATCCGATGGTGGGATTGGAGAGGAATTGCAGCAGGCGCTCGAACCAGCTCATGTCGAGCTCGGTGGTGCGCGCGTTGGCGGTGGTCAACGTGACCGGCCCGGCAGCGAGCTCGACCGTGGCGCCGTCGATCTCATTCAACAGAGTCGCCAGGTCGGGCGCGATGTACTCGATCACGCCAAGCTGCAGCGCCTCGTCCGCGGTGATATTGGCCGCATCCCGCACCGCCGATTCTGCCCAGTCGGCGTTTCGCCCGAACTGCGCTGCCAGGTTCCGGATTCGCGCCACCGCGTCGTTCGTCACCTTTGCGGTCATGGTGTCGTCGACATCCGACGTGGATCCATCCGCTCCAAGGAAAACCGGCGATGCCGAGCCGATATTGGTGCCCGGGGCCATCGCGGCAATCTGGGCGGCGTAGGTGATGAAGACCCCTGCCGAGGCAGCGCGTGCTCCGCTCGGAGCGACATAGACCACGATCGGGACTTCGCTCTGGCGGAAGTCGTCGATGATGTCATCCATCGCTGAACTGAGTCCGCCAGGCGTGTCCATCTCGAACACAACTGCCGCCGCGCCGTCACGTTCGGCGCGCTCGATCGTGTTCTCGACGTAGCGGGCCATGACCGGGGTTATGGTGCCGTCGATCTCCCCGACCACGACGAGCGGTTGTTCCGATTGGGCCACGGTCGAAATGGCGGGCAGAGTCGCCCCGATCGCTATCAGGAGCAAGGCCAGCGTAGCCAACCAGGTGCGGGTGGCCCAGCGAGTTTCGATCGGTTGTGGGCGAGAACGAACACGGCGGAACCGCTCCAGGGTCGAGCCAGTTCGACCGGCCCCGATACCGTCAATGATACCGGGCAGTCCTCGGAATCCTCTCACAGGGCACCTTTGGACCGACATCGGGTTCCGGTTGGTAGCAAACGAGCCGGGATCGAATCGATCCGGGCTCGCGGGAAATGTGTATTGGCGTGTGCGGGTTACAGCAACTCGTGCGCGACGATGATCCAACCGCTGAGGGCGGTGAGTGCGATCGTAATTCCCGAGTGCCGCCCAAAAGAGCGTTTTCTGCCGATGCAATCCCCACTGGGAGAAGTTGATCAGAAGAATGCGCAGCCGTTGAGGGTGTGATAAAAGACCGCGCCAACCAGACGCGATTTCCATCGGGATGAGGAACGGTTTCCCATAGACCGAAACCGCCTCGTCATAGACTTCTCGACCGAAGCCGATCAGCATGATGTCGATGAATGTGGATCAATAGAAAGAAAAGGATGCCGGCGCCGGCGACCCGATGCAGGATCCAGGCGTATTGTCCGAGATCGCCCCGATAGATCGGTCGGGTGCCGAGGCTGATGTGGCGGAGGATATAAATCACCAACAGCAACCCGCCGACATAGGTCACCACTGCAAACGCGTACAGCGACCAGGCGATGAGATCGGCCACCCAGAACGAATCGGCCAGGGGACCGGTGTTTGCGCGCCCCTGTGCTTCATCGAACGCGAAAATCGTCACTGTGCCCAGTGCGAAAAAGAGGATGCCGATTACCCAGAAGAGCGAGTTCAGCGCGACACGCCAGCCCGGCGCCCGCACGAGGTCGGTCACGATCAGGCGCATCCCGAGAATGCCATGCCAGAGGGCGAAGAAGAGGAGCAGGAAGTCGAAGGTTCGCCAGAACGGGTTTGCCCAACGATTCGCGACAAAATCGAAAACCGTATCGGATGGGACGTTAATGAAGTGCGTAATGATGAGGTGACCGCACGCGAGGATCACCAGCGCCAGCCCGGAGACTCGCAGGAAATACCATACGAACCGGTCGAACCCAGGGATACCCGCGCTCAATTCCGAATTCGGTCGCTCCGAAACCACCGACGACATCGAGCCCAGTCCTTCCTGTGACGCCGACCGCTTGCCACTGGGCAAGTCGGTCATTTTCTTGCCGCGTCATTGTACGATCTTGCGACGGACGAACCGTGGACCACCCGAACGGATGAAGCATGACCCAGGTATCCGAGCACGATTCGCCGCGCGTCGTTCCCACATGGGTGGCCTTTGGGGCGCCCGTTGCCGTGATGGCGGGGATCTTCCTGCTCTCCAGCCGGTCGCATTTGCCCAGATCTGGACGGCGGCCGGGATATCCAGAGCATTGCCGGACATTTCTTCGCGTATGCCGCGCTCGGCGGATCGCTGGCGGTGCTGCTGCGATCGATGGGTTGGAGTCCGCTGCGCGCGTTGCTCGTGGCAATCGTGCTCGCCACGCTTTACGGCGTGACGGATGAGTTCCATCAATCGTTCGTGCCGAACCGCAACACCGATCCCAAGGATGTACTGGTCGATTTCCTTGGCGCCACCGCGGGGCCCTGGCCGCGATGCGGTTCATGGATTGGCGAACAGCTGCGACTAGTGGGTCGTCGGATGTTGCCCCAGACCCGCCGGCGGACGGGAGTTCCTGACGAATCCGGCCAGCGCGATCAGCGTCAGAAGATACGGCAAGGCCAGAAGCAGCTCGGTGGGAATTCCGATTCCTTTGACCTGTCCCTGAATCTGTAACGCCTGCGCGCCGGCAAAGAGCAGGCATGCGCCGAGCGTACCAAACGGCATCCAGTTTCCGAAGATGACCGCCGCCAGCGCAATGAACCCGCGCCCTGCGGTCATGTCGCGCGTGAAGAGAGAGAGCGAGCCGATCGAAAGATAGGCGCCGCCGGTGGCCGCGAGCATGCCGCTGGTCATCACCGCCAGATAGCGGGTGCGGTCGACCTGGATACCGACGCTCTCGGCAGCCTGCGGGCTTTCTCCGCTCGCCATCAGGCGCAAACCGGGTTTGGTCTCTCGCAGGAAGTACCAGACGATGGGAACGCTGAGGAACGCGACCGGAACCAGCACGCTCAACCCGCCGGTGACGGTCGGCAGCGTTTCGACCGTCGGGGTACGGCCGGCCTGCCCCCAGATACGTTGACAGAGAAAGATGGTTATTCCCGCCGCCAGCAGATTGATGGCTGTGCCGGTGACGATCTGATCGGAGCGCAGCCCGATGCTCCAGAAGGCGTGGATCAGGCCGACCGCGCCACCGGCGAGAATGGCGCAGATCAATCCCCACCATGGGTTGTGCAGGTAGTAGGTACCCAGCACCCCCACGAACGCGCCGGTGAGCATCATGCCTTCCAGGCCGATGTTCATGATGCCCGACCGCTCGCAGATCAGCCCGCCCATGGCAGCGAAGAGCAGCGGGGTCGCCATGCGCAGCACCGCCTTGAGCAGGTTCACATCGAAGAAATCGGTCATTGCTCTCGACCTTCCCTGCTCGCTGCCTCACAGCTCGGGCTGAACGCCCGGCTCGACGCCGATCGTGTCGCTGTATTCATCGATGCGGGTATTGCGCCGGTTGGCCCACCACGACTGCGCCCGGCCGGAGGCCGCCAGTGCCGCAAACGCGAGAATCACCAACCCCTGAAGCACCAGCACCAATTCCTTGGAGGTACCGGCCTGGTTTTGCATGGCGGTCGAGCCACTCCGCAAGGTGCCAAAGAGCAATGCGGCGAGCACGACCCCGAACGGATTGTTGCGTCCCACCAATCCAACCGCGATGGAGGCGAAGCCGTATCCCTGGGGTGCGTTGTACTGCTGTCCCAGCAAGACCGAGCGTTTCGCTCGAGCCGCCCAAACCGCCGAGCGCGCCGCTGATGAACATCGCAATGGTGATGGTGGCGCCCCAGCTCATGCCGGCATAGGCGGCGGCGCCTTTGCTGATTCCGACGGTGCGCAAGCTGATAGCCAAAGGTGGTGCGGAAGAGGAGATACCAGACCAGCACCGCCATTAGCAGGCCGAGCAGCAGTCCGGCATGCAGCCGGGTGCCGCTCAGAATGATTCGGCAGGCGCGCGTTCTGGGCTGCCGGATTGGTCGACTGCAATTGCGGATTGACCGGCAGCCACTTATCGGTGCGCAGCACGGTGTAGCTCACGATCTGAAAGGCAAGATAGTTCAGCATGATGGTGGTGATCACCTCATGCGCGCCGGAAATCGCCTTGAGCGCTCCCGCGATTGCGCCCCAGAGTCCGCCCGCGATCGCCGCAACCAGCAACGCCATCGGCAGATAGATCACGCGCGGGAGATCGAGATTCCAGGCGGCGAAGAGACCGGCCGCCAAGCCCCCCATGATCATCTGGCCTTCGATGCCGATGTTGAAGAGTCCGGCGCGATAGGCGACGGCAAACGCCAGACCGCCAAAGATGTACGGCGTGCTGGCCGCCAGGGTCTCGCCAATGGCGCGGCGGCTACCGAACGCTCCTTCGAGCAAGGCACGGTAGGCGTCGATCGGATTCTGGTTCGAAAGCAGGATGAAGAGCGCGCCGACCGCAAGCGCCACGGCGACCGCCAGTACCGACGTCAGCACAGTCACCAGGGTGCCGCGAGAATTGGCTTTAGCTAACACGGATCGGCTCCCCTTCCACCCCGATGCGTCTTTCCGCCCATCAGCAAACCGCATTCGGCGCGGCTAATCTTGCCGTTCGGGAAATCGCCGACGATCTTGCCCTGGTAGATGACGAGAATACGGTCGGAAAGATCGAAGATTTCATCGAGGTCGAAAGAGATCAGGAGCACACCGCGACCCTTGTCACGCTCGGCAACGAGCTGCCCGTGCACGAACTCGATCGCGCCGACGTCCAGCCCGCGCGTCGGTTGCACCGCCAGGATCACATTCGGCTCACGGTAGAGCTCGCGGGCGATGATGAATTTCTGCTGGTTGCCACCGGAGAGCGCGCTGGCCGGCGGTATCCGGGCCGGGCGCGCGCACATCGAACTCCTGCATCTCGGTTGCGGCAATCTCGCGCGTCTTCGCATAGTCGATGCGGCCACCCTGGCTGAAGGGAGCTACCGTGCTGTTTCCGAGCAGCATGTTCTCGGTCAATGAGAACGGGAGCACGAGCCCGCGGTAGTGCCGGTCTTCCGGGATATAGGAGAGACCGGCTTCTCGCAACGGCACCGGTCCCCAACCAGTGGTCTCGGTGCCTTCGAGCATGATGGTGCCAGCATTGGGCTTCTGCAAGCCGGCGATGCATTCGACCAGCTCGGTCTGACCGTTGCCTTCCACCCCGGCGATACCGACGATCTCACCGCGCCGCACACCAAGGCTCAATCCATCGAGCGCATCGCGGTTGCCTCGTCCCTTGACCCGCAGATCGAAGACCTGCAGCACCGCATCGCCCGGATTGGCCGGGGGCCGGTCGACATGCAAGCGCACATCGCGCCCAACCATGAGCTCGGCCAGCTCTTCCGAGGTGGTGTCTTTGGTTTCGCGCGTGCCAACCGTTTTGCCGCGCCGGATAACCGTCACGCGATCGCTGATCGCGGCGACCTCACGCAGCTTGTGGGTAATGAAGATGACGGTGTGGCCCGCCTCCTTGAGCTGCAGCAGAATCGCGTACAGATCCTCCACTTCCTGCGGGGTGAGGAGCGCGGTCGGCTCGTCGAGAATCAGGGTGCGGCTTTGCTGATAGAGCACCCGAAGAATCTCGACTCGTTGCTGCATTCCGACCGGCAGATTCTCGATCAGGGCTTTGGGATCGACGCGCAGCCCGTAGCGCTCGGCGGTTTCCCCGACCTCTTGCTCGGCTCGTTGCCGATTCAGGGTGAACGAGGGACCCTTCGTTGCCGAGAATGACGTTCTCGGTCACGGTGAAGCGCGAGATGAGCATGAAGTGCTGATGCACCATGCCAAGCCCAGCATTGGCGGCATCGCGCGGACTGTGGAAATGGACCCGATCGCCATCGATGAGAATCTGGCCTCCATCCGGGTGGGTAGAGCCCCATCAGGATGTTCATCAGGGTCGATTTGCCGGCGCCGTTCTCGCCGAGCAGCGCGTGAATCTCTCCATGCCGGACGGCGAGATCGATCCCATCGTTGGCGACCACGCCGGGAAAGCGCTTGACGATCCCGCGCATCTCGACCGCCAGAGGCGTCTGCGGTTGGGGATCCTGAGCCACCCGAGTCTCCACTCACACGCAGCCGGAGGCGACCGGCCTATCAGGGCGAACGTACATCGAATGGCTGCATTGTACCCGAGGAGCAGCGAGGGTCGCAGCATCACGGGTCCAAGGTCTAGCCGAGCGATGAGTCTGCCCGGTAAAGCCGATTCGGGCTGCGCAGCCAATCGAGCCTGTCGCGTTGCCTGCGCGACACCAAGAAAAACCCGGGGCGCATGACGCGCCCCGGGTTCTCTGAACGTGACCTGCTTTGGTGGCGCGATTACGCCGCCGGGGATGCGACAGGGGAGGCCATGCCGCCGCCGAAGGCATCGTACTCCTCGTCGGTCGAGGGAACGACCAGCGAGCCATCGAGAATCTTCGCCTGCCACTCGTCGACCTGGGCCTGAACCTCGGCGGGAACGCGGCCGTTCGGATCTTCGAAGGCAACGCCGCCCTCGGCAATGCCGAGGGTATGGATGCCACCGGTGAAGGTCCCGTTGACTTCCTGCTCGATCGCCTGATAGACGCCGGTGTCGACGCCCTTGCGGATCACGAAGGCCTCGTAACCGGGCGCGTTTTGCTCCTGGCTGACATCGGCGCCGATGACCCACTGCGAACCCTCGTTTCCGAGTTCGGCAACGGCGGTGTACGCGCCGACTCCGGTGAGACCGGCGATCGGCAGCACGAAGTCCGCGCCATCGGCGAATTGCGCCAGCGCGAACTCCTTGCCCTTGTCGGGGTCACCGAACGAGTCGGCATAGGCAATGATGATCTCGGCATCCGGGTTGACCGATTCGACGCCGGCACGGAAGCCGACTTCATAGCGGATGACCGGTGGGATGCGCTGCCCACCGATGATGCCGATTTTGTTGGTTTCGGTCATGAGACCGGCGGCGACACCGGCCAGGAAGGCGGCCTCCTGCTCCTTGTAGAGCACGGACTGCACGTTCTCCGCATCGACCGCGGCATCGATGATGGCGAAGTGGGCGTCAGGATACTGAGCCGCAACTGCGCCGACGGCGTCGGTGAGCAGGAAGCCGACCGCAACGGTCAGCGGGCCCTGTTCGGCGCCGGCAGTGAGATTCGGCACGTACGAAGGAATGTCGACCGACTCGATGACTTTCCACTCGATACCGAGATCTGTTACGGCCTGTTCACCACCGGCATTCGCCAGGTCATTGAAGTTCTGGTCGCCGAGACCAGCGGTGTCCGTCACCATGGTGACGATGATGCCGTCCTGGGCGCCAACGGACTGCAACGAAATCGGGAGCGCCGCCAGGGCCGGCACCGCAACCGCGGCCCCGACGAACGCGCGGCGGGTCAAACGAACCGTCATCAAGTTCTCCTCTACCTCAAACGAACGTTCTGGAAGAACGCGTCACACGGAAAAGCGCGAGGCTAAAGCACCCGCGCTGAACGCCTGCGAGTCTACCATGGAGAGGGACATAATCCATAGCATCTGAGGATGCGGATATTCGCCTGGACGGCGACATTCACAACGCGTCACTCGTCCGTGCGTACCCAGTGCCCGCTCTTGCCGCCTTCCTTTTCGCGCAAGGCGATACGCTCGATGGTCATCCCGCGATCGACGGCTTTGACCATGTCGTAAATAGTCAAAGCCGCGCCAGAAACGGCGGTCAGTGCTTCCATTTCCACCCCGGTCTGGCCGCGGGTTTCGACCGTCGCCTCGATACCGATCCCGTCATTCTCAATTGCGAACGCGATCTTCACCTTCGTCAGCATAAGCGGATGACACATGGGAATCAGATCGGGCGTTTTTTTCGCGGCCATGATGGCGGCTACCTGCGCGACCGCAAGCACGTCACCTTTCGCCGCGCGGCCTTCGCGAATCAGCGCGACGGTTTCCGCTTGCATGCGCACGAACCCGGTCGCGACCGCGCGTCGCGCGGTGATTTCCTTCGCGCCGACATCCACCATATGGGCCCGGCCAGATTCATCGAAATGGGTCAGCTTGTCCGACACGACGGTTGTCCTACCACGTGAGACCGAACTTCTCGTGAAGATTTGTGACTGAGCGTTTGGCAGCTGCCAGGCAACCGTCGTAATCAGGCCAGCCCGTGTCGTCGAATTCGACCTCAGCGCTGATTGGACCGTCGTAACCCGCTTCGCTCAACTTGACGAGTAGCGCGGCCACATTCAGCTCGCCCTCGCCCGGCGGAGGGAAATTGAATATCCCTTCCCCTCCGATCTTGTCCTTGAGGTGGAAGTGGACTAGCTGCGGAAGGGCGTAGTCGATGTCTTCAACCGGATCGGCGCCCGTGTAGTAGACGACATTGCCTGGATCGTAATTGAAACCGAGCACGCCCGGCCGGTCGATTCGGGAAAGAATATCGACGCCAATCTTGGCGGTGGGGAGCATGTTGCTATCGGTTTCCATTCCAATCTTCAGACCAAGCCTGTCAGCTTTGTCGCACAAATCGGCGACATTGGCGAAATAGGCTTCCCGTTCTTCGTCGGACCTGGCATCGCCGGTAAACGTGTTCACGATCGACATACCGAGGACATCGGCAATATCGATGACCCGGCCAAAGCGCTCCTTGCCTTCCTGCGTTTGGAGCTGGGTATGTCCCGAGATGCTCACCGGATTGAGCCCGAGATCGGCGAGCTTGGTCTGGACCCGGCTCAGCTCGGCATCGGAGATCGTGTCGGGATCGATATGCTCGAACCAGCCTTTTACCGCGCCAATCTCGCAATTGCGGTAGCCCGCTTCGGCGAGTCCCTCCAATGCCGCGTCGATCGGCAATGGGGCGAAGACGATGGTCGAACCGAGGATGAGGTTGTCTGGCATTTAGTCGACTCCGTTGGCGCCTTGCTCGACTTCGAGCATGAAGTTTCCAAGCGAACGATTGAACATTTCAGTCTGTTCCCAGAAGAGCCCGTGCCCGGCTTTGGGAATGGTCGTCAGGGTGGCTCCCGGAATGGCATTGGTTATGTCGATCGAATAGCGAAGGGGCGTGTAGATATCTTCTTCCCCGACGATGACATGCGCCGGCGCCGAGATCGACGGCAGGCGATCGAGCGTATCGTGAGCCTTGAACGCCGCCGATTGGCGGAGATAGCTCTCCAGCGACTGTGGAAAGGGCATCTCCTGACTGTCTCTCAAGAGTGCTGGTAGTGGATCCGGGTCGGCATTGAAGAATCTCTCGGTGAAGACCCATAGCCAGGTGGTGCGGTCCCAGGCGACACGGCCCTGGGTTGCGAAGATCTGATCCCACTGGGTCATCAGCTCGACCATCCAGGGATCGCTCTTCGGCCAGGAGCAGACGATGCTGACGCTCCGAGTGCGCTCCGGATAGGCGATCGCAAACTCCTGCGCGATCGCGCCGCCCATCGACGCTCCGGCAATGTGAGCGCTGTGCCAGCCAACAGCCTCCATCAAACCTGCCAGATCATCCGCGAACTGGCGCATGGCATAGGGTTGGGGGTTCGATCCCGCGCCAGTTTCGCCGACATCCCGATTATCGAACGTCAAGATGGTGAAGTACTTGGCCAGCACCGGAAGTTGCAGGTCCCAGCCCGCTCTGGGCGATCCAATGCCGTTGATCAACACCACCGGCGGCCCCGAGCCAGTCAGGTCATACGCAACTTCGAGATCACCAACCGTCGTTTTTGGCATTTCGACTTCCCACATTTCGTACACCGAGAACGTTCGGCATCATAGCTGACCGTGCCCTCACTCGGCAGACGCTGACAGGAGAGATTCCGCTCCACCAAGCCGGCGTGGTTCCACTGGCTTCCACGCTGGTCTGTCGCAATTCCGACAGAAATACGGCTCACGC
This sequence comes from uncultured Chloroflexia bacterium, assembly GCA_963720855.1. Taxonomy (GTDB): domain Bacteria; phylum Chloroflexota; class Chloroflexia; order Thermomicrobiales; family UBA6265; genus JAMLHN01. The sequence goes on along the minus strand of CAVRGV010000001.1, from coordinate 450,062 downwards.
GGGTGACAATTGGCGGATTCGACAGTAGGATTCACAAACACATACACGTAGCCGCTATTTCCGCATCCGCAGCATTCTGCCAGTGAAAGCGTGCCCGATGTCGCGCCCCGACTCCTCCAACCGTCCGCCGTCCTGGGCGGAGCTCACCCTCGACCGCCGTGTGGCCCTCAAAACGGCCGCGCTCTTCGGCGCGCTGGTATCCGGCGGTTTTGCATCGAACCGGCGCGAGGTTGCCGAGGCGCAGTCAAGCACGCGGGCAGTCGATTGGTACGCACTCGATGACGAGTCGCTGGTTCAGGCCGCAGATGCGGACGGATTCATTACCATCGAAACCGACTTCCCGTTCACCGCGGTGGGCGCCAGCTGGAGCGGCGTACTGGGAACCTGGCCTCGTGTCGAGATTCGCCTGAGTGCGGACGGAATCGACTTCTCGGATACGTTCATCCTGTCAGTCGATGTCGATAACGGGCTTCCAGATCGCGACGGTCGCGTGTTCACCCGACTCGCGTTCAGCAACGGCGACACGTTCATCCAATATCGGGTAATCGACCAGGATGGCGACCCAGTGGTCATCGACAGCTTCGGGCTGACGTACATCGATGCCAGCGAGGGTCCCACACTGGGCGACGCCCAATTGGTAGAAGCCGCAGATATCAGTGTTCCGCCCGGGATCATTTCTCGAACAGGCTGGGGAGCCGACGAATCGCTCCGCTTCGCGAATGGAGTCGAGATCTTTCCACCGCAATATGCCACGATCCGCCACGGTATCGTGCACCATTCCGAGACGCCAAATGCCGACGACCCAGCGGCGCAGATGCGCTCGATCTACTACTACCATGCCGTTACCCGCGCCTGGGGCGATATTGGCTACAACTATCTGGTCGACAAATACGGAAACATCTACCAGGGCCGCGTCGGCGGTCAGGGAGTCATCGGCAATCATTCGATGGCGCACAACGTGGGCGCGGTCGGTGTTTGCCTGATCGGAAACCACCTCATTCAGAATCCGACCCCGGCCGCGGTCAGCGGGGTGGTCGCGATCCTTTCATTCGCCCTCCGCGGGCTCGATCCACTTGGTTACTCAGATTCATGGGACCTGATCGATCTGCCCACTATCTGTGGGCATCGCGATGTGAATGACACGACCTGCCCCGGCGACTTTGCTTATGACGACCTGGCCGCGATTCGCAATTCTGTGGCGCAGACCCAGGCAAACCCGCCGTCTGGACCACCAGGCGGGTTCGTGGTCGGAGACGTGGTCGCAATCGCCACGGACGATGGTTCCCCACTCAATTTGCGTTCCGCTCCCGGAACCGGGAGCAGCGTAAGCGGGCAACTACCCGACGGCAGCATTGCCGGGGTCGTCGCGGGACCATCTCTGGCAACCGGCACAAATTGGTATCGCGTGAATGCATCCGCCGGGAACGGCTGGGTATCGGCCCAGTATTTGCAGCTTGCGCCCGCCGGCGCGATCAATACCGCCCGTTTCGCGGTGGGCGACACGATACAGGTCACGGGGTCGTCAGCGGCCCTGCGCGGCCAGCCGAAGGCCTCGGGCGAACTCCTGTGGACCATCCCCACCGGCACGAGGATGTGGGTAGAAGTCGGGCCGCGATTCCGAGACGGGATCGTTTGGTATCAGGTTTCGGGTCTCGGCAGCGACTCCCGTTATGGATGGACCAACCAGGCGTCCTATCAGAAAATCTCGTCAGGACCGCCAGACACCACTCCGCCACAGCCGGGGGACAGCGTCGTCACGACATCGGAAGTCAACTTCCGTATCGGTCCCACCACCGCGGCAGCCATCATCACCACCCTTCCGATGGGAGCAGCTGGCACCGTTCTTGGTGGTCCGACCGCAGCCAACGGGTACAACTGGTATCAGCTCCAGACGGCGTTTGGCATTGGTTGGTGTGCGAGCAGCTTCCTTCGCAAGACCGCCAGCGGTGGAACAACGAGCCCGACGCCGACGCGAACTCCGGCGCCAAGCCGCACTCCCACATCCACTCCGCCGGGTACGACCTTCGCGGTTGGGGACATCGTTCGTTCTACTTCTGCAGTCAACTTCCGGATCAGTCCATCGACCTCTGGAGGGTTGCTGAGCACGTTGCCCACAAACACAAACGGCACCGTTCTGGCGGGTCCAGTAAGCGCCAATGGCTACTCCTGGTACCAACTGCAGATCAATGGTGTGACCGGCTGGGCAGCGGGTGAATTCTTCGCAAAGGTTTCCGGTCCTCCGCAATCGCCTACTCCGACGCCGACCGTCCCGACGGGTGGGATTCAGGTTGGTGATACCGTCAAGACGATCAGCGCTGCAAACATGCGCTCTGGTCCCGGCCTTTCCGCCGGCATCGTGACTACGCTGCCCGCTGATACTCCGGGAACGGTGATAGCGGGGCCGATCGCGGCGAACGGATACAACTGGTATCAGGTTCAGACCGCCACCCAGACCGGTTGGGTCGCCAACACACTCCTGGCCAAGACCACACCGCCATCGTCGATCCAGGTCGGTGACACGGTTCGCACCTCGACGTCGTTGCGCTTGCGGTCGACAGCGTCCACGTCCGGGACGCTGATCGTGACCATGCCCGCCGGGACCACCGGGACGGTGCTTGCCGGGCCAACTACCGCTACCGGGCACGTTTGGTATCGACTGCAAACTTCGCTTGGCACCGGCTGGGCGGCGGCTGAATATCTGCGCAAGGTGTAGCGGCGTCGTTCGGTCTGGTGCGTCGAGATGGCCCGGATCTTCCTGCGCCTGGCACTTGGGTCCGGGCGCTCTGCCTTGGACTCGTTGCTCGAAACTGTTTCCAGTACTCGAAAACCATTCGTACGTACGCGGGTATTCGGTAGACATCGGAGCCGATGCTTGCTATGCTGCCCCTATCCCGCTGTGACAATTCGACACATCTGCAGGGAGTCGGCTGGGGCCGACCATAGGGGGAAGCAGATGAGCCTCGCGCGCTCGACCGCATCCGATTCACGTCCGCTCGGCCGCACCGGCGGAATTTTTGCGCCCGCAACTCCGGAGATCAGCCGCAGGGTGGTGCTCAAAGCCAGCGCCCTCTTTGCCGCCATGGCAACCGGCGCGTTCTTTGGAGGAGGACCCCGCTTGCCGCGCGTTGACGCGCAAGCCGATGCAAGTGTGACCTCATTCGATTGGGTGGAAGCGGATCAGATTGCCGGAGACCTGATCGGCAGTGGCATGTCGGTCGTGGTCGACGCGCCCTTCCCGTTCAGCTCGGTGGGAGCGAACTGGCCTGTCGAGGTCGGAGACTGGCCGGTGGTGCTGGTCGAAGTCTCGACGGACGGAGTCGATTTTTCGCAGATCTTCTCGATGGGAGCGTCGGCGGAATCTGGACTGATCGACCCAGGCGAGCGGGTATTCTCGCCGCTGCTTTGTGCCTCTCAGGGAACCACCATTCGCTATCGAACGATCGATGGCGAGGGTAACCCGGTCGCGATCCCCGGCCTGACCTTTACCTTCATCGATTCGAGTACCGGACCGTCGGCAGCGGACTTCCCAGTGTCGATTTCGGCCAAGGCCGCCTACGATGTCTCGGCTCCCCCGGCGCTCGTCACGCGCTCGGAATGGGGGGCTGACGAATCGCTGCGTTTCGAGGAAGACGGCGAGTGGTGGGTGAAGGAGTATCAGCTCGTCGAGCACGCGATCGTGCATCACTCCGAGACACCGAACTCGCAGGATCCTCTCGAGGCCGTTCGGTCGATCTACTACTACCACGCGGTGACCCGTGGTTGGCACGACATTGGTTACAACTACCTGGTCGACAAGCTGGGGAACATCTACGAGGGGCGGGTCGGCGGCCGCAATGTGGTGGGAGGACATGCCTATGAATATGCCCATGGTTCGACCGGCATCTGTTTCATCGGCGAATTCTTCGATGACGAGGTCACCGAGGAAGCGCTGGCGGCGATGGTGGCGATTCTCGCCTGGACTTGCCGGGATCTCGATCCGCAGGGCTACGCGGACTTCCATTCGCAAACGCGACTCCCAACGATTTGCGCGCATCGGGATGTGAACCTATCGACCTGTCCGGGTGACAAGGCGTATGCCGAACTTCCTGTCCTACGGGATCTCGTCTCGCAAACCCTGGCGAATTTTCCAAACGGCCCAGCGGCCGATCTCATCGTGGGCGATCAGGTGCGCACCGCAGTGGCCGCATCGACGCACGACGATGCCGGCTTCAATGCTCCGGTCAATCTCGAATTGTTCGAGTACGCCGTAGGCGTCATCAACGCGGGTCCGGTGTTCGCCGACGGTGTGCCGTGGTATCTGATCTCAACCGATTTGGGTAGCGGCTGGATCGAGGCATCTGCGCTCTTCCGGGACCCACCCATTGGGGGATCCAGCGGCGTGTTCGGTATCGAGGATGTCGTCGAGCTCGATGAGCCTGCCAATCTGCGACGGGTTCCCGGGGTGCTGGCCGAAACCGCGCAGCAAGCGCCCGCGGGCACTGTTGGGCTGGTCGTGGCTGGGCCCGAAGATGCAGACGGCTATCGCTGGTATCGCATCATGACCAGCGAGCGGTTCGCCTGGGTTGCGAGCACGTATCTGACCTGGTCCGATCAACCTGCTCCCGATCGGCCGATTCCCACGTCGGAGCTGGTTGTCGGTGATACCGTCGAAGTTCAGGATGGACCGTTGCAGGTACACCGCACCCCTGGACTGGGTGACGATGTGATCGGCGTACTGGAAACTGGAGCAATTGGCACCATCACCACCGGTCCGGATATCGCGGACGACCAGCTCTGGTTCGAAGTGCGCACGTCGCTCGTGACCGGATGGGTAGCGGCGCCCTACCTGGCGCGCACCGACGCTACCGCACCTTTGACCTTCGCACCTGGTGATGCAGTCATGGTCTCGGATGGCCCTGTCAATCTCCGGCAACAATCGGACGACGGCGCGGCGGTCCTGGGTGAGCTGCAAACCGGCGACCACGGCACGATTCTCGATGGCCCTGTGAGCTGGAATGGCTATACCTGGTACGAGGTCGAAACCTCGCAGGGCACCGGTTGGGTGGTGGGGAGCTACCTGTCGTTGCAATGAGCTGACCTTCGCTAGACTGACGCATCGTTCCGGTGCTTTCCATCGGGACGCCAATGCGAGGGAGGGCGTTCAACGTGAGCGAGCAGTTAGCGCGAGTCATCGAAGCTGTCGACCGGCGAGCGGACGAGATCGTCGCGTTCGCCGGGGAGCTGATCCGTCAGCCCTCGGTCAATCCCGATCTCGAGCCGAATGACGATGCCGAGCGTCCCGCGCAGGAGTGGCTGCGCGATCAGCTCGCGGCCACCGGCGGATATGAGATCGACTACTACGAGGTCGCGACCAACCGGCCCAATGTGGTTGCCACCAGAACGGGAACTGGTGGAGGGCGCTCGTTGATCTGGGCCGCGCATACCGATGTGGTGCCCGTGACGCCTGAGCAACGAGAGATCTGGGTCGGATCGGGGCCGTTCTCCGGCGAAGTGATCGACGGCAAGCTGTATGGCCGGGGCGCGTCCGACATGAAGGGCGCGATTGCCGCCTCTGTCATGGCGGCCAGGATTCTGCGCGACGAAGGCATCGAACTCCAGGGCGATCTCATTCTCTCGCACTCCCCTGGCGAGGAAGCTGGCCGGCGTGATATCGGTTGCAACACCGTGCTGGAACGCGGTCATCGGGCCGATATGGCGATTTTTCCGGAACCCTCGAACTTCGCCATCTATCCGACCATCAAGGGAGAGCTCTACTTCAAGCTGACGGTGCCCGGAAAATCGACGCATATCTGCAACCGGCAACTGGTGGCGCAACCACTCCCCTATGGTGCCGAGCGGCCGGGTGTTTCGGCGATCGACAACATGCTCAAGTACCAGCTCGCGATCCTGGAGCTGGAAAAGCAGTGGAACCTCTGGCGCTCGAACGAGCACGTGCCGCCCGGCGGAATGTTCATCAACATCAATACGATGCAGGCCGGATCGTCGCTAACGTCAGTGCCTGATAGCGCAGAGGCAACCGGATCGCTGCTCTTCAATCCCGATTTGACCGCGGCCGAGGTCGAGAGCGAGATTCGCGAAACGCTCGATCGCGTGACGCAGAGTGACTACTGGTTGCGGGAGCATCCGCCGGTGCTCGATTTGCCGCTCGATTCGTCCAGTACCGCGCCCTGGGTGAAGGAGCCGGTCAATCTTTCGCACGATCATGCTGCGATCGGCGTGATTCAAGCGGCGCATCGGGCGGTAACCGGAGATACGCCGCCGGTCACGATCTCGCCGTTCGTGTGCGATGCCAATTTCTGGTTCCCGCTTGGCCAGCCGTGTCTGGTCTATGGGCTGGGCGATCCGTCGTGGGGTATCCACGGGGCGAATGAGTATCTGCCGGTGGCCGATCTGATCCAGGCGACCAAAACATTTGCCGCGATCATCCATGGATTGGTGCGGCGTGGCCGAGTGATCGGCGATTCGACCAACGCTTGGAAAAGGGAACGTGGCCGGCGAATCGATTCGCCGGCCACGTTGCTTGTTGTGTCGCTTCGGGCTATTTACGAAACGTTCAGGGTGCCGACCATCCCGGCCGCGCGGTGGCCAGGCACCGAGCAGTAGTAGATGTACTCACCCGCGGGAAGGTTGAAGGTGAAGCTCGCGGATTCGCCGGTGTTCAGCAACGGGGTGCCGTAATCGGTGTCCTCGATGTGCAAGTCGTGCTGGGCAACTCCCGTGTTCGTGAGCGTCAGCGTGACGTCGGTGTCTGCCGGTGCATCGAGCGCATTTTCCTTGTATGCGATATCGATTGCCTCGACCGCCAGCTGGTTGCTCGACAGTTTCTTCCTCGGAGCCGGCTGCTGCCGGACTCGCCTCGGGTGAGGCTACCTCGGAAGCTTGCTGGACTTCCCCGCCAACCTTGAGCGCGATCAGCAAGTTCTGAGGCGCCGGGGCAGGATTCGCAGTCTCGGCGCTCGGGATGAATGGAGCGCCAGAGGGAACCAGGAGCAGATCACCATAGGCGCCGAGCGGAGCACTGAGGCCGCTCGCGGTCTGGTAGGAGAAGACCTGAGAACCGTCTTCGAACGCAAAGCCACGCACAATGCCGTCGAGACCACCAGTGAAGACGACGTCATTGATAACGGTTGCGGCGGCGAAGAGCGGCGTGGGAACGGTGACGTCCCAAACAATCTCACCGGTCGAACCATCGAGGGCAACTACTTGTCCGTTGGCAGTTGCCAGGCTTTCCGGCCCTGTTCCCACTCCGGTCGAGGTGTAGTAGCCGGCGCCGTTCAGGAGCGCAACGAAGACGCGCCCGTTGGCGAACGCGAAGGGGGTCTCGACACCGCCGAGATTGCCAGGATAGACCTCCAGCGTTTCGCCTTCGGGAATTTCCTGGACATTGTCGTTTTCGTGTCGCCCAACCGGAGTCCGCCAAAGCTCTTCCCCTGTTTCGGAATTGGCGGCAACGACGATGCCATGCTTGCCGGCCGCGAAGACGACCGGCGTGTCTGTGCCATCGATTGCAACCGTCCCGAGTACCGGCGAGAGCTGGTTGTCGAGATCGAAGAGGTCGTGCGGCTTGATGTTGATGTACCAATCGACGCCGCCGCGCACCGGGTCGATGCGGAGGAGTGAGTTGGCGTAATCGTTGTCGCCTGGCCGGCCAGACGCGTTGGGATAGTCCTCGGACCCGGCATACGGAGCAGCGTTGGCGACCGAGACGAAGAGCGTGCCGTCATCGGCGACTGCCGGGGGATTCCAAAGTCCGCCACCGGCGTTCAACCGGGCGCCGCCCCACAAATTGTCCGTGGTGGTGTCGAAGTACCAGAGCACGGTTCCGGTCCAGACATCGAGCGCATGCAGGAATCCGCGCATACCTGCGAGGTAGGACACGTTCGGCGCGCCTGGGACGGTGCTGATGTAGAGCGTGTTGTCATAGATGAGCGGAGCCATGTCGATGCCCTCACCGAGCGGGCCCTCCAGACTCACCGACCAGACGACATCACCGGTTTCTGCATCGAGGGCATCGACCTGTCCAGATGCACCGACGCCGAAGACGACCAGGCCATACCCGACCGCCACACCGTTCGGTCCCGCCTGGGCGACCGGCTGGTCGTAGATCTTCTCCCAAATGACTTCGCCAGTTTCCGCATCGAGCGTGTGAATGTTCGAGGCGCCGTCTTGCAGGTAGATCTTCCCGTTGACCGAGATGGGATTCGCGACGAAGGGAATATAGGCGGCCGCGACATCGAACGGCGTTTGCCACGCGAGCCCGACTTCCCCGATGGTCTCCGTGGAAATGGAGCTTTGTCCGTCGTAGAAGCGTGTTTGGCCCAGGCTATAGCCCTGGACGGGCCAGTTCTTCGGATCGTCGAATTCGGGGGGAACGGTGGGGCCATTCGGGGTGGCAGTGCGGGCAGCAGGATTGACCTGATACTCGGTCGACCCGCCACTGTCGCTTCCACCCTGGGTCTCTTCCCCGGCGACCGGGGTTGCATCATCCTGGGCGAGAATGGTCTTGCCGAAGAGGGTTGCCCCCAGTGCGCCGACTCCCAGATCCAGCAGTTCGCTTCAGGACCGAGCGGCGATGCATAACGTGGTGATCCAAGCCGCGCTTCAAAGACTGTTGCATTTCGTCGTTCAAGAGTTGTTTCTCCCTTGTACCAAGACCCCATCGACTCAAGAAAGCCGCGGGTCTCACACTCACAGCTTACCCGAAATCTACCCACTAGCTAACTTTTCGTGAGCGAGTTAATGGATAGGACTTCGCGATATATCCGACCGTCGGATCTTCGCTCAAGGCGCTCAGCTCTCGATGAGTCGCCAGTGCAACGTGCCCAGGCGCCGTGCCAGTCTCGCTTCGAAGCGTAAGTGCAAACGGTCGGCAGAAGCTAATGCGGCATAGGTGCAAGCGCCTGGCAGAACGTGCAGATCTCGTCGAAGAACGCGGGCTGATTGTTCAGCCATGGCCAGCGTGAGATGCGCTTCGAACTATCTGACGCCATTCGCGAGAAAAGTTGCAGTCGTCATCGACAGCGGCACAACTCTTCAGCACCGCTTTGGAGCTCGTCGCATGGCGCATTTCGCGCGCCATGGCGCGCATGATCTGAGGACGATTCCGAGATTGCCGAAGCCAATGACGCCATTGTTCCAGACCGGGAACGACGGCACGTCACGGATTCGAGCGCGGAGCGAATCTCTCGATGGCGCGCTCGATTTGAAGAACTCCCTTGATCGTGCAGTGCGGCATGAACCTGCCGCGACCTCAGTCCATATTGGCGTCCAGCAGTTGGCGATCGGACCTGAGCAGCGCACATTTCGGGTGAGGGCGCAGGTAATAGCCGTAGCGCACGTTCTCGGACTCCGCGACCTCCTCGATGACGCAACGTTGCGTTAGATTCGTCGGCAGCCTCGATGCACGCTCCACGGAGTAGGCCCGAGGCGATCACCGGGTTCGTCAGCGTTCCGATACCGTCGATGGTGATCGAGACCTCATCCCCTGCTTCGAGCGTGAACTCCGAGGGCGGAACGATGCCAGTTCCGGTCATCAGAATGGCGCCGTGGAAGTGCGTGTTGTCGCGGTAGAGGTATTCAACCAGATCGTCGAAGGTGCGGTGGAGCTGGTTGGTGTTGGTCGTTCCCTGGAAACCGATCTCGCCGTCCCGCTTGATGACCAACTCGATTGAGAGATCGTTCGGGTCTGCAATCTCCGAGGAGAGCGCAATGACGGGGCCCAGCGCGGCCGCCTTGTCGTAGACCTTCGCTTGCGGCAGATAGAGCGGATTTTCGCCTTCGATGCTGCGGGAGGAGACATCGTTGCCGACGGTGTACCCGACGATCTCGCCAGCGCTGTTGATGACCAGCGCGCATTCTGGTTCGGGCACGTCCCATGTACTGTCGCTGCGGACGGCGATTTCCTCGCCGGGGCCGGCCACGCGGAAGCGCATCCCCTTGAAGAAGATCTCCGGGCGGTCCGCTTCGTAGACGATGTCGTAAACGCTCTTGGCCTGCGACTCTTCCATGCGCGCGTCTCGGCTACGCATGTACGTCACTCCGGCGCACCAGACTTCCTGCCAATCGATCGGGGCCTTCAAGGTCACTTCGGCTAGCGGAGTACGGAGATCACTCTCTCTGACCCTGCCCAGCGCGATCTCGAGCTCACTTTTCGAGAGCTGAAGCGCTACCCCAAGCGTGGCGGGACCGCCGGCTGCTTCGATATCGATGACGTCATCGCCGTCGATCAGGCCAAAGAGTGGTTTTCCGTCCGAGCCGAACTGGTAGATGCAAAGCGACACGCAAGTCCTCCTGCGTCGTTACGTCGAATGAACGCGTCAGCATAGTTCAGATTCATAGGTCCGGCATCGTTCTCGAAACGATCAACCCTGGTCGGTCGCCGGAAGTTGGGCCACGCGGGCGGCGACCAACTCTGCGATGTGAGCGACCTTGATGCTGCGGCCCTCAGCGTCGGCTCCACCGCGCAGGTGCATGATGCATCCCTGGTTATCGGTCACGACGACCGGAGCATCGGTCGCCTGGGCATTGTCGAGCTTGCGTTTCATGAGCCGTTCGGAAATCTCCGGATAGTCGAAGCTGAACGAACCGCCGAATCCGCAACAGGTGCGATTGCCATCGAGCTCGCGGACTTCGCAGCCGAGGAGATCGACCAGGATCTCGCGCGGCTCAGCCGATAGGCCGAGCGCGTTGAGTCCCTGGCAGGAATCGTGATAGGTCACGACCGGGGTGACGGTATCCGACGCCAGAGTTCCGGCAGGGATCTTCGCGACATCGACCAGGAACGACGTGAAGTCCATCACTTTGACTGCCAGTGCTTCGGCGCGTGCCTGCCAGATGAGCTCGTTGCGGAAGATGTGCAGATAATCCTGGGTGAGCATCGCGACGCAGCTCGCGCTGCCAGAGACGATGTAGTCGGCCGCAGTTCGCGAGAGCGCGTTTTCCAGGGCAACGATGGTGTCCTGGGCCATTTTCCTGGCCTTGGGGTCGTCGCCCGAATTGTTGGCCGGCAAGCCGCAGCAGTTCAGACCGCCGGGATAGACCATGCGAACACCGAGGGCGCGCATCGTTTCCACGATAGCCATCCCTTGCTCAGGATAGAGGCGGTCGGTCATGCAGCCAGGAAAGAGCGCAACTGTCTTGCCGGCCACCGAGCTGGGGATGCGCGGCGGCAGCGCTTCTTCGAATGAACCTGTCGGCACCAGATCGCGCAGCGGTTCGGCAGCAGGGACCGGAAGGCTGCGCCAGCGAGTTTGGCGATTGATGATGGGCAGACGGCGGCTGCGAATAAGCCCCTTCCGCGATATCGGTCCCGAGAAGCGTCCGCCGAGCCGGGTGACCGCATCGACGGCCCACGGGCGCGAATAGACCTCGAGCACCGCTTCCTTCTTAGGATTCATGCCGTTGGCTTCGGCCACCATCTTGCGAACATCGAGGATCTGCTGCGGCAGGGGAATACTGGACGGGCAGACGGTTTCGCAGGCGTTGCATGAGAGACAGAGCGATTGAGCTTTGGCGATCGACTCGAGTCCATGATGGAATCCAGAAACGACCAAGCCGATCGCGCCGCTGTAGATGTGCCCGAAGAGATGACCACTGACCTCGCCGTAGGGTGGACAGACGTTCGAGCAGGCGCCACACCGGATGCAATGGAGTGCTTCGACGAACTCGGGCATCGAACGCATCATGCGGCGGCCGTTGTCGACCAGGATGATGTGCATCTCGTGCCCTTCGGTGGGGCCGGTCATGAATGTCGAATAGACGGTCAGCCGCTGACCGGTGGCACTGCGCGAAAGCAAACGGAGCTGGGTCATGGCATCGTCGTAGGTCGGAACCAATTTTTCGATTCCGGCAAGCACGATATGAACCGGGGGAATCGAACCGGAAAGGCGGCCGTTTCCTTCGTTGGTCACGATCATGACCGTGCCGGATTCGGCGATGAGCGCGTTCGCACCGGTCATGCCAACGCCGGCCTCGAAGAAGGCGGGGCGAATGATGTCGCGAATGGTGCGGACTTGCTCGGGAATGTCTTCGTACGAAACCGGCTTGTCGAGCACCTTGTTCAACAGCTCGCCAACCTGTTGCCGCCCGAGATGGAGCGCGGGTCCAACGATGTGACTAGGGCGCTCGTGCCCCATTTGCACAATCCATTCGCCAAGGTCGGTTTCGACGACTTCGATACCGTAGGCTGCGAGCTCGTGGTTGAGCTCTACCTCTTCGCTGACCATCGACTTCGATTTTGCGATCAGCCTGGTGCCGTGTTGCTCGCAGATCTTCCGGACGAGGTCGACCACGTCGGCAGCGGTGCGGGCCGTGTGCACGTGCGTGCCGGTGCGCTCTGCCTGCTCGGTGAATTGGGCGAGAAAGCCATCAAGCTCATCAGTGACATGGGTCTTGATGCCTTTGAACTTGACACGGAGCTGCTCGAAATCGATCTCCTCGATCGATCGGTCGCGCGTTCCGCGCCAGTTCTTCTGATAGGTGCCGATGTTGCGGGCGAGATTGGGGTTGTGGAGCGCTTTTTCGTAGCGTTCGTGGAAGCTGGCGGCGTCCTCGATCTCTTCGATACGTTCGTCCAGGGCGGGGTGGTTCATCCGAATAGCTCATCCACGAAGAGCACCGCGACCTTGCCCGGCCCCTGCACTCCAACGGTCAGCGACATTTCGATATCGGCGGTGCGGCTCGGACCGGTGCAGAGCGAAGCGTAGGCGCCGTTCGGCCGGAGGGCCAACCGGCGCAAGACCACGCCCGCTTCGTCCAAGCCTGGGAGCAGTGTTTCGGTGTGCACGATCTGCACGCAGGTGAGACTCAACAGGCCAACCGCGCGATCGGCGAGGGTCGGTTCCGAAAGCAGCACGCTGCCGGTTTCCGCGACCGCGTTCATTCCGAGCACAAAGCCAACTGGCGCGTCGAGCGCGGATTCGGGAGTGGTGACTTCTTCGACCTCGATGCCGCGTTTACGCACTGAGCCAATCAATCCGGGAGCGGTCGAACGCAGCTCGCCAGTAATCATGGCGCCGGTCTGTCCTGCTTCGTGCACCACGCGCACGAGAAAGTCAGCCGCATCCTCGACGCCGGCGGCACGCACGACTTCGACACCGAGCGGACTGATCCGCCCGGCAAACATTTCGATCAGGAGATTGGTGCGCGCGGCTTCTGCCGGCGAGATGGTGACGGTCATGGCGCGGGGTGCCCTCCGAAACTAGAGGATCGCGCCCAGGATCCAGGGATTGAACTCTTCCTGGCCGACACCGGCAGCTTCGCTTTTCGAGGGAGCGCCCGACGCTACTTCGAGAATTTTGTCGAGGATCTGCTCACCGAACTCATCGAGCGAGAGGCCATCCAATACGACGCCGGCATTGATATCCATATCCGGTTCCTGATTGGCGTAGAGCGTGCTGTTGGTCGCGATCTTGATGCTCGGGGCCGGCTTGAAACCGAACGCAGAACCTCGCCCGGTGGTGAAGACGACGAGATTGCAGCCGCCGGCGACCTGACCAGTAACCGAAACGGGATCGTAGCCAGGGCTGTCCATATGGACAAAGCCGCGCTCGGTCACCCGCTCGGCGTAGCCAACAACCTGGTTGAGCGGAGTCGAACCGGCCTTGGCGGCCGCGCCGAGCGATTTTTCATAGATGTTGGTCAGACCGCCGAGTTTGTTGCCAGGGGCCGGATTGTTATCGATGCTGCCACCGTGATAGGAGGTGTAGTCCTCCCACCAGTGGATGCAATCGATCAGCGACTGTCCCACCTCGGGAGTCTTCGCCCGTCGCGTCAACAGGTGCTCGGCGCCGTAGACCTCGGTCGTTTCTCCCAGAACGACGGTGCCGCCCTGCTTGACGAGGAGATCGGCAGCCTTGCCCAGACCGGGATTCGCGGTAACGCCGGACCAGCCGTCGGAGCCACCGCATTGCAAGGCGACCATCAGCTCGGATGCCGGAACCTCCTCGCGGGTGTATTTATTGGCTTCCGGGAGAATCTTCTTGACCGCTTCGATGCCCGCCTCGATCGTCTTGAGCAAGCCGCCGTCCTGCTGGATCGTGATCACATGCGGCGCGTCGTCTTTCATGGAGGTCGCGTCGATCATGTCGGTTGGTTGGTTGACTTCGCAGCCGAGTGACATGATGACGTAGCCGGCGACGTTCGGGATGATGGACGATGCCTGCAAGGGTGCGCTGAAAGATGTAGAGATCGCGCGAGCCGATGTGCGCGCCGCAACCGCCCTTATGCGGAAGTCCGATGACGCCATCCACATTCGGGTAGGCGTCCATGACACCGGGTTGCCGGAAGTATTCGGCAATGCGCGCGGTGGCGGATCGATGAGCAGTTGACCGATGCCAGCACGGCAACATAGTTGCGGGTGCCAACCCGGCCATCCGCGCGTCGGAACCCCATGAAGGTACGGCGCTGGGCCTCCGGCACGAGCTCGACTGGCTCATAGTCCTCGCTAAATGCGTAGTCGAGATCGAGCTCCTTGATGCCAAGATTCTGGGTGTGAACGTGTTGTCCGGCGGTGATGTCCTGCGTGGCCCAGCCGATGATCTGGCCGTACTTGTGCACGACGCCATCGTAGGGAATATCGACCAGCGCGACCTTGTGGCCCATAGGGACGAGCTGGCTGACGCGAACGACCGAGCCATCGCCCAGAACAAGCTGCGTGCCAGGTAGCAGGGACACCTTGGCAACGGCGACTTCGTCGTCAGGATGAAGCAGCACCGCGACCGATGTCAGGGCGACTGGTTGCTTGGGCGCCCTTTCGAGGCTGATCGCGTCACTGCGAATCTGGGTCGAGCTCATTTCGTATCTCCTGATTGGCCCCGGCATGCATCGAACGGGCGAACGGCGGTGATGATCCAGGAAGTATAGGAGGTGAACGCGGGGAACTCCGACGGGTTTTGGCGACGGGCTATTTCCGGAAGATGGTTGCGGGATGCGCTCGCCGTGTCGATCAGCTTGCAAGCGAGGGATTTGCCGATGTGGAATCCCCGGATGAGCTCCGGAGCGCACCGAACCATTACTCCGCAAGGTTTGGACGGGAGGGCAGAAACGCCTTCGGATACGACGATGGAGGTTTGGGAACAGCGGTGGGATCGACCGTGACGCTCGGCCGAGCCGGGATCCAGCACCGAGTGTGGATGACGGGTAACCAGCCCGGGCAACGATGATCTGCTGCCCAGGTCATGCGCTCCTTGCCGAACGTGCCGCTTGATGCCAGTATAAGATCATATGTTCTGTAGTGTCAAGGGGCCAACCAGATCGATAAGATGAAGCGGAACCGGAATGTGGGCAGTGCCAAAACAGGATTGGCTTGCCCCTCGTCATTCGCCGTCCAGCATCGCGCAGCCGCTCTCGAGGAGCGTCTGGGAACGGCCATCACACCCCCTTGCGAACTAATCTGTAGTATTGTGTCGAGAACTACAGTTTGTGGATTTCAGCAGCATTGGAGAGCCCATGTCGGTCACGAACGAATTCCTGGAAGCAAACGCCGCATACGCCGATGGCTTCACCAAAGGCGATCTTCCCCTACCGCCGGCCCGCAAGACGGCCGTGCTCGTGTGCATGGATGCACGGATCGATCCGGCGAAGGCCCTTGGTCTCCAGGAAGGCGACGCGCATGTGATCCGCAATGCCGGCGGCCGAGCAAGCGACGATGCGCTACGCTCGCTGGTCATCTCGTACCAACTACTGGGCACGCGCGAGTTCGTGGTGATTCATCACACCGATTGCGGCATGGTCACGTTTACGAACGAGCAGCTGCGTGAAAAGATCAACAACGAGCTGGGCGCCGATGCCTCGGACATCGATTTCCTGGCGTTCACCGATCTCGCCGCAAAGTGTGCGGGACGATCTGACCACGATTCGAACGTCGCCGCTCATCCCGGATGACATCCCGGTGCGGGGGTTCATCTATGATGTTTCGACGGGTGCATTGAGCGAAGTGGCCTAACGTACATCGGCGGCCCTTGCCCAACTCATAGATCAGGTCGCAATGTGCCCGAACTACGAGTTCGGCTGGGTTGCGATCACAGAACGCGGTATTTGTTCCAGACCTCGCTGAGAAGCGCTCCCTCGCGCAGGTCGAAGCGGGCTCTGTCCTCAGTGGCTACTTTCTCGAACGCTTTCGTGACACATTCCTCAGCGACGGCAGCCGGGATGACCGCGATGCCATCGACCTCGGCAAAGACGATGTCGCCGGGAAAGACCTTCACTCCTCCGCAGACGACCGGGCAGCCGTAGTCGATGCACTGGGTGCGGCCGGCGGCATCGAAGGGCCGGGCGCCAGTGGAGAAGACTGGAAAGCCGAGCTCGAGGATCTTGCGGGTGTCGCGGTGATAACCGTCCAGGAGCATGCCGCGGGCTCCGCGCCCAAGGGCGGCATTCGAGAACAGCTCACCCCAGTAGGCGGCGTTCGCCAAACCGCTGGTTGCGACGACGCCGACATTACCGGGCTGGAGCGCGTCGATGGCGGCGATGATCTTTGTGTACGGCTCGGGCTTCATTTCATAGATGGGCGCCATCAGGATGGTATGCGCGGTCCCGACGAGGACGCGGCGATCGAGCGGATCGATCGGCTGAATGTTCGACTCCAGCACCTGATCGCGAAATCCGAGCGCATCGAGAATGTCGGAGATGACGGCCACGTAGAGCTCGTTGGCCATGCGGTCGAAGAGCTCACGACGATCAGGCGCTGACACAAGGAACCTCCCTCTCTAAATGTGAAATTCGAAGTGGCCGAGGTCTTCGGCGCGGGTAAGCTCACCCTGGGCGGTGGCAACGATCTTCGCCAGGATCTCTTCCCCCACCTCGCCGATCGACTTGCGGCCTTCGACGATCGTTCCGGCATTCACGTCCATGTTGTCGCTCATGCGGGCGTAGGTCTCCGGGATTTCCGCAGACCTTGATGACCGGCACGATGCCCGATCCGGTGACGGTGCCTCGGCCAGTCGTGAAGACGACGATGTGCGCCCCGCAGCTCGCGAGCTCGGTCACACCGTTGGGATCGCTGATCGTGCCGGCACCGGTCCAGCCGCGTTCCTGCACGTAGTAGGGCGCGAGGAGATGCAGACCGGGTTGTGCTGGCCGTTCCCATTCGCCGCCGTGGAGGACGCCAACAACCGGCGTCGAGCCTGCTTTGCAGACCGCACCGAGGGATTTTTCTTCGATGGTGGTGAGGCCGCCTTCGATGTTGCCGGAGCTGATGGCGCGTTGCCCGGTGCGATCGCCCCATTCGCGGGCGATCTCGATAGAGCGCATGATCTCGTCGCGCACCTGATCGTTCGCGGCGCGCTTACCCAGCGACGGCTCGCAGCCAAGCAGCTCGTTGGTTTCCTCGAAGATGACGGTTCCGCCGTTGTGAACGATGCGGTCGGCCGCCACACCGACGGCGGGATTGGCGGCGATGCCCGAGGTGGTGTCGGAACCGCCGCATTCGACGCCGACAATCAGGTCCGAGAAGGGGATGGAGACGCGCTCGACGTGCCGATCGAGCATGACGCGGCCACGCTCGATGCCTTTGGCGATTGCGTTCTTCGTGCCGCCTTCGGCCTGGATCGAGATCAGCTCGACCGGTTTGCCCGATTCGGCGATGGTGGCGGCGATTCCGGCGGCATCGGAGCATTCGCATCCGAGCGAGAGGACGAGCACGCCGCCGATGTTCGGGTTCTGGGCGACGCGGATCATCTTGCGGTGGGCGCCGGAATCGGGAAGACAGTCGCGCCAGCCGGCAACGACCGCGTCTTCGAGCTGCCAGGCGATGCGGCGGGAGACTTCTTCGGCGCAAACGACGGTGAAGAGGACGAGCAGGCGATTGCGGATGCCGACCTGTCCGTCGGCGCGTTGATAGCCGTCGATGGTGATGTTGCTGAGGTCGATGGGAGCGTCGACGGTGACGGTCATGGCTTACCTGCTGGTTGGTTCCGCTTCGGCTTTGAAGCGGAGATTTTCTGACGGCGGTAGTCTATCCCGTTCGATGAGGAATTTCTGAGTGAGGAGGCTTGGGCATGATTGTGGTTGGGGTCGATGGCTGTCATGCGGATGGGTCGCAGCTTGCGTGGAACACCCGCAAGCAAACTAGTTAGATATTTCGGTACACGCGAAATTTTCGAGGAGTGTTGACAGTTACCCTGAACATGCAAAGCCATTGCGGTTGATATTCCTATCGGGCTGATCGAGTGTCAACGGACGTGCGACATAGAAGCACGAGCAGTCTTGAAGGCCGAAAGTCGAGCGTGTTCCCCGCACCTGATCCTGAGTTGTCTGTATGGACGATTACCGGCCGCGAACGAGTTGTGCAAGAGCTATGCGGCAAAGGGTATCTCGGCACAGGCGTTCGGGATCTTCCCGAAAGTTTGGGAAGTGAATGAGCTTATGACGTCCAGATCTATCAGGTTCGAATCATCGAGGTCCATCCCGAAGTTTGCTTTTGGGCAATGATGGCGGCAAGCCGAATGTCTGCGAACCAAAGCGTACCGAAGAAGGGCTACGAGATCCGGCTGAACGCTTTTGAAGCGAGTCGTCGAATCTGCCTGACAGCAATGGAGCAAGATCGGAAGAAGGAATCAAGTGTGGCAGCCTGACGATGTGCTCGATGCGGTGGCCGCCGCTTGGACCGCTCGTCGATGGGCAACATGGATCCTTTGGCGATTTCCTCGAGATCCGAAGTCGACAATGAGGTCTTCGAGCGGAGATCGTCTACTGAGAGGCGCTATCGGACGAAAGCGGATTGGCGACACCGGTTATCGCGCTTGCGCGATCGCAGGGCGCGATAGACCCAGCGCTACGACCGAATAGAGGCTAGGCGTCAGAGTGTCTCACCGACTCGGCTGAGGCTGATGATGTTGTGGATGTGGGCGTGGGCGCCGGGGGAGATGGGGGCGGTGGCGAGGCCGAAGGGTTCGCCGTGTTTGATGGCGGGGGAGTCGAGCGGGATTTCGATGATGGCGACTTTGTGGCCGAGCTTGATGGGGCCGGTGATTTCGAGAGCGAAGCGGGTGCCGTCGGGGTTGGCGATGGAGACGGTGGCAGGGCCGTCGAGATCGCGAAGGGCGGTGGCGACGTTGTCTTTGGGGTCGAGGACGATCATGTCGGGTGGGGTCATTCGGTCATCCTGAGACGATGATGCAATTGGCGTAGGGACAGCTGTCGCCGGTGCGGATGGTGGCTTTGGCACCGTGTCCGAGGCGTTTCAACTCCAGGTGGGTGACGGTTTCGAAGCGGACCGTCGGCAGGAGCTCGTGGAGCTCTTCGACGCGGTGCGGGGAGACAAGGGTCATTTCTTCGGTGATCAGGATGCGGTCGATGGACCATTCGGCGTCGATCGCGGCCAGGACGTCGAGGACGGTGGGTTTGTCGTCGATGAGCGCGAGGTCGATGCGTCGCGGTTCTTCCGGGACTGGGAAGCCGCGGTCAGTGATCAGCAGGTAGTCGGTATGACCGCTGCTTGCGAGGACCTGGTTGAGATCGGGGTGGAGGATGCCGCTCTTTTTCATTGGGGTGTTCCAGGATCGAGACCGAGCGAATCGTAGTAGCGCGCCCGTTGTTCGAGGGTTACGCGTTCGACAAAGGATGGCGCTGGGCGTTTCAAGATGAATCCGGTTTCATCGGAATCGTCGGTCGGAATCAGCTCCCAACCATCGCGGCCCAGCTCGTTGAGCAGGTCGATCGAGAGGGACGATTCGACGGCGGTATTCCCAGGTTGGCATCGCTGGCATGTCAGGTTCCGCGGCGGCGCAAGCGGTCGACCAGGACCGCCAGGATGATGACCGCGCCGATGACGATCTGCTGATAGAAGGCGGAGATGTGCATGAGGGTGAGGCCGTTGCGGATGACCGCCATGAGCAAGGCGCCGATCATGGTGCCGACGAGGGTTCCTTCCCCACCGAAGAGCGAGGTGCCGCCGATCACGACCGCCGCGATGGCATTGAGCTCTTCGCCGGTGGCGAAGTCGGCCTTGGCCGAGTTGAGACGCGAGGTGAGCATGATGGCCGGCGATTCCGGCGCAGAGGCCCATGAAGGTGTAGACGGCGATTTTGTAGCGATCGATCTGCACCCCGGAGAAGCGGGTGGCGGTTTCGTTGCCGCCGATGGCGTAGACGTAGAGACCGAGCCGGGTGTAGCGCAGGATCAGGAACCCGACCAGGAAGTGCACGAAGGCGATGATGACGGGCGAGGGGAAGGGGCCGAGGTTGCGGGTGCCCCAGACGTCCCAGTCGGGGACCTTCTTGTTGAGGAACGAAGATCGGTTGCCCGGCGGTCAGTCTGTGAGGCGGCGCCGCGATAGATCTGCATCGTGCCGAGGGTGACGATGAAGGGCGGGATGCTTCCCGAGCGTGATGATCAATCCGTTGATCAGGCCGGCGGCGCGCCGACGGCGAGCATCAGCAGGACCGCCTGCCACATGCCCCAGCCGTGCTTGTCGATCATCAGGGCGCCGCAGACCGCGCTGAGCGCGACCATCGACCCGACGGAAAGATCGATGCCGCCGGTCAGGATGACGAAGGTCATGCCTACGCCGAGGATGGCGGTGAGCGAGGCCTGGCGGGCGACGTTGAGCCAGTTGCCGCTGGTCATGAAGACCGATTCCTGGCTCCAGATCAGCAGGCTCAGAATGATGAGACTGAGCAGCGGGCCGAAGGTTTGCCAGATCCGTCCGAGGGTGATGCGGCGCTCGCCTTCGCCGGCGGGGGCGATCGGTGGCCGCTGGGTGCGCTCATGCGGCTGCTCCCATTTCTTGCTGCGTGCTGGCGGCCGCGTAGCTCATGATCGATTCCTGGGTGGCGTCTGGCCGGTCGAACTCGAGCCACGATCTCGCCTTCGCGCATGACGAGGATGCGGTCGCTCATGCCGAGCACTTCGGGGAGCTCGGAGGAGATCATCACGATCGCCGCTCCGCCTTTCGAGCAGCTCGCTCATCAGGCGATAGACCTCGACCTTGGCGCCGACATCGATGCCGCGGGTGGGCTCATCGAAGATGAAGATGCGGGCCTGCGTGAGCATCCACTTTGCCAGCACGACCTTTTGCTGATTGCCGCCAGAGAGAAACATCGACTTTCTGGCGCGCGCTTGGCGTCTTGATACGGAGGGCGTCGATAAAGCGGCGCGCGGTCTGGACGCGATTGCGCGGGGGAATGCAGACCCGGCGGCGCGCCGGTCGCGCTGGGCGCAGCCATCGAGATGTTGTCTCCCACGGAGAGGAGCAGCACCAATCCCTGCTGCTTGCGATCTTCCGGCAACAGTGCGATGCCGTTGTCGATGGCTTTGCCCGGATTCGAATTCGATACCGGATGGCCGAACACTTCGATCGTGCCGCTGTCGAGCTTGTCGATGCCGAAGATGGCACGTGCGACTTCGCTGCGACCGGCACCGACGAGGCCGGCAAGCGCGACGATCTCGCCCTTACGAACATCGAACGAGATATTCCGCAGGACCCCGGCGCGGTTGAGCTTATCGACCTTGAGGGCGACATCTCCGAATGGAATCTCTTCTTTCGGAAACTGCTGGGTCAACTCGCGGCCGACCATGAGGCGAATCAGGTCGTTCGGGGTCGAGGTGGCCATGGGAACCGTGGCGACGTACTTGCCATCGCGCAGGACCGTTGCGCGGTCGCCGACGCGGGTGGCGTCTTCCAGGTGGTGGGAAATCAGGATGATGCCGGTTCCCTGGGCTTTCAATTTCTCCACCAGCTGAAAGAGCTGTTCCGCTTCTTCGGCGGTGATCGCGGCGGTCGGCTCGTCGAGGATCAGGACGCGGGCATCGTTGACGAGCGCTTTGGCGATCTCGGTCATCTGCTGCATGGCGACCCCGAGGCGGGAGACGGGTGTGTGGGGATCGAGCTCGATGCCGAGCATGCGCAGCTGATCACGCGCGCCGGCATAGAGCGCTGCCCAATCGATCACGCCAGTTCTGCCGCGCATTGGCTCGCGGCCGAGAAAGATGTTCTTGCCGACATCGAGATGCGGGATCAGGTTTAGCTCCTGGTGCACCGTACTGATGCCGAGCATTCTGGGCGGCATGGGGTGTGCGTAACTGGACCTGCGCGCCCTCGAACTGGATCTCCCCTTCGTCCGGTTGGTAGATGCCGGAGAGGAGTTTTACCAAGGTCGATTTGCCGGCGCCGTTTTCGCCGACAAGGACGTGCACTTCGCCTGGATAGAGGTCGAAGCTGACATCGTCGAGCGCGACGACGCCGGGGAAACGTTTCGAGACGTGAAGGAGCTGGAGAATCGGGGCGCGATCCGGGCTCCAGCCGTATCGGTGATTGTCGATTGTGCGGCAGGATCGGACATTCGGGGTCCTGATGGGAGTTCGAATCGACGGGTTTGGACGTGGTCTTGTGGAAGGTCCGACGGGAGATTCTTCGCGTTGCTCAGAATGACAGGGGTGTGCAGGACACGGAGGTCCTGCACGACGCCGTTGGGTTGAATAGAGCGGGGAGCGATCGATCGCTCCCCGCGGTGGATCAGGCGTTGGAGGCCTGGAACTCGGCGGCGTTGTCGGCGGTTACCAGCAATGCGCCAGAGTCGACGAGGGCCGGAACTTCCTCGCCGTTCAGGTGGCGAACCATGAGATCGACCCCCACGGTGCCCATGACTTTGGGGTACTGGGCGATGGTGCCATCGACATCGCCGTCGATGATTGCCTGAACCACGTCTGGAATGGCATCGAAGCCGACGAGGTAGACATCGTCACGACCGGCCGCGACCAAGGCCTGGAGCGCGCCCAGGATTGGGGGATCGTTGGCGCCGACGATGGCGACGATGTCCGAATCCGAGGTCAGGATGTTTTCGGTGATGGTGAAGCCCTCGTCCTGATTCCAGTGCGCGGACTGGTCGATCACCTGGATGTCGGGGTAGGTGTCGAGCGCGGCGTGAAGGCCGTCGTTGCGGGCCTGCGCGGTCTGGTTTGCCATGTCGCCCTGGAGGTTGAGCACCTTGCCGGCGCCACCGATGAGCTGGGCGACGTATTCGCCCTGCTGGGTAGCCGCCGCGATGTTGTCGGTCTGGATCAGGGATACCAGGTCGCCGCCGGCCGGGGCGGTATCGACCGCGATGACCGGGATGCCAGCCGCGTTGGCGGCTTCGACGCCCTGGACGATGCCGGCCGCGTCGATGGTGCCCATGATGATGCCGTCGTATCCCTTGGTGACCGCGTCTTCCAATTGGGAGACCTGATCGGCCACGCCGGATTCATCCGGCAGGGCGATGACATCGACGGTGACACCATCCTCCGCGGCGCGTGCTTCCACGCCTTCCTTCAGGAGCTGCCAAAAGGCATTCGATGGAAAGACCTGCATGAAGGCGAGCTTGTACGGCTCATTGCCCTGGACAGGACCGTAGGCGGTCATGGGATCGGCAGCCGGGGATGCGGCTGGAGTCGCATCCTGGGCGGCGGCAGGGGCGAGTTTGAAACCAGTGGTAGCGGCAGCGGCTGCCGCAGCGGAGAGACCGAGGAACGTTCGTCGGTGAAGCGTCATTGCAGTTCATCCTCTCTGTTGTTCGAAACCAATAGCAACGTTGCTGGTTCGACTCTTGTGCTCGATGCGGGGCTCACCTCCAGATGGATGCGAACGCTCGAGTTTTTCACAGGTGCCCGGCGATTGTAGCGGATCATTCCTCCGGTTGGAATAGTCGGGTCTGTGCTACAAGTGGCGCAACCAAAATCGATGGCGCCCCGTGAGGGCATGAGCAGGAGAACGGCATGCAACTGGCGACGAGGATGTCTCGCCTTGGTACGGAAACCGCATTCGAGGTGCTGGTGCGGGCGCGGGCGCTGGAAGCGCAGGGCCGCGATGTGATTCACCTGGAGGTGGGCGAGCCCGATTTCGATACCCCGGCCAACATCGTCGAAGCCGGCGCCGAGGCGCTGCGCTCAGGCTGGACCCACTATGGTCCGGCGCCAGGTCTGCCGCAGCTTCGCGAGGCGATTGCCACTTACCTGAACACGTCGCGCGGGACGGAGTATGGTCCGGACAACATCGTGGTCACGCCTGGCGGCAAGCCGATCATGTTCTTCACGATCCTGGCGCTGCTGGAAGCGGGCGACGAAGCGATCTATCCGAACCCCGGTTTTCCGATCTACGAGTCGATGATCAACTTCACCGGTGCGAAGGCGGTTCCCTCACCGATTCTGGAGAAGTTCAGCTTCGCGCTCGATGTCAGCGAACTGCCGGGATTGATCACCGACAAGACCAAGCTGCTGATCATCAACAGCCCAGCGAATCCGACCGGTGGGGTCTTGAACCGCAAAGAGATCGAGGCGATTGCCGAGCTGGCGGTGGCGAACGATCTGATCGTGCTGGCGGACGAGATCTACGCGGAGATCCTGTACGAAGGCGAGCATGTTTCGATTGCGACCATGCCCGGCATGAAAGAGCGCACGATCATCCTTGACGGCTTCTCCAAGACGTACGCGATGACCGGGTGGCGGCTTGGATACGGCGCGATGCCGGTCGAGTTCGCGAAGGTCATCGGCAATCTGATGGTCAACAGCAACTCGTGCACCTCGATGGCGGTGCAGATCGCCGGCGTGGAAGCGCTGACGGGTCCGCAGGACGATGTGAAAAAGATGGTCGCGGCGTTCGAGAATCGGCGCAATCTGATGGTCGATGGCTTGAACGACATTCCGGGGATCACGTGCCTGCTGCCCAAGGGAGCTTTTTATGTCTTCCCGAACATCACCGGCACCGGGCTTTCGAGCAAGGAGTTCGCCGACAAGCTGCTGCAGGACTATGGAGTCGCGGCGATATCGGGAACGTCGTTCGGTTCCTATGGTGAAGGCTATTTGCGATTGTCGTACGCCAATTCCGAGGTGAATCTGCAGCGCGCGCTTGACCGGATTCGGCAGATGGTGACCGATCTCGGGGTGGCGTAGCGCTCATTCGACGCTGGAACGGGCGATCGGCTGGCCGAATGAGCCAGCCGATCGCTCTTTGTTTCAGGATCGTGGGTTCAGGAGAAGATTCGCGGCAATGACGTGACCGAGCCAGGCAAGTGATGTCCCGATGGGACTCAGGAAACTGCCATCGTGTATGAGTCGAATCGCCGGCACTGGGCCGGCGGCTACGGTCGGAGCGATAAACGGGATAGCTGGAAAACGGGGGCGCATTCGTTTTTTCGACGAATTCGTTTGGGGTGCATCGGCGGGATCGACCAGGAACACGTCGTGGGTGGGTTCGCGGTGCGAGATGCCTACAGAACCCACGGTTGAAACCCTGGGCTAAGACTCCTCGAGTTCAGCCGAGGTGTGCTGATGGACGAGCGGTGGTGGGGATGCCGGAACGGGGCACGACGCCGGGATCCGGGGCCGATGCGGAAGCAGGAGCGAGCACGGTCTGGTGGACCGTCCGCTGGCCTGGCCAACGATGTCGCAGGTTGGCACACGGGCGGGTAGGGTGATGCGCTGCCCAGGCCCGCACCATCCGCCGGTGTGCCGCTTGCCGACAGCATAGAACATGTGTTCTGATCTTGTCAAGGCTGAAGAAGCTTGTAGTAGAAGACGGTGCCGTCGAGGGTGCCCGATGCGGATTCGGCCCATTCCGGGATGACGCCGGCAAGGGTCCAGCCCTGGGATCGATAGAAATCGTTCGAGAGGTCGCCTTCGCGGGTGTCGAGGTGGAGGGTGGTCCAGCCGTTTTCGGCGGCGATGGCTTCGAGGCGCTCCATGAGCAGGCGGCCGATGCCGAGTCGCTGTGCGTCGGGATGGACGAGGAGCTTGTTGACCTCGGCGCGGTGGCGGGCGTTCTTCTTTGGGCTCCATTCGAGCTGAACCGTTCCGACGATGCGATCGGCGCGACGAGCCACGAGGAAGACGTTGTTCTCGGAGGCGATGGCTTTTCGCCAATAGGCCTGGGCTTCGTCACTCGCGAGCGGTGGCAGATAGCCCACCGACGCACCCTGCTCCACGATGGCAATCAGCAGATCCGAGAGCTGGTCCACTTCGGTGTCGGACAGGCGCTCCAGTCGTTCGACTTCGATGGCGACCACGGGTAATCCCTTCTTTCTTATCCCCCCACACACTTCGGCTGGCGATAATAGCTGAGACGAATGCGTGGACAGGTCTCCCGATCTGGCGCGACGACCAGCGATCGATAGGAATTCAGAAGGGCGATTATTTATGTCAATTACGAAGCGGGTGCTTGTTACCGGGGCGGCCGGACGGATCGGGAGCGCGTTCGTGAGGGAGATGTCTGACCGGTATGACTTCCGGCTGGCAGATCGGAACGACGCGGTCCATGACGTATTGCCGGGGGCAGCATCGATCGCTCTGAATGTGGCGGACTACGAGGCATGCGTCCATGCCGTGCAGGAGATCGATGTCGTGCTGCATCTGGCGGCCGATCCATCACCGGCTGCCGATTATTACGAATCGCTGCGCGCGAATAATTTCGACGGAACGTACAACGTCTTTCGAGCTGCCGCTGAGGCTGGCTGCGAGCGGGTGGTGTATGCGAGCAGCGTTCAGACACTGGTCGGTTATGCGACGGACGATGAAACGCCGATCGATGCGCCCTGGTGGCCGCTCAACATGTATGCGGTTTCGAAATGCTTTGGCGAAGCGACGGCTCGGATGTTCGCCGCGACCACCGAACTGTCAGCGATTTGCGTGCGGATCGGCGCCTATGAGCGACCGGGGCTGGCCAATCCAGAGCAGCAACATGAGCTTTCGGCGTATGTGAGCCCGCGCGATTTGAACCAACTGTTGCGGCTGTGCATCGATGCCGAGGGGATCGAGTTTGCAGTGGTGCATGGGATTTCGAACAACCGGGTCAAGCGGTTGTCGTTGGCTGAAACACGGGAATTGCTGGGTTATGCGCCGGTAGATGATGGGTTCGACGTTTACGGGGTGTAGTTCGCAAGTGGCTGAGGGACTTCTATTCCTGCATCTGCAAAGTCCTTAATGTTCTTGGTGAATACACGAGTCTGGCTGAGGCTCGCTTGAGTCGCCAAAAGTGCATCTATCAAAGATAAAGCGGGACGATCTCTCCAACGCACGAGTGAACCATTCAATAGCTGCTTATCGCACTCGATACCTGGCCATTGGATGATTCGAAGGAGGATCGCCACGATCTCGTTTCTTGACAAATTGAGCTGCCGTGACAGCACGTACGTCATTTCATGGATGATGTACGTCTCAAGTCGAGCGGATCGCTGTCCAGATTCAAGCATCGACAAGAACGCCTCGCACTCGTCCGAATGTGAATCGGACATCAAGGCATGAATCAAGACATTTGTATCGAGAAGTCCGTCACTCTTCGTGGAATTTTCGAATGAACTCATCGGCCTCTGCTTCTCGCGCTTCATCAATCATGCGTTCGACATCACTGCCGGGGATGGGCTCCCTACGGCCCCATCGCTGGACAATCTCTTTAAAGCTCATTGGTTCAAGTCGTTCGAGCCGATAGCCGCACCGGCACCGTCAGGAACCGCGAGGACTGAATCGCCCGGCTTAAGCCCCATGTCCTCACGAAGTCTCTTTGGCAGGGTGACCTGGCCTCGTTCCTGAAGTTTCAAAACGAGCGACATACGCCCTCTCCTATTGCATACCAATTACATTATAGTATGTATGCGTGCGGAGAGTGCGTCAATCTCTCCTCTGGCAAGCGCCACTATCCCGAATGCGCGGGGGCGAAGAAGACGAGGATGTGCAGGTCTTCTTCGATGTCGTGAAATTTGTGAGGCACGTCCCTGGCGACGAAGAGGATGGATCCTGGCTCGGCGGGGTAGTCCTGATCGCCGGCGGAGAGGCGACCACGGCCGGAGACGACGTAGTAGATCTCGTCCTCGAGGTGGGGCGTTTGCAGGTCCTCGGCGCCAGCGGGCAGGTTGTAGAGTCCGAGACTCAATTCGGGAACCGTCAGGAACTGGAGATAGCGGTTGTCCTGCGCGGCGTGGGCCGCTTCGACTTCGGCCAGGGTGAATGCGGATGACTCCATCGTGATCCTCCTCAGAACATTCGAATGAGTACGACTCCCGAAATAACGAGTGCGACGCCGATGAGCCGGCCCGGGGTGAGCTCGTGAATCGGCACGCCAAACCATCCGAGCCGGTCCATGACGAGCGCGGTTCCCATCTGACCAAGCACCACGAGCGAAAACGCAAAGGCCGCGCCCAACCGCTGGATCAGCACCACGCTGATTGCGACGTAGGCCGCGCCAAGCAGACCGCCGACCCAAATCCACCATGGTGTGGACATGGCGGCATGTACGCTCGGCCACGGTTTCCGTTGTACAACGAAAACGAAGAACGCCAGTGAGATGGTGGAGACGGAGGTCGATACCATGGCCGCCTGGGCCGGACTGCCGACGAAGCGGCGGAGCTCGAGGTTGATGGCCGGCTGGATGGCCATGAACAAGCCCATCACCAGGGCCACGACAATCAGAATCGCCAACATTGCCTTGCTCACCTACCCGCTCTCTTCCGCTGGATCGATTGGAACCTGGATCGGTCCGCAGGGTACACCGAGATCACGCCGCGGGAGCGCGCAGTTATGCGGTGCGGGATTCCCGGCCGCCGATGACCCCGGTGGGTTCGGCAAAGAGCGCGATGTGGGCGCTATAGGCTAGTTGCAGCCGAAGGCGGACATCAGCATCGTCGAGATCGAAGCCGGTGAGCTCGCGAATGCGCTCCAGCCGGTAGAGCACCGTGTTGCGATGCACACCCAGAATCGCCGCGGTCTCCTTGGGGCCACAGCGACCCGCGAAGAAGGCGCCGAGCGTGCGCAAGAGCTCGGCGCCATGTTGCCGGTCGTAATCGATCAACGCAGTGAGCGCGTCATCGTGAAAGCTGCGCAGCTCGGGAAGGTCGCGGGCGGCAAAGAGCAAGCGATAGATACCAAGATCCTCGAATCGAGTCACCTGTCCGGGCCCATAGAGCCGGCGCGACATGGTCAATGCCTGTTTGGCTTCCTGGTGCGATTGCCGGATACCGGCGGTTCCGGCGTGGATTGCGCCGGCGCCGAGCGAGACAACACCGCCCATCCCGGCACGGTTCTGGCGGACAAGCTCTTGCTGGAATGCGAACGGGAAATCGACCCCATGTTCGAGCTGGATCGGGTTCCAGACGACTTCGATGTTGTTGTGCCGAATGCGCCAGAGGACAGATACGTCCAGCCGGCTGAGGACCGCTTCGACCGCGGTGCGCATGGCATCGAGACTGTTACGCGGTTGAGTGCTGCCGGCCGTATCGACGCGCGCCACCAGCGCTGCATGCGGTTGGTCGAGCGAATGGCCGAGCCGGCGAGCCTGCTGGATGAGGGAGATCTCGCTGCGCAACGCACCGTCGAGAATCTCGTCGAGGACATTGAGCTCGAGCTCCTGGCGGGCAACCGCGGCGGCTTGCTCGCGCCCGAGCACGATGGCCGATGCCGCCGCGCCGCGAGAGGCGAGCGCGCACTCTTCCTGACTGGCTTCTTCCCTGCCAATCAACAGCGATAACAGTCCCAGATAGCCATCGCGTCCCAGAATGGGCGCCACAACCCGGTATTGCACGCCGTCCCATGGAAGCACCGTCGTGATGGGCTCAGCCATGCTGCCACCGGGATTGGTCTTGACCCATTCCATTTCGAGCGAGCGACCGGCATCGAGCAGCGGCATCATCACCGCACTGGACGGTACCTGCCCGCTGGGACTGGTCATCGCCAACAGGCGTCCGTCTCGCCCAACGATGAAGACATCGCGCTGCGCGCTTTCCGACAAGGTGGTGGTCAGATCGGCCAGCGATTCGCCGGCGATGGCGAGCTCCATGAGTCGCCGGCTGGTCTCACTCCCTTTGCGCTGCGCTTCGCGCCGTTTGACGGCAACGACATGGGCGGCCTCACGCTCGAGCAGTGCAAGATCGGCATCGGGTGGAAGCTGGATCAGGGGAATTCCCGCCAGGTTTGCGGCCGCGCGCGCGGCCGCGGATGGGCGGCCGGCAAAACCGACCGCTGAGACGCCGAACCCTGCCAATTGGCGAATGGCGGCATCGAGCGTCAGGCGCTCGTCGAGACTGGTCAGCACTTTCGGAGTTAGCAAGACCAGCTCTCCGCCGCTGAGGTGGCCGAACGCGGGTGGGCTGGGTCGTGGCCGGGTCGCCCAGGTCACTTCCCCGGACAATCCCTGCTCCCCTGCCACCACCTGGGTGTCTTTGGGAAGCGATTCTTCGATGATGTCTCGAACGGTAATCATTGCAGGTACTTCGGTTTCACGATGGCTCAGGCGTCGCCGTAGCGACGATGCTCCCACGGTCCAACGACGGTTCGATATTCTTCCCATTCGGCGCGTTTCACCGTCAGGAGCTGATCGGAGATGTAGGACCCAAGCGCATTGCGAACGACGGAGTCTTGCGAAAATGCTTCCAGTGCTTCACCGAGCGTGCCCGGCAGGCGCTGAACGCCAATTCGCTCCAGACCAGCATCGTCGTACGAGCTAAAGGATTCTTCCAATGGTTCCGGCGGATCGAGCCGACGGGCGATGCCATCGAGTGCGGCTGAAAGTGCGACCGCGAGCGAGAGGTAGGGGTTCGCCAGCGCGTCCTGGCAGCGAAGCTCGATCGAGGCCGCGCCACCGGCGAGAACCGACGGCACCCTGATCATCGAGGTTTGGCTGACGTGGGCCCAATTGGCATAGCGTGGCGCGCGATGTCCGGCATTGAGCCGTTTATATGAATTCACCGTGGGACAGAGCACGGCGCACATCGCGGGCGCATGCGCGATTTGCCCTGCGATGATCTGCAAGGCGCTGGGAGCGAGCTCGTCGAGCTCATCGCGCAGGAGATCGTTGCCATGCTCGATGCCACGGAACTGCTGGAAGACATGCAGACCTGATCCGGGCGCGTCGGTAAATGGTTTCGGCATGAAGGTGGCGCGCAACCCGAATTGCCGCGCGGCAGTGCGAATCGTCTGGCGAATCGTGATGAGCTGATCGGCCATGTGGAGCGCGTCGGTGGGGCGCAGGTCGATCTCCTCCTGGCCCGGTCCGGTTTCGTGGTGCGCGCCGCCGAGTCCGACCCCAATGGCCGCCAGCGACGAAACGATGGAATCGCGGGTGCGCGAGACCGCGTCTTCGCCGAAGTCGAAGTAGCCGGCGCTGTCACGCTCGATAGCCAAGTGGGTCCACTCACCGCGCAGGAGGTAGTACTCCATCTCGATGCCGACCCGGTAGTCGATCCCCTCGCCGGCGGCCCGCTCGATGACGCGCTCCAGCGCGGAACGAGGATCGCCGTCGAACGGCTGCCCGTCCCGGCGCAGCACCGAGCAACAGAGGCGGCCGCGGCGCTCGTCGCCATCGACGGGAGTGAGGACTACGAAGGTGGCAGGATCGGGCAGCAGGAAGAGATCGAGCTCGATGCTGCGCAATCCGCCGGTGAGCGCCGACCCATCGAAGCGATATCCGCGTTCGAGGGTCCGCTCGACCAAGGCAGCCGGGATGGTGAGCGCTTTCGCACCGCCAGTGATGTCGCTAAAGACCAGGTCGATCAGGCCAAGCCCATCTTCCCGCACGCGCTGCACGACATCTGCGGCCGACAACGGCACCTGACCCGACCTTACCTCGGTACTGCTCATCGTTCTCCTATCCTGCCGATCGCGCGCTTTGGATGTGTCATCCAACACCGTCATGCGTTTTCGTGCCTGCGCTCAAGCGGAATACGGTTCATCGTACCCCGATATTTCATTGTGTTCGAACACCTGACATATGCAGTGGAGGATTCCGCCATATGACAGCATTTCCAAGAGCATTGCGCCATATTCATTCCAAGTGCGGTAAAAGTCTTCTGCGTTTTGGATCATGCGCACAAAATACCCTGTTCGGCTTGCAGCTTCAAGTATCTAGGAAATCCACCGGCACTTATTTACACTGGGGAAACCGCACGAGGCACCGTTCAGCCCCGGCTGAGTTTCGGTCACATTCCGGCAGAGGCGCCGGTAGATGTTTGGCCGTTGCTCGAAGTATTCATCTTCGAGGACTTCGCAGGAATTCATTGTGCGCCGGGTACACCGGCCAGAAAGCGGTCGCCAGCGACCGCTCTTAGCATCGGAGCGGACCCATGAATCGAATGGTCACAGGGCAGGCCACGTTTCCGCTATACCAGAACGCCTACGAGCACGATAGCTGCGGCGTCGGTCTGGTCGTCGATATCGAGGGCCGGCCATCGCGGCGGATCGTCGAGCTGGCGCTGGGCGGGTTGGTCAATCTGACCCACCGCGGCGGCGTCGGAGCGGATGAACGAACGGGCGATGGGGCGGGCATTCTGACCCAACTTCCGCATGAGCTCTTCGGTCCGGTGCTGGCTGGTTTCGGCGCACTCGCCGGACCTGGCGCCTATGGAGTGGCGACGGTGTTCCTGCCGGAGGCGCCTGCCGAATCGACGACCGCGCATGAGATCATGGAATTCGCGGCGGCTGAGGTTGGCGTTCCGGTACTCGGTTGGCGCGAGGTACCAGTCGACACCGACGTGCTCGGACGAATCGCATCCGAAACCCGCCCGGAGATCGAGCAGCTTTTTCTCGGTCGACCTGAGGGACAGGACGAGGCCGCATTCGAGCGGACGCTGATGTTGCTTCGGAAGGCGGCAGAGCGCCGCGCTGATGAAGCGGGACTCGAGGACTTCTATATCGCGTCCTGCTCCTGTCGCACCATCATCTACAAAGGATTCTGTCTTCCCGAGGATCTGGCGGCGTTCTACCTCGACCTGCAGCAGCCGGAGTTCACGAGCGCGATTGGTCTTTTCCATCAACGCTATAGCACCAACACGCTCCCTACCTGGGCCATGGCGCAGCCGTTCCGCTTCATCGCGCATAACGGCGAGATCAATACGGTGCAGGGAAACCGCAACTGGATGACGGCGAGAACGCCG
Source organism: uncultured Chloroflexia bacterium (assembly GCA_963720855.1). GTDB lineage: Bacteria > Chloroflexota > Chloroflexia > Thermomicrobiales > UBA6265 > JAMLHN01. The sequence goes on along the minus strand of CAVRGV010000001.1, from coordinate 417,237 downwards.
GAGCTCAGCTATGCCGATGGGATCGGCGCGGATGCACTTAGCCCGGTGGTGAGTCTCTCGGGTTCGGATTCCGCCAGCTTCGACAATGTGGTGGAACTCCTCTATCACGGGAAACGGTCGCTACCACATGCGTTGATGATGCTGGTGCCGGAGCCATGGGAGCAGCTGCCGGATATGCCGGCCGAGCGGCGCGCCTTTTACGACTACCACGCGGGTTTGATGGAGCAATGGGACGGTCCGGCGGCGATGGCATTCACGGACGGCGTGCTTGCCGGCGCGACCCTCGACCGCAATGGACTGCGGCCGCTCCGCTACGCGATTACCAGTGACGGGCTGTTGATTGCCGGTTCGGAGGCCGGCACGGTGGCGGTCGATCAGACGACCATCATCGAGAAGGGCCGGCTCGGGCCCGGCCAAATGGTCGTGGTCGACACCGAGCGCAAGCTGGTGCTGCGAAATCCTGACATCAAAGCGGAGGTTGCCTCGCTGGAGCCCTGGCAAGACTGGCTGGCGGCGGAGCGGGTCGCGCTTTCGAGTGACTCCGAATTGTTCAGCACGACCGTTGTCGACGACCTGGTCACGGTTCAGCGCTCGTATGGCTATTCCGGAGAAGACGGTCGCCTGATCGTTGCGCCGATGGCAGGTGAAGGCAAAGAGCCGACCTGGTCGATGGGCGACGATGCACCGCTGGCAGTGCTTTCCGAGCGGATTCGGCCACTTTCCGCGTATTTCCGGGAACGATTCGCGCAGGTCACCAATCCGCCGATCGACTCGCTGCGCGAGAAAAAGGTGATGGCGCTCGATAGCTACATCGGACCGCGCGGCAATCTGCTTGCCAGCGATCCGAGCGCGGCGCAATTGATCCACCTGCCGGGTGTGGTCGTTTCGGAGGCGCAGATCGAAGAGCTGGCCACCATCGATATTGGCGCACTCAAGGGAGTGAAACTCTCGACCCTGTTCGCGGCTCCTGGCGAGGGCGCTCCTGAAGGCGCCGCGCTGACCGCGGCGCTCGATCAGCTCATCGAAGCATGTGCCGAAGCGGTGACGAATGGCGCGAGTGTGGTCGTGCTGTCGGATCGCGGGATCGACCGCGATCGGGTTGCCATTCCGATGTTACTGGCGGTCGGCGCGCTGCATCACGAGATGATTCGGCGCGGTCTGCGCATGAAGTTCGACCTGGTTTGCGAGACGGGTGATGTCTGGGACGTGCATCAACTCGCCTGCCTGATCGGTTACAGCGCGTCAGCGGTGCATCCGTGGTTGGCTTTGCGGGCGGCGAGCGCGATTGCGGGCACGCGTGGGTACGAAGAAACCTCGGAAATCGAGCTGCAGAACAATTATGTGAAGATGCTCGAATACGGCATGCTCAAGGTCGGCTCCAAGATGGGTATCTCGACCGCATCCGGCTACCGGGGCGCGCAAATCTTCGAAGCGATCGGTGTCTCGCAGGCGGTGGTCGATGCCTACTTCACGGGTACACCGTCGCGGCTCGATGGTATCGGGCTGGCCGAGATCGAGCACGATTTGGTGACACGGCATCGGCTGGCCTACGAGCAACCGCAAGCGAAGCTGCCCGATCCGGGCTTCGTGCGCTTCCGCAAGGACGGCGAAGCGCATGCCTATAACCCGACCATGGTCAAAGCCCTGCAGGCGGCGGCGAATTCCAACGAGACCGGCGATTACAACGCGTACCGCGAGGTGGTGAAACAGCATCCGCTCACGGCGGTGCGCGACCTGATGGCGCTCAATCCGATCGGTCCTCCGGTTGCGATCGATGAGGTCGAATCGGTGCGCGACATTGCCTCCCGCTTCGTCGTGACCGCGATGTCGCTTGGCGCCTTGAGCCCGGAGGCGTACCGGGCGCTGGCGATCGGTATGAACCGAGTCGGCGGCCGCAGCAACTCCGGTGAGGGCGGCGAAGATCCGGATTGGTACGACGAGGCGGGTCCGGACGAGCCGCACAGCAAGATCAAGCAGGTTGCGTCGGGCCGGTTCGGTGTCACCGCGCGCTATCTGGCGAAGGCATCCGAGCTCGAGATCAAGATGGCGCAGGGCTCGAAACCGGGCGAAGGCGGCCAACTTCCCGGGCACAAGGTGACCGAGTTCATCGCGCGGGTGCGGCACGCAGTTCCGGGATTGCCGCTTATCTCACCGCCACCGCATCACGACATCTACTCGATCGAGGATCTGGCGCAGTTGATCTACGACCTGCGGCAGGTCAACCCGAAGGCGAGCATTGGCGTAAAGCTGGTGGCTGAAGCCGGCGTTGGCACGATTGCGGCCGGCGTGGCCAAGGCGCGCGCCGATTACATCCTGATCAGCGGCCACAGCGGCGGGACGGGTGCGAGCCCGTTGACCTCGATCAAGTATGCGGGCTGTCCCTGGGAGCTCGGTCTGGCGGAAACGCAGCAAACCCTTGTGATGAACGGGCTTCGCTCGCGGGTGCGGCTCCGAACCGACGGCGGTATCAAAACGCCGGAAGATGTGGTGATGGCAGCCATGCTCGGGGCCGAGGAGTTCGGTTTCGGCACATCGGTGCTGATCGCGCTCGGCTGCGATATGGCGCGGCAATGTCATTTGAATAGTTGCCCGACTGGGATTGCTACTCAGAAAGAGGAACTGCGCGCGAAGTTCGCCGGCACGCCAGAGATGGTGGCGAACTACTTCACGCTGCTGGCGGAGGGCGTGCGAGACGTCATGGCCGCGCTCGGGGCCCGCACGATCGATGAGCTGGTGGGTCGTACCGATCTGCTGACACAGCGAACCGATCTGACCGGCCGGGCCGAGCTGCTCGATCTCTCGTCGCTTTTCGCCGAGCCTGCCGCCGAGCATGTTCGTCGCAAGACGATCGGTCTGACCGACGCGGACGAAACGATCGACGACCGCATTCTCGCGCAGCATGGGGACGCGATTCGCGGAACCGGTCATGTCGAGGTCGAAGAACGGATCACAACCAAAGACCGAACGGTGGGCGCGCAGGTCGCGGGAGCCATCTCACTGGCGCACGGGTTGTATGCCCTGGGCGAGCCGAAATATCGGGCGTCGTTTACCGGCAGCGCGGGACAGAGCTTCGGAGCGTTCACGGTCAACGGTATGCAGCTTTCGCTCGAGGGCGAGGCCAACGACTATGTCGGCAAGGGGATGGCCGGTGGCACGATCGCCATCAAGCCGCTGGCGGATGCCGCGTTCGATAGCCCACAGGTGATCGCCGGAAACACGATCCTCTATGGAGCGACCGGTGGCGAGGTCTATCTGGCCGGCAAGGCGGGGGAGCGGTTCGCGGTGCGCAATAGTGGCGCGACCGCGGTGGTCGAAGGCGTGGGCGATCACGGATGCGAGTACATGACCGGTGGCCTGGTGGCGATTCTCGGCGCAACCGGGCGCAACTTCGGGGCCGGCATGACCAACGGCATTGCCTATGTTTACGATCCGGATGGCGGATTCGACACACACATCAATGGCGAGTCGGTGCTGGTGGAGCGTGGCCTGAGCGCGGCCGATGAGGCTGAGCTGCGGAATCTGATCGAGCGGCATGTGGCACTGACCGGCAGCGCGCTCGGGAAGAAGCTGCTGGTCGACTGGACCGCTACCGTGGCCGCAACCTGGAAGGTGATCCCGCGGGCGACGCTGCTTCTGCAAGTTGCGACGCCGGATCAGGTCGAGGCGCGGGGCGCGGCGGATTAGCTGAACGTCTCTTCAAATTCGATCTGGAAGCGAGCGTCGACCACTAGGTCGGCGCTCATTCGTCCATTACATATCTGACGAAACTGAGGCTATTCCCGACCGTATTCACCAGTTTACGATCGAGCGTGTAAAAGTTGACGCCTTCACGTTCAGCAAGCGCGAGGTAGTGAGCGTCGTAGGCGGCTGGGAGTCGATACTCTTTGGCGATACGAATCGCATCCAGATGAAGTCGGACATCTTCGATGTACTCGATTGGCAATGACGCCAGTGAATGCATCACGGCGTCGGCTGGATATGGATACTCCGACGTTTGCATGGATGACCGATAGACAACATTTGCGACTTCGTAGCGCAAGAGCGACGGGGCAATGACGCGTGTTCTTGCCCTGGTCCACCGCTCCCAGAGCGCCTCTACGGCCGGAAATTCGCTCGATGCCGTGTCATGCAGTCTCACTACTACGTTCGCGTCGCAGCAGACTACCGGGTAGCTCGTCATCGCGCTCATCTCGCCCTTCATCGATCAATTTGTCGATATCCAGCGGCTGCCCATTTCGCGCCGCAGACCATTCGTGACCTACCCGAATGGCATTCTCCAGCCAGGCAGGACGCTTGTATTCGCCTTCTGTCTTGCCGAGCAGCGCCTCGTATTCCTCGACCGGGATGACGACGGCTACCGGGGTGCCGGAGCGCTCGACGTAGTAGGTTGCGCGGTCTTCCTTTACACCGCGGAGCACTTCGCCGAAGTGAACGCGGGCGTCGGTTGCAGAAATCGTTCGGGTCATGGTTCGCCCCTTTTCACCATCCGGTCTATGACATGCCGGTGGGATGAGGATAGCATCGATCCATCAATCGATTGATGGATCGATTACCAGGCTGCCTGTGGCCGAGTTTCTTAACGCTATTGTGGAGTGCATGGACTGTCGGGAAGCAAGCATTCGAGGCAGCGCCTCCGGGAGAGATTCCACGCTTCGCTCCGAATGACGGGTGTGGGCGTGGACGCAGGCGATTTCTGTGGCGACGAGCCTAGTGGCCGAAGCGACCCTTTTCGACTTCGACCCAGCGGCCGAGCTGGCCTGAACGTTGGGCGCCGTCCATGAGCTCCTGGACCTTGAGGCCATCGAGAAATGAGGGGGAGGCGACGTTGCCAGTGCGGATCGCGCCGATCCAAACGCGCAGCAGGATGCTGGTTGGGCCGTAGAGCGGATGGTCGGTGGGAGAGACCTCGGACGTGAGATGCTCCGGCAAGGTGAGCTCGCCCATGGGCTGGTTGCGGCGGGCGCCGTAGAGGCGGCGATCGCCGGTCATCATCAGCATTCCCTCCGAGCCGGAGAGGACGATCTGTTCGCCGAACTCGAAGGGAGCGGTCGCCGAGTAGGTCACCGTGCCGATCGCGCCATTCATGAATCGCAGGATGACCGCGAAATTGTCGTCTGCGCTGACCGTGCCCATGACGCTCGAATCGGCCAGACGGCGCTGCTTGACCATGGTGGCCGAGAGGCCGGCCACCGAGCGGACATCGCCGAACCACCAGCGGAGCGCGTCGAGATAGTGCGAACCGGCGGCGCCGAGCATCCCGCCGCCCTTGGTTTCATCCATGAGCCAGTCGAAGGGGGTTCCGTTGGGGTCGTTCAAGGTAGAGCGGTAGACCGTGACGTTGGCTGAATGCGGCTCGCCCAGCCAGCCTGAGTCGATGAGCTCTTTGGCGTAGGCTCGGGCGGGCTCGAAACGAAACTCGTGGTTGACCATGGCCACCACGCGCTCGTGCTCCGCCAGGCGCACCAGATCGCGCGCTTCGGCAACGGTGCGTGACATCGGTTTTTCGCAGAGCACGTGCTTGCCGGCTTCAATGGCTGCAAACGCCATGGTGTGGTGCATGTTGGGCGGCGAGGCGATCACCACCGCGTCGATGTCGTCATCACGGATGAGCTCGCGATAATCGTTGGTCGATTTGCGGATATTGTGGCGGGCGGCGACCTGGTGGGCGCGATCGGCACGCTTGGAGCAGACACTGCCGACTTCGACAAAGGGGATGGTTTTCAGCGCGGGAATGTGCACGCTTTCCCCGAATCCCGTGCCGATAACGCCTACGCGAATGACTCCGGTGGGAATCGATCGACTGGGCAGATACCGGCTAGCGACCATTGGGGCTATCGAGCGCGTTCGAATGGAAGGATCATCGCGCTATGCTACCAGAGCAACGGATCGTGGGATGGAGAATGCAATGCGTTTTTATACCGGCAAGGGCGATCAGGGAAGCACCGATCTTCTGGGCGATCGGGTGGGAAAGAACGACCCTATCGTTGGGCTGCTCGGCGATCTTGATGAGGCGACCTCGAGCATCGGCAACGGCCGTGCCCATGCCACGGACCCCGATCTCAAAGCGAGGCTGATGGAATCCCAGCACGATCTCTACCGCATCATGGCCGAGCTGGCATTCGTGGATGAGATTCGCCCCGATTCCTTTCACTTTGGCGCCGACCGAGTCGACTGGCTGGAAGCGACGACCGATGCCATTGGGGAGCGATTCACGCTTCCACCGCACTTCATCCTGCCGGGGGACACTGTTCCGGGGGCCGCGCTGGACGTGGCTAGAACGGTGGTTCGGCGCGCAGAGCGGAGCGCGGTCGATGTGCAGGCGATCGGGAGATTGCACAACCAGGAGATCCTGCGCTATCTCAACCGCCTGTCATCGCTGCTCTTCATCGGCGCACGCTATGAGGATCACCTGGCAGGAATCGAGTCGACCAAGGCGAAGCAGGACAACGATCGATAGGGTTACCGTGGGACACGGATCAGGACACCAGAGCGGTTGCGGAACGAGTTACCCGCTCAATTGGGGCATGGTGGCCGACAGCACTCGCTGCGGCGAGGAGATCCTTTCCGTTGGTCAGGATGACGGTGTCAGGAGAGCGGGCTCATATTCCTGGAACTGCTCTGGAGCGATTCTCAAAAAGGTTGGCTGAGGAATGGAGGCATGGCCGTTCGGGGGCACCCGCTGCGGCGGGGAGATCCTTCCTTCGTCAGGATGACAAGAGGGTTTCCCTGCCCGCACCCTTTTGCAAACCGCAGTAAGGTCCGGAATTAGGCTGATGGGGAGAGCGAGGCGACGATTTCGGGGACCAGTGCTTCGACATCGGCCATGGTGGTGAGCGCGGATTCGAACCAGTAGGTCCAGAGTGCCTGGAGATCCTGACCTGAGGCGGCCTCGAAGGCGGCCAACAGGTCGGCGGGCTCGGCGATGCCGAGGCGAAACCCGTCCGCGTAGCTGGACAGCGCGCTCGTGAAGGCGGCATGGCCGATCGCGTTGCGAATGGCGAGGAAGCCGAGCGCGCCCTTGCCATAGGCGAGGGTGCTGAGCGGTGAATCGACCGGTTGATCGAAAATGGAAACGTCGGCCACCGCATCGCCAGACGTTCCAAGCAAATTCAGATAGGGCGCGACGATCCATGCATTCAGCGAGCTCGTCGCGGCGACGGTCCCTGAATGGCGGCCTGGGCCAGGATAGCGGTGGCGTTGGTGAGCCCTTCCACCATCCAGGTGTGATCGTTGGAGTTTGCCCCAACGGTGCCGCCCCACCACTGATGCCCGATCTCGTGCAGGATCGTGAAGTCGAGCGAGGAGAGGCTTTCCGGCGCGAGTGCGAGCTGGCTCTCATCGATGAAGAGTATTCCTGACCACGATACGCCGTAGGCTAGCGAGAGCGGCACCTCGACAACATCGAGCTCCTGGAAGGGGTATGGGCCGAGGGTGTCGTTGTAGAACTCAAGGGCGGCAGCGGCAAGTTCGAGCAGATGCTCTCCGTTCTCCAGGTGGTCTGGCGCAATTGCAACCGACACCTCTGTCTCACCGACCATGCGGGAGACGGTGGTCAAGTCGTCAGCAACGACCATCGCGAACTCCCGCACCGGGCCAGTTTCGATATGAACGAGTCCGTCCGTGTCTCTGGTTTCGGTTCCGGTGGCTGTCACGGTGTAGCCATCCGGTAGTTGCAGCTGGACATCGAAGATCCCCGTCGCGGAAAAAGTGGGGTCGCCCTGGGTGGTAGGTGGTTCCAGTCGCCAACCGGTTTCATCGCGACCCGCAACCACTGGATACCAGTCGGCGAGCACAAACTCGTTTCCGGCAACATCGTGATTCAGAATGCCGTAACTTCCGTCGGAGTTGCGTGGGACGACGGTAGTGAAGTCGATCTGCGCGACCAAAGTCTCGCCGGGAGCCAGGGGAGCCGGCAGGTCGAGAAAAAGCACGGTTCCCGATTCATCGAAGCGCGGCAGGACCGCTTGCCCGTCGACCACGATCGCGCTGATCGTGATTTCGCCTTCGCCGTAATAGGCTGCATTCGGATAGAGCCGCAGTGGCAGCTCCGCCAAGGTTTCGCCGGTTTGATTGGGGTAGGAGAGCGTCAGCGTTCCGCCGAGTGTGGAAAGTGCCGCATCGAGTGTCAGCTCCAGGTCGTAGTGCGGCAGCGTGTCCGTTTGGGCTGCGAACGAATCCTGGAATTCGAGGACAACCGGTGAATCGTTAGCAGGGGTTGGCGAAGCGATCGGAGTGGATGCGATTGACGGGGGAGTCATTGCGAGCAAAATTGCCAATGTGAGGGCAACGACGGTGAAACGGAAAACGCGCATAGTCTCCCCGGGTTCGATAGCCGCCCACGGGCGTTCGCTTTGCTGGACTCGAGCGACCAGCACCTGCAGCAGACTATGGCATGAATGCGACCCAGAGCGCTTTGCGGATAGGTCGACTTATCTGGAACTCGTGCTGGGCTGCACCGGTTATCGCGCCGGCGCGCGATCGCAGGGCACAGGTCCCTGCGCTACGACCGTCATGGCTGGGTGTCTTTGTCAACCATTTCGCAACCAGCTCTGGAACGCCGCCTGTCGCGACGAGCATCCGCTGCAAGCGATGTCGCGAGGGATTCGAACGAGGATCGATGCACGGGGCACCGATCCTCGTTTCGCGGGCAATTGCTTGCTAGCTGACTCGCTCGGCCCGCACAACCGTGCGATGCAGGTAGCTCTGAGACGCAGGGTCCCAGTCACCGCCGCAGGTGATGAGGGTCAACGTTTCCGAACCAGTCTCGGCTGTGATCGCCTGGAGCTCGGCCGGATTGGTTGGCAGCAGCTGAACGGTGACGACTTCGTATTCGTAGATCGATCCGTTTTCGGCGGTGATTTGGATACGATCGCCTACGGCGACTCTGTCGAGCTCGAAGAAGACGCCTTCGGGCACACCCCAGTAGTTGAGATGACCTGCCAGGACGATATTGCCTGGGGTTCCCAACCAGGCGGTGTCGCGGTACCAGGCCACCTGGTCGGCGGTGCTGGGCTCCTGAAAGGCACCATCGACAATTTCGAGCGACTCGATCGACGCCGAGACTTCGATACTCTCGATCTCCATCCTGGCGGGTTTCCCGCTCGATGCGAATGGGGCTGTCAGCCGGCTGTCGAGCGCGCCGGTCCATTGTCGCCAATCGAGGATCGCGGCAGTTTCGGCCGGAACGACGGGCGCCATCGATGAAAGCGGCAGCGCGGCCGATGGCCCAACGCCCGTGTTCGGGAAGTCGACCGGTTTTGGTTTGGGTTGGGTTACGCCACAGTTGTACACCCAGACCGTGACATCGGCGTTGTCGACAACGAGATAGCCCTCCGCGTCGGTGCGATCAGCAGTCGCATAGCACCAGTGCGCGTCGATTTCGTCGATCTGGTACGTGCCGTTCTGGAGGCCTCCGAAGACCAGATCACCGTATGCGTTGGTGTATCCGCTGTCCACAAATGCCCAGTTGTTGCCATTGTCCCGCTTGCTCAAGTCGAATCCCGCGCCACCCTCGTAGCGCTGGCAGTAATCCTGGGACACGAATGTTTTGGTCGAGCAGGCGTACTTCACTACCGTGATGGTGGAGTAGGTCGCCTTGGGAACGTTGTACCAATGGCAGACGATCTGATCGCCGGACTCCACATACAACTGGAAGTCGGCGCCGATGGAGACCGGATAGTTCTGAATCAGCGGCGCGGAGTTTCCTTCGCACTTCAGGACGAAGACGGTCTTGGTCGATGATGGAACGTCCTCGGATACCTGGTATTCACCCGGGCCAAGGTTGCTCCAAATCACCGCACTGTCGAGCTGCTCGCCAGTCTGCTGATAGTCCGAGCCATCGAGCCAGAAGCCGATACCGTTGCCGGTTTCGGTGCATTCGACCCATGCGTCCGCCCCATTCGCGAGGACGTCATAGCCCGGGGGACAAACATGCTTGTAGATGGTGATCGAGCCATCTTCGTGGGGCAGGTTGATCCAGATGCATCGAACGGTCATGTCCGCTTCGAGCTCGACCGTTATCGACGCATCGGTCACTTCAGGATCGAAGCGCGTCGCCGGGAGATCGCTGTACCAGTAGCCACAATAGACTGCCGGGGTTCCGTAGCCTTCTGGCACGGTCTCAGTCAGGTGGTAGGTCGAAGGCGGAAGTTGGGACCAGCGAACCAATCCTGGTTCCCATTCACCGGTATGCATCGAGGACGAACCGGCGTCGCTCGCAAGGGTGAACTCGATCTGGTTGAGGGTCTCGCAATCCGGGGGCAGCTGCCCGTTCTCGAACACCGCCTGGCCAGGATCGACGTCACAGGCGTACTTGAGAATTTCGATCCTTCCAGATTCTTCCTCAGGAATGTTGAACCAGATGCAGCTCAGCGTCTGACCGGCGGCGATATCGACCGCGGCTCCAATTCCTTCGCTCAGGGGGTACTCGGCCCAATCCAGGACTGGTTGATCGTTCGCGATGGTCTGGCAGAATGCGCGAGACGGGCCGAACTCGCCGGGCTTGTTCTCAACGAGGTCATACGATCCCGCGGGAACATCCGCCAGGGCAACCATTCCATCCGCCCCGGTCTGACCCTGCTGAGCAACCTGATTGCCTTCCTGCAAGTGAAAGACGATACCTGGTAGGGGGGCGGTGCAGTCCGCCTGCAAGGCCGCGAAGTCACTCTGATATGGGTCGATTCCGACGGGACAGACGTATTTCTGCACATCGACTTCGCCGGTATCGTTTGTTTCGGACTGACCCACATTGAACCAATCGCAGTAGTACTGCTGATCGCCATCGAACGGAATGGTGACGGCTGCGTTGGCGAGCACTTCCAGCGATCCAAGGGCTGGATCGGATCCGATGACCAATCCACAGGTTGCGATTGGCTGTCCAAATTCCTGAGCAAGCACCTCGGAGACGGTGACGACACCGGGATTGGCGATCTGCAGGAAGGCGAGCCCATCGGTATCGGTCGCTGCCTGCGACGCGATTGCCTGCTGGCCGCTTCCGTCATCGTTGGTCGCCGAAAAGGGCACATTCGCCAAGGGAGAGCAGCTCGCCCGCAACTCGTCCAGCGACATCTGATAGGCAGTTTGATCCGGTCCGCAGTCGTACTTGTGGACCGTCACATACCCGGTTGCCTCCGACTCCGGGGAAACGTCGATGTCCACCGGAATCTCGATCGTGGGACTTGGCACGTCCTCCGTTGGTTCGATATCGATGACGATCGGGGTCCGCGTAGCCTCCGGTGACGGGAAGATATCCCCGGGATCGACATCAATGTCAACGGTGTCGTCGTTCAGTCCCTCGAGATCGATCGGAGGTGATTCGATGCGTCCGACGCACTTCCCGTCGATGAACACCTGCCCTGCAGGGCATTGGGTCTTTTCTCCCGACTTCTCGGCGGCAGTGGGTAACACAGACCCTGCCAGAGAGATAAAGAGCAACGAGGCAATCACTAGCTGGACGAACCGTCCAGAACTCAAACACTTCAGATTCAAAATTAACGCTCCTGTATTTATTCGTTCAACAGACTCTTATGAATCGAACCAGACATAGCAGTCCCGCTTTGCGGACCTGGGCACCTCCTTTTCGAGCGTTTGTTTGCCTGGCTAACTCGCCGATGACATCATGCCGCCAGATCGGCCCAATGAGCATTGGCAGAACGACGGAGTTTCTGGCACTCGCTCCCCCATTTCGACGATGGAAATGCGTAGGGTGCCTACGTAGTTTTGCAGCGAAGCCAGCGAATCCAAACGCAGCATCGCTGCCAACCTATTGGCAGGGACTTCCAGCTTTCAGAGGATGACGGAGAGGGGCGCTCAGGAGTTGGCGTGCCGGATGTACCAGGCGGCAGCCGCTGAGCGGGTTGGAACATCCAGTTTGTGGAGGATATTGGCGACGTGGCGACTGGCGGTTCCGGTACTGATCGAGAGCGCGACGGCGATTTCCCGATCGGTGCGCCCATCGATCACCAGGTGAAGCACTTCGCGCTCTCGCGGAGTCAGGATCGCGACATCATCGGATACGGAAGGTATGTTCCGCGGAGGGGAAACCGTATCCAGCGAAAGCTCGTTCGCGAAAACAATCGCCTCCGCTATCGTCATGCGGTCGCCGCGCGACCATGCTTGCTCGAACGCACGCTCCCCCAACGAGGTTCGAGCGGATTCGACCAACCGCTGGTGAACGATGCGTTCCTGATCGGGCAGTCCGTAACCAAGGCGGCTTCGCTGAGCGGCGATCGAGCCGGCCAAGGTCACCCCGGCGGATGTTGCTCCCACACAAATGGCGAGGGCTGCCAGCTCTGACAGCGAGTCGGTGAGCAGGGCGCGCTCGTCGCGCGCAACCCGGTTCGCAATGGCCTCGCGTGCCATCGGCTCTGCTTCGGCATGCCGCCCCTGAGCGCGCAGGAGGGCCGCGCATGCTGTCAGGGCGGCTGCCAGCTGGCCGGTGTCTTCCGCTCGCTGGCGTTCGATCAGCGTGACAAGCTGCGATTCGGCCGTTTCCAGGCGACCAAGCCGGTAGTCGGTTTGCGCGCGGCCGACGCGGGCCCAGGCAGCGCCCGCGCTTTGTCCGGTCCGGCTCTCAAGGGCGACCGCTTCCTCGAAGAGCGTGTAGGCCTCATCGAAGCGGCTTTGCTGATAGTAGACATATCCCAGATTGACGAGCGACACCTGAAGTGACCGGTCGACACCCGCCTGCCGGCTCATATCCAGCGATCGGGTGTAGATCTCTTCGGATCGATCGATTTGCCCCTGGTCGTAGGTGGAGTTTCCCAGCGCGACCAGCGCCCGAGCGATGACGGCGTTGTCGCCGGAGGCCTCAGCGGTTGCCAGGCAAGCTTCGGCCAACTCCATCGAGCGCGCGTAATTCGCCTGCATGAAGGCGATCGCCGATCCGGCATACAAGGCACCCGACAGCAGCGCTGGGTCGGATTCACCCTCGATCGCCAGTATCCGATCGCGCCAGCGGGCGCCCTCGGCATGAAAGCCGCGCCAATCCCAGTAGTGCCAGAGGGCGGCAACCAGGCGCAAGCCGGGTTCGCGCTGTCCCGATTCTGCCGCCCAACCGAGGGCCGCGCGGAAGTTCGCGTACTCCCGGTCGAGTTGCGCCAGCCGAGCATCGCGCCGCGTCGAGGCAAGACCGCCGGTCCATTGCTCCGCACGTCGAACGAAGTGCGCCAGGTGCCGGTCGCGCATCAAATCCGCTTCGCCGGATTCGGTGAGCTGCTCGAAGGCAAACGCCCGAATGATCTCGAGCATCCCGTATTCGGGCTCGGCGGGATCGATCGCATCATCGGCTGCCTGCACCAGACTCTTGGTCACCAGGGAGGCGAGCGTTTCCAGCAGTGCCAGTTCGGAATACTCATCATGATTCGCATTCTCGGTGGGGAGCGCGACCGCCTCCACATCGCCAAGCGTGAATGGCCCGGCGAAGACGCTCAACTGGCGAAAGCGTGCCTGCTCTTGCTCAGTCAGAAGCTGATAGCTCCAGGAGATGGCGGAGCGCATCGTTTGCTGGCGCATCGGTAGATCGCGCGGACCGCGCACCAGTACGTCGAGCTGGCGATCGAGATTTTCGAGAATCCGCTGTGGCGGAAGGACTTTCACCCAGGACGCGGCCAGCTCGATGGCGAGTGGAATTCCCTCGAGCCGGCGGGAAATCTGGTGGACCGCTTCGCGATTTTCGTCCGAAACCGTAAAGCCATACCTGGCTTCCCGCGCGCGGGCGGCGAAGAGCGTTTCTGCCGGACTTTCCTCGCCGTTGGCACTGTCGATCGGCAAGGGACGAAGCGGGTACTCGATTTCGCCCTGGAGCTGCAAGGGTTGGCGGCTGGTCGCCAGGACGGTCAGCTTCGGCGCGGTAAGCAAGAGCCGGGCAATGGCAGGGCCACTCTCGATGACCTGCTCCAGATTGTCGAGGGCAATCAACGCTCGCTCGCTGCCGAGATGTTCCGAAACACGCTCGAGGGTTTCGCCGGCGTCGAGATCGCGGATACCGAGCTCGGCGGCGATCGTGGCGAGTACGAGCTCAGGGTCGCGGACGTGCGCAACCGGCACGAACCAGATGCCTCCTGGAAACTCAAAACGCAGTTGCGGAACCAGCTCGCTGGCGATGCGGGTTTTCCCCACGCCACCGGGACCGGTCACCGTAACCAGACGTGTTTCAGGACGACGGAGCAAGCGCGCGAGCGCGGCGAGATCACGATCGCGGCCTATGAACGAGGAACGACTCGCAGCGAGTGGCGCAGACACAGATTTATCTCGGCATTCAACTATTGGCCAACAGGATCGACATACTTTTGCTTACCGACCATTTCCTCTTCATCGGAATAGTATCCGGTGGGGGCGACGGGGCCGGTCACCTGTGAAACGACCAGCGACCGCATACGGTTCCATTCCACTCGAGGACGCTATGCTAGCCGCCACGACGACGCGATTCACCACCATGCAGACCAGGAGCAGAGATGACCACCAACCGGCCACGAAAGATTGGATTGCAGCTTCCTGAGGCCGAGCGCCTGGTTCGCTGGAGCGAGATGCGGCAGATGGCGCAGTTAGCGGAATCGATTGGGTTCGATTCACTCTGGGTGGGAGACCACCTGATCTATCTGCCTCCCGGTGAGGCGCCAAAGGCGCCATGGGAAGCCTGGTCTGTGCTGGCAGCGCTGGCGGAAGCAACCGAGCGGGTCGAGCTGGCACCACTGGTGGCGTGCACTGCATTTCACAACCCCGCGATTCTTGCCAAAAAAGCGGCCACGGTCGATGAGATCAGCGATGGCCGGCTGATCCTCGGGCTGGGCGCGGGGTGGAATGTTCCCGATTTCGTGCCGTTCGGTTTTCCATACGATCACCGGGTCGGACGATTCGAGGAGGCGTTCACCATCATCCGCACCTTGCTGGCCGATGGCGAGATCGATTTCCACGGAGATTTTTACGATCTGCCGACCTGCGTGCTCACGCCGAACGGTCCACGCGGGGGCGATTTGCCGTTGCTGGTGGGATCGATCGGCGAACGGATGTTGCGTGCGACGCTGCCGTATATCGACGCATGGAATGTCTGGTTCGAGGATTTCGAGAACGATCCGCTCAAGCTGCGTGACGTGATGGCGCGGGTGGACCGCATCGCGGAGGATGTGGGGCGAGACCCGGCCACGTTCAGCCACAGTGTCGCCTTGCTGGTGGGGGTGCTCGGGTCGACCCACCGACCTTCGGTTTACCCATCGAAGGGACAGACGCCGATCACTGGATCGACCGGGGAGATCGCGGACAAGATCAACGCCTTCTATGACGAAGGCGTCGATCACATTCAAATCGTGCTGACCCCGATTACGCTGGCCGCGATCGAGGAGCTTGCTCCGGTGGTGGAACAACTCAAACGGTAGGGTTTACGGGTGCTCGGGCGCGCTGTCCTTCGGGGAATAGCCGAGCAGCCGGCGGGCGTGCTCGAGATCCCAGAACTGGCGGGGGTTGTTCGAGATGCCATAGACCGTGGCCCAGGGCACCGTGGTCGCTTCCAGGCAGCACCCGATCAGCTCGGCACAGTCGCGCTGGCTGAGCCAGGTGGAACGGAGCCGTTCGAACTTCTGCGCTTCGGTCAGATCGAGCCAGAACGATGAGTTCCTGACGCTGTCGGCGATAGGATTGTCGTCGGCGAGAACTGAGCCGATGCGCAGGTTGTACACCCTGATCCCGTAGGTTTCGTGATAGTAGCGGCCGAGTGCTTCGCCGTAGACCTTCGAGACGCCATAGAGCGAATCGGGGCGAATCTCCGCGTTCTGGTCGTAGGTGCGCGGATCGTCCAGGGCGTAGATGCGGGGGGCGCCGTCGAGCTCGTACCCGCCGATTGTGTGGTTCGACGAGGCGAAGACGATGGCTTTCAGGCCGGCTTGCCGGGCGGCTTCGTAGACATTGTAGGTGCCGATCAGATTGTCATCGCGAACCGACTCCCATGGGCTATCGACGCTGATGGACGCGGCGAGATGGACCACGGCATCGGCGCCATCGAACGCCGGGCGAATCGCGTCGAGATTGCGAATGTCGCCGACTACGCTCGGGAATTCGGCTGGGCTACGGGTGATCGAGACGAATTCGTAGCGTCCGCCGAGGTGCTGGCGCACCGCTTTGCCTATGACGCCCGCCGCGCCGGTAAGAACGACTTTCACTTCCGCAAACTCCTCACGTGTTCATCGGGCCGCAACGATACTGCATGAACTCATGCTATCCGACATGGGAATGCTATTGGATTCTTCCGAGTTCTCCGCAGCAAGCAAGAGGGCATCGAACACTTGCGAATCCTGGGTCTGTGACAAAGGCGTACGAACTACGCAGGTATCATCCCCAATCCCCAAGCGTCGTTGCTACCGCGCAGTCCAGGAAACAATTCGGCACTGGGTTTGCGAAAGCTTGCCCTGCTCATCAGTTACTATCTCGGCTTCACAGTCGAGTTCAATCGCCTGCCTTCAGCGACAACCCGACCACTGGAAGGATCGAAAATGAAGGCATTGCGCATCCGCCCAACGGGTCTTCCCGTGCACGTTTCCGTGCCCAATCGTCTCAGCTCCCTTTTCCTTCCCATTCTCGAAATCGGGCTTCTGGTTGGCTGGACCTGGCTGTTCGCAGGCGGTCTCCTCGATTTCTCATCGAATGCTTTGCCTTTCGGCTCCGAGCTAACAAACGAGACTTCCAGTAACTGGGCGTGGGACGATTTCAAAGACTGCGGATTGTGCTCTCTTTGGAATGGATACCAGAACGGTGGGTTTCCGACACTGGCGGATCCCATGACGCCTGTTCTTCATCCAATCCTAGCGGCACCGGCACTTTTGTTCGGTGCGTTGAATGGGATCAAGGCAACGCTCTGGCTCGCGCTCCTCGTTGGCGGGATCGGGCAGTGGTGGATTTCCCGTGAGCTCGGTTTGGGAGTTATCGCGCGCCTTTGGAGCGGCGCGATAACGATCTCCTCAGGCAACCTCGCTGGACGAATCGATGGTGGCGTCGTTGCGATGCTTGTCTCGACCGCTGCATACATCATTCTGCTCGCGACCCTCTGTCGATTCATGAAACATCCGTCCAGACGCTCCGCCGCCTTGCTCGGACTGGCGGGTGGCGGCTTCCTGATCTCCGGGCAGCAGTATCTGCAAATGGGAGCGTTGATGCTGTCGCCCCTGTTGCTGCTCTTCGCCTGGACGCAGCGAAAGCGTCTTGGCACTTACGTTCTTTTCGGGATGTCGGCCGCATCGATAGCGTTGCTGACTTCCTCTCTCTTTTGGCTTTCGATTTCAGGCTATTTCGGCAAACTGCAAAAATATCAGGATCCTGCCTTCACCCGAGCCCAGCCTATGAAGTGGATCCCAATCAATTTGGTTCTGGACGACTGGACTTTTCTGGGCTCCGATGCGCTTCATAAGGTTCCGTTCCCATACATGCATGTCACGTTCATCGGCTGGATCGCGGTGGTTTTCGCTGCCATAGGCGTTGCGGTCGCGTGGCGGCGCCAACCAACCATGACTGTGATGGGGTTAGGCGTCATTTTGGGGAGCTGGTGGATCGCGAGCGCTGACCCCTTCAAGCGCATGTACGAAGCAGGTGATGGGCATCCCGAGCATTCAAGCCTTTGCCGCGGGCATGGCGAGCACTCCTCTCGTAGCAGCGCTGGCCGTGCCGGTGATCATCACATTCGGCGCCATTGGGCTGGACCGACTCACGGCATCCGCTCTCTCGCTCTATCGCTACCGCTCGATCTCCCGGCCAGCCCTATCACGGTTGGCGGGAATCGGGGCGGTGGCACTGCTGATCCTGGTGTCAACGCTATCGGTTCGCCAAACCGAAGCATTCACTCAGCGCGCGACATATCTCCGGAGCTGGGACCTAACGGGAATGGATGAGGTCTTCGCTCTTCTCGAGACTGATGATCTGCAATGGGTGCAAACCGTTTGGGGCGAGGGGTACTGGAGCATTTGGTCAAGAGAACATCGTCTGAAAGTGGCGTGGTTCTGGGACTCCTGGCTCAAGGAGACATCGCCGCCGCCATCGGTGCTGGAAACGGTACGAGGATCGGACCGTCCAGTTTGGGCGGATGAGGAAATTGGAACGGTCGATGACCTGACGGTCTACTCGCGGGCCAACACCTGGTACGCGTCCGCTACGCTGGACAATGGATCGGTGGTGCCCTGCAGTGCTTCCGGCTGGGGGGCAGACCTTCAGGTAGCCTGTGATCTCCCGGACCCCGGCCGCTTGCGGGTATACGAAATCAACGTCCCCGGATGGAAAGCCACGGTTGCCGATCAAAACGTGCCAGTCGAACTCGATGACGGCTGGCTCGGAATCGACATTCCGGCAGGGGAATCGACCACGAAGCTGCGGTTTCGCCCGTGGGAATTCTGGGCTGGACTGGCACTGAGCATTACCGGCATCCTCGCCGCGCTCACTTGCCTGCTCCTACCAGCTCGCTATCGATTGAAGGTGCGATTCGCTCGACCCAAGGCGCCGCTCGCCATGCGGCGAAACGAAGCCTCACGTTAACGAGCGGATATCGCACGATCAGGCAGACGTCTGGTCGGCCCTTCAAGCGAAACAACCAGCGGGTTGCTTTCTGCGCGATCATCGCCGGGCCGAGCGATGAGCTGGCGCCGACAGCGCGGCGGCGCCCTGAGGGCGGCGAGCTCGCTCGTTTGACTCGACAAAACGCATAGCCAGAGGTGCACACTTACATTCCGATAGCATTGGCGATGTCGCCGGGTGTCATCCTGGAATCAGCCGGTGGAAACTTGGTCACAGAGGAGAACCATGCCCAGTCTTCGCCAATTCGAAAGCCGGCCGCAGCGGACGGCCCGGTCGTTCACCCGTGAGTTTCTGGAAAACCTCCGCTATCACCGCGGGGTAGACCTCTATGCCACGCCGGTCGACTACTACCAGGCGCTCGCGCTGACGGTGCGGGAATACATGATGCAGAACTGGCTCGACAGTCTGCATGCCCAGAGCCGCACCGGGGCGAAAGTGGTTTGCTACCTCTCGGCGGAGTATCTGCCGGGGCGGCAGCTGGGGAACGCGCTGCTCAATGCGGATTTGGGCGAGATTGCGGCGGAATCGCTGCAGAGCCTGGGACTGGATCTCAAGGAGCTGCTCGAGATCGAGGTCGAGCCTGGTCTCGGCAATGGCGGCCTGGGGCGGCTGGCGGCTTGCTATCTCGATTCACTGTCTACCCTCGACATTCCCGCCATCGGCTACGGCATTCGATACGACTTCGGGATCTTCCGGCAGACATTCGTCAATGGGTGGCAAGTCGAGCAGCCGGATAGCTGGAGCATGGGCGCTTCCCCATGGGAAGTGGTTCACCCGCAATTCTCGAACCGGGTTGGATTCGGGGGGCACACGGAGTCGTACTACGACGAGACCGGGCAGTTCCAGGTGCGCTGGATTCCCGAGAGCCAGGTAGTCGGCGTGCCGTACAACATTCTCGTGCCTGGCTATAAGACCAAGATGGTCAATACCCTGCGGCTGTGGCGGGCCAGAGCGGCACAAGAGTTCGATCTTCGCACCTTCAACGCGGGCGATTACGTCAACGCGGTGCAGCAGCAGATCGCGTCCGAGACGATTTCCAAAGTGCTGTATCCGAACGACCAGACCCCGCAGGGCAAAGAGCTGCGGCTGCGACAGCAGTATTTCTTCGTTGCGTGCTCGATCCAGGATATCTTCCGCTTCCTGCCGTCAGGGTTCGATCTGCGCAATCTTCCGAAACGTTATGTCTTCCAACTCAACGACACGCATCCGACCGTCGCGGTCGCCGAGATGATGCGTTTCCTGATGGATGAGCGACATGTTCCCTGGACGATGGCCTGGGAGATCACCTCGAAGATGTTCGGCTATACCAGCCATACGTTGTTGCCAGAAGCGCTGGAGACGTGGCCGGTGGAGATCTTCGGCAAGCTGCTGCCCCGGCACATGGAGATCATCTACGAGATCAACCGGCGCTTCGTCGAAGATGTGCGCAAGGTTTGGCCGGGTGATGAGGCTCGGGTGACGCGCATGAGCATCATCGGGGACGGCGGGCAGCCGCATGTGCGCATGGCTCATCTGGCCACGGTCGGGAGCTACTCGGTGAACGGCGTGGCTCCGTTGCAATCGCGCCTGCTCAAGGAGCGCACACTCAAAGATTTTTCGGAGCTGTGGCCCAAGAAGTTTGGCAATGTGACCAACGGTGTGACGCCGCGCCGGTTCATCGGATTGGCGAACCCGCGATTGACCGAGCTGATCAGCTCGAAAATCGGCGACGACTGGTTGGCGGACATTTCCCGGCTGGCGGAGCTCGAGCAATTTGCCAACGATCAGCAGTTTCAGGCGGACTGGCACAAGGTCAAGCTGGCGAACAAGGCCGATCTCTCGGTCACGCTGCATCGCATGACCGGAGTTGGGGTTTCGACCTCGGCGATGTACGACGTATTGGTCAAACGGATCCATCTCTACAAGCGCCAACTTCTCAAAGCGCTGCACGCGATCGTGCTCTACAACAAGATCAGGGAAGATCCGAAGAACGCGTTGGCGCCGCGGGTGGTGATCTTCGGCGGGAAAGCCGCGCCCGGGTATGAGATGGCCAAGCTGGTGATCAAGCTCATCAATGCGGTGGGTGAGGTGGTCAACCGGGACCAGTCGACTCGCGACCGATTGACGGTGGTCTATCCGCAGAACTTCAATGTCACGCTGGCGCAGAAGATCTATGCCGCGGCCGACCTCTCGGAACAAGTGTCGCTGGCCGGAATGGAAGCCTCGGGTACCGGCAATATGAAGTTTGCGATGAACGGCGCGCTGACGGTCGGCACGCTCGACGGCGCGAATATCGACATTCGCGAGCTGGTCGGGCCGGAGAACTTCTTCACCTTCGGCATGACCGAGGAAGAGGTTCGGGAGCTACGCACGTCGGGCTATAACCCACGCGCCATCTACGAATCGAGCCCAGAGCTGAAGCAGGCGATCGATATGATTGCCAGCAATGTCTTCACACCAAACGAACCCGGCGTATTGCAACCAATCGTGGATCATCTCATTGGGTATGATGAGTTCATGGTGCTGGCCGATTTCGCGTCGTACGTGGAAAGCCAGCAGAACGCGGAGGATGCCTTCCGGGATCCGACCGCATGGACGCGAATGTCGATCCTGAATACCGCCCGATCGGGCTATTTTTCGTCGGATCGCAGTATTCGGGACTATGCGGAGACTATCTGGAAGGTCAGCCCAATGCGGATGCATGGACGGTCTCGCACCAGTTAGCCAAAGAGCGAAGGAGCAACGGTGGCCGCAGTCAGAATCGCGCGAGGAAAGTTCGACGGGATCAACGCTTGTGCCGGGGAGAACGGGGTGATCTCGGCCGCGGCCATGGACCAGCGAGGGTCGCTGCAAAAGTCGATTGGCAAAGCCCGCGAAGACGGCAAGGCGACCGCCGACGATCTGGCGACCTTCAAGAAAGCGGTCGTTGCGATCCTGACTCCGCACGCGAGCGCGATCCTGATCGATCCGGAGTTCGGACTGCTCGCTCTCGAGGTCAAAGCTCCCGATTGCGGCGTGCTGCTGGCGTATGAGAAGACGGGATACGACGCTACCGTCAAGGGGCGCTTGCCGGATCTGCTGGATGAGTGGAGCGTGCGGCGGCTGGTGGAGGCCGGGGCCAATGCCATCAAGATTCTGCTCTATTACGATCCTGCCGATGACGAGGCGATCAACACGGTCAAGCATGCATTCATCGAACGGATCGGCGCGGAATGCGCGGCGATCGATGTGCCCTTCTTTCTCGAGCCGGTGACCTATCGCGACGATGTTTCCGGGCTCGACTGGGCCAAAGCGAAACCGGACGCGGTTACGCGCTCGATGGAAGAGTTCTCGAAAGACAAGTACCGTGTCGATGTCCTCAAGGTCGAGGTTCCGATCGATATGAAGTTCGTCTCCGGCACAGCGTCGTTCACCGGGGAAGAGGCGTACACCCGCGAGCAGGCACTGCGGCTGTTCAAGGCGGCGTCCGACGCCGCGACCAAGCCGTTCATCTACCTCAGCGCGGGGGTCAGCAACGAGCAGTTCGTCGAGACATTGCTGCTGGCCGCGGAATCGGGCGCCGATTATTCCGGCGTGCTTTGTGGGCGGGCGACCTGGCAGGAAGGTGTTCCCATCTTCGGCAAGGACGGACTCGATGCGCTCGAGGCCTGGCTCTCTACGCAGGGCGTGGAGAACATTCAGGCGGTCAACAATGCGGTGGCCGTGGGAGCCAAGCCCTGGTGGACGATTTACGGAGGAAACGACGCGATCGAAGTGTTCGATCCCGTCCTCGACTAACAGGAAGGAACGGCCCGCACATGGCTGGCGTAGGTATTCACGGTTTCGGGCGGATTGGCCGCTCGGCGCTGCGCATTGCGTTGCAGAACAATCTCTTTTCCCCGGTTTCGATCTCGGACATCAAGGACCTGCCGACATTGGCGGCGTTATTCAAGGTCGATACCAACTACGGCGTCTTTCCTGAACCGGTGGTCGCCGATGGGACAACGCTCAGGATTGGCGATCGGTCGATCGAATACGTCGATTCGTCCAAGGAGCTGCCGGACTGGTCGGCGTTGGGTGTCGATCTGGTGATCGATTGCACTGGGCGGGCGACCACGCGCGCGGGTGCGCAGGCGCATCTGGACCGGGGCGCCAAGCGGGTGCTGGTCAGCGCGCCGAGCAAGAGCCGGGACGATGCCGATGTCTTCCTGCTGGCAGGCATCAATCAGGATACCTACGATCCGGAAAAGCACCAGATCGTCTCGATGGCAAGCTGCACCACCAATGCGCTGGCGCCGGTGGTGAAGGTCGTTCTGGAGAACTTCGGCATCAAGGAAGGGCTCTTCTCGACCGTGCACGCGTACACCGCGACGCAGTCGCTGACCGATCAGCCGATGAAGGACCGGCGCGATTCCTGGGCGGCAGCGGAAAACATCATTCCGTCGTCATCGGGCGCGGCAAAGGCGTTGCAGTTCATCTGGCCCGATCTCAAGATCACCGGAAAGGCGTATCGCATTCCCGTGCGCACGGGCAGCATCGCTGAGCTCAACCTGATCACCGAGAAGCCGGTGACGGTCGAAGCCGCAAACAATGCTTTCCGGGAAGCGGCCGGCAAGGCGCCGTTGAAGGGCGTGATGGATGTCCTGGAAGATGAGTGGGCGTCGTCGCGGATCGTTGGGGACAGCCATTCCTCGATCGTCGATCTTCCAATCACGCAGGTGATGGGCGATCACTTTCTGAGCGTGGCCGCCTGGTATGACAACGAGTGGGGCTACGCGACGCGACTGGCGGAAACCGGAGCGCTGCTTTCGAAGTAGCTATCCCGGCGCCGGCGCGGACGGGGGTGCACTCCAGCATGGTCGCTCGGGACGACGAATACCAGGGTCGCGCCTAGTCGGCGCGGCCCTGTGTCGTTGCCGGGGGATTGATCGTCAGGTCCTCGCTCATGGCGAAGCGGGGCACGGATTTTTCGCCAGGCTTGTCGGTTGCAACCGACGGTTGGCGCACCGGCAGTGGCTCGACCGGCTGGAGCCGGTGCCAGATTTCCGTGCCGATATATACCACCATGAAAATGCTGGTTCCGAGCAGGACGATAGCTGCTCCGGAGGCGATGTCGTACTCGAAGCTGACGAACATGCCAAAGAACCCGGTGGCTGCGCCGATGATGGTCGAAAGAATCAGCAAGGTGCCGAATTTCTGGGTGACGAGGCGGGCAGTGGTAGGTGGGATAACGATCGCCGCAGCGATCAGCGTGACACCGACGATGTTCATGGAGGCGACGATGGTGGCGGCCAGCGCGAGCGCGAACCCGGTTTCCACCCAACGGGTTGGGACGCCTGAGACCGACGCGATCTCCTCATCGAACGTGGTGAACAGCAGCTGCTTGTAGAAGAGGAAGATCGCGATTCCGACCGCGAGCGTGACCCCGCCGATGATCAGGATGTCCTGATGTGAGACACCGAGGATGTTGCCAAAGAGGGCGGCTTCGAAGTTACGGGTGAAGGTTCGTTTCTTGCTGATGAGCGCCACACCGAGCGCGAACGAGGCCGTCGTGATGATTCCGATGGCGGCGTCGGCCCCGATGTTGCGCTTGCGGGCGGCGGCGTTGATCAACAGCGCGGCGATGAAGCTCCAGAGGCCGGCGCCGATGAAGAAGCTGATGTTCATCAGGTAGGCAACTACCGCGCCGCCGAAGGCAGCGTGCGAGAGACCGTGCCCGATGTAGCTCATACGGCGCAGGACGATGAAGACGCCCATCGCACCGCAAAGCGCGCCGACCAGGGTAGCGACGATCAAGCCCTGACGGAAGAATTCGTAGTGCATAGGATCGGTGAAAAAGCTCACGCGACCTCCAGTGCCGCGCCAACGGACGCTCCCCGTTGTGAGAACGGAGGATGGGAACCGGCTTCCGTGACCAGCAAGTTGCCAGTTTCGATATCGCGAATCACCCGCATCTCCGCTTCGAAGGTGCGGCTCATGATGCCGGCGGTGAAGACCTGCTCGGGCGACCCCTGCGCGACGATGCCCCGATTGACGCAGACCACCCAGGGGAGATGCGCGGCGAGACTGTTGAGCTCATGGGTGGTGATGACGATGGTGATCCCTGTGTCGTTGATTTGTGCCAGCAGATGAAGGATTTCGTCGCGCGTGCGGATGTCGACGCTGGCGGTCGGCTCATCGAGGATCAGCAGATCCGGATTGGAGATGAGGGCACGTGCCAGGAAGGTGCGCTGCTGCTGACCGCCGGACAGATCGCGGATATGGCGTTTGGCCAAACCGCCGATCCCAAGCCGCTCCAGAATGTCAGCAACGTCGCGCTTGTCCTGCTTCGATGGCCAGGGAAGCCAGCCCATCTGACGCTGCTTGCCCATGACGACGACGTTTTCTACGGTGACCGGGAATGACCAGTCGATGATCCCAACCTGAGGGACATATCCGACGTTTGCCGGCGGTGCGCCCGCGGTCACTTTGCGGCCGCCGACTTCCACTCGTCCCTCGACGCGCGGGGTCAATCCGACCATGGTGCGAAGCAGGGTGGTTTTCCCTGCTCCGCTGGGACCGATCAATCCGACAAACTGGCCGGCAGGAATGCGAAGATCGACACCGGAGAG
Source organism: uncultured Chloroflexia bacterium (assembly GCA_963720855.1). GTDB lineage: Bacteria > Chloroflexota > Chloroflexia > Thermomicrobiales > UBA6265 > JAMLHN01. The sequence continues at coordinate 392,122 of CAVRGV010000001.1, read as the reverse complement.
AACGAATCCGCTCTGATACCCACAGCTAACGTTGTCGAGGACGACCGCTGGCGTTGTCATTGCCTGGTTCTACGGCACCCAGGTGTCGGCCGAATCGACGACATCCATGAGGCTGGGATCGCCACCGAGCGCACCGGCCATGATTTGCAGATTGCGCTTCATCATGCCGATAAAGGTGTGCTCCGGTGTGTTCGGTTCTCCCGGCGGTTCGTCGTCGCGCAGGTCGTCGACGTACTCAGCGCCGGTTTCGCTGGCGATTTGCTCGAGCACGTCACTGGGGAAGACTTCCGATCCAAAGATGGCCGGGACATCCTCCTCGCGGATCTGGTCGATGAGATCCGCGACGTCACGCGGAGATGGCTCAGAGAAGTCCGATGGCTGAATCGCGCCGATCACGGTCATGCCGTAGTTCGGGGCGAAATAGGCCCAGGAATCGTGGTACGTGAGCAGCCGGCGGTTCGCTTCCGGAATCGAATCGACGGTGGCCTGGGTGGCGGCGTCGAGTGTTTCCAGCGCGGCACGATAGCGATCCAGATTGCCCGCGAAGTAGTCCGCATTGTCGGGATCGAGACGCGAAAGCTCCTGGGTGACGAGCTCCGCGTAGGTGATCGCATACGGAATGTTCGTCCAGAGGTGAGGATTGGGATGACCGTCCGATTCCGGGAAGGAAAAGTCGAAGGCATAGTCTTCCGGGGTGATGGTTTTGTCACCCAGCGTGAAGATTTCGGCCCCGTCCGGCAGGTTTTCGTTTGCCATTTCGATGGTCGGGTCTTCGAGATCCAGACCATTTGCGATCAACACATCGGCGCTGGAGAGAATCACCGCGTCGGATGGCGCAGGCTCAAAGGTGTGCGAATTGGTTCCATCGGGGACGATGCCGCGCAGATTGATTCGGTCGCCGCCGATGTTGCGGACGATCGAGCTGATCGGCGCGACGGTGGTAGCGACATTCAGCAAGCCATTGTCACCGAACTCGTCGCTCCACCCAAGGGCCGGAACCGGAGTTCCCTCCTGGGCAGCGACAGCCGGGAGCCGGCTGAGGCCAAACAGTGCGGAGGCGCCGGCCGTAAACGCAAGAACACGGCGGCGAGAAATCATCGACTCTGCATGCATACCTGAATCCTTAGTGAACTACGTGTTGCAGTTGCAACTATTCGCACATACCAATCGACAATAGTATGCTCTTCAGAGCGCCAGCGCAATGTCTCCTATGGCAGAACTCCCAGCGGTCGCCGACGTAAAATTTGCCGAATGAATGTCTTGCGGACAGGATCCTGATGTTCCCGATTCCAGCCACTTCCGACGATCTGGCGCACTTGTTGCGCTCCAGCGACCAGCGCGCGACTCCGCAGCGCCTGATGATTCTTTCCATCTTGCAAGAGGCGGACAATCACCTGACGGCCGATGAAGTCTTTCAACGGCTCGGACCGATGAGCGCGGCAATGAACCGCTCGACGGTGTACCGCACGCTCGAGCGTTTTCGTGACGCGGGCATCGTCACGGAAACCGACCTTGGCGGTGGCGTGCGCGTTTTCGAGCTGTTGGCGGTGCAACGGCACCATCACCTGATCTGTCACCACTGTAACGGCATGATCGATCTGGACGACTCGGCCGTGGAATCGATGCGGGCGGCCATACGTACGAGGTACGGATTCGAGCCGCAGGTGGATCACCTGGCGATCTGGGGAACCTGCGCCGAGTGCGGCGAGGCGGAGCGCGACTAGTGCCGCGCTATGACTTCCAGTGCCGGGAGTGCGAAGCGGTGATCGAGACCGAGCTGCCAATGTCGGACGCGACCAGCGAGCAGGTGTGCCCGGTTTGCGGTCACGCTGCGGCACGCATCTTTACGATGCCGAAACTGCTTTTCAAAGCCGATCCGCGCGATGTGACCCCGGTCTGGCACCAGCACGACGGGTATGCCCACGCGCATCCGCCACGCCGAGGGCGGCATCGCAATCCGACGGAAGATCATTGATGGGCGGGCAACTAGCACCTAGCACACTAGCAACTAGCACCTAGCAACTAGCAAACGGTACCTCGGTGCGCTCGAAATGTATGACGTCAATGGCGGGCGCACCGTCAGAGCGATTCATAGGACTCGGATTCGTCGAGATCTGGGGCCTCGCGCCAATCGATGCGAGCGACAACCGGGAGGTGGTCCGAGCCAGCGTCGTTGCCGATTCCGGCGCTGCGGGCAACGAAGTCCCGTGTGTACCAGATGTAGTCGATCCGGATCACGGGCGGCAAGGTGATGTTCTGGGTGCGCGGACCGAAGCGATGCGGTTGCCCAACGCGTTTGGGGAAACTGGCGGCGCTGGTGCCGACCTCGTGAAATGCGTCGATCAAACCTGCCGCGGTCAGGATGCGGTGCTCTGGCTGCTTGTCGGTCATGTTGAAGTCGCCCAAGACCATCGACGGCACCCCAGCGGTAGCGATGCGCACGACCTGCTGAATCTGATTCAAGGTCACCGGATCGAAGGTGGCTCCCGACATGCGTACTTTGGGCGGACGGGGATGGGCGACGACGATCAGAGCTTCGCGGCCGGAGATCTCGAGCCGAGCGCTGATATCGGGACGGCCGTCGGCAAACGCATGACTCTCACTGGTACGGATCGGGAACTTGCTCAGCAATCCCTTGCCGGCAAATCCACCGGGATGAAGCACGCGATAGGGAAACGCGCCGTGGAGCTGATCCTCGATCGCGTTCGCCTGATCGTCGGAGAGCTCCTGCAGCCCAATAATGTCGGCTTCTGCATAGTAGAGGTAGTGAACAAGCCGGTCGGCGGGCGCGAGCCCGTTGCCCACGTTGTAGCTGAGGACGCGAGCGGCCACCTCCGATGGTTGTTGCGCGGGGGGAATTCGACTAGTCAACGTCTTGCCGATCGTCTTCAATCAAGGTGCTACGCCGGACAGAGACTATGGCATTCGGGAAGGTGGTCCGCAACCGTTCGAGCGCATCGGCTTCGGTTTCGCGCGAAACGGATTGATCCACTTTCAGGCGAATGCGCGCCTGGATGGTGTTCGAGTTCTGGACGACCCTGGGCCGGGATGAGCCGAATCCATGCCGGTTGACGGTGGCGAGCAACTTGTCCAGGAACCCTGCGTCCCGCTGTGAGGTGACCGCGACATGGCTCTGGATGGGAGGATCGGTGCCGAGGATATCGGCAATGAGCTTGTTCACCGATTCGCGCTCACCGTCGATGCCGACCACGCGAATAACGGTAGACACCTGCATTTCGCGGTCGAGATTGCGGAACGGCTCGCTGAGGTGGAGCGAATTGGGAATGATGACGGTGGCGTGATCGTCGGTCAGCAGCGTGGTGGTGCGGACACCGATCTCGGTAACTTCCCCTTCGTTGTCGCGAATCTTGATGCGGTCACCAACTTCGTACGGCCGTTCGAAGACGAGAAACGCGCCGCCGAGAATGCTCTTCAAGAGATCCGCAAGCCCGAACACGACCGCGATCGTGCTGACGCTGAACGCCGTCAGCAGGGTCGACCATGAGGCGCCGAGGAATGCCAACGTCAGGGTGAACGCGAGGGCATAGAGACAGAGCGCGATCGTGTTGTTGACCAGCGATTCGGTGGCGGGGGTGACTTCGTCAATTGGAATGCGTTTCCAGATGCGCCGCTGGATGAATTTCGCGACATAGCGGGCGAACAGAAAGAGCACGACGACGGCGAGGAGATTCAGGCCAATCTCGAGGAGCTGCTCCCATGCGGTCGAAAGCCGATCGCGCAATCCGGCCTCTGAGATGAGCAGCGTGACTTTCATCAATGGGCCGATGGCCTGCATTCGGTGGGTCCTGTGGAGCGTCTTGTCGGCGAAGCGGTCGATCCGCTGGCGGTAATACTACGGAACGAGGACGCATCCGTGTCCCGGATCAGTGAGCACGCGAGCATCGTGACCTATTTTCAGGTCATTGCCACGCCCGATCATGCCGAAAACGAATGATGCAATCCTGAAGATCTCCTGATACACTGCGAATACGAGCGTACGTACGCAAGGAGATTTATATGAAGCGGTCAGTAGCACTGTTCGTTTTTCTTTTCGGACTCGTGTTCATGCTTCCGGCGGCCGCACTCGCGCAAGATGCGACGCCTGAGGCCACCGGCACACCTACGTCCGAGATCACCGCAAACCTCACGGACGGCGAGGATAGCGTGCTCCTGAAGGTGAACGGCAACACGCAGGTTGTCGCCGGGGACACGATCCAGAATGCGGTCGTCATCAACGGCAACATCAATGTGGCCGGCACCGTGGAGGATACGGTGCTCGTCGTACAAGGCGATGCGGTGGTGACCGGCACGATCAACGGTACGGTGTCGGTGGTGCGCGGCACCCTCACGCTCGAGCCTGGCTCGACCGTGAAGGACGTCATGCTGATCGATAGCGATCTCACCCAGGCGGATGGCGCCACCATCACGGGCGATCTTGAGGAGCGCGGACTCGACTTCTCGTTCGGGCGCGGATTCGCGGTCTTCTCGCTGCTCTGGTGGATCGGGATGACTATCGTTGCCCTGGTGGCCGCGGCGATCTTCGCGTGGCTGGGCCGCAAGCAGCTGTTCGGCTCGGTGGCAACGCTCAAAAACGACTTCGTGAAGTGCCTGATAACCGCTATCGTGATGTGGATTCTGCTGCCGCTGGGCGCAGCCTTGATCCTGTTCACGTTGATCGGGGCGCCGCTCTCGTTGTCGATCCTGCTGGTGATCCTCCCCCTGCTCTGGCTGGTTGGCGTGATCGTGGTCGGCACCTTCCTGGGGAGCTTCATCGTCAAACCGACCAGCACCGGCCGGGCGATCGGCGCAGCGGTGCTCGGCACGCTACTCGTCTCACTGGTTTCGCTGATCCCGTTCGTAGCGATCATCACCAGCATTGCCGCGATTCTCGGTTCGGGCGCGTTCGTCTATCGCACGTTCAAGCATCGCAACGACACTGAGCTGACAACCGTGCCAGGCTGGCAGGCCGCCTAGGCAGATTGCTTCGCACACGAACGGGCCGGCTCGGATGTCCGAGCCGGCCCGTTCTCTTCCTTCTGCTGGGTGGCATGGTGGGCGACATCACTCGCGGCGAGGAGGAAATCTTTCCCGTTGGTCAGAATGACGGTGTCAGGCGACCGGGAAGATAGTCTCCAAGAACCGCTCTCTCTCGGTAACGAACCCTCTTGCTCATTGATCTGAGAGCCGTGTCGGTTGTTACAGCAGGAAACGGAGACCCTGCACTCCACCCGAAACACCCGGAGCGCAGGCACAACGCTCAGCACCCGCTCTAGTGCTTCGGTCAGTCGTTCGACGAGTGACTTGCCGGACGGTGGTTCGCCGGTGCGCTCGGCTTTCATGTCGATCTTCCAGAAGCCGCGCTGTACGAAACGGACCCCGAGGAAGCGGAAGGGTTCCGGTTCCCAATTGCGGGATTTGTGATTGACCGGCGGCAGGTGCGTGATCGGTGAATCGACACCAGTGATCAGATCGGCCAGGATGCGGCCGGAGAGATTGGCCGTGGCGACGCCCTGGCCGGTATAGCCTCGTGCGGTCGCGATATTTTCCTTTTGGTCGTACCCGATGGTGGGCATGAAATCCCGCGGCCAGCCCAACGGGCCACCCCAGGTATTGGTGAACTTAACGTCCTTCAGGACGGGGAACCAGGTGCGCACATTGTCTTCCAGCATTTTGTGGGTTTCATCGTGCCGATCGAAGGAGTCCTTGATTTTCGAGCGAAGGTGATACGGCGCGCCGCGGCCTCCGAAGAGGATGCGCCCGTCGATCGTTTTCGACAGGTAGTCGACGGTGTAGCGGCAGGAATCGACCAACTCACGTCCTTGCCAGCCAATCGCCTCCCATTCGCGCTCTGAGAGTGGCTCGGTCAGCGTGATCAGGGAGTAGACCGGCATCAACTGCCGGCCAATCCCCTTCAGGCCACTCATATAGGACTCGCCACAAAGCACGACCGTGCCCGCACGCACATGGCCGTTGTCGGTGTGCAGGGCTGGATAGGCGCCGCCTGAGAATGAGGTGACATTGGTTTGCTCGTAAATCGTTGCGCCGCGTTTTTCCACGGCGCGCGCCAGGCCGCGCACCAGCTTGCCCGGATGGATGACCGCATTTTCTGTCAAGAGGATGCCGCCGACTGAGCCAGCGATGCGTATTCGCTCGTCGAGCTGCTTCTTGTCGAGCAACTGGAATTCGCTTTCGAATCCGAGCCGGGACATCGTTTTGGCGACGTGATGGACAGTTGGAAGCTGGGCGGTGCCGCGCGCGGTCATGAGGGTGCCGCTCTTTTGCCAGTCGATGTCGATCCCCTGCTCGCGGGCGACACGGCCGACTTCATCGACCGTTGCCGTCATCGCCTGGTGGGTGGCAATGGCTTGCGAGCGGCCATATTTCTTTTCGATCTGGTCGAGCGACGTTGGAAAGCCGGAGGTGCACCAGCCGCCGTTGCGGCCCGACGCGCCAAACCCGGCAATCTCGCGCTCGAGAATGACAATCCTGAGCTTTGGATCGCGCTCGAGGAGGTACCAGGCGGTCCAGAGACCCGAGTACCCGGCGCCCAGGATGGCGATGTCTGCATCGACGGTGCCGTTCAACCGCGGGCGCGGGGTGAGATCGTCGCCGCAGGATTGCAGCCAGTAGCTATAGGACGCGTAGTTTTTCATCTGATCTCCAGCAACGCGCGGCATGTGGTGGTGGAGATTCTAATCGGGCCACGAAAAAGCGGACGGCGACATCGCCGTCCGCTTTGCTTTTCGATGGTTACGCGCTGCTAGCCGCGGATATCGCGACGCCGGAGACCGAAGGCCCCTGCCAGCAGCATGACGCCGAACGCCCCCATGGCGACGACGAGGAAGCCGGTGCTGCCGGTGAAGGTGGTTCCGACGCCGGAGGTACCGATATCGGTCACCGACGAGGTGCCACCAACCGCGGCCGGGCTGGCTTCAACCGCCGGAGCGACGGTGGCGGTGGCATCGGCTGCCGCTACTTCGCCGCCAACGGCTTCGACCGGAATGTCGCCGCAGGCGACGTAGGTGCCGATCTCATCGGCAGACAAGTGAACGTTGATGGCATACGGGCCGCCGCTCAGCAGGTCGGCAAGCGGGACATCGATGACGGTCACACTGGCGCCACTGGCATCGACATCGGTGAGCGGGTAGACCACATCGCCGAGCTCGGCGCAGGTGCCGGAATGGATGTGGGCCGGATGTCCACCGGTTGCACCGTCGACCAGAATGTCGACCGTGGTGGTGCCATCGCCGTTGTCGGTGAGGCTGGCGTCACCAGAGACGCCGGAATCGTTCAGCTCATTGATGGGGACGACAACATCGTCCTGTGCGAGCGCGCCGGTAGCGGTGAATGACGCGATTGCCAGCAAGGCAAGTGCCAGCGTGGCGAGGAACGAAAAGTGCCGTAGACCTCGTCTCTGCATGAATACTCTCCTCCTGCGGTGCGGATTCTGGTCGCGGGTTCCCGCGTTTTGCCGGGAAACACCCCGAGCGGCCCTTGCCTCCGGGACACCCTCAGCCTAAAGGCTGCGGGGCAATCGCGCAACTTTGGAGTGGCCGCGACGTGTAGCCCTTCCAGCAGTGGGAACCTTTTCGACAATCTGTACGTCGTATTGCGTAGGGAATGCGTAGTGCTGCGAATACGTCATCCTGCCGATGCCGTGGCCGTGGATCGATGGCATCCTGTGTATGTGGCAAGTAAGACGGGCCACGAGCGAAGGCGGATCCGGAGTAATGGTGCCGGGACGCCACCGCGATACATGACCTTAAGGAGAAGCGGGCAATGTTGAGCCCAGTCGTAAACCAGGAGCTCGTGGCGGCGATTACCGTTTCGACGCGATCGATCGCCCGGGACCGCGCACACCGCGCGGAGCTGCTAAGCGGAAAGCCCGAGCCGGGGCAAACATTCGGCATCAGACGCTGGTTGCGATCTGGGTTTGTGCGGAGCGAGCGCCACGTAATGGAAAACGGCGCCCTCCGCCCGGATGCAACCATCTCCTCCTGACGGAGGCGGCTGGACACACTAAGCGAATACCGGCACAGTACCTGCCGTATGGCCGCGCGTCTCGTGCCAAAGACCCGGTCAACTCACTCCTACCTCTGTTGAATCCTCTCCCCCCAAACACTGGAGAGGATTCGGCGTTTCCGGGCACCAGTGTGTTGCGTTGTCTTGGGTACACTGAGTACGGAGGCAGCGTCGATGGATGGCAAAGACGAACTACTGGAAATCATCTGGCCGGAAACTGGCCTGCACACGAAAGCGGTTTCCCCGGTCCGGGAACGCGATCAGCTCGCCGATACCGACGAGGTCGAGCTGTCGATCGATTTTCTGACGCTCTCCCTCTCACCCCTGGAGCTGATCCAACTGGCTTCGTTTCTGCGGATGACGATCGACGGCCTGCTCGACCGCCATCCGAGTTATCAACGGGCGGTCATCAACGCCTTCGATATCAAGGACTGAGCGGTTTCGGACACGACAGTTGGGGCTGCATGGTGGGCGACACCACTCGCTGCGGGGAGCAGATCCTTCCCGTTGGTCAGGATGACGGTGTCAGGAGACCGGCACCTCTTCCAAGAACCGCTTTAGCGCATCGCCGGCGTTTCTGAGTCCCATATTGCAGCTGTTGTCATAGGCGAGAGCGGGTCGTGAATGTCCTGACCGGCTCACCGCCAGCCCCTCTCCGTGTGGGAGAGGGGAGACGATGGAAACGCTAGAGAGACACCGCTCGGTTCGATTCAATCGATTCGCGGGCGGCCAGGGCGGTATCGAGTGCGAGGCGGGCGGCGGCCGGGGTGGCGCGCGTGGCGGGTTGGCCGGAGCGGATGCACTCGACGAAGTACTCGATCTCGGCGAGATAGGGATCGATCTGTTTCACGTCGAGCTTTGCGGGATTTCCTTCGTTCGGGAAGAGCAAAAGCTCGTTCGTGCCGCCGGCGTCATCGACACTACGTCCACCGGCGCGGAAGTCATATTCCAGGAATCCCTCAGATCCGAGTACCTGCATGGTGGAGGTAAAGGGATAGGTTTCCGGCATCATCATGCCGCCGTCGACGACGGCCGAGGCAGTTCCGTAGTCGATCAGGATCTGCACCTGGTCCCAGCCGTTCGACCGCGGATTGCGGATGCCATTGGCAGTCACCGAGCGGGGCGTGCCGAAGACCCAATTCAGGGCGTCGATGTCGTGGATCATCATGTCGATGACCGCGCCGCCGGTGAGATCGGAGCGAGCGAAGAGCTCGGACCAGGCCGGAAAGGGCTGGCGGCGGTATGCGAGCCCCGAGAGCAGCTCGCCGATGGAGCCATCGGTCGCGCGCTTGTGCAGCTCGAGGTACTCGGGCCAGAATCGCAAAACGTGCGCCATCATGAAAACCTGGTCACTGGCTTCGCCGGCGGCGACCAAGAGCGGCGGCATCGGCATCGTTCAGCGCGATCGGCTTTTCCAGCAGGACGTGCTTTCCGGCTGCCAACGCGGCTTCGGTCAATGGCCGATGCTCTGGGGTTGGCAGGCAGTTGTCGATGGCTTCGATCGATTCATCACGCAGGATGGCGTCGATGTTGTCGGTGTAGATGGTGCCGAGCTCCTGGGCGAGCGGTGCGGCGCGTTTGTCGCTGTGGGCATAGATGGCAGCGATGTCCACACCTGGGACCTTCTGGAATGCCTTGGCATGCGTCGAGCCCATAAATCCGGCACCGAGAATTGCTACTTTCATTTCGAGTCCTCACTTTGCAGTCAGTCTTCAGAAGTCAGACGTCAGAAGGGCATCGTCAGCGCTCTACGGCAATAACGATGACATATCACTCCTTGTCGTTGTCTCTCAAAGCGATCGCACGCCGGAGCCCCTGTATGAGCCTCCCAATGTGTCCAGCTTGTTCAAGGAGCGTTGCCTCCACTTCGGTTGAGCAAAAGCCCAGCCGCGATGCAAGCATGATTTGAGTTTCGGCCTCCTGCAACGACCCATGGGCAATCCGCAGGAAGTGGGAGAACTCTCGATCGCTTCTGCGGCCCTGACCCTCGGCGATGTTCGATGGGACGGAAACACCGCATCGACGCAACTGCTGGGTGAGTCCATACCGCTCAGTTGGCGGCCATCCCTCAGTCTCCCGATAGATGGCCACGACAAAGTCCATTGCACGTTGCCAAGCCATCAGATCCCGAACGCTTTTCGCCCCCATTGGTGGCAAACTGGCATCTTCCTGTGTCTTCATGAGTCGACCCAGACGGGAACGCTTCCACTGCTTACTGCTGACGTCTGACCTGCTATTTCGGGACGAATGGGCGCAGGTACTCGTAGGCGGATTTGGCTGCGGCTTCGACTTCTGGGAGTGGCGGCCAGGGTTCGCCGGTGAATTCGATCTCGACCGAGACCGGGCCGTCGAAACCGACGGCGTCCAGGGCGGCGAAGATCTTGGTGAAGTCGACCTCACCGGAGCCCGCCGGCGGGAAATTCCATTTGCCGGCCCCACCGATCTGATCCTTGGCATGCACGTGCTTGACATACGGGGCAGCCGCCTTGATGTCCTCGGTCGGATCGGTGTCGCCGTAGAAGATGACATTGCCGGGATCGTAGTTGATGCCGATGTTCGGCTTGTCGATCAGCTCGACCAGTGCGGCAGAGATGGCGCCATTGGCCACCAGGCCGCCGTGGGTTTCCAGGCAGATGGTGATGCCCTTGTCGGCGGCTTCGTCGCAAAGCGGGCGAATGCGGGCCAGGAAGGCCTCACGCTGCTCGTCGAGCGAGCCGTGCGAGGAGGCATCGTGACCGCCGGTGCTGGTGGTGACGTAGGGAATGCCCAGCTTGTGGGCGATATCGAGTGCCTTGCGGAACTCTACGACTCCGGAATCCGAGGCGAGATCTGAATGCCCAGCGAAGCTGACCGCAGTTTGCCCGTACTTCTTCAGCAGGTCCTTGACATGGGCCAGCTCTTCCGGGGTCGCATTGCGGCGCACGTGCTCGGTCCAACCGGGGACCGAGGTGAGCTCGATGCTGGTGTAGCCGGCGGCAGCCGCCCCGGCAAGGCACTCCTCGAGGGTATAGGTGTGATAGCTATTGGTGCAAAACGTCAGCCGATCGGCCATGTGCTTCCTTCCTCCCGATTTCTTTCACGTTACTCGTTCTCACCCGCGGCGCGAGCCGTCCCCTGATCGTTGGGATCGAACCAGGCGACGCCTGGCTTGAACGCCATATACTCCGCGACCCAATCATCTTCCCAGACGAAGACAACCCGCACGAAGGCGGGATCGCCTACTTCGAACGGTTCGATGGCAATCCGCTTGCCTTCGATCCAGGGCTCGATGTCGTCCACCACATAGGCGACATGTGGTGAGTTCTTGAAGTCTTCGCCCAGCCAGCTATCTGGTTCGTAGCGCAGCCATTCGATCTTCCTGGGATCGTGGTCCGGGTTCGTGACCCAGACGCGAGTGGCTTCGACAAAGTTCTCGTTCGGCTGTGGCTCGAAGGCGCGCAAACCGACGTGGTGAAACGTTCGTGTTCCCATCGTTCTCCTCGTTGGACCAACCAGCATGCCGGTCATGCAAGAGCCGGGCGGTCTCCCAGGAGAGGGAAACCACCCGGCTCATCTTATCCGTCTGACGCGCGCGTCGCGTGCGTGAACGACTGCATGGTCAGCTCACGCTGGCCGGTAACCAGATCAGCCAGCCGGAGTGGCCTCAGGGCTGGCGGACATCGCGGCGACGGCCGCGAACTCTGGATCGAGCTCGAAGCCGGCGGCGTCGGCCTCGACCTGAGCAGCGTCGAACGCATTCGCGCCTTCGACGTAGTCATTGAAGATGACCGTGGTGGCATCAACCGGGTCGGTACCGCTGGCCTGGGCGCTGTCGTCGAAGAAGGTCTGCCAACCGTCGAGGCTCGCCCATCCCCACTGACCGCCGTTGCGGGCATCGAAGTCGCCACGGAAGACGTTCGCCAGCTCCTCAAGTGATTGCACCGCAACACTCTTGTCCTTGAAGGTGTCGTTGAGCGCCGCGGAAATCTCGGGGGCAGCCATGGTGATTTGGGTCGCAGCGACCGGATTCAGATATCCGAATTGCAGGCCCGCGGCCCAGCCTTTGAGGTAGTTGGTATAGAGATCCTTGAGGCTTGCGTCCTCGAAGTCGCTGCGGCGGATCTGGAACGAGTTCGCCGGGAAGACCGACCATTCGTAGCCGAGGATGTAATCGAAGTCCAGTCCGGTCGCCAACCACTGGGCACGCAAACCCTCCCACGAAAGAGCGGCGTCAGCTTGTCCGGCTTCCAGGGTTTGGGCCCAACCGGAGCCGGCCGCGACGTAGTTGACCTTGGACGGATCGCCGCCTGCCTGAACGATCATCGGGTCGACGATGGCCGCCCAACCGATGTCACCGAGCACCACGGTTTTGCCTTCGAGATCCTTGAGCGTGGTGACGCCGTCCGGATTCCCCTTTGGCAGGGCGATATCGAAGACATCGTAGGCGCCCATCTGCCAGACGGAGACGAGATCGAGGCCCTGATTCACGGCGTCGGTGAAGACGCCGGGAGAGACATAGGACATGTCGGCGTCGCCATCGGCCACGTTCTTGGCCGACGAGGTCGATTCCATGATGGCCGGCAGCAGCTCGGTCTCGATGTCGCCGAAGTAGCCAAACTGCTTGGCGACCCAATACGGATAGTCGTCGAGGACTTCCAGCGTGCCACGCGGGGAGACCCACGTAACCGAATTGCGCGCATCCTGCGCGCGAGCACTGAGGCGGCCGAGACCGCCAAACATCGGCAAGGCCGCACCGGCGACACCGGCCGCCGCGGCAGCGGTCAGAAATCGGCGGCGGGAGGAGCGGCTTTGCGAAACGCCAACCACGAGTTCATCGATATGGCTCATTTGACCTCCTGTTCGTCCAGCGAGCCAACCTGGCTCACCGAGTTCCGATGATGTCTCCGGTTCATCGTCGAACCGTATCTTGAACGGCATGTGCGCGCCGATTCAATTCAGGACAAATCAGGCCTGCCAGCTGGCCCAGCGTTTACCGATCCAATAGAAGATGACATAGATGAGGATGCCGAGCGTCGCCAGGATAACGATGATCGACCAGAAATTTGCCATTTGAATGCGGGAGGAGTAGTACATCAGCCGGTTGCCGAGTCCCTCTCCAGATCCGACGATTTCCGCCCCAACCGCGGTGAGCAGTCCAAAGATCGCGCCGACCATGCAGTCCGACAATGATCATTGGCAGTGCCAGTGGGAAGCGCACCTTGGTGAAGATCTGGAAGGTGGTGGCGCCGTAGGATCTGGCCAAGCGCCAGCTTGGCCAAATCCGTACGCCGGAAACCCGGTGGCGGAATTGATCATCACCATTGGGCCGGTGGCGAGCGCCACCGCGATGACGCGCGGCTGAATGCCGAAGCCGAGCTTTTGCACCAGCAATGGGACCAGCGCAATCATCGGCGTGGTGACCAGCAACAGGATGTACGGGGTGACCACTTTTTCGGCGAACGGGAACTGGGTGATGATCGCCGCCAGGACGATGCCGATCGAGGCGCCAATGAAGTAGCCGATGAACAACACCTTGAGCGTCACCAACAGGTGGGGCCAGTAGAGCGGGCGGAAGTTCTCCCACAGCGACCGGCCGATCGCACTGGGAGCCGGGAAGGTATAGGCCGGCACATCGAAGACTCGCACGATGATCTCGAGTCCGCCAATGACGCCACACGCGACCAGGATGAGAATGAGCGCTTCTTTCCAGTTGCTGGCGAAGCCGGTGTCTGCCAAGGCCGACATGTTCGACAAGCCGACTTCCTGACTCTCCGCGCCACTGTCGCCGAAGGTGGGGATGTTGTCCCCAAGCACATTGGACATTCGCTCAATCCCTTGCTTTCCGGGCGGAAACGCTGGCGACCTGGCGGGTCAATTCGGCCACATGCTCCGGCCGGTACTCGCCCTGGATGATGGTGTCCTTGACCTCGAAGATCTTTTCGATAAATGGAGGCGAATAGGTCTCCTCGATTGTGCGAGGACGGGGAAGGTCGATGTCGAAGACATGCGCGATCCGGCCTGGACGCGGAGTGAGCACCACGACCCGATCGGCCAGCAAAATGGCTTCGCTGACATTGTGGGTAACGAACACGATCGTTTTGCCGGTTTCCATCCAGAGCTTCTGGATGAGGAGATTCATCTCGTCCCGGGTGAAGGCATCGAGCGCTCCGAACGGCTCATCCATCAGGATGATCTCAGGATCGAACGAGAGGCAGCGGACGATGCTCGCTCGCTGCTGCATGCCACCGGAGAGCTCCCGGGGGAATTTGGTTTCAAACCCTTCGAGGCCGACTTCCTTGAGCAGGGCCTGAATTCGGGCCTGGTACGGTTTCGGATCGAGCTTTTTGATCTCGAAGGGGAACTCGATGTTCTTTTGCAGATTTCGCCAGGGCAGCAGGTTCGCTTCCTGAAAAATCATGCCGATCTCGGGCCGCGGGCCTTCGACGGTTGTCCCGTCGATGACGACTTTGCCAGAGGTCAGATCGTGCAACCCGGACATGGCCCAGAGCAGTGTGCTCTTGCCGCATCCCGACGGTCCTACGATTGCAATGAACTCACCCTTGCGAATTTCGAGATCGATGTTTTCCAGCGCATGCACGCTGCCGGTATTCGTTTTGTAGTACTTGGTTGCATGATCGATCTGGACGGTTCCCGAGTTGCTGGGCCGCGCTGCCGAACCGGTGACTGTCGCCGTTTGAACCACCTTCTCTCCTCGAACCGAAGCCCTGCCGACTCAGGATGCACAACGATCGATAGGGAGCCAATCTGCGCCGCTCGGTCTGTTCGTGCGTGATGTCACGATTCTGTGTATACAATCTGCCAGATGCCGGATTCTATTTGTGCGGACGAGAGATTGTCAACGACGAATCTTGTCGTTTCTTCCAAACTTCTGGACAGACGCCAAACGGCATTGGAGTCGATTCGAGAGATGGGATGACTATGGCGCTTCGAGGCAAACGACCGATGACTGGCGGGATGGCCGTGTTTTGCGCGTTACTCGATGCGGCGGCATTCCGATTGAATCTCGGAGCGGCCGCGGGGCGGCAGTCGCTGATTCGCGGGCCACTCGCGATTGTCATTCGCGCGACATCGAGCGTCCTCCGATTCTGGAATACCTGCTGGGTCGGCCGCTACCTTGGTCTTGCCTGGGTGATCAGCACCTATCGACGTGGCAAGCTGCCGCCACAGCGGTAGCGTGGACGGGGAACTACTCCCTCGGCATCTCACCGTGTGTGCGCCGCGGAATGGCACTGGGCAACGCCTTCGAGCTCATCCCAAAGGTGTGTAGTAGTTCTCGTATTGCCAGATCGACTGGGTGAGCAGATCGGCATCGCTGATCTCGGGATCGAGGAAGCGGGCGGGATCGAGGATGGAGAGGTCGATCTCCGGTGCGCCACCGACAATCCATTCGGCGATCGAGGCGCCCAAGCCGGTCGACATCGAGAACCCGCTTCCGTTGCAGCCGCTGATCACCCAGAAGCCGTGGATGCCTGGGATGGGTCCAGCAACGAACTTGCCGTCGGCCGTCATGGTAAAGAGTCCGGCACGCTGTTCCTGATCGGTTGCATTGCGCAGGGATGGCACCGTTTGCAGCATGCGCTCCCGGGCTTCCTGCAGGACGCTTCGGTTGACTGGAACCATGTCGAGCGTGAGTGTTTGTCCCGGTTCCGGACCGAAGGGAAGCGGATCGGGTTCGAAGATGCCGTACATCAAGCCGCCGCGCGCCGGACGAATATATGCGGCGGCATCGGTGATGCGAACGATGGGCATATCGGGCAAGATGCCGTCCATTGGCGCTGTGATGCCGAGCTGATGCCGCATCGGGACGATCTTGATGTCAGCTCCGGCCATCCTGCCGACCAGACGTGCCCAGGCGCCGGCTGCATCGACCACGACCGGAGTCGAGACGTACCCGCGCGTGGTGTGAACGCCCCGAACTTCCCCGTTCTTCACATCGATTCCGGTCACTGCGGTATGTCCGACGGTCGCCATGCCGACGCGCCTGCCCGCTTGCATCAAGGCGACCATGAGCGATTTTGGTTCCTCGATGTAGAGATCGTCCTGGATGAAACAGGCGCTGACGAAGTCGGACGAATCGATATAGGGGCAGCGACGACGGGCCTCGTCTGGATCGAGCCGCTCGACCCTGGTACCCCAACCCACCGCGTCTTCGACTTCTGCTTCGACCATCGCAGCATGCGCGGGAGTTCGGGCGACGAAGAGACTGCCGGGTTGTTGATACGGGATCGGAACCCCGGTTTCGTGCTCGAACCCTTTGACGATCTCGATCGAGCGCTGCGTGAGTTTCGTTTTGGTTTCGTTCGCCTGGATGTTCTTGAACAGTCCGGCCGCGCGAGCGGATGTCTGGGTGCCGGGTTCGTACTGATCCAGAACCAGAACATTCGAGAGCCCGTTCTGGGCGAGCGCGAAGCCGGTCCCCAGACCGAACGCACCGGCGCCGATTACCACCGCGTCGGCATACTCCGGGAGGTTGAACTCGTCGCTCATCGGCCCGGCTTCTCCCGCACGCCCTGGAGGTCCTTGTTCAGGCGGTAGTTGCCGGCGGAGATACCACCGTCGACCGGGAGAACGGCACCGGTGATCCAGGAGGCGTCGTCGGAGCAGAGGAAGAGGGCGGCTCTGGCGATGTCGTCGGGTTCGCCGACGCGGCCGAGTGGGTACCACGGGGTGAGCTGATCGAAGGCGGTCGGTTCGGCTTCGAGGCGCTTGTCCCAGATGGGAGTGCGGATGGTGCCCGGGGCGATGAGATTGACGCGAATGCCGTCGTCGCCGTAGTGAATGGCCATGTTCTGGGTGAGATTTACCATGCCGGCCTTGGCGGCGGAGTAGGCTGACTCGCCGATGGCCATCAGACCGTTGACGGAGCCGATGTTGAGGATGACACCCTCATGCCGCTCGGCCATGCCGGGAATGACCTCGCGCGAGCAGAGGTAGACGCTCTTGAGCACCACATCGAGATTGAGATCCCACATGGCCTCGTCGAAATCGGTAATGCGGTCACCGATGGAAAGTCCAGCATTGTTGACCAGGATATCGATTCGGCCGTATCGATCGATTGCCTGGCCGGTGGCGAGCTTGACCTTGCTTGCATCGGCAACGTCGATTTCGAGCCCGAGCGCCACGCCGCCGGCCGAATCGATCAAGCTGGCGGTTTCGACTGCCCGCTCCGGAATGAGATCGGCGGCGATCACGATCGCGCCTTCGCTGGCGAAGCGCTGGCAGATGGCCCGACCGATGCCCGAACCGCCGCCCGTAACGAACGCCACTTTGTTCTGCAGTTTCATCCTTGCTCCATCTACCCCTTGAACGCGCCGTCTTGCAGCGCTTTCGTATACCACCGTTGTGCAATTCCGAGAAAGACAATGCCCGGGATGAGCGCCACGATGAACATGGCCGAAATGCCCGGACCGATGCCGCCGCCGCCCATCAACACGGCGAGGGTTCGCGAGGTTTGATCGTTCATCAGCACGCTGGCCAGCACGAACTCGCTCCAGGCGTACATGAAATTGATGACCATGACGACCACGATGCCATTGCGCACCTGGGGGAGCATGATTCCGAGCAGAATGCGCAAGGACGAGGCGCCATCGACGCGAGCGGAATCGGGTATTTCCGGCGAGACCATCTGAAAAACCGCGCGCATGACCAGAATCGATACCGCCGTGCTGGCGGCGATGTAGGGCAGCATCAAAGCCCAGGTGTGGTCGATAAGTCCGAGATCCCAATGCAGCTTGAAGATGCCCAGCATGGACGTGACTTGCATCGGAAAGAAGAGTGAGCCAACGACCACGAGCAGCACGACCGACTTTCCCGGAGTCGCAAGATGGGACAGGGCGTACCCAGCCATGACCGCCGAGATCGTTCCGACCAACACGGTCAAACCGGTGACGAAGAGACTGTTCCAGTAAACCCGGAAGAAGATGTTGTCGAGTGTGAATTCGGTCCAGACCCATTCGTAACGGGCCCAAAGTGGCGAGACGAACTCTCGCGGCCAGATGTTGCGCTGCACGCTCTCGACGCGGGATTCGACCGAATTGATGACGACAACGAAGAGCGGGAACAGGACCCAGAAGCAGAGCAGGAGCAACACCGCGTGCCGCCCGGCAGCCTTCCAGGGAACGCTCATTCGCCGGCGCGTGGCGACGACCTGGGTTCCGCCGGATGCGTTCGGCTTAACAGCGCTGATTGGAACTGAGGTGGTGCTCACGAACAGGGTCCGTATGCTCGTTTCGAGGGAATCATCATGCCGGCGATCTTACCGCCGATCGTGGAATGCTGCTGCCGGGAACCCACAATGCCGGTGGTCCCTCAGCCAACGAAAATCGCCCGGGACGCGATTGCGTCCCGGGCGATGTGTCGTCGATCACGTCTTGAGCGCGCCTTCCTGCAGGCCCTTCATGTACCACCGCTGGGCGACCGCGAAGGCGACCAGCGCTGGAATGATTGCAAGGATGTAGAGCGCAGCCATGCGCGGCCAGAGGAGACCGCCGACCCCTGCGCTGGCCGATCCAAGGAAGACCGGTAACGTGCGCTTGTTGGCATCGTTCATGAGCGTCAGCGCGAGGAGATACTCTCCCCAGGCGGCTACGAAGTTCACGATGATAACGACCACGATGCCGTTCTTCACCAACGGAAAGACAATACCTCCGAGGGTGCGAAGCGAGTTGGCGCCATCGATCTTGGCCGAGTCGATCAAATCCTTCGGGACCGTTTGAAACACCCCTCGCATGATGAAGATCGAGATCGCCACGCCGAGCGCGGTGTACGGAAGCATCAGGCTCCAGGTTTGGTTGATCAGCCCGAGCCGTTTCTGGATATTGAAGATACCGATGATGGCGGTGACCTGGGTCGGGAAGAAGAGCGACGCAACCAGACACATGGTGATGATGCGCGCGCCCGGAGTCTTGAGGTGCACGAGTGCGTAGCCGCCCAGAACCGAGGTCACCGTCGCGGCGACAACGGTCAGCAATGTCACCAGCACGCTGTTCTGAAAGTTGACCCAGACTGGGCCCACGATGCGTGGTTTGGTCAACACGAACTCATAGTTGGCCTGAATTGGGGTGACCCAGGATTCGGGCCAAATGTAGCGCTGGGCTCCATCCTGCAGTGATTTGAACGACAGCAATATCACCCAGAGCAGCGGCAGGATCACCCAGAGACACATGATGAGCAGGAAGATGTGGCGGCCGGCCGCTTTCCAGGCGAAGCCTTTTTTCTTCGAAATGTAGACATCCGTGGCGGGACGGGCGGCTGTGACCGGAACGGTTGCTTGTGCGCTACTCATTGCGATCCTCCTTAATCCCGCGGCCGGAAGAGATAGAACATGACACCGACAACGACGAGCATGATCAGGGCGCCCATCCAGCCGATGGCTGCGGCGTACCCCCGGAATTGCATGCCACCGCCGAACGCGGTGTCGTACATGTAGACCGTCCAGGTGTATGTGTTCTTGGTACGGTCGTACCCACCCATGATGATGTACTCGGTTATGACTGCCATGGCGCTGCCGAAGCGGACCACGGTCAAAACCAGAATGATCGGGAGCAGGCGCCAGATGGTGATGCCCCAGAACATGCGCCATTCGCCGGCGCCATCGACGCGGGCCGCGTCGGGAATGTCTTTGGGAATCGTCGCGAGCCCTGCCAGGAAGAACATGGTGTGATAGCCGAGGCCCCACCACCATTCCATGGCCGCGATCGAGAAGAAGATGAGCTTGGGATTCTGCAACCACTGTGGCTGGGTTGCTAAATCGAAGAGGTGTAATTTGTCGACGAGTATGTAATTGATCGGCCCGATGTAGTTGTTGTACATCCAGAGCCAGAGAACGAAGATGAGCGGCGCGGGGATCATTGCCGGAATCAGCAGGATGATCCGGTAAATCGTCGCAATCTTGTTGCTTGTGATTCGGTCGATGAAGATGGCGGCCATCATGGGAATGAAGATCATTCCCGGCAGGAAGATGAGTGTGAAGATCAGCGCCCGCTGGATCCCCTGCCAGAAGAGATGGTCGGACAAGCACATTCCGATAGTTTTGCAAGCCAATGAAATTGGCCGGCGCATCATCCAGGAACTTGTCATCGGTGAAGCTGAGGCTCAGCGCACTGTAGATCGGGAGAACCTGCCATCCGATGAAGAAAAACAGGGCGAGGATCAGATAGGGATAACTGGTCAGGATATTCCGGACGGAATGTGTCCAACCACCTCGCGCATTGGTAGTTGGGACCGATGCGTTCGCGCTCGTCTGCGCCACGCTGGATTCGCCCATTGCGTTCAACTCCTGGGGTCGTTCGTCTTTGGTCTGTGCGCAGCGAAGGGTCGCCTCCGCGATTTCCCTGACCTATGGCCAGCGTGTCGGTAGAACGCGGTCCGGTGGAGCGGGATGCTCCACCGGACCCGTTGGTGCAGGTTCTAGACCTGCGCGTCCTTGCCGGTTTGCGCCTTGTACTCGGCGAGCACGGCGTCGAATGCTTCCTGGCCGGCGGTCTTGGCGTCAGCCGTCTCACCAGACAGGTATTTCTGCCAGAGCGGGCGAGCCACGTCGAACTGCTTGATCGACAGCAGCGACGGCGCGATGGCGCTGGCGTCGGCCAACGCGTCCCGAATGCTCGAAGATCCACGGGTTGGCCGTCACGAAGTCGGGCGGGGTGGCTTCCCAGTTTGCCCAGGTCGACTGGGTTACCGGCATCTGGCCAACCGGGGTCGTGCCTTCGTCCGGGTTGCCCTGAACGGAGTTCTCCCAGATCGCCTGATCCTGCTGGATCGCCTTGATGAGCTCGACCATCTTCGGCTTGTTGTTGCCGTACTTGAAGAGCACCGCGCCAGTGTCCCAGAAGACGGTACCGCCAACGCCGGCTTCCGTCTTCGGCAGCCGCGCAAGGGTCAGCTTGCGAGGGATCGGCCCAGGTGGCCGAATAGGTGAGGGGCGCGTTCTGGTACTTGAAGTAGTAGCCAGCCTGCTCGGCAGCCCAGGCGGCCTGGTCGACGAGCACGGTGTTATCCACTCCGGCCGCGGCCAGAATGTCTGCGCTGGTCCACTGCATCATGCTCTTCAGGATTTCGAGCGCTTCGACGGCGGCATCGCTGTTGTAGCGGAAGAGGCCGTCCGGCGTGTACACGTCGGTGCTGATGGAGTGGGTGACTGGGATCAACGACCGCCAGTCGCGGTTGTCGAAGGTGAGGCCGTACGGCGCAGCGCCGCTCTCCTGCACCTTCTGGGCATTGGCAATGAACTCGTCCCACGTGGCTGGGGAGACTGTCTGGGTCGATGCCGGCCTTCTCGAGGATGCCGGCGTTGGACGCCTGCACGCAGATGTCGAGCAGCAGCGGCCAGACGTACCAGCTGCCATCGGTGGTGCCTTCAGCGAGGGTGGCCGGGAAGAGATCGGCTTTGTCCTCATCGGTGACGTAGGCGTCCCACGGCTCGATGGTTCCGGTCTCGACCAATTGCAGCATTTCCAGGAACGGGGTGACACCACCGTACATGTCCCAGGTGCTGGTCTCGTCGTTGGCTTCAGCGATGAAGCGGTCGTTGCCGAAGTTCTCGGTCGGAGCGACTTCGACCGTAACGCCAACGGCGTCACCAACGTCGTAGATGCCGGGATGCAGATTGAGCTCCCAGTCATAGAACGTTGCGGTTGGCTTGCCTTCCTCGGCAGCCAGGGTTCCACGAATGCTCTCCTGGGCGAGAGCTGCCAGTACCGGGGCGCTGATTCCGAGCGCCGCGCCTCGAATCAGGACGTCGCGCCGGCTGATCTTGCCAGTGAGTGCGTCCTGCCAGAGTCGCTGCGTTGGGGTCTTTTCCGCCATGCTTACGATCCTCCTGTGCCGTGTATGAAAACGGACCGGTTTGTGGGTCACGCACCAGTTGCGTAACTCAACTGTTTGGGCGCAGGGATTGTAGGAACGTAAGAAAGATAATGTCAAGACGGAAGCTTCTTAGGAATTGCTGAATTTTTTGTTCCAAAGGCATAAGAAGCGGCCAAAACGGTCGTACGAGCAGCGTGAATCGGTCGTCTTGGGTAGGATTCCGTGCACAACGTTGGATGGCGAGGGGCCGATACTGATGGTCAAACTGGATTCAATCTGCGGCGCAAAGGAGTGAGCTCGATGACCGAACGTAACTCTCTTACAGCGGTCCTTGTCCCGATCGACACCTCGGACGTGGCCGAGCGGGCGATTCCCTGGGCGAAAGCCGTGGCCGGGACAACGGCGAGGATCGTGCTGCTGCAGGTGATTCCGGTGGCGACCGCGTGTGCGCACATTCAGCGGCCAGGTCATCGGCAGCGCGGAGACGATTCAGACGGGATATCAGCAGATGGCCGAGGAGCAACTCGGCGCTGCAGTCGCGAAATGGTTCGATTCCAGCGATAACGTCAGTACCGTGGTTGCGGCTGGAGACCCGGGCGACCAAATTCTGGCGGTGGCCAGCCGAGCAAGGCGCCGACCTGATCGTGATGTCGAGTCACGGGCGAGGCACTATCGGCCGGTTCGTCAGTGGATCGGTGGCCGACCGGATCGTTCGGGAAGCGCCGGTACCGGTGATGGTCGTCGGACCCGAGGGCGCAATCGCTGACGATGCGACTGTGCAAGCGGATCGTTGCCCCGATCGACGATTCGGAGTTGTCGCTGGCGGCGCTACCGGTGGCCGCCGCACTGGCCAAATCGACTGGAGCCCCGGTCGAGGTCGTGCATGTGCTCGTGCCGGCGACCGACCTTAGCATGACCTATCCGGCGGCCACCGGCACCATCCCTCCAATGGCCTTGACTACCCACTACGACCAGCTCGCCGAAGCGGGGCAAACGCTGGTCGACACCGCGGTGCAACGACTGCGCGATCACGGTGTCGATGCACAGCGGCACGGTTTACACCGGGAGCCCGGGGGAGTGATTCTCGATATGCTCGAACCGGGCGATATCGTGGTTCTCTCGAGCCACCAGCGGCAGGGTTGGCACGCTGGGTGCTGGGCAGCACGGCGATGAAGCTGACCCGCAACGGGCAAGCACCAGTGGTGATTGTTACCCGCGAATCGATCGAGCGCTCAAGCGCCGGTTGAGAAACTGGCTACCAGCATGCCGTAATAGGTGGGCGCTTCATAGCTGAGCAGCTCGGCATTCAACGGCACGCGTTCCAATACGCCTTGCAGCATGAGCGTTTGCCAGAGACCGTCGATGGCGGCGGTAGCGGCCTGATCGTCGGTAAGCGCGCCAATCGCTGCCAGCGTCGTTGCGACGCACCGCATCGACCACCACGCCGTCAATGTCCTTTGCCGACGGATGGAAGCCGTATGGACCGTCGTCCGCATGGGTGTGCGCCCAGTCGCACGAGGCAATGAACGCAATTCGTCGCCCATCGGCTTGCGGCCGCATCGGCGACTGCCCGCCCGAAGGCCACCAGCGTGTCACGCGGCAAGCCGTGACGGCGAAACCAGCACCACCGGTGGACCGGTTTCTTGCTGCGGAGCGGCGGCCAGCACATTCCCAGATCCGAGTATGTTTCGATCGTGTCCCAGGAACCAAAGCGGCACCAACATGCCCCAGTCGAGTGGCAAGACGGCCTGATCGCGGCGATTTCCACCGAATCCTGTCATTGCCACCGGGAGGTCGGCCGCGCGAGCTGCGCTCGCTATACGATCGGTCAGGGGGAGATCGATCGGCACATTCGATCTCCACCTCTCGCCCCTTCCAGGACAGAGTCACCGGCCGCACGGCCGGTGCTTGCGAGCGCCACATGCCCATCGACCCGCACGCCGTGCGGACCCGCGATCACGATCGCTTCGACGCCAGCCTATGCCGATCTGCGCCCCAACTCTACCAATGCGGCACGAGTGGCGCGGGCACCTTCAGCACTTTCGCTGAGCTCGCGAATCAAGGGGAATCCGTGCGGAGCAATTCCGGCGAAAACGATGCCCATAAACCACCTCCCATAGCCGCGGTTCGATCAATGGAATTCGATGGAAGCGTATACAGTCATTGTCGTTGCGGTGTAGAGTGAAAAGCGCGAAGAGTGCGCCATCCAGAAGGGATCGAAATGATCAGCCTCAAGGAAGCTCGCGAACAAAAGAATCTGTCGGTCGAGGAGCTTGCGACCGCATCCAATGTCACCGCTGAAACGATCCGCATCGATCGAAGCCGGCTCGGCGAGGGCCTCGGTCGTGATGGGGCTCAAGCTCTCGCAAGCGCTTGGCATGCCAACCACCGAAATCACCGAGCTGGCACCGCAAATGACCGGTGTGCTTGGCGGTGGGGCCGACCCGCTGCTCGGTCCGCGAGTCGGCCCCCGCTAGCTCAGGTCTACGGCGCTGGGGGCGTCATCGCCCAGGCGTCGGTATTCCGCTCGTCGCCTTCGTCGAACGTTTCATCGACAATACGCATCCGCATCTTCGCCAGAATCATCGGTTTGATTTGCCGGGCGCAGATGATCGGGATTGCGCCGACTTGGCGTGCCATACGTATCCGCCCCACGCAGCTCGGCGACCGACTTTTCCAATTGCTTCTTGATATCGTCACAGGCCAGTTTTACGGCATGATCGGCGGTGCGCGACGTTTCAGTCGAACGCAAGATCGATGTCGCGCACCCCGAGCACCACACGCACGGTCGCGTCGATCGAACCGGCCTGGGTTGCCTTTGCCAGCGTCAGATCGATCGACGGATTGGTGAACTTTGCGAGCCGTTTGCCAATCGATTCGAGCGAACGATCGATGCGTTTCTGCTCGACGTCGGTCAGCACGTCCGCACGATTGACGATGGTCGGCGTCACTGCCATGGGTTCGTCCTCCCTTTGAATTAATGGTTACGCGGGAACGATCAGCGCGTCCAACTCGCGCGGGTAAAACGTGAGCCGCTCTGCGCCGTAGGAGCGAATGACGACAGTGTCTGAATGGCGGAATCCCGCCAATCCAGGCACATAAAGTCCCGGCTCAACCGAAAGCACCATGTTCTCCTCGATAAGCGTTTCTTCGCTGCCTTTATCGATGAATGGCCATTCGTGCCCTTCGAGGCCCAGACCATGGCCGGTATGGTGCCGCTGCAGACTCGGCAATTCCGAGATCGACGAAGACCTGGCTGACATCCTTTTCCGCGTCGGCAAAGCTTCGGCCGGGCCGCAATGCGTCGAACCCTGCCTGCTGGAGCTGCATCATCATGTCGAAGTATTTGACGAACCTCCGCATTCGGCTCGCCGATGACCATGGTGCGCTCGAGCTCGGAGTTGTATCCGCCGACATCGGCGCCGGCACCGGTGACCAACACGTCGCCCGGCATCAACCCAACCGCAGCATAGAGGCCATGCGGCATGGATGTGGCGCGCCCCGCCGAGAACCCGGCGCCTGCCGGGATACCCCCACACAGCCGTCAATGGTTGGTAGCCGGGCCCAAGTGCTTTGAGCATGGCGCGGGACGCGGTAGCCGAGGCTTCGTAGGAAATATCGAGCGGCGTTTTCCCAATCGCGATCAGATCCTGCATGACCTGATGGGCGTAGTTGCCCCAGATGCAGCTTTCGATGGTGAACTGCAGCTCGGCCGGACTCTTGATGGCGCGCAGCTTGTCGACGATGTCGCGGGCAATGACCGTCTCAACGCCGCTGCCAACGACCTCCGAGAGCAACGGGCCCTGGTAGCCATTGATGTCGAGATAGCCGTTATTGTCGTATCCGAGCCGAACACCCTTTTTGTTCAGCTTCATCTCGGTCAGGAGATCGGCCAGGAACTCCATCGGGTGTTTGACGCCGCCGGTGGGGTATTCGGGATAGACCGAGACGTTGCTTACCGGATACTGCTGAATGTTCTCCCGCTCGAGCATGGGCACGAGGGCGCCCAGCTTGCCATCCGCGCCGACGACGATCGCCATCGGGCGCTCGGTGCTGACATGGAAAAAGCCTGAGGCATACGCCATGCGAATGGGATGAAAGAGTACCAGCCCGTCCAGCTTGCGCTCAGCCAAAATGGCCCGGATCCGTTCGCCGCGCTCAGCATATTCCTCAGCGCCAATTTTCCACTGGAGGGTCGGCGTGGGTCGCGCGGGAGATACGACGGCGGGGCTTTTTGTTGTTCGATTTGGCCATGTTGGGCATCACCTATCCGTGAACGCGAACGAATAACGTTGTCGTCAGGATAGCGCAGGGCACCGCGCGCGATGGATACCGGGATTCTGTGGATCGGGCCAAGCGGTGCTCACGGAATCGAGCCGATCAGCGGGATGCGATCGACGCCAGCTGGCGAAGTACCGGAGCCGGGTCCGGTGCAGATTCGGCGAATTCATTGGGCGCATCTCGCCAATTTCCGCGATTTGCGGTTCGGCCGGCGCGTGGGTCAGCGGGAGATTGGTGGTCATGACCTTGCTTCAGCTTTCGCACTTTCGCACTCCAATCGCTCGTCGCAAGCGATCACGCTGAACGTATCTTCGGACGGAGCAGGTGCCAAATATGCGCCCGGGGCCAGGGAAGCCGTTACAGAAGGGTGTCAAAAGCCGCTAACGATGCCCGTGGCGCGGATCGAGCGCATCGCGCAGTCCGTCGCCCACCAGGTTGAAGGAGAGGACTGTCAGGAAGATGGCCATGCCAGGGAAGAAGGTCAGCCACCAGGCGCCGGAAAGCATCTCGCGCTGGCCGTCCTGCAGCATGTTTCCCCAGGACGGCGTTGGGATGACCACCCCGAGTCCGAGATAGCTCAAGCTCGCTTCCAGGAGGATGGCATAGGAGAGCCAGATGGTGGCCTGCACGATGATGATCGGTAGCGTATTCGGAAAGAGATGGCGAAACATGATGCGCGGCGAACTGGCGCCGATCGAGCGGGCGGCGGTGATGTATTCCTGCTGCTTGAGTGCCATGAACTGACCGCGTACCAGGCGGGCAGTACCTGGCCAGGACGCCAGCCCAATGACGATGATCGTGGTGCGTAGCCCGGGTTGAAAGAGCGACGCCGCTGTGATGAGCAACAGGATCAACGGAATCGAAAGCAGGATATCGGTGAAGCGCATCACAGCCTGGTCGATGAGCCCACCGAAGAATCCCGCCATTGCGCCGAGTACGACGCCGATGGTCATGATGATGACCACGGATGCAAACCCCGCCGCCATCGAGATGCGACCGCCCCAGATGAGGCGCGAATAGACATCCCGGCCATTCCGGTCGGTTCCCAGCCAGTAGGTGGCAGAGGGAGGGGTATTTCTCACGCCGGAATGCAGCTCGTCGTAGGGATAGCGAATGAGCAATGGGGCAAAGATGGCGGTGAGGTAGAGCAGGACGATCACGATCAACCCGACGACAGCGAGCTTGTTGCGGGCGAAGCGCCGGGCCGTCTTCCAACCGCGGGACGGTGGAACCGATTCCAGCATCCCACCGGCGCTCGATCCGGACAGCTCGGCAGCCTGTCCCACATAGACCTGGCTCATGAGAGGGATACCCGGGGATCGGCGATGGCGTAGAAGACATCGACCAGCAGATTGACGATCATCACGACCGCGCCGCTGAGCAAGGTGATTGCCAGGATGACCGGATAGTCGCGCTGGCTGATCGCTTTCACAGCAAGATCGCCCAGCCCGGGCCAGGCAAAGATCTGCTCGATGATGACCGCCCCGCCGATGATGGTCGGGATCTGCAAGCCGACCACTGTGATCATCGGAATGAGCGCATTGCGGAGCGAGTGCCGGTAGAGCACAGAGTTATGCGTGAGCCCCTTGGCGCGGGCGACAGTGACATAGTCCTGATTCTTGACTTCCAGCATCGACGAGCGCATGAAGCGGGCGAAGTAGGCGATGTTGGGGAGCACGAGCACCAGCACGGGGAGGATGAAGTACTTGATCCGCTCGGGGAATTCGGCGTTCGCCTGGCCGGTGCTGATCACCGGCAGCCAGCCGAGCTTGACCGCGATCCAGATCTGAAGCAGCAATGCCAGCCAGAAGTTGGGCAGCGCCAATCCGATGAACGAAAAGATCGTAACCGCGTTGTCGGTCTTCGAATATTGCCGGGTAGCGGAGACAATCCCGATGGGAATGGCGATCACAATACCGAGTGTCAGCGCGATTCCCTGCAACATCACGGTGGCCCAGAAGCGGGACTTGATGAGGTCGAGCACCGGTTTGTTCCCAAACGTGTACGCGGTGCCGAAGTCGCCTTTGGCGAGATTTTTCGCCCAGGTGATGTATTGCACCGGAAGCGGTTTGTCGAGCCCGAGATTGGCGCGGGCCTGTTCCACGTATTGGGGATTCCCGGCCGCGGTCGGCCCCATCATGGCGACCACAGGATCGCCTGGGGCAGCATGAATCAGGACGAACATGACGATGCTCAACCCGATCAAGAGCGGGATGAGGATCAGCGTGCGCCGAATGAGATAGGACCAAACGCCCGGTGGCATCGCCGGAAAACCTCGTGCGCGGCGGAGCGTCAAGCGACGCCCCGCCGTACGCAGACTTCATCAGGTGAACATGCGATCGGCGCTACGGAGCCGTGTAGGTCCAATCTTCGAGGGTGTGGAAGAGCCCATAGGCGGCGCTGTCGGTATAGCCGTCGTAGCCCTGGCGAACCACGTGCAGGAACGGCCGGTACCAGGCGAAATACATGGGCACCAACTCGAGCATCTTGACCTGGATTTGCTGGTAGATCTCCTTGGCGGCATCGATATCGAGCTCGCGGCGGGCCTGGGTCAGGAGATCGTCGAGCTCCGGGTCGTTGATCTTCGAGTAGTTGCCGGCCGATGCCGAGTAGAACTGGTCGTAGAGCTCGCTCGGTTCGGCGGTTACGCCGCAGAAGTCGACACCGGTCACCTCGTAGGCGCCTTGAATGGTCACCTGGTCGCTGAGCGTGGCGTATTCCAGCAGCTCGGGGACGACTTCGATACCGATTTCCTTGAGGGCCTGCTGGGTGTAGGTGAGCCAGTCCTCGCGAAGAACGTTGCCCTGGTTGACGTTGAAGCGGATCTTGGTTCCTTCGGCAACACCAGCTTCGGCGATGAGCGCTTTGGCTTGCTCGACATCGTAGGGAATCGGCGTGAGCTCCTTGTAGAAGGCCCAGCTGTCCGGCGCGATGGGACCGTTGCCCGGTTCGCCAATGCCCAGGAGGGAGTCGGCGGCGAACGTTGCCGTGTCGAGCGCCATGGCGATCGCCAAGCGCGCCTGCGGTGTGGAGAGTGCCTCGACGGTGGTGTTGAAGAGCCAGCCATTGGGAGAGGCGAAGGGCGGAATGATGACCTGGAGGTCGGCATTTTCCTGGAGCTGATCGCGCGAGGTCGGTGCCGGATAGTTCGAGCCGTCGATATCGCCCGATTCGAGTGCCAGCACCAGCGAGTTGGCGTCAGCGATCACCCGATGGGTGAACGATTTGATAGCCGGTTTGCCTTCCTGCCAGTAATTCGGGTTGGCGGTGGCGACAAAGTCGGACCCAACCGCCCAGCTTTCGAAGACATACGGGCCGGCGCCAACCGGATTGTTGTAGAACTCGGCATCCGGTCCGGTCTGATCGCCGACCAGAGCCTTGGGTACGACGAAGATGTAGCGCTGATTGAACAGGAAGGCCGCGTTCGGCTCAGTCAGCTCTACCGAAATCGTCTTGGGATCGACCACCGTGATACCCGAGATGGTGTCGGCAGTTCCGGCAACGAACTCGTCCGCGCCCTTGATGATCTGGTACTTGCCGGCGCGGGGAGATGCGTTGGCCGGATTCAGGTACTGCTCATAGGTGAAGGCGACATCGTCGGCGGTGAGGTCGGAGCCGTCCGAGAAAGTGGCGTTGTCGCGAATCTTGAAGGTGAAGGTCAGGTTGTCGATGGTCCAGCTCTCGGCGATGCCGGGCTCCGGTGCGTAGGTGGCCGGATTGATATGCACGAACTCGTCATAGAGCATCTTGCAGCGCCAGTCGGCTTCCGACTCATTGGCACTCAGGAATGGGTTGATGGTTTGCGCTTCGCCAAGTGTGCCGATGATGATGGCCGGCTCGCCATCCTGCATGCGCAGCGGTCGAGCCGACCCGGTTCCCGGGGCGGCGGACGCGACTCCAGTGCCGACCGTTACCGCGGCGCCGGTGGCGACCGCTCCGGCCAGGAAACGTGCGGCGATCGAGCTCGAACGGAGAATTCGCTACTTTGCGAGACATCCATTACTCCTCTGTGCTTCGTTGGTTTGACGCACGCGCGCCAACCAGCATCCAACGGAACTACGTGCTTCGAGGGTTCCAGTGTACCTCTGAAAGACGCTCGTGCGCCCAATGAGTGATCCGCGGAGCAGTGGTTCTCGTACCCGCTCCATGCGGTCCGGAAGTTGGCCGGCCCGCGTTCTTTCGGTTTGGAAGGAAACATCATGCATCTCAAAAAAGGATTCATGCTCCTCTCGGCGTTCGCCCTCATGCTGCTGGTTTCCGGCATGGTGGTGAGCCAGCGAGGCGCGGTCGCCCACGACGGCGACGAACATGACGACGCGCATCCGGCACATATTCACTCCGGCACCTGCGCGCAGCTTGGCGATGTCGTTTTTCCGCTCAGCGATGTGAGCGGCGATATCCTGGTCGATGGGACGCCAATGGCCGGCGAGGATATGGGACCCGATGACAATGCGGTTGCCTGGAGTGTGACGACGGTCGCGGCGCCGCTGGCGGATATCGTGTCCGGCGGTCATGCGATCAACGTCCATGAATCGGCGGAGAACATCGGCAACTACATCGCCTGCGGCGATATCGGCGGCGTCATGATGGGTTCCTCGGACCTGGCCATCGGACTGGGCGAACTCAACGATTCCGGTTACTCGGGAATCGCGCGGCTGCATGACAACGGCGACGGCACCACCCTGGTGACGGTCTATCTGACCGAGGACTCTGCCGACGACGACGCTTCGATGAATGACGATGGCGCTACTCCGGCTGCCGCGACCGGCGCGGTGGCGGTCGATATTGCGAACTTCGCTTTCAATCCCGTGATGATCGAGGTCAAGGTCGGCGACACGATCACCTGGACGAACAACGACTCCGCGCCGCACACGGTCACGCAGAAGCCGTCCGGCAGCGGATTCCAGTCGGGCACGCTCAAGCCGGGCGAATCGTTCAGCTACACCTTCGACACGGCTGGAACATTCGACTATTACTGCGAGTTCCACGCTGGAATGCGCGGCCAGGTGGTCGTCAGCTAGCCTCGCGGACAATCACCAGGACGAGCGACACCCGGGGCATTTGCCTCGGGTGTTTTGCTTTGCGCGGAATTCTGCGAGAACGCCGTTACGTCAATCAATCTGGTCGTTCGCGGTTCGTTCGTTGCACGCTCGGAAGGAGACCCTCGTGCATTCTGGCAACGGAATGACGATGGTGGGTTGTTTTCAGGTTCCTCGGCCCGGATCGATGATCGTTGTGCAGGACATTTGTGACCTGTCTTTGGTCATGGGGGACGGTGACAGGGTCATGCGGGAACACGGCGGTGCGTACGAAGCTACTGCGATGCTGATGGGTGAGCTGCAGTGACGGAACGACGGGAGGGCACGGAGGCCCTTCGCTACGTCCGGATCGGGGTTTCGGGATGGAACGGTGGCCTGGGCGACAAGAGGTCCCTCCGCTTCGGTCGGGATGACGGGGGAGCAGGTCTGGATGACGGGGGATCGGGTCGGGACGACGGATCGGGTATGGCTGCGCCCTGGCCGGATGCGGGTCTTGCATCGAAATGTTCTCGACGAACGATCACCGATGGTTGCATCAGTCCGCGCGTGGAGCCTTGGGTGACGGCGGGGAAGCCGGGCGGGTGGCACTGCGGCACTGCCCAGGTCATTCATCGTCATCCCGTCCTCGACCACGTGGAACCGTGGGAGTACCTGGGATGCGGGCAAGCGCTGCCCGTCCGCCGATGTGCCGCTTGCCTCTATCATAGAACATTTGTTCTATTGGTGTCAAGCGTGGCAAGGGAAATCGATTGTTGTCTTGGTGCCTGAAGGCGGTCCCGGGCGGGAGGTCGCTGGCGCGCCAACCTTTTCGCTTGCCGCGTGCCAGTTTCTTCGACAGGACACGGAGGTTCTTCACCACGACCGGGAATGGGTTCAGGAACGGACTGCGCCGTCAACGGGTCGAATAGCACCGACGGCGACGATCAGTCGCCGGCTGGGACGGCGGTCGCGTGCGAGGGTTCGGCCCGTTGCTCGGCGGACCGGGGTCGGGCGCTCCAGACCATGCGGCAAGCGTCGCAGATCATGACGAAGAGTATTGCCATCAGGGCGGCGTGGAGCAAGGTGGTCCACAAGTCGAGCAGGGTTTCGACCACGAAGGCGCCGGCCAGGGCCTGCAGCACGATGGTGACCGAGGCGACATTGAGCACCTTGGCCAGCTCGGGATAGTCCGCTTTGAAGGAGCGCGCCCACCAGGCGAGGCCGAAGATCAGGATCATCAGGCTGCCGGCCAGCAGGCGGTGGGTAAAGGCAATACCTTCCGCTCCCATGAAGCCGGGAAAGACCTTGCCGTTGCAGAGCGGCCAGGTGGAGCAGCCGAGCTCGTTGCCGGAATGGCGCATGTATGCCCCGACGTACGCGACGATGACGGACATCACCAGCGACGCCCAAACCCCGCGACGGAACCAGAGGGGTGGCGGCGCTTTGCGGGTGGCCGCATCGCCGTCCAGCGATTGCGGCTCATAGAGATAGCGAGTCAGGAGGAAGATGGCCGCGAAACAGGTCATCGAGATGCCAAAGTGGCTTGCCATGATGGCGGCCGATTGCGGCCACATGACCGCCGCAGCGCCCAGACCCGACTGCAGTATCAAGGTGCCAATCATCACTGCGACCAGCACTTTCACCTGCCGGTTGCCTCGCCTGATCAGGATGGCGCCGATGGAAACCGCGAGGATCAGGATGCCTTCGATGGCGGTGACGAGGCGATGACTGAACTCGATGGCGGTTTCGACGGCATATTGCGGAATGAACTCGCCATGACAGAGTGGCCAGGAACGGCCGCATCCCTCAGCCGAGCCTGTGTTGGTGACCGTCGAACCCATCATCAGGACGAGAAACATACCGACCATGGCGATGACGGCGAGCC
Source organism: uncultured Chloroflexia bacterium (assembly GCA_963720855.1). Lineage (GTDB taxonomy): Bacteria > Chloroflexota > Chloroflexia > Thermomicrobiales > UBA6265 > JAMLHN01. Next base: position 359,110 of record CAVRGV010000001.1, on the reverse strand, counting down.
GTTTCGTCCATTTCTCCAGTCGTTCGCTCGGTTGTTTGGGGGTGGCTGCCGGAGTGCTCATGATTGCAAATCCTCGTTGTCAGGAGGGTACCATCCCATGCACTCCCCCGGCATCTCATCATCGAGGCTGGGAGTACGCCCTCTATACTGTGCTGCTAGCCCAAAAATGAGGGCAATGAGGACAACGTTGGCAATCCGGACGGTCGAAGCAACGCGCTATGTCACCCCCTTGCGGGAGGGTGGGTCGTTGCCGGCGATTGTGGAAGCCGATGACGATGGCATGTACGTGGTGAAATTCCACGGCGCCGGCCAGGGACCGAAATCGTTGATCGCGGAGCTGATTGCCGGCGAGATCGGGCGCGGGCTGGGCTTGCCGGTTCCCGAGATCGTACTGGTCGAGCTCGATCCCATCCTTGCCAATGCCGAGCCCGATCCGGAGATTCAGGAGCTGATTCGCAAGAGCGGCGGTCTCAATCTGGGGCTCGACTTTCTGCCCGGATCGCTGGCGTTTGCGCCCGCCGCACCTCCCGAACTTACCCCTGAGCTGGCCGCGAAGATCGTCTGGTTCGATGCCTTCACGCTGAATGTCGACCGGTCGCCACGCAATCCGAATCTGCTCAACTGGAACGGCAAGCTCTGGTTGATCGACCACGGCGCATCGCTCTACTTTCACCACAACTGGCCCGATGCCGAGCGGGTAGCCGGATCGCCATTTCAGATGAGCCAGCAACACATCCTGCTTCCCTTCGCGGGGTCGATTCCGGCCGCCGGGGACGAGCTGCGGTCCAGGATTACGCCGCACGTGCTCGACGGCATCCTGGCAGAGATTCCCGACATCTGGCTGGCCGAGGATCCCCTCGACCGCGGTCCCGATGAGGTGCGGTCAGCCTATCGGGACCTGCTGCTGAGCCGGGTGGGGAACGCCTCTGTATTCGAGGAGGAGGCGGAACGTGCCCGAGCGGCTAGCGTTTGAGTACGCCGTCATTCGAATCGTTCCCCGGGTCGAGCGCGCCGAGTTCCTGAACGCGGGAGTGGTGCTCATTTGCCGCGCGCAGCGGTTTCTGGGGGCTCGGGTCGAGTTCGATCGCGCACGGCTGGCCTGTTTCGCTCCCTACCTGGACGAACCGTTCGTGAGCGCGGTGGAGACCCAGCTGCTGCTGATTCCACGTATCGCGGCCGCTGATCCGGAAGCGGGGCCGATCGCGCAATTGGACTTTCGCGAGCGATTTCACTGGTTGGCAGCTCCGGCGAGTACGGTGGTGCAAGCGTCGCCCGCGCATACCGGGTTGTGTGCTGATCCAGCCGCGCAACTGAACGATCTGTTCGACGCGCTCGTGAGCGTTCGATGACCGAACCAGCGTTCGAGCTGAGCGCGCGAAGAGGCGGTGCTTCCCGCACCCGGATCGGCATGGGAACCGATGACCCAACGCCGCGTCCTGCTGCTGGCGCTGCCGATCATCGGCGAGAACCTGTTGCAGGTTGCCGTCGGGGCGGTCGATACGCTGCTGGTGGGGCGACTGGGGGCGGACGCGATCGCCGGCGTCGGGGTCGCCTTCGAAACCGTCTTCCTCATCATTGCGATCCTGAGCGCGGTAACCATCGGCGCCACGGTGCTGGTATCGCAGGCAATCGGGGCGGGGAACACCGAGCGCGCCAATCAACTGGCCCGGCAAGCGATCTCCTGGGGAGTGGTGCTGGCCATCCCGCTGTCCGTCATCGGTTACGTGTTTGCGCCGCAAGCGATCGGGATCTTCCATGTCGAACCCGATGTGGCCGAGAACGCGATCGAGTATCTGCAAATCACCGCGGCTTGCAGTGTGGCGATCCTGCTTTCGTTTCTCTGCGGCGCCGTGTTGCGCGGGGCGGGTGACAGCCGCACTCCGCTCAAGGCAGCGGTGCTGGCGAATGCCGTGAATGTGGTGCTGGCCTATGTGCTCATCTTCGGGCACTTCGGGTTTCCGGAGCTGGGAGTTGGCGGTTCGGCCTGGGGCGCGGCGATCGGCCGCGCGGTTGGGGCGGCGTTCATGCTCTTCATGCTCTGGTCCGGGAAGGTCAAGCTCTCGATTCGCGGCCGGGCGGGCTGGTTCCCGAATCTGGTAATGGCCCGAAGTCTCTTCAAGCTTGGGTTGCCGGCGGCGTTCGAGCAGGTGGTGATGCAGTTCGGGTTCATTTCGCTGGTGGCGATTGCCGCGTCGATCGGAACCGATGCGCTGGCGGCGCAACAGATATCGTTCACGGCGATGTCGATCGCGTTCCTGCCGACCATCGCGTTCGCCACCACATCGACGGCGTTCGTGGGGCAGAGCGTGGGAGCACGGCGGATGGACGAAGGCGTCAAGGCAGCGATGATCTCGCGCAAGTGGGCTTTGATCGTGACGGTGTCTGGACTCCTTTTCATGGAGATCTTCGCCGAGCACATCGTGCGGGCGTTTTCGAGCGATCCGGAGGTGATCGAGATCGGCGCGATTGCCATGCGAGCGATTGGGATCAGCCTGCCGATCTGGGGACTCTGGATGTCTTCGGCCGGCGCGGTGCGGGGCAGCGGCGATACGCGCTCGCCGATGGTGCGCGGGGTCGCGGCGGTGTGGATGGCGGTGCTCATCGCCTGGCTCGGGGTGCATTTTCTCGATCAGAGCGTGGCCTGGATCTGGGGATCCTTTATCGTCACCGGGCTGCTGCCCGCATTCGGCAACTGGCGGGCCTTCAAAAAGCGGGCCGAGCTGCTGGCGCGCGAATTCCGCCTGGATGCCGCTCCCGTTCCAATCGAGTCGACCCCCTAAGCAAAACTGCCAGTCAGCGGCTCGACTGCGCTTCAATTACAAGTCGGCACTATGCATGCTCGGGGAGATCCCCGTAACGGAGGACCAACCATGACCGACAACGAACTCGATGCGAAACGACAAGAGCTGATCGCTGGATTGCAGGAGGATCTTTCCCGCGAATACAAGGCGATCATCCAGTACGTGATCTACAGCCAGGTGCTCGACGGTCCGCAATACATGGATATCGCCGATGAGCTGGAGGTGCACGCGCACGAAGAGCTCGATCACGCGATCGCGATTGCGAAGCAGCTCGACTATTTCGGCGTCTATCCGACCGAAAAACCGAAAAAAGTCGAAGTGCCGGAAGATGCCGAGGGGATGCTCTGGGCCGATCTGCGCGCCGAGGACGAAACCATCGGCGAATATCGCAAGCGGATTCGGCAGGCGCAGGATATGGGTGAGTTCGCGCTGGCCGAGATCCTGCAAGAGATCACCAAGCAGGAGCAGGATCACCAGATCGAGCTGGCTGCCTCACTCGGCGTGGTTGCCGATCCGCGCAGCCGCAAAGAGACCGGTCCGACGAGCTAGAGCGAATTTCAAAGAGGTTGGCAGAGAACTGGAAGCCTGGTCGTTTGGGGGCACCTGCTGCGGCGGTGAGATGCTTCCTTCGTCAGGATGACAAGAGGGTTGCCCTGTCCCAACCCTTCTGCAAGCAACAGTAGGGACCGGGATCGTTGTCCGGAGTGATTCTCCGACGACGAGCTCGGAAGCAAACCAAAACGCCGGCCAAGTCGACTTGGCCGGCGTTTTTCGATGTCATCGAAACGCGACCGACGGGAGCGGCCGAGTGCTCGTCTATCCCTCCAGCAAGAGGGTGGTGGGATCCTCGATGAGCTCCTTGATCTTGACCAGGAAGCGGACCGCGGTGCTGCCGTCGACCAGGCGGTGATCGTAGGAGAGCGCGACGTACATCATCGGGCGGATGACGATTTCATCATCGACCACGACCGCGCGCTTCTGAATCGAGTGCATGCCGAGGATGCCGACTTGCGGGGTGTTGAGAATGGGCGTCGACAACAGCGAACCGTAGATGCCGCCGTTGGTAATCGTGAAGGTGCCACCCATGAGCTCGGAGAGCTCGAGGTCGCCGGAGCGAGCGCGGGTAGCGAGATCGACGATGGTCTTTTCGATTTCGGCGAACGACTTGCGGTCCGCGTCGCGCACGACCGGGACGACGAGGCCCTCTTCGATACCGACCGCGATGCCAATGTCGTAGTACTTCTTGAGCACGATCTCGTCGCCCTGGATTTCCCCATTCACAAAGGGATAGGCCTTGAGCGCGCCGACCGATGCTTTGGTGAAGAAGGACATGAATCCGAGGTTGACCCCGAACTTCTCCTTGAAGGCGTCTTTTCGCTCGGCGCGGAGGGCCATAACCGCGGACATGTCGATCTCGTTGAAGGTGGTCAGCATGGCCGCGGTTTGCTGCGCCTCGACCAGCCGGTTGGCGATGGTCTGGCGGCGGCGGTTCATGCGGATCCGCTCTTCGCCACGTGCGTCTTCGACACGCGGCGCGGTTGGGGCGGCGGGTTTTGCCGGGGCAACCGGGGCGGGTGCAGGCGGTGCGGTCACGGGCGCGACAGCTACCGGCGCGGGCGCCTGACGCTCAGCCGCGAGCGAGAGAATGTCCTCCCGGGTTACGCGGCCGCCAGGACCAGAACCCGCGAGCTCGTTGAGATCGATGTTGTGCTCTTCGGCCAACCGGCGCACGGCGGGCGCGGCGCGGCCTGCGCCTTCAACGGCGGCGGCTTCGACGGGTGCGGGCGCAGCCGCTACGGCGGCAACTGGCTCGGCGGCTGGTGCCGGCAGCAGGAGCGGCTTCAACCGGGGCGGACGCGCCGTTGCTGGCAACCGCGCCCGCGGTGATGGTGCCCAGCACCTCGCCGACGGTAACCACATCCCCTTCGCTGTGCGCGATGGAGGCAAGCACGCCGTCTTCATCGGCGGTGACGTCGAGGTTTACTTTGTCGGTTTCCAGCTCGAGGATGGTTTCGCCGCGCGTGACGGCATCGCCCTCGGATTTCAACCACTGGCCGACCACCGCATCGACGAGCGACTCGCCCAGCGGTGGCACCCGGATCTCTACCGGCATCTTTTAACTCCTGCTCCTGGCTGGCTTCTTTTCGGCGGTCTCCGCCGATTCGCCGTTCTTCGAATGTCCATTGGTGGCCGATTTTCGGCCGTTGCCGTTCGGCTTGTGACTTTTCCACCACCGGCGCGCCGGTCAGGGCCGCAGTCGACGATGCGCTTTTGCTCAGCGGCATGCAGGTCCGCGGCGCCCTCGGCCGGACTGGCACGTTCCGGGCGGCCGATATAGGTTACCGGCAATCCACCGGCGATCTCGCGCAGCTTTTCATTGATATAGGTCCAGGCGCCCATATTCTTGGGCTCTTCCTGGAGCCAGACGATCTCCTGCAGGTTCGGATAGAGCGACAGCGTCTTGCCGAGGGTGGTCTTCGGGAATGGGGCAAGCTGCTCGACCCGGGCGATCGCGACGTTCCTGGTCTCGGCCCGCAGCGGGCTGGCATCGAGATCGACCCCAACCTTACCGGAGCAGAGCACGAGCCGGGTTACGGCCGCGTTGTCGGTATTGACGGCGTCGTCGAGCACGGTGCGGAAGGTGCCGGAGACGAGCTGCGACAGATCGGACGAGGCGGCTGGATTGCGCAAGAGGCTCTTGGGCGTCATCACGATCAATGGGCGCGGATCGGAGAGCAACAGGGCGGCCTGCCGCCGGAGCAGGTGGAAGTACTGAGCGGAGGTTGTGGCGTTGACGACGCGGATATTGTCCTGCGCGAAGAGCTGCAGGAAGCGCTCGAGCCGAGCGCTGGAGTGTTCCGGTCCCTGGCCCTCATAGCCGTGTGGAAGGAGCATGACCATCGACGGCTCGACGCGCCATTTCGAGCGCGCCGCCGACAGGAACTGATCGAGCATGACCTGGGCGCCATTGGCGAAGTCGCCGAACTGGCCTTCCCAGAGGACGAGCCTGCCGGGGGCCTGCACGCTATAGCCATATTCGAATCCGACGCAGGCTTCTTCCGAGAGCGGGCTGTTGTAGACCGCGAAGGAGGCTTTGGCAGCCGGAAGAGCGGTAAGCGGCGTGTACGTCGAGCCGTCGACTCCGTGCAAGACGAGATGGCGCTGGCTGAAGGTACCGCGCTCGGAGTCCTGGCCGGTCAGGCGAATGGGGGTGCCATCCGCCAGGATCGCCGCGAACGCAAGCGCTTCGGCATGGGCCCAATCGATCTTGCCCTCGGGTGAATCGAGGACGTGCGAGCGCCGGTCCCATTGGCGGGCGAGCTTCGGGCGTGATTGCGAATCCGTCCGGAATGGCATGGATATCGCGGTGGTATTCGAGCAGGGTTTCTTCCGGCACGCCGGTGTCGACGCCGCGGCGCGGCGGTGGTGGCGGGACTTCCTCGCTCAGAGTTGGCGGTGCCGTCGGTCACCGAACGGCGAATCCCGGCCAGGTTGTCGAGGGCGCTTTGCAGCATGCCATCGGCTTCACCGGCGTCGACGGCGCCCTCCGCCAGGAGCTGGCGCGCGAAGAGCTCGCGCACGGTTGGATGCTTGTCGACGATCTTGTACATCTCCGGCTGAGTGAACGACGGCTCATCGCCTTCGTTGTGCCCCCAGCGGCGGTAGCCGACCAGATCGATCAGGAAGTCCTTGCCGAAGGTATCGCGGTATTCGATCGCCATGCGAACCGCCGCGAGGCAGCTTTCCGGATCGTCGGCGTTGACATGCACGACCGGAATCTCGAAGCCCTTGGCGAGGTCACCCGCGTAGCGGGTCGAGCGCGAATCGCTGGGAGAGGTCGTGAAGCCGACCTGATTGTTGGCAATGATGTGAATCGTGCCGCCGGTGGTGTACCCGGGCAGCGCCGAGAGATTGAGCGTTTCGGCGACGACCCCCTGGCCAGGGAACGCCGCATCGCCGTGGATGAGGATGGCCATGCTCGCCTTGTTGTCCCGCACCGGTTTGCCCGGTTTGTCGGTGACATCCTGCGAGGCGCGGACCATGCCCTCCACCACGGGATTGACGGCTTCGAGATGGCTGGGGTTCGGTGCGAGGGCCAGCGGCACTTCGACCATGTGGCCCTGCTCTCCGCGCAGCAGCCGGGCGCCGAGGTGGTATTTCACATCGCCGGAGAACTGCTGGGCCGGATCGTTCTCGTCCTGCTTTGGACGCCATTTGGCGCCTTCGAAGGCGGCGATGATGGCCTGATAGGGCTTGCCGAGCACGTGCGTCATGACGTTCAGGCGGCCGCGATGGGCCATGCCCATGATGACCTCGCGCACGCCGTCGCCGGCCGCCGAGAGCACGATTTCGTCCAGCATCGGGACGAGCATGTCGGTGCCTTCAATAGAAAAGCGCTTCTGTCCCAGATACGTCTGGTGCAGGAAGCGCTCGAAGCCCTCGACATCGGTCAGGCGACGCAGGAGCGCGCGGCGCGCCGAACGCTCCATCGGCTGGGAGAAGCGTTGCGATTCGGCCGCTTCGGTCAGCCAGGCACGTTCCACGGGAAGATGCACATGATCGAAATCGAATCCGGTCGAACCGGTGTAAATGGCGCGCAGCTTTTCGATCGCGTCGAGTGCATTGGCGCTGCGGCCAGCCACGTCGCCACCGACGACCATTGCCGGAAGGGCACGCAGGTCGGCATCGGTGACTCGATACGTGGCGGAGTCGAGGTCGGGATTTTCCGCGACGGGCCGGGCGAGTGGGTCGATATTGGCGTCGAGATGCCCATATTCGCGAATCGCCTGCGCCAGCGCGGCCGCGCCGACGACCTTCTCCAGATCGACGGCAGGGCTGCGGCAGCGCCATCGTCCGCGATGCCCATTGGAGGCAGCCGGAGGCTCCGGCTGGAACTCAGCAAAATAGATCCGCCATCGTGCGGACGACCGACGCTGGATCCTCGAGATATTGCTCGTAGAGTTCCAGCACGTAGCCGGCATTCGGCCCGTAAAAAGCTCCGATATCGGACATCCTTGTACCACCTGGGTGTTTGGCGCGCAGAGTTTTGAGCTCCGGATCAGCACGCCACATAGGGTCTGCTCATTCAGCACGCGCGAACCAGAACACAAGGTGCATGGCACAGAACGCCGGTGTTGCGTGCACTGAGGAATTCTACACCTGAATCGGTTCGGCCCGGTGGTCTGTTTCACCCACTATGATCGAATGTTTTGCGACAGCGCACATGTGCGAGCCCCAAGTTGGCGCGATTTGCTACGGAGTCCGAAGTAATTCGGCGCGCCGCTCGGACGGGATCAGGAACGTGACTCGACGAGATGCAGATCGACACCGTCGAGTGCATCGAAGAGCCGGTCGATAAACGACGATTCGAGCTTGCTGCGCCAGCCGCGTTCGGACCGATAGGCGATGACGATGGTCGACGCATTGACATCGCGCGCGAACTTGGCGATGGCGATCGATGCGGTCGCGGCTTTCGATTATTTGCACGGAGCGCGCCCAGATCTTCCGCGAGACGGATGGTCGATGCCAGTCGCTCTCGGTCGCCGCGCGATCACCAGGATCGACCACCGCGAGCGCCAGAAGCTCCGCGCGATGTCCGGCTGCGAGTCGCCAGGCGCTGCGAACCGCCGGCTCGCTCGGAATATCCGGATCGAGCAGGACGAGGATGCGCTCGGCGGCTCCCCACACCGCCTCGATCTCGTTGTCACGCATGTAGCCTTCGAGCTGGTCGTCGACCGTGGCCGCGGTATGGCGCAGGGCGAGCTCGCGCAGGGCAGTCAGATTGCCTTCCCGGAAGAATCCCACGAAGCGCCTGTTCGGCCCGCTTCGGCTCGTAGACTTTCCCTTCCTTGCAGCCGCTCGATCAGTGCCGGAACCGGGAGATCGACCAGCTGCACCTCGGTGGCTTCGGCAAGCACCCAATCCGGTACGGTTTCCCGCACCGCCACCCCGGTAATGGTGCCGACCGTGCCATTCAGGCTTTCGATGTGCTGGATATTGAGGGTTGCGATGACATCGATGCCGGCATCGCGGATCGCTTCGACATCCATCCAGCGCTTTTCGGTTGCGCGAGCCCGGGACATTGGTGTGCGCCAGCTCATCGATCAGGACGACATCAGGATGCCGGGCGATGATGGCGCTCGAGATCCATCTCTTCGAGCAGCTTGCCCTGATAGTCGATCGACGCGGCGGGGCACGATCTCGAGCTCGCCGATCTGTGCTTGCGGTTTCAGCGCGGCCGTGCGTTTCGACGTAGCCAATGACCACATCGGCGTCCCTCGGCCGCCAGGCGGCGCCCCTCGTTCAGCATCTGATAGGTCTTGCCGACACCCGGGGCCGCGCCGAGGATGACGCGCAGCTTGCCGCGGCCGCTCTCCTCCGGATCCGAGCGGAGGTGGTAGCGGTCGAGCAGCTCTTCGGGATCGGGTCGTCCGTCCCGTTCATGCGTCATCACGGCATTGGGTATTGCTCGTCCAGCGCGAGATTGACCGCGAGCACGTTGACACGTGGCTCGCCGAGGAACGCGAGCGGTGCGACCGCTGGTGTTCGCATCGACAATCTGCGCGCACCTGCGCTTCGACTGATGCCGCGTTGTTCTGCAACGCGCGCAATTTGCAGCGTCTGCCGATGCTGGGCTGATGTCCGGATCGAGCCCGCTGGCAGAGCTGGTGACCAGGTCGACCGGGATCTGCGCGTCGTCCGCCAACCCGTTTTCGCTGCGGATGATGGCGACATCGGCGGCGACACGATCGATCAGCACGGGGTTGGTCGGACCGAGATTCGAACCGGACGATGCCGACGCATCGTAGCCAGCGCCGGCCGCGGACGGGCGACTTCGGAAGTATCCCGGCAGGGTGGACCCCGTTTCCGGATCGACGAAGCTTTGGCCGATCAGCTCGGAGCCGATGACCTGGCCGTCCTTCTCGATCAGCGACCCGTCCGCCTTGTCTGGGAAGGCGACCTGGGCCACTCCGGTCACCACCAGCGGATAGACCACGCCGGTGATACCGGTCATGAGGAGCAACAGCACGATTGCTGGGCGAAGTTGGTTGAGCATGTCGACGGTCCTTTCGTATTTGCGTATCGACTAGGTCAGTCCGACGACCGACAGAGCAAAGATCGATGATCTTGATGCCAATAAACGGCGCGATGATGTCCGCCGACGCCGTAGATCAGCAGATTGCGACGGAGCAGGGCGCCGGCCGCCATCGGCTTGTAGGGGATGCCGCGCAGGGCCAGCGGGATCAGCGCCACGATGATGAGCGCGTTGAAGATGATGGCCGAGAGAATCGCGCTTTCCGGACTCTCCAGCCGCATGACGTTCGAGCGAGCCGAGCAGGTCGCTCTCGCCGCTGGACGGGTAGGCCGCGATGAACATGGCCGGGAATGATGGCGAAGTACTTCGCCACGTCGTTCGAGATCTGAAGGTGGTCAGCGCGCCGCGGGTCATCAGCAGCTGCTTGCCGATGGCGACGATGTCGATCAGCTTGGTCGGATCGGAGTCGAGGTCGACCATGTTCCCGGCTTCCTTGGCGGCGGCCGTTCCGGTGTTCATCGCCACTCCAACATCGGCCTGGGCGAGAGCGGGGGCGTCGTTGGTGCCGTCACCGGTCATGGCGACCAGCCGTCCTTCGGCCTGGTGTCGCGGATGAGCTGGATCTTGTCTTCCGGCTTGGCCTCGGCGACGAAGTCGTCGACCCCGGCCTCGCCGGCGATGGTGGCCGCGGTGAGCTTGTTGTCACCCGTGACCATGACGGTCGTGATGCCCATGGCCCGCAGCTCGGCGAACCGCTCGCTCATGCCGGGTTTGACCGTGTCCTTGAGATAGATGACGCCGAGCGGCCGGTCGTCATCGACGATCGCCAGGGGCGTGCCGCCTTCACCGGCGATGCGATTGGCGGTCTGCTCCATCTCAGCCGGAAGCGAGACCGGTCGACGTTTGCAACGGCGTCGACCGCACCTTTCATGGTGGCGCGATCGCCGATCTGGACGCCGCTCATGCGGGTCTCGGCGGAGAAGGGAATGAACTCCGCATCCGGTCATGCTCGCTGGCGTCTGCCGTCGCCCCCATGCGCTCGGCCAGCTCGACGATCGACTTTCCTTCCGGTGTTTCGTCGGCAAGCGACGAGCGCAGGGCGGCGTTGGCGATCTCGAGCTGCGGTCACTCCCGCGATCGGGATCAGCTCGGCCGCCATGCGGTTGCCGAAGGTGATGGTGCCGGTCTTGTCGAGCAGCAGGACATCGACATCACCGGCTGCTTCGACCGCACGGCCGCTCATGGCCAGTACGTTGTGCTGCACCAGGCGGTCCATGCCGGCGATGCCGATGGCGGAGAGGAGCGCGCCGATCGTGGTCGGGATCAGGGTCACCAGCAGTGCGATCAGGATCGTGGTCGAGACCGGCGCGTCGGCGTAGTGGGAAATCGGCGCCAGGGTCACCACCACGATCAGAAAGATGATGGTCAGCCCCGCCAGCAGAATGTTCAGCGCAATCTCGTTGGGCGTCTTCTGGCGAACCGCGCCCTCGACCAGCGCAATCATGCGGTCGAGGAAGCTCTTCCCGGGCTCGGCGGTGATGCGGATCACCAGCTCAGTCGGAGACCACCTGCGTGCCGCCGGTGACCGATGACGAGATGTCGGTGCCCGGCTCCTTGAGCACCGGAGCGGATTCGCCGGTGATAGCGGCTTCGGAGACGTAGGCGATGCCTTTGACCACCTCGCCGTCGCCCGGGATCGTGTCGCCCGTTTCGACCAGCACCAGATCGCCGAGCTGCAGCTCGCCCGAGGAGCGCAACGCGACATTGGTCGCGGTCCCCGTCGACCATGACCTTGGCCATGGTTTCGCTGCGGGTCTTGCGCAACGTGGCCGCCTGGGCCTTGCCGCGACCTTCCGCCATTGCTTCGGCGAAGTTGGCGAAGAGGACGGTGAACCAGAGCCAGATCGTGATAGAGGCGACGAACCAGGTCTGGTCGTCGCCGTGGCCGACCAGGTTCTGGATCAGAATGACCGACGTGATCGGCAGCGCCGATCTCGACGATGAACATGACCGGGTTGCGCGACAGCGTGCGCGGGTCGAGCTTGCGGAACGATTCCTTGATCGCAGGGGCCGATGATCTCCTGATCGAAGATCCCCCGCTGTGGTTGTTTTTTGGGTGACTGCTGCGACGAGGGCCATTGCTCTCGTGGCAGCGAATCCGGTACGACTACTGTGCTCATCTGTTTGTTTCCAATCCCCACAGCTCGAAGTTAGCTGCCGAAGGTCAGGCCAAGGTGCATGGCGAAGTGCTCGATGATCGGACCGAGCGCGTAGGCCGGGAAGTAGGTCAGGGCGCCCACGATCAGGATCACGCCGGCGAGCAGGCCGATCCAGAGGGGCCCGGTGGTCGGGAAGGTGCCGGCTGGTTGCGGCGATTCGCTTCTTGCGCGCCAGCGAGCCGGCGAGCGCCAGAATCGGCACGATCATCAGGAAGCGGCCCGCCAGCATCGCGATGCCGAGGGTGACGTTGTACCAGGGCGCGTTCGCCGCCGAGGCCGGCGAACGCGGAGCCGTTGTTGCCGGCCGCCGAGGTGAAGGCGTAGAGCACTTCGGAGAGGCCGTGCGGGCCGGGATTCCAGATCGCGCTGAGCCCGTCGCCGATCACCAGCGATATCCCGGTGAACGAGAGGATGACCAGCGGAATGACCAGCAAGGTCAGCATCGCCATCTTGACGTCGTACGCCTCGATCTTCTTGCCGAGGTATTCGGGCGTACGACCGACCATCAGCCCGGCTATGAAGATCGCGATGACGGCGTAGACGAGGATGCCGTAGAGCCCGGCCCCGACGCCGCCGAAGATCACCTCGCCCAATCCGATATTGGCTAACGGCACCAATCCACCCAGGGGCGTGAAGGAATCGTGCATCGCATTGACCGCGCCGCAGGATGCGGCTGTGGTGATGACCGCGATAGAGCGAGCTGGTGGCGATGCCGAAGCGGATCTCCTTGCCTTCCATGTTGCCGCCCGGTGCATCCACGCCGGCGATCTCGGTCGATTGACTGGCTCCGGCAGTGGTCAGGAGCGGATTGCCGTCCTGCTCGGCAACCGTCGTGATCCGCCACGCCGGCAGTGAAGAGAATCGTCATGACCGCCAGGATGGCCCACCCCTGTTTGGTGTTTCCCACCATCTTGCCGAAGGTGTAGGCCAGATCCCGCCGGGATCACGAAGATCAGGAGCATCTGCAGCATGTTGGTGAATGGGGTCGGATTCTCGAACGGATGCGAGGAGTTCGCATTGAAGAACCCGCCACCGTTGGTGCCGAACTCCTTGATGGCTTCCTGCGAAGCAACCGGACCCTGCGCGATCGTCTGCACCCCACCGGAGAGGGTGGTGCGCTGAGGTGAAGTGGTCGAAGTTCTGGGGAACGCCGCGCGCCACGAAGATCAATGCGGCCACGAAGCAGACCGGCAGCAGCACATAGAGCACCGCGCGGGTCACATCGACCCAGAAGTTGCCGATCTCGCCGGCCGACCGGCGCGACGAACCCGCGGATCAACGCAATCGCAACCGCCATACCGGTCGCGGCCGAGAGGAAGTTCTGGACGGCGAGGCCGGACATCTGGGTGAGGTAGCTCATGGTCGCTTCACCGCTGTACGACTGCCAGTTCGTGTTGGTGACGAACGAGACTGCGGTGTTGAACGCCAGGCGAGACTCGACATTGGGAAGATCTTGCGGATTCAATGGCAGCGAACCCTGAAACCGCATGAGGAAGAAAAGCGCGAGCACCCCGGCTCCGTTGAAGAGGAGCATGGCGACCGCGTAGGTCGACCACCTCATCTCCTGCGCGGGATCGGTGCCGATCACGACGATAGATCCCGCGCTCGAACGGCCCCAGCACCCGCGCAAGCGGATGATGCTCGCCCTGAAACACACGTGTCATGTACGTGCCAACTGGCTTGGCCAGCAGCAGAATGATGCCGATATAAATGACAAATTGCAGCATTGCGTACATCTGGATTCCACCTCTCTAGAAGCGTTCGGGCCAGAGAAGCGCATAGATCAGGTAGATCAGCACTCCAATTGCAATCAATAAGGTGACGCTCTCACCAAAGGTCAACAATTCGTCCTCCCTGTTCTCGATGTCACGATTGGATTCCATCATTTCCGTGAGCTCATCCGCATGGATGACTCGCACCAGCGGAGACTTCGGTCCGTCATCTCGAGGCGATTCACTGTCTTTGAAGATGATTCGAATGGTCATTGGCTGGCGATCGTCCGGCTGGCGCAGATCGTCGAGAATGATCCGTACATTCCCTGGTTGTTCGATGTGATGAAGCGGTTCCAGCGGCCCGTTTGTCTCGTTCATGGCCTGACACGCTGAGCTTTCTACAGGCGGTCGCATCCCGCGACATAGGCGATCATTACGGCGAAAGATCCGATGATGAGCAGCAGCATGAAGATGTCGATCATCGAGAAGTTGCTCCCCTCGACGACCGGCAGATCCGATTGCGTGGCGCCCTGCGGATGCTCGATCAACCGAAGCAGAGCATCGATTGGAAACGGCTTTTCCAGGACGGAGACCGGGGAGAATTCGCGGACCCGGGCGGCGCTGGGCGGGACGGCGGACAGCACGATCGTGCGGGGGCGCCTGCCGGCGGCGTCGAGCGCAGTCAGCGCATCCCAGCCGACGGCATCGGGCAAGTTGATGTCCAGCACCAGTACGTCGTAGTCGCCGCCAAGTCCCGCGGCGATTGCCGCCGCGCAGTCGCGCACGAGATCGACGACATGCCCATGCCTGGAGATGCCGCGCTGGATGCTTTCTCCCAGCCGGATCTCATCCTCGACCAGCAGCACCCGCTGGTCGGAACGTTGTATCGCTTCCATTTTTCACCTCCAAGGTCAGCCACGGCGCCGGTCTGAGGCACCGGAAACCGACCGCTGGAATGGTAGGAATCCGGCCATTCGAGCGGCGTTAGGGAGGAGAGCGATTGCGTTAGAAAGTGATTAGAATCTCGTTGGGGAGTCGTCGGTGAGGCGATAGCCAACGCCGGGCTCGGTGAGGATGAGCGTGGGCGCGTGCGGATCCCGTTCGAGCTTTGTGCGCAGGTAACTGATGTACACCCGGAGCTGCTGAATGTTTTCGGTGGCGTAGCTTCCCCAGACCTGCTGCAGGAGCTGGCGATGCGTCATGAGCTTACCGCGGTTGCTGCGCGAGTGCGGCCAGGAGATCGAATTCGGTCGGCGTGAGATGAACTTCCTGACCACTTCTGATGACGCGGTGATTGGCGAGGTCGATCTCGACGTCGCCGAATTCCAACGTAGCGGGCACCGTGTCTTTTCCCCGGCGGAGCAGCGCCCGCACGCGGGCGATCAGCTCGCCGATGCCGAACGGCTTGGTGAGATAGTCGTCGGCGCCAAGATCGAGCGCTTCGATCTTGGTGGCTTCTTCTCCCCGCGCCGAGAGCACGATGATCGGCATGTCTGACCAGCCGCGCAGCTCGCGCAGCAGGGAGAGTCCATCGAAATCGGGAAGCATCAGATCGAGAATGACCAGATCGGGAGGATGAGCTGCCGAGCTGGACGAGTCGCCGATCCACTCTGTCTCGGCGAGCTCGACGTCATAGCCATGGCCACGAAGGGCGATATCGAGGGCGCGCCGAATCTGCGGTTCGTCATCGACGACCAGAATGCGCTGCGCCGCTCATCCAGTTCCCTCTTCGCGCAAGGTCGAACGGTCGAACGGGATCGTGAACATGACCGACGTTCCGACCGCCGATGGCGACTTTCGATCCAGATTCTCCCTCCGTGTGCTTCGACCAGTCCGCGGCTGATGGTCAGACCGATCCCGGTACCTTGCAGGCCACGCGCGTTGCCCGCTCGGTAGAATTTTTCGAAGACCTGCTCGCGCGAAAGCTGGCGGGATCCCCGGACCATTGTCACGTACGGCAAATCGCAAGCCTTCGGGAATGGTGGTGGCTGCGACGAAGATCGATGCGCCGGCGGGGGTGTACTTGATGGCGTTTTCGACGAGGTTCGCCAGCACCTGATCGACCTCAACATAGTCGAAATAGCCCAGTGTCACATCGGGGCCGATCCGAGACGCCAACCGCTGGCCGGTGGCGCTCGACCGGGCCGAGAGCCGGCTGACCACGCGCTGGACCAGTTCGCGGGCGTCGTACCAATCGCGGTCGGGGCGCAGCGCGCCTCCTTCGATACGGGAAAGGTCGAGGAGATTGGCGACCATGCGGGTCAGGCGGTCGGTTTCCTCATCGATCGCTTCCAGGAATTCGGCGCGCGCTTCCGGCGGCCATTCGATGCTGTCGTCCTGCAAGGAGCTGACGGAGGTTTTGATGGTTGCCAGTGGCGTGCGCAGATCGTGGGAGACCGAGGCCAGCAGCGCGGACTTGAGCTCATCGGATTGGGCCAGGACTTCCGCGCGGGCGGCTTCGCTGGTGAGGCGAACCCGTTCCAATGCCAGCGCGGCTTGATCGGCAAAGCTGCCGAGGAGCTCGCGGTCGTCGTCGTCGAAGCGGCCGCCATCCGGCCGGCCGCGCACTTCCAGCACTCCGATCTGGCGGGTGGGGGTATCGATCGGCAGATAGAGCACATCTTCTTTCGGGGAGCGCTGAACGGTGGCCGGCCGACTCCGTGTGGATTCATGACCTTTGGCGCGGCCGGTTGCGAGCCCGGTGGCCTGCCCTTTGGACAGGGCCTGGAGCGCAACCGCTTCTTCGTTGCGGGAGAGCGGGCCGGGATCGCGGGCCGGGAAACTCGCGAGGACGGAAAGGTCGGCCGCCTTCTGCGCGTCAAGGATGGCAGCATTTGCGGCGCCATACACCTGAACGACATGACGGACGATGGTCGTGAGGATGTCGTCGAGCGAGCGATCGGCAGACCAATCCTTCGTTCAACTGATAGAGCAGATTGGCACGCGCTTCCTGCTGTTCGGCGACCCGAGCGCGCTCGCGCGCGTTGGAGACGAGATCGGAAATGACCAAGGCAACGATCAGAAAGACGGCCAAAGCGAGCACGTGATCGGTGCTGGCGATTTTGAAGGTGTTGTAAGGCGGCAGGAAGAAGAGATCGAAGAGTACGAAGGTGGCTATCGCCGCCAGGACTGGCCGGCCCGCGTCCGACGCGCGAGCGCGACCAAGCAGCGTGCAAAGCAGATAGACCATCGCAATGTTGACGATGCCGATTTCGGAACGCAGCGCCAGCAAGAGCAGCGAGACGAGCACCACGGCCACCAGCGAGACGAGATAGTCTGCGCCAATCGATCTTCGCCAGTAGCAGGTGCGAGCGCGCTCGTTCCGAGCCGGACGCGCATGGCCGGTCTGGTTCAGTGTGCTGCTCGTTGCTTCTCGGACATCGATCGCTTTCGGTCTGTCCGACCGGCCGATTTACTCCGGCAGACCTGATGGTAGTCGGCGGACGCGGAAACGAAACGAGGGACCGGCAAATGCCGATCCCTCGCCAGACTTTTTCGCGTAGCGACGCGATCTACATCATTTCGCCGCCCATGAGTAGACGGTGACGGTGGTGGTGCCATCGCCGTTGTCGTGCAGGCGAGCGATGCCGGAGTAGCCGGAATCGTTGAGGGTGCCGAGGCCAATGGCCAGATCGGAGTCGCCCATCATGGTGCCGCCAATATCGCCACAGGCGATGTAATTGCCGATGTTCTCAGCCGACTCGTGGACATTGATGGCATGTCCGCCGGCAACGATGTCCGCCAGCGAGGCTGCAACGGTGGTGACGCTCCATTCGACCGGGATGGCGTCGGTGGCGCCCATCATGTCGCCCATGGCCATCGGCGTGCCGTTCATCATCAGCGCGCTCCCACATCGCTCAGCGGGAAGACCACGTCGCCCAGCTCGGCACAGGTTCCGGAGTGGATATGCGCCGGATGGGCGGCCATGGCCATGTCCTGGGCGGAAGCGCCCTTCGGCGCCATAACCACACCGAGGGAAAGGAGGAGTGCCGCCGAGAGCACCGCGAATGCACGGAGAGATCGCCTGATTTGAAGCACGATGGTTCTTCTCCTACCGGTCGCTGCCGGTCTTTGGTCGCCACGACAGCCCTCCCGCCGTGTTGTGACGAGTACGGGATTGGGACGGTTCTGGATCAAATAGTTCAGCAATTGCGTACTCGTCACCGCCAATGTGGCCAACCCGCTACGAAAGGATGTGTCGCAGCAAACATGTCGGACGTGCCGCTCGACACTGCCGTTGAGTGCGCCGACGTTCATGCTGCGGAGCATGACCCGAGGCGACTGGCGCTTCGGCATCGACGACGTTGCAGGAGCAGACTCGACATGAATCGACGCGGATTTCTCAAGGGCTCTGGCGCGATGGCAGCGATCCCAGTGGTCGGACGGTTCGCAGGCGGGGCGGTGTCTGCCCAGACGCCCATGTATGAGGGTGAGGTCATCTATACCTTCACTGAGTTTGCCGGAACTGCCTATGACTTTCAGCTCGACGGCACTATCGACGCGGCTTCCACCGGTGGCGTCATCGTGGGGAGCGATCGCGTGGACGGGCAGGTGGTTCCCTGCTCATGGTCGCTGACCGGTGAGCGTACCGTGCTGGACGTGGGCACGCTCGACTACGCAGGATGGCGCAATATGGCCGTCAGCCCAAATGGGCAGCTGGCAGGGACGCTGGAGCTTTCGCCGGACGATCCCCTGCTCGCCAGCGCGATAACCTGGGCTTCCGGAACCCCCGAGGCACTTCCCGCAAACGACCCAGCTTCATCTTTTGCGCGCGCGGTCAACGACGCAGGCGTTGTCGCGGGATCCGCGAGCCAACAAGCCGCGCGCTGGACTGGGAGCGGACTGGAAATGTTGACAAGCCCGCCGGGCGCGGTCGGGTCGACTATCTCGCTGGTCGATTCCGCAGGAGCCGTCTTCGGGACCTTCCTGGACAGTGAATTCGGGGTCATTGGTACCCCATGGAAATGGAACCTGGACGGTTCGGTGGAGAGCATCGCACTACCAGACGAATTGATCGGTTCCGGGTTCGACAAGATGATTGGCGGCTATACACGAGTTTCCGCACCATTCGAGAATGGCGACTATCTGCTTTCGGCGCGATGGAAGGTCGGGGAGATCTGGACTTCCGGCTCATGGCTGAACGCATCAGGTCACTATCGTGCGATCGAATCTGGAGGTGTACCTGCCGATCTCATCGTGTTCGAGGCGCCCTCCCCCGACCAGCTGATTGGCTACGGTCCGAACTTTGCGCCGGCGATCTGGACGAACGGGACCCTGTCGTTGCTGGCCGACGTGTCCATACTCCCCGCCGGTGTCAGTCCATCCAGGGTTATCGGGGTAGTGAACGATGGACGTATCGTGATGACCGCTTCCACGGCGGAAGAGACTCCGCAGATTGTGGTGCTACGGCCAGTCTAGAGCGGCTGCGAAACTATCTGCCCACGCCATCGGGGAGCACGGCCATCTGTACCACTCGCTCCGGCGAGGAGATCCTTCCGCTGGTCAGGATGACGGTGTCAGGAGACCGGGCACCTTTTCCAAGAACCGTTCCAGGCTTTGGCGACGAGCACCAGAGCGGGCTCCGCGCCGAGCGAGCGTCGTGAGCAGCGCGCTTCTCCAATGACCCAGCCAACCGCCCGACTCGAGCGGCGGATTGCGATTCCGCTCAGGATTTCGAGCTGAGCATTCCGGCACCGTGGTTGGCTTGCGCGGCCATCGAGGCTTCGATGCGGGCGCGTTGCGAGCGGTCGTGGGACCATTCGGCGGCAAAGTAGCTGCCGACCACGAAGATCATCGCGAGCGCCTGGGCGATGACGCCTTCCCAGGTGGCGTAGAGTCCGAGCCAGACTCCGGTCCAATAGGGCAGCACCAAGTTCTCGATCGGGGTGATTGGCATCCAGCCGACCACCTGCATCACGTGGATTGTGTTGCCGACCATGGTCACCAGCACGAACGCGATCATGAAGCCGGTAATGATGAGCATCTTCTTGTGGGGCAGCTTGGCCTGCATGTAGAAGACCAGCGCGCCCACCACCGCGACCCCGGCCAGCCCAAGCAGCACGCCTTGCAGCACCGCCAGGGTGCCGGCATCGAGCACCATCGCCTGCAGGAAGAGAACGGTCTCGGCGCCCTCGCGGAAGACACTGGTGAAGCCGAGCACCGCCAGTCCAAGGAACTGTCCCGCCGCGCCACCGATCAGCATGCGGCGACGCTGATGGTGATGGGCGATCCACTTGGTCCAGTAGACCTTATGGAAGAACCAGTTCATGACGATGAGCAGCACGCCGATCGCAATGATCGAGACAACCGCCTCGAGCTTCTCGCCATAGCGATTGAGCGACATGAGCACGGTGCGCGCGAGCACGAAGAGGATGCCGGTGGCAATGAAGGCGCCAATTGCCCCGACAACCAGCGGTTTTTTGAATACCTTGTTGGCGCCCACCATGCTGGCCAATAGCGACGCGAGGATGAGAATGCCCTCCAGGCCCTCGCGAAAGACGATGGTGGCGGAGTTAAAGATGATCGATGCGTCGCCGGGGCGGTCGGCCCCGAGCCGTTGCTTGCCTTCGTCGAGCGTGGTTTCCAGCTCGGCGAGGATGGCCTGGATTTCGCTGACCGAGGCATGATCGTCGATGGCGACCTGTAGTCCGCGCGTGTCTCCGGTTCCCGTCCAGAAGAGGGCTTCGGTCTCCTGCGCTATCCGCGGGGCGAACCCGAGCAGATGTTTCTCCGGGCCAGTCTCGAACACCGCGTATGCCTGGAGACGGGCGGATTCCGCCTGCTGATATTGACCGGCAGCGGCGGCCGCGAGCACCTGATCGAGCAACGTCGAGACGACGTCGAAATCGGCGGTGCTGGAGGATTGGTTCCACTCGGTGGGATAGACCGCGCGGAGCTGATCTTCGAGCGATTTGACCGCATCCTCGATCACCCCTGATTCAACCACGGTTGTCCTGGCGCGGGCGTCAGAGACCTGCTGGTCGAGCGTCATGGAGCTGGGTAGCTATTTGCGCGGTCGCGGCAGGATCGAGCTGGTTGAGTGCCGGGCGAATATCGGCAAAGGCGGCGGAAGCCGCCTCTGAGAAGGCCTTGGCTTCTTCGATTTCGAGTGGAATCTGAACGGAGGTGCCACTGACGCCGCGTTTGTACTCGACCGGGATCAATCCCAGGAATTGGATGAGCTGATGCGCGCGCTCGGATTGCTCCAGCGCAGTCATCGGGGCTGCGCGGAATTGGGCGAGCACCTGTTGGGCGCCGGCGACGCTGGTATCGAAGATGGCGGTATCCGCGGCAATAGCTGAAGTCACGAGGCTCGCGAAGGTCTCATCGACGGCCGCCCGAGCGTCGGCGCCGTTCTGGGTTTCGTAGGTCGGGGCGACGATTTGCCAGTAGCCGTTTGCGCGGGAGGCGGCCTCGGCCCGGCTGACCGCATAGCCGCTCTTCTCGGCCTGGGCCGCGTCGGCCACGGCACTATCGAGCTGGCCCTGATAGGCGTCGAGCAGGTCAGCGGAGATGGCAATGACGGCGTCGCCGGTGGTGATCTCACCGGCGCTCAGGTCTGCCAGGGCGGTGGTGGCCTTGGCATTGGGACGAGAGAACTTGGTGGTCGGGCGGAATTCGCGCACCAGCAACCACGCAGCCGCGGAATCCAGATCGCCGGCCTGTACCGCAGCGATCGTTTCCTGGTACGACGCCCGCAGGATTGCGGTGGAGATCGCTCCCTTGGCGACGGCGAGCGCTACGTTGTCGTTGGCTTCAACCGCCGCGCGGGCTTCGGCAAGATCGGCTGCCAGTTCGTCAACGATCGCTGGATTGTCCGCGAGTAATGGAGAGAGGGTGGCGAAGGCTGAATCCGCATCTTCAATGCCAGCGAGCGCGTCCGCCTGGTTCCCCAGCAGGAGCTGCGACTGGGCGGTGAAGACACCGCTGGTGAGCTCGTGCGTGACGAGAGCCGGCGTCGAAGCCGGCTCTTGCGCTGCACTTTGGTTGTAAGCGGAGAGCGCGGTCACAAGAACGAGACCGACAATTCCAAGTGCGCATGCGATTCGCGCGATCCGATTCACGACGACGCCCTCTCTCATGTTCGCTTACGCGATTAGCTTGCCGGCTCGATTTCCAGCAGCGCCATGGCCTGGGTGATCTGCCCTGCTACCGAGGCGGACATCTCTTCGATCTGACCCGCGAAGATGTCGGCCTGTTCGGGGGTAAAGCGGGTGCCCGCATCTTCCTGTGCGTGGATGTCGGTGACGAACGACATCATCTCGTCGAGCCCGGCGTCGATTTGGGCGGCGAGCTCCGGGTTGACCGCGACGACCGCCGGTTGCACGTTGTCATAGGTGACGAGCAGGCCGTTCAGGATCCCGGCCACATCGACCAGACGGCTGATGGCGACGAACGATTCGGCAGTCGAATCCTGGCCGAGAATAAAGGGGGAGTTCTTCCAGTCATCGAAGTAGCCGTTCATGGTCGGGACCATGGTCAGCAGCGCGGTGAAGGCGTCTTGCGGGTTCGGCGTCCATTCATCGACAGCGGTTTGCAGGTCAAGCCCGGCCTGATCGAGGCCCTGGATGGTGCCGAGCAGGAAGTTGGCATCTGGCAACGCTTCGCCGATCTCGATGGTGCCATCGCCATCGAAATCGACCGCGAGACCGACATGTTCTGGGTCGGTGCCCCAGAGGGCAGGCTCGGTGAGATGGTGATAGAAGCTACCGGGGCTCTTCAGGACGGTGCCGTCCGGCAGGGTCACTTCGTTGTCGAGGGCGTTGGCGGGATCTTCCGCGCCACTTGGCCCGGCGTCGAGCAGGAGGTCGTAGTAGACCAGCGAGGGAACCCCGGCGACGATGCCTTCGGAGAGCTCGTAATTGCCACTCGACTGGTTGATCCAGACATCGCGCGCGGTTTCGATGTCGGAGACGAGCGTCTGGCCGTGCTGATCCCAGACTGCCTGATAATCGAAGTTCGCACCGGAAACCAGATCGTAGTACTGCTGGGCGGCGACGAGGAGGGTTGCGTTGCCAGCCACCACCTGGTCGACATGATCGACCAGATAGGTCTTGATACCGGAGAGCTCCAGGTCGTCAACCGAAACCGATGACCCGGTCGCAGCGGGAGTCGCATCCTGAGCGGCGGCGACGGGAAGAAACGACAACGACGCGGCAAGCGTCAGCGCGATTCCGGCGCCGAGCCGGTGAAACCTCGACATTGTGCGCTCCTCGAGTTGGACTGGTCACCGGGCCAGCGTGGCGACCATGAATCAGACCTAAATCAATTCCGACCTGCGAGATCGGAATAGGCGTAGTCTGCCTGCGCGCGTGTGCAATGTCAATGTTTCATCCATTTGATGGATGAACGAGACGACGGGTCCGGTGAGCACAGAAGCGACGGCGACTTACTCGTCGGGATCGAGATTCGCCAACGCCAGCACCAGATTGCGGCAGGCCATGGCATCCGACAGTGCCCGATGCGATCCCGAGGGAAGATCGAACGCGGCGAGCGCGTCGCTCAGCTTGTGAAATCGAAACTTGTTGCGATGGTGATCGGAACGCCCGCCGGCAAATCGGGCGTACTGGAGCATGGCGCAATGCCACTCGCGCTCTTCGTCCGGGAACCCGGAATTGGTGCAACATGCGGCGATCATGCGCCGATCGAAGGAGGCGTTGTAGACCACGATCGGGCGTTGCCGCAGTAGCTCGGCCACGGTGGGATAGACCTCGATCCACAACGGCGCGTGGATCACATCGGCGTCGACGATACCGTGGACACGAGTGGTTTCCGGCGGAATTGGGTAGATCGGTGCGATCAGGGTATCGACCAGTACATTTCCGGACACATCGACGATGGCAAGATCGATGATCTCAGCGCTGGATCCGAGCCCGGTGGTTTCCGTGTCGAGAAAGAGCGTGCCCGGATCGGCGACGCGCTGCCTGCGCCCAACCGGCAACTTCGCGCGCGCGTCTGTCGTTGTGCGGAGGTGAGCACGGTCAGGCTCCCGGCATGACGAGGGTGGCCATGGCGATCGTCATCAATTGGCCGATCGCCTGGAGATACCAGATATCCACTTGCTCGATGGTGTCGTTCGATTTGTTGATCATCGGGTCGCCGTAGAGGACCGCGCCGGCCATGACGGCGGGAATGCCGAAGTTGCCAGCTCGGTGTCGTCGGCTTTGATCTTGTCACTCATGGACGGCCAGACGGCCACGCCCAATCCCCACCGGTCGTTGACGTCGACCAGCAAGCTCGAGAGAAACTGCGACGCCTGATTGGCATTCACATAGAGCTGATTCTGCGAAAGCGAGGCGCCCACGGAATCGACATTGATCGCGCCGGCGTACGGGCGGGATTCGATGGTGGTGGCGTTGCGCGCGAAGGCGTGCGCCCCTTGCAGGGCGTATTCCTCGCCATTGAAGAACGCGAAGTGAACCGGATGCTGGAATTGGTAGCCGGAGAGGGCGCGCGCGGTTTCGAGCAGGACGCTATCGCCGGTAGCGTTATCGAGCGCGCCGGGAGCGAGCACCGGATTCTTGGTGTCATCGGCGATCGAGTCGAAGTGCGCGGTCATGAGATAGATCTTGCTGGAATCGTTTCCCGGGATCTCTCCCACCACGTTCAGGAGCAGGCGGCCGTTGTCAGCGATGAAGTCCTCATACCAGACGTTGAGTCCATAGCTGGCAAGCCGGCGATAGAGATATTCGGCGGCCTGGACATTGCCCGGCTGAGAATACTCCCGGCTGCCGAGCCCGTCATCGGTCGCACCCATGGACTGCAAATCGAGTATGCGTTGCTTGAGCTGCTGAACGCTGACGCTTTCCGCCACGGCGCCGGGATCGGTCAATTTCGCGGTTTATCGGTCTTTTGCGGGATGACGGGCAGCAATGGTGGCAGCTTTTCGATGGAGATCCCCTGGTCGATGATGTCGAGCACATAGGGCGGCGGACCGGGGATATCGACGATGAATTGATTGTCGACTGCCATCGACCACGGTCCCCATGTCATCGATGGCGGAACGATCGACGCCATCCGGCAGGCGCAGCACATAGAGACGCGACGTGTCTGCGACATCCTCGACCAGGGAGAACTCCTTGCCTTCGGCTTCGAGCTGGGCGAGCATGCGGTTGTCGAGACTCAGCCAGGTCTGGTCGTCGTGCTCGTAGGTCGGTTTGGCGCCGAATTCGGCCAGGAACGCGGTGGTTGCCTCGCCGGAGGGCATGCGTCCCAGGCAGAGCGGGGCGCAGACACCGACCGGCTGGGTTGGCCCCACGGTCGGGGTATCTTCGGGTGGGAAGGTGGGCGAGGGGAACGGCGTTGGCGGTGGCTCAGTCGCATTGACATCGACCACCTCGGCCGGGGTTCCGGTCAGGTTCTGGGCGACTTCAGTCGGCGGGTTCGAATCGCCACGGGTGATCCAAACCGCGATCGTCACCAGCAGCACCGCGAACATTCCGACAATCGCGGCCAGCAGCCATCCCGCTGGCCGAGACGCTCTGATTGTTGCGAGCAACCGAAGGCGGCACTTTGCCCGGCGGAGGAGCGTTGGCTGGACCTTTGCTGGCAGAGGTTTTGCCAACCGGCTTTTTGCGCGGAGGGACCTTCCCGGGTGGAACCTTACCGGGAGGCGGGATGCGGTCAGACACGCACTCCCCCGGCGCGCCTAGAATGCGGCACGTTGACCAACGTGGCAGGAGCCCGTCGTAGCACTACCGTCGAATCTCACGCAGTCGAACCCAAGCGAGCGCGTGCCAGTCGACTCCTCGACGTCACGCCACGCTGGCGCTTGGCGCTGTTGAGCCTGGTCGCATTCAATCTGCGTACTGGGTTGATTGGCGTGGGGCAAATCCTGCCCGATGTCACGGATGATCTTCATCTCACTCATACCGAGAGCAGCTTGCTGGTCGCGCTTCCCACCGCGCTGATGGGGCTTTCCGCGCTACCAGGCGGCCGTCTGGTCGATCGGTTTGGCGCTCGCACCATTCTCACGATTGGGCTCGCGCTCGTCGCGGTTGCCGGTGGACTCCGAGCGGCAGCAAGCGTCTTTCCAATGCTGGTCCTGCTGACCGCCCTCTTCGGAATCGGCATCGGTATAGCACAACCGGGGCTTCCCCGGCTCGGATTGGCGCTCTATCCACGGAATGCCGGACTCGCTACTGGAGTGTACGCCGGGGGATTCTTCGCCGGTTCCGTGGTCGCGTCATTCCTGACTCCGGTCATGATGGGGTTTTCGGACGAACCTTCGCGCTGGCGCATCCCGCTCGCGGTTTGGGGTGGGTTGCCGGGTTGAGTCTGGCGATCTGGATCGTGGGATTGCGCCAATGGTCGGTGCCAGCCTCGACGCCTGTAGCGAGCATTTCAACCAACCCAGCCGACGCGTGAACGGCGTTGGAGCCCATGGCGCGACCGCAAGGTCTGGATCGTGACGCTCATCTTCTCCGGTCAGGGACTCGCCTATTACCTCTTGCTCGCGTGGCTGCCTTCGGTCTATCAGGACGACGGATCTGAGCGGGCATACGGCCGGAATTCTTTTCGCAATCTTACAACCTCTCGACATTCCCAGCGATGGTGGGATTGCCTTTGCTTTCCGACCGAATCGGCTCGCGGAAAATTCCAGTCGATGATCGCCGCGGTCACCCTGTTGATTGGATCGACCGGACTGGCGCTGGCCGCCACTACCCCAGTACTCATGTGGATATGGCCGATTCTTTGCGGATTCGGGGTCGCAGGGTTGTTCGGCATGGGATTGCTGATGCCGGTGGATGTCGCGCCGCCGGGCAAGACCGGCATGGCAGCCGGCATGGTGTTGTGCATTGGCTATCTGGCGTCGGCGGCCGGGCCAGTGGTTGGAGGGGCGATCAAGGATGCGACTGGTTCGTTCGAGCGGGCGCTGTTGCTGTTGCCGGTGCTGGCGGTCGGGTCATGATCGCCGTCGCATCGTTCGCGCCACGGCCGTTCGAATCGCGCGGAAACGCTTGATTCAGGGTTGCGCGAATACTGTCCGCGAGTTCCAGGCTGAAACCCGGCAAGATATCGCCCCCATCGAGTCGACCATTGCGATCGACATGTCGCTGAACCGGATGCCGGGAATGTGTATCGAGCGGCTTCTCGCTGCGGATCGACCCACCAGACCATTGGAACTTCGATTCGATCATACAAGGCTTGCTTGCGTCTGGATTTCTCGTCGCTCGTCGGTTGGCGAGATCACTTCGACGATCAGATCGGGGCGAACCGCCAGAAAACCACGTCGGGGATCGGCTCCGGCAATTCGATCGCGGGCGACGAAGGCAATATCGGGAGCAACAACGGTGTCGGGATTCGTCTCAACCAGGAACCCGGCTTCGGCAACACTTACGTAGCCAAGTTGGTGTGCTCGAACGAAGCCGAAGAGTTCGCCAGTGTATGTAGCTCAAGACGAAGTTCGACTGTAAGCCCAGACGGCGACACGCGTAACGAGTTCCCCCTGCATCAATTCGTAGGGCGCATTCACTGCCCATGGCTAAGAGTTCTGTGGCTGTGGTGACTTGTGTCGTGACCATGTGCGTTGCCTAATCTGCTGCATGGAGCATGTCCAAATCGTAGCACGGGCTTGCGACCGTCAATCACTGCCAGCCCGTATCGATCAGGCGGAGATGTCTCGAGTCGAGTCGGCTCATCTGGTTAGCCAGTGGCAGCGACCGCATCGCTTCTCAACCTACGCCGCCCCAGATGTCGCCGATGACGAAGCCCTCGGGGAAGGGATCAGTGGGATCGACCAGGAAGGTCGAAAGCCCATAGATCCAGGCTTGGCCGGTGATGGTCGGGATCACTGCCGGATATGGGCCAACGGTGGTCTCTTCGAGCAATCGACCGGTGAAGGTCGTGCCCAGGATGCTTTCGTGGACGAAGTCCTGTTCGAGCGGAAGCTGCCCTTTGGCGTGCATGACGGCCATGCGCGCGCAGGTACCGGTGCCACAGGCGGACCGGTCGAGCACGCCGGTCCAGGTGGACGGGTCGTTCCAATCGAACGATCCGGTCGAGATGACGACCGTGTTCCTGGCGTCTGCTCCGGGCAGCGCCGGCGGAGCGGTGAACTCGAGAATGCTGATGCCAGCAATGTCCGGATTCTCGGGATGAACCACCGGGAGCTGCTCGCGCGCGGCAGCTTTGATGAGTTCGCCGAGGCGAACGATGGCGGCTCCCTGCGATGGAACGATGTCGAGCCCAACCTGGGCGGCATCGACGATGACGTACCACATGCCTCCATAGGCGACATCGACCTTGATCTTGCCCAGGGTCGGAACATCGATCTCGGTGTCGAGATAGGCGGCGAACGCCGGCCGATTCGTAAAGGTGACGCCGGTGACCTTGCCGTTCTGGCAGGTCGCGACCACCTCGATCAGACCAGCCGGGGCTTCCAGGGTCAACCGCGTTTCCGGCTCGTGCATCGGCAGCATGCCGGTTTCGAGCAGCACGGTGGTGACACAGATGGTGTTTGACCCGGACATGGCCGGGTATTCGACCTGCTCCATGATGACGTAGCCAGCATCCGCGGCTGGATCGGTTGGCGGGAGCAGGATATTGCAGCATAGACCCCGGGTAGCCACGCGGCTCGCGCAGCATGAGTTTGCGGATTTCGTCACGATGCTGCTGCAGGTGCTGCATTTTGGCGAACATGGTTGCGCCGGGAACATCGATGACTCCACCGGTGATGACGCGGCCCGGTTCGCCTCCGGCATGCGCTTCGACAGCGGTAATCATGCGGTCGAAACGCATCAGGCATGCTCCTCGAGAATGGCCGCGGCGATCTTCTCACCGATCATCATGACCGGAATATTGGTGTTGGCTCGCGGTATGGATGGCATGAGGGAGGCATCTCCCACGCGCAGACCCGAGACACCGTAGACCCGGCCAGCCGAATCGGTCACTGACAAAGGATCGCCAGCCGGACCCATGCGGCAGGTGCCACAACAGTGCCAGGTGCCATGGGCCCGTTCCCGGACGAAGGCTTCGAGCGCGGGGGGATCCTCGACGAGATCGAAGAGATTCGGCCCAGAAGCAACCGATGTGGCCATCACCTCCAGACGGTCACTGCCGGCTTCGTCCAGCCGATCGGCAATCGGCCTCAGCAGGGCTTCGTTTTCGGGTGTCACGACAGCGAGATCGCGTGACCGCTCGGTGTAGCTGGTGGCAAAGGGATACAAGGCCACTTGTTTCATGTCGGGATCACGGTAGAGCTCTGCCAGCCGTTTGAGTCCGTCGGTCAGCCGCTGGAGATCGCGCTCGTCGCTGAGGAATGCAAGCTCCACCCTGGGTTCGATCGTGGGATCCGCCGAGACGAGCGACACGCGACCGGTCGAATAGGCCTTGTTGACCCAGATGAGAAAGCCTCCAAGCTTCTGACCAACGGGATGCCAGGCGCCGCGATTGACCACAACACCGTACATATCGACATCGTCGCAACCGTCGATCCCAGAGGAATAGCGGAACCCGGCGAAGATGTGCCGGCGCTGCTCCCAAGGCTGACGGGCAACGGGTTCCAGCAATGCGCTGACGGCAATCTGTGGGTGTTCCTGCAGGTTCTCGCCAACCCCGGGTCGATCGGAAACGATGGGGATACCGAGCTGCGCCAGATCTTCTCCAGGGCCGATGCCAGATCGGAGCAAGAGCGCAGGCGTGTGCAGCGCTCCGGCGGCAACCACGACTTCCCTGGTCGAGATGACGCCAGTTTCACCGTTGGCATTGCGCACCTCGACCCCAGTGACCATCGTGCCATCGAATCGAATACGCTGGGCCTCGGTATCGGCCAGAATCGTCAGGTTCGGACGCTGTCGCACCATCGCATCGAGATAGCCTGCCGCCGTCGAAACGCGGCGGTCGTGCTCATTGTTGATGGCAATCGGGAAGTAGCCAGGCTCGAACCCGTCGTTCTGGTCTTCGAGACGCGCGAATCCGGCGCGATGCAGGGCTTTGGCGGCCACCTGGCTAAAGACGGGCCACTCGCTTTCTGGAACGCGCCGGATAGGAATGGGGCCATCGGCGCCGTGCCGGTCGGTATCGAAATCGAGATCGCGTTCCAGTTTGCGGAAGTATGGAAGGACGTGCTCCCAATCCCAGCCGGTTGCTCCGGCGACGGCCCAGTCGTCGTAGTCGCCGGGAGCGCCCCGATTGGCCATCATGCCGTTGATCGAAGATCCACCGCCCATGACTTTTGCTTGCTCATAGCGGTAGACGCCACGCGTCTCCATGTCATCTGGCGGCGCTTCGCCATAAAAGACGCGCAAATCGCCCCAGTGATGGCGGGGATCGAAGTAGGCCACGATGGGATAGCTGTCCCATATGACTTCGTCCGCATGACCAGGCGGGGTATCTTCGCCGGCTTCGATCAGCGCGACCTGAATATCCGGGCGAGACGAAAGACGGCTGGCAATGATGCAGCCAGCCGTCCCACCGCCAACGACGATGTAATCGTATGTTTTGCGAAGTTCGGAGCTCACTAGTAGAGCGGCGTTTCTTTCGGACGCTCGGTGCGCGAGAAACTCATCGGCGGACGATTCCAGCCGAAGGTTTCGGCCTCGTCTCCTGCGATCGCCAAGAAGGCCGACGTACTCTCGGGATAGACACCGGAGACGGCTTCGATCGGGATCCAGAGCTCACCCTGGCCGCCGTACAGGCCCTTGGCATAGATGAGGGTCCGTTGGATGCCGCCAATATCCTCGACGCTTTTCATGACGTCGATGGTTTCGGCAAAGGCGCCGTTGCGGGCATACAAGGTGTAGCCCTCGGTGAGATCGGCGACGGTGCCTTCGGGGCCGTATTTGGCGCTGAGTGGAATCGGTGCAAGGTCGATCTCGCCAGCCATGGGAGTTTTGCCAATCGCAACCGGTTTATCGAGCGGACCCAGCGATCCTGCTGGCCGGCTGGCCAGGATCGACGCTATCGCCAGAATACCGACGGTGAGCGCGAGGCCGACCCACAATTCCTTGCGATCGAGTTCCTGCGTAACGGAGTGATCGACCGTTCGAAGCAAGAGATGACCGATGAGATAGATGCCGAAACCCGTGATGAGCGCGGCAATGATGCCGACTGTCGCCGGGCGAATCCATCGTACAGCTACATAACGTCCCAAGCGTCAACTCCCCTTATCACGCATTCACGTCATCGAGACGCACGATCGCGTCCATTCTCTCATGTTCGTCGAGCATCCACTCGGATCGTTGCAGCTCACGTCGCCGGGCTCGCACACGGCGAAGCCGAATATGAAACGCGAGCCACCCGAATCAGTACGATGCCGGGAATAATAAGCCACGGCCAGACGGTCGCGGAGAGCAGGATGCTGGCTTCGCTCGATCCACCCGCCGCCCAGAAGATCGCTGCCACGGTGGCCATCTTGAAAACAAACAGCGTCCAGAGAAATCCGCGAACTGGAACGCCATCGAAGTTCTCATCCCTGGCAAGTGTCTCGCTGGTGCGAACTTCCGAGGCCGGGAACTTCGCCACCAATGAGCGCCAGGGAAGCGACATCGCCATGTCAGGCCCCTTCGATACCAACTGGCGAAATCGGTGGGGCTATCGGACGTGGCTCGCGATCGGCAGCTTCTTCCTTACTCGCCCATGTCAGGAAAATGACGGTAATCCAGATGAGATAGATCATGCTGCCACCGACCCACATCATGAGCCCGGCCAGTTGCTGGTCGACATCGAGATCGATCCCGAAGATGCGCTGAACCGTGGAGTAATACGGATAGAAACCGGGGCCAGACATGGTGATGAAGGCGCCAACCAATCCGGCTGGAAGGGAATACAGAAAGAGATAGAGACACTGGACGGGCGGCGACTGAATCTTCGGCCAGGCTGGGAGTGGCCCAAGGACCGGCCACCACGCGAGCAGCGCCGCGAATCAGGAACGATCCGTGCTGGGCGATATGGATGGGTTGGTGCTTGAGGGCGGCATCGTAGGAACCGGGGAAGTGCCAAACGATGACGATAAAGGTCGACACGATTGCGGCAACGATGGGCCGCGTGAGCGCCCAGCCGATTTTATTGGTGAATCGATTGTTCGCTAACGGCTGTAACACCCAGGCCGGTGTGCCGGCCAGGAAGAGCGGCGCCACCACGAACATGATGATCATGTGCTGGAACATGTGCGCGGTCAGCAGATAGAAGTCTGACCAGTCGTCCAGTGGCGGACTGAGCGCGAGCAAATACGCGAGGCAGCCGAGCAGGAAGTAGGTGGTCTGCTTTCCGGTCGTCTGGCGGGTTTCACTCCCCGGCCGGCGGCGGCTCAGCGGACCGGTCCACAGCACGAACAATGCCGCAAGCGCAAACGAGCTGAAAACGACCATGGGTTCCGGCGACCAGTCGCTATGCAGCCAACCAGTCGGCGGAACCCCGGAATGCAGCAGTGAAATGCAGAAATCGTTCATGACGGTTCCGACGAGCCGCGTGCCGGCTCATCCCCGAAGCGCGGCGAGCTCCTAATGATCGGCTCCGGAAATCAAGCGAAGCCCGTATTCGATCTGATGGGTTCTCAGGAGCGCAACCAGCGCCGACACGATGGAGACGGCGAGCACCAATCCGGCAGACGAAGATGTAGCGGTAGCGCTTGTCGTCCACCTTGAGATGCATGAAGTAGCTGACGACGGTAATAAACTTGACCAGCGACATTATTGCCAGGAAGGGCACGAGTGCACCGCTGGTATGGAACCAGTCGATGTAGTAGATCACGACTTCGAGGGTCGTAATGATGGCCAGGATGACCGCAATCTTGATGTAGGTTGCTTCGGTCAGATGTTCCTGACCGTGATCCTCGTCCGGTAGTTGCAATGCATGGTCAGCCATGTGGCGCTCTCCCTACCCCAGTCCGATCAGCCGGAAGCCTTGTTCCGCTTCGTGTGTCACCGTCTCGACCTTATCGTACGGGATCAGGTAGACGAGCGTGAAGATCACGATCCAGACGATGTCGACGAAGTGCCAGTAAAGCCCGGCAATCTCGACATTCATCGACTGATCCTGCCGCACACCGCCACGCAACGAGACGATGACCAGCGAAATCAGCCAGATGACGCCGATGGTTACGTGCGCGCCGTGAAACCCGGTGAGCGTGAAGAACGACATGCTGAAGATGTTGGTGGTCAGACCGAGGCCTTCACGGTAGAAGGACGTGAACTCGAAGAACTGGCCACCGAGGAAGACCAGACCAAGGGCCGCGGTAGCGCTTAGCCAGATACGCAGGCCGCGCTGATTGCCGCGCTGAATCGAGGCTAGCGCCAGCACCATGGTCAACGAGCTCATCAGCAGCACGAAGGCGCTGATCGAGGTGTACGGAATGTCGAGAATCTCATGCGGGACGGGGCCAACGCCCTGGCCTGCTTCGAACATGCGCTCGGCGTCACCGCGATAAATCATGTACATCGCGATAAGCGAACCGAAGAACATGCAGTCCGAAGCCAGGAAGAGCCACATCAGCAGCTTTCGGCTGTCGAGTCCGGTCGAAGAGTGCGGATGATCGGCATGCTCGGCATGTCCGACATCTCCGGCACCGTGTGCGTGTTCAAGGGTGGCAACTGCTTGCGCCAACTCGATTTCCTCCAGGTTCCTTTACCGGCGTTGCGATGCTGCGATCGAAACGCCAGCCGGGCTCCTCGAACTTAGCCTGCCGGCTCGAATGCCCATGCGTAGACCGAAATGATCAAGAGCGCCATTCCCGCGGCCGCAACGATCGGCAGATGGAGCAGCCCGATGGTAATTACCGGATCGTGGAAGAGCAGTCCGAGCGCAAAGGTGAAGAGTCCAAGTGCCGCGAGCAATGGGAAGTAGCTTGGATTCGGCAAATGCACGTGCGGATGGGCGGCGTTCGCACGCTGCTGAATCTCAGCCGTGGTCGGCACCTCGTCGTTGGGAACATGCGCGTGACCGTGATCGTCGCCGTACTTGTCCCACCAGAGCTGGATCACGATGGGTGACCGTCGGCAGCACGCGCGAAGTTGTAGACCGGCGGCGGCGACGGAATCGCCCACTCCAGCGTGGCGGCATCCCACGGATCGTCACCGGCGGGCTCGCCGTGGCGAATGGTCTGCAGCATGTTGAAGAGGAAGACCAGGAACGAGAAGCCGAGCACCAAGGCGCCAAAGGAGACGACCGCATTCCATGGTCCCCAGCCGCTGTCTTCGGCATAGGTGAAGTAGCGGCGCGGCATACCGGCCAGACCAAGGAAGTGCATCGGGAAGAAGGTCAGGTTGAAGCCGACGAATGTCAGCCAGAAGTGCCACTTGCCGATGCGCTCGTTGAGCATCTTGCCCGTGAACTTCGGGACCCAGTAGTAGATACCGGCCAGCAGGCCGAAGATCGCGCCGCCGAAGAGGACGTAGTGGAAGTGCGCGATAACGAAGTAGGAGTCGTTCTGCTGCGAGTCGACCGGGACGACGGCGTGCATGACCCCGGAGAGACCGCCGATCACGAACTGGGAGACGAGTCCGACGGCAAAGAGCATCGCGGTGGTAAACCGCAACGAGCCTTTGTACATCGTCCCGATCCAGTTGAAGATCTTCACGCCGGTCGGGATAGCGATCAGCATCGTGCTGCCGGCGAAGATCGCGTTCGCGGTAGGACCGAGGCCGACGGTGAACATGTGATGCGCCCAGACGCCGAAGCCAAGGAAGGCGATGGCTGCGATGGCATAGACCATCACCGCATAGCCGAAGAGCGGTTTGCGCGAGAAGACCGGAATGATCTCGGAGACGATGCCGAAGGCCGGCAGGATCAGGATATAGACCTCGGGATGGCCGAAGACCCAGAAGAGATGCTGCCAGAGCAGCGGATCGCCGCCGGCGGCCGCTTCGTAGAACCCGGTGCCAGCGAAGCGGTCGAAGCTCAGCAGGAGCAGCGCGACCGTGATGGCCGGGAAGGCGAAGATGATCAGCATCGAGACGATGAGCGTCGACCAGGTAAAGATGGGCATTCGCATCATCTTCATGCCCGGGGCAGCGCATGTTGAAGATGGTGACGATGAAGTTGAACGAGGCGGCCATCGAGGCGACGCCGAGGATCTGCAGGCCGAGCATCCAGAAGTCGACGTTGCGGCCCGGATTCCAGGCGGTGCTCGGTCAGCGGGGCGTAGCCGTACCAGCCCTGATTCGGCGCTTCGTTGAAGAACCAGGACATGTTGAGCATGATCGCGCCGGCGAGGAACACCCAGAGGCTGAAGGCGTTCAGCCGCGGGAACGCGACGTCGCGCGCGCCGATCTGAAGCGGCATGATGTAGTTGAAAAAGGCGGAACTGAGCGGCATGACGGCCAGGAAGATCATGGTCGTGCCGTGCATGGTAAAGAGCTCGTTATAGCGCTGGGCGCTGACGAGATCGTTATTCGGCTTGGCCAGCTGGGCGCGGATGATCAGCGCCTCGAGACCGCCGAGCAGCAGGAAGAAGAAGGCGGCGACGCCATACATCAACCCGATGCGTTTGTGGTCGATCGTGGTCACCCAGCTCCAAATCCCGGTAGCGGGTTTGGTGATTGGTTGAACCACGACTTGTGGTTGAGCGATCGACGCCATGATTCCGCTCCTGACTCCTGGTTCTTTTCGCGCGTTTCCGCTCCTGGGCGTGCCTGCTGTGTCTCGGTTTCGACTGTTATGGGTTCGAAGGCGTCACCTGCTCATCGACGCCCGGTTGCACCGGAATCTCCGGGCACCCTTCGGCTGGTTTCAAGCTTTCGAGATAGTCGACTAGCTCCTGAATCTGCTCATCGTCGAGGGTTCCGTCCTGGATGACCTGCGCCCATATAGACGCCCGGCTTGATCGCACTCGGGTCATGGAGCCACTTGGCCATGTTCTCCGGCGTATTCGGCAACACGCCGGCGCCGATCGTGGTGCGGCAGCCCATCAGCGAGAGGTTCGGGCCGGCGTATTTGGCCGGGCCCATTTCGCCGGTATCGGTCAGCGGTTCCTCGTCCAGACCTTCCGGCGCAATCGACGCGCGTTGGTGCCCTCGACCTGATGGCAGGCGAGGCAAAGCCCGAACGCGGCTGGAACCTTGCGTCAGATCGCCATCCGGCACGAAATCCGCAGAGGTCTCGGACGGTCCGGCCTTCCAGCCAGCGGCCCATTGATCGAAGACTTCCTGCGGTTGCACGATCACCTTAAAGCGCATGAGGGCGTGAGAGTCGCCACAGAACTCGGCGCATTGGCCGAAGTACATACCCGGTGTTGTCGGTGGAAATCGGCAGCTTATTGACATGTCCGGGCATCACATCGAGCTTGCCCGAAAGCTGCGGAACCCAGAAGGAATGGATGACATTGTTGGAGAAGAGCTTGAAGACGACGTCTTTGCCCTTGCGGGACCACGATGTCATTGGCCGTGATCACCCCGGCGGCCGCGCCGGTGTCATCGGAGTAGTGAATTTCCCACCACCACTGCTTGGCGTACACCTCGACGGTGAAGTTTCCCGATTCCGCCTGATCGGCGTGCGCGTAGATGGTGCGAACCGTGGGGATGAAGATGGCGAGCAGCACGATGGCCGGGATGATGGTCCAGACGACTTCGAGCGTCTTGTTGCCATGCAATTGCTCGGGGCGCTGGTCGTTCGCGCGCCGGCGGTAGCGAAGCACGGTGTAGACGATAGCGATCTGCACGCCGATGAATACGATGAGCGCCAGGAAAAAGACGATGCGATAGAGCCACTGGATGTCGTCCGCCTGGGACGACTGTGGCGAAAGCGTGGTGTAGGGACTCTCCGCGCTTACCGCCGGCAGCAGAACTCCAACTGCCAACGCCAGAAGTGCGAGCAGTGTCACCAAGCGCGTCAACGTTCGTCGGCGGCCGCCTGTTGATCCCCGGTGCATTGCTCCTCCCGTGCCTTCCCGCATCGACCCGTTCGGCGTCCGCGGCGTTCCTGGTTATCCGATGGACGAGCGCTGCGGACGTCATCCGCCACGCTCGATGGTGAACTCATTTCAGCCAGCGAGAAGCGCTCGCCCCAAACGAGCCACATCTCCTAACTTGCACCGCAGCATCCTACACCGGATTGGCAGCGCTTGTATGCCGGATTGCGGAGTCAAGCATGATCGACAGATGCAGAATAGCACTTTTGCCGACGGGCTTCCTCTAAGAGGCGTTCGGCACAAAAATGATACAATCCGCCGATGAAATCGAGGTCCCGCCGAACGTGCCTCGCTCTCGAGTTCGGGCAATTGTAACGAATTTACCGGCGGGCTCCGGGTTTCTTTCGGAGTTTTCGTCGTGGTCAAAAACGCTCGTCCACAGTTCACCTCACGAATTTTGGGGCTGGCCGCCTTTATTGGCGGATTGGTCACGGCGGCCGTATCGCTGTTTGCCGATTCGCTCGGCGTCAGCGGTGGCGGTGAGGGGCTGGGCTGGAAACAGCTCATCGGCGCCATCTTCGGTGGCGCCATTGCGTTGCTGGGGCTCGGCTCGCTCTTCCGGAGCAGCCGCGAGCCCGGCGACGCGTAATTCCGGGGCACGGAGGCCCTTACCTGAGTAGCGACGGATTCTTCCGTCCGATCTAACCGTCTGGGATCGCGCCGCTGGAGCCTTCCGGCGGCGTACTTTGCGCCCGAAAGACATGTCGAACTCCGAACAGGAGCCAGCACAGCATGAGTCAACTCGCAACCAATGGCGTCATTGCGGAGAACGAGGAGCGCGCTCGCGCCGCTATCGCCGAGCGCGGTTGCCGGTCTCGGGCTCACGCCACGCGGGTCGATCGATCTTGCGACCGATGCCGTTCTCCGGCACCTGGGGAGTCGCTTCGTCGATCAGCCATGCGCTGGCGGGGGAAGCTGCCTCAGCCGAGCTGGAGCAGTCCGGCGCACTCGACGGGCTTTCCAAGAAAGACGCCAAGAAACTGACCAGCGAGCGGGCCCGCGCGCTTTCGATCGAGCTGGCTGAGCAGATTGCCACCGATTTGCGGACGCAGTGGCGCATTCGCCATCGGTGGAAGCCGCCAATGGATACGTCAATATCTCCTTCGATCCGATGGTGGTTGCCTCCGGCCTGGTGAGTGAAGTGCTGACCCGCGACCGACGCCTATGGCAACGGCGCGCCCCGCACCGAGCG
This sequence comes from uncultured Chloroflexia bacterium, assembly GCA_963720855.1. Lineage (GTDB taxonomy): Bacteria > Chloroflexota > Chloroflexia > Thermomicrobiales > UBA6265 > JAMLHN01. The sequence goes on along the minus strand of CAVRGV010000001.1, from coordinate 321,307 downwards.
GGTGATGGTCGAGCACTCCCAGCCGAACACGCACAAGGTGTTCCATGTCGGCCACCTGCGCAACTCCGTGCTTGGGGTGTCGGTCAGCCGGATTCTGGCGGCGGCCGGATATCCGGTGATGGAAGCCACATATCCGGGCGATATCGGGATGCACGTCATCAAGTGCCTCTGGTGCTACGAGCGGTTCCACCTGGGTGAGGAGCCGGCCGATGTCGAAGCGCGCGGCGCCTGGATCGGCCAGGTCTATGTCGAATCGGATGCGCGGCTCGAATATCGAAAAGATCTGATTGGCTTTTTGCAGTCGATCATCAAGAACGACCCGATCTTCGTCGAGTCGATCGACCGATTGCTCAAGCTGCTCTGGCGGGAAGACGCCAACCACGAAGACATTGCCTATCTGCTCGGCCGCTTCTCGTTCGGCCATGAGCTGAAGGACACTGATTTCCGCGACGATTCCACGATTCTCAAGTTTTGGCCGATCGTCGGTCAGCAGCTTCGGCTCGAGCTGGAAAACGAGAAACCGTATGTCGAAGTCGAGGGAATCGCGCCGCCGGACATGACTCCGGGCGAGCGGCTCGACCGCTGGGAAGAGCTCAACCGCAACATCGCCTGGTGGCCGCATGTTCCCGGATGGCGAGAAGAGGTGCGCCAGACCTTCGCGCGGTGGGAAGCGCAGGAGCCAGCGCTGGTGGCGCTTTGGCAGGCGACCCGCGAATGGAGCCTGACCGACTTCCGGCGCATCTTCGATGAGCTGGACGCGCATTTCGATGTCTGGTTCTTCGAAAGCGAAGTCGAGGAGCCGGGGAAAGAGATCGTCAAGGAGCTGGTCGAGGCTGGTCTGGCCGAGATCAGCGACGGTCTGACGGTCGTCAAGATCGACGACAAGCTCGGGTTGACCGAGCCGGTTTATCGCACGCTGCCGATTTTGCGCTCGGATGGGACGTCGCTGTATTCGACCAAAGATCTGGCGCTGACCAAGCGGAAGTTCGAGGAGTTCGGTATCGACCGCGCCGTGTGGGTGGTCGATGTGCGCCAATCGCTCTATTTCAAGCAGATCTTCAAGATCCTCGAGCTCTGGGGGTTCGAGCAGGCCAAGCAGGCCTATCACCTCCCCTATGAGATCGTGACGCTGCCGGAAGGAGTCATCTCGTCCCGCAAGGGACGCGCGCCGCTCTACGACGATGTCAAGGACGAAGTGCTGCAACGAGCGCGCCAGATCATCGACGATAAGAACCCGGAGCTGGCGGAAGATTTGAAATCGACCGTGGCCTGGCAGGTCGGCATCGGCTCGATCAAATACACCATGCTGGCGCGGGACAACAGCAAGGTTGTGGTCTTCGACCTGGAGGAAGCGCTCTCGTTCGACGGGCACGCAGCGCCTTACATTCAATATGCGCACGCGCGGGCATGCCGCATTCTCGAGAACGCCGGATGGAACCATGGGGCCGCGGTCGACCAGGCGGCGCTCGGCGAGCTGAAGCTCGATTTCGGGGCGATTCATCCCGCGGAGCTGGCACTGCTGCAGCAGATTGCCGCGTTGCCGGAAGAGGTGCAGCGCGCGGCCGACCAGTACCGGCCGTTGCTCATCACCAATTATGTCTACGAGCTGGCAAAGGCTTTCAACGACTTCTACCATGCCTGCCCGGTCATTCATTCCGAGGAACCGGTGCGAAGCGCACGACTGGCGCTGGTCGATGCCACGCGCCAGGCACTGGCGAACGGTCTCTGGCTACTCGGAATCGAAGCACCGAACGCGATGTAGGCGGGCTGGCGCTGCGTTCGCCCTAGGCCTTCGGCCAGGAATCGGCGCCAAGGCGCTGGCTTTTGCTCGGCTGGGCGTACCTCCTTTGGAGCAATTCGATTAGCCGGGGGGCCGAACTTCACTCGAATCGGATGAGGCAGGCAGGTGCTGTGCTAGCATCAATCAACACGTTACTGTTGTGAATCCGCCCGGAAAGCGAGGCGCCCCGATCATGATGTTTCGACTGATCCGGTTTCTGATCATTACGATGACCCTGGGCCGCATCAAATGGCTGATGCGGCTGACCTGGGTGTGGCGGTTCATCGTCTTCCTGGGAGTCACGGGGTGGCTTTCGAAGCGGATTCGCCGAGCGATCGGTCTCGACGCATCGAAGGCCAAGTCCGAAGTCGATTCGGCTTGGGCGGAAGCTTTGCGCTATGCCCCCAAACCAGCTACCGCGGCAGCGGGTGTGGCGTACACGGCTCCAGCCGCACCGGAATCGCCGGTAGCGCCGACGTCAAGCGAGCCGGTATCGGAATCGATCTCTGAGGTAACTGGCTTTACCGCGGATGGAACCTCCGAAACGATCACGATCCATGAGGTGCGCGCCGAAGGCGAGACCGAGACGATCGTGCGTATTGCCGACGACGCGGGCAACGTAGAGACGGTCGTCACCGGTTCGTCGGTGGAAGATATCGATCTGGCCCACCTCGGCACCCAGGCGGATGCCCTGGAATCGACAATCGAGGAGATCGTCGAGGCTGAGATCGAGGATGAAATCGCTATCGACGAGATCCTCGATACGCTGGAAGCCGCCGAACCTGAGGTCGAGGTTGTCGACATCGTCGCGGTCGAAGATTCCGAGGTCGAAGTTGCCGAGGTCGGTGACATCGAAGCGGTAGCAATCGAACCCGCTAAACCGAAACGTTCGCGTAAGCCGGCTGTCGCCGCCGAGGCGCCAGCTTCTCCCATCGACCCGGACTGGGTACGCGCCGATGGCTCACACGAGTGCCCGGCGTCGCATCCCGTCAAAGCCAAAGCGAGCTCGATGATCTACTACGCGCCCGAGAGCGGTCATTACGACCGGACTATTCCTGACGTCTGCTTTGCCAGCGACGCAGATGCCCTGGCCGCGGGCTACCGGGCGCCGCGCCGCTAGTCCGGCCAGGAACGCCCGTCGAGCGTCACAAGCTCCGCTGAATCGAAGACTGCTGTTTGGGGAATCCCGGCCGAGGCATATGCTGCGGCCGGGATTCCGATATCCGCCACGATCACCTTGCCAGTGTGGGCAGGACCGTCGCCGGAGAACAAGCCCTGTTTGGGGAGGCCGAGGGTTACCGTAAACGTCGCTACAACCGACGGGTTATATGCCACTCCGCTGGTTGCATCTACTCCGGACGGAATGTCGATGGCAAGAATCGGCATCGCTCCGCGATTGGCGGCTTGGATCAACTCTGCTGCTCGGCCCGCGGGCGCAGCCGTGAGGCCAAAACCAAAGATGCCGTCCACCACAAGATCGAATGAAGCGAAGTCGGCGGGCGTCGCCGGCCCGAAGATCGGGATCTTCAGCTTTTCGCAGATTTGAAGCTGATGTGCGGCGAGCCCACGTAGATCGCCGGCTTCTTTCGCCAGCGAGCACTGGACGTCGTATCCCCAGCCCGCCAGATAGCGGGCGCACACCAGCGCGTCACCACTGTTTCCCCCACTCCCGCAGAGTATCGCGACCGACCCGCGCGGCTGCAGATGGCGGGCGACGACAGCGACCGCTCGGCCAGCAGTTTCCATGACTTGCAGCAGCTCGAGGCCGCAGACGGACACCATGGCACGGTCGACCGCCGCCATTTGCATCCCAGTGACGATGGGAATGTCGGGTGCTGGCTTCATAGGAACATCTTATCGGGGCGCAACGAGAAATGCCGTGGCGTTGTGGCCACGGCATTTCTCACGTTTTCGACCGGGGAGAGGGCGCTGCCCGGCCGGGCAGTAAGGCATTTTCGGGAACTCAACGGGTCGTCACCACCGCTATATCTGAGTTCTTTATCAATTTATATTAAAACGCCGATCCTGTCAAGGATCCGATGAGCGCAATTGCGGAAGCGCGACCAGCTCGCTTCTGTGCCTGAACCAAGCCGTGTGGATGCGATACTTTGCTCTCTCACGTTTTCCGCCCCGATCAAGGGTCGCCTGATTCCACGATGAGCTCACAATCCGCCCCCGCTCTGCCGCAACCCTTCACCACGCTCGTGGGGCGAGAACACGACATCGCCACCATAGCGGCCCTGCTGGAGCCTGCGACCGGTTCGCTGCTGACGCTGGTTGGCCCCGCCGGAGTTGGTAAAACCAGATTGGCGATTGCCGTGGCATCCCGTCTCGCGGATCGCTTTGCAGATGGCGTTGTTTATGTCGATCTCGCGGCGGTTACCGATCCCGACCAGGTGCTTCCGATACTCGGGAGTGCGATTGGTCTCCCCGACGGAGACGGCCCCATAGGGAGGCTGGCGAGGGTGCTTGCCAACCGATCGGTGTTGCTGGTCATCGACAACTTCGAGCAGGTGCTCGATGCCGCGCCGATGCTGAACGCCTGCCTGGCGGGAGCCCCGGGCGTGCGCACGCTGATCACCAGCCAGGCGCCGCTGCGCGTCAGGGGCGAACGCGAATTTGCCGTCGCGCCGCTCCCACTTGCCGTGACCCCGGATCGTGGGCAATTGTCGGAAGACGACGTGCGGGCCATAGGGCGCGCACCGGCGGTCGAGCTCTTCGTCCGGCGCGCGCAGGCCGTTCGCCCGGCCTTTCAGCTTACGGTCGACAACGTGGCCACGGTTACCGAGATCTGCAGGCAGCTCGATGGGCTGCCGCTTGCCATCGAGCTGGCCGCCGCGCGGAGCAATGTGCTTTCGCCTCAAGCCCTGCTGGCCCGACTTTCCGCTCCGCTTCAATTGCTCAATAGCGGGCCGCGCGATGTACCCGACCGGCATCGAGCACTGCAATCCGCCATCGCCTGGAGCTATCACCTGCTTTCGCCAGACGAGGCAATCCTCTTCGAGCGGTTGTCGGTCTTCTCCGGGAGCTTTTCGCTCAGCGCGGTCGAAGCGGTGGCTGGCAATGCGCCAATTGTCTTCCAGCCGTCGTTTTACGCTCAGCAAGCGGACGTGCCCCCGCTCGAACCAGAGCTGAACGGAGGAGTGGTCTTCGATCTGCTCGATGGGCTGGTCGATCACAGTCTGGTCCAGCGCTTCGACGGCGATGCCCAGGAACCGCGCTTTCGGCTTTATTCCACTATCCGCCAGTTCGCGCGCGAGCAACTGCATCGACACGGCTCCGGGCACGCGATCGGGCTGCGGCATGCAACCTGGTTCCGCGCACAGGCGGAGGCAGTTTGGACCGCGGGCGGTATTCCGGTCCTGGAATGGGAATGGCTGGGGCCGCTGGAACACGATATCGACAATTTCCGCGCGGCATTGGAGTGGCTGACGGAATTCGATCCGGCAACCGCCACTACCCTTGCGGCCGCGCTAGGGTGGCACTTCTACTTTTTCGGACGACGAAACGAAGGGATACGGGCGTTCGAACGGAGTGACAACCGATTCGATCCCGCGGTGCTCTCACCGGTCAATCGGGCGCGAAATCACTACATCCGCGGCATCCTGCTCGTGCAGTTCCGAGACCGGGAAAACGAAGGGATCGCTCACTTCGAAGCGATGCTTGCCGAAGTCGAAGCGATCGGACTCGATTGGGCGATCGGATTTGCATTGCTCTCGCTGGGCGTCTCGGCGGAGGACTCAGGAGACTATGAGCGCGCCCTGGAGCTTTTGCGGCGGGCAAGGCCACTTCTGGATGCTCTGAACGAGATCGCGACGACCGCGAATGTCGATATTCACATCGCGTCCAGCCTTTTTGGACTGGGGCGCCTGGCCGAAGCACGCGCGCTTGCCGAACCGATCGTGGCGCTGCATCCTGACATCGCGGGAGCGAACCTGGTCTACGGGTTGCGACTCCTCGGAGTCATGAGCATGGTGGAAGGTGACCTTCCGCAAGCGGCGTCTTTGCTTCGACGCTATCTCGACGTTGCGCTGCGTTACGACATGGGAAAGATTTCGACCGAGGCCGTGGATGCCACCGCCACAATCGCGGTACGTGCCGGCGATCCTGAAACGGGAGCACGTTTGTTTGGCACGGCGGACCGCGTGAACCTGGACGCGGACTACGCGATTCACTATCCCGAGCTGCCGATCTATGCCGGCGCCCGCCAGATCGCGATGGACACGCTGGGGCCGGATCGATTCGAAGCGCTGTATCGCGCCGGCACCGCGATCGGGTTCGAGGCCGCGGTCACGCTGGTTCGCGAGGTGCTCGATTCGCTGGTCGTGAACGCAGATTCGACGGGTTTGCGCACTCCGGCTGCTGGAAAACCTGCCACGTCCCCGCTGACCCGGCGCGAACGCGAGGTGTTGCAGTTGGTGGCCTCCGGGCTGACCGACCGCGAGATCGCCGATCAGCTTTTCATCGGTCATCGGACCGTGCGAACCCACGTTGGCAACATTCTGGCCAAGCTCGATGTTCCGAGCCGGTCCGCGGCGACCTCGTACGCACTGCGCGAGGGGATCCTGCGCTTCGAGGATGCGCCGTAACTCCTTTGCCCATAGAGAACCCTGCCGGCGACGCGAATGCGATACTTCATCATCGCTTCTGTTTGCCTTCTCCCGAGGACAATTGCGCCATTCGATGAGCTCTCCACCTGCTGCGACTTTGCCCATCACCTATACGCCGCTTGTCGGCCGCGAGCGAGAACTCGAAGCGATTGCGGGCCGATTGACCCACGGAACCGGATCGATCCTGACCCTGGTCGGGCCATCCGGGGTCGGCAAGACGCGCCTGGCCATCGAAGTCGCCGAGCAGATGCGCGAATCGTTCGCACACGGCGTGGTCTATGTAGATCTTTCAACGCTAGCCGATGCAACAGCGGTCGTGCCGGCCATCGTCAGCGCGATCGGACTGGCAGAAGCTGAAGGACCGGCCGCCCAGCTTGCCGCGTATCTGTCCGACCGATCGCTCTTGCTGGTCGTGGACAACTTCGAGCAAGTGCTCGACGCTGGTCCCGTTCTGAATGCCATCCTGAGCGGCGCCCCCGGGGTCCGCACCCTGGTCACCAGCCGAGCGCCATTGCGCGTGCAGGGCGAACAGGAATTCGCGGTCGAGCCGCTCGCCCTGCCACCGGTTTTGACTGCGAATGAGGCCGAAACTGCTGATCTGGAAGCAATTGCGGCCATCCCGGCGGTCCGGCTATTCATCGATCGCGCGCAGGTGGTGCGTCCGGCATTCTCACTCACCGGGCAGAACGCGCCAGCGGTCGTGGCGATCTGCCGCTATCTCGATGGGTTGCCGCTGGCGATCGAGCTCGCTGCCGCGCGGAGCAACGTGCTCTCGCCGGAGGCGTTATTGAACCGGCTCTCGGCATCGCTGCAGCTGCTCAGCGGCGGACCTCGAGATGCGCCAGACCGGCATCAGGCGCTGCGCGCCGCGATCGAATGGAGCTATGGCCTCCTTTCTCCGCACGAGGCATTGCTGCTCGACCGGCTCGCTGTCTTTTCTGGGACCTTTTCCCTCTCCGCCGCCGAAGCCATCGCGGGCAATGCCCCGATTCGGTTCGCGCCGTCGTTGTATGTCGATGCCGGCGAGACGCTTTCGGACGATGACAACCTGCTCGAATGGACGGATATCTTCGAACTGCTGGATGGGTTGGTCGATCATAGCCTGGTGCAACGGGTCGAATCGTCAGGCGACGAGCCGCGCTTTCGGCTGTTCCAGACGATCCGCCAGTTCGCCGCGATCAAACTGGCCGAGCGGGGAGATACCGAGCGGACAGCGCTGCGCCACGCGGAATGGTTTCGCGCGATGGCGGAATCGGCCTGGCTCGAGAACGGGGTGCCGGAGCTGGAACAGCTCTGGCTCGACGCGTTGGAGAGCGACAACGAGAACATTCGCGCAGCGCTCGATTATCTGTCCGAGCGAGATCCTGCCACCGCCAGCACGTTTGCCGCAGCGTTGGTCTGGTTTTATTACATTCGTGGTCGCCGAATGGAGGGCATCCGCGCCATGCAACGGGTCCGGGGAACGTTCGACCCGGAACTCGTGCGCCCCATCGCACGCGCGCGCTCGGATTTCGCGCTCGGAAATCTGCTCTCGCTTTTCCCTCACCTGAGAGCGGACGGCATTGCCCTTCTCGAGCGGGTATTGACGGATCTTCGCGCCCTGGGCCACGACTGGGGGGTCGGTTATACGCTGCTCTCGCTGGCGGTGCTGGCCGAAGACAGCGGTCATTACCAGCGCGCACTCGATTTCATCGATGAAGCACAGCCGCTGCTCGATCAGGTGAACGATGCTCCGACCCTGGCGAATGTCGAATTCCACAAAGCGGTCAATTTCTTCGGACTCGGGGAGCTCGAGCGGGCGCGGGCGCTGGTCACCCCAATCGCCAACGCCGCGATGGAAGAGGCCGGGCTCAACATCGCTTATGCGAAACACCTGATTGGGATGATCGAGCTGGCGGAAGGGAACCGGCAACTGGCCGCGCAACGGTTGCTCGAAGCGCTGGATTTCTCTCTGCACGCCGGCGTTATCGGCACGGCGACCGAGCTGATCGACGCGGCCGCGGCCGTGCTGGAACCGGGAAGCGATCCTGAGCTCACGGTCCGGCTCTTCGGAGCGGCGGACCGGCTCAACCGCGAAACCGGCAACCCTATTACCTTGCCCGAGCTGCGCTACTACGACGAGTCACGGGCTCGGGCCCGCGACCTTCTCAGCGCCCAGCGCTACGACGATCTGCTGGCCAACGGAGCAACGCTGTCGCTCGACGCTGGATTTGCGTTAGCGCGAGAAACGCTGGCCACCATGGCCGCCGATCCACCTCGCCGGTTGCAACCGAACGTTCCAGCCGTAGCGGCGTTCGGCCTTACCAACCGTGAGCTGGAAGTCTTGCGATTGGTCGCGCTCGGCAAGAGCGATCGGGAGATCGGCGACGAGCTCTTCATTAGCCACGGCACGGCGCGTACCCATGTACGCAACATCCTGGTCAAGCTGGAGGTGCATTCCCGTACGGCCGCGACCGGCATCGCGCTGCGGGAGGGAATCGTGTCGGCTACTGAAACTGGCTGATGGCGGCCAGTCCGGTCAGCAGGGCAAATGCCAGCGCGATTCCGGCCATCAGCATGACGGTGAGACGGCGGGAGGGATCGACCTGATCGCGCGCGTCGTAGGCGAGGAACGCGGTCAGCACGAGACCGATCGTCAGCACCGCCAGCGCGAATCCAAAGCCATAGATCAACGCAATAAAGGGCGCTGCCACCATTGCGAGAATGAAGACGCAGCCGAAGACATGCCGTTTGTCGAGCTCCTGTCGTCGTTCCATACGAGGTAGGATACGAAGATCGACCCCAAGTTTGGAGAGCGCCGGTGTTCTGCACGCGTTGCGCCACGTTCAATCTGCCCGACACCGCCCGCTGTGGCGGGTGTGGCACGCGACTGACCTGGCCTCAACACGAGGGCGCCAGACAGCGGGACCGAAGAAGCTGGTTCCTCTTGCTCCCATTCGCGCTCGCGGTGGGGGTCATGGCCCTGGTTGGCTGGCGAACCTGGGAAACACGGCAATCGCAGTCGGCGGCGTACGACCGGGCGGTAGCGGCACTCACCGCAGGCGATCTCCCCGCCGCGATTGCGCAGTTTGGCGAGGCCGGTGGGTATCAGGATGCGCCGGAGCAGCGGATCACGACCCAGCAACGGCTGGCGCCGTATCAGGCCGCGTTCCTGGATGCACAGTCCGCACTCGATCGTGGAGAGAGCACGCGCGCTGTCGAGCTACTGCGATCGGTGGTCTCGGCCATGCCAGACAATTCCGCGGCGGCGGCTTTACTGGCGAGCGCGGAAACGCAATTCCAATCTGACCTGGAGCGCGAGGCTACGGTCGCCACCACGAACCGTCGTTGGCTGGAGGTGGAACGAGCAACGCTGGCGCTGGCGGCCTTCACCGGAGTTCCCCCGGATGAGCCTACGCTCACCGAGCTGCGCCTGGCGCACGCGCCGCTGCTGTATACCCGAAACGGCGCGCTCTACCGAATCGGTCCCGACGGGGGAGATGAGACGCTTGTCTTCGACGAGGTTCCAGTAGCCGCGCCGCTGTGGAGTCCGGACCGGTCGCTCATCGCGTTCTTCTCCGCGATTCCGGGTGCGGAGCGTTTTGCCGCGCTTTTCATTGTCGATGCCAACGGCGGCAATTTGCGATTGGTGAACGATGGGGCCATTCTCTCGCTCCCGGCCTGGAGCCCGGACGGTTCGCAACTGGTTTTCACTCGCCCATCGCTGGCGGATTCCGGGGACCGATCCACCACGCTCGCATTCTTCGATCTCGCATCCGGGGAGACGCGGCAACTTCCGCTCCCAGATGGAAGCTCGGGGGTGATTTCGCCGAGCTGGTCGAGTGACGGCACTCGACTTGCCGCGATCGGCCTTGGTCCTGGCGGCGCCAATGATCTGCTCATCATCGATGCCGCTTCGCTGGAGGCCACGTCACTGATGGCATCGACGCCGGAACATGCCCGCGCGGTGAGCTGGTCGCCGGAAGCGGATACGTTATTGCTCTGGACGACAACCGGCGAATCGGATTGGTATGCGCTGCGGGGCAGCACGATCTATCTGGTTTCGATCGATGACCAATCGGTACTCCCCGTGACAACGCCCACGCAAGCGCCGTCGCGACCGATCTGGGCGCCGGACGGCGTGCGGTTCGCGTATCTGGAACGGGGCAAGACATTGCACATTCGGGTGCGCACCGGGATCGGAGAGCGGACGCTCGAGCTACCGAACAAAGGCAATGGAATCATCAGCTGGGGACCGGGTGGCGTAGGGATCGCGGTTCCGGCGCTCGATCCAGCCGAACCGGCGATGATCGTACCGGTGGGTGATCGGCTTGGCCCGGCCGAACTGCTGGCGTTGCACTTCGAAGATGGCTGGGCAGCCACGGATGTGCTGTGGGCTCCTTATACCGCCCCCGACCCTTCGCTCTACGATCCATTCGCTACTCCTGCCATTTCGACCTCGACTTAGCGCAACGGCTGAAAGAGCTCGATCGGATTGCCGGACGGATCTTCGATCAACACCTGCCGCCCGCCAGGGCCGATGACAATCTCGTTGCGCAACGTTGCTCCCGCAGCACGAATTCGCTCTACCTGGTCCACGATGTCGGCGACCTCGATGACGATGCGATTCCACCCGCCGGGAACCGGCTGACTGCCGTCCGGCATTGGGCGCGCGGCCGAGCTCGGCGGTCCGGCCAGCCAGAGGGTCAGATCGGTCCGGCGGAGGATTGCCATGGCCGGCCCGAACTGTTCCTCCAGCTCGAAGTCGAGGATCGTGGTGTAGAACGCGACTGCCGCGTCGACGTCGGAAACGATGTAGCGAAACGCCGCCATGTGCGGTTCCATCCTTTTGAGGTACTGCTGGTCGATGCGACATTGTAGCGGGGGCATATGGTTGGCACTGTCCCGAGCCCGCAGGCGGCTACCGTGCTAGATTCCAACCTGAGAGGAAGGATTGGATCATGAGCGCGCAACAACCGGCTGAGTGGAACGCTTCCGTCTACCACCAGGTCTCGAATCCTCATGTCACCTGGGGCCGCACGGTGCTGAGCGACCTCTCGCTGCGCGGCGATGAGCGTGCGGTCGATGCCGGATGCGGCTCGGGGCGCCTGACGGCCGAGCTGCTGGAGCTGCTGCCAGAAGGACGAGTGATCGCCATCGACCGCTCGGCGAATATGGTGGCCGAAGCGCGCGCAAATCTCGCGAAGTTTGGCGACCGCGTCACGGTCGTTCAGGCAGACGTTGGGCACCTGACGCTCGACGATGTGGGCGAGCCGGTCGATCTGCTCTTTTCGACGGCAACGTTTCACTGGATTCGCGATCACAACGCGCTCTTCCGTGGTTTGTACGGTGTGCTCAAGCCAGGCGGACTCCTATCCGCGCAATGCGGCGGGGGCCCGAATCTGGAATCGCTGCTGGCGCGAGCCGACGTGATGATGCGGTCTCCGGAGCTGGCCGAGTATTTCGACGGTTGGAAGGGACCATGGGAATTCGCCGATGATGTCACTACGGCCAACCGGCTGCAGGATGCGGGTTTTACCAATATCACTACGTGGCTCTACGAAGCGCCGACTCCCATGAACGATGCCGAGACGCTATGGAACGTTTCTGGCCAACGTGATTCTGGGCGAGCATCTGATCCGGCTACCCGAAGCAGAACGAGCACCGTTCGTCGATTATCTGGTGGCGGGCGCGGCGGCTGAGGATCCGCCTTATGTGTTCGATTACTGGCGGCTGAACATGCGCGCCAACCGGCCACTCGATTCCTGAACACTGGAGAAACGCGCCCATGCCCACGCTAGAAGTCGACACGATCGTGATCGGGGGCGGGTTGCTGGGCTGGAGCGCCGCCTATCCGCTGGTGAAAGCCGGGCAGCGAGTGGCGCTGGTGGACCGGATGGACGAAGGGCACGCCACCCAGGCCGGGGCCGGGATCATCGCGCCCGGGATGAATGTGCGGGATTCCGAAACCGGCTATGAGCTGCGCAAAGCGGCGATTGCCTATTACGGCGAGCTGGTGGAGTCGCTCATCGCGGACGGAGAGCCGGATACCGGATATGAGCGGGTGGGCGCCCTCTTCGTGGCGCGGAGCGAGGCAGAAGCCGAGCAGCTTCCAGGATTGGCGGCGGACATGGTTCGCCGCCGGGAAGACGGATTGGGTAATGTCGGCACCGTCAGTCTGCTCGACCCCGACGGGGCGCGCACGCTGTTTCCCCCGCTGGGGAACATCTTTGGGGCGATTCATGCGTCGGATGCATCCCGGGTGAATGGCCGCGTTTTGCGCGATGCCATTCGATCCGCATGCCAGCGGAACGGGTGCGAGCTGATCGCAGGGCGAAGCCGAGCTTGTTTCGGCGAGCGAATCTCTGGTCGAAGTCAAGGTCGGCACCACGCTGATCCAGGGATCGAGCGTGATCATCGCGGCCGGCGCGTGGTCGTGCTATCTGGCGGAGAAGCTGGGATTCGCGTTGCCGATCTTTCCGCAGCGCGGGCAGATCGCACATCTGGACATGCCCGATGCGTATACCGGTGACTGGCCGATCATCGTGGGGTACTACGACCAGTACATCCTGACGTTCCGCCCGAACCGGGTGGTCTGCGGCGCGACCCGGGAGAGCGATTCCGGGTACGAGGTGCGATTGACAGCGGCAGGGGTGAAGTCGGTGCTGGACGAAGCGCTGGCGGTCGCGCCCGGGCTTGGCAATGCGACGATTGCGGAGATCCGCATCGGTTTGCGGCCGTTCAGTCCGGACCGGCTGCCGGTGCTGGGCGCGGCGCCGGGATATCCCAATGTCTTTCTCTGTACGGGGCACGGTCCGTCGGGGTTGCAATTGGGTCCGTTCTCGGGCCGGCTGGTGGCTGGGCTGGTGCTGGGCGAGGCGCCGACGATCGATATCGGTCCGTTCCTGGCCGACCGATTTCAACCCGGGTTCACACCAGCCTAGGGTATTCCCTTTTTGGCGATTCATGCATCCGAACGCCAATCTCCCGGAAGCTGATTGCTTCCGGGAGTTTGGCGTTGGGCGCTTCCGACCGGAGCGATTCTTCACTTCGTTCAGAATGACACGCGGAGATGAAATGCTTCGGCGTCCGGCACGGATTACCAGTTCTGGTACGAGCCGTCGCGGCGGCGCCAGCGGGGGGCGTCCCAGAATTCGAAGGCGCGTTCGGCAGCGACCTCATGGTCGAAGGTGACGCCGAGGCCGGGTTCGGTGGGAATCGGAAAGTTCGGAGCCGTCGATCTTCGGCATCACCGGGAAGAGCGCGGGATCGTAGTCGTCGGCGAGGCGATGCTGGTATTCCAGGTAGGAGAAGTTCGAGGTTGCCAGGCCGTAGTGAATCGAGGCGGCGGTGGTGATCGGTCCAAGCGGGTTGTGCGGCATGACGTCCATGTAGTGCGGTTCGGCCATGGCCGCGACTTTGCGCGCCGCCGTTATGCCACCGACGTTGGAAACATCGACGCGCACGAAGTTGGTGATACCGTCCTCGATCCAGGGCACGAATGCGAACGGGCTGGCGAACTCTTCGCCGATGGCGAAGGGAACCGACGTCATGGTGCGGAGCTGCTGATAGGCGCGCGGGTTCTCGGAGCGGAGCGGCTCCTCGACGAAGTACAGGTGGAGGTCTTCGACTCGCTGGCAGAAGAGAGCAGATTCCGCGACGTTGAGCCGGTGATGGAAATCGATGGCGAGATTGAGCCCCGATCCGACCTGGTTGCGGATCTCCCGCAACCAATGTGCAGCAAGATCGATGGCCTCGAGCGGTTCGAAGACCTCAGCGACCGCGTCGTCGTTCTGCAGCGTTGATTTCATGACCGGCAGAAAGCGCTGGACGTTCCAGCCCTCGGCGTACATCTGCTTCGCTTGCTCGACGATGTCTGGTCCGTCCAGCGCGCCCGGGGTCGCGAAGCACGGGAGGATAGTCCCGGCAGGCACCTCCGAGGAGCTTATAGACCGGCACGCCGAGGCGCTTGCCCTGGATGTCCCAGAGGGCGATGTCGATCGCGCTGAGCGCAGCCGTCAAGATGTTGCCGCCCTCGAAATAGGACGTGCGGTAACACGTTTGCCAGTGATGCTCGATGCGGCCCGGATCTTCGCCGATCAACCAGCGGGAGAGATGCTCGACCATGCCGGCCATGGCCAGCTCTCGGCCGGACATCCCGCCCTCACCGATGCCCGAGATCCCTTCGTCGGTGTCGATCTTGACGATGAACTGATTGCGAAAACCAACCTTGACCGGATACGACGTAACTGCGGTGATCTTCATCGAGCTCCCATGGCCAGTGAACTACCCTCGTTCGAGCGACCAGATCGTCCAGTCGCTGTATGGCGTTTCGACGCCTTCCTGCGCATTTTCAGGGAAGGTACCACTTGCCAGCCAGAGGTCACCCGCATTCGGTTCTGACGGAATCTGGAACGCATCGACGAATTCGCCGTTGACGGAGAGATAGCCGGTGCCGTCGAGCACGGCCAGTGCAACATCGTTGCCGCGGGCCTCACCCAGGTTCAGGTTGTCGACCGTGCCGGTGACGATCGGGCGAGCGGTGCCAGATCGCGAGTGACCAGGTGCCATCTGACGAAATCACGAGGCGCATCTGGTTGTCGCCACCGGTATGCCAGAAACCGAGCACGATATCCCACGGATGGTCGGGATTTTCGGCGTTGGCGGGATTCGAGAAGCGGACCGTGGAATAGAAGTTCGAGGTGATCACCCCGGCGCTGGCGATATCGAGCGATCCAATCGCCTGGGTGAGCGTGCCGGCATCTGGTCCGGAAAGCGGGGTCCTGGCCGTCGGTGGACGCGACGATCTCATCGAAGGCAGCCGCCTCGTCGGCCGACAGATTCGGCGGTGGCTTCCGGCGATGCGGTCTCCTCCGTCGCAACCGGTGATTCCTGGGCGACTTCAGTTTCGTCGGGAACCGGCGAAGCGGTCGCGGTCGGCGCGATCTCTGGTTCCGATGGCTCGCCGAGCGACCAGACGGTCGCATCGAACACCTGAGCGGATTGCCGTCGCCGGCTACCGTGCCGATGATCGCCAGGCTTCCGGCGTCGGGCCAGAGGCGTGAGATCGAGCTGAGCGGCAAATTCGCCGTTGACGGTCAGGTAGCCAGTTTCACCGGCGGCGATCAGCTCGATCGCATTGTCCGACCCGGGATCGGTGTTCAGGTTTTCGACCAGCCCCGCCGCACGGACCTGCTCGGTACCATTCGTGAGCAACCAGGCGCCGTTCGAGGAGATGAGCAGAATGCCACCGAGGCCATCGATCTGCCGGAAGGCATAGCCAGCCGACCAGTCGCCCTCTGGAACGGTGAACGATGTGGTGGCGACGAAGTCCAGCAGCATCCTGACCGGTCGGCGAGATCGGTAGAGCCGGTTTCCGGCCCGAAGATCGGGATCGCTGTTCGCCCGCCTGGCTCGCGGAGCTGATCGGCAGCGGCGGCGAGTCCGGCGCGATCGAAGATGGCTGCCTGAGAGATGGGAGCCTCGGTTGGCTCCGCGGTCGGTTCCTGGGTCGGCTCTTCTGTCGGAGCGACTGTCGGTTCCAGGGTGGGTTCTTCAGTGGCTATCGATGTTGGCTCTGCCGTCGCCTCTTGCGTAGCTTCCTCCGCGGCTCGGCCGTGGCTTCCTCAGTGACAGTCCTCGGTTGGCTCGGCGGTCGCCGCTTCGGTGGGTTCCTCGACCGGTTCCGGACTCGCCTCTGGGGTGGCCGGGACCTCACTGGCCGGCACCGACACGGTCAGATTATCGAAGTCGGCGGAGACCGGTCCAGCGCTGAGCTGATATACCCCGGCTCCGAACGTGAAGCCGCCCTGATCGTAGGTGGCATCGGTGACCGAAATGATCTCTTCGCCATCGATGCGCCCGGTGAGCTGGTCGCCTTCGCAACTGAATTCGAGACGGAACGGTCCTGTGCTGGGATCGCCCTCCAGGCCGACATTGGCGATGCGCTCGTTGCCATCGGGCGTGAGCAGCCAGATTGCCGCCACCTGCGCCAGCGGACGAATCTCCAGCTTGTACCCGGTATCATCGCGCACGCGGCAGGCGAGGAAGAGATAGTGCCCGTTGGAATCGTTGTCTCCGGTGAGCGCACCGTCGATGGCAATCGTGCCATTGGAGAACTCTCCCGGCACCGGGACGGTCAGGTCGCCCGCGAAATCGTCGGCGAACGCATCGATCTCGTAGCCTTCGTCGTCATAGTCGAACCGGAGATCGGGATCGTCCGAACCCTCCTGCAACACGCCGACGCCGGGGTCGTCGAAGTTGTCCTCGATGACGACGACTTCGCCGTCGCTCTGGGCAAACGTGCAGGGCGGGAATCGCCGGGGTGAGCATGATCGCAGCCACGATCAGCCGGATCAAGCAACCTGGAAGACATCGTAAACGCTCCTTACAGCGAGAACGTTGCAAGGAGTCGTCGGGACTCCCAGTCACAGCTGACCTTAGCGTGCCGCGCGTTCCTGAGCAAGAGCTGGGAGACGGATTGGGGTCTGCCGGGGATGTGTTCAGCGTCACGGGTTCAGGTTCCCAGCCACCATTCCCGTAGACTTTTGCACATGACTGAACGAAACGCTGAAACTGCGCTGGTTTCCATCATTCGCGATGCCATCGAGGGCTCGCCCGAGCGTGCGATCACGCTGGCGCAGTACATGGCGCTGGCGCTGTATCACCCGGAGCACGGGTACTATCAGCGGTCACAACTGGGACCGGGACGGACCGGCGATTTTCTGACCTCGCCAGAGGCATCCCCTTACTTTGGGTTGACGGTGGCGCGGCAATTGATCGAGGTGTGGGACCGGCTCGGACAGCCGGAGCGTGGGAAATCCGGGAGTACGGAGCCGGGACCGGGGTGCTGGCTTACGACGTTCTGGCCGGAATCGCGCACGACGCGCCGGAAGCGATGGAGGGGCTCACCTACCGGCTCGTGGAATCGAACGCCCATCGTCGAACCGAAGCGATGGCGGCGATGACGGAAGCCGGGCTGGGCGACCGAGTGAGAGATTTCCGACCCTATTCGATCCGCTTGCCGCCGTTCACCGGGGTGCTGCTCGGAAACGAAGTCGCCGACGCCTTTCCGGCCCACCGGCTGGTGGTCACGCAATGGGCAACTCCGTGAATGGTTTGTGGCTTTGGACGGCGACGGATTCGCCTGGGTCGTAAAGGAACGGTCGGCGGAGGTCGCATCGTTGCCTGAAATCGAGGCGATCGCCGCGACGTTACCTGACGGGGCGATCGTCGAGGTCTCCCCGGCAGCAGCGGCCTGGTTCGAATCGGCTGCGACCCTGCTGGAACGCGGACTGGCGCTCATCATCGACTATGGCTATCCAGCCGAAACGCTCTATTCGGGTCATCGCCTGGAGGGTACCTTGCGCGCCTATCGCGGCCAGCAGGTGACGGACGATCCGTTCATCGATCCTGGGGCGGTCGATCTGACCACGCATGTCGATTTCACGGCGCTCGAACGCGCCGGGGCGCGCGCCGGATTGGCCACTGCCGGATTCACCAATCAGGGCGATTTTCTCTCACAGCTCGGCATGGGAGATGTTTCTGGTGGACTTGCAGCGGGAACCCGGTATCACCGCGGAGGACTATCTTTCGGCCAAGGCGGCGATCTTTCGCCTGATCGAGCCGGGTGGATTGGGGCGGTTCGGGGTGCTGGGCATGGCGCGCGGGCTCGATCTCGATCCACCGCTGATCGGGTTTCGACGGTAAACTGCCGATTGGCGATTCGATCCACACGGAGCAGGCATGAGCGAGCGCGACGGCACCATTCAGATTCTCACCGGTGAAGCGATGTGGCCCGACCGCGTCAATGCTCGCTGGCCGGGGGCGCAATTCATTGCCCGAGCGCGTTTCGATGCCAGCGCCGCGGCGCGACCGTCCGCGTTTCTCGTCGCTGGATGCTCCTGCCGTTTGGGGCGTGCTGATCTCATTGCCGGACGGTTCGGCGACGGGGGCGCACGTGGAAGCCACGACCGATCTGGGCGACAGCGTGAACGCGTTTTTCGATTCGGACGAACTGCTGGCCGGAGATCCGGAAGGCGTGGTGGCCGCAGCGAAGTATTGGGAGCTCCCCTGGCGCTATGTCGGGGCCTTGCGAGATGCAGTGGCGACCACCGGCATCGAGATACTGGACGAGGATCCGCGTGACGATGCCGTCGTCGAGGATGACGCCGAGAACGCGTAAGCCACGCGTCTTTTCCCGTAGTACCCACGGATGAATTCACGATCTGATCCCCGTTGGTGGGACAGCGCGAAGAAATCCAGGTGGGGTCTGGGACGGAACGGCTCGCTCCTCCGCTTCGGTCGGGACGACGGTTCAGGCATGACCAGTACAATTGGCGCAAGACCGGGCGATGCGCCCGTGCCTGGAGTTTTGCGGTCATGCCTCGGTTTTCCCTTTTTCGATTCGCGTTCGCGCTGGCCATTGGGCTTTGCCTGATCGGTGGCGGCGCTCTGCCCACCCTGGCGCAGGGCGATGAAACGATCACCGAAGAGGGCACCCCGCCGCCCGAACAGGAAACTCCCGCGACCGGATGGCTGCAACTTTCCGCAGTGAGCTGCAACGCGGGTGGCGAACCTGGAACGGTCTCCATCCTGCTTGCGGCGGAATATGCTCCACAGGGCGATTGCGTCGATGGGAACGCGACGCTGCTGGTCGACGGTATCGATTACGGCCCAGTCGCTCCCTACCTCGAACTCCAGCTCGACGCTGGCTTTCACAATCTCTACGACCCGATCACCGGTGCATCGCGCGATGTCGAGCTGGTGGCCGATGGCGCAACGCCAGATCGTCATCGTCTCGTTCGTCGGCGCCGACTGTAGAGCCGACCGCGGAACCAACGGTCGAGGCGGCAGCGGAAGCGGTCACCAGCGGACTGACCATCGTGGCGCACTCCTGCGAAGCCGGACGTGCAAACCGTCGATCAGCTCTGGGCGCTCGGGGGATTGACCGACCGGCTGAACGCCTGTCCTGCCATGACGCTGCCAGGGTATCCATCCCCGGGGGGCACGATCAACGGCGGTGAGCAGTATTTCGACTTCTCCCTGACCCCGGCAACGGGGGAGCCGCAATCGCTCACCGGCAATGGCGCGTTCGTTTCCGATGCCTTTCTGTGAAAGCACGGTAGGCGCGCTCGACAACGATCCCACCAACGATCGATGTGTCAGCAATTCGGGCTTTTCCTTCCAATTGCCCGAAGGACCCGTCACGGTCTCCCTGACGTCGGTGCCGGATTCGATGCGGTATGTCGCCGCCGAAGCCGGCAGCGATGCGGATGCCGGCATCGTCACCAGTTCAGATCCCGGCTGCCTGGTTTCTGGGACTCGACACCAGTTTGCGAGGCACCGACAGCCCGGTCATCCATCTCTTCTATTTGAACCCTCCGCGTGTGAACGTCGTCATGCATTTCTGCGGCAGCGAGGTCGCCTCGACCGATGATTTGAATGCGCTCGGTAGCCTGGCCGCGCAAGTACTGACCTGCCCGGCGGTAGCGCGCACGACCGAAGGAGGCAGCGCCGACTTCGGCGTTACCGTTGCCGATGGCAACTGGGGTGCCCGCGGACTCGATGCGGCCACCTTCGATCCGACCGTGATCTGCGAATCCGATCTGGGCGACTGGACCGGCGATAGCAGCGACAACGCTTGCGTCGATGCACCGACCTATCGCTTCGATCAAACCGCGCAGGGCTATGTCACGGTCACGCAGGATTACGCTCCGGCTGGGTTATGCCTTCGGTGGCGCAAACAGCCTGGATGCCGGCGCAATTATCGGGCATCGACGCGACGACCGGCATCGTCACGCTGGATACGTCATACGACGGTGACGTGACCGTGCACCTCTTCAGCATCCAGGAATGCCCCAGCGGAGACGACGACGCCGTTGCCGTCTACCGCCACCGCGACGAAAACGAGAACCCCGGTTCCGCCGAGCGCAACCGCCACTCGCACGGCGACACCGACTCAGCCAGCCTCGTCGAGCACGCCAACGCGAACTGCGACGGTTCCCGCGGCTACGAGCACCCTTACCGCCACCGCGATCGTGCCAACCTCCACCGCATCGGCGACCGAGCCAACCGGCTCGACTACCGGAAACGGCACGATCACCGTGGTTGCGCTGTATTGCCTGACGTCGAGTGGCACTTCGGTGGTCGCGCTGGCGCCAGGAGCTTCAGCTTCCGCCTCGGATCTGGGCGGATCGAGCTGCTTCGCGGGCGATGCCTCCATTCTCATCACTTTTGCCAATGGAGAGTCGTTGCCAGCGCTCAAGCTGGGGCGCGATGGCGTCGAATCGATCCAGAACATTCCCGCTACCAGCGGCACTGTACATACGCTCAGCGAGCAGTTGACCGGGCAGAGCACGTCGTTTGCGATCGAGGCAGATACGGTCACCCGCGTGATCGTCAAATACGGCGCCGGCACCGCCATGGTGGATGAAGGGCGTGACATCGAGCGCGGGCGGGGCAGGCGGAGCAAGCGGAACCAGTACGGCGGGAACGGCCGGCGGTTTGGTCACCGACGAGCTGATCGGAGACGAAGGCGCTCTGTATGGAAGCTCCTTCGCGGGCATCTCGTACACCTCGTTGGTGGTCGAAGATGTCGATGCGCAAGCGGTGACGAGCGTGAAGGATGCCAAGAGTCTGCCAGGCGTCGGTGTCTGGCCCGGCGCTTCGGTCCACCAATACCTGGCCATGCTGGCAGCTTTGAGCGTGTTGCTGACCGCATTGGCGTTGACGACGCGCCGGAGCGGCACCCAATAGATCTTCGACCTGGACCATTTAAAGCCCCCGCCTTCCGAACGATCGGAAGCAGGCGGGGGCTTTGTTCGTACGGCGGTACTGCCGTCAATGACTACGGCTGTTCGAGCGATTGACGGCGACGGGAGCGGAAAACAGAGTTGTGGACCGCTTGTTTGCGCGTGTGCTCGGTGAGCGGAGCCGAGGGATCGAAGCCGGCGTAGGTTTGCGCTTCGTCGCGCAGGTGCAGCACTTCGTCGGTGGCAGGAGCGTCCATAAGCACGTCGAACGCCTGGTGCAGCAGCTGGCGCGACTCGGCGAATCGACCGGATCGATCGAGCTCCATGGCGCGGCGCTGATCGCGCGACGCTTTCAGCATGGCGATCTGGGTGGCCACTTCATCGGAGCGCGGCATCACGGCGTAGGTGCGTTCGTCGACCACTGTCAGCGGGACGACACTTGCGCGGTCGGTCTGGCGGACATTCCCGATTGGATCGGTCCAGCGAACCGAGAGCTCAATCGGCAGGCGTGCATCGCGCATCAGGTCCCGTCCGGTGACTTCGAAGATGAGCACCACTTCATCGTTCGTGGAAAGGTCGTCGATAGCCACATCGAACTGGTGGCCGGCTCGCTCTACCGGGAACGGGCTGAGCAAGCTGCCATGCAACCCGTCGGGTAGCCGGAGCCGCACATTGAGACGAGTGGCAGTGATGGCGGTCAGGCGATCGAGCTCCCGCTCGAAGGTGCGCGCTAGCTGAGCGGCCGAATCGACATAGGTGAAGTTGCCACCGCCTGCTTCCGCCATGGCGGAAAGCAATCCCTCATCGAAGTTCTGCCCCATGCCCAGGGTCGTCGTCGTGATTCCGCGGCGGCGGAGCTCGGACGCGTGCTGGCAAATCACCGCAACCGAGGTTTCGCCCTGATTGGTCATTCCATCGGTCAAGACGATGGCGCGGCGTACACGATCGGCGCCACTCGTTGCTTCATGGCGGGCAATCTCCCGGCAGCCCGTGAGCCAGCCGCTGCAGAGATCAGTGCTGTTGCGCGCATCTACTCGTGCCAGCGCGAGCCGCAGCTCGTTCCGCTGGCGTGCGCTGACCTCGGCAAGCGGGTGCAGGAGATCGACCTGATCGTCGAAAACCACCAGTGACGCGCGGTCGCGTTGCTCGAGCATCTCGACCGCCTGACTGACCGCGTGCTTGGCCAGCCCGATCGGCCGTCCGGCCATGGATCCAGACCGGTCGATCACGAAGGCAAGATCGATGGGTGGGCGAATCGAACCCGGTGCTGGAAAGAGATGGGGCAACCAAGCGAATCATCAAGGTGGCGGATCCGTCACGCGCTATCAGCGCGGGCCGCTCCCAGGTACTTTCGATCTGCAATGTTGTTCTGGACATGGATTCCTCCTCGTTCTTTTCGGGAATGGGCATGCCTGGCCTGGTGCGACGGTCGCACAGGGCAATTGGAACGATCCCCGTTTCGTATCGATGTGTCGTGATTCGATCTTCCGTCGCCCGGGACGGTCGTGCCACATCCATGTTGCCCAACGGGGCGTCATGGGATTCACTGCGCCGGGCGATCCCGGACCGCGATTTTGCAGGGCAGCGCGACCTACCGTTCGATAGATGCTCGCGTCGCTTGCGCCTAATCGACGACTTTCTTCGCCCAATCAACGAGCCAATCGATCCGGTCCTGGCGACGGCGATAGAGGTCGTCGCGGACGAGGAGCTCTATGCCGTCTGCTACCTGAATCTTGCGCCAGGTTTCGGCCTCGGCGGTGGGTGCGACCCGATCCTCGCGGATCGAGCGTCGCAAACGGTCTGACCGGGGCCGGCTTTGTTCGAGCGCAAGGTCGATGTACGACCTGGCATCGTACTTCGGCGCTGGCGTTTCGCTCATGAACGCCGGCGCTGCCGGACTTTGTATCACCACATCGGCGTTCGGCTTTGCGTCGACTGCTTCGACTACGTCTGAACTGTCCAGATCGGCGATCATCCGATCGATCTGCGCGTCATCGAGTCCGGACAGCGCTTTCCGGATCTCTTTGAGCGGCAGATAGCGGTCCTTCAGCAGTCCGATGGCGTACAGCCTGTTGAGATGCGATTGGGTATAGTGGCTTTGCGGCCCAGCTCCGGCAGGAGCGGGCAGCAACCCTTCACCAATGTAGTACCGAATGGTTCGGATCGAGACACCCGCAGCGGTGGCCAACTCTTGCAGGGTGTATTGGCGCTCGTCCGATTGCCGCATTCGTTCCACTCGACCTTCCTCGCACAATGAATGATAACAGTGTGACGTATCACTGTCAATACCACGGTCGGATTTCTCGATCCTGACCCGATGCTACACTCGGCAGCTATCGAAATTCGCATTGTGGTACTGACAGGAAGGAACCGAATCGCGTGACCGAACGAGCAACGAGGCTCCCGCTGGATGGGATTCGGGTCGTCGATTTGACGAGGGTCATGACCGGGCCGTTCTGCACCATGATGCTGGGCGACATGGGCGCCGACGTGATCAAGATCGAGCTGCCCGGAACGGGAGATGACACCCGCGCCTGGGGTCCACCGTTCATCGACGGCGAGGCCGCTTACTTTCTTTCGGTCAATCGCAACAAACGCTCGATCACACTCGATCTCAAGTCTGAACTGGGCAAAGCGGCGCTCTGGCGATTGATCGACTCGGCCGATGTCCTGGTGGAGAACTTTTCTCCAGGCACGATGGGGCGGCTCGGATTCGGTTATGACGCAGTTCATGCCCGCAACCCGAAACTCGTTTTCGCCTCGATTTCCGGGTTCGGTCAATCCGGCCCGTCCGCCGGTCGCACCGCCTATGACCTGATCGTGCAGGGTATGAGCGGAATGATGAGCATCACCGGCGAGAAGGGCGGCCGTCCGACGAAGACCGGTCCGCCGGTGGCCGATATCGGCGCAGGAATGTTTGCCGCGTTTGCAGTTGCTTCGGCGCTCTACGGCCGGGAGCAGAGCGGCGAAGGCACGTATATCGATGTTTCGATGCTCGGGGGGCAAGTGGCGTTGCTGACCTACCACGCCACCAGTTATTTCGCGACCGGCAACATTCCCACCGCGCAGGGGAACGCGCACGCGATCATCGTGCCGTACGACACGTTTGCCACAAACGACGGGTTCGTGAATATCGCGGTGGGAAATGATCGGCTCTGGCAGAAGTTCTGCGAAGCGTTGGGCATGCCCGAGGCTGCCGCGAATCCAGATTTCGCGACGAATGCCGACCGGAATGCGAACAAACCGGCAGTCTATGCGGCCATCGAAGCTGCGCTGGGCCGGCATTCGACCGCGGAGGTTGTCGAGTTGCTGGACGCTGCCGGGGTGCCCTCCGGCCCGATCTACGATGTCGCGCAAGTCTTCGACGATCCGCAGTCGGTGCATGCGGGCATGCGGCAGTCGATGACGCACAGCAAGGTGGGAGAGGTCGGCGATACCCGGCTTTCCGTATCAGATCGGGGGAGAGCCGCTTCAGGTGCGGCATCCTGCGCCACTTCTGGGCGAGCAGAGCGCCGACATTCTGGCCGAGCTAGGATTTTCCGCCGAGGAGATCGCGGCGATTTCCGGATCGTAGGCAGGTGACGCGATGACCACGTTTACTCCCACCGATTTGCGACCGCTCTTTCCGCGGGAACGCGCCGAGCTACTCACAGTGCTGCGTTCGCTCCGCCCTGACGAGTGGCAACTCGCGACGGTTTGCGCAGGATGGTCGATTCACGACGTCGCGCTCCACCTATTGAACGGCGATCTGCGGTTCGTTGCCGGGCGGCGGGACGGATACCAGTCTCCCCACGGTCCCCGCGTGGAGCCGCCCTATGGCCGTTCGGAAGTGACTGCGCTGGTGGACGAGATCAACAATCGCTGGATCGCGGGTGCTCGCTGGATGAGTCCGCGCCAGGTGATCGACCAATTGGAGCGAAGCGGAGCCGAGTATGCCGAGACGATGGCCGGGTTCGATATGGACGCGCCTGGTATTCCGGTCGACTGGATTCAACCGGGACCGGCCCCAATCTGGATGGATGTGGCGCGCGAGTTCACCGAACGCTGGATCCATCAGCAACAGATTCGCGATGCGGCGGGGTTCCCATTGCTGAATGACCGTTGGGCACTCGCTCCAGTGTTCGACACGTTCATGCTGGCATTACCGAATGCGCTGCGCAATGTGGATGCGCCGATTGGGTCCAACATCCATGTGACGGTTCGCGGCGGAGCAGGGTGCACCTGGATCGTGCGAAAGACCGACGATGGCTGGGAGTTCGGCAGCGACCGTGGCGTCGCGCCGTTTGCTTCGCTGGCACTCGATCAGGACACTGCCTGGCGGCTCTACACCAAGGGCATCGCTCTGGAGAAGGCTTTGCCACGCATCGAGCGCTCGGGGGATACAGCGGCGATAGCGGCGCTGGTGGGCATGGTGACCGTGCTCGCGTAAGCATCTCGGGAGCCCAAAGGGGCCGTGAGCGATCGCGACATCCCACTACGACGTGGCATGTACCAGCATGACACCAAGGTCCTGCACGGCGTCGTTCGGAGGTCGGTGGCGGAGCTCGGTCTGGCATTCTGTCAGGTGAACGACACCCGATCGGTACGCGGCCAGACATTGGGTCGCGCTGGACTCCGGTACGGTCATGGCAACGCCAACTGCGGCGCGACCGATACCCAACAGGAGTTCCAGAATGAAGAGCTCGATTCTTGCCAGCCTCGCCTGTGACGCGGTTTCCGTTCGAAGCACCGCGTCCGATGGAGCTGGATCCGGAAATACCGCGGCAACCCTGGATGCCCAGAAGATCGGCGACGAGGCGGCAGCGATTCTGGGTGCGTTTTATCCCGGACCGACGCCCCGCACCTACGTGGTCATCGGAAACTCGCCGTCTACCGGCATCAAGGACCTGGAGGAAGTCCGGTTCTTCTCTCCGGGATGCGCATCTGGACCCCGGAGGTTTGTGCTGGAGTCGCAGATCGTTTGCGAGCAGATCCTCGATCCATGTCCGGGCGGCAAGATACGCGTCGAGCTGGTCGTGTCGTACTGAGCGGTCGAGGGTCGGGAGCATGGCGTTCGCTTGCTCCCGACTCCGCGCTCACGGTAGGTCGCTGTACCTGGGGAGCACGTCCCAGTCGAGCTCGATGCCGAGACCGGGAGCGTCTGGAATGGTGAGATACCCATCGGCGTCGAGCTGCCAGGGCTTTGTGATGATCTCGTCGATATAGGGTGAGCCCTGCAAATACTCGACCCGATCGGTGCCGGGAATGGCGGAGGCAAGCTGAAGATCGGCCGCGAGCCCGACGGCAGTGTTCCATCCATGCGGGATCATCTTGACGCCGAATTCCTCCGCATACCAACCGATGCGCCGCTCCTCGCTGATCCCGCCTACTTTGCAGACATCGGGCTGGACGATATCGAATGCGCCTGCTGCAAGCCACGGCACGAAGGTTTGCCGCCGGGTGAGCACCTCGCCGCCGCTGATCGGCACGCTGGAATTGCGCCTGAGCGCGACGAAATCCTCCAGGGCGTCCGGTCTGAGGGCTTCCTCGAACCAGACGACGTTGTAGTCGGCCAGCATCTTCGAGGTGCGTAACGCCCAGGCATAGCCATTTGGCCAGAACGCGTCGCTGGCGCCGGCATCGACCATCAGGTCGACATCCGGACCCAATGCCTCGCGCGCGGTGCGCACGATCTCCTCGTCCAGTGCGTAGCTCACCCGGCCAAACGGACCCCATCCCATCTTGACGGCCTTGTATCCCTCTTCTCGCAGGCGAGTCATCAGCTCGCGCAGCGGGCCGGGTTGGTCCATCAACACCGACGCGTACGGTTTGACTCGCTCGCGGTAGCGGCCTCCGAGCAAACGGCCAACCGGTTGGCTGGTGGCTTTCCCCAGAATGTCCCAGAGGGCGATGTCGATTGCGCTGATCGTGTGGGTGAGCGAGCCGCCGCGACCGAGCCAGAAGGTGTTCTGGTGCAGCTTTTCGCTGACCCGCTCGGGTTCGATGGCCGACTCGCCTCGCCAGAGCGGTTCCAGCACGGACACCGCGGCACGCACCAGACCGGCATTGGTGAACGCTCCGCCGATTCCATCGATGCCTTCGTCGGTGCGCACGATCACGAGCGTATGCACCGAATCCTCCGGCTTGAGCTCGTTACTCCAACCGCCCTCCGGGGTCGCCCCGATGAGCCCAACAACCTCGATATCACGAATACGCATGATGGCAATTCCTCCCTGCGGAACAGTACCGGAAAACCCCGGATTTCCGTGGTGCTTTGGGGAAGCTCGGTGGCTATCTTTGGTTCCGACGGGTGCGGATGCCGCACCGTGGATAAGCAGGGGCGCCGGCCGGGCTTAAGACGACACCTGGCTGGTCAAGCCTTATTTCAGAAAGGCGAGCATGGGATGAGAAGATTTCTTTACGTTTGCGGGGCTCTGTTGTTGGGTCTTGTGGCCATCGGCAGTGGGCTCCGACCGGTTTCCGCCCAGATCGATCAAATCGCTCCCGCTTTCAGCAACACGAAGATCGGCACTTTCGATTTGCCAACCCTGGAAATTCAGGGAGGCATGGACGGCTTCACGTTTTCAGCCGACGAGGTCGACGCGGGCAAACTGCATGTCGTGCTTCACGGCGAAGAAAACGTCTCGCTGTACGTCGACTTCATGGTCATGCCGGAAGGACTGGATCCTGAGACCGCCACCGAGCAAGCACTCCTCATGGCGCGTGAGGATATTCCTACCGACGGCTGGACCTACGGCGGCGGCTCGTACGCGATTCCTGGCAAATCGGTCGAATTCCTGGTCGACCTGACCCCGGGGACCTGGCAGATTGCCGCGTCTTATCAGCCCGAAGACGGCGAAGAGATCATGACGTTGACACCATTGACCGTGCGGGAGGCAACTCCGGCTCCGGCCACGGTAATCGAAGCGGATGTCACGCTCGAGTTACAAGATGTCGCGTTCGACATCTCCTCTCCTATCGTCGCTACTGGCCCGCAGCTCTGGCACGTGACCAATACCGGAGAGCAGCCGCGCCAAATGGTGCTCTTCAAGACCCCGCGCGCATTTACCCCAGAAGATTTTCTCGGATTCTTCCAGAGCATGGATGCCGGAACACCGTCGGCTGAATTCATGTCGATGGTCTGGGTGGCCTACACCGCGGTTGCCTCGCCCGGTTATGGAACCTGGGTGGAACTCGATCTCGAGCCCGGAATCTATACCGCCACGAGCTGGGTGATCGATCCCGAAACCCAGGCACCAGCGCTGCTGCTCGGTATGGTGCAGAGCTTTACCGTCGAATAACTCCTTTCCCACTCCTCTGCCGTCGCGCGAACCCGGATTCCCGGGTTCGCGCGCGGTTCTCTGGCTGCCCGATTGCAAAACGAGAGGAGGTCAACGCCAACGATCCCCTGACCCATTACTCGACGATCGAACGAATACACACAAATGAGAAGGAACGCATAGGTGAAAAGACGATATCAACTTGCAGGCTCGGTACTTGGATTGATGATGCTGGCGACTTCGGGCACGGCTATGGCGCAGGAGGGTACTCCGGCCGAGGGGCCGCTGCTGTTTCCGGCGAGCTGCTCGGTAGTGGCCGAAGGATTGGATCAACCCCGTTTTCTGGCGCTGGGCGCGGACGGAACCCTTTATGTGACCGAGGCCGGTAGCGGCGGCGATGAGCTCATGGTGCCAGCGCCCGAGGCGCCCGCGGATGGAACCCCGGTGGTTGGTGAAGGCGAAGGGGATGAGGGCCCGCCCCCTACCCGAGGCACATCCGGACAGGTCTCTGCCATAGCCCCTGACGGGACCAAAACCGTGGTGGCCAGCGGTCTGCCCTCCTACGGCGGAGTTGGGCCAGTTGGCATTCTCGAAGACGACGGCATCCTCACGATCTCGGTCGGTGGCGGCGCGGCCAGCACCGCCAGCATGGCAGGGGTCGATATCCCGGAGCTGCCATTGGAGAACTCGATCGTGCTGATCGATTCCGGATCGGACAACATGGCCGCGATCGCATCGCTCGGCCAATACGAAATCGACAACAATCCGGACGGTACCGACATCAATCCCAATCTTTACCAACTGGCCGACGGGCCAGACGGCATGCTCTATGTGGTCGATGCCGGCGGCAACTCGATCTACAAGATCGATCCCGCCTCTGGATCGTTCGAGCTCGTCGCCGTGGTTCCATCGCTATCGCTGCTCAAGGGCGGCACTCCGGCCGATCCCACCGAGGAACGGCAGGCGGTGCCGGTTGGTATCGGGTTCGATGCCAATGGAGCACTGTACGTCTCGCTCCTGAGCGAAGGCTGGGACGGTCCGAATGTGTTGCGCGTCGAAACGGACGGCAGCTTCACTCCGGTGGTTTCCGGACTTGGCATGACCTTCGGGTTCGCCAATGGGCCGGACGGCGCGCTGTATGTGGTCGAGGGAGCCGCGGGCTTCGATGAGACCGGTATGCCGCTGCCTGGACGCGTGCTGCGCATCGAGGCGGACGGATCGGTTACTCCCGTGGTCGAAGATCTCTTCCTACCGGTGGGCGCGGCCATCGACGCTGATGGCAACGTCTATGTGACGGTCAACGCGATCGCGTTCGGTCCGGGAGAACCGGCCGGAATGGTCGTGCGTTGCGACGGCGCAGCCTCCTAGCAACCTCTGATCTCGCAGGGCGGTTCCGACGTGGGACCGCCCCACGGGTCTCGTTACTCCTCTGTCGTCGCCGGTTCCTGATAGCGGGGAAGGCCGACATCGCGAAAGAATCGCGCCTGGAGCTGCGTGCGAGACGCGATGTCGAGGGCGCGATAGATCTGGCGGAGATGCCACTCGATCGTGTGCTCGCTCAGGAAGAGCCGTTCGGCGATGTCACGATTGCTCGCGCCGCTAATGACCTGCAAGGCGATCTGGTTTTGCTGCCGGGTCAGACCCCAATGCTCGGGCGGTTCCAAGGATGGTTGCGCCCGATCGGGCATGATCACGATGGCAGTGGTGCCATCTCCCCCATCGGATGTTTCCAGGATCACCGGGCCGATGGCGGACATCGTCGCTACCCGCAAGGCGGCCGCGTCGTGCCCGGCGAGTCCCTTGGCAGCCGACCAGACTGCGGTTGGCAACCCTTCGAGCGCTCCTGGTTCCACGGATCGCAGATGGCGAAGCCATTCGATACCGGCCGGAGTCGCAAAAGAGATCGAACGATCGCCACCAACGAAGACGATGCCGCTGGCGGGATTCTCGCTGACCGCGGCCAGTGCCTGCTCGCGCACAAGCGCATTCCCCAGCGCCTGGCCGATGGCCGGCGCGGCTGCCTGCATCAGGGCAACATCCTTTGGTCGGAACGACCGATTGGGGTCGCGACGATACGCCTGCAGCACGGCGATCTGGCGGCCAGCCGATTCAAAGGCAGCGTGCAACGTGCCACCGGCCGGGCTCTGTGACTCGAAGTAGTACTGCCAGTGTTGGCGCGGATTGGTCCCCTCCAGCATAGCCGTCGGGTAGCCCCAGGACTGCTCCTGCAACGGTTGATAGGCAGCCGCTTTCAAGCGAGCGCGCAGGATCTCTGGCAACTGCAAATAGGGCAGCGTGCGCTTGTCGAGATAGACCTCTTCCAGCCATTCGCGACGGGCGACACGGTCGTTGTCACTGGCAGAGAGGAGTCGATTGATGAGCAGGGTGCGCGAGTCGACG
Source organism: uncultured Chloroflexia bacterium (assembly GCA_963720855.1). Taxonomy (GTDB): domain Bacteria; phylum Chloroflexota; class Chloroflexia; order Thermomicrobiales; family UBA6265; genus JAMLHN01. The sequence continues at coordinate 290,526 of CAVRGV010000001.1, read as the reverse complement.
CCGAAGAGCCGGTAGCCATCCCAGCCAATGGCACGTTGTAGCGGCGCCAGCAGCTCTGCGCCGAGACGGTCGGGCGAGAGCGGGCGAGTGGAGACTGTGCGCACGGCCGAGAGGGCTTGCGCGTGTTCCTTACTGAGTCGAGGCATCGCGGTATTTTGGGCTCGAGCGGGGTCACGGTCAGTCTCAACCCATGGCACACGCGACCGATCCGCGCCAAGGCTCGCAGAAGCATAGCGTGTGCGCGGGCACCGGGTGCGCGGTGTCGATTGGCTTCGTTTCACCTGGCGGAACTCTCCAGAGGCAACCTTTCACGTGTTGTGTTTCACCCTGGGCATACCCGAAAAACCACGGTAAACCGTGGTGCCCAGGTACATGTCTGACCCGTACGCTTGCCGGCAAGGCGCACCGTTCGTAACACATCGGGAAATGCGCACATTCGTTTACCGACAAACCGAGCGCTTCACGAAGGAGTCAAACGAGATGAAACGATTGCTCTCGCTCATTGCCCTCATGCTCTTCCTCGGAACGAGTGTTTCGGGGATATCCGCTCAGGAGGCTACGCCTGATGCTTCGCCAGTCGCCAGCGACTCGCTTCTTTCCGGGCTAGGGTACCCGGTCATCGAGTATTCCTCGGATGGGACAACCCTGACTGGTCCGACCGAACTGGAAGCCGGCCGCTATCTCGTGACGTTCGAGACTACCAGCCCTATCTCGGACTGGGAGATGAGCTTCTATTCGCCGCCCGAGGGGATGACCAGCGACGAGCTTCTCACTGAGCTCTCCGCGGTCGATACGACGGCGGAACAAGCACCAGAAATTTACTTCCAGATCGGTCATGGCGGCGGCGTGACCAGCCCAGCCACCGAGGCGGTTGTCGAGCTCTCAGCAGGTGAGTGGGTCGCCACTGCACTCTTCTTCGGTGAAGACGAAGGGAGTGTCGCCGCGCAACAGGTCACCGTAACCGGAGAGCTACCAGACTACCCAGCCATCGATGGTGCGATCGACGTTACCCTGGCCGACATGTCGATTACGCTGCCCGAAACGATTCCCGCGGGTCCACACATCTGGCAAGTGACCAACACCGGCGCGCTGCCACATTTCGTCTTCATCATGAACGCCGGCGGCGAACTCACCAACGAAGAAGCGGTCAATGGCGTCAAGTTCTTCTTTGGCATGGCCGATGCGACACCTGCCGCGGAAGGATCGGCACAGGATCCAATGACCTGGACTGATGTGGCTGGCTCGCCGACGATCACGAATGGGGTGACGACCTTCTTCGAGACGGATCTCGAGCCCGGAACCTACATCGCCTTCTGCTTCCTCGAAGGCCCAGGCGATCTGGGCTCACACGCGTTGCAGGGGATGACCCAAGTCTTCACTGTCGAGTAGCACGATCGCCCTCGTCCTCCGCGCGGTCCGAAGATTCCCGGACCGCGCGGAACGGGTGCCTGCACTTGTCAGAGGTCTCCGCAAGCATCAGGGGCGGGAGGATGTTTCCTCAGCTTCGGCCGATCCGAGCCTGCTGGGGCTACTTGGTGAGACCCAGCGGTTCGGCGTAGGAACCCAGCCCGACTTCCCGAAAGTATCGCGATTGGAGCTGCGACCGGGACGAAACGTCCAGCGATCGAAAGATCTTGCGCAGATGCCATTCGACCGTGTTGACGCTGAGATAGAGGCGCTGCGCGATCTCCTGGTTCGTCGCTCCGGCGATGACCTGCATCACGATCTGCGACTGCTGGGCCGTTAGCCCCCAATGCAGCGGCGGTTCTTGCCGAGGGGCGCTGGCTTGGGCAGAAACGATCACGACGATCGTTCCGTCTCCGCCAGAGGATGCTTCCAGCATCACGGAGCCTTTTGCGGTTTCCGCGGACATGCGCAACAACGGCATATGCTCCAACGCAAATCCCCGGGTGACCGACCAGAGCGCGGTCGGTAGCGTTTGGCTCGTGTCTCGCTCGGCGGCCCGAAGGTGGTCGAGCCACTCTTCTGCCGCTGGGGTACTCAGGCTGATCGAACGATCCTTCCCCAGAATCAGGACCCCGGAGGGCCGATCCGCCTCGATCGCCGCAATGGCTCGCTCGCGGTTCAGCGCGCTACTCAACGCGGGTCCAACGATCGGACCCGCCAATCGCATCAATTGCACATCGTGGGGACTGAAGTACGTGCCAGGGTCACGGCGATTGACCTGGAGAATGGCTACTTTCCGGCTATTCGCCTCGAAAACGGTCTGCAGCACCCCGCCTACCGGATTCTGCGACTCGAAGTAGTACTCCCAGTGTCGCTCTGGTTCGACCCCCTGAAACATCGCGGGGAGATAGCCCCACGACTGGTCCTGCCTCGGAAGAAATGCCGCGCTGCGCAAACCGGAGCGCATGAGGGCCGGGAGCTGCAGATAGGGGAGGGTGCGATCATCGAGGTAGATATGTTGCAACCACTCGAGACGTGCCGAACGATCGTCGTCACTCGCTCCCAACAACCGGTTTATCAGGAGCGTCTCGGGGTCGACCGCAAAGAGCCGATACCCATCCCATCCGATGGCGCGTTCGAGCGGTTGCAACAGCGCGCGGACCAATTGTTCCAGTGGAAGATTGCGTGCTGCCGTCGCCCGCACCGCTGCCAGCGCTCGCGCGTGGTCGTCCCTGAGTCGAGGCATAAGTGGTTCGTTTCCAACGTAGATGTTGCCACGAGACGACGATGGAATCGAACAATGTCGTAATCGCGCGAAGCATACCGCGTGACGAAATTACTGGCGATGCGCGTCTCCTTTGCTAGACTAGGAATTCGAGTTAGCCGTTGGTAAGCGTGAGGGTTGCCCGCATGGCGTTTTGGAAAGGTGCAGTGATCGGCGTTGCTGCCGGTGCCGCCTATGGCATCTGGACCGCGCCGCGTTCGGGCAAGGCGACCCGCGCTCGGATCGAGGAATCGGTGGAAGACTCGCTCTTCCGACTGACGGGTATGGAAGTCTGGCGCCCCGAACCCGAACAGACATTGCCGCCCGAGTGGTACGCAACGGCGGCCAATCCGGCTGGATGGAATGGAGAAGCCGGATCATGATCGGCAAAACGCGCGTTGGTTTCAAGTATCTCTTCTGGGGAATGGTCGTTGGGGTGTTCTTTGCGCCGCGGAGCGGAAAAGAGACCCGAGCCAAGGTGTTTGGCAAGCTCAAGGGCGGTGCCGACGCGTTGTTGAACTTGATCTAGCAGGCAGCAGGCAGCAGGCAGCAGGCAGCAGGCAGCAGGCAGCAGGCAGCAGGCAGCAGGCAGCAGGCAGCAGGCAGCAGGCAGCAGGCAGCAGGCAGCAGGCAGCAGGCAGCAGGCAGGGGAGATTGTCGGTGCTTCGTAGCGCCGACGTGTGAGATCCGGGCGTACCCGTTCAAAACATTGGCGAGGTTCGTGTGCGACTACGGCACGAACTCAACCAGCACTAATGGGTGGGATTTTCAGCATCTCTCGCACCGAAAGAGTTCGGAGAGGAATCAGTCCGCGCTGCGGCCGGCTAGCTCACTGGCCATGCGCATGGAGAGGACCGTGGAGACGCCGTCCTCGCGCATGCTGACACCGTAGAGCGAATCGGCCACTTCGATCGTTCCCCGGTTGTGGGTGATGATGATCGCCTGGGTATCGGCGGCGAGCTGTTGTAACCGCTCGCGGAAGCGCACGACATTCGCCTCGTCCAGCGCGGCATCCACTTCGTCCAGCAAGACGAATGGCGACGGGTTGACCTTCAAAATCGCAAAGAGGAGCGCAGCGGCGGTCAGCGCGCGCTCGCCACCGGAGAGCAGCGCGAGCGACTGGAGTCGCTTGCCGGGCGGTTGAGCGACGATGTCGACGCCTGAGGGCCCACCGTCCTCGTTGTCGATCAAGACCAGTTTGGCGGTTCCCCCGCCGAAGAGCACTGTGAAGGCGGCCGAAAACTCTTTGGCAACCCGGGTGAAGGTTTCCTCGAATCGAAGCTGCATGGTGCCACGAAGATCGGCCAGCAGCTCGTGCAGTGATGCGGACGCTGTCAAGACGTCCTGAAGCTGAACGGTGAGGAATTGGTGGCGCTCGGATTCGCGTTCGAATTCCTGCACCGCTTCGTCGCCGATGTATCCAACCCGGCGGAGCCGCTCTTTCAAACGGCCGATCTCCCGCTCCGCTTCGATCATATCGATATCGAGCGCTTCGACCGGCTGGTTCAGCAAGTCGTCCGGTTCCTCGAGCTCGAGGTCGTCGACAATGCGCTGGCGGACCGTGGCCATTTCTCCTCGATAGCGTTCCAGCACCACGGTTGCGCTGCCGCGCTCGCGATCGGTCTGCATGAAACGTTGCCGGGCGCGCTCGAGCTGTTGCTCGCACTCGACCACCCGGGCAGATGACTCCCGCATGGCGCGTTCGGCGGGCGCCTGCTCGGACACCAAACGCAATCGCTCCGTCTCCCCGGCGGCGGCATCCCGCTCGAGCTGCTGGAGCTGCCGCGCGATTTCGGCGCGCTCGCCATCGAAGGCGGAGGAGCGCTCTAGCCGCTGGGTCAGCTGTTCCGACAAGGTGGCCTGCTGCGCGAGCAGCGATGAAAGCTGGCGGCGCTCGGCCCGGAAGCGCTCGTCCAGCACCGCGCGTTCCTGAAGGGCGGCCGCGAGCCGTTGTTCGAGCTGCCGCAAACGCTCAGCATCGCGATTCAGCTCCTCGACGGTGCGCTGGTGGCCCGCGCGCGCCTGCTCCAGGGCTGGTTCCAGCTCCTTCCGATCCTGTTCCACGCGTGCGCGGGTCGATTCGAGCTCGGCAACACGCGCGGTGGCGTCGCTCTGCCGGTTGGCATCGCTTCCCTGGCGGGCTTCCTGCTCCTGTAACCATCCGGCAAGGCGGCGTTGCTGCCCACCAAGCTCACGAATACGGGCTTCGAGCGTGAGGCGGCCGCGATCGAGCTCGCGCAGCTCCGCCTGGGTGGCGGTAAGCTCAGCCGATCCGGATTCGAGCGCTTGCCGGGCAGCAGCGATTTTGCCATCGAGCTCCCGTATAGCTTCCGGTAGCTCGCGCAACTCTCGCTCGCGAGTCAACATGCCGTTCTCACGCACTGCTGAGCCGCCCGTCACCGAACCTCCCGAACGGGCAATTTCTCCCGCCAGGGTCACCGTGCTCCATCCACCCGGGAGCCGGCTCAACGCGGCGCGAGCCGCGGGAAGGTCGTCTACCACGACAGTACGACCCAGTAAGGCGTCGGCGACCACGCGGTGTTCAGGTTTGACCGTGACCAAATCGGCCGCGACCCCATGCACGCCCGCGAGGGTGTCGAGGTCTCGCGGCCGGGAAGCGGTATTGACGCGAAGGGTATCGAGCGGTTGGAAGGTGGCTCGGCCGGCGCGCTTGCTTTTCAGGTGACCGATCGCTGTTTCGGCATCGGCCCAGCGGCGCACGACGATATCCTGCAAGTGGGCGCCCAGCGCGACTTCGACCGCGGTTTCAAAACGCGATGGAAGGTCGATCAGCTCAGCGACAGTCCCCTCGATTCCCGCCAATTTGCCCGATTGCGCAGCAGTCAGGACTTCGCGCACCCCGGCATAAAGCCCGGCGCCGCTTTCCTGAATTCGCTTGAGGGCATCCAACTGGGCGCGGGCTTGTCCACGTTGCTCTTGCAAGTTGGCCAGATTCGCGCGCGCCGCTTGTTCGGAGGCTTGCGCGGCAGCGATCCGCTCGGTTGTGGCCGTGTGGGCGTCGCGCGCGGATTCCAACTCGACAATTGCGGTCTGCGCCTCGGTTTCGACCGCGGCAAGCTCGGCGCGGAGTTGCGCCAAGCGCTCGCCCTGCTCAGTGGTTTGCGATTCATGACGCAGGCGTTCAGCCCGGAGCGATTCGAGCCGCTCGGCGCCCATCTGCAAGGAGCGGTCGCATTCGGCAACACGCCGCTCGAGATCGGCCAATGCGCTGGCGAGCTGCTGGCGTTGGCGTTCACGCGCCTGACGGCCCTCGCGCGCTTTCTGCACCTCGCGCTCCAGCTCGGGAATGCTGGTCTGCGCTTCGACGCCGGTGGCGGAGATCTGGTCGATCGCGGTCTGAACGATGGCGATCTCCTGTTCCAGCTCGATCGCCCGTTCTTCCAGATTCCGTTGTCCTTCGACAAGGTCTTCACGGCGCCGATCGATGGCGGCGATGCGCTCAGCGGCAAGATCGCGCTCATGGACGAGTTGCTGGGCGTGTTCGGAAATGGAACGTAGATGGGCGCTCTGGCGTGAATAGGCAGCCTGCGCAACGGTGGCCAGCTCGCGGGCATCCTCGAGCTGTTCGAGCGCGGAATCGACCGCCGATTGCGCGTTGCCCAGCCGGGTCGATTCCATAACGCAAGCGGTTTCGGCGCGCTCCAGCCGCTCGCCAATTTCGGCGAGCAGGGTTTTGAAGTAGGCGCGCTCGATCGATTTCAGCCGGTCGTGGACACCTTGCCATTCGCGCGCCTGTTTGGCCGCCCGTTCGAGGGTGCGCAGGCGCGGTTCGACTTCCGCCAACAGGTCGGCGATGCGGTCGGCGTTGTTCCGGGCTTCGTTGAGATTGCGATCGGCTTCGGCGGCTTTCATTTGCAGGCCCGCCAGATCGGCAGCGTGCTCGAAGAGACCGCGGCGCTCCTCGGCACGCTGGCTGAGGGCGGCGTCGACCAAGCCTTGCCCAACCACGGTGTACGACTGCCCCAGTGAGGCCGTCAGATGATGCACGTCTTTCAGGCGAACCTTGCGCCCGTTGATGAGAAACTGGTTTTCCCCCGAGCGCATGGAGCGACGGGTGACCGTGACCTCGGCAAACTCGATCGGGAGCCAGCCGGTGCTGTTGTCAAAGGTGACGGTGACTTCGGCGAACCCGCCTGGAGCACGGCCCGTGCCACCGGCGAAGATGACATCTTCGGTCTTCTTGCTGCGCAGCAGGGAGTGACTTTGCTCACCGAGCACCCAGCGCACGCCATCGGAAATGTTCGACTTTCCGCTGCCGTTGGGCCCAATGACCGCGGTGATGCCTGGCTCGAAGAGAAAGGTGGTGCGGTTGGCGAAGCTCTTGAACCCGTGGAGTTCCAGACGGGTAAGACGGGGCAATGCCTTGGAGTCTTCGGTCATCGCGGGGCGCACTCGGCTACGGACGGCGGGTCGAACAGTCGAACGGCGATGGTACCATCCATGATCGATGCGTCACAATGCACACGGATTGGGCAAGGTGGGTCGCTCGCGGAGCGAGAGAGCGACGACGATCTCAGTTGGGCGCTTGCGTTGCACGTCAACGCTTCGGTTTGCAGACGTTGCAGAGGGCGACATGTTCATTGGCTGCTCCACCAACGGGTTTTATCCCCAACTCGGGGTCTCCGCCGCGTTGGCCGAAATCGGTGCCCTGGGGTTCACGCATGCCGAGGTGATGCTCTACCACCAGCGGCAATATGCGATGGAGCCTTTTCGCGCTTACGGGAACGCGGCACGTGCCGCCGGAGTCGAAATTACCGCGGTTCATCTCGAGCCCGACTTGCATATGCCCTTCGATCCAGAGCCAGCAGCAGTGGCCGACACCTGGCACAACTTCGATGTGGCGATCGAAGGAGCGCTCGAAGTTGGCGCACGGTCAATTGTCTGGCAGGGTCCGATTCGGGTCGAGTATCCCGTGGAGTCCGGAATGGAGCCGCTGCTGGACGTCGTCTTCGAGCTCGACCGCCGGTGCCAGTCGGCAGGGATTCAACTGGCGATCGAAAATTCAGAGCCGGGTGTGCTTTCGACGTTGCGAGATTTCATCGAGGTGGGACCGCGCTTGCCTGCGACGGTCGGGTTCGCGTTCGACCCACACCACGCGGCCGCATCCCAAACCAACCCCATGCTACTTCTGCGTCAGATGCAGGGCCGGCTGATCGATGTCCATCTGCGGGATTTCGACGAAGAAGGGAAGCGACTCGGGAACCTGCTGCCAGGCGATGGCACGCTCCCGTGGTCCGCGATCCTGCGCGCGGTGCGGGGAGCGGGATTCGACGGTCCGTTGATGCTCGAAGCGGTCCTGCAGCCCGACCCGGCCCGCAGTGTGGCCAAGGTGCACGAGCTGCTCGACCCATTGATCGCCATGGTGGATGCGGGGCCGGCGGGTTGCGCGTCAGAACCACCCCCAGGCGTGCTCGAAGGGATTCGCCTCTTCAATGAGGGGCTCTACTACGAGTGCCATGAAGAGATCGAGCATGAATGGCACGCGGAAACTGGAGAAATTCGCAATCTCTATCAAGGGATCCTGCAGATCGGGGTGGGTTTTCATCACGCGAGCAATGGCAATCTGCGTGGCGCTCGGCTCCTCCTGAACGATGGTTTGGACAAGCTCGGACGATTTCTGCCGGTCTGCCTGGGAATCGACACTCAGACGTTATGGGATGAGAGCGCGAAACTCCTGACCGCCATCGAGCAGAAGCTGGTTGCCAACTCGCCCGCGCCGCTCGTGCTCGTATTCCCATCCATTCAACTGACCTGATTCCAAGCCTCGCGCAAACGCTGGCTCCAGTCTCGAGATAACCCAACCGCGCGTCGTTCGGCGACGATGTCCATGCGACGGGCTGGCACTGCTGCTCAGCGCGTTCACCCCGTTCAGCTTCGGCGATTCGGCGTCTCACGCGATCAGTGTCAGTGTCGAGGGCCGCAAATCCGGAGTGCAGGTTTCCGCTTTCAGGTTGGTAGCGGCCAGCGTGGGGGCACTATCGCCGATGTACTGGTGGAACCTTTCGGCCACCTCTCGTTGCTGCTCCCTCTCACGACGAAGTCTTCTCGAGCTCCCGGGTTGGGCACCTCCCAGACGCGGACTGCTCTTCGACGCTTGCCCAGGCAGGTGAGTCTGGATAGACGAAAAGCGGACCGGAGATACCCTCCGGCCCGCTCATCGTTATCCGATCAGGTGTTTGCAGCGACGGAGCCTACTTCCGTCTTCGTGTCTGGCTCCCTTGTCGTCGCAGTCCCAGCCCGAAGAGCGCAATTGCGCTGGTGAGGAGGACGAGCAGCACGGAACTGGCTCCGCTGATCATTCCCCCGCCCGATCCGGTGTCCGGGAAGTTCGGGGTGACCGTACCGGTTGGGCTCGGCCCTGGAGTATGGGTCAACCACGGCGTTGGCGACTTGTCCACCGGCGGTGTCTTGGACGGAGTCCGGGTCGGAGTCAGCGTCGGCGGGATCACTTCCGGCGTACGCGTCGGAGTGGCGGTACTCGTCGAGGTCGACGTTGCCGTCTCCGTCGGCGTATTCGTCGGTGTGTTGGTCGGCGTCTCCGTCGGCGTATTGGTTGGTGTGTTCGTCGGCGTCTCCGTCGGCGTATTCGTCGGTGTGTTGGTCGGCGTCTCCGTCGGCGTGTTCGTCGGCGTGTTGGTTGGTGTGTTGGTCGGCGTCTCCGTCGGCGTGTTCGTCGGCGTGTTGGTTGGTGTGTTCGTCGGCGTCTCCGTCGGCGTGTTCGTCGGCGTGTTGGTTGGTGTGTTCGTCGGCGTATTCGTCGGCGTGTTCGTCGGCGTATTGGTTGGTGTGTTCGTCGGCGTATTGGTCGGTGTGTTCGTCGGCGTATTCGTCGGTGTGTTCGTCGGCGTATTGGTTGGTGTGTTCGTCGGCGTATTCGTCGGCGTATTGGTTGGTGTGTTCGTCGGCGTATTCGTCGGAGTATTGGTCGGTGTGTTCGTCGGCGTATTGGTTGGCGTGTTCGTCGGTGTGTTCGTCGGCGTATTGGTCGGCGTGTTCGTCGGCGTGTTCGTCGGCGTATTCGTCGGCGTGTTGGTCGGCGTATTCGTCGGCGTGTTGGTTGGTGTGTTCGTCGGCGTATTCGTCGGAGTATTGGTCGGCGTGTTCGTCGGCGTGTTGGTTGGTGTGTTCGTCGGCGTATTGGTCGGCGTATTCGTCGGCGTGTTGGTCGGCGTGTTCGTCGGCGTGTTCGTCGGCGTATTCGTCGGCGTGTTGGTCGGTGTGTTCGTCGGCGTGTTCGTCGGCGTATTCGTCGGCGTGTTGGTTGGTGTGTTCGTCGGCGTGTTCGTCGGCGTATTCGTCGGCGTGTTCGTCGGCGTATTGGTTGGTGTGTTCGTCGGCGTATTCGTCGGCGTGTTCGTCGGCGTGTTGGTTGGTGTGTTCGTCGGCGTATTCGTCGGCGTATTGGTTGGCGTATTCGACGGAGTGCTGGTGGACGTCGGGGTGTTGGTCACCGTCGGCGTGTTGGTCGGGGTCCAGGTGGCGCCCGGCTCAACGTTGCACTGGAGCATGCCCCATGCGGTTCCGAAGATGTTTCCCTGGTTGTCGTAGTAGACCGCCAGTGCCCAGACGGTTTCATATGGTCCGTCGAAGCTGTAGGAGTAGGTTGCCGGCAGGACGAGGTACTCGTACTGGCCGTCGAACGTGAGTCTCGTGATGTAGATGTCCGGCGCAGACGTCGTGCCCACAACCTGGGCAATTACGCTGTAGTTGAAGCCACCGATTTCGGTTCCGCAGAACACATTCAGCGTGCCATCCGGGAGCGACGCCGTTGGAGTAACGGTGTTGGTCGGCGTATTGGTCGGCGTGCTGGTCCGCGTATTGGTCGGGGTGTTGGTTGGCGTTTGCGTCGCCGTGGCCGTGTACGTGTTGGTGGCGGTGGCCGTCGGCGTTGCGGTGCGCGTGTTGGTCGCGGTGGCGGTATTGGACGGCGTCGGTGTCACAGTCCGCGTGTTGGTGGCCGTCGGGGTATTGGTGATCGACGGCGTTGGGGTAATGGTCCGCGTGTTCGTCGGTGTGTTGGTTGGGGTGCTCGTTCGCGTGTTGGACGGCGTCGGTGTCACGGTCCGCGTGTTGGTGGCCGTCGGCGTACTGGTGCGCGACGGGGTCGGCGTAATGGTCGGCGTATTTGTCGGGGTGTTGGTCCGGGTGGCGGTGCCAGTCGCGGTACGCGTGTTGGTCGCCGTCGGCGTATTAGTGATCGACGGTGTTGGGGTAATGGTCCGCGTGTTCGTCGGCGTGTTGGTTGGGGTGCTCGTTCGCGTGTTGGACGGCGTCGGTGTCACGGTCCGCGTGTTGGTGGCGGTCGGGGTATTGGTGATCGACGGCGTTGGGGTAATGGTCCTCGTGTTCGTCGGTGTGTTGGTTGGAGTGCTCGTTCGCGTGTTGGACGGCGTCGGGGTGACGGTCCGCGTGTTGGTGGCCGTCGGGGTATTGGTGCGCGACGGGGTCGAAGTTGCGGTCGACGTTGCGGTCGAGGTGCGGGTCGCCGTCGGCGTATTGGTCGGGGTGTTGGTCGCGGTGCGCGTGGCGGAAGCCGTTGGCGTCGGTGTCGGATCCGGGCGGCACGCGCCACGGAGGAAGAAGCCTTGATCGGGCTCGGAGCCATCGTTGGCGACATAGTTCGCCGAAACCTGGATGCCGCCAAAGGCGCCAAATCCAGAGCTATAGATGTATGGCAAGACGATCGCTGGCGGGGCGGTCAGTGTCTGAGTGAAGACGACCGTGGAGTTATCCAGGGCGTACACCACCAGCTGAATGCGGTCGACGGTCCAGCCGGTTGCCGGCTTCACGATTGCCGTGACCTGCCGGGAGTCCGGATTGGACAGGCTGACCGAACAACCGATCTGAACCGAGTTCGAGGGCGGCGGATCGACCGCGGCAGCCTGCACCATCTCTTCGGTCGGGGTGACCGTGGCGGTGGGGGTGACGGTGTTCAGATCTCCAGAGGTCGAGGTTCCGATCGGCGGCGCCTCGGCGCACATATCGCCGATTCCATCACCGTCTTCGTCGGCCTGATCGAGGTTCGAGATCAGCGGGCAGTTGTCGATGTCATCAGGAACCGAGTCGAAGTCGGCATCGTTGGGAACCGGGCTGGGATCGGGCGCGTCGCAGGCGTCGCCGGTGCCATTTCCGTTACTGTCCGTTTGGTCGGCGTTCGGGACTGTTGCGCAATTGTCGTCAACATCGGCAAGGCCGTCCCCATCTGAATCGAGGGGGGCCGGCGGCGGAACGTTGCACTGGTTGGATGGGTCGAGCGGGCACTCGTCCAAATCGTCCGCGATGCCATCGGCGTCGGAATCGATGATCTGTGGTTCTTCCGCCTGTTGCTCGGGCTGGGATTCTTCCTGCTGTATCTGCACATCCGAGGATTGATCACTGGTTTGTGCAGCTTCGCATTGGTTGGTTGGATCGTCCGGGCAGAGATCGTCAGCGTCGGCGATGGTGTCACCGTCGCGATCCTGAATCTCTTGCGCGAGCACGTTGCCGCTCGAACCGTTGGATCCGGTAATCGTTGGGCCGGCAACCGGAGCTGCGAGCGCAAGGAGCACGAAAACCAGCGGGATGATGCGCGTGAATCCGAATTTGGGCTTCTTCATATGAGCAATTCCAGACACGCGAAAATGCAAACTACCTGTTCGAGCAAGAACTGGCACACGAACATCCGCATCCTGCGCCTGCATCATTGCACCAGCGCGGATTCCGGGTTCGCTGCTCTGTGCAACTGGTACGAACCAGTTGCAGATTCTCGGCTAGCGTCGCACTCTACCAGTTGTATACAAGGATTGCAAGGGCTTGTATACAAGAAACAAGAATTCGACTCACGTTACCATTTGACACGAATGCTCAATTGGAGAGATTTGCAAAGATTTTTCCGGCGACATCCTTCAGTTGCTAACGTCGACGTACTCCCGAGAACGCAGGTAGCGCGGGGTTCCCTGGAAAACATTGCCGCAGTCGAACTCAAGCGTTGGCATATCCGGGCACCCTATCACCCGCTGGCCCGGCGACATTGCAGTTTTCGAATGACCCCACCATGGTTCTTTCCATTCTCGAAAGAACCGCTGGCGACAACTCCCTGAATCACGCTTGCGGTTCGTCCACTCTAGCCACGCGCGCGGATTCGTCGCTCGCGTCCGCCGATTGCACCGCTGCCTGTTGCAATCCGTGCCGGACCACAAGTGCGATTCCCAGAGTGGCAATCGCTCCAAAGAGCAGTTGCCAGAGCTTGTCGTTGTCGAATCCGGCTGGCGTCACCGGACTGCTTTGTCCAGTGCCGGTGCTCGGGAGGTTGTCGACGTTCTGCAGCGAGCAGTTGTAGATGTAGACGTGGTTCTCGCCGCGTTCTGCACCAGCACGTTGCCAGCGGAATCGACCCGGTCGGCCTCGGCATGGCACCAGTCGCCACTGGTTTCATCGAGGATGTAGGCGCCATCGGCCAAGCTGGTGAAGGACAGGATGACCGCTGCTGTTGGTGGTGCCGACCGCGATTGGGCGGCCGGCCGCGGATTTCAATGAGAAGGCAATTGGGGCGGACTCGGCGACACAGTCGGTTTCCCAGTTGTACTGATTGATCGATTTGCCCTGGCAGAGGAATTTGTGCACCGTGATCGAGCCTGAGTTTTCGCCGGGGTTGACCGCAGGCGTGCCGGGCGGAATGTTGTACCAGGCGCAATCAAGGTCGGTCGCGGCCGGAAGATCAAGCGTCGATGCGCATGCTCTGCTCGATCGCTGTAGGAGAAGTCGAACTCCTGCCCGGCGGCCGAACAGGCGACGACATAGACCGACACGTTGGTCCCCGATGGTGGAATTTCGGTGAGGGTGTACGCACCTGAGCTGAGGTCGCCAAACCAGGCGACGCCATCGGCTCCGGTACGCACGTCGGCGTCATAGCTGCCCGGGCCATCGAGCACGAAGGTCGCACCGACCAACGGATTCGATCCGCACCGAGATCGAAAGTTTTCGGTCGTGCCTTCAGGGCAGAGGTACTTGGTCACCGTCAACGTGCTCGGCTGGCCAAGGTCGTCGGGAACGTTGAACCAGGCACAGACATAGGTTCCTTCGGTTGCATCGATCGCCAGCGGATCTCCGCCCTGGATCCAGGTGAACGGCTGGAGGGTGCCGCCTTCCAGGCCGCAGAACGCCCATGGGGTGTTGAATTCGCCAGGGATGTCCTCTGACAGGCTGTAGTTTCCCGTGTAACAGGCTCTCGAACAGCACGGACCCGGGTCCAGCAGAACCCGTGTGTCAGCGTGGATCCCTGTTGCCCCAGCGGAGCGAGCGTGAAGTCGACATCATCCGTCAAGGTCGCACATGCCTGTTGGAACTGTGCCAAGGTGGTGGATTCGCTGGCATCCATCCCAACCGGGCACGTGTATTTGGTCACTTGCAAGGTCGTACTGGCATCCGCCTGGGGAATTGCGTACCAGTCGCAGACCACGCCTGTTTCGGCCGGAAGATCGAGCGAGATGGTATCGGCATCCAGGTAGGTAAAGGGCACCGCCACATCGGAATCGGCCAGCGAGCAATACGCCACCAGATCGGCGGCGGGATCGACGCTGGCCTGCGTGATCGTCGTAGGTTCCCTGCGATAGCTCCTGAAATGATGCAATACCGGGACCAGGCGAGACTGGCACGTTGGTGGCCGCCTGGGCGCTGAAGCCGTTCGGGCCAGTTGCGGAAAACGTCACGCCCGCGACGCCGTTGCCATGGCACTCGTCGTAGAGGGCGCTGTTGGGATCGGTGCCGTTCGGGCAGAGCAGCGCGTGCATTTCCAGAGAAGAGGTCCCCGCCGCGGGCTCTACCGACGGTCGGAATGACATACCAATCGCAGGTGACGATCTGGCCGCCAGTGAGATCGAGCGAAAGCGTGCGGGCAGCGTCATCGAACGTCGCGGGTACCTCGACAAACGCGTCATCGGAACAATAGGTAAGGACAGACGTATCTGAGGGGATGCTTGCGCCGATGGTGTAGGTCCCAGTGTCAAGATTGGCGAAGCTGGCAACGCCGGGCCCCGGGGTCTCCGGCAGAGTCGTCGCGATCGTGCCGCTAAACCCGTTACTGGAGCTGAGCTGAACCGGGATCCCCGCGAGACCGTTGCCATGACAGTCGTCATAGATCGTATCGGTCGGAACATATCCTTCGGGGCATTGCGAGAGATGTACATCGAGCGTCGCGCTCGCCGCGGGATCGATCACTTCGGCGGTGGGATTCGATGAGATCGAACCGCCCGGCGCCGTGAAGAGATCGCACGACAGGCGATTGCCACTCAATGAGACCGTGCCGACCCCGTCGGTGAGCGGCACGGGAACGATCGCGGATGGTTCTGGACTGCTGGCGTAGTTGGCGGTGTCATAAACAAGGCAGAAGACTGAAGCAGGCGTGTCGCCGTTCTGCTGAATGGTGTAGTCACCGGCAGGCAATCCGACGACCGGCGCCCGACCGGGAATTCCAAAGGACGCCGGCAACGGGGTTCCAGCGTCTCCCCAGTTGCTACGGAGGTGATCGTAAAGCCCGTTCCATCGCTGGTGCCGGTGCAGCCGTTCTCGCCAAGGGGTGTAGTCATCCGCCGGTCCGGTGAAGCCGTCCGGGCAGGCCATGGCATAGAGCGCGATCGTGCCCAGCCCGCAACCCGGGTTGTCCTGGGTGGAAAAGTCGAGTGAGGCAAGGTCGCCGGCCATGAGCGGTTGGGTGGTTTGCGGCTCGGGGGCGGTGGCGCAGGCGGGTGGCGTCTCCTCTTCGACCGTGAAGCTGGTGCCCTGGGGATCGACTGTTACCGAAAACGCGACGTATCCATTCAGATCGGTCTCCAGCTGGACCGTAGATAGTTCCGTTTTCGCTGGTGACCTGAAAGCGGGTAAAGGGTGCGGGGAGTCCGGTGCCGGCATCGAGATTGGTGATTTCGATGGTGGCGGTGCCCTGAGCGGATGCAGGAGTCACGGAGCCTGCCAAGGGCAGGATAGCCAGCATCGCCACCGTCACGATGAGCAGGCGAAGCGCGAGCGTGCGTCCAAACGCAACCAGCCTCATATGGAACCTCCCGCGGGGCTTGTGCGAGGTGGATTCGACCGCGCCAGCTCGCGATCCGATCCATGGCCTTACCGGCTGCAACCAGCAAAACACCCTCTCGATGTATGAACGCCGCAACGCACGGATCGTTTCGCACGGTCACCCGGAAGTCCCTGAAGGCAGGTGGCGGAGTAGGCGGGATCGGGGGGAACGATGCAGTGATCCGCGGCGGGGCAATCCGAGAATACCATGCGCTTCGGCAGCTTTCCCCTATCATTCCGGTTCGGCGCGGAATCTGTGTGTTTCATTATCCGCCGGCCGAAGGATCGAACTATGCCGTCGGGCGAGAATCCGACACCGACAACTCCAACGAACGCCGACCCCGATTCCTCGGAAGGCGACTCCGCACCCAAACGCCCAACCGTCTTCAAACCCAAACGGCGCGCCCCGGATTCGGCCGAATCCGGTCGGGATGCCACCGGTCCAGCACGTTGCCGGCGACCCGTATCGCCCGGAACCCACCTTCCGCAAACCGGAATCGCGCCTGCAAGGCGATTTTTCCGGCAAGCAACAGGTGCTCGGCTCGCACATCGGCGACCGCTATGTGCGCGTCATCCGGCAAAAGACCGACGATTTCGAACGGACCGGTCCCGGCCATCTGGTCGCCACCGAAGATGCCTCGGAAGCGCGCGGACCGGTTGGCCGGGGATTTCAGCGCATCAAACGCGTCCTGATCGGCGCGCCGATGACGACGGCCTCGGCCGATCACCAGCGACTTTCCAATGCGAAAGCGCTCGCAGTGCTCTCGTCGGATGCGCTTTCGTCCGTCGCCTATGCCACGGAAGAGATCCTGCGGGTGCTCTTCGTGGCCGGCGGCTTGCTGGCGCTTTCCAAGAGCCTGCCGATTGGCGCGGCCATTGTGGCGTTGCTGATCATCGTCGGGATCTCCTACCGGCAAACGATCAAAGCCTATCCGCAGGGCGGTGGCGCGTATATCGTCGCCAAGGACAATCTTGGCGAGCTCCCGTCGCTCACCGCCGGCGCCGCGCTGCTGACCGACTATGTGCTGACGGTTTCGGTGAGTATTGCCGCAGCGGTCGCGGCGATGTCGTCCGCCGTACCGGAGCTCAACCAGCACCGGGTGCTGATTGGCATCTTCCTGATTCTCTTCGTCACGACGGTAAACCTGCGCGGTCTGAGCGAATCGGGAACGATTTTCGCCATTCCCACCTATCTCTTCCTGTTCGGCATATTCGTCATGCTGGGGATCGGGCTCGTCCGCAATGCCGCGGCCGGATTCCCGGTACACGAACCGGTGATGATCCAGAACGAAGGCGCCGGGTCTGGGCGCGCTCGGGGCGCTGGTGATCCTGCGGGCGTTTGCCTCCGGCTGCGCGGCATTGACCGGAGTCGAGGCCATTTCCGACGGCGTACCGGCCTTCCGCAAGCCAGAATCGGTCAATGCACGCAAGACGCTGACGATCATGATCACCATCCTGGCGATCACGTTCTGCCGGGATTACCTTCCTGGCGCACCAGTACGGCGCGCTTGCCACTCGACCAGGCCGGAGCCGAACTATCAAACGGTCGTCTCCCAGATTGCCCGCGAAGTGTTCGGCGGCACGAACGCGGCCTACTACTACATCCAGTTCTCGACGATGGCGATTCTGGTGCTGGCCGCCAACACCGCGTATTCCGACTTTCCTCGCCTGGCCTATTTCCTGGCGCGAGACTCGTTTATTCCCCGCCAGTACACCTATCGGGGCGATCGGCTGGCCTATACCACCGGCATCGTGACCCTGGGCTTGATGGCCAGTCTGGTGCTGGCATTCTTCGGTGGCGAAACCGAGCGGCTGATCCCCCTCTATGCGCTCGGGCGTCTTCCTCTCCTTCACCATCTCGCAAACCGGCATGTGCGTCCGCTGGGTGCGCAAGAAGGAACCGGGCTGGCACATGGGGCTGCTGGTGAACGCGGTGGGCGCGGTGGCCACCGGCATCGTGGCGATCATCGTGGTGGTGACCAAGTTCACGCATGGCGCATGGATCATCTGCATCGTCATACCGATGCTGATCCTGCTCATGCGCGGCATTCACAAGCATTACAGCCGCGCTGCCGCCGAGCTGGCGGTTTCGACTCCGCTCGATCCGAAGGACATTCATCACACGGTCATCGTGCCGGTTTCCCAGCTCAACCGAGTGGCGCGGCAAACGCTCGCCTATGCCCGCTCGATCTCGGACAACGTGACCGCGGTGCACGTGAGTGACGAAAGCGCGGAATTGGACGAGTTCCAACGGCGCTGGGAAGAAATCGGCACGGATATTCCGCTCATCCTGATCGAATCGCCGTATCGCTCACTGATCGGCCCGTTGATGAGCTACCTGGACGAGGTAGAAAAGCAACGGCCGGGCGACACCATCACCGTTGTGCTGCCGGAATTCGTGGCGCATCATCTCTGGGAGCATATCCTGCACAACCAGACCGCCCTGCGCCTCAAGGCCGCGCTGCTCTTCCGCCCAGGCACGGTCGTGACCAGCGTTCCGTATCACCTCGAAAGCGATGTCGTGCCGGTGGTGAATTCGGGATAACGAGCAGCTAGTTGCTAGTTGCTGGCTATTTGTTGCCCGACTCCATCGGTCTGGATGGATCGGCGGTCCACTCGGCATAGGAGCCGCTGAAGAGCGAGACGTTTTCGTAGCCGATGAGGCGCAAGGTGAAGTAGAGCGCGGCAGAGCGAACGCCGGTCGAGCAATAGGGAATCACCTGTTTGTCCGGCGTGACTCCCAAGTGCCGCGAATTCCGCCTGGAGCTGCTTCGGCCGATTTCCAATATTGCGGTGGCTCCAGATTCGGCGACCTCGGTGAAGGGAAACGAGACCGCTCCCGGGATGTGCCCCTGCGCGAATTCGTCCTGCGTGCGTGCGTCGACCAGCACCGTATTTGGATCGCCTAACGCCGCGACCACTTCGTCGACCGTCGCAATGGCATCGTCGTTCGGTTCGCCAACATAGGGCTCGGCAGCCGGTTGCGGCGTGGCCGCTCCGGTTTCTCGCGCGAGTCCTGCCGCGTTCCAGGCAGGAAGCCCGCCGTTCAGTATGCGAATGTCCTGGTGACCGAGCTGATAGAGGATCCACCAGAGGCGGGGCGCATAGAGCGTGCCGCCATCGTAGATCACGACCGTGTCGTTCCGCTCGATACCGAGGCTGGTCAGCAGCGCCTCCATCTGGACGCGCCAATCAGCAATCTGTGCCGACTCGCTCAGTGCCAGATCGGGCCAATCGACCTGAGCGGCGCCGGGAATGTGTCCCTGCGGCAAAGTCGTCCGGTGGCGTGAGCGCGATGACCGCCAAGTTGTCGTCGTCGAGATGTTGTTCGAGCCAGGTGGAATCCGCCAGCCAATCGGGATGCGCGTAGCCGGTGGGGGTGGCGACCGGGGTCGCGGCAAGGGCCGCAACAGGTACCGCGAAGATCGTCAACACCAGGAGAACGGCAGCAAGTTGTTTCATGAGTCCCTCATTCTCGGACGTCGTGCTTTCACACCAGGCGGGGGCGTTGGCACCCGCTGCGGCAGGGAGATTCGTCGTTCCTCAGTATGACGTTGCGATGCGACGCTTCTCTTTCGTTGTCATCGACGACCCCAGTGAGGCACTCGAACGGTGGCTAACCGGCGGACTCCAGCGCGGCGATGGCGGTGCGGATGCGGGTGCGGACTCGCTCGTCGCCGATGACCCGCAAGGTTTCGAAGAGTCCGGGAGACTCGGTGCGGCCGGTGACGGCGACGCGGATCGGCATGAAGAGCTGTCCCGCCTTCAGTCCAAGCTGATCGGCCAGGGCGCGGAGGGCGGCTTCGACGGCAGTTTCGTCATCGACTGTGGCAGTTTCGAACACCGTGAGCGCGCCTGTGCAGGGCCGCAAGCGCCTGGGAGGCATCGGTCTTCTTCGGAATGAGCAGCGCAGGATCGTATGGGTCGAGCTCTTCCTTGACGAAGAAGGACATCAGCTCCGGCGCATCGCTCAGAAGGACCAGCCGGTCTTTCAACACTCCGGTTACTTCCCGCACGCGGGTGTATTCGGCACTCGACGGATCGCGAGCGCGCTCTCGGAAACCAGTCCGGCATCGATCAGGTACGGAACAACCCGGGCGGTCAGGTCGTCCAGATCGAGGATGTGGTTGATGTACTGCTGGTTGAACCAGCGGAGCTTGTCGTAGTCGAAGGTAGCCGGCGAGGGGCTGACCCGCTCCAGCGACCATTTTTCCAGGAGATCCGCTTTCGAGAAGATCTCGGTGGTGCCGTCGAGACTCCAGCCGAGCAGCGCCAGATAGTTCATGAGGGCTTCGGGGAGATATCCCTGCGAGCGGAACTCCTCCATGGACGGTGGAACCGTGCCGTTTCGAGAGCTTGCCGCCGCCGGGCGCCAGGATCAGGGGCATATGGGCGATGGCGGGCGGATCCCAACCGAAGGCGGCGTAAAGGCGGACGTGGACCGGCGCGGTCGGAATCCACTCGTCGCCACGCATGATGTGGGTGATCTGCATGTCGTGATCGTCGATGACATTGGCGAGGTGATAGGTGGGGTAGCCGTCCGTCTTGAGGAGCACGAGGTCTTCCAGATTGACGTTCTGGAAGACCGATTCGCCGCGAATCAGATCGTAGACCGAGGTGGTTCCCTCGCGCGGCATCGCGAAGCGGACGACATAGCCCGCTCCCGGCATCGAGCTTGGCGTCGATTTCCTCTTTCGACAGGTTGCGGCAATGCCGATCGTAGCCCGGCGGCAAGCCCCTTTTCGCGCTGCTCATCGCGGAGTTGCTGGAGCCGCTCGGGCGAGCAGAAGCAGCGGTAGGCCATTCCGGCATCGATCAACTGCTGGGCGCCTTGCTGATAGAGCGGCAAGCGCTCGCTCTGGATGTACGGGCCATGCGGACCACCGACATCGGGACCCTCGTCCCAGTCGACCCCGAACCAGTACAGCACATCCAGGATGCCTTCGGTGGCCCCTTCGACCAGGCGATTGCGGTCGGTATCCTCGATGCGCAGGATCATCGTGCCGCCGAAACCGAGCCGTTCCGCCTCGCCCTTGGCAAAGAGCCAGTTGAAGAGCGTCGTACGCGCGCCGCCGACATGGAGCAACCCGGTTGGGCTGGGGGCATAGCGGACGCGGACGGGGCGGTCGATCGCAATGGTCGGGTTGGTCATGAGTCCTCGAGACAAGGGCTAGCGAACGATTCGTTCGGTCCAAACAAACACAATCGTGAATTGTAGCCATCGTACGAAAAGCACGCGCTCATGTTTCCGGTCCAGCCGGTAGCAAACCGGTCATACTGGGGAACCGTTCGGTCCGATCCGACGTTCAAAACAATGAGCGCGGCTGAATGGCAGATTCCCGCGCGAACCGTTTTCGAGGAATACAGGGGGTTTCTACGTTATGAAGCGATTGATTGCAACGCTTGGGCTCGCGATTGTCGCGGCCGTGGGCACGTTTGGGGGAGCGATGGCGCAGGATGCGTCGCCGGTTGCGTCGCCTGTGGCATCGCCGGAGGCAGGCGGCATGATTCCGCCAATCGTCTGGATTTCGAACGACTTTTTGCCGACCACCGGTTGCCGACACGACCGACGAGGGCGCGATCGCGCTGGGCAGCGAGTACTGGGTGCAGTTCCTGCCGGACGGCGGATTCGGCTTCCGCGCCGATTGCAACGGTGGGTTCGGCAGCTATGAGATCGACGGATCGAACATGACGCTTGGCCCGCTTGGGACGACGCTGATGCTTTGCCCCGAGGGCGGTCAGGGTAGCGAGTTCATCGACGCGCTTTCCTCGGTAACCGAGCTGGTCGATCGACCAGAGTGGCGCCAGTGATGTGCTGGTCCTGACCACCAGCGATGGGACCGATCTCACCTTCGATGCGTCGATCACTCGGCGTGGTCTGGCAGTGGTCCGAGACGCAGATGAGCAACGACACCGTCATCACCCCGAACAATCCGGAGAAGTACCAATTGAGCTTCTCGGAAGATGGCTCGGTGGTCGGTGTGATCGATTGCAACCACGCATTCGGCAGCTACACGACCGACGGCAACCACCATCACCATGATGCTGGCGACCACGCGCATGTTCTGCGGCGACGATTCGCAGGACACGGCCTACGCGCTGCAATCTGGCCGCAGGTCACCAGCTTCGTGATCCGCGATGGGCAACTCGCGCTGGCGCTTCCGATGGACGCCGGTATCGTGATCTTCGATCCGGTCGTTCCGCAGTAGGCAGAAGCTGCAGCAAGCGACATGTGAACCGGGGCGGCCGATTTGGCCGCCCCGGTTCTTTTTTTACTTTTTCGGGACGGCTCTTCGTGTGTGAGAGAGTGATGAGCCCGATTTCCCCGGGGTCGAAACCAGGGACTCACGGGTCCCCTATCGTGAACGACAGGACTCCAAGGAGCGAAGGTTTGCGAGCACACGAGAGGGCAGATACGCCCTCGGCTACGACGGTGGGTGTTTGGGAAAAGCGGTGGGATCGACCGTGACGCTCGGCAGAGCCGGGATCCAGCACCGAGTGAGGATGACGGGTAACCAGCCCGGGCAACGATGATCTGCTGCCCAGGTCATGCGCTCCTTGCCGAACGTGCCGCTTGATTCTCAGATTAGAACATATGTTCTTATCTTGTCAAGGCCCAGAAGTGACAACGTTTCAATTCAAGAATGGAGGGGCAGCCGCCGTGCATCATGCTTCGTGGTATGCGACGAGTCGTTCAGGTCGGGAGCGCTGAACTCGGTGGCGTCTCGCTATCCGGTGCGGTCGAAACCGGATCGGTATCGAGCGTTCCGATTTGCCACCAGCTCCGAATCTCGTCGCAATAGTCCGGATCCTTCATGCGGGAATGGTCATAGTGCGGCGCGCCCTCGAGCTGTTGCAGGCTACGGTCGATCGCGACCTGCTTCTCGTCCACTTGCACGATGACGGTGACCGGCACGAGAAACCGCTCCGCGCCAAATCCGAGAAATCCTCCCCGGCCGACCTCGATGAACTCGACGCGATCGACATCCTCAATGGTCAGGATCGTTTCGATGGTGCCGATGCGGGCGCCGTCGCTGCCGACCAGAACTTTCCAGCGCAGCCCCTCGACCGTGGCGAGGATCGGCAGGTTCTCGGCCTGGTACATATACGTCAGTGCTGCCTCTACATCATTCTGGGCAATTCCATCACTCATCGATGTTCCCTTTCCTCCCGTTGCCCCCTGGAATCCTTATCATTAGCTGTATGGTAGTGCCCGATCGTCCGGGCCGCGCAATCGAACCGCGGTAACGGACCCTTCGCCCCTCCTGCCAACCCAAGACGCAGCCGCGCGTCTTCGCTCTCACCGACGGATTCGCGCCCAAACAGCCCTTTCCGCCACGACTCGAAAGGAGTCTCCATGTCCACGTCTCAGCCTGCGCGCTCGCGCATGCTCGCCGCAACATCGGCGCTGGCACTCGCACTCATGGTAACGATGGTTGCCTGGGGAACCACACGCGCAGCCGATTCCACGCCCGCCTCGGGCGCCACCGGTTGCGCCATGGCCTCCACGACCAAAGGCGCGCCCGCGGGGACCCCGGTAGCCGATGCGAAATGCGTCGAAGTCGATATGCACGACATCTACTACGGCGCGAATCTGATCACCATTCCCGCCGACACCGACGTGAAGGTCGAGCTTGTGAACGACGGCGCAGCACAGCACACGTTCGTGATCTCGGATCACAACAACAAGGATGTCAAGAATCTCGACATCAATGTTGCGGTCAATCCGGGCGAAACCGGTGAAACGACGATCAATGCACCGGCCGGTACCTACTACTTCTGGTGCGACATTCCGGGCCACGAAGCAGCCGGCATGTGGGGCATTCTGAAGGTCGAGGACAAGGCGCTCGATCTCAGCGCAGAGCGTCGACGACCCGAAAGCCGCCTGAGCAAACAGGACTACCTGGCGAACGACAAACGGGGCGCGGCATCTGCCGCGCCCCGTTTTCGATTCTGGCTGTGGGACTCGCGTGCGCTAGCTGAGATCTCGGCTGAGGCGATCGACGCGCACATCGAGATCGTCGATGCTGGTGATGGATGAGACCGGCAACTGAAAGTGACCCGCGCCCACCCCGAACATGCCGCCGCCACTCACTTCGAATGCGACGTACTCGCCATCACGCCGGACAAGATCGATCACGGTGCCAACGCGCACGCCATCTGACGAGATGACATTGCACTCGTAGAGCTGCGCCAGGGTGGCCTGATCGATGGAACCTGATCGGTGGACGATACTCAACGGAAACTCCTCTTGCGTGGATACCGTGCCGGCACCGTTGCCGGCACGAAAGCGCGACGAGCCGAACCCGTCGCAGCCCTTCTATTGTCCCGCAAAAGTGAGCGCCCGTCTATTCAAAACGCACAGGTTTTCTAAGCTCTTTGCACAAAATCCCGCCGGAACGTCGGTTCCAGCGCAGCAGCCTCGATTGTGCGTCCGTCACGGTGCGCCGGCCGCGAATCCACAAACTGCTAGTTCCTGGCGTCGCTTCCCCACCAGGAGAAGAGCGACGTGAAATAGCTCTCGCCAGCCGGGTCGTGGCCGTCGTGGGCCGGAATGCCGACCAGATCCTCGGCCGATTTGTTGATCGTAACTTTGCCCTCTTCGGTGCTCGCGATGGCAGCGACCGGCACCAGGAAGCTCTCGGCGCCAATGCCGAACAAGCCGTTGTGATGCACTTGCAGGAATGCGCCTGCGCCGTCATCACTGACGATGGATGCCACCGAGCCGACATTTGCGCCGTCGATCGAATAGACCTCGCTACCGACCAAGGCCTCATTGTTCTGATCGCTCATTGAGAACTCCCTTCGAAATTGCTGTACCGGGCCGCTCGTTCTATTGTCGCATTCGGATGGCCGCGCACGGGAGGCAGGAGGGTTCGGACGGCGCTAGCTGTCTTCGACCGGCTCTTCCGCGACTTCTGCCGGTTCGGCGTCGACCAGTTGCAGAGGAGCAAAGCCAAGTGTCAGCGATTGCTCGACGATGTCGCGCCGAATGAGGCGTTCCGCGTCGCGCAGGGTGTGGCGGAGCGGATTCTCGGGGAGCACATCGGTCATCATCTCGCGCACCTGGCGCAGCAGATCGATGGTCTTGTTGAAGGTGAGCACCAGATCGCCCTCGGAGAGCTCGATCTGCTCGCAGATCTCCACCATCGTCTGACCCTGGGTCCAGGCCTTGGCCGCACCGTAGAAGCTGGGATTGTGCCCTTCGGAGATATAGAGCCCGTTGTCACGCTCTTCGCCGAGCACCGCGCGCTCGATATCGGCCAACCGCCGCCGAAGCGCGATCAGCTCCCGGCTGAGCGTGAAGTGATTGGCATAGCGGAAGTCGCGATCGAAGCTGAACCAGGAGAAGATCTCGGCCAGATCCTCGGGCGGCAGATCGTCCAGCACGCCGCGATCGACCATCTCGCAGAGGATGAGCGCATCGTTGTCGAACACACTGGCCAGCATGTCCGCCTTCTCGGTCGGATACCCGCGGTAGAGATATCCGAATCGGTTGAGCACCTCACGGATACCGCGAATGACGCCGCGTATGCGCGCCTCTTCCGAGTCGGTTTCCCGTTCGAGCACCCCCTCGAGGAGGGCGCGTTCTTTCTCCAGGTTGTCGACCCGGCGCAGATTGTCACGATGCTCCTTGCGCACCGGGCAGGTGTGGCATGGATGATCTTCGCGCGCCTGGCCGAGCGCGGCAAGCTGCTCGCGGGTTTCGGCCAGATCGGATGCGACCGCTGCGAGCGCATTGGCCACCCGCTCTTCTTCCGCGCGCCGGTGCTCGCGCCGCATCGCGGCCAAATCGGGCAATCCCAGCTTTCGCACCCGGAGCCAGAACGCCGAAAGCTGACGGCCGGTAACCAGCTTGCCGGCAACGACATCCTCGACTGCATCCTCGACCGCGATAAGCGATTCGGGAATCCTGTCGATTCGCTGATCGAAGACGTAGTCGATCGAACGGTATTCCGGCACGATCTGGATCGAGCGATCGAAGAGAAAGAGCCCGACACCTGCGGCGGTTCGTGCCAGGTAGATGCCCCAGCCACGACTGCGATCGTGCACGATCAAGCCCGGATTGGCCGTGCGCAGCACTTTGCGCAATGCCTGCCGGCCCGGTTCCGGCCAGGGGGCTGACTCGAGTGAGCGCTCGATATCGGCCACCTGCTGGGCAATGCGGCGCTCTTTCTGCTCGGCCGTGGTGAGGGTGCCGATCAGCAGCCGGTAATCCTCGAGCAGGTCGTCACCATCGGGCAGCCCGATGAGACAGCCCTTGGGCACGCCGATGATGTCGCCACCGATCTCGATGATGTCGTCTTCGAGCTGGCGGATGCGCTCACCGGCCTGGTACTGCGCCAGACTCTGCTGGAGCATGTTGCGCACCCGATCGCCGTCGGGGGGATCCCAGAGATTGAGCACCGTGTTGTAGCGCACCGCGAAGGCGGAACGGACCGGTTCCAGCGGGCCGGTGGCGATGGTCAGCATCTCGCGGAAGGGAAGCCAGGGCGAATACGGCACGACCACATGGCCAAACGCGTCCATTCCGCGGCGACCGGCCCGGCCGGCCATCTGCTGGAACTCGTTGGGCTTGAGCACCCGCCGGCGGCGGCCGTCCCATTTGCTCATGCGGCCGATGACGACCGAGCGCGCGGGCATATTGACCCCGAGCGCCAGGGTATCGGTTGCGAAGACGACCTGCATCAACCCGAGTCCAAACAGCACTTCGACCAGCTGTTTCAGAATTGGCAGCAACCCGGCATGGTGAAACCCGATGCCGCGCCGCGCCAGCCGGGTGATGATCTTGACCTGTTCCAGCTCATGATCTTCCGGCCGCAGGGCTGCCAGCGTCGATGCCGAGCACGGCCTCGATGCGCGCTTCCTGCGACTTATCGATCAGCTCCGGCCGGATGGCCGCCAGACGCTCGGCAAAGACCTGGCAATCGTTACGGCTGAAGAGGAAATAGATAGCCGGGAGCATTTCGCGCGCGGCGAGCTCATCGATGATCTCATGGGCGAGCGGTTCGTCCATGGTGGGAGCGTCCTGCTCGGAACGGCCACGCTGCGCTGTGCGGCGTCCAACCTGCCGGCGCGCTTCCCCGCCGACGTTGTGGAACGTCTTGACGACCTCGCCGCTCGGATCGACCACCATGTTGAGCTTGGAATCGACGAAGTAGTAGAGCGACAGCGGCACCGCGCGCTCGTAGTGCGTGACCAGCCGGATCGGCCGGTGGGTGCGCCCTATCCAACCGGCGATCTCTTCGGCATTCGAAACCGTGGCCGAGAGACAGACGAGCTGCACGTGTTCCGGGCAGAGGATGATCGCTTCTTCCCAGGTGGTGCCACGCTCCGTATCGGCCAGAAAGTGGATCTCGTCGAAGATTACGGTGTCGACATCGTCGACATCCCAGGGGGTCTGCAACAACATGTTGCGCAGCACCTCGGTGGTCATCACCACCACCTGGGCGCCCTTGTTCTCGGTGACATCACCGGTCAGCAGACCGACCTGATCGCCATAGATCTGGCGCAGATCGCGGAATTTCTGATTGGACAGCGCTTTGATGGGCGTGGTGTAGACCACCCGGCCGGTGCGACGCAGGGCGGAATAGATGGCGTATTCGGCCACCACGGTTTTGCCGGTGCCGGTGGGCGCGGCGACCATGACCGAATCGCCGTCGACCAGCGCGGCAATCGCTTCCTGCTGAAATCCATCGAGCGGAAAGGGATAGAGCGCGGCAAACTGATCGATCGCGATGGCCTGCGCCGGAGTCGGCGAAAAGCGCAGCGGCGGTACATAGTCGGCAGCGGGAACAGGAACCTCGAGCGCGGCCTCGACCTGTTCGACCGGCTTCTTACGGCGGCTTCGTTTTGGTTTATCGGCAGGTGCGTCGGCGGTCAGAGTACCCACTCCCAAAGGGGCAGCAAGGGGCGCATCCGGGGTGAACGCGCAGGTAAGTCAAGCAGCGGCGAGAATACCACCTCGCGACCGGTCGCGAATCGAATGTTCGATTGCCAGGACAGATATGCGCATCGGCATCAACGGATTGTTGCTCTCATCGGAAGCCGGTTACCGGCAATCGGGGATCGACCGCTATCTGCGCGGACTGCTTTCGGCATTGCCCGAAGCGTTGCCTGGCGATGATCTCACCCTCTTCGCGGATGCGGGAGCGATCGAACCGCAGGGCCGATTCGCACTCCATGCCGCACCGGGGTTCACCGGAAATCGGGCGTTGCGGATTGCCTGGGAGCAGGCGGGGCTACCGAGGGCGATTCGGTCCGACCGGCTCGATCTCTTCCACGGCACGGCGTTTGCGTTACCGAGACGCTTGCCGGTTCCCGCAGTCGTGACGGTGCACGATCTCGCCTTTTTGAGATGGCCCGAGCAGGTGCCGAAACGGCGCGCGCTGTATCTCTCGCGGGCGGTCTCTTCCGGCGCCAGGCAAGCGGCCAGGATGATCGCGGTCTCGGACGCCACCAAACGCGATATCGTCGAATTGCTGCAGGTGGATCCGGCGCGGGTGGATGTCACTCCCCTGGGGGTCGATGACCGCTTTCATCGCCCACCCGCGGAAGCTATCGCTGAATTCCGTCATGCAAACGAACTCACGCATCCATTCATCCTGGCGGTCGGAACGCGCGAGCCGCGCAAAAACCTGCCCGCGTTGATTCGCGGATTCGCGCAGATAAAGGACGAGATTCCGCACGATCTCGTCCATGCGGGCGGGTCGGGGTGGCTGCCGGACGAGCTCGACCGGGCGATTGCCGAAAGCAATCTGGGCGGACGGCTGCGCTTCGTCGACTTCGTTCCGCATCACGACTTGCCACTCTGGTACTCGGCGGCCGATTGTTTCGTCATGCCATCGTTGTACGAAGGGTTCGGCCTGCCGTTGCTGGAGGCGATGGCGTGTGGAGCGCCTGCGATTGCATCGAATCGATCATCCTTGCCAGAAGTGGCCGGCGACGCTGCGCTGCTCTGCGAACCAGACGCGGAATCGGTCGGATCGGCGCTGGCAGCCGTGCTGCACGACGGCGAGCTACGGCAACGCCTGCACCTGGCCGGTCCCGAACGGGCGCGACAGTTCACCTGGCAACGAACGGCGGAGCTGACGGCAGCTTCCTACCGAAAGGCGCTCGATGACCGCTGAACGGGTACGCGACATTTCCGAGTTCGAGCTGATCCGGCGACTGCGGAGACGCACTTCCGGAACCGGTTCGGTCGCGTTTCGACGTGCCGCTGGGTATCGGCGACGACACGGCAGTCTGGCAACCGCCAGCCGGCGAATCGGTGCTGGTCACGACTGATTCGCTGGTCGATACCGTGCATTTCCGCACCGATTGGACCTCCTGGCTAGATCTGGGCTGGAAGTCGCTTGCCGTGAACATCTCCGACATTGCCGCGATGGGCGGAAACCCCGGTCTCGCGACCGTATCGCTGGCGTTGACTGGCGAGGAAACGGTCGACGATCTCGTCGAGCTCTATCGCGGAATGGGGGAGATCGCGCTACGGGAGGGCGTGGTCCTGGCCGGGGGTGACATCGTGCGCGCACCGCATGACTTCGGCATTCATGTCACCTTGCTTGGTACCACGCGAGCGCAGCGCTACCTGACGCGAAGCAACGCGCAACCGGGCGATGTCATCGCAGTCACGGGCACGCTGGGCGCAGCGGCGGCAGGTCTGGCGCTTTTGCAACTTCCCGATGATGATCCGCGCCGACTCGCCACTACGGCACCACTGCTGATCGCGGCGCATACCCGCCCCGAGCCGCGGGTGCGGGCCGGCCGTCTGGCGTTGGCACTGGGCGCGAATGCGGCCATGGATCTGAGCGACGGATTGTTTGGCGACCTGCCGAAGATTTTGTCCGCGAGCGGCGTGGACGCGGACATCGAGCTGGCCGCGCTTCCCGTGGCTGCGGCGATCCGGGCGCTCTTTCCCGATCGCTGGCTCGATCTGGCGACTCGAGGGGGCGAGGACTACGAGCTGCTGCTGACAATTCCGGCATCGCGATTCGATGAGCTTCGCAATGCGCTCGCAGATTACGGCGAAACCGTATCGCCGATTGGAGCAATCGGGCAGAGCAGCCAATCACCGATGCTGCGAGCTCGCTCGCTGGATGGAGCGCTGCTGCCGGTGGTTCCCGGAGCCTGGGATCACTTTCGGACAGGAGACCCGTAGATCGGACCAACCGTGGCCCGATCTACGGAATATCGCTGAGGGCCTTATCCGAGGACTTCTTCGAGGGTCTTGCGGTCGCGGGTTGCCTGTTGCAGGATCAGACTGAGATCGCTGTTACACACCATGAAGCGGCAGCCGAGATCGCCCCAGATTTTGAACGAGGCGGCGTCGCGACTGACCATACCGACGGGTTTTCCGTGCTTGCCGGCGATCTCGTTGATCTTGCCGATCGCTTCCTTGAACCTGGGATTGTCGAACTGCCCGTGAATCCCCATGTTGACCGAGAGATCCTGCGGGCCGACACAAATCACATCGACCCCATCCACCGAGCAGATCGCGTCGAGCTCGCCGATGGCGTCGGGATGCTCGATCTGCAGGATCACCATCGTTTCGGCATTGCCGTCTTCGACCGACTGGAGCGCAGATTTGGCGGCATAGAAATTGCGGGCCATGCCGCCGGCACCCCGGCGACCGCGCGGCGGGTATTTGGCAAAGCTCACCGCCAACTCGGCCTGCTCGGCGTTGTCGACACGAGGAATCACGATGCCCTGGGCACCGGCATCGAGGGCGCGCGCAACCGAGGCGTAGGAGAGGTCGGTGACGCGCACGAGCGGGGTCAAGCCGTAGAGCTGGGTAATCTGCACCAGGTTGAGCAGATCGTCCCAGTCGTAGAAGTTATGCTCCATATCCCACCAGAGGAAGTCATGGCCGGCCTGCGCCAGCATGGCGACCCCACCAACGGTGCGGATCTCCTCGACGATGGGACCGCTGACCCATTTGCCTTCGGCCAGTTTCTGCTTCAGCGTGTTAGTTGCCATTTCCCGTACCCTCTCGCGCAGACGAATCACGTGGCGGCATTGTGGCAGACACGGCCGCGAACGACAGTGGAAGGCATGCAGATGGACCCGATCGACCCGCAGGTACTCGAAGATCTGGCGCGCGCCAGCACCGCGACGATCACGACCCAGCTTTTTCAGCGCGGGTTTCGCAACACATTCCTGAATGGGATCAGGCCGTTGAATCCGAATGCGGCCCGCTTCGTGGGAGAAGCGGTCACGCTGCGCAGCATTCCGGCTCGGGAAGATCTGGACGTGGTCAGCGTGTTCCAGGACCCGAACCATCCTCAGCGCAAGGCGATCGAATCGGTTGGACCCGGCCAGGTGCTGGTGATGGATTGCCGGGGCGATCTGCGGGCCGCCAACGGCGGCGGCATTCTGACCACGCGGGCGATGAAGCGGGGCGCGGCCGGGATCGTCAGCGATGGCGCGTTTCGCGATTCGCCCGAGATCGGCCGCATGAGCTTCCCGGTCTTCGCGGCCGGGGCATCGGCAACGATCAGCCTGGCGGTGCATCACGCGGTCGATATCAATGTCCCGATCGGTTGCGCGGGTGTGCCGGTCTTTCCGGGCGACATTCTGGTGGGCGATGAGGAAGGCGTCGTTGTGATTCCGCGTCATCTGGCGGCCGACATTGCCGCGCCCGCCGCCGAGCAGGAAGCGTTCGAGGCGTTCATTCTCAAGAAGATCGAGGCCGGCGCTCCCCTCCCGGGCACGTATCCCGCCAACGCCGAGACGAAAGCCGAGTACGAGATCTACAAGACCGAACAATCGAAGTCGGAGTACGACGCGTACCGCTTCGAGCAGTAGTGCCCCATTGACCTCGCATGGAGTGAAGGATCTCTCTCGTTTCCGGGACCCGGAGACGAAAGAGATCCTTCGCGTTGCTCAGGATGACGGGTGAGGGCAGGATCTTCGGGCCGGTGCACCTGCGATTTACGCCTCTGGCTTCGCCGATGTGGAAGTTCGCCAGGTCCTCGTAAATGGTGACGAGCGAGGAGTGATCGAGCTGGCCACGGCCGGCAACCGAGAGCGCTTCGAAGAGCTGCTGCACGAGCGCGGTGACCGGCAATGGGACGCCGGTGGTCTTGCCGGCGTTCATGGCGATGTTGAGGTCCTTGCGGTGCAGATCGACCCGAAAGCCGGGCGCGAACTTGCGCGAAATGACGTTCTGGCCCTTGAGCTCCATGACGCGGCTATTGGCGAGTCCGCCGCCGAGCACCTGCACAATCTTGGCGGGATCGACCCCGGCCTTCGCCCCCAGAATGATGGCCTCGCTCATGGCGGCATAGTTGATGGCGACCATGACCTGATTGCACGCTTTCACGACCTGTCCCGCGCCAGACGCGCCGACATGGACGATGGTCTTGCCCATCTTCTCGAACAGGGGCATCGCGCGTTCGACATCCTCGGCCGCGCCACCGACCATGATGCTCAGCGCAGCATTGACCGCGCCGGCTTCGCCACCACTGACCGGGGCGTCGAGCGCGTGGGCGCCAACCGCGGCCAGCGCGGTCGAGATATCGATCGCCGTCGCGGGCGCGATCGTGCTCATGTCGATGTGGAGCGAACCCTCGCCCATCGCTTCGATGAGCCCGTTGGTTCCCAGCACGACTTCGGTCACCTGGGGAGAGTCGGGCAGCATCGTGATGACGATCTTCGCCTTTTCGCGCGACCTCTTTCGGAGTTGCCGCAGCGATGAACTTGTCCGATTCGGCGGTGAAGACGCCGATGGTTTCCTGGTTGAGGGTGTGGATGACGACGTCATATCCGGCGTTCGCCAGATGACGCGCCATCGGCTTGCCCATGATGCCGAGTCCAATGAAGCCGACTGTTTCCGCCATGTTTCTGGTCCTTTCACGTGAGGAGAGGGCAGATACGCCCTCGACGACGAAGTTTTGGTTGCTATACGTCGTATCCGAACCGCTTCAGCCAGCCGAGACTCGCTTCGGTGGACGTGGATGGTTTGTATTCGAGCGACACCCAACCGTCGTAGCCGAGCGCGTCTATGCGTTCGAAGACGAAGTCGTAGTCGATCTCGCCGGTGCCGGGTTCGTGCCGGTCGGGACTGTCCGCGATCTGGATATGCCCGATCTGGCCGATATGGTCGGCGAAGAAGGCGATCAGGTTTCCCTCCATCCGCTGCTGGTGATAGAAGTCGTATTGCAGCCGCAGGTTGGGATGCCCGATCTCCTCGATCAGCGCGATCATCTGGGTAGAGGTCGGCACGAGAAACCCGGGATTGTCGACGTGTTCAACGGCTCGACACAAAGGGTCACCCCTTGCGTTTCACACCTTGCCGCCGCCCATCCGTAGTTGGCCCTGGCCGTCTCGAACTGCTCGTGAACCGGGATATCCGGCAATTGGAGCCCGACGGTGCTGTTGAAGCGCGGTGCAGGCAGGATCTTCTGCACCGTCAGCGCCAGATCGACCGCGGCACGGTACTCGTCGATCCGCCGCGGATCGTTGGCAATTCCCCGGTCACCGGCGGCCACATTTCCGGATGGCACGTTGAACAGCACCAGCTCGACCCCGTTCGCGATCGAGGGCAGACTTGATGGAATCGACATCCTCGCCATAGGGTAGAGGATCTCGACGCCCGTGAACCCAGCTTTCGCAGCGCGCTCGATTCGCTCCAGAAGCGGATACTCCTGGTACAACATGGTCAAATTGGCGGCAAACTTGGGCATCGATCGCTCCCGCTATGTTTCCGGCGACTCTGTCGCGCCATCCTATGGGCGAGCGATGAATTGGTCAAATGCGTTGTGCGACGCGAGGAGGCACTGGTGATTCGATCGAGTCTGGCCGCAACGCAGCTGTTGCGGGATCGCGGCGTGAAGTATGCGTTCGGCGTTCCGGGAGAGAGCTTTCTCGGCTTGCTCGATGCGCTCTACGACACCCCGGAGATCGATCTGGTCACCTGCCGGCACGAGGGCGGCGCGGCGTTCATGGCAGATGCGGCGGCCAAGCTGATCGGGCAACCATCGATCTGCATGGGCACGCGCGGGGTTGGCACCGCCAATCTGGCGATCGGCATTCACACCGCCTATCAGGACTCGACACCGATGCTGGCGATGGTGGGGCAGGTGGAGACGCCGTTCCGCCATCGGGAAGCGTTGCAGGAGGTCGAGCTGGCTCCCTTTCTGGGTGAGATCACCAAGTGGTCGGTCGAGCCGCCGAGCGCGTCGGAGCTTCCCGGCCTCGTGAGCGAGGCCTATCGGCTGAGCATGAGCGGGCCGTCCCGGTCCGGTCGGCATCGTGCTTGCGGGGAGATATCCTCGAAGAAGACATTCCAGAACCGGACCTGCCGATCACCGCACCGATCGAAACCGCGGTCAGCTCGAAGACCGCGCGCGCTGTCGTGGAGCTGCTCCGAACTGCCAAACAGCCGGTCATCATCGCCGGGGGCGGCGTGTTGCGGGCAGAAGCGGTGGGCGCACTGGTCGAGGTAGCCGAACTGATGGGCATCCCGGTCGCGACCGCGTTCCGGCGGCTCGATGCGTTCCCGACCGATCATCCGCTGTCGCTGGGCTCGCTCTCGTTTGGCACACCCAAGCTGATCAAGGACCGACTGACCGCGGCCGATGTGGTGCTCGCGATTGGCACGCGGCTCACCGAAACGACCACGCTGGGCTATACGATTCCGACCCCAGGCGCGACATTGATCCATATCGACATCGATCCGGAAGAAGTCGGCAAGACCTTTCCTGCCACGATTGGGATTGCCGCCGATGCGCGGGTCGCGCTCGGGGCCATCGGCAATGCCGCACAGGAAGTCACCTGGCCCGACCGCTCCGCCGAGCAGCGTTCACTCAAAGCCGATCTGACCAAGCTGCTCGATGCGCCGTCGGTGGCGACCGACAAGGGCGTCGACCCCGCGGTGGTGATGCGCGAGCTGAGCCGCCAGCTGCCCGATCGCTCGGTGCTCACCAGCGACGCCGGAAATTTCTGGACCTGGGCGCAACGCTACGGATCGTTCAAGCATCCCGGAACGTTCCTGGGACCGATTTCCGGCGCGATGGGGTATGCGGTTCCCTCGGCGGTCGCAGCAGCCATCGTGCGCGATTCTGCGGTGCCGGCGGTGTCGCTTTCAGGAGACGGTGGGTTTCTGATGACGGCGAACGAGCTGGCCACCGCCGCGCAGCGCAACCTGCGGGTCATCTGCGTGGTTTTCAACAACGGCATCTACGGCACGATCCGCGCGCATCAGGAGCGGGAGTTTCCCGGACGGGTGAGCGGCACCAATCTCTGGCAACCGGATCTGGTCAAATTTGCCGAAGCGTTCGGCGGCGTCGGGATCCGGGTCGAACGCAACGAGCAGGCGGCCGAGGCGGTTGCGGCAGCCAACGAGCATCCTGGAATCACGATCCTCGATGTGGTGGTCGATCCGGAGAACATTTCGGCCGGCGTTTCCATGTCGTCGATTTCGAACCGATAGCCGATTCTATCACAAGATAGTAGGGGAACGTCGTGACGCAGAAACCACTGAAGGCAAAAAGATCGTCGACCGGCTCGTTCCACGCTCGCCGGCGATTAGCCAGGACGGCAGGACTGATTGCGTTCGAAGTCGCGCCGTGGGGGTACAAGGGCAAGACCGCCAGCCGCGCGATCTGGGTTTCACGCGATGGTGAGCCCGCGCGGAAGTTCACCTCCGGCAAAGCCGTCGATAGCAATCCCGCCTGGTCGCCGGATGGGTCGAAGCTCGCGTTTCTCTCCAATCGCAGATGACGAGAAAAGAGCCAGATCTTTGTCATCGACATGGATGGAGGCGAGGCTACGTCCGCTGGGCAGAGCTCAGCGGTGAGCTGAGCAATCTCAAATGGTCACCGGACGGGGCGGAGCTTTCGGTGCTTCGGCGGCAGCCTGTGACGAAGAAACGCAAAAAGCGGAACGAGAAACGGGACGACGCCGATCGTGGTCGATGGCGAACCGCGTTTCAACCGGCTCGCCATCATCGACGCGGAAACCGGCAGATTCACGCAAGATCGATTCCGGAGATCGCGAAATCTGGGACTATGCCTGGTCGCTGGATGGCTCCCAGCTTGCCTATGCCACCGCGGAAGCGGCAGGGGAAGACGCGCCGATGAATCGGGGCGACATCTGGCTGGTTGGCCGGGATGGCAACGACCCACGCCACGTCGCTCAGCTCAACGAGACGCCTTTCGGACTGGCGTTCGTGGATGGCCCAATGGAGTCCGGCTCGCAATTCGGAAGAGCGGCTTCCGCGAGCACCCAGCGGTGTCGGTCTATCTGGTCGATCTCGGAACCGGAGCGGTCACCGATCTCTTGCCGGAGTTCCCGGCAACGTCGACTGGCTCGCACGCGCTCCCGGGCTCGACGGGCTCG
The DNA here is from genome assembly GCA_963720855.1 of uncultured Chloroflexia bacterium. Taxonomy (GTDB): domain Bacteria; phylum Chloroflexota; class Chloroflexia; order Thermomicrobiales; family UBA6265; genus JAMLHN01. Next base: position 254,447 of record CAVRGV010000001.1, on the reverse strand, counting down.
ATTGCCATCCAGACCGCCGAAGGCGTGCATACCAATCTCTACCGCCTCGATGTCGGAACCGGCGAACGCACCTCACTCGCTGCCCAGATCGCTCTCCAGCAACGGCGCGCTGCCGTACCCGCCTAGCGTGTCGGCCGATGGAACCACAGTAGCCGCACTTTGGTCTGCGAGCGATATCCCAGAGGAGATCTATCTCGATCCGCGACGCGCGGCGAGCCAGTCAAGCTGACCGATTTCGGCAAGGATTGGGCGGGTAAGCTGCGGCCAAGCGAAGAAATCTCCTGGATGTCCGACGATCTGGAGATCTTCGGGTTGCTGACGCTGCCAGAACGCGAAAACGACACACCGCTGCCGCTGGTCGTGCAGATCCACGGTGGTCCCTCCTGGCAGTGGCAGGACATGTGTTTCCTGGACTGGCACGACTGGACCCAATATCTGGTCTCGCGCGGGTTCGCGGTGCTGACGCCGAATCCGCGTGGCAGCACCGGCCGCGGATCCGAGTTCCAGCGTCGCCTGATCGACGATGTCGGCGGTGGCGAGATGCGGGATGTGATTGCCGGAGCGCAGGCGCTGGTCGATCGAGGTATCGCCGATCCGGAGCGACTGGGCGTCGGCGGCTGGAGCTGGGGTGGCTATCTGACCGCATACACGATCACCCGCACCCAGATGTTCAAAGCCGCGGTCATGGGCGCTGGCCTCTCGAACATGATCTCCGACCATGGCACCGACGATATTCCCTCGGCAAATCTCTACTACTACCCGGGGCTGCCGTATCACCACCAGGACGAATACTGGGAGTCGTCGGCGATCAAGCACATCACCAACTGCGTGACTCCGACGCTGATCGTGCACGGCGAAGCAGACGACCGCGTACACGTCACGCAGGGCGCGGAGATGTATCGCGCGCTCAAATCGCTCGACGTGCCCGGTCACCGTTCGTGCGCTACCCGCGCGAGCCGCATGGCTTCAAGGAACGCAACCACCAGATCGACCTGCTCACCCGCATCGGCGACTGGTTCGAACAGTGGTTGATGCCGAAATCCGATTAACCTGGAGGCACGATGGCGGACGATTTCGACTTGCTACCAGTCGAGGCCGTGCAACAGCGAAAGTGCCTGCTCCACCGCTTCGCCAGTGGAGAGCCGCTCTGCTTCGCCTATGACGAGGGCGACTGTCTCATCGTCGAGGGACTTCCAGATACGCTCGCGCAGTTCATCGGCACGTCCGAATGGATCAGCCATATCGCCGACTAGCGCGTGGCGCTGTGCGAACACGTCGGCGAAGATCACCAACCGCAGCGCCACCTCTCCGGCGCCGGAGTCGAGCGCGATACCGGCAGCGACCTGCAGATTCGCTCCCGTATACACGTCGAATTCCAGTTTTCTGTTCAGCTCGAGCGCTTCGATTATCAAGCTCGCCGCCAGGGGCCCGTTGCCGAGTCGATGCGCCGCTTCGGCAACTCCCTGGATCGTGTTGGAGGCGAGAGCATCCTTCCCCTCGGCGCGACAGTAATCGAGGATCCGAAGACCATCTGCAAGCACGTCCTCATTTCGACCGGCGAGCATGGCAAAGGCCGCGCGGTTGAGCAGCACTTCTGCGATTCCGTGCTGATCGCCAATCCGCTCGTACGCCGCCATCGCCTGGTCGAGGAGATGCAGATGCTCGGGATTGCCATCGTCCATGTACTTCACGCCAGCCAGGTGATTGATGGCATCCCCAATGCCGCGATCGTCGTCGAGCTTGCGTGCAAGCTCCAGGGACTCTCGATCAAGAGCCTCCGCCTGAACCATATCGCCCATGTAGTGACGTGCAATCGCGCGGCCATACAACGCACGGACCCGCTCCACACGTTCGACTCCTCGCGTGGCTCGGAGAAGCGGCTCCAGCCAGCGATCTGAGGCCGATTGCTGACCGGCAACACACCAGAGGCGCCACGCTCCTGCGCCAAGGTCGAGCGCGCGGACAGGATCGTGCTCGGTCAACCAGGAGATGGATTGCGAGAGGTCGAGCAATGCAGGTCGAAGTTCCCTGACAGCTGTAGCGTCGATCGAGCGTTGATCGGAATAGCGGTCGAGTACCTGACCGGCGAAGTACCGGGCGTGCCGTGCCCGCATCGCGTTTGCTTCCCCATTCTTCTCAAGCTGTTCGAGCGCGTACTGACGCACCGTTTCCAGCATGAAGAATCGATCGGGGTCTCGCTGGAAACCACCGCGTTGGAGCAAATTTTGTTCCAACAATGATTCGACCATTTGCAGGGTATCGCCTGATTCACGGAAGATGCGTTCGAGGGTTTCGAGGTCAAAACCACTCTGGAAGACACCGAGCTGGCGGACGAACCAGCGCTGCTCGTCCGAGAGCAGCTCATAGCTCCAGTCGATCGAGGCGCGCATCGCCTGATGGCGATCCGGCAGATGCGCTTCGAGCGTCGCGAGTGTGCCTAGCCGGTCCTCCAGACGCTCGTCCAGCTCGTCGAGCGAAAGGCGTCGAAGACGAGGCACGGCGAGTTCGATTGCCAGCGGTATCCCTTCGAGCTTGCGACAAATCCCGACAACGGCCCCGGCATTGTCACTGCCAAGCTCGAAGGTCGGAATCACATCGATGGCCCGTTCGACGAACAGTTGCACCGCCTCGCAAGTCTGCACCTCCTCCCATTGGTCGAAGTTCGCGGATGGAACGGCCAACGGCTCGACCGGAAACTGCCGCTCTCCTCGCAGCTTCAGCGGGGTCCGGCTCGACACCACAACGCGAAGCCTGGGCACCCGCGAAAGGAGCTCGGCAATCGATGTGGCCGCGGGCAATAGATGCTCGAAGTTATCCAGCACGAGCACGGCGTCGCTGCGATGCAGCGCATCGACCACCATGTCACGGACCGATGCGTCCCCGGCTTCGCGAAGCCGCATGGCTACGGCGATCGCCGATAGCACCTGCTCTGGCTCGGACAGTCCGGTGAGCTCGACAAACCAGACGTTCAGACCACGATCCGATTGCATCTCGTACGCGAGCTGCTGGGCGAGCCGGGTCTTGCCGATACCGCCCGGCCCGGTCAGCGTGAGCAGGCGGATACCCGGCTTATCGATCAGTTGGTGGAGCTCGCGCAACGCGAATTTCCGACCGACAAACCGGTCCGCGTTCTTTCTGGGGTCCGACGAGGCGACGGGATGTGCGTTCAAGGTGGGAGAACGCAATGGCACGCGACTATCGACGATCTGGTAGATCGGTTCTGACCGTCCAATGCCGGGTAGCTGCCACGTGCCAAGATCAAGGAGAGCGGTCCCGGGAGGCAACCTGTCGTGCACGAAGGTTGCCGCCGAGTTCGAAACCAGGACCTGCCCGCCGTGCGCAATGGCCAAGATGGCCTCGAGGCGGCGGAGCCGCGGCGATCGATAGTCGCCCGAGGGAGTGCGTTCCGCGGTGGTCAGATCGATTGCCATGCGAACGCGCACACCCTCAGGGATGCCCCATTCGATGTCACGAAACACTTGCTGTGCCTCGATGGCGGCCTGAATTGCGCCCCGGCACTGGGGGAAGCAGGCCTGGATGGCGTCGCCGGCCGATCGATAGATCTGCCCGCCCTGCTCTCGCACTGCGCTCCGCAACACGTCGTCGTGCCGCGTCAACGCTGCCGCCATCGCGGCTGGAAAGTCCTCCCAAAGGCGGGTACTCCCCTCGATATCGGTAAAGAGGAACGCGAAAGTCGTGCGCTCGCCGATACGATCGTCCACGTTCGCGACCCGCGACTACGCGAGCAACAGCCGCTCGACGGTGGCGGCGTAGACATTGGCCTCAGCGACCAGGTCGTCGATGTACCCAGCTTCGTTCGCCCCATGGGCGGCCTCACCGCCCGGACCGAAACCGACTGTATCGACCCCTGCCTGCCGGTAGAAGCGGCCGTCGGTCGCACCGGCCCAAGCCACGAAGAAGGCTGGTTCGACACCGAGCTCGTCGCGTACCCCCTGCTGCACGGCTTGCACCAGCGGAGAATCCTCCTCGGTGATGTTGGCGGGGATGAAGTCGCCGTGGGGATCTTCGATCAGGGTGTATTTGAAGTCGGGATCGTCCGCTGCGACTGCATCGAGCGCGGCCCGAATCTCGGCAACAACGGTTTCGCGGGTTTCGCCTGGAATCAATCGGCGATCGACGTGAATCTTCGCCTCACCGGGAACGACGTTGTGGGCCACTCCGGCTTCGATCATGTTGACGCTGATCACTGGTTTGCCAACCGCGGGATGGAACTTGTCGATATCCCCTTCCAGCGCCAAGATGCCCTTGGCGGCTTTGGCCAGCGCGTTGATGCCGGTCACGCGCGCGGCGGCCGTGTGGCTGGCGCGGCCGTGAAAGACGATTTCGATCTGAAACAGTCCACGCTCGGCGTTGCGCACCTTCAGGTCGCTTTTTTCGCCGATCAGGCAGTAGTCGGGCTTGATCAATCGGCCGGCCGCGATCTCGTCCATCAGGAAGACCGTGCCTTGCGAGCCGCCGGTTTCCTCGTCGGAAACGACATGCGCCTGCAAACGTCCCTTTAGCGGCGCGTCTTTGAAGAGACGCATCATCAGCATCATGACGCCGGTTGATGATTTCATGTCCGACGCGCCACGACCGTAGATTTTCCGACCGTCCTCGCTGATGCGCGGCTCGTAGGGATCCGAGATCCATGCGTCCGGATCGGATACGGGCACGGTGTCGAGATGACCGTTCATGACCAGGGTCGGTCCGTCATCGTTGCCGATGCTGATGACGACATTCGGTTGCTGCGGATTCCTGGTGAAGACCTCGTACGGAAGCCCGTGGCGGTCGCACCAGTCGGTGACGAAGGCCATGATGGTTGCTTCGGTTCCGGTGGGGGATGGAATGGCGATCAGCTCGCTTGCCAGCTCTACGATTTCTTCCCGGCTCAGCCGCCGCCCGCTCGATTCCGCTGCCAACCTTCGGTCCTTTCTGAGATTCATCTGTCCAAGTGGCTCCCACGGTCGAAACCCTGGGTTCAGGCTGCTTGGGAATGGTCACAATCACTACCTGAAGGATTCACGCCATTGGCCGCGTCACGCTTCGGCGGGAAGATCCTTCGGTTCTCAGGATGACAGATTCGGCGGGGCGCCGCTCGGGAGGATCAAGGTTCGGCGCACCATGCCAGCAGGCGACACGTCCTCGCCTCTTACCGATTCGTTGCTTCGATGCTGGACTATCCGACCTGATCGTGCGTGATGCGCTCGAAACGAGAGACGTTGGCAACGAACACAATCGCGCCGCCCACTTCGACCTCGAAGTTCTCCGGCATGTACAGAAGCCCGGGTTCGAGGGCCGGGGAATACGGCACGGCAATCTGGGTGCGACGGTGGCAGGTGCGCTTGAGCAGCGCCATGACCCCAGCCACTTTTTCGTCTTCGATACCGATCAGCAGGCTTGTGTTGCCCATTCGCAGGAACGAGCCCGAGGTGCTGACCTTGGTGAAACGAATGTTGTTATCGATCAGCTCGGTGGTCAGCGCTTCGATGTCTTCGTCCTGGACGACGGCAATGATCAGCTTCACTGCCTTGCTCCTTTCTCCGTGACAGGAAGGCGCCCACGCGACCAGCCTCGCGTTGCCTCGCAAACCCGCCATGGCATGCTGTTCGTTCGCTCTACGGCGGTTTTCAGTCTAGCAGGTGGAACAATTTCAGCCGATAGAAAAGAGGGTCACCGTCGTCAGCACGCCGTCGAGATGCTGGATCCGTCCCATAACGATATCGCCGATCTCTTTCGGCCCCGGCGCTTCCACCACTGCGACCACATCGTAGCTCCCGGCGACCGCGTCGACCTCGTGAATACCGCCTTCCGGACCCCACCCGCGCAGTTCGTCCTGGATCTCAGGCGAAGCGCCCACCCGGGTCGTCATCAGCACATATGCCTTCATGCTCTTCACCTCGTTGCTGCGGCCGGTTACCGGGGCGAGGGACGCTCCCAGATCGTTTCCATGCCGATTCCGCTGACCATGTCGCGGAGAATCTTCTTCTCCTCGGCCAGCAGTTTCAAGTATCCGGCGCGCGCTTGCTCCATCAGCTCGACCCCGCCGAGCTCGTCGCATCGTTCCAGCAGCCGCTCCAGCACCCCGGCCCGCTCGAACTCGCGTACCCGATCCGCCCACGGCGCCAAGGTGATCTCCTCCGGTACCGGCAACTCCGGACGCAACCGGCGGAACGAGAGTAGCCGCTCTCGCGGTGACGCGGTCATCCCGTCGATCATGATGGCGGGATTCACGCCCTCTGCCGTACGGAAGTCGAGGATCATGGTGCTGCCGAGCCGGGTGAAAAAGATGCTCATGACAAACGCATCTGCCAGCGCGACCTTGAGCTGATCGGGATAGAACTCGTCTTCATCGAAGTTCATGCGATACCCATCGCTCCAGAAATCATCCATTGGTGCTGGCCAGGCGGCTTACCTGCTGTGAAAGCTCCTGCTGAATATGCCCATTGGAGCAGAGGATCTCTCGCCGATACGGGCCAAATGGCGTACCGTGGTAGCCGGCCACGAAACCTCCGGCTTCCTCGACCAGTAACGATCCGGCAGCCAGGTCCCAAGCGTTGAGCGGACGTTCCCAGAAGCCATCCAACCGGCCGCAGGCGACGTAGCAGAGGTTCAGCGCCGCCGAACCGTCCCGCCGGACGCCCTGCGCAATGGTCAGGAAACCGTTCCAGACCCGGGCATTCTCTCGGCGCTCCTCTTCGGAATACGCGAAGCCCGTGCCAAGCAATGAACGCTCGAGCGAATCGATGCTGGAGACCGCGATGGGCAGGCCATTGAGCGTCGCGCCCGCGCCCCGTTCCGCAGCGAAGAGCTCATCCCGCATCGGATCGTACACCACGCCGAGAATGACGCGACCCGCATGCTCCAATGCAATCGAAACCGCGAAATGGGGATACCGGTGCGCGTAATTCGTGGTGCCATCGAGCGGATCGACCAGCCAGGAGTAGAGATCGGAGTCGGACGGCGTATCACCGCCTGAGATGAACGTATTCTCTTCGCCGACGAAGCGATGATGAGGAAATCGGCTCGAGATCGATGCGGCGATCAACTCTTCCGAGGCCCGGTCGACGTCGGTGACGAGGTCGATCGCTCCCTTGTAGTCGATGGTGCGGTCGAGCGACAACCGCTCCCGCAGGATCGTGCCGGCCGCCAGTGCCGTTTCGACCGCGAGTTCGCGCGCGCCGTCGGGGATCGCTCCATTGGTCACGAGTTCGTTCCTCCAATTGGCAGGCGAGAGGCGACATCCATCTCCCAGCCCGCTTGCGCACCACGTCGGAGCGCGAAGTATCCAGCCGCAGCGACCATGGCGGCATTGTCGGTGCAATACGTCCAGCGCCGGTACGCGAAGCATAGCGCCAGATCGGGCATCGATTTCGACTGCCAGGCGCTCACGCAAGGCTCGATTCGCGGCCACCCCTCCGGCGAGCACCACCTGAGGCGCCTCCAAAACCTGCGCCGCGGTCGCGGTCTTGACCGAGAGGACATCGACAATCGCTTCCTGAAAGGAGGCTGCCAGATCGGAAACGGGAAGTCCCTCGCCGAAGCGGGGGGGCCGGTGTTTGCGGAACGGCACATCGTCTTCGGATTCGGCCGGCTCGTCCGGCAGCCGAAAGGGCTCGACCTCGCGCAGCAAGGCCGTTTTCAGTCCAGAGAAACTGAAGTCATTACTGACCCCAAGCCAGGCGCGCGGCAGGGGGAAGGCGTCGATTCGGCCACCGTCCGCGGCGATCTGAATGGCGGGTCCGCCCGGATATCCCAGTCCCAGCAAGCGGGCGCCCTTGTCGAAGGCTTCGCCGGCGGCGTCGTCCAGGGTGCGGCCGAGATGGGTGTAGCGTCCGTGTCCGGTCATCAACATGAGCTCCGTGTGCCCACCGGAGACCAGCAGCGCGAGGATCGGAAATTCTGGTTGGGCGGCGGGGTCGACACCTGGCTCGGTCAGCCAATTGGCATACACATGCGCTTCCAGATGATTCACGCCGACCAGCGGAATGGAGCGGGTATAGGCGAGTGTTTTGGCGAAGTTCGCGCCGACCAGTAGCGATCCAGCCAGGCCGGGCCCACGGGTTACGGCGATGGCATCGATCTGATCCAGGCCCATTCCGGCTTCAGCCAACGCTGCTTCGACCACGGGAATGATGGCGGTCAATTGCGCGCGTGCCGCCAACTCGGGGACGACCCCGCCATGCGCCTGATGCAGCGCGATCTGGGATGACACGACGTTCGAGCGGACTTCGTGGCCGTCCCGCACTACCGCGGCGGAGGTTTCGTCACACGAGGTTTCGATACCGAGCACGTTCACGAGACGTTCCGATCGTCGAGCCGGCGAGATGCCCAGATCGGGGTGCTCTCCGGCACGGCCAGCACCCCAGCCAGCCGCTTGACCAGCGCGTGTCGCAGCACGTCGACCTGCGCGAGATACGCGTCGTCTCGCAAGGAGGGAGACCACATCAGATATGCGTCCTCGCCGTTGTCGGAGTAATAGCGCGGGCGAACGCCGTGAATACTGAATCCGAACTTTTCATAGAGCCGGATGGCACCCTCGTTGGAGATGCGCACTTCCAGGGTCAGCATGTTGGCTCCGCGGCGGACCGATTCGTCCAGCAGACGCAGCAACAATGCCTCGCCCAGTCCACGGCCGCGAAATGGCGCGTCCACCCCGATCGTCGTCACGTGCGCCTCATCGTACAGCTGCCACATCCCGGCGAACCCGGAGATCGGCTGGGGCGCGGTCGGAGGCGCCTGTGGCCGCCGGTGGAACGAGAGCATGCCGAGCGCGCGCAAGCCGCGCCAGTTCTCGGCGAACTCGTCGACAAACCGCTCGCGCGATTGCACCGAATTGCATCGGAACCGCGCAGCACGATGTAGTGGTTGTGATCGAGGTGGCGCAGCTCGCGCCGATAGGCGGAGGCCGGCCATGGGTTGCTGAAAGCACCGGCGCTCGACCTTGCTGACCTCGGCAATGTCTTCCAGCCGCATGGGCTCGATCGAAAACGGCAGCGCACTGGTCATGCCGGCATCGCTTCCTGCGAGCGGCGACCGTGCGCGTAGATTGGCTCCAGCGAAGCGGCATCGTCACGCTGGCCAGCATTCAGCCGGGTCCACCCGAGGCGCGCGATCTGCTCCACCCGCGCGCCGGCCGGAAGCACCAGCGTATGTTCCACGGCGAGCTCGGATTCACTGGCGACGAGCGCTCCGGACACCTGCGCGATATCGCGCAGCTCTTCCACCGTGGTATTGACGGGTCCGACGATCGTGCTGACCGCCCTCATACCGGCACCACACCACGCGTCCGCGTCCAGCCGGCATGACGGCCAACAGCGGGCGATCCACCCAGGACAGATGCGCGGCAATCGCATCGGTCGTCGGCACACCCACGAGTGGCACCCCGAGCGAGAAGACCAGGCCCTTGGCAATGCTGAGACCCACCCGCAGGCGGAGAACGAGCCGGGCCCGATTCGCCACGGCAATGCCATCCAGTTGACAGAGTGAGATTCCCGCAAGCCGCAGGAGATGATCGAGCTGGGCGAGGGTATCGACGGTATGGGTGCGATGGGCGTTCCACGCGAGCAGCGTCGTGTCGACGCCATCGAAGATCGCTACGCCGGCGCGATCGCTCGACGTGTCGATGGCCGCCACGCGAAATCGCGGTGTCGAACCCGGGCTCACGCACGTTTTGGGTTGCCATGGTGCATCATTCTGGTGTACTAATCTTACTCAACGAACAAGACGTCTGAAAGTTTAACGGTGCTTGACAAGGCAGACGAGCGTCTTGCCGAGAATTGCACTCTCGGTCACGGACCGATTCTGGCACAAGCATCGAGGTTCAGTTGCAGGGATCAACGATCTATCACATCTGAAGAGTACCAAGTCCGCCGGTCAGGCGCTTTCTCGGTCGAGCGCACTCGCCGCAGGCGACCGCCGTTTTCGGAGTGGCTCCTCTTCCTGCTCTTCATCGCGCCGAACTTCATCCTCTTTGGTGTCTTCACCTACTGGCCCATGATCCAGACCGCCTACCTGAGCGGGGTGCGGTGGGACATGATCTCGCCGAACAAACGCTGGGTCGGAGCGGACAACTATCGCTATCTCTGGAACGATGACACGTTTCGGCAGGTGCTGGTGAATTCATTCTGGTTCGCGATCGGCGCAGTCGGCGGATCGCTGCTGCTTGGGCTGAGCATCGCTCTGTTGCTGAACCAGAAGCTTCGCTTCCGGAACTTTGCGCGGGCATCGGTCTTCATGCCAACCCTGCTCAGCGGCGCGGCGATCGGCATCGTCTGGGTCTATATCTTCGATCCGCGCTACGGATCATTGCTGGCTTCCTGAAAGTGTTCGGCGTGAGCTCACCCGCCTGGCTGGGCGATCCGGCATGGGCGCTGCCGGCGGTCATCGTCGTCTACATCTGGAAGAACGTGGGCCTGGCGACGGTTATCTTCCTGGCCGGATTGCAGGGGATTCCGCGCGATCTCTATGAAGCCGCCACGGTCGACGGCGCGGGACGGATGGACAAGTTCCGCGCGGTCACCTTGCCGATGCTCTCGCCGATCATGTTCTTCGTGGTAGTGACTTCGATCCTCAATTCGTTCCAGGCGTTCGACATCATCAACGTGATGACCCGCGGCGGCCCGGTCGATGCCACCAACATTCTCGTCTACTACATCTACCAGCAGGGATTCGTGGCCTTCAATGCCGGCCGGGCGGGCGCGGCGAGCATGGTGCTATTCGTGGTGATGCTGGGCATCACCCTGATGCAGCTCCGTTTCTCGGAACGGAAGGTGCACTATGGCTAGCATCCAGTACGACCATCCCAACAAAAAAGCGGTCAAGCTCGACCTGGTACAGGTGCTCTCCTACGTCGCCATGGCGGTTGTGGTGGTGCTGATCATGGTGCCGATCTTCTGGATGCTTTCGGGCTCGCTGAAGACGAATGCCGAGATCATGCAATTCCCGCCGCAGTGGTTGCCGACGAATCCGCAGTGGCACAACTATCGGGACGCGTGGAACGCGGCGCCCTTTGGCCGGTTCTACATCAATACCATCGTCACCACGCTGGCCGGCACCACGCTCGAACTGACCAATGCCTGCCTGACGGCGTATGCGCTGGCCTTCCTGCGCTTTCCGTTGAAGAACCTGATCTTCATTCTGCTGCTGGCCGCGCTGATGATCCCGCAGCAGGTGACGATCATTCCGAACTATCTGACGGTTGCCGACATCCTCGGCCAGAACTGGATCAACACCTACCAGGGGATCGTGATCCCGGGGGCCTCGGTGGCGGTCGGCACGTTTCTGCTACGGCAGGCGTTCATGTCGTTGCCCAAAGAGGTGATGGATGCGGCCAAAGTCGACGGCGCCAATCATTTGCAGCTGCTCTGGCAGATCGTCATCCCGATGTCGAAACCGGTGCTGGTCACCTTCGGGCTGATCTCGCTGGTCGCCAAATGGAACGACTATCTCTGGCCGCTGATCGTGACGAATCAGGACCGAATGCGCACGCTGTCGGTCGGCATTTCTTATCTCTACAACCCGGAATCGACCGTCCGCTGGGGACCGTTGCTGGCGGGCACGTTTTTTGTGATTGCGCCCTTACTCGTGATCTATGTCTGGGCGCAAAAACACATCATCGACGGCATTACCGCGGGCGCCACCAAGAGCTAGGCGCCACCTACCAACTGAATGCACGCGCGCCGAACGAGGGCCCACGGGACGCGCGCCGCAGAAAGCGACTGACGCGTCGAGGGTTCGACGCGCATTGCCGAAAGGACGAACATGACAATTCTCAATCGACGAACCATGCTCAAGGGAACCGCCGCCGCCGCGGCCGGACTGACCGTCGCCAGCAAGGCGTCGCGCACCTTTGCCGCGCCGGCGGTCATTCAAAGCGGCCCGACCAAGATCGTGTACTGGGGCTCTTTTGCGGATGCCCTCGGGGTGGCCGAGAAGCAGCTCACCGACAACTTCAATGCCGCTCAGAGCGACATCGTGCTCGAGTACCAATATCAGGGCACGTACGAGGAGACCGCCCAGAAGCTGACCGCCGCCCTCGCCGCGGACCAAACGCCGGACGTTTCGCTCCTCTCCGATGTCTGGTGGTTCAAGTTCTACCTGAACAGCGCACTCGCGCCATTGAACGATTTGATCGCCGCCAACTCGGTCGACACCACCGACTACGTCGACTCGCTCTACAACGAAGGCGTGCGCGACGGCGTCAGCTACTGGATTCCGATGGCGCGCTCCACCCCGCTCTTCTACTACAACAAGGAGCTCTTCACGGGTGTCGGCCTGCCGGACGGCCCGGAGACGTGGGACGATCTGGTCAATGTCGGCGCGGAGCTGGTAACCAAGGACGGCGACACCATCACCCGAGCCGCCTTCGCGCACCCGAACAGTGCGTCCTACATTGCGTGGCTCTTTCAGCCGGTCGTCTGGCAGAACCTGGGCGCATACTCCGATCCCGAGTTCAACATCATGATCAGCCAGGAGGGCGCCGTCAAAGCCGGCAACTTCTATCGCGATTCGGTGCAGAACGGCTGGGCCACCACGCCGGACGATCCGGAAAGCGACTTCGTCAACGGCTACACCGCTTCGATGATGGCCTCCACCGGCGGTCTGCGCGGCATCATGCAAGATGCGACCTTCGATGTTGGCACGGCCTTCCTGCCGAAGGCTGAGGCATCCGGCTGCTGCACCGGCGGCGCCGGACTCGCGATTCTGGCCAACAAGTCTGCCGAGCAGCAGGAGGCCGCGTTCCAGTTCGTCAAGTGGGCGACCGAGCCGGAGCAGACTGCGTGGTGGTCGGAGAACACCGGCTACATGCCGGTGCGCAAGTCGGCCGTCGACGGCATGACGGACTTTTTCGCCGAGAATCCCAACTTCAAGACCGCAGTCGATCAGCTTCCATTGACGCAGCCACAGGATTCGGCGCGGGTCTTCATTCCCAACGGTGATCAGATCATCGGCAAGGGCCTGGAGCGGATCACGGTTCAGGGCGAAGAGGTCCAGCCCGTCTTCGACGATGTGGCCAAGACACTCACCGAAGAGGCGCAGCCGGTAATCGAGGCGCTGGCCGCACTCCAGGGATAACCGTTCTCAGATAGACCAGCGAACGCGGCGGCCACGTGGCCGCCGCGTTTTCGCGCCCGCGTACTCCCTACAGGGACGTGAAACGCGCTCCCAACCCGACTGGCCGCAGGCGTATGGTGCGCCGGTCGGGACCAGTTGGATCGAGCTCGATCAGCAGATAGGCATCCGGGAGCATTCCGACGGCACGCTCAGGCCATTCGATCAGGGTGATGGCATCAGGGTCGCTGATGAGCTCGTCGAAGCCGAGCGTTTCCAGCTCGCCTGGATCGTCCAATCGGTAGAGATCGATATGGCGCAGGGTTGGCCCGCCCGGCAATCTGGTCTCGACCACGAGCGAGAAGGTCGGGCTTTGCACTGACTGAGGTATGCCAAGAGCGGCGCCGATTCCCTGGGTGAGGGTGGTCTTGCCGGCACCGAGATCGCCATGCAGGAGCAGCACGTCTCCGGGTTCGAGCTGGGCGGCAATACGCGCGCCGAGTGCTCGGGTTTCGCCCGCAGATGCGGTTTGGAAGTTCAAGTCGCTCATATCGGAAAGTGTGCCATTGCCGGGCACGTCATCGAGCGAACGATCCCTCCACCCGAAATGACGTGGGGTGACTCTGCAACGTGACGGCGCCATTCGGTCGATCGAGTGGGAGCCTGCCGCTGGGAGCTGGATCCCGCCTGCCAATCGAGCCACCCAACGCGGAGGCGAGTTCAGGCGAATCTCGTAGTTGCCGGGCGAATTTCATCTTCGTTTGACCATTCGCGACACGCAATTTTCCACACTGGAATCGTGAGCCGCCACTGGAGAAGGGCGACGCACACCGTTCCGACTCACGCGATGCTGGGAGGCAACACCAGATGAACGAAGATCATTACGAGGGATCGAAAGAGAAGATCTACTCGGTCAAGGGCCGAGGTGACACCTTCGAATCGATTCTTGCCCGGCGTCTGCAGCGCCGCTCGCTGCTGGCCGGAGCGGCCGCAGCCGTGGGCGGAATCGTCGTCAACAACACGTTCGCCTCCGCGCAGGATGCGTCGCCGGTCGCGTCGCCCGTCGCCTCTCCTGGCGCTTCTCCGGTGGGTGTCGCGGATTCGCTTCGGTTTGCCGCTATCGACGCGAGCGACGGCACCGAGCTGGTGGTGGCTGATGGCTACGTGGCTGTGCCGTTCCTTCCCTGGGGTGAGCCGCTCTTCCCGGATGCCCCGGCATTCGATGCAACTGCGCTGACCGCGGCCGCGCAGGCGCTGCAAGTGGGCTACAACCACGATTTCTCGGGATTCCTTCCGCTGCCGATCGGTTCGGACACCTCCGATCACGGCTTGCTGGTGATCAACCACGAGTACACCAATCCGGAGTTGATGTTCACTGGCTATCTGGTGCCGAATCCCGACTACACGGACGGATCGGAAGATATTCCCGAGTTCCTGGTGAATACCACCAAGGACTTCGTCGACGTCGAGCTGGAAGCGCACGGCGTGACCGTTGCCGAGATCCAGCGCAATGCCGCAGGCGCCTGGGAGCTCGTGCTCGACTCTCCCTACAACCGCCGGATCACCGCGACCACGCCGATCCTGCTGAGCGGCCCGGTTGCCGGCAACGAGCTGACGGTTACTACCGACGATCCGACCGGTACGACCGTGCTCGGAACGCTCAACAACTGCTCGGGCGGGTTGACTCCCTGGGGCACCTTCGTCACTTGCGAAGAGAATTTCCACCAGTACTTCGGGAACACCGAAGGTCTGGCCGAGGACGATCCGAAGCGCATCAGCCTGGATCGGTTCGGGTTGCCGGAAGGCGCCTCCGAGCGCCAGTGGGAAGTGTTCTACCCTCGCTTCGATGTCTCGCAGGAGCCGAACGAGGCTTTCCGCTTCGGTTGGGCCGTCGAGATCGATCCCTACGATGCCACCGCGCAACCGAAGAAGCGCACGTCGCTGGGTCGTTTCAAGCATGAGGCGGTCAATCTGGCCGTCACCCCGAGCGGTCAGGTTGCGGTGTACACCGGCGACGACGAGCGCTTCGAGTATGTCTACAAGTGGGTTTCCACCAACGCCTTCGATCCGAACGACCGCGCCGCCAACGCCGATCTGCTCGACGATGGCACGCTTTTTGTCGCGGTCTTCAACGAAGACGGTAGCGGCACCTGGGTTCCGCTGACCTATGGTGAGAACGGCCTCGACGCCACCAATGACATTGGCGATCAGGCCGCGATCCTGATCAACCCGCGCGTTGCGGGCGATATCGTCGGCGCCACTAAGATGGACCGCCCGGAAGACATCGAAGTCAACCCGGTCAATCAGAAGGTCTACATGGTGATGACCAACAACAACCGCCGTGGCGTGGAAGATAACCCCGGGATCGACGAGCCGAACCCGCGGCCGGAGAACATCTGGGGTCACATCATCGAGGTCACGGAAGCCAACGGTGACTTCGCTGCCACCGAATTCGAATGGGACATTTTCCTGCTGTGCGGCGATCCGGCCGACGAATCGACCTACTTCGCGGGCTTCCCGAAAGAGAAGGTCAGCAAGATGGCCAATCCGGACAACATCACCTTCGATACCAAGGGCAATCTCTGGATCTCCACCGATGGCCAGCCGAGCTCGCTCGAGGTCAACGACGGGCTCTTCGCGGTGCCGGTCGATGGCGCGGATCGCGGATATTTGCGCCAGTTCTTCAGCTCGGTTCCGGGATCAGAAGTGTCCGGTCCGCATTTCACGCCGGACGATACCACCCTGTTTGCCTCGATCCAGCATCCGGGTGAAGGTGGAACCTTCGACGAGCCAGTCACGAGCTGGCCGGGCGAATCGGGACCGCCACGTCCCGCCATGGTCGTCATCCAGTCCGCCACAGGCGGCCCGATCGGTTCCTGATCGGAGCGTCGCCTCCTCCTCCCCCTTTCTCCACGAGCCGGGCGCTGGTTTGCAGTCGCCCGGCTCGTTCCTCATGCGCTCATCGGTGGGGGCGTCTCTGCGATCCGGTTCCGTGCGAGATGCCACGAGCGGACAGATACGCCCTCGCCAGCGACCGTTTCGGTCAGGGCCGTGCATACACCTCGACTGCCGCTGCCACGAGCTCGGCGTTGCTGGCGACGCGCTTGCTGCGTGGACCCACCAGCGTGTCTTCGAACCCTATGCGCGTGTCCCAGCCGCGGCGTCTCGCATCCCGAATCGCCCACCAGGCGAGCGGGCCGTCGGTATGCTGCAAGCGCGGGTTCATGGCGCCAAGGCTATCGAGCGCATGGTGAATCGCGTTGAACCGCTCGCGGGCAGACGCTTCGTCTACCAGATCCTCGCCTTCTGGTTCGATCAGCAGCCGAACCACCCCGTTCGAGAAAATCAGCATCGAGCGAGCGAAGATCTCGACATCCTCCAGTCGTCCGATCCCGACTTCCACTCCGATGCCCGCAGAGATCAACGTTTGCATGACCGTGACGGCGCCCTCTTCGGAGCAATTTACCGAGGCATAGTCAGGACCGAACCAGCTCCGAATGAGCGCGAGCCGCTTCTCGAAATCGGGCTCGATCCAGGAGCCGGTCGAGACACCTACCGGCACGCGGGCGGCCTCTTTGACCTGACGACAAACGGCGTAGATCGTCAATGGGTCGAGGGTTTCCAGGCCGGCCGTATCGCGGGGGTGGAGGTGCAGCTCCGCGGCCCCAGCGGATACACATGCGATCGCATCGCGCGCAAGCTCGTCGGCCGAGTACGGCACGCCAGGATGTTCATTGCGCTGACGCGAACCATTCAGGGCCGCCTGGATCATCCGCTCACTCCCGCAACAATGCATCCACCATGGCGTCACCGACCGCTTTGGTGGTGGCGACGCCGCCCAGGTCGGGCGTCTTTGGTCCGTTTTCCGTGGTCCATTCGATCGCGCGCATGACGCGGACCGCTTCGTCATCCAGACCGAGATGGTCCAGCATCATGGCCGCGCTCCAGACCGCCGCGATGGGGTTGGCAATACCCAAGCCGGCGATATCCGGCGCAGAGCCGTGCACCGGCTCGAACATGGACGGATAGCGCCGTTCCGGGTCGATATTGGCGCTTGCGGCGATTCCGAGACTGCCGGCGATGGCGCCACCCAAATCGGAGAGGATGTCGCCAAAGAGATTCGAACCGACGATCACGTCGAATGCCTCCGGCCGGAGCACCATCTTGGCGGCCATGGCATCGACCAGGATCGATTCGGTCGTGATACCGGGATAGTCGAGCGCCACCCGGGAGAAGGTTTCGTCCCAAAGCGTCATGGCGTATTGCTGGGCGTTGCTCTTGGTGACGCTGGTGACCTTCTTGCGCGGGCGCGTCTCCGCCAGATCGAAGGCATAGCGAATGATCCGCTCGCACCCGTAGGAGGTGAAGAGCGCGGATTGAATCGCGACCTCGTGATCCGCGCCGCGGGCCGCCAGATTGCGTCCTCCGAGCCCGGCGTATTCGCCTTCGGAGTTTTCACGAACGACGACGAAATCGATGGTTTCCGGAGTGCCGTTGCGGAGCGGGCTTTCGATCCCGGGCAGGAGCACGCCAGGCCGCACGCAGGCGTACTGATCGAATCCCTGGCAGATCGCCAGCCGCAGCCCCCAGAGCGCGACATGATCGGGAACTTCCGGCCAACCGACCGCGCCGAAGTAGATCGCGTCGAAACCCCTGAGCTGGTCGAGTCCATCGGGAGCCATCATGACTCCATTGGCGAGGTAGTACTCGCATCCCCATGGGAACCATTCGAACTCGAATGCGAGCGAGCCGTTGCTGGAATCCTGTAACGCTTCCAGCATCTGCAACCCGACTGGCACGACTTCATTGCCGATCCCGTCTCCGGGAATGACCGCAATGCGAAAGGTTTGCTTACTCATCGTTTCCCACCGAGGGTCCGGCGGCCGGGCCGATTGCTTCGATTGCGTCGCCGACCTGGATGATGCCGCCTTGCACGATCCGGGCGCGCAGTCCGCCGGTGCGCACCAGCGCCTTCATGACTTTCTTGCCGGTCAGCTCGTCGAGATGCACGCAAGGTGGGCAGGCGCGTACCCCTTCGCAGACCACATTGCCGATGGTGAACGTCTGTCCGATCAGGGCGTCGAGATCGACTCCGTCCGTGATCAGATTGCGGCGCGATTCGACCGAAGAAAAAGGGAGCCCCGTGGCTTCCGTGACGTGTGCGATGGCGCCCCGGTCGATCAGGGTGAGCTCGCGTGCGCCGGACGTAATCGGATTGTTCGAATAGAACCCGACCCCAAGGGCGTAGCGATCGCCAGCGAGCCCCTTTCCCGGAAGTGCCTGGGCGGATTGCTGCTCTATCATCGGCTGGTTCGCCGCGCTGGTGGTGAAGATCTCCAGAACTGTGCCCGCGGTCACGCTCTGCTTCCTTTCATTTGGATGAAGCCTCCAAGTGCGGCTCTCGATCGATCGGCCTGCGCTGCAGGCTGCGAGTATGATCCATGCGGCATTCTCGCGATTTTCGTGAAACGTGGCGCATATGGGTTCGAGCCGGACGATCTCCGACGACATCTATTTTCTTGGCGACCTGCTCGGCGAGGTCATTACCGCTCAGGCAGGCACCGACAATTTCAACCTCGAAGAGGCGGTTCGGTCGCTCGCCAAAGCGCATCGCGCGGGCGATTCGGAGGCGGGAACCGAGCTCTCCGCGGTCGTTGCCGGATTGAGTATCGATGAGTCCGTGCTGCTCATTCGCGCCTTTACCAGCTATTTTCAGCTGATCAACCTCTCCGAGGACAACGAACGCGTGCGCCGCATCCGCCAGCGGGAGGCTGCAAGCTTTCCCGCACCACGACGCGGATCGATCCGAGAAGCCATCCAGGTGCTCAAGGATCGCGGTATGAGCGGCGAGGATGTCGCCGCGCTGCTGCAACGGGCGCAGGTGCGCCTGGTGATGACCGCGCACCCAACCGAAGCACGGCGCCGCACCATTCTGGAAAAGCAGGCGCGCATCTTCCGAACGTTGCGTGAGCTGGACGAGCAAGATCTGCTCCCGCGCGAGATCGAGCGGGTGCGTGTTCGACTGGCCGCGACCGTTGCCGAGCTGTGGAGCAGCAGCGAAGTGCGAGCGGTGCGCATGAAGGTCAGCGACGAGATTCAGGCCAACCTGATCCACTTCCGCACCAGCCTCTATCACGTGGTGCCCGAGATCTACCGCGATCTCGAAGAAGCCGTGGCCGATCTCTATCCTGACGATTTCATTCCGGTGCCGTCGTTTCTGACCTTCGGCTCCTGGGTCGGCGGCGACCGGGACGGCAATCCGTTCGTGACGCCGGACGCCACACGCGAAGCATTGGTGATGATGCGGGACTCTTGCCTGACCTCGCTCGACGAGCGCTTTGGGCAGGTGGCCGGACGCATCTCGGTGTCGACCATGATCGCTGGAGAATTCCCGGAGCTGGACGAGCGGCTGGAGGAAAGCCGCCTTCGTTTCCCCGAGGTTGCCGCGCGGCTCATGGCCGAGAACGTGGACGAGCCTTTTCGCCAGCTTCTGACCCTCATGCGCGAGCGGATACGCGCCACGCGGTTCGAGCTGCCCGGCGCCTACAGCAGCCCCAGTGAGCTGCTGGACGAGCTTCGCCTGATCGAACGGACGCTGATCGACCGCGGAGAAGCGCTCATCACCGGAGGCGATCTGCACGATCTGATCCGGCAAGTGGAGGTCTTCGGCTTTCACTATGCCCGGCTCGATATTCGCGATCATTCCCGCCGTCACGAAAAAGCCATCGACGAATCGTTCCGGTTGACCGGCATCGCGGCGGATTACGCGACACTGCCAGAGGACGAGCGGGTTCGTATCCTGGCCCGGGAGATCGGGAGCTTGCGTCCGATCGTTCCGCTGGATCTGCGCCGGTATTCCGACGAAGCCGCCGAGGTCATCGAAACGTTCCGCGTCATCCAGGAAGTCATGGATGGCAAGCATCAGGACGCGATCGGCACGTACATCATTTCCGCGGGCGAATCGGCCTCGGATGTGCTCGAAGTGCTGCTGCTGATGAAGGAAGCGGGGCTGGCTGGACCGGGCGGCAAGGACGCGCGCCTCGGCATTGCGCCGTTGTTCGAGCAGGGAGAATCGCTGGCGGCGTCGGAAGGGATCATGCGAGAGCTGCTGATGCAGCCGGTCTATCGCAATGCCCTTGCCGCGCAGGGCAATGCCCAGGAGGTGATGGTTGGCTACTCCGACTCCAATAAGGAGCTCGGGTATCTCGCCTCCTCATGGGCGCTCTATGACGCGCAGATCAAGCTGAAGGATCTCTTTCTCGCGTTCGGCGTCGATTTCACCTTTTTCCATGGCCGGGGCGGCTCGGTCGGGCGGGGTGGCGGTCCGTCCAATGTCGCGATCCTGGCCCAGCCGGCCGATACGGTGCGTGGCCGGATCAAGATGACCGAGCAAGGCGAAGTTGTAGCGGGTCGCTACGGTTTGCGTGAGGTCGCTCATCGCGAGCTCGAACTGGTCACCGGGGCGGTGCTGGTCTCGATGGTCGGCCTGCTGCATGCTCCATCGCAAGAGCAGCTTTCCCGGTACGAGCGGGTGATGGCGGCGATGGCGGCGCGCTCGACCGAGGCGTATCAGTCACTGGTCTATGGCGACGACGGTTTCGTCTCGTTCTTCGAGCAGATGACCCCAATCCGCGAGATCAGCGAGCTGAAGCTTGGATCGCGGCCGGCGAGACGGACCACCTCGCACCGTATCGAAGATTTGCGGGCTATTCCCTGGGTCTTCTCCTGGACCCAGGCGCGCATCTTGTTGCCTGGATGGTATGGGCTGGGCTCGGCGCTGGAAACCGCGCGCGATGCGAACGGGCTCGCCTTCCTGCAGGAGATGGAAGCAAGCTGGCCGTACTTCGCGGCGGTCCTGTCGAACGCCGAGATGGCGCTGGCCAAAGCAGACATGCGGGTTGCCGAGCAGTACCTCGATCTGGTCGAGCCGCTGGAGCTGCGCGACCGGGTCTGGTCCGCGATCACCGAGGAGTTCGAGCGAACCGTCTCGCTCTTGCTCGACGTCACCAAGCAGTCGGCGCTGCTCGATCGGGACCCTGTGCTGCAACGTTCGATCGAACGGCGGAATCCCTATGTCGACCCGCTTTCCTTTATTCAGGTGGAATTGTTACGGCGATTCCGGGAAAGCGGGGATGTCGACGAATTCCTGCGACCCGTTCTGCTGAGCATCAATGGAATAGCGGGTGCGCTGAAGAACACGGGATAGCCGTTTTGGGTACTATTGGACCCATCCAAACACACGAGAAACCTTTTTCCCCTCCTACGCGCTGTGTAGAATGTGTACGGGGGACATTGGGTTTTTATCTTGGGATTCGTCGATTGGGGTCGACGGGAAGGGTTCACATTGAAACGACTAGCCTCACTAGTGCTGCTGCTGTCCTTGTTGGCAGCACTTGCGCTTCCTGCCATCCAACCTACCTACAGCGCATATGCCCAGGCTGATGGCTCGGTCGTAAGCGAACAGGAGGGCGAGGAACCACCTCCCACGGAGGTTCCGCCGACCGAGACGCCGGTGCCCACCGATATCCCGGCACCGACCGATATCCCGATTCCCACGAACACTGAGGTTCCGCCGCCGGTCGA
This sequence comes from uncultured Chloroflexia bacterium, assembly GCA_963720855.1. GTDB lineage: Bacteria > Chloroflexota > Chloroflexia > Thermomicrobiales > UBA6265 > JAMLHN01. Next base: position 232,811 of record CAVRGV010000001.1, on the reverse strand, counting down.
GCCGTCCGCGACGTCGGAACCTTCAGCCACCGACGAGCCGGTCTTTCCCGCCGAAACCACGACACCGTCGGCAACCAGCAGCCCGACCGCGTCGCCCTCGGTCACCCCGTTCAAGAATCTGCAAATCGGCGACCGCTTTATTACGAACGCGCGCGTCAATTGTCGCGAGACTCCGGCGACCAACGGCGTTATCAAAAAAGTCGCCGCGAACGGCGATCAGGGCGTCGTGATCGAATCGCCCCAGCGCATCGGCTCGTACGACTGGATCAAGGTGCAGCTCCTCGATCCGCAGACCACGCAGTGCTATCTGGCAGCTCAGTATGTGGTGCTTGCCGAGGCCGGATACGGTATTCCTTCGACGATTACCCCAACGCCTTCGATCACCTCGACGGCGACGGCCTCCAGCACTTCGACGGTGACCAACACCCCGACGATTACGACCACTCCGACCGAAACGCTGACGCCGACGATCACGCTGACGCCGACCGAGACGCTGACTCCAACGGTCACGAACACACCAACCGAGACGCTGACGCCCTCGGTCACGAGCACTCCGACGAACACCCTGGTCGCGACGCTGACCCCGACGCCAACCTATCGAAACATCCATGCCGGCGATCTGGTCGGCGCCAATCAGTCGGTCAATTGCCGTTCGGCGACTTCATCCCAAGCGACCGTTACGCGCATCGTCGGGAAGAACGAGCGCGCGATCGTGCTGACCGATCCCGTGAACGAGAACGGCTACTGGTGGTCGAAGATCCGACCGCTCGGCACGAGCGTGGAGTGCTTCGCCGTTGCGCAGTACCTGGACGTTCTGCAGGCCGGCGGCGGGCTCACCCCGACGGTGTCCGGCACGGTTACCACCGGTGGTCCGTACAAGGCCGGCGATATCATCGAGACAACCGCGTCCGTCAATCTCCGCACTGACGCCGGCACGAACTTCCCGATCGTCAAGACGATCTCCTCCAAGACCTCCGGCACGGTGATGTCCGGATACAAGAAGGTCGGCAGCGACGACTGGATTCAGGTTCAGTTCCCGACCGGCAACGGCTGGATCGCCGCGAAGTACACCAAGCTGGTTGCCGGCAGCACGCCGGGTGGACCATTCGCCGCGGGTGAGCAAGTCGTCGTGACCGGCTCCGTCAATCTCCGGCTGGCCCCAAGCACCTCGAGCACGTCACTTGCCCAGCTCACCACGGGTCAGCAGGGTATCGCGCTCGGCACGCAATCCAAGGTCGGCACTACCACCTGGGTGCAGGTCGAGTTCCCGGCCGGCACCGGCTGGGTATCAGCCCAGTACCTGAAGAAGCTGACGGCGGTAACTCCGACAGTCGGTCCCAAAGCGTCCAACATCTGGGTCTACGTGGATTGCACCTCGAATCCTGAGCGCGTACTGGTGACCAACAACAACGCGCAATCGGTGCGGGTCATCAGCATCGGATCCATCTACCAGCCGGGCGGCTCCGAGCCGTTCGCGATTGGCGATACGCTCGGCTCGAAGGTGACGCTCTCCTACTCCTCCGGGAGCGCGGCCAGCGGCACGCGCAAGCTGACCTCCAGCCAGATCTTCGACGACAACGCCGGCAGTGCCGAGGGCGTGATCGTCAAGACATCGCTTGGCGATATCACTGCCTCCTGCCCCGCCGTGACCAGCGGCGAGAAGTGGATCGAGGTCAATCTGACCACGCAGACGTTGACGGTCTGGCGCGGATCGACCAAGGTTTCCAGCTCGCTGGTCAGCTCCGGTAAGCCGGGCTTCTCGACCCCGACTGGCACGTACTACATTTCGACCAAATACCCCTCGGTCACGATGGCCGCGTGTGTCAACGGCGAGTGCTGGAACACCCCGGGAGTCCCGTGGGCCATGCTCTTCAAGGCCGGCGGATTCTATCTGCATGGCGCGTACTGGCATAACGACTTCGGCAAAGTGCGCAGTCATGGGTGCGTCAACCTGCCAGTGCCGTACGCCGAATGGCTCTATAGCTGGACGCCATCCGGTACCCGCGTCTGGATTCACTACTAGACGAACTACACAACCGCGATGGCAACAGGGGCGCTCCGTCTGGAGCGCCCCTTTTTGCTGGTCACTTGCGCGACGAGACGATAGCCGTCGATAGTTCGCGCCGGCACCGCCCAAGAGATACGTTCGCGCCATGAGAGCTACCTGTGTTCGATCACCCTGTCGTTGCTGCCGAATCCCGGACGAATCTCATGGCCGGGGATCTGGTGGAAATCAACCGCCCGTCGGTCAACGGGCGCGCCTGGATGTCGACGGTTGCCACCGTCAGACGGGTCTTCGAGCGAGGAACGCGCGCCGAGCTCCTGAGCGACCCTACCCGCTCGGAAGGCACCATCTGGGTCAAGCTGCGAGTGCTGGACGATCCAGCCGGTGACTCCTCTTTCGTTGCCGCGCGTTATCTCGATCTGGTCGAGGCTCGGTCAGCTCTCCCGCTCACTGTCGTCCGTCCCGCGACCGAGCGGGACGACGGCATGCCGTATCGCGTTCGGGACCTGATTCACACGACCGTGAGCCTCAACCTGCGGGCCGCTCCCGGAGCCCGGAGCACCATCATTCGCGAGCTGGCGCCCAATACAGTCGGCACGCTGCTCTCCGGGTTCGAACGGATTGGCGATACCGACTGGGTAGAAATCGACTGTATCGATTGTGTGGGCTGGTTGGCAGTGAAACATACCCAGCTCTTCGCCCGCGCGGAAAAGTGGATCGAGGTCGATCTCACCAGACAGACCCTGATTGCCTGGAACGATCGTGTCGAAGACGCCCGCTTTGCCATCAGTTCGGGAAAACCCGGGTTCCGAACTCCGAAGGGCACGTTCACGATCCTGAGCAAGACTCCCGCACGCCGAACGAAAGCCACGGTCAATGGCGAACATTGGGATATCCCCGGCGTACCCTGGGTCATGGTCTTTCGATCGGGTGGCTATTACGTGCATGGCGTCTACTGGCATGACAACTTTGGCTCGGCCGTCAGCCACGGCTGTGTGACCCTCGGAGTGCCCGATGCGGAGTGGATGTACGAATGGACGCCGTTGCGCGCGCCCGTCTGGATCCACGAATAGCGCGCCAGCGCTACACCAACCCCAGCTGGTGCGCCCGGGATGTCGCAGCGGTGCGATTGTGGCAGTCGAGCTTGGCGAAAATGTTGGCCACATGACGATTCGCAGTCTTGGGACTGATAAAGAGCTCTGACCCGATTTCTCGATCGGTCTTTCCGTTCGCCAGCAGGCGCAGCACCGCAAGCTCGCGCGCTGACAGTGCCGGCACGACCGACGCGAATCGAGCCTGCCGGGCAGAGCGCGGCTCGGCGTCCTGAGCGGCGGTCAGGGCTTCGATGACGAGCGTATGCAGATCGAGCGCTGCGCCCGCTGCCGTGAGCTCGGCGTACCTGGCACGACCGAACTGGCGCTCCAGCCGCTTATCGAGTTGTTTGGCACGAGGAGCATGGTATCCGTGCCATTCGATGGCGTTCGCTGCGCGATACCCGGCGGTTCCTCCCATCAACCGAGCGGCGGCCGCCGGATCGGAATGCTCAACGAGCTCGGCAATCAGCTCGATCGCTTCACAAGAGATAATGGGATTGCCGGCAAGCTGGAGGTTTCGCAGCGCAGTCGCAAGAAATAAACCGGCCGCCTGGAGGTCGTTGTCCCGCAACGCGCCTACACCCAGGTGAAGATTTGCGGGGCCGATCAGATAGGGCGCATTCAGTCGCTGCCCAATCTCAAGCGCTTCGCGCGCGCGTGCGCCTCCAATTTCGTCGTCACCTCCCGCCTCGTCGAGATTGTTCAGTGCGGACGCCGTGCCGGTTTCATCTCCCAGCTCACGGTAGATCAACAGGCTTTCCTGCAGGAGCGTCGTGGCGCGCGCGCGATTCTCGGCGCGAACCAATGCGATGCCAAAGTTCGACAACAGGGTGGCGAGCATCCACCGATCGCCAGACTGGCGGCAGATGGGGATGATGGATTGATAGCGTTCGATGGCATCGGAAATCCGCCCTTGCCGGAGGGCGAGATTGGCGAGCGATCCATTGGCGATAAAGGCAAGTCGTTCATCTCCGGCTTCGATAGCCAATGCCTCGGCGCGCTCATATGCGGAACGCGCCGCGTCGAGCTCGCCGGCGGAGCTGTGGACATTGCCAAAGTCGATCCAGGAGTTGGACATTTTGCCGCGGTCGCCGAGTCTCTCCCATATGTGAAGCGAGGCTGATCCCCACGTCCGGGCCGCGGTCCAGTCGCTCTGGATCTCAGCGATGACGGCCCCACCACGCAACGCTGCTCCCCAGAGCGGGGTCGGCTCGATGGTCTGGCCAGCGAAGGCGCGATCGATCAGGTCGCGCGCGTCCTGGAAGGTCCCACGATTGGTCCAGAACCGCCAGAGGCCGCCAATGAGCGTGAGGGAGGTTGCGAGGTCGCGACGCTCGATGGCCCGTTCGAGCACCAGGCGAATCGTGGCACTCTCCGCGGCCAACGCCGCCATCGATTCGGACTGCCGCGGACCGGTGAGTTCCTCGGCATGACCCGCAACGAACTCGAGCGTCGCATGCGTGAGCCGATCGAGCGTCAGCTCCTCCTCCCCCGAACGTTCGAGGGCATCTCGCGCAAACTCGCGAATGCTGACGAGCATCCGAAAACGCGCCATCCCGCTCCGATCGTCACCTGCCGGCTGAAGCAGCCCATGATCGAACAGCGCGGTGAGCTGGTCGAGGGCATTCTCCGTTCGATGAGCCCCGGTATGCTGTGGGAAAAAGACAGACTCGACCATCTCCAGCGAAAATGACTCGGGGAAGACGCCCAACTGGCGAAAGAGATGTTGCTCCGGCTCGCTCAGCAGGTCGTAACTCCAGGCAATGGCCGCTTGAAGGGTGTGATGACGTGGAGCGGTATCGACCGCCCCGCCACCCAGCACGGCAAGCTGCCGGGTCAACAGCGCCAACAGTGCCTCGGGCGAAAGCAAACGCAGCCGGGCCGCCGCGAGCTCGATCGCAAGTGGTAATCCATCCAAACGGACGCAAATAGCTTCCACGGTGGGCAGATGCAGCTCGCTGGTCCGATAGGCGGGACGCGCCATTCTGGCTCGATCACAGAAGAGCGTCGCCGCCGGCGACATCGCGGAACCGGTTTCATCGACGGTCGGAAGCGGATCGAGGAGGACCAGACGTTCGCTGGAAATACGTAGCGGCGCCCGGCTGGTCACGAAGATGCGCAACCTGGGACAGGCCCGCAAGAGGCCCGCAACCTCACCCGAGGCGGCAAGCAGGTGCTCCATGTTGTCGAGCACGATGAGCGTGGGCCGGTCGGCCAGAAACTCGGAGATCTGGCCCCCGACCGTTTCGTCCCCGAGCTGTTCGAGGTCGAGCCGCACGGCAAGTGCTGTGAGCAGCTCGCGCGCATCGGAGACGGCAGAACCGTCGACGAAGATCACCGGTGGCCAGCCGGCTCGATTCGCAACCGGAGCGAGCGCTTCGACCAAGAGACGGGTTTTGCCAACTCCACCAGGGCCGATAAGTGTCACGAGTCGCTCAGCGTCCTGATCGATCCACGCGCGCAGCTCGGCGAGCTCACCTTCACGTCCGGTGAATCGCGTCAGATAGCGAGGCAGCTCATTCGAAGCACTGGAATCGACCAGTTGCACAGCCATTGCAGGAGTTCCCGAGCGCAGATAGGTTACGGTCGTAATTGCCGAATCATGCGCTATTCCCTGCATTTCGGGTAGGACACCGCGAGCAGCAATACGCCCCGAGGTCCTATCGGACCCCGGGGCGTATTCGATTTTCCCGCAACTCAGTTGTGTCGAGGCGAATACCTCTCCACCGGGAGCATCACGCGCGGGGAGAGCGTTCGGCAATCCAGCCGCCGACTACGCGGCGGCGGCAGCCCCGTCACAGCGCACCACCATGCCCGATGGCTCGCCCGGACCGAAGGCAATCGAGTTGACGGTCACATAGACGCTGCCGCCCGCATCGACCGCGGACCCAATCGGAATGAAGAGCCCATCCACCACCGGAGTCAATGTACCGTCAGCGTCCACGCGAAGCACCTGCCCGGGCAGCGGGTTGCCCATCTCATCGAACCCGGTGGTGCCCTGCACCAGATAGAGCGCCCCATCCGGTCCGTTGCTGAACCCGAAGGAGAAGGCCATGTCCGAGGCAATCGTCGTCCAGGACCCGTCCGTTTCCAGCCGCAACAGGGTGGGACCCGCCCACTCTTCCGCCAGCAGTGACACGTAGAGCTGCCCACTTGCATCGAAGCCCACACCCAGCGGCACCGGTTGGCGATCTTCCTCCACCGCGACTGGCGAGCCCCCGGTCAGCACCGACAGCGGTGGCACGATGGCCAGCAGCTCGAACGATCCCGTTGCCGGATCGACCGTGTAAATCGTGTTGCCCCCGGCATCGGCCACATAGAGCAGGCCGTCCGGTCCTTGGGCAAGCTGATAGAGATTCGGGTTTACATCGGTGCCATCGGGGTTATTGTCGACTTCGTACTGGCCGAGATAGGCAATCGTGGTCGCGTCACCAGTGGCCAGATCGATCGAGACGACCGAGTTCTCGAAGGGCAGTGGATCGACCGCTTCTCCCAGCATCTCCGCAACGGCTGGCGCGCCTCCACCGAGCGTGATGGTCAGGGTGTCCTCTCCAGCAATAATCCCAACCGGACCGACGCCGCCATAGGAGGGCAGCCCGTCGACCAGGACCGATTGGGTGCCATCAGGGGAGATGGCGGTCACCTGGCCGGAGGTGCCACGGGTTGGGGGTGGCTCTTCTCCGCCTTCGCCTTCCCCGACCACCGGGGTTCCTGCGGCGGGGGTGGCAGGGCTGACCGAACCCATGAGCTCGGTGCCGCCGTTGCCGGCTTCGGTCACATAGAGGGTGCCATCGGGACCCAGCGCCAGAAAACGGGGATCGTTCAAGCCCTCGGCCACCACCGCGCAGCTGGCGGGAAAGAGGGACGGTCCGTCAGTCGGGGTTGCGTCCTGTGCCAGCGCGCTACCGGACGTCGCCAACAGGAGTAATCCAAGAGCAGAACCTGCTATCTGATGTCGTTTCTTCATGTGAACCATCCTTTGCTATGTATCGAATCGAAGTCAAACGTCCTGTGGTCAACCATGTGGCTCGGGTCAGGCGCCTCCTTTGCCGTGGCCCACTCAGCGTGCGTGCGCCCCACCCACGCGGCCCGGGTTCCCGGACCGCGTGGAATCGGAAGAAACGGAGTGGGGCTACTCGACGGTGAAGACCTTGGTCATGCCATGCAGTGAGTGGGAACCGAGCTCACCCGGGCCCTCGACAAAGCAGAAGGCGATGTAGGTGCCCGGCTCCAGATCGAGCTCGACCAGGGTGGTCATGCCATTGGTGATGGTGTCGGAGCCACCCACATCGGTCCAGGTGCTGGGATCCTGGAACGAGCCGGCCGCGGCGGGAGTCGCATCGGACATTTCGTAGAAGAGCATGACACCATTGACCGCGTCTTCCTGCGTGACTGGTCCGCCCGGATTCATGATCCACAGGAAGTGCGGCATGGCGCCGGTGTTGGTGACCTGCCAGACATGCGGACCGGCTGAAATGGTGTCCGGCATCTCGATCGCCATGTCCACCAGCGTCACATCGACTTGCCCATCGACCGCAGGATAGGTGGGCAGCTCGCCGGTGACGGTCACCGGCTGCGACACGAACGAGGCCGAATCCTCAGCAAAGAACATGGCGCCCAGCAGCCAATCGCCGGCCGGAATCTCGATTACCGCCGGGCTTCCCGACGATCCCCCGATCATATCGATCTGGAAATACCAATCTGGCGGTCCGGCGTTCAGGTCGGCCGCGGCGAAATCGGCCGTCAGCTCGTCCACCGTCTGGCCATCCTGCGGCCCGTAGAAGGAGAAGCTGGCATCGCTGATGCCGCTGGTGTTCTCGATGTCGAGCAGATACCGCCCCGCCGTCAGCTCAGTCGGGGCGGTGATGGTGGTGCCATCGGTGGAGATGGTGAGCACCTCGTAGCCGAGACCGGCCAGGAGTCCAGGGGACGCGGCTGGGCTGGCGCTGGGCGTGGCGTCCTGCGCAACGACCCCACGGGTGAGGGTGGCGAGCATGAGTGCAAGCAAGAGCAACGGGATCAAACGCTTCATGTGTGGGCTCCTTCGTCGTTCAAATAACCGCTAGCGTTCGGCCGACATCGACCGTGCTTTCATGCTGCCAGCGAAGGAACCCACGCACATGCGGCGAATACCCCATTTCGAAGCGAAGGACTACGTAGAGCGGCTCCACGCACAGCCCACGCACAGAGGCGCTCCACCACCCGACGGGTTTGGCAGTGTCCGTGATATGGGGTCGCGATGCACCTGGACCCTACGAATGCGGCCAGGAGGACGGACAGGTTTGCAATTCGGAGGTTCTGGAGTCTGTGCGGCTACAGCGGGTATCACGTTGGGCGACACACCGTCAGGTACCTTCTGGTGACTCCGTTCTCGCGCTGGCGCGCGATCGCAGGGCACAGGTCCCTGCGCTACGACCGTGATTGCTGGGAGTCTCCATTAACCATTTTGCAACTGGCTCTAAACCACCGCGGCACCGGCAGCACGCGTTTCCTGGCCCTTCTCGCCCGCGGTATACGGGTTGTGCCAGGCGGTGCCGATTTCCTCGAACCGATCGGGGCGGAAATGGCTGAGATCGAACCCATGGTGCTTACCGGTGAGCTCAGCGGCGATGATCTTGCCGTTGATGGCGCCCCAGGAAAACCCGCCGCCATTGAAGCCGGCAGCGATGGTTAGCCCTTGCATGATGTTGGTCCGCCCGATCAGCGGCAATCCATCGGGAGTGAATCCCATGATTCCGGCCCAGCACCGTACGACGCGCACGCCCGCAAGTACCGGGAAGAGCCCCACCAGCCGCTTGCCAAGTCCACTAATGACCGGCAAGGTGACCCGCTCCTCGTAGAGGCCCAAGCCTTCCTGCTCGTCCAGCCTGCGGAATCCCCCGCAGATGATCGGGCCACCGGGAACCTGCCGCCCGTATTCCTTGTCGAAGTTATTTCCCCAGGCGAGCGGCAGGATCGGCGCGACCGGTTCGGTGGCGAGAATCTGGCCACGCGCCGGGACGATCGCACCCTTGGGCAGTTGGCGCAACAGCAGGGGCGTGTAGGAATTGGTCGCAAGCACGACCTCTTCGGCATGTACCTGACTGCCATCCAGCAGCTCGATGCCGGTCGTGCGGCCGCCGTGCTCCAGAATCTTCGCAACCGGGGTGTGTGTGCGGATCTCTGCACCGAGCCGGGCAGCAGCGTTCGCGAAGCCGTTCACCAGCGCGAACGGCCAGAAATGCCCCCCAACCCGCGCATGGATACCACCATAGATCTCGTTCGGTGAGGGCCGGCATCAGCTTGCGCGCCTCATGCGCATCGACCAGGGCCGTGTCGCGACCGAGGCTCTCGTCCCGCGGCATGCGGCGCTGCATGTGCTCCCATTGCGCTTCGGTCTGCGCGATTTCCAACGTCCCAGAAATACGAAGCTGAAAATCGACGCCCAGCTCCTGTTCGAGCTCTTGCATCAAGCGCCAGTTGCTGGACGTCACGGCGAAAATGGCGGACGCATCGTGCATGCGCGAGCCTTCACCGGTGATCCCGGCGTTGCGGCCGGACGCGCCGCTGCAAATGCCCCGCTGATCGAAGAGGTGAACCTTTTTGCCCGCTTGCGCCAGCCTATAGGCAATGGAACAGCCGTTGATCCCACCGCCAACCACGATCACATCTGGTCCAGACATCGTCGTCTACCTCTCGCTGCCATCGAACTGCCGGAAGTCTATCAGCCACTCCCGACCGTATCGCTCAGTCGGGAAGTCCCGCGATGATCTTGTCGAGGGTTAGCGGATAGTCACGCACCCGCACGCCGGTCGCGTTGTACACCGCATTGGCGATGGCCGCGCCCGCACCGGAAATACCGAGCTCGCCAATGCCCTTCGATTGGAGCGGATTCGAATAGCGATCGCGTTCTTCGAGGAAGACGACATCGAGGCGGGGCACATCCGCGTTCACCGGAATGTGATAGTTCGCCAGATCGTGATCGACGATCTTTCCGGTTCGTGGATCATGGGCGATCTCCTCGGTGAGCGCCGCTCCGATGCCGAAAATCATGCCGCCGATGCATTGCGAGCGCGCGGTTTTCTCATTGAGAATCCGCCCGGCGGCGAAGACGCCCAGCATGCGCCGCACCCGGACTTCTCCGGTATCGGCGTCGACCGCGACCTCGGCGAAATGCGCGCCGTATCCGGCCTGATTGAATTCCTCATCGTTGACGCCTGGTTCGATCGAACCCAGCGCTTCGATGCCGTCGCCAATGTATTCCTCGATCGGAAGCCGGCGGCCGCCAACGATAGCCAGACCGGCATCCAACTGAAGCTCGTCCACCGCGCAACCGATGCGCGTGCACAACTCGGCGCGGATCGCTTCGCAGGCAACATAGGTGGATGAGCCACCGCTGCCGGCCGCCTGCGATCCTCCCGACCCAGCTCCGGTGGGGAAATCGGTATCGCCGAGCCGTACCTCGACGGCACTCAGCGGCAGCCCAAGCAGCTCCCCCACAATCTGGGCCAGAATCGTGTAGGTGCCGGTCCCGATATCGGTCATATCGGTTTCCACGATGGCACGCAGGTCTGGCGTCAGAGTGACGCGCGTTTGGCTTGCTGCCTGCTTATTGCCGCGTGAAGCCGCAGCCATCCCGATCCCGACCCACTGGTTGCCATCGCGCACCTGAGCGGGCTGCGACCGACGCTTCGACCAGCCGAAGCGCTCCGCGCCCATCTCCATGCACTCGACCAAGCGACGCGACGAGAATGGGATTCCCTTTTCCGGGTCGACCGCAGGCTCGTTGCGCTTGCGGAGGTCGATCGGGTCGATCCCGAGCTTTTCCGCCAGCTCGTCCATCGCGCATTCGAACGCCAGCATCCCGACGCCTTCGCCGGGCGCGCGCATCGATCCCGTCACCAGCCAGTTCATACGGACGAGCTCGTGGGTGATGCGCCGGTTTTCGCCTGCATACAGAAAATGGGTGGACACGCCACAGGCTTCATAGAAGTCGTGATCGGGCAAGTTCGTGACGATCGAATCGTGCCCAATTGCCTGCAAGACGCCGTCCGAGCTGGCTCCCAGGCGAATGCGCTGATGGGTATTGGAACGCCGGACGGTGCTGAGCATGGTCTGCTGCCGGGTCATCACCGTCTTGACCGGACGACCAAGCTGCTTCGCGGCGATGGCAGCGGCCACCAGCTCTGGTGAAATGAAGAGCTTCGCCCCGAACCCACCTCCAACATACGGAGAAAGTATTCGGACCTGCGTCCGGTTCGATTTCCAACGCCTCAGCGACCTGTTCGATGTCGGTTCCGAGCATTTGCAGCGCACTGTGGATGGTCACGTGGTCGCCATCCCACTGCGCGATGGTGGCATGGGGCTCCATGGCCGCCGATTGCTGACTTGGAGTGGTGTAGACAACGTCGAGTGCGATTTCCGCATCGCGCATGGCGCCGTCGAAATCGCCCTGTTCGAAGTGCGCGGGCGCTGTCTCGCTGTCAGGCGGACGTTGCGCCTGGTCGAGGCGCTGCTCGAATTGCAGCAATCCTGGTGCTTCGTGATAGACCGGTCGCACCAATTGGGCTGCCTCCCGGGCGGCTTCGAGGGTTTCCGCGACCACGAGCGCGAGTGGCTGACCGGCGTAGATGACTTCCGTGGTTGGATGCTGACGGTTTTCCGCGTTGGCCGGGTTGTTCGGTGTGGCGAATGAATCGGTCATCGGTGATCACGTCGACCACTCCAGGCACCGCGCGGGCTTCGTCGTCGACAAGCTCGACGACCGTGCCAGTCGCGATGGACGAGAGAACCAGCCAGCCGTAGAGCAGGTTTTCGATCTGGTACTCAGCCGAATAGGTGGCGCGGCCCGAAACCTTCAGCGGTCCATCGATCCGATCGGCCGCTGAACCAACCAGGTGCCCGGGCGCCGAATCGAGCACCTCGCCATCGAAGACGCCATCGAGCTTCAAGGAATCGTTGACAGTGACGCTCATTCGGTGGCTCCCGGCGTGAGGTCGCGCAAGCAGCCGATCAGCGTTCTGCGCGCCAGTGGAATCTTGAAATCGTTGTGCCCGTAGCCGCGAGCCGATGCGACCAGCGCATCGGCGGCGCGCTCGAAGGTCGCGCGGTTAGCCGGGTGGCCAATGAGCTCCGCCTCGACCGCTGGATCGCGCCAAGGCCTGGGGGCAAGCCCTCCGAATGCGAGCGACGCCGAGGTGATCGTGCCCTCTTCGACGGCAACCACCGCCGCAACTGAGACCAGCGCGAAGGCGTATGACGCTCGGTCGCGCACCTTGCGATAGGCCTGTTTCCCCTGCGGCGGAGCGGGCAGCGTGACGCGTTCGATCAGCTCACCTGGATCAAGTACGGTTTCGATATGCGGGGTCTCGCCCGGCAAGCGATAGAACTCCGATAGAGGGATGGTTCGACCTTCGGCCGCGGCTCGCCGGGTGTGGACCGTGGCATCGAGTGCCAGCATCGCCACCGACATGTCGGAGGGATGCACGGCGATACATTGCTCCGAACCGCCCAGCACGGCATTCATGCGGTTGTAGCCTTCGAGCGCAGAACATCCGCTGCCTGGCTCGCGCTTGTTGCAGGGCATGGCGGTGTCGTAGAAGTAGGCGCAGCGTGTGCGCTGCATGCAGGTTGCCGGCGGTGGTCGCCTTATTGCGCAGTTGTCCAGAAGCTCCGGACAGCAGCGCCCGGCTGAGTACGGGTACCGCTCCCGCACGCGGTGGTCGGCCGCCAGATCGGCATTGCTGACGAGCGCGCCAATGGAGAGACCGCCGTCTTCGGTCGCTTCGATTGCGTGTCAGTCGGAAGGTGCGTGATGTCGATCAATCGCCGGGGCGTTTCGATCTCCAGTTTCATGAGATCGAGCAGATTGGTGCCGCCAGCAATGAAGCGCGCGTCGTCCTCGGTGACCTGGAGTCGCGTCCGCCAGTGTTTCGGCACGGACGTAATCGAAGCGTTTCATCGCGATCCTTCCGATCCCGCCAGGGCAACTTCGCGGATGGCATCGACGATGTTGGGATAGGCGGAGCAACGGCAGAGATTGCCGCTCATCCGCTCCGCGATCTCTTCGTGCGATAGCTCGATCGCACCCGTCAGCTCAGGGCTGACATGACTGGGCCAATCAGCCGCGGCCTCCTCGCAGCATGCCCGACCGCCGAGCAAATCTGACCCGGGGTGCAGTAGCCACATTGAAAGCCGTCGTGCGCGACGAACGCCGCTTGCAGCGGATGCAGCTGATCCGGCGTACCCAGCCCTTCGATGGTGACGATCTCGTCGTCCTGATGCATCACCGCCAGGGTCAGGCAGGAGTTGATGCGCCGGCCGTTGATGAGCACCGTGCAGGCGCCGCATTGGCCGTGATCGCACCCCTTCTTGGTGCCGGTCAGCGCCAGATGCTCGCGCAGCAGATCGAGCACCGAGGTTCGAATGTCGATGTCAGCCTCGTAGGGCGCTCCGTTGATCGTGAAGTGCATGGAAGATTTCCTTGGTTGGGGAGAAAGCAAACTGGCGGTTCGCGTACGAACCGCCAGTGCTCGTGGGCACCTCTTTATTTAGGCACAATCACCCGGAATCGACCGAATCGGCGAGCCAGATTTCTGCCGATTCCGGCATCACGCTCGAGCCGACAGGAATCGTCGGTTGGTAACTCGGGAACTCCTGGACATACGATGCGAGCGGCCAGGAATAGGGGATTAGCCGGTTGGGCTATTCGGTTCCATAGCGCGCGCGGCAGGCGGCGATGACATCCCAGGCAAAGTTGACATCGTGCCAGCCAAGCACTTCGGTCTGCTTCGGCTCGAGCAGCTTGTAGGTGGCGAAGAAGGTTTCGATCTCGCGCAGCCAGTGGTCGCCGAGATGGGACAGATCGGTCACATGCTGATAGCGGGGATCGCCAACCGGCACCGCCAGCACCTTGAAGTCAGAACCCTTTTCGTCGGACATGTCGAGCCCGCCGATCGGCCGGGCGTCGATATAGCAACCGGGAAACGTTGGTTCCTGCATCAGCACGAGAATGTCGAGATGGTCGCCATCTTCGGCCAGGGTATCGGGAATGAACCCGTAGTCAGTTGGATAGTGCACCGAGGAATAGAGCACGCGATCGAGCCGAAGCCGCCCGGTGGCATCGTCGAATTCGTACTTATTGCGACTGCCGCGTGGAATCTCGATGAAGGCTACGACCGTCGTTTCCTGATTCGGATTGGACTGACTGTGCACGCTACTCCCTTTGCCCGCCGGAGAAGGCACTCCCTTCCCGGTTCGATGTTCGTTGCTGCAATCTTCGCCGCTTTTCAGTTTCGCTGCCGCTCGTTACTCGGAGTTTGTTTGCCGCGAGCGGCGTCCGTCGATGCCGGGTGTCCCAGCCACGTGCCGCACCGCTTGCGCGACGGCGTTCCATTCGGGCCCAGCGACTTCGTCACGATAACGATAGTCGTGCTTGCGGATGACTTCTCGAAGCTGGCTCCGTAGCTCGTCGTGCGATTGCTGCATCCGACCCCGCAACGCCTCGAACGCCTCCGGGCCGGGACCGGCGCACAACGCCAGATTGATGTGTGCGACACACAGGCCGTCGGACTCCCGATAGCGCTCGCGGAACGCGGTGGCCCGCAGCTCTTCCAGCAGGTGCGTCACGATCTGCCGCTCTTGCTCCTCCCGCACCTGGCAAAGCGGGCAAACGCGCGATTCCACCAGAATCGAGCACTCTCGACTCCCGCCGCCCGCGCCCGGCAGCCGGGAGCGAAGTGAACCGCCGCGTCCCGCGCTACCGGGGGACACCCGCTCCAGATCGCGCGAAACCCGGCCCAACACGGCTTCGTAGATGATGGCGGTGCTGAGCGGTTGCGCCTCTTCCAGCCATTGCCGAGCGTGGACATTGCAAAAGCCCCAGGCGGCGTCGATCTTCTCCCGATAGGCGGGATCGAGCACGAGCTCGTCCTGAATGCTCTCGAGCGATTGCGCGACGCGCTGCAGCACCATGCGGCAGACGGGACAACCCGGCAGCGCAAGCGCTTCGTCGAGCCGGATATTGCGAGGAGATCGAGGGCATCGGGTCAAGCGTCCAGTGTCGGGAGTCCAGTCTGACGTCCACGTGACACTGGACTCGTAAGCGCCGCAAACCCTTGTACCCTACGTGGTGACGAGACGCGGGTCAAGGTTCCCCGGAGTGGCGCCCACCCGCGCCGGCAGGCAGGAGCATCCCGGTGCGCAATTTGATGGGTCGCCTGAACGCGCGGACGGACGAGGAGCTCCAGCGGATCTCCATCGCCTGGTTGCTGCCCGGAACCGCGCGGGACCGGGCAGCGTTGATCGCCCAGCTCATGCGGGCGATGACCGATCTGCGCGCCACCCGGGATTTCTGGATGCGCCGGTCGCAGGACGAGCGGGCGATGATCGCGCTGTATGTGGCGACCGACGCCGATCAGGGCTTCACCATCGACGAGCTTGCGGCTCGGCTCGGGGCCGACGAGGCAGCCGCGCGCGCCACCGCAACTCGCTTGTATCAGGCAGGGGCGCTGGCAACCAACGCCCGCCAGCAGACGTTGTCCGTGGGTGAGCTGCCGCGGCTCTTCCTGCCACGCGAGCTGGGTCAGCTCTTCGCCCGCATTCAGGATGAGCTCGATGCCGGGGATATCAGCGGCTCGCCGCTGCCTGCGCTGCTTACCTTGCTCGACGACACCGATATCCAACGTGCCGCTGAGCTTTGGGGACTGGAAGCGATGCCGGGATTGCGCACCCGGCGCGAGCTGACGGATGGTCTGCTGGAGCTGACCACCTATCCCGATCGGCGACAGGCGGTGGAGCGCAAGCTCGGATGGGACGCGAAACGGGTGCTGGCAATGGTGGCGGAGCTTCCCGCCGGTCAGTCGACCCCGCTGGCGGAGATCGCCGACATGCTGGAGCTGGATCCCGAGCATGCACGTACCGCCGAGCGGTTGCGCAACGCGCTGACCGAGCTCGAAGAAGCGTTGCTGGTCTGGCACACGTTTCTGCCGGACGGCAGCCGGGCGTTGGTTCAGCCGCTGTGGCAACGCTCAGTGCCAGAACCAGCCCGCGACCGAGAGGTTCCCCCGCAGCCGATTGGTGCAACTCCAGAGCCGGCCGACCCCATCGACCGGCATGCGCTCGCCTGGGATCTGCTCACGTTGCTTCGCTGGTTGGGGGCCGGAACGCCGGCCGTAGCGTCGCTTTCCTCGGCCACGATGCGCGCGCGGAGACGATTCAACGAGCTTCTCTGGAACCGGGGCGGCGAAGAACCGCATCCCGGTTATCTGGAGCTGCTGGCCGCGCTGGCGGATCGAGGCAATTTGCTCGATCCACCCGATGCCGACGCGCGCGCGAATCCAGCCTTGCGCGTCTGGCGATCACGGACCTTTGGCGATCAAACCGCGCAGCTCATCTTCTGGTGGTTGAGCGCGGCCACCTGGATCGAGGCGCTCGATCAGGAAGAGGTGGTGGTTTCCGGAGCGCACTGGCCGCAATTCCGGCGCCGGCTGCTCGTGCTGCTGCCAGAGCTCGAACCGGACGGCTGGTACCGGCTCGATGAGCTCGCGCGCTGGCTCAGCCACCGCAGTAGCGATGCCCTGGGCGAGGCGGTGCAGATCGCCACCGCGCGACCGGTCGACGCCCGGCTCGACCGGTCGACCGAACGGCTTTCATCACTCGAGCAAGTGGTGGAGCGAACCTTGCGCAGCGGATTCGCCTGGTTCGGGCTGGTCGACATCGCGCACATTCCTGCTATCGGCGAGGTTGTCCGAGTTTCGGACGCCGGGCTCATCGCCGCGGGCGTGGGTGAAGCCGGGGTAGAACCAGAGCCGGACGAGCCACCCCTGATGGTCCATCCCGATCTGACCGTCACCCTGTCCGCGCCAAGCCCGGTGCGCATCTGGTCGGTGACCGCGTTCGCCGATCAGGTGCGTTTGCAACCGCGGGCGGAATACCGCATTACCAATCGATCGTTGAAACGCGCGCTCACCGCCGGGTTCCGGGTGAAGGAGGTGGAGACGTTTCTCGAGCGGCAGAGCGGCACGCCGCTCGACAGCGGCGCGCGCGATCAATTGCAACGCTGGGCCGACACCCTGGGGCGCGTCTGGCTGGCGCCGGCGATGATCGTGCAGGCAGAGCAGGATGAGGAGACGAGCGCGCTGCGCGCGACGCTCGTGCAAGCGGGCCTGAAGGTCACGCCACTTGGCGCGGCTCTGCTGGTGGAAGGCGATATCGGCAAGAGCGCAACGTGGCTGGAGAACAGCGTCGCAGCGGCCCTGCGCGATGCTGGCAAGAGCCCCCAGCTCCGAACGTCGCCCGAGGCGCTCGCGAGCGACGAGCGCGGCGCGAGCATCGATCGAACCGGCTAGACGAGCCGGCCGTCCGGTGAGGAGCGCTCCAGATCAGTCGCGACCGGGCGCAACCGGGTCAGACTGCGATCGAGCTCGTCCAGCTCCGCGGCACTGAAAGCGCTCAGTGCGGCTGCCATCTCCCCTTGCAGGAGATTCGACACGGATTCGGCCGCGGCGCGACCTTCGTCGGTCAAGGCCAGCAGGACCCGGCGGCGATCGTCGGTGCTATTGATCCGGCGGACATAGCCGCGTTTCTCCAGCCGATCGATCAGCCCCGTGACCACGGCCGGCGTGACCATGAGGCGGCGAGCCACGTCGCCCAGGGAGGTTTTCTCACTCTCGATCATCGTCAGCGCGGAAAGCTGTCGCAGGCTCAGCCGGTTTTCGCCAGCGGCTCGAGAGACGCTGGCCTCGGCCCAACGATTCAGGCGGGGAACGATATCCAGCAGTGAAAGTGTGACGTTGTCTGCAACAGTCTGTGCTGTCTTCGGCATCGAGCGGATACTCCTGGAACTGTGCTAGCGCTGCCAGACACATGCGGCATGCTGCGCTTCTATGATCGAATATCGTCGCCAACGAGCCGCCCGCTTCGTCGAGGACCTTGCTCACCCATAGATTGTACCGGAGGCAACGTAAGCCATTATCTTTGCTTCATATTCGAATCCGAGCCTTTGCATCGCACGTGGCAGCGTAGACTTGCCTGAGATGGTTTGGCAGCTTGGGAGCATCGTGTGAAGCAAGAGCGCAATTTCCCACTCAGACGGTGGATCTCGAACATTCTCTTCATCGTGGCGGCGGGACTTTTCGCGTATGTCGCATACGCCTGGTACCAGGAGCGCAACGATGACTCGACCCAAATCCCCACGCCACAAAGCGAACCGGGCCACGCCGAGCTCAAGAATGTGCACGATGCGATCGCTGCACAGGGTCTGAACGTCGAATACGGGCGGCAAACGGTGCGAGTGGACGGGCTGACGCCAGTCGGCCAGCAGCTCATGGTCGAGGGAACCCCCGTGTATGTCTTCATCTTCGAAAGCCCCGATGTCCGAACGGAGCAAGCCGGCGAGCTCTCGGTCGATACCCTCGAAATCAAGACACCGTCCGGGGCCGATGCCGCCACCGGCGATCTGGCCCTTTCCGATGGGAGCAATGTGCTGGTGATTTCCGACGGCGCTCCTGACGATGTGCAGGCGAAGATCGACGCGGGAGTGCAGAGTCTCCCTTGACGGACCCGCAACAACCGGTCGATCGCTTGACATCTGAAGAGGTTCCCGAGCCCGATCCATTCGAACATGGACGCGTCGGCTATGGAACCTACGCCAAATACACCCCCGCGCTGCTGGCGCTCGGGATCGTGCTGGTGATCGCGTATATCGGCTGGAAACAATGGCAACCCGATGCCGACCTGCCGCGGGCCGGCGTGCTCATCGATCAACCGGCGCCCGACTGGAGTCTGGAATTGCTCGACGGCTCCATCGTGAATGCCGGAGATCTGGCCGGGCGGGCGGTGGTACTGAACTTCTGGGCATCCTGGTGCGCGCCGTGCGAAACGGAGATGCCTGAGCTGGAACGCCTGAGCCAGGATCTCGTGACTGAGGGCACCCCGGCGACCATCATCGGCGTTGGCGTCAAACGGGATAACAACGACAACGCGGTGGCGATGGTCGATCGGCTGGGAATCACCTACCCCATCGGGCGCGACACGGCCGGGGCGAGCGACACGATCGGCCCGGTCACGCAGGCGTTCGGCGTCGATACCTACCCGGCCACCGTGTTCATACGGCCGGACGGCACCGTTTCCGCCATCGTGTTTGGTCCGCTTACCGAGGATTCCGCCCGTTCCTACATCGAGGACGCGCTCGGGGACTGAGTGCTGAGTCCCGGACAAGTCGAAGCCGAGGACGTGGCTGCCCTCACGAGCAAGTCAGTTATCCGCTGGAAAGACGCACGGGACGGCGTAAGTGCCGTCCCGTAGCGACTATGCCACCGGTTGTCGCGGGCTTACCCCGCCATGGCGACCTGGGGAACTTTCACCTGGGTCAGCCAGTGGGCATATTGCTGATTCTTGCCACGGACGGTGTCGAAGAAGATGGTCCGGAGCTGCTCGGTAACAGGCCCGACTTTGCCGGTGCCAATCGTGCGGCCGTCGATCGCTTC
Source organism: uncultured Chloroflexia bacterium (assembly GCA_963720855.1). GTDB lineage: Bacteria > Chloroflexota > Chloroflexia > Thermomicrobiales > UBA6265 > JAMLHN01. Next base: position 213,246 of record CAVRGV010000001.1, on the reverse strand, counting down.
GATCCAGGCGACTTGCACCCCAGTTCCGCAGAAGAAGGCCTCGTCGGCCAAGTAGAGCTCGGTGCGGTCGATCTCGCGAACTTCGACCTCGATGCCGGCATTCTTCGCCATCTTGAGAATCGAGCGGCGCGTGATGCCTTCCAGAATGTCACTGGAAAACGGCGGAGTGACGAGCTTGTCGTGGCGCACGATGAAAAGATTGCACCCGCTGCCTTCGGCGATCTTGCCGGCGGTGTTCATCATGATCGCTTCATCGGCGCCGTTCTCGAGCGCCTCGTCCTTGGCGAACGCGGAATTCACATACGCACCGGAGAGCTTGCCGCGGCTCGGGATGGCGGCATCCGGAATGCGAACCCAGGACGAGATGACCGCTTTTTGCCCGCGATCGAGCGAAAGATAGTCGCCCATCGGCATCTGATAGACGGCGAACTCGTCGCCGATGCCGCGCAAGCGCGGGGTGAGCTGAACCGCCGGCTTGTAGAGGAACGGCCGGATGTAGATATCCCCTGACGGGGCGTTCTTCTCGGTGAGATCGGCGATGATGCGCGCCATATCATCGGCGCTATAGGGAAGCTCCATCCGCAGCAGCTTGGCCGAGTTCGCAAGGCGGGCGGCATGATCCGGCAGGCGGAAGATGTTGATGGTCGAGCCATCCTGGTCGAGATATCCACGCACGCCGGCGAAGGCGCCGGTGCCGTATTGCAAGGCATGCGTGCCAATGCTCACGTTCGCCTCGGAAAACGGAACCATCTTCCCTTCGAAAAAGGCGTAATCGAGGATCTTTGCGTCCATGGAAATTCCTCTCGGCACGATTCCTTCGGCTGGCACGTTTGGGGTCGAAGGAGCGGATCGAAAACTCGTGGCTATTGTCCCATATGGAAAGTTGCGATCGATCCGGCAATCAGAGCGATTCGAGCCAGGTGATGGCGGCGCGGGTTTGCAGGAGACGAAGATCGAGAACCTGGCGGGCGAAATCGGAGGCTGGCGCGGATGATGCCGCCAGGCGGGATTCGAGACCGGCTTCCATGTCGCGGCTCTTGTCGAGCTGGCCGCGGATGAGCTCGATGGCGAGGGCAGGATCGAGCAACCGGGCGAAATAGAGCTTGACCAGAAACTCCAGACGAATCTCGCGGGTATGTCCGCACCGGCTCGCGCAACCAGCGCAGCAGCTCGCTGGTGCCATCATCGGTCAGGGTGTAGACCTGCCGGGGCGGACGCGTGCCCTGCGGCTCGATATCGACGGTGACCCAACCGGTGCGGGCCAGCTTTTTGAGATGGTGATAGAGCATCCCCGGTTCGAGCTTGAGCACATCGCCGAGCGGTTGATCGTCGCCGAAATGGCGCGCCAGATCGTAGCCATGACCGCCGCCTTGCTCGAAGTAGAGCAAGCCGAGAATGGCGTGTTCCGCTGGTTGGGCCGGTCTGGGCATTGACTTGCTCCTACAGCGCCCACTCGCGTACGGGAGGCGGGCAGTCTGGTGTCACTCGCTGCGGCGAGAAGATCCTTCCTTCGTCAGGATGACGGAAAGGGATCGCGTGTTCCGCAGGTTGGGCCGGTCGCGGCATTGCACAGCTCCCAAAGGACGTACGTTTCGCACGTAACGGTACACTCTTCGCTTGAGAAACGCAGTCAGCTTCTGAGAGGCAATGACCTATGGAAACGGCGCTGAACGCGCGCGATGTGATGGTCATCGATGTTCCGACCACGACGGTCGAGGCTCGAGTAGCTGACGTCATCGCGGTGCTGGAATCTCACGATCTGGGCGGATCCCGGTCTTGGACGACGAGCAGAAGCTGATCGGCATGGTGACCGAGTACGACATCATCAGCAAGCGCGGGCTCACCGCAGGCAGCATCATGAGCCGCGGGGTCATCACCGTGCAGGAGATGGCGCCGGTGGGCGAGCTTATCGAGCTGATGGGGCTTCACGGTGTGCGGCAGCTCCCGGTCGTTCATGAGGGCCAGTTGATCGGCATCGTCACGCGCCGGGAGCTCATGCGCCATTACGCGCGGACGATCTGGGTCTGCGAGCGCTGTGGAACCGAGGAACCCGGACTGTTGCGGCCTTTGAAATGCCCGAATTGCGATGCGACAGCGTTCCGAGTGAAATCCTAAGACCGGCAACGATGAGGACGTAGTTCAGAACGCTCCTGTGCGGCAGATGGTTGTACGTGAGCAGCAGGACACGATCGTTCTGCACTGTGCCGGCGGCCGCTGTCGGAATGCTCAGAACTCCTGTCCCGACTCCGCATACGTACAGAGCGAATTCGTGTTACGATTCGATCGTAAGGACACCAGATCGTCTATCGGATTTGCGGGCGGCGGGTCGTTTGAACGAATTCCTCTCAGAACTCTTCGCGTCGAAGGTCCGCGCCGCGGTGCTGGGCCAGACGATTCCGCGTCCCCATCTCGCCTGGTCACTCACCGAGTTCTCGCGCATTCTCGATCTTCCCATCAGCTCGCTCCAGCACGAGTGCTACAAGCTCGAACGGCTGGGTGTGCTGGTTTCCCAGCGCGAGGGCGCCTCCCGGCGCTACCGGGTGAACTCGAACGGACCCTCGATTCGCGAGTTGACCGCACTGGTCGTGAGCGCGCTCGGTCCCGCGGAAGTGCTGCGCGGCACGCTGGAAGAGATACCAGGGCCTGGAATCGGCATTCATCGCCACCACCCTGCCATTGACGCATGCGGCGGTCTCCGGCGCGGACGGTTCGATTCCCCTGGTGCTCATCGGGGAGATTCCACTGGAGCAAATCGATACCGCGCAGGAACGGGTGGCCGCGCTGCTCGGGCTCGATTCGTCGCAGATCGAAGCCGTCTTCTATCTTCCCGAAGATTGGGAGGAGCGCGTGGAGCAGCGCGCGGCGTACGCCGTCTGGTTGCTGGAATCGCCTCGTACCCATCTGATCGGAACCCCCATCGATTGATCGGATCCGCTTCATGAGCAAAGGCAGGTTGCTGGTCGGTCAGTCCGGAGGGGCGACCGCGGTCATCAATGCGTCGCTGGTGGGCGCGATCGAGGCTGGGCAGTCGTCACAGCGTTTCGATGCGGTGCTCGGGATGCGGAACGGCTTTGCCGGACTGCTGGCCGAGGACTTCGTCGATCTCACGCACCTGCCGGCAAATCAGCTGGCGGCGCTCCGGGCTACCCCGGGGTCGGCGATCGGCACCGGCCGGCTCAAAGTCACCGATGACGATCTCGACCGCGCGGTCGAGATGCTGCGCCGGCACGATGTTCGGGGTGTGGTCCTGATCGGCGGAAACGACTCCGCCGATTCTGCGCGCCGGTTGAACGAGCGCACCGGCGGAGCAATCCCGGCGGTGCTCGCGCCGAAAACGGTCGATAACGACCTGATGGAGACCGATTTTTGCCCCGGGTTTCCATCGGCTGCCAAGTTCCTGGCGAACCTGGTGCGCGATGCCACCTGGGATTCGCTTTCGGCACCCCATCTCTATCCGGTCAAGCTCATCGAAGTGCCGGGACGCGATGCCGGCTGGTTGCCGCTCAGCGCCGCACTCGGGTTCGCCGAACAGGATGCCGACCTGCATCCGCTGGTGTTCGTCCCTGAATCGCCACCGGCATCGGTGGAGGCGATAGCGACTGCCATCACCAATCGGATCACGACCCATGGTTTCGCGATCGCCATCGTGCCGGAAACCCTGCGCGACGCATCCGGCAACCATCTGGGCGGGAACGAACCGGAGTATGTCGATCCATTCGGGCATCCCTACTTCGCATCCGCGGGCGAAGGGGTAGCCAGACTCCTGCGCGGAGCCACCGGCATTCGCGCCCGGGTCGAACGTCCGGGATCGGCCACACGTATGTCGCTGTCGCTCGCATCGCCCATCGATCTCAGCCTCGCTTATCTGAGTGGCCGGGCCGCGGTCGAGCGCGTGATGCATGGAGAAGGGGGCGTTATGGCCGCGGTCGAGCGGATCGATGCCTTCCCCCCAGGTTTCACCACCCGTTACGTCGATCTGGGCGAGGTGGCGAATCGCGTTCGTTCGCTTCCTCAGGCATACTTCGATGACCGGAAGCTGGCGCCGACCGACGCCTTCGCGGCGTATGCGCTTCCCCTGCTCGGGTCCGATCCGTTTCCACCTTATGCACGGCTCGATCCGGCAATTTGAGGACTAGATGAGATGAGAGATCTCTTTCGCCGAAGACGTGGCGCTCCCGGCGCGGCCGAGCAATCGAGCGTGGTGCTGACCGACCGCCAGCATGAGCTCGTCGACGAAGAGCTGGCGATTCTGATCCCGGCTCGGCGTGCTGCTCGACGACTACCCAGCCACAGAGGAAGACCGCCACCAGATCTCCGATGCGAAGGAGCAGCTGACTGCGCTCTTCATGCTGGTCGTGGTCGGTGAGTTCAATGCCGGCAAATCGGCCTTCATCAATGCCCTGATCGGGGGACAGATCCTGCCGGAAGGCGTCACCCCCACTACCGCGGTGATCAACATCCTGACCTACGGGCAGCAGACCGGCGAGCGGCGGCTGGGCGATGGCAGCATCGAGCGAACCTATCCCGCGCCGTTTCTGATGGATATCACGGTGGTCGATACCCCGGGCACGAACGCCATCATCCGCGAGCACGAAACCCTGACCCAGAAGTTCGTGCCCCGCTCGGACATCGTCTTTTTCGTGACCTCGGCCGACCGGCCCTTTACCGAATCCGAACGCGAGTTCATGGAGGGAGTGAAGGACTGGGGCAAGAAGATCGTCGTGGTCATCAACAAGATCGATCTGCTGCGCGACCAGACCAGCATCAAACAGGTCATCGAGTTCGTCGACACGAACATCTCGCGGTTGATCGGCATCGCTCCGGAGATCTTCCCGGTTTCCTCCCTGCAAGCACAGCAGGCGAACGAGCTCGCCGGCCGGAACCAGACGGAGAGCGATCGCCTCTGGGAGCAGAGCCGCTTCGGGAATTTGCAGAACTACATCTTCGAGACGCTGGATGAGGAAGGGCGCATTCGGCTGAAGCTGCTCAGCCCGCTTGGCACCGCCCAGCATCTGGCCGGCACGTATCTCAAAACCACCAACGAGCGGCTGGCGGTCCTGACCGAAGATATCGAAACGCTGCGCACCATCGACCGGCAGCTCGAGCTGTATCAGGAGGACATGCGCAAGCAGTTTGCCTACCACCTCGACCGGATCGAGAACATCATCAGCAAGATGAACGCGCGGGGCGATGACTTCTTCGAAGATACGATCCGCATTGGGCGCGTGATCGATCTTATGAACAAGGACAAGATCAAAGGCGAGTTCGAGAAGAAGGTGGTGGGGGATACCGAGCAGGAGATCGACGCCACGGTCAATGAGCTGATCGACTGGATGGTCGAGCAGGATCTGCGCACCTGGGAAGCGATCAATGCCTATCTCGACCGCCGACGTCTGGCGCAGTATGAGGACCAGATGGTCGGCGAGGTTAGCAGCCAGTTTCGGTATGACCGGCGGGCGTTGCTCGACTCGGTCTCCAAACGAGCGCAGGAAGAGGTCGATCGGTATGACCCAGAGCAATCGGCCAACGATCTGTCGCTGTCGGTGCGCAACGCCGTCGCGCAAACCGCCATTGCCGAAGTGGGCGCGATCGGGCTTGGCGCACTCGTGGTGGCAGCTGCCAGCACGGTCGCGGTCGATGTGACCGGCATTGTGGCCGCCAGTTTGCTTGCCGGGCTGGGACTCTTCATTCTGCCGCGCAAACGCCGGCAGACCCGAGAGGAGTTCCGCAAGCGCTCGAGCGAGCTGGAGCAAAACCTGGTGGGTGTCATGAACGAGCAGTTCGAGCACGAGCTGCAACGTTCCGTGCAGCGCATGGAAAGCGCGATCGCGCCGTATTCCCGCTTTGTGCGCGATCAGCACGCCAAGCTGACGATCACCAAGGGCGAGCTCGATCAGATCGTGGCGGATCTCAAGGGATTGCGCTTCAAGATCGGCGGGGCGGAGGAATCGGCCCCGGCGTTGCAGGCTGGACTCCGGCCCTGGTCACCCGACGAGCAACCAAAACCCGACTACCGCATTGGTTCGCCGCCGCCGGTCGAGGCAGAAGCGCCGGCTGCTCCGGCGGTATCGGTCAACGGAACACGACGCCTCTTCCGCCCACCTTCGGGCGAATAACGAGACGTCGTGCGATGGCATCCGCACGACGGTGCGCCAGCGGTGCGCCACTCTGGACGTTCCGCCGGGACTGCCGCACTTGGCTCGCTCCTGCCAAAACGTGACGCACCTTCCCTAGGCTCGTCCAACCAGGGGTGATTCTTCGTTCCTCAGGATGACAGGATAGGCAGCAGGGATATCCTGCTTATTTTGCTGTCATTCTGAGCGCGGCGATGAACCGCTCTCGTTCGATCTCTCAAGCCACTTAGGCATTGTTCTAACCGCTGCGCTAAAGCGGCTGTGAAAACGCTTGCTCGTCGATCGCGGAGGCGCGTTAATTGTTCCAGCAGGATACGGCGGTCCTGCACTACGCCCGAAACACGCACGTCGCAGGCAGGACTTTCCTCACCCGCTTTAATCTTGATGAATCGCTCCTATTCGGCAAGGGATAACGTCACAACTTATCCGTTTCTTTTTCGGACATCTTCGCTCTTACCTCTCACTTTTGCGGGGCAATTCAGAGTGTAATCATCTGAATTGCACCAATTCCGAGCTGAGCAATTCCGATTCTTTTGGTCCGGTTAATTTGCTTGACTATCCTTTTCAATGGCTCTAGGCTGAACTCAGTCGAAACATCCGATGCCCCTCGATGAGGGTCCGGACCACTGAGTAAGGAGTACTTCCATGTTGCAGGTTCAAGCGGGCCAGTGCGGTCTTTGCACCCATTTCGGTGAGAACGATTCCGATAAGACGCAGTTGATCCAGATCCGCCTCAAGCACGAGGCTCCCGAGCAGCTGACCGAGTCTTGCGGACATCCCAAGCTGTCGCCGCTCGATCTGGTGGTGACCCCGATCAGCGGTTGCAACGGCTTCGAGCCGGTCGAGGCGCAGGCGTAACCCATCCGCTCATTCGACGCACAAGGGCCATCCCGGTGACGGGATGGCCCTTGTCATTGCTGGTTGGCGCGGGAACCGATGGTTCCCGTGTCACTTTTGGAGCGGATGGTATCGACTCGCCGCTATCCGGCTGCTGGGCTTCCTTCTGACGGCGCATACAAGATGTTGATCACCGCCGGCTGGTTTGGATCGGTGTTGCTCAAGGTCCAACCGTCGGCAGTCGGCTCGGCGGGACCGGAGATGTTGCGTACGTCGAGCCCGGCCGGTCCGCTCACGTTCGCTCTCGGCAGGGTGTAGGAGCCGATCGGGATGTTCAGCCACTGATAGGAGCCATCTTCCATGCGCTGGGCGTTTTCGAGGCTGACCGTTTGCCCATCAGGAAGGGTCATCGAGAACGCCGCCAGCTCGACCGCACCGGCGTTCATGCACTCGCTGTCCGGCGTGGAACGCTCGGCACAGGTGAAGGCCGAGATTTGCAGACTGCCAAGCTCGACGCCACCTTCCACCGTGGGCGCCTGGGTGGCATTGGAATCGATGTTCTCGACAACGGCCGTCGGCGCGACCGGATCGTCATTGCCGCCGCGCGAGCGAATCGCAATCGCCAGCACGGCGATCACGCCGACCGCAATCAACGCGGCCACAATGGCGCGGCGCCTGGCATCGGGATTCTGCACGTCTACGTTCCTCCAGCGCCGTCAGCGCGCCAGCGCGTCGGGTCGAATCGATCCGGTCATTACGATCCTGGTCTGCCCGCGCAGGGCGACCGTACGCGCCCCATTCTCCCCCAGGTCGAAGCTGGCGACCAGTGGCATCCCGCTCGACGCGATGATTTCCACTGGTGATGTCACCATCCCGCGACTGGCGCTGACGACCGCGCTGGCGACCGCTCCGGTGCCACAGGCAAGGGTTTCCGCCTCGACGCCGCGTTCGTAGGTGCGCATGCGCAGCCGGTTCCCGCCGAGCCGGGAGACGACATTCACGTTCGTTCCGGCCGGCATGAACGCGTCCGACGAGCGGACCGCGCGGCCGATCCGCTCCAGTTCCGCGCGGCTGCCAAACGCGTCGGCGTCGTCCACGTAGAGCACGCAATGCGGCACGCCAACCTGGATCGGGATCAACTCGTACCCCACGCCGTCCACCTCGACCGAGCGCGGCGCTTCGACTGGCCCGGTGTCCTGCATTGCAAGCTGGACCTGGCCAGTCTCGGGTGCGACCCGCGCCCGCACGATACCGCTCATGGTGGAGAAGGCCATGTCCACGCCGGCCGCACCGATCAGCTCGGCAAATCGCGCGCCGCACATGGCGCCGTTGCCGCACATTTCGCCCTCCGACCCGTCCGCGTTGAAATAGCGCCAGCGGAAATCGGTTTGCGGCTCGCTCGGCGGTTCGATGAAGACGACGCCGTCGGCGCCGATCGATTTGGCGCGGCGGGTGACTAGCTCGCTGAATCCGCTCAGCGCGGCTTCGGACAAGATGCCGGCACGATTGTCGATGACCACGAAGTCGTTGCCAGAACCGTGCATCTTCATGAAATCGATCGGCAATCCATTTGCCACGTCGTGCATCTGCATGATGCCCCCTGTTTCCACAATTCTCGGAACGATCCCCACTTGGCGTATTGTGTACCGCATCGAACCCGCAGGAGTACGGAGAACAGGAGAAGCACAACGATGGCAGGCGAACTGGCAGTCGGTGTTGACTTTGGGGGGACCAAGCTCCTGGCGGCGGTGGTCGATGTCTCGACCGGCGAGATCCTCAGCTCCTCGAAAAAGAAGACCAATCCGGACGATGACGCCAAAGCGTTGATGGAGCGCATCTACGGCGGCATCGATGACGCGATCGAGAGTGCCGGTCTCTCGAAGAAGAAGCCCGATCTCAAAGGCATCGGAGTCGGAATCGCGGGGCAAATCGACACCGAGAAGGGCATTTTGCTTGGGGCGCCGAATTTGAGCCAGGCGACCGTCAACCTGCCAATTGCCGACATGCTGGAGGCGCGATACGACGTCCACGCCGCGTTATTGAACGATGTGCAGGTGGCGGCACTTGGTGAAGGAAGGTTCGGCGCGGGGAAGGGCTGCAGCGAATTCTTCTGCATTTTCGTCGGCACCGGCGTCGGTGGCGCCATCGTGCATAACGGCCAGCTCTATACCGGCGCGACTGGCACCGCCGGCGAGGTGGGTCACCTGATCATTCACGCCAACGGGCGTCATTGCGGCTGCGGCGGCCGCGGACATCTGGAAGCCTATGCCTCGCGCACGGCGATCACCCGAACCATCCTCGGCGAGCTCAAGCGGGGCCGCAAGTCGGTGCTGACCAGTCTGGAGCCGTCGTTGAAGGAAAACGACGGAGACGGCAGCGCGCTCCGCTCTGGATTACTTGCAAAAGCGATGAAGGAAAACGATCCGCTGGTTACCGAAACCCTGACCGAAGCCGGCACCGATCTGGGACTCGGGCTCGCCTCGGTGATCAACTTGCTCAATCCTGCCCGCATCGTCATGGGCGGCGGCGTGATCGAGGCGGTCGACTATCTCTTCGAGGTCGCGTCGCAACGCGCCATTCGCGAAGCGCTTCCTACCGCTGCCAAATCGACCGAGATCGTGCGCGCCAAGCTGGGCGACAACGCCGGCATCGTCGGCGCGGCACTTCACGGAGCCGGCTAGTACGCGGCACGTCTGCCTGCTGCTTGCTTCCTGCCAACTGCTCCAAACTTTTCGGGCTTCATAGTCGCGTGCTAGACTGCGCTCACGGTCAGCAATACGACTTTATATGCGCTGGCCGCCGTCATTTCGCTGTTCATGAGCTCAGTGGTTAAAGCTGTTAATGGCAGTTCGAAGGGTGTGTAGGGGTCTACTGGCAGGAGCACATAGCGTCACTGCATTTGGTTCCGTAGCATCCGAAACTCGAACGAATCGCCAGACTGCATAACCGTTGGTCGTCTTGAGAGGACCTCGGTGATGATCGACCCCGTCGGTCACATGTCTGAACAATCACTTCCTGGCGTGCAGGCGGCTGAAGTCGCCGCATTCGTCGACTTCGAAAATATTCGCTACTCGACTATCAATGCTTTCGGGCGAGAACCGGATCCCATCGTGTGGCGCGACAAAGCGCTGAGCTATGGACTGATGGCGGTCGCGCGCGCCTATGCCGATTTCGATCAGCATCCGCAACAGAGCCGCAACCGGCTCGATGTGGCAGGGTTCGAAGCGCAGCACTATCCGGCCAAGCGCACCACCGATCAGCATGGGCGCGAGAAAATCGTCTCCCGCTCCGATCTGAACTTTGCACTCGACATCATCAATACCGCCCTGGCGCGGCCCGATATCAAGACCTTTCTCCTTTTCACCGGCGACAAAGACTTCATCCGCGTCGTCACGACCCTCCGAAACCGGCTCGGGCGGCGAGTGGTCATCTGCGGCGTGCCCGGTTCGGTCAGTCCCGATCTGGTGGCGGCAGCCGGGGAGGAAGACGAGATCACGATGCCGGATTCGCCGGACATCGATATCGAGGTCATTCAGGCGATCGACCGCTACGTACGGCAACTCCATGAAGGCTTCGTTCCAACGCAGAGCCACATGAGCCGCACCCTCTGGCGCTTCCTGGATCGCAGCGTGCTTCCTTCGGAGCACATCGAAGCCAAGGTGATGGAGTTCCTGCGCAAGGGGATTCTCTCCAAGCGGCAGACCTTGAACGGGCAAAATCAGGAACTGGTCACCACCGAGCTCAATGCCGAACACGCCCTCGTGCAGCAAGCGCTTCCTGGTTTCCCGGACAATGAACCCGTGGAAGGCGAATCGACCTCGTCCAACGGTCATACGTATGCTGAGGATCCCAATGGTGACGCCCGGCTGACCTCCGAGCAGTACCACTGATCGACTCATCGGACGACACCACCGCACCTTCTCCCATCGAGCAAGGCTATGCCGAGCGCGCCGTGCGCTGGCAACACGATGCCGACCTGCTCGAACAGCAGCGCCGCCGCATCAGCAATTTCCGACTGGCAGCCGGGGGCGCGCTGATCGCCGCCGCGCTCTACTGGGTCTTCACTACCGAGCTTTGGGCGGTTCCGGCCGCGGTGGTTGCCGGCATTCTGCTGGCGCTGCTGGTGCGGCAGTACCGGCGCTTGACGGTCGACTGGATGCGCGCCTCGACGCTGGCGCTCGTCAATCGCTACGGGGTTGCGCGACAACGGCGCGATTGGAACAGTCTTCCCGATCCTCATGCCGTGACGGTTGCCACAACTCATCCCTATGCTGCCGATCTGGACATCGTTGGGAAGGCGTCGCTACTTCAGTTGCTGGACACCACCGGCACCACCATGGGCGGCGAGCGCCTGGCGTCCTGGTTGCTCCAGCCTGCCGCACCGGACGAGATTCCGCCCCGGCAGGACGCGGTTCGCGAGCTTTCGGCCGACCTCGACTGGTTGCAGGAGCTGCAGCAGCGCTCCCTGCTGGGTGAGATCGACGACGATACCACTACCAAGTTCCTGGAATGGACCCGCACTCCCGGCTCGCGTCTACCGGTGCTCACCTGGCTGGCCCGGCTGAGCGTACTGGCATCGCTCGTCATTTTCGGGCTTGCGATTGCGCGGGTCATCGATTCCGGCTGGCTGGCCCTGCCCTTCATGGCCAACCTGTTGCTTGCTACCGCGCTGCATCGCAAGGTCGGCCGCCAGATGGACGCGGCCATGGAGCATGGCAGCGCGATTCGCGCCTACGCCGGACTGCTGGCGTTGCTGGACGGCAAACAGCGTCAGGCGCCGTTGTTGCAGGAAATCGACGCGCCGCTGCAAACCGATGGCGTCGCTGCATCCGAAGCTGCCGAGCAACTGGCAAAGATCCTCTCTTTCGGCGTGCCGCGCGGTTCGCTGCAGAGCTACGTGTTGCAGCTCGCCTGCGCCTGGGATATCCACTTCTACGACCGGTTGGAACGCTGGCGCGAAACCTACGGCGAGCACGTGCCACGTTGGCTGGAGGCGATCGGCTGGTACGAGGCGCTGGGCGCGTTCGCAAATCTGGCATACGACAATCCGGACTGGGCCTACCCCGATGTCTCCCCGGACAATGACCGTATCGCCGGGAAACAGCTTGGCCACCCGCTCATTCCCGGCCTCGCAGCGCGTTTCCAACGACGTCACGCTGGGACCGCCGGGAAGCTTTCTCTTTGTCACCGGCTCCAATATGTCCGGCAAGAGCACATTGCTGCGATCGATCGGCGTGGACACAGTGCTCGCCAACGCCGGCGGTCCCGCCTGCGCGGAAGCGCTCTCCTTGCCACCGATCTCGCTCTGGACCAGCGTGCGCATCGTCGATTCGCTGGAAATGGGCGTTTCCTACTACATGGCCGAGCTCTTGCGACTAAAACAAATCGTGGACGCGTCCACTACCCCGCAAGCGGACGACCGCATCATCTGCTTCCTGCTCGACGAGATTCTTTCGGGTACGAACACCGCCGAACGGCAGATCGCGGCCCGGCGAATTATCTCGTTGCTCATCGAGCGGGGCGCGATTGGCGCGGTTTCGACGCACGATCTCGACCTGCTGGTTGGAAGCGAGCTCGCTGGACCGGCGGAGGAAGTCCATCTGGCTGAGACGGTCCATGACATCGACGGTCAAATGGACATGACCTTTGACTACACGCTACGTCCCGGTCTCGCCACCACGACCAATGCGCTCAAGCTGATGGAGCTGGTCGGCATCCCGTTGCAGGACAAGCCCGGTTCGACGCTTTAGCCCCGATACCAGAGCAAGCGCGTCACTGCATCTGGGTCTGGCCTCGAAACATTCGCATCACCACCAGGACAAACACAGGGGTTTGCCCCTACCGTCTCTCGCGGCATACTGTGATGTCGAGCGTTTGGTTCGAAAGAATTTGCGGAGGTCAATGGATGCGCGCACGTTCGGAAATCACGGTCAATCGTCGCACTGCGCTCGCAGCGGGCGCTGGCGCGGTCGCCATTGGGGTCGTCGGGCATCATCCGGCGCGTTCACTCGCGCAAGACGCGACGCCGGCAGCGATCCCGGATGTGCCCGAAGACTTCAAAGTGGTGCTGCATGCCGCCCAGGAGCAGGACTGGATCTACGTGCTCTCGAATCTGGACAATCTGACCACGGAATGGCCCCAGGCCAGCCTTCGGGTGGTGGTCGATGGCAGCTCGGTCTATACCCTGGCGAGCGACAACGATTTGAGCACGCATCTCGGCGAGCTGGCGGAGAAAGGCGTCGAGGTGCATGTTTGCCCCAACGCGCTCAAGGAGCACCAGATCGACGCGAGCGCGATCCCCGCGTGGGCGCTTACCAATCTCGGCGGGGTGGTTGCCCTGGTCCAGGCGATGAACCAGGGGTTCCTCTATATCAAGCCGTAGTCCCTACTGCGCGAGGCGCTCCAGATAGGCGACGGTCGCGACAGCGCCGTTCTGAAAGTCCTCGATGCGGAAGAACTCGTTCGGCGCATGCGCGTTGCAGGTTTCAAGACTGAAGGCGTAGAAGACCATTTCTGCGCCCAGGTGCTGCTTGAAGACCTCGGCGATGGGAATCGTGCCGCCGGTGCGGACGTAGACCACATCCTTGCCGCCGACCTCGCGCAGTGTCTCCGCGGCGGCCACCATGAACGGGTTGTCGCGCGAGATCGAAAAGGGTTGCGCCATACCAATCTTGAACTGGAACTCGGCGCGCGCGCCAGCCGGCAGGTGCTGCTCGACGTGCAGGCGAATGAGATCGTTGATCTCGCTGGGATCCTGGTCGGGCACCAGGCGGCAGGTGATCTTGATGTGTCCCTGTGCCGGGGTGACGGTCTTGCCTCCGTCTCCCTGGAAGCCGCTCCAGATGCCGTTTATGTCGAGCGTGGGGCGCATCCAGAGTCGTTCGAGGGTGGAGTAGTCCGCTTCACCGGTGGGCGTGGTCACGCCGATCGAGCCAAGGAATGCTTTCTCATCGAATGGAACGTTTTCGATATCGGCGGCTTCCTGCTCGGTTATCGGCCGGACCTGGTCGTAGAAGCCTTCGACCGCCACCTTGCCATTTGCGTCATGAAAGCTCGCGGCAATCTTCGCGGTTGCGCGGGCGGCATTGGCAACCCCGCCGCCGTAGATACCCGAGTGGGCATCCGAGTCGGCGGTGATGATGTCGATCTGACCGCCGGCCATCCCCTTGGACGAGAGAATGAGTGAATACTGATCCTCGCCCCACATCATGCCGTCCGCGCTGATGACCACGTCGGATGCAAACGTATCGGTGTGGGCGGCCAGGTATGGAGAGATCGACGGGCTTCCGATCTCTTCCTCCCCTTCGTAGAAAAAGACCAGATTGATCGGCGGTTTGCCATGCTTCCTGGCGAAGGCTTCGACCGCCAGCAGGGTGATGAAGAGTCCCGCCTTGTCATCGCCCGAGCCGCGCGCGTAAATCTTGCCATCGCGCACAGTCGGCTCGAACGGCGGAGTGGTCCAGAGGTCGAGCGGATCGGGCGGCTGGACATCGTAGTGCGCGTAGATGAGCGCGGTCGGCTTGCTGTCGTCCACATGCCATTTGCCGTAGACCAGCGGATGCCCGCCGGTCTCCAGAATCTCCACCTCGGGAATGCCCGATTTCTTCATGCGGGCCGCAACCCATTCAGCCGCTTTGCGCACGTCGCCGGCGTTGGCCTGGAGCGCGCTGACGCTTGGGATGCGCAGGAAGTCGTAGAGCTCTTCGAGATTTGCGTCTTGCTGCTCGGCGAAATAGGCGCGCCAGTCGACTGCGGTCATGTTTGACTTCCTCCTGGTTGCGTGGAATCGGATTCGCTGGAAATGACAGAACCGGGGCGTGTGCCCCGGTTCCCAACGATGTTAGCCGAATTGCCGAAAGATGAACTGCTCGATGAATTGCAGCAGGATGATGAGGATGATGGGCGAAAAGTCGATCCCTCCCATCGAGGGCAGCGCGCGCCGGATTGGCCCCAGCAATGGCTCGGTGATGTCGACCAGAATCTTCCCGAAGCGTGACTGCATGCCGGGATCGATCCAGGACAGCAAGGCGCGGGCGATGACGATAAGCGTCAACGCATTGAAGAGATAGCTCACCAGCGTGAGCAGGTTGTCCGGCATTGTTCGAATCCCGTCGCCCGAGAGGACGCTACTTGGCTGCGGTCGCTTTCGATTCGAGGCAGCCGAAGAACTGGCCGACGATTTGCCGGGCGGCGGGCTGGATCATGCGCGCGCCGACGCGGGCAATGGTGCCGCGGATATTCGCTTCGCCGTTGTATTTCACGATGGTCTTGCCGTCCTGCTCAACCAGCTCCAGCGATCCCTCGCCGGATACCTGGCCCTGCGGACCGCTTCCTTCGACCTTCATCCGGTAGGACGACGGCTCGATCTTGTCCGTGATCTTCACCTTGCCACTGAAGGTGCCCTTGATCATGGCGATGCCAACTTTCATGTTGGCGGTGTACTCATCGGGACCGACTTCGGTCATCCCCTCGGCACCGGGCAAGCATGCCTCGAGCACTGCCGGATCCATCAAAAAATCCCAGACAACCTGGCGAGGAGCGTCGAAGGTGTGTTCACCGGTAAGTTGCATTGGTTCCTCTCCCTAACCGGTCAAAACCGGCGGAAATACTCAGATTTGGAAGTGTAGCAGGCGCCCGACAGGGTCCAGCATCTACGGTCGAGCGACCACAGCGTTCGAACCTCGAACCGGCCCCGATCGCGCGATACCGAACCTCCATGCCTGGATACCCGAGCAGGGCCAACCGCAGGATAGTGACGTCTTCAAGCTCGCCGGATTTGCAGACATCGGGTCACTGAACACTGGGCTCAGCTCCCAGTCGCTCGATGATCTCGGTGTCGTGCGGAAACGCCAGCTCCGGGAGGTCGTCCGGCCCGAACCAGCCAAGCTCGGTCAGGTCGTCAGCCGCCAGTTGCTCACCCGATAGCACCGATCCGGTATAGACCGCGAGCACCACCATCTCTCCCGGCGCGGAGATCAACCCAACCAGCGGGCCAAGCGAGATGGTGAAGCCGGTCTCCTCCTTTACCTCTCGTATCGCGGCCGCTTCGACTACTTCTCCCCGCTCTACGAATCCTGCCGGAAAACTCCATTTCCCGGCCGCGCGGGCCCCTGGGCCGCGCCGCCCCAACAGCACCCGGTCTTCCCGGCGCAGCACGACCGCGACCGCCAGCTTGGGGTCGAGATACGTCACCGCGCCGCACACCTGGCAGACGGGGCGAAGCCGCCCATCAGCCGCTATTTCCGCGGTTTCTCCCCCGCAGGATTGGCAAAAGAGCGTCATCGACATCGCCCTGAAACTAGCGATGCACATGTGCGCAGAAACCAATCATTTTGACCAGAATTTTTGCTACCATCCATCATGAATTCTCAGAATTCGGTTCCCTCGAACAGTTGGATTCTGTCAGTCGAGCGGGAGGTTCGTACGTGGATCATCGGCTTTCGCGTCGTTCTGTGCTGCAAGGATTCGCCGCGGGCGCCCTGTTGGGTGTCCCAGCCGTAGCTGCAAAGGCGGAGGACGCCACCCCACTTCCTACAGCAGCAACGCCGGTGGCGTCGCCGGTTGCCGAAGCGAGCTCAGGGCCGATCACCATCTTCGTCGCGAAACAGATCGTCACGCAGAACAAGGATATGCCCGAAGCCACCCATGTTGCCGTGCGCGATGGACGCGTGCTCGGCACCGGAACGATCGACACCCTTTCCGGCTGGGGGGATTACACGCTCGATGAGACGTTCAAGGATCATGTGATCGTTCCCGGGCTCATCGAGGCGCATAACCACGAGATCGAAGGGATGATGGCCTTTTTGCCCTATGTCGGGTATTACGACCGGCCCTCGATCGACGGCGGCGTGCTGAACGGCATCACCAGCTATGACGCGCTCACCGCCTTTCTCAAGGCCGAAGACGCGAAGCTGTCCGATCCGACGCAGCCGCTGGTTGCAATCGAGTTCGATCCCATCTTCTTCTGGGGACAGCCGCCAGTCGACAAGACTTTTCTCGACCAGGTGTCGACCACTCGCCCGCTGGCGCTCTGGTATGCCAGCGAGCACACCCTCATGGTCAATACCTACGCCCTGACGTCCAACAACATCACATCTGCAGCGACCGATCCGGGGGTGGTCATGGGACCAGATGGCGAACCGACGGGAGAGCTGAACAGCCCATCGGCCATGGGATTGGCGACGAATGTCTATAGCTCGCTCTTCGGGCTGCTCGGCAAAGCGGAAACGATTCAGGCGTTGGGAACGTTCGCCAATAACGCCGGGTGCACGATGGTGACCGATATGGCCAACCAGTCATTCGTCAGCGCCGATGTGGTGACGCTGTGGACCGAGACCGTCAACGCGGACGACTTCCCAGTTCGGGTGGGGCTCTACCCGGAACCCACACTGCCGGGAGTTACCCTCACGCCGGATACGGTGTCGGATGCGTTCCTCCAGCTTCAACAGACGGCCGGCTCCGACAAACTGCACTATGTGGGCATCAAGCTCATGCTGGACGGCTCGGTTCAGGATCTGACTGCCTACCTCAATTGGCCCGGTTACTATCAGGCGACGAACGACCTGCAGGGCCCGTTGATGACCGAGGACGAGGTGGTCGAATGGTTGACGCCGATCCAGGCTGCCGGCATTCGCGTTGCCGCGCACTGCAACGGCGACCGCGCGGTCGATGTCTTCCTGGAAGCGGTCGAACGGGCCTCGCGCACATCACCGGTTGGCGATCTGCGCCACACCGTCGAGCATTCCCAGCTCACGACCCCGGAACAGTACGAGCGGATCGCCAAGCTCGGGCTGACGGCCAATCTGTTCGCCAATCACATCTGGTATTACGGCGATCAACACTACGACATCCTGCTCGGGCCCGACCGGGCTGAGCGGATCGAAGCAGCCCGCAGCGCGCTCGATGCCGGCGTGACGATCTCCTTTCACACGGACGCCTCGGTGACGCCACTCGGCTCGCTCCATTCGATGTGGGCCGCGGTCAATCGCGTCACGCCCTCGGGCCGGGTGCTTGGAGAGGGGGAAAAGGTCACTCCGGAAGAAGCGCTCTGGGCGGTCACCATGGGTTCCGCCTACCTGCTCGGACTCGATCAGGAAATGGGCAGCATCGTGACGGGCAAGCTGGCGGATTTCACCATCCTCAAAGAGAGCCCACTGGCGGTCGAACCGGGCAAGATCAAGGACATCGAGGTCTGGGGCACCGTACTGGGTGGCGTGAAATTCCCCTCGGCCCGAACGACGGCAGCGGCATAATTGAACCGAGCGGCGCGTACGACGCGCCGCTCGGCTCATTCGCGCTCCACCTGAACAGGAACACGCGTGTCCAGATTCATCGACCGTGACGATCTCGAACGGCTGGCCATCGGCGCCGGCATTCTCGGTACCGGGGGAGGGGGAAACCCGTATCTCGGCAAGCTCCAGGCACGGCAGCTCCTCGAGCAGGGCAAAACCATCGAAGTGATCCCCGCTTCCGACGTGCCCGACGACGCACTGGTGACCACTGTCGGATCGATTGGCGCTCCGGTTGTCAGTAACGAGCGCCCCAAGCAGGGTGACGAGTACCTGGTTTCACTGCGCGCACTGGAATCGCACCTGGGCCGCACGATCACGCATGTCACCTGCGCCGAGATCGGCGGGTCGAACAGCATGGCGCCGATGATCGTGGCGGCACAGGCGAATCTGCCGGTGGTCGACGGCGACGGAATGGGCCGCGCGTTTCCCGAGCTGCAAATGGACACGTTCATGATCTACGGTATCAAACCGACCCCTGCCGTGGTCTCCGATCCACGCGGCCACGTCGCAATCTTCGACAAGTTGGACGATCCGAGCACCCTCGAGCGCTACGCCCGCACCGTCACCATTCAAATGGGTGGTTCCGCCGGGGCTGCCGGACCAGCGATGACCGGGTACCAACTGAAGCGCACTCTCATTCGCGACACGATTTCGCTGGCCATCGAAATCGGTGATTCCGTCCTGACAGCCCGCGCGGGCCACACCGATGCGGTGGATGCCGTGCTTCGCGTGACCGGTGGACAGCGACTCTTCCGAGGCAAGATCGTCGATGTCGACCGGAGGCTGGTGGGCGGGTTCGCGCGGGGAGTGTTGCGGATCGAAGGAATCGGACCGAACGAGGACGATTCGCTGGTCATCGATTTCCAGAACGAAAATTTGATCGCCCGCCGAAGCAACGGCGAGGTGCTGGCGATCGTGCCCGATCTGATCTGCATCATCGACGCGGAGACAGCCGAGCCGATCACCACCGAGCTCTTGCGCTACGGATTGCGAATCGAAGTCATCGGTATCCCTGCGCCGGAAGCCCTCAAGTCCGCCGTGGCCATGCGTTCGGTTGGACCCGCTGCCTTTGGGTACACGGATGTCGAGTTCGTACCGCTCCCCGGATTGTTCGCCAACAAAACGGGCGACTTCGATCTCGACGCCGCGCTGGAGCTACTGGCATCTCGCTCGTAACTGGCCGTTTGAAACAAACTCCGGTTGCAAACGAAACGACCCGGCATTGCTGCCGGGTCGTTTCGTCGTGGAGAGGAGTAGGAGTGGTCTAGTGAATCCGGACTGGAACTGGTGCGTTGCGGCGCGCCATCCCACCGGCGAACAGGAGCCCAAGGGCAATGGTCGCCAGCGCCAGCATCGGGACATTGGAATCTGCAGCCGTGCTGCCGGCACCAGTTGCCGGCATGGTGTGAACCATGTCCGCCGGCGCAACCAGCGGTAGAACCGTCAGGGAACCGTCGGAAACGAGTCCGACAGCAATGACCCGGTAGACCTGTCCAGCCGTGAGGGCGGTGCCAGGCAGATCGAGGGCGATAGCGCCTGAAGAGGCAACTGCCACTTGAACGTCATAGGTTCCACCTGGAACATCGAGGAAACCGCTTGCCTCGGGGAAAACGAGATCTTCGACGAGGGGGCCGCCATCGGCCAGGATGTCAACCGCAGGAGCATCCGGCGAGGCGTGAATGACGCCGATCCGTGTGTTATCTGCGGCGAGCGGGCTGAGATCGAGCGGATACACGCCAGCCGAGATGTTAGCCAGCAATCCGATTGCGACAACGTCGTAGGCCTGGCCGGCTTCAAGGGTAAGGTTGGCCGAGATAACGGCATCGGCGTCAGGATCGGTGCTGCCGGTTGGTGTCACCTGGACTTCGTACGTCCCTGCCGGAAGCGGGATCAGATCTGTCGACTCTTCGAACGCGAGATTCGTGACTGCGGGCGATCCATTGACCCATATGTCGACCGCTGGTGCGTCAGGAGATGCATGCGTAATGCGAACACGTGCATCGGCATCCTGCGCCGAGGCGTCGAGTCCGAACCCCACGACAGCAACGGCAAATGCGAGCATCATCGGCAGGATCGCCTTCGTCGCTCTGCCGAACATGTCGATTCTCACGACCTTTCCTCCCAGGTAAAACGTTTGCGACCGCGACGGGACATCCGACTGGCCATTTCGATCGCCTTCTTCGGTCCGTACGAAACCGATCGAACCTTTGCTCTACCGAGAGTGTATGGGAAAACTTCGCAAAAGTCTATACCTAAAGTATAGGTTTAGATATTCTCAGGTTTCCAAGCCCAGTTCGTTTCGTGCGCTGGCCGTCCTAAACTGGGCGGCTGTAGCAGCGACGCTCACACAAGGATTGGCCAACCAGATGACACGCACCTCGATTTCGGCTCCGCACATCATTGCGTACCAGGATGGATCGCATCGCCATTTGCGCGATGGGGTGGTCGTGTGGGAAGACGACCGCATCGTGCATGTCGGCAAGTCGTTCGAAGGCGAGGTCGACCGGCATATCGATGGAGCCGGTTGTGTCGTCACACCGGGATTCATCAATACGCACGCCCATCTGGCCGGTTCGCCGCTCGATAAGTCGTTCATCGAGGACCGTGGCAGCCGGCAGTTCTACCTTTCCGGTCTCTTCGAATACTTGCCGGTCCGAAACGCGGCCCAGGACGAGGCCGCCAGCCATGCCTGCCTGACCTATTCGATGGTCGAGCTGCTTCGCTCGGGGACCACCACGGTGGTCGAGCTGGGCACGCACGGTCCGTTTGCGGTGGAAGCAGCGGGCAGAGCAGGTCTTCGCCTGTATGCAGGACAGGGGTATCGCTCGGGCAAGTGGTATTCGGACGACGGCCGCCAGGTGAAGTACGCCTGGGACGAGCAGGCTGGGTGGGATGGTCTCCGCGATTCGATCCAGTTTATCGAAGCGGTCACTGGCACCTACAACGACCGGATCCGCGGCATTCTGAGTCCCTACCAGATCGATACCTGCACAGAGGAGCTACTCCGAGAATCGAAAGCGGCGGCGGCGGCGCTCGGGGTACCGCTCACCCTGCATGCCGCGCAATCCGTCAACGAGTTCCAGGAGATGACCCACCGTTACGGCAGGACGCCGATCGAATGGCTGGACGACATCGGATTCCTCGGACCAGAGGTGCTGCTGGGCCACGCCATCATCATCGCCGGATCGAGCTGGGCGAACTATCACGGCGACGATCTCGCGCTGCTGACGGCCTCGGGCACGAGTGTTGCGCACTGCTCGTGGGTTTTCGCGCGGCGTGGGATCGCCATGGAGTCGTTCGCACGCTATCTGGAGCAAGGGGTGAACATGACGCTGGGTACCGACACCTGCCCCCAGAGCATGCTGGAAGCCATGCGATGGACCGGGGTCATGAGCAAGGTGGTCGACCGCCGAACCGATGTCGCCACTGCCGCGGATGTCTTCGATGCCGCCACCCTTGGCGGGGCGAAAGCGCTGCAACGTGACGACCTGGGCCGTATCGCGCCGGGCGCCAAGGCCGATATGCTCATCTGGAAGGGAGACAGCGTCTTCATGACGCCGCTGCGCGATCCGGTAAAGAACATCGTCTATTCCGCGCAAGCCGAAGATCTGCGAACGGTTATCATCGACGGCGCGGTGTGCATGGATGATGGGCACATCGTCGGACTCGATGCAGACGCTGCCGTGCAGGCGTTGCAGCAATCCGCGGATCGCATGTGGCAGACCATGGAATCCGTCGACTGGGCGGGCCGGTCGGTCGATCAGCTTTCACCACAGACGTTTCCTGAATACCGGGGGTAGAACATACAGATGACCGATCAGACCGCGTTAGGGTACTCCTGCTTCTGGAAGCGGATGTCGATGCATATTGGACTGAGTGAAGCGGCCAAGGGGATCGGCGGGATCAAGGCGTCCCAGCTCAGCGCCTTCGAGCAGGGCAAGGAGCATACGCTCACGGACGAAGAGATCCAGCGCTATATCGCCTATCTCGATCAGCGCAAAGCCGAGGAGCCGCCGCACATTCCTACCGACGACGAACTGCCCGTCTTCGAAGACGAGTAGTCACTGGTCTTCGACGCCTCAGCACGAAAATGGGCGCCCCATGTGGGCGCCCGTTTTTCTTGCGTTTTCCTGCGATTCGTCGACGCGCTTACGCTCCCGATGTTGCCAATCCATTTTCGGCCAAGAAGTCGTCGATGGCGCTCACCGCTTGCGGCGAGAACTCCAGATCCGGATTGGCATAGTCGACTGACGGATTCGCCTCGCCTTCCACGATGCGCAGGGTGTGATCCGCTTTCGGGAGGGCAACGAATGTCACGTTGGCATTGCCAGCCGTGCTGAATCCGTCCAGCAGATGGCGCACCTGATCGCCGGTCACCTGGGCGTCTTTCGCACCCAGCATCACCAACACCGGGATATCGGTCGGCAACCCAGCGGCGAGCTCACCCGGATCGACCTTGTCGATCTGGGCCAGGAACGCGGCGGTGCCCGGGTTGAAGAGCTGCGATAGCTCGGGTGCTTCGATGGTGGCCGGCAGCTCACCGGTGGTTCGCAAACTGTCGATGATGGCAGCCAATTCAGTCGAGATCTTGCCGGCCGCGTCTTCGGTCATCTGCCCGCCATCGACCGCCGTCTTGAGCTGGCCGGAAAGCTGCTCGTCGATCAAATCGAGATAGCGGATGGAGAGCGGGGCGACCAGGATCAGTCCGGCAGGAGGCGTGCCTGCTTTGGTCAGCTCATCCGCGAGGGCAAGCGCGAAGAGGGCGCCCTCGCTATGACCTACCAGGATCAGCTTGGTCGGATCGACTCCCGGCTGGGCTGCCAGGAAGGCAGCGGCGTCCCGAGCTTCCTGCAAGAAGAGTTCGTAGTCGATCGTGCTCGGATCGGTGTGCGTACCAAGACCGGTCTGGCCTGAGCCAAGTTTGTCGTAGCGAAGCGACGGGATGCCCTCCTGGGCCAACGTGATTGCCAGATTGCGGTTGGTGCCGAGCGGAAGCATGCCGCTGTTGCCATCCCGATCGGTGGGGCCACTTCCGGAGATGATCAGCGCCACCGGAGCAGCGCCGTCGGTTGCAAAACCGTCCGGCGTCATGAACGAGCCGTACAGGGTGTCGGCACCGCTGGTGAACGTCACCTCGGCATCGGCGATTCCCGCCGGGAGTGACGCGGCAGCCGGCGTGGCAGCCGACGATACCGGAGAGATGAGATAGCCGTTCAGCAGCTCAGTCTCGGGATCGATCGAAAGCGAGACATCGAATTTGGTTCCGTCCTGGCCGGTGATGGTGTACCGAAGGTTGGTCGGCGGCTCGTTGGCGGTGACGATGATCGAATCCTGATCGAGCGTGAACGGTCCATACGCGTTTTGCAGCTCGGCAAGCTGGGTGGAAACCTGCTCGGCCGACGCCTGGGCCAAGAGCTCCGGCGTGACATGGGCCTCGATTTCGCTGGCCGCTACTGGCGCGCCATCCGTGTTCAGCGTCGTCCAGGTCCATGCGGCCTGTTGTCCGATGGCGCTCTCTCCGAACACCGACGCCTCAGGTGAGGCGACCGGTGAGGCATCCTCTGGTGAGGCGACAGGCGACGCGGCTTCAGGTGAGGCATTTTCGGTTGCAACCTCGGTAGCCGTCTGTGTCGCCATCTCGGTTGCTTCCTCTGTTGGAACCATTGTTGCGGTTTCGGTTGGAAGTTCCGTCGCCGTTTCGGTCGGAACAGAGGTTTTTGTCTCGGTTGGCGCCGCCGTTTGCGTCGGAACCGAGGTCGCCGTCTCGGTGGGGAGCGCCGTTTCCGTCTCGGTGGGAAGCTCAGTTGGCGTTTCGGTCGGAATGTCCGTCGCAGTCTCGGTGGGAACGGCCGTCGGAGTTTCGGTGGGAACGAGTGTTGCGGTTTCGGTGGGCACCGAGGTCGCTGTCTCAGTCGGGATATCCGTCGCGGTTTCGGTAGGCACTGCTGTCGGAGTTTCAGTCGGGAGTTCTGTTGCCGTCTCAGTAGGCACCGCTGTCGGGGTTTCAGTGGGAGTTCGTGTAGCGGTCTCGGTTGGAGTCGCTGTCGGGGTCTCCGTGGGAAGCTCGGTTGCGGTTTCGGTCGGAACCGCGGTTGGCGTCTCCGTTGGGACTTCCGTGGCGGTTTCGGTTGGAGCCGGCGTTGGTGTTTCGGTTGGCACCAGCGTGGGTGTCTCGGTTGGGAGCTCGGTCGCTGTCTCGGTCGGCGCCACGGTTGCGGTGCTGGACGGCATTTCGGTGGCCGTGGCTACTGCCGTGGGGGCGGGCGCGAGCTGCGCCGCGAACCAGATCGAGCTGATCAGCCCGGTATCGGGCGCGACTGTCAATGAAACTGGCTGCTGGGTACCATCCGTTCCGACCAGTACAAAGTTGGCATTGGTGGGCGGAAGGTCCTCGGTGGTGACGATGGTGGCAGTGTCGAGCGTGACTGGCGCGAGCTGATCGCGCAGCCTTCCGATGATGGCCGCAAGCTGATCCGCCGGCACATCCGCCAGGACACCCGGCGAGAACTTCGTGGTGAGGTCGACGGTCGCAGCCTCCGCAGCCGGGAGATTGATGTAGTCGACAAGCCAGGCAATTTGCTCGCCGAGTGGCCCATCGGGGAGTTGTGCTGTGGCGGAGGGCGTTGCATCTTGCGCGGCCACCGGCGTCTGGGACATCGCCCCTATGCCGGCCAGCGCTGCAATCAGTAGCGCAAGGCTGCTTCGAAGGAAGAGTTGTTTCATGAGTCTGGTCCTTTCGCCGCGCGCCGTCGATCGACGGTACACCCGATAGTTGCGTGGGTAATTCTAAGTTGGATCGACCGTTGAGCCCGGATCAGGGAGCGGTTCGATCACCGATTGGGATCGCCGGGGACACCATACCCAGGGGCGGAGCCTGGATCGAGGGCGCGGGTGATGTAGTCGTTCTTGAGCGGACGCCAGAGCCGCCAAAGGGCCTCCAGGTCATGAATCGGATCGTCTGACCAGTCGACCCGCAGATCGGTTTCCGGCCAGGGAACCCGATCGACAACCTTCATTCCCGCAGAATGCACCGGACCCTCCTCCCCGCCGAGCGTCAGCGCGGTCTTCATGGCGGCCAGCAGCCGATCTTCCAGATCGGCGTCCGGATTGTCGAGAAACGCTTCTACCATGCGGGTGGGAATCGACTGGTCCCTGAGCAGATTTCCAGCGGTGGCAACGTGGGGCCCGCGCGCCATGTCGTAGACACCCAGCACCTTCTCTCCACTAAATGCAGCGCTTGCGCCCGTGCCGTCCACCACGCTGATCTGCCGATAGGCGATCAGCTCGGACTCGTTGACTACCTGTGCCATGGCCTCATCCGCAGAGCGGCCTGCGCCGACGAGATCGAGCAATCGATCTCCCAGACGCGGATCGGTGATGTTCTGGCTGCACGCAGCTCCGACTCCCGCGCGAACAAAGGCGCAGCGCGCCGCGACTGCCGGACTGGAGGAGGAGACCGCAACCCCAAATCGACCGGTCCGCGCGCAATGCCCGGCAATCGAAAAGGTCATCGCGGCATCCGATCGTCGGGAATAACCGCAGTGGCATCGATCTCGACCACCCATTCGGGCCGCGCCAGCGCCACCACCACGATCCCGGTCGAAACCGGATAGACGCCTTTGAGCCACCGGCCGACGACTGGATAGACCGCATCGCGATAGCGGGCATCGGTCAGGTAGATGACGATCTTGACGATATCGCCCAGCTCCGCGCCGGATTCTTCCAACAGCATGGCGATGTTCTGCATCGCTTGCTCGGTCTGGGCAGCGGGGTCACCGATGCCGACCGATGCGCGGGTTTCCAGATCCTGCCCGACCTGACCCCGGAGATAGACCGTGTTGCCAGCGACTACCGCCTGGCAGAGATCGTTGTCGAGCTTCTGCTCGGGATAGGTCTCCTTCGTATTGAACTGGCGAATGCGGCGATGGGTCGGCATCGGATCAAGCCTGCGCTTTCTGGCGTTTCTTGGGAAGCACCGTCGGAGAGAGATCGGCCGCTTGCTGCACCTTTTGCAACGGCCCGTCCCAATCGAACGAGCGGTAGACCGCGGCCAGATTGGCAAACGGGGGCGACTGCGCGAAAAGCTGGAAGGTCAACCGGTGCCCGGCATAGTCGGAGTTGATCAAATCGCGCGCGAACGCCAGCAGCTTGCGCCGGTCGTCGGCATCCCAGTCGTCGTTGATCGTATAGAACTTCTCCAGCCAGGCCGCGGTGGCGGGATCCTCGAAGGCCGCGACATCGGGGGTGACGCAAATCTGGCCGCCGCAGAGCTCGCGGGCGATATGCATCATGGCTGGAAGCTGCGAGGTGGCCAGCACTCGGCCGGTGTAGAGCAGCGACTGGTTCGGCATCAGCAGACCGCCCGGGCTCTCTTCCGCTTGCTCGATCGCGGCAGTCAGATGCGCATTGATCCCTTCCCGATAGCAGGCCAACGCGGCCAGCTTCTCCTGCACCGCCTGCTGCTTGTCGAGACCAGTCTGGCGGACATTGAAGAGGGCGGCCCCGATCAGCAGATCGGCCATACGCAGGGTGCGCTGCGTGAACGGAAAGGCACTGTAGCGATGGAGAGTCGCGCGAATGTAGGCTGCCGCGCGCGTGTGCTGGTAGAAGAGCACGTTTTCCCAGGGGATCTCGACATCGTCGAAGATCACCAGCGTGTCGATCTCGTCGAAGTGGTTCGAGAGCGGGTAATCGGCCGCCGGCTCGCGTCCTGCGAAACCTGTGCGGCAGATGTGCTTCATTCCCGGCTGCCCCATCTTGACGATGAACCCGACCGCGTAATCCGAGAGCTCGTCGTCGCCCCAGTTGGCAATAGTCGGTTTGACGAAGGCCTGATTGGAATAGGCTGCGGCAGTTTCGTATTTGGCGCCGCGGACGACGATCCCGTTCTCGGTTTCGCGCACCACATGCAGCAGCATGTCTGGGTCCTGATCCTGTGGCCGTTTGGAGCGGTCGCCCTTGGGATCGGTGTTCGCGGAGACATGAAAAGGATCGGCGCGCACGGCATAGGCGACATGATTGCGAATGTTCTCGGCAAAGCGCGGATCGACTTCGTTGAGGACGTCCTGCCCGTCGAAGAGCGACCACATCTCCCCGACCGTCTCGTCACCGACCCGGGTCACGATCCCCTTGACGTCGTCCAGCACGGTATCGACCGCCAGCCGTTTGGCACGCCAATCGTCCCGGGTGCGCGGGAGCTTGGGGCCAACGGCATTGCGTTCTCCGGTGCGGGGATCGACATAGGACATGACGTCCTGGGTGGCCGCCTCGTGCGCGAGGTCGTAGATGCGGGCGCGAATGTCCACGATCGGTTTGAACGCGGGATGCGTGGTGACATCGGCGACCTTCTCGCCGTTCATGAAGACCTCACGGCCATCCCGCAACGACTCGCGATATTCGTCACCGGTGCGAATCATATTGAGAGCTCCCTTCGATGATGACGTTTCGATGGCCCGGCGTCCGGACCCTACAGATCCGGCTCATCCCAAATCGGATGGGGCAGCTCGTCGGTGCTTTCGTAGTTCGCCGGGAGCTGAACCAGCTCGCCAAACGAACGCCGCCCATAGATCAACGGGGTGCCCGGTTCGGCGCCGGAAGCGACCACCCGCCCGATGGCGATGGTGTGCGTTCCGACATGGTGCGCCGCGATCAACACGCAGTCGAACCAGGCGACCGCGCCGCTGAGGAGGGGCGCGCCCGTGTTTTCGATATGCCAGTTTCCTGCCTGGAAATCATACGGGTTACCGCGCCGTGGGCGCCCGGAGAAGGTCTCCGCCACCCACCGTTGGTCGGCGCGCAGCGCGTTGACGCCGAAGACGCCGTTTCCGCGAATGGCCGCGTCCATGGGATTGCGGCGATTGATGCAAATGAGCAACGTGGGCGGATCCGCGGTCACCGACGACATGGCGCTTACCGTCAGACCAAACTTCCCCGACTCGCCATCGGTCGTGACGATGGTGACACTGGTCGCGATCCGGCTCATTCCATCGATGAAGATCGAGCGCAGGTCGGCATCGGTCAGCGAATTGTCGACGGAGTGGGTCGACTCGTCTCTCACATTGCCGCTTTCGTCTTATTTGCGCCGGACGCTCGACCCTCAGTGGCTTTTTCGCGATCACGCAGCAGCTTGATCTCCGCGAGCTGCGACTTGCCGAGCGCTTCGAGCGAGCTCATCCAACTCGCTTTGAAGGGCTCCATGGTATCGACGAGCCGCTGAGCCACCGCCAGATCCCGGTACCACTTGTGGTCAGCCGGAACGATGGTCCAGGGCGCACCTTTGGTGGAGCATTTCGTCAGCGCGACTTCATACGCGGTTTGATACTGACGCCAGTATTGCCGCTCCACCCAGTCCCCAGCAGAGAGCTTCCAGGCCTTCTCGGGGTCTTCTTCGCGTTTCAGCAGGCGCTTCTCCTGCTCCTCTTTGCTGATGTGCAGAAAGAACTTGAGGATGATCGTACCCGATTCGGTCAGCAGCTCTTCGAATTCGTTGATCTGGTCGTAGCGCTTTTCCCAGGTCGCTTTCGGGACAAGCTCCTTGACCCGCGCGATCAGCACGTCCTCGTAGTGCGACCGGTTGAAGACGGTCATCATGCCCCGTTCCGGCACCTTGTTGTGGATACGCCAGAGAAAGTCATGCGAAAGCTCGAGCGGGGTTGGCGTCTTGAAAGGCCAGACACGGCAGCCGAGCGGATTGACGCTCTCCAGCACACTGCTGACCGTGCCGTCCTTTCCGCTAGTATCCATACCTTGCAAGACGATCAGAAACGAATTCTGCGACGCGGCGTAGAGCAACGCTTGCAGATCGCGTATTTCGTCCTTCAACGGTTTCAACAGCTCGCGGGCCGCTTCCTTGTTCAGTCCGGCAGTTTCATCGGTCGCGTAGTCGGCGAGCTTGACTTTCGAGCCTGGTTTGACGGTCTTGGCGTACGGCATCGAGAACCTTTCGTGCTAGGGACCTGGTACGGCGCGCGCCACCGGCTCGGGGACAGGCACCATGCCTGTCTCTTCCGCCGGCATGATGGTTTCCATAGGATCATCGGGCCGCGCGACCATGCGTGCAAGTGCCACCCCGGCCAGCGCCACTGCGCCGCCGATGAGCTGGGGCGCTTCCAGATGGTCTCCGCGAAAGAAGAACGCAAAGATGCCGGTGAAAACCGGAATGAGGAAAAGATACGGTACCGAACGCCCTGCGCCCGTGCGCGTGATGGCCCAACCCCAAAGGGAGTAACCCAGCATGACCGAAACGATGGCGGCATAGGCGATCGAGAACCATTCGAATCCGCTTAGCGCGCCCCAATTTTCATGCCAGAGCGAACTGGCGGTGAACGGAATCACCGCCACCAATCCGATCAGCACCGCCCACGCCGTTGTTGCTTGCGCGCCATAGCGCTGCACCAGCGGGCGGGTGGTCAAGCCGTAGATCGAAAAGCAGAGCGCCGCAACGACGTTCAGCAAATCGCCAATGGCCGGTTCGCCGGCCAGCAGCTTGTCGCCGATGAAGATCGATACCCCCAGCAGAGAAAGCGCCACTCCCGCCCATTGCAACGGTCGTACCCGTTCAAGACCGAACAAGGCTGACAGCAGCAAGATGAAGATGGGAGCGAGCGAAATGATGATGGCCGCGGAAAATGCCGACGTGTGGGACAGCCCGACGATGTAGAGCATGTTGTAAAAGGCGAAACCGCAAAGCCCACTCACCAGGAATCGGGGAATGTCTTCCCGCCGCATGCGCAATGCGACGCCGCGCAGCGCGAGGTACGGAAAGAGCAGGACGGCGACCAACCCGAAGCGGAGGCTGATATAGATGAGGGGTTCCAGGCCGCGGTCGAGCGCGGCTTTGGTCAGCACGTTGTTTGCTGCCCAGAGCACAACGACGGTGAGCATGACGCCATCAGCCAGCTCGAACGATTTGGCCCGGGTTGATTCAGAGCGGGACATTGCTCGCCAGGACCCTCAGCAGGCCGAGTTCGGTCGCGTACGACTGGCGGCGTGTGGCCGTCTACGAGAGTCTACGGGACGAGCGCCCCGGTCGGAAGCAGCGCACCCTCGATCGAGAGCAGACTGACCTTGATATCGACGCCACCGGTGTAATTCCCGATGGAGTGATCGGCCGGCACGACTCGATGGCAGGGCAGGATGATCGGCACGGGGTTGCGCCCCAGTGCGTTCCCGACCGCCCGGGAGGCCCCCGGGTTGGCAATGCGCTTCGCGATCTCGGAATAGGTCGCTACTCCGCCGAAGGGAACCGCCGCGGTCGCCTGCAACACGTTCTTCGCGAACGGGCTGAGACCGGAAAAATCAACCGGAACGTCGAAAACGTTCCGGCTCCCCTGAAAATATTCGCTGAGTTGCTCGACCACGGGCTGAATTGCGTGCTGATCGGGTACCGGATCGAAGCCACGCTCGACCATATGGGAGATGAATTCCTGGGTAGAGGTATTCCGCCCGAAGGTGATCTCGACCACGCCCGCATCGGTGG
Source organism: uncultured Chloroflexia bacterium (assembly GCA_963720855.1). Taxonomy (GTDB): domain Bacteria; phylum Chloroflexota; class Chloroflexia; order Thermomicrobiales; family UBA6265; genus JAMLHN01. The sequence goes on along the minus strand of CAVRGV010000001.1, from coordinate 182,506 downwards.
TGGCAATCAGGAGCTTGCCGAGTGGGCTCTCCATGGTGCCGTACCTGGCGACTTCACGCGTCCGCTTGGCGAACGCGGGTGCTTTCATCTCGCCGCAACGGTCTTGTTCGAATTCGGAGAGGAGATGGTCGAGCCGCTGGTAGCCAGTCAACTGACGCTGGCAGTAGCCGCACCTGGCGGTATGCTCGTCGATCCACTGTTTGTCCAGGATCCTGAGGTCGCCGCAGACATAACCTGGCATGGCATCGCAGCAAAGATCGCATTCATCGACATCGGGACGGCTCGCCGCAGCGGCGAGATTGACGAGTGCGGGAGGCTCGGAATCGTTGGCGTTCAACGCGCCGTCGCCCGCTGCTGAATAGTGCTGATCAACCATTGCTCTTTTCTCCCGCTCACAGGCGGTCTCCGAAACATCTTCTCAATTTGCGCAACGCCTCGTAGACATTGGCGCGCGCCGCTTCTTCCGAGCTGTTCAACGTTTCCGCGATTCCGGCGTAGTCGAGCTCGTGATACTTGCGGAGGATCAACGCCACGCGCTGCTTCTCCGGCAGGTTTTGCACGAACTGCTCGACTTCCACCAGCAGATCGCGGGCGTCCATCGAAGCGGGTTGATCCGGATTGGTGACGGCCAAATGGTCATCGAGCACCGGATCGAGCGGCCGCTCCCGCTTGTCCTTTCGCTTTTGCGAAAGGAAGGTGTTGGTGGCGATGCGATAGAGCCAGGCCCGGTAATTCGAATCCGGGCCGAGCCGGTCAAAGGCGCGATACGCCTTGAGCATCGTCTCCTGATAGAGGTCATCTGCATCCGTGGTGTTCCGCGTGAGCTGAACCGAATAGCGGAAGATCTCGTTTTGATACCGTTCGAGAAGTTCGTCGAAGCAGAGCGGGCGTGCTGACACGTCCAACTCCGCCGTCCTCCCGGATGGGCGTACCTCTGCCTGTACGGCTGTCTGACTCATTCCTTCGACCATCCCAATGGCGCCGTTTCCCCCGCAGCGCCAGAACATCGAACCTCTCTCACCTGGTTCAACGCACGTGTCTATTTTATGTGAGATGGCGAGTTTTCGATAGCCCTGAGGATCTCAGTATTTGCCGGGAATCGCCAATGACGCGAGGGTACGCGCCGTCATTCGCGCCAGTGCGGCGTCGCCACCACCTGGATCGATCTGACTTCCCACCATTGCGGCGTCATAGAGATGGCTCAAGATGGCTCCCACTGTTGCTGGATCGTTCGCGCCGCCCCTGGCTGCCATTCCAGTGAGAAATCTCTTCATCCACTCGCGATGTGCCAGGCAAACTTTCCGGGCCGGATGATCTTGACGTGGAAACTCGACCCCAAAATTGATGAACGGGCAGCCACGAAACCCCGGATCTGAACACGCTCCTTCGATTATCTCGAAAAAACGGTCGATCTGCTCGGCAGGCATCAGCGCTGGATTCCCCGCATCTTGCTCGAACATTGCTCGAGCTTCGTCGCTTCTCCGCTGGAGACATGCAGCGATCAAAAGATCTTTGGATCGAAAGTGACTGTAGAGCGTTGTTTTTGCCACGTTCGATTGAGCGACGATTTCGTCTATTCCCACCGCCTTGAAGCCACGCTGATAGAAGAGGCCGTCGGCCATATCGAGAATACGAATTCGAGGAGCGCTGATCATCCCACACCAATCGACATCTGAACGTTACCGACTATGATCGAACAGCGCCATATGCGGATTCAAGGCCGAGGGAAGCGAGCGCTCGGAGAGTCGCGGGTGCCGCATCGGGACACCGGTCGAGATGTTCGATGAGCAGTTGGAGATCGGCGGCAATGTCGACGTCGAACGTCCCCGCCACCTGATCGAGCCGAAGATTCAGCTCGCCTGCGCGCGCAATCAATGCGTCCGAGGCAGACGGTGTGCTCATGGGCACCCCGCTAAGGACATCATGGAATCCGCGTGTGCCAATGAGGAAGTAGCCCCCATCGTGCACTCGGCCGAGGACGACATCGGCCACATCGAGCGCAGCGAACGCGTCATCGATCACCGATCGACTCATTTGTGGTGAATCGGAGGCGGTCAGCACCACGCGATCGAAGCCCTGCCCTGCTCCCCATTGAAGCAAATTCGTTTGCCGTTCCGCCCACGTTTCTCCCTGTTGGCACACATAGCGATCACCGGGGACAACCGCTTCGAACGGGGTGGATTCAGGGGTATAAGCCCAGGCCAGTTCGTATGCGCGTCCAGCTCGTGGAGCAAACCGGCTGCTCAGATCGTCGAGAAATGCTCGATACAGCAGCGCGGCGCGTTCCATTCCAATTTGTTTACCGAGGCGAGTTTTCGTCTGTCCAGGCACAGGCTTACGGGCGGCGATCATCAAGAGCGAACGATTCGTCGCGAATGTCTCGCGCAGACTGGTCGATTCAGGACCAGGAATCGGCATCAGGCAACGTCCTAAAGGCATGCGGCCCCCTCTGATACAGCCAGCCCGCAAAGCGCCCGATCGAGGTCGGCGATGATTTCAGCCACAGGTTCGATCCCAACCGACAGGCGGATTGTGTCGCTGGAATACGGCTCGTGCATTCGACGACCCGTTCTGTCCAGGCAAGGGGTCAGGGGTGGAAATGAGACGATCGTCGTAGTTCCACCGACGCTGGGGACGTAGGGAATGGTTTCCAATCGCTCGATTACGGTTGCTGCGTCGCAACTGCCGCCGCGAAGGCGAAACGTGAGGACACTTCCTCCCCCGACAGGCAACAGCCTGGGGGCAAGCTCGGCATTTCCCGGGTACCCAACCTGACTGATCTGGGGATGGCCGGTCAGCCAGTTCGCGATCTCGAGCGCAGATCGGCTGGAACGCTGGACGCGAAGATCCAGCGTTTGGAGCCCGCGCAACGTCAGCCACGCTTCGGTTGCGGCCAGCAGGGGGCCGAACAGATACGCGGATTGCCGAACTTGGCTCGATGAGATCCGCTCGGCCAGCGATGACGCCGGCCGTAACATCGTGATGGCCCGCCAGAAACTTGCCCGCGCTTTGGACGACAATGTCAGCCCCAAATGAAAGCGGCTGACACAGCGCTGGTGTGGCGAAGGTGTTGTCTACCACCAGCAGCGCGCCCCGCTCATGGGAAATGGCCGCAAGGGCCGGCAAATCGGCAAGCCGCATTCCCGGGTTCGAGATTGTTTCGGCGAATACAACTCTCGTGGTGGAATCAATTGCCTGCCGCAACGCGTCTGGGGATGAGAAGTCGACATGCTCGACGGACATCCCGAACCGGCGCAGTTCCCGGAACAGCGCAGAGGTGTCGCAATATCCTTCGGAGCCAACAACCGCGCGATCCCCAGCGCTCATCACCGTCAGGAGTGTCATGGAAATCGCCGCCATCCCCGATGAGACAGCGATTGCGTCTTCAGCTCCTTCGAGAGTAGCAATCGCCTGCTCGAGCGAACGCACATTGGGAAGTCCGTCGCGCGCGTAAAGCGGAAGGCCCGCCGCGAAGGCACCATCGGCGTGCGATGAATTCTCGAACGCGTAGACCGATCCTTGATAGATTGGCTCGCTCAATGGAATGCCGGCACGACTACCGATGATTCCCACATTGAGTCAGAACTATTGGGTCCAGGGAATTGCTAGACGACACTGGCTTTGACCTTATGGAGACCGGTCGCCCCTTGTGGAGCAGTGCCGCGAACGTCGCTGGTTTGCAGATCGCCGTTCTGATCGGTTGCTCTACACACGAGCACATAGTCACCAGTTTTTGTCGGCGTCCACGCGTAACTCCAGAAAACCCATGTCAGCTTGGTTCCGGGATAATCGATGGTTGTCGGCTGCCAGGTCTCGCCATCATCGAGACTGATCTCCACCTTTTCCACGCCCCGGTCTCCGGCAAACGCCCGCCCTCGCAGCGAGACCTCCTGATTGACCCGTAACGCTTGATCGAACGAATCTTGTCCGCGGTGACGACTGCGCTTCGGGGAAAAGATGTCGGATCGCGTGGGGATCACGAAATTCGGCCCCCATCCCTGGGTTTCATAGAAGCCTTTGGCGTCATAGTCGACGACTTCGATACCCGTGACCCACTTCACGTTCTTTTCGCCATATAGGCCAGGCACCACCACGCGCACCGGGTACCCATGCTTTTCAGGAAGGGGTTCGCCGTTGATCTCGTAGACCACCAGTGTTGTCGGGTCGAGCGCTTTCTCGATTGCAAAGGTGTCGGTGTATCCGTCGGCCCCATACAGCTTGACTTCGACGGCGCTATCGCGCACACCTGCATCGTTCAGCAGATCCTGCATCCGCACCCCGGTCCAAACTGCGTTACTGGAAAGACCGGCGCCAATCGCATTGCTGATGCACATCAGAGTCGACTCTTGTTCTCTGGGAGTCATCGCGGTGAGATCGTCGAAGTTGTATTTTTTCGAACGTTCGACCTCTCCGGTAATCTCCAGCGCCCAAATCGACTTTTTGATGTTTGGATCGACCACGTTTTTTGTCACGGTATAGAACTTGTCTACCGGTACCAGCGGCTGAACCCCCGGGCCGTTGTAAACGGTGCCGTCATAGGAAAACGCCGCCCGGTCGTACAACTTGCGAATGATCCAGAAGGTTGGAAGCGCCACGAGCGCGCCGGCCGCGCCAGCCAGAACGGCACGTCGCGAGCTTGGGCGCCCGGCCGCCATCAGGCTGGCGCGTTCTGCATCGTTGTCTGGTTGATCGGTAAGCAGATCGATCGGCATGGCCGGACGGCTTGCGACAAATCGATACGTCGTCATGAGAGCGAGTGCAAACGCCACATACGTGATGAGGTAGCCAATAGCACTCACAAAGCGGGCCTGCGACGGCGGCAGCCCACGGTAGTTGGTTTGAAGAATGGGCCAAAGAAAGATGAGGGTCGCGATCCAGACAGTGCCAACCAGGGCTACGGCCAGCACCAGGCCCATCCGGCTGATGCCGTGTTTCCAGGGAAGCCATTGGCGCGATCGCTTGCTTTCGACCACGATCGAGTAGATGAGGCCGAATATCGCGCCACCTGCGATGATGGCCTGAATCCCGGACTTGATGCCGAATTTCTTCAGGCCGTTATAGCCGCCGTACTTTGCAAAGAGACTAAAGAATTGATGGATCGAAAGCGTCGGTGCGATCCTGTCGGGTATGGCTTCGGGAAGTGGTGAGATGCCGAACCAGTTCCGTCCTACTGCCATCACGAGCAACATGACGGCTGCCGCCACCAGCCCGGCAAGAATTCCCAAGGCGTAATTGGCCACACGGTTCTTCGACGTCACTGTGTTGATCCATTCCGGAATTGCCAAGCATCGAAAGCCGCGAATGCCATTGCAGGGACATGACACTACTGACCTGTCTGTAGTGTACGTAGGGCGACCGATTTCAGATCAATCGAGCGAGCATCTTGCCGAGCCCAGGATTTTCAGCCAGTCCTCACCTGCCCGGAGCATGGGGGTGGGCCGGAGGCAATAAGGAGACGGTGACTTCAGGGGCCCGAACTCACCGGGGGCCAGGGAGCAGTTAGCCGCCTGAGTAGATAGAGCTGCGTGGGGTCGTCCTGAAGTAGCGACGAATACGGGAAGGTCGCCACCGGGACATAGCCTGGTAACAACCGACCTGAAACTACGTAGGACGAATCGGTCGCCTTCCCATAAAAAAAGGTCCACCACGGACCGTCACGGGTTACCGCACGGGTGATGCCCTGATCTACTCCATAGGTGTAGAGGTGATAGCCGTCCCAGCCCGCCCCGGCGTCGATCTGATCGGGACGAGCGCCGGCGTCGATGGCGTAGTCCGCCGCGTTCCAGACCGCGTCGAGGTAGGTCAGGTAGTCGCGCGTACCCACAATCGCAAACAGCGAAAATGCAACTGCGACAGCCCAGCCAATTGGCGCTACGATCTTGAAATCGTTGAGTGCCCAGGCGGCCAGTGCAAGCATCAACGGCATCAACGGCAAGAGATATCGATCGAGCGAGTCGCCACGGTTGAGATAGTGGAAGGACGGAGGAATCACTCCTGCAACCTGTCCCGCGAGTAGCGCAACAATGAGCCCCGGTCCACGCTTGAACTCGGGGCTTCGGCTCGATAGGGCGGACGCGATGACCAATGCAAGCAGAATGGTGGAGATCAGGCTCACTGCGGTGAATACGTCGAACCACGGTTGCTCAAACAGTCTCGGGCGAGACCCGCGCACATCGGGGGGTCCCAATCCACCTGAGCCGATGAACTGAGGCAGATAAGGCATTCGGCGCTTGGTGTCCGCGAAATAGACGACACCCGCCAATGCCACGGCACTCCATGCACCCGCAATCAACCAGGCGCGCCCATGAATGCCTCGCACAATGGACGGCAAATGCACGAGCATCGCCACCGTCAATGGCAGCACGAAAAATCCGATGTACATGATTTCGAAATAGGTCAGCGATCCGACCAGGCGGGCCGATCCGCGAACTCCGGCGTTGCCGATTTCCGAAGCGAACGAGCTCTGTACCTCGGGTACCCCGTTCACCAAACGGAGCCAGGCCAGATAGCCCATGGTCGCGAGCGCAGGTATGAAGCCAATCTCGAACAAGCGGCGCAATCCTGATCGAGAGAACCGAATCTCACCGATAAGCAGGAAATACGCGGCAATTGAGAGCGGGATCAGCACACCTTGCTGCCGAATCAAAATGGCAGCCGCAGCGGCGACCGAACCAGCGACGAGCCACTTCTCCAGCACCTTGCGGTCGGTACCCAGGCTGCGCACGGTGAGTGCCGCGGCCACCAGCAGCACCGACGTGAAGTGCGGATCGGTCATAAACGAATAGGACAGAACAAACGTCAGGGGATTGAACAAGTACGCGGCCACGACCAATGCGCTTCGACCCGCTGGCACGCGAAGTCGGCGACACATGTCGTAAAGTGCCAACCCACCGATCGCGGACATCACGAGGGTTGAAAGACGTACCGCTCCCAGCGAGTTGTCGAAGAAAAGCGCAAAAAGCGCTCCCCATACGATCTGAAACACTGACGTAGCTGCGACAACTGGAAAGACTTCGAGATGCCGCTCATGCAAAAGAATTTCTGAGGCACGCGAATATCCCCAGTCGTCAGTCGTCGCGATGGGAGTCAGCACATTCACCCACGGCGCGACTGCGAAAAAGACCACCATCACCAGCACGACCGGCCAATTCGCGCGGATCCAGGCTCGCAGCCAATGAACGATGCTCGAAACGGGTGGCGGGACGGGCGCAGTGTTCGTTGATGACGACACGTCCATTACCGGCACCGATAGAGGGTCTTGAAATATCGATAGCCGGTATCGACTGATGCTCGAAGATCACCGCTCACCTTCGATTCACCGCCTGCGCGCTTTCTCCACGTCACAGGAACATCGACCACACGGAGCCCCTGCTTTCCGGCTCGCGCCAGCATTTCGAGCGGCCAGCCGTAGGTCATCTCCTGCATGCCCAATCCCATGAGCGTTTCCCTTCGGATCGCGCGAAAAGGACCGAAATCACTCAGATGCACGCCATAAAGATGTGCGAGCCCCTGGCAACCAACCCAATTGCCAAATCGTTGGGGAGTTGTCAACGATCCCGGTTCGAACGAACCGAGCACCCGAGACCCCACCACCAGATCGGCCTGACCGGTCAGTAGTGGCGCGAGCAGCAAGGGTATCTCGTCGGGCTTATCGCTCCGGTCGCCATCCATATACAGCAAGATCTCGGCGTCACTCGCGGCCACAGCTCCGGCCATACACGCCCACCCGTAGCCTTTGCGCGACTCAACGACGACTCGCGCCCCAGCTTTGGCGGCAATGTCACCGGTGCCATCGGTACTGCCGTTGTCGACCACGATGATCTCAGTTGGACCGTGATAACCGGAAATGCGCTGCAGCGCGGCAGCAACATCGCTGACATGACCGGCGATGACCTCACCCTCATTGAGACAGGGAATTATCACTGCAATCCGGCTGTTTTGCGCGTCGTTCTCGGCAATGGTCACGATGCGGGCAAAGCGCGGGATGCGTTACGAACGATCCGCTTTCGTTTCAGCGACCGTTCAGCAGCCCCAAAGTATTCAGCGATTGTTCCCTGGGAGGCAATCCAGTCGAGGTATCTGCCAATGCCCGTCTCAAGATCAACCTCTGGGACGAAGCCGAGCGAAGAGATTATTTCAATCCCCGACACTAATGCGCGCATCTCTCCCGGCCGAAATGTTCCCGGAAGCGATGGTTCGATATCGACACCTAATTTGGTGGCAAGCAACTGGGCCAGATCTCCGATCGCAACCGCCTGGCCCGTGCCGACATTCATAACCTTTCCATCGGAGCGCGCATCCGTCGCCACGAGCAGGTTTGCGCGAGCCACATCAGCCGCAAAGATCAGATCTCGCGATTGCCGCCCGTCTTCATAGACTACCGGAGGCAGCCCGTTCACCAGGCGAGTACAGAAAATCGCAATCACACCGGTGTAGGGATTAAAAACCGATTGCCGAGGACCATACGTGCATGAATAGCGCAGGGCCGTAACTGGAATACCCGTCGCCTCTCCCCACGTGAGCAACAATCGTTCCTGGGTGAACTTACTGATCGCATAGACATTGCGCCCGCCGATTGGTGCATCCTCGCTCGTCGGAATCGGCCAAGCCGATGCGTCGCAAACCGGGCAATGCATAGAGAAGTCACCGGCTTCCAGGCGATCGGTCGATCGTGGCGCACCGAAAAAGGAGCCATGCTCTGGGCAGGCATAGGCCCCCTCATCGTAAACCGCCTGAGACGACGCCAGTACCACTTTGCGGATCGGGAGGTTGCGGTCTCTGATGGTCTCCAGCATGAGCGCGGTGCCATACGCATTCACATGAATGAACTTGGCTATCTCGGGCATGTAGCCACCGTAGGCGGCTTCATGGAACACCACATCGACACCGTCGAGCGCACGTTCCCAATCACGTCGATTGCGAACATCGCCCGCAACAAAGTCGACCTCCCCCCGCATCCAGGAGGGCTGACCGTTGCCGTGTGTCTGGCGTTCCAGATTGTCCAGAACGCGCACATTCCATCCGGTTTCGAGAAGGAGATCGACGATGTGCGACCCAATCAGCCCTGCGCCACCAGTAACTAGAGCTCGCTGCTGCATGTTCGAAGACTCCGAGTGTTCCAGGTAGCCACGCGCGACTTGCACATCGCATCTGAACGCGACAACCCGAAACCGACGAAGGTCAACTCCTGGCGGCAGTCCGGCGCCACAGAGAGCAATGGTAGCAGCGCCACATCCGTGAGGCACCGTCACACAGCAAACGCCGCGCCCTCCCGGATGGGCGCACCTCTGCCTGTACGGCTGTCTGACTCATTCGTTCGACCATCCCAATGGCGCCGTTTCTCCCGCAGCGCCAAAACATCGAACCTCTCTCACCTGGTTCTACGCACGTGTCTATTTTATGTGAGATGGCGAGTTTTCGATGGGCCCCGGCTCAGCGTGTGACGATCAACGCCTCCCTAGTGGATCTGCCCAGCTTACTCGTGGAACGCCTCAGTCGCTTCTGCTTCTCCCGCAAGATCTCCGATGCGTTCTCCCTGGAGACGTTGCCGCACGATAACCGCCGTGCCTGGAGAGATGTTGTCATCCTGGAGCGGCTCCTGATGGAGAAACTGTCTGATCAAGGCGGCCAGCTTCTCGGGGTGTGAATAGTTGATCGCGTGCGCCGCCCCATCGATACGAACGATCTGAATCGATTCGTTGATCTCTGTCCCTTCTGCTATGCGCTGCTCGCTGACGAGTGGATCGCGCGCGCCGAGCACCACCAACGCCGGGCAGTGAATCTCCCGGAAGCGATCGACAGTTGGGTAATGAATCATCTGCCAGAAGAGCCGGCCCGTGTTGAGTGGGCCAAATCTGACATAGTCGGGAATGGCTATCGTGCCCATGCGAGGAGATTCGCGCAGCCCATCGATCGCAAGCTGCGCAACCCCCTTGAAGATCGGCCGGTTGAACTGCCCTCCCGCGGGTGACACGAGGACGACGCTGTCGACTCGCGCTGGCGCGATTCGTGCGGTTTCGACCGCGATGATGCATCCCATCGAGTTTCCGATCAAGACCGCCCGTTCGATACCGACCGCATCGAAAAACGAAATCATTGCATCGGCGAGCTCCGGGATCGAAAGCACGTGCTCGGGATGCACACTTCTGCCGTAGCCAGGAAGATTCGGTACGACGGTGCGATATTCATCCGCGAGCACGTCCGCGGTCGGGAGGAGATAGCGTCCTGAAATACCAAACCCATGGATATGGACCAGGGTTGGCTGGTCGGAGTTCCGCTCCTCTTTCGATTGCCAGAAATGAATTGGCTTCCCTTCAGAGATGACCCAGCGCTCTTCGAGGTGGTGGAGTTTGTTTGTTCCCATGATCCTGCTTCTCCTGATCTCGCCGTCGTTCGTACTGCCCGCGTCGTACTCGGAAAGCCTCAGTCGACGTCCATGAGGCGCAGAACCCGCAGCGTTTCCGCCACGCTCCACGCCTGAGCCACGCATCCTCGCGGTCTGAACGGCGGTTGCGCTTCGAATATCTCGGAAATCGTGCCGAGTCCCGCATCGCAAAGGTGGTCTTCGAACGGAGCGAGGAACCGGCCCGCTTCATCAGCATTTCCGTAGATGCGGTAGTGAGCCTCCGTAAACGGCCCGAGAAGCCAACCCCATACGGTTCCCTCGTGATAGGCGCCATCGCGCTGCACCTGATCACCACCATAGGTCGGGATGTAGGCAGCGTCGTCTGGAGAGAGCGACCGCAAGCCGTAACTAGTGAGGAGCTTTTTCCCTATTGCTTCGAGAACGAGGCGCGCCTCTTCACCTTCGAGAAGTGGGAATGGCAACGAAAGGGCAAATATCTGGTTCGGCCGCACCGACCAGTCGTCGCCCGAAGGGCCGTCCACCACATCAGCAAGATGGTCGAACGAAGGGTTTCTATACCGTCGAAGGAACGAAGTGCGAACGTTTGCGGCCATCGCATCGAATTCGGCCGCGGCTCCTGCGGTGCCCACGCGCCCTTCGAAGCTGCTCATGATTTTCAGTACGTTGAACCAGAGCGCATTGACTTCGACCGGCTTTCCGATCCTGGGAGTGACAACCCAATCGCCAACCCTGGCGTCCATCCAGGTGAGCTGAACGCCCACTTCTCCCTCGGTCAGCAATCCATCCTCGGGATCAACCGAAATATGGAAATGGGTCCCCTGCTGGTGATGGAAAACGATGTCTTTCAATACCGGCATGAGGTCGGCGATCAACCGGATGTCGTCCGTTGCGAGAACGTACCGATACAGGGCGATCACATACCAAAGCGTCGCGTCGACCGTGTTGTAGCCTGGGACCATACCGGCGCGGTCAGGAAAGTTATTCGGCAGCAAACCGTCGACGATGTACTCGGCGAACGCTCGGAGAATGGATTCCGCTTCCCGGCTGCGCCCGGTTTCCAGACAGAGGCCCGGAAGCGAAATCATCGTGTCTCGCCCCCAATCGTTGAACCAGTGGTACCCGGCGATGATCGATTCCGCCTCCGGATTTTCTGGCAATGGGCGCGCCACGAGGAACTGATCCGCCGCAAGGACAAGCTGTTGGACCATCCCGGTCGCCGTTTCCGCATTGGCGCGCCGCAGGAGCTCGACTTGTCTCGATCGTTCGGTTTCCCAGCTTCCCACACGTGCCAGGTCGACATTCGGCTCGCTGGATGCGACGAGGATTGCGTCTTCACCTGGTTGCAGCTCGATGCGAAATGTCCCCGCGGTGTAGAGATCGCCGGTATCGCGGAGCCCGCGGGCTGTCTCCTCGCGAAAGTGGAAGTTCCACCACCACTCGCCTCCGAGATCGAACTCCGCACCTTCCATGGAGACTAAAATCGGGGATGCCGTTCCGTCGAATTGCACTCGCACCGCGGATTCGTTTACTCGAATGTCGGCGCGTTTCCCACTGCCAGACTCGATCTCGTGAAAACTCCGGTAACTGAGAAGTGGGGTAATTTCCAATTGGACAGGCGCCGATCCGCGCGATAGTCGATACCCGACACAGGTCGTGTTCGATCCGTGGACCATCCAGATGCGCTTTTCGATACGCGCGTCAGCGACGGCAAAGGTCCAAATCGGCAACATGCCCTCAAGCTGGAATGATTCGATTGACTGGTATCCGGCCGGTGCGAAGGATCCTCCGGCAAATTCATGCGTTGAAAGTGGGTATCGTTCCCCGGCGTAGATAACCCATTCATCGAGGCCCGCGACGAGCACCGTTCGCTCGACCGGAGGCTCGAGCGCCGCGACAAGCAAGCCGTGATACGAACGGGTCAGGGTGCCAGGAACGGTGGCCGAGGCATAGCCACCAATGCCATTGGTCACCAACCACTCGCGCCGCAAGCTCACGTCGAGCTCGCCGCAAATCTCGCGGCCAAAGTGGACGAGTGGCCGTTCAAAAATCGAGCCGTACGGTGTCCGATGCAACGAATCTGTCCTTATCTTGCTCTGCGCCCATCCCTTGTTGCCGGCCGGCTCTCGGGGAAATAGCGATCAACCGGCAGTCGAGCCGTCTCGGTGAATGAGATTCGCAACCAACGCGGTCCATCCTGTTTGATGGCTCGCTCCGATACCTGCTCCGTTATCGCCATGGAAGTATTCGTAAAAGAGCACCCAGTCCCGCCAATATGGATCGTTCTGCATCAGTTCGTTGCCGCCAAATACCGGGCGTCTTCCGCTGTCGTCTCTGAGAAAGATGGAAACCAGCCGGTCGGAAATGTCGTTGGCGATCTCCCCCAGCGTCTGTTGATTGCCAGAGCCGGTTGGATACTCGATGCGGAACGACTCACCGTAGTACCGGTGCAGATTGCGTAGACCCTGGACCACCATGAAATTCATAGGCAGCCAGATCGGCCCACGCCAATTGGAGTTGCCTCCGAACATACCGGTGGTCGATTCGGCGGGCTCATACTGAACCGTCAGATGCTGGTACCTGGTGTCGAGCTGATACGGGTGGTCTCGGTGATACCGACTCAAGGCGCGAATGCCAAAGTCACCAAGAAATTCCTGTGGGTCGAACAGGCGAGTCAGAATGCGCCGCAACCGATCCTCAGGAACCAGCGTCAATAATTGAAGCTCCGACCCGTCCTCAATCAACCGGGTTTGATGCAGCGCTCCTCGCTCGGGATGACGGAGCATGTGGGCGCGTATCGATCCCATGACATTTGGCGCCGATTCGGTCAACCGAGCCGCCTGATTGCTATCAATCGAAATCGCGGAAACAATCGGAAGGAGCCCCACCAGCGATCGGACCTTTAACGGCTTTCGGTCGCCATCGTCACGCTGGATGGCGTCGTAGTAAAAGCCGTCTTCTTCGTCCCATAAACCGGGCTGACCCGGACTGGAGCCGTTCAGCGCGTCGCCAATCGCCAGATAGTGATCCAGGAACGCAATCGCCAAGTCTTCGTAGACCGGCATCTCCTCGGTGAGGATGAGTGCGGCCCACGCCATACCCAGGCAAAAGGTTGACATCCAGGCAGTGCCATCGGCCTGCTCGAGCGTGAGTCCATCCGGGAGCGTCATGCTGCGGTCGATCACGCTGATGTTGTCGAGCCCGAGAAACCCGCCCTCGAACACGTTGCGATCGGTAGCGTCCTTGCGGTTTACCCACCAGGTGAAATTCAGCAGGAGTTTGTGGAAGATTCGAGAGAGGAATTCGCGGTCCGGCTCGTCGCCACGCTCGACCTCGGCCATGATCAGCGACCGCGCCGCCAATATGTGCACCGGCGGATTGACGTCCCCAAATGCCCATTCATATGCGGGAAGCTGCCCGTTCGGATGCATATAGCGTTCGTTGGTCAGGAGCAGCAGCTGATCCTTTGCGAACTCAGTATCGACAAGTCCAAACGCGATGGAGTGAAATGCAAGATCCCACGCGGCATACCAGGGATATTCCCATTTGTCCGGCATCGAAATGATGTCGGCGCTTCGGTGGTGTTTCCAGCGTGCGTTGCGGCCCTGGGTCCTGGACACCCCCGGCGTGGGCCCGCCGGGATCGCCTTCGAGCCATTGCGCCACGTCGAAATAAAAGAACTGTTTGCTCCAGATTAGCCCGGCCAGCGCTTGTCGCTGGACCAGCGCTTCGTCGTCCGACTTCGAAGCGCCGATCAATGCCGCATAGAAGCTATCTGCCTCAGAAGCACGTTCGGCGAAGATCTCGTCGCTGGCGTCAAACGGGTTCGACACCCGCGAGCGCGACAGTCGCAGATGAACCGTTTGGGTGGCGCCCGGTTCAACATCGAGGTGGTACCGGGCGGCCGCCTTTGTGCCGGATGCAGCGGGGTTCACTGCACTGCTGTCGCCAGCAATGACCGCGTTTCCGATTCCATCCTTCACGAACGCGCTGGAATTTGCCACGCCCCAGAGACGCTCCGAGTTGGTCTCGTTTTCCGTGAACAGCAACGCGGGGTTTCCTTCGCAGGCCAGCCAGTAGTCCTGAAGGATCGGGTGTTGCGCGTGAATCAGTGAAAAATCTCGAGAAGCCACGTCTTCCGCGTTCAGCGTCGGTCGTCGGTCGTCGCGCCCCCAACTCCAGGTGTTCCGAAACCAGAGCGTCGGCAGCAGATCGAGGCTCGCTGAATCCGGCCCGCGATTGGTCACGGAGATACGGATGAGGGTATCGTCGGGTTCGGCCTTCGCGTATTCGACGACAACGTCGAAGTAACGGTCTTCGGCAAAAATGCCGGTGTCGATCAATTCGTATTCGGGATCGAGCTTGCCGCGACTCTGATTCGTGCGAACCAGATCCTCATACGGAAAGGGACGCTGAGGGTACTTGTACAGCCCCTTCAGGTACGAATGGGTGGGAGTTGCGTCGAGGTAGTAGTAATACTCTTTGACGTCTTCGCCGTGGTTGCCTTCACTCCCGGTTAGCCCAAAGAGCCGTTCCTTGAGAATAGGATCGTTGCCGTTCCAAAGCGCCAGCGCAAAACAGAGGAGTTGCTGGTCGTCCGCAAACCCGAGCAGCCCGTCCTCTCCCCAACGGTAGACGCGCGAGCGGGCGTGATCGTGAGGAAATGAGTCCCAAGCCTCACCGTAGTCGGAGTAGTCCTCCCGGACTGTTCCCCATTGCCGCTCCGATACATAGGGGCCCCAAATTCTCCATTCTGGTGGAATCGGCTCTCCGAACGCGGGAACCGATGCTATACGTTTCTTCACTCCTGGATATCTCCCGTTGAAAGTGCGCGCACGTGCCAACGAAACGGGCCCGCGAGCGAGCTCGTCCTCCCTTGCGACTGGTGAGCCGCCGAGTCGGGCACCTTGACCCACCGGCATCGGCGGCTCTCAGCGAAGCGGGAGCGACCCACCCGGTGACCACGTCCCCGATTGTTGTTGGCCGCTCAGGAGTCGGTATTGTAGGAGTCGAGTTCTTCCTGGATTTTGGCAAGCTGATCGGCAGCAATGGTCGAGCTAAAGACCGTGCCGCCGAGTTCCGCCAGTTCGGCACCGGCTCGCTCGGTATCCGCACCGTCTTCGTAGAGGATCACGACCGCGGAGCCTCCTTCAGCGACTTTGGTTTTGATCGACTCCACGAATTCGCTTTCGAATTTCTGGTCACCGTGTTTGCCGCGGTATCCGCCAATGGCTGCGCCGGCGGCCATGCCGGCGACGGGAAGGGCGAACAACGCCCCAATCAGGAGCCCGACCGCTCCCAGCGCGGCGGCTTTGCCCGCTACTTGATGTCCCCGGGGCTTGACGACAACTTTCCCTTCTTCATTCACCATCCAGCATGCGTCGAGAACATCGACTTGCTGGTCGAAGGCCGCCCAGTTCACCACGTCCATTGCCTTCTCGGCGCTTCGCGGGTCGGGGTATGTAACCGCTATCAAATTGGGCACCGAAACGATCCTTTCACGGCCGGGTCTTCATCCCGGCGACAGCACTGTTAGTAGCGTTCGGGCACGAAACGATAGGGATAGTCCGGCTCGACGTAGTCGCCCGGCGGATCGGGATCCGGCAGCACCACATCCGGATGCTCGAATTCCGTGTATGGGATAACGCTCAAGAAATGCGCTATGCAGTCGAGCCCTTTACGGCTGCGATCGGTGACCGGAATGACATGCCAGGGGGTGTCGTCGGTATCGGTGCGCCGGAACATGTCGTCACGCGCACGTGAGTAGTCGTACCAGCGCCGGCGAGCCTCAAGGTCCATGGGGCTGAGCTTCCACGTCTTGCGTCCATCGGTGATGCGCGCTTCGAGGCTTTTTCGCTGGTTCTCCATACTTGTCTCGAGCCAGTACTTGATCAGGATGATCCCGGAATCGACCATCAAACGTTCGACATCGACGACGTGCGCGAAAAACCTCTCAATATCCTCGTCGGAAGCGAATCCCATCACCCGCTCGACACCGGCCCGGTTGTACCAACTGCGATCGAAGATCACGACTTCGCCGGCGGCAGGAAAGTGCTCGATGTACCGCTGGATGTACATCTGCGACTTCTGGCGTTCGGTTGGAGCGGGTAACGCAACCACGCGGAAAACGCGCGGGCTTACGCGGGAAGTCAATCGTTTGATCGTGCCGCCCTTCCCGGCGGTGTCCCGACCTTCGAACACCACGCAAACTTTGGCGCCGGTTTGCGTGACCCACTCCTGAAGCTTGACGAGCTCGACCTGAAGTTCGTACAGAGCCTGCTTCGCTTCTTTCTTCGAAATGGGAGTTTCGGACCTCGGAAGCGTCGCCGCCTCGCTCGTTTTCTCTTGCTTGCTCATCAGGCGATGCCCACTTCCAGGTTCTCGCGTTGCGGCGAGACCGTTACATCCACGACTACGGTCGGTTCGCTTCTTCGCCGAAAGAACTTGACCGCTTCCTCGAACACGAGCAAGGTGAGCGCTACGCCCACACAAATCAGCCACTTGTTCACGCTCAACGACTCCGTGCTGAGGGCCCGTTGCAGGAACCCAAATTCGGTAGCAACCAACGTCAGCACCAACGCCAGGAGATAGAAGCGGGCCTGGCTCCATGCAGGAATCGCATCCCGGCTGAGGACGCTGTCTCGATCGCTCCTGGCGCAGAGGCCCATGACAATGTGAAAGAGGGTGAGCGAGGTGAGCAGCATCGTTGCCGCAACGGCAGCACCGTGATCTCGCTCCATGTACCAGTAGAGGGCCAGGACTCCGACCGTCATGACCGCGCCGTCGGCCGCCAGCCGAATCCACTCGGATCTGGTGAAAACCGGCGCATCCGCCCGTCTTGGGCGGCGGAGCATCAGGCCAGGTGTGGGCGTATCGAACCCGAGCGCGATGGCCAGGGGAACGTCGATGGCGAAATTGAGCCAGAGAATTTGGACCGGATTGAGGGGTGCCCCCGCGGCGATATTCAGGATCGTCGCGCCCACGAACACCGCGATGAACGCGATCAGACAGACCATCTGGAAACGCAGGTACTTGATCAGGTTGTCATACAGGGATCGGCCGAATTCCACCGCTTTGACAATGGTCGCGAAATTGTCATCGGCCAGAATCATGACCGCGGCATCCTTGGAGACTTCGGTGCCGGTGATTCCCATGGCGACGCCGATGTTGGCCTTTTTCAAGGCGGGTGCGTCGTTGACTCCATCTCCGGTCATTGCGACGATTTCGCCTGACCGTTGCAGCAGGTCGACCAAGCGGATCTTGTCCTCGGGCGCAACCCGGGCGATCACGCCGATGTCGTCCATCTCTGCAAGGAGCTGTTCATCGGACATGGCCGAGAACTGCGCTCCGGTCAGCGCCTTGCCGAAGATCCCCAGCTCGCTGCCGATGGCAGCCGCCGTGGTTGCATGGTCGCCGGTGATCATGCGAACTCGAATACCGGCGCTCTTGCATTCCGCGATGGCCGCCTTTGCTTCCGGACGCGGAGGGTCGACGATCCCTACCATCGCCAGGAGCGTGAGGTCGTTCATCGAGTCGATGAGCCTGGCTTGCGGATCGAAGGTGTCGGATCGAAATCGCGTTGCGCGACGACCATGACTCGCTGACCACTCTCGGCCAGTCGATCGTTTTCGGAAAGCGCTCGATTGCGGTGTTCCTCGCCGGCGGAGACCTGTTCGCCCTCGGCGGTCCAAAACTCGCTTCCCCGGGATATCAACACATCAGGGGCCCCCTTGATGTATGCCCGCACGACCGGTTTGCCCCTGGCATCGGTCATGTTGTGGAAGGTCGCCATGAACTTGTATTCGGAATCGAAGGGACTTCCGCGATGCGGGGGTAGGCGGCCCGGGTTTGCTCGATATCGAGTCCACCCTTCGCCCCGAGGACGATCAACGCTCCTTCGGTTGGATCGCCGATGAGCTCGTCGCCATCAAGGGTGGCATCGGCGCAAAGCACCATAGGTAACAGGAAAGGATCGAGATCGAGATTTTTGCCTCCAGCGTGGGAAATCTCCCCAGCGGTGCCATAGCCCTCGCCCGATATCTTGAACACGTTGCCCGCACCTGGTATCACGAGCTCGCGCGCGGTCATCTTGTTGAGGGTCAGGGTGCCCGTTTTGTCCGAACAGATCGCCGATGTCGACCCGAGGGTTTCGACAGCCGGCAAGCGCTTCATAATCGCATTCTGGTTGGCCAGTTGGCGGGTTCCAAGCGAGAGGAGCGTGGTGACAACTGCCGGCAATCCAGTTGGGATAGCAGCAACTGCAAGCGCGATGCCGACGGTGAAGACTGTATCGAACGACTCTCCGCGATATATTCCGGCCGCGACGATGAACACCAGCGCCAATCCCGCGAGCGCGGCAATCGTCTTGGTCAGACTGTCCAGTTGCTTCTGTAGTGGCGTTTTTTCCGAGACAGTGTTGTTCAGCATTGTGCCGATGTGCCCCATCTCGGTACCCATACCGGTTGAGGTCACGATCAGCTCGCCACGACCGCGCGTCACGGACGTGTTCATGAACGCCATGCACACCTGGTCGCCCAGCGCCATATCAGGCTGATCGATAGTTGCGGTGTCCTTCAGCGTCGGGACACTTTCGCCGGTGAGCGCAGCCTCTTCGATCTCCAATGTCGCGGCCACGAAGAGGCGGCCGTCGGCCGGAACTACGTTGCCGGCTTCGACAAGAACAATGTCTCCTGGCACGATCTCGCTGGCATCCACCTCGATGGCCTGACCGTCCCGACGCACCCGGGTGATCTGCTTCATCATTCCCTGCAGTGCATCCAGGCTGGCCTGTGCTTTTGCTTCCTGGCGCAGCCCCATGATGGCGTTTAGCAATGTCAGCAGTAGCAAAACGGCAGTTGTTCCACGTTCGTGGGTGACAAGCTGATTTCCTACCGCGGCCACCACAAGAACGATCTGCATGAAGTCCTGATACTGACGCAAGAACGCTTTCCAGCCGGGCTCCTTTTCCTTGGTCGTGATGGCGTTCGGTCCGTACGTCGCCAGCCGGGACGTTGCCTCGGCCGCACTTAAGCCGGAAGCAACGTCTACTCCCAGCTTTTCCTCAACGGCATCAGTACTCAGTCGGTACCAGGTTGTATCGATCGACTCATTCTTCATCAGCACTGCCCGGCCTCTCTAGAGCCTTTGAGACTTTTTGGGAAACGTCATCTTTCCAACGGCGATGTGAACCAAAGCGGAGCTCAGGCCTTCGCAGCTACGGGTTTCGGGGAAAGTTCCTTTGAGAAGAATTCGAGCGCGGTCTTGGTTTTGGTCTGCTGATCTGCCGAGATTTCGATTCCGCGGGAGGTCAAGAACCCGCGTGTTTCCAAGGCCGTGTTGAGCGCCTCCGCCGGTAGGGATTTGGTGGAGAGCTCGAGGATTCGGGACCCATCCGGATACAGCCACAACTCCACGACGAAACGCCGCTTCAGCTCCTCCGGCATCATTCGCAACTTCAGGACGAAAATCGGCCCCAGAGGAACGAGCGCATCCAGCTCTGGTCCCGACGACACATGCGCCTCATAGAATTTGCGCTGCTCGCTCGAAAGCATTTTGCGAATCGAAATCTTGCCGGCCGCCACATCTGGGACGACGTCCTTGACCAGGACGCCTTTCATCGAGCCCGAGCAGACGTAGCCCCCGGGCATCGCATCTACTTCAACCCCGAAGTTGGGGGAGGCGCGGATCTCCTTGGAAAGCTGCGCGGGATCGATCGGCCGCAGCTTGACAACGGAATCGCTTGGCTTTCCCTGCACCCGGCGTGCCCGGACCACAATACCGAGCTTGTTGAGCGCCAGATCTGGCGTATCGAAAAAGTAGACTTGCCGAATCTGCGCGTCGAGGGGGTCGATCCGGAGCGCTTTCAGCGTGGATCGGTGCGCGGATTCCGGAACCGACAACTTGAGCTCTACGCTGTCCGCTCGCTTCATGAGCGCGAAGGCTTCCTGGATCTGTTCAGGCGTCAATCTGGTTGGTGCGTTCCTGGTGGCCATTGCGGTTCCTTTTCGCCGAGGCGCGGCCAGAGGAGGGCTGCGTCCTGAAGACGTGATCGATGCTATGAGCCAGAAAGGAGCATCAGGTATCGCTGAAAAGTGGTAATCGGGCCTGGACAGCGGGCGAGCCCGAGGTTTATGGAGTGAAATCGGGGTTGATTCCCAGGTTCGATGGCATATGATGGTCTTTACAATCCGCTCGCAAAGTGATCGCCATAAGAAATCTTGTCTAGCCAGAAGGGGCGGCTACCGTCATTACGGATGCGAGCTGACGCTACCGGTGGCTGGGGACTGCGATGTCCGACGCGAAGTTTCACCAGACGCACGACCAGGTATCCGCTCTCCCTATCTCGACCGGGCCACTCCTGCTGACCAAGTTGCAGCCCCCCAGATCGGGGTCTGACGATGTGCTGCGGCCCCGGCTCATGCAGGCGATCGAGCGCGGTGTCGACCGCAAGCTGACCCTGCTGATAACACCTGCTGGATATGGCAAGTCCACGCTGGTTGGGCAATGGAAACTTCAAACCACTCGTCCATGCGCCTGGATATCACTCGACGACACGGACAATGACTTCCCTCGTTTTCTCGCCTATGTCGTCGCCGCTATTCAATCGCTCGACCCATCGCTTTGCCAGGGCACCGCGGCGCTGCTTGCAACCCACAAGCTTCCGTCGACCCGCCAACTCGTCCATTCGCTGGTGAATGAAGTTGCTGCCGCAACCCGGCAATTCGTGCTCGTCTTCGACGACTACCACGCCATCACGTCGCTCGAGGTGCAAAGCGCGCTCGCGCAGATCATCAGGGAGATGCCCGTCAATTTGGCGATCGTGATCATGTCCCGGCAGGATACCAATCTTCCGGTGCTGCGCATGGAAGCGCGCGGTGAGCTGATGGCGCTTGGTGTGCAGGATTTGCGCTTCACCCCTGAAGAAACCGCTGAGTTCCTTATCGAACACCAGAACTTCATGCTTAGTCCCACCGATATTCAGGAAATCGACCGTTGGGCCGAAGGATGGCCAGTCGCCTTGCGGATGCTCGTGGGGGCGATTCGGGGAAGATCGAGGGAAGAGACGCGCGAGCTGCTCGCTACGC
Organism: uncultured Chloroflexia bacterium; assembly: GCA_963720855.1. Lineage (GTDB taxonomy): Bacteria > Chloroflexota > Chloroflexia > Thermomicrobiales > UBA6265 > JAMLHN01. The sequence goes on along the minus strand of CAVRGV010000001.1, from coordinate 161,059 downwards.
TGGCCGATAACATCCCGTCGGTCGGCAGCTATTTGTGGGACGAGGTTTTTGAGTCGCAGCCGGCCGACCGGCAACAGTTTCTCCTGCAGACGTCCATTCTCGACCAATTCAACCCAGAACTCTGCGCCTACGTCACGGAGCTTCCCACTGCGGGCGATCAACTTGCAGGGCTCGAGCGAGACAATCTCTTTCTCATCCGACTCCACGGCCCCGGCAACTGGTATCGCTTCCATCACCTTTTCGCAGAAGCGCTCCGTCAACGCATGGAAAACGAGGTCGGAAAAGAGCGCACGCGAGCGCTTCACGCGCGAGCCGCACAGTGGCACGAAGACCGCCAGCTCGTGACCGAAGCAGCGAAACATGCCGTCCAGGCGCAGGACTGGGAGCGGTCATCCAAACTGCTCGTGCAGATCTGCAGGGAATTCTATGAACACGAGCGCGTTGGATACCTTCACACGTGGTTGCGGAATCTTCCCGATGAGCCGTTGATGGCCGAGCCGAGATTGGCGTATTGGCTGGCGTGGGCGCAAGTGCGCACCGGTCACAGTCGCGAGTCGTCACGAGTGATTGCGATTGCAGAGGAGGCGTCTCGCGCCCGGCCAAGTGCGGAAGCGTTCAGAGCAGCGTCACAGGTCGGTGTGCTCAAGTCGCTGTTCGCAGCGAATCTGACCGAGGGCGTAGCGGCCGCCGAACTGCTTCTGCAGGAACTCGGTCCGGAGGAAGATGGCGATCGGGCGCGGGTCCTGATCATGCTCGGTCTCCTCCAGCAAACTGGGGGGAACTTCGCCGAAAGCGAACGCGCGCTGGAGGAAGCGCGCCCATTGATCGATCGAATCGGAATACGGGGATTTCGCGTGGCCGAGATTGCTGCTTCTGCAATCCTCGAACGAGATATGGGCATGTTGAGAGAACCTGCTGCGCTCTTCCGTCGAGCAATAGCAATCGGCGATGAATGGAACGATCTTCCGCTCCAAAACTCCCACCATAAGCTCGGTGACATCTATTACGAATGGAACCGGCTGGACGACGCGAGCGAGCACGCGGATATTGCGGAGCGACTGAACCGGCAGATGGGCGCCAAGTTCCATGAGGCGCCGGTTTGCTTGCTCCGTGCCCGTGTCACGGCAGCCAAGGGTCATTGGGATCTCGCGTTCGACCAGATCGAACTGGCAATCGCCCGCAGCTCGCCCGCAGGTCATTTTGGCATCATTCCCATTCTCGAAGTGTTCAAATGCTCGATGTGGCTTGCCACCGATCAACTCACGTTAGCCCAGGGTTGGCTGAAGTACGTCGGAGCAGATGTCATCGACACAACGTCCTATCAAGATGTTCCGAGTGCGCTGACCGGCATTCGAATTCGCATTCATGAGGGTCGCGGAGAAGAAACCCTTGCGCCACTCGTTCGTCTTGGCGATCTGGCGCGAAACAGGGGATGGAACCGGTTCCTTCTCACCATCCAAACGCTTCACGCGATTGCCGCGCTCGAAGCCGGACATCAGCAATGCGCAGAAGCTGCGCTGGAAGAAGCCCTTCAGCTCGGGGTTCAAGAGGGATTTATCCGCAGCTTTCTCGACGAAGGTGCACGTGTGCACCCGGTGCTCGAGCTTGCCGCCCGAGGCGGGGGCCCGAATCGAGGGTACGCCGCATCCTTGCTGGAGGCTGCCGGGGTAACGGTGTCCGGCGCGCATGCACCGATCGATAGCTCTCCAAGCATCCTCAGCCCACGGGAACGGGATGTGATGCGGCTTGTCGCGGGCGGCCTCTCGAACCGCGAGGTTGGCGACGCGCTCTTCATTTCCGAAGAGACGGTCAAAACGCATCTTCGCCGCGTTTTCGAAAAGCTGGGTGTGTCCAGCCGCACCCAGGCGATCTTGCGATCGCAACAGCTCGAGCTGCTCTGAACCTCCTCCGACTGCCTCCCATGCCGGTCCAACTCACTGATACCCCCGGGATTACCGCTTTCTGGTGATGGTGGGGCAACGAGTACACCGGCTAGGTTTGCATAGCAGGTGTTGCTACTTTCGCCGGGAAACTCCGTTCCGTGGAGTGCCATGGAGTTTGGGCAAGGCACCTGTCGAGGCGGCGCGAACGCCGATGACACCATGACCTTCCACGGCAGTATTTCGCCGACCGCGGTGCGATATCGATTGATCGAGGACCTTTCGACGTTGATCGGGGATTTCCTCGTGTTGAACGACGCGGGAGATCACGCATTCAAGATCGACGGGAGGTCGCTCCTCAACGAAGACCTTATCCGCCTGGAGGATCTGGACGGAAACATGCTCTGCCAATCGTCCGCACATCTGGCGCGCAGCAAGAACACGATGGCGATTGTCGATCGATCTGGAGATGCCATCGGTCATATCCAGCGTCACCCGGTCAGCCCCCTGCTCGACCGATTTTCGATCGCGCTCGACGACAAGGTGTTGCTCGTGACCGAAGGGAATGTCGCATCGCTTGAATTCTGGATGGTGGGGTCCGATGGAGCAGCGGCGGAAATCTCGCGCCGATGGTTTCGAGCGCGCAATTCGTACGGAATTGCCATCGCACCAGGACAACCAGACGCTGTGCTGTTGGCCGGCGTCATTTCGATCGTTCAGATGGCACGAGGCACACCGTGAGATCGGAGCGCTCACCAATGGGGTCGATCAAGCCACTTCAGCTCATCGTCATCGATTTCGCAAATCCGATCCTGCCGACTCTGGTCCACACCCATATTCACGACCTTCGGAGGCGCGGAGTTCTGCGGTTGCTCGATAGCGTGGTCGCGGCGAAAGGAAAGAACGACGAGCTCTTTCTGGTGGACTCGCTCGACGCACCGAGAAGCGATTCGCAATACCGCGGAATTCTTGCCCGCTCCTTGTTCGGGGCGAATGTCGGTCTTGGCTGGGGGTTCGAATCTGAGGCACTGACCTGGGATACGGCACGGAAACTTCCCGACATGGGTGTCACTGAGGATGAGTTGCTGGAGGTGGCGGATTTGATCCCTTCCAGCTCCCGGGCCCTCATTCTGCTGATCGAGCATGTCTGGATCGCCGATCTCGAGATCGCGAGCGAGGAAGCGAGCGGGCACGTTCTGGCCAATTGCTGGATCTCACCGGAGCTGATCGCTCGCATGTCACTCAGGGACCGCTCGCTGCTGGAATGAGCTCCGACCGTAGCAGGACGCCTCCGGTTGGACGTTCTACCGACTCGGATTGGAGCGCCACTGCGACCTCGAACGAGCGTCGCAACAAGATCGGAGGTGCGCGAATGACTTTTTAGTGCACGGGATTGCGAAAACGATTCCGTGACTGACGACGTCGTTGTTGCCGCGCTGCGGCAGTTGGTAACGCTATGCAGGAGAAGATTCCATGAAATCATTCCGTACGGGTTTGTTGTCCATCGTCGCCGTGATGGCGCTTGGTCTGGGAATGCTTTCGGCGATGCCGACGGCACGCGCCCAGGATTCAGAGTTCCCAGTCAACATTCGCTTCCTCAATGCGATGACAACGGTCGACAAGATCGATGTCTTCATCAACAGCGATGAAAAGGAACAGCGCGTCGTCGAAGGACTGGAATATGGGGTTGTGTCCGACGCCTACCAAGGAACAGCTCCAATTACCGGCATCGTCGTCAAGAAGAACGTCAACAACGGCTTCGATCCGTACCTCTACCAGATCATTGTGCCCACCGAAGCCGGCAAGGACTACCTGGTCATCGTCTCCGACCTGCTGATCATTCCCACTGAAATGGATCTCAGCGCAATCGATGGCGACCAGTCACGCGTTCGTGCAGTGAATGCTTCGGCGCAAGCCCCAGCGCTTGACTTCTATGTCACACGCGCCAGCGAAGGAACAGTCATCGGCGATCTGAGCCCAGTCGTAACGGACATTCGTTTCGGGCAGGCAACCGATGCCGGGGAGCTTCCCGCGGGTTCGTATGACGTGAACGCGACGGCCACCGGCACAGACACGATGGCCGTGCAAAGCAATGGCCTGGCCATGGATGCCGGTCAGTCGTACACGCTGGTTGTGATCGGGACCCCTGGGGACACCGAGACCCCGCTGACGATTATCCCGGTTGGGGAAGCCGCAGCGACCGAGTAAACGGTCAAGCGTTCTCACGAGCAGGTCTCGCTGCCCCCGCCTGGGCAGCGGGACCTGCGCGCACGCTGGCATTTTGCGACCTCGAATCTCGATACCATTTCCCGGCGCCAACAGCCCCGCACGTCTCTCGAGAGAAGCTATGCTACGAAGAATCCACCCTGGCCAACGGGTTATGTGCACCCGAGGCAACGACCCAAACAGCGAAGTTCGGTCGGTGTCGGGACGCGTGCCACTCCTCCCTATCGAGGAGCGACGAGCCAAGGGACGCGCCCTTCGACATGTGCTTCCGCGAATGTCGCATGAGGAGTATGGGGTCAGCGCATACCGCCCAGACCCAATCCTCATTCTCGAACAACAATCCGATGGACGACCGCCGGGACCCGTGTCCGCCCGTTACGGCCAGATGATCGAATCTCCACTCGCGTTTTTTCGGGGATCCGGCGCCATCATGGCCTGGGACTTAAGTCGAATCCACGTGACCAATTTGACTGTGCAGCTTTGCGGCGATGCGCACATAGCGAACTTTGGATTCTTTGGATTTCCGGAACGATTTCTTGTTTTCGAAGTGTCGGATTTCGATGAGACGTTACCGGGCCCCTGGGAATGGGACATCAAACGACTGCTCACCAGTGTGGTCCTGGCAGCACGCAGTGTTGGGCTTTCGAGCAAATCCTGCCTTGACATCGCCCGGTCTACCGCAGAGCGATACCGGCGAAAAATGGCTGAGTATGCTGAGCTCACGCCGCTGGAAATCTGGTACTCCTACGTCACGGCTGAATCGCTGCTCGATTTACTGCCCGACGCTCATCAGCGCCGGTCTACCCTGGCGAAGCGAGCGAAGGGTGGCAAGCGAGGGAAGAAGTCGATCCTCGACGACCCAACTGACCTTACCGCGAATGGCGCGCTGGACAAACGACTGGGGCAACGTGTCCGGCCACTCAGTGAGGAGGAAATGTCGAGCGTCGTCCAACCGCTCTTCGGGAAATTCCTTCAATCGTTGCCTGACGATCGCAACTGGTTGTTGGACCACTATCGTTTTGTCCATGCCATTGGCTTGAAGGGCGATGCTGCCAACGCGGGATTGCGCCAGTACCTGATCGTCCTGGCGAGCAGAGATGAAAACGATCTGTTCGCCCTTCAGTTCAAGGAAGCCGGGGGATCGGTACTCTCGCCATATTTGCGCGCCTCCCCGTATCAAAGCGAGGCCGAGCGAATCGTGCAAGGGCAGCAATTGATCCAGGCGTTGTCCGATCCATTCCTTGGATGGGTGCGGCATAAGGAAGAGAACGATTTTCACGTTCGGCAACTGTTCGAGTTGCCGACATCACCAGACTTTTCGCGGAAGAGTGGCTCGTTCCTCGAGACGTATGCCGAGGTGTGTGCCGAGACGATTGCACGAGGGCACGCCCGATCCGGCGATCCCGTGCAAATTGCGGCGTACATTGGAAAAGACGGCAGTTTCGGGGAGGCAGTCGCCCGATTCGCCATGAAATACGCAGATCAGGTGGAACTCGACCATCAACTGCTGGTTTCCGCGGCGAAGTCAGGGCGAATCGAGACTGGTCGCAACGCATAAGGTCATGCGAACTGGCGAACCAGGTTCGATCGAAACGTCCGGCGGAAGCCGGTACCTCAGTATGGCGACGCATTTCCAGCGAGCGACTCTGTTGTGTGAATGACCGCAGACATCGAGTGGCGCCTTGCCCTTGACGGGTTCGGCGCCACTCTCCAGGTCGCGCACCGGCTTGCCGGCGGCGTCTATGCTCGTTCGATCCGGTTCTCTAGAAGCTGTTCGGATCGAACGGATCTGTGCCGTTTAAGAGCTCGTCAGTGTCGCTGACACCGTCTCCGTCACTGTCGGCGTCACCATTCGCGTTGCCGCCGCCCTGCGCTCCGAGGTTGTCGTCGGCAGGGTTCAGCGGATCGGTGCCGTTGAACAGCTCGTCGAGATCCCCGACGCCACCGCCATCGGTGTCGAACAGATCGGGATTGGTGCCGAAGAAATCTGCTTCTTCCTGATCGGTCAGCCCATCCCCGTCGCGGTCCGAGTCGGCGCCACCGGCTGTGGCGGCCCCGCCCTGACCGTTGCCCGTGGCTCCGGTCTGATCGCCCTGGCCGTTGGTCGTTCCAGCCTGGCCATTCTGATCGGTCGTCGCGCCCTGGGCCTGGCCAGTCGTGGCCGCTCCAGCGGCAGGTTGGGCAGCAGTTGCAGCACCACCGCAGGCGCTGTCAACAACGTCACCGAATGTCGTTGTCCAGTACCAGCCCCAGTCTGAGCCAGGAACGTTTGCCCGCCCAATGCCGATCGCTTTGTACGCGGGATTGAGCATATTGGCGTTATGTCCCGGACTGTTCCGCCATGATTCGAACGCACCTTGCGCGGTCTGGCCGCCGGCAAAGATGTTCTCCGCCGTCGTGCCTCCGGGATAACCGGCGGCTGCGATGCGCTGAAAGAATGTCGAGCCGTTCAGACCCGTATGATCGAAGTAGTTCTGCGTGCCCATGTCCAAGCTATGATCTCTGGCCGCCGTGGTCAGCGTCGGGCTCATCGCCAACGGCTCCAGACCATTCTGTGCCCGATACTGATTGATCAGCCCCAGGAACGCCACTTCCTCTGCGTCGCCGCAGGCTGGGGCGGCAGCAGCGCCGGGGGCCGCGGTGTCCACTACGGCACCATTGCCATCCGTTGTGCCCGCTGCAGCGTTTCCATTGTCAGTCGCGCCCGCGGGCTGTCCTTCGGGTTGAGTGGTTGTGCCGGTCGTATCTGCGGGTTGGGCTCCCTGGTCCGTTTCCGGCTGCGTTGTCGTTCCCGTTGTGTCTGCCGGTTGACCTTCCTGGCCGCCTTCTGGCTGCGCTGCGGTGCCTGCTGTGTCTGCAGGTGGCGGTGGCGCTACGCCAGTGTCCGGTTGTGGAGCATTGGCGGTCGTATCCGCTGGCTGCGCTGCCGCGGGCTGCGTAGCGCCTGGATCGACCGCGACGCCAAACCAGACAGCCGCCCACCCGTCTTGAACCCAGACGCCAACCGCCTGCCAGTTGATATCCTTCCACACGCCCTGATTCACGATCACATCGTTATGTGGGCCGTCGGCTTGCCATGCCTGCAACGCTTCGGCAGCGGTTACTGCAGCGCCGTTTGCTCCATAGAGGATTTCAAAGCCCATACCGGGATATCCGGCGATCTCTGCTGGCTTATCCCACATGATCGGGTAGGAAGACGCATCTGCGTACTTGTAGCACCCTCCCGTCCAGGCTCCCTGATTCGACCAACTATGGGGTACGCATCCAGCCCCGGTGTAGTTGGGATCAGTGGTGGAATTTGCGATCAGATCCTGCACATGCGCCTGCGCGACAGAAGAAAGCTGCGGCGACAGCGGGATGGCAGGCAGTCCCAGCCCCTGTCGGTACGCATTGATCGCCGCGTAGAGATCTTCGGTCGCGGCGGCTCCGACAGATCCAGCGTGCGGAAGCAGCGCGCCGAACGCCAGAAAGACGCTCAGCAATAAGGTCAGCATTCGTTTCATCTCGATCGTTCCTCCTGAATACGCTGACAAAGCTCGAACGGGCATATGGGCAACGGCAGCTTCGAGTCCGAGCGCGCGGCTCCCGCTAGACGTAGATCTCGATGCGCGGCTCACCCTCGACGCCGGCGCGTTGCATGGCGGCCCGGATTTCCCGATTTGTCAGGAAACCTTGCGCCTGAGCAACCGTCGCGAAGTGGCGAATGATGAGGACGACATCCGGCGAGCACGCCAAACGATGAACGGAGGCGTTCGTTACCCCCCAGTCGCGCTGGACCTCGTCCAGGGTTTCATAGACGGATCGCCATACCCCGAAATCCTGGACGGTGTGCTGAACCGTGAGGAGCGCCATCGTTGATCCTCCGTCGCCGATATGCCCGTGTACCCGATGTCGACTCTATGAGAGGTTCGGGCGGCACACATCGGGTAAACCTCGTAATCGCGGCGGGCAGCCGTGCGAGGTGCGCCTACGGAGTTCTCCGAGGGTATCGGGGGGTTAGTGGAGGCCGAGCTCGAGGGCGGCGCGGATCGCAGCGCCGCGCGTGGAGACGCCGAGCTTCGCATAGATGCTCGTGAGGTGGGTGTCGATGGTGCGAGAGCTCAGGCTGAGCTGCTCCGCAATTTCGGCGTTCGAACGCCCCGTCGCCAGGAGCCGCAGCACGTCGGTTTCCCTCGGCGTCAATCCCGACGTCGCTTTCAGACGAGACGGCGGGGACGTCGCTTGCATGCGCGACTCGAGCGCGTCGACCCGAGCCAGCGTCAACGCCGCCTGCATCGGAAGACATTCCGCGCGCACTCGTTCGAGCAGCTCGCGAGCGGCCGGAGCGCTTGTCCTGGGAAAACCGCAGCTCAGCCTGCGCGAGCAGCGTCAGGGCGCGCTCGTGCACCGATCCGATCGCTTCCGCAAGCGATGAGCGCTGCGTCGAACCGCTCCTCGGCATCGATGAATCGGCTTTCCGCGAGATCGAGCTCTCCCAGCAGGCGATGCGCGGCCAGCAGGGCCAATGGTTGCCGGGGCGCGCTTGCGACGAGGAATGCCTGTTGCGCACGCTCACGTGCCTTCGCGTTGTCGCCCATCGCACGGATAATAGGCAGCCCATCCCAGGTGCGCGTCTGCTCGCCCAACGACAGCGCCACTCCAATCCAGCCAGCGGTCGAGCGAATCGAGCCAGCGACGAGCCAGCTCCAGATCGCCGGCGTCGATGGCGAGCGCGACCGCCAGGCTTCGGAGTGGCAAAACGTCGAGGGCGGAATCTTCGAGGGCCGTGTCCGGGCCGGAGGGAAAGCTCTGATGGATCAGCGACCAGGCAAGCTCTGGACTGCCGCGATGACGGGCGATTGGCGCCAGCAGCATCGGGATTGCCCGGCGCATGAAGCGCAGACTGCTCTGCTCCAGCAACGCGATGGCTTCGTCCCACGATCCGGTGAGGACTGCTGAAACCAGATGAGCATTGCGCGTCGACCCATGATCTGAGATCTCATGCAGCGCCGCCAGTGACTCCGCTATCCCGGCTTCGATCCGACGCCGTTCTGCTGGCCGATCGGTCCAATAGGGCAACGTCACCATCACCAGCTCATCGAAGAACGATGCGGTCACCATGCTCCGGTAGTCGCTGGCGGCAAATACCTCGCGCGCGTGGCTGAAGGCTGACTTCGCCATTTCCGGCAACCCGAGCGCCGCGTATGCATATCCCAGTCCATAGAACGCATCACCCCGGGAACCGGTGGTCTCGTTCCCGGGCAGACGGACGATTTGCTCGCCGAGCGCACGTGCCTCGTGCAGGCGCCCGTTTTCCGCCAGCGCCAGCGTCAGCTCGCCCCGGCCATTTTGCGCGTCCAGCGGATCGGCGGTCGTATCGATCACCAGCAATCGGGCGCGATCCTCGGGCGAAAGCGCGTCGAGCAAGGCAATGCCCGCTTCCTCGTCTGCGATTCCCTGCCGAAGATCATCCGCCTGACATCGAAGCATTCCCTGGTAGAAGCGAGCGTACGCCACCAGTGCCGGGTCGTTCGTGGCTCGACCGATCCGCTCAGCGGACTCCAACAGCGCCACGCCGGCAACCGGTTGCTCGAACCGACGCAAGATCGCGAGGCGAAACCGCAACCATCCGAGCTCGTTCTCTGCCGCTGGATCGGGCTCCACCAGTGCGAGCGCCGATTCGAAGCGTTGTGCCGCGGTTCGCCAGGCGAAGGCGCGTTGGGCTCGCTCTCCGGCCAGGGTCAGCCATGCCACTGCGCGACGATCGCCCGACTGGAGGAAGTGGTAGGCAACTTCGTCGGGGTCTGCGGCGGAGCCACGCAGCGCGAGGGCCTCGCCGATCTGCCGATGCCAGGCGCGCCGTCTCGGTGGCAGCACACTGTCATAGAGCGAATCGCGGATCAGCGCATGCGTAAAGCGGGCGGCCGTGCCATCCGCGGTCGCATCCATGACATTGCCTTCGATGGCGTGCTCGACCAGATCGATCAGTGCGGAATTGCTTGCTCCGCTGACATTCTCCCAGAGATCGAGCGGCACGACTTCGCCGATGACCGCCGCGATAGCCAGCAGCGCTTCCGCCTCCGGACCGAACCGCGCCAGCCGCTGGTCGATCACCTGCCGCAGCAGGGTGGGAATGCGGGTTTGGTCGAGCGCGCCGAGGGTCCATCCGCTCTCGACGGTGGGCAGCAGCACCGTCCCTTCCAGGGAACGGAGCAACTCGACAATGAAAAATGGGTTGCCCTCCGATCGTTGCAGCAATGACGCCGCCAAACGGGCCGTGCTTTCCACCGGGAGCCGATACGCATCTTCGATCAGGACGCGCACATCACCATCGGAGAGTGGAGCGATATCGACGCGCACCGCCAGTGCCTCACGGACCAGAAGTGGCACCAGCCGATGGAGGGGATGGGCACGCGTGACCTCGGTATTTCGATAGGTAACCATGAGGAGGATAGGCGCCGACGCGAGCTGGCGCGCAACGAACCGCAAGAGATCCAGGCTCTCAGCATCCGCCCAATGCACGTCTTCCAGCAGAATCACGAGAGGCCGATTGCGCGCTGCCGACAGGAGCACGTCACGTACTTCGCTCAGCAGTGCGGCATGACTCGTGCCGTGCGAGAGCTGGGGCACAGCCACTGAATCGGCTTCCGAAGCGTAGCGCTCGATCAGCTCGAGCCAGGGGCCGTAAGGTGGGGTCACCGTAAAGTCGTAGCAATGCCCGGTAAGCACCAGCGCGCCCGCCGCGTCTGCCTCTCGACAGAGCGTGTCCGCCAGGCGGGACTTGCCGATGCCGGCCTCTCCGCCAAGCACCACCACACTTCCGTTCCCGGACAACGCTTCGTCGAGCTGCGCGCGCAGCACCAGCAGCTCACGGGATCGTCCAACCAGTAGCGGGCGCCGGCTGCCGGACGACGCAGGTCGAATGTGCCCTTTCTGCTCCTGAGGGAGATCCATGGCTGCACCACTACGGTCGAGAGAACGCTCGTGCGCGAATGGTATCCGTCACGTTGTCTTCACGATGCGCCTTTCCAGCCGCAGCACGAGCCGCGCCGCCGCGTTGCGGAAAATGCGGCCAGCGCGCATAGCTTCTGTCAAGACAATACGGGAATTCGGGAATCTCCCAGACATAAAACCAAACACGATCCTTGTACGTACGGACGCTTTCGGCTACCATCCTGTCACCCCCCGCTCGAAGGATGAAAAGATGGATGAGGCGCCCCGGACACGGTCGCGATCGATTCGCGCGCTCGGCCGGCTTGCACCACCGAAAGTTGAAGATGTGTTACTCGCCCAGTGGGCGGGCGGTCCCTCGGACAAGGCGTTTCTGGACGATATCGCCCTCTCCACCGATTGGGCCGGCCAGCCGGAATCTCCGGCTGCGTTCCTGAATTGCACGCCGCTACCGCCTGCGCATCACAAGGCGACCCTGAAAGCGTTCGAATGCCATTTGGGCGATTCGGTCAAACGGTTGCTGGAGGCGATCGATGCCGATGTGAACGGCGGACAACGCATGCCGCTTTCCTATGAAGCACCTCCGGTGACCAAGGACGACGCGTTCGACTCGATCACCGCGCTTTCGATTGCGGGCGAAATGACGGTGCGTCGCGCCGGGAACCGGCGCAAGAAGCTGACCGTCATGTCCGAAGCGTCGGCCCGCCTTTGGGTGCTGGCCGATCTCTTCCGGTCCGGGCATATCACGGTGGATGAGCTCTGCCGCAAACGCGACGAGATCGCCGGGCAACTCAGCTAGCGAAGCGCAATCAGCAGATCAGTCGTCAGTCGTCGGGGACGTTCGGCCGGATCCTTGTGGTGAGCCCACCGTTTGTCGACGGGCAGATCTCCAGCTACCGGCATCTGTCGTCTGTCTTCTGCGTGCTGCTTGCCCACGCCGCCGGATACTCTTCAGGTTGACCTGTTACCATCTTGCGGCGAAACGCCCGGGAGCAGCGGCGCGTTCTCGTTTTGACCGGCACTCCCCGCGGCCGGTGCGGTTTTCTTCCCTCGAAAGGTTTCGATTGTGAGCAGCATGTCCGGATCGCATTCCGATCCCCGCCGCCTTGCGGCAGGACAGCGCGCGCGCCGAAAGGCTTCTGGCAAGAAGAAGCTGCCACCGAACATGCTGCCCGGCATCGCAAAACGGCGCAAACAGAATTCGGCCATGATCCAGCGCTTCGTGGCGGTGGGCATCTTCGTTTTCCTGGGACTCTTCCTGACCACCTTGCTGGCCACCGCGGTATCAACGGTCGCGGCCGTCGGCGGAACGGTCGAAGCCTATCGCCGGGTCAACGCTGGTCTGCCGAACGCGGCCGAAGTGACCGTCGATACCTTCCAAACCTCGCGCATCTACGATCGCAACGGCAAGCTGCTGCAGGAGATCGAAGCTCCAGATGGCGGCTGGCGTACCTTCGTAACCCTGGATCAGGTATCGCAGTACATGATCGATGCCACGGTCGCCGCGGAAGACGCCACCTTCTGGAGTCACCAGGGCGTCGAGCCAATGGCTATCCTGCGGGGCGTCACCATCAACATCAGCGGCGATGGCTCATCCGGTGGCTCGACCATCACGCAGCAACTGGCGCGCGGGCTCTATCCGGAAGAGATCGGTTTCGATATTTCGGTCACTCGCAAATTCAAGGAAGCGCTGGCGGCCGTCGAGCTCGACCGGAAGTTCTCGAAGCAGGACATCATGACGATGTACCTGAACCAGATCTTCTACGGGCAGCGCTCCTACGGTATCGAAGCGGCGGCGCAGACCTATTTCAACAAACATGCAAGCGAGCTCAATCTGGCCGAGGCGTCGTTGCTGGCCGGATTGCCGCAAGCACCCTCGTTCTACGATCCCACCATTCGCATGGACCAGGCCAAGATCCGCCAGCAGTACGTGCTCGACCAGATGGTGAAGTACCACTACATCACCCGGGAAGAAGCAGACGCTGCCTGGAACACTCCGCTGCAACCGCAAACCCGGACCAGCGAAGTGCAGGGCGCTCCGCACTTCACGCAGTATGTGAAGGACTACGTGCGCGAGAAATACGGTGACGACGCCTTCACGAAGGGTGGTCTCCAGATCTGGACTTCGATCGATCTCGACCTGCAAGCTCAGGCCGAAACGATCGTGCAGGAGAACATGCCGTTCCTGAACGCCTACCGGCGGAACAATGCCGCTATGGTGGTCATGGTTCCCTACACCGGGGAAGTGCTGGCGATGGTTGGATCGGCCGACTTCAACGACCCCACCATTGGCGGCCAGATCAATTACGCGCTGGCCAATCTGCAACCGGGATCATCGATCAAACCGGTGATCTATGCGGCGGCCTTCGAAAGCGGGTGGAACCCGGCTACCGTGGTGATGGACGACACCATGCGGGTGGAAACACCCGGGGCGCCCGATCCCTATTACGAACCCAAGAACTACACCGGGCAATCCTATGGCGCCGTTCCGGTGCGCACGGCGCTCTCCAACTCGCTCAATATCCCAGCGGTGAAGGCGATCCAATACGCGGGGGTCGAGCATGCGTACGACCTTGCCCGGCGCATGGGCATCAAGACCGGCATGCCCGAAACCCCCGAGAACTATGGGCTCTCGCTGGCGCTGGGTTCGGGCGAGGTTCCGTTGCTGGAGCACACGAATGTCTATGCGACGTTCGCCAATGAAGGAAAGTACGTCGCCGCCAATCCCATTCTAAAAATCACCGACTCCAACGGCCAGGTGCTCTACGAGCTCGACCGCGACACGTCGTTGCAAAATGCGCCGCAGGCGTTGTCCCCCGAGATCGCCTATCAGATAACGTCGATTCTGACCGATGACGAAGCCCGCTCCATGATCTTCGGCCGCGGGAACCTCTTCGAGGACACGGGCGACCGCCTGGGCCGGCCGGTGGCAGCCAAGTCTGGCACCACCGACAACTGGAAAGACATCTGGACCATGGGCTACACCACCGATGTGGCGATCGGCGTCTGGACCGGGCAAACCAACCAATCGGGAAATGCGGAAACCGAACTGCCGCAGCTCGACGGAATCCAGGGCGCTGGCCCTATCTGGCAACAAATGATGGAAGCCATGCACGACAATCCGACCTTCGCTGCCTATCTGAACGGTCCCAACGGGCAACCGATTGCCGATGACTGGAGTGTCCCCTCCGGACTGGTGCAAACCGAGGTCTGCTCCGTGACGGGGCACCAGGCCACGGGGGGCAGTGGGGACACCACTACCGAATGGCTGATCAAGGACGGCGGTCCATCGCTTCCCTGCGACCGGCTCTCCGCCTATGAAATGGCCGAGCTCTCCGATGCCATGGATGATTTGCAGCAAAACGGCGGCAAGTACGCCGATGGCGGTGAATCCCGCATCCTGCGCTATGCCAATGCGGTGGGGATGTACGACGGCGATATCGACTTCGGGAGCAACGACGACAACGGATCGGATAACGGCGACTTCGACCAGACCGACGAAGAGATCCAGATCGAACAGCGGCGACGGCTGACGCGTGCGGCGTTCGCCCGAAATCCACCCGCTATCGCATACTTTCGTCCTGGCAAATCTCATTGAAGCTGCAGGCGGGTGATGCGGTGAAACTCGAATTGTTCGACGGAGACGAAACCGTTCGGGTGATTGGCGCGGTGGTCGTGAAGTCGCTCGCCAATGGCGAGATCCAGATGGACCTCGGTCCCGCCGATGGCGCGCCGAACGTGCGCATCGTGATGAGTCGCGATGAAGCCTTCGAGCTCGGATCCGCCCTCCATGGTCTCGACGGCGAACGCGTCATCCTGGTCGACGACTAGCACGCAGACCGAAGTAGTCAGCGATCAGAATTCAGCAGTCGGATGGCGAAGAGTTGCCGTTTATTTCCAGCTCAGTACTGCAACGATTCAATCACCTTCCTGTCGACCTTCTCCTGATTACTAGGGACCGATCTCCGCGTGCCGGGTGCTGTCTGCTCTCGTACGTACGCACTGCCTGGCTGGCACGACGATGAAACCTTTTCCCATTCCCCCGCGTTTACTCAAGTGACCGGCGGCATGTTTGCAGCAGCGTCGCCGGACCTTTGCCGGGCACCCGGGGAAACTCGGGGTCGACCAGGGTGCTGATTTCGAAAGGGGGAAACCCACTTGAGCACCAGGAGGCATTCATCGAAGCGGGCCTAGCCACCCGTTTTGCTTCGCACCTCCTCTTCACCACCCCAGTACCGTTGCGCCGGCCAACGCCGCGCAATGCTTCCAGAACACCTCATCGTCCTGTGGACAGAATCGTTCGCGACCATGGGACGTCCTCCTCGGCAGCGAACAGATTTGCATCGAGCGCCTGGCGAGAACGGTTTCCAACCGCGCCAGGCGCTCGTACGTTCGGGATGGGCCGCTATACTTGGCCAGATTTTTCCGAACCGGCGCCGGTATCTTTCGGGCGAACCGGCGGTTTCGACCATTCGCGGCCCGATACCGCGCACTCATCAGGAATATCCAATGACCTTCGATCTCCCCCCTTCGACCTCGTGCCCGGTTTGTGGCGCTGCGGTCTCCGAGTCCCAGCAGTTCTGCGGAACCTGTGGAAGTGGGCTGCGGGGACAGCGTTCCCGCAACCGTCGTCGAGTTGTGGTCACCGGAGTGGGCGCCGTGAGCGCGGTTGGCCTCACTGCGCTGGAATCGTGGGGCAACATCCTCGAAGGAAAGAGCGGCGTCAAGCGCATTCCCTATTTACAGGAAGGCAACTACTCCTGCCAGGTGCGCGGCGATCTCGACCTGGAATCTGCTTCCGCAACGATTTCTCGATTCCAAGACCGCCCGCAATACTTCGCGATTTCAGTCTCTGGCTGCTGGAAGCCGCAGGCGCCGCGCTGATCTCGGCCGGTCTGGTCGACAGCGAAGGGAATCCGCTCCGCGATCTCCTGCCGGGCGGTTCGGTGATCGGGACGTGCATCGGTGGCTGTTATGACGATTTGCTTCCCGCCTACGACACTTTCAATACCCGCGGGCACGACAAGCTGTCCCCTCACTTGCATGTGAAGTTCCCGCTGAATATGGCGTCTTATACCGTGCAATGGCGATTCGGCATGGGTGGCCCCAGCAACACCGTTTCGACCGCCTGCGCCACCGGCACCCAGGCGATCGGCGAAGCGTTCCATATCGTGCAATCGGGGATCGCGCCGCTCATGGTGGCGGGCGCGACCGAATCGACCATGCATCCCATGGGCGTGGCCGGTTTCTCGGCCATGCGCGCGCTCGTGACCGATTCCAACGAGAACCCGGAGAGGCGCCTTGCGTCCCTTCGACGCCACCCGCGCCGGTTTCGCGCTTGGCGAAGGAGCCGGTGCGCTGGTGCTCGAGGATTACGACTTCGCCCTGGCGCGGGGAGCCAAGGTCTTCGCCGAAATCGTCGGCTTTGCCTCGAGCAACGACGCCTATCACCCAATCGCACCCGCAACCAGCCGGGATCGGCGCGGCCCGCGCCATTGCCGCAGCGCTGGCCGATGCCGGCGTGACTCCAGATCAGATCGGCCATATCCAGGCGCATGCGGCCTCGACCCCGGCCGGCGATATCGCGGAAGCGCGGGCGATTCACCACATCTTCGGCGAGCGCGCATCGTCGATTCCCGGTCATGTCGGTCAAGGGAAACATCGGACACTGCATGGGCGGCGCCGGTGCGATCGAAACCGCGATGGGTATCCTCTCGCTCTCGGAGCAGCTCATTCCCCCAACTGCGAACTACAAGAACCCCGATCCAGAAATCGGGCTCGATGTCGTCCACGGCACTCCACGGAAACACGAATTCGAGTACATGGCCAAGCACGGGTTCGGCCTCGGTGGGCAAAACGCCGCGCTGATCATCAAGCGTCCACCCGCCGAGTTCACGCATCAAACCAGCAAGGATCTGACATGAGCACCCATTACGCGCAACTGGCCGAGTGGAACAACGCCATGACCGAGTTCGTCATGGTCTATCGCAACTATCCCGGCGGAAAAACGCACGCAGCCGATCGACGGCGGCTGGAGTGCTCGCCAGCTCGTGGAGCATCTGGTGGAAACCGAGATCCTCTTCTCGACGCGCATGCGAGCCGCCATCGCCATGCCCGGAAGCACGATGTCGCCTGGCGATCCCGATCAGGACCTATGTCGAAGCAACGCTTCCCAACAGCGCAGTGCCCGACGAACTTCTGCTCGACGCGCTGGCCGCGTTGCGCTCGGTCAACCTCGCCATTCTGCGTGCGCTTCCGGATGACGCCTGGGTGCAGACCGTACAGCATCCCGAGAAGCGGTCCGCAGACGCTCGAACGGATCGTCAACGTCTTCGGCAATCATGTCACCGACCATCTCAACGATATGAAGAACGCCGGATTTGGCGTGCGCGCTCTTTGACCGATGCTCGCCGCCGACAGACGCCCGTGCGATCCCGGATTTCACTTCCGGATATTTTCATGTTCCTGCTGGAAGTGGGCATGTGGCTCTCGTTCGGATGGATCGGCTGGAATGCAGGAGACGGAACCAGTCGCTGGCTGATTGCGCTCGTCCTTGCCACAGCGGCTATCCTCATATGGGGCATTTTTCGCACACCCGGGATGCCGCCCGCAGGCAAACCCGGCGTGTTCCCGACGCCGGGACCGGTTCGACTCATCCTGGAAGTCGGCCTCTTTCTGCTGGCCGGCTACGGTTTGTGGGTTACCGGCTATCGCTGGATCGCCGAAACGTTGTGGACCTTCGCCGCCCTGATTTACATCCTTTCGTTTTCGCGCATCCGCTGGCTGCTCGATCACTGATATCGAGGTACCCACCCCATGACATCGCTCGCCACTGACTTCACCAGCCTGGCTGGAATCGACCTTCCCATCGTGCAAGCACCCATCGGCTCGGCCACCACGCCTGAGCTGGCTGCAGCGGTCAGCAACGCCGGCGGACTCGGGATGCTCTCGCTCACCTGGCGCTCACCCAACGAGGCCCGCGACCTCATCCAGCAAACCAGCGCGCTGACCGACAAACCGTTCGGGATCAATCTCGTGCTCGCATGGGATGCAACCGAACGCCTGACGATCGCCCTCGAAGAGGGCGTGCCGATCATCTCCCTTTCCTGGGGCGATCCCAGCCCCCTGGGTCGACCAGATCCATGCGGCCGGGGCCATTCTGATCCAGATGGTGGGCACGACCGCCGCTGCGGTTACCGCCAGGAACGCCGGAGCCGACGCGATCGTGGCACAAGGACATGAAGCATCCGGGCCACGTCGACAGTCAGACCAGCATCATGGCGCTGCTGCCGGAGATTGGTCGATGCTGTCGCCCCCACCCCGGTGCTCGCCGCCGGCGGAATCGGTGATGGCCGGGGACTCGCTGCCGCCCTTTGCCTGGGAGCGTCCGGCGTTTGGATGGGAACGCCGTTTCCTGCTGGCTGAGGAAGCTGACGCACATCCTGACTATCAAGGCTGGCTGAAAGAGGCAGGCGCGAGCGACACCATTTTCACCACCCTTTTTCGGGGCGGCTGGCCCCAGAACACGCCATTGCGCACCTTATCGAATAAATCGCTCCAGCTCTGGGAAGAAGCAGGACGCCCCGAACCGGGCCGAGGGCCGGGAGAAAGCGATGTCATCGGCCACACCAGCAAGGGCCTTCCCATCATGCGCTATCACGATGATTTCCCAGGCATCGGCACCACCGGCGACCTGGAGAGCATGGTGCTCTATGCCGGTCAGAGCGTGGGTGTCATGCACGACATTCTGCCTGCCGCGGACATCGTCCAGTCGGTCGCGGATCGAGCCAGATCGGTTCTCTCCCGCCTCGGTTCTGGCGACTAATTCACCAGCGCGCAACCCTGTTTTTGCGCGGGGTGGCCTTCGAATGTCGCCCCGATGGATCGTTCAGGACCATGCCGTGTCGATCACACACTAGCGAGGAACGCGAAACCCTGGGCAGCGACGCGCGAGTCGAGCTCCATCGGGATTCTCGATCCCGCTGGCAAAACTATTCGCCGCTGCTGGGCCGCCCTCCACATAATCGCCATCTCCCGGTAACCTACCGATAACAACCGCACGCCCGTGGGGCGCGCCTTCAGATCACGGGAAGAGGAGCGAATGAACGGAATCGAGGAAACGACAGGCGTTTCTGCGGAGCATCGGACTACCCGATCGCGATCTGCGCGATCTGCCATCGTCGGAACAGCGCTTTCCGGACGGTGGCCAATGGCGCATCGAAATTCCATCGGTCGAAGGCCCGAACGCGTTGCGCACCGTCTATGCCTGCGCGGATGAGTTCGGCGTGCCGGTGCACCGCGTCAGCCAGGGGAGCGGCATCATGTTGCTGACCGATGACGAGCTCGACGAGATGGCCCTTCTCGGACGCCAGCGCGGTATCGAGATCAGTCTCTTCGTCGGACCGCGCGCCGGATGGGACACCGGGCGCCATGGCCTATTCCACCGCAGGCAAGATCGTCGCCCCAAAGGCGCGCGGTATGGATCAGCTGGTTCATGCGGTCGAGGACGTCAAGCGCGCGCTGGAACACGGCATCAGCAGCGTGCTGGTCACCGACGAGGGCCTGCTGCTCGTTCTGGGCAGGATGAAGGATGCCGGCGAGCTGCCGCAGGAACTGATTCTGAAGGGATCGGTCATGCTCGGAGCGGCCAATCCGGTATCGGTCCGGTTGCTCCAAGATCTCGGGCTGACCACCTTCAACACCCCAACCGATCTTTCGCTGGCGCAACTGGCCGCTATCCGCGCCGCGACCACCATGCCGCTCGATATCTACGTCGAAGTTCCGGACGACATCGGCGGATTCATTCGGCACTACGAGATCGCCGAGCTGGTGCGTGTCTGCGCGCCGGTTTACCTGAAGTTCGGCCTGCGCAATGCGCCGAATATCTATCCGGCCGGCACCCACCTGGAAGCGACCGCGATTGCCCTCACCCGCGAGCGGCTACGCCGCGCTCGCATTGGGTACGACATGCTCAAGCGGCTCGACCCAGACGCGATCATGTCCCCGCTTCCGGAGGCCGTCGCCGTATAGGTCGGCCTTTTCTGCGAAGCCTTCGTGGAACAACGAAAACAGGGGCGGCAATCGCCGCCCCTGTTGCATGTTCGAGTGGGTGTTGTTCGCGCTACTCCGCAGCCGGATTGAGCATCGCGACGAAGATGCCGCTGCCCGGTGAGCTGCGCGAGAGGAAGGTGACCGTCCCGGAGCGGCCTTCGTACGGGCCGGCGGTGGCGATGACCGGAATAACCAGTGTTGCCGGGCGAAGCGCTGGATCGCCCTGGTAGTAGATCCAGTTGAAGACCGACTCAGGATCGCCTGCGAACATTTCGGTGCCGTCCAGCATCGTATCGCCGAGGACGATGCGCGGCAGGCCGTTGTTGTCTTCGGAATCGAGATCTGCCGTGCCGGTCAACGTGCTGGTCGGATCGCCAGGACCCGCCACCAATTGATCGGTGGTTTGCAATGGGCCGATCTCGATGCAGATCGCCGGAGGCCGAGTTCTGATACCACCCGACCAGGGTCACCACGCGCACCGGCTCGGCCACCGGCGTGGCAGCGGTTTCGGACAATGGCGTGGCAGAGGTGTCACTCTCGGGCGTCGTGTTCAGCCAACGGCGTGGCCGCTGGGGTGCCCGATTGGGCCAGCACTTGTCGAGCGCCGAAGGAATAGCCCACGAGACCGAGTATCGCGAACATCAAGGCCGCAACACCAACAAGACGAATACGCATGCTTCTCCCTCCGCACTTGCAGATGAGCCAAAAACCATCTTCGAACGATTGGCGGGAGTCGTACCGTGCGTCGGGGGCGTACGTTCACATCGTAGCAGATTTGCGATACAAAACCTAGTCCCCGGCGATAGCTCCTGACGGCTGTGCGAGCAGGTGGCTTGCGATCAATTGTGCAACTCGCTGCTCCACGATCTCCGCTTCGCCCGGCTGCAAGAGGTGCGGGCTGAAGGCGATGGTCGACTCGTTTTCGACCACGACCTCGATTGGTGGGTTCTCAGCCCGCAGTCCCGCGATCACATCGTCCCGGGAGAGCGGGGCATCGAGAGACACCTGCATCAGAATGCGCGGAATCGGCTCGCCGGCTTCGCCGGTCGCCTTTCGTTCGATCGTGAGCCATCGTGGCGCCAGAAGCTGCCAGGTGTCGCCCCAGCTTTCCACGACGCTCTCCCACTGCAACGCCTCGGCGGTATGGTCGGTTTCGAGATAGGTCTCGACCGCGGTCAGCAACCCGATCATGGCTTCCTTGGAGACTTTCATGGCCCGGCCGATGCGCTGCACCGGCGGTCCATTGAGCCGCATCGCCTCGATCATGGCCGGCGTACCGACCGCGAGCCCGCTGTTCTGCGGTCCGCGCAGCATCTTGCCGCCGCTGAAAATGGCGACGTCGGCGCCGAGATTGCGGGTGAAGTGCCAGAGATTGGAGACCGGTGGCACCTGGGCGGCCGCATCCACGATCACCGGCACTCCCCGCGCATGGGCCCGCTCGATGACGAACTCCAGCGGAAGCGTGTTTCGGTTGAGATGGCTGCCGGCGAAATAGACGACCGCGGCGGTGCGCTCGTTGATGGCGTCATCGAGCTCCCATTCGTAGGTCTCCATGATGTGCCCGATTTCGACCAGCTCAACGCCCGTCATGCGCACCGCAATGTCGTACCAGTTGCGCTGCGTGCGGTGCACCACGACCTGATTCTTCATATCCTCGAGGTTGTTGGGGAGACGCGCCATGAGCGCGAGATCGTTGCCGGTGATTGCCGCGGCGGTAGCGAGCGCCAGCGCGGCGGCGGCACCGTTGCTTACGTACGCCGCTTCGTTTCCGGTCAGCTCGGCCAACCGTTTGCCGACCGCTTCCTGCAGCTCGAAGACGTTGACAAAGGCTCCGGCGCTATCGGCCATCGCTCGAGCGACATGCGGCGCCATCATGGTGCCGCCGAGCCGGGTGTAGGTAGTTGCGCAGTTGATGACCGGCTGCACGCCGAGCTTTCGATAGATGTCCATAATCGTTCGACCTCATAGCTGATCGTTCGCGGCATCGCTCTCTGCATAGTAAGCAAATTTCGTGGTAGCTTGCTCGCGTTGACAGACAAAATGGATCGCTCCAGAATGCTGGGAAATCCAGATGTTTTGTTCGGCATTTTTCGATTGGATTGCGTGCGCGCGAGCGCACAGCCGAAAGGAAGAGAGCACAGATGCCAGAGAACCGGATTCCGGGAATGACGAGTCGCCGAACTCTGATCTCCCGGGGCGCGCTGATCGGTGGGGCGGCGGCAGCCGTTTCGCTGCCGAGTCTGCACGCGATGGCGCAGGATGCGAGCTCGGACAGTCTCCTCGGCAAGATCCTCGATCGCGGCAAGATCGTGGTCGGCACGGGCAGCACCAACCCGCCGTGGCACTTCGAAGACGAGGATGGCCAGCTCGTTGGGTTTGACATCTCGCTCGCGATGCTGCTGGCGGGCGGCATCTTCGGGCTCGACCAGGCCCAGATTCTGGCTGGCGAGGAACCGCGAAATTACATCGACTTCGTCGTGCACGAGGCGGACGCGCGCATTCCCGACCTGCTCTCGGATAAGGTCGACATCAATTTCCAGTTCATGACGGTCACGGCCGCCCGTGCGCAGCAGGTTGCCTTCACGGTCCCCTACTATCGCGAAGGCGTCACTCTTCTGCTCCCGGCGGACTCTGAGTACACCTCGCTGGCCGAGATGCAGGACCAAGACCTCACCATCGCAATTCTTGCGAATGTGACCGCCGAAGACATGATCCACCGCGGTGTTCCGGATGCCACGGTCGAGCAGTTCGACTCGGTCGCGGCGTCGGTCGAAGCGCTCGATTCGGGCCGAGTGGATGCTACCGGAATCGACATGTCTACCGGCCGCTGGCTGGTGGCGCAGGATCCCGAGACGTACAAGACAATTCCGGAAGGCTGGGATGCCCAGTCGTACGCCGCATCGCTCAAGCCGGGCGATCAGGTCTTCCTGAACTTCGTCAATACCGCCCTCATGCAGGGGATGGTCGGGCTTGATTTCCCGATCTACCAGACCGCATTCAAGACCTACTTCGGCGAAGATCTGCCAAACCCACCGATCGGATTCCCGGTCGAGTTCAAGTAATTCGTCACACACAGCACGGGAGCGCGCCACGGCGCGCTCCTGCCTGTGTCAAGTAGCTCATGTACAAGCTCCGTTGGGAATACATCACCGATAACAAGGACCTCTTCATCGACGGGCTGGTGCTCGGCCTGAAGATGGCCATCCTGGGCCTACTCATTGGAACGCTGATCGGCTTGCTGCTGGCGTTCGCGCGGCAGAACGGTCCGCGCCCAGTGCGGTGGTTCGTCACCGCCTATGTCGAGCTGCTCCGCAATATTCCGCTGCTGCTGATCGTTTCACTGCTCTACTTTGGATTGCCGCAGGTTTTTCCGCGCCGAAGCACCGGTCAGGAGTGGGTGCTGAAGATTCTGCCCGATGCCGAGCGCACGTTTATCATCGCGCTTGCGATCTATGCCGCCGCCTATCTAACCGAGATCTTCTCGGCCGGCATCGTCTCGGTCGGCCAGCGATATCTGGAAGCCGGCACGTCGCTCGGTTTGACCCGACGGCAGACCGCTGTTTCCATCACGCTACCGATCATGTTTCGGACCGTCCTGCCCTCACTGGGAAACACGTTCATTGGGCTCTTCAAAGACACGTCGATTGCGGTCGCCATTGCCGCGCCTGAGCTCACCTGGGCGGCCCGCAAGGTAAGTACCGACTACTTTCGCTATATCGAAGCCTGGGCCACCGCCGGGGCGATCTATCTGGTCACCTGCTACGGTATCGCGCTGGGTTTGCGCCTGCTGGAACGGCGCATCAAATGGACCGTGGCATGAACGAAGTCTGGGACAACCGCCACCTGCTCTGGCTGGGGCTCAAGCTCACGTTGCAGCTCTCAGCGGTCGCCATTGTGGCGAGCACGATCATCGGACTCTTCATCGGCGTCGGCCTGGTCTACGGCAATCGACTGGTGCGGACCCTCTTTCGCCTCTATGTCGATATCATCCGCGGGTTGCCGATCCTGGTGGTGCTCTTTCTGATCTACTACATCCTGCCGGCGGTCGATATCAACATCGGAAGCTTCCACGTGCCAACGAACGTGGGCCGTTTCCAGGCTGCTGCGATCGGGCTCAGCGCGTTCGGAGCCGCTCAGGTTGGCGAAGTGGTACGTGGCGCCCTCTCGTCAGTTCCGAAGGGGCAGACAGATGCCGCCAAGTCGCTCGGATTGACCTTCTGGCCCAGGCTCTTTCATGTGACCCTGCCGCAATCGATGCCGGTCATCATCCCTCCGTGGACGAATACGGCAGCGGAGCTGGTCAAGGGCACGTCGCTGGCATCGTTGCTGAGCATGAGCGAGCTCCTCTTTGCCACCCGGAAAATCGTGGAGCGAACGGGTGATGTGCTCCCCTTCTACATCGCGGCCGCCGCGATCTACTTCGTGATTTGCTTTTCGATTTCCCGCATCGGGGTCCTGGTGGCCCAGCGGTACCGCTATGGGGTCGCCCGATGAGCGCAAACCTGGCACCGAGCGCAACCGCCATGGTGTCGATTCGGAACCTACACAAAAGTTATGCCGACCTTCAGGTACTCAAGGGCGTCGATCTCGATATCGCCCCCGGCGAGGTGGTCTGTGTGATCGGGCCGAGTGGATCTGGCAAGACCACCATGCTGCGATGCGTCAACTTTCTCGAGAGCTATCAGGACGGGCGTATCTATGTCGATGGCCAACTCGTCGGCTATCGCGAGCAGAACGGTCAACTGAAACCAGCCCCGGAAAAAGAGATTGCCAAGGTCCGGGCTGAAACCTCGATGGTCTTTCAGCAGTTCAATCTCTTTCCGCATATGACCGCACTGCGCAATGTCACCTTCGGGCCGATGAAAGTGCGCGGCTTGAAGAAAGCGGCGGCGGAAGAGAACGGACGGCGGTTGCTGGCGCGCGTCGGCTTGGCGGAAAAAGCGGATTCGTATCCCTCCCAGCTCTCAGGTGGGCAGCAACAACGCGTGGCCATCGCCCGCGCGCTGGCGATGGAGCCCAAGGTGATTCTCTTCGATGAAGTAACCTCAGCGCTCGACCCGGAGCTGGTCGGCGAGGTGCTGGAGGTGATGACCGATCTGGCGCAATCCCACGGCGTCACCATGATCGTGGTGACGCACGAAATGGGTTTCGCGCGCGATGTTGCTGACCGTATCGTCTTCATGGACGGCGGGGTGATCGTCGAACAAGGCAATCCGAAACAGGTGCTGGAGCATCCGGAGAGTGAGCGTCTGCAGGCCTTCCTACGCCGCCTGCACTAGGCGGTCCATTCGGCGCCTTCCCGAACATTTCCGGCCAAGATGCACAAGGATTGGCGCTGTATGATGACCGTTGCGCACTCAAACCAGGTACCGTGCAAAACTTCAGTCAGCGTTTCGACGTGACGACCACCATGATTGGCAGCGCTATGAGTTCGACTCCGGTGTGTAGATCACGTCGTCAACATTCATAGGAACGCTCCGCATGTGCGAGAGGACGCGACCATGACCGAACCTTCCATCCCGGCACAGCCGTACGCCTTCGTCTTTCCCGGTCAGGGGAGCCAGTTCGTCGGTATGGCGGGACCGCTGCTCGAAGCAAGTGAAATGGCGCGCGCCATGATGGCGCTGGCTGACGACACGCTGGACTTCGGATTGACCGAGCTGATCCAGAACGGCCCCGCCGAAGAGCTGGAAGACACCGTCAATGCCCAACCGGCCATCCTGGCGGTCAGCATTGCCGCGCTGGCCGCGCTGAACGAAAACGCGCAGGAGGCCGGCGTCACGCTCTCGCCCGACTATGTGGCCGGGCATTCGCTTGGCGAGTTTTCGGCACTGGTAGCCGCCGGGATATTGCAGTTCCCGGACGCACTTACCCTGGTGCGCGAGCGTGGGCGCCTCATGAAGCAAGCCGGTGAGGATACCCGCGGCGGTATGGCCGCGATCCTGGGACTCGACGACGAGGCCATCGCCGAGGTCTGCCAGGTCGCGTCGGCCAATGGCATCGTGGTTCCTGCCAATCGCAATTGCCCGGGGCAAACTGTCATTTCCGGTGAGATCGGCGCACTGGAACACGCCATGGATCTCGCCAAGGGGCGGGGTGCCCGGCGGGTGGCGCGCCTCAATGTCAGCATCGCCTCACATTCTCCGTTGATGGCCAATGCCAACGCCGAGTTTCAGAAACTGCTGCAAGCTGCCGCGCTCTCGCTGCCGGACTTTCCCGAGAAGCCGAGCGGCATGGTGATCGGCAACACGACCGCCCTGCCGATCTATTCGACCGGCGGGCTCTACGAAGAGCTCGATCTGCAGATGGTGCGGCCCGTCGACTGGACCGGCTCGATCCAGACCATGGCCGATGCCGGGGTGAAGAGCTTCATCGAGATCGGTCCGGGCAATGTGCTTGGTGGGCTGATCAAGCGGATCGCCTCCGATACCCAGACCGTCAATATGGCCGGGCTCGGGCTCGGAATCCCAACCTTGACCGCGCGGTAGGGTGACCGTCGGCGGAGTTTGCTGACTATCCCGTACACTAGCGTGTTGATCGGCGGCGATGTCTCCGGTCCCCTTTCTAGTTGACGCACAACCTGGGTCGAACGAGCGGCAAACGCCGCGCGCCCTGGTATCAAACCGAGGAGTTAAGGCCGGTTGCTGGCGACTGGCCGAGGTCGGCTTCATCCTGCATCCGGACCACTGGGGTCAGGGCCTCGCCACCGAGGCGCTGTCCGCGGCGATCCCTCACGTCTTCGCCACCCTCGCCGTCGAGGCCCTGACCGCCGAGGTCGATCCGCGCAACGCTGCTTCGCTGCGCGTGCTGGACCGGCTCGGCTTTCGCGAGACCCACCGGGCGGCGCGCACGATCCTCGTCGGCGACGAATGGTGCGACAGCGTCTACCTCCAACTCCCGCGCGCTGCCTGACGGGCAAAAAAAATCGCCGCTACCCGAGGGTGCGGCGATGAGGAGGCGGGCGCGTCCGACAGGTCAGGCGGAGAGGCAGGTTCCGCGCGTGCGCACCGCAGGCAAAGGCAATGCGTCAGGCGAAAAGGGGCAAGAGCAGGACCGCCACGATCGTGGCGCAGAGGCCGGCGAGGCCGATCGCTTCGCGACCGAGGCTCTCGAGATCGGCGTTCAGGATGCGGTCAATGGCCTCGGGCATCAGCGTGTTCCCTTTACGATCCTCTATGTTCCGTTAATGTTCCACTATCGGGCCCGCTGAGTCAAGGCCCGACCCGAACGTAGCGGGAACATCTAACCCACGGAAAGCATTCGGATCGCCTTGTCGCGCTCCATCAGATAGAGCAGCGTGCGCACCGCCTGGCCGCGCGGCGAGGCGAGCTCGGGGTCCTGGTCGAGCAGCAGGCGCGAATCGTCCTGCGCCATGCGCATCAGGTCGGCCTGGGTCTCGAGGTCGGCGATGCGGAAGCGCGGCAGGCCGGATTGCGCGACGCCGATCAAGTCTCCTGCCCCGCGCAGCCCCAGATCCTCCTCGGCGATGCGAAAGCCGTCCTCGGTGGCGCGCATGATCTCCAGCCGCGCACGCGCGGTCTCGCCGAGCGGCGGGTCATAGAGGAGCAGGCAGGTGGACGCGCGCGGCGCCGCGCCCGACCCGGCCGCGAAGCTGGTGCAGCTGCGCGAGGCCGAAGGCCTGGGCCCCCTCGATCGACCATGATCGAGGCATTCGGGACGTTGACGCCCACCTCGATGACCGTGGTGGCGACGAGCAGGCGGGTGCGGCCGGCCTCGAAGTCGGCCATGGCGGCATCCTTCTGCGCCGGCGGGCATCTGCCCGTGCACCAGACCGACGCGCCTCGCCGAGCGGGAGGCGCAGGCTGCGGAAGCGTTCCTCGGCGGCGGTCATCTCGGCCGTCTCGCTCTCTTCGACGAGCGGGCAGACCCAGTAGGCCTGGCGGCCCTCGGCGATGGCGCGGCGCAGATGCTCGACGACCTCGGAAGTCGCCCGACGAGACGAGCGCCGTCTCCACCGGCGGCCGTCCCGGCGGCTTCTCGTCGAGCACCGAGATGTCCATGTCGCCATACTGCGCCAGCGCCAGGCTGCGCGGGATCGGCGTCGCGGTCATCACCAGGATGTCGGCGGCGCGGCCCTTGTCGCCGAGGTCCATGCGCTGGCGGACGCCGAAGCGGTGCTGCTCGTCGACGATGGCGAGGCGGAGGTCGTGGAAGGCGACGTCCTTCTGGAAAAGCGCGTGGGTGCCGACGACGATGTCGATCGCGCCGGTGGCCAGCGCCGCGAGCTTGCCGGCGCGTTCGCGCGCCCTTGTCGCGGCCGGTGAGCATGTCGAGGCGGACGCCGGCGGCCTCGGCGAGCGGCGCGAGCGAGGCGAGATGCTGGCGGGCGAGGATCTCGGTCGGCGCCATCATCGCGGCCTGGCCGCCGGCCTCGACCGCCGCGAGCATGGCGAGCAAGGCGACCAGGGTCTTGCCCGAGCCGACATCGCCCTGCAGCAGGCGGTTCATCCGGCGGCGAGCCA
Source organism: uncultured Chloroflexia bacterium (assembly GCA_963720855.1). GTDB lineage: Bacteria > Chloroflexota > Chloroflexia > Thermomicrobiales > UBA6265 > JAMLHN01. Next base: position 132,489 of record CAVRGV010000001.1, on the reverse strand, counting down.
TGTCGGCGGTGATCTCGCCGAGGCGCGGATCTGCGCGCCGGTGGGCGCGTAGGGTAGCGCCGCGAGCACGCGGGCCGCGCAGGCGCCGTCGCCGCGGGTGGCGAAGCCCTTGGCGCGCTTCATCGTCGGGCGCGGGCGAGCGCGAGCGTCACCTGATGCGCGAGAAGCTCGTCATAGGCGAGGCGCTCGCGCGCGGAGCGCCGGGCGCGAGGTCGCCCGGGCCGCCGGGGGCGTGGGCGGCGCGCAGCGCGTGCGCGCCAGTCGGGCCAGCGGCGCTGGCGCTTGACGCTGGGCTCGATCCACTCCGGCAGCTCGGGCGACGCGGGCGAGGGCCGTCCGCGACGGCGCGGGCCATGGCGCGGCGTCAGGCCCTGGGTGAGCGGATAGACCGGCTCGAAGTCGGGAAGCGTCTCGTCGCTGCCGGGGCGCAGGATGTGGTCGGGGTGGGCCATCTGGGCGATGCCGTCGAAGATCTCGACCCGGCCCGAGACGATGCGGCGCTGCCCGGCGGGAAGCTGCGGCGCAGCCAGTCAGCGCGGGGGTGGAAGAAGACGAGCTGGAACTCGGTCAGGGCGTCGCGAACGTGAATGCGGTAGGGGCGGCCGCGGGTGGCGCCGGGCTGGTGCAGGCCGATCTCCACCTCGACGGTCACGACCTCGGGGAGGAGTGGACTCGCGGATCGAGGCGCGCAGGCGGCGGTCGGTGCCGGAGGTCGGGAGCGTGAGGAGGAGGTCGACCGGGTGGGTGATCTCCAGCTTCGCGCAGCAGCCGCGCGGTCTTCGGGCCGATCCCGGCAAGCCCGGTCAACTCGGAGAAGAGCGGGAAGAGGATGTCGGGACGGCTCATGGTCGGCGGGATATTGGGTGATCCCGGGCGGGTTGCCAATCAGGCGAAGCCGAGCTGACGGCGGATGTCTTCGGGGGTGGCGCCGTCGGCGCGGAGGGTGGCGAGGGCGCGGGCATCGTCGCGCTTGGCGAGGCGGCGGCCGCCGTCGTCGCGGATGAGGCGGTGGTGATGCCAGACCGGGACCGGCAGATCGAGGAGCGCCTGCAGCAGGCGGTGGAGCGGGGTCGCCTCGAAGAGATCCTCGCCGCGGACGACGTGGGTGATCCCCTGGTGGCGTCGTCGACGACGACCGCGAGGTGGTAGGCGGCGCCGATGTCCTTGCGGGCGAGGACGACGTCGCCGAGCGGCGCCGGGTCGGCGGGGTGAGTGGCCGGCGCGGAGGGGGCCGGTCTCGGTGAAGGTGAGAGGACCCGCGAGGCGAGGGCGCGGCCGAGATCGAGACGGATGGCGGCGCGCCGGCCGGCGTGTCGGCCACTCGGGGGCGAAGCGGCGGCAGGTGCCGGGATAGACCGCACGCGGCGCGTTCTCCTGGGGCGCCGAGAGAGCGGCACGGATTTCGCGCGCGGGTGCAGCGGCAGGGGTAGGTGAGGCCGAGGGCGGTCAGCCGGGCGAGGGCGGCGGCGTAGCGGTCGAGGTGGTCGGACTGGCGCAGGACGGGCTCGGGCCAGATGAGGCCGAGCCAGGCGAGGTCGTCGTAGATGGCGGCCCGTGCTCGGGGCGGGCGCGGGTGGTGTCGATGTCCTCGATGCGGAGGAGGCAGGTGCCCTGCTGCACGTCCGCGATATCCCTGGCGGTCAGCGCCGAGAAGGCGTGGCCGAGGTGCAGCGGCCCGGTCGGAGACGGGGCGAAGCGGGTGCGCAGGTCAGCCGTCGCGCTGGGTGAGGCGGCGGGTGCGGCGTTCCTCGCCGGACTGGTAGATCAGTATCCAGGCGAGAAGGATGAACATCGGGTGGGTGAGGCCGCCGGAGAAGATGACGGCCGGGATCCAGATGAGGAAGGTGACGATGGCCACGAACGGACGGCCGGCGATGAGGATCGACAGCGGCGGCAGGAAGAGGGCGAGCACGTAGTTCATGGGCGTGAGATAGGGAGGCCGGGGGGCGGTCGCAAGCAGGGCGGATTTCGGCCGAGGCGGAGTGAGGGGCGGTTACGATTTCCGCTCTGCGCTCACGACGCAGATGTTCTTGACCACGTCGAGGCGGACCTCGACCGGTTTGGCCGACTCTGCGATCGGGTAGCGGACGTCACCGTTGGATGGAACGACCTGGCTGCCACTCGGCAATCTGCACGCAAAAATTGCACGGAGCCGCGCCTGTCCCTCGGCGTGATCGTTGTTGACCGCTTCGACCTCGACGTAGTGGATGCCGGTCACGCGGACGCCGATCCGATAGGGTCGCAGCGGACCATTTTCGCCCATAGTCAGTCTTCCCTTCTGCCTTGTGGCGCCGGTCGGCGAGCGCCCCTGCCATTTCTGCTGACGGAGGCAGCGGCGGCGTATCGAAGAGTAAGGCGCTGCTCTCGACGAACTCAAGGTCGGACGACGGCCCCGGTGCGTCCGCGCAAGAAGGAGGTGACGGTGGCGCTGGACGCGGAGGTGGCGCGCTGGTTCAGCGGCCTTGGCGCGGGCTACCACGGCCGGATCAACGCGGTGCTGCGCACCTACGTGCTGGCGCTGATCTCGAAGGAGGTGCTGAGCTAGGGCGACACCAACCGGCACGGCGACGAGATTGTCGGGAAGGCGGCGCCAAAGAAGAAGCCGGAGTGATGGGCGTGGCGGGTGACCTTCGGAACGGCGGCCCTCGGCCCCGGTGTAGTCAATCGTGAACTGCAGCACCGAACGGCGGGTTCGAGCCCAAACCGGGCACGCCAAACCACTTTGCGCGTCACTGATCCCGGCTCCGTCGCAAGTTTGTTGTCTTTTGGCCGGATGACTTATTCCACATTTCATTTAAATCCGGCTGGACATATGAGGTTTCAGAAGTTGAGTTTCCTTCTGTGACGGATCGATTCCGACATGGCCAGACCTGCCCCTGCACTTGCCCCTGCGGCTCGAACTTACCGTGGTTCGATGACGCGTCCTGAACGCTGGGCAACATGGGAACCCCATGAAGGCGACCTCCTCGTTTGCACACCCTCAAAAAGTGGCACGACCTGGACGCAAACAATTCTCGCCATGCTTGTTCACGGCGGGCCTGACTTGCCCGCCAAACTGCCAGCCTTGTCGCCATGGGTCGATGCCGATCTCGGGGTTTCGGCCAGCGACGTCGCCGAGTCTCTTGCCGCGCAATCAGGACGGCGCGTCGTCAAGACCCACACTCCGGCCGACGGGTTTCCGATCTGGGAAGGCGTGACGGTTATTGCTGTCTATCGCCATCCACTCGATGTCTTTTTCTCCCTTCGCAAGCAAGCGGCCAACAAGGCAAATCCAGGCGAAGACAATCCGTTTCTCCGGCCGGTTTCAGAGGCCTTTGACGCCTACATCAACAGCCCATCCGACATCAACGACTTTGATCGCGACAACCTGGCTGGTCTTGCGACGCATTATGTACAGACGGTTCTTTCACACAGGCTCCGTGATCTCAGACTGTTCCACTATTCCAATATGGTTCAGGATGAGCGACGTACGGTCCAGGCCATGGCAGAAGCGGCCGGGATCGACGTGGGCGACACGGTGATCCGTGCGGTGACCGAAGCGGCGTCATTCGGGGCGATGAAGGCGAAGGCGCGCGACTTTGCCCCTGTGGGCGGTACCGGTTTTTTCAAGTCCGATGAAGATTTCTTTGACTCTGCCAGTTCGCGGAAATGGGAAGGAACGCTTTCCATTGAAGAGCTGGAGCGCTACCGCGAACGGCTTGCAGTCTTGATCCCGGATGCCAGGGCGCGCGCCTGGCTGGAAAATGGCAACTGATAAAGTGGTCGGCCGTCGATTTGGAACAGAATGCACCCGTCCGCTTTGTCCCGCATCTCGGACGTCACAGCGCGCACCCTCAGATGACCGTTCTGGCGCGTTGCGGGCCGGTGCGAGGCTGCCCTCGCGGGCCGGGCCGGGTCAGGCAGGGACGAGCGCCGGCTCCCGAGCCACGCCGCGAAATCCGCCTTCGCCCGGTCGGTATACCCTTGTAGCGCTCGCGCCGGCCCCTTCCGCCCGCCGCGGGCGGCGTCGAGCGGGGGGAAGAGGCCGAAGTTGACGTTCATCGGCTGGAACAGCGCCGGCCTCGGCGCCGCCGGTGATGTGGGCGACCAGAGCGCCGAGGGCGGTGGTGGGGGGCGGCGGGGCGAGGGCGCGGCCGAGGCGCTCGGCGGCGGCCATGCGGCCGGCGAGGAGGCCCATGGCGGCGCTCTCGACGTAGCCCTCGACGCCGGTGATCTGGCCGGCGAAGCGCAGGCGCGGGTCGGCCTTGAGGCGCATCTGGCCGTCGAGGAGGCGCGGTGAGTTGAGGAAGGTGTTGCGGTGGATGCCGCCGAGGCGGGCGAAGGCGGCGCTCTCCAGGCCGGGGATGGTCTGGAAAACTTCAGTTTGGGCGCCGTACTTCATCTTGGTCTGGAAGCCGACGATGTTGTAGAGGGTGCCGAGGGCATTGTCGCGGCGGAGCTGGACGACGGCGTGGGGCTTGCGGTCGGGGGCGTGCGGGTTGGTGAGGCCGACCGGTTTCAGCGGGCCGAAGCGGAGGGTCTCGCGGCCGCGCTCGGCCATCACCTCGATGGGCAGGCAGCCTTCGAAATAGGGGGTGTCCTTCTCCCAGTCCTTGAACTCGGTCTTGTCGGCCGCGAGGAGCGCGTCGATGAAGGCCTCGTACTGGTCGCGGTCCATCGGGCAGTTGAGATAGGCGGTGCGCTCGGCTTGCGTCTCGCCCTTGTCGTAGCGGGACTGGAACCAGGCCTTGGAGAGATCGACGGTCTCGAAATGCACGATCGGGGCGATGGCGTCGAAGAAGGCGAGTGCGCTTTCGTCGGTGAGGGCGCGGATGGCGTCGGCGAGCGCGGGCGAGGTCAGCGGGCCGGTGGCGACGATGACGCTGGACCATGCGGCGGGCGGGAGACCGGCCACTTCGGCGCGGTCGATGGTGACGAGGGGATGGGCTTCGAGGCGGGCGGTGATCTCGGCGGAGAAAGGCACGCGGTCGATGGCCAGCGCGCTGCCGGCGGGGAGGGAATGGCGGTCGGCGGTGGCGATGACGAGGCCCCGCGCCGCGCGCATCTCCCAGTGGAGGAGGCCGACGGCATTCTGCTCGTCATCGTCGGAGCGGAAGGAGTTGGAGCAGACCAGCTCGGCAAGCGCGTCGGTCTGGTGCGCGAAGGTGCCGACAACGGGGCGCATCTCGTGCAGGATGACCGGCACGCCCATTTCGGCGGCCTGCCACGCGGCCTCCGACCCGGCAAGGCCGCCGCCGATGATGTGGATGGGCTCGAGCTGGCTCATGGCGGCGGATCTAGGGCATGGGGCGGGGAATGGGAAGGCATGCAAGTCGATACATCTTGACTCTCGATATATCGAGAACTAGGTGGCGGAGCATGAGACATGAACACGCACCCGGCGGGGGACCCCGCCATCACCACCCAGAACATCTTCACCCCGAGCACCGCCATCGCCGGCGGCGTCCCTTCGACTATGGCGATCTGCGCCTTCTCGTCCTCGGCATGATCGCGGAGCAGCCGCGGCACGGCTACGAGCTGATGAAGGCCATCGAGGAGCGCATGGGCGGCGGCTACAGCCCGAGCCCCGGGGTGATCTACCCGACCCTCGCCTGGCTGGAGGACATGGGCTATGCCGCCGGCGACAGCGACGGCAGCCGCCGCAGCTATGGCATCACCCCCGAGGGGGCGGCCTTTCTCACCGCCAACCAGGCGGAACTGGCCGAGCTTACCGCACGGATGGGGGCGCCCGGCGGGCGGCGGCGGGCGCCGGAGCCGGTGCTGCAGAGCATGGACAGGCTGAAGCGGGCGCTTCGGGCGCGCTTGCTCAGGGGTCCGGTCGACGCGGCGTCGATCGCGGCCATCGCCGCAACCATCGACGCCGCTGCAGCGACCCTGGAGACGCAGATGACCGACACGCCGGAGACGCTCGTGCGCAGCACCGCCGAGGTGAGCACGCCGAAGGCCGCGGGCTATCTCGCCCAGCTCTGCAAGCACTTCGCCCACAAGATCCCCGCGAGCTACGAGGGGAGCGAGGGGCAGATCAGCTTCCAGCGCGGCGAATGCCGGCTCAAGGCCGAGGGGGACGTGCTGACCCTGACCGTGGAGTCGGCCGATCCCGAGGCGGTTCTGCAGCTTCAGGACGTGGTGGCGCGGCACCTGCTGCGCTTCGCCTTCCGCGAGGAACTGGTGATCGACTGGAAGCCGGCCTGATCGGCGCGGCGGTCAGATTTGCTTTTCGGGCATGCGGACGACGAGGCCGTCGAACGCGTCGGTGACCTTGAGCTGGCAGGTGAGGCGGCTCAGCGCCGGGTCGGGCTCCCAGGCGAAGTCGAGCATGTCCTCCTCCATCGCCTCGCGCCGCGGCAGGCGGTCGATCCAGGCGGCGTCGACGTAGACGTGGCAGGTGGAGCAGGCGCAGGCGCCGCCGCAGTCGGCCTCGATGCCGGGGATGTTGTTGTCGCGCGCACCCTCCATGACGGTGAGGCCGGTGGGGACCTCGACCTCGTGGGGGGTGCCGTCGTGCTCGATGTAGGTGATCTTCGCCATGGTATAGCCTTCGCCTTCGCGCCGGGTATCTAATCGCTGCGGCTGCCGTATGCCATGGCAAAATCGGGGGAAATGGCGGTGACGATCTTTCTTTGCCGCGCTTGCGGGACCGCCTTTCCCGAGGCGGACGCCCCGCCGGCGGCCTGTCCGATCTGCGCCGACGAGCGGCAGTACGTGCCGCGCGGCGGACAGGCCTGGATCAGCCGCGACGCGCTGGCGGCGGGACATCGCAACGCCTGGGCGCGGCACGAGCCGGGGCTGCTCAGCCTGCAGACGGTGCCGGCCTTTGCCATCAACCAGAGGGCATTTCTGCTTGCGACTCCGGTGGGTTACATCCTCTGGGACTGCATCGCGCTCCTCGACGCCGCGACCGAGGAGATAGTGCGGGCGCTGGGCGGGCTGGTGGCCATCGCGATCTCGCACCCGCACTACTACACCGCCATGCAGGACTGGGCGGCGGCGTTCGGGGCGCCGGTGTACCTGCACGCGGCGGACCGGCAGTGGGTGGTGCGGCCGGACCCGGCGATCCGCTTCTGGGAGGGCGAGGCGCTGGAGGTGGCGGCGGGGGCGACGCTGGTGCGGCTGGGCGGGCATTTCGCCGGCGGGACGGTAATGCACTGGGCGGAGCGGGGCGGGGCGCTGCTGGCCGGTGACATCCTGCAGGTGACGCCGGGGGCGCACCGGGTGTCGTTCATGTGGAGCTATCCCAACATGCTGCCGCTGCCGGCCGCGGAGGTGCGGCGGGTGGCGGCGCGGCTGGCGCCGTGGCGGTACCGGCGCATCTACGGGGCCTTCGCCGGACAGGAGGTGCCGGAGGATGCGGAGGGGGTGGTGGCGCGGTCGGTGGAGCTCTATTGCTCGCATCTGGAGGGGACGGGGCCGGATCACGGGTAGGGCATTGGAACGGCTCGGAAAATAGGGTCTGACTCACATTCCGTGCAGATCGTCGGTCACGCAGCGGCCATGAGGCGCGCTTTCAGGAGGTCGAGGTTTGCGCGTCCGAACATCTGGCGCTTGATGAGCTTGAGCCGGTTTATCTTGCCTTCGACTTGGCCGCTCGACCAGGGCTCGGTGATTGCCGCGGCGATTGCGTCCTTGTCCGCCTCGACACCCGCGGCGAAGCTTGCCAGCTTGCCTTCCTTGGCGGAAGCGATCCACGGGTCGAGGCGGGCTGGATCGCTGGACCGCATCATCGCGTGGAAGCGGTCCATCAGGTTACGCGCTTCGATCAGCTCCGGCGCGGCGGTCTCGATGGTGGCATTGATTAGCGCGATCTTGGCCGACCCCGCGTCGCGTTCGACCGTCAGGCCGCGGGCGATGGTCCGGGCACTCAGCGACGGTCCGGCGGGTTGACCGATCCTGTCGTCTCGACGGCGACGGGTGGCCCATTCGCCGACCACGCGCAGCGAACCGGCGAAGCCCGACGCCCGCAGCCTTCGCCAGAGTTCCGCACCGACGTGGCAACCGCCGGTCCATTCCGCCTCGAGCCGAACCAGCCAAGGGTCGAGCGAGCTCTGGCGGGCGCGGAAAAGGTCATGGTGCTGGCCGCGCACGATCTTGCGGATGGTCTGGCGGGAAAGGCCGGTCGTGCGCGCCATCGCCTTCAGAGGGACACCCTGCGCCGCCAAAGCCAGGACCTGACGGTTCACCGCCTCGCGGGTCATGGCCGCCGCCCACTGGGTCCGCTCGGCCTTGCTCAAGGTCTCTGGATCGACAGGCGTTTCGGGCGAGAGCGCCTTGCGCAGCCGGGGCAGTTCGGAGCGAACCGCGGACAGGAAAGCGGCGGAGGCGTTCTCGAATAGATGCCAACGATCCGCCACCTGCCGGGCCTGGGGCGCTGCCGCCGCCGCCGCGGCACCATAGCCGGGTCCGCGGTCCCGGCAAATGATCCGAACCTGCCGGTTCTCCTTCAGCCAGGCCATGACAGTGTCGCGCTGCCGATCCGGCAGGATATCGATGACTGTGCGTCGCTCCAGATCAACGACGATGCTGCCGTAGCTGTGGCCGCGCCGCCACGCGAAGTCATCGATACCGATCACCGTCGCCGGGGGAGCCGTGCCGACAGCGGCCGCCTCGCGGCGAACCGCCCGCAACAGGGTGTCCTTCGACCAAGGAACCGCAAGCCGGGCCATCATCCGGGAGCCGGGCCGCCCGCCAAGGGCCAGCCCGACGGCGCGCAGCAGTCCATCGCAGCGTGCGACACGCCGGCCGTGACGCCGCCCGAGGCTCGGGGCCAGGGCCTCACTGAACGTTCTGCGGCGGCAGGAGCGCAACTTGCACCGGAACCGGCGGACGCTCAGGCGCAGCTTCACCACCGCACCGCTGATCGGCAGGTCCGACAGGGTCCGCACATAGCGGCTGTGGCAGGACGATGACGGCGTCCCACAGTCCGGGCAGTGCCCGAACGCCCCCGCGAGACGACCTGAGACTTCCACTACACCATCGACCACCGACTGCCGCTCGACGATCAACCCCGGCGGGTTCAACCCACCGTTCCATGCGCTCCTGCCCACCCGCCACCGTCTCCTGGCCCAAAGCGCTCAAATCGCATGGCCAGCGGACGGCTTCCCGTCAAATCTGCACGGAATGTGAGTCCAGACCCGAAAATAGCACCCAGAACGCATATGGAAACCGTATGGAATCCATATGGGTGTTTTTTGACGAGGGGTTAACGGGAGGGAATGGCGGGCTTGCCCTTCGGGACAGGTTTGTTCTATCTTTGTTCTCATGGCGACGCATCCCCCCTCCCCGGCCTGGCCGCGGCCGCCGCGCTGTTTGACCGCCGCGCAGCTCGACCTGCCGCCCAACGGAGCGCGGGTGGCGGTGGCGGGGCTGACCATCTGCCGGCAGCGGCCGGGGACGGCCAAGGGGGTGATCTTCCTGACGCTGGAGGACGAGACCGGGACCGCCAATATCGTGGTCTGGGCGAAGATCTTCGAGCGCTACCGGCGGGCGGTGATCGCCGGGCGGTGCCTGAGGGTCACAGGAAAGGTGCAGCGCGAGGGGATCGTGATCCACGTGATCGCCGAGGTGATCGAGGACATCTCGGCGCTGCTCGACGAGATCGTGGGGATCGACGCGGTCGCCCCCACCGCCTCAGCGGGCGATCGGCACCAGCACCTCGTTGCGCCGCATGAACCACGGCGTGAAGGGCGCGTTGTAGTAGGCGTAGGTGGCCGCGCCGATCGGCTTCAGGCCGCGGGCCTCGATCCAGCGCATCAGTTCCGCGGTCCTCTCCGCGAATGAAGCGTCGGTCCATCGGCCGGAAAAGCGGATCGCCGCCATCCGTTGCGCCGGCCGGGTCACCAAGCGCACGTCGGTGCCGGCGGGACGGGGCAGGTCATCGAGCGTCGAGCCCGAGGGCATGATGAAGGCGACCGTCCAGGTCCCGTCGCCTCCGGAGTTCTGGGTGACCGGCGTGGTCATGGGGATGGACGCCACGCTCTGGGTCACCGGTGCGGTCATGGCGATCTTCTCGCCTTCTCGCCCCTTGCCGGCGATATAGCTGAAGAGCGCGCGGAACGCAGAATTAACGGAGCCCTCGCGGCTGCCCTGCCGCCGCACCTCGGCCACCACCAGTTCAGGGTAGTCGCGGATTTCGAAGGCGCCGTCGCTCAACTCGACCCGATAGGGGGCGGTCTCGACTTCTGCCGCCGCCACGAGCCGCGTCGCGGCGAACCCGGCCGCGACGATGGCGACGCCGAACAGGAGCCAAACCACTGCGGGCCGCCGCATCCGTCGAGCCCGCCGTCTCCGATCTCAGCTGCTGAGGTTCAGCGCCACGAAGCGGGGCTGGCCGTCGCGGCGGACCAGCAGCAGGATCGAGTTGCGGCCGGCCTCCTCGGCGGCCTCGATCCGCGCGCGCATCTCCTTCGGGCTCGCGACCGCCTCCTGGCCGACCTCGGCGATCACGTCGCCCTCGCGCATGCCCTTGGCGTAGGCGTCGGAGTCGCGTCGAGCTCGGTGACGATCAGGCCGCGTGACGTCGCTGGTCGAGGCCGAACTGCTGGCGCAGGTCGTCGTTGATGCGCCGCGACGGTCATGCCGAGCACGGTCTCCTCGCGCAGCGGCGGCGCCTCGGACTGCGGCGCGCCGGGGGCGGCGGCCAGCGTCGCTTCCTCGAGCAGGCCGATCTTGACCTGCAGCGTCTCTTCCTTGCCGTCGCGGAACACCACCACGTCGACCGTCTGGCCGACCGCGGTGTCGGCGACGACGCGCACCAGCTCGCGGGTGTCCTCGATCGTCCTCGCCGTCGAACTTCAGCATCACGTCGCCGGACTTGATGCCCGCCTTCGAGCGCCGGACCCTCGGGCACGTCGGTGACCAGCGCGCCCTTGGCCTCCTTGAGGCCGATGCGCCTCGGCCACGTCATCGTCGACGTTCTGGATGCGCACCCCGAGCCAGCCGCGGCGGGTCTCGCCGAAGTCGCGGAGCTGGTCGACCACGCTGCCGACCACCGCCGAGGACATGGCGAAGCCGATGCCGATCGAGCCGCCGTTGGGCGAGAGGATGGCGGTGTTCACCCCGATCACCCCGCCCTGCATGTCGAAGAGCGGCCCGCCGGAGTTGCCGCGGTTGATCGCGGCGTCGGTCTGGATGAAGTCGTCGTAGCATGCCCTGCAGCGTGCGGTTGCGCGCCGAGACGATGCCGGCGGAGACCGAGAAGCCCTGGCCGAGCGGGTTGCCGATGGCCAGCACCCAGTCGCCGACCCGCGCCGCGTCGCTGTCGCCGAACTCGACGAACGGCAGCGGCTCGTCGCTGTCGACCTTCAGCAGCGCGATGTCGGTGCGGGTGTCGCGGCCGACCAGGTGCGCGTCGAGGTTGCCGCCGTGGAAGAGCTCGACCGAGATCTCGTCGGCGCTCTCGATGACGTGGTTGTTGGTGACGATGTAGCCGTCCGGCGAGACGATGAAGCCCGAGCCGAGCGCGTTCGAGCGCTGCTGGCGGCGCGGCTGCGCCGGGCTGGCGGTCCATGAAGTCGCGGAAGAAGTCCTCGAACGGCGAGCCCGCGGGGATGACCGGGCGCATGCTGTCGTCGACCCCGGCGACGATGGTGGTGGTGGTGATGTTGACCACCGCCGGGCTCAGCCGGTCGGCGAGTTCGGCGAAGCTCTCGGGCACGAAGCGCGGACCGGGATCGACCGCGAGCGGCGCCGCGGCTGCGGGGCTCCGGGGCGAGCCTCGCGGCGCGAGCGCCGGCGGCAGAGCGCCACGGCGAGCGCCGCGCGCGCAGCCGCGAGCCGCACGCCCGGCGGCGCTGCGGCGAAACGTCGGTCCGCGGATGCCATGCGGCGTCTGCCTCTGTCGCTGCCGCGTCCGTCGGCCGTGCGCCTCCGAACAAGCGCTCATTGCGCGTCCGCCGCGCATCACGCGCAAGTCACGCCTTCGTGCGTGGCGCGGCGCCGCTACGATTTCACGCCCGCGCCGCCCAGACAAGGGCGATCCCGACGGTCGACCGCGAGAAGCCCCGACGAGGCGCCGCCGCTCGGGATCCATGCGCGCGATCGCCTCCAGCGCCTCGCGCATCTGGCGCTGGCGCCAAAGCGCAGCGCCAGCCCCTCGATGATCGCCACAAGGCCGAGGCCGAGCAGCGCGGCGTCAATCATTCGGTCCGCGCTCGGCGCTCGGCGGCAGCCGATGGCGCGGCCGGCGCCGCAGGCGCCCGGCATCGGCGCCGACATGCGGCTCAGGCGAGTGCAGATAGTCGAAGAAGGCGCTGTCCGGCTCGACCATCATCGTGGCGTTGTCGCCGCGTGAGCGAGCCGTCGTAGGCGTCCATCGAGCGCATGAAGGCGAAGAACTCCGGGTCCGCGCCGTAGGCTTCGGCGAGGATGCGGTTGCGCTCGGCGTCGGTTTCGCCGCGGATCACCTTGGCGTCGCGCTCGGCCTCCGAGACGATCTCGATCGCGGTGCGGTCGGCCTGGGCGCGGACGCGCTGCGCCGCCTCGTTGCCGCGCGCCCGCTCGTCGGCCGCCTCGCGCTCGCGCTCGGCCTTCATCCGGTCGAAGGTGGCGACGAGGTTCTGCTCCGGCAGGTCGGCGCGCTTGATGCCGCACGTCGATGATCTCGACGCCGAGGTCGCGCGCCTCGATGATCGCGGCGTCGCGGATGCGGTTCATCAGGCCGACGCGGTCGGCCGACAGCACCGCCTCGGAGCGGACCGAGCCCAGCGCCTCGCGGACGTTGGCGTTGAGGATCGCCTCCAGCCGCTGGGTGGCCGCCTGCATGCCGCCGACGCCGACGGCGCGGCGGAACTGGCTGACGTCGGCGATCCGCCAGCGGGCGAAGGCGTCGACGATCAGCCGGCGGTCGTCGAGCGGTGTCACCTCCAGCGCGTTGGTGTCGAGGCCCTGGATGCGGCTGTCGTAGTAGACCACGTTCTGGATGAAGGGAATCTTGAAGGCGAGGCCCGGCGTCCTCCTTGATGGCGCGCACCTGGCCGAACTGCAGCACCATCGCCTTCTCGCGCTCGTCCACGGTGAAGATCGCGTTCAGGAGCACGAAGCCGACGGCGACGAGGAGCGGCGATCAGGATGGGAATGCGGCGCATCACTTGGTCTCTCCGGTCGGCGTGGGCGGTATCTGCTTCAGCTCGTTGAGCGGCAGATACGGCACGATGCCGTTGGCGCCGCCCGAGGGTGTGTCGATGACGAACATCCGCACGCTCGCCGAGCACGTCCTGCATGGTTTCGAGATAGAGCCGCTTGCGGGTGATCTCCGGCGCCTTGACGTATTCCTGCTGTACGGCGGTGAAGCGGCTGGCCTCGCCCTCGGCGGCGTTGACCACCTTGGCGCGGTACCCCTCGGCCTCCTGCAGGATCTGCGCCGAGTTGCCGCGCGCGGCGGCGAGGTTCTTGTTGGCGTAGGCGTCGGCCTGGTTCTGCAGCGTCGAGCGCTCCTGGCGCGCCGCCTGGACCTCGCGGAAGCTGTCGATCACCTGCTGCGGCGGATCGGCCTTGTCGAAATTCACCCGCACGATGTTCACGCCCGAGCCGTACTCGTCCAGCGTGGACTGGATCAGGTCCTTCACCTCCTGGCTGATGACGCCGCGGTCGCGCGACAGGATCGGCGAAAGCTGCGAGCGGGAGACCACCTCGCGCATCGCCGATTCCGACACCGCCTGGATGGTCGAGGTCGGGTTGGAAAGGTTGAAGAGGAATTCCGCCGGATCACGCACGTTCCAGACCACCTGGAAGGTGATGTCGACGATGTTCTCGTCGCCGGTTAGCATCAGTCCCTCGCTGGTGCCGCGGATGGTCCCCGAGCCGATGTCTTCGGTGTTCTCGCGGGTGACCTGGACGATCTCGTGGGTGACAATCGGCCAAGGCGCGAAGTTGAGGCCTGGCTGGCCGATGCAGTCGCCGCGGCACTCGCCGAAGGTGAGCTCGACCGACTGTTCCTCGGGCCGTACCGTGTAGAATGACATGAGAAGCCAGAAGCCGACGAGCACCACGGCTGCAACGGCAATGCCCCGGCGCCCGAAGCCGCCGCCGCCAGATCCGCCGCCGCCACCGGGACCGCGCCCGCGGCCGGTCCGGCCGCCCATCAGGATCTTGAGCTGCTCCTGGCCCTTGCGGACGATCTCGTCGATATCCGGCACAGGCGTCGATCCGCCCGGTGGACGGCCGCCGCCGCTGCCGCCGCCCCATGGTCCCTTGCCGGCACCCTTCTTTTCGTCGCCGCCACCGTCGTTGCCTCCCCAGGGCCCGCCGTTGTTGTTGTAGGGCATTCGCGCTCCTTGTTGTTCCGGCCGTACCCGGTTCGCCGGGTTTTCGGCATGTGACCCCTCGCACGGCGAATTCAAGATGTCACGCCGTAGCTGCGCCTATGCAACCGGGGCGCGCATTGTCACCAGTTCCTCCGCCGAGGTCGGGTGAACGGCCATGGTACGGTCGAAATCGTCCTTGGTCGCCCCCATGCGCACGGCGATGGCGGCGAGCTGGATCAATTCCGCGGCACCTTCGCCGACGATGTGCACGCCGAGGACCCGGCGGCTGCCCGCCTCGACCACGAGCTTCATCAGCGTCCGCTCGTTCCGCCCGCTCAGGGTGTTGAGGAGGGGGCGAAAGCGGCTCCGGTAGATCTCGACCGGGCCGGACTTGCGCGCGTCGGCCTCGGTCAGGCCGATCGCCGCAGCCGGCGGCTGGGTGAAGATCGCCGTAGGAATGAGCGTGTGGTCCGAGCGCCGCGGGCGGCCGCCGAAGACCGTGTCGGCGAAGGCGTGGCCCTCGTGGATCGCCACCGGCGTCAGCGCCACGCGGTCGGTGACGTCACCCACCGCAAAGATCGAGGGGATCACCGTCTGCGACCAGGCGTCCACGCCGACCGCGCCGTTGGCGGCGATCCTCACCCCCAGCGCCTCCAGGCCGAGGCCGGCGGTGTTGGGGTTGCGGCCGGTGGCGAAGAGCACCGTGTCGACCACGTGCGTCTCGCCGTTGTCGACGCCGACCCGGAGGCCGCCCTCCACCTTCTCGATCGAGGTTACGTCGCGCTGGATCTCCAGCGCCACGCCGCGCATGCGCATGTCGCCGGCGACCTGGTCGCGCAGGTCCTGGTCGAAGCCGCGGAGGATCTGTTCGCCGCGGTAGAGCTGGATGACGTGGGTGCCGAGGCCGTTCATGATGCCGGCGAACTCGCAGGCTACATAGCCGCCGCCGACGATGAGCATGCGCTTCGGCTGCGTCTCGAGATCGAAAAGCTCGTTCGAGGTGATCCCGAGTTCGGCGCCGGGGATGTCGGGGACCCAGGGCGTGCCGCCGGTGGCGACGAGGATATGGCTCGCGGAATATTCCGCCCCGGTCGCCAGGCGCACGCGATGCGGGTCGAGCACCTCGGCGCGCGCGGCGCAGAGCTGCACGCCGGCCCGGCGCAGGTTGTCGTGGTAGGCGGCCTCAAGGCGCGAGATCTCAGCGTCCTTCGCCGCGATCAGCGACTGCCAGTCGAAGCGCGGCTTTGGCACCGTCCAGCCGTAGCCCTGCGCATCGTCGAAGGCGTCGGCGAAGTGGCTGGCATAGACCATGAGCTTCTTCGGCACGCAGCCGCGGATGACGCAGGTGCCGCCGTAGCGGTATTCCTCGGCGAGCCCGACCCGGGCGCCGTGCTCGGCGGCGATCCGCGCCGCGCGCACGCCGCCCGAGCCGCCGCCGATCACGAAGAGGTCGAAGTCGAACGCGCTGCCCTTTTCCGGCACGCCGGCCTCACGCGTCCTGATTGCGCATCAGCTCGGCGATATCGAGGGGATCGGCGCCGCGGGCTCCGGGCCGGTAGAGCACCCGTGCAGTGCCGTCGGCATGGCCGAGCACAGCGCAGTGCGCCATGTCGATGAAGAGCCCGTGTTCGACCACGCCCGGCAGCGTGTTCAGCGCGGTGGCCAGCGCCGGGGGGTCGCCGATGCGGCCGAGGTGCAGATCGAGGATGTAGTTGCCCTCGTCGGTGACCAGCGGGCCGTCCTTGCCCATGCGAACCTCGGCCTGGTGGCCGTCCACGTCCATCGACGCGAGGAGCTCCGCCACCAGGCGGCGGGTGGCGGTCCAGCCGAAGCGGACGATCTCGACCGGCAGGGGGAATTTCCCCAGGCTTGCGACACGCTTGCTGTCGTCGGCGATCACCACCATGCGAGCGCTGGCGGCCGCGACGATCTTCTCCTGCAGCAGCGCGGCGCCGCCGCCCTTGATCAGGTTGAGTTTCGCGTCGATCTCGTCGGCGCCGTCCACCACGAGGTCGATCTGCGAGACGTCGTCGAGGCGGCGCAGCGGCACGCCCAGCTCCTCGGCCAGCCAGACGGTGGCGCTGGAGGTGGCGACGCCCTCGACGGTCAGGCCCTCGCGGCGGATGCGCTCGGACAGGAGCCGCACGAACCAGCCGGCGGTCGAGCCGGTGCCGAGGCCGAGCAACATGCCATCGTCCACCATGTCGAGAGCGCGGGCGGCGGCGGCGCGTTTGGCCTCGTCGGAGGGAGGAAGTGCAGCCATGAAATTACCCCCGGGCGGTTGTCATCGATCTATAGGCCGATCACCCGGGGACCGAAAGCCGAATTGCCGGAGCCGCCTCGGGCCGTGTCGCAATTGGCCTGACAACGGCAGGCGAAGCGGGCTTATATGGGGGCATGTTCCTCAGCGTCCTCGACATCTTCAAGGTTGGCGTCGGCCCTTCGTCCTCGCACACCGTGGGCCCGATGGTGGCCGCCGGCCGCTTTCTCGCCGCGCTGCGGTCGGGTGCGGACCGCATCCCCGGCGCGGGCGAGCCGGCGCGGCTCGGCTGCCGGCTGCACGGCAGCCTCGCCTTCACCGGCAAGGGCCATGCCACCGACCGGGCGGTGATCCTCGGCCTCGCCGGCCTAGACCCCGCCGCGTTCGATGCGGGACGTGCCGCCGAGGTGCTGGCACAGATCGCCGCCTCGGGGCGGGTCGCCCCGCCGGACCTGCCCGAGATGGAGTTCGAGGCCGCCCGCGATCTCGTCTTCGACTTCGGGCCGCCGCTGCCCGGCCACGCCAACGGGATGGTGCTCTCGGCGTGGGACGCTGCCGGCAACCTGCACCTCCAGGAGACCTATTACTCGGTCGGCGGCGGGTTCGTGCTGACCGCCCGCGAGCTGGCCCGGCCGCCGCGCGGCGCCGACGGGCCGCCGGTGCCGCATCCGTTCGCCTCGGCGGCCGAGCTTCTCGCGCTGACCGCGGCGACCGGCCTCTCCATCGCCCAGCTACAGCGCGCCAACGAGCGCGCACTGCGCCCGGCGGCCGAGATCGACGCCGGCTTGGCGCGGCTCTGGGCGGTGATGGACGACTGCATCGACCGCGGCCTTGCCGGCGAGGGCATCCTGCCCGGCGGCCTCAAGGTGCGTCGCCGGGCGCGCGGCATCCACGAGCGCCTGCTCGCCGAGCGCGGGCAGAACCTGACCGCGCCGCACACCATCAACGACTGGATCTCGGTCTATGCCATCGCGGTCAACGAGGAGAACGCCGCCGGCGCGCAGGTGGTGACCGCGCCGACCAACGGCGCCTCGGGCGTGGTGCCGGCGACCCTGCGCTACTTCCTCGACCACGTGCCCGGCGCCTCGCAGTCGCGGGTGCCGGAGTTCCTGCTGACGGCGGCGGCGGTCGGCGCGCTGATCAAGTCGAACGCGTCGATCTCCGGCGCCGAGGTGGGCTGCCAGGGCGAAGTCGGTTCCGCCGCCGCCATGGCTGCCGCCGGGCTGGCCGCCGTCCTGGGCGGCACGCCGGCGCAGATCGAGAACGCCGCGGAGATCGCGCTGGAGCACCATCTCGGCATGACCTGCGACCCGATCGCCGGGCTGGTGCAGGCGCCCTGCATCGAGCGCAACGGCCTCGGGGCGATCAAGGCGGTGTCGGCGGCGAGCCTGGCGCTGCGCGGCGACGGGCGGCACCTCGTCAGCCTCGACGCCTGCATCGAGACCATGCGCCAGACCGGGCGCGACATGGATGCGCGCTACAAGGAGACCTCGCTCGGCGGCCTCGCCGTCAACGTGCCGGCCTGCTGATCGCGCGCCGATGGCTCGACAATCCTGCGTCCGGTCGGCTATCTGACCCCGGCGGCCGATTGCAGCCGCCCACACGGGGGAATACCGAAGATGCGAACGAGACACGCGATCGGCCTCATGGCCGCTCTCCTGCTCATGGCCTGCTCGGAAATGGGCGTCGGTGCGCGGCACGGCGGCACCGAAGAAACGCTGGTGTCCGCCAGCGCGACGGTCGAGTTGATCAACCACTCCACCCGCGATGTGGTGCTGCGTGACAATGTTGACGGAACCACCTTCGCGGTGACCGCCGGACCGGAAGTGCGCAACCTCGATCAGGTCGAGGCCGGCGACCAGGTCAACATCGACTTCTACCAGTCCGTCACCGCCAGCATGGCCGACCCGTCCGACACCGGCGAGCCCGCGGGCGCCGTCGTGGCCGGCCGTGCCGCCGAGGGTGCCCAGCCCGGCGCGCTCGCCGTGGCCAGCGAGAGCATGGTCGTGACGCTGATCTCCTACGACGCGGGCACGGGCCTCGCCACTTTCCGCTCGCCGGACGGCCTGACCCGCCGCGCCGTCGTCCCGCCGGATCTGCGCACCTTCGCCGCGGCGCGCAGCCCGGGCGCGCGCATCCTCGTCACCATGACCAAGGCCGTCGCGGTCTCGGTCACCGAGACGACGGCGAGCTAAAGCCAACCCGACGCGCCCCGGAGGCGATCGCTCACCGGCCCGAGCAGGGCCGCTGGCAGGATCACCAGCATCCGGGGCGCGTCGAACTCCAGCCGCATCCGACCGCCCAGGGCGATGTTCGACGTCCCGATCCGCGCGTCGGGGCGGAAGGCGAGCCCGTCGATCGGCCAGCGCAGCCCCTCGGAGAGCCCGGTGACCGGCCCCATGGGGAAGAGCGACACCCGCGTCCCCGCCGCCATGGCGATCTCGAAGCGGGGCGGGCAGAGGAAGCACAGGTCTTCGCCGCCGAGCAGCACCACCGGCCGGCCGGCGTTCTTCACCAGCGCGTTCATCGCCGCCAGGTGGTGGTCGATGCGCCCGCCGAGAAAGCCCAGGCCGATGAAGAGCGGGGCCTCGACCGAATAGAGGCATTTCTCCAGGTCGGTGCTGTCCTGCTCCTCCACCTCGTGGATCGGCACGCCGGCGGCGCGCAGCCGCCCGGCGCCCCGGAGCGAGTCCATGTCGCCGATCACCGCGCGGAACGCTTGTCCGCCGGGGAGCGCCTGGTCGCCGCCGCCGTCGGCGGCCACCGCCTCCGGGGCGATGGCGAGCGCCGCGGCCAGCTCGGCCGGCGCCACCGGCCCGCCGCCGACCAGCGTTACTGGACCGCTTGCGTGGTAGAGGATGCGGGTTGCCAATCGCGGATCACCACGGCGGAGATGCTGTTCTTGGGCGAGCCCTCGATCACCTTGTCGGAATAGGTAAGGTAGATCAGGGCGTTGCGGGTCTTGTCGAAGAAACGCACCACCTGGACGTGCTTGAAGATCAGGCTGGCGCGGACCGAGAAGACCTGCTCGCCTTCGTCGAGGTCGCCGCGGAACTTCACCGGGCCGGTCTGCTGGCAGCTGACCGAGGCGTCGGAGGTGTCCTCGGCGATGCCGAGGCTGCCCTTGATGCCGCCGGTGCGGGCGCGGCTGAGCCAGCAGGCCACCCCCTCGACCTTGGGGTCGTCGAAGGCCTCGACCACGATCCGGTGGTTGGCACCGAGGATCTTGATCGCGGTGGTCACCTCTCCCACCTCCTCGGCGGCCAACGGCGCCGCCGCCGCCAGCAGCGCGCCGGCGAGCATCCACTTCAGCATCGTCACCCTCCTTCCGGGCCTCGGGGCGCATCCGGATTCTCGCGCGCCACGCCGAGGAATATGAAACGGAACGGCAGCGCCCAGAGGACGCCGAGACCGATGTATATCGCAAGTTCGACCAGGATGCCCGGCCGATCGAAGAGCGCGAGCAGGCTCACCGCCGCCACCACGTAGAGCGGCATTCCCAGGAGCAGGATCAGGAGCGCCCAGCGCCGCCGTGCCCGCCAGCTCAGGCTCATGCCGCAAAGGGGTCGGTGACGAGGATGGTGTCGTCGCGCTCGGGGCTGGTGGAGAGCAGCGCGACGGGGCAGCCGATCAGCTCCTCGATGCGGCGGACATACTTGATCGCCTGCGCCGGCAGCTCGGCCCAGGAGCGGGCGCCGGCGGTGGTCTCCGACCAGCCGGGCAGCGTCTCGTAGATCGGCTTCACCCGCGCCTGCCGCGCCGCGGCGGTCGGCAGGTGGTCGAGCCGTTCGCCGTCGAGCTCGTAGGCCACGCAGATCTTCAGCTCGTCGAAGCCGTCGAGAACGTCGAGCTTGGTCAGAGCGATGCCGGTGACGCCGCCGGTGGTGCAGGTCTGCCGCACGAGCACCGCGTCGAACCAGCCGCAGCGGCGCTTGCGCCCCGTGACGGTGCCGAACTCGCGGCCGCGCTCGCCGAGCTTCTCGCCGGTGGCGTCGTGAAGCTCGGCCGGGAACGGCCCCTCCCCCACCCGCGTGGTATAGGCCTTGACGATCCCGAGAACGAAGCCGACCGCCCCCGGCCCCATGCCGGTGCCGGTGGAGGCCATGCCGGCGAGCGTGTTCGAGGAGGTGACATACGGATAGGTGCCGAAGTCGATGTCGAGGAGCGACCCCTGCGCCCCCTCGAAGAGGATGCGCTTGCCCTCGCGGCGGGTGTCGGCCAGCACCTTCCAGACCGGCGCGGCGTAGGGCAGCACCTTGGGCGCCACCTCGATCAGCTTCGCCTTCAGCTCCGCCCGGTCGATGGGCGCGGCGCCGAGGCCCTTGCGCAGGGCATCGTGGTGCGCCAGCAGCCGGTCGAGGCGCGTCTCCAGCGTCGCCTCGTCGCCGAGATCGGCGACGCGGATGCTGCGCCGGCCAACCTTGTCCTCGTAGGCGGGACCGATGCCGCGGCCGGTGGTGCCGATCTTCGCCGCCCCGGCCGCCTCTTCGCGCATCCGGTCGAGGTCCTGGTGCAAGGGAAGGATCAGCGGCGTATTCTCGGCGATCAGCAGGCTCTTCGGGCTGATCGCCACCCCCTGCCCGCGCAGCTTGTCGATCTCGGCGAGGAGCGCCCAGGGGTCGAGCACCACGCCGTTGCCGATGACGCTGAGCTTGCCCGGCCGCACGATGCCGGAGGGCAGAAGCGACAGCTTGTAGACCGCGCCGTCGATTACCAGCGTGTGCCCGGCATTGTGCCCGCCCTGGAAGCGCGCGATCACGTCGGCCCGCTCGCTCAGCCAGTCGACGATCTTGCCCTTGCCTTCGTCACCCCACTGGGCGCCGACGACCACCACGTTGCCCATGCTCCGACGCCCCTTCCCCGTTTCCGGTCGGGTTATACCGTCGCCTCACCGTGCCCGCACGCGAAAAGGGCAGCGGCCGGCGCGCGGGGTGGGTGGGCGGGAGCGTGCCGGCCGCTGCCCGGCCTGCGGGTCAGCCCGCCGCGGCTGCCGTTTCGCGGAACCGCGTGGTATCGAGCGCCGCAGCCATCAGCGTCCGGGTGTATTCTTCCTGCGGGTGGTCGAAGATCGCCTCGGTCAGCCCCTGCTCCACGATGCGACCGCTCTTCATCACGATGATGTAGTCCGAGACCGCGCGCACCACCGCGAGGTCGTGGCTGATAAAGAGATAGGAGAGGCCGTGCGCCGCCTGCAGGTCGCGCAGGAGATCGACGATCTGCTTCTGCACCGAGCGGTCGAGCGCACTCGTCGGCTCGTCGAGGACGATCAGCTTCGGCTTGAGGATCATGGCGCGGGCGATGGCGATGCGCTGGCGCTGGCCGCCGGAGAACTCGTGCGGGTAGCGGTTGCGCATGTCGGCCTTGAGGCCCACCTCGACCAGCGCCTCGCCGGCGAGGCGGTCGCGCTCCTTGGCGGAAAGGTCGGGCTGGTGGATCAGCAGGCCCTCGGTGATGATCCGCCCGATGGTCATGCGCGGGCTGAGCGAGCCGAAGGGATCCTGGAAGACGAGCTGCAGCTCGCGCCGCATCGGCCGCATCACCACCGGGTCCGGATCGAGCGGCTTGCCGAGATAGGCGATCCGCCCCTCGCTCGGCAGCAGGCGCAGCAGCGCGCGGCCGAGCGTCGACTTGCCCGAGCCCGACTCGCCGACGATGCCGATGGTCTGCCCCTCGCGGAGGTGCACGGTGACCCCGTCCACCGCGCGGACCTCGTGCGGCGCCGAGAAGAGCCCGCCGCCGATGCGGAAGATCACCTTCACGTCGTCGCCGGTCATCAGCTCGGGCGCGCTCGCCGGTGGCGCGGCTTTGGTTCCCTCGGGCTCGGCGGCGAGCAGCATCCGGGTGTAGGGATGCTCGGGGTGGGCGAAGAGCGCCCCGGTCGGACCGGTCTCGACCACCTCGCCCGTGCCGCATCACGTAGACCCGGTCGGCGAAGCGCTGGACGATGCCGAGGTCGTGGGTGATGAAGACGATGGCCATGCCGAGCCGCCCCTGCAGCTCGGCGAGAAGCTCGAGGATCTGCGCCTGTACCGTCACGTCGAGGGCGGTGGTCGGCTCGTCGGCGATCAACACGTCCGGGTCGCAGGCTAGCGCCATGGCGATCATCACCCGCTGCCGCTGCCCGCCGGAGAGCTCGTGCGGATAGGAGTCGATGCGGCGCTCCGGCTCCGGGATTCCGACGAGGCGGAGGAGTTCGATGATCCGCGGCCGCGCCGCGGACTTGCTGAGGCCGCGGTGGAAGCGCAGCGGCTCGGCGAGCTGGCGTGCCGATCTTGTAGAGCGGGTCGAGCGAGGTCATCGGCTCCTGGAAGATCATGGTGATCTTCTCGCCGCGGATCTTGTTGAGATCACGCTCGGGCAGGCCGAGCATCTCGGCGCCGCGGTACTTCGCCGATCCGCTGGCGCGCCCGTTCGAGGCCAGCAGGCCCATGATCGCCATCGTCGTCTGGCTCTTGCCGGAGCCCGACTCCCCGACGATGGCGACCGTCTCGTTCGGCATCACGTCGAGGTCGACCCCCTTGACCGCCAGCACCGTGCCGTCGTTGGTCTCGAACTCGACCTTCAGCCCGCGGACCTTCAGCACCGGTTCCAGGTCTGGTTCGGGCATGGTCAGCGGTCCTTCGGATCGAGCGAGTTCGCGCAGGCCGTCGCCGAGGAAGTTGAGCGCGAAGAGGATGAGCGTCAGCGTCAGCGCCGGCCAGATCAAGAGCCACAGCGCGCCGCGCATGTTGGCCGCGCCTTCGGAGATGAGCAGGCCCAGCGAGGTCAGCGGGTCCTGCACGCCGAGGCCGAGGAAGGAGAGCAGGCTCTCGAGCAGGATCGCCTTCGGCACCAGAAGCGTGACGAAGACCACCACCGGCCCCAGCGTGTTGGGGATGATGTGGCGGGTGAGGATGCCGATCTTGGTCGCTCCCATCGCCTCGGCGGCCTGGACGAACTCCTGGCGCTTGAGGCTCAGGGTCTGGCCGCGGACGATGCGGGCCATGTCCAGCCACTCGGTGAAGCCGATGGCGATGAAGATGATGACGAGGCTGCGGCCGAAGAACACCACCATCAGGATCACGAAGAAGATGAAGGGCAGCGAGTAGAGGATGTCGACGATGCGCATCATCACGTTGTCGACGCGCCCGCCGAGATAGCCCGACACCGCGCCGTAGCTCACGCCCGAGCATCAGCGCCATGAACGAGGCGAGGATGCCGATGGCGAGCGAGATCCGCACCCCGATCATGATCCGCGCCGCCAGATCCCGGCCGATGGCATCGGTGCCGAAGAAGAAGTGCAGGCGCTCCACCTGCACGGTGATCGTGCCGCTGGTCTCGTCGTCGGCCAGTTCGAGCTGCGGGTTGGCGAAGAGATCGGAGCGCTCGAAGTAGCGCAGGACGCGCGGGTCGATCGGCTCGTCCGAGCGCACGGCGACGGTGATCTCGCCGCCCTCGAGCTCGGGCGGGTCGTAGTCGAGCCGGCTGCGCTTCAGCTCAGCGCCTCGAAGGCGGGCATGATGCGTGTCGGCGCGCGGATAGGCCTCGAGGCTCGCCGGCACGCGGACGAACTGCGGATAGACCTGGTCGTATGGGTGCGGCCAGAGCGCCGGCCCGAACGATGCCGACCAGCCCCAGCACCACCAGCACCACCATGCTCGCCACCGCCGCGCGGTTGCGGCGGAGGCGGATCCAGGCGTCCTGCCAGAGCGAGCGGCCCGCGACGGGCTCGGCGGCCAGTTCGGCTGCGTCGACGGGGTCGGACTGCACGGACATCGGCTTCCCCTCAGTCGAAGCGCACCCTCGGGTCGAGCCAGGCGTAGGCGAGGTCGACCACGAGGTTGAAGAAGATGACGAAGACCGCGATCACCACCACGGTCCCCATGACCAGGGTGTAGTCGCGCCCGAGCGCGCCCTGAACGAAGTAGCGCCCGATGCCGGGGATGCCGAAGATCGTCTCCACCACCACCGAGCCGGTCAGCAGCCCCGCCGCCGTCGGCCCGAGGTAGGAGACCGCCGGCAGCATGGCGGCGCGCAGCGCATGGACGCCCACCACCACCCGCGTCGGCAGGCCGTAGGCGCGGGCGGTGCGCACATGGTTGGAGCGCAGCGCCTCGATGGTCGAGCCGCGCACGAGGCGCGCGATCACCGCCACCTGCGGCAGCGCCAGGGTGACGATGGGCAGGATCCAGTAGGCAGGGTTGGCGTTCGACCAGCCGCCGGCCGGAAGCCAGCCGAGGACGACGCCGAAGAGGAGGCTGAGCAGCGGCGCCACGACGAAGGTCGGCGTGGTGATGCCGAAGGTGGCGAGCCCGACCACGGCGTAGTCGACGCCGGTGTTCTGGCGGATCGCCGCCCAGGCGCCGAGCAGCGTGCCGAAGATCACCGCGACGAAAGCGCCAGCCCGCCGAGCAGGATCGAAACCGGCATCCCCACCGCGAAGAGGTCGTTCACCGAGAAGTCGCGCTTGGTGAAGCTCGGGCCGAGATCGCCGTGCAGCAGGTTGCCGAGATAGGTGAGGTACTGCGACCAGAGCGGCGCGTCGAGGTTATAGGCCTTGTTGAGGTTGGCCATGATCAGGGGATCGAGCGGGCGCTCGAGGTCGAACGGTCCGCCGGGCGCCGCGCGGATCATGAAGAAGGTCAGCGTGATGATGATGAAGATCGTCGGGATGGCGCTCGCCAGCCGTCTCAGCGTGTAGATCAGCATCGTTCCCCCCGCCGATCCGATCGGCGGACCCGCAGCGGGTCCGCCGCAGCATTTGCCGAAGCCCTACTGGGTCAGGGTGAGCCAGCGGGAATAGTGGTCGTCGAGGATATTGTCCTCGTAACCCGATACCTTGTCCGAAACGAGCGCCCGCGAGGAATAGTAGAGGATCGGGATCGAAGGCACCTCGGCCAGGTAGATTTTTTCCGCCTCGGCGAGCAGGTCGGCGCGCACGGCGAGATCGGTGGTCTCGGCGGCGGCGCGCATCTTCGAATCGTAGTCGTCGTTCTTCCAGCCGGGGTAGTTGAACGACACCCCGGACTCGTTGAGGTAGAGGAAGTTCTGCGGGTCGGAATAGTCGCCGATCCAGCCGGCGCGGACGATGTCGAAGTCGCCGCCCTCGCGCAGGTAGTTGAAGTAATCCGTTCCCTCCATCTCGTTCAGCGTCGACTTGATGCCCACGTTGGAGAGGTTGTCGGCCACCGCCGCCATGGTGTTGCGGTGGTTCTCCGAGGAGTTGTAGCTGAGCTGGATGCTCAAGGGTCGCCGGATCGACGCCCGCTTCCTTGAACAGTTCGAGCGCCTTGTCCTCGCGGTCGAGCATGTCCATGTCGGCATAGTCGAGCATCGGGCGGGTTCGCGACGTAGTTGTCGATCCCCGGCGGCACCAGCGAATAGGCCGGCAGCATCGTCCCCTGCCAGACCTCCTCGGCGATGAAGTCGCGGTCGATCAGCATGGAGATCGCCTGGCGCACCCGCGGGTCGGCAAGCTTCTCCTTGCCTACCTTCACCGGAAGATAGTACGAGCCGAGATACGGCGCGATGCGCAGGTTGTTCGGCAGCTTCTCCTTCATGTAGGCCATCTGCTCGGCAGGCACGTCGGCGCAGATCTCCACCTCGCCCGCCTCGAACCGGCGCAGGCACGCCGAGCGGTCCTCGAACGGGAGCCAGTCGACCTCGTCGATCGTGCACGTTGGCGGCGTCGTAGTAGTTGGGGTTCTTCTTCAGGACGATCTTGTCGTTCGGAACGAAGCTCTCCAGCATGTAGGCGCCGTTGGTCACCAGGTTGCCCGGCTTGGTGAACTGGTCGCCGAACTTCTCCACGCTGGCGCGATGCAGCGGCTTGCCGGTCTGGTGGGTGAGAAGCTGCAGGAAATAGGGCGTCGGCGTCGTTGAGCGTGATCACCAGCGTCTGCGGATCGGGCGCGGCCACGCCCAGGTCCTCGCCCGTCATCTCGCCCTTGCTGACCGCCTCGGCGTTGGAGATGGGAAAGAGGATGCTGGCATACCCCGCCGCCGTCGCCGGATCCATGATCCGCTGGAAGGCGAAGAGGAAATCATCCGAGGTCACCGGATCGCCGTTCGACCACTTGCCGTCCGGCCGCAGCTTGAAGGTATAGGTCCGGCCGTCCTCGGAGATCTCCCAGGACTTCGCCGCCCCCGGGATCAGGTTCCCCGACGCATCCTGGCTGATGAGGCCGTCGTAGAGATCGTTCAGCACCCGCGATTCCGAGATCGTCGAGGTCTTGTGGTGGTCGAGCGTCGCCGGATCGGTGTCGTTGCCGCGCACCAGCACGACCTGCGCCGAGGAAATTGCCGTGCTCCCGAGGAGCACTCCTATCGCGAAAACTCCGGCGCCGAGAGCTCTATGCATCATCTGCCTCCCCACAGCTGATTGAATTCCCTGTCGTGATAGTCGCACCGCAACCCTTGACCAACAAGCATAATCCTCAGTGCGCCCTCACCTGAACCCGCTCGCCGATGTCGTTCAGGATGCCGCGCAGGTCGTCGTAGTCGGGATGGCGCACCCGCATCCAGGCGTTGGCCATGTAGCCCGCCGCCACCGGCTGGGTCGGCGTGCCGGGCGCGGGGAAGTAGCTTCCCACCACGAGGTCGCCGTAGCGCCGGAACACCTCCTCGGTGCCCTCGTAGCCCGCGATGCGGCCGTCGCCGGTCGGGGCGCAGCGCGATGATGCCGCAGGCGTAGCGCCGCGACGGCGCGCGGTCGGTGGCGCCGTGGCAGACCGCCAGCGCCCATTCGCGGTAGAGATCGATCTCGTTGCCGGCGCAGTAGCTGTCCCACTGCCCGACCCCCGGGCGGCCGGCAGCCGATCTCGGAGAAGCGCAGGCCCTTCGGCCCGAAGAACCACTCCATGTGCGTCGCCGCCGTGCCGATGCCGAGCGCGGCGCTGACCCGCCGGCCCATCTCCTTGACCTCGTCGTAGCTCGGCTCGCCCATCCGGTTGGTGGCGATGATCTGCGGCGAGATCCAGCGGGTGCGCATCGCCTCGAGCACGTTGGGGAAGTAGTGGCTGATGAAATCGTGCGTCACGCTGCCCGCTCACCGTGAGCGTGTCGTAGAAGCCCTCGTGCCCCTGCACGAACTCCTCGATCGCCACCGGCGCGCCGTCGGCAAGGCCGCTCTCCCGCGCCACCGCGGCGAGCTCGCCCGGATCGTCGGCGCGGTAGGTCCCCGACGCGCCGGCGGCGGCGCGCGGCTTCAGGATCACCGGAAAGCCCGACCGCCTCGACGAACTCCACCGCCTCGCCGCACGCTCGAGATCCCCGCCGAGGCCGCCGTCGGCACGCCGGCCTCGCGCAGCACCTCCTTCATCGCCACCTTGTCGCGGCAGAGATAGGCGGTGCGCGCCGAGATGCCCGGGATGCCGGCAGCGCTCGCGCACATGCGCCGCCGGCATGACGTGCGCCTCGATCACCGCCTCCAGCCGGTCCACCCACATCCGCTCCTGGATGCTGGCGCACCGCCCATTCCAGCGCGCCCTTCGTCGGTGACCGACGCGATCTGCTGGTAGCCGCCGAGCCAGCCCTTCAGCTCGTCGTCGAGCCAGTCGTAGGGCCGGTCGCCCACCCCGACGACGTGCGCGCCCACCGAGGCGAGCGCGCGCACGAACTCGCGCTGGTTGGAGGGAAAGCCGGGCTCGAGAAAGATCACGTTCATCGCGCTGCCTTCCGGAGGTCAGGCGCTCAGGGCGCCAGGTCGTCGAGATAGATCGGCAGCATCTGCCGCCAGGTCGGCCAGTCGTGGTCGTACTCCGGCCCCCAGGGATCGACCCGGTTGGGCACGCCCTTGGCGCCGAGAATGCCGGCCAGCCGCCAGATGTCGTCCGGGTTCTCCCAGCGCCCGCCGGCCGTAGGCGAGGATGCACGAAGCGCTGGCGCAGCACGTCGAGCATGCCCGCCGCCGAGGTTCGGCAGGAAGCTCAGCGGCGTGGAGAAATAGTAGTCCTCGTTGCCCTTGAACCCGAACACCCGCTCCAGGTCGTAGCTGCCGCTCATCCCCACCGCGGCGCGGAAGAGCCACGGATAGCGGCAGGTCACGGCCACCGCCATGAAGGCGCCGAGCGAGGCGCCGGCGGCGACCACCTCGGCGCCGTGCGTCGCGGCAGTCGGTGCGGATCGCCGGCACCACCTCCTCGGCGATGCACTCCTCGAAGCGGTTGAGCAGCGCGCAGCGGTACTCGACCGAGCCGGTCCTGGCGGCGAACGCCCGCCCGGCGAGGTTGTCGCAGGAATAGACCTTGATCCGCCCGGCCTCGATCAGCGGCCCGAGCGCCCGATCAGCTGCATCCGCTCGATCTCCTCGGCGTCGCCGCCGGCGGTGGGAAAGACCAGCACCGGCTGGCCCCAGTGGCCCCAGCGGACGAGGCTGACCTCCTGCTCGACGCGGCTCGAGTACCAGCTAGAAGCCGTCTTCATCGCCCCGCGCCCCCTCCTGCTCGCGCCAGCGCTGCACGCGCTGCCGAAGAAGAGCTCGGTGAACTCGTCGATCTCGTGCGGCGGGAAGAGCGCGGTCACCTTGCGGCGCACCGCGTCGCGCATGGCTTCTCGGAGCCGAAGAACTCGTAGGCGAGCTCGTCGAGGTGCCCGAGGTGCTTGCGGCAGAAGTCGCGGAACTTCTCGGTCTCGAAGCGCTGGTGGGCGATCGCGGCGTAGTCGCTCGAGCTTCTCGCGCGGCGAGATGTCGTTGTCGGCGATGGCGTAGAACGGCTCCCAGTCGAGGTTCTTGCGCATCTTCCGGCCGGTGGCGGCGCAGAAGATCGACCAGCGCAGGTTGGCCTTGATCAGCCACGGGAAGTGGTAGTGCAGCGAGGTCACCTGGCTGTCCGGGCAGGCGTTGGCGAAGTCGATCGGATACCAGATCCCGCCCTTGGCCAGCGCCTCGCAGGAATTGAAGTCCCAGCCGAAGAAGGCGTTGATCGTCAGCGTGGTGTCCTCGAGGATCTGCGCGTCCTCGGCCGGCAGGAAGTCGGTGTCCATGGTGTAGCGGTCGTGCAGCGCCGCCGAGGGATCGTAGTTCACCTTGCGCGTCTGCGGCCCGAGCCCGATGCAGCGCACGAACCAGTCGTAGGGGATCACCGCCTTCTGCAGGTTCATCAGGTCGGTGCCGCTGGCGTCGTAGGCCTTCAGCGAAGCCCGGCCAGGTCGTCGATCTTGGTCACGCCGCGCCAGCCGCCGCCGTGATAGGGCTTCATGAAGAACGGATAGCCGATCTTCTCGCCGATCTCCTCGAAGCGAGAACAGCCGCGCGTACTGCCGCAGCGTCGGCTCCAGGTCGTCGGCGTGCTCGTAGGCCTTGGCCGGCAGCATCCAGGTCTCGGGGATCGGCAGCCCGAGCCGCATCATCGCGGCGTAGGAGGTGTGCTTCTCGTTCGACTGGATCGACCAGGGGTTGTTGTAGACGTAGAGGTCGTTGAGCACGATCGCCTTCTTGATCCACTCGCGGCTGATCGTGTACCAGTGCGTCAGCCGGTCGATGACCACGTCGTACTTCACCGGCTGGCGCAGGTCGAACGGCTCGATCGTCACCCGCTCGCAGGCGAAGTCGACCCGGTCGCGGCCGATCTTCAGGTCGAGCATCGAGCCCGTCGAGCAGGCTCTCGTAGGCGATCGGCCAGCAGATGTCGGCGCCGAGCGACAGGCCGATATTGACGGTGCGCCGCAGCCATTCCCCGTTCCCCCCTGGTGGCCGGGACGGGGCTCAGGGCGCCCGTCAGCCGTGGTCTGCCAGTCTGTCTGCCCGGTCGCAGCACCCACCGCAGCCCGTCGCGGAGCTGGTCGCGCCAGTTGTGCCAGTGGTGGCCGTCCCACGCGCTCTTGAACAAAACATCGACGCCGCGTTCGCGCAAGAAGCTTGCAAGCGCGCGGTTCTCGGAGGCCAGCCCCTCGAGCTCGCCGGTGGAGACGAACGCCCGCGTCGGCGGCAGCGGCGGCGCGCGCCGCAGCGCCCGCATCACCCGGGCGATGCGGTGGAAGACCGGGTGCGGCCGCCGCGCGAGCTTGCGCTCGTCGAGGATGAACGAGCCCGACTTCAGCACCAGCCCGCCGAAGACGCCGGGATAGCGGAAGGCGGTCGACAGCGAGGCGACCGCGCCGAGGCTCGCGCCGAGCAGCACCCGCTCGCCCGGCGCCTCGGCGATGCGCCAGCGCGCCGGCCAGCGCCGGCAGGAGGTCGGCGCACGAGAAAGCGCGCATGCTGTCCGGCTGCCGGAATATTCGCCGAGCCGGTCGCGGGTCTGCACCAGCGCCGCGATCACCGGCGGGATCTCGCCCGGCGTGCGATCAGGTTGTCGAGCACCACCGGCAGGTCGGCATAGGTGACGAAGTCGTCGCCGTCGTGGACCACGACCAGCGGGCAGGCGCGCTCCGGGTCGTGACCCGCCGGCAGATAGACCCGCGCGCCGCGCGTCTCGCCGAAGGCCCGGCTCTCGACCGCGATCTCCTCGATCCGCCCGGCGGGCGCGCCGCGCGGCAGGCTCCAGTCCGGGCGCTCGTAGCCGAGGGTGCGCGCCACCGAGTTCTCGCCGAACGGGATCCCCGGCGCGCGCCGGGTTGAGCGGATCGACGATCAGCTCCTCGTGCCCGTGCCGGCCGACAGCCAGCTTGTACTCGAAGCGCCCGCCGTCCTCGACCGGCAGCCGCAGCAGCCAGAGGTCGGTGCCGGCCAGCCGCGCGAAGGGCCGGCGGTCGGCGCCGCCGTGGATCCAGCGCACCAGATCCACGTGATCGGCCTCGCCGCGCCAGGCGAAGGTCAGCGTGCCCGGCTCGGCCAGCGGGAACGCCTGCCCGTCGAGAAAGGCGTCGATGGCCTCGCCGTCCGGCCGCCCGACCGCCAGCGTCTCCAGCGCAGGATGCCGGCCCGAGGCCTTCCAGCGGGGGCCAGTTCTGCACGTTCATACCCGTCTCACTGCTCGACTTCTTGGTCTGCTGGCCCCGCGTCACCCATGCGGCCTATCTGCACATAGGCACCGCCCGCGCCAGATGCACTCGCCCTCCAGTTGTGCTCCGACTTTCCGCCGATCGCGGACGTCCTCAGGCCGGCGGGATCGCCGTCGGGCGTCCGGTACCGACTGCTCGATCAGCCAGTCCACCACCGCCGACCTGGGCCTCGTGGTCGCTGGCGCCGCCCTCGCAGCGCCGCGCCGTAGACCCGGAGCTGGTGGTCGGCGCTCGTGCCGCGCCGGGCCATGACCCGCGCATGCTCGACCTCGGCCACGCACTCCAGCGCCTCGGCGTGCGGGCGCAGCAGCTCGACCATCTCGTCGATCAGTTCGGGAAACGGCACCAGCATGCGCTTGCCGAAGTCCGCCATCTCGGCCTCGACCCCGTAGCGCTGCGCGCGCCACTTGTTCTCCAGGATCAGGATGCGGCGGTAGTGCCGCCAGCGCTGGTTGTCGTCCTTGAGGTGCGCCAGGAAGGTCAGGATCGACTGGTAGAGCGCCGCGATGGTCAGCCCGTCCTCGGCCCAGGTGCAGATGTCGCAGATGCGGATCTCGAGCGTCGGATGCTTGGCCGACGGGCCGCATGTCCCACCAGATCTTCGACGGGTCCGTGACCATCCCGGTCTCCGCCAGCACCTCCAGCATCTCCTGTCCAGTCGTTCCAGCTCTCGAAGATCTCCGGCAGCCCGGAGCGCGGCAGGTCGCCGATGATGATCGGCCGGAACGCCTTGAGGCCGGTGTCGTGCCCCTCCCAGAACGGCGACGACGACGACAGCGCCAGAAGGTGCGGCATGAAGTAGCTGACCTGGCTCATCAGATCGACGCGCAGGTCGGGGTCCTCGATCCCGGCGTGGACGTGCATGCCGCAGATCGCCATCCGCCGCGCCAGGCTCTGGTGCTCGGCGCCGAGGATGCGGTAGCGGTCCATGTCGACCGGCTCCTGCTCCTGCCAGTGCGCCCAGGGGTGGGTCGAGGCGGCGATCATCCGCATCCCGAACTCGCGCGCGGTGCTCGGCGATCGCGCTGCGCAGCTCCAGCAGCTCGGCGCGCGCCTCGCCGATGGTGGCGCAGACGCCGGTGCCGATCTCGACCTGGCTCTGCAGGAACTCGTGGGTCACCCGGCCGCCGAGGCGTTCCTTGCAGCGCGCCATGAACTCCGGCGGCTGGGTCGACTGGCCAGCGCGCGGGTCTCCGGGATCGACGAGCAGGTACTCCTCCTCGATTCCGATCGAGAACTTCGGTCCGTGTCCGGCCATTCCCCGTCCCCCCTGTTTCCCCGGAGCCTCGCTGATCCTGCACGCCTGTCAAGCGGCTCCGCCGTCGGACCGATCTCCGGCCGCGCTTGACCACCCCGCCCTGCGCGCCCTACCAGTTCCCG
Source organism: uncultured Chloroflexia bacterium (assembly GCA_963720855.1). Lineage (GTDB taxonomy): Bacteria > Chloroflexota > Chloroflexia > Thermomicrobiales > UBA6265 > JAMLHN01. The sequence goes on along the minus strand of CAVRGV010000001.1, from coordinate 99,690 downwards.
CGGGGAGGACGGGATGATCTCGAAGCCACTGGGAATCGGCATCGTCGGAACCGGCATGGTCGCCGACGTTCATGCCCGCGCGCTCCACGACCTCGCCGGCACCGTCGCCGTGCGCGGCGTCTACGCCCGCCACCCCGCCCGACGCGAAGCCTACACCACCCGCCACGGCTTTCCCCGCCGCCGCCTCCATCGAGGCGATGCTCGCCGACCCCGCCCTCGACGCCCTTCTCCTGCTCACCCCGCCCGACGCCAGGCGCGAGATCGTCGAGGCCGCAGCGGGCGCCGGCAAGCACATCCTCGCGGAGAAGCCGCTGGAGCGGGACGGCGCCGCCGCCGCCGAGATCGTGGAGATCTGCGAGACCGCCGGCGTCACCCTCGGCGTCGTCTTCCAGCACCGCATGCGCGAGGCCGCCCGCGCGCTAACCGCCCTCGCCCGTTCGGGAGACCTCGGCGCGCTCGCCGCGGTGCAGGTCGCCGTTCCCTGGTGGCGCCCGCAGGCCTACTACGACCAGCCGGGCCGCGGCACCTACGCCCGCGACGGCGGCGGCGTGCTGATCGCCCAAGCGATCCATACCCTCGACCTCATGCTCTCCATCACCGGCCCGGTGGCGCAGGTCGCCGCCATCGCCGGCACCACCCGGCTCCACCGCATGGAGGCCGAAGACTTCGTCGGCGCCGGCCTGCGCTTCGCCGGCGGCGCGCTTGGCGCGCTGATCGCGACCACCGCCGCCTTCCCGGGCGGCGCGGAATCACTTTCGCTCACCTTCGAGGACGGCAGCGCCCGCCTCGAAGGCGGCACGCTGACAATCACCCGGCGCGACGGCACGACGAGCCGGGTCGGCGAGGCCTCGGGCACCGGTGGCGGCGCCGACCCCATGGCCTTCCCGCACGACTGGCACCGCGAGGTCATCGCCGACTTCGCCGACGCGGTCCGCGCCGGCCGGCCACCCGCGTCACCGGCCGTGAGGCGCTCGAGGTCCACCGCCTGATCGACGCCCTGACCCTCTCGGCGCGCGAGGGCCGAAGCGTGGCCGTCGCATCCCACAGCGAGGCAAGCGCATGACCCCGCCGGACACCTCCGCCCACATCCCCGCTCCGGATCTCGAAGTCCTTCGTCGCGACGGCCCTCCGCGCCGCCGGCGTCCGCGAAGACCAGGCCGAGGCGGTGGCGGCGGCCCTGACCGAGACTTCGCTCCGCGGCGTCGAGAGCCATGGCGCGCGCCTCCTGCTGCACTACGCCACCGTCGCGCGCACCGGCCGGATCAATCCCGACCCCACGCCGACGCTCGAGCGCACCGGCCCCGCCACCGCGATCCTCGACGCCGACAACGGCTTCGGCCACTGGGCGGGTTTCCGCGCCATCGACGCCGCCCTCGACATCGCGCGGGAGAACGGCACCGCCGCCGTCGCGGTCATCAACTCCTCGCACTTCGGCGCCGCCGGCTGCTATCCGCTCCGCGCCGCCGAACGCGGGCTTTCTCGCCTTCGCCTTCGCCAACGCCGACTCGGGCGTCCTCGCCCACGACGGCACGCAGCCCTTCCACGGCACCAATCCCATCGGGTTCGCCGCACCGGTGGCCGGCGAGCGCCCCTACCTCCTCGACATGGCCACGAGCTCGATCAACTGGAACAAGGTGCAGAACCTCGGCCTGCTGGGCCTCGCGCTCCCCGAGGACGCGGCCGTGGGCGCCAACGGTCACCCGACCACCGACCCGTCCGCCACCGCGGCGCTCCTGCCGCTCGGCGGCCGGAAGTACGGCTACAAGGGCGCCGGCCTCGCCAGCATGCTCGATGTGCTTTGCGCCGTCCTCACCGGCAGTCCCCACAGCGACGCGCTCCTGAAGATGGTCGGCCCCGACCTCGCGACCCCGCGCCGCATGGGACAGTTCTACATCGTCGTCGACCCGTCCCGCTTCGTCCCGTGCGCCCTCTACGACGCCGGCATGGCCTCCTACCTCGCCGCCCTGCGCGGCGCCCCTGCCGCCCCCGGCACTCGGGTCATGGCCCCCGGCGACCGGGAGTGGCAGGTCGAGGCCGAGCGCCTCGCCCACGGCGTCCCGTTCCCGGCGCCGCTCCGCGCCGGCTTCGACGCCCTCGCCGACGAACTCGCCATCGCCCGCCCCGCCTGGGCGGCCTAGGCGCGCTCGATCAGCGAAGCCACGCGGCGCAGCGGCCGCGGCCGATAGCCGGGATCACGCCGCCAGCGCGTCAGCGCCGCTTCGGCCAGCTCTCCCAGGTACGACGGGCCGGTACGGTCGGCGCTGTCGAGCATCAGAATCCGCCGCAGCAGCGGCTTGGCCGCGGTCAGCGGCCCCAGGCAGTCGCACCCCTCGCGCCATGCCGCCACCGCGGCCGGATCGAGAGCGAGCCCCCGCGCCGCCGCCCCGTCCGCCACCCAGAGCAGCGCCTCGTCCGAGAGCGCGGTCACCGCGCTGCCGCCCCCGACCGCGCCGTGATCGCCGGGAAACCAGCACTGGGCATAGTGGCCTTCCGCTCCGCCGTTCATGGCATCGAGATTGTTCCAGAGCGTCGGCGGGAACGTCCGCCGGCGCTCGTCGATCGACACGGCGTGGCGCGCCGCGCGTACCAGTCCCGAGAGCGTGGTGTCGTGGAACCTGATGCCCCGGTTGAGCCGCCGGGCCAGTGCCAAATGCCCCGGCACCCCGAGCGCCCCCACGGTGTCCCAGACCCCGAGATAGCCGAGCGCGAGCGGCGTTCCCGCCGGCAACCCGTGCGCCGCGCGCCAGGCCGCCTCGGCGGTGCCGGTGGTGACGTGCGCGGCATGCGCCGCCCGGAAGGCAAGCGCCGCGCCGCTGTCCGGACCGGTGTCGGACGAACGCGCCCGATAGAGCGACAGCGCCGCCGGAATGGCGGCGGCATGACCGCGCTCTAGGATGCCGCAGTTGCGGATCAGCCCGGCGAGCGAGCGGGCGGTGAAAGCGCCGCGCGAAAAGCCGAAGAGCTGGATCTCGTCCCCCGGCGCGTAGGCGAAGACGAGAAAGCGGTAGGCCGCCTCGATCGTCGCCATCAGCCCCTCGCCGAGGAGGCCGCCCAGCACCCGGTCCGCCGTCCGCGCGACGAGCCCGGTGCCGCGGCCGGTGCCGACCCCGTCCAGGTGGCAGACGATCTGCGCCACCCCATCCGGCCCCTTCGGCAGCACGGCCTGGGCAAGCTTGGCGACGTTGGTGGGACAAGGCGCGTCCAGACGGCTCCAGGTGCCGTCGCAGGCGATGACGATGCGTTTCATGATGCGCGCTCCGGATCGCCGCGCGCGGGTCAGGGCCTCGGCGTGCGAGGCGATCGTTCAGGTGATGCTCGGGAAATGGATGGCTGCGACCTTAGCCGGAAATCCTTAAGACCGCCTTCCGCTTCACGAGCAGAAGAGCGCCGCGCAGGCGTGCGCGCCTGCGCGGCGCGACGGTGGCCTGTCCGGAGCGCCGCACCGCGCCGGCCACCGCCCTTCTACCGGTCGATGTGCCCCAGCCCCCGCTCCGGATCGAACGCATCCCTGACCCGCTGCTTCAGTGCCTTCACGTCCGGAAACCCACCGTCGCGCTTGCGCTCCCAGACCAGCTCACCATCCACCCGGATCTCGAAGATCCCCCGGTCCCTGGCACCAGCGCCACCGACTCCAGTTCCTCGCCGAAGGTCGAGCAGAGCTCCTGCGCCATCCACCCCGCGCGGAGCAGCCAGTTGCATCGCGTGCAATAGGCGATCGTCACCGCCGGCTTCTCAGGCCCTGCCATACCCGCCTCCTCCCGGCGTCTCGAGCCACCAGACGTCCCCCGGCCCCACCTCGCGCCTGTCCGCGCTCTTGAGCTCCTCGACGCTTCCGTCCGCCCGCTCGATCCGCGTCCGCCCCACCGCACCCGGTCCCCCGCCGGCCAGCCCCGGTGGCGGCACCACCCGGTGCCCCGACAGGATCGCCACGGTCATGCGGGACAGGAACCGGATCCGCCGCTCCACCCCGTCTCCGCCCCGGAACCGCCCCGCGCCCCCCGACCCCTCACGGATCCGGAAGGCGTCGAGCACCACCGGGTACCGCCACTCCAGCACCTCGGGATCGGTCAGCCGCGAGTTGGTCATGTGCGAATGGACGCCGCTCGTCCCCGGATGCCCGGTCCCGTCAGACAGCACTCCCGCACCCGTCCCGCCGCAGACAGTCTCGTAGTACTGCAGCCTCGCATCCCCCCAGGTGGTGTTGTTCATCGTCGATTGCGCCGCCGACTGCACCCCGAGCGCCAGGAACAAGGCCGAGGTCACCGCCTGGCTCGTCTCCACGTTCCCCGCGATCACCGCCGCCGGATAGCGCGGGCTGAGCATCGTCCCCGCCGGCAGGATAACCCGCAGCGGCTTCATCACCCCCTCGTTCATCGGGATGTCGTCGTCCACCAGGCAGCGGAAGACATAGAGCACAGCCGCCCGCGTCACCGGCTCCGGCGCGTTGTAGTTCGTCGCCAGCTCCGCCGTCGTCCCGGTGAAGTCGATCTCCGCCTCGCGCCGCTCCCGGTCCACCGTCACCTTCACCCGGATTTCCCGCGCCTCCCCGTCGAAGTCCGGGTCCATCGGATAGACGTACTCGGCGTCCTTCAGAGCCTCGATCGCCCGGCGCACGCATTCCTCGGCATTGTCCTGCACATGCCCCATGTAGGCCTGCACCACCGCCAGCCCGTACTGGCCGACCATCCGCCCCAGCTCCTGCGCGCCCTTCTCGCAGGCCGCCACCTGCGCCCGCAGGTCGGCCAGGTTGATCTCCGGCGAGCGCACCGGATACTTCACCCCGAGCAGCAACGCCCGCGTCTCCGCCTCGCGCAGACGCCCCCGGTCCACCAGCTTCCAGTTGTCGATATAGGCGCCTTCGTCGTCGATCGTCCGGCTGTCCGGCGGCATGGAACCCGGCGTCAGCCCGCCCACGTCGGTATGGTGCCCGCGCGCCGCCGAGAAGAAGAGCACCTGGCTGCCCGACTCGTCCCACACCGGCCGCACCACCGTGATGTCTGGCAGATGCGTCCCGCCGTTGTAGGGCGCGTTCAGCGCAAAGACGTCCCCCGGCGCCATCTCCGGGTTCTGGGCGATGATCGCCTTCACGCTCGCCCCCATGGAGCCGAGATGCACCGGCATGTGCGGCGCGTTGGCGATCAGATCTCCCGCAGCGTCGAAGACCGCACAGGAGAAATCCAGCCGCTCCTTGATCGTAACGCTGACGGCGGTGTTCTCCAGCACCGCCCCCATTTGCTCGGCGATCGACATGTAGAGGTTGTTGAACACCTCGAGCATCACCGGATCCGCCCGCGTCCCCACGGCCTCCGTCCGCTGCCGCGCCTCCACCCGCTCCAGCTCCACATGGTCATGCGGCGTCACCCGCGCCCGCCACCCCGGTTCGATCAGGATCGAGGTATGCCGCTCCACCAGCACTGCCGGCCCAGTCACCAGGTCCCCTGGCCGCACCGCCTCCCGCCGCACGAACCGTGCCTCGACCCAGTCGCCTCCAAGGAAGACCGGAGCCACCAGCGCCAGCTCGACCTCCGCTTCCGGCCTCTCCCGCTCCGCAAACTCCGGCTCCGTCAGATCCGCCGCGCGCCCGATCGCCTCCGCCTGCGCCGCCTCGATCACCAGCGGCGCCTCACCAGGATCGAAACCGAACCGCGCCCGATGCGCCGCATGGAACGCCGCGCGCACCTCCTCCACCCCGCCGAAGGGCACCGGCAGCGCCGTGTCCGTCCCCTTCACCTTCACCAGCAGCACCTGCGCCACGGAGATGTGGCCCGCCGCCACACCCTGCGCCGCCACCTCCATCTCCGCGTCCGACCCCAGCGCGTCGAGCAGCGCCGCCGCTCCCAACCGCGCCTCGGCGTCGAGAACCGCCTCTACCGCCTGCGTCCGCGTCGCCCGGATATCCGCCAGCCCCATGCCGTAGGCCGAGAGCAGCGACGCCATGGGATGGATGAGACAGGTCTTCATCCCCAGCGTATCCGCGATGGCGCAGGCATGCTGCGCCCCCGCCCCCCCGAACACCGTCAGGCAATAGTCCGAGACGTCGTATCCGCGCTGCACGCTTATCGTCTTGATCGCGTTCGCCATGTTCTCGACCGCGATGCGCAGGAACCCCTCCGCCACCACCTCAGCCGGCCGCCCGATGCGCCCGGCTAGTTCCGCGAACCCCGCCCGCACCGCCGCCGCGTCGAGCGGCCGGTCCGCCTGCGGCCCGAAGATCGCCGGAAAGAACTCCGGCCTGAGCCGCCCGGTCACCACGTTGGCATCGGTCACCGCCAGCGGGCCGCCCCGCCCGTAGCTTGCCGGCCCCGGATCGGCTCCGGCGCTCTCCGGTCCCACCCGCATCCGCGCCCCATCGAAGCTCAGGATCGATCCGCCCCCTGCCGCCACCGTGTGGATCATCATCATCGGCGCGGTGACCCTGACGCCGGCGACCGCCGTGTTCAGCACCCGCTCGAAAGCGCCGGCGAAGTGGCAGACGTCCGTGGACGTCCCGCCCATGTCGAAGCCGATGATCCGCCCCTGCCCCGCCGTCTGGCTGGTGCGCACCGCCCCCACTACGCCTCCCGCCGGCCCGGAGAGGATCGCGTCCTTGCCCTGGAAGTTCCCGGCCCCGGTCAGCCCGCCCGAGGACTGCATGAACATGAGCTTGCCGCTCATGTCTCCCTCGAACGCCGCCGCCACCCGGTCGATGTAGCGCCGCAGGATCGGCGTGAGGTAGGCGTCGACGACCGTGGTGTCCCCCCGGCTCACCATCTTCATCAGCGGGCTCACCCGGTGGCTCACCGAGACCTGCGCGAACCCCGCCGCTTCCGCAAGCTCCGCCGCCCGCGCCTCGTGGGCCGGATAGCGGTAGCCGTGCACGAAGACGATGGCACAGGCCCCGATCCCCGCCGCTCGGGCCGCCGCCAGCCCCGCCGCCAGCCGCCCCTCGTCCAGCACCCGCTCCACGGTGCCGTCCGCCCGCACCCGCTCGTCGGCCTCGACAACGCGCGAATAGAGCATTTCCGGCAGCACGATATGCCGGTCGAACAGCCGCGGCCGGTTCTGGGTGCCGAGCCGCAGCTGCTGCCCCAGCCCCCGCGTCGTCACCAGAACCACCGGCTCCCCCTTGCGCTCCAGGAGCGCATTGGTCGCCACCGTCGTCCCCATCTTGACGCTCGCCACCCGCGCCGCCGGAATCGCCGCCTCGGCCGCCAGCCCGAGGAACCCGCGAATGCCGTGCAGCGCCGCGTCGGCATACTGCCCCGGGTTCTCCGACAGCAGCTTGCGCCGGTGCAGCCGCCCCTCCGGGTCGCGCGCCACGATGTCGGTGAAGGTCCCGCCGCGGTCGATCCAGAAATCCCACGCCACGGTGCGCCTCCCGCCAGACCCGCGCCCAGTGACCACGCCCCGCCCGCCCGCGCAAGCCGCCGGCGCTGCGCTACGCACCGGCCGGCAAGTCGTCGAATGACGCGTAGTTGAGGGCGTAGAGCCGGGCATAGAGCCCGCCCTCGGCGATCAACTCGGCGTGGTTGCCAGTCTCGACCACCTGGCCATTGTGCAGCACCACGATGCGGTCGGCGCCGCGGATGGTCGCCAGCCGGTGCGCGATGACCAGGCCGGTGCGGCCCTCGAGCAGGCGCACCAGCGCCTTCTGGATCAGCATCTCGGTATAGCTGTCGACGCTCGCCGTCGCCTCGTCCAGAACCAGGATGCGCGCGTCGGCGACCAGCGCGCGGGCGAAGCTTACCAGCTGCCGCTGCCCCAGCGACAGCCCCGCCCCGCGCTGGCCGAGCTCGGTGTCGTAGCCATGCGGCAGGCGCAGGATGAACTCGTGCGCCCCCACCGCCCGCGCCGCCGCCACCACCTCGTCGCGGGTCGCGCCCGACTTGTGGTAGCGGATGTTGTCGAAGACCGTGCCGGTGAAGAGGTAGGGATCCTGCAGCACCATGGCGATCTGCTGGCCGAGCGAGCCTTGCGTCACCTCGCGCACGTCGTGGCCGCCGACCAGCACCTGCCCCTGCTGCACGTCGTAGAAACGGTGCGCCAGCGCCATGCAGCTCGACTTGCCGGAGCCGGTCGGCCCGACCAGCGCCACCGTCTCGCCGGGCTTCACCTCGAAGCTGACGTCGCGCAGCACCGGATGCGCCGGATCGTAGCCGAAGGTGACGTGGTGGAACGCGACCGAGCCGTCCATGTCCGGCCCGAGCGCCACCGCGCCGGGGCGGTCCTCCACGCCCACCGCCACGTCGAGCACCTCGGTGATGCGGTGGCCGGAGGCCATAGCCCGCTGCATCACCGAATACTGCATGGTCAGCGAGCGGATCGGGTCGAAGAAGCGCTGGATGTAGAAGAGGAACGCGACCATCACGCCCACGTCGAGCCCCTGGCCGAGGACGCGGCTACCGCCGACGACGACCACGACCGCCATTGCGATGCCGGTCAGCGTGTCAACGATCGGCACCATGATCTGGGCATAGCGCGCGGCGGTCAGATGCGCCTCGAGATTGGCACGGGCCTTCTCGTCGTAGAGCATGAAGTTGACCCGGCTCCGGTCCATGCTCTGCACCGCGCGCACGCCGTTGATCCCCTCGGCGAGCGCGCCGTTGGTCATCGAGCTCGTCTCGTGCGCCGCCATGAAGGCCTCGCGCGCCCGCGGCAGCCAGACCAGCCGCACCGCGAAGAGCACCGGCATCACCGACAGCGTGAGGAGTGCCAGCTGCCAGTCGAGAAGCAGCATCACGAAGACGATGCCGAACAGGAGCGCGATGTCGCCCACCGACAGCACCGACGTCTCCAGGAACTCCTGCATGGAGTTCACGTCCCCCTGCAGCCGCGACATCAGCCGCCCGGTCTCGGTCTTGTCCATGAACGACAGCGAGACCCGCTGCAGATGCCCGAACATCGCCCGGCGCATGTCGAAGAGCACGTCCTCAGCGACCTTGCCGACCACCGTCTCCTGCACCCGGCTGGCGGCGTAGTAGACCACGATCACCGCCGCGAACGCCACGAAGGACCAGGTGAGCACGCTGGGGTCGGCCCCCGGCGCCATGCCGCCGTCGATGGCGTAGCGGATGATCAGCGGCAGCATCAGCCCGGCGGCGGTGAAGGTCAGCACCGCCGCCACCGCGATCAGCATCCGGCGGCGGTAGGGCCGCACGAACTGCCAGATGCGCTGGAGGATCTGCCCGTCGAAGGCACGGCCGAAGATCTCCTCCTCGATGCGGGAGGAGCCAACCACCGCCCGCGGCGGGCGGCCCTGGCGTTCGGCGGCGGGGTCGCGCCCGCCGGTCTCCACCTGCTCGCGCATCATGCCGACACCTGCGCGGGATCGCCCAGGAGCTGCAGGTCGTGCAGCGCCCGATAGCGGCCGCCGAGTGCCAGGAGCTCGTCGTGCGTGCCGCTCTCCACCACCCGGCCGTCGTCGAGAAAGAGAATGCGGTCGGCATGCATCAGCGAGCCGAGCCGGTGGGCGATGATGATGGTCACCCGGTTGCCGCTCTGCTCGCGCAGCGCGCGGCGGATGCGCTGCTCGGTGCCGGCGTCGATGGACGCGGTGGAATCGTCGAAGACCATCACCGCCGGCTTCAGCATCAGCGCCCGGGCGATGGCAAGGCGCTGGCGTTGGCCACCCGACAGCGACACGCCCCGCTCGCCCACCACCGTGCTGTATCGCCGCGGCAGGCCGAGCACGTAGTCGTGCAGCTGCGCCGAGGCGCTCGAGCGTTCGATGCGCTTCTCGCTGGCCCAGGGATCGGCGTAGGCGATGTTGTTCTCCAGCGTGGTGGTGAACAGGAACCCGTCCTGCGCCACCACCGCCACCGCCCGTCGCAGCGACTGCAGCGTGACGTCGCGGATGTCCTGCCCGTCGAGCGTGATCCGCCCCGCGTTCACGTCGTAGAAGCGCGGGATCAGGTGCGCGATCGTCGACTTGCCGCTGCCGGGCGGGCCGACGAGCCCGATCGTCTCGCCGCGCCGCGCCCCGAAGCTCACGTCGCGCAGCGCCGGCCGCCCCGCTTCGGCATAGGCAAAGCCCACGCCCTCGAAGCGCAGCGTGCCGTCGCCGATGGCGAGCGGCCGGGCGCCCGGCCGGTCGGCGATCTCTACCTCAAGGTCGAGAAAGCCGAAGATGCGGCTGCCGCAGGTGGAGGCGCGCGAGAAGGAGTTCACCAAGAGGCCGAGCTGGCGCACCGGCATCTGCAGGATGGTCATGAAGGTCAGGAAGGTGGTGAGCGTGCCGACGGTGATCGCCCCGGACGCCACCTTCTGCCCGCCCACCAACAGCACCAGCCCCATCGCCGCCAGGAACGAGAAGGACATCGCACTGGTAGTCCGCACCCGCAAATCCACGCGCCGGTGGCTGAGGTCCAGCGCGTCCTTCGAGGCGGCGTCGAACTTGCCCATCTCGTGCGCCTGCCCGGCGAAGGCGCGCACCACTCGGATGCCGCCAAGGTTCTCCTCCATGACCCGGGTCAGCACCGCCAGCCGTTCCTGCAGCTGCAGCCAGGTGCCGCGCAGCGTCAGGTGCATGACCGACGAGCGCCAGGCGACGAACGGCACGAAGCTGAGCGCGAGCAGGCCGAGCACCGGGTCGGTGGAGATCAGCAGCCAGGCACCGGCGCCGATCAGCACACAGAGCAGCACCAGCCGCACGATCCCGGTGGAAAAGAACATCCGCACCCCTTCGAGATCGAGCATGCCGATGGTGATGAGATCGCCGGAATGCACCCGGTCGTGGAAGCCGAAGCTCAGCCGCTGGATCTTCTCGTAGAAGGCGAGGCGGAGCTCGTAACCAACGTTGTGGCCCACGGATTCACCGAAGTAGTTCTGCACCATGGTGAAGAGGCCGCGCAAAACGCTGACACCGAAGAGCAGAAGCGCGGTCGCCCAGAGCGCGTCCCGGGCGGCGCTGCCCCCGCCCGCCAGCGCCTGCTGGCTCTGGTCGACGGCCCGGCCGAGCAGACGCGGGATCATCAGCTGCAGGCTGGCGGCGACAAGCGTTGAGCCGATGGCGAGCCCGGCCTGCCAGGGATGGCGAAAACACATGCGGGCGATGCGCATGAGCGCGTTCAGCCCCCGTCCCCAGCCGGCGGCGGTCACGTGGGCGAAGGGGTCACCCTGCCCGGCTTTCGCCTTGCTGGCCTCGGCGGTCATCGGGGATCTCGGCGGGCCGCCGTTCGGGCCGGCAACTCATTCGGGGGTTGTGTATCCCCCGGTTACGCCGGCTGGCGGGGAGATGCCAGACTTTTGTGCGGAACCGGCCCGCGCGCGCCGGGCGCGAGGGATGGCAAGGGTTTACGGCGATTCTCTGCGCGTCCTGCGCCTGCGTCAGTAGCCCAGCGCTATCCCATCCTTCCGCGGATCGGAGCCCCCCGTCAGGATGCCGCGTTCCCAGTCGATGCAGATGGCCTGCGCGCCGCCAATCGCCCACCGCGGCGGCTGCACCGTGAACCCGCGCTGCTCCAGCTCGCTGCCGACACGCGCCCGCATCAGGCCTTCGGCCTCGACCGTGGCGGTTGCGGGCAGCGGAAACAGGCGCGGCAGGTCGATGGCGGCCTGGAGATCGAGACCGCAGTCGTAGAGCCGCGACAGCAGGTGCGCATGCCCCATCGCCTGGTAGTGCCCGCCCATCACGCCGAACGGCATCACGACCCGATCGCCCTCCGCGACCATCGCCGGGATGATCGTGTGCAAGGGGCGCTTCCGCGGCCCGACTTCGTTGGGATGCCCCGGCGCGAGCGAAAAGCCCTGCCCCCGGTTGTGGAACAGGACGCCCGAGCGGGGCGCCATCCGTCCGCTGCCATAGGTATTGAACAGCGAACTGATCAGGCTGACCGCGTTGCGGTCCCGATCCACCACGCAGAGATAAGCCGTGTCCGTATGCTCGACGCTATCGAACGACGGCAGCGGGTCGGCGGCCCGGTCGAACGAGATCGCGCCGGCGAGGCGATCCGCAAGCTTGCGCGACAGCATTCGCCCGACGCCCCCATCCGACCCTGCCGGATCGCCGACCAGCGCGTCGCGCGCCGCGTATGCCAGCCGCGTCGCCTCCACCACGAGATATATCGCCCTGGCGTCCCATGGGTCGCCGCCCAGCGAAAATCGCGAGAGGATGTTAAGGATCAGCAGGGCGACGACGCCCTGGCCGTTGGGCGGGCATTCGTAGACCGTGCGCCCACGATAGACCGTTGAGACGGGAGCAACGTAGTCCCCGGCGGCGCCGGCGAAGTCGTCGAGCGTGTGGCAGCCGCCGAGCCCGCGGAGAAACGCAACCATGTCCTCCGCGACTGCCCCGCGATAGAAGCCATCCCGACCACCGCGCGCAATCGCATCGAACGTATCCGCCAGCAGGGGCTGGCGCTGCACGTCTCCGAATGCCGGCGCTTCCCCTTCGACCAGAAAGGTGGCGCGGGCGGTCGGGTCCGCGGCGAGCAGCGTGCGCTGCAGCGCCAGGTCGGCGGCGACCCTCGGCGTCAGGACATAGCCCTCGCGCGCCATGGCGATCGCCGGCTGCAGGACCTCGGCCATCGGCATCCGGCCGAAGTCGCCCAGGAGGCGGCTCCAGGCATCGACCGCGCCGGGAACCGTCATCGCGTGCGGCGACGAGCGTTCGATCGCCGTCACGCCCTCCGCGCGCAGCGCCTCCGGCGTCAGCGCCGCCGGCGTCGCGCCGGAGCCGTTGAATGCGCGGACGTCCGTGGACCCTTCCAGCGCGATCATTGCGAAACAGTCCCCGCCGACCCCCGTCGTGCCCGCCTCGACGACCGCGTGGACCGCCATCGCCGCCACCGCTGCATCGATGGCATTGCCTCCCGCCTTGAGGACCTCGATCGCCGTGAGGGTAGCAGCCGGATGCGAGGTTGCCGCCATCCCGTTTCGGGCGACGGCCAGCGACCTGCCGGGAAGCTCGAAGTCGCGCATGACGGTCCCTGACCCTACGCCGCCATCTCCCGAGACCCCGAGGGCCTCCCCGGGGGGCCGCCCGTCACCAGCTCGCCGCGATGTACTTGGTCTCGCAGAACTCGAGGATGCCGTGGTGCGCCGCCCTCGCGGCCGAGCCCCGACTGCTTCACGCCGCCGAACGGCGCCGCGGGGTCGGAGACGATGCCGCGGTTGAGCCCGACCATGCCGGCCTCGATCTTCTCCGAGACCCGCAGGCCGCGCGCAAGGTCGCCGGTGAAGACGTAGGCGATCAGCCCGAACTCGGTGTCGTTGGCCTGGGCGACCGCCTCCTCCTCGCTGGCGAAGCTGCGGATCGCCGCGACCGGCCCGAAGATCTCCTCGCGGCCGATCTCGGCCCCGGCCGGCACCCGGTCGATCACCGTCGGCGGATAGTAGAACCCCTCGCGGTCGAGCGGCTTGCCGCCGGTGACCACGCGGGCGCCGCGGCCCACCGCGTCCTCGACCAGGCCCGAGATGCTGGTGATGGCGGCGCGGTTGATCATCGGCCCGCACTTCGTCGCCGGATCGTAGCCGGGGCCGACGGTGAGGGCCGACATCCGCTCCGCCAGCCCCTCGGTGAAGGCCGCGAGTATCCCCTCCTGCACGATGAAGCGGTTGGCGGCGGTACAGGCCTCGCCGCCGTTGCGCATCTTGGCGATCATCGCGCCATCGAGCGCCGCCTCCAGGTCGGCGTCGGCGAAGACCACGAACGGCGCGTTGCCGCCCAGCTCCATCGAGCAGTTCAGCACCTGGTCGGCGGCTTCCTTCAGCAGCTTGCGCCCCACCTCGGTCGAGCCGGTGAACGACAGCTTGCGCACGCGCGCATCGTGTAGCATGGCGCCGACCGTGGCCCCCGAGCGCGAGGTGGTCAGCACATTGAGCACCCCCGCCGGCACCCCCGCCTCGGCGAAGAGCTTCGCCAGGACATAGGCGGTCAGCGGCGTCTCGGTCGCCGGCTTCAGCACGCAGGTGCACCCGGCGGCCAGCGCCGGCGCGATCTTGCGGGTGGCCATGGCGGCGGGAAAGTTCCACGGCGTGACCAGCACCGCCACGCCGATCGGCTGGTGCTCCACCAGGATGCGGTTGGCGCCGCCCGGGGCGACGGCCAGCTCGCCGTTCAGCCGCACCGCCTCCTCCGAGAACCAGCGGAAGAACTCGGCGGCATAGACGACCTCGCCCAGCGCGTCGCCCAGCGCCTTGCCGTTCTCCAGCGAGATCAGCTCGGCCAGCATCTCCTTGCGCTCGATCATCAGCTCGAAGCACCGCCGCAGGATCTCGCGAGCGCTTGCGCGGGGCGGTGGCGGCCCAGGCCGGGCCAGCTCCATGCGCCGCGGCAACGGCATCCATGGCATCCTCGATCGCGGCGTCGGCGACCGTGGTGATGACCGACCCGGTCGAGGGGTCGATCACCTCGATGCGATTGCCGGTTCCCCCCGGCCGCCAGCCGCCGCCGATCCAGAGATCCCCCGGCAGCTTCGCCGGATCGAAACCGAGCTTGGGAGCGGAACGGGTCAGCACGGTCATCGCATCGTCTCCGATTGGGTGCGGCCCCATACCTGCCCGCCGGGGCCGCCGCGTCAAGTGGCGCGCGCGACCTCGGCCCGCCAGCGTGCGGCATAGGCGGCGAGCCGCGGCGCCCGAAGATGGGCGGGCGCCACCGCGTCGCTCGTGCCCCGCCCGGCCCCCGGCGCCAGCGCCAGCAGCGCCGCCCCGGCGCTGGTACCGGTCGAGGTCGGCGAGGGCGGCAGCAGGCCCCCGGGATAGAGGGCCGACAGCATCTCGGTAAACCGCGCGTTCGCCGCCAGCGGCCCCTCGACCACCGCCGGCCCCTCGGCGCCGATCAGCTCAAGGCAGACCCCGGTCATCAGCGCCAGATACCACGACGCCGCCACCGCCCGCTCGCCCGGCGCGATCTCCGCCTCCGGCAGCGACCAGCGATGCGCCCGGCCGGCAAAGGGACCGGAGCCCGGCTCCACCGCCGGAAAGAGCATGACGTGCCGGCCCAGCACCGCCTCCACATCGGCGGCGGTGACGGTGGCCTCGCGCCCCTCCGTCAGCCGCGACCATTCCCGCCCGCCCATGAACCGCCCCGAAGGCACCGGGTCGCCGAAGGCGTTGACATTGATCAGCGTGTCGCGCGCGGCATCGAGTTCCACCCGCCGCCCGCCGATCGCCATGCAGATCACCCAGGTCCCGGTGGAGACCACCGCGAACGGCGGCTTGCCTGCAACGAGGTGCGGCAGCAACGAGGCGTTGGAATCGTGGATGCCGCAATGCACCGGCGTCGCCGGATCGAGCCCGGTCGCCGCCGCCACCTCCGCCGCCACCGGCCCCAGCACGTCGGCCGCGCGCCGGAGCGGCGGCATCAGCCCCGACCAGCCCAGACGCTCCACCATGGATGAGAAGCGCCCCGCGTGCGGATCCCAGAGGTCGGTGTGGCAGCCGAGCGAGGTCCGCTCCGAGGCCCGCACACCGGACAGCCGCATCGTCCAGTACTGCGGATACATCAGGATTGACGCCACCCGCGCCGCCTCCGCCGGAAACCTGCGGAACTGCCAGTAGAGCTGCGGCCCCAGGTTCAGCCCAGCCGGCAGCCGCGGCGATCCCGTTTCGGCAAAGGGCGGGCGGACGGCGTCGTACTCGGCAGTGAACTCGTCGGGCCCGGCGAACTCGTAGTCGATCACCGGCAGCGCCAGCCCGCCCGCGGCATCGGCCAGCGCCGCGGTGGCGCCATGCGCGGTCACCGCGATCGCCCCCACCCCGTGGCGGACCTGCATGGTGCGCGCGGCGTCGAGGATGAACCGCCACAGCGCCTCTGTGTCGGCATGCGGATAGGGCGGCCCGGGCAGCACCCGGTTCGGCGTGGTCATCACGTCGATCTCGGCCAGCGTCGCGCCGTCGACCAGCACCGCCTTGGCGTTGGTCTTGCCGATGTCGAGCACGAGCACGGTCGCGGGTGCAGTCACCGGAGCCCCTCCCTCTGGAAGCGCGACAATGGGCCAGCACGCGCCCGACGATCAACCCCTCCCGCGCCGCGGCCCCGCGTTAACCTCCCGGCAACAACCACCCCAAACACCCATATGGATTCCATACGGATTCCATACGGTTTCTGGGTGCGATTTTCCGAGCCTTTTCAGCCGGGTGGCCCGGATTCGAGCCACCACGCGAATTTTGCCCACCCAACCCCCTGCTTTGACACCCACGCCGGCCTGAGCGATACGTCTCAGGAGCGAAGCGGGGAGGACTGGGATCATGCTCGACGTCAAGGCCGGCGACCGCCTGGCCAACTTGTGGGATGCCGAAAAGGCCGCCGGCATGAGCGAGCCCGAGCTCCTCCTCTACCGCTCCAATCTCCTCGGCGCCGACAAGCGGATCACCAACTACGGCGGCGGCAACACCTCGACCAAGGTGATGGAAAAGGACCCCCTGACCGGCGAGACGGTCGAGGTGCTCTGGGTCAAGGGCTCCGGCGGCGACGTCGGCACCATCAGGCTCGACGGCTTCGCCACCCTCTACATGTCGAAGCTCGAGGCGCTGAAGGGCCTCTACCGCGGCCCCGAGCACGAGGACGAGATGGTGGGCTACCTCCCCCACTGCACCTTCAACCTCAACGCCCGCGCCGCCTCCATCGACACGCCGCTGCACGCCTACGTCCCGCGCTCCCACGTCGACCACATGCACGCCGACGCCATCATCGCCATCGCCGCCTCCAGGGATTCCAAGGCCTTGACCGCCGAATTGTTCGGCGACGAGATCGGCTGGCTCCCCTGGAAGCGCCCCGGCTACGAGCTCGGCCTCTGGCTGGAGAAGTTCTGCCGCGACAACCCGAACGCGCGCGGCGTCATCCTGGAAAGCCACGGCCTCTTCACCTGGGCGGACGACGCCCGCGCCTGCTACGACACCACGCTCGAGATCATCAACCGCGCCATCGCCTGGCTTGAGGAACGGACCGCCGGCAAGCCCGCCTTCGGCGGCCCCCGCACCGAGGCGCTAGCACCGGCCGAACGCCGCCGGGTGGCGGCGGCGCTGATGCCGCGCATCCGCGGCATGATCTCGAAGGACGCCCATATGCTCGGGCATTTCGACGACAGCGCACCGGTCCTGGAGTTCGTGAACGCCCGCGACATGCCGCCGCTGGCCGCACTCGGCACCAGCTGCCCCGACCATTTCCTGCGCACCAAGATCCGCCCGCTGGTGGTGGACTTCGACCCGCAGAACCCCGACCTCGACGCCACCCTCGCCGGCCTCTCCACCGCCGTCGAGGCCTACCGCGCAGACTACTCCGCCTACTACGACCGCTGCCGCCAGCCCGACAGCCCGGCGCTCCGCGACCCCAACGCGGTGGTCTACCTGGTGCCCGGCGTCGGCATGATCACCTTCGCCAAGGACAAGGCGACAGCGCGCATCTCGGCCGAATTTTATGTCAACGCCATCAACGTGATCCGCGGCTCAACTGCCATATCGGAATACCGTGGCCTGCCCGAGCAGGAGGCCTTCGACATCGAGTACTGGCTGCTTGAGGAGGCCAAGCTGCAGCGCATGCCGAAGCCGAAAAGCCTCGCCGGCCGCATCGCCATCGTCACCGGCGGCGCCGGCGGCATCGGCGCCGCCACCGCCGAGCGCCTGCTGCGCGAGGGCGCCTGCGTGGTGCTCGCAGACATCGACGCCGGCGCCCTGGCCGAGACGAAGGAAAACCTCGCCGCCCACCATTCCGCCGACGCGGTGCGCACCGTCGAGATGAACGTGACCTCCGAGGACGCCGTGGCCCGGGCCTACGCCGACATGGCCGTCGAGTACGGCGGCGTCGACATCGTCGTCTCCAACGCCGGCATCGCCTCCTCCGCGGCGGTCGAGGACACCACCCTCGACCTCTGGAACCGCAACATGTCGATCCTGTCGACCGGCTATTTCCTCGTCTCGCGCGAGGCGTTCCGCGTGCTGAAGGCGCAGGGCCTCGGCGGCGCAATCGTCTTCATCGCCTCGAAGAACGGCCTCGCCGCCTCCCCCGGCGCCGCCGCCTACTGCACCGCCAAGGCCTCGGAGATCCACCTCGCCCGCTGCCTGGCGCTGGAAGGCGCGCCCGAAGGCATCCGCGTCAACGTGGTCAACCCCGACGCCGTGCTGCGCGGCTCGAAGATCTGGGCCGGCGAGTGGCTGGAGCAGCGCGCCTCCACCTACAAGACCGACAAGGAGGGGCTGGAGGAGATGTACCGCCAGCGCTCGCTGCTCAAGCGCTCGGTCTTCCCCGAGGACATCGCCGAGGCGACCTACTTTCTCGTCTCCGAGGCTTCGGCCAAATCGACCGGCAACATCATCAACGTCGACGCCGGCAACGTGCAGTCCTTCACCCGGTAGGAGCGGACCCATGGCAAGGATCGACAGCAGCGTCATCGCCTCCGAAAACGAGGGCCGGGCCGAAGGCCTGCGCCACGACTACGACACGCTCGGCGAGCAGCTCAACCGCCGCGGCCTCGACATCGAGCGGATCAAGGCCAAGGTCGCGGCTTTCGCGGTAGCCGTTCCCTCCTGGGGCGTCGGCACCGGCGGCACCCGCTTCGCCCGCTTCCCCGGGACCGGCGAGCCGCGCGACATCTTCGACAAGCTGGACGACTGCGGCGTGATCCACCAGCTCACGGCCGCGACCCCGCGCGTCTCGCTGCACATCCCGTGGGACAAGGCTGATCCCGCGGCGCTGCTCGACAAGGCGGCGGAGCTGGGCCTCGGCTTCGACGCCGATGAATTCCAACACCTTCTCAGACGCGCCGGACCAGCCGCTCAGCTACAAGTTCGGCTCGCTCTCCCACACCGACGCGGCGGTCCGCGCCCAGGCGGTCGAGCACAACCTCGAATGCATCGAGATCGGCCGCGCCCTCGGCTCGAAGGCACTGACCGTCTGGATTGGCGACGGCTCGAACTTCCCCGGCCAGGCCCATTTCACCCGCGCCTTCGAGCGCTACCTCGACGCCATGCGCGCGATCTACGGCGCGCTGCCCGACGACTGGCGCATCTTCTCCGAGCACAAGATGTACGAGCCGGCCTTCTACTCGACGGTGGTGCAGGACTGGGGCACCAACTACCTGATCGCCCAGGAACTCGGCCCCAAGGCCTTCTGCCTCGTCGACCTCGGACACCACGCGCCCAACACCAACATCGAGATGATCGTCGCCCGCCTCATCCAGTTCGGCAAGCTCGGCGGCTTCCACTTCAACGACTCGAAATTCGGCGACGACGACCTCGACGCCGGCTCGATCGACCCCTACCGCCTCTTTCTCGTCTTCAACGAGCTGGTCGACGCCGAGGACCGCGGCGCGCCCGGCTTCCACCCCGCCCACATGCTCGACCAGTCGCACAACGTCACCGACCCGATCGAGAGCCTGATGGTCAGCGCCATGGAGGTGCAGCGCGCCTATGCCCAGGCGCTCCTCGTCGACCGCGCCGTGCTCGAGGGCTGCCAGGAATCCAACGACGCGCTGATGGCCACCCTGACGCTCAAGGCCGTCTTCCGCACCGACGTCGAGCCGATCCTCGCACTGGCCCGCCTCGAGGCCGGCGCCGCCATCGACCCCGTCGCCGCCTTCCGCGCCAGCCGCTACCGCGCCGCCGTCGCCGAGCGCCGCCCGGCCGTGGCCAGCATCGGCGGAGGCATCGTCTGACGGTGGCCGGCGCCGACGCTGACGCATCGATCCTGACCCTCTCATACCAGCGGGCCAGACGGCTGAACGCTCCTTGCAAGCGCCTTCGCCCCGTGGTCGGCGCATGCCTCGCGCTTGCCGTGGCGCTGTCGGTCAAGCCAGCCGCTCTGCTGGCAGCTCCCGTCGCCGCGGTCGCGACGAGCGACTTTCTCGACAGCATCGGTGTCAACACCACTACCCCGGATCGGGGCCAGCCGCTGGACAAGACGATCGAAATGCTGCGCTATGGCGGCTTTCGCTGGGTGCGAGGAGGAATCGAGGGTCTGACCGACGACGGCCCCACCACCTTGCAGACCTACCTTGATATCAACCGCGAGACCGGGGCGCGGGCAAGCTGGGGCCTGGGCAGCGGCGGCACCGACGTCGAGCGGTTGATCGAGACCGGCCGGGTGCTCGCCGAGGCCGGCGCGCTCCTCGCCTTCGAGGGCAACAACGAGCCGAACAACTGGGGCGTCACCTATCAGGGCGAAGCCGGGGGCGGCGAAGCGCCCTCGTGGCTGGCGGTCGCGAAGCTGCAGCGCGACCTCTACCGGGCCGTGAAGAGCGACCCCGTGCTCGCGGACTACCCGGTCTGGTCGATCTCGGAGCCGGGCGGCCAGGCCGACAACGTCGGACTCCAGTTCCTCACCATCCCGCCGGGCGCCGAAACCCTGATGCCCGACGGCACGAAATACGCCGACTACGCCAACGTTCACAACTACGTCTACCATCCGAATGCGCCCCTTCCGACCGACAACAAGACGTGGCTTGCCGCCGATCCGACGGTCGCCTCGAAGGTCGACGGGCTCTATGGCAACTTCGGCG
The DNA here is from genome assembly GCA_963720855.1 of uncultured Chloroflexia bacterium. GTDB lineage: Bacteria > Chloroflexota > Chloroflexia > Thermomicrobiales > UBA6265 > JAMLHN01. Next base: position 79,276 of record CAVRGV010000001.1, on the reverse strand, counting down.
TCACCTGGTTGAAAGGGTACCGGGGCTACGGCGACGAAGCCGTCGAGATGCTGCCGCGGGTTACTACAGAGACCGGCACCGAGATCGGCGGGGCCGTAACCGAGAAGATGCACGGCCTGTCCCTGATGAACCTTTATCTGGCCCAGTTCGCGCGCGGCTATGCCCACACTGCGGTCTATATCCTGCGGGACCGCACCGACGAAGGCGACGACCAGTCATTCGGCTTCTTCAACGCCGACTACACGCCGCGCAAGGCCGCCGTCTACCTGCACAACCTGACCACGATCCTGGCCGACGGGGACGGCACCGCTACGCCCGGCGAGCTTGACTACACCATCGCCAACCAGCCGCCGACGGTTCACGACCTCCTGCTGCAGCACGGCGACGACAGCTTCCGGCTGATCGTCTGGGGCGAGCGCCTGAGCGGCGAGGATCGCGTGACGGTCGATCTCGCCGTGCCCGCTACCTCCGTGACGCTCTATGACCCGACCACCGGCGTCGAGCCGGTCGCAACGCTGACCGACACTGGCGCCGTCGAACTGACTCTCAGCGACCATCCGGTGATCCTCGCCATCAAGCACTGATCGCGAACGCCGGGTCCCCGACGCGGCTGGGTCGAGGTCGATTCACCCGGTCGTGCAATCCGTAAATCGAGCGGCCAACCAGCGTCCCAAGGCAGCGGATCTCCGACTCACTGCGCTTCGGACAAGAGGAGGCGGGGATGTCGAGAGCCATTGCGATTAAGCGGAGGGACATGACCGCAGGGGAGCTGCGCACGGCGGCGGCGCGGAGCCGTGATGCGCAGGCGGCGCGGCGGATGCTGGTGATCGCGCTCGTGCTGGAAGGTGTCGATCGGAAGAGCGCGGCGGAGACCTGCGGGATGGATCGCCAGACCCTGCGGGATTGGGTGCACCGCTACAACGCGAAGGGGCGCGCCGGGCTCACGAACCACCGAGGCGCGCCGCGTTCGCGCCGACTCTGTCCGGCGCAGATCGCCGAGTTGGTGTCTTGGCTGTAGGCCGGCCCCGACCAGGCGCTGGACGGGGTGGTGCGCTGGCGGCGGCAGGACCTGAAGCGGCGGATCGTAGCGCGGTTCGAGGTGGATCTGCACGAACGCACGGTGGGCAAGTACCTGGCAGCGCTCGGCTACCGGCGGCTCTCGGTCCGCCCGCGGCACCCGAAGACCGATCCGGAGGCGCAGGAGGCTTTCAAAAAAGCTTCCCCGAGGCGGTAGCCGCTGCCGTCCGCAAGCCGCTCGAGCGGTGGTTCCAGGACGAAGCCCGCGTCGGCCGGCAGGGCATGCTCACCCGGGTATGGGCGAAGCGCGGAACCCGGCCACGGGCGCCGCGCGACACCCGCTACCAGTGGGCCTACATCTTCGGCGCGGTCTGTCCGGCCCGCGGCGTGGCGGCGAGCCTCGTCATGCCCTTTGCCGACACCTCGGTGATGAACGCCCACCTCGCCGAGATCGCCCGCACCGTCGCGCCGGGCGCCCACGCGGTGCTAGTGCTCGACGGCACCGGGTGGCACGGCGGGCACGCCCTCGCCGTGCCGGACAACATCTCCCTCGTCCTGCTCCCGCCCTACTGCCCCGAGCTGAACCCGGTCGAGAACGTCTGGCAGTACCTCCGCGCCAACTGGCTCGCAATCAGCGTCTTCGACGACTACGACGCCATCGTCGAGGCATGCCGCCGCGCGTGGAACCGCTTCGCGCAAAAGCCCGAAATCGTATCCTCCATCACCTCCCGCCAATGGGCAAAGCTCGGCGCATAGGGCCGTCGGTAACCGACGGCCTTCGGATTGACCTGTATTGACCTGTCGTCGATCATTGCGCGGACGGTGCCGTCACGGTAAGGTCAAGAGCGCGCACGTCGACGTCCTGCCCGGCGCCGGCCGCCGGGCAGCGGTCGGCCCCGGGCGGTCGCTTAAGCGGTCCCCGCGGGCGGGCCGCCATCCTCTCGGGCGGATGCGACATTCGGGTCTGCGTGCCCGTTGATCTAATCCTGACTGTTTTAGGTGCCATACAGGTTTCCATACGAATTCCATACTGCATGAAACGACGTAAACCTTTGACGGCGCGAGCCTCTATAGACCCCAGCTGAGCGCAAGCGGCTCCACGTCCCGCGCCAGCTCCAGAAGCTGCGCCCGGGTCTCCGGATGCAGCGCCCTCGTCGGATGCCGCACCGCCTCCGAGCGGATCACCCCCCCCTCCTTCATTACCACCTTGCACGACCGCCAGCCGCACTGCCGATTCTCGAAGTTGATGATCGGCAGCAGCCGCTGATAGATCGCCTTCGCCTCGTCCCGCTTCCCCGCGAGATAGGCCGTAACGGCCGGCCCGATCAGGTCCGGCAGCGTCGCCGAGGTCATCGTCCCCGACGCCCCGGCGTCGAGATCGGCCATGAGCGTGATCGCCTCCTCGCCGTCGAACGGCCCCTCGATGGCATCCCCGCCCGCCTCGATCAGAGCGCGCAGCTTCGCCGCCGCCTGCGGCGTCTCGATCTTGAACAACCGGACCTGCTCGATCTCGCGCGCCATCCGCGCCAGGAACGGCACCGACAGCGTCACCCCCGAGATTGGCGCGTCCTGCACCATGATCGGGATGCCCCCAGCCTCCCCAACCCGTGCAAAATGCTCGAAAATTCCCTCCTCATCGGCGCGCAGCACCGCCCCATGATAGGGCGGCATCATCATCACCATCGCCGCCCCGAGCTCCGCCGCCTCCCGCGCCCGCGCCCCAGCAACCGCAGTCGCGAAGTGCGAAATGGTCACGATGATCGGCAGCCGTCCGGCGGCATGCTCGAGGCAGAGCCTGGTCAGCACCCTGCGCTCCTCGTCCGACAGCAGGAACTGCTCGGAGAAGTTAGCGAGGATGCATATGCCGTCGACACCCTGATCGACCATGCAGTCGATCACCCGCTTCATGCCCTCAAGTTCGAGTTCCCCCTCTTCGGTGAATGGCGTCGGGGCGACCGGCCAGATGCCGGAATAGGGCTTGGTCATGATCGATTCACCTCGTCAGTAGTGGAAAGGCTCGGTGGTCTCGCGCCGTCCCACCAGGAAAGCATCGGCGATGATCCGCAACGGGCTTGCGTCGACCTCGCTGCGGCGGGAACGCAGCAGCTCCGCGAAGCGGCGATAGATCAACGGGTACTCGCGCTCCGACGCCCGGGCGATCTCGCGCCCGTCCACCCGCATCGCCGCCCCGCCCAGCCACAGATCGAGCCGGCCCCCGTCGGTCTCGACCGTGATATCCCAGGTCTGCGGACCTTCTTGCCGCCAGTCGAGTTCGACGCTCACCGGATAGTCCTGGACCGCGGTCATGGCGAAATCGGCAGCGATCGGCGTCTCGCAGTTCTCAGGCACCACGAGGCGCGCCCGGTCCACCACGAACGGCCCGGGCAGGATCTCCGTCAGCACCGAGAGCGCATTAATCCCCGGGTCGAAGACGCCGAAGCCTCCCGCTTGCCAGATCCAGGCCTGGTCCGGATGCCAGCGCCGCACGTCTTCCTTCCAGACGATCGCGACACTACGCGGCCTGCGGACGGCGAGCCATGCCTTCGCCTCCGCCACCGCCGGCGCGAAGCGCGAGTGCCAGGTGGCGAAGAGTACCACTCCCTTCTCGCGGGCGGCGGCGACCATCAGGTTTACCTCGCCCAGCGTCGCGGCCGGCGGCTTTTCAAGGAGCACGTCGCGGCCCGCTGCGAGCGCCTTCAGCGCCATCGCCGTCCGCGCCCCCGGAGGCACGCAGAGCGCCAACGCCGCCGCCGGCCCTTCGGCAAGAAAGCTCTCGAAATCGGTGAAGTTGCGCACACCGTCGATCTTCGCGTGGCGCGAGACCCCGGCCACCAGCTCGAAGTCGGGATCGGCCACGATCGCCGGGATATGCTGGTCGCGGGCGATCTTGCCGACGCCTACCAGCGCAACGGGAAAAGCTGCCGCCATCAGTGCGAGTCCCGTCCTACCGCGCGGCCGCGGCACCCCTTGAGAAAGCCGAGATCGGCGCCGGTGTCGGCCCCGTCCACGTGACCGTGGTAGGGCTGGACAAAACCACTCTCCGGACGCTGCACGGGCGCCACCCAGGCGGCGAGGCGCCTGGCCAGTTCCTCGTCCGGGATGTCGAAATGGATGCGACGCGCGGGGCCAACGATTTCGATCATGTCACCGTCAAGCACAACTGCCAGTGGCCCGCTCCGCGCCGACGTGCGGGGGTCGGAAATGCGCACCATGTCGGTGATGCCCTTCTTCAGAACCTTCGGCGGCAGACCCATGTTCCCCACCTCCGCCATGCCGGCCTCGCGGCCCGCAGTTCCCCAGCACCATGACGCAGATCTTGTCGATGTCGAGGGCGTCGTTGGCGATCTTCGCCTTGTAGTCCTCGATATTCTCGAAGACGACCGCGCGTGTCCCTGGTGGCGCATGAGCTGCGGCGAGGCGGCAGAGAGCTTAAACACCGCGCCGTGCGCCAGGTTGCCGCGCAGCAGCAATGGCCTGCCGCCATTGGGTGGCCCGGTTGAAATCTAATGCATTGTCGGGCGGACTGCGAGGGCTGGCGTGGCCGGTGAAGCGGGTTCGGGTGGCGTAGCCGGCCATATCAGTGCTTGGGGGGCTGGATGTTTGTATCCTAGTGGATTGATTCCAACGTTTGGAACCCTCGGTTTTCTGGCGGCGATAATGTCATCGGGATCGGCTTTCCAGGTGAAGGGTTTCGGGTTTTCGGCATTGTATTCGCGGACGAAGCGGTTGATGGCGGCCTGGAGGTCGACGAGGGAATGGAAGACGCCGTGCCTGAGCCTGCGCCGGGTGAGCTTGGCGAAGAAGCCCTCGACGGCGTTGAGCCACGAGCACGATGTCGGGGTGAAGTGGAAGGTCCAGCGTGGATGGCGGGCGAGCCAGGCGCGGACCTTGTCCTTCTTGTGCGCCGCGTAGTTGTCGAGGATGACGTGGATGGACTTGTCCGCCGGCACCTCGCGCTCGATGCGGTTGAGGAAGCGGATGAACTCCTGATGGCGGTGGCGCTGCATGTTCTGCCCGATGACCGTGCCGTCGAGGACATTGAGCGCCGCGAAGAGCGTCGTCGTGCCGTGGCGTTTGTAATCATGGGTCATCGTGCCGAGCCGGCCCTTTTTCATCGGCAGGCCAGGCTGGGTGCGGTCGAGCGCCTGGATCTGCGACTTCTCATCGACCGACAGCACCACGGCATGGGCCGGCGGATCGACATACAAGCCGACGATATCCGTGAGTTTCTCGGCGAATGCCGGGTCGTTGGAGAGCTTGAAATGCCGCCAGCGATGCGGGCTGAGACCATGGGCCTTCCAGATGGCCTGCACCGTCGATGCCGCAAGGCCGGCCACCTTCGCCATCGCCCGCAACGTCCAGTGGGTCGCCTCGAACGGCGGGGGCTCCTGCGTCAGGCGGACGATCTCGGCGACGCGCTCCGGCGGGACCGGCGCCTTGCCGGGCGGACGCGACCGGTCGCGCAGCAGGCCGTCGACGCCTTCGTGCATGAACCGCTCCTGCCAACGCCACACGCAGGTCTTGGACTTGCCGGTCTCGGTCATGATCGCCGAGGTGCCGAGGCCGTCGCCGCTCAGAAGCACGATACGCGCCCGCCAGACGTGCTTCTGCGGGCTCTTGGGGTCCGCGACGATCGCCTGCAATCGCTGACGGTCGCGGGACGAAGGCGTGAAGGAGATGCCGCTGCGCATGCAGTAGACTTGCACGTCACAGCGCGATACGGAATCGCCAATCGGACTCTTTCGATCCGATCAATCCACTAGAGCCGAATGGGGACGCTGCGTGTTGTAGTGGTGCCGCCAGCCTTTGATGCCCTCGGCGAAGCTGTCGAACAAATCCCCGTTCAGCAGCTCGTCGCGGAGCTTGGAGTTGAAGCTCTCGCAATAGCCGTTCTCCCAGGGGCTGCCCGGCTCGATGAACGCGGTCCTTGCTCCCACCGCGGCAATCCATTCTCGCACGGCCCTCGCGATGAATTCGGGACCATAGCACGTTGGGAATTGATCGCTGCCGAGAGGTTATGGCCGCCTGCGGAGCCTTCGAGGTAGCGCAGCAGGCGGCCATAACCGGCTTCAGGTCTCCATGGTGGTTTTTGCGAACCACACCACAGAGGAGACCGGCTATGACCGAGATCGAGGATACCCCCGACGCACGCGTTCTGGTAGGCATCGACATTTCCAAGCACCGGCATGAGGTGCTGATCGCCGTTCCCGGCAAGCAGCGCCGCCGCAGGATGACGCTGACGAACACGAAGGCGGACTTCGAGCGCCTGGTCATGGTTCTCCGCGAATACGGCCTGCCGGTCCGGATCGGGTTCGAGGCGACCGGCAACTATCATCGCGCCCTGGCGCATCATCTTGCCTGCGCCGGGTTCGAGCTGAAGCTCGTCTCGTCGGTCGCCTTGGCGCGCACGCGCGAGGCCCTGCACAACAGCTGGGACAAGAACGATCCGAAGGATGCGCAGGTGATCCTGCACATGCTTCAGATCGGCGCCGTCCAGTTCTTCCATGATCCGCTGCTCGCCGGCGTGAACGACATCCAGGAGCTTTCGAAGACCCACGAGATCGTCTCCCGCGCCAAGACCGAGCTCTGGCATCGGATCCTGACCCACTACCTGCCGCTCTACTTTCCGGAGGCGGACAGGTTCCACCGCAGCTCGCGGACGGACTGGTTCCTGGCTTTCCTCGAGGCCTTTCCCTCGCCGCACTTCATCGCCGCCATGGACAAGGAGGCGTTCATCGCCGCGGCATGGACGTGGTCGGGCGGCGCGTCTCCAAAACCGAACTGCTGTCAGATATTTACGAGACCGCGAAGACCTCCGTCGGACTGCCCGTCGATCCCGACTCCGACGCCATCGCCATGTTCCGGATGGTCCTTGCAGAGGGCCGCAGCCTGACCCGCCAGCGCAACGCGATCGAGGCGCGGTCGGTCGAGCTGCTCTCCGGACTGACCGACTACCGGCTGCTGACCTCGATCCCCGGCATCGGGCCGATCAACGCGATGACCATCCTCGCCGAGGCCGGCGACGTGCGCCGGTTCCGCCATCACCGCCAGTTCCTGAAGTTCTGCGGCATGGACCTCGCCACGGTCCAGTCCGGCATGTTCCGCGGCCAGAGCAAGATCTCGAAGTACGGCAACGCCCGCCTGCGCCGCACGCTCTGGATGGCGGGACAGACCGCCGTGCTGAAGCCGACCAACAGCTTCCGCGACAAGTTCGAGCGCTACATCGCGCAGGACCGGCACAACCCGCATCTGCGGCGCAAGGCCTACACCGCCATCGCCGCCAAGATGGCGCGCACCGTACACGCCGTGATCAAGCACGGCGAACCCTATCGCCCCTTCTTCGAGGGGGCGAGCCCAGGCGGAAGGACCCCTCTCGATCGAGCCGTGGAGGCGTGAACCGACCTCGCAGATAATGTTCGGGCTTTCCGCTTGGGATTTCGGATCTCGTCTTAAGGACGGTGAGGGCGGCATCGGCGCGTACCCTGTGTTCGCTATGGGAGAGACCACTTCTTGACGGCGGAGCCCGCCTGGGCGACCTTTCACAGGCGTCCGATCGCTCGGATGCCCAGTGACCTGATGCCTCAAGCCGCGTTCAGTTCCCAACATAGGACGTTGTCGGAACGAACATGGCCCGGCACGCCGCGCAAGATGAAGAGGTCCGACAGGACGTCGATGACATCGGTCGACTTCAGTCTTCGGTCGATCCTGATCGTCAGGCATTCGCGGGTGAACTCGTCGATGACGTTGAGCATGGGAGCAGTCGCTTCAGTCTCGAGGCTGGGAGTTGGTCGGCGGATGATCGTGTCACGACACATGCGTCGATTGAGCGCGACCTTTCCGACATCGCTTCCAAAGTCCGGCTACCCGATTCTGTCGGCGGAGTGATCGGCGAGCATGTTAGACTCGGCCACGGCGAGCGCGGGCGCGTAGCCGTCCCCCATCCGGAGTAGGCCCTCGGTCGAGAAGTGCAGACCGTCGTCGTCGGCCACGTTCGGCGACCGGCTCGACGCGACGGCTATGTGGGGCAGGCGCGTGGTCGCGCACTGGACTTCGTCGCGGATCGCTGCCCGCTCGGCGTGGCCGTCGACGAAGCCCGCCGGCAGCTCACCGAAGACAATAGGAAGCGCGGCAGCCCGGAGGTCGGTTCGGACGCTCTTGACGAAGCGATCAAGAGCGCGGCGGAAGGTCGTGGCCAGCATGCCGTTCTTAGCGTCGGTCTCGAAACCCTGGAAGAGCATCGCTCGAAGGCGCCAGGCCGGATGCTCGGTCAGAACGGCAGTCGTCAGCGCCACGAGGTTGTCGTAGAGATCGTCGCCCGGGTTCCACCGGTGGTTCCAGAAGCTCGTCCCGCCGACCGCGCCGGGAACGAATACAACGCTGTCGAGCGGCCGCGCCGTCCTGAGGAAGTCCCCGGCGAAGCGCTTCGGGATGAGGAATGACCCGACGTCGCCGTCAGCTGACCCGATCTCGGCCCTCGGCGCGGATAGCCGGCCCTCCTGCGTCACGAAACGCACGGCGCTTGGCCAGGGGGAAGACCCGTCGGCATCGGCGCGGCCGACCATGTTGCTCTGACCGGCGAGTGGAAACACCCACGTTGTCGGCTCCGGGTCGGCGCGGTTAACCATCATCAACACCCCTACGGTACCAAGGTAAACGTGAGCACGCATGGCGCGTCGCCGAAGCGCTCGATGGCGTCGAGCGCCTGCCCCTCATGCTGGACCAAGAACAGGCGGTCGGGGTTCTCCGCCGGGTTTCGGTCGGGCCAGACCCGCCGGCCGGCTTCCGGATCCCGACCGTATTTGGCCAGCATCCCCGGAGCCACCGCGAACGAAAGCACCGCAGCCTCGCCGGGAGCGAGCGTCACCTGCTGGTGGCCGAGGCGCTCCAGCAGGCGTGGCACCCGCTCCTCGCAGACCATGTCCTGATAGTAGAGGTGCACCGTTTCGGTGCCGGCTCGGCTTCCAGTGTTGGTTACTTGGACGCTAGCGGTCACGAGCGTGCCGGCCGAGACGGAGAGCGCGCGGACGTCGAGCGACCAGTCGGAGAGCGCGAAGGAGGTGTAGGAGTAGCCTTCCCCGAAGGTGTAGGCCGCCGGCCAGCGGGCGCCGAGGCCGAGATAGTAGGCGCACCAGTGATGCCGCTGGCGGCGGGACTCGGAACCGGGCACCACCGGCACGGCCGGCCGGTCGATCCGCGCCTGCCGCGAGTTGAAGCCGGAGGTGATCCCGTCCGCGAACGGCAGCCCGTGCGAGAGCCGCGCCGTCGGGCTCGCGACCCCGGCGAGGATGTCGGCGATGGCGTCGCCCGCGAAGGTCCCGAGATGCGCCGTCCAGAAGATGGCGTCGGCGGCCTCCTCCACCTCGCACGGAATATGGATTGCCCGGCCGGCGGTGACGAAGACGATCAGCTTCGCCTGCGGGTTTGCCCGGCGCACCTTCTCTGTCAGCCGCCGCTGGATGAAGGGCAGCCGCGGCTCCGCCAGCGTCGCGGATTCCCCGCTCCACTTGACCGGCTCCCCGAGGAAGAGCACCACGTGCGTCGCCTCGCCGGCCAAGGCAGCCGCCTCCGCGATGTCCTGCCCCTTCGCCGCCGTCGTAATCGCAGCCGCGCGCATAGGTCGCCTTCGGCCAGTGCTGCCTGATCCCGGCGAGTGGCGTCGTCACGCGATCGAGATGGCTGTTGGCGTGGCTCGAATAGGCGCCGATCCAATCCTCGGGTCGCTGCTCCGCAAGCGGTCCAAGCACGCACAGGCGAACGTCGCCCGCCGTAGGTATCGGCAGCACGGACGGATCCGGTCGGGTCGGCCGCAGCAGCACCACCGAGGCCTTCGCCAGGTCGCGGTAGGCGGTCGCCGGGCCAGCGAGCAGCGCCTGCACCCGGTCGGGGGCCGTCCCCAGGAACGGGTCGTCTAGCAGACCCACACGCTCCTTGCAGTGCAGCACCTCCGCCGCCCGGACCATGAGGTCCTCCTCGCCGAGGCGCCCCTCCTCCACCAACTCGGGCAGGTACCGGAGGTAGAGGAGCGACGCGAGATCGAAGTGGATTCCGCCCTCGGCGAATGCCCTGAGCGCCGCGTCCTTGGGGCTGGCCGCGTAGCCGAAGCCGCCGAAGAGTTCGTAGATCCCGTCGTAATCGGACTCGACCACCGCCCCCGGCCCGGCGTTCGCCGCGACCAGGTCGCGCAGGAAGGGATCCGCATGCGCCGGCACGCCATTCAGCGCCACGAAGCTCATCATCACCCCGTGCGCCCCGGCCTCGAACCCGCCTGCATAGCGCGGCAGCACGGTCTCGAGGAACTCGACCCGCTCGATCGGCAAGGCAGTGTAGTCCGGCCCGGTCGTGTACTGGTAGGGCCCCATGTGCTTTAGGATCACAGCGATCCGCCCGGACGTGGTCAGCCCCTCGGTGCTGGCGCGTGTCACGTCGCTCATGAAGCGCGGGTCTGAGATCAGCCCGCCCTCCTGCGTCCGGCCCTGGTTCTGCGCGAAGGCATAGTCGCAGGTAAGCCGGATCAACGTCACCCCGGCGTGGCGGGCGTCGACCGCCGCCTGCTCGTGCGCCCGCCGCACCAGGCCCATGTCGAAGCAGTAGAGCGGAAAGGGCGCGACGAGGTAGAAGCCCCGCCGCCCGTCGTCCTTCACCAGCAGCGGCGGATGGCCGTTCGCGACCGCCACCTCCTGCAGCTCGCGCAGCCGGTCGCCGACCAGCCCGGTGCAGCCGATCTCGCCGCGCGCGACGGCCAGCGCGATGTCCTCGCCGGCAAGCTGCCGGTATCGCCCGGGGTCGGTCGAGGTCAGCTGCCCCGCCAGCTGCCGGAGCGTCATGCTCCCGGCCAGCGCCCAGGCGCGGTCGCTGATGTGCGGGGGCTTGGTGAAGGAGGATCGTGGTGCCATGGAAGCTGCCCGATTTGGTCGGTGAATGCGCCGATAGGTTAACGGAGACTATCTTTCCGTTAACCAGTGATTAAGATTACAGACGGCTGAATTCCGCCCGCCAAGATACGATGCAGTCCCCGGAGGCCCGGGAGAAAAAAACGGAGCGGCGATGACAGGCTCGGCCCTACGCCCGAAGGGCGGTTCGGCGCGTGCGGTGCGCGCGCCGTGAGGCGGTGCGCGACCTTCTGGGGGCTGGTTTCGGCCTACTGGGTCTCGGACCGCTGGCGCGAGGCCTGGGCGCTGAGCGTGGTCGTGCTGGCAATTACCGCGCTGATCAGCAAAGCCGCGGTCTGGACGGCCACCGCCAGCGCCGACTTCATCGCGTCCCTCGCCGAGTTCCACCGCGCCGACACCTCCGAGCCCGCCCGTGTGATCCTCCTCGCCGCGCTGGCCTATTTCGGCATCTCTTTCTCCCGCTCCGCCGGAATGGCGATCCGGCACCTGGTCTCGACGACCTTGCACCGGCAGGCGCGGCGGTGGCTCATCGCCCGCTTCGACGCCGAGATCCTATCTGACCAGCGCATCGCCCTCGACCTGATGAGCGACCGTGGAACCGAGGGCAAGCACGGCGGTCTGCCGGACTCCATCGACCAGCGCCTCGACATCTGCACCGACCACCTCTACGGCGGACTGATCGGCCTCGTCATGGGCTTCTTTGGCGCCGTCCTGTCGGTGTGGTTCGTCTCGGTGGCGCTGGTCAGCCGGAGCCAGCCCGTCGATCTGCTCGACCGGACGGGGGCGGCTGCGAACCAGGCCCTCGAATCGCTTCTCGGCCCGGCAATCGCCGGCCGGATCGACCTGGTGCCGGGCGACTACGGCACCGCGCTCCTCGCCGCCGGCCTCGTGGCGCTCTACGTGCCCCTGTCCACTCTTTTCGCCTGGCGGGTCGGCCGGGTCGTCCAGTGGCGCACCCTCGACCGGCAGAAGAGCGACGGCGCCTGGCGCGGCGAGCTCGCGTCAATGCTGAACCGGGTCGCGCTCGTCGCCGCCTCGCGCGGCCAGCGCGCCCAGCGCGCCACCAACGCCCGGCTCTACGCCGGCATCGACCGCGCCTGGCGGCGGCAGAACGTCTGGGTCGCGATCATGCTGATGTTTACCGAGGTCTCCAGCTTCCTGTCGCAGCGCCTGCTCGCCTACCTGCCGGCGCTACCGGCCTTCATGGCCGGCAACATGAGCTTTCGCGCGTTCGTGGCGAGTTCCGAACTCACCGCCGAGCTAATCGTCGGCGCCTCGTGGTTCACCAACGTGATGACCGAGATCGCGATCCTCCGCGCCAATGCCAGCCGCTTGACGGCACTCGCCGCCGCCATCGAGCGGGTGCGCGATCGCGACCGCTTCTACGCCGAGACCGGCCGGAGCGCCTTCCGCCGACGCGAGATCACCGCCGGACCGATGCTGGCGATCGAGGGGCTGGAGCTCTGCCATCGCGGACACGATGCCGTCCCGTTCATCAGCGTTCCCCGTCTCGTTCTGCGCGAAGGCGACCGGCTCCACATCAGCGGGCCGAGCGGCTGCGGCAAGAGCTCGCTCCTGAAGGCGGTCGCCGGCCTCTGGCCCTACGGCGAGGGCCGCGTGGGTATAGCTGCGGGCGCGCGGGTCTTCCTCGCCGCGCAGGAGGCCGACCTCCCCGACCATCTGACGCTGAAGCATCTCGTGACCTACCCGCGCCGCGCCGAGGACTTCGACGGGTTGGCGGTCGCCGAAGTCCTCTCGCGCGCGGGTCTCGGCGCCTTCATCCGCGAGCTCGACCACGAACTCCACGACGGGCGGCCGTGGCGCGACGTACTCTCGGGCGGGCAGAAGCAGCGCCTCGTTCTCGCGCGCATTCTTCTGCAGGAGCCGGACATCCTCCTCCTGGACGAGGCCACCTCGGCCCTCGACGCGAAGGCCGCCGCCGACTTTCACTTCGCCCTTGCCGAGCGGCTTTCGGCGGCGGTCGTCCTTTCGGTGCTGCACTCCGCGACCATTCCGGCGGATTCCTTCGGCAATCCCTTCTACAACCAGACGCTCGAGGTCAGGCCGCACCTAACGATGGTCCACGGGCCCGTCGGTGCCAGTCAGACCCTCCATCCGGATCCCCCGACTATGCCGCCACGTGCACGAGTCCAGTAGGGCAGACTCCCCCTTCCGCGACGGAGCGGGTATCGATCGAATGGACACTCGTCAGGGGACAACCGATGCGGCACGGGACGACAGCCGATCTCGACGACGACGAGCTCCTAGATTTGGTGCAGCGGCAGACCCTCCGTTACTTCTGGGACTTCGCACACCCGGCTTGCGGCCTCGCGCGCGAGCGAAGCAACGTCACGCCGAGGTATGGCTTGGAGGCCGTCACGACAGGCGGCAGCGGCTTCGGCGTCATGGCCATCATCGCCGGCGTATCACGCGGCTGGATCGATCGCGCCGATGCGGTCGATCGTTTGTGGACCATGGTGCGCTTCCTGGGAAAGGCCGACAGCTACCACGGCATCTGGCCGCACTTCCTGAACGGCGACACCGGGAAGACGATCCCCTTCAGCCGGAAGGATGACGGGGGCGACGTCGTCGAAACGTCCTTTCTTTTGGCCGGCCTGCTCTGCGCCCGCCAGTATTTCGATGCGGACGACGGGGACGAAACCCGGCTGCGCGCCGCCATCAACCGTCTTTGGGAAGAGGCGGAATGGAGCTGGCACACGCAGGGCGGCCGCGACGTGCTCTACTGGCACTGGAGTCCGAACAACGGCTGGAGCATGAACCACGAGATCCGCGGCTGGAACGAGTGCCTGATCACCTATGTTCTGGCCGCCTCCGCCCCGCGTTATCCCATTGCCCCGGACACATATCATCGCGGCTGGGCTGACGGCCGCGATTTCCGGAACGAGCGTGCGTACTACGACACGTCTCTGCCGCTCGGTCCCGACTACGGCGGCCCGCTCTTTTTCTCTCACTATTCCTTCCTCGGCCTTGATCCACGCGGTCTCAGCGATCGGTATGCAGACTACTGGGAGCAGTGCCTGGCGCACACGCTGATCAATCGCGAGCACTGCCTGCGCAACCCCAATGGCTTCAAGGGCTACGGTCCGGACTGTTGGGGGCTGACCTCGAGTGACAGCCCCTTGGGCTATGCGGCGCATTCGCCGAACCACGATCTCGGGGTGATCACACCGACTGCGGCAATCGGGTCCTTCCCCTTTACCCCGGACCACTCGATGCGCGCGCTCCGGCACTTCTACCATAGCCTTGGTGACCGTATCTGGGGCGAGTACGGCTTCGTCGATGCATTCAGCGAAACGAGCGAATGGTACGCGTGCTCACATCTCGCGATCGACCAAGGGCCGATCGTCGTAATGATCGAGAACAGCCGCAACGGTCTGCTCTGGAGCCTGCTTATGAGCTGTCGCGAGATTCGTTGTGGCCTGGCCAGGTTGGGCTTCCGAAGCCCTCACCTCGTGGACCTTTGAAAAATTTGGAACATATTCTCTGTTCGCGGTGAGTTCCACCGTGAAGCGCAACACCGCGGACGGATGATGTATCCGTCTGTCTCGAAACGGAGAACGGTGTTGCCATGTCAGGATATAGCCACGTCACGGCCGAGGAGCGCGATCGGATCGCCTATGAAGGCCGCCGGTCTGTCGCTTCGAGCGATAGCCAGGGCGCTCGGGCGGGCTGCGTCGACCATCTCGCGCGAGCTCAGGCGCAATGCACTGGACAGCGGCGGCTACCGGCCGCACGTGGCGGACGGGTCGTACCTGCTGCGACGTCAGCGCCGGGCAGGTCTGGAGACGGACACGAAGCTCGCGACCTATGTTACCGACCGGCTGGCCGAAGGCTGGACACCGGAACAGATTGCAGGGCGGCTGCGCCTCGGGATCGAGACCGGTCTGCGCGCGGTCTGCGCGGAGACGATCTACGGCTGGGTCTACCGTGCCGGCCAGAAGGCGGATCGGCTGTGGCGCTTGCTGGCCCGCAGGCATGCCCGCCGCAGGAAGCGCCACGCTCGGGCGTCCCGCGACACGATCGCCCAGAAGGCTCATATTTCTCAGCGATCTGGCGATGCTGACGCCCGCGAGACGGTGGGGCACTGGGAGGCCGACCTGGTGATCTGCAAACGCTCCCGCCCGGTCCTGGTGCTGCACGAGCGCAAGACCCGGATCACCCTAATGTCGCGCCTGGCCGGCAAGACCGCGGCAGAGACGGTCGCCGCGATGGTGGCTACCTTCCGGCGGCTCGACCCGAAGATGCGCGGCTCGGTCACCTTCGACAACGACACCTGTTTCGCCCGCCACATGCTGCTGCGCGGCATGCTCTCGGCCACCACGTACTTCTGCGACGCCTACGCCAGCTGGCAGAAGGGCGGGGTCGAGAACGCCAACGGCCGGATCAGGCGATGGCTCCCACGCGGCACTGACCTCGAGGAGATCAGCGAACAGGACATCCAGGAGATCGCCATGACCATCAACCTCACACCGCGCAAATGCCTCGCCTACAGGTCCCCGGTCGAAGCGTTCCTGTCTGAGCTTGGCAGGGACCTCGAAATCCGATTTGCTTGATCCGTTGCGCTTCGCGCTGGAATCCAGCCGCCTTCAGGACGGGATGCCGGTGAGCGCACAAGAACGACGGCTTGGCGGTAACCGACTTCGCCGGCCTCGTGCCTCGTGAAATCTGTGCGGATATACCACAGACCCGGAAAGAATTATGTGGGATAGAGACGCGGTAGCGTATGAACAGCCCGATTTGTAGAATGACAGAACTTTCTCGCGCCAGTTCCTTGGCATTGTCAGAGTTCGCCGGCGCCGCGGGGCCGAAGCGCGCCGCGCCGAGCGCGGTTAGTGCGGCACGGACACGCGGCTCAGTACACGCTCGAATTCATGACCGACGGTTAGGCCGCGCTGCAGGCCGACTGCAACCGGGGCACGGGTTTGTGGACTTCCAAAGCCGCCGGCGAACTCAACTTCGGGCCGATCGCTTCGACGCGGGCACAGTGCCCGCCAGGCTCGCTTTCGGACATATATCTCGCCCAGTTCGAATGGGTGCGTAGCTACGTGATGCAGGACGGGCACCTGTTCCTCGCCACGATGGCCGACGGATCGATCACCGAATTTGCATCCGCCGTGGACGCCGAGGCGGCCGCCATCCTCCTTAGCGAGGACCTGCGCACCACGGATGCCGGGGAGCTGCAGGAGACCACACTGACCCGGCTGTTCGAACGGTACGCCGCGGACCAGGGCATCAAGGCCGAGCCGACGGAGATCGACGCCTATCTCGACAACCTGCGGCGCGAAAGGCGGCGGAGGACGCCGATAACGATCTGACGCCGGAGGAAGCCGTGGAAGTTCAAGCCATGGAGAGCACCCTAGCAGCGAGCCTCGTCCGTCAGTGTAAAATCAACAAAGCGCTCTACGATCAATACGGCGGGCGCATCATCTATCGGCAGCTCGGCCAGGAACCCCTGGATGCGTTCCGCCAGTTCCTGGAACAGCGTCAGAGCGAAGGCGTCTTCGCAATCCAAGACCCGGCGCTTGCTGACGGCTTCTGGAATTGCTTCACGGACCAGTCGATCCAGGACTTCATGGAGCCCAGCAGCGCCGATGCGATGTATGCCTTCAAAACGCCGCCATGGGAGAAGGAGCCCTGGCGTGTCCCCAAAAGCTTGCGATCTATTGGACGCCCAGGTGCCAGCTCAAAGGCTTTCCTCAATCCCCCTTCATCTCCGCCGTGAGCGCGGAAATGCAGTCCTGGTAGAACGTCTCGAAGCCGCGCCGTTGTCCCCCTCGAAGGCGCAGAGGCTTCGCCGCCTGAACCAGGACGTCTGCGGCTTCAGCGCCCCGCCATCCGACGACGAGGATGCCTCAACTTCCGCCCAAAGCTGCGCCATCTTTCGGTCAAGCGCGAGAGGCTCGCCGTCGTCGCAGACGAGAACGTGCGTCGCATAGGTCGGCGCAAGGCTATCCGCCGCGACCTGCTCGGGCGTCGGCGGAACCGCAGCCGCCCCAGGTTGGAACGCAGAGGCAGCCAAGATCATTGCATGGCCCGCCAATCCAAGGCCGGCAGGCAGACTTGTGCGCCGGATTTGATCAGCGGCCATACGCTGCGACCGATTTAACGACGACTGCGATCATTGTCCATCCCGCAAGACGAGGAGCTCCAGGATGCGATTTCCCCACTCACCGAAGGTGGTTCCCGCTGCGTGATCACCGCAAGAGGTCATTGACGTCCAGGTATTCGACGCATGTTGCGTCGCCTTATGTTCGCCGTGACCGAGACGCTGAGGCCGCAGGCTCACAGCGGCGCACACTCCCGGAGAGCGAAACTTTTAAGGCAGATGTGATATGAGTTGCGGCTCGGAACCGAAGTCCGCACTAGAGCATTTTCCATCTATTCCGGCTCGTAGCCGGCGGCGATGAAATAGTTGCCGCATTCGTCGGGGGCGAAGTGCTCGATGAGCCGGCCGACCTCGTCCCAGCGTCGCGGGTCCGAGCGGCCGCCTTGCGCAGCAGCGCCTTGAGCTTTGCGAATGCGTTTTCGATCGGGTTGAAGTCCGGCGAATACGGCGGCAGGAAGCGGAGCTCCGCTCCCGCTGCTTCGATCGCGTCGCGGACGTTGGCGCTCTTGTGGCAGCCGAGGTTGTCCATGACGACGATGTCGCCGAAGCGGAGCGTCGGTACCAGCACCTGCTCGACATAGGCGAGGAAGGTTTCGCCGTTCATCGGACCGTCGATGACCATCGGCGCGTCCAGGCCGTCGAGGCGCAGTCCGGCGACGAAGGTGGTCGTGCACCAGTGGCCGTGCGGGATGCTGGCGAACAGCCGCTCGCCCTTCGGACAGCGCCCGCGCAAGCGCGCCATCTTGGTGTTGAGACCGGTCTCGTCAATGAAGATCAGCCTCTCCGGGTCGAGATCGGGCTGGCCGTCGAACCAGGCTTCGCGCGCCGCCTTCACGTCTGCGCGCTCCTGCTCGCTGGAATGGCCCGTCTTTTTTCACCGTGATCCCGCGCACGTCGAAGAACCGCCAGAGCGTGCCGACCCCGGCCCGACACGCCGCGCTCCTCGAGCAGCCGCCCCCGCATTTCCTCCAGCGTGATGTCGCGCTGGGCTTCGATCAGGCCGAGAAGAAAGCCTTGATGGGCGTCCAGCTCCGAGCCCCCGGGGTTCCCTTGCCGACGCGCCGGCCGCTCTCCGGTCTCCCGCCACCGCCTCACCCAGACGATCGCCGTGGCGCGGCCGGTGGTCAGCCGACCGGCAGCGTCCTGCCTTCGGCGTCGGCGGTGAAGGTGAGGTCGAGGAGTTGCTGGATCGTGGTGGCGTGGCGGAAGTCGGGCTCGCCGTTCTGGCCGGAGAGGAGTGCTATGACGAAGCGCTCCTCGTTGCGGGGGGTGGGCTGGCAGGGATAGGGGGTCCAGGTCTGGGTATCGATGTCGGGGCCGAGGCAGGTCTCGAGGCTGGAGTCGAGATGGTTGGCCCAGATCTTCAGCGCGCCCTTGTCGCCGTGGATCATCAGGTCGAGGTCGTTGAGCTTGCCGGACGCGAGGCGGCTCATGTGGATGACGCCGAGGGCGCCGTTGGAGAACTCCACCGTCATGGCGACGCTGTCGTTGACGTCGAGGGTGTAGACGTCGATGGCGCCGCCGTCGGCCTTGTCGAAGGTCTTCATCCGGGCGGAGAGGCCGATGATGTCGAGGCCGGTGCCGAAGGTGGCGAAGTCGAGGATGTGGACGCCGATGTCGCCCATGACGCCCTTGGAGCCGTGCTTGGAGGAGAGGCGCCAGAGCCAGCGTTCCTCGGTGCGCCAGTCGCCCCAGTGGCGGCCGGTGAGCCAGCTCTGCAGGTAGCTGGCCTGGACGTGGCGGACCTCGCCGATCTCGCCTGTCTCGATCATGCGGCGGGCGGTCTGCAGCGCGCTGGCGTTGCGGTAGGTGAGGTTGACCATGTTGACGAGGCCGGCGGCCTCGGCGGCCTCGGTCATCTGCAGCGCGTCGGCGTGGTTGAGGGCGAGGGGCTTCTCGCAGAAGACGGGCTTGCCGGCGGCGATCAGCTCCATGGTGGTGGGGTGGTGCGCGGGGTCGGGGGTGGAGTTGACGGCGGCGTCGAATTCGCCCCAGGCGATGGCGTCGGCGAGGCTGCCGAAGGCGTTGGGGATGGCGTGGGTGGCGGCGAAGTCGCGGGCGCGCTCGGCGTTCATGTCGACGGCGGCGACGATCTCGCAGCCGGGGATGAGGGCGAACTTCTCGGCGTGGGTGCGGGCGATTGCGCCGGTGCCGAGGATGAGCAGGCGCTGGGCGCCGGGGACGGCCGGGGCGGCTTCGCTCACCGGAAGCCCTCCTCGCCGTGCTTGTGCAGGGTGCCGCCCTTCTGGGTGATCTTTTCCGGGGCCTTGTCCACGGGGACGTTGGGGGCCTCGGCCACGTCGGCCCAGGCGTTGGCGGGGTTGTAGGCCCAGTGCACGGCGTTGCGCAGCACGGCCTGGACGGTGGCGTCGTGGTAGGTGGGGTAGGTCTCGTGGCCGGGGCGGAAGTAGAAGATGCGGCCGGCGCCCCGCTGCCAGGTCATGCCGGAGCGGAAGACCTCGCCGCCTTCGAACCAGGAGATGAGGATGGTCTCCATGGGCTCGGGGACGAGGAAGGGCTCGCCGTACATCTCCTCGTTGGGGAGCTCGATGCGGTCGCCGAGGCCGCGCAGGATCGGGTGGGAGCGGTTGACGGCCCAGAGGCGCTCGCGCTCGCCGGCCTCGCGCCAGCGGAGGCTGCAGGGGGTGCCCATGAGGCGCTTGAAGGGCTTCGAGAAGTGGCCGGAGTGGAGCACGATGAGGCCCATGCCCTCGTGGACGCGCTGGGCGACGCGGTCGACGGTGGCGTCCTCGACCTGGCCGTGCACCTTGTGGCCCCACCAGAGGAGGACGTCGGTGTCCTTGAGGCGAGAGGCGGGGAGGCCGTCCTCGGGCTGCCCGAGGAAGGCGGTGGAGGCGTCGATGCCGTCGTCGGTGTTGAGCGCTGCGGCGATGGCGGCGTGGATGCCGTCGGGGTAGATGCCTCGGACGGTGTCGTTCTCGCGCTCGTGGACGAACTCGTTCCAGACGACGGCTCGGATCATGGCGGCCCCCCTTTCTCGGGCGCTTCTGCGAGCGCCGGTTGGGCGAGAGTGGCGGGGTTGGGGCGGGGGTGCAAGGGGGTCTTGAGGAGTGCGGCGCGCAGGAGTTGTTCGCGTGTGAATCTGGACAACTATTTGCTATTAAACGATAATATTCCACCCGTTAAGCCAACCTTAGGCTGATTAACGGTCTCCACGGATCATTGACAGCCGCCAAAGATCCACACGGACTGGTTGCATTTCCCATCGAAGCAAACCACGGTAAATGGATAGCACTTCCCTGCCCCACAGACGATTTCCTGAGGATGAAGGCTTAGAAAGGTCTATTCGATGTCGGAATTTCAACCCAATCAGTTCGATCAAACCGTATGTAGCAAAGCCCTAAACGCCATTAGAAGTCGCGCAGAGCGATTGGATTCTGATCAAATAGTGGAATCATTTTCCACTGTAGGCCCCCTTTTCGACCTTATCTCTTCTCACGACCATCAAGTAATATTTGGACGAAGGGGTACCGGAAAAACACACGCCCTTCGATATTTGTACGCGAAGGTCAACGATCAAGGTGATGCAGGCGTGTTCGTTGACATGCTGAATCTTGGATCCGACACATCGATATATAACGATCAAACACTAACCATCGCGGAGCGAGCGACAAGACTGTTGATCGATTCTCTCTCACATAGAAGAGGGAATACTTGACTATGCAACCAGCGGCATCGCCGTTGACTTTGCTGGCTTTAGCAAGCTTCTTGATGAAATAAATGATTCTATTTCAAATGTTCGCGTAAGTGGCGAAGTAACCGTCAATACTGAGTCGACAATGGTGGATGGCCGGGCAAGGGAAGCTCAGCTTGGCGGTGAAGCTAGTGGATTGATCGGATCGAAAGAGTCCGATTGGCGATTCCGTATCGCGCTGTGACGTGCGAGTCTACTGCATGCGCAGCGGCATCTCCTTCACGCCTTCGTCCCGCGACCGTCAGCGATTGCAGGCGATCGTCGCGGACCCCAAGAGCCCGCAGAAGCACGTCTGGCGGGCGCGTATCGTGCTTCTGAGCGGCGACGGCCTCGGCACCTCGGCGATCATGACCGAGACCGGCAAGTCCAAGACCTGCGTGTGGCGTTGGCAGGAGCGGTTCATGCACGAAGGCGTCGACGGCCTGCTGCGCGACCGGTCGCGTCCGCCCGGCAAGGCGCCGGTCCCGCCGGAGCGCGTCGCCGAGATCGTCCGCCTGACGCAGGAGCCCCCGCCGTTCGAGGCGACCCACTGGACGTTGCGGGCGATGGCGAAGGTGGCCGGCCTTGCGGCATCGACGGTGCAGGCCATCTGGAAGGCCCATGGTCTCAGCCCGCATCGCTGGCGGCATTTCAAGCTCTCCAACGACCCGGCATTCGCCGAGAAACTCACGGATATCGTCGGCTTGTATGTCGATCCGCCGGCCCATGCCGTGGTGCTGTCGGTCGATGAGAAGTCGCAGATCCAGGCGCTCGACCGCACCCAGCCTGGCCTGCCGATGAAAAAGGGCCGGCTCGGCACGATGACCCATGATTACAAACGCCACGGCACGACGACGCTCTTCGCGGCGCTCAATGTCCTCGACGGCACGGTCATCGGGCAGAACATGCAGCGCCACCGCCATCAGGAGTTCATCCGCTTCCTCAACCGCATCGAGCGCGAGGTGCCGGCGGACAAGTCCATCCACGTCATCCTCGACAACTACGCGGCGCACAAGAAGGACAAGGTCCGCGCCTGGCTCGCCCGCCATCCACGCTGGACCTTCCACTTCACCCCGACATCGTGCTCGTGGCTCAACGCCGTCGAGGGCTTCTTCGCCAAGCTCACCCGGCGCAGGCTCAGGCACGGCGTCTTCCATTCCCTCGTCGACCTCCAGGCCGCCATCAACCGCTTCGTCCGCGAATACAATGCCGAAAACCCGAAACCCTTCACCTGGAAAGCCGATCCCGATGACATTATCGCCGCCAGAAACCGAGGGTTCCAAACGTTGGAATCAATCCACTAGCGGCACCGGTTTTCTGGCAAAGCTCGGCATAGGAGTAAAAACACACAAAGAGGAGACCCACCGATCGCAAAGGTCCATGATAGGCTGAGAAGTTTTCTCACCGAGGTTTTCACAGCTAGGAGCTGCAATTCGCAATATTGTTCAGTCCTTACCCGCGAAGCGCGTTTGGATTATATTTGATGAGTGGATTTCCATACCATTGGAGCTTCAGCCATTCTTGGCCGACCTGCTTAAGCGTTCCTTTTTCAATATACAAAAGATTACAGTAAAGATTGGGGCGATTGAGCACCGTACGCGGATATTTCTTGAGCAAGAGAACGGCGCAAATCTGGGACTCGAACCAACTGCGGACATTAGAACCGACGTTCGTCTTGACGACTACCTCTTGTTCGACAACGATAGGGACGCGGCTGTAGCGTTCTTTAAAGACTTTTTGTTCCGACACGTCAGGAGCGTTTGCCGGGAGAAGGAATTCCCCGAGCCGGAATCGCCGGAGCAACTGATTAGTCGGGGATTTAGCCAAAAGAACGCCTTCGAGGAGTTTGTGAAAGCGGTTGAAGGTGTCCCGCGAGATGCCATTCACATAGCGTCAAATTGCGCTCAGAAGGCGTTTGGCCGCCACATTGACATACCCACCGGGTCGTGTCCCGGGTGGTGGTGTAGCTCGACGGTAGCGTCGCCGGCTGCCTGCGCGGATTGACGCGCTGGCAGGCAGGCGGCGACGCGGTGGTCATCGCGCGGTCGTCGGTGTTGGTCGGGTTTGCAAACGCCAACCTGATCGGAGACCTCACGATGACCGACGAGATGATGAACCTGCGCGAGCTGGTGGAGAAGACCCCGGACGCCGATGTCTTGCGCGAGATGATCGGCTTTGCGGCCGAGCGACTGATGGAGCTGGAGGTGGGCGGCCTGACCGGGGCGGCCTGGGGCGAGAAGAGCCCAGAACGGCTGGTCCAGCGCAACGGCTACCGGGAGCGGATGTGGGAGACCCGAGCCGGGAGCGTGGAGCTGCGCATCCCGAAGCTGCGGAGGGGCTCGTACTTCCCCGGCTTCCTGGAGCCGCGGCGGATGGCGGAGAAGGCACTGACGGCGGTGATCCATGAGGCCTACATCCACGGCGTATCGACGCGGTCGGTCGACGACCTGGTGAAGGCGCTCGGGATGAGTGGCATCTCGAAAAGCCAGGTGAGCCGGCTCTGTACCGAGATCGACGAGCGGGTGACGGAGTTCCTCGAACGGCCGCTGGAAGGCGACTGGCCGTACCTGTGGATCGACGCGACCTACCTGAAGGTGCGCCAGAACGGCCGCATCGTCTCGGTGGCGGTGATCGTCGCGGTCGGCGTCAACAGCGACGGCCGGCGCGAGGTGCTGGGCATGGACATCGGCCCCTCGGAAGCCGAGCCCTTCTGGACCGCCTTCCTGCGCAAGCTCGCCCGCCGTGGCCTGCGCGGGGTCAAGCTCGTGATCTCCGATGCCCACGAGGGCATCAGGGCCGCGACCGCCAAGATCCTCTGCGCCAGCTGGCAGCGCTGCCGCGTCCACTTCATGCGCAACGCGCTCGCCCATGCCGGCAAGAGCGGCCGCCGCGTCGTCTCTGCCTTCGTCGCTACCGCCTTCGCGCAGAACGATGCCGACAGCGCGAAACAGCAATGGCGCCGCGTCGCCGACCAGCTCCGCCCCAAGGTGCCGAAGCTCGCCGCGCTGATGGACGAAGCCGAGCCGGACGTTCTCGCCTACATGACCTTTCCCCAGCAGCACCGGGCAAAGCTGCACTCCACAAACCCGCTCGAGCGGCTCAACGGCGAGATCAAGCGCCGCACCGAGGTCGTCGGCATCTTCCCCAACGAGGCCGCCATCACCCGCCTCGTCGGCGCCATCCTCCTCGAGCAGAACGACGAGTGGGCCGTCCAGCGCTCCCGCTACATGACCCTTGAGACCATCGCCCCGATCGCCGATGATCCCGCCATCGGCCTGCCAGCCATGGCGGACTGATCGGCCCGGACTTCGCCGGTGCTCGTGGTGGCATTCGTCAGCTACACCACGTCATGGGACACAACCGTAAGCGCGACGCCGACCACCTCCTGCCCTTGCTGATCTGATCGGGCCATTCTCCGCGCGCATGTAGCGGCGGAGGTGTTGGATTTGGAGAGAGACGGCAAAGTGGGCGTCCATTTGGACGGCTCGATCGGGCGTTGGGGTTTCCCGGCTGGAGGTGATCGAGGGGCCGAGCGGGCGGCGGCGGCGCACGAAGGCGGAGCGGGCGCGGATCGCGGCGGAGAGCCTGATGCCCGGGGTCTCGGTGGCGGATGTCGCGCGCAGGCACGGCACGACGCGCTGGCAGGTTTACGACTGGCGCAAGAAGCTGCGGACGGGGCAGCTGGTGGTGCCCGAGAGCGTGGCGGCCTTGCCGATGTTCGCGGAACTGGTGGTCGAGGGCGCCGCGCGCGGATGCGTCGTCGGCGCGTGGCCACGTCCGACCTGGAGATCGTCGTCGGCGATGTCGTGATCCGCGCCGGTGCCGGCGCCGATGAAGGCCAGCTGACGCGGGCGATCCGCGCGGCACGGGCAGCGGCATCGTGATGTTCGGCCAGGGCGGGCCGGTGAAGGTCTTCGTGGCGACGCGGCCGGTGGACTTCCGCAAGGGGATCGATGGCCTGGCGCTGGCGGTGCAGGAGATGTTCGGGCTGGATCCGTTCTGCGGGGCGGTCTTCGTGTTCCGGGCGAAGCGCGCGGACCGGATCAAGCTGCTGGTCTGGGACCAGACCGGGATGGTGCTGGTTCACAAGCGGCTGGAGGGCGGCAAGTTCGTCTGGCCGCAGGTGCGGGACGGGGTGATGCGGATGTCGTCGGCGCAGCTGGCGGCGCTGTTCGAGGGGCTGGACTGGCGGCTGGTCCGGCCGGAGCGGGCGCGGCGTCCGCTGGCGGCGGGGTGACCGCCGGACAGGCGCGGGAAGCCCCTGTTTTTGCTGGCCAGAACAGGGTGCTCCGTGATTCACTTCGGCCCATGGATGCCGACGCTCTCGCCCGCGAAAACGCCCTTCTGAAGGCCCGCCTGGCCGAGGTCGAGGCGGCGCTGGCCGAGGTGCAGGAGGCCAAGCGTCGGCTGGAGGATATCCTGCGCACGTCGCAGCGCGAGCAGTTCGGCAAGCGCTCCGAGAAGCTGTCGCCCGACCAGTTCAACCTGCCGCTCGAAGATGCCGAACTGGCCCAGGGCGTGCTCGAGGCCGCGCAGGAGAAGGCCGAGGCGGCGCTGCGGGGCACGGGCGCGGAGACGCCCCGCAAGCCCCGGCGCAACCGCGGGCATCTGCCGCCGCATCTGCCCCGGGTCGAGCGGGTGATCGAGCCCGCCAGCACGCTATGCCCCTGCGGCTGCGGCGAGATGGCCAGGATCGGCGAGGACGTGTCCGAGCGGCTGGACGTGATCCCGGCGCAGTTCCGGGTGCTGGTGACGCGGCGCCCGAAATACGCCTGCCGCCGCTGCTCGCAGGCCGTGGCGCAGGCGCATGCGCCCGAGCATGTCGTGCCCGGCGGGCTGCCCACGGAGCTGCTCATCGCCTGGATCATCGTCTCGAAGTTCGGCGACCACCTTCCGTTCTACCGCCAGGCCGAGATCTTCAGGCGGCAGGGGATCGCAGCTCGACCGCGGCACGCTCGGCAACTGGGTCGGCCGCGCCTGCTTCCACCTGATGCCGGTCATCGACCACATGCGGGCCCATCTGCGCGGCGCCGACCGCATCTTCGTCGACGAGACCCGCGCGCCGGTGCTGGACCCGGGCCGGAAGGCCACGAAGAGCGGCTACTTCTGGGCCGTCGTCGCCGACGATCGCGGCCATGGCGGCGCCGGCCCGCCCATCGTGCTGTTCCACTACGCCCCCGGCCGGGGCAAGGCAGCATCCGCTGAAGTTCCTCGCCGGATACCGCGGCCGGTTCCTGCAATGCGACGCCTACCAGTCCTACAACGCGCTGACCGAGATCGCGCGCGACAGCGGCCCGTGGCAGCTGGTCTACTGCTGGACGCATGTCCGCCGCCGCTTCGTCAAGCGCTTCGAGAACGAGGGCTCACCCATCGCCGAGGAGATGCTGCGGCAGATCGCGCTGCTCTATCAGGTCGAGAAGACCGTGCGCGGCAAGGAGGCGTCCCTGCGCCTGGCCGCCCGGCGCGAACACGCCGCGCCGATCATCGCCGCGCTCAAGCCCTGGCTCGAAGCCCAGCTCTCGCGCATCCCGCAGAAATCCCAGCTGGCCGAGGACATCCGCTATACGCTGGCGCACTGGCCCGGCCTGATCCGGTTCCTCGACGACGGCACGCTCGAGCTCGACACCAACCCGGTCGAGAACCAGATCCGCCCGATCGCGCTGACCCGGAAGAACGCGCTCTTCGCCGGCAACGAGGTCGGCGCCGAGAACTGGGCCATGCTCGCCTCGCTGGTCGCCACCTGCAAGATGTCCGACGTGAACCCGGTCGACTACCTCGCCGCCACCCTCCGCGCCATCCTCGACGGGCACCCGAAATCCCGCATCGAGGAACTCATGCCCTGGCGCTTCGACGCAGCCGTCAAGCCTCGCCGCATAGGGCAGCGCCGTCGCGCTTACACACAACCTCGACCGATCGTCATTCCCGCCGTCCTTGAGGCAGAGCTCCTATCCAGGGAACGGGGACACGCATCCGGCTCGGTACACTCCCTCGAAGAGCAGACCACTGCCGCAGAGTCGCTTCAGGCCGCGTTGGTGGCGGCGGTGCCAGCGCAGACGTGGTTCGATCTTGCTGCTTGGGCCAAGGACACACAGACGCTTCAACCGTGGCAGCCCTCGCTATCCTTCAGCCTTGGCAGGCTCGCCGGTTCTGGCAGGCCGCCCAGCCGGAAGCAGGCAATGCAGGGTGAGAAGATTATCGCAGAGGCGCGGACTTTGGGTTTCCGCGGTTAGAGGCTAGCTACAGAATAGTTCATGTCCCGGCTCGAAATGCGATGGGTTGGATCTGAGACTCCTTCGCAACCCAAAGAGTTTGTCGGAATTCGAACTCGCCATCTCAAAAAATATCTAACTAAAACAGCTATGTAAGGCACCCCACCAAATTGCCGAAAGTCAACAGGTCTGGAGAATATCGGCCCGGAGAGAACGAATTTCGGACATTCCGCAAGCGTGCAGTGCACAGCCTCCCGGCTACAACCCTCGAAGTCAACGAGAAAATCCGTCCGTACGAACGAGTGGAGACAGGGTTGTATCAGGAGGTTGGCGGAGGGGATGGGCCTGACGTCAAACCTTCTCTGGCCATTCTGTGCTGCGCCCTGATCTCATTTCAAGTCGAATCCATATCGTACCGAACCCGTTCTGATCACACGAAAACGATTTCTTGTCGTTTCCCCGACTGGATTCTGAAGCGTTAGAACGCGCCATTTGTTCGGATCGAACACGAACGGCACGTACAGGATACGGTAACGCCGTTTGCGATCCATGGCTGCGCTACCAGCGACTTCCAACTCCCTTGCCGTGAATTCAAACTCCCCCCCTTCATCGAGAGCGGATTTGACTTCATAGAGCCATTCGTTCCGCTGAGTCACCACGCGGAAGTCATAACCAAGGCTATCGTTTCCTTTTTCGCCATCGGAACAGAAATGGACCCGATTTTCTGAAACCCAGCAGCGATCTGTCATTTCCTGCGGGTGTCGCCGCAGAAGATACTCGCGCACCAAGTATTCACTCGCCATCCCCATTGCACGTCGGATTGGCTCCGGCGGTTGATCACGCCTTCTGGTTGCCTTACCGCCACCACCACTTCCCCTATTGCCGCTACGATCTCCTGCGTCTTCTTACACCTTAAGGCGTGGCGCACGGCTACGAGAAAACCAATCAGGATCCCCAGCTAGTGGATTGATTCCAACGTTTGGAACCCTCGGTTTCTGGCGGCGATAATGTCATCGGGATCGGCTTTCCAGGTGAAGGGTTTCGGGTTTTCGGCATTGTATTCGCGGACGAAGCGGTTGATGGCGGCCTGGAGGTCGACGAGGGAATGGAAGACGCCGTGCCTGAGCCTGCGCCGGGTGAGCTTGGCGAAGAAGCCCTCGACGGCGTTGAGCCACGAGCACGATGTCGGGGTGAAGTGGAAGGTCCAGCGTGGATGGCGGGCGAGCCAGGCGCGGACCTTGTCCTTCTTGTGCGCCGCGTATTTGTCGAGGATGACGTGGATGGACTTGTCCGCCGGCACCTCGCGCTCGATGCGGTTGAGGAAGCGGATGAACTCCTGATGGCGGTGGCGCTGCATGTTCTGCCCGATGACCGTGCCGTCGAGGACATTGAGCGCCGCGAAGAGCGTCGTCGTGCCGTGGCGTTTGTAATCATGGGTCATCGTGCCGAGCCGGCCCTTTTTCATCGGCAGGCCAGGCTGGGTGCGGTCGAGCGCCTGGATCTGCGACTTCTCATCGACCGACAGCACCACGGCATGGGCCGGCGGATCGACATACAAGCCGACGATATCCGTGAGTTTCTCGGCGAATGCCGGGTCGTTGGAGAGCTTGAAATGCCGCCAGCGATGCGGGCTGAGACCATGGGCCTTCCAGATGGCCTGCACCGTCGATGCCGCAAGGCCGGCCACCTTCGCCATCGCCCGCAACGTCCAGTGGGTCGCCTCGAACGGCGGGGGCTCCTGCGTCAGGCGGACGATCTCGGCGACGCGCTCCGGCGGGACCGGCGCCTTGCCGGGCGGACGCGACCGGTCGCGCAGCAGGCCGTCGACGCCTTCGTGCATGAACCGCTCCTGCCAACGCCACACGCAGGTCTTGGACTTGCCGGTCTCGGTCATGATCGCCGAGGTGCCGAGGCCGTCGCCGCTCAGAAGCACGATACGCGCCCGCCAGACGTGCTTCTGCGGGCTCTTGGGGTCCGCGACGATCGCCTGCAATCGCTGACGGTCGCGGGACGAAGGCGTGAAGGAGATGCCGCTGCGCATGCAGTAGACTCGCACGTCACAGCGCGATACGGAATCGCCAATCGGACTCTTTCGATCCGATCAATCCACTAGTTCCTTGTGCGTCACATACTGCTCTAAGTTATCACCTTGGAGGAAGAAAGATCTGTAGCGCCGCCTTACTCTATCAAGCAGGACAGGCCTCATCTCATTTAGATAAACCTCGAATAAGCGGCGAAAGTCTGCTTCATCGTTTAATGGTGGATAGCCAAGTGCGAGCAGAGCTGCATTGTACTCCGCGAAAGGAAGGCCGAGCCGCCGCCTCAGGCCAATTTGCTCATCCGTCTCTTCCAGTGCTTGCCACCCGGTCTCCGCACGCTCTGCCCCCAGGTTCTGATCAAGCCAGTTTCGAAGATGAAGCAGCGGGCCAAGACGGCTGTAAATCTGGGCCAACTCCTCTGCTGCACTGGCGTCCACCATGACATAAACGATCGGTAAGACTGCCCGAACGCGCCTTTCAACCCCTCCGCGCGTCGCGGCAAAGTGATCACGGACAATGGAAATCTCTCGATGGATGGCGAGGGCATACTGTTCGTTCGTCGGCCCGGTCGCACCTCCGTTGAATCCATGCCTAATAAGCCGACTCAACATTGTCTCGAGAGTGTTTCGGCGCGCACCAACAGGTTTTGTAATTGCGGGAGCCGCTTCAACCAAGATTTCGACATCTATTTCTCCGGTGCCTTCAACCACCAACGTCGGCAGTCTAGTGTGGGGAAATGGATGGGCACGCTCGTGGCCTTTGGAAGAAACCTGATGGTCACCAATTACTGAAAAGTTCAGACAGTTCCTTACTCGTATCTGACGAATTCTCTGCTCAAGGGTTTCTGGCGGCAAAGTCCGAAGCTCGAAGGGATCTCCAAGGAACTCGTGAGCAAGAACGGCTGCGTCTGACAGCCAGTTCAACGCTCCAGCTACCAAGAGAGGATCCGATGGGGCTGGCTCAAAGGAGACGTCATCAACGAGCAGTCGCACATCTCCGGCATCGATTGGGCGGGAAGTGAAAACGCTTTCGCGGGGGCAAGTGGCGGAGGAACTGGGATTCGAACGGTAGGTAAAGAGGACAGCGTTTACTTTGGTCGGGTCTGAGAGCCCCCTACGCCCGATCCGTCTTGCCTCCTGCCGCAAGCACCTCGAGGTCGTTCCGAGACATGGCGCAGACATCGTCATGTGGCCTCGCTCGTCCTCCATGAAGCTGGCGGACAGGTCGGGAAGGCACTTGTCGAGAAGGGTTGCGAAGACCCGCGCCTGCGTCGGGCTCCATCGACCTTCCCCATGACAACGAGATGGGCACACGGCACCTGGGCGCGCAGCAATCCGAAGACACAGCTCCTGACCTTGGCTGATTGCGCCGTGGTGAGCGGTTGCTCCGCCGACATGTCGACAAGCTCTGCCGGGCGTTCGGGCACGCCTTGCTCCCGCGGCCGCGGGTCATGGTAAGCCGCCGCGTTCATCTGCCTGGCGCTGGCTGCCGCGGTGCGATCGGCCCCCGCGCAGCGCTTTGAGCAGAAGCGCCGCGGGCTGACCCCACGATGGTCGTGAACGGGCTTGGCGCGAAACGCCCTGCCACAGTGCTCGCAGGCGCAGTCTTGCCTTGCTCGGCGGCCGCCGGCCGAGCCAGGTTTCCGCGCATAAGGTCGAGCGTTCTCCGGTGCACCGGGGTCGTTCTCTGACGTCTGCATTTTTTGCCTCGCGTTCGTTTCCGGCAGGGGAGGTACGCTTCACGCTTACCCGGCGGCGGCAGGCACCCTCCCCCCCCCCGGGGGGCGTGGTGCATCCGCTCCCGCGCGAACAGTTTGCTGTGAACGCGGTTGCCGGTCGTCCCGTTCGTGCGAGCAACACGCCCGCCAGAACGTCGGCCCACAGCGCGCCCGCACGGCGCGCGGATACGACACACGAATCCCTGAAAGGGAATTCAACACTACGATGAGGTCACCTCGACGAACTCCTCGTCGGAAACCCTTCATCGTTCTCCGTGCAATCATAGGAGCTACACGATGCCTGCATTTATCCTGCGCTACATCGGCACGAACAGACTTGCCGGTTTCTACGCCGCCGACAACGAGATGGAGTTCTTCTACTTGATCGATCAGGAAACCTCGCCGGGTGAGTACGAGTACGCCATCATTTCGGAGGGATACGGGATCGAATTCCGCCGAGGGGGCGGCGTGAGGGTCGACTGCACCATTGGAGATGACAGTATCCAAGATGCTCTGGCTGGCGCCAGTCACGTCTACCTGACGGCCGAACTACAGTTGGCGCTCACCGGCGACGAGGAGTTGGTCTGGCATAGGATCTTCGAAGACCTGAGCTAGGTCACTCGGGGGGCAGGTTCGCCTGCCCCCTCCAAAGAAGAGCCCTCCGATGTAAACCAAGGCGCACCACCATCGTTTTGGTGGGTTATGGAGATAAGTCGCGGCGCCGGCGAAAACTTCTCCATTCATTACAAAACTATGCCAGTTCTATATGGAACGGGTGAAGGGAACCGAACCCTCGTCACTTGCCTTGGGAAGCTAAGGCTTTAAACTCAGATTAGTCCACCGTATCAGCAAGATAACGTCAGGCCACTCGCGCATATTGTCGGCGAACTGTCGGAAGCAGATTTTGGGTGTTCGGTGGAGCGGCTGAAGGGAATCGAACCCTCGTCATCTGGTTGGGAACCAGAAGCTCTACCATTGAGCTACAGCCGCACACCTCGTTTGATATGGCGACGAGACGGCCCGGTCAAGCGCCACCAGTTCGGCAGACAACCGGACACCTCCAAAAACCCGTGCGCTTCCAGGTCGTTGACAATTCACTGATCCGAGATCGGCGGTGGAGTGGGTCATGGCACGGGAACCTGGGCTATTTGACGTGGACGCGCGGCTGCGGGAGCTGTCGGCGAACGGCGACGGCCTTGAGTGGGTGAACGCGCTGGTGGATTTCGAGGCGTTCCGGCCCGAGCTCGAGCAGCTGTGCCGCGGGCGGACCGCTCGAAGGGCGGCCGCCCGCCCTTCGACCACATGCTGATGTTCCGGATTCTGATCCTTCAGGCCAGCCACTCGCTGTCGGTCAAGCGGACGGAGTATCTTATCAAGGACCGGCTCTCGTTCATGCGGTCTCTCGGGCTGTCGCTGGCTGACCGCGTGCCGGACGCCAATTCGATCTGGACCTTCCGCGAGGCGCTGACCCGGGCGCAGATCGGCGGCGTCCCGGCGATCGAGGCGCTGTTCCGCCGCTTCGACGTGATGCTGTCAGTGGCCGGCTACATAACCATTGGCGGGCAGATCGTCGACGCGACCGTGGTTGCGGCGCCGAAGCAGCGCAACACCGAGGACGAGAAGGGCGCGCTGAAGGAAGGCCGCATCCCCGAGGCCTGGGCGCAGCTGCCGGGCCTGCTCGACAAGGTCAACACCGGGAGTTCGGTCTGGGCCGACACTGCCTACCGCTCGGCGAAGAACGAGGCCTACCTCGAGATCAACGGCTTCAGGAGCCGCATCCACCGCAAGAAGCCGCAGGCAAGCCGATGCCGAAGCATGTCTCGCGCGCCAACGCCGCGAAGTCCGAGGTCCGCGCCCATGTCGAGCACGTCTTCGCTGGCCAGAAGGGACCGATGGCGCTGGTTATCCGCACCATTGGCCTCGCTCGGGCGCGGGTGAAGATCGGGCTCGCGAACCTCGCCTACAATATGTGCCGCATGGTCTGGCTCGGCAGCCGACCTCTGCCGGCGTGAAGCATGGCGGACAAGGCGGGGGCCGCACCTACCACCTCAGCCCACCAATACTGATCCCGAGCCCGCTACCCTAGTGGATCGAATCCAACGCTTGGTACCCTCGGTTTCTGGCGGCGATGATCTTATCGGGATCGGCGTTCCAGACGAACGGCTTGGGTTGTCGGTTGTGCTCGGCGACGAAGCGGTTGATGGCGGCCTGCAGGTCGACGATGGAGCGGAAGACGCCGCGCTTGAGCCGGCGCTTGGTGAGCTTGGCGAAGAAGCCCTCGACCGCGTTGAGCCAGGAGCACGAGGTCGGCGTGAAGTGGAAGACCCAGCGCGGTGGCGTGCGAGCCAGGCGCGGACCTTGGGATGCTTGTGGGCGCCATAGTTGTCGAGGATGACGTGGATGACTTTGCCGGCCGGCACCTCGGCGCTCGATGGCGTTGAGGAAGCGGATGAACTCCTGATGGCGGTGGCGCTGCATGCAGCGGCCGATGACCGTGCCGTCGAGCACGTCGAGCGCGGCGAACAGGGTCGTCGTGCCGTGGCGCTTGTAGTCGTGGGTCATCGTGCCAGCGCGGCCCTTCTTCATCGGCAGGCCCGGCTGGGTGCGGTCGAGCGCCTGGATCTGGCTCTTCTCGTCGACCGACAGCACGACGGCATGGGCCGGCGGATCGACGTAGAGGCCGACGATGTCCTGCAGCTTCTCGGCGAACTGCCGGATCGTTCGACAGCTTGAACTGCCGCACGCGATGCGGCTGCAGGCCGTGGGCGCGCCAGATGCGCTGCACCGAGCTGACGCTGATGCCGGCCGCCTTCGCCATGGCCGCGGCCGTCCAGTGGGTCGTCTCGCCGGCGGCGGCCTGCCGCGTCAGGCGCGACCATCTCGGTCGAGCACCGTCGGGACCAGCGGCGCCTTGCCGGGCGGCCGCGTCTTGTCGTGCAGCAGCCCGTCGACGCCCTCCTGCATGAAGCGCTCCTGCCAGCGCCAGACGCAGGTCTTGGCCTTGCCGGTGGCCGCATGATCTCGCTGGTGCCGATCCCGTCGCCGTCAGCAGCACGATCCGCGCCCGCCAGACGTGCTTCTGCGGGCTGTTGCGGTCCGCGACGATCGCCGGCAATCGCTGACGGTCGCGGGACGAAGGCGTGAAGGAGATGCCGCTACGCATGCAGTAAACTCGCACGTCACAGCGCGATACGAATGCGCAAATCGGACTTCTTTCGATCCGATCAATCCACTAGGTCCTGGTGGGCCATCCCAAGCTCATAACATCTAGGTGATGTCATCGATCGCGCAGGTAGCGCTAGTGATCTGCGCTCGAATCGCAGGATCGCCATACAGGAAGTCGAAGTCGATCTCGACCTCGCGACTGTCGCTCGAGCCGGACGAGACATGTAGGCTCTCGCTACTGCTCGCGGATTTGCTCGAGCCGCCGTTGGCGGTCTCATAACTAATGCTGGCATTACAGCCAATCTCGACATTGGCCGAGCGGTGGTCAGCACTCCCACCATGCGAGCGAACCTCGACCCGGACCGACGTGGTGCAGCGTTCGAATCCACCGTCTATTCCATCGTCGCAGTCAAGGTTGGCTGAGCCAACAGAGAGAGTAAATCCACCATCAACGTCGTGATCGCCGTAGTTGCGTAGGATGAGGTCATAGATCTCCGGGTCGGCAGTCCGAAGCTTCTCTATGCGCGCGGTCAGCTTCTCGAAGCATACTTGGGCCGTGTCGATCGGATCGGCCGGGTCAAAGTCGGCGCAGTGCCGGTACGCGGGGAAGAGCGTATAACCCATCATGCGCCCGGCCGGTGTTGTCTGTGCGCTGGCGGATCCAATCGCAGCGGTTAAGAATAAGGGTGTGAGTAGTAGCCAGGAGAATTGCACAGATTGGCCTCCAAATTGGCGTGCATCAAGCGGCCAAAAATTCCGCCACGTCAAGAATTCTGCGATCCCCTTTATTAATCGCCACGCTAATGGGTGTGTCTGAAGGGGGTGCCTGAATATGTCTGCCGACTTTCGGCGGGACTTTCTCGACCGCCCGACCAATGCATACGGATTCCACCCTTCGGCTCACTGCTGCAGGCGCGCACACCGCCTGCCCAAGCCCAGGCCCCACGGCAAGGCACGGTCGAGCCGGGAGTCGCGGCCTATCGAGTTGGGCATTGGCAACGCTGCGCCGACCCGCCTTTCCGCCGATCAACGATCTTGATACACGCCCCCGGAGCACTCCAACCGGCGGTAGCAGCGATCATGGCAGAGACAACGGTGCAACGGCAGCGCATCGGTGAGGTCCAGGAGCCGAAGCCCCGTGAAGCCCGAGTTCGCGAGGCCGGATTGCCATCTTATTGTCGGTTCCGGAAACCTCACGTTTGGCGGTTGGGGGGGAAACCTTGAGCTCGCCGAACACCTGCATCCATCCTTTGCTCCGGACGCCTTCCATGACGCTGCGCAATTCTTCAGGCTCCTTGCAGGGGGCTCCTCGCTGAGCCACGGGGCAGGCCACCACCTTGATTCCCTGGCCGCAGACCTCGTCGCCTCCACTGCCGGGAGGCCTCGAAATGGATCGATCCGTTTCCTGCATGGGCTCGAAGGTCCAATTGTTGATTGCCGCTGAGAACTGACCCGGGCGGCCGGGAGATTTCCACTGAGAAGTGACCCATGTTCGAACGTCCCCTGGCTGGAGAAGCGGGGGCAACGGAGTGATCGACATGGCGTTATTGAGCGTGATCCGACGGTGGGCATTGCGGGATCAGCTTTCCATCCGGGAGATTGCACGGCGGACGGGGCTGTCGCGGAATACGATCCGCAAGTACCTGCGGTCGGGGACGGTGGGACCGACGTTCAGGGTTCCAGAGCGGCCGAGCAAGCTGGACCCCTACGCCGACAAGCTGTCGGCCTGGCTGAAGACGGAGGCGGGCAAGTCCCGCAAGGGGCGACGGACCCTGAAGCAGATCCATGCCGATCTGGTCGCCCTCGGCTACGAGGGCTCGTATGGTCGGGTCGCAGCCTTCGCACGGAAGTGGAAGGCCGGCCGCCAGCGCGAGCAGCAGACCGCCGGACGCGGCGTTTTCGTGCCGCTGGTGTTCCAACCCGGGGAGGCCTTCCAGTTCGACTGGAGCGAGGACTGGGCGGCGCTTGTCGGGGAGAATACGAAGCTCCAGGTCGCCCACATCAAGCTCTCGCACAGCCGGGCGTTCCTGCTCCGGGCCTACCTGTTGCAGACCCACGAGATGCTGTTCGATGCCCACCGGCACGCATTCCGGGTCTTTGGCGGCGTGCCGCGGCGGGGCATCTACGACAATATGAAGACCGCGGTGGACCGAGTGGGCACAGGGAAGGCGCGTCAGGTCAACGCCCGGTTCCTGGCGATGACCAGCCACTACCTCTTCGAGCCCGAGTTCTGCAATCCGGCGGCCGGCTGGGAGAAAGGCCAGGTCGAGAAGAACGTTCTGGATGCCCGCCGCCTGATCCTGCAGCTGATGCCGGACTTTCCCGACCTGGCGGCGCTGAATGCCTGGCTCGAGCGGCGCTGCATCGAGCAGTGGGAGCGCACGCCGCACGGCGCGCTGCCGGGGACGATCGCGGAGGTATGGGCCCTGGAGAAGGCCGCCCTGATGCCGACGCCGCCGGCCTTCGATGGCTTCGTCGAGCAGAGCAAGCGGGTGTCGCCGACCTGCCTGATCAACTTCGAGCGGAACCGCTACAGCGTGCCAGCCTCGTTCGCCAATCGGCCGGTCAGCCTGCGGATCTACCCCGACCGGCTCGTGGTCGCGGCCGAGGGGCGGATCGTCTGCGAACATGCGCGGGTGATCCAGCGCGCGCACAAGCTGCCGCCCCGGACGATCTACGACTGGCGCCACTACCTGGCCGTCATCCAGCGAAAGCCAGGGGCGCTCAGGAATGGCGCGCCCTTTGCCGAACTGCCCGAAGCTTTCCGCGCGCTCCAGCAGCATCTGCTCAAGCACCTGGGCGGCGACAGGGAGATGGTGGAGATCCTCGCCCTGGTGCTGCAGCACGACGAAGAGGCGGTGCTCTGCGCGGTGGAACTGGCCCTCGAGGCCGGGGTGCCGACCAAGACCCATGTGCTCAATCTGCTGCACCGGCTGATCGACGAAAGCCCCTCAGGCACGCCCGAGGTCGCCCCGCCGACGGGTCTGGCGCTGATCGAGGAGCCCAGGGCGAATGTCGAGCGCTATGACGGACTGCGCGGCCAGGCCCGGGGGGTGCGCCATGCGTCATGACCCCGCCAGCGCCGCCATCGTCATCATGATGCGCAGCCTGAAGACATACGGGATGGCCCAGGCCGTCGAGGACCTTGTCGAACAGGGCTCGCCCGCCTTCGAGGCGGCCGTGCCGATCCTGTCGCAACTGCTGAAGGCCGAAGTCGCGGAACGCGAAGTCCGGTCCATCGCCTATCACCTCAAGGCCGCGCGCTTCCCGGCCTACAAGGACCTGGCCGGGTTCGACTTCGCCGCCAGCGAGATCAACGAGCCCCTGGTCCGCCAGCTGCACCGGTGCGAGTTCATCGACGGCGCCCACAACGTTGTCCTGATCGGCGGACCGGGCACGGGAAAGACGCATGTCGCGACCGCGCTCGGGGTCCAGGCCGTCGAGCACCATCGAAAGAAGGTCCGCTTCTTCTCCACGATCGAGCTCGTCAACACGCTCGAGCAGGAGAAGGCGAAGGGCAAAGCCGGGCAGATCGCCGAGAGCCTCACGCGCGCCGACCTCGTGATCCTGGACGAGCTGGGCTACCTGCCGTTCAGCGCCACGGGCGGGGCTTTGCTCTTCCACCTTCTGAGCAAGCTCTACGAGCGTACCAGCGTCGCCATCACCACCAATCTCAGCTTCAGCGAATGGGCCACGGTCTTCGGTGACGCCAAGATGACCACCGCGCTCCTCGATCGACTGACCCATCGCTGCCACATCCTCGAGACCGGAAACGACAGCTTCCGCTTCAGGGCCAGCGCCGAGGCGGCGCGCAGAAAGAAGGAGGCAGGACCGCCATTGACCCAGACCTGAACCGGCGACCATAACCTTCAGGCGGGTCACTTCTCGATGGAAAGCCCGGGTCAGCTCTCAGTGGAAATCAACAGAAAACCCGAAGCCGAGCTGTTGCGGCCATTGTCCGAAGGCTCGCTCGAGGTTGAAACGGTCCGGAAGGGAAGTGACTAGCCCTTGGCGCTCAGTAGCCGCGGGGTGCTGCTTCCCAGCAGCGTGTTCACGCGTCCAAGAGTGTCAGGCTTCCCTTTTGGGCAGGGCTGCGAAGGCCCAATTGCGGCCGTGTCCGCGCACCAAGGCTTGGTTGATCCAGACCATCGCAAGTGCCTCGAGCAGCCGTGCCCGGTGGAGAGGGCCGGCGTCAAGCGGCTCGAAGCCCAAGTCAGCAAGCAGCGTGCTGACCACCCGTTTGGCGTCCTCATCGTCACCAGCCATGAACATCACCGGCGGATGCGCGAAGCCGAAGGTGTCCAGCATGATCTCGGCACCGACCTGATTCAGCGTCTTGACCACGCGCGCCCGCGGGACCAGCCGCGCAAGCGCCTCGGCGGCGGAGTCTGTGAACCCGAGGGCCAGGTCGGGGCCATGTTCGGTGCGTGTAACGGGATTGGTGGCGTCGATGAGGACCTTGCCCGCGAGCGGCCCCAATCCCGAGACGACCGGCTCCACGGCCGGATAGGGGAGAGCGAGGACAATAACCTCCGCTTCCTGCGCCGCGTCGGCCGGCGACAGCGCCCGTGCACCGGTTGTCTTGATGAGTTCGCTATGTCTTCCCCTGTCACGCAGGCCCAGGATGATGGAATGCCCGGCGCGCTTCCACGCCGTCGCGAGTGCCGCGCCGACGTTGCCAGCTCCGATGATCGCGATTTCCATGCAGCCCGCGCCTCTCGCCATGAGATAAGGAAAGAGACGCTATTCCTGAAAACCGCAAAAGGCCAACACGGCCTCCCGTCGCACTCACATGACGACCGGTAGTCCTTCGCGCCATGTGCCGACGGCCAATCGCTGGCGGTGCCGCGAAAGAGCGCACAAATGGCCCTTATGGACCCGGCCGGTTATCATCCCCGGGCTTCAAACTCTGGTCCCGAGCAAGCAAGAAGAAGTATGGCCGCTCCATACCTCGCATCTCCATCAACCCGAGCACTAGGTCGTCGTCGATCTTGCGGAAATGGTCGATGATCGGTTTTCGGGTGTAGATCATGGCCGCGCTGCGCCTTCCGCGAAAGTCCACGACTCGCAGGCTGGCAGCGGAATGGTCGGAGCGCAGCAGCGGTCGGCCGGCGGCGAAGGCCATGCGGACCGGGGCGCTCCTGGCGAGGGCGGGCCAGCCTAAGGCGATGCTGACCGGCATAAACCTCGGGTCGAGCGGAACGACCTCGCCGGCGTGGGTTCGGAACAGCAGGGGGTGAACCCTGTCTGCGCTGCTCGAACGACTTTCCATACCAGCCGAGCGCTTCAAGGACGCCATCGAACGGATGCCCGGTCGGTAATCCGGCGCCCCGCCATCGCCCGATCATGGCCGCCGGCTCCACGCCCAGCATCGCGTCGAAGCGGGCGAGCGCGTCCGTGCGGGGGATGGGGCCAGCCTGCCAATCGGAGAGCCACCCTGGCTCCGGGAGCGGAGCGCGCAGCGGGATGCCGGAGGTTTCCATTCGCCTCGTTCTTCGTGCGCCGGCTGGCAGGGCCGGCACCCCGGCGAAATCGCCTCAGATGGCGATCTTCGACAGTCTTGACGGCAGCACGCTCGGCGCGGGCGTGGAAGACGAAGCCGAGGAAGTTCAGCAGCACCTGCGCCGCGAGGGTCGCCGTCGAGCCGGAGTGATCGTAGTCGGGCGCCACCTCGACGAGGTCGATGCCGACCACCTCGTGACGCTTCGCCAGCGCCTGCAGCATCTCGAGCACCTCGTAGTAGAGGAAGCCGCCGTGGCTCGGCGTCCCGGTGCCCGGCGCGATCGAAGGGCAAAACCCGTCGATGTCGAGCGTAACGTAGACCCGCGCGCCCTCGGGAATGCGGGCGATCACGGCCTCGGCACCGAGCTTGCGCATCTGACGCACCGACAGGATGTCCGAGCCCATGGCGCGCGCGGCGTCGTAGCCTTCCTTCGCGGTTGAGGAGACGTTGCGAATCCCGACCTGCGTCAGGCCAGTGACGTACGGCTTCTCGGCCGCGCGGCGCAGCGGACTGCCGTGGCCGTTGCGGACGCCGTGGCGCTCGTCGACGAAGTCGAGATGCGCGTCGATATGGAGGATGTGGATCGGCCCCTGGCCGGCGAAGGCCTCGATGCAGGGGATGTTGACCGAATGGTCGCCGCCGATCACCACCGGGAACGCGCCGGCATCGAGGATGGCTCGGACGCCGGCGGCGATGTTGGCATGGCTGCGCACGGTGTCGGTATGGATGATGTCGGCGTCGCCGATGTCGACGATCCGCACCGCCTCGGGAAGGTAGACGGCGTCGTCCTCGTGGTCATAGGCGCCGGCATGGCCGAAGGAGAAGAGCGTCGAGGCCTCGCGCACCGCGCGGGGGCCGAAGCGGGCGCCGGCGCGGAACTGCGTGCCGAAGTCGAACGGGGCGCCGAGCACCGCGACGTCGGCATCGATGGCGGTCCAGTCCTGGACGTAGGGGCGCTTGCCGAAGGTCGAGATGCCGACGAAGGGTAGGTTCAGTCGGCCGGTGTCGTAGGAGTGATCACTCATCTCGTTTGTCCTTTGGTACCGCGGAAGGGATGCTTCCTGCGACCATGCCCCAATCGCCTTCCTGGAAAAATCGCGATATCTCGATGCTTACTTCGGCGAATGCGAATGTATCCGTTCGTGAGCGAGGGCGGCGCTCGCCTTGCCGCATAGAGAGGTCGCGAGGATCCCGGCAGCCGGGTTTGGATCCTTCTGCCGATATGCCACCTGGAAGCGATCATTGAACTCGAAGACCTCGGGGACGAGGCTGCGCATCTGTCCGCGTGAGACCCATTGCTCGGCGAAATGCCGCGGGAGAAAGCCGATGAAGGCCCCCGAGCTGATGAGCAGTGCCGTGCCCTCCATATGGGAGGTCACCGCCGCCCAGTTGAAGCTCACGCCGCAGATCGACGCCTCGTTCATGTAGGATCGCGCCGCAAACGGATACTCGGCCACCATGGCCGCAGTCAGCGCCTCTGCCGGTGCCTCGAACAGCGGATGGCCTGGACCGCAATAAAGCCTCTGCTGCTCGTCGAACACGTCAACGGTCCGAACTCGGCGTGAGAACGGCTGTGACGGTGTCAGGACCACGTGGTAGCGGCCGCTGAGGAGACCCTGCGCCAGCGCCTGCGGCGCCGCGATGTCGAACTCGATCTGAACCTTCGGGGCCTGCCGGTGGAAGGTCGCGAGCGCCCCGGCCAGATCGAAGTCGGGGTTGGTGTACATCGCATCGACGGTGCCGAAATGCAGGGCGCCCGAGAGCTCGCCACGCGCCGCGCCGACCGCGCTCTGGAAACCCTCGATCGAGCCGAAGAGATCGAGCATGGCCGAGTGCACCTGCTTGCCCTGCTCGGTGAGATAGAAGCCGCTGCGACCACGTTCGCACAGTCGAACGCCCAAGCGACCTTCCAGCTGCTTCATGTGGGCGCTGATCGTCGCCTGCGTCATTCCCAGCGGTTCCTGTGCCGCCGAGAAGCCGTTGAACCTGACGACCTGTTGGAAGATGCGCAGCAGCCGGAGATCGACGCTCTGCAGCGGGTGATCCTGGGGTGCCATACATAGAGGGTACCGCAACTGAACATTCAAACAATGAGATTTTTCGACGTTGCCGCGCCGAGTAGCGTCTACGGGGAGATCAGCGAAGGGGTGGAGCGAATGGGAAACCACGGGCGAACCGAAGAGGAGCGCAGCCGACCGCGGCGTACCCTCCTTCGAGTTCTCAGCGAAATCGCCGAGACCGCCCCGCACGGCACGCCGACGCGCGCGGCGACGCCAGCCATCGCGGCGCACCTGTTTGTGCGGCTCCTCGCCGGCGACACCCAGAAACAGGCGAGCTGACATGGCATCTCTGCGCTTCGACTTTTCCGGTGAGACGGTGCTGGTGACCGGCGCCAGCCGCGGCATTGGCCAGGCCGTTGCGCGCGGTTTCGCCGCCGCCGGCGCCGAGGTCTACATGCTCGCGACCGGCCCGGGCATTGAGGCGGCCGCCGCGACGATCGCCGCCGAGACCGGCGCGACATGTCATCCCCTGTCCTGCGACATCACCGACGCCGCAGCGGTTCGCGCGGCCCTGGCGTCGATCGAGCGGCTCGACGTGCTGGTCAACAACGCCGGCCTCGAGCGCATCACCCCGCTGACCGACCCGGACCCGGAGGTCGAGGAGACCTTCCGCCGCATCATCGACATCAACGTCAACGGCACGTTCCTGGTGACCCGCCACGCGCTGCCGAAGATGCAGTCCGGCGGCCGCATCATCCTGACCGCCTCGATCTGGAGCCGCACCGCGGTCGCCGGAGTTCTCGGCCTACGTGGCCAGCAAGCACGCGAACCTGGGGTTCATGCGGGCGGCCGCCCACGAGCTCGGGCCGAAAGGCATCACCGTCAACGCCGTCTGCCCCGGCTGGGTCAAGACGGAAGCCGCCATGCTGTCGCTCAGCAACATGGCGCGGCGGTCGGGCCGGCCGGAGCAGCAGCTGCTCGACGAGATCGTCGGCGCGCAGGTGCTCGGCGGCCTGCTCGAACCCGCCGACATGGTCCCGCTCTACCTGTTCCTCGCCTCGAGCGGCGCGAAGGACATCACCGGGCAGGCCTACATGCTCGACCGCGGGGAGGTGATGGCATGACCGATCTCAAGGATCGCCTCGTCCTCGTCACCGGCGCCTATCGCGGCATCGGCGCCGCCTGCGCGCGGGCCTTTGCCGCGGCGGGCGCGCGGGTCGCCTGCGCCGACCTCCGCAAGCCGGATGCGACGGTCGCGTCGCTCGGCGCGCGGCGGAACGGTTCGGGGCATCTCTCGCTGGTCTGCGACGTCGCCGACGAGCGTTCGGTCGCCGTGATGTTCGAGGCCGTTGCGGAGCGATTTGGCGCACTCGACGTCCTCGTGCATTGCGCCGGCGTGATCCACGAGGAGCCGCTGCTTGGAGACCACGGTCGAGGCCTTCGACCGGGTGATCGGCATCAACCTGCGCGGCAGCTTTCTCGTCGGCAAGGGCGCCATCGCCCTGATGCAGGGGCGCGAGGGACGGGTGATCCTTACGGCGTCCGACCTCGCCTATCTCGGCCGGGCAACCTTCTCGCCCTACGTCGCCTCGAAGCACGCGGTGCTGGGCCTGACCCGGTCGTGGGCGAAGGAGTTCGCGCCCCGCATCCTCGTCAACGCGCTCTGCCCGGGACCGATCGACACCGAGATGCTCGGCGCGGCCAGCATGAGCGCCGAATGGCGGGCGCGCGAGCTCGACATTCCGCTCGCCCGGTTCGGCAAGCCGGAGGAGATCGCTGAGATGGCGCTGTTCCTGGCCGGGCCGGGCGGTTCCTACGTCACCGGGCAGGGCATCGGCGTCAACGGCGGGAGTGTGATGGCATGATCCGCAATCCCGTCCCCTGGCCGAACGGCGCCCGCTGCGCCGCCTGCGTCACTTTCGACATGGACGCCGACAGCCTGATCCACATCGCGCATCCGACCGACGGCCACAGCCGCGTCTCGGCGATCTCGATGCTGCGCTACGGTCCGGAGATCGCGATCCCGCGCATCGTCGAGAGCTACGCTGCCCTCGGCATCCGCCAGACCTTCTTCATCCCGGCCTGGTGCATCGAGCAGTATCCGGCTGCGGTCGAGGCGATCCTCTCGCGGTGGCCACGAGATCGCCCACCACGGCTTTCTGCACGAGCATCCGCGCGAGCTCTCGGCCGAAGAGGAGGCGCACTGGCTCGACCGCGGCATCGAGGTGATCGAACGGGTCACCGGCCAACGGCCGCGCGGCTGGCGGGCGCCGCTCTACAACTTCTCGCACCGATCGGCCGACCTGCTGGTCTCGCGCGGGTTCCGCTACGACGCTTCGCTGATGGGCGACGACCAGCCCTATCTGCTCGAGGCCGCCGCCGGCCGGCTCGTCGAGCTGCCGTCGCACTGGGGCCTCGACGACTGGCCGCAATACGTCCAGTCGATCGACCTCGACTACATGATGCCGATCCGGGCGCCCGAGCAGGGCTTCGAGGCGTTCCGCCAGGAGTTCGAGGCCGCCTACGCCTTCGGCG
This sequence comes from uncultured Chloroflexia bacterium, assembly GCA_963720855.1. Lineage (GTDB taxonomy): Bacteria > Chloroflexota > Chloroflexia > Thermomicrobiales > UBA6265 > JAMLHN01. Next base: position 35,380 of record CAVRGV010000001.1, on the reverse strand, counting down.
GGCTGTGGGTGCCCGTCGTGCATCCCTTCGCCACCGGCCGGCTGGCGCGGTGGCGGGTGTGGCACGGCTTTCTCGAGGCGGTGGCGGCGAAAGGCGACGTCTGGTTCGCGCCGATGGAGGAGATCGCGGCCCATGTGGAAGGCGCTGGTCGCCTCCGGCCGCTACGCCCCCCGCATCGATCGACTGCCCTACTACGAATCTCCGGTCAGCGTCCGCTGAGCGGCACGGCGACAGGCTTCGGCCGACAACAAGGGAGCGTGCAGATGGAAGACCAGGCCTGGGAGCAGGAGCTCGAACGGCGCATCCGCGTCTACGAGCAGATGGAGGCCGCCGGCGATTGGCCCGGGCGGCTGACCTCCTTCGACTACCTCGCGATGGCCGCGCTGACGGTCGTCTTCACCCTTGGCCCCTGGATCTGGGTACATTGACATGAGCGAGAACCAAGACTTTCGCCTCGCCGCGGAGCGGGGCGACGCGCCGCTTCTGCCCTCCGAGCGGCTCTGGGGCTTCTGGGAGTTCACCTACGCCAACTCCGCCCTGGCGATCGCCACCTGGGCCTTCCTGATCGGCGGCGCCGTCGGCCTCTTCGTCGGGCCGAAGGAAGGCATCGCGGCCATCGTCATCGGCAACATCATCGGCGTGGTCATCACCGCGCTCGCCACCTGCGTCGCCACCGGCCGCTACGGTATCGAGCAGTTCGTCTTCCTGCGCAGCATGTTCGGCGCCAACGGCTCTCGGCTGGTCTATGTGCTGGCGGTCGTCTTCCTGACGCTCGGCTGGCTGGCCGTTCTCGGACTGATGTTCGGTCACTCCATCGACGGCCTGCAGACGCTGATGAGCGGCGGCGATCCCTCGACGCCGGCGAGCGGCGGCAAGGTGATCATCGCCGGCTGCGGCGCGATCCTGCTCACCTGGTTCATCGTCGCCAAAGGTCCGACCTCGATCAAGTTCTTCAACATGATCGTGGCGCCGGCACTGCTCGTCCTGATGGTCGTAATGATGGCGCTGATCCTCTCGGAGCGGTCCTTCGGCGAACTGATGGCGCTGCCGGCGCTCGCGCCGCCTTTCGACAACGGGCACGCCAACTTCATCATCGCCATCGAGGTCAACATCGCCGCCGGCATGTCCTGGTGGCCCTACCTCGGCAACCTCGCGCGCCTGACCCGCAACGAGCGCGTTGCGACCTGGCCGAACCTTGTCGGTATCTTCGGCGCCGCCGTGCTCGGCGAGATCGTCGGCCTGCTCGCCGCCGTTGCGCTCGGCAACAGCGATCCGACCATCTGGATGGCGCAAATCGGCGGGGTGTTCGTCGGGGTGGTTGCCCTCGCCTTCGTCGCCTTCGCCAACATCACCAGTATGGCGAACATCCTCTACACCTCGCTCATCGGTCTCAGGCAGGTCGGCACCGCGGGAATGCGCAAGGTCCGCTGGGAGGTGCTGGCGATCCTGTTCTGCGTCGTGCCGCTGCTGCTGGTGATCTTCACGCCCGGCGTCTACGACGGCTTCTTCAAGTTCCTGGTCTGGACCTCGGCGCTCAACAGCGCGCTCGCCGGCATCGGCATCGCCGACTACTTCATCCTGCGCCGGCAGCGCCTCGACCTGCGCGCGCTGCATTCGCCGGCGACGCACCCCGCCTACCACTTCTGGCGCGGCTTCAACCCGATCGGGCTCTTCTCCCTGGCGGTCGGTTTCCTCGTCTACGTGGCGGTCTTCAACCCGCTGTCGCTCGCTCACGCGCCGGCCTTCCTTTACCTGACCGCCTCGATCCCGTCCTGCCTCGCGGCCGGCCTCTGCCACCTCGGGCTGACCTGGGCCTTCGCGCGGCGCCTCGGGTGGGGCGCCTACCCGGACCGGAGCGTCCGCGCCGTGTCGCCCGCTATCTCGCGCTGACGGAGGAAACCATGTCCGCAATCTACGACTACATCATCGTCGGCGCCGGCTCGGCCGGGTGCGTGCTGGCCGCGCGCCTGACCGAGGACCCGGGGACCAAAGTGCTGGTCCTCGAGTTCGGCGGCAGCGACCGCAGCATCTTCATCCAGATGCCCTCGGCGTTCTCGATCCCGATGAACGGCAGCAAAGTACAACTGGCGCTATCACACCGCGCCGGAGCCGGGCCTCGACGGCCGCAGCGTCCACTGCCCGCGCGGCAAGGTCCTCGGCGGCTCGTCCTCGATCAACGGCCTCGTCTACATGCGCGGCCATGCGCACGACTTCGACGAGTGGGAAGCGCTGGGCGCCCGCGGCTGGGGCTATCGCAACTGCCTGCCCTACTTCCGCAAGTCCGAGACCTTCGCCGCGGGCGGCGACGAATACCGCGGCGGCGATGGTCCGCTGCATGTCACCAGCGGCAACAACATGGAAAACCCGCTCTACCGCGCCTTCGTCGAGGCCGGCGACGAGGCAGGGTACGGAAAGACCGACGATCCGAACGGCTACATGCAGGAGGGCTTCGGCCCGATGCACATGACGATCAAGAACGGCGTGCGCTGGTCGACGGCGAACGCCTACCTCAAGCCGGCCATGTCGCGCCCGAACCTGCACGTCGTGACCCGTGCGATGACCCGGCGCGTCCTCATCGAGGAAGGTCGTGCCGTTGGCGTCGAATACGAGCGCGGCGGAACGGTCGAGACCGCGCGTTGCAGCCGCGAGGTCATCGTCGCTTCCGGCGCGATCGGCTCGCCGCATCTGCTGCAGCGCTCCGGGATCGGTGCGGGTGCCGTGCTCCGGGCCGCGGGCGTCGAGGTCGTGCACGACCTGCCCGGCGTCGGCGAGAACCTGCAGGACCATTCCGAGATCTACATCCAGTACGCCTGCAAGCAGCCGATCACGCTGAACGGCCGGATGGACCCGCTGAGCAAGCTCAGGATCGGCCTGGAATGGATGCTGTTCCGGCGCGGGCTCGGCGTGACCAACCACTTCGAGTTGGGCGGCTTCATCCGCTCCGACGCCTCGCTGAAATGCGCCCGACATCCAGTTCCACTTCCTGCCCGCTGCCATGCGCTATGACGGCAAGCAGCCGCTCAAGGGCCACGGCTTCATGGTGCTGACCGGCCCGAACAAGCCGAAGAGCCGCGGCCACGTCCGCGTCCGCTCGGCCGACCCGCACGAGCATCCCGAGATCCTCTTCAACTATCTCGACCGCGAGGAGGACCGCGAAGGCTTCCGCCGCTGCGTGCGGCTGACCCGCGAGATCATCGCCCAGCCGGCGATGGACCCGTTCCGCGGCGAGGAGATAGCACCCGGGGCCGACGTGCAGAGCGACGACGAGATCGATGCCTTCGTGCGGCAGACGATGGAGAGCACCTACCACCCCTGCGGCACCTGCCGGATGGGCGAGGACGCCATGGCCGCGGTCGACAGCGAACTGCGGGTCCGCGGCCTCGACGGGCTCAGGGTCGTCGACTCCTCGGTGTTCCCGAGCGAGCCTAACGCCAACCTGAACGCGCCGACCATCATGCTGGCCGAGCGCGCGGCCGACATGATCCGCGGCCGTCCGCTGCTGGCAGCCTCCAACGCCCCGGTGGGACTTGCCGAGGGAGGGGGCAATCGGCAACGCCCGCGTGCTCCCGCGCGCTCGCTCGCCGACCTAGCCGCATGATGCGGATTGCGCGAATCAGCGCGATCAGGTAAGCAACCCTGACATAAGGACGTGCCGGGAGAAGGCGGGGTGACCCGCCGCCGAAGGAGCAACCGCCCCGGAAACTCTCAGGTCCAAAGGACCGGCACGGCCTCAACACTCCGGAAAGCCGCCCGCAAAGGGCGCACCGAAGGAGAAAACCCGACCGCTTCGGGTGAAACTCTCAGGTCCCAGGCACGGAGGGGGCATCTGGCGGCGTTGCCGCCCGAGCCTTGGAGTGTTGAACCATGACTTCTGTTGCCGTGATCGGCGCCGGCGTGACCGGCCTGACGACCGCCTATGAGCTGCTGGACCGCGGCTTCGAGGTGACGGTCTTCGACCGCCACCGCTATGCCGCGATGGAGACGAGCTTCGCCAACGGCGGGCAGCTCTCCGCCTCAAACGCCGAGACCTGGACCCAGTGGGGCACGGTGCTGAAGGGCCTGAAGTGGATGCTGCAGGCGGACGCGCCGTTGCTCGTGAACCCTCGCCCCACGCTGCACAAGATCGGCTGGATGGCGGAGTTCCTCTCCAACATCCCGCGCTACAAGGCCAACACGGTCGAGACCGTGCGGCTGGCGATCGCGCTCGCGCGGTTCTCTTCGAGATGGCCGAGCGCGAAGGCATCGACTTCGACCTCGAGCGGCGGGGCATCCTGCACTTCTATGACCGGCAGAAGGACCTGGCCCACGCCCGCATGGTCAACGGCCTGCTCGCCGAGGGCGGGCTGGCGCGGCGGGAGCTCTCGCCAGCCGAGGTCCGCGCGGTCGAGCCGGCGCTGCAGGGCGACTTTGTCGGCGGCTTCCTGACCGAGAGCGACAGCTCGGGCGACATCCACAAGTTCACCATGGGGCTGGCGCGGGCCTGTGCGCGGCGCGGCGCGAGCCTCAGGTTCGGCACTGAGGTGGCCGGCGTGGCGGCGGTCGACGGCGGGGTGCGGATCACCAGCGGACGGGCGCGAGGAGGCGTTCGACGGGGTGGTGGTGTCGGCCGGCATCCGCAGCCGGGAGATCGGGGCGGCGCTCGGCGACCGCGTCAACGTCTATCCGGTGAAGGGCTACTCGATCACCGTCGACCTGGACGACGCCGAGAGCCAGGCGGCGGCGCCGTGGATCAGCCTGCTCGACGACCGGGCGAAGATCGTGGCGAGTCGGTTCGGCAAGGACCGCTTCCGCATCGCCGGCACTGCCGAGTTCAACGGCGCCAACAAAGACATCCGCGCCGACCGGATCCGGCCGCTGGTCGAGTGGTGCGAGAAGCACTTCCCCGGCATGTCGACTGAGCATGCGACGCCCTGGGCCGGGCTGTGGCCGATGATGCCGTCGATGCTGCCGCGGGTCGGCCGCGGCAAGGCGCCGGGCGTCTTCTACAACACTGGGCACGGGCACCTCGGCTGGACTCTGTCGGCGGCGACGGCGCGGATCGTCGCCGAGAGCGTCGTCGCCGAACTCGCGCCGCGCCGGTCCTTCATGCCGAAGCTGGTTGCGGCCGCGGCCTGAGCTTCATTCGAGCCGCCGCCGAGCCGATCCCGTCACACGCGGCGGTATCTCGATCGTGCGCTAGTCTTCAGGCAGAAAGTCAGGATTCCAGACGACTTCCCACAAATGGCCGTTGGGGTCCTGAAAATATCCTGCGTATCCGCCCCAAAAGGTGTCTTGAGGAGACTTGACTATCCGCGCGCCGGCTTTCCTAGTGGATTGATCGGATCGAAAGAGTCCGATTGGCGATTCCGTATCGCGCTGTGACGTGCGAGTCTACTGCATGCGCAGCGGCATCTCCTTCACGCCTTCGTCCCGCGACCGTCAGCGATTGCAGGCGATCGTCGCGGACCCCAAGAGCCCGCAGAAGCACGTCTGGCGGGCGCGTATCGTGCTTCTGAGCGGCGACGGCCTCGGCACCTCGGCGATCATGACCGAGACCGGCAAGTCCAAGACCTGCGTGTGGCGTTGGCAGGAGCGGTTCATGCACGAAGGCGTCGACGGCCTGCTGCGCGACCGGTCGCGTCCGCCCGGCAAGGCGCCGGTCCCGCCGGAGCGCGTCGCCGAGATCGTCCGCCTGACGCAGGAGCCCCCGCCGTTCGAGGCGACCCACTGGACGTTGCGGGCGATGGCGAAGGTGGCCGGCCTTGCGGCATCGACGGTGCAGGCCATCTGGAAGGCCCATGGTCTCAGCCCGCATCGCTGGCGGCATTTCAAGCTCTCCAACGACCCGGCATTCGCCGAGAAACTCACGGATATCGTCGGCTTGTATGTCGATCCGCCGGCCCATGCCGTGGTGCTGTCGGTCGATGAGAAGTCGCAGATCCAGGCGCTCGACCGCACCCAGCCTGGCCTGCCGATGAAAAAGGGCCGGCTCGGCACGATGACCCATGATTACAAACGCCACGGCACGACGACGCTCTTCGCGGCGCTCAATGTCCTCGACGGCACGGTCATCGGGCAGAACATGCAGCGCCACCGCCATCAGGAGTTCATCCGCTTCCTCAACCGCATCGAGCGCGAGGTGCCGGCGGACAAGTCCATCCACGTCATCCTCGACAACTACGCGGCGCACAAGAAGGACAAGGTCCGCGCCTGGCTCGCCCGCCATCCACGCTGGACCTTCCACTTCACCCCGACATCGTGCTCGTGGCTCAACGCCGTCGAGGGCTTCTTCGCCAAGCTCACCCGGCGCAGGCTCAGGCACGGCGTCTTCCATTCCCTCGTCGACCTCCAGGCCGCCATCAACCGCTTCGTCCGCGAATACAATGCCGAAAACCCGAAACCCTTCACCTGGAAAGCCGATCCCGATGACATTATCGCCGCCAGAAACCGAGGGTTCCAAACGTTGGAATCAATCCACTAGCGTGGTCCATGACCGCATCGACTTCCTCCCTGCTGCTCACGTTGTGGCCGATGGACAGCTCTGTCGCACTGCTCGGACTTGGGAATCTCTGCATCGTGCGAGAGATCGTCACGTGGCCAGACGGCCAGCTTTAATCCAGGCTGCAGGTCGAAAAATGCGACGGCACCATGCTCGAATTCTTTGCCGACGATCCCTTTCGTTGGCAGCCCAAGACCGTCGCGATAGAACGCAAGCGATCTTTCCAGATCGTCCACTCAAGCGTTATCACTGAAATCCGCGGCTTCATCTTTCCCTCAGGGTTCACCGACGTGTTTCTTTAGGTGCCAGCCACTCATCGAGCTTTGACCAGCGCCTCCGACCGGAGGCGTTCTTGACTGCGATGGCAACGGCCCTGGGCTGGCCGACGAACACGACGAGCTTCTTGCCGCGCGTGACCCCGGTGTAGAGCAGGTTGCGCTGGAGCATGGCATAGTGTTGGGTCAGGATGGGGATGACGACGGCGGGGTATTCCGAGCCCTGACTTTTGTGGATGGTGGCGGCATAGGCGGGGACCAGCGTGTCTAGTTCGCCGAAGCCATAGGTGATGGTGCGCCCGTCGAAACTGACCGTCAGTTCCCCCTCGTCGACGTCCACGCCCTCCACATAGCCGATGTCCCCGTTGTAGACCTCCTTGTCGTAGTCATTCTCGATCTGCATGACCTTGTCCCCGGGGGCGAAGGTCCAGCCGAAGCGTTCCACCTTCGTCTCGCCTGAGGGATTGAGCGCCGCCTGCAGCTCGATGTTGAGCGATCGGGCACCGACGCCGCCGCGATTCATCGGGCAGAGGACCTGTATGTCGCGTATTGGGTCCAGGCCGAAGCGCTTGGGGATCCGCGACTGCACCAGCTCGACGATGCGGCTGACGGCCTGTTCGGGATCGACGGCAGGAACGAAGTAGAAGTCGGTCGCGCTATCGGGCGTGGCCAAATCCGGCATCCGGCCCTGATTGATCTGGTGCGCGCTGGTAGTGATCCTGCTCTGCGCCGCCTGCCGGAACACTTCGGTCAACCGGACCGTGGCGACGGCGCCAGAGCCGATGATGTCGGCGACGACCTGCCCGGGGCCGACGGATGGCAACTGGTCGATGTCCCCGACAATCAAGAGCGCCGCGCGATCCGGGACGGCTCTCAGCAACGACTGCATGAGCGACACATCGACCATGGAAGCCTCGTCGATCACCAGCAGATCGCACTCGAGAGGGAATCTCCTCGCTGCGCTTGAAGCCGAAGGTCTTCGGGTCGAACTCGAGCAGCCGGTGAATGGTCTTGGCCTCCATCCCGGTGGCCTCGGTCATGCGCTTCGCTGCTCGCCCGGTGGGGGCGCAGAGCAGAAGCTTCGTACCCTTGGCTGACAGGATGCGCAGGATCGAGTTCGCGATGGTGGTCTTGCCGACGCCCGGACCGCCGGTGATGACCAGCACTTTGGAGCGCAACGCCAGACGGATGGCCTCCGCTTGGCTTGCCGCGAGCGTGAGCCCGGTGCGGCCCTCGATCCATGGCAGTGCCTTATCCGCGTCGATCTCGGTCCAAGGCACCTTGCCGCACAGGAGCTGCCGCAGCCGGTCGGCGATGCCCTTCTCGGCGTGATAGAGCCCGCTGAGAAAGACACAAGGCATCTCACCAACGCTGTCTGCCGTGACCGTGCCCTCGGCCAGCTCCAGATTGATCGCCGTGCCGATCAGCGCCTCCGGCACCTCCAGCAGCTTCTCGGCAAGCGCATTCAGCTCCTTTACGGGCAACCCGCAGTGACCGTCGCCCATCGCCTCGGTGAGCGCGTACGAGATCCCCGCGCGCACGCGGATCATTGCAGTCTTCTCGATTCCGAGCTTTTCCGCAATCAGGTCCGCGGTTCGAAACCCGATGCCACGGATATCGCGTGCCAGCCGATATGGGTTTTCATTCATCACCTGCACGGCATCGGTGCCGTAAGTCTTGAAGATGCGCACCGCTCGCGCCGTACCGACGCCATGCTCATGCAGGAAGACCATGATCTCGCGGATGATCTTCTGACCCGCCCAGGCCGAGGTGATCTTGGCGGCCCGCATCGGCCCGATGCCCTCGACCTCCCGCAGCCGCTCGGGATTTGCCTCGATGATGTCGAACACGTCCTTGCCGAAAAGCCTGACCATGCGCTTGGCGTAGACCGGGCCGATGCCGCGGATCATCCCGGAGCCGAGGTACTTCTCGATGCCTTCGATCGACGAGGGGGCAGAGGTCTTCAGGAACCGCGCCCGGAACTGCTGGCCATGGGTGCGGTCGTTGGTCCATTCGCCCGAGGCCGTCACCCACTCGCCGGCAGAGATCATCGCCGCATGGCCCACGGTCGTGACCAGATCGCGATGGCCCCGCGCCTTGAGCCGCAGAACGCAGAAGCCGTTCTCCGGGTTGTGGAAGGTGACCCTCTCGACGAGGCCGGCGAGAACTTCGGTTTTGGCGTCTGCGTGCTGACCCATGCAACTTCCGCCAGATGGTCTTTGTGTGTCGGCTGCCCTGCTCCAAGACCTTGATAAAACCGACGCCGGTGCACACTTGCATTAGCACTCACTGCACACGAGTGCCAAGAAGTGAAGCTGCCTCTGAGACAGCTTCACGATAACCTCTATGGGAGAACGCCATGCAATTTACACCCCTTCACGACCGCGTCCTCATCCGCCGGATCGAGGGCGAAGAGAAGACCAAGGGCGGTCTGATCGTTCCCGATACCGCCAAGGAAAAGCCCTCCGAGGGCGAAGTCATCTCCGTTGGGGAGGGCGCGCGCACGGAAGCCGGCGAGCTGATCCCGATGGCCGTCAAGGTCGGCGACCGAATTCTGTTCGGCAAGTGGTCCGGCAGCGAGGTGCGCATCGAGGGCGAGGATCTCCTGATCATGAAGGAATCCGACATCCTCGGCGTCATCCAGGGCGAAACAGCGGCCCAGAAAGCTGCCTGATCGCGCCTGAGCCAAGACCCATTTCCGAGACACCAAGGGAGCACCAATCGATGACCGCCAAACAGCTGAGATTCGACACCGACGCACGTGACCGCATGCTGAAGGGCGTGAACACGCTCGCGGACGCCGTTCGCGTCACCCTCGGCCCCAAGGGCCGCAACGTCGTCATCGCCAAGTCCTGGGGCGCGCCGCGCATCACCAAGGACGGCGTCACCGTCGCCAAGGAGATCGAGCTCGAGGACAAGTTCGAGAACATGGGCGCGCAGATGGTCCGCGAAGTGGCCAGCCGCACCAGCGACGAGGCCGGCGACGGCACCACCACCGCGACGGTTCTGGCCCAGGCCATCGTCAAGGAAGGCTTGAAGTCGGTCGCCGCCGGCATGAACCCGATGGACCTCAAGCGCGGCATCGAACAGGCGGTTGCCCTGGTCGTCGAGGATATCAAGGCCCAGTCCCGGACCGTCTCGGGCACGGAGGAGATCGGCCAGGTCGGCGCGATCGCGGCGAACGGCGAGACCGAGATCGGCAAGCAGATCGCCGAGGCGATGCAGAAGGTCGGCAACGAGGGCGTCATCACCGTCGAGGAGAACAAGGGCTTCGTGACCGAGACCGAGGTCGTCGATGGCATGCAGTTCGACCGCGGCTATCTCAGCCCCTACTTCATCACCAACGCCGACAAGATGATCGCCGAACTCGAGGATGCGGTCATCCTGATCCACGAGAAGAAGCTCGGTTCGCTGCAGCCGATGGTGCCGCTGCTCGAGTTGGTCATCCAGTCGGGCAAGCCGCTGCTGATCATCGCCGAAGACATCGAGGGCGAAGCCTTGGCCACCCTGGTGGTCAACAAGCTCCGCGGCGGGCTCAAGGTCGCGGCCGTTAAGGCGCCGGGCTTCGGTGACCGCCGCAAGGCCATGCTGCAGGACATCGCCATCCTGACCGGCGGCCAGGTCATCTCCGAAGAGCTCGGCATGAAGCTCGAGAACGTCGGTCTCGACATGCTCGGCAAGGCCCGCAAGATCACCATCACCAAGGATGAGACCACCATCGTCGACGGCGCCGGCGAAAAGTCCGCGATCGAAGGCCGCGTCACGCAAATCCGCGCCCAGATCGAGGACACCAGCTCCGACTACGACAAGGAGAAGCTGCAGGAGCGTCTGGCTAAGCTCGCCGGGTGGCGTTGCGATCATCCGGGTCGGCGGTGCCTCGGAGACCGAGGTGAAGGAGCGCAAGGACCGCGTCGATGATGCGCTCAACGCGACCCGCGCCGCGGTGCAGGAGGGCGTGGTCGTCGGCGGCGGCGTGGCGCTGGTGCGCGCCTCGAAGAAGCTCCAGGGCCTGGAGGGGGCGAACTCCGACCAGACCGCGGGCATCGCGATCGTTCGCAGAGCGCTGCAGGCACCGCTGCGCCAGATCGCCGAGAACGCTGGAGTGGATGGCTCGGTGGTCGCCGGCAAGGTCATGGAATCCGAGGACCCCGAGCTTCGGCTTCAACGCCCAGACCGAGGAATACGGCGACATGTACAAGTTCGGCGTGATCGACCCGGCCAAGGTCGTGCGCACCGCGCTGCAGGACGCCGCGTCGGTTGCCGGCCTCCTGATCACCACCGAGGCGATGATTGCCGACAAGCCGGAGCCGAAGGCTGCGTCCGGTGGCGGCATGCCCGGCGGCATGGGCGGCATGGACGACTATTGATGTGATCAAGGCGCAAAGCCTGACGCAACGAAAGGTCTGCATCGACTGAACAGATCGGGCGCCCGGTTCGGCGCCCGATTGCGGTTTCGCCCGAAGGACGTCAGCCCGTTACGCTGACTTCCACCGTCATGCCGATCAGCGCGTCGGACGGGCCGACGAAACTGCCGGCTACCGGCGACGGCTTGCCGTATGTCGCGTACGACTGCGACCGGGATCAGGTTTGCGCCGCCGACGCTGCGGTTCGTCGGATCGAAGGTGATCCAGCCCGCCCCCGGCACATAGACCTCCGCCCAAGCGTGGGTCGCGCCGGCCCCGACAGTTCCGAGGCCAGCGGGACCGGCGTCCTTGAGATATCCCGAGACGATCCGCGCCCCAAACCCAAGGCTGCGCGCAGCGTCGGCAAAGAGCACCGCAAAGTCCCGGCACGACCCCCATCCGCGACTGAGTGTCTGGAGCGGCGTCTGCGTCCCCTCTTCCTCACGGTCCTGGTACAGGATCGCGTTGGGGACGGCCGCACAGAAGATCCTTGAGCAGGGCCAGTGTGTCAGTCGTAGGGCCGCGCACGATATCGCGCACCCAAGCGGCAAGGCGGCCGTCCGGGTCTTGATACTGCTGGACAGTTAGAGCTCCGAGATCGGTCCATTCGTCGGGGGAGTACTGGAAGGGGTAGACGATGGCGGAGGCTGCGATATCGAAGATCGGCCAAACGGCGGCGTCGAGCTCGATCTGTGCGACGGTCTCGACGACCAACGTATTGTTCAACGACTGAAAGGTTGCCGTGGCTACAGCATTGCCCCAGACGTCATGCGCCCACGCCACCTTCGCGTCGGGCGTGACCACCGTTTTGAACCCCGTCAGCCTCAGGTCCCGGCTTTCGCGCGGACGCAGCATCAAGCGGTGCGGGCCGAAGGCTACCGCCTGGTTGTAGCGATAGGTCGTTCTGTGGTGGATCCTCAGACTGATCATGGACAGTTCCTCAGCTGTGTCGTCCGGCCCGGCATCGGGGTCGAGAGGCCGTCGACGATGGGGGGGCGGATCGAAGCGGTCGGCATTTCCTTAGCAAAGGTCGGCCGACCCTGAGGTCGTCGCGGGAAGATGCGGTACGATCATCGCGGCACCTGCTTCCAATCGGCACATGCGAGCGCCCGAGAACAAGACGGCCCGCCGCGCGGGGCGGCGGGCCTGTTCAGCTTGCGAGAAGTTGTCGGGACGGCGAGGCCGTAGCCCACTTACCGGCCCGCGCCGCATCAGTTGCCATAGACCGCGTCGTAGGCAACGTCGCGGACGTTGAGCCGCGCCAGGCCAAGGTCGGCCAGCTCGCGGACGCTGAGAGCATTGAGCTCGTCGTAGGTCGCAAGGTACTTGCTGTGGTCGGCGAAGGCTCGGCGTAGGCGGGCGAAGAATTCCGGGCCGCGCGGCGTAGTCGGCATAGGCGTTCAAGTTGATGGCGTGTGCCATGGTCGGTGTCCTTTCAGGGTCGGTCTCGGCTGCTGGGGCGATGGCGCGCCGTCTCGTCCTCGTCAGTAGCCATAGACCTCGCGGTGGGCGATCGTCGCCAAGTCACCGCGGTTGAAATCAAGGTCGCGCAGGGCGCGGGTCGGCAGGTCCCGAAGCTCGGCCAGCGTCTTTCGGTAGGTCGCGTAGTTCGTCCACGCAGCGCGAAGACGGTCCACGGCTCCGGTGACGCTCACATCGAGCGTGGATGCGAGCGACCGGCCGTGCATCGATGCATAAGCATTCGTCATGGTCGGCATCCTTCAGTAGTTGCGTCAGCGAGGTCCTTCCCTCGCGCCTCCAAGATAAGGGTCATGCTGCACTGCACAACGGCCAAATGCGAGAAGCCGCTATGCGTCGGTTGCAGTACCTCGAGCTCTGCTCTGAGTGTCCTGTACTGGCCGGCTGCTACACAGGCAGCGCGTCCTACTTCTCGCCGCCGCTGCCGCGCCTTCGCCTCGGCTCGAGTAGACGCGGACGCAGACTATGACCGCTCATAGGCTAGAAGTGTGGCGACCAGCATGTCCGCAGCCGAAACGCTGAGCGCGATAGGCGTATCGTGCACGATGGCGAGACGCGTGAGCGCTTGCAGGTCGACATCGCCCCCGTGTGCCACCGTTGGATCGGCAAAGAAAACGACGCCGTCGAGTTGCGCCGTGGCGATCAGCGCGCCGAGCTGCTGGTCCCCACCGCGCGCACCTCGTTGAAGCCGTTGCACCAACAGCCCGGGGACGGCTTCGGTGATCATCGCACCGGTGCCGCCCGTACAGATCAGCCGGTGGCCAGCCAGTGCTTTGCTGTGCCGCAGGACCCATGCTCGCAGGTGCGACTTCCGGCTTTCATGTGCGACGACAGCCAGTCGCCGTGGGGCCGTCGAGCGGCTCCGCGCGCGGGCAGTGATCTCGAGGAGCGCACGGACCTGCGCCGCGAAGCCCGCCGTTTCGGCAGGAAACGCCTCCTTCAAGGCGGCGGTGCCGACGGTGAAACCGGCGGCGCCCGACTCCGCTACTGCGATCACGCGCTCCTCCCGGTCGATGCTGCCTGCCATGATAACGGGCCTCGAGACCGCCCGGCAAACACGGCGCATCAGCTCCGGTACATCCCCGGCATGCCGATAAGCGAGAAGGTCGAGACCGTGGACGTGCTCGAGGTCGGCGAGCCGCCTCGCCGAGGCGACGATCTCCTCTTCCGTCCCTTCCAGGATGCTTGGGTGGCCGGTGATGTGACCGGGGAAGGGATAGTACCGGATCGGATGGTCGCGGATCACCTCGGTCACGATCTGGGCGCGCGTCCCGCCGAGCAGACAATCGACGTCGAGCTCCACGGCCGCGCGGGCAGAGGCAACTTCCTTCTCCTCGTCTAGGCTGACGACCTCGAGATAGGAGCGCCCTCCGGCGGCCCGGATCGTGTAGCTACACCCGCATGCCCCGTTTGATAGGGCGGCGCCGATGTGAGGTCAAGCCGGGGTGCGGCCGACCCAGGGGAATCGCTTGAAGGACTTCATGCGGTTTGGGTGATGACGGCTTGCAGATAGTGGTCGTCCCATCCTGCGCGTTTTCGTCGGGTCTTGAGGCTGTCTGTTTTGGCCGTCCTGTTGAGCAGGCTGAGGGCCATATGTTTGACGACGGCCATGTTTTCCGGGCCGTATCCAGTCCGCAGTCGGGCGAGATCGTCGTGGAAGACGACGTCGAGCACCCAGTGCAGGCGGTTTTCCACACCCCAGTGCGCGCGCACCGCGCGGGCGAAGGCCTGGGCGTCGAGCGGAGCTCGACGAGAGGTAGTAGCGCCGCGCCAGCGTGGTCTTGCCGCCGCACTCAACCTCGGCTTCGACCCGGGCGATGGCCTTCGGGCCCGGGAAGCGAGGCTCGCCCGGGGCCTGGAGCCGAGATTGCGGGCTTGGCGCGTGGGCGCGGTGTAGATCCCGGCTACAAACAGGCCTTGGCTCGCTTTCGCGAGCCAAGGCCTGATGGCGGCGACGGGCCTTCGTGATCGCTCCGGTGATGCCGGGGGATCAGCGATTGCCCTGTCGGATGCGGCGGCGGCGGGAGGGGTCGGCGTTGAACGAAACCTTGGGCAGAGGGGCCAGGTGGGGGAAGGGGGCGGTCGCGTGCGGGATGGCGTTGGCGGCGACGAAATGCTCCTGGAAGCGCGGCTCTATGGCGGTCTCGACCTTGTGGATGCGGGTGACGAGCTCTTCGACCTCGCGGCGGGCGGCGACGTTGAGGAGCGCGATGCGGGCGCCGGTGCCGGCGGCGTTGCCGGCGGAGGAGACGCGGGCGAGGTCGCAGTCGGGGATCATGCCGAGGATCATGGCGTGCTTCGGTGAGATGTGCGCGCCGAAGGCGCCGGCCAGAACGATGCGGTCGACGCCGTCGACGCCGAGTTCGTCCATGAGCAGGCGGGCGCCGGCGTAGAGGGCGGATTTCGCCAGCTGGATGGCGCGGACGTCGCCTTGCGTGACCAGGATGTCGCCGTGGAGGAGGTAGGCGTGGGTGCGGCCCTGCGGGACCGAGCGAGAGGTCGCGGTCTGCTCGGCGCGACCCGATCAGGCCCGAGGCGTCGACGAGGCCGGCGGCGCGCATCTCGGCAATGGCCTCAATGATGCCGGAGCCGCAGATGCCGGTGACCTCGGTGCCGGCGAAGGCGGGGTCGTCGGACCAGAGGTCGCTGCCGATGACGCGGAAGCGGGGCTCTTTCGTGACCGGGTCAATCTCGACGCGCTCGATGGCGCCGGGGGCGGCGCGCTGGCCGGACGAGATCTGCGCGCCCTCGAAGGCGGGACCCGTGGGGGAGGAGCAGGCGAGGACGCGGGCGCGGTTGCCGAGGAGGATCTCGGCGTTGGTGCCGACGTCGACCACGAGCATCAGGTCGTCGGAGAGCTGGGGCGACTTCGAGAGGGCGACGGCGGCGGCGTCGGCGCCCACGTGGCCGGCAATGCAGGGCAGGATGTAGATGCGGGCGTCGGGGTGGAGGCGGAGTTCGATCTCCTCGGCCCAGAGGTTGAGCGCGTCGGCGGTGGCGAGCGCGAAGGGTGCCTGGCCGAGCTCGGTGGGGTCGATGCCGAGCAGGAGGTGGTGCATGATCGGGTTGCCGACGATCACGGCCTCGAAGATCAGGGCCGGGGCGATGCCGGCTTCGGTGGCGGCCTGGACGGCCAGCGCGTTGAGGGCCTCTCGGACCGCGCGGGTCATCTCCTGCGCGCCACCGGGGTTCATCATCGCGTAGGAGACGCGGCTCATCAGGTCTTCGCCGAAGCGGATCTGCGGGTTCATCAGGCCGGTGGAGGCGCGGACCTCGCCGGTGGCGAGATCGCAGAGGTGGCCGGCGATGGTGGTCGAGCCGACGTCGATGGCGAGGCCGTAGATGGCGCCGTCGTAGAAGCCCGGCCAGACGTGCAGGATGCGCGGCTCCGGGCCATCGGAGTGGACGGCACAGGTGACCTTCCAGTCGCCCTTGCGCAGCGCGGGCTGCAGCATCTGCAGGGTGCGCAGGTCGCCCTTGACGCGGTGGAGCTGCCACTGCTCGGCCAGCGCCCGTTCGAGGCGCTGCAGGTCACCGGAGGGCTCGTGCATGTCTGGTTCGGCTACCTCGACGTAGTAGAGGCGGGTGGCGGGGTCGAGGGTGATGGCGCGGGCCTCGGCGCGCTTGCGGACCACCTGGCGGTGGACCTGGCTCTCGGGCGGGACGTCGATGACGGCGTCGGCGAGGAGCTCGGCCTGGCAGCCGAGGCGGCGGCCGGGGGCGAGGCCGCGGATGCGGTCGTAGCGCTCCTCGACGGCGTTGAAGGGGGAGAGCGCGTCGGGGGTGACGGTGAGGCCATGCTTGGGGAACGCGCCGAAGGCGGGGGAGACCTGGCACCTGGAGCAGATGCCGCGCCCGCCGCAGACCGAGTCGAGATCGACGCCGAGCTGACGCGCGGCGGTGAGAACGGGGGTGCCGGCGGGGAAGCGGCCGCGCTTGCCGGACGGGGTGAAGATGACGAGTGGGTCAGTCATGCGGGGCCCGGAGCTTTTCGCGGCGCGCCGGGTGAGGCACGAGCAAGGTCAACTCCGGCGCTCGGTGTGCGTGCAACGCGCGGGGGAGGCCGCCGTTGCGGCCAGGGAGTGCGCGCGGTGCGCGCGTTGTTTCTTTGCTTTTTTTCCGCCTGTTGGCGGAAAACGACTGCTCTCCAGGTTAGCAGACCTGTATGAAAGCCGGTCATTTCGCTGCCAGCAGGGCGGTGAGGCGGGAGGCGAGGTCGTCGCCGCGGAGGTGGAGGCGTTTCAGGCGGCTGCGGGCGCCGGCGGTGAGGGTAACGGCGGAGCGGGGGAGGCCGAGGGACTTCGCGATGAAGGCGGTCAGGGCTTCGTTGGCGGCGCCTTCCACGGGCGGGGCGGGGACGCGGACCTCGAGGCGGGGCTGGCCGTCCTGTTGGGTGACGCCGTCGATGCGGGCGGCGCCGCCGCGCGGGGTGAGGCGGACGGCGAGCTCGAGGCCGTCGGGAGTGACGTGCCAGGGCAGAGGGGCGGCCACCCTCCCCGTCATCCTCTGCGGCGGCCGCGGCCTTCGCGGCGGCCGCGGGCGCCGGCTTCGACTTCGCCCTCGGCGAGGGGGGCCTTGTTGGCGGCGATCCAGGCGGAGCCCCAGGGATCGTTGTTGGTGAGCAGGTTGGCGGCGCGGATGGCGTGCATCTCGGCCTCGCGGGTGGGGTTCATGATGGCGCTGGTCATGCCGGAGGCGATGGCCATGGGCAGGAAGGCGGCATTGATGCCGTGGCGGTTGGGCAGCCCGAAGGATATGTTCGAGGCGCCGCAGGTGGTGTTGACGCCGAGCTCCTCGCGCAGGCGACGGACGAGGGCGAAGACCTGCAGGCCGGCGGTAGCCATGGCGCCGATCGGCATGACCAGGGGGTCGACGACGATGTCGTGGGCGGGGATGCCGAAGTCGGCGGCGCGGCGGACGATCTTCTTTGCCACCTCGAAGCGGATGTCGGGGTCCTCGGAGATGCCGGTGTCGTCGTTGGAGATGGCGACGACGGGGACGTTGTACTTCTTGATCAGCGGCAGGACGAGGTCGAGGCGTTCCTCCTCGCCGGTGATGGAGTTGACCAGCGGGCGGCCGTGGGCGGTTTCGAGGCCGGCCTGCAGCGCGCCGGGGACGCTCGAGTCGATGCTCAGGGGAAGGTCGACGAGGCCCTGGATCAGTTCGACCATCTGCCGCATGAGCGGCGGCTCGGTCTCGTTGGGGTTCGGGTTGGAGTTGTAGACGACGCCGGCGTTGACATCGAGCATGGAGGCGCCGCAGGCCGCCTGCTGCAGGGCGTCGTGTTCCACTGTGGAGAAGTCGCCGGCCTCGAGCTGGGCGGCGAGCGCCTTGCGGCCGGTGGGGTTGATCCGCTCGCCGATGACGCAGAAGGGCTGGTCGAAGCCGATCAGCACGGTGCGCGTGGCGGATTCGACGATGGTGCGCGTGGGGGTGGTCATGCGACGCGGGTCCGGATCTGTTCGAGACGGGTCCAGAGGACCGGGTCGGTGAAGTCGGCGATGGTCTGGTGGGCGCCGGCATGGAGGAGCTCGTCCGGGGTGAGGCCGGTGGTCATGCCGAAGACGTGGGCGCCGGCGCTGCGGGCGGCGCGCAGTCCCGAGCGGCTGTCCTCGAAGGCGAGGGAGCGCGACGGGGTGGCGCCGAGGGCGGCCATGGCGGCCTGGTAGGGTGCCGGATCGGGTTTCGCGCGGACGCACTCATGGCCGATGATGACGGTGAGGAGGCGGTCGGCGAGGCCGGCGGCGGCGAGCATGGCCTCTGCGTTCTGGCGCGGGGCGTTGGTCACGACGGCGGTGCCGACGGCGTTTTCCTCGGCCCAGTCGAGGAGAGCGTGGACGCCGGGGAGGGGCTCGACGCTCACCGCCAGCGTCTCGCGGAACATCGCCTCCTTGCGGTCGAGGATCGCGGCATCCTCGCCGGGGAAGTAGCGGCCAAGGATGTGGGTGTTGTGCTGGCCCATGATCTCGGCGCGGTATTCGGCGAGGGGGAGGTCGCGGCCGCGCTCGGCCAGGATCGCCACGAAGGCGGCGTGGTGCAGGTGGTCGGTGTCGACCAGGGTGCCGTCGAGGTCGAAGAGGAGCGCGGCCGCCGCCGTCATGCCAGCGCGCGGCGCGGGCGCGGGGTCAGTGCGCCGGTGTAGTCGGTGGTGGCGCCGATGCCGCCGAGCGGGAAGAAGTGTGCGCCGGCGATGGCCGAGGCCGGGTGCGCGGCCTTGTGGGCGGCGAGCTCGGCGAGCACCACGTCGGGGGTGAAGGGGAGCATGAGCCGGGTCAGGTCCGCGGCGCGCCGCTGCAGCACGCGGATCGAGGCGCCGGCACCGCAGGACATGGCGTACTTGAGCAGCGTCTGCAGCTTCGCGGGTCCGGCGACGCCGATATGCAGGGGAAGGTGGATGCCTGCGCTCGGCGAGGCGATCCGCCCAGGCGATGACCGGAGCGGCCTCGAACACGAACTGGGTGACGACGGCCATGGCGGCGTCTGTCTCGCGGGCGAAGTCGGCCTTGGCGCGGAGGGCGGTCATGGCAATGGTCTCGCCGCCGTCGGGGTCGATGTCGCGGTTGCCCTCGGGGTGGCCGGCTACGTGCAGGCGGGTGAAGCCGCGGGCGTCGAAGCGGCCGGTGCGCAGGATGTGCAGCGCCTCCGCGAAGGGGCCATGCGGGCGGTCGATGCCGCCGGCGAGGACCAGCGCCTCGGTGACGCCGGCGTCGGCGTAGGCTCCGAGGCGGGCGTCGAGCTCAGCCTCGGAGAGGATGCCGCGGGCGGGAACGTGCGGCATAGCGGTGAAGCCCTCGTCCGACGAGGCGGCGGGCGGTGGCGACCATGTCGCAGACGGTCGGTGCCGTCGATGTGGGCGACGTAAACGCGGGTGCCGGCGGGTAGGATGGCGCGGAAGTCCTCGATCCTGGCGGCGGTCCTCGGCATCACCTCGATGGAGAAATCCTGCGCCAGCGTCGCGACCGCGGCGGCGGGCGTCTGGACGGGCGCAGCGGTGCGGCGGACGAAGTCGAGGATTTTCGCCATCGGAGTCCTCCGGAAGGTCAGGGTCTCGGTTTGGCCCAGCCGTCGTTGGCGATCAGGGCCTTGATCGCGTCCTGACCAAACTCCTTTTCGAGCCGTGCCGCTTCTCCGGAAGCGACATCCGCCGCTTCGCCATCGACAAGGTAGGGCTCGCCCTTGCGCCATTCGCCGAGGTAGGCGTCGCTGTCGCGGGCGCCGGCGCGCATGGCGCAGCGGTCGATGGCGAGTTCGAACCGCTCGGGGAGCGGCATCTTGGAAGCGCGCCGGCCGTTGCCGACGATGACCTGGGCGGGAATGTCGCGCCAGTAGACGATGGTGACCTCGGGCATGGAACCTCACTCGGGAAGCGGCGCGGCCTTGCCGCGTCAACCGAGTCGCTCAGTTAGACGTTGCCGGAAGGCGTTTCCAGCAGTATTCTCGCAGGCGCAAACTTCATTGTCGGTAGTGGACCGGTGCACATGACATACGACCCAGAGGGCTCTTCCGAGCCTGTCGTTCGAATTCTTTCCCCCTCATACGCCCGAAGGCAGCCTGCGGCTGTGGCGTTCGGTCGAGCGGCTCGCGCCGCTGGCGCCGCGCTTCGTCTCGGTGACCTACGGGGCCGGGGGCACCACGCGCGACCGCACCAACGCGGCGATCCAGACGATCATCGGGCGGGCGCGGCTGAACGTCGCGGGGCATCTCACCTGCGTCGGCGCGAGCCGCGCGGAGACGCTGGAGGTGGCGCGGGGCTATGCTCGGCTGGGCGTGCGGCGCATTGTGGCGCTGCGGGGCGACCCGCCCAAGGGCGAGACGAAGTTCGTGCCGCATCCGGACGGGTTCGCCAGCGCGGCCGAACTGGTAGCGGGGCTGCGCGAGGTGGGCGACTTCGAGATCGCGGTGGCGCCTATCCGGAGGTGCATCCCGAGGCGGCGAGCCTCGATGCGGACGTGGAGAACCTCAAGCGCAAGATCGCTGCCGGCGCAAGCATCGCGACTGACGCAGTTCTTCTTCGACAACGAGGATTTCCTGCGCTTCCGCGATTCCTGCGCCAAGGCGGGGATCACGGCGCCGATCCATCCGGGCATCCTGCCGGTGGAGAATTTCGCCAAGATGGTAAATTTCGCCGGCCGCTGCAAGGCAGCGGTGCCGGAGTGGATGCACAAGGCTTTCGCGCGGGCGGAGACGCCGGAGGAGGCCTATACCCTGTCGGTGGCGATCGCCTGCGAGCAGATCGACGGGCTGGTCGGCGAGGGGGTGGAGCATCTCCATGTCTACACGCTGAACAACCCGGATCTGACCTTCGACGTCTGCCGTGCCCTCGGCTACGTGGCGGCGCCGCTGGCGTTCGCGGCGGAGGGCGGCGGGGCGGCCTGAGCCGCCCTGCGGGCGGGCGAGGCTCCAGCTCACTTTCGTGGCATCACCACGCCTAGGCGGCGCGCCAGCTCAGAAGGCGAAGGATCGCTGGTCTGGCGGGCCGAGGGCGACGCCCTCGATTTCGAGCATTCTCGCCTTCGTCGTGCTGCCGCCGGGCGCGGAGAAGCCCCCGACCTTGCCGCCGGCGGCAAGGACGCGGTGGCAGGGGATGAGGAGCGGGACCGGGTTGCGGGCCATGGCTTGGCCGACGTCGCGGGCTGTCTCCGGGCCGGCGCCTAGGTCGTGGGCCAGCGCGCCGTAGGTGGTGGTCTGGCCCCAGGCGATCCGGCGGGCGGCGGCGTAGACGCGGGTGAAGAACGGATCCTGGTCGCCGAGGTCGAGGCGGACGGTGGAGAAGTCGACCGGGTCGCCGGCGAAGTAGCGCTGCACCTCGGCGATGGTGCGGACGATGTCTGGCGGGGGCGGCGCCGGCGCCGCGACGGGCAGGCGGCGGCGGAGGTGGCGTTCGGCCGACTCGGTGCTCGACGCCGGCAGCTGGAAGCGTGTGACGCCGGCGTCTGACCAGGCGATGGCGCTGACGCCGGCGGTGGTATCGAAGAGATGGAAATGCTGGGCGCGGCCGGTCATGCCGGGAAGGTCGGGCCGACCCGACGGGAATTCAAATCCGAATCGTGCGCAGAGCCGTGCGGATGCCGCGCCGGGAGGCAAAACTTGCCTCGCGGTCGGGCGTCATGTAACGTTCATGCCAAGTTGCGGACTTCTCCGCACGATCCGAACTGGTTCTCGCATGGCGCATGACTTGACCGAGTTTGCGCAGGATAGTGTCGCATTGGTGCAGCGGCGCCGCGGCCAAGAGGCGGTGGCGCCCGAATCTGATCTCTATGCGGCCCTCGACCTGGGCACGAACAGCTGCCGGATGCTGATTGCAACCCCGGATGCCGGGCGGTTGCGCGTGGTCGACGCCTTCGCCAAGTCGGTTCGGCTGGGCTCGGGGCTGGAGCGGACGGGGCACCTTTCGCGCGGAGCGATCGGGCGCACGCTGGGGGCGCTCGAGATATGCGCCGAGAAGCTCGATCGCTATTCGGTGACGAATGTGCGGCTGGTGGCGACCGAAGCCTGCCGCCGGGCGCGGAACGGCAACCACTTTCTCACGCTGGCGGCACGGGAGACGGGGCTCAGGCTGGAGGTGATACGTCCGGAAGAAGAGGCCCGGCTGGCGGTCATTTCCTGCGCGCCGCTGGTCTCGCCCGACGCCGAGCAGGTTCTGGTCTTCGACATCGGCGGCGGATCGACCGAGCTGGTTTGGCTGGACCTGAGCGGGATCGCGCGGGAGAAGCGGGCGCAGGCGATCGTGAACCTGGAGATGAGCGGCGCCACCGGGCCGGAGAAGGCGCGGATCGTCGATTTCATCTCGGTGCCGCTGGGTGTGGCGACCCTGCACGAGCGCTATTCCGACGTGGCCGACGACAGCGCGCGCTTTGCGCTGATGTCCTGGTTCTTCGAGGAGCAGATCGCCGGTTTCAAGCCGTACCTGGAGACGCTGACCGGCACCGACAAGGGGGCGTTCCAGATGATCGGGACGTCCGGCACCGTGACTACGGTCGGCGCGGCGCACCTCGGGCTGAGGCGCTACGACCGGCGCAAGGTGGACGGAATGCGCCTCTCGGCCAGGGCGATCGAGGCGGTGATCGCGCGCTTCCTGCGGCTGGGGCCGGAGGGGCGGCGCAGCGACATCGGGCTGGGGCGCGACCGATCGGAACTGATCATGTCGGGGGCGGCGATCCTGCAGACGCTGCTGCGGATCTGGCCGACCGAGTCGATGCGGGTGGCCGACCGCGGGCTGCGCGAAGGGATGCTGTTCGCGATGATGAGCGCGCGCGGCGCCTTCGCGGACGGCGTGCAGCTGGAGTGAGCCCGCCGGAGAAGGGCTCCGGGTCGGGGCGGGGGCGCCGCGATCTCAGGGTCAGGGTCAAGACGGCGAAGGGGCGCAAGCTCTCGTCGACGCTGTGGCTGCAGCGGCAGCTCAACGACCCTTACGTGACGCGGGCGCGGGCCGAGGGCTACCGCAGCCGGGCGGCGTTCAAGCTGATCGAGATCGACGACAAGTTCGGTCTGCTGAAGCCGGGCGCGCGGGTCGTCGATCTCGGCTGCGCCCCCGGCGGATGGACGCAGGTGGCGGTGGCCCGGGCGAACGCCCTCGGAGAGCGGAAGGGGCGGCCGGTGGGGCGGGTGCTCGGCATCGACCTGCTGCCGGTGGACGCGATCCCCGGCGCCGAGTTGATGCTGCTGGACTTTCTCGCCGAGGCTGCCGAGGACCGGGTCCGGGACGTGCTCCGCGGTCCGGCCGACGTGGTGCTTTCGGACATGGCGGCGCCGGCTTCAGGGCATCCGCACACCGACCACCTGCGGATCACCGCCCTGGTCGAGGCGGCGGCCGGCTTCGCCATGGACGTGCTGGAGCCGGGGGGCAGCTTCGTCGCCAAGGTCCTGGCGGGTGGGGCGGACCCGGCGCTGGTCAAGCTCCTCCATCGCGGCTTCGCCAAGGTGCAGCACATGAAGCCGCCGGCGAGCCGCAAGGATTCGTCCGAGAAGTACCTCGTCGCAACGGGGTTCCGCAGCCGTCCGGAAGACTGAAGTCTCCCGGGATCAGGCGCCGCGCATCTCGCCGCGCCAGCGGGGCAGGTGTTGGGGGTACTCGGCCTGCAGCCAGGCGATCATCGCCTCGCGGATCTCGCAGCGCAGGTCCCAGGCGAGCGGCGAGGTGCGGGCGCTCATCAGGCCGCGCAGTTCGATGCCGTGGCCGGTGGCCTCGGTCACCTGCAGGTTCACCACCCGGCGGTCCCAGCGTGGCGAGGCGTCGACGAGTTCCTCGAGCTTGGCGCGCACCCGGTCGACCGGCACGCCGTAGTCCATGTGCCAGGTGACGGTGCCGATCACCGCCGCGGTCTCGCGCGTCCAGTTCTGGAACGGGTTCTCGATGAACCAGGTCAGCGGCACCACCATGCGGCGCCAGTCCCAGAGCCGGACGGTGACGAAGGTCGAGCCGATATCCTCGATCCATCCCCATTCGCCTTCGACGATGACCACGTCGTCGATGCGGATCGGCTGGCTGATGGCGATCTGGATCCCGGCGATCATGTTCGCGAGCACCGGCCGCGCCGCGAAGCCGAGGACGATGCCTGCCGCGCCGGCCGAGGCGAGCAGGCTGACGCCGTACTGCTTGATGTTGTCGAAGCTCAGGAGCACGGCGGCGATGGTGACGAGGACCGCGATGGTCTGCGCGGTGCGCGAGAGGATGCGGATTCTGAGTGACCGAGCGGCGGGCGCGCAGGTTGTCCTCGGCTTCAAGATGGAAGCGCCCGAGCGCGAAGCGCGCGGCGAGCTGTATCAGCGCCACGCCGTTGCCGCCGATCAGCACGATCAGCAGGATCAGCGAGAGGTGCTGGAGGTCCGTCTCGACCGAGTAGGGCAGCTCGATCCCGGCGAGCGCGATCGTGAGCGCCAGAGTGACGAGCGCGATCCGCGACAGGTGCCGGGTCTCGTGCAGCGCCAGGGCGGCAAAGCCGTCAGGCTTGAGGTGCAGGCGCGCGAGCAGCCGCATGGCGATGGCGTGGACGAGCAGTGCCAGCCCGATCGCCGCGGCGAGTCCGGCGAAGGGCCAGAACCCGTCGAGAAACAGGCGCAGACGCTCGGTCCAGGTCGGATCGGTCGGGGTCATCCGCGTTCGGGCTAGCTCATTGTGCGTCGCAATGCAAATCGGCGGCCGGCGCGTGCCGCGGGGCTTCCTTTTTCGGCCGCAGCGTGGAATAGCACGGGCCTCGTTGCCGGGAGGACGATGATGGAACTGCGCGAAGCCCTCACGTTCGACGACGTGCTGCTGGTCCCGGGCGCCTCGGAGGTGCTGCCGGGGATTGCGGACACCCGCACCCGGCTGACCTCGACCATCGCGCTCAACATCCCGCTGATCAGTGCGGCCATGGACACGGTGACCGAGGCGCGCATGGCGATCGCCATGGCCCAGGCCGGCGGCATCGGGGTGATCCATCGAAACCTCGACCTGGAGGTGCAGGCGGCGGAGGTGCAGCGGGTGAAGCGTTTCGTCTCCGGCGTGGTCTATGCGCCGGTGACGCTCCGCCCCGACCAGACGCTGAAGGATGCCAAGGCGCTGCAGGAGCGGTATCGCATCACCGGCTTTCCGGTGGTGGACGAGCGGGGCGTGGTGCTCGGGATCGTCACCAACCGCGACATGCGCTTCGCCACCGATGACGCGACGCCGGTGAGCGCGATGATGACGAGCGATAATCTCGCCATGATGCGCGAGCCGGCCGATCTCGGCGACGCCAAGAAGATGATGGCGGCGCGGCGGATCGAGAAGCTGCTGGTGGTGGACCAGGGCGGGCGGCTGACCGGGCTCCTGACGCTGAAGGACACCGAGCAGGCGGTGCTGAACCCGCTGGCCGCCAAGGACGATCTCGGGCGGCTCCGGGTCGCGGCGGCCTCGACGGTGGGCGATGCCGGCTTCGAGCGGTCGGTGGCGCTGGTGGACGCCGGTGTCGACGTGGTGGTGATCGACACCGCGCACGGCCATTCGAAGAGCGTGGCCGAGGCGGTGGACCGGCTGAAGCGGCACTCGAACGCGGTGCAGATCGTGGCGGGCAACGTGGCGACCGCAGAGGGCACGCGGGCGCTGATCGACGCGGGCGCCGACGCGGTAAAGGTGGGGATCGGCCCGGGGTCGATCTGCACCACGCGGATCGTCGCGGGCGTGGGCGTGCCGCAGATGACCGCGATCGTCGATTGCTCCGAGGCCGCGGCCCGCACGGGTCACGTCGTCATCGCCGACGGCGGGATCAAGTTCTCCGGCGACTTCGCCAAGGCGATCGGGGCGGGGGCGCACTGCGCCATGGTGGGCTCGATCCTCGCGGGCACCGAGGAGGCGCCGGGCGAGGTGATCCTGTTCCAGGGGCGGAGCTTCAAGGCGTATCGCGGCATGGGGTCGGTCGGCGCCATGGCGCGCGGCTCGGCCGACCGCTACTTCCAGAAGGAGGCCTCCGCGGAAAAGCTGGTGCCCGAGGGCATCGAGGGCCAGGTGCCCTACAAGGGTGCAGTCGCTGGGGTGCTGCACCAGCTGGTGGGTGGCCTGCGTGCGGCGATGGGCTACACCGGCAACGGCACCATCGAGGCCATGCGCGCGGGCTGCAACTTCGTTAGGATCACGGGCGCCGGGTTGCGCGAGAGCCACGTGCACGACGTGCAGATCACCCGAGAGAGCCCGAACTATCGTATTGGATAGACTACAGATTCATCCGTTGGATTCTTACCTCAAAGGCAGATTCTGGCACCTGGAGGCAGGAACAGGCAGGGAACCGAGGGTCCAAGTAGATTTGGAGTAGATTCGCGGGTGCGGAGAATCTACAAAATGAATCAGTTGCGCGCTTAGGTATCATGAAAGCCACGTGAAAGCAGATTCACGATGCCGTCCGCGCAGCCTCTTGCCCCCAAGGCTGACGGCGCAACGAAAATCACAAGCGGCAGCCTCGCCGACAGCCGGCACCACGACAGTGGCAATCTCGCCGACAACATTAGGGACGACCTCACCTCCTGAGCCAGTTGCCGCAACGGCAATTACCGGCCAACTTGGTTGCCGGTGCCGGACATCGAGGTTGACGATCCACACCGGTCCTCTGGGGCGGGTTCCGGCGACAGGAAGTCCCCGACGACGGCGAGCACTTCCGACGGCTTCTGGCAGTGCGGGATGTGGCCGCAGGACGGCACAATGCCGACCCGCGTTTGCGAAGGGATCAGGCGGTGCATGAGCTCGGGATGGCGCGTCGAGGCGTATTCGTCTTCGTCCCATGGATGACGAGGGCCGGAAAACGGATCGCCGCGAGGTCGGTGCGCAACGACCAGCTTCCGAATGCCGGGTCGGTCCAGGTTCCCGCCCAGGCATCCAGAACCCATTCGGCCTGACCACCATGATAGCGTGCCAGCCGTTCCAGGCCCATCGTCCGTGGGGCGGTGCTCTCGACGCGGACGCCTTCGACGATCCGGGCGTCCAAGTAGGCCTGCGCGGACTCGCTTATGACCGCGCTGCACCGCTCGGGGCTCCTGGCCGCGGTGGCGATGGCCATGCCGCCGCTATGCTGTGGCCGAGCGGAACGAAACGGGCGGCGTCAAGGCAGGATTGCGCCACGTGGACGACCTGCCCGTCCTCGTCCTGCACATAAGTGAAGCCGATGGCGCCGGAGCGCGACCCCGACCTGCCGTATCCCAGCCGGTCGTAGGCGAGGACGGTTCTTCCCATCGCCCGTGCCAGCATCGCTGGGAAGTCCCGCCACAGGGCGACAGAACCGAGGGAGTCGTGCAGGAGGACGATCGGATCGAGGTCGCCCGACCTCGCGTCCTCCTCGGCCGTCGGATACCAAGCCTTGGCGTAGAGCGCGCCGAGGACGTCGGGACCGAGAACTCCCGCACCGGGAGCGGGTGCCTCCTCGGGGGAGGCCCTCATGGCTCGGCGTCGGGCTGCTTCGACGGATGAGCGTCGGCGAAGGCCGGAAGCGTCTCGCAGCGCTCGCGGAGCGCGCGAAGCCGCGGGAACGGAGCCGCATAGACCAGGCAGGTCTTGCGCCAGCCGACCGTCTCGACCAGAAGCGCGACAGCGGCCCCACACCGTGCTCGAAAAGCCGCCCCAGAGCGTCAGCGCCGTGATGGCGCTACGGCCCCGTCGCCGTAGAGGCGGCCGAGTATCCGCGCGAAGGCTGCTGGGTCGGCGTCGAGGTGAAGGCAGTCGAGACGGGGTGGCGGCCGACGCGGCCGCCAGATTCGATCAGCGCCGGCTCGAGGTCCGCTTCACCGCGCCCTGCATTTTTTTTCAGGTGAGGCTCGCCGACTTCTTGCGCCGGCGCCGAGGCAGCGATGCGGTGAGCTTAATGAGAGCCACCTTCTGGTGCGCCGTAAGGGTGCCGCCCGTCGATTCGACACTGTTCATCGAACGGCCGTCCTTAGCGAAAAGTTCGAAGACGCTGAAGGCCCACGCGTCGGGGAGATACTTGATCCAGGGACCGCGGCACGGCAGTGGGTTCCGCCGGCCAACGCTCTCGAGAAACCAAGTGCCTCCGCCCCGGCGGAAGATCAACTCCGACGTCAGGCAGTGCCCACCGGCATGAACATAACGCACGGAGAAGTCGAGGTCGTCGGGCACGGGGAAGCGCCGCGCCAAGTCGCTGGTTACGCAGCGAAGGGCCTCCTGCATGCCTTCAAAGGTGGTAATAGTGCCGTAAACGGCCTTCCCTGCCACCTGTTTGAGGAGACCCTCGATCACGGCCGGGTTTGTGGATTGGATTGGTAGACACGTCATGGCGACCTCGCACTTGCGGTTGAACGTGACCCGGACCTGGGTCCGGTCCGCCGCGTGGCAGAGGATTCAGAGAGGGGGTTCGCCGTTCAATCAGTCGCGACGTCGTTGCTCCCGATTTGGGAGCGCCAGAGTTGCTGTTTCTGAGTCCTTCGCGCTGACACGAATTGGGGTTATTGAACGGCAACTGACCCCTCCGATCGAACGTACCGGACACATGGGTTACACCTTCCGCCTTTTCGCGGCGGGAGGTGTGGATGCCGTGGAGATAGAGTACGATCTTCCGCGAGATGCCGATCTCCCGGCACAGCACCGTCATCGGCTCCCCTTCCAGCCTCGGGCGACGAAGCGCAGACGCTCTTCCATGACCGAGCAGGATAGGTTGCATGCGTGGAGAGATCTCGGCCTCGCGCTCATCGAGGATCGTGAGGAACGAGTTTTTCACCGCCCGGAGAAGCAAGGCGCGCTATTCGAGCGCGCGCAGAGGCGGCGATACGGCATCTCGGTAATTCATCGCCCCCTATCTGGGGCGGATGTGTATGACGTGCTTGCCATCGCGCGCTGCCGGGCAGCGGGAAAAAGCAAGCGTACAGCGCTGGACGCCGTTTCCGGGTACGGCCCGCTAAGCGCCGCGACGGAGGGCTCGGACGCGACGAGTTGGTCGAAGTCGGCCCGAAGCGGCCATTCACGAACGGGCCCCGCATTGGCGCCGGATCCGTCAATGCAGCCGTTCGTGAATCTTGTGGCACCGCGCTTAAGCAGCGTGCGGCCGAGCCAGTAAGTGGTCAACGCGGCCCAACCTCGCGCGACGGGCGAAGGATTGCCTGTGGGGTGCTTTGACCGCTTGCCATAGTCTATGTGGGCGGCCATCGCCGATATAGGATGCCATCGATGGAACTGCACCAAGACATCGCGTTCTGCGCATCGGCGGATGGAACGAGAATTGCTACGGCCACCTGCGGCGCTGGACCGGTGATCCTGCGCGCGGCGCACTGGCTGAGCCACGTCACCTACGATCTCGACAGTCCGGTCTGGCGGCCGTGGGTCGAAGCGCTTTCGCGCCGTCATCGCTACGTGCGCTACGACCCTCGCGGCTGCGGAATGTCCGAGCGGCACTGCGCCGACCTGTCGCTGGCCGCGTGGTACCAGGATCTCGAGGCGGTCGCCGGGACAATTCGGGACGACCGGTTCGTTCTGCTCGGGGTCTCTCAAGGCGGGGCTCTGGCGGTCGACTTCGCCGTCCGGCAACCCGAGCGCGTTTCGCACCTCGTCCTCTTCAACGCCTATACGCAGGGGGGCCGTGACCGGGCCTGCAACGACTCTGAGCGCCTGGAGGCCGAGACGCTCGTCAATTTCGTCCGGATCGGCTGGGGTCGCGAAAACCCCGCCTTCTGCCAGTTCTTCACCAACCTCTTCATTCCGGGCGGCACTTCAGATCAGCATCGCTGGTGGGGCGACCTGGAGCGCGAAACGGCGTCGCCAGAGGTGGCTTCCGAGACCCTTCGACAGATGCAGGGCATGGACGTGCTCGAGCTCTGCGCGCAGGTCCGGGTGCCTACTCTGGTACTCTCCTGCCGGAACGACGCGCGCGTGCCGTTCGAGCAGGGTGCAAAGCTTGCGGCGGCAATCCCAGACGCGAGGTTTGTTCCGCTCGAGAGCGCCAATCACGTTCTATTGCCGGAAGAGCCGGCGTGGGTGACGTTCCACGGCGAGCTCGCGGCCTTTCTCGGCGACCCGGCGCCTGCTTTCCCGGTGCCGCGGCAGGCCGGGCTGACCGAGGCCGAAACCGAAGTGCTGCGCCTCTTGGCGGAGGGGCTCGACAACCGATCCATTGCCGGCCAACTCGGCAAGAGCGAGAAGACCGTGCGCAATCAGGTGTCGGTGGTGCTGTCGAAGCTCGGCGTGCAGAGCCGGGCGCAGGCGATCGTGCGTGCGCTGAGGACGTGAGCCACGTCCACGGGACATTCGGCCTATCACAAATCGGTCGGGCATGGGGCGACCGCCTCATGCCCGACTGCGCCGGACGAGTCAGACTTGCCTCCCGCGGCAACGGGGTCGCGACAGGAGGATTGTCAGATGCCACTGGACGAAACCAGACTGAACGACTTCATCGGGCAGGTGCTCGGCGACCTCGGCGGGGCCGTCAGCATCCCGCTCGTTCGCATCGGCGATGCGCTGGGCCTTTATGCCACGCTCGACCGGATCGGTCCGTCGACGCCGGACGACCTCGCCACGGCGGCCGAATGCCATCCGCGCTATGTGCGCGAATGGCTCGCGGCACAGGCCGCCTCGGGGTACGTCACCCAAGCGGAGGGAAGGTTCTCGCTGTCACCGGAGCAGGCCTTCGTCTTTGCCTCGTCGGACAGTCCGGCCAACATGATCGGCGCCTTCGACACCGCCGCCGCCATGGTCGAAAACCAGGCGAAGGTGCAGGCGGCCTTCAAGACCGGAAATGGCGTGGGGTGGGGCGATCAGGCGGGATGTCTGTTCTGCTCGGTCGCGCGGATGTTCCGCCCCGGCTACGTCAACGCGCTGGTGAAGCAATGGCTTCCCGCGCTCGACGGTGTGGTCGACCGGTTGACCGCGGGAGCGAGCGTCGCCGACATCGGCTGCGGCCACGGCGTCTCGACTATCCTGATGGCGCAGGCGTTCCCCCGTTCGACCTTTGTGGGCTACGACTTCCACCCCGGATCGATCGCGGCGGCAACGGCACATGCGATCGCGCATGGCGTCCCGAACGTTCGCTTCGAGGTCGGACGGGCGCAGGACTTCCCCGGAAGCTACGACTTCGTGACCTGTTTCGACTGCCTCCACGACATGGGCGATCCGGCGGCGGCGGCCGCACATGTGCGCAAGGCTCTCAAGCCGGGCGGCACCTGGATGGTGGTCGAACCAAATGCCGGCGACCATCTCGAGGACAACCTCAACCCGGTCGGACGGCTGTACTATTCGGCTTCCACGATGATCTGCGTCCCGACGTCCCTGGCGCAGGAGACCGGCACGGCGCTGGGTGCGCAGGCCGGCGAGGCACGGATCGCGGCGGTGATCCGCTCTGGCGGCTTCACCATGGTCCGGCGGGCCGCCGAAACGCCGCTCAATATGGTGCTCGAGGCCACGTGAGCGCTCCCAGGAGACGAAGGTGAAAGGCGCGGGCATGGGCCTCGCCGGCCGCCCCCGTTGCGCTTGGCGGTGGACGGGTCTACGTAGTCGGCCCCAAAGCCGCCCTTCGCTGGAACCTTGCCGGTGCACCGCATCACTCTACGGCGGCCGTTCCGCCGTCAACAGCATCAATCGGCTCAACGATAGGCTCGGCTTTCCGGCCGTGCCGGTTGCCTTGCATAGTGACCGGCATGCGGGACGGCCACCTTGAAGGGTGACCTGGCGCATGATTGGCCCGTATCCGCACAGTGTTGAGGAACCAACCCCCAAGTGGGTCGGCTCCCGGTCGTCGAAGTCCGTCGGGAACGCTACTCTCCGATGACGTTAGGCCGGTCGTTGGGAGCTGAAGGCGCGGCTCGGCGGAAGTGGCCGTGGGTCACATGCCCCGAGCGGACCCGAACGCGGAACCAAGAGTTCCAGGACCGGAGACGGCGCAGAGCCTGACCGATCTTGGACCGGTCGATGAGTAGCGGCTCTATCTCCGGCGAGCGGGGGGCGACGAAGTGATCAGTTGGAATACGTTCTCGCCCGAGCGCGCCGTTGCTTAAGGAGCCGGCCGACGGGTTCCCGAGTGCTGCGATGTGGACGATCGGCAACGGGGCGCATGGTCACCTCCCGGACTTCTCCGCGGGCGCCGCGTGCGGCTGGGCGCGCTCACGGCGTGGGTGGCTGCGCCGGCGAGCGGCGTATGGCAGGCCGAAGAGGTAGAGCCCGGTCGCAAGGAGCAACGCGAGCGGCGCGAGGGGCAGGAGGTAGACCCACTCCGGGGGCTCTCCGCCGAGGCCGAGTGTCACAAAGAGGGCGCCAACGATGGCGGCGAAGAGGACGGAGACCCAGCGGTGGAGCGCCCGGATCGAGAGGCTCCAGGTCATCGGGCTACTCGCGATTGATGGGAGTGGGGGGATGCGGCGCCGTCGGCCTCGCGCGCAACGACCTGGTCGAGGGCGGTGACGAACTGGGGCCACCGCATGGTGGCGCCACGGTGGTAGTTCTCTTGGCCGGGGCGGAAGCCCGTCTGCTCCATGCGGAGGCGCGTACCGCCGGCGGTTGCCGTCAGGGACCAGGTGACGACGCTTCGCAAGTCCTTGGTGTCCCAACTGTAGGCGAGCGTCTGGTACGGTTCGAGCCCGGTCACGCGGCAGGCGACGGTTCCCCAGTCGGCCGTGAGGTCGAAGCGGGCGCCGAGAACCGGCGCAATGTCGTTCGCCATGAGCCACTCGGCGACGAGATGCGGCTCGGTTAGCGCGCGCCAGACCTTTTTTGGCGGGTGGGGCAACTCGCGCTCGACGACGACCGAGCGTGTCAAATCTTCCGTGTCCTTCACTGGTCCATCCTCTTCAGCAGAGCGTCAAGTGCGTCGAGCCGGCCCTCCCAGAAGCTGGCCATGTCACACGTCCAGTCGACGAGCGGCGCAAGGGCGGCGATCTCGGCACGATAGAAGGTCTGGCGTCCGTCCGGGCGGCCGTCGACGAGGCCGGCCTGCCTGAGGACGCCGAGATGCTTGGAGACCGCGGGCTGAGAGATTCCCGCCGCCGCGGTGAGCGCGGCCACGCTCTGGGGGCCCTCGCGGCAAAGATGCTCGAAGATCCCCCTGCGAGTCGGATCTGCGAGCGTCCTGAACAAGAATCTCATGCTGAGCCGACACCGATCAAATAACTCCCCGGCTATGGATGACCCATAACCCAGCGGTGATGGGTGTGTCAAGCCGCTTCCAGAAGCAGCTCAATCAGATGAGTTGCGAATGCGAGGTGGGTCACATGCCAGCGAGCGATGGTGTCCGGCCCGAGGCGGCACTCGTCAGGAAAGACGCGCCTGTGGTTCGACGAGAAGTTTGCTGCAGAGGCGCTTCTACGCCAAGGGCGCGAGGAAGCGGCGCTCGCCCGTGCCGCGGCGCTGCTTGACGGGGACCGGCAGCCGTGGGGCGGCCACGAGATCGCGCGCTTCTGCGAGGCAATCCTCGTGCGGCAGGGCAAGGTGGAGGAGGCTTATCGCCGTTTCGGGCTGCCCACTTCCGCCGGCAACACCTGGCTTGCTATGTGGCGTGACCTGGTTCGGCGCTACCCCGAGCGCGATGCCCGGTCACTGCTCGAAGACCTGATCGCGCTGCACGGCCGCAAGGGAAAATGGTTCGCCGCGGCTAAGACGGCCGGGTACCTCGACATCGCGCTCGACTGCGCGGCGGACCGGGAGGCCGCTCCCGCGACCCTGATCCGCGCCGCCCGCGACTTCGAGGTCAAGAACCCGGCCTTCGCCGCCCAGGTGGCGCTGCACGCGATCGCGCACCTGCGGGCCGGCGTGGGCTACGAGCCCAGCCCTCTGGACATCGACGTGGCAGTGGACCACCTCATGGCCGCAAACGGGCGGATCGGCCGGACCGCGTGGGCCATCGAAGAGCTCAGGCGGCTGGCGCACCAGGACGACACGGACGATCCGATGGCCCAACGCCTCAGCCTGAAGCTCGCCGCAGTCGAGGCGAGTTCGAACATCACGTTCGGCGACGGGGAAGGCCGGCCCAAGCCTGACCTTCGCGGCGAATAAGGATGCAGCTTCGCGGTCCCCGAAGCGGTCACTCACCGCAGGATGCCGCCTCGCGCGACGGGCTGACGCTCCGCATCGCCTCGTTTGATTTTGTCTTCAACGCGCATGATGTGCCGCCGAAGGCGCGGAATTGAAAAAAAGGGCACGTGACACTTTGGTATCGTGGACTTGCCCCACGTCATCCCGTCATTCTCGCACCGAAGCCAAGGAGAAGTGACCGATGCAGAATCCCCCCGTGGCGCGAGGCTTCCGTGGCCATCCGCAAGCTTCCCTGAACGACCGCATCCCCCCCGGGCAGCACCTGACGCGTGACTTCCCCGTGCTTTCGGCCGGACCGACGCCATCTTCCGATTTCGGTAGCTGGGCCATATATCTGGACGATGGCGGATCGCCGCTCGGCCAGTGGAGCTGGGCGGAATTCGAGGCGTTGCCGCAGACAGAGATAACCGTGGACATCCACTGCGTGACGACTTGGTCGAAGCTCGACACGCACTGGCGTGGCGTCACGATCGACGATCTCGTTGCCGCGGCCGAACTCGACGGCCCGCCGGCGGCCTACGCAATGCTGCACTGCGATGGCGGCTACACCACCAACGTGCCCACCGAAGACCTCATCGACGGCAAGGCGATGATCACCACGCACTATGAAGGCGAGCCGCTGGCCCCCGAACACGGCGGGCCGGCCCGCCTTCTCGTGCCGCACCTCTACTTCTGGAAGAGTGCGAAATGGGTGCGCCGGCTGAGTTTCATGGAGAGCGACGAGCCCGGGTTCTGGGAGTCTCTCGGCTACCACATTTACGGTGACCCCTGGAAAGAGCAGCGCTATGTCGGAGACTGAGCCGCGACCGGCGGTGCCGCCGCGGATCGCCTGGCTGACGGCCGAGGTCCTCGAGGTGATTGACGAGACGTCGCGGGTTCGCAGCCTGATTCTCGACGTGCCCGGCTGGACGACGCACCGGCCCGGCCAGCATCTCGATATCCGGCTGACCGCCGAGGACGGCTACCAGGCCCAGCGCAGCTATTCGATCGCCTCCGCTCCGGAGGCCCCGCACCTCGTGGTCACCGTCGAGCGGATCGAGGGCGGCGAGGTCTCGCCCTATCTGACCGAGGAGGCGCGGCCGGGCGACCGCTTCGAGGTTCGCGGTCCGATCGGCGGCTACTTCGTCTGGACGGAAAATAGTGGCGGGCCGCTGTTCCTGATCGCCGGCGGCTCGGGAATTGCGCCCCTCATGTCGATGCTTCGTCAGCGCGCGGCCGTGGGAAGCACCTTGCAGGCGCTGCTCCTGTACTCGTCCCACAGCGCCGAGGACATCATCTT